>NZ_RBLJ01000001.1 GCF_003634575.1 Photorhabdus asymbiotica
GGGCGTTGTGTTGCTGGCTGTCATAGCGCTGGCTGCCCTGCTCGCTGCTGAGTGTCAGATGGCGTTTTACCTCGGCGGTCATCTGTTCGCCGCTGACTTGTGCCCCTTTCAGGGTGGTATCCCGGCCACTGTTTAGCTCGACGGTCTGTCCCGCCTGTAACGTGGTGTTATTGTGGCTAACACCGTGACCGTTTTCACGGCCGTTACCCCGGCTGACATTGGCCGAGACGTTCAAACCGGTGCCCCCGGGTCCGGCAGTCAGGCCCACGCCCAGCGAGCTGCCGTGGCTGCGGCTCTTGCCGGTGGTCTGTTCGGTGTTCTGGCTGGACGAGAGCGCAATATCCCGGCTGGCATGCAGTTGCAGGTCTTGACCGGCCTGTAACTGGCTGCCCTGAATGCGGATATCGCCGTTCGGACCGGATGCCCCTTTATCGTCACCGTGCGCCGTTATCGTGAGGTTATCCCCGGCGGTCAGGTGGCTGCCCTGTTGGGTAGTCTGCTGGTGCTGCTGTTCTGAACGGGAAGACTGACGACCGTAGGACAGGCTCACTCCGGCCAGGGTGTTATTGCCTTTATCACTGCCCTGGGCTTCGGCCAGCCGGGCAGCCTGTGTCGCCTGTACCCCACTGAGGGCGGCCTGAGTGTGTTGCAGGGCTTTGAGGCGCGGGTCTTCGGTTTGCTGCGCGGCCCGGGCCGTCTGCACCGCACTGTTGAGGGCGCCGCCTGCCGTGCCACTCAGCGCCACCGTCAGGCCACTTTGTTTCTGTTCGGTTTTGGTCAGGGTAGTGTGATGGTTTGCCGCACTGGTGATATTCACGTTCTGGCCGGTCAGGGTGATGTCCTTGCTGGCCACCAGGTCACTGCCGTGAAGGTTGAGCTGGGTACCGGCATTGAGGGTGACATGGCCCTGGCTGCTGCCCACCGTGCTGCCTTTATTCCGCTGGCTGTCGCTGTCGGTGGTGACTTTCTGGCTGGCCTGGCCTAATGTGAAACCAATACCGCCCGTGCCCATCAAGCCCGATTTTTTCTCCTGCCGCAAATGGGTTTCACCGTGAGATTCTGCGGCGGTGGTGACGGTCAGCTGATGACCGGCGTTCAGGCGGACATCCTGCGTGCCCGCCACATTGCTGCCGCGGATATGCAGGTCTTTACCGGCCTGTAAAGTCACTTTATCGCCGCTGAAGGTGGTGCTCAGGGCTTGTCGGTCATGCACTTCGTCGTGGGTTTCCACTGACGACTTGGACAGCCAGCCTTTGCTGGTTTGCTTACTGTGCTCCACTAAGTCGGATGAGGCGGTACCGGTTGTCAATGTCAGGTTATTTCCGGCCTGCGCCGTCAATTGTTGACCGGCATTGACGTGGGCGGCGGTAGCGGTCAAATCCTGCCCGGCTTGCAGGGTCACCTCACCGGCACCGGTTATCTGGCTGCCGATATCCTGCTGTTGGCTCAGATGGCGATAGTTATCTTTCCCCCAGTCGCCCTGTTCTGTACGGTGCGTGCTTAGGGTATCCAGCGTCAGGTTATGGCCGGCGGTTATCTCGGTGCGACCGTCTTTACCGGCGTTCTTCACCTCACTGGCGGTTAATTGCACATTGTTGATGGCACTCAGCGACAGGGTGCCCTGGTCGTTCTGCACATAAATCCCCGCCGGACGGTCCCGCCAGCGGTTCGCGGCATCTCCGCGCAGGGTCGCAGCGCTGGTGATATCCCGACCGGCTTGCAGCACAACTTTATCCGCCCCCTGAATCTGGCCGCCCCGGTTGGTGATGTCCTGCCGGGCCGTCACATCCACTTTACCGCCGCGAATAAAGCCGCTGTTGGTCAGGTTGTTGGCCGTCAATTGGGTAACGTCACGCCCGCTAATCGTGCCGCTGTTGGTGATATCGCCCTGACTGTTAAGGGCCACGGTATTACCGGCCAGTAAAGCGCCGTCTCCGCTCAGGTCGCCGGGTCTCACCCGGGCGTAAACCTGGGGCACCGTCACCACCTGCGTGCTGCCGTCCGGCAGAGTCACCGTCTGGTTGGTCAGCCAGATAATGTCGGCGGTCAGCAGCGCCATCTGGGCCGGACTCAGGGCAATGCCGGGGGTGAGTTGTTGTTCCTTACCGAAAGCCACTCCGGCATCCATCAGCGCCTTAAACTGCGCTTCATCGTTATGGTAACCGGGCAGGTAGCGCTGGCCGGTCAGCTGGGTAATCTGCTCCCGCACCAGTCGCTGTTCATAGAACCCATCGCCCAGGCGTTTGTGCACCAGCGCCGGGTCGTGCGTTAACTGTTGCCGCATATAATCCGAGCCCAGCCACTGTTTATACTGGGTAAATTTCGGGTCGGTCTCGACCAGATAGTGGCTGTCACTGGCCGGTTGCACCGTATACAGGCTGTTATCCGGCAGGCGGGTATTGGGGGTCACGACACGTATCACCGGGTCGATGGGTTGCCCTTTCACCGTTTCTGGGGGCAAACTCAGTTCAAACGGTTGACCAGGTGGCAAGACCCGCGGCTGGTCGTTTATCCCGCTCACCGGTTTCACCGCCGTGGGAGCCGCGTGAATTTGGCCGGTCTGTCGGTCCGTAATCGTGATATCGGTGTTCTGTGGACGGGCATGGTCCTGCCAGGCCAGCGTTTTCAGGTCAATCGTTTCTACCACCGGCGCAGGGTTATAACCACTGCGACTTTTTCCCTGCGAAGTTTTGGTGCCGCCGATGCCGAGTTTGTTCCGTTTTTTCTTGGCGTACCAGTGGGTCTGGCTGCCGGTCTCGGTGGTGATACGTTCGCCCTGCGTGGCGAGATTGTGCAGTTCGCCAATCGTGCCCGTCAGCGCGCCACCGGCAATAATTTGGCTGTCGTGGTTGGTGACCTTTGCACTGTTAAGGGTGAGATGGCCGCCGGCCAGAATTTTACCCGGGTCGCTGTGTTTGACCTGCGTTTCCGTCACGGTACGGGTGTACTGATACTCATAGAAGTTATCGCTGCGGCTGCCGTCCGGCATCCGGGCGGTATGCACGCCGTATTTGTCCCGCTGGGCGGTGTCTACCTGCGACCAGTCATAGCGGGCAGTCTGGCCGCTAAGCGCCGCATCGTGATGCCGGGCGTGTTCGGTTTCGGCGACCTGAGTCACCAGCCCGGCGTTGGTGTTGTGGAGCTGGTTGGCGTCAATCGTCAGATTACCGCCGGCTTCGAGGGTGGCGGCGTGGTTAGTGAGTTCACGCGCCTGACCGGTGGCGGATAAGGTGTTATCCAGCTGGCCGCCGATATGCGTCTCGCCCACACTGTAAATTTGCGCATGATGCTGGTTGTTCAGGGTGTCAGTGCCGATAGCCAGCCGGTCACGGGCGGCAATCACCGCCGCGTTGCCGGCGTGCGCGGTGTTATTGAGCGTCCCCGTCTGGAGGGCGAGATGGTCCCCGTAAATCCGTCCGGTGCCGGTGTTGGTCAACGTGTGAGCCGTAAGATGGGTCAGGTTGCCGTCAATCAGTCCGGTATTGGTCAGCGTATCGTGGACCTTGATTTGCGTTTGTTCGGCGCTGATTTCACCGGTGGCGCTGTTAGTAAGATTTTGCGCCCCAAGATGCAGCGCCTGACCGGCTTTTATCGGGCGGTCATTGAGGAGATTGCCGGTGGTTTTCAGGGTCAGATTGCCATTGGCCGCCGTGTTGCCGGTATGGTGAAAATCCTCGGTTAAGGTCACCGCCATATCGCCCTGCGATAACAGTTGGCCGTCACCGCTGAGCGTATTAGCCTGAATATCGACCTGTTTCCCGGCAATCAAGGTGCCTTGTTGGTTGTTAATCCTCAGAGGCGGTTGCTGAGCCTCGCGGTTGATAGTGAGCTGTTTGCCTGCGGAGACCCGCCCCTGAGTATTATTCAAGGTCTGGCTGATATTCGCTTGCAGGTGGTCGGCTGCCCGTAAAGTGCCCTGACTGTTGTCCGCCTGTTGGGTGCTAACCGTTAGGTTTTGGGCTTCCAGTCCTTTATCCGTCTGCGCCGTGTCGCGATTAATCAGGTGAGCGGTGCTCAAGGTCAATTGCGCACCGCCACGAATCAAGCCGCCGGTGTTATCGGTTTGGGTTTTAACATTCAATACGGTGTCGCCCACCGCCTGCACCTGCCCATGACGATTGTCGAGCTGCTGGGTTTTCAGGTTGAACGTACCTGCCGACAACAATTTGCCGTCCCGGTTATCTGTCTGCGCCTGTCGGGTGTCAATAACCAACTGTCCGCCTTGCAGATGACCGTGGCGATTGTCCAGCGGGCCGCTGGTGACGGTGGTGATGCCATCGCCGAGAATACGGCCCTGCTGGTTATCCAGTCCCTGTCCATCGGTATCGAGATTCAGCGCATCGGCGGATTGTAAGGTGCCCTGACGGTTGGTCAGTTGCTGACTGTGAATGTCCAGTCCGCCATTGCCGGCTATCTGTCCCCGGGTATTGTTAAGCGCGGTGCTGCTCAGGGTAGTGTGGCCGTCTGCGGCGATGATCCCGCCGGAGTTATTGATATCGCCGGTATGCAGCGTTAAGTGTCCGCCGCTCAATAACTGGCCGCCTTTCTGGTCCGTCGTGGCGGTGTTGGCGAGCCAGTGACCGTGAGTTTTCACCGTCATGTCGCCCCCGGACTGTAATAGTCCGGCGGTGTTTTCCAGCTCACCACTGTGTAAGGTCAGGGTATCTTGCGCGATCACTTGTCCGGCGGTATTGGTGAAGCGGTGCCCGGTCGTCTGGCTGGTGATATGTTGCGCCAGTAATGTCCCCTGGGTGTTATCCAAAGCCTGACTGGTCGTAGTGAGTCGGGTTTTGGCTTCGATATGGCCGTGGGTGTTCTGAATCTGTTGCCCGATAGTCAGCGTGGCACTGCCCCCAGAGGCCGCCAGGGTTCCCCGGCGATTATCCAGTTGGGTCGCGGTGAGTTGGATATGTTTACCCGCTTCCAGTCGGCCATTCTGGTTATCCAGCGTGTCGTTAACCGTCAATGTCAACGAGCCGTTTTCAGCCGCAACAAACTGGCCCTGACGATTGTTTATCGCCGTGGCATTCAGATGCAGGTTTCCGTTACCGGCAATCTTGCCGCCCTGATTATTCAGCGTGTTGACCGTCAGGGCCAGGGTATCGGTGCCCGATTGTTGCATGACACTGGCCTGATGGTTCAGGGTGTCTGCGATTACCGTGATTTTATTCGCCGTGGTGACGGCGTGGTTCAGTTGTAAATCGTGAGCCTGAATATCCAGTGCGCCGTTGGTCAGCAGTTTGCCCTGATGGCCCAGCCAGTGTTGGGCTGTCAGGGACAGCTGACCGTTGCCGGCCAGTTGCACTTGCCCCTGAGTGTTGTCTGCGGTTTGCGCGGTCAGGTGGAAGTTATCCCCCTGATTGACGAGGTTGCCCTGACGGTTATCGAGCTGGTCGGTGGTGATCGTCAGCCGTGACCCGGCATTAAACAGGGTGCCACCCCGGTTATTCAGGGTCCGGGTGTGGAGGGTCAGTTCACCGGGACCGGTCTGGGTCATTTTGCCCTGATGATTGGATAAATCCGGTGTGGTGACGTGGATTTCCCGCGCCACCAGCTGACCGCCGTCATTGTTAAACTGGCCCGGTGTCTTTGCGGTAAAACGGTCCGCCGTCACGGTAGCATGGGCGGTGCTGATGCCCGGTTGACTGGCCGTCAGCTGAATGTCGCCCGCTACAGTTTGACTGCCGCTGAGGTCAATCTGTTGACCGTGAATATTCAGCGTATGGGTCGCCAGATTTTTCCCGCCAGCCTGAACCTGCTGGGCGGTCAGGGTCAGTGAGCCGGGGCGGGTGGTGTTCCCGTTATCATCCAGTCCGGCGGCCCAGATACTGTGGCGGTCACTCTGTATCGTCTGGGCGGTGGCGGTGATATCCCCCCGCGCCTCAATCCGGCCCCGGTTGTGCAGTGGGCCCCCAGCCTGCAAAGTGACCGTCGATTGCGACAGCAGTTTGCCCTGATTATCTATCCCGGCGGTACTGGTTAATTGCAGCGCATCCCGGCTGCTGATTGTGCCCCGGTTCTCAATCCGGCCATCGGCGGTGACGAAGACTTCCCCCGCGGGCACGCCGATATCGCCGGCATTCCGCACCCCGACACCGGCTTCGGTGCCTATCAGCAGAATCTTATGAGCATACATCCCGCCGAGTGCCGTACTGTCCAGCGCGAACAGTGGGTGGGCCTCATCTTCAGCGGCGGATTTTTTCGTGATGGTCTGGTGTGCGGCATCCACGCGATTGCGCCCGGTGGTCACTTTCAGGTTTTGGGCGTGTAATTTGGCGTTGAGGGCAACGGCGCGGGCAATGATGTCCGTGTAATTTTGCTGCCGGCTGTCCATCCCTTGCCCCTCAATACGCACTTCGCCCTGATTCACGTCAAAACCGGTCAGATGCCCCCGTTCCATCAGGGCTTCACCGGTGGTCAGGGTGGTGCGATGGGCATTGATAAAACCACAACCATTACAGGTAATCCCGGACGGATTGGCAATCACCACCTCAGCCTTGCGTCCGGCGACTTCAATCCAGCCATTGAGGTGGCTGGGGTCACGGCTGTTGACTTCATTGAGGATCACTTTGGCTTCCCCTTTAGCCAGCCAGGGGTTGCCGGCGACCATGCCGCCCAGTTGGGTCTCGGTCGCCTTTGCGCTGTTGTTGAGGATAACCCCGCGTTTATCGACATCAAACTGGCGGTAAGTATTGTGGGACACGCCGGCAGCGCTGGGGGTCTGGATATTCACCTGCGGCGTGCCGTTGGCACTGGGGATAATCGTCGGCTGTTGCTGGCCCGGTGCCTGTCCATCGGCCACAATCGCCGCCTGGGCGGTGAGTGAAATCCCGCCCAGGGCCAGCAATAAACCGAACTGGAACGCGGTAAGGCGACACAACCGTTGAGCCGATGGCCGACCGCGACGGCGCGCGGTGCTGCCTTGCCCGGCCCGGGCAATCTCCGCCACCACCATCAGCCTATTTCGGGATCGGTTAAAGATAAGACGATATAACTGTTTGTTCATGGGGGGTCTCCACGCACAGACTACACACGGGCAGCCGGGTTATTTGAATGAATACGGCCAGTACCGAATGGCGGGACCCGGGCAAGGGGAAAGCCGTGTGCTGCCGTCGGAAAGGCGGCGGGCGAGGTTTTTTCCAGTACAGACAGGCGAACTGCTTCAGGCGATGGAGCTAATTGGGCCTCCAGTGCTTGCTGACGCGCCTGTTGATGAATACGTTGTTGATCTGAGAGGTCAGCGGCCTGACTGCCTGAAGCCGTGCTATAAAAAACCGCTAATACCAAAATACTGCTTTTCATTGCTTTTCTATTCCACAATTACGAAGCGGTATTAACCATAAATTTAACTTAGCGATCAATGTTTGAGGTTTATTGTCACGCAGGTAACTAAAAGCAGGGATGGGGTTAAGATAGCAGCAAAAACAAGGGGTTGTATTTTAATCAAAAAATAGATCCAGGTTATTATTGTGTTACAAATCATATAAAAAATACATTAATATTAGTTATTTAATAATCAATAGTAATAATTTCAAATTAATTTCATTTTTTTGTTTTATTTTGTGATATTAATCACAAAAATAGATCTCATTACCGGAAAAAGTTACTTGCAATAAAGAGGATTTTCGTCATTACCTGAACAGGTAAAACTATTTACCCTTGTCCGATAATACTGAGGCTAAATCGCGTCAATTGAGTTATATCCTTCATCCTTCAAATTGCTGCTTTGTTGGCTGCTTTCACTTACCCCAGTCACAGAGTTATCTATGCTCCTAGGGATGCGTTCACTTGCTGCCGCGCCGCAACTTGAAATCTATTGGGTATAGCTTTTTCACGGCAGGGGCCAGAAAATAATTGGCAAAATATTTATCTTGACCATTTTACTATATTATCCTCCTGCTTTTATCTTCTTATTTTTTTATATGGAAATATTTATAATTTTTTATTATCCGCGGATCATAATAAATCCAGGAAATATTTCCATAAAAATGACAGTAGAAAGTCAGGGTCATGAATAGTTATCAAATATTGACCTGATTATTTTTTGCCTATTATATAAAAATAATTAACCCTGTAAGTTATAAAAACAATCCATTATTATTTTTATGAACTAGACTATGACTGACCCCAATTGGGAGTAATTATCTGTATAATAATTTAATATGTTGATTATAGAAGGGCATTATTTAATTTAAGAGGGGTATATGAGCCAAAAGAATGATTTCAAGGCATTTTCTATTAAGAATGGTGCTAATGTGGTGAGTCAATATTCTTATGAAAATAGTCCTGAGTTACAGACTGGATTGACACCCAATAGTCCTGTTGATATTCACTTGTTAAATAAGGCGCTGCGTCAATCGTCAGTTATATCATCTGTGGTAGCTGATTTTATCGCGACACAATCTGGCGATGATATTTTGGATGATGGTGATATAGCTAAACTCACTGTTCAATTAAATAGAGCCTTAAAACAAAAAGTTACGGCAGAAATTCCCAGTGCCTCATTGATACAAAAAGGTGTTGTTCAGCTGACTAATGAGATGGGTAATAATGACACATTGGCAGTAACACAAAAGTTAGTTCAGGAAATAGTCAATTCATTGCGTGAAAATATTAATGGCAAGGTACCCAATAGCCGGAGAATAAATGGTAAAGCGTTGACTGAAGATATTAATCTGAATGCGAGTGATGTGGGAGCATATACTCGTACAGAAGTATATACTCGAGCGGAAGTAGATAAGTTGATAAAAACAACCAGTGAAATTCCTGTTGGCTCTCCTATTCCCTGGCCGTTGTCCCATCCACCTTTTGGTTATGTCACTTGTAATGGCTCCGCTTTTAGTAGATCACAATATCCAAAGTTAGCGGAAGCTTATCCTAGTGGTAGGTTACCCGATTTAAGAGGTGAGTTTATCCGTGGTTGGGATGATGGTCGTGGAATAGATAGTGGTAGAGCACTTCTGACAAACCAGAGTGATGCAATTAGAAATATAACCGGAGGATTCTCAGCCCGAAGAATGCAGGGTCATTTAAACATATTCAGGTCAACTGGCTGTTTTGGTTGGAAATTTGATGAGTCATATGTTATAGGCACAAGCCAGATGTCGAGTGTTAATTATGGAACAGATGATATAACTTTTGACGCATCACGCGTTGTCCCAACAGCAAATGAAAATCGTCCTCGCAATATCGCATTTAACTACATCGTAAAGGCAGCATAATAATGACACAAGAAAATATCTTAGATACTGAAATCGCAATATTAGGTGAAGACGGCTTAGCAATTAAGGCTGGCTGGATAAAGGTTTATCATGTTAATCCTTATTCGAGAGAATTCGCCGGAACTAATGTTGAATATGTGGCGGAAGGTGTAGGTGTATCCGCGCATTCTTATCCTGATGCTCCAAATCTTCCTGATACCGATAATATGGTTGTACGTCGCAGTGCGGACGAAAGTCATTGGGAAATTGTCCCTGATCATCGGGGGAAAATAGCTTATAGCACACAAACAGGTGAACAACAGGAAGTTATTGAACTGGGTGAATTACCAGAAATATTGACATTCGAGCAACCGGTTACTGATTTTGATAAATGGGATGGTGAAAACTGGGTAACAGATATTGAAGCGCAACAAGCCAGTCAAATTAAACAGGCAGAACAACAACGTGCCACTTTTCATCAACATGCCAGTGACGCTATAACCGTGCTGCAATATGCAGTTGAAACTGAAATGGCATCAGAGGCTGAAAAAACGTTATTGCTGGATTGGAAAAAGTACATGGTGTTATTAAGTCGAGTTGATATTTCATTGGCACCAGATATTACTTGGCCTGAAAAACCACAATAATAATAGCGTTACCGTTTTTAAATATTGATATACCCGTTATCTTTCAAGTTGCCTCTTTGTTGGCTGCACTCACTCACCCCGGTCACAGAGTTATCTATGCTCCCGGGGATTCGCTCCCTTGCCGTCGCGATGCATCTTGAAATCCATAAGGTATAAGGTATAAAAAGGCTAGCTTTTTTAATCATAATTTTGACTTAGTAAAAGCTCGTCTAAAAACGAGCTTATCACTATGTTATTAATAATGGGTATAAATTCTGGGGAATTATGTTTAATAATTTAATATGTTGATTATAACATAATATTATTTAATTTAAGAGGGATATATGAGTCAAAAAAATGATTTCAAAGCTTTTTCTATTAGTAATAATGCTAATGTGGTGAGTCAAGAAAAATATGAAGAAAGTCAGGGGGTAAAGACGGGGTTTCCACCAGAGAATATCCCTATTCATGTATTAAATAAGGTGTTACGTCAATCGTCAACTATAGCCTCTGTAGTGGCTAATTTTATTGCGGCCCAATCTGATGATGATGTTCTGGACGATGGTAATATAGCTAAACTGACCGATCAATTAAATCTATCTTTAGAACAAAAAATCACAACAGTAATTTCCAATGCCTCATTAACACAAAAAGGCGTTGTTCAGCTGACCAATGAGATGGGTAATAATGACACATTGGCAGTGACACAAAAGTTAGTTCAGGAAATAGTCAATTCATTGCGTGAAAATATTAATGGCAAAGTACCCAATAGCTGGAGAATAAATGGTAAGGCGTTGACTGAGGATATTAATCTGAATGCGAGTGATGTAGGAGCATATACTCGGGCGGAAGTAGATAGATTGATAAAAAAAACCAGTGAAATTCCTGTTGGCTCTCCTATTCCCTGGCCATTGCCTCATCCACCTTTTGGTTATGTCACTTGTAATGGTTCTGCCTTTAATAGATCACAGTACCCAAAGTTAGCGGAAGCTTATCCTAACGGAAGATTACCCGATTTAAGGGGCGAGTTTATACGGGGATGGGATGATGGGCGCGGAGCTGATAATGGGCGGAAATTATTATCCTGGCAAGAAGGTTCCGCATTGTCGGAATATCTTGGAAGCTTCACAACTGGAGTAGCACAAAATATACATCAGAGGGATGGAGTTACATATCACGATAAAGATCATAAAAGATATAAAATACCATCATTAGAAATCATTGGTACTGGAGTTGATTATTTCCGGTTCAGGCCACGCAATATCGCATTTAACTACATCGTAAAGGCAGAATAATAATGACACAAGAAAATATCTTAGATACTGAAACCGCAATATTAGGTGAAGACGGCTTAGCAATTAAAGCTGGCTGGATAAAGGTTTATCATGTTAATCCTTATTCGAGAGAATTCGCCGGAACTAATGTTGAATATGTGGCGGAAGGTGTAGGTGTATCCGCGCATTCTTATCCTGATGCTCCAAATCTTCCTGATACCGATAATATGGTTGTACGTCGCAGTGCGGACGAAAGTCATTGGGAAATTGTCCCTGATCATCGGGGGAAAATAGCTTATAGCACACAAACAGGTGAACAACAGGAAGTTATTGAACTGGGTGAATTACCAGAAATATTGACATTCGAGCAACCGGTTACTGATTTTGATAAATGGGATGGTGAAAACTGGGTAACAGATATTGAAGCGCAACAAGCCAGTCAAATTAAACAGGCAGAACAACAACGTGCCACTTTTCATCAACAAGCCAGTGACGCTATAACCGTGCTGCAATATGCAGTTGAAACTGAAATGGCATCAGAGGTTGAAAAAGCGTTATTACTGGATTGGAAAAAGTATTTAGTATTATTAAGTCGGATTGATATTTCATTGGCACCAGATATTACTTGGCCTGAAAAACCGCAATAATAATAGCGTTAAAATTTTACCGTATTTAAATATTGGTAAAAGGTTTTTTTAACCGTCGTTTTTATTTAATAGAAGCTCGTTTTTAAACGAGCTTATCGCTGTGTTTATTATATAGCAATAGGGGGGATATATGAGTAAAAAAAATGAGTTTAAAGCCTTTTCTATTAAGAATGGTGCTAATGTAGTGAGTCAAGATAGATATGAAGCAAGTCTGGACTTACAAACGGGGTTTCCACCCAATGATGTTCCAACACATTTGTTAAATAAGGTATTACGTCAATCATCAACAATAGCTGCTGTGGTGGCTAATTTTATTGTGACCCAATCTGGCGATGATGTTTTGGATAATGGTGATATAGCTAAACTCACCGCCCAATTAAATCTGGCGTTAAAACAAAAAATCACGGCAGAAATTCCTGATGCTTCATTAAAGCAAAAAGGTGTTGTTCAACTTACAAATGTGATTGGCAATAGTGACACATTGGCAGTGACACAAAAATTAGTGCAGGAAATCATTAATTCATTACGTGAAAATATTAATAGTAAAGTACCCAATAGCCGGAAAATAAATGGTAAGGCATTGACCGGTGACGTTAGTCTGAATGCGGGGGATGTGGGGGCTGCATCAATTAATGATGCAATGCGTTTTACTAATTTGAATGGATGGGAAAATATATATAACGGTTATTCTTGGGTTGCCCCTAATACGCCTTTCGTCACTCGATATGGGTTGCCAAATGTATATGGGGTCCAGTTAAGATTCAGTAATGTGAATGGTGCCTCAAGCGAAGGCATTGATGGAGTATGGAGCCATAGGCTCGTTTTCATGCATGAAGGCGATACATATCGTACAGATAGAATAAACGCCGATAGCAAAAGACAGTATACACGCAGGTTTTGGGATGACAGAAATGCTAAACCGGATACTAATGGATACCTTAAACGAGCCTCTCCGGTAGTAGAAATTTATCCTGATGGCACATTCTCAACTAATGAAGAATCAGAGGGTGTGGAAGTTAAAAAACAGGGGATCGGCATATATCATCTATCAAATATTTTGGGTTATAACGCTGATGGTGGTTGGGGGATACATGGTGGTATTTCTGTTCCCCATGACAACAATAATCTCGAATTGATTTTTGTTAAAGATCAGGTTCAGCCTGATGGTTCTATTATTATTAAAACTTTCCACCGTCAACATGCACATTTACCTGAAATGTTTCAGAACTGGCAACTCAAATCTGTTGATGACAATGGTAACGAGATATTCTACCAAGATGGAGAACCCTGTGATATTCCCGAATCTTGCCGCTTAGATATTCGTGTCCAAATGCCAGAAGATTCGCTGTGGAACTTGAGACAAAAGGAGTTACAGGAAGAATATAAATAACGTGCACCGCTGATCACAATTCATAATTTGTAGTAATACGGGGCCTAATATGGCCCTGTATCTTATTTTTTACGCAATTACCCGGCTATTTGCAATAAGTATTTATCTATTAATCCAGATACAATTTCCAGTAAAAATTCATCAGGCCGTGACATCTCAATTAATCATATTTAGGTAGTTAATCGATTTGTCTTTATTAAAAGCCTTGAATATGAATCAAGTATTTTATTTCAACGTTAGGAAATCCGTAATTAAATAAAATCCTAATTCCATATATATTTCTATTTTTCTGACAAATCAGATTTCCATTATTAAAAATAGTTAATCGAGAAATAAGACAAGTACGAAAATTCATTTTAATAATAATATTTAATGTTTATTTTAATTATTAAATACAATGAGTTATATAATTTCATGGAATTCAATGTATGATATTTAACCCTAGTGAGGTTGCATTAAAACAATATACGTGAGAATTTATTTACCAGCCGACACACGGTGGGTTTTAAATATCATTGAATGTGCCACAGCATATTAAGTTGCTATAAATGGACGTTAATTGATCTCTTCGTCCATCTCATCTTGTTCGGTTATTTAATCAGGTTTGGTGCGGTTTAACGTAAGTAAGTTTGCACTTCCTGTCATATATAAAGGTAAAAAGGTGCCATGAATACTCAACGTAAGCTTGATAAAGTAAGGCCGCCCCGTGTTCAGATTACTTATGATGTCGAATTAGGTGGTGCGGTTGAGAAAAAAGAATTGCCTTTGGTTATTGGTGTGATTGGGCAATTTGCTGAGCAATCAATTCCTATGCGTGAACGTCGTTTTATGCATGTTGATAAAGATAATTTTAATGCTGTTATGGAAGGTTTATCACCTTCTTTGGAATTACAGGTTGAAAGTGCTCTGCCGGATCAGAGTGGATTTATTAATATCGATTTGCAATTTCAATCAATGGCTGATTTTTCCCCGGAGAATTTGGCGAAGCAGATTGAGCCACTTCGTAATTTATTGGAAATTCGCAGCAAATTAAGTGATTTGAAAGGTCGTGCATTGAGTAATGAAAAATTGCGTGACCGTCTGGCGGAAATTCTTGCTGAACATGCGGACAAATTACCGCCGGTAAACGAGGAAGCAGAAACCGTTGCAACAGAAAATACAACGGATGACGTTACCCCGGAAAATAACAATATTCCGGAAGATAACAATGCACAGTGAGGACAACATGGAACAGAGCGTTGTTGAACAGCAAGAATTGCAAGCAACGGAAGCCAGCGGCGATTTTCTTGATCAGATTATTGATAACACCCAGGCCATTCGTCGGGAAACGGATCGTGATCGGGTAAAAAGCCAACTCGACCAGTTTTTATCAGAAGTGACTGCTGGCTCATTAGTGGTTTCTGGTGATCTGGTAAACAGCATTGAGGAGCGTATTGCCGCGATTGACGCGTTGATGTCAGCTCAACTGAGTTTGGTACTGCATCATCCAGAATTCCAGCGTCTGGAATCTTCCTGGACGGGGCTTAAAGGGTTACTCGATCAGAGTGAAACGGATAACACCCAGATTCGCATGTTGAACGCGACAAAAACCGATTTAATTAAGGACTTTAAATCGGCTTCTGATTTCGATCAGTCAATGCTGTTTAAAAATATTTATGAACATGAGTACGGTACCTTTGGTGGTGAACCTTACTCGGCATTTGTGGGTGATTTTGATTTTGATAACAGCCCAGAAGATCTTTACTTACTGGAGCAGATTTCTCATGTGGCGGCTGCGGCACATGCACCGTTTATTAGTTCAGCCAATGCAGGCATGTTGGGGCTGAATGATTTTGGTGAATTACCGCGTCCGCGTGATTTGTCCAAACTGTTTGACACATCCGACTATTTGCGTTGGAAACGCTTCCGGGAATCTGATGACTCCCGTTATGTTGGTCTGACTTTGCCAAGAGTGATTGGTCGTTTGCCTTACGGAGCAAAAACGATTCCGATTGAACAGTTCTGTTTCGAAGAACAGATGAGAGAAGGGGATAGCAATAGTTATCTGTGGATTAATGCCGCTTATGCATTGGCTGGCCGTATGGTGGCTGCGTTTGAACAATATGGCTGGTGTGCTGCGATTCGTGGTGTAGAAGGTGGGGGATTGGTCGAGGCATTGCCAACTCATCATTACTCCTCTGTGTCCGGCGAAAAAATGCTGCAATGTCCAACTGAAGTGGCTATTTCTGATCGCCGTGAGAAAGAGTTGGCAGAATTAGGCTTTATTCCTCTGGTTTATTATAAAGGGACTGACTACGCCGCATTTTTCTCTGTGCAGTCACCTAATAAACCCAGGAAATATAATTCTGACCTGGCAAATGCCAATGCAAAATTATCAACACAATTGCAATATATTATGACGACTTCTCGCTTCGCACATTATTTGAAAATGATTGTGCGTGACAAAGTGGGTAGTTTTATGTCCCGCGGAGAATGCCAAACTTATCTGCAAAGTTGGATCAACCAATATATTGTTGGTTCTGATACTGTCGGCGCAGAAATTAAAGCCAGCCATCCGTTGCGGGAGGCAAGAGTTGATGTTGTTGAAGTTCCCGGTTCACCTGGAACATATCGCGCAGTGGCTTATTTAAGGCCGCATTTCCAATTAGAGGGATTAAGCATGTCTTTACGGTTGGTTGCTGATTTACCACCGTCCTCAGCTGCTTGATTGTTCATTTATTAATATTTGTCTTATTCATTACAACTAAACAACTAACTGGAGTAGTTAATTATGAGTTCTTCAATTTTTTTGCAAATTGATGGTATTAAAGGTGAAAGTACCGACAGCAAACATAAAGACTGGATTGAGCTGGAGCATGTGAATTTTGGCGCGTTCAACCACGCACGTATTGCAGACAGTGGTAAACGTAAGATTACCGTTGGTGCAGCGGATTTCCGTACGATCGACTGTGTGAAGGTGATGGACATCAGTTCTGTCAAATTGTTGTCAGCAGTGGCACAGGGGACTGCGATTAAGAAAGTGAAATTGGAAATCTGTACGATTTTCAAAGGGGAAATGCACCCTTACGCGGAGGTTGAAATGGATGAATGTATTATCTCTGATGTCCATGAAACTTGTTCACGTGGCGGTGAATTCCCACAAGAGCAGTTTTCCATTACCTATTCCAAAATTAAATGGACATTCACACCACTCAGTCCAGACGGCACCAAAGGCAACAAAGCAGGTCCAGAAGGCTGGGATCTTATCGAAAACAAGAAACAGTAATTTTTGTTGTTTACTGCCGGCCTTTGGCCGGCGGTTTTATCCGCAAAGAGATGACTTATGATTCAGCCTTCATTTCTCCATCGCTTGAAAGATGATTATCCACAAAATGAAGAACGTGGAGTAACGTTTATTTGGTCGCGTCAGGAAGTTGTGCAAAGCCTTATGTTCGATCTGAACATGTTATTTTCATCAAGACCGATTTCCGCAGTTTTACCTTTATTTGGTGAGTTACCGAAATCCGTTTTAAATTATGGCGTTTCTGATGTTATTAGTGTTGATATTTCGGATGATGAGCGTATTGATGCACTGAGTAATAATATTTACCAGGCTATTTCCTGGTTTGAACCACGCCTAAAAAATGTCGTTATTACATTACAGAAAAATACACCGGAGAATATTACTTTTTGGGTGAGTGGAATTTTTTTCAACGAACAGATTGTGTTTTCTATCTCATGGAGCAGTACTGCTTATACCTATTCAATTTCATGGGACAGATCATAATATGATGTTATTACCGCAAAAAATACTGACTTATTATAACCGGGAGCTGAGTTATTTAAGGCAATATGGTGCCGCTTTTTCTCAGCGTTTTCCTAAAATTGCCAAACGTCTTGGATTCGCGGAGGGCGTTTCAGAAGATCCCCATGTAGAACGGTTAGTAGAATCTTTTGCTTTTCTGACGGCCAAGATTCATCAGCGTATTGATGAAGATATGCCAGAGCTGAACAACGCCATGCTGGAAGTGTTGGCACCACAATTCTTACGCCAGGTTCCGTCAGTATCGTTGGTACAGTTTCAACAAGACCCGTTGGCATCGGGTGTGACTGGCGTGATGACGGTGGCACGACATACGCCGTTAATTTCTCAGCCGGTCGATGATGTGGCTTGCCGTTTCCGCACGGTATATCCGCTGGAAATGTTGCCACTGGATTTAACCCACACGGAACTGATGCCAGATCCTTATGATCGGGATTTTATTTTAACTCTGAATTTCACGTTGTGGCCGGGTGCCAGCTTTCGGGCGCGTCATATTCGGTTGTACTTACATGGTGCGCCGATACTGGCCCATAGCTTATATGAGCTGTTGTCGGCGCAGGTAAAACAACTGGAATGTCGGCTGGGTGAGCACGTATTCAACATGGATAACCGAGATATTCAGGTCGTGGGTTTCGATCCGCAAGATAACCTGTGCGCTGATGATCTGATGATAAATCCGACTCATCATCTGTTCCGCGATTATTTTAGTTTTCCTGAACGGTTCTTATTTCTGGACATTCCGTTACCTGATGCAGGTTTGATCACCAAATTAGCGGGAGATCTGCATTATCGTTTCCGGCTTAAGGATTGTGCTGCGTTGCGTCGTATTGAGCGAATGAGCGATAAAGTTGATAGTGAAACTTTTCGGCTAAATTGTGTCCCGGTAGTGAATCTATTTTCTCATCAGGCAGAGCCGATTATTCCGTTAGAAACTGAGCACGAATACCTAGTGCAACCGGATGCGCGTCGTCCACAAAGTATGGAAGTCTATACTATCGATAGAGTTGAGATTGTTAGCCGTCAGCAAGAGCAATTGAGTTCTAGATCTGTACCGCCATTATTCGGTATTGAACATACACAAGATGGCGAGCAACCTCTGTTGCTCTGGCAAGCATCACCACGCCCTTCACTCAGGCATAACGAAACGGGAATGAATATGTTTATCGGTTTTTCCGATAGCAGTGGTGAGCAATTAAAGCCAGAAACCGATGTGGTGGTATTGAGTTTAACCTGTACTAATCGTGATATGCCGCGGCTGTTGAGCAATGGTCATCCCGATGGGGATTTTGAATCAGAGGTTGCTTTACCGGGCGTAAAAATTCTGGGACTGATCCGTCCCCGGTTACCGGCGCGCCCACAACCGAATTGCGCATTGAACTGGCGTTTGGTGTCACAACTCAATCTGAACCAAATGTTACTGAGTGGCTCGCAAGGCGTTCAATGCCTAAAAGAGACGCTAGAACTGTACAACTTGCATGGTGATCCGGCCATATCGCGGTTAATTGCCCAACTACAACAGGTTGCCATTGTGCCTGTGAGTGCACGTCTGAATCCTGCTGATCCTTATTCTCTGGCGCGTGGATTGGAAGTGACGTTGACATTCCAGACACAGGCGGGTGAGTTTGTCGATTTTTATCTTTTTTGCAGCCTACTGGAACGTTTTATCGCTATGTATGCGCCGATTAACAGTTTCACGCAGACAGTGACTCAATTGGAATCGGTTAATAATAGTATGCGTCGTTGGCCACGTCGTAGCGGGAGGCTGACATGGCTTTAGAAAATAGAATACGTCTGGCTGGGGGGCGCTTTTATCAGAATGTTCGTCGTCTGCTTAAACGCTGTCACTATCGGCGAAGTAGTGAGGCAGCAGTTATTCCTGATGATGTGGTGCAATTTAGTTCGGTCCTCACACTGGATGCGCCGGAAAGTGAAGTGGACGCTTTGTTGCCACCGCAACAAGAGGGTGAGCAGTATCGCATGGCGGTATATCACTTTGGTTTGTTGGGAACATTTGGTGCACTGCCGTTGCGCTATACCGAATGGCTGATTGATCGGCGTTATCGTTATGGCGATGAATCAGCTCAAGCGTTTATTGATATTTTTACCCATCGTCTGCTCAGTCTGCGTTTTCAGGCATGGCAGAAATACCGGTTATTTGTTAATGCTGAATTGCAAAGCCGTCGGGCGTTACCTGCGGTCATTCCGGCAGTGGCTGGGCAATTTACGACGAATGAACCACAGCATATTCGTCCTGCCTGCGTTGGCTTGTTGGCAACATCTGTTCGTTCAATGATGAACTTGCAACATCTGTTGCAGCGGGAATTCAACATGCCAGTCAGTATTCAGCCGTTTAGGGGACGTTGGCAATATGCAGAGCAAATGCACTGTTGTTGTCTGGGCCGCAGTTTGCTGGGTGATAATCCGATGTTAGGTAGCGCTTATTGGGATATTCAGTCGGGATTTCATATTCAGTTAGGACCGTTTGCAGCCCAGCAGAGCGCCGATTTTATGCCAGGAAATGAACGATACCGCAGATTGACGCAGTGGGTGTGGCAATTTGCCGGTCCGTTGCTCTCTTTCTCGTTGGAATTGCTAGTAAAGCACGATGGGCAGGGCAATATATTAAACGGCAGTCGTCGATTGGGATGGGATGGTTGTTTGGGGAATACCGGCGATACCCATATTCAACGTGTGTATCTGGGAGAATGTGTGGGTCCTTATACGGTTTGAACAAAAAATTCAGGTGAAAAAAATGCTGTTAGGGCAAAAGAATCGTTTTTTACAGGTTATCGGCAGTCTGTCAGATATTGTGGCACTGAATAAAATCAGCGGCGAAGAACACTTGTCTCGTCCTTATTCCTTTTCAGTCCAGCTCTACTCCAGTTCGGATTGGAACAAGTTAGAGCCTTATATTGGTAAACCACTGGCATTTCGTATTGGTGAAGCACCAAATCACCGGATTGTGCATGGCATATTGACGGAATTACAGCAACAAGGTTTTGCTGATGGTCAGTTTTGTTATCAGGCACGGGTTGAACCGTGGCTCAAAATGTTGACGTTAACCAGTAACCTGCGTGTTTATCAGCGTATCAGTGTGCCGGATATGGTGTGCGATATTTTCCGTAAACGTGGGTTCAACGATGTTGAACTGGCGTTAAAAAGCCGTTATCCGAAACTTGAATATTGCATGCAATACAAGGAATCAGATTTTGATTTTGTGACGCGCCAACTGGAACAAGCGGGTATTTTCTACTTTTTTCGCCATGAAGAAGGGCGTCATGTGTTGGTACTGGCTGATCACCCTTCGACGTTTGTTAACGCGCCTTTGGCGGTATTGCCGTATCAGTCGAAGCTCGGTAGTCAGCAAGGATACGGGCTGCGTGCCTGGCAGATTCATCGCACGATGATCCCTGGCATGGCGGAAATGAGTGGCTATAACGTTAAAAATGCCTCGACAGTCAGCGCCAGTGCTAAAGCGAATAGCGGTTATTCCATCAATCCGAAACTTTCTATCTATGACGATCGGCGTCAGGAGGAACGTAATCAGTTGGAGGCACAGGCGGCGCTGTGCATGGAACAGTGGGAATCACAGTCGCATTATGCAAATGCGGTTAATAGTTATCCCGGTTTGCAAGTTGGGCATCAATTTACGTTGAAAGGGCATGTCAGCGCTGATGGGCGTTATGCGGTGGGCAGCCAGCAATTAAAAGCGGAAAGTAACCTGGAGGAAGGAGGATTGTTGTTTTCGTCGCAGGTGACGCTGTTTCCGGCGAATAAAACGTTCCGTCCACGTCCTTCAGTTACGCGGCCCTATATTGCTGGTGTGTTGTCTGCGTTGGTTGTGGGTGCGGCATCGGAGGAGATTCATACCGATGCACAAGGGCGTATCAAAATCCAATTTCATTGGGATAAAGAGCACAAAAAAAATGATGACAGCTCTTGTTGGGTACGCGTGAGCCAGTTTTGGAATGGTGCAAAATTTGGTGCTCAATTTGTGCCACGTGTGGGTAGTGAAGTGTTGGTGAGTTTTGTTGACGGCGATCCCGATAGCCCGCTAGTGACTGGAACGGTTTACAACGGCGTGAAGATGCCACCGTTTGCGTTGCCGGGACAAAAAACACAAAGCGGTATTGCTACCCGCAGCAGCGCAAAAGGTACGGTGGAGCAAGGGCATCAATTTTGTTTCGAAGATAAGAAAGGTGAAGAATTTATTTTGCTTCATTCACAAAAAGACCTACGTCTGAAAGTGAAAAATGATTTTTCAGCGAATATTGACCGTAATGCCTCGTGGGAAATTGCAGAGAAGCGCGATACAAAAATTAAAAAAGGCAACGATACGTTAATTCTGGGTGAAGGCAATGCTGTCACTGAGGTAAAAAAAGGCGATAAGAAGCAAACACTGGATCACGGCAATTTCACCACGACTGTCAGCGCGGGCAGTTATTCGCTGGAGGTATCCAGAGGCAGCGCCAAAATTAACGCGGGACAACACTGCACTATTACGGCCAATCAGGGAATTGAGCTGAAAGTGGGTGCCAGTAAATTGTCGATTACTCCGGCGGGGATCACCATCAAAGCGCCATCTGTCACGGTAGAAGGATCAGGGAAACTGGCATTGAAGAGCAGTGGAGTGGCGGAATTAACGGGAACTACAGTCAAAGTACAGGGCAGTGCGATGGCACAGTTAAAAGGCGGCATTGTTCAGGTGGATGCGACAGGTATTGCGATGGTGAAAGGGATCTTGACCAAGATTGGTTAATAGTGGAATCAACGGATAATGAGAGTTTGAAGCAATGGCTAAATTACGACACTGTCAGCTTTCGTCACAAGCGGAGTTGGTATTACAGCAACACGTAGCACATGATCAGAATCTATCGGCACTTAGTCAGGAAATGTTGTGGCAAGATGCTGTGTTCTACACCATTTTCATGTTGCCTTACACTCAGGCTCTGGAATTGGCACTGACATTTATCTCTCGTGTTTACGAACGTGATCTGAAGCAGGAACAGCGGTTGCTGTTGCAGCAAGTGCGGCACTGGCGCGCTAATGGGGGTGACCTGTTACGTCATGAATTGTTCGATCAGGCACAGACTATAGGGTTTGATAACCCTATCTCGTGTCTGGCGCTGTCGGTTTTCTGGAGCGAAGGCAGCATGACAACGCCGGATCTGGAAGATGTTTATCCGCAGCCGTGGCAGTCACTGGCGGCATTGGCAGATACGCTGTGCCTGATCCTGCACTTTTATGGTGAACAGCCGGAGCAGCAAGTGCTGTATGTCGAGCAGTTTTTTCAACTGGCGCAGGGGCAATTAAAGCAATTACCACCATCACAGGATCAGGGCCGCAAAAACTATCTGTACCATGAAGCTATGTTATCAGGAGAAAAATGATGCCAATGCCAGCTGCTCGGGTCGGAGATATGCATATTTGTCCAATGGTATCGCCTGCAGTACCTCCGGTGCCACATGTGGGTGGGCCTATTATGCCGCCAGGAGTGCCAACGGTTCTTATTGGTGGTTTGCCCGCGGCGACGATGGGGTCGTTGTTGGTGTGTGTTGGGCCACCGGATACGGTGGTAATGGGAAGTCCAACAGTGTTAATTGGCGGGCGGCCTGCGGCCAGACTTGGCGATTTGTGCGCCCATGGCGGCACGATCACGACAGGCTATCCGTTGGTGATTATTGCCTGAAAGGGAAATAAGAGTGAATTTAGCACAGACAGACATCGCACGTTTTTTACATCCTATCTCTGCTGATGCACCCGCGGGATGTGATATCGAATATGAACCTCTTTTTGAACAGATAAACGCTGCGCGTGAAGCAGATGAGGATCTCCCACAGGATGATGAGTGGGGATATGAAACCCGGCAGGCTGACTGGCCTCAGGTTTCAGTGTTGTGTCAGGAAGTACTGGAAAAACACAGTAAAGACTTACAGATAGCTTGTTGGTTAACTCAGGCACAGGGAAAGCTGTATGGTTTAGCTGGCATGGCTGGCGGTATGACATTAATTGCCAGCCTACTGGAAACCTTTTGGTCAGTACTGTATCCGCCGTTGGATAATGAAGAGGGAAACTGTGCTGATGCCCGTCTTGGTCGGTTGAGTTGGTTGGATAAACAACTGGTAAAACAATTGGACAACCTGACACTGACGAGTGATGGTAAGTTGAGTCTGAGCGTTTGGCAGCGGGTGCAGTATTTTGAACAACGCGTTGCGGCTAATAGTGAATTACGCGCCTCCCTGATCAGTGATGGCTATTTCGGTATCGCTGAATGTGATGACAGTATTCGCGCTACGCTTGCTGAACAATTTGACCAACTATTGGCTCAGGCTGAACAAGTCAAGCAGGCATTGGAAAAACTGCACCAAATTATGGTGAACTTGATGCCAGATGCTGGCAACAGCATGAGCTTCAGCACACAACGATTACAGGAGATGATGGCATTAATCACGCGTTTTCATGAGATTGTTGCGCCGGAAGACGCGCAACAATACCACGATGAGGAAGCGTTACCAGGAGGAAGAGCGTCAAATGGTATTAATACGACGTTGGCAGAAGATCGGTCACATCATGAAATACGCGCTATTGCCATTGGGCAGATGATCAATATCGCCAATTATTTTCGTAAGAACGAACCCACCAGCCCAGTACCCTATTTAATGGAACGGGCAGCACGCTGGGCAAATATGGGAATAGCCGAATGGCTGGAGGAAATGATGGAAGATAATACCTCAGCGCTACAGGACATTATGCGCGTGATAAAAGGACCAGATAAAAATAGAGAGCAAGATGAAGAATAAGACGAATTTTTATAATGTTATTAAACGTAGTTTCTCAGTATTACTAATAATTTTTTTAATCAATGGTTGCAGTGATTCAATTTCTAATAATGAAAAACGATTACAGGCAATTGAACAAGCCAGACCTGTTTATGCTAATAATGCCATTCGTTTAAAAATGACGGCTGATCCGCAGCTGAACGTTTTTAATAATATGCCCAATAGTTGTACGATATTAATTGCTCAGGCGGAGAAACGTGAACAATTGGATAAATTACTGGCTAATCCCACGCTATTACGTAATTTATTTGCTGGCACGGGTGCAACCGAAAATATATTACAGCTTGATAATTATGTGATGATGCCGGGGCAATCTGTATCTTTACATATTGATAGAGCGGAACAGGCACGTTATATCGCGCTGATTGCCGGTTATTATCCCGCCCCAGATAGTGCACATGTGCGGGTATTATCGTTACCGTTACGTCTTGAACAACGCGGTTGGTGGAATAAATCCTGGAATGCTGAGTTTGTTCCTATGAATATTGATTTAATGCTGGGGCGTTATGCCATTACCCGGAGTAATGTCTCTGCGGGTAATGCGGGGGATGAGGTGATTTTCCCTGAGCAGACAGCTGAATCTGATAATCGGAATTTGTTAAGGAAGTAACCGCCATGTTTGAACATAAACCGATGTATTGGTATTCAGGATTGTATTTACAACCACAACATTTTCAGGCGCATGAATTGCAACATGAATATTGGCAAGGACGTTATCAATTATTGACTCAACCTTATGCTTTCGGTGTTGTGAGGTTGGTGTTCAATCTGGCCGCGCTGAGTGATGAAGTACTCAGTATTCATAAAGCCGTGTTCGTTTTTCCGGATGGCTGTTATGTGGATTGTGATGTGAATGGTGTGCTCAGTGCTCGCTCACTGCGCAACTGTTGGCCGGAACGTGAAAAACCACAGCGCATTTATGTTGGCCTGCGGACGTTTAACCATAACCAGAGTAATGTCACCGGTGTCGTGGATGCTGACAGTGTAGGTAATATCACTAGCCGTTGGGTGACATGGCCGCAAGAGCAACGGATGCGGGATGCGTTTGGTGAGGGACCAGAGGCAGAAGTGCAGCAACTCACTTATAACTTACGTTTTTTTCTACATGATGAAATTGCACAGGCAACGGGTTATACATTGTTACCTGTGGGTCAACTGCATTGTACTAGTGATGGCATTGAACTGGATAACCGCTACTTGCCGCCCTGTTTGACGTTATACGCTGTGTCACAACTGGGACAGCGTATTGATCAACTTTGTCAGGAATTGACAGGACGTGTCCATCAACTGGAAGAGCTAAAGCGCCCGCAAACATTGGAAGCGGAAGTTTATACTCAGGAAAAAAGTACATTATTGCTGACATTGCGTACTCTGGTGCGTTATGTCGTGCAGTTGCATCACTGCCAGGAGACGCGTGATGTTCATCCTTTGCAGATTTTTGGGCTATTGCGTCAACTGATCAGTGAGCTTTCCTGTTTTACCGACCGTTGCTCTTTTTTAGGGGAATGGAACGGACGAGAGGAGACGTTGGAGAAATATCAGCATCAGGATTTAGCTTTGACGTTCAATAGCTGTGAACGAACCATTATCGACCTGCTCAATGCACTGGTATTGGAACCGAACACGGTGATCCCGCTGCAACAGGAATGCAATGGTTATTATCATGCAGCGTTCAACGTAACAGGCGCAAGTGAACAGCAACGGATCTATTTGGTGCTGCGCTCTGACAACTTAACTGACAGCGAACGTGAAATTCCTGATGATCGTTTAATTAAGCTGGCGGCAGCGGAACAGATTGACGGCATTATTAATCGCGCTTTACCTGGAGTGCGCTTGTATTACCAGGAGATTGCCCCCCATGGTTTACCTAACCGAATGAATACTCATTATTTCCGGGTAGAAAATCGGGGAACGCTGTGGCGGCAGGTAGAAGATAGCGAACGCGTAGCGGTGCACTGGGCTGATGCGCCAGACGATTTACAGATAGAAATCGTTATAGTGAGAGTGTCGTGATGCGCTTATTGGATTGTTACATTCCGGTATTTACCTGTGTGTTGCGTATGATCCAGCAACAGGTGAATCAAGCCGAAGAGCTACGGCAAACATTGTTAGCCGCGTTGACGCAGGCGCAGAATGAAGCGCAACGGTATGGTTATGGATTGCAAGATATTGAAGAGGCGAATTTCGCAGTGGTGGTTTGGGCCGACGAAGCTATTTTATGCGCAGGTCAGAAAGAATTGCATGTTTGGCGGCAGTCATCATTGCAGGCGCAGCTTTATAATGCTGAACTTGGCGGAAATACCTTTTTTGATCGTCTGGCAGCGTTATCCCCGGATAATTATCAAGTTCGATTGGTTTATGTTTTTTGCTTGCTTTCTGGATTTTATGGACGTTATGGCAGACGTGATAATTTGGAATTGCACAATATTATCCAACAAGAATTAGATAATTTTCCTGATACTTTGCGTCGTTATATTGCCACAAAAAATCACAGGATCATGAACACGGGCGATAATATTCTGGAAAATAAACGACCTAATAATAAATGGCGTAGGAAGTTAATATTATTAATATTGTCGCTTATCTCAATTTATATTTTTATCACAGTTTACTTATTGAATATTAGCCGATAAAGTCGGAAATTAAACATGAAAAAGTTATTTTATGCCATTGGCTGGCTCAGCGTGATGGTTATCCTTTTGTTACTCAGTTTAATCATTGCTGTGGCGTTTTCATGGCCAACAATCGGTGGTCTGATATTATTTCTTTGTTTATTGCTGTTGTTATTATTGCTGCGTGGTGCGATGGCATTAATACCGCAGATAACGAATAAGGTGAGTCGGATAAATAAGTTCTGGCGACAGGGAAATAATCGTCTGGAATATTTACTGTATCAGCATTGGTGGTGGGGAGGACGTTTACAAAGTTGGCGTCGATTTCGTTCATGGTTACAACGTAACGGTTCTGTTCCTCCATGGTTTCTAGTGGTGGGAGAACTCAATAGCGGCAAACAGTCATTGTTAGCACGCAGTAATGTGGTGCCTATGACAGGGAGAAATTTGACATCGTTTTCGGAGAATACCTTTACTTGCCGTTGGTGGTTTTTCCGTCGGGCGATGTACATGGTAGTTTCTGGTCGTTATACCGAGGGCCAATCCTTGTACCGGCAAGCGTGGTTGCGTCTGATACGTTGGATCGCACAGGTGCGTAACCCTGCGGGTGTACTCGTTTGTCTGTCGGCAGAGCAGTTGCTAAACAGTGACAATAGAGCGCTCTATACCATGGCGCGTAATGTACGTGCGCAGTTGGAACCGTTGCAGATACGTTTGGAACGTCGTTTACCAATCTGGTTAATTCTGACACACAGTGAAGCATTGCCGGGGTTCAGCCGTTGGTGTTCGCAATTGTCGGTAGAGCAGCGTGCTGACTTACTGGGTAGTTTTATTGATCAACATACAGATGGCAATGTCACTGATGTGCTGGATAAGAGTATACTCACGATTGTTGATACTCTGAAAATGATGCGCCTTAAATTGCTCAATCAGCAACGGCAGCAACCACAAGCAGAAGTGTTGGCGTTACCGGAAACTGTTGCCCAATTGAAACCCGCATTGGACTATTACCTAAACGCATTATTCGAGCGTGATCATTATCTGGAACATGGTCTGTTACGCGGCGTATTTTTTACTGCGGAACATCAAACAGAATTGCAGCAAACCGAAGGCGTTTTTAGTCACCGTTTGTTGGGAGAATATCTGCCTAACCAGATTCGACGTAGTGATTCTGTTTTGCTAACCGGTTGGCGAACATTGACCAAACGTGCGTTGATTAGTGTGTTTAGCTTGATGATTGTATACGGTGCAGGTAGCGCATTGGTTAATACCTGGCATGGCGTCACGCAACTTGAGAATATCCATGAAACCAGTCCACTTGAGCGGAGCTACTTGCGCTATCAATATGTTGAGCAATGGTTACAGCAAACAGTGTCATACCTGCTTTTTTATCCTGTCACCTATACGCTGGAACAGCGTATGGAGCAGGAATACCAGCAGCAGGTTCCAGTTGATGTGTTCAATCCTGAGTCGATAGCCACACGTTTGCTAATGCGTTTCAGGGAGGCTGAAACACCGCAAAAACGACTGTTGGTTTTACATTGGTCGCGCTTTATCAATATCGAGCAGGCAATGGCGCGTGGTGCTTCACTGGAAACTTTACAACACATGCCTGCTTATTCTGCCTCACTATTAAGCGGTAAAGATGATCCTCTACGGCCAGATCAGCGGGTAGCATTGCGTTTAGCACAATATCGTCAAGGCAACGCACAGCAAGCCTTCGATCAATGGCGGGATACATTGCAGACATTATTGGAAGATTCCAGTGATTGGCAGTGGCTTTTGGCGGATGAACAACCGACTGGAACGCATTCGCTAACGTTGGCGGATTTCTGGCCGCTGGCGGAAGGTGATGTTGCTAAGGTTAACGCGCGTATTCGTGGCATTTATACTCGCGCAGGTGAGCGGGATATTCAGGCTACCTTGAATGAGTTGGCACAGGCTCTTGACCGACCGGCACGCTTTTCTCCTTTGCAGCGCTCATTCTGTCAACAATATCAGAACCAGCGTCAGTCAGAGTGGTTGGCATTTGCTCAAGCAATGCCACAAGCGGAAGGATTAGTACGTGGTAAGAAAAACTGGCAAACGTTGGTATTAGCAACCGGCCAGTTTGGCAGTCCTTATATTGTTTTTCTGTCACGACTGGAGAATGACCTGTCTACGGTGAAGCAGGAAGATCAGCAGCTTTGGTTACAGACGCAACAGCGTTTATGGCAACTGCATGGCTATATACAAAAAGGCAGCATGATGCAGCGTGTCTCGCTGGGAAATATTTCCTTGCGCCAACGCATAATGTCATGGCTTGGCATTTCACCGCAGATCTCTGTGCGGTTGGATGACAATGCATTAACGCGCTATCGCGATTACCGGCAGGCCATACAGTTGAATAGTCAACGTGAATTGCTCAGTGACATGGAAACGGAATCGTTAGTCAAAAATGCGTTGAGTGATGGGAAAGGGGAACTAAATGATAACGGTTTACGTACATTGTTTAATCGCTTCGCATTGTGGCGTCATGAAACGGAAAGCAAGAATGCCGGAGTAAATGAAACCTTGTGGCGGCTCTATCAGGGTGATGCTCATTTGGTACTGCGTTATGCCTTCTTAAGTGCTGCCAGCCGCTTGCAAACACAGTGGGAAAGTAAAGTGATCTGGCCGATGGAAAAATTAGGCGGACAGACGCTGTTGGATGGTCGGGAATTGAATGCACGGTTGTATGAATACAGCAATGCATTTGTACGGGATACGGCAGATTATGCGCTGGATATTCGTCCTGAAGGCATTAATCGCCAAGAAATTGAAGGTGTGTCCTTTCCGTTTAACGACAATTTTATGTTCTATATCAATAATTTGATTCAACCGAATAACATGCTGTCATCTACATCTGATATTCGTCGCCGTTTGCAAGAGAAGCTCGCTTTGTTGGAAAGCGAACGTGAATTGGCTGCGGTACAGCAGGAACCGGAACAAGAGCAATCAGCAGAAGTGGTGATTACCAGTCAGCCTGCGACGGCTAACCGGGGAGCGAGGGTGTTACCGGTTGGTAGTTCAGTGACGCTAAGTTGTAATGATGGTGAGCAACAACTCAGAAGTATGAATTTCAATGACAGTATGACTGCGCACTGGAATCCGGCCTCATGCGGCAAGGTACGGATTGATGTGTATTTCCCCAGTTTTACGCTAAGCAAAAGCTATGTTGGTGCTGATAGCTTGCTGCAATTTATACGCGCTTTTTCTCATGGCGAACTGACATTGACAGCGCAAACATTCCCGCAGCGGCGCAATGAATTAGGCGCTTTGGGTATCAATGACATCACAGTGCGATATCAGATCGGTGGAGAGAAAGCGGTTTCTTCATTGTATCAACAGTGGCAACAACGTCAGCAGCAACAAACCGCACTATTGGAACAACGCAACCGACTGGATAGTCAGTTGTTGGATTTAAGTGAGCCGACAGTGGCGAAAGGCTCTCTTTCTACATTGCCGTTACAAATCACGACATATTGGAACGAATTGAGGAAACCTAAAAGTGAGTAATTATCTGAAACAGATCGTGGGTAAATTAACGGTGGAGGCGCGTCAGTGTCTTGATGAGGCTGCTAATTTGGCGGTACGACGCACCCATCATGAAGTGGAAATTGAGCATTTGCTGCTAGCTTTGTTTGAAAAACAGATGCCGATGATGGAGCAGGTATGTCATCACGGTGGTATTGATGCTATCGCGCTACTGAATGCTTGCCAGCGGTCGCTGACGCTATTGCGTAGTGGTAATCATCGTCCGCCAGTATTCTCTACCAATCTGACAGAGTGGATGGAACAGTCATGGATGTACGCCAGCACTCGTTCTTATTTGGGATCGTTGCAGATTACCGCTCAGGCGTTGATTGTGACATTACTCGTCAACCCATCACTGCAACATTCGCTCACATCGGAACTGCAACAGGCGTTACAGTGTAACTCTGATGCGATAGAACAGTGGTTGTGTACACAGGTGCATCCAGAACCACAGCAAATGACGACTACCAGGGATAATACGCAATCCGCATTGTCTCAATATGCTCATCATCTAACGCAGGCGGCACGTGATAATAAACTGGACCCGGTACTGGGACGTGAGCGGGAGATTCGTCAATTAATTGACGTGTTGCTGCGCCGTCGTCAAAACAACCCACTGTTAACCGGTGACGCGGGGGTCGGTAAGACGGCTTTGATAGAGGGACTTGCTCAACGTATTGTCGATGGCCGTGTACCGGAGGTGTTAACGCAAGCCGAATTATTCACACTTGACATGGGGCTATTGCAGGCAGGTGCTAGCGTGAAAGGTGAATTTGAAAGTCGCCTGCAAAACTTATTGGATGAGGTGAAAGAATATCCTGCACCCGTGATTTTGTTTATTGATGAAGCGCACACTTTGATTGGTGCTGGTGGTCAAGCCGGGCAAAACGATGCGGCTAATTTGTTGAAGCCAGCGTTGGCTCGGGGGGAATTGCGGGCGATTGCTGCAACTACCTGGGCCGAATATAAGAAATACTTTGAAAAAGACGCCGCGTTAGCCCGTCGTTTTCAGGTGATTAAAGTTGAAGAACCTTCTCTGGAACTGGCTACAGCTATGTTACGTGCCATAACACCGGCTATGGAAAAACATCATGGCGTCAAAATACTCGCTGAAGCGGTAACAGAAGCCGTGACATTAGCCAGTCGTTATATCAGTGGGCGTCAGTTGCCGGATAAATCAGTCAGCCTGTTGGATAGCGCCTGTGCCCGCGTCTCAGTTTCACAGACTGACGAACCTGCACCTATTGAAGATTTACGTGCCATGCTGGCAAATATTGCTACTGAACAGGCAGCATTATTACGTGAAGGTGGTCATGAAACTCAGTTAAAGAAATTGGCACAACGTCAGGCCGAATTACAGGCTTCACTGGAAGAAATTTTGCCGGAATATCACATTCAGCGTCAGTTAGTGAATGACATCCTCACTTGTGAAGAACATGACGAACAGCTACCCAAACTGCGAGCAGAACTGCATCAACGCCATCGCCAACATGCCTATGTATTTGACTGTGTTGATGCAGCTTGCGTAGCGGATATTGTTGCCGGCTGGACGGGGATACCGCTTGGCCGGATGGTAGAAAATGAACGTGATGTACTGCGTCAACTCGAAACGCGCCTCGGTCAGCGGGTAATGGGGCAAGATCATGCGCTCAGTCAGATAGCGCGTCAAATTCGGATTGCCAAAGCGCAACTGGCTGATCCGGTCAAGCCTACTGGCGTATTTATGCTTGCAGGTCCTTCTGGTGTTGGAAAAACGGAAACCGCTCTGGCATTAGCTCATGAATTGTATGGTGGTGAACGTCATATGATCACGATCAATATGTCGGAATATCAAGAGGCTCATTCTGTTTCTGGCTTGAAAGGTTCTCCTCCAGGGTATGTCGGTTATGGACAAGGTGGCGTGTTGACCGAAGCAGTTCGGCGTCAACCTTACAGTGTGGTATTACTCGATGAAGTGGAGAAGGCGCATCCTGATGTGTTGGAACTGTTCTTTCAGGTGTTTGATAAGGGCATGATGGAAGATGCAGAAGGGCAGCAGATTAATTTCCGCAATACGTTGATTATTCTTACCACTAATGCGGCATCGGATTTGGTGATGCGGGCAGCGATGCATGGGGTAAAAGAGCAGGGTGAAAATCGCCCGGCAACACTTGAAGATATTCAGGAGATTATCCAACCGGAACTGCAACGGATTTTTACTCCCGCATTTTTAGGCCGTTTGCAGGTTATTCCTTATTTGCCAGTACATGGCGAAGTTCTGCATGCCATTGTGCGTCATAAACTGAATAAAGTGGTTGGGCGTTACCATCAAGCAACTCAGTGTGAACTGCACTATAGCGACGGGCTGGTAAATTTCATCGCTGAAGAGTGCCGGATCGCAGAAAGTGGGGCACGTGAAATTGATAACTTGTTAATGCAGTTTGTTCTACCGTTGTTATCGGATCAATTGTTATTGGGGGATACACCAGTGAATGAGGATGTTCGGTTGGATGTTATGGACAATAAAGTACAGTTATTATCAGATAAAACCGAATTATCACCATAGAATATTGTCAACTTAGGGTAAGAGACTGCCTTCTCTGCTATTATTATCTTATGATGTAACATCAGTGTTACGGAATGAGATCCTGATGAAAATGAAAAAGATAGTGGTCTTTTGGTTTATTTTTACGCTAGTCAATTTTGCGCTGGCGCTGCTGAGTTTGCAAGTACGTGATGTCTGGAGCCTGTCGTCATTGGTGTGGTTTCCGGCGGGTTTGTTACAAGGCATTTTTTGCGCCAGGGCTCCCCGGTACTGGCCTGCCTGGTTAATAACGGGGGCTTTGATTTCTCTGACAGCGAGCCAATGGTATGGGAGGCCGGTAAATGTATCGTTGATATTTTCTTGCATCAATGTCGTGATGTTAGTCGTGACGGGACTAATCTGGCAATTTTTCTACGGTGCAATGTGGGCGCCAAAACGAGCAAGGGACATCTTTAGTCTGATAATTCTTTGCTCGTTAAGTGGAATTATTGAGCGATTTATGGCTAAGTGGGTACTTCATCTATTGGATTACCCTACCGATATCTCCATTTCATTACTGCTTGTCGTAGGCTCTGTGTTGAGCTATCTGCCGTTTACATTTTTTATTATTTCTTTCATCACCCATGAAAAAAACCGGACCGGAGACAGGAGAGTCTATGGTTTATGCCTAGTGGCTTTGTTCGTTATGGCAATATTGTTTACTAGCCCACCCCCTGAAACAGGGAAAATTCATTGGCAAGGGATAGCGCTGATGTTTTCCTTCAGTTTACCGATGCTATTAGCATTAAGTGGCGATTTATTGGTATTAAGTAGCTTCTTATCCTTATGTACACTAGGGGTTGTAAGTGCAACCATTTTTGGCTTTGGGCCATTTTCATTTCCATTAATGAATCTTCAACAGAATGTACAAATGGCAGCATGGTACAGTACCGCGTTTACTTTGCCTGCGTTACTATGTTGTAGCTGTTTATATAAAACAATCAATGCATTGCATCGTCGTAAAGCGCGATTTCTGTTACTGAGTGCGATGTTGGAACAAGAACAGATTAATTGCTTTCGCTTAAGCGCCGATGGGCACTTGTACTGGCATCATGATGCTGCCTGGATGCGGTGTGGAAAGGCGCCTGCCTACTGGTCACAGTTGATGGCTTGGGTACATAAAGAAGATAGACAAAAGATTGAACAACTTAAAAGTTCAGTTTCTTTGATACCACAGGTGTTAAAAGTGCGGATTGCTGATGGCAAAGGTGAATTTAACCAGGTCATTATCGCCTTGATTATTCATGTAGGGGAAAATGCCGGTTTTATTGAAGGAACTATGCGTGAAATAGCAGATAAAAAATAATATGGAGAAAATAACCTATGTCAAGACGAGTTATTATTGCTGACGATCATCCGGTATTTTTATTAGGACTGCGTACAGTATTGGCAACATTACCCGAGAATTATCAGGTTGTGGGGGAAGCGCATGATGTTACTGCGCTTTTTTCTCTGCTGGAAGAAAAAGAGGTGGATATGCTAATTACGGACTTCAATATGCCAGGTGATAATCAGATTGACGGTCTGCGGATGATTAGCCGGATACGTGAGCGATATCCGAGTTTGCCGATTGTGGTGATTACGATGATTAGTGACCGGAAAATAATTGCTTCGTTGATTGATTACAAAGTGAAAGCGATTTTAAATAAAAATAGTCTATCTCATGAACTAGTGAAAGGATTGTATAGCACAACGGGATGCCATGAGCCTTATTTGAGTGAGCAATTTCTCGAATCTCCGGGTGAGGAAGTTGTAAAGGCACTAACCAGTAAAGAGTTAGAAGTGATTAAATTATTGGGCCAAGGGCTGAGTGTGAATGATATCGCTGCGCGTTTGTACCGTACTAAACAGACGATTAGCGCACAAAAAATCAGTGCGATGAAAAAGCTGGGGTTAAATAATGAAGCCGCGCTTTATAATTATTTGCATCAGGTTGGATTGGGATTGTAACAAATGAAAGGCGGGCGGAACGGACTTCTATGGGTCGCCATATTGTTACTCTTGTTGCCATTATCTGGCCAGAGTCTCAATCTGTTTGAATTCCATAATGCGCAAGAGCTGCCTTCAGACGGACTGCCGGTGGAATTTTATTCGAACGTCGTCACTCAGGAGTTTGTTCCATTACCTGTCAAAGAACACGAGATCTTAGCCCCGCATTTCCCAACACTAAAAGTTGGTATTCTCTGCTGTATCGGGTCGCCATTAGTGACCCATCGTTGGGATGGCAAGTTGGAAGGGATTTATGCTGATTATCTTCGCCTGATTGAAACGGTGTTAAAAAGGCCCGTGGAGGTACGTCTGTTTGGCAACTGGGCATCCGCTTATGAAGCATTGCAGCGTGGAGATATTCAGCTGTTATCACATTCTGCCTCATCACAATCGGAAAATAGGAGCGATAATACTTACCCGATTCTGGTGCAGCCACTTGCCCTGATTATGCGTAAAGAACAAGTGAATATGCCATTTGATAAAATGAATATTATGGCGGCGCCTGGCAGTAACCCAAATATCATTAAACAATTGAGCAAATATTACCGCAGCGTTTTAGTGGCAAAAAGTCAACAGGAGGCAATTCAGGCGGTGGTGGATGGTCAGGTAGATGCTTATCTGGATGGTCAAAGCCAGATTGCCTATTTACTGGCTTTTCGCCCGTTTAGCGAGCTGACTTATCGTCGGGATCTTTCACAGGGAGAACGATATAATTTTCTTGGTCGCAACGGTGATGGGATGGTTGAAACGATCAATCTTATCCTGACCGCAATTCCCCATGAGATAAGAACTAAGGTTTATCAACGTTGGGTTTCTGGGTTGGCCCTAGGAAATAATAACGACACCGCGATCTTTTCACCACAAGAAAAAGCCTGGATTAAAAAGAATCCTGTCATCAATGTTGCAACCAGTCGTACTGAGCCGCCTTATTCGTTCTTAGATAAAAAAGGTGAAATTACAGGGCTGGATGTCGATATTTTACGTCTGATAGGCGAGAAAAGCGGCATCACCTTTAATTTTATTCCGGCAGATGGCGCTGCGGGGGTCAAAAAACTGTTAAAAAATGGTGAAGCTCAGATGACTTCTTTAGTCAATACACCAGATCGTAACCGTTGGCTCTCTTTCAGTCATCCTTATGGTACTGTGGAATGGGTAATGATCACCCACAATGGGCGTAATGCCCCTTATGAGTTTGAGCAACTTAAGCATCACCGGGTTGCGGTTCCGCGCGATCATGCACTAATGTCAGTATTGAAGCAGTATCCAGATATTTCCATCGTGGAAGTTGACAGTGTGACAAAAGGGATTGAAATGGTACTGGCCGGAGCGGCGGATGCAACTTTTGATAGCTTGATTAGTGCTGATTATCTACAGGCAAATCGCTATGGTTCCAATATTTCTATTCAATTTCTTAGGGATTCGTTACAACCAGAACAATACGCCATTCTACCTTCCTATCCTCAATTAGTTAGCATATTGAATAAAAGCATTGATGCACTGCCCCCAAATGAGCTGCGTGTGTTGCGCTTAAAATGGTTATCTATGGCGAATGTGACGCCTTATGATGACAATAAGATCTCTCCTTGGTTGAAATTGTGGGGAGGCGCGTTATTTGTGATTGCACTGAGTTCGGCCTTTTGGGGCAGTTATCTTGCACATCAAATCAGACGCCGTAAAAAGGCGGAAAATAACTTACAGAATTTGCTGGCATACTGGGAAACGTTATTTAATAACATTCCTACGCCAATGTTTGTCTGTGATCCAACGATGTGTATTACGGCTGCGAACCTTTATTTCCGGCGTGAGATGAGCCAGGCTGGATCTGATGTAATTGGCCGTAGTCTTTTCTCTCTCTGTTTCTTAAACCCTGATGATGAGCAAGATATCAGTATGATTTTCTTGCACTGCATGGAGGGGGAATTGGCGCATTTTTCTGATCGCAGCATTGTGGTTCAGAGTCAAAACAAAGATGTTTATTTATGGCTTGAAAGTTACAGCAATACCGAAGGCGTTGTTCAGGGCATCATTGGCGGTTGGTTTGATGTCACTGAGCGTAAATTGCTAGCGCAAGAGCTACGCCAAGAGCGCGATAAAGCCGAACTTGCCAGTCTGGAAAAATCAGATTTTCTGGCGCACATGAGCCATGAGATCCGTACTCCTTTGCAGGCAATTATCGGTATTCTCGATTTGGAAGTAAAACAACAAACCCAGCAATCTACGCCGTTACATATTGCATGGCATGCCGCTATGTCTTTACAGGGAATCATCGGTGATGTGCTGGATTTTTCCAAGATAGAAGCTGGGCGTATGGTGCTGAATCTGAAGTCAGAATCATTGCAGGATGTTTTAGAAAGTTGTGCGGCAACTTTTAGTCATCGAGCGAAGGAAAAGGGGCTGTATTTCATCCGGCAGTTTGATTTGCCATCTGAATATTATCATCTACTGGATGCTATACGTGTAACTCAGGTAGTTAATAACTTGCTGGGCAATGCGATTAAATTTACTGAACAGGGTGGCGTGCGGATCAGCACTAGCTATCAGCATATTGCAGACAGTAATCGAGATGAAATTACGCTGGTGGTTGCAGATACCGGTTGTGGTATTCCGGAAACCTTGTATGAGGCGGTTTTACTGCCGTACGTACAGGTAACGCAAAATAATGGTGGTAAGACCGGTACTGGGTTGGGATTACCTATTTCTGTACAGTTAGTTGAATTAATGGGAGGAAGCCTAAAAATCACGGGTGTGCCTGGTGGTGGTGCGCAAGTAACCGTGATGTTACCGCTTCTACGTAGCACGATGGAGAAGGAAGTTGCGAGTGAAAAAACTGAAAGTATCAGCACGGAGATTAATGAACCACTGAATATCTTGGTAGTTGATGACTTACCTGCCAATTTACAAGTGCTGTCATTACAGTTAGCGCCATCGGGCCATTATGTTGTACTGGCTGAAAGCGGTGAACAGGCGATGAATCTGATGGAAAATGGCTATTTCGACATTGTACTGACAGATTGTCAGATGCCAGTGATGAATGGTTACGAACTGACCCAGTTACTGAGAGAATATGAACAGCTACGTCAATTACCGCCGTTCATTATTCTAGGGTGTACCGCGAACGCATTTTCTACCGAGCAAACCCGTTGCCTGGAGGCGGGAATGAATGGTGTGTTGATTAAACCGTTGGTGCAAAGCAAGTTATTGGCAGAAATTACTCGTTATTACCGACAAGTCAATGATGAGGCAACACTCCAGTTTGATGAGATTCAAACGTTGGCTCAACAAGATATGGTTGTAGAACGTCAATTACTCAGTGCGATACAGAAGGGCATGTCGGAAGATATTGCAGAACTGAGGCAACAGGAAAATCAACAATTCCATGAGAAAGTTGCACATCATGCACATCGTATGAAAGGCGCTTTTGCCTTGATGCGATATCAGCAGGGAATACGTGTCTGTCTGCGTATTGAGAAAGGCGAATTTTGTGATGAGAAAACAGTTGCCGTTTTGTTGACTCGTGCTGAGCATTTCCAACGGCAAATCGAGCAGCGATTGGAAATATTGCAAGATGGGTGACATTATTTTTTTAGTAATTTTACATATTGTTTACTCGTGTAGATGTGAATCAAGCGCCTGATGTGGAATGGCCGCCACAGCCTAAATTAAAATAGGGGCTGTGAATTGCTATCCGCCAAGTGAAGATCACATGATTTTTCACTTGGCATTATATTAATGAGAATGTTTATTACTTTATTGCTAATACGTATTCACTGGATTTTTATTTTCTTTCCTTAAGAGGGGAATATCGAGACTCTATTATGACATCGACAAGAAATTTATCTGAGTTGTCACCGTAATACCTTGGCGCGTCATTGAATAAAAGTATTAATTCTCCATCTACGGGAACAGTTTTATGAAGTACTCCATTGCCTATGTCGTAGGTTTTATCACCGATTTTGGCACTGAGCGCGTCGGATGAATTTAGTTGATAAGTAGGTATAGAGCCCTGAGGTGCGGCCCATTGATTGTCTCCACGACCGAACTTTACCCATCCTTTGGCAATAACAGAGATTATATCTCCTTGTTTGAGAATAAGTCCTGTGGGTTTACCGTTTTTAGCATTAGCTGGAACACTTCCTGACCAATCATACATAATATTACCTCCGAAATTATGTTTTATACCTGTTATCTTTCAAGTTGCCTCTTTGTTGGCTGCACTCACTCACCCCAGTCACATAGTTATCTATGCTCCCGGGGATTCGCTCCCTTGCCGTCGCGATGCATCTTGAAATCTATTGGGTATATGGGAATAATTTTTCCAAAGATATTTGCATATTTGGCTGAAAAAGAATTTATCTTTTTATGACAGGAGGAGCAATGAAATACATCAGATATTGTGAACTATGTTAGTAAAAATGATTTTTAGAACAACGGTTAATTTAATATTATAATTATTTACTTTTGTTTTTTATAAAATCTGTTGGATTCGACTGTATCGAGCCGCGTAAATTGAAAAAGTGCGTCATTTTAATTTACGCGGTTCGCTACAATGGCTCTTACTAAACTGTGTATTAGAAATATATATGCGTTGTTACTCTTCATAAAGTACACCCAGATCCAGTAACGTATCTATTCAATCCAGTATTAGTTCAATATCTTCAGATTTTAATTGGCTATTATTGGCAATACGATCGATAAGGGTTTCTACAATATAGACGAAAAAAACATTATTACACTTGATATTTTTTATGGTTTTTACAAAGTATTTATTATTATAATTCATATTAACTGATAATAATTACTCTCCTCTGTAAATCATAATATGTCACTATATTAGATCTGAAATAAAGTATTAGGTAATTTATTTAAACTGAGCATGTCACCGAGGTAATTATCGTGGGCATTATTCCTGAGATATTCCTGTATTAGATATCGAAAATATGGTTCGGGTCACAAATCCAGCACTTAAGTGCTGGATTTGACAATTTAGAGGTCAGAGGCCGCCCGTTGAAGCAAGAACTAGACACTGAGCAATCAGCAGTCACCCACTAACGGGAATCCCCCTCCTGAGTCACGAAGTCGAAGGTGGGGGAAGATGTCAACTCTTATATAATCTCAGTGCGTTTCTGATAGAAACTGGCTTGACTGTGAAACATCCGGGCGTATTTTCCGTTCTGTGCGATAAGTTCATCATGCGTTCCTGCTTCAATAAGGCGGCCTTGGTGCAATACGATAATGCGGTCGACGAAGCGCGTTAAAGAAAGGCGATGACTGACAATAACGGTCGTCCGTTGCTTGGCCAGTTTGAGTATAAGCCGCATTATCTCGCCTTCAGACTCCGGATCAAGTGCTGAGGTGGGTTCATCGAAAACAAGCAGGTCGGCCTCATCAATGTGAGCCATCGCCCGCGCGATAGCCAGCCGTTGCCATTGCCCTCCAGATATATCGGCTCCACCTTCTATTTCCGTCGTTAACGGCGTGTCCAGCCGATTTTCAAGAAAATTAAGACCAACCTCCCGCAGATATTCGTTGATAGATTGCGTATCGCGGGTAAAAAGATTACCACTTACGTCAAGTGGAAAACGTGCAAAGTCTTGAAATACACCAATGACGCGTGGAGGAATGTGCGATACCGACCACGTTAGTTCGCCAGTGGTCGGTGCATATAGCCCGCATAGCATTTTGAGCAGGCTTGTTTTTCCAGCGCCATTTTCACCAACGATCGCGATCGTCTGCCCATGTTGAATGTTCAAATCAATTTGCTCCAGCGCAGCACATTCAGCACCTGGATAGCGTAGTTCAACATTCCTCAGCGTTAGACAGGGCATGATCACCGATGATTTGGGCATAGTCTGAGGCTTACGCGTGTCCTCGCAATTTGTCTCCTGTTTAGCCGTATGGATGGAAACCAGGTTGCGATATGGACGTACGGCATATGACACTCGGAGCAGGTCACCGAAATTAAAAATGACCGCTGATAGGCCGTCTTTCAGTTGAACGAGTGCACCAAGCAAAAAGGCGAGCTGAGCAATGCTGAACTTACCTAGCTGAAATCCATCGACAACAACATAAAGCGGTACGCCCAGACAGATGCTCGCGAACAAGGAGGTGAACAACAATTTGATGGCGTTACGTGTACGTACCAGCTTGATATGCTTAAGATAGTTATCATAAAGGGTTTGCCACCGACTCAGCAAATGCGCCTGCATACGATAAAGACGCAGATCTTTAGCAAATTCGGGTTGAGTTAATATTCGCTCCAGAATACGCAGTTCGTTAAATGTCGCTGCATGATGTTCCTGCACATCCCAACTTTCGCTTTCCGTTCGAGCACGGTACATCACGGTAGGCACCATGCCCACCAGCATTAGGAAAGGTATCCACCATGCGACCTGTCCTGTCAGGAAAAGAATCGGAATAATCATCAAAATTCCCGTACATACGGCGTATAAATGTGACACCATTTCACCTAATTCATCGCCGACTTTAGTCGAGAGAATAGCCATTTCACGCAGTTTGGTATCTTCATGAATGGCGAGGCCCGGGAACGTTGCAATGATCTCATTCACCTTACGTTTCAGTAGCATGACTGCTGAGTCTCGCAGTGTATCTACGATAAAGTTTGAGATAGCATTCAGTCCGTCCTGAAAACCACTGAGTATAAAATAGGCAGATACTAATGCGATGACAGCCGCTGCGGCTATATTGGTGGTTAGACTTTCTATGAGATGTGCGTTGATATAAAGTAACGCGCTAGGAATGAGGCCAATGACAAGATTAGAGGCAATAGCAATAGTTAATGCGCGCGGTGCTGCTTGCCATAACAGCGACAATGCGTTGCGGAGGTTTTGTATGTTATCCCAATATTTCATGACGATAGTCTCGGCTCATTTAGTTCACGAAAGTACGCAAGGGTGAAAATTTCAGGTAGTGAATTACAGAAGTTCGCTCCTGCGTAAATTTCATCAGCCAGGCTTCAAGATCTATCACTCCACGTAGGTAATGGTATTCAACACCAAGCTGAGTGTTGGGATCTTCCGTCGCAATGATATAGGCCATCAAATAGCGACGGAATTGGGCCTGATCAATGAACTTCCAACTATCCAAGATCATTGGCCTATCCGTCAAACGCAACATCTCTTTCGCGCTGTTATAAAACATACGACGAGCCATTAATGCATAACTTGTTTTGCTCTGTTTGTCGGTAGCAAAATTGGGTAGTATGTCGGAATAAGCCTTTCTCGCCAGCATCTTTGAAGTTGCATATGGGTTGGCAAGATTGAGACGTTTGTAATCATGGTTTAGATGCGGTGGACAGGACAGCATAAATGCGGTCATCCTCGGATCTAGAAGAGGATGAGAATGTGTGCAGTAAATGTTCAGCGAATCGAAATAAGTGGCTCGAGGAAAAAGTAAAGTTTTAATGTAATCATGGCCAAGATATTTAGCCTGAGAGCACGCTATCTTTATTTTTTGTAATTTAGCTTGTTGGCTCATAGAATTATGCAGCACAGCCCCAAAGTAGTCGGGCAGCCTCTGGTCATTTGACACCTCCTTAATCAATGCCCGTCTTCCCAAATAAGGTGAAAGAGAAGTGAGTATATGGCGAAAGTAGTCCAGAGAAAAAGGACGCACCCGCAGATTCTCGGTGATATATTTATGTAACTCCCCGATTCCGTCGTGTATACGAATCGAATCTAGAATCCATTGATGCATCGATTCTCCAAGAATGATATCTCCGCCTTCTCCCGTCATAATAAGCGATACATTGTTGTGCTGAAAAACGCTAGCTAAAGCCTCCTTGGCAAGTGGGTTAGCGGATGGCTCTGGCCCGTCGACGTAGGCGATTGGATCATCTGGTGCCGGCAAACGAAGAAAATCATCGGCATAGACAATATTGTGAGGAAGGTTGCAGTGATGAACTAGTGCCTCAACAATTTTATCATCTTGACTCATTGCAAGGTCTGCATCTCTGAAGCTCATATTGGCGCAGAACATGGGAGGGCTTTCATTCAATGCGAGGCTTGCGCCGAGGACAGTACTTGAGTCTATTCCTCCGCTTAGTAGAATCCCATCTGCGCCGGCTTTGAGGCGGTCTGCCACACACGTATCAAAGCATTCTCGGAATGCGTGCTGAAAGTTCTCATGATAAGAGAGCGTCTTGCTGTACTGAGAAGCTGCGCTTGTGTTCATTGGTGCCAATTTAAATATCCCATCTGTTCTATTGATCTTCAATACGCTGTTTATCGGCATCTTTCGTATTTCAGCAAAGAAAGTTGCGCCATCGGCCAGTTCGTTTTCTCCTACCATGACGGACTGCGTTAGGAATTCAAAGCATGACTCATGTCTTATGTTGAGCGGCACATGATGAAACAACAGTAACATTCTTAAGTCATTACTAATGACCCACTGTCTATTCTTTCCCTGCCAGTAATAAACCGGATGTGTCGCATAGTGATCGGTCACAGCATGCACATGGCCGGGCTGAATCGATATGTAGCTAAACTCACCTATTACTCTTCCCTGAGATGGATCAAGTATCGGCGCGTTTTGGCGGAATGATGAAATAAGAAGATCGTTGTCCAAATCACGTATCCATCCGCTGTAAGATGAATGAGCAGTAGATATCTCAATGCCAGTCAACTTTCGTTCAGTATCGCAAAGGCGAACATCGGCTTCGATCATTGTTGCCCATTGGTGATCCATCTTCTTCATGCTATCGATTTGGATATCTGTCATGGCATTGAAGAGAGCGTTAACATATGCATCTATATCAATCGTCGTAGCGTTTATTACCACCGACCAAAGTTTCATATTGAAGTTGCCCATTCAGAGATGGCTGTATCTGGACTCATGCGCTGTAACGGACTATATCCGCTTAAGTCTACATGCCCCGGGTTAACAATTTTTGTTTTGAATTTGTCACTGCATAATTCAATCCATGCATGACCGACGATCTTCTCATCTTGTTTTTTGATGCCAATCACCATATCGCTGGGGATGCCGTGTAAAGACGCCAACAATTGAACGACAATACTTGCTGAATAGCATGATGCACTAGTAATTTCTGATGAATCGGCCTGGTAAATAAAATCACAAATTTCCTGAAAATAGGATTGATCGATATGCTTTGCTGCATCAGAGAAATTCCCTCTAACAGTACATGGATATATCGATTTAAAGATACTGAGATAGGCATCTTTGATTGGTTTTTCCAGCAATATGGCTCTTACTAAACTGTGTATTAGAAATATATATGCGTTGTTACTCTTCATAAAGTACACCCAGATCCAGTAACGTAGCTATTCCATCCAATATTAGTTCAATATCTTCAGATTTTAATTGGCTATTATTGGCAATATGATCGATAAGGGTTTCTACATACAGGCCATTCGGTGCATCTTGGAAAACACCCATAATATCGGCAGCCACCCCAGACACACCAAAATACTCTCCTTTGGTTTCGCTATATATTATTGCCTCACCGTCCAACGAAATGTATTCAAGAGGTTTTTTCGAATAAATGAGTTTTGGATATCTTTGCATTACGTATTTTACATACCTATTAAGAGACATTAAGTTGAGAAGAAAAAGCACGCACCTAAAAAACTTAGATACGTGCCAAATACCATTATCTTCCGCCGCCTTTCACACCGCGTCCAAAGACACCATCACCGGGGCGGGACTTTTTAGATAGAATGACTGCCAGAAATGATCCATAAGAAACTATTTTTGTCGGTTTAATCATTTTTTAACCTCTTTACGTTAAAATTAAAAAAATATTTTTTCGCTTTAGCATAAAAATAGTTTACTGAATATTTAATTAAGGCTCGTTTCTTGTACGCGGGTATAATAAACTAAGAGAATGCATAGAAGCTATTTGCTTTTACACTATAACGGGTAATTATGTAAAGTAAAAAATTCACATAATAGAGATAAAAATACAAATTAAAATAGAAATCATGATATTACAGTTCTAATAACCAATACACACCAAGTAATTGGCCCACAAAAATATAGACGAAAAAAACATTATTACACTTGATATTTTTTTATGGTTTTTACAAAGTATTTATTATTATAACTCATATTAACTGATAATAATTACTCTCCTCTGTAAATCATAATATGTCACTATACCCAATAGATTTCAAGATGCATCGCGACGGCCAGGGAGCGAATCCCCGGGAGCATAGAGAACTATGTGACTGGGGTGAGTGAGTGCAGCCAACAAAGAGGCAACTTGAAAGATAACAGGTATATATTAGATCTGAAATAAAGTATTAGGTAATTTATTTAAACTGAGCATGTCACCGAGGTAATTATCGTGGGCATTATTCCTGAGATATTCCTGTATTAGATATCGAAAATATGGTTCGGGTCACAAATCCAGCATTTAAGTGCTGGATTTGACAATTTAGAGGTCAGGGGACCACTCGGTGAAGCCCCACGTCCTAGTAAATTTTCTTAATATTTTCAACTGTATGCTGCCATGAACTCCAACAAATGCAAGATGGTTATCCTTTCTCATGCACCACTCGAATCCTCCAGATTGACGTTTAATCACAACCATATCCTCCCATTTTTTCTGGTACTGAGCTTGACAGACAAGTATCTCGTGAGCGTTGTAGCCAAGGTAAGCCCCGTGCTTATTTACAGGGGATGCCCGGCAAATAAAACCAAGGTAGTCCCCATTTCCCCTTTCAACACACTCAAATTGTTGTAGTGGTTCAGTGCTCTCCCATATTGCCAATGACACGCTTCCCGGCACTGCATGAAATTTACTAGCTACCGTTACAGCCGTCGCGTAATTACCCGCTGGATACGGATGAATAATATAAGTTTTTCCTGGGATCGGAGTATCGTTGCCTGTAAGTATTCCCATAATCATTCCTCGTTAGTTTATACCCTTCATCCTTCAAGTTGCTGCTTTGTTGGCTACCCCAGTCACAGAGTTATTTACGCTCCTAGGGATTCGTTCACTTGCCGTCGCGCTGCAACTCGAAATCTATTGGGTATATATAGTATTCATTGCATTCATTTTAATTATTGTGTTTTTTTAATGAATTAAAATAATAATAAACATCAGTATTCTGATATATAAATATCTAAAAAATTCATAATATATTCCTTTAATTTCCTCATCGTTTACGAATTACTTTTAAAATATTTTCGTTCCCTAATGAAAACTATGAATTTCGATACAGGGATATCATAACTTTTATTGTTTATTTTAATATTCAAGGGCTTTTTATGGCGTATGGCGAAAAAATCTTTATATGTTTTTCAATGAGTCCTAATGTATTGGGTTATTTCTGAAGTCTGTTGAGTTACTTATTTTTCATTATAAATTTCCATTTTCCTATTCTGCACGAACTAAAAACAATTTCATCTGAAATACATTACATCACTTTATTATTCTCATTGATGAGTTTCCAGGGCATTTTAGCCTTCAAATCACTACCGTCTTGCAACCAACTTACCTTGTATCCTGTTTGAGCTATACTTCATAAAAATAGATTGCATGCGATCTATTCGTATGACACCATTGTGTCATTATAGCTCCTTAAGCTGAAGCAAAGATGGCGTCTGATTAACCAAACCGAGTCATGGAGTTTAAAATGAACGTTTCACAGCAGATACCTGCGCCTAATAATTATAGTGAAGAGAGAAACCGGTATTCAGTATTACTTCCTTTGTGTGCTGCGGGAATCATCATCCCTATCGTATTCACAGGGCCTGCAATTGCTACGCCTATGATTGCTCTCGAACTTGGTGGTTCTTCGATTGAATTGGGCGGAATTGTTAACGCTTATAACGTTGCTTTTGGTAGTTGTGTGATGGCTGGTGGAACATTGGCTGATCGGTTTGGTCGTAAGCGTTGTTTTTTAAGTGGATTAATCTTGTTTTTTATCACTTCACTTCTTATTGGCTTCGCTCCCGATATTATTTCACTCAATATACTCCGGGGTATAGAAGGAATCGCCGGCGCTTTGACCCTGACGAGTTCATCAGCTCTGATAGCGCAAGAATTTGATGAACATTTACGATTGCGAGCGTTTAGCTTCCTTGGTACCTCCTTTGGTATTGGATTAGCATTCGGCCCTATGCTTGTGGGGACGATGATAGCTAACTTTGGTTGGCGATCGCTCTTTTTCTTTATCGCTTTGGTATCACTGCTTGTCCTTTTGTTCAGTGCCAAAAAGGTAAATGAATCAAAAGATCCTGAAGCGAAAAGTATAGATTGGCCGGGCATCATTCTTTTTACACTTGCCTTGAGTACATTAACGTTGGGAATTGTTTTTGCACCAGAAAGAGGATGGACTGATATTTATATTATTGGATTGTTCCTTACGAGTGCTTTGCTTTTAGTTGTTTTTGTTATAGCGGAAGTTAAGTCTCGATATGCAATGCTTGATTTAAGTCTATTCCGCTATCCGCGATTTATTGGCGTGCAATTATTGCCTATTTCAACAGGATTCTGTTTTGTCGCGTTGTTAGTTTCTCTGCCAATCTGGTTCATCGGTATTCAAGGTTTTAATGAGGGGCGAGTAGGTCTTGCAATTCTCCCACTGACAGCGCCGATGCTGGTTGTTCCTTTCATTGCTGGGTATCTCTCAAAATATGTCTCCCCCGGGCTGATTTGTAGCATCGGGTTGTTGGTTGCCGCTGTTGGCGGATGTTGGTTAGCTTTCAGCCTCCAAGTTGACGGAAATATAAATTCTTTAGTTGGTCCTTTATTAATGATCGGTATTGGTAGTGGATTGCCGTGGGGACTCATGGATGGTTTATCTATGAGTGTAGTACCTAAAGAACGCGCAGGCATGGCAGCAGGCATATTTACGACTATGCGTGTATCTGGGGAAGCTTTGGCTATCGCTATCATTGGTGCTTTGCTGGCAGCGAAGACATCGGCCATTCTGGTTTCCGCCAAAGCAGATCATGCTTTTTCAAATATAGTCTCCAGCGAATGGGGAGGAAAGATCGCGAGTGGCCAAATGTCATCCATACTTGAATCGGTCACTGATGCTGATAGGGCAAGTTTGGGCCACTGGCTTGCGACAATATATCAAAATTCCTTCGGTTCAATTTTGTTGATAATCGCAGCATTAACAGCGTTGAGCGCGTTAGCTTGTGCATTATTGCTACGACGTGAAAAGCAAAATTCAATTCGCTAATACATAATTTTAATAAATTGACTTGCAAAAGCGAGGTATCTGATGGATTTGCAGCTAACAGGAAAACGAGCTTTGGTGACGGGAAGCAATAGTGGAATTGGTAGAGCGATAGCAATTTCCTTAGCAAATGAAGGCGTGCAGGTTGTTGTACATGGACGAAGGAAAAAGGAAACCGAAGAAGTGATGCAGGAAATACTTGATTATGGTGGACAAGCGTGCATGGTTATTGGCGATCTGACTGATGATGATCAGGCTCAGAATGTTGTCCGGGTGGCTCAAGTTGCATTTGGCGGAATCGATATATTAGTTGCAAATGCTGGCGCTTTTCCGCCAACGCCAATCCTGGAAAGTACGGCTCAGGATTGGTTAAATCTTTACGATCAAAACGTAGGTTCTATCATTCGTTTACTTCGTTTTATCGTTCCTTCAATGGTTGAAAATGGATGGGGGAGAGTGATTACTTTAGGGAGTATTGCCGCATCCCGTCCCTTTGCTTCTTTCGGTGCTTATGCGACAACAAAATCGGCCTGTGTGAGCCTTGCTGTCACCATTGCAAAAGAGTTTGCTGGTACAGGCGTGACTTCCAATTGTATTAGTCCAGGTGATGTGATTACTCCAGCAGCAGAACAGCATTGGCGAACCGTAGCTAAACGCAATGATTGGTCAGATGAGTGGGAAAAGATTGAATCTCATGTGGCTACCAATATTTCACCGACTTTGGTAGGGCGATTGGGCCGCCCAGAAGAAATTGCTGATTTAGTGACTTTTTTGGCAAGCCCGAAATCTAATTATATCAATGGCTCTAATTTTAGGATCGACGGAGGTTTTTTAGCGAGTACGGCTTAATTCGATAGATATATACCCAATAGATTTCAAGATGCATCGCGACGGCAAGGGAGCGAATCCCCGGGAGCATAGATAACTCTGTGACCGGGGTGAGTGAGTGCAGCCAACAAAGAGGCAACTTGAAAGATAACAGGTATATACCCTATGGTAGAGGGATATTATGGATACACATTACGCTGCATTGTTTGCGCCAATGTCATTTGGCTCTCAGATGTTGAAAAATCGAATTGTCATGTCGCCAATGACACGGCAATTATCTCCCAATGGTATTCCAGGGCAGGTAAATGCTGCATATTATCGACGACGTGCCGAGGGAGGTGTTGGTTTAATTATTACCGAGGGAGTATGTATTCCACATATCGCAGCAAATGGTTACGCTGATGTTCCAGTAATGTATGGAGATGAAGCTCTTAACGGATGGAAAACAGTTGTAAAGCAAGTCCATGAATATGGTGCGTTGATAATTCCCCAACTTTGGCATGTTGGTCCAATGCGTAGACCGGGTATTGGGCCAGATCCTTTAGTGCCTGGATATGGCCCGATGACCATAAGCGATGGCGGCCAGACAATCGTGAAAGGTATCGATGAGAAAGATATCAAAGATATTATTGATGCGTATGTTCAGGCGGCTAAGAATGCATTGGATATTGGCTTTGATGGTATTGAGATCCATGGGGCACATGAGTATTTGTTAGATAGTTTTATTTGGCAGGTGACAAATCAGCGTACAGATAAATATGGAGGAACCTTTAATAATCGTATTCGTCTTGCATCTGAGGTTGTCAGCGCGATACGGAAAGCCACTACTCCAGAATTTCCTATCGTATTCAGGTTTTCACAGTGGAAAATACGAGACTATGGCGCCAAAATAATCGAAACACCCGATCAGTTAGAGAAATTTGTGACAACGCTAGTTAAAGCCGGTGTAGATATATTTGATGTTAGTACCCGCCGTTTTTGGGAACCAGCATTTGAAGGAAGCCCAGACAGCCTGGCAGTTTGGACCAGACGTTTAAGCGGCAAGCCTACCATTATGGTAGGTAGCGTTGGCTTGGATAAAGCCTATGCGATCGCTCAGTTGCGTGGAGATGAGAAACCAGATGCAGGGAGAGCTGATTTAGCGCCGGCAATAGAATTGTTAGCATCAGGTTCAGTTGATTTAGTTGCTTTAGGGCGAATGTTATTAGCTGATCCAGAATGGCCTACAAAAGTTTATGAAGGGAGACTGTCGGAAATTCTTCCTTTTAATAAATCGTCAATGACGACGCGTCTTTGATGTTATTTACATATACCCTTCATCCTTCAAGTTGCTGCTTTGTTGGCTGCGTTCACTTACCGCCGCGCTGCAATTTGAAATCTACTGGGTATATTACTTATATTTAATATTTAATCTGACAGCTACCGATTATTTGTCTGGTGTCTGTCAGATGAATTTTCGTATCTGATTGTCAATCCCAAATTATAAAAAGCTATTTTAGCGAGTTTTGATTTATCAATGTGTGAGAAAGCGCACTCCAATATTCGCTTTTTTCTCTATTAAATAAAGAATTATTCTCTAGAGTGGCAGATAAATCCAGATCCTGGAGAAAGTCTTCTAAATCTGTTATCGATGCGAATGTCATAATCGAGATGGCATCTATATCTTTTGCTATCGGATGGAAAAACTTCTCTCCTACCGTAATGGGACCAATATTATGTAGCTGAATGTAACGTTGGACAAACTTTTGCGTTGAAGGTTGAGAGATTATTTGTTTGGCATATTTGTATAACAGAATTTCATGAAAATCACTGCGATTTAATTCCGTTGCACGTTGGTGAATATTGACTAAAAGGATAGGGTCGCTACGTATTTTGCCCGGAATTAAAACATGTTGACGACAAAGTACTGGACAGAGTTCTCGAAAGATCACTTGATCTTCTGGCAGGATAGCTCTACTGATTTCTGGGTGTTCGAATAAAGAATACAAGTTATCTCTATTTGGGAAGCTTAAATACGCCATGCCATCCCATTGTGGCCGACGATGGACAGGAATATGCCCTATGATGGTATTAAACAAATGCCCGTCTTTATCAAGTGGTGGCTTATAAGGAAGAGGGTTGATGCTTGAAGGCCCAGATGAGAATCGATGGATTTGATCGTAACGTAATAATGTATATTCCCCACCGGCTTCCCGTGGTAGGGCATGAATAAATCTAGGGCCATGGACTTTACGCCAATATTCAGCCCATTTTTCGAAAGCTAAATTAGCATCCTTTTCAAATGCATTTATCACTAAAGACGGCTCTACTAAAGGATTGCCCTGTACGTCAAGCATTTGATTTGGATCTTTACGACGTTCTGTTAACGAAGAGCTGTCAGCTCTGGAAAGCAATGTGCAAAGTACGGTTGTCTGAGGTGTCGATGATGAACTCACTGGCGGAACGCTAATGCAATCAGTCATATGTTACTTCCTTAGCTAAGCGCTGGTGCAATATTAGTGCATTACAAACGTTCGACGTGTCCGATAAGTCTGTGAGGGACAGTGAACCTAATAATGGTATCATGCGATTAGTAAGCATGTAATGATATTTTTATGCTGGCATGCATTCACTTGCCGCCGCGCTGCAACTCGAAATCTATTGGGTATATAACGAATAGCAATGTTATAGCTGTTTATATTTACATTAAAATTTAAAGAATATGTTTGCTTATTACACGCAAACGATCTAAATTCAAAAAAGAAATAATCCCGTTCAGTTCTCATCAATCGTTTCTGTTCTCGCGTCATTCCGGAGAGCTAAAAAAATGCATCAACCTCCAAGTTTGGATTACAAAAAACCTTTGGATATCAACTTATCAGTGCCAAGGAAGGTTCCCGTAGTGATTGTGGGAGCTGGATTAGTAGGATTGACTTTGGCATTAGATCTCGCTCGTAGAGGTGTGCCAAGTGTCGTGCTTGAAACACGACAGGTATTAACTGAAGGCTCTCGAGCGATTGTCTTTGCTCAGCGTTCTTTAGAAATACTTCAGCGGTTAGGGTTAGGGGAACGATTGGCTGAAAAAGGCGTCAATTGGAGTTTATCCAGGGTTTATCATGGGGAACGAGAGTCTTTCAGTTTCGATTTTAAAACTGAGCCTTATTTTGGTTGCCCTGCGTTCTTGAATATTCAACAGACTTATATAGAACAATGGTTAATTGAGGATTGTTTAGCCAGTGAGTGGGTTGATTTACGCTGTTTGAACACGGTTTCCGCGTTAGAGTCGAATAGTGTTGGTGCTTCGGTGATGGTCACCTGTCCAGATGGTTCGTATCAACTTGATTGTGATTGGCTCATCGCATGTGATGGCGCGCGATCGTTTGTGCGTAATACGCTGAATTTACCGTTAATTGGTAGGCACTTTGATGATCATTTTTTGATTGTTGATGTCGAGATGAAACCGGACTTTCCGGCAGAGCGTCGTTTCTGGTTCGATCCACCGTTTCACCCAGGACATTCGGTTCTTTTACATAAACAACCTGATAACTTGTGGCGCGTTGATTTTCAATTGGGGGTAGAAGCAGACCCAGTATTTGAGAGACATCCGGCAAGAGTTACCGAACGTTTAAAGGCGATGCTAGATCCGAAAATAGCTTTCAAGATTGACTGGATAAGCATATATACCTTTCGATGCAGGCGATTAGAGAACTTTGTTCATTCGCGGGTAGTATTCGCTGGCGATAGTGCTCACGAAGTTAGCCCTTTTGGAGGAAGGGGGGGAAATGGAGGAATTCAGGATGCAGACAATTTGGCCTGGAAACTCTGTGCTGTTGTAAAACATGGGGCATCATCAAAACTGTTGCAGTCCTATAACGAAGAACGAATTCACGCTGCCGATGAGAATATTATGAATTCGACTCGCAGTGCCCAATTCATCACCCCGCCGAATCACGCAATAGAGACTCTTCGTCGAGCAAGTCTTGTTTTGTCCGAAACAACGGCAATGGGACGTACCTTTGTAAACTCTGGGCGTTTATCCAGTCCCGCTCGTTTAAATGGGATTGGGCAATTTTTGTATGACACCTCGGTAAAAGGAAAGGTAAAGCCCGGAGATGTCGCGCTGGATGCCCCGGTAAAAAATGGAGATGAGAGTAGTTGGTTATTGCACTTCATCGGTAGAAAAGGGTTCACACTTCTATGCTATCGACAGAGTTCTAATTATGACGGAGGAGTAAATCATCTAGAAGATATCAGTAGTCCCTATCCATTAGAAATCATTACAGTAGTGCCGGCTACAGTAGAACAACTTGCTGTAACCTCAATTGATGTCACTTTGGTAGATCACTATGGTTTGGTTGCTAAGCGTTATGATTTGGCTGGTGGATCAGTCGTGTTATTTAGACCTGATCAACATGTGTTAGAGATATTTTCCTCATTTAACCGTGATGACATTGAAAGGACGCTTGCTTATTCCATACCAATAGCTACCCATGCCGAGAGCAAAATATAATGAAATCGTACAATCACTTTTTGGCAGAATCATTAATTACCTATAGCCACTTAACAGACCCAGATGCCTGTTATGAAATGATAACAGAGGCATGTCAAGAGCTGGGGGATGAACTAGGGAATCTATTTTACGCTCAATTAGTTTTATTACTCGTTAATCATATCGGTGATTCTAATATCTTACGAGAAGCGATAACTGTTACACGTAAGGGGCTGATGACAGCCGCCAATTAAATCGCGTAATAACCTTTAAAAATTTATATTTGAGGGGAATTGATATGATTCTCGATACTTCTTATCGTCTTGAATCTCGTTATCGTCGAGGTATTGATGAGCCTCAAGGCAAAATATTCATCAGTGGACAACAAGCTCTGGTGCGAATGTTATTAGCTCAATCAGCTCTTGATCGATCTGTGGGTTTAAATACTGCGGGATTTGTCAGTGGTTATCGTGGCTCACCACTTGGTGGTGTTGATAAAGAACTTTGGGCTGCAAAAAATTTACTGGAGCAAGCCAATATTCGGTTTCAACCCGGTATAAACGAGGATTTAGCCGCAACGACTCTCATTGGTACTCAACGTGTAGAAACGGATAAAATGCGTCGCTTTGACGGTGTTTTTGGGCTTTGGTATGGAAAAGGGCCTGGAGTAGACCGATCTGGTGATGCATTAAGGCATGGTAACGCCTATGGTTCATCGCCACATGGAGGAGTATTAGTCGTTATTGGTGATGATCATGGGTGTGTATCCTCTTCAATGTCGCATCAATCAGATCAAGCACTAATTGCCTGGGGATTACCGGTTATTCATCCTATTAACCTTCAGGACTATGAATATTGTGGGCTCTGGGGTTGGGCATTATCACGTTTTTCAGGTTTATGGGTGGGATTTAAGGCGATTACTGAAACGGTAGAAGCGACTGCATCAGTTAACGTGTCTGGGTTTCCATCGTTCAAACAACCTGAGGTAGATGTTGGGCCTGACGGATTACATTGGCGCTGGCCAGATTTACCAGGTATGCAAATTGAGCGGCGCTTTGCTTATAAACTAGAAGCTGCTCGTCGTTTTATCCGCGAAAATCCATTAGATAAAGTGGATTGCGCCCCGGTTACACCAAAATTGCTTATTGCCGCAGTGGGTAAAGCTTACCTGGATGTTCGCGGAGCATTAGATGAACTTGGTATAACGCTGACTGAATTAGAGGCGGCAGGCATTGCATTACTTGGTATTCGAGTTGTTTATCCACTATCTCCTATTTTAAAAGACTGGGCTCAACGAAGTGAGAAAGTATGGATTATCGAAGAAAAAGCCGGGGTCGTTGAGAATTCGCTAAAGGCCAGTATATTTAATTCAGTTCTCAATACTCAGCCATTAATTATTGGCAAGTCAGATGAAAATGGAATAAAACTTTTACCCAATGAAGATGAGTTAAAACCATCGCGTATTGTCGATGTTCTTGTTAAACAGCTTCGAGAATGCGGTCTGTCAGTAGAAGTCCCATCATTTTGGTCAATGAAACTCATCGAACGTTCTGTTAATTGGGTAAAACGTACTCCATATTTATGTTCCGGTTGCCCACATAATAGTTCGACAATGATTCCAGAAGGGAGCCAGGCGAGGTTAGGCATTGGATGCCACGCTCTGGCCGCTCGTATTCCTGAACGTGCCACGACCGGCAGTGTACAAATGGGAGGAGAAGGTGTTGATTGGATAGGTCAAATGTCGTTTGTCAAAACAGAGCACATTTTTCAAAATATGGGAGATGGAACTTTCTTTCATTCTGGATATTTGGCCATTCGGCAAGCAATCGCAGCAAAAGCGAATATCACTTATAAGATCTTATATAACGATGCTGTCGCAATGACGGGCGGTCAACCATTGGATGGTAGTTTAAGTGTTGAGCAAGTAGCAACGTTAGTCTGTAATGAAGGGGCTCAAGAAGTGGTTATTGTCGCCAAAGAGCCTGAACGTTATAAAACAAAGGGCCGTTTGCCTGAACAAGTCAAAGTTTACCACCGTGATCAGCTTAATGAGGTGCAACTTCGATTGCGGACGATACCTGGTGTCACCGTATTGATTTATGATCAAGTGTGTGCCGCTGAAGATCGCAGACGCCGTAAACGCCAACCAGTACCGGCTAAAAAGACCTATGTAACAATAAACGAGCTTGTCTGTGAAGGTTGCGGAGATTGTCAAATACAGTCGAACTGCTTATCCGTGGTGCCCGTTGATACCGAGTTTGGCGCTAAACGGGCGATAGATTCTGAATCATGTAATACAGATCTTTCATGCTTAAAAGGTTTTTGCCCCAGTTTTGTGACTGTGACAGGAAAACCGCGTTTGGTTAATACGGATAAAACCAAACAAACCAAACGGCAGTTAATTATGACACGGGCGGATGAGTTACCACTGCCGCAATTACCCAGTATAAATCAATGCTATGAAATACTGATAACGGGTGTTGGTGGTACAGGTGTTGTCACTATGGCTGCGACTATCGGTTTAGCGGCTCATCTACAGGATTTTTCGGTTAGCGTGCTTGATTTTACGGGCTTTACTCAAAAAGGCGGCTCTGTTTTTAGTCACATACGCATTGGCGCTAAAGATCATATATTACATCAGCATCGTATTGATCGAGGATGTGCCAACGTTTTAATCGCTGCGGATTTAACTGTCGCGTCAGAAGATGAGGCATTAAATGCTCTGCTTTCAGGACAAACTAAAATCATTGCCAATACGCATGAAATGCAGACGGGTTCAATGGTTCGTGATAGAAACCTCAAAATAGACACTTCTGAGATTGAGAAACGATTAATAGCATTGGTCGGGGAAGATTGCTATGACGCTATAAATGCACGTTATTTTGCAACTCAATTCGTGGGGAGCATACAAACAAATATATTATTGTTGGGATATGCCTGGCAGAAAGGCGTCATCCCGTTAAGTTTGCAAGTTTTTGAGCAAGCAATTAATTTACAAGGCGGTGATATTACTGCTAATAAAGTCGCGTTCGCTTGTGGTCGGTTGCTAGCTAATGATCCTGAATATATACAATCCTTAGTTGCTCCTGCCGCTAAAAGTTATCAACCTATCAGGACCAGCAGTGGTAGTGGTGAGCCGGGACTCCGTAAGATTATTGAGTCTCGTAGCCGTTATCTTACGGACTATCAGAATGAGCGCTATGCGGCAAAATATAGAGCACAGGTTGATGCCGTTATAAAAGCGACTGCTAACTGGGGGGATTTCACACTAGCTCACGCAGTTGCTCGCAATTTATTTAAGCTCATGGCTTATAAAGATGAATATGAAGTTGCCCGCCTACATAGTTCACCGCAATTTCTTAATTCTTTGACGGAATCATATATTGGGCACCCAAAATTAAATTTTCATCTCGCACCGCCATTCTTAGGTAAGTGGCTGGAAAAAAATGGCTATCATCGTAAAATTACTGTATCTGGTTGGATTATTCCCTTTTTTCGCGGGCTTGCCGCTCTCCGATGTTTGCGCCATACTTTTTTCGACATCTTTGCCTGGTCTCATGAACGACGTGAAGAGAGGCTATTAGTTTCGAGATATAAGGATACATTAAATGACTTATTATCAAAGATTTCACCAAATAATCTCTCTTTGATTGTCCAGTGGGCTGAAGTACCCGAAAATATTAGGGGATATGGACATATCAAGGAGCGTTCAATTGCAGCAGCGTATAAACGTCAGGATGAATTACTTAATCAAATAGCAAATGGTGGCTCAACCATATATTCAGCGATACCCGTTAAAGAAGTGAGTTAAGAATCTTTGGATAAATAACCGAATTAAGTCATCGCTACTGGTTATTCATTTTCAAATAAAATAAGGTTTGAGAGTTACTGGTTCTAATAGTTTTCTACATTCTTATATAAAACAAAAGGTAACTCTCATTAATTATGAATTTTTAGACCCTCGATTGACAGTTTTATGTATATACCCTTCATCCTTCAAGTTGCTGCTTTGTTGGCTGCTTTCTCTCACCCCAGTCACATAGTTATCTATGCTCCTGGGGATTCGTTCACTTGCCGCCGCGCTGCAACTTGAAATCTATTGGGTATATTTAACAGGTGTTAGTTGAGCAAAAATGAAGAACAGAAAGTTAGAAGAAAGCTCAAAATATTGGCTCATTCTGAAGAGGGGAATAATGTCAATGAAACCTGCCGTTATTAGGCAATATCCCGGGATACTTTTTCCCGTTGGGAAAAAGGATTATGCTGCCAAAGGAGAAACATAAACAACAATGTCACTTTTATCGGCGGGGAGAGCATCTGTTTACAAAACAATTACGGACGTAGTACGAGTAAACAGAAGTCTCCAAACTAAAATTATGATGTTGAAGTCAACTGTGCAATAAGTCAGCTTAAATGTGAATCAACTTAATTAGCCACTGTAGTTCTTCTTTATTTTCTCTCTTGTAATATATTTTTCTGTTTATTTTTATATTAAAAGGTGATGGGGGTGATATCAGGGCTAAATCATATTTTTTTATTAATAATAGGTTTTCTTCGCACTGTGGAACAAATGATATACCTGCTCCATCTCGTAATGCCTGTAAAACATCATAGATATTTGGGATTGTAATTATACTTCTATTATAATTCAGGTTTAATAAATGTTTTTTTATCTGCTCGAATTCTTTTAAAAATAACATATTTTCTGTTTGAATTATGTTATTTGTCAATAACAGATCCATATTGCTTTTGCTATATTTTATAATGTGCTTTGTAACGGCTAACCCTAGAAAATTCGGAGTTAAATCCATACTTTCAATGCTAGAGTGAAGATTATCTTCATTTCTTAACCCAATAAAAATATCGGCTTTCTCATGAAATATAATATCTGATATCAGATGATTGGGATAGGTCCTAACATCAACTAGAAAACTAGATTCACTTGAGCATATTTTGGAAATTATCGAGGATAGGCTAGGAAATAAGGTTCCATCCGTTGCAATATTGATGACGTTTTTTTTGCTGTTAGAAAAGCTCTTCATTAAACGTTTTGTTGTCGAATTTACATCTTGGTAATATGGAAATAATTCTCTATATAATAGTTCTCCGTTAACTGTCAACTTAGCATTTCTCCTGGAATGCTGAAAAAGTTGAACTCCAAGTTGTTCTTCTATTTCTTTCATTCCCTTGCTGAGGGCTGAAGGTGACAAGCATAATTCATCAGCAGCTTCTTTAAAAGAACCTTTATTAGCTATCATTATGAATTGCTTAATCTTTTTTGAGAAAAACATACTTTCCTCCTGAATTGAAAGTCAATATAAGAATATTTATATATTTAATGTCATCTATTTTTTTATATCAATTTGTTTGGTTGATAAAGAAAAAAACAGTTTATAGTGTATTTTTGTATTTTTTCTATAATTTTGTATATAATTGTAAATTTTTGAACTACACGAGATAACTGAGGTCATATATAATCCATATTATGAGTAAAAGTAGATTGAATTGTAGGAAACAGGATTTTTATTACGTTATATTTGTTTAAGGAGTAGGAGTATCTGTACTGATCAATGTGAATGAGTCCTGTTTCTGACTATTTCTATTACCTGAGAAAGAGCATTACTGATTATTTTAAGGAATTATTATTGTATTTAGGGGGACATTGGCAAGACAGGTCAATAACAATGGCAGCCTATCATGATATCCAGCTCGCCAATCTCAACATGTAATTCGAGATAGCGCTGAGCTAGTGATTTCAGTGTAATACGGTGGGCATCCTCAACATCAATCGTATCACTTTTACCCCGTTTCCTGCGCCCCATTCTGTCGGGAGCTGTGACCTAAAGACTTCAATACCTGCGGGTTGAAGATATCGCAGCAAACCTGCGCCATACGAACCGGTACATTAAATCCCCACCCGGATGAGCAGCCAAAGTAATTTCAGGATAAAATAGTTTCAAATCAAAATAATTAAAATGGAAATGATATGGATGATTGTGTAATAATTTTATTATAGATGTACGAAAAAGGTGAAAAAAAGTATTTTCAAGGTGAAAAAAAAGCGTTTTTATTACCCATGAGCATATACTACAATTTTAAAAGATAAATATTAATATGACCTAATGACTATCTTAACTGTCTCTGCATATTGTATTTTTCGTTATTTTCAGTGAAGTGTTGCACACTATTATTAATATATTTTTCTGAAATACAAAACGTTCAGAAATGGCGGTAGCTTTATCAGATGTAAGCTTATACCCAATAGATTTCGAGGGGCAACACGGCGGCAAGTGATTGTCTAATCCAATTTTTTCTCATTTGAATATCTAATTCAAATTCCTTATCTAGGACAGCCCTTTATTTTGGATAATGAAAGTCTTTGATGATTTAAATTTCATTAATATTTTTATGATATTTTAAAGGATAATACTATGAATACAGCTCAAGAAATTATTAACCGTTTATCGGGGAGAGCCGTTACGCTTGGTTGGGATGTTGTTATTGCTTATGACCGAAAAAAAATTAACACTCTGTTAGAGCAACAATATGTTGAAAAGGTAAAAAACGGGGAGAACTTCCCGCTTATCAACTGGGAGAACCAGAGAAAAACACTTCAATTTAAAGATCTTCAATTAGGTGTTCCACTTATTTCTTTTGAGAATTCAACACTGGAAAATTCAAGGGCGCTTGCCACGATAGAATTTATTTCAGGAGCTATTATTGAATTTAGTGACTCCGGGCAAATAATCAACTATAAGAAGATTGAACCTAGTCATGGTTATGGCATGGTGCTGACTATCGATCTCATGGCTGGTACAGGTTCAGTAGAAGAACAAGGTCGGGTGATAATAAATCTTAACGAAGGCGCCATACTCGATTTGCATGTTATCCAACAACCGCCAGCAGAAGTGGTAGAATTTTTCCGCACTTGGTTGATGGCTAATAAAATGACTTATGAATTAGGTAAGCTGGATCTGAGTAGTCAAGCTGGTCTAGTGCCTCGTTCTTTTCGTATTCGTACTCAGCGGGCGCCTGAAAAAATTCGTAAAGCGACGAGCGATGAAGGAAATGGCGCTGTTTTGTTGTTTGTTGCCACTAACTATAACCCTACAAGTGGAACTTTACCTGCCAAGGATTATCCGTGGCTAATCCCTGAGGAATATTCAGGCGCATTGCTTATCGGTAATAAATGCTTATTTAAAGACATTCTGAAACCGAATCTGGATCAGTTGTTTGATAAAGGGGAATGGACATTAAAAGTTCAGCAAACGGATTCTGATCAACTGCTGCATTATCTGGAGGCAAACTCTGCATATATAACAGATAAGCCTTATATGGCAGACTTTGAAGGAACTCAGGATGGAGTCTGGACAGGACGTTATAAATTTGAGACTGGCCGGGGACATTATGGGGTGTATGAAAATGTACGCTTTCCTATCAATGGAATGTTGATGAAACCGGCTAAAACTGGATTACAGTTATCAATAGATTCACCACAAAGCCATCAATTTAATGTTGATTTCGGAATGAAGTGGTTCCATTGTGCTAATATAATGTGTGGTTATTCCTGGTTTAACGAGACTTACCCATTTTATCTTGATGGAAAATCATTTTATCAAGTTCATATTGACCCTGATAAAGAGGTGATTTATTTTACTGGGCCAGATGAAGATATTAATATTGTAGGAAATTACAGCCCGCCTGCGTGGTGGCAATCTAAATGGCAAAAACATATCAGTGATGATTTTACGGATATTTCCTCGGAAAAATTTAAGCGACTCAGTCAAATAAAATTGCCAGAAATATGCATGTTTGCCGTGAACCATTTATTATTTCCTGGTCATAATACTTTGCTGTTGAAAGACGTTTATTTACCGGGTGATATGGTGATTTTCGGTGATATTAACCCATCACTTACCGCTTTTCGGGTTACGCCATTAAAAGCAACAGTGGTGGCAAAGGGAACCCAACAATTTAAAGCCATAGAAACTAATTGATGATTATACCCTTCATCCTTCAAGTTGCTGCTTTGTTGGCTACGTTCACTCACCCCAGTCACATAGTTAGCTATGCTCCCGGGGATTCGCTCCCTGGCCGTCGCGATGCATCTTGAAATCCATAGGGTATATATTTAATTGGATAAGTCTTTTTTATTTTAACATTATAACCTGATTCTTTTTGGATAAAATTAAAGGATTATTAACATGTCTATTACACAAGAACAAATCGCTGCTGAATATCCTATTCCTAGTTACCGTTTTATGGTTTCTATAGGAGATGTGCAAGTCCCTTTTAATAGTGTTTCGGGATTAGATAGGAAATATGAGGTTATTGAATATAAAGATGGCATTGGTAATTATTATAAAATGCCAGGACAAATACAGAGGGTTGATATTACACTTCGGAAAGGCATATTCTCTGGGAAAAATGATTTATTTAATTGGATTAATTCCATTGAACTCAATCGGGTAGAAAAAAAGGATATTACAATTAGTTTAACTAATGATACTGGCAGTAAAGTCTTAATGAGTTGGGTTGTTTCGAACGCCTTTCCGAGCTCACTGACGGCCCCTTCATTTGATGCTTCAAGTAATGAAATTGCAGTACAAGAAATTTCATTAGTTGCTGATCGGGTAACAATTCAGGTTCCCTGATAACTAAAAACTTTAAGGAAAAATAATGTCTGTACAAACAACTTATCCCGGAATTTATATTGAAGAAGATGCATCATTGTCTCTATCTATCAATAATAGTCCAACAGCAATCCCTGTTTTTATCGGTAAATTTTACAACTTGGATGGTTCCTTACCTAAAGTGGGAACATGTTCTAGAATTACCAGTTGGTTAGATTTCACTAAAAAATTTTCGGTAGCTCCTCCTCAAACCATTTCATTGATCGCGTCGCCAATTGCTGACACACAAGAAAGTGTACCCAAAGCAGTTCAATATACTTATAAGGCCGAGTTTGAAACCTCAGAAAATCTGGCAAATGGTGCCTATGCGGTACAACATTATTTCCAGAATGGCGGTGGTATTTGCTATATCATACCTTTAGTTAGCGTGAAAAAAGAGGATGCTGCGATTGAGTTAACAAAATTACCTGAATTAATTGAAAGACAACAAGAGATTACGTTAATCGTCTGCCCGGAGGACGATAAGACGCTCACTGTTGATAGCAGTAAAAAATCGGATGTTTATAACAGCATCAATACATTATTGAGTAATAAGGTAGGTTATTTTCTCATTGCAGATTCAGATGATGGCAAAGCAGTTCCTGATACGTTGCCGGAAAAAACTGCGGTCTATTATCCTGGTTTACTAACTTCTTTTACACAACGCTATGCCCGACCTGCCGATTCTGCTATCAAAGTGACCGGTATTACAAATATATCAACTCTGGCTGATATTCACACCAACTTGGCCGATGACTACTCAACAGCAAGTCAGGTTATTAATGATGTTTTGGAAAAAAATAATAAGCTCGCATCGTCTCCCATTATTTTACCTCCCAGCGCCGCTGTTGCTGGTGCTTATGCCGCTGTTGATGTGAGTCGTGGTGTTTGGAAAGCACCTGCGAATGTGATGTTAAGTAATGCCACGCCAATCATTAGTATTTCCGATGCGGAACAAGGTGTGATGAACCCATTAGGTATTAATGCTATTCGTAGTTTTACTGGTAGAGGTACTTTGATTTGGGGAGCTCGTACTCTGGATAAAACGGATAACTGGCGCTATGTTCCTGTACGTCGTTTATTCAATAGCGCAGAGCGAGATATTAAGTTAGCAATGCGTTTTGCAGTTTTTGAGCCTAACTCCCAACCAATTTGGGAAAAGGTCAAGGCTGCTATCAATAGCTATTTGCAGTCACTTTGGCAGCAAGGTGCACTGCAAGGCAATAAACCCGATGAAGCCTGGTTTGTACAAATTGGTAAAGGCGTGACCATGACAGATGATGATATTAAGAATGGGAGAATGATTATCAAAATCGGCATGGCGGCAGTACGTCCGGCAGAATTCATTATTTTACAGTTTACGCAGAATATCGCCCAGTAACTTAGGTCTATACCCTATAGATTTCAAGATGCATCGCGGCGGCAAGGGAGCGAATCCCCGGGAGCATATACCCAATAGATTTCAAGTTGCAGTGCGGCGGCAAGTGAACGCATCCCCAGGAGCATAGATAACTATGTGACTGGGGTAAGTGAACGCAGCCAACAAAGCAGCAGCTTGAAAGATGAAGGGTATAGATAACGATGTGACCGGGGTGAGTGAGTGCAGCCAACAAAGAGGCAACTTGAAAGATAACGGGTATATTTAATATGGGCGATTTATTGCCCATTTTTGTGAAAGGAAATGAGTTATGTCGCCAACGCTACCCGGTGTAACGATGACTCAGGCGCAGATAACAGCGTTCGGTGTCAGTACATTAAATATGCCCGTATTCATAGGGTATTGTACGAGATTGCCTGCCTTTTCAGCGCCTGTAAAAGTAAACAGTTTAGCTGAAACAGAACAAATAATAGGGAAAGAAGGGCGTTTGTATGCTCTATTGCGCCACTTTTTCGATAACGATGGGATACAAGCTTTTATTCTGTCGTTAGGCGCACCTGCTGGGGAAAATGCTAATAGTTGGCTTGAGGCATTACAACAGCCCGATTTGTATGCGGCTGTTGCAGCAGAGCCGCTAATTACACTTTTAGCCGTCGTTGAGGCAAGTGAACTGAACCAAAAAGAAGGTAATGAGGCTGTGGAAGCTTGGCGACAGTACTGGAAAGCAGTATTAGCGTTATGTCAGGCACGCAGTGACTTGTTTGCCATATTGGAGGCACCAGATGATACCGCATTAATCAAGCGTAGTTTGCAGGATTTTCATCATAAGGCACGTCAGTTTGGCGCTCTCTACTGGCCAAGGCTAGAAACATCTTATCAATCCTCTCAGTTAAAAATTTTGTCTCCTATTGGTGCAGTAGCAGCGGTTATTCAAAGTAATGATGTCCGGCGAGGGGTAGGACATGCACCTGCCAATATAGCGTTAAAACAGACGATTCGCCCGATAAAGTCCCGCCTGGAATTAGAAGAGTTGTATGAAGAATCGGATGGTTCACTGAATCTGATTTGTAGTTTTCCAGCTCGTGGTACTCGTATTTGGGGATGTCGTACGTTGGCGGGTATTGATTCACCTTGGCGTTATATTCAAACCCGATTATTGACTTCACACGTGGAAAGGCAACTCAGCCAGTTAGGGTGCATGTTGATGTTTGAACCTAATAACGCAGTCACTTGGATGAAGTTTAAAGGCCATGCTGGGAATCTATTAAGGCAGCTTTGGTTACAAGGGGTGCTGTATGGGCAGCGTGAAGATGAAGCCTTTTCCGTTGAAATAGATGAAAACGAAACGATGACTCGCCAGGATATTGATGAAGGCAGAATGATTGCTCGTATTCATTTGGCATTGTTAGCACCGGCAGAGTTTATCGCTGTGACTTTGAATTTTGATACTCGCTCAGGCATTGCGACGAGTACATAATAAATCGGAATATCTCCATGACACTACCAGCAGAGCTTTATACCCCAGCGGTTTCACATCGTTTTATTGTTAATTTTCTTTTTAAAGGTTTACTTCCTTCTCCCGTAGATATTCGATTTCAACGTGTTTCTGGTTTAGGGCGTGAGTTACAGGTTGAACAGCGCCATCAGGGGGGAGAAAACGCACGGAATCATTGGTTGGCTGAACGTATACAGCATAATAGCTTGATATTAGAAAGAGGGGTTATGGTCGTTACCCCTTTAACACTGATGTTTGATCAGGTGATGCGGGGGGAAACTCTCAATTGGGCAGATGTGGTAATTATTCTTCTCGATCAGGCTCAACGTCCGATAACAAGTTGGACCTTGAGTCATGCGCTACCGGTTCGCTGGCAAACAGGAGATTTAGATGCCAACAGTAACCAAGTGCTGATTAACACCTTAGAGCTGCGTTATGAAGATATGCGCATTATAGGGGTAAAATTATGACTATCGAAATCCGTGAACTCATTGTTCAAGCCCGTGTTGTCGGGACTGATACCAAAACAACACGAACCGTTCCTTTATCTATTGTGCAAATGGAAACACTTATAGAACAACGTCTGGTTGAAAAAGTGAAGCGGGAGATATTAGACGTACTCCGGGAAGAACAAGGTGGTGGGTTATGAGCTTGCTTGAACGAGGTCTGGCTAAACTCACGATTACGGGTTGGAAGGAGCGTGAGCGTAAACATCAGATTGGTAAACTAGAAGCAATGTATAACCCGGAAACACTTCAACTGGATTATCAAACTGATTATCTCCCTGATGTTAGCAATAATCAGGTAACAGTGAGTAACCGCTACGTTTTGTCAAAGCCCGCAGGGTTAACACTATCCTTGTTATTTGATGCCAATATGGCTGGTCTTACGACAACCGTCGAGTCCCAAATCACTACCCTCAAATCGCTTTGTTTAGTTAATGCAAGTACTGATGAACCCAATTTTTTGGAAATTAATTGGGGGGCAATGCGTTGGGAAAATAAAAATTATTTTGTTGGTCGGGCTAGTGGATTGTCTCTGACTTATTTGCGCTTTGATCGTAACGCAACACCATTGCGTGTGAGTGCGCAGCTCACATTAGTCGCAGATGAAAGCTTTGTGCTCCAGGATAACCAAGCCAAGTTAGATGCGCCGCCGGTATCAGTAGTTAATGTCCCGGATCTGACTTCATTACCTGCACTGGCGAATATCGCTAGCGTAACCACTATGTTGGGAGTGGATTATTTAATGTTAGCCCGCACCAATGATATGGATAATTTGGATGATATGCAGCCAGGTCAGACATTGCGAACACCGGAGGCATCATGAGTTTTTTAGATAACAGTAACTTCAAGCCATCAGATATCAAACTGTTCGTTAACATTCAGGGAGTGGAGAAGGAACTCAACGAACTGATAGTAAGCGAATTGAAAATCTCCCGACGTATCAATGCCATTCCGCAGGCAGTTGTAAAGCTAAGAGCGAAAGAGAGTGAAAGTGGTGTATATCAGTCTGATGTACAGCGGATGTTGAAGAGTTGCCGTCCGGGAGTAAAGGCAGAGCTTCGTATTTTGAATACCCGGCTATTCAGTGGCGATATTGTGCAGCAAAAAACAGAGTTAGTGTATGCGAAAACACACACTATCAAATTGGTGCTACGCCATGACTTACAGCGCATCACCGGTAATTTTCGTACCAGAGTGTTTGCGAATACCCGTGATCGTAAAGTGATAGCCGATCTATTGAATACCGCAACATTAAAGCCGGCATTTTCGGGGACATCACATTGGGATATAGATCATGAGCAACTGGTTCAGTATCGTTGCAGTGATTGGCAATTTTTGTTGCAACGGCTCTATGCTACGAATAGCTGGTTGTTAGCTGAAGAAGATAAAGATAACACTCAGGGGAAAGTGACCATTATTGCTCCAAATTCTTTGCCCCTGAATGAGCGTTGGACACTGCAACATCAGGCTGATCATCAGGCTATCCGGCTTTACAGCACGGAGCTGATGCTGGATAACCGGTTTGATACAGCGGAGGCTGTTGTTAGTGCTTGGGATATTGATGATCAGGCATTACTCGTGGCGTGGAAAGAAACCCTTAGTCAAGTTGGGAAAGATGCGTTAGCGTCAGATAATTTTAGCCAGACAAATAAAGATTCGAGTGAACTGTTATTAAGTTGTCCGCTCTCTACAAAAGAAGTTCAATTTTTAACGCGTAGCCAATTAGTCATGCGGCGCTTGACGGCCGTTCGTGGTTCACTGAAGGTTGAAGGCAGTACTAAGTACCGTTTAGGGCATGAACTGATGTTGTCAGGTTTTGGTGAAAATATGGATGGCTCACAAATACTGACGGGAGTGGATCATCGAATAACGGCAGAAGAAAGTTGGAAAACAACCTTACATGTGGGATTAGAACTGCCGTTAAAGGCAGAGTATGTCACTCAGGTTAACGGTGTTCATATCGGCAAGGTTGCTGATTATCAATCAGATAGCAAAAAATGGGATCGTATTCCTGTTTTGATCCCTGCATTTGGAACGAATATTCCCTTGTTTGCCCGATTGGGAAAACCCTACGCCAGCCACCAAAGTGGATTTTGTTTCTATCCTGAAACGGGTGATGAAGTCATTCTCAGTTTTTTGGAAGGGGACCCTCGTTATCCTGTCATTATTGATTCCCTGCATAATCCTAAACAACAGACTCCATTGCAAATCAGCAAAGAGAATAATCTCAAAATGTTGATGATTAAGCAGAGCGATAAAGATGAGCAACAATTGTTATTTGATAGCCAGCAACAAACAGTCGCGTTAATCGGTAAGAAAAATATCGAGGTTAAAGGTGAGTATATCAACCTGACTAAATCAAAGGGGACTCGATAATGGCAAATACGCTTATTGGCCAGGTATATGGTCAAGGATGGGCTTTTCCCATTAAATTTATTCCTGATAATAAAGAAACCGCAGATCAAACAGCCGGTATTGTTATGGCTCAAGGGATTGAAGATGTCAGTCAATCGCTGGAAATATTATTTCTTACCGAGCCTGGCGAACGAATTATGCGTGAAGATTTTGGTTGTGGTTTACAAGATTTTGTTTTTGAAAATATTAGTGATACGCTAATTTCTGCCATCAAAAATCGTATTCAGCAAGCAATATTACGTTATGAACCTCGCGCATATTTATTGAACGTTGATATTCAAACCAAAGAAAACCAACCTGGACATCTGCTCATTCAGATTAATTGGAAATTACGTGGTAGTGATATATCTCAGCGTTTAGACGGAGTGCTTAGACTCCATTCAGGTCAAGCATTGGAACTGTTATGACCAATTATATTATTATCGACGGGGATCTCATTCAAATAAATCCCAAATTTGAGGGTGATCGAACTCTTACGATTAATGGTATTCCTAAAATAAGCGGGAATGGAGATGCGCAAATTGAAGGAAAAAATATTTGTGTGTCAGGTGATCACTTAACTGTCTCAATTCCAGCCATTTATATAACCTCCAGACATCCTGTTGCAGGTAGTGGAAAAGTGAAAATTACAAATTTATCTGACGACCAACTAGCAGAATTTTGTGTTAGTGGGGATGTTGTGATTATTGAAGGCAGTCAGTTTGAAGCTCAGTTTACACCGGATAAGCCGGCCACTAATCCAAGTAACCAAGATGCAGATAATCCTGCGCCTTCGAATGGGAGTGGGAGATTTATACACTCACAGAACTTCGTTAAGGCAGAAAAATAAAAAATTTTGCCGAAGCGGTTAATAAGTATGAATAAGCGGGGCGGATAAAAACATGGATCTTGCTGAATTAAATAATACGTTGATGAATGACTTACCAACGACCAATTTTAAGTTAGAAACAAAGGACCCATTAACGCAATTAAAGTGGTTACAACGTTATACAGAAAATATTCGTTTTTATGCGAATGATGATTATTTCTGGCATCAATTCTGGTTCTTAAAAAATCACACACCAGAAGCGCTCTTTGCTCGTTTGCAAGGTGAAACGTTGGCTGATGGAGAATTGCCTCCTCATCAAGCGCTATTGCTGGCCTTTTTACAACAGCTTAAGACGCCAGGAATCATGCTTGATACTTTTTCAGCCCGTCATCGGCAATTGTACTATCAGGAATTGCTAGGGATAACGCAGAAAGATGCACAACCTGATCATGTGGCGCTTGGCGTGGTATTAAGTACTGGTATTGCAGAATATTTATTACCGACAGGCACATTAGTGGATGGTGGACAAGACAGCAGCGGAAATTCACTGCAATATGCGTTGGATACCGATTTATTGGTTAATCCAGGGCAATTAACAGATGTTCGCTACAGCTATTTGGATCATAAGACCTATAAAATCTTCATCTTGCAAGATGATAAAGCGAATATCAGTTGGCCCTCTTCAGGCGCTCGTTTATTTGTAGCACCTGAGGGCAACGGACAGGAAAAGGCACCTGAACAAAAGTTGGCACTTTACCTGGGATTTGATGATATACAGCCAGGGCAAACTCTTTCTTTATTTTGGCAATTCATTGCATCAACTCCCCTGACATTAAAATGGTTTTATCTGAACGAGATAAATAACTGGGTGAAGCTAGATAGTGTCAGAGATAACACGGATGGCTTTTTTATCAGTGGATTATGGCAAGCGATATTACCTGATGATGCGGTGAAAATGTATTTTCCAGAGACAACTTCTGTAAAACGCTACTGGATTAAAGCTGAGGTGGAATCGCTTACTGAATCTGGCGATTTGTGGCAACCGCTATTAGAAGGCATCTTGTATAACGCTCAAACAGCAACGCTGGTTGATGCAGACAACACAGATGAAAAGCACTTTCATGATGGGCTGATGCCTTTTAGCGTGCAGCATTTGGTCAACACCGTTTCAGAGGTAAAAAAAATTGAGCAGCCCTGGTCTTCTTGGGGGGGAACGCCACAGGAAGACACTACTGATTTCTTCCATCGAGCGGCAACACGTCTTCAGCATCGCCAGCGTGCGTTAACTTGGGATAACCAAATTGCCATGTTGAAGGCTGAATTTCCGCGGATTTATGATGTCATCTCACCAAATATCACGTGGATGAACCAACTTCAGACATCAAATACGCAAACGCTGATCGTTATTCCTGATGTGAACTACAGCGACAACAAGGATCGCTTACGGCCACAATTCAGCCCTGCCAGCTTGCGACAAATGAGTGACTGGTTACAGATTCACACTAGCGCATGGGCGAATCCACAAGTGGAAAATCCAATTTATATTGATGTCTCTGTGACCTATGAGGTGCAATTTAGTGCGGGTGTGAATCCTGATTATGCCCTCCGGCAATTACAACAATGGTTGAGTTCAATTTATATGCCATGGTATCACGCAGATAAAAAAGGTGTTGCCGCTGGCGATCAAATCGATTTTTACCAACTGTTTGCAGATATTCAGCGAGTACCTTACGTGGAGCATGTCAAAACATTGACATTGACCACAAAAGACACCTCATTAACCAATGGCGGGGTTATTAAGGCACAGCAAAATGAAGTGCTGGTGTTGGTATGGCAACAAGGAGAACAAATTAGGCAGGGAGAATCGAAATGAGGCAGCATAATGAGTTATTTCCTGTAGTAAAAGACGCGATAAGCTTTGAAAACCTGCAAGCTCAGGGTGAGAAGGTTATTAGTGATCAGTCCGGTAACATATGGAGCGATAAAGATAAACATGATCCTGGTATAACATTACTAGACTCTTTAAGTTACGGTGTTTCGGATTTAGCGTATCGGCACTCATTACCTTTAACCGATTTATTAACCATTGCTGGAAAAGATACGCTTTTTCCAGCCGAATTCGGGCCACAGCAGACGCTAACTTGTGGCCCTATAACACTGGATGATTACCGGCGTGCGTTACTTGATTTACATGGTAATGATGCATTTAAAATATCAGCTAGTGACCCCAGAGACTTTTTGTTTCAGGATATACAGTTAATTTGTGAGCCAAAAAGTAAGCGTTATAAATACTATTTCAATCCCGAAACGCTTGAATATACATTCACGCCACCTTCAGGGGATAAATTTAAAACTTTAACACTACGAGGGAATTATTGGCTTTATTGGATACCAACCCGTTGGGCAGGTAAATCAGCTAATTTGCCGTTAGTTAAGCGGGTGATGGAAGATTTTCTCCGTGAAAATCGAAATTTGGGGGAAAATGTTGTTCAAGTGACACGGGTGATATCAACGCCTATTTATCCTGAGCTGGTCATTGAGCTGGCGGATGATATTACAGATGCGGCATCAGTATTAGCATCAATCTATATGCTATTAGAACAGTGGGCGATGCCGATGCCTGCTCGCTTTACTACCGAAGCATTACAGGCCAAGGGATTAACAAACGAAGAGATCTTTGATGGGCCGTGGTTGCGTCATGGTTGGATACCTCAGTTACCGACCTCTCAAAACTACCATACAGGCATGGTTCTGAAGATGAATCATCTGATTAACCAATTGCTGGCGGTTGAAGGTATAAAGCGCGTAGTTAGCCTGACGTTGCCAGAAACAGAATATTTGCATCAGATAAAAGATGATAATTGGTCCTGGCAATTAGATGTTGGTTATTATCCATTATTATGGGGAGCTAATCCACTAGAGGTAATTACAGAGAAAAATAACAATTATGTCAAATTGTTCGCAAAAGGTGGGGTACGATTACAACCTGATCAGAAAAGTGTTGAGCGGTTATTATCACAGGAATCACTCATTAATAATGCTGCATCCACGTTACCGGCTGGTAAGGTGCGTGATCTCAAAGCCTATACACCTATAAGCCGCAGGTTGCCTGCCTGTTATGGTTTGCAGAATACTTTGCAAAAGTTAAAACCTGAACAACGACACTTATATCAGTTCCTATTACCATTGGAGCAAATGCTTGCTGATGGATGTGCGCGGCTTGCATTTTTGCCACATTTGTTAGCATTTAGGGACCGAAGCGGAAATATCAGTGATACACTCTGGCCTTTCAAGAATACAGAGGACACAATTGCCCAACAGGTTCATCAGGAATATGCCGGTACATTAAAAGCCTTTCAACAGCAGGAAATTAGCCTGTTTGATGATAAAAATAGACCGCATCATGGCAATATCAATCGGGAATTAGATATTCTTGATTATCTGCTAGGGTATTTTGGTACACAACGTGCAAAGCGTCCATTAACGCAGGATATTCATGATTTTCTGCAAACCCAGCGAGGTTATTTGGCACAGCAGCCGGAGTTGGGTTATCAGCGTGATAATATCCGTATTGATCGAGTTTCAGCTTTACAAAAACGTATAGCAGCCCGAATTGGGCTAGATGGTACTATTTTCAAAGAATCGGTTGATTTAAGTAAGTTACCTTTTTATTTGATTGAACATCGTCAGCTTTTACCAAATTTACCCCATCTTGACTTTCAACATGATCAAACTCCCCAATCTTTTGTGATTTCCGACAACATTGTTAAAGTGAAACAAGCGGGAATAGCAGATAAAATCGTTCGTGGACAGCTTATTGATTTTATAGATATTGAAAGCAAATTTACCGTTCGTGCCCAAATGATTGTCGCTGTAGAGGGAAATGAATTTTCTCTGGATACAAAAAATAGTATTCAACTTGAAAAGAATCTGCAGTTATTACAATCAGCGTCTGAGAAAAACAATTTACGATGGAGAAATAGCACGGCGTGGTTAGAGGATATGACGTATCGTATCAATTATACTGACGATCAGGTTATAGACGATAAAACAAAACAATGTCGTTTACAAAGTAATACTAAATCGCCTTTTCCAGCCTTAATTGCACCAAAAAATAAGATTACGATTATTAAGCAATCTTCTCCACTCTCCAGTATTGCTGAATTTACTGATGAACCAGAATTCAAATTAGTTGCAACGGTGACAGAGATTGATCGGATTGAAGGGATATTGACTATCGAACGGGATGACAACCAACTCCCTTTCCCGACTAAAGAAGAGAGTAATCAATATATATGGTACATATCTGATGAAAACTATATTTCAAGTGATCGTTTCTCTTTTGTGGTGAGCGTCGTGCTGAATCGCGGTTTGGTTGAAAGGGAAGATATTGATCAATATAAGCTAGAGGAATGGATAGAGCGTGAAACACTTGCAGAGTTTCCTGCACATATTTCGTTAATTACTCATTGGCTGGCATCTGAAAATTTCGATGATTTTGCGAAGACATATCAACGTTGGCAAAACAATGGGGCGCAGTTAGGGGATGAATCCTACACCATTTTGGAAAAACTGACATTAGGGCATTTACCAACAGGACTTACTGGCATTAGTAATATGTTTATTGCTACAGAAGCTCAGCGTCTAGAAGTTGTTGGCGAGAGTGGTAATGAGTGGAATACCCAGGCAATTATTAACAACGAACTATTCTATGTTCCCTCACAGAATAGTTAATACCGAGTGTTGTGATCAACTTTTATTATAAGCCGGAGGATAAATGGACAACAAAAATAACAAACCTACTGATCAAGAGATTCTAAAAACATCACGGGCTGTCGGAGAAATTCCTTCAGCGGATAATTTAAAAAATCGTTTTAAAGCTCGTTCGATTCCATTAGAGACGGATTTTACTAATCTCATTGACCTTGCTGAAGTTGGACGATTGGCTATCGGCCAGTCACCATCGCAGCAAAGTAAAACGCCTGGCACCGGAATGGAATTAACTTCGGATGGTAAATTACAAGTCAAGGCTGGGGCAGGTGTTGATATCGATAATAATAATCGTATTACTATTAAGTCTGGTCATGGAATTAAGGTTGATGGAAACGGCATTTCCGTTAAACCAGGTTCGGGTATTAAGGTTGATAGTAATGGTGTAAATGTCAATATTGATGATTTTTGGGAGGAAATACGCAATAAAATTATGCCTAAAGGAACCATGCTGCCTATTTATGGCACACCTAACCCCTCTGCGCTGCCAACAGGATGGGAATGGTGTGATGGTAAAGATGGCAGACCTAATTTAAAAAAAGGGAAATATAACTTACTATCAGGTCAGTCTTCAGGTACTGATACTTTTTGGGCAGATAATAAGAATGGAGATACAGAGATCAACGTGTTATTTGTTTACTATATGATTAAGGTTGTGTAATATCTTAAGTAATATGCATTACTCTAAAATGAATGATTTATATTTAAGTAACATAATAATTAAGTTGTGTTGTAGGGCTGTTTTTATGAGAAATATAAAAACGGAGGTAATAATTGGCTTCAAAATATCAGTGATGAAATAGAGTTATTTCGCTTTATAAAAATTTTGTTTTATTTCTTTTAATAATTATTTATAGAAGGTAATGATATGTGCACACAAAAAAACGTGTTAGATAGACTGAAAGATAGAAATATTACATTGGGTTGGGATGTTGTTGTTGCATATAACCAAGAAAGTGTTAATAAGTTATTGAAGCAACAATATGTTGAAAAAGTTTACTCAAATGAACATTTTGTTTTTAAAGATTGGCATGATGATAATAAAACGAAATTTATTGAGGGATTAACAGTAGGCGCTCCACTAGTTTCATTTGAGGAGGCGTCTTTATCCGATGCTAATGTAAAAGTGACACTTAACTTTCTTTCTGGTAGATGGAGAGTTATACAAGCAAATACCGGCACACCAATTGAATGGAAAGAAATTGTTCCTGGCAGTGGCTATAAAGCAGAATTAGTTGTTCCGCTTAAATCAATAACTGGTAGTGTAAGTAAAAAAGATATCATATTAAAATTCAAAGATGCTGTCGTAAAAAAAATAAATTTATTTGACAATCAAGAGCCTGATTTTATTAATTATTTCAAGCAATCGATCAGTGAGGGAAATTATACTTTAGGGCAACTGGTGACAGACAGCACACCGGGATTAATTCCTGCTGAATTTCATATTCGTACTCAACCCCATCCAAAAACACGTGAGCGTGGTTCTCAATATGTAGGAAATGGTGCGGTACTGTTGTTTATTAAAACGCAATATGGCGGAAGTGGAACATTGCCTGTAAATGATTTTGATTGGTTAATTCCTGATGATCATACTAGCGCATTAGTCATTTCGAGTAAGACCATGATGGGGCAAATATTGCCAAAACAATACAAAGATAAATTGCCTGGTGATCCTCAGTTTAGCCCACCAAAAAGAGTCAATGATAAACAAGACTCTGCTTATTATATTACGATTACCGATGGTGGATTTGATGGTAATAGCCCTATAGAGAAGTCATGGTTACGTTCTGATTATAGCAATGGGATTTGGACTGGTGAACGTGGTAATGCTATTATTGGTGAAAAAGGAAAGCGGATACCACCACGTTTTCCATACCAAAATTTTGTTATTAAACCTCATGGTGAATCGTTATTTCAAGGATGGGAGAATAAGATAAATTACACTCAAAAGTGTGCAAGATATTTCCGACATCATAGTAATAGTATAACTTTCGAAGATACTGCATTAATGGATCTCAGTATTGGTGGACAAGGTAGTATCAATTGCCAGATTGATGGTGAACATTTCTATTTAAAATCAGATGATTTTTCCCCCAATGTCAGCTATGAACCAACTTCATTCTGGGATAAATTTATCGGTGGGGTGGATGCAAATGTGAAAGATGAATTCAGAGATGAATTAGCACAACAGGCAGAAGCAAAGTTAAAACAGGTATTTAATATTGAATTGCCTGAAATCAGTCTGTTTTCTATTAAACATCTGCTCTTTCCTGGCATGGATGTTATGCAACTTAAACAGGGTTATTTCCCAGGAGATTTGATTATCTTTGGGGATATTTCACCTAAATTGACCACAATTCAGGTGGCTCCTTTGGAAGCCATGGTTGCCCTTAAAGAAAATCAAAAATTCACTGTCGTACCTGAAAATAAAAATGTTAGTTGGAAGTTGGATCATAATAGTGAGGCTATCAATGATCCGGGAAATATTGATGATAAAGGTATTTATACGGCACCGGGCAGAATCAGATCTGGTTCTGAAGTCATTAAAGTCACTGCAACTGACGGCGATGGAAATCAGGCATCGGCGGCGCTGACGTTGGTTCCTTCTTCTGTTGCATTAACACCTTCTTTTGCTTTTATCTCTGAAGCAGATAAGAAACCTATATTATTATTGGCGAATGTCCTAGACGGAAAAGCAGTAACATGGAATGTGGAAAGCTGTACAGGCAGCCAATGTGGTTCTGTTGATCAGAATGGGCTTTATACTCCACCAGCAGGGCGTTTTAACGATGGATTTACTTTTGCATCCATCACCGCAACTGCAAAAGATGGTAGTCAAGCACGAACCATTATTTGTCTAATGGCATCAATGCCAGGACATGGTTTTTACAAGGTTGAACCTAATTTACGTTTGAATGTGAAAGTAGGGGAAGAAATTATCTTTAAAGCGCAGGCAGATAGCTATAATGGTGATCCTGATACTTGGGAAATTTTCCCTCCTCGCGGAAAATTAAGTGAACCTGAGTTTGAACCCAATAATGATCCTGAAACTAATGATACAATTTTTGGTCATTATAAGGTGACCTATACCGCGCCGACTAATGTTACCTCACCTGAATTGCTTGTTGTCCATGTATGGGAGAAAAATAGGCATAATGAGAAAAACAAAGGTAAGGCAGGATATGCACTTATTGAAATTATCCCAGATGATAAATAGAAAATTTATTTAAATAAAAATCACAGCGGGTTTATCTCGCTGTGATTAAAGTCATCTTTTTTTATAGATTGTTTATCTCTAATAATAATTTTATTTTATAATATAAAGGAAATTAAAATGAATAATGAATATAAAAATAACACCGTGAATTGGCGTATTTCACCTGATACGGTAGGAAGTATTGATAATAACGGTTTATATACAGCACCTAATCGGGTAAAGAATATCGAATTTGTCCAAGTAATGGCAAGCGATGCTAATAATAATCAATCTTCTGCGATTATTACTGTTATTCCCTCTTCTGTTGCGTTAACGCCATCGTTTACTTTTATCTCTGAGGCAAAAAAAACATCAGTCACTTTTAAAGCGACAGAACTTGAAGGGAAAAAAGTGACATGGAGTATAAATAATTATACCAGTAATCAGTATGGTTCCATCGATCAAAATGGTATCTACACACCACCGGAAAGTCGTTTTAACGATGGATATACTTTTGTATCTATTACAGCAAAAGCGGAAAATGGCGCTGAAGCGCAAGCGCTTATTTGCTTGATGGCCAAAATTCCAGGGCATGCCTTTTTCGATGTTCAGCCTAATATATGTTTAAGTGTGAAGCCTGGAGAAGAAATCATTTTTAGAGCTAACGCAGATCGTTATAATGGTGATCCTGATTCCTGGGAAATTTTCCCGTCTCTTGGTAAATTGGGTGAGCCTGAGTATATAAAAAATAACGATCCAGAAATTCCTATTTATGGATATTATCAAGTGAAATATATTGCGCCAACCAATATAAATTCTTCCCAAATACTCGTTGTGCGTACTTGGGAATATGACAAACATGATGAGCATAATCAAGGTAAAGCAGGATATGCATTCATTGAAATTGTGCCAGAAAATGAGCTTTAATATATATACCCAATAGATTTCGAGCCGCAGCGCGGCGGCAAGTGAATGAATCCCCAGGAGCATAGATAACGATGTGACTGGGGTGAGTGAACGCAGCCAACAAAGAGGTAACTTGAAAGATAATGAGTATAAATGACTTTAGTAAGAGAAATTATGGCTTCATTCAGAACTATTTATTAGAGTAATTAACTTTATAAAGACATTTAATGGAAAATATAATAGAAAAATTTAATATTAATATTGAAGTCTCATCTGAAATTATTGGAGAGAGTTTATTAAACTCCCCTTTATTGATGAGTAGAGAAATCAGCAATCAATTATCTGAAATATTATTAGATTATAAAGAATATAATATTGCATTGGATAAGTTAGTGTTAAATATAGGAGAAATACCCTATGAAATATTTGAACAACAATTCTATGGTCGTTTGGGAAAATTATTAAATGAAAAGTTAACAATAATAATAAATGATAAATTATTGGTAAAAAACATATCAACCTCGTTATTTCCTGAATGTTTTAGTGAAAAAAGAAACCCATTATTAAATAGAGTCATAAAAAATTTACCTTCTAATTTGGTTTTTGAAGTTCATTCAATGGTAAAAATAGAATCAGTAAATAACAAAAAACAAGCTAATATATTGACATCTTATCTGGCTTATTCTTTTTTTAATAAAAGCAAATTACAACAACATTTATTTTCCACTAGTAATAATAAATTAATTGAGAGCTTATACGCACTTTTTCTAACGGATCAGAATCGAATACCTACTGCTCATAAAATAGGAAAAGGTGCACTTATACTATCTGCCCTTATTTGGCTTTATTCTAATTCCAATGATTATCTGCCCAAACCAGAAAGCACTCTGTTGTTACAAATAGAACAGGATATAAAACAAGGATATTTGCCTTTAACGTTGTTAATCACTTTCTTCCAGAACAGAAATGGCGGGCGTGTTTTTTGCGATTGGCAGTATGCGTTATGGCAAATCGATATCATCAAAAATCACTTAGGCATTAAAATAACATCGAAAGAACCCCATTTACGGGAGAAAATAATGTTACAACCAGTTAATGCTTCTGATCGATCCTCTGTGCTGATATCAGACGAAAAATTGACAATACCGTTAACAATTACAGGTGCGGGATTAGTGCTTCTCTGGCCACTATTAACTCCACTATTTTCGTCTTTTGATTTGTTAGATAAGAAAAGTTTTTCAGACAATTTGGCACAGGAAATAGCATTTAATTTATTGGAATGGTTAGTCTGGGGAGATGAGATGCTGTTACATCAGGAATCATCATTATCTTTATTACTCTGCGGAATAGATCACCAAACAATACTGGAGCGCCAGGTTCTTATTCCTGAGCACAAGGAAAAATTAAATAACTGGTTGCAAGGTATTTGTACTCAACTTTTCTCTTGGAAAAAGCTAGGGATCGATGATATGCGCCAACTTTTTTTGCAGCGTCAGGCTGCACTTTATTATGAAGATGATGGCCGTTGGTTATTAACGGTGCAGCGTGAAGCTTATGATGTATTACTGACTCAAATGCCTTGGCCGTGGCCATTGAATATTGTGACATTACCTTGGCTAGCTGAGCCGATTAGTATCACTTGGGAAGGTATCTCTGAACCAACGGATTTGTCATTTTGGTAATCCAATATCTCATTAGGAACTCTATGCATGTACGATTTATCTGATGATCTTGCCAGACAGAATATTTCACCGGAATATGAATTGACGGTTTTGCTGTCTCAGACTGCTATATTGGATAAACGAATTCGTTTACGAATTCAGGAATTAATGCAACAGCAAACACTATTGGGAGAAAGTGGACAGACGTCTTTTGATGATATTTCATTTTCATTCGTTTCGAGTGAACAACAAAAATCATCTTATTTGGTGTCACCGCATCAAAATTGGACGAAAGAGGATTTTCCTCCTGAGCCGATCCCATCTCGTAGCCGTCTAGGACAATTAGTTGAACGGTTTGACTTAACTCAATTTGAAATTGATTTGATTTTATTGTGCCTGTTGCCTCATCTTGACAGACGTTATCTAACGTTATTTTCTCTTGTTCCGGTAAGTGGAGGTAATAACAGCAAAAAGCAGATGTTAACGTTGGGATTGGCTTTGGAGTTGCTTTGTCCGAGTGTAGTAGAGCGCAATGCGCAACGTGCCAGTTTATTACCACAGGCACCGCTTTGGGATTATCGTTTATTTCAGTTGCGCGGTGATATGTCTGTTTCCTACGATGAAATACCGTTAGCAATCGATAATTCTCTTATGCATTGGTTATTGGGGCATGATGCTCTCCCGATTTCTCTTCTCTCCCGGGCTCATTGGCTTCCTGTTCCTGAAGTGCCTGATATTTTGCCTGATTTCACCAACCAATTGATAGAACTCTGCCAAATGGAACAAGAGGGGATGCTGACAATAATCGCCGGCGGAGCCGGAAGTGGCAGCAAAACAAGTGTTGCACGCGCAGCATCACAAGTAGGGCGCTCTGTATTGTTGTTATCGTTAGCATCAGTGACACTGAGTGAACATGAAACTATTACACTGATAACACTGGCATTACGTGAAGCACAACTAAGAAATGCCTGTCTTATGTTTGAAGCTTTGGATGAGTTTTGTGAAGCACGCCCCGCTTTGCAGCTCTGGCTAGGAAATCGACTGGCTCGTTGTTCGATTCCGCTGTTTTGTCAATTACCTAAGCAAGCATCATTATTGCCATTGGATGCAATTTCACAAGTTGTATTGTCTATGCCAATGCCTTCTTTAATGGTGAAGGCTGCAGCATTAGCTTCAATGATGACGAATTATTTTCCAGACAATTCATTGGATGTTGAAAGTTTAGTGACATGTTTCCATCCTTCTCCATTGATATTGAAAAAGGCCCTTAGTGAAGCAGAAATTTATCGCCGACTACGGGGGGAAACGGCTAGTTTGAGATTAGATGATGTGCAAATGTCCCTGCGTTTTCGGTTACAGCAGAATTTTGGACGTTTAGCACAGAGAATTACACCACAACGAACCTTTGATGATTTGATCATCAGTGAATCTCAACAGCAACAATTACAAGAAATCCTGGCGGCTATTCGGCAACGAGATAGGATGCTAGAGCAAGGATTTGCTCGTAAAGTGAGCTATGGGACGGGTATCAGCACGCTATTTTTTGGTGAATCTGGCACAGGAAAAACGATGGTAGCAGAAGTGTTAGCTGGTGTTTTAGGTGTGGATTTGATCAAGGTAGATTTGTCCACTGTGGTTAACAAATATATTGGTGAAACTGAAAAAAATCTGGCTCGTGTTTTTGATTATGCCCAAGAAGACGCCGGGGTATTGTTCTTTGATGAGGCAGATGCATTGTTTGGCAAACGAAGTGAAACTAAAGATGCAAAAGATCGTCATGCTAATATTGAAGTTTCCTACCTATTGCAACGCCTTGAAAGTTATCCAGGGCTGGTGATATTAGCCACCAATTACCGTAATCATTTAGACTCAGCATTTAGTCGTCGCCTGACTTTTTCGGTACGATTCTCTTTTCCAGATGTTTCCTTACGGGAACGGATGTGGCGGATTATCTGGCCATCGGGAATTCAATTAGCCGACGACATCAGTTTTTCAGCGTTGGCAAAACGGGCTGAATTAACGGGGGCGAATATCCGTAATATTGCGCTACTCGCTAGTTGGCTGGCAGTAGATGAAGGAAATGAAAAAATTACTATGGCTCATATTGAATGCGCATTACGACGTGAACTGAGTAAAGTTGGGCGCATTGATTTACCTTAATTTTTCTTTGTAATCGGGAGACAACTATGGTTAAAAATATCAAATCAGATGAAACCTTACTGATATTAAATAGTAAAATAGAAGATGCATTAAAAGCGTATTTACCGGGCGAAGATGTCGTTATTCGGTTCGATATGTTTGGTAAAAATGAAAATCCAGATTCTCCTACCGTGTGCGTTTTTCTTTATGATATTCAGGAAGATCTGCAATTACGCGTGGGAGAAGGGCGGCAATACCTGCCTGCGACAGGAAATTTTGTCCCGGGATGTGTCAATGTTCGTTGTAATTATCTTATTTCCTACTGGGAGCCGGAACAGAGCGGAGGGCAGGGATCGCCAACCATACGTTCTAATAGTCAATCAATGAAGATAATGAACTGTGTATTGAATGCATTAATTAATCATCGTTCATTTCCTGGTTTACCCAGAACTTATACGAGAGTTCTTCCTCCTAATGAACAATTAAATAGCTTAGGAAACTTTTGGCAATCATTAGATAATAAGCCTCGACTATGTTTAAGTTATATGGTGACTATTCCTATTCAACTTACCCCGCCGACAGAGAAGGTATCTCCTGTCATTACCTCAAAAACTGATATTACTCGAAAACCATCGCTTAACTTTTATCTTGAGGCAGATGAAATTATCCGTCAGGCATTAGTTGATGCCTTAATATCTCAAACAACAGAATCTATGGATACGATAACTAGCTGGCTGGCAAAAGTTGTTATTATTTGTCGACCACCAGAAATAATGAATAAACAAATGATTGAACAAACTGTGAAATTAATTATTGCTGGAATTACAGAAGAGGGATTAGCTGGAAATATAAAGACAATCACTCAAAAGTGGGTGGAAGAGAAGACGATTATTGGTGAAATCGACGATGTTTCTCTAGTTATTTCCCAAGTTGACACGACAGCGTTGTCTGCTGTAACAATACCGACATCTGTTTAATTAAAATATTGTAAGTCTTTCTTTTTTCTCTATCTTTATTTATACCCTATAGATTTCAAGATGCATCGCGGCGGCAAGTGAACGAATCCCCGGGAGCATAGATAACGATGTGACTGGGGTGAGTGAAAGTAGCCAACAAAGCAGCAACTTGAAAGATGAAGGGTATCGAGGGTGTTATTATGCTTTCTCACGACATATTGCCAGAGAAGTTACTGGTGTCAGAAAAAAAACATGAAAATGTTGGATCTTACTTTAGCGATGATATAGGAGAACAATCTGAGCAAACGGAAGTAAGTCATTTTAATTTATCGCTTGATGATGCCTTTGATATATATGCTGATATTTCAATTGAAAATCAGCAGGAATTAAAAAATAAAGATAATAACACAAACATCTGGTCATCCCTTGGGAGGGGAGATGATGACCATAATCTGAAGAAAATAATTAATGATGCTTTTAAAGAAAAACTGCCACAACTGATGGAATATCGCCGTAAGGGTTATAACGTCATCGGGCTTGATAAGGAGGGCATAAAAAAACTGGAAGGTATGCTGAAGGCGGTACCACCGGAGATACAACAGCCCACCATGAAGAACCTGTATTCTGCCGCACAGGAACTGTTGAACACGCTGAAACAACATCCTCTTTTGCCGGAGAATCAGGACATGATACAGCAGTCGAACTTGGTTATCAGAAACCTGAGCGATGCGCTGGAAGCCATAAATGCAGTCAGCAAGGTCAATCAGGTTGAATGGTGGGAGGAAGTGCACAAGACGAACAAGGCGCAGAGCGACAGACTGATTGCGGCAACATTGGAAGAGCTCTTTTTTAAGGTGAAAGACAAACGTCTGCCGGGCAGCAATGATGATTACTGCCAGCAGGAGAGAGAGGAGACAGAACGAAAGATTAAGGACTTATTACTTTATGACGGATATCAGCTTACGGCAGAACACTTCAAATTTGGACGACTGAGGAAATCGCTGCTTGCGGAGAGCCGGGTAACACGATTAAAACTTGCAGAATATCTGGAAAAGAAATCTGTCGGGATATTAACGGCTGCCAGAGATGCCAAGATGTATGCAATGAAAATACTACTGGCACAGACCCGTAATAACGGGTTTAACGCAAAAGACCTGATTAATGCAGGGCAGGTAAATGACCGGCTCTTGAGTTTTCAGCAGTACGCCAGACATATCCGTGCGGTTGACGGGGAGATAGATGGCATTATCTTGAGTAATCCTCTGGTTGTTGCTTGCATAAAAGAAACGAATGATGAGCCTGCCCATATCAAGATTGCCCGAGCCATCCTTCCTGTTTCTGAGGAGCTGGGTACGGTTTCTAAGGTACTCAGGGAGACGAAGGAGAAAGTTCAGCCTTCCAAACCAAAAGAAGAACTTAACCACCCCCACCAGGACTGGTGGAATAGGGGGGATGAATTATGGAAATATATTAAAAAAACCAGCTGGAATATAAAAGAGACATCCGTTCACGTGACCCAGATGGTGGGATACGAGGCCAGTAAAACAGCCTCAAGGGCGAAACACAAACTTAAGGAGTCATCTTATTCTGAAAGTATCAACGGGGCAGTCAAAGGTACGGCGTTACTGCTTCTGGATGAAATCCAGCAGGCGGAGAATCGAATAAGGCAGATACCACAATTTGCCTGGGACGTGCAGGAGGCGGTGGAGCAGCACAGCAGTGTGATCCAACGTACAGCCTATCCTGATGAGTTGCCAGAACTCAGTGAACTGCTTAACGAACAGCTGAAACACGAAGAGGCGCGGTGGCAGGCAGTCAAGAAGCAATCCAGAGATAAATTACAGGAATTGATAGCACCGATAACCCGGTTGGCACAGGAGAAATGGGCGCAGGATTTATATTTCCAGCTGGGTGAAGAATTAAGAAAGGAGCGGCAGGATAGATGGAAGGATATACAGCAGTTTGATGAAATCATGGCGGAGGCCGTCGGGCAGTTTGCAGAAATGGCACGTGAACTCGATAGTGAAGCCGTGCGTCTGGCTGAGCATGGGCATAGCGGCGGCAAGGAGCTGCAAGAAAAAGTGGCAAAATGGCTGCGAGACTTAAGCAAACTTAAAGGCAAGGTCAAAGCTGGCGTTGCGAAGATTACGGGAACATCGTTAGATAATTTCTCCCGTAGCGGTATGCTGGCGCGTGGAATGAGCGAATGGGCAGAGGATTTAAAGCAGAGTTATTTGCAGGAGACGCTCCAGGAGGGCAGTGCTGTCGCCGCAGAATTATTTGAGCGCACTCTGATGGAAGTTGTAGAAGAAAACAGAACCCATTTCGCCAAAGAATCAGATCCTGAAGCAGAAAGATTCCTGAAAAGGTTAGCACTGGCATTAAAACACGCGGCTGAGAATACCACCGTCTATCCACCGACACCGGAAGAGATTCTGGCGGGATCGCGCAGCCTGCCGGAGGATATTCGACACTGGGCAGAGAAAAAAGTAGTAAGCGGAGCCATCTCTGCAGCATTCAGAGGGGGTTTTAAACTGGTCACGGGGACTTTTTCTTTACCTGTACGCGTTGTTATTCGAGGTGCGAAAACCGGCGGAACCCTGTACAGGGGAGTCCGGGCAATAAACCGGAGCGTGAGACTGGGGCAAGGCCCTGCCACACAGGTAAAAAGCAAATTTATCAATCAGGAGCTTTCCAAAACAGCCTTCAGACTGACCCTATCCCTTTCCCCATTGGTGGCGTGGGGTATGGCCGCATCGATAACCGCTGGGCGTTTATATAATGAAAAGGATTACCCTGAAAAGATTATAAAAAACATCGTCATCGACTTGCCGGAAGAACTACTCTGGATAGGCGGGTATGCAGGGATAAACGCGGCTATCAGGGCACATGCTGAGAAGGCGATTCAACAGGCTATCCAACATGCACTAGACGAGCAGGCCGACAAACTGGCATTGCGTATAAATAAAGAGATAGCAGGTAAAAGCGCGGATGTTAATGTTGAGATTATTCCTCAAGAAACGAGTGTATCGCCAGCTGAAACAGCACAATCTACACCAGAACCTCTCTCTGATTTTGCTAGTACTTCACAACTCACCATGCCTGAACTCATTGATATACAAGACAATAATTCAGCACAGCAGCCTAAAGTCAGGCGTAAGCGGGATGTATCAGTAGAAAGTGAAATAAGTATAGATAACCTAAATATAATTAATGCTAACACTAGAGAGGATAAAGTTAATAGTGAAATAAAAAGTGAATTAAGAAGTGAATTAAAACGATTCGAAAATAGTGATGCCAATAGCCCGATGAGCGATGTCGAACGTGCTATATTTATCGATTTATTTTTATATAAAAATAAATATGAGGTAAGTGAAAGTCAACAGGATTATAAAAATACATGGCTAAAATTCAGACGAGAATTAGAAAGCCAGGAAAATAAAGAAATAAAAGAATATCTGCGATTTAGATCAATAATTGAAGCGTATGAGATATATGATAAAAAGAGGCTAGATGATGACACTATTCCTGAAGCTGGGACTATAATAAAAGAGGTCATTGATTTTTTTCAGAAACTAAAAAAAGAAAATCCAATAACTTTCATGAAGTTAGCTGAAGCCATGGTCAAGTTTCAATATTATTATGAGGAAGAAGATGAAAATGAAGATAGATACTTCAAAATGGCAGAGATATATTATTTTCTCAACAAAACAGAAAATGAAAAAAAATCAAAAACATTCCATTTAGATATTATCGATAAATATCCAAATGAAAATAATAGACTATTAGATGAGTTTTTCCTGAACAAAAATAATAACAATCCAGACCTAGATGAAATTATCTATAAACTGCAAAGCATGCAAGAAAAATATCGTGAATCATATGAGATGCTTAGCAAAGTTGAGAACATCCATCAAGTTCTTTCAGATGATAGTAAAAATGAAGAAAATATATTTTTAGATAATCGTATTATTGCTGCACAAGTATTTGACGGTAGTATAAATATATCTCTGCAAGATAAGAAAAAATGGCTTAATAGATATGATCAAATAAGAAATGAAGAAGGCAGTGATGGCTGGAAATTAATGCATATAGAATCAATCCTAATTAATCTTCGCCGAATAAATACAGCGATTAATTTGACGGCGATGAAATCTGAATCGGCTCTTTTATTGATCGATAAATTGTTAAATTTTCAAAAAAAAGCACGAGAAAATATATTGCATATAAGCGAAACACCCCATGAGGATTTTACGTCTTATTCTCAGTTCAAGACCAGAAAAGAGTTGGGTAATGACGATAGTAAATATTATGCTCAATTTGATAATTATAAAGATAATCACGATGCAGAAAAGGAAGCCAAAGAAATTCTTTCACAAGTTGTTGCACGAGCTAGCCTTTCTTTCTCTGAGCTGTTCGATAAAGTCGAAAGTATTAAGTTATTTTCGTTTGTATATAAAAATAGAGATGGTGGAGCTCCTCTTGCTGCACCCGGTCGGACAGTTGTTATTAAATTTCCTGGAAAAGATACAGGTGGTTTGGTTATCTCTAATCTGTTTCTTAGAAATCATGTTAAAAGAATTAGCACAAAGGAAATGGAAGATTTAAAGCCTCTGACTGAGGGTATGTACACTCGAGCTACACAGCATAGAAGTCTTGGGTCGTATTATCATATAGGCTCACAGAGTGAACATACAAATGCATTGGAAATTTTAAGTGGTATGAATAAAGAGGAGTTAAAGACTCATCTTAAAAAACAAGGTATCTGGTTTGGAGAGCCCGCGCTTTTTTCAAATGAATATCCCAAACAAGAAAATACAGGTCATTTGGAAAATACGACTCTTAAAAACGCAATTATCGGGGTTTCGACCATTCAAAACAATGCCGCAGCAAACTATCTTCGCTCTACGATGTATGAATCTACTGGCTGGGAAAAATTGGGGGATAGATTTATTCCATTCTATGAAATAGGTCGTAGGAAACATTACGACCGGGAATATGAAATAAATTCTGAGCAATTGACTCTAGACATTATTACAAGTATTGCTATTGCCTATCCAGCGGCGAGAGGAATCGTGGCTACGATCCGCAGCTCAGCAATACCAAGCATTCTTAAATCAGGACTTAGAGGTTCCGCCCTATTTAAGTCATTGAGTCTCGAACTAGGAAAAATGGGATTCAACGCTAGCAAAGTGTTCGGCGGTGCGGTGTATGAATTAATCGAACCTTATCCAATAAATAGTCATTTAAATAGGCATAATGTTTTTAATAAGGTCAAAGATACTGCATGGGAATTTCATACTGATGTCGGGTTAAAAGGCGGTGGATTAAAAGATTTCATCGATAGATTCACCAAAGAGCCAAAAGAAATAACGATCAGCGGCTATAAGTTCAAACGCATTAAATACAATCAAGAAAACTTTGATACTATGCAGCGTATGGCACTTGACTATGCTTACAATCCGGACAGTAAAGGAAAGATAGCACAAGCTCAACAAGCGTATAAAACAGGAAAAGAAGATTATAATGCTCCACAATACGATAACTTTAATGGTCTATCGCTTGATAAAAAAATAGAACGTTATATTTCGCCTGATACCGATGCGACAACAAAAGGTGTATTGGCGGGAAAAATGAATGAATCCATTAAAGACATTAATGCATTTCAAACAGCAAAAGATGCTCAGTCATGGAAAAAATCGGCAAATAAAGCCAATAAAGTTGTCCTCACTCCCCAGAATCTTTATTTAAAAGGAAAACCCAGTGAATGCTTACCTGAATCAGTCTTAATGGGATGGGCATTACAAAGTAGTCAGGATGCAAAACTGTCTAAAATGCTTATGGGGATTTATTCTTCTAATGATATTACAAGCAATCCTTTGTATAAATCATTGAAAGAATTACATGCAAATGGGAATGCATCAAAATTTAATGCATCTGCTACGTCTATTTCGAATATCAATGTTTCTAATCTCGCGACATCTGAAACAAAACTCTTTCCAACTGAAATAAGTTCAGTCCGGGTAGATGCTCCGAAACATACTATGTTGATATCAAAAATAAAAAATAGGGAAAATAAAATCAAATATGTTTTTTATGACCCCAATTATGGTATGGCTTATTTTGATAAACACAGCGATATGGCCGCATTTTTTCAGAAAAAAATGCAACAGTATGACTTCCCAGATGACTCAGTGAGTTTCCATCCATTAGATTATTCCAATGTCTCGGATATCAAAATAAGTGGTCGAAATTTAAATGAAATTATTGATGGTGAGATCCCGTTACTTTATAAACAAGAAGGTGTTCAATTGGAGGGTATTACACCTCGTGATGGGATTTATCGTGTACCGCCAAAAAATACACTAGGTGTACAAGAGACTAAACACTATATAATAGTCAATAATGACATTTATCAAGTCGAATGGGATCAAACAAATAATACATGGCGAGTTTTTGACCCCTCAAACACGAATCGTTCAAGACCGACAGTCCCGGTAAAACAGGATACAAATGGTGAATGGTTTAAGCACTCAGAAACGGGCTTGAAAGGAGGTGGACCTATTGACGACATAAGAAAGTATATTGCAAGAAAGAGCGCTATAAAGATATTCAATCAGTCAATTAATTATTCAGCCACAAAATGGCCACCGGAACCGATTGATAAAAATATCCATATGATTTGGATTGGTACAAAAAATATATCCGAGAAAAATATTAAATTGTCAATCGATACAGCCAAAAAAAATCCGGATTATAATACTAGTATTATTTATGATAGTGGTATTAGTGGACATGAAGGCGCTAAGAAGTTTATGTTAGAAAAGTTTCAAGACAGCAATGTTAATATCATCGATTTTCGTAAAAAAAGTTATTTCTCTCAATTAAAACAAGAGCCTTCATTTGCCTATTATGAACAAGTGATTGCAGAAAATAAATATGCCCAAGCGAGTGATATTTTAAGATTATTAGTCTTAAAATATGAAGGCGGTATCTATAAAGATATTGATGATATACAGGTAAAAGGTTTTGGTTCATTAACGTTTCCAAAAGGAATTGGGGTGATGAGAGAATATGCACCTGAAGCAGGTAAAGCGACTGCATTTCCAAATACGCCCATAGCGGTAACAAAAAATAATCCCATTATTAACAAAACATTAGATCTTGCTGTGAGTAATTATCAACGCGGTGAAAAAAATGTATTGAAATTGGCAGGTCCGGATGTATTTACGCAAGCCTTATATCAAGAAATTCCAGGTCTTGATTCTAAGGTTTTAAATGCACAATTATATCAACTTGAATTAGCAAAACGGCAAGCGTTAGGGGTTCCATTAGAGAAGCCGAAAAATTTCGCAGATGAACAACTCACTTCTGCGGAAAAAGAAAAAATTAATCGACCTTATCAATCAATACGTGGGCTTTCAGGCTATGTTGAGAATGGCGCTGATCACTCTTGGGCTGTGGATACTAATATCCCCAGTACAAGTACTCAGACATCAACAATAGTAACGCCTCTGGCACCAAAAACAGAAATGCTTCCGCCGGTGCCATCATCGAGCACAAAGTCATCGACATCGGCTCCAGTCTTACAGGAAAAGATAAGTTATAATCTTGCTACAGACATAGATGCTACTGATTATCTGAATCAGCTAAAACAAAAAACCAATATCAATAATAAAATTAGCAGTCCTGCTGGGCAGTGCGAATCATTAATGAAACCTGTGAGTGATTTTATGAGAGAAAACGGTTTTACTGATATTCGCTATCGGGGGATGTTTATCTGGAATAATGCAACGGAACAAATTCCAATGAATCATTTTGTGGTTGTTGGAAAGAAAGTAGGAAAGGATTATGTGTTTGATGTTTCTGCTCATCAATTTGAGAATAAAGGTATGCCTGACCTTAATGGGCCATTAATCCTTGCTGCGGAGGACTGGGCGAAAAAATACAGGGGGGCAACCACAAGAAAGCTGATTTATTATTCTGATTTTAAAAATGCCAGTACTGCGACTAACACCTATAATGCACTTCCGAGAGAATTGGTGTTAGAGTCTATGGAAGGGAAAACATTTATTACTTCACCGAATTGGTATCAAACGTTTAAAAGGACTCATAATATTCATCCCGAAGTTACAGTATCTGATCCAGCCACATTTAGCCTAAATTATAGTGTAAATCCTACAGCAGAGAATTTGTCGCCACCACCGCCACCACCAATTCCATCGCATGGTCAGGTGCCAAAAACAGTAACACCGCCACCCCCGCCAATGCGGTCACCGCTATCACTGAGCCAACCATTAGAAAGATTACCGGCTAATAAAACGAAACCTATTGGATTTAATCCGGGAGAGAATAAGGCGAGTTTCTCTAAATTGGAAGAGGCAGGTAAACATTACTATAAAGATGATAAAAGTAGGCAAGCCGCACCAGTTAATACAATGAGTGACTTTGATAACAGATATTTATCCCACACGACGGAAGCCCCTGCCCCTTCGAATGTTGCACATCTCGCACCAGGCAATATATATAATACTAAGGTTACAGCAAAGGGAGCTGAAAAACCGGCTTATGATATATATATATCTAAAGATGGTGAAAGTCTCATCACGTCTTCCTCGTATAAAGTGGATGATATAACTACAGATAGTAAATTTGGAAAACCATTACCTTACTCAGAGATCATGTTTAATTCCCTTAAAAAGTCAGGTGTAGACCCGAAAAATTTAAAAAGATCTGTTCAGGCCAGTATTGAAAATAAAGTCACTCAAGACGTTATAAGCGCTATAGGAACCCGGATTCAACGAGGGCAGGTTATACGCGTTTCTCCTACTGAGAATCCAGACGCCTTTTATACACTGCTGGGAACCGATAATTGTAAGGCTACCTTACATATGTTGAACCAGCATGCGGAAGAATTTGGTCATAAGGTGGTAACGAGTATAGAGTTTAAAGGTACTGGGTATCTGGTAATGAACATCGGTACAAGTACTCAGACATCAACAATAGTAACGCCGCCACCAATGCCTGGAACGTCACAACTAGTACAGTAGCTGCCGATGCGAGCGGAAGGACAATCAAATCCAATTCGACCAGTGTTATGAGCCACTAGCAAGTTACCTGACGATATCAACCGAATGAAACAGGAGTTGAATGATATGTACTTACAGAAAGAAAAGTAACTAAGTAACATGATAGCTAAAGATGAAGGACTTTTCTAAAAGCAGAGAAACTACTCCGCGATGGAAACCGCTCTCAGCTTGAGCTGGTTAATCAAAACCGTGCGGCATTAGGAAATAAAATATCTGAGTAAACCACCGTATAAATTACTTACGTGGCCAAATTGATGATGCTAATTCATCTTGACCTCAACTGATATCTGTTAAAGATACATATACCCTTCATCCTTCAAGTTGCTGCTTTGTTGGCTGCTTTCACTCACCCCAGTCACATCGTTATCTATGCTCCTGGGGATTCGTTCACTTGCCGCCGCGCTGCAACTCGAAATTTATTGGGTATAAAACTGTCAGTTGAGGTCTAGAAATTCACACATTAATAATAAATTTATCAATCCATACTAAACTAGCCGTTAAATTTCCTCATTTTTGGAATAATGCGTTAGCAAGTATTTGATAATCTGGATTATGATTTTCGCGATCTAAGATCCAGTCTAATATTGCTGAAGTATTTGTGTGAATATATGCATTTTGGGAATAAGCCACGCATTTTTTAAATTTGTCTATCAATTCTTCAAGTGTCATTGGGTTTCTGGCATTACCTTTTGCATAAGAAACTTCGCCTTTAAGTTGGGTAGAATCCTTAAACTGAATGATAATTTTGATTTTTCCATGTGTGCCTAATTCAGGTATTTCACATTCGGCTGCACTGCTGGGATAAATTTTTCTACTTAAGTCGATGATATCCTTGCGACGAATTGCGTTCTCAGTGAAATCGTCAATAAAAAGGTCACCTGTTCTGAGTACGGTCGCGATATTATAAGCAAGGCTGAAACGTGCTTCGACCACGGTTTGCGGAACTTGCTTTCGTTCTACTGGCGAACCAACCAGATCAAATATTTGTTGGTTGGTAAGAACATCTATACGCGCTATTTCATTAATATCAATCTGTTGACCATTTAGCATGTCTTTTATTAAAGCCACGGCTGAAGTATTTGGGCGGCAGGTAGGATAAGGTTTAAATGCGATTAATGGATCAAGGACAAAGGTTGTGCCTAATTCGTCAATAATTGAGTCAAGATTTGAGCCAGGTTCAAAGGCGCTATAATAACCCCAGCGTCCACTGAGAAATTGTTTTGCCCCGGTAAAGCCTTGGTCAGCTAATATTACCGCCTTCACTGCATGAGATGCGACTAAGCCTTGTTGGTAAAAAACGGTTGAAGCACCATCTATCATACATTGTGTTTCACCAAGTGCGGATGTATATGCGATCCCAAGTGCGTTATGCAGCCGCTCACCTGTCAGACCATATAACATTCCTGCGGCTGCTGTTGCTGCAATGACTTTACAGAGGTCATACCGGCCACTTTCAAGTAATGTCTCCTTACGGGCCCTTGAAAGTCTCAGAGAAAGCTCGATACCTGCAATATAGGCAGTCATGAATTGTTCACGCGATATTGGTCGATCAATTGAATCGGCAATCGCAAGCAACGCGGGTAATATCGCCACACTGGGATGTGTTCCGAGCGAATCGCCAACATCATCGAAATCCAGCACTCTGGCCGCCGCACCGTTTAACATCGCTGTGGACGGGGTAGGTAATGCTAACATTCGCCCAAGTACTCGACTTTCCGGTTTTCCTCCCCATCCTGCGGTTATTTTAGTCAATAGTTCAACGCCGGGGTCACGGGTGCCAGCTAATAAAACGCCAATAATATCAAGTAAGCAATGACTGCCAATTTCTCGGGTATTAAGATCGATAGATGAATATTTGAGGCTATCACAATAATTAACGATTTTAGATTCTAAGTTCATGATAATTCCTTTTTATGATTGAAAGTAATTAGTACCTGATCAGTACTGACATTTTCTCCCACTGCCACATTTATTTTTTGGATTAAATACTTTCCCGGAGAGTAAAGTGTTATAACCATTTTCATTGCTTCTATACGTAGTAACGGTTGTTTATCTTCTACCACACTGTTTTCAGATACCAGAATTTCTAATACATTTGCTGGCATAGGGGATGACAATATATTGCTATCTTGATAAGACTTAATGGATTTGTTTTTCCATGAGTTTCCCGTATTTAAAACTATTGCACGATGGCTTCCCGCATAATCGATAAGAAAGTCACTTGATGAATTGCGTTTTAATAAAATAGTTTCTCGAATACCGTCAATCTTTATTCTTAATCGTATAGTATCGCTTGATATATGTTGCACATCTTCTAACTTGAGTTCACATGAAATGCCTTGCATATCATTCCATTGCGCTTTGTAACGATTCGAACCAAGACAATCAATTGTTGTACTGACTTGGTTTAATTCACCTTCTACGACACCGTGCAGCAATGTTGATATTGTTGATGATACAGAACTTGGATCTGTATTACGCATATGCAATCCTTAGTATGAGGAGATTTATGGCGTACTTGTTGACTCATTTCCAACTGCTATTATTTCTAACGACTATTTCGTTGAATCCATGGTGATATTGGTCTATGTGTATCCGAATTTGTTTGCACACCAGGAATAAGATTTAAATGTAGAGCTAGGGCTGTAATTGCATGTATTGCCAGCGCTTTCCGCTGGGGTAGGGAATGGGTATTTTCAATTGTTTTACCGATAGAAAGATCGTAATTGCCTTGATTGAATGATTGGTTGCCTATTAACCAACGATGTACTGCAAGATTGGTACTAAAACCCGCAATAACGAGTTCATCTAGCGCCAACTGCGACCGTTTTAAGGTCTGTTCACGATTGGCGCCGGAAACTATCAGCTTGAGACATAAACTATCAAACAGAGGTGACATCTTAGCGCCCAAATGTATCCCTGAATCGACACGTATACCTGGTCCTTCAGGGATACGATAATCCAAAACTTCTCCACCGTTTGGTAGAAAATCCCCATGGGCATCTTCCGCACAAATACGAAATTCAATTGAATGGCCTGAGAAATGAATGTCCTGTTGAGTCAGCGTCAACGGTTGATTTGACGCTGAATAAATCATTTGTTCAACGATATCTATACCAGTTATCGATTCTGTAACAGGGTGTTCAACCTGAATGCGGGCGTTCATCTCAATGAAATAAAAATGTCCTTCTTTATCAAGCAAAAATTCGACAGTGCCAGCGCTGTCGTATCCTACCTGATGAGCAACCGCCAATGCGGCGTTATGAAGTTCCTCATATTGAATTTCTGTTAAACCTGGGGCGGGTGCTTCTTCGACAATTTTTTGCCGTCGACGTTGCACGCTACACTCACGAGTTCCAAGATGTAAAATTTTTCCATATCGATCAGCCAATATCTGAACTTCTATATGGCGGATATCTTCTCCCAGGAATTTCTCAAGATAGACCTGATTGTTGCCGAATGCCCGTAGAGACTCTTGCCTGACCTCTTCATAAGATGTGATAAAGTCTTCTGGTTGATCTACCACTCGAATCCCTCGTCCACCTCCGCCATGAGCGGCTTTAATCAACAGTGGATAACCTAGTCTATTTGTCAAAATCATTGCTGCATTGGCATCAGTATCAATTTGCATACCGGGAATAATTGGAATCTGAGCCTGTTCTGCTGCTAAACGAGCAGCAATTTTGTCACCCGTTTGGCGGATGGCTGCACTATTAGGGCCGATAAAAATTAAGTTCGCCTTAGCACAGGCGTCAGCGAAGTCAGCGTTTTCTGCGAGAGGGCCATATCCTGGCGCTACGGCATCTACCTTGCTGGATAACGCGACATTAATCACCGTCGTGATAAGCGTTTCAGGTATCCATGCGTCGACTCTTACCGCCTGATCAGCGGCATGAACAAATTCTGCATTATCGTCGTCCGCACTGTAAATCACAGTGGTACTAATATCCATTAGCCGACATGTACGTATGAAACGAAGGGCGATTTCTCCTCTGCAACAGATAAGTACATGGCGGATCATAACGATGTGTCCTCTGATGATGATTCAGTTGGCTTCGTCGGGTTTAAGCCACGACCCAATACGGTATGGGCACGAGTGAATTCTCCTGCACTTACCGCGCCAGCAACGGAGATTTCACCCGCCAATGCGACTGCTGCGGTTATTTCGGCCAATTTACGGGCATCATCAGTGCACCCAATCATACTGAGACACTCTTGCTGGATGGGAAGCTTAGTTCCACCGCCGACCACACCAACGATAAGGTTAGGGATGGTCAAACTGGCGTTGAGATCTCCGTTATCCAGCACTGCAAAATGCGTGCAGGCATTTTTAAAAGAGACGGTGACAAAAGCCGGGTCTTGTCCACAGGCGATAAACATCGCAGTTAAGGCATTAGCAACATGGATGTTTGGTGCTGTGGCTCCGCGCTGAGCAAGTAATGTATTACATGCTAATAGAAATTGTTGCATGCGTAACGGCGTGGTACGTAATCGTTCTTTTACCAAACTATGAGGTATTCGGACACTCGCGGTAACGTATCGGCCTTTAGCCTGATCACTGACAAAACGTTTATCTCCCCCTAATGTATTGAAATAGTGTGAAATAAGTTCGGGACACTTTTCCTGAATATAACGACAAACGGCCTCATTCGCCTTAGTCGCCATATTTAATCCCATCGCATCACCCGTCTGGTAGGTAAATGCTAATCCGATTAAATCGCCCTGGAATAGTGGGGAAACTTCTAACAGCCGGGCGTAACGACTGGTGTTATTGGCAACTAGTAAAATTTGCGGCATATGTTCTTGCAGCCAGTTGACAAATTTTAGCGCATCCTCCGCTCGGTGTAAGACAACGGCAGATACTTTTGTCAAAGCGTCACCCAAAAAACGATATGCTGGGTTTGGCGTGTTTTGAACTGAATTCTCCTGACTCAGGATTTGGCAACCTCCGCTATCACTGATTAAATTCATTCCTCTTGAAAAAGAAGCAATCAAAGCGCCTTCTGTGGTAGCTAAAGGAATAGTAAATGTTCCTTTGGCTGATATGCCATTGATCAGCAGCGGGCCAGCGATGCCTAGAGGAATCCCAACGTAACCAATCATGTTTTCGCAGGTTCCTTTGGCTAACTCAGGTTCAATGGTTTTACCGGCAATGTAGGGATAAGATTGCCCGGTTGTTTCGCAAAGCCAGGACAACCGTTGGCTTACCGATGCCTGACTATAGTCATCGTGTCGATCACGCGGAATTGCCATAATATTTATTCCTTCAGAGTTGTATGTTCGAATGCCGTCTGGCCGGAGGGCCACTTATTTTGTCTCTTAATATTCTGAAACTTGAAATAAGTCGGTTACGCAGATGAGAAGCAGGGATCAATCCTTCAATGTAGGTTTTTTTGGCAGAATAGGCAGCGCTAGCGTGGGCTTGACGATATTCTGCAATCAGAAGTTCTCGTTGTTTTTCTGGCTCTGGGGCGGCTGCCACAACTTTACGAAATATGATATTGACCGCACCTTCTGGCCCCATTACGGAAATTTCAGCATCAGGCAGGGCATAAATGAAATCAGTGGCTCCCCGATTGGCCAGTGTTGGATAGGCTCCTCCATATGCTTTGCGCAATATAACAGCAACCTTAGGGATCGACGCTTCACAATAGGCGTGCATCAGCTTAGAGCCGGAGCCTATTATGTTACCTTGTTCCTGCTGTTTTCCCGGTAAATAGCCCGGTACATCAACTAATGTCAGTAAGGGGATGCCAAACGCATCACATAAGCGGACAAAACGAGCGGCCTTTTCTGAAGCATCAATATCTAAACAACCCGCTAACCAATTAGGTTGATTGGCAACAATTCCGATGACATGTCCACCCAAACGAGCCAGACCGGTAATGATATTGCGAGCATACAACTGCTGTATTTCAAGGAAAGTTTCTTTATCGACTATTTCTGCAATGACTTCCTTGACGTCGAAAGGAAGAGATTTGTCATGAGGTACGATTTCTCCGATTCTAGGTGTTTCTCGCGGCATCACTGTAGAATCTGAGATAACGATAGGCGTTTCGGTATTATTCTGCGGCAGGTAGGATAATAGATGCCGAGTTAACGATATTGCCTCCTGCTCTGAATCGACCAGAAAGTGAGCCAGCCCGGTCTGACTTGCATGCATTAATCCGCCACCGATATCCTCTTTGCTGACATTTTCTCCGGTCGCTTGTTTAATGACCGCAGGGCCGGTTAAAAATAAAGTAGATTGTTTATCAATCATGATTATGAAATCAGTGAGTGCCGGTGTGTAAGCAGCCCCGCCTATACAGTCGCCGAGTATTAATGATATTTGGGGGACAACACCGGAAGCTTGCACTGTTTTATAAAATACGTAACTAAATTGAGAGTTGGCATCAACTCCTTCATGTATGCGTAATCCAGATGATTGATTCAGCGCTATGATCGGCATGCCAGTACGTAAAGCTAAGTCTATGACTTTACATATTTTTACGGCATGAATTCGGCTGGAACTTCCTCCCATAAATTGATTGTCATGACCATAGACAGCCACTGGACGGCTATTAATGAATCCATATCCTGTAGATATTCCGTCTCCTGGTATTTTCTTTTGATCGGCGTTAAAGCGAATACAGTCATGTTCTGCAAGCGCATCCAACTCTGAAAAGCTACCTGGATCAAGGAGATTTTCGATCAGATTATAATTTTGGTTTGCGGGAGAGACTTCTTTTTGTTGATTGATGATACCGGTAGTGTCAGATAATTCAGGCATGTGGTGACTCCGCTTGCATAACGAAACAAGACAACAAAATTGACCCTATCTGATTATGATAATAGATCTCATACGAACTAATCGCAAGCTGTGTTATTGAGGATTTCGTTGCTATAAATTTGTGCGCTGAATTCAGGCTATTTTTGGTCTGAATATCAAAGAATGCGCCTCAGGGCAGGAGAATGAAATACGGGTTGTCAGGCTTTATATGATGGACGCTCCGTGGGTTAAATGAATTTTTTCTATCCATTTTTTACGCATATGGCACTTAATCGAGGCGTCCATCTCGTCAGATCCAAACTCGTTTATTCACTGGCTGCATTGATAATCTTGTCAAAAACTCGGTCAACAATGGCCAGATTTTCGTTAGGTTCACCATCAAGTAATCTAGCTCTGATATTTCTTACGACAATTTCTGCTTGCTCGGCTAAATTACGTCCTTCATCAGTGAGGTAAAGTGCCTTAGCGCGTCGATCAGTAGGATCGTCTCGCCTGATCAGCAACCCGGCACCTTCTAGCTGATCGAGTAGCCTGACTAATGATTGTCCTTCAAGCCCCATGTGGTCGGCTAAGGTGCGTTGGCGTAAACCCTCACCAAGTTTATTAATCAGCCAGAGAGGGGTTGTTGTCGCTTCGGATAAATTCAGTTTGCTCAGTTCCTCATCAGATACCTTACGCCACATCCTTGCAGCGCGTTGCAAACGTAGACAGAATGTATCGTCAGCCAAGGTTAGTAAACTTGTGTACATCTTATTGCCTTTTTGTTTGAGTGCTTATGTCCTGATGAGATCAGCTAGCATGAGATAAAATCTGCTGGCTATATATCGGAGTAAGCAGGAGCTTGTGAATCTACGGCAAGTTATGCTCAGAAAATAGATACTAACGAGCAATACGCATGCTTCTAACTTCAAAGTTATACCAAATATACCAAAGTGAGGGAAGAATAGCACCACTTGTCCGGTTTCCTGGGTTGAACAATGCCGCCTATGCAACTTGTCACTTTTTCGTAGCTAATCATCTTTGATTTATATGATATCTGACAAAATGGCGTGACGGTTATAGCTATTAATAAAAGCAAAAATAAACATCACATTAGTTACTTAATAATTCTCTTTTTTATGTAATTTACTCGTCCATATTAATAACAGAATATAGGTTTATATATCAGATAAAAAATCAACATAAAACTATGTCGTTATTTTTTAAATGATGTAATAATCGGTAAATATTATTAAATTTATAATTTACTCTGTTGAAATAGAAAGTCGATAAAATGATAACTAAGAAAAGGATTAATCATGAATAAAACCAAAATTGAATTATTGACAGTGCCTGATATTATGAACACCAGTATATCTTTTATTACAAAATCGGGTGAAAAGAAAATAAAGATCACAAATAATATATTATCAAAACCGGAGATTGCCAAACATGAAAAATATATGCGAGAAGCAATAGAAGAAGCTAAAAAGAGCGCTAAATATCCTTTTGGTGCGGTGATCGTTAACAGGAGCAGCGGGGAAATATTAAGTCGTGGTGTGAATTCATGGGTAAAAAATCCCATTTTGCATGGAGAAATTCAGGCAATAAATCACTATGTTACTTTATACGGTAATCAAGGATGGAATAATGTTGCACTGTATACCACAGCCGAGCCTTGTTCAATGTGCATGAGTGCCTTGGCCTGGACGGGGATTCGGGAAGTGATATGGGGGACATCTATCAGCGGTCTTCGTAATGTGGGTATACGCCAGATTGATATTTCTGCGCAGGAGATTGCGGAAAGAGCGTCATCATTTTACAGCCCGATCTCTTTGGTAGGAGGGATCTTGGCAAATGAGACAGATAAATTGTTTTCTGAACGCAGAAAGAAAAACTGAATCATAGTATCTCGTATCGTAGCGAAATAAAAAAATGTTATTTCGCTATCTCTATTGTCGAATAAACCTGACATCATAAATACCTATCGATTGTAGAAACACAGATTGTCTCCTTTCTTTTGGCTTTTTAAGATCAGAGAATTGTATGTCACGTGATTTGTCAATGGGTACACTTTATACATTTACTATACAAACAGTGTATTTCAAAACTGTTTTGGTATTTTTGGCTCTGTATTTATATGTGGACTCAGAGTAGCATGAAACCGTGAAAATATGGCTGACTATTATGTCAGCCTTTTGAGATCAGCGCTTAAATTAATTCAGAAAACAGGAAATTCTATGTCTAGTGTACCCTTTAAACAAGTTGACGTTTTTACTTCAAAACGATTCAAAGGAAATCCAGTCGCGGTTGTTATGGATGCTTCTGAGCTTTCGACAGAGCAAATGCAAAATATCGCCAGTTGGACCAATCTTTCTGAGACCACTTTTGTTCTTCCAACAGTAGATGCGGCGGCTGATTATCGGGTTCGCATATTTACACCGGGAAGTGAGTTACCTTTTGCGGGTCATCCCACTATTGGTACCGCACATGCATTGCTTGAAGCTGGAATTATCTCAGTGACAAATGGACGTTTGCTTCAAGAGTGTGGCGCAGGCTTAATCACCCTAAACGTCAGCAAAATGGAAAATGGTGAACGGTCAATATCATTTGAGTTACCAGAACCGAAAATCACTTTACTTAGCCGAGAACAAGTCAGTCGCCTTGAAAATATTCTTGGTTGTTCGATCAATTATGAATTAACACCGGCATTAGTCGATGTTGGTGCCAGATGGATAGTTGTTTGTACTGCTGATGCAAAAACAGTACTCGCTACACAGCCCGATTTCAGCCGCTTAAAAGATCACGATATTGAAATGAATTGTACCGGAATTTGTATCTATGGTTCGTACCCAGAAGGCATGGATGCGCACATTGAAGTTCGCTCTTTTGCGCCTGCTTGTGGTGTGAATGAAGATCCGGTTTGTGGCAGTGGAAATGGCAGCGTTGCCGCGTTTATGCGCCACCATAATGTTATGGCACCAGAAGGTGTGGTTGTGACCTCTTCACAAGGCGTAAAACTGGGTCGTGAGGGGTTGTTATCGCTCGTTCAGCATGGAGGCAAGATTTTCGTGGGCGGAAGTGCCGTTACCTGTATTGAGGGCACAATTGCATTCTGAAGCAAATATGAGCGAATAAAGACATGCTCAAATTTTTCTTGCTAAAACTGATATCAAAGGTTGCCGATAACGTAATTGTGCTTTAAGCATGTTTAATGTAATACAGAATTATGAATATTTTCAAAAAGCTAGATTATTCTAGCTTTTCATGTTTGTCATAATTCAAAGTTTGATTTATCTAAGTTATTGTCTAAGGATGAAATAATGGAAGTTAACAAATCGGCTCGTGAAGGCAGCGACCAGGATATCCTATCAAGCGAATGCAATGTGGATGATTTAAGATTTTGGGCTGCGTTACTTTCCGGTCGAGATAATTTTTCCATCCCTGTTGACAGGTTGGTTCGTGATTTTGGTGAAAATCGGGTTTTAACATCATCTTTTGATATTGATGAAAAACTTTCTTTGCGATTACGTAACCTGGCTACATGTGAAGGCAAGTCACTCAATACCGTACTCTTGAGCGCATTTTATGTCGCACTTTCAGCATCATCAGGGCAGCATGATATTGTTATAGGCAACGATTTGAATGATGGGGATAACGGTCACAATAGCGCGTTGGACCCTGTTCCGTTAAGAGTGAATGTTCAACCCGATATTGCCGTTCTTTCACTTATTCATCATATCGATAAACTAATAACGAACGTACAAAGATATCGCTCATGTTCATTTGACCAATTGAATGCATTTCTGGCATCAGCAGAAGGGCCATCGCGCAATTCAATATTTCAAGTGAAATTTGCCGTAAAAGGCTTTGATTTATTAAAAAGTGAACAAGAAAAGCTTGATTTATCCCTCACCATTGATGACAGCCATAAACAACTAAACGGTCAATTTTATTGGGCAGCAGCGGTATTTGATGCTGAGACTATGGATCAGCTGGTGGCGGTGTATAAGCAAGTATTGGAATCCTTTGTCGACAATAAGCATCAACCTGTTGGAAAACTCCCGCTGTTACCGGAAAAGGACATGCAACGTCTGAACCACTGGAACGATACTGCTACCTCTTTCCCTGATGAAAAAACGTTATCCCAGCTGTTTGAGGAGCAAGTGGCAAAAACCCCGACGAATACCGCAGTGATTTTTGCAGACGAGAAACTCAGCTACGCGGAACTGAACGCCAAAGCGAATGCACTTGCCCGGACAATACGCGCCCGTTATCGCGCGCTCACAAATAAGGAATTGACACCAGATACATTAATCCCCCTGTATCTGGAACGCAGTGCAGAAATGATTATTTCTATTCTGGCGGTATTAAAGGCAGGGGGCGCTTATGTGCCGGTATCGCCGGAATATCCGTCAGAACGAGTCAGGTTTATGCTCAGTGATACAAAGGCTCGTGTAGTTCTAACGCAATCTTGGTTGCTTGATAAGCTGGAAGAGATAGGGGCAAGAGAGGGAGGAAACGAAATCGCTTATCTGTCAGTCGATGATCCAACATTGACGCAGGATATAGAACAGACCAATTTACCTCTGATAAGTGGCCCGAAAGATCTTGCCTATGTGATATATACCTCTGGGACCACCGGACAGCCTAAAGGGGCAATGTTAGAACATATAGGGGTCGTAAACCGTATTTTTTGGATGCAACAAGCTTACCCGCTCGGTGAATCGGATCGGGTTCTGCAAAAAACACCTTATGTTTTTGACGTATCGGTATGGGAACTGTTATGGGCTAACTGGACTGGCGCATGCATTGTTGTTGCTTCACCTGAAATTCATAAAGATCCCCAAGCCTTGCATACACTTATTGCCAGGGAGAATATTACCCACCTCCATTTTGTTCCCTCCATGCTTGGCGCTTTCAATCAGCATTTGAGCGAAACAAATCAACGTATTCCTTCATGTGTGAAATGTGTCTTTGCCAGTGGAGAGGCGTTGACGGAAGCCACAGTGACTCAGTTTAAAGACGTTTCCGCACAACAGACTGAATTACATAATCTGTATGGACCGACAGAAGCATCTGTTGATGTCACGGCTTATGACTGTAGTTCTGCCTCGCTGAAAGTGATACCGATTGGTAAGCCAATCAACAACATAAAATTATATGTCCTTAACGAGAGCATGAATCTGGTGCCATTGGGTGCTCCGGGAGAACTTTATCTTGGTGGTATTGGATTGGCTCGTGGATACCTGAATCGCGAGGAGTTGAGCGCTCAACGATTTGTAGCAAACCCCTTTGCTGATGAACATGACAAGGGAAAAGGGTATACACGGCTCTATAAAACAGGCGATCTGGTTCGCTGGAGAAGTGACGGTGAATTGGAATATCTGGGACGGAATGATTTTCAGGTAAAAATTCGTGGTTTCCGAATAGAACCGGGAGAAATAGAAAATGCGCTGATGAGCATAGATGACGTACAACAAGTGGCCGTTATCGCTCATGGAAAGGAAGCAAAGAGCTATTTAGTTGCGTATGTTGTAGCGACACAGGGAAAAGAGTTATCAGAGACGAATCTGCGTAATGCGTTATTGAAGGTTTTACCGGAGTATATGGTTCCGAGTGTATTTATTATGATGCAACAGTTACCGTTGACGATAAACGGTAAACTGGATCGTAAAGGGCTGCCAGCACCAGAAGAGGTAAGAAATAGTGTCTACGAGGCACCAAGCACAGAATTGGAACGGGAGCTGTGTCAGCTTTGGGAGGAGGTACTGGGAGTCAGGCAAATAGGCATTACAGATAACTTTTTCCGTTTAGGGGGGAATTCTATTACCACGGTTAAATTATCTGCTTTTATTCAGAATCGGTATAAGAAAAAAATACCGTTGTCACAACTCTTTAATATTCAGGATATTAAAACCTTATCGTCAATTTTGCATGAGGTGCCGATTGAAACTCTGAATATTCCACCTTCACCTCAGCCCCAAATTCTATCGTTTGCCCAAGCAAGGATGCTATTCATTGGACGAGCGTTAGGGGGAACATGCGCCTACCATATTCCTTTATTAGTAAAATTAAAGGGCGATGTGAAACTGAGTGTTTTAACAAACTCGTTGTCTTATCTGCAAGAGAGGCACCAGATACTCAAAACAGTTTATCGAACAGATGATCAAGGCCATGATTATCAAACCATTATAGATATACCGTTATCCATGAGTTCTGTGGTTATTCATGATGATAATGAATGGTTGAAGAGCGTGAAAAAAGATGCCTCGCAACTGTTTGACCTGTCTAATGAACATCCAGTCAGATACCATCATTATATTGTTGCTGATGAGCAATATCTGCTGATGGTGTGGCACCATATTGCTTTTGATGGCTGGTCGACAGATATTTTTCTATCAGAACTTGCTCAGGTATATACATCTTATTCAAACTCATCAGCCCCTGAATTGCCGCAACTCCCTATTCAGTATGTCGATTTTGCCTACTGGCAACGTGAATCTTTGGTCGATGAGGAGCTACAACTTCATCTCGCTTATTGGAAAGAGCTGCTGTCAGGTTATGAAAATCTTGCTTTCCCGACGGATAAACCACGTCCAGCTCAGTTCGATGATACCGGGAAAGAACACCATTTTTCGCTGAATGGGATGGTGTCAAACTCACTGCGAGAACTGGCAAAAAATGAAGCAACTACCTTGAATACTGTTATGTTGGGAGCGCTTTATGTCTCACTGGCGGTCATGTCAGGGCACCATGATATCGTTATCGGTATTCCATCAGATGGCAGGCATTATACTCAGACCCAGCCATTGATTGGCTTTTTCGTCAATTCCTTACCGATAAGGATCAATGAAGATTTCTCGGTTTCAGTCCGTGAGCTGATTGCTTCCCTTCATACGCGTATTATTGCAGCCAAATCTCATCAGGATTTGCCATTTGACCGATTGGTCAGCGAATTAAACATTGAAAATGACTTATCAAGACATCCAGTATTTCAGGTGATGTTTGCTGTACAAAGTTTTGGTCAGAATCGTGCTGAAAATATGCCTTTCAGCCCTGTAACATTGCCGCAGAATCAATCCCTAGCGCTGGCAGCAAAATTTGATATCAGTTTGATTATTGACGACAGTCACGAGCAACTGAGTGGTCAATTTTGTTGGGCAGAGGCGGTATTTGATGATGTCACCATGACTCAGCTGATAGCCGTGTATCAGCAAATGCTGGTGGCCTTTGTCGGTAACAAATATCAACCTGTTGGAGAGCTGCCGTGGTTACCGGAGGAGGATAAGCAACGTCTGAACCGCTGGAATGACACAACAGCTTCTTTCCCAGATGAAAAAACATTATCCCAGCTATTTGAGGAGCAAGTAGCAAAAACCCCGACGAATACCGCGGTGATTTTTGCAGACAAGAAACTAAGTTACGCTGAACTGAACGCCAAAGCGAACGCACTTGCCCGCACAATACGTACACGCTATCGCGCGCTCACGCATAGGGAATTAGAACCAGATACATTAATCCCTCTGTATCTGGAACGTAGCGCAGAGATGATTGTTTCTATCTTGGCCGTATTAAAAGCTGGTGGCGCTTATGTGCCGGTATCGCCGGAATATCCATCAGAACGGGTAAGCTTTATGCTGCGTGATACAAAAGCCCACATCGTTCTGACCCAATTTGATCTACTGGAAAAGATAAGGGCAGGAGAGAGTAGGAATGAAATCACTTACCTGTCAGTCGATGATCCAACATCGACGCAGGATATAGAACAGACCAATTTGCCTCCGATAAGTAGCCCGAAAAATCTCGCCTATGTGATCTATACCTCAGGAACCACCGGGCAACCTAAAGGCGTCATGGTAGAACAAAATGGGGTAGTTAATTTACTGCATTCCCAACGTCAGACAATGTGTTTTGGTGATGATGAAAAAGTCCTTGGATTAGCGCCTTATGTCTTTGATGCATCCATTGAACAGATATTCTTACCGGTATTATCAGGTGGATGTTTTATCATGGCCTCTGATGCAGACCTGAAAGATGTTGAAAAAATAAGGCATTTTGCTTTCAAATATCAGGTAACTCATATTCACGCAACGCCTGATTATCTGTTATCCCTTGGTAGCTTGCATGAACTGATAACTCTCCGTCGTATAATCAGTGGTGGTGATCGGTGCCATGCCCAACTGAAATCACTCTTTGGTGAAAAATTGAATAATGAATATGGCCCGACGGAAACAACCGTGACGTCCCTTAATTTTATAAATTATCCTCAATGCCGCTATGACGGTGGCATAGGTAAACCCATTGCCAATACGAAATTATATGTTCTTTCTCCACAGATGAAGTGCCTACCAATAGGTGCCTTAGGGGAGCTTTACATCTCAGGCGCAGGTGTTGCCCGTGGATATCTGAATTGTGATCAACTGAGCGCCCAACGATTTGTAACGAATCCTTTTGCTGATGAATATGACAAAGAGAAAGGGTATACACGACTCTATAAAACAGGCGATTTGGTTCGCTGGCGAGGTGACGGTGAGCTGGAATATCTGGGAAGGAATGATTTTCAGGTAAAAATTCGCGGATTCCGAATAGAACCGGGAGAAATAGAGAATACGCTGATGGGCATAGACGACGTACAGCAAGCAGTGGTCATTGCCCATGGAAATGGAGCGAATAGCCATTTAATTGCGTATGTCATACCGACACAGGGAAAAGAGCTATCAGAATCGGCTCTGCGTGATGCGTTATTGAAGGTTTTGCCGGAGTACATGGTTCCGAGTGTGTTTATTACGCTGGAAAAATTGCCGTTGACGATAAATGGTAAATTGGACCGTAAAGGATTACCCGCGCCCGGAGAGGTGAGAAACAGTGACTACCAAGCACCCGGGAGAGAGATAGAGCGTGAACTGTGTCAGATCTGGCAAGAAGTGTTGGGTGTAGAGCAGGTAGGTATCAATGATAATTTCTTTCACATCGGTGGTAACTCTTTATCCGTTGTCCGATTGGTTACAAAGATGAATGCTCAAATTCCGGGGCAAGTGAAAGTCAGGATTAGGGATGTCTTCAGACATAAAACCATCGCTATGCTGTTAAATTCGCTGGAAAAGACACCGGAGGTAACAACGGTGTAAGTCATTAAATTAAAGGGAAATGAATAAAGAGCAGGTTTATTTTCCTCGAAATTATCTAATAAGCCTCTGCTCATTCTGATAGAACTGACGGAGGCTTATTCAAAGCACTTTAAATCAAGTTATCAGTAACAGTGATGAAATAAATAAACAAGAATTTAGGTTTTAAAGTTATTCGTTATTCTAATCAGTCAATAACATGTTTCTGCATAAATACCCCCTTAGCTCTGATAAATTGACAACTGAATATATCAGCGATAGCATAAGAATATAAAGGCAGTTTGTGGTGGTAGGAGCGCCCCACGTAAAAAACAGAAACCTCCAAACAGAATTAACTGCCAGCATAAAACCCAATTTTTTCTTAATTTAAGCAAAAGTGATCAGGATTAAATCAAGAAAATAAAAAACCAAATACCATCATATTTTCGCATTAATTGGCGCTCTATTTTATCGGAGTATTTAATTCAAATAATTTAAATTTAATTTTTACTTATTTAACTTACACGTTCTATTTATAAGATACTTGATTGAATCGTCACCATCAAATTTGGGAGCGTTCAATGCTGATAAAATATGCATAAAAAAATGACGACTGTTTAAATAAAGATCATCCATTTATTCCCATGTGATATATAAAATCTTTTTAAGATCGAAAAAATTATATTGGCCATGCACCATAATGAACAGCATATTTCATCCATACGTTAACTTATGGGAAATTTATTATTAATATTAATTCTTAGTGTGACAAACATCACAAAAACAGAAGGAAACAGCAGAAAAAAATTAAGCAAAAATTTATCTTGCATCACAATTTCAGTATTAAGCTAATTATTGCTAACTGTTTAGTTTCATAAAGTAATTAAATTATTACTTTATGAAACTATATTTGATGGAAACTTTCCAGTGTTAATAGTGGTGCAAGTTTGAACGAGTTAGAACATGTGACAGATGGAAGTATTGAAGCATTTAATCACTCTCCATTATTTAAAACACTTGGATTCACGATTGTTGAATGGGGCGTGGATTTTGTTGATCTGCGGATACAACATGGTAATCCATGCCATGCGGGTTCTTTCGGGAAAAACACAGCTGTAGGGATTAATGGTGCAATCGTGACAGCAGCGTTGGAATCAGCTGTTGGTATTTCTGGGTTTATTGGATTCGGTTGCACGCCATCCGGTGTCGTCGCTCTCGATATCAAAATGATGCAGATCATTCGCGGCCAGTTTAGTCATGTGAAAGCACGTATAGACAGAAAAACTCGGACAATGATTTTCGCGTCAGCACATCTCTATAGCGAGAGGGGCGGTTTATGTGCGGCTGCAAGTGGTATCGTTGCTAAAGGATGATGAAAAGGAAGAGCTGATTATGCTGAAAAATGAAAGAATTATGCTGGTTGAGCCTACAATCGGCCTTGCAGACACCATGTATTGTGCAATTAAAGAAAATAGAGAGTACCTTTCTCGTTATATGCCTTGGGTGAAAGCCATAACGAATGAAGAAAGTTTTATCGAAAATATGAAGGAAGCGGTGGAAAATTTTAATAAATGTGAAAATGAATTGCGGTTTTCCATCATTCGGTTAGATGATAATCGGTTTCTTGGTGCTCTGGGACTTATCGTCCGTGATAAAGAAATCCCATTCTTCGAAATGGGATATTGGCTATGTCGTGATGCGGTAGGTTTTGGCTATGTTAGTGACGGTGTAAAACTCTTAGAAAAATATGCATTCGAAAATCTTAAAGCCAAAAGAATCGAAATTCGTATGGCCGCCAGTAATATGGCAAGTCGGAAGGTTGCGGAAAGAAATCATTATCAACTAGAAGGCATTCTAAAATGCGAGCGAAGGCTGCCATCCGGAGAAATAGATGATACTGCGATATATAGTAAATGTATGTATCAGTGTTAATTAGCATAAAAAAATAAAATCAAGAAAATAAAACCCTCTTTATTGAGGGTGGCACAACTCATTCTTAAACAAACTATGTGAATGCTTATGTACGATGCAACTTGTTATCCAGTTAATATCTATCAACAAAACTTTCATTTGGCCTCTCAATTAGATGAGACCCACACCAAGTACTTAATTCCGGTTAAGGTATCGATACAATGTGTGTGTGACATAAGCAAAGTATTAAGCGCACTGAATCAGTGGATAGCACAGCATCCAAATATTTTTTCTAAATTGTCGTTTGATCAAGGAATGACATTTTCTACTGCCGAAAGTGTGACGATAGAACAATATAAATTTAATCAGGCAGCAGAAAGAAAACGGGCGTTGCTGGAATATCTCCAACAACCTATTAAGGTCGATGGTGATCTTTTATTTCGGGTAGGGCTATTTTATCTGGAAAACGCGAACATCGAACTGGCGCTACTTTTTCATCATATTCTCATTGACCAGCAAGGGCTTGAAGAATTGATGAAGGATCTCGACCTTATTTTTCAAGGGTACGACAAGTCACCTGTCATTAAATTAAATTCGTTGCCTAATAGTGAAATTGACCCCTCACTCTTTGACTTTTGGTATCAGTCAATACATTCATATGAAGCCATCAGATTCAAAGCACCTGAATCTAAATATTCACCTTCGTCAGACTGGCGCTACGATTTAATATTCACTCAAGAACTGTCAGATAACATAGTCCAATTCTGCAAGGAAGAAGGGGCCACACCGGCAATTTTCCTTAACAGTTGCCTTGCGATTGTGATCTCATCACTGCAACATTCAGATAAAGTCCTTTTAGGAACGGTGACTAATGCCCGTCAAGAACAGGATCAAGGTATAGGATGTTTTGCTAATACGACATTCCTTCCGCTTGATCTGTCACAGGCGACAAAATTCTCTGATGTTATGGAAATAGTATTAGAGAGGACAATCGATATCCTTGAGTATGGACATTATCCATTCCAGGCATTGCGCAAAGGTATGTTGGAAAAAGGCTGGGGAGGAGAAAATCCATTTCACATTTTTACCAGTTTTGCTGAGAAGTCGAAAAATAAATTAACCACACTAGCATGGGAAGTGATGTCTGCTGGTGGATCTAAATTTCCACTGAATGTACTGTTTTCAAAAGAACATGAATGTTTTTCTGTCTGTATAACATACGACACCACTATTTTTAACCGTGACTACGTGGCTGTTGTATGCCAAATGATTATTGACGTGGCGAAGAAAGCCGTTCATACGAACAACCATTTGGATATCACAAATCGAGAACTTTATAGAAAGTTTGAGCCGTTAACGACAGGATCATTTCAGCCAGACGGTACATTGCTGGGGCGATTTAGACAACATGTGACAGCCTACGGGAATAGGCCGTTTTACGTCGACCATGAGCAGGTATTAACCTGGCGTGAGGTTGATGCTATTTCCAATCGAGTTGCCTCGTCATTACTACATTTAGGCGTTAAACCTGGAGATAGGGTCGTTTTTGAGGCACCAAGAGATTACCGGTTCATCTGCCTTGTATTAGGTATCTGGAAAGTCAGGGGAAGCTTTGTTTGCTTAGACGAGCAGGCAATTTTAAGCCGAAAGACCGGTGTTTTTGCTGAAGCGAAAGCGGCCCTGTTGCTTACTCTAACTGACAGTCACGAGCTGCATGAGAAAAGCTACCTTATAGACGAGGTGTTGCATCATAACGGTGAAGAACAACTTCTCATCAGTAATGAAGTTATCTCAGCCAGCGATGAAGCCTATATGGTGTTTACTTCCGGTACCACGGGAACGCCAAAAGGTATCTCTATATCGCATAGCAATGTCATGCATTATGGCAAGAGCATTGTAATTGAATTGGAGCGACTTGCATTGACAGAGGCCGAATCGCCTCTCGCTTTTGCCGTCGCATCTACACTGTCAGCCGATCTGGGTTATACCTCTATCTTTGCTTCCCTCTACATGGGGAGAAGCTTGAGTATCGTGCCTTATCACATCAGTCTCGATCCTTTGTTATTCTCGCAATTCATCCGGGATAACCATATTGATGTTCTAAAAATCACGCCATCCCATATGTGGGGCCTGTCACAGGGAGAGGGAATCGCATCAACGTTCCCCTTAAAATGTCTCATTCTGGGAGGAGAGAAACTTTCGGGCCAGCAACTTGATGCTGTTCAGCAAAGCGGTATCAAAGTACTTAACCATTATGGACCATCAGAAACAACCGTAGGAGCGGTGCTCCATCACCCCAAATCAGGTGATGTCAAATTACCCAATGTCCCTATTGGCAAACCTTTGGGCCTTAATCAGGTTTTGATAATCGATCATAATAAAAGATTGCTGCCGGATGGAATCATTGGTGAGTTGACTATTTCTGGCCCCAGTGTTTCCAGAGGATATCAGGGGTCCCACGAAAACACGGCGGGCTTTGAGCAAAGTCCATTGACGGGGCAGACATACTATACGGGGGATCTTGCTTACTACAACAACGAGGGTGATTTGGTTTTTGAATGCCGAAAAGATAAGCAAATAAAAATCTTAGGGCATCGAGTTGAATTAAATGAGATTGAGTATGCTGTCGCCATGCACATCAATCCCACAGAATTTCGGGTGAGATTTATCGCTGGACGTATCACACTTTTTTGTACAAGTTTAACGTTTGACCGTTGGCAGCAACTGTCGGTGCTCCTAAGAGATACCTTGACAGACTATATGATCCCCACTGAGTTCGTAAAACTTGAACGCTGGCCGGCAACACTGAATGGAAAAATTGATGAAGAGGCATTAAAACAGTTTGCTCGCAATGCTTTTACACAAATAAAAGAACACCAGTTCTCTCTGTCACAGATCGATAAACGGATTCTAAATATATGGGAGAAACACATTGGGCTTGCTAAGTCGCTGGAAGATTCTATTTATGCATCAGGGGCTAGTTCTATCTCTGCGGTAAGGCTGATTGCTGAAATTAATGAGCAATTTGGGCTGAGCCTGAAAGTATCAGACTTTCTTAAACAGCCAAGGATTGTTTTTTTTAACGATATTCAATTAGGAAATTCCATTCAATCAAAAGAGGTAGAAGAAAATCAACTTGGGGAGAGAGGCTATACATTAAGTTCACTGCAACAGACGATGTGGAATATCAACCAGCTTGACGAAACAGATACCTCTTACCATGTACCAATTTTAGTGCGCTTAAAAAGTGAAAAAAGCCAAAATGATATTGAAACCTGCCTAAACGATATTGCCGGTAAATTTGAAGTATTTCGGACACGGTTTTATGATGATGGTGAAAGTGTTTCTGCTATCATTATGCCGGAAATAAAAATTTCAATACAAGAAACTCGTTTTAAAGATGATTTAAACGAAATAACCAGGCTATGTCGTGTTAATATTAATCTAAGCAAACAACTCCCTTATATTTTCTTTAAGGATGATGATTATCTACTGATTGTCATTCACCATATTATAACGGATGCTTGGTCGAATGAACTTTTATTAAGTGCGATTAATACTGCACTTGCAGGGAATTTGGATGGGATTGATATTCTGCCAGAGTGTTTTGTTGGAAATAAAAACTTAACCGATAACCAAATACAATATTGGGTAAATACATTAAAAGATAAAGGATTAGATTTTCATTTAATTGAACAGTCCCATGTAATAAAAAGTGGCGGGGTTGCGACAGCGGAGACTTATATTGAGAAATCGCTGTCAGGATTGATCGGTGAATTCTTCAAAAAAGTGGAGATATCTCACTATACTGGATTGCTGTCCATATATAATCTCATGATGTGTCACCATTTCAATAAAAATGAAATATTGCACTACATACCCATATCCAAGAGAAAAACTAAAATAGACTTCTGTCGGTTTGGTATGGCAGTGGATACTTTACCGGTATTGGGACAGGTTTCGCCTGAGTTACAGGTATTAGATTATCTTAAACTCTTCAATATTGGTTTCTTAAAATCCATAGAAAACTCGGACGTTGATTTCAAGCAGATTGTTGATGCATGTAATTTAGTGAGAAAGGATGGTAAGCTCAAATCAAACCATATGTTCATTTATGAACAAGAATCGACAAAAAATTTCGATCATATTGAGCGCTTGAACCTTGATAGTATAGATACAAAATTTGAATTAACTTTCTCAGTGATGCTAACGCAGGACGGCAGACTAAAAATAAATGCAGCGTCCAATACCATTCAGGCTGATTTATTGCAAATTCTTTTGGAAAAATATAACAGAATTTTGTCTGTTATTGCTGAATCTGCAAACGTTCAGCTGAGATATCTGCTATTACATGTTGAAGGAAAAGTTCTGGTTGGCAATAATGTGCCGGAGGATATGCTGGGTTTGCCAAATAATATTGGCAAATCTTTACAGCATTCATTAGAAGAGCATACATTGCGCATTGCTGTTATTGATGGTGAACATCATTACACCTACCAGCAGCTTTATGCCGCTTCAGCACAAATTGCTGAGTTCATTATAAAAAAAGACCTTGTTAACCAGCCAGTTATGGTCCATATGGACAGGTCGTTTTATGCGATAGCAGCAATAATAGGCGTAATATTATCGGGTAATATTTTTATTCCTGTCGATGGTTCATCTCCCTTGGACAGAGTATCTGGCATACAATCTGTAATAGGTGGAAATGTATTAATCCTGAATAGAAAGACAATTAGAGACGCCATCAATTTAAACAATCGGGATACTTGGAGTTTTAAGGAATCTTTACCAGAAGACATTCTATATATGATTTTTACTTCTGGTTCTACCGGGATACCTAAAGGTGTACCTATTAGCCACAAGTCATTGATTAATTATCTGGCATGGGCGAAAAATAAATATAGAATTACTGCTTCGAGTACAGTGCCACTATTCACGTCACTAAGTTACGACCTGACATTAACCAGCATTTTCTTGCCACTTATTTCAGGTGGAAAAATACAGATTATTGCGGGTGATAACGGCCTTTCAATAATAAAAAATTTGGTTGAAAGCAGAACATATTATGACATGATAAAACTGACACCGACTCATTTAACCATGATGAGCCACCTACTTGACAGTAATAGCAGTGACGGTAATCGAATTAAAGCGGGCTGTGTGGTGGTTGGTGGCGAGCAATTATACTATGAAATGCTTAATTGCATTGAAAGTAATACCCCAGTTTATAATGAGTATGGACCGACAGAAGCCACGGTTGGGTGTTGTGTACATGAAGTATTTCCTGAAAAAGATAAATATGGCGTTGTGCCGATTGGTTTGCCAATTTGGAATACATGTCTTGCGATTATAGGTTCCATGAATCAAGTGTTATCTGCCAATGTGGTGGGTGAATTGGTTATTTCGGGTGTACAGTTATTTTCAGGTTATTTCGCCTCAGCATCAGATAAATTGCATCAGATGACATTGGGAGATTGCCATAGAACCTGGTATCGGAGTGGCGATTCCTGTTATATAAAAGAAGGTGTTATACATTACGTCGGGCGCGAGGATCGGCAATATAAAATAGATGGCAATCGAGTTGATCTTGGCGATATTGAATCGGCAATCATGCTAATTAATGGTATACATTCAGCACAAGTCTATTATCTCAATAATAATGAGCCATGCTTAATATCGGTCATTTCCGCAGAAAGTAGCATTGAGAAAAATCATATAGTCAGTGAATTAAAACGTTATTTGCCGGGTGCAATGATACCTCAAAAAGTGATATTCGATACAGAAGTCATTTTTACTGATAGTGGCAAGATCGACTTTAGTTCTGTGCTTTCAACGCCACAAAATCATTCTGCGATCAAAGAAGCTCGTAAGCATGTTTCGCTAGTCAGAGATCTATGGGAAGAATTATTAGGATATACAGGCATTGATGGAAACATTAATTTCTTTGAGGCAGGTGGCAGTTCCAGAAAACTATTACAGCTCTCACAGCGCTTGTCTGAAGCATTAAATAGAGAACTTAGACCTGTAGATCTATTGACATATACCACTATTTATCAACAAGAGGATTTCTTGTTAGGTAAACAACATAGCGCTGAGATTTTTGTTGCAAGCCGGGCGAAAAGTCGCGGTATCAATCAGGCTAACACCATACTGAATAAAAGAAAGAAAAGGGGCAGTGTCCTTGAGTCATAAAATAGCTGTTGTTGGCATGTCAGGGATATTTCCCGGTGCGAGTTCCATAAAAGAATACTGGGAAATGCTCATTGAGGGTAATACAGGTATCCGCGAGATACCTGATGAGCTTCTGACTACAGAATCGAAAACAAATAAAGCGCGTTATGGTGAGAATTACATTACTCGGAAAGGCATCCTTGATCGTGAGTTTGAATTCGACTACCGCTTTTTCAAAATGTCTAAGCAAGAAGCTTGTTTACTTGATCCTCAGCAAAGGAAATTCTTGCAAGTATGTTGGAATGCCTTAGAAGATGCCGGTTATTCGCCAAACACCATGCAAAACCGCAATGTTGGGGTTTATGCAAGTTGCAGCCCTTCAACCTATGCCGAACAAGTTTCTAAAGACATGGATCTGTCAGATTGGCAGCAATCTTTAATGCTTTTCAGCAATAATCTGCGAGACCTTGTTGCTTGCAGGGTGTCATCTTTGCTGGATTTGCATGGACCAAGTCTTAATGTACAAACAGCCTGTTCATCTTCCATGTCCGCTTTGCATGAAGCATACCGAGGGCTGTTGTTTGGTGATTGTGATGTTGCCGTAGCCGGTGGTGTTGCAATCAGGTTGCCTCAGGAAGTTGGCTATGTGTATCACGAACAAGGAGTGTATTCACATGATGGCGCATGTCGCCCATTTGACCATCACAGTAGTGGTACCGTTTCAGGTAATGGGGCTGCCGCTGTCATCTTGAAGCGGCTTGAAGATGCAGAGAAAGACGGCAACCGAATTTATGCTGTGATTGATTGCGTTATGGCGAATAATGACGGCAATCGAAAAGTCGGTTTTACTGCGCCCAGTGTTGTAGGGCAACGCACCCTTTTTCAGGATGCCCTTGAGTTTTCGGACATTGATATCGCAGATTTAAGCTATGTCGAAGCCCATGGCACCGCAACGCCACTGGGCGATCCTATTGAATTTGAAGCCATGAGTCAGGCGATTGCTGCGATCACGCCTAAATCACACTTTTGTTATTTAGGAAGTGTAAAAGCGAATATCGGTCATCTTGATTCAGCGGCTGGGATCTCGGGGTTTATCAAGACTTGCCTGATTCTCTGGCACCGTAAAGTCCCGCCTCATCCAACTTTTAAGGCCCCTAATCCGCAGCTCAAATTTGAGGGCAGTCCGTTCCTTATTAATAAGCAGGTAATAGTATTGTCTGCTACCGGCATTTTGTCCGCGGGCGTTAATGCGGTTGGGATTGGCGGTACAAATGTGGTTGCCATCCTTTCCTCAACGGAACCGGCGACATGCCGTATTGAGAATTCTGGTCGTTACTATTTCCCTTTATCCGTTAATGATAAAGAGGTGGTTTCGCTCAATCAGCAAGCCGCAGCGTCGCATATCGCTTGCGTAATGGATAATGCCGCCACGATTTCATCATGTATGGCTGAGCAAAATAGAGGATTTCCAATCAAAACGGGAATATGGTTGGACTGGCAAGCCGGTAATCTCAAGCAGAACCTTCCCGCTGCCACTTGCACAACTTCCCTGAATAAGTTGATCTTTGTACTCCCTGGCGGGGGCAGTTTTTTCAAAGGCGCTTTATCGGCAGTTGCACAAGAATTTCCCTATATCATCGATGAAATTGGCGATCATTTAGATTTAATCGGGGATAAAAGTAAAATTTTGTCTTACCTGATTGATAAGGATGGCGCCTCTGACCATGACGGTTTTGGGGAAACATTAACGGAAAACCTGCTGACGACATTTTTCTTAAATCATGCGCTACTGCTGGTTCTCCGCCAATTGGGCATTCGTCCAGACATGCTGATCGGGCACAGTTTAGGTGAATATAACTGTGCGGTTGCCGCGGGCGCTATGACGGTTGAGATGGCGGTAAAAATTATCATGGAGAGGGCGCGGATTGTTGAGTTGGCCCCCAAGAAATTTTTGCTCAATGTTTTCTGTAAAGCAGAAGCTCTACAAGATTTTGATAAATATCGTGATATTGAAATTATCTCTTACAACTCTGATGCAAATCATACGATTCTGGTCGAGCCAAGTATTTATTCTGAAACAACGGCTTTTTTACGCAAAAATCGGATTGGTTTTAAAAAGATCAACGTGGTTGCTGCCGCGCATTCTCAATTACTAGAGCCATATATGGAAAACTTTGATGCCTTTTTAGCAGAGTTTTCATTTATGCCGTTGCAGGTTCCGATGATCAGTAATTTAAATGGAAGCCTGCTTCAAAAGGGAACCTGTCTTGATAAGGATTATTGGGTACAACATCTTAGACAGCCGGTCAGATTTGCCGGTGGGATGGAAATAGCCATAGAAAATGGTGCCAATACCTTTGTTCAAGTTGGTGTCGGTGAAGGATTAGCAAGACAAGTAAACAGTGAAAAACCTATCAATATATTTTCTCTGGTTGGCAATAGTATTCAACAAACTCACGATGCTTTATTGGGAGCAATCGGGATATTTTATCATTTGGGTTTAACGCCGATTTTTGCCGGTCTGCCAACACCAAAAATATCCGTCCGCCATTTGCCTCTGCCTCCTTATCAATTTAAAAGTACTGTATGCAAAATGGAGCCAGGTAAAACCAATCAAGGGAACAACCAAACTAATGGCTCCCCAGATTTATATCATGAGGGATTAGTTTTTGATGCTGAGATTGAAGATACAGCAATCACTCAGCTTCCTAATATCCTTTCGGTAAATCAATTGATAAGAAAATTCTCATGTGAGGAGGATTTACAAGCATATTGGGTTACTGACCATGAAATTCCGGCACTATTTGTTGATATTACTGGTTTTGATTGGTGTGAAGCCAGTGATGTCTATTGGCTGAAAGAAAAAATAAATCTAATTGCCAATCAGAATAAGCGGTCAAGGATTTTTCTGACAATACGAGCGCAAAGATTGCCAGATTTGTCCTCCTTATTAGCACCGCGTAATTTTTGTGTCTGTGTGAATCAAGAATTACCTACGCTCAAAACGACATTACTTGTTTCAGATAGCTTCGAAACAAAACATTATTGCGCTTTTGTTAATAAGAAAAATGTGTTGAATGATGCTTATTTCATCTCTGATAGCCGCATCTATATACCTGCTTATTCTATGCTGGAAAAGGACGATTTCTATTCAGACGAAGAACAAGCTGGTGATGAAAAGACAATTATCATGTTCGGCGGAGCCGGCAAGATTGGTTTAAATTTACTGTATCACCTGATGTTATCGACCTCATATCATTTTATTTTGGTCGGACGGAAACCACTCAATCACAGCCTGCATGAATTCCTGTCAAACAAAGGGCATGAATACCATATTGATGAGAAAATCATCTCTGAAATATATTCTCAGCGCCATCGTGTTGATTATATTTGCTGTGACCTTACACAAGAAAACGCGCGTCAGCAGGTTATTTCTCATCTGCATGAAGAAGGGGTTAAAAATATTGACGCCTTTATGCTGATGACCGCTGATTCTTATTCGGCTTCGATTAGAAAACAACTTATTGATGTCACAGAAGACGACGTACATCAGCAGCTAATGTCAAAAGCACATGTACTTAATGAGATAAATAAGCTTGAAGAAAGCTTAAAACCCAAGGTCAATATTATTTTTAGCTCGAATGCCAGTCGGTTAGGGGGAATAGGTATGTTCTCCTACAGTATTGCTAACGGCATTTTAGACAGTTGGGCGCAGCAGAAAACCGGGAATACACGCAGAATCTCAATTAACTTTGATGCGTTTCGCTTTACTCCTGATCCGAATCCTCCGGCAAATTTTATCAATGAGGAAGCTTTAACCCAGTTGATGATTGGGCTACTTAATAAAGATATTTCCAGAACGCTTATTCTTTCTAATGAACGTTTTCCGACCCGAATTAAGCAATGGGTACATCTTGCTGGCGAACAATTTACGCGCTTAGCTCAGGAAGAATCTATTGATGAAACCGGCGATATCACGATCTTTGTGAAAAAACAGTGGGAAAAATTACTTGGTGAAGAAGATTTAACCGCTGAAAGTCACTTCTTTAATTTAGGTGGACACTCATTGATGGCTTTCCAGCTATTTTCAGCATTAAGGCAATTCTGGAAAATCGAAGTTGTACTGATTGATCTGGCAAAAAATCCTACGCTAGGTTCATTTACCTTATTGGTTCAAGAGCGGATGAAAAATGCCGTTTATAAAGAAGAGACTATCGAACGGATATCTCCACCTATGATAGATGCACTAATGTCAAATATATTAGGCAATTAATTGGCGGCATTGTGTTAAGGAAAAATTTGCATGAATAATGCGATAGAAAGAGTAATTTCTCAACTAAACCTATTGGATGAGAATAAGCTTAACGAGGTTCTGAATTCCTATCCTATGCTGTCAAGCAATCAGATGGGATTATGGCATGATAGCCTGCTCAATAAGGACAATAATGCCTATAACTTGGGTATCGTTTGGGAAATTGATGAATCTGAGATATCAGAATCAGATATTAAAAACACGCTATTAGAATTGGTTTATGAAAACCGCACATTCCGCAGTATCTTTTATGAGCATCATGGTCAGGTCCATCTCATTCCATTTTCTGAACAGGAGTTTAAAGTAGAGTCTAATAGATTTGACTCTGAAGATGTATTCCTGGATTTTTTGAAGACAGAATACGCAAAGCCGTTTTATTTAAAAAACGAATTCCCGGCGCGTTTTTATTTGTCAAGATATAATAAGAAATTACATATTTGTTGTTTCTTCAATCATATTATTATGGATGGTTTTTCAATTTCGCTGGTTAAGCAACGCATTGCGTCAAGGCAAGGAGAGAAAAATCAAAAAATAGATTTCTTCGATTATCTCTATCATCTTCCTAAGGAAGCGGATAATGAATCATTTGATCAATGGCGAGATTACTATCATAACTTTGAAAGCCAGGAGTTGACTTGGGGTGCAACTTCCTGGGAGATAGGCAGTCAGGCGAAAATTTTTGATTTTCCATTAACCAGTTTTCAGGACGTCATCGATTTTACCAAATCGAAAAACATTCAATTATTCACGGTCTTCCATTATGCACTGGCGAAAGCGGTAGCAGAGATAACGGGTCAGAATAGTTTTTTTCTTGGCTGTACCGATCAGAATAGAGCAAGACCGGGCACTCAATCATTAATTGGGTATTTTGCCCGGACAATTAAACTGGTGTCGGTCCTTGATCCTACTCAAAACGTTATCGATCAACTTAAAAGATTAGATGAAAAGAATTTACAGGCGTTTTCATTGCCAGCCCTGTCGATACACGATGTCGTTAACCATGTGACTGGGCGTGATATTGAAAGGCCGTATCAAGTGGTACTTGAACTGCAACGTTTAACGTCAAATTCCGCCTCCCTTTTACGTGAAAACGAATTGGGATCAAGGATTTTTTCGCGCAATGCTAAAAATGACTTGTCCGTATTTGTTTTCGTCACGGATAACCAACAGGCCAAAATTAGCATTGAATATGATTCTTCCGTGGTGACATATCCGACTTTAATCAAATTAGTAAAAGCGTTTAACCACCACCTCCTGCATGTCTGCGGTATAACGGCGAGAAATCAGAAAGAATCCGATATGGCTTTTCTCCAGGGAAGTCGTACAACTAACGATTTTTCTATTTATAACGCGATACAGGCATTATGCCAAAAGCAAGTGCCGGCTTTTTTAAATAAAGCGCATATCTCTTTTGCACAGATGAGCGGTCTGGTAAATCAATGTGCAAATTATATTTGCCAGCATTATGCTGTTGGTCAGTATGTCGGTATATATGCCCCGAGAACACCAGAGACAATTATCGCTTTATTGGGATGTTGGCTGGCTGGTCGGGTTGGTGTCTTAATTCCGCCGGGTTTGCCCGCTGAAAGAGGGCGACATTTCTTTGATACATTGAAACTGGACAAGCTTATCAGCTTAGACACTGCACCAGATTATTGCTATGGATATAGGATAGAAAACATCGGGCAACATAAATCGTCCTATGTGTTTTCCGAGGAACAATTACATTCGGCTGGCTACGTTATTTTCAGCTCAGGAACAACCGGTAAACCCAAAGGTGTGCTTATTGGTCAACATGCCATAGCGAATTTGGGCCAGTTTTTATCATCTATCTCGATGCCTATACAGCGTTTTGCTTTGAATGCAGAATTCTCATTCGATGCTTCTTATCAGCAAATATTGCAAGTTTGTTTAGGTAAAAGCGTCTATATCCTTAATCAGGAAGAGAGACTTAATCTTGAACAGATGGCCGCAACGCTGAATCAGCATAAAATAGAAGGAATGGATTGTACGCCATCACAATTACAACTTTTCTTCGAAGAAGGTTTATTCGAAAAAGTGCCTTCTTTGCAATGGATGTTAGTTGGTGGAGAAAAAATAAATGCGGATTTATTGCACAAAATAAAAAAATGTTCCCAGGTACAATTTATCAACGTATACGGTCCCTGTGAGTGCGCGGTAGATACGGTTTTTGAAATTATTGATGAAAATACACCTAATGACGCGATTGGTTATCCAATCTGTCATACAGGCGTAGGTATTTATTCTGATACTCATGATTTATTGAATACCGGTGAAATAGGGGAAATTGCCTTATTTGGGCCATCGGTCGGTGAGGGATATGTCCATGATCAGGCGCTAACATCAAAACGATTTATTGAACTAAATACCCCAACTGGCAAGAATAAAGGCTATATGACGGGCGATTTGGGATACATTGCGTCTGATAACCGTGTCTATATCATCGGGAGAAAAGATTCTCAGATTAAGATCAATGGGGTCCGGGTTGAATTAGAAGAAATCAATATTCGAGTCAGACATATTCATGGTGTTCAAGATGCCTATAGTGTATTTCACAAAGATGAAGGATGCATCAGTGTGTACTATATATCATCTGAATTGATCTCTGATGATGATATAAAAAGCAGTATTGCTGATGAATTGGGGCGTCATCTTCCTGTTTATATGTTGCCGACAAACTATTATCGGGTCAGGGAATTTCCACTCAACACATCGGGTAAAATAGATGTTAAAGCGCTGGTTAATTACGCCGCTGTTTCTGGTGATAATACCGTGAATATGAGTCAGGCTTCTGCCGCTGAAAGCGCTTTAATAGAACTTCTGGCAGCAAAGACTAATATTATCATCAGTGATCCAACCCAGAGTATTTTCAATTTTGGTGCCAATTCATTGTTCCTTTTTAAAGTGCTTAAAGCCATTAATGCTGCATATAAGGTACGAGTGACAATTGGGCAAATCATGGAAAACCCGACTATCCGGCATATTAATCAACATATTGAACGTGCTATAGAGAAAACAGCGGCTAAAAGAACTATTTTAAATCAGTTAAAGCCGTCGGAAAATGATGACGCACGTATCGTCCTGTTTCACCCTGTAGGCGGTGAACTGAATTGTTATTACACCTTAGTTAATCACTTTGATGTAGGAATTCCGGTTTATGGGATTGAAAGTCCAGCAGAGCTGCGTTTAAACAGCAATGTCAGCTTTGACGATCTTTGCCAGTTATATGCCAAGGAATTAATCGAACATTGTGGTAACAGGAAAATACATCTTATCGGCTGGTCCTATGGTGGCGTGGTCGCCTTTGAAGTTGCCAGAAGACTCATTGCTAGAAAACCATGTCATAACCATGATGTTAAAACCGTCACGTTGATTGATTGCGCTTATTCCGGGCATTTTAATATGGCAAACGAAGTAAATAACGCAATCACCTCAGTATTGAATGGGTTAACTAAAGGGCAATTTTCTTCAGAGAAAGATCTGAATGCATGGCAAAACGACCTGCCAATGCTTTGTAATAAACTAAAACATCAATATGGGGTAGAAATAACCTCCGAGTCATTGTCTGAAATGATAAAAACTGTTTTATGGCATCGTGACATTTTACGCACCCATGATTTTGACAGAACCTCAAAAATTCCGTGTGACATCAATATAGTCTGGGCGACAAAAACATTATCCCATTTATCGGTTAATCAGGTTCATTGGGAACATTTATCAGAAAACACCGTTCGGGCTCTTCAGGTTGATGGCGATCATTATTCAATAATGCAAAGTATTGATCTGCCTGCCTTGGTCAATAACGTTTTTAAGGGAATATAAAATGAGCATATCAGATGTTAAATCTATGTATACACAATATCCTTATCCAAGCGCTTCAATTGGAGATAACCTGATTTATGATTTAGCGGGAATTTTTGGGTTAATTTTCAATGATGACTTATTAAACGGCAAGAAAGTTGTAGATTTTGGCTGCGGTACTGGACATAGATTAATTGGCCTTGCGAGTTTTTACCCTGAGACACAATTTGTCGGTGTTGACATGACGGAAAATTCTCTGGATGTGGCTAAAAAACTTATCGCACATCATAACGTGCAAAATGTGAAATTGGTCAATAGCACAATAGAAGGCTTTAGTGAAAAAGGGCAATATGATATTGCTATATCTACCGGGGTTTTTCATCATATGGAAAATCCATTCAATGGATTTCAGGCCGCTTATCATTCCCTGAACGAAAATGGCGTGGCTTTAATTTGGCTTTATCATGCAATTGGTGAATATAACAGGTTAAAAGAACGAGAAATCCTCCAGATTTTTGCGCGCAGTATTTCGAAAGATAAATACTTTTTAAATGTTGATCTGATGAATCAACTCTGCAATCAATTGAGCCGAAATCAATATGGCAGTGATACAGCAAGTCACAGTGATGAAAGCGTTGATCAAATTGCTGTTGATGTCGATGCTTTTCTTAACCCAATAGTGAATGCATACCATTATCACGAAATTGCAGATTTTTTCAGGCTTGCTGGATTTCAGCGTGTCAGATGCTGTGGGCTAAATCGTGAGAAACAGAGTAAACTTCTGGCAGACCAATTAAGCAGAGTGAATGACAATTTATTCCTCCAGTTCACGGATCTGAATCTTTCTGATGAACTCAAGACGGTATTCTATTCAATGAGTTATTCACAACAGATCCGAGTGATAGAACTTTTGTGGAAACCCAATGGAATTTCCTCAATCGGTTTTAAATCGGCGCAAGCGTTATCACTGGTTAATGATTGGGTCAGGGGCGAAGCATGACAACCTCTGCGCGCGCGACATTTTTCTTAGCTATTGCTTTTTTGTCGACATTGGGTGACACATTATTGGTTATTTGCCTGCCTTTAGGGTTAGGCAAAGAGACTGGAAATATTAGTTTTGCCTTGTTAGCGTGGCTAATTCCTTCGGTTGCTATATTTTTGTCTAGTTTTTTGGGTAAAGTGGTGAGCAAACGTAGCCATACAGAGAGGCGAGACTATGCATTAATATTGATAGCCATTGCTATCATAGAGATTATATTTGGCATTATCATTTTCATGGTTACCAGCCAATCGGCTATGTTAATCATCATATCTTTATTTGTATTTTTTTATGCCATCGCAAAAGAGGGGATTACGCGACTTATATACAACGTTTCCATTTATAAATTTTTCTGTGAGGCCAGTACCTATTTACGCATCTCAGGTAAAAAAGCGGCACTTGACATTGTGGCCGGTGTTGTTGGTCTGGTTATTGCTTCCCAAATTATTGCTGCGGGAGAGTGGCGCTATGCTTTAATTCTGGATGCTATCACATTTTTGATTTTTGGCGGCGGAGTGCTTTTTATTGGTAAAGATTATAGACACAATGAGACTACCTCTAACCCAGCGATTAATGAAAAGAGCGTGGATGATAAGTTAGTATCTCCCATTTTATGGATATTATTTGGTATGCCATTATTGCATGGAGTAAATGCATTATATGCTTATTTTCAGCCATTAATTATCGATAAGATGCAAATTATGTCTGTTTCAACCAGTATTTTATTTTTATCCTTGATAAGGCTACCTGGTCTGATAGCAGGGTATCATTTTGATAAATTGACACATTTTATCTCCTTACGTGCTGCTGTGTTTTTATTTCCGCTTATTTATGTGTTTGCATCTGCGCTATTTATTTTATTTCCGAGTGTATACACCATAACATTCACCATGTTCATGGGTGGGATAAGTATTGGTATATATAATCCGAGTTGTATTAATTTGATTAATGAACTCACCCGGGAGAAAGCGGTTACAGTTAATTCATTTATGTTGAAATGTATTGGTTTCTTCCAAACTACTGGCTGTGTTTTATCCATGATATTTTATGGTGGTGATCAATTGCCGCGATATCAAATAATCATTGCATTCCTGATATTTATGATAATCGGCTTTATTGTTTCAAAATGGGGGGCAAATAAGCTCTTCCTTGCGTGGAAAACAGGAAAACAAAATATTACTTAATTTTGTCATTATAAAAAGCATGCTGAATTTATCTTAATGGATTAAATCCTTAAGACCTTAAGAATCGTATACCCAATGGATTTCAAGATGCATTGCGACGGCCAGGGAGCGAATCCCCGGGAGCATAGATAACTCTGTGACTGGGGTGAGTGAGTGCAGCCAACAAAGAGGCAACTTGAAGGATGAAAGGTATATTTGTTTAATAAAAGAATATGCGCGGTAATACCAATGAAATTGCAACCAGTAATTCCTTCAACCATGAATGCCTTTGTTATCCGGTCAGAAAGATATGGCGAACCTATAGCAGCAATTAAACATGAAGTCGTCGATGTGCCTGATGTGGGGGATACTCAGGTACTATTGTATGTCATGGCTGCGGGACTTAATTACAATAATGTATGGGCATCTACTGGCAAACCCGTTGATGTTATTGCAGCCAGACGTAAAAAAGACCGTACAGCGGCGCCTTTCCATATTGGCGGATCTGAGGCAGCTGGCATTGTCTATGCAGTCGGTAAACGTGTGCACAATGTGAAAGTTGGGGATCACGTTGTTGTCTCCTGTTCGGTCTATGATGCAACCAGTATGGATGCCCGATTATCTCAAGATCCTATGTTTAACCGAGGTCAGGAAATTTACGGTTATGAGAAAAATTTCGGCTCCTTTGCTGAATACACACTGGTTGAGGATTACCAGTGTTATCCGAAACCGGCCCATCTCACATGGGAAGAGAGTGCTTCCTTAATGCTTAATGGGCCAACGGCCTATAAACAATTAACACACTGGGTACCTAACATTGTTAAACCGGGCGATCCGATTTTAATCTGGGGAGCAGCTGGCGGGTTAGGGTCGTTATCCGTCCAACTGGCGCGAGCCTTAGGAGGATTACCGGTGGCGGTGGTTTCTTCTGAAGATAAAGGCAAATATATATGCGAGCTTGGGGCAGTTGGATATCTATTAAGAGGACAATATGCTCATTTTGGCAGATTACCGCCAATACAGACGTCTGAACATGATACATGGGGGCGCGAGTTTGCCAGATTCAGGCGAGATTATTTTAAAGTTTTGGGCAAAAAAGAACTGCCCAAACTGGTCATTGAGCACTCTGGGGAAGACACATTCCCGACATCGCTCCAAATCTGCGATCATTCAGGCATGGTCGTGACTGTAGGGGGAACATCGGGCTATAACTGTGATTTTGATGTCAGACATTTGTGGATGCATCAAAAACGTATTCAAGGTTCACATTACGCCAATATCAAAGAATGCAGAGAATTTCTTGATTTAGTGAATCAGAAGAAAGTTATTCCCACGCTCAATCGTATTTTTGATTTTGAGCAACTCCCGGTTGCACATCAGGAGTTGTACCAAGGGCAGATTTTTGGCAATGCGGCAATCTTGGTGAATGCTAAAGCAAGAGGGTTAGGGCGTCAGATATAAGATGATGTATTAGTCGCGATTAGATTCTGGCAGTTCAACTTGAAAAGTTGAGAGTTACCGGTTAATGATATGAGTGTCGAATCCTTATACAAAACACAATATTGCAGACAACGAGTTTTCGTTTCATCTATTTACCTACAATGGAGGCCAAAAAGTAAGAACTTTGGATGAAGTAATTGCTGCCCGTTCGCCAGAAAGCCAGGAGCGCATCAAGGAACTGGCTGACGAAATGATTCTGGAAACTGGTTTGCAAATGATGCGTGAGGAGTTGCAGTTGTCACAAAAGTATGTTGCTGATGTGATGGGGAAGCCAGCCAGCTAAGCCTCGATGTTAAATTGCCCTCAGGGATTAGCAACAATAAATCATGCGCTTTTATGGAACGAAAACAAATAACCGGTAACTGTCAGAGCTAATCTGAACTAATACAAATAAAAACTCAGTCCGATTCGTGAAATTTAGTTACATATTCGAACTGAGTTTCCTTTATGAAAATTTGCTACTTAAAGTGAGTAATTAAGTTTGAACCTCATATGAAATTATCGGAATCCAGTTCCCGGATTAATAAGTTGTGACAACTTATTTAGGGCAGTCGTTCTATCAAAGGCGCCATCTCGGCGTAACGCATCTATAAGCTTGTTGAGCATCTCATCCGTCACATGTTCCATAATGAAAAGATGTGCATACTCAATCCCATTTTTTGTCTCAGTAGAAAGAGAAAATTCTTCCACAATGTCATCGTTAGGGCAAAGGAACAGGATGCTAAGGGAAAGTGGCGAGCGGTGGACGTGAAGATCACGACCCAGTTCACTACTCAATGCCTGTAGTTTCTGATGAACGTTCTCACTCATCTTGAGTTGATTGACGATTTTTTCAATCTGGTTTTCATAGGAATGTTTAGCCAGATAATGCCAAAGAATCAGGGCCGAAAAACCATTGCGCGAACCAGCCAATGTGGAGTCTTGAGCTCCTATATAATCTACATTTAGGAAGTTCAATAGATATTTTTGTTTTGTTAGATAAATACCTGTAGGCCATGGAGCCCCCATTTCTTTGTGTCCACTAGTCACAATAGAATGAACGGGGTTTCTGAAGTCAAATGAAGGAAGATGTCCCTCACCAATATCTATTCCTTGCTCCTTCGCTTTCTCTAAAAACGGACCATACGCAGCGCCCAAAGCACCGTCAATGTGGAACCAATAGCCATTTCGCTTGCTTTGAATAACTTTGCCATTTTCCAGGGTAATTTCAAGAGTCCGCTCTTTGAGGCCGTACCGCTCAAGTATTGGTAGTAACAGATCGATCGCGCCGCTTACATCATCAAGTGCACCTTTAAACGAGGTTCCATAGTTGAAGTTTACCGCTATAGGGAAACCACGTGATGCAAAAAACTCTACCAATACACTAAGCTTATCGAGATCAATCGATCCTGTTGGGAGGGACGGGACCTTGGTTGGCCATTTTCCATCACTCGTCTTGATGGGACATTGTCCTGGATAAAGAGACTCTCCTACGTTAGAGAAAGTGGAGAATACTAAAATATCTTTTGCTTTATCAATTGAGTAATGTGCATCTTCGGAGTAGAAAAGTACGGGTTTAAGCGAATTCTCGTTACCACCTATGAACTCCCCCTGTTCAAGGGAACTGTTTGAATTCGAATCAACCCAGAGAACTTTTCCGGCTAGATAGTCACGCGCATTGCGCAGGGCATATAAATTCCCTTCAGTGCTTCCCATTGACAACACATAGCCCCAGTAACCCTCGCCTGGAGTGGTGATACATCTGTCGGGTGCATTCCAAAGTTTAGCAAAATAATCCAGCACGGCACGCTCAATAAACTTTGAATTGAGCCTGAAGTTGCCTGCCATAAAAGGGTCGCCAACATTATTTAAATGAACATCTAAATACTTGCCAATTTCCGATGAATAACTGAGTTCTTGGTTGGCTTGATAGCCAAGGAATTTTTCTCGCGTTTTCTTTACATACGAATCCAGCTCTGTCAGGGCCTTCCCGTGTTCATCATCGGTTAATCCATTTTCAGATAATTTAAACAGCGATTCGTTAATCGGTACATAATGTTCATTGTTCATTTTTGACTCCATGTAATTCCATTTTCAGATAGTTAAATAGGTATTCATTAATTGCCACATAAGCTTTATTGTTAATATATGACTAGAATGCAATGATCTATCAAAACAAATGGCTTGTTAATCATGGGTTTGTGTTTTGCTGGTGCCTCCTTAATGGCATAATTTGTATAACATAATTTATATAACTTCCCCCACATTTCAATCTTTTTTTGTCTTATTAGTTCTGGTAGGACGCTACATGTATTCAAATTGAGGCAGATTTTGAAAATGATCAATTGCAGGTCAAAATATTGTATTATTCAGATTTTTCCAGAATAAATCACCAGTTTTCATAGATATAATCCCAAAAATATCTCATAAATATCTCCTTTTGCAAACAAGGAGATAACATCATGCCAATGCCAGTGAATCTGTCTCAGCACAATGCGGTAGCAGGAAACTGTCAGAATCAGTCTGATAAAAAAAACGTCTCACAACTTACATCCAAGGTTGTGCGTGTAAAAAACGCAGCAAAACCTCTGCAAATTTCAGGGGCCAGACCGCTGAAACGTGTATCAGAAGACCAAAGAAACGAACATATCACTAAACCCCTAATCGGTCAGATTATTGCCGGTGCAAAAACAAGAGAATATTGTCAATCAAAAAGAGACGATATCTGTGGAAAAGAAAAACCAGGAACTTCACTAAATGAAGCATATTCTCCAGATTTAAGTAGTTGCATAATTAGCACAAATGTCACCACAGACCAGTATTTAATTCGGTTTAGAGCGTCCCTGTCCAGAGTGCATCGAAGCCCAACCTGTTCAACCGTGTTAACGTAATACCCAAAACCTGATATTTCATAATATATTGTTTTAACTGATTTTAAATTTAATCCTGGAGGTAAATTACCTTAATATAGAATCGTGATTCCCCAAATTTACTCAATAGTATTGAACAACTAAACGAGACTTAATGTGAAATTTTTCTAAATTGATTGAATAATATGAATAAGCGGCAAAGTCAGAAGTTATTTAGTTAAAATTCACAATAATTAACTAATTCCGTGCACATATTATGAAAAATCGGAGAAGTGGATAATAAATTATCGTCATTCATTTTCAGGTTAAATTTCGGCTAATCAGCTGGCCTTTAATACTTGAAACAGACTAGTGTCAGTTTGACTGATAGCTGTATCGATTCATCGTAAGAAAAGTGCGAAATTCTCATAGTATGACCCTGTTAAAAATCATAAATTTATTTTATATATGATATAAAAACGATGTGCTATTTCCGGTTTACAGTTTACGGTTTTTAAAATCCACATTTATCTTAAATTAAGGAAGTATTACATGAACAACCTAACCTATGTTCAGGAGTACAACGCTATCGTTGAAGTTATAAACAAGTACAAAGAAGGTTGTGAAAAAGCTAGCAGCGGCATGATGAAACCTGCTTTTAATGAACAAGCGACCATCTTTGGTGTTGATAACGATAACAAGCTAGTCGGCGGTCCGATTCAGGGGCTTTTTGACCTCATCGACAACACTTTCCAGCCAGCCCCGGAAACGAAAATTGTCATCGTTAGTATCGATATTGTTGGAACCGCCGCCAGTGCCCGTATCGATATAGACGACTTTTCTGGTTTCTATTTCACCGATTTCCTCCACCTCTTGAAAGTGGACGGTAAGTGGACGATCGTCAGCAAAATCTACCATACTCATCAGAACACATAAGCCAAAGCAATATGGGGCTTATATCGTAAGCTTGACAGCGTTCTTTTTGGACGCTGTTTTATCTATATTTTGGTCATCGCATTTACAAGCAATCCCACGCCAAATACTGCCATAAGCCCTCCGGCAACGGCATCAAGCCATTTTCTGACTGAGGGAATACAAAGTATTTAAATATGTTGGCGAAAATAGAGGAGGTGAACTAAACTCAAATTCCACTTTTGTGAGAGGAAGTTAGCTATGTCTGAAACCCGTTTTTCTGAATCGTTAAACCTGAAATCTCACTGGATGCCATTCAGTGGCAACCGAAATTTCCAACGTGATCCACGCCTTATCGTTGCTGCCGAGGGACAATGGCTAAAGGACGATAAAGGACGCCAGATTTATGACAGTTTGTCTGGCCTTTGGACCTGTGGAGCCGGTCACACCCGAACAGAAATTCAGAAAGCTGTTGCTGCTCAATTAAGCACGCTCGATTACTCACCAGGCTTTCAGTTCGGTCATCCCTTATCGTTTCAACTGGCAGAAAAGATTGCCAATTTAACGCCCGGTGACCTTAATCACGTCTTTTTCACCAGTTCAGGTTCCGAGTCTATAGATACCGCAGTTAAAATTGCGCGAGCTTACTGGCGTGTGAAAGGACAATCCGCGAAAACCAAACTGATTGGTCGTGCACTTGGCTATCATGGTGTCAATATTGCAGGTACCAGTTTGGGGGGAATGGGTGGTAACCGCAAAATGTTCGGACAATTGATGGACGTAGACCATTTACCCCATACGCTACAGAGTGATATGGCATTTACGCCAGGTATGGCAGAAACTGGTGGCGTGGAGTTGGCCAATGAAATGCTCAAGTTGATCGAACTGCACGATGCCTCCAATATCGCAGCGGTTATTATCGAGCCGGTGTGCGGTTCCGCTGGTGCGATTATTCCACCTAAAGGGTATCTACAGCGTTTGCGTGAAATTTGCGATCAACATAATATTTTGTTGATTTTTGACGAAGTTATTACCGGCTTTGGCCGCATGGGGCGCTGGACTGGAGCTGAATATTTTGGTGTGACACCAGATATTCTTAGCTTTGCCAAACAAATTACCAATGGCGCTATTCCTCTGGGAGGTGTAGTAGCAAGCAGTGAAATTTATGAAGTCTTTATGTCCCAGCCACTGCCGGAACACGCCGTAGAGTTTAGCCATGGTTATACCTATTCGGCGCACCCTGTAGCCTGTGCCGCTGGGTTGGCAACCTTGGATCTGATGGATAAAGACCATCTTATCCAACGCTCTGCCGAAATTGCCCCTCACTTCGAAACAGCCCTTCATGCTCTCAAAGGCTGCCCAAACGTAACTGACATTCGCAACTGTGGCTTGATAGGGGCAATTCAGTTGGCTGCCCGTGACGGTGATGCTGCTGTGCGTCCTTTTGATGCCAGCATAGCGCTTTGGAAAGCGGGTTTTTACGTGCGCTTTGGCAGCGATACGCTGCAATTCGGGCCTATGTTCAATGCTGAACGAGACGATTTAGATCGCCTTTTTGACGCCGTAGGTGAAGTCTTGCATCACATTAACTGAGGATAGGGCGGGTTACCCACCCGCCCAGAGTAAGGTGATTGTTCAGTAGTAAAACGGACCATTGACTTGGAAAACAGTGGTCCGTTTATTGACCAAACACAAATATAAAAATAATAGTGCACGGGTATGACTAAAACATCTTGTTTTGTAATGTTTTTTTAAAAAACTGAATGACCTTATCATTAAACTCTTTGTGAAAATTTATGCGGTCAAAACCAGACGGGTCTGTACAAATTATTGGTACATCACGTTTCTGTCGAATAGAGCACGGAGCAAGAAAAGAAAAATGACCTGCATTCTTTGCAATATGAAACTCTGGGGCAAATTGCAGGGCATTTCTTATCGATTCTACATCTTTCAGTGCCACACCATCACCACCGAGTTCAGACGCCCATAGTTGGATTGGTACAGAAACACTTTTGAATCCATCTTGTGAGAACAAATTGAGTGGATCGGCAAGCACAAAAGCTTTTATGCGAGTGTCGCTTTTAGGTAATACCCGAAATTCTCGTTCACGAGCTTCTTCGCAAAGTGGCAAATCATCACGCAAGCAAAAATTAGCCGCCACCCCATAATCCGGTTTAGCTCCTGCTGCGGCTAAACCTGTGTAACCTCCTCGAGAGAAACCAAAAAAACCAATTGCTCCTGGTGCTAAACGCGTATGTTCTGGCCATGTTCTAGTCATGAAATCAATCAGACGTCTTATATCATTTGGACGATTTACAAACACACGTAAGTGTCCTTGATCGGACACGTCCTGAAAATTGTCACCAGGATGATTAATTGCTGCAACAACAAAACCGGCATCAGCCAATGCTTCTGCCGTATCGTGGTGCCCTAAGAACGCCCCCGCACTTCCATGTGAAATAATCACCAATGACCACATTGATCCAGATGCTACACAATCACGCACACCGGGTAAGGTAAATGACCCAAGTTGGAACTGACCCGCAGGTGATTGACATGGATACCAAACAGCCCCGTGCATCGCAGGCCCCTGTTCATCCGCTGGAACATCGATCAGGCTAAATCCAGCGGCTTGTACACTCTGAATAAGTGCTATCAGCATAAATGTACTGAGTACAGCGAGAAAATAGTGAATGGTCGAACGTAGCATAGGAATACTTCCTTAATCGAAATTCATTGAAATAATAGAGTAACGAGAATATTGATTCGAAAACTATTTTCAAGAACGTGGAAGCCTCGATCTCTGGTTTCTGATCGAGATGGAGAATCATTCTCCAAATTTACCCTATAGATTGAACAAGTTCGGGATATTGAGGATGAAATCTGCCCGTGTTTGTCCTTCAGAGAGAAGACCGTTGGCACTCAGAAACTCTGTGCAATCCGTTCGAATAGTGCTCTTCTTGAATCTATGCTTGCCGCTACGCGCTTCTCCGCCATTTCACGGATGGCTACCGGAGCCGTTTCTGGGCGACCGGCATTGAATGGTGGTGATGGTGCATATTCCAGACCGAGTTGAATACTTTGCGCCGTTTCCTTTCCGTAAATTTCAGCAATCACCGTAAGAGCAAAATCAATGCCTGCCGTCACGCCGCCTCCTGTAATAATATTGCCATCTTTAACGACCCGGCGGCTGTCGGAAATGGCACCGAATAATGATAGCAGCGATCGCCAGCTCCAGTGACAAGCGGCACGCTTATCAACCAGTAATCCGGCTGCCCCCAGAATCAGTGAGCCGGAACACACAGAGGTGATGTATCGTGCTGACTGCGCCAGTGTTTTCACCGCGTGCATATAATGGGGAGACTGCATGGCTTCGACACACCCGCTGCCACCAGGAACGCAGAGGATATCGCAGTGTGTCAGCTGTGTTAAATCTGCCAATGACGCGAAGTGTAATCCATCAGCGGCAATTGACTGTCCGTCAACAGAAGCAACGATGACTTCCACATCCGGTACCCGAGAGAAAAACTGATGGGGTCCGGTAAAATCCAATTGAGTCACACCGTTATAAACCGGCATCACAATAGTCATTTTATTGCTCATAATTCTATTCCTGCACTTATGCTTTCAAAATCGTTATGAAAAGCGTAACGTAATTGTACGTGACACTTATGACATTAATCCCACCTTTAAGGACATCATGATCGTTGCCTTTTATGTCTTTCCCGATTTTCAGCTCCTTGACCTGAGCGGACCATTGGCAGCTTTTCAGGCTGCGGGGCTTGGTATGACGCCATGCCCTTACCAGCTATATGTACTTTCTGCGCAGGGAGGCGAAGTTCGCAGTTCCTCAGGTATTGCTATAACTACACAGTCGCCTGACGCTGTGAAACCGGATACGCTGTTAATCGTGGGGGGGCGGGGGGTTAGGCATATCAGACGCGACAGCCCGGAGACTGAAAGGCTACGTAACCTTTGCTTATCGGCATCGCGTTTCGGCAGCATCTGCACCGGTGTATTTGCACTTGCGGAGACTGGCTTGCTGAAAGGGAAAAAAGCCACCACACACTGGAAGGCGGTGGAGCGGTTTAAAAAAGCGTGGCCGGACGTGCTGATGGATGGTGAACCTCTCTTTGTGCGGGATGGCAATATCTGGACCTCTGCTGGGATAACCAGTGGCATTGATCTGGCGTTGGCGATGATTGAAGTAGACCTGGGTAGAGAAGTTTCGCGCCAAGTGGCACAGGAACTGGTTGTTTATCAGCGCCGTCCCGGCGGACAGTCACAGTTTTCACCTATGCTGCAATTGGAACCGACATCTTCACGCATTAGCAGCGTTCTGAGCTATATTCAGGCGCACTTGAGCGAAGACCTTGACGTTATCCGGCTGGCTGAAGTGGCCTGCCTGAGCGTAAGGCAATTCAGTCGGCAGTTTAAAAATGAAACCGGTAAAACACCGGCGAGGGCAGTAGAACTCCTACGTATTGATGCGGCTCGGGCATCGCTTGAAAGCGGAGCCGACAGCATTGAGCAAATTGCGCGGCGAACCGGCTTTGGACATCCTGAACGCATGCGGCGTGCCTTTCTGCGTTATTTGGGACGTCCTCCACAAACGTATAGAATGCACCACAGAGAATGACCGGCTTTAAGCCGGTCAGGGTGTAGTTACTCCATTTCCAACATAATTTTGATATCTGTCGGGCGACCTTCCGCGGCTCGTTCATAAGCTTGAATGCTGTCTTTAAATTTATAAGTTGCGGACAATAGGGGAGTTACATTGAGTTTGCCTGAACTCAGTAAACGGATAGTACGAGGGTACATATTGGCGTAGCGGAAAATGGTTTTGAATGTGATCTCTTTGGCTTGAGCAGAGACAATATCAAATGACGCAGGATAGATAGGCATACCGACCAGGACAGCTGTTCCAGCCGGCGCAATGTGATCTGAAATAGTCGCAATGACCGGTTTTGCACCACTACATTCAAATAAAATATTGACGCCACTACCATCGGTTAATGCATTAACTTTCTCAGCAAGTACTTTGCTATTAACCGGGTGGAGACCTGGATACTGTTTTGCAATTTCCAGTTTTTCATCGAACAGATCACAAATAATGACATCAGAACAACCACCGGCTAATGCAGCAAGTGCAGTAACAATGCCGATAGTGCCGGCACCAACAACTAATGCAATATCTCCTGGTTTAATTTCTGCTTTTGTGGCTGCTTGCATACCGATAGATAACGGTTCAACCATTGCACCTTCTGCAAAACTGACATTTTCGGGTAATTTGAAGGTAAATGCTGCTGGGTGAATAACACTTTCACGTAAGCAACCATCAACAGGCGGAGTCGCCCAGAAACGAACTTCTGGATCTAAGTTATAAACACCTGCCCGTGATTGTGGTGATTGCAGATTAGGAATTCCAGGTTCTACACAAACACGATCGCCAATTTTTAAGTGAGTTACATTTTTACCAATTGCTGTGATGACACCGGATGCTTCGTGCCCAAGGATCATCGGCTTTTCGACAACAAATGGCCCAATACGCCCGTGTTGGTAATAATGTACATCGCTGCCGCAAATCCCCACCGAGTGAATTTTTATCTCAACATCATCTTCACCAAGTATTTCGGGGCTTTTCCAGTCTTGAATTGAAATCCGACCCGCTTTTTCTAACACTAATGCCTTCATAGATACATCCTCTCATTTTTATGTTATCGATATCATTTGCTATAAAGCCTTACAAAAATTATGCATATGAAGAAGATAGACAATGAATGGCCGATAAGCAATTTAACTTATGTTGAATATTTAGTAATGAAAATTTTTTAACAGAGATCCCGAAATAAGGTACAAACGGGTATATCGACTGGCCGAAAACGAATCCCTTTCATATCATATTGTGGATCTTCATGTTCTGGAAATCTTGAACCTTCAAATTAATTACAAGGAGTGATTATGAAAATACTGAATATTATAATTTTATCTATATCGACAATAATAGCTTCCAATGCTTTAGCCAATGAGATTAGAGCAAGGGATTTAGGCATTCCTTTCTCTGGAGTAACCGGGAAGTATAATGCGATTACAGATGTCAGTGGCGTAATAGTTGGTTATTCAACCATAATAGAAGGTGATGGAAAATTAGAGGTTGGAAAAGGCCCAATAAGAACTGGAGTGACAGCTATATTGCCACGAGGAAAGAAATTTAGCCCGGTATTTTCTGGTATCTTCTCTTTAAATGGAAATGGAGATATGACCGGCAATCAATGGGTCAAAGAGAGTGGTTTTCTGGAAACGCCAATCTTAATAACCAACACTCATAGCGTTGGTGTTGTCAGAGACTCAACAATTAGCTGGATGATTGATAACAATCTAACATCACCACTAAAAGATGATTTATTTTGGTTATTACCTGTGGTTGCAGAAACGTGGGATGGAATATTAAACGATATAAACGGTATGCATGTAAAAAAAGAGCATGTATATAATGCGTTGAATAGTGCTAAATCAGGAGCGATAGAAGAGGGTAATGTCGGCGGGGGAACGGGAATGAACCTGTTTAAATTTAAAGGGGGTACAGGTACTTCATCAAGAATTCTAGATAAAAAAGATGGAGGCTATACCGTTGGCGTTCTTGTTCAAGGCAACTTTGGTGATAGAGATGACTTGATTATTGCGGGGATTCCAGTAGGTAAAGAAATACAGGATCTCAACCCGGTATATCATGGAGACAAGAAAAAAATAAAGGATGCGGGTTCTATAATAGCAGTGGTGGCTACGGATGCGCCATTAGCTCCTCACCAATTAGAAAAAATCGCTAAAAGAGTATCTCTTGGGCTTGCAAAAGTAGGTGGTGTAGCCAGGAATACTAGCGGTGAGATATTTATTGCATTTTCAACCGCAAATAATGATGCATTCTCTAGAGATAATGCAAAAACAATAAAAATATTGCCAAATGACAAACTAGATCCTTTGTATGAAGCAACTATAAATGCAACAGAAGAAGCAATAATTAATGCCATGATTGCCGCCAAAAAAATGGTTGGGAGAAATGGTAATACTTCGTATCCTATTCCTAAAGATAGGGTTAAAGAGATATTAAGAAAACATAATGTACTCAATACCTGAAATATATTAGCTCAGACAAGGTAAATCCGAGCTGTCCACCAATTCCCGCAAATATTGAGCCAACTGACTAACAGTTTTCTCACCGGTGGCAGCTTCGGGAAAATGTCGCAGTATGCGATCGTGAAAGGCGATAACTTCCCGAGCACTCACTCTGATCTTGGAACAGGAGTTTAGTTCTATTTTTGATCCAGAGTTCAGGTTAATTAACATCTGCTACTCAGCCAGAACTGTTATGCTATTTGACAAGAGTAGCAGAAATGAAGGAGATGGTTACCAAGGTTCTGGTAAAATTATAGTCCTAAAAATTCAATCTGCTGAATTAAACCTTCAACAGATAGCGATCTATCTTCATATAATGTTAACACCAGAGGCCCTACCTCTAAATCAACCTCAGTTGTCCGATATACATCTGGCCCGTAGTTTGAACCTGATTTATACCTGTTATCTTTCAAGTTGCCTCTTTGTTGGCTACACTCACTCACCCCAGTCACAGAGTTATCTATGCTCCTGGGGATTCGCTCCCTGGCCGTCGCGATGCATCTTGAAATTTATATTTTTTTACCTTTATAGTAAGCAACATATTTTCCAGAGCCGCAACGTTTTTCATTTAATTTTTGAGAAGATTGAAAATACCATCTAATCATTTTACCATTCAGTTTCTCATCAAATACATTTGCAAAATTATTATTAGAATGAACAACATATCTAGTATATTGCGGGCCAGATGTAGATCCATATGAACTCGTACAACGGTCATATGAAAATGCCGATGCAGTCCCAATTCCTCCAATTAATGCTGTTGCTAATGCACCAACTGCTAATAATTTCTTGAACATAAAAATTCTCCGTTAATAGTGTCATAACTTACAACTTAAATGTACCGCTTGCCATAATGCATGTTAAATCTAAATCATCACCAGATGATGTCACAATTTTAAAATTTAAAAGCTGCTTATGTTTTTATTTGAGATTTAAAACCTAAACTCTATTATTATAATTTATGGAAAATTATGATTTCAATATTATTTACATAAGTAAGTGATTCATGGTTTCTAATAATAATTGTAACGTAATGTACTGCAATCAATATCTTAAATTCGGTAAATAGTATTTTGAAAGGAAATTGGAATAGGTAAATAAGTAAAAACCCCGTTATTTCCAACGAGGTTTGTCAATGTACCGAAAAGCCTCTAATAAGAGGGAGGCTTTTCGGTAGAGTTTTAAATTTTTCTACCCTCATAGTAAGCGACATATAGTCTGTCACCACAAGTTGTAGAAGATTTAATATGCCATTCAATTCCACCCCTTACAAATACACCAGCAAATACGTCTGAAGAATGAACAACATTCATAGTCCATACCCTTCCATTGTGTTCTGGTACCTGATTTGCCGGGCAGCCTGGGAATTGAGTTGCTGCCGATGCAGTCCCAATTCCTCCAATTAATGCTGTTGCCAATGCACCAACTGTTAATAATTTCTTGAACATAAAAATTCTCCGTTAATAGTTTCAGAATTTGCATATTAAAGATATCACTTATAAAATTATATGTGATAATGGATAAAGCCCGCTAAATCTAAATTACCACCAGATGATGTTGCAATTTTAAATTTTATAAACTGCTTATATTTTTTATTTTAGGTTGTAAACCTGAATTCCATTATCATAATTTGTGATAAATCATGATTCCACCATTAATTACACAAAGAAAATAATTTATTTATAATTACAACACAATGAACCAAAATAATATAAATTCTAGGCGATCAAATTTCACATTTAATTATTAATTCTTTAGGGTTAGCAGAAGTCGATTATTTCAATAAAAGGCTATTTATTCTGATAGATATAAATATTAAAGCGGAGAAATTATAAAAAACGATGGCTCTTATAAATTCTACTCAGCCTACAGTACCAATGACTCCTGTTATCAGCATGCAACGGTTAACTCGCATTTATCAACATGGAGGAGAGGGCCAAATACCGGTTCTGAAAAATATCACGGCCCAAATTTTTGCCGGGCAAAGTTGTGCTATTGTCGGAACGTCAGGGTCTGGTAAAAGCACATTACTGAATATTCTCGGCCTGCTGGATAAACCAACCTCCGGGGAATATTTTCTCTGCGGCGTTGATATGTCAACAGCCAATGCTGACCTTCGTGCCAAAATGCGTAATAAAGAAATTGGTTTTGTTTTTCAAAGTTTCCATTTATTAGCTGGAATGACAGCCACAGAGAATGTCGCTCTGCCACTTCTTTACCGCGGTATTTCTGCTTCGTTGGCCTATAAAATTGCCAGAGAAAAACTGCATCTGGTGGGTCTTTCACATCGTGCTATCCATTATCCGGCAGACTTATCTGGCGGACAGCGACAACGAGTAGCTCTCGCCAGAGCATTGGCCGGAGAACCCTCGTTATTATTGGCCGATGAACCTACCGGTAATCTGGATCAACAAACCGCAGAAGAAATTTTAGTGTTACTTTCTTCTCTTCACACAGATAAAGCGATGACTCTGGTCGTAATAACCCATGACCCTATGGTTGCGAACCATATGCAGCGTGAATTACGTATGATTGATGGTCAATTGCATGAAACCAGAGGTATGACAATTCATGCATAATATCAGTCAATCCGGCAACTATGGCATGTCGCCATTAATGATATGGAGAGAAGCCTGGCGTAATTTAATGGCAACGGGAAAAAGTACTTTGCTGGCTTTATCGGGTATTGCTATTGGTTGCGCGTCTATTGTGGCATTCGTTAATACCGGGCATAACGCCACACTTGCTGCATTGAAAATGTTTAGCGGGCTTGATATCAACGTCATTACAGTCAATCTGAACTCTTATAATCATGGAATCGATAGTGAGTCAATTAAAATGACTGACCTGACAACAGCTATTCCTGATTTATCTTCAGCAGCACCGTGGATCTATTATCCTTCTCCCGGACGCTATAACGGGAAAACAGAAACATTTACTGTAATAGGGTCCTCTGAGGAGCTTGAGAAAGTCATGCAATTGCAACTTCGTCATGGCCGATTTATCTCTGATTATGATCAATATTCTCCTTATCTGGTCGTTGGTAATGAAGTGGCCGTTACCCTTGGTGAAGGGGACCCATCCCGTATATTTGGCAAGCAGATTCAGATTGGCAATTATTTATACACAGTAATTGGCATTTTCGATATAAAAGGGCAGAACCCCATCTTTCCTTTTTCTCTAGATTCAGTGGTGATTGCCCCTATAAATGCCATGCGTAAAATATCGCCCAATACTGATCTGAATGGCATCATTGCTCGCTCCATAACAACCGCAACCACAGAAACCAGTGCAAAAGATTTATTGACGTTGTTCAAGCATAAGTTTCCAGCGGTTGAAATTGATGTTCGGGTAGCTCAGCAATTACTGAAAGGGCAGGCAGAACAAAGCAAAACCTTTTCTTTTATGTTGATCGGGTTGGCGGGCATTTCGCTACTCACTGGCGGCATCGCGATTTCAAATGTGATGCTTATGAACGTTTCAGCCCGACGAAAAGAGATCGGGTTGCGTATGGCTTTAGGCGCAAGGCCCCACGACATCCGGCGCCTTTTTTTGTATGAAGCTACAGCATTGACTTTAGCCGGCGCTGTCCTGGGAACACTAGCAGGTGTCATCGTGTCCTTTCTTTTTGTTCTCTATTCTGGCTGGTCGTTTTCTCTAGCCCCTTTATCTATTCCTTTAGGCATAGGTAGTTCAATTATGGCGGGACTTATCTCCGGCTTTCATCCCGCACATCAAGCCTCACAGATGGAACCCGTACAGGCATTACGTGATGATTAAGAAATATTTCCTTTATAGCTCTTTGGCTATGTTTTTACTTTTTCCTCGAACAGGGCTTCTTGCATCTGAACAGGAACGATTAACTTTATCGGAACCTGATTACAGTTTACGAGAAGAAACTTCGAGAGAGGTTATAGGCTTGTCGTTGAGTGACGCGATATGGCTTGGTTTAAGGAATAACTACGCGATACGCAGTGTTTATCTGGATCGTATCGCTCAGAAATTTGATTTACGGGTGGCAGAAGATCGATTCACACCAAAATTACAGCTCAGTGGGCGTTACGTTGTTGGTAAAAATCAGGATTCAAATTTTAGGAAAACTAACCTTTCTCCTAATGCCACATTACTTACTCCTCTGGGAACACGTTTCACTCTTTCCTGGACGAGTGAGAACAATAAATTGGGGGTAAACAACTTTCACAATGATGGCGCAAGCATGACTGTAATACAGCCTCTTTTACGAGGGGCTGGAACTGATGTTAATAATGCACCGATTTTGCTGGCTAAACTCCAGGAACAAACCAATCGGCTGAATTTAAAAGCGACGATTTCCGGTTCAATCACGCAAATTATTCTGACATACCATGCGTTACTCCGTGCTCAGAAGCAACAATCATTATCTGTCGCTTCTCTTAAGCGTATGCAGAAATTAGTAGCGATTAACAAAGAGTTGATTGATGCGGGTAGAATGGCTCAGACAGATATAGTACAAACGCAGGCTGATTTAGCCATGCAGGAGCTTTCGGCAAAAGAGGCGGAAAACAATGTACATGCCACGAAGCTGGCATTACTTAAGTTACTTGCTTTAAATCTCAAAACTCCCATCTATGCTACAGATACGCTAAAAGGCACTCACGTAAGTCTGAATATTGAACAATCATTTACAAAAGCACAAGCTCAACAGCCGGGTTACCTTATCCAGTTACTTTCAGCAAAAGTCGCAGATATTCAATTATTACAGGCCAAAAATAACCGGCTCTGGGATTTATCACTGGTTGGCGGTGCGTCCCAGTATCGTTCATCATCTTCTGAAACCCGAAACTGGGAAAATTATGTGGGTATACAACTGGATATTCCAATAGGTGATATGACACAGAAACAAACAGAGGTTCAGGCCAGAGTCAATGTCCAGAAACAGGCGTTACACCTAGAAGAGGCAAAAATAAATCTGGAGCAAACAGTAATTAATGCAGTCCGTGATACAGAATCACGCTGGCAGGAATATCAATTAGCAATAAAAGCCAGTTCACTTTCTCAAAAGAAACTCGAAATTGAACAGGAAAAATTACAAGCTGGACGATCTAGCAACTTTCAGGTCCTGAGTTTTGAAACCGACCTAAGAAATGCCGAAAATGCACTTCTGAATACACTGATTCAGTACCTCAATTCTCAGGCTGAGCTGGATCAAATTCTTGGCACGACACTGGAAAGCTGGGAGATAACACTCAATGATTAAACGTTATCGATGGGCCATAGCTGGCATACTTATCTTAATGGCCTGTTTTTTTGTCTTTTTGTCTTCAAAACAATCGCCAGCTCAGGAACCAGTGCAGTGGATTGGAGTAAAACACGGTCTTATAGAAAAACGACTGGGTCTGGTAGGTAAGCTGCAATCTGGACGCCTTGAAACCATACCCGCTCCATTTGAGGCAATTATCAAACAAGTTTTGGTTAAAGAAGGACAGTGGGTGAAAGAGGGTCAGACATTAGTTACGCTTGACACCCGAAAGCTTGATATTGAGCTTCGGCAAGCACAAGTTGAAATGATCAAAGCCTCATCTGTCGTTGACCAATTGCATGACTGGGAAAACAGCCAGGAAGTTATCCGGGCCAGAAGAAGCGTCGAAAATGCGAACCATATGGTTATGGAATTGAAAAATAATCTCGCAAAAACACAGGCTCTTTTTTCACGGGGCATCGTTCCAAAAATGGAAGTTGAAACGCTTGAACAGCAACTTCGCCGACAATTAACAGAACTCGCTTCAGTGCAGGACGATCTTACATCCATTCGACAAAAAGGAAGCGCAAGTAACGTACATGTTGCAGAGATGGAGCTTCAGAATGCAACAAGCCGCTATCAGGCACTACAAGAACAATACTCACATAAAGAAATCAAAGCGCCATTTTCTGGCGTTGTGCTTAGGGCAGCACAGGGAGAAAGTAAGAAACTCTTAACGATTCAGACAGGAGTTCGGGTGACCGAAGGGATGCCTTTACTGGAAATTATGGACACAACGCAATATCAGGTACTGGCACAAGTTGAAGAAACCGATCTCGCCAAACTTAAAGAAGGGCAGGTAGTAAAAATTAGCGGGGAGGGATTTTCTGATCTCCCCCTGGATGGAGAAATTGAAACCATTGCTATGCAAAGCGTGAGTACGGATAAACCAGGATCAGCGATTTATTACGATGTTGTGATTAAGGTGACTTCATCCATGAATCAGGGTTATCCCATCAGACCCGGAATGAGCGCCAAAGTTAATATTGTTATTTATCGCAATGAACAGGGAATTGTTGTACCCAAAACAGCACTAACTCACGATAGCAATGGACAATTAACAGTAAATTGGCGCCCGGATTTAAAACGTCAGTCTGTGTCTCGCCAGGTCACTGTTGGGGAGGCCATGCCGGAAGGTATGGAGGTCCATGGACTGGAAGAAGGATTTATCGCATTACCTCATTGAAAACGATAGCATGGACTGAAACAGGGCTTAGTTTACCCTTAGCTTTATTCCCGGAGCTATGATCTGGTGAAACTTGGCATTGGTCAAAATGTACTGCAAACATAACTCTTTCATATATGTTTTGACGAATATGATAAATTGGTATAGATTGACAACAAGATGCTAAAGGAGTGGTTATGAAACCATTACAACTATTTAAAATATTAAGCGATGAGACGAGACTAGACATAGTTTTGCTCCTGAAAGCATCAGGAGAACTGTGTGTATGTGATATTTACACCGCATTAAATCTTTCTCAACCGAAAACATCCCGTCATCTTGCAATGTTACGTGAATCAGGTCTGTTGCTTGATTCTAAACATGGAAAATGGGTTCACTATAGATTATCACCTATATTATTACCGTGGGTAAAGGATGTTATAGATCTGGCTTATACTACGGAAAAGGGTAGGGTCTCCAAATTACTCAAAGCGATAGATATAAAAGATTTTATCGGTAGTTATTCGGCCTGAAAAAATTTAAATTAACATATATGATTTTACATATATATAAGGTTATTGCTATGAAAAAATTAGAAGTATTTGATCCGGCACTATGTTGTAGCACTGGCGTTTGTGGAACTGATGTTAATCAAGCTTTAGTTGATTTTTCAACAGACGCTAATTGGTTAAAAAAGCAGGGTGTCAATGTTCGGCGCTTTAATCTGGCTCAGGAGCCTTTGGAGTTTGTTAATAATGAAAAAGCAAAATCTTTCCTTGAAACAGCCGGAGCAGAATCACTCCCGTTATTTGTTCTGGACGGTGAAGTTGTATTAACAGGTCGGTATCCAAAACGACATGAATTAGCTAGATGGTTCGGTATTCGGGTTGCGGATGAAAAAATCGGAACCACTAAGACCTGCTGTGGAAATGACAAGACTTGTTGCTAATAGGAGAAGTAAAATGAAATTTTTGGCTAATATACCCGATTATTTATTCTTCACAGGAAAAGGTGGTGTAGGCAAAACATCTATCTCATGTGCAACTGCTATTAAATTAGCAGAAGAAGGGAAAAAGGTATTACTTGTCAGTACCGACCCTGCATCAAACGTAGGACAGGTATTTTCACAAATTATCGGCAACAGTATTAAACAAATACCTCTCGTACCGAATTTGCATGCGATAGAAATTGACCCACAAGCAGCCGCAGAAGAATACAGAAACAAAATTATTAATCCGATTAAAGACAGTTTACCTGAAGCTGTGATCCAGAGTATTACTGAACAACTGTCAGGTGCTTGTACGACTGAAATTGCAGCCTTTGATGAATTTACCGAGTTGTTAACCAACAAAGAAATTACCGACCAATTCGACCATATTATTTTTGATACTGCACCAACAGGGCATACTATCCGGTTATTACAGTTGCCGAGTGCCTGGCGTGATTTCATCAGTGATAATCCAGATGGAACTTCCTGTTTAGGTCCTATGTCTGGCCTTGAAAAACAACGTGAACAATATAGCATGGCCGTTGACGCGTTAAGCGATAAGCAATTAACACGACTGATGTTAGTAGCCCGTCCTCAGTCAGCGGCACTGCGTGAAGTTGCCAGAACGTATAAGGAGTTGTCTGACTTAGGTCTCAAAAATCAACAACTCATCATTAATGGTGTTTTCCCTCTATCAGCAATTTCAGAGAATGACAAACTGTCACATGCACTTTACCGACGAGAACAAGCCGCGATACAAAATATGCCTGAAGAACTCCGTTCTTTACCAAAGGATATGCTTTATCTTCAGATACTTAATATGGTCGGGATAGATGCCTTAAAGCAATTACTATCGAATAAGGTTCAGGATTTATCTGCTATCAAAGCAGTAAAACCAAAGACTTTTCTACCCACTATATCAACACTGGTAAAAGAAATCGCTCTTCAAAAGCATGGGTTGATTATGTTGATGGGGAAAGGTGGTGTTGGAAAAACCACTATTGCAGCCTCAATTGCCGTGAAACTGGCAGAACAAGGGCTGGATGTTCACTTAACCACATCAGATCCAGCCGCTCATATTGAAAATACATTAAACGGAAGTTTACCAAATCTACAGGTCAGTCGTATTGACCCAATTGCCGAAATAGAGCGTTATCGTAATTATGTTTTAGAAACTAAAGGCAAAGATTTAAATGAAGAAGGAAGAGCCATACTAGAGGAAGACTTACGTTCGCCTTGTACAGAAGAAATAGCCGTGTTTCAGGCATTCTCCCGTATTATTCGTGAAGCCAGTAAGCGATTTGTCGTGATGGATACTGCACCAACTGGGCATACCTTACTTTTACTGGATGCTACTGGTGCATACCATAAAGAAATCGCAAAAAAATGGGAGAAAAAAGGTCATTTCCTGACGCCAATGATGCAATTACAAGATCCAGAGCGTACCAAAGTTATTATTACTACATTGCCAGAAACGACACCTGTTCTCGAAGCGGAAAACTTACAAAATGACCTGATGAGAGCGGATATTCACCCGTGGGCGTGGGTTATCAATAATAGTTTATCGGTAACTGAAACAACTTCTCCATTGTTACTTTCACGGGCAGAGCAGGAAGTTCCTCAGATTGAAAAAGTGGGCTCAACTCTGACAAAACGTGTTGCCATTGTTCCGTTACTTGAGGATGAGCCTGTTGGTGTATCAGCATTAAGTAAACTGGCTGATTAATCATTACTTACCGTCAATAAAAGAAAGGTGCTGTAAAGCGCCTTTTGGAAGAGGTTGTTATGCTTATGCAGCAAAGCATATCCATGAAGTATTTAACATAATATACATTAGGCGCACTATGGTTGTAGCACCAATATAGTCATGTCACTTTGGTATTCTTAAAAGAAAAAACCCGCCGCTGCTGTAGCGGGCTTTTCATGGTTTTGATAGAGGGATTATCCTACGAGTGTTTCGACAGCTCACGCCGAGCCAATTCAGCCAAGAATCCGCTGCGGCTATGATACTCACGATGTGAGTTCACGTATTTATCAATTCTACCCAACAAAAATTGAGGCATAGTAATGTTTAGCTTGATGGCTTTTCCATCGTATTTAGTTAAATCCATATCAACATAAGCCCAACTACCGCCGGTGCAATCTTCATTGCTTAGATGGTCAGCAACAGTTCTGGCTTGTACTGGAGCCTCACCCTTTTCGCTCATGTATTCAAAATAAGTATCTAATGCGTTTTGAGCATCGCTAATAGCGTCGTCAATGGTATCGCCAGCAAAGTAACATCCGATCACGTCTGGCACAAAACCGGAAAACGATCCGTCGTCAGCCTGATGTAAATAAATAGGATATCTCATGCTTACACCTTCTCTTTGATTAAAGAGCGGCCTTTCAACCGCTTAATTAAGTTATTTCAGTCCTGCTTGTTTAAGTATTTTATTGAGCGTCCCGACCGCCAAATCTTTGCGCGGATGCGGAATTATTATCGGGCTGGGTTCCCCTGATTTCTCAAAAACATGGTGCGAACCATTGGCTCGCACAAAATTCCAACCAACCGCTTTGATTTGCTTTATTAGTTCATCGCTAGACATTATCCCTCTCTTTAATCAAAACCAAGAGAATAATAGCACCTCTCATACCCACTATCAACATCAATACCTATGGTGGGTATAAGCAATATTTTCGGGTAGCCGACTATTTTGTCACTCACCCCAGTCACATAGTTATCTATGCTCCTGGGGATGCATTCACTTGCCGCCGCGCTGCAACTCGAAATCTATTGGGTATACATTTAAGTCTTTCGCTGCCATTACAAAAATATCATCCATGCTGTTTTTGCTGACAGGAAAATTCAGGCCATCCCAACGCTGACACGTTCTTTCGTCTTCGTGCCTGAATGATTTTTACTCAGCGGGTTTAGAAAGAGGGATATCTTTTTGTCCCGCGTAGAAGACCAAGAGAGTAACACCTTCTTTGCCTGTGTAACCGCGATGAGTACTGTCAACCATCTCGGATAGCGCCTCTCCCGCCTTTATAAGGCGTTTTTCGCCACTGGATTTTTTCTCTGCCGTTAATGCCCCGTCCAGCACGTAAGCGGCATTAGGTATCGGGTGCTGATGCCAGTCAAGGCTGGTATTTGGAGCAATAGTAATTTTGAGAACTGAAAGCTGAGGCGTGCCTTTAGGATATCCCTGATAAGACACACCATCCCAAGACTTTTCAGTCTCAAGTAATTTTTCAACATTAATACCAGCAGCAGTATTGCTGCTATGTGCTTGAGTGAAAAACGGAGCAATGAGGAAAGCAAAAGATGTAAAAACTGATAAAGTTCGAATAGATAGTCGCATATGAAATCCTTGTGTATAGTACATAAATTAGGTAGGTGACCTGTGGCGAACCATACCATTCCTACCATAATCAGGGGAAGACCCATACTTATAAGATCTTGGTTACTTCAGTTCGTGTTGAGTAACGAGGAGAAAGAGAGCGACATTTTAACTTTAGGGAATGAGATGATATTTTAAAGTTAAAATTGCAATAACAAAGGTAACCTTCATTATTAATTTCCTGATTTAATGAATTAATAATTACCTTGCCAAAATAATGTAAATTGCCCATATTTACATCTTCATCCTGGCCATTAACCGACTTTATTTTCATAAAATCAAGAGATGGGAATATTGAAAATAGATCATAATCTGTCGTAATGGATTTAGAATTTATTTCTGTTCCCCCAACCTCCGAAGCGTTGGTCATTCTATTGCAAATGGCATTATAAAGATAATAATTTCATTCAAGTAATTATACAAAAAACTCCAAACCAAATTAATAAATACATCACAATCAGACGTTAATCTCATGACAAATCACATTCTGTAACTTAAGCATTTAATAAGTATTAAATATTTTGGAAAAATATGACCACCTTGCTATCTTTCTATGCACGGTATATTTTTATTTTAAATATTACAACGCACATTATGGCTGTGATTAGATAATATCAGATATATATTATACCCAATAGATTTCGAGTTGCAGCGCGACGGCAAGTGAACGAATCCCCGGGAGCATAGATACCTCTGTGACTGGGGTGAGTGAAAGCAGCCAACAAAGCAGCAATTTAAAAGATGAAAGGTATATAGTCACAATGATCTAGCCAGAATAGCCCATACCTATCTATAACTATAACAGGAGAAATATTATGCATGTCGGTATCATTGGTGCCGGGATTGGTGGAGCATGTCTGGCACATGGCTTACGCAAAAACGGAATCAAAGTGACAGTCTATGAACGTAACCCTGCTGCTACGTCTGCACTTCCTGGTTACGGAATTCATATCAATATACTCAGCCAGAAGGCAATGCAGGAATGCCTTGCAGATGAAAACTGGCTAGCCTTTAAAAAGATTTCAAAACCTGTTGGTGGACAGTCGCGGTTTTATAATGAGCGTCTACGTCTTCTCGCAGTCCACGGCGGTATTTCCCCGATGGACGGGCGAATCATCTCCGAGCAACGCTTGTCAATCAGCAGAGTTGAGCTTAGAGAAGTATTAAATAAGGGACTCAAAGATACCATTCAATGGAATAAAATGTTCGTCCGTTATGAAAATCTTAAAAGCGGTGGAGTCAGAATTTTCTTTGTAGATGGAAGTCATGAAGATGTTGATGCCTTGGTCGGTGCAGATGGCAGCAATTCAAAAGTACGTAAGCAATACCTTCCCTTTATCGAAAGATTTGATGTTGGCGTTAGTATCATCGTTGGTCGTTCGCGTCTTACCCCTGCCCTTGCAGCCTTGTTGCCCCAAAATTTCCTAGATGGATCACCCAACAGTATTGTGCCGAAAAGCCCCGATTGGTTATTTATCACTATGTGGCGTGCTCCGGTGGATACTCAGTCAAAAGCTGATTTGGCAGAAATAGATAATTTTATTGTGTGGGTTTACGCGGCGGCAACGGATAGCTTTCCTAACAACGCTACCAATTTTCCTGCTGAAGCTCTTTGTGATTTAGTCCAGTCTCGTATGATTTCATGGAACCCAAATCTGCATGCTCTCATTAAGCAAAGTGATATGGAAAATGTATCTCTAATACCTTTACGAAGTATGCCTTATCTTCCACCATGGGAATCTAGTGCTGTCACATTACTTGGGGATGCTATTCATAACATGACACCCATGGCGGGAGCTGGAGCAAATACGGCGCTTCGAGATGCGCTTTTACTTACGCAGGCACTTACCAGAGTAGCATCAGGAAGTGAAGATTTAGTCAAGGCTATTTCAGATTATGAGCAACAAATGCGCATATATGCTAATGAGATTGTTGGAATTTCATTACGCAGTGCCCAAAATGCTATAGCACATTTTTCAACGCCGCCATTAAAGCAGAAGCATTTGAGCAGAAAACACAGTGCATCTAAAGGTTATCGACATAGAAATGTGTGTGAGTTTTAATACCTGAATCACTCTTTATGTAGAGTAAAATAAATAACACCACCAGTACATATATTGCACTGGTGGCTGGTTTAATTAATTATTAAATTTTTATCCAAGGATACGTATCAGATGTTCCGGCACCGTCTGGCACAGTTCCCCTATTCCACCATTTAGCTTCCCAGTTTTGACCCTTCCAGCTGACTTTATCGCCAGCTTTATATGCTTTATTTACATCCCATGCTGGGTAATCTCCACCTTTGTCCTGATCACCCGGATCAATATTGACACCTTTAAAGTAAAATGGCGTCATATCTATTTTTTGGGTAATTAGCTCACAGCCAAGACCTTCTCTTGCTGCATTGACTAACAAACCTCGGTCTTGGTCAGCGGTCCATGTAAATATTCCCCCCAGGTTCTTTTCCAGTGCATATTGAGCCTTGGATTTAACGGAACGAGGGGTGTCAGTCGAAATAAATAATTTGCTTTCTTCATTGTAGAGATAATCAGCATCTGCTATTTCATCTGTATACAGTTTAAAATTATTCCTCCCTTTTTTTCCTTCCAAATCCAAATAATTGTATATTGTGTCATACCATTCTATTGTTCCTGATTCAAACGAGCCCGTTGTCGTAATTTTGGGATCTTTTTTCGGAACATAGCCAGGATCATAACTACCAGATAATGGAGAATAACTATCAATAATAGTATTTCTAGCATTACGTGAATATCCGGTATAACCAATATTGATTGCCGATGCTGGAACACCAATACTTAGTAAATATTCAACTGCTTTTTCTACACTATTCTCACCTCCTGCATAATTACGGAGATTCGTGTGATGCAACAATTTTTCAGCCCATGGTGTACCAAAGAAATCATAGGTCATCACGTTAATACCATATAGTCCAGCTTTGAATAATTCTGGTATTTTTGATTTCTCCATTTTTTCTGGTACCGCGGAACAGGCTATACTTATTTTTATATCTGAACGCCCTGCTTCTTTGAAAGCAGCAGTTAAGTCCTCAATTAAACTAATATAATAATCGCCATCATCTGGCGCATAAATATTACCATCGTTCCCAGCAACACCTGGATATTCCCAATCAATATCAATTTCTGTAAACATAGGGAAACGTTGGAAGATATCAACCAGACTCGAGCAGAAATAAGATTTCAGTGTTTTATCTCTGACCATATTATAAAAGCCATTGCTCATGGTCCAACCACCAACACTGAACGACATAATAAGGTTATGGCCCTGCTCTTTTGCAGCTTGTTGAACTTTAGCCAACCCACCTAATACGCCCATACTTTTAGATTGATTAAAATCCCTTGGCATTTGGATATCTTGCCAACCAGAATAAGTGCAATTCTGATAAGATTGGCAATCACCCCACGCATCTGTAAATGTCACTTCTCCATTATTGGTACGGTTAAATAATGGTGCTTGCTCTTTAATTTGTTGCTTTTTTTCACCTTCATCACCTAATATCCCACAGAACCCAATAATTAATTTATCATAAGCGAAAGGATTATCTAAAAGGTGCTGTAAATCTATTCCTCTACCACGCCTGACTGGATCTTGATTTCCTTGTAATCTGCCGTCATATTGCGACCAATCTGTATAATACCCGAAAACTTTAGGTTTATTTCGTGTATCATATTTATTATAAACAGGTAATAAGACTCTCCCCGATGTGTAACTAAAATTTATTGTCTCGGTTGATGGATTGAAATTATCTATTTGATAAGACTGTTCACTAAGAAAATCTGTCTGGATTATTTTTGACATAAATTACCTCGACTAGATATCAATTTATTTATGTTGATGAACATTCCGACAACTTTATTTCTTACAGTGACGCAAATTACATTCTAGCTTGTTTTATTAGGAAAACAACTAATTGCTATTTGTTTGATTGTTAATGGTTGACTTAATTTTATGTCAATCCGTATGATATTATCACTTATTTATTATAATATAGGAAAATTAAAAGGATCAATTTCAATTAAAAATATATTAATTTGTCGTTGTCATAGTTACTAGTTTAAATAATTTAAATTAAATTTCGTAAATTAATTTTTACGATCCACTGATTTTAATTTTATTTCCAAGTGACTATTTTTTTATGTTTTATACCTATACTAATTTGTATTCTTAAGGGGATTTGTTTCTCTAATATATTATTATCATTCTTATTTTATACGGAGATGAAAATGAACGCTAAAGATATCCAGCCAACTATTATTATTAATGAAAATGGTTTTATCTCTCTGGAAGATATCTATCAGATTGCGACAAATCAAAAAAAAGTAGAAATATCAACGGGTGTCATAGATATTTTGAATCGTGGTCGTGAAAAATTAGAGGAAAAATTAAACTTAGGAGAGGTGATATATGGGATTAATACAGGATTTGGGGGAAATGCCAATTTAGTTGTGCCGTTTGAGAAAATCTCAGAACACCAGAAAAATCTGTTAACTTTTCTTTCTGCTGGCACTGGGGACTATATGTCCAAAACTTGTATTAGAGCTTCACAATTTACTGTGTTACTTTCTATTTGCAAAGGTTGGTCAGCAACAAGGCCAATTGTCGCTCAAACGATAGTCGATCATCTTAACCATGATATTGTGCCTCTGGTTCCCCGATATGGCTCCGTGGGAGCAAGCGGTGATTTAATTCCTCTATCTTATATTGCACGTGCATTATGTGGTATTGGCAAGGTTAATTATATGGGAGAGGAAATTAACGCTGCTGAAGCAATTAAACGTGCAGGATTAACTCCGTTATCATTACAAGCAAAAGAAGGTCTCGCTCTCATTAATGGCACTCGGGTAATGTCAGGTATCAGTTCAGTTACCGTGATTAAACTGGAAAAACTATTAAAAGCGACAATCTCTTCTATAGCACTTGCTGTCGAAGCATTACTCGCATCTCATGAACATTATGATGTTCGAATTCAGCAAGTAAAAAATCACCCTGGTCAGAAAGCAGTAGCGAGTACATTGCGTAATTTATTGGAAGGTTCGACACAGACCAGTTTATTAGAAGGTATTAAAGAACAAGCGAATAAAGCTTGTCGTCACCAAGAAGTTACCCGACTAAATGATACCTTACAAGAAGTTTACTCAATTCGTTGTGCGCCGCAAATATTAGGCATAGTTCCGGAATCTTTAGCTACAGCTCGAAAAATATTGGAACGTGAAGTTATTTCTGCTAATGATAATCCATTGATTGATCCGGAAAATGGTGATGTTCTACACGGTGGGAATTTTATGGGACAATATGTTGCCCGGACTATGGATGCATTGAAGTTGGATATTGCTTTAATTGCCAATCATCTTCATGCAATCGTAGCACTGATGATGGATAGCCGTTTTTCTCGTGGATTACCAAATTCATTAAGTCCGACGCCTGGTATGTATCAAGGTCTGAAAGGTGTCCAACTTTCACAAACAGCTTTAGTTGCTGCAATTCGCCATGACTGTTCTGCATCTGGTATACATACTTTAGCTACAGAGCAGTATAATCAAGATATTGTCAGCTTGGGTTTACATGCCGCACAAGACGTTCTGGAGATGGAACAAAAATTACGTAACATTGTTGCAATGACAATTCTGGTAGTTTGTCAGGCCATTTATCTCCGCGGCAATATTAGTAAGCTTGCTCCTGAAACCGCTAAATTTTACCATGCAGTACGTGAAATTAGTCCTCCTCTGGAAGCCGATCGTGCATTGGATCAAGATATAATCCGGATTGCCGATGCAATTATTAATGATAATCTTCCTTTACCAGAAATCATTCTTGAAGAATAAAGTTACTGAAGTCCATCAACAATCGCTTGACTAAAAATGCAGAACCCCATTTACTACTGCTGGAATAAAAATAGTACCGGTAAATAAGGGGTTTTGCATGATTGTTTTTGTGACAGGCGCAACTTCGGGCTTTGGTGAATCAATTGCTAGAAAATTTATTCAGCATGGTTCTCAAGTTATTGCTACTGGACGCCGTAAAGAGCGATTAGAAAAATTAAAAACGGAATTAGGGGATAAATTTCACTTTGTTCAACTTGATGTTACTGATCGGGTAGCTATTAATCAGGTTGTACAACAATTGCCAGAATCACTCCGTAACATTGATGTTTTAGTTAATAATGCAGGTTTGGCACTCGGATTGGAACCGGCATATCTGGCAAACCCGGATGATTGGGAAATGATGATTAACACCAATACCAAAGGACTGGTGAATATGACTCATGCTCTGTTGCCTGGAATGGTAAAAAGAGATCGGGGGCATATTATTAATATCGGTTCTACTGCTGCAAATTGGCCATATTCAGGTGGGAACGTTTATGGAGCAACTAAAGCATTTGTAAAACAATTTAGTTTAGGTTTACGGGCAGATTTACAGGGAAAAAGAATTCGTGTTACTGATATAGCGCCAGGTTTAGTTGGCGGTACTGAATTTTCTTTAGTACGCTTTAAAGGCGATAACGATAAAGTGAATAAAACCTATGATGGAACTCAGGCATTAACCGCCGAAGATATAGCAGAAGCTGTTTTTTGGGTTGCCAACTTACCCGCTCATGTCAACATTAATACATTAGAAATGATGCCAGTTTGCCAATCATTTGCAGGGCTTAGTGTCCATAGAAATATATAATCACATTCTTCTTGATATTTTGTTGAATATCTTAATGCTATCTTATAGTTTATCTATCTGATAATTCCCTATTATGCTATTAATAGATCCCACTTTCTTCCAAGAGGATAAAAGATGAATATTCATAAGTCTTTGATATTAAAAATCATATCCGCTATTGCTCTGGCAATTCCTTTGCTGTGGCAAGCGCCAGCATTGGCGGCAACCTGTACCTCCGGCAGCACCTGTGTCACAGTGCATGGTAGCGGTGATTCAGTTCTGGATAAAGAAGCAGCCCGTCAAAGTAAAGAGCAATGGGATGAAACCAAGAATCTTCGTACCAAGGTTAATAAACGTGCTGAAAAGGAATTTGATAAGTTAGATAAAGCGATTGATAACCGTGATGCATGTATGAAAAGTACCAATATAAACGCTTATTGGGAACCCAATACCGAACGTTGCCTGGACAGCAATACAGGTATGCCTATTCGGCCGTAATGTCAATAAAGGTGATGATAATGAAGAAGATGAGAAAAGCGCTTTTATCTAGTGCATTGATTTTTGCTGTATCTCCATTTGCATTTTCTGCTTCTGTACAAACCTCATGTGAAAGCGTGAAAGAGCAAATTGCACAAAAGATTATCCACAATGGAGTACCGGAATCTGGTTTCAAATTGGAAATTGTGCCTAATGACCAAGTTGAACAAGCCAGCGGTAAGATCGTTGGGCATTGTGAAAATAATACTAAAAAGATTGTATATACTCGGCAAGTAAGCCAATCCCCAAAAGTTACAGAATAAACTCTTCATAGAGGGCATTTGTTTATTGCCCTCTTCTTTTCCCTTCATCCTTCGAGTTGCTGCTTTGTTGGCTACTTTCACTTACCCCAGTCACAGAGTTATCTATGCTCCTGGGGATGCGTTCATTTGCCGCCGCGCTGCAACTCAAAATCTATTGGGTATATTAATATCTCAAGAACTTGTAATTATTTTCCAGTTTGTTTTAATATGGCAGAAATATCTAAATAGCAGGATAGATCCTTCTCTTCTGGACGCAAAACGTAAGGAATTTCACCCAATTGTGGTGCATTAATGTGACAGCGTAACCTTTCCAAAACTTTTATATAGTGAGATAAACCAGGATTAATTCTGTTTGCTATCCACCCAACCAACGGTAAACCATCATTTATTATTGCTTGTGCGGTCAAAATTGCATGATTTACACAACCAGGCTGAATTCCAACCACTAAAATTACTGGAATTTTTTCCCGAATAACCCAATCAAAATAAAAAGTTTCGTCATTTAGCAGTACACGCCAGCCGCCATTACCTTCAATGATAACGCGATCTGCTTTATTACTAAGATTATTTAACCCCTTTTTCATCAGTTCAAAATCAATCTGATTTCCTTCACAGTAGCTATTTTTCCAGATAACTGGGTTTATTTCTTCATATCTAAGCTGGACAGGAGAGGATTTTTGCATAACCACAGCATCTCGATTACGCATCCCTTCTTCTGTTTCATACCCTTCAGTAGCTATAGGTTTATAACCTACTGCTGTTGCTCCGTCACGATTAAAAACTTGTAATAATGCACGGGTAACAACGGTTTTACCGATGTCAGTATCTGTCCCCGTTACAAATAAGCGAGTTAACATAAATTTTGTTTTCCATAATGACAGATAAAATCCAGTTAATGGGGGGCTAAGTTTAGAGGATACGACTATCAGGGAGATTGCGTTAGCTCAATGTTTTGTCTCATTACCGAGTAAAACTAATGAGTAAAAGACTTATATATAATCAATGTTATCACTAGAAAATCTTTATTTCAGATCTATTACCCTTTCATTAGATTGATTAATAATGATCCATCATATAAAGCCTTTTTAACTGATGCTACAGCTGATAATGTTCCAGAGTTATTGAATTTCGTTGCAACCAACATAACTTGTTTACTGTAAGCAGGCAAAGATTGTTGCCTAATACATTCATCGATGATTGGGTATAAAATCTGCTGGCAAGCATTAAGAGGAGAACCAATCAAAATTTTCTCCGGATTAAATAAATTCACCATAATTGCGATAATATGGCCAATTTTCACCCCTATATTGCGAATAATATCTATTGCTAAAATATCGCCTTTATTAGCTGCCTGACAGAGTGACTCAATAGTTAGCGGCTCACAATTAAGTAAAGAATCTGGGGCCGAAGTTAACCGCTGTTTTGTTCTGGACAAAATGTAATTAGTACTTGCAACAGTTTCCAGACAACCTAAGTTTCCACAATGGCAGAGTTCACCATTAGATTCGACTTGAATATGTCCTATTTCCATTACACTACGGTTACCTGAATGTAATGTTTGCCCTGCAATGATAACTCCAGCGCCGATATTTTCATCAATCGCAATTTGGATAATATTCTGACAGTTTTTTGCCGCACCATATAATGATTCTGCCACCATCCAGGCAGTGATTTCATGTTGGAGAAATACAGGTAATCCAGTGCGGCGATGCAAATATTCACTTATTGGTAAGTCTTGAATCTGATAATAAGGAGAACTATGGATGAATCCTTCAGTTGAATCAACAATTGCATTTATAGTAATACTAATTGCCGTCAGACGCTCAAGAGAGGATTGATGGCGACTAAAAAATGAATCAATTTCATCAATAATGCTGTCTAAAAAAGACTTATGATTGTTGGCAGGTAATGGTAATACATCTTCAACAATTAATTTGCCACTGAGATTACGAAGGCCCAACATCAATTTTCCCAAACTAATACTGACACACAAAAAATGCCAACTTGCAGAATCTAGCTTCAGTCCGGTGGCTGGGCGTCCTCTGAACCCTAAATCCAGAAATTCAGTTTCCATGACTAAATGCGCATCAACCAGTTCACGCACAATTTTAGTAATACTGGCTGGAGCCAACTGCGCTTTTTTAGAGAGCTTAATACGGGAAATTGGGCCATATTGATCAATCAACCGGTAAACAACACCAATATTATTTTGTTTTATTTGATCAATATGACTTGGTTGTCCATCCATACTTGCCCTTTTACTCTCTAATTAATTCGTGCTTCAAAATAATTGCAGGTCGATTATGGCGATGTTTTAGGCGCAAGGTATCATTTTTTCAATTAATCTGTGATATTAAGCACGAAATTAAGTTAGTTTCTACTTATTTTTCTCGTTTAGGATGTTAGATATGAGTAGTTTTGTCAGCCTGTTTGCTGCTGCTGATACCGGTCTATTTTTATGGTTTACCAGCCACACTTCAGAAAAAGAATAATTATCAGCTAGTGGAATATATTGGACACCATCGACTTTCATTCGGGTAAAGGACTCAGTAACCACACTAATCCCTAACCCGGCAGAAACCAGTCCAAGAATTGTCATTGCCTCACCTGCTTCTTGTGAGATCATTGGCGTTACGCCAGCTTGAGCAAGTAAAGTCATGATTTCATCATATAAAGCCGTTCCTACTTCGCGCTCAAAAAATACCAGCGGATAACCGGCCAGCATTTCGAGTTTTACCCCTTGCTCCGTATATTCCAATAAAGGGTGCCCATCATAAACAGCCAGTACAAAAGATTCACGAAATAACAGTCGAGACTCAAGGTTATCTGGTAATTGAGTGTTACGCATGATACCCATATCTATCCGGCCAGTGAGTAATGGTGAAAGCTGTTGTTTAGTATTCATTTGATGCATATGAATAGATACCTCCGGATAGCGTTCCCGGAATTGTCGTAAGCTAAGAGTAATCTTAGGCATAAAAGGTGTTGTAGAAGTGAACCCGATCGATATTTCGCCTAGCTCCCCTTTTTGCATTCTCGCTGCTTTTGTTGTAGCAGCATCAACCTGAGCCAGAATCTGATAAGCTTCCTCCAGAAACATGTTACCTGCCGGAGTCAGTTTCACATTTCGGTTATTACGTTCTAATAACTGTGCGTTTATACTATTTTCAAGCGACTGAATTTGTTGGCTTAATGGCGGCTGTGAAATGTTAAGCCGTTCTGCCGCACGCCCAAAATGTAACTCTTCTGCAACTGCAATAAAGTAACGTAAATGCCGTAATTCGATAGCCATAATCACCTTCGATATTTAATACATATCATTATGAATGATTAATATATTAGACAAAATATTTCGCAATTCATATGCTTGATTGAGTCAAAACAAAAGTTACTTATTATGAGTTAAGTAAGGATTCATGTGAGCACTATCCATAACATCAGTGAAAACCAGGTTTCTGGTAATAATTTTGTCCAGGATATTCAAAATGAGAAAAATTATATTCAAAAAGAAGACCCTTTGTATATTAGAGTGACGTTGTCACTCTTCACTGTAGGATTTGCCTCATTTGCTCTGCTCTATTTTATTCAACCGATTCTACCCATGTTATCAGAAGATTTTGGTGTTTCTCCGGCAACCAGTAGTTTATCTTTATCACTTTCGACTGGAATGCTGGCCTTGGGGTTATTGATAACGGGTCCTTTGTCTGATGCGATTGGCCGTAAAAATATCATGGTAACTGCGTTGTTTACCGCTGCATTTTTCACTTTACTGAGCGCATTGATGACCAGTTGGTATGGCATTCTGGTTGTACGCGTTCTGGTTGGTTTGTCCCTCAGTGGTGTCGCCGCTGTTGCGATGACTTATCTTAGTGAAGAAATTCATCCCAACTTTACTGCCTTATCAATGGGACTTTATATCAGTGGTAATTCTATTGGTGGCATGAGTGGACGATTAATATCGGGTATTATCACCGATTATTTCTCATGGCGTATTTCTGTCATCGTATTAGGTTTATTTGCATTGATTGCTGCCATTATATTTTGTCGTATGCTGCCTAAATCGTGTCATTTTCGCCCAAGCTCCCTGAAACCAAAATCTTTATTAATAAACCTGAAGTTACTTTTTCGTGATAAAGGATTGCCATTATTATTTTCTGAGGCATTTCTGCTAATGGGCAGCTTTATTACCGTGTTTAATTATATAGGTTATCGTTTACTAGACTCACCTTATCATTTTAGTCAGTCAACTGTAGGAATATTATCCATTGTCTATCTTGCTGGTACATACAGTGCATCTAAAGTTGGCGCATTAACAAGTAAATATGGACTTGGGAAAGTCTTGATCGCTACGATTAGTATGATGTTAGTTGGTATTTTTATTACCATACTATCGTCTGCGGTGATGATTATAATCGGCATAATGGTATTAACCTCCGGTTTCTTCGCGGCACATGCTGTCGCCAGCAGCTGGGTTGGGCTTCGTGCTCGCCGGGCTAAAGCCCAAGCTTCTTCTCTTTATCTCTTTTGCTACTATGCTGGCTCAAGTGTAGCAGGAACTTTTGGCGGTATATTCTGGCTTCAATTAGGTTGGAATGGAGTTGTTTTATTTATTACCATTCTTATCCTTTTAGCCTTATTTTTTGGGTTTAAACTCATTAAGCTACCTGAAGCAAAATAGTCAGTATCTGGGGGATACCTTAAGGTTTCCCTCAGATGAATTTAATAGGTGTGTTTTGCCTCTTATTAATGTGAATAAGAAATTAAAATTTAAACGTTATGACAGCAAAAACCATGCCTCCACTACCTGTCCATCCATGATATTCTCATAAAGTTTTCTCTTGAATGAATATAATATTTTTAAACCTAATTAGAGGTATTTCTCACTCAATTGACCATCTAAGATTAAATGCATATTATTCACATTAAGAATAAATCTGTATTTTACGCTTTGTAAGATAAAAATTTAATTTTCAAGAAAATACAAATGACAAAATTCAGACATTTTTAGGTATATAAATTAGTGAATTATCAATTTTTATATAATAATAGAGGCATAATTATTTAAATCAATTATAAATTAATCGCTTGCAATAAACAAGATGAATAAATTAGATTGTAATTCTTTATTAACTCTTTTTAGGATTGATCTAAAAAATTAATCATAAATAAATTTAATTAACTAAGTTCTTATTGGATCTGAGAAAAAAAGGTTTATGCTTCTGGCACCAACATATTGGTTGGGATGAAAGATAATTGGGATGAAATATAAAGGATACAATTATGAGCACAGAAAAAAATGGTTCACTTCGAGATTATTCAAAAGCTCAATTAGCCGAAGAGCTAAAACCATATTATGATGAAATTTCTCAAGAGTTGACAGAAACACAAAAAAAGAAAATAAATTTCGACACTTTTTTGGATGATGCCTATAACCAGCTACAGGCATCAAAAACTTCGGCGTTACCATTCGCTGATGAGACTTTCGAACAAAAATTTGAATCTATTAACCTTGCCGGTGTTAGTGAATGTGTCGTTGCTACAGGTGTGGTTATTTTAGATGTTTTTGGCATTATTGGTTCACTTGTTGGCATTCGGACAGAAATTGTCAGGAGTGCAACTCGCTCTATTTTAAGGGAGTTGGGACAAAGCACTCTTCATGGTTTACAGGCCACTATCCGTAATATTAGTAAAGCACCGAATGATATCGAAAAAGCGCGAGAAATTTGGGCTCTTTTTAGTCAACTTTATAACGCAATTGGCAAAGGGACAATTTTTAAGGCGTTTAAAGATGCTATGCCTTGGTACGAGTGGCTTAAAGCTGGAGTATTAATGGTAGCTCAGATTACGGCTTGGTTCGCAAGTGGTGGTCTAGCTTTTGTTGCTACTGTAGCCTTGATGACTGTTTCAATCGTTCAACTGGTTCAAGATTGCTTGAAAGCAATTGACACCTGTAAAGACATTACGCTTGCATAGTGTTAGATTGAGAACAGTTGTAAAAATCCTCCTTCATTGAAGGCGGATGAACCAATTGAATTTTCATGATTTACATTTTCACCATTAATACACTGCAATTTTTGTGGTGTATTAGTTTTTATAATTTTCCCGCGATCGTTAAAGCAGTATGAATTGTTCTGAATGGGATAAGTAAAGAAAGAGGCGCATCTAATAATGGGATAGCGCCATAACTAGCATACCACTCCGCAACACGCTCATTCTTAGCGTCAATGAGTAACGCCACGCCCCCCGCTTGAGCCGCAACTAACAAACAACGTTTACCCGCCGCAAGTAACAACTGACCGCCAAGACCTTTTCCTTGTACGGAAAGGTCGATTGCTAAACGAGCAAGTCTAAAAACAGGTACATCGTGACGAGGTAAACCACGTTTAATGACTTCTGGTGTTTGTTCATAATCAATAGAGGCAGGACTTAGACTGTAATAACCCAATACCGTTTGGGTGTTCTCACAAACAGCCAGATACGTTTTAGCACTACCTTTTTCATGATTTTGTCTTGCATGACGATATAAGAACTGATTCAGCGCATCATTACCACAATTGAAACTGTTCCTATCGTGGCTTTTACCGATAACTTCCTCATGCCAATTAATAGGCACAGAGTCTTCAACCCAGTCAGGTATAGTCATCTTTTTTTCGGTAAAGCGAAAGCCGCAGCCAACAGTCTTGCGTTAGGCTCTGGCGGGTTGTCTAAAAGTTCCATAACGCGCAAGCTGTCTCTTTCTGACAGCTTTAATCGTTCGCTGTCATCAATAACTTTCCGTGCAGCAGGTACTACATTACGAAGCACAAATTCTGTCAGATTCGTGTTCTGTAAAGTGGCCGCGCGGATTAACAGCGTTTTTTCTTCTGAAGCTATGCGAAGTGACATTCTCTCACTGGTTTCTACAAGAACTTGAGCCATACATGAACCCTCCTTTTGTGCGTATTGAAAGTGTACATGATATAAAATACCCTTTCAATGTGCGTATGGAATTATCTACAATACATTCACATTACATGATTATTTTTGAACTCTATTTATACCTGTTATCTTTCAAGTTACCTCTTTGTTGGCTGCACTCACTCACCCCGGTCACATAGTTAGCTATGCTCCCGGGGATTCGCTCCCTTGCCGTCGCGATGCATCTTGAAATCTATTGGGTATATTTAAGAATGGTTCTGTTTTCGTTGATTAAAGATTCATTTAAATGAGTTAGCCCAAAATAATGTGAGGCACAAATAGCGACGTATCTTTTGTGATTCGGCCAATATCTTCTCTTATCGATAAACCAGCAGGTCTGTCATTGATGAGCCAGCTACCGATAAGAACATGGTTATTACCGAACTTAGGTAACGGAGTATACTGTTGCACAATGTAGCCCTCTTCCCCATAAGGTCCATCGATTTTCTCAATCACTTTGCCGTCTTTATAAATACTGATATTCGAACCCTCACGGCTGAATATTGGCTTTTTGACGTAATGAGTCAAACGTTTGGCTTTCGGATCATCAGCAAAGTAAGCCTCAAGCAAGTTTGGATGTCCTGGGAACATTTCCCAAAGCAACGGCAAGATGGCTTTATTTGACGTAATGCACTTCCACATTGGCTCAAACCAGTTAACACCAGCAGTTGCCAGGTACTGAGCATATTCTTCGCGAAACATGAACTCCCACGGGTATAACTTAAACATGGAGTCGATGACTTTGCTATTGTTGTCTGTAAACTTGCCGCATTCGCTCAGGCCAATGTCTTCAACATAGACAAATTCTGTGTAAATGCCAGCATCCTTAGCACAATCAGCCATATAATCGACCGTACCCTTGTCTTCTTCTGTGCCCTTGCAGCATGCAAAATGAAGTGTGTTGAATTGCAGGGACAGTTTAAGCTCGCGGAAGCGATTCACAAGCAACTCTTGCAGGAGGTTAAATTGGTCTGCCGAACGTGGGACTTCGCCGCGATTAACTTTGTCTTCCAACCACAACCAGCCAAAAAAGCCAAGCTCATAGATAGAGGTCGGTGTATCTGAGTTGATTTCCAATAACTTAGCTGGATTTTTACCGTCATAGGCAAAATCGAGTCGGCTATAGAGACTTGGGTCTTTGCGCTGCCAAGATTCACGAACCAACTGCCACATGGTCTCTGGTATTTGGAATTTATCCATCAGTTCATCGCTGTTAACCACTCGTTCTATCACTTGAAGGCTAAGCTGGTGGATTTCCTCTGTCGGATCTTCAATGTGTTCTTCAATCTGCTCAAGAGTGAACTGATAGTAACGGTCTTCGATCCAATATGGTTCATCATCAATCGTATGGAAACCAAAACCGAATTCTTTTGCGCGCTCTTTCCAATCATGACGTGGTGTAGTTGAAATTTGTAGCATTCTTTAACCTTTCGATACTTCTTATCTGAATATCGGAGAAAATTATCGTCCAGACGTCTAATTTCGTAATTAATGATGAGCTTATGCAAAATTTTGATGACAAAGAGGCTTGATAAAAACAGCCTCCGAATTAGATGTCATAGCAGAGGCCTTAACCACCCCATCCTCCTCCCCAACTTGATTTAGCTGAGGACGTTGAGCCAAAACCACCTTTAGATTTGGTGGTTACGACGGGGTTGTCTGGGATTTTAATAAAATCTGTAGATCTCGTTGAATAGCCAGCACTTGTACCATTGTAATAGCCTGTTTCAGATTGCTGCTCTCTCTCACGATTTAGACGTTCTCTATACATCCTCTCTCGGTGCTTGCGTTCTGAATAATTTCCTATCTCGGAAGCAATATAAGCAGTCCCTAGCGTGTTTAATACTGAGTTTGTCCCAGGTATATTTTCTGTCCTCTGGGCTGAGCTTTGGAGAACTTCTGGCAAACGAACCGTTTCCAAGGGGTGTAAATAACGTTTGCTCATCTCGAACTGGATATTGTCCATATTAGAGTAGGAGCCAATGATTTTGCCATCAGCAAAAAACAGCTTACCGTACAGGTCGCTGTAGCTTGATGTTGAGGTGAATATTGGCTGGTAGAACACGTTACGGTATTGGTCAGAAAGGTTGTACTTGTTGAAATTCTCAGGCTTTACATCAGCCATCATGAAAGCAGCCATCTTTGGTCGATAACCAAGTTTGCCTGGCATCTCTTCACATTCGCCGTACTCAAGTTTACACATGGCTTCTCGCCTGAATTTCTGCGATGTACGATCTGCTTCACGTAATGCTGCCTTGTACGTGGTTTCACATTCAGCCGTGATAGTATTTTGAGGATCATTTTGGCAAGCGGCTAAATCCTTATAGATTCTGATTGATAGTTCGTCCGTTGACTGGCTACAGCTTACTATCCAACCAACACTGAGGGCTGCTAACGAAGTGAATGAGAAAGTACGCCAGTATTTACGTTTATTCTCAATGTTGATGCCTTTGCTGCGCATTCTGCGCTTTTTATTATTGCTCTTCATACAACCTCTGAATTAGTAAGTCATACAAGCCGCATTTAGAAGACCAACAGAAATTGAAACTGCTGCCAGAACTATAGCCGCTGGGACTTCATTGTTTTCAATGCGAGATACGATTTTCGGCATCATGAATAAGCGAACCATGAAGAAGCCAGCGATCTGCGCTAACAATGCAACAATGCCCCACATAACGAAATCTGTTACGCCTACGGAGTTACTGGCTGCACTTGCAATTGCGATGGTGTAACCTATCAAAGCGCCTCCCAGCGATATTGCAGCCGCTGTGTTTTTTTCTTCCTTGATCAGCTTCCACTCATCCTGTGGCGTCACCATAACGTAGATGAATTTGAATATAATGAAGAAAACAAGTGCCAGACCAAAACACAACCCAAAATTGGCCACACTGTCAATAAATTGAGTTAAAGCTTGTTCTTCATTTGCCAGTGTAATCATTTATGCCACCACTTTAAAATCTGTTTGATTAAGTTGAATACCAGTGCTCTGTACTAGCATTCTGTCTAAGTTGCTGCCTATGATCTTTTCTTCGCCAGCAATTAGAAGTTCTTCTGTTCTGTTATTTGAAACCTGACGTGTATAAACCATGATGAACTGGTCAGTTTCAGTCATGTTACCGTTCTTATGGTAGGTTTTCTCAGTCATAGCTACTGGTTTTGTATTACTCCACAACTGAGAGAACTGAGTGCCGTCGAGGTCATATTGCCCGTTCGGTGTAACGATGCCATTTTTAATCAGCGCATCCCATTGAGTTTGGGAATCGACTGGCTTGGTTTCATAGAAATACCAGAGGCTCACTTCTTTCACGCCATCATCGCTCTCACCTTCTTGAAGCACCTGGAGGTAGCCTTCATCATCGGTATAGTAGCGAACCAAACGTACATTATCACCAAGGTCAACAACACCAACGGCGCATATAAGTTGAGTTGAAGCTGCACTTTCGATGGTCAGGTCAGACTCGATCAGCTTTAGTATGAGCGGGTCTATCTCAAGTGCACCACCAATACGCAACCCCAATATTTCTGGCACTTTCGGACCAACAGGGACAACTTCCTTGCGGCCAAGTGCTTTATTAAACGCATCAGCGATTTTGGAAAACATGGAAACATCCTTTGAAGAGGAAGACCCTAAGGAGAAGGGTCTTTATTTAACAACCAGGGAATTACTTGCCAAGAATACGAGTAAGTTCGTCTTCCGCAGACGCAGAGCTTGAAGTAATACCTGCCGCTTTAAGCTTTTTGTCCAAATCACTTGAAGTTGCGCTATCGTGAAGCTCTTGCTGAGCCTCGAACTGGACAGCTTTTTCAGCTTGGCGTGCCTTGATACGTTCAAGCGAATCAAGAGCAGTAGATGTTTTAGAAGACGCTCCAATGACAGAATTGTGAGTAGCAGCCTGTGCTTTTTGTACCTGTTCAGTTGCCTTAACAAGATCCACTTGATTCTCAAGCTGGGACACTTTTTCTTTCGCTTCTTGTACCGTGCGGCGAAGGGTAGCTTCAGATTTCTTGAAAGATTCAAGTTGTAATTGTTCTGTTTCCAACTCACCACGCAGGTTTGCAACTTTCTGAGCACATTCTAAAGCAAGCCCATTGTCACCTTTATTAGCCGCAGAACGAGCGTGATTTTCATATTCAGTGATACTGGTTCCGATAGATGAAACTTTTCGCTCTGCCATTTTGCGCTTAGCGATAATACTAATCAGGCTCTCATCAGCAAGGCGGATTTCTGCTTTCGCTTCACGAATTTCCTGATCAAGAATGGTCAACGCGTTTCCATCAGCTACAGCTTCTGCCGCATTGTTTACAGTCCCTTTAATTGCTTTAAAAAGCTTTTTCCATACACTACTCATAATATTTTCACCCTATATTGTTATTTTAGAAACTCAGAATACGCATCAAGAAGCTCCGTAATGTTGGTGAACAACATAGAAACTTCGATGACAACACTATCCACTTTTGATTCTGAAGATAACGCACCAAAAGCTGTATAGTAAGATTGACCATCTACGGCAGTAATTCCAACAGAAGTCAGAGGAATCATCTTATGTGTTTCTAAAATGAACTTATTTAAGGCCGCTGTATCCGAAACATATTCTTCCGAGAACAGCAACGCTTCTACTGTAATTTGTTTTCCACAGATGGCTAAATGCGCTTTAACGCCATCTTCGTTAGTAATTACGAGACATTCACCTGTTTGCTCTACAGTCCAATTGTTGTCAGACTTTTTAAGCGCAGTTATTACTTGATTTAATTCCAAGCTACTTACTCCAATAGTTTGTGCGGTTTTCCTGTCGCAATCCGTATTTTACGGCACTAATTTTAACAAATATCGCATCCAGATAAATAGTAGAACACTTAAATAGTTCAATTCGGTTTTGAGCTATCAGAACTACCGTCAAATAATACAGGATCACTAACCGGATTATCTATCCTGTAATTCACCAAAACGTTTTATGCCTCACCCCCTTCTATCAACAACGAGATTAATTGATTTATCTTCTATGATATCGAAGGCTTATCCATCTAACTGGGTTAGACAGGTAGTTATTTTATTAGTTCAATGGAACAGCATTATATTGCTGCTATCCCCATATACCCTTCATCTTTCAAGCTGCTGCTTTGTTGGTTGCTTTCACGCACCCCTTATCTATGCTCCTGGGGATGCGTTCACTTGCCGCCGCGCTGTAACTTGAAATCTATTAGGTATAAACAGATGAATTTGCCAGTCAAATACCATGCTAGGAACTATTGTTTGGATGACTTAGTTCATACTTTGCACATGGCCCTGAATATCCTCAGTAAAATAGTCTGACAGTGATACATTCCCATACTGTAGATACGTGTTTTTAAGTGAGTAGACACACCATTCAAAACGCCCAAATTGTCTTTTTTATCAGCAAGGTAGAATAAATTATAGAAATCATGTCTTTTTATATTATAAAAAATAATAACAGGCACTTTTAGAGCAAAATTTCAATACCTTAATGTAATTAGATTGCTAACCAATTTATGAAATGGATAATCATATATATTCTTATAAACTTAATAATTAAGTCCCGGGGCTTTGTTTGTCATAGAGTAATTATCCTGTCTAATGGAGGGCACTATTATGTACAAACATAAAGTGAGAATGATGACTTTAGCCACCACGGTAACCGCAGCTTTATTTAATGGTGTATGGGCTCATGGTTATATTGATAGTCCAGGAAGTCGAGCATTCCTTTGTTCTGCACAGGGAAATAAACAAAATACCGATTGCGGGTTGGTGGAATATGAGCCTCAATCTCTTGAAGCTAAGAAAGGCTTCCCGCAAGCTGGTCCAGAAGATGGTCATATTGCCAGTGCTGGTATTGGTCACTTCGGCGCGTTGGATGTTCAAACAGCAGAGCGCTGGAAGAAAATTCCCATTACTACCGGTGATATTGAGTTCAAATGGGAAATTGTAATCCAACACAAGACTTCAAGTTGGGAATATTTTATTACTAAATTAGACTGGGACCCCAATAAGCCTTTAACCAGAGAGCAATTTAATAGTACACCTTTCTGTTTTGAGGATTACCAGGAAAAAATGCCGGGGAATAAAGTTATTAATAAATGTACTTTGCCAGAAGGTTATCAAGGCTACCACGTTATATTAGGTGTCTGGACAGTTGCAGATACCCTGAATGCATTTTACCAAGTGATTGATACAACCATTAACCCAGCCTGATATCCAGTATGTTATGAAATAATGATTATCGGGAACAGCAGGATGCTGTTCCTTTTAATTTTATATTTAGCTTAAATGATGAAAGTACGTTGTAGTAGCCAGCAGGCCGTAATAAACAGAGTAACAGCAACAACGGCCTCTATAATGCGGTGCTGCCACGGCTGCGATATGAGGGCAGATAACCTATGCGAACTATAAGCCAGGCCATAGAACCATATAGACGAAGCTGCCAGTGCGCCAGCCACGAACAAAATTCGATGACTAACTGGATAAGGTGCTGCGGTTGATCCCAAGATGACGATAGTTTCCAGCAAAGCTAAAGGATTTAGGAACGAGAGAACAAGTCCACGTTTCACCATGCCAGAAGCATTGGTATTTTGTCGCTCACCAAAGGTAATCACCACCTCACTCTTTCTCATAGACCGACGCCCTGCTTGAAGCGCCAGGAATAGAAGAAACACAATGGTGAATGACATCAAAGCCATAGTTATTTCTCGGTTTAACGCAATAATACTTCCAACACCTAATGCACCGATGGTAATTAGGATCGCATCACAAACGACAAACACTGAGGCAAGCAGGACAACACGGTCGTTTAACAGGCCAACCCGAAGGATCTCTATATTTTGGGGACCAATTGAAATGACCAGTCCTAAGCACAAGATAAAACCATTAATTAAGGCTAACATAATCTTTCCAAAGCATTGTTTTGATCTCACCCGGGATGTCTAGATTTGCTGGAAAATCAGGATAATGTATTGTTTTTCCATCGCGTTCAAAAATCGCTATCCCACGTTCAGCATCGTAATGTGTCATATCTTCTCGACGCACTCGCACTTTTCCTACTTTTGTATCCATAACAAACCGCGTGGAATTAATCCAAGATGGGCTACGCCAGTTCAGCTCATTAATGATATTCCTCAAGCGAGCTAAACTTATACTGAACAGTGCCGAAAAGTTAATTGGATCGGGGATAAAAACAGAGAGGTTTCTAATTCCAAGACAATCGAGTGTTTTAAGATGTCTTCTCAATACTTCAGGATGGTCATTTATTTGTCGAAGTATTGGAAACTGGTTGTAGCATCGTATTCCTGTGTCTTGAATGCGTTTTATCGTCTTTCGGACCACTTCGCAAAGTTCATACGGGTGCGTTAAATGAAATACAAGACGCACTCCGGCGGATGCAAGGAGCCTTAATTTTTCATCGCTCTTAAAAACCTGCGGGAAGTAGCTAATGGTCTTTGTATGGATTCGGATCGATTTAACTTGTGCATGGGATTTTATTGCAGAAATAATGCTTTGCAATGATTCCATGGGAAGTGTCATTGGATCGCCACCGGATAGGATCACTTCTTGTATATCAGGATGCATACTAAGGTAGGAATCCAATTCCAATATCGCCTTATCAAGCACTGTTTTTCCAGTTTCGTGTTGTTCGGAAAGAACATCTTGGCGAAAGCAATACTGACAGTGAGATACACACGTGGAAGTAGGCATAAATAGCGCCCGATTTCGGTATTTCTGGATAATATTGCCGGGAGCGTCTTCAGGCATATTTTCGCGGTCATCTACAAAATAGGCCACTTCACCAGGAGCACACACCAATAAGCGCTCTTTTGTCGGATAAACCATCCGATGAAGTGGGCCTTCAGTGTGGCCTAATGTGGCAACTTCCTCATCAATTTTTTGCTGAAAGAACCTTGTCACCTTAATCGGCAAAAGATTATCGTAAGCATTTTGTAACCTAAATTGTTCATTAATTTTTACCTGTTGAGCTGGGCTTGTGCGTGAATGTCCAAAGTTTTTTTCGATTACCAAATTATTCATAATATTGACCTCCGAAGAAACATCGGTACAGCGGCCTACCCCGCGGGCGGGTTACCGCGATTCTTTCTAAGCATAAGACAATCAATGTCGTTACACTATTGGAAAGACTATTTATGTGATACGGATATTCAATTAGTTTTGTTTAGCTTTTTTTATGAACAGGCGAGTTTGATGTTTATGTTTTTTGTTTTATACTAAAAAGTATGTTGTAACTAAAGGCGTTACTTAGATGAATAAATACTTATCAATTGAAAATTTGAATAGTTGCTTTCAAAAACAAGAAAGCAAATTGAAACAATTGAATGAACTCCTTCACCATTATTCTTTACTGGCTGCCCATGTATTTGTTCTGCCAAATGTGGAAAAAGGCAGTGAACATGATCCAATAACAGAAATAACGGTTAATAAAATAACAGGTAATGAAGCATTAGATTTAGGTTTAAACCATTATCTGAAGTTATTTATCCATCACAATAATCAAAATATCAGCAGTAAAGCGGCAGTTCGCCTTCCCGGTGTATTATGTTTTTCTGTAAATCAACTACAATATCACTCTGCTTTATCTTTGATTGAAGAAATTAATAAACTAAAAGCGGAACTTGAACATATCGTAACCATTCAATCAGGTGTGAATAAAGAACAGAGGTTTGAGTTTGTGCATAATCAATTACATGGGTTGATTACACTAAACGCCTACAGAACCATCACTCCCCTGCTTAATCCTGATTCCGTTCATTTTGGTTGGGCAAATAAAAACATCATCAATAAAGTTACAAAAGATCAAATTCTGCAACGTTTGGAGAAAAGTTATCACTCTGGGCGTGCGGTTTCCCCTTATTCCCGAGAACAATGGGCAGAATTAGTTGCCAGAGAAATCACCGACATAAAAAAATTGTCCGACGATGTAGTTTTAAAAATAAAACGCCCAGTAAAAGTGCAACCTATTGCACGAGTCTGGTATACCGATCAACAAAAGCAAGTGCAATATGCTTGTCCTCTGCCAATAATTGCATTTTATGTTAACTATGGCGATAACAAACCAAAGATAGGTGAACTTAGTGGTTACAATGCTAATGCAATAGTGCATCGTCATAAACCCAAAGCTAAACCACTGGAACTGATTATTCCCAGACTGCATTTATATCGTGAAATTTAAATGAAAATCAGCCAACAATAATTGCAGGACAAGAGAATTGTCCTGCAAGAAGACCGAGTGTTTAACAGAACAAATTATGATGCAAAAATAATTTCTTCAGAAAAACCTACCCTAGAAATTAATTCACAAATATTTATACTCTATGGATTTCAAGATGCATCGCGACGGCAAGGGAGCGAATCCCCAGGAGCATAGATAACTATGTGACTGGGGTGAGTGAGTGCAGCCAACAAAGAGGCAACTTGAAAGATAACGGGTATAGAGAGAATACACAATCTTCTTAATCCAAGGGGCATACCCGAATAATATGACCGTCGGGATCTTCAACAAGGAAAGTACGACCAAAAACTTCAGTGTAAGGTTCTTGCACAATCTTGATATCGGGGTTCTTCTGCCATGCTGCAAAAAGGCGATCTACATCTTCGCTGGATGGCAACATAATACCGATCTCAGAGAACCGCGGAACGGCAACATCTGGCTTTGTTCCCCCCGACCAAATGGCAAACAATGCTTCGCCGTCCGCAGAAAATGCCACATAACGGGGACTGGAAAACACCGGCTCAGCATTGAAAAGTGTCTGGTAAAAAGCCGTCGAACGTTCAATATCAGATACGTAGACAAGTTGAAGGTTAGGTTTAGAGGATATTGTCATTATGTAATTCTCATGTAAGTTTGAATTATCTAAGAGAGTAAAAATAAATTGTCATAGAGTTTGCTATGCTCCCGGGGATTGGCTTCCTTGCCGCCGCGCTGCAACTTGAAATCTATTGGGTATAAATCGACTCTAATTAACGTGATCTTTGATTAAGATTCCAGTATTCGAGTGTATGGGGTGCGCTAATGCCAAAGATATCGCAAATTTTTATTATCATATAATCAAAATCATTTTTACTACCAACAAAGACATCAGGGAATTCTTTTAGGATTTTATTTGTTTTATCAAACTCCATTTCTGTTGCTTCTGTTTTAAAAAACATTTGCTTATAAGATGGCTCAATAATATTGATTTGATCTTTGCTCAAAACAAAATAGTGCTCTTTAGATGGGTTGACTTTTTCATAATATTTATCGTCAATATATTTCAATACTTCGTCGGAACATTCTCCACAATACCCCTTTCTACTTTCGAGGAGGATTTTCCGCTCATATGGGTTTTGCTGGTAATAATCAAACCCGAACATTTCATTGTTTTTTATAATGATATCATTTAATCGAGCTTCTACTTTATTGTTCAGCATTTCTGCTGTGTCATTATCACTTCCGTAGGAGGTATGCATGTCTACTCTCCGGGGAAGTGAACCTTCACTGCTACTGATTTTGGCTGAGATATATTGATAATTCGATACTGGCCCTAACATGTAGTTTATCCTTCTTGGATTCAAAAAATAGTAAGTGGATTATAATTCACAGCCAAAATTCAGTATACTAAAAAGGAGTATGAGTTTTTCAGAATAAAGCCCTATACCGGGGAATACGAAACTACTACATCAACTTCTTCATTTTAAGGCAAATCAGACTGTATGTATATACAGTCATTATAATTTATCCTCAAATCACTTGTTATTTGACCTAATCAGGTCATCTGTCTATTATAAAATTGACAAATGACTAACGAGGTGCTTATGCAAGTTTTTACACCAAGCCATAAAGTCCAAAGTCCTTCCCCACTTTGGCGAACAGTGGGTTTCCCTTCAAGCAGCGGGCCACATTTGAATGCGGTATTAAACGAAGGGCTACCAGTAACGATAGTTGAGAAAATACAAAATTGGTCCACATTCGGTAAAGGAGATATCCTGCGGATTGCTGGTATTCAAATACGCAGCTATTCAAGACGCCGTTCAGGCAAAGGTAAATTCACGGCTGATGAAAGTCAGCGGATTGCCCGATTCGTTCGTGTAATGGATTACGCTGTGGATCTATTTAACGGTGACAAAGATAAAGCAACTCAGTGGATGAAGCGCCCAATCCGAGGTTTAGGATACGTAACACCTGAATCAATGCTTGATACAGAAAGTGGAGCGTTAGATGTCATGAATCTCATAGGAAGAATTGAGCACGGGATTGTATCGTGATCCTATACCGACTTACCCGTTCAAAGTATGTCGAATCAGCATGGAGCGGTACTGGGGCAAAACTGTATGGTGGCCGCTGGCATAATATAGGAAGACCAGCGGTCTATGTTGCCACTTCTATTTCTCTTGCTGTGCTGGAAGTACTTGTCCATGTAGGAGACGATGAGCTTCTCGCTGATTTTTCGCTGTTAAGTATCGATATCCCCGAAAACCAAATTGATATTTTAAACCTTGATACATTACCGCCTGATTGGAATGATCCCATACCTCCTGCTTGCACTATGGAAATAGGCAGTGAATGGTTCGAAGTTAGTCATTCCATTGGTCTGATGGTTCCCTCTGCCATCGTCCCTTATGAAAATAACGTCATGTTGAACCCCATGGCGAAAGATTTTCATCAGTATATCAATACAGTTAAACACCTTGATTTCGGCATTGATTCCCGATTGGTAAAGACAAAAAATAATCTGAGATAGTAAAACAAAAAACCGGAGCACCTGTCTCCAGTTAGTTTTTCATGGTTAAAGCAGCATGCAAAAAGGGGTAGCTGCGATAACTGCCAACAAATGCAAGGCTGGCGTAGCCCCGCATTTACTATTGTTTAATACTTTGAAGTGACCTGCGACATTTCTTCCTGCTCGCCATATAAAACAATCCCAGACGTGTCGATTTGATTTTCCAACTGACGCAGGTCATAAGCGCTCTGGAGACGCAGCCAAAACTCAGGTGTACTTCCCAGCGCTGCGGCAATACGAATTGCCAATGGTGGAGTTAACGCAGTTTTACCGGCAAGAAAACGCGATACCGTAGCGGGTGTTACTCCAATATTGAGTGCAAAGCGACGACCACTAACACCCATGTCCTCTAAATCTCTGGCTATAATCTCTCCAGGATGGGAAATTTTAAATTGTCTCATTAGTGATAATCCTCATAATTCAAAATGTAAGCATCACCGTTAATGAACTGAAAAGTAATGCGCCAGTTAGCCCGGACAGTAATAGACCAGTAACCTTCGCGATCTCCTTTCAACGGGTGAAGTTTATAGATTTGACGGTTTAACTCACCTATTTCATTTGCCGCATCAATAGCCTGTAAACGGTCGTTAATCCTCTCGGCATCCTGCGCCAGTACACCAGAAGTAATCCCTTTTTCAAAAAGTTGCTTCAACCCTTTGTGCTTGAATGATTTAATCATCGTCCTATCCGTATTACATGGTGTGTAATAGCATACGACAATGTTACACGTCATACAATAGTCACAATAAGTCAATTATCGCAGTAAAACAAAAAACCGGAGCGCCAGTCTCCGGTTAGTTTTTCATGGTTAAAGCAGCAATTATTTCAAGCTGCCAACCATATCTTCAGGACGAACCCACTCGTCAAACTCAGCTTCTGTCAGATAACCCAATTTCATTGCTGATTGTTTCAATGTCAGCCCTTCTTTATGCGCTTTCTTGGCAATCTCAGCTGCTTTGTCATAACCAATATGCGTATTCAGCGCGGTTACCAGCATCAAAGATTCGTTCAACAATTGAGTGATCCGATCACGGTTAGGCTCGATACCTATAGCGCAATGCTCATTGAAGCTACGCATACCATCAGCCAGTAAGCGGATAGATTGCAAGAAGTTATCAATAACCATTGGGCGGAACACGTTCAGTTCAAAGTTGCCAGATGCTCCACCAATATTGATAGCAACATCATTACCCATCACTTGAGCACAAAGCATAGTGACTGCTTCGCATTGAGTCGGGTTAACTTTACCTGGCATGATTGAGCTGCCTGGTTCGTTTTCAGGAATTGAAATTTCACCAATACCACAGCGTGGGCCAGAAGCCAGCCAGCGAACGTCGTTGGCAATCTTCATCATTGAAGCCGCCAGACCTTTCAATGCACCGTGTGAATGAACCAGTGCATCACAGGTAGCCAGAGCTTCAAATTTATTTGGTGCAGTGACAAACGGATGGCTGGTTAATTCAGCCAGCTTCTTAGCCACGCGAACGGCATACTCAGGATGCGTATTCAGACCAGTACCTACCGCTGTACCACCTAGTGCCAATTCACAAACATGAGGAATAGTGTCTTCAATGTGTTTCAGGTTATGAGTCAGCATGGCTGCCCAGCCGGAAATTTCCTGACCAAGTGTTAGTGGCGTCGCATCTTGCAAGTGAGTACGCCCAATTTTGACGATATCCTTGTAAGCTTCAGCTTTATCAGCCAGTGTTTTTTGTAATACTTTCAGCTCAGGGATAAGGTGTTCACGCAGCGCGATAACTGCGGCAACATGCATCGCGGTTGGGAAAACATCGTTAGAACTCTGGCTCTTATTGACATCATCGTTAGGATGGATAAGACGTTCACTACCCCGTACCCCGCCAAGAATCTCGCTACCACGGTTCGCCAACACTTCGTTCATATTCATGTTACTTTGTGTTCCGGAACCGGTCTGCCAGATAGCAAGCGGAAATTCTGTTGAATGTTTACCTTCCAGCACTTCTTTTGCGGCAGCAATAATTGCGTCACCCCGCTCTTTCGGCAGAAGACCCAAATCCATATTTACACTAGCCGCAGCCTGTTTGGTTAATGCAAGAGCGTGGATCAATGCAACCGGCATTTTCTCCTGCGAAATGCGGAAATGCTCCAGCGAGCGTTGAGTTTGCGCTCCCCATAATTGGTCAGCAGGTACTTCGATAGGCCCCATTGAGTCTTTTTCAATGCGAGTGGCTGCCATTACTATCTCTCCTTAACACACAGAATAATCGAATATGCATATACCCTTCATCCTTCAAGTTGCTGCTTTGTTGGCTGCTTTCACTCACCCCAGTCACATAGTTATCTATGCTCCTGGGGATTCGTTCACTTGCCGCCGCGCTGCAACTCGAAATTTATTGGGTATATACCCTTCATCTTTCAAATCACTGCTTTGTTGGCTGCGTTCACTTACCCCTGTCACATCGTTATCTATGCTCCTGGGGATACGTTCACTTGCCGCCACGCTGTAAATTGAAATCTATTGGGTATAGCATTCTGTTATCATGCCATATATTAGTTCCTGATTATGCCGACCAAGTCGTGTTTATCGTATTGTAGTCGCAAGGAAATAGATTGATTTTTTTAAAAAGAGAGTAACGGCCATGTTTAAGATGATAAATCAGATCCAGCACTATTCCTGGGGAAGTCAAACTGCCCTGACTGATATTTATGGTGTTGAAAATCCAGATAATCTGCCAATGGCTGAATTATGGATGGGCGCTCATCCTAAAAGCAGTTCAATTGTCGTCAATCCTGAAACGGGGAAACCGGTTGCCCTAAATGAATTAATAGCCGGTGATCCGGAAAAATATCTAGGAAAAGAAGTTGCAGATAAATTTCACCGTTTACCTTTCTTATTTAAAATTTTGTGTGCAGCTCAACCGCTCTCTATTCAGGTTCATCCCGATAAGAAATCCGCAGAAGAGGGTTTTGCCAAAGAGAATACCGCGGGTATTCCACTAGATTCACCGGAAAGAAATTACAAAGACGATAACCATAAACCCGAATTGGTTTATGCCCTGACTCCTTTCCGGGCAATCAATGGATTTCGGCCATTAAACGAAATCGTACAATTATTGGAATTTGTTACTGCGGCGCATCCCAAGATTCGATTTTTTATCCAAAAACCGGATGAACAGAATCTTGCTTTTTTATTTTGCCAATTACTCAATATGAGCGGCAAACAAAAACAGCTGGCTCTCGGCGTATTAAAATCAGCATTAAACAGCCGCATCGGAGAACCCTGGGATACCATTAAAAAAATGGCAGAGTTTTATCCTGACGACAATGGTCTGTTTACCCCGCTTTTGTTAAACGTTATTGAGCTTGAACCAGGCCAGGCTATGTTTTTATGCGCCCGCACGCCTCACGCTTATCTGGAAGGCGTTGCGCTTGAAGTCATGGCAAACTCAGATAATGTTCTGCGGGCTGGCTTGACCAATAAACATATGGATATTCCTGAGTTAATGGCAAACCTCGATTTTGTACCAAAACCAGTAAACACATTATTAACCCTGCCAAAACAGCAAAAAACAGCGCAGAACTTCCCGGTTCCCATCAATGATTTTGCATTTTCTATTTATCCTTTATCAGAACAGCCAATTGCTCTTGAGAACAATTCAGCATCAATTGTTTTTTGTGTTGAAGGTCAAACAGTTATACAATCTGGCGAACACCAATTAAGAATTTTCCCAGGTGAATCGGTATTTATATCTGCTACCGAGAAAGTTGTGACTATTCACGGTAATGGTTTTACCGCTCGGGTTTTTAATTAATAATATACGCTAATCTGGGTCTAAAACTTATTCACAGGCTGTTAAACACGACTTAAACTCCAAGCTGTGTCAACGGCCATTTTATACTAGAAGAGTACATATTATCCGCTAATTACCTGCAAATATGTACTAAAAGGATGGATTTCCATTATGAAAAAATCGTTAGTGGCAGTAGGCGTTATCGTTGCCTTAGGTGCAATCTGGACTGGAGCTTCATGGTATACCGGTAAACAAATCGAGCAACATATTGGCCCAGCTGTTGCCCTCGCAAATGCAGAGTTGGAAAAAGCATTCCCTGAAACTGGTCTGGTATTACAGAGTAAAGATTTCCAGCGTGGCGTATTTAGTTCTGATGTACGTCTTGTCCTGAAGGTTAAAGAAGGTATTAAAAACGCAGAAATCAAACCTGGTGAAGAGATCTCAATTAAATCTGTGATTGATCACGGCCCTTTCCCGCTGGCACAAGTGAAGAAATTTACCCTTATTCCCAGCGCGGCTTCCGTGCATTCCGAATTGGAAAATAGCGAAGCTTTAAAACCATTATTTGAAGTTACGAAAGGCAAATCTCTGTTCACTGCTGATTCTCGTATCAGTTATAGTGGCGATACTATTTCTGATGTTGATATCATCCCTGTCGATTTTGCAGAAAATGGCGCTAAATTCAATTTTTCTGGCGCCAAACTGACTTCAGATCTCAGCCACGGGCTGAAAGATATCTCACTGACAATAAAGAGTGACCAACTGACCATCAACAAAAATGACGAAAACTTCGTTGTTAAAGGTATTGATTTAGACCTGTCCAATAAAAAAGGCAAGTTTGATATCTATGTGGGTGATCAAAACATCAAAATTCAGGAAATCAGTCTGAAAGGTATCACCAATCAAGATATCGTTCTCTCTGGCCTTAAAATGGGTTCAAATATCAGTGAAGACGAAACGAATCTGAAAGGGAAAATCACGTATAGTTTAGATGGTTTCAAACTAAAAGATATTGATTTTGGTTCCGGGACATTTGCTATTACCGCGGATCGTCTGGATGGTGCAGCCGTGCGTAAATTTACCCAAGCATATAATGATGCCACAGCCAAATCTCTCGCTTCTGGCGATCTCTCTTCCGATGCAGCAGACACAGCTATTATTGATGCTATTTTTTCTAATCTGCCCATCCTGCTGAAAAATAATCCGCAATTTGGTATCGAACCATTAACCTGGAAAAATACCAAAGGTGAAAGTACCATTAATTACAAAGTGAGTCTGAAGAATTTACCGAAAGATAAAAGTAGCTTATCTTCAATGAAAACCGAGGAAGCTATCCGCACTTTGATTCAGGATATGTCTCTGAATGTGACATTACCAAAACCAATGGTACTTGAATTCGCCACTCAAGCATCATTGGTTAATGGTATGGATAAAGGCAGAGCTGAAGAAAACGCGGAACAACAGGTAAAACAATTGGAGCAACTTGGAAAATTGTTTAGAATCACCACTGTTGATGATAACGCTATTAGCATTAAGTTTAATTATGCAGACGGTAAAGTAGAAATGAACGGTGAGAAAATGTCCTTACCTAAGTTCATGTCTGAGTATGGTTTATCCGAGTCTTCTGATGATGACGAAGCACCAGAGCAAACGATGCCAGAGGATGACAGCCACAACAGTGGAAATATACAGGCAGAAGGCACGGTGCAACCTGCACAATAAACAACCATAAACGCTTATGCTAAAATGCCAGTCAACCAATTTGACTGGCTTTTTTATATAAAAAAAGGACCCGGAATATGATTGATATACAGCTCCCACTAACAGATTTACACCGCCATCTTGACGGCAATATCCGGCCAGCAACCATTTTAGATCTTGCCCACCAGCATAATATTCAACTACCAGCTAATAACCTGGAATTACTACTTCCTCATGTTCAGGTTATTGAAAATGAACCCGATCTCGTTAGCTTTTTACAAAAATTAGATTGGGGTGTGGCAGTACTGGCTGATTTAGATGCCTGCCGGCGGGTTGCTATTGAAAATGTTGAAGATGCTGTAAATGCTGGTCTGGATTATGTGGAATTACGTTTTTCCCCTTATTACATGGCAATGAAACATCAATTACCCATTGAAGGGGTTGTTGAAGCCGTTATTGATGGTATCTATTCTGCCCGCCAAAATAACGACATCGATATTCGCCTTATTGGTATTCTAAGCAGAACTTTTGGTGAAAACGCCTGCTATCAAGAATTGGCTGGTTTACTGGCTCACCACCAGCATATTACTGCATTGGATCTGGCGGGTGATGAATTAGGTTTCCCAGGTCATCTTTTCCAATCTCATTTTACTAAAGCTCGTGATACTGGCTGGCAAATAACTGTCCATGCTGGTGAAGCAGCAGGCGCTGAAAGTATTTGGCATGCCATTCGTGAATTAGGCGCGACTCGTATCGGTCACGGTGTAAAAGCGATTACTGATCCAGCCTTGATGGATTATTTAGTTGAAAATCGTATCGGTATTGAAACCTGTTTAACCTCAAACCTTCAAACCAGCACCGTTAATTCTTTATTGGACCATCCACTAAAAAGATTCCTGGAAAAAGGGATTCTTGCTTCCATTAATACAGACGATCCGGTAGTTGAAGGTATCGACATTCGCCATGAATATGACGTTGCTGCCCCTGCCGCAGGTTTATCCGCCGCTCAAATCCGCCAGGCTCAAATAAATGGGCTGGAAACCGCTTTTATCAGTGATGCAGAAAAACAAGCATTACGGGCGAAAGTAGCAAACCGTTAAGTTCAGATAGTAATCAGGAATGGGTTTCCCATTCCTGATTATGGTTATTTATTTGGAATTTAATCCTCGTCTTCCGTTGGTAAAACCGCCTTGGGTAAAGCACTAAACGTTCCCCAATAAAAAGCAATTAAAGATATCACTGCTACTGCAACGATATCCCAAGGCGCTGAAATAATGCCTTTACCGCCAAATGTGCCTAAATAGGACAAAATGATCATTGCACTATAGAAACCAATCAACCACAAAGAAGAAGTTATCTGTTGGCGTAAACTCACTTTGTCTACAGGAACTTTATTTTTGAATAACAAGTAGATAAAGAATAAGACAATCTGTAATCCAAGCAACCAGGAAACCGTTTCCCAACCAGACCAATAAACAATGAAAGCGGAAATAATAAAAGAGAGCGGACCAATGATCGCAAACCATTTAATATAAAAGGGACGTTTTATCTCTTTGGCATTTCGGCGTAAAGCAGAAACGGTTACTGGCGCTAACGCATAGCTCAAGACTAATGCCGCGGAAACAACACTGATGAGTTTTTCCCATGAAGGAAAAGGTAATGTCCAAAAAATAGCAAGAATAAATGTCAACCAAAGTGCAGGACGGGGTATTCCCGATTGTTCATCAATATGGGTAAACACATTAAACAACGTTCCACTTTTTGCCCAGCCATAAATAACACGCGGAGTCGCATTCATATAAATATTCCCAGTGCCACTTGGGGAGATCACCGCATCACATACCACCAAAAAAGCAAGCCATCCTGCACCCAGTATTAAAGCTATGTCACGAAACGGCAGTGAAAAATATTGTCCAATTTGTTTCCAGCCACCAAAGAGTAACTCTGAGGGTATCCCACCAAGAAAAGCTAATTGCAATAAAACATAAATGACCGTAGACAGTAAAATAGACAGAATAAGGGCAATCGGAATTGTCTTTTGGGGTTTTTCCACTTCACCGGCGACAGAAATAATTGGCGTCAAACCAAGATAGGCAAAAATAATGCCACCAGCCGAAACCGCAGCTTGAACACCAGATACCCCATAAGGAGAAAATCCGTGAACTTGCAGATTACTTGGATTGAAGTAATTCAAAAGGATAACAATAACCAGCAGCGGAACAACGAATTTGAAGATACTAATAATATTGTTGGATTTCGCAAAGGTTTTCACACTGTTGTAATTAAGGTAAAAGAAAAATGCTAATAAAATAAATTGAACCAACCAACCTGCCAAAGTTGGATCACCAGAACCAGGCCGACTAAGAAATGGGAACCACGCAGCCGCATATTGTCGAGCCGCAACAACTTCAATAGCGATAAGACTAGAAAACGCGATTAAAGTGATAGACCCCATTAAATATCCCATGAGCTCACCATGAGAAAATACCGGATAACGAATAATGCCACCCGATTTAGGTAATGCCGCCCCCAGTTCGCAATAAACAATGCCGAGTAAAAGTACGGCGATACCGCCAATCACCCAGGAAAAAATCCCAGCTGGCCCTGCAATAATAGACACATGGCTGACGGCAAATAACCAGCCAGAGCCAAAAATAGCCCCCAATCCAATGAAGGTTAAATCTGTGAGTGTTAACTGTTTTTTAAATTTTCCCTGCCCGGAATCGGATTTTGGCAGTGACGCGGCTTCGTATGGGACCATAATTATTCGCTCTTTTCTGTTTTTTATTTGATATACGCCAAAGCAAGGTAACTTCGCATAACAGTGGCGCAATAATGAGCTTCCCGATAGCAAGCGATGCTAACTTATAATGCTTCTCTACTCATTCCCCCATTAATTAACCGAGAAATATTTAACGGATTACGGTTTTGCAGAGCTGGGGGAAGTAAGGATTCAGGATAGTTTTGGAAACATACCGGACGCAGAAAACGCCATATCGCCAGTGTGCCAACTGAAGTGCCTCTCGCATCTGAAGTCGCTGGGTAAGGCCCGCCATGAACCATGGCATCACCTACTTCAACTCCTGTTGGGTAACCGTTAATAACCACCCTGCCAGCAATGTTCTGTAATCTTCGACTAAGCTCGTGCGCATTAGCTAATTCATCGTGTTCACCAATCAAGGTCGCGGTAAGCTGTCCCGGCAAACAGTCAATTGCGTGCAAGAGCTGATGTTGATTTACGGCTTCAATCACAATAGCAACAGGACCGAAAACCTCTTCTTGTAATAAGGTATTTTTATTCAACAACAAAGCAATATCTGCATAATACAGCATCGCACTGGCTTGATTTTCATGATGTTTACCAATGGCTAACCGTCTCATTAAGGGTTCATTATCCAGCTGATGAATACCTTTTTGGTAACTCAGTAATGTGCCTCGGTTTAGCATTGACTGTGCCGGACGAAGAGTGATTTCCTGCCCTAATTGAGCCATAAACTGAGTAAATTCTGGTGAACGAATACCCAGGATCATCCCCGGTTTAGTACAAAACTGACCGCAACCTAGTGTGAATGAATTTACCAGTTCTTGAGCGATTTGTTTTCCTCGCTGTGTTAAGGCGTTTGGCAGCACAATAACTGGATTGATACTCGACATTTCAGCAAAAAACGGAATAGGTTGTGGTCGCTGCATGGCCATATCAAATAGTGCCCGTCCACCAGCGAGTGAACCGGTAAAACCAACGGCCTGAATAATCGGGTGTTTGACGAGATCGGCCCCCACGTTATTGCCATAAATCATATTGAACACACCTAAGGGCATTTGTGTGGCGGTGATTGCACGTTCAATGGCTTCTGCAATAATTTCAGCGGTAGCCATATGGCCGCTATGTGCTTTAAAAACAACAGAGCAGCCCGCAGCTAATGCTGACGCCGTGTCACCACCAGCGGTTGAAAAAGCTAAAGGGAAATTACTGGCACCGAAAACCGCAACAGGACCAAGAGGAATATGACATTGGCGAATATCAACTCTGGAGAGTGGTTTTCTCTCAGGTTGTGCCGTATCAATACGGGCAGCATGAACATCACCACGGCGTAACAGCGTGGCAAATAGCCTCATTTGCCCGCTTGTTCTCGACTGTTCGCCCTGAAGTCTGGCGGGTGGTAAGGCTGTTTCTGCTGATACAAGGGCAATGAAGTCATCGCCGAGAGCATCAATTTCATCTGCAATTTTATCTAAAAAAGCGGCACGTTCTGCTAACGATGTTTGGCTATAACATGTAAATGCATTGCCGGCGGCTTGAGCGGCGAGCTCAACCTCACGTACTGTAGCCTGATAAAACGCATAACCCATTGGTGAGTTATCCTCCGCCCGCTGGCTGTGTAAACAACGCTCTCCCTCTGCTTGCCTGCGACCACCGATAAATTGCATACCTGAATGTGTTACCAACATAATGATTTCTCCTAAGGTATAAGATAAGCCCCAAATGGCATTCAGAGGCCCACATCAGGCAGCAAAGGACGATTTGCCAGAGCTTTTTCTACAATAGCGCGTACTTCAGCCAATATTTCCCCTTCCAGTGGTAAACGTGGCGGACGGGTAATAGCACTACCACGACCAACCATTTCTTCACACAATTTGATGCATTGCACCAAATCAGGACGGAAATCCAAATGCAGCAAAGGCATAAACCAGCGATATAACTCCCGAGCTTCTTCATAACGTTTCTGTTTAGCCAGCCGGAATAAGGTCTCTCCCTCCCGTGGAAAGGCATTTGACATGCCAGAAATCCAACCTTCTGCTCCCACGGCGACCGACTCTAAAACGACGTCATCCAAACCAGCAAAAAGAATGAAACGATCACCGGTTTCATTGGGAATATCACTAAAAGGACGTGTATTACCTGATGAATCTTTAAACGCAACGATATTTTCACAATCGGCCAGAGATATCAGCATCTTCGGCGTAATATCATTTTTATACAGCAGAGGGTTGTTATATAGCATGATGGGCAAATCGGTAGAGGCGGCAATTGTACGGAAATACGCCCTATTTTCTTTTGGTGTTGGCGTATAAACCAGTGGCGGCATGATCATCACCCCACTAGCCCCTGCCTGGCGGCATTCAGCAACCATTTTGCACGCATTATCGGTTGTCAGTTCTGCAATCCCCGAAAGGACGGGAACTTTTCCACCAGCAACATCCACCGCAAGCTCAATGACAGCACGCTTTTCCTCCATGGACAAAGAGGTGTTTTCCCCTACGGAGCCATTGACGACTAAACCAGAAACCCCATCTTTAATCAGGTTGGTCATTACCTTATGAGTGGCGTCTAAATTAATGGAAAAATCGGGGTTAAATTGTGTCGTCACTGCTGGAAAAACCCCCTGCCAGTTAACTTTCTTTTTGCTCATAGCCCTATCCTGTAATTGCCATTGATTTATTTGATTGATATTCAAAATACGAGTTGTTTTTATTTTGTAAACAAAGTGTGACTTATTGGTTTTGATCGAATGATGGCTATTTCGCCACAGAGAAGCTTGTCACTTTTCGCAGTGAACAATGACGAAATTGGCATAATAGGAATTCCTGATTACAGATAAAAAGGCCAATTGGATCACAAAAGGATGGGTGAATCAGGAAGCCGCAAAATTGACTGGCGAAAATCACTGGGAGTTAGCCCAGTTAACGCCTTAAATTGCCGAGTAAATGCGCTATGATCCGTATAACCACATTGCAAAGCGACATCTGTGATAGGCAGTTTTGTAGCCAGTAATTCAGACGCTTTTTCAATTCTGATTTTGTGGATCATTTGTCGAGGGGTCAGGTGAAATACGCGTTTACAGTAACGTTCCAGTTGAGCAACCGAGAGATGTGTTAAATGAGTTAGCTCTTTGAGACGGATCGTTTGATCAAAATGTTCACGAATATAATCATCAACAATCGCCAGTTTTTGGTACACAGGATGGTTTTCCTTAATTTCCATCAGATCATGAGAAATTCCAGCCATACCAATAACTTGATTATGCTGATTATACAATGGCAATTTATATGTCATGCACCAGCCTGTTTTACGCCCATGGTAAAAATGGAGTTCCAGCTGGTTTTGGATAATCACCCCTTGATGTAATACACGTAAATCTTGTTCGGTGTAACAGCTACCCATTTTGGCCGGAAAGACTTCCGAGGAAGTTTTACCGAGTAGTGAAGAGATCGATTTAAATCCGCAGCGCGTAGCCAATGTAAGGTTAGCAATGAGATAACGTGCTTTGATATCTTTAATAAAGAAAACCACACTGGGAATCGCATTTAGCAAAGGGGTAATTAAAGCAACCGTATTGAGAATATCTTGCAAGTTATTGGGTTTGTGATTAACAAGCCCACTGCACAGTGTTGATAAAAACTCAATATTACAAACATCATAGCCGCTTTTTTCATTATTCTGGTATAGGTTGTCATGGACTATATTCATCATCAATATCTCCAGGATATTATCACTAATATAAGATTATTAATCTTATATTTGATTATTTATCTTGGCTAAATAAATATCAGATTTAATATATACGCAATGTTCAAAAGCAATATATTATGTTCATGTGATAATTATCACAGAAATTCGTTGCCATTATTTTCATTTATTTGATTTATTTGATTTATTTTTATATTGGGTATAATTTATAAATTGTTTTTTTAGTAAAGATAAAACTCAACGATTTATTTGTAATTTTTCATTTTATTAGAACGTCTCTATACCCAATAGATTTCGAGTTGCAGCGCGGCGGCAAGTGAACGAATCCCCAGGAGCATATACCCTATGGATTTCAAGATGCATCGCGACGGCCAGGGAGCGAATCCCCGGGAGCATAGATAACTATGTGACCGGGGTGAGTGAGTGCAGCCAACAAAGAGGCAACTTGAAAGATAACGGGTATAGATAACTCTGTGACTGGGGTGAGTGAAAGCAGCCAACAAAGCAGCAACTTGAAAGATGAAGGGTATATGATAATTCAGCAATCTTTTCACTATGCTGATTTCAACATGTTATGGTATGAAACTCATCAAGCGACAAACAAAATATTACGCCACCATCTGGTAAAAATGTACTAATTTGGTGGCCTTATGGCAGAGAAAAACGCATATCAGATTATTCACGTCATTGATTCACACACAGGTGGAGAACCCACACGCACGGTAATAGAGGGATTTCCATCTCTTGGCAAAGGAACCGTTGCCAAACAGCGGCAGCGCTTTGAAGCTGAATTTGATCACTGGCGCCAGGCTCTCATTCTTGAACCAAAAGGGAATGATGTATTAGTGGGTGCACTCTTATGTCCACCTGCTGCACCAGAAGCCGATATAGGGGCTATCTTCTTTAATAACGCAGGGTATTTGGGCATGTGCGGCCATGGTACCATGGGCCTTATTGCTTCACTCCATCATCTGGGCCGATTAAAACCTGGCAAGTATAAAATTGAGACACCTGTTGGTCTTGTGGAAGCCGTGCTCCATGAAAATAGAGAGGTGTCTGTTCATAATGTCCCCTCTTATCGTTATCAACAGAATATCACCGTAAATGTGCCTGATGTGGGTGATGTTAATGGCGATATTGCCTGGGGAGGAAATTGGTTTTTTCTGATTAGTCAACATGGTCAGTCGCTAACTCCCCGCCATATCGCTGAACTCACGCAATACAGTTGGGCCGTTAGGCAAGCATTGGAACAAACGGGGATCACGGGTGAAAATGGCGAGTGTATCGACCATATCGAATTGTTTGCTCCTGATAACCATGCGAATAGCCGCAATTTTGTGTTATGTCCGGGGAAAACCTATGACCGTTCACCCTGTGGCACTGGAACAAGCGCTAAATTAGCCTGCTTAGCCGCAGATGGAAAATTGCAGCCTGGTGAGATTTGGCGACAATCGAGCATTATTGGCAGTGTTTTTGAAGCCCAATATCACTGGGTTGGTCAGAAAATTGCTCCCGTGATCCGGGGAACAGCGCATGTTTACGGTGATAATAAATTAATCATCGCTAAGAACGATCCTTTCGCTTGGGGAATTAACCTATGACCCCATCTCAAATATCGGATGTTATTATCGTTGGCGCTGGTATTGTTGGAGCCGCATGTGCTTATCAGTTAGTACAAGACGGTTTGAGCGTTGCTGTCATTGATGATGGTGGTAAAGGGGCGACACAGGCAGGAATGGGCCATCTGGTGTGTATGGACGATAATCCTGCCGAATTGGCATTGAGTAGTTACTCATTAGATATATGGCGAACATTCACCTCTCATATGCCAGAAAATTGTGCATGGCGTGGATGCGGTACACTTTGGCTGGCCGATGAAGAAGATGACATGGCACTTGCTGAGGAAAAAAGCGCACATTTTGCCAACTATGGAATTGAAAATATTCTGATGACAGCAACCCAGATTCATCAAATAGAACCTATGGTGAAAGCTGGAATAGCCGGTGGTTTATGTGTTCCTGGAGATGGAATTGTCTATGCACCGAATGTCGTACACTGGTTTCTTGCTGCCTGTAATGAAAAGATTCACTTCATTAAGGGACAAGTCCATGCCTTAGAGCCTCAGTCTGTTGTGTTGAATGATGGAAAGAAATATTACGCACCGAGAATATTGTTGGCAAATGGGTTGTGGAGTACACATCTGTTACCTGAATTACCTATTTTCCCTAAAAAAGGGCAATTGGCGATTACCGATCGTTACCCTCCCTGCATCACCCATCAATTGGTGGAATTAGGGTATAGTGCCAGTGCGCATGATGATGGCACGTCAACGGCTTTTAACGTTCAAGCCCGGCCTACTGGTCAGCTCTTAATTGGATCTTCACGCCAGTTATATAACGAAAAACCCACAATTGATCTCACCCTACTCCGTTCTATGCTCCAACGCGCACTTCATTTTCTACCTCAGCTTGGTCAGATGAATATCTTACGTTGCTGGTCTGGTTTTCGTGCCACGACTCCGGATGGTTTGCCGCTATTGGGACAACATCCTGATTGTGAATGGCTATGGCTGGCTGTGGGCCATGAAGGATTAGGAGTGACGACAGCACCGGGCAGCGCCAGAATCATCGCTGCATTGATGCTGAACAGAAAAACAGAGATTGATCCATCACCTTACCAACCTGCACGTTTCACCCCTAAGTCCGTCAAACAGTAGCATGAAGAGGTTGCCATGATACTCAAAAACCCACCGTTTATTACTTTGTTTATTGATAGCAAACTGATCACCGTTCCTGCGGGGATTACTGTTGCGACTGCGCTGGCTTATACCGGTGATGAGCACTGCCGTATGTCGGTATCACAGCAATTGAGAGTACCTTTTTGTGGTATGGGGATCTGTCAGGAGTGCCGTTTGATGATTAATGGTCGCCGTCATTTAGCGTGCCAGACAATGTGTGAAATGGGTATGAAAGTTGAGAGGATCTGAACATGGCAACATCTTCTTCTACCGTATTGCACTGTGATGTGTTGGTTGTTGGCGCCGGACCTGCGGGATTAGCTAGCGCACAGGCCGCCTTACAAGGACGGCAAATCGTTATCCTGCTTGACGACAATCCCAGAGCAGGCGGACAAATTTGGCGTCAAGGACCATTTCATGCATTACCCCCCATAGCGAAACATTATCTATCGGTGCTATCAGAAGACACATTGACCTACTTACCGGGTTGTAAGGTAATTACTGTAGACAGCCAATGTGTCACTGTTGCAACAGCAAGTCAGTACCGAATTATCCACTATCAACGCATTATCCTTTGTACCGGGGCCAAAGAAAAATTACTGCCTTTTCCTGGATGGACATTGCCGGGTGTCACGGGCGCTGGAGGATTGCAAGCACTGATAAAAAATGGCCTACCCATGACTGATGAGCATGTTGTGATTGCTGGTAGCGGCCCGCTTTTGCTTGCGGTTGCAGAGACGGTGAACAAAGCGGGAGGGAATGTAGTCGGGATCATTGAACAAGCGCCTTTGTACCGCTTAGTAGCGTTCGGCTTGCGCTTAATCCGTTGGCCAGAAAAATTGCGTCAAGCCATCACGCTCATGCCACTTAAAAATTATTACAAAAACAGCATAGTGTTGGGTGTAGAAACCTCCATAGCAGGAAAGTTGACTGGCGTATATATCAGGCATAAAGGGCGGAAACAAAAATTATCCTGTACACGTCTGGCATGTGGTTTTGGTTTAAGGCCCAATACGGAATTAGCACAACTATTTGGTTGCTTGTTGGATGAACAAGGAAACATTCAGGTAGATACGTGGCAACAGACAACCATACCCAGTGTATATGCAGCAGGAGAATGTACAGGTATTGGTGGCAGTGAACTTGCCCTTTGTGAAGGGTTTATTGCCGGATTTGCAGCAAGTGATGAATACGCACTGGCTGAAGCATGGCAGCAGAAACGAATAAAATGGCGGCGTTTCACCGCAGCGGTAGCACAAACATTTAAATTGAATGAAGAGATCACACAGTCTCTTCCACCCGATACGTTGATCTGCCGTTGTGAAGATGTGAGTTTAAAAGAGCTTGAATCATTTCAGAATTGGCATAGCGCAAAAATGGCGACACGGTGCGGTATGGGAGCTTGTCAGGGAAAAATCTGCTCTGCCATTCTCCACGATATCAAACATTGGGCGATACCCTCTCCTCGCATTCCACTATCGCCTGTGAGTCTTGAAACGCTGGCAGAAGAATTCCCCTTTCAAGAAGGACAAGAAGCAGAACTCGGAAAAGAAAACCCCAGCCGTCGCTGATCAATAAATGATGACACACTCAAATTTGTTTAATCGCCTTTGCTATAATTCACCTCTTTACTCATTAAAATACATAATAAATTAATTTAAAGATTAAGGTGTGAGCATTTATGTATAAAACAAATGGAACAATCCTGGATGTGCCAGGTATCAAGGTTGGACATGCTGAAGATGAATTAAAACAAACCGGTTGCAGCGTCATTATTTTCAACGACGGCGCTGTTTGTGGTGTTGATGTCAGGGGTTCTGCACCGGGAACAAGGGAAACCGAGCTTTTAGATCCCATTAATATCATTCAAAAAGTCAACGCAGTGGTGCTAAGTGGCGGTAGTGCTTTTGGATTGGATTCCGCCTCTGGCGTCATGCGCTATCTTGAAGAAAGAAAAAAAGGTCTTGATGTCGGTGTCACTGTCGTACCTATCGTTCCAGCCGCAATAATTTTTGATCTAAATTTTGGCGATCCTGCTGTTCGTCCTGATGCCAAGATGGGCTATATTGCAGCACAAAACGCTTCTACCAACGCTTTTCCATCGGGAAACATTGGTGCCGGTGCCGGGGCCATGATAGGTAAGATAGCTGGTTTTGACAAAGCCATGAAAGGTGGACTTGGAACAGCATCTGTTAAATTACCCGGGGGGCTAACAGTAGGCGCAATGGTTGTTGTAAATGCTGTTGGTGAAATCAGAGACCCTAAAAATGGCAAAACCATCGCAGGTGCATGTGATGAAAATGGTCATCTTATCGATCTCATTTCCTACATTTTAGAAAATTATAAAGATCATCATTTCACTCAGGGAATAAATACGACGATTGGTATAATTTGCTGTAACGCAAATATGAATAAAAGCCAGATGAAAAAAGTTGCCCAGATGGCTCATGATGGCCTTGCAAGGACAATATACCCGGTTCATACCATGAGTGACGGAGACACTATTTTTGCAGCGACAACAGGGGGAGTGGATTCATCGGTGAATATTGTTGGTATGCTTGCGGCTGAAGTCATGGCTGCCGCAATTTTAGATGCTGTAAAATCAGCTAAATCAAAATTTGGCGTTAGAGGTTATGCCGATTTAGCAAAATAAAAAATACTGGGTTACTTCTCGAAGCACGATGAAATTCATAATCCACAACGTTTTATCACCCTTTTCACAAATGAGTAAAAAGGGTGATTTGGTCCTAATGGGTAATAAGATATCTCACAGTTTTATCTTTTCCGACTAAATCTAGCCATCCCCGGTTTTTCAGAATTAGGAACAAAACCTGGATTTCCAGCGCCCGGTTTCCAACTCACTTTCATTTTTGCGCCAACCTTGTTGTAAAACTTTTCTAATTCATAAATATCATTGGCTATTATCCATTTTCCTTTACAGATAATAGCAACTGGAAACTCTCCAGGTTCGGCAACAACTTTAACAATCCCACCACGTTTCTTGACTTCTTCTCTCTCTTTATCCATAGCAAAAGCAGGATAACTTACCTGAGGACCATGTCTGATAACATTATGTTCTTTATCTTCAAATGGCCGGTTTAAATCAGATTGAGCAATAAATCGGTTAATAAGATCAATAATTTTCTTTTCTTCTAATGAAGCAGATGGAACTGAATGTGGCTGTGTCGTGAAACTAATCATGTCATGCATATCATAGTCGCCAGTGAAAGGCAGCGCAGCCCAGTTCTCTTTTCCTTTCAAGGAAGAGAGACTTACTTCGAGATTATTTAAATCTATTGGATAAACTCTTTTCCTGACCAATCCATCTGATAACCCGTGGTTACTACTCATATACATCCCTTTAAGATGACCACTTTGTCTATCCCAGTGACCAACATAACCCTCAATAGAGGCTTGCTGCACCTTATTTATGACATCTGAAGCTTCACCTTCAGAATAAGCTTTTCTAATTGAACCAGGTTTAATTGTTTTTTCTAGTATATCGTGTCCTTTCGCTGCGGCACCTTTACTCAGCGCCCTCAAAGTTGGTTCCCCTGCCGCACGAAAACTGACAGCAAAATTACCCACTTTAGACGCTTTTTCAATCGCCTTCATGTGCCCTTCCCAAATAAATTCTCTTTTAACTTGTTGGCGAACACCAACATCATTCTCGAACATATTTATCAATCCTCTGAATAATTAAAAAGCAAAATAACCAAAATAAGATGAGCATTAACTTATTTAAATATTCTTCCATCTATGTGGTATATACAACAAACTCTAAACCAAATTAATCCATACATCACGATTAAATATTAATTTTATGACAAATCAGAAAATGCAAATCCAAAATCCAAAGTCCACTTCAGTAACTGGGTCACCCAACAGTATTAGACCTAAAAGCCCCGATCGGTTATTTTTCACTATGTGACGGGTTATGATGGATTAGTCTAGAAACGCTGGCAGCGGAAGCTAATCAAGACAACTGATTAATCATAAAGAGACTGAAAATATCTTTATCAGTGATGTATAAAAAAGCATTACGGGCGAAAGCAACCAACCTTAAATATAAAAAACTCAGGAATGGAGTTCCCATTCCTGATTATGATGATTTAATTCAGACTAAAACAAAATTAAATCAGATACCAAGCTATCATTTATTTATCTTATGAAGAAATCAAATGATAAATATTATCACCACTATCTCTGACATGATCGTCAAAAATAATAACAAAACTGTTATGTGAAGCAGAATATGATTTTTTTGCACCTCTCTGTATGACTGAAAATACGAAGCCATCCCCATCCGTATCGGATAGATCCCACACTTTTACATCTTCACAATCAATATCCAGATATTCTTCTCTATCCTCCTCCCCACATTTACTAACCGAAACTTTAACCGGTTCACTTGAGAGGTTTTTAATATAAATCATATAATTCCCCATTATATCAACAATATGGATTTACATTTAGTTCAAGAATATATTATATACACCACAATTAAATTAAGAAAACTGGTTCAAGATAAAAAATATTTTAGTGGACCAGTATCGAAATTTTATATCTAGAAATAAAGATATTTATAATAACTTTTAGTCTATATTTAGACAGATGGTAAAGAATATAAAGGAGATATCCCTCTACCGTTATTTTCAACAGAGCTACTATAAATAATTATGTAGCCATCTAATCTCATTGAATACAATACTGGTTTATTATCCCCCCATATTATTGACATTAGAAAACCACGTTCATCCGATCTAAACCACTGCACCACCTCTCCTGGACCAATCTCAAGATATTCGTCATTAGCTTCTTCACCACTCCATTTACTAATTGCAACTTTAACCACTTTATCTGAAACATTTTTAGCATAAATCATATTACCCCCTCCATTATATCGACATAGATTTATATAGAACTGATTCAACAATACCCTAATATGTACCACAATGAAATTAAGTTAAGTATAGATGAAAAAAAACCAATACAACGATTATTTGTGTGGCTCTCATCAAATTTTTAGACCTAGAAAAGAAAACACCTAAAATATTAAATTACATTAATTGGATTAATGAAAATATTTTCAATCTAAATTTAGTAACTCAATATTATATTGTTGTAAATATAATAATTGTCATTAATGTATATTTACAACAATTTCCTATCATGGGTTTATATCTAATAGATTTCGAGTTGCGGCGCGGCGGTAAGTGAACGATATTGGTATCTAACAGCAAATCCATTAAGAGTATTTTCCTTCAAACATATCAATAACTTCGGTGCTGTTCATATCGTCAAAATTGGCTGGAACGCTACCTTTGCCTTTGAGAAAACCGAGCTTACGCTTAGGTTTATCTTCTCTGTATGCGATGACTTTAACCAATGCATGACCATTCTTGGCGATCACTATGGGCTCACCAGTGCGAACAACTTCCTGGATAATTCTGGACAAGTTAGTTTTCGCGTCGTAGATGTTAATCTTTTCCATAAAATGACCTCTTGTTGTATATATTTTAATCATAGCCATTTTTGTTGGTCTAGTCAATTTGGTTAGACTAATGATTTGCTTAAAACAGGCAGAGGCTGGAAATATCTTTATTAGCAGTGATGCAGAAAAATAATATTAAAAGTGAAAACACAAATCGTTAAATATAATTAGCTCGGAAATGGAGTTCTCACTCCTGATTATAGTTATTATTTGGAATATAAAGTCCAATAAAATTAGATGCCAGACTGAATATCCAAACGATAAATTTATTCTCATGCTTTATTTCAAAGGATATATCCAATGATCACTATCCTCAACATCTCTACCGTAACCAGTAATATCTTTATCATGAATAACAATGTTGCTATTTGATAAAACAAAATACGGCTTTGGCTCTGCCTCACCTTCCCGTATTATTGACATTACAAAACCGCGACCATCAGTACGATCCCAACCCTCTACCAATCCAGGATTAATATTAAAATACCCTGTACCACCTTTTTTCCCCCATTTATTAATTGCAACTAGAACCAGCTTATTTGAAGCATTCTTGACATAAATCATATTACCCCCCATTATATCGACGTAGATTTATACCCGTCATCTTTCAAGTTGCCTCTTTGTTGGCTGCACTCACTCACCCCGGTCACAGAGTTATCTATGCTACCGGGGATTCGCTCCCTGGCCGTCGCGATGCATCTTGAAATCCATTGGGTATATATAGAACTGATTCAACAACACCCTAATATGTACCACAATGAAATTAAGTTAAGTTAAGTTAAGTTAAGTATAGATAAAAAAAAACCAACACAACGATTATTTGTGTGGTTCTCATCAAATTTTTAGACCTAGAAAAGAAAACACCTAAAATATTAAATTACATTAATTGGATTAATGAAAATATTTTCGAGATAAATTTAGCAACTTAATATTATATTTTTGTAAATATAATAATTGTCATTAATATATATTTACAACAATTTCCTATCAACAGATGCCATCCGCTTTTTCTGTTGAGATAAAATATGTAGATCAATCAGGGCTAAAAACTATACACGCTACAGGTCCGGGTGATTGCATGATCCATGGAGGAGGAGCGGGAATAGACCAAATAAGATATAAAAGTTTCTCTACAGGACAAAATATTATAGTTACTTGGGATTAATAGTAATATACCCAATAGATTTCAAGTTGCAGCGCGGCGGCAAGTGAACGAATCCCCAGGAGCATAGATAACTATGTGACTGGGGTGAGTGAAAGCAGCCAACAAAGCAGCAACTTGAAGGATGAAGGGTATATACTATTAACAGCCCTACTTGAATCTTAAGTGGGGCCCTATGCAACCGTTCAATCATGACAGGAGCAAAAAATTATGAAAAATTTATTTGCTATTATGATACTTCTCTCTGCAATGGTAGGGTGTTCAGATAAAGGTAATCGAAATAAACTAGTTCAAGCAGAAGAAGGGTTAAAATTTGAATTTTCATCCGGTGATAAATTTCTCTTAACCCAAGCATGTACCGATCAAATCGATTATTTAGGACCGCACAATGGAATGAATAGTGTGTTATCAGTAGTAGTGAAAAAAGATGAACAATGTTTTCCCCAATTTAATGCTCTAATCAAGAAAAACATCGGAACCTCAATGACAATATCATTCAGAGGTGTTCATGTGGTCACTGCGACTATTCAAACCGCTCTAATTCCTTCATTCAGAATGAGTACAAAAAATGAAAAACAAGCCATAAGTATTTTGAACACATTAAAAAATTAAATGGATTGCCTTAAGTAGTTTTTAAAATAGTAGAACACCAGGAGCCCAGTCCAATTTAAAAGATATATCCAATCTAAACATCACAATTGCTTGCGCAAAAGAACTTATTTTGGTAACTATAATTGAGAACACTAATGTCAAAAATGAGGGCAAACCGCTATGACTAAGTTAATTCTTATACTATCTACTATTCTTGGTCTTACAGGGTGTGTTTCACAAAAAAAAACACTTTCCCTTGATTATATAGCAGGTAATGAAACATTCCATTTATCTAAGCCGTGTATAGAACAGGCTCTTTCCGCAAGAGAAACTGGTGATCAGTTATCTGTGAATTCCAATAATGTTTTTATTAAGGTTAAAAAAGGATTGAATTGTAATGATAGGTTCAAGCTTTTTTTAGAAAAAAACTTAGGGAAAGAGATGTTCATTTATTTTGACGGTAAGCCAGTAATAAAAACAAGAATTGTTTCTATGTTTTCTCCAGAAAAGGGGTTTTATCAAGCAGTTGAATCGAAAACATTATCAGATGAAATTCTTAAACATCTGAATTAATAAAAAGCCTATAGTTGTTACCTTTTGGGTTTTATTCATCTTGAAAAAAGGTAAACCATAGGCTCACTTTAACCGTTATAGGTAATCCTAATAACTTGGCCTATAGAATAGCTTTTAAACCTAATGCGATCTGTACCTGCACCATAATTATCTGTAATTTGATGTGAACCAGGTCCTGTTGTATTTACCCGTTTCACTCCAGACTGTATTGGATATTCAATTTCAACGCCAAAAGCTGATGGAGCCATTGATTCAGTATCAAAACTCACAGTATATACTGAACGTCCCGAATGAGGTAGAAGATCGACCCATGGACCCCATGTCAATGGTGGTGCCCAACCTTGTTTCACTGTCATAAAAACCTCCTTCCAAAACCGTTATTAATGGTCTTTATAAGAATAGACTATTACTATATATATGCACGTTTTTTTATGTATTTTGTAGTGATATATATCACTCCTTTGTGTTGTTTACATATTTTACACAGCTGTAAAACTGATGTATTCCTTCGATCTGATATAAAGTGCTTTGCCAACCATTTACATATCTACTCCCGTTTTAACCTCTGCGCATAACGCTGCGCCTATACTTTCCAACCCAAAAACCGAGTCTTAATCATCTAACACCCACTGAGATGAATTGTCTTATACAAATCTGAGGTTAGGTTATGTAAGCGATACCCACTTGGATTAAGATACTCATACTGAATTCTAAGACACATTAATAGTTCTCTGCCATTTTTCTCCAATCACTCGAAAGGTTGAAAGGACCGCTTTTACCATGTCTTCCACCATTGGTGCAGCGAAAGCCAAGAACAAAGGTAAATCTGTATAGAAAAGTACTATGTAACAAACAGGTATACCAAAGAACCATGCTGCTACCATATCTATAATGATAATAAAACGATTGTCTCCCCCACTCCTGAGGGCGCCAACGATATTTATCGTTGAAAGTGACTTGATAACAATAGTAACTAATACAATAATATAAGCATCATGAATAAAGTCGATAGACCTTTGTGATAACTCAGGATAAAAGGATAAAATAAACCCATTTAGCAGATAGAGCAGGACTGCAAGTGGTAAAGCAAATGCCAAACCTAACACCATACACAAACGTGATATAACCGTGGCTCTTTCATACTCCTTTTTGCCTAACGCTTCACTTATTACGATCCCTCCGGCGATTGCAATCCCCCAATAAGAAATATGGGCTAGGTTAGTAATTGAGGAAATCACCGCAGCTGAAGCCACCAAGTCTTTGCCTTGAAAAGCAATTATTAAAGTGTATAGATTCATACTCGCCGCCCAAAGTAAAGCATTTATAGCTTGCGCACCTCCTATATTCAGCAACTCTCTAGAGGATTTGCACCTATAATTAAACTTGTAAAAGTCAAGGTACAATCCATTGTACTTTTTTAATAGAAAGAATATGATTAGCCCTATTTCTACTAACTTTGAAAGAATTGAGCCCAATGCAGCTCCAATAAATCCAAGTCCATCCACATCAGCTATGCCAAAAACCAAAAAATAGCTGAAAAAGATATTGGAAACAACACCACTTGCAGATATCAAAAACGCTAACGATGTGTTACCGAGCGCATTGAGAAGACCTATATAGACTTGAATGATGGCAGACGCCAAAATTGTATATGAAATGACATCAAGGTAGTCTATTGCTTTAGAGGTGTAATCCTCCTCTCCCCAAAAAAACAAAATAACTTCTTCGTTAAACAGCTTAACAATAGAAAAAATGAAAAATGATAAAGTAAGACTAAGTACAAGCCCATTAGTCACAATCAATTTTAGAGTGTTTGGCAAGTGCTTATTTTGAGCAATTATAACTGATACTGAATTTGAGAAAGAGTAGACTACACTCAAAAAAACTAACACAATACTAGTTGCCAGTCCCATTCCAGCTAGCTCTTCTGTGCCTATATACCCAATCATTATTGTGTCGATAATTGACATCGAAGTAAACAATATCGACTGAGCCATAATCGGCAACGCAAGCTTAATTATTCGATAAGTATCAGTGGTTACGCGAGACGTCATTGGTTCCGCCTCAAAACTGATCTTTGACGAAGTACCTCTTCAATCCCCCAATATTCATGCTGTAATAACAGGTATGTTTCATCTAGTAAATGCTTAGAGTGTATATATTCAAAGGCATTAAAGTTAGATTTCTTTTTACTGACAACGTCTTCTGATTGAGGGATATGCATCGAAGCTGATTCAAAAACGAAACTAAATATTGCTCCCTCTTTCATAAGTCTAATACCCAACTCGATATCCTCTCCTCCCCAAGATCTGAACGACTCATCAAATCCAGATATAGAGTTGAAGAGAGACTTGTGTATAGCTATTACCCCACCCCAGCAATACACCCATGGAGCACGTAAGTTCCGCATATCCATATCATGATATGAAAGATGATAGATTCTAGGATCAAGAAAAGTGGAAGTTGAGATATATAGTTTTAATGCACCTTCGACTCCATAATTTTCAATATCGCTAAGAATGATTTTCTTGTTGTCAGGGCAGTTAGTGATTCCGTAAATATTTCCTAGAGACACACAGCATTTATCACACAAAGAAGGTTCGATAATACTCGAAACAGCATTTTTTTCTAGATATATTCCACAATCAACGAACAATAAAACTTCACCACTGGCAATCCTTGCTCCTCGGTTTCTAGCTAATGACACTTGAAATCCTTCATCCCTTTGAGAAACGACAATTATTTCATGCATGCAATTAATATTATTTACATTTATGGGCTCGTCTGAACCGTCATCAACTATCACCACCTCCAATTCAACCTTATTTGATAGTATTTGATTATCTAAAGATGCTATAGTCGATAGTAATTGAATCGTATTATTATAACAAGGAATGATAATACTGATAATCATAATAAGCCAGCCTAAAATATCTCACTTTTAATCATTTTTACAATATCATGCCTACCACATATTAATGCTTGAGCACTGCTTATATCACTAAAAGAATAATGTACCTGAAAGCCTGCCTCCTTTAATATAATATATCCCGCTGCGACATCCCATTGATACAAATTTAGCTCAAAGAACGCAAGCAGACGGTTTGCAGCAACGTATGACATACAGAGAGCTGCGCTACCATTTCTATAGGGCAAGTAGCCAAACTCAAGTAAACTTGTTAATACTTTTGAAATTTTCCTCTTGTCATCACGATAAGACGTACCAAACGCTAAGTAAGGCATAGGACTATGCTCCTGCTCTACAAACGGCTGGGCGCTTGCAGATAATCTTGTGGAATTTAAGAAAGCTCCTTGAGCATGGTAAGCACTAAAACATTCTTTACGAATTGGATCGTAAATTAAACCAAATAATATGCTGCCTTTCCTAAAGGCAGCAATAGATATACACCATCCAAACACACCTGTGGAAAAGCTATGAGTTCCGTCAATTGGATCAATTAGCCAGATATATTCGCTTGTATCTGTAAAGTGATGAAAGGAAGACTCTTCAGAAACAATCGTATCACTAGGAAATATATCTGAAATGGAGCTTTTTATATACTCATCTACAATCAGGTCAGCACTGGTAAGCACATCTCCTTCTTTTTTATGTTCACATATAAAAGCTAGGTTGTTGAACATTTCTAGTGCAATATTTCCTGCATCTGCAATAACTTGCTTGGCATGTACAAACCTTTCATCCTTTAGCATACTTCTCTACTTCCTATGAATGAGATAGTTATCTATAATTAAAAAATCCAGCTTGCTTTCCCTATAGAAATTAATCGCATCTTCGGGAGTTTCTACAATGGGAGTGTCCTTGCCATTAAAGGAGGTATTCAGCAAAATTGGGACATCTGTAAGTTTGTAGAACTCATTAATAAGATTATAGTAGTTTCTGTTTAATTCTCTAGTCACTGTTTGAACGCGAGCAGTTCCATCGACATGTACTACCGCACCAATTTGCTCTGATTTCTCCGGTATTACTTGTGAAACCTTGATCATATAATCGCTATCTTCATTGCCAGGCTTAAAGAAGTCTGAATACCTATCCTTTAAAATTGAAGGCGCGAATGGACGAAATTCTTCACGATTCTTGATTGCAATGTTGATATAATCAAGCATCTCTTTTCTTCTTGGATCAGCTAATATACTCCTGTTCCCCAAAGCCCGAGGTCCAAATTCAGATCCCTTTCTAAAACACCCGACTACCTTTCCCTCACTAATATGCTTTGCGACAACTTCTTCCAAATTACCCGGCTTAGTTATTACATAGTTGTCATCCAAGTATTTGCATAGACTAGACTCAGAGGTATCATACTTTATGCCAAAATATGGGTTTCCATTAAATGGGACTTTTTCTTTATTAAGTACTTTCATCCAACCGTAATAACATGCTCCTATTGCAAGGCCATTATCACCAGCAGCTGGCTGAATATAAACATTCTTGAATGGCGTATTCTGCGTTATTTTACCATTAGCTACCGCGTTTAGTGCTAATCCACCCGCATAACATAAGTTATCTGACGAGTACATTTCGTAGTATTCATTAAGCAGATAAAATAAAGCTTCTTCAGTTTGTTCTTGCACCCATTTAGCTAAATCAGCACAATACTGGAAATTATCCTTGATGTTTGTATCTTTTAGGCCCAAGTTCTCAATTAGATCATAGTTTATCTTGACCCTGGCATCCTTCATCAGAAATAGTTCGCCCGAGAATCTTCCACTTTTACCATATGGTGCCAAGCCCATTAATTTGCCTTCGTTGAAGTCGTTACCGAATACAAACTTACTTGCACCTCCATATAGCCCACCTATGGAATGTTCGATATCATAAGGCGCAATTTTATATCTATTTAGGTCATTAAAATTAAATCTTGAGTAATCTTTAAATACTGGTATTACATTATTATTAAAGAATTTATAGTAGCTCTCCTTTTCAAAATAGTCGATATAGTCCGATTTAGATAATTTTGCTATATCGCTGGGAACTAGTCTTATGTCATGATCTAGGCAACTATCAATACTTCCTCCCATGCCATCGCATACAATCACGGCAGACTCTGAAAATGGAGAAGTGCCAACTGCACTGTATGCGTGCGCAATATGGTGACCAATTCTAACAATGGGGAGGTACTCAGGTATAATTCTACCTCGACGTTTGATTACATCATCAGGCTTGTGTTTTTCATTTACCGTATATTTCTCAACAAATAGATCTACATCCTTAAAAGTGATTCCTGCTGCGTTTAAGCAATACCTTATAGCATCATTATCATTAAATCCATCATGCTTAATCTTCGTGAGCCTTTCTTTTTCAATACCAACGATGATCTTACCATTCTTCATTAAGCATGCTGATCCGTCATGTGATAACCCAGAACCTAAAACATAAATTGGCTTGTTCATAGTTCCCCTCAAACTTAAAGCATATGTTTTGGTACTTCAAAGGCAGCTAGCTTTTGACACTCAGAAATGGCCTCTTCGATTTTCAACTGCACAGGAGGCGTTTTTTGAGTCCATGCTGAAGGACCTTTTAAGGCACCTTTTAGCCCCATGTCTCTAGCAATCTTCAAATAACGTATAGCATCAATCACAACACCAGCTGAATTCTCAGAATCTTGCACCGATAATTTAGTGTCAATTTCGACTTTGCTTCCGCCAAATCCGGTAAGTTCCAAACGTATATGCGCTACCTTGTTATCTTTCAAATAAGGTATATAAGTCGATGGTCCGGCAAAAATAGAATCCTCGTGAACATCCACTCCGGCAATTTCATTTTGACTTCTAATAACGTTCTCTTTCGAGATTTTTTTGGATGTTAATCTCTCTTGAACCATCATATTATTGAAATCAGTGTTTCCTCCAATATTAATTTGCTGGTGATAGTCAACAGTTAGATTTCTTGAGAATGCTAATTCCTGGTATACTTGCGACAAGATTGACGCACCTAAATGACTTTTCATATCATCACCTATGATAGGGATGCCTTTATTGTAGAACTTTTTGTCCCACTCCGGATCAGACGCTATGAAAACTGGAATACAATTAAGCAACGAAACACCAGACTCCAAACAACATTCGGCAAGGTACTCGGTAGCCTTTTGAGAGCCAACAGGCAAATAGTTTATCAATATATCTATTTCGTTTTCTTTAAGGCTAGAAACCAAGTCAATTGGTTTTTGAGTGTTAGAAACGCGAAACCCGCGATCTTCAGGTTGATTACTCATATACAGAGATACACCATCAAAAACTTCAATTTTCTCGACAATCGGACCTTCTGGCAAATCGGTACAGAATACCCTCGCACAATTGGGCTTTGCAAAAATTGCTTTTGATATTGGTAAGCCAACTTTCCTACAATCAACATCATATGCAGCTTTCACATTGATATCTTTGATTGAAACACCTAGATCATTAATTATTGGATCGCTATCTAAATGAAAATAAATCCCTTGATAGAGAGACGAACAGCAATTTCCAACACCTGCAATAGCAACGTTAATCATATTAAAAATCCTTTTCGTTAGTATTTTTTGAAATTATTAAATCATTTAATTTAAATATATTCTCTTCTTTTATAAGCCAATCTGTCATTTCATGACTATACTTCTCAGAAATATACTTTTTATTTTCTAAATTGGTCTTATAGTTTTCATCATCTTCTTCTGGATGAGACAGATGTACACCTTCTATCCCCTCAAACAAATGAAATTGAGAATTAGCTTTGTGAAGCCGGAAACCAAGATCAATATCTTCACCACCCCATGATTTAAAGTGTTCATCAAAACAGCCCACTTTTTCAAAAAGTTCTTTTTCTACACTAAATATTGTTCCCCATAAGAAAACCCAGGGTGCTGGCATGGAACATAATTTATAGTTGAACCTCGCATACGAGCTTTGACGAATATCTTTGCCAACACTCAGTTCTTCCATCCTTTTAATTGTGCTGTCTACATCATCTAGGTCAACTTTTAGATCCCATTTATTCTCAGAGTACAGACCGTACACATTTCCAATCGAAACTGATTGTGGATTAGAACTATGGAACTTGATCACGCTCTTCACAAAATAGCTTGGCAAAAGTACGTCAGCATCAACAAAAGCTAGTAGCTCCCCTTTTGCATTTTTAGCCCCAATATTTCTCGCTCGGGCTACACGGAAACCTTCGTCAGGTACATATATATACTTGAATTTATAGTTGTAAACTCGTTTAGTAACAGCGAGGCAAGTCTCATCGCTAGAACCATCATCTACAACTATTACTTCGAAGTCATTAAAGTCCGCACTTTGCTTGTCCAGTAAAGAAAGCAAAGACATTAAACTTTCTTTTTTGTTATAAGAAGGGATGATTATACTTAGGGTCATAAATACGTTCCTTATTCCTTAATCTTACTTTTTATTTCAAGAAAAGAAGCTTTAAAATTATGCATATCTGATAGAATATAGCTCCCTTGTAGAGATAAACAATTATTTAATCTGTTTAGGAACTCTTCAATAACTTCATTAATATTGAAATAAGCACCAAATTTTTCAGTATATGAATTCATTGAGATTATAAATCCTTCAATATCGTTTTTATACTTTTCTTCCAAAAAGGTATTAGGACGATGCACAGAATTTCCTTTAAATCTATATTTAAATGGAATGTCTTCTAGTACTTTAATAAATGCTCCATCCGCAACCATATTCATCCAAGTGACATGATCTTCCGAAACTGAAAAGTCTGGGAATGGACATCTAAGTGCCAAGTCAACATTGACTGCCGTGCCTGATGTCGGAAATATGTACCCACAGTGCCTTATCATATCGAGGTATTTATTGCTTCCTTCTGGAGTATACCGACTATGCTGGACAGCGACATCGAGCATATCACTCCTAAAGTTTTCGAGAGAAACCGGATTACCATTTCCATCAATTCCAGTAAAGGTTGTACTAATAATTAAATCTGATTGACTAATTTGTTCTGCAATACATAACGTTTTCTCTACACGATATGGATGCGCAATATCATCATCGTCCTGAAAAAAAATGATATTAGCACCGTGTTTGTAAGCATACTTGACGCCAATATTTCTTGCTGACGATACCCCTCCCCTCTTCTCATTAACTATAAAATGAAATCTATTATCAATTATATCGTTCGGAAAATAGTCCTTTATTCTGACATTCAATCGATCATAGAAACTTGAATTATCATCCACTATTACAACACACCAATCTGGGGTTGACTGAGCATGTATTGAAAATAAGGTTTCAATCAGGTAATCATTACCTCGCTTACTCTTTGCATGATGAGGAATTACAAACCAACTTGACATTTATGTGCAACCTTATTTATTTCTTTTGCAAAATCAACTATCCAATCTTCCGATTGAAGTAACACTTGATGAGGGAACGCCATTGTTCGATTGTAAAAATTCTCAGCACCTGGAAGCTTATAACTTATACTATTCAGTCTTTCGAAATGGCTATAATACTTGTTTCTATCAACTCGACTTGGTTGGTAGAGTGGATTGTTATTTAAAGGTTTATCAAGCCTTTCAAAAGGTATTCGATATTTCTCTGAGAAATAGTTCGATATTGCTTGTGCTTGTTCATCTTTAACTTCACAATTGAAGTCAACGACACAACGCCAATATACTCTTTGATCAATATTTTCGTCTGCATCAAGGATATTACATATTTTATTTTTTCTAAGGCAGTCATCAAGAATCATGGCGTTTAAACGTCGCTTTTCGTTCTCGCCATCTAATCTTTTCAGACCGTTTAACAAAATGGCACACTGCATCTCAGTAATGTTGTAGTTCCTTCCTTGCACTTCTCCATTACCGGAAATAACCATAAGATTTCTTGGATTTACGCTATCAGTTTTAGCTCTCCCATCCATCATCAAATTTTGTATTATGGAATAGTAAACATCCGAGCTAGTAGCAATAATCCCACCTTCTCCACTAGTAAGTAGTTTTGATTGCTGGGTAGAAAATACAGATATATCAAAAAAAGAGCCAGCCTTCTTTGATTTCCACGTCGCCCCATGGCTTTGTGAACAATCTTCAATAACTTTTAAACCATATTTATTTGCAATAGCACCAATTTTTTTCACATCTACCATGCCGCAATAAGCATGTACCAAAATAATGGCTTTGGTGTTCTGGGTAATATTCTCTCGTATTGCCTTCTCTGATATTTGTCCGGTTAAAGGATCAATATCAGTCAAAACGGGAATAGCACCTAGATTATATACAACTTGGGCAACTGCAACCCAAGTCATACCTGGTACTATGACTTCATCTCCAGGCAAGATACCTATGGTTTCAAGAGCGATGGATAACGCCGCTGTTCCAGAAGTGCATGGAATAGCGTGTTTAATACCTATGTAGTCTGCCCATCTTCTTGAGAAAAGAGTACTAAAGTATGGCAATGTTTCAGACTGGCCTGACAACGTCCAACGCGTAGATCTAAGTGCTCCTTCTACATCAGTTAATAGGTCAACATCGCACACCGGCCAATTCATCTCAAAAGGTTTCATACATCCTCCTATAACACCAAATTTAATAGCCTTTTGCTTAACAACCGTTTGTAGGCACTTATGATATCGCCTTCTCGAATACGTCCATCAAGTAGAAGTTGACTAATTGTTTTAATGCCATCAGCGACATCAAAACAGGACAACTCTGTCTCTGTAACCCGCTCGCTGTATGTTGCTATATTGATGTAATATGAACAGGATTCACTTGTAGCTTTTTTGATAGTAGTTACAAACTCTTTTTTTATTGGTCGCAATAACTCGTATAGCTTATCACCACGAATTCTTTTCTTAATAATGAAATCGCCGACAACCAAATAGTCCAAGTCTGTAAGTAAAAAGCATTGTATAGCATCATACGCATCACATACAATTGGCTCCGCATTTACATTAAATGAGGTATTCAATAAAACAGGAACCCCTGTAATTTCTTTAAAATTCTTTATTAGCTGGTAGATGTCTTTATTATATTCTCCAACAGCTTGAACTCTCGCTGTATTGTCTATATGTGTTATAGCTGCAAGTTTTTGTTGGTTTTCTTTAACAACCGGGAGATTAAATACCATATACTCCAAGTTCACTTTACAATCTGGAACTAGGAACCAATCTGAAATTTCATCCACCAACACCATGGGTGCAAATGGGCGATAGGACTCTCTCTGCTTAATAATTCGATTAGTTCTATATTTTGATTCAATAGGTCTGGGATCAGCTAGAATACTACGACCACCAAGAGCTCTTGGACCATATTCCATTCTACCTCTAGCCCATCCTATTATCTTGCCATTACTAATTTCATTCGCAAGAAACTGAAACTCATCTTCAGCATTAATAACTTCTATGATATCTTGATTTCTATCTATTATTTCAAGCGCATGTTTACTATTTATATCGGGTCCTAAGTAAACATTGTCGAGTTTATTTCCATTAATCCTAGCGTCAGGATACATTGCGCACATAGCTGCACCGACAGCACTTCCACCATCGTGTGAGGCCGGATGAACAAAAATATTATCAAACAATTCGCTAAAGGCGAGCTTTCCGTTCAATGTACAGTTTAGAGCTACCCCACCACTGAGACATAGATTTCTTTGATTTAGCTTCTTTGACCAGAAAGATATTATATGAAATGCCATCTTTTCCAAGTATTTTTGTATGGAATGCGCAAAATTTTGATGACTTTTTGAAATATATTCATTTTCTCTTCTTGGCAAGATACCTCTATCTAAAAAGTAAGCAAGTATATTTGTATGATTAAATGAAACCTTTCCACCTTTTTCAAAATTTATAAGTTCTTCGAAAAGTTCATCAAATTGATTTTGTTTGCCATAGGAAGCCAACCCCATTACCTTATACTCATCAAATCGTTCATATCCTAGTAAAGATATACAATCGAGATAATATCTTCCCAGTGATGAAGAAACTGGATATCTATATATACTTCTAACAACCCCATCGATATATGAGTAGATTGATGTAGACTCATCTTCTCCATTTCCATCTATTATGACAACTAATGAACTATCGAAGCCAGAGTTTTCAGCCGCCATGATCGCGTGGGTGTCATGATGACGTACATATTCAATTGGGATATCTTTAACTTCTTCACCAAATTTACGCACAAGTATCTTGTTAATTAAACTTCTAGAAGTTTCGACCTCGAGACTTTTTCTTTCAATATATTGTAAGCCAAGTCCAGTATCTGTATTTAACTCTTCAAAATAAAATGCAATTTTGTCAACATCAGTTATTTCAACTTGTGCTATTTTTAAGCACTCAACAATGGCGTCAATAGGAAACTGATTAGAGTGTTTAATCCTATCCAGACGCTCTTGTTCCACAGCCGCAACAACCTTACCATCTTTGATGATTGCAGCTGAGGCATCATGACCAAACCAATTTGGTATATCCCCAATAACAGGTATTTCAAATGTTTCGAAACTACCGCTAATCCCTAGAGTTATCATAAGAAGAATCTCCTTACCCTTGATGAAAATAATTCGATATCTAATAGCGTCTCATTCATTTTAGTAAGCGGCCTAAATTTACTATTCGTCATTATAGTTTCTATGATATTGATGGACTCCAAAGACCGTTTAATATCAAGTAAAGGTTCTAATTTGTAATTTAGTGAAGTGGCTAAGTCTAAGACGCCAGTAGCTTGGTCAATAAAGTGAGTATCATCATATCTTCTGTCTATCTTGTGAGGGTGAAGCATTTTTCTTAGAGAAAAGTGTTCTGGTGGGCGGTCGATTTTATCTTCTTTATTCTTCCTTAAAATTATTGGAGAGTTCGCCATCCATAAATCTTCAACTATTATTTCACCTTCATCTCCAATTATCCGAAAGCTATGATTCTCACTTTCAACAATGCTGAGCTCAACTTTTGCTCTTCTACTATCACCATACTCCAAAGTAAGATCAATCCAATCAGGGGCAGGTGAATCTGTAACCTCTTTATCCGGGTAGATTAAGGCTGAGCTATAGCTCATGCTATCTGGCGTCCCCATTAAAGCCAGAATTAGGTCAATCACATAAGAGCCATGTTCAAAACCACAACCAACTTCAAATTCATTCTTTGCCGGCCAAGGTGCGCCTGAAGGACTAATCCAACTACCAAAATTCATTTTATGAACTGGCCCCTCATGAATAGCACTTTTAATTAAACGTATTTCTCCAATCTCGCCAGAACTCAATATCTCTATTACCTTGATGATTGGAGGATTTAATAATAAGGAAGGTGAGCTTGTTATAATACAGTTATTATTTTTGGCAACTTCTACCAATTTTCTTGATTCTTTAATACTCATAGTAAATGGCTTTTCACTGTATACTGAAACTCCATTAGCTACGGCTTCCAGTGACACATTGTAGTGCTCTTCTGGATTCGTCAAGTTTAGCAATATATCAACATTTGCATTTTCTAACGCATCGCTTACCGAAGAGTAAGCACCGAAACTATGATAGTTTGAGAAATCTTCAAGCCGATTTCTATCTCTATCAACACAGCCAACAATATTTAGGCATTCATAGTCATTAAGATTTGACACATAGAAATCTGCTGCATAACCACAACCAACAATTAGAATATTTGACTTTTTCACCTCACCTCCATTTTCAGACTAATGGGCACTAAATAACAGGTATCAAATTGACTACTGTATCGGCATTACGAAATGCTATTTAATATTTCTCAATATAATTGAGATGGAAAAACGCAAGTGTTTATTAGATCACTTAAAATTACAACGCGCCTTCATTATAGGTATAAAATTCAAAAAAACAATAAAATATTTAAAATAAAAACCAAATTCATATATTAAACTCATTTTTTCTTATAAAGATATCTATCATTTAACATTATATCCTATCAATAATAAAACACCTATAAACATTTATATAAAAGGATTATAAATTTTCTCTAATTAACACATGAAACTTTTCAATAAATATAAGTTCCAAACCGTGATAAAATTTTCATTAAAAACCAATTTCATAATTATATTAATTTACAATCCATATATTAAACTTACTTATTTTATGGTGTAAAATATCAAATATATTATTTTCTACCACAGTTCTCTATTAGGACAAAATTGCGGATATTTAAGTAAAAATCCACCTCTCCAAGAAATGGTTCAAGGATGACAAAAAAATCATAAATGATTTGCCACACGGAAACATATGACCTAACGCTTCCTTTTACAGGAGACCGAATTATACTTACTGATGTATTTGCACATTATTTTAGCTGCATGCAAGATCCGAGACTGTTTGGCAAAGTCACTCATCTCCTCTTTGACGTTTTATTTTTAATTGTCTACACCACCATTACTGGTGTGACTAGGAGGAAACACATGGAGACTGATTTCGGTGGAACCAGTTTGATTTCCTATCATAGATTTATCTACTCCCGTTTTAACCTCTGCGCATAACGCTGCGCTAATACCGCGCACACCATCAATTGAATTTGATGAAAAATCATTAATGGCAATAACATGACACCAACCGTCACAGCCGGAAATAAAACATTCGCCATTGGCACACCATTAGCTAGACTCTTTTTCGAACCACAAAAGACAATGGTAATTTCATCTTCTTTACTAAAACCCAACCGGCGAGCGGTATAAGTGTTAATAACCAACACAATCGCCAGCAAGATACAACAAATAACCCCAATCATCAGCAGTGAATAACCATCAATCTTATGCCAGATACCTTCTACAACCGCCTCACTGAAAGCGACATAAACCACCAAAAGAATTGATGAGCGGTCAGTCATATTAACCAGCTTTTTATGCCGCTCTACCCAACGTGCAATCAATGGCCGTGATAAGTGTCCGATAATAAAGGGAACCATTAATTGAAGAATAATGGATTTTATTGCCTCCAGCGTATCAGCGCTACCTTCCCCCTGTGTATGGATCATTAATCCGACGAGTATTGGCGATAAAAATACCCCCAAAATACTGGATGCCGAAGCGCTACAAATAGCAGCAGCAACATTACCACCAGCAACAGAAGTGAAAGCAATAGCTGATTGAACCGTAGCTGGTAATGCACAAAGATAAAGAAATCCCCAATAAACCGTTGATGTCATTATTTCAGGCACCAACAGATTCAGCCCTAACCCTATAATAGGAAACAAGACAAAAGTACTGAGAAAAACCACCAGATGAAGCCGCCAATGTCCTATACCGGCAATAATGGCTTGACGGGATAATTTGGCACCATGCATAAAGAATAGCAGAGCAATAGCCGCTGTAGTTAACCGCTGAAACCAAACTTTAATCTCACCCTCGCAAGGAAAGAATGTTGCAATAACGACCACCGTCACTAATATCATTAAAAAAGGATCTATTTTTAATCTTTGCCACCAAGTCATTATATTTTCCTTGCTTTGCAAATAATTAGCCCGGCAAACCGGACTAATCGATAAAAGTCATGATTAAACTGCCACTGTACTTTGTTGCTTTGCGGACTGAATACCGGCTTCAATTAATTTCATAATTTGAATAGCTTCACTTGCCGTTACTGGATTAGGTTTGCCTAGCGTAATCGCATCACGGATCGCCGCATAATAAGCGGTATAATTACCGGGCAAAGTCGGCACATGTTCCGTCACTAATTCCTCTCCACATGACAACGTCACAATCCCATCACGAATATCATATCCCCAATCGGCATGCGGTGGCCTTTCCCCTGCTTTCAATCGTTCTTCTTGTGGATCAAGACCGTATTTTACATAACTGCCTGCCATACCATGCAGGGTATAAACAGCAGACTCGGCAGCTGCCACCGTTGTTGCATGAAGAACTACTTTAATATCCGGATAATTCAGCAATACATGGAAATAATCCAACGTTTCAGCTTGTGGACGTATCATGCCCAAATCAGCCGTAATAGATTGCGGTTTACCAAATAGTTGAACCGCCTGATCAAGTAAATGAGGTCCTAAATCATACCAAATGCCACTTCCTTCTCCTGCAGCTTCACGCCATCTTTGACGTATAGCCGGACGATAACGATCAAAATGGGATTCGAAATACTTTAATTTCCCCAGACGATTTTCTTTAATCAAAGATTTTATAGTCAAAAAACCGGAATCCCAACGGCGGTTATGAAATACAGAAAGGAGTAATCCAGCTTCTTCCGCTTGTTTCTTTAAAGATTCGGCTTGTTCAACAGTGATAGTAAAGGGTTTATCCACTACAACATGTTTACCCGCTGCCAGTGCCTTCTGAGCCAATGGGTAATGCGTATCATTAGGTGTCGGAATAACGATTAAATCAATGTCAGGATCATGGAAAAGATCTTCAGGGCGAGATACCACCGGAATATTTGGCCAATCTAATTTCACTTTTTCAGCATCGCTACTGGAAATTGCTGCCAATTTAACACCGGCAGTCCCGGCAATTAATGGTGCATGGAACGTTTTGCTGGCATAACCATAACCTACCAACCCAACCTTTAACAAATCACTCATGACAGCCCCTCAACTTTATCCTTAAATAATAACTGCAATGTTATATCAGTAAAAAATATCACCACCGATAGCTGTTTCACAAATTATCTCTGAATCCAGCCGTGAAGATCTTTCAATCAATCTATTTCCTAACCCAATAGAATCGCCTATTATCCTTCCTTCGCATCGCTTCAAATGGAATGATTTATGTATCAAACCCATGACTACCACAGAATTAATGGCTGGATTCTGGCTCCAGCGGCTTATCTGATCATGACATTTCTCAGCGCCAGTGTCATGTTGGGCTTATACATTATGGCTTTTTTCAGTCAAAACAATATGTTGGGTAGCACAACTAATCACTTTACGCTAATGTGGTTTCTTTCCGTCGCCATTACTGCGGCAATGTGGTGCTTTACCCTATGGGTACTCAAACTGCTTTTTATTCGGTCAAAAAGATTCCCTCAAACTTTTATTATTTGGCTTATTGTTACCGTATTAATTGCATTGAAAACTTTCACCTTTTCCCCTATCCCCGATCAAATGGCTTTACGTGCATTAGCATGGCCATTACTGGCAGCCGCTATTTTTGTCCCCTACATTAAACGTTCTCATCGGGTCAAAATGACTTTCACACAAGATCGATAACCGCAACTTTCTTTGGTTGTTATCATAAATAATAGATTGCCCTTCAGTAAGACGAGGGCATGTTTATAATTTTATAAAAAGTAAACAACTCCATTTTCAGGCACAGCAATGACTGACTATTTTCTTTTATTTGTTGGAACCGTATTGGTTAACAATTTCGTCTTGGTGAAATTTCTCGGCTTATGTCCTTTTATGGGCGTCTCTAAAAAGCTGGAAACTGCCATCGGGATGGGATTTGCAACAACATTCGTTATGACACTAGCCTCAGTGTGTTCATGGCTGGTGAATACGTTTATTTTGTTACCACTGGATTTAATCTATTTGCGTACCCTGAGTTTTATTCTGGTCATTGCGGTTGTCGTGCAATTCACAGAACTTGTTGTACGCAAAACCAGCCCAACGTTATACCGGCTGTTGGGTATTTTCCTGCCGTTGATTACAACTAACTGTGCCGTACTCGGTGTCGCACTGCTGAATATCAACCAATCACACGATTTTCTTCAATCTGCTATTTATGGATTTGGGGCTGCCGCAGGTTTCTCTTTGGTTATGGTACTGTTTGCCGCTATTCGTGAACGTCTGGCCGTTGCCGACGTGCCAGCTCCCTTCCGGGGTTCATCTATCGGTCTTATCACCGCGGGTTTAATGTCCCTGGCTTTTATGGGCTTTAGTGGTTTGGTGAAGTTCTGATGATATCGTTATGGATTGCTATTGGTGCGCTAAGTGCACTAGGGTTAATTTTTGGTTTAATCTTGGGTTTTGCTGCCCGCCGTTTTCAAGTAGAAGAAGACCCTATTGTTGAAAAAGTAGATAATATTCTGCCTCAAAGTCAGTGCGGCCAATGTGGTTATCCTGGCTGCCGACCTTACGCCGAAGCCGTGGCTAACAACGGTGAAATGATTAATAAATGTGCACCCGGCGGGGAACAAGCAATGCTGAAAATCTCAGAATTGCTGGGTGTCGATCCACAGCCACTGGAAGGAGATGAAAGCGTACAAAATCCTGTCCGTAAAGTCGCATTTATTGATGAAGAGAATTGTATTGGTTGTACCAAATGTATTCAGGCATGCCCTGTAGATGCTATCGTCGGCGCGACCCGTGCTATGCATACCGTCGTTGAAGATCTCTGTACCGGTTGTGACCTATGCGTTGCCCCTTGTCCTACAGACTGTATTGCGATGATCCCGGTGGCAACGACCACTTCCAATTGGAAATGGGATTTGAAAACCATTCCAGTAAAAAATATTCCTGTTCAGCCATCTCATGCTGTTTCCGTTAAAAATATTGAGGCTGAACACCATGTTTAATTTGTTCAATTTACTCAACAAAAACAAAATCTGGGATTTCGACGGTGGAATTCATCCCCCAGAAATGAAGCTACAATCCAGTCAAACACCATTGCGCATTGCACCACTGCCAGAAGAGTTAATCATCCCATTGCAACAACATTTGGGAACAGAAGGCGAATTACTGGTTAAAACAGGTGATAAGGTGCTGAAAGGTCAGTCTCTGACATTTGGCTATGGTCGTAGCGTACCAGTCCATGCATCGACTTCCGGCACAATCATTGCTATTGAACCTTGCATTACAGCGCATCCGTCCGGATTGAAAGAATTATGTGTTCGCCTACGCCCTGATGGTGAAGATCAATGGTGTGAGCGCATTCAGACACCTGATTATCAATCCCTTGGCGCGGAGACAATTCTTAATCGAATCCATCAGGCAGGTATCGCTGGTTTAGGGGGCGCTGGTTTTCCGACTGCTTCTAAACTTCAAAGTGGCCGTTCTGGTATTAAAACACTGATCATTAACGCCGCAGAATGCGAACCTTATATTACCGCTGATGACCGTCTAATGCAGGAACACGCAGATGAACTGATTGAAGGAATTCGTATTCTGGAACATCTGCTTAAACCTGAGCAAATACTGATTGGTATCGAAGATAATAAACCCGAAGCAATAGCAGCTCTTAAAACCGCATTAAAGGGCGATAAAACTATCATCGTTCGGGTTATCCCAACCAAATACCCTTCTGGTGGTGCAAAACAACTGACCAAGATCTTAACAGGTAAAGAAGTGCCATCCGGTGGCCGTTCCTCCGCTATCGGTGTTCTGATGCAGAACGTCGGCACAGTAGTTGCGATTAAACGAGCCATTATTGATGGCGAACCCTTGATTCAGCGTGTGGTTACCGTCACTGGTGACAACGTAACTTCTCCCGGTAATTTCTGGGCACGACTCGGTACTCCAGTTCAATTTCTTCTCCAGTTAGCCGGTTTTGAACCCCAATCAGAGCAGATGGTCATTATGGGTGGTCCGCTAATGGGATTCACTCTACCTGACTTGAACGTACCTGTTGTCAAAATCAGTAACTGTATTCTGGTGCCATCTCACCAAGAAATGGATGCAAATACTGCGGAAGAAGCGTGTATCCGTTGTGGATTATGTGTGGAAGCTTGTCCCGCTAGTTTATTACCACAACAACTTTACTGGTTCAGTCGTGGTCAAGAGCATGAAAAAGCTCGCAATCACAACTTATTCGACTGTATCGAATGTGGTGCCTGTGCTTATGTCTGTCCAAGTAACATTCCTCTAGTGCAATACTATCGCCAGGAAAAAGCTGAAATTAAAGCATTGGATCAGGAAAACCGCCGTTCAACAGAAGCCAAAATTCGTTTTGAAGCTAAGCAAGCGCGTATGGAACGGGAAAAACAGGCTCGTGAAGAAAGGCACAAAAAAGCAGCGATTCAAGTCGATAATAAAGATCAAAATACTGTACAAGCTGCGCTCTCCCGTGTGAGGGAAAAACAGGCTGACGCCGGCAAAATTGTTTCCATAGAACCGGGACAAGTGCCAGATAATTCAGCAGTAATCGCTGCCCGACAGGCGAGAAAAGAGCAACTTCGTGCTCGCCAGGCGGAAAAACAAACGGCTGAAAATATTCATACTGCTACATCTGAGCAAACAGGAGCAGAAGATCCACGTAAAGCGGCATTAGCAGCAGCAATTGCCAGAGCTAAGGCTAAGAAAGCGGCTCAGAATCAAGAGGTGACAACGTCACCAGAAATAGCAGAACCTGAATCTACAACCGGTGAAAAACCAGATCCCCGTAAAGATGCGGTGGTAGCGGCAATTGCCCGGGTTAAAGCCAAGAAAGCGGCTCAAACTCAGCAAACAGAGGAAACCCCGACAGAAGTTCCACCCGCCGAGGAAACTGATCCGCGCAAAGCGGCGGTCGCTGCCGCCATTGCCCGGGTTAAAGCCAAGAAAGCGGTTCAAACTCAGCAAACAGTGGAAACCCCGGCAAACGCGCCACCAACCGAGGAAACTGATCCGCGCAAAACGGCGGTTGCTGCCGCAATCGCCAGAGTCAAAGCTAAGAAAGCGGCTCAGGAACAACAAAAAATTTCAACAGAATAGTGATTGTTATAAATGAAATTCAGGCCCGTTCATACTGACAATAAAAAGTTAAAAGTCGCAAGTTCGCCTTTTACACACAACCAGCAAAGCACCAGCCGCATTATGCTGTGGGTCGCGCTGGCAGCTATCCCCGGTATAGCTGTACAAACTTACTTCTTTAGTTATGGGACATTGTTCCAGCTTCTGCTTGCCATGATTACTGCCCTGCTTGCGGAATCACTTGCCCTGTCTCTACGTAAACAGGCAATTATGACGCGTTTGAAAGATAATTCTGCGCTGCTGACAGGCTTACTTTTAGGGATCAGCCTTCCGCCGCTGGCTCCTTGGTGGCTGATTGTATTGGGAACCATTTTTGCGGTAATTATTGCCAAACACCTATATGGCGGTCTTGGACAAAACCCGTTCAACCCAGCAATGGTAGGCTATGTGGTGCTTCTTATATCTTTTCCTGTCCAAATGACCAGTTGGTTGCCGCCCATGGACTTGCTGGCAACTCAAATTACACCACTAGACAGCCTGATGGTGATCTTCACCGGCCATACTCCCGATGGAGCGACATTACAACAGTTGCAGCAGGGTTTCGACGGAATAAGCCAAGCCACCCCCCTCGATAGTTTCAAAACCGGCTTATTGACCCACAATATCGATGATGTTCTTCGCCAACCTATATTACAGGGATCTCTGGCTGGTATTGGCTGGCAATGGGTCAACATTGCTTATCTTGTTGGCGGGCTTATTCTGCTAAACAGAAAGGTTATCAGTTGGCAAATTCCTGTGGCATTTATCCTGACATTAAGTCTCTGCGCACTCGTAAGCTGGCTGATTGATCCAACCCGTTACTCTCCTCCATTACTGCAACTACTTTCAGGCGCAACCATGTTGGGCGCATTCTTTATTGCTACTGATCCAGTGAGTGCAGCCACAACACCTAAAGGCCGTCTCATTTTTGGCGCCATTATTGGCTTGCTAGTTTGGGTCATCCGTGTTTATGGTGGTTATCCTGACGCAATCGCATTTGCCGTCTTGCTGGCGAACATCACCGTGCCACTCATTGACCATTACACTCAACCTCGCGCTTACGGGCATAAATAAGGAGCCGTTATGTTAGAAACAATGCGACGTCACGGCATCACACTAGCTATTTTTGCTGCATTTACCACCGGACTGACCGCGATCGTGAACTCATTAACCCAAAACACTATCGCAGAGCAAGCCGCATTACAGCACAAGTCACTACTTGATCAGGTAATCCCTCCAGAGCTGTATGACAACGATATACAAAACGAATGCTATCTGGTCAGTGCTGATGCTCTGGGAAATAAGTCACCTCATCGTCTCTATCTGGCCCGCAAAAATGGTCAGCCCGTCGCTGCCGCGTTGGAAAGTACAGCACCGGATGGTTATTCAGGCGCTATTCAGTTATTAGTTGGTGCAGATTTCTCAGGAAAAGTGTTAGGTGTACGCGTGACAGAACATCACGAAACCCCAGGCTTAGGTGATAAAATTGAAACCCGGATTTCAGACTGGATCAATGGGTTCTCAGGAAAAACCATAAAATCCGATCATGACCGGGACTGGGCAGTGAAAAAAGATGGTGGTGAATTTGATCAATTTACCGGTGCCACTATTACCCCGCGAGCTGTGGTAAACTCGGTCAAATCGACCGCACTCTATTTACAAACCCTGCCCGAACATCTCTCTTCTTTAGAGTCCTGTGGAGAAAAATCATGAGTGAAACCAAAAACTTATTTATCCAGGGATTATGGAAAAATAACTCTGCTTTAGTGCAGTTACTGGGACTATGTCCACTACTGGCGGTATCTTCCACAGCAACCAATGCGCTTGGCTTAGGGTTAGCCACCACATTAGTCCTGACCTGTACCAACATTGCAGTTTCCTGCTTGCGCCGTTGGGTACCTAATGAAATCCGTATCCCGATCTACGTAATGATCATCGCTTCGGTTGTCAGTACCGTACAAATGCTAATTAATGCCTATGCTTTTGGCTTGTATGAATCATTAGGGATTTTCATTCCACTGATTGTCACTAACTGTATTGTTATTGGCCGCGCTGAAGCCTATGCCGCTAAAAATCCGGTCATACTTTCTGCTATTGATGGCTTAGCAATGGGATTAGGAGCCACTTTTGCTCTATTTGTTCTTGGTGCCATGAGGGAAATTCTCGGCAATGGAACCTTATTTGACGGCGCTGATCTACTGCTGGGCAATTGGGCTAAAGTATTACGGATAGAAATCATTCATATGGATTCCCCTTTCTTGCTAGCAATCCTACCGCCCGGTGCTTTTATTGGCCTTGGGCTCATGCTGGCCGCGAAATACCTTATTGATGAAAAAATGAAGACCAGAGCAATAAAAGAAAAAAGCAATGCAGTGGCTATGTCACAAGGATCGGAGAGCACTTCCTAAATATGAACACCCAAAAACGTATCGAGATTTTAACGCGCTTACGCGATAACAACCCAAAGCCAACAACTGAGTTGGTTTTCACAACACCGTTTGAGCTACTTATTTCAGTATTACTTTCAGCTCAAGCCACCGATGTGAGTGTTAACAAAGCCACAGCGAAACTCTATCCCGTTGCCAATACTCCTCAGGCAATCCTTAATCTGGGAGTGGATGGGCTGAAAGAATATATAAAAACCATCGGTCTGTATAACACGAAAGCAGAAAACACAATTAAAACCTGTCGAATGCTGCTGGAACAACATGCTGGTGAAGTTCCCGAAGATCGCGCTGCGTTAGAGGCATTACCGGGTGTTGGCCGCAAAACGGCCAATGTGGTGTTAAACACCGCTTTTGGCTGGCCGACAATTGCTGTTGATACACATATCTTTCGGGTTTGTAATCGTACCCAATTCGCTCCCGGTAAGAATGTCGATGAAGTCGAAAATAAGTTACTGCGCGTTGTTCCCAGCGAATTTAAAGTTGATTGTCATCACTGGCTTATTTTGCATGGCCGTTATACTTGCATAGCGCGTAAACCTCGCTGTGGTTCTTGCATTATTGAAGATTTATGCGAATTTAAAGAAAAAATTTACCCTGAGTAACTATTGTAATTTTTATTGCAATTTCCATGCTGTTTTATGCTATTTTGCAGATGTTGCTTGCTCGACACCGCCAATTCGCGTAAAACTGTTGTTCCAAAACTATCTGATAATAACTTCCAACTTTCTCCGGATATTATGTTTCAAAACAACCCGCTGCTTGCGCAGCTAAAACAGCAACTTCATTCCCAGACTCTTCGTGTGGAAGGTTTGGTTAAAGGCACCGAAAAAGGTTTCGGCTTTCTGGAAGTCGACGGGCAAAAAAGCTATTTCATTCCTCCTCCACAAATGAAAAAAGTTATGCATGGCGATCGGATTACTGCCGCTATTCATACTGATAAAGAAAGAGAGATCGCCGAACCAGAATCATTGGTCGAACCTTTTCTAAATCGCTTCGTTGGCCGTATCCAGAAAAAAGAAAATGACAACCGCCTGTGGATTGTCCCTGATCACCCACTGCTAAGAGATGCTATTCCTTGCCGCCCTGCTAGTCATATTACTCATCCATTTCAGCATGGTGACTGGGCTGTCGCTGAAATGCGCCATCACCCATTGAAAGGAAGTCGTGGTTTTCATGCAGAGATTACCGGCTACATTACTGAAAGCAACGATCATTACGCGCCGTGGTGGGTAACACTCACTCGCCATAATCTGGAACGCAATGCCCCCGCCATGACTGCTGATTGCCAGATGAATGATGGTGATCTTGAGCGTATAGACTTAACCTCTCTGGATTTTGTCACTATCGACAGTGCGACCACCGAAGATATGGATGATGCTTTACATGTCGCCAAACAAGATGACGGCAGCCTGAAACTTAGCATCGCTATCGCTGACCCAACAGCCTATATTGCTGTTGACAGCGAGCTAGATAAGATAGCCCACCAACGAGCTTTCACCAACTATCTGCCAGGTTTCAACATCCCAATGTTACCACGCGATCTGTCAGAAAATTTATGTTCGTTACGCCCCAACCTTCGCCGCCCGGCACTGGTTTGCCAAGTTTCCATTCTCGAAGATGGACAACTTGGTGATGATATTGCGTTTTTCTCTACTTGGGTTGAATCAAAAGCGAAGCTGGTTTACGACGAAGTTTCCGACTGGTTAGAAGAAAAAGGTGACTGGAAGCCTTCTTCTGAGTCCATTGCCACGCAAATCTCTCTGCTGAAAGAAATAAGTGATCGCCGTAATCAATGGCGCCATCAGCATGCACTTATTTTCAAAGATCGCCCTGATTACCGTTTTGTCCTGGATGAAAATGGCTATGTACTGGATATCGTTGTAGAACAACGTCGCACAGCAAACCGTATTGTCGAAGAAGCCATGATCACAGCCAACCTATGCGCTGCAAAAATGCTACGTGATAAGTTTGGTTTCGGTATCTACAATGTTCATACGGGTTTTGAATCACTTCAGATTGAACAAGTAGTTGAATTACTGCAAGAAAATGGTATTGATGCAAATGCAGAAGAATTATTGACACTGGATGGCTTCTGTAAGTTACGCCGTGAATTAGATAAACAACCAACTCAATTCCTCGATAGCCGTATTCGCCGTTTCCAAACTTTTGCAGAAATTAAACCTGAAGCAGGTCCTCATTTTGGCCTTGGCTTTGATGCTTACGCCACCTGGACATCACCCATCCGTAAGTACAGCGATATGATTAACCATCGCTTACTGAAAGCCATTATCCAAAAAACGGATGCAGGAAAACCAGCAGAAGAAACCTGTTTGCAACTCGCTGAACGCCGTCGATTGAACCGAATGGCTGAACGCGATGTGGGCGATTGGTTGTATGCTCGTTTCCTGCAACCGCATGCAGGAACAGAGCAACAATTTACAGCGGAAGTCATCGATATTACCCGTGGCGGTTTACGTGTCCGCTTGGTAGATAACGGAGCAGTTGCCTTCATACCAGCCCCATTTCTACATGCCGTGCGTGATGAACTGCAATGTAGTCAAGAAACCGGTACCGTGCTTATCAAAGGTGAAGCTATTTACCGATTAAATGACATTATTAGTGTCCGTATTGAAGAAGTAAGAATGGAAACCCGCAATATTGTCGCTCGCCCTGTTTCCTGACTTCTATCACAGAACCTTTGCGTTTTCTGAATCAAACTACAGCGCTCACGCTGTAGTTTGTCTTTAAAAGTCAGCAATTACACAATAATAAAAAGCCTCTAGAACTTAGAGGCTAAACAGAAATAAATATGAAATCAGAACATTTACAAAAAATTATTTTAATTTATTTATACCCAATAGATTTCGAGTTGCAGCGCGGCGGCAAGTGAACGAATCCCCAGGAGCATAGATAACTATGTGACTGGGGTGAGTGAAAGCAGCCAACAAAGCAGCAACTTGAAGGATGAAGGGTATATACCAGTATGAATAACAAAATTAGCCTCCATGCCTCATTATTAAAACCCAATAACCTGACATATTAAATCTGACAAAAAAAGTATACGTAACCTTCTGTTAACAAATCGCTTTGCTGAAACTCGTCATCATTTATATATCAAAACTTATAACACACCATTTATTCATCCTTTTATAGAAAAATATAACAACGTGTTTATAAAATGATTTATATCGCAATGATTTTATTGATTGATAATTTTAAGTATTAATAATTGATATTTGAAATTAACGTGAGTTGACTATAATCCAACGTGATCATCAATGTGATCTTCAGTTCACCTAGTCATGTTTCTATAAGCAGCAACTTGAAAGATAACGGGTATAGAGTAACCAAAGCAAATCAGGTTAGTGCGGTAGCTATTGTCTATAGCTCAGTACTCATAAAAACAAAACGTTAATCGCTCTTAACATGTAATACACATGAAAAAATAAAGGAAATAATTATGGCCACAACCACAGTTGACTATCCAATACCGGCTTATCGATTTGTTGTCTCCGTTGGTGATGAACAAATCCCTTTTAACAGCGTTTCGGGGCTGGATATTACTTATGATGTCATCGAGTATAAAGATGGCACCGGTAATTATTATAAAATGCCGGGTCAACGTCAGTTAATCAATATTACACTGCGTAAAGGGGTATTCCCTGGCGACACTAAACTTTTTGATTGGCTTAATTCCATTCAGCTTAATCAGGTTGAGAAAAAAGATGTTTCAATTAGCTTGACCAACGAAGTTGGAACTGAAATTTTAATGACCTGGAGCGTAGCCAATGCATTCCCAACCTCATTAACATCTCCTTCTTTTGATGCCACCAGCAATGATATCGCTGTTCAAGAAATAAAACTGACTGCCGATCGAGTCACTATTCAGGCAGCTTAAAGCATCACGATGATTGATATATCAGACGGGACAAAATGATCCTCAAAATTTGGCACAACGGCTACCCGTCCAACTAAATTTACCCTCTTACAGTTCACGCAAAATATCGCACAATACAATTGGAGGCAATATGCCAACAACAACTTATCCCGGCGTTTATATTGAAGAAGACGCCTCACTGTCACTTTCCGTTCGCTCAAGTGCAACGGCGGTGCCCGTTTTTACCGTTGAAGATGACAGTCAACTTCATACTCCTACCAGAGTGAATAGTTGGTTAGAATATCTGACAAAAAAAGCAGATAAAAAATTCAATTCTACCGACAAACTTGATATCGCATTGCGCGCTTATTTTATTAACGGCGGCGGATATGGTTATCTCGTCAAAGCGGGTGAATTAACAAATCAAATTCCAAAACTTAACGATGTCACATTACTGGTCGCGGCTGGAGAAAATATCAAAGATGCTGTGAGTACACTTTGTCAACCGGGCAAAGGCTTATTTGCCATTCTGGATGGCCCAACCGAAGAGTTAAAGTCTGATGGCAAATCCAGAGATCCGTATGATCAAAGCCCTTTTGCCGCCGTTTATTACCCCTGGCTAGTTGCTGATTGGGCAGACAATATTCCGCCAAGCGCGGCCATTGCCGGTATCTATTGTTCAGTTGACCGTACCCGCGGTGTCTGGAAAGCCCCAGCAAATGTCATATTACAAGGCGGGGTGAAACCGAAGTTTAAAGTCACCGATGACTTACAAGGTATTTACAACACCGGTAAAGCCATCAATATGATCCGTGAATTTCCGAATACCGGTGTCACCATCTGGGGCGCCCGCACACTTAAGGACGAAGATAACTGGCGTTACATCCCAGTTCGCCGCCTGTTTAACAGTGCAGAGCGAGACATTAAAAATGCCATGAGTTTCGCGGTCTTTGAACCTAACAGCCAACCCACCTGGAAAGCTGTACACCGAGCTATTGATAATTATCTCTATGCCCTTTGGCAACAAGGAGGGCTAGCAGGAAACAAAGCTGAACAAGCTTACTTTGTGCAAATTGGTAAAGGGATAACCATGACCGATGATGATATCAAGCAAGGGAAAATGATTGTTAAAGTGGGTATGGCCGCAGTGCGCCCGGCTGAATTTATCATCCTTCAATTTTCACAAAATGTAGCACAGTAACCGTACTGAGGCGCGGTTTAACACCGCGTCCATTCAGTCTATTGAATGGAGGAGACAATAATGATAACGGAGATAAAACAGCCGGGCGTCACCATCACGGAAAATTCGATATCCCCGAAATCAGATAATGAATTTATCGGCGTCCCCGTTTTTATTGGCCATACCGAAAAAAATTCAAGCCATAAAACGGCTGTTAAACTAAATAGCCTGATGGACTTTACCCAAGCTTTCGGTGCATCAGGATTAACCTATTATTCAGTACGCCACTTTTTTGAAAATGGTGGACAGCAAGCTTATATCTTGTCACTGGGGATTAATCAACAGCTAAAAGATTTTCAATCATTGATTACCGCCCTGCAATGGAACTGGGTAAAACAAGCCATTGCCGCAGAAAACGAAATCACATTGATTGTTGTGCCTGATATTACCCGTTTTAATGATCTCAGCGCTCAAAAAAGCCTTTGGCTACAACTCTGGCAATCAATACTTGAACTGTGTAAAAGTCGGCGTGGCATCATGGGATTACTGGACGCGCCTGATGATCCAACATTAGCAACTGAGTGTTTAAAACAATTCTCTTCCACTGATCGCCAATGGGGCGCCGTATACTGGCCAAGGCTAAAAAGTACCTACCAAGAAAACGGTACATACATTGTACTTTCACCTACTGCTGCGGTCGCCGCCGTTATGCAACGCAATGACAGTCAGAAAGGCATATGGACTGCTCCCGCCAATGTGGCTTTAGCCAACGTCATCGGTCCGGTACGTTCTTACATTGAAGCTGGAACCTTGCTGAATCAAGAAGGCACTTCGTTGAATCTGGTGCGTAGCTTCCCCGGCAAAGGCATTAAAATCTGGGGCTGCCGCACTCTGGATAACATACCTCATTCTCCCTGGCGTTATATCCAAATTCGCCGTTTGGTTTCCTATATCGAAGCTCATATAACCCAACTTGGCCGCGCCTTTGTCTTTGAACCCAACAACGCCATCACCTGGATGAAATTTAAAGGTCAGGCCCACAACTGGCTACGTCAATTATGGCTAAAAGGTGGATTACGGGGCACTCAGGAAGATCAAGCATTTGAGGTGTTACTGGGTGTTAATGAATCCATGAGTGAAACGGATATCTTGGCCGGAAAAATGATCATGAAAATCAGGCTGGCGCTGTTAATTCCGGCAGAATTTATTGAGCTGAGTCTGACGTTTGATATCCGTAACAATACCGTACCTAGCTAATCTAAACAGGGGAAAAACATGTACAACTTATACACCCCGTCAGTATCTCACCGTTTTATCGCCAGTTTTCTGTTTAACAACATTCCCAGCCCACTTGATATCGCCTTTCAGCGTATATCTGGCCTGAGCCGAGAACTGCAAACCACCCAACATAGCCAAGGTGGAGAAAACGCCAGAAACGTCTGGTTATCCGAGAAGATCCAACATGGCAGCCTGGTGCTGGAGCGCGGTGTTATGACCATCACTCCCCTCACCTTGGTTTTTGATCGCGTGCTGCGCGGTGAAAAAGCCGTGTATGCCGATGTTGTCATCATGCTACTGAATGAAAATGCGTTACCCGTGGCGAGCTGGACAGTCAGTAACGCGCTACCGGTTCGTTGGTCCACCAGCGACTTTGATGCTAATAGCAACACCGTACTGGTGAGTTCTCTGGAATTACGTTATCAGGATATGCGCTGGTTAGGAGTAAAAGCATGACGGTAGAAATTAAAGAACTGATTATTCAGGCTAAAGTCACCGATTCTACGAGTGATCAACTCGCCCCAAGAACATTAGCCCAAGAAAAGCTGGATAACGCCCGTTTGATTGACATAGTGAAACGGGAAGTGTTAGAGGCATTACGTGAAGGAGGCCATCATGAGTTTAATTGAACGTGGTTTATCCAGACTCACCCTAACCGCTTTTAAAGACCGAGAAGGTAAAGTTTCCGTGGGTCGCTTACAAGCCATGTATAACCCCGATACGATCCAGCTTGACTACCAAACCCGCTACCAACAGGATGAAAGTGTTAATCGTGCCAGCCAAAGCAGCCGTTATGTATTATCCCAACCCGCCGGATTATCCTTAGTTCTGCTGTTTGATGCCTCGATGCCCGATAATAACATGCCGATAGAAACCCAGCTTGCGACCCTGAAATCCCTGTGTGCGATTGATGCCAGCACCAAAGTACCCCACTTCCTTAAAATCAAATGGGGCAAAATGCGCTGGGAAAACAAAGGTTATTTCGCCTGCCGAGCCAGTAGCCTGGCCGTCAACTATACCCTGTTTGACCGGGATGCCACACCATTGCGGGCCAGCGCCACTCTATCTCTGGTAGCGGACGAAAGCTTTATTATTCAAGCTACCGAACGGCAGTTAAAATCACCGCCGGCCACTGCGGTTAGCGTAACTGATATGCTCTCCCTGCCTTTGATTGCTTTAGATGCTGGAGCGTCTCTGGCTGGTGGCATTGATTATCTCTCGCTGGCCTGGCAAAACGGTCTGGATAATCTTGATGACTTTACCCCCGGACAAACACTGCAAGCGCGGGGGGATGCATGAAGATACCCATGATAACCCTCAAAATAGGTGGCAAAACGCTCAATCAATTGACTGTCATCAGTCTGACAATAAACCATCAAATCAATGGCATTCCCTCGACCAACATCACCTTGGGGATCGCTGGCGATGCGAGCCATATTTTCGACACCAAAGCCCAAGCTGAACTGGCAAGTTGTCGCCCCAATAATGAACTCACCCTACAGATCCAAAAAACCGTGGTGTTTAAAGGGAGCATCGTTCGACAAGCACTTGAACTGAAAGGTCAAGACAGCATCATTACCCTGACAGCAAAACATCCACTACAAAAGTTAACTCATAGCCTCCATTCACAATTATTCAGTCAACAGAGTGATGAAGCGATTATCAGGAAATTATTCAATCAGGCGGGTATCCAAACAACGATAAAGCAGGCTCCTCAACTTAAAACCGTTCATGAACAAATGGTGCAATTTCGTTGCAATGACTGGGCATTCCTAAAAAGCCGATTGATTGCCACTAATACCTGGCTGTTGCCCGGCAATGAATCGGTTACTTTGATAACACCTAAGGCCCTGAATCAATCGACAGTGCATACTCTTCATCGACAGGCCAGTGCTGAAGATATTGTGTTATTTGCAGCGGATCTCCAATGGAATAACCAATATAGCCCTAAAACGGTGAGTGTACGTGCCTGGGATATTGCTCAACAAAAGCTTTCCCCAGCAATTAATACCCAAAACAGTCAGCTTGGCAGTCATAAATTGGCCGTGGACAGTATCGCCGCACTGGCTGATAAAGAGTGGCAATGGGCTTACAGCTATCCATTAGATAATGAACAAGCCAAACACCTTGCTCAAGGCATTATGAATAACCTGCGAAGCCATAATATATCTGGCAGTTTTGAAATCGAAGGTAATCACCGTTATCAACCGGGGGATGTCTTGGCGTTAAATGGTTTTGGTCAGGGGATGGACGGTCAAGGGATTATCACCGGAGTCAGTCAGATAATTAATCAGCGGCAAGGCTGGCACACCCTATTAACCTTAGGCATGTTACCCGATGTAGAACCGCCGGTGCCTCAGGTGAAAGAGTTGCATATCGGTATCGTGGAAAAATACCAGCAAGACCGCCAATCACTAAGCCGTATCCCAGTCAGAATACCCGCATTAAACTTGACCAAAGGTGTCCTTTTTGCCCGGCTAGGTAAACCTTATGCCAGTCATGAAAGCGGATTTTGCTTTTATCCCGAACCGGGAGATGAAGTGATTATCGGATTCTTTGAATGTGATCCTCGTTTTCCAGTGATATTAGGTTCCATGCATAATCCGAAAAATAAACCACCGTTAGAACCCAGTGAAAAAAATCCGGTGAAAACTTTAGTTATCAAGCAAGGGGATAAACAACAAGCATTAATATTCGATAATAAAGAAAACACGGTGGCACTTAATAGCGGCGAAAATAAAGTCTCTCTGCAACAGGATAAAAACATTACGCTCAATTCAACTAAAAATCTCATCACTCAGGCCCAAGAAATTAATATACAAGCGGAAAAATCTCTGTCAGCCACAGGAAAATCTGGCGTCGATATTAAGGGCGCGAAAATTAACTTAACCCAGTAATGAGGTATTGAAATGACAAGCCAAATATTAGCCAATATTTACGGTTGCGGCTGGAAATTTCCGCCACAGTTTTCTATTGAAACTGGCGTAGAAATGGCCGAAGGTGCCGAAAACGTTCGCCAAAGTATGAAAATCCTTTTTTTAACTGAACCCGGTGAACGAATTATGCGTGAAGATTATGGTTGTGGTCTGAATGATTACATGTTTGAAAATATCAGTGATGAATTATTATCGGAGATTCAAACCCGCATTGAAGAACGAGTATTGCGCTATGAACCCCGTGCTGAAATCACAGATATCCAAGTAACTCAGAAAACAGACTCACCGAATACTTTACATATTCAAGTGACCTATGCCCTGAGAGGCAGCCAAATCAGTCAACAGCTTGAAGGGGTTCTTGAGATCAACGAAGGTCAGGCAAAGGTGAGTCTATGAGCAAACAACTCATTATTGATGGCGACAGCCTGCTATTCGAGCCATTATTCGGCAACCGGCAGGTCACTATTTTGATGCCAGCGACCATCAGAGGCAGCGGACACGCGCAAATCCAAGGCAGAAAGATAGCGATTGTCGGCGATGAAAAAAAGGTACAACTTCAAGCGCAATACATTACCCCAAGCCACCCGGTACCTGGCATAGGCACAGTTACCATTGCTCAATTAGATACCAGCCAGCAAGTCAACTTTTGCCACAGCCCTGCCACAGTGATAGTTGTCGGGCAGCAATTTACCGCTCGATTTACCCCATCACAGCCGGCAATTAATCCGTCAACCGGGCCAGATGTCACAACACCCAGTATGGGCAAAGGCCGTTTTATTGCCAGTCAACATACTATCAACGCCGGATAAATAACTCTGCAAAATCATTATTCAATAACGTTCCTATTCTGCAATAGCTATCAGCAATATATTCAAATAACAGGTGGTATAATATGGGACTCACCGAATTAAAAAATAAACTCTCTGCTATCGTACTCGATACGGATTTTAAACTTGATGAAAGAAGTACACTGGATATTTTAAACTGGCTACAAGAATATGCTAAAAAAATCCCTTTCAATCAAGAGAAAAAACAGTTCTGGGATAGTTTCTATTTTATTCAGGAAAATAGTCCTGAGAAATTAGCCGATCTTTACCAAAACGTTAATAAAACGAATGGCCATTTACCGGCCCATCAAGCTTTTGTTTTAGCCTTTTTAAAACTTTTAGAAACCACCAAAGTATTATTTAATACTTTTCCGGCACGACATCGTGATCTTTATTACCGGGAATTATTAGGTCTAAAACCCAGAAATGCCCAAGCAGATAGTGTTGCTTTAGGCATTACCTTAAATACAGATAACACAGAACATCTTATTCCTAAAGGAACCTTGTTCGATGCCGGGCAGGACAGGGCCGGAAATCCGCTACAATACGCATCAAATGCAGATTTACTGGCGAATCAAGGAAAATTGAGCGATCTGCGTTGGTGTCGAAAAGATAATGATAGCTGGCAATCTGCAATACTACTGAACCACTCAGATAATATTGAATTACCTGAAAACAGTATTCGACTTTTTAGTCCAACGCCGGATGATATTCCCGTTTTATCCGGTTATTTGATAACTTCGTCTTTATTTGCTATGCCAACGGGGGAACGCAGTATTACATTGACTTTAGCAGATAATTGGCATGGTGATATTAAGCACATCACCGCTAAAATCAGTTCGGGAGATCACTGGCTTTCACTATCAGTAAAAAAAGAACAAGACAATAGTATTCACTATCTTAAACTTTATTTATCAACCAATGATGACCCCATCGGTCCTCCTGATGCTTTGGATAATATAGCGTTTGATGTACCGGTATTAAAGCTGGGCACTGTTCAGGGACCTATACTACCCAAGATTACGGGTATTGAAATTAGCATTAACGGCAACAGTAATGTACATTATTCCTCTGATAACGGTATTGAAAAAATAGATGCAGCTAGTTTTCCCTTTGGACAATCACCGTCACCAGGTTCCGGTTTTAATCTGATTGCCCCTGAATGGTATGGTACAGAAAGCGCCAAAATTACTCTTACTCCTCAATGGACTGGATTACCCAAAGAGGGGTTTAAAGAGTGGTATCAAGGATATAGTTCTACCCCCGAAAATAATGCATTTAAAGTACAGGCTTATTTAATCACACCTCAAAAGAGAGAAAAATTTAATGAAGCTCAGTCATTATTTAATGAAAGTAAAGACAAGAAACCACAAGGAAAAAGCCTAACTTTTACCTTACCTGCAATGGATTATTCCTTTGCAAACAGCCCATCATCTAATAACTGGCCCGCATCAATACGCATAGAACTAACCGAACAGGATTTTATGCATGCCCAATATTGGCAAAATCCTACGGGTAAAAAACAGCCCTATACCCCCAAAATGAACACATTACAAATTCAGTTCAGTGCCAAAGTTAAACCCGAACAATTTTCCGTTTATTCTCTCACGCCTTTTGGTTGGGGAAAAACAGGAGAAAATAGAACATCATTAACCCATGATACATTCTATTTAGGTTTTACCGATGTATTACCAGGACAAACTTTATCCCTGTACTGGCAGTTAGAAGGTATTAAAAAGCTCCCTTTATCCTGGTCTTATCTGAATCAAGAAAATACCTGGAGTCCATTGGATAATCAGGTGCATGACCAAACCCACAACCTATTTGATCGAGGAATCTGGCGTACCTCATTGCCACATGATGCTTCAAACCAAGCCTCTCAAATGCCAAAAGGACAATATTGGGTGAAGGCACACATTTTACAAACGAATCAAGCAACCCTGACTGATCTGTATTGGTATCGAAAAGATAATGATGTCTGGAAATCCGCAACACCTCTTAGCCTTTCAAATAACATGAAATTACCCGCAAACGGTATTCAGATTTTTAGCCCAACATCTCATGATGTTCCAGTTCGATACGGCTACCTAATTACTTCATCTTTATTCTCATTCCTCAAGAAAGGACGCAATATCACATTAATTTTAGCAGGAGATAGCTGGGAGGGTAATCCTGAAAACATCACCGCTAAAATCAGTTCAGGAAATCACTGGTTAACACTATCCGTCGAATATCTGAGTAATACTAATAGTCTTAAGTTGCAATTATCAGATAATAATAATGATCCCATCAGCCCCCCTAATGCTCTGGATAATATGACGTTTGACACGCCATTGTTAAAACTAGAAGCCACTCAGGATTTCACTTTGCCCTGGATTTATAAGGTATGCGTTAATAGCAACAATATACTCTCTACCTCTGACAGCTCAGATGCAGCGATTACTCGTTTCCCCTTTGGCCAATCACCATCGTTGGGTTCCAGCTTTAGTCCGAAAATCGTTTTCCCGGAATGGTTTGAATCTGAATACGCATCAGACACCACGATCACGATTACCCCTCAATGGGTTAACCTGCCCACAGAAAACTTTTCATCGTGGTATGACGGATATATTAATAAACCTGCCGATAATAGCGTATTTAAAATAGAGGGTTATTTACTTACTCATTATCAGGGAAAAATCAAACTCACAGAAGCTGAGACAGGAAGCGAAACCCAAGCATTATTCAATGGAAACAATGCACCACAAGGAAAAAGCCTGACTTTCACTTTACCTAATAGGTATAACTTCTATCCGCGCAACCATCAGTCAATGAAGATAGAAATAAAACTCGTTAAACAAGACTTTATGCACACTCAACATAAGAGCAATCCCACAGGCAAAAAACCACCCTATACCCCGCAAATCAGTGCCTTACAGGTGGAATTCAATGCTACAGCTTTCCATCGAAAATTCTCCGTTTATCCTCTCACGCCTTTTGGCTGGGGCAAAACAGGAGAAAATAGCACACCATTAATTCATGATACATTTTATTTAGGCTTGACCGATATATCACCAGAGCAAACTTTTTCTCTGTATTGGCAGCTAAAGGGCCTTAAAGAGCTACCTTTGTCTTGGTTTTATCTAAGTGAAGAAAATAGCTGGAAATCATTAAATAGATCAACTTACAACCAAACCCACAACCTGTTTGAATCAGCAGAACAAAGTATCCTATTACCACGGGATGCTTCAAACCAAGCCTCTCAAATGCCATTAGGACGGTATTGGCTGAAAGCACAGATAGAACAGGAGAAAAAACAGATAAAGATAGCGCTTCCTGATTATTATCCAAGAATCAGGGGGCTGTTGTATAACGCTACCATCGCCACTTTAATCAACGCTGAAGCTGTTGAGCAATCTCACCTTATCAACGGATTGGCTGCTAACAACATTAAACAACCGGTTAACTCATCCGTTGCCATCAACGAAGTTATTCAACCCTGGACATCCTGGAACGGTCGCCCAAAAGAAACCGAGTCAGCATTCCTGGCACGAGTTCCTGCCCGGCTCTCTCATCGTAACCGAGTGCTAAGCTGGGGTAACATTGCCACTTTATTAAAAGAGAATTTTAGTAGCTTATTCGATGTCAAATACCCTTCTGTCAGTGAATTAACCAAAATTCCAGCGCCAGAAAAGCGACAATTAACCATCATCCCCGACAACCGCTATAAAGATAATGATGATTCACTACGCCCAGTATTGAACCAAGCCAGACTGACCGAGATGGTCGAATGGTTAGATCGATTAAGTAGCCCTTGGACAACTATTGAAATTAAAAATCCCACATATGTTAACGTTCTGATCCACTATGAACTGATATTTACCTCGGATGTTAACCCCGATTATGGCCTCCATCAGCTACAACAAGAACTCAGTCGAAAATATATGCCGTGGGGAGAAAATGCAGCTATTGGCGTAACACCCGGTAATCGTATTGACTACTTCCAGTTATTAGCCTCAATTCAACAATCACCGCTGGTTGAACGGGTCACCAACTTAACGTTAAAAAAAGGCAGCCAGCCTACCGTAAGTGAAAGTATAGAAGCCGCCGATGATGAAGTACTGATTTTAGTCTGGTCATAAAAACTTCCCCAACCTAAGGAATTAACAAATGAATAATCGAGATATGCTATTTCCTATCATTAAAGACGATATTACCTTTGATTCTTTATTCGCCCAGGCAAAAGCCGTTATTGAACAACAATCGGGGCAGCTCTGGAATAATACAGGTGAAAATGATCCCGGCATTACTTTATTAGAAGCCTGTTGTTATGGCGCATCCGATCTGGCCTATCGCCACACATTGCCACTGCGAGATTTGCTTACTCCTCAAGAAAATGAACGAATAGATGATGGCATTTTTCCCAAAGAATTTGGTCCACAACAAATACTGACCTGCGGCCCAATTACCGCGGAAGATTACCGTCGAGCTTTGTTAGATTTGCGTAGTGATAACACCGTTGAAGGTTATTTTTTCTTTAATGATGCACAGCTCATTCGTGAACCGGAAAATCAACGCTATTCATATTGGTATAACAAAGAAAAACGCGAATACAGTTTTACTCAAGACCAATACAGCGAACAATTACAGTTAACACTGAGAGGAAACTATTGGCTCTATTTACTTCCCAGTCGGAAAACCCAGCTCGATAACACCCTGGCTGAAGAAAGACTCAACATTTTTCTGAAAGATAACCGAAACTTAGGAGAATCGGTCAGTAAAATTATTTGGCTAGAACCCATTAAACTGTCATTGAAAATTGATATTCAGCTTGATGATGACGCCAAAGATATTGCTGATATATTTGCTAAAGTTTATATGATTGCAGAACAAATGGTGCTTGAAAAACCATTACGTTATACCACTCAAGCGATGAAAGAACTGGGTTACAGTCAGGAACAAATATTTGAAGGCCCTTATTTACACCACGGTTGGATACCGAAATTACCTCAAACCAAAGATTATACTCACCCTACCGTATTAAATCTCAGTCCTTTAATTAATCAGTTACTGGCTATCAAAGGGGTGAAACATATTACCCAATTTACATTGGATAAGCCTGATAAAAAAATTTCTAAGTTACCAAATGATAATTGGTCTTGGGAAATCGCTCCGGGATATTACCCAAAACTATGGGGAGATACTCCATTAGAATTAATTACCTCACCAACAAGCCCACTCACCATCACGGCAAAAGGGGGAATTAAAATTGCTATTACTAAACAACAGATAGAAAAAAACATAATGACAGAACCACTAATTAATACACAGCCAGAATTATTGAACTGGGGTAAACATCGCAAAGTCCTGGATTACTATCCGATAAGCAATAAATTACCCGCTTGCTATGGATTACAAACTAATACCCAACAACAGCTACAGTTGCATCAATTTATGCTGCCTTTTGAACAAATGCTAGCGAATAACTGCGCTGAACTTGCTTTATTGCCAAGACTATTAGCTTTTAAACAACGAGGAAATACGGTACATGGCATTCAATGGCCTTTTAAAGAAAATACGGTTGGTCAACATGTTCATAAGGACATAGTATCTAATTTAAACAATAATGCTACGAAAATCGATAATAATGCCGATGACTACGACAAGGAACTCGTTATTCTAGATTATTTGTTAAGATATTTTGGGGCTCAATGTGCAATCCCACGACTATCACCAGACCCACCACAATCATCATTAACAGAACCTCAGACTAAAAAAGATTTTCTATCTACTCAGCGCGAATATCTGGCTCAACAGCCAAAACTGACTTATCAGCGTAACAATATTCGGATTGATAAAGTATCAGCACTGCAAAAACGTATCGCTGCCCGATTAGGTCTGGGAGGAGAATGTTTCAAAGCAGAGCCTGACTTAGCTCACCTTCCTTTCTACCTCATTGAACATCGTAGGCTCTTACCAGTAAAACCTGATATAAAATTCTATATTGAGCAACAACCTAATTCTCTGGAAATTGAAAATGATAAATTAAAAATCACACAGAAAGATTCAGCGGGTCGGTTACTGCAAGGTCAAGTTATTAACCTGGAATTTCGTGAGGGCTATGATGAATTTACATTGCTAAACTTAATGATAACTGAAGTGACAAGAGATACATTCACCATTAGCATTAATAATAGCCGTGATCTCAGAGACAATCTGGACAAAGTGCAACACGCGTTTGAACAAACGAATAATCTGAGCTGGCACAATAGCTTAATATGGATGGAAGATATGGATTATCAATTGGTTTATGCCAATGGAGAACAACTGGAAAAAGCGGAAAATGAACGATGGATTACCATTAACAATCAAAGTGCTTTCCCTGCTATGATCGGAGAGAATGATGAAATCACACTAAAAATTCAATCCGATTATGAACTTAAAACCAAAGTCGTGCGGCTTGATTATAACAACAAAAAAATTCTGATTATAAAAGATGCGACATCAATAAATAATTTTCCGCCAAAAAGAGAAGCATCATATTATTCTTGCTCTTCTCTAAAAGACAATGGGTACGGATATTCGGATGAATATAAATATGAACTTACTTATATTGATACAGATTCTACAAAAGAAAATGAGTGCTGGATTACTATCAGCGATCCAAATAATTTGTTTTCTCCTGATATCATCGCAGAGAATGACGAAATTATATTGAAAGCTAACCCTAATTATGAGTTTAAAACGCACGTAGTAAAATTTGATCGTATTAATAGACAAATATTACTTAGGAAAAATACAGACCTGGAAAATAATTTTCCATCAGAAAACAACACATCGCACTATCGCTGGCATTTCTCTGGTGAAAAATATGCCCAAACTGACCATTTTTCATTTGTTGTCAGTGCAGTACTGAATCGAGAATTAATTGAGAGGGGCACAGTCGATCTCTATAAATTAGAGTCTTGGGTAAAAACTGAGATTTTATCTGAATTACCCGCGCATATCTCACTCGTTATTCATTGGCTATCATCGGAAGAATTCGAAAAATTTGCCAGTACTTATAAAGTTTGGCAAAATAATGGCGCTCCTTTAGGTGATCACGCATATAAAATTCTAGAAACATTAACACTTGGGAAAAAACCTTCTACTTCAGCAAGAAGGTCCAGCAGCTATATAGAAGCACAGTAATAATTCTTACAGAACATTAACCCATATTTATCTTATAATATCAAACATCATAAAAACAATCTTCAGCTCATTATAATGACATATTTCATACTCAGGTTTCTTCATATCTGTTAATTACAAAGAGAATATTAATATGATCTCAGCACCAAATCTGTTAAATCGGATTATCATTACTATTGAAGCGAATAACGCACAGGCAGCTAAAAAAGTATTGCATGGCTCCCTGCTTAATCAATCCAGTATAAACAAACTCTTTGATTCATACTTTAACCAATATGTTGTTAATCAGACTATCTACCTGAAGACACTCACCCTGAATCTTGGCGAAATACGATTAAATAGTTTTAATTCACAGTTTGTTATTCGGCTTAATACTATTCTGAGTCAAGCATTGAGCCAATATCAGGTAAATAATCAAACTGATATTGAGAAATTTATTTATTACTTATATCGAAAAGATTCTATATTAAACCCAATAGAGGAAATCAATAATCGTGAAATTACTGACATCAATATTAAGCAATTAATTAACCAATTACCCCAGATACAAAACAATTGGACACTATTATTGGCAAAAAGCTGTTTATCCACACATAGCCTGAAAAAACTCCTGGCTATCAAAAAAACAGCTTTATTAACCGCCATTAATCGTAAATTATCTGAAAAGATCAATATATCACCCTATCAGCAGGAATCGGTTTCCACCTGGCAATTGATACTGAATGCGCTGAAATATATACAGCGACATAATACACAGGAAATACCTGAACCCGATGCGAAAGTCATATCACTCATTACAACGGAACTCAATGACAATGCCATTAATACAGCACCAATTATTGCATTATTTCGCCAAGTTATAACCAACCATTCCCCACTGAATAAGTGGCTGGAACAACTGTGGCAAACAAAGCGAATTTCACAGTTATGTAAAAAACAGCTGTCAATTGAAGAATACCAACATCTATCGGAGCGCTTTATTGCCAAACACGGGAATAAAAATAAATCTGATAAAAAATCATCCATGACTTCCGAACCGCTGTTATTACCTGAACACCCTCCACCACGTCAGGTCAATAATGCTGGAATATTAGTTCTGTGGCCGATGTTACCTACTCTATTTAACCAATTCGGCCTGTTTGAAAAACAAAAATTTATTCATCGTCAAGCTCAATTTAGGGCTGTTAATCTACTTGATTATCTCATTTGGGGAAACGAAGAAACACAGACAGAACGAAAAATATTGAATTGCGTTCTGTGTGGGTTAATTGCCGATGAGGACACGGAATCAATCCCTATTGAGCCAGAAAAACAACAGGTAATAGAACAATGGTTAGATGCAGTTATCAGTCAACTTCCTGCCTGGAAAAAATTAAGCCGCAATGATAGCCGCCAATTGTTTTTACAACGCCCGGGGGAATTGCTGACAAATGAGCAGGAAATCAAAATTACGGTACAACCTCAACCATTCGATGCACTGTTAAATAACTGGCCCTGGCCGTTAAATATCGCCAAACTTCCCTGGCTGGATCGCCCTTTATTAATCAACTGGTAAAACATTGACAAGGTTTATATGAAAGAACATCAATATAGAATAGTCGATCTACGCTGGATTTATTCCCATTTGGAGCGCATCGATCTGCTGTTACAACGTCACTATTACCAAAAGAGAGACAAATACGATTCATTGCCAGAAAGTTTTTTGCTTGAAGAAGATGAATTAGAACAACGTCTAGCAAAACCGTTGGGTATTCCTCATTGGCTAACAGCAAATACCGGCGCTGGTGATACAGAAACAGAAAATCATTCTGCTTCCGGCACATTATCACTGCTAGTCACGCGTTTTAAACTCACTGAATTTGAACGTGATGTGTTATTGCTAGGTTTATTACCGCATTTTGACAACCGCTATCATGCGTTATTTGCTACTCTGCACGGTAACAGTAAAAAACAGTGGCCCAGTTTTGATTTAGCGATTGAATTATTTAGCCAACATCAAAGTAACTGGCAATTATTTCAACACCACTTTTTACCGCAAGCTCCATTAATCAATCACCATTTATTACGACTCAATAACCAAGAGGAACCCATTTGGCTACAAACTCAATTTTTAACTCACAATGCAGTCTGGTCTTTTTTATCCGGTCAGCGCGTCATTTTACCTCCCTTAATATCCTGCGCTTACTGGCATATTCCAACCTCACAGACTTGGTATCCACCAATCCTTGGTCATGCATTTGAAAAAATATTGCTGAATGAAACGGACGAAATACGCCCGCTGGTGGTTCTTAAAGGAAAACAGGACAGCGCCAGAGAACTGGCAGTCAGTAATATTATGGGAATTCACGGCATTAACACTTTAACGTTCGATTTATTTCACCTGCCAGATGAAGAGTGCACCACCTCAATACTCAATCTGCTAATAGATGCAATACGAGAAACCCGGCTACATAATGCCTGTTTATTAATCCGTAACTTTTCTTTGCTGGCAGAGGAAAAGAGAATATCGCATAGAGAATTATCAGCTCTACTGAATCAACCCAAATTACGTGTGGTTTGTCTGGCAGAGTCAGAAGAATCATTAGCATGGGTTAAACACCTGCCGATAGTGCAAATTAATATGCCACCGGCGACGCTGGCAGATAAAAAAACGATGCTGGAAGCCAGTTTGCCAGATAATGTCACTAAAGGAATTAATATAACTCAATTATGTCAACGTTTTTCATTTACAGCAGAAACATTACCGTTAATTATCAAGGAAGCTCATCAATACCAAATCCTCCGACAACCGGAAGATCAATTGAAAGAATCTGATCTACGTAAGGCATTAAATTGCCGCGCCCAACAAAATTTCGGTAAATTAGCCCAGCGTATGACACCAAAACGAAGTTTTAATGATTTGGTTATTTCCGCTGACTTAACTCAACAGTTGAAAGAAATCATCGCAGCAATTAATTACCGTGACCAAATTCTGGGCGCAGGTTTTCGGGAAAAAATCAGCTATGGTACTGGTATTAGCGCCCTATTTTACGGTGAATCCGGGACGGGGAAAACCATGGCCGCAGAAGTGATTGCCAGCTATCTTGGTGTTGATCTGATTAAGGTAGATCTTTCTACCGTGGTGAATAAATACATCGGTGAAACCGAAAAAAATATCTCCCGTATTTTCGATCTGGCCGAAGCGGATTCCGGGGTGCTGTTTTTCGATGAAGCCGATGCCTTATTCGGTAAACGCAGTGAAACCAAAGATGCCCAAGATAGACATGCCAATATTGAAGTTTCTTATTTATTACAGCGACTAGAAAATTATCCGGGATTAGTGATTTTAGCGACTAACAATCGCAACCATTTGGATAGTGCGTTTAATCGCCGCTTTACCTTTATTACCCGCTTTACTTATCCCGATGAAGCATTACGCAAAGCAATGTGGCAGGCAATTTGGCCTGAACAACTTAAGTTATCAGATCAACTTGATTTTGAGCATTTGGCTAAACAGGCAAATCTGACCGGTGCTAATATCAGAAATATTGCCTTATTATCATCAATATTAGCTACAGATAATAATAGTGATCAAATTGAAAATAAACATATAGCGCGAGCATTGATACTTGAATTAAATAAAACGGGCCGATTGATTTTTTAATCATTTATACCCAATAAATTTCGAGTTGCAGCGCGGCGGCAAGTGAACGAATCCCCAGGAGCATAGATAACTATGTGACTGGGGTGAGTGAAAGCAGCCAACAAAGCAGCAACTTGAAGGATGAAGGGTATATAGAATTGGAGTGAATATGACAAATATAATTAACCCTAATAATGCGATTCTTGAAGTTAATAACGCATTAAATGATATTTTATCTCAGTATTTAACTAATATTGATATCCGCTTTGATCTACCAGAAATAAATTCAATCCCATCAACCCCTACAGTGAGTATATTTCTTTATGATATACATGAAGACCTACAATTACGTTCTGCTGAACCAAGAAGTTATCATCCTACCACCAGCTCATTATTGCCGGGATGGGTAAATATTAATTATAACTATTTAATTACTTACTGGCATTCAAGTAATCCATCAAGCGACAGTTCTACCCCTGATAGTCAACCCAATAATCAAGCGGCACAAGTCATGACTGCTATTTTAAATGCATTGGTTAACAACCGACAATTACCTAAAATTCCTGGCGCATATACCAGAGTCATTCCACCTCAAGAAAATCTAAATAGCTTAGGTAACTTTTGGCAAGCGCTTGGCAATCGCCCTCGCCTTTCTTTATTATATTCAATTACCGCACCGGTAAAACTGCAAAATATTAAAGATGTCATAAAGCCCATTAGCCAAATTTCCACTTCTGTGGATCAAAAATCAAATCTGGATAATTCGCAAATCAACCAAGCCTTATTTAGCAAATTGGGTGCCGATTTAGGTGGCACACAAGATGTTCGTCTTGCTCTTGCGAAAGTGAATCTGACAACCAAACCTGCTAAAGAAAATAATGAAAATCAAAATAATAAAAATGTAATTATTGAAGTTTCTGGCATTACCCATTTGGATTATTTACCCAGAATAAAAGGTATTCTTTCAACATGGGTAAATAGTCATAGTGCTGTTGTTAGGATAAATGATATTGGTATTATTGTTTCAGAATATAAATATGATAAATTAACAGGCGTTTAAAATCTCTATTGATAAAAAACCATTTCAGTACTAATTAATGTTTTTTATAAAATCACTTTATTTATATATTAAAATACACTTAACTTTATTTTTAAAAAATAAAATGACAAGAATCAATCCATATAGTATTTATTTCCAACATGCCTCTTACTGAAAATTCACAGGTGATAATATGGTATTTGAGCACGATAAAACCGTCGAAAGAAAAAGAAAACCGTCGATACAATTAGGCAATGATAAAGAGAAATCATCTGAACAGGCACTCGAATTGCCTCAAAGTAAGCAGAATAATCCATTACTCCATGACCTCATCACCAGCAATAATTTACGTAAAGAGGCTGCGGTCTTTGCCAAACAAATTGGTCCCTCCTATCAGGGAATTCTGGATGGACTTGAGCATCTCCATAATCTAAGTGGGAATGAGCAATTGACGGCAGGTTTCGAATTGCATCGACGCATTACCCGCTACCTTGAAGAACATCCTGATTCTAAACGTAATGCTGCCCTGAGAAGAACACAGACGCAATTGGGGGATTTGATGTTTACCGGAACGTTGCAGGAAGTACGCCACCCATTATTGGAAATGGCGGAAACCCGTCCTGCAATGGCATCACAGATCTACCAGATTGCCCGTGATGAAGCCAAAGGTAATACACCTGGGCTGACCGATCTGATGGTACGCTGGGTGAAAGAAGATCCCTATCTTGCGGCCAAATCAGGCTATCAGGGGAAAATTCCTAACGATCTACCTTTTGAACCTAAATTCCATGTCGAGCTAGGCGATCAATTTGGTGAATTCAAAACGTGGTTGGATACTGCCCAAAATCAAGGGTTACTGACTCATACCCGGCTTGATGAACAGAATAAACAGGTCCATCTTGGCTACAGCTATAACGAACTGCTAGATATGACCGGAGGAGTTGAAAGCGTGAAGATGGCGGTCTATTTCCTTAAAGAGGCAGCCAAACAAGCCGAACCCGGTTCTGCCAAATCACAAGAGGCAATTTTACTCAACCGATTCGCTAATCCTGCCTATCTGACCCAACTGGAACAAGGCAGATTGGCACAAATGGAAGCAATATATCACAGCTCGCATAACACGGATGTGGCTGCCTGGGATCAGCAATTTTCCCCGGATGCGCTGACGCAATTTAATCATCAACTGGACAACAGCGTGGATCTGAACAGCCAGTTGTCTTTTTTACTTAAAGATCGTCAAGGATTACTGATCGGTGAAAGTCATGGCTCAGATCTGAACGGATTACGTTTTGTCGAAGAGCAGATGGATGCATTAAAAGCGCATGGCGTGACAGTCATTGGTCTGGAGCACTTACGCTCAGATTTAGCTCAACCATTGATAGATAAATTCCTGACAAGTGAGAATGAACCCATGCCGGCTGAATTGGCCGCAATGCTTAAGACCAAACATTTATCTGTGAATTTGTTTGAACAAGCCAGAAGTAAGCAGATGAAAATCATTGCCCTAGATAACAACAGTACAACGCGTCCAGCCGAAGGCGAACACAGCCTGATGTATCGTGCTGGTGCCGCGAATAACGTGGCGGTTGAGCGTTTACAACAATTGCCTGCGGAAGAGAAGTTTGTTGCCATTTATGGTAATGCTCATCTGCAATCCCATGAAGGTATTGATCACTTTTTACCAGGCATTACCCATCGTCTTGGTTTACCGGCTCTCAAGGTAGACGAAAATAATCGCTTTACCGCTCAGGCTGACAATATTAATCAACGCAAATGTTATGATGATGTGGTTGAAGTATCCCGTATTCAATTAACATCTTAGCTACCGTGCAATCGCTAATATAACAAGACCCAAGATGAATACTTCTCACTAAAAACTTATAGGTGCTAATTATGGTGTATGAATACGCTAAAACCAATGATAGAAAAAGAAAACTCTCAACACAGTCAGATAATTATGAAGAAAAATCATTTTCTCCCGTATTAGATTTATCCAGAAACAATCAAAATACGCCTAATATGGAAGATGAATATGAAACACCGCAGAATTTTATTAATAGAACTGGTCGAGAAAAACTATTCCGTGCAATCCGTATGGTAGCCTCGAATAAACGCGATCCCATTACAAAAGATCAAGTATCCGTGCCACCTGATGGTAATCTATTTACCGAACTTAAAGATAAACATCTGGATAGAGCCGCGGAATATAAAAAATTAAAAACATGGCCAACACATGCTTCAATTATAGCAACCTCTCCCAGTGCTAATACCCCTATTGCACAACATGTTTCCGGTGATGATGCATTAAGCCCTTATATCTCTACAGGTGACAAACCAGGGGCCGTGCAAAATACGGTAAGGAATTGGAATGGGATTGGACCCGCATCAGAAAGAAGACTGAGACCAGAAAAAACATGGTCTCCAATAATAGAGATCGACGTTAATAAGCTGCCTGACACCACTAAAATCTTCGATCTGAATAAACCAAATAATACCTTCTTTAGTACCACCAATAGCGACATTGCTCAAAACGCCTTTGCAGACAAAGAAGTGCTAATTTCACCAGAAATTCCAGGCCTCGCTATTACACGTGTAATTAATGATCCAGAAGAGATCAAACAGATTGCTAATCTTAATCCAAGCCAATCGCTTATAGAGAAAAAGAACACCATACCAGAAGAAAAAATAATCTTTGAAGAAAAAAAATCGGTGCCAATACACGACAGTGACGCCGATATACCGTCATCATCATTTGTTTTTCCAAAACGCAAGAAACCAAGAAATATAAGATCTCGTACTGATAGTTGATAATATACTTAAAAGATATTTTTTAACTATCATAATCACATTCAACAATTGGAAAATTAAACTTAATTTTCCAATTATAATCTAAAGGTAATAATATGGAACGTGAATATAATAAGAAAGAAAAACAGAAAAAGTCAGCAATTAAGTTGGATGATGCTGTTGGAAATAATGAGGAAAACATGGATATGACTAGCCCATTGGAACTTAATTCTCAATACACTAATAGAAAAAGGCCGGGGTTACGCGAGCGTTTTTCGGCCACTCTGCAACGTAACCTACCAGGCCATTCTATGCTCGATCGGGAGCTAACCACCGATGGTCAAAAAAACCAAGAGAGTCGATTCTCCCCTGGCATGATAATGGATAGGATCATGCATCTCGGGGTCAGGACCCGATTAGGGAAAGTTCGAAATTCGGCAAGTAAATACGGGGGTCAAGTCACCTTCAAATTTGCCCAAACCAAAGGTACCTTCCTGGACCAAATCATGAAACACAAAGACACCTCAGGCGGTGTCTGTGAGTCTATATCTGCTCACTGGATAAGCGCCCATGCCAAAGGTGAAAGCATCTTCGATCAACTCTATGTCGGGGGCCAAAAAGGAAAATTTCATATCGACACGTTGTTTTCCATTAAGCAGTTACAGATGGACGGCTATCTGGATGATGAACAAAGTACAATGACAGAGTACTGGCTTGGTACACAAGGCATTCAACCAAACAGGCAAAAAAATGACAACATGAACGAACACTCATCCAAGATAGTGGGTGAAACCGGTACCAGAGGTACAAAAGACCTATTACGCGCTATTCTGGATACGGGTGATAAAGGATCAGGCTACAAGAAGATCAGTTTTCTCGGAAAAATGGCTGGACATACTGTCGCTGCCTATGTAGATGACCAGAAAGGTGTCACTTTTTTTGATCCCAACTTCGGTGAATTCAACTTTCCGGATAAAGTCTCATTTTCTCACTGGTTTACTGACGATTTTTGGCCAAAATCTTGGTACAGCCTGGAAATCGGTCTGGGGCAAGAATTTGAAGTCTTCAACTATGAGCCTAAAGAACCCTAATTCACAACTATCCCTAACAACTTCATCGATAGAAATTCGGTCCTGCAAATTCAACATTTCCACTTCTTTTAGGACAATCATCAAATTAAGGAGAATAAAATGATATCCACTTTCGACCCGGCCATATGTGCTGGCACTCCCACCGTCACGGTATTGGATAACCGGAACCTGACTGTGCGGGAGATAGTCTTCCACCGAGCCAAAGCAGGTGGCGATACCGACACACTTATTACCCGTCATCAGTATGATTTACGCGGAAATCTAACCCAAAGCCTTGATCCGCGCCTCTATGACCTGATGCAGAAAGATAATACTGTGCAACCTAATTTCTACTGGCAGCACGATCTGTTAGGCAGAGTGTTGCATACGGTAAGTATCGATGCTGGCGGTACGGTGACACTCAGCGATATTGAAGATCGTCCCGCTTTGAACGTAAACGCCATGGGCGTAGTGAAAACCTGGCAATATGAAGCCAACTCATTGCCTGGCCGCTTGCTATCAGTCAGTGAGCAATCTGCTAATGAAGCAGTACCACGAGTTATCGAGCATTTCATCTGGGCCGGTAATTCTCAAGCGGAGAAAGACCTTAACCTGGCTGGTCAGTATATGCGTCACTACGATACAGCTGGGCTGGATCAGCTCAACAGTTTGTCTCTGACCGGTGCACACTTATCTCAGTCATTGCAATTGCTAAAGGATGATCAAATGCCAGATTGGGCCGGTGATAACGAGTCAGTCTGGCAAAATAAACTAAAAAACGAGGTTCACACTACACAAAGTACAACAGATGCCACCGGTGCACCTCTGACCCAAACCGACGCTAAAGAAAATATGCAGCGTCTGGCATACAACGTAACCGGGCAACTGAAAAGCAGTTGGTTGACACTGAATGGGCAATTGGAACAGATCATCGTCAAATCCCTAGCCTATTCGGAATCAGGTCAAAAGATACGCGAAGAGCATGGTAACGGCGTCGTCACAAAATACTCTTATGAGCCTGATACCCAGCGATTAATCAATATCACTACCCAACGTTCCAAAGGACACGTTTTTAGTGAGAAATTACTCCAAGATTTACTCTATGAATATGATCCGGTAGGTAACATAGTCAGTATTCTCAATCGTGCAGAAGCAACCCATTTCTGGCGCAATCAGAAAGTGTCTCCCAGGAACACTTACACCTATGACTCTCTATATCAACTTATTCAGTCTACCGGTCGCGAAATGGCTGATATTGGTCAACAAAACAACAAAATGCCTACACCACTTGTTCCTCTTTCCTCTGATGACAAGGTATATACCACATACACCCGTACTTACAGTTATGACCGGGGCAATAATCTGACGAAAATTCAGCATCGTGCACCAGCAAGCCACAATATTTACACGACAGAAATAACAGTATCCAACCGCAGTAATCGGGCGGTACTGAGCCATAACGGACTGACGCCAAGAGAAGTGGATGCTCAGTTTGATGCAAGTGGGCATCAGATATCGTTGCCGACAGGACAAAATCTAAGCTGGAATCAGAGAGGCGAGCTACAGCAAGCAACGACAATCAATCGTGATAATAGCGCAACAGACCGGGAATGGTACCGCTACAATGCGGGTTCAGCGCGCATCCTGAAAGTCAGTGAACAGCAGACGGGTAACAGTACGCAGCAGCAGCAAGTCACTTATCTACCTGGGTTGGAACTGCGGACAACGAAATCAGGCACCAACACAACTGAAGATCTGCAAGTTATCACCATGGTGGAAACCGAGCGAACACAAGTGCGAATATTGCATTGGTCGGCAGGAAAACCCAATGACATAGCTAATAATCAAGTACGTTACAGTTACGACAATCTGATTGAGAGTAACGTTATGGAGCTAGACACCAAAGGTAAAATCATCAGTCAGGAAGAATATTATCCATACGGAGGTACCGCAATATGGACCGCAAGAAACCAAATTGAAGCCAGTTACAAAACCGTCAGATATTCAGGTAAAGAACGAGATAAAACGGGGTTGTATTACTACCGACACCGTTACTATCAGCCTTGGTTAGGTAGATGGCTAAGCGCCGATCCAGCGGGAACCGTGGACGGATTGAACTTGTACCGAATGGTCAAGAATAACCCAATTCGTTATCAGGATGAGTCGGGAACCAATGCAAACGATAAAGCTCAAGCAATCTTTAAGGAAGGTAAAAAAATAGCGATTAATCAACTCAAAATAGCCAGTAACTTTTTAAAAGATAGCAAAAATAGTGAAAACGCCCTTGAAATCTACAGAATATTTTTTGGGGGCCACCAAGATATTGAACAACTGCCACAATGGAAAAAACGTATCGACAGCGTTATTTATGGGCTAGACAAGTTGAAAACCACCAAACATGTTCATTATCAACAGGATAAATCAGGTTCATCCAGCACCGTTGCCGATTTAAATGTTGATGAGTATAAAAAATGGTCAGAAGGAAATAAAAGTATCTACGTGAATGTGTATGCTGATGCGCTGAAAAGAGTGTATGAAGATCCCCTATTAGGTCGCGAGCATGTCGCCCATATTGCCATTCACGAATTATCTCATGGCGTATTGCGTACTCAAGATCATAAATATATTGGTGTTTTATCCAGCCCAGGCTCACACGACTTAACCGACTTGCTGAGTATACTTATGCCACCGGCCAATGAGCAGGATAGAACAGAAAAACAGCGCCGTGCCACTGGCGCCAGAAAAGCGCTGGAAAATGCAGATTCATTTACCCTATCAGCACGATATTTGTACTACACTGCACAAGATCCAAATTTCTTATCATCCCTTCGCAAAGCACACAGAGACTTCAATAACAAAAAAACTGATCGGTTGATTATCAGGCCCCCTGAAAGACGGTAGCATTCCTGCGGCACCGGCACTATAAGCGTTCGCTGCTATATCCTTGGTCAGTGAACGCTTTTCGTTTTCTGCCCTGGCAAGAAGGTACGCATCCGGGTGGTTAAATCGGCTCTTTGCAGGCGTAATTCGAGTAGTTTTTTCATGGTGTTTTGTAGTTGTAGTTATATGTAAATACTATTTAACATCATAAAAAATAATAAAAAAGCCTCTATACCTGTGCTCATTGAAACTGCTTGATTTTCGCCCAAATGAGGTTCAGGGTATCCGTCATGAAAATATTCATTACCGATGAATAAAAAGCCGAACTTGAGCACCTCCATCACACCTGCCATGATAAGAGGGAGTGTGACCGCATCAAAGCGGTCCTTCTGGCCTCTGAGGGCTGGAGTTCTGTCATGATCGCTCAGGCCCTGCGCCTGCATGAAACGACCGTTAATCGTCATATCAGCGATTACCTTAATCACCGCAAACTGAAGCCCGAAAATGGCGGCTCTCAGAGCCACCTCAGCGAAACACAGACGCAGGAACTTATCGCTTATCTGACCGCAAATCTTCTGCCCACCACACAGGCGGTTATCCGCCTTGTCAAAGAAGCGTGGAATATCCGTTACACCGTTCCCGGCATGAATAAATGGCTGCACCACAAGGGATTCAGTTATAAAAAACCGACCGGCGTGCCACACAAGTTCAACGCGGAACAGCAGCGGGCCTTTATAGAAACCTACGGGAAACTCAAGCAGGAAGCCGGAAACCATGAACCCATCCTGTTCATTGATGGCGTCCATCCCACGCAGGGGACGAAACTGGCTTATGGCTGGATGCGTAAAGGCCAGAAAATATAGTGAAAACCACGGGAAGCCGTCCCCGTCTGAACCTGATGGGGGCCCTTAATCTGGCTGATATTAGTCAAACGGTAGTACGCGAGTATGACCGTATCGACAGTTATCACATCGCCGAGTTTTTCATTGCTCTGCGTGAAACCTATCCGGTCAGTCAGAAGGTTCATATTATCCTTGACGGAGCCGGTTACCACCGAAGCAGGCTGGTGAAAGACTGGGCTTATGTGATGAATATTGAGCTTCATTACCTGCCACCGTACAGCCCGAATCTGAACCCGATAGAAAGGCTGTGGAAGGTGATGAATGAACAAGTCAGGAATAACCATTATTTCGCCTCGACGACCTTGTTCAAGCAGGCAATACATCGCTTTTTTACGGAAATATTACCGGAACTGGCCGGGAACCTGTCGTGCCGTATTAATGACAACTTCCAGGTTATGAATCCTGCATCTTCAAGTTAAGCGGGTATATCTTTTGGCAAAGGAGAAACCCATAAAACATCTGAAAATACAATAAAATCTCCTCCTTTATTGTATTTTCTTTGCCATTCTCTAAAATTTACATTATATACAGGGACGTATTTTGAATATTCTCCTGTCGCCAACTCTCTCCACATATTATCTTTATAAAAACCCAGGTATACAACTGTTTTCACTTTACTTAAAACTCCATCTCTACTCCAAACTCCAAGAAATTCATCAGGGTTAACAAAGTCATAGCTATCTTTTAAGTAAATCCCCAAACTCTCTGTAAGTTAGGCAGATGGTTAAGCGCTGATCCAACGGGAATCGTGGACGAATTGAACTTGTACCAAATGGTCAAGAATAAGCAATGGATTCATGAACTCAGAAAGCAAGAACGAATATCCATTAATCAAACACAAAAATAGTATTTTATAAAAAAATCTCTGGCAAATATTGTCAGGGATTTTTTTGATCTCAATGAGCATAAAAACATCATCGCAATCCCGGTTCAGTTCGATATGCGATCGATATCAAATTAACACCATCAGATCGATCTGTTAAATTTCACATGTCAATAAGTTTTTTATATGAATAAATGACAAATATTTCACAGAAAAATAGCACAATATAAAAAAGGTATTTTTTACTAAAAAAATGTGGCCACAGTTATATATTCTAAAATAAAGCGCAAATTCTATACCATTTGGTTTAAAATCCACATTATGATAGTTGTCCCTACACCAAAGAGAAAAACTAATCATGTCAACAAATACAACATATCGTGTTGCCGCCGTTCAAGCAGCACCTGTTTTTCTTGATCTTGAAGCTACCGTTGCAAAAACTATCACATTAATTGAATCAGCGGCCAATAATGGCGCTAAGTTGATTGCTTTCTCTGAAACCTGGATACCGGGCTATCCATGGTTTATCTGGTTAGATTCCCCTCTCTGGGGCATGCAATTCCTTAAACAGTATCACAACAATTCATTGGTTATAGATAGCAAGCAATACCAACGTATTGAACAGGCGGCCGCAGATAATAATATTATGGTGGTACTTGGTTTCAGTGAAAAAGATAAAGGCAGTCTTTATATGTCTCAATCTATCATTGACCAAACTGGCAAGACATTGTTAACAAGAAGAAAATTAAAGCCCACTCATGTAGAAAGAACAATTTTTGGTGAGGGTGATGGTAGCGATCTGAGCATTGTTAAAACACCTCTCGGTAAGGTTGGCGCCCTAAATTGCTGGGAACATATTCAACCTTTATCAAAATACGCTATGTTTGCTCAAGATGAACAAGTACATGTTGGTGCCTGGCCAAGCTTTTCCATTTATAAAGGGAAAGTTCATGGCCTGACAGGCGAAATGAATACCGCTGTCAGTAGTGTATATGCACTGGAAGGCCAATGTTTCTTCATTGGTGCCTGCGCTCTGGTTTCTCAAGAAATGATTGATATGATGTGCCAAACTGAAGAACACAAAGCTCTACTAGAGACAGGTGGAGGTTATGCCTGTATTTACGGACCAGATGGTAAACAGATTGCCAAACCATTACCCCCTAATGAAGAGGGGTTATTGTATGCAGATATCGATCTCAGTGCGATTACCTTAGCAAAAGGGGTTGCAGACCCCGTCGGACATTATTCACGGCCAGATGTCACCGGCCTACTTTTAGATAAAACCCGACGTCAACCCGTTATTATGAAACAAGACTATTGCTGTAGTAGCGAAATTGGCACCGAAAAAGAGAATATTAGAGGAAAATCAGAAAAAGAATCTGATACTATTAATATCCACGTCAAATAGAAAAGTATAAAGTAATTTTATAAATTCATTTTCAATTGCGCAATCGTGATTTATTTGTGTAATTCCCTAAGTACAAGGGGGCGTTAACCATCACGCACCCTTTACTTAACCCTCTTCCCCTTCTTGAGTAAGAACATCTCCTCTTTCATCCGTTTACAAATATTTACTATTTCCCCTGTTTACAACTTATCACAAGGAGTCTTCACCAAAACACCTATCACCCATGAATACCCTGCTATTCTATTTCTCAACTGCTGTACTGATTTGCTGCCATCCGTATATCCCCTTCATCTTTCAAGCTGCTGCTTTGTTGGCTGCCTTCTCTCACCCCAGTCACATAGTTATCTATGCTCCTGGGGATTCATTCACTTGCCGCCGCGCTGCAACTCGAAATCTATTGGGTATAAAAAATAATAGATAAATATTTATATATAATTGAACCAATTAATAGTTTTTTATTGTTATTAATTGATATTTGATATTACATCAGTTTAATTATAATCACTCTGCCTTACGATTATGACTAGAAATTACAACAAAATATTTTGGTACAAATAGTCATTTCTGTGAATTAACTGAACATGATAACCATATAAATAATAAAATTAATCAACTTGGAGGATTATATGTCAAATTCCGAATACGATATCATAGATAAAAACGATACTTATCAGGTAAAAAACAAGGAATATACTGTAGTCAATGGAAAATATTGGCAATATGAGCGAGAAGGTAATGAAAATAACAATAAAACTTTTATTTCCTTAATGAAAGGCAATCAAAATGACCCAATCTGGATAACATCTGATATTAAAGAAATGAGTCTATATATAATAGAAAACTTATTTTCTTATCAAAAATTTTCAGCCGAATTACAACATACTTTAAAAAATGCAGTGAATGCTGTTTTCAATGAATACTCTGAAATAAAATATTCTGAATTATTACATAATATTAATAATATATTCAACCTATTTTTTATAAAAAATTATAATACCAGCGATATCGATACAGCAATAAATATTTTAACAGCAAAAATAGAAATTTATGACAAACTGGAAAAAATCAATCAGGACAAAAAAGACTCAAATAATACCAAAGTGGATATATGGGAAGAACTTGGTATCAATGCCGAAGAACCTTTACTAAAAATATATCGTCAGGCATTCTCCACCGGAGATATCGATGATGAAATCTATTCAGATGCATTACTCACTTTCATGTCAAATGGCAATATAGAGTTAGGTGATAAAGAAAAATCAGATTATAACCAACGAATTAAGGATAAAGCAGATCTTTTCAAATCCTATAAAAAAGGGATTGAAAAAGTAGCGAGTTTAGTTACCTCAAATAATATTAATCCAGGCATACCTATTACTCATTCAGAAACAGAACAAAGTATTAACATTGGTGATGATATACTATTAGCCCAATTAGCCAAAGAAGAGATAACACTAAAAAAACAAAATCGTACCGAATATAGCCAGAAAGATATATTTGAACTGCAAACACTGCAAGCTGCTAAATATCATTTATTAATCTTATCTTCATTAGGTGCTCTACTTTATCAAATTGCGCCTAAAGTCGAAAAAATAACTAAAGGTCATGGTGATTATCGCGATATTATTTTTGCTCAAGATCAGGCTGAGGTATTATTTAAAAAACATAATATTCAATATGATACTAATCATGTTCTTTCTCAAGAATCAAAACATATTGAAATGGAAGGCTGTATTATTTTAACCGCAGCGATCATTTATCGAATGAGAAAAGAGAATGCTAATACAGAACAAGCACTTAATTATTCCACATTAGAAACAATAAAATTATTTGAAAATGACAAGCAAAAACTCAATCCCTTCAACAAAAATAATGTAAAGCCAGTCGGATATTTCTCTTTTATTGATTTCAAAAAAAGAGATAAATTTGACTCACAATACAATTTTAATGAACAATTTAATGTTTATAAGAATAAATATAGTCATTATGAATCCATTTCACTCAGTAAATTAATATTGTCATCTCCCGCAGCGCAATTAACTGTCAAAGAGATTATTAACCCACCAGAAGAAGCTTTTCTCTATTCAGTCGAACAGGGTATGGGAAATGTCGCCATGATAAAAATGTATCAAGGCAATTGGTTGGTTATCTCAACGATACAAGGCGGCGTGAAAGCAAAAAAATATTCCCCGCAGCAAGTTGATAGCCATCCTATCTTACGTGCCATGTCCAAACCCAATGCACTATTTTTGATTGAGCGAAAAATGGAAATAGGCATGGGAATATTGATGCCAAATATGATGGTCAACACCGGAAAAAGACTTCTCCCGACTGGTTATGAACGGGCTAAGACCTTGAGTGGCTTCGCACAAACCAGCAGATATAAATATTCTTACGACGCGTTCTGGAATGATTATTATGGTATCACTTCAGGAATGAATGTAGGAATTAGCTTCACGGGTTCACCTAAATTTAATTTTTATAAAGAAGAGAACTTACTTTCTGTAACAGCAACAGTAATACAGCAAGGTTTAAACGATATCGCAATAAAAAGTAAACAGGCGCTGGATATTACCTCTGGTTGGCATATAGCAGCAACTATTCTTATTCCTTTCTATAATGTTATCTATAAATCAACAACCGATAGTGAATATACATTAACGGGAGAAGATATTGGTTCAATTGTCTTTGATACCGCAAATGTGCTGTTGGTTGTTGCTACTCTGGGTATGTCATTGACTGAATCAATGGCCGCAAAAGTCACACAAACTACATTGCGCCTAAGACAAGCTGGTCTGACTGGCAGAGCTTTAATTACAGCAGTGGTCAGGACACTACCTGAGCATGGAATAATAACCTTACGTCAATCCTCTGGAATTATACTCAGTGGATTAATTGATTTAATCGAACCTTTACCTATCAGATCGACACTAACCTTAACTTACCGGGGCGTAATCAGCGCAGTCGGTGCAATGAGAAATAGCATTAAACTTGAGAAAAGTTTCGCTGATATTTTCGGCAAAAGTACCAGAGGATTAGGTAAACTTAAAAATGAATGGAAAGTCAATAATCTTCCACTCGACGGGATAGTACCTCATTCAAATGGCGGAGAAATATATAAAGGAATTTATTCAATACGCCCCACTAATGTAGAATCAGCAATTAAACAAAACTACTATATAAAGGAGTCTGGTGCTAACTATCAAGTTAAATGGGATGATGCCAATCACACCTGGCGCGTCGTCAATCCAACCTATCCTGAACAATTTAGTTACTGGCCCGCGGTTAAATTAGATAAAGATGGACATTGGATTACTCATGCCGATGTATCTAATAAGTTTCTTATCCTGGAGCAGAGTAAAAGAATAGAGCAGGAACTTGAAGCGGCACGCAGCAATATTAATAACAATAATATATTGGATGCATTTATTCATATCAATACCGCATTCAAAGATTATGAAAGATATGATGTTGATAAACTATCAGATATTACGGACACATTAACCCATTTCTTCGAAAAATCGATAAAACTTGGAGATAAAAAAGCGATACTTAGCGCAGAAATAATGAGTATTCAACAAGCCTGGATACGTGATGTCGTATTACCATTACAAAACAATCTGAGTATTTCGGTTGAAAAAATCAATGCTATAAAAACTGAACTTCCTTATTTATTGAGAAAAGTCTTCCCAGTTGAAAATCAATTATCCAACCAATTAGCAGCAAATAAAATTGCACTTGCCATCGAGGAAATACCTACTGCATTAATGCCACAATATACTTCAGGCAATATCTCAAAAACGGTACAATATACATCGTTAGAGAGTAATTATATAAATATCCCTCCTGTCGGGATCACAATAACAGGTAATGATGAATTCATTAATCAAGTTACTCACGCACTCAATGAAATAGATGAAATACCATCCGGCAATATTGTTATTCAGGAACTTAAAAAACAGGGTTTAAATATACGGCCTCCGACGATGAGCGCCATTATCCGCGAAAAAGATGGGAAATTTTATGCCAGTAACAGCGCTGGCAGCAGCATCGCCTTTGATCCAGAGAATCATCTTATTGGCACAGAAGAAAAACTTATTGACGAACCCTGGCGCGCTCGTGACCCCGCTATCGCTTTATATCACGAGATGTTACATATCTACTATAATCGCTATCCAACATGGTTTACTTCTATTGATAATAAAGCGATTGACCAGAAAGTCAGTGGTGGTTTTTCTTTACTGGAAGAGTCGCGGATTGTGGGAACAAAATATTATGCCAACGATAAAAATACATTATTTGATTTCAGTGATCCCAATTATTTACTAGAAAATAATTCCGCTTTATTGACAGAAAATAGATTCAGAGCAGAATATGCCATATTTAAAGGCAAAAGTGAGTATGTTATCCGACCTTATTCTGGTAAAGGTGATAGTCAAATCCCACTGACCAATACCAAAATAAACCTCAATGAATCACACAGAAATGTAATGGGCGTGGGTAATGGAAAACCTGAAAAAATGCCAAACGAATCAGCAACTGATTACCGAAATAGAGTGAGAGAATGGCGGAAAGCGAATAAGCAACCTGAAACAGATATTGGCATTGGTGATATGAGGAAAACAAAAGCGGAAGCCAGGGTTAAACTTTTAAAAGAAAGCTATCCTCAATTTGAACCACAAAAAATTGAACTTGGTGGTGCATTTCAATTATGGACGGTACCGAATGAACCTGCAAATAAATTGATGTTGAGTTCGCATGGATATTTTTTCTCTGATAGTGCCGCAACACAAGTCCCAGCAGGAAAAACAATCCAATTCCTTGGCCCTCACGGCAAGACATTATTGGAAGCACCAGAAAATCCATTGAATTCCCCTTTTGATGTCACATTGGGTAATAGTGATTTTACTGTGCAACCTTATGCAACCATTGAATCAGGTAGCAAAAGCAAAGTAAGTTCAAGCAGTGTAAAAATAGGTGATAAGACGTTTACCGTAAACGATATTCAGAATATGACTACTGATGATGTTGAAAACTATTTACTTGCTACCGGAGTCGAAGCTAATACATCAAACCATGGTAAGGTTAGAAATTACGGTATCAAATATTACGAAAAAATGCCGGATGAAGAAGTTAAGGCGGCAATATGGAAAAATAGAGCAGACGAAACTGTTACCAGTAAATATGATGCCTTATTAGTTAGTCCAGAAGCAGGAAACCGTAAAAAATTATCCGATATTTTTGCCCTGATGAAAACAGACGAAAGGATGTCAAAGTACGACGAAATAACCTTTGTTGCTTGTCGTGAGGAATTGAACAGAATAAACATGAAATCAGTTCATGATACCGGTCTTGGCGGTGGTTATGAACCCAAGCTGGAACCAACTGTCATTCTTTCACGTCGGCGACGGGAAGCGGCACTCACGCCTGACGGAGCAATAATTTATTCGGTTATTGCGGTAAATCTGCATCATCATTACGTTACAGAAAAAATCGTCAGCATCGCCCCTTTTCTGTTGATTGATAATTAAAAGGTCTTTTTGTATTACCTGAAACACTAAATTAAGGCGAGGAATGTTTTCTCGCCTTATTAATTTTAAACTGTACTAGAATCCAGCCTCACGCCGTGAAGAGTAAGAAAAAACATTCTACGATTTTGATATCTTATTTAGCCGCCTACGTAGATCTGCGGGGGCAATATAATGAGTTGTTCGTTTTATTTTTATAGGAAGAAATATATTCATTGTCTCAAGCTCTCTAAGTAATTTTCTGGCTGTATTTTCACTAACATCATATATATTTTGAACCGATTTCACTTTAAACAATCTTCCGGGCTCTTTTACACCTTTTTTGATTAAATCTTTTTGAATGAAGTTTAGTTTACTTTTATACTTTGAATTTTCCAACACATCGACAATTTCATAAAATTCTTTTGTTTTTACTTTTAAATACTCTTGTAATTCATCAAATGCGTTTAGAATAATATTAACATTAAAATTGATAAAATAAGTTAAATCCCCATAATCCTTTTGAACATAAAGATATGACATACCATAGTCTTTAGCGTGCTCCTTGATAACCTTGCTTATTGAAATATATTCAAAAATATCATATCCATTCTTTAGCATATACCAATAAAATATTGCCCTTGCAGTTCTGCCATTCCCATCTCTAAATGCGTGTTCATACCCCATCATAAAATGAAGAATAATCGCTTTTATTACTGGTGGTATAAATTTCCTGCCATCCTCTCCATTATGATTTTCGTTAGCAAAAGCACACAATTCTTCTAACCTATTTTCTAACTCCTTATAGTTTGGCGGGTAAAATAATGGATTGTCATCATTTCCAATGTAGATATCATTACTGCATCTAAATTCCCCCGGTATATTTTCGTTTTCAGATACACCATTAGTCGCTATTCTGTGAAATTCAAGCATCAGATCCCTTGTGAGAGGTTCTTGTTTTCTTTTATCCGCTAGCTTTAATAACATATAATTATTCAGAATCATTCTCTCATCAGGAGTGCTGGGCGCTAATTCTTCCTCTAGCATTTTTTTTGCGTCAGCTCGGGTAGTTGCTGCACCTTCCAATTGAGCGCTGGTGATGGCTTCTTCCATCAGTAAAGATGATACTAAGTAATTCTGTTGAATATTATCTGATACTTGAGATCCTGCAATTGCAGCTACTTTGCCTGCACCAAGTTGTACAATTTTGTGCAACTTTGGTTCTAGTGAATCATGTATACAAAAACTAAACTCATTCCCGCTTTTATCAAATAAGCCCGTACTTTTTTTTACCTGATCTCTACAAAACTTTACCGCATACCAGATGTGTTCAGCTTCTTTACTAGGAACTCGCCACTTAAGCTGGCTCCAATGAAGGTATCTTCCTTGTTCATCAACAATACTATATTCACTGAGGTATTCCCTGAATTTAACAAAATCTAAATTTGAGAAATCAAGTCTAGGTGATTGTTCTACAGGATGTTTTGCCATATTACCTCACATTTCAAAATTTGATGTATAGGTAAGTATGACAATAAATCCTTAAGGAGATCAACACGAATAAATCCGATTCATGAACGGTTTTAAACGGAGGCAGTGAAAATGAAGTCCAAGGGATTTATATTGAGATTAAAGCGCCCTCAATCTCAGAGGCTACCCTCTTTAAGAGAGGTGATTAAAAAACGATCATCGCGTTTAACGTACCAAGCACTAGCCTAGGCCCCCATTTGGCTCGTCACTCAGCAAATTTTTTTGCTCAGTTCCGATCGGCTGAAAATTTAGCTGATGGACCTACCAGCAGGCTGGTATATCGCTGACATTTCTTCAATAAAAGACTTATATAAAACTTTAAATAATCTTAAATACCTTTATAAGCTTCAAATGAAACTCTTAAATCCTTCTCATCTCATATCAAATTTTAGTAAAATAAAAGATGTGATAAAGTCTCTTAACTATCAAATTTGAACTTATGAGGTGTGTTTATGGCTCTAATTCTTTATACTGAATCGGAATTACTGGCAGAACTTGGGCATCGCCTCCGGGAACATCGGCTACGACGTAACATGCTCCAGACAGAGCTGGCATCCAGAAGCGGTATTTCTGTTTCAGCGCTCAAAAAAATTGAAGGCAGCGGGCGGGGCACACTTGAGAATTTAATGAAGGTCGTCTTTGCTCTACGGCTGGAAAACGAAATTAAGTCACTGTTTATGCTACAACCGGTCAGCATTGCTCAACTCGAAGCCATGAAAGCGCCGGTCCGCCAACGCGCCCGGCGAACCCAACGTTCATCTCGGAAACCCTCCGGTAATGACCGCGCTCATCAATCAGGGGAGTCAAAAAAATGACAACGAGAAACTTTCAGTACCGGTCACTGGACCGACTACAGGTAATCTACAACGGTCGAGGAGAACAGTGGGTATTGGGTCATCTGGCCGAAAGTACCGTGCATGGCCGCTATTTATTTGAATACACCCACAAAGCGCTTGATAGCGGCATCGAATTCTCGCCTCTGCTACTACCACTTTCCACTGATACTTACGCGAATTTTGAATACTTTCAGGACTGGCTCCCTGGCTTCATCGCAGATTCCCTGCCGGATGGATGGGGACGGCTGCTGATGGACCGGTTCCTTCGCCGTAATCATGTCGATCCTGGGCGGATTTCCGTTCTAGAACGCCTTGCGTTGCTAGGCGATAACACGATGGGAGCTCTGACCTACCAACCTGCTCTGCCTTTACCAGACGACCAGGAAGACAAATATAGTATTCTGAACTTGACCGGGCTGGCCAAGCAAATCCGTAAGGAAGTCACCGGTCAAGACTCGGAAGCACTGCGTGAACTTTTCCTGCTTGGCGGCTCGCCTCACGGAGCCAGACCAAAAGCACAGGTAGAATATAATTCATCCACCGGCCAGATGAAAACGACGGCGTTCCCAGGGAGCAAGCCTTGGTTGGTCAAATTCCCCGCAGCAGAGGAAAATCCTTGGGTTTGTGCCCTTGAAGAAGCGTATGCCTGTGCTGCCAGAATGGCGGGCATTAATTTCCCCACAAGTCGCTATTTCCGCCTTGAAGGCGGACTCGCTGCATTCGGGGTCCAGCGATTTGATCGTGAGAATGGAATGAGAATGCCAGTACTGAGTATGGCCGGAGCCCTACATGCCGATTTCCGCTTACCCTGTATGGATTACATAGATATCTTACGGGCGACAGGCTCCATCACGCGCTCTGTTGTTGAACGAGAAATCCAAGCCCGACGTATGGTGTTCAATGTGTTGATGCATAATCGTGATGATCATGTGAAGAATTTCTCCTTCATTTTGAATGAAAGCAATGAGTGGGTAGTGTCCCCCGCCTATGATCTGACCTTTGCGGACGGCCCCGGCGGACAACATCAGACCTCGGTGGCCGGTCACGGAACGGATATTACCCGCACCATGTTGTTGAAGGTTGCCAATAATGCAGGCATCGCACCGGCCAGAATGAACCGCATTATTGATGAAGTAGCGGATGTCGCCGCCAACTTCGCTCATACTACACAGAATGTCACTGATGATATTCCCGCCGACGAACTTCATCAGGTCACGATCTGCATTAACCGCAATCTGTCCTGCCTCAAACGATAAATTCAGGGTACGAACCTTCTTGATTCTTCTGTTAATCAGAATCCGACGACAGAGAGTACTGCACATCAGCAGCATTCCGGCCGTCACCTGAAAAGAGTGGCGGCCAAATCTACAGCTTTATACTACGATTAAATTACAACCCTAATTCAGATAATCCGGGATGATCATCAGGACGACGACCCAAAGGCCAATGAAATTTTCGTTCAGATTCTTTTATTGGAAGATCATTAATGCAAGCATAGCGGTTGTACATCAAACCCTCTTCATTAAATTCCCAGTTCTCATTACCATATGAGCGAAACCAATTGCCGGAATCATCACACCATTCATAAGCATAACGAACCGCGATTCTATTATCAGTAAAAGCCCATAGCTCTTTGATCAGCCGATATTCGTGCTCTTTTTCCCATTTTCTGGTTAAAAATTCCTGAGCCTCCTTACGACTGTAAACAAATTCAGAACGATTACGCCAATGGGTATCCAATGAATAAGCTAATGATACTTTCTCAGGGTCACGGCTATTCCATCCATCTTCAGCCAAACGGATTTTTTGAATAGCAGTTTCCCGGGTAAACGGGGGTACCGGCTGACGAATTTCTTTTATATCAGACATGTTGTCTCCTAATTAAATTTTCCGTTAATTTACATCGCATTCACTTATTAATACTTTCGCAATATTCATCGCATCTAAAACACAATGCTTATCACTCATGACATGAGCCATGGTAATAGCACCTTCTATCAAAAGTAGAAATTTCCTCGCCAAATCTACCGATGAATCTGGTGATATTTCTTCACAAATAGAGAGAACATAAGTAAAAACTTTCTCTTTATGCTCTTTAGCAATTATTCTCACCGGATCATCAGGATTAAGGCGTTCACCAGAGGTATTGATAAATGCACATCCTCTGAAATCATCACTGTCGAACCATGTTTGTAATACCAGAAAAATATTTAATAATTTTTCTTTAGGCGTTTTATATTCGGCAATTGATGAGGTAAACCACCGCATCCAGCGTTCATCTCGCCGGCGAAGAACCTCTTCGACCAACCCATCTTTCGTACCAAAATAACGATAAATTGTCTTACGTGAAGAACCTGTGGTGCGCGTTATAAGATCAATACCTGTAGCAGCAATCCCCCTTGTATAAATCAGTTCCTCTACAGCATCCAACATGTTTTCCCTGATGCTGGGCACCTGCTCACCTTCCATGTTTTTCATGGTAGAACGATCATTCTCCATAGTCAACCTCTTTACTAAAAAAATAGATTTAAATTGTTATCTCTATGATTTAAAAACAATTATAATACTTATTGCCTTTTTCATCAAAGGTATTCATTTCCATATAATAATGACTTGAAATAAAAACAAATTAAAAAAATAATATTAAATTTCATATTGCTATTCCTTACTAAAATAGCAATGAAAAATAGAAACTTGTTTTTTAAAGAATAGAGAAATAATATCATCAAATTATTCTCATAGAAAATTCATAATAATTTATTGAGTCTCTTTATTGTAAATAATTTTTAATTTAAATATTTAGTAATATTATTAATGAATATCTTGAAATGCTATCAACAATCAAACTGAGAAATAAAATGAAGGGCGAATATCCGCCCTTCTATCAGCCACCAGCCAATTTAACTGTCATACCTTTGGCTTCAAGTAATTGTTTCAATAATTCTCTTTTATCGCCTTGAATTTCTACTTCACCATCCTTTACTGAACCACCACAGCCACATTTTTTCTTTAATTCAGCCGCCAGTTTGATCAGTGTCTGATCATCCGCGTCAATGCCAGTAATTACACAGACCCCCTTTCCTTTTCGACCACTGGTTTGGCGTTGAATACGTACAATACCATCACCTTTTGGGCGCTGAGGTTTAACCACCTCTTCCTGAATACGGCCTCTATCTGTGGAATAGACCAGACGCGAATTATTATCTTGCATTACAAGCTCCTGCAATAGATTGATTAATCTGACGCAATGCTGCCGCAGGATCAGCTGCACGAGTAATTGGACGTCCGATCACCATATAATCAACACCAGCCAATACCGCGTGTTCTGGCGTCATTATACGACGCTGATCACCGGCATCACTGCCTGACGGACGAATTCCCGGGGTGACTAATTGGAAGTCCTGACCGCAAACCTTTTTCAATTGTTGTGCTTCATGGGCAGAACAAACTACACCATTCAACCCGCATTCCTGAGTGAGTTTTGCCAACCTTTCAGCCTGTTGCGCAAGCGTAATATGAATACCAATGTCTTGAAGATCCGATTGTTCCATGCTGGTTAATACAGTGACCGCAATTAATAACGGAGCATCATTGCCATAAGATAGCAGCGCTTCTTTCGCAGCAACCATCATTCTGGCACCACCACTGGCATGTACATTCACCATCCAAACCCCCATTTCAGCCGCAGCAGCCACTGCTCTGGCTGTCGTATTAGGAATATCATGGAATTTTAAGTCCAGAAATACTTCAAAACCACGTTGGTGTAGCGATTTAACAAACTGAGGACCATTAAGGGTAAACATCTCTTTACCCACTTTCAAACGGCAATCCTGTGGATCAATTTTGTCGGCAAAAGCCAGTGCAGAATCTTGGTTGTCGTAGTCTAAAGCAACAATTACAGGCGAGCTAATCGGTTTACCGAATGATGTTAAGGTATGCGATGTCATTTTTTAACCTTTTTGACCAACAAAGAAATATTACTGTGACACTGTCACTGACCATCCAACCCACGAATAGGTTTAATAGAATCCCACAAACGACATGATGGACAGTGCCAATAAAGTGAATGAGAAGTAAAACCGCATTTGCGGCAACGATAATCAGGTTTGGTACGAATTTGTTCACCAACCATGTCCCGGAGCAAAACAATACTTTCTTTCGCCCGGCCTTCTTCTGCTTCAGCCAAATGATAATCCATCAGACGACAAAACAAGCGCATTGTCGGGTGACGTTTCAGTTGATGGTTGATATAGATCTGCGCAACTTCATGCCCTTCTTTCTGTTCAATAATATCAGCCAGCATAAGCTCAGCCGTTGCGCCACCATTCTCTTCCACACAACGTCTCAGGAAATTCTCCCATTCATCACCCTGATTTAAGTGCTGATAACATTCCTGGAGCATGGGCAACGATTCACTGACGAGTTCTTTATCCTGCTCAAGAACAGATTTCAAAGCATCTGCCGCTTTGATGTACTCCTGTCGAGCCATAAACAAACGTCCCAACATAATAGAAACTCTGGCGCAATTTTTATCTGCCTGAACCGCTTTATTGAGATAACCAATAGCCTCATCAAGATCATCACCGCTCATTTCTTGCAAAGCCAGTTCACAATAAAAATGGGCAATTTTTTGCCGTAACTCATGTTTACCTGATTTAACTAGTTTTTCAGCAACATCAATCGCTTTTTTCCAGTCACTGGTTGACTGATAAATAACCAGTAACGATTGAAAGGCATTTTGCCGAAATTCTTTTTCATTCACTAACTGAGCAAACATATTTTCAGCGCGATCATATAAACCCGCTGACATGTAATCACGGCCTAATTGTTGGACTGCAAGCAAGCGCTGATCAAATGTCAAAGAAGCACTTTCTATAAGAGATTGGTGAATACGAATAGCCCGCTCCACTTCCCCTCTGGAACGGAACAGATTCCCCAACGTCAAGTGAGCTTCAAAAGCAGAGCTGTCCTCTTTAAGCATTTCAAGGAACAAATCCACTGCTTTATCCTGCTGGTTTGAAAGGAGAAAGTTAACCCCAGCGACATATTCTCGTGATAAGCGATCAGCATTTTGTTGCTTATCCTGTTGAGCACTTCTGCGCCCCATATACCAACCATAAGCAGCGGCCACGGGAAGCAACAGAAACAGCAGCTCTAACATAGGAGTTCATTCCCTATTAAGTATATACCCGTCATCTTTCAAGTTGCCTCTTTGTTGGCTGCACTCACTCACCCCGGTCACAGAGTTCTCTATGCTACCGGGGATTCGCTCCCTGGCTGTCGCGATGCATCTTGAAATCCATTGGGTATAGGCGATGAATGATCAACCGGAAGCTCCAGTTGTGCTTCCAGTCTCTTAATCTTGCGTTCTGCCCTTCTTAATGACAAACGAACACGAAGATAGAATAATCCACAGATAACCCAGCCTATCACTAAACCACTCGCAAACAATACGGCCAAAAGTGCAGATACAGAATAATCCCCTTTAGCAATCAGATAGTTAAAAGTAACAACCTGATCATTATTTGCCCCAAGAGTCACAGAGATGACAAAGATCACCAATACCAGTAATAAAATCAGAAAATATTTCACGTTTTTTCCTGTTATCTATCGTTGCGTGGATATTATGCCAAATAACCGGCATAACGACCCGTTAAATTAGCATTTCCAGTCTGGACAAAGGAAGTAATTTATCACGATAAATGCGCCTTTTAGCTTTTTCTTCATGTCTTCTCATTAACGTAGTGTAAATCAGGAAGCAATTACATATTAACACCTTATTTGAAGTGAGAACGTTGTATACCCGTTATCTTTCAAGTTGCCTCTTTGTTGACCACTTTCACTTACCCCAGTCACAGAGTTATCTATGAGACTGGGGATGCGTTCACTAGCTGCCGCGCTGTAACTCGAAATCTATTTCCGCCGTTTCATTTTTCCAGTGAATGAGTTGCCATTGAGGAATACGATGATCAATTCTCAGATATTGTTCCAGTAACTTAGCTCGCTGTTTTCGCTTTTCGCTGATACTGATAAAATCCACCCGCTGGTACTTGGTAATTTTTTGCTGACCAGACGATATAGGGACGAGGCTCCTTAACAGTATTTTTAATTGATCTCTTTTTCCCTGTCCGACTAAAAGCCTCGCTGTAACAATCGCAACCAAATATTACCCAGTATTTCAAACCACAGGCTCTCCTTCATAGGTTGCCATTTGCCACCCTTCTACCAATGCTGCTATAAATGGAAGTAATAAAATCAGTGTTACTACAACAATAGGCTTGATGAATTTATTCATATCTGATACCAAATACTTTTATGTACATTTTAGAAATCTACTTATAACTTAACACACTGATGTTATAACGATTATTTACATATAATTATTTAAAAATTTTCACAGATAATTTGTTACAAATATGGCAAAATATATACACGTTATAACCAGAGAAAATCTCTTATGCAGTTTCAGCTGATTTCCCAGACCGGTATTGTTTCTTTTATCTATTCTTATAATGAGTCTGAATCAACATATGAAAAATAAAATGCAATTAAAACGAGTAGCTGAGGCTAAATTACCTACACCATGGGGCGACTTTTTAATGGTCGGTTTTGAAGAAATTTCTACCGGACGAGATCATGTCGCATTGGTGTACGGTAATATTTCTGATAATGAACCCGTTCTCTCCAGGATACACTCAGAATGTCTGACAGGTGACGCCTTATTCAGTTTACGTTGTGACTGTGGCTTTCAACTTGAATCAGCCCTTGACCAGATCGCTAAAGAAGGGAAAGGTATATTACTTTATCATCGACAGGAAGGCCGTAATATTGGCTTGATAAACAAAATTCGGGCCTATGCGCTACAGGATAAAGGCATAGATACAGTGGAAGCTAATCATCAGCTGGGTTTCGCCGCCGATGAACGTGATTTCACTTTATGCGCAGACATGTATAAGTTGTTGGGGGTTAATGCTATTCGTTTGCTGACAAACAACCCTAAAAAAGTAGAAATTATGAACGAAGCAGGGATTAACATTGTGGAACGCGTTCCGCTAATTGCCGGGCGCAATCCTAAAAATGCTTATTATCTAGATACCAAGGCCAACAAATTGGGGCATTTATTACCTAAAGATATTACCTAAGAACTTTAAATTATTTTTTAACTCAACTTAAGCAAACAAAGACGACGCTGATATTAGCGCCGTCTTTATGCCGTGTAAAAATTATTTCAACATATGACGAATAACGTAATGCAAAATACCGCCATTACGGAAATAATCTAGTTCAGTCTTGGTATCAATACGACACCGAGCGTCAATAATTTCTTTGCGTCCATCAGCATAAGTCATTTTTACCGGCACCGTTTGACCAGGCTTGAGATTATTCATCCCTTCAATATCAATCGTCTCATCACCCCTCAGATTCAACGTCTTACGGTTTATGTCCTGAGGAAACTCTAGCGGTAATACACCCATACCAATCAGGTTCGAACGGTGAATACGTTCAAATGACTCTGCAATAACCACCCGAACGCCCAATAATCGGGTTCCCTTCGCGGCCCAATCTCTACTCGAACCAGAACCATATTCTTTACCCGCAATCACAGCTAACGGTATTTTTTGTTGCTGATAACGCATGGCCGCATCATAAATCGCTAATTGTGTCTGTGATGGTATATGACAGGTATATCCTCCTTCTACGCCAGGAATCATCTCATTACGGATACGAATATTAGCGAAAGTACCACGCATCATAACCTCATGATTACCACGCCTTGAGCCATAAGAATTAAAATCCTTAGGAGCAACACCATGTTCTTGAAGATAGCGCCCTGCCGGGCTGTCAGCCTTGATATTTCCCGCAGGGGAAATATGGTCTGTCGTTACAGAATCACCAAGAATAGCCAATATATTGGCGCCATGAATATCCGTTATAACTTCCGGCTCTACTGTCATATCACTAAAGAATGGCGGGTGACGAATATAAGTAGATTCGGGCTGAAAGTCATAAGTTGCAGAACTTGCGACTTCTAGTAACTGCCATGTCTCATCACCATCAAATACTTCGGCATACTCTTTGTGAAACATATCGGTTTTAACTTTATCAACCGCTTCGGCAATTTCTTTGCTGTTAGGCCATATGTCTCTCAAATAGATATCATTACCTTGCTGATCCTGACCAATAGGTTTTTTAGTCAGGTCCTTTTTCATACTGCCGGATAAAGCATAGGCCACAACTAATGGCGGTGATGCCAGCCAGTTAGTTTTTATCAAAGGATGAATACGGCCTTCAAAGTTCCGGTTGCCAGACAGGACAGCTCCGACGGTAAGATCGGCTTGTTTAATCGCTGCTTCAATAGGTTCAGGCAATGGCCCAGAGTTACCAATGCAGGTTGTACAGCCATAACCGACCAGATTAAAGCCAAGTTTCTCCAAATATGGCATAAAACCAGCAAGTTCAAGGTAATCAGTCACCACTTTCGAACCGGGCGCCAGTGAGGTTTTTACCCATGGCTGGCATTTGAGCCCCTTTTCAACCGCTTTCTTCGCCAGCAAACCTGCTGCCATCAGAACACTCGGATTAGATGTGTTGGTACAGGATGTAATCGCTGCAATCACGACAGCACCATCTTCTAACTCATAAGTGCGGTTATCCAGATTTATCAGTGCTGAAGCGACTTTTCCCTGAGTTTTATTCATTTCCAAGTCAATAGCTGACTGAAATGCCTGTGGTACCCGAGCTAAAGCAACTCGATCCTGTGGACGTTTCGGTCCTGCAAGACTCGCTTCCACTATAGACATATCCAGCTCGAGGCTACTGGTGAATATCGGTTCATCACCTGGATTTCTCCATAACCCTTGGATTTTAGAATATGCTTCAACCAACACTATCTGCTCTTCTGTACGCCCCGTTAACCGCATGTAATTCAGGGTAATATCATCTACCGGAAAGAAACCACAAGTTGCCCCATATTCTGGTGACATATTGGCAATTGTTGCCCTGTCAGCCAATGGCAGCCCAGCTAATCCATCACCATAAAATTCGACAAATTTCCCAACTACACCATGTTTACGTAACATCTGAGTCACTGTCAGCACCAAGTCTGTCGCCGTAATACCTTCGCGTAACTTGCCAGTGAGTTTGAAACCAACGACATCAGGGATAAGCATGGAAACAGGTTGCCCTAACATAGCCGCTTCAGCTTCAATACCACCCACACCCCATCCCAAGATACCAAGACCATTGATCATGGTGGTATGAGAATCAGTACCAACCAAAGTATCAGGATAGGCCAGCTCTCTCCCATTATGCATTTCATGCCAAATTGTTTTACCCAAATATTCTAAATTTACCTGATGGCAAATCCCGGTTCCTGGCGGGACAACACGAAAACGATTAAACGCTTTTTGCCCCCAACGCAGAAATAGATAACGTTCATAATTACGTTCCATTTCTAATTGAACATTTTGTTCAAACGCATTTTCCGTGCCAAATTTATCCACCATGACTGAATGGTCAATGACTAAATCAACGGGTGACAGTGGATTGACCCGTTCAACATCTCCTCCAAGTCGTAGAACCGCTGCCCTCATCGCCGCTAAATCAACGACAGCAGGTACACCAGTAAAATCTTGCATTAATACACGAGCTGGCCGGTAAGCAATTTCCCTGTCTGCATGACCGGTATTTTGCCAATCAACAATAGCCTTTAAATCATCAACCACAACAGAGTTGCCATCAATATTGCGAAGAAGATTTTCCAGAAGAACTTTCATTGATTTAGGCAATCGGGAAATATCGCCTAAATGTTTCGCCACCAGTGGTAAACTGTAATAATCATACTCTTTACTTGTAGTGGAAAGTGTTGAAACACAAACCTTTTTTAAATCAAACGACATAACTCCTCCTTCTTATTATCCTGGCATAACTTAAAACCATCTTAATAATAATGGCACAAATTAAACATAACATATAAGCAGGTATTTGTTTTTTATTGCCACACAATTTGCTAATTCAGTGTATCCATCAGAATTTCAGTAATAAATTTTGATAATTTAGTCGGGTAAACAATCGAATGATAATCGGATAGAATTAGTTTGCCATCAATTGGATTTAAATGATTAATCAAAAGAATAAGGATAAATTATGGATATGAAAAACTCAATTATGAATCACCAGGAACATATCGAGAAAATCAATGAAGCCAATAAGTTCTTTCACGTCGATGACGCTTATTTTAATATAGAAAATACAAATAAATACAATGAGAAAGATGGTTTAGTACAATTTATTGTAGCAAAACAATTATCTGATCAAAAAGATGTCTTAGAAAAAACCAATAGCTTAAGTCAGACATTGATTGCCCTGTCCTCCATCGTCACTAATTATGTAAATAAATATGCAGAAAAGCATGGAGAGCAATATAAAACAGATATGGAATTCTGGAGTAAGGCAGTAAGCAAGCTACCTTTAATGGGAACTAGCAAAGTTGAGTCTAAAAACTACACAGATTCATTAAATGGTCTCAGTATCTCAAAAAGTTTTCTTCATTTTATTATGAATGTTGTTGTGTTTGAAAATACAGATATGCTGACAGATTTCTCCCATTTTCTTACAAAACAAGGAGAAACGATTCGTTTAGGTATACGGAAAAACAAAGGCTTCTATTCTACTGTCACATTGGCTATTGCCATAGATACCTTAGTTGTAGGAGAGAAGACCGTGTATATTCCTAAACTGAAGCTTTATCAAGTTAATTTTGATAGCAATAACTCAAACTTTTTATCAAGTTGTGCGTCTAATGAAAATGTCAATATTGATTTCAGATATTCATCTTTAATATCGGTCTTTGACTATGAAGCTCTCGAACATCCCGATGTTAAAGCCAGCTTTGATAATTTCATTAATAAGCAGAGAAAAACATCAATAGAAGATTCAGATAATTTCTTCAGTGGTGAATTTGACTCGCTCTGATAAATAAATTCCGGGAGATAATGGCAATCATTATCTCCCTCACTATTTTATTACACAATTGGCAACTTGATATCTTTAAACATTGCTTCAATATCTTCATTCGAACGTAAAGCAACTGCCTGATCAACGACATCACGTGTCAAGTGAGGCGCAAAGCGCCACATAAAATCATACATATAGCTGCGCAAGAAACTACTGCGACGAAAACCTATCTTAGTTGTGCTGTAGCCAAATTTATCACGCATATCAATGCAAATAAGATCTTTATCCTGTACCGGATCAACTGCCATGCTAGCTATAACCCCCACGCCTAATCCCAATCGGACATAAGTTTTAATGACGTCAGCATCAGTAGCAGTAAAAACAATTTTAGGCTTTAAGCACACTTTATCGAATGCAACATCTAACTCAGAACGACCAGTAAAACCAAAGGTATAAGTGACCAATTGATATTCAGCCAATTCTTCAATTGAAACATTCTCTTTACCCGCCAACGGATGATCCGGGGTAACAACTAATGTCCTATTCCAATGGTAGCAGGGCAACATTATCAGATCTTCGTACAAATGCAGTGCTTCAGTTGCAATAGCGAAATCAGCACTACCTTTGCACACAGCTTCAGCAATTTGCGTTGGAGATCCCTGATGCATATGCAAAGAAACCTGCGGATAACGTTCAATAAAGCCTTTAATCACAGGAGGTAATGCATAACGAGCCTGTGTATGGGTGGTAGCAATATATAGAGAGCCACGATTCGGATAAGTATGTTCACTAGCAACTGACCGTATTGCATCAATTTTGGACAATACTTCACGGGAAATTCGGACAACCTCTTCACCTGCGGGAGTAACATGCGTCAGGTGCTTACCACTACGGGAAAAAATCTGAATACCTAATTCATCTTCAAGCATCCTAACTTGTTTGCTGATCCCTGGTTGAGACGTATACAGCCCTTCAGCTGTAGATGAAACATTAAGGTTGTGGTTTACCACCTCCACAATATAACGAAGTTGTTGTAATTTCATATAAGTACCATCCCAGAATAAACGCTGTGAACAATTATGACTTAAAACTTAGCCTGATATTGCTGTTTGCTATTTATTATAACTAATAGAAATAATTTTATCGTCGCATATAACCACTATAACACGATTATATATTTATATAACGAATAATTGAAAAATCATAATGAAAGTTATACCCGTATTTCAATTCAAACATTTTAAAATTTTGTAGATAGATGAAAAAAGCCAACCTAATAAGGTTGGCTAATAGAAGAAAATGACTTCTTTTTGAGAAAAAAGAGAGTGTTAATTCTCTCAATAATTATTACTTTTTATCTTTCTCAATCCATTTTCCATCAACATAGAACACGCTCCACCCCGTTGCCTTGCCATTTTTTTCTGAAGCAGCATATTGCTGTTTAGTTTTACGGCTGAAACGGATAACAGTCTTGTTACCTTCAGCATCTGCCACAGGCGCGTCGGCCAGATAACGTAATTTTTCCGGCAAGCGGTCTTTAAAACGAGCCAACTCTTCTACCAACGGTGCTCTCGTTTCCCTGGATTTAGGGAAAGTATTAGCGGCTAAAAATACGCCAGCCGCACCATCACGCAATACAAAATATGCGTCAGACTTTTCACAAGGCAGCTCTGGTAATGGAACTGGATCTTCTTTTGGTGGAGCAACTTCTCCACTACGCAGGATCTTACGGGTATTTTTACAAGTTTCGTTGGTACAACCCATGTATTTACCAAAACGCCCCATTTTCAGGTGCATTTCAGAACTACATTTATCACATTCAATAACTGGGCCGTCATACCCTTTAATGCGAAACTCACCTTCTTCCACTTCGTAACTATCACAAGCAGGGTTATTACCACAGACATGTAATTTACGTTGGTTATCGATGAGATAACTGTCCATTGCTGTACCGCATTTTTTACAACGGCGACGAGCACGCAGCGCATTTGTTTCCGCCTCATCCCCTTCCAGAATATTGAGAATTTCATTTTCAGGAATCAGGTTGATCGTCTGTTTGCAACGTTCTTTTGGTGATAGGGCATAACCAGAACAGCCCAAGAAAACCCCCGTAGTTGCAGTTCGAATTCCCATAGGACGATCGCAGGTCGGACACGCAATGGAAGTTATTACCATAGGATTAGGCCGCATCCCCCCATCTTCTGGGTCTTTATTGGCGACTTCCAGCTGTTCACTGAAATCAGTGAAAAACTCATCCAGAACCCCTTTCCATTCAGCTTTATTACTTGCAACCTGATCAAGCTGGTCTTCCATCCGTGCGGTAAAATCATAACTCATCAGCTCGTTGAAGTTTTCTTCCAGCCGATCAGTAACAATCTCACCCATTTTCTCCGAATAAAAGCGACGGCTTTCTACCCGAACATAACCACGATCTTGAATCGTAGAGATAATGGAAGCATAGGTAGATGGACGACCAATACCACGTTTTTCCAACTCCTTAACCAAAGATGCCTCACTGTAACGTGCTGGTGGTTTAGTAAAGTGCTGGCTTGGGATCAGTTGTTGTAAGTCAAGTTCAGTACCAACCTCAACAACCGGCAACGTGTGATCTTCATCACCTTTACGCAGCGCAGGCATCACTTTTGTCCAACCGTCAAAACGTAATGTACGGCCTTTAGCTCGCAATTCAAAATCGCCAGCCTGTACAGTCAGCGTTGTGGAATCATATTTTGCCGGTGTCATTTGACAAGCAACAAACTGACGCCAGATAAGCTGATAGAGCTTTTGTGCATCTGCATCCATGTCTTTCAGTTGCTCAGCCATGACATCAACACTGGAAGGACGAATCGCTTCATGCGCTTCTTGTGAATTTTCTTTACTGCTGTAGGTATTCGCTGTTTTCGGTAGGTATTTGTCACCAAAGTTATCACTGATATAGCCACGAACCATATCCAGCGCATCCTGACTCAGATTAGTTGAGTCAGTACGCATATAGGTAATATATCCAGCCTCATACAAACGCTGAGCCATCATCATGGTCTTTTTAACACCGAACCCTAAACGCGTACTGGCCGCTTGCTGCAATGTGGATGTGATAAACGGTGCGCCTGGTTTACTGGATGTAGGGCGATCTTCACGATCAACCACCTTATAGCGGGCTTTTTCCAGTAAAGATACAGCAGCCTGAGTTTGTTCACTATTAACTGGCTTAAACGGTTTACCCCGTTTATGCGTCACTTCCATATGCAGTGAAATTTCACCTTTCGCCAGCAAATCAGCATGTAACTGCCAATATTCTTCTGGTACAAACGCTTTAATTTCTCGCTCTCTTTCGACAACAAGACGCACTGCTACGGATTGCACACGACCAGCAGAAAGCCCCCTTGCAACCTTCTTCCACAGCAGCGGCGAAACCATATAACCCACCACCCGATCCATAAAACGACGGGCTTGTTGGGCATTTATCCGGTCAATATTTAATTCACCCGGTTTATCAAATGCCTGTTTGATGGCGTTTTTAGTAATTTCGTTAAAAACAACCCGGCTAAAACGATCACTATCACCACCAATCACCTCCCGCAAGTGCCATGCAATGGCTTCTCCTTCACGGTCAAGATCCGTTGCGAGATAAACATGATCTGCTTTTTCAGCCAGTGATTTCAGTTCTGCCACAACCTTTTCTTTGCCTGGCAAAATCTGATAATTAGCTTCCCAACCGCGGTACGGATCAACCCCCATACGGCTGACTAATGCCGCTTTCTCATCTTTTTTGACCTTCTTCTTAGACTTATCGGTAGATGAGCTTGAGCTCTTTTGACTGGCTGAACCGCTGGTCGGCAAATCACGGATATGACCAACGCTGGACTTCACCACGTAGTCACTTCCCAGATATTTATTGATTGTTTTGGCTTTTGCCGGGGACTCCACTATTACAAGAGCTTTACCCATAGTTATCTTTACCTAAATTGTCTTTTCAGATGGCGGAATTCACAGCGCCATATCACGGTATTTAAAACCTCTTTTTATATTGCGATAGATTCTCAATATATCAACTTATTTTTATTCAGCTGATTTGCCTGAACTCAAAACACATTGAATTATCTAAGGTATTTTAGATACCGCACATGGACTATGCAAATGAATGAAGCGATCGTCGTAAACAAAATCTTCCATCTGCATTACGAAAAGTCCACACTCTACCTGATAAAAAATGATGCGCAACAAATTATTTTTAACAAAGGCAGATAAACACAAAACAAACGACACCGATTAAACACGAACAATTATTAGAAGAAACCAACTATCATTATCCACTAACATGAGGATTTGATGCATGGTATGAATGCGAACAGTGCGGAGTAAAAAGGGGAAATATTCGTATTCGGTAGTAAATTTTTTCTAAATGAAAATGGTTTTCCTACAACCAAAAACACCACTATTTTTAATATGTTCAAACACCTGATACAAATCCCGCCAAGACAATATCATCTCGAAATTAATAATAAAAACTTATCGAGCAACAAACAGGCAGATATATGAAAGTGATATAAGAGTATATCTGCCGGGTATATATACCCAATGGATTTCAAGATGCATCGCGACGGCAAGGGAGCGAATCCCCGGGAGCATAGATAACTCTGTGACCGGGGTGAGTGAGTGCAGCCAACAAAGAGGCAACTTGAAAGATAACGGGTATAAAACACGTTAGACCAGAAATCTCAGGTATTTCTTACTCTTCCAGAGTGAGATCCGAGAAAAAACCCGCCATCAGGGGATTAAACAACCCAGGCGCTTCCCAAAATGGTCCGTGGCCAAGATTGAGCAAATTATATACTCGACCAGTCCAGAGATTTTTGTAAGTTATTCCATTGATGTAGTCGATATTAACAAACAAATCTTCTACACCATTGACAATAGCCAGTGGAGTTGGGTTGGTCTCAACTAATAAACGTTGATCCATGACATCCGGTGAAACAGATGCTTCAGACATATATTGCCGAGCTAAACCATCAGTCCGAGCAACTGCGGCTCTAAGAAATGGTTCACAAAGCGCATCTTTTCCATACAACGCGAGGGTATAATCGGTAATCTCCTCTTCAGTCAGTGAAGCTTTACCTGACATTGCCATAAACCGGCTTGGTTTAAATCCAAGAGCGACATTCTCTGCACCAGGACTAACCGGAGGCGTACCACAAATCATCAATCCCACAATACCCGGGAATCTCGAGATTATTTCCAAACCAATATGACCACCCAGCGACCAACCAAAAACAGCAACTTTGTTGATGCCTAATTTCTCCAATACTTCAATAATGCAAAGAGCATAACCTGGTATCGAATAAGTCCGGCGTGGGTCCACTGCATTTGATGAAGCACCATGCCCCGGTAAATCAATAGCCAAAATTCGGTATTCGTCACCAAAACAGTTAATTTGGTGGTGAAAAACGTCTTTACAACTTGAATTACCATGTATAAGGAGCACCGGTAATCCGTCACCGCCAGTATCAGCAACAGAGATGACAGCATGACTGGTATGAATATCGTATTGTGAAATAGCCATAATACTTTATTTCCTTATGAAATTTATTATATTCTCGGAATTATATAGCGCTATGTAAAAGTAATTTGCACTTGTTTTGAAGATTCACAAATAAAACACATAAATACGAAATCAGAGTATCAATGTTTGATGTAGAAAAGCCTGCTACTCATCACACAGGAGAAGGGGGACGTGAAACAAATTATGTCATACCTGTAATATTTTGAAAGGAGCAAACTATCTGATTCTTCAGGGAAATGACTGCATAATAATGAATAGAAAATGAAGATCGACCCGTTCAATGAAAACATTAATCAGGCAAGTTATTGGAAATAATATCAAGGCGCCTTTCCTTTAAGCGTTGAGATAAAACGCTATTTGAAGTACGCCAAGATACTATTATTCATCAAAACAGCGGTATTTTATCAAAACAGAGGTTTTTCCCCTCTTTGCCACCAGCGTAATAACAACTTATCAATACTTTCCATTGTACTGCTGGTAAAACGCTCTACTATGCGCTTACGGCGTGAATAGCTGACACCAATCACTTCACAATTATCTATTTGAGCAATTAACAGATCATCACTGACACCAACTTCATCAATCAATCCCTTCTCTTTCGCCTGAGTGCCATACCAATATTCGCCTGTAGCCACATTTTCCACATCAAGTAATGGACGGTGTATATGAATAAACTCTTTGAACAATTGGTGAGTCTGGTTAAGATCTTCCTGGAATTTTTTCCGGCCTTGCTCTGTATTTTCACCCAAAAAAGTCAGAGTCCGTTTATATTCTCCTGCCGTATGCAGTTCTACATCGATATCATTCTTTTTCAACAACTTGTGAATATTGGGGATCTGAGCGACTACCCCAATAGAACCAATAATGGCAAATGGTGCAGCAATAATACGATCAGCAACACAAGCCATCATATAACCACCACTGGCAGCAACTTTATCCACCGCAACAGTTAAACGAATCCCCTTCTGACGCAAACGAGCAAGCTGGGAGGCCGCAAGCCCATAGCCATGAACCATTCCGCCGGGACTTTCAAGACGCAATAATACTTCATCTTTTGCATCAGCAACTGCCAAAATCGCACTAATCTCTTCACGTAATGAATCGACCTCGTGTGCATCTATACTACCTTTAAAATCCAGTACATAAAGACAAGGTTTCTGTAATCCTTTCTGACCTGCTTTAGCTTCACTCTTCTTCTGCTTAGATTCGATCTTTTGCTGCTTATTAAACTCTTTCTGCCATATTTTCCTCTCAGCTTCTGTCATACGAGCTCGCTGCATTTGACGCTGTTTATCCCGGTACGTCTCACCAAGGTCTGTTAGTTTCAACTCTCCTTTTGGCGAAGATTTACGCATCCCTATGCCAATACCAAATATAGCCAGAACAATCACAGCCAACACCAGCGTTACCACTTTGGCTAAAAACAACCCATAAAGAGATAAATACTCCACAAATCCACCTTTTTCTTCACAACATATGATAATCAATATTACTTATTCACTAAGAATAAGCATATATAATTTTTTTCAATTAAAAACAATATCTAAAGCAGATATGAACACAATTATGTACAAATAAAAACGTCCAATATATCGGGATCAATAGCTGATTCTACACCATTAGACAGGAAATATGGGGATCAATTCAGAAATGAGAGATAGGTTACAAAATCACAAAAAACCAAGAGCCTCTTCCAAGCACGATGACCGCTACGACTATCTGAAAGAAAAGCGGGAGCTCATTGAACTGTGGGAAAGCAAGCTATTGTTACTATAAATTTATAAAAATTTCACAATTCCAATTTTCTGTCATAATTAAATTAAATCATGAAGTTAAATCTCCCTCTTTGATTCTCACGGTTCGTTATAATTATTTAAAATCAAAAAAACATAAGGTTTATTATTAAACATAAGATTAATATTATATACCCAATAGATTTCAAATTGCAGCGCAGCGGCAAGAAGAGGCAACTTGAAAGATGACGGGCATATAAAAAACAAAAATAAAAAAATAATTATTGTTATTAACGCAGATCACAATCTTTGATTTTTTTCATTTCTCATCCGGTCATAAAAATATAAATTCTCTTTCAGTCAAATATGTAAATATCTTTGACAAAAACAAAACTATTTCCATAAAAAAATAATCTCAAAGGCAATACTATGTATAATTGGTCAGGTAGTGTTCCAGCTAATGCTGAGAATGGTCAACGCACAGGACTTACGCTCAAACAAGGAGACATCATATCCATTGTTGCTAAAGGATGGATAAGATATGGCAAAGAAAGTAATATGTTAGCCGCACCTCAAGGCAGCATCACGTTCTCCACGAATCCAGAATACAATCTCGTTGCAAAAATTGGTGGAAAAACCTATAGAATTGGTAATGGTGTACTTCATAAAACGGTTCCAGTAGATGGAGAATTGATACTTCTGTTCTCTGATACGCCAGGTGTGTATTACGATAACTCTGGTGAGTTTCAGGTCGATGTTATAATAGAGTCTCGGTATTCCCCTCTTGATGAAAAAAAATAAAAATTGTGTATACCCTATGGATTTCAAGATGCAGCGCGGCGGCAAGTAAACGAATCCCCAGGAGCATAGATAACTATGTGACTGGGGTGAGTGAAAGCAGCCAACAAAGCAGCAACTTGAAGGATGAAGGGTATAAATATGTATTATCAATAAAGTAGTAATAATGCCAAGTGAAAAATCATATTATTTCACTTGGCAGATGGAGCCCAATTCATATAATTTTCTGAATCAATGAATTAGTTGTAACAAAGGCTGTAATAGCCCAGTTTTTAACTTAGGTTGTTCTGGCCATTCGACATCAGGCGCTTGTAAAATATTTACACAAGTTAGTAATACTCTATATATTTTCAATTCAAGTAGGACTGCTTTTTCGTTTCATCGTTTATCTCCTGAACAATCAACTTTGGTGAATTTGACTCAGCATATAAGTTTCTGTTTTGATAGCCAGAGTTACCTCTGACGGCAATAAACCGCCCCATCAATAACAGGAAATCTTCAAATGTTACATTACCAACCCAAACATGACCTCCTACATCAGCGTATTATTCTGGTTACAGGCGCTGGAGATGGTATTGGCCGTGAAGTGGCTTTGACTTATGCCCGTTATGGCGCGCAAGTGATTTTGCTTGGCAAGACTACACATAAACTGGAAGCCGTCAAAAAAGAGATCGAACAAGCAGGCGGAACCACCGCGACTATCTACACCTTAGATCTACTTACCATCACAGCCGAAGAATGCAAGGAATTTGCTGACGATTTAGCAAAATATTATCCGCGTCTGGATGGTGTTTTACATAATGCCGGATTACTGGGCGCTGTCGCACCAATGGTAGAACAGCCAGTTCAGCTATGGCACGATGTTATGCAAGTCAATGTCAATGCAACTTTCATGTTGACTCAAGCGTTGCTTCCACTGCTACTGAAATCCCCTGACGGCTCACTCATCTTTACCAGTTCCAGTGTTGGCCGAGAAGGCCGCAGTGGCTGGGGGGCTTATTCCGCATCTAAATTTGCAACTGAAGGCATGATGCAAGTTCTGGCAGCAGAATATAAAAACAGTTCCCTACGCGTTAACTGTATCAATCCTGGGGGAACACGCACAAATATGCGCGCCAAAGCATTCCCTAACGAAAACTCTGCTAAACTGAAAACTCCAGCAGAAATTATGCCTCTGTACCTTTATTTAATGGGCAGTGACAGTCTGCATAAAACAGGCATCAGTTTTGATGCGCAACCCGGACGCAAAGCAGGACCAGCCGAATAATGACAATAAACGACGACCAGCACCAAAAAAGGCAACAACGCCTGAAAGAAAAAGTAGATTCCCGCATTGAAGCCGCACAGTTGGAACGGGGACTTCTCATCATTTTTACCGGCAACGGTAAAGGTAAAACCACCGCGGCTTTTGGCACTGTCACCCGTGCCGTCGGCCATGGACTGCATGCCGGTGTTATCCAATTTATAAAAGGTAAATGGGAGAATGGTGAAAAAAATCTACTGGAACAGCATGGTGTAAATTTTCATGTTATGGCAACCGGTTTTACCTGGGAGACTCAAAGCCGGGAAACGGATACTACCGCCTGCCATCAGGTATGGCAGCACGCGCTGGAGATGTTATCTGATCCTAATTTGGATCTGGTTGTACTGGATGAGCTAACTTATATGGTGAGTTATGGCTATCTTCCTCTCGAAGATGTTATAACCGCGCTAAACCACCGACCAGAGCACCAATCCGTCATTATTACTGGCCGCGGTTGTCATCGTGAATTATTGGAAATGGCAGATACCGTCACAGAAATGCGCCCGGTAAAACATGCTTTTGATGCCGGTATTAAGGCACAAAAAGGCATTGACTGGTAAGAAAAAGGCCCCGTTATTACACGAGGCCCACAAGGATAGCAATTAACGACCTTTTTGTGCCGTTGTACGACCTGCATTCTGGCGGGAACTACCCGGACGTTTTCCTGCCGATGGGCGAGATGCCACTTGAGCATGACGTTTAACTGCACGGCGAATCTGGTTAGCTTTCATACGGCGTTGATCACGTTCAACGGCCACTTTGGAAACCGTCTCTTCGTGCAAACCAACTAATTGACGCAGATAGTTAGTCTGTTCCAAACCAAGCTCAGCCCAACCTCCACGTGGTAAACCTTTTGGCAAACCAATATCACCATAACGCACACGAATAAGACGGCTTACCTGCACACCAACAGCTTCCCAAAGACGACGAACCTCGCGGTTACGCCCTTCTGTCAGCGTCACGTTATACCATTGGTTGATCCCTTCACCGCCTTTAAAAGCAACGGTGCGGAATGCTGCCGGGCCATCTTCCAGTTGGATACCTTTAGCGAGCTGTTTCAATTTAGCATCATCAACTTCACCAAAAACACGGACGGCATATTCGCGCTCCACTTCACGGCTTGGATGCATTAAACGATTAGCTAACTCTCCATCCGTGGTAAATAGCAACAAACCACAGGTGTTTACATCCAAGCGCCCCACAGCTATCCAACGGGAACCCAGTAACTTAGGCAAGCGATCAAAAACGGTTGGCCGTCCTTCTGGATCATGACGGGTACAAAGTTCACCTTCTGGTTTGTAATAAGCCAGAACACGGCAAATCGCTTTTTGTGATTCTTTGATACTTAATATCCGACCATCAAGGCGGATTTTTGTCGCGGGCTGCACTTCAATGCGATCACCTAAAGTCGCAATCTTACCGTCAACACTGACGCGCCCTTGTTGAATATAACCTTCGATTTCGCGACGGGAACCGTGACCGGAACGCGCGAGAATTTTCTGTAACTTTTCGGATTTTTGTGTCTTACCGCTCATTGAGCAACCTCTGCTGTCGCCTTCCCAGGCGTCGTGTTATATATCAATCAATACGTCACGACAAAATATTCTCATAACAAACTGATTTTAATACATTTTATAACATAGAATGTCAGAAAACAGGTCATACACTCTAGTTCGAGTCGAGCATTCTACACTAATTTTACAGTCAATGATTCCAATAAATCACTCAGTCAGTTAAATACACGGTAAGAACACCAACATAGTATTGTGACAATCGGTTGAAACATGATTACCTAACAATATAAATACCCATATATTCAAAAGACAAGAAAATTCCTAAATGCGATCAAATATCAAAACCAAGATAAAAGTGGCCATGGAGTATTAATAATTTAAAACAATAACCATTTCGATTAAATCAAAAATATAAAGCCTGTGTATAATACACAGGCTTTATATAAACTAAACTCTGAAAATAATTACTACTTAACTTATAAAAATGGAGTGATATCCCCGACACCTTTACGTATTACAACCGGCGTATCATCAGTTAAATCAATTACCGTTGTAGGTTGCTGTCCTAAATAACCACCATGAATAATCAGATCAACCAATTTACCCAAATTATCTTTAATTTCTTCAGGATCAGATTCTGCAAAATCGTTACCCGGTAAAATCAGACTGGTGGACATCAATGGTTCACCCACTTGTTCAAGCAGAGCCAAAGCAATGGGATTGGATGGAACGCGTAACCCTATTGTTTTCCGTTTATCATTCATCAAACGACGAGGAACTTCTTTAGTCGCCCGCAAAATAAAGGTGTAATTGCCCGGCGTATTATTCTTAATCAAACGAAAAGCTGAATTATCGACATAAGCATAAGTTGATATCTCTGATAAATCCCGGCACATCAAGGTAAAATTATGATGATTATCCAACTGACGGATACGACATATCCGTGTCATTGCATCTTTATCTTCCAAATGGCAACCAATCGCATAACCAGAATCAGTTGGGTAAACAACTACCCCTCCGTTCTTAAACACATCCACACTTTGCCCTATTAAGCGTGGCTGCGGATTATCAGGATGAATATAAAAAAACTGGCTCATAAATTACCTCTTAATTTTATGTCGCCCCTACAGTGACCAGTTGCGCCATATTGGTACCACATCACCGGGTAACCACAATTTACGCCCTAACTCTATCCATGCACAAGGCTGGTGAAAATCAGAACCTAACGAAGCCATCAAATCATATTCCCGTGACAATTGACCGAGATATTGCCGCTCGTTAGGTGCCTGCTGGCACTGTGCAACTTCCATCGCATCACCACCATGTTGCTTAAACCAGACAATCAAACGTTTCAACCACTTAGTAGATAAATTATACCGCCCCGGATGCGCAATGACTGCCTGCCCGCCTGATTGATGAATGGCATCAATAGCTTGTTCAATTGTACACCATTGCGGTGGAACGTATCCGATTTTTCCCTTTGCCAGATATTTCTTAAATACTTTCGCAATCGTTGGCTCTCTACCAATTTCGATTAAATAGCGGGCAAAATGGCCCCGTGTCACTTGTCCACCATTCGCTAATTGGCTTGCCCCTGCCCAAGTATCGGGAATACCTACCTTTGCCAATCTGCGGCCTATTTCAATGCCTCGTTCCTTTCTGAGTTCAGATTGTCTATTAAGTAATTCAATCATTGCATCTGACTGAATATCAATATTCAACCCCACAATGTGAATCTCTATATTTTGCCACAGAGTTGATATCTCAACGCCTGATATGAGTTTCAATGGCAAATTGTGTTGGCTGATATATTCATGAGCTAACGGAATAGCGTCCGTCGTATCATGATCAGTCACAGCCAATACATTAACGCCCATTGCCACTGCTCGTTCGACCAACTCCGATGGTGAAAGTAAACCATCCGATACAGTCGTATGGCTATGCAGATCATAAATTGTTACTAACTCAGTGGCTGAATTTGTCATTATCTCTTTCTCTGCCTGAATAGATTTGGAACATTAGAGCGGATAGCTTAACGATAAATAGAGATATTTTACATCAAAAACAAATAAATCTATTTAAAATCAATCAAATAATCAAAAATAAGAATTAAATCTGCACAATAAGACACTAAATTTCACGCTAAATAGATCAATAATATACCCAATAGATTTCAAGTTGCAGCGCGGCGGCAAGTGAACGCAGCCAACAAAGCAGCAGCTTGAAAGATGAAGGGTATAACAGATAAGCCTACAGAGACAGGGAGAATGCTGATGGGTTTCAATGCTGAAAGTAAGCCGGAGTTGTGAAGTGACCCCCAATAGTTGGACAACCACTTACTGGGGGTTTTTTTATGTCTAAATATAGTCGTGAACTAAAAATCATTATTGCTAAACGATGTCTAGCAGGTAACACATCGGATAAGCTATCAGCGGAATATTCAATCTCTTCTCGACAAATTCGATACTGGGCTCAAGTTGTTGCCATTCATGGCGATAACGCCTTTTTGCCAACGTCTCACTCTCTTTGTGCTGTAACAAAACTCCAAGCTTTAAAATTAATGTGGACACATGATTGGTCTCTCACTCACACTAGTGCAGTTCTCAATTTAACGACTCCAGGTACCTTATCAGTCTGGCTTGATAAGTATAATGAAACCGGTATCAAAGGACTCGAAAGTCATCAGCGAGGAAGACCCCCAATGAAATCCCGACCTAAAACCCCGCCGAAGTCTGATGACGAAATGACAGTTGAGGAACTTAAAGAAGAATTAGCTTATTTGCGTGCAGAAAATGCTGTCCTAAAAAAGTTAGAAGAGCTGGAACAGAAGAAACGCCCACTAGCAAAGAAAAAGCGTTAATTGTTTTAGCTCTTAAAAAGAAATATCCATTAAAGCACTTACTTTGTGCCATTAATCTTGCAAGAAGCATGTTTTACTATCAATGCCAAGCGCTTAAAAAAACGCGTGCTTATGAACAAGAAATAGAGATGATTAAAACTATCTATCATGAGCATAAAGGTCGTTATGGCTATCGCCGCATTCATTTAGCATTGAGAAAAAATGGCTTTAAAATCAATCATAAAACAGTCCAACGATTAATGGGGCAATTAAACCTAAAATCCACGGTAAGGCCGAAGAAATATCGTTCTTATCGTGGGGAAGTTGGAAAAACAGCACCGAATTGGTTGGCAAGAGATTTTCGCGCGACAAAACCTAATGAGAAATGGGTAACGGATGTGACGGAATTTAAAGTGAATGAACAAAAAGTCTATCTATCACCTATTATTGACTTATTTAATCAAGAAGTTATCGCTTACAACGTGGCGAAAAAGGCGAGTCTGCCTTTAGTGACAGAGATGCTAAAAGGGGCATTAGATGGGCTAGATGCTCACTCTAAGCCACTCATTCACAGTGATCAAGGTTGGCAATATCGGCATAGGGCTTATCAAAAGCAACTTGCTGATAAAGATATTAAACAAAGTATGTCGAGGAAAGGGAACTGTTTGGATAATGCGATGGCAGAAAACTTTTTTGCCTTACTCAAAACAGAAATGTATCACCAGCAGCACTTTAAAAGTGCGGATGAACTGATTGAAAAAATAGAAGAATACATTGAATATTACAATACAAAACGGATCAAGGTGAAATTAAAAGGCCTAACTCCGATAGAATATCGAAACCAGGCCTTACACGCCGTTTAACTAAAATGTCCAACTTTCTGGGGTCAGTTCATTTGATTCCGGCTTTCAATATAATTTTGATTCAGTTCTAAGGGTAGAATGAATTATTTTTTACTGTAGTAATATCATATTCTTATATTAACTACCTATAGCAAACCAGAAAGCTACTGTTTCACCTTCTCCAGCACAATATGTAAACCCTGATGCTGATACATTCTCCGCCCTTACAGGAGCCACATCATACCCACCATCATCAACTGCATTCAATGTAAGTTGCACATTGTAACAGGCATTAGGAAATGGCCTGGGAAAAAGAACTGAAGTTTTATCTGCTACTCTGGTTACTACTCCCCATTGTTGAATTATTGTAGGATCGTGATCCTTTTTCCAACCAGCTATGGCTGATAACTCTTCTTCATCTCTATTATTATTCATATACTTTCCTCGAGGTAAATAATTAACATTTCTCGGAAAAACCTGATGATCAAATTATTTTATAAAAAATTTAACCACATGAATTAAGCATTGATAAATAATCTCAAAGTCGAAAATATACCAAGCTATTCATACACAATATCAGAGAAATATCTATCCATCTACTCCTGTACTCATATTTTTACAGCAAAGAATAGTGCTCAGACCTAAAACATCAGGCTGAGCATTATCATTTTAAGCGTTAAAGAAAGGCTAATCAGAACTCTTCTTCATTTCACCGATAGATTTCAAATAATAGGGCTTGCCCGGATTATAAAGTGGCCCCATATCGATAGTCTCATCATTAGACTTAGCAATATACCCCATCCCTTCTCTGGCCGCATTCGCCAATAAACCACAATCCTGATCGCCTGACCAAGAAAATATCCCACCCAGTTTATTCTTAGCGACGTATTCCGCTTTCTGCTTCACCGTGCGCGGCGTATCTAATGAAATAAAGTGCCCTTCTTTTTCACTAAATAAGAAATCGGCATCGGCATTGGTATCCGTCATTAACACAAAGCCACTTTTTCCGGTAGCAAGAGTATGTTCAGTATCCAGATAATTATTAACAATATCAAAGAACTCAGGCGAACCTTTTTCCATTGTTCCTAATGCATCACCCGCCTTATTATATTCGCGTGTTTCAAGATTTGCTCCTTTGCCGGCTCGTCCATAGTTAGCATAGCCTAAATGAATCTTTTCCAAAGGTATGCCAAGATCCTGATGCAAATAATTGATAGCGACTTCCGCAGATAAATCGGTTTCGGCTAATGGATCAGGATCTTTTGGCGAATAAAGATTAGTATGATGGCCAATATAAGGCGCCCATCCAGTACCGAAATAGTCATAACTCATTAAGTAAATGTTATCCAGACCATTCTTGACTAATTCTGCAATATTAGATGTTGCTAATTTCGCTTTTACACCACTACAGGCAATAGAAATCTCTTTTCTTTCCTCTCGCCCAAATCTTCTATCCAAAGATTCACGCAATTCTTTAATTAACAGAGCATAATTCTCTCCGTCTTTATCGCTAATCACATTACCAACCTCGCCAGCGCTTCCTGGATATTCCCAATCAATATCAACACAACTGAACATAGGAAAACGCTCGAAAAAATCAACAATGCTGCCAACAAAAACGCTACGCAATGCCACATCAGCCGCCATCACGGAGAAATAACCAGACATACTCCAGCCACCAATACTAAAAGCCAGTTCAAGTTTATGGCCTGCTAAACGAGCGGTCTTTTGTAACTCGCGCAGTCCACCTAATAAGCCTGACGCTCTTTTTTGCTGATAATAAGGTAAAAATGTTCCTGGACCGATATCAGTATTAGCGCTTTCTTCAGGTAATCCCACATTACGAGCAGTACCTAAATCACCATAGGGATCAAGAGGAACAATATGGCCTTCTGTAATATTGCCACCCTGATCTTTCCAGCCCTGCCAAACTTCATTGATTTTGTCTTTTTTAACCCCAACATCCCCACAAATACCTAAGAAGCTGAATATTAACTTATCATAGGCAATAACATTGATGGTGCTTAAATCAAATCCTCTTCCCCGATCATCAGCCTTTTCATCATGACCATCTAAACGTGCATCATATTGGCACCAATCAGTAATATAAGCAGAAAGTTTAGGTTTAGACTTATCTGTTTCGTATTCATTATACATTGGACGACAAACACGAGTGGCAGTATAAGCAAGATTGCCGCCTGAACCATCCGGTTTAAAATTAATCTCCGGTCGTTGATAAGTTTTCTCTGTAATTTCATCCGACTGCAAAACCGGTGAAGGAATATCTTCAGTTGGATTAACACTCCCATCTGTAGGATTTCCGTGTTGCTTTATTTCGTCTGCCGTTGCCGGACGAAGATATTTCCAGGCATTATGCGGCGTTCCATCTTTAGATGATGGTTCGGGAACATGCCAGCGCTCAACCCAATATGTATTGGTGTAAACACCACTATCAAAAATAACATTAAAAACTTGTCCACCTGCCTGATTTTTCCATGCAGTTAATGGTTCACCAATAATATCACTTACGTCGGACATGGATTTCGATGAAGTATAAGTATATTTATTTACCATTTATAAACTCCAATGCGATTTATATTTAGCCTCCCTATCAGTAAAAGAGGCTAATTTAAATGTTAAAGATAACGAGTCAAAACTTTAAATTCAGATGACTAATTGATTTAATTCCTAATTCCCGCCATTATGCATCCAAGTTTTCCTTTCTTAATAATTCCTTAACAGCCATACCAAATGATGCTGATCCTTCTTTCGCTGTATAGCGAATATGAAGAATAACATCTGTCAGGCTCTCTAAATCCTGAGATGTATTGGTAAATTGGAAGTTCCAACTCGATCCTACCCCAACCCCCTCAAAAGGTAAGAAACGTTCATCATCGAAATTCAGTGTGAACATCCCACTATCATTAATACCGGTAGATAAAACGATTTGTTGGTTAGGCTGTATGCTGCGGACAGTATAAGGGGTTTCTGCACGAACACCTTCTTTCAGCATTTTTTCAACGGTTTTAAGATCGGCTTTTGTTGTATAACTACTCACACCCGACAAACTTAATTTGGCACAGATATCTTCATAAGGCCCAATTAACATAGGCAACGTAACTGAAACCGATTTAATCCGCCGATTAAACAAACCTGGATAATCCCCCCCAAATTGCTTTAATTCATCCAGATTAAAAGTAATGGGATTATGCGATTTCAAGGTCTGAAGTTTTGTCTCCCACTCTTCACCCAATAAAGATTTAAGTGAGATCGTTTTGATAATTTCTAATCTACGTGAATTTTGCTCAACATAAACACGCTCCATACGTTGCAGAGCCAATTTCAGATTTTCGCCGACTAACAGCCCTTGGTAGAAATCGTTCCAACTCCCACCGTCAACAAAATTTTGCTCATCCAAACCAAGCTCATATTGTAAGGAGGCTTGCGCAGACAAACATAATGATGAAACAGCATCATAAGCCTGCAAATAAAGACTTGAAATCTGGCTAATCATCCAAGTATATAAACTTTCATTAGTAAAACGGCTGGAAAAATAAGCCAACAGTGCCTGAGATTGTTGTTGTTGAGCTTCAACCTGTGCCAAGCGCTTACGTGCTGCACTGACCTGCAGCTGTTGAATATCGATTTGTTGCTCAATAGACTTAACTTCCCATTCAGCTTGCTTATATTGCAGTTCCCACTCCTGACGGCGACGGCGATAAGATTCAGAAACACTGAGGCTTTCAGCCTTGGTATTATCAGACTGGTATTTCAAAGTCGCTATTTCAGCAACTGCATTCAAAGCCGCCCCCCAGCGCGAACCACCAACAGCCAATCCATAAATATTGGGAACTAAATCCAGTGCCGCCGCCGCCGTCCTTGATACCTGTGACGCTAACAATGCAGAAGATGCCTGCGATTGCAGTTCAATTACCTGCTGTTCGGTTGACGAAATATTTTCATCATAAAGGCTTTTATAATGCTCATACCGTTCCTGGGCAGACTGTTTGCTAACTTGAAGAGCATCAAGGCTGGCTTGATTAATATTGATATCCTGCTGCTGAAGGTCAACAGCAAAACGGTAAAGATCATTGTTCTGAATCATCTGGAATGACTCAAAACTCAGATTGTCTTTACGCTCCAACAGGCTTAACAACGTGCTACCAAATTGAATCAAAGTCTCAACACCGGATTTTGCTCGCGCCAACATAGGTTCAAAACGATAATTTGGCACTCTGAAATTCATTCGGCTGGCATTTCTGGCCGTAACGACTCGTTGGTAACGCTGATTCATTAACCCACGAGGAGAAATTTTTGAATCATAAAGATCCATAGAAATTTCTTTACCGTCTAGCGTTAAATTATGTCGTAAATTATAAATCCGACTTTCTATTCTGTCCCACAGGGCCGTCAATTCTTCATTAATAGGTTTCATGAAGATGTCATTATCAAGCGCACTGATCGTTTTATCATGAGTCACTGGAACATAAGGCAAAGGCTCGCTTATCATCTCCAAGCCACGTATAACACTATTTTTCTTATATGACGCATCATCAAGCATTATTGGTTGCCAAAAACTTGCTAACTGAAGATCAGGACGCGCTCCCAACAGCGAATTTGCCGTTGCATAGCTTAAACGTGCCAATGTTCTTGCCGTAGGCTGTAGCTTCCGGTATTCCATATCGCCTTGGTCAATAATGTTTTTAACGTAAAAATTAAAAATAGCCTTGCGATAATGAATAGGTTCGCTGGCAGAAATTGCATCAGGATCAGCCGGTTTTATCAGACTACGTAATTCTTTTGGTGCATCAATTATCGGACGGCTATTCCAATAACGCGGTTTATCTTGTGTTAAAGCGGGTTCATCATGACTTTCAAAAGGATTAAAAATAAATTTAATCCAACGGCTGGCTTCCTCATAACGCTGCTCCACATTAAAGCGCCAGGCCACCATAAATGGCATATGAAAAAATAATTCCCAGAAATAAATACCATTTGCACCTTTAAGGTCGATTGGTTTTGAATCGCTACCTGTAATAGGTTCTTCATGAATATTTTGGGTTTCCCAGCTAAGAACTTTATCCAGTTTCTGATTCGCCTTACTAATTAGCTCCTTTGCAAAAAGGGTATTTAAACGAATCGCCTTATCAGAATACCAACTTCCTGATTGTTCCTTTTTTTGTTTTTCTTTAGGAAATTGCAAGTACTGAGTTTGTTTGGTTTGTTTGATTTGAATTTTATCACGAACCAGCTTACCTATACTTAATTTGGTCTTAATTCTACCCGCAACATCTGTTCCAGTTTCTGATGGCAAACTAAAACCAGTAACAACCGTCACATCACTCCTATCACACCGATTCAATGTAACACTTAACTTTGGATCATAATCTTCCGGGGTAAGCAATTTATAATTCAACCAACAGCGTTCACCATGACTATCCTCCAGCCAAATACAATATAGGATATTCTTACTTCTGCTGAAATCATATTGAAACGTTGAAGTGGATGTAAGATACATATTTAATGACCCTTCAACATAAGAAGCATCCAATTTAAAATCGTCTATCTTACCCAAACTACCTTCAAATGTTGGCGGTTCAGCGATCGGCCACTGCATATTATTATTAACCGGGTAAAGAACCAGTTGTTTATATTCCTCTGGTCCACCATTCAAAGGCTCCCGGAAATAAAACCAGACTAAAGCGGCCCCATATGAATCAAGATCGGACAGGCTTGAGTTGGATTTAGGCAAATCAGTTGCCGCCATTAACAGATTGTCACAAACATAAGCGAAGACTTCATCATAATCATATGGCTTGCCTTGATCCGTCCCTTGCAAACGAACGAATGCAATCAGTGCTAAACGTTCAACGTCTCCTGTACGATCAAGAATCGCAATCAACTCTTGCATGGGATGATCAAGTAAATCTTCTCGGACCGTCGTGCCGGTACTCCAGGTACCATCAAATGCCAAATGGGCCAAATTAAGTTTGGTACGATATTTAATGCTATTATCTTTATCTTGTTTTTCTTCAGAAACTTCAAACCAACTAATATATAATCGACTATTCAGAATAATTGGACGAATAATACCGTTACGCGCATTTTCTAAAGGAACATTAATCAGCTTCCACTCACTCCAAGCGGTAGGATACAGTTCATCAGTTTGACCATTACGTTGTTTCGTATCGACAATCCGCCAAAAATAACGATATGGCTGAGTGCGAGTCTTAGCAATGAAATAGATTTTATCATTAGCAATATCAATACCATCTTCGTAGCCAGCAATAACTTCTAAATTACTGACCTCTTCAAAGTTATTCAGATATCCCAATATTGCTTTCTGAGCAACATCATCCGTAAGCTTGCCTTGATTTAATGCACTTTCAAGTTGGAAGAAGAATTCCGTTTTTGTTAAACGTAATGTAGGATCAACATAGACTTCTGGATAAATAGCTAATTGTTGATTTGCGGACCAATAACCATAACGATTAGCAAATTCCTGCCAATTATCTGCATCTTCCTGAGTCATAGATAAACCTGACTCTAAATTCAAAACAATGCGGTTAATATATTGTTGTACCGACTGGGTAACATGTGCAACACGAGCTGTCTTTACTTTAGAAGAAACCTGAGTGTCTAATAACAGAAAATCATATAAATCATCAACATTTTTAATTTTCTCACTCTGGGATTGAAAATCTGTATCATGCGGAACAATCTGACCAAGATAATAATCAACTAATGCATCACGCAAGTTTTCTTGTAATTTTGCTTCAATTGAATTAGACATTCTCATTATCTCCTTGTGCTTCTAATGCAGCCATTACAGCTTCACCAATGCTTTGGAAAGATTCAAAATCTGAATTAACGACGAGTGCACCAGCACCTAATAAAGGCTCAACGGACAAATTAGTTTTTACAGAAAGTTGTTGTAATCGTCGTATCCAATCTATTTGAGATAAAGTCATGGCGCGTTTTTCCTTTAATCCGCCTCTATCACAAGCAAGATAAATTTCATCAGTATCCCAACCTAAAATTTCAGCCAGTAATTGCGCGCATTTATAACTATTATCACTCTCCTCTTTTTTTGATGAGGTTTCGCTATTAGCAAAAGTAAAATATTCCTGGATCTTATCTTCATTTTGTTCCGCATTGTCCAATAAATCTTGATAACGACTCAGTAGGAAAATTTCATCTAACGACAATGATATTATCGCATTTTTATTTATAGCTAAACCCAACCATTCAGGATTTGTCAGCCGCAATAATAGGAGATTATTATTTATGCCTAATGCGTTAATTAACTGAGTATACATTAACAAACTATAGGTGAGGTCCAGAAATTCTTCTTTAATATCCTCAATTTTTCCTGGAGAATTATCTAATATCATTTTTAGCATTGAATAAACACTACTTCCCAACCAACGAAGTTGTAGCGGGACAATATCTCTTGATACACCGTATTCACCCGCAATAGCGCTAGACAATAGATTTTCTTGTGCGGTTTTAACTTGTAAAATAATCTGCAAGATAATATTAATTTGATTATTATCTGCTTCTATCTTCTTCTCATTTAAAATATCTTCTATCTTTTTCCTCAGAGATTCTTCGTCTGTCTTCCCCCATGCCAATGGAATATCTTTGATTAACCCATTATTCCGATCAAAAACACCGTTTTCATCTGATAAAATCGTCCACCAATTTATATCATTTATTTCTTGCCGATTAAAATCGGATTCTTTTAAACACACATTATCGGTAAGACCGTCAGAAATACCTTTATAAAAAGTTAGCATTCCATTTGTTGGAACAACTGGAATCTGAGTTCGACCTAATAATAAGGAAAGCTTTATTGGTGTCAGTTTTGTTTTAGTCAACCAAGAAGTGAGAACTTCCATTTGAGCAATAATATTGAGAATATCATTTTTCTGGTCAGAATTTTCTCCAAGCGTCGGTATCTTAGCCAAATATGTACTTTCACCTGTTAGAATATCTGCCAGGATCAACCCATCTTCCGCCGAAAAACCAAATAATCGTGGAATAGTTACCAGTCGATAAAGTCTAGACGCCACATCAAGATTACGAATTAATTTACCAGCTGCCAATTTATCCGGAGAAAGTCCCAGCGCACCCTCAACCACAGGGGCAATAACTTGAAATGTGGATAAGGGAATTGATAATCCCGCACACAATTGTTTGACCGTTTTCGCACCATTACCCTGATTTTCCGTATAACTAAATTCACTGCCATCCAAAATCAAAGGCTGATCAAAAAGTTTAGACCGATTAAAAACTTGGTCAAAAAAAGGAATATTATTACTGATAGAGAATGGAGTAATCTGATAAATCCATCCAGCAAACATTTCTGGTAACACTTTATATTGTGTGCGCAAGTGCCGGAATAAACCCAATGCTCTTAACGTATTATCAGTAATAGCCAGTTCTGTATTTTTTGATTCAGCTTTTATTACTGAAGTTATTAATAAATCAAGTTGATGATAGGGTAATTCTAACCAACGCTGTAAGCGAATAAAACGATTCATACGATCATAACGAAAATTAGAAACTGCGCTTATTTCGCGTCCATAATCGGTTCTTACAATTCCTAGTGCGTCCAATTGCCCAGCATTTATATACACACCACCATAATGATAAGGGGCTGGAAAGTTTTCTAACGTTTGCCCACTAGTGTAGATAGGGTTAGAAAATACCACATTTGGCGAAACTAAAGGCCGAAAATCACCGCTACTTAACAGATGTTCGAGATTGGTTACTTTTGATCCTGTTTGTTGACCAAAAGATAGAATCTCTTTTAATTTCACACTTTCAGCCGCAGAAAGACCATAATTATCCTGGAAAAATTGTTCAGCTTCTGGCAACAATTTTGCTTGTTCAGTGCCTTGTTTAGCAATAGCAAAATGGTAAGTCATGGTCAGGAAATTAATGCCTGCAATATCTACCGATGTATTCGAACTCCCTTTTGGCATCGCCGCATAAACTGTCATTTCACCAAAGAAAGGACCATTATCCAAATTACCTATTGCACTATTATCACTTTCTACATAAGTTAACTTTAATTGCCGGCTAAATGGAGGTGAATTATCAAATGGTTCCATCCTCGCTTTTATGCGGTTATAAGTCAGAATATTTTCGCCCCGAAGTTTAACTTTAATTGTCTCCTTATCTTTATTTTCGCAGGTAATGATAATCTCATCATAGGCTTTGTCCACATTATCACTCAACAATGTTGGACCCATAATGTTTTCACCTGCACGAATAATATAAGCATGTTTTGAAATATCATGTTCAGGCAATATTTCCGTGGTACTTGTGCTTAAATAGCCCTTAATCAATTGCTCCCGCGACAGAAAATTTTGGGCAAACGGGCTTTTCTCTGTCAGTAAAATCATTTGTTCTTTACTCAATTGAGTATAAGCAAGCAAAATCTGGTCACGTTTCTCAGTTAAAATATGCCAGGGAAACTGTTGATCCACTTGCTGAATTAGCGTACCCAATTCAGTTTCTTTTTCAGCTAATCCTTTGTTTATTTGTTGAGAAGGTAGATTATAGGGTAATGTGAATGGGAAACGGGTTTCTCCCAATACCTGATTAACCGGTTTTGCTGCCTGGCCTGTCTGATCAATATATTTCCTGGCACTCTCCGACAAAACATCATTTACAATTGATATTGCGGTAATTTCTTTGTAAAGATTATCGCTATTGAGCATTAAATAAGGAATGTCTGCCCGCCTTTGCTCCAATCCTACTGCATTATTAGAACCATCTAGCTCTATTTGTTTTACAAATTTATAAAGATCAAGCAGATAATTTACTGGACTGTCAAGGGACTCAATTGCATCTGGCTGACAGAAATTATCCCAAGGCTCAGGAAATAAACTGCTGTAATCAGGTAATTTTTCTTCCTCATCAGTATTCTCATTGCTATAAGAAAAATATCTTGCCTGATGACTCGCTTTTTTTAATGTTGCTCCATCATAATCTCTCAATTGCTTTTGACGATAATTCTGCACCAATTGATTAGCCGCACTCATTGCTTTATCAAAAATCACCTCTGCGTAACCAGATAAAGACTCATTATGACGTTTAATAAATCGCTGCTTTGGCACTTCAATAATATCAAAAATCGAGTGATAACCTAGACGCTGAAGAGTATTTACTAATGTGACGGTAGAGTTATTATTTTTCTGTTCTGAGTTTAACAACATATAACCTGACCGCGGTTTTGACGATTTTACTTCTGCTGCCGCAGCCAATAATGGTGATACTTTTATTACATTCTGTTTTTCACTAGAAAGGCTTTTATATTTATCCATTGTATTATTCCAACCTAATTAATCGGAAACACTTGAATAGAACAGCTATAGATACTATAACCGCTTCAGATAGTGAGATTTTTTAAAAAAATAAATTCAATTTACATGCTTCACACTGTTTCTCTTTGGGTTTATCGTAAGAAGGGAGTTCACCTTCAAAATAAAATGGCTTCATTTCAATAACTTTTTTAATGACCTTACGACCTAATCCCTCATGAGCCGCGTTAGTTAACAGACCATTATCTTGATCACCACTCCAAATAAATAAACCACCCAAACCATTTTCTTTAACATAACGGCCCTTTTCTCTTACTGAGCGTGGCGTATCTAATGACATAAACACTTTCAGCTCTTTATTGTAAATATAATCAGCTTTAGCAATCTGATCATGAAAAACTTCAAAACCATTACGGCCTATTTGATTCTCATAATCAATATAATTATAAATAATATCCGTCCATTCAATTACGCTGTGTTCGAAACTCCCTACTGTGGATGTTCCATCAGTATATTTCCCAACAAGTTGTTCATTATCTTTACTCTCTAATTCCGCAGTTCTGGCATTACGTGTATAGCCAGAATAACCAATATAAATTAATTTTCTATCAACGCCTAAATCAATAAGATATTTAACTGCATCATCGACTGAATATTTAGAATATTCATCATCCTTATTGCGGTAAAGATTAGTATGATGAGAAAGTTTTCCATCGCCCAATGTAAAGAAATCATAAGTCATTAAGTTAATTTCATTGACACCCGCGGCGATCAATTCTGGAATATGTGCTGCTTCCATTTTTGCTTTATCAGCAGAAGCTGCAATACTAATTCCTTTTAAATTACTGATATTCGCATTCTTTAAATCCTTAATAAGCTCAATAAAATACTTATAATCATCTTTATCAAATTGATTACCTTCCCCCGCAGAACCGGGATATTCCCAATCAAGATCAAGATGAGTTAACATGTCGAATTTGCTGTATAAATCTTTAATCCCCTCAACAAACCGTTGGCGCAGTTTCTCATCACGGCAAACTTTATAAAAAGCACCACTCATTGACCAACCGCCAACGCTGACAGAAATCTCCAGATCCGGATTTTCTTCTTTGAGTAAACGTAATCCTCCTAATACCCCTTGTGCTTTATCTTGATGATATAAATCTACAGGATCACCCGCCCATTTAGTAAAACCACAATTAAGATAAGCTGCAACATCAGCCCAGGGATCAATTGGAATAGGTTTTCCTTCGTGATTCTCAAGAATATCTTGTTCATCTTTCCCCATTTTCCATCCATTTTCACCCGAAGCAGCGATAATAGTTGTTTTCTTCTCTCCGGGATCACCAATAATACCTGCAAAACTAAAAATAATTCTTTTAAACGGCTTTCCTTCCTTTTTATCACCTTTAAAGCGCATTAAATCAGCACCTCTGCCCCCCTTTATTTTAAAAGAATCATCATTTATCGGTGCTAAGCGTTCATCATAGATTGACCAATCAGATAAATAACAGAGAACGTTAAAATCATCCTTTTCCTCGTAAGTATTAAAGACCGTTTTAGCCAGTCTTGTCGGGGTATATGATAATGTGCTATCGGCTGTTTTAGGATCAAAACCGTTTAATCGATAAGTTTTTTGCGCCGCCCCCTCTCCCGCATCTTCATGTGGATCAGTTTCATATACCAATTGACTATCTGTTTTCGATTCATTTTTACTCATATCATACTCCACTAACAGTACACGTGTTTAAATATCAGAAAGTTAAATCATGGCAATCTATGCCAGAATAGGTAGAGTTCTATAAGTATTCAGATCAAAAAACCATTCCCATGGAATACCCACAACGTATTGAATATAAAGAATTAAATAGTTTAACTACATAAGAAAATGAATTTTAAATAACACAATATGTTAGAGCCTTGAATACTACTTCTCACAGTAATATCTGTTAAACCTCTTTTTTTCATATACAGAAATAAAAATTAATTATCTATTCCCCTCTTTTGCCTATTGACTAAAGAAAAAGCTAACTCATCATGCTGCTTAACTCAGATTTACTTCAGATAAATTCTGCTTTTCGGGAAATAAAATTTATATATATGATATTATTAAATATGCGCCATATACCCTTCATCTTTCAAGTTGCTGCTTTGTTGGCTGCGTTCACTCACCCCAGTCACATAGTTATCTATGCTCCTGGGGATTCGTTCACTTGCCGTCGCGCTGCAACTCGAAATCTATTGGGTATAGTTATATTTTTAAAATAACAATGTCAGTTATTTGTAACAGTAAAACAATAATTTTATAAAAATTAATACAATTGAATACTTCCTATTACCTACTATTTACCTACTATGATAAGTATTCGTACATAACATCAAACCACCGGAATAAGAGTTAGGATTCTGATAGCCAATTACCCTCACCCAACGAGCCGACAATAATATAATAATATTTTTTCATCCCTCCCTCTTGACATATCATGATCGATCCAGTTTACTAGTACGCAAGTTAAGACGAGGTTGTCTTATATACCCAATACTAAAGAGGCACTGAAAATGACTGTATTTATGATGTCTATCCGTTGGTGGCACAACTTCCCATGCAGGGCGGTATGGTCACGCACATAAATCAACAGTGCCAAACAACCAAAACCCGCTACAAGGCGGGTTTTTTGTATGCGTAATTCATTATCAGGACAAAGAAATGACGGATAAACAACCAGAACTCATCATCATTGAGCAGGAAACTGCTTATCAACCCGATCCAGCGCTACTATTCAATCAACTCTGCGGTGAGCGCCCAGCAACGTTATTACTGGAATCTGCGGAAATTAATAGTAAAAAAAGCCTGAAAAGCCTACTCATCATCGATAGTGCCTTGCGGGTCAGTGCCAACGGTAATACGGTCACTTTTGATGCTCTGACAGAAAATGGCCGAAATTTATTACCTTTTCTCGCCAAAAAATTTACCAAAAACGTTCAAACCGAAATTAAACACAATTCTCTTCAACTGATTTTCCCTAAGACTAACCACGCTATGATGGATGAAGATAATCGACTGAAAGTTATATCAGTATTTGATGCATTACGTGCCCTACTTTCTCTGATGGAAGTGCCACAACAATACAACGCAGAAGCGGTATTCGTTGGCGGTCTTTTTTCTTACGATCTGGTGGCCGGATTTGAACCGTTACCAAAAGTAAAAACGGTCCAGCGCTGTCCTGATTTTTGCTTTTATTTGGCAGAAACTTTACTGGTGATCGACCACCAAAATAAAAATACTCGTCTGCAAATCAGTCTTTTTAGTGATTCTCTAGAAGAAAATCAACGCCTTAAACAACGCTTGAAAACACTGACAGAACTGCTTACCGAACCCGCTCAACCCATAAAACAAATCGCTGTACCTGCAATGAAAGTTTCGTGCAATCAGGATGACAAAACATATGCAGAAATAGTCGCACGATTACAACAAGCTATCCATCAAGGAGATATTTTTCAGGTAGTTCCATCGCGACGCTTTTCTCTACCATGTCCTGCACCACTTAATGCTTACCAAAAACTTAAATATCGTAATCCAAGCCCTTACCTGTTTTTCATGCAGGACAAAGACTTTTGCCTGTTTGGTGCCTCTCCTGAAAGCGCACTTAAATATGATGCATCCAACCGCCAGATTGAAATTTATCCTATCGCTGGCACACGTCCCCGTGGACGCAATGCTGCCGGAGAATTAGATGCAGATCTGGACTGCCGGACAGAACTCGAGATGCGTACAGATCACAAAGAATTAGCGGAGCATTTGATGTTAGTTGATTTAGCTCGCAATGATTTGGCCCGTATTTGTGAACCTGGTAGCCGCTATGTCGCCGACCTGACAAAAGTAGATCGCTATTCTTTTGTTATGCATATGGTTTCCCGCGTCGTGGGAACACTACGCCATGATCTGGATATTTTTCATGCTTATCAAGCTTGTATGAATATGGGAACGCTCACCGGTGCACCGAAAGTACGAGCTATGCAACTGATTGCCGATTATGAAAATGAGCGTCGCGGCAGCTATGGCGGCGCAGTCGGCTATTTCACCAGCAAAGGTGATATGGATACTTGCATCGTTATCCGCTCTGCCTACGTGGAAGATGGCATAGCTACCGTGCAAGCTGGCGCTGGTGTAGTACTGGATTCGGTACCTTTAGCAGAAGCTGAAGAGACTCGTAATAAAGCAAGAGCCGTCATTCGTGCAATTGCTGAAGCTCATCAAGCCGAGGAGATTTTCTAATGGCCAATATTCTTCTGCTCGATAACGTGGATTCATTCACCTATAACCTCGTCGATCAATTACGCAGCAATAATCATCAGGTTGTTATCTATCGTAATACCGTTGCCACCGAAATCATTATGGAACAGTTCAGAATACTGCCATCTCCGTTACTAATGCTTTCACCAGGACCTGGTAAACCATCCGATGCGGGCTGCATGCCTCAGTTACTTCAGCAAATAATCGGCAAAATTCCAGTGATTGGCATCTGTCTTGGACATCAGGCAATTATTGAAGCATATGGCGGAGAGATTTGCGCCGCTGATGAAATCCTACACGGCAAAACCTCTCTGGCAGAACATGATAATCAGGCCATGTTTACTAATCTGGAAAATCCTTTGCCCGTTGCCCGTTATCACTCCCTGATGGGTAGCAGAATTCCATCTGAATTGACCATTTCAGCCCGTTGTGGCAACACCATTATGGCTGTTCGCCACGACAAACATAAGGTTTGTGGATTTCAGTTCCATCCAGAATCTATTCTTACAACACATGGGGCCAGATTACTTGAACAAACTCTGACCTGGGCGCTGAATTAAAAGAGGGATGAAAATGCAGCCTATTTTTGACAAATTATTCAGTGCACAGATACTGACACAACAAGAAAGCAAACAACTATTTTCCGCTATAATCCAAGGAAAATTAAGCGAATCACAACTCGCCGCTGTACTTATCAGCATGAAATTACGGGGTGAACAGCCACAAGAAATTGCAGGTGCCGCTCAAGCATTATTAGAAAATGCCCTGCCATTTCCACGGCCAGACTATATTTTTTGCGATATTGTTGGAACAGGTGGTGACGGTACGAACAGTATCAATATATCGACAGCCAGTGCATTTGTCGCAGCAGCTTGTGATCTCAAAGTTGCCAAGCATGGCAACCGCAGTGTTTCCAGCCGTTCAGGTTCATCTGATTTGCTGGCCGCATTTGGTATAGCACTTGATGTCAGTGCAGAATGTGCACGCACTGCTCTGGATGAAATCGGCGTCTGTTTTCTGTTTGCTCCGCAATATCACATTGGATTCCGCCACGCGATGCCGGTACGTCAGCAACTAAAAACCCGGACCTTATTCAATGTATTAGGTCCTCTGATTAACCCAGCACGCCCGCCGTTGGCATTAATTGGTGTTTACCACCCCGAACTGGTTGCACCTATTGCCCGCACCTTGCAAGTTCTGGGTTATCAACGAGCAGCCGTTGTTCACAGTGGTGGAATGGATGAAGTTGCCCTACATGCACCCACAAAAGTGGCGGAACTTAACGGTGACGAAATCACCTGTTACCAATTAAATGCTGAAGATTTTGGTTTACAAAATCATCCAATGGATGCATTAAAAGGAGGTTCACCGGAAGATAACCGCGAAATGCTCAGTCTATTGTTACAGGGTCGAGGTCAGAAAGCACATGCTGATGCCGTTGCCGCTAACGTTGCCCTGTTGATGAAAATTCATGGACAGGAAAATTTACGTCATAACACACAACAAGCTCTTGAAACTATCCATAGTGGCCGAGCTTATGAACGAGTCACTGCACTCGCAGCAAGGAGTTAACAATGCAAGCCACCGTTTTACAGAAAATTGTTAATGATAAAGCCGAATATCTTATTGAACGTAAGCAACAACAACCGCTGAAAAGTTTTATTGATTCCATTGCCACCAGCAACCGTAGTTTTTATCGGGCGCTGAGCAATGAACAGACTGTTTTTATTTTAGAATGCAAAAAAGCTTCTCCTTCAAAAGGGCTTATTCGCCAAGATTTTGATCCAATCCAAATAGCAAAAACTTATCATCCTTATGCTGCCGCCATCTCCGTATTAACTGATGAAAAATATTTTCAGGGTAGCTACGATTACCTTCGACTGGTGAGTGATGCTGTTTCTCAACCAGTATTGTGCAAAGATTTTATTATCGATCCTTATCAAATTTATCTCGCTCGTTATTATCAGGCAGATGCGGTTTTACTGATGCTTTCCATCCTTGATGATGAACAATATATTACGCTGTCTGAACTTGCGCACAGCCTGAATATGGGCGTACTGACTGAAGTCAGCTCTGAAGAAGAACGTTGTAGAGCTATTACACTAAAAGCCAAAGTAATTGGTATCAATAATCGTGATCTGAGAGATCTTTCTATCGATTTAAACCGTACCAAACAACTTGCACCACAGTTACCGGCAGGAACCATTGTTATCAGCGAGTCAGGCATCCACCAGCATCAACAAATTCGTGAACTTAGCCACTTTGCCAATGGTTTTCTGATTGGTAGTGCTTTGATGGCCCAACCCAATCTAGATTTAGCATTACGTCAACTCATTCTAGGTGAAAATAAAGTCTGTGGGTTAACTCGTCCACAAGATGCTAAAGCTGCATTACAGGCGGGTGCTATTTATGGTGGTTTGATATTTGCTGAACATTCACCTCGTAAGATTAATATCCAACAAGCCCAACAAATCATCAATGCAGCAAACCTCAAATATGTAGGGGTATTTCAAAATCAATCATCGGCATTCATCAGTCATACCGCCCATACCCTTTCTCTGGCAGCAGTACAATTGCATGGTGCTGAAGGCGAAATTTATATTCAAGAACTCCGAAAAATATTGCCTGAAAATTGCCAAATATGGAAAGCAATTGATATGTCAAAAGGCACATTCCACACCAAAACAGAAAATATTGATCGTTATTTACTTGATAATGGCAAAGGTGGAACGGGTAAAAGTTTCGATTGGCAATTACTTGAAAAAAAATCACTCGACAATGTCATGCTAGCCGGTGGATTAAATGAAGAAAATTGCCAGCAAGCAGCAAAATATGGCTGTCTCGGACTTGATTTTAACTCCGGTGTCGAAAGCTCGCCCGGTATCAAAAGCAGTCATAAATTGAATAAAGTTTTTCAACGTTTGCGCTGTTACTAAGTAGCAACAATTTTCTGATTAATTACATGGACAAATAGAATAATGAGTAAACTAAACCCCTATTTTGGCGATTTCGGCGGACAATTTGTGCCGCAGATCCTTATTCCAGCTCTTAATCAATTAGAAGCAGCATTTATTGCTGCTCAACAAGATCCTGACTTCCAACAAGAGTTTCAGAACCTCCTGAAAAACTATGCGGGCAGACCCACTGCATTAACTTTATGCCGTAATCTGACCAAAGGTACTAAAACCCGCCTTTATCTGAAACGTGAAGATTTATTACATGGCGGCGCTCATAAAACCAATCAAGTACTTGGCCAAGCGTTACTGGCCAAACGTATGGGTAAAGATGAAATTATTGCAGAAACCGGTGCCGGCCAGCATGGCGTAGCAACCGCCCTTGCCTGCGCACTTTTAAATATGAAATGCCGTATTTATATGGGGGCTAAAGATGTGGAGCGCCAATCCCCTAATGTCTTCCGCATGCGTCTGATGGGAGCCAAGGTTATCCCGGTTTACAGCGGCTCTGCAACTCTGAAAGATGCCTGTAATGAAGCACTGCGCGACTGGTCTGGTAGCTATGACAAGGCTCACTATTTATTAGGTACTGCCGCAGGCCCGCATCCCTATCCCACGATGGTTAGGGAGTTCCAACGTATGATTGGTGAAGAAGCTAAGTCCCAAATCTTAGCAAAAGAGGGACGTTTGCCCGATGCCGTGTTGGCCTGTGTTGGTGGTGGTTCAAATGCCATTGGCATGTTTGCGGAATTTATTCCAGAAACCTCAGTACAGCTGATTGGTGTTGAACCCGCCGGACACGGTATTGAAACAGGTAAACATGGCGCCCCGCTGAAACATGGCAAGCTAGGTATCTATTTTGGTATGAAATCACCAATGATGCAGACAAATGAAGGCCAAATTGAAGAATCTTATTCTATTTCAGCAGGCTTGGATTTCCCTTCAGTGGGTCCTCAACATGCTTATTTAAATAGTATCGGGCGAGCTGACTATGTTTCTATTACTGACGATGAAGCATTAGAAGCATTCAAAACGCTTTCTCGCGAGGAAGGCATTATTCCAGCTCTCGAATCCTCACATGCACTGGCTTATGCTTTGAAAATGATCCATCAAGCTCCAGATAAAGAACAATTATTAATCGTTAATTTATCCGGCCGTGGTGATAAAGACATATTTACTGTTCATGATATTTTAAAATCAAGGGGGGAAATCTAATGGAACGTTACAAGCAACTATTTAAAAAGCTGGAAAACCTTAAACAAGGTGCTTTTATCCCCTTTGTCACACTAGGCGATCCAAATCCGGAATTATCGCTGAAAATTATTGATACACTCATTGCAAGTGGCGCTGATGCACTTGAATTGGGGATTCCTTTTTCTGATCCGCTGGCTGATGGCCCGACAATTCAAAATGCCAATCTACGTGCTTTTTCCTCAAATGTCACCCCAACCCTTTGTTTTGAACTACTCTCCAAGATTCGAGCGAAATACCCTGATATTCCAATTGGTTTATTAATGTACGCAAATCTGGTTTTTCATAATGGGATAGATGCGTTTTATCAACGCTGCAAAGATGCAGATATCGACTCTGTATTAGTTGCAGATGTTCCTATATCAGAATCACGGCCATTCCGTACCGCAGCGATAAAACATGGAATCGCACCTATTCTTATTTGCCCACCCAATGCAGAAGATGAATTATTACGTGAAATCGCTTCCCATAGCAGAGGATATACCTATCTATTATCCAGGCCTGGGGTTACCGGTACAGAAAGACGCGCCGAACAGCCTTTAAATCATTTGGTCAATAAGTTGAGAGAATATCACGCTGCCCCCCCATTACAAGGATTTGGTATTTCAGAGCCTGAGCAGGTAAAAGAAGCACTAGCAAACGGAGCGGCTGGAGTCATTTCTGGATCTGCAATAGTCAAAATTATTGAAGAATATCTTTCTCAGCCAGAAATAATGCAGAAAAAACTGACTGAATTTGTCTCAAAAATGAAATCTGCAACTCAAGTTTAGAGAAAAAATGGGGCAAGATTTGCCCCATTTTTTTCATGTCATACAAACTTGATTCTTATCAGAAGTGATAACCAACACCAAACATAAATACCCATGGATCAAGCCGGGTATCAATTTTATATTTCTGATCACCTGCTTTGAATTTTACATCCGTTTCAACGTTTACCCACCATACAGAGGCGTTTAACATCCAGTTCTGATCTAACTCATAATCCAGGCCAACATGTCCCGCAACACCCCAAGAATCTTTTAAATCCAGACTATGTAAGTTGTTATCTCTCACCGCTGAATTACCATTGAATTTTTCATTAAAGAAAGTGGTATAGTTCAAACCGATACCAACATAGGGGCGAAATTGACTTTCTTTAGAACCGAAATAATATTGTGCCATTAATGTCGGCGGCAAATGTTTTACTTTAGCAATATCACCAACACCGGGTAAACTTACCTGATGTTGGAAAGGTGTCCCTGCCAGTAACTCAACACCAATATTATCGGTAATCATATAACTGAAGGTTAAACCCATCTGAGTATTATTATCTGCACTAAAAGAACCCACTCCTAATACATTATCAGAGCCAGTATTAGGTCTTATCGTCGCAGTACCCGTACGGAAAATAAAATCACCTGCTTGATGAGCAAAAGCAAATGATGGTGCTAAAGTTGCCGCTGCTAATACAAATGCAGAAATTTTTTTCATTATTCATCCCATTCCTGTTATTTAAAGTAAACCAAAATATACCCATATATTTGAAATTATGATCCAAGACAGATCACATCTTTTAAATAATTTAAACAAAATCGCATATTTGCAATATTATTATTTCAAAAAGGAATTATTTTAAATTGATGCAAATCAAAGTTTTTTCGTTATTAATCGGTTAGTAACTTTCTGTTTATATATCAATTCCGATATTTTATCTCCCATCTCATTATATTTCCATTATGTTTTAATAAGGTTAATTTTATGTTTATTTTTATATTAAAAATATAATATGAGAGACTTTTTTCTACCATCAACCATCACGGCCAACCATTAATTTATCCGTATCATCTCCTTTCTACTACCCACATTTCCCAATAACAAGGTACAATCAACCACTATGCATTGTTGTTTAACCTGATAGGAGTTGCTTCATGCCAATCACGGCAAATATCCTGTACCGTGACAGTTTTAACTTTTTCAAGAATCAACTGTTAAGTATCCTGACTCTGGCCGTTCTGGCGGCTCTGATGACCACCTTATTGGGGCACCTGTTTGTTCCTGATAGCGAACAGATGAAATTGCTGACAGAAGCAGAATTCACTTTTGCAACCTCAGGCAAGGCAGGTATTCAGGATCTCGTGTCTCAAATGACCCCAGAGCAACAGTCAATGATCATGCGTGCAGGAATCGGAACCATTTTCTCCAACATGGTTGGCAGTGTGCTATTGGTTGGTGGTGTACTGACGCTAGTCGCAGCAGTTTCAGCAGGAAACCGTATTTCTTCATTACAAGCAATTGGTTTATCAGCAAGCCAATTACCGAAATTGTTTCTACTGTTATTGGTATGTACTCTACTGATTCAACTTGGTTTGATGGTAATGCTGATACCAGGAATTATTTTGTCTGTTACTCTAGCTTTATCACCCGTTATTATGACCGTTGAACGTAGTGGTATTTTTGCCTCTATGAAAGCAAGCTGGAAGCTGGCATTTGCCAATATTCGTTTACTGATTCCAGCAATTCTATTATGGCTGACTGCAAAGCTCTTAATAGTGTTTATTATTGACCGTCTGACATTCATTCATAATGAAATGGCAGGAATCACGCTTGGCGTGTTGAATAACTTGATCTCCTCCATCCTGCTTATCTACTTGTTCCGCTTATATATGCTAGTTTCTTCTTTACAGCAAAAATAAATATAAATTCCCTGTCACAAGACAGGGAATCTTTTCAAAATAGTGCTAACCAGGTTAAATATAAATTAGCAAATTTTATTAGAATCGATAACCAACACCCACTACCCAAGTACCTACTTTCAAATCACCCAGTTTTGAATATTCATAAGATGCATCGATAGCCAGATTTGGAATAGGGTTAAACTGTAATCCTGCGCCATAGCTAACAGATGTCTTCTCCTTTTTACGGCTGCCGGACGCAAAAACATCTTCCTTTCCATGTACATGTGCAGCACCAACCAGACCGTATACACTCACATATTCATTAAAGCGGTATGAAGGGCCAGCCATCAAGGAATAATAATCCATATCAAGTTTAGTGGGTTTTGGATCACCATATTTGAAATCGTAACCCGTATATGTGGCCGAGCCAATAACACTGAAATGATCATCCAGCTCATAACGATATTTTAAGTTAAAACCTTTTGTGTCTTTATTAGATTTATTACCATCATACTTCACATGTCCCTGAGCATAGCCGCCAGAAATAGTACTCTCACCCGCATTTGCTGTAAATGCGAATACAGATAAACCAACTGCCACCACTGAGGCTACCAATGTTTTTTTCATTGAAAATCCCTAATATTGTATAAAATATAAAAATAACTAATCGCCAATCGCGAGCCGGTATTGTTTACTAACAATTAACAGGAAACAACCTAATTCTATTTATTGTTAATTTCCCGTTTAACAAAGAAAAATATTATGACTGTGGCAATTTCAGCAAAAAACCTTATTTCTTTATTATAGACAATTGATTTATCAGCGGGCCAACTCGCTAAATGATTTCTGCAACGACTTATATAATAAGATAGTAGAATTAATTATTGACGTGTTGAATTAATCTAATCTCCACATGCTCCTGAACTACCTATCCCAGTTATATATACCCTTCATCCTTCAAGTTGCTGCTTTGTTGGCTGCTTTCACTCACCCCAGTCACATAGTTATCTATGCTCTTGGGGATTCATTCACTTGCCGCCGCGCTGCAACTCGAAATCTATTGGGTATATGCTAATTGCCTCTTCACAGCAAAAATAAATATAAAACCACTGCTCAAGCAAACCCCATAGTGATAAAAACTATGAGGCTGCTAGGTCATAACATAAATTGGGTTCAACTGTATGGGATCGACTGCTTTACGCTGCTATATTTTTAGCTCCACAAGATGACATAACTTTTTCGACGATTTCTTGCTCAATTTTTATCTCGAAGTCAGTAAACAGCGCTTTTGGTTTTACATTTCTGCCATTTTTTTCCAGGGCCACAAAACCGTGTCGATTCAGTGTCTTTAATGTAGCTGACAAGTTACTTGGTTGCCTTCCTGACAGCTTAGCCAACTCTGCGATTGTCTCCGGTTTCTGTTCATTTATCAGACGTAAAAGAACAATATTATCACTGCTAAGTACTTGGGCTAGAGCAATCATAGAGGTAAACCAAATCTTAGGTTCACCAGGCTGAACGACATATTCACCTTTGACTATAGCCAGTGTGCGCTTGCGTATAAGCTCTTCATTCATTACACCAATGAGTGCTTTCATGGTATTACCCTCTTTTTTCGCGTTCAGCGATAATTTCATCAACTTTAGTAAAAAAATCCTCAATTAACTGATATGCAGAAGTAAATTCATATGGGACACCTTTATCTATAGAGTTTCTATGAATATGGTCATGCACCAATCGCCCCCGGTATTGACTTTTTCTTGATGGCATAATTGCGTGCGCATTATCCATACCAAATACTCGTGTATTGTATTTGTCATGCAACGTTAAGTTATAACGGATACCATGTGGAATGACATTCGTTGGTTGGACAGTCCACACCTCAATTTTCCACCAATAACCATCATCTCTATTGACTCGCTGACCATGCAACCCAAGTAAGACATCCAAACCTGAATCAGATTGCATTACTAAAACCTCCTTGTTTGCTATGAGCTAATCATATGTTTTTATCCGATGAACTTCAAGTTCAGTGAACAATCATTGAATTACTATTTTTTGATGTAATTAGAGTACCACTCCGGCTTACTTTGAATCATTCGTACCGCAAAATAGAGATCGGGCACCACAATGAGATCATCATCGCTACTTTTCAGTTTATTCTGTTTTATCCAGCGGGTAAGTTCGGTCCGACGGCCAGCAAGCACCAGCGTGACACCTTTCACTTTCAATTCAGTAATCAATTCATCAATAGCCGCAAATACACTGACATCGTCATAGGTAAAACTAACCGCGGCATCAACAACCAGCCAACCTGGACGTTTTTGCACGCGGTCAACATGTTGTAACACCCGCTTTTTAAAGTAACTGACATTAAAATAAGTCAATGGGGAGTTAAACCGGTACAGCATCACACCATCTATCGGTTTAATCTCATTACCTTGATTAATTGAATGGATCATCCCTTGTTCATTAACACCCAAAAGCTGATCTGTCGGACGGAATATAATTCGCAAAAACTGCAATAAACCAAGTAGAACAGCAAAACCTACACCATTAATCAAACCAACCACCAGTACTGCAATCAATGTAAAAAGTGACAAAGTAAATGCCTGACGATTTCGTTTCCTCAGTGACCAAATTGCCCGCAAACTCAACAACGACGATGCCGAATAAATTAGCACCACACCAAGAGATGACAATGGAATATAAGTCAGGAAATCTGCCAGAAACAGCAAAATCAATAAAATAACAGAAGCCGCAATAACAGAAACCAATTGAGTTTTCCCACCAATAGCATCATTAACCGCAGTACGGCTGCTGGCGGCACTAACCGCAAACCCCTGCGATAAAGCAGAGGCAATGTTCGCAATGCCCAACGCCCTAAGTTCAGAATCCGCATCGATCTGATAACCGTTTTTATTAGCAAAGCTACGGGCGGTCATCATAAAACTAACAAAACTGATAACAGCAAGGTTCAGAGATGGAATAACCAACTCACGCATAATTCCAGGTTGAAAATCCGGCATTGGTACAACGGGTAACCCGCCATCACTAACACTACCAACAATTTGGATACCATATTTTTCAAGCCCAAATTGCCAGCTTATATAAGTCGTTAATACCATAGCCAACAAAGGCCCCGGCCAGGCAGGACGAAAGAAACGTACCGTCAATAAAATCAACACCGTTACAACAGACATTGCTAACGTCGGTAAATGAGTATTCATTAATTTAGCAGGTAGTACGAACACCCTTTCAATCAGCCCAACCGGTACACTTGAAAAACCAAAAACTTTAGCTAACTGATCAACAATGATTGTCAATGCAACTCCATTCATTAATCCTTTAAGTATTGGCCTTGAAAGAAAATCAACAAATGTTCCCAATCGAAAATGACTGGCGATAATACACCATATCCCGGTCATTAAAGTCATCGCAATCGTAAGCTGCCACCGCACATCTTCATTATTAAAAGCCAGTGGCGCCACTGCGGCGGCAATGACAGCACAAGTTGCCGCATCCGGTCCGACAATCAATTGTCTTGAAGTGCCAAATAGGGCATAAGCGAACATAGGTAAAATACATGCATAAAGACCTATAATTGCACTTATCTCCATTAATTCAGCATAAGCAATAGCAACAGGCAGAGCGACAGCGGCCACAGAAAGCCCAGCCCTTAGATCATAACCAAACCATTCCTTACGATAATGAGAGAAATTGCCCAACCCTGGCATCCAACGCTGTAGCCTTTTCCACCGCATCTGGTGTATGCCCTCTTATTTTTCAATGGGTTTTAGCTATAATGCTGTGTTATATGTTTACTGACAACAGGAAGTTAATTACGGCGCCCTTTATGGTAAAATTGTGCGAAACGGATCGATAAAGTTCTTTTTTTATTGATAACTAAAGTCATACTGTCGCCGCTTGGTACACCTAATCACCAACATCGGGTACAGTCAGATATCAGAATTACGATAGGTTCAAACATGAAACAACTTTTAGACTTTTTACCTTTAGTCGTGTTTTTTGTTGTATACAAAATGTATGACATTTTTTACGCTTCCGGGGCTCTAATTGCCGCAACGGGTTTAGCTGTAGCGATTACTTATTTCATCTACCGAAAAGTAGAAAAATCTTCTCTGATCACGTTTATTATGGTTGCTGTTTTCGGCACCTTAACATTGGCTTTCCACAGTGACCTATTTATCAAATGGAAAGTCACAGCAATCTATGGTTTATTTGCATTAGCTTTGCTTGGCAGCCAATGGTTCATGAAAAAACCACTTATTCAGAAAATGCTAGGAAAAGAATTAATTTTACCGGATCTTGTCTGGAATAAATTAAATATGGCATGGGCACTGTTCTTCATTGCCTGTGCTCTGGCTAATATTTATGTCGCATTCTGGTTACCACAAGATGTCTGGGTTAACTTCAAAGTATTTGGTCTAACTGCCCTGACCCTAGTTTTCACCGTGCTCAGTGTAGTATATATTTACCGCTACCTGCCACGCGAACAGAAGTAACCATATTCAAATGAATACCTGTCTTCTGTAATCTATAGGCAGGTATTGTTTTTTCATCAAATAAAGTAAAGTTTTCAATGACACAACAACAATTACCCAACGGAGAGTTAGTACTCCGCACACTGGCTATGCCTGCCGATACCAACGCAAATGGAGACATTTTTGGCGGTTGGTTAATGTCACAAATGGATATTGGAGGCGCAATTCTAGCAAAAGAAATTGCAGAAGGCCGTGTTGTCACTGTCAGAGTAAATGGTATTACTTTCCTAAAACCTGTCGCGGTTGGTGATGTAGTATGCTGTTATGCACATTGCCTCAAAACCGGCAACAGTTCGATTACCATTAATATCGAAGTTTGGGTGAAGAAAGTAGCATCTGAACCTGTAGGTCAACGCTATCGTGCAACCGAAGCCATATTCACTTATGTTGCTGTTAATGAGGATAATACTCCACGCCGTTTACCAGAAGGTAAAACCCAATTCCAACTAACCAGCAGCACTTGCGAATAAACTTGGTCTTGATGTGGATAAAAAAGAGCATCTTAACAATGCTCCTTTTTATCTATACCCGTCATCTTTCAAGTTGCCTCTTTGTTGGCTGCACTCTCTCACCCCGGTCACATAGTTATCTATGCTCCCGGGGATTCGCTCCCTTGCCGTCGCGATGCATCTTGAAATCCTAGGGTATATATTCCTCCAATCGTCAGGATTGAGTTACACCGGTGACTTTAAATTCTACCGTTGTGATATAACCAACAGCGGGTATTTTTTCATAGCGCCATTTTCTCATTGCTTTTTTTACTTCCCGGTCAAAAACATTTGGGGGATTGGCTCCAATCACTTCTATATTTTTTACCCTACCGTCTTCATCAATATCATATTTGACTTTAACATAACCTTCAGTACCCAATGCCACAGCCCTAGATGGGTAAACAGGTAAGGATTTACTTAATGCTTTTGGCCCTTTCTGCGGCTTAATCGCCGTATCACTCTGATTATTATCAGTACGGTTAGCCAGCGCATTCTGATTGAACAATGGTTTTTCCGGTTGCTCAGCTTTCCTTTCAACGGGTTCAGATTGTTTTTTAACAATTTTCTTCTTGACTTCTGGCTTCCTCTTCTTCACCTCTGGTTTTGGAATCACTGGCTCTGGGACAGGCTCTGGCTCTGGCGGCTCCTCTGGTTCTAATACAGGTTCAGGTGCAGCGGGTTCAGATACAGAAGTTTCTTCAGCGGCTAACTGAATCATGGCTACAGACATAAGTGCGGCATCAGGTTGCTTTTCCGGTATCATCGTACAGAAAAGTGCGGCGGCAACAGAAATATGTAAACAAACTGATAACAATATTGGCCAATGTATCCAACGCATAAGAAAGTTTTTGATTAGCAGCATAATAGTCAATCCTCGAATAACTGCTAGTTTAAATGCAAATAGCAATCATATTCAATAAAGATTGTAGGTGAGCGTGAATATAAGGCCAAAAATATTATTTTTTAATGCATTCATTCACTATACTGAACAAATAATAAAGCATGACGTTGTTTATAACCATTTAATTTACGCAGTGAATGAATTCGCAAATTACGCCTTGATTGCCCCACCAAGCGACGGCGATGACTATGGGAATTTTGGCGTAACATCCGCCATCTCCCTACTTCATTCCTACTATGTCTCATAAAGTATACCTGTAAAAATATAATCACGCTCATTATAAGCCTTTAAGAATAATATCCAAGGCATATATAGATAGTACTTTTTATATCAATAATGCGAAATGACTAATATCAAGTATGATGCTTGCAGTATACTTGCTGATTTTTTGGTAAATTCATCGGATTAATAGATCGTTTATATCCCGTACCTTAGGGAAAACGAGTTAAACGCCACCAAAGATGTCTGAACAAAACAGGATTGATTGCCGAACATGACAACCTTTTATTCCGTCCTAAGTTGGCTCGCTATTTTCTTCTATTGGCTGATCATTGCTAGTATCACCTTACGTATTTTGATAAAACGCCGACCTGTAACTTCCGCAATGACCTGGCTGTTGATTATTTATATCCTGCCTTTAGTTGGAATTATCGCTTACCTGTCGTTCGGTGAGCTGCATTTGGGGAAACGTAGAGTTGAACAGGCAAAAGCTATGTGGCCATCAACCGCCACATGGCTTGAAGAATTGCGTAAATCTCGTCATATCTTTGCTACAGAAAACAGCGAAGTAGCAACACCTTTATTCCAGCTTTGTGAGCGTCGGCAAGGACTTGAAGGTGTTAAAGGTAACAAGATCCAACTGCTGACAACCTATGACACTTCACTAAAAACCATAATCAAAGACATTGATAATGCCAAACATAACATTGAGATGATGTTTTATATCTGGCAATCCGGCGGCTTAGTTGAACAAGTCACTGACGCCCTTATGGCCGCTGCACGCCGGGGAGTAAGATGCCGTGTCATGGTAGATTCAGCCGGGAGTTGGTTATATTGCCGCAGTCAATACCCAGATATCATGCGTCAAGCAGGAATTGAATTTGTTGAAGCTTTGCAGGTTAATATTTTCCGTTTATTTTTACGCCGGATGGATCTGCGCCAACACCGCAAAATCATCTTGATTGACGATTATATTTCTTACACTGGCAGCATGAATATGGTAGATCCACGCTTCTTTAAACAAAATGCCGGTGTTGGGCAATGGATCGATATCATGGTAAGAATGGAAGGACCTGTCACTACGACTATGGGTGTTATTTACGCCTGTGATTGGGAAATGGAAACCGGTCAGCGTATCTTCCCGCCATCACCAGATAACAATATTATGCCATTTGAGCAGGCCAGTGGGCACACCACTCAGATTATTGCATCCGGCCCAGGATTCCCCGAAGAGTTAATTCAACAGTCTTTAATGACTGCTATTTTCTCTGCTCGTAAGCAACTGATTCTCACTACCCCTTATTTCGTTCCCAGCGATGATCTAATGAATGCTATCTGTACCGCGGCCTTACGAGGCGTAGAAGTCATTATCATCGTTCCCCGCAGAAATAATTTTTTCCTTGTTCGCTGGGCAAGTCGGGCATTCTTTTCTGAACTGTTAAATGCAGGAGTTAAGATTTACCAGTTTGAAGATGGTTTATTACATGCCAAAAGTGTTTTGGTTGACGGCCAGCTTAGTATGGTTGGTTCAGTTAATCTCGATATGCGTAGCCTGTGGCTAAATTTTGAAATTACCGTGGTTATTGATGACGAAAATTTTGGTAATGACCTCACTCTGGTGCAATACAATTATATTTCTCGTTCCACACTGTTGGAAATCAACGAATGGGAACAGCGTCCTCTGTGGAATCGAATTATTGAACGTATTTGTTACTTCTTCAGTCCATTACTGTGACCAAGACCCTCGTCTTGTAAAGACGGGGGTACCAATCAACGCTTCATCATGCTTTAATTTCTTCACCATGACTCACGAATAAAACAATATGGACAACAGACCCCTGCAAACTATGGACTTAGATCTCAATAACCGTATGACGGAAGATGAAACACTTGAGAAGGCATATGATATCTTTCTTGAGTTAGCCTCCTCCCATCTTGATCCCGCTGATATTCTGTTATTTAGCTTACAATTCGAAGTACGTGGAGGTGCCGAACTATTAAATCCTTCTGATGAATGGCTTGACCATGTGGATTTCGATCTAAACCCTGATTTTTTTGCCGAAGTTATTATCGGGCTAGCAGAATCTGAAGATGCTGAGATCAACGATGTTTTTGCCCGTATCCTTATTTGCCGGGAAAAATCTCACCAAATTTGCCATATTTTGTGGAAAGAATAAGAAAACAAAGTCATCTTTTGATCTGACGTAACACCTCAAAAAACGAGAGTTACCGGTTTTAACATTAGGTTTGGACGCCTGACATAACACCGAAAAGTAACTCTCATATTTATGACTTACAAAATGCTTCAATATATACCCGTCATCTTTCAAGTTGCCTCTTTGTTGGCTGCACTCACTCACCCCGGTCACAGAGTTATCTATGCTCCCGGGGATTCGCTCCCTTGCCGTCGCGAAGCATCTTGAAATCCATAGGCTATAATGTAACAACGTGACCAACAATCACAATGGATCAACCTTCAAACAAGATACCGCATGGCGGAAACTTCCCTCCATTAAGGGTCGAGTTTTAGCACATTCAGGATCTGCCATCGGGCAACGTGTACGAAAAACACATCCTGATGGCGGATTGATGGGTGACGGTAACTCTCCTTCCAACAATTCAATGTGTTTATTTCGTTCTTTATCCGGATCAGGTACCGGTACCGCTGACATCAATGCCTTGGTATAGGGGTGCTGTGGATTATGATAAACCTCATCATAAGTTCCCAATTCCACCGCATGTCCAAGATACATCACCAACACACGATCAGATATGTGTTTAACTACAGCAAGATCATGAGCAATAAAAATCAGCGACAGTCCCATTTCACGCTGTAATTTCTGTAACAAGTTAACTACCTGAGCTTGAATGGATACATCAAGTGCGGAGACCGGTTCATCACAAATCACCAGTTTAGGTTCAAGGATAAGTGCCCGTGCAATCCCGATACGCTGACACTGACCACCAGAAAATTCATGTGGGTAACGATTTATCAGATTCGGTAATAACCCAACCTTCATCATCATTGCTTTTACCCGCTCTTTAATTTCCGCTCCTTTCATCTTAGGGTGATAAGTACGCAATGGCTCAGCGATAATATCGCCAATCGTCATTCGCGGGTTTAAAGATGCTAATGGGTCCTGGAATATCATTTGGATATCACTGCGAATATCTCGCCATTGCTTATCATTCATATCCAGCAGGCTTTTTCCCAACCAGGTTACCGAACCACCGGAAGATTTGACCAATCCGATAATTGCACGGGCAAAAGTCGATTTACCGCAACCAGATTCACCAACTACACCAAGAGTTTCACCTTCGTATAGCCTCAATGTGACACCGTCAACCGCTTTCAAGGTTTTTATTGGTTGCCAGAACCACTGTTTGCCATCTTTGATATCAAAGTGAACTTTTAGATCTGCTACTTCCAACAGCACGCGTCTTTCTTCAATCGAATTCATACCAATTCTCCCGGTGCTTTAAAACAAGCTCGCAAACGCCCGTTGCCAAAGTTTTCTAATTTCGGCTCACAATCCACGCAATGACTTACTGAAAACTGGCAGCGTGGCTGGAACGGACACCCTTTCGGTAACCGCAATAAATTGGGCGGATTCCCCGGGATTGTTGTCAATGATTCTTCATTACCATCAAGACGAGGAACAGCGCCAAGAAGACCAATAGAATAAGGATGAGTTGGTTGATAAAACACGTCACGGGCTGAACCATATTCCATCGTTCGCCCTGCATACATGACCAGCACTTTGTCACAAATACCTGCAACAACGCCCAAATCATGGGTAATCATAATAATCGCAGTATTAAATTCCTGTTTTAGTTCATTCAGCAGGGTCATAATTTGTGCCTGAACCGTTACATCAAGTGCGGTTGTCGGTTCGTCAGCAATAAGTAATTTTGGTCGGCATAACAATGCCATTGCGATCATTACACGTTGACGCATACCACCAGAAAATTCATGAGGATACATACTCATACGCTTACGCGCTTCCGGCATTTTAACCGCATCCAACATCCGAATTGACTCAAGATATGCTTCACTTTTACTCATATGTTTATGCAACATCAATACTTCCGTCAGCTGGTCACTGACGCGCATATAGGGATTGAGAGAAGTCATTGGGTCCTGAAATATCATCGATATTTCTTCCGCCCTCATGCGGTTTAGTTCTTTCTCTTGCAGATTAAGAATTTCCCTGCCATTAAAAATAGCAGAACCGCCGGTTTTCCCGTTTCTGGCAAGCAATCCCATCAGAGCAAAAGCGGTTTGTGATTTCCCAGAACCAGATTCTCCTACGATCCCCAGTGTTTCCCCGGCTCGTAAATCAAAATTTAACTTATTCACTGCGGTAACATCCCCTTCCGGGGTGCTAAAAGTCACGTTCAAATCTTTAACAACCAACAACGGCTCAGAACTATTCTGGTTTTCAACGCTGTTCATGTTACCTCCTTAACGATCTTTCGGATCGAGGGCATCACGCAAGCCATCGCCGATAAAGTTAAAACAAAACAGTGTCACCACCAGAAAACCGGCAGGAAACAACAGCAACCACGGGGAAACTTCCATCGAATTCGCACCATCACTTAACAATGCCCCCCAACTGCTTAATGGCTCTTGAGTTCCCAACCCCAGAAAACTAAGAAACGATTCAAACAGGATCATGCTTGGTACTAATAAAGATGCATAAACCACCACCACCCCCAATACATTAGGGACGATATGGCGCAATACGATGTGGCGGGTTGATACACCACATACCAGCGCCGCTTCGATAAACTCTTTACGTCTCAAGCTCAGCGTCTGACCACGGACAATACGTGCCATATCTAGCCATGACACCATGCCGATAGCGACAAATATCAATAAAATATTCTGCCCAAAGAAAGTCACCAACAGGATCACAAAGAACATGAATGGGAACGAGTTAAGAATTTCCAACAAACGCATCATTATTGAGTCTATTTTTCCACCCATATAGCCGGATAATGATCCATATAAGGTTCCAACGATAACCGCAACCAACGCTGCCGCAATTCCAACCATCAATGAAATACGACCACCAATGGCAACACGTACCAGCAAATCACGACCGGAGGAATCCGTACCGAAATAGTGGCCTGATTCAGAATCAGGTGGCATAGACATCATAGCCCAATCAGTATCATCATAAGTGAACTGTGCCAACATCGGTGCCAGAATCACAAACAAAGTAATCAAAGATAACAGACACAAACTGGCAATCGCTGCCCGGTTGTGAATAAAACGACGTCGTGCATCCTGCCATAAACTACGACCTTCAATTTCCAGTTGCTCAGAGAAATTTTCCAGAGCTTCGCTGTTTTGTTTATTTACTATCATTTTGCGCGCTCCAGTCTTAATAACGAATCTTCGGATCAATAACGGCATACAACACATCAACAATTGCATTGAACAGAATGGTCAAGCCACCAACCAAAATAGTCAGGCTTAATACCAATGAATAGTCACGGTTCAATGCTCCATTAACAAACAACTGCCCTATTCCCGGCAAACCGAAGATCGTTTCAATGACCATCGAGCCAGTGATAATGCCGACAAAAGCAGGTCCCATATAAGAGATAACCGGTAACAATGCAGGCTTTAAAGCATGACGAAAAATAATGGTGCGCAATGGCAACCCTTTGGCACGCGCAGTACGGATAAAGTTAGAGTGCAATACTTCTATCATTGAACTGCGAGTAATACGGGAAATACTGGCAATATAAGCTAAAGACAATGCCACCATTGGCAATATCATGTACTTCGGTGCTCCGCCATTCCAGCCACCTCCCGGCAACCATTTCAGATGAATGGCAAACCCCAGCACCAGTAACGGTGCCACAACAAAGCTTGGGATAACAACCCCCGTCATGGCGAAACCCATAACTGTATAATCCCACTTTGTATTCTGATTAAGTGCAGCAATAACCCCAGCACTGACCCCCAAAACAACCGCCATTATAAATGCTGCGGCACCTAACCTGGCAGATACCGGAAATGCCACGGCTACCAGATCATTAACGGTATAATCCTTATATTTAAAAGAAGGACCAAAATCCCCCTTAGTAAGTTGGATTAAGTAATCAAAATATTGTTTATAAATTGGATCATTCAGATGGTATTTCGCTTCGATGTTTGCCAGTACTTCTGGTGGTAATTTTCGTTCACCGGTAAATGGACTGCCTGGTGCCAACCGCATCATGAAAAACGAAATAGTAATAAGAATCAAAAGTGTCGGGATCGCCTCTAAACAACGGCGTAAAATAAACTTAAGCATTGCCCGTTCCTATATGTTGGCCCTGAACCCTGGCCTTAAAATAATTTAACACTAGGCAGCCATTTCCAGGCTGCCCTACAACCATTAGTGTTTGATAATATAAAGCTCTTTGGTGCGTAAATTATCCAAAGGATCTTTCCCTGTATAGCCGCCAATATAAGGCTTCACTAACCGGGTATTCACATAGTAGTAAAGGGGAACAATGGCCGAATCTTTATCTAGCTGCTCTTCTGCTTTCTGGTAGACGACCGCACGCTCATCGTCAGTTTTTACTTGTAGGGATTCTTTCATCAGTTTATCAAATTCACTGCTCTTATAATGAGAAGTGTTATTACTGCTATAAGAAAGCATTGAATTCAGGAATGAAGAAGGTTCGTTATAATCGGCACACCAGCCAGCACGGGCTACGTCATAATTGCCCTGATGTCGGGTATCAAGAAAAGTTTTCCACTCCTGGTTTTCCAAACGAACATCAGCACCTAAATTCTTCTTCCAAATAGAAGCTACTGCAATTGCCATTTTTTTATGCAAATCAGAGGTGTTGTAAAGCAAATTAAATTTCAATGGATTATCTTTAGTATAACCTGCTTCAGCCAGTAATTTTTTAGCTTCCTGATTGCGTTGTTCCTGACTCCAATCAGCAAACCACACTGGTTTTATCTCTTTAAAACCATCAGTAAACGGAGGTGTATAACCGGAAGCAGGGATATCACCCTGTGCTTTTACTTTATTGGTCACAATATCGCGATCCATAGACAATTTCAGTGCAGTACGAACGCGGGGATCATTAAATGGGGGTTTTTCGTTATTAATTTCGTAGTAATAAGTACATAAATGAGGGTTAATACGTAACTCGTTCGGGATCTCTTTTTTCAGCTTCTGAAATAATTCAATCGGTAAGTTGGTATAAGTCATATCAATTTCGCCACTGCGATAACGGTTTACATCCGTAACCTCTGACGAAATTGGCAGGAAAGTGACCTGATCAATAACGGTATTTTTATTATCCCAATATGTCGGGCTACGCTCCATCACAATACGTTCGTTGACTATCCAATTTTTCAGTTTATAGGCACCATTACCGACAAAATTCTGCGGCTGAGTCCATTTTTCACCATATTTTTCCACTGTTGCTTTATGAACAGGGGACATCGGTGAATGAGCCAAAAGTTTTGGCATATAGGGAACCGCTTCGCTCAATGTCAGCTGTAATGTATGATCATCTAACGCCTTTACACCCAGAGTATCTGGTTTCTTTTTACCACTGATGATGTCATCAATATTCATGATATGAGCATACTGGAGAAAACTTGCATAGGGAGAAGCAGTATTGGGATCAGCCAGACGTTGCCAACTATAAACAAAATCCTGAGCAGTGACAGGATCACCATTAGACCACTTAGCATCTTTACGAAGATGGAATGTCCAGACGGTGAAATCTTTATTTTCCCAACTGACCGCAGAACCTGGCAAAATTTCACCATTTGGGCCAACAACAGTAATACCTTCAAACAGATCACGGGCCAAATGTGATTCTGGCACCCCTTCAATCTTATGCGGGTCCAGCGATTGTGGTTCAGAACCGTTATTACGGACTAAAACCTGTTTATCCGCTAATTGAACACCATCAGGCACTTTTGCAGCAAAGACATGACTTATCATTACCATACTCAGTGCAGCGCTAATGCTGGCAGTAAGTAATTTCTTTTTAGTTGTGTTTATCATCTTTTTCTACTCCAATTTTACATCGCCAAACTTTTATAAGTCGACGGCCCGGTAAAGGACGGATTATCACCTGCATTCAAAAGGAACGATTTTGTTTGCAGGACCAGTAACTCTTTTGAGTAAAACTAGTATCTAGTTTTTTATCATATACAGTCGCTTAATATCCATATAATCTAATGGGTCTTTCCCTGAAAACCCTCCCACTGATGGGCTAACAAGCCGCACGCTCACCCGGTAATAAACAGGAATCAATACCGAATCTTTATCGAGTTGAAACTCAGCCTGCTGGTATAATTTCTTACGCTCAACAACATCTTTGGCGATTAATGCTTGCTCCAGATAGCTATCGAAATTTTTATTCTGATAGAAAGTGGTGTTATTACTGCTGTCTGAGAGCAGCATATTTAAAAATGCAGTAGGTTCATTGTAATCAGCACACCAGGTCGCCCTGCCCACCTGATAATTCCCCTGATGGCGGTTTTCGAGAGAAGTTTTCCATTCCTGGTTTTGTAAAATCACATCGGCTCCCAGATTCTTTTTCCACATGGAAGCTGCGGCAATAGCCTGTTGTTTATTTTGATCAGATGTGTTGTATAACAACGTAAACTTCAGCGGATTTGCTTGATTAAAACCAGCCTGTTTCAGCAATTCTCTGGCATGTTTATTACGCTGTTCCTGTGTCCAGTTAGCCCATTCTGGTTTAGAAAAATCGCCACCACCAATAAACGTTGGAGTAAAACCATAAGCGGGTATTTGCCCCTGCCCCATAATTTTTCCCGCAATAATATCTCTGTCGAGGCTTAACTTGACTGCCTCACGGACTCTCACGTCAGTAAACGGTGGTTTTTTATTGTTAATTTCGTAATAAAACGTACAAAGATAAGGACTAACGCGCACTTGATCAGGGATATCTTTCTTCATTTTCTGATACAGGTTAGGAGGAATGGCGCTGTTGGTTATATTTATTTCTCCACTACGATAACGGTTAACACCGCTAGTTTCCGACTGAAGAGGCAAAAGAGTAGCCTGTTCAATAATTGTCTTCTCGTTATTCCAATATTGTGGGTTACGCTCAAGCACTATCCGCTCATTCACCACCCATTTTTTCAACAAATATGCCCCATTTCCCACATAATTTTCTGGCAGTGTCCATTTATTGCCAAACTTCTCGACAATATCCTTTTTCACAGGCTTCATTGCTGTATGACTGAGCATATTGACAAAATAAGGCACCGGATGCGTCAGAATAACTTGTAAACGATGGTCATCTAGCGCTTTAACGCCCAACTGGTCGGGAGATTTTTTACCCTTCAGAACATCATCAATGTTTTCAATGTACGCATATTTAAGATAACTGGCATAAGGTGACCCCACATTTGGATCAGCCAATCGTTGCCAGCTATACTCAAAATCGTGTGCAGTGACAGGCGTTCCATCACTCCATTTAGCATCATCACGCAGATAAAAAGTCCATACCGTGTAACCTTGATTTTCCCAATGGCTTGCAACTGCCGGAATGATTTCCCCTTCCGGACCTGTACTCACCAATCCTTCCAATAGATTAAGAATAATGTTGGTTTCCGGTACACCTTCGACTTTATGTGGATCAAGAGAGGCAACTTCCACGCCATTATCCACAGTAATCTGCTGTTTATCGGCAAGCTCCACCCCCTCTGGTACTTCAGCAGCGAACACAGCCACAACAGGAAATGCTAATAATAAAAATATACTGGAAACAAACTTATATAATTTTAATTGTTTGATCTTCATTTCTTTCCTCCAGTCTGGTGAATCTTCTCATTCACTCCGCATATATCCCATCAAGGCAGCGTCTTCACGTTATTCATCCCAAAGTAAAAATACTCACGGATTAAATATTAAAGACTGCTTATCATATCAATTGTTAAAATATTCCTTTCATATTACAAAAATCAGCCTTACAAACAGCTTATTACAACCTATTACGTTAATTAACAAAAGATCCCAAATTACACAACAATACATTGATATATCAAGGTTTTTATACCATATGATTAACTAAAACAGGATATAAAGGTCACCCCAAAATGAAAATAAACATAATTTTAACAAATTGCAATCAATGCAAATTAAAAACCTACATTCATCACAAAACAATGGTGGAAGCAACCAGTTACACATTGCATAAACAGACAAGAATAATTTAAAAAATATCGGATCATTTGTATAAAATTCAGCAACTACCGATAAAAAAAGCGAGAAAAGACGATAAAACAAACTTTATAATAAAAATGATAAGAATATTATAATTTATAATTTGACTAGAAAAAAATTCACATCTTTTCTCGTAAATCGTATCAGATTAACCCCGGGAATAATGCCCTAATCCCTGTCACAATCAGTTCGATTCCCAAAGACATCAACAGTAACCCCATAATACGGGTGATAACGTTAATTCCCGTCTGTCCAAGGTATTTGACCACTAAAGGAGCAGCCCGGAATAATAACCAGCAACAAAAAGCAAACAATGCGCTGGTTAGCACAAATCCAATAAAATTCTGCCATCCCTGGTAGCGAGAACTCCAAACAATACAAGAGCTTATTGCACCAGGTCCTGCCATTAGTGGCAATGCCAATGGCACAACTCCCACACTCTCTCTAATAGCTGTTTCTGATTTTTCCTGCTTATTTTGCTTGTCTTCCCCAAGCTTACCGTTAATCATCGACATAGCGATGGTTACAACAAGAATTCCCCCAGCAATGCGAAAAGAATCAATGGAAATACCAAACATATGCAGAATCGAATCCCCTAACAGCAAAGCTGTCCATAAAATGATGGCAACAGAAATATTGGCTACAAAATTTGTTCTATTACGCGCAGATTGAGTCTGGTAGTGAGTCATGCTAATAAAAACTGGCAAGATACCAACGGGATTGACTAGCGCAAACAATCCAACAAAAAACTTAATGTAACCAGCAAAATCCAGCAGTAAGTCACTCACAAATACCTCCTCTTAAGTTACGCAGTGCTAATAAACATGTTTCCATACAGGCATTCACTAGAAAATCATAGAAAACTTTATTTTTTCTTTACCTTATACCGACAAAGTTTCCGTTGCTATCGGTTATAACGAATTTTTTATTAATAATTTCTTATATGAAAAATTGCCCAATCGATATTTTCATTAAGTTAAAAACTCAATTTTATTAATTCTTTTGCCATTCAACTCATATTATCACGCGCTAACGCTGAAAGGTGTCAGCTTTACATTTGTGTGATTAAGATCAATATATATTTAATACCGAATGGTAATCTGTAGCTATCATAAAATCACCAGACTAAATAATCTGGAAAATATTTGTTCAATTAATATTAAAAATTTTTAATATTTATCAGGAGTCGTTTTTTATGGCTGTAACTAATGCTACTGAACTGAATGAAATGGTTGCCCGAGTTAAAAAAGCGCAACGTGAATTTGCTAATTTCTCTCAGGAACAAGTTGACAAAATCTTCCGAGCTGCCGCTCTTGCAGCAGCCGATGCGCGTATTCCTTTAGCAAAATTAGCCGTGGCAGAATCCGGTATGGGGATTGTCGAAGACAAAGTAATTAAAAATCACTTTGCTTCCGAATACATCTACAACGCATATAAAGATGATAAAACTTGTGGCATTTTGGCTGAAGATAAAACATTCGGCACTATCACTATTGCTGAACCTATAGGTTTAATCTGCGGCATCGTGCCAACCACTAACCCAACATCTACGGCTATTTTTAAAGCTCTAATCAGTCTGAAAACTCGTAACGGTATTATTTTCTCACCGCACCCACGAGCTAAAAAAGCAACCAACAAAGCCGCTGAATTGGTTCTACGTGCTGCGATCGAGGCCGGTGCCCCAGAAGATATTATTGGCTGGATTGATGAACCCTCTGTTGAACTTTCCAATGCACTGATGCACCACCAAGATATTAACCTCATTCTGGCTACCGGCGGCCCGGGTATGGTAAAAGCGGCATATAGCTCTGGTAAGCCCGCAATCGGCGTTGGCGCGGGTAACACCCCCGTTGTAATTGATGAATCCGCGGATATTAAACGGGCTGTTGCATCTATTCTAATGTCCAAAACTTTCGACAACGGCGTTATTTGCGCTTCAGAGCAATCTGTTATCGTAGTGGATTCTGTCTATGAACAGGTGCGTGAACGATTCTTTACTCACGGCAGTTATCTGTTACAAGGCAAAGAGCTGAAAGCTGTTCAGGATATTATCCTGAAAGACGGTAACCTGAACGCAGCAATTGTTGGTCAGCCCGCAACTAAAATTGCCAAAATGGCAGGTCTCAATGTTCCTGAAAAAACCAAGATCCTGATTGGGGAAGTCAGCCAGATTGATGAAACTGAACCTTTTGCTCACGAAAAACTTTCTCCACTGCTCGCTATGTATCGTGGTAACAGCTTTGAAGATGCAGTAGAAAAAGCAGAAAAACTGGTTGAAATGGGTGGTATTGGTCACACTTCCTGCCTGTATACCGATCAAGATAATCAAGCAGCAAGAATCAAGTATTTTGGCGACAAAATGAAAACAGCTCGTATCCTGGTGAATACACCCGCATCACAAGGTGGTATCGGTGATCTTTACAACTTCAAACTTGCTCCATCTCTGACACTCGGTTGTGGTTCCTGGGGTGGAAACTCCATCTCCGAAAACGTGGGACCAAAACATCTCATCAACACCAAAACCGTGGCGAAGAGAGCAGAAAATATGTTATGGCATAAACTTCCAAAATCAATTTACTTCCGTCGTGGTTCCCTGCCTATCGCACTTGGGGAAGTCGCAACCGATGGTGCAAAACGGGCCTTTATCGTAACAGACCGTTTCTTATTCAATAATGGCTATGCTGATCAAGTCACTGACGTGCTGAAATCCCACGGGATAGAAACAGAAGTTTTCTTTGAAGTTGAAGCCGACCCGACATTGAGCATCGTTCGTAAAGGTGCAGAACAAATGCACTCATTTAAACCGGATATCATTGTCGCACTAGGGGGGGGTTCTCCAATGGATGCCGCCAAAATTATGTGGGTAATGTATGAACACCCTGAAACACACTTCGAAGAATTAGCTCTACGGTTTATGGATATCCGTAAGCGCATCTACAAATTCCCGAAAATGGGCATCAAAGCTAAAATGATAGCAATTACCACAACTTCTGGCACCGGATCTGAAGTGACACCATTTGCCGTTGTCACCGATGATACAACCGGTCAAAAATATCCATTGGCTGACTATGCACTGACTCCAGATATGGCTATCGTTGATGCTAATCTAGTCATGGATTTACCAAAATCACTGTGTGCTTTTGGTGGCCTGGATGCAATCACCCATTCTCTGGAAGCTTATGTATCTGTGCTGGCAAACGAATACTCTGACGGACAAGCTCTCCAAGCACTGAAACTACTAAAAGAATTCCTCCCAGCCAGCTATCACGAAGGTGCAACTAACCCTATTGCTCGTGAACGGGTTCATAATGCTGCAACCATTGCTGGCATTGCATTTGCTAACGCCTTTCTGGGAGTATGTCACTCTATGGCGCATAAGCTGGGTTCTGAGTTCCATATTCCACACGGCCTTGCTAACGCACTACTGATTTGTAACGTTATCCGTTATAACGCTAACGATAACCCAACTAAACAGACTGCATTCAGCCAATATGACCGCCCACAGGCCCGTCGTCGCTATGCTGAAATTGCAGATCATCTTGGCTTATCTGCTACCGGGGACCGTACTGCAACAAAAATTGAAAAACTGCTAGCATGGCTAGAAGAACTGAAATCTGGACTGGATATCCCAACCTCTATCCGCGCTGCCGGTATTCAAGAAGCAGACTTTTTGGCGAAAATCGATAAGTTGTCTGAAGATGCTTTTGACGACCAATGCACCGGCGCTAACCCTCGCTATCCTCTGATTTCTGAGCTGAAACAATTATTGCTAGATTCATACTATGGCCGCGAATTCACAGAAACAATTGCAACACCGGAAGAGACTAAACCAACAATAAATCCTGATAAAAACTAACCGTTAACTAATTTAATACCACTTAAAGGGTGCTGATATCAGTACCCTTTAACTCATTCCATAAAACAGCCAACTCAATCCTAATAAAAGTCCCTCAAACTGCCCATGGAAACTTTAAAAAAAAATTATCAACTACATGTTATCTCTTCGCTCTTCCTTAGCTTCATTAATAGCATCCGTATAGTGTTTACGGCAAACAGACACATATTTTTCATTGCCTCCGATATCAACCTGATCACCATCACAAATGACCACACCTTCATTATCAAAACGTAATACCCGACTTGCTTTGCGTCCACAATGGCAAATAGTTTTCAGCTCAACTAACTTATCAGCCCATGCCAGAAGATACTGACTACCACTGAAAAGTTCTCCTCTAAAATCAGTTCTCAACCCATAACAAAGGACAGGAATATCATCGTAGTCAGTCACCTTACATAACTGTTCTACCTGCTCTTTTGTAAGAAACTGACATTCATCAACCAGCACACAATGCACTGTTTCCTGTTTATTTTCATTTCTGATTAATTCGCCTATATCTGTCTGTTGGCTAAACAGAAATGCATCGGCAGATAATCCAAGACGAGAACTGATTTTTCCTTTTCCAAACCGAGTATCAATTTCCGCGGTAAAAATCAGCGTTCTCATCCCTCTCTCATTATAGTTATAAGAAGATTGCAACAGAGATGTCGATTTTCCGGCGTTCATTGCGGAGTAATAAAAATAAAGTTGAGCCATAGGCCCTGTCCCTTAACAAAATTTATAAAGCCATATAGTCAGATGAGTTTACCATAAACTCTAGTAGTGATTATCCATCTCAGTAAGCTACACCGGTTGATATCGTGAAATATTTAGCTTAGTGGTGTCTAAATCATTCATGATCATCATTACATCAAATGGGCAATTAAGACTCACTTGCGTGACAAATGCTCATGTTTAAATTAAGCAAATGAAAGCTTGATTGATTTGTTGCATATTGTATACAAATTAATAAGCTGCGTGATTTACTGTCAGAAAATGACAACAGAAAATCAAGGATAACTCATGGATTAGTCATAAGTTTTTTTTAAACTTACTATTATTCTTCCTTAGCAGGTATGATAAGAAACAGTTAAAATTACTTACCGATTTAGTATATAACTGGTTTATAAATTAGAGAGATAATCATGTCCCCTCTTTGTTAAAGGTACCCTGAACATGTTATTGGCGAATGACAATCGAAATAGCTGTATAAAAAGCGCTATATAACTTTTGTAAAGAAATTACGTTTAAAAAAAAGAGCTATTTTATCGGAATATGAGAAATTGACTATTGCAGAAAATAAAATAGCATTCTATTATTATATCCACATCAGCCATCATCATTATAATTTGAGACCAGGACAATGAGCGATTTAAAAACCCTAAATAACATCCGTACCCTACGAGCTCAAGCAAGAGAATGTGACCTCGAGTTCTTAGAAGAAATACTTGAAAAACTGACCGTCGTTGTTGAAGAACGTCGTGAAGAAGAAAGTCAGGTACAAGCTGAATTAGAAGAACGCACACGTAAATTGGAAGAAGTTCGTAAAATGATTCTTGAGCAAGGAATTGATCCAAGCGAATTGCTTCAAACAATGAGTGCTGGCAAATCTGCTGGTAAAACAAAACGTGCTGCACGTCCAGCTAAATATCAATATGTTGATACAAACGGTGAAACTAAAACCTGGACTGGCCAGGGACGTACACCTGCTGTCATCAAAAAAGCAATTGAAGAGGAAGGTAAAACCCTGGAAAGTTTCCTGCTCTAACTCACTGTTTTTTAATTGATTTAATTTAAAACACCCCTTTTGGAATACAGGGGTGTTTTTATTATTGGACAATTTAAATAACAAAAGAATTAACGACTATCATATGAACTTGTTTGAGTCTCATTGACAAGGACTTAATCGAATTGTGTGTTTTTGTATCATTCCTTTGTGATAAAGCAAAGCTAGTTGTAACTTAGCTAATGCCAAGGCAAATTAATAATCAAACAAGCACAACTATTTACTTCCTTCGCTAACTGTCGTTGATTCAATAGAAAAGGAGCCAACTGGCTCCTTTTTTCTTATTTAGATTTATGATAAAAACTCAAATACCACTCGACAAACTGCTTTACACCATGCCTCACCGATGTATTGGGTGAAAATCCTATTTTTTGAAAAATGTCACTTGAATCAGCACAGGTCGACAGAACATCACCATCTTGCATGGGCATAAAATTTTTCTTGGCTTGAATGCCTAATGACTCTTCTATCGCTTCAATAAAATCACCTAATCTAGTCGGTTGACCATTACCAATATTATAAATACAGTAAGGTGCAGAACTGGCAGATATTTGCCCATCCTCAACTACCCAGCTCTCATTCGGCGCGGGAATAATGCCTTGTAATCTGACTATTGATTCAACGATATCATCTATATAAGTAAAATCTCTAACCATATTTCCATGGTTATAAACATCTATAGGCTGTCCTGATAACATCGCCTTAGTGAACTTAAATAAAGCCATATCAGGACGACCCCATGGGCCATATACTGTGAAAAAACGCAACCCTGTCGTTGGCAACTGATAAAGATGAGAATAGCTGTGAGACATTAATTCATCTGATTTTTTAGTTGCCGCATATAACGAAATGGGATGATCGACAGAATCGTTTGTAGAGAACGGTTGCTTTCTATTTAACCCATAAACTGAGCTGGAAGAGGAATATAATAAATGTTCAACATTATTGTGACGACAAGCTTCAAGTATATTGATATGCCCTATTATATTCGAATCAATGTAAGCCATCGGATTCTGCAATGAATAGCGAACACCAGCCTGAGCCCCCAGATGGATAACCCGCTGAAATTGATGCCGCTCAAAAAGAGCAGGAATGGCTATTCTGTCAGCTAAATCCAGTTTTTCAAATTTAAAACCTGAGCTATCAAATAATAGATCTAACCGAGCTTGCTTAAGATTCACATCATAATAATCATTAAGGTTGTCGAGACCGACAACCTCATGCCCCATTTGCAATAATCTCTGGCTCACATGAAAACCAATAAAACCAGCAGCGCCTGTCACTAAGAATTTCATCGTATTACTCAGATAACCGGTTAATGGATGCCCCACGACCAATCCCATAATAAATAAAACCACGGGATTGCAGGCGCTCAGGATCATAGAGATTTCGGCCATCAAAGATAACCGGAGTTTTAAGAGATGCTTTGATTACATCAAAATCTGGTGCACGGAAACTTTGCCATTCAGTACAGATAATCAGGGCATCTGCCCCCTTAAGGGCCGCCTCTTTAGTACCCATTAATGACAAATCATCACGTTGACCATAAATACGCTGGGCTTCCTGCATAGCTTCGGGATCATAAGCCTGTATTTTAGCGCCGGCTTGCCACAATGTTTCCATCAAAACACGACTTGATGCTTCACGCATATCATCGGTATTCGGCTTGAAAGATAGCCCCCAAACAGCAAATGTTTTACCGGATAAGTCTTCACCAAAGTGACGTTTTACAAAAGAAGGTAACTTACTCTTTTGCAGTTCATTCACTTGTTCCACAGCATGAAGAATTCTAGGCTGATAACCAATTTGCTCCGCGGTACGAATTAACGCCTGCACATCTTTTGGAAAACATGAGCCACCATAACCACAGCCAGGATAAATAAAATGATAGCCAATACGAGAATCAGAACCAATTCCTTGACGGACATGCTCAATATCAGCCCCTAGCATTTCAGCTAAGTTAGAGATCTCATTCATAAAGCTAATTTTTGTTGCCAACATACAGTTAGCAGCATATTTCGTCAATTCAGCGCTACGAATATCCATCACAATCATACGATCATGATTACGATTAAATGGCTCATACAATTCACGAATCAGGTCAATGACTCTTTCATTATCACACCCGATAATAATTCGCTCAGGACGCATACAATCTGCAACAGCGGCGCCTTCTTTCAGGAATTCCGGATTAGAAACCACATCAAATGGAATATCAAGATTGCGCTGCCGCAGACTCTCATTGACAACAGCGTTAACTTTATCGGCAGTACCAACAGGAACCGTGGATTTATCGATAATAACTTTGTAACTCTCCATGTATTCCGCGATAGTACGGGCAACAGCGGTTACATATTTCAAATCTGCTGAACCATCCTCATCGGGAGGAGTTCCTACAGCAATAAACTGTAATTTACCGTGTGCAACACCGGCCTTTGCATCGGTACTAAAATTCAGCCGTCCTTCTTCATAATTCTTCTTAACCAGAGGTGTCAAACCAGGTTCAAAAATAGGGATTTGACCATTTTTCAAGTTCTCAACTTTATTTGCATCTACATCAATACAAAGTACATCATGCCCTACTTCAGCTAAAACCGTAGCCTGTACCAAGCCAACATAACCAATACCAAATACCGTAACTTTCATATGATACCTAAATTTCCGTAAAATTATTCTTTAGTCTGATTCTGTAAAGCCACTCGCCCTAACCAATCAGTAAACTCTGAACCTAACTCATAATGTTTCATGCCATACCGGACAAACGCCTGCATATAGCCAAGCTTATTGCCACAATCATGGCTTAAACCCTGCAAGTGGTATGCTTCTACGGATTCCTCTTCCATTAACATAGCAATTGCATCGGTAAGTTGAATTTCATCACCAGCCCCTGGTGCTGTTTTTGCCAATAACGGCCAAATTCTTTCAGACAACACATAACGGCCAACAATAGAAAGGTTTGATGGTGCTTCTTCCGGTTTAGGTTTTTCAACTACACGTTTAATGGGTTTACTATCACCAGGTTGCAGACTTTCTCCCAAGCAATCGACAATACCATAACTGGAAACTTCTTCATGAGGCACAGGCTCTACTAATATCTGGCTGATCCCAGTTTCATTATAACGAGCCAACATCTCACTCAGATTATATTTAGTTAGGTCAGTACTGTACTCGTCAAGAATAACGTCAGGGAGTATCACAGCAAAAGGCTCATCACCAATTAAAGGCTTTGCACATAACACTGCATGCCCTAACCCTTTAGCAATTCCCTGCCGGGTTTGCATAATGGTGACATGGCTTGGACAAATAGACTGAACTTCATCCAATAACTGACGTTTCACCCTTTTTTCAAGGATTGCTTCTAGCTCAAAACTGGTATCAAAATGGTTCTCAATTGAATTTTTCGATGAATGAGTAACCAAGATAATTTCATTAATGCCAGCGGCAATACATTCATTCACAACATACTGAATAAGAGGCTTATCCACTAAAGGTAGCATCTCTTTAGGAATCGCTTTCGTAGCCGGTAACATCCTGGTTCCTAATCCCGCGACGGGAATAACGGCTTTTTTAACTATTTTGTTTACTAATGGCATTAATCTTATCTCCTGATGTTTTTGGCTGAAACAAATCCGTCTTCAACTCAAAATCAGCGCTAACTCTTTCAGAACCTATTCCAATAAGACATTATTACCTTTTGCCAATAAATTATGGACACAGACGGAGTGCAGCAACCAAGGCATATACACATAGTACGTCACTTCACTCGTTCTTTTTGGACTACACGAAGCACCCCCAAAAGCTAATGCTTTTATCTAAGCACTATCAAATCCACTTTTTACTACAAAGAACAGCCAATAAATATAGCCTAATGAGATAGTTTCTAAGCGTAATGGGCTGAGTATACCAGCTAATTCTATCCGATAAACAGCACCATTCTGTTTAATTACATCACCGTGACATGATGTTTAATATTTGCTTTTTTAAGCAAAATGTCACTTTGGTAATATTCATTTGGAATACATTGAAGAAAGCATCAATTTTATTTGACTATCTGTATTCCAAATCCGGCATTGCCATTCAGTACTATGAGAACAGACCTGGTTCGAACAAATCGTTCGCAACGTTCCAAGAGGAACACCACTATCTAATTGAATTTGACGATTACCTGATTTAATACTGGCATGTAACCCTGCGGAAGTAAGCAAAACCGTTTTATTAACGGTATGATAATACCCGAGCAACAATGGAAATTGCCCTTGCAGCCCTGCATTCCCCAACAAGTTATTAATCCTGTTCAAAATACCGGCCATACTGGGTAAACGCCGAGAATGATGGATGATATGTTCTTGTAATAAACTGTTAAATACAACTCTTAGTAATAATGCTGAAATTACGCCATACTCTTTTGAACGGCTAATATCCAGACAATAAAAAGCTAATTCATTGTCGGACAACGCAGCCATATCGAGAATGAGCCCTGGTTTATCAATCATATTTAATTTTCGGTAATTGACCCTACAGTGGGCAATCACCTGTGAAACTGGGGGTTGTAACTGCTTAAGCATATTTAATGCTTCATCTGAATTATGTTTTAACGTTAACCAATCTTTATTCAAATTATTCTGTTCAATCGCACCGGACATAAAGACCATGGGATGCAAATAGGCCAACACTACCTTTTTTATCTCATTCAGATCTGAAACGGGTTTTAATAAAACATCTTTCGCCCCTAAACGAAGTACTTCATCAATTTCTGCCATCTTGTTAGTTGCTGAAATAATGATAACTGGAATACTCACGCCTTCATTAGTCAATTTTGCAACAAATTCAATACCATTCATAACAGGCATATCTAAATCACATAAAATAAGTTCAATATGCGCTTCACTTCCCAACATCTGTAATGCAACAGCCCCATTAGATGCAACCAACACCTTAGCGCCCAACATCCGCAAATACCCTGCTAGCAAAGAACTAAAAACGGGTTCATCTTCCACAATCAAAATCTCTTTGCCTGCCAATGCTTTTTCCATAAACGCACTCCCTTACCTTTATATTGCGACTTTCACCTTTTCTTAGGTACTATCAATTATATTAGTTCAATTAAGTGACTATCATTTGTTCTCTTACGTTTCTTTTCAATAGAAAACTCACAAAATGATATTTCACCCTTAAGCGATTGGAGTTATTTTGACAGAGTTATGCCCTTGTGGTAGCGGAATAAACTTTACAGATTGTTGTTCTCCTTATCTGCAAAACATAAAATTTGCTGCCAATGCTGAATCATTGATGCGCTCTAGATACAGTGCTTACGTAAAACATAACGCTGATTATCTTATCACCAGTTGGCATCCTGACTGCCAAGCGGAAAAATGGCGTTTGGATATAGAACACAGTTTTATTGCGACTCAGTGGCTTGGATTAAATATAATTGCGACTGAAAAAGGCAAAGATGACAACGAAGCTTATGTTGAATTTTCAGCTTGCTTTCTTGATCAGAAAGCTCAAGATAAACAACTTATCCATGAGCGCTCACGTTTTCTTCGCATAGACCAACATTGGTACTATATTGATGGGGTAAAGCCCCAAACTGGTCGTAATAGTCCCTGCCCATGCGGTTCAGGTAAAAAATACAAAAAATGTTGTGGCTAAAAACCACAGACAAAAACCAGACAAATGAAACGAAAAAGATTTAAGGAACCATCCCATTCATGCCACACCAAAATATACAAAAGAAAATTCTGCGCACTATTTGCCCTGATGCGAAAGGATTAATCGCTAAAATTACCAACATCTGCTACAAACACCAATTGAATATAGTTCAGAATAATGAATTCGTCGATCATTGCACTGGCCGTTTTTTCATGCGCACTGAGCTTGAAGGAATTTTCAACGATGAAACATTTCTGGCTGATTTAGATGATGCCCTTCCGGCTGGTTCTCAACGGGAATTAAACCCTGCTGGGCGGAGACGTATTGTTATTATGGTGACAAAAGAAGCGCATTGTCTTGGTGATTTGCTCATGAAAAGCGCTTACGACGGGCTTGATGTTGAAATTGCCGCAGTTATTGGCAATCACGCAACATTACAATCATTGGTTGAACAATTTGGTATTCCTTTCCATTTAGTCAGTCACGAAGGTTTAACTCGTGAACAACACGACGAAAAACTAATTGCACAGATCGATCAATACAAACCTGATTACGTGGTATTGGCTAAATACATGCGGGTACTGACACCAGAATTCGTTCAACATTATCCAAATCAGATCATAAACATTCACCACTCCTTCTTACCTGCATTTATAGGAGCACGTCCTTATCATCAGGCTTATGAGAGAGGCGTAAAAATCATAGGGGCAACAGCTCACTACGTGAATGATAATCTGGATGAAGGTCCAATTATTACTCAGAATGTCATTAACATAGACCATACATACACAGCTGAAGACATGATGAGAGCTGGCCGAGATGTTGAAAAAAACGTACTAAGTCATGCTTTATATTGGGTTCTTGCACAGCGTGTTTTTGTTTATGGGAACCGTACTATCATTCTGTGACAACAGACTACTTATTTGCTCACAGCAGGCGCAACAAGGATAAAAAAACAGCATACGCTAACTTATTTTCAAAATAGGCTTTACAGCGGCGACTCATTTGATGTGATTCTTCCCGCTGTAATCAACAGTGATATACTTCAAAACTTGGTGGGGTTCCCGAGCGGCCACAGGGAGCAGACTGTAAATCTGCCGTCACAGATTTCGAAGGTTCGAGTTGAGCACAGCGAAACAACAATGCGTCGCTTGCGACGCGTTGGCCCGCCAGGGCGAGGAACGCAGTGACGAGTCATCCTTCCCCTGCCACCAGCAAACAGACTACTTATTTGTTCACAGCAGACGCAACAAGGATAAAAAAACAGCATACGGTAACTTATTTTTAAATATATACTTTACAGCAGCGGCTCATTTGATATGATTCCGCCCGCTGTAAGCCACAGTGATACATTTCAAAACTTGGTGGGGTTCCCGAGCGGCCAAAGGGAGCAGACTGTAAATCTGCCGTCACAGACTTCGAAGGTTCGAATCCTTCCCCCACCACCATCGTTGAATATTTACTCAGACATCCCAAGAAAACTAACAGCAACATATTCCCCATTTGGGGGAAGGTCGAGAACCTTCGCCAAAATTCGAGTTAAGCACAGCGAAACCCAAAAAACCATATTTGAACCTACGTACTTTTAAATCGATTGTGCTTACCCCCAACCTTAACGTACCCACAATCATATTTTTTATCACATCTTTATGTGAAATTTAACACCCCAAAAAAACCACACAAAAACATTACAAATCATATGATTATAAGAAAAATCAGTTTCAAGAATGGGGTATACGAATGTGATAGCTGTCATGTATTTGTGAAATTATGTGTGAAACAATTATAAAAAATAACAAATTATAACAGCAACACCAGGGAACCATTATGAACCAATCAATACAAAAAATAGCGGTTATAGGATTGGGCACTATGGGCATGGGAATCGCTCGTTCACTAATACGCGCGGGCATTCCCACATACGGCTTCGATTTAAATCCAAAAGCCTGTGATCAACTTCTGCAAGAGGGGGCTAGAGTTGCTGCAAACAATGCAGCAGATTGGGCATCAGAACTGGATATCATTTTACTTGTTGTGGTCAATGGTGCTCAGATAGAAAACATACTATTCGATGGAGAAACACCACTGGTCAGCCAGCTAAAAACGGGGACAATCATTGTACTTCACAGTACTGTTGCCGCAGAACAAGCCAAAGACTTCGCCCACCGTCTTAGCCAATACAATATCAAAATGCTGGATGCCCCCATTTCTGGTGGCGCACTAAAAGCTCAACAAGGTCAACTTACCGTTATGGCTTCTGGTGAGCCCGCATTATTTGAACAATTAAAACCCATATTTAATGCCACCACAGAGCGCCTTTATCGTATCGGAGATGAAATCGGCCTGGGTTCCACCGTTAAAACCATCCATCAGTTGCTTGCAGGAGTGCATATCGCTGTTGCAGCAGAAAGTATGGCGTTAGCCGCAAAAGCAGGAATTTCTTTAGATCTAATGTATGATATTGTCACACATGCTGCTGGTAACTCCTGGATGTTTGAAAACCGTGTTCCTCATATTCTAGCGGGAGATTACACACCAAAATCCTCCGTAGATATTTTCATCAAAGATTTGGGATTAGTGTTGGAAACAGGTAAGGCGTTGAGATTCCCATTACCACTATCAGCTACCGCACATCAAATGTTCCTGGCTGCCAGTAATGAAGGTTTGGGTCAATGGGATGACAGTGCAGTGATCAAAACTTTTAAAGGTATCACTTTACCGGAGAAAGAGTAATGACCATTAAATTGGGTGTTATTGCCGATGACTTTACCGGCGCAACCGATATCGCAAGTTTTATGGTACAAAGCGGTTGGCGGGTTGTTCAGTTACTGGTTACACCTGATGAAAATACAGATGTTCCACAGGATATTGATGCCATTGTTATCAGCCTGAAAAGCCGCTCTTGCCCGGTAGATGAAGCGGTGAACAACTCACTGAAATCCTGCCGCTGGTTACGCCAAAAGGCAAGTTGTCAGCAAATATTCTTCAAATACTGCTCAACGTTTGATTCCACCAATACCGGCAATATCGGGCCGGTAACGGACGCTCTGATGGGTGAACTAAACGCAGATATCACGCTGATCTGTCCTGCACTACCCGTTAATGGGCGTACAGTTGTACATGGACATCTGTTTGTTAACGGGCAACTGCTCAATGAAAGTGGTATGCAACACCATCCGGTAACACCAATGAAAGACGCCAACCTACTACGTCTGATGGAACAACAAGCTCAAGGAAAAGCGGGTCTGGTCGATTTGGCATGTGTTCATCAGGGAGAACAGGCAATCCGCAAGCAGCTGAATAACTTACAACAACAAGGCATTCGCTACGCAGCGGTAGATGCCATGTCCATGAATGATCTGTTGCCTATTGCCAGCGCTGTGTCAGAACTGACATTAGTCACCGGTGGTTCCGGCCTTGGTGCCGCACTTGCCAGTACAAATACCGGAAAATCATTGGCACCATTTCAATCGGCAGGGGCCACTCCATCTGCTCAAAATAGACGTACCGTGATCCTCTCCGGCAGTTGCTCCGTAATGACCAACAAACAAGTTGCTCAGTATCAGCAGCTAGCGCCTGCCAAATCTCTGGATATTGGGTTATGCCTCCACGATCCACAATATGCTGGCCAACTGGTGGAATGGATTATTCAGCAATCAGAAAGCGACCTTGCACCAATGTTATATTCAACCCAACTTCCGGAAACATTACAGAAAATCCAACAACAATATGGGGCAACTACTGCCAGTGGAGCAATAGAAAATACATTCGCCAGCGTGGTAAAAAGCTTGCAACAACGAGGGTTCAATACCTTTATCATTGCCGGTGGTGAAACCGCCGGCAAAGTAGTACAAAGTTTGGATATCCAACAATTCAGTATCGGAGCACCTATTGCCCCAGGAGTGCCTTGGGTACGTGACCTGCAACACAATCATTGGCTGGCATTAAAATCAGGCAACTTCGGTGATATTAATTTTTTCCTGCATGCTCAGGAGATGTTTCATGAGTGAACAAGCACTACGAACAGAATTAGTAGAATGGGCTCGTTCCATGTTTTACCGGGGTTACAGCAGTGGCGGTGCAGGTAATATCAGTGCCAAACTGGATGATGGCACGATTATCATCACGCCAACCAACTCCAGTTTTGGCGACTTGCAAGCTGACCGCCTGAGCAAATTAGATATAGAGGGTAACTGGCTATCTGGCGACAAACCCACGAAAGAAGTTTCCATGCATCTGGCAATGTATCACAATCGTCTTGAATGCCGTGCAGTGGTACACCTCCACTCACCTTGGTTAACCGCGCTTTCCTGCCTGCCAAATCTGAACAGTAGTAACTGTCTGCCACCGATTACACCTTACTATGTGATGCGAGTCGGTAAACTTCCTCTGGTCAAATATCTACCCCCAGGCGATGAGAAAATCGGTGAGGAAATTGCGAAGCTGGCCGCAAAACACAACGCAATTCTGCTTTCGAACCACGGACCTGTTGTCGGCGGCAAAACTTTACGGCAAGCTTTTTTCAACGCAGAAGAATTGGAAGATACGGCCCGGTTGTATCTGACATTATTGCCACACGGTTTCACTACCTTAAATAAAGAGCAAGTGCAACAACTTGAAACTCGTTATCCCAAAAACTGAATAAAAGGAATTCATCATGGCTGAATTTGCGGCAAACCTAAGCACGATGTTTAACGACGTTCCTTTTAAAGAACGTTTTGCCCGCGCAGCCAAAGCTGGATTTAAAGGCGTTGAATATCTGTTTCCTTATGAAGAAACAGCTGAAGACCTTGCTGCCCTGTTACAACAACATCAATTAACACAGGTTCTGTTCAACATGCCTGCCGGAAATTGGGCGGCGAATGAAAGAGGAATAACCGCTATTCCTGGCCGTGAAAAAGAATTTGCCGAAGATGTACAAACCGCTCTGAAATATGCATTGGCTCTGAACTGTAAGCAAATTCATGCTATGGCAGGAAAACTGAATGAACAATTTACACCAGAACAACAACGTGAGTGTTATATCAGAAATATTCAACATTCCGCTGATGTGATGGCGGAACATAACATTAACATATTAATTGAACCGATTAATAATCGTGATATGCCGGGTTATTTTCTGACAACTCAGCATCAGGCTGAAATATTGCTTAAAGACATTGACCGTCAAAATGTTTTTATTCAGCTAGATCTTTATCACTGCCAGATTATGGAAGGCGATTTACTCCGTACTATTGAACGTTTATGGGGAAAATTCAGTCACATTCAGATTGCCTCCGTGCCAGAACGCCATGAACCTGATAGCGGCGAAGTCAATTATCCATGGTTGTTTAATAAGCTGGATGAAATGGGCTATCAAGGCTGGCTAGGCTGTGAATACTATCCCATCGGCTACACTGAAGATGGTCTGGGCTGGTTAATCAAGGCACAGAAATAACAGGAGAAAATATGCTGCCATCAGAGCGCAGAGACTTTATTTATCGCTATGTACATGAGTATCGTACAATTTCCATCAGCGCACTGGTTGAACTGATGAACGTTTCGCATATGACAGTACGGCGGGATATCCGCACTCTGGAAGAGGAAGGAAAAGTTATCAGTATCAGTGGCGGTGTGCAACTCAGTGATGCTCTACGCCAAGAATTACCCTGGAATGAAAAAGCCCAGCTTAATCATCGACATAAACGAGAAATTGGTCAATATGCGGTATCCATGGTTGAAGATGGACAGGTTGTTTATCTTGATGCCGGCACTACGACATTTGAGATTGGCAGAATATTGGCTGAGCGTTTTCACCTCACCATCATTACTAATGATTTTTCCATTACCCAATACCTGATGAACAAACCTCAGTTGAACCTGTTCCATACCGGGGGACAAGTCGATAAGCGAAATCATTCTTGTGTTGGCCGCACCGCAGCTATGCTACTTCGCAGCTTGAATATAGACATTGCTTTTATTAGCACCAGTTCATGGGATCTGGAGCATGGTGTCTCTACACCGCATGAAGAAAAAGTATTAGTCAAACAAGCAGTACTAGAAACTGCCCGCCGCCGGGTTTTAGTTTCTGACAGCAGTAAATATGGCAAATACGGCATGTTTCGTGTCTGCCCGCTGTCGAGTTTGGATGATATTGTCTGTGATAGCCAACTTTCTCCCAAAGTGCAGCAACAATTACAAGAGCACAACCTGATATTACACACCGTCAATATAGACCCAATGGATTTCAAGATGCATCGCGACAGCAAGGGAGCGAATCCCCGGGAGCATAGATAACTCTGTGACCGGGGCGAGTGAGTGCAGCCAACAAAGAGGCAACTTGAAAGATAACAGGTACATAAGAACAAAAAATCTACCTTACACGCAAAATAGCTCAGAGTTATTGAGCTATTAAACAAGGAGAGTCGCAATGAAAGTGATAATCACTGGTGCCGCAGGTTTTCTGGGCCAGCAACTTGCCAGTGCTCTGCTTACAAATAACCAAGAATTAAACATCGAGCAACTAATATTGACCGATATTCACCCCCCTATTTCACCGGTTAATGATCCCCGAGTTCAGTGTCTGGCACTGGATCTGACTCAGCCAGATGCTGCGGAAAAGCTGATTGATGAAGATAGTACCGTACTATTCCATTTAGCTGCGATTGTCAGTAGTCACGCTGAAAATGATTTTGATCTCGGTTTGCAAGTTAACTTTGATGTTACTCGTCATTTATTGAACGCTGCCCGAGCCAAAAATCCAGAATTGAAATTTATTTTTACCAGCTCCCTTGCCGTATTTGGTGGAGAATTACCAGCAACCATCACAGATCAATGTGCGGTTAATCCTCAATCATCCTACGGCACACAGAAAGCCATGTGTGAATTGATGATTAATGACTATTCCCGTAAAGGATTCGTGGATGGCCGAGTACTCCGACTGCCAACAATCAGTATTCGTCCCGGAAAACCAAACAAAGCAGCATCCTCCTTTGCTAGCAGCATCATACGTGAACCCCTACATGGTGAAATCGGCGTTTGCCCAGTTTCCCACAATCTCACCTTATGGCTTTCCAGCCCTGAAACCGTGATCCGCAACTTTATTCATGCGGCTCAAATTCCAGCTGAAAAATTTGGCAGGTCCCGCACAGTTAATTTACCGGGTATCAGTGTGACGATTCAGGCCATGATTGATGCGCTGGCAGAAGTTGCCGGGCAAAAAGCGGTGGATCTTATCCGCTTCGAACCAGACGAAAACATTAACCGTATTGTTGCCAGTTGGCCGGGTAACTTTGACATCAGTCGTAGTCTGTCGCTGGGTTTCTATACTGATGGGGCTTTCAGTGATGCGATACGTGCTTTCATCACCAGTAACATGTTCCAAAATGGAGGCTAAGTATGGAACTCTACATTCCGGTCGTTGGTCTGGGTATAGCCGTATTTGCTCTAATCTTTCTTGTGCTACGTACCCGTGTTCACGCTTTGCTGGCAATGTTGATTGCCGCTGCAATCGCTGGAATTTCTGGTGGTTTAACCGCAGCTAATACTATCGATGTCATCACTAAAGGCTTCGGTTCTACCCTTGGCAGTATTGGTATTGTTATCGGTTTAGGTGTCATGATGGGGAGAGTGCTGGAAGTTTCTGGCGCTGCTGAACAGATAGCTTACAGCTTTATTAGGTGGCTGGGTAAAAAACGCGAAGAGTGGGCTTTAGCGATCACCGGTTATATCGTCAGTATTCCGATTTTTGTCGATTCTGCTTTCGTTATCCTCTACCCACTCGCTAAGGCATTGGCAAAAAAAGGGAAACGTAATCTACTGACTCTCGGTGTAGCCCTGGCTGGTGGATTGGTTGTTACCCATCACGCAGTCCCGCCCACACCTGGGCCATTGGGTGTCGCGGGTATCTTTGGCGTAGATATCGGCGCGATGATGCTAGCGGGAATGGTGCTGGCAGTTCCTTGCGTTATTGGTATTGTGTTCTATGCCAAATGGTTGGCAATAAAATATCCAGAATTTCAGCCAGTTGATGAAGCAGAACAAACTCAGGATCTGCAAGCAATCCATCAGCGCTATATGGAAGAAAAGGCAAACAAATCATTACCTGCCCTATCTCTGTCCTTGTTACCGATTATCGTTCCTATCGTTTTAATCTTCATTAAAGCGATTAATGGACTGTTACTCAGTACTGAAACCTTTATTGGACAAGAAAACAATTTCTATTTTCAATCACTTGATTTCCTTGGTGCTCCGGTTATTGCCTTATCAATCAGCGTATTGTTAGCCGTTTATACTTTAATGCCAAAAGTCAATAAGCACGAAGTGATTAATCGACTAGAAGAAGGTTTACAGGCTGCCGGTATTATTTTATTAGTGACAGGAGCTGGCGGTGCGTTAGGCGCAGTACTACGTGAAAGTGGCACCGGCACTATTCTGGCACAACATATAGCAAACCTACCTCTGACACCCGTGATGATTCCATTTATCATTGCAACACTGGTCCGTTTAATTCAAGGCTCCGGTACCGTGGCAATGATTACCGCAGCTTCCATTTCTGCCCCGATCATTAGTCAGATTCCGGGGATCAATATGCTGGTTGCCGCACAAGCAGCAACTATGGGGTCGCTATTCTTTGGTTATTTTAATGATAGCCTATTTTGGGTAGTTAACCGGATGATAGGAATTAAAGATGTGAAACAACAGATGATTGTCTGGTCAGTACCAACCTCTATTGCATGGGCAATTGGTTTATGCGGTGTCATCATCCTGGATCTGGTGCTATAAACACAAAATCATCAATAAAAATGGTGATTTGAATCACCATTTTTACATTCAACTTTAATGCAAGTAACAAACAATATTTTAGATTTCTATTTCTTGATTTATATCACTATTGTAAATTTTACTTATGTATTAGGTTACATACTTAACTTACTTAACCTGAACTCTGGATAAAAAATAGAACTAAAAACCTAATTCAAATGAATCTCTAAATGGTAATTTTATTTTTTACAGAACAAGTCAAACTGGACAATTGAATTGTTTTATGAAGTTAAAATAATTGAAGCCACTATTACTGATATTTCCTGTGTATATCCACATTCTATAAATAATTTCGATGCCATGCCATATGAAAGGGTTTTGCTAAATTACAAATCAATTTCATGGAATCATATAACAGCAGGAACATCACACAGAGCCTATTAATAAAATAAGCTCCATAAGTCTCATCTAATAAGCATAGCAAATGCCATACCCAATAAATTTCGAGTTGCAGCGCGGTGGCAAGTGAACGAATCCCCAGGAGCATAGATAACTATGTGACTGGGGTGAGTGAAAGCAGCCAACAAAGCAGCAACTTGAAGGATGAAGAGTATATGCTTATTTACATAGTGATATGTCTTTTGCATACTTATTAGTTGCCATCCATGATGATTTATCACATAGAAAATAATTTTCATTTTTCAGTTCAAAATCAACATAAAAAGAAAAAAACAAAGCAAAAACAAATCCAAATATCGCTATAAAGGTAACCAGCCCTCCAATTTTATTACTACTTAAATTTATCTTTTTTTTATTACTTAAAAACACCTTGTTATTATTTAAAAGAGACTTAAATAACAATATGGATATATACATACACAATGGGCTACACCAAATAAACCAAGCACTTATGGTTGAAGATGTAATAATATCGCTTCTAGTTAAAAACCCTCGATAATCGATTGTCGACGCTAACACACCAATAACCGAAGCACTCATAAATATTAATGCAGAAATAAATATTTTTACTCTAGATGGAGTGTTTTTATTACCCACGATAATCCCTTCCCCAAGCATTGAAAATTTGATCGGGATGATAAGTACTTATAGGAGTTTTTGCCTTATGTTCTTTTAATCTCTTAATTATAGTTTCACTAATTTTAAATTCATCATCTAACCACATTAACCCCCAAACAACAAGCGCCCCAATTATGAAAACGCCGATAGCTATAGCAGTAGTACTAAGAGCAGCAGTAACAACAAACGAAGTTGCTGCTGCAACTGTTGTTTTTGCTATTATAGTTGCGACAATCATCTTCGCCATATCCATCGATAAATTAACAAAAAAGTTAGTTAAATCATATTCACTCTTAAACATCAATTCAACAGATCTATATGCAGCAGAATATATAACACCAAACCTAGCTCCTTTAACAATACTACCTTCCATAGCCACAGAACCTATCCCAACTTCCATTATTTTTTTATTATTAATAAGATATCTTGTAGCATTCAAATATTTTCTAATACCTGGACAATCAGTTAGTTTTATATATCTTTCTCCATTCTTCCCCAAATATTCTATAGCTTTTATCCCATTACCTTTAAGTTCATTTATTATATGCGTAAAAATTCCAATATTTATAGGCTTGAAATTTTTTGCCACTTTAAAAACCCCAGGTGTATCTTTTATATTCCCTGAGAAATTTGACAAAACATCAGTTACTGGAAATACAGTACCATTTAGAAGTGATTTAATATCACACCCTAATTCTTTCAAAAAAATAATAGCTTCATTTTCATCTAATAAGGCGTAGTAATCTACATTTTCTTTTAGTTGCTTTTCAAGATCTTTATAATTGATATAATCCATTTGTTTTTTGAAATTCTTTTCATAATCAAAATCATCTTCAACCCATGTTCTTAATCGTGGATCATATTTCACTTTATAACTCCATTTATATTTACTATTAATGAGCACCTCATATATTATCGAACTCAGCTATTTTTTCTTTAGTTTTCCTGAACTTTTGTGAACTTGATCAAGTTTCCTTGTTAAGGACTCGACACTCTGTTTTAAATAATATCGTTATAAAGAATACCTGCTATGAGCATCGTCCATTTCTCATGACGACGCTTATAAGGCGCTAGCTAAAAGGGAAACGTAATCTGCTGACTCTCAGGGTAGCAGTTGCTGGCAGCGACTTGCTATAAACACAAAATCATCAATAACATTTATCATCCAGCCTCTTTAACCTAAGAGGCTGGACAACAGTGTACTGATAACCCTATAATTTTTGCAGGATTTTATTTCTTAAGGGCAAAAAGCATTGGTGTCATGAAAAATTGTACTTTCTTATTAACATAGAAAATTTAAATGTCTTTAATTACGGTCTCCTGAAAATCCGCAAGATAAATTTCTCCTTATGGCTAGCTCTTAACTATTTCTTAATAAAGTTTATTTTACTATCGTACCCTTTCCTATGAGCATGACGAATTTCAGAGAAAGTTATTGGTTCAGCATATTCACTTGCCCCCTCTTTCCTTCTATTACCATGCTTCCATGGTTTATTTGACCTTATTTGATCGGTAGTTAATTCTTCTCCATTAAATCCAACGATAACAAATCTGAAATCAGGTGATGCTAGTTGTTCTATAAACCAACTCATTCCTAGTTTACTCGTTTGTCTGAAGAATGCAGTTGCTATAATATCTTTTAGCCATGTTTGCTCTTCTCCTGATAAGTTTTTTGTAACATCAACAGCATTTTTGGCTGAAGCAAATTTCATTAATATTTTTCTCTGTTTTGGGATAGTTAAATTGCTACCATTACTGTTTTTTAAAATGAATTCATCTAATTTCTTGTATTCATCTTCACCGGGAGATTTACTAAAAAAACTTTTCTTTTTTGGGATAAGATTATTTATCTTACTTTGAATATCTAATTTTTCCTTATTTTCCATCATATAAAAACCCCATGATCTAGTATAAGCACGTTGCTGTTCTTTGGCTTCCTCTTTAACATTAGGATCGGCAGATTTCATATTTACCCCCATAGCATCAAAATATTTTAGTGAGTGATTTTGTATATTTTTTTCGTTCAATTCAGGAAGCCTATTTTCCTTAAGATCTTGGGAAATTCTGAAGTAATCAGATAAACTTAATTCCCCCATGATTCCAAGTCCTGCATTATATTCATCGATGGTAACAGGGTTCTTATTATCAGCAAATGCTTTTTGCATCTCCGGTCCGCGATGTTGACTAAAACCATATATAACCGCATGCTCGATATCTTTATTATCTCGTTTATGTTGAGGTATATTTAACTCAAGATTATCAGTTTGTCTGTTATTACTTGATCTTGTTAAATCAACAGAACTCCGTTCTGTCCGGATAAGATCTTCTTTATGACCGATTATTGGCATAATATTATTACCTCAGAATTTTAATTAACTGTTGACTGCGTTCACTTTCCGCCGCGCTGCAATTTAAAATCTATCGGGTATCAATCAAACTAATTTAGTTTTTAATTTTTCAATATTACTAATGAAATCATTGAGATCATATTCTCTTAAATAAACATCTACCGCTTTATCTTTTTTAATTTTTCCTAACTTTACATTAGCTATATCTTTATTTATATCAAAAATTTCCGCTATTAGTTCTTTTTGCTCACTCTCAGATAGCATAGTGAATTCATTACTTAAAAATTTCTTTAATTTATTCACGTTAATTGATTCTTTTCCTCTGGATTTTAACCAATCTGCTATTTTAAGGGCTGGTAATGCACCATCTCCCAAATCTGACTGATAGATATATCCTACTTTTTCTCTATTCGTTGATGGAATATCAACTAAGAACATATGTCCCAGTCGATGGTCATTAATTAATGCAACATAATTATTTGAACTATTGAGCTGTTCCAATTTTTCAGCAAATTCATTACCATTTATTTTTCCTGTTTGAGCCATTTTTACCGGATCAACCGCATGTTCTCCTTCAGTCATTAATTTAAATATATTTTGTGCAGAATAACCACAAACTGGCTCCGTAGGATCATAAGGATTTTCCCCGACAATATCTTTATAAATTTCAATCCCACCAAATTCAGAAACCATTTCATCAATTTTTTTAAATATGCTTTCCAGATCCCTATCGATGATTTTATCTTGCCAATTATCATTCCAGAGTAACTTATTTCCTTTGCGATCATTATGTAGTTTTATAATATCATCTATTAACTTTGTGGAATTTAAGCTATGATCTTTTCGCTCCGGCATACCATTTAATTTAGCTAAATAATTAAGACAATCCATTTCCAGATAGTTATCTGCCTCCACATTTTCAGATTCTGCTAAATTTGTTTTTTCTTTTACGCAATCATCTTCTTTACTGTATTCTCTCATCATATTACCACCTATTAACTTTAATAAAAAAATATATCAATAAGGAAAATATACTAGTCAACAAGATTTTTATATTCCATTTTTAATTAATTAGTCATAAATTAAAATAAATATATCAACAGAATATCTTTTTTATATGGAATATTTAATATAAAAACAGTCATTTATTATCCTCTATTCCAATTAATTCTTTAGAATTTCCCTCAACAATAATAATACCGGTATTACTTATCTTAACAACAGCACTATGACTATTTTCCCATGCTAAAAGAATATCTTTTATTCTGGATACATAATCCGAACGGGTAACACCAGAAACTTTAAGAATAACGTTTTTATTTTCCTGACTTTCATTATCCTTTGTATGGAATTCAGTTTTCAGATTCACTTTAATAAGAGCAAAGCGTACATCTTCTGTACCACCCAAATCTGAATACAATTTCTCTGCCAGAGCTTGATTTATTTGTAAATTGTCCAGACTCGATTTTTGATTTACAGAAGAGAAGATTTGATTAACTGGTTTTATCGCATCTTTAATATTTAACAGTTTTACCGGTGCAGTGACTGAATATAATAGAGAAAGTCGAGGGCGATTGCTAAGAGCTTGCCAAAAATTACCCAGACTATTGAGATTTTCTTGTGGTGGGATCACTCTGGTATATGCCCCAGGGATTGTAGGTAATTGTCGGCTATTAATCAATGCATTCAAAACACATGTCATAACTTTCACCGCTTGATTATCAGGCTGGCTATCAGGATTAGCACTATCGCTTGATGGCTTATTTGAATGCCAGTAAGTAATTAAGTAGTTGTAATTAATGTTTACCCATCCCGGCAATAATGTGCTGGAGGAAGGGCAATAACTTCTGGACTCGGCAGAACGTAATTGTAGATCTTCATGTATATCATAAAGAAATACACTCACGGTAGGATGTGATGGGATTGACTCCATTTCTGGTAGATCAAAACGGATATCAATTTTTTGACCAGAAATATTTAAATACTGAGACAAGATCTCATTTAATGCATTATTAACCTCAACAATCGCATTATCAGGTTCAATTATATTTTTCATATTAACTCCAATTTTATTAAATATTTAAAAAACCAATCGACCCGTTTTATTTAATTCGAGCATCATGGCTCGTTCTATATATTTATTTTCAATTTTAACGCTATTATCTTCAGCCGACAATATTGATGCTAATAAAGCAATGTTTCTAATATTGGCTCCTGTTAGATCAGCCCGTTTAGCCAAATGTTCAAAATTAATCTCATCCGATAATATGTCTTTTTTTGGCCAAATGGCCTGCCACATTTTTTTACGCAATATTTCATCAGGATAAGTGAAACGGGTAATAAAGGTAAACCGGCGATTAAATGCGCTGTCCAAATGGCTACGGTTATTAGTGGCTAAAATCACTAATCCCGGATAATCCTCCAATCGTTGTAACAGATAAGAAACTTCAATATTAGCATGTCTATCCTGAGCATCTTTCGTTTCACTGCGCTTGCCAAATAATGCATCAGCTTCATCGAAAAACAACACCCCGGAATCTGCTTCGGCCAGATCGAAAATACGGGAGATATTTTTTTCGGTTTCACCGATGTATTTATTCACCACGGTAGAAAGATCCACTTTAATCAGATCAACACCAAGATGTCCGGCAATAACCTCTGCGGCCATGGTTTTTCCCGTCCCTGATTCACCGTAAAATAGAACACTAATGCCTGTGCCATACCCTATTTTTTCCTTAAAGCCTGAAGATAGAATCTGCTCACGGTAATTAATCGCCGCGATGATTTCTTTTAATTGTTGAACTAATTCGTCAGAAATCACTAAATCATTAAAGTGGCGTTTGGGCGTAATTCTCTGGGCTAATTTACCGAAATTCTGTTGAGCGCGGAAACTTAATGCCCGATACAAATCTATTTCCTCTAATTGACCTTCCAATTGCCGGAGTATTTGGTATTGGCAGGCTTCTTTAATGATTAATGGTAATGTTTCTGCTGTAAATGAAAAACGACGACATAATTCTGCTATATTAATCTGATCGGAAGAATGGCTCGGTAAACTTCTTTTTAACATAATTTCTTTTTCTGCCAATGTTGCTACAGGCATATTAATTTGCACCATGGACAGATGTTTAATCCATACTAATGCATCCCCTGACTCTACTAAACAAACCACACGCAATTTTGGCTGGCTCAGCAAAATGGATAATTCACTATTTAATATTTTCTTTTCTTCTGCAAGCAAAGAAAAATTGCGAATTAATAAACAGGCATCGTGTAACCTAGCTTCCCGTACTGCATTTTTTAACAAGTCAGATATGGTGGTTGAGTTATCTTCATTTGGCAAGCGAGCTAAATCAAGGACTAACGTATTGATGCTATGAAACGCCATGATATTACTCACCGTTAATTCTCTGGCGCTAGCCTGTTTTCCTCTAAGTATCACCAGTGGACGCACTTTATCTGTTTCATTCAATAATATTTTCTCAAGTGAGTGACAAAGTGTTGGCGGATACCAGATAGATGATGCAGGAGGACACCAGTAAGTACAGGTTATTAAAGGAGGTAGAATAACCCGATGACCAAATAAAAAATGCCAGACTGCACTGTGAGTTAGAAATTGCGTTTGTAACCAGATAGACTCTTCGTCATTATTGAGTAGTAATAGATGATGACTAATTAATGGCGTTGGCGGTAATAAGCTGTTTTTAAGTAATTGCCGATCACTAAATAATTCAATTGCTAAAGCAAAACTGGGCCATTGTCTTTTGCTATTACCATGCAAAGAAGCAAACAGCGCATGATAACGGCTGTCAAAATGTGGTAATAAACCTAGCAATAAAACATCACGTTCAAACTCAGTAAGTTCAAAACGTTCAACCAATAGCGACAGAGCATTAACGGCAAGATATTTTTCAGTTTCCGGGTAACTAACAATATCACTCACCTCAGATAACCAATGAGGAATGCCCTGCGGTTGTGCTAAATATTGATCTACTTTATCTTCGGTAAGTAAAAAATTCTCTGGTAAGGAATCGTATTTATCTCTCTTTTGATAATAGTAATGCTGCAACAACAGATCAATACGTTCCAAATGAGGATAAATCCAATGTAATTCAGCTATCATATAATGGTTATCTTTAAGTAAAGAATTCATATAAACCTTTTAAATATTTTGCCAGTCTATGGATAAAGGATGATTCAGCCAGGGAAGTTTTGCGATATTTAACGGCCATGGCCAATTGTTTAATAACAGATCAAATGGCTGATGGTGAATTGTGATTTTAATTTCCTGTTCGCCGATCAGCAATTTACCTGACCGTTGTAAAAACAGTTGACGCGCATCATTACGACTTAAGTTTTTCCAACCAGGAAGTTGAGCAATAACTGCATCCAGCCATTGTTCTGTTATCAACCGTTGTTCTGGCTCAAGAGAAATTGATTCATTATCTTCATTGACCATTAGCCCACACAATACATTATTCAGTAACTTTCTTTCTATTTGTCCCTCTGCGTCTCCCCAAATCAAGTAGTCCAATAAATCAACTGCGCTAAACTGAGCCTGGCGATGAATAAAATTTTGTGTTTCAAGCAAACCAAAATGATTAAACAATGCAGGCAACATCGGCCATAGAATTAATATTCCAGCATTATTCACTGGATATAGCGGAGTTTGTTCAGTAAATATCGACTCAACGCGTGGTCTATTAATAGCTCGAAATTGACTACAGTTATTGTCTTTAACGTGCAAGTTCTCTGGTGTTAATAATATTTTCTGATCTTCAGCGATTAACTTCTGATCTGCATTATTTGATACAAAACGTTGCGACAAATGTTGATATTGTTCAGCTGGAAGATGTTTTTTACCCAGTTGTGAAACCGCAGCTAATTGCCATAATGGTGCTAACCATGCTGTACCGGCGCTGTTATATAACGCAGGGTGTTGCAATAGCTGGAGAATATTTTCTGTTTTAACCTCCCCTTTTTGGATCGCTGTAGATATTAATGAAAATTGATGCTGATTTAATGGTGGTAAATCTTGCTGAGGCTTTATCACTAATATCTGTAATAATTGAGTCAATAGAGGATCAACTTCGGTTGTTTGCTGTAAAACATGCTTCCTGAAAGTTTGTTCTTGATAACTAAAGTGATTAACTAAAGTTTCATATTGCTGAATAGAGAAATGTTTTTTACAAAGTTGTGGAATGAGATCTGTTTGCCACAGTTTCGCCAACCACTCATTCAATAAGGAATGATTAGTCACTATAACTTGACGAAATAATGTAATAATAGGCGCAATATTAAGTGTTCCCTGATTGAGGTCAACGATAATACGTGATATCACTTGCGTATCTGGCTTAATTATCTCCTGTATATTATGCGATTGCATATATCCCAGCGCATTCAATATCAGTTGACAAGAGGAAATCAATTCTTCCTGATGCTGTGATATATTTATATTCTCTGATAATTTGCTATTAATGGCAGTTAATAAAGCCGGTTGATTGATAGAAAGAAGTCGTTGCAAACTATATTCAGATAAACAACTTTTTGCCAATAATAATGTCAAGTGACTTCCCATTCGTGTTAATTGATTAATTAAATGTTTGATATTGACATTATCTAGCATTAATTTTCCTGAATTTAATTTAAAATCTTTCTGATATAAATGATGAATAAAATCCTCTATATTAATTAAATGCTTATCCTTAATTAAAGAAGGTAAAGAAGGCTTATTGGTGTGTTTTAATTTAATTGAATCTTTCTGAAAAATTTTTTCTTCATTATTATTATAATATTGACTAAATACTCTATTTAGCGCAGCATTAAGCCTTATCGTAAACAATGAGTTAAAATTATGAGAACTTATTTTACCAAGATCTAATGATAATGTTTCCAGATAAATATCTTGATTGATTGTATGTTCATTAAAATATAAGTTAAATAGCTTATATATATTAGTTTGATTTAGCAGAGAACCATGCAATACTTTTTTAGCCTCCTGTTGATTATCAGCTTCAATATTAACGGTAATCCGATTCAGCAGATTTTTCTCAGAAACCATATAAACATTTCCTTTTTAATTAATAAAAGTAGATGACATAAATCTGCCAATGTGCAATAAAATTAAAGCTTTATAATAAAAGCTAATAAATAGTAAGGCGGAACTACGTCAACTTTATGACTATGTGGAGAAGATGATGCTGTGGCTGAATGATTATGCCCTTTTCCTTCCCCAACTTCTGATGTATTTGGATGGAGATCATCATTATTGCTACTTTTATCTGTGTGCCAAAATGACGAAGAATAAGTATTATCTATTCGGTATGGTGTTTTACCCCATTTAACATGGGGATATCCAAATCCTACATCGCTATGATAGGGAAGACCTTGAATATGGTTATGCTTAGGTATTTGTGAGATATCCAGTGTGGTATTTTCTACTTTAACATCAATAGAAACTGTTATTGATTCTGTATCTTTTAAGAAGTTTTTATTATTTCCATCACCATTAGCTTTTTTACTACTTTCCCCTTTTTCAGCAAAGGTCTCACTGCACATAATAAAACGGTTTCTTAAATCTGGAACTTTAATGCCATTGTATTCTCCTCCATCACAAAAAGCCCAACCTGGGGGAATTTCATTCTCTGAACCTGAAAACATCACGATCATTCCTTTAGGAAATATTTGGTCTGAATTAATATTAATGCCATTTTTATCAACAGTGATACCATTCCCAGCTTTAACCACTAATCTACCATGATCATCTAATGCTAGCGCTGAATTTGGATTACCAGCTTGCCCAGGCGCTTGCCCGGTTGCTTTACGGCCAATATCAGCAATATCAATTAAATGTTCATAATCAGTCTGTAATGGAATACTGCCTTCTTTAAAACGATCTTTTAAATTTTTTACTGAGAGATCTTTTGATTCACTCTTAGTATTTTCTGCTTTTGGTAAATCATTTTCTTTTCCCATCTTTATCACCTTATAGTATCGAATTATTTTAAATACCCATGTGGATATTACGACTAAATAATAAAGGATAATTAATTTAATAGTAAAATCAATGGTTCCTATTATGATGAAACATTACCCTTTCTCATATGTAAATTAATCCTTGGTTTTATCATCTTCAGACTGAGATGGAGAATGTTCAGATAATGTATTTTTTTCATTATCATTAATTCCCGTATTCTTATTAACTATTGGCACATATAATAGCTGATTAGCCTCAATCATCTTAGCACGCAATTCATCACTAGGTGCATTGATGACTTCATTTTCCTGTTGTTTGCTAGCAATTCGCAAATTTCCTGTGCCAGTTAATGCCGAAGGCAAACGTCCCAAGGTTAACATTTCTAAAATATGATATGCCTCGTCTCCTAAAGGGGAGCCATTATTTTGCCAACGCTTATAAGTGCTGGCAAAATTTTTAAAACGTTCCGGTGATAACCAATGAATAATCATAGAAATATGCGCCGGGAATTCAGCTAAAATTTCAGTTTTTACCCATGATTCCAGTTTATGAGGATCAACATTATTATTTCCAATTAACTGGCGATTAATCACTACGCTGACAACAAATGAAAAACGATCGGTATGAGCATATTTTTCACTGGAGAAATACCAGCGATAACGCCATGCTTCTTCCTTTAGCGGAAAAATATTGTTCTGACCTGCTATCTTTTCGAGTTTTATCCGTCCATCAATACGATCAAAGTCTACTATCTTGGCTTTTAGCTCATAATCTGATGGAGAATCTGAACCTGTCGACGTATTTGTATTTCTTGATGATATATGAGGTGTAATGACACATTTCAGAGTAATTTCATCATCTTTATTGATCATTGCAGGAAAAGGACTGTGAGCATTAGAGACAATCCACTGTTCATCTTTTTCATTACTTTTATATGATTTATCGTCATAAACCAGTTGATAATCCATATCTTCTAACCACACCGGGCTATCACACCAGAACAAATTATTATCCTTAAATGCCTGCTGGACTTCTTTCCATCTGTACTCCAAAACAATGCTGTTACGGGTGTCAAGATAAAATGATTTTCCTGTAATCTCGGTAATTATTTGGCCCCGCAATCTGAATTTATTATCACCTTTGATAATCAGGTCAATCATCTGCCCGTGCAATAGCTGCCCTACATCTTCTTTTTGGGTAATGATTAAATGATGACTTTTAGAACCGGGAATATCTTTAACATCCAGATGTTCGGGCTTCTGTTCGTCATCGAATTTTGCATTAGGTTTTATTGGTAAAAGCCGACGATGCTCAATCAGATAAAAAGGAAGGTCAGCCAAATCTGGCGTTTCATTGAAACATTTTTTCCCTAAACCCAGTCTGGCCGCAATTCGCTTTTGTAATGCTGACACTTTATCAATACGAATATTATTACGTTGATAGGCTAATTCTGGCTGTTGAGCCAAATAACCGCGCTGGGTGGATAGAAAATCCTGTCGACTGAGTATCAGTGGTCTGGCTGCACGATGAGTCCCAAAATAGCCTAACAGGTAATCTAGAATTTCCAATTCTTTAGAATAACTTCCGTCATTATTGTCGATTTGCGAATAATCATTTAATTGCTTGATTAAGTCAGGCATTATTTTCTGATGCACTTTTTGACTAATCGTATTCGTTTTAAAAGGCCATTGTACACCATATACCGCATTTCCTCGCTGTTTAAATGCCAATAGTTTTGGCAATAAAGCGAGTTCAGCGCAGCCATTAGCTAATATTTGCTCAAAAGGCAGCATAAATTGATGTAATTGCTTTTGTTGTTGAGTATTGGCATCGGTCTGCAATCCATAACAAGCGGGTAATTTATTGCTCACCGGATAGTAGTCCCGGACTTTACGATGTTTTCCCCAGTTTAATAATTCTGGCTGTGTATTAATCAATGGTTCTGTAATGAGTTTTTTCTCTATAACTTCTTTAGAAACTGCAACTTTCACGCCACCTTTAGCAATAATAGTTAGTGGGCTGTTTGGTGAGGCAATCAACGCTAACGGATCTTTACCCCATAGTCTGGGATAATAATGTTCTTTAATAATTTTCCAAGACCAATGATCGTTCGATAGTGGAGAAATAATGCTAGTATCATACTCACCTAATTCCAGCCTGGTTACACTTTGAACGCCTTTAATAGTCAATAATCGGTTAACCAAGGGGCTTAGATTTAACTCCATCGAGCCATCGTAATTTTTAATCGGCGGTAATTTAGGTATCCAACCGTGATGTAAATAAGGTCCATCAAAAATTTCTTCATTACTGTAACCCTGCTCCTTCATCGCCTCAGTGGTATAGCGTAATGGCTTTTCAATCACCATGTCTTCCGCTGTCATATAAATTTTAGCCAATATGTCAGCAATATCTTTGACATCATCATTTAGCTGAATATCAATCTGTAATGGTAAATCGACGGGTTCCAGCCAAATAATTTTACTGACGAATTCTCCCAAGTTACGGTTATTTCGCAAGAAGTCTTTCAGGATTTTCTCCGCCTGAGTTTTATTGGTTTCAGTTTTCCGACTTGGGAGTAAATAAAGCCAATAGTTTCCTCTTAGAGTTAATTTGCTATCTGTTCCAGAATTTTTGAATCTATATTTACGTTCCTCTTTGCTATACCAGTACTCATAGCGTTTATCTTGAGGCTCACATATCAGTCGCACATCATTAAATAAAAAATAACCATTAACCGTGTCGTCACTATGCAAATCCAGCAAAGCCCGGCGATAATCCTCCGTAGTAATGGGACCACAAGTCAGCACTTGTTCCGGGCCAAACTCTTTGGGAAAAATACCATCTTCGAATGTCTGTTCCTCTTGTCTGGGAGTAAGGAGATCCCGAAGTGGTAGTGAATGGCGATAGGCTAAATCGGACGCACCATAACAACAGGCTTCTAATAGCGTGATACCGGGATCATTTTCCCCTATATCGCTCCAGCATTGCTCAGATTGTTGCTTAATAATCGTCTTAGCCTGAGTAAGTAAGGTATCAAAGGCAATATCGTCTTTAACGACGGGAAACAATGCATCCTGATTATTCATTGTTAACTCCTTGGTTTGCGGAATTCTTTTCAGGCCAAACTAAAATCAGTACTTCGTTATCGTCAGCTTCAATACTTTTACCTATACCACCTACACTCTGGCTACCCTTTTGCAAAGTTAAGCCAGTGACCCGCTCAACCAAAGGTGAGCGCTGAATTGTGGCTAATAATTGGTAATAATTAATGTGACTGCCGATTGCGACACCAATAACAGGATTTTCCCCCCACGGCATATATTGCCGACTCAATTCTTGCTGTAGTTGATAATCGCCATAGTCGGGATTAATACCTGGGACAAATACCAGCTGATAATTAATCAGGACATCAACGTAGGTAGGATTGTTAATTTCAATTGCTGCCCAAGGGCTACTTAATCGACCTAACCATTCGACCATTTCTTTCAATCGAGCTGCGTTCAATTTGGGGCGTAGCGCATCATGGTTATCTTTGTAACGGTTGTCCGGGATTACTATCAATTGCTGCTTTTCTGGTGCCGGAATAGTGGTTAATTTACTGCCAGAATGGTGTCTAACATCAAATAAGCTAACAAAATGATCTTTTAGCAATGTCACCATATTCCCCCAACTCAACACGCGGTTACGATGAGATAGCCGGGTAGGAATCCGTTTCAGAAAAGCTTGCTCAGTTTCTGGCGGGCGACCATTCCAGGATGCCCAAGGTTGGGTAACACCACTGATCGCAACGGATGCAGTAACCAGTTGTTTAATACTGTCGGCGGCCAATCCATTGATAAAATGATCCTGCTCAACGGTTTCTGCATTGACTAAAGTGGCGACGGTGGCGTTATACAACAGGCCCTTAATGCGAGGGTAATCCCGCGGTTCAATCTGCTTGGTTATTTCTGCTTTCAACCAGTACCGTCCCGTCGGCATCTGAGCAACTTGATTTGCAGCGTCCTCCGGTAATAAGGCCCGCCAGGTACCCCGGTCAAATAGGTTACAGGTTTGGTCGTGAACTAGCTTATCCAATGGATTCCAAGTGTTGCTGTTATTGAGATAAAACCAAGATAAATTAAGCGCCTTAAGACCTTCCAATTGCCAATATAGGGATAGCGTTTGTCCCGGTAAAACACCGGTAAATCCCAAATAAAATGCTTCATGGGTGAATGCTGGCGTTTCCGCTGCCGCCTCGCCCCGACCAAAAGGCGTCAGAGGATAAACAACAAATTGCTCCGGCTTAGCTTTAGCGCTGAATTGAACCTGCAACGCACTGATTTGTGGCGTATAGGGTAAATTCTTATCTTTGGGATCTTTCCAGTATTGGGCGTGCATAAAATCCTGTTCGACCAGTTCTATACGCACCGATGCAGGCCAACCATTGGGCTCTGGATTGTTTGCAATAGGGTAATCCATTGTCGGTAAGGTAAACTTTAGGCTTTGCCCTTGTGGTTCATTATCTCCACCGAATAATGACTGTCCCTCATTAAGCTTTTCTCTCTTTTCAGGTGTAATTAAATAACCCTGAATTTTAAATGCCTTATTATCGAGTTTAGTATTATATGCTGCATACCACTGTGAAAAATTTTGTTGGGGCAAGCCAATCCATTGTGGAGTAATCGTGAGAGTTGCGTTTTCAGTGCCATACCATTCTGGAGCAACCAAATTAAAACCGGAACCTAACGACGGCAATTGACCAAAGGGAAAGCTAGTTGTATCCGTTTGTTCAATACCGCCATCAGAGGCATAGTACACACTATGGTTACCGTTAATGCCGACTTCGATATCTATAATCTTGGGTAAAATCGGGCCTCGAGTGGCACCTAACTTTAATACCGGTACCTTAAATGTCATATTATCCAAGGCATCAGGAGGAGTGATGGGATCATCATTAGCTGACAAGTAAAATGTAAGGCAATCAACATTAGTATTCTCTTTTACTTCTGTTGTTATAGAAGGTTTCGGTAGTGAAAGCCAATGATCTCCCGAGCTGATCTGAGCGGTAATGTGATCAACATTACCCGTCCATTTGCTCTCCAGTGTCACTTTAATACTGCGTTTTCCTGACGACATAGCAAATAGAGATGAAGTAATCAGATAACCCGCAAGAATCGGGACATCATTAGGCGTTGGGCTAAAAAGCCGGATATCGTTTGCAGGTAATTTAATGCCATCTGCAAGATTCAGAGATGTTGCTGATTTCCAGCCATCACCCTCTTTTCGATACCAACGCAAATCGGTCAATACCCCCTGATTTGCCAATAAATCGGATTCGGACACATACTGTAAAGGATTTCCCGCCCCATCATGCCCAGCATCAAAGAGGGTTCCTTTCGGAATAAGATATTCAGCACAATCAGCATTCAGGGTAATACCTATCGCAACCTGATCCGCCTGAGCCTTCCTAGGTTTTAAGCCCAATAACTCCCGGTAATAAAGATTACGATGCCGTACCGGGAAGGTATTGAATAATATTTTAGTCGTTTCTAATAGTTTTAAAAAAGCCAGCAAAAATGCCTGATGTGCGGGTAAAAGGCCATTTGCTTTATTCGCATTTTGGTAAATACTCGCTAATTGATGAGGATTATTCTCCTGAATAAAGTAGAAACTGTCCCAGAATTGTTTTTTCTCTTGATCAAAGGGGATTTTTTCCGCATATGTTTTAAGCCAATTTAAAATATCCAATGTACTTCTTTCATCAAGTTTAAAATCGGTATCCGGTACGATAGCGGTAAGTTTATTATTTAATCCGGTCTGTTCCATATTTACGCCACCTGTTATTTAAATATAACCTTAATATGTTTTCAGGAGATCATGGTTATTTGAAAATAAGATTATACTCAATAGATTTCAAGTTGCAGCGCGGCGGCAAGTGAACGCATCCCCAGGAGCATAGATAACTATGTGACTGGGGTAAGTGAACGCAGCCAACAAAGCAGCAGCTTGAAAGATGAAGAGTATAAACTGTTATCTATCCGGCACTAACGGCATATTGACTGGCAATAAAACGACCTTTTCCCATACTTGGTACCGTTACATCCGGCCCGGTTGATGGATTATTTGCCGGTTGTGACGGCGTAAAACGGGCGATAAATTGCTGTCCAACCACAATCACCGTAACAGGGCTGCGACAAAAATTTACCTGCTGGCTAGCATCTAACTGAGCAATGGTAACCATGCCCATGCCGGGTATCGGATGGCTAGGGGTAATATACTGCGCTTGAAACTGGACCTTTTTTTCGTCCCCCACAATAACGATCTTTTTCCCCCGGATTTGCGCATGCCCGCTGCCTCTGATCGTTGCAGGTCCCAAAACGATGACTTGCCGGTTGCCAAACAACGGTTCGAATAGCAGGATGTCGCCATCAACAACCAGTTGTTTACTCATAAGATCACCTGTATCGGCCCTTCGCCAATCTCAAGAATACCTTCAATTTGCTGGCTAATTTCACTGCCTCTCAGGACATAAGTCACCTGAACATGTAAGGTATTAGGCAAATCGGTTCTCTGACTCACCTGAATTTCCGTCACTTCTGCACGGGGTTCATAACGTAATACTCGCTCTTCAATACGCGTTTGAATTCGTGCTATCAGTTCATCACTGATATTTTCAAACATATAATCATTCAGGCCACAACCATAATCTTCACGCATAATCCGTTCGCCAGGTTCCGTTAAAAAAAGAATTTTCATACTCTGGCGAACATATTCTGCTCCTTCCGACATTATTACGCCGGGTTGTGCTTTAGGAATGCTTTCATCGATAAAAAATTGTGGCGGAAATGCCCAGCCCCGACCATAAATATCAGCCAATATTTTGTTTGTCATTTTGCTATCCTATTATTGCGTTAAATTAACTTTTGCCCCTTTAATATCTACTCCAGATTTTCCCGCAACTGACAGGGATTTTTCTGCCTGGATATTAATTTCCTGTGCTTGAGCGATAAGATTTTTGGCAGAATTAATTGTGATATCTTTATCCTGTTGCAGAGATAACGTATTTTTTCCACTATTAAATGCGAGGGTTTTATCTTTATTATCGAATAGCAATGCCTGCTGGTTATCCCCCTGTTTAATCACTAACGTTTTCACCAAATTTTTTTCACTGGGTTCTAACGGTGATTTATTTTTAGGGTTGTGCATGGAACCTAATATCACCGGGAAACGGGGATCGCATTCAAAGAAACCGATAATCACTTCATCCCCCGGCTCTGGATAGAAACAGAATCCACTTTCATGGCTGGCATAGGGTTTACCCAACCGGGCAAAAAGCACACCATTGGTCAAGTTAAACGCGGGTATTTTAACCGGGATACGCTCCAGTGACTGGCTGTCTTGTTGGTATTTCTCCACGATACCGACATGTAACTCTCTAACTTGCGGTACCGCCTGTTCTGCGTCGGATTGCATGCCTAAAGTTAACCGGGTACGCCAACCTTGTCGCTGAGTGATTGTCTGACTAACACCCGTGATAATCGCCTGACCATCCATCCCCTGACCAAAGCCGCTTAATGCCAGAATATGACCCAGTTGATAGCTATCATTACCTTCAACTTCAAAACTGCCGGATATATTATGACTTCTCCGATTGTCCATGATGCCTTGAGCAAAATGTTTAGTTTGTTCATTATCCAACGGATAGCTGAAAATCCATTGCCATTCCTGATCGGTCAGTGATTTCAGATTATCTATAGCCAGTTGGTTTTTCCCCAACCCACTATTTTTTACCTGAATGGCCTTCGATAGTTTTTGTTGGCTAATATCCCAAGATTGCACACTGACTATTTTAGGACTGCGCTGATTATCCCATTGTAAATTAGCCTCAAACAGTACAACGTCCTGATGGCTATCACGTTGACGAATAGTGTGCACAGTTGAATGATTCAGTGACGCAGGCGTGACCAACGTAATAGCATCGTAACCGGGCAGCAACCAGGTATGAGTGGCATTAAGCCGACTTTTTAAGAATGCCCAGTCATTACAGCGAAACTGAACCATTTGCTCATGAACCGTTTTCAGCTGAGGAGCCTGTTTTATCGTCACAGAGAGGCCCGCTTGACTAAATAGCTTCCTGATAATCGCCTCATCACTCTGTTTACTAAATAGCTGCGAGTGGAAGCTGTGGGTTAATTTTTGCAGCAGATGTTTTGCCGTCAGAATAATCATGCTGTCCTGACCTTTAAGCCCCAGTGCCTGCCGAACGATGACACCTTTAAATAACACATTTTTTTGGACCTGCACGATAAGTTCATGATTCGGGCGACAACTTGCTAATTCAGTCTGAGCCTTTGCCTCGAAGACGTGACTCGCATCACCAACGATACCCAAAGTAATGTTAGCCGAAGGGATACCATTAATATGGTGGTTTATTGTCAGACTGATAACCGTAAACTGGCTGAGCGTTTTGCCATCTATCTTAATGGCTATCACGGGTATATTCATGCCTCCCTCCTTGCTTGCAGCGTTTGTCCTGGCGTAAAATCATCCAAATGATCCAGACCGTTTTGCCAGGCCAGAGAGAGATAATCGATACCACCCGCCAAAGAAGCGCCGGCACCCAGTGCAATTAATGGTAGAGAGAGCATATCGGTTACACTGACCGCAGTAACCGGTGGTGATTTTAACTGTTGCTCGGTAGCCTGAATAACAAAACTCTCATCTGCCACCACAGATAAGGTGGCCGTTGCCCGCAACGGCGTAGCATCCCGGTCAAATAAGGTGTAATGAATGTTGAGACCGTTGGCCCGGCAAGCAAAATAACCTTTATTTTCCCAGCGCATTTTGCCCCATTTGATTTTCAGGAAATGGGATGCTTTAGTACTGGCATCAACTGCACAGAGGGTTTTCAAGATCGCCAGCTGGGTTTCGATCGGCGTATTGTTGCCGGGCATGGATGCGTCAAACAATAGATTTAATGACAGGCTAGCAGGCTGAGATGACATATAGTGGTTGCTTTGATGGGTACTGGTAACGCTTTCCCCCTTTTTATAACTGGCCTGATAATTGAACTGGATTGCATCAGGGTTATACATAACTTGTAAACTGCCCACTAAGATTTTACCTTCCCGATCTTTAAAAGCTGTCAGCGTGAGTTTGGACAGACTACGTTCAATTAAGCTCATAATGGCCTCCGGCTTCACGTAATGCCTCTAACACTTCTCGCTTCACTCTCTCAATCAGGCGGGCGTTATCTAACTCTTCTTGGGCTAATGTTCGTGGGGATGATAAATCACTCGTGGAATCAGTGACTTTTGCCTGAATAATTAATTCTTTAATTTCTACCGTCATACTGTCACTCCTAACCAGAGCATATCCTGATAACGTAATTCCAAAGAGTTCACCAAAACAGCATTGCTATTGGCATCAAAGTCACCAGTAGACCAACGAACCGGTAACGCGTTACTCACTGTCCAGCTTGCTACGGGTAAATAATTTTCATTCAGCAACATAATGACCACATCAGCATAAATCGCTTTTTCCCCGCGCAAGACATGATCAAATATCAGAGTGAGCGGCGTCACCGTCATAACACCACGTTCCAACACTAAACTGCCATGCTGGATCTTATCGGCCAGCCAAACATTTCTGGCATTTTCCCCACCCTGGCTGTGTTGGGTAGTTTGCAATTCACGACTCAGCCCCGAGATCCGCTGAAAGGCAATATCAAGTGGACTAGGAATATTGTTAAAAAGAAAACTGGCGATAAAACGGTGTGATACTGACGGGGTGTAGAAGTTTTGCATATTTTGCCCCTGTTTAACTTAACCTGGTTGTACCGGTACGCGTATCAAACGTCAGACTCAGCTCAATAAATTCTGACGGAATTAACAGTGCTAGCCTGATTTTCATGATCATTCTCCCGGCCCGCATATCCGCTTCACTCATTGATTCTTCAACACCGAGTAATAAGTCAAATGCTCGCTCTTCCTCAGTCCCCCTCAACCCCCCTTTTAACCACAACTGATGCAGCCAGTTATAAGTTTGGCCTTTAAGTTTCATCCAGGTGATGGGATTATTTGGCTCGAAAACGAAGGCATGGCCAAGTCGGGTTATATGAGCTTCAATATAGGAAACCAGACGGCGAATTTGAATATAGCGCCAGGGGGAATCGGGCGTGTTGTCCAGAGTTCGGCATCCCCAAATTTTAATCCCCTTGCCGGGAAAGCTGCGAATCAGATTCAGCGGGGTATCGTCATCCCGATTAAAAAGTTCATCAGCTTCAATAAAAGAGCGTATCGGACTAACCACTTTGGCTAAAGCCACGTTAGCAGGGGCGCTCCATATGCCTTTCTGTTTATCGTTACTCTGAATGACGGCAGCAACCGCAGCAGTCGGCGAAAGCACGATAGTATTTTGCTTTTCGTCTTGGTAAGTACTTTTCAGTGCTGGCCAATATACCGCGCCCCATTGCCGATCACGTGAGGAAAACTGCTCTAAACATTTAGCCGCCAGTGCTGGATCATCAGGAGCATCCAGCAAGCCGATAATGCCACGCCGACTCTTGCAAAGATCGAGCACTGATTGCCAAAACTGCAACCAAAGATCTCTTTTTGCGCTGAGATCCCCCATCCGATTAAAGCGGGCAACATCAGGAACGACAATCAGTGTGATAGCACTCTCTGCGGAAATGGCCTGTTTAATCCAATCCTGTTGTAGCACCGTGATCAATGATTGAAAATCTTTTAATCGCTCATTAAGACCCAGTGGCAATACATAGGCTTGCTGCCCCCCGTTTTCAAAGAAATGGCGCACGGAATAGTACATTAATCCTGACTGAGCAAATGTCAGAGTAAAATCGGTCAGGCTGGTGAGTTTAACAGCTTTATCGCTACTGCTTGCGTTGACACGACGTTGGATATCGCCAATAAAAACAGGTACGCCGATGAATTCATTATCCTGTTTCTGGGATATCAGGTTCTCCGTTACTGTTACGCCCGGCTGTTTTATTATCTCCATTATCATCTCCTTAGCAGTAAACAGACGCAGCGTTAAACCGCGTCTCAATGCCGTTACTGTGCTACGTTTTGAGAAAATTGTAGGATAATAAATTCAGCCGGACGAACCGCCGCCATCCCAACCTTGACGATCATTTTTCCTTGCTTAATTTCTTCGTCAGACATGGTGATCCTCCGACCAATCTGCACAAAATAAGCTTCCTGAGGGTTACTGCCAACCAGCGCCCCTTGTTGCCAGAGTTGATAAAGATAATGATCAATAGCTGACCGTACTCGCTCCCAAGTGGGTTGGCTATTGGGTTCAAAGACAGCAACTCGCATTGCCTGTTTGATATCTCGCTCTGCACTATTAAATAAGCGACGTACCGGAATATAGCACCAGTCATCACTTTTTTTCAGGGTACGTGCCCCCCAAATCAGTGTGCCTTTGCCGGTAAAATAACGGATAGCATTAATGCCAGCTTTATTCATATCACCTTGCTTATCATCCGTGATCACCTTGTCTGGTATAGCATTATTCAATACTACGTTGGCCGGTGCCTTCCAAACACCACGGCTGGCATCGGTTGCCGCATAAGCACCCGCAACTGCAGCACTTGGTGGCAGGGTAATTGGTATTGTCGGTACATTAGCTGCTTTCCATTCATCATCAGCTAATTTTTTAGCTTTTTTATACTCTTCTGGTGAATCCGTTTTCAGCGCGGCTAGAGTATTCACTCCCTTATTACCCTTATAACCACTTAGCACAATATCAGCATCCGTTGGCTGACTATAAGCAAAAGAGGTCTTTAAATCAGGATAATAAACAGCAGTTTTATCCGGTTGGGTATCAGGTTTATCTGTCTCATTCTTGCCATCAGCAATCAGAAAATAACCCACTTTGTCCTTTAACAGGGAATTTATTCCACTGTAAACCTTCTGTTTTGTGTGGGGTTTTAACGTTTCATCCGTTTCAGCACAGAGCAGTAAAGTGATCTCCTGCTGTTTTTCAATCAGATCTGGCAGCGCTGCTAATTCCTCAGTACTTTTTTCAGTTGCTACCAATGGCAATAGATAACAGACACCACCGCCATTATTAAAATAATGCTGCACAGCAAAGGCACTTAAAGACGTGGCCGTGATAGTGGCAACATAGGTATAGGTGTATTTAACCTCTTCTTCCTCTCCTTTATTTTTATTACCTTCATCCTTCTCATCATCTTTATCTTCATCTTCATTCTGCAAACCACCACCATTAACTTCAGTAACAGCAAGTTTCTGAATGTTCTGAATGTCTTTTGGTCCCGTAGTTTTAGGCTTAGATTCAGGTTCAGACTTAGCCTTTATTGACACTACAGGCGAAAATGAAAACTGTGAGGTAAAATCCAACCAACTGGTGATTTTAATACAGCTACCCGATTCTATCGGGTTCCCATCTTTTCTGAAAAACTTACCAATAAAAACCGGAATCGCTGTTGGGCTGGTGCTAATTGATAACGATAGTGAAGCATCTTCTTCAATATAGACACCGGGTGTAGTATATGCGACAGAAGGCATTATAACTTCCTCATTCAATTTAGATGATTAGCAGCTATATACCCAATAAATTTCGAGTTGTAGCGCGGCGGCAAGTGAACGAATCCCCAGGAGCATAGATAACTATGTGACTGGGGTGAGTGAAAGCAGCCAACAAAGCAGCAACTTGAAGGATGAAGGGTATAAACAGGCCACCATAACTTATCGGGATTGCCCAATTAACTGGCTAAACTGCAAGATAATAAATTCGGCTGGGCGAACCGCCGCCATACCCACTTTGACGATCATTCTGCCCTGTTTAATATCGTCATCAGTCATGGTGGTACCTTTACCTATTTGAACAAAATAAGCCTGATCAGCTTTATTTCCCACTAATCCGCCTTGTTGCCAAAGAGAATAGAGATAATTATCAATAGCCCGGCGCACAACCTCCCAAGTTGGTTGGCTGTTGGGTTCAAATACGGCGAAACTCATGGCGTTTTTGATATCCCTTTCTGCACTGTTAAACAGGCGACGAACCGAGATATAACGCCAGTTATCACTACCCTCAAGTGTTCTGGCCCCCCAAACAAGCGTACTGCCCTTAGGAAAGGTACGGATCATATTCAACGCCTTATCTGCCTTATCTTTACTTTTGTTATATTGCGCTTGCAGATCATCAGTCACCGAATATTTAGGTTGTAATCCTCCTTGAATAGGGACATTAGCCGGTGCTTGCCAAACCCCCCGGCTGTTATCGACACTGGCATAAATACCGGCCATCACTGCACTGGGTGGAATCTCAACAAGAGCTTTCCTCTCTCCCCATTCAGCCGTCAGCCAAGGGTAGTAAACGGCGCCATAAGGGGTTGCAGGGTAAGATTTAAGTATGTTTTCTGGTGTTTTTATCTGGGTATCATCCTTTGGGCCATCAAAAATGGCGAATAATCCTTTACCTGGTTTACAAAGTGTACTTGCCGCTTCTTTAATGTCTTCCCCAGCAGCAACCAGCAAAGTGACATCGTCAAGTTCTGGAACCTGGCTAACTAAATTTGGGGTTTTAACCAGATAGCCATATCCACCGCCATGAATAAAATAAGCACGTAGTGAAATATCAAGCATATCAGCTGAATTAAATTGCCCTTTTTTTAGTGTCAGATAGTCCAACCAGCTATTAATGCGAATATAGGCAGCTGACATTAATGAATTGTTATCTGCAACAGCAAAAACAGGAACTGCCGTTGCACTTGTACGGACAGAAAGTGCCAATGAAGCATCTTCTTCAATATAGACACCCGGATAAGATGTATCAATTGTCATAATATTAGCCTTTAAAAAGCACTGCATTGACGTACCAGATTATTCCTGATACCAAACAGTGTATTAATGGAATTCAACAGTAACCCGATCTGCTTTCAAGCTTATTTCCTGCACTGCAACTTCATTACTGGTGGCATCAAAACTAGGCGCAGTCAGCTTTTCTGGGAAAGCATTAGCAATATTCCAAGTAATCAGCAGATTTGAACCTGTTTCATCGGTCAGACTGATAGAAATATCTTTCTTCTCTATCTGATTAAGAGAAATGGAATTAATCCAATCGTACAACTTAGATTGACCTTTAAAGATACCTCGTTTCAAGGTAATAGTGGGTCTTTGACGCTGACCGGGCATTTGTAGCCAGTTACCTACTCCATCACGATATTCGATTGTGTCATAGCTGATATCTAATCCTGATACACTTTGAAAACACATTTGCTCATCACCAATGGTAACGACAAAACGGTAGGTTGGGATTGGGTATTGAACAGCAATTTGATCGGCAGTTGTAGACATCGTTATTTCCTTCCTAAAAAAATTTATATTGAGCTAAAACACTCATCATTTTAGGTACGCTACCGCCCTTAGGTATCATGCCTAATTCCTCTGGTGTATTAGCCCGGCTTTTATATCCAAATCCTCACAGAAGAAATGAGGCGACTTAACTAACACCTGAACCAACTAAATTAATACGTGACAAACATCACACTAGAGCCATTCGCTAATCAATAATCACTCAGCCATACCTAAATAAAAGTTAAAAATAAAAACTAATTATTTCTATCGCTGTCCTTGCTCAATAGCGCAATACAATCACCCAATACTCCCCTGTTAACTGGGTTATCATTCATAGCCATCTATTTTCTGATTTGCATAAAAACAACTTGTAAAAACTTAATAATACCCAAGAAATTTTTATCTATACCCAATAGATTTCAAGATGGATCGCGACGGCAATTATGAAACTTCCCTTTATTTCATACATAACAAATAACCGCCTCCACAAATATAAATAAATTTGATAAATAATTATCATTAATTTTATTTCTTAATAAAAACAGGGAAAATAACATGCATTACAAAGCAAAATAAAGAATTTTAAATTATATATTTTCTTGCATTATTAATGCAGAAATTATATAAGTTTCAGCAGGCATAAGCCTATTTGAGCCACCTGGCTATGGCGGATAGATAAACACTAAACAGAGGCAAAGAATGCATTATGCTGAAAATAACTAGAGATGTTTATTTGGACTGTGATTCCAACAAGATAATCCATGGTAAGAATATGTTTATCATTACGGAGAAAGAGAAACGCCTGCTGCTCGCATTGTGGGAGCATGCCTCACAAGGGAACATCTTAAACCGGGAACAACTCATCCCTCTGGTTTGGCCCGAACGCAAAAACGGAGTAGCAGAAACCAATCTATTGCAATTGATCTGTAAATTACGCCGGACACTACGCTATTGTGAGCTAGGCGAAGCAATACACACGGTATATCGACAAGGCTATCGTTTTATTTTGCCATTTCAGGATAAAGAACCAGAAGATAGCCAGTCCAAAAATACCCAATCAATCACTCCCACAAATACAATTCCCAAACCATCTTATTGGCGTTTCACCAAGTTTATTATTATGTTCATCACAGCAAGCATCTGGTTATCGACTGTCTTATATACCGCCCCTTTTCTAACTGAGAAATAACTATGACTTATATTTTAATCATTGAAGGAAATATTAATAAAACATTATTTTTCATTTTCAATTCTATTAAACATTCACCAATGGAGGCAAATTAAATAATAAGAAACAACAGAATTAATTCAGCTATCGCCTGCGGCTCATTCCGCAAATTTATGAGCCGCTTTAATCATTAATTATGATTCATCACTATGAAGATGTTTTGATTATTTCTTTGAGATTAATTTATATTTCTCACAAGTGTAATTCTTTTGTCATTAAATAGAGTATCGCACCACCATCAGGTAATTGATTAATGATGATATGGTCACTCTTTGTCAAACTGATTTCCTCAGTTAGCATAGCGGATACCAAAAACGCAGACAGCGGCCCTGGTGAACCAAAAGTATGATCAATTAAATGAATCGGGTTTTCCGGAGAGAAATTAAGTGAATGCTCATGGCTATAAATTGCCAGTTTAGTCAGTACATCATCAGTAATACCTGTTCCCCAAAGGTGCCACATATTTTTTTTATCAATACGGTTATATTCAAACAATATATGCAGATCTTGTATTATTTCTCCCGGTAACGAAGGTAATGCTCTTCCCATACCAGCCAGGATGTTTAATTTTTTCTGGATGGCAAATTTTGTCGATGAGAATAATTGAGCAGATACGAATTCGCTATATACCTTATTATCGCTTTCAGAAGGCCAGCACTGGAATGCAATAACCATTACCACCCCCTCAAAAGCCGCATCGTTGTATAACTTATCGATTTCATCCCGATTCGCTATGCGCACAAGCTCCACTTTCCACTTCTTACAGATAATTTTTTGGTACTGAAACAAGTCGATAGCAGGCGTTTCTGCAAGGTAAACTTTGTGCAAATGGTAGCGATAACCCGGACACTGTTTCTCAAAATCACGATCCATGTTATCCAATAATTGCCGGATATCTTTCGATGGTAAATACAGCGCCCGTCCTGTATGAGGAAAAGCAGGAATATCTTTCGGATCACCTAATAATGGCGCAACACCTTGCTGTTCCGGCGTCAAAATAATATTACCAACTACTGCCAGTTGCTTTCTGCTCCACTGCTGCCACTGGAAATGAGTTTCAGCGCTGGCCTCTTCCCAAGCATGCTCCGCCGTGCAATATCGCTCATAACGGTTTAGTACCGCGCCAAATAACATCAGCCACACAAAGAAAGCCGGTAAGCTGCCATAAATCGCAATATGAAAGAGATCAGTAGTACCGTTTAGAAAGGCGCCAACGAGTGTGCCAACAACCAGCATCAAAATCAAAACAATAAACCACCGCCGATAACGTAAAGGCGCCACTGCTTTGAGTTTAGGTATTTCAGGAATAGGCCAGCTCATAACGATAACTCCCTATTGTGATGAAACATAGGATTGAAAATCATATTCAGCCTCTCATAAGTTCATTATTTAAAAAATATCTGTTTTTTCGTGTTTGCTTATCTTTCCCTATCCCGATTTTTAATCCCTATATCCCTATAAGCATTTTCATTTAAAACGCATTTTATCGGGATTCAAAAGCTCCCGGTCTTTTACGGAAGGTACTCGTTACCGTATCCCAAAATGTAATTAGCTCATCGCCGGTATAGGGCGTCGGCGGTAATTGATAATTCTTCAACATAATACTGACATAGGGGTTTTTATAATCTCCGGCGGTTTCATTTGCAACTAACTCAAATTGATAGCGGGAACTATTATCAAAAGGTTGCAGACCGATTGCTAATAACTCTTCCGCATGAATACCGTTGACTTCCCGTTTCCCTTTTCTGGCTATTCCGCCACGGTTGGCATGCAAATCCTTTTCAATTTTATCAACACGTTCAAGCAAAGTACTTTCCCCTGTCAGATCATTAAGGATTTCAATACTGAACTTAAAGTTCTCATCCTTATTTCCTCGATAGACAAAACCTATATTTTCTCTCTCATTATGACTACCGGCAATAAACCCGTCAGGAATGCAAGTGCCTGCCACTGTCGGGATTTCGGTATCTTTTCTGCCACTGATTCTGGAAAGTAACTCATTCATTTTCTCCCGAGTTTGATACAACTCATTGTATTGCCTTTCAGAAAATCCGTTCCTTATATAAAAATCTCTATCTTCTTTATATTTATCATCTGATAACTCCATAAACTTCATTGTTACGGTAAAAGCAACTCCATTACTATACAAATGCGCTTCTAATACTCGGGCATAACCAGGAACAGCAGTATCTTCATTCCTGTCGAAAATCACACCTTCCATATTATCCTGAAGGCGATAAACTTTTTTTAAAAAAGGCATATCTTTTGGTTTAACATATTGCATCGTCTTTAATTCCTGCTCCCTTGACTCTATCCGATATTTAAACTCCGGTGGATATAAACGTTCAGTTTCTATTGTCGCCTCACCAATAAATATCCCATCATGAATAATATTGCCAAATGCCGCAGGGATATCAATCAGATAACGACCGACACAACGGGTCTGCATATTGGCTAACATTTCTGTTGTCACTTTCTTTTCCTTCTCAGTTAAATTGGGGTGATAAGGGTCAGGGAAATACCACCGCCATAAGGTATAAATAGCCAAGATAGATAATAAAACAAATAAGATATTTCTCTTATTCAATCTGCACCTACATATTCGCGTTTGCTTATCTTTCTCCATGCCAATTTCTAACCCTTATATCCCTATAAGCATTTTCATTTAAAACGCATTTTATCGGGATTCAAAAGCCCCCGGTCTTTTACGGAAGGTACTCGTTACTGTATCCCAAAACGTAATTAGCTCATCGCCGGTATAGGGCGTCGGGGGTAGCTGGTAATTCATTAACATAATACTGACATAGGGATTTTTATAATCTCCTGCGGTTTCATTTGCAATTAACTCAAATTGATAGCGGGAACTATTATCAAAAGGTTGCAGACCGATCGCTAATAACTCTTCCGCATGAATACCGTTGACTTCCCGTTTCCCTTTTCTGGCTATTCCTCCACGATTAGCATGCAAATCCTTTTCAATTTTATCAACACGTTCAAGCAAAGTATTTTCCCCTGTCAGGTTATTAATGATTTCAACACTAAACGAGAAATTATCATCTTTATTTCCCCGATAGACAAAAGTCATCCTCTCTTTCTCATTATGACTACCGGCAATAAACCCGTCAGGAATGCAAGTGCCTGCCACTGTCGGGATTTCGGTATCTCTTCTGCCGCTGATTCTGGAAAGTAATCTTTTCATTTTCTCCCGAGTTTGATACAATTTATTGTATTGCCTTTCAGAAAATCCACCTTTGATAAAATCATCCCTGTCTGCTTTATACTTATCATCTGATAACTCAATAAATTCCATTGTTACGGTAAAAGCAACTCCATTACTATACAAATGTGCTTCTAATACTCGGGCATAACCAGGAGTACCAGGACTTTCATTCCTGTCGAAAATTACACCTTCCATATTATCCTGGAGGCGATAGACCTTTTTTAAAAAAGGCATATCATTCGGATCAACATATTGCATCGTCTTTAATTCCTGCTCCCTTGACTCTATCCGATATTTAAACTCCGGTGGATACAGACGTTCAGTTTGTATTGCCGCCTCACCAATAAATATCCCATCATGAATAATATTGCCAAATGCCTCAGGGATATCAATCAGATAACGACCAACACAACGGGTCTGCATATTGGCTAACATTTCTGTTGTCACTTTCTTTTCCTTCTCAGTTAAATTGAGGTGATAAGGGTCAGGGAAATACCATCGCCACAAGGCATAAATAGCTATCACAGACAATAAAATAAATAAGATTCTTCTCTTATTCAATTTTCACCGCCTGAACCATCTTTACAATTGAACGCAGGGTAAATAACCGGGCTTTATCCCCGTCATATGCCCCTTCATGGTCGACATCCACGGCTAACTGACTGCGTAATTCTCGGGTTGCAATACGGCCAGCCTGTTCCGGCACGGTGCCATCCCCTTTCTCCGTTGGCGGTGCCAGTTTAAAAGTTTTCGCAGCAATATCCTGAAAAGCAGGCCCAACAGAAAACTGAACCATACGTGTTGTGCCAGTTTCCAAATCATAAGGATCATATACCGGCCGATTAAATGTCATACCGGAATAATCTTCCGTTTTATTGTAATAATCTTTACTGACTTCTTTCCAGGAGATAACTCCATATGACAGATGTTTCTCGCTGGCACCATAAAAGGCATAAGTATTAGGATGGTACTTACCACTCAATTTTTCAATAAATGGCCTGACTGTTTTTTTCATTAATTGCCAGTAATTACTCCAGCTTTCCTCATCTTTCCATTTATCTTCTTTATTCGGGTTTAAAAACCGGGTCTCACATAATCCCCACCATCGATTCTTTTCCAAATAGATTTCCTGATAAGGGTCGAATTCCGGCAATTTATGTGTAATTTTACCATCGGCGATATGTAACCAACCTTTACCATATGCCTTTCCGGGCAGGAGCTGTAAAGGACCGGGAGATTGTGCCAACACCGGGGTCATCTCCGCGCCATTACTGCCGATCACCAGCCCGGTTATGCCATCTTCTCCCGTTTTCATCCGTTTATAGGTCACGGGTGAGCCAGTATCAGGCATAACGCCATGTACAATGCCTAAAATATTATCCCGCCCCCCTAAATTTTCTGAATAATGACGGGCGACTAATCCCCCCATTGAGTGAGTAACTAAAATAACCTTCTTGATTGCACAGCGTTTGCCATAGGAACCTAAAACATCATCAACATATTCCGCCAGCCTCCTGGCGGAAACCTCGTTGGATTGCAACCAGTTATAACCCATCACATGGACCGGGTACATAAAACGATAACTGTGGTCAACCTCTTCTGAAGTCAGGGGTTCTTCACCCCACTCCGCCCCCAGATTCTGACCGATCAATTGTTGACGGGCGGTCTCTTTTCCCTTGCCCTCCATGCGATATTCAAACGCCAGACGCTCATCATCCAGCACCAGCTGAAGCCAGGGCAAAAAATGACCATAGCTCATATATGCTACCGTTCCCCAACCGCGTTGATAACGATCAGTAAATTTCCTCCCTTCGGCGATGTAATTATTTATTGCCCCCGAATCGTAAATCTCGGTGTTTTGAGGATCTAATGTTTCTTTCCTATAAGAAGCATCCTTCATTATCCAGCTTGCAACACCAAGCTTAGAATTGACCAACCAGACCGGAACATGATCTCTCGATTTTAAATTGCTCCCCATTACCCCCGGCAGGAAAATTACCGGGATCACCTTACTCGCGTATTTCAAACAAACTGCCACCAGATTTTCTTCCGTTCTGGCATTGGGTACGTTGTAGTACGGGCGACCACATTCATCATATTCCGGGTGAATATAAATTTTATTTTCACTGTTCTCACTCATGCTTTACTCCTCTATCTTCCTTCATTAACAGAATGAATTTTTTCTGGATAAAAACATTCTCTTAATGGGTGAATATAAAAATCAAGCTATTTTTTACTATATAGCACTATATGCTTAATCTTGAGAAAAGATAAATAATATTAAAAAACACAATTCATCAACAAAAACAAAACAACAATAAGATTTATTTTAAAAAAACTTGCATTTATCATAGTCATATAAATTGAAAATCATTTATCTACTTAACATTTGAATAATTCACAAATTTGATGATGAATCTCCATGATTTACAAAACATTTTAAATTAAAAAATATCATTATATTTCAATTCATTAATTGTTTGTTATTCAAAATGGTAAGGTTGTTTATCCTATCATTGTCACATGCTCATTCATTTATCTGACAACAGGAATATCCTTTTCATTGACGTAAAAGAGATAAACCCAATTACGACATAGATAATTAAACGTTTATTAAACAATGATTACCAACAAATGCATAATAAACGACTTTTTTAGAAATATTCCTAATACCATTTTAATATTTAAGCCAATTAACAAACAAAGAATGTACACAAATATATACAAACAGAAAAAGCATTCAATATGAAGTGTATTGATTGACTTTACACAATTAGATGGAGAAATGGGGATCAGTTCAGAAATGAAAAATAAGCTACAAACTTCTCCAAACATAAAGCCGGTTACCCGGCTTTCATTTATTTAGGCTGTTGCGGCCACTCAATATCAGGCGCCTGATTTACATCTACACGAGTGAGTAATACCCGGTATTTCTTCCATTCCAATAGCGCGGCTTCTTCTGCTTCAGTGGCAATTTCCAAGTCAATAGCATCCTGTAATAAAGACCGGGTTTCATTTGCCTGTCGTAACAGTTCGGTTTGCTGTTGCTTTGCCTGTTCAATTTGATTTACCTTTAGAGCTATATTATCAGTGACCCATTTTTCGCCATCCCATTTATCAAAATCAGTAACCGGTTGCTTGAATGTCAATGTTTCCGGTAATTCACCCAGTTCAATAATTTCTTGTTGTGTACCCGTTTGCGTATTGTAAGCTATTTTCTTACGGTAATCAGGGACAATTTCCCAATAACTTTCGTCCGCACTGCGACGCACAACCATATTATCGGTATCAGGAAAATTTGGGGCATCAGGATAAGCATGCGCGGATAAACCTACACCTTCAGCCACATATTCCAGATTAGTTCCAGCGAATTCTCTCGAACAAGGATTAACATGATAAACCTTTATCCAACCCGTTTTAGTCGCTAAGCCGTCTTCACCTAATATGGCGGTTTCAGTATCTAAGATATTTTCTTGTGTCATTATTATTCTGCCTTCACGATGTAGTTAAATGCGATATTTCGCGGTCTGAGCCGGATATAATCAACCCCAGTACCAATACTGTTTAATGATGATATTTTGTATCTGTTTTGCTTCGGATCATGATATGTAATTCCATCCCTCTGATGTATATTTTGCGCTACTCCTGCGTCGAAGTCCCCGGGATATTGCCCTAATGCAGAACCTTCTTGCCAAGACAACAATTTTCTCCCATTGTCAACACCACGTCTCTCATCCCAACCACGAATAAATTCGCCTCTTAAATCAGGTAATCTACCATTAGGATAGGCTTCGGCTAATTTCGGAAATTTCGATTTATCAAAAACCGCACCATTACATTGTATCCACCCTTCTGGCGGTATAGCAGTCGGCCAAGGAACAGGAATACCTACAGGAATATTAGAGATATTCGAAATTTTTTGCTCTAACGCTTTGTTTAACTGAGCAGTGAGTTTGGCTATATCACCGTCATCCAAAACATCATCGTTAGAATATGTCGCAATAAAATTAGCTACAACAGATGTTATTGTCGACGACTGACGTAATACCTTATTGAGCAAATGAACTGTAATATTGTCTGGTGGAAACCCTCTCCTCAAACTTGGGCTTTCTTCATATCCTTCTTGGCTCACTACATTTGCATTATTACTAATAGAAAAAGCCTTAAAATCATTTTTACGATTCATATACTCTCCTGGAGTCAAATAATATTATTTCATAACTACATATTTAATTATTGTACAAATGATTTTTCACAACCCTACCAAGTTCAGAGTCTAACTCAAAAAAACAATAATACCATGTTAGTATTTACTTAATGTTTTTATTACTTATAAAATTAACTATTCCCCCTTATTTCTTCTATACCCTTCATCCTTCAAGTTGCTGCTTTGTTGGCTGCTTTCTCTCACCCCAGTCACAGAGTTATCTATGCTCCTGGGGATTCGTTCACTTGCCTCCGCGCTGCAACTCGAAATTTATTGGGTATATTCCTTCCTGCAACTTAAATCAAATTGATAGCTGAGACTATTATCAAAAGGTTGCAACCCGATTGCTAATAACTCTTCCGCATGCATACCATTTACTTCCCGTTTCCCTTTTCTTGCTATTTCGCCACAATTAACATGCTTTACTCCTTTATCTTCATTAGTAGAATGAAATTTTTATAGACAGAATATTTTCTTAATGGGTGAATATAAAAATTAAGATATTTTTTACTATATAGCACTATATGTTTAATCTTAAGAAAAGATAAATAATATTAAAAAACACAATTCATCAACAAAAAAACAACAATAAGATTTATTTAAAAAACTTGCATTTATCATAGTCATATAAATTGAAAATCATTTATCTATTTAACATTTGAATAATTAACAAATTTGATGATGAATCTCCATTATTTACAAAACATTTTAAATTAAAAAATATCATTATATTTCAATTCATTAAGTGTTTGTTATTCAAAGTGGTAAGGTTGTTTATCCTATCATTGTCACATTCTCATTCATTTATCTGACAACAGGAATATCATTTTCATTGACGTAAAATAGATAAACCTCAATTACACCATAGAAAATTAAATATTAATTAAACAAGATTACCAAAAAGTTCATAATAAATTAAATTTTAAGGAATATTCCTAATGCTATTTTAATAAAAATACACTTATAAGAAGATAGAAAAATAAGCACTGAAAATCTGAAAAGAATTATCAATACTTAAAGAGAATCTATAATTATTGAGATGGGTGATTATTAATCTGATATCATCAATTAATAAACAGAGTAATTTTATAATGTTAAACAGATTAATAAGCTAATTGAACTATTCTCCTGAGTTAAATTGTTATAATCTCATCTTAAACACCCTTACAATTAAGGATGAAAACAATGACGTTAAAACAATTCACTTTTGCTACTCTGCTTTTTAGCTTGCTGTCAACTCCCGTGCTCGCAGAAAAACCGCAAAACTTTCTTTACACTTCATCTGATGACCTTAATCAGTTACGTTCTCTACTAGAACGACAGGATATTGATGGTGTGCAAATTATTTATAACTGGAAGCAACTGGAGAGTGCACCAGGAAAATATGATTTCTCTGCGATCGAGAAAGATCTGATGTTACTTGGTAAGATCCAAAAAAAACTGTTTATCCAAATTCAGGATCGCTTTTTTGAGAAAAATGCCCGCTATATCCCATTTTATCTTCAACAGGACATAAAATATCAAGGCGGATTAGTCCCACAGATTGATAATCCCGGAGAAGACAAAGCGCAAGGTTATGGCTGGGTTGCTATCCAGTGGAATTCAGAGTTGCGCAAACGCTATCAAAATCTGCTTGCTGCGTTAGCAAAAGAGTTTGATGGTCGTATTACCGGTATTAACTTGCCAGAAACCGCAATTGATATTGACATGAAGCATGACAAAACCGGATTTAGCTGTGACCACTATTTTGCTGCCGAACTTGACAATGTCAAATTTGCCCGTCAAGTATTCAAAAAATCCTATGTGGTGCAATATGTTAATTTTTGGCCATGCGAATGGAATAACGATCATCAATATATGTCTCGTCTATTTGATTTCGCGTTGAAAAATAAGATTGGTCTCGGTGGTCCAGATATCGTGCCATATAAACCCGCTCAGATGCAAAACGCCTACCCATTTTTCAATCGTTACAAAGGCAAACTGGATTTGGTCGCAATGGCAGTCCAAGAGCCTACCCTGACCTATACCAACCCGAAAACTCAAAAACCATTTACCCAAGAGGAGTTCACCAATTTTGCTGAAAACTACCTGGGGGCTAACATCATTTTTTGGAGCACCACTACGCCGTGGCTGAAGCAGTAAACCAAAATCCATACTGGCTGATGGGTATTATGTATGACGCCAGAATGAACTGTGGTTGACAGCTACTAGATACAACAAAAAAGGCCGTAAATAACGGCCTTGAATAATCTGATGCCGGAAAAATACCGGCACAGAAACAATCTATTGCTAACCTCAAAAAATGCATGGTACTTACAAAGTTCTTTTACACACCGAATAAGGTTTGGCTGAACGGAGCAAAACAACAACATAATTTGGTATCCGTTAGCTCGAAAAGTGAGGTAACAAGTCATCTTTCCTCACTATACCCTTATCTTTCAAGCTGCTGCTTTGTTGGCTGCTTTCACTTACCCCAGTCACATAGTTATCTATGCTCCTGGGGATGCGTTCACTTGCCGCCGCGCTGCAACTTGAAATCTATTGAGTATATAATCAAACATTCTTTTGGATATTCAAATAAAACTACAATAAATATAGATTTCCTATTTAGCCACAGTGAAAACTTTCTATATAACTATGGAATAACAACGCGGAGCTTACAATAAGCTACTCCGCGTAAAATAAACTTTAATTCATATCATTAACTGAATCGATAAAACGATTTAGTACACTTGAATGTGATTTAGATTTATAAATATAACATTGGTTTGCTGCACCAGGTTTTACAATAGGAACAAAACTCAAAGCATCTCCTCCCTCTAATTCATCTGGATGAGAATCTGTAATAAAAATATAATCTCTTGAATAAATAAAATTCAAGCAGCATCCCATATTATCCATTTGGCGCATATTCACTTTTCCACCACTTTGAATAACTTCTTCTTCCAAGTTTTTAATGAAACTGCTTTTATAAAGTACAGGATCGCATAACCAAGTATTATTTTTTAGCAATTGCATTACATCACCACCAGCAATATCTAATAATTCTTTTCGGCAGCAAATGCCCAATTCAGGTCCCTTTATTTTACGAATAAGACTGAAACGGTCACTTAGTATCTTTTCTGAGCTTAGAATGAGCGTGTTGCCGTCATAATCCACTATTTCTTCAATGTTATCATAACTAAACCGGAATATATTTACCTGGGAGCTATTTCTGTCAGCTGCCTTATATAAATAAATTAGATGCTTGTTTTTCCCCCAATCGTAATAAATATTAACTATGTTACATATACTACCACTGATATGTTTTTTAGTTATTTCTTTTTCTTGTAAATAAAGATCTTTAAGATCATTATATAATTCTAAACCATCTTTAGTCAGACTCATCCCAAATTTCTCCCTTTTGAAAAGGCGCTTCCCTAATGTTGCCTCGAAGTCTTTGATTGATTTAGCTACTGGAGGAGTTGTACGGTTCATCACTCTTGCCGCTTTACTTAAAGAACCATTTTCCACCACTGCCATGAATGCTTCTAATTTACGAGAAAAAAACATAATTCACCGTTCCTATATAACCTGTGGCTAAAATAATTTCTTTGAAATAGCCTTCACCAAATGACAGCTAAATCAAGTTTGATACGTGAAGGCGTAAATTTTGTACAAAAAAACAAATACTTCTCAAACATATACCACATAAAAAAAGCTTATGTTCAATACATAGGTGGCTCAATAAACGCTATTATTCATGTTTATCATGGTTCAAAAATTAATCTTAACCAATCAACCATTAGAAAATATAAACATTACTAACGAGCTCAATTTTCTATCAAAGATTAGGATAGGGTTCTACATTTTTCAGTAATCAATTTTTGTAACACTAGAGATAAAAACGGTCTACCAGAGGTGCTTTCTCACTATAAATTATTATATTTTTCACAATGAATTATAATATTGAGGGTTCCGTTACTATTTCGCCCTGAGCATTGTCAATAGTTACTTTTTAAAATCCATCTGTTACTATTGTTCTTGTGTCTTTTTACTGGATGGCTGTAAAAGATGAAATTTATCTCTTTTAATATTAATGGATTACGTGCCCGCCCCCATCAGTTAGCTGCAATCGTAGAGCTACATCAACCCGATGTTATAGGTTTACAGGAAACAAAAGTTCATGATGAGCTGTTTCCTTTAGAAGAGGTCAACAAGCTTGGCTATCATGTATTTTATTACGGTCAGAAAGCCCATTACGGCGTTGCGCTGCTAACACGTCAGGCTCCTATTGCTGTACACCGTGGGTTTCCAGGGGATGATGAAGATTCCCAACGCCGTATTATCATGGCAGACCTGGAAACCCCTCACGGGCTATTAACAGTCATTAATGGCTATTTCCCACAAGGGGAAAGCCGTGACCATCCAGTGAAATTTCCCGCAAAAGAGAAGTTTTATCAGGACCTACAAAGCTATCTGGAACAGAATTTATCCCCCCAGTCGCAAGTACTTATCATGGGTGATATGAATATCAGTCCGACAGATTTGGATATCGGGATTGGTGATAACAACCAAAAGCGGTGGTTAAAAACAGGTAAATGTTCTTTTCTGCCAGAAGAACGAGATTGGATGGATCGTCTGAAAGATTGGGGCCTGGTTGATACATTCCGGCACCTGAATCCAGAATGTAACGACCAATTTTCCTGGTTTGATTATCGTTCAAAAGGGTTTGATGATAACCGCGGGCTGCGTATTGATTTGCTGTTCGCAAGTAAACCATTAGCAGAGCGCTGTATTGCTACAGGTATTGATTACAAAATCCGTGAGATGGAAAAACCTTCAGATCATGCACCTGTCTGGGCAGAATTTGAAATTTGATGTTCTAGTTAGCACCGAATATCAACGGCTTTTTTCAGAATAACGCAACAATTGCGCCCTACGGCGCAGTTGCTTTAGTGTTTTTCCCTGATTTTGATTTTTTCCCGTTTTTACCTTTAACCGGGACAGGAGGTAAATCACGGAAAGCTTGCAAATTACGGCTCTGCTTAGCTTGCCAGATTAACTGCTGCAATGTCTCCTCAAGCGGCTTCATGAAATCCTGGTAGCGGAACTGTTTCTCACTGATTTGCGTTAACCGAGATTCCCAATGTGCCGTCATATCCGGTAAAGCAGCTATATCAGGCAAGACATGAATCAACGCCCTACCCGCTGGCGTTGCATGAATATAACGTCCTTTTTTATAAAGAAATTCCCGTTTAAATAACAATTCGATAATGCCAGCCCGCGTTGCTTCAGTCCCTAATCCATCTGTTGCCCGCAGAACTTTTTTTAGCTCCTTATCCTGTACAAAACGAGCGATTCCAGTCATAGCAGAAAGGATGGTCGCATCAGTAAATGGCTTTGGCGGTTGCGTCTGGCGGTCCACCACTTCTCCTCTTTCACACAATAACTCATCACCTTTAGCAACCACGGGTAATGGTGTTCCGTCGTTTTCTTCATCGCGTTCCTTATTACCAAGCAATGTTCTCCAACCTGCTTCAGCAAGAAAACGAGCTTTAGCTATAAATTTTCCACCAGCAATTTCCAATTCAATAACACATTTTCGGAATATCGCATCTGGGAAAAACTGCATCAAATATTGTCTGGCAATCAAACCATAAATATTAGCTTCATTGTCTGTCAGATTTATATGGCTATTTCGTGCAGTAGGAATAATTGCATGATGAGCATCAACCTTTTTATCATCCCAACAACGATTCTTTCTATCTACTTCCAGTAGATCCTGAGGTAACAGATTTATTGTGTGAACAGATATCGCATTAAGCACTGCATGACGCCCGGCAAAATGCTCTTCAGGCAAATAACGACAATCAGAACGGGGATAAGTAATCAATTTATGCGTTTCATATAACCGCTGACAAATATCCAATATTTGTTGCGCATTCAAACCAAAGCGTTTAGCTGCCTCAATTTGCAATGAGGATAATGAAAACGGCAAAGGTGCAACTTCAGATTCCCGTTTATCCTGATACGACGTCACATAGGCTGGCTGACCAGTTATTCTGGCAACAACATGTTCAGCCAGAGGCCGGTGTATCAATCGACCTTCTTCATCCTGAAAATCGATACAAGATTCACTTGGCTGCCAAATCGCGGTAAAACGTTCATCTTTCGGCGTAACAATATGAGCTTTCACCTCAAAAAAGTCTTTTGGTACGAAATGCTCAATTTCTTCATCCCGGCGAACAACTAATCCCAAAACAGGTGTCTGAACCCGCCCAACAGATAATACGCCCCGATACCCGGCATTGCGTCCAAGCAAGGTGTAAGCCCGAGTCATGTTTATACCATACAGCCAATCAGCTCTGGCTCTGGCGAGAGCAGAAACGCATAGCGGAATAAAATCCCGGTTATCTCTCAACCGGTCAACCGCTTTAGCAACTGCTTGTGGATTTAGATCATTTATCAGACAACGGCGAACATTTTTCCTCTTTTCACCATCCAGATTCAAAAAATCCAACACCTCATCCACCAACAGTTGCCCTTCACGATCCGGGTCACCAGCATGTACCACTTCATCTGCTTTTTTCAACAATTCCTGAATGATATCCAGTTGCTTCGCCACAGAGGGGCGAGGTTTTAACTGCCATTTTTCAGGAACAATAGGAAGATCAACCAATGACCAACGAGCAAAGCGACTGTCATAGGCATCAGGTTCTGCCTGCTCCAGTAAATGCCCAATGCACCAGGTAACAAATTGGTTATCCCCACAAGCAATAAAGCCATCACCACGGCGATGCGGTTTAGGTAGAACATCTGCAATCGCCCTGGCCAAACTTGGTTTTTCTGCAATAAAAAGCCGCATGGATATTATTCATTAACCTCAATTAGCACTCTGCCTGACTGTCGCTCAGACAATTCACCAATTGCTGTCAGTTCAATGCCATGACATCGTGCAATAGATTTCACTTCATTCACCGCCGCAGGCAAAACTGCCAACAGCAGGCCACCAGATGTCTGGGGATCACATAACAGTTTGCGCTGAAGCTCTGTCATTTCGCCAATAAGATGGCCATAGCTGTCAAAGTTACGCCCGGTTCCCCCCGGAACACAACCTTTTTCAATATAGGATTCCACTTCCGGCAATTTAGGAATTTTTGAAAAATAGAGCGTTGCCTGAACACCCGAACCTTCACAAATTTCACTTAAATGTCCTAAAAGACCAAACCCAGTCACATCGGTCATGGCCGTAACACCAGCAATTTCGGCAAAATCAATTCCCGGTTTATTCAATCGGCACATTATTTCTGTCGCTAAACCCTGATGCTCTGGCAACAATAGGCTCTTTTTCTCAGCCGTGGTTAATACGCCAAGGCCAAGCGGTTTTGTCAGAAATAGCTGGCTACCCGCTTTCGCTGCACTGTTTTGTTTCACTCGATCAATGTTAACAATACCCGTTACAGCCAGACCGAAAATAGGCTCAGGCGCATCAATAGAATGTCCTCCCGCCAGTACAATCCCTGCATCTTCACAGGCAGCCCGACCACCTTCAATGACTTTGCGGGCAATTTCTGGTGACAGTTTCTCGATCGGCCATCCCAAAATAGCTATCGCCATAATGGGCTTACCGCCCATGGCATAAATATCACTGATAGCGTTTGTTGCCGCAATGCGCCCGAAATCAAACGGGTCATCAACAATCGGCATAAAGAAATCTGTTGTGCTGATGATGCCGGTACCATTTCCAATATCATAAACCGCAGCATCATCGCGCGTTTCGTTACCAACCAATAAATGAGGGTCGAGAAATTTCTCCCGTTCACTGTGCAGAATAGTTTCCAGAACTTTTGGTGAGATTTTACAACCGCACCCAGCACCATGGCTATATTGGGTAAGGCGAATTTCTGCTGACATAACAGACTCCAGTTAGAAGTAGCTGACAAAATTGGTCATGTCCGGCATAGCAACTTTGCCCGATGCTTTCAGAACAGGTGTTCCAAGGTAGAGAAAACCCACTATTTTGTCATGCTCATTACACCCCAGACCGGCTCGTACGGTATCATCATCAGTCCATGAACCTGAACGCCAGATACCACCAAACCCTTGGGCCACCGCAGCCATTTGCATCGCATGTACCGCACAACTAGCCGCAACGACTTGTTCCCATTCCGGTATTTTGGAATTCTCGGTCACTCTCGCAATAACAGAGATGATTAATGGCGCACGGTAAGGCGCACTTTTTGCTTTTTCTTCTGCCTCAACCCCCTGATTATTGTTAACAGCAGCCTGATGAAGCAATTGACTAAATCTCTCAATACCTTCATTTTGCATGACAATAAAGTGCCACGGGCGTAATGCACCATGATCAGGCGCTCTCATACCAGCAGCCAGAATATTCTGTAATGCTTCACCTTGAGGTGCTGGTGTCGTTAAACGTGATGCTGAACGGCGATTCAACAAGAGTTCCAATGCATCCATATTTTTTCTCCTAGATTAAGATATTTTATTATAAGCTAACATTTTCTATTTATTAGTTAATGAATAAAAGCCCAAAAGTTGTCTTTCCAGACAATATGCCACTATTTGAAGCTGACATTTACATGTCTGGTCATTAGGATAGCCTCACTTGATCCCATATTTGGAGATGATATGCGTATTTTATGGAAGTTGATCGCAAGATTATTTAAATGGAGTTGGCGACTCCTTAATTTTGTTCGGGAAGTCGTTTCAAACCTGATTTTTATCGTACTTATCCTGGCTGTTATTGGGGGTTTTCTGATTTATCAACAACCAAACAAAACGGTAGATAGTTATCAGGGAGCATTGTATGTCAATCTCACTGGTGTTGTTGTGGATCAAGTTTCCAGTCGTAACCCGTTGAATCAGTTGGGACGCGAACTGTTTGGGGCATCCAGCAATAAATTACAGGAAAACTCCCTGTTTGATATTGTTGATAATATTCGCCAAGCAAAAACTGATGACAAAATCACAGGTCTGATACTGAAACTTGATGATTTCATCGGTGCTGACCAACCATCTATGCAATATATCGGTAAGGCGATTAATGAGTTTAAAACCTCTGGCAAACCTGTTTACTCTATCAGTGATAGTTACAATCAGTCGCAATACTATCTCGCCACCTATGCCGATAAAATTTATCTGTCACCACAAGGAACTGTTGGTCTTTACGGCTACTCAACCAATAATCTCTATTACAAATCCTTGCTAGATTCACTGAAAGTCACTACACATATTTTCCGCGTTGGAACGTATAAATCAGCTGTTGAACCCGTTATGCGCGATGATATGTCCCCAGCGGCCCGCGAAGCTGATAGCCTTTGGGTTAACGGCCTTTGGCACAACTACCTCAATACTATCGCCATTAACCGCAAACTTTCTGTTCACCAAGTATTTCCAGGTGCTGAGGAGATGATTGCTGATCTGCGTGCTGCCGGTGGTGATAACGCTCAATATGCACTCAAACGCAAACTGGTCGATTATGTTGCTCCACGCAATATCATTGAAAGCGAGATGACTAAGGCTTTTGGGTGGGATGAGAAAAACCAGCATTTCAATGCCATCAGTATTTATGATTATGCACCGCAAAATAGGTCATCATCCAAGGGCAATATCGCCGTTATCGTGGCACAAGGTGCAATTATTGATGGACAACAAGCGTCGGGAATGGTTGGTGGTGATACAACCGCAGCTCAAATCCGTCAGGCGCGTCTGGACGATAATATCAAAGCAGTAGTTCTACGAGTCAACAGTCCTGGTGGCAGTGTGAGCGCTTCTGATGTTATTCGTACCGAACTGGCTGCCCTACGAGCAGCAAATAAACCCGTTGTCGTTTCTATGGGAGGGATGGCTGCATCCGGCGGTTATTGGATCTCCACACCGGCTAATTACATTATCGCAAACCAAAGTACATTGACTGGTTCTATCGGCATCTTCGGTGTAATCACAACTTATGAAAATAGTTTGGATCATGTTGGTATCCATACTGATGGCGTCTCCACAACGCCATTAGCTGATATATCCTTCACCAAAGGGCTGAGTAAAGAGTTTTCAGAACTCATGCAGCTTAATATTGAGAATGGCTACAAGAACTTTATCGGTCTAGTTGCTGATGCCCGCAATAAGACACCTGAAGAAGTTGATAAAATTGCTCAAGGGCATGTGTGGATTGGTAATGACGCTAAAACCAATGGATTGGTCGACCAATTAGGTGATTTCGATGATGCTGTTGCGAAAGCAGCTGAATTGGCAAAATTGGATAAACCAGAACTTGACTGGATGCAACCAGAGATGTCATTCAGTGAATTGCTGATAAACCAATTAACAGCAACTACTCAAGCCAGAATACCAGAAGCTATTCAGGCATGGCTGCCTGCTCCACTGGTTCAAGTCGCTCAGCAAGTAAAACAACAGGCAGAGTTCTATCACCATTTGAATGACCCACAAAATCGTTATGCATTTTGTTTAAATTGCGAGGACATCCGCTAAAAAAGCCATAACAATGCATAACATTAGTGAGAGCATGTCATAGTAATTCATGCACAGTTCTGACGGTATTTAGCCTGACAGATACTCTGTCAGGCTTTTTTTATTTGGTAATATCCCTATAATCCAGTTGATCTTTTTACGAGGCACAGGTCATGCAGAAGAAATCTATTTATGTCGTCTATACTGGCGGAACAATTGGGATGCAACATTCATCTCAGGGATACATCCCCGTTTCGGGACATTTGCAGCACCAATTAACAAAGATGCCTGAATTCCACCGCACTGAAATGCCGATATTTACTATCCGTGAGCATCAACCACTCATTGACTCTTCTGATATGACACCAGAAGACTGGCAATTTATCGCTGACGATATCCGGCAGAATTACGATAATTATGATGGTTTCGTCATTCTGCATGGCACAGATACAATGGCATTTACTGCATCAGCTCTCTCTTTTATGTTTGAGAATCTCGGCAAGCCCGTTATTGTTACAGGGTCACAAATCCCACTGGAAGCACTGCGTTCCGACGGGCAGACAAACTTGCTGAATGCGCTTTATCTTGCCGCTAACTATCCAGTCAATGAAGTCAGCCTGTTTTTCAATAATAAACTGTTCCGTGGAAACCGGACAGTTAAAGCACATGCAGATGGTTTCGATGCTTTTGCTTCACCAAATTGTTCTCCACTAATGGAAGCCGGTATTAATATAAAAGCCTTCAATGCATGCCCGGCACCTGTTAGCCACGGTGAATTTATCACCCACCAGATCACCCCTCAACCAATCGGCGTCGTCACCATTTACCCCGGCCTTTCCAGTCAAGTTGTGAATAACATTTTAATGCAGCCGGTTAAGGCTCTGATCCTGCGATCATATGGTGTCGGAAATGCGCCACAACATCCCGAATTACTGAAAGAGCTAAAACAGGCAACAGAAAGAGGGATTGTGGTTGTCAATCTGACGCAATGCATTTCTGGTAGGGTAAATATGGAAGGATACGCCACAGGCCATGCTCTGGCTGAGGCCGGTGTGATAAGCGGCTACGATATGACTTTTGAAGCAGCTTTAACCAAATTGCACTATTTACTTAGTCAACCATATAGCCACGAAGAAATTCGATATCTCATGCAACAAAATTTACGTGGTGAATTAAGTTATGCCGACAAATAATCTAGGAAAAAAATGAAAACTGCTCTATTACTTATAGACCTACAGAATGATTTCTGTACTGGCGGTGCTTTAGCCGTAAAAGAGAGTGAACAAGTCATTGATGTTGCAAATCAGGCTATTGATATTTGCCTAAAACACAATATCAGCATTATTGCCAGCCAAGACTGGCACCCTATTGAACATATGAGCTTCGCAGTGAACTCTGGTCAGAAGATCGGTGATATTGGTGTACTGAATGGTATTCCTCAAATATGGTGGCCAGAACATTGTGTTCAAGGACAATATGGTGCTGATTTTCATCCACAATTAAACAAACAAGCAATTATCGAGATTTTCCATAAAGGTGAAAATCCACAGATCGATAGCTACAGCGCTTTTTTTGACAATGGCCATCAGAGCAAAACCCAACTTGATGACTGGTTACAAGCACAGCAAATTGAACGTCTGTTTATTATTGGCATCGCCACTGACTATTGCGTGAAGTTTACCGCTCTGGATGCGTTGGCATTAGGTTATGAAACCTGGGTAATTACCGATGGCTGCCGGGGAGTTAATCTCAATCCAGACGACAGTAAGTCAGCGTTTAAAGAGATAAAAGAGCAAGGCGCTATGCTAATAAAGATTGATCAGTTAGAAAACGCTCTTTTCTGATATCAATCAGGGTCAGGCTGAGTTTAGCCGACTCAGCCCTTTCCATTACCTAATCTTTCAAAGGTTATGGTTTTAATGTTGCCACCATTTCAGACTGAAAAACCGCCTTTAGCTCTTGTTTACTCTTCATCACCAACCGACCATCGGTGCCAATTGTCATATGCTCCGGATCATGGTTATGTCTTGCCTGCCATAACATAACCATTTGTAGGCTATATTCCTTCTGCTCTGCGGTCAGAGGCACACCATCCTGCCATTTACCCAGTTCGACTGCCCGAACTAAGTTTTGATATATTTCTGGTGTCATTACAGATAAAAGATCATCCAGTTCCATTGTATCTCCTCATTACTTTGCAGAATTAGCTGAAACGATTTAATTTCGTGAATTAACAGTTATACCGACAAAATGATAAAAATAACTAACCTGCTGTTTTTTCACCTGTATTTTCATCAGTGAAACTTAATGCAGCAGAGTTAATACAAAAACGTTCTCCTGTCGGTTTCGGCCCATCAGGGAAAACATGTCCCAGATGGGCGTTACAATGATTGCAACGAACCTCAATACGATGCATATTATGAGAATTATCATCAACATACAGTACTGCTTCATCATTGATAGGCTGATAAAAACTCGGCCAGCCACAGCCAGAATCAAATTTAGTATCAGACACAAATAACGGCTGTTCGCAGCACAAGCAATGATACACACCACTTTTTTTATTATGTAGCAATTTCCCTGAGAATGGGGGCTCTGTCCCAGCATTCTGGGTAACATGACGCTGAATATCAGTCAGTTCTGTATAAAGGGAAACATCAGGATTTTTAGCCATAACAACCACCTTAATAAGACTAACGTTTTCAATAAATTTAATAATAACAAAAAATTAACATCACATCAGTGGAATTTATTTTAAGCGGTTAACTGAATATGTTTATCCTACTATTTGTGATGAAACTCTCATATCTAGCCGATTAACTTTCAATATCTGTCTATGCCCCGATAATGATGGGCGGATCGATTGCCAGTACCTAAGAGCAAACGTCTAAATGGTGGACTCAAATTCGAGGTTTTTCGATGATTGACACGATTCCGCTTGACGGCTGGCAAGGTTTTGGTAACTTTAGTAACAACTTTTAATTCACTAAAAAATAGCTGGTGGAATACTATGACTATCAAAGTAGGTATCAACGGTTTTGGTCGTATCGGCCGTATTGTTTTCCGTGCTGCACAAGAACGTTCAGACATCGAAATCGTTGCAATCAACGACTTGCTAGATGCCGAATATATGGCTTACATGCTGAAATACGATTCAACTCATGGTCGCTTCAACGGTACTGTTGAAGTCAAAGACGGCCACCTGATTGTTAACGGTAAAACTATCCGTGTTACAGCAGAAAAGGACCCAGCTAACCTGAAATGGAATGAAGTGGGCGTTGATGTTGTTGCCGAAGCAACAGGTATCTTCCTGACCGACGAAACAGCACGTAAGCACATTACCGCTGGTGCAAAAAAAGTTGTTCTGACTGGTCCGTCCAAAGATGACACGCCTATGTTTGTTATGGGTGTTAACCATAAATCTTATGTAGGTCAAGACATCGTTTCCAATGCTTCCTGTACCACTAACTGCCTGGCACCACTGGCTAAAGTTATCAATGATAAATTCGGCATTGTTGAAGGTTTGATGACCACCGTTCATGCAACCACTGCAACTCAGAAAACCGTTGATGGCCCTTCTGCGAAAGATTGGCGCGGTGGCCGTGGTGCAGCTCAAAATATCATCCCATCTTCTACTGGTGCCGCTAAAGCAGTCGGTAAAGTGATCCCTGAATTGAACGGTAAACTGACTGGTATGGCTTTCCGTGTTCCAACTCCTAACGTATCTGTTGTTGACCTGACTGTACGTCTGGAAAAACCAGCCACTTATCAGCAAATTTGTGATGCAATCAAAGATGCGGCTGAAGGCGAGCTGAAAGGCGTCCTGGGCTACACCGAAGACGATGTAGTATCTAACGATTTCAATGGCGAAAAACTGACTTCTGTATTTGATGCAAAAGCAGGTATCGCCCTAAACGATAACTTTGTGAAACTGGTTTCCTGGTATGACAACGAAACAGGTTACTCTAATAAAGTTCTGGATCTGATCACTCACATCTCTAAGTAACTGAGTTATCACCTTGTCTAAAAGAGCTGCCTTCCCCGGCAGCTCTTTTATTTTAATCTGTATACAACATGCGCTATTCTTAGGCGATGCAATATCCTGCTTTGGTTTCACAAGGTTATATGGATGAACGATAAAATTTTTGCATTACCGGTTGCGAAACAGATATCCCCTTCTATCAGTCAGCGAAACATGGATGAACTTCCATTGATTGTCATATCTCATCCAAAAGTTCGTGGGGCAATCAGCCTGCAAGGGGCACATCTCATCGCCTGGCAACCCAGAGGTCAGGAACCGGGATTATGGCTAAGCAAGAAAGCAGTATTTAAAGCAGGCTCAGCTATCCGCGGTGGGATTCCTATTTGCTGGCCCTGGTTTGGCTCAATAGGAACACCAAGTCACGGTTTTGCCAGAATTCTACCCTGGGAGTTTAGCGCACATAATGAACATGAAAATGGAGTAATATTAACTTTCACTCTGAGAGATAATGAATATACCCATAAATTATGGCCGCATGATTTTACCCTAATTGCACGTTTCAAACTGTGTGAAACCTGTGAAGTAGAGCTGGAAACTTATGGTAATTATCAAGCAACCGGTGCACTGCATACGTATCTGAATGTAGGCGATGTTAATCAAATTTCTGTCAGCGGCTTGGGTAAACATTTTATTGATGTTATTACTGGTAAAGAGCAACACACAGTAGAAGAATATCTTATTTTCAATGATCGTACTGACCGCGTTTATACAGAACCAGAAGATTTTAGTCTGATAAGGGATAAATTACTGAAACGAACGATTGAAATTTACCATTATCATCACAGTGATGTTGTATGCTGGAACCCAGGGGCTGCTCTATCGGATAATATGAAAGATATATGCGATAAAGGTTATAAGAATATGATTTGTGTAGAAACCGCTCGTATAAATAAACCATTAATTGCCAAAGATGATAATCCAGCCCACATTTCGGTTACAATCCGCTGCCGAAAAGACAATTGGTAAGTATCCTAAATTACTTTCCAACAAAAAACTGAATCCATAAATCAACAGGATTGGACTCAGTTTTTCTCTGGTATTATCGCTGATAGCAATTAAAAACTATACGTAATACCTGCCCAAGCGATACTTGAATATGATTTATTAACCATCGGACTGTCTTTAATTTCATCAGGTAAACGTTCAATGCGCCCCATCATAAATGCAGACCATTTCTGATTAAACTTATAACTGGCAGATAATTCCAAATAAGGAGTCCAGCTATCACCTGGCGTATATTTTTCTAGTCCACTACGACGTGACTCACTACCTTTAATTCCATATTCGTAGCGGTTTTGTTTCTTACTACTCCAAACCACACCGAGTCCCGGCTGTAATGACCAATCATCATTTTCAAAACTATACAGATAAGCAAGGTCAACCGTCACACCTTTACTTTTACCCAAAGTATCCGCAGCAAAAGAGCTACGTAACGTCCCCCAGTCTTCAATATGACGATAACTGAAACCACCCATAATGGTATCACGACGACGATCCAGTTTTTTCATCTGTTCATCTTTGTTATCTTTTGGACGGAAACTTTGAGGATAATAATAAACATCTAAAGACAATTGATCTTTCGGTTGATTCCACAAATAATACCCAGCGGCTAAAGTATGAAAGTAGAAATCTTCACTTTCATAATTCACCATTGGAACAGGCAATACTTTATCTTTATTCTTTACTCCTTTATAAGGTGATGCCTCAGCCAGAACAGATGCGCCAATTGACCACTGCCCTGCATAGGCTACAGATGAAGAAAGACAAAAAGCTGCGACTGCGGCTAGAATTTTAGCTTTATTGGCCATTATTAACGATTTCCTATAAACAATGATGTATACCCGTCATCTTTCAAGTTGCCTCTTTGTTGGCTGCACTCACTCACCCCAGTCACATACATAGTTATCTATGCTCCCGGGGATTCGCTCCCTTGCCGCCGCGATGCATCTTGAAATCCATAGGGTATATGCAATTATCCGGTTTCAAGTGTAAAAGTCATTCTCCTGATTTCCAAGTAATAAAGTTCTACTTTTGCTCAAAGCGCATCATATGCTTAAACGCTAATTAGTCTTACTAGTAAAAATATACAGATTATATATATGAAACAACGATATATTAATTTAGTGAAACCAATAACGCATTTCTTTCAATAATATCAGTAATATTCCATCTTTCAGGGCAAACTGCCCAATCCAAAATCTAACGACATACGGATACCGGAACCCGCTCTGCTAATGCGCACAACAATTCATATCCAATAGTTCCAGGAACGCCAGCCACATCATCCACTGGCAGATTTTGCCCCCATAATTCGACAGGGCTGCCAATTTGTGCTTGCGGGCAAGGCGTTAAATCCACTGTCATCATGTCCATTGATATTGCACCTAACATTTGGGTTCTAACGCCATTTACAATAACTGGCGTTCCAGTCATTGCGCAACGAGGATAACCATCAGCATAACCACAAGCAACTGTGCCGACTCTCATAGGACCTGGTGCTGTATATTTACTGCCATAACCAATTTTGTCCCCTGCCTTGAGATTCTGAACCGCAATAATCTCACTTTTCAAACTCATTACTGCTTTCAACCCAACATCTGCAATGTCTTCCCATTTTCCACTAGGTGAAGCACCATAAAGGGCTATACCAGTACGTACCCAATCTCTATGAGTTTGTGGATACCATAGACAAGCCCCCGAATTAGCCAAACATTGAGAAATATTCAAGCCCTGACTGACCGAATCGATAACGTTAAGTTGTTCAGTAACGCCAATCTTTTTATCTGCATTCGCAAAATGCGACATCAACGTTATTTGTCCAATTTGTCGAATATTCTTTGCCAACGATAAAACTTCTCTATATTGATCGGCAGGAAATCCTAACCGATTCATACCACTATTAAGTTTAAGATAAATATTGATTGGATGACTAAAATTAGCCGCTTCTATTGCTTTAAGCTGCCAATGACTATGTACTACTGTCGTCAATTGGTATTCATCAATTATTCGCAAATCTTCCGGTTGGAAAAAACCTTCCAGCAGCAATATTGGCCTCTGCCAACCCTGCTCCCGCAATAAAATGGCCTCATTAAAATCAAGTAAGGCAAATCCATCTGCTTGATCGAGATGCGGCCATATACAACGCAAACCATGACCATAGGCATTTGCTTTAACTACAGCCCAGATCTTACTATTACCAACCTTATTACGAATAACAGCTAGGTTATTCTCTAATGCATCAAGATGGATAGTTGCCGAAATCGGACGTGGCATATTAACCCCTCAGTTCAAGTGTGTAATTGGTGGCTAAGTAGCCCAGGTTTTGTATTGAGACCATTAATATAACGAAATACTGACAGATCATCAGATGCAATGGCGGGTTTCTTACCTGAAATAAGATCAGCCAGTAACTGACTGGAACCACATGCCATTGTCCATCCCAACGTACCATGTCCTGTATTTAAATAGAGATTGTTATACTCCGTTGGCCCAACAATTGGGGTTCCATCTGGTGTCATTGGACGTAAACCCGTCCAAAAATTAGCTTGAGCAATATTCCCACCTTCCGGATAGAGATCCTGCACCACCATTTTCAGTGTTTCACAACGAGCTTTAAGAATATTTAAATTAAAACCCACAATCTCCGCCATTCCGCCAACACGAATACGATTATCAAACCGGGTCATAGCAATTTTATATGTTTCATCCAACACAGTAGATACCGGCGCCCATTCCGCATCCACGATAGGCATAGTTAATGAATAACCTTTCAGTGGGTATACCGGGATTTTGACAAGATCTTTCAACAGATCAGTAGAGTATGCCCCCATCGCAACAACATAACTATCTGCCGTCATGACACCATCTTCACACTGTACGCCAGTAATACAATGCCCTTCTACCAACAACCGTTTGACTTGTTTATTAAACAAAAACGTCACACCCGCCGTTTTTGCCATCTTTGCCAGCTCTTTGGTAAAAAGTTGACAATCTCCTGTTTCATCATTAGGTAATTGCAAGCCGCCTGTCAGTTTGTGGGCAACATGCGCCAGTGCCGGCTCTACTGTTGCCAGTTTATCCGCGGTTAATAGATTGTAAGGAACACCTTCCTGTTCAAGAACTGCTATATCATTCACCGCATTATCAAACTGCTTATTGGTACGGAATAACTGAAGGGTTCCTCCCTGGCGACCTTCGTATTGAATACCAGTATCTGCTCTCAGTTGTTTGATACAATCACGACTGTACTCTGCTAACCGTACCATCCGACTTTTATTTATCGCATAGTGACTCGCATCGCAATTACGTAACATCTGCCACATCCAACGCAACTGAAACAATGAGCCATCAGGTCGAATAGCCAATGGAGCATGGCGTTGAAACATCCATTTAATCGCTTTCAGTGGAATACCTGGTGCTCCCCATGGGGTCGCATATCCAGGAGAAATCTGCCCGGCATTAGCAGCACTGGTTTCCTCTGCGGCACTTTCTTGACGATCAATAACAGTTACTTCATGACCTTGCTGCACTAAATACCAGGCACTGGTTACACCTATAACACCACTACCTAAGACAAGGATTTTCATCATGGTCCCCTGATGATAAAAAATTTAGGCAAGCATAATATGCTGTTTATAAAAAGCCAATATAGAACAATCATCGGTAACGTCAATAATCTATATTTATGATTCAGGTCACAATTAGATTACAATTACGCAACAATTTCATTTGTTATTTGCGCACAGATAATTTATAAAAAATGACATTAAAATCATAAAATTAAAACAAAAATCGTGTTGTGGATCGCATACTAATTATTTCATATCCAGTAACTATTCTTGGCTTTTTGTCTGAAATAGCGTGAATCAATCAAACACCCACAAGATACCAATAACCATCAATTAATCGAAATAAAAATTCAAACAAAAACCAAAAAACAAGAATAATATTCTAAAATAAACACATTGATAATTGACATGGGACTAAGAAGAACGAAAAAACAAAATTCCCGAGGCAGAGTACTCTACCTCGGGTCAATTCAAAATAATTTTGATTTGAAATTAATAGATCAAGATCAGACTTGAAGTTAAGCAAAAATACTAATGAGATATCAACGACAAACTTCAGACAAATCACTCGGCATTGTACTTTGCATGCTATGCCAAATTACACCACTCTCTTTACCATAGTTACGCACGCACTCCATGACCTTATCGTAAGATTTATCACGGCATAACGTCGCCAATTGCTGATAAAAGTTCATCGCTAATTTGCGTGCTTCAGGATTAGAAAAGTAATAACGTCCTACACGGGTATAAAGCCCTTTCAACCCATTGATAATAAGCCCATAAATTGGATTACCTGAAGCAAAAGCCAGCCCGCGGAAAATGTCATAATCCAAAGCGCTGAATGACTCTGAACTATCTTCTACATGCTCTTTTTCTGCTAACACTTCCAATGACTGAGCAGGATTGTGCCTGAAAGCAGTACGGATAAATATTGCGGCAATATTCGTTCTTACTGCCAATAGGTTATCAATCAACTCAGGAACACGATCGTGATCAAGACGGGCCAGAGTTTCTAAAATATTAAGGCCCGATGTTTCCCAAAAGTTATTCACTTTTGTTGGCTTGCCATGTTGAATAGTTAACCAGCCATCACGAGCCAAACGTTGCAATACCTCACGTAGGGTAGTCCTTGTTACACCAATCAACTCAGATAATTCACGCTCTGCTGGCAGAATAGAGCCAGGAGGAAAACGGCCGTTCCATATACTCTCAATTATATATTCTTCCGCAAAACCTGCGGGACTTTGAGCCTTAATGACCATATTTTTGTTATTCCAACGCGATTATTTCAACTAATAATAGATGAAATTATATCAGAATCCGCAACCCCAATATAGCGATCTAGTCTAGAAACCAGAAAAATGACCATAAAAAAGATACGTTAACAACTTAATTATCCCTAATCTCTCTTAAAATATTTTGTATTAAAGAGTACTATTGTTTAATGAATACAACCTTACATACTTGGATGAATTTTAATCATAATGAAAACCAGTATCAGACAAGCAGTGACAAAAAACTTTCTCGGCAACTCGCCAGATTGGTATAAGCTAGCTATCTTCAGCTTTCTTATCATCAATCCACTTGTATTCTTTTTCATCAACCCATTTGTTGCAGGATGGTTGCTTGTTGCCGAATTCATCTTTACTTTGGCAATGGCACTTAAATGTTATCCATTACAACCAGGTGGCTTGTTGGCCATTGAAGCTGTTATCATCGGCATGACATCGCCTCAACAAATTGGTCATGAAATTGCTAATAATCTGGAAGTTATCCTGTTACTGATATTTATGGTTGCAGGGATTTACTTCATGAAGCAGTTATTGTTGTTCGTTTTCACTAAACTACTTCTTTCCATAAAATCTAAGCGAATGCTTGCTTTAGCATTCTGCCTAGCCAGTGCATTCCTCTCTGCATTTCTTGATGCCCTGACGGTTATCGCGGTGGTTATCAGTGTTTCCCTTGGCTTCTATTCTATCTATAACAACTTTATATCTAATCAACATGATGTAATTAATGATAATGGTCACATTAATACCGCAGAAAAGAAACAGACCCTTGAACAATTTCGTGCTTTCTTGCGCAGCCTGATGATGCATGCAGGTCTAGGTACTGCACTCGGTGGTGTGATGACAATGGTAGGCGAACCACAAAATCTGATTATCGCCAAACACGTTAACTGGGATTTTGTCACTTTCTTTATTCGCATGGCTCCAGTCACACTACCTGTCTTTATCTGTGGATTATTAGTCTGTTTCCTGGTCGAACGTTTTAAGCTATTCGGTTACGGCGCAGAATTACCGGAACGTGTCCGGCAGGTACTGGAAGATTATGATAAAAAAACCAGTACAAAACGAACCCGGCAGGAAAAAACACAGCTTATTGCTCAGGCATTAATAGGTATATGGCTAGTCATTGCTTTAGCATTTCATCTGGCAGAAGTTGGTCTGATCGGTCTTTCTGTCATTATTCTTACCACTTCGTTCTGTGGCATTACGGAAGAGCACGCTTTAGGTAAAGCGTTTGAAGAAGCATTGCCATTCACTGCATTACTGACAGTATTCTTCTCCGTTGTTGCAGTGATAGTTGATCAACAATTATTTACTCCATTTATTCAGTTCGTTTTACAATCTTCTGAAGCTTCACAGCTTTCTCTGTTTTACCTATTTAACGGCTTACTCTCCGCAGTATCAGATAACGTATTTGTTGGTACGGTTTATATCAATGAAGCTATGGCTGCTATGCGAGATGGCCTGATCTCACATAAACAATATGAATATCTGGCAGTTGCTATTAATACCGGCACTAATCTGCCTTCTGTTGCAACACCTAACGGGCAAGCAGCATTCTTGTTCCTGTTAACCTCAGCATTATCACCATTGATTCGCCTTTCTTACGGACGAATGGTCATAATGGCATTACCCTATACCATTGTAATGACTCTAGTTGGTTTGCTGTGCGTGGAATTTCTGTTAATTCCGGTCACTGACATGATGGTTCAGTGGGGATTAATCGTTTTACCATAACCAGTAAGAAATTCATGCCGTATCGAGCACGAGGTAGCTCAATACGGCTTCATTTTTTACCTGAAAAAATCAAATTTACCTTAATTGACTTTTTTTGTTGCAGGTAAGTCGGCAGAATAGATGTTCTATTGCTTACCTTATCTACACGGAAAAAAGGAAATGATTCGATTTTTAACCCACTGTTCTCAAGGACGAAACGCATGGTTGTTAATGACGCTTACTGCCCTGATACTGGAAGGTTTAGCATTATATTTTCAACATGTGACGAAATTACAGCCCTGTGTGATGTGTATTTATGAGCGAGTCGCTCTGTTTGGTGTATTAGGTGCCGGATTACTGGGCGCGATAGCACCAAAAACGCCACTACGTTGGCTGGCTATTATTTTATGGATCTACAGTGCCTGGAGTGGCCTGAAACTGGCGTGGGAACATACTATGATTCAGTTGTATCCTTCTCCATTTAATACCTGTGATTTCTTAGTCAACTTTCCTTCATGGCTAGCATTAAATCAATGGCTTCCTTCTGTATTTGAAGCCTATGGTGACTGTTCAGTAAAGCAATGGCAATTCCTGTCATTAGAGATGCCACAATGGCTAGTCGGTATTTTTGCCACCTATCTGGTGGTTGCAGTATTAGTGTTAATCAGCCAATTTTTTGACCGTAAATAACTTCCAACTCAGACTGCTGAAAATGTTTGTCTGATGAATCAAACATACCCGTGGAATCATGCCTAAGGAATCTCTATTACCAGAGTTCCCAACGGCATGTTCCTGCTCATAACAAACAGGGCATTTTAGTTGCTTGATCGCTACATCAAATTTATGCACAAAAACCCTGCAACAATGCCCTTTCATCACAACGTTTACCATTCGCTAATTGACAAACGGGTACTTGCATACCATTTAATTGTATTGCTAATGCAGGCGTCCCACCTGCATAAATACATGTCGCTTTGGCATCATCTCCAAGGCTAATTTCTGACTGAGAATATTGTATTGCCTGATGTTGGGCAAATGTTTTCCCTGCTTGACTACTACAGCCAAACAATAAAGCACAATTAAAGAATATTCCCCCTAATAAGGCTGTTTTGAATCCTTTCTTATCGCTGAAATTTAGCATCTCTCTTCTCCAAAAAACGATTCAGGGAAAACCAAGTAACGTAGTTAATTAATGTGCACTGCTGTTAGAAAGCAAATTTATTACCATCACACCAGCAATGATGAGCACCATACCTAAAATAGCCGCCCAATCCAACTTCTGCTGATATAAAAATATCGCCGCAATGGAAACCAACACAATACCAAGGCCAGACCATATCGCATAAGCAATTCCTAATGGAACAACTTTGACTACCTGAGATAATCCCCAGAAAGCGATACCATACCCAACGATGACCAGTATAGAAGGAAACAATTTACTGAACCCATCGGAGGCTTTTAATGAAGCCGTTGCTACGACTTCAGCCACAATTGCCATTGCTAAATATACAAATCCATTCATATCTTTACTCTCTATTGCAGAAAAAAAACCAATTGTTCAACACTAATAGATAAAAACGGGCTGAATCTATCACAAACTCTTTAAGGTGTAACGTAACAAAAATGATATATTTCACTTTCTAAACCCCATTTACATATTATTGACAGTGGGTCTACGGAAGGATTCCCGATGGATAAAAAATATTAAAGAGATTCTACCAGAAACGGAAGAAAGAGCTAATGACAGGTTCCAACTTTGAGATTCAGGACAGAATTATTTAACACAATAATCTTGACAATTATCTAATAAAAATATAGCACTATAGGATTATAAATCAGTATATTTATATGTTAAAGATAATCCTATTATCTAACCAAGCAATAAAACTGAAACTATAAAGAATTTATGTTGTCTAAATTAAACAGTTATGTTTAAATAAATTCGAAGACAAAAATAATATGGAAAGAAACAGTTTTTTGTGTTTCCCTATTTATCTTCTCACACAATTGATTTGACATCCAGAGTGGCAAGCACAGAACTCATTCCATACTCAGAGTATTCTGGATTTTATGAATACGGTCATTTTAAGAAATCATCATAAACAACTAAAATGCAATTTTATTTCCAAATGTTGAAAGAAGATATTTAATAAATACCATGGTTTTAATATTCGAAGAGCCTAAAAGGTTTCACCAGAAACAATTCAAGGCCATATTTGTCAATTACGAATGTTAAGTAAAAGTATTGATTTAGCAGGACGATCCTATATTTTTAACAGAGAACAAAAATAGAATGCAAGCAGCCTGTAATAAAGACTGCTCTGGGGTATACAGAAAGATGTTGATTGGCACAATAACGTGCTATCAATTTGGTATGTATTTTTAAATGTTTGTGACATCAATAAACATAGATTCATCAATGTTAGTCGACGATACTACGGCTTCGTTAAATGCGTATTCTTCTCTTTCACCTCCACGATACAGCGGCAAATTGACAAAGTCGAAAAGCGTTTTATCTGCTAATTGGCTTGGGCTAACATTTTGTATGGATTTGAAAATACTCTCCACCCTGCCTGGGGTTTTCTTATCCCAATCTACCAACATAGCTTTAATCGCCTGCCGCTGTAGGTTTTCTTGAGAACCACATAGATTACAAGGAATGATTGGAAATTCTTTATATTCCGAATACTTAATAAGGTCTTTCTCTCGACAATATGTTAGTGGCCTTATGACTACGTTACGTCCATCATCAGATCGTAACTTTGGAGGCATAGCTTTCATACGTGAGCCGTGGAACATATTAAGAAACAGAGTTTCGACAATGTCGTCTAAATGATGTCCAAGTGCAATTTTTGTTGCCCCAATTTTTTCAGCAAAAGAATAAAGTGTTCCACGGCGAAGCCTTGAACATAACCCACATGTGGTTTTACCTTCCGGTATCTTCTCTTTAACAACTGAGAATGTATCTTTGTCTACGATATAATATGGAATATCCAAACTTTCAAAATATTGAGGTAAAATGTGCTCAGGAAAACCCGGTTGCTTCTGATCAAGGTTCACTGCAACTACTTTAAATTTTACAGGTGCAACCTTTTGCAGATTCAATAGGATATCTAACATCGCAAATGAATCTTTGCCACCGCTGATACATGCCATTACAACATCATTTTCTTCAATCATATTGTAATCAATAATAGCGTTGCCAACATTCCGCCTTAAGCGTTTCTGGAGCTTGTTGAATTCAAGTGTCTCTCTTCTCGTATCTTTCTGATTCATCATGACTTCTCACATTGTCGATTATATCGACCATGGATTTCCTATATAGATTTTTGCAGGAAGGGGATTATACGGATTTTTCTTTTTGTTTGAAACATATCTGTAGGTAACTACTCCCCGCCCAATCAGCAATTTTCGCTAAAGACGAGCGACTACAGCCAGCTATCGTCGTTTCCGGATTAACTACCCTGATCCGAATGAACAATGATTTTTTCCGTAGAAGTACCGTTTTAGACATATTTCAGCGCGGTAATTTATTTTTCACCCTAATTTTAATTTATTAGTTTCTTATTCTAACTAGGATAATAATGAAAAATAAAAAAAGCCGACATTAAAAAATAACATCGGCACAGGAATGGGCAATTTATATAAAGATTCAATGTGAGAAAAACTACAATTATGGAGCACAACGTTCATCGCTTAACGTTGCTTTCACCTGCGGGAGTCATAATGCCTGAAGTATTCTTGATGAACATTGATATATCTCAAATTAGAAACTAGTTTTAGCAAAACACTCCGATAATTATGTTTTATTTCTCCAAATAGCTATTTGGCTTTCATAACCATTTACTTCGCCTTAACCACCACGCAACAAATAAAATCAATCCCAATAGTAATAAACAAAAGATACTGAAACCCAAATAATATTCATTACCAGGAATACCACCAAGGTTGACGCCAAATAATCCGGTTAGGAATGTTGTTGGTAAAAAGATCATAGCAAGTAGTGACATGGCATAAGTACGACGATTCATGGCATCCGCCATCATTGAAGCAATTTCATCAGCAATAACTGCTGTGCGAGCGATGCAGCCATCCAAATCATCCAGCTCTCTCCCCAAACGGTCGGAAATTTCTTGCATCCGACGACGATCCTCATCACTCATCCAAGGGAATTTTTCACTGGCAAGACGGGAAAATACATCTCTCTGAGGGGCCATATAACGACGTAGAATAATCAGTTGCTTACGCAGCAAAGCTAATTCACCCCGCCCTGGCATTTGTTGCTCCAGAGTCATATTCTCAAGCTCAATAAGGTTATCATGCAGATCTTCAATAAAATTACCCACTTCATCGGTTATAGCATCAATCATTTCTACCAACCAATGCCCAGTCGTTTTCGCTCCTATACCATTTTGTAAATCGCTTAGCACCTGTTCAAGTGAATGAACTTTACGATGGCGGCTGGAAATAATGACTTTAGCATTGATATAAATACGGAACGTCACCAATTGATCCGGGCGTTCACTTTCATTGTTATTAATTGTTCGGAGAGTGATCATCGTACCGTCACCAGTACGGATTACTTTCGGCCTTAAACTCTCCCCTGCTAATCCTGCTTTGATAAGCTCTGGTAACAAATCCGTGTCCATAATCCATTGATAACTCTTGGGATTATGGTAATCCAGATGTTGCCAGAAAGGTTGAGCTGGTGTGGCTAATACATTGATATCAATTGGTGTAATACCGCCCTTACCGTCAAATTGACAGGCATAGACAGCATCAGCATCTTTCAACAATGAACCATAAATTATTTCCACATCCAGCTCCTTATCTGTTAAATGCTTTGCTGTATACCATGCTGTTTCCAAACTGCTTATGCTTGCAAATGTTAAGCACATTTAAAAATATGAGTCAATAAAAGCCTCATGGTTATCTTCATTCTATAGCCACCAGAAATTCCATTTACTTCAAATACCCCGGTTCTCATGTCAATATGCAAACCAGACTTATTCAGAACATAATTAAGAAATTTAGTGTCAACACCCACCAGCAACTCTTGAATAACCGTTTTATCAATGAACGCACGCATAAACACTTGCCCGTTCTTGATAAAGAAGACAGATTCAAGCTTATTATTCGCCGGATTTAAAATACCAAAAGTTTCAGCGCTGAACCCAATATTCGTACTAACTTTACCGTTCTTTACTTCGGCGCAGATAACCATGCCGGCACTATAATATTAACCGTCATAGTTAAGTCCCGCTTTTACGGTATATACCCCTCATCCTTCAAGTTGCTGCTTTGTTGGCTGCGTTCACTTACCCCAGTCACATAGTTATCTATGCTCCTGGGGATGCGTTCACTTGCCGCCGCGCTGCAACTCGAAATCTATTGGGTATATGTAGTTAAGCAGCTTTATGATGCTTATTAGATTTTCTTTTTTCACTTCTCATTATTTTACTGTGAGCTTCGGCGAGTATCCGTTTTTTCTCACTATCAGCAAAACGATTCAAAACTTGTCTGATTAATGGCTGATAACCTAAGCCATTAAGATCGGCTATCATTTTCAAGTCTTCTATCAGAGACCTGTTTAATCTGATTGAAATCGGCTGTAACTCCAGCGCATCGTTAATCAGATCATCTGTTATATCATTAGATACTTTAATGTGAGCCTCACTACAACCAAGCTCACCGTTTTCCCATGCTTCGTCAGTGGAAGCTATCAGGCCATTTGCTCGCTTATCAGTTTGATTGCTCATTTCTCTGTTCCTAGACCATATTTTCTGTAAATTCTCAATTCATCTTCGTTAGGTGCATAAGCTGTCCTTATCGCAATCCCCTTTTCAGGGTAATAGATAAAGACTATTTTTAACTTAACACCATAATCAGTTTCGGATATAAACCATTTAGTGGGTGGATCGGTTCTGTTATCTTCCCTTGTATCTTCAAGAAAGCATCCAACCCGATTAGAAAAACATTGGAGTATATCTTCTTCATTAACAGGCGGGCTTTTGCCTGCTAATTTCAACCTGATGTTTGATGATATCAAGAACTTCATGTGCTCTAACTCGTGGTTAATCTGTATATACAAAATACACTATGAAACAGATCTGAACAACTCAAAATAACTTACAAAACATCAATGTATTTTGTATCACAAATAAGCGACATGTATTACTTTAATATGAAATTTGTATATACAGGCAATGATTAAGATGTTTCAGATTTAAGCCATCCTTGGTGCTGCTGCTTAATTCAACAAACCGTCCAAATTCTGGCGTCAGTTCATCAATAGGAGTTGATGACAAAGAAAAAGAACGGATACTCAATGTCATAGATAAAGGTTATACTTCCACTCACAATAATACCGACGATGAATTTATCAAGGATCGGTTGAAAGTTTTGTTACTGCTGTTGTGGCAGAACAATTAATGAAGCTGTTTGTGAATTGGAAATCAGCATCACAGCTACAGAGCGGATCGTGATTGCAATGTTACAACTGCTTTCACCTGTACAAAAGGATGCCCTGAAAGATATTCTCTTTTCAGAATGTCAAATAGCCTCTGGAATAATTCCTACGGATAACGAACAATTAATCAAAAGAGAAAAACAAATCACTGAGAAGATTCACACTCTTTTGCAACTCTGAGCATAAATTCCTAGCGTTATCGTGAGTGTCTCACTCCTCCCATTGATGCGGCAATCGTATCGAAATAAGACGGTACCGCCGGCAACACAGCAATATACAACCCGTCACGGTCTGAGACCTTGTATTGCTTACTTTCTGGCTTTGATGACTTTAATTTTGTATCGGTTAGCACGCTATTATCCTTACTATTAATTTAACCAAGATACCGTCATGATTTCTCGAAATCATCGGTATTTTTGATCATATTTTTAACAGCAAAACTATAATACCATCAATTAAACCGGTAAAAAATATAGGCTCTTATGGATAATCAATGATAGAAAAAAACAAAAATCCGCCCATAAAACAAGGCGGATAAGAGAAACTAAAAACGATAGAAAAACATTAAAAACAACTCGTATACAATCAATGCTTAATAATGTACATAGTATGACTATACGCTACATCTTCTGGATTGGTGATTGGATATCCTTTTAACCAAGGCTTTATCAACCTGCCGTTAGTGTATTGATAAATCGGTGCAATCGGTGCCTGCTCAGCAATTATCTGCTCCGCTTTGTTATAGTCATCGTTTCTCAGAGCATCATCTGTTTGTACGCTAGCTGCCCGTAAGAGTCTGTCGTAATTAGCCTGGTGGAATTTAGCAATATTGCCGCTATGCGTTGAAGTCAACAGGCTTAGAAATGTGGATGGCTCATTGTAATCGCCAATCCAAGATGCTCGAATAACATCAAAATTACCGGTATTACGGTTATCAATATACGTCTTCCATTCCTGATTAACCAGATTCACCTCCACCCCCAGTTTCTTCTTCCACATGGAAGCAACAGCAATAGCAATCTTTTGATGATTTTCCGAGCTATTATAGAGCAGAGAAAGTTTCAACGGATTGTTCGGACTATAACCCGCAATCTGCAACAGAGTTTTAGCTTGCTGATCCAGTTCCGCCTGTGTGCGCTGTTCCATGTCACTGATTGTAGGATGGAAACTTGCTATCACATCCGGCGTAAAGCGCCAGGCTGGTTTTTCTCCTGTCCCCAATACTTTTTCCGCAATGATTTTGCGATCAATCGTCATAGAAAGCGCTTTACGCACTCTGGCATCATTAGTTGGTGCGCGTTGTGTGTTAAAAGCGTAATAATAGGTCCCCAATTGATCGGGTGTATATACTTGCCCGGGTAATTCATGTTGCAACTTTTTATACATGTTTTTAGGGAAGGATTCGGTAATATCCAGATCATCTGCCAGATAACGCTTAGTTGCATGTGATTCCTGATTAATCGGCACAAATGTAACTTTGGTTAGAACTGTTTTTTTATGATCCCAATAATAAGGATTTGGTGTCAGAACAATTTTTTCATTAACAACTCGATCATGTAATTTAAAAGCACCATTCCCTACCAAATTGCCAACCTTTATCCAATCTTTTCCATATTTTTCTACTACGTTCTTATTAACTGGATAGAGACTGAAATTCGCCGTCAAATTAGGAAAATAAGGAACGGGCCGGTCCAATTTAACCTGTAATATATGTTTATCAACGGCCTTAACACCCAGTTTTTCTGGTGGCAATTTGCCGTCAATAATCTCTTGTGCATTTTCAATACCTGCCAGTGCCGTAAACCAAGCAAAAGGCGAAGTATTAGCCGGATTAACCAACCGCTGCCAGCTATAAACAAAATCTGCAGCAGTGACCGGCTCCCCATTTGACCAACGGGCATCAGAACGCAATGTAAAAAACCAGATTTTGTTATCTGCTGTTTTCCATTCTGTCGCTACCCCAGAGATCGCATTGCCATACGCATCCTGATTTGCCAACCCTTCAAACAAATCACGCTGAATCTGAGCTTCTGTCAGACCTACAGCATTAATCGGATCTAAAGATGCTGGCTCGTCTTTAAGGTGACGCACTAGCTCTTGTCTGTCATTTAGCTGAGTGCCAGGAGGAACTTCTGCAGCAAAGGCAGAAACGGTGATAAAAGAACTACTAATAAGTAATGCACATGAAGTCAGCCTGAAATAGCGCATAAGGTAATCTACCTTGTGTATATGTAGTATAAAAAAATATTCCAGTGCCGAATTATAAGCCATTGTCAAAATGACACAATCAGGCAATTTTACTTTATAGGCGCTATTTTTGTGGGCAAGAGCCGAATATTCTTCTACACTGAAAAGCTATGGTTCATTTTATCAGAGGAAGAAGACTATGACACAAACAGTAAAATTTCAGGGCAATGATATTTCCGTCAGTGGCCAATTCCCAAAATCAGGGGAAAAAGCGAAAGATTTTACTCTAACAGCCAAAGATCTCTCCGATATTTCCCTCGGCCACTATGCTGGAAAACGTAAGGTATTGAATATCTTTCCAAGCATTGATACCGGTGTTTGTGCTGCATCAGTACGTAAATTTAATCAGGTAGCAAATGACCTGGAGAATACTGTTGTCCTATGCATTTCTGCTGACCTACCTTTTGCACAGTCCCGTTTCTGCGGTGCGGAAGGATTATCAAATGTTGTCACTCTTTCTACTCTGCGTGGCGATACTTTCAGTAAAGATTATGGCGTGGCTATCAGCGACAGCCCTCTGAGAGGTCTTACAGCTCGTGCAGTAGTTGTACTTGATGAAAGCGATAAAGTGATTTACAGCCAATTGGTTGATGAAATTACTAATGAGCCAGATTACGACAGCGCACTCGCTGTACTGAAATAAATCCATTGATTGTATAATGCCCACCAAAATGGGCATTATTTTTACTCATCATCATCCGAATCATACTTGGTAGCATGTTTCCTGCTACTCAAGCCGTATTCTCTCAATTTATTAGCAATCGCGGTATGCGATACGCCAAGTCGTTTAGCCAATTTACGGGTACTTGGGTAGTGACGATAAAGACGGGTCAATACTGAGCGTTCGAAACGTTTACTGATTTCATCTAAAGAGCCATCAAACACATCCTCACTAAAAGAAATCTCGGTTTCAAATTCTGGCAGTAATATATCCCGCGGCTTCAACTCCATACCTTCAAGCTGAGTCAACGCCCGATAAATAGCATTCTGTAACTGCCTTATGTTACCGGGCCAACTGTAGCTAGTCAGGAAGTTAGCAATTTCAGGAGATAGTTTAGGTTTCGGTATCCCTTGTTCTTCAGAAAAGCGATCAATAAAGTATTCAACCAGCGGCATAATATCCGCTTTACGCTCACGTAGCGGCGGGAGCGTAATAGCCAGCACATTAAGGCGATAATAGAGGTCTTCACGGAATTCCCCTCGTTGTACTAATTCAACCAGATTTTTCTGTGTAGCACAGATAACTCTGACATTCACTTTAACTTCGTTTTCTTCCCCTACTCTGCGGAAAGTACCATCGTTAAGAAAACGCAACAGCTTAATTTGCATCTGTGGTGACATTTCACCAATTTCATCCAATAAAACGGTTCCACCATTAGCCTGCTCGAAGAAACCTTTTTTCCCTTCAATGGCATTAGGATAAGCGCCAGCCGCATAGCCAAACAGCTCACTTTCCACCACATCATCCGGCATAGATGCACAATTCAATCCTAGAAACGGTTGTTTCCCGCGCAAACTGTGTAAATGGCAAGCTTTTGCCAAAATATCTTTACCCGTTCCTGTCTCACCAATCAACAACAAAGGCGCATCCAATACCGCCATTTTGCGAGCCTGCTCGACAACTTGAATCATTTTCGGGCTAACTGCGATAATTTTTTCAAATTCACTGTTATCATTAACCGTCAGTTTTTTCAACTGGTGACCTATTCGGGCGGCAGATTTGAGCATAATCACTGTACCCACACTCTGCGTTTGCTGCTTTTCATCAGTCAGCTGAATTGGAATAATGTCCATCAGGTAGTCCTGACCTTTAAGAGTTATCCTTTCTACACGCTGCTGGGCATTTTTATTTTCAAACCAGCGCGAAAAGTTATAACCGCTGATAAACTGGCTAATAGGTTTTTGATAAGCTTGTTCTTCACTGGCGCCGAATAGATTAAACGCGGCTGAGTTAGCTAACTCAATATTTCCTTTTAAATCAACTGAAAAAACAGGCTCTGGCAAAGACTCTAACAGTGCACACATCGCTTTATGCTCTCTTTCTGAAGGCATAAAAGAGACTGTACGAACATCAATAACACCATTAATACGGCGAATTTCTGCCATCAGCCGACGGAATGTATTGAAATCAACTTGTGAAAAATTAAGGTAAATCCGGCCAGTTTGGGATATTTCTATCCCTTTTAAATCAATGTTCTGTAATACCAGTAAATCGAGCAATTCACGAGTCAACCCGATTCGATCATGGCAAATAACTTCTAAGCGCATCTGTTTTGACCTTATTTATACCCTTCATCCTTCAAGTTGCTGCTTTGTTGGCTGCTTTCTCTCACCCCAGTCACATAGTTATCTATGCTCCTGGGGATTCGTTCACTTGCCGCCGCGCTGCAACTCGAAATTTATTGGGTATACACTAATATCTATAATTTTTTTTTAATATTACTCTACACTATTATCCATATGAAGCATTCTGTCAGTAAAAATTGACCGGTCCCCGGTTTTTTATGTAATAAATTGAAACCTTCACTAAAATAAATAAATTCTAAGATCGATTATAAGACAGGTGAATAAAATAACGTAAAACGTTGCCGTTATCTGGATATTTTGTGCTTTATACAAATTTAAAGTATATATCACTTAATCAACTATGTTCTTAGATTTATTTGGAACGATATTCTTAAGTTGAGTGATTAACTGACGACGAAAATCTCCCAATTTAGGTTTATCACCTTCCATCCAAGGCAATGGCCGACATAATTCCATTGCTTTAATGCCAAGCCGAGCAGTCAGTAAACCTACACCAATCCCTTGTGCTACTCTGGCAGAAAGACGCGCGGCAATATCCTGCGATAACCAGTCCATACCTACTTCCCTCACTACCTCTGAAACACCAGAAAAAACGATATTAATCAAAATAAGGCGAAAAAGCCGGATGCGACTGAAATATCCCAATTCAATACCATACAGACCAGCAATGCGATTAATCAGCCGGATATTACGCCAGGCAATAAATGCCATATCAATAATTGCTAGCGGGCTCACTGCTATCATTAATGCTGATTCCGCAGCATAGCGGCTGATTTCAGCCCTTGCTTGAGAATCCAGAACCGGCTGAACCAATTTACCGTATAATACCACCACTTCACGATCATTATGTGTATCATGCAAAGCAGCCTGCCAGCGCTGTAATGCAGGATGGTGCTCAATACCTGCCTGACTTGCCAACTTCTCACAAAACTCACGGCCTTTACCTACGCCATGATTTTGCAATAGTTCTCTCGCTGTATCGCGCTCTTCAGCTCGCATTCTTAGCCGGTAAAGACGACGCCACTCACTGATAATAGAACCCACACCGGCAAATACAATCATTCCTCCTGCCACTGCCGCACCTAATGCGCTCCAATCCTGTTGCTGCCATGACTGATAAATCCACTGTACAGACTGCGCAACAATACTCACTGCCAGTAAAACCAAAGCACTATATACTATTTTACGCCAGAAGCTGCGTTTAGGTTTCAATGCTGCATTGACGATTCCTTCTACCTGACCTTCGCGTTCTTCAGCCTCAAGCTCTGGTGAAAAAAGAGAGAAATTTTCTCTATTTTTCCCATCAAAGACCTGAGCTGGCTTTAAAACCGGCTCTGATGACACCTGCAAGGGATCTTCGAAGTCAATTCTTTGCCTCAGAGAATCCGTCATTTCACTTTATCTCCCAATAAAAATTCCAGCACGGTATCCAACCGAACATGAGGTAATGGTGTATCAGCATTCACTTGGCGGGGACTAAATTCTTCGAAACAAAACCCCTGTTTTTGCCAAAAATCATCCTTTGGTAAACACAGCGGCACCTCACCAGGGAAAAATGTCAGTGACTTGCCATCTGCCAGCCGGTGTCCTCTCAGCGCTGGAACTTTTTCGCCATTATGTTCAATCATTCCATTTTCTGTCGCCTGCACCGATGCCAGACCAACACAATCCATGCTGATGCCTTCAAAAGCAGCGTTTTGTCTGGCCTCTTGAACCAACTGTTGTAATAAGGAAACCAGATTGGCATGCTGATCAGAGGTAACGTGATCAGCTTTACTGGCAGCAAACATCAGCCTGTCAATACAAGGAGAAAACAGGCGTCGGAAGAGTGTTCGTTTGCCATAATGAAAACTCTGCATTAATTGTGTCAGCGCCAAACGCATATCACTAAAGGCTTGCGGTCCACCGTTTAATGGCTGTAAACAATCTACCAATACAATCTGCCGATCAAAACGCAAAAAATGCTCTTTATAAAATCCTTTCACTACCGACTGACAATAATATTCAAAACGCTTACGCAACATACCAATATTCGTATGTGGATCTGCCTGAGCAAATTGTGATTCAACGATATAGTCGATATCCGGCCACGGAAAAAATTGTAAAGCCGGAGCGCCCATCATTTCACCCGGTAAAACAAATCGCCCCGGCTGAATAAAATGCAAACCTTGCTCTTTGCATTTAATCAGATATTCCGTATATGCTTGAGCAATAGTAGCCAATAGATTCTCATCTACCGGTGCCAGTGGATCACACTGTTTGCAAAGTTCCAACCAAGATTTTGCCCATTTAGCCCTTTTCCCCTGTAGTAAACTATTCATCTGACGTGACCATGCCAGATAACTTTGAGCCAGCATGGGTAAATCCAGTAGCCATTCGCCGGGATAATCCACAATTTCCAGATATAACGTGGAGGTTTCTTTAAAATGACGCAGGAAAGCGTCGTTAGAACGGTAACGAAGTGCCAGACGGATTTCACTGACACCCCGTGTAGGTATCGGCCAAGAAGGAGGTGTACCATAAAGCGCAGCCAATCCTTCATCATATGCAAAACGCGGAACTCCCAAATCGCGCTGAGGAACCCGTTTCACTCCCAGTAAACGTCCGTCACGTACAGCAGAAAATAGCGGCAACCGAGCACCGCTGTGTGCATGAAGTAATTGATTGACCAAAGATGTGATAAAAGCTGTTTTACCACTACGGCTTAACCCTGTAACCGCTAACCGTAAATGACGATCCATCCCACGGTTAACAAGCGCCGTTAATTCATTTTGCAACCGTTTCATGTCTCTCCTATAGTAAATATCATAATAATTTTATTATACCCTTCATCCTTCAAGTTGCTGCTTTGTTAGCTGCTTTCACTCACCCCAGTCACATAGTTATCTATGCTCCTGGGGATTCGTTCACTTGCCGCCACGCTGCAACTCGAAATCTATTGGGTATATACCAGCCTGACAGATAACGATTTTTCATTTTAATATTCAATAGCCAGGCAATACACAATCCTAGCTATTAAAGCTGGCTGAAACGACTGCGAACGCTGAATGTTTCTGAGGTAACATAACGCTCCATTTGTTGTAGACGAAGTTCACCCGTTTTTAACTGATAATCCACCTCATTCAATAGTTTTTGTACTGAAGGGCCAGCCTCTTCGATATAATCCATCGGGGCTGGGTCCAATACAAAAGCCAGTATGATATAAGCAATAACAACTAAACCAAACAACCCCAAAAACAACGACAATACAGCCATTGCTCGAATTAAGCCTACTGGTACGCCAAAATAATGAGCTAACCCAGCGCAAACACCTTTGATCCTGCCCTTTTCAGGTATTCTGTACAATTTCCGGCGGTTATAATTTGCCATATTGCCTCCAACCAGGGTGTTCCGCATCCAGAATATCTTCCAGTATTTTGATTCGTGCCTGCATATGTTGTACACGCTCTGCCAGAAGCTGAATTTCATGTTGTTCTAACCGGCTTTGGTTCGAATTCCGGTTGTTATAATGCAACCACAACCAGATGGGTAAAACAAAAAGCACAAAGATCATCAATGGAATGCCAAGAAATATAAAACCCATTACTATTCCTTAATGGTTAGTTGAATACACCATAATTAATGTTGTTCTTTAGCATTTATTTTAGCCTTCATTGCTGCTAACTGCGCGTTGATTTCATCATCTGCTTTTAATTCAGCAAACTGCTGTTCTAACGATTTTTGTTTTCCCATACCCATAGTTTCCGCTTCGGCTGCCATATGATCAATACGACGTTCAAATTGCTCAAAACGAGCCATTGCCTCATCAATCTTACCACTGTCTAACTGACGACGAACTTGTCGGGAAGAGGCAGCAGCCTGATGGCGCAGAGCCAACGACTGTTGTCTGGCACGAGTTTCACTGAGCTTGTTTTCAAGCTCGATAACTTCTCCTTTCATACGCTCAAGTGTTTCTTCCAGTATGGTCAGTTCGTGTTGCAATGTATCCAATAAAGCAGAAACTTTCTGTTTTTCGATCAATGCCGCCCGAGCTAAATCTTCTCTATCTTTACTTAGTGCCAGCTCAGCTTTTTCTTGCCAATCACATAGTTGCTGTTCACCTGCCGCAATACGACGAGACAACTGTTTTTTCTCTGCCAAAGTGCGTGCAGAGGTTGAGCGAATTTCAACTAAAGTATCTTCCATTTCCTGAATCATCAGACGAATCATTTTCTGCGGATCTTCCGCTTTATCCAGTAATGAAGAGATGTTGGCGTTCACGATATCAGCAAAACGAGAGAAAATGCCCATAGTAAATTATCCTCTTTAACTAAGATTTATCGATACTGTGAATATTACATATCAAGAGTCATGCCAACTTTTTTATTCGTTTTATTTACATGAAATATAAAGAGATATTTTTTCTTTGACTTTTTATGACGACAAAATAAAGTGATCATAATGACCAACTATTGGTTAAAATAACCATGAATGAAATCACAGAAAATCTATTAGGTGAAGCAAACGGTTTTATTGAAATTTTGGAGCAAGTATCCGCTCTGGCAAAATTAAATAAACCGGTACTTATTATTGGTGAACGCGGAACCGGCAAAGAATTGATTGCCCGCCGTCTACATTATCTATCTCCTCGTTGGCAAGGTCCCTTTATTTCCCTAAATTGCGCTGCTTTAAACGAGAATTTATTAGATTCAGAACTATTTGGTCATGAAGCTGGCGCATTTACTGGCGCACAAAAAAGGCATCAAGGTAGATTTGAACGTGCAGATGGGGGAACCCTATTTCTTGATGAACTAGCAACCGCGCCAATGCAAGTTCAGGAAAAATTGCTACGCGTCATTGAATATGGCTATCTTGAACGTGTTGGCGGCAGCCAGTCATTACAGGTCGATGTTCGATTAGTATGCGCAACTAATGATGATTTACCTGCAATGGCAGCCCAAGGTAGATTTCGCGCTGATTTACTTGATAGGCTAGCTTTTGATGTAGTTCAGATCCCACCATTGCGACAAAGACAACAGGACATCATGTTGCTGGCACAACACTTTGCTATTCAAATGTGCCGCGAACTTAATTTGCCCTTGTTTACCGGTTTCACAGCACAAGCAAAACACCAGCTACAGAATTACAACTGGCCCGGTAATATTCGTGAACTGAAAAATGTTGTGGAACGTTCGGTTTATCGTCATGGCGAAAATCCCAATCAGCTTGGCAATATCATTATCAACCCGTTCGTTTCTGCGCAATCCCCTTTAGTTAATACGGGTGATCATAACGATTCATCTTCACAGCCTCTGCCTTCTCTACCCGTTAATCTGAAGCAATGGCAACATGATAGTGAACGGCAATTGATCGAATTATCATTAAACGAGAGTAAATTCAATCAGAGAAAAGCGTCGGAAAAACTAGGGTTGACCTACAATCAGTTACGAGGCTTAATCAAGAAACACGATATTAATACAGGTAATAAATGATCGAATGTAAATAAAAAAAAGCCAGCACCCGAGCTGGCTAAAAAAACACTGGAAGCAATGTGAGCAATGTCGTGCCCTTCCTGGAATAACAAAAATTATTACCCGGAAGTGCGATCCAGATGATAATGTTTCTCAATACGTTTTGTAAAGCACTTTATTGAGAATTTTTCTCATTAATCACTATCACAGCGTTTTTCTTGGCTCAATCGCTAATTGAGATACAATATGTCAATTCTAAATAATAACAGATGCTTTATATGCGCAATTTGATTTATTGGATCATATTAGTCCTTTCAACTCCAGCTATTGCAACAACAATGACTACGTCTGAAAAAAAGCCTCGTGTTCCAGCTGATATTCGGCAACAGGGGTTTGTTTATTGCGTTAATGGCAACCTAAATACTTTTAACCCTCAACTGACCAGTAGCGGTTTAACAGTCGATACCCTGGCCGCCCAACTTTATGAGCGTCTACTAGATGTCGATCCTTATACTTACCGTCTACTCCCTGAATTAGCTTCCCGTTGGGAAACTCTTGATAATGGCGCCACCTACCGTTTTCATTTGCGCCATAACGTCTCATTTCAGTCAACAGATTGGTTCACTCCAACCCGTAAAATGAATGCTGACGATGTTATCTTCAGCTTTAAACGTTTATTTGATAAGCAACACTATTACCACTATGTCAATGGTGGAAATTATCCCTATTTTGACAGTCTCCAGCTTGCTGATTCCATTCAAAGCATCCGTAAAATTAATGAATATACGGTGGAGTTTCGCCTGAATGAACCAGACGCCTCTTTTCTTTGGCATTTAGCAACCCATTACGCTCCTGTACTTTCTCAAGAATATGGGCAGCAATTACACGAAATGAACCGTCATGAACAAATTGACTGGAAGCCTGTCGGCACAGGCCCGTTTATGCTAAAAAACTATCAAACCAGGCAATTTATCCGCCTGGTTCGCCATGATAACTACTGGAAAGGCAAACCACAAATGCAGCAAATAGTTATTGATGTCGGCGCTGGCGGTACAGGCCGGATGTCTAAACTTTTGACTGGTGAATGTGATGTTTTGGCTTATCCCGCAGCCAGCCAACTCAAGATTTTACGAGATGATCCCCGTCTGCGCCTCACTTTGCGTTCCGGAATGAATATCGCCTATCTTGCTTTTAATACCAGTAAGCCACCACTTGATCAATTGCAAGTTCGACAAGCTATTGCTTACGCAATTAATAACCAACGGCTGATGCAATCCATCTATTATGGAACAGCAGAAACAGCTGCCTCAATTTTACCACGGGCATCATGGGCTTATGATAATCAAGCTGAGATTACAGAATACAACCCGGAAAAATCCCGTAAGATGCTGAATGATCTTGGCTTGAGTGGAATGAAACTAAGCTTATGGGTACCCACTGCTTCTCAGTCTTATAATCCAAGCCCACTAAAAATGGCAGAACTGATTCAAGCTGACTTAGCACAGGTTGGTATTATAATGAGCATCAAACCCGTTGAGGGCCGCTTTCAGGAAACCAAACTGATGGATAAATCTCATGATATGACATTGTCAGGCTGGTCTACTGACAGTAATGACCCAGACAGTTTTTTCCGACCATTGTTAAGCTGTGCTGCTATCGCCTCACAGACAAATTTCAGCCATTGGTGTAACCCAACATTTGATAAGATTTTGCAGCATGCTTTGATTAACCAGCAATTATTATCCCGGATTAAGTATTACCATGACGCTCAAAAAATTCTTGAACAACAATTACCTGTCTTACCATTAGCTTATTCCCTACGCTTACAGGCTTATCGCCATGATATTAAGGGGCTAATACTTAGCCCATTTGGTAATACCTCTTTTGCCGGTGTTTACCGAGAAAAAGAAATCGATCATATTGCTCAAAAGGACGGTAAATGATTATTTATACTCTCCGTCGTCTGTTGCTACTGATTATTACACTATTTTTCCTATCGCTGATTAGCTTTAGCCTCAGTTACTTTACCCCCAATGCACCACTTAGCGGTGCATCCCTATTTGATGCTTATACATTCTATTTCCATAGCTTATTACTATGGGATTTTGGTGTATCCAGCATCAATGGTGAACTCATCAGCGAACAACTATGGGAAGTATTTCCTGCTACAATGGAGCTTTGCATTCTAGCTTTCTCTGCCGCGTTACTGGCCGGTATCCCGCTAGGTATTATCGCCGGAGTATGGCGTAATAAAACAGCCGATACTGTTATCATCTCCATTGCTTTAATCGGGTTTTCTATTCCAATTTTTTGGCTAGCGCTATTGCTGACCTTGTTTTTTTCCCTTTATCTTGGCTGGCTACCGGTTTCCGGTCGCTTTGATTTGCTATATCAGATTGATCCTGTGACAGGTTTCTCATTAATTGATGCCTGGTTATCAAAATCACCCTATCGCAATGAGATGATTATTAATGCTATTCAACATCTACTCTTGCCAGTTATTACCCTCGCGGTTGCACCAACAACAGAAGTTATCCGGCTAATGAGAAACAGTACCGAAGAAGTTTTTGGGGAAAATTATATTAAAGCTGCCGCAACCCGTGGTTTATCAAGGCTGACCATTATCCGTCGTCATGTACTACATAATGCATTGCCTCCCATCATCCCAAAACTGGGATTACAATTTTCTACCATGCTGACATTAGCTATGATGACAGAATTGGTATTTAACTGGCCGGGACTCGGCCACTGGCTGGTCAGCGCAATTCGCCAGCAGGATTATTCCACCATCTCGGCAGGTGTTATGGTTGTTGGTACACTGGTTATTTCTGTCAATGTGTTGTCTGATATTATTGGCGCAATAACCACCCCTCTGAAGCATAAGGAATGGTATGCCCTTAGATAACTTTTATCGTGAAAAGAAAATGCCGTCTCCGATAAAGGTCATCTGGCGTTTTTTCTATTCTGATACACTAGCAATGACAGGTTTTTATGGGGTACTTATTCTTATTGCCTTAAGCCTACTTGGTAATTATCTGGCTCCCTATGAGCTTGATCAACAATTTCTTGGTCATCAGCTACTGCCACCTTCGTGGTCACATCACGGTAATATCGCATTCTTTTTGGGTACTGATGATCTTGGGCGAGACATTCTCAGTCGATTATTGATAGGTACTGCATCTACATTCGGTTCAGCACTGTTGGTAACTGTAGCGGCAGCCTTATGCGGCCTAATCATCGGTTGCCTCGCAGGTATGACACGAGGATTGAAATCCGCCGTGCTTAATCATATCCTTGACACGTTACTTTCTATCCCGTCATTATTGCTAGCAATTATTGTCGTCGCTTTTGTTGGTGCCAGCTTACAACACGCAATAATCGCTATTTGGCTAGCACTATTACCGCGTATAGTGCGCACTGTTTACAGTGCGGTTCATGATGAGTTGGATAAAGAATATGTCATTGCGGCACGTCTGGATGGCGCATCCAATTATCACATCCTATGGTATGCCGTATTACCGAATATTACCGCAATATTGGTTAACGAGCTCACTCGCGCCCTTTCTATTGCCATACTCGATATCGCTTCACTCGGTTTTCTCGATCTTGGTGCTCAGCTACCTTCCCCTGAATGGGGTGCTATGTTGGGAGATTCACTGGAACTCATCTATGTTGCTCCCTGGACTGTTATGCTGCCCGGCGCAGCAATAATGATAAGTGTATTGTTAATAAACTTGCTCGGTGATGGATTACACCGTGCAATTAATTCCGGGGTGGAATAAATGCCATTACTTGATATTCGCAACCTCACGATTGAATTTATGACTGCTAAAGGGCCAGTTAAAGCCGTTGATCGCGTTAGTATTTCACTGATAGAAGGTGAAATACGCGGCTTGGTTGGCGAATCAGGCTCCGGCAAGAGCCTGATTGCCAAAGCGATAAGCGGAGTCACTAAAGACAATCTCAAAGTGACGGCTGACCGCTTCCGCTTCAATGATATTGATCTGCTTCGCCTGACTCCACGGCAACGCCGAAAAGTTATCGGTCACAATATCTCAATGATTTTTCAGGAACCACAATCTTGTCTTGATCCTTCTGAAAATATTGGTCAACAACTCATTCAAGCAATTCCTCGCTGGACTTACAAAGGCCGCTGGTGGCAATGTTTCAACTGGCGTAAACGTCGAGCAATCGAACTACTTCATCGCGTGGGAATCAAAGATCACAAAGATATTATGAGTAGTTTCCCTTACGAATTAACCGAAGGGGAATGCCAGAAAGTAATGATTGCTATTGCATTAGCTAACCAACCACGCCTGCTGATTGCAGATGAACCAACGAATGCGATGGAACCGACCACTCAAGCTCAGATTTTCCGTCTGTTAGCAAAATTGAACCAGAACAATAACACCACCATTCTATTAATAAGCCATGATTTGCAAATAATGAGCAAACTGGTGGATCGTATTAATGTTTTATATTGTGGCCAAACTGTCGAAAGCGCCGCTCCCGATGAATTATTAGTGACACCACACCATCCCTATACACAAGCGTTGAACCGCGCTATTCCTGATTTTGGCAGCCCTTTACCCCATAAAAGCAGGCTAAATACCTTGCCAGGCGCTATTCCATCCCTTGAGCATTTGCCAGTCGGCTGCCGTTTAGGTCCACGTTGCCCTTACGCACAAAAAACCTGTATTGAAACCCCACGATTACGGGTAATTAAAAACCATGCTTTTGCCTGCCATTTTCCATTGAATTTGGAGGAATAATGATGGCAGATACTCTGTTAGACGTCAGGAACTTAGCTAAAACTTTCCGCTATCGGACCGGATTTTTTCATCGTCAACATCTTGATGCAGTGAAACCTGTCAGCTTTACCTTAAAAACAAAACAGACACTGGCGATTATTGGTGAAAATGGCTCTGGGAAATCAACATTGGCAAAAATGCTTTCAGGTGTCATGGAACCCACCTCCGGCGAAATTATAATCGAAGGTCATAAACTCACTTACGGCGATTACAGTTATCGCAGTCAACGCATTCGCATGATATTTCAGGACCCAAGTACATCATTAAACCCTCGTCAACGTATTGGACAAATCCTTGATATCCCTCTTCTACTTAATACAGAGCTAAATACTGCGGAGCGAGAAAAACGAATTAACCAAACATTGCGGCAAGTTGGCCTATTACCGGACCACGCCAATTATTATCCACATATGTTAGCCTCAGGCCAGAAACAGCGGGTAGCACTGGCACGTGCCTTGATCTTACAACCTCAGATTATTATCGCTGATGAAGCACTTGCATCACTCGATATGTCTATGCGTTCCCAAATAATTAATTTAATGTTGGAGCTACAGGAGAAACAAGGCATCTCTTATCTCTATGTTACCCAACACCTTGGAATGATGAAACATATCAGTGACCAAGTACTGGTAATGCATCAGGGAGAAGTTGTTGAGCGGGGAAATACAGCGGAAGTGTTGGCATCTCCTCTACATGATATAACCCGCCGTCTGATCGCCAGCCATTTCGGTGAACCACTCACCGCTGATGTCTGGCGACAGAATATGTCTTAGGATAGCCTTAGGATATACAAAACAATAATTACTGCTCGGAGCAGAATGCAAAATACAGCATATTTCTCTCCAGCGTGATAGAATCACTAGGTTTGTTAACAATAGAACGTCATATTGATATTGTTTCTATGAGCAATTTTAGTTCATTAATATCATTACGACGTTATCACATTTAAGGATACTGTTATGGGCTTTATGACCGGTAAGCGCATTCTGATCACTGGCGTCGCCAGTAAGCTTTCCATCGCTTATGGTATTGCAAAAACAATGCATGACCAAGGCGCTGAGCTGGCTTTCACTTATCAAAATGATAAGTTGAAATCTCGTGTAGAAGAATTCGCTGAATCTCTAAATTCTACTATTGCTTTGCCTTGCGATGTGACTGAAGATGAAAGCATTGAAGCCCTGTTCACTGAGTTAGGCAAAGTCTGGCCAAAATTCGATGGTTTTGTTCACTCCATTGGTTTTGCACCTGCTGATCAACTGGATGGTAATTATGTGGATACAGTTACCCGCGAAGGCTTTCAAATCGCGCACGATGTCAGTTCTTACAGCTTTGTTGCTCTGGCAAAGACTTGCCGTGAAATGCTGAACCCAAATTCTGCTTTACTGACACTCTCCTATCTAGGAGCAGAACGTTCAATCCCTAACTATAACGTCATGGGCCTAGCAAAAGCTTCCCTAGAAGCTAATGTTCGTTATATGGCTAACGCTATGGGTATTGAAGGTATTCGTGTCAACGGTATTTCTGCTGGCCCTATCCGTACTTTAGCCGCTTCCGGTATCAAAGATTTCCGTAAGATGCTGGCTCACTGTGAATCCGTCAACCCAATTCGCCGCACTGTAACAACTGAAGATGTTGGTAACGCTGCGGCATTCCTGTGCTCAGATTTGTCCGGTGGTATTACCGGTGAAATTCTGCATGTTGACGGCGGCTTTAGCATTGCAACAATGAATGAACTGGAATTGCAATAATCTCATCATTGATTTTTAATTTATAAGGCCCGAAAAAACCACTTTTCTGGCCTTTTTATTATAAATAAAAAAATAAATTAATCACTTAATTAAATCGTCTCGAATAGATAAAATTTAATCTTAAATTAAAATATCAGAAACCATTTAAGGAAAATAATTAAATCCTTTGTAATTAAATAGTTAAATGATATAACCTAATAATTGTTTTTACTGAAATAAAAAATATCATCTCTATTCCTTGCACTAATCAGCAATCTGTCCTTTAATATAATCAAAAACTTAATTTTTATAAAATAAATGGCAAAGCAATAAAATATTTCATCTTTATTATCATTTTAATCTTTTTACTCAGATATTATATTCCATGCTTGTTAAAATTTAATAATTTTTATTATTCTAGCAAGGTGCATAAAATGAAAAATGACTTTTTAATTATATCCAATATGTTTAAATCAATTACCAATATAAAATTGCCAGAATGTCTGAGAAATCATGACCCATCACAAGAAATTACAGCCTTTTGGCATGAATTTAGTAAGTCACTATCTGGCTGGCCATCAGCGCTGGAAAACTATGAACATGCATATAATTTCGATGAACAAGATATCGATAGAATTATTAAAAATATAAACAAAACAACAAATTATCTAGGATCACTTAGCTGTGGGTATTTAGGTCATGGTTATATTGCCAAGGTAGATCACATATTGAAAGAAATCAAATCAGATTTCAACAAGGTGAATGATTTTATCTTAAAATTACCACAATTCTTTGAAATAACTAAAGATGAATTTGACCGAATGAAAAGTTTCGCAATAAAAACCCACATAAAAATACAACAATTATTAAAGAATACTCCTAATGGAGAGGATAAAAAACAAATACATAAATTTTCTTCATTGATAGAGGAAATCACTTTAAATATACCTGATGTTTCATTTAGTTTTGAAAACATAAATAATTCAACAAATAGGCTTAATAAGCAAATTAAAATAATTAAGGAAGCTTATATTAAATTAATTGAGAGTTTTTATAAAGAAAATAAAAAGGATATTTTCACAAGGGACTATAAAAAATGCATGGTTATTTTTAATGATTTCACAAACAAATTCAATTTATTTTACTACGATTATAAATCATTCAGCAAAAATAACATATTAATTATTTTATAGCCAATATAAGATTAATTTCTGAAATTATCAACAGCCTCTATTATTCATTCAGTATAACAGAAATAGTTGTAAAATATGTGATATGAAACAAAATATTTGGTAGTTTTGGATAAGCAATTCCATCCAAAATGCCTCTTTGTTGGCTGCACTCACCCCGGTCACAGAGTTATCTATGCTCCCGGGGATTCGCTCCCTTGCCGTCGCGATGCAACTCGAAATTTATTGGGTATAACATATTCTCCTATGTCATGGTAATATATATTAGGGCCATGACAAATGCCTTACTAAGTTCCTTTGTCCTAATATCTATTATCGTATCGGAAATTTTTAAGGAGCGACACATGAAACTGTATTACCAACCCGGAGCTTGTTCCTTATCTCCTCACATCGTACTTCGCGAAGCGGGATTTGATTTCAGCATTGTTAAAGTTGATTTGAAAACCAAAAAAATGGAGAACGGCGACGATTTTCTCGCAGTTAACCCTAAAGGCCAAGTACCAACTCTCCTGCTAGACAACAATGAGATACTTACTGAAGGATCAGTTATCGTTCAATATATTGCAGACCAGAAGCCGGACAGACAACTGATTGCACCAGCCGGAACTATGGAACGATATCATCAACTTGAATGGCTTAGCTTTATTTCCAGTGAAATTCACAAAGGATTCTCACCACTGTTTTTACCAGGAACACCAGAAAATTATTTCCCAATTGTTATTAATCAATTACTGAAAAAATTCACTCATGTGGATAAAGTATTAGCAAAACAGCCCTATATTGCCGGAAATCATTTTACTGTTGCTGACGCCTATTTATTTACTGTCAGTAATTGGGCACCTTTGGTTAACGTGGATCTATCCAATCTGTTACATCTTAAAGCCTATCGGGAAAGAATTGCAGAACGTCCGAATGTTCGTGATGCATTAAAAGCTGAAGGATTAATTTGATTTACAGATAATACAAACCGTTCCACACACGATACCAGTGGAACGGTTAATGATATCAATCCAGTTGTGTCGCACAGAATTTATGGTCAGGTGCTACCATTCTGTCTTGAGCAGCTACAATCTGTAACTCATATTCATCCATATCTTTGGTTGTTATCATCACTTCATAAACCGCAGCAGTAACATGCTCAAAAGCCGTCTGTAAAGACTCACCTTTTAATAGATTAACCAATAACAAACCACTGGTTAAATCACCAACTCCAACAGGCTGGTGCTCACCAAAATCCACCAAAGGCCGACTAACATGCCAGCTATGTTCTTGGGTCACCAATAACATTTCAAAACAATCAGCTCGGTAACCAGCACGATTAAGGTGCTTAACCATTACGATATCCGGCCCTTTTTCGCACAGAGTGCGAGCAGCTGCAACTGCCTGCTCTACATTAGTCACTCGCTGCATACTGAGTGTTTCAAGCTCCAGTAAATTTGGCGCAATGATATCACTCACAGGGAGAGCCTTTTCACACAAAAATTCAGCAACCCCCGGAACAACAATACAACCTTTCTCCGGATGCCCCATAACGGGATCACAAAAATACCAAGCATCAGGATTAACCGCTTTTACCCGCTTCACGATATCAATGATATGTTCCCCCTGCTCCGCAGAACCAATGTATCCACTCAGTACCGCATTACAAGATTTTAGCTGTTCAATTTCTTCAATGCCCTGAACGACTTCTGTAAGATGGTTAGCTGGCATAACACACCCCTTCCATTGTGGATATTGGGTATGATTTGAAAACTGTACGGTATTCAACGGCCAGACATTTATTCCCATCCGACGCATAGGGAATTCGGCAGCGCTGTTACCAGCGTGCCCAAAAACAACATGAGATTGAATTGAAAGGATATTTTTCACAATGGTGGCCTATATTTTATTCTGGCTTCTATTTGCAAAATAAGAGTCATGGTAAGAAAGGGCAACGTTATCGTTGCCCATCATGTAATATCAATTACTTCCAACAGATCAAACAATCATGTTTTTTGCCACGACGCAATAATGTGTAACGACCAAACAAGAAGTTACTGTCAGTAAACACATATTCAGGCTCAGATTGTTTTTCACCGTTAATTGCTACTGCGTTAGAACTAATCATAGTACGAGCTTGCCCACGGGAAGGTACTAACCCTGCATTAACCAAAGCTTGTTGTAAATCTGCCCCTCTTTCCAACTCGATTACCGGCATACCATCCTGTGCCAGTTGAGCAAAATCAGCTTCGGTCAAATCAGCGACAGTACCGGAGAATAAGCTTTCTGTAATACGCTTAGCGGCTGATAACCCTTCTTCACCATGCACCATCCCGGTGACTTGTTCTGCCAGTACATACTGGGCACGAGGAGCTTTACCGCTATTTTTATCTGCTTCTTCCAAAGCATTAATATCTTCAAGACTCATAAAGGTAAAGAATTTCAGGAAACGATAAACATCCGCATCCGCAGTGTTGATCCAGAATTGATAGAACTTATATGGGCTAGTTTTTTTCGGATCTAGCCAAACAGCGCCACCTTCGGTTTTGCCAAATTTAGTACCATCAGACTTAGTGATCAGCGGAACGGTCATACCAAACACTTGTTTCTGGTTGATACGACGGGTTAAATCAATACCAGAAGTAATATTCCCCCACTGGTCAGAACCACCAATCTGCAACTCAACACCATGTTCTTCATTCAAACGAACAAAATCATATGATTGCAGCAGGTTATAAGAAAACTCAGTGAAAGAAATACCAACATCATCACGGTTCAAACGCTGTTTAACCGCTTCTTTGTTAATCATCTGGTTAACTGAGAAATGCTTGCCAATATCACGCAAGAAAGTCAAAACATCCATGCCGCCAAACCAGTCATAATTATTAGCTGTTTTGGCACTGTTATCACCACAATCAAAATCCAAGAAAGGTGAAACTTGTCTGCGGATCTTTTCTACCCACTCTTTAACAGTATCCGCAGTATTTAATTTACGCTCAGTGGCTTTAAAACTTGGATCACCAATCAAACCCGTGGCTCCCCCAACCAACGCCACAGGTTTATGCCCAGCTAGCTGGAATCGTTTTAAACACAGCAAAGGAACCAGATGCCCCAAATGCAAGCTATCGGCGGTCGGATCGAAGCCGCAATAGAGAGAAACAGGGCCTTGCGCCAGTCTCTCTGCTAACGCATTCTCATCCGTCACCTGGGCAATGAGGCCCCGCTCTTGCAGTTGTTTTATCAGGTTATTGCTAGACATTAATGACTCCATCGGTTTGTGTATTTATCTGTTGTATATACCCTTCATCCTTCAAGTTGCTGCTTTGTTGGCTGCACTCACCCCGGTCACATAGTTCGCTATGCTCCCGGGGATTCACTCCTTTGCCGTCGTGATGCATCTTGAAATCCATAGGGTATAAATCGCTAGTTAAAAAAGCGTGGTATAGCATAAAACGCCACTACTATAAGTGCCAGTATTAAAAATGATAATCCACGATTTATGGTGCAAGCCTGTCAATACACCAACCATCACCTTCTCGTTGATAAATAAACCGATCATGCAACCGATTTGCACCGCCTTGCCAGAACTCAACAGAATCAAAAGTCACTCTGAATCCCCCCCAGAAACTCGGCAAAGGAACCTCACCATTCAGGAATTTCTGCTTCAGTTCGAGAAATTTTCCTTCTAAAATACCTCGCGTGGAAATACGAGAAGATTGTTGTGAGGCCCATGCAGCAATCTGGCTATTTTTAGGGCGGCTATGGAAATATTTCACCACTTCAACAGAAGAAAGGCGTTCAGCTTTACCAAGGAAAGAAACTTGTCTTTCCAAAGGATACCAAGGGAAATGAAGGCTAATTTTGTTATTCTGAGCCAAATGTTTTGCTTTCCGACTGCCTAAATTTGTATAAAAAACTAATCCATTCGCATCAAAATGCTTCAATAAAACAATACGTTGATACGGTTGACCATGCTCATCTACCGTTGCGATACACATTGCAGTTGGATCACTGAGTTTGGCTTCACATGCCTGCTTAAGCCAACGTTCAAAAAGTTCAATAGGTTCTTTGGTCAAATCCTTACGCCTTAACCCACCACGAATATATTCTCGGCGTAATTCTGCAACATCGAATTCATTATGCTCTGACATTATGCAACTCTGCTTATCACCCATTAAATACCGACAGCTTATCATTGTCACTGATTAGTAACAGGATAAATTGCACCTAAAATAGTTTCAGCGTTAGCACCAGTAACAGAAGGTAAATTCCCTGGAGCCCCTGACATTGTACGGAATGCCAACCAAGCAAATGCCAATGCTTCCATATCATCACCACTAAGGCCATATTTATCTGTCGGACACACTTCTGTTCCCGGCAATAATGCAGAAAGTCGACCCATTATCAGTGGGTTATGAACACCACCACCACAAACCAACAGACGCTCACATCCACCACTCAACATGATTTGCTGTGACACAGACACCGCAGTCAGCTCAGCCAGTGTTGCCTGAACATCAACAGGGGATAGATCCGGAAAGTTAACTAATTGCGCCTCCAGCCAACTCATATTGAAATATTCACGACCGGTACTCTTAGGGGCCGGTCGTGAAAAGTAATTATCAGAAAGCATTTGCCTAAGTAAGCTGCTATTCACGACACCTTCTCGTGCCCATTGAGCATCTTTATCATAAGGTTTTTTCTGATGACGCCATACCCAGCTATCCATCAACATATTCCCCGGACCTGTGTCATACCCTTTGACCAATGACCCTGGCAATAAAGTCGTTATGTTAGCAATGCCACCAATATTGAGGATTATCCTTCGTTCTGTCGGATGACCTAATACAGCAAAATGAAACGCCGGGACTAACGGTGCGCCCTGCCCACCATACGCCATATCTCGCCGCCGAAAATCACCAATAGTCGTAATCCCAGTTAAAGCCGCGATACGGTTATTATCACCGAGTTGCATGGTAAACGGAGTATGACTATCTGGCTCATGCCAAACAGTCTGACCATGGCACCCCACCGCGGTGATATCGCTAGCAGTTAATCCCGTTTTATCTAGTAAACCTTGTATCGCTTCAGCGAATAAAGAGCCCAGTTCATAATCTAACCGGCCTATTGCAGATAATGTCGTTTGCTGTCCCTGGCAAACTGCAAGAATTTTTTGCTTCAATTCATGTGGGAACAAATGTGAATAACTGGCTTGCTGAGCAACCACTTTATCATTAATTGCTGCAAGTACCACATCAACCCCATCCAGACTTGTACCAGACATTACACCAATATAGCGACCCGACTTCATAACCATTATTTTGCCTTCCTGCTTATAATCTGTCTTGATAAAATCAGAAACCATGTCAGTTAATAACTATAAAGCGCGGTGGTTTTAGCTGTATATGGTTAATAGACAAACATAAGGAATAAAACCTGAGTTTTGGAAACAACTTCACAAAAAATGCTGAATTTTTCATTAACAGCTATTTCTTTTAAAAATCTCTATTGACGTTTAATATATATTGAGTACTAGATTGCTAATGTACTGATATTCTACTCAAATAAATTTTTTACTACTTGTTGCCAATGCCGGTTGTTAGCCTGGTTGCCCATCAGCTATCAGATTTCCGCAGTCAGGCATCGAAATTAGGAGTTACTATGTTGAAGCATTTCTTAGTTAGCGCGGTCGCAGTCGCTTCATTATCAGGCTGTGTTAATACCGATTCCCTTTCTGGAGATACATATACTGCCGGGCAAGCTAAACAGGTTCAAACTGTTTCTTACGGTACTATTGTTTCCGTTCGCCCTGTCAACATTCAGGCAGGCAGTGATGAGAACGTATTAGGTGCGATTGGTGGAGCCGTTCTTGGTGGTTTGGTTGGTAATACTATTGGGGGAGGGAGTGGCAACACATTGGCAACAGCTGCTGGTGCGATTGCTGGCGGTGTTGCAGGTCAAAATATTCAAGGCTCACTCAACACAACTAAAGGTGTAGAGTTGGAGATACGTCGGGACAGCGGTGAAAGTATCATTGTCGTTCAAAAACAAGGCAAAACAGTCTTCAGTAAAGGTCAACGTGTAAGAATCGCAGGCCAAGGCAGCAATATTACCGTTTCCCCTCGACAATAAATCAAAAATCAATAAGAAAACCGTGACTTAGTATTTCAAGTCGCGGTCTTCTTTCATTTGGTTAGCACTTCATAAATACCATAATTACTATCTACTCTGTAATTGGATAATATTTTGCTCTAATCTCTGAACTAAAGTGGAAAGAAAAGCAAGTTCCTCTCGTGTAATACCTTCCAGGATCTCATTTCTTGTGGATTCAATAACACCATCTAGCTCCCTAATAACAGACGCAGAGTCTTCAGTTAGCTTGATTCTTTTAGCTCGACGATCATTAGCACAAGTGTGCCTAGTGATGAGCCTTTTCTCCTCAAGCTGATCTAATGTCCTTACCAAAGATGGTTGCTCAATACCGATAGCTTTCGCCAACTGTATCTGAGATTGTTCCTGTGGTAACCGGCTAATATTGTATAACGTTACCCAATGAGTCTGAGTTAATTCCAATGGCTTTAAACGGTAGTCAATTAAAGCGCGCCAAATACGGACTAACCGTGCCAGATCTGATCCCAATGTCGATTCCAATTGTCCCTCCTTAAATAACTAGCCTACTAAACATAACAGCCAAATTTTTCTAAATCAGGCTAACTAGCCTTAAAAAGTATATATAACTTCTATGTAATCACAGCAAATTCTTAATAACTAACTAATTCAGGTAACTATAACCAAGAACAACAAAACTTAAATTAAATCCAAAGTAAAACAATCAACATACAATACCTTAACCATAAAAACCATCATAACTATGAATACAAACAAATAGGAATCAATAAATATCATTCAATACTTTATTCCAAGTACTATAAGGATAGCTGTCATCTAAATGCTAATCTATCTATTTTTGCATTAATATTGTTTTTATTTTACATTTGTCACACAATCAAACTAAAAATTTCATTTGAAACATGATGTTATACAGACAATCAAAATAAGAACAATGAATTTTCTGCTAAGCAATAAATAAGAAAATAACAAACAAAATACGCCAAATTATAGTAGAACATTTATAACTTCGCCAAAAATATAACCCTATATAAGTAAATCATTGAATTGTTAATCCTAATAACCTCAAAGAATCGTTAATTAAAATAGTGATGGCTGTTCAGGTTTTTCTTCATCTGGCTGATTGGACACTCTCAATGTACGTAAATATCTTTGCCGACAAAGTCTCAATACTTGGCGCTTTTGCTCATCCGTCATTTTCATCCAATTAAACCTTTCTTCCCGGCTACGATAACACCCCAAGCAAAATCCCCGTTCATTAGCCTGACAAATTCCTCGGCAAGGGCTAGGAATAGCAAAAAACTCTAGTTGCTCAGCCATCACATCCCCTTCCCTATACATTTTATATACTATGTTTAATTATAAACCCAAATAAGAATAAATTATAATTATGGATAAATTGAACTGTAACCGTAAGACACGTTATAGTTAGTAGTTTTTGTGCGGAGTTCCGCACAAAAATAAAATAAAAACCATTAAATTAGAGGTAATTATGCGTTTACTCCATACCATGATCCGCGTTGGTGATTTACAACGTTCCATTGATTTTTATACTGAGGTTTTAGGAATGCGCCTGCTGCGCGTCAGTGAAAATGCAGAATATAAGTACTCACTCGCCTTCGTTGGCTATGCTGATGAAAGTGAGGGGGCAGTGATTGAGTTAACTTATAACTGGGGAGTTGACAGTTATGAGATAGGAAATGCATTTGGTCACGTAGCATTAGGTGTTGATGATGTCGCAGCAACTTGCGAGTGTATTCGCAAAGCTGGTGGAAATATTACCCGTGAGGCTGGCCCGGTAAAAGGCGGAACAACTATCATTGCTTTCGTTGAAGATCCCGATGGCTACAAAATCGAACTTATCGAAAACAAAAATGCCAGCAATGCTCTGGGTAACTCAATCTGATGTCTGACAAAAAAGAGCCAAACGCCCTTAGTGGACGTTTTCGAGGTTATTATCCTGTAGTCATTGATGTTGAAACTGGCGGCTTTAACGCCAAAACAGATGCATTACTTGAAATTGCTGCTATAACACTGAAGATGGATGATGAAGGCTGGATAACGCCTGACGAATCACTTCATTTCCATATTGAACCATTTGAAGGGGCTAATCTTGAACCAGCAGCCCTAGAATTTACTGGAATTGATCCATCAAATCCGCTACGTGGAGCAGTAAGTGAATACGAAGCTTTGCATGCTATTTTTAAAATGGTTCGTAAAGGGATAAAAAATAGCCACTGTAATCGGGCAATTATAGTGGCTCACAATGCTAATTTTGATCACGGTTTTGTTATGGCTGCTGCGGAACGAGCTAGGCTAAAACGGAACCCATTTCACCCATTTGCAACTTTTGATACAGCGGCTTTAGGTGGTTTGGTTTTAGGGCAAACGATTCTGGCAAAAGCCTGCATCACTGCGGGGGTTTCTTTCGACAATAATCAGGCTCACAGTGCCTTATACGATACTAATCGTACTGCCGAATTATTCTGTGAAATGGTTAACCGTTGGAAACGACTTGGTGGCTGGCCATTAGCAGCAGCAGTAGAGGAAAATACCTGATTAAGTGCCAATGGACCAAACTTATTTAATTTGATGAGCATCGGGAATATCACCCATGTTCTTACCGCTATAACCTAATTACAAACCACAGAATTACAGTTAACTATATGATTAATATAATTAAATGTAATTTAAGAAGATAATAATCTCCCCATATATAAAAATATGGGGAGATAACATATATAGTTTGTATTTATACCTGTTATCTTTCAAGTTGCCTCTTTGTTGGCTGCACTCACTCACCCCGGTTACATAGTTATCTATGCTCCCGGGGATTCGCTCCCTTGCCGTCGCGATGCATCTTGAAATCTATTGGGTATAATTGAATAACTACTCTACGATGTTTTCGTCCTGAGAACGGTATTTATCAGCCGCTTCTTTAATTAATGTTTGTAACTCACCGCGCTGAAACATTTCAATTATAATATCGCATCCACCTACCAACTCGCCCTCTACCCAAAGCTGAGGAAAAGTTGGCCAGTTAGCATATTTTGGCAATTCGGCGCGAATATCTGGATTTTGCAAAATATCAACATAAGCAAAACGTTCACCACATGCAGATAAAGCCTGAACCGCCTGCGCAGAAAAACCGCAACTTGGTAATTTAGGAGAACCTTTCATATACAGCAGAATTGGGTTCTCGTTAATTTGGCGCTCAATCTTCTCAATAGTCGTCATTTTTATTTCCTTTAAACCAACAGTATGCTGATAGCCAACATCGTCACAATATATTGGCGGAGAATACCATTTTCTTTCACCAATATGCATCCTGATATTCTCTTATCCAAGAGCAAATGGCATCTTTTCTCTGTTATTTATCGTAGAACTTGTTAAGATAATTAACAAAATAGCCATACAATAATTAGCTTACATTTGCTCTTCACCATGCTTTGTCCTACTGAATGCATAATTTGCAGAGCTATACCTAATAGATTTCGAGTTGCAGCGCGGCGGCAAGTGAACGCATCCCCAGGAGCATATACCCAATGGATTTCAAGATGCATCGAGACGGCAAGGGAGCGAATCCCCGGGAGCATAGATAACTATGTAACCGGGGTGAGTGAGTGCAGCCAACAAAGAGGCAACTTGAAAGATAACGGGTATAGATAACTATGTGACTGGAGTGAGTGAAAACAGCCAACAAAGCAGCAACTTGAAAGATGTAAGGGTATAAAACCCGAAATGAAAAGGAGTACGCAATGTCTTTTGAATTACCAACTCTGCCTTACGCTAAAGATGCGTTAGAACCTCATATTTCCGCAGAAACACTGGAATACCACTATGGTAAACACCATAATGCTTATGTTGTAAATCTGAACAATCTGATTAAAGACACCGAATTTGCCGAGAAGTCTCTGGAAGAAATTATAAGAACTTCTGAAGGTGGCATTTTCAATAATGCAGCTCAAGTCTGGAATCACACTTTTTACTGGCATTGCCTGTCTCCAAATGGTGGCGGAGAACCAACAGGTAAAATCGCTGAGGCTATTAGTAAATCATTCGGTTCTTTTACAGAATTCAAACAGCAGTTTACTGACGCAGCAGTGAAAAATTTTGGTTCTGGCTGGACTTGGCTGGTTAAGAAAACTGATGGTAGCCTGGCTATCGTGAATACGTCTAATGCAGCCCCTCCCCTGGCTTCTTCTGATAAACCAATATTGACCGTTGATGTTTGGGAACACGCATATTACATCGATTATCGTAATGCACGCCCTAAATATTTGGAAAGTTTCTGGGCATTGGTTAACTGGAAATTCGTTGAAGAAAACCTGGCTTAATAGCTATTCATTCAACTAATTACTATCCATTCTAACATTCAGGGCAGATACTCCCTCCAAGCCATCTGCCCTGTTTTCTGTTAACATAAATCCCAATCTTCCAACCACTTAATCAATTAAAAATATCATGCAAAAATCAAGCAAAGAGCAGCTAAAATGGCAATCATCACTAACGTACTCACAGCGGTTAATAAACCAAGTTTCAAATCGGTATCCATAGAGCCTCCTCAAAATAAAAGTTTATAGCCACCAAAAACCCTTACATTGGTATGTCTAATCATCCTTATAGAAAGGAAAAAGCATAAAATAGCGATTACTACACATTTTATAACATTGATTATTGCTTTCACTTTTGAGCCAGATCAGACAAAATTCGAAGTTTATCGATAAATAATTGCCACGTTCCCTATATATCAAAGATATTGGCAAACGATTCACAAAGATTTACAAATTTAGACCAAAAGGTCAGGAGTCTTTCATCTCATGGCAACGATCAAAGATGTGGCTAAACACGCTAGCGTATCAACCACTACCGTATCCCATGTTATTAATAAAACCCGTTTTGTCGCCGAAGATACCAAGGCCGCGGTTTGGGCTGCGATTAAAGAACTGAATTATTCCCCCAGCGCTGTTGCTCGCAGTCTGAAGGTTAACCACACCAAATCGATCGGATTATTGGCAACCTCCAGTGAAGCCCCCTATTTTGCTGAAGTCATTGAAGCCGTTGAAAACAGTTGTTACAGCAAAGGCTATACGCTGATTTTATGTAACTCACACAACAATATTGATAAGCAGAAAGCCTATTTAGCCATGCTGGCACAAAAACGCGTGGATGGTTTACTGATTATGTGTTCAGAATATCCAGAACAGCTGTTAGGCATGCTGGAAGATTATCGCAATATTCCGATGGTCGTCATGGATTGGGGACAAGCCAGAAGTGATTTCACTGATACTATTATCGATAATGCATTCCACGGCGGTTATTTAGCTGGCCGTTATCTTATTGAGCGAGGCCATCGTGATATTGGTGCAATCCCTGGTCCCCTGGCACGAAATACCGGTGGTGGCCGCCATCAAGGATTCTTGAAAGCATTAAAAGAAGCCTGCATCCCAATCAGAGACGAATGGGTTGTTCAGGGAGATTTTGAGCCTGAATCGGGCTATAAAGCCATGCATCAGATTCTAAATCAAAAACAACGTCCAACTGCGGTTTTCTGTGGTGGTGATGTTATGGCAATGGGCGCTATTTGTGCGGCTGATGAATTAGGGTTACGAGTCCCACAGGATATTTCAGTGATCGGTTATGATAATGTACGCAACGCCCGTTATTTTTCGCCCGCATTGACAACTATTCATCAGCCCAAAGAGCGTCTGGGGCAGATGGCATTTTCCATGTTACTGGACAGAATAATCAATAAACGTGAAGATGCACAAACCATTGAAGTACATCCACGTCTGGTTGAGCGCCGTTCCGTCGCAGATGGCCCATTTATCGACTATCGTCGTTAATTTGGCTTATTCCTCACTCCTCCTGAAGCCATTCAGCATTAAGTGTTTCGCTATCGCCAAGATAGTCGAGTAACCAACTTAATGCTGGAGAATGGCTATTTTGCGCCCATGTCAGGCAGCACGGGCTATCTGGCAAAGGCTGCACCAATTCTAACGCCTCCAACTTTTTCTGTCGGATAAGCGGCATTGCCCTGTGCTTTGGTACCATCCCCACACATAACCCTTCATTCAGACAATCCAGGCCAGATTCCCAATCAGGGACCACCAATCTGCGCTGATTATCCAACGTCCAAGTGTCACGCTTCGGTAAATTGCGGGAAGTATCTTCAAGACACAAACTTGGATAAGGTCGCATTTGATTATCAGACAGTGGAGCAGTCAACTGAGTAAGAGCATGACCAGCACTGACTACACAGAGCCAAGGCATAAATCCCATATCTCTGAAACTGAATCTTGCCCCTACAGGTGCAACCCGGGTTGCACCAATTGCAACATCAACCCGGCCATCCACCAATGCATCCCACACGCCATTAAACACTTCCTGATGAATAAACAGTTCCACATCAGGAAAATGGTGATAAAAATCAAGAATAAGTTGACGACTACGTTCTGGTTTAACCACCCTGTCAATGGCAATATGGAATTGCCCTCTCCAACCATTTGCAACCTGTTGACACTGATGGCGAGTGTCAATCATCTTTTTGATAACAGAACGAGCTTCTTTAATGAAAATACTGCCAGCCTCCGTTAATTCCACATCCCGATGGCGACGCTCAAACAGCGGAACTGCAAGCCATTCTTCTAGTTGCCTTACGGTATAACTGACAGCAGAAGGAACACGATGAAGTTCTGATGCAGCAGCACTAAAACTTCCTGTTCTAGCAACAGCGTCCACGACTTCAAGTGAATATTCTGACCACATAATTTTACCTTTCAATTTTTTTCACAGCATTATGCAAATATTACCGTTTCACAAGTAAAAATCACGGCATATAGAATAGGTACAAGTGTTTTTATCTACCTATCACAGCAAGTTATTTCTATCATGACACCTAAAGAGAGTAATCAAATGAAAAACTCAAGTCAGTTCATGTTCTACCTTGCAGGCTTGAGTATGCTAGGTTATCTGGCTATCGATATGTATCTGCCGGCTTTCAGCTCAATGCAACAAGAGCTAAGTACATCGGCTGGAGCAATCAGTGCCAGCTTAAGCATCTTTCTTGCCGGTTTTGCCTTTGCTCAGCTTTTATGGGGGCCCCTTTCCGATCGCTTTGGAAGAAAGCCGATTATCATTATAGGATTATCAATGTTTTCTATTGGCTGTCTGGGTATGATTTGGATAACAGACGCCTCTCAACTTTTAGTGTTGCGTTTTATTCAAGCTGTAGGTGTTTGTTCAGCGGCCGTCTCATGGCAAGCACTCGTTATTGATCGTTATGAGAGCAATCGCACCAAACGCGTTTTTGCAACGATTATGCCTCTGGTTGCCCTTTCTCCCGCTCTGGCGCCTTTGATGGGAGCGTGGCTGTTACAACATGGCGGCTGGCGCATAATCTTTCTGGTATTAATGGCAATCTCACTCCTGCTGCTGTTACCAACTTTATTCCTGCAAGAAAATTGTAGAAAGAATCAGGCTCAAGCACAGACTAATGTATCTTTCTTTACATTACTCAGATCACCGATCTTCAGTGGCAATGTTCTAATATATGCATCATGCAGCGCTGGTTTTTTTGCCTGGTTAACAGGCTCTCCTGTTATTCTTAGTGAAATGGGATATAACCCGAATGACATAGGTCTGAGTTACATACCACAAACATTGGCCTTTATGATCGGAGGTTACGGGTGCCGCAGTATTTTAACTAAAATAAAAAGCGAGATTGTCTTCCCTTATCTATTAGCTGGTTATGCTGTCAGTATGATTACACTGTATTTAATCGCAAAATTCAGTTCCCCCTCTCTGCCCACAATTCTGATACCTTTCTGTTTTATGGCGGTAATGAATGGTGCTTCATATCCAATAGCAGTAGCAAATGCTTTATCCGCTTACCCACAAGACAGTGGAAAAGCAGCCGCATTGCAAAATACACTTCAATTAGGACTTTGTTTTATTGCCAGTCTGGTTGTCTCAGCATTTATCGACAATCCACTTATCGGCAACCCATTGGTATCAACCACAGCCGTCATGGCTTCTACCATTGTGCTAATGTCATTAGGATATTTTATACAGTGGAAAAAAAAACCTGACAGTTGTATGCAAGCTGCTGAGCAGAATTCCTAATATTAATCAAAGTGTTAATTAAATAAAGACTGTTAATATTCAATTAATTACGGTCTTTATTTATTAATTGATGAAACAATTTTACGCCTTTATACTCATATCAATTCCTTATTCTAATAATCTGGAATTTGAGGTTTTCAGGAGCAATGGTTGCTCTTATTAAACTAATGGATTAGCCATCTTTAAGGTTTTTCGCTTTAACTTTTCGCATCTTGCGTTCTCACATTCTGCTTTATTAGCTAAAACAAACTCCTCAATTATCTCATCACCTTAACGTTGGAGAGTATATGAGTTCATCCTATATCGAAAACCAGAAAGTCGTCACTAATTCCTGGCAACGGATTGCCAATGAAATGTTACAAGAAGCAGGTATACAGATTAATGGTCACAATCCTTATGATATTCAGGTAAAAAATCCTGACTTCTATAAAAGAGTTTTACAGCAAGGCTCAATGGGATTAGGTGAAAGTTATATGGATGGCTGGTGGGATTGCGAACGGTTAGATATTTTCTTTTATCGCGTTTTACGAGCTGGATTAGAAAATAAAATACCTCATAGTCTCAAAGATACACTGAAAATCGCAATAACTCGTTTGCGTAATCTGCAAACCCCAAAACGGGCATGGATTGTAGGCCATAAACATTATGATTTAGGCAATGATCTTTTCATCCGTATGCTTGACTCTCATATGCAATATTCCTGCGGATATTGGAAACAAGCTGCAACATTGGAACAAGCTCAACTTGATAAATTGAAACTCATTTGCGAGAAATTAAAACTCTCTCCAGGTATGACTCTGCTGGATATTGGTTGTGGTTGGGGGGGATTATCGGCTTATGCTGCCAAAAATTATGGTGTTTCCGTAACAGGGGTAACCATATCTACAGAACAACAGAAATATGCACAGGAAAGATGCATTGATCTGGACGTAAACATTATTCTGACAGATTACCGGGATTTACATCAGCAGTTCGACAGGATTGTTTCTGTAGGTATGTTTGAACACGTCGGACCTAAGAATTATTCAACGTACTTCGAGGTTGTCAAAAGAAACCTAAAACTTGATGGCTTATTCCTGCTACACACCATCGGTTCCAACAAAGATAAAGCCAGTGCTGATCCGTGGATTAGTAAATATATTTTTCCTAACGGCTGCATACCTTCTATTGAACAAATAGTTCATACTAGTAAAAACCGTTTTGTTATGGAAGATTGGCATAATTTTGGAGCCGATTATGACCGCACATTGATGGCCTGGTATGAACGGTTTATTACCAGTTGGCCTGAAATACAAGATAATTATAGCCCAATATTTAAACGTATGTTCAGCTATTACTTAAATGCCAGTGCTGGTGCATTTCGTGCCCGGGATATTCAACTATGGCAAATAATGTTCAGTCCAAAAGGTATTGAAGGCGGGTTACTCGTAACCCGCTAATTAATCAAAGGCTACAGTGAGATACCACTGTAGCTTCAACCTCAAACTTAACTAAGTTTAAACAATATAAGAAATTGATTTCAGATCTTGAAATATTAAAAGAAGAATTTTAATATAACTTTAGCATTTAATTATGTACGGACTGTCTTTAATATTAAAAATATAAGCATCCTTCGCTAACTAAAATAGCCAATATAGCCATTATCAAAAACAATTGTTTGATCAAACGCTATTTTTCCATTAGAAAATATCAAATCCAAATGATGGCTTCCCTTTACTCCACCACCCAAACCAAGATGCAAACCTGGATGCCTTTCTTCAAAACCTGCATTTCTGCCATAGAGTGCCTTCACTCCCGTATTAGTACCAATACCGAATTCTTCGACAATTCTATTACCGTGATTATGATTCAAATATAAATTAAAATCCCGACTAAATTCAGCATTATCACAATCAAACCCAATAATTTCACCGTCCTTTATATTTATAGTCATCATATCATTCACAACACCATATTTTATGGCAAATGGCGCAGTGCTCAAGAAGGTACCACTGAAACTAATGCTACCGTTAAGATTCTTTATATGACTTGCTATTTCTCCAGGAATAACATCAAGATTTCCATTTCCATCAATAGAAGTCCATTTATGATCTTTATCTAAATAACCTGTAATTGAATTGCCTTTATTATCTGTATATTGGATTTTTTGTGATCGTTTTGATAGTTCAATAAGCTTTTTATTTCTTTTTGCTATTGATTCTTGTGACTCACTAAATGCTTCAATAAGATGAGAACCGTAATCTTTGAATAATACTGACTTTTTCCATGATTCGGTAATAAAGCGCTTTAGTTTAATTAAATATTCCGGACCTTGTGGAGATGCATTTTTCAATGTTGATGATGCGTAAAGAAAAATAAACAAATCACAATCAGATATTTTCTGTTTTATATCGTCAGCTGATGCTTCTTCTAAAAAAATAAAATCTGATTCTACTTTGAAATTCTTTTCGTACACATGCATCTTTTGTGCAATATCACCATGTTCAATGTCAGCTCCAATAAATAATTTTATACATTCATTATTTCTCACTTTATCCGAAATTGCAGGATGATACGATAAACAGCGATACATATTTCTAAAACTTTTATCCATAAGAACAATCCTGTTTTTTTAAGTAAGGGGATATTCCCCTTACTTTTTATTTATGAAGGGCTGTTAAGGCCAAAGCGCTGTACCGAAAGGAACGACAGCTTGTGCATTCATCATTTCAACAGCATCATCGTGGGTAGGTTCTTCAAGCCATTCATCTAATTCAAGTGTGTTTTCCATAAAATAGCCTCTAAAAATACAGTGGTTGACTTGCATTTTGCAAGATAGAAATTTAACAATATAGCAACATAAGAAATTATATTAATTAACATAATATACAAGACAATGCAACACAAGTCACAAAAGCTTCATTTTTCACACCGATAAGCTCAACGACTCTTTTTGCTATGTGATTAGATTGATTATGCAAAAAACAAAATTATTGGCTTGCACCATCATAATGATACTGACTGAATGAACTGACTATCAGCTTAAAGTCTAAAGCTACAAGAACATCCTGTAGCTTTTCGTTTATCAACTATTCATCAAGAATAATCACCGGATGTTGAGCGATCAGTTTTTCCTGCTCTTTCTGAGCAAGAACCCGTTCTACAGTATCAACAATCGCTTGAGTCTGTGGATCAATCTCAATGTTCACTTTTTGACCAAGCCGTTTTTTACCCAATGTTGTACGTTCTAGTGTTTCAGGAATAAGGTGAACACAAAAACGATTATTAACCACATCACCAATTGTCAAACTGATGCCATCAATACCAATGAATCCTTTATGCATGATATATTTCATCAATTGCTTATCGTGGATACGGAACCATATTTGATGATTATTTTCTGAAGTAAAAATTTTAGATATCTCAGCGACAGTGATGATATGACCGGACATCAAATGTCCGCCAATTTCATCACCAAATTTAATCGCCCGCTCCAGGTTTACATAATCTCCTACCTGTAAATCACTAAGATTAGTCAAGCGCAGAGTCTCTTTCATTAAATCGAAACTGATCTTATCGCCTTCCACTTTGGTCACAGTCAAACAACAACCGTTATTGGCAACTGACGCTCCCGTTTCAATGCCTGGCAATAACTCAGCCGGAAATTTAACTACATGAGTCCGGAAATTATTTTTTTCATCAATAGCAACCAATGGTGCTTTTCCCTGAACGATACCAGTGAACATAAGAGAACCTCTTAATACCATGTAAAATTACTAATTAGTTTATATCAAGTTACCATTTATAAATACTACACGCGTCTGAGGAATACAGATTTTCTATTTCTGTTGAGTGGCAACTCCCTACCTTAAAAGAGGGGTTAAGACGTTTCTTGCTAAATAATATTAAACGGATACAATATCACGGTTAGTTAAGCGATTGATTTTTAGGAAATCGTTTCTCATATACAGAATTTTTCCTTAACATTTTCTACTTATTAAAAAGGTGTAATACGTGCAGAAGTATTTAAAAGAAGCGCGTAGTCTGCTTGCTCTGGGTATCCCCGTCATCATTGCCCAATTCTCACAAACTGCAATGGGGGTTGTGGATACTGTTATGGCGGGTGGTGTCAGTGCAACAGATATGTCCGCGGTTGCTGTTGGTACCTCTATCTGGCTACCAGTTATCTTATTTGGCTATGGCCTGCTAATAGCTTTGACACCAATTATTGCGCAGATGAACGGTTCTGGTCGCAGGCATATGATTGCCAGCCAAACACAACAAGGGTTTTGGTTGGCGACCTTCCTGTCAATTATCATTATTGCTATTTTATATAACTGTAAATTTCTCATTGATAAACAAGAAAATATAGATCCGCTTTTGGCAGAAAAAGCTGTTGGATTTATCCACGCAATAATGTGGGGTGCACCAGGTTACCTGTTTTATCAGGTACTTCGTAATCAGTGTGAAGGTTTATCAAAAACCAAACCAGGAATGGTTATTGGATTTTTAGGATTATTAATTAATATTCCGATTAACTACATACTTATTTACGGTAAATTTGGCGCCCCCGCTCTGGGTGGTGTTGGCTGCGGTGTTGCTACCGCCAGCGTTTACTGGGTTATGTTTCTGTTATTACGTTGGTATGTGAAACATTCATCCTCACAAAAGGATATCCGCCCCGTGCGCCGTTTTGTGGCACCAGAATGGCATATCCTGAAACGTATCTCATCCCTAGGCTTGCCTATTGCTATGGCAATGTTTTTTGAAGTTACTCTATTTGCGATAGTTGCATTATTGGTTTCTCCTTTAGGTGTTACCGCTGTTGCAGGGCATCAGATTGCACTGAATTTCAGTTCATTGATGTTTATGTTCCCAATATCTTTAGGCGTTGCAGCCACTATTCGAGTGGGATACAACTTGGGACAAAAATCTATTGAGAATGCCCGTATATCAGCTTATACCAGTATTGCCGTAGGTTTGATGCTCTCCTGTTTAACTGCAATCTTTACTATCATACTGCGAGAACCGATTGCCTTGATGTATAACGACAACCCCGAAGTTGTCACCATGGCATCACATCTGATGCTATTTGCTGCTTTTTACCAACTATCTGATGCCATACAAGTTGTTGGTACCGGTGTTTTACGTGGATATAAAGATACGCGATCTATCTTCTATATCACTTTCACCTCCTATTGGATTCTGGGGCTACCAAGTGGTTATATTCTAGGATTAACTAACTATATTGTACCCGCCATGGGGCCAGCAGGATTTTGGATCGGCTTTATTATTGGCCTGACCACATCGGCAATGCTGATATCCTTCCGTATCTTACAGATACACAAACAATCAGATGAGATAGTTTTACGACGCTCAACCCGCTGATTTTTTTTCTATAAAACCGGGGACGAATATGCTCATTGTACAAATAAACAGCAACCCCATTGCAAAAGATGCAAATACGAACAGTTAAACCATAATTTGTATTATTCCTCTTGCAAGAAGACTAACTGGCCGCTAATATTCGTCCCCGCTGTCACCCATGCAATTTAGATTGCGTCCGTAGCTCAGTTGGTTAGAGCACCACCTTGACATGGTGGGGGTCGGTGGTTCGAGTCCACTCGGACGCACCAAGTTGTGTAGTTGATAGTGTCCCTTTTTTAGTGCGTCCGTAGCTCAGTTGGTTAGAGCACCACCTTGACATGGTGGGGGTCGGTGGTTCGAGTCCACTCGGACGCACCAAATCTTTCAGAATAATCCTTTGTTGTATTTCCTAACTTGCGAAAAAATCATCCTGCGCTCCAAATTAACTCACTGTTTTTTATATAAAAAAACTGCACAATAAATCATAGCCTTCTGCCACAAACTTGGTCGTTTTTTCGTTTTACTGTTATAATTAATCTACATAATCATTTTTTAATTCATTTCACAGAAATTACTCTTTATAATACGGCGCAATTTATAGTTGAATGGTTTCAGCACATTAATTTACCGAATGCTGAGAGAACCACAAATTGATAGTACGTATATGCTCGTATAGTTACATGTGTCTAACCTCACACAAAAAAATACTGCATGTCTTCCCCGTCACCTGTCCTTAATGATATTGCGCAACTTTCAGCACCAGATGATATCTGCGCAAAATCATAAAGTTGACGGTTCACTATTTTCATCCATTAAAACCTGTAGATAGATTGTCATGAAAAAAACCAAAATTGTTTGCACGATCGGACCAAAAACAGAATCCGAAGAAAGACTGGCAGAATTGTTGAATGCAGGCATGAATGTTATGCGCCTCAACTTTTCACACGGAGACTACGAAGAACACGGCCAACGTATTCAAAATATCCGTTCAGTTATGACTAAAACAGGTAAGCAAGCAGCCATTTTGCTGGATACTAAAGGCCCCGAAATCCGAACTATGAAGCTGGAAGGCGGCAACGACGTTTCCCTGATCGCGGGACAGACTTTCACTTTTACCACCAACACCTCTGTTATTGGTAATAAAGACCGTGTTGCTGTCACTTACAGCGGTTTTCCTGCTGATCTGACCCCAGGTAATACTGTTTTGGTTGATGATGGCTTAATCGGCATGACGGTTAAAGAAGTTACTGCGTCAGAAGTCATTTGCCAAGTTCTCAACAATGGTGACTTGGGTGAAAACAAAGGTGTTAACCTGCCAGGTATTTCTATTAGCCTGCCTGCCTTGGCAGAAAAAGATAAACAAGATTTGATCTTCGGTTGCCAACAAGGTGTCGATTTCGTCGCCGCCTCATTTATCCGTAAACGCTCTGATGTTCTAGAAATCCGTGAACACCTGAAAGCCCACGGCGGTGAGAATATTCAAATCATCTCCAAGATTGAAAACCAGGAAGGTCTGAACAACTTTGATGAGATCCTGGAAGCTTCTGACGGGATTATGGTTGCCCGTGGTGACCTGGGTGTTGAAATTCCGGTGGAAGAAGTTATCTTCGCCCAGAAAATGATGATTGAAAAATGTAACATGGCTCGCAAAGTTGTGATTACTGCAACTCAAATGCTGGATTCCATGATCAAAAATCCACGCCCTACTCGCGCAGAAGCAGGAGACGTTGCTAACGCCATTCTGGATGGTACCGATGCAGTTATGCTTTCCGGAGAAAGTGCAAAAGGCAAATATCCCATAGAAGCGGTAACTATCATGGCAACGATCTGTGAACGTACAGACCGCGTAATGCCAAGCCGCATTGAAGCCGTTAATTGCCGTAAACTACGTGTAACCGAAGCGGTATGTCGTGGTGCAGTTGAAACCGCAGAAAAACTGGAAGCCCCTCTGATTGTGGTTGCAACATATGGTGGTAAATCTGCCAAATCTATCCGTAAATACTTTCCTGGCTCCCCTATTCTGGCATTAACCACTAACGAAGTAACAGCACGCCAATTGCTTCTGGTTAAAGGTGTTTCTACTCAAATCGTTAAAGAAATCGCATCAACTGATGACTTCTACCGTATTGGTAAAGAAGCGGCGCTGGCTAGCGGTTTGGCAAAGAAAGGCGAAATCGTGGTTATGGTATCTGGCGCTCTGGTTCCAAGCGGTACAACCAACACCTCTTCTGTCCACATTCTTTAATTCGATACTTAGCTTTATTTCTGAGACACCGCATGTTTGCGGTGTTTCTATTTCATATCTGGCTTTCTTTGCTTAATTTGATACAACATCTGATTATATTCCTCCTCCCAGGCCTCATCCGTTGTCACTGCCTGCCTCTCCTTACACGGAACAACTTCAAAGATATCTTGCGGCAATTTATATCCCGCACTGAAGAACAAAGAACGGGTTTTCGACGTACCGGATAAATCCGGCATGTTTTTCCAATGTTCATATAGAAAAACTTTTTTTATATCGAAAATTTACATTTTGTGGTTCAATATCTATTCAATACTTATTATTTCAACATGAAAGGAGAAATCATGCATATACAAGTCACTAAATTTCCCACTCCCATTCTCCAAAATATCAAGCATACACAAATCGCTAAATTTCCTACGTTCCTTATCAAAAATATCAAGCATATAACCTCAAAAATATCGGCAAATAGAGCAACTTTGAGTCGTATATTGAAGGTTAGCACCTCATCACAGCAGCTAAAAACGACGCAATCTTCTTCTATAAAAATCCCCGTAAAAAGCAATTTGATATCATTACATAGAGGTGAAACGAAGCTTCTATCCGAATTCAATCAGCCATCATTACCTTCTACTCGTTCCATTCATACTGTTTTTAATCTACAACAAAATATGATCGATTCTGCTGCCTTAGCACTAAGGAACCTTGGCGGCGATCCCACAACACTAAAGCATTTATCTCGCCAGTTAGAAGCGGCTCATTTCAAAGCAGACAGACCAGCTACCCCAGATGAATTAAAAGCAACAAAATCTCTTAGCAAAAATCTTATTAATTTAATAGCCAACCAGCTAAGAAAAATAGGCATCTCACACAAAGAAGCTATGAAAGAAGCAAAACTTGCCTTCAGTGAAGCTAGTAAACAACATCTTAATAATAAGAAATGGACTACACTGGAAACTCAATTTGAACATAGTGGTAGAATGTATCATTGCACATCCATACCGGCAGCACAGATGAAATTAGGTGCAGAGGATATCTTTCCGATTTCCTATCGGGATTACGGTGTGTGCAGTAAATCCACACAAGAAACCATCCACTCCGTTAATATGTGGGTATCAGATATACGTGTCAAAAATGACAATGGGCAAGAACAGACACTATTTAAAGGATTACGTCACGGCGTCTTATCGCCTTTTACATTGGAAAAAGGAACAATAGAACGTTTAGACGGTGCAAAAGCACGAGCACGTGAAGTTGTCACCGCCGCACTATTTACGAAAACAGATCTACTACAACAAGCATTAAAAGGAGAAACCGTTGAGTTACAGTTAGTCTCGACATCACTACTCACCGCATTTCAACAAGAAAGTGATATGTTGCACGATCAAATAGAGGCATGGAAAGCACTGTGTGCTGAGAAACCACTTACGTTATCTATACGCACCGAAGATGGCCATATGCAAAACGTCAAGGTAAAACTAGACGTCGCTGCCTTTAATTTTGGTGTCAACGAACTCGCTCTGAAACTTCCTTTAGGCCACAATCAAGCTGATAAGTGTAATGTGACAGCATTACATCAACTCTTAGGAAATGACTTGCATCCTATGGCCAAACCCGGTGGTTGGGTAGGAGAATACTTGGCCAATAATCCCAAAAATGCTTCACATGTGCGCCTATTAAGCCAACAATTGAAAGAAATTTGGGCTGATAAAGCACATCATTACGATGGTGGTGAACCATACAAAGCTCCACAGCGCGTAGCAATGCTGGCCTATGAGATAGGTGCCATACCCTGTTGGAACTGCAAAAGTGGTAAGGACAGAACCGGAATGCTGGATGTCGAGTTAAAACGAGAAGCTGTAGCAATCCATCAAGGACGTGGCTTAAATGCGCCTGGCAGCCAACTGAAAAAAACAGATCAGAAGCTATTACAGCAATTACTTCTCCATAGTGGAAATCTGGAAATACAAGCCATCAATACTGGTACTCCCGGCAATAAGGTGATGAAAAACGTTCCACTTATTAGTTTATCGTATAAGCAACGTATAGGAGATTCTGAGACTTGGGAACAAGCTCAAGGATTATCATCTCTGTTGTAGTAGTTCAACTAAATTTGATAAGATTGACGCCCCACACGGCGTCAATCGTACCAAAATGAATGGGATCATCCCCCATCGGCACATCCATGCTAAGTGGGCAATAACCACATTTCCCACTGTTCGGTCTGCTCACGGGCAAATGCCAGCACATCACGTCCAGCTCAAGCAGGCTATTATCAATCGTTGCACAACATGCCCCTTCCTACCAATTATCGTCATCGACCGTTGGGAGTATCGGGGAAACATCCGGTGTGGAGTCAAAGATGTCCTTCGGTAACTGAAAGCCCCGCAATTTCAGCAACGCCAGCGGCAAACCATCCGGCGCCACAAACGTTAACCGATAACAGCTCTCATCCAGCTCAGCATCACCCCCGGCCAGCGAAAACTCTGCCAACCCCACAAGCGGCCAGAGTGGTTGGGGTAAGTAACAGTACCTTACAGAGTTGGGTGACTCAATGGCGAACAGAATGGAAGGGGATCACGCCACAGGGTAAAGCTATTACACCTGACCAACTGCGGATACAAGCTCTCGAAAAACGGATTAAACGTCTTGAAATGGAGAAAGAAATCTTAAAAAAGCTTCAGCTCTCTTGATGTCAGATGAGCACAAAAGCATAAATAATCAAATAGTTAATAGATGAATATCCCTGTGGGACCCCTTGCCAACTCTTCAACGTTTCACGTTCTGCCTATTATGACTATTTGTATCAACGAGAGCACAAACCGGTCCCTCATATTGCCCTGAGGACCAAACTGGCCGAGTTTTTTCATGAAAGCAACGGGTCAGCGGGCAGTCGCACGTTGCTGACACGCTTGAATGTCTGCGGATTTCGTGTAGGTCGGTACAAGGTCAGAATGCTGATGAAATCAATGAAATTAGTCAGCAGGCAAGCACGACATTCACCGTGTTATACGCCCGCTACTGAGGAACACCCCGCTATTCCTAATATCCTGGCCTGGCAGTGTATGCCACAACATCCCAATCAGGTTTGGGTAGGAGATATGACGTTCATTTGGACAGGGGAGCATTGGAGCTATTTAGCCGTCGTGATGGAGCTTTACGCCCGACGTGTTGTGGGCTGGGCTATGTCTGTTCAGCCAGATACAGAATTGGTGCTCTCCGCGTTAGAAAGGCCAGGATATCCAGCGGGGCGATGTTTTTCCACACGCCGAGTTTGTAGCGACTGTGCTCAAAGATAAGCGCAGGAGTCGGATTATTCATTGGTCTTTCTCTTCTGTTTCAGTGAATATTCAAATGATCCCATCGTTTTCACTTGTATTAATACACAATTCAAAAACGCTATTTTCAACTCCAGCGTGAACTATTCTATTGCTTTAATGCAACGCAAAGTTGATAAATGACTATCAGTCATATATACCTTCCATAAGCAGCGAATTTCATTAACCGTTCAAATAACATGAAATAACAAAATTTCCTGCGAACCGGAAGAAATAATTTACACAGAGAAAATCGTCGTATTATTTCTGACGCTCTATCATAAATCCTATGATATTAGGTACTTCCAAACATAATGATACCTTTTGTTATTTCGTCTACTTCTGTTCAACCTTATATTATCTCCTTCGTTCAATACCTTTCTTATCATCGTTATTGTTTCTATCGTGTCTCCGTTATTTGACTAACCACAAGCACAATCTGTTCTCAACACTATTAATAGCACACAGGCCCGTGTAGTAACATTTGAAAACTCACAGAGAGCCGGGACTATTATCACTTAATGAGAATGATAATAGATTCAACCACACTCAAAAGAATATATTTTTAATACCTTGTGACAGAGAAATTCATCATTACCCACAGTTGTTACAATTCAGATATGAGTCACAGATGCTAAATCGAAGAAAAACAGGAGTAATCTTTTATCAACGTTTTTATATATTATCAATAAAAAATCACTCAAAAGAACTTTATAAAAATTGCATCACTTCGAAATAATAAGACTATTAGTGGATTTTTTGAAACCGGAATACTTTGTAAATACAATACCAACTTTCATAATTGAATAACACTTTGTAAAACAAAGTATATATGCTCTGGTTAAAAAGGATTTGGAATAAGAGAATTAAAAACGCTTTCCAGTATACTTATTACATTAACCACCGTGTTGTAACTTTCTGATATATTACAATAATGCCATTCTCTGCTTTCGTCTGCCAGAAAATGGCTTATAACCCATTATTCAGTTTCCACTCATCATACAATCTGCAGAAAACCTATTTTGCATGTTATTGACGTCTTTATCTCAATCACGCACATCGAAAGCTTTACCTACTTCGCTTAAATTCTGGAATTCACTTGTTGCTCCACTTACTTTGGCTTGAATTGAACTCAGGATATCCTGACGACTAAAAATCGAAGCTTGCAGAAGCGCAATCTGCTGCAATGATTCGTAGACACCATGATCACGGCTGTAAAGCATCGCCCGTTTAATCCCATTAATAGCAACTGGAGGCCGCTCAGCAATACGACGGGCAGTCGCTAAAGCCCCTTCGATCAATGTTTCTGTAGAGGAGAATATCTTTACCACAAGACCTAAATCGTGAGCCTGAGCAGCGCTCAGCGTATCTCCTGTAAGTGCAAGATAGCGGGCCATGCCGCCAGGAATAAGATGTGGCAACCGTTGAAGAATACCCAAGTCAGCCATCATACCGATATTGGTTTCCTCTATACGAAATTTCGCATCATCAGAAGCAAAGCAAAAGTCACATGCGGTAATTAAGTCAAACCCAGCCCCAAGACAAGCTCCTTGTACCGCAGCAATAACAGGAAAACGTGCACGCTCTAATACATTCATCACTTCCTGCATTTGCAATAAGCTAAACTGCATAGCCTCCCGCTCATGGGGATTAGTTGTATGGATATCCTGACTAGAGACAAAAATTTGCAGGTCAAGCCCTCCACAAAATACGCGCCCTTGTGCAGAGATCACCATTGCCCGTATTTCACCTGAGCGACTGAGTTGATCGACTGTTTCAGGAAACAGTTTCCAAAATCCAAGTGCCAAACTGTTTGCTTTGTCAGGACGACTCAGTTGCAAATGAGCAACTCCATTATCAATGGTGACGATAAAATGCTCATTGGATTGATTGGTTATCATAAGATACTCCTCCTACCAGTTTAAATATGAGACTAGGATTCAACCTTAGTATTGTCAAGTTACTCTCCTATAATAAGCTTTAGTTAACAAATTTGTTTTAAGCGCACTCCCAAATGTATGTATGCAGAGCGTCTCCATTGAGACATATTCCGATGGTTCAATAGGTGTGAGGTGATTTTGGGTGTGGTATTTTTTATTTATAAGAATTTTTAACTAAAATTATTTCGGAGAATATCATCCCTATAGAATAGGGTTTTGTTGATTAAAATGTTACTCAATGGTTTTGTTTCTTTACATTCAGATGGAAATTATCCACTTTCTAAAGAGAAAAATTGAAATAATTGGTTTTCATGATAAAAATTTATTCTCTTTCTAAAAAACTTTGTGTAATACTTATATGGCTACTTGGAGATTAACTTAAATCTAGAGGGTATTATAATGAATCGTACTAAAATTGTACTGGGTGCAGTAGTTCTGGCTTCTACTCTGTTAGCTGGTTGTTCAAGTACTGCTAAGGTTGATCAACTGTCTTCCGATATTCAGACTCTGAATGCAAAAGTTGATCAACTGAGCAACGACGTGAACTCAGTACGTACTGATATTCAAGCAGCTAAAGATGAAGCAGCTCGTGCAAATCAGCGTCTGGATAACCAAGTTCGTTCCTACAAAAAATGATTTTTTGTAATTAAGCATAAAAATGGCGTACATCAGTACGCCATTTTTTTATTGCAAGATTCTGCTGTCAGATAAATATTCCCTGCCCCTTGCCCAGAAAAAGGCATTAATTTTTCTGATAGATTGGCCCAGGCTGATATAATGGTGGTAATTTAAACGGTTCAGGTGCTTTTTCATTCACATTCACGTCCTGTTCCGTATCTTTAATATCATCTTCCACCAGCGTTAAATTCTCTTCTCGCAGGTTCTGTTGCGTTTCAAGTGGTGTACCTTTACTTACCAGCACTGGTATACCAGAACGGCGAACAAGAGCTTGTTCAACAATATTTTTATCTGTCTCGCTATTATTAATAAACTTGTCCAGAGCTACTGATCGGACAATTTGTAATGTCTGTGGGTCATCATTCTCTCTTTTAGACAGCGGCTGATGTACTTCCACATAACGCTTACCATTTGGCTCTACCGAATACTTAACAGCTTCATTAATAATCTGTACTCGGGTTCCACGCGGAACACTGTTAAACAACGCTTCAATATCATCAGGACGCAAACGGATACAACCAGAACTTACGCGCATACCGATACCAAAATCAGCATTAGTACCGTGGATCAGGTATTCTCCACGCCCGGCAGCTAAGCGCAGCGCAAACAATCCCATTGGGTTTTCCGGACCAGCAGGAACAACTGCCGGTAAGGTAATCCCCTGCTCAGCATAATGTTTGCGGATATTTTTAGTCGGCGTCCAAGTTGGGTCCTTGATTAATTGACTGACAGACGTTGTCATCACCGGCGTATTACGACCAAGCTGACCAATGCCAATCGGATAAACGATGACTTTATTTTTTCCTTTAGGAAAATAGTAGAGTCTCAGTTCTGCAAGGTTAATCACAATCCCCTGCCTTGGTGTGTCAGGCAGCAACATTTGTGATGGAATTATTAATTCAGAACCCGAATCAGGCAGATAAGGATCGGTCCCTGGATTAGCTTCCAGCATTGCCAACAAACCAATTTTATATTCGGCAGCAATAGCCTCCAGAGAACGTCCGTCATCTGGTACAACAAATATTGTATTTTCGCCAATTAAACGACTCTTGGCAGGTGGCAAGGTATATTCTGTAGCGCTGACCGTATTAATCAACCCACTCAATAATAACATGCCGATAAGCGTTAAAACTCGTTTCATGCTTGCTTCCTGGAATGACTGCTGAATGTTATCAAATAAATTAAGTGTAAAAGGTTGGGATCTTATTTCTCTGTCACGGTTATATATTACCAGTGGCTAAAGAAACGTGTAAGACTGGTATTTAAACCATTTTACTTGCCATATTCCGGATCGCACATACCACTGCGTGTAGCCCCTGCGTTCGTGATGGTGTCAAATGTTGCTGCAAAGAAAGTTTTTCAAAATATTCAGTCACATCCACATCCAGAATCTCCCGAGGTATCTTATCTTGAAAAAGAATAAAGACAAGCGCAACTAGCCCTTTAACAATCGCGGCATCACTATCACCAATAAATTCTACTTTGCCTTGATCATTTTTTCTCAGCAATATCCATACCTGACTCTGACAACCCGAGATTAAATACTCAGGTTGGCGCTGATCGTCAGTAAGAGAAGGTAACCTCTCCCCCAGCTCAATCAGATAGAGATATCTTTCTTCCCAGTTCTGACAACGGGAAAAATTACGTAACAATTTATTTTGATCGGGCAAACTTGCCATGACTTTTTCCTTATTATTCTTTCGATCTATAACTGGCTCAACCAAGCAATTTTTCTATTCGCTGCAACGCAGCAACAAGCGCATCAATATCTTCTTTCGTCGTATAAATTGCCAATGATGCTCGGCACATACTGGGAACCTGATAATGCTCCATTAAAGGAAGCGCGCAATGATGCCCAGTACGAATAGCTATTCCATATTGATCAAGGAAGCTTCCTACATCATAAGCATGATGGCGACCAAGGTTGAAAGCAATAACGCCCTGACGTTGCTCAGGGCCGTACAGTTTCAATGAGTTAATCTCTTTTAATCCTGTAATTGCATAATCCATCAATCCCTGTTCATATTGCTGAATTTCATTCAACCCAATTGAAGATACATAATCAACAGCAGCACCAAGTCCAATAATCCCCGCAGTATTCGGTGTTCCTGCTTCAAACCGCCATGGTGATTCTGCATAGGTTATCCCTGTTTGTAAGCTGACGTGTTTTATCATCGCCCCTCCACCTTCCCTAGGTGGCATTGCGTTCAGAAGGGATTTACGCCCATAAAGCACACCAATTCCGGTGGGACCATATAATTTATGGCCGGAAAAAACATAAAAATCACAATCCAGTTCCTGTACATCAACTTTCTTATGCATGATAGCCTGAGCACCATCAACCAGTATATGTAATTGGGCGCCCTGCTCATCGGCCAATTTTCTGGCCTGCTCTATAATTTCACGTACAGGATTAACCGTACCAAGCACATTAGATAAGTGCGTAAAAGAAAGTAATTTAGTACGTGAATCAATCAAGGATGGTAAAACCGATTGATCCAACTTACCGTTTTCATCCAATGACCATACTCTGATTTCACATCCAACCTGTTCTGCCAGCATATACCACGGAACGATATTGGCATGATGTTCCATCTCAGTAATAACAATATTATCGCCGTTATTGATAAATTTGCGGCCATAACTGTTAGCAACCAGATTAATCCCTTCCGTCGTACCTTTAACGAAAACAATCTCTTCATCACTTTGAGCATGGATAAATTGCGCTATCTGGTGACGCACGTTTTCAACCATATGCGTAGCCACAGAACTCAGAGTATGAATTCCGCGGTGAACTGCCGCATATTGATGCAAACAAAATTCGCTTTCCTGTTCAATGACCTGAACAGGTTTCTGAGCACTGGCAGCACTATCGAGATAAACCAGTGGATGTCCATTGATCTGCTGAGTTAATACCGGGAAATCCTGCCGCACCTTTTTTACAGAAAAAGTCATTTTTCCACTCCCGCTAAACGGTGCTTAATGTGTTTCATGACAACGGCTTTCAAAACTTCATCTTCAATAAACTCAGTAAGTTCAGCAGCAAAAGCAAATACAATCATTTGTTGTGCTTCGCGCTGGTTGATACCACGTGATTGCAGATAGAACAATTGTTCTTCATTTATCCGACCAACGGTCGCACCATGACTGCATTTCACATCATCAGCATAAATCTCTAATTGTGGTTTAGTATCTACTTCTGCCTGTTTGCCTAACAGCAGATTGTTATTGGTCATTTGCCCATCGGTTTTCAGTGCATGAGACGCCACTTTGATCATGCCGTTAAACACGGCTTTGCTCTGATCCATCACAATTGTTTTATGCAACTGACGACTTTCACAATAGCCTTTGTTATGTTCCAGATAAGTACGAGTATCTGCAACCTCTGTGCCTTGTGGCAACAATAAGCTATTCAGTGAGAGATTAGCTCCTTCACTATTAAGCTGAACACTGGTATTGTGCCGGCCAAGCGCCGCCCCCAACAAAAAACTGGTGCTTTTTACTCGGGCATCACGACCAATCACAATGTCGTTATGCGCAAAGTGGTAACTTTTGTTGTTTTCAACGCCTAGTTTTATATGAGTTAAGCTGGCATTATCACCCACTTCTACAGTCAGTCTACCCCCAGTCATATGGGGTTGTTGCTCACCAATACTAACAAAATGTTCAATCACTTTGGCACTGGCATTCGCCCCGACAGAAATGTGATAGCGGTAATGGCTAGAATTCAATATTTCATCAGAATAGCCACTCGTCATATTTAGTAGATACAGTGGTTTTTCTGCAATTTGCCCAGCCTTCAACGTGATGATTAAAGGCTGTTGGGCCAGACTTTCTGTTAAATGCAGAAAAATTTCACTCTGTATCGGTGCCGGAAGTTCACTTTTGTTATCCAATAAGCTGAGCTGATAAGGCCCAAATTCGCGGGAACTCAGTAAAGGGGAAAAACAGCCATCCACCAAAACAACTCGCCAACAGTCCATTGGAATAGCCAATTGTTCGCACTGTGCCGTTGTTAATTCCCCAGTTTTGATATTGTATTGCTGATTTAGTAGTCGTTCCAGTGGCGTATAACGCCAGTCTTCATGTCTGAATTGAGGAAAATTGGTTTTAGTTGCTTTATCCCAATGCATACTGGCATGCAGTGAATCATCACCACGGCGAGAATGATACAAACCAGCAAAACGTTCTAATGCTTTTTGATTACGTTCTGCAACCTGGCGGTTTTTTTCAGTCCTTTCACTGTTGGTCAATAAGCCAGCCATAACCTTGTTCCTCCAACTTTTTCGCCAGACTGAAATCACCAGATTCAATAATCCGCCCCTGATAAAGCACATGAACAAAGTCAGGTTTCACATAATCTAAAATGCGCTGGTAATGGGTCACAATAATGAATGAACGGCTTGGATCACGCAGAGAATTCACCCCATTAGCGACAATTTTCAACGCATCAATATCCAACCCTGAATCTGTTTCATCCAGAATACAAAGCGTCGGCTCCAGCGCTGCCATTTGCAGAATATCGTTACGTTTTTTTTCACCGCCGGAAAAACCAACATTGACTGAACGTGTCAATAAGTCTTGCTGCATATCTAACAATTCAATTTTTTCTTCGATAAAATCAGCAAAATCAAAGCGATCCAAAGGCTCCTGATCGCGATATTCACGAACAGCGTTGACTGCTGTTTGCAAGAAGAATTGATTGCTGACACCGGGAATTTCTACCGGATATTGAAAAGCAAGAAAAATCCCTTCACCGGCCCGTTCTTCCGGCTCAAGTTCACGTAAATCTTTTCCTTTAAAGATGATGTTACCATCATTAATTTCATACTCTTCACGGCCTGCTAACGTCGCGGATAATGTACTTTTGCCAGAGCCATTTGGCCCCATAATGGCATGAACTTCACCTGGTTTAACTTCAAGATTTAATCCTTTTAGGATTTCATTGCCTTCAACACTGACTCGTAAATTTTTAACACTTAACATATTACATGCCTTCGAACGACTTAACGTTCTGTTATAAAAAAAGAAACAGGGAAAACTCACCCGACGCTGTGCTCAAGGCTAATTGCCAACAATTTTTGCGCTTCAACGGCAAACTCAAGGGGTAGCTCAGAGAACACATCTTTACAGAAGCCATTAACAATCATCGAAATCGCATCATCTTCACTGATGCCACGTTGCAGACAATAGAACAGTTGATCTTCTCCAATGCGGGAAGTTGTCGCTTCATGTTCAAGTTGCGCGGTATTGTTTTGCACTTCTACATAAGGGAAAGTATGCGCGCCACATTCGGTTCCTATCAGCATAGAGTCACATTGGGTATAGTTACGGGCGTTTTCTGCCCCCGGTAATATTTTTACCAGTCCACGATAACTGTTCTGACTACAACCAGCAGAAATGCCTTTTGAAATGATGGTCGATTTGGTGTTACGGCCAATATGGATCATCTTAGTGCCAGTATCTGCCCGTTGAGTTCCATTAGTCAGGGCAACCGAGAAAAATTCCCCAATTGAGTTATCTCCCTTTAGGATCACGCTCGGATATTTCCAAGTAATTGCAGAACCCGTTTCAGATTGGGTCCAGGACATTTTGGCATTTTCACCTTCACATAACGCTCTTTTAGTCACAAAGTTGAGTATTCCACCCTCACCATCACCACCTGAAAACCAATTCTGTACCGTGGAATATTTCACTTCTGCATCTTTATGAATAATCACTTCCACAACAGCGGCATGAAGCTGATAGCTGTCACGTACCGGTGCAGAGCATCCTTCTATATAGCTGACATAACTGCCTTCATCAGCGATGAGAATGGTCCGCTCAAATTGACCCGTTTTAGCGGCGTTAATACGAAAGTAGGTGGATAATTCCATCGGACAACGTACCCCTTTTGGTACATAAACAAAAGTACCATCAGAAGCAACGGCTGAATTTAGTGCTGCAAAGAAATTATCGTGACTTGCAACTACACTCCCCAGATATTTCTGAACTAATTCAGGATAGTCCTGTATCGCTTCACTGAATGAGCAAAAAATAATACCTTCTTTCGCCAGCTTATCCCGATACGTTGTTGAAACAGACACAGAGTCAAAAATGGCATCTACCGCCACAACTTCTCCTTCCCGTACCGGAACACCCAGCTTATCAAATGCCTCTTCAATTTCTGCCGTCAGGTAATTATTGGTTTGTTCAGCACCAGACTGCGAACTACAACTATCATCACAAGTACCACATGAAGGTGCTGAATAGTAACTGTAATCTTGATAATCAAGGTTAGGGTAATTCGCTTTTAACCAATGTGGTTCTTCCATTCCCTGCCAATGGCGATAAGCCTTCAACCGAAATTCAAGCATCCATTCAGGTTCATTACGTTTTGCGGAAATTGCCCGCACAACTTCTTCGTTCAAGCCCTTAGCTAATTCATCAGTCGCTACCTGAGTGAAAAAACCTTCTTTATAACGATGATCACTGAGCCAAGTTTGCACATCGTCGCTGATTTCTACATTGCTCTGAGACATAGATTGGTACACTTATATACCAAAGCTTTCACCACACCCGCAGGCATGCTGAGCTTTTGGATTATTAAATTTAAATATCTGATTTAAACCTTCACGAACAAAATCGACTTCCGTACCATCAATAAATGGCATTGCTTTCAGAGGGACATACAAACATGCTCCTTCACTTTCATACATTAGAAAGTCAGGTGCAGGATCGTTAACCATCTCAAACACATAGCCAAAGCCTGCACATCCTGATTGTTTAACACCCAGATATAATCCTTTGCTTTGTGGATTTTGCTGCATCAATTTTAAGATCTGTGCGGCAGCTCTCTCTGTGATGGTAATTCCTTGCCAAGCCGTTTCATTCAGAGAGAAGGTTTCAACACTATTTGTCATCGTTAACCTCATATTTTCTATGGCAATTTTCACCACTGTTATCAGAGTCTTCTCCTCTTATTATAATGGTAATGATAACCCTTATCACTTCAACCATTTGTTTTAAGAGGATATACATTAAATAGATCAAATTTTACTCGAATTCGGTCACTTATGTTCATTCCATATGCAAGGTATATCTTTAATTTACTGTTTTATTTATAAATTATTAGTTTGATCAATTGCGCTATTTTTTACTTATTGGCGTAAGACAAAAGCACAAAAAGTTCATCAGAAATACTATTTTGAGGTGAACTTTCAGATATACCGGAAATGCAGAACAAGAGTTGGTATTATGATTATACCCTTCATCCTTCAAGTTGCTGCTTTGTTGGCTGCTTTCACTCACCCCAGTCACATAGTTATCTATGCTCCTGGGGATTCGTTCACTTGCCGTCGCGCTGCAACTCGAAATCTATTGGGTATATACCCGTGCTCATTGAAACTGCTTGATTTTCGCCCAAATGAGGTTCAGGGTATCCGTCATGAAAATATTCATTACCGACGAACAAAAAGCCGAACTTGAACACCTTCATCACACCTGCCGTGATAAGCGGGAGTGTGATCGTATCAAAGCGGTCCTGCTGGCCTCTGAGGGCTGGAGCTCTGTCATGATCGCTCAGGCCCTGCGCCTGCATGAAATGACCGTTAATCGTCATATCAGCGATTACCTTAATCACCGCAAACTCAAGCCCGACAATGGCGGCTCTCAGAGCCACCTCAGCGAAACACAGACGAAGGAACTTATCGCTTATCTGACCGCGAATCTTCTGCCCACCACACAGGCGGTTATCCACCTTGTCAAAGAAGCGTGGAATATCAGTTACACCGTTCCCGGCATGAATAAATGGCTGCACCACAATGGATTTAGTTATAAAAAACCGACCGGCGTGCCACACAAGTTCAACGCGGAACAGCAGCGGGCCTTTATAGAAACCTACGGGAAACTCAAGCAGGAAGCCGGAGACAATGAGCCCATCCTGTTCATTGATGGCGTCCATCCCACTCAGGGGACGAAACTGGCTTATGGCTGGATGCGTAAAGGCCAGAAAACCGTAGTGAAAACCACGGGAAGCCGTACCCGTCTGAACCTGATGGGAGCCCTGAATCTGGCCGATATCAGCAAAACAGTCGTACACGAATATGATCGTATCGACAGTTATCACATCGCAGAATTCTTCATTGCCCTGCGTGAAACCTATCCGGTCAGTCAGAAGGTTCATATTATCCTTGACGGAGCCGGTTATCACCGGAGTGAGTTGGTGAAAGACTGGGCTTATGTGATGAATATTGAACTTCATTACTTACCGCCCTACAGCCCAAATCTGAACCCGATAGAAAGGCTGTGGAAAGTGATGAATGAACAAGTCAGAAATAATCGTTACTTCGCCTCGGCGGCCTTGTTCAGGCAGGCAATACATCACTTTTTTACGGAAATATTACCGGAACTTGCCGGGAGTCTGTCACGCCGTATTAATGACAATTTTCAGATTCTGAATCCTGCATCTTCAAGTTAAGCGGGTATATAATATATACAAATAGCGTTTCTATTTAATTAATACCATTAAACGCATTCAGAAATAATCTTATCTATATATTTCGCTCTCAACATCCCTTCCTTTATTTTATTAATCTCTTTATTAATCGATAATTTAATTTAAACGTATTACGTGGCCATAATAAATATTTGCAAGACCTTGCATCTCATACAAATAAAAGTATACTGCCTCCGGGTGCTTGAGGCTTTCTGTCTTGAGCATTGTAAAAATGATATTCCAGGCAGAAAGAGAAAAGCCCCATCCGACTATAAATCGAAATGAGGCTACTCCTAATGCTCAACAACATAAGGCTAGCCTCTTACCTGATAAAAAGCAAGGAGAGAAGGCTATGAAGCCGCAAAAAATCGTAATATTTAGTTTGATCGTTATTTGTGTGACGTTACTCTTATTCACATGGATAACAAGAGGTTCACTCTGTAAACTCCATTTCAAACAAGGTAATACGGAGGTTGCGGCAATCATGGCTTACGAATCCAGCAATAGGTAAGGCAACCTTAGGCGGGAGGTTTTTACTCCCGCCCTTTTAGATGTTGTTATTGCTTGGCTCTCAGGCACCCTTTATATCTAAGTGGAATTACACAAATTAAAACCAATGAAACTTTAGCGTTAATTGATATACCAGAGCTTACAAATCTAAATAAAAATTTTTCATTGGTTTTTTTATCTATTCCAATATTAATTTACTTAATATAATTCAACTTTTAAATTCATCGGATATATAAAAAACTCAAATAATCCATAATATTATAAAAATATCGATAAGATTCAAGGAATATATATATTTCTTGGATGGCTGTCACAATTAAATTCAATTACCGTGAATAATAACTTTTTCACTTAAATAGTAGGTTATTCCACATCAATAACCTACTTTCACTTTTGTTTTATACTCTTCATCTTTCAAGCTGCTGCTTTGTTGGCTGCTTTCACTTACCCCAGTCACATAGTTATCTATGCTCCTGGGGATGCGTTCACTTGCCGCCGCGCTGCAACTCGAAATCTATTGAGTATATATTTTATCCAGGTAAAACTGATGTGGTTAATCGGGAAGTACAACACAGATGTTGCCGATCATCAAAAATATCGATTCTCCATACTTGATGATTACGCCCAAGATGGAGTGGTTTACACACTCCCTTCACCTCACCACTGCGAACAGAACGGATATGGTTAGCATTTATTTCTAACCCAACAACTTTTTTCTCACCTTCAGAACAGAGATACCCAGCCAAAGAACCAAGTGATTCTGCCAATACAACCGACGCACCACCATGTAATAAACCAAATGGTTGTTGGGTGCGATAATCAACAGGCATTGTACCTTCGATAAAGTTATCACCGATATGCGTGATTTTTATGCCCAGATGACCCATCATACATTGGCTACTTACTTTATTCAGGCTCTCCAGTCCAATATCACGTTTCCAAATCATGGGATTATCTCCAATAAAGCTTGCAACGGATGCTTAAGTACTTGCCCTTCTATCCGCTTAACCTGACTACGACAGGAATAACCAGAACTCAGGCAACGCTCCAATGGTAATTTTTGCAAGGCAGGTTGCCAGGATAATTTATAGATACCAATAGAGTGTTTTATATTTTTGTTTTCATGACCATATGTTCCAGCCATTCCACAGCAGCCTACACTGATATTATCTAGCTTGCTACCCAGCCGATGGAAAATTTTTTCCCACTGTTTACTACTGCCCGGTAGCATAGTCACTTCCGTACAATGTCCTAACAGATACCATTTATCACTGAACTCTTCTTTATGATCCATTTTCTCTGGCAAGGCATTAATCAACCATTCATGCACAAGCTGAACCTCGAACTTACCTCGCTGTTCACCAAGAATTTCGTTGTATTCATCCCGGTAACACAATACCAATGCGGGATCAACACCAACCATAGGAATTCCCAAATCAGATACCCTATTAAGGAAATCTGACGTTTTTCTGGCCGTTTGAGCAAAATGGGATAAAAATCCTTTGACATGTTGAGCCTTACCATTAGGAGAAAATGGCAACAATATCGGTTTATATCCCAATTTTTCTACCAAACAGGCAAAGTCAGCCACAACTTTAGCATCGTAATAGCTAGTGAATGGGTCTTGAACGATCAACACATGTTTATCACGGTGATCCTGATCCATCTTTTCAAGCTGTTCTAAAGTGGTAGAAAGCGCATAATGACCAGCAAGCTGTTGATGCAGTGTCGGACTGGATAATAAAGGTAAATCTACCATTCCGATGGTCCGGCGGCTCAATTCCTGCACCCATGGCTGTTTCAAGAAGAAATTAAATACCCGCGGTGCCTTAGCCATTAATGGTGTGCTACTTTCCGCACTTGCCACAATATAATCACGCAAGGGGCGGAAATAACGACCATGATATAACTCAAGAAAACGTGCTCGGAATGACGGCACATCAATTTTAATCGGACACTGTGTTGAACAAGCTTTACATGCCAGACAACCAGACATTGCATCTTTTACTTCATGAGAAAAATCATACTCTCCACGCCATGTTTGCCAGCTATTACGCGTCTTCTCAATCAACCCACGCAGGCTTGGCCGTTTTTGTGCCAATCCTGGTTGTAGCAGTTTCAGATCCATGCCCTGTTCTGTTAAAAGACGAAGCCATTCACGCACTAATGTTGCCCGTCCTTTCGGCGAGTGGATACGCTGTTGACTAATTTTCATTGATGGACACATCGGGCTGTTCACATCGAAATTAAAACAGAGGCCATTACCATTACACTCCATAGCGCCACGGAATGTATTTCTTACATTTATCGGAATTTCCCGGTCATAAGTTCCTCGTTTAACCGCGTCGACTTTCATCATTGGCGCATCAATACCAATCGGTGAACAGATTTTGCCCGGATTCAAACGGTTATCCGGGTCAAAAGCAGCCTTAATCCGACGCAATTCTTCATACAGGATGCTACCGAAAAACTCAGGGCTGTATTCAGCACGAAATCCTTTACCATGTTCACCCCACAACAAACCACCATAACGCGCGGTAAGACTGACAATTTCATCAGAAATCTGTTTCATCAATATTTCTTGCTGGGGATCACACATATCCAGTGCTGGCCGGACATGCAATACACCCGCATCTACATGGCCAAACATGCCATAATTGAGATGATGGCTATCCAGTAGCTGTCGGAATTCTGCAATATAATCAGCGAGATGCTGTGGCGGTACGCAAGTATCTTCCACAAACGGGATCGGTTTCGCAGCACCTTTACTATTACCTAGTAAGCCAACGGATTTCTTACGCATCGCATAAATACGCTCAATATCATCTAATTCCCGACAAACTTGGTAACCAATGACACCCGCCTGCTTGTTATCCATAAGTTCATCAAGACGCTGACAGAGGGTTGTTACTTGCTGATCTATTAATTGTTGGTCATCGCCACTGAACTCAACAATATTCAACCCCTGCATGTCCTTACCAGGCACATCAGTAATCAACTCTTTAACTGAATGCCAGACAATATCCTCACGCGCTAAGTTCAGAACTTTGGAATCCACAGTTTCAACCGATAAAGCCTTTGCATTTACCATAAAAGGCGCATTACGCAGTGCAGAATCAAATGAATCATATTTTACGTTCACCAACCGCCTAACTTTTGGCAACGGTGTAATATCCAGAACAGCTTCCGTAATAAAAGCTAGCGTTCCTTCTGAACCAGTCAAGATACGGCCTAAATCAAACTTCTGCATGTCGTCACTGAAAACATGACGCAAATCATAACCCGTCAGAAAACGATTAAGTTTAGGAAATTTTTCGACGATAAGTTCACGTTGTTCACGGCAACGGTTAAGCACCGTGTTATAAATACGACCTGTCACAGAATCTTCTTGCGCAATCGATTCCGCCAGCGCTATGTCCATAACGCGGGTATCAAGTAGCTCTCCACCCAACAACACGGCCTGTAAGCCAAGAACATGATCGGAAGTTTTACCATATACCAACGAACCTTGACCGGAAGCATCGGTATTAATCATGCCACCCAGTGTCGCTCGGTTACTAGTTGAAAGTTCTGGTGAAAAGAAATAACCATACGGACGCAAATATTGGTTCAGTTGATCTTTAATCACACCCGCTTCTACTCTCACCCAGCCCTGCTCTGGGTTAATTTCAAGGATGCGATTCATATAACGGGACATATCCACCACGATACCACTATTGAGAGCCTGACCGTTTGTGCCTGTTCCCCCTCCGCGCGGAGTAAATGTTAAATTCTGGTATTTTCTTTCACCTGCGATACGGGCCAGCAAAACCACATCTGCTCCGGATCGAGGGAAAATAATAGCCTGCGGCAATAACTGATAGATGCTGTTATCTGTCGCCATTGTCAGACGATCTGCATAGCTGCTTGTAGCATCTCCAGTAAATCCTTGCTCTTTCAGTGTATCCAAGAATTCCTGTGCCAACTCACTGACGTGAGGGGCTTGTGATATGCGTGGGATCATTATCGTTTTGATCCTTGTAAAATAAGTGTCCACATTGATTTATTTATACTACTCTTTGAGTTTGATACTTTAGCCAACCGTAACAATTAATCACTACTAACCTACTATCTGAGAAGGCAAGCGTTTACCTTATCATAATATTCACCTATTTTGAGTAACCTATAGATAACATCTTATTTATTATCTTTATCGCCACTGAATTACTTAGAGAAATTAACTTATGGACAAATCACAGTCGCATTATGATCTACCAAAGTTATTGTTTACCTTAATCTTTCTTTCACTCTTAATCGTTACCAGTTTCTGGGTGATGAAGCCCTTCATCCTTGGTTTTGTCTGGGCCGGAATGGTTGTTATCGCTACCTGGCCTTTACTGGAAAAACTACAAAACAGCTTATGGGGTAAACGCTGGCTTGCCGTCGCCATTATGACATTATTACTAATTCTATTATTTGTGATTCCCATTGTATTACTGGTTAGTAGCTTATTAGAAAACAGTGCACCATTAATTGCGTGGGCTAAATCCCCCACTAATTTTCAAATGCCAGCCATGACCTGGCTGAGCAGCATTCCTCTCGTTGGTGATAAACTCTACAGCGGTTGGAACTCACTGATTACTGATGGCGGGAATGTTCTGATTGCCAAAGTCCAGCCCTATATCGGAGAAGCTGCAACCTGGTTCTTTACTCAAGCGGCAAATGCCGGACGTTTTGTTTTTCATCTTGCTTTGATGGTGCTATTCAGTGTGTTGCTATATCTAAAAGGTGAACAAGTGACAATGAGTATTCGCCATTTTGCTGTTCGCTTGGCAGATAAACGTGGAGATGCCGCCATCCTTCTGGCAGCGCAATCTATCCGTGCTGTGGCGCTCGGAGTAGTCGTTACTGCTTTGGTTCAAGCTATTATCGGTGGTATTGGCTTGGCTGTTTCAGGTATTCCTTATGCTACTTTGCTAACAGTGCTCATGTTTGTCTGTTGTGTTGCCCAAATCGGTCCATTGCTGATTTTAGTTCCTGCTGTCGCCTGGCTTTACTGGACAGGTGATACAACCTGGGGAACCGCGCTATTGGTCTGGAGCTGTGTAGTAACAACAATGGATGGATTTCTTCGTCCGTTTTTAATCCGTCTGGGCGCAGACTTGCCTATGGCCCTGATATTAACCGGTGTTATTGGCGGAATACTCTCATTCGGTATGATCGGTCTATTTATCGGACCCGTTGTGTTAGCCGTTGCTTATCGTTTATTAATTGCATGGATGAATGAAATCCCAGAACCCAAAAATGATTTGACAGAAACTGAGAAATATCTGGAAAAAAAATTCTCAGAATAATTTTTCCGACAATTAATTTTGCCACATATAGCGAAAGAGGATTAATTCTTTCGCTAAATTATAGCCTTATACAGATACATCTAATCATTCATCTGAAATACGAGTTTATTAGATATAAATATTGTCAAATAAATGTTAAAAAAAGGTTAAATATCGCCATTTTTGTCGATAAATAATACGTAAATTAGGACTATTCTTAATGAATAAACTATTCAACTAAATTAATATGGACGGGCTATGAACGAGACGTTTATTTCTCCTTTTGATGGTTCTAGTAATTAGGAACGCGTATATTGCTGTGTGTAGTCTTTGCCTATCGAGCCCACGATAGGCTTTTTTTTTACTATTTTTGTGCTCCTCCAGAATAATGTCATCCGTTTGCTCTCATCATTAAAAAAACCCGCCATTTTGACGGGCTGTTAGTTCCAATTGCGTATTATTCGCAGTTAACTCTCTTTCGCTAACTCTAACCAGGTTTTCACAACGGTATCTGGATTTAATGACAGGCTATCAATTCCCTCTTTCATCAACCAGTGAGCAAAATCTTGATGGTCTGAAGGACCTTGGCCACAAATTCCCACATATTTGTTTTGACGCTTAGCTGCTTGGATAGCTAATGAAAGCATAGCTTTGACTGCATCATTACGTTCATCAAATAGTTCAGATACCACACCCGAATCCCGGTCCAAGCCAAGAGTAAGTTGAGTCATATCATTAGAACCAATAGAGAAACCATCAAAGTGTTCAAGGAATTGTTCTGCCAGAATTGCGTTGGAAGGAATCTCGCACATCATAATGACTTTCAATCCATTCTGACCACGTCTCAACCCTTGCAATGCCAGCTCAGCAACAACAGCTTCAGCCTGAGCAACGGTACGCACAAATGGGATCATAATCTCAACGTTTGTCAGCCCCATATCATTACGTACACGTTTAACCGCTTCACACTCTAATGCAAAACAGTCACGGAAGCTGTCAGAAACATAACGTCCCGCACCACGGAAACCCAGCATAGGGTTCTCTTCATCAGGTTCATAAATATTGCCACCAACCAAGTTAGCATATTCATTGGATTTAAAGTCAGACAGACGCACAATAACCCGTTTCGGCCAAAATGCAGCCGCCAAAGTCGCGATCCCTTCAGTCAGGCGCCCAACATAGAATTCAATCGGATCATCATAACCCGCCATTAAAGATTTTATTTCTTGCTGTAATTCTGGGGATTGCTGTTCAAACTCTAATAATGCGCGAGGATGGACCCCTATCATCCGGTTGATAATAAATTCCAAACGGGCAAGACCTACACCTTCATTCGGCAAACGGGCAAAATCAAATGCACGGTCTGGGTTGCCGACGTTCAACATAATTTTCACATCAAGCTCAGGTAATCGATCGACCTGGGAACTTTGCACCGTAAAATTCAGTTGATCCTGATAAACAAAACCGGTATCACCCTCCGCACAGGAAACCGTAACCTGCTGATTTTCTTTCAGACGTTCGGTTGCATCACCACATCCAACAACAGCTGGAATTCCCAATTCGCGAGCAATAATTGCTGCGTGGCAAGTGCGGCCCCCTCGATTAGTTACAATCGCAGCCGCTTTTTTCATAATAGGTTCCCAATCTGGATCAGTCATATCGGTGACCAAAACATCGCCCGCTTGGATGCGCTCCATTTCATTTAAGTTATGGATAACTTTTACTGTGCCTGAACCAATACGATGACCTATGGCACGCCCTTCTACTAATATCCGACCTCGTTCATTTAATTGATAGCGTTCCATCACCTTCTGATTTGAGCGGACAGTCTCAGGACGCGCCTGCACAATGTATAACTTGCCATTATGACCATCTTTGGCCCATTCAATATCCATTGGCCGGCCATAATGTTTCTCAATCAACAGAGCCTGACGAGCCAGCGCCTCAACTTCTTCATCAGCTAAGGAGAAACGATTGCGTTGTGATTCTGCCACATCTTCAATACGTACCTGCTTACCATGCTCTTTATTATCAGCGTAGATCATATGCAGCTTTTTAGAGCCAAGATTGCGGCGAACAATTGCAGGATAACCTTTATTCAGAGTTGGTTTATGAACATAGAATTCATCCGGATTCACTGCCCCCTGAACAACCATTTCACCCAGTCCGTAAGCCGATGTAATAAATACAACCTGATCAAATCCTGATTCAGTATCAATAGTAAACATTACACCCGAGCAAGCGAGATCAGAACGCACCATACGCTGTACACCCGCTGATAGTGCAACCCCTCGATGGTCATAACCCTGATGGACACGATAGGAAATAGCCCGATCATTAAACAATGAAGCAAACACATGCTTGATGGCAATCATCACAGCATCAATACCCTGTACATTCAGAAAAGTTTCCTGCTGCCCTGCAAAAGAAGCATCAGGCATATCCTCGGCAGTTGCAGAAGAACGCACAGCAAAAGAGGCATCTGGCTCCCCTTCGGACAATTGTTGATAAGCCTCTTGGATATCTTTTTCTAATTGCGGAGTAAATGGCGTATCTATCACCCATTGGCGAATTTGTGCGCCCGCTTTAGCCAGCTGGCTGACATCATCAACATCGGTTTCATCCAGTAAATTATAAATACGCTGATTGACGCCGCTTTGTTCCAGAAAATCATTAAATGCCTGTGCTGTCGTAGCAAAGCCATTCGGAACAGAAACCCCCAATTCTGACAGGTTGGTGATCATTTCTCCCAGGGAGGCGTTTTTACCACCCACCCGGTCAACATCATGCATACCTAATTGGTTATACCAAAGCACATTACACGGGGTGAGGTCATTATTGGGCATTAAAACAATCCTTTTAACATTCGTGAGGAACAAGTCGGAAAATGGGCACTGCACTTAGCAGCCGTAAATAGACTAACACAATGTTTTGACACACATAGAAAGGTGAATCGATCAACCAAACAATATTATTTTTTTACGAGTATAATCTGTAAAAAATCGCTATCCTATTTCACTGAATTGAACGATTAAGATCAAAGGCCACGATAAATATCATGACAAAAGCCAGACTAAAAATATCAGAAGAAAATAACAATGTTGAACGTACTGTTTTCTTTATTTCTGATGGAACAGCAATTACCGCGGAAGTATTGGGGCATGCAGTATTATCACAATTTCCCATTAAAGTGACTTCACATACTCTTCCCTTTGTTGCAAGTGAAAATCGTGCAAAAGAAATAAAGCAGCAAATAAACCAAATATATCAGGATACGCGTATAAGACCTTTAGTTTTCTATTCTATTATCTCTTCTGGAGTGAAAAATATTATCACCAGCAGCGAAGGATTTTGTCAGGATATTGTCCAAACGCTAGTGGCTCCATTACAGAAAGAAACCGGGCTGGAACCCAAACCTGAACTTAACCGTACTCATGGCCTGACAGAGAAGAATCTCAGTCAATATGACGCACGCATAGCTGCTATTGATTATGCTCTGGCACATGATGATGGTATCTCTTTACGTAATCTTGACCAAGCACAGGTTATTCTATTGGGCGTATCTCGCTGTGGAAAAACGCCTACCAGTCTCTACTTAGCCATGCAATTTGGTATCCAAGCTGCAAATTATCCTTTTACTGCGGACGATATGGATAATTTGCAATTACCTGCAACATTAAAACAATTTCAGCATAAGTTATTCGGTTTAACTATAAGCCCCGAACGATTAGCCGCTATTAGGGAAGAACGTCGAGAAAATAGCCGTTATGCATCATTAAGACAATGCAGAATAGAAATTGCTGAAGTTGAAGCTTTATTCCGTAAGAATAAGATTAATTATCTTAATACCACAAATTATTCTGTTGAAGAAATCTCTACCAAAATAATCGATACAATGAAGCTAAAACGCCGAATGTTTTAAGAATATATTAATATAAACAATTGAAAAAAATTTATCATATGAATAACTATATTGTTTGTTTAATTTAACTATTTTCGTTTATCGTAATTTTAATTATCTATACCCAATAGATTTCAATTTGCAGCGCGGCGGCAAATGAACACATCCCCAGGAGCATAGATAACGATGTGACTGGGGTAAGTGAAAGCAGCCAACAAAGCAGCAACTTGAAGGATAAAGGGTATATATAGACACACGCTAGTATGGAACGAACTTTGAGAAAATATATGCCCAGAACAGATGGTTTAAGGACTCACTGCGTCGATAGTCTGGTAACGCCTCAGGCTCTTGCGAGTCAATTTCCTGTATCCGAAAAAATCGCCAATAATGTGACAGCGTCACGAAAACGTATTGAAGCCATTTTGTCCGGGAATGACCCACGACTTATGGTTATCGTCGGTCCTTGCTCTATTCATGATGTTGATGCTGCTTTAGATTATGCTTATCAACTAAATATATTACGCAAAAAATACCAGCATAGACTGGAAATTGTCATGCGCACATATTTTGAAAAACCGCGTACAGTTTTAGGCTGGAAAGGTCTTATTTCAGATCCAGATCTCGACGGTTCCTGTCAGATAAATCGCGGTATTACCTTGGCCCGGAAATTACTCGTTGGCATAAACGAGTTGGGTTTACCCACCGCAACCGAATTTCTCGATATCGTAACCAGCCAGTATATTGTTGATCTGATTAGCTGGGGAGCCATCGGCGCCAGAACAACTGAAAGTCAAATTCATCGCGAAATGGCATCAGCACTCTCCTGCCCGATTGGTTTTAAAAACGGAACTGATGGCAATACCCGAATAGCAATAGATGCCATCCGAGCAGCCAGTGCCAGTCACACATTCTTATCGCCGGATAAGCATGGTCAAATGACTGTCTACCAAACCGAAGGCAACCCATATGGCCATATTATTATGCGTGGAGGTAAACAACCCAACTACAGTGCCGAAGATATTGCCTCAACTTGTGATCAACTACGTAAATTTGATTTACCGGAGCATTTAGTCGTCGATTTCAGCCACGGTAATTGCCAGAAAATACACAAACGCCAACTGGATGTAGCAAAAGAAGTAGGTCAACAGATTCAAGATGGTTCTACCGCAATTGTCGGTGTGATGGCTGAAAGCTTTCTGATTGAAGGCGCTCAAAAAATCATTCCAGGGCAGCCACTGAATTACGGTCAATCTATCACAGATCCTTGCCTAAGCTGGCAAGATACAGAACAACTTATTGAAACTCTTACCAAAGCAGTAAGTGCTCGTTTTTAAGTCCTTTTCTGAGTTAGCCTTTTGATTCATCAAAGGCTAACTCACAATACATTAATAACTTGCATCAATATATTGATCCTGAACGTTAAAAATATTACTTGAAGTCATCTCTTCATATAACGATAATGATTCTCAATATAATAATAGTTAGTATTCTCTAATCGGACTTATGACTAAAAATTCTACCAATTTCGCCAAACTAAAACCGATAAGCTAATATTAACTAAATATATATAAAGACAACCCAGCCAGCCACCCAGAACATGTATTCGGGGCAGCTCGCTATATCCATAAATCACAAAATATTATTATGGGGATTCGTCTGATGTCTCAATCTGCGAAATCAACACTTAAATTATCAGCGCTAAGCCTGGCAATTATCAGTAGTATTCCAACTGTTTATGCAGCAACAAAATCGCCCGATTCCGAAAGCGATAAATCATCCCACGATGTGATAACGGTTTATGCAACAGGTAATGAAAGGGATAGTTTCGAAGCACCCATGATGGTAACAGTGATAAATAATAAATCACCACAAAGTCAGACAGCTGGCAATGCCAATGATCTCATCAGAAAAATACCCGGCATTAATATAGCCGGTACAAACCGCGCCAACGGACAAGACATTAGCCTGCGTGGTTATGGTCCACAAGGTGTTTTGACATTGATTGACGGCATCCGTCAAGGTACAGATACCGGCCATATTAATGGCACGTTCCTGGACCCAGCACTAATCAAACAAGTCGAAGTGGTACGTGGTCCTTCAGCTCTACTCTACGGCAGTGGTGCCTTAGGCGGTGTTGTCGCCTATCAAACTGTAGATGCCGAAGATCTTCTGCAAGCGGGTCAAAATCACGGATTCCGCGTCTTTGCCCGCGGTGCAACCGGTGACCATAGCATAGGTTTTGGCGGTGCGACTTTCGGCAAAACAGAATCTCTGGATGGTTTATTTGCATTCAGTACGCGTGATGCTGGTAATATCCGCAATAGCAATGGTTTGACGGCTGATAATGATGAATTTATCAGTAATCTAATAGCAAAAGGTAGTTGGAAAATTAATGAAAACCAGTCCCTAAGCAGCCAGTTACGCTATTACCGCAATGAAGCGAAACAACCTAAAAATCCACAAATGCTCATCGGGAAAAATGAAAAACCTGACTCATGGTCTGACCGAACAACAACTCAGCGTGATGCCCAATTAAGCTACCAATTAAATCCAGCAGAATATGATTGGTTAAATGCCAAGGCTAATCTTTATTATTCGGATATCACGATTGATGCCCGCACTAAAGAAAAGGGTTTCGAAGGCCGCAAGCAAAAAACCTATGGCGTAAAACTGGAAAACCGCTCCCGCCTGTGGACAGACAGTCCATTAGCACATCAATTTACCTACGGTGGTGAAACTTACCAACAGAAACAAACCCCAGGGGGCAACACGGATAGCTTCCCAGATGCCGATATCCGCTTCTCTTCCGGTTGGGTGCAAGATGAAATAACCTTGCGTGACCTGCCAATATCTATTATCGCTGGCACTCGTTATGACAACTATAAAGGAACCAATTCTAAATATAAGGATGTCAACGCGGATAAATGGTCTTCTAAAGGTGCTATCAGCATCACACCAACTGATTGGTCAATGCTGTTTACCTCGTATGCTCAAGCTTTCCGAGCGCCGACAATGAAAGAAATGTATAACGATTCCAGGCACTACCCGATGGGTCCAGGAATGAATAACTACTGGATACCTAACCCTAATCTCCGCCCAGAAAGTAACGAAACATGGGAATCTGGTTTCGGGCTACGTTTTGATAACTTGCTGGCAGAAAATGATGAGCTGAAATTTAAAGCCAGCTATTTTGATACCAAAGCTAAAGATTATATTAAGTTAGAACTTACTAATCCGCTTAAAACAAAATCGGGCGAGATAGTCAAATCAAGATCTGGCGATCCAATATACCTGAACACAACATCTACTAATGTACCCAGTGCCAAGATTTGGGGTTGGGATATTTCTATGAATTATGAATCCAGCCTGTTCTCCTGGGAGCTGGCTTACAACCGCACTGAAGGCAAAGACGAAAAAAGCGGTTATTCCCTTAATAACCTTAGCCCAGATACTATCACCAGCATACTGGATATCCCCATTGCACAGACCGGTTTTTCTGTAGGTTGGATAAGCCAATTCACAAATCATACTGATTTCAAAGGCAAAGACGACAAAGGTAACGACCTCAAACAGCAAGCCGGCTATGGGATTAATGACTTCTACGTCAGCTACCAAGGCGAAGGAATGTTAAAAGGTGTGACCACTACGGCAGTTCTAGGTAACGCCTTTGATAAAGAATACTACTCACCACAGGGAGTACCGCAGGATGGCCGCAATGCCAAACTATTGGTCAGTTACCAGTGGTAATTTAATGCACTGTATTTTTAAGGAGCTAAATTGTGAATCCATCACTTTATGAACGTTACCTGCAAGCCAAAGCTGACAACAAAGCCAAATATGCCCGGGATCTGGCTGCTTATCTGAATGTCAGTGAAGGTGAGTTATTGCACAGCCGCGTTGGTGTAGATGCCAAACGCCTTGATGTTGATGCCCCCACGTTATTGGAAGAGCTGGCTGTTGTTGGTGAAACTAAAGCAATTACCCGCAATGACTTTGCAGTTCATGAACAAATTGGCCGGTATGAAAATACACGTTTCAGCAGCCATGCAGGGCTGATCCTAAACCCTCGTGAACTCGATTTGCGGATGTTTTTCAATCACTGGAGCAGTGTATTTTATCTGGTTGAACCAGCAAAAAATGGTATGCGCCACAGCATCCAGTTTTTTGATCATCAAGGTGATGCTCTACATAAAGTTTATGCGACAAGTCATACTGATATGGCAGCCTGGGAAACCCTGATCGAAAAATATCAAACAGAAGAAAACCCAGCACTGGTTATCAAACCTGTAGAGGGGACTCATCATTCAGTAATAACAAATGAACTGAAAACGCAGCTTGATGAAGAATGGCGAGCCATGACCGATGTTCATCAATTCTTCATTATGCTTAACCGCCATAATTTGAGCCGCCAACAAATTTTCAATGCTGTACAGGACGATCTCGCCTACAGAGTAGAAAATTCTGCTTTGAGTGAGATCATCAATACCGCTTATGGTGATCAAAACGAAATTATGATTTTTGTTGGTAACCGTGGTTGCGTGCAAATCTTCACCGGTAAACTGGAACGTCTGATGCCATATCAGGAAGAAAACTCAGATCAAAAATGGATTAATATCTTTAACCGCAATTTCACACTACATTTAATAGAGAGTGCTATTGCTGAAAGTTGGGTAACTCGCAAACCGACAACTGATGGTTTCGTCACCAGCCTTGAATTATTTGATGCTAATGGCAATCAAATTGCTCAATTGTTTGGTCAGCGCACAGAAGGCACTCCTGAGCAAACTAAGTGGCGTGAGCAAGTGGCTGCTCTGCCAAAATTGCAACCAGTACAGGAAGAGCGTGTAGCATGAAACAATGGCTTCTAACATTTGTCCTTATGGTATCGTTCAGTGCTTTTTCCACTGAGCGCATCGTTACTATTGGTGGTGATGTATCTGAAATTGTTTTTGCACTAGGTGAAGGTGAAAAAGTTATCGCCAGAGACAGTACCAGCCTGAAACCAACAGAGTTACTTTCTTTACCGGATGTCGGCTATATGAGGATGCTTAACCCTGAAGGCATTCTTTCTATGCATCCGACACTGGTTCTGACCAGTGAACTGGCAAAGCCTTCACTAGCTCTCAAGCAAATCCAAGACTCTGGAATCGAAGTTATTCAGATAACCGGAAAAGCAACGTTAGAAGCCATTCCTGAAAAAATTAAGACCGTCGCTAAGGCGGTCAATCAAGTTAAACGTGGCGAACAGCTGATTCAACAATATCAAAAAGAGCTGGCGGTCATACCAACAACCAAATTGCCAACCCGTATTCTGTTTGTAATGAGTCACGGGGGTATCATACCAATGGCTGCCGGGCAGAAAACCGCTGCCGATAAAATGATCCGTGCTATTGGCGCAACTAATGCAATGCAAGGCTTTAACAATTATCGCCCACTTTCTCAGGAAGGTGTTATTGCCAGTGCGCCAAATTTATTACTGGTGACTGAGGACGGCATCAAATCAATGGGCGGTTTAGATAAAATCTGGCAATTACCCGGATTGAAACACACCCCAGCAGGCCAAAAACAACAGGTTTTAATCGTAGATGATATGGGGCTGCTTGGCTTTGGCCTCGAAACCCCCACAGTGATGAAACAACTGAGACAGGCGGCGGAGAAAGCTCAATGAGCCGTATGAAATCCCCTGGTTTAGGGGTGGTATTTCTTTGTCTATTACTCTCTGTGTTAGCTATTGTCTCTGCCAATATGGGTGCGTTATCACTATCTTTTAAGACATTGTGGGAAGCTTCTATCAGTGATCCTCAGTGGCAAATCTGGCTAAATATTAGATTGCCAAGAGTATTATTAGCAATACTGGTTGGCTGTGCTTTAGCGGCTTCCGGAGCCGTGATGCAAGGGTTATTTCGTAACCCACTGGCAGATCCTAGTCTACTAGGTATCAGCAGTGGTGCAGCACTGATGGTTGCCGTGGTCATTGTCCTACCATTTAGCCTACCAGCTGCGATTACTGTATATGGACATATTATTGCAGCCTTTATTGGCAGTATATTAATTTCATTACTGATTTTTTCACTGAATAAATATAGCTCCGGAAATCTGGCTCGTTTATTGTTAGCCGGGATTGCCATTAATGCGCTCTGTATGTCTGCTATTGGTGTCCTAAGCTATGTCAGTGACGATCAACAATTGCGGCAATTCTCTTTATGGATGATGGGATCACTTAGCCAAATAGAGTGGCCAACTCTGGCAATTGCTGCTTCTTTGATTATTCCAGCCACCATCCTGACTTTCAGTCAGGCACGTAAACTGAATCTGCTGCAATTAGGCGATGAAGAAGCTCACTATCTTGGTATTAATGTCCAGCGCACCAAATTCCAGTTATTACTGCTAAGCGCTCTACTTATTGGTAGCGCCGTTGCATTAAGTGGTGTCATTGGATTTGTTGGGCTGGTTATCCCGCATCTGATCAGAATGCAGTTTGGTGGCGATCATAACTGGCTGCTTCCCGGTGCTACGTTGGGAGGAGCTTCCCTTCTGCTTACCGCAGATACACTAGCAAGAACATTGGTTTCCCCCGCAGAAATGCCTGTTGGCCTAATCACTGGTTTAATCGGCGGCCCATATTTTTTATGGCTGATACTCAAACAGCCAGGGAACCGCGCATAATGGATACAACAAAAAGTAATATTTTTCTACAGGCGAAGAATCTGAGTTATTCGATTGGTAATCAGAAAATAATTGATGATGTTTCGCTCTCTGTGAAGAAAGGTGAGGTTATCGCCATTATCGGACCAAATGGTGCTGGGAAATCCACATTATTGCGGCTATTAACGGGATACATGAAGCCTGAATATGGGCAATGTTATTTACATGGAATACCTATTGAGCAATGGTCATCTCAACAGTTAGCACGAACCCGTGCTGTTATGCGTCAATACAGTTCACTCTCCTTCCCCTTTAGTGTGGAAGAGGTTATTGCTATGGGACGCTCGCCTCATGGCAATCATCACAAACAAATAGCAATTGATACGGTTATTGCGCAAACAGATTGCCAAGAGTTACGCCACCGCGACTATCGACAATTATCCGGTGGTGAACAACAAAGAGTACAATTAGCTCGTGTACTTGCTCAGCTCTGGCATCCAACACCAACAGAGTGTTGTTTATTTCTCGATGAACCGACATCAGCTTTGGATCTCTACCACCAGCAGCATACGTTACGTCTGCTTTATCGGCTGACTCGGGAACAACCCATAGCCATGTGCTGCGTTCTGCATGATCTAAATCTCGCTGCTCTCTACGCAGATAAAATATTTCTGTTACATAAAGGGAAGTTAGTCGCAGCAGGTACGCCAGAAGATGTGTTGAGTGATCAGATTCTAAGGAAATGGTATCAAGCGGATCTTGGTATCACCCGTCACCCTGAAACCCAGCAGCCTCAGATTTATCTGAGGCAATAATCGCAAAAGCTAACAGGCAAATTATTTCAGTAATTTGCCTGCCTTATTTCTTTACCTATTCTATTCACGAAACTTTATTGCATCAGGTAGATACCAGAAAGCTGAAATCAGACAAAAGCAATAACCCAAGAGCTCACATCCCTCTTCAGCCATAGTTTTTACTGTGCGCTCAAAATGTTCCAACATTAAACCTTGCCATAGTTCTCCCATACCAAACAAACGGGAAAAAACCAACACACATAAAATACCCGCAACCATCATGCCGTAACTTTGATGACGAGCAAAATGAGCAAGCCCTGCTAACGTATCCTTACCTCTACGAACAGCATAAAAAATACAGATCAACGCTAATGGAATGGCTATCCACGCCCAAGCACCATGAAATATTTCATCAAATATGGAATCCAGTTCTCTTATCAACAGACAGGCAAAAAAACCAGACATCAAAATTAAGGCAGGGCGTAATTTGCTATTCTTCCTTGCTTCCCGAAGAAATACAGCAGAAATAACAAACAGTATACTCTCCTGAGAAATTTCAGTTAATGAGTTCTCCTTCACTGCATTCTGCAAATAGATAACATCGATAAAAAGTAAGCCTATTACTATGACCAAGATCAGAGCATACAGAATGAAAAATACCAATCTTTTAGTTAAAAAGGCCAAATCCGATTGCATTACAACCTCCATTAAATTGAACAACGAAAGATGATACTAATTTAAATAAGTTGATGCAGAGCATTTGATGCTACTTATTTTTAAAGTGAAGAAAATCTTTATAAATGATAATAATTATCAACTATAAATAGCATTTTTTGCCTATCGATATTTCCGATTTATTTTAAAATACACACATTAATAACTTATGTTATTATCATTATGGAAATAACTAACAGACTCTAATATTTTAGCAACTAGCCCACCTTAGTGGGAGGTGAAAATGTCAGAAATTGTAGTAAACGATATTATCCGGTGGCTCGAAACTCAGCTTCAACGTAACGAAGGTATAAAAATAGAGACTATTGCCGACAAAAGTGGTTACTCAAAGTGGCACCTGCAAAGAGTGTTTAAAGAGGTAAAAGGTTGTACCTTAGGTGAATACGTTCGCAAACGGCGTTTACATGAGGCGGCAAGATCTCTACGTGAAGGAAATATGCCAATCCTTGATATTGCCTTACAGTATGGTTTCAGCTCTCAGGCAACATTTACTCGAATCTTCAAGAAACATTTTAATACCACACCTGCCAAATTCAGAGAGAATGGTCACCTACCTGAATTAAAGTACTTCTTAGGTTATGAGTGATCATCGATTTCCTAAACTTTATTGGCAGCACTCTCTAATGGTCAATAATTTATTGGCCATTCTTCTCTTCTGCTATCTATACCCGTTATCTTTCAAGTTGCCTCTTTGTTGACTGCACTCACCCCGGTCACAGAGTTATCTATGCTCCCTCGCCGTCGCGATGCATCTTGAAATCCATAGGGTATATAATTTAAAAACAAAAATATTTTCATATAAATCATAATATACGGTATTTTTTATTCAATCAGTAGAATCATTTTACTGTCAGCAGACAGATAAAGAATGATCAAAAAACAAATTAATCATAAATATTAAAAAACCATCTTCCTTATTTTTAATCAATAAATATTAACGAAGATTCCTGATTTTTTCATAAAATAAAATTAATTAGAATGACTTTTAACAATATTTAGTAACCTGATAGAAGAAAACTAAGAAAAGATCATCTATCAGATATTTATAGGAATTTTCGTTCCTAAAGTTCAGTAATTAAAAAATAAAAACCCTGAAGACTGAACATCAGGGTTTTATTTAAAATTAATTCTAATTCACTACTCAACACAATAGACGCTATTTTTGCAGACAACTTGAACATTGTCCAAGTTTAAAATAGCAAATGAATAACGGACTTTTAGTATCTTCAACGTAAATGATAACGAATAATATTTTCTATAGAAATTCTCATTCCTATCATAATTTTACTTTACTTATCATTCCTAATTTTTGCTACCACCACCACTACCGCCGCCGCCACTACCACCACCGCTACCACCACCACCGCTACCACCACCACCGCCACCACTACCGCCACCACTACCGCCTTTATCCTCTTTAATTAATACGCCGTTGATATATCCATGTTTATTATATTCATATCCAGTAGTTCTAAGAGTGACCTTTTTGGAATTAAGGTGTGCAAGAAGCAAAGTTATTAAACTACCATTCCCTTGATAACCCCCGTCAGAGTTATCCAGCAGAAAATCCCGTGAAGCACCTTTGTCATCAATAATAACTACATGAACATTGTTTCTAGCTATTTCCGGAGCAATTTGAATAGAAGACACAGTTACATCAGAAATCGACACATTAGGGGTAACTATATCATTAGAATTGTTTTGATCAGTCATAATATATTATTCCTTATAAAATTGAGTTTATACCAAATTACAAATATAAAAATTTATATTACACAAAAAAAACCCAACTAATTTATCAACATCCATATTAAACCATCATAATCCATAAACTTATAAAAAATAAAAAAACTTTACAACTTTAAAAATAGTTTAGAACCATTAATTCGTCAATAAAATACCAAAGAAAATCAAACTAAAAAAAATAAACATTTAACATTAATTTATAACAACAAATTAAATTACTGTATGTTTTTTATTTTTAACTTAGTGCTAATACATATCATATATTTTGTTGTTTACACCTACCATTATAATAAATAAAAAAACCTCCTAATAATAATCGCTAATAATTATATAATCAGTAGAAATTAAAAAAATAACTAGCTGATATTTAACTAAATATCATTTCAGTAAAAATAATAAAATGAGCCAGATATCTCTAATAGAATAATCTGACTCATTATTCATTACTTCATAGTGAATTCAACTGACCATTCGTAAGTCACAAAGTTAGTAGAAGTGATGGTCGCATTGCAAATGGCACCACCGCTCGGAGTTGCCCCCTTGTTCCACTTAGGCAATTTAACACCATTGACATATGTATTAACGAAAGTAGTAGAAAAAACACAAGTCTTATTTCCAATTTTATATCGCACAATCGCATAATTTCCATCAGGTGAAATCGGGCTTTGAACCCGATAATGATCGAAACCTCCTTGCTCTACACTAACCTTGGGCTTGGTTGATGCATTTACGTATGTACTGACTTCATTATTAGTAACGATGGTATAAACAGCATCGGCGCTACCCGGCGCACCGAGATGCTTAAATGTAACTGTTACGGCTGGTCCTGCATGAGCAATACCCGCAGCAGTTAAGGAAGCAGTTGCAAACAGGGCCAACAACGATTTACGTACTAACATTTAGATATTTTCCTTATGTTGTTTAGAATGGCTTACTGCATTTTGATACAACTTTTTCTTCTACAAGATCACTTAGAACACGATATACCCTTCATCCTTCAAGTTGCTGCTTTGTTGGCTGCTTTCACTCACCCCAGTCACATAGTTATCTATGCTCCTGGGGATTCGTTCATTTGCCGCCGCGCTGCAACTCGAAATTTATTGGGTATATATGTTACGACCTCATAAAGCGAATTTCCGCTTTATATATTTATAATATAGACTACTTTCATTAGGATTTACTCAGAGAGATAAAATATTCTCAGTTATAAAAGCCATAGATATTTTTACCTGGAAAAATATGGAGACAAATAGGTGGGAATTATTTCATGAGGAGATTAAATTTTACCAATAAATATTAATATTCACTTCTAGCAACTTCCAGAATTTAAATTTGAGCAATGTAAATATATCAAAGTAAATTAGTTATATACCTGTTATCTTTCAAATTGCCTCTTTGTTGGCTACACTCACTCACCCCAGTCACAGAGTTATCTATGCTCCCGGGGATTCGCTCCCTTGCCGTCGCGATGCATCTTAAAATCCATTGGGTATATATAGGCCAAATCGGCCATTATTGCACAGGAATCTCAACATAGCCTGCTTCCAACCCGATCACCTCTACCCCCTGAGGAACGGCATATCTTGGCGTCACCCTAATCTGTTGCACTGGATCGCGTAATTCTCGTCGATAGATGACAAAAGTCTGCCCATCAGGACCAGTACGTAACGCATCAGTTGGCACCGCTAAGCCATGTTCATTGCGATACGTGACAATGGCCAGTTTCGCACTCATGTTCAGACGAATACGCTGTCGTTGTTCAGGTGTCAGTGGATCAACCGCGACCAACACGTCATAAGTCACACCAGCTCCTTGAGATTCGGTTGAGCGCCCCTGTACACCAATCGTCTTAATCTGCCCTTGCAAGGACAACCCGGCAAAACCATCACCGGTGATCTGAACCGGCATTCCTTCATATAATTGATGTAGATCCGCCTCTTCAATGCGCGCCACCGCCTGAACTTGTTCCAAATTGATTATGCCAAAAAGTGGGGCTCCCTGAGTTACCCGTGTTCCTTTTTGAATAGATAACGTTTTATCTGATTCGGTAACAAGAGGACGAACAACAATTCCGTCAAAAGGCGAAACCAATTCCCGTTGAACTTGCTGGGTTTGAAGCGCTTGATAACGCGCTTGAGCATTCGCCAATTCCATATCGGCAATCTGCCGATTCTCACCTGTACCTTTGTCAAACATAGCACTTAGTTCCGCCTTAGCTGCGGCAAGATCGAGCCGTTGAACTTTAACCTGCTGTTCCAGCGTATCAACTTCCATGCGGGCAACGATGCCTCGTTCAAACAAAACTCGAGTATCAGTCAGTTTACGTTCAGTATCGTTCAGGCTTAGCTGAGCGTTGGTTAAAGCCCTGCGTGCTCTGGCAACATCCTGGCTGTTCTTCCAATCCGCTAGATCTTGTACGGCTCGCTGGGCTTTCAGCAGTTCGGTAAGCGCCTGTCGCAACTGGATATCCAGTTGTGCAGTGTCAAGGCTCAATAATGGTTGCCCACGCTTAACGCGTTGACCTTCTATCACTCCCACTTCGGCGATAATTCCATCGAACGGTGCTGTAATAGTCAAACTGGTGGCAGCCTGAATACGACCGACTAACCCAAGATGATTTTCTAATAGTTGAGGTTCAACACGTACCCATTGCTCTGGCAATGATATATCGGTTGAGGCAGGAGAGAAAACATAGGCAATAGCTGTCCCGACAACCAAAGTAATAGCGAATACCACGAGCCAATGAATTTTATATCTGCAATGAGCAAATGCTCTGATTTTAGTCATTAAGTGCAATATCCCAGCTCCCCAGAGTGGTACCCAGTGTTTCATCCAACTCCGCCTGTGCATTTAGATAAGCAATCAATGCGTTAAGACGAACATTCTCCGCATTGCGCAAATCAGTTTCAAAGCTCAATACCTGAAAGTTACTGGAGCGGCCCACCGTCAATTTTTCACGTTCAATTTCCAGCTTACGTCGGGATAGGTCCAAAGCACGCTGTGCTATCTCATATTGACGCCAACGTGTACCAATATCACGCACCGCATTACCTACATCACGCTGCAATGACTGTTTTGCTTCAGTAAGACGGATATCCTGATTCTGAACATCAACCTGTGCCCGGACTTCCGCCTGACGCTGACTCAAATCCCCGATAGGTATCTCCACTTGGACACCCGCGTAATTTTCCCAATTACGGGAGCTATTTGATCCTGTTCGATCTCGTACCTGACTAGCCCTGCCGACTAAAGAGACATCCCATAAGCGATCATTACGAGCAACTATTAGGTTTATCGCCGCCTGTTCTGCGGTAATCAATTGAGTGAGGTATAATGGTTGATGTTCTTGTGCCAAATGTTGTGCCTGGAGGAGATTGATATCTATGCGTTTCGCCTCCAATCTGTCAGTTGCCTTTACTTGAGTTTGTAAGTCCAAAGCAAGCAAACGCAGTAACTCTAAGCGACTGTTATCCAGTTGATTGGCTGCTTCCTCTGCTGCCAATTCCTGCATAGCAACATCAGCCTCAGTCTGGACAATTTCAAAGGCTGCCATTCTGCCCGCAGCAATCATGGCTTTGTTAACTTCCAGCAGTTGGCACGACCGTTCTAGCGCATCGCGCGCAATTTGCAATTGTTCTTGCGCACGTAACAACTCACGGTAAGCCATAATAACCTGTGTGATCGTCTGGGATACCGTCGCTTTCAGGTTCAAGCGATTTATCTGCTCCATCATTTGGGCAAGACGCACAGGTGCTGTAGCCACATCCTTACCAGCACCTCTCAGTAAAGGCTGAATGACAGAGAAGGAAACGCCATCGCTACGATTACGGCCAGCATTGTTTGCCCATGTCGTTCGACTCGTCCATGACAAGCTGAACTGAGTACCATATTCTCCAAGCATTGTAGATGTGGGCATAATCTCGCTCTGGTGGTAACGATCACTTTGGTTACGCGCAATAGCATAACGACTATTGAGCAATAACTTGGGCGTAAAACGATCTTCAGCAACCCGCAAATCAAATTTCTGTGCAATGCGATCTAAATAGGCACTACGGATAGAACGATTGTTTCGTAATCCCAAATAGATCGCATCACTGAGCGTTATATCAATAGTCTGTTGACTAAGAGAAATGGTACTTGTTGCAGACATAGTTGCCTGTGACGGAACCAACTGCTCTGCCAAAACCGGCTTTACAGACAAGGCTATTACCAATCCAATGATGATACCAATAATGCGTAGAGAAATTTGGCTAATCATCACGCAGTGCCTCTATAGGTTGTAACTTAGCAGCTGCCAACGCTGGATTAATGCCAAAAAACAGGCCAATTACTAATGAACTGGCAATACCCAGAGGCACAGAAAATAAGGATAACGTGAATACCCAGCCAGAAAATTTTACGAACAGATACCCAGCAGCCACTCCTAACAATGAACCAACTATTGCACCGGCGATTGTCAAGGTGGCAGCTTCCAACATAAAAAGTATGCCGATATCAATGGGTCTAGCCCCCAGAGCCATACGAACACCAATTTCACGCCTGCGTTCCGAGACGTTCATCAGCATGACATTCATCACCCCCACACCGCCCACCAACAACGAAATGCCCCCCAAACCAGCAAGCAAATAAGAGAATGTCTTCGTCTGACGCGTCAGCCCATCAAGCAATTGTTGCGGGATTTGAACTTCGACATTACGACCTTTTGATAGTGAGATAAGATAGTTACGTAATAATGTAGCGTCACGGTTTAATATTGTTGTGTCATGTGTTTTGACAATGATACTGCCAATCTCCGGAGCAGGCCGCAACCGTCTCATTCCTTCAATAGGCAGTATCACAGAATCATCAACAGAGACAGGAAGTAAAGGATTTACTCCCTGAATAGCGAGAATTCCTATCACTTCAAACAAATAATCCCCAATTTGCAGTTGGCTACCTACCTGAATCTTTGACTGTTTCGCTATATCGGCACCAATTACGGTATAAGTCGTCTGACGATCATAGTCCGATAAAAAACGCCCCTGCTCGATTTGTAAATCAAGCACCTTAGCCAGATCAGAGGATGTCCCTGTAATATTCGTATCGATCCCTTGCCCCTGAAAACGAACACGAGTTGAATGTAATGTGATGGGTGCGGCATACGCGATAGCAGGTAATGTACGAGTCAATGCTTGAACATCCAATGTAGATGGTGCAGGTTTAACATCAACGCCGGGAATAAAACTAAAATGAGCAACCAGAATATTGCTTCCCATACTTTTAAAAGTGCTAATAGCTTCATTAGCGGCGTTATAGCCAATGTTCAAAAGTGCAATAACCGAAGCACATCCGACTGCAATGCCAAGCAAAGCAAGCAGAGATCGCCTTCCCAGAAGACGCAGACTATCCAACGACTCACGCAGAGCTTGCGCGAGAGAAAGACCGTGGCGACCAGAATTCACACTAAACATCAAATATCCGACAGATCAGTTTCGGAAATTCGCCCATCATTGACATACAAACAGCGCTGCATATTTTTAGCTATTTCCCCATCGTGTGTAACCATGACGAGCGTAACACCCTGCTCACCGTTTAATGACAGAAGCAGTGTCATGATATCGCGTGCTGTGACACTATCGAGATTGCCTGTTGGTTCATCGGCCAAAATGAGAGAAGGCTTGCCAACCAAAGCCCGAGCGATAGCAACGCGCTGACGTTGTCCACCGGAAAGATCTGCCGGACGATGGTGCATACGATTAGCCAGGCCAACCAACTCAAGCTGGTATTGCGCTTCCTTCCGAGCTAATGAGCGTGAATATCCACGATATAACAATGGCAGTGCCACATTATCCAATGCCTGCATTCTGGGAAGTAAATTAAAACTCTGGAATACGAAGCCTATTTCCTGATTTCTTATTTTCGCCCGCTCATCAGAAGTTACTTTTGTTACATTAACACCATTAAACTTAAAACATCCAGAAGTTGGCTGATCCAGTAAACCAAGGATATTAAGTAAAGTACTTTTACCCGAACCGGAAGCGCCAAGAATAGCACAGCTTTGCCCCCGCATTATAGTCAGTGATATTTTATCAAGCACAGGATGATATTTTTCCCCCATACGATAGGATCGACAAATATTTTCCATGTAAATCAAAGATTCCAGACACCTAGAAGTCGTGATTGTCATGTCTGATTTATCCATCGTTTTTTACATCCATTAAATGGTTCACTGACTCCATTTGATCGTTTAAGCAAGTTTATATCATGGGAAGAATCTCTTGTAAAAGCGTGCAGCCTGAATGAGTTACAAAAACATGGAATAGCAAAAATCCATTAGACATACTTAACAAAAAATTAAATTGCCCATTGCATTTTAAGGTTATTCCATCCAAATTAATCGTTCCTCCTTCGGTGTATAGTGCGTATTTTTATGAAAATTCAGGAGAAAAAAGGAACGAGATCGAAATATATCTCTGTTCTCGCAATAGAAAATTATCAGATATTGGGGTAATGGCTATGAAATTAAAAAAAATCTTTGGAATCGGCAGCGCATTACTGTTAATGATGTTTTCGCAAACTGGGTTTGCGGCAAGTGGAAGCTATCAACCTTCGGTCACTCTACCAACGATATATTCCAGAAACTTCACAGAAACGGCTTATCTTCCTGTTGTCGGATCTCCACCCGCGACGGGCAGTATTACCAATGTATCCTGGACTTGGAATGTCGTTGGATGGCCTCAAGGATTGTCTGTTTATCTTTGCCAAGGAAATACCAGTAATTGCATAGATATATCACGCGTTCGAAGAATGTCGACAACTGCATTCAATAATAGCAGCCCGACACAACAATTCTTTTATGCTATGAGAGTTGCAAGTGGTGGAACAGTACCAGTGGCAGGTCAAACCGGAGAAGTTATTGTCAGTTGGCAATAATATTTCGATTATTCTCCAAAGATTGCCGCCAGCATTATAGGCGGCAATGCCAATTTGCTTTGAATTGTGAAATATAAAATTGGGTATATATTCCTTTATTCCTGCCCGAAAATATTCTCTGCCAAGATAATAGATGGCGACATCAGTCACCATCTCGGTATATCTTAGGTGATTAATCCTACGGTAATTTAACCCCTTTATAACCAGATAAAATTAACTCCCATTCCTGTTGGGCAAACCATGTCTGAGCTTTGCCAGCATAATGTATCTCATCAGGCAAAAAGACACCAAACTGGGGGGCTACTCCGGTATAGTCAGGAGAATTCCTTGCATCAATCAGTGTCCGGTATTGAGGAGCATTAGCGATAACATTGTTGATTGCTTCAAGCACATAATTGGTGTTGATGGGATCAAACGCAACCGAAAGCGGGTAATACAATCTCCATGGTATACAACAGGAACCCAAGGCATCGCTGATACCGGTAATGATGCGGGTAAAATTCTGCTCTGATGCCCGTGCCGCTAATAAACTTTCAGTTTCTGCTTCCCACTGATTCCAATGGACAGCCAAAATGCGAGGGTTTTTGCCCAGTTTACGCAGTGATTCAACTGCCATACACAACGTTCTGATTGCACGGGGATAGAGCGATTCCACATCACTAGGATCACGTTCAGGAGCCCACCGGTTATCCGGCGGATTATCCAAATACATACCCTGACCGCCCCAACCCATTAGAATGACATAGAGATCAGGCAAATTAAGCGAATTACCTTCGTTAATATGGTCTTGCCAGAGCTTGGCGAAACGGTTAGCGGCATTGATGGGATGATCCTGATTGCCGCGTGATAAACCGATAGGAGTACCAATATTGGCATTGCCAAAACTAGTTAGTTTTATCCAGTTAATTACGGTAAAGTCAATGTCGTAGACTTCTGGTAATGATAACGTGAATACATTTTTTAAACCTTGTGTTATTTGTTCATCTCGCGGTAATTGCGTTCCATGACCATAACTGTTGGATTGCCCAAGTATGACAAATAGCGGAGCATCATTAGGTGCCCATGAGGGGTATTTTATTTCAGGAGAATAAAGTTGTTTATCTATCATCAGTTTTCCTCTCAAGATGATTTAAGTTATTGGACTTTTTCTGAACGCAAAAATATAATTGATTTCTGAAGAAAACAAAACTTAGTTAATCAATTATATTTATGTAACGAAAATCAAAATTGCTTTATATATTATTTTTATATTCCTCACGCCACGAAAAATAAAATAAACACCCAATTTATTATTGTTAATTTTAACAAGCTTACCAATCCACTTTAAAATATAAATCTGACATCATTCCTCACAGATAAAACATAATAATTGATCGCACCCATTATTAAAAAACACACTTATTAGTCTAATCCAGAAAATTAAAACGTCACTTATAAAAACAACTTTGTTTAATAAATAACATCTAAGTTTTTTTTCATAAAGAAAAATAAAAATATTTTTTATTTCATTCTTCACCAGTGGTATTTTATTTATGAGAAAAAATTCTTTTAAATATATGCCTCCGTAATAGGAAATAACCTTATTAAATGGATATAACCCTGTTAATAATATTTGAATTTTAACTAACTTTAAAAACACATCAATGAGGAAATAACATGATTAAATTTTAAGATAATTTGTCTATGAAAGGAAATATTTTTGCTTCAAGTAAGAAATTCCCTAAAATCGCTTTAGCCAGTATCATCGCAGTTAATACCTTCTTAATCATTCATGCCCCTGAAGTTAAAGCAGCTGAAACACTATCACTTTCACAAATATCATCTCTTAATGAAAAGACTATTACAAATGGTATCGGAGGAAGAGCGATTCTTAATAATACAGGCGCTATTCTCACCACAAAAGTAGCCCTACCAGAGATTAAAGACGGCTCTTCTTTTAAAGCAGAAGGTGGAACACTATATGTATATTCCGGTTTTTCTGGTCAAGTAGAATCAGATATTGGTTTTCAATATAGTACTACCTATAATGTATGGAAACCAATTGTGAAAGTAGGAAACCGTGGCCAAGAAACTGTTCAATATATTGAAGGAAAAGATAACTTTACTTATACCCTTCATCTTTCAAGTTGCTGCTTTGTTGGCTGCTTTCACTTACCCCAGTCACATAGTTATCTATGCTCCTGGGGATGCGTTCATTTGCCGCCGCGCTGCAAATTGAAATCTATTGGGTATATACAAATGGTTTTAAACCTGGTAGTGAAGTACAACTTACAATATATAAAAATATAAATGGCGCAACAAGAGCAACATATTGGTGCACTTCCAATAAGGATTATACAAATAGACTTATTTCAGAAATAAAAAATACTAATATTATCTCGGTAAAAAACTGGAAGATATTATCCACAATCGCAGTACCTCGTGGAACACCAGAGAAAAATATTAAAATTCATAAAAATTACGCTGCTAAATTTAAAAATATAGTTATATACCTAATAGGCGTAATTATTGTAGGCCGTTCATTGTAAGCCACTCATAAGAGTGTATTTAAATCCTACGGGCTTGCCAAAAAGCTTTTTTCCAGTAAACGCTATTCATAGATGAGCGGGTAACCCCCTTACTGGTTGACGCATGAATAAACTGATTGTTGGCATCATAAATGCCAACGTGTAACCCATGCTCACCACTACCTGTCTTGAAAAAGACTAAATCACCCGGCATTAAATCACTTTTATCAATGCGAGTCCCTAATCCTATTTGTCCACGGGTAGTACGAGGTAATTTAATATCAAATCGGTCACTAAAAGTACGGTAAACAAAACCCGAGCAATCTACGCCCCGATGATCCATCCCACCATAATGATATGGTGTGCCATACCATTGTTTAAGCTGCTCCTTAAGCTGAGCAATCACCATGATTGGATCAGAAAGTGCTGTTTTTAACTCGGGTGCTTGAGTCTTGGGGGAATGACTGGAACAGCCAATGAGCACCAGACTGAATAACAACAGCAACATTTTCATTCTTATTGTCATGTCCCCCCTCCTCATAAAACCAGCAAAAAATAAGGTAACTTTATCTACCACCTAATAAAAAAACAAGGCTATACCCTTCATCCTTCAAGTTGCTGCTTTGTTGGCTGCTTTCACTTACCCCAGTCACATCGTTATCTATGCTCCTGGGGATGCGTTCATTTGCCACCGCGCTGCAAATTGAAATCTATTGGGTATATATCCTACAGCAGTGGCTAGATATTTATTTTGCTACTCGTTCTGGGCGACTGATCAGCCAGACACCAAACAAAATGAAAATCACACCTACTGTTTTCATTAACGTGACAGTTTCATTAAACCAAGGCAATAAAGCAGTCATTAGATACACAAATACATAACTCAAGCTTATTAACGGATACGCTTTATTTAACGGTAAATATTTCAGTGCAAATAACCAACACAACATAGATAACAGATATCCAGCCAGACCGGCTATTATCACCACAAGCGAATCACGATTACCCCACAACCATTCAATATCAAACCAGTGCAAGCTAAGGTTTAATGTGGGCAGATTTACCACGCCCCATTTCAATAATAACTGTGCTATTGTCACCAACAATACACTCGCTAATCCCCAGATATAACCCTTCATTAATTCAAGCTCATCAGCAGAATGCCTAACATGATACAAACAACGCCAGCCCAATGTTTTATGCCAACTGCTTCCTGATAGAAAAATTTCCCCGCCAAAGTAACAATAATAAAATTAATGCTCAGCATTGGATAGGCCATTCCCAACGGCAATATCTGTAATAAACGAAGCCAGAATAGCATCCCAATAGCTAACAGAATCACGGCACCCATTAGCCATTTCAGAGCTGATACCCGCTTATAAGCGTCACTCTGCCAACATATCACAGCCTGTTTCTGACACAGCTGGCCAGCACATGTAAGCAAACTGACCAACAGCAATAGGGCAAAACTTATCACGGGCGTTTCTCATAGACCATAATAACAAAACGATAATGACGGCTGACTTGATCTGCTTTAGGTAAATCAGGTAATTCTTCATTTTTATACAAATGAAGCAGTACTGATACTCGCCCTTCTTTACGGGCTTTCTCTAACCATTGTGGAAAATCTTTATAACTGATACGCCGATATTGGCTATCTGGATAATTCAGGCCATATTCCAATTCTCCCCACCGTTCAAGCATATAAATATCACTGCGTTTCATTTCCCACGCAGCACTGGTTGCCAAACCAACACTTTCCGAAAGAATATACCGACTGTCTTCAAGTTCCTGACGATGCAGGTTAATAAAATTCTGAGGTAATTTAGAATTAATAGTATTTTCAGGCAACGCATTACCGATCGCCAGGCTAACAACAATAGAACAATACGCAGCTAACAGCCAGTATTTTCCATTCAACATAAAGCACAAATAACCAATAATTCCCCAGATACCAAAGGCAACAATAGCCAAAACCCATTTAGGCCATTCTGATGGCTGATATAAAGAATGTTGTGTCACCGTTTCCATAGCAAACAAAGTCATCACTGCCAACAGACCAATAAATACGTTAACCATTCCATTGATCTTCAGTAATTTCATCTTGCCATTTTTTACACAATCGACACCAAACTTAGCCATCATCATTGCCAATGGTGCCATGCAAGGTAAGATATAAGTTGGCAATTTTCCTTTTGCAATACTGAAAAACAATAACGGCACTGCAAACCAGCAAAGCAGAAAAAACATTTCAGGATTGGATTTCCTCTCTTTCCAACCTTTAATCACCGCTCCCGGTAATAACCCCAACCACGGAATGACACCAAGGATCAGAATAGGAATGTAATACCAGAATGGCGCAATATGCTGCGCATCATTGGAAGAGAAACGCTTAATATGTTCAATCCAGAAAAAATAATGCCAGTAGTCAGGCTCACGTTGAGCAACGGCAATAACCCACGGTAGGCTAATGGCTATTGCTGAAATAATGGCAAGTGTGCCAAAGTATGCCGTTTGCAGGAACCGCTTCTGATAAATGACAATTGGCAGCATAGCGATCACCGGAACAGCCAGTGCCAAAAATCCTTTAGTCATAAAACCCATACCACAGCACAAACCAAGCACCAAATAAGCTATAACTCGCTGTCTGGTACAATCTGCTTTTAGCGCCCAGAAACTACATACCATCGCGGCAGTCATCCACAATGAGAACATGGGATCGAGTACGCTATAAGTGCCAATCGCCAATACCAAAAACATTGAGATGTAAATCAGACTGGTGACAAAAGCAATATGCCGACTTTGCCACATCATCATAGCAAGCCGATATAATAAAATCGCACTGATAAAAATACAGAAAACTGAACCAAAACGAACAGCAAAGTTATTATCGCCAAAAATCCACTGGCTGATGTTGTTAATCCAATAACCTGCTACAGGCTTCTCAAAATAACGAATGTCCAACAAATACGGAACAATCCAATCGCCTCGTTGGAGCATTTCACGGCTGATTTCTGCATAACGCGTTTCATCAGGCTGCCATAACAGACGGCCATTAAGGGGTAATAAATAGGTAAGGACAAAAAAAAGAGCCATCAAAAAGGCCCCCACTTTACACGCCCGGTTATTTAACATAAATAAGTTAAACCTCTTGTTGACATCCTAACCACCCTTCTCTGCCGGGAAATTCGGAACGAATAATTCGCCCTACAGGAAGTCGCTGTATATTTTCAGGTAGCAGATGACTCAATGCACAAAATTGTATGTTTTCCCGGTGAGCCATCTCCAACAGAGTTGCAAATTCTGTCGCCTTGGACATCCCTTCCACTTCTGTATGGATGGTATATACCGGAACACCTTGATCATTTTTCATCTCATTAAGAATAAACTGATTAAAATCCTTATCCTTAATCTGAGTTCCTACAACTTCATCATAAGTTGGCAACGTCACCGGAATTTGCACTGTACCGATAGTGCCATCCGGCAAAACTGGCCTGAATGGGTGCGTACCGCGGCAATCACTGTTGTAATCAAAACCAAACTGCTGCTTTACCGCCAGTACCCGCTCATCTGCCCGCCAACCAGCTACAGCCGAGCAAGTTACCCGTTGACCCGTTGCCTGAACTAAAGCATCCACCCCCAATTTAACCTGTTCTGTTAATTGAGCTTCAGACCAACGGCCAACTTTCGCCTGCCAACCCTGATGATCCCATGCATGCAGACCAACTTCGTGGCCTGCATCCAGAGTCTGCTTCATCAAATAACCTAAATCCTTGGCTATTTTTTTACCCGGCCATGCAGTACCCGCCAGTAAAATATCAAGACCATACAGAGATGCCGCATTTGATCTCAGCATCTTCCATAAGAATTTCGGTCGCAAAAGGCGCCATAAATGACGCCCCATATTATCCGGGCCAACACTGAAGAAAAAACTGGCCTGAACCTGATGTTTTGCCAAGATCTTAAGCAACTGCGGTACACCTTCAAAGGTTCCCCGATAAGTATCTACATCAACTCTCAAGCCAACTTGTTTCATTATTTTTTCCCTAATTCTTCCACTGCACCACGCAAGAAGAAATCCAGTGTCTCATCTATCGTCTGTTTCATATCAATAGTTGGCTTCCAGCCTAATAGCCGTTCCGCATTTTTAATGCTTGGCTTACGGTGTTCAACGTCCTGATAGCCTTTTCCGTAATAGCTTCCGCTTTCAATCTTTTTGAATCCCGCAAACGGAGGAAAATAACCTCTCAATTCGTGATTCTCAAAGCTATCAAGTAGCATTTCCGCTAGCTGACGAATACTGGCTTCGTTAGTTGGATTACCGATATTGATAATCTGACCGTCACACAATCCATCTCGGTTTTCAATAATGCGGAATAACGCTTCAATACCATCATTAATATCAGTAAAACAGCGTTTCTGTTCCCCTCCATCTACCAGTTTGATCGATGACCCCTCAACTAAGTTCAATATCAGTTGTGTAATTGCTCTAGAGCTACCAATACGTGCAGAATTCAGGTTATCCAAACGTGGCCCCATCCAATTAAATGGGCGGAACAAGGTGAATTTTAGCCCCTCTTTTTCGCCGTATGCCCAAATAACGCGATCCAGTAATTGTTTAGAGACAGAGTAAATCCAACGTTGTTTGTTAATCGGGCCAACAATCAGACGGGAATCATCTTCGTCAAACTCTTTATCATCACACATTCCGTAAACTTCTGATGTGGATGGGAAAATAATCCGTTTATTGTATTTAACGCAATAACGGACAATTTTAAGATTCTCTTCAAAATCCAGTTCAAATACACGCAGTGGGTTACGGGTATATTCAATTGGCGTTGCAATAGCGACCAATGGCAGAACCACATCGCATTTCTTGATGTGATACTCGATCCATTCAGTATGGATGTTGACATCACCTTCAATGAAATGAAAATGCGGGTTACCAATAAAACGCTCAATAGCGGAAGAGCCAATATCCATACCGTAGATGTCATAGTTGCCATCACGCAACAGACGTTCTGTCAGATGATTACCAATAAAGCCATTCACACCAAGGATTAACACTCGCTTACGGTGACTAATCTGAGATGTTGCCTTTGGACCAACACGTATATCAGTCACAATGCTCATCTCTGCCGCTAGGCGAGTCCCCCGAACATACAAACTAGATTCACTTTGCCCACTGATAATTTCTAATGCCCCTTTCCCACAAGCAATAACCAGTGGCTCTATCGACAATACCGTACCCGGCTGTTTGTTATGGGATTCATGCAACGGAGAAGCACGCCAGATCGTAATCTTACGCTCACCTAGGAAAGTAAATGCTCCCGGGTATGGCTCAGCCACCGCTCTGATAAGGTTGTTGATTTCAGTTGCTGATTTGCTCCAGTCAATCTCTCCATCAGCAGCAGTACGTCGACCAAAGTAAGTTGCCTGACTTTGATCCTGAGGTGTTGAAGTATAGGTCCCTGCGTTGATCTGAGGTAATACTTGATCAAGCAATTCTTCCGCCGCTTTACGAATTTTTCCGTGTAAAATCAGCGAAGTATCCGTTTCTGTAATAGCGACTTTATGTTGAGCAATAATATCCCCGGCATCCGGTTTCAACACCATTTTATGCAGGGTTACACCTGTTTCCGTTTCACCATTCAGAATTGCCCAGTTAATAGGTGCACGACCACGGTATTTTGGCAATAGAGATCCATGCAAATTAAATGCACCTAAACTCGCCAGTGATAAAATATCTTCACTCAGCATGTTCCGGTAATAAAACGAGAAAATCACATCCGGTTTCAGTTCACGGATACGTTCAATCCATAGAGGATGATTAACATTCTCTGGCGCAAAAACCGGAAGCTCCAAATCTGCACTCAAGCGGGCAACAGAAGAGAAAAAATGGTTTTCAGTAGGATCATCTGTATGGGTAAATACTGCCTGAATATCAAACCCAGCTTTAATTAAGGCATTGATCCCGACACAGCCGATATCATGATAGGCAAATACAATTGCTTTCATTAGTACTCTTCCTGGTTGTCGTTGGTCTTTTTATTTCCGACCACTTTTTGAATAAAATAACGTGGGCGCGCACGGACATCGTTGTAGATACGGCCTATGTATTCACCTAATAAGCCCATTGCAATGAACTGCGCGCCAATAAACATGAAAAGGATGGCAAATAGGGTAAATACGCCGTCTGCTGCCCATATAGCCCCAAAAATCAAACGTAAAACCACCAGCAATACAGCCAGCAAAAAACCAGAAACTGCAATCACACTCCCTATTACGCTCAGCAAACGTAAAGGCGCGGTTGTCAGACAGGTAAGCAGGTCATACATCAGATTAATGAGCTTCATGAAGTTGTATTTGGAATCACCAAATTCACGTTCCGCATGAGCAACATCTATCTCAATCGTTTTACGGGCGAAAGTGTTTGCCAGAATAGGAATAAAAGTACTGCGCTCATGGCACTGCAACATGGCTTCAATAATGTGGCGACGATAGGCACGAAGCATACAGCCATAATCTCCCATAGAGCGGCCTGTTGCCTTGGTGATCATCGCATTGATGATTTTTGAAGCTGTTTTACGGAACAGAGAATCCTGCCGATTAGCCCGGCGGGTACCAACAACGTCATAACCCTGCTCAGCCGTTTCAACAAGACGAGGGATCTCTTCCGGCGGATTCTGTAGATCTGCATCAAGAGTAATCACTAAATCGCCACTGACCTGATTAAAACCTGCCATAATCGCTGAGTGTTGACCGTAATTACGGTTAAGCAGAATGGCAATAATATGATTTTCAGGTTGTTCTGCTGCCTGGACCAAAATTTCAGCGGACTTATCACTGCTGCCATCATCAACAAGAATAAGTTCATAGTCCTGAGTCAGTTGTTTACAGGCTGATAAGGTTCTTTCCAATAACAGAGGTAAACTTTCCTCTTCGTTATAAACTGGAATAACAATAGAAACTTTTTTAATTTGTTCAAAAGACACTAAATCTGCGCTCCGAAAGAATTTCTTGTAAAGCATTAATTACACGATCCACATCGTTATCACTCATATCAGGAAAGAGTGGTAATGAACAAAGTGTTGCTGAGTTCCATTCTGATTCAGGCAACGACAACTGCGGAAAGCGTTCCCGATAATATTTTTGCGTATGTGCGGCTCTGAAATGTAAACCTGTGCCAATATCTTTCTCTTTCAGACATTCCATCAATGTGTCACGGTCAATGCCACATACATCCTTATCAACTCGTACCATAAACAGATGATGTGCGTGCAAATGTTCATAATCGGGCACATTCAACATCTGCAAAGGAGAATTTTTTAATGCTGTTGAATAACGAGCAACAATTTGTCGACGACGAGCATTCATTGATTCCAACTTACTTAATTGCACAACCGCAATTGCTGCATGAATATCTGACAAATTATATTTGTAACCTGGCTCTACGACTTCCGCTTGTGGTTTCCTGCCCTGAATCTGACGGTCAAAAGCATCAACACCTAATCCATGAAATTTGAGACACCGAATTCGTTCAGCAAGTTCATTATTATCAGTTGCAACCAACCCGCCTTCTGCACAGGTAAGATTCTTTATGGCATGGAAAGAGAAAATAGCCGTGCCCTGTTCACCGACCCATTCATTTTTATAACGGGTTCCGACTGCATGAGCAGCATCTTCAATCAATGGAATACCCGCATTCTGCGCAATTGCACGTAATGCATCCAAATCACAGGGAGCACCAGCATAATGAACAGGAATAATGGCTTTGGTTCTTGGAGTAATCGACCTTTCTACTGTTGCTGCGTCGACCATTAAAGTATTGCGATCAACATCAATCATGACCGGCTTCGCACCAAGCAAACAGATCATATTTACTGTAGAAACCCAAGTCAGAGATGGAGTAATAACTTCATCTCCAGGGCCAATGCCCAACGCCATCAATGTCAGATGCATACCCGCAGTTGCAGAGGTCAACGCAACCGCATGTTTACAGCCAAACATTCGGCAGAAATCCTGTTCCAATTGATGATTTTGAGGGCCTGTTGTAATCCAGCCCGAATGAAGAACTTTTTCTACTGCCTGAATTTCTTCATCACCTAAAGCAGGACGGGAAAATGGAAGAAAACTTCCCATAAAATACAATCCGATTCGTTCATAATATAATGATATATTAGATGACTATATTTTAACGAATCATCAACGCAGGCACAGATTTAACAAATTAAATGGAAAATAAGGCTATCAAAACAATAAATTCACTGTGGCATACATCAAACTGAATTATAATGAGGCAAAAAAACCCGCCAATATTTATACGTATTCTCAGATACGCATTTGATATCAGCAGCAAAAACTTTAGATAGCGTATTTTCTTTCATTACCTCATCTGGTTTTCCATCCGCAACCAACTGTCCATCAGCAAGCAACCAAATCCGATCAGCTCTATCATAACTATGGTTAAGATCGTGACCACTCATAACTACTGAACCACCAAGTTCACAGAATTTTTTTACTAACAGATCAAGCGCCGCTACCTGAGCGATATCGAGGTTATTAGTAGGCTCATCCAAAAGTAATAGTTTTCCTTCCAGATTGATTGACGACCAAACTTGCAAGAAAACCCCCGCTAATCGAACTCGTTGCCATTCACCACCAGATAATCTCCCTACCGGTGTCTCCAGAAGCATTCCTAACTTAAAAAAGGAACATAATTCTGGCAGTACACCACCTTTAACCGGAGGAGATGCTAAATATAGCTGCAAATATTGAAAAACCGGCATTATTGGTACAGAAGAAACTTGCTGGCTAAACCATGCTCTGTGCCGTGCCAGTTCTCGGTGACGATATTCACTGAGACACTTTTGTTGCAAACAGATTTTGCCACTATACGGCAGAATACCTGCCATACAAGCTAATAACGTACTCTTTCCTGAACCATTCGGCCCAATAAGATGTATTTGTTCACCTTGTTGTATTGATGCTGTCAGCGATATTAATCGGTTTTGGACTGATACTTGCCTGATAGTCATCAATTGATGGGTCATTTGTGCTTTACTCACTTTCTTAACTCCAATCTCTGACTTTCAATAATAACCAAATGAATATCGGTGCTCCTAATGTTGCTGTTACAACACCAATTGGTACCTCTGCGTTAATCAGACTAAGGCGGGAAAGCAAATCAGCCAGCAATAACCCATAACCTCCGGTCAGAACACATGCAGGCAGCAATGTTTTGTAATCTGTTAAACCACATAAACGCAAAATATGCGGAATAACCAAACCGATAAAACTGATTGTTCCAGCAAGTGCAACACTTAACCCCACCAACAGTCCAACAGCAAGTACAAATAAATTACGCCAATAATAAAGTGAAATACCTAACTGGTAAGCCTGTGTTTCTCCCAACGAAAGAAAATTAAGCACTTTTCCTTGACTGCTCAGCCAAATAATCAAAGGAAATAAAGCAACTACCAACCATTGCTGTCGCCAATCTATTCCACTGAAACTGCCCATCATCCAATACATTAGCTGACGCAAATCTAAACTGGTACTAAAATAGACCATCCATGTCATTAGTGCCCCAGAGACAACGCCAAAAGCAACGCCCACCAACAACAATCGGGCATTATTCAAGTGACGCTTTCTTGAAAAGAACAACAATATCATTGTGACAATAAGTGCTCCAAATACAGCGCCAGTACTCAGCAACCAAAATGGGGCAATACCGTGAAACATTAGCACCAAAAACACGACAACGACACCGGCACCATTGCTGATCCCCAGTAGCCCTGGTTCAGCTAAAGGGTTTTCAAACAATGCCTGCATTATCGCACCCGCCACAGTCAAACTTGCACCCACAGCAATTACAGCCAATACCCGAGGAAAACGCAATTGCCATACAAACAACCGACCTGTTTCAGAAAACCACTTATCAGGCCATATCCAATTTTCCCCGGCGCAAAGTGAAAGAAAAAAAACGAATAAAAATAAACAAGCAAGAATTGCCAGAAAACGATAATCACGTCTTTTCTGACGAATTACTAATTCAGCAATAGAATGGGTGGGTTGCATTGGACATCAGCTCATGAGAAAGGATATTTTAAGAAAAAGGCCGCTATTAGCGCGGCCTTTTTGATTTGATTATTCCTTAGGTGTGGCTTTCTCAACCCTGCTTTTTAACTTCTGACCAGGACGGAATGTCACTACTCGGCGAGCTGTAATCGGAATATCTTCACCAGTCTTAGGATTACGTCCCGGACGTTGGTTTTTATCCCGTAAATCAAAGTTGCCAAATCCAGACAATTTTACCTGCTCACCATTCTCCAAAGAACGACGCACTTCTTCAAAGAACAATTCAACTAGATCTTTAGCATCACGTTTGCTAATCCCCAGTTTCTCAAACAGATTTTCTGACATTTCAGCTTTAGTAAGCGCCATAGGTTCAGTCCCTCAAGGATGCTTGGAATCGCTGTTTCAGTACTGCAACACATTTATTAACGGTCGCAGCAATCTCTTCTTCTTCCAGTGTACGCGCGGTATCCTGCAAGATAAAACTTATAGCGAGGCTCTTATGACCCTCGGCTACACCTTTACCACAATACACGTCAAACAAGTTTATGCCAACTATATGATTTACGCCAACTTTCTTACATTCAACCAAAACATCTTCTGCCGCAACATTTTCAGGTACAACGATTGCGATATCACGACGGTTTGACGGGAAGCGCGAAACTTCTTTCGCATCAGGAATCACGCAGTCTGCCAGCTTATTCCAGAGTACTTCGAACACCACAGTACGGCCATTTAAATCAAGTTTGCGCTCCAGCTCTGGGTGAACAACCCCAATGTATCCGATATATTCATTTTCCAAATAAATACCAGCACTTTGACCTGGGTGTAATGCTGGATTTACATCTGCTCTAAAAGAGATCTTAGATAATTTTCCAGTCAATTCCAGTACAGCTTCCAAATCGCCTTTCATATCGAAGAAATCAACAGACTGTTTTTCTAGTGACCAGTGCTCTTCAAAACGATTACCGGTGATAACTCCCCCTAACACCAGTTCCTGGCGAATATCCTGTTCCGCATTTTCATCAGGAACAAAACGCAAACCAGTTTCAAACAAGCGCACACGGTTTTGCTGACGGTTCTGGTTATATACCACTGTTGTTAGCAAACCAGTCAACAAAGATAAACGCATGGCTGACATATCCGCTGAAATTGGGTTAGGTAACATCAACGCTTGTTGCTGTGGATGTAACAGTGCCTGAATTTTAGGATCAACAAAGCTGTAAGTAATCGCTTCCTGATAACCTCTATCAACCAGCATTGTTTTAACACGTTTCAAGGAAAGATCCGCTTCACGATGTTTTTTCATGACAAGATCTGCACGCATCGGTACATCAGGAATATTGTTATAACCGTAGATACGGGCAACTTCTTCAACCAGATCTTCTTCAATTTCCATATCAAAGCGCCAACTCGGGACAACCGCCTGCCAGCAATTTTCTTGCACAGTGACCTTACAACCTAAACGGGTTAAGATGTCACCAACTTGTTCGTCAGGCACGTGATGGCCAATTAAACGATCCAGCTTTTCACGACGCAGAGTGATTGTCGCTGGTTTTGGCAATTGAGATTCATCAGTAACATCAATGATCGGACCGGCTTCACCACCACAAATATCAATCAGTAATTGAGTCGCCCTCTCAATTGCTTTGTGCTGCAATTGAGGATCAACACCACGTTCATAACGATGAGAAGCGTCAGTATGTAAGCCATAACGACGAGCGCGGCCAGCAATCGCCAAAGGTGAAAAAAATGCGCACTCAAGTAAAATATTTTGGGTTTTTTCATTCACACCAGAATGTTCACCGCCAAAAATACCTGCCATTGCAACAGCTTGTTTTTCATCAGAAATAACTAGAGTATCAGCAGAAAGGTTGGTTTCTGTACCATCCAGCAGCACCAATTTTTCATCCTGTTTCGCCATGCGTACAGTGATTGAACCATTTAGACGCTCCAAATCAAACGCATGCAATGGTTGACCCAATTCAAGTAACACATAGTTAGTCACATCGACTATCGGATCGATGGAACGGATTCCCCCACGACGCAATTTTTCACGCATCCATAGTGGCGTTGCCGCTTTCACATTAATTTTCTCAATTACCCTACCCAAGTAACGTGGGCATGCTTCTGTCACTTCAACACGAATAGGGAAGACAGTATCTGTTGTCGGTTTTACTGCCTCAATTTGCTGTTCAGATAATGGAATTTTATTAGCGACTGCTACATCACGTGCAACACCAATAATACTCAGGCAATCAGCTCGGTCAGGTGTAATACTAATTTCAATTACGCTGTCATCTAACTTCAGATATTCACGCAGATCAATACCTAAAGGTGCATCATTTGGTAATTCAATAATACCGTCATGATCCTCTGAAATACCTAGTTCTGAGAAAGAACACAGCATCCCTTCAGAAGGCTCACCGCGCAGTTTAGCCGCTTTGATTTTGAAATCACCCGGCAGCACAGCTCCCACAGTTGCTACAGCAACTTTCAATCCCTGACGACAATTTGGAGCACCGCAAACGATATCCAGCAGGCGTTCACCACCTACATTCACTTTTGTTACCCGCAACTTATCCGCATTCGGATGCTGGGCACATTCGACAACTTCACCAATAACCACGCCATGGAATTGACCAGCTACTGCTTCCATGCCATCAACTTCCAGACCAAGCATGGTCATTTGGTCAGATAATTCTTCACTACTGATGGCTGGGTTTACCCACTCGCGTAACCAGAGTTCACTGAATTTCATGAGATACTCCCGCCTTATTTAAACTGTTTGAGAAAACGCAGATCATTTTCGAAGAACGCACGCAGATCCGTTACACCGTAACGCAACATCGTTAGACGTTCTACCCCCATGCCGAAAGCAAAACCAGAATAGATTTCAGGATCAAGACCAACATTATTCAGAACATTAGGATGAACCATACCGCAACCCAGCACTTCCAGCCATTTGCCATTTTTACCCATTACATCAACTTCCGCCGAAGGTTCTGTAAATGGAAAGTAAGATGGGCGGAAACGGATCTGCAAATCTTCTTCAAAGAAATTGGTTAAGAAATCGTGCAATGTCCCTTTCAGATTGGTAAAACTAATACTTCTGTCAATAACCAAGCCTTCCACCTGATGGAACATAGGAGTGTGTGTCTGGTCGTAGTCATTACGATATACACGCCCTGGTGCAATAACACGAATTGGTGGCTGTTGGTTATGCATAGTCCTAACCTGCACACCTGAAGTCTGAGTACGTAACAGACGCTTAGCATCAAACCAGAACGTATCATGATCAGCTCGCGCAGGATGATGCGCTGGAATATTCAATGCATCAAAGTTGTAATAATCATCTTCAATTTCAGGGCCTGATTCTACAGAAAAACCTAATTCACCAAAGAAAGCTTCAATACGCTCTATTGTGCGGTTAACCGGATGTAACCCACCATTTTCCATCCTGCGACCTGGCAGTGATATATCAATCTTTTCTGCTGCCAAACGGGAGTTCAAGACATCAGCTTCCAGTTTTTCTTTACGGGCATTCAGAACTTCTTGAATTTCCTGTTTAGCCTGATTAATAACAGCCCCTGCGGCTGGACGTTCTTCGGCCGGCAGATCACGCAGCGATGACATTTGGAGGGTTAAATGGCCTTTTTTGCCTAAATATTCAACACGCACCAAATCCAACGCAGCAACATCTTGGGCATCTTCTACGGCTGCTTTTGCTTTTGCAACCAGCTCAGCGAGATGTGGCATCGTTTTCCTCTTCCTTTGGCCTAACGGCCTGCTAATAATTATCGTTGATAACTTAATGACTCTATATACCTGCTTCTGTTTTTATTGTGATAAAAACAAAAAAGCCTCCACGATGGAGGCTCAGGCGCAACTTTTCGTTTCTTTTCTTACGCGCGAAGCCCCCTGGATTCAGGCGCTAAAGTAAAAGTAAAAAAAGAAGCGAAAAAAAGCGAACAACATAATATTAGTTCTCTCAATAATGGTATTTTTTTCTGATGGCGACACATTAGTAAGTCACATTTTTAAACAAAAGTAAAAGAGGGAGCTATGCTCCCTCTTACTACTCTAGCTTATACCAGAGCGCCTTTCGCTTTTTCAACCAAAGCAGCAAATGCTACTTTGTCAAACACAGCGATGTCAGCCAAGATTTTACGGTCAATTTCAATAGATGCCTTTTTCAAGCCATTGATGAAACGGCTATAAGACAGACCATTTTGACGTGCAGCAGCGTTGATACGTGCAATCCACAGTTGACGGAACTGACGTTTACGCTGACGACGGTCACGGTAAGCGTACTGTCCTGCTTTGATTACTGCCTGGAAGGCAACACGGTAAACGCGCGAACGAGCACCGTAGTAACCTTTCGCTTGCTTTAAAATTTTCTTGTGACGTGCACGGGCGACAACACCACGTTTTACGCGAGCCATATACTTCTCCTATCGTCTCTGAGTTCTAATCTAAAAAATTGCTTATGCGTATGGCAAACAAGCAACAACCAGGCCCAGATCACCTTTGGAGACCATGCCCTTTGGACGTAAATGACGTTTACGCTTAGTTGATTTCTTAGTCAGAATGTGACGAAGGTTAGCGTGCTTACGCTTAAAACCACCACTTGCAGTTTTTTTAAAGCGTTTAGCAGCGCCGCGTACTGTTTTAATCTTTGGCATTTTAATTTCCACTTCGCATTGTTAATTACAACGAATTAGTAAGGCGAACAAACCCCAACCAGACAAAACCAGCTGGAGTTTATTACTTGACTGCCTAACTATTTCTTCTTAGGAGCGAGCACCATGATCATCTGACGACCTTCAATCTTCGAAGGGAATGATTCAACCACCGCCAGTTCATCCAGATCGTCGCGAATACGGTTGAGCATTTCGACACCAATCTGTTGATGCGCCATTTCACGCCCGCGGAAACGCAGAGTGATTTTGGCTTTATCGCCATCTTCCAGAAAACGAACCAGGTTGCGTAGTTTGACCTGATAGTCGCCTTCATCTGTACCAGGACGGAATTTAATTTCCTTAACCTGAATAACCTTTTGCTTCTTCTTCTGTTCTTTGATTGACTTACTCTTCTCATAGAGGAACTTGCCGTAGTCCATGATACGGCAAACCGGCGGCTCGGCATTTGGGCTGATTTCAACCAAATCAACACCCACTTCCTCAGCTTTTTCAAGAGCTTCTCTCAGACTGACAATACCAATCTGTTCGCCATCTAAACCTGTTAAACGAACTTCAGAAGCGCGAATCTCTCCATTAATGCGATTAGGACGCGCCGTTTGAATTCTTTTTCCGCCTTTAATACCTTATTCCTCCAATTGATGAAGCTTACGACTGCGTATTTCTATAAGCAGTTTTTCAATGAACTCGTTAACGTCAATACTACCCAAATCTTTTCCGCGGCGAGTACGCACAGAGATTTTCCCTGATTCGACCTCTTTTTCACCACAGACAAGCATATAAGGAACACGACGCAGAGTGTGTTCACGGATTTTAAAGCCAATCTTCTCGTTTCTCAAGTCTGCTTTTGCACGAATACCAGATTCTTGGAATTTTTTTGCTAATTCCTGTACATAATCAGCCTGACCGTCAGTGATATTCATCACAACTACCTGCTGCGGAGCAATCCATGTCGGGAAGAAACCCGCATATTCCTCAGTCAGGATACCGATAAACCGTTCCAGTGACCCCAAAACCGCACGGTGAATCATTACAGGAACCTTACGTTCATTATTTTCACCTACGTAGGATGCACCCAAACGACTTGGTAGTGAAAAATCAAGTTGCACAGTACCACATTGCCACGCACGATCCAAACAATCATGCAAAGTAAACTCAATTTTAGGTCCGTAAAAAGCACCTTCGCCTGGCTGATATTCAAACTGAACACCATTTTCTTGCAGTGCCGCTGCCAGAGATTCTTCGGCCTGATTCCATTGCTCTTCAGTACCAATGCGTTTTTCCGGGCGCGTTGACAACTTCACAACGATTTTTTCAAAGCCAAAAGTACTGTAAACGTCGTACACCATCTTAATACAGTTGCTAACTTCCCGGTGAATTTGCTCTTCTGTACAGAAGATATGGGCATCATCCTGAGTAAAACCACGAACACGCATTAAACCATGTAATGCACCAGACGGTTCATTGCGGTGACAACTGCCGAATTCAGCCATGCGTAAAGGCAAATCACGATAGGATTTTAAACCTTGGTTAAAAATCTGAATATGCCCTGGGCAATTCATCGGCTTAACGCAATATTCGCGGTTTTCTGAAGAAGTGGTGAACATATGCTCATTGTAGTTTTCCCAATGGCCTGTCCTTTCCCACATCACACGATCCATCATAAATGGACCTTTAACTTCCTGATATTGATATTCCTTCAGTTTAGTGCGCACGAAAGTTTCTAGTTCACGAAAAATTGTCCAGCCATCGTTATGCCAGAATGCCATACCAGGAGCTTCCTCCTGCATGTGGTACAGATCTAGCTGTTTACCAATTTTACGATGATCACGTTTAGCCGCTTCTTCCAGGCGTTGCAGATAAGTATTGAGCTGTTTCTTATCCGACCATGCAGTGCCGTATATACGTTGCAACATTTTATTGTTGCTATTCCCGCGCCAATATGCTCCAGCGACTTTCTGCAATTTAAAATGATGGCAGAAACGCATATTTGGCACATGTGGGCCACGACACATGTCAACATATTCTTCATGATTGTACAGACCAGGATGATCATCACGACCAATGTTTTCATCCAAAATCTGTACCTTGTAATCTTCACCACGAACAACAAATGTATCACGAGCCTCTTGCCAACTTACTTTTTTCTTGATGACGTCATAGTCTTTTTTGGCAAGTTCCAGCATGCGTTTTTCAAGCAGCTCGATATCTTCCTGAGTCAAAGCGCGGCCAAGATCAACATCATAGTAGAAACCATTATCAATAACTGGGCCGATAGCCATTTTAGTATCTGGCCATAATTGTTTAATCGCATGACCCAGCAAATGTGCACATGAATGGCGGATAATTTCCAATCCTGCGTCATCTTTACTAGTGATAATTGCAAGGTTTGCATCTGAATCGATTAATTCACAAGTATCCACCAGCTCACCATTTACACGGCCAGCAATACATGCTTTCGCTAAGCCCGGACCAATATCACAGGCAACATCCATTACAGAAACAGCACGGTCAAACTGGCGTTGGCTACCGTCAGGAAGTGTAATAACAGGCATTTACAATCCTTATTTACAGTGGTGACCCACACGAAAGGTCACTTGAAGGAGTTTGATATTCAACTAAAATAACGATTTAAATTATTATCTAGTCAATCCATTAAAGTTTGGTACTAAAATTGGTACACAATATAAAAAGTGACTGCCTTTGATACCGAAACACGATGAAAATATACCACTAACAAACATTCAGGTCACGGCTATGTTTAGTTAGAAAACTAAAAGGCATAAAGAGTTAATAATCCGATATGTCAATAACACGATCATGGTCACGACTAAAAAGTCCACACTTTGATCTTGTTGTAGAATCGGATAAATACTGTAAATTTGATATTGAAATCAACATTAAAGAATGGCCGATAATATACAATGTAGAAAACCCATTAGAAATGAATCACCATTTTCCTCCGTTTGCTATTCTATCATTGTCAATGAACGATAAGCATTTTTTACTTTCCACAAATAGCGTGGAGCCTGGGCTGCCGGATGATTATCCTGAACATGCTGATAAAACTCATCCGGTGTCATACGATTTATTTTATTAACAGCTAACTGGCGATCTGTACTAAAAATGCGTAAAAGGGCACCAGCGCCATTTACGTAAGCAACAATAGTCGCGTAGTAGAGAGTCTCAGGGTTATTAATCCCTGCCAAATGCTGCTCTTTCAGAATGCTGATGTAAGCAGTGCCAAGATCAATATTAGTTTTAGGATCTTTCAACTCACGGATTGTCGGTTGACCAAGGCGCCCCTTCTGTCGATATACATCTCGCCCTGCTGTTGATGCTTTAATCTGCATAAGACCAATTGCATTCGATTTACTGACTACATCAGGGCGAAAACCTGATTCAACTTGAATAATCGCTCTGATAAGTGTTTCATCAACACCATATCGATTAGATGCCTGCTGAATAAATGTATCAAATGGTGTCGGGGGTAAATTAGAAGAAAACTTAGTTACAGCACCACCACTAAGCATACGTTGCAGGCCTGGTTGTTTACCGAGACTTGTTTGCTGGAGATTCTTTTCGGCACAACCTACCAATAGAACAATCAGTACTGCAATGCTGAATCTTGATTTCACCTTAAATAATCCTCTGGATCAGATTTATTAAAACGCAGCATATACAATTTCACTTACAACCCAAAAATATTTTTACTTAACTTTTAACTGTATTCGTGTTCATATCATATGAAATGACTATCGCAATAATCTCTGTTTCCAAACTTTATAACCTTGACTTTACTTAAATGATATTGATAATCGTTATCATATATATACTTATAACAAGTAAGGTTTGAACCGATGAAGAAAAAACTTTCTCTGCTCCCTTCTCCCATACTGGGAATGACTTTGATTCTCCTATCTATAGTTTTATTCAGCCAGCAAGTATCTGCCACTAAAAAATTCAAAGTCGTCACCACCTTTACTATCATTCAGGATATAGCACAAAATGTAGCAGGTGATGCTGCAATTGTTGAATCAATTACTAAACCAGGCGCTGAAATCCATGATTATCAACCTACCCCCAAAGATATTATTAAGTCCCAACATGCTGATTTGATTCTATGGAATGGATTGAATTTGGAACGCTGGTTTGAGCGCTTCTTTGAAAATCTCAAAGATATACCAGCAGTTGTTATTACTGACGGCATTCTACCATTACCTATCCGTGAAGGACCTTATAACGGAAATCCTAACCCTCACGCATGGATGTCGCCAACAAACGCCTTGGTCTATATTGAAAATATTCGCAAAGCATTTGTGAAATATGATCCTGAAAATGCAGAAAGTTATAATAGGAACGCCAAAGCCTACGCTGAAAAAATCGCAAAACTCGATTCTCCATTGAGAGAGCGTCTTTCCCGTATTCCACAGGATCAACGTTGGCTAGTTACCAGTGAAGGTGCTTTCAGTTATCTGGCTAAGGATTATCAACTCAAAGAAGTTTATCTGTGGCCAATCAATGCAGAAGAACAAGGCTCGCCACAACAAGTTCGTCATGTCATTGATACTGTAAGAGCAAATAAAATCCCAGTTGTATTTAGCGAAAGTACAATTTCTGATAAACCAGCCAAACAAGTCAGTAAAGAAACTGATGCCCGTTATGGTGGTGTTCTTTATGTAGACTCACTCTCTGGTAGTGACGGTCCAGTACCAACGTATATTGATTTGTTGAACAAAACCGTAGATACAATAGCAAAAGGATTTAATCAATGAATAGCAGTAAGCCGTTTGAACGTCCTCATTTAGTGGTTGATGATGCCACTGTAACTTACAACAACGGTCACACCGCTATTTATGATGCAAGTTTCTCCATCACTGGCGGTACTATCTGTGCGTTAGTTGGTATTAACGGTAGCGGTAAGTCCACATTGTTTAAGACTATTATGGGTCTGGTAAACCCATCTCAAGGGAAAGTTACCCTGAGCAATATGCCTGTTAAAAGCGCTTTAAAGAAAAATATCATTGCATATGTACCGCAGACAGAAGAAGTTGACTGGAACTTTCCAGTACTGGTTTCCGATGTTGTTATGATGGGCCGCTACGGCAAAATGGGATTTTTGAGAATCCCAGGTAAAAAAGATCACCAAACTGTTGATGAAGCTCTTGAACGCGTTGGCTTAACTGCCCTACGCAATCGGCAGATTGGTGAACTTTCAGGCGGACAGAAAAAACGGGTTTTTCTTGCAAGGGCTCTGGCTCAAGAAGGAAAAGTTCTATTACTGGATGAACCTTTCACCGGTGTTGACGTAAAAACAGAAAATGCCATCATCGACTTACTGTGTGATTTACGCGATGAAGGCCATCTGGTGCTGGTTTCAACACACAATCTCGGTAGTGTGCCTGAATTCTGTGACCATGTTATCCTGATCAACCGGACTGTTCTGGCCAGTGGCCCAACAGAAACAACATTCACTCAAAAGAATTTAGAGAGGACTTTTGGTGGAGTGCTTCGCCACATCAATCTATCTGGATCAGAATTACATGATGACGATGACCCACGTTCTCTAACTGTTATTACTGATGATGAACGTGCAGCAGTCTTTTATGGTCATAACCATCATATTCCGCCGCGGCAAACTCAGCAAAAGGAGAAACGCCAACCATGATAGAACTTTTGCTGCAACCTTTTCACTATAACTACATGGTAAAAGCTATCTGGGTTAGTGCTATCGTCGGTGCCGTCTGTGCCTTTCTTTCCGCCTATCTGATGCTAAAAGGCTGGTCATTGATGGGAGATGCACTCTCTCACTCGGTTGTACCTGGTGTCGCCGGTGCTTACGCACTGGGTCTTCCTTATGCTGGTGGCGCTTTTTTTACCGGCATGTTGGCAGCCCTGTCGATGACTCTTGTTCGTCATATTACTCGCTTACGCGAAGATGCGGTGATCGGATTTATATTTTCTACCTTCTTTGCTGCCGGCTTATTAATAGTTTCTCTCAATCCAACATCTGTTAACGTACAAACCATTATTCTTGGCAATATTCTTGGTATCGCTGATGAAGATGTTCTTCAAGTTGAAATCATCATTACAGTTTCATTGATCGTGTTAATGTTTATCTGGAAAGATTTACTCGTTGTGTTCTTCGATGAAACTCATGCACGTTCTATTGGCCTATCGCCCTTGAGGATGAAAATTATTTTTTTTACTTTATTAAGCGCATGTACAGTCGCAGCCTTACAAACTGTTGGCGCTATTTTAGTAATTGCAATGGTAGTGACTCCAGGTGCAACAGCTTATTTGCTGACTGACCGTTTTAAACGCTTACTGATAATTGCTATTGCCATTGGTGTCCTAACTAGTGCATTTGGCGCTTACTTAAGTTTCTTTCTCAATGGTGCTACCGGTGGCGTCATTGTCACGCTTCAAACAGTTATTTTCTTATTGACGTTCTTCCTTGCACCAAAACACGGGCTATTCGCTTCTCGTATACGTGCCAGAAAAGAATCCTCAGCATTAGCGAAGGAGACGCAATCATGAATGAGTTAATTCAGTTAATTACTGAGCCGTTTATGTTTCCGTTTATGCAACGGGCAATATTTGCAGCTATTGTAACAGGCGCTGTGTGTGCGATGCTCTCTTGCTATCTGGTACTTAAAGGCTGGTCATTAATGGGTGATGCTATCTCTCACGCCGTATTACCAGGGATTGTTCTGGCTTTCGCTGCTGGGATACCACTGGCTATTGGTGCATTTCTTTCTGGTATTTTTTGTGCTTTTGCAACAGGATATCTGAAAGAACATAGCCGAATAAAAGAAGATACCGTTATGGGAATTGTCTTTTCTGGTATGTTTGCTTTTGGTCTAGTTCTTTTTGCCCGAATGGATACCGACCAGCATCTTACCCATATTCTGTTTGGTAACATGTTAGGGATAACTAAAGATGAATTGAATCAAACACTATGGATTACCTGCATTACTATGATAGTAATTCTATTGAAACGCAAAGACTTCATGCTCTACTGCTTTGATCCTAATCAAGCGCGTGTAGTGGGATTGCCCATTAAGTTTTTGCATTACGGCTTACTTTGCCTGCTAGCAATGACAATAGTTGCTTCTTTACAAGCTGTAGGAATGATTTTGGTCATTGCAATGTTGATATCACCAGGAATCATTGCTTTCACACTATGCCGCAGCTTTGATCGGATGTTAATTGTCGCCGTTATTGCATCAGTCAGCTCCTGTGTTCTTGGTACACTTATTAGTTTCCACATTGATGGAGCAACGGGTCCGTGCATTGTTATTGTTCAAGCCATTTTCTTTACACTAGCACTGACTTATAGCCAAATAAAACTGGCAAGAATAAAATCCAAACGTAAAACGCATCAAATTTCTCTGAAAATTTCTAACGAGCTCAATCAATAACAAAAAGGGTTATATCTGTTTGATATAACCCCGTTAATCATCTTTTTTACCTGATCATATATTTTCTCTGACTATAATTGTTAATTGTTTATAAAGTGATTGAGGACTATAGAGAGGTGAACCATGTGGCAAGCAGTAAATCGTTTATTGAATGAGCATTTCGGTGTTGCCGAAATTCACAATAAAACTGAGTTAGTCGGGGGAGATATCCATCAAACTTGGCGGATTACCCATGGAGAAAGGCAAATTTTTATCAAATCTAACCAAAGGGAAATGCTTCCTGTCTTCAAAGCAGAATCAGAGCAACTTGAACTGCTGGCACGCAGCCAAACTATCCGTGTTCCAGCCATTTATGGTATTGGCTGTGATCGTGACTATAGTTTTCTGTTACTTGAATTTCTGTTTTTAAAACCTTTTGATCCTCACAGTGCTTATTGCTTCGGCCAACAACTGGCAAAACTTCATCAGTGGAGTGAGCAACTTCAATTCGGCTTTGATTTCGACAATATGCTAGCAACAACACCACAACCAAATGGCTGGCAACGACGTTGGCATCAATTTTATGCAGAGAAAAGGGTTGGTTGGCAATTACAAATTGCGGCGGAAAAAGGCATGATATTTGGTGATATTGATAATATTGTTCAAGCAGTAAGTAACAAACTGCAACATCACCATCCACAACCCTCTCTGTTACATGGAGATCTCTGGCCAGCTAATTGTGCTTCTCTAGATGATAACGCGGTTGTTTTCGACCCAGCCTGCTATTGGGGAGATCGTGAGTGTGATTTTGCGATGTTACCGTTATACCCTGACTTACCAATGCAAATTTTTGATGGGTATCAGAGCGTCTGGCCACTTCCCGCTAGCTTCATTGAACGACAACCTATATATCAACTTTATTACTTACTTAACCGATGTAACCTGTTTGGTGGTGATAATTTTGTTACAGTTCAAAATATTATTGATAATATTCTGTCCGAGAATAGTCAATAAATAAAGTAATCAGGCTGCGAAAACACTTTATTCCGCAGCAATAACCATTGGAGAACTTACTAACCTAAAATTTCCAGTATAAAATAAGCAATTACACCAACAATTATCGGTGAAATATATAAGATATAAATCTGGCTGAACAGTGTATGATGAGGAAGTTTAATTTTTGATTCAATCTGTTCCTTTGTCAGGCCATTGCTGCCTTTGGCTTTCTCAAGAATAAGCTGATCCTCAATATTTTCACGTATAAACTTCACCTGCCTATACATGCGTTGACCTGATGCTCTCATGGCGAGACCAATAAAAATAAGGAAATAGATAAGCAAGAACCCAAAAGTTGATCCTGTAAAACCAACCAAACGATCGGGCGTTGGAGAATTCTTCCAGAAGAAATCCAAGAATGGAGTATTAAAGCGAACCATTTCTGCCATCATCTTCAGAAAATCACCCAAAACCGCATTGATGCCATCACCTCTAATACCATGCCGACAAACAAGATTGATTACAGAAACAATAGTTGATACAAGTGCCGGAATAAAAATCACCCAACCCAAGACTCGCTTCATCATAGCGATATATCCGGCTTTCTGGTAAGTCATCGATATCTCCCTAGCGATAAATAGATTTTATTTTTGTTTAATCATAGACCATCAGTCATTAAATTTAACTTTATATTTAATTAACTAAGAACTTCTTACCATTTCCCATAAGAAAAAATTTCATCCATCAAGATTGCTACAATCAATTTTCGCTAACTACTATGACCAATGGGAGTACCCGATAGCCAACCTGTCACCCCAAGAAGCTTAAAAATACGTCAGCTAAGCTACATACAATTTACTCAAAAGTTTCAACCAAGTAGACCGCTACAATTATCTAAAAATCATTGAACAGAGGAAAGTAAATTCTTGTCATTGTGAGCAATAAGGGCCAAACAGCCCTTATTTCATTACCCTGAGGTTTTTTCAGGCAATTGCACGCGAACATTTATTACTCTTCCTTCTGGAATATCACATAGCTCACCATTATTGTAATAAATGACTTCGCCTGTTGCAGTTACTCCTTTGACACGCTTATTTTGAACGAACCCGGGAGCGTCTGTATTTTGACGATAATAGCACTCGATTATTATATCTCCGCTGGATGTATCTACATTTTCATTAACCCAAATAAGATTCAATCCGTTACTATCTGCTGGGACGATAGTACTACCATAAATTCCGCACTCACCATCTTTAGGAAAACCATTGTGGCTGCTGATATGATATTTCCCTGTCTCTCTCCGCTCGACAGCCATCCCTTCCGCTTCACGGGTTAGCTCATAAGTTCCGTCTGGACGAATATCTACAACCAGGCTGGATACTCTAAGATTGCCGTTAGCGTCGGGGCGTGCTGGAACCTGATTTTTCAGATAATAAATAGGAGTAACCTTTCCCTTAACTGCACCTTTAGACTTCTGACAACTCTGCTATTCTCAATAATCGACTAACAGTCGCATTAGCTGACGTAAAAGCATTTAAAATTATGTTTTGAGCATAAGGACCAATAAATATATAAATGAATAGAAAAAGCTTTAAAATCATTATTAGGATTCATATATTCCCCCTATAATTAAATAATATGATTTTATAATTAACATATTGAATCATCGTACAGATGACTTCTCACGATTATCTTCAACCGGAGTGTAGTTTGAATGAAAAATAATGGATCATTCTTATTTATTAAATTATTAACTATTTCTATATAATTGGTAGTAATAAGTAGTTCAACACCTTGGAATATAAAATATATTTAAAATTTATATTGAACAATGGATTCACTCCCTTTGTAAGTCTAATCTTGTAATAACTCTATGAAAAGTTACCTAGACTACTTAAGAAGAATAGGGACATAGAGAAATCTATTAATGAATTATCAACGCAAACACCTCAATGGAAACAGTTACAATTGATTCCTAGCGTTGGATAACCTATCGCCTCAACGTTTGTTACCTATAATGTACCATCAACTCATCATTTTAATGATCCAGTAACGCATATCATTTAACTATGACTTTAACTACCATTATCTGTTCAGACGGAAGTGTTTAATTGTTCATATAGTCGCCATAGCGTTCATATCTCATTCTGTCAAATAAAAACTTGATTAAATATTAACGTTATTTATTAATAAATAAGATATTTTTATTTTTCAACCTCTATCTTACCCGCATAAAACCCTCTATACTCGCCCACTGTATGGATAGACAGTCACCACCCAGAGGAACTTATGACCGCAGAAGGGCATCTTTTATTTTCAGTTGCCAGTATTATGCTGGCACACAAACTCGAAATAACACCAGAAATAGCTAATGGTGACTGGTTACATATGCTACCAGGGGTGCTTCTCACCGCCTTGTTACCAGATATAGATCACCCAAATTCAACCTTGGGTAAACTATTTAGGTTTATCTCCATACCAATCGCCAAATTATGTGGACATAGAGGATTTACTCATAGCCTACTTGCTCTCATATTAGGTGTCGCTTTATTTTGGCTAAAAATACCAGAAGAGTGGCCTATTCCAACTGATTTTTTCCATGCCATGATTGTTGGCTATTTAAGTCATCTGATCGCAGATATGCTAACTCCTGCTGGTGTACCATTGTTATGGCCAATAAAAATACGTTTCCGCCTACCGGTGCTTGGCAAGCAAGGAAATAAGAAAGCAGAAAGATTTATTTCTGCCCTACTGATTATTATTGCCATTTTCCTGCCAAGAAATATTGAATACTCTATATTCTTTTATATAGATTATATCAAGGAACTCTATTTTTAATGCTTTAACTGACTAAAATTAAATCCTAATCACCCAATTTGTTATATCAAATTCGATCTAGTTATAAATAGAAATGATTTAAACTGATATTATATTCCCCAACTGCTTGTTGTAATGTGTTCGTTTGCAGACTTACACGATTCAATACAGCTTATTACCTAACTAATTGAATTCTGGAGTTTGGGAATGAATTTATCACTCATTCTGAATGTGCTCGTTTTCGCAGCACTGCTTTTGCTATTGTCAAAAGCTAGTTCACATCAATGGAGTCTGTCGAAAAAAGTTCTTATCGGCCTTGCCATTGGCGTTATTTTTGGCTTGACATTACAACTCATTTATGGTCCCGATAATGCCACAGTGAAAGAATCGATATCATGGTTCAACATTGTCGGCAATGGTTACGTACAACTTCTACAGATGGTAATTATGCCTCTAGTATTTGCCTCTATTCTGAGTGCAGTTGCCAGATTACATAAAGCATCTTCTTTAGGAAAAATTAGTTTCTTGACCATCGGAACGCTGCTGTTCACGACAATGATCGCAGCATTCATCGGTATCATTATTACTAACCTATTCGGCCTGACTGCTGAAGGTTTGGTTCAAGGAACCCAAGAAACAGCACGCCTGTCTACCATAGAAAACAACTATATAGGCAAAGTCTCTGACTTGTCTGTGCCACAATTAATTTTGTCTTTTATTCCTAAAAACCCATTTGCTGATTTAACGGGTATCAATCCAACTTCTGTTATTAGTGTTGTTATTTTTGCAACCTTTTTGGGTGTTGCTGCCCTGCAAATGCTGAAAGATGATCACAAACATGGTGAACTAGCATTAGTCGCTATTGATACGATGCAAGCATGGACAATGAAATTAGTTCGCCTGGTCATGCGTCTGACACCATATGGTGTCATGGCTCTAATGACTAAAGTTGTCGCTAATTCTAACATCCACGAAATCGTGAAACTGGGCAGTTTTGTTATCGCATCTTATGTTGCACTCACTTTGATGTTTGTGATTCACGGATTTTTGCTCTCTTTTACTGGTATCAATCCAGTAAAATTTTTCAAAAAAATCTGGCCAGTGCTAACCTTTGCATTCACCAGCCGTTCAAGTGCTGCCAGTATTCCGTTGAATGTTGAAACACAGACACTCCGTATCGGTGTACCTGAGTCTATTGCCAGTTTCTCAGCATCTTTCGGAGCAACAATTGGTCAGAATGGTTGTGCCGGTATTTATCCTGCCATGCTGGCAACCATGGTTGCTCCAACAGTAGGGATAAATCCATTTGACCCTGTGTGGATTGCAACACTAGTCGGCATTGTAACTATCAGTTCTGCTGGCGTTGCCGGTGTAGGTGGAGGGGCTACATTTGCTGCACTGATTGTTTTACCCGCAATGGGATTACCTGTAACGTTAATTGCCCTGTTGATTTCTGTTGAACCTCTTATTGACATGGGCCGCACAGCCTTGAATGTAAGTGGTTCAATGACCGCAGGTACAATTACCAGCCAATTGATGAAACAAACTGATACAACCATCCTCAATCAAGAAGAAGAAATTGAGTTAAATCAGGTATAATTTAATCTTCAAAAGCTGGGGGAAACTCCCAGCTTTTTATTCTGTCCACTAGATTATTTATTCAGGTATTGCCCATTACGCAGTGCTTCAATACGTTTGTCTAATGGTGGGTGAGACATAAAAAGCTCACTGAATGTCTTAGATTTCCCATTAATACAGAACGCCATCATACTGCCTTCTTCTTGCGGTTCATAACTGGTTTTCAGACGTTGTAAAGCAGCAATCATCTTCTCACGGCCCACCAACTTGGCAGAACCTGCATCTGCGTGGAATTCACGGTAACGGGAGAACCACATAGTAATAATACTTGCCAGAATACCGAATACTATTTCCAACACCATCGAAACGACCATGTAAACAATCGGATTACCAGAATTGCTTTCTTCTTCATTTTCATTGTTACCAGACAGAAAACTTGATACAGCCTGAGCCAACAAACGGGAAATAAAGATAACAAAAGTATTTACTATCCCTTGCAACAAAGTCATGGTCACCATATCACCATTAGCAATATGGCTAATCTCATGAGCGATAACAGCTTCCGCTTCTGCTCGACTCATATTGTCCAATAGGCCAGTACTGACAGCTACCAGAGATGCATTACGGCGCGCTCCGGTAGCGAATGCGTTAATATCAGGCGCAGCATAAATCGCAACCTGTGGCATAGCAATATTGACTTGTTCTGCCTGACGGCGAACAGTTTCTACTAACCAATGTTCAATTTCATTTGTTGGCTGTTCTATAACCTGACCACCAACAGAACGCAGAGCCATCCATTTGGACATCAGCAGAGAAACAAACGCTCCACCAAAACCGAACAGACCAGCCATAATCATTAGACCCTGTACACTACTTCCCTGAATTCCTGTCAGAGACAGTATTATCCCAAACACCAACATAACAGCAAGGTTGGTGAGGAGGAACAAAGCAATTCGCATCATAAAAATAGGCTTCCTTTATTAATAATCAATACACTTCAGAGCTATCCTATAAATAAGGCTATTCTTGCTATATTCAAGGTTTTTAACTCTTCAAACGATAAAACCAACACAACTTTACAAAACCACAAAAAACCAACATCAGCCTAACACTAATTGGTTAAGCAAAATACTTTGACACTAGGTAACACAAGGGAATTGTGAAACAGCTCATCCTTCCCGAAAAATAAAACCGTCTCAAAAAGGGTCGCTTATATATCGAAAGCCCAACACCGTTCGCTCAAAGCATCTAAGATGAACGGTATTGGGCATTATTAAGCTAGTTATTTATATTGCTCTACTTAGATTGAGCTAACATTTTCTCAGCAGGCTGATGTGCTAAATCAAGCGCAATCTTCGCTGATTCATCAAGATAAGGATCAGGTCCTTGATAATCCTTAGGTAAATCATCCAATGAAGCTAATGGTTTTTTACCTTCTCGTTTAAAGCGATCATTAATCCGGTTCAATTTCAGAACCTCGTCTTCTTTATTCTCTTTCTCTCTTTGTACATAGTTCAAAGAAACGATATTTTTACGCTCTTTCATCGCCTTATAGTGAGCAATATCCTCATTGATATACTTAAATTCTGGATCATCTGCAATACGGGCATTATGAGCCACATTTAACTGCGGAACTAACGCGGCAATAACTTTAGACCCCGTATAACGGGCGGGAGGAATACTATCCCAAGGCAAAGCATTATCTTCAAAACTCTCGCCTGTTTCTGCCGGATCAACTCCAGTTGGCATTACAATATCAGGTGTCACACCTTTACGCTGAGTACTACCACCATTTACACGATAGAATTTCTGAATTGTATACTGGACAGAACCCAACGATGGCCAATCAGGGCGCATCATTTGATCGTAAATACGACTCAAAGAACGATATTGCTGAACAGTCCCTTTACCGAAAGTTGGCTCTCCAACAATCAAAGCTCGCCCATAATCCTGCATAGCTGCGGCAAAAATCTCAGAAGCAGAAGCACTGAAACGATCTACCAGCACAACCAAAGGTCCTTTATAGTACACCACTTCATCAGTATCAGAGTCCTGACGAATTTTCCCGTTATTATCCCTGACTTGCACTATCGGGCCACTTGGAAGAAACAGGCCAGACAAAGAAACCGCCTCTGTCAGTGCACCACCACCATTGCTACGCAGATCTATGACAATAGCACTAACATGCTGCTTAGTCAGTTTTTGCAATTGAGTTTTAACATTATCAGTTAAGCCGACATAAAAACCCGGGATATCAAGCACCCCTACTTTTTCTTTACCGATTGTCTTCACTGACATCTTCACTGCCCGGTCTTCCAGACGGATCTGTTCACGAGTTAAAGTGATAGTACGTGGTTTCGCCCCTTTAGTATCAGAAATAACCTCAAGCCGCACTTTACTACCTTTAGGGCCTTTAATCAGTGCAACCACATCATCCAAACGCCAGCCAATAATATCAACCATTGACTTCCCTGATTGACCGACACCGATAATCTTATCTCCCACTTTTAGCGCTTTACTTTTAGCAGCAGGACCACCAGCAACCATAGAATTTATGACAGTGTAGTCATCGTCTATCTGTAAAACAGCACCAATACCTTCAAGGGACAGGCTCATCTCTGAGTTAAACTGTTCAGTATTGCGTGGTGAAAGGTAATTGGTATGAGGATCAATCTCACGAGCAAACGCAGTCATAATCAGTTGGAAAACATCTTCACTCTGACTTTGTGTCAGACGCTTTAACGCAAACTGATAGCGCTTAGTCAGCACTTCTTTAATTTCTTTATCATCTTTACCTGCGAGCTTGAGATTAAGCCAATCATATTTAACTTTAGCATCCCAAAGCCTATTCAGTTCTTCTACACTCTGTGGCCAAGGGGCTTTAGACCGATCAACATCAATTGTATCGTTGTCATCAAAATTCATTGGCCGCTCAAGCCGAGATAAAGCATACTGATAACGCTCAAAACGGCGTTTCTGTAATAGATTAAACAGGTCATATGGGATTTCCAGATTCCCACTTTCCAATTCCTGACCTAACAATTTTTTCTTATCCGCATACTCAGCTACATCTGACGCCAACAATATATTATGGCTGTAGTCCAATATATTGAGATAACGGTCAAATATTTTTACTGAAAAATCACCATCTAAACTAAATTGACGGTAATGGGAACGAATGAAGCGGGATGTTACCCGCTCGCTCACAGTGGAATGCTGAGGTTCTTGCTTCAATATAGGCAGCTGTTCAATACGAACAGGAACCGCTGCTGGACTGTTTGTATTTGCATAACAAGTACCAAAAATTGAAACGCCTAAGACAAAAGCCAGTCTGACGAATTTGTTCATGCCTAGGTTGGCCTCCGTATCAGAACTGTAAATGTTCTGCGCGTACAATCATTGCCAAACCAGAAGGCAATTGTACCCGTACACCATCTTTAGCGATTTCAAGCACAGAGGCATCCATCGAGCTTTTACCTACTCTCACTTTAATTTCCTGACCAATTTTCAGCGTTGAAACATCAGCAATCTGAGTCGGTGCTGGTTGGCTAGGTTTAGCGGCAGGTTTATGTGCTTGTTTCTGAGGACGACTTTGTTGGCGTGGCTGCCGTTTTTCTCCTTCAGTATTATTAGCACGGCGACGAGGAGTTGACTTTTTAGTTGCCGGTCGCTCATTTTTTTCACCGTCAACTGTATTTTCAGCTTCACGTTTTTTGGCTCTTTGCTCTGCACGCTGTACCTGAACCCGTGCTTTGGCTTCAGTCAGTTGCTGAAGAGCATGCTCAATATGCTCTGCTTCCAATTCACCACATGAGTTACCATCAAGATCAACACGCTGTGCCCCTTCTTTAACACCATACAGGTAACGCCAGCTTGATGTGTACAAACGCAAGGCGGAGCGCAATTGTGTTTTACTTAAACATTCTTCGTCCTGAATACGTTCAACGATATCCTGAAAGATACCAATTTTTAAAGGACGAGCTTCACCTTCAGCGACGAAACAGAGCGGAAAGCGCTCAGCTAAAAAAGCAATGATTTCTTTACTACTATTCAACTTAGGTTGATTTTCCATGAAATTTCCTGATTACAACGGTTTTGCCAACCAGCATAGGCATGAACTGGCGTCATTATAATAGCGTTGCTGATAAATGCCACGTCATCCATATGTTAAGTTACATTCAACTCAACATATTTCGGCACAACGCACTGTTCTAAATGAGCACAGAGCCCATCAATAAGGGCTTGTAAGCCAAATTCGTCTTCTTCATCAAACCGATCAAAAATCATACTATCAATATCCAATACACCAATGATTCTATCGTTAACGATCAACGGCAACACAATTTCAGCGTTACTAGCAGCATCACAGGCAATATGACCAGGGAACTCATGAACATCATTAACACGTTGAATTCGCTTTTCTGATACAGCAGTTCCGCATACCCCCTTACCAACAGGTATTCTGACACAGGCAACCTTTCCCTGAAATGGTCCCAGAATCAATGTATCACCATCAATCAGATAAAAACCGGCCCAGTTAACGTCATGTAGGCGTTCATACAACAATGCACTAGCATTGGCGAGCGTTGCTATTAAGTCATACTCTCCAGACAACAAAGCTTTTAAGTCTCCAACCAGATCTCGATAGAACTCATTTTTATTCATATTGACCTATCCGATAAAATTTACAAAATGCATCTCTATTTTTATATCAAAAAAATATCAAATGCCCATAACAATAAGGTTAACAGCCTGTTCCACTGACGTAAATTTTTTACTGTCTCTGTTAAGATATTCTTTATTATATTTATTGCTCGTTTATCAAGGTTAGCGAGATATCACGCTCCTGATCAAAACATCAAAAGGTGCAGCCAATAAGAAGTATAATGCACCAGTAAGAGCCGCTATACCCTTTTACAATAAAAATTAGACTGTATTCTGCCCACATTTTATCTAAGCGCAGACCAGTAGAGTAACGAAAAACAAAACATTCAAACAATTTATCCGTAGAATTATTAGATTTGCCCTCTGTCATTAACACTTTTGGCTCCGAAAATTATACTAAAATAAAATATTTCCTACTGAATGTGGAAAAGTCCAAAGAATGACGAAGATGAAAAAAGCAATATTACAAAACTAAGTTTTAGTACAGATAGTTATAACAGCAATATCATCTAACGATTATCCAATTCTGGAAATATTATTACTGGCAATCTCAGTCATTTGATCTATTCTCAAATGATGGCCTTACTGGTCGTACCTGTTAATTAAAAAATTAAGGAGCCATCATGAAACAGACAAAACTGAGAATTTCCAGCTACGAAATTGATGATGCTATTCTGTCTCCACCTTCTGCAGGAGACGATACTACTATTAGTATTCCTTGCAATTCTGATCGCGAACTTTGTATGCAGTTAGATGGCTGGGATGAACATACCAGTATCCCCGCCTTACTAAACGATAAACAAATTCTGTTATACAGAAAACATTATGACAGACAAAACCATGCATGGATTATGAGGGTGGTCTGATGTCCACAAAACTTCTGACAAAAAAAGGCCGAGTTGACTCCTCTACTCGGCCTAGGGAAAATGGCTCTTAAGAGCCGTGCGCTAAAAGTGTCATTGAGACGTAAAACAACTTACAACTTAAAGCGTAGCTGACATATTACATTTAAACAACTTCTTGGATAATAAACAGCCAAGAATGACACTCTTAAGTCAAATGTCACGCTACGCAGCTTAACTCAATGACATTACTTTCTATTACCCACTCTTTTCATCACCCACTCTTTTCATCACATAGTGCTAAAGCTGCTCTCTGGAATGGTTCTATACTCATTTTTTGAGTCGGATTTTTACTATCATCTAATAGAATAATATCCAAAGAATTAGCATTCACCTTCCCTGTCCTGACCATCTCTGTGGCTATATCATTTAACGGGTATTGCACCAAAGTACTTGGGTTAATCACAAACAAAGCCCTATTTGCTCTGCAATTCAGCATCACTTCTTCTCGAGTAAATGCCCATTTATCACCAAATTGCAGCTTACTCACCGTTTCAATAGGCGCCGCAACATTTTGAAAAGATAGACATAATAAGGAAAGTAATAAAAATAAACGTTTCATAATAGTTACCAATGTGTAGATATAAGGACAAACGAAACGAATCATCCTCACGTACTGCGTGTACGCGACGGTTTCTGCACGCTGTCCGCATTCACTATTTATTATCAATAATCAACTGCATCAATAACACCTACTGAAACAAGTTGTTAGTTAAAAAAATCAAATCGGCTGATAAGTAGCAAAAATAGCAACACATAACAAAGCCAACGCCCCAAAAATAATTTCAATCCAACTATTGATAATCAACAGTTGATAGCGACCAGGTTGCCTTAGTTTAGGAACCAAGATATAACGGTTAATCAATGCAAGCATCACCATAGCCGCTACTAGCACTATCTTCAGCCATAGCATTGACTGATATTCAGTACCGCTATACTCCGGCCACCCTGGGAGCAAAATCAAGCTACTTATTATGCCTGTAACGATGATAAGAATTACAGCAATATGACCATAGGTGGAAAAATGCATCATAGAAATCATAACCTGTCTATCCAACCCTACAGCGAGTTCATTCCGCATACGCAAAAGTTGCAGGCATAACAAAAACGGCCATAATCCACCAAACCAGTACCCTGCGCTTAATAGGTGAATTACCTGGTTAATCTGATGAAGAATACCCAACACCCCATCATGTATTACTGCATGACCTATAAAAGCATGACAGGATAATAAAATGGCAGAGCCGATTAACATTAGAATATTTCTGGTCTTTTGGTTATTGATAAACAAGAACCCTGTAGTCACTATTGAAATCAATATTTGCCACTGCCAGACTTTGCCAAAGTTTGTTCTCAGAACCGCTAACCAAACTTCCAGATCATAAGTATCCTGCCAACCATCCCCCATTAGCCCCGCTTGTATCACCAACCAGCCAATTACAGTTATTAATGCCACAATGGTACTGATAATTATCCCCAAACGGAGACGAGCATCAATTAGGACAGAGAGGCGAGCAGGAATCAACATGACAGTAAATATGCTGAGACCAAACATCAACATAACTGCCACAAAATGAGCGAAGCGACAAAAGATATAAAGTGCCGCCAGAGACATAATTATTTAACTGTAAAACTGTAGACGCCTTTAGTTTTATGCCCATCAACCGAGACTACCTTCCAGTCAACATGATATTTACCTGCCACCAGCTTATCTTCCACAGGAAGAATCAGTTTTGTATTAGTTGCAGGATCAAGCTTCAATTGACCAGTTTTGATAGGTTTATTTTCCGGGCCAGTCACTTTTACTTTACTGAAATTCAGTTCAATACCCTCTGAAAAACTCAGGGTAATTACCTGTGGTGCATTTTCCACTGTGGTATCTTCTGCTGGGATTTGTTCTGTTAAATGCGCATGAGCTAAAACTTGCTGGCAAGACATGCCGACAAACAGCACAACTAAAGCAGATAATTTCCGGCAAAAAGAACGAATTTTACTGATGGTCATAAATAACCTCTTAATTTTCAGATATATTTCTACAAATTAAGACTATCTTATATCAAAGAAGTTATTTTATCCGCGATAACTTACAATAAGAACTTCGTCTTGTGAACTATCGCGCAAAAACAAAGGAAAACCGCAGCACTGGCTTTAAATATCTAAAGTTATTGCCAGCTACTGCGGTTGATTAATTCCATTCATTAAGAGTCCGCACCGGCCAAACCTTTCAGATCTTTATCCAATAGGAAGAGTGCCTTACCATCCTCACCAACCATACTCAATTTATCAAGAATAGACTTGAACAACTTCTCTTCTTCGTGCTGTTCTGCTACATACCATTGCAGGAAGTTAAAAGTGGAATAATCCTGCGTAGTTATCGCCAGATGGGCAAGTTTATTAATTTCAGCGGTAATAGATTTCTCGTGATCGTAGGTTTTCTGAAGTACATGAGATATGGATTCATAGTCTGCTGAAGGCGCATTAATCTGCCCTAAACGTGGCATCGCACCAGTATCACTCAGATAATCAAATAAGCGATGCATGTGCTGCATTTCTTCCTGGGAGTGCGATTTGAAAAATGCAGCGGCACCTGCCAATCCTTTATCACTGCACCATGCACTCATTTGTAGATATAAATTCGCAGAATAGAATTCCAAATTCATCTGTTCATTTAATTTATGCACCATTTCTTGATTTAACATAATAGATTCTCCTAGCATTAATTTATTTGTATTATGCCAATTAAATAAAAATAAAAAAACCCAATAAACAAAAATAATTTAAAAAAATATATCGCATTGAAATACAATAATATTTTCAATAAAATCAAATAGAAATGAATCTCATTTAATATATTTAAATGAAAATGAATTTTATTCGCAAAATAATCTCATCGAATATCTTTCTATATTTAATGATAATGAATATTATTTATATTTATAAATTTATCAATTTAGTTCTTGCCAGAAAAATCAGTCTGGATTAACTTCATCATTTTATGAATTTATAGTTTCAACTGAGCGAGACACTTATGGGACATAATCTGGCCGAACTTTCCACAGAAAATATGGATAAAGTCAATGTTGATTTGGCAGCATCTGGTGTAGCTTTTAAGGAACGTTACAATATGCCGGTACTTCCTGATACAGTTGAGCAGGAACAACCCGCACATCTTCGGCAGTATTTTCAACAACGTTTAGTGCATTATCGCCAATTATCTAAACAATTTTCTCGTTTACCTTACGAGCCCAAAAGCCGCTAATTATTCAGTAAGAATTGATAACCACCGGATAACCGGTGGCTATATCAGATTACTGCTCAGCAAACTTATCCGTTGCACCAATAAGCTGATGTAAAATACCTGGCTCATCAAATGAGTGCCCCGCTCCTTCAATAATATGTAATTCTGCTTCTGGCCATGCCTGCGCCAGATCCCAAGCATTTTGCACCCGACAAGCCATATCATATCGACCATGAATAATAACTGCCGGAATATCCCTTATAGCGTCAATATTATTCAACAGCTGCTGCTCCTCATTCATAAAACCTCCATTAATAAAATAGTGATTCTCAATCCGAGCAAATGCCAAGGCAAATTCATCTTCTGTAAAAGACTCCACACTATCCGAAGGAAGCAATGTTACCGTCTCTCCTTCCCACAAGCTCCAGAGACGAGCTGCTTCTAATTGAATTTGACGATTATTACTAGTCAGCCGCTTGTTATATGCGCTAATAACATCATTTCGTTCTTCTTCCGATAAAATAGAGACCGTTCGTTGCCATTTATCCGGGAAGAAATTAGAAGCGCCATCCTGATAATACCAATATAATTCTTGCGGCCTCAGCAGGAAAATCCCTCGAAGAATCAGCTCAGAAACTCGCTGAGGGTAAGTCTGTGCGTAAACTAAAGATAAAGTGGAACCCCACGAGCCACCAAATACCAGCCACTTTTCTACCCCCACTAATTGACGTAAACACTCAATGTCTTCAACTAAATGCCAAGTAGTATTATTTTCCAAACTGGCATGAGGTTTTGAACGCCCACAACCACGCTGATCAAATAGCATGACATGATATTTCTTAGGGTCGAATAGCCGACGATGATAAGAGGCAATACCACCACCCGGTCCACCATGAATAAATACAGCGGGCTTACCTTCAGGATTGCCACATAATTCCCAATAAACTTGATGACCATCGCCTGTGTCCAAATAACCAGAACGGTAAGCTTCACAAGCCGGATATAATTTTCTCAATTCAGACATAACATTTCCTTACTGACTCACACTAAATCTAGTATCCATCTGATGACGGGTAGAGATAACCATCAGAAAATGTTATTTCAATTCGCTATAGCTAATCGTATTTTGCTGACAATTAACTACAACACGGTAATCTTTGTCATGCTTAGAACCACGAACAGTCAGTGGAACTTCTAACACATCCTTATCTGCGGTGATATTTTCTACATTTATCCACGCCACTGGTGTAGAAGTTCCCAACTGTTTTCTATCTTCTGACCAACGATTAATACGGTTTTGTAGAAAATCTCGCTTTACCTGAGCAGCAATCTGCGATTTGGTTAAATTATCGCAAGAAACAAATTTATCAACACGTTTGGTCTCTGGAACAGCGGATACGGTGAATGAAATCGTAAATAAAAGTGCAGCACCTGATAGGCCAACTCTATTAATGACATGACATGCTTTCATACTACCTCCTGTTAATATCTCAAAATAAGAGATTAAATATGGAGCTAACCTAACATGTCAGGTAAAAAAAATGTGTGATTATTGTTAAATAAATAATTTAATTATGTTCATTTTTAATCATCAAACACCACATTAACCTGCTCTTGTCCCCTATGCTTTTCACGAAGTTCCTGTGCAACCAACGCAATAGCTTCCCCACTACTCATTCCTTCAGCCATCAATTGCTGAATTTTCTCCACTGCCAGTTGTTGTTCCTGATGAGATAATGTTGGCATACCTGAAAACATGAGAATAACCTCAATAAATTGATCAATGACCAAGAGTATAGCGATTTTTAACTCAGTAAGGAGTGGATTTCTATGCTAATCTCTGGCAATTAATAATTAATGCCAACTCTTACGTTGCTATTGTTAAAACTGATACCATAATGAATACTTCATTACAAAAACGACAATTACCTTATCAATCAAATGTCGCTATCAACTATTTCGCGCCGATTTCAAACCAGCCTTGGGCAATGCTGCTCCACTCTGGCTCTGCAAACCATACCCATAACCGGTTTGATATTCTGGTTGCAGAACCACTGATCACGCTTCTTTGTCACGGTAAATCAACCGAAATAAATAAATATAGTACTCACTATATTACTGAAGAAGATCCCTTTTGCCTGTTAAAAACACAGCTAGAAAATTTAAATCTCACAGCAAAATTTAATCCTGATTTACCATTTCAGGGTGGTGCATTAGGCCAATGGGGATATGACCTTGGACGTCGTATTGAAAAATTACCGTCACAAGCCAAAAATGAGCTGTCATTTCCAGATATGGCAATAGGTATTTATGACTGGGCTTTGATTGTCGATCATCACAAAAAAAAGGTGACTTTATTAAGTCACAGTGATGTTGATGCACGTTTAAACTGGCTTATGTCGCATAAAAATTTGCCCGAAACAACTTTTACTCTGACCAGCGAATGGCAGTCAAATATGAGTGCGGAGCAATATAATGGAAAAATCCGCCGCATTCACAACTATCTATTAGAAGGTGATTGTTATCAAGTTAATCTGTCACAACGGTTTTGCGCTGACTATCAAGGCGATGAATGGCAAGCATTCATGAAACTTAATAAGAGAAATCGTGCCCCTTTTTCTGCCTTTATCCGTTTACCAGAAAACAGCATAATCAGTGTCTCTCCTGAGCGTTTCTTACTCTTGGAAAAGAATCAAATTCAAACTCGTCCTATCAAAGGAACATTACCGCGTTTAAATGATACTGAAAAGGATGCATTACAAGCTGAAAAACTAGCAACATCGAAAAAAGATCGAGCCGAAAACCTAATGATCGTCGATTTGTTACGTAACGATATTGGCCGGGTAGCCACTCCAGGGTCAGTTAAAGTACCTGAACTATTTGTGGTTGAACAATTCCCCGCTGTTCATCATCTGGTCAGCACAATTACCGCAGAACTACCAAATGAATTGCATGCTACAGATTTATTAAGAGCCTGCTTCCCCGGAGGTTCGATCACTGGTGCACCGAAAATCAGGGCAATGGAAATAATAGAAGAATTAGAGCCTCACCGCAGACATGGATATTGTGGTTCAATTGGCTATATCAGTTTCTGTGGCACAATGGATAGCAATATCACTATTCGTACCCTCTTGACCGAAAAAGGAAAAATATATTGTTGGGCCGGTGGTGGAATTGTCGCGGACAGTATTGCTGAAAAAGAATATCAAGAAACATTTGATAAATTGAATTGTATTTTGCCGCAATTAGGGAAAATAAAACCAATATGATACTACTATCTGATTTCATTAACAGATTTCAGTTACAACTTCCATCTCATCCTAAACGGCCTTCAAATAACTGCCGCCATGCTGCGGTGTTATTACCGATCATCTGCAAACCGAAACCAACACTATTGCTGACGCAGCGCTCTACTACTTTACGATCACATGCCGGTCAAGTGGCCTTTCCCGGTGGTGCTGCTGATCCTGAAGATAAATCAATAATTGCTACAGCACTGCGAGAAGCAGAGGAAGAAGTCAACATACCTCATCACAAAGTTCAAGTTTTGGGACAACTCGTGCCTTTAGACAGTATTAGCGGTTATCTGGTGACACCCGTTGTCGGGTTATTACCCCCAGAATTGTCTTTCCACAGCAACCCAACAGAAGTTTCCAGTATATTCGAAGTCCCTTTATCTAAGGCACTTTCACTTTCGAGCTATTATTATCTTGATGTTAACCGCCATGGTCAGCAACATCGCACCTATTTTTACTGGTATCAAGGGAAACTTATCTGGGGCCTGACAGCAGCGATTATTCATCAATTAGCTCAACAGGTTCAAATTTGATCTGCATCATTAGAGATAATCAATTTGTGTTTTTTTCATCCATTTTTATCACTATTGCTATCATAATTCAAAAAAAACTGTAAACTCCCTTATCAACACTACTAAATCACAGTAAAGTAGCGTACCTCAATATATATAACTATATCTCTATCTTTTTTAAGGAGTCTGGCGTGATTAGCGTTTTCGACATGTTTAAGGTCGGTATCGGTCCATCTAGCTCTCATACGGTTGGCCCGATGAAAGCCGGCAAACAGTTTGTCGACGATCTGGTAAACCAGGGACTAATGCCTTCTATCACGCGTGTAGCCGTCGATGTTTACGGCTCACTCTCATTAACCGGTAAGGGCCACCATACGGATATAGCCATTATCATGGGCCTGGCAGGCAACTTGCCAGCAACCGTTGATATTGATTCAATCCCCGGTTTTATTCGTGATGTAGAGCAAACTCAGCGCATCAAGCTGGCCAATGGCTTACATGAAGTCGATTTTCCACGTGACAGTGGCATGGTTTTCCGTAGTGATAACCTATCACTACATGAAAATGGTATGCAAATTCATGCATTCGCGGGTGACAAAAAAGTTTATAGCAAAACCTACTACTCAATTGGTGGTGGCTTTATTGTTGACGAAGAACATTTTGGTAAACCATCTCAGGATACCAAACCTGTTTCATATCCATACAGTTCAGCAAAAGAATTGCTGATGAATTGTAATAAAACCGGACTCTCGATCTCTGGTTTAATGATGAAAAACGAATTGGATCTCCACAGCCAAGAGGAAATTAACGCCTATTTTGCTGATGTTTGGGATACTATGCAGGCTTGTATTGAACGTGGCCTGAACACAGAAGGCGTTCTACCCGGCCCATTGCGCGTGCCACGCCGTGCAGCTGCACTACACCGGATGCTGACCGCATCAAACAATCTATCTAGTGATCCAATGAATGTCGTGGATTTAGTAAACATGTTTGCATTAGCAGTCAACGAAGAAAATGCTGCGGGTGGACGTGTTGTTACAGCTCCTACCAATGGTGCCTGTGGCATTGTTCCCGCCGTACTTGCTTATTATAACCATTGCATTGCACCTGTAACACCAGAGCTTTATATCCGCTATTTCCTGGCTTCAGGTGCTATTGGCATTCTGTATAAAATGAATGCCTCTATTTCTGGGGCTGAAGTGGGTTGTCAGGGAGAAGTTGGGGTTGCCTGTTCAATGGCAGCAGCCGGTCTTACTGAACTACTCGGCGGTAGCGCAGAGCAGGTTTGTATTGCAGCTGAAATCGGAATGGAACATAACCTCGGCCTCACTTGTGACCCGGTTGCTGGCCAAGTACAAGTGCCCTGTATTGAAAGAAATGCCATTGCTTCAGTGAAAGCAATCAACGCCGCTCGTATGGCTTTGCGTCGTACCAGTGAACCACGCGTTTCTCTCGATAAAGTTATTGAAACTATGTACGAAACAGGTAAAGACATGAACGCTAAATATCGTGAAACATCCCGCGGTGGTTTAGCGATTAAAGTTCAGTGTGATTAACCCAATAAATAACCTGATTTTTTAAGCAGCAAATTCTTCTTGATGAACATATCCCTACCTCATGGTTGGGATATTTTTTATCCAAAACTTGAGAGGGCTCGTTTTTCAACCAAAAAAGATGAATATATTTTTAATTTTAAATTAATAAGATGTTACCGGAAACAGAATTAATATCTATCTTAAATTAAATTTAAGATAATTATAAATAAATTTAACAATATTTAGTTTATTAAATTATTTTATTACTAATATGTTCACCTATTTCATTTTTTCTGACTGATAGCAATTTTTCTCTAGTATTTCTGATGCTAATCTAACAGGATGTTTTCTCAGTCAATAAGAGATAAAAATCTAAATCAAGCCAAATATTCAGGCACCCAATCAACAAAAGACTATTATTTGTACAAATAAATTTTTTATTGGAGGAATGATTCATCAAAATTATTGGAGTAAATTGTAATTATTCTGCGTTTATATACTAACAGAGGGGAAAATGAGGTGAGTATAGCCATTATGATTGGCACACATGGAGCTGCGGCTGAGCAACTGCTTCACACTGCAGAGATGTTAATTGGAGAACAAGAAAATGTTTCTTATATTGACTTTGTTCCTGGTGAAAATGCCGATACTTTATTTGAAAAATACAACAGCAAACTTGCAAAGCTTAATACAGAAAAAGGCGTACTGTTTTTCGTTGATACATGGGGAGGAAGTCCATTCAATGCAGCGAATCGTATCGCTGTAGACAAAGAAAATTATGAAATTATTACCGGGGTTAACGTCCCGATGCTGGTTGAAGCCTTTATGTGCCGCGATGATAACCCATCTCTGGAAGAATTGGTCTCAGTCGCCCTGGAAACAGGGAAAGAAGGTATTCGGGCTCTAAAAACAGAAGAACCGCAAAAAGTTGAATCTGCCAAACCTGTAGCTCCCGTTGCTGCACTTGCATCTGCACCATCAACCGGTGGTCATATGAAAATTGCGCTGGCCCGCATTGATGACCGCCTTATTCATGGCCAAGTCGCTACCCGTTGGACAAAAGAAACTAACGTCAAACGGATTATTGTCGTCAGCGACGAAGTTGCTGCCGATACTGTCCGTTCTACCTTATTGAAACAGGTTGCACCACCGGGGATCAGTGCTCACGTTGTTGATGTCGCAAAATGTATCCGGGTTTATAACAACCCAAAATACGCTAATGAACGTGTCATGTTGCTGTTTACAAATCCAACAGATGTTCTGCGTCTGGTTGAAAATGGGGTCAATATCACTTCTGTAAACATTGGTGGAATGGCATACCGGCAGGGAAAAACACAAGTTAATAACGCAATATCTGTTGACGAAACTGATATTGCAGCCTTCAAAAAATTGGATGATCGCGGTATTGAGCTTGAAGCCCGTAAAGTTGCCAGTGACACCCGTCTGCAAATGATGGATCTGATCCAGAAGGTCAAAAACGAAAATTAAACTAGAGCAATTTAACTATTACTCAATGACAAAAATTTCTCACCAAATTTAAATTTGGTTACAGGAGACAAACAATGGAAATTACCGTTGTTCAAATTTCATTGATATTCATCGTGGCCTGTATTGCAGGCATGGATTCCATTCTTGATGAATTTCAATTCCATCGCCCACTTGTGGCCTGTACTCTAATCGGAATCATTCTCGGTGACATGACAACTGGTGTCATTATCGGCGGTACACTGGAGATGATCGCACTTGGCTGGATGAATATCGGTGCCGCAATTGCTCCGGATGCTGCTTTAGCATCAATCATCTCAACTATTTTGGTCATCGCTGGTGGCCGAGATATCGGTGAAGGTATCGCTCTGGCAATTCCTTTGGCAGCCGCCGGACAAGTGCTGACTATCATTGTACGTACCATCACAGTTGCGTTCCAACATGCCGCCGACAACGCGGCAGAACACGGCAACCTTCGGGCTATCAGCTTTATCCATCTATCCGCATTACTGCTTCAAGCTATGCGCATCGCTATTCCTGCCCTGATTGTTGCCCTGTCCGTTGGAACCAACGAAGTTCAACAATTGCTCGCCTCTATCCCTGAAGTTGTAACAAACGGCCTGAATATTGCGGGTGGTATGATTGTGGTTGTGGGTTATGCAATGGTCATCAATATGATGCGTGCTGGCTACTTAATGCCATTCTTCTATCTCGGTTTCGTCACTGCGGCATTTACTGATTTCAATCTAGTTGCATTAGGTATCATTGGTATTGTGATGGCAGTGCTATACATTCAACTCAGCCCTAAATACAACAAATCTCAGGTGGTTACTGCGGCCCCTGGACACACCAATAACGACCTTGATAACGAATTAGATTAGAGGACGAGCAACATGTTAGATACAACAAAAACGACTGCTCAGACAGCAGGCCAGAAAAAACTGACACCAAGCGATATTCGTGGTGTATTCCTCCGTTCTAATGTGTTCCAAGGTTCATGGAACTTTGAACGGATGCAAGCGTTAGGCTTCTGTTTTTCTATGGTTCCCGCCCTTCGCCGTCTGTATCCAGAAAATACCGATGAGCGTAAACAAGCGATTAAACGCCACCTTGAATTCTTTAACACTCATCCTTACGTCGTCGCACCTGTATTGGGTGTCACTATGGCAATGGAAGAACAGCGTGCTAATGGAGCAACAATTGATGATGGCGCTATCAACGGCATCAAAGTCGGTTTGATGGGACCACTGGCGGGTGTTGGTGACCCAATTTTCTGGGGCACAGTCCGCCCGGTGTTTGCTGCTCTGGGTGCGGGCCTCGCGATGAGTGGTAGCTGGCTCGGACCTGTACTATTCTTCTTTTTATTCAATTTAGTACGCCTGTTAGTTCTCTACTCAGGCATTTCCTACGGCTATAAGAAAGGGATTAATATCGTTCAGGATATGGGCGGTGGCTTCCTACAAAAAATGACTGAGGGGGCATCGATCCTTGGTTTATTTGTCATGGGAGCATTGGTCAATAAATGGACGAAAGTAAATATTCCACTGGTTGTATCAGAAATTCCTAACCAACAAACAGGTGAAAAGACCATCACAACGGTTCAGAATATCCTTGATCAACTGATGCCAGGCCTTGTACCACTTTTACTGACATTTGCCTGTATGTGGCTATTGCGGCATAAAGTCAATGCCCTCTGGATTATTATCGGCTTCTTCATTCTGGGGATTATTGGCGCGAGGTTTGGTTTCCTCGGCCTGTAGAATATATACCCTATGGATTTCAAGATGCATCGCGACGGCAAGGGAGCGAATCCTCGGGAGCATAGCGAACGATGTGACTGGGGTGAGTAAGTGCAGCCAACAAAGAGGCAACTTGAAAGATAACGGGTATATCATCCCATTAATCATACGGGGAGGAATTCCTCCCCACATTTTCTTTTTTACAGCAAAACAGGGATTAAAGAATGAGCCTCAATGATATGGTATTAGTTGGATTAATCGTACTAATGCTGATTCTCGCTATCTATGATGAATTTGTGGTTAATCTGCTGAAAGGGAAAACTTATTTGCAAATAAAGTTAAAAAGAAAACATAGAATTGATGCTTTCATCTTTATTATCCTGATACTTATTGTTGTTTATAACAACATCACTGCTTATGGTAGTCGTTTAACCACATACTTATTGTTATTTACTATCCTGGTAACTCTTTATATTGCCTATATACGCTCACCTAAATTGTTATTTAAGAGCAATGGTTTTTTCTATGCAAATACGTTTATTTCTTATGACCGGATAAAAACCATAAATTTATCTGAAGATGGCATTCTGGTTATTGGTTTGGAAAATAAGAAATTATATATCTCAGTCTATCAACTTGATGATTTAGAAAGGATTTATAAATTCCTCATCGAAAACAGATAGATAAGAATTAATAATAAATAGAGAGATAAATAATAAACAGTCAGCTTTATGCTGACTTTTATTTTCCCCCTACATGATAGATAATGATAATTATTATCGATATCATCTCTTAATCCTAAAATAATATTATTTACTCTTTTTAAGTTATTATGCTATCTTTAAGCAAGTCATGGGGAGTAGCCTGTTTCAGAAAAACGATTTAGTTAATTTCTCTGAAAAACCCGTATCAACATACTCGTTTCAAAATAAAACGTGGTGCGGGTAGCCTTTAAGGTTGGCAAGACCATAGGCATATAGCACATCATTGGTTGGGGGTGGGTTATATGTATATGGAAACACCCAGCCGAGGCTATTTTGATGAACCTATACGCAACCCTTATCTTAGCTTTAGCACTCTCAATGGATGCCTTCGCTGCGGCAATCAGTAAAGGGGCGACACTACATAGACCACATTTTCGTGAAGCAATTCGTACTGGCTTAATATTTGGTGTAGTGGAAGCTTGTACTCCACTAATTGGCTGGTCTATAGGACTTTATACCAGCCAGTATATTATAGAGTGGGATCATTGGATTGCTTTCACTCTATTATTCATCCTAGGCTGTAGAATGATTACAGATAGTTTTAAAACAAGTCCGGAAAAAAAGTGTGAACCACCCTGTCGCCACGATTCAATGGTATTAATAACAACCGCTATTGCTACCAGTCTGGATGCAATGGCAATTGGTGTCGGACTCGCTTTTCTTCAAGTCAATATCGTCCATACCGCAATGGCTATTGGTATGATGACAATGATTATGGCAACATTGGGAATGTTAATTGGCCGCTATATTGGCCCACTATTAGGCAAACGTGCTGAACTTATCGGTGGACTCACTCTGATTGCAATTGGCTTCAATATTTTATTTGAACATCTCAAATTGTTTATGTACGCGAAATAGCACCACCAGCCCAAAATATTTATCTGTCAAACACAATATTTTGGGCAACAATCCAAATCATTTAAGGCGTTGATAGACCCGCAATATAAAATCAGTTTCACATTCAAACAATGCTCTATCTACTAATCCTTTTTTTACACTTTCTGTTGCTCGCCAGGCAAATGGTGTCATCTGTAATAAATGATACGCTTGTACTCCATCCAATTTCATTAGATAAGACAATGACTCATCGGTTATCAATTCAAACCCTGCCAATTGCTCTGTCTTCAATGGATGAAGATGAATATCTTGATAAATTAACTCCTTGAGCTGATAAAGGTGACGAGGACCCGGAGTGACTGTCAGCACAATTCCCTGTGACTTAACTACCCTTGCCAATTCTTCTGCCTTGCAAGGTGCATAAATCCTTAATATCCCGGAAAGGGATTTATCAGCAAATGGCAAACGATGACTCGACGCAACACAAAAACTGACAGCAGGATAGCGCTTAGCGCCATAACGAACCGCGATCTTAGCAACATCTAACCCATAGATTTTAAGATTACGTCTCTTGCTTAGCTGTGCTTCAAGCGAAGCAGTGTAATAACCTTCACCGCATCCTATGTCCAGTAAACTCTCTGCATTTTCTGGCAGATACTTTTCTAACAATTCCGAAACTCGTTGCTGTAATGGCTGATAATATCCAGCATCCAAAAACGCTCTTCTTGATTGCATCATCTCCGGGCTATCCCCCGGTTCTTTAGATCTTTTATACTGAACAGGCATCAGGTTGACATACCCTTCTTTAGCACAATCAAACTGATGATTATTCTCACAGCGCCATTGCTGTCGAGTGAGCAGTAAAGATTGGTGACATAAGGGGCATTGATAAGACATAAGATTCCCAAAATATAAGCGAAAACCAGCCAGCACTATATACCCAATAGATTTCGAGTTGCAGCGCGGCGGCAAGTGAACGAATCCCCAGGAGCATAGATAACTATGTGACTGGGGTGAGTGAAAGCAGCCAACAAAGCAGCAACTTGAAAGATGAAGGGTATAGCATATTCTGATACTTTTCATCATAAATCATACTCATTAATAGTTCGATAAAACGATTAATCATTACCTTGCATGAAATTATCTTCCATTATTTTCAGCCCTATTTTTGAGCCGGCTCGCAATATTTTTATGGAATAAATCTATTTATCAGGTATCATTCTCCAATTAAAACTCAAGAAATATAATTGTAAATAAGTCATTTAACTAATAGAAACAACTAATAATACAGGTAATATGATGAACATTTTCATGCAATATTTTAATAAATTAAGATCAATTTCACCGAAATTCGATATTATGCCAAATACGAATTATTTTGATCTTATTCCATCGAAGAGTGATATTGATACTTTATCAGATGACCTGGATAAAGTTCGGGCAGACTTTGCTATTGTATTAAAGCAATTCAATGATGAAATCATATCATCTACAGGGAAAGAGACGATATATGATCAAAAGAATAAACAGAAAACATCCGAAAATAACTAAACCAACTAATCAAGGTGATATCAACCCATTATATTATCAACTTCCTGATTCAGAGATATTAACGCTTTATGAACAACATACAAAAGGCGCTGCTGACCGATTTCTAACGCTGATCGAACAGCAACAAAAGCACAGACACGAGATGGAAAAAGTTGCCTTAGAACAAATGGTAAGAAAAAGTATCAGGGGGCAAAGTTATGGATTATTACTCACTTTTATCTCTTTATTTGTCTCTTTAATCTTAGGCTTAAATGGGAATAATTGGTTAGCAGGAATTATCGGAAGTGGTACTGTAACAACTATTCTAATTATTTATGTTTTAAATAGAAATCCAAAGTCATATATGAAATAAATCAAAATAGCTATCAATGATTTTTTGTTAATATATACTATTTAGTTATTAATAGTACATTGTAGAGAATAATAGATTATTCTCACGATATTATCTTAATATCTATAACTAATTGATTTCGAGTTGCAGAGCGGCAGCAAGTGAAAGCAACCAACAAAGCAGCAACTTGAAGGATGAAGGATATAGATAGCAGAAGGGATAATTCAATTTTGCTACCTGGGTCATACCACGCGCACGCGCGATCGTACCTAGCGCACGCGCAATAAAAGCAGGATCATCACCAGCTTCTTCAATACAGGCATCCAGATACGCTGCCATATCAGCTTCAGTTTTCAGGTATTCTACTGAATCCCAACGGGTAAACTGTTCACTCATTATGTTGTTCCTTCCAACTGCGGGCTAGTTGTAAAGCAAGTTTAATGTCTTTATTTTGTGTGCTCTTATCACCGCCACAAAGTAAAACAACAATCTACCTACCCTGCTGCATAAAATACACTCTATAGCCAGGACCATAATCAATACGGCATTCGCTGACACCGTTACCAACCGGTTTTACATCGCCAAAATTTCCTTCAGCCATACGATCAATGCGAGCTAATATTCGCATTCTTGCCCGTATATCCTTGAGCCCGACCAACCAGTCAGAGAATGTATACCCTATGGATTTCAAGATGCATCGCGACGGCAAGGGAGTGAATCCCCGGGAGCATAGATAACTATGTGACCGGGGTGAGCGAATGCAGCCAACAAAGAGGAAACTTGAAAGATGACGGGTATATGACTTTTCAGTATCTCTTTCATAAATTGAAGCGTATCCCATAAGCTACAATCAAGTTTTGAAGCATCGCTTGTCATCAACATTATCCCTAAACTACATTTCTTCCCTTCATGGCACAAACGAATATTGTCAGCTAAACAGTGTCTGTTTTATGTAGATAACGCTAAAAATTACTAATTGTTGCAATCATAAAAAAACAAAAAAACCGCCAAAAAATGAAGGCGGCTTGTGTTATTTTCAACTGCTAATAATAAAAAATGGAGCTTAAATTATTCCCACTCAATAGTCGCAGGTGGTTTACCGCTGACGTCATAGACAACTCTTGATATTCCATTGACTTCATTGATAATTCGGTTAGAAACTCGGCCAAGAAAATCATATGGCAAATGTGCCCAATGTGCAGTCATAAAATCAATCGTTTCTACTGCCCGTAACGAGACAACCCAATCATATTTGCGGCCATCTCCCATAACGCCCACCGAACGAACCGGCAAGAATACCGTAAATGCCTGACTAACTTTATTGTACAAATCAGCCTTGTGCAGCTCTTCAATAAAGATAGCATCTGCCCGACGCAGTAAATCGCAGTACTCTTTCTTCACTTCACCCAGTACACGAACACCTAAACCAGGACCTGGGAATGGATGGCGATTCAGCATGTCATAAGGCAATCCCAACGCCAAACCAATCTTACGCACTTCATCTTTGAACAACTCTTTCAGCGGTTCCACCAATCCCAGTTTCATCTCTTCCGGCAAACCACCTACGTTATGATGAGATTTGATAACATGTGCTTTACCTGTCGCAGATGCCGCTGATTCGATAACATCCGGATAAATAGTACCTTGTGCCAACCAGTTAACCTGAGTCTGTTTACTTGCCTCTTCATCAAAAACTTCAACAAACACACGGCCAATCGTTTTACGCTTCTCTTCCGGATCATTAATGCCAGCCAGTGCAGCAAGGAAACGATCTTCGGCGGGAACATGAACAATATTTAGCCCAAATTTGCCAGCAAACATTTCCATAACCTGCTCAGCTTCATTCAAACGCAGCAAACCATTATCAACAAATACACAAGTCAGGCGTTTACCAATTGCGCGATGCAATAATAATGCGGTGACAGAAGAGTCAACACCACCGGACAGCCCCAAAATAACGTGATCCTCACCAACCTGTTCACGCAGGCGTACAACAGTATCTTCGATAATAGAAGCAGGGGTCCACAATGCTTCACATTGGCATATATCCAAGACAAAACGTTCCAGTATGCGCTGCCCCTGATGGGTATGGGTGACTTCCGGGTGGAATTGTACGCCATAAAAACGCTTTTCTTCATTCGCTATAATGGCAAATGGACAAGTGTCAGTGCTGGCAATAGTGATAAAATCCGCAGGAATTGAGGTGACTTTATCACCATGACTCATCCATACATCCAGTAATGGTTGACCTTGCTCATTTAATGAATCCTGAATCCCACGGAATAATGCACTTTCCGCTTTAATTTCAACCTGTGCATAACCAAATTCACGTTCAGTAGAATCTTCTACCTTACCACCGAACTGCACTGACATAGTTTGCATGCCATAGCAAACGCCCAGAATAGGAACACCGGCATTAAAAACATATTCAGGTGCACGTGGACTTCCTTGCGCTGTGGTACTTTCCGGACCACCAGAAAGAATGATACCGCTTGGATTAAATTCGCGAATTTGCTCTTCAGTGACATCCCATGCCCAAAGTTCACAGTAAACCCCGATTTCACGGATACGACGAGCAATCAACTGAGTATATTGTGAACCAAAATCAAGGATAAGAATGCGGTGCTGATGGATATTAGTTGTCATGTGCGGGGAATTCCAAAAACAAGTAGTAAAAATAAAAAAAGATTAAGTGGCCTGAAGCAGGCCACAATAAATATGAATTACAGACCTAAACGGTAATTTGGAGACTCTTTGGTAATGGTAACATCGTGAACATGGCTTTCCTGAATACCAGCGCCACTAATGCGCACAAACTCCGCTTTAGTTCTCAATTCATCGATGGTTCCACAGCCTGTCAACCCCATACAGGAGCGCAGCCCCCCCATTTGCTGATGGATAATATTTTTCAACAAGCCCTTATAGGCAACACGGCCTTCAATACCTTCCGGTACCAGCTTATCTGCGGCATTATCAGTTTGGAAATATCGATCAGAAGAGCCTTTAGACATCGCTCCCAACGATCCCATGCCACGATAAGATTTAAATGAACGCCCTTGGTACAACTCAATTTCTCCAGGTGACTCTTCTGTCCCTGCCAACATAGAGCCCACCATAACACAGGAAGCTCCCGCCGCTATTGCTTTAGCAATATCCCCAGAGAAACGAATACCCCCATCAGCAATAACTGGAATACCGGTGCCTTCCAACGCTTCAACCGCATCAGAGATAGCGGTAATTTGTGGCACCCCTACCCCTGTAACAATACGGGTAGTACAGATAGAACCAGGACCAATACCAACTTTAACTGCATTGACACCAGCGTCTACCAGCGCTTTTGCACCTTCCCCAGTCGCTACGTTACCACCAATAATTTGTAGATTTGGGTACTTAGCGCGAGTTTCACGAATACGCTGTAATACACCTTCAGAATGACCATGTGATGAATCAATCAGCAAAACATCGATACCCGCAGCAACCAACGCATCAATACGCTCTTCATTGCCTGCTCCAGCGCCAACCGCCGCACCAACGCGTAAACGACCACGTTCATCCTTACAGGCGTTTGGTTTACGTTCTGCTTTCTGAAAATCTTTGACCGTGATCATGCCAAGCAGATGAAAATTTTCATCAACTACCAGCGCTTTTTCGACACGTTTTTCGTGCATTTTATGCAATACAACTTCACGGGCTTCACCTTCTTTTACCGTTACCAAACGCTCTTTAGGCGTCATTACCGCAGTAACAGGCTGATCTAGATCCGTAACAAAACGTACATCACGACCCGTAATAATACCAACCAACTCATTTCCTTCAGTGACAACAGGGTAACCCGCAAAACCATTACGCTCTGTTAGTCCTTTAACTTCACGCAGCGTTGTTTTAGGTGTCACAGTGACAGGCTCTGTTACAACACCACTCTCATGTTTTTTTACTCGGCTAACTTCTTCTGCTTGACGCTCAATCGACATATTTTTATGGATGAAACCTATTCCACCTTCCTGAGCCAGTGCAATAGCCAAATCGGATTCAGTCACGGTATCCATAGCTGCAGATAGCATAGGAACATTCAGACGGATAGTGGAAGTCAATTGAGTAGACAAGTCAGCAGTGTTAGGCAGAACAATTGAGTGGGCAGGAACTAACAGAACGTCGTCAAAGGTTAAAGCTTCTTTTTTAATTCGTAACATAAGCAATATCTCACCAAGCTGCTGAAAATTTAAGGGATAAAATATTGCCGTGGCATTATACAGAACGTAATCGGTTGCCTCCAGCATTTTATTAAAAAATTTCTTGCTTACTGCATCATGAAGGTTAGTATCAGCATATTAAGTTATTGTTTTGAAATTTGATCTTTCTCACATGTCACTACTTTTTAACACTGGAATTTTTTCTGTCAGCCGCCTCAATCAGACAGTTCGACAGCTGCTCGAAATGGAAATGGGCAAAATTTGGCTAAGCGCTGAAATATCCAATTTTTCTCAACCTTCCTCTGGGCATTGGTACTTCACACTGAAAGACGAACGTGCCCAGGTGCGGGCTGCAATGTTTCGCAATAACAATCAGCGCATGACATTCAAACCACAAAATGGTCAGCAGGTCTTAGTTCGCGCTGCAATTACACTTTATGAACCAAGAGGAGACTATCAGCTTATTGTTGAAAGTATGCAACCCGCCGGTGATGGCCTGCTACAGCAACAGTTTGAATTATTAAAACAAAAACTCAGTGATGAGGGATTATTTGACCAAAATTATAAAAAACCGCTGCCCTCTCCGGCCCAACAGCTTGGGGTGATTACTTCAACCAGTGGTGCTGCTCTGCATGATATTTTGAATATTTTAAAGCGTCGCGATCCATCATTACCCATCGTCATTTATCCAACAGCCGTTCAGGGTACAGAAGCACCATTACAGATTATCCGATCTATTGAATTAGCTAACGAAAGGCGGGAATGTGATGTATTGATTGTTGGGCGCGGTGGCGGCTCACTAGAAGATTTATGGAGTTTCAACGACGAACATGTTGCTAGAGCAATTTTTCGCAGCAATATCCCGATAGTCAGTGCCGTAGGTCATGAAACGGATGTCACCATTGCTGATTTTGTGGCAGATTTACGCGCCCCAACACCTTCAGCAGCGGCTGAACTTGTCAGCCGTAATCAGCTTGAATTGTTACGTCAAATTCAATCACAACAACAGCGGCTGGAAATGGCAATGGATTACTTCTTTGCCCAGAAACAACGTGTTTTCAGTCTATTACATCATCGTTTACAGCAACAACATCCTCATTTGCGATTGGCTCGTCAGCAAAACTTGTTGGTCAGTTTACGCCAACGACTCACTGACAGCTTGCAACGGCATCTACGCCAAAGCGATCTGGCATATGAAAAATTGCAGCAACGCCTCTGGCATTCAGAGCCTGGTCAGCAGATCCGCCAGTATAGCCAACAAATCCAACAACAAGATTTCCGGCTAAAACAAGCAATTGAACGACAACTCAGCCGTTCCAGAGAAAAATTTGCCGTTTCCTGTTCACGAATGGAAGCCGTCAGCCCACTGGCAACACTGGCTCGTGGGTACAGCATCAGTGAAGCACCTGATGGAAAATTGCTGAAACAAACCAAGCAAGTACATGTTGGTAATGCCATTAGGACTCATTTACAAGATGGTTGGGTAGAAAGTGAAGTGACTAAGGTCAAGAAAGAACGAAGAAAACGGCCTGTAAATCTGAAATAGTGGCATTCCCTTGCCACTTATTTTTCCTATATCAGAAACGAATTTCTGCGCCTGCAATATAGGTGCGCCCTCTGGCTGTTTGCATAGCTGAAGTTTGTTCAGTCATTACTGGAGAAGAATTGACACGATTAAGCGCTTCAGAATAATTTTTGTTTGCCAGGTTCTGTACTGAAAATTTCAACAACACATTTTCATTTATCTGATAATCACTATAAAGATCAACTATCGTTGGGATTTTAGGCTCTTTTTGCAGTACAACCCGTCCATCACTATCAACATTATATTGATCTGGGTCCAGTCTATGAGAATCACCGGTATATTTAACAATCGCACCAATACGGAATTTCTCATCCAATAAACGAACACCTGTATCCAGAGTCATAAAACTATCAGGTAATTGTGACACAGGATCGGCCCCAAAATACGCTGTAGCGGCAGAAGTTGGCTGACGCGTTTTTTGCCAGCTATAAGCCAATTTGCTATAAAACATACCCGTATCATAATCAGCAGAAACTTCATATCCACGTATTGTCACTGGCGTCAAGCTATTGTGATAAATATACATTTTGATATTAGGATCGACTGTATCGTAATTGTCCAGTGAACTATCGTTTTTACATGTTTTCCTATCGCCACAAATAATCCAGATATCATTGAGAATATAATTTTTTACTTTAGAGTGATACCAGGCAGCTTTCAGGCGGAAAATATCTCCCTTAACAATCAAGTCTGGGCGAAAACTATTAAAACCAATTTCATAAGTGTTTGCTGTTTCTCCCTTCAAAAATGGATTCATGGAACCACCGCCTTCATTACTATAGAAAGTTTCCTGAATGTTTGGCGCTCTCATTGAACGAGCATAGCTGACGAATGGCTGGAATTCAGGAATAATTTCTGCTGATAGTAAAATACCTGGATTAAACCCACGTTCTTTCAAATTCAATTCGGTTGCCCCTTGAGGGAAACAAGGTATCCGCAGATCACAAGCCGGTTTATGTCCTTTAACACTGTAGTCCATATAATTAAAGGTAATATTGGCCTGATAAATCCCACGATTCATTTTCAGCCCACCATAAATACTGGCAATTTCTTGTTTACCACTTGGTGCAAAGACATTATTTTCTTTTGCTTCCCTATCCGTTTTTTCAAATTCTTTCTTTTCTTTCTCATCTTTACCTTTGCCAGAATAAACACTATCCGTTGTTTTGCTATATTCGGTTTTCATCAATTTACTGCCGAATGTTAGCTCAAAATCTGTATCGCCATAGTCGAATCGACTAATGTTACTGATATCTATTGCATCTGACTTGTTTTTGGCTTTGCTATTTATCAACTCAAAAAGTGAATCACCTTCGTAGCGTTGACTACTCTCACTGGTGCTGGCTAATAATTTTATATCAACCCATTCATTGAATGGTGTGTAATTATATTTTAAATAAACATCCCGACTGTCAATATGACGGCGGGTAAATTTATTATGATAATTCCGTCCACTGAGTTCCATATCATGAAATTCGTTCGGTTTAATATTTATTTTCATTAATTGCGAATTGGGTTTTTGCTTAAATGATTTATTGGTAGCAAACTCATCACTTAATACTCCGTCGCCATTCTTATAATGCGCATCAATTGAATGCCCGCTGACAGCCAGCATAGCACCTATTGACCCGTCAGAACTAAAAGCCGGTATTTTACCCGCAACCGCCATCATGCCATTATGACCAATGCCATTATTGCCATAAGTTGCTTTTGTACGTATTCCTAGCGAATCCCCAGAGAATATCACATCATCTACGCCAATTGTGCGGAAATTAGCACTACCTACCAAGGCATTAACGCTATTTGAACCATCAGATTGACCACGGTTAACATCAACTCCCACAATAAAATTAGGATCAATTATTGTACCGAATTGGTTATAAGTCGTACCGTGAATTGGACTCGTCGGAGATGTACCATAAAAACTCTGGCTAACACCATCAACCATCATATTAACCCGACCAAAGCCACTTAATCCTCGGATATTTACACTCACTGTTCCCTGCCCCGGATCTATTTGCGTATAGGTTCCAGGCATACTGCGTAATATGCTATCGATTGACTGAAGTTTAGTATCTTCGCCTTTAGAACTGTAAGAACCGGGCCTTTCCATTGCCCGCACTTCAGCATTATCTTGTGAACCTGAAACCTTAAGGCTGCTAAATTTCAGTACCTTATCTGATTTCTTCTCTTGTTTTTCTTCACCATAAGCAAGCCCTTGAAGCCCAATTAACACGATACTGGCCCCTGCTATTTTTGTCATTATTTTCATTTCAATCATCCCAAATGCATAAAAATAAATATTTGCTCACATGTCAGTCTTTAAGAAAAGAATAAAAAGATTCAGCACTGATAAATAATTATCAGTGCCTTAAATAAAAAACTTACTATTTATAATTTCTTTCAGTTATCTTTTAATTGCGGAAAATACTTTTTAGCATCATCCAACATTAAAATAAAACTATAATCTAATGCAGTATCTTTCAAACGATTAAAACGGCCTGATTTACCACCATGTCCTGCACTCATATTAGTTTCCAGTAATAAAACAGTGTCACCTTTCTTTATATCCCGCAATTTCGCCACCCATTTAGCCGGTTCCCAATATTGAACTTGTGAATCATGAAATCCACTCGTGACCAATAAATTGGGATAGCGCTGAGGCTTTATATTATCATATGGACTATATGATTTAATTCGGAAATAATCTTCCTTATTTTCAGGATTACCCCACTCTTCATATTCTCCAACTGTCAGCGGAATAGAGGGATCGAGCATGGTTGTAACAGCATCAACAAATGGCACCTGAGCAACAACACCACGATATAATTCCGGTGCCTGATTAATTACTGCGCCCATCAGCAGGCCACCAGCGCTACCTCCCATAGCATAAACACGTTTGCTGTCACCATATTTCTGGGTAATCAGAGCTTTGGTTACATCGATAAAGTCATTAAAACTATTCATTTTATTTTCGACTTTACCTTGCAGATACCACTGTTTGCCCAATTCACCGCCACCACGCACATGCACCAACGCGTAAACAAAACCTCTGTCCAACAGACTCAATCGTGGTGAGCTGAATGCCGGGTCCATACTCGCACCATAAGCCCCATATCCATATATCAATATTGGATTATGGCCTTTTTCGAACAGTGACTTACGATAAACCAGAGATACTGGAACTTCCACGCCATCGCGAGCTTTCACCCAAATACGCAGGCTCTCATAATTATGTTTATCGAATCCTTTTACTTCCTGTTGCTTAAGTAATTCACGTTCTCCCGTTCTCATATCCCACTGGAATGTTGAACTTGGCGTAGTCATGGATGAATAACCATAACGTACAAAATCAGTATCAGGCTCAGGGTTGTAATCAATCCATGCCATATAACTTGGATCATCAAATTTAATCTGCTTTTCTTGCTGTGTTTCCCAATTAATCTGACGAATTGTCGGCAATCCTTTTGCTCGCTCTTGTACCACTAACCAGTTATTGAACAATGCGAAATCTTCAAGATCACTATCCTGCTGTGGAGCAATAACTGTTTTCCAAGGTATATTTATTGCATCAGTTTGATAAAGTCCATAAGTCTCATTTTCATGATTTGAACGGATATAGAAATGACCGCGGAAATGGTCAATATAATATTCTCGTCCTTCCTGACGCGGAGAAAATACTTGCAATTCAGCTTGTGGTTTATTCGCATCAATCAATAAATATTCCGAAGTCGAAGTACTGGTTATCGACAACATAATATAATCACAGGAAGAACTTCTAGAAAGATCTAAGTAAAATCGCTCATCTTTTTCCTGATATATTTTCTGATCCCTCTCAGTATCTGTACCATATTGGTGACGAAATACTTGGTATGGCAACAGAGTTTGAGCATGTCTGCGCACATAAAACAATGTGTTGTTATCATTTGCCCAAACAATGTTGCTGGAAGCATTTTTTATTACATTGTTATTCCACTGTTCATCACCGATCTCTTTAAAAGAGATCTGATAATTACGGCGTCCCTGAGTATCTTCAGCAATCGCAATACGTTTATTATCCGGAGTGATAGCAAAATTACTCAACCGATAATATTCATGTCCTTTAGCCCTTTCATTGCCATCAACCAGAATCTGCCAATCTGATGAACTATCAACCGGTTTACGCTGATAAATCGGAAAATCTTTCCCAGTTTCATAGACTGTACGATAAATATACCCGTTATAAGTATATGGCACAGATTGATCATCCTGTTTCATCCGATCAACCATTTCCTGATATAACGTATCCCGCAATTGCTCACCGGGTTTCAGCATCTGTTCAGTATATTTATTCTCGGCTATCAAATGATCAATAATTTTTTGATCCTGGCGATTATCATCCCTCATCCAATAATAATCATCTGTACGAGTATCACCATGAATAGTCATCTGATGTGGTTGTTTAATTGCCTTTGGTGGCATAATTCCTTCCTCTGCCGCAGCTGAACTCAACCAGCCACTTAATAAAAATGTTAACAACAGCCCTTTAGTCTTCAGGGCAAACTGCGCTTGCTGCCTTAGCATATATGCTGTCCTTAAGTCATTAAAGATATTAATTGATTAAACTAAAATCAATTGGAAGTTCTATCGTAATTTCACTGCCATTTAAAATAATATCGGGAGGAGCTGGCAATGGCTGCGCTCTTGTCAGAACTTGCTTCGCTTCCCTATCCAGAGAATGAGTACCTGAGCGGCGAACTAAGTCGCTGTCAGTAACATAGCCTTGTTTATCAATAGTGAATCTGACTGTAGGCCGGCCAGTGCGGTTTCTTCTCTGCGCATCCTCAGGATAACGTTTATAACGATTTAAATGCCCGATAACCTCCGCTCTCCATGCAGCATCTGCATCAACAACAGCATTTGAATCACTATCATAAGAAGCAGCAACTCGCGAAGTCAGATTGGCAGAAGTAGCAGTACTACTCACTGAAGCGGCACTACTTTGGGATTTTTCACTCTCTTGTTCTTCTACCTGTTGGCGCTTGACTGGCGGTGTTTTTTTAAACTCTTCGTGGTTCTTTTTTTGTTTTTTAGGCTTATGTACCAAAATCTGTGCTTGTTCATCTTTAATAAGCTCAGGTGCCTTAATCTCATTAATCGCACTTTCTTGCTGTCGGCTGGCAACAGAAAGTTGTTGTTCAATACCAATAGGTTGTTTTTGCACCTGATGGATTGCTTCTGTCAGCAATGAAAGCTCCATCATCACCGCTGGAGGTGACATCAATTCATTAACAGAAATTTCTTTTGGCTGGTAGATAATCCATCCGGCCCAAATAAGATGAGCAGCAATAGCGAAAACCAGTCCTTTTTTAAAATGACTTGTTTGAAAGGCAGGGTGTGTCAATGTCAACATTAGTTACAGTGCATAATTTTAATTATCATTTGGTAATGATAATTAATTTCATATGTTAATGAAAATTATTTTTACACATATCGTTAACTTGCGCACATCCATGTGCCAATATCTTCAAATACAGATAAAAAACAAATAATTATGTAAGATATCTATGGTTTTTTTACTGGTGTATACCAGACATAATCAGCATGCTGACTATCCAGTACATTTGCTTTCTCGGCGATAATCAGCACAACAAAATCCTCTCGTGGTGACAAATCTTTAATGTGCAGAGGAACACCCATCACTTTCGTTGCATGGTATCCACCCGCAATCAATGTGGCAGGAACAGGCGCTTTAAGTAATTGCTCTGCCATTCTGCGATCCCGCATTTGCTGAATAGTTGTCATTGCAGATAACTGTCGCTCAGTTATTTCACCACCATGGGCATCTTTAATCGTCGCTGCAATCTGCGCTTTCACATCTTCAGAAACAGAAATATTTCCCTGTAAAACAGGAGGATTGTTGTAAGCAGCCTTAATTTCACTGCGAGCCAGGTTTGCCGCTAAGAGCGGATAAGGCTGATACATAAGTTCCATTACCAGCTCACCATACAATTCCCATGGCCATCCAGCGTGCCACTCCAGCAAATCTTTTATACGACTTTCACGCACAGTAGGCTTAGTTTGTAACCAGCTTTTGACTTTATTCACTCTTTCCTGTTGGTCAGGGGTAATCATTTCCAACAGCACCGAGCCAGGTTCTCTCTTGAGAAGAAGTTGCTGAACCAGCCAAAGCTCAATTTGATGATGGTATGGGTTATCGTGTTTTTCACCCACAATGATCCGCTGGTGCGATGCTAATTGGTTGAGTAATTCATCAGGAGTAAGCACGTTGCCGGTTTTAAGATCGATAACAACCCCTTGCTGGGTCAATTCCGGCGAAAGTATTTGCAGAGTTGGCGTTTGTTGTACAGATGCACATCCAGATAAGATCAGTAAACCACAGGTAATCAGAAAAGATTTTATAGCTATGAAAAATTTCATAATGTCCGTTATCCCTATAATATTTTTCCGCATCATAGAGATAATAAGAATTATTTACAATAAACAGCCCGGCTTCCCATAGGATACCGCAGCTGTTTTAACTCATATTAATTAAGATCTGTAATTACAATGGATGAGTCTGCGCTTCAACCGCAGCTAAAGCGACCATATTGATGATACGGCGTACAGAAGCAATTGGCGTCAAAATGTGTACCGGCTTTGAAACTCCCATCAGAACCGGCCCCACGGTAACTCCCTCAGAACTGGTGACACGCAGCAGGTTATAGCTAATACGTGCAGATTCCATATTCGGCATAATTAACAAATTCGCCGCCCCTTTCAATGGGCTGTCTGGCATGATGTCACGACGAATACTTTCAACCAACGCCGCATCACCGTGCATTTCGCCATCAATTTCAAGCGAAGGTGACATCTTATTAACCAATGCCAGTGTTTGACGCATTTTCTGTGCGGAAGGGCAATCCATAGAACCAAAACTTGAATGAGAAAGCAGCGCAACTTTTGGCTCAAGACCAAAACGGCGAATAGTCTCTGCCGCCATGAGAGTAATCTCTGCCAATTGTTCAGGCGTTGGATCATGATTGACATAGGTATCAGCGATAAAAGTATTACCACTTGGCAACATCAATGCGTTCATTGCTCCCGCAGTATGAACCCCCTCTCGGAAGCCAAATACATCTCTCACTACATCATAATGTTCGCTATAACTGCCAACGGTACCACAAATCAGGCCATCAGCTTCACCGCGCAGCACCATAATTGCCCCAATCAGGGTTGGATTACCAATAACAGCTCGGCGTGCTTGTTCAGGAGAAATACCACGACGTTTCATAATATTATGATATTCCTGCCAATACTCTTTGAAGCGTGGATCGTTCTCATTATTGACAACTTCAAAATCTTTACCTGCTTCGATATGCAACCCTAGTTTCTGGATACGCTTTTCGATGACACTTGGCCGGCCAATCAGGATCGGATAAGCCAATCCAAGAGAAACTAGCTCCTGAGTCGCATGCAATACCCGTACTTCCTCCCCTTCGGCCAGAACAATACGTTTTTTCGCTTTCTTTGCCTGAGAAAAAATAGGTTTCATAAACAAGTTCGTTTTATAAACAAACTCATTCAGTTTCTCTATGTATGCACTAAAGTCTTTAATCGGACGGGTTGCTACACCAGAATCCATAGCCGCTCTAGCCACTGCCGGGGCAATCTTAACAATCAGGCGCGGATCAAATGGTTTGGGAATAATATATTCTGGGCCAAAAAACAGATCCTGATCATTATACGCAGAAGCCACTTCTTCACTTTGTTCTGCCAGCGCCAAATCAGCGATAGCGTGAACACAGGCAAGTTTCATCTCTTCGTTGATAGTTGTTGCTCCAACGTCTAACGCACCACGGAAAATAAATGGGAAACAGAGAACATTATTAACCTGATTCGGATAATCAGAACGACCAGTACAAATAATGGCATCAGGGCGAACTTGTTTAGCTAATGGTGGCAGGATTTCTGGTTCAGGGTTTGCCAGCGCCATGATAAGAGGATCTTTTGCCATGGTTTTCACCATATCCTGAGTCAGTACACCCGGACCGGAACATCCCAGAAAAATATCTGCACCTGGGATAACATCACCTAGTGTACGGCTGCCATTGTCTTCAATGGCATAGGCTGCTTTAGTTCCTTCCATATTTTCATCGCGGCCACGATAAATAACGCCTTTAGAGTCACATACCACAATGTTTTCGCGTTTCAGCCCAAGCGCAACCAGTAAATTCATACAAGCAATCGATGCAGCACCGGCACCAGAAACAACCAGACGAACTTCTGAAATCTCTTTTTTCATAATCCGTAAGCCATTGAGAACAGCAGCAGTACAAATAATCGCTGTGCCATGCTGGTCATCATGGAATACCGGAATATTCATTTTTTCCCGGAGTTTTTGTTCAATATAAAAACATTCCGGTGCTTTGATATCTTCGAGGTTAATTCCCCCAAAAGTTGGCTCCAATGCCGCAATGATATCAATCAATTTATCAGGATTAGACTCATCGACTTCGATATCAAATACATCAATCCCTGAGAACTTTTTAAACAGTACACCTTTTCCTTCCATTACTGGCTTACCTGCCAGTGCACCAATATTCCCTAACCCTAAGACCGCACTACCGTTAGAAATCACCGCAACAAGGTTGCCACGCGCAGTATATTTGTAAGCCGCTAATGGATCTTCTGCAATCTCCAGACAAGGCGCAGCAACACCTGGTGAATAAGCTAAGGCCAAATCGCGCTGAGTTGTCAGAGGCTTAGTTGGAGTAACCATGATTTTTCCTGGTTGTGGAAACTGGTGAAAATCCAATGCACTCTGCTTTAATTTTTCGTCCATTGTCGATCCTTTTATATACATTATCTGGAGTAAGAGCATAGCCAGTATAATTGGTACCGGGTGTAAAAGCATAACTTTGACCGTAATTCACCAATAAACCAGCACTTTTTTGCTCAAAAAAACACTGATGAATTTATCCATCAATACCATATACTGAACATGGATAATATAAACATAGAAATATTATTCATGATATAATGTCATTATAATTATAATAACATTGATAATTATAACCGATAAAAACTCTCAATATAAATTCAATTAAAATAAATTTTATAAAAGAAAACAAATCTAATAATTAGATTTATAACAAATTGATTTACAATATTATTTTCCTCATCAAAGTTATGTGTTTTTTGTGAAAATTACTCACATTCTTTTTTTACTTATCAAACTAATTTGCGCTATTTATCTTTTTATATCAGGATGTGTTTTCTGGACTTACAGAGCTATCAACTTTGTAACTCAATCGGTTTTTATAAAATTTTTTTGTATCAATTTAATTTAGGGCAGACTCATTCATTACTGCCTACCAATCGAATTAAAAGTCTGAATTTCGTGGCTTTACCTATAAGGGAGAAGGACAATGTATAACCATTCAGTGATGATAGTTGATGACCACCCTCTCATTCGCCATGGCCTGAAACAAATTGTAGAGCTCGACCGTGCGCTTACCGTCACTGCGGAAGCGGACAACGGAGAAGAAGCAATAAACATTGCATGCAAGCTCAAACCTGATGTCATTATGATAGACCTCAATATGAATGGTCTTTCAGGCGTGGACACAATTAAATCTATTCGTAGAAAAGGGATCAACTCTTATGTGCTGGTATTATCCGTTTCAGATGACCGGAATGATGTTTACGCGGCTATTGACGCTGGTGCCAATGGCTATTTACTCAAAGATAGTGATTTAGATTCACTATTAAGCAGTATTCGCCACGCAGCTCGTGGACAAACTGTATTTAGTGAAAAAATATATCAACATCTGGCTAACCGCCATAAACACGTTGATCCTTTATCTGAATTGACCAAACGTGAATTAGATGTATTAAAAGAGGTTTCCAGTGGCATGACCAATAAGGAAGTTGCGGATGTACTCTTTATTTCTGAAGAAACAGTAAAAGTACACATTAGAAACTTGTTAAAAAAACTAAATGTACGTTCCCGTCTGGCTGCAACAATTATGTATCTGCAACATAGAAAGAATGGGATAGCCTAATATTTTTGCTAAGCCGCTCCCTTAGGTTTATAACCGGGGACCGGCTTTTATGGTTTTTGTTCAGTACAATAACCTGCGTGAGACAAGCTAGCTCACCAAACCCTCTTGATATCTCTGGCAATAAAAATCCAGATACCGTCTAGATAAAACTGGCATTTTCCAGCATTATATTTAGGTATTTAAACTTTTTTTAGGGATCTCTTATTTATGTCAGATAAACCTTCTCACTCTGCCTTTACTCTCTACGGGATCAAAAACTGCGACACCATAAAAAAAGCCCGTCATTGGCTGGAAGAACAGAAAATCGCTTATCTTTTTCATGATTACCGTGTAGATGGATTAAACGAAGCTCTCTTACAATCATTTATTGACAAACTTGGCTGGGAATCACTGATTAACACTCGCGGCACGACCTGGCGTAAACTCACTGACCAACAGAGAGCCGCAATTAATAACGCTGATGTCGCAAAAGCGTTAATGTTGGAACAGCCCGCAATTATCAAGCGTCCATTATTAATTTCTGCCAAAGGTAACTGTCTGTTGGGTTATAACGCAGATAAATATCAGCAATTTTTTGCTGAGGCACTCTAAGATGACTTGTCCTGTAATTGAACTTGCACAACAACTCATTAGGCAACCATCAGTCAGTCCGGACGATAAAGGTTGTCAAGATATTATGATCTCCCGCCTGCAAGCGATCGGCTTCACCATTGAACGGATGCCTTTCGGCGATACAAACAATTTTTGGGCTTATCGTGGTACAGGTTTAACGCTGGCCTTTGCAGGACATACCGATGTTGTTCCTGCGGGTGATGAATCTCAATGGGAACATCCACCTTTTGAGCCGACCATTCGTAATGGCATGTTATATGGTCGGGGTGCAGCGGATATGAAAGGTTCGCTGGCCGCCATGGTTGTTGCAGCCGAACGCTTTGTTACCAGCCACCCTAATCATAATGGCCGCCTAGCTTTTCTTATTACCTCAGATGAAGAAGCGCAAGCCACCAATGGTACCGTTAAAGTGGTTGAAGCATTGATGTCCCGTAATGAACAACTGGATTATTGTCTAATTGGTGAACCCTCTAGCCAATATCGCCTCGGTGATATGGTGAAAAATGGCCGTCGTGGTTCCCTTACAGCCAATTTGACTGTCCATGGCATTCAAGGCCATGTTGCCTATCCACATTTAGCTGATAACCCAATTCACCGGGCTATCCCTGCTTTACAAGAACTAGTCAGTACACACTGGGATCAAGGAAATGAGTTTTTCCCGGCGACCAGTATGCAAATTGCCAATATTCATGCCGGAACAGGCAGCCATAACGTGATCCCTGGAAATTTACAGGTTCAATTTAATTTCCGCTTCAGTACAGAACTAACCGATAGCCAAATCCGTGAACGGGTTGAAACCATCCTGAAAAACCACGACCTGGATTACACTATTGAGTGGATATTACCAGGAGAGCCTTTCCTGACAGCCAAAGGCGAATTGGTCGATGCCGTCGTACAAGCAATAGACCATTACTGTGGCTATAAGCCTGAATTATCCACCAGCGGTGGTACATCAGACGGACGGTTTATTGCCCGGATGGGTGCTCAAGTTGTCGAACTGGGCCCAATCAACTCAACAATTCATAAAGTTAATGAGGCTGTCAGTGCCGCAGATCTGCAACAACTTAGCCGGATTTATCAGCGTGTTATGGAGCAGCTAATCCAGTGACAACAGCAAATATATTGACCGGCCTGACTACCAAGCATTTGGTTCCTCTCTCTGGCAACCATCAGTTACAACCAGAAGCAGCCAAAGCTTTTCTCTCCATGCAGCAAGCAGCAGCAAGCGCGGGATTTAATTTGCAACCTGCCAGCACTTTCCGCGATTTTCAGCGCCAACAGGCTATCTGGAATGACAAATTCCGGGGCACACGCCCTGTATTGGATGAAAATAGCCAACCAATGGATATCACCCAGTTAACAGAAGGTGAACTCTGTAAAGCTATTCTTCGCTGGTCTGCCTTGCCCGGTGCCAGCCGTCATCATTGGGGAACCGAACTGGATATTTATGATCCAACGCTGCTGCCGGAAAGCCAGAAATTACAATTGGAACCTTGGGAATATGAAAAAGGCGGTTATTTTGAACCATTAACTCACTGGTTGACAGAAAACATGCCGCACTTCAGTTTTTACCGCCCCTTTGGTGGACACGGAGGTGGCGTTGCTTATGAACCATGGCATATCAGCTACTGGCCACTATCCGAACAATTAGAAAAATTGCTAACTGAACAGATTTTACTGGATGTATGGCAACAGCATGATATCGCAGGTATCGACTGGCTATCGGCTAACCTATCTTTTCTATTTGAAAACTACCTCCGCACTCCACAGGAGACACCCCGATGCAATGGTTAGCTGATTACTGGTGGATTATTTTAATTTTACTGGTTGGTGTTCTTCTCAATGCCATCAAAGAATTACGCCGTTTGGATGTCAAAAAATTTTTGGATAATAAACCAGAACTCCCCCCTCACCGGGATCTTAATGACAAATGGGATGATGAAGACGATTGGCCTCAGAAAAAACAGTAGTCCACTCCTGCCAGTACATAGCAAGTTTCTCGTCGAGGCTGACCAGCGCCTGCGCGGTTTCTTGCCGCCAGAGTAACGTTAATGCCTTATGCCCATTCAACCTTAACTCAGTGACACACTGTTCAATACTCATTTCCCGCTGAAGGTGATTTCTTAGCGCTGTCAGCGGCAAACCACAATTCAATAACAATCGCTGTAAAGCGGGCAATGAAGCAGACAATGGCCGGTGAGCAAATGCAAAACCTGCAAGCTCCTGCCAGTCATTTTGATTGAGACGTTGGTCAGCCTGGTCATCGACAGGCAAGCTGAATCCAATCTGTGACTCCAACCAATAGGCATCACGGGCAAGCTGCTGTTGTGCCTGAACACAAAGTGCAATCCCTTGTTGACTGAGTGGAAAAATTGCCATTGCGGTATAACAACCGCTGCTGGCTTCCAGATGGGTACCTATTCGTACCAGTTGGAAACCACACTTTTGCCATAACGCCCAAAGTTCAGCGGTATAACCAAAGCTAACAGAAATAAAATCCATTCCTTGCTCTTCTGCTCTTTCGCGTTGAAACGCAATCATTCCCTGAGCAATACCCTGTCTTCGACGGTTAACCTGCACCGCAACCCGGCTAATTCGCTGAGATTTCAGGACAGCCGCTTGGGGTAAACCACTGTGGGCCGCTAACGATTGCGCTACCAAATTTCCTCTTGGGCGACGTCTTCCCGCCCATATTTCATGTGCCAGTTCAGCGGATAATCCGCCCTCTTCAACCATCCATAAAGCACCAATCAAAGTGTTATTGCCAAGAGCTGCAACAAATTGCATTCCTTTGGCATCCAGTAAACGCCGTAAATCTAAAGGTGAGGTTTTATAATGAGCACTGGTTAATATTCCATAAAACTGTTTTAGTAACTCAGGTTGCTGAATCCATTGCTGCTGTTGATATACGTGATAGCCGATCGCTTTAGCAGAATGATTTGCAGGAACAGCATCGTCAAACAATAAAGCTTCTTCCAGCCAGTTTTCCAGCGGATCACTTTCCGCCCAACGCATAGGTTCTGTCAGGTTCAATATATGACAGCCAGGAATTTCAGCACAAAATTTATGCAAAAATCCTCGTCCGGTACCTTCATATCCCTGTACTGTTGTTGTTAATAATATTCGGGGAAAATAACTGATAAGTTCAAATAACTGGGGCGTTGGAATAGCAGCGGCTTCGTCTATCAGCAACCAATCAATATCTGATACGCTATTTTGTCTGCAATACTTCAACAAATTATCTACTGCCCAGAATTGTCCTTTTTCACTTGAATAACACCTGACAACTTCAGTGGTTGCTTTTGCGGGTGCCGTTAGCCAGCAATGTCCTTGCCATTGCTGTATCAACATACCAGCAAGTGTCGATTTACCTCGCCCTCTCGGGGCAATAATCACCCATACCCCCTGATTTGCCCGCAAAAGTCGCGCCAAAATAGTATGCTGATGGGCTGTTGGCTGACCATCAGGTAGTTGCCACTCTCTATATTGCGGCAATTCAGGGATATAAAAGGGATCATTTTGCCGCCATAGCAAAACCTGACGATCATTAGCAATTTGCCGTTGAATATGCTGAATAAAATTCGGCGTTGGTATAGCACCTGATTGTTCATTCCAGCGAATACTGTCACGGTCTGGTTGATCATTCCATTGGTGCCATGATGGCACCATCATCACCAACCAGCTCCCTGCTTTCAACGTACCCGCTAGTATCGCCAGTGCTTCCGCATTCAAACCTTCGGTAGCATCAAATACTCCGTGTAAATACTCCTGACCCAATAATCCTGCCGCTTTTTCAGGTAGAACAGCTTTCTCTTTGCGATAAGAGATCCATAACCAATCACCCATAAACTCCTGCTGTAACTCATGAGCCTGTTGGTGACACCAATTATGATCTCCACTCAGCACTAGCAAACGACGTAATCCTTGTTGCTGCATTTCCGCCTGGATCGCACTTAATTCTGGCAACATAACGATTACGATTTACCAATCAGCAATGACAAAATCCCCGCAGCAATCAGCGGCCCGACCGGAACACCTTTAAACATGGCAACACCCAGCACAGTTCCCACGAGCAAACCAGCGACTATCGATGGTTGATTAGACATCAGGGAAACACCCCGACTGCCCAACCATGACACTAAGACACCTATCACTATTGCCAATAACGATTTCCAATGCATAAATGAGTTAAGAACCGCTTGTACAGTGATTTTTCCACTGGCGATAGGTGCCATCACTCCCACAGTCAAAATAAGCACACCAACCGTCAACCCATATTTTTCTACCCACGGGAAGAACTGATTTAATGGCGTTATACGAATAACTAGCAGGAACAACATTGCAAGAGTGACGGTCAGGTTGTGGCTGATGATACCCAGCGCTGCCAGCACCAACAACACGAGTAAAGTAGGATCGATATGGCTCATAAACGTTAATACCCTAAGCTGCCTTAATCGACTCGACCAGGGCGATTTTTCCTTGTATTTCATTAATAAACTAATTTTTTACTTACTGATATTATTAATAATTTTTAAACAATTAACTGGTCAGTGTTGTACTATTATCATTATCATCTATCATCAACAAATCGTATTTTTTCATCATCATCTGTTTTCCCATGGAATGCTGCATATGGGTATCCGTCGAATCAAGCGATATGCCATTATAGCTACTTTTCCTGAAAGCAACAGTTGCTGAGAACAAACAACTCCCCTCTTTCCGGATCGCCAATATCGAGTTTTATATATTCATATAGCATCAATAATTTCAAAATTATCCGGCAACTATTATGACTAAATAAAGCATTAATAGACCCCTTATTTTCGGCAACACAAAAATGTAATATAAAATTCAGCCAGTTCTAACACTTGTATTATTTCGTTATCACTTTTTTATGCCGGCTAAAATTAAATTCGCAGTTAACGAGAAAAACTGTTGATAAAGTTGATGATAACTAAATTTACGATTACCATAGACAATTACAATCATTTCTGACTATATTTATCATTGTTTATGAAATATTTAAGTTAAAGACCGACCATTGGTATAAACTCAATATATACCCAATAGATTTCGAGTTGCAGCGCGGCGGTAAGTGAACGCAGCCAACAAAGCAGCAACTTGAAAGATGAAGGGTATATATCTATTTACTTTATCTTGCATCAAAATATTCCCCGCCCTGTTTTGTGAGCTGCTTCTAAATAAGCATACCTTTAACAAGTCATACTTAGCCTAAACACTCAAAATACGCATTTAATTAACCAATACATTGCAAAATGAATTCATACTGATAATAGTGAATATCGCCTGACTATTAATCTAACCGGGGGTAAATTATGTCATGCTTTCCTACCGGATATTGGGAAAAATATCCGAATACAGCCACTGTGATCACAACATACACTTGCAATGCCGCTTGCAAAGAGTGTTGTTTTGAATGTAATCCTTCTGTGAAAGCACGCCTCAGCCTGGATGAAATTAAACAATTTATTGTACATTCAAAAGCTAACTTTCCAGGGTTGAAGTTAGTCGTTTTCAGCGGAGGAGAATGTTTCCTACTAGGCAAAGACCTCATAGAAGCCATCCGTTTTGCTTCAGAACATGGCTTATTGACCCGTTGTGTGACTAATGGTTATTGGGGGAAAAATCGGGAAAAGGCGCAAAAAATCGCCCAAGATTTAACAGATGCCGGTATCACAGAGATAAATATCAGTACCGGGAAAGATCACAGTGAATGGGTACCAATCGACAGCGTGGTTGCAGCAGCAGAAGCGTTGGCCGAGCAAAACATTACGACACTGATTACCATAGAACAGGACACCGCAGATTCCTCCATTGCAACACAAATTACCCAAAACCCAATCATTAAACGTCTCAAAGAACAAAACAAGATCAGCTTACAACGAAACACCTGGATGCCATTCTATGATACCAGCGAAGAACGGAAAAACGTGCCAAACCGGGCTGAACAACTGACAAAAGGGTGTGATCAGGTCTTTGAAAATATCGTTCTGACACCACATGGTGAAATTTCCGCCTGCTGTGGTCTGACATTAGAGCATATCCCGGAAATGAAACTGGGTCGGTTACAGGGAGGTGATTTAGCCCAACTTTTCAAAGGGCAAGAAGAAGACTTTATGAAAGTCTGGTTACGGACAGAGGGGCCGTACACGATTCTAAAAAAATATCGCCCGCAAGATAGCGACATTAATCTGGAAAAAATCGTTCATCCCTGCCAAGCCTGTGCCTATTTGCATAAGGACGAAGGAACACGCCAGAATTTATTAGATAATTATCATGGGGAAATTATTCCAATAATCAAAAAATTTAATGCCAAAGAAAGATTGGATCTTCTGATATATCAATCAGCAGCAGAAAATACAGTTGACTCAATATAAGGGGTAAATAATGAAACGACGTACATTTATTGGTGTAGCCGCCGGAGCTGCCATTGGCAGTGTCATACCCACCGTTAACGCAAAAGCTAACAGCAATCGTCTCTTTGGCGTACCACGTTCATTACTCTCTCCAGGAGAAGTTGAAGAAAATAAGCTCAGGCTGTCAATGTCACATGCCAAACTCCCGGTTGAAATTTGGGAAGATATCATCGCCTATAACCGATTTTGGGAAACCATAAAACAACAACCTGAATTAGTATTAGAATATAGAGAGTCACCAGAAAAAGTTCTGAATGAATTTGGCATAGACAAAAATATTGTTAGCCCCGGTTCCTCAGAGGAATTATTGCTATTTATCACTTATGATAAGGAGTTAATGGATGCGGTAAAAACCAACAACTATGAGAAACTATTTTCCCGACTAAAGACTTACGGCCTAAATAAAAGGAAATCAAACCTGAGAAGCCGGATCAATTACTACCTTAGCCAGGATGCCAATCTGGTTGCACATTTTAAAGATTACATCCCATTAGAGCAGCCAGAAAGTTCCCCGCTTATCAGGTTGAAAGAAATCCTGGAACCTGTGAACAACAAAGATGATACCCGCCTTACAGCGGGGGCAAATATGGTTGCCGCTATTAATATGGCCGTCGTCGTTACCGTGCAAACATCTACCACAGTAAATGTCTCAACGACAACTAGCGTATCCGCATTTGTCTTAGTAACTATCCTGACAAAAATAGCTGGAAAACATAGGGTAAATTATCGCCCTCAAATTAATCATGAAGACATTTCTGTCAGTGCTGCCTCTCTTCACCTTGCCAGGATCTATCACAATCGAGCAATGGTAGATACGCTGGTCAGAGAAACAATTCGGCGAGAAGTCATCGCTTGCCTGTTTGCCGCACAGAAATGTGGTTATATTAACCTTCCAGTGACTCGGACAGAACGCAAAGAAGTGATTCATCTTTTTACCGAATTGTCTTTAGAGATGATGATAACATAGACAATATCATGGAGTTGAATCTGAATTTCAGCACAGAATCTCAATGACAAACATCACTATGATTCATATTTGTAAGCCATAAATTTTTATACCCTTCATCCTTCAAGCTGCTGCTTTGTTGGCTGCTTTCACGCACTCCAGTCACATAGTTATCTATGCTCCTGGGGATTCGTTCACTTGCCGCCGCGCTGCAACTTGAAATCTATTGGGTATATCGAATGAGGTGGTAATCAAGGAAAGGAAATATTTTGTCATCCTTTAGGAATATTTCCACCACCTATTCTGTGAGCAGACTCTAAATAAGCACATTTTGTAACTCAATATATTTAGCCTAAACACCAAAAATATAAATTTAATCAACTAACCTATTGCAAAATGGAACCATCCGGCTAATAGTTAGTAGCGCCTAACCTTTAATCGAACGGAGGACAAATTATTCTATGCTTTCTCACCAGATATGAGGAATAATATCCAAATACTGTTACGGTAATCACAATATATACTTTTGCAATGAGCATCGTTGATAAAAATATTAGCCATATAATTACTTCATGAAACTATATCAGTAATAAAGAATTTAATAAGAAAAGGTTGAATTTCGTCTTATAACACTCAGTAAAAAAGAATTTCGTTCACTTATAAAGGAACCAATGATGAAAAGACGCACATTTATTGGTGTAGCTGCTGGAGCAGCTATTGGCAGTGTCATACCTACCGTTAATGCCAGTATTGACAGCACTCGTCTATTTGGCGTGCCACGTTCACTACTTTCCCCAGGAGAAATCGAAGAAAATAAGCTGAGACTGTCAATGTCAAATGCCAAACTCCCGGTTGAAGTTTGGGAAGAAATTATTACCTATAACCGGTTTTGGGAAACCATAAAACAACAGCCTGAATTAGCATTAGAATATCGAGAATCACCAGAAAAAGTGTTGGATGAATTCGGTATAGACAAAGATATTGTTAGCCCCGGCTCCGCTGAGGAATTACTGCTATTCATCACGTATGATAAAGATTTAATGAATGCAGTAAAAACCAACGATTATGAAGCGCTCTTTTCCCGACTAAAAACCTATGGTTTAAACGAGAAAGGCTCAAGTCTGAGGAACCGAATCAATTATCACCTCAGTCAAGACGCCAACCTGGTTGCACATTTTAAAGAACATATCGAATCCTACCAGCTACAAGATACAGACAATCCTCCACTTATCCGGTTAAAGGAAATTCTGGAGCCTTTAAACAGCGAAGACGATACCAGCATTGAGATTGCCCGCCTGGTAGTCGGAGCAAATGTGGTTGCTGCGGTTAACGTGGCTGTCGGCACCAGAGTCGTCGCGGCGGTAAATGCGGCGGCGGCGGTTAACGTAGCTGCCTATTTAAGTCTGGCAGTACAAACAGTCGTTACTGTATGCATGGCAAATTATCTACCCAAAATTGACCATAGCGACCTTTCAACCGGTACGGCTTCTCTTCATCTTGCCAGGCTCTATAACAATCAACAGATGGTAGACACACTGGTTAAAGAAGCTATCCGGAGGGAAATCACTGCCTGCCTGTTTGCTGCACAAAAGTGTGGTTATATCAATTTGCCGGCAACTCGCGAAGAGCGTAAAGAAGTGATTCATCTTTTCACCGAATTATCTTTAGGAATGGCAGTAGCATGAGTAATATCGTGGGATTAAATCCGGACCTCAAAGTCATATTAATGAACGTCGCCATGTTCGTCCTTATTGCCCTGGTTTTGCTGCCAATACCATACTGGCTCAATAACAGTAATCCCAATAAATTGGTGGCAGGCATTACAACCACTCTCTTTATCATCATCACCTTATTTGTGAGCTATCAACTATTATCAAATAAGGCGGTGGTCAAGGAAGGAAAATTATTAATGAAGTCCGGAGTATATTCACACGAATGGACTATTTCCTCATTGCGCCGGGAAGAAGGAACTTCCCTGAATGACTTTCATCGCAGTAATGGTATACATATTATCCATTATTCATCCGGATACTATCAAAAAAAACCAAACACATATTTTATTCTGCGTACCAGCAAACGTCCTCTGGTGTGTTTTAGTGCAGAAGATAATATTGGATTATGCATAGATGAATCTGTTTACGAAAGAATAAATAGCTCGTTGCAAAATAAAATATAGAGTGGAGTCGCAGGATAATGGAATATAGTGAAAATTATTGGCCATTGAACTATACACAGCTCCGTTTAGCCATTGCTAATACTGTAGCTGATGATAAGTCTGCCTTTAATGTCGGCGAATTCGTCAGCTTCAGTGACAATATTAATCTAGAAAGACTAGAACAAGCTATTATGACCATTCATAATTTTAATGATGGTTTTTCTTTACGTTATCGTCTTGCTGAACAAAACATTTTTCAGGATCGAGGATCTGCACCGATTGAAGTCATACGGATAAAACAGTCAAATTCGATGATAGAACACGCGGCTAAAACTGATTTTGAAAAGAGAGCAACTGAACCGCTGGACATCGAAAATGGTGTCACAATCAGACATTATCTTTATTTTAATGATATTGGATGCTATTTTTGGGGAATAGTTGCTCATCATGTTGCTACAGACTATTGGGGAATTGGGCAATTAATTCACGATGTTTTATCCTGCTATGAAGAAACCCCATTTCCGCCAATATTAGAACCTGTTTTTACCTATCATGCTTACCTTAATGACGCTAAATATAAGGCAAGCGTACATTATGCCAACGACAAAAACTATTGGGATAATTATCTTCACCAACTTCCCATATTAGAAGATTACACACGGAAACGCTTATTTCCTTCAAAAACGATTAAAGTCACCCGACCGCTCACCGCAAATAACGACAGTTTCACTTTTAATGATAAATTGATAATGATATTGGCCTTATGTTTACAAATGACCAAACAGGGCCATTTATCAACAAGTATTATCAATTTACCTTTCTCCAATAGACGAAGCAAAGGAGAATATCGTTATTATCGCCCCGCTATGAATACCTTGCCTTTGATGGTTTCTTTATCTCCAGAAGCAACAATAAAACAGATTCTTGGGGAAATGCAATCTCAGATCAGTTTACATAGCAAACATAATCGTATTGATATAAATGATTTAAGCGATAGCGCGATAAACCGAGCGGATCAATTAACTTCTGCGCCCTATGTTAACCTATTACATGAGCTTGAACATGATTTCATGAAAAATAACCGCGCTACTCGCGGTTGTATGACTTCCGGTGCAGTAAATAATTATGGCATTAATATCCGATTCTCTTCTGACGAGAAATCGGCATTAGTTGAATTAGATGCAGGGAGCCGACTGTATAATTATTTTACCGCACATGCTTTGATTGATGAATATTTACGCATCTATAGCGCTATTACGGAGAATATCAATGAAACTATCGATACATATTGGATAAAATATAACAAAATAGCACCAGAAAATAATACCATATCGAACGGAAAAACTATAGGTAATATTTCCATAAATCACCCTATCAAAGAGAATATTATTGTCAAAATAGCGCAAATCGCCTCGGAATCACCAGATAAAAAAGCCGTTATTTGTGGGAATCAAACCGTAATAAACGCCGCACATTGCCTTACTTACTGTGAACTTTACTATAAGTTATTAAACTTCAGCCAGCAGCTATTATCTTATCAGATACAAAACCGAAGGGTAGCCGTGTTATTACCAAGAGGAATGGAATCCTTATTATCTATATTAGCAATCCATGCTACTGGGTTATGCTTTGTTCCAATCAACATGACATTCGGACAAGAAGAAATCAGCAGTATATTACGTGGACTGAATATCTCTTTATTGATAACTGCACATCGTTATCATGAAAAAGTAAACGGTATTAATCATGCACATATTTTCTTTGTTGAAGATATAAATACGATCCCTAATGGAGTATTTCTTGAACATGACATAAAACATCCAACGACCAAAGAGGACGAAGCCTATATCTTTTTCACATCAGGAACCACTGGCGTGCCAAAAGCAGTACCGATAACTTTTAAGGGACTTTATGCTTATTTGGCAGCTATGACAGATAATTATGGCATTAAACAGGATGATGTTATTCTTAATTTCAGCACACCAGTTTTCGATGCTTATATTGAAGAAGTGTTCGGATGTTTTTATCTGGGAGCCACACTGACAATTGCCAGTGATCAAATGATTGCTGAGCTTGATACACTGTTTTCATTTTGTCATGCTCAATCGGTTACTATAATTAACTTTCCTACCAATTACTGGCATCAAATTGTCTTTTTCCTACATGCAGCCATTAAAGAATTGTCACCTTCGATCAGAATGACAATTATTGGTGGCGATTTAGCAATGGATAAAGCTATCCTCCATTGGTTAGAAAAAGTAGGCTGCGGGATCTCCTTAATTAACTCTTATGGCCCAACAGAATGTTGTGTTATAGCTAGTTGCCAAAAAATAGATGATGAATTCCAACCCGGCAATATCATTGGCAAAGCGTTGGCAAATACCTCTATCGTTATTCGGGAATATGGAACTGATAAAATCATCAGCGGCAGTAGTGGAGAAATATGCATCCGTGGCGATTCTATCTGTGCTGGATATATTAATGATGACGAATCAACTTCACGCAAATTCTTACGATTGAATGATGGAGAAGTTTATTATCTAACCGGAGATCGTGGATTTTACGATACTCAGGGGAATTTAAATTTCATTGGCCGATTGGATAAAGAGCAAAAAATTGATGGAAAACGTGTCAATTTGGAAGAAATGCACAAAATACTTGCAACAACTTTCGATATCGACGAGATTCATTTAACGGTAAAAGAAAATGAAACCGGGTACCAGTATATTAATATATTTATACCTCATGATGTATACCCGATAGATCGCCACGAAATTGTCTCCTTCCTGCGCGGATGCTATCCAAAATTGCAGATACCTTTTATTGTCGAATTGAGTTCATCCAATCAATCTGTTCCAGAGCCAGATTTAAGTAAAAGAAGCAATATGCCACAAATTGAAGGAGAAAAACGCGAATTATTTTTCACTTTATGGCGAGAAGTCTTTGGCGATAGTGACAAAATAGTTAATGAGGATACCGATTTCTTTGACGCAGGCGGTACTTCTCTTAAAGCATTGTTGCTAATTAATAAGATCCAACAACGCTTTGATTGCACAATCCGTCTGGAAGATTTCTATCAATCTCCCAGATTAGGTTATTTGTTGCAATCTGTTATTCAGCAGGGACGGACGCCTGTTTTAACCAATAAAAATAGCACCTGCCTGACAGAACAGCACGACCAGTATTATTGGATAATTGACACTATCTCTAATCGTTCAGGGGCACATAACATACCGTTATATTATCATCTTGCCGGTAATATCGATTTAAAGAAATTACATCATGCTTTGTTGTATACCATGCAATATTTCCCTGCCCTCTGCCAAAGGGTAACAATGGCAGACGGGCAACTCTCTTTATCCTTTTTACCTATTACCAAAGAGAGTTTACCCTTCGAATATATCGACCTGACTTATGCTACAAGCATTAACATTGAGATTTCATTACGCAAGATCTTAAATGATATGGCATTCAAGCCAATGACATTACAGGAGAATCCACCAGTATATTTTAAGCTACTAAAAGTAGCGGAGAATGAACATTATCTCTTGTTAAATTTCCATCATGCATTTTGTGATGGAATGTCAATTGCTCATGTGCTGCAAAAATTATCTTCAGCTTATACCAATAATACACAGAACATAGAGGCCGTTACAAAAACAGAAGTTGCTGTCGCTAATCCGCGTATGTCAGATGAAACATTGAATTTTTGGACCGAAAAACTAGTCAACGTACTTTCTATCACCGGAAAACATAATTCTGTACCAGAGGCTAATCTTCGAATTCGTGGTCGACGCTACTCGATGCCATTGTCCCCTCAATTAATTGCAACATTATCTTCGATACAAAAAAAACACGCAGTTACTCTGGAACATATCGTGATTGGGGCATTTTCGATGACCATCAGATCATTACTCAATAAAAACGAGCTAATCGTAGGCATCCCTTGCGCCAACCGTGTTCCTCCTGTGTCATTCGATAGTGTCGGCAGCTTCGCAACAACATTACTATTGCCTTATGCTACTGCTGAAACCTCATTGATTAACGTATCTAAGTATGTCCGTGATTTCCTGATGGATGCAAATACACATTCCAATATTTCGCTGGCGTACTTAAAACAACATCTTCACCACTATCACAATATGCAATTACCAGAAATCGCTTATTATTTCTCTTCTCAAATGGGATTCTCCACCAATTTGCATCTTGGTGAAACCCATTGCACAAAGGAAAAAATTAAGGGGCTTAAGCCCAAAGGGGATATTGCTCTCGAATTAGTAAATACACCAACCGGGTTGGGTCTGGAATGGCTCTATGACGATGATATTTTCTCTGAAGAGATTATTAACAATATGGGACTGTTTCTGATTGATTTATTGGATTACATGGGCGCTCAGCATGACTAGACTCCTGACAATACGAAACGATAGCAAATACTAAGATGGATACTGATTGTGCCGATCAAAAAAAAGAAATGGATAATTACCACTACCATCATGATCATTTTTATCGCCGTGGTTTATTACACATTCAGCCGGAAAGAAACGCCTGCTGTGATGGCAGAGCAAATCATCACTGGAACGTTAGGTGATGTCATCACGACGGTAGATGCTGCTGGTATTATACAACCGACTAGTCAAGTTAACGTTGGTAGCCAAATCTCGGGCCAGTTAATTAAGTTATATGTTGAAGTCGGGGATATCGTCGAAGCCGGTAAGCTGGTTGCCAGCATTGATGATACTTTTTATCGTACTAAAGTTGAGGCGAGCCGCGCGCGATTAGAAAAATTGCGAGCTATATTGAAGGAGGAACAATATACCTACCAACTCCTAGTCATTACTGAAAAACGCCAAAGGCAACTTAATCTATATTCTGCAACCAGCCAACAATTACTGGATGAGGCAACTTTCGGAGTAAAAAAAAGTCTGGCGAGAATTGAAAGTCTCAAGGCAGACATCAAACAAAATGAACATATTTTACATAGCGAAGAGGTCAGCCTTAGTTATACCCAAATCTATGCACCTATTGCCGGCGTAGTAACTGCAATCTATGTTGATCCAGGACAAACCCTAAATGTTAATCAACAGACACCCGTTCTCATGCAAATTGCCGATCTCAAAAATATGACCGTTTATGCAAAAGTTTCTGAAGCAGATATAAACCAAATCGTGACCGGGCAAAAAGCCTCTTTCAAGATCTATAGTGCAAATCAGCATATATGGCACGGTAATGTTAAGAAGATCATGTATAAACCAGACCTAATTAATAATGCAGTTTATTATACGGTACTGTTTGATGTAACTAATGACAATTTCCTGCTAAAACCCAACATGAGTGCTGATGTCACTATTGTGACACATGAAAGCACGGGGGTAGTGACCATCCCCAATAACATACTAAATAACAAGCGGCATCAACCTTTAAATGAGAATCTTACCGCTTATTTTTTACGAGAGGTGAAAGATGGAAATATCGCAGTAAGGAAATTGCTCATTGGTCATAATGATGGAGTACACTCAATTGTTGTCAGCGGATTACAGAATAATGAACAGATCGTTGTCCTTTCTAAACAAGATAATCTTGGTGGTAAAGATGATAATCCTAAATAATATCTGTAAGATCTACGACAATGAGAACAAACAGCATCTTGCGCTGAAAGATATCTGCTTAACAATCGATCCACATGACTACGTTGCTATTCTTGGTCGCTCCGGTTCAGGGAAAAGTACCTTATTAAATATAATCGGACTTTTGGATACCGCCAGTACGGGAAAATATCTTATTAACGACCTTGAAATCACTCAGCAAAAAATTCATTCATTGGCACTTTTACGACGGAAATATTTTGGGTTTGTTTTTCAGAACTACAATTTACTCGATAATTACCGGGTCGATGAAAATATCTTAATGCCCATGTACTACTTAAAAAGAGATTTCAATTACGACAGAAAATATTTCAATTACTTAATAAAGCGTCTCCAACTTAATAATTTATTAGATAAATACCCGCGTCATCTTTCTGGCGGAGAACAGCAACGCGTTGCTGTAACCCGCGCATTAATCAATAATCCGAAGTTTATTATTGCTGATGAACCTACCGGCGCACTAGATACCACTAATGCGACCAATCTGATGCAACTTTTTACTGAATTACATAATAGTGGATGTGGCATCATTCTCGTGACACACGATCAAGCTGTTGCCGGATACGCCAAGCGCAAGTTGTACCTGGATAACGGTTCTTTGGTGACATAATGGGCATAATAAAAACACCCCTAAAGCTTAATATTTATTCTACTGTTATCCTATTTAACCTCAAAATGGCAGCACGCTCCCTTGTGGCACATAAGACACGGGTTTTCTTAACTTTGCTATGTATTGCCATCGGAGTAGCTTCAATTGTGATTATGCAGGCTATCGGGATGGCAACTAAGGATCACATTGTCAAAGCTGTTTCCTCAATGGGAAGTAACATCATCTCCGTAAAATACAAAGGGCAAGAAAGCGGTGCTTTCGATTCCCATAATAATTATCTGACCCAAAAAGATATCACGTCACTTTCAGGTAATCCGCATATCAGCTACAGCACCCTTTTTTCCACTGCTTCAGGGACAATAGTTTCTCCACAAGGCACTACCAATGCTCAGTTGATCGGTGCGAATGCGGATATTGCAATTATCCGAAATCTGGTCATTGAACGCGGGCGTTTTTATACACCAAAAGAAGACGAGACTCTGGCAAACGTCGTCGTTTTAGGTGCTTCTTTGGCCGAAAGACTATTTTCCCATAAAGAATCTGCATTTGAACAGAATATCAAAATTAACGACATTTCTATGCGGGTCACCGGCATCCTGGCACAGAAAGGTGAAGGCATGGATGTAGGAGTGGATGACACTGTTTTTATACCAAGAAATAGCTATCTGGTGAGACTATTCGGCAATACGCCTCCCAGTGGTATCGTGTTGAAAGCCAAAGACGCTTCTCATGTCGAATCAGTTAAGCGCGCTGTTGAGGAACAGTTATCACCGTTTAAACGTCAACAAAGCTATGAGATACGAAATACTACGGAATTGTTGAAAACTTTGAATGAAACTCAGTCGAAAATTAACCTTTTCCTGCTATCAATATCATCGGTAACGCTCTTTGTTGCAGGAGTTAGTGTTATGAATACTATTTTGATCAGTGTCAGAGAGCGTAAAAGAGAAATTGGTATACGACTTGCCGTAGGAGCAAGTTATTCCGATATTTTTTATCAATTTCTTACCGAAGCATTTTTGATTTCATTATTGGGAGCGCTATTAGGATTATTATTCTCATTTATCGGTTTCAAGATCTTATCACTATTTGATATTGCCGTTGGCTTCTCATTTTATTCATTTCTATTGGCTTCCCTCTCGGCATTTTTCATTACGGTGGTGTTTGGCGTATATCCATCCCATCGCGCAGCAGCATCCGCGCCGATCGAAGGGATCAGGGAATTGTAGCCTGTTTTGTTTAACACAACTTTGGAGGTACGATGAAAAATCAACTTTTATATGAAATTTTACTTCGGGAAATCACAACTCTTCACCCAGAGGAAAAAACCATTCCAGCAGACGAGAATCTTTTTGATATTGGTTTCGACTCGATAAAAATGTTAATGCTGGTTGATCGGTTAAAATATGCCGGTTATTCAGTTAAATTTGCAGATTTGGTCCGGTGGCCGACAATTAATGACTGGATCAATCTAATCGCAAAAAATTAACTGAGCTACCTGTCATTTCATGATGAGTGGTGGATAAGCCATGTAGCAAGATCAGTAATCACCTGCTCTGGAATCTGGCTTGGTTGCAGATAATCCTCGCTACTGGAATATCCTGTTGTAGGCAATAAAATGTGATTCAACCCAGTATAAAGTTTGAATTCCGCATCTTTATTGCCTTGCAGTGCAGTTTTCCACATTGCCAAGTCAATATCATACGGAACCTGAAAATCCTGATCACCTTGAGCCAAGAATAAAGGTATTGAGGGCAAATCTTTTAAGCAAGTCAATGCGTGGTAACCCTCAATTTGTTTGAGATAACTCTCCGGTACGGCCAGCAAGTTCGCAAGAGACACCGTATCGTTCTCTTTCCCACTGGATAATTGGGATAAAATCACCTGAAGTAAACTACGAAATGGCGTCGCCAGCATCACTATGCCCGCAATATTTAGACCCGACTTTTGCCGTAAATTCTTTGCAATTAATGGGCTAACATATCCGCCGAAACTGTGCCCAACAAGGAATACCGGCACATTGTGAAATTCAGTATGTTCCATTAAGCCAGTTAAAATATTACATGCGTCATCAACAATTTCTGCATTAAGATCTATCGACTCTGGATCGGTATTTCCCTGCCAAGAGCGATAATAGCGTTTGTCAAACCGTGCGCTTGCGATACCGTATCGGCTTAACTCATGTGCCAACATACGAAACAGTGGATTAGGACCAACATCATAATCCATTGAATGCGGACCAGAACCAGCAAGCAATAATGCCAGTGCTTTGACATTATGTGGTGACGGCAGACACACCAAACCATCAGGAAGCTCTTCAAGGCCAAACTCCCTTAGCATTTTTTCGGTAAAAATGCCCGGCCTTTCATACGCATTGGGTATCGGGCATCGAGATAACGTAAGCGAATCAATTTGCTGATCTTTAAGCCCAATATAAAGATTGAATTTTCCATTGAGAGTATTTAGTCGCAGATGACAAGCACCTTGCTGGTGGTAAATAATATCGATATCTGAGTTATACAAACTGTCTGCCAGTGCAATTAAAGTCAGATCATCAGCCACCACGCGCAATGGTTCATTCATTAATTCCCTAGCAGCTTCCCATTGTTCATCAAGTAACGCAGTTATCAATACTGTTATTTCCTCATCCAACGCGGTAATTAATCTCTTAACAAGCATGCCATTTCTCAAATAACGGTGATTTGCTTTTTTATATCAATTTTTGCTCAAGTATCCCAGTCTTTGGTGTTTTTGATATGAAAAGCCCGATATACAGAAAAATTGTGCAGATTAAATTCAGACGAAATAGTTTTTTAATCAGTGTAGGGATTATTTAGATTAGTAATCGTGATAATAGTTATCTGACTCCAGCGAAACGAAGCTTGCTGTAACCTTCACGTGAGGAACACAAAAAATCGATATCAACCGATTCCCTGTACTCAGAGAGCATCATAACTATTGCGGTCCCCCTGCAAAATAGCCATCTGCATCATCAAGAAAGTCTTGTGATAAAGAGCTTAACACCTTCGCAATACGGTTATGATGCGCAAGACGAAAATTAAACATTTAAAAAACCATGCCCCTGCTCATGAATGAGTCGTTCAATCAACTGACGTTCCTGGGGTTCAAGCTTATCTTCTTCGACATATTTCCAATTGCGCTCGTAAAATGCCAGAGCATCACGATCAGTTAGCTCAGTATCTTCAGCAAGATACCAAGCACAACTTTTCATTTGTGGATAATCAGCGATTTTTACCATAACAACCTCTCCTTTCATATTTGTATAGCTGAGTGGAACCTTCAACTCAACCACATTGCAAGTGCCTACATTCTTTATACATTGAAACTCACCTGGCTAAAGCCAGGTGATTCTTGTTGTCATTGGCAATCGCATAGCAATATACGATTATACGAATACGATTGCTTTAGTCTTACATTGCCTCTGACAAGCATTTAACGTATCGGTATTCCCTAGCGCCATTACATTATTAGGCTAAGCATTCCCTCATGCGGCACAACTATTTTCCAGGGATCATGCCAACTCCCTCCGTCGTTGAACAGTAACAATATGGTCAGCTTTAGCGAGAAGATCAGCATTGCATGAAACAACAATCCACAAACCAGGCCAACGCTCCGGCAAGGTGGACCATAAGTGACGAGCCGTAACTGCATCTAATGATGAATCACAATTATCAACAATATAAACATCAGCAGGACGACATAACATTCGAGCCAACGCCAAACGTTGACGCTGGCCACCAGACAGTTGCCGGGCGCTGCCAGAATTAATGACAGTATCAAGTCCTTCTGGTAGCTCATATGAGCCAGGAGTCATACCTACCGCCTCTAAAGCCTGCACCATAATATCGTCATCAATATCCGTATCGCCCAATGCGAGATTTTGTCTTACTGTTCCACCAAAAAAACCCGCTCTTTGTCTGGCATATCCGATACGTGGATTCCGCCACCAGTTTTCATTCCCCAGAACTTCTCTGTTATTCCAAAGCACACTGCCAGAACTGGACTTTTCCAAACCGATCAAATAACGCAAAAAGGTGGTTTTACCCGCCCCCATCTCCCCAACAATTCCAACGACCTGATTAGTTGTCGCTTCAAATGAAACAGGGAGCTGAGTATTTGAATACGCAAGATGATTAACACTAAGCTTATGGAGAACCTCACCTTGTTCATCTTCTTTTATTTCTCTTTTATCTGCCAATAACTGTTTGATGCGCTCATAACACACATCAGCATTTTTATAATTAGCAATAGACCGACCAAAGAAAAATATCTGTTCACTGATCCAGCCGATATAAGTCAAAAATAACGCCAGATTACCCACAGTAAAACTGCCATCAACGATTCGTTTACTCACTATCAATAAAACCGCTGATGTTCCGATTATGACAATATTTTTAAACAGGCCAGAAAGAAGGTCAGTAAATACCTGATGTTTGGCTTGAATAGCCCGTCGACTCACAAATTTCTGCGACAATCTCTCAATCTGACCTTCAATTTTGTTGCTAAGGCGCAGATCACGTATACCCGTTAAAACATCAGTAATCTGACCTGCAATATCTCCCTGCGATTGACGTTTACTCTCTTGTAAATTACCTACTTTGCGTTTAAGTATCGCGCCAATCCAGAGACCCACAATCATCGGCATAAGAGCCAGCGTGGTTATTGGATCAGTGTTGATAAGCACAACTAATGCGATAATTAAAAGTAATGCCCGGTAGATAAAATCAGAAGTCCAACTCAAGAATTCCGCAATTTCATCACTATCATCACGAATGCGATTCAAAATATCGCCTTGTGAAAAAGCGTGCCTCTGATTATGAGAACAATGGCTCACGCCGCGTAAAACTCTCTCTTTCAAATAAGCACTTACTTTAAATATCAACGTAAAGTCCAGGCTTAATCCCATGAAGAGAACTAGCGATCGCAAAACCATTACAGCAATTGCAGAGGAAAGTAACCACCAGACTGTAGGATTAGTCGGTTCATTTATTGCACTATCCAGTAGCTTACTGATTAAGTAACCAATCAACAAAGGAAAACCGTGCATAAGTGTCCATACAAACATTGTGATGAAATAGAGAGGGGCAAATTTTTTCACCAAATCAATCAATGCCGATAACATCTTAGGTTTAGTTGATACACTGGATATAGTCATACAATGAGTCCATGATTGCTGGTTAACATTGCGATTTCTGTTTCTGGAACTCGCTGTTTAATCCGCCCATCATCAATAATGATGATTTCATCAACGGCTGAAAGTGTATGAAGACGGTGTGCGACCATCACTACGGTGCGATTGCGACTTAATTTTCCAAGTAATTTCAGCCAACTCTCTTCAGTCTGCGGATCGAGTTGAGATGTTCCTTCATCAATAATCACCAACGAGCAATGCTGTAACATCACTCTGGCGCCCGCTATCATTTGAATTTCCCCTTCTGACATTATCCGTCCGTTGGTTCCGACGAGTGTATTAAGACCATCCGGTAATGCTTTAGCCCATTCAAGCGCATCTAATTCTTGCAGAACAGCCCAAATCTGACCGTCAGATATTTCATTACTGAATAGTGTTAAATTTTCCCGCAACGTTGCAGAGAACAAATGAGAACGCTGACTAAGCACGGCAACCTTTTTCGCAAATTCTTCAGGTCTAATTGTTGAGACATCAATATTTCCAATTGTCACTCTTCCCGAATCAGGCTGCGCAAATCCACACATCAAATTAAGAATAGTGCTTTTTCCTGCTCCCGTTCTCCCGATAATGCCAATTTTGCTCCCCGGAGCAACGTAAAAATTAACGCTATGCAAAACCTGTGTTTCTTCCCCACCATAACTGAAATCAACATTATCGAAATGGATAGAGAGAGGGCCATCAGGCAATAGATTATCTGGTGATTTACTTGCAGTACCTTCACTTAGCGTTTTAGCCGCAAGTGATAAAGCAGCAAATAACTTCTGTAGCAACTCTATTTCTTGTGACATGTCTTCCACTGGCTCTCGCAGCTTGTCAACATAGAGATAGACCATTGTTAATGTGCCGATACTTATACTGTCTTGGCCAAGTAACTGAAGCCCAAAGCCAAAACCTATACCGAAGCACAATGCAAAAAAGAGCTGAGTAATTGGCCAGAAAGCCCTACCGCCGATATAAGCCTTGCGTTCAATTTTGAGTAATACTGACAACATCTTACGAAATGCAACGGAAGGCCAATGGGCTTGAGATAATGGCTGCAAATCATCCATTGCATGGAGTGAATCACCGATAAAACCAAAGATCCTTGCTTTCTCCGTTCGCGCAATGAGCCAACGACGAACAGCAAGTCTGGTTAATTGAATAAGTACATATGCCACCAATATAATAACAATAGCCATAGCAATGCCCGCCTGGGGCATGACATTGAATATAATGATTAATGTACCGAGTGCCAGTGCTGAATTACCAATAGCCTTGAAACCAGCTTTAGAAATCGTTTTTCCTATAATGTCAGCGTTTCCTTCGACGCTTTCCAACAGCTCTCCCTGCGATCTTCTCTCTATTTCCAATACGGGTAAAACCGTCATCACATGATGAAAAAGTTTGTATCTAATAGTATCTGCAATACCCCAACCAGCCTTGGTGCTCATGTAGCTAGTGACCAAACTACCCATGACCCCAATCGAGGCGATGAAAAGATAAATTATTGCCAACATAATAAGCTGATCAGCAGTGGTTCCTGACGTCGCCTTATCGACGTAATTCCTTATAATATAGGGGCCACCTAGATCGCATAATAATGTGACGGTTAAGGCCAGAAAGGCACACATAACCGTTCCCTTAAACGGTATGGCACTACGTAACAGTATCTGCCATGCGGTTAAATTCTTTGACATAATGTTTTCCATCTTTGGGTTATATCACCTCAGTAAAATTAGGGATGTTATTCATAACATCAATATATGGAGATGCAGCTAATGCTGCCCTTATTAATAACAAATTAATCACAACAGTAACATCTTGTTTGCATTTGGAAAAATGCAATTATCGCAAAATATTCACGTTTATCACTACATGATTGAGATCTTTATAAACGCTATCACAAGAAAATAGCCAGAAAATAAAATTTATGTCTTATTCTATATTGTCAATACCTTTTACGGGTTACCCTATATCCAAGCAGGCAAGTATATTGCCAATGGATAACTTATTCCAGACAATGAGTCACAAGTGAAGAAAAAGCCAACAAAAAAACCGATGAATTATCACAATATTTACAAATGCATAACAATTATATATACCCAATAGATTTCAAGTTGCAGCGCGACAGCAAATGAACGCATCCCCAGGAGCATAGATAACTATGTGACTGGGGTGAGTGAAAGCAGCCAACAAAGCAGCAACTTGAAGGATGAAGGGTATAAATGTATTTCTGGTTAATTTTGGTTGTTTTCTAACTTAACCATTCATTACTAATAAAATGACAAATTATCCTTATTGAATTAATATTCAATTAATTCAAATAAGCTAAATCAATATAAGTTAATTTATATCCGCTATTAATCCCATCCGATGATATTAATTACCAAAAACAAAGTGGAAAATTATAACCAGTATCACTTTATACTAATAAAAAGGGCCTTTCGGCCCAGGTAATCGTTTGCGTAATTAATCTAAAACAACACCAATACGGTGCGCTACTTCTTCATACGCTTCAATCAGACCACCAAGACTTTGGCGGAAACGGTCTTTATCCATTTTATCCAAAGTCTCTTTATCCCATAAACGACAACCATCGGGAGAAAATTCATCACCCAGAACTATTTGCCCTTTAAATAAACCAAACTCAAGTTTGAAATCAACCAAAATCAAACCAGCATCATCAAACAATTTGCTCAATATTTCATTGGCCTTGTAGCTCAAATTTTTCATTTCAGCCAGGTGTTCTTTACTGACCCAACCAAAAGTTTCACAATAGGATTCATTCACCATTGGATCGTGCAGAGCATCATTTTTGAGAAACTGATCGAACAGAGGGGGACTCAATACTAAACCTTCTTCAACCCCAAGGCGTCTGACTAACGAACCGGCAGCCCGATTACGGATAACACACTCAACTGGCACCATATCCAGCTTTTTGACCAGTACTTCAGTGTCTGATAACAGGCGTTCCATTTGCGTTGGAATACCCGCTTCTTCCAGCTTATTCATAATGAAATGATTGAATTTGTTATTCACCATCCCTTTGCGGTCGAACTGTTCAATACGTTCACCATCCAACGCCGATGTATCATTACGGAATTCCAAAATTAGCCGATCAGGATCATCAGTGGTGTACACCGTTTTTGCCTTGCCACGATACAACTCAGCTTTTTTTTGCATTTTACATACTCCCAAATATCAATACGAAAAATAATCATTAGAAATAGCTATAAATAGCAAAGGGGCTTTCGCCCCTTTGCTTATATTTATGTCTACAATCCTGCTGTCTGGCTGAAAGCGGCTTTCAATACTGCAACCAGCTCATCATTTTGTACCTGCGTCAACGGCTTACCTTTATCGCTAATAAATTGTAAGCTGCTTCGGTTATTTAAATCACCAATTTGTAATTTATAATCACCTTCGCTGATGGAAGGTTCATTAACACCCATTGATTTCCATTCAGATGTACTGAGACTTTTATAGGCTACAGTGATAGAACCTGTCGAACGACTACGGTTACCTACTTTCATACCCACTTTTTCCAGCGCTGCCGGTAGCCTGTCCCAAACGATATTATATGGTGCCCGAACAATCATCTGAGGTAATCCAGAAGTATCTCCACCACTCTGTACATCTAATGGCCCTAAATTGTGTGCCGCAGGGTTGTCACTCATGCGTTCACGTTGCCGGTTCACACCTTCAATCAGTTCATTAAGCATCAGTGCGTTATAACGCTGGATTTCAACAGGATCAGTTACCTGTTGACCACCTTGTCTCAACCCCTCGTTAGCCACCGATAATTCAATCTGATAGTTCTGGTGTGCAATACTGATACGGTGACGAGTCTGATAGGGCACATCCTCATCTGTACGTTGCCATTCAATCCAATCTGTTACCAGTGTTTGATTAGCATCATCACGCTGGCTGATTTTGTCACCTTTTTTCAGCAGAACATTATTAATCTGTGACCACAGATTGCTATTCTCAGGGGTGTTTTCAAGTAGCAATTTACTGCTTTTTATACTGTTTTCAGTACGGGAGCCACTTAACAAAGCCAACGCCTGAGATGGTGGACGAATATCAAGCTCTTTCCCTATCAGCCCCTTAGATATCGTTGGTGGAATATCATATTCACCATTCTGTAATGGTAATATCATACCCGCAGGAACATTCAGTGCTTTCAGAGGAGGCGCTTCAAGATACGCATAATCACCATTAACCTGGCGCTTATAACTTTGGTCGCTGGAACACGCTGCCAGTAACATTGCCAATGACATACCAGCAATCTTCATGACCTTTGATTTTTGCAATAATATTGCCATTAAAATTCCCTAAATTTTACAGTAATCCGGCCATTCTCAAGGCTTTTTCGACTGAGACTTTTCCTGCATCTGTCAATGGCGTCATGGGCAGACGCACAGTGTCATCAGCAATCAGACCTAATTTGTGACATCCCCATTTAACTGGAATTGGGTTAGGTTCAACAAATAACTGATGGTGTAAATCCATCAGACGGTTATTCAGCTTACGCGCTTCTGTAAACTGACCGCTTAATGCCAATTCACAGAGCTTGGCAATTTCAGGCGCTGCAATGTTTGCAGTAACAGAAATTACCCCTTTTCCTCCAAGCTGGATAAAATCCAATCCACTTGCATCATCACCGCTCAATAAGATGAAACTATCATCATTAACCAACTCTTGGATTTGACTAACGCGATTTAAGTTCCCTGTCGCTTCTTTAATTGCGACAATATTTTTAATCTTCGCCAAACGAGCTACAGTTGACGGCAGCAAATCACATCCAGTACGAGAAGGCACATTATACAGAATTTGTGGCAAGTCAGTATTTTCAGCGATAGTTTTAAAATGCTGATATAACCCCTCCTGTGAGGGCTTATTATAATAAGGTGTTACCGTCAAGCAACCAACAACACCACTATTTTCAAAACGCTTCGTCAGGGATATCGCTTCAGCAGTCGCATTTGCACCTGTTCCAGCAATTACCGGAATACGTCCGTCGGCCAGTTCGATGGTTGTCAAAACAACATCACCGTGTTCATCGTGACTTAATGTGGCCGATTCTCCCGTTGTTCCTACCGAAACGATAGCCGATGTACCACTGGCAACATGATAATCGACTAACTTTTTCAAGCTGACTTTATCAACATGACCATTTGCATTCATTGGTGTCACCAGCGCAACAATACTGCCTGTGAATTCAAAGCTCCCGCTAAACATTACATACCCCCCTATACAAACAAGAGTTCCATGGTACTTTCTAGCCATACAGAAGGAAACTATTTAACACCAGATTTCAATGAATTTTGTTAATACCGGAGAACCTTTGTTAAAGAGAAGTGATAATCAAAGTAATTTATACCTGTTATCTTTCAAGTTGCCTCTTTGTTGGCTGCACTCACTCACCCCGGTCACAGAGTTATCTATGCTCCCGGGGATTCGCTCCCTTGCCGTCGCGATGCATCTTGAAATCTATTGGGTATATTGAAATTCAAAGGTAGGGAATGAGAATAATAGGACAACTTTGATGCAATTGACCTTGGCAGTATAGCCTTTTTGTGTTTACCTTAAATAAACCACAGCAGAGAAGGAAACGTGACTTTGCCACAATCAGAACAACATTTTTTAGTTATAACCGCTTTAGGTGCTGACCGCCCTGGCATCGTCAACACAATCACTCGTCTGGTAAGTGAATGTGGTTGTAACATTGAAGACAGCCGACTAGCTATGTTTGGTGAGGAATTTACCTTCATTATGCTGCTTTCCGGTAGCTGGAACGCTATCACCATGATTGAATCGACGCTGCCACAGAAAGGGGCCGAGCTAGATCTTCTTATCGTCATGAAGCGTACAAGGTGTGATACTCATACAACATTCCCTTCCACGGTTTCCGTCAAGGTTGATGTTGATGACTCCCCCGGTATTGTTGAGCAGTTTACCAATCTGTTTACTACCCAGGATTTTAATATTGCTGAACTGGTATCAAAAACGCAGCCACGAGAAGGTAATGTCTCTGCCCGATTACAAATCCAAATTACTGCTCACAGTCTATTAGATGATGACGGCTTAATTATTAAGCAAGCGTTTAATAAGCTATGTACAGATCTAAAAGCACAAGGCAGTATTAGTATTCTTGAACCACTTTAGTAGAAAGATTAAACGGAGAATACGTGATGAACCCATTGAAAGCCGGTGATAAGGCCCCCCAGTTTAGCCTTCCTGACCAAGATGGAGAAACAATCAATTTGTCTGATTTTGAAGGTCAGCGTGTTTTAGTTTATTTTTATCCCAAAGCAATGACTCCTGGCTGTACTGTACAAGCCTGTGGTCTACGCGATGAAATGAATACATTAAAGGGATCAGGTGTTGAAGTGTTGGGTATTAGCACTGATAACCCAAGTAAACTGTCGCGCTTTGTGGAGAAAGAAATGCTGAACTTCACGCTGTTGTCTGACGAAGATCATCAAGTCGCTGAACAATTTGGTGTCTGGGGTAAAAAACAATTTATGGGGAAAACCTATGATGGTATTCACCGTATTAGTTTCCTAATTGATGCCACAGGTAATATTGAACACGTTTTTGATAAATTTAAGACTAGTGATCACCACCAAATCGTGGTGGATTATCTGAAACAACACTCTTAAGAAAACAGCAAGAACTTAATCATATTTCTAACAGCTCAAGATAGTCGGGGCAGGTACGGGAGGGATATTCCCACTCCGTCCTTCCCCTAATAGCAGTAACTGGCATCAATCAATGAGATAAATACCAAGATAATTTTCAACATAAAAAGAGGAGCTACTCTTTCACCTCACCGTCTTCTGTTATAACCATCTCTTCCGGCCATGCATGAATAACCGCTTTAATCAGCGTCGCCAATGGAATAGCAAAGAATATGCCCCAAAATCCCCATAAGCCACCAAAAGTAATTACAGAAAGAATAATCACCAAAGGGTGTAGATTTACTGCTTCAGAGAACAAAATCGGTACCAGTAAATTACCATCCAACCCCTGAACAATCAGATAAGCAATAATCAACGTCCAGAAATCTGTCCCTACCCCCCACTGAAATAAAGCAACCAATATGACCGGGATCGTGACAATCAGCGCTCCAACATAGGGAATTAATACTGACAACCCGACCAGGACAGAAAGCAATAATGAATACTCCAATCCAAGAAATGCAAATACAGCGTAGGTACAAATACCAACAATGACCATCTCCGTGACTTTACCACGAATATAATTAGTGATTTGCTGATTCATCTCGCGCCATACCTGCCCAGCTAAAATGCGGTTACGTGGCAGAACCCGTTGTAACGCTTGCAACATCTGGTTTTTATCTTTCAGTAGGAAGAACGCCATCAATGGCACGAGTATCAGATAGATAGCCAGCGTCAGCAAACCAATCAATGAAGCTACTGAAAATTTCACGACAGACTCTCCGGCAGTTGAAATCTTACTACGCAAATTCTCCGCCATCATATCAATAATGCCAGCATCAACCAGAACCGGATAACGTGTCGGTAATGTCTGGGCATATTCATTAAACCGGTTAAGCATATTAGGTATATCTGACAGTAGATTAAGCCCCTGTTGCCACGCAGTGGGTGCCACAATCAAAATGACCAACGCACTGATCCCAGAAAAAATAATCAGCACAATACAAACAGCAACTGTCCGTGAACATCCCAGTTTTTCAAGCATAGAAGTTGGCCATTCCAGCAAGTAAGCAAGGACAATCGCTACCAATAGTGGTGCTAAAATGCCATGTAAGAAATAAATAATACAAAACCCAACTACAAGGATGATAAATAGCGCAATGACTTGCGGATCAGTAAATCGACGACGATACCACTGTATAATCATGTCCAGCATTGACCAGGCTCCTTAATAGCAGTATTCATAATTTCTATTTTTCTTAAAAATTGTACTAATTGGTTAATTTTAAGGTACCCTTGTTCATCATACACGCATTATCTAAAAACAATGGCCAAATGAGATCATTTTTGTTTTATGAAAATAATGTCTAACAAATTTCTGCCAGCAATATTCGTCAGTACACTATTGCTAGCACATTCCCCTGTTCTCAGCGCCTCTATTGAAGATTCGTTACCGGACATAGGTACCACGGCAGGTTCAACCCTGAGTATTAATCAGGAATTGGCAATGGGAGATTTTTACGCCCGCCAGATGCGTGCTAATGCCCCTCTAATTTATGACCCATTATTGATTCAATATATCAATACTCTTGGGCAAAAATTGGTAGCCCATGCAGACTCAGTTAAAACGCCGTTTCATTTCTATCTGGTTAATAACCCAAATATCAACGCCTATGCTTTTTTCGGTGGAAACGTCGTCCTCCATGCTGCACTTTTTCGTTATAGTCGTAATGAAAGTGAACTTGCATCCGTTATAGCTCACGAAATTTCCCACGTTACTCAACGCCATCTGGCTCGAATGATGGAAGATCAGCAGCGTAAAGCACCTCTAGCTTGGGCAGGTACATTAGGCTCCATTCTCTTGCTCATGGCTAACCCACAAGCGGGCATGGCAGCACTCAGTGGCACTATCGCCGGTGTACAGCAAGGGATGATCAGCTTTACCCAATCCAATGAACAAGAAGCTGACCGCATTGGTATGCAGACGCTCCGCAAGGCCGGTTTTGATCCTCAAGGTATGCCAGATTTTATGCAGATCCTGGCAGATCAAACCCGTTATAGCTCTAAACCACCAGAAATATTACTCACTCACCCGTTACCTGACAGCCGTCTTGCTGATGCTCGTAACCGGGCTAACCAGTATCCTGCGAGGCGTGTTCCACAATCTCAAGATTTTCTATTCGCCAAAGTCCGTATTATCGGAATGTACACCACAGAACAACGTAGCTACTTGGAGCAAATTTTAGAAAATTATCGTAAAGGTACAGCTAAAGAACAACTTGCTTCAGCTTATGGCAAAGCAATCTTGTTTTCTCAGGATAAAAAATACGCTGAAGCCCGGGCTATTCTGGAACCATTATTGGCAAAACAACCGGATAATATCTGGTTTATTGATATGATGACCGATATCGATATTGAGCAAAATCGGACTGCTCAAGCCATCACTCGGTTACAAAACGCCTTACAGAAACAAAAAGATAATTTGGTATTACAGATTAACTTGGCAAATACACTTATTCGCGCCAAGCAATATCAACAAGCTGAAAAACTGCTTTACCGTTATACGTTCAATAATCCCGATGATCCGAACGGTTGGCACCTGATGGCTGAAGCCGCAGCTCAGCAAGGCAAACGCCACGAAGAATTATCAGCTTACGCCGAAGAAATGGCGCTCCGTGGCCAATTTGACAACGCGATTAAATACCTTAGTAGCGCCAGCTCACTGGTAAAATTAGGTAGTTACGATCAAGAACGTTATGATGCCCGCATCGATCAGTTACGTCAGCTACAACAGCGTTACAGTCAATACAAACGTTAAGGAACTCTCATGCAACAGGTAACTATTTATCATAACCCACGCTGCTCCAAAAGCCGTGAAACGTTAGCGCTCATTGAAGAACAGGGTATTAAGCCACAGATTATTTTCTATCTAGAGACACCCCCAACTGTAGAGCAATTATCTGCTTTATTAGAACAACTTGGTTTTAATGATGCTCGCCAGTTGATGCGGACTAAAGAAGATTTATACCAGGAGTTAAATCTGGCTGATGAACAACTCACTCAGAATGATTTACTGAAAATAATGGTAGCAAATCCTAAACTGATTGAACGCCCGATTGTTGTCTGTGGCAATAAAGCCAGACTTGGACGCCCGCCGGAACAAGTAAAAGAAATTCTTGGCTGAATCAAGTGAATGTGATGATGGTGAAATCACCATCATCTTTACAGGTGCAAGATATCCTTCACAAACGGAATCGTCAGCTTACGCTGAGCAACTATCGAAGCATGATCTAACTGGTTCAATGTCATAAACAAGGTTCGCATTTCTCTGTCCAATCTTTTCAGTAAGAAACGCCCCACATCTTCCGGCAATTCAAAACCACGTAACTTTGCACGCAATTGCAAAGCCTGTAATTTCTCATCATCGGAAAGCGGTTGTAATTTATAAATTTGTCCCCAATCCAGACGGGAAGCCAAATCAGGTAGCATAAGATCAATCTGGCGAGGTGGGCGATCTCCACTGATCAACAAACAAGTGCGCCCAATTTCTAGGATACGATTATAAAGATTAAAAATCGCCATTTCCCACTCTTCATCACCCGCAATACATTCAATATTATCAATACAAACTAGTGATAAGTGTTCCATGCCATCAAGTACTTCAGGGATAAAATAGGCACGTTTATCCAGAGGAACATAACCCACAGCTTCATCTTTTAGAGATAATTCAGCGCATGCGGCATGCAATAAATGGCTTCGCCCCCCACTTTCGCGGGACCAGAAATAAATATAGCTGCCATGCTGCTGATTAATGGCCAATTTGATTGCAGCTAACAGGGTAGCGTTTTCCCCCGGGAAAAAACTGGCAAAAGTTTCGTCATCGGGAAGATATAAAGGTAATGAAAGCTGCGATGGTGTGTTCAGAAGCACCTCAAACAGAGCGGGTAACAAGCACAAATAAGTTTATCATAGAAAATAGTTGTAAATGAACTGTATAGGTAAATAATAAAAAAACAATTTTTAGGATTCAACAAGTTAAATTCGTTTCAGATGCAGCATCTTCTAATGCAGCACAACATTTCACTACAAATAGCTCATATACAGAACAATCTGCAAATGTCTGTGAAGTATCTTGAATGCTAAGAATGACAAAAAACAGGGACAGTTTAAGCTTTGCGCGCGATACTCTTCAAAAAAACTAGGCAATAGGTTGTCCCGTTCCCGCAAAATCAGTGTAGTTACCCTTCATCTTTCAAGTTGCTGCTTTGTTGGCTGCTTTCACTCACCCCAGTCACAGAGTTATCTATGCTCCCGGGGATTCGTTCACTTGCCGCCGCGCTGCAACTCGAAATCTATTGGGTATATAACAACACCCCATATAACTTGACACTTTCATTTCATATGCATACAGACAAAGATCACATCCCCTCCCTATTCCTCAACATACTCTTATCAATATGCGAACAAAATCGCATCAAATTTAACATAAGTTGCTAGTCTTATAAAAAGTACAAGTGTTCCCATTAGAAACGAGGCTAAGTTATGAAAAAAATCCTATTGTGTTGTGCTGCCGGCATGTCCACCAGCATGTTGGTACAACGTATGCGAGCAGAAGTAACAAAAAGAGGATTGGACATTGAGATTAAAGCTGTTCCCACTGCTGAATTAAAACACCTGATAGCCGACACTGACGTTGTTTTACTTGGCCCACAGGTAAGATACCAACTGACCCACTTTTCCGCTATCGCCAAACCACTCGGTAAGCCAATAGACGTTATTGACATGATGGATTATGGCGCGCTTCGCGGTGACAAAGTTCTCGATAAGGCATTAAGTCTGTTGGAATAAGCTATTTCATCATCATGTGGAGTAACCCCCATGAATCTTTACGCATCTTTCATGCGTGTTTTAGAACACTACATTATCCCGTTTGCCGGGAAAATCGGTAATCAGCGACATATTATTGCAATGCGTGATGGCTTCATCTCAGCCATGCCATTTTTGATCATCGGCAGCATGATGCTGATTATGGCAAACCCACCATTCGATTCACAAACTTCATCCTCATTCGGCCAAGTTTGGTTATCCTTTGCTAAAACGCACTGGGATACCATCACTATGCCTTATTTTATGACGATGGGATTAATGAGTATTTTTGTCTCAGCTGGTACTGCCTACAGCTTAGCTAAATCCTACGGTTTGGACGGGTTAACTTCTGCTTTACTCTCTCTAATGGCATTTTTGCTAGCCGCAGCCCCACAGATAGAAAACAAAATAGCCCTCGACTTCCTCGGTGGCACGGGTGTATTTACCTCATTAATTTGCGCTATCTGGTCAGTTGAACTGACGCGCTTATTAAAAAAATATAACATCACCATCCGAATGCCGACACAAGTACCACCAGCAATTGCCCGTTCTTTCGAACTTTTGTACCCAGTCATAGGTATCCTGTTAACCGTTTATCCTGCTAGCTTGCTATTGCAGAGTGAATTCAATCTACTTATTCCCGCTGCTATAATGCAAATGTTCCAACCCCTTATTTCCGTCAGCGATACTCTGCCCGCCATTATGCTGACACTATTCATTGCTAACCTACTGTGGTTTGCTGGTATTCATGGCGCCAATATCGTTACTGGCCTGATGACACCTATTTTTATTGCCAATCTTGCTACCAATGCAACATTAACGGCGCAAGGTATTGCGCCAACACAAATTCTTACTGATCCTTACTGGTCATTTTATGTATGTATTGGCGGTTCTGGTTCTACACTAGTTCTGGCTATTCTTTATCTGCGTAGCCGTTCTATGCACTTACGTACAATCGGAAAACTGAGTGTAGTTCCAGTCATGTTCAATATTAACGAACCTTTGTTATTTGGTTCACCGATTGTTATGAATCCAGCCCTATTTATTCCGCTATTGGTTGTACCATTAGTCAATGCAGTATTGTCCTACAGCGCTCTGCATCTTGACTTTGTACATAAAATGGTCGCCATCTCGCCCTGGACCACTCCGGCCCCCCTTGGTGCAATGATTTCTGCCGCCTGGGATTACCGCTCGGCAGTACTGGTTATCATATTAATAATAATCGATCTATTCATCTGGTATCCCTTCTTCAAAATTTATGAAAAGCAATTAGTCAATGAAGAAAGTAAACAACAAGAAAACACGGAATCCATCGAGGTAAAAACTCGCTCTCAACCATAATCGGAGGATTCACACATGGATTTGGAACAAACTATCGTAGAACTGCTAGTTCATGCCGGGAGCGCACGCAGTCATGCTCTGATGGCATTACAGCATGCCAGAAATGGTAATTTCCAAGCCGCACAAACAATGATGGATGAATCCCAACAGGCAATCAAAGAAGCACATACCATTCAAACAACCTTGATCGGACAAGATGAAGGCTGCGGTAAATTGCCTGTCAATCTCATCACCATCCATGCGCAAGATCATTTAATGAACGCGATGGTTATTCAAGATCTTGCCAGCGACATGATTGAACTTTACCGCCGAATGTCGTTACAGGAGGAAAATACATGAAACAGATCAAAATAGCCGTTATTGGCGGTGGTAGTAGCTACACACCTGAATTAGTCGAAGGGCTTATTCAGCGCCACAAAAGTATTCCGCTATCCGAATTGGCGTTAGTTGACATTGACAGCGGAAAACAGAAAGTAGAAATCATCGCTGCACTTACCCGCCGAATGTTAGCCCGTCATGGCCTGGATCACGTTATCGTCAGCGTACATTTCACATTAGATAATGCAATTCGCGGTGCCAGTTTTATTTTGACTCAATTACGTGTTGGCCAACTTCCGGCACGCGCGGCAGATGAACGTCTGGGGTTAAAATATGGCTTGATCGGCCAGGAAACTACCGGCGTAGGTGGATTCGCCAAAGCATTACGCACCATTCCCGTTTTGCTGGATATCGCCCACCGAGTTGAGCAACTTGCACCAGAAGCATGGGTTATTAACTTTACCAATCCAGCTGGGATCGTTACCGAAGCAATTTCCCGTTATAGCAAGGTAAAAGTTATTGGCCTATGTAATGTCCCGGTCACCATGCATCACATGATAGCCAATATGCTGCAACGTCCCTACCAAGATGTACAGCTACACTTTGCGGGACTTAATCACATGGTCTGGGTACATCAGGTGTTGGTTTCAGGGCGAGATGAAACTCAGCGGGTGCTTGATATGCTATGCAATGGTGCAGCTTTAACCATGAATAATATTAAAGAAGCACCTTGGCCCCCACCACTACTTAAGGCATTAGGCGCAATCCCTTGCCCTTATCATCGCTACTTCTACCAAACCCGCAATATGTTACAGGAAGAGCGAGAAGCCGCCGCCAAACAAGGCACACGGGCCGAACAGGTCATGCAAGTAGAGCGGGAACTATTTAAACTGTATTCTGATCCAGAACTTAACCACAAACCAGAACAACTTAGTTTCCGTGGTGGTTCATTCTACTCTGAGGTTGCTCTGGATCTGATTTGCGCCATTCATAATAACCTCAACAGCCAATTAGTGGTCAATACGGCTAACCACGGTACTATTCGAGGTCTGCCGGATGATGCGGTCATTGAAACCAACTGTATTATTAATGCGGAAGGCGCTCACCCACTCACGTTTGGTCGCCTGTCCGACAGTATGTATTCTTTGACACAACAAATAAAAACCTACGAGCGTTTAACGATTAAAGCAGCAGTTCATGGTGATCGTGACGCTGCACTATTAGCACTGATCACCAACCCACTGGTTGCCGATACAGACATTGCTTCACCACTACTGGATGATGTATTGGCGATCAATCGTGATTATTTGCCACAATTTCAATGAACAATCTGAGTCTGATTCATTAATTTGAAATCAAAATAGGCATAAAATTAAAGCGATATCCGTTACTTCTGATTAACAGATATCGCTAACTGACTTTTATAACCTCTTTTTTTTGCGGCACCGCACGCATTTATCTTTAATACTAAGTTTGAACAAGAGATTCTGTATTATACTGCGCTGAAATCAACTAATTGAAGAATACTAAAAATAACAGTTTCAACACATTGAAATTTTGAGAAATTCTATGCCTTTTAAAATAGAAAATTTGGGATATGGCGAAGCACATATCTCAGATTTTAAGGTGTCTGGCGTGGAATATACCTTGATTATAATGGAAATTATCTCAAAGGGAGATTCCTCTGTCGTTTTACCTGAAAATTACAGACTCGACCTAAGTCGCTTTTTTGAGGTTTCATTTGATGCAAAAAACAATTTAGACAGTAATACACTATTTGCGAGATACCCCACAAATAACCACGATCAAATGACAGGGATTATGCATAAAGTTGAAAGGCTGATTAATGAGCACTATAATGCGGTTAGTCCTAGTGGATACGTTTTGCTAGCCGCAGATGAACGACTCAACAAGGTTTATAAACGATATATTCATCGATTTGTGACACAAAATAGCTTTACCATGACAGATAAGTTAGGCCCAAACGGGAGGGGTTATGTCATCCATACATAATAAACAAGCTGAGAAAGAGCTCGAAAAAGCTATAAATAAAAAGGCTGAACGCATGAGTGCTGCTTACAACGCCCTAAAAAAATCTGAAAAAGAGGGGACTGTTCAGTATCTTAATGAAAAACAAAACTGGTACGTAGTTCGATAAACATTCACAAGGGAGATTTTTGCTCCCTTTTCTATTTCATAACCAACAAACCTAATGCCTTAGATAATTATTTCCTTTTATACCCGTTATTTTTCAAGTTGCCTCTTTGTTGGCTGCACTCACTCACCCCGGTCACAGAGTTATCTATGCTCCTGGGGATTCGCTCCCTTGCCGTCGCGAAGCATCTTGGAATCCATAGGGTATATATTTGTTTTATTAATCTCTTGGATTAATTCATAACCTAACCTGTTCAATTAATTATATTATTAAGATAAAAATTAATTTAAATCACTTAAAATAACCAGTAAAACATATTCTTTCACTGGTTATTTAAAACTCTCTTAACGATTGTATATAAAGAAGAAAGCGACGTTATTTATCTCGCTTAACAGATTCAACGGAAGATTCAATATATTGCGCTTCTGGACGAATAATACTAACCAAGCGGAAAATCAGGCTCATACCAATCCCTACAATGGTTGCCAGCGCCATACCTTTAAGTTCAGCAACACCAATATTAATTTTCGCTCCACTGACGCCAATAATAAGAATAACGGAAGTCAGGATCAGATTTTGTGCTTTATTATAATCCACCTTGGAATCAATCAGCACACGAATACCTGATGCACCAATAACCCCATAAAGCAACAGCGAGACACCACCCATTACCGGAACCGGTATAGCCTGAATTGCTGCCGCCAGTTTACCAACGCAGGAGAGTAAAATCGCCAGTACCGCAGCGCCACCAATAACCCAAGTGCTATAAACCTTGGTAATTGCCATGACGCCAATATTCTCACCATAAGTCGTATTCGGCGTTGAGCCAAAGAAACCAGAAATCACGGTTGAAAAACCATTTGCAAACATAGAACGATGCAATCCTGGTTCTTTTAACAAATCTTTCTTCACAATATTAGCTGTTACAACTAAATGACCCACATGTTCTGCTATAACAACCAGTGCCGCAGGCAAAATCGTCATAATAGCGAACCATTCAAAACGCGGCACGTAGAAAGTGGGCAATGCAAACCACGGTGCTTCACGTACTGGCGTCAGATCGACTTCCCCCATCAAAAAAGCCAGTGCATAACCCACCAATACCCCAATCAGAATTGGGATGATAGCCAGGAATCCCCGGAACATAACCGAACCAAGAATAGTAACTGCCAATGTGACCAGAGAGATTGTCAACGTTGTTAGATTAACATCAGCACCTTCCGCTGGACGCAGACCCGCCATCTCAGCCGCAACCCCTGCAAGCTCCAAACCGATAACAGCAACAATGGCCCCCATTGCCGCAGGTGGAAACAGCACATTAATCCAGCTCCGCCCTGCTACTTTCACAATCAGCGAAACCAAACAAAACAACACACCGCATACAATAAAACCACCCAGAGCCAATTCATATCCCAATGGCAACAGCAATAAGACCGGCGAAATAAAGGCGAAACTTGATCCCAAGTAAGCCGGAATTTTTCCCTTACAGATAACCAAATACAATAACGTACCAATACCGTTAAATAGCAGGATCGTCGCCGGGTTGACTTTAAACAGAATCGGCACCAATACCGTCGCCCCAAACATAGCAAAAAGATGCTGTAAGCTCAGCGGAATGGTCTGTAAAAATGGAGGCCGTTCATCTACCCCAATAGTGCGACGGGTCATTTATTTATCCTCTTTAAATGCATCACGAGCCAAAAAAAAGCCGACTCAAAAGTCGGCTATCTAACTTATTATTTCGTACCAAATATTTTATCGCCAGCATCTCCCAAACCGGGAACAATGTAACCTTGTTCATTGAGTCTCTCATCGATAGAAGCGGTATACAGTTCTATATCTGGGTGAACTTTTTCTAGCGCAGCAATACCTTCAGGTGCGGCAACCAGCACCAAAACTTTAATCGACTGACAGCCTGCTTTTTTCAGTAAATCGATAGTTGCAATCATGGAACCACCCGTTGCCAACATTGGGTCAACCACGAGTGCCATACGTTCATCAATATTGGAAGCAAGTTTTTGAAAATAAGGGACAGGTTCTAATGTTTCTTCATTGCGGTAAACACCTACAACACTGATCCGGGCACTTGGGACATTCTCTAATACCCCATCCATCATCCCCAGCCCAGCGCGCAGAATAGGCACAACTGTTATTTTTTTACCTTTAATCTGTTCAACTGCTACCGGGCCACACCAGCCATCAATAGTGACTTTTTCCGTTTCTAAATCAGCAGTTGCTTCATAAGTCAGAAGGCTTCCAACTTCCGCAGCCAGTTCACGAAAGCGTTTGGTGCTGATATCATTCGCTCGCATCAGGCCGAGTTTATGTTTAACAAGTGGGTGTTTCACCTCAACGATCTTCATGGACCTTCTCCTACTGTATATCATGTCACCGGCAGACAAAAAAACCGCGAGATTATACCCTCTTTTAAGCATAACACCACTATCAATCTGTTGATTTTAATCAAACATAAACTCCTTATTACTTTTCACTCTGATATTTAAGATCCTGAACAAGGGCCTCGCAAACGTTTGCTTAGACTGATAGAATTGCTAATACTCTATCTTAATTTATCAAATGCAACCGCCTGGGGACTTCGCAGTGACCAACAAAACCTCTCTTAGCTATAAAGATGCCGGTGTAGATATTGATGCTGGTAATGCCTTAGTAGACCGTATTAAAGGTGTTGTAAAACAGACCCGTCGTCCAGAAGTCATGGGCGGTTTAGGTGGGTTTGGTGCTTTATGTGCATTACCACAAAAATACCGTGAACCCATTCTAGTTTCCGGTACCGACGGTGTTGGTACCAAGTTACGTCTGGCAATGGATCTCAAACGTCATGACACTATCGGCATTGATTTAGTTGCAATGTGCGTTAATGACCTGGTTGTCCAAGGTGCAGAACCTCTGTTCTTCCTTGATTATTATGCAACTGGGAAGCTGGATGTTGATACAGCAGCCAGTGTTATCACCGGTATCGCAGAAGGTTGTAAATTATCTGGCTGTGCTCTGGTGGGCGGTGAAACCGCAGAAATGCCAGGAATGTATCATGGTGAAGATTACGATGTTGCTGGCTTCTGTGTTGGTGTCGTTGAAAAATCAGAAATCATTGACGGCAGCAAGGTTCAGGCGGGTGATGCTCTGATCGCTCTAGCCGCCAGTGGTCCACACTCAAACGGCTATTCTCTGATACGCAAAATTCTGTCAGTCAGTAATACAAACCCAGAAGCAACAGAGCTTGAAGGCAAACCACTGGCAGATCACCTACTTGCCCCAACAAAAATTTATGTTAAATCCGTTTTATCCCTGATTGAAAAAGTTGACGTTCACGCTATTGCTCACCTGACGGGGGGTGGTTTCTGGGAAAATATCCCGCGTGTCTTGCCTGAAAATACCCAAGCACAGATTAATGAATCCAGCTGGCAATGGCCTGCAATATTTCACTGGCTACAACAAACCGGTAACGTCAGCCGTCATGAAATGTATCGTACATTCAACTGTGGTGTCGGCATGGTGATTGCACTACCACAAACAGTAGCGGAACATGCTGTTGAATTGCTCAATGCGGCTGGTGAAAAAGCCTGGCAAATCGGTACAATTGCTACACTGAAAGCAGGTGAACAACAGGTTGTTATTAAATGAAAAACATCGTTGTATTAATCTCTGGCAACGGCAGCAATCTCCAGGCGGTGATTGATGCCTGTCAGCTGAATAAAATCGGTGGGCAGATTTGTGCAGTATTTAGTAATAACGCAGACGCTTACGGCTTGTTGCGAGCTACACAAGCAGATATTCCAGCCCATACCATCAGCCCTGAAAACTATGCAGATCGTCGAGCTTACGATGAAGCATTAAAACACGCCATTGATCAATATCAACCAGATTTAGTTGTTCTCGCGGGTTATATGCGTATTCTGACGTCTGACTTTGTTCAGCACTATCTTGGTCGCCTACTGAATATCCATCCTTCTTTGTTGCCCAAATATCCCGGCCTGCATACTCACCGCAAAGCAATAGAAAATGGTGACACAGAGCACGGAACTTCGGTTCATTTTGTAACAGAAGAGTTGGATGGCGGTCCAGTTATCCTGCAAGCCAAAGTCCCTATTTTCGCAGATGATCTGGAAGAAGACATTATTAAGCGGGTTCAAACTCAGGAGCACAATATCTATCCATTAGTGATCAACTGGTTTGTCGAAGGACGTCTGAGTATGCTCAATGGCAAGGCGTATTTAGATGGGAATTCTCTTCCCCCACAAGGTTACGCTACAGAATAATCTATTTACTAACCGCTAATTACAGTGCTGTGGTAAGATACCCAGCACTGCAAACTATATTAATAATACCCTTTTACTAAAAACACCGAGGTGTCAAATGTCTGGTGGCTCTCATATTCCACCTGTCAGGTTACGTCCACTTGAGCGGGAAGATTTACCTTTCATCCATCAATTAGATAACAACGCCAGCGTAATGCGTTACTGGTTCGAAGAACCTTATGAAGCTTTTGTTGAGTTAAGCGATCTCTATGACAAACATATTCACGACCAAAACGAACGCCGGTTTATTATCGAGAGTTCTGATTCTAAAGTTGGATTGGTCGAACTCGTCGAAATCGACTATATCCATCGCCGAGCAGAATTTCAGATCATTATCGCTCCAGCATCTCAAGGTCAGGGACATGCAACTAAAGCGGCAAAACTCGCGATGGAATACGCATTTTCCGTCCTCAATCTGTATAAACTCTACCTGATTGTTGATAAAGAGAATGCCAAAGCTATTTATATCTATAATAAGCTGGGTTTCTGTATTGAAGGCGAATTAATAGATGAATTCTTTATTAATGGCTGTTACCGCACGGCAATTCGCATGTGTATTTTCCAACATCAATATTTTGCATCTAAGGCGGGTGACAAAGCCTAAGCCAGCAATTATGACCGAAATTTTAGCGACTGGCAGCGACCAAATTTCAATACTTTTACTTTAACATCTGGAGTAACAATGTCCCAAGACAAGCTCTATACCGAGAAAGAACTTAGTTGGTTATCATTCAACGAACGTGTGCTTCAGGAAGCGGCGGATAAGAGCAATCCATTAATTGAAAGGATGCGGTTCTTGGGTATTTACTCTAATAATTTGGATGAATTCTACAAAGTCCGGTTTGCTGATGTTAAACGACGAATCCTGATTAATGAAGAACGGGGCTCTGCCAGCAGCGCCCGGCACGTACTGAAAAAGATTCAAGCCAAAGTAGCCAAAACCGATCAAGAATTTGATGTGCTCTATAATGAATTATTGTTAGAAATGGCCCGCAATCAAATTTTCCTGATCAATGAACGACAAATTTCACCTAATCAGCAAATCTGGTTAAGGCAATATTTCCGTCAACATCTGCGGCCACATATCACTCCTATCCTGATCAATCCGGAAACAAATCTGGTTGAATTCTTGAAAGATGATTACACCTATTTGGCGATCGAAATTATACGTGGCCAAAATATTCAATATGCATTACTGGAGCTGCCATCAGATAAAGTTCCCCGTTTCGTTAATTTACCGCCTGAAATGCCACGCCGCCGCAAATCAATGATCTTGCTGGACAATATTCTACGCTACTGTCTTGATGAAATTTTCAAAGGCTTCTTCGATTATGATTCACTGAATGCCTATTCCATGAAAATGACCCGCGACTCTGAATATGATTTGGCAACAGAGATGGAATCCAGTTTACTTGAATTGATGTCATCTACATTGAAACAACGATTAACTGCGGAACCGGTAAGGTTCGTTTACCAAAGGGAAATGCCAGATGAAATGGTGGAATTACTGCGTAACAAACTTGGCTTATCAAATGATGACTCCGTAATTGCTGGTGGACGCTATCACAATTTTAAAGATTTCATTAAGTTTCCCAATGAGGGAAAGAAAAACTTACTGAATAAACCACTACCGAGATTACGGCACATCTGGTTTGATAATTTCCGCAATGGTTTTGATGCCATCCGTGAACAGGATGTTCTACTCTATTATCCCTATCATACCTTTGAACATGTGCTGGAATTATTACGCCAGGCTTCTTTCGACCCAAGCGTGCTTTCCATCAAAATCAATATTTATCGGGTGGCAAAAGATTCTCGCATTATTGATTCAATGATTCATGCTGCCCATAACGGTAAAAAAGTTACCGTTGTTGTTGAACTGCAAGCGCGGTTTGATGAAGAGGCCAATATTCACTGGGCTAAACGACTAACCGAAGCGGGAGTACATGTTATCTTCTCCGCACCGGGGCTCAAGATTCACGCAAAACTATTTTTTATTTCCCGCCTGGAAGGCGAAGAAATTGTTCGTTATGCCCATATCGGCACTGGTAACTTTAATGAAAAAACAGCTCGTCTCTATACAGACTATTCCCTGCTAACAGCAAATCCGAAAATTACCAACGAAGTACGCCGGGTATTCAACTTCATTGAAAACCCCTATCGTCCGGTTAAATTTGAAAATCTGATGGTTTCGCCACAAAATTCTCGTGCAATGCTCAACCAACTTATTTCACAAGAAATAAAAAATGCCAGAGCGGCTAAACCTGCGGGAATTACGTTAAAGATTAATAACCTTGTTGATAAAGAGTTAGTAGATCGTCTATACGACGCCTCAGAAGCGGGTGTAAAAATACGCCTACTGATACGCGGTATGTGTTCACTCGTGCCCAATCAGCCGGGATTTAGCGAAAACATTCAAATTACCAGCATTGTTGACCGCTTCCTTGAACATGATCGAGTTTATGTATTTACCAATAATGGAGACGAAAAAGTCTTTCTCTCCTCTGCCGACTGGATGACCCGTAATATCGACTACCGGATTGAGGTTGCCGTCTGTCTGCTTGATCCACAGTTGAAACAACGTGTATTAGATATTCTTGAATTGCAATTCAATGATACGGTGAAAGCCCGTTATGTCGATAAAGAATTGAGCAACCGTTATGTGCTACGTGGCAATAAACGGAAGATCCGCGCGCAAATGGCTATTTATGATTACATAAAATCCCTCGAACAACCCGAAGCAAGAGTTTAATTTATGCCGCTAATACACGATAAGTCCACGCCCAGACCAATGGAAATTGCCGCTATCGATTTGGGTTCAAACAGTTTCCATATGGTCATTGCACGAATTGTTAACGGTGCCTTACAAATTCTTGGCCGTTTAAAACAACGTGTTTACCTTGCTTACGGTCTTAATCATAAAAATGAATTAAGCGAAGAAGCAATGGAACGCGGTCTGGCCTGTCTTGCGTTGTTTGCTGAACGGTTACAAGGCTTTCCGGCGGACAACGTCTGTCTGGTAGGGACCCACAGCTTACGTGAAGCCAGTAACGCAAAGGAGTTTATCAAACGGGCAAAAGAAGTTATCCCCTACCCGATTGAAATTATTTCCGGCCATGAAGAAGCCCGTCTGATCTATATGGGAGTGGAACATACCCAACCAGAACAAGATCGTAAGCTGGTGATTGATATTGGTGGTGGTTCCACCGAATTAGTGATCGGTGAAAATTTTAACCCTTTATTGGTTGAAAGTCGCCGAATGGGATGCATCAGTTTTGCTCACCAATTTTTTCCTGACGAAGACATTAGTGCAGAAAGATTCAGCAGAGCACGACTTGAAGCAGCCCAAAAACTGGAAAATCTCTCATGGCAATACCGAATTACAGGCTGGAATTCGGCACTTGGGGCATCCGGAACAATCAAAGCGGTTTATGAAGTACTAGTCGCAATGGGAGAAAAAGACGGATTAATCACACCAGAACGACTAGAAATGCTAGTCAAAGAAGTTCTTAAATTCAAAAAACTTAAAACCCTTAATCTGCCCGAATTATCCGATGATCGTAAACACGTTTTTATTCCTGGTCTGGCTATCTTATGCGGTGTATTCGATGCCTTGCATATAAAAGAATTACAGCTATCAGATGGCGCTTTACGCGAAGGTGTTTTATATGAAATGGAAGGTCGCTTTCGCCATCAGGATATTCGCCGGAGAACCGCCAAAAGCCTGGCTGAACACTATAATATTGATAGAGAACAGGCAAAGCGTGTACTTGACACTACCGAAGTGCTTTATAAACAGTGGGCAACCCAAAACTCAAAATTAGTGCAACCTCAACTCGAAGCTATTTTACATTGGGCGGCAATGTTACATGAAGTTGGACTAAACATTAACTTAAGCGGATTACAGCGGCATTCTGCTTATATTCTCCAACATACTAATTTACCTGGCTTTAATCAGGAACAACAATTGCTGCTGGCGACACTGGTTCGCTATCATCGCAAAACAATAAAACTGGATGATTTACCAAAATTCAACTTATTTAAGAAAAAACAATATTTGCCATTAATTCAAATCCTACGCTTGGCTACTTTACTTAACAATCAGCGCCAATCCACAACAACTCCTACATCACTCAGACTGGCAACTGATGATAGTCATTGGACACTCTATCTACCTCACAATTATTTATCGGAAAATACCCTGATGCAACTTGATTTAGAAAAAGAGCAGGACTATTGGCACCATGTTACTGGTTGGCAACTGGAAATAGAAGAAGAATCAGCATAGCAGCCTAAATTTATGAAGAAAAAGAAACGATCTCAAATTACCAAACTAATTTTACTTATCAGTTTTCTAATTTTATTCGGTCGTTTTACTTATTCATCTATTGCGGCATTGGATCATCATCAGAAAAATAAACAGACTACACCAGAGAAAATCGGAAATCATCAAATGAAATAAAAGCACAGGAAAACATATTCTTACATAAAACATTTAAGGGAAAAATATTAGAATGTATCATTGAAAAACCAATAATAACACCAGATAGTAACAGCATAAATAACACTATCATTGACTATATCAAATCCAATCTACCAAATAAAATTGTTAATAATTCCAATCCTGTTTGGCTGAAAAATAAAATCTTGCAATATTTATTACTACATTATTTATCCTGTTAACAACTCAGTCATCTGATAATTACAATATACCCGTCATCTTTCAAGTTGCCTCTTTGTTGGCTGTACTCACTCACCCCGGTCACAGAGTTATCTATGCTCCCGGGGACTCGCTCCCTTGCCGTCGCGATGCATCTTGAAATCCATAGGGTATATATTAATCTTCATTCTCATCTTTTAAAATTAAGATTCAATATTATTCTCCAGTGAACAGTAATCAATGATTTTAACCTTTTTATTCTTTGATATAATTATCCCTTTTTCATTTAAGCTCTTAATAGCTCGATTTAATTGCCTAACTGAAACACCTAAAACAGATGCTAAATTTTCTCTTTTTTCTAATGAAAATAAAGATCCATTTTTTTTCGAATTATAGTAAAGAAATCTCTTTAATTTTTCTTCAACATTAAGAAACACCCCAGTTTGAAATAAAGAAGACTCAAAAAGTTTATTACTGAGTTGGTTACATACAAACTCAAGAAAACAAGGATCATTTAATCCAAAAATTTTCACTGCTGCCAATGGAATTGACAAAAGCACTGAATGTTCTTGAGCAGAGATAGTATTAATGAAGCTATTTTTTCGGGCATGAAAAAGCTCTAAATCTCCTACAAGAAAAAGGGGAGTGGCAAATGTAAAAACAAAGAATTTTCCATCAACATTACAAAATTCAACCTTTAATTTACCATCAACCAGAATATATAGATGAGTGAACTTTGACGACTGGTACGTAAGATAAGCATTTTTTTCAATTTCCACAATATCTAATTCTTTAATAAGTTCTGGTAAAAAAATACTATTAAGGTGATACTTGCTAATATAATTTTTCACTTTATCCCGACACATACTTATTCCCGCCCCTTTTAAACCACCCCATGACTGAGTATAGTCTACTATTCACGGTATCTCATTCTTTTCTCAATTTCACTGTAACGCCATTTTCTAGAAATTGATAATGTTTTTTGATAAAACTTGCCATATTCAACAGAAAATAAACAGAATTTAATTTTTCATTACTACAATCTAATTATCTCTCTTTCTAATTTATTTTTAAGCTCTTTACTACAAAAAGATGAGTGTAATGTATTCAAATTTACTTCAATAAAATCACTATACCCTTCATCCTTCAAGTTGCTGCTTTGTTGGCTGCTTTCACTCACCCCTGTCACATAGTTATCTATGTTCCTGGGGATTCGTTCACTTGCCGTCGCGCTGCAACTCGAAATCTATTGGGTATATACTGCCAATCAAAATATCGATTAATCTTCAAATATTCTTCACATAAAGTTATATTTGCAACTGTTCTGGTATCCGTATTAATCCCAATATTTACACCAATCCGTTTTAACAAATTAACTGGATGGCTTTCATAGACATCATAAACATCGCAAACAATATTACATGTAGGGCATATTTCTAGATGTATATTCCTTTCTATAATAAGATCAATAACATCTTGATCTTCAATGCTTCTTACACCATGACCTATACGAGAAACATTTAATTTATTAATATACCTGTCATCTTTCAAGTTGCCTCTTTGTTGGCTGCACTCACTCACCCCGGTCACAGAGTTCTCTATGCTCCCGGGGATTCGCTCCCTGGCCGTCGCGATGCATCTTGAAATCCATAGGGTATAGTCTCACTCACACTTTCAGCCCCCTTAGCTTCTCCCGCGTGGGCAATAACATTACCACCATTTTCCAATACTATTCTAAATGCATTCAAATGAGCATTGAGTGGATATTTTGCCTCATCGGCAGCAAGATCGAGAGCAACAACACCATAATTACAGTATTCATTAACAAGATATGCTGTTCTCAAACTTTGATCCTCTGAAAAATGCCGCAATGTACATAATATTAAACTTGCTTCTATACCATATTTAACCGAAGTATTTCTCATTGCCTCGATAACAGTTTCGACAATATCGCGGTCACTTAATCCCAAACGAAGATGAAATAAAGGAGCAAATCTAATTTCAACATAGACTACATTATCTTTTTTTAATTGTATAAAAAGATCTTCGACAGCATCAGCTATTACGTCCTTTTTTTGCAGTAAATCTAATGAAGGACTGATCTTACCCAAAAAATCGCCTAAATCACGACATTTTTCAGGGGCTATATACTTTTTACAAAATGCCCACGGTGTAATATCAGGAACAAGTTTTTTAATAAAATGATAACTCAACCCAGAATCAAGGTGCGTATGTAACTCTACTTTTTTCAGTAAATCAGGATTAAAACTCATCTTTTATCTTCTATACCCGTTATCTTTCAAGTTGCCTCTTTGTTGGCCGCACTCACTCACCCCAGTCACAGAGTTATCTATGCTCCCAGGGATTCGCTCCCTTGCCGTCGCGAAGCATCTTAAAATCCATAGGGTATATATCATTAAAATTATGATAACAATGTAAATAATTTATTCTTAAATACACTATCCTTGATTCTAGTCACCAAAGTCATATTATGAGGATTATTGAGAAGACCGGTTGAGTCAATAACTAAATGCCCATATGAACGCGCACTTTGATATTCAACATAACCATACACCTCTAATTTATCCTCTATCATTTCATTGGGATATAAAGCAACAGCCATAGTTATAGGGTCAGGCAAATCAAACCCTTTTCTATTAGTTCTTCCCGCATTGAATTCAATCAATGTCTTATTACATCTCACTGCAAACCGACCAAGATCACTTAAAGAATTTAATTTATCCATATCAACTTCATTAATAAAAGCGTTTTCCATACCTAACTCCCACCCACAGAATATAAGAGGCAGTCCAGAATTTAATACTATATGTGCGGCTTCAGCATCTACATAAATATTAAATTCAGCTAACGGTGTAATATTCCCAGATTTCAATCCGGCCCCGCCCATAATATAAATCACTTTGACAAATTTATGCAAATCTGGCTCTTTTAAGACTGCCATTGCGATATTCGTCAATGGTCCCAATGTGATTATTTCTATCTCACCAGGAAATTTTTTCACGATATCAATAATTGCATCTACCGCATGTTTGTTTTCCGCTATTAACGGAGATTCTGGTAGATTCATATCACCCATGCCATCATTTCCATGAATGTGATATGAAGTATGGTGCTCTTTAAATAATGGTTTACTCATTCCTTCATATACCGGTGGAATATACGTCCCCGCTTTTTCGATACTGACTAACGCATTTTTCTTACACTGAGCGACAGTACAATTACCTGCGACAATCGTGATACCCTCAATAAAAACTGAAGGCTCCCGTAACGCCATCAACAATGCGATTGCATCATCGGAAGCCGTATCTGTATCAATAATTACATGTCTCATCGCACCTCCTCTTTATAACGTCCCTTACATTAGGTTATAAGTTCCTCTAAAAAAAAGTCATATGACCTTTTTCTAGAATAAAGAAACAAGACGCACAGAGATATATAGCGAATATGTGATCTATTTCACAGCGCATTATCAATAGATAATTTGACGGGATACAATCCTAATAGCCCTATATACCCTTCACCTTTCAAGTTGCTGCTTTGTTGGCTACTTTCACTCACCCCGGTCACAGAGTTATCTATGCTCCCGGGGATTCGCTCCCTTGCCGTCGCGATGCATCTTGAAATCTATTAGGTATATACCCGCTTAACTTGAAGATGCAGGATTCAGAATCTGAAAATTGTCATTAATACGGCGTGACAGACTCCCGGCAAGTTCCGGTAATATTTCCGTAAAAAAGTGATGTATTGCCTGCCTGAACAAGGCCGCCGAGGCGAAGTAACGATTATTTCTGACTTGTTCATTCATCACTTTCCACAGCCTTTCTATCGGGTTCAGATTTGGGCTGTAGGGCGGTAAGTAATGAAGTTCAATATTCATCACATAAGCCCAGTCTTTCACCAACTCACTCCGGTGATAACCGGCTCCGTCAAGGATAATATGAACCTTCTGACTGACCGGATAGGTTTCACGCAGGGCAATGAAGAATTCTGCGATGTGATAACTGTCGATACGATCATATTCGTGTACGACTGTTTTGCTGATATCGGCCAGATTCAGGGCTCCCATCAGGTTCAGACGGGTACGGCTTCCCGTGGTTTTCACTACGGTTTTCTGGCCTTTACGCATCCAGCCATAAGCCAGTTTCGTCCCCTGAGTGGGATGGACGCCATCAATGAACAGGATGGGCTCATTGTCTCCGGCTTCCTGCTTGAGTTTCCCGTAGGTTTCTATAAAGGCCCGCTGCTGTTCCGCGTTGAACTTGTGTGGCACGCCGGTCGGTTTTTTATAACTAAATCCATTGTGGTGCAGCCATTTATTCATGCCGGGAACGGTGTAACTGATATTCCACGCTTCTTTGACAAGGTGGATAACCGCCTGTGTGGTGGGCAGAAGATTCGCGGTCAGATAAGCGATAAGTTCCTTCGTCTGTGTTTCGCTGAGGTGGCTCTGAGAGCCGCCATTGTCGGGCTTGAGTTTGCGGTGATTAAGGTAATCGCTGATATGACGATTAACGGTCATTTCATGCAGGCGCAGGGCCTGAGCGATCATGACAGAGCTCCAGCCCTCAGAGGCCAGCAGGACCGCTTTGATACGATCACACTCCCGCTTATCACGGCAGGTGTGATGAAGGTGTTCAAGTTCGGCTTTTTGTTCGTCGGTAATGAATATTTTCATGACGGATACCCTGAACCTCATTTGGGCGAAAATCAAGCAGTTTCAATGAGCACGGGTATATACATAAAATAATGAAAAAAATTATTAACATAAACAATTAAAGTTTTTCATTAAATTTATCTCTCTCAAACCATACTGAAGCATCATCTAAAAATGATGTCTATTTCCATCCTTTCTACTTTATCTGTGTTTTATAATTGACCTGAATCTTTATAAAAAAATAAATATATGCTCTAATCATTGCGAAAAAATTAAAGCGACAAAATATCATTTACATAATTTTTGGAGCCGTCTCGAAAAAAATGACAAAAAACGCCTTAATTTACCTTAAAAAGCGTTTCCTTGACATATTTTCCACATTTCCTCCATTTTTTAGTCTATCCTCACTAGCTAAACTAATAACATACGATTAAATCGATAATACAACCGTACATAAATCAAGTCATACCTTGAGCTTTGAGAGAATGCCGAAGAAATGAATAAAAATAATAAACACCGCCTTTTCCGTGCAATATTAGCCACATTAGCTACCATTACGATAGCTACAGCTATATTTGTCTGGCACCAATTTAAAACATCTTCTGCCCCTCAAACGAAAAATGCACAATCCAGTGTATCTGGACAATCCTCTGTCTCAAGGCACCCTCCTTTACCTCCCGTTCAGGCTGCCACTGCCCAAAAACAGACTGTACCCCGTTTTCTAACCGGACTTGGCACCATTCAAGCTGCAAAGACAGTCACCGTGACCAGCCGGGTAGAAGGTCAGCTTATGGCGCTACACTTTCAAGAAGGGCAACAAATTAAACAAGGTGATTTACTGGCAGAAATTGATCCACGTCCTTTTCAGGTTCAATTAGCACAAGCTGAAGGCCAACTTGCCAAAGATCAAGCCACACTGGTTAATGCTCATCAGGATCTAAAGCGCTATCAGAAGCTGGCAAACACCAAACTTATTTCCCAGCAAGACATGGATAATCAGCAGGCACTTGTTCGCCAATATGAAGCTAGCCTAAAAGTTGATCAAGCCGTCATTGATAATGCAAAACTTCAACTCACTTACAGCCGTATCACTGCACCAATTTCTGGTCGAGTGGGCCTGAAACAGATCGATGTGGGAAATTTTATCTCCAGTGGTAACAATTCCCCTATTGTAGTTATTACACAAACTGATCCCGTCGATGCGCTCTTTTCACTGCCTGAAAACGATATCAATGCGGTTTTGCAGGCTCAAAAAAGGAATCATGACGTTGCTGTCAGCGCATGGGATCGCAGTAACCAACAACAACTTGCCGAGGGAAAATTGTTAAGTATCGATAATCAAATCGATACCGCTACCGGCACGATTAAACTCAAGGCCCGTTTTTCCAATCAGGATGAAATTCTATTCCCAAATCAGTTCGTTAATATTCGTATCAAAGTCGATACATTGGAAAACGCAGTCGTGATCCCAAGCGCCGCGCTGCAAATGGGTCATGAAGGGAATTTTGTTTGGATACTGGATGAAAATAACAAAGTTAGTAAACACTTGGTTACGGTCAAATTACAGGATGCCCAACGCGTTGTTATCAGCACTGGCCTAACAGAAGGTGACAAAGTGGTTACTGATGGTATCGACCGACTGACAGACGGCGATCAGGTAGATATCGTTACTCCGATGGTAAATAAAACTAAAATCCAACCACATAATAGCAAGGCGGAGAATTCCTGATGCAGGTGAGCGCCCAGATCCCAGGAGGCGGGCCATCTCGCCAGTTTATCCTGCGTCCTGTCGCGACCACGTTGTTTATGGTAGCGATCTTACTGGCAGGAATTATCGGCTATCGCATGTTGCCCGTGTCCGCTTTACCGGCAGTGGACTATCCCACAATTCAGGTAGTCACATTCTACCCTGGCGCAAGTCCGGATGTGATGACCTCTGCGGTAACAGCGCCATTAGAACGTCAACTTGGGCAGATGTCCGGTCTTAAACAAATGGCCTCCCAAAGCTCCGGCGGCGCTTCGGTTATCACATTACAATTTCAACTAACATTGCCATTGGATGTAGCTGAACAGGAAGTACAGGCTGCCATTAACGCTGCCAGCAATTTATTACCCAATGACTTGCCCTATCCTCCTATTTACAACAAAGTTAACCCCGCTGATCCCCCCATTTTGACACTGGCAGTAACCTCCGATGCCATGCCGATGACTCAGATTCAAGATATGGTGGAAACCCGTGTTGCACAGAAAATTTCACAGGTAAATGGTGTTGGGTTGGTGACACTTGCCGGCGGTCAACGCCCAGCAGTTAGAGTGAAACTGAATGCTCAAGCTGTCGCTGCTCAGGGATTAGATAGCGAAACTATCCGTACCGCCATCAACAGCGCCAATGTTAACTCAGCCAAAGGCAGTCTTGACGGACCAACCCGTTCTGTCACGCTTTCAGCCAATGATCAGATGAAATCCGTTGATGATTATCGCAAACTGATCATTGCCTATAAAAATGGTGCACCAGTACGATTACAAGATGTAGCAACTATTGAACAAGGAGCCGAAAATAGCAAACTAGGCGCATGGGCAAATGGTAAACAGGCCATTGTGATTAATGTTCAGCGCCAGCCGGGGGTCAACGTCATTGAAACCACAGATAACATTCGTCAAATGTTACCGGAACTCATTAGCAGTTTGCCAAAATCTGTCGATATAAAAATCCTGACTGACCGCACAACGACGATTCGAGCCTCAGTAAAAGATGTTCAGTTTGAGCTACTACTGGCAGTTGTGCTGGTTGTTATGGTGATTTATCTGTTTTTACGTAGCGGCATCGCAACCCTTATTCCAAGTATTGCAGTTCCCCTTTCGCTGGTCGGTACATTCGCAATAATGTATTTCTGCGGCTTTTCCATTAATAACCTGACACTTATGGCTCTCACCATTGCCACTGGATTTGTGGTGGATGACGCAATTGTGGTGATCGAAAATATCTCCCGCTATATAGAACAAGGCGAGAAACCGATGGCCGCAGCATTGAAAGGTGCAGGTGAAATCGGTTTTACCATTATCTCCCTAACTTTCTCTTTGATCGCCGTGTTGATCCCGTTATTTTTCATGGGCGACATCGTTGGCCGTCTTTTCCGTGAGTTTGCCATTACTCTAGCCATTGCAATTCTGATTTCTGCCGTTGTCTCGCTGACATTAACCCCCATGATGTGTGCCAGAATGCTCAAATCAGAATCACAGGTAAAGCACAACCGCTTTGAACAGGCTAGTGAACACTTTTTCAAACGGATAATTGCTGGTTATACCGTATGGCTGAAAAAAGCACTAAACCACCCGCTGATCACACTTGGTATCGCCCTAAGCACGCTGGCGTTAACAGCCCTGCTCTATATCATTATTCCAAAAGGTTTCTTCCCATTACAAGATAACGGACTGATTCAGGGAACATTGGAAGCACCGCAATCAATATCTTTCTCTGCAATGGCAGATAAACAGCGACAAGTTTCGTCCTTATTATTACAAGATCCAGCAGTAGAAAATGTCACTACATTTGTCGGCGTTGACGGTAGTAACCCAACGCTAAATAATGGTCGGCTACAAATTACGCTGAAACCAATCAACCAACGTAACGACAGAATCGCTGAAATTATCCCGCGTTTACAGGGAAAAATGGCTTCCATACCAGACGTAAAGCTCTACCTACAACCGATGCAAGATTTGACAATTGATACTCAGGTTACACGTAACCAATATCAATTCACATTGCAAGCCACTTCCCTGGATGAATTGAGTATATGGGTACCGAAATTATTGGCTGAACTGAAACAGCGATCAGAACTGGTTGATATCAGCAGTGACTGGCAAGCGCGAGGGCTGATCGCTTATATCAAAGTGGACAGAGACATTGCTAGTCGGTTAGGTATCTCAATGGCTGCTATAGATAATGCCCTTTACAATGCGTTCGGCCAACGCCTGATTTCAACCATTTATACTCAGGCAAATCAGTATCGAGTTGTGCTAGAACATGATATGAAATCGACTCCGGGACTCGCGGCATTTGATAACATTCGTCTCAACGGAACTGATGGCAATATCGTACCACTCAGTACTATCGCTACTGTTGAACAAAGATTTGGCCCGTTAGCAATTAACCATCTGGCCCAATTCCCTGCAACAACATTTTCTTTCAATGTTTCGGGAAATGCTTCTCTTGAACAGTCAGTCAATGCTGTTCGCAATGCAGCACAACTCATTGAAATGCCAAAAGATATGACGATTAAATTTCAGGGAACAACACTGGCATTTGAAAGCGCACTCGGAAATACATTGTGGCTAATCGCTGCCGCTGTTACCGCCATGTATATCGTGTTGGGAATACTATACGAAAGCTTTATTCATCCGGTAACGATTCTCTCCACACTGCCAACAGCTGGAGTTGGTGCACTGCTGGCACTGATGATGACAGGTCAAGAACTGGATGTGATTGCGATCATCGGCATTATCCTACTGATAGGTATTGTGAAGAAAAACGCTATCATGATGATCGACTTTGCTCTAGCCGCAGAACGCGAACAGGGGTTACCCCCTTATGAAGCAATTTATCAGGCTTGTTTATTACGTTTCCGTCCGATTTTGATGACCACAATGGCCGCATTGTTCGGTGCTTTACCATTGATGCTCAGTGCCGGTGTAGGTGCCGAATTACGCCGTCCATTGGGAATTTGTATGGTTGGTGGACTGATTATGAGTCAGATCCTGACGCTGTTTACAACTCCGGTTGTCTATTTACTGTTTGACAAACTGGCACGTTATCGCCGTAATCGCAAACCCGGCGAACTGGATAATTCATCTATTAATAATCAGGAGCTACGGTGAAGTTTTTTGCTTTATTTATCCAGCGCCCTGTTGCCACAACGCTGCTCAGTTTAGCTATAACCCTATGCGGATTATTAGGTTTTACCCTATTGCCGGTTTCCCCTTTGCCGCAAGTGGATTTCCCAGTAATCACCGTTTATGCCTCATTACCGGGAGCATCACCGGAAACAATGGCATCATCTATTGCTACTCCGCTGGAGCGGGCATTAGGCCGAATTGCCGGTGTCAATGAGATGACGTCCAGTAGTTCACTTGGCAATACAAATATCACGCTTGAATTTGACCTGAGCCGTGATATTAATAGCGCCGCACGGGATGTACAGGCAGCCCTAAATGCCGCTCAAAATATGTTACCCTCCGGTATGCACAGCAGACCACGTTACTACAAAGCAAATCCGTCCGATGCCCCCATTATGATCCTGACACTGACTTCTGATACCTACAATCAGGGGCAACTTTATGATTTAGCGTCTACTCAACTCGCCCAGAAAATTGCACAAGTCGAAGGAGTCAGTGAAGTTTCTGTTGGAGGAAGTTCTCTACCCGCGGTGAGGATTGAATTGAATCCTAACGCTCTGTTTAATCAAGGTGTTTCTCTAGATACAGTGCGTCAAGCTATCAGCAATGCAAATGTTCGCCGCCCACAAGGATATGTGGATTCAGATCAGCAACGCTGGCAGATCCAAACCAACGATGAACTGAAAACCGCTGAAAGTTATCGCCCGATAATCGTCCACTACAAAAACGGCTCACCCGTGCGACTACAAGATGTAGCGAATATAAAAGACTCGGTTCAGAATGTCAGAGCAGCCGGTATGTCTGGCGGTGAGCCAGCGATTTTACTTATCATTCGCCGTGAAGCTGGCGCAAATATCATCGCCACGGTAAACCGTATTCGTGAACAATTACCTGCATTACGTGAATCCATCCCCGCTTCTATTCAACTTAAAGTTGCTCAGGATCGTACACCAACTATTCGCGCTTCATTAGCAGAAGTGGAGCATGCGCTGGTAATTGCTACCGGACTAGTCATTTTGGTGGTATTCCTGTTCCTGCGTTCTGGCCGAGCAACATTAATCCCAGCGATTGCCGTACCTGTTTCACTCATTGGAACTTTTACCGCCATGTATTTGTGCGGTTTTAGCCTTAACAATCTTTCCCTGATGGCACTGACGATTGCAACAGGATTCGTCGTTGATGATGCTATTGTGGTATTGGAAAACATTTCCCGTCACCTTGAAGCAGGTATTAAACCTATGCAAGCAGCGCTACGAGGTGTTCAAGAAGTGGGCTTTACCGTCCTTTCCATGAGTATTTCGCTGGTCGCGGTCTTTATCCCTCTTCTGCTCATGGATGGGTTGGTTGGTCGGCTGTTCCGTGAATTTGCTATTACTCTAACAACAGCAATCGGTATCTCGTTGTTGGTCTCTTTAACATTGACTCCAATGATGTGTGCTCACTTGCTGAAATCCCAACACATCAAAGCCCAGAAAAAAATCCGCGGGTTTGGCAAGGTCATGCTAAAAATTCAGCAAGGTTATGGACGCTCCCTAACATGGGTTCTTAATCATAGTCGCTGGGTACTGTTAATTCTGGCTGGCATTATCGCCCTAAATGTTTGGCTCTATATCAATATTCCAAAAACTTTCTTCCCAGAACAGGATACTGGCCGGTTGTTAGGATTTGTCCGAGCAGATCAAAGTATCTCTTTCCAGTCTATGCATGAAAAAATGAAAAATTTTATGCAGATAATCAATGCCGACCCGGCAGTAGATAACGTTACCGGTTTTACTGGCGGCTGGCAGGTAAACCGAGGTTTTATGTTTATCTCTTTGAAGCCGCTAAAAGAGCGCTCAAACAATGCTGAACAAGTTATTTCACGCCTGAGAATCAAACTTGCTAATGAGCCAGGGGCAAATCTGTTTCTAATTCCAGTACAAGACATCATGGCGGGTGGTCGTCAAAGTAATGCAAGCTACCAGTTTACATTACTGGCAGATGACCTCAATGATCTACGCAAATGGGAACCGGTTATTCGTAAAGCATTAGGACAATTGCCTCAATTGGCCGATGTGAATTCAGATAAAGAAGACAAAGGCGCTGAAATGGCAATAACCTATAACCGCGATACCATGTCACGGCTGGGAATTAATGTCAGTGAAGCAAATAGCTTACTAAATAATGCTTTTGGTCAGCGACAAATATCTACTATTTATCAGCCACTGAATCAGTACAAAGTTGTAATGGAAGTTGCACCGGAATATACACAAGATGTCAGTGCATTGGAAAAAATGTTTATTATTAACAATAAAGGAGAGGCAATTCCACTTTCCTATTTTGCTCACTGGCAGCCCGCTAATGCGCCGCTAAGTGTGAATCATCAGGGACTCTCTGCTGCTTCTACCATTTCCTTTAACATACCTGAAGGTTATACCCTCTCCGATGCTATCAATGCTATTGAAAGGACCATCACTGAGCTTGGTGTACCTCCAACTGTTCGCGGCACTTTTGCAGGCACTGCTCAAATTTTTCAAGAAACAGTGAAATCACAGTTATTCCTGATTCTGGCTGCGATTATCACCGTCTATCTGGTGTTAGGAATATTGTATGAAAGTTATATCCACCCACTGACTATTCTTTCTACCTTACCTTCTGCCGGTATTGGTGCTCTGTTGGCATTAGAACTATTTAACACTCCATTCAGCCTGATAGCCTTAATAGGCATCATGTTGTTGATTGGTATCGTGAAAAAAAATGCCATTATTATGGTGGATTTTGCCATTGAAGCTCAACGTAACGGCAATATCTGTGCTCGTAATGCGATATTCCAAGCTAGCCTGTTACGTTTCCGCCCAATTCTGATGACTACACTCGCCGCCTTGTTTGGTGCCCTGCCATTAGTTTTGAGTAACGGCGACGGCGCGGAATTGCGCCAACCATTAGGCATTACCATTGTTGGTGGCCTGGTCATGAGCCAACTTTTGACACTATATACCACACCGGTGGTTTATCTTTGTTTTGATCGATTAAGAGAAAGATGGCAACAACGGCGCGCCACCAGACAAATTACGGGACAATCATGAAACTAAGTATCAGCAGTAAATTATTTATGGCTATCTTCGCTACTTGTATGTTGGTACTTATCACTATGCACTGGGGTGTCAGAAGCAGTTTTCAGCGTGGTTTTATTGGTTATATAAAACAAAATATCCAGCTACGCACTTCTATGTTAGCTGAAGCACTTGCTGAGCAATATCAACAATATGGTAGCTGGAAATTCTTAAAGAAGAATAATCGGATCATCTTTCAAATAATCCGTTCTATTGAACAAACCAGTGAAAGCCACCAAGGCCCACCACCCCGTGGCTGGAGAACTCAGTTTTGGGTCGTGGACAGAGATATGAAATTATTGGTCGGTCATGAAGGTGAAATTCCACCAGATACCTATAGAGAACCAATTAATTATAATAATCAAATAGTTGGATGGGTAATTGTCAGTACGTCTGACAAAATTACCCGCCAGGCTGATATCAGTTTTGATCGCCAGCAACAACTGACAAGCTGGATAATTGCAGGCCTATCTACTTTACTGGCAATCATAGCCACATTATTGTTGTCTCGCGGTATGCTAAAGCCCGTTAAGCGCCTGGTTGAGGGGACACATAAACTAGCAGCCGGCGATTTTAGTGTCCGAGTGACACCATCAAGTAAAGATGAAATCGGTCAGCTTGCCTACAATTTTAACCAACTTGCCAGCACACTGGAAAAAAATGAGCAAATGCGGCGCGATTATATGGCAGATATTTCCCATGAACTGCGCACTCCTCTTTCTGTATTGCGGGGTGAACTGGAAGCTTTACAGGACGGTGTTCGCAAACCAACATCTGAAACGCTGAATTCATTACTGGCAGAGATCACCACATTAACCAAACTAGTTGATGATCTGCACCAACTATCTCTATCAGATCGTGGAGCGTTGGCATATCGGAAAGGATTTATCAATATCAGTGAGTTACTTCAGGTTGCCATAGCATCTTACCGTGGACGTTTTATTGATAAGCAAATTCAGGTGGATGTTAAGCTACCTGAAATTGTCATGCTATTTGCTGACCCAGACAGGTTGACTCAACTATTTCATAATTTACTGGAAAACAGCCTTCGCTATACCGCTAAAAATGGAAAACTGATGATTGAAGGCAACTCTGATGATAGCCATTTTATACTGAACTGGCAGGACAGCGAACCCGGCTTGTTACCAGAACAATGTCAGCGGGTCTTTGAACGCTTCTATCGCAGTGAATCTTCACGAAACCGCGCCAGTGGTGGATCAGGGCTTGGGCTGGCTATCTGCTATAACATCACTGAAGCACATAATGGTACGATCCATGCTGAACCCTCACCTTTAGGTGGCCTGAGAATTAACATAGAATTACCGCTAATAAAATCCCCTGATTGTGAAACGCTATGAATACAGAATTTGAACATCATACTGTTTTAATTGTTGAAGATGAGCCAAAACTTGGTCAATTACTGATTGATTATCTAAACGCAGCTGATTACAAGACCCAATGGCTATTGCGTGGTGATGAAGTCGTTCCTTACGTACAGCAACATAATCCAGATATTATATTACTGGATCTAATGCTTCCAGGTTGTGATGGCTTATCTGTCTGTCGTGAAATCCGCTGTTTTTCTGACATACCTATTATTATGGTCACCGCTAAGACTGAAGAGATTGACCGATTACTGGGGTTGGAAATCGGGGCAGATGATTACATCTGTAAACCGTACAGCCCACGTGAAATTGTTGCACGAGTGAAAACCATTCTCCGTCGCTGCTACCGACCACAAGATATTGTCAAGCAAAGCGACCTGCAAATTGATGAAGCCTGCTTTCAGGCACGTTACCGCGATAAGATATTGGACTTAACTCCGGTTGAATTCCGGTTACTAAAAACGATGGCTATCCGGCCAGGGCGAGTGCTTTCCCGCGATCAATTACTGAATAATCTGTATGACGACCACCGCATCGTTACAGACCGTACTATTGATAGCCATATTAAGAACCTGCGTCGCAAATTGGAACAATTAGACAGCAACAAAACATTCATCCGCTCCATTTATGGGCTTGGTTACCGATGGGAAGCCGATATATGCCGTTTGTTATAACTGTCACACTTTAATTTCTCTCAACCTCTCACGGTCAGAAATTCAGCTATATTAAAAATACTCATCTTTAATTGGAGGAATTATCTATGGCTATAGGTCACTATGATCTTAAAAGGACAAAAAACAAGCAGTATTACTTCAACTTAAAAACATCGAACGGTGAAATCATTCTCACCAGTGAAATGTACACTACAAAGGCAGCAGCGAATAAAGGGATTCGTTCTATTCAAGCGAATTCCCCTGAAGAAAAAAACTTCGAAATCAGAGAAAACAAATCTGGTAAGTCTTATTTCGTGCTTAAAGCGAGAAATTATCAAGTTATCGGACTCAGCGAGTTGTACGATGATGAAATTACTGCCAAAAAAGGCATTCAGTCTGCGATTAAAAATGGCTCCAGCGTGAATGTCCGCGATCTGACAAAGTCAGAGTAACAACTTTTTATAATGAACTGCACCTTATCAGTTTGAATAAATATTCAACTTTTAGGTGCACCCTATCGTTCTGCACAACTAAGCCCTTCATACTAATAAATTTGTATCTTCAATAGATTAAGCGTTAGAATCCTCACCTTATCCTTACTTTTTGTAATGAAAACTGACCTGAATTCAGATCGAGAATTTTTTAAACATGTTTATTCCAGAATTACTTTCCCCTGCCGGCTCGCTGAAAAATATGCGCTATGCCTTTGCTTACGGCGCGGATGCAGTATATGCCGGTCAACCACGTTATAGCCTGCGCGTTCGTAATAATGAATTCAATCACGAAAATCTGGCACAAGGCATTAAAGAGGCTCATGAACTCGGTAAACGCTTTTACGTTGTGATCAATATTGCTCCGCACAATGCCAAACTGAAAACCTTTATCCGTGATCTGAAACCTGTCGTTGAAATGGGGCCTGATGCCCTGATTATGTCCGATCCCGGACTCATTATGATGGTTCGTGAAGCTTTCCCAGAAATAGAAATTCATCTTTCCGTTCAAGCTAATGCAGTCAACTGGGCAACAGTAAAATTCTGGCAACAAATGGGACTAACCAGAGTCATTCTTTCCCGTGAACTTTCGCTAGATGAAATTAACGAGATTCGCCAACATGTTCCTGATATGGAGCTGGAAGTTTTCGTACATGGTGCACTGTGCATGGCCTATTCCGGTCGCTGCCTGCTATCCGGTTATATTAATAAGCGTGACCCAAACCAGGGAACATGTACTAATGCCTGCCGCTGGGAATACAACGTTCAAGAAGGTAAAGAAGACGATATTGGTAATATTGTCCATATACACGAACCGATACCGGCAAAAAATATCGAGCCGACATTGGGAAAAGGTACACCAACAGATAAAGTATTTACATTTGAAGATATGAAACGTCCAGGCGAATATATGTCTGCTTTTGAAGATGAACATGGTACTTACATCATGAATTCTAAAGACTTACGCGCAATTGAACACGTCGAACGATTAACCAAAATGGGCGTGCACTCTTTAAAAATCGAAGGACGCACAAAATCTTTCTATTACTGCGCCCGCACAGCGCAAGTTTATCGCAGAGCTATTGATGATGCTGTAGCAGGAAAGCCTTTTGATCCAACCTTACTAACAACCCTGGAAGGACTTGCCCATCGTGGATATACCGAAGGATTTTTACGCCGTCATACCCACGATGCCTATCAGACTTATGAATACGGCTATTCGATATCCGATACACAACAATTTGTTGGTGAATTTACCGGTGAACGAGTCAGCGGATTAGCTGAAGTTGCTGTCAAAAATAAATTCATGATCGGAGACAGCCTCGAATTAATGACACCATCAGGCAATATCCAGTTCACACTGGAAGCTATGCAGGATAAAAAAGGTCAGCCAATGAAAGTTGCCCCTGGAGATGGGTATATTGTCTATTTATCAATTCCTAAACAAATTGATATTAATTACGCCTTATTAATTCGTAATCTAAATGGTACTAATTCTCAATTCCCACATGTGAACCGAAATTCAGACAAATAATCATCAATATACCATCTTGGTGATGGTATATTTCTTTTTTTAGAAACAGATCACATCAATACTATTTTATTTACCGTAGTATTGTCGACGAAAAATAAAAAACTAAAAAAGTATTACAGTAAGACTAGGAACCACCTCCTTGGCCGGCTCAATCTCCCTTGAGCTGGCCTTTTCTTTTTTCCCATGAGAATAAAATCAATAAGTTGTAGAATTCATTTACATGATTAATTAAATAGATTAACTTAACTATTAAATTAATAAATCTTTGTATTAATATGTTTCTTATATCCTTTGCATTAATAAGAAAATATTTATAGTTACTGAAATATCACACTATCTAAAGAAATTTAATTAAAATTTTTCACTATTCAATAATTCAGAAAATCCATCATATTTAGACTAAACATTATACGATTTGATAAAATCGATTAGGTGAAAATTATGAAATAAGATAATTACAATTTACTTATTGTTAAAACTATTAGTTCAACATTTACCTGATTATCCTAGTTATCCACGCTCACATCAGGCTACTGATTCACAAACAACGAAAATTCCTGAATTAGCTAGCTGACTATCATTACCCTATCCTAATTGGTTTAGCACAGAATTTTCACTGTATTACATATCCACAACTTGAACAGGGAAAAATAGCAATAATCAATTAATAAAATCTCAATCAGCTGTAAGTACTATCCCACATTTCAAGAGGATAGAATTAATATTTACCTTGACCCTACAATAAAAAATTGACTAGAAAGTCAAAGGAAAGCAGAAAACATTCCTACATTGGCTTCAAAATGATAAATATCACTTGATAAAAACATTCAGAAAAAGTTAGTCAAATAAGTAATGACAACAAATATTCAACCTCACTATCAAACCCAATAGTCTCTATCAGCAAGACATGACTTTATGGAATGCTATTCGCAAAAGAACTAACAAAGAATCAATGTAACAGTGAAATTATTTTGTGCGAATAAAATAAAACCCAATATCAACATTTGCAATAAAAAACCGCGAGAAATTTTCTATCTGTAATAAAATCAAACTGCACTTATACATTTATCAATCAATTAATTTATTGGAAAATACAGATCAAAGTTAAAAATTTAGAACAACAATTATTTCCCATTATGGCTATTTAAAAAAAAGAATAAATAACCATATTAATGGTTCACAATAGAATTATATGATTTTAAAAACAGGAATAGCCCAAAGAGCTATTTATCATATATAGTGATACCAAATAATAAATTATTTACTAAAATAAAAATTCAATTCATATAAGAAATCAGTACCCGTTATATTTATATCAACATTCAAAAATTAACAATTAATCTTACAGAGTTCATTAAAATAAAATCAAGATATATATTCAATAGATTTCAAGTTGTAGCGAGGCAACAAGTGAGCGCATCCCCAGGAGCATAGATAACTCTGTGACTGGGGTAAGTGAAAGCAGCAACTTGAAGGATGAAGGGTATATTGCATTTCATCATAAAGCGCATATAATCAATAGCATCCATTACAATATTAATTGGACGATAAAATGGCTAGTTCATCTATAAAAAAAGAAGATAGTATAAAAGCGGCTCTTATTGATTGGTTAATAGAACGAAACGAATTAAACGATAATGCAGTATTAATCAATGAACTCCCTATTGCAAACTTCAGCAGACGCGTTGATCTAGCACTTGCAAATGGTAAACTCCATGCATATGAAATTAAAAGTGACTCTGACAGTCTAGCCAGACTTGAAGGGCAAATATCCACCTATATACCCTATGGATTTCAAGATGTATCGCGACGGCAAGGGAGCGAATCCCCGGGAGCATAGCTAACTATGTGACCGGGGTGAGTGAGTGCAGCCAACAAAGAGGCAACTTGAAAGATGACGGGTATAGACTCTATTTTGATAAAGTTACATTAGTTTGTGCACCAAAATTTACTGAGAAAGCCTTGTCAATTCTACCCACTGATATTGAAATATTAGAAATAAAGCAAAACAATAGTGGAATAATTAACACTTTTATAAAAAAGAGACGTGGACGTACGTGCAAAATCTCTGAAGATAAGTTTATTTTTTCTTTTGTCGATAAAAAAGAGAGCGTTAAATTTGTCAGAAAAAATGGTTACACATGCCATCCCTCTGAGATGAGAGAGAATATATATAATTTAACAAAAAATATCTCAATTGAAAAGAAAAGAGATTTCACAATAAATTATTTAAAGATAAAATATAAACTTTCTTTTAAAAATTTCATAAACAATAAGAATTCTAATTCAACTTCTGCTGAAAATATTTCATTATTGAGCAATAATAAAATAAAAATGAATTTTAATAAAGTTAACAAAGATGAAGAAGTTAAACATATTGATATTTCAGCTTATCAAAAACCCATAAATACCCATGCTATAAATATAGCAAAAAACTTATCATTTATAGGTATTAAATCTCATACTCCTATTTATATTATTCCAAGAAAGAAAATTGCCTCTTAAAGAGGCAATTACAAAAAATCATGGCAATATACTACCATTCAACAGAATTATATTCATCTGTATCATCATTGATATGAGATAACACACCATCTTCTATAAACCGAATCATTCTTTCTATATGTAAATTTACTCGTACCGAAATCCATTTAGATGGCGACTTAAAGCGACTCACATTACCTTCACTAACAGATTTAATGATTTCTGTACCCCAAACCTCCAATGAATCATCCCATCCCTCATCTGTAACAATATCTTTTGCTGCTAATTGATATAGTTCATCTCTCTGATGACTACCTGCTCGACGCTCAAAACGCCAAACTCCTGGTGTAGGATAATCTATTCGCGCAACGAACTTCGCATAACTTCCTGGATAAAATTCTCCATGAATACTTGCTGCATCACCATATAAAGCAACTTTTTCACCGCCTATTGCAAGATAGTTTTGCCACTCCAACATGCTAATAGCTCCACTTTCTTTACCATATTCAGCAAATGTACGAGGAAAACTGGTACCGGAACTAACAATCTCTATTCCAGGATCAATATCCCTAAGCATATTGATTCCCCTAATAGTTGCATCTAAACATAGATCTTGACGAGAGCTATCTATTTGCCCTACATCCAATATAAATAATACATTACTTATACCCAATAGATTTCAAGTTGCAGCGCGACGGCAAATGAACGCATCTCCAGGAGCATAGATAACTATGTGACTGGGGTAAGTGAAAGCAGCCAACAAAGCAGCAACTTGAAAGATGAAGGGTATATATCGTCAACTATTGATGCTGCCGTTGTCGCAGTCAGTAAATCATGCAACTTTAACCGATTAATTTTAACTACAAACCTACCAAAATAAGATTCTAACTTCTCAAGCTGCTTAACATAATCCCGTTGCCCCAAATCCTTATAGAAAATCGCTGCGGGAATAATTTTATTATATTTCTCTTTCTGATTTTTAAAAAAATTAATCCAACTATTATAATTTCTGTCAGATAAATAAAATGAATCTGAATCGATACATTTCAAAACTGGACCATTTGAGATTTATATAATTGATTCGTTATTATAAGAGTCAAACCATTTATCAATAGTTGAATCAACATTCTGCCCACCCTTGATATTTTTCTCCTCAATAAACTTGAGGTATTATTTAATCGGACTAAGATAATAAATAATTATTAATCCTTGTAAAATAATTACTCTACTTTATAACCCATGAAATATTATATTAAATTTCAATCGTTTAATAAGACATAATAAAAACCAAATTATTTCACTTTTATCCTATTTATCAGGTAGAAAACACCTTAAATATAAATAAGACCTAATGAACTTAAATAAAAACCCCCAGTCATTTATCTCATTATTTTTTCGACTTTACTATAATTTTTATATCTATAAATTTTTTCTTGCGACAATAATCAAAAACATAGCAATCCTTACCTAACACGAAAATAATCAAATATTTTAATTAATAACGATAGATTTTAAAAGCAATTAACAGATACCATTCATATCATATAAAAATCAAATTAATCGAAAAACCATAATTAATATGAATTTTAAAAAGAAAAAAATCCAATACATAAATACTTTAGACTTTAACCGCTAAATATCACTTAAAAATAGAGTAATACCTCTCTTCTCTTTTATATTAAATAACTACTTTTCAGGTAATAAATTTCACTTTTAAACTCCACCTGAAGCGATCCACTCCCCCTTCCCTTCGAATACAACTTGTTATTCTAAAAAGGATAAATGACAATCAATAACATCTTTCAAGAGCTGGAGTAAGTCATGACTGATATCGCTAAGTTGTTAGGCAAAGATGCAGACAGTTTATTGCAACACCGTTGCAGTACCATTCCGAGAGAAAATCTTTATCTGCCAGGTTCCGATTTTGTTGATCGAGTAATGATCGACAATAATCGGCCAAATAAGGTTCTGCGCTCCATGCAGACACTGTTTAATCATGGCCGTCTCGCAGGCACTGGCTATTTATCTATCTTGCCGGTGGATCAAGGTGTAGAACATTCTGCCGCCGCTTCTTTTTCTGCTAATCCACTTTATTTCGATCCGAAGAATATTGTTGAATTAGCGATTGAAGCAGGTTGTAACTGCGTGGCCTCTACTTATGGCGTGTTATCCTCAGTTTCTCGTCGTTATGCCCATAAGATCCCTTTTTTAGTCAAACTGAACCACAATGAAACACTGAGTTATCCTGCTCAATATGATCAGACTTTATATGCCAGTGTTGAACAGGCGTTTGAGATGGGTGCCGTAGCCGTTGGTGCAACTATTTACTTTGGTTCTATCGAATCACGCCGTCAAATTGAGGAAATCTCAGCCGCTTTTGAACGGGCGCATGAATTGGGAATGGTGACAGTCCTGTGGGCCTACCTGCGTAATTCTGCTTTCAAAAAAGATGGGGTGGATTATCACGCCAGTGCAGACTTAACAGGCCAAGCTAACCATCTGGCAGCCACTATCGGCGCAGATATCGTCAAGCAAAAGATGGCTGAAAATAACGGTGGTTATACCGCCATTGGTTTTGGTCATACCGATAAACGTGTTTATGCCAATTTGACCACTGATCACCCGATCGATCTGGTGCGTTATCAGATAGCTAACTGCTACATGGGTCGTGCTGGCCTTATTAACTCAGGTGGTGCATCTGGTGATAATGATCTGAGTGATTCGGTTCGTACCGCAGTAATCAATAAACGCGCGGGTGGCATGGGATTGATTCTCGGTCGTAAGGCTTTCAAAAAATCTATGGAAGATGGCATCGAACTCATTAATGCCGTCCAAGATGTTTATCTGGATAATCAAGTTACCATAGCTTAATAAAGCTTGTTGTAGATCATGGTGATAATGAACAGGATGGTCAAGACACTATAAATTCTGAGTCAAGTTACTTTTATTAGCGAAGACGTCTTGCTGGTTATCACCTTTTATCCAAAATACCAAAACATCATTTAACGGTTATTCTCACCACCACTGATGAAAATGATGTACCGGTCCAATCCCTTTACCTACTTCAAGAGAATCCGCACATGCTAACGCAGTCTGGAGATAAGATTTGGCAACAGGAATTGTCGTCTGCCAATCTGAATAACATGGACGCAAAGCAGCTAATGCAGCAGAAAGAGTACACCCTGTGCCATGAGTATGACGTGTATTGATTCTAGGAGCAGTGAAACGCCATTCCCCATTACCCATAAATAGCCAGTCAGGGCTTTCACCGTTTATAAGATGACCGCCTTTAAGTAGAACCGCTTCACATCCCAATGATAACAATTCACGCCCTTGCTTTTGCATCTCCGTTTCAGTTTTTGCGACTGAACATTTCAGCAGAACTGCGGCCTCTGGCAAGTTTGGCGTAATCAACGAAACCTTAGGTAATAATTGCTCAACAACTAAGGAAACAGCTTCCGGAGCCAGCAGCGGATCTCCGCTTTTCGCAACCATTACTGTATCCAATACAATATAAGGAATTGAATAATGGCTTATTGCATCTGCAACCACTGCAACATTAGCCGCATTAGATAACATGCCAATTTTGGCACTATCAATTCTGATATCTGACAACACAGACTCCAGCTGGGCAGCAACGAAAGCTGGGGCTATATCGTAAACAGACTGTACACCACGAGTATTTTGTGCAACAAGCGCTGTCATCACTGTTGTGCCATAAGCCCCAAGTGCAGAAAAAGTTTTCAAATCAGCCTGAATACCAGCACCACCGCTAGGATCAGTGCCAGCAATTGTCAGTGTATTAATTCTCACTATAGATACTCCTTCCAACCAGCAAAAGATAAAGCACGTATCAGGAAGAAGACACCATGACTTCCCTACGCTGGCATTATCCAGATCAGGTATTACGGGTTCATCTCAGCTCAATTAAGAGCGCCCCGAGTCAAAACAAAAACACCCTATCAGATAACTAACAGGGTGATATCAGTATGTCATTGTTGCCAATAAAAAATCAGTCAGACAACAAAATTTACTCTGTCAATCAAAAACGATCGACAAAAAGAAGTTACGCTGTGGTGACATTTGCCGCAGAAGGACCTTTCTGGCCATCCTGAATTTCAAACTCAACTTTTTGACCTTCCGCCAAGGTTTTAAAACCATCGCTCTGAATAGCGCTAAAATGTACAAACACATCTTTGCTGCCATCAGCTGGAGTAATAAAACCAAAACCTTTAGATTCGTTGAACCACTTTACAGTACCAGTGATTTTTGCCATTTTAAGAATTTCCTTTGGATCACTTAATTCTAATTCGCCATTTTGGCGCAACATAAAAACCAGAGAAAGTTGCTGCTATTAACAGAACCATATAACAGAACCGTACCTCGTTTACCGGAACGATTTATCACATATTCTTAATATGATGGCAAGCCATTTTTTATCAGCTATGGAGCTAACGCACATATTTAAAATTCTTAACAACAATTATTGTTTAACATAACCACAAAAATTTGAAAACCCAAGGTTATCCTAATTAGCTTACAGTTTATCCACTCAACGAAACCGCAGATAACATAAATAATTTTAATTTATTCTGCCGATCTTATTATTAGCATTTTTATATCTAAGCTATGTCTATCAGCTCTAATCTCCTCTTTTTGAATGAAAGAAAAAATCAACACCTTTCTAATATCCATCGGCTAAAATATGAGTATTAAATATAGCCATTTAATACATATAACATCTTAATATTCATTTTTCGTTTAACTTTTATTGAGAATAGCAAGAGTAGAATTCCCGAATTTAGATGTTTGTCATATTTTATATGGCGCAAAAGAATCTCCCCCAATTTATGTCGCCGGGAAATTGGAGCAATAAATAATGAAGTTCGATTTGACCACAGCTTATACACTATCAATACCCCTTTTAGCCTCATCAGGGACGGTACTTGCAACCACAGCAGATACCTCCAGCAAATCATCAACAATGACTGCAATCCACACATCAACGGGTTATAACAATCATTCAGATAGTTTGTGGGCAACATTCAACAACAATGTTGCCCTCACCTGGGATGCGCCCAACAATGAATTTTATCTTCCGGTAATTACCTGGCATAACAGATATACCTACGACAAAGAGAAGACCGACAAATATAATGAACGTCCCTGGGGTTTCGGTTATGGTAAATACCGTTACGACAAAGACAATGATTGGCATTCTCTCTATGCCATGGCTTTTATGGATTCTCATAACCGCCTGGAACCTATCATTGGCTATGGATTTCAGAAAATGTGGATACCAGGTGACTTAGACGGCTTCCGACTGGGGGTTGGTTTTACTCTAAGTGTTACAGCTCGCCACGATTATTACTATGTCCCTATTCCACTCCCATTACCATTGTTCTCTGTGGAATATGATCAACTGTCATTTCAAGGAACCTACATTCCGGGCACATATAATAATGGTAACGTATTCTTCGCCTGGCTACGCTGGCAGTGGTAACGTAAAAGCACCAGACCGCTATTTATAACAGTCTGGTGTTTGACTGTGATAACCGGGGTATTACATTACCCTTGGTTTATTGTTTTCAATTTATCCCGCTGGGAACGAGATGCTATAAACCCAATCCATAAGACACCAACCCAAAATGGCATCAGAATGACTGAAATACGAATACTTTCTGTCATCAAAATAATGACCAGAATAAAGACAAGGAAAACCAAACACAGATAATTACTGAATGGGTACCAGAATGCCTTAAACGATGGCTCTACACCTTCTTTAACTTTCTGGGCCCGGAATTTTAAATGAGCCATACAAATCATGACCCAGTTAATAACCAGCGTTGTAACCACCAGCGCCATTAGTAATTCAAGCGCTTTGCCCGGCATCACATAGTTAATTAATACACCAATCGAGGTTGCTAATGCAGACATCACGATAGCCCTGACTGGAACGCCACTCTTATTAACTTTTGTTAAAATTTTAGGCGCATTACCTTGTTTTGCTAAACCATACAGCATACGGCTGTTACAATATACGCCGCTGTTATAAACAGATAATGCAGCAGTCAGGACAACAATATTAAGAATATTCGCCACCCAGAAACTATCCAAGTTATGAAAAATCATAACAAACGGGCTTTCACCTTCAATGACATTGCTCCACGGATAAAGCGACAATAACACAGTCAGAGAACCGATATAGAAAATTAATATCCTATATACCACCTGATTGGTTGCTTTAGGAATACTGATCCGCGGATTCTCTGCCTCAGCGGCGGTAACACCAACCAATTCCAAACCACCAAAAGAGAACATCAGCACAGCCATTGCCATAATAAGACCAGAAGCCCCATTAGGCATAAAACCACCATATTGCCAAAGATTGGTGATACTGGCCTGTGGACCGCCCTTACCACTGATTAATAGATAAGCGCCAAAAACAATCATACAGATAATTGCAGCAACTTTAATAATTGCAAACCAAAATTCTGTTTCACCATATAATCGAACGTTAATTAAATTTACGCTATTGATTAAAACAAAGAATACCATCGCAGATACCCAAGTCGGAATATCAGGCCACCAGTAATGAATATATATTCCCACAGCCGTTAATTCTGCCATTCCGACCAGAGTAAACATTGCCCAGTAATTCCATCCCGATAAGAAACCGGGAAAATCTCCCCAATATTTATATGCAAAATGACTAAACGATCCAGCTACAGGTTCTTCAACAACCATCTCTCCTAGCTGGCGCATAATCAGAAATGCGATAAAACCTGCAACCGAGTATCCTAAAAGTACGGAGGGACCTGCCATTTTTATGGTTTGTGCAATACCGAGAAACAACCCAGTCCCGACAGCTCCTCCTAAGGCAATAAGCTGAATATGTCGGTTTTTTAAACCGCGTTTAAGTGTTGATTGCTGCGATTGTCCTGCCATCTTGTCCTCTTGCTGCAACTTTTATTTTGTTATGAGTGGGGAAACAACCGATTCCCATTTATACCCTTCATCTTTCAAGTTGCTGCTTTGTTGGCTGCTTTCACTCACCCCAGTCACATAGTTATCTATGCTCCTGGGGATTCGTTCACTTGCCGCCGCGCTGCAACTCGAAATCCATTGGGTATATCTGCTTTGCTCAAAGCAGACAAAACACTAGCCTTAAAAGGTGGATACTGAACATATATGTTAGCACAGATACAGCAAGGGAGAATGACTGATGAGTATCAACAACTAATCAGAAAGGAAGATATCGGGTCACAAAACAGATACCTGAATCAAACTTTTCACCCTGATCACAGTAGCGGTCCAAAGCTAGCAGGTACAAGAACAGACATATTCCAAGTAATACTAAGATTGCAATGGTTTTTTTTATGTCCAATTCTATTTCCTTAAGCTTAGTCAGCACTCAATATACATAAGAATATACCCTTCATCCTTCAAGTTGCTGCTTTGTTGGTTGCTTTCACTCACCCCAGTCACATAGTTATCTATACTCTTGGGGATTCGTTCACTTGCCGCCGTGCTGCAACTCGAAATCCATTAGGTATAAATTCAAGAAATTATATTTTACAATAATGAAAATAAGAAAAGTATCCATCCCGTGCTTCTGTTACGGAGAAATCACACTAGCAACATGTCATACCAGTCAATGTGCCGGAACAAATTAAACAAATACTGAATTATAGGGATTCTATTCCCTGGAACAAAAAAATCAATTGTCACATTTAGTTACAATTCTGCTCACTATGCCAACGCTTTGTCATATTTAAAAAAAGTTGTGTATACTTCTTTCACTTTCAACCAGAACGAAATTGTTAATGCCACAGGATAATCACTTAGCACTTGTATACGCTCTCAGCAAATGGATTGAGAATCACCTTGGCCGGGTAATCCACCTGGAGGAACTGGCAGCTTACTCTGGCTATTCGCTTTGGCATATGCAGAAGATATTCAAGGAAATTACCGGAATTTCTCTTGGCAAATATATCCGCCAACGACGTCTGGCTGGCGCTGTTCATCTCCTGAGAAACAGCTCTTTGTCTATTTTCGATATCGCCCTAGATTTTGGCTTTGGTTCACAGTCTCATTTCACTTACATGTTCCGCAAAGAGTACGGCATAACACCTTATGATTTCCGGCAGAATCCAGATATTGAGCTTGAGGTAAAACTACCTCTTCATTTTACCAATAGCTGTTCATGATACTACCATCAGGAAGGGAAACGCTTTTAAGCGGGCAATTATACAACAAAGCAGCAGTACCTAATCAGGCTTTCAGGAGAGAGAAATGTCAATAGAATTGATCGCCATTGATCTTGATGGCACTTTACTGAACGAAAGTCATCAGATCACTTCCCCAGTCAAACAAGCTATTCATCATGCTAGAAAACAGGGAATTCATATTGTTCTGGCTTCTGGCCGACCTTTTACTGGCATCCAGCGATATTTACAGGAATTAGGGCTGAACGAAACGGGCAGTTACTGCATCAGTAACAATGGCAGTGTTGTCCATCAAGCAAATGATGGTGAACATTTGCTAGAAAATTTATTGGATTTTGAAGACTATCTGTTTTTTGAATCGCTCTCCCGTGAAATTGGCGTTCACCTTCATGCTTTAGAATTTAATAAAATATATACTGCCAACCGAGATATCAGTCCATATACCGTCAGAGAAGCCTTCCTTACCGACACATCGCTAATTTATTGTCCTGTTGATGAAATGGACGACGAGATGTGTTTCACTAAATTAATGATGATAGATCATCCAAGTATCCTTAGTGATGCTATCAACTTCATTCCAGCAGATGCTTATGAGCACTACACATTGATGCAAAGCAGTCCCTATTTTCTAGAAATTCTCAATAAAAAAGCCAATAAAGGCACAGCTGTCAAAATCATCGCTGATCATCTGGGTATCACCAGAGATAAAATTATGTGTATCGGTGATCACAATAATGACTTAGCTATGATCGAATTCGCCGGTGTGGGTGTTGCAATGGGGAATGCTGAACAAAGTGTTAAAGATATCGCTCAGTTCATTACTGCAACAAATGAGCAAGATGGAGTCGCAATAGCTATAAATAAATTTCTATAAAGTGATTTATTTTATAAAATAAAAAAATTCACTGATAATTATTTAATTTTAAATTAGATAACTAAACGAAAAAATTTCGTTTAGTTATCTTAATATTTTTACAATACATCACAAATATAATGACAGGTAATATAGAAACGAAAATTTCTATTTTGTTATTTTACGTCAAAATATAAACACCCCATCTGCTCATAGGTAATTCATTGTAATACCTTACTAAAACCCTTTAAATAACAATATAATACCTGGTTTCTCACTACAAATATCATGACTGTTTCAACGATATTATTCAAACAGACGATTAAATATTTTCGACTCAATAATTGTGCAGATTATTTTTCAAAATTTAACTCAAGATTAGGTTGTCAATTCTGGGTTATCTTTTTCAATCTTATGACAACCTTAGTTTCCAACTCTATTAAGCAAAGCAATAAGATCCTGAGATCTAGATACATTCTCGACCTGAATAACAAGCAAATCAGATTTTCAAAAATGTATGAGGTTGGGGTGTCTTCAAGAATTCCCCACCTCATTACCATCCCTAATATTGCGATCTTGCAAATAAAATAATGTTGCAACTCACAAGTACTATTTAGTTCTGGTTGCTAACCAGCAAATAATTGACCCTACTGTAACCATTAGCACACCCTGCCAAAATGAAAAAGAAAGCGCTGTGCTAAGTAGCAATGATGAAAAAGCGGTAGATATAATTGGCGTGAAATAAGATAACGTCGCCAATAATGTAACATATCCCCTAATGATCGCCACTGTCCATGCCGCATTTGCTACACCAATAACCGCTCCAGCAAACAATAACATGCTGACACTACGAAGAGTTACCACCATTTCAGGAGGAGAGGTGAAGAAGTATTGAATCCATAACGCCAAAGCCGTTAGGATAAAAAACAACGACATGCCATTTTTACCCTCTGACATTATTTTTGTAATGTTACAATACATCGCCCAAATAATTGCACCAGCAAAAGCCAATCCATAGCTTAATGGATTACTCTGGATATTCTCTATCATTTGCCTGAATGACCAGCCATTGTCACCACTCATCACCCAGCCGATTCCCAAAACAGATAACAATAAGCCGGGATATAACCACCAGTTCACTTTCTGCTTATTAACCATGACTGATAATAGGACAGTAAAACCCGGCCACAGGTAGTTAACCATGCCTAATTCAATTGCCTGAACACGATTATCGGCAAAACCTAATGCAAGTGATAAACAAATTTCATAGCTGACAAATAACAGACTTCCAAGCCATAAATAGGCTTTAGGAAAAACACTGATCTTTGGCAAACCTATTAGCAGAACCAAAAAAATTGAGCCAACAGTATAAATAAGAGCCGCACCACCTACAGGTCCAAAACTTTCACTAATACTCCTTATCAAACCAACGATTGTGCTCCACAGCACAATCGCCAATATTCCATATACCGTAGCTTTGTGTTGTTCAATCCCTGCCTTCACATTCATCCCCATACTTAGAGCCTATTCTCATAGGTAGTTATTCTTCACCTAATTCTCTGTCACGCTGAACCAAATAAATTAATACCAGAATGATAGTTACAAAGAAACGGAAAGCGCTGGGCACACCGTTCCACTGTTTAGACATCCACATCCCAAACCATTCACCACCAATTGACATAAACGCGACTTGCCAGGTCAGGAAACCCAAAGTCAAACCAGCTATCGCAATAGCTTTCTTCTTATTAAAAACAGCAGCTCCAGATTTTAAATTCGCCAGCAAAAGAATGCCTCCGATCCAACACAGCACCGCAGTGAAAGTTTCTAAGGCAATAATTACAATATAACCAATATGATGTAACACGGATGAATAAATCGCACGATAAGTAATAGTAGCATCAGGGAAAACGGTATCCATCATAAACACATGCTGTACAAACACAAAATTAGTACCATAGTCTGTAATGTTGCCAAAAGCGACCAATGTAGCAAACAAAGCAATTGCACAGACAGTCAGAGCTTTAGATAAACGAATAATCATTTGTTGAGTCCTCAAAGAATAAGAATAACTTAAGTACTAATAAGATCATAAAGCCTACAAACTATCATATAACTTAACAATCATCACCTTATTATCACATATTTAATCATATGATCGTCTTTTTAGGATATTTCTATCCAATTTGTAATTTATATTTTTCTGTTCATACCATCATCAAATCAGTTATTATCTATTCAATATTTAATTACCTGACTATTCTTTATGGATGATTCTCTGTTTAATGCAATAAAAAGCTATTTCAGGCAAAAACTGAGTAGAATAGATTATATTATCAACTTTATTACAGCGGCGGTTATTCTCGGAACGCTGATCTTCTTATCTGGTTATCTGGCAGAAAATAATTATGCTGCCTATATGCAATATGAAGTATCAGTATGGTTGTACATGATTTCTATTGGCTTATGGGCAATGTGTTCCTTCGCCACTGTTTACTACTTAATCATGAAAACAGCTTTTAGGTTTAATAGCGCGGGGTTATATGGCTGGCCAATATCTATTTTTATTTATCTATGCAGTGTCTTACCAAACTATCTTTCTGACAGAATAGTCATGTACTCACCACTTATCAGCCTTGTTGGAATCATTCTTGCGTTTACTCTTCCTGCAAGAAAAAATAATAATAAAAGGTAATATTGATCTCATATATCATAAGTTTTATTTAATATTAATATTACCTGTAGTGGTAATAGTCGTTATAAAATAAAGCGACTATTACTTAAACAAATAAAGCTCATCATCTTATCACTACTGAATATTTGACCATTCAGCAATGTCCTGTTTCTATAACTGCCTCTTGTCATCCCTTATTAAAATAATTGACATGCAAGAATCATAGAAGAGATCTGGATTAAATACAGCGAAAACGGGTCATTCTTGATTAAGAATTGTTGAGGTAAACGGTGATATAAAACAAAGCAAAGATGAACTCGGAGAATAAACCATGTCACAAAAGCCGCTTTTATAAAGCAACTTCTGTAACATGATTTTACTCTGATATCAAAAACTATCCTTTATACTTCTCAACCAATGCCGAAGCTATCGACTCAGTTTGCGCATCAGGATTACCACTAATGTCATCTGGTCTAAAATGCATCTGGAATGCACTGATTGTTCTACGAGTATCTTCATCAAGTACACCTGTTTGTGGAATGGTATAGCCATATTTCTCTAATGTTTTCTGTATTAACTCAACAGAAGCCATTTCATTCCATTTCCTGCCAGCCATATATTTTTCAACGGTGACATCATCAGGCCATGCACCAATACCTTGTTCGGCCAATTCCTTCCAAGGGAAATCTTTACCTGGATCATACTTTCTCAGAGGAGCAATATCACTGTGACCAATGACATTTTGAGGTTCAATGTTATAGCGCTGGATAATATCTTTCGCCATACGCGTTAATAGATCGATCTGCCGCTCATTGAATGGATACCACTCTTTCTCAAGTAACCTTTCTGTAAATCCTTTATTAACAATTTCGATTCCAATAGAGGTGTCATTCAAATCCTTCCGACCATTCCATGCACTCACACCCGCATGCCATGCCCTTTTATCTTCAGGAACCAATTCCAAAACGACAGGCTTCCCTTTCGCATGCTTCGGCAATGAAGGAATCAAATAATGGGCACTGACACCGCCCTGAGTTAATATACGCAAAGAATCTTCATCGTTGACAGCAGTATAGTGAAATACCAAAAACCTTATTCTGTCATTCTGACTTTTTGAAGGAAAAGCGCTATCAACTTGATAAGTGCCCCTATCTTCCAAGTGATGCTGGCTAGAACACCCCGCCAATAACATCAATAAGCTAACCAATATGATCTTCTTCATAATCTCCTTGTCCCACCTATTAATTTAAAACGAGATAATAACACAAATAAATCAAATGAATACAAAATAAAATTTATATTTTGTATGATTTTTTTATGAAATCATTAGCTTCTTTTTTGATATAGAACACCAAGAAAAATGCCTTATTACCATAATTTCAATGGCAATAAGGCATAAACAATAAGCAAAACGTGAAAGGCAATCAGAGTCTACATCATTAAATAATATTAACTATATCCTCTGTTCCGGTATTTCACTCGTGACCAGTCACTTGATTTGATCGGGCACGACTTGCCGTTTCTTCCCAAATACCAACTTCGACTTTTTGCTGAATCTCAGGATATTGATTAATATCAAACGTCGGTAGTTTCCCAGCACGTCTCTGCTGGTTATAATCTTTCGCAAGCTTAAATGCGACGCCAGAAAGCAGCAAAATAGCGGTCAGATTAGTGATTGCCATCAATGCCATAGACAAATCAGCCATTTTCCAAACTAAAGGCACTTCAGCCAATGCACCAAACATCACCATACCTAAGGCCGCCAGACGGAGAACGAACAAGCCCGCAGTGTGATTACGTTCAAGGAAAACAATATTACTTTCCGCATAAGCATAATTCGCAATGATTGATGTGAAAGCGAAAAAGAAGATAGCTAAAGCGATAAACTCAGCCCCCCAATCGCCTACTGCTGAAGATAATGCTCGCTGAGTCAGCTCTATTCCGCTTATTCCTGAAATATTGCCATCAAGCACACCCGATGAAAGGATAATGACAGCGGTAGCACTACAGATAACAATAGTATCCATAAAAACGCCCAGCATTTGTACATACCCTTGGGATGCTGGATGAGGAGGATACGGAGAAGCCGATGCCGCCGCATTAGGTGCTGACCCCATCCCGGCTTCATTCGAAAACAATCCACGTTGAACACCCTGCGTCATCGCCTGAGCAACACCATAACCAACGGTTCCTGCAACAGCTTCCTGTAAGCCAAACGCACATTTGAAGATCAATGCAAAAACTTCTGGCATGCGTTCAAAGTTATGGCCAACGACCCAAAACGCCAAGATTAGATAAGCAGTCGCCATAAAAGGAACAACCAGCTCCGCAACTCTGGCAATAGAACGTAAACCACCAAAAATAATGATCCCGCTCAAGATAACTAATCCAATACCGACATATAATGGACTAAAATTAAAGGCAAAAACCGCAGCCTGGACAATTGAATTTGCCTGAACAGCATTAAATACCAGACCAAAAGCAATAATAAGGAATATGGAGAACAGAACCCCCATCCAGCGTGCCTTAAGCCCTTTTTCCATATAATAGGCTGGGCCACCGCGGTAATTCCCTTTATCGTCTTTTGTCTTGTACAGCTGAGCAAGTGTACTCTCTATAAAAGAAGTCGCCATCCCAATCAGAGCAACAACCCACATCCAGAAAATGGCACCGGGCCCACCAGCCGTTAAAGCGATCGCCACACCAGTGAGATTACCTGTACCTACTCGCGCCGCTAAACTGGTACATAGGGCTTGAAATGATGAAATACCTGCACTGTCAGATTTTTTACTGTTTTTCAATACCGAAAACATATGCCCAAAATGGCGGATCTGTATAAACCCCGAACGTATAGTGAAGTAAGCACCAGCCCCAAGAAGAAGATAAATCAACACGGAGCCCCAAAGGATGTTGTTAAAAAAGTTAATTAGTTCCGTCAAGATATTTTTCCCCTTATAATTAGCAAACCTAGTCTGACCATAAAATCGTATCCGGCAGAATTCATTGCGCTTAATATGCCTTTATAATTAAACAAGTAACACAATGCCGTATAAAAAGAACACAGAGATACTGGTCAGAAAAACACTATGAATGTAACACAAGTTTGAAATTGATGTGTAATGTTTACTGACCTTTTTACATTATTCATCAGATTAAATGAATGTTTGACGTACTGCTCTTGACTGATAGTTAATAGATCATGTCATTCAATCGACTATTGTCCGTCAGTAACTTCTATACATTCATTAGCTATACCACTTACCTATGATTCGCAACAAACTCCATATATGAAACTCATTGCTCCATTCCACACAGGTAAAACGAGTTGTACCAATGAATCGCTTGTTAATTAGATCAACAAGCAATCAATATCAAGAAAAAAGATTCAGAAATAAGAGATAGTGATTAATTTTGTGAGCAGATTATCAGCTTTAAGAAAAAAATCGTAATTAATTGTGAAGAATTTCACATAATGACAGTCATCATATAAAACAATAAAAAAATCAAAAAGATAACTCATCAGTTCTTATCAGATTACAACGAAATGTCAACGCCATAATACTAATGTAGGAAATATCATCTCAATGAATAGCATGACATTCAAGAAACTAATAAACGGGTAAACTTGTACCACCTCTTCACCGCCACCCCGTAAAAGCACAAAAATAAATTATATTTTTCTTTTGGTTATTTGCATTAAGGAATTATTAATATTAAAAATTTTATAACAAATACTCACTCTCTTTATCTGGTTACAATTAATACATTGTCTGCTTACTTTTCAACTTCCTGAGTATCTTTAAATATATATACCCAATATCTCCTACTACGGTATTTTCTGTAATATTATTGTATAATATTCCTACAGTCATATTAAAATTAAATTACAATAGAATTAGCATCACAAAATATTTCTTACAAAAAATACTGACTGCTCCCTGGTTAGCTCTTAGAAATAAATAACATTTATCTCACAATTTTCCGATTGCATAAGTAGAAATTTAATTTTTTGCCAGATAGATTGAATACTTTATAAAATTCACAAAAAATTTACCTGACGAACAGCAGAAGTCAACTGAGACTAGATATATCGCAGACTAAAACCATGACAATAATATCCTTACCTTAAGCTTTCCTAAGACTGAGCAACTACAAATGACCGCACTTTATAAATCACAAGTATGGAGTTCAACAACCCCCTCCTACCGAGATAATTTAATCAAAATCACGACAACCATCTGTTACAACAACCATTTTTCCTTCAAGCATCAAAATTTCCCTAAACTAATATTTACACGATTAATTACAAGCTTATCAGCCAGTGAAAACGCACATTTGACCCGACCATACATAATCATAACCAATATTTTCTTCACACTGTTTTAATATAACGAATTAATTACAATATGATATAATTTCAATTTGAAATCATATTTGTAAAAAATATGAAAAAACTTCTCTTATATGCAACATAAGACTGGATCTTTTATTATCTACTGCTAATATTTTCATTTGTTATCTTTTACAAAAAAAATATGTCTATAAAGTTAATATTGCGTAAATATCTCACTTTTATTCTGAATACATAATTTAAACAATATACGTTGAGGTTATGAATGATGTTAAGAAGAAAAAGGAAGAATCCCACAGATAACAATTTACCTATAAGAGTCTATCGTGGGAGATCTAAATATGAATATCACCCTCCATCAGGAGGTTCAATATCCATTTGCTGTTTAAGTTCACCATTATCTGTCGTTTGGGAGGAATATGAAAAAATTCTTAATAAGGAAAATAATAACTAAATAATAAAATTTCGAATATTACACAGTAAGTATTATATTTACAGTTATAAAAACAGCGGGAGAACACACTCCCGTTAGCGGTTTTTACCTAATCACGCCCATCATAAAGATTTTTACAAACTATTAAATTAATTATCTAGTTATAACTTCTGTAATCGACCTAATTGCTCATCAGGAAATCTGAAATAAAAATGACTATTCGAACTATAGCCTGGGAACACCTTACTGATGATAATCCAATCAAATCTGTGCAAATTGGAAATAATTCACGATAAGCTATTCAAGATAGATAGCGTTCTACCACCAAGATGGCTCTGGACAGTCCGTTAATCAGTAAACAAGGAATCTATGAATTTAGGTCAGCAGGTTTTTTCCTGTCCATATGAAGTCATACACACAGCTACAGTACCATTCCAGCATAAACGGGAACATACCGTAGCAAGGGTTATAAAGAAGAAGAAAAAACAATAGGTAAGAAAATAACTAACCGTAACTTACAAAATTTTGCAAGCTACTGGACCAAAGTCGCCGCCTTAAAAATATACTCTTTGAAAAGCAGCGCCAGCGCCGCCGCAACAATAAACCATTGAAGGCGATCAAATTTACCTTCAAGTTTATCAAAACGTTTGTCAACAGATTCGAAGCGCTTATCAATAAATTCGAATCGTTGGTTAATAACCTCAAATTGTTTGTTCACAGACTCAAATTGTTTATTCACAGACTCGAATTGCTTATTCACAGACTCGAACCGCTGGTCAATATCAGATCTCAGTGACGCGAAGGAAACCTCATTCTCACGGCGTAAATTATCAACACTTTCCTGAGTCGCAAGATGTTGCATATTCTGCCCACGATGCAAAAGAGCGTTCAGAACATCACTGGTATTAAATTCTATTTTTTTATCATTTGAATCACTCATCTTACCCCCATATCAAACAGAACAAACATTAACCTCATTATACACCCTGCCATACATGAGTTGCAAAATTTGAAACATTCATCCCCCACAGAAGCATTAGCTACCGTGGAGGAATCAGCAAATTTCAGATTACATATGCTGGATAATAGCGTCGCCAAATTCGCTACATTTCAACAGCTTAGCACCTTCCATCAGACGCTCGAAATCATAAGTCACCGTCTTAGCCGCAATCGCACCTTCCATACCTTTAACAATCAGATCTGCGGCTTCTGTCCAACCCATATGACGTAACATCATTTCAGCGGAAAGAATAACTGAACCTGGGTTCACTTTATCCTGGCCGGCATATTTTGGTGCTGTGCCATGAGTTGCCTCAAACAAAGCACATTCATCACCGATGTTTGCGCCCGGAGCGATACCAATACCACCTACCTGAGCAGCCAACGCATCAGAAATATAGTCGCCATTTAGGTTCATACAAGCAATAACGTCATACTCAGCAGGGCGCAGCAGAATCTGTTGCAGGAAAGCATCTGCAATCACATCTTTGACAATGATCTCTTTACCATTTTTCGGGTTGTTAATTTTCACCCAAGGCCCGCCATCGAGCAATTCACCGCCAAACTCTTCACGAGCTAGCTGATAACCCCAGTCTTTAAAAGCGCCTTCGGTGAATTTCATAATGTTGCCTTTATGAACCAGAGTTACAGATTCACGGTCATTATCAATTGCGTATTCGATAGCAGCACGAACTAGACGTTTAGTGCCTTCTTCAGAGCATGGTTTCACACCAATACCACACTGTTGTGGAAAACGGATTTTACTCACACCCATTTCATCTTGCAGGAATTTGATTACTTTATCTGCTTCGGCAGAACCCGCTTTCCATTCAATACCTGCGTAAATATCTTCAGCGTTTTCACGGAAAATCACCATATCCGTCAACTCAGGTTGTTTAACCGGGCTTGGCGTTCCCTGGTAGTAACGAACTGGACGGAGACAAACATACAGATCTAATTGTTGACGCAATGCCACGTTCAAAGAACGGATACCACCACCAACTGGTGTCGTCAGAGGACCTTTGATAGCGACGCGGTATTCACGGATCAGATCCAGTGTTTCATCCGGCAACCAAACATCTTTGCCGTATACATGAGTAGATTTTTCACCCGTATAGATTTCCATCCAAGAAATTTTACGCTCACCCTGATAGGCTGTCTGAACCGCTGCATCGACAACTTTCAACATCGCAGGGGTAACATCGACACCAATCCCATCCCCTTCGATATAAGGGATGACCGGGTTATTCGGAACAACCAGTTTACCTTTAGCGTCGACTGTTATTTTTTTACCTTCCGCCGGAATAACTACTTTGCTTTCCATTAACCTCTCCTTTCAAGTAAGCGTAATGCCTTGTTAATTTTTTGTAAGGGACGTGTCAATACTACTTGAATATTCTACGAACGCCAATCAATAGCAGACTAATGTATAATATCTCTCCCTTTTTGCTCAGTGACCTATGATGACAAATTTCCCTGTTAAAAAACACAAACTTAACCAATTCGGCCAAAGAAAAATATCAAATTCTGTCAAAAAACTAACAGGACCTCGCCGGGTGCTGATATTTAACAAACCTTACGATGTCTTACCCCAGTTTACCGATGACATGGGCAGAACAACGCTGAAAGATTTTATCCCGTTTTCTGATGTTTACGCTGCCGGGCGTTTGGATCGTGATAGTGAAGGATTATTAATTTTAACGAATGACGGTAAACTGCAAGCACAATTAACCCAACCGGGTAAAAAAACTGCTAAGGTTTATTATGTTCAAGTTGAAGGGGTTCCAGATGAAGAATCGCTCGATAAACTGCGCAAAGGCATCATCCTAAAAGATGGGCTTACTCTACCCGCAGGTGTCGAATTAGTTAATGAACCAACCTGGCTCTGGGTTCGTCATCCACCTATTCGTGAACGTAAAAGTATTCCAGTAAGTTGGTTAAAAATAACACTTTACGAAGGTCGAAACCGTCAAGTGCGCAGAATGACTGCTCATATTGGTTTCCCTACGCTTCGACTAATTCGCTTTAGCATGGGAACTTTACAATTAGGCGAGATAAAACCCGGTGAATGGAAGGAGATCAATGTTGTTTAGCCCTCATGTCACAGTTGCTTGTGTCGTCCATGCTCAGAATAAATTTCTGGTAGTTGAAGAGACAATTAATGGAAAAGCATTATGGAATCAACCGGCTGGTCATCTTGAAGCTGATGAAACATTATTACAGGCGGCAGAACGTGAATTATGGGAAGAAGCGGGTATCCGAGCTAAGCCCCAAGCGTTGCTGAAAATTCATCAGTGGGTTGCACCAGACAATACAGCATTCATCCGTTTTTTATTTCTGGTTGAAATGGAACAACAAATAGCAACCAATCCACAGGACAGTGATATTGACTGCTGTCACTGGGTTACGGCAGAACAAATACTAAACAGCACCTGTCTTCGCTCTCCACTTGTTGCAGAAAGTATCCGCTGTTATCTGCAAAACAAAAAACATCCTCTTACGATACTGGATAACTATGCCGCTTCGTTCAATTAACAGCAAAACAGTCATGTGCTTGATGCACCCTTGCTTGCAACGTGTTAAAGTACTGCGCTTGTTTTTTTCTCCAGTGAGATTCCCATGTCAGATAACAGCCAGAAAAAAGTCATTGTCGGCATGTCCGGCGGTGTAGATTCCTCCGTTTCCGCATACCTATTACAACAACAAGGTTATCAAGTGGCTGGCTTGTTCATGAAGAATTGGGAAGAGGATGATAATGAGGAATACTGTTCAGCGGCAACTGATCTAGCTGATGCTCAATCTGTTTGCGATAAACTGGATATTGAACTTCATACCGTCAATTTTGCTGCTGAATACTGGGATAATGTCTTTGAGCATTTCCTTTCTGAATATAAAGCGGGCAGAACCCCTAACCCAGATATTCTGTGCAACAAAGAAATTAAGTTTAAAGCGTTTCTGGAATTCGCCGCTGAAGATTTAGGGGCAGATTATATCGCTACAGGTCATTATGTCCGCCGCAAGGATATTAACGGAAAAAGCCAGTTACTGCGTGGACTCGACAATAATAAAGACCAAAGCTACTTCTTATACACCTTGAACCACCAACAAATCGCTCAAAGCCTGTTTCCTGTTGGTGAACTAGAAAAGCCGGAAGTTCGCCGCATTGCTGAAAAAATCGGTTTGGTGACAGCAAAGAAAAAAGATTCTACCGGTATCTGTTTTATTGGAGAACGCAAGTTCCGTGATTTCCTTGGCCGTTATTTACCCGCCAAACCTGGCCCCATTGTTACTGTAGATGGAAAAAATCTCGGTGAGCATCAAGGACTGATGTACCATACACTTGGTCAACGTAAAGGTCTGGGAATCGGTGGTACAAAGGACGGCAACGAAGAGCCGTGGTATGTAATAGATAAAGATATTCAGAATAATATTCTGATAGTAGCGCAGGGACATGAACACCCTAGCCTGATGTCTACCGGCCTTATTGCCCAACAGCTTCACTGGGTAGACAAACAACCATTAACTGAAGAAATCCATTGTGTAGTCAAAACACGCTATCGTCAGCAAGATATTCCTTGCACTGTCACACCAATAAACGAAGATAAAATAAAAGTACGTTTTGCTAACCCTGTCGCCGCAGTCACACCTGGCCAATCAGCTGTCTTTTATCAGGGTGAAATCTGTCTAGGTGGTGGCGTGATTGAACAACGTTTACAGGAGTAATTGTGGCAAAGAATTATTACAATATTACACTGGCGCTAGCAGGCATTTGCCAGTCAAGTCGCCTAGTACAGCAACTTGCCCATGAAAACCAGTGTGATACTGATGCAGTTACAACTATGGTGAATAGCATCCTGAACACTAACCCAACATCCGTTCTAGATGTATTTGGCAATCATGAACGCAATCTGCGTATCGGGCTGGATGCAATATTAGGGATATTTAGTGGCGGTAATAATAATATTTCCGCCAATCTTACCCGCTATATGTTAAGTCTTATGGCTTTGGAACGCCGTCTGAATAAACATCAGGAAGCTTCCAATGCACTTGGTAACCGTATCAATCTGTTAGAACGTCAACAGGCATATTTTGAACCAATGTCAGAAGGCATGTTCAACGCATTGGCGGGTATTTACGTCGATGTTGTTAGTCCACTTGGCCCTCGTATCCAAGTAACAGGTTCCTCTGATGTTCTACGTAATCCGCTTGTACAGGCGAAAATCCGGGCTATTCTGCTGGCTGGAGTTCGTTGTGCCGTCTTATGGCAGCAAGTTGGCGGCGGTCGCCTGCAATTAATGTTTTCTCGTCAACGCCTGATACAACAGGCGAAAGATATTCTTGCTCATTGTTAAATAAAACCCAGGAGTTGCTACCAATGGAATTATCCTCACTGACTGCTATTTCTCCGATTGACGGCCGCTACGGCGATAAAGTCAACGCATTACGTACCATTTTTAGTGAGTTTGGTTTACTGAAATTCCGCGTGCAGGTTGAAGTACGTTGGCTGCAAGAACTGGCAAAATGTGCTGAAATTGAAGAAATCCCCGCTTTTGATGCAGAAGCAAACGCTTACCTGGATGAAATTATCGCAAATTTCAACGAACAGGACGCAATGCGTATCAAAACTATCGAACGTACCACTAACCACGATGTTAAAGCGGTAGAATATTTTCTAAAAGAGAAGGTTGCACACCGCCCTGCACTGCACGAAGTTTCCGAGTTTATTCACTTTGCTTGTACTTCTGAAGATATTAACAACCTGTCTTATGCGCTGATGTTGCAAACAGCCCGCGAAGAAGTGCTTTTACCACAATGGCGTCAGATAATTGATACCATTAAAAAAATGGCTCATGAATACCGTGAGTTACCTCTGTTGTCCCGCACTCATGGCCAACCGGCAACGCCTTCCACTGTTGGAAAAGAGTTTGCAAATGTGGCTTACCGGATGGAACGCCAGTATCGCCAACTGGAACAAATTGAAATATTAGGCAAAATCAATGGCGCAGTAGGTAACTATAATGCCCACATAGCCGCTTACCCACAGATTAACTGGCATCAGTTCAGTGAAACTTTTGTCACTTCACTCGGCATTAAGTGGAATCCATACACAACTCAAATCGAACCGCATGATTATATTGCTGAATTGTTCGATTCTATCGCCCGTTTTAACACGATTTTGCTCGATTTCAACCGCGACATTTGGGGTTATATCGCACTTAATCATTTCAAACAGAAAACTATTGCTGGTGAAATTGGTTCTTCCACTATGCCGCACAAAGTCAATCCAATTGATTTTGAAAATTCTGAGGGCAATCTGGGGCTGGCAAATGCGGTATTAAGTCATCTAGCAGGTAAACTACCCGTTTCTCGCTGGCAGCGTGATCTGACAGATTCAACCGTCTTGCGTAACCTTGGTGTTGGCCTGGGATACGCCCTAATTGCTTATCAATCTACAATGAAAGGCTTAAACAAGCTGGAAGTTAATGAGCAACACCTGCTGGATGAGTTGGATCAAAACTGGGAAGTACTTGCTGAACCTATCCAAACTGTCATGCGCCGTTACGGTATTGAAAAACCTTATGAAAAGTTAAAAGAGCTTACCCGAGGTAAGCGCGTCAATGCCGAAGGTATAAAAGCTTTTATTGATGGTTTGGATCTACCAGAAAAAGAGAAGACTCGCCTAAAAGCCATGACTCCAGCAAACTACATTGGCCATGCAATCACTTTGGTTGATGAACTGAATTGATTAATATTTCACAGGTGGATAAAATATCCACCTGTTTTCCTCATTTATATAAACCAATCCCAAACACATATTAAAGTTATATTCTATATTTCCACTTAGCGACTTGCTGTTACATATCCATGTATCTAACATGTTTAGCGAAGTCCATTGTATTGAATTTTTTGCTGGCAATTTTGTCTATATAAACAGTCTTAATGAGCTGATTATCGTATATTGCTTGCTGGAGTTTAGAAGGAATATTCCATGCGGATATTGATTGTTGAAGACAACATGTTACTACGCCACCATTTGACGGTACAACTTCGTGACACAGGTCATCTGGTTGACGCTGCCGCAAATGCTAAAGAAGCTGATTACTATCTGGCAGAGAGCGAACCAGATATCGCTATTGTTGACCTTGGTTTGCCTGGAGAAGACGGTTTAAGTCTGATCCGTCGCTGGCGCCAGAAAGATGAGAAACTCCCTATTCTTGTTCTAACCGCCCGTGAAAGTTGGCAGGAAAAAGTCACCGTTCTTGACGCAGGTGCAGATGACTATGTCACCAAACCATTTCATCTTGAGGAAATTATTGCCCGTATGCAGGCACTCCTGCGCCGTAACAATGGATTGGTTTCTCAAATTATCGAATTCCCACCTTTCAGAATTGATCTGTCACGCAAGGAATTAACAATTTATGGTGAAAGTGTCAAATTGACGGCTTTTGAATATAAAATTGTTGAAATACTGATGTGCAATAGTGACAAAATTGTCACTAAAGAGTCGTTAATGCGTCAACTATATTCCGATGCTGAACTCCGCGAAGGCCATTCTATTGATGTTTTAATCGGGCGGCTAAGAAAGAAAATACAAGATGTTTGGCCTTATGAAGCTATCGTGACTGTTCGCAGCCAAGGCTATCGCTTTGATGTATAAAACCTTAATGTGTAGAAAAGTGCTTAAACGCCAAAAGAAACCTTTTTCACTCCGTACCCGGTTTTTAATGGCGACTGCCGCAGTCATTCTGGCTCTGACAATGTCTTATGGTATTGTTGCCATTGTCGGTTACCTGGTCAGTTTTGACAAAACCGCTTATACACTACTACGCAGTCAGAGCAACTTGTTTTTCAGCCTTGCTCAGTGGAACAACAATAAGCTGGATATTTCGGTACCCCCCAATTTCACACTAAACAACCCATCATTAGTTCTGATTTATAATGACAAAGGCACTATCCTCTGGCGTCAACGTCATATTCCCAAAGTAGAAAGATCTATTCCAAGTGAGTGGTTGAAGGAAGATGGTTTATATGAACTGGATACTGACCTGAAAAGCAGCCGAGACTTGTTAAAAGACTCAGGCAATATGCAGGGACAATTAAACAAACTTGGCGCTCTCGACGAAAACGAAGATAACGAACTGACCCATTCCGTTTCTGTTAACAGGTATAACGCAACAGAGCATCTGCCAGAGTTAACTATCGTAGTGATTGATACCATTCCGCAAGATTTGCAGAAAACGGTTCTGGTATGGGAATGGTTCGGCTATGTACTCATTGCCAATCTTATTTTGGTCATCCCATTAATCTGGCTAGCAGCTCACTGGAGTCTACGACCAATCAAATCGCTTATCCATCAAGTTAGCTCGTTAGAAAAAGGTGAAAGGGAAAAATTAGATGAAAATCCACCAGCTGAGCTGCGGGGATTGGTTCGTAACCTTAATGTGCTACTCAATAATGAGCGCAACCGCTATACCAAATACCGTACAACACTGGCTGATCTAACACACAGTTTAAAAACACCGTTGGCTGTATTGCAATCAACTCTCCGTTCTTTGCGCAGTAGTAAACAAATGACCATTGAACAGGCAGAACCTATCATGCTTGAACAGATAGGCCGTATTTCTCAGCAGATAGGCTATTATTTGCACCGGGCCAGTATGCGCGGTGATCATAGTATTATTATGCGGGAAATTTCTTCTGTTCCAGCTTTACTGGATAGTTTGTGTAGCGCTTTAACAAAAGTCTATCAACGCAAAGGTGTCAGTCTCGCGTTAGATGTATCGCCAGAAATTACCTGGCTTGGTGAAAAAAATGACTTTATGGAAATCATGGGTAATGTTCTGGAAAATGCCTGTAAGTATTGCCTTGAATTTGTTGAGATTTCAGCAACTATGGATCATGATTCGCTGAAGATCATTGTTGATGACGATGGCCCCGGTGTTCCTGTGGATAAACGCGAAATGATTTTCCAACGGGGTCAACGTGTCGATACCTTACAGCTAGGTCAAGGACTTGGATTATCCATTGCCTCTGAAATCATCGAACAATATAAAGGTGATATCAGTATCAATGATAGCCCGCTTGGCGGTGCCAGAATTTGCGTCACATTCCGCTGCCAGCAAATTAACGATGACGATTAACTAAATATGCCTGTGTAGTCTGATACTAGATTTAACTATTTCGTTATAATGTCCTGAAACTCACCTCAACTCAGGATACCACTATGGACTATCAGTTGAATCTGGACTGGCAGGCATTTTTGCAAAATTATTGGCAAAAACGGCCTTTGCTGATTAAACAAGGTCTTCGTCAATTCATTGATCCCCTTACTCCCGATGAACTGGCCGGCTTGGCTATGGAAAATGAAGTGGATTGCCGATTGGTCAGCCAGAAAAATGGTCGTTGGGATGTTTCCCATGGTCCATTCGAAAGTTACGATCATTTAGGTGAAAAGGATTGGTCACTGCTGGTACAGGCAGTTAATCATTGGCATCATCCTTCCGCCGCATTAATGCAACCATTCCGTGTCCTATCTGACTGGCGAATAGACGATCTAATGGTTTCTTTCTCCGTTCCCGGCGGAGGTGTCGGCCCACACCTTGACCAATACGATGTATTTATCATTCAAGGAATGGGACGTCGTCGCTGGCGTGTTGGAGAAAAAGTGCCAATGAAACAACACTGCCCTCATCCTGATCTGTTACAGGTCGATTCATTTGACGCCATCATTGACGAAGAGATGGAACCAGGTGATGTTCTTTATATTCCCCCCGGATTTCCACATGAAGGCTACGCCATTGAAGATTCACTGAATTACTCGGTTGGCTTCCGAGCACCAAATACTCGTGAGCTATTCAGTAGCTTTGCCGATTACCTGCTAGCTAATGACTTAGGCAGCTATCGCTACAGTGATCCCAATCTGGCTTCCCGCGAAAATCCAGCATTGGTGCAAAAAAACGAGCTATCCGGGCTACATTCAATGATGAGTGAGTTATTGGCACAACCTGAAGTTTTCCAACAATGGTTTGGCGAATTTATCTCTCAGTCACGGCATGAGCTTGATATTGCCCCACCAGAGCCACCTTACGAAAGTGATGAAATTTATGAATTAATGAAGCAAGGCGAAAATATCCACCGCCTTAATGGATTACGGGTTATAAGAATTGGTGATCAATGCTTTGTTAATGGCGAATTAATGGATACGCCTCATATTAATGCAACTGACGTTCTTTGCCATCATTATGAAATTAATGCTGAAATGTTTGGTGAAGCGATAGATGATGTTCGTTTTATTAGCTTACTTACTGCATTAATAAACAGTGGTTACTGGTACTTTAATGATTGATGCATCATTACAAAAGGTTAATTTAAGCGGGACCGCCAAAAAGCCTATTTATTCCATTTAACTTCTAACTCGATTATTAATTTACTGCCTTTTAATCAAAACTTCCGATTAAAAGGCAGTTGCTAATCCTCAAAAATAATAGGTAATTAAACATAGCTATACCTGTTTATTTTATATGCCCTTCATCTTTCAAGTTGCTGCTTTGTTAGCTGCTTTCACTCACCCCAGTCACATAGTTATCTATGCTCCTGGGGATTCGTTCAATTGCCGCCGCGCTGCAAATTGAAATCTATTGGGTATAGCTGTAAAAGGCATTAATTACTCGATAGAAAGCTCACTCAAAGTAGATGTCTTAGCAAAATATTATGATATACCTGTTATCTTTCAAGTTGCCTCTTTGTTGGCTGCACTCACTCACCCCAGTCACATAGTTATCTATGCTCCCGGGGATTCGCTCCCTTGCCGTCGCGATGCATCTTGAAATCTATTGGGTATATATCCAAAGGTAAAATCGACCAACAGTTTATATATTCTCAAAAACTGTCAACTAAATTTAATGCTAATAGTTATCCGCTGATATTTGAGGGACACCACTATGACAAACATTCCAGGCAAACCTAGTTAATCAATAACAAAAATCATTATTAATCATAAGCTTGAATAAAATCACAAGAAACATGTGATAATCTCAAAAAAGAAATATATCTTATATAAATAGCCGTTAATCTAATTAATACCACTAATTAAATTCTATTGATAATACTATTTAACTGATGGGAAAGTGACTAGTATATTTAAACCATGTCACTTCCACATCTAGACCAACAGCCGTATTCTGCTCATTTGCAATAAAGCCGCTCTCTTCTGCAAGTTATTTCATTTAACAATTTGTCGTATCAGGATTTTTCCTAATACCAAATCAAATTAGTTAATGCTGTAAAACTCCTGAATTATTCTCAGCCTTTTTAGACAACAAAGCAGTTAATTCAGCAATACGCATAACAACACTTACAGCCTGTTCCATTCCTTCCAGAGAAATAAACTCATGTTTACCATGATAGTTATATCCCCCCATAAATATATTAGGACAAGGTAAACCACGAAATGACAATTGTGCTCCATTAGTACCACCACGAATGGGTTTAATAATGGGTTCAATATCACAATCCAGCATTGCCTGTTTTGCAATTTCAATAACATGCGGATATTTAATAACTTCATCGTGCATATTGTAATAATTGTCATCGATAGTTAACTCGATATAACAATCAGGATGTAATCCCTTACCTGCTTTTTCAGCAATTTTGGTCATCTTCTTTTTACGTTCTTCGAAGTTATTTCGATCAAAATCACGAATGATATAATGCATTTCAGCACGCTCCACCGTACCTTTAATACGTTGCAGATGATAGAAACCTTCATATCCATCCGTATGTTCTGGTGTTTCTCCTGATGGTAATTCCTGATGAATACGCATCGCCAGCGATAAAGCATTAATCATGATACCTTTAGCATTACCAGGATGAACGTTGTTGCCAACAATCTTGACCGTGACTACCGCCGCATTAAAATTTTCGAATGCCAATTCACCCACACCACCACCATCAACGGTATAAGCCCACTCAGCATCGAATGAATTAATATCAAAATAACCAGCACCCTTACCTATCTCCTCATCAGGTGTAAACGCTATCCGAATATCTCCATGTAAGATATTGTTATCTTTCAAGCGAACCATTGCGGTAATGATTTCTGCAATACCCGCTTTATCATCGGCACCAAGCAATGTTTTACCATCTGTGGTAATCAGTGTTTTTCCTAACATATTATGCAATACAGGAAACATAACTGGCGATAACACGTCATTACCGCATCCTAAAGCAATTTCACCGCCCCGGTAATTTTCCAGCATTTGTGGGTTCACATTTTTTCCAGAAAAATCTGGCGAAGTATCAAGATGAGCAATAAAGCCGATGGCCGGCACAGGCCACAATGTATTAGCCGGTAATGTTGCCATCACACAGCCATGCTCACTCAGCGCCACATTGGAAAAACCCAGTTCAATGAGTTCCTGTTTCAATGCGTTGGCGAGTTTACGCTGACCATCACTGCTGGGAATGGTTTTCGCTGATGGTTTTGACTGAGTATTAAAAGAAATGTATTTAAAAAAGCGCTCTAATAATCTGTCCATTATTCTCTTCCCCCTAGAACTTTGCTGTCCATTATGGGGAAGAGAAACATAATAATTATTGCGTCAAATCAGCTTTAAATTCTTTTACCTTATCAATTAACCTTCGGACATATTCATCCACTATTTTACTGGCTGGTCCATAGTGCTTTTCATCAAACAGACTTTCTACCTGACTCGGTTCCAGATTCAACTCTACCGTATGTGCACCCGATAGTTTAGCTTCATGCACAAATCCAGCAGCAGGATAAACATGCCCGGAAGTGCCGATCGCAATAAAAATGTCGGCCTGAGCCAGTGCAGCATAGATTTGTTCCATACCAAAAGGCATTTCACCAAACCAGACAATATGTGGACGTAATGGTGATGGAAACTGACAACAATGGCAGCGATCATCTGTAGTGAGTGCATCTGTCCATTCAAATACTTGCCCAGATTGACAGCAACGGATCTTGAGTAATTCACCATGCATATGTACCGTGCGACAACTACCGGCCCGTTCATGAAGATTATCGATATTCTGAGTAATCAACAGAAAATTATCGCCAAGTTCATGTTCCAGTGCTGCCAAAGCATAATGCGCTACGTTCGGCTTTATATCGGGTTGCTGGAGTTGACGCCGCCGAGCGTTATAAAACGCCTGTACCAATTCTGGATCTTTCTGAAAACCTTCAGGTGTAGCAACATCTTCCACTCGATGTTCTTCCCACAATCCATCAGAAGAGCGGAAAGTCCGAATGCCGGATTCAGCAGAAATACCCGCACCAGTTAGTACTACCACGTAAGGTTTTTTCATATTAAGTGCCAATCGATTATCCCTGTAGAAAATTCGGCTACGAAATCGCTGATGCCTCAAACGCCTAACCTTACGAAATCGACAAAGTCGACGACGAATACGCATACTGATTTCCTTTAAGATTTCTCAAGTTTCCTTTACACCATAGCGCTTTTGGTTAGCTGATGCCAATAATAGGTTTATTATTTCCCACTTAAAATTCGTGCCGGATCAAGCCTGCTTGCCCGTCTCGCCGGATACCAACTTGCCAATAAACTCAAAATCAATGCAGTCGCTAAAACATACAAAACATCCATGCTATGTAACTCTGATGGTAAGAAATCAATGAAGTACACATCACCGGAAAGGAATTGATGGCCGATCAGCTTTTCCAGACCATGAATAAGAGAAGTCAGATTAAGTGATGCCAATATTCCAACTACAGCACCAGCAATACTGCCTGTCATCCCCGCCAGTAATCCATACCAGAGAAAAACTGCTCTAATTTGTGCGTCTTTTGCACCAAGTGTTCGCAGGATAGCGATATCTCTGCTTTTATCTTTTACAGCCATAATCAAGGTAGAAACAATATTGAAACATGCCACGCCAATCACCAGAATCATGGCCAGATACATAATGCTACGTACCATCTGAATATCCTGATACATATAGCCGTAATTTCTTATCCAACTACTAATATAAACATATTCCTGTGATGCTTCTCCAGCCGCCCTTACTCGCTGATTGGCAGCAAACACATCATCAACTTTGATAGCAATTCCAGTGATCCCCTGATCATAATCCAAATATCGCTGTGCATCAGCCAAAGGAATCAAAGCCAGGCTATGATCAAGTAAGCCACTTAATTGAAAAATCCCGCTGACCTGTAAACGAATCCGCTTTGGTTGCAACAGCTTCATTTCTGGATCATTGTTTGGGATCATCACAGTCAACCAATCGCCTTGTTTAACCTTCAAAGCATTTGCAACCCCTTGCCCCAGAATGACTTGCTGATGGCCAGACTGAAAGTGTTGCCATGCATTATCCTGTACAAACGTTGGTAATGAGCTAACCTGAGCCTCTGTGACTAAATCAACACCTCTTACTTGAACAGCATGTAGACTAGCACCTTTCTCCATCAATCCTGTGAAGGTAATATAAGGTGAAGCAGCAACCACGCCAGTTGTGTTTTTCACCCGTTCTAATGCAGATTGCCACTGTTCAAACGGCTGATTGACCGCATAGATTTCACCATGAGGAACAACAGAAAGTATCCGGTTCCGCAATTCCCGTTCAAAACCATTCATGGCACTCAAACCAATAATCAGGACTGCGACCCCAAGCATAATTCCCAGAGTAGAAATCACCGAAATCAAGGATACCATTCCACCACCACGACGCCCCCGGCTAAATCGCAGAGCAGTCACTAAAGAAAGAGGCAAATTTGCCATTACATTGCCCCCGTCAGGGTCAATTCATCTTGCAAATAACCATCACGCATCTCTACCTGGCGATCCAATCTGTCGGCAAGTTTCAAATCATGGGTGACTACCAGAAACCCAGTACCTTGCTGCCGGTTAAGCTCGCCCAATAATTCAAAAATGCTATCTGCATTACGTAAATCAAGGTTGCCAGTTGGTTCATCAGCCAGAACTAAAGAGGGCTCATTCACTAATGCTCTGGCAATCGCCACACGCTGACGTTCACCACCCGATAATTCCGACTGGCGGTGATAAACTCGTTTCTCCAGACCAACAGCAGCCAGCATTTCTAACGCCTTCCTCTGTGCTTGATCCCGATTTTTGCCACCAATCAGTAGTGGCATAGCCACATTTTCTATCGCATTAAAATCTGGCAATAGATGGTGAAACTGATAAATAAAGCCTAATTCATGATTACGCAATTCTGCTCTGGCTCTGGAAGACATTTTATTCAGAGACTGTCCCTTAAATAGGACTTCACCAGAAGTCGGTGTATCCAACCCACCAAGCAAATGCAGAAGCGTACTCTTACCTGACCCCGAGCTTCCTACAATCGCCATCATTTCGCCCCGATTAATAGAAAAGGTGACATTTTTCAGTACTTCGGTCAGTACCTGCCCTTCCTGATATTTTTTACACAGATTATTACACAACAGTAATGGTCGACTATTCATAACGCAAAGCCTCAGCAGGTTGGGTGGCAGCGGCACGCCAGGAAGGATATAACGTAGATAACAAGGCAATAATCATCGCTGAAATTGCAATTGTAGCGACTTGTAATGGCTCAATAGCAACAGGCAACTCAACACCTGGAGTCAACAGACCAAGAAGTGGCATTAAATTATTAAGCTGGCTCGAAAGTAGAACACCAAGCCCGGTTCCCAATAATGTACCGATAATCCCGGCACCGGCACCTTGGATCATAAAAATTATCATGACCTGACGGCGTATCAGGCCCTGTGTTTGCAAAATCGCTACTTCACCCTGCTTTTCCATTACCAGTAATCCAAGGGAAGTAATGATATTGAATGCAGCCACAGCAATAATCAGGCTCAACAACAATCCCATCATATTTTTTTCCATCCTTACAGCCTGGAAAAATTCACCCTTGCGTTCGCGCCAGTCTTTCCATAACAACCCTTCCGGCATGATTTGCAAGCTCAAGCTATCCACTGCCAACGGTTCTTTAAGATAGAGACGCCAGCCAGTAATATTACCCAATGGATAACGCATCAAACGCGCTGCATCTTGTTGATTAACAAGAATTTGTGTGCCGTCTACTTCACTGTTAGAAGCAAAAGTACCCACAATCATAAACAAGCGTTGGCTAGGAATTCTCCCCATTGGCGTCAATTGGCTTGCACCTGGCACCATCAGACGAACTCGGTCACCACGTTTTACTCCAAGCTCCTCCGCCAGTTTTTCTCCTAAAATCGCGTTATAACTACCAGGTTCAAGTTGATGGCGATCGGTGTTAACCAAATATTCAGTCAGTGGCTCATACTCATCTGAAGTAATACCCAACATCACACCCACACCGACATTGCGAGCGCTTTGCAACACAACGTCGCCCATCGTTAATGGTGTAATCCTGTTGATTTGCTTCAGGTTCGCGAGTTCACTAGCCAGATGCTCTGTGGGATTCAGAGAACCGCTTGCCGACGTCACAATAGCCTGCGGCATAAAACCAAGAATGCTGGTTTCCAATGAACGTTCAAAACCATTCATCACTGACAATACAGTGATTAATGCAGCGACACCAAGAGTAATACCGATTGCTGACAGCCAAGAAACAAACCGACCAAATTTGTCAGCTGCCCGGCCACGCATATACCGCAAACCTATAAATAATGAGACAGATTGAAGCATGAAATCCGCCGTATCAAAGAATTTGATTTAGAAACAGTGAATTAATACAAAATACCATATTTTATCTCTAATTATGTACACTTGAATATGCAAAACTTAAACTTATCCAAGTACATAATTACATATTATCACCGTTTCACCTAAATTTGCTTATACCCTTCATCTTTCAAGTTGCTGCTTTGTTGGCTGCTTTCACTCACCCCAGTCACAGAGTTATCTATGCTCCTGGGGATTCGTTCACTTGCCGCCGCGCTGCAATTCGAAATCTATTGGGTATATTCCCAATTCCAAGTTAAGGATAGGAAAACAAATCACTCCCAACTTTCTCTTAAATTCATCGTTTGAGATATTTATTGACAGCTGAGCACACACAGCCACTCTGTCAGTTCGTACCCACTATGATATTGAGAAACCATTTAATTAGCTTGCTGTAGAGTTTTTTACGAAATGTAACCTGATAAAACGCCTGCAAAATCGTTTTATGCGGGTGTCCGCCAAAATTCTAGATTCTATTCACCGTTTTTATGCTTACCTCATTCCTTTTACGTCACTGATAAACTTCAATATTTAACTGTTTAGGATAAGTACCAAGTTAAATTCTGCTGATAAAATCACCAACTATATAGTAGCCAAATAATCGTAATAATTAAGGAAACAATAATATGGCACAAATACAGATAAATCCTAATCAAGCCACTGATATCTATAATAATGGCAATATATTACTCCCTAGTTATCAACCTCATATAGGGATAAAAAACGTCGGTCTAGCCACCGTTAAAGTGAGTAGTCACTGGGCCCCTCCATTCGGAGATTATACTCAATATAGCGTTATTGAAGTCCCCCCTGACGAGGTTGGAATACTCTTACCACCACCTAACCTTATTTGCTTCTTTAAAGTTACAGCCACCAATCTCAGTGGTTTTTTAACCGCAAAAATTGAAATGGAGGTAGGGACACACAATAATCCGCCTTGGAGTAAGACCGCATAATACTTAATCTTTTTAACCACACGCGACTCAGTTCAGTCCATATTGAACTCCAACGCGCAGAATAGTAAGACCCACATTTTTGTCAAAAAACCCGCTCTTGTGAAATAAACCACTCTACCTGAGCGGGTCTTAATCCCCCTCCCTCCGCCGGCACAGAGCAAAGGTTTACGGCTATTTTGACTAAGGCAACCTGAAATCTGTTACGCCCCTGTTGCCAAAGTAAAACGTTCGGGGATAATAAGAGCAGTTATACTTTATGGAACCACCAACACCCTGATCTGTGGTTTTTTTATTTTCTCTCAACCTGCCAGCGTGTTTATTTTAAGGCCATTATGGGTCAAAGAATCTGTTGGGAATGGACTGAATCATAGAGAACACATTAACGCTTATGTCCTCAAAATACCGTTATGAACTTCCTGAACGCCACGGCGATAACCGCCAGTTAGGTCGGCTTACTGGTGCAGCCTGTGCTGTAGAGTGTGCTGAAATTGTCGAACGCCATCAAGGCCCTGTCGTGCTGATAACCAAAGATATGCAAAACGCTTTACGTTTGCATGATGAAATCCATCAGTTTACCGACTGCCCTATCGATCTACTTTCTGACTGGGAAACGCTGCCCTATGACAGTTTTTCTCCTCATCAGGAAATTATTTCCAACCGCCTATCTACACTTTATCGTCTGCCAACGATGACGAAGGGTATTTTAATCCTGCCGATAAATACCTTAATGCAGCGGGTTTGCCCACATGAATATCTTCACGGGCATGCACTGGTTATGCATAAAGGGCAAAAACTCTCTCGGAATAAACTCCGCGCTGAATTAGAACAGGCAGGATATCGCAGCGTTGAACAGGTTCTTGAACATGGTGAATTTGCCACGCGAGGCGCGTTACTTGACCTTTTCCCAATGGGAAGTGAACACCCTTATCGTATCGATTTTTTCGATGATGAAATTGATAGTCTGCGAATCTTTGATGTTGACAGCCAGCGCACGCTGACTGAGGTCAAGCAAATCAACTTACTACCTGCTCATGAATTCCCCACAGATAAAGAAACTATTGAACTGTTTCGTAGCCAATGGCGGGAGCGTTTCGAAGTCCGCCGTGATGGTGAACACATTTATCAGCAAGTTAGTAAAGGCACGCTACCAGCAGGAATAGAATATTGGCAACCGTTGTTCTTTAAGCAACCCTTACCATCACTGTTTGATTATTTACCAGATAATACCCTGATTATCAGTCAGGATGTCAACAGCTCTGCTGAACGCTTCTGGCAGGATGTTCAACAACGTTTTATAAACCGCAAAACTGACCCAATGCGACCGCTTTTATCACCGGAAGAACTTTGGCTTCCGGCTGATAAGCTATTCTCTAAACTGAAAAACTGGCCTCGTATTCAACTCAAAACCGAAGAACTTAGTAAAAAAACTAACCACACAAATCTTGATTATCAACGACTACCTGATTTATCCATTGTCGCGCAAAATAAAGCGCCGCTGGATAAACTCCGCCGTTTCCTTGAACAATTCAATGGTCGTGTTATTTTCTCCGTTGAGAGCGAAGGCCGTAAAGAAACGCTGCAAGAATTATTGTCACGAATAAAGATTAAACCAATTAAAATCAGCAAATTGCATGAGGCACAACAACCAGGTCACTTTTTGATGGTTGGCGCGGCTGAACATGGCTTTATTGACAAAAAGAATGAACTTACTCTGATCTGTGAAAGTGACATGCTCGGAGAGCGTGTTGTCCGCCGTCGTCAGGATACTCGCCGCACTATCAATACCGATACTCTGATCCGTAACCTTGCAGAATTACGCCCCGGTCAACCCGTCGTCCATCTGGAACATGGTGTTGGTCGTTACCAAGGATTAACCTCTCTCGAAGCCGGTGGCATCAAAGCAGAATACCTGATACTAAGCTATGCGGGTGATGACAAACTCTATGTCCCTGTATCTTCACTGCATTTAATTAGCCGCTACGCAGGTGGTGCAGATGAAAATGCACCATTACATAAATTAGGCGGAGAAGTATGGAGCAAAGCTCGTCAAAAAGCCGCGGAGAAAGTCCGCGATGTGGCCGCTGAGCTGCTTGATATTTATGCCCACCGTGCAGTAAAACCAGGATTCGCCTTTAAACACGATTGGGAACAATATCAGCTATTCTGTCAAAGCTTCCCATTCGAAACCACGCCAGATCAGGAACAGGCTATCAACGCAGTTCTGGATGACATGTGTCAACCTATTGCAATGGATCGTCTGGTTTGCGGTGATGTGGGGTTTGGTAAAACCGAAGTTGCAATGCGCTCCGCATTTCTGGCAATCCAAAATAACAAACAAGTGGCTGTCCTGGTTCCAACAACACTTCTGGCTCAGCAACACTTTGACAATTTCCGTGACCGTTTTGCTAACTGGCCTGTACGTATTGAGATGATATCCCGCTTTCGCAGTGCAAAAGAGCAGCAACAAGTGGTTGAAATGGCAGCCGTTGGAAAAGTCGATATTATCATTGGTACGCATAAGTTATTGCAAAGTAACCTACGCTGGAAAGATCTTGGTTTGTTAATCGTCGATGAGGAACACCGGTTTGGTGTACGCCACAAAGAACAGATTAAAGCCATGCGTGCGGACGTCGATATTCTGACGCTTACCGCAACACCTATTCCACGAACACTCAATATGGCAATGAGTAGCATGCGGGATCTATCGATCATTTCAACACCTCCCGCTCGCCGTCTGGCAGTCAAAACATTCGTTCGCGAATATGACAGCCTAGTTGTTCGAGAAGCAATGCTGCGTGAAATACTGCGTGGTGGCCAAGTTTACTATCTCTACAATGACGTTGAGAATATTGAGAAAGCAAAATTACGTCTTGAAAAATTGGTACCAGAAGCACGGATCGCCATTGGTCATGGACAGATGCGAGAGCGAGATTTAGAACGGGTGATGACTGACTTCCATCATCAACGATTTAATGTCCTTATCTGTACTACGATTATTGAAACTGGCATTGATATTCCAAGCGCTAACACTATCATCATTGAACGTGCTGACCATTTCGGCCTTGCTCAATTGCATCAACTGCGTGGACGTGTTGGACGCTCTCATCATCAAGCTTATGCTTATCTTCTGACCCCACATCCAAAAGCAATGACAGCCGATGCCCATAAACGTCTGGAAGCAATCGCCTCGCTCGAGGATTTGGGGGCCGGTTTTGCGTTGGCGACTCACGATCTTGAAATCCGTGGTGCCGGTGAGCTACTTGGTGAAGAACAAAGCGGCCAGATGACAACTATTGGCTTCACACTCTACATGGAGCTATTAGAAAGTGCTGTCGACTCGCTAAAAGCGGGTCGTGAACCTTCACTTGAAGACTTAACGAATAGCCAGACTGATGTTGAATTACGCATGCCTGTCTTATTGCCTGATGATTATATTCCTGATGTTAATATACGTTTGTCCTTCTACAAGCGGATTGCCAGTGCCAAAGACAAATTAGAATTAGCTGAATTAAAGGTTGAATTGATAGACCGATTCGGCACATTACCAGATCCAGGACGTTATTTATTACAATCAGCAGACATTCGCCTATCTGCCCAAAAATTAGGTATTAAGCGCATAGAAGCCCACGAAAAAGGGGGATTTATTGAGTTTAGTGAAAAAAATAATGTTGATTCAACTTATCTTATCGGCCTGTTACAGAAACAGCCTGAAATTTACCGGCTGGATGGTCCCGCTAAGCTTAAATTCATTACTGATTTGAACGAAAAGACATTACGTCTGGAATTTATCCAGCAGTTACTTGGTTCTTTTGAACAGCATCAACTCAGCGCCTAAGTCACTTTTCACTTCCCCCTTCCGTGATTGATTATCAGTCTGTGGGGAAGTGCTGTAATTCTCCTTGCAAAACTACACTATCCATTTCTTCCATATATACCCTTCATCCTTCAAGTTGCTGCTTTGTTGGCTGCACTCACCTCAGTCACATAGTTATCTATGCTCCCGGGGATTCGCTCCCTTGCCGTCACGATGCATCTTGAAATCTATTGGGTATAGATTGGAAAAAAGATCAATTTCCATAAAATACCAATCAGATATAGTCATGCTAGTAATAGCGACCCGTATTATCAACCCGCTTTAACAATGGTTATTTTAATTTTTACTATATTACCCCGCTATAATTATTATTTTTACTTATACATATGTAACCTTATATACCTCAAAATAATAATTAAAAAAATAAGAAGCACCTTAACCTCATTATTTAAATACAATTTTATTAAAATACCGACATAAGACTGTTCAAGTATTTCATTCCACTACATAAATTCAGCTTAAGTCGCCATTCAATTACAGTCATCGTACCAGTCATCTAATATTCTAATAATATTGAGAAACAGTGCCTCATTGTAACAATCAATCAAATATATTGAGTAATTATAAAAATCACATTCAAACATATTGTTTATTAGAAAATAAATTATTATATATTCCTAAATATTATATTATCTTTTAATTGCATTATCTTACACTTCGTCTATACCAATTAGTTAAACCACTATTTATCTATTAAGAAGGAAACAATAGATATTTATAACAAGTATGAGAAATAGTCATTATGCAAAGTGCTACTGATAATAAGATTACTTCCGATAATATTTCCTCTAAAAATATTTCCATGCAGATTCTGCATGAATTGTTGCAATACCGCCGACACCTGACCGATTCAGAAAGAAGTTCAGTTCAAGAAGAAGAGATCATTAAAGGTGTACAGTTACCCAGAATTGAATATTTTATCAGAAATAAAAAACCTATAGAGTTTATTTTGCCTGCATTCCCAACCAAATCTCCAAACAAAAACAAAGTGCTTGGTACTTCTCCGGATATGGCGGAACGATTGTCTTTAACTTTTCTTAATTCTCTGTGTCAGCGTATCCAACTTTATTATTCTCCTGGTGCACGCATTATCATTTGTTCAGATGGACATGTTTTCGGTGATCTAATTCGTGTCAGAGATGAAATTATTAGCCAATATCATGAAGATATTAAACAATTACTTCATGAAATGGGTGCTATCAACTTAGATACATTTAATCTCAATGACGATAAGGACCTCTGCGATCATCGTGATAATTTTGATTTACAGAGAAATATGTTAGTAAAACATTACGCCCGATCTGAAGAATCCATCAAAGATGAATTATTGAAAAATAATGATGGGTTACAATTGTATCGTGCAGTCACTCGTTTTTTATATGAAGACAGTCTATTACCTGGCTATACCGGATCAAACAATGCCCTGCAAAAAGATGCCAAACAAAGAGCTATCGGTGTTATCCAACGAAGCTGGGCATGGGGAAATTTATTAGATACTCATTTCCCAAAAGCTATACGCCTGTCTATTCATCCTCAACCGGCAGACAGTATTAAATTCGGTATTCATATGATGCCAACCAGGGATGACTGGTTAACCCCTTGGCATGGTGTCGCAGCCAATGTAAATGGACAATTTATACTTATGAAACACAAAGAAGTTCAAATGATGGGCGGAAAATTAGTCAATATTCATGGAAAACCCAGCCACTATGTGATTTAAAGGAAAAAGATGATGACAGAACTAAATAAATTTCAGACAGAAGAGATATTTCCTTTTGGTCTAAAGATCACACCTCAATATTCCGATCAACACATTGATACGCTATCAGTGGAACAACTGAAAGAGCTGACTAAAAAACACAATCTGCTTATATTACGTGGTTTCAAATCTAACTTATCCGATCACGAAAAATACGAAGAATATGCCCGTAATTGGGGCGAAATAATGATGTGGCCGTTTGGTGCTATCTTAGATGTCCGTGAACACCAAGACGCTACCGATCATGTCTTTGATAACAGTTATATGCCGCTTCACTGGGATGGTATGTATAAACCGACAATTCCCGAATTTATTATGTTTCATTGTGCCCACGCGCCTGAAAGTGACCAAGGAGGCAGGACAACCTTTGTCAATACCCGTCGTGTTATTGCTAATGCTACCCAGCAACAATTATCGCAATGGAAAAATATATCTGTTACTTATCGTATTAATAAAATCACTCATTATGGGGGAGAAGTTCATTCTCCTCTATTAGAAGAACACCCGGATGGAAACGGCTATGTTATCAGATATAATGAGCCAGCAATAGACGGTGAAAAATTCCTGAATAAGCATGCTATTGAATACCATAATATCAGCCCTGATCAAGTAGCCGAATTTCAGCAAGATTTCATAAACATCTTGTACGATAAGCGCCATTTATATGCCCATTCCTGGCAAAAAGGCGATCTGGTGATTGTGGATAATTTCTCTCTGCTACATGGACGTGAAGGGTTTACTTCCAAATCTGAACGACATTTACAGAGAATTCACATTCAATCTAATCCAGTCTTTAATAATCAGGCGTTAAGATCATAGTATTCTTAACCGACAAAAAACTGGAAAGACTATTATTTTGACTCCCATTATAGTATGCTGCTGGCATTATCAGTACAATTATAATATACCCAATAGATTTCAAGTTGCAGCGCGTCGGAAATGAACACAACCAACAAAGCAGCAACTTGAAAGATGAAGGGTATAACCAGCTAAAACAAATCCGGGAGTCAATAATGATCCGCCCTTTTAACACACAGGATATGGATTCTATTCTGCATATTTGGCTATCAGCATCATTGATTGCCCATAAATTCATTGATGCTGATTTCTGGAAAAGCAAAGTAGACGATATGCGCAATATCTATATTCCGTTATCAGAAAATTATGTCTATGAAAAGCAAGGTTCTGTAATTGGTTTTTTCAGCTTGTATGAAAATAGTATTGCTGCGATCTTTGTTGCACCATCAGAGCAAGGAAAAGGCATCGGTAAACAACTTATCAACTATGCCAAAAATCTACGGAATAAACTGGAATTAGAGGTTTATTGCCAAAATACAAATTCCATCAATTTCTATCTTAACTGTGGTTTCACGGAAAAAGAAAAAATAATAGATAAAAATACAGGTTACCCATCACTATTAATGGAATATATACCCTATGGATTTCAAGATGCATCGCGACGGCAAGGGAGCGAATCCCCAGGAGCATAGATAACTCTGTGACTGGGATGAGTGAAATCAGCCAACAAAGCAGCAACTTGAAAGATGGAGAACATATTAGAAACTGAGCTTTTCAATCAGACCATTATTATAATCTCAAAAAATGAAAAATTTATTTCCCAATAGATTATAAATCTATTTTAAAATCACACTCAGTAATAGTCAATATAGATAGTCCAATCACTCTCTATGGACTGAGAAATAATAATAATTTTAAGTACCCAATTATAGTTATACTAAGGAGGCAATTAACACTAAAGAGGAAAATAACAATGACCATATCTCTTGAGTATTTTAAATCTGCAAAGTTTGACGGAAATCTATATCTTAAATGTCATGGTGAAATAGGTAAAGATACAGTAATAAAATATACATTAACCAATTTAACCACGAAAAAGATATATGAGTGTTACAGTGAAGACAATCAACTTTCCTGTTTTACTTCGCTTAAACCCGAAAATTATATAATAGAAACTACTATCATTAAAGATGGTAAAACTATTAAAAACCTGCCACCAGAAAGCATAGAGATAACAGAATCAGACTTGCTATTTGATATAGATAAAGAAATAGATGAAATAAATAAAAATGCAAGTAATGATATTAACATCAACAAAATTCCACCGAAACAAACTCTGTCTAAAGATAGAACTGTCTCTCTAAAAGGGAACAATCATATCCTAAATGATAATTTGAAATACCATATTGAGATCATGTTTTCTGCCGATGGATTAAAAACATTCGAAGTCGAACGAATTGATTTATTACCTATTTTTAATTCATTCAAGCATAAAATAGATATAAGACCCGTTTTTAATAAAGAAGATTTCGATAAAAAAATATGGAAAACTCCAGAATTTAGTAAATTAACTAATCTTTATAAAATAAACGCTGATATTAGTCATTCTGATTTAGTAAAATTAGCCAATGAACTGGAGAAATTGGACTACGTCGAGTTCTGCTCTCTCATTCCTGAGCTGAAAAATCTGCCTCCACCTCCTTTACTTTTAGCCCAAGAGACACTCTCCGAATCTACCGTCGATATCACTACACCTGACTTTTCACATCTACAGGGGTATTTAGACGAGCACAATGGCATGAATATCAGAAATGCCTGGACTGAAGGTTATAAAGGTCAAGGTATCACTGTACACCACCTTGATTTTGGTGTTTACAGAAACCATGAAGATCTAGTTGGTAATATTACAGTTATCAATAGTCGCCCAGAAACACAAGATTGTAATCACGGTACAGCCGCCACCGGCTGTATTTCTGCAAAGGATAATAAATTCGGTGTAACTGGTATTGCTCACGAATGCCAATTCCGTTTTTATGACGTCGATGATTTTGATAGAATCATATATAGCTTTTTACCAGGAGATATTATTAGTTTAAATATTCAAACTGTAGCCAATAATAGATATTATCCTTTTACCTATCTAGCATCTAATTGGCAAAAAATAAAAAGTTGTGCCGACGCAGGAGCAATCATTATTTTTGCTTCTGGTAATAGTGGCATTAATTTAGCCTATGACTTCACTTTCCCTAATTATGGCGATCCTGGTGGTATTATGATCGGTGCCTGTACATCAATTAATGGACACAGGTTAGGCTTTTCCAATCATAATCTGCATACCAGTTTAAATTCCTGGGGTGAGAATGTCACAACCACTGGATATTCAAATTTACAGCGCCTACCAGGAAATAATAGGAATTACACTCGTAGTTATAATGGGACATCCAGTGCAACACCTTTAGTTTCAGGCGCATTAGCACTCATTCAGTCTTATGCAAAATCAAAATATCATAAATATTTTAATTGTTCCCAAATAGCGACACTGGTCAAAAGCAGTGGCTTTTCATTAGGAGAACTACAGGGAATTGGCTCGCGTCCGAATGTCGCAAATGCTTTTAAACTAATTGATCGTCTATTGTCTTAATTCAGTAAATTATTTCAAATAAGAAAGTCATGTCTTATAAAGGCTACCAGCTAATTGCTGGTAGCCTTATCAACTATATCTCTTTCAAGTTTGTTGGCTGCACTCACTCACCCCGGTCACAGAGTTATCTATGTTCCCGGGGATTCGCTCCCTGGCCGTCGCGATGCATCTTGAAATCCATAGGGTATAAATAATTAATGCAATTTTAATCGTGGACGAATTACACGGTTAATTCCACCAACCAACATCATCAAGCCAGTTTTAATATAACCATGTAAAGCCACCTGATGCATACGATATAAAGAAATATAGACAGCACGCGCCACACGACCTTCTATCATCATTGAGCCACGCATTAAATTACCCATCAGACTACCCACCGTACTGAATTTAGATAATGACACCAAAGAACCATGATCTTTATAAACGTACTCTTTTAACGGCTTGTCACTCAGCAAAGCAATAATATTGTTATGACAACGGCTGGCCATTTGGTGAGCCGCCTGTGCTCTCGGTGGAACAAAACCACCCTCTTTCTTCAAGCATGATGCACAATCACCAATCGCAAAAATATGGTCATCAAGCGTCGTTTGCAATGTTGGTTTCACCACCAACTGATTAATCCGGTTAGTTTCAAGACCAGCAATATCTTTCATAAAATCCGGTGCTTTGATACCAGCAGCCCATACCATTAGATCAGCTTTAATCAACTCACCCTCTTTGGTATTCAATCCATGTTCATCAGCACTCGTCACCATAGTTTTGGTCAATACCTGAACGCCAAGTTTTGTCAGCTCTTGGTGTGCCGCAGCAGAAATACGTGTTGGCAGTGCTGGCAAAATACGCTCTCCAGCTTCTACTAACGTAACATTTAACGCTTCTGAATTAAGTCCCTCAAAACCATAGCTGTTAAGCTGTTTTACTGCATTGTGTAATTCCGCCGACAATTCAACGCCTGTCGCACCACCACCAACAATAGCAATATTAACCTTATCCTGTTGAGCACCGCTTGCAGAATACTTGAGGAACAAATTCAACATTTCATTATGAAAACGATGAGCTTGTTGTGGATTATCCAAGAAGATACAGTGATCTTTCACACCCTGCGTACCAAAATCATTGGACTTACTACCCAAGGCCATAACCAAAATGTCATAACTCAGTTCACGCTCAGGAACCAGTATCTCGTTATATTCATCCCGGATCTCAGCCAAAGAAATCTTTTTCGTATCACGGTGAATATCAGTTAAGGTTCCTAATTGGAAAGTGAAATAGTGGTTACGGGCATGAGCCAGATAACTCAACGCATCAACACCATCGTCCAGTGATCCTGTCGCGACTTCATGCAACAACGGCTTCCACAAATGACTTTGGTTGCGATCTACCAGCACAATTTCTGCTTTCTTTTTGCGTCCCAACTTATGCCCCAGACTGGTTGCCAGTTCCAAACCACCAGCACCTCCACCAATGATCACAATTCTTTTCTTTGGTGTTGTCATGACTACTCCACTAAAATGTAAACAAAATGTTATTTAAGGACATTAAAATAATATCCTTAAATAACATTTCTTTTTATATAAATAACTGATGTGATAGTTACAGAATATCATGACTGGTTAGTTGGTCATACCAAAATTGAGTGACATCAAACTCTTTTGAATAAATAAACACCAATCACAAAAATTGTCAATTTATTTTCAATTAGTTCAATTCATCTCTCATTTATCTTACTTTTCTATTTACATAGAAAATAAAATATGCCCCTAAAAAAGGAGCCTTAAAGAACCTGATATTAAAGAAATTTCAGAAATGCGACCATGTCGAACGCATAAAAAAGAAGGCATTTTCTTGCATAGATAATCATCATTAAAGGTAATTTCTCTAGCAATAGAGCAACCTCTTGAAAATGGACAATACGGGCAAAGCGATGCACGTTAACGGCAGACAGTTTTCTAATAACATGATATTTAAGATATTTTTATTAATTACCGCTCACAATTCTGCCATTTATCATGTAACGCAGTTAATACTTTATTAGCCTGCTGCCAGCGTTTTGAATCCTTTAGCTCATTCAAACTGAATTGACCTCCCTGATGATACAATTCTGATACTTTCTCTACCCTGGTCTGAGGCAAGTTATCAATCACACTGACCGCCCCATCACGGTTATTACACACCAAGATCATGTCACAGCCTGCATGCAATGCAGCCTGCCCACGCTCAGCATAATCTCCCATAATTGCCGCCCCCTCCATAGAAAGATCATCTGAAAATATCACGCCATTAAAGCCTAATTGCTGACGCAGCACTGATTTCAACCAATATGATGATCCACTAGCGGGATATTTATCTACCTGAGAATAAATCACATGAGCCGGCATAATCGCATCCAACAAATTACGCTGGATAAAATCACGGAAAATAGACATGTCATGACGACAAATGAGTTCCAGAGGACGATCATCGTGAGGCGTTTCTTTATGAGAATCGGCACAGACAGCACCATGTCCCGGAAAGTGTTTACCCGTCGATTTCATGCCAGCCGAATGCATACCTTTAATAAAGTGCTCAGCCATAATCATGGCCTGTTCAGGGTTTTCATGGAATGAACGTTCACCAATAGCCACACATTGATGACCTAAGTCCAGAACAGGGGCAAAACTGATGTCGATATCCATGGCAATCATTTCGGATGCCATGAGCCAACCCGCTTCTTCTGCCAATTTCATGCCATTAAAGTTATCACCCAATCCAGCAAAAGACTGGGCCGCCGGTAAACGAGTGAAACCTTCACGGAAACGCTGCACTCTGCCACCTTCCTGATCAACAGCAATCACAAGACGATGACGGGAAGCCTTACGAATCTGACGTACTAATTCACGTAATTGCTCAACATCATGAAAATTGCGGGTAAACAGAATTAAACCACCCACTAATGGATGTTGTAAAATTTCCTTTTCTTCACTATCTAGTTCATAACTGACAACATCTAACATTACCGGCCCCATAACACTCCTCACTTATATACCCTTCATCCTTCAAGTTGCTGCTTTGTTGGCTGCTTTCTCTCACCCCAGTCACAGAGTTATCTATGCTCCTGGGGATTCGTTCACTTGCCGCCGCGCTGCAACTTGAAATCTATTGGGTATATGTAAATGTACTGCAATTAATGCAGCTTAATAGATTAAAACGCCAGACCAAAAGAGAGACGTAACCGCTGTGCTAATTCTAAAAATTGTCGATTACTGCTCTGTTTCCAACGCACTTCAAACCACATTAAAATCATATAATCAACCCAAGGTTGCCAACGTTTAATCTGATGTTCCAATAACGTTTGATCCGGGTATCCCAGTGGCTGACCACAATAATAGTTCAAAAACACCTGTTGCTGCGATTCATCCCAATGATTAGTCCGAAACAATGTTGCCAATGCAAACCCAATATCTGTATCCGCTGCATATTCCCAGTCAATAAGTTTTAGTCCCTGATGAGTATCAATTAAATTACCACAATGAACATCCATATGAACTGGTGACAATTTCAGTATTGATGGCATTGGCGAGGAGATAAAACGTTTATGTAGCCGTAACCAGCAAGGAGTGATGCGAGCTTTATCGATTTGCAACCACTGGCTTTCTAATTGATGCCGTAGCTGAAGCGGATAACCGAACAGAGGCTGACAATGCAAAGTGACCAATAGTGCCGACAATTTTTGCAAAAAATCAGGCTGAGAAAACTCATCTTGCCCAATGGCATAACCCGGCAACCATTCTAATAACAACCAGTGACGATCCATGGCGATCATTTGCGGAGCAATCTCTGCCCGACTGAGATGGCGCAGAATAGCCTTCTCACGTTGACGATTAACACCAAGTTGACTCCCTTGCTGCCCGTGCCTGCGACCGACAATATGGTATTCGCCATTAGTCGCGTAATGGCTTTCATTTGTCATACCGCTTAGCGGTCTTATCTTCCAATCGCTTGCTGTTGTATGAGGCCATTGTCTACACAATGCCTCCAACAAACACTCATGATTACTTAACGTCATCAACTCCTGACCAGAGAATCTCACCCGTTTGTACCAACATCAGTTGCATGACGATGTCACGCTTATCACTGTTACCTGAAACTATGGAATAGAGAACATAATCCACATTCAAATAGCGAGCCAGGCCAATAGCCTTACTACGTAATCCCAGACTGTCTTCTTCAGATAGCCCCAGAGATTGACGGGCGCTCTGCACCTGATTTTGAGAAACTAATTCAAAAACATTCTTGCTACTAACAGCTTGACGCAAAGCTTCTGTTGCTTGCGTGGTTTGCAGCACCCCGTTGGTATTGTTCTTTACCGTATCAATTAACAGTAACTTCCCGCTTCCCAACCCATCAGTCTTAACCATTTGTTCTACTAATGGTTGCATCGTTCCTTCCCAGTCAGTTATGCGCATTTTAGGCGGTTCTGGGACCTTATCAGGTGGTGATATCGGTTTTTCGTGTGGGGGCACAGGCACAACCGGAGTTGGAGGCTCAGGCTGCTGCGGTGGCAAGGATGGACAACCAGCCAACAACATGACCGATAGTGCTACAAAAATAATTCTTTTCATCAACCTATTCCAATTACAGAGTTAGAAAACGGATAAATTCCTGCTGTGACACCAGCAATTAATTATCAACTCAACCCAGTAACAAAACCAGTAGCGTTTATTTAAATATCCAGGGTCATCTGAAGTCACTATTCCCCGGATATCTGCCTATACCCGTTATCTTTCAAGTTGCCTCTTTGTTGGCTGCACTCACTCACCCCGGTCACATAGTTCTCTATGCTCCCGGGGATTCGCTCCCTTGCCGTCGCGATGCATCTTGAAATCCATTGGGTATATATAAATAAATATGGATGCTTCACATTTACTTCGCCAGTAGCGGCCCCAAATGACGACCACCCACCAAATGCATGTGGATATGGTATACTTCCTGCCCTGCATGGCGGTTACAGTTCATAATTAAACGATATCCATCTTCTGCAATACCTTCTTGTTCAGCAATTTTTGCAGCAACCGTCATTATTCTCCCCAGCGCTAATTCATGCTCTGGCTTCACATCATTCACCGTTGGGATCAAAACATTTGGAATAATCAGAATATGCGTCGGTGCCTGTGGAGAAATATCACGAAATGCAGTGACCAAATCGTCCTGATAAACAATATCAGAAGGTATTTCACGACGGATAATTTTACTGAAAATAGTTTCTTCTGCCATCACATTTTCCTTTTATTTAAACAACACCAAGAGCTATAAATGCTTATATACCCTTCATCCTTCAAGTTGCTGCTTTGTTGGCTGCTTTCTCTCACCCCAGTCACAGAGTTATCTATGCTCCTGGGGATTCGTTCACTTGCCGCCGCGCTGCAACTTGAAATCTATTGGGTATAAACCATAAGTTTAAGCTGGTAGATCAGTTTTTATATACTTCAACATGAAATAGATCACAGAAATTCTGCGTGGTAACTTTAGCCATTTCCTCAATACTTACGCCTTTGAGCACAGCCATATATTCCGCTACATCACGCACGTATGCAGGCTGATTTTCTTTGCCACGATGTGGCACTGGCGCAAGATAAGGAGAATCAGTTTCAATCAAAATACGATCTAACGGTACATATCTTGCCGCTTCACGAATTTGTTCTGCATTACGGAAAGTCACAATCCCAGAGAATGAAATATAGAAACCTAAATCCAGTAATTCTTTGGCGGTATCTTTATCTTCGGTAAAACAGTGTAAAACACCACCACATTCTTGTGCATGTTCTTCACGCAATACCCTCAAAGTATCATCACGAGCACTACGGGTATGAACAATAACAGGCTTATTAAGTTTACGGCCAATACGAATATGTTCACGAAATGAAGTTCGCTGTAGTTCAGCGTTATCTTGTTGATAATAATAATCCAACCCAGTTTCACCCAGAGCAACAACTTCATTGCCGCCAGCTAAATGAGCCAGTTCATCAAAATCATAGCCTTCATCCAAATTAAGTGGATGAATACCACAGGAAAACACAATATTCTCCCGTTCACCAATCAAAGTTTTCATTTGCCGGAAACCGGGTAGCGTAGTCGCTACTGCCAGCATAAATTTCACCTCTCGATCTGCCGCTTTTATAACAACATCATCCACATCTTTATGTAGATTTTCATAATCAAGACAATCGAGATGACAGTGTGAATCAACTAACAACATATTAAACTCGTATACAAAAAGATTTCAGGGTTATGAATTAAACTGTTTTTCCCAATTGAGCAATTGCTCTGTTAGTAACAGCTCCCAGTTTACGCCCACTACTGAAAGTAGCTGATGACGACAATATGTCCAATCATTAATATTTTGTAGTAAAACAGCAGTAGTATGCATAGAACTCAATTGATAAATCAGCGTTTGTTGATCCTGATTGATACAATAACTCTGCGCCTGCCGCTGCCACTTAACCGCATCAAGTAATAAGCTGATAAGCCAATGAAGACATTGCGGCGCATTTTCGTGATTTAATCGGGGCAAAAGTGACAAAGCATCGCGTTTATCCAACGCCTGTTCAATAGCCTGACAAAACTGTTTCCGTATCTGCCATTGTTCCGGTTGTAGTAACTGCTCTGCCGCAATAGGCGCTCCTTGAGACAGCTTCAAAGCCGTCATTGCATCGTTCGGAGAAATTGAAGGCAACTGTTTTTGCAACCAATAAAGAGTGCCCTCCGCCTTGGGTACAGGGAGAAAATAATAAAAACAACGGCTGCGTAAAGTTGCCAGAAGGCTAGTTGGCTGCTGGCATTCCAAAAGAAAATAGGTACATTCCGGCGGTTCTTCCAACGTTTTCAATAATGCATTGGCAGCTGCATCTGTCAAACCTTCAGCTGAAGGTAACCAAACAATTTTTACACCGCCTTGCTGGGAACGGCGATAAAGTGTTTCCGTAATCTGACGTACCATTTCAACACCGATACTGGTTTTACCCTTTTCCGGTGACATAATATGCCAATCTGGATGAGTTTCTGCCATCATCAGACGGCAACTATGACACTTCCCACAACTTTTCATCTCCTGTTTATTCTGGCACATCAACCAACGGCTTAATCCATATATCAATACATCAGCCCCTGTTCCTGCATTAGCATGAAGCAATAAAGCGTGATGGCCGCGGCCTTGCTGATGAGACTCCACCAATTGACGATATGCCTGACTAAGCCATGGATACCAGTTCATTAGCAATTTTCCTGCTGTTTCAACCATTGCTCAAGTACCTGGCAAATATCTGCTTGTACCCGATCTATTGGTTGGGAAGCATCAACTGTCACAATACTCTTATCCTGCGATGCAAATTCCAGATAACAACTACGAGTACGATCAAAGAAATCCATCGACTCCTTTTCAATTCTGTCTAATTCTCCACGCTGGCAAGCTCGTAACAAACCAATTTGAGGAGGAAGATCGAGATAAATAGTCAAATCGGGACGAAAACTACCAAGGACAGTATTACGCAGCGAGGTCATCAAATTTTTATCAATACCACGCCCTCCTCCCTGATAAGCCTGAGAAGAAAGATCGTGACGATCACCGACAACCCATGCACCACGAGCCAAAGCAGGTTTAATCACATTTTCCACCAACTGAACCCTGGCTGCATATAACATCAGTACTTCTGCTTTATCCGTTAAAGGTTCATCTTCAATGCCTTGCTTAATCAACTCACGCAGTTTTTCTGCCAGCGGTGTTCCTCCCGGTTCTCGGGTAAAAACTAAATCTTGAATACCGTGCTGCTTCAATAGTTCAACGACCGTTTTCATCGCTGAGGTTTTTCCGGCACCTTCCAGCCCTTCAATAACAATAAATTTGCTGTTCATTTGCCTTGTCTTAATCCCTGACGGTAAATATTCACCGCCCTGTTATGTGCAGCCAGATTGGTCGTAAAAGTATGGCCACCTTTACCATCCGCCACAAAATAAAGAAATTCAGTTTTTGCTGGATGCGCAGCAGCTTTTATTGAAGCAAGACCGGGCATGGCAATCGGGGTTGGTGGTAAGCCATTAATCATATAAGTATTGTATGGCGTCAATGTGGTTAAATCTTTGCGGAAAATAGTGCCTCTATATTTCTCACCTAAACCATAGATCACCGTCGGATCAGTTTGTAGCCGCATATTCATCCGCAAGCGGTTAATAAATACAGAAGCAACTTTTGTTCTCTCCGCTTCAACACTTGTTTCTTTCTCAATTATCGACGCCATGATTAACATTTCATGAGCATTTTTATAGGGCAAATCTTTAGCTCGACCTTTCCATTCCTCTTCCAGCGTCATTTTCATCTGTCGGTATGCCCGTTTCAGTAACGCTATATCGCTGGTACCCGCTGTATACAGATAGGTATCAGGATAGAGCCACCCTTCTAAAGTATCAGTATCCTTGATCCCCAGAATCTCAGCTAATTCCTGAGTACTTTTATCATCCAGTTCATGCTTAAGATACTCAGATTGCTGTAGTATTTTCCACCAATCAGACAAACGACTGCCTTCAACAAAACGGACCGTGAATTGAGCCTCTTTACCACTGGAGAATAATTGCAACATTTCCCGCAAAGTCATTTCTCGTGTCAATTGGTAAGTACCTGCTTTAAACTCGGCAAGTTTTGGCTCTAGCCTTAATAACCAAGGGAAAATATGACTATCTTTAATCAAACTATCCTGAACCAGTAATGCTTCCAAACCATGACGGCCAATACCTGTTGGCAGGGTAAATATTCGATCCTGTTTAATTGCGAGTGTTTGATCCGCAAATTTTTCAACTTTTTTATAACCAGCATAAAGTAATAATGCTACCGTAAAGATTATCGAAGCCAATAAGGCAAAAAGGTATTTTTTCCGTTTCATCAATTAATCTAATCACCTAAACACAGCGTAAATTACAATTTCAGACATTCAGGAAGCAAATATTCATACAGTTCCCTTGACTGATATTTCCATGCAGGCCGATTTTCATGCACCTGAATTTCGCTGACAGGTATCACCGGCATTAAAGAATTACAGACTATCACCTCGTCTGCACATGCCAATGTCTCAGGATAATGGTTTATACAAGAAAGGTCATAATCACTTTCTAATAGTAACTGCATTATTCTTTCCCGCATCACGCCCTCAACGCCACAGTTCTGCAAGTCAGGAGTATACACATCTTTCCCTTTACGCCAGAAAATGTTTGCAGTACAACATTCGATCAAGAAACCATTTGTATCAAGTACCAAAGCTTCATCGGCATTTGATTTTTCGATAAACGATTTAATCAATACTTGTTCCAATCGGTTAAGATGTTTAATTCCAGCAAGATAGGGGTTTATCCCCATAGGTATTGGACTAAGTACTAAAGAAAGACCTTTCTCGCGCTGTCTCAGATAGCGTTCAGGATAAGGACTAAGAAACAAAATCTGATTTGGTTGTGTAAATCCTTGAGTGCTGTAACCACGCCCCCCAGTTCCACGGGAAAGGATAACTTTGAGTACTCCTTGTTCAGAAGTAGAAGCAATCTGCTTTATATGGCTTTCAAGCTGTTGCCAATCAGGTTGTGGAAGATATAACTTTTCAACGCCTTTTTGTAATCTTTTAATATGCAATGACAACAAGGCGACTTGTCCTTGTTCTATTTTTGCTGTTGTGAAACAACCATCACCAAATTGAACTGAACGATCATTTACAGGCAAATAGTCACACGGCTCTCCATTAATCCAATACATATGATTTTATTCTTAATTACTCAAAAAAGGCATTTCAGCTAACCTATCAAGAAGAAGTATCATAGTATATAGCTGTTATGAGTGCAAAAGTGCCCGCAGAAAATGAAGCCGCGATAAAAAAGCCCCAATAATTATCAAGTTATTGGAGCTTTTTATACTCTATCGCCTTAAAGTTTTTACAAAACTATGCTTAATGGGATCTCAACCGGCACGTATTTGTAACATCAGGCTTTACAGATCAATAAAGTTTATATCTTACGAAAAATCAGTGAACCGTTCGTACCACCAAAGCCGAAAGAGTTACATAATGCATATTCCATACTTTCTACTTTACGGGATTCGTTAGGAACAAAATCCAGACGGCAATTTTCATCCTGATTTTCCAGATTGATAGTTGGTGGAACAATCTGATCACGCAGCGCCAAAATTGTGAAAATAGATTCCACTGCACCAGCAGCACCCAGCAAATGACCAGTCATTGACTTGGTTGAACTGACTAAAACATCAGTGCCTTCACCAAATACTGCTTCGACGGCGTGGGCTTCCGCTAAGTCACCCGCTGGTGTTGAAGTACCGTGTGCATTGATATATCCGACTTGTTCAGTGGTAATACCAGCATCTTTTAAAGCATTTTCCATCGCTAACGCAGCACCAGCACCATTTTCTGGTGGCGACGTCATATGGTAGGCATCACTGCTCATACCAAAACCTACGATTTCTGCATAAATCTTCGCACCACGTTTCTTCGCGTGCTCGTACTCTTCCAGTACCAAGATACCTGCACCGTCCCCCAGAACAAAACCATCACGGCCTTTATCCCATGGGCGGCTTGCACTCTGAGGATCATCGTTACGGGTAGACAAAGCACGGGCAGCAGCAAATCCACCAACGCCCAGAGGAGTGCTGGCTTTTTCCGCGCCACCTGCCAACATAATGTCAGCATCATTGTAAGCAATAATACGAGCTGCATGACCGATATTATGTACACCTGACGTACATGCTGTAGCAATAGAAATGCTTGGGCCACGTAAACCGTAAATAATACTCAGATGACCTGCTACCATATTTACAATCGTAGAAGGCACAAAGAATGGACTGATCTTACGGGGACCATTAGCCACCAGTGCGCCATGATTTTCCTCAATAAGACCCAAACCACCAATACCAGAACCAATAGCAGCACCAAAACGACTAGCATTGGCTTCTGTTACTTCGATTCCAGAATCTTCAATGGCTTGCATACCTGCTGCAATACCATATTGAATGAAATCATCCATTTTTCGCGCATCTTTGCGCGAAATATTAAAATCTTCATGATTAAAATCTTTAACCAGACCAGCAAATTTAGTTGCATGGTGACTGGTGTCAAAATGGTCAATCAGGCTGATACCACTCTGTCCGGCACAAACAGCTTTCCAAGAAGATTCAGCTGTATTACCGACAGGAGATAACATGCCTAGTCCGGTCACCACTACTCGACGCTTAGACACGCTTATCCTCCAGGGAGGGAAATAGATTTAGGGCAGAAACATAGGCGGTCGAATGACCGCCTAGGTGTGTTCACTTATTTGCTTTCGTTCTGGACGTAATCAATAGCTGCCTGAACTGTAGTGATTTTTTCTGCTTCTTCGTCTGGAATCTCAATATCAAACTCTTCTTCCAGAGCCATTACCAGTTCAACTGTGTCAAGAGAATCAGCGCCCAAGTCATCAACAAAAGAAGCTGAGTTGACAACTTCTTCCTCTTTAACACCAAGCTGTTCAACGATGATTTTTTTAACGCGTTCTTCAATAGTGCTCATGCTATTAAATTTCCTATCAAAATTCGCTTTCGCGATGGTTTTCGTAGTTTATAAAATACAGGAAAAGATGCAACCAAATCCCGGCTGGTCGAACCACAATCTTGCTCTATTTTGCGTTATTTAACACAAAAAATGCAACTGGTTCGCTCATTTTTTAGCTCATATACATGCCGCCATTGACATGTATTGTTTCACCTGTGATGTAGGCCGCTTCATCAGAAGCTAAGAAAGCCACAGCACTGGCAATTTCTTTCACATCCCCAAGTCGTTTAGTCGGTATGTCCTTCGAAAAGCTTTCTAACTGCTCATCTGGCAATGCTCTAAGCATATCAGTTTCGATAAGCCCTGGCGCGACAACGTTAACCGTTATACCACGGGAAACAACTTCACGAGCCAATGTTTTACTGAAACCAATAAGCCCGGCTTTCGCTGCCGCATAACTCGCTTGACCAGGGTTACCTATTGCTCCAACAACAGAACCGATAGAAATGATACGGCCATAACGTTTTTTTATCATAGAACGCATTGCCGCTTTTGACATACGGAAAACGGAAGAAAGATTAGTGTCAATAACATTTTGCCACTCATCATCCTTTATGCGCATCACCAAGTTATCACAAGTAATACCGGCATTATTAACTAATATGTCAATTTCACCAAACTCTGTACGAATGGTAGACATAACCTGTTCAATGGATTCCTGATCAGTAACATTCAGTACAAGCCCCTTGCCCTTCTCACCAAGGTAAGCACTGATGACCTCAGCGCCTTTTTCACTCGTTGCTGTACCAATAACACAGGCTCCACGTTCAGCGAATAACTCAGCAATTGCACGACCGATTCCACGGCTAGCACCTGTTACCAGTGCAATTTTTCCATCTAATTTCATGTTATTCCTCAATTATTTTCCAATGCGGTTGCTAATGAAATTGTGTCATTAACCGCTGCTGCGCTTAAAGTATCGACAATTCGTTTGGTTAAACCTGTCAAAACCTTACCTGGCCCTATTTCTAATAGCTGCCCGACACTCTGTCCAGCAATAAATTCAACTGTTTCTGTCCAACGAACAGGATTATAGAGTTGTCGTACCAGTGCATCACGGATAGCTTCAGCAGATTGTTCTATTTTCACATCAACATTGTTTACCACTGGGAACTGAGGATGACTAAATTCAATTCCGTTCAAAACAATTGCCAACTTATCTGCGGCTGGTTTCATCAGTGCACAATGAGATGGTGCACTGACCGCCAAAGGCAACACACGTTTCGCTCCTGCGGCTTTGCATGCAACGCCAGCACGCTCTACAGCCTCTTTCTCACCTGCAATAACAACCTGTCCAGGTGAATTAAAGTTAACAGGAGAAACAATCTGCCCCTGAGCTGCTTCTTTACAGGCTCTGTCAATAGATTCATTATCCAAGCCAATAATTGCATACATTGCACCAGTGCCTTCGGGCACAGCTTCTTGCATCAATTTGCCACGCAGTTCAACAAGTTTAATGGCTTGTTTGAAATCAATGACACCTGCGCAAACCAGTGCAGAATATTCACCCAGGCTATGTCCTGCCATCAGTGCTGGCGCTTTTCCACCTTTTTCCTGCCAAATCCGCCAAATAGCAACTGAAGCTGCCAGTAACGCGGGTTGGGTTTGCCATGTTTTATTCAGTTCTTCTGCCGGCCCCTGCTGAACCAAGGTCCAAAGATCATATCCCAGCACATCAGATGCTTCAGCAAAAGTGTGTTCCACAACTGGGAACTCTGCGGCCAAATCGGCCAACATACCAAGGGATTGAGAACCTTGGCCAGGAAATACCATTGCAAATTCAGACATGTTCATTTTCCTGTCAAATTAAAAACGTATCAGTGCTGAACCCCAGGTAAGACCCCCACCAAAAGCTTCAATCAAAATCAACTGACCACGCTTAATCCGGCCGTCGCGCACCGCCTCATCAAATGCAGTGGGTACCGATGCCGCGGAAGTATTACCATGACGATCCAACGTCACTACCACTTTATCCATAGTCATATGTAACTTTTTAGCTGTCGCGGCGATAATACGCAAGTTAGCCTGATGAGGTACCAGCCAATCCAATGCACTATGCGATAAGTTATTTGCTTCTAGTGTTTCATCAACCAGATTAGCCAGTTCACGGACTGCGATTTTAAATACTTCATTACCAATCATGCTGGCATATGCTGGTTCTTCCCGATTCTGACGATCTTGATGAGGCAACACCAACAATTCACCATAACCACCGTTTGCATGAAGGTGAGTTGAAAGAATCCCAGGTTCATCAGAGGCACCCACTATCATCGCACCCGCTCCATCACCAAACAGGACAAGTGTTCCTCGATCTTCTGGATCAAGTGTTCTGGTAATAGAATCAGAACCAATAACCAACGCATATTTTGCAGCACCGGTCTTAATAAACTTGTCAGCAATGCCTAGTGCATAAGCAAAACCAGAGCAAGCAGCGGAAATATCAAAAGCAGCTGAATTTTGGGTCCCCAACATGTACTGAATTTGGCACGCAGAACTAGGGAAAGCATGACTGGATGAAGCCGTTGCCACAATGATTAAATCAATCTGATCCTTATCAATGCCCGACATTTCAATTGCTCTTTCAGCAGCCCTAAAACCCATGATTGCAACAGTTTCATCATTGGTAGCAATACGACGTTCACGAACACCCGTGCGGGTAACAATCCACTCGTCAGAGGTATCCACCATTTTTTCTAAATCGGCATTAGTGCGTACTTGCGCAGGCAGATAACTACCTGTACCTAAAATTTTTGTATACATGTATGTTCAGTCACTCTTGGGTAATGCTGTTTCCAGGCGTGCAGCGATTCTATCAGGAACCTGCCTTTCAACGGCCTGAACAGCCTGTTCGATTGCGGCTTTAAACGCATGTTCATTAGCCGCCCCATGGCTTTTGATTACTATTCCATATAATCCTAACAGACATGCGCCATTATATTGGTCAGGGTTCAAGTGACCGAAGCGTTTTGTCATCCGTTTTTGCAACCACTTCTTGACTATCTTCAACAACCAGGAAAATTGTTTCTTTTGCCCATCCGATGACTTAAGCAGGGATAAAATAACCCTGATTGCTCCTTCCATCGTTTTCAACGTTACGTTACCTGCGAAGCCGTCACACACCAATACATCAGTTTCACCTGTTAGCAATTGATCGCCTTCTAGATAACCAATGTAATTCATTGTTGAAATGCTTTTTAAAATAGTGGCGGCTTCGCGGATATTATCAAGCCCTTTACTCTCTTCCGTTCCAATGTTGAGTAATGCTACCCGAGGATTAGCTACACCGACGACTTCCTCTGCCATGACTGAACCCATAATGGCGAATTGCACGAGCATACAGCTATCGCAACTAACATTGGCCCCCAAATCTAATACCACGGTACTCTGCTGTTTCAGATTTGGTAATACTGTCATCAAAGCAGGTCTTTCGATGCCATCAATAGATTTTAGCATCAATTTGGCCAACCCCATCAATACTCCTGTATTCCCTGCACTGACACACGCCTGCGCCTTACCAGATTTAACTAAATCCAGTGCAACACGCATTGATGTTCCTCGACTAGCACGAATTGCCTGCGACAGTTTAGCATCATTAGCCACAACCAGTTCAGCAGGTACTACTTGCAAACGACTGAGCAGCTCAGCATTGGCATTTACAAGCAAAGGAGAAATGATATCGGGAAGCCCAACTAACAATAATTTCAATTTTGGATTAGATGCCAGTGCCTGCAATGCAGCAGGCACCGTAACGCGAGGACCAAAGTCCCCGCTCATGGCATCTAACGCTAAAGTCAGATTAGTCAAGGTATCTACTTGCTAAATGACTAGCGGAGATTATTTGTTGATGACCTTGCGGCCACGGTAGTAGCCATCAGCAGTCACATGGTGACGCAGGTGAGTCTCACCAGAAGTTTTGTCTACAGATAATAATGGTGCAGTCAGTGCATCATGAGAACGACGCATACCACGTTTAGAACGAGTTGGTTTATTCTGTTGTACGGCCATTGACCTTACTCCTTAAGTACTTTTCTTTAAGCTGGCTAATACGGCAAATGGGTTTGGTTTTTCAGCCTCTGGAGGTAACTCACCAAACACCATTTCCGCGTCGGACACTTCACAGTGTTCAGAATCATGTACCGGAACCACCGGCAGAGAAAGAATTATTTCATCTTCAATCATCGCCAGCAAATCTATTTCGCCAAATTCATCAACGTCAATTGGCTCATATTCTTCCGGTAATGCTTCAACCTGTTCATCATTGACGACCGGGCTAAAACAATATGTTATGTGAACGTGATGGCTGAAATTACCGCCACAACGCTGGCACTCAAGAGTGACATCCACATCAGAATGCCCCCGCACAACTGCCAGACGTTGATTATCTATCTGAAACGATAAAACGCTGTCTACATCATTGTCCACGCTAACCACAGATTCCGCTATACGCAAAACTTGCTCAGGTGAATAACTACCTGTGTAGTCTAATCGTTTCTGAGCTGCGCGAAGCGCATCAATGGTCAGGGGTAATTTTACCTTTTGCATAAGGCGCGCATATTATCTTTGTAATGAGATATAGTCAAAGAAAAAGGCCACACATCTGCACCTTTCCACCAAATATTCGCTTATTAAGCAATGCTTAGTTTAAAATGCCTACAATTATTTCGCCATGTATTTTAGAAAAATTATGACACAAATCATTTTAGCTTCCACATCTGTTTACCGCCGTATGTTACTGGAAAAACTTCATCTACCCTTTATATGCGTGACGCCCATGGTGAATGAAACACCGCAAGTTAATGAAAACGCGGAACAACTCGTTATGCGTCTGGCACAAACTAAAGCACAGTCATTACAAGCAAAATATTCTCAGCATTTAATTATTGGTTCTGATCAAGTTTGTGTTATTAACAACAAGATTACCGGCAAACCACACAGTTTCGAAAATGCATTTAAACAATTACGACAAGCCAGTGGCCATTGCGTCACCTTTTATACAGGTATTTCTCTCTTTAATAGCAAAACAGGGGTCACAGATACCCGTTGTGAATTATTCAATGTTCATTTCAGGGAACTAACTAATGATGAAATCTGGGCTTATTTGAAAGCAGAAGAACCTCTTAATTGTGCCGGCAGCTTTAAAAGCGAAGGATTAGGGATCACTTTATTTGAACGTCTTGAGGGGAAAGATCCGAATACGCTGATCGGCTTACCATTAATTACACTGACTGAACTATTAATCCGCCAGGGGATAAATCCTCTGACGGCTACATGTTAATTTAATTACGTACAGTTTGACGCAACATTTTTATGCAAGAGTATAATTGTCCATCCATCGGTGCTTCAAGACGTAATGTCTCCCCTGTCGAAGGATGGGTAAATTTCAACGCACTAGCATGTAAAAATAGGCGATTGAGGCCCGTATCTGATAGCTGCGAATCAAAAGTCTTGTCGCCATAACGATCATCAAAAGCAATCGGATGACCCACATATTGAGCATGAACACGTATTTGATGGGTCCGGCCTGTTATTGGACTGGCCCTCACTAGCGTTGCATTGGTAAAGCGCTCTTCTATTTTAAAGCGTGTTTCAGAAGGTTTGCCTTCACCACTCACTTTCACAATCCGTTCACCGCTTTGCAAGATATTTTTCAGTAATGGTGCCTGAACAACCTTACAATGTGATTGCCATTGTCCCCGCACCAAAGCCAAGTAATCCTTCTGCATCTGTTTGAGCCGTAATTGTTCATGCAAGGCTCGTAAAACTGAGCGTTTCTTCGCAATCAATAAAATTCCAGACGTATCACGATCTAAACGGTGAACCAGCTCAAGAAATTTTGCCTCCGGGCGTAAAACCCGCAACCCTTCAATAACACCAAAACTTAAACCGCTGCCTCCATGCACAGCTGTACCGGAAGGTTTATTAATCACCAGAATATAGTCGTCTTCATATAAGATACAGCCATCCAGTGCAGCCACTTTATGCAGTTTAGCTGAAACCGCTATCTCTTGCCGTTCTGCAACCCGAACAGGCGGAATTCTAACTACATCCCCCGCAGATAATTTATACTCAGGTTTTACCCTGCCTTTATTTACCCGGACTTCGCCCTTACGTACAATCCGGTAAATCATGCTTTTAGGAACACCCTTCAAACGCGCTAATAAAAAGTTATCAACGCGTTGTCCAGCCTCATCGTCATCAATAGTGACAAATTGTACAATTTGATTATTCGTTTTCATGATAGAGATTCTAATTACCACTCAAGCGAAGCGCTACCCATTTTTAAATATGAATAAAAATCACGCATACTTTCCGCCTGTAGCCTTTTCCTCTTTAAGACTAAAGACCAAATATTAACTATTTATTCATATTTCATCAGAAAAAGCTCTTAAAGACATAAAGTCACCTTGCTATCACCCCAACAGCAATGGAATAATGCGCAAGCACCATCAGTTTTTTAATTCTGGATGGCGAAGTTGAATGTTTGTTCTTTGTTTGATTGCACAAAAACGCAGCAATGGCGTAAGACGTACTGGGGAATCAAATAATTAGCGGGCTACGGGTAGCAGCTTACTGGAATTGGACTAAATCTGCTTCATTTATATTTGTGGATTATTCCTGGGAAAGAGTGCTGTTTTTTAAGTGAAAATTCAGGCTCACCGAAAATATGCGTCTCTATACAAACGACAACCGGGAGGTTGGCGGATTTGTAAAAGACACGAGACCGTCGGTTACTAGTAGCTCATCTATATTTGCCCGTAGCTCTATAACTAATGTAAAAATAATGAGTAAGTTACAATGAAAAGAATGCTAATCAACGCAACTCAACAAGAAGAGTTGCGTGTTGCTCTGGTTGATGGGCAACGCCTTTATGATTTGGATATCGAAAGTCCAGGACACGAGCAAAAAAAAGCAAATATCTACAAAGGTAAAATCACCCGAATTGAACCTAGTCTGGAAGCCGCTTTTGTTGACTATGGTGCTGAAAGGCATGGTTTCCTTCCTATTAAAGAAATAGCCCGCGAATACTTCCCTAATAACTACCATCCCCATGGTCGCCCTAATATCAAAGATGTTCTGAAGGAAGGCCAGGAAGTTATCGTTCAAGTCGATAAAGAAGAACGTGGTAATAAAGGGGCTGCATTAACAACATTTATCAGTTTGGCTGGTAGTTATCTGGTTCTAATGCCTAATAATCCCCGCGCTGGCGGTATTTCTCGCCGCATCGAAGGTGATGACCGCACAGAACTGAAAGAAGCCTTGGCATCTTTAGAAGTACCGGAAGGCATGGGGCTAATTGTTCGTACCGCTGGCGTCGGTAAATCCGCAGAAGCCCTACAGTGGGATTTGTCATTCCGTCTCAAACACTGGGAAGCTATCAAAAAAGCTGCCGAAAGTCGCTCAGCTCCATTCTTAATCCATCAGGAAAGCAATGTTATCGTCCGTGCTTTTCGTGACTATCTACGACCAGACATTGGTGAAATATTAATCGACAATCCCAAGATTCTCGACCTGGCTCGCCAACATATCACTGCGCTTGGCCGCCCGGATTTCACTAGCAAAATCAAACTATACAGTGGCGAAGTTCCTCTATTTAGCCATTATCAGATTGAATCACAGATTGAATCTGCGTTTCAGCGTGAAGTTCGCCTACCATCAGGTGGTGCCGTAGTTATCGATACCACAGAAGCGTTAACAGCGATTGATATTAACTCTTCCCGTGCAACACGCGGAGGTGATATTGAAGAGACCGCTTTTAACACTAATCTCGAAGCCGCAGATGAAATTGCCCGTCAGTTACGTTTGCGTGACTTAGGTGGCCTGATTGTTATCGACTTTATCGATATGACACCAGTACGTCATCAACGCGAAGTAGAAAACCGCCTGCGTGATGCAGTCCGTCAAGATCGTGCTCGTATCCAGATTGGTCGTATTTCCCGCTTTGGCCTGCTGGAAATGTCCCGTCAGCGTTTGAGTCCATCACTGGGTGAATCCAGTCATCACGTTTGTCCGCGTTGCAGCGGCACCGGTACTATTCGTGATAACGAATCTTTATCGTTGTCCATCTTACGTCTGATTGAAGAAGAAGCTCTGAAAGAGAACACGCATCAAGTACATGCTATTGTTCCGGTACAAATTGCGTCATATCTGTTAAACGAAAAACGCCAAGCGGTCAGTGCAATCGAACGTCGTCAGGGAGATGTTGGTGTAGTGATCGTTCCTAACGATCAAATGCAAACCCCGCACTTCTCTGTTCTACGCGTGCGTAAAGGTGAAGAAGTTTCTACCTTGAGTTATCTACTGCCTCAGTTTCATGAAACTGGCGCGGCAAATCCTCAAGAAGATATTCAACCAGAACGTAAACGTCCAGAGCAACCAGCTATCTCTGCTTTTGCTTTACCAACTGATGCGCCAGCCCAGGCCCAGCAACCATCAAATAAAGCAAAAGAGAAAAAACCTAACCAACCTACTCAGGTTAAAACGGAACAACCTAGTCTATTAAGTCGTTTCTTGACTGCCTTGAAGAAAATATTCAGCACAGAAGAAGAAACGGTACAAAGAAAAGACAATAAACCGTCTGGGAATGATAATCGCCGCTCTTCTGAGCGACGAAATCAGCGCCGCCAACATTCACGTAAAGATCGTGATGATAATAACCTACGTGATGAGCAACGTAATAACCGTGATCGTGACGAACCACGGAAAAATCGTAATACTCAACAGAAAAATGGTGTTCAGGACAACAACCCCGTGAATACGGCTGCTCGTGAAACCCAGCAACAGCAACGCCGTGAGCAACGTGCAGAACGTCAACGCCGTCGTCAGGAAGAAAAACGTCACCAGCAACAACTTGAAGCCAATAAACCAGACGTCGTTGAGCATGAAGTTGAAGAATGCCTACCGGTTATTCCTCGCCGTCAGCGCCGTCAGCTTGAGCAAAAAATCCGTATCACCGATGAAGTGAAAGAAACTACAGTTGTCACTTCCTTGCCGCAGCCAGTACCTGTTATCACGGAAGAACAATTACCAATATCAATTGAAACAACACAGGTTGAAACAGTTCAGCCACAACAATCGTCTGAAAATAAAGAGCAACAAGACAATGTTATGCCGCGTCGCTCCCGCCGCTCACCTCGTCATCTACGTGTCAGTGGTCAGCGCCGTCGTCGTTACCGTGATGAAAGGAATCTGCTTCAATCACCGGTGCCATTGTCTATGGCGGTTGCCTCACCGGAAATGGCTTCTGGCAAAGTTTGGGTTCGCTATCCAGTGGTTCCTATCTCTAACGATATTTCTGAGAAAACTTTTGAGTCTGAGCAACAAGTCGTTGAGCAACAGAATAAGTCTCTACCAATGATAGTGACAGAAACAGCACCGACAATGGTAATTGCAACAGAGTTTGAACAAACCATCGCTGACTTGCCTAAGGTGGAAGAAGTATCCGTAGCTTATGCTGCTCAGGACGAAATCAGACCAGAAGCAACTATTACAGAAGAAAATAACGTTGTTTTGCAACAAACTGCATCAGTACAGCAAGAATCAACAGTAATTGAATCTGTTGCAATAACACCAATTACTACTGAATTCGAACAACAAACTCAGGCAGAAGAAATTATTGTTCCTAAAGAAATTTCAGCAGTGGCTACTGTTGAAGAAAGTGAAACTGAAACAATTAAACAACCTGTTTCTATCGTCAAAAGTCATTATGCTTATGCACCAATGACCAGAGCACCAGCCCCAGAGATGACTGAACAATTTATTGTTATCAACGAGTGGCAACGGCCTTCTTCAAATTTCGAAGGGAAAGGAGGCGCTGGAGGCCATTCCGCGACTAACACAGCCACTTCTCCGATGGCTAAACCTCAATCTTTTGAATAACAACATTATTTAATATGCGCAGAATGGCTCTTTTTTGGGAGCCATTTTTTTTTGCTACTCGACCCACAAAAACCCTCACTATTAATTTTATTCCACCTACATAAGGTTTAGATTGCACGGCTACCATCCTATCGATTTATTATTTAATCTGGAGAATATTCTATGAAACCGTGGCTTATTTTTGGTGCAGGTAGTGGGATTGGACGCCACTTAGTCGCTATCGCATTGCAACAAAAACGCCCCGTAATTGCACTTATCCGCAATTCCCAACAAGCTTGCGAGCTTAGCGATTTAGGTGTCAGAGTGATACACGGTGATGCCTGTGATGCAGGAAATGTTGAACAAGCAGTTCAAAATGCAGGCTCACAAGCAATTGTGTTTTCTACTATTGGTGGGATTGATTCAGATCTCCTGGGTAATACAACTATCATTGATGCTATTGAAAAAGCAGGAATAACGCGTATGTTACTCGTCACATCAATAGGTTGTGGAGAAAGCTGGAAAACCCTGTCACCCAGAGCCAAATCATTATTTGGTCAGTCTGTCAGACGTAAATCAATGGCAGAAAGCTACCTTCAGACCAGTTCTCTGAATTATACAATTATTCGCCCAGGTGGATTAACAGACAAACCAGGAACAGGCCATTGCCAGCGATATCAAAATGATATTCATGGTGTGGTAAGTCGCAAAGATGTTGCACATGAACTGGCCGTAATGGCTGAAGAAGAATCTTCACACCAGCAGATTTATGCCTTGGTTGATCCAGAACTTAAACCTGATTGGGCTATTGCATAATCGATCAAGGAATAACCACGCATTAATGCGTGGTTATCTGATGATATTTACTTAAGCTCGCCTATGGTCTTAAGTTTTTTGGACAATTCACGGCGCTCTTTGGAGAGATCCGCATTTTTAATGATGTAATCGTCTATACGGTCCTCATAGTCATTACGCATATTCATAATAATGTTCTGGATATCCTCAATTGACATACCCGGCTTGATGTATTCACTCAGGTTATCAAGCAATAAAACACGTTTCTGGTTGTCACGTATTTTCTTTTCATTGTCTGCGATTTCGCGCTGTAATTTATTCTTACGACGAAACATACGCACAAACTCCAACACATTCTGAAATGACGGCTTATTTACATTGTCCATTTTCTTACCTTTATTCAACTTAGACATACAGATTATAATCTAATTACACAATACAGGTTAAAACCATTAATAGACAAGCTAGTTTCTATTCTTTATTGATTTTAATTGGTTACAGAAACCTATCAGTTTTTTGCTGAAAATTTCAGCATACTGACTGTTCGAAGAAAACTGTCTGCTACAAATGAATAACAAACAATCAATCCTTCTCTGAGAGAAACCCAAGTTTTTTCTTCCTTCATCTCTCCATTTCTTACCACAACAGCTCTTAAGCATGATAAACGCTATAACTGTCTGAAAACCAAGTTATAGATCTATTGGAAGAAAAAATTCTACACTAATAAGTGACAATTAACTCCATTCCTATGTCATAAAAATCAGAAAATTAAATAAAAAAGTATAAAATTAATTATCCATTCTTTCAGAAATTAAAATAATTTAATAAATCATTTAAAAACCAACAGAATAAAAAATTAATCACATAAAATATCATTATTAAAACTTTAAATAAGAGATAAATATCCCCCACAGCATCCTATACCCAATAGATTTCGAGTTGCAGCGCGGCGGCAAGTGAACGAATTCCAGGAGCATAGATAACTATGTGACTAGGGTGAGTGAAAGAAGCAACTTGAAGGATGAAGGGTATATATATTTTCAAAATGAACACGTCATAAAGTCTTCTATAAAATAAATTTAAAAAATTAGTTTAAATAAAAAACCATCACAAAAGAAACAAATATTAGTTTATTAGTTTATTAGTTTATTAGTTTATTAGTTTATTAGTTTATTAGTTTATTAGTTTATTAGTTTATTAGTTTATTAGTTTATTAGTTTATTAGTTTATTAGTTTATTAGTTTATTAGTTTATTAGTTTATTAGTTTATTAGTTTATTAGTTTATTAGTTTATTAGTTTATTAGTTTATTAGTTTATTAGTTTATTAGTTTATTAGTTTATTAGTTTATTAGTTTATTAGTTTATTAGTTTATTAGTTTATTAGTTTATTAGTTTATTAGTTTATTAGTTTATTAGTTTATTAGTTTATTAGTTTATTAGTTTATTAGTTTATTATTTAAATCCCTTACAAAAACCACCATGTTTGTGATATTTATCTTAATAATAAAATAAAAAATTCCTTATTTCTGAAACATAATTAAAATTGACGAAAAACATAACGACGACCAGGTTAAGTGATGAAAAGAATTCCTTTTGATTTAGATGGTTATGAAATTTCCTTTGGCCATGCACGTAGAACTAAGATTCCGATCATAAAAATAACCCATCCCAGAAATGGCCTTTCTATTAGACCATTCTATAGTGTCAATAGAGCTAATTTGCTTGAAAGAATTCAGTACGAGACGGGTTTAAGCAATCAATATATTGAGTCCATTAATCAGCATTTTCAGGAGTTGAATTATCCTTAATAAACCAGACATACCGGGAACCTATATCCTGCCATTCTGTTTAATACCTTGTTTGCTGGTGAGATTACCTACATAATCCATCAGCAAAAGACATCAGCCCAAATTTTACTCTAGAGCTGAAATCAATTAGCGTTGTAATCGATTATATATAAATTATCACTTACTGGAATAACCTGCATTTTTCTTTTATTTTTTCCGTTATATAGTAAAGAAACGCAGAAAATGCAAAATATATACCCGAAACTATCGCATACTGATATTAGTTTCCCATGTTGGCATCAATGTAAAATAAACCCATAACTGAAAATACACTCAGCACACCAATTATTCCCTACATTATATAATCACAACATTCATTAATATCCTTATGATTTCCACTGGCATTTATCTAATCTCTCGGTGAATTCATCAAATATTTCATTAAATAAACCCGATCTTATTCATACACTTTCAGAACTCTGATATATGGTTCTATTCTGCCTTTAACCCTAAATAATGCTAAGCATTCTTCTAGCCTTAAGTTGCATCTTAATTACACATATCAATGTATTCGCCTCAGATTAATAGATAATCCATCTCAGTATTGGATGAAAGGGAGCAAAAACGAGCTCATCAATACCTAATAGCGTTCCAATCATGGTGCAGAAAGCGAGAAAATATGTATACAATATTGCAATTGCTTGGATTCTCTAAGATAGTAGCAACAATTATTCACATTTTTGGACAAAATATCATTTACCGCCTAAAAAGCAGAAAAAACAAATAATTAACATGATTGGATATTGAACAACAGTGAAAAACAGCAACGAACAACCCACCTTCTACATTCATGACTACGAAACTTTCGGTAAACACCCAGCATTAGACAGACCTGCCCAGTTTGCCGGTGTCCGTACTGATATGGATTTCAATATCATTGAAGATCCGTTAGTTATTTACTGTTCTCCTGCTGATGACTATCTCCCTCAGCCAGAAGCGGTCATGATTACAGGAATTACGCCTCAAGTTGCATTAGAAAAAGGTATCAACGAAGCGGAATTTGCCCGCAAAATTCATAATGTATTCAGTGTGCCGAACTGTTGTATCCTCGGTTATAACAATATTCGGTTTGATGACGAAGTTAGCCGGAATATTTTTTACCGCAATTTTTATGATCCATACGCTTATAGCTGGCAAAAAGGTAATTCCCGTTGGGATTTACTTGATGTATTACGTGCCTGTTATGCCCTACGTCCCGAAGGTATTATCTGGCCAGAAAATGACGATGGTCTGCCCAGTTTTAAACTAGAACATCTGACCAAAGCAAATGGTGTTGAGCATTCACATGCTCATGATGCTATGTCCGATGTTTACGCCACAATTGCAATGGCAAAATTGCTTAAAAAAGCACAACCGCGGATGTTCGATTATTTCTTTCAGTTAAGAAATAAACAAAAAATCAGCAATCTCATCGATATCCCCCAAATGAAACCATTAGTTCATGTTTCTGGTATGTTTGGCGCTGCGCGTAGTAATACCAGTCTGGTTGCTCCTCTTGCATGGCATCCGATAAACCGGAATGCCGTTATTATGTGCGATCTGGCAGGAGACATTTCACCATTGCTGGAACTGGATGCAGATGCCTTACGTGAACGCCTGTACACCCGTCATGATGAATTACTGCCAGATCAACCACCAGCCCCTGTTAAACTGGTCCACATTAATAAGTGCCCGATAATCGCACCTGATAATACCTTACGAGCAGAAGACGCTGAACGTCTTGGGCTGGATCGTGATCATTGTGAAAAAAATCTGGCTATTCTACGAAATAATCCACAAATCAGAGAAAAAGTTGTCGAACTGTTTGCTCAGGCCGAACCTTTCCCTGAATCAGATAATGTTGACGCTAAGCTGTATGATGGCTTCTTTAGTGATGCAGATAAAACAGCGATGAATATTATTCGTGAAACACTACCGCAAAATTTACCTGCTTTAGATCTGACTTTCCAAGATCCGAGAATTAAGACACTGTTATTTCGCTATCGTGCCAGAAATTACCCTTCTACTCTAACTTATGATGAACAACAACGCTGGCTGCGCCATCGTCAGGACGTATTAACCCAAGATAAGCTCAGTGAATATATCTTTATTATTGAGCAGCTCTTTATTGAACACCAAAGCAATGAAGAAAAATGTCGTCAACTTAAAACACTGATGGAATATGCCGTAAAACTAGCTGGATAATCAAACTGATAGTAGACAAACATAGATCGGCGAGTAACTCATACTCGCCCTCCTCTCAAATGGAGAAATCATCACAGACTCAAATCCTCTTAATATTACCATGATGTTAAAAATACTGGCATTAAAATTCTCCTCCCCAATTTTTCAGTTTAGATGTTTTCCCAATTCCTGGGTTGAGAGTGTTAGTAGGATCGGTCATTTGATAGAAAGCCTTAAGCTGAGGCTTAGCCTTATATTGATGACCTACATTGTGTTCAGCAGGATATTCCGCACCACGCTGATCGAGGATTTCTATCATTCTTTCTTTCAGTGCATGTATATCCACGCCCTTTTTTATAATGTAATCATGATGGAATACATGGCACATAAAATGCCCACAGTAAAGTTTATGCACTAATACATCATCAAATTCTGGCGGTAATTGTTCAAACCATTCACGATCATTACGACGCAGAGCAATATCAAGCGAAAGAATATTTTCCACTTCATTACTATGTATCGCTCGATAACGAATCGCCGCACCAGCAGCAGAGAAGCGATGAAGAAACGCCTTAGCACCTTCTTCCGGCGTACAGGCAAAGAATGCTCCCTTTGCTTGGCTGAAATAACTCTCTAGCCAACTTCTAGCTTCCTCAACCCCATCACCAGACATCTTTAATATCAAATGGTGCTCAAAGCGATTTCGATATTCTTTCAAACGATTAGGTAAGTGAGAAGGAAATAAACGACTCAATCCTTGCATTATGCGATCGATAAGATGGGAAGGTAAAAATGGAATCTTGTTGAAAATAGCATCCATTTTTCCTTTCAAAGTAAAATAGGCCGGCATTTTATCAGTACCAAGCTTATCAATCATGATAAAAGTATCTTTACCATAGCTTTCTGCAATATCAAAAATATCCCGGTGCATATATTCACCCGCCACCGGCAAGTTACGGAAATTAGCTAACATATGACGACGTAACTCCGTCAATACGTCAGTTTGGTTGGTTCCGATATAAAATACTTGAGACGAAGATTCCGCCGGAAAAGTATCGAGCCGGACAGCAAACACGACCAACTTACCCGCACAGCCAGACGCTTCGAACAAACGACGTTCGTCAGAATTGAAACGAGATGGCGTATCAGCATCTACGTCACGTACTCGTTGGGCATACTCATAATCAGACGCTTTACGTTGACCGTGTTCTATATCCTGGTCACTATAACGACGTTCTTCCAGACAAGAGAGGATCTCTTCCGGTGTTTCTCCCAGATAAATGCCCAGATGATTAATCAACTCTGGCTTACCGTTCTTATTCACTCGCCCATATAACGCCATTTCGGTATAGGCTGGGCCACGACGAATCAGAGATCCCCCCGAATTATTACAAATACCACCAATCACAGAAGCGCCAATGCAGGAAGAACCGATCACCGAATGAGGTTCACGTCCCAGAGGTTTTAACGCACGTTCAAGTTGCCACAATGTACTGCCCGGCAGTGCGACTACTTGGTTATACTGTTTCAAGATTTGTATCTTATTCATGCGCAGCGTGCTGATGATCACGATGTCACGGTCATAATCATTACCACTCGGGGTAGAACCTTCAGTCACACCGGTATTAGCTGCTTGCATCAAGACGATTTTATCTGCTTCAACACAGGCTTTAAACACACGCCACTGTTCCACCAGCGAGCTGGGAAATACTACGGCTAAAGCTTCGCCTTGGCCCGAGCGAAAACCTTTACGATAGCGTTCAGTTTTATGAGAAGCGGTTAGGATATGAGATTTACCGACAATATTGGTCAGGGTAGTAATGAATTGCTGATTTTGCGAGGTCTTTGCATCATTCATAGTCTCTTCCTTAATAGTATATAATTACCTCTCAGAGCATAGATTGTTTTTCTCTATTTACCGCCGGAATTTTTCTTATCTGCAAGCAGCATCGCTGTTTTCTTTTCTCAGATCCTTCTTCTGCATTATTGCGGCAAAACTGGAAACAATAGCAAAAAAAACGGTACCAAATTTGGTACCGTTATTCTTTTTCAAACCGAATATTAAATCATTTCAGAACATTGAGGCATCGGCTGACGGAAACGACGGGTCAGGAATACCATATAAACTAGACCAATGGCTCCCCAAGTTAGACCCAATTCCATAGAACTCTGTTCCAAGTTCATCCACAACACCCCGACAGTACAGGCACCAATCACAGGCAATACCAGGAAGTTGATTGTATCTTTCAATGTACGGTTACGACGTTCACGGATATAGAACTGAGAGATAACCGATAGGTTTACAAAAGTGAACGCTATCAGCGCACCAAAGTTAATCAGAGCCGTTGCAGTCACCAGATCAAAGGTAATTGCAGACAGTGCTACGATACCTACCAACAATACATTGACTGCCGGAGTCCGCCATTTTGGATGAACATAGCCAAATATTTTCTCAGGAAATACGCCATCACGCCCCATAACATAGAGCAAACGCGAAACCCCCGCGTGAGATGCCATACCAGAGGCCAAAACGGTGACACAAGAGAACACCAGAATAATGGACTGGAATAAGGTACCCGCAACATACAGCATAATCTCTGGCTGAGATTCATCCGGGTTCTTGAACCGGGAGATATCAGGAAAATAGAGCTGTAAGAAATAAGAAACTATAATAAAGATAACGCCACCGATTAACGCTGTCAGGAAGATCGCTTTCGGGATCACTTTGCCTGCATTCGGCGTCTCTTCAGACAACGAACTAATGCCGTCAAACCCAAGGAACGAAAAACACAAAATCGTTGCCCCAGTAATCATTGGGATTAAATGAGCATCTTCAGAGGTAAAAGGTCTTACACTCCATAAAGTTCCGACACCTTCTCCATTGTATACACCGTGGATCAACAAGCCCACAAATACAACCATTATTGCAACCTGAACAATAACAATACCGGTGTTAAGATTAGCAACGACATTGATACCACGCAGGTTAAAGGCAGTCATCACTAATGCCAATCCCACAACGAAAACCCATGGTTCTACGCTAGGAAAGATGGCCTGGAGATAAATTTTCGCCAATAAGATGTTAATCATCGGCATGAACAGATAGTCTAGTAGCGACGACCAACCTACCATAAAGCCAACATGCGGACTGATGGATTTTTGTGCATAAGTATATGCAGATCCGGCAGATGGGAAGCGTTTTACCAATTTCCCATAGCTTAAAGCAGTAAATAGAATTGCGATCAGAGCAATAGCATAAGATGTCGCGACATGGCCATCAGTCAAACCAGAAACAATTCCGAAAGTATCAAAGATAGTCATAGGTTGCAGATAAGCAAGACCCATCATCACCACTTGAACTAAGGTCAGTGTTTTCCTGAGTTGAACACGATTGTTCGCACCAGTTTGGTTGGTGCCAATTGAAATTTCAGTATTATGCGACATGAGCGAAACCTCCCATAACTCCGATTCGCGTTTTATCGCTACTTAATCGACAGTTACTGGGAAGACTTCGCTTCTGCCTATAGGCAGAATAGACAGTGGGGTTAGAGGCTGGATTGTACATAGAGCGCAATGCTCCATAGTCATCAATGCAGCAGCCTGTGCCGATTGGCACAAGTGCGATAGAGAATAATTGCTCCATATTAGCGTTCCTCATTACGGCAACCAATTCTCGTTATGGTTGCACGTGGGCCAATTATCTATCCGGCTCAGAGTCCGGCCTCTTGGTATATACCCTTCATCTTTCAAACTGCTGCTTTGTTGGCTGCGTTCACTTGCTGCCGCCCTGCGGCTTGAAATCTATTGGGTATAGTAAAAAATAAGTCAAAGCAAAAAAAATAACCGACACATATAAACGCATCAGTTATTTTCCAGTGGGCGAATTCTGCACTTGAAGACCTAAAATAGCAATACTCGCCGCACTAAAAGTTCATTATTTTTTACCACACAGATTGACTACGCTATGGAATTTAACCATGTCATATACATTCCTTTGACATGTACTAAGTTTTAGCACAATGCAAAATGAATTACCACTCAGTTTTTATGGGTTAAGCAAAAAACAAAAACCCCCAACCTAAAACAGGCAAGGGGGTTAACACACATTCAATAAGAATTATTTATCAGAAGTCATAGGTAAGACCAATGTTATAGCGACGGCCATCTAGTACCGCATCATGAATATCTTGAGTAACGCGTTTATCAAATACGTTGTATACCCCACCTAACACGCGTAAATCTTTAGTCAGATTATAGCTGGCTCCGATATCCACAAAGGCATAGGACGGAGTTCCATTATCCATTCGACTACCACGCCATAAATAATCTGAGGTTTTGCCACGGAAATTAATTCGGGTCCAAGTTTGCATCTCTGGTAAGGTCTGCCAATTTAGAGTCGCGTTGGCCATATGTTTAGGCGTCTTGTTCAAAGGTTTTCCCTTGAACTTTCCACTTTTCTGTTCTGAATCAGTGTAAGTATAGTTCGCAGACAATGACCAGTTTTCAACAATATCCCAGTTCACCGTTACTTCTACACCACGCATATTGACTTTACCGACATTCTCTCTAAGATTTACAAAATCAAATGAATTAAATACTGTAGGGCAATCAGATTCTTTCGCACATTTATATTCAGTAATTTTATCTTTAAAATCAGTATTAAATACCGTTAAACCAATATTCAAATTATCTTGATTATTCCAGATAATACCAATTTCTTCACTAACACTTTTTTCTGGTTTCAGTTCAGGATTACCTAAAATAATACCGTTACTATTACCCCCACCCGTTGCCTGCCCCCAATTTACCGAGATATGACGTAAATCAGGAGAACGATAACCAGTAGATACACCACCTTTAATCGTCCATTGTTCATCCGCATGCCATACACCATATAAACGTGGTGTCCAATGACTACCAAAATTCTCGTCTTTATCCATACGGATACCACCAGTCAGGGCAAAATCATTGGTCATCTGCCACTCATCTTCAGCAAATAATGCCCAACTCCAGCGAGTCAATTTATTTAATTCATTGTTAGTAGAAGCTAATTTATTATCACCGCCATGCAAATTTTCATAACGATATTGTCCCCCAGTACTTAAAGTATGATCACCTAACTGGAAAACAGTTTGATTGTTAAATACTGTATCTTGGTACTTCATGTCACGCCCTGGATTACGTGAATCATCATGTTGAATATATGAAGTCATAGTCCCGAAATCATAAATACCATTGTGCGTAATAGAATAGTTATTGCGCTTGTAACGGTTTTTACTATCTTTACAAAATTCATTCTTTTTCTTACCACAACCAAGTAATTTAGTTGTTTTACCCGCAGTAGAATCACGATCTTGCTCATAACGACCCGCTTCAAAATCAAAAGTATTTTGATCATCAGGTGTCAGAGAAAGAGTTGCTGAACCGTTACGCATTTCTTGCTCTTTAAAACCACCAACAAATTTATCTTCGTTACGGTGAGAATATAGGCCATTGATTTTTAGGCCCAACAAACCATCAATGACCGGCCCTGCTGCATAAACACTGCTCTGATAACTATTACCCGAATTTTTACTCTCAGTTAAGGTCGTATCAGCGCGAAAACTCGTTATCCACTCTTTCTGAACTTTACGAGTAATGACATTAATAACTCCCCCCATCGCATCAGAACCGTAAAGAGAAGACATCGGTCCACGTACCACTTCGATACGTTCTATCGCAGCCAATGGCGGTAACCAACCCTGTTCAATACCAGAGCCATCACTGTTTGGACGCGTATTGCGGGTATCAACACGCTTACCATCAATCAGAATCATAGTGTACTTAGACGCCATACCACGAATACTAATATCACTGCTGCTACCGCCATCTGTAACTAAAACACCTGGCACATCTTTCAGTGCATCAGTCACATCACGATAAGCTTTGGTTTCTAATTGTTCACGGCTCACTACAGAAATAGACGCTGGCGCATCTTCAATCTTCTGTTGGAAGCCTGATGCTGTAGTCACAATAATTGTGTCATTACTACTACTGGCCGCAAAAACAGAACCAGATGATATTGCAGCAATAACCCCTAACGCGATTTTTCTTTTATTAAAAATACCCATTCCCGATTCTCCAAGAAATATATACCCGTTATCTTTCAAGTTGCCTCTTTGTTGGCTGCACTCACTCACCCCGGTCACAGAGTTATCTATGCTCCCGGGAATTCGCTCCCTTGCCGTCGCGATGCATCTTGAAATCCATAGGGTATAAGTATGATTTATTCATTTATAAAAATGGATAATCAACATATGCTCAAAAATAATAGGGATAAAATATTCAGCCCTGTGTAGTCTTATTATTTTGTTTTATTATATTAGCTTATACCTTATTACTATAAAATATAAATCAACATTATTCCCTAATTCAGATAATCTATCTTATTCAATTATTTTATTGCCCACTCTTTGTAGTAATAAAGAATGGACATGAACATTACTCAGACAAAAACGACAGCTTTTAAGGCTACTTTATTTATTGAAAATATGTCCTATGACAAGGTTATTAGAATAGGTTCTAACTGACTAGCTTTGAAACTAACCCATCAATTAATACCTGTGGAATGCCCTGAGAACAGCGTTCAATTCTACCTCTAACACCATAAACCTGCGCCAAGCTGTACGGCGTAATAACCTGTTCAGGAATTCCTTCTGCAATTAAATTACCTTTTTGCAACATTAATATATGGTTACCATGCCGCAAAGCGATATTAATATCATGCACGACCACTATAGTAATAATATTACGTCGGCGTGTTTCTTGTGCAACCAATTCCATTACATGATATTGATAATTTAAATCCAGCGCACTAAGTGGTTCGTCTAATAATAATAATGTTGGCTTACGAATTAGCGATTGTGCCAATCCAACTAGCTGTTTTTGACCGCCAGACAACTGATCTAAATAACATAACGCCAGATGTTCAATCCCCAACTGACCTAATAAAGACATCACTTCTTCTTCATTGGTTTCAGAATAACGTCCACCAGATGCCCGTTGAGCAACAATAATCGATTCCAACACATGTAAATGAACGCCAGCAGGCAAACTTTGTGGTAAATAAACCACATCTTCTGCTCTCCTCGCAAAATTCATTTTCATTAAATCCTGACCATCAAGCCAAAGCTGCCCATTGGCACGATTTAAACCAGCTAACGAACGCAAGAGCGTTGATTTACCACTGCCATTTGGCCCCAACAGCACTGTAATTTTCCCACGAGATAACGGAGCAACATTCAGATTTTCAATAACTGGATGTTTCGGGTAACCAGCATAAAAATTGCTGATGGTTAATCCCTGCTTCATACATTCCCCCTGTAACGTAAAATTATACTAAGGAAGAATGGAACCCCAACCAATGCGGTAACAATCCCAACCGGAATAATGACTCCAGGGATCAAGTTCTTCGAAATAATTGACGTCATAGACAGTACTAATGCACCAATCAGCGCACTAGCCGGCAAATAGAAGCGGTGATCTTCACCAAACATCATACGAGCAATATGAGGTGCAACCAAACCGATAAAAGCAATTGGTCCGACAAATGCAACCGCTAAAGCAGAAAGAATACTGATACGCAATAATGTCCCCAAGCGCAAACGACGAGCATCAATACCAAAACTGATGGCCCGATCTTCACCCAAACGCAATGCTGTCAGTTTCCAAGCATTCATCATTGAAATCGGAAAAATAACTGCAAATACCAGCAACATAACACCCAGTTTTATCCAAGTTGCTCTGGCAAGGCTACCCATTGTCCAGAGTACCAGCCCCTGAAGGGTATCTTCAGTTGCAATAAACTGCATCATGGAAACCAGTGCGTCAAAAGTAAAGTACAGCGCAATACCAAACAACACCACGCCATAAGTGGCAGCCCGTGTCCAACGGGTGATGCCATCCAACACCAATGCAGCCAGCAAAGCAAAAATAAAGGCATTCGCAGAGATGAACCATTGATCAGGCACCCCCGGAATACCAATACCTGACACGATAGCCAACGCAGCACCAAATGCAGCCGCCTGAGAAACCCCTAACGTAAAGGGGCTTGCCAATGGGTTATTCAGAATCGTCTGCATTTCAGCGCCAGCCAGTCCAAGAGACAAGCCAATCACTACCGCCATCAGAGCGTATGGCAAACGGATATCCCAGACAATCACCCGTGTACCCGCATCGACACTATCTGGTGAAACTAAAGTCTGCCAAAGAGACTGCAAAGACAAACCTGATGGCCCTATAGTAAAATCTAATACCAAGGAAGCACCGATAACCAAGAAGATGGACACCATCATCACGATACGGCGGCGTAAAATATATTGGTAATGGGCTTTTACACCGCTGTTATTTGATTGTTGTTTCACCGTTGGCATAGGCTCGGTAGTGACACTCATTATTTTTTTACCTGTCTTACTGATTACTTCTCACTGACCCAATAAACACCTGATGGCTCAACTGCCAGGAATTTACTGTGTAACTCATTCAGTGTTTTTTGCGGATCTAAATCTGCAAATTGTTCAGGATAAAACCACTTAGCAAATACCTGCGCGACTATTACGTTATATGGAGAATTGTAATAGTTATGCCAAATAGCATAGTCTCTACCCTCTGTAACTGCAGTCAAAGTGCTAATACCTTTGCGATCAGTCATTTTTTTCAGACTAGCTTTTGCCAACTCAGGTGTAGCTTGCGCGCCCAGTTTTACACCGGGTTCATTACTGTCTGGCGCTTTTGCACCACTGGCAATGTAAATATAAGGATCGGTTGCAATAATCTTTTCAAGATTCATATTGCCAAGTGCACCAGGTAGTACGTCTTTAGCGATGTTTTTACCACCCGCCAGATCGATAAAATTGCCCATATTACCATTACCAGCAGTAGCACAGCAGTCTTCAAAAGCACCCGCTCTTAGGTCAATAAATACAGTTGGCTTTTTCTCTTCCGGGATTTTATTGGTGATTTCAGTGACCAGTTTTACATTCTTCTCGTAGAAATCAGCATACTCTGTTGCTTGTTTTTCACGGTGCAATACTTTACCCAGCATACGAATACTTGGCAGCGTGTTTTTTAGTGGATCGGTACGAAAGTCAACAAACACAACTGGAACGCCTGCTTTTTCAAGCTGAGCAACCAATTCACTGTTTTTACCAGGACCATGACCAGACAAGCCAAAAATAGCAATATCTGGATTGAGAGTTAACACTTTTTCAGAACTAACACTGTCAGCACTGGTATCACCAATCAAAGGAACTTTGTCAATCTCAGGGAATTTAGCTTTATAGATGGCGTAGGATTGAGGGTCTAGTTTGCGAAAATCACCTTGCCAACCCGCGATACGGGCGAGTGGTTTATCCCCTTCAAGTAAAGCGACAGCGTGAAACAAACGGCCTTCGCCCAACAAAATACGATTTACATTCCCAGGAACTTCAACAGTACGGCCAACTATATCGGTAACCGTTTCAGCCCATGATGCGAAGCTTGCCATTACTGCCGAACCCGCCAACAGGCTGATACTGATACTCTTTGCAATAGATCGAGATACAAATTTCACTTTGTTAGCCTCTTTCATATTAATAATAATGGCGCTAACAATAAAGCAAACGAGAATACTTATCAATGTGATTTACATAGGTTTTGGTAAATACATGATTAATTATATGACCAACCCTATGAAAAATAAGAAAACGTCCAGTTAGTTACAAAAATGAGCGTTTTCTGCTGATTTCTTGTCAATAGCTATTTAACCATAATAGAACAAAACGTTAAGATAATAATAAATTGATCGTGAATCGCATTGAAATAACGCTAAATCAGGCTGGTTAACATCTTTCCAAAGATCCTACCAGCCAATTAATTATTATTCAGCGTGATCAAACTCACTTATTGAAGGTATCAGGAAACTCCATCTCACCATATTTAATAAAACGGGTTTTCTTCACCAATTTATAGCCAAACCAAATCAATAGGAACAATGGAATACCAATATAAGTCGCGGTTACACCATACCAGTCAATTTTATCTTGCAAAAATGCCTGATAATTCTGCCCTAATGTAATGATTAGGCAGAGGATAAACGCAAAGATCGGACCAACCGGGAAAAATCCTGAACGATAAGGTAGCTTACCTAAATCCAATCCCTGAGCTACATAACCACGGCGGAAACGATAATGACTGATAGCAATCCCTAACCATGCAATAAAACCGGTCATTCCAGAAGTGTTCAACAACCACAAATAGACAGTTTGGTTACCGTACATTGAACTGAGGAAACACAAAGCAGCAACAACCGTTGTTGCATACAAAGCATTACGTGGCACACCACCTTGGGATAATTTACCAAAAATCTTTGGTGCTTTGCCCTCTTTTGCCAATGTGAACAGCATACGAGTCGATGCATACATCCCTGAATTACCCGCAGACAACACCGCCGTTAAAATAACGGCATTCATCACAGCCGCAGCTGATAATAAACCAGCATTTTCAAATACCAACGTAAACGGACTAACGCTAATATCACCGACTTCATTACATAGCAAATTTGGATCAGTATAAGGAATGATCAGGCTAATAATCAAAATAGCAAAAATATAAAACAACAGAATACGCCAGAATACCTTACGTACTGCGCGGGGAACATTCTTCGCGGGATCTTTGGACTCACCCGCCGTAATGCCAATAAGCTCAACGCCCTGGAAAGAAAATCCAACTATCATTGCTACGCCAATCATAGCAGAGAAACCACCGGCAAAAGGGGCATCACCAACAGTCCAGTTATGCCATCCAGCACCTTCTGTACCTTTCATTATTCCGGTTATCATCAATATTCCGACCACAATAAAGACAATAATCGTGACAACTTTAATCAAAGAAAACCAGTATTCAGCTTCCCCAAAACCTTTCACTGAAATAAAATTCAGCAGAAAAATCAATGCAAGGAACAAAGCACTCCAAACCCAACCTGGCACATCTGGCAACCAATAACTCATCACCAACTGAGCAGCCACTAAATCCACCGCAATAGCCACCGCCCAGTTGTACCAATAATTCCAACCAAGGGCGAAACCAAATCCTTCTTCAACATATTTGGAACCATAAGTTGAGAAAGAACCAGAAACAGGCATATAAGCAGCCAGCTCTCCCAGACTGGTCATCAGGAAATAGATCATCAAGCCAATCACCGCATAGGAAAGTAATGCTCCACCAGGCCCGACCTGTGAAACCGTCACTCCTGAAGCCACGAATAGCCCTGTGCCTATTGATCCACCAATAGCAATCATCGCCAAATGCCGCGCTTTTAATTCACGACGTAAATGTTGCACCACTGGTTTCCGGGAAATACTTTGTTGTTGAGACATTATCTTCCTGTTATCTGAGAATAAACTTGATGGCGGATTGTAACAAATCCTCGCTATCAAAATAGCAAGGAAACACAATTATAAGATACCTTCATAATTCAGAAGAAATTATAAGTAACATAACTAATTCTTAACTAATTCTTAAACAAAAAATAAAATTTACTGGCAATAACTCAGCAGCTTTTGCAGTGCATTGGACATGTGCTTTTGCCGGTGACAAATCAGGTACAACATTCTGAAAAGTTTCAATTCTGGTACCTTCAGTTCCAGCAAAGTGTGATTTTCCAATTGTTCTGCAACAACTCGTCTGGATAAGCAGCTAATCCCCATACCAAATCTGACAGCATGTTTTATCGCTTCAGAATTTCCCAATTCCATCAAAATTTTGAACCCAGGTAAACGAGCAAATAACAGATGATCCAACACCTCTCTGGTACCCGACCCTCTTTCTCTTAATATCCACGATGCCTTAGCTAAATCATCCAATTTCAGCACCTGTTTCGCCAACGGATTCTCAGGAGCCGAGAAAATAACCAATTCATCCTCCATCCAAAGCTGAGTTATCAATTCAGGACTGTGACAAGAACCCTCTATCAAACCAAGATCAACGCGGAATTCCAGAACAGAATTGATGACATCCTGAGTATTACTGATGTTTAACTCTAAGGGTGTCTCAGGAAAATCCCGACGATAATTTGCCAACATTTCCGGCAACATATAATTACCAATAGTACTACTGGCAGCAATACGTAATGCACCCAGCTCTTGTTTAAATAACTGCTGAATTTCCCCTGCCTGTTCCAGTAATGCCAAAGCCTTAGGATAGAGTAAACGACCGTGCTCATTAGTTACCAGCCGTTTTCCTACCCTGTCAAAAAGCTGAACGCCAAGTTGGTTTTCAAGATCTGTTAATGAAGCACTCACCGCGGATTGAGAAAGCGCTAATTGCAGAGAGGCTTGTGTCGTTGAACCGCTTTTCAATACCTCAGTGAAAACTTCCAATTGCCTCAGTGTAATATGCATATTGCCCCACAAAATAATTATAGTGTCAACCAGATAGATTGTTTTAATTTTATACAGAAACAAACAACTTAACAAAAATCCTCTCTCTATTACCACTTTTTTCGATTATATATAAAATTTTTATCAATTTTAATGATAAATCTGTTTGCTATATACTTACGTTTAAAATATATAAGCAAAGCGAGCAATATCTATGTCTAACATTCAAACTGAAGAATTCAGTAAACAAAAATCTATTCCCGGCATGAAATTAATACCTGGACTAATAGTGGCAGCAATACTTACCGCAATTTCAATCTATGCTGGAAATATCCCATGGTTTATTAATATGGGGCTGGGCGCACTGACACTGGCAATTCTGGCCGGAATTATTATCGGTAATACCGTTTATCCTTTACTTAAACCTTATTGTGACGAAGGTATTCATTTTTCAAAACATTATCTCCTGCGAGCAGGCATTATTCTTTATGGATTCCGTCTGACATTTCAACAAATTGCTGACATAGGTGCTACCGGTCTTTTAACTGACGCAATTATGTTGTCTTCAACTTTCTTTATTGCAATCTGGCTAGGCAAATCCCTCTTTGGATTAGACCAACAAACCTCAATATTGATTGGTGCTGGTAGCAGTATCTGCGGTGCAGCGGCTATTATGGCAACAGAGCCTGTGGTGAATGCCCCTGCCAGTAAAGTTGCTGTTGCTGTATCAACTGTTGTCATCTTCGGAACCCTCGCTATTTTCATTTATCCATGGTTCTATCAACTCAACGAACATTATCAGTGGCTATCATTCACTCAACAATCTTTCGGCATCTTTACTGGCTCTACTGTGCATGAAGTTGCTCAGGTTGTTGCTATTGGACATGCTATTAGCGATCAAACCGAGAATGCTGCTGTTATCAGTAAGATGATCAGGGTTATGATGCTGGCACCATTTCTGTTGTTATTATCCAGTTATATCGGCAATACTTCTGCTAAAAATAGCAAAAACAGTCAAGCAAGAACCCGAATTACTATCCCTTGGTTTGCGGTGATTTTTATTGCAATAGCCGGTTTTAACTCTTTTAATTTACTGCCTACAGTAATAGTTAATTATCTGATCAACATCGATACAATTATGCTCGCTATGGCCATGGTTGCATTAGGTTTAACGACTCATGTAAGTGCTATCCGCCAAGCTGGATTTAAACCTATCTTATTAGCGCTGATTTTGTTTGTATGGCTGATGAGCGGTGGATTTCTGATAAATCTAGGCATCCAGCATATGCTTGGCTAATCAGAATATTCGTACAGAGGAATCTATTAGCGTATAACCCTTCTGTTCTTAAGGTTCATTGACTGTCCGAACAATGACATAATGGGATATATAGTAGGAAGGAGAAGAAGATGAAATTTGTTGGAGCACATGTCAGCGCTGCTGGTGGAGTCGATCAAGCCGTTGTTCGAGCACATGAATTAAAAGCCACCGCCTTTGCTCTGTTCACAAAAAATCAGCGCCAATGGAATGCACCACCGTTAACCACTCATGTCATCGATAAATTTAAAGAAAATTGTGAACGCTATGGATATGGTAGCCGACAAATTCTGCCTCACGATAGTTATCTGATTAATCTGGGCCACCCAGAAATTGAAGCATTGGAAAAATCCCGGCTGGCTTTTATTGATGAAATGCAACGTTGTGAACAACTAGGTATCGATTTATTGAATTTTCACCCTGGCAGTCATCTTAATAAGATAGATGTGGATGAATGTCTGATACGAATTGCAGAATCTATCAATATCGCTCTCAATAAAACCCAAAAGATTACTGCGGTTATCGAAAATACAGCCGGTCAAGGCACAAACCTGGGCTTTAAATTTGAACATTTAGCTGCAATTATTGACAAAGTTGAAGATAAAAGCAGAGTTGGTGTCTGTATTGATACCTGCCACGCTTTTGCCGCTGGCTATGATTTACGTACAGAGAATGCTTGTAAACAGACTTTTCAGGAGTTTGAAAAAATTGTCGGCTTTCAGTATCTGTGCGGAATGCATCTAAATGATGCAAAAAGTGAATTCGCCAGCCGTGTTGACCGGCATCATAGCCTTGGAGAAGGAAATATTGGCAAAACACCTTTCAGTTATATTATGAAAGATATCCGTTTTGATGAAATTCCGCTGATCCTTGAAACAATTAATCCAGATATCTGGCCGCAAGAAATTGCCTGGCTGAAATCACAACAAAATTAATTATTCATTAAGTAAAACATCATTTAATAGGTGTCAGTTCAATTCTAGCCATCATTGCGGCTAATTCAGGGCGACTGCTGATACCCACATTAGGCTGGCTAACTGCCAATGCAGATACAGCGGTCGCCAATCGCAACGTATGCTCGCTGGATTCCCGCATCAGCAAACCATAAACTAAACCACCGACCATTGAATCACCAGCGCCAACAGTGCTGACAACTTTACAAGACGGTGGTTTTGCCAACCATGCTCCAGATGCATTAACCCATAATGCCCCCTGCTCACCTAAGGATATAACAACATGAGCAATTCCCTGGTCCCTGAGTTGATGTGCCACCATGATGACATCGGATAAGCTCGGCAACAGTCGACCTGCCCAAATCTCAAGCTCATAAAGATTTGGTTTAACTAACCAAGGAGAGGCTTTTAACCCTGCAACCAATGCTTCACGGCTACTGTCGAAAATAATACAAGGACAAATCTGACGCAGGCGGGCCATCCAGTCTGTAAAAGATTCAGCAGAAACTCCTGTGGGTAAGCTACCACTGACAACAACCATATCAAATTGTCCAAGCCATGAAAGCGAATCATTAAAAAACTCTAACCATTCGTCTTCGCTGACACAAAAACCAGAAAAATTGAAATCCGTCACTTCACTGTTTCTTTCTGTCAATTTGACATTAATTCGTGTTCTACCTGGTACTAAATAGAAACGATTTGTCATACCATTTTCACTAAAAAATTGCTGAAATCCTTCCTGATTTTCCTTACCCAAAAAACCGCTGACAGTAACGTCAATGCCCAAATCACACAAAACCTTAGCAACATTATTGCCTTTACCAGCAGCATGTAATCCAACTGTTTGCACACGATTAATTGCCCCTTTGGCAATTTCCGAACACAATCCAACCAAATCATAAGCTGGATTTAAGGTAATAGTGGCAACTCTACGGCTCATTTTGCCCGGTATCTCCTGAGTGGATAATTATCATGACTATTGAATTTTCAGCCCTATTTATATCACTTTATACCACTAAAATTGAATCGTTTCAGTTAAATTACTTATTTTCTTGCTCATTGCCTTAAGCTGATTTGCGAGTCAGAATAGTATCTAAACCCTTTTTTCTTAAAAAGAGATATTAACTCATTGAAATTTAACTGAAGGAATATATTAAATGTCCGTAATTGTGGGTGTTGGCGTTGTTATTGTAAATGAGTATGGCCAAGTGTTACTTGGAAAACGCAGCAGTACACATGCGCCATACTGGTCAATCTTTGGTGGTCATGTTGATGCTGGAGAAACTTTTGAACAATGTGCAATCCGTGAAATTAAAGAAGAAACGGGTTTGATAATACAATCCCCAGAAATCTACGGTATTTGTAATAATCTTCAGACTTATCAACAGGAAGGTAAACACACTATTTCAGTGTGTTTACTCGCGAAACACCCAGGTGGCGAACCCAAATTGATAGAACCAGAAAAATGCGAACAACTTATGTGGTGCGATCCCAATAATCTCCCCGAACCTCACTTTGAAGCCAGCCGGCATGCAATAAAAATGTGGCAAGAGAATAAATTCTACCTTATTAAATGAACTAACTTATATTATTAGTTTAATTTCAAATAATACTTTATGACAGCTATTTACACTCCATACTCAAAAATGTATCTTTAAGCTAGTACAAAGATCATATACCCAGCAGGAGTTAATATGTCCACTGAGACAGCTCAGAGTTTAAAACGCCCTTCCATACTTGGCGGTACCATGATAATTGCCGGAACCACGGTTGGAGCCGGGATGTTCTCCATTCCCGTGGTAACTTCCGGTGTTTGGTTTACTGGCTCAATTATTCTGCTGGTTTACACATGGACGTGTATGTATTTTTCCAGCTTAATGATTCTGGAAGCCAACCTGAACTATCCATCAGGAGCGAGTTTCCATACTATTGCTAAAGACTTACTCGGCAAAAAATGGAATACAATAAACGGTTTCTCTATTACATTCGTTCTCTATACACTAACCTACGCCTATATTTCAGCCGGCGGCTCAATCATTGCCCACAATTTTGAAAATATTGTTCCAATATCACAGGCAAGTGCTGGCTTTATCTTTGCCTTTATCGTCGCGTTTATTATCTGGTCATCAACTCAAGCTGTCGATCGTCTGAGCACAATTTTAATCGGCGGTATGGTTATTACCTTTTTTATGTCCATTGGTGGAATGTTCACAGAAGTTAAATCTGTAATCCTATTCAATCAAGGCGATACCATACCAAACGATACGACAGAAAGGTATATGCCTTATGCTTTAGCTGCTCTGCCCTATTTACTCATTTCATTCGGATATCACGGTAACATTCCAAGCTTAGTAAAATATTATCATAAGGATATCAAAGCCGTTATTCGCAGTCTGTTATTTGGTGCGTTAATCGCATTGGTTATTTATATCCTGTGGCAATATGTCATTCAGGGAAATATTCCCCGCGAAGCATTCAAACAAATTATTGCTGATGGTGGGAATATCGGCGCTTTACTGAAACAAATGGATAATACCGCAAATAGCACAGCTGTCATCCAGTTTCTTACTGCATTTTCTTATATGGCATTGGCTAGTTCATTTCTTGGCGTCTCTTTAGGATTATTTGATTACATAGCCGATCTCTTTAACTTCAAAGATGACAGCGCTGGCCGGTTAAAATCTGCATTAGTAACATTCATTCCACCTACAGCCTTGGCTTTGCTATTTCCAGACGGTTTTCTGTATGCCATTGGTTTTGCTGGATTAGCTGCAACTCTCTGGGCAGTTATTATTCCGGCACTTATGGCACGAGCCAGCCGCCAACGCTTCCCCGAAGCCAGTTACCGAGCACCAGGAGGGAAATTCCTTATTGGATTCGTCATCCTGTTTGGTTTGATAAATGCTATAGCTCATATTTTAGCCTCTCTTGATCTATTACCTGTGTATCGTTGATATATAAAACATTCTTACTTACTACAAACCCCAACGTAAAAAAACGCTGGGGTTTTTTGATCCCCCACTTGCCTAATGTCTTGACTGCGAGTAATTTTGTCGCCGATTCTTCTCTCCCTGTTTTATGGAAGGTTACATATGGCTAAAGCCAACGAAATTAAACGCGGTACTGCTATTAGTTATAATGGTAAGCTACTGCTGGTTAAAGATATTGATATTCAATCACCAAGCGCTCGTGGCGCCAGTACATTATATAAAATGCGTTTCACCGACATCCGCACCGGGCAAAAAGTGGAAGAACGTTTCAAAGGAGATGATATCCTTGATACGATCAGCCTGACTCGCCGCAGCGTTAACTTTTCCTATATTGATGGCGATGAATATGTCTTCATGGATGATGAGGATTTCACACCTTATCATTTTAAAAAGGAACAAATCGAAGAAGAGCTGCTATTTATCCCTGAAGGTGGCCTGCCTGGTATGCAAGTTCTAACAATAGACGGGCAGGTTATTGCCCTTGAACTTCCACAGACAGTCGATATGATTATTGAAGAAACTGCCCCCGGAATTAAAGGTGCTTCCGCCAGTGCACGGACAAAACCCGCTAAAATGAGTACCGGCCTCACTGTTCAAGTACCTGAATATATCAGTAGCGGTGAAAAAATTCGCATTCATATTGCAGAACGCCGCTATATGGGACGTTGTGATTAACAATATTAGCTAATTCTGAGTTGCACTGTATAAAACAGAGCAACTCACTTTCGCCCATTTCATTACGAAAATCAGTTACCTGCTTTCCTTGATAATTTAGGCATAAATCAATTTAATTCTCAAATAAAATACAACTTTAACCTATCATTAATTTTCTTTAATACAGTTCAAGAATGACAGATAAAATACCTATACCTGTTATCTTTCAAGTTGCCTCTTTGTTGGCTGCACTCACTCACCCCAGTCACATAGTTATCTATGCTCCTGGGGATTCGTTCACTTGCCGTCGCGCTGCAACTCGAAATCTTTTGGGTATAATCCTCTCCAATTAAGCATTGAAACAATAATATTTAGACTTTTTCCTAACATCAATTATAGGAAATTGTAACAACGCCAACTTTTTCTTTTCCTTTTACCCACTTAATTTCGGTTACGCCAATTTGGTGTGGTAAATAAAAATAAATATCATGCTGGAGATCAAGTTTTCGTCGCTGAGTAATTTTATGTCCCTTCCGCCAACAAGTGGTATTAGCCCAGTTATCATGCCAATCAAAACGACACGGTGACTCAACAATTGTACCGGAGAAACGAATAACCCCTGAACTTGATATTACATCTGACTCACTACTGACAATACCAGGAATCATAAGAAAAAAACAACCAATAATCATCCGGAACATAGGCATAAAATCCCCGCCATAAGACAACATTATTTGCTTCAATTTCCAAAATCAGTCTGGAAATCAGAAAAATTTATGAGGCCATGTTATTGGTAACGGCTATTTTCGGTGTTTATTTACTGTTTCTATCTTCCAGAGCCGATTAAAATATTTATATCTTTCTATATGTGAATTTTCAGAAATAATTTTCAATAAATTAAGAATTTACAATTTTAAATATTGATTATCCAAATCGATAAAATTCTGTAGAGTCGGCCAGGAAAACTTATCAGAGTCAATAAACAGAAAGGAAAAAGCACAAAACAGATAAAAAAATCACCAGACTAACTTATGATAAGAATTAAATTCACGACATGATTACCCAATATTTGTTATATTAACCTACATATTACGAGCTTAGTTACCACTGAATTTTACTTTTAACAAAATAGGTATCCCATGACACGCAGTCACCCGTTTGCCATATTTACACTGAACCTATTGGGGGTCGCTTTATTTCTTTCATGGTATTTACCAGAGCATCATGGTTTTTGGTTCAAAATCGACTCGGCAGTCTTCTATTTTTTTAACGAAAAGTTAATACCTGGTTCAAAATTCACAGAATTTGTGGCATTTGTGAATATCAGAGCTTTTGATGCAATTTCACTTTTTTGTATGGGATTGCTTTATTACAGCGCATTTCGTAAGCAGAATTACCATGGAAAGCGCAGGCTATTCATGATTGGACTGGTCATGCTGATAAGCGCAGTTACACTTAATCAAATCGGCCATCAGCTCCCAGTCATTCGCCCAAGCCCGACATTAACATTTGATAATGTCAATCGTATTAGTGAAATGACCAAGCTAATGACAAAAGATGCCTCTGGCAATAGCTTTCCAGGCGATCATGGATTAATGCTACTAATTTTTAGCTGTTTTATCCTGCGCTATATTTCAGGTAAAGCGTTCTCCATTGCATTACTTATCGTAGTCATATTTTCATTGCCCCGTATTATGGCGGGAGCTCATTGGTTTACTGATATTACAGTCGGTTCTTTGTCTCTGGTTCTGATTGGAACAAGCTGGTTATTGTTAACACCATTAAGTGACATAATGGTTAACTGGTTAGATAAACATCTACCGCAAATTGGTCGTCCGGTTTAAAACCTTTCTCATTCAGTTCCTTTTTTCTGAATAATATTGGGAAGATATTCAACCTTCCCAATTGCTCATAAGATCCACATAAACAACATAAATTAACAACATTCCTATTCCTTCGCGCTCAGTAATCTAATTTTTTGTAAATTATGCTACTAAATACTCGCCTTTTCCTGATTGTTTCGGTACTCTCGGTTTTGAATGACATTTATTGTGAATATCATTATAAAACGTGGCATCCAGCGCGTTTTTACACCAAACGCATTTTACTTAATTGTTTTTTCTAACACCAGGCTTCGAAGCGTTTGATATTTTTCAATAATAGCGACCAACTAAGGTAAGGATAGCAAGGGAAAACAAAAATAATGGTCAAGTCTCAACCGGCACTGAGATACACTACACGGCTGATACCCGTGCTGTTCGTGGCGATGACTTTATCCGCGTGCAGCTCACCAGATTCTTCAAAGTTTCGTAATGCACAAACTGACACTCATGCAGTAAATGGTAAGAACGGTTTCTTACTGCAAGCGTCTCAGGATGAATTCGAAGCGCTGGTTCGCAATCTGGATATAAAATCTAAAATTCTTAGTCAATACAATGGCTGGAAAGGTGTTGCCTATCGACTTGGTGGTAATACTAAACGCGGTATAGATTGCTCTGCCTTTGTTCAACGTACTTTCCGTGACCAATTTGGCATGGAACTGCCCCGTTCAACATCTGAACAGCAAAACATTGGTAGAAAAATCGACCGCTCGAAATTACGTCCTGGTGATTTGGTTCTATTTAAGACTGGTGCCCGCACAAGACATATTGGCATCTATGTCGGCAATGACCAATTTGTTCACGCCTCCACCAGCAACGGTGTGATTGTTTCCAAGCTAAGCAGCACATACTGGAGTAAACGTTATTATGGTGGTCGCCGGGTCATCAGTAGTAGCATGATGCCTAACGGTTAAAAACATTTTTTCCCTTGCATACAAAAAAGCGCTTCCAACAAAGGAAGCGCCTTTCTTCTCTAATCTATTTAATCTGTTTATAGTCAGAATGGATAAAGCGCTGTTATCTTTTCAGCAATTGCTGCACCAAGAGTCTTCAAACGGCACATAACAGCACTTTCATCTTCACTATCAACAAACAAGCATGGTTGGCCTTCCCATTCAATCACAGTGCTTTCAATTTGCATATCAGCGAGTGATTGCTGTAATTTCTGCATAACATTCCACGCAGCCGCATCTTCGTGGCTGAGTAGTTTCAACCCCATCAGGCTACTTTTTACATTTACTTCATCAACCGGAAGTGGTTCAACTTTGATACCCACAAGGCCGGGTGACCATCTGTAACTTTGCGGTAGTCGATGTACCACCGAAAGCTGAATATTATTCACGAATTATTCCTACCTGAAAGAACATAAATAAATAAAGTTAAAGTTAGCGACTATCTTCAGGTGTTCTACTCGCCAAAACCGAATAACTAACCCCCAAAAGGTAAACAAAAAGTTAAATTTGTGTTTATAGTATTACATTAATTTCAAACTTCACCTTAGAAAAAATGCGATCAATCTCGCATTTTGCATATATTTATACTTTTTTTAAGGAAAACTCAACTTTTTTTTATGCAAAAAAATAACTTGATGTTTAATAATTATTTACATATTTTATTTTTTCAACTCATGCCCTTAACATAAAAATCAAGCAAGAACTATAAAAATAAATGAATAACAATGTGTTCTATAAAGGAAAAACTAATCATAACCTAATGATAACGTGCTTCAATATTTTTTAGTTAACATAAATTTAACACCAAATTCATAATTATTGTCAATGAATTGCCAACCATTTATTATCATAAGCTGATAATTCGGAATTTCCTTACATTGAGAGATCAGTCCTTAGCACAATCAACAAAAACAAGGAAATCAGAAAACCGCTCACTCAATTCCAAAATAGCCACTGATATTCAAGCCTCCCAACAATTCCCTCAATAATATTATGGTTTTTAATGATAACTTTAGTGATGCAGAAAATGCTTTTAACGTTAAATAGCTAATACCATTTCATGATCTAATGTCAGACTTCAGAATAACATATCATGACAAAATGCATTGATATTATTGATAAATTCAACAAAAATCAGATTATCTCCGATCTCGTTAATCAGGAATACATAGATAAAGTCAAACGTGGATATTGGAATAAAATTACTTCTCAATAATCTCACATAAAATCATAACCAAACAACACCGTCAAAAGTACCTGTAATTTACAGTAATCTTGTCTAACCAGGAAAAAGGCTGCACATAACGCAGCCTTATATTTTTATTTAAGACCTTTTCTCGCATGGGTAATAAGTAACATAGCTGAAATAACACATAAGACCATAGAACCCACCATTGGCCAAGCATTGTATGCAGGTAACATAGCAAGTAATGCTCCAACCAAGGCACTAATCCCAAAACGAACGGTACCTGCCAATGAAGATACCGTTCCGGCCATATGTGGGTAATCATCTAAAACCACCGCCATGGCATTGGATGTAATCATAGAAATACCACATATATAAGCTGCAACACCGATGACTAGAGCAGTAAAGCCAAAATCGAGTATGGTAGACAATAACAACCAAATCCCCATCACACATTGCACACTCAAACCAAAATACATCATTTTCAACGCCCCAAAGCGCCGTACATAGCAACTATTTATCGTTGTCATCACAAACATAAATACGATATTAAGCGCAAAGTAATAACCAAAGTTCTGAGGGGAAACGCCATTTAACTCAATATAAACAAATGGCCCAGCACTGAGAAAAGCAAACATTCCCGCAAACGAAAAACCACTGGCAAGCATGTAACAAAACACGCGACGCTGGCGGAATAACATAATAAACTGACGTATAGTTGTGCGAAGGTGAAATTTTTGTCTTTTTTCTTTCGGCAAAGTCTCTTTTATAAAGAAAGCAACAAGAAATACAGCAATCACAGAGGTAATCGCAATGCTCCAGAAAATAGCATGCCATGTAAACCAAATCATCATCATTCCCCCAAGAATCGGGGCAATTAATGGCGCAATAGTCATCACCAATACCACGAAAGACATACTACGTGAGAATTCATCTTTCGTGAACAGATCTCGCATTAACGCATTAATAACAACACCCGCGGCAGCGGCAGAAAACCCATGCAAAAAGCGCAGATAAATAAAATCATCGATATTCTGAACCATTGCGCATGCAGATGAAGCTAGAGCAAATACAGCAACTCCCCCCAGAATAACTGGCTTACGCCCCAAACTATCAGCCATTGGGCCATATACCATCTGACCGATAGCAAAACCAAGAATATAACTGCTCAGCGTCATCTGAACCTGTCCATTATCCACACCGAAATCCTTGGCAATGGTCGGCAAACTTGGTAAATACATATCAATGGCAAGAGGCATTAACATAGAAAGCAGCCCAAGGATTAAAATCAACCCAAAATAGGATAAGCGTTTTTGTTGCACGCGTATTGCTCCAATAATTTAAAATAATTAACTAAAACTAAGCTTAAGGAACAGTAATACTGGCAACTTCTTGCTCAGTTAACGGTCGGTATTCCCCAGGTTCTAGAGCAGGATCTAAGATAATTTCACCAATTCGTTCACGATGAAGTTCTATCACCCGGTTTCCTACTGCTGCAAACATACGTTTTACCTGATGATAACGCCCTTCACTGATCGTCAGGCGGGTTACTTGCGGTTCCAGCATTTCCAGTTGGGCAGGTTTTGTCAGTGTTTTCTCACCATGAAGTTGAACACCTGCAAGAAATTTATCTGCCGTCTCTGCTGCAACCGGACATTCAAGCGTTACTAGATAGGTTTTTTTACAATGATGTTTGGGGGAAGTAATACGATGAGACCATTGACCATCATCAGTCAACAAGACCAGACCTGTGGTATCCATATCCAGCCTACCAGCAGTGTGTAATTTATGTGCTGCCGGCTCATCAATAAAATAGAGGACCGTTGGGTTCACAGGATCATCCGTGGAACAGACATACCCTGATGGTTTATTCAGCATAAAATAACGGGGTCCTTGCTGCTGTTCCAGCAATGAACCATCAAACATGATTTGTTGTTCTGGAGTTATTTTATAAGCTCCGGTTTTTATAATCTCATCATCAACAGTAATACGCCCCGCGCGTAACTCACGCCCCACTTCATTCCGGCTGATACCAAGCTGTTGTGACAGAAATTTATCCAATCGCATGGATGAAGACACCTGTATTAAATTAATTCAAAAATAAATATGACTCTACTATCTTGGCACCACAACGCAGAGCCACCAAAAAAGAAGATATACCTGTTATCTTTCAAGTTGCCTCTTTGTTGGCTGCACTCACGCACCCCAGTCACATAGTTATCTATGCTCCTGGGGATGCGTTCACTTGCCGCCGCGCTGTAACTCGAAATCTATTGGGTATAAAAGTAAATTTAAATCATTTTCATACTAATCATAACTATGTTTACTATAAACAACAATTATCTATTTGTTATAACTGATTATCGTTTCAATCAATTAGATAATTATCTTACCTCACATCTATCCACAGTAAACTGATCGGAAAAATGTTACCCTCTTAGGCGTGTTTTTCTGTTACAGAGCAAATATGACTTTTACTTTACGTCCTTACCAGCAAGAAGCTGTGGATGCGACTATCAATCACTTCCGGCATCATCATGAACCCGCGGTCATAGTGCTACCAACCGGAGCAGGTAAAAGCCTGGTTATTGCTGAACTGGCAAAATTGGCCCGTGGGAGAGTATTAGTACTGGCTCATGTCAAAGAGTTGGTCGCACAGAACCACAGCAAATATTGCGCTTATGGATTACAAGCAGATATTTTTTCCGCCGGATTACAACAGAAGCAAAGCTCAGGAAAAGTCGTATTTGGCGGCGTGCAATCTGTCGCCCGCAATCTTGAACATTTCAATAATCAATTCTCCTTACTGATAATCGATGAATGCCATCGTATCAGTGATGATGAAAACAGTCAGTACCAGCAAATTATTTACCACCTTCGACAACATAATCCACAACTACGTATTCTTGGATTAACCGCAACACCTTACAGACTGGCTATTGGCTGGATATATCAATATCACTATCGCGGCATGATCCGTGGTGATGAAAATAGTTTTTTCCGTGATTGCATATACGAATTACCCCTACGTTATATGATTAAACATGGTTTCCTGGTGCCTCCACAACGACTGGATATGCCAGTGATGCAATATGATTTCAGTCAGATCCGCGCTAGTCAGCAAGGTATTTTTAATGAAACTGATTTAAATCGCGAAATCAAACGACAAAAACGCATCACACCTCATATTATCAGACAAGTCATTGAATATTCGGCTGACCGTAAAGGGATTATGCTTTTTGCTGCAACTGTCGAACATGCCAAAGAGATTTTTCAATTACTCCCTTCCGGACAAGCTGCCTTAGTCAGTGCCGATACATTAACCGCCGATCGTGATCTATTTATCGAAGCCTTTAAAGCTCAACAATTGCGTTACATGGTTAACGTTGCCGTATTGACCACCGGATTTGATGCACCTCATGTCGATTTGATAGCAATTCTACGTCCTACTGAATCCGTCAGCCTGTATCAACAGATTATTGGCCGAGGTCTGAGATTATTCCCAGGCAAAAAAGATTGCCTTATTCTCGATTATGCAGGGAATCCCCACGATCTCTACACACCGGAAGTCGGTAACCATAAACCAGATAAACAGAGCCAGCCAGTTCAGGTATTCTGCCCTATCTGCAACTTTGCCAATATGTTCTGGGGAAAATGCGCCTCCGACGGTGAAATTATTGAGCATTTTGGACGCCGTTGTCAGGGCTGGGAAGAAGATCAACACGGCAAACGCCACCAATGCAACTTCCGTTTTCGCTTTAAACTATGTCCCCATTGTGGCGCTGAAAATGATATTGCGGCACGGCGTTGTCATAGTTGCCAAGAGGTACTGGTTGATCCTGACGATATGCTGAAAGCAGCATTGAAACTCAAAGATGCGCTGGTACTACGTTGTGGTGGTATGCAACTTACCCCAGGAACTGATAGTAAAGGAGAATGGCTAAAAATCACCTACTATGATGAAGATGGCGCTGACGTTTCCGAACGCTTTCGACTGACAACCCCAGCCCAACGGCTGGCCTTTCAACATCAATTTCTCCGCTATCATCAACGTGCTCCCGCTGTACCTTTTAACTGGAAAACAGCCTCAGACATTGTTCAGAAACAGCCTTTACTACACCATCCAGACTTCGTTATCGCCCGTAAAAAAGGCCAATTCTGGCAGATCCGGGAAAAGATCTTTGACTATCAAGGACGTTTCCGACGAGCAGATCAATTATATTAATATGTCCAAATGGACGTATTCCATTTGCTGTAACTACCATTTTTCGCTAGAATGCCGCCCGTTTAACACTACGTTAAGCCAAATCTCGAACCTGCTGCTGGGTCGCCTGTAGCAGGATTTATTTTCTTATTTTATTATGTGAGAAAGAGAAAAATAATGTTTACTATTAATGCAGAAGTACGTAAAGAGCAGGGTAAGGGTGCGAGCCGCCGCCTGCGCAGAGCTAACAAGTTCCCAGCTATCGTATATGGTGGCAAACAAGAACCTGTTTCTATTGAACTGGATCACGACCAAGTTATCAATATGGAACACAAAGCAGAATTTTATAGCGAAATTCTGACTCTGGTTATTGATGGTAAAGAAACTAAAGTTAAAGTGCAGGCTGTACAGCGCCATCCATTTAAGCCAAAACTGGCGCACATTGACTTCCTGCGTGCTTAATTAGCCACAGTCGAGCTTTTCGGGACGCCGAGTAAATAACGCCGCATTTGCGGCGTTATTTATTTCTAATATCAGTGTCCCCCACTACGACGCTGTAATTGATCACGTAAATTAGGTGGAGTCCCTTTAATTGTTAAAGTATCCGTTACCGGGTCCCAAAAAATTCTTTCACCAAATAGCATAGCATCAAAATTAATTGTCAATCCGCCACCACTGCCGGCAAATTTAGTCAACTGACGTAATGTACTACGATCTGCCGGGAAACTCTCTTCCAGTTCATATCCCTGTTCTTGAGAAAATTGTTGGAAACTCTGTTCGCCAACTGTAGGTAATTCCTGGGATAATTCCTTGATCTCAATTTCTTCTCCCGCCTGCAACTGCTCATTGCAATAACTGTATACCTGCTGGCGATATGCCTGACGCTCATTTTTATCCAGCTGTCCAGATTCACAATAATCATCAACTGCCTGTAATAAGCCTTTATTTTGTACCTTAGCATTCATACCTTCACTGGCAGCAAGAAAGTCCATAAAAAAATCTGAAACTTTGCGCCCTACTCGCCCCTTCAGGAATGTTAAATAACGGCTTGATTCAGGATTGGTTTCCCACTCAGTCAAATCTACACGTGCAACAATATCAGCATGAGGAATATCTAGATAATGAGTGGTATTCAAATCTAAATTATCGTTAACCGACATACTGTTACAGCTATTAAGCACAGCAATCAATAAATACTCTACCGCCAAATAGCGATACTGACAAAATAAGACCGTCCCACCCTCAGCAAACGGATATTTAGCCAGTTCATCCCTCAAACGTGCGGTTGCTGCACGACTGAATCCAAGAAAATCTTCATCACCCTTGCGCTGATGTCTGAGAGCTTCTGCTAATTCACTCTCTTCATTAAATAAGCCATAAGCTTTGCTTTTTGCGCTGTATACACGGTGTAATTCAGCCATCATATCTTCCACCACTTGATCGGTGGCGAGCAAAGAATCACGCAGCACAACATCTAACGTCTGTTCATCACGCTTGATTAGTTGATGCAAAGCAATCTGGTCTATTTGCAGACTCATTCTTTCCACTCCTTACTCTGCTTACTTCATTCGCTTTTAACGGCGTATTCAAACACTGATAACAAGCTGCTGCAATAAAAAAACTGGGGAAAAATCGCGTTTCACCCTGTATTATCCGCTACTATTTACCGACAACGACCCAAAAATGGCTAAAGGCGTCCTAATTATTGCAACATAATATTAACTATGAATTAATTTGCTATAAAAGGGCAGAAAATCACTCACCTATACGGTAAGATAGTGTGCTTTGTTAGTTCAGGAAGTTTAAATTTATGCCACAGTCATCTCGTTACAGTGACGAACACGTCGAACGTTTATTAACAGAATTAGTCAGTGTTCTGGAAAAAAACCATACGCCGACAGACCTTTCTCTGATGGTACTGGGCAATATGGTAACAAATTTAATCAATACGAGTGTGTCCCCTGCACAACGCAGACATATAGCCGACTCGTTTGCACACGCGCTTAAAGCTTCAGTAAACGAAGATAAAGCCCATTAATTTTAACTAAAGACCAAAACGTAAACAAAATTATGGTGACTAGCCGTCAGCGTTATCGAGAAAAAGTTTCCCAGATGATTAGCTGGGGGCATTGGTTTGCCTTGTTTAATATCCTGCTCAGCCTTGGATTAGGCAGCCGTTACCTATTTATTTCTGACTGGCCGGGCTCACTGTTCGGCCGAGTCTATGCTTTGATTAGTTGGCTTGGGCACTTTAGTTTTATTGTTTTCGCTGCTTATCTGCTCATTCTGTTTCCGCTGACATTTATTGTCATGTCACAGCGCCTGCTAAGATTTCTTTCGGCTATTTTCGCCACAGCTGGGTTGACACTGTTGATATTCGACAGCGCGGTGTACAACCGTTTCCACCTTCACCTTACACCTTTAGTTTGGGATCTGGTGATCAATCCAGATCAGGGGGAATTGGCACGGGAATGGCAACTGATGTTTATCTGTATCCCAGTCATTTTTTTGATACAGATGTTATTTGGCACCTGGAGTTGGCAGAAACTACGTAGCCTGAATCGGCAACGGTTTGGTAAGCCATTGGCGGCAGTTTTCATATCTGCCTTTTTAGCTTCCCATCTAATGTATATCTGGTCTGACGCTAATTTTTACCGCCCAATAACCATGCAACGCTCTAACCTACCGCTCTCTTATCCAATGACAGCGCGTAAATTTCTTGAAAAACATGGCCTGCTGGATCAAAAAGAATATCAGCGCCGCCTTATGCAACAGGGTGATCCTGCTGCTTTATCTGTTGAATATCCACTGAATAAGCTGACTTATCAGGATCAAGGAAGCGGATACAACCTATTAATACTCGTTGTTGACGGGCTGGATAATAAAGATATCACCGAGAATATGCCCGCTCTTTCTCGTTTTAAAGAAACCAGCATCCAGTTCAATCAACATTTCAGTACTGGTATTCAAAATGATACCGCCCTGTTCGGATTATTCTACGGTATTTCTTCCGGCTATCTGGATGGAATACTTGCTGGGCGTAAATCATCAGCGCTGCTCAATGCACTGACTCATCAAGGGTATCAATTTGGGTTATTCTCTTCAGAAGGGTTTAAAACTCCGCTTTATCGTCAAGCATTGCTTTCCGACTATTCATTACCTATTGGTGTCAACCAAAGCAACCAACTCACGGTAGAACAGTGGCAACAATGGCTGAATTTACCCAATACCGGCAGCCCATGGTTTTCTTTACTGAAGATGAATGGATTGGATAAAGCTGCTGAGACAGCTGACAAATCAACGCTGGATAACCAAATTCACGCTGTATTAGAAACACTGAAAAGCAAAAACGCTCTGAATAACACGGTAATTATCATTACCGCTGACCATAGCGAAATCACAGCTACCCATCCACATAAGTGGATAAATAATGACAGATTCAATCGTGTTCAAATGCATGTTCCTTTGCTTATTCACTGGCCAGACACACCACCACAAACAATCGATAAACTGACTGGCCATCAGGATATCATGACAACATTAATGCAACGCCTATTGCATGTCAGCAATTCTCCTGATGACTATTCTCAGGGTGAAGACCTGTTTGCAGCACAACGTAATAATCCATGGATTATTACTGGCGATAATGGTTCTCTAATCATTATCACCAATGAAAACACCCTGTTTCTGGATAAAAACGGAAACTATTACCTGTATGACCTCGAAGGCAACGAAGTCAAAGATGCTAAACCCAATCTGGCACAGCTGTTACAGATACTAACAGAGGTTAAACATTTTATAGCTAATTAAATGCTTAAAAATCAATCGGTCACGAAATTCAATACTTGCTTTTAGAGAAAAAATCAGTACTATAATACAAATTATCGGCATGTAGCGCAGCTTGGTAGCGCACCGTCATGGGGTGTCGGGGGTCGGAGGTTCAAATCCTCTCATGCCGACCAAATTTCCCTAGAAAAACCAACCTGTTAAGGTTGGTTTTTTTATGTCTAGAATTTGCGCGGGGTAAAATAGGGGTAAAACTACGACAAATTGTCCCTCAAAATCTCCCTTTCTTTAGCGCATAAAATTACCCTTTTCTCCTTGCTATCCTATCCATTACCTTATATAAATTACTGTATAAGAACACAGTTAAATAGGTAATACCATGATTAAACTCGAAATAAATAATGCTGAATATATTGCTCAGTCAGAAGAGGCTCGTTTATCTGCAGATAACCCTTATGGCTATCTGTTTATGGATATTATCTTTTCAGATCCAAAGTTTGATGAGAATGCGTTTGAAATGAAGGATGTTAGACGGGAACCAATGAGGACGTATATGACTGAGGATGCAGCTAAAGAGTTACTAAAGCAGTTCAGTGAACATTACAATCGTAGGAATACGTGCATATAACATTATTGTATCATTACATCCATTGCTATCACTACTATATTAAAATAAAATAAATATATTAATAATATAAATGGAAAAATATCATGAATAATTTTGTTATAAGTTTATCCCAAAACAACGAAAAACGTAGAAATCACATCGTAGAACAGTTTTCAAAAAAATCAATACCTTTTGAATTTTTCGATGCTATTGATAAAACAAAAATACATATTGCCAATGATTTGGGGGTTTCTTTTGATAACCCTAATCTTTCATTAGGTGAAAAAGGATGTATATTAAGCCATGTAATGTTGTGGAAAAAAGTAATTGATGAAAACTTACCAATGGCAACTATTTTTGAAGATGATATATATCTTTCAAAAGAAGCTGAAAATTACTTAAAAAATTATGACTGGATTAATCCTGACTGGCACGTTATTAAAATTGAGCGTGCTGATGAAAAAGTAAAAACAGCAATATCACCAGTTAAAACATTTAATAAGCATGAAGGAATATTCAAGTTAAGAGGGGAACACCTCGGTGCAGGAGGATATATAATCACTAATAAAGGTGCAAAATATCTGTTTGAAAAAATAACATCATCACCATTTAAAGATCCTATTGATTATGAAATCTTTAACAATTTCATCTATGATAAAAATTACTTTATTTGCCAATTCATTCCTGCTTTATGCATGCAAGACTACACCATAAATAAATGCCATGATAAATTTCCAAGTTCACTAGAAAATGAACGTATTCATAAAGAAAAAATAATTACAAAAAATAGTAGCAATAAACTGATTAGAGAAATGTCTAGAGTAAAAAAACAACTTATTAATCTTGTATTAAAAAAACAAAAAGAAAGGAAACTACCATTCAATATGTAATAACTTTATAGGCCTACATTAATAGGGCTATAACATCAAATCAATATCCAATAGCTATATAACTAAAATTCAAAAGGCGGATTCGACTGATAAGTGCAATTTTTCAGAAAGGCGGTCAGTTGCTATAGTAAGCATCTTTCTCGCCAAAGGAAAATGCACTATGACCTATACACAACTGACCGAAACAGAAAGATACCCGATTTCCAGTTTAAAAAAAGCGGGTTTTTCACAGCGTTTCATTGCTGAGTCACTTGAGCGAAGTCCGTCGACCATCAGCAGAGAATTGAAGAGAAATCAGGAAGCCCTGACATACTGCCCAGAACAAGCTCATTTGAAGGGATTGTCTCGTCGTCATTTTGCTAAAAAAGCCGTAAAAATAACGCCGGAAGTAAAAAAATGGATAAAACGGTTAATTTGGAAAGATTTAAGTCCTGAACAGGTGGCTGATTATTTGAAGCAACATAAAGGGATATTTTTGCATCATGAGACGATTTACAGGCTGATTTATCAAGATAAAATAGAAGGGGGTGATTTATGGCAACATCTGCGAATTGCCCAAAAACCCTATCGTAAACGCTATGGTCGCTATGAAAAAAGAGGCAAAATTAAAAATCGGGTCAGCATTGATGATCGCCCGGAATTTGTTGATAAAAAAGAACGTATTGGTGACTGGGAAGGTGATACGATAATGGGGAAAGAGAAAAAAGTGTCTTATTAACCCTGGTTGACCGTAAAACGCTGTATACAATTATTGTTAAACTGGATAGCAAGCGGGCATCAGAAGTGACGAAAGCGGCGGTGAAAGTATTATATCCGTTAAAACAAAGAGTTAAAACCATCACCTTCGATAACGGTTTGGAGTTCGCAGATCATGAAACCATAAGTAAAAAATTAGAAACTGAAATTTATTTTGCCCATCCTTACTCGCCTTGGGAGAGAGGGATCAATGAGAATATCAATGGGTTAATCAGACAATACTTTCCAAAGGGAACTGATTTTAATAAAGTCTCTGATCAGGAAATAAACTTTGTGGTAAACCGATTAAATCATCGTCCCCGAAAAACACGGGGTGGGAAAACCCCGAATGAATTATTTAAGGGTATACGAACATGTTTACTTCCAGATTAACGATGTTGCACTTATTATGTGAATCTACCTTACCTGTAATATTTTGCATCGTGTCTATTTGTGTCGATAATATAGAGCGATTCGTATCAACTCCACGACTACTATCCCAACCACGGATAAACTCACCGCGCAAATCGGGTAATACGCCTGATGAATATGCTGCCACTAATTGCGGAAATTTCGACTTATCAAAGGCCGCACCGTTACATTGCAGCCATCCAGTTGGCGGTATGGCAGTTGGCCAGGGAATAGGAACACCTACAGGAATATTATTGACTGTATTAATCAAATCATTAACTTCTGCCTTGGTATATGCACCTACATTACCAGCTGGGATATTAATATTTGCCGTACCATCAAAGGCAACTCCGGCAATCGTTCTGGCTGTAGCCAATTTGTTAGCTGCTATAACAGCGCCATCAGAAGGCAATGCCCCTACATCCACTGCACTCAGATTAATATCTGTACTTAATTCTTTCCCATTCACCTTCCGGGTATTAGGTACTCTATTATTAAGATCTTCACGCAATGAATTTATTATTTCCTGAACCAGCTTTTGTGTAACCGCCAATGTGTCGCTATTACCAATCACATTTGTAAGCTGAACAACGCCTTTTTGGGTTAACGAGGCATCGGGAACTTTTGTTGTAGTTTTTTGTTCTAAAGCTCTATTTAATTGTGCGGTGAGTTTAGCTATATCCCCATCATCGAGAACATCCTCGCCAGATTGTGTCGCAATAAAATCAGCCAAGACAGATGATATGGTTGATGATTGACGTAGTACCTTATTTAACACATGAGTGGTAACATTATCTGGAGGAAATCCTGTTTTTAAACTTTGTTCTTCTTCATATCTTCCCTGACTCACCACATTAGCATTATTACCAATAGAAAAAGCCTTAAAATCATTCTTTGTACTCATATATCTTCCTTAAATTAAATGATATTATAATCAATATATTGAATTATTGTAAAAATAATTTCTAATTCACACCAATCAAAGTCTAGTTCAGAAAAATAATAATGCGATGTTCTTATTGCTTATAAGGTTAATTGTTTTTGTATAATTAGCAGCAATAAATAGCTTAATATTTTAGAGTCAAAAATATAACTCCAATTTTATATTTAGCATCTTAGCCCTAACATCTAAGCGGCAACATTCAGTGATATCACACAGCTTTACGGTTTGGATGTTTAATGCAGATTTTGTACTATTTATATTTACAGTCATGACATATCTGAGGTCGAAAATTAAAATCCTTTTATGCCGACAAAATTTCTATGGAAAAAACCAACTATGTAGAGTTGGTTTTTTATGTCTGGTGTTTAGATCTGTTAAAAATCCGATTTAAAACCTGGCATTTACTGCCATTAATAAATCATCTCCCCTCATCTAAAAATATAAAATTATACCCGTCATCTTTCAAGTTGCCTCTTTGTTGGCTGCACTCACTCACCCCGGTCACATAGTTAGCTATGCTCCCGGGGATTCGCTCTCTGGCCGTCGCGATGCATCTTGAAATCCATAGGGTATATCTAATTAACTAGAATGAAGCTGGTTTTATTATCCAAGTACCCTTACCTATTCAATATCGGGAACCTGTGAAGTATCTACACCAGTGAGTAATACCCGATATTTCTTCCATCCCAACACAACCGGGTCATATTCTAAAGAGTATTTTTAGCCATTATGCAGCCCTTACTATGTAATTAAATGCGATGTTTCGTGGTCTTGATACGCCGATAAAACTGTAACCCGCTGACCAGTCTGTCTGAGTTCCATAATGTACCGCTTTTACCGAAATATTTTTATTTTGGGGAATATCCCACTGCAATTTTGAAAGCTCATTGCGTGAAAAAGCAATAATAAAATTATTCGCCCGATCAACATTCTGTACTAAATAAGCCCCTTCCTGCCACGACAATATTGGACGAAATGGATCAACATTTCGACCACTGTCCCAACCTCGGATAAATTCGCCCCTTAGATCAGGCAATTTACCGTCAGGATAAGCTTCTGCTAACTTTGGGTACTGTAATTTATTGAAAAATGCCCCGTTACAAACGAGATGATCTGTAGGCGGATAGGGCAATGGCCACGGAATAGGAGAACCGACAGGAACCTCACTGACTGTTTTAATCCGATTATCTATCTCTTCGAGGGTATATTCACGTAATGAATTTACTATTTCTTGAACAAGTTTTTGTGTCACTGCCAATGTATCACTATTACCGATCGCATCTGTAAGCTGGACAACACCTTTTTGTGTTAATGAAGCACTGGGAATATCTGTTGCAATTTTTTGTTCTAACGCTTTATTTAATTGAGCCGTGATTTTAGCTATATTCCCATCATCAAGAACATCATTACCCGATCGTGTTGCGATAAAATCAGCTACAACCGACGATATTGTTGACGATTGGCGTAATACCTTATTTAATACATGAGTAGAAATACTCTCTGGTGTAAATCCAGTTTGCAAACTCTGATCTTCTTCATATTCTTCTTGACTGACTATATTCGCATTATCACTAATAGAAAAAGCTTTAAAATCATTTTGGGGATTCATATAATTTCCTTAAATTAAATAATACCATTTCATAATTAGTCTATTTGAATTATTGTAAAAATAATCCCATCTGCAACTCATGCCAATCAAAGTATAGTTCATAAAAATAATAATGCAGTGTTCTTATTGCTTATAATGCTAACTATTTTTGTATAATTTCCAGCAATATATAATTCAATATTTTGAAATAGAAAATATATTCACAAATACATATTTAACATATTAAAACTATTTCCCTCTTATTTTTTCCATCTCTTCTTATCTCTATTTATGAAAAATAAAATATGAACTGAAAAAAAATTAGACAAAGAAAATAAATCGGACTAATTATTTTCCTACTCAAGTTATTCATGTTTCAAAGCCAATAATTCAGTTAGAAAAACCAACCTATTATGGTTGGTTTTTTATAAGCCAATTAGACCCACTTTTTCTTTACTTCGGGTTTAAAGAATATTGCTATTCTGCCATTATGCTGCTCTTACTATGTAATTAAATGCGATGTTACGGGGGCGATTTTCATTTGCAGTCGGCACAACGCGAGACGCATCAAACGATAATTCTGCAAGTCGATCACGTGCACCTGCACTACTCATTGGCCCTTTAGACATTACAACGTAATCTCCGTATTCGCCTGATGTTGAAAATGCTCCAGACCTATCATTATTACCTGAAAATATTCTCCCGTTGGCTCTATCCGAGCGTCCTTTTACGAATGCCGTGATATTTCTAATGGCGTCCCCCTGCAACGATAAAATCTCACGACCATTATCCACACCACGTTTCCCACTCCAGCCTCGAATAAACTCCCCACGCAAATCAGGTAATTTTCCTGTGGGATATGCTGCCGCTAGTTGTGGGTAAGCTGCTTTATCAAACTCGGCTCCGTTACATTGTAACCACCCGGCTGGCGGTATGGCAGTAGGCCAAGGAATAGGAGAACCCACAGGTATATTAATTTCCTCACGCAATGAATCGACTGTTTTTTGAACAAGACTTTGCGTAACAGCCAATGTATCACTATTACCAAGCACATCTGTTAGCTGAACAACACCTTTTTGTGTTAATGAGGCATCTGGAAATTCTGTTATTAATGCCCTACTTAATTGAGTGGTTAACTTAGCTATATCACCATCATCCAAAACATCATCACCAGTTCGTGTCGCGATAAAATTAGCTACCACTGACGCTATGGTTGACGATTGACGCAGCACCTTATTTAACAAATGAGTGGGAACATCATTTGGTGGAAATCCAGTCTGCAAACCCTGACTTCCTTCATATCTATACTGACTCAATACATTCGCATTATCACTAATAGAGAAAGCCTTAAAATCATTCTTAATACCCATATAAAATCCTTAAATTAAATAATACTATTCCATAATCAATCTATTTGAATTATTATAAAAATAATCCCATCTGCAACTCATGCCAATCAAAGTATAGTTCATAAAAATAATAATGCAGTGTTCTTATTGCTTATAACGCTAACTATTTTTGTATAATTGCCAGCAATATATAATTCAACATTTTGAAATAGAAAATATATTCATAAATATACATTTAACATATTAAAACTATCTTTCTCTTATTCTTCCCATCTCTTCTTATCTCTATTTATGAGAAATTCACATATGAACCATGTTTGTCCCACCAAACACTAATTTTTAGATTACATATATACCCTTCATCTTTCAAGTTGCTGCTTTGTTGGCGGCTTTCACTCACCCCAGTCACAGAGTTATCTATGCTCCTGGGGATTCGTTCACTTGCCGCCGCGCTGCAACTCGAAATCTATTGGGTATATATTATATCCTTTGATTTTTCATGAAATAGGAAACGGTTTAACAAATTCATTTCAGATTACCAACGCAATTGTCATAGAGTGTCGGAACATAGGTTAATATCCTATTATGTCGACCAAACTTCCCTAGAAAAACCAACCTATTAGAGTTGGTTTTTCTATAGCTGAAATTTGCCTGAGGAAAAACCCAACTTCAAATCTGGCATTTATAACCACTTACAGACTATTATTTCTTACCTAAAAATATAAAACTGTTTAATTATTCCTGTTCTTACTTCGGCATCTCCGGCCACTCAATATCAGGCGCTTGTGAAATATCTACCCTACTTAGTAATATCCGGTATTTTTTCCATTCAAGTAAAGCGGCTGCTTCTACTTCTGTGGCAACTTCCAAGTCAACAGAGTCTTGTAGCAATGACAGTATTTCATTTGCTTGCCGAAACAGTTCTGCTTGCTTTTGTTTAACTTCTGCAATCTGATGGGATTTAAGCAGGTCTTTATCAACTACCCATTCTTTACCATCCCACTGATCATAATCAGTAGCAGGTTTCTTGAATGTCAGTGTTTCTGGTAATTCACCGAGTTCTGTGATTTCTTGCTGTACACGAGTTTGCTTATCGTAAGCAATTTTCCCGCGATAATCTGGCACAATTTCCCAATGACTTCCGTCCTCACTGCGACGCACAGTCATATCATCAGAATCTGGAAGCCCTGGCGCATCGGAATAAGCGCCCGCTGGCAAACTCATGCCGAGCATGATGTACTCAATATTTGTATTTGTGAATTCTCTTGTGACCGGATTAGTGTGATAAACCTTTATCCAACCAGCCTGGATAGCTAACCCATCTTTACCCAATACAGCAGTTTCATGTTCTAAAGAGTATTTTTGTTCAGTCATTATGCTGCTCTCACTATGTAATTAAATGCCACATTTCGCGGTCGGGTCTCTATTCCTGTTGAAGCAGCAACCGCATTGTCCATATAACCGAAACCGCCAGATCCCATGCCGATAGCAATGCCTAATCCGCGAGTATCAATTCCGTAGTTAACGCCTTGGTAGACACTATTGAGAATACGGCTCGGTGTACCCAAACCCTCGGCTCCAGCATTTGAGTTGGACCACATCCGGCCAATCCTGTGGCTATGTGGGGCGATATCCGCTAGTTGAGTGGATAGTACATATCGACCAATATCCACCCCTCGCCCATCATCCCAGCCACGGATAAATTCACCGCGTAAATCGGGCAAATTACCACTAGGGTAAGCTACCGCTAATTTAGGATATAAATATTTATCAAAGATTGCCCCATTACATTTCACCCACCCATATGGCGGTATGTCAGTCGGCCAAGGAAGTGGTATTCCCACCGGGATTTCTTCAAGTATAGATATGCTCATTATGCTTACCCTCACAATGTATTTAAACGCTATAATGTTATTTTATAATCAACATATTAAATTATTGTAAAAATAATCCTCCCTATCATTCACACTAATCAAAGTCTAGTTTAGGAAAAAAATAATGCAGTATTCCTATTGCTTATAAAATTAACTGTTTTATACAATTAACAGTAATAATTAGTTCAATATTTTAAAATTGAAAATATATGCAACATATAGAAATTATGTTTGGATGCAATAAATCCTATAATAATAAATCTCGCGTTGATAGGTCATTATACCCTATGGATTTCAAGATGCATCGCGACGGCCAGGGAGCGAATCCCCGGGAGCATAGCTAACTCTGTGACCGGGGTGAGTGAGTGCAGCCAACAAAGAGGCAACTTGAAAGATGACGGGTATATATAAATTTACGGTCTTAGATAAGATACAGACAGATGTTTTTGTACTCGTGTTTAACCTAATAAATCGGAATAATTATTCTCCTACTCAAGTTATTCATGTTTCAAAACCAATAATTCAGTTAGAAAAACCGACCTATTATGGTTGGTTTTTCATAAGTTAGTTAGCCCAGCTTTTGGTTTAAAGAATATTGCTATTCTGTCATTATGCTGCTCTTACTATATAATTAAATGCGATATTGCGGGGGCGAGTTTCATGTGCAGTACGTACAACCCGAGATGAATTAAATGCAACATACATTAGGTTTCTGGTCACATACCCAGATGTTACAACAGTACCTGGGATAGGAGTATTAGTAAATGCGCCATTTGCATATGCGCTAAACGTATTCTCAGTTGATATATTTATATTACCTGTAATATTTTGCATCGTGTCTATTTGTGTAGATAATATAGAGCGATTCGTATCAACACCGCGGCTATCATCCCAACCACGAATAAATTCTCCCCTTAAATCAGGTAACCTACCTTCAGGATAAGCTTCCGCCAACTTCGGATACTGTGATTTATTAAACGCTGAACCATTACAAGTGAAATAACCAATAGGTGGATGGGGTAATGGCCATGGAATAGGAGAACCAACAGGAACTTCATTGGCTGTTTTAATCCGATTATCTGTATATTCACGTAATGAATTTACTATTTCCTGAACAAGCTTTTGTGTCACCGCTAATGTGTCACTATTACCAATCACATTTGTAAGCTGGACTGCACCTTTTTGTGTTAATGAAGCACTGGGAATGTCTGTTGCAATTTTTTGTTCTAACGCTTTATTTAATTGAACCGTGAGTTTAGCTATATTTCCATCATCCAAAACATCACTGTCAGATTCTGTCGCAATAAAATCAGCTATAACTGATGATATGGTTGACGATTGACGTAATGTCTTATTTAACAAATGAATATCAATATCACTGCCTGGTTTTAATCCAGTCTGCAACTCCGAACTACTTTCATATAAACTTTGACTCACTACATTAGCACCAATCTTAATAGAGAAAGCTTTAAAATCATTCTTTGCACTCATATAAAACCCCTAAATTAAATAACATTATTCATTTACAAAAAACACATTAAGCTATTATGTAAATAACCCATATATATCCTTCATCTTTCAAGTTGCTGCTTTGTTGGCTGCTTTCACTTACCCCAGTCACATCGTTATCTATGCTCCTGGGGATGCGTTCATTTGCCGCCGCGCTGCAACTTGAAATCTATTGGGTATATACTAGAAACTATTTTTCTCCTATTCCCTCTATATTTTCCTGCAACTTCTTCTATTTTAAATCCCAGGATGAATCTTCCGGCATTTGGACACGAACATCTAAGCGGCAATTCTCTGGAATATCACAAGGCTCTCCGTCTTTGTAGAAAACACGTTCATCATTATCATCGATAAATTTAAGTCGCCAGTTCTGAAAACGTGTCGGTAAATGAGAATGTTGTCTGTGAAAGGTCTCGATGATAATAGAACCATCAGGTTGAATACGGTCATCGATAAAAATCAACTCTAACCCATTCTTATCTTTTGGTGCTGAAATACCACCATGCTCTCCCCATGCACCATCAGCGTTACAGCCTGAAATATTTGAAATGCGGTATACACCAGTTCCCTCTTTAGTGACTTCTGCACCTTCAGATTCTTCATTAGTTGAAAACTCACCGTCAGAGTAGATTTTGACTATCGGTGAGATTCTCTTGAGAAATCCATTAGCATCGAATGCACTGTTTACATCTTCAACTAAAATTCTTTTTTTACCTTTAAATTTACCATCTTTGTCAAATGCGTATGTATGTATTCCAAACCCTTCTTGGCCTCCAGATGTACTACCGTATTCAAAAGAAATTCCTCTTGAGTGTCGAATCCCTGCACTAGGGTGAGCGACATGAATTGCCAAACCACCTAAGTCCGCCCAACTATTTGGACGCAAGAAACCTGACAATGACAAATCTCGCAGGGATGGATCGTCACCTAAATTTGCTGTCTTAGATAAAATGCAACCAGATGTTTTTGTATTCGTATTTAACCGAATAAATCGATTATCAGATTCTACTTTGATTTTTTGTTCTAATGCTTTATTTAATTGTGCAGTGAGATTCGCTATATTACCATCATCCAAAACATCACTGCCCGATCCTGTCGCAATAAAATCAGCCACAACAGATGATATAGTTGACGATTGACGCAATGCCTTATTTAACACGTGAAGATCAAATTGTTTTGTTGGATCAAATCCATCCTGTAGCTCTGAACTATTTTCATAGCGATATTGATTCAAGGCATTTGAATTATTACTAATAGAAAAAGCTTTAAAATCATTCTTTACACTCATATATAACCCTCAATTTAAATAATATTACTTGTTTACAAAAAACACATTGAATTATTATGCAAACAACTCAGTATAATTCATACTGGTCATAGTCTAGTTTAAAAAAATAACAATAAAACATTCTTATAAATTAGAGCATTAACCATTTTGCATAATTGATTTAAATAGGAAACTCAATATTAAAAAATTCCCATTATCTCCCTTATTTAATTTCTTACCAAAATTTTTCTATTTAATATTACATTCTGGATCTATCAATATATAAATGGCCGTTTATTCAGGCCATTTACATTATTTATTTCTGTTCAATGCCAAGAACCCATGAAATATTAATTTCATCCAACTACATCTTATAATAGTGCTATCTACTGGTAATATTTCCTTATGGCGCATTATAAATAGCATATTTATGCTAAACACCATTCACTCATTTCAACAATATCATTAGACAACGAACCAGAATCAATATTATTTCATTCCAATTTTATAGAGTAGAATGCATTTATTTTCATGCTATAGTCATTAATATCCTATCGCAAAATATCTCACATAACTATTTGTTAACGCGTTTGCAGAATTTCTGCACGTTACAATAAATTGACTGGCAGAAATAGGTACGGCAGCAACCCCAGAGCCAAAATTATAAAAATCAGCATATGTTGCCACAATCTGAAAACAAGCATTAGGAAATGGGATTGTGAAATTTCTATAATCATTTATATTTAGAGAGCCGTTTGCCTGTCCCCACTGAATAATTATCTCAGTATCACCACACTTCCACCAACCATTTGCAACCTTGTTAGCAGTATTCACATTAAGATTACAACACTTTGCAATTTTCTGATCTAACACGTTTTTTAATTGTGCGGTAATTTTGGTTACATCACCATCATCCAAAACATCACTGCCCGATTCTGTCGCAATAAAATTGGCTACAACGGATGATATAGTTGACGATTGACGTAATACCTTATTTAACACGTGAAGATCAAATTGTTTTAATGGATCAAATCCATCCTGCAACTCTGATCTACTTTCATAGTCATATTGACTCAATGCATTTGAATTATTACTAATAGAAAAAGTTTTAAAATCATTCTTTACACTCATATACAATCCTCAAGTTAAATAATATTGTTTATTTACAAAAAAATGTATTGAACTATTGTAGAAATAGACCTTGATAATTCACACCAGTTATAGTCCAGTTCAGAAAAATGATAATGAAATATTTTTACAACTAAAATGAGCAACTATTTTTATATAATTATCAATAATAAACCACCTAACATATTGTAATCGAAAAACTCAGTAATACTCTATGTTTCCCCAAGTCTATTAACTGCTATTTTTTTACTTTCCATATTATTCATATATAGCCAAAATACTTATTTAAATTCTGGCTATATTATTAAGATATTCACCAAGAGATTACTACCTGAATTAGCATCAGACAAGCAAATAAATAGATGCCAATCTTATACACCTAAATAAATGACAGGTATCATACTGACATTTAATGGGCGATTTTCATCTGCCGTTGGTACCACTTTTGATGCATCAAAAGTGGCATATGCGAATATTGAAGCTGTATCAGGTGTGTTCTTTTTCACGACACTTCCTTCAGAGTTCACATTTACACCATGAAATGCTCCACTAGTACGAGCAAAAAGCCCCCAACTCCACAATCCCACATCACCTATAATATTTCTAATCGCATCTCCCTGTATCACACCAGGCTGCAAACCAGCACGTACAAATACTCCTCGTCCATCAACAAACAGATTAGGGAGGTTAATTTTTCCATCATGCAACTTGATTCCCCATGCTGCCTTATATGCATCGGATAAATTATTCAATGCCCGACCAACAGTTGAATCAATCGCATAAGCCGCACCATTCGCAATATATTCTCCTTTAGCTAAATCTGATGCTGGATGTGCCGATAAATAGATATCACCTGGACGTTTAGCGCTAACTTTTTCTAACGCCTTTTTTAATTGTGCAGTGAGTTTCGCTACATTACCATCATCTAAAACATCCTCACCAGATTGTTCCGCAATAAAATCAGCTAAAACCGATGATATGGTTGACGATTGACGCAATGTCTTATTTAATAAATGAACATGAATAGAACTATTTGGTGCTAATCCAGTCTGCAACTCTGGACTACTTTCATATAAATTTTGATCCACTACATTAGCACCATTCTTAATAGAAAAAGCTTTAAAATCATTCTTTACACTCATATACAATCCTCAGGTTAAATAATATTATTTATTTACAAAAAACATATTGAACTATTGTGAAAATAGACCTTGATAATTCACACCAGTCATAATCTGGTTCATAAAAATGACAATGAAATATTTTTATAAATTAGAACATTAACTATTTTTCATATAATTGTTAAAATCAACGACATTTCACTTAGAGAGATTTAAATATATTGGCTATAACAATCACCATCGGACTAAAAACAAATTCAAAGGTCTGAGTCCCGTTGAATAAAGAACTCAAACTTTAATTTAAAATTTCCAAGTTTCTGAAATCAATTTAAAGATAGAAATCATTAACTCTTTCACTGCAAAGATATATCAATATCCTATTGCAAACCAAAAGGCAGAGATTTCTGTCGGGTATGCCCAATAATTAAATCCTGTCACAGACAGTTTGTTCGCAACAACATTATATGATGATTTTAGGTCAGTTTTATGACTCAATGTTAACAAAACATTTACACAAATATTGGGAAACCGAATAGGGAAATTAACGGGCGTATCATATCCTGTCCAGTTCACAGTCCCCCACTGATAAATCACCCCTGTATCCCCGCACTTCCACCAACCATTAATATCCTTACCCGCTGTATTCATATTAACTTTAGTATTAACCCGGCTATCTACTTCAGCTTTTGTATACACATCAATATCCGCAGCAGTCGGTTTATTCAGGGTATTATACTCTCTAGCCCAGGGTGTCCATGCCCCATTGGCATATTGGCTACGTGTATATATCCGACTGCTGTTATAGACAAAATAACGTTGAATGATTCCAGCCGCTCTGAGAACAATAAGCGATCCCGCCAACGGTTCAGGGTAATTAAGGCCGTTTTGAGCATAAGCATTGTATTCTTGATAATAAATACCCGGTGTTTTATGACTATCCAAATTCGCCCTATCACCTAAATTAATCGCCAACCCACCAAAGATATCTTGAGAGGTAATGTCAATATCCGCAGATAGTGTTTTTCCATTCACTTTCCGGCTATTAGAAACTTTACTATTAATATTTTCACGTAATGAATTTATTATTTCTTGGGCCAACTTTTGCGTAACCGCTAATGTATCACTATTACCAACCTGATTTGTTAGTTGAACAACACCTTTTTGTATTAACGAAGCATTGGGAATGTTTGTTTTAACTTTTTGCTCTAACGCCTTATTTAATTGTTCGGTAAGCTCAGCGATATCACCATCATCCACAATATCATCACCAGATTGTGTCGCAATAAAATTAGCCACAACAGCTGATATGGTTGACGATTGACGCAGTACCTTATTTAGCAAATGAATGGGAACGTCATTGGGAGGAAACCCAGCCTGTAAATCTGGACTGGCTTCATATCTCTCTTGACTCACTACATTGGCATTATTGCCAATAGAAAAAGCTTTAAAATCATTCTTACCACTCATATACCATCCTTAAATTACATAATGTTATTTCATAAATAATATATTAAATCATTGTATGAATGACTTATCCAAATTCATTTCAATTAGACGTCTGTAATAGACGTCTAATTCAAAAAGTATAATTAAATATTCCTATAACTTAGAATATTAACCATTTTCGTATAATTGGTTAAAATAGAAAATTAAAAAGTTATTATGCTCTCCCCTCTTTCATTTCTTACAATTTTTCTATTTCAGGTTATAGACTGAATCTCTTTCAGTATCCTAACTTTAATATCAACAAAACCATTGTATGAATGATCTGTTTATTCAGACCACTTTTTTATTATTTCGGCTGCTCTGGCCACTCAACATCAGGGACCAATGAAGTATCAACTCGGCTCAACATCACCCTATATTGCTTCCATGCCAACAGATCTGTTTTTTCTTCTTCGGTAGCAATGCCTAAATCAACAGCATCTTGTAGTGGCCCAACAATATTATTAACTTTAGCCAGTGACTGGAATTTCTCATGTTCTGCTTGCTGGATTAATGCTTCTTTAGTCGGAATATAAGTATTATCAGACTCTCCTTCCGTATCCTTTCCAACAACCTTATCAGAAGGTTTATTCAACGAATTATATTCTTGAGCCCAGGGTGTCCATGGATTATCATGGAATTGGCTACGTGTATATATCCGACTGCTATTATAAACAAAATAACGTTGAATAACCCCAGCCGCTTTCAACACAATAAGCGAACCGGCAAGCGGTTCAGGATAATTGACGCCATTTTTAGCATGGGCATTATACTCCTGGTAATAAATCCCTGGTGTTTTGTAGTAATCCAAATTTACATTATCACCTAAACCAATCGCCTGCCCACTAAAAATATCCTGAGAAGTAATCGTGACATCCGTAGATAAAGATTTCCCATTTACCTTGCGAACTCCTGCAATATATCGAGAATCAGAGTCTATTTTTGTATATGAGCCAATATCCTCTGCCGAAGGTTTATTCAGAGTGTTATATTCTCTAGTCCAAGGGGTCCATGGGTTATCATGAAACTGGCTGCGTGTATATACCCGACTGCTGTTATAAACAAAATAACGTTGCACAACCCCAGCCGCTTTTAATACAACAAGAGAACCAGCGAGCGGTTCAGGGTAATTAAGGCCACTTTTGGCATGAGCATCATACTCCTGATGATAAATTCCTGGTGTTTTATAGCTACTCAAATCCGCCTTATCACCTAAACTAATTGCCTGCCCACCCAAAATATCCTGGGAAGTAATGGTAATATCTTCAGACAAAGCTTTCCCATTAATTTTTCGTATATTAGGTACTTTGGCATTAATATTTTCAAGCAATGAATTTACTATTTCCTTAACCAGCTTTTGCGTCACTACCAATGTATCACTATCGCCAACTACATTGGTAAGTTGAACAACCCCTTTTTGTGTTAATGAAGCATTGGGAACTTCTGTTGCGATTTTTTGTTTTAAAGCTTTATTTAATTGCTCGGTAAGTTTCGCTATATCGCCATCATCCAGAACATTATCTCCAGATTGTGTCGCGATAAAATTAGCTATTACAGATGATATTGTTGATGATTGACGTAATACTTTGTTTAACAGATTAACAGGAATATTATCTGATGAAAATCCAGTCTGCAAACTCTGATCTTTCTCATATTTATCTTGACTTACGATATTAGCATTATTACTAATAGAAAAAGACTTAAAATCATTCTTAGTACTCATACACACCCCTTAGTTTAAATGGTATTATTGATATTCAATATATTGAATTATTGTTTAAAGGTAATCTCTCATAATTTAAGACAGCCATAGTCTAATTCATAAAAATAATAATAAAATGTCCTTCTAACTCAGAAGAATAATTATTTTTGTATAATTAGTAGAAAAATCGACCTAACAAATTTCAGTCAGAAATATATTCAATTCGATTATATTCAATACTTAAATTATTTCCTCACTTTCATTTTTTACTACAATTTTTAATGCTTAATCTTCAAGATAGCATTTGTCACTATTTTAATTCCAGCATCAATAAATCACCGTATAAATGGCCTGTTTATTCAGGCCATTTTCGTTATTTTGGCTGTTCCGGCCATTCGATATTGTAAGCCTGTGAAGTATCTATCCTGTTCAGCATGACTCTGTATTTCTTCCATGCTAATAAAGCATCTTTTTCCGCTTCTGTAGCAATATCTAGGTCAACAGCATCTTGCAGAGGAGCTATTTTCGTACAAGCCTCAACCATTAATTGTCGTTTTTTTGATTCAACGCCTTGCTTAATTTCCTCATTCTTTTCGACATTCAACCGCTCAGCAGCATCACGACTAATCACCCATTTACCATCCCACTTATGATAGCGTGATGGACAAGGCTGTTCTGTAAAGCCATCGGGAATAATGACTTCTTTATTTTTCTGTGATTGTCCTGATTCAATATCGTAAATCGTGCTCCCCTTTTTATTTTCGACAAGTATCCATTGCCCTGATTTTTCACACGGCCAAAATCCATCTTTAAAGTCTGGCTCTACTCTCAGAGCATTTATGGGCGGTTCACTACCAATATTTGCATAAGTAGAACCAATGAAAGGGTGATGCTGTTTCGTGTCATCAAAATAATAATTTTTCATTGTTTTATACCCCTAAATAAATTACAGGTACCATACCGACGTTTAGTGGGCGATTTTCGCTTGCCGTTGGTACTACCTTTGATGTATCAAAAATGGCATGTGAGAATATTGAATATTGATCAGGTATATTCTTATGATTAGCGCTTGTATTATTACTTGCCTTAACACCATAAAATGCTCCACTGACACGGGAAAAGAGTGCAGTCGACCACCATCCTAGTTCACCTTGAATATTTCTAATCGCATCTTCCTGTATCACACCAGGTTGCAAGCCGGCACGCATAAATACTCCTCGTCCATTAACAAACAGATTAGGGAGGTTAATTTTTCCATCACTCTGTTTAATTCTCCATGCCTTCTTATATTCCGCTGATAAACTATTTAATACTCTACCGATATTCGAATTAATCGCGTAAATATCACCATTCGCAATATATTCCCCTTTTGCCAAATCCGATGCTGGATGCGCAGATAAATAGATATCACCCGTCCGTTTAGCGCCGACATCAATCGCTGAAAATTCAATATCTTCAGTCAACATTTTTCCGTTGACTTTCCGGTTATTAGGTACTCTGCCATTAATATGGTAATCGACTTCTGCTTTGTTATACGCTCCCACATCCGCAGCGCTTAGATTGATATCCTTGATCAACTCCTTGCCATTTACTTTCCGACTATTCGGTACTCTGTTATTAATATAATAATCGACTTCTGCTTTGCTATATGCTCCCATATCCGCAGCGCTTAGATTGATATCCTTGATCAACTCCTTGCCATTTATTTTCCGGCTATTCGGTACTCTGTTATTAATATTGTTAAGCAATAAATTGATAGTTTCCTGAAACAGTTTTTGCGTCACTGCTAATGTGTCACTATTACCCATTATATCAGTAAGCTGAACAACACCTTTTTGTGTTAATGAGGCATCAGGTACTTCTGTTTTAATCTTTTGTTCTAACGCTTCATTTAATTGTGTAATAAGTTTGGTTATATCACCATCATCCAAAACATCATCGCCAGTTTGTATCGCAATAAAATTAGCTACAGCGGATGATATGGCTGACGACTGACGCAATACTTTATTTAACACGTGAATATCGGGTTGTTTTCCTGCATCAAATCCATTCTGCAACTCTGATCTACTTTCATAGTCATATTGACTCGGCACATTGGCACCATTTTTAATAGAAAAAGCTTTAAAATCATTCTTGGAACTCATATATTCCCCTTAAATTAAATAACATTATTTTATAATTAATACATTAAATTATTGTAAAGATGATTTATCACAATTCGCATAAATCAAAGTCTAACTCAAAAAAACAATAATAAACTTTTATTCTAACTTAGAGTGTTGACTATTTTTATATTATTCGCAGTAATAAATAATTCAACACCTAAAAATAACTCTTATTCTCTTTCTATTTCCCCCCATACTCCTATTAATATATCAAAAGGAATAAAAATAGACCCATTATAGCGTAGAGGTATTTTTGACATAGTAGAAAGCTCACTTCCTATTTTTTGCATGATCTTTTATTAGTTCAAAGCGCTGACTAAATAGCCAGAGCTTTATCAATACTTTTGTCACTAGCTAAAATATTAAATGACGTCTCAAGTCAATTAGTTCTCTAATGTAGATTGGCATTGACCATTAATATCGGAAATCCTGCTCATGTAATAGGCATCAGTATATCGACCATGACGAAAAGCATAACGTTTAGCTGTTCCTTCAATCTCAAACCCAAAATTTTTATATAATGTAATAGCCACATCATTGTCTGTATATACTTCCAGTTCTATGCGTTCGACATTCAACCAATTATCACACATGTCGAGCATAGCTTTTATTAATTCACTACCAATACTCTGCCCCTGATAATCAGCATGTACTCCTATGCCAAAAGTAGCAACATGACGACGCCGCAAGTTTTGACATATTTCAATACCAATCTGGCCCACTCAGCATCATCTCTCTTCAAGATACGTTCACTCTGTCACCTAAAGCACTCAACACAAAAATATTTTAATGTTTAAAATATTTTTTAAAAACTGCTTGACTCTGAAGTTTTTCTGATTAAAATCGCCGCCAGAATTTAGATTTTCGTGAAACAAATCACATTTTACCAATAAAGAGAGTTCATCATGAAATCTGTTACATCTTTCATATCAAACGTTCATAGCGTTGTTATCTACCTGTCAACGCCTCGTTTTCTGTAAGCCTACGTTTTAACCGATGCGTGAAAAGCCAGTTTTTGAGCTGGCTTTTATACCCAATAGATTTCAAATTGCAGCGCGGCGGCAAATAAACTCATCCCCAGGAGCATAGATAACTCTGTGACCAGGGTGAGCGAGTGCAGCCAACAAAGAGGCAACTTGAAAGAACGGGTATATTAGTATTAGACTAAAAGATCCGATTTTAAAGGGAAAGAAATAAGCAATCGACAAATAAGAATCCTGCCAATAAATTATTTATCACATATTCTCGGCCTATTGGGTATATATAGCCGAGAATATATGAAATAGCACCCAACCGATATTAATAATTCAATGCTTCAAGCAGTCGTTTCTTCAATAATGCAACATCATCCACACTATTCTGAACCAACAGAGTAAGATTGGTTATATCACTTTCCAGAGATTCAATCTTTTCTGCCAATTCTTTATTCTTTGCATCTAATAATATATCAACTCTTGTCGATTCAGCATATAATTGCTGACCATTAACCGCCTCAGTACTATGATTTGAAATATCCCCAGCAGCAACATGTATAATCTTACGCTCGTGACCCGTTTTTCCTACAGAGACAACATTTGGTTTATTAGCAATAGAATCTGCACCTAATGCAATACTCCCTTGTTCTGTTGCAGAGGAGTGTTGCCCAATCGCCACAGCCTGAGCCGCACTCGCGGTCACCTTTTGCCCCAAAGCGATAGAAGCCAAGCCACTGGATACGGAATCGGCACCAATCGCAATAGGCCAAACGACCTTAGTATCACCCTGTTTACCCGCAAGTTGATTTTGTCCAATAGCAATGGCCGCTTCACTGATTGTTTTAGAATTTCGGGATGATGCACCAATTGCAATAGAATGTACTGCCGGCGCTTCTGCATGTCCAAGTACAACTGAATCCTTGCCAGTTGTTTGTTCGGCTATATCGGTATTTTCAATAGACATATTAAACCTCTTAATTCATAAATTAAATAATTATGCTTTATTAGAAAATCAATAAAATACTCAACAAGATTTGACATTATTTATCGTGAATTAATTCCACGCTCTGCAATCTAAAATAACGCCACCTTCTTTTCCCGACAATATTAGACAGAAATTCAAGATTGTAAATAAATTAAAATTATTGGATTATGTGATACATTGTATGGAACTTATTTAATGTATTATCAAGCTTTATGAAATATATGTTCTATCAACTTCATTGCAACCAGTTAATTAATAATTTCTATATTAATTTATTCTTATATGATCAACCTAAGTTAATGATAAATTAATAATAAACACAACGACAATAAAATTATTTTCAGGATAATTTAATAACCGTAAATAACTGTAACTGAAAATCATGGACACACTTGAGTTAAACATGCAACGATCCAAATCTCGTTTAAATCTCCTGAGAACTCTAAAACTCAATTTTCTTTTGGATAAAAAATAAAATAATTAATCATCGTTGCGTAATGTAATAATATTTACTATAGTAAATATTATTACAAAACCCAATCGGGCTCACAAGAATGAGAATTTTTATCACCGATGATTTCGCAGCCTTCATCGACGATCATTCACTAACTAATGCAGATCTTTGCCAATCCGCTAAAGAAATCATAAGCGGATTAGTAGATGCCAATCTTGGTGGCAGTCTATTCAAAAAAAGGATCGCCCTTGCAAGAACAGGGAAAAGTGGTAGTGCACGTTCTGTCGTTGCATTCAGGCATAATGACAAAATAATCTTTATTGATGGCTGGCTAAAAAAAGACGTAGCAAAATCGGGAAAAGAAATTCCCGATAAATTGTTGAAAGTTTATACCCTATGGATTTCAAGATGCATCGCGGCGGCAAGGGAGCGAATCCCCGGGAGCATAGATAACTATGTGACCGGGGTGAGTGAGTGCAGCCAACAAAGAGGCAACTTGAAAGATGACGGGTATATAAGCTATTAGCCAAAGACTTTCTTAATATCAATGATAAGAATCTTGAAGACAACTTATCATCAGGTTTATTAATCGAGGTAATATGTGATGAATGATAACCGACTCATCAAAATGCAAAAAATGGCAGAGCGTTTTCATAAATCTGGTACCGTATCAAATATAACCATGAGAGAAATTAACGCTTTGGTTAAAGAAGATAAAAATACGAATCACTCTTCATCTGATGTAATGACTGGAGAACGTATAAGAAAAATTCGCGAATATTATAATATCAGCCAGGGAGCATTAGCCACCGCTATTAATATGTCCGCAAACAGTGTCCAGAAATGGGAAAGAGATGAAACACATCCTACAGGCGCTGCATTGAAACTTCTCATGATTATTGAGAAAAAAGGACTCGAAATACTCATGTAAGTTACCGATTTGTTTACTAAGCGAACGGATAAGACATCGGTATATTAGTCGCTTATCCGTTTTATAGATACTTGCCTGAACTTTCTACCTCAGTGAAAACATGTCTCACGGATCGCATTTCACTGACAGTATCGGCCAGTTCAATCAATGCAAAATGGCAATCTCGTCCAGTAATAATCACTGTCTGATTAATTGGCCGTTGGTTTAATGCCTCGATAATTTCATCAGGTGATAAATAATCATTGCTTATCAGATAAGTCAGTTCATCAAGCACTACTAATGATAAGGCAGGATCACGCATCATACGCCGCGCATGTTGCCAGCTCTCCGTAACAGCAATATCCTCTGTACGATTTTGCGTTTCTCCCGCCAAAATCGGCATTAGCTGAAATTCAATCCCATGCTGTTGCAACAAAGTATGTTCACCGGTTGACCATTCGTCCTTAATAAACCGAACGACTCCAACCTTTAATCCATGGCCCAACGCTCGCGTAACCGTCCCTATCGCTGCGGTTGTTCTCCCTTCACCATTACCGGTATAGACGATCACAATCCCCCTGCTTTTCTGAGCAGCCGCAACCTGTGCCATAAATCTCTCTTTTTGCCGCTGTTTTCTCTGTTTATATCGCTCCTCACGCATTTATATGGCTCCAGTATGTTTGTCAGTCAAAGAACAACTGTCTGTTTTTTTTGTATTTGCTTCAGATGATTCAGAAAACAATGTTTCTACCACACGATCAATTTGTTGACGATCTCGACTGAGCAACGATTGCGTTAATGGTTTACTCGTAAAAAACCGCTCCCAAAAGTAACGACGGGCGGCCAGATTATCAAAATGCTGTTTTACCCGTTGACGGAGTGCCCCACCATAAGCAGCCAAACGCCCAAGATGTGTCGGTAACAGCTGTTCCAGTTTTTCACGTAATAACCTGACCAGCACCGGTGCATGACCACCAGAGGAGATAGCAATCACCAGTGGCGAACGATCAATGACTGACGGTGTAATAAAACTCGCTTGCTGTGGCTCATCCACCACGTTGCAGAAAATACGCCGTTCCGTCGCACAATCACTCACGTAACAATTAACGACTGCATCATTGGTCGCGGCAATAACCAACCAACAGAGATCAAGCCAACGAGGTTCAAACTCACCGTAAATCAGTGTGACCTGACCTGCATCATCCCAAGTATGGAATTGTGAGGTGAATTCTCGCGCGTTAACCAACAGATACGCGCCAGCGTCCAATAACAAACGCGCCTTACGCTCAGCCACCTGACCGCCCCCAACCAGCAGACAGGTTTTATCCCGGATCTGACAAAAAATCGGCAAATAATCCAACATAATCCCTCCTTCTACCGTTAACGCACACCACCCGGTATCATACTCAGCAAATGCTGATGTGGATAAAAACGGGTGATGTCCTGGTGTTTCAGCCACCAGCATAAGTACTCAACATCATGCTGGCGACGATCACACAGTAACCCAACAACACTGCCACTATGAGCAACATTTAGTCCGTAGATCCCACTCTGTTCCACCAGTTCCAGCAAACTGTCAAATGCCGGTTTTACCAACAGCTTTTGACTAGCTTGTGCGCTGAGCGTCGTGGCTTCCCCCAACCGCCAGCAATTCCGTGTCGCAACCGCTTGACAAACGAGTTTCCAGGCATGCTCTAACATTGCAGCACTCTCCAGTAATGTCGCATGGCGATCTAAACGATGATAATCAGCAGTAACCAAGGTTTTCGGGCTTTCGAGTAACAAAATATCTACCGGTGGCTGCCAGTGACATGAAATTTGAGTGGCACCCGTTTGATGATCAAATAAAGTAAGCCGGCTGAACAGCGTGCTATCCGTAGGTTCCAGCTGGACACAAAAGCCAGCCAGTGTCGTTTCATCAAGGGTTTTGCCCAGATAACGTGCCGTCGCCAGCGCCGTAGCGGCAATATCAGCGGTACTACTTGCCAGCCCTTTTGCCACCGGAATCGTAGAAGTCAAGGAGATACGTAGACCTCGTGCCATCTCCACCGGCAAGTCAAAATACGCCAATACAGCTTTCATCATTTGGCGCATACGAGGACGCTCCCGTTTTTCCGGTACACCATCTGTAATAGAAACCTCACTGAACCAATTCACTGGGCAGGAGATTAACTTTTCACCTCCAAGAATCCATCCTTGGATCAGTTCACCACACGATGCAGGACAGCGTGCTTCAGCCATAACCGAATACCTGACGTAACGCTGATACCAGACGATGGTTATCATGCTCGCTCTTTATGGCGATCCGGTAATGAGCCGCACTTAAACCCGGATAGTTAGCGCAATGACGGATGAGTATTCGGTGTTTCAGCAATGCTTGCTGAAGATCGATTTCCGGGCGCAGACAGCGCAGGAAAATATAATTCGCCGCCGGAGGCCAAACGCACAATTCCGGTAACGTTGCCAATGCTTGATAGAACCAACGTTGCTGCTGTGCCAACCAACAATGTGTTGCCTGAATATAAGCGTTATCATTGAGGATGATTTCACCCGCCAACGCTGCGAAAGCATTAATCGTCCACGGTTCTCGCCAGCGCTTCATTGCCCGAATGCCCGCGACATCATGACTAACCAGATAACCAAGCCGCAACCCCGGAATAGCAAAAAATTTCGTTAGCGAACGCAGAATATAAAGACGGGGAAAATCAGCTATCTGAGGAATAAACCCGGCAGTAGCCGGGAGAAAATCAATAAACGCCTCATCGACAATCAGCGCAATATTATGTTGACGGCAACGTTCAAATACCGCCTGCAATAACGCAATATCTGGCATCAAACCGGTTGGATTATTAGGTGTGGCAAGAAACAGACAATCAGGGCGATAGCGATCCAATTCCACCAGCAAACGCTCATCAGGTTGATAACCATCAGCTTCACTCATCACATAATCATTAATCTGGCAATCAACCCGCTGTAAGGCTTTCCGATATTCAGCAAATCCCGGTATTAATAGCATGGCCCGACACGGCTTAAGATAATTCACCACCGCGTAAATTAATTCGGTAGCGCCATTACCCGCGATCACGTTTTCGGTAGTGCAATGATGAGCCTGTGCCAATGCTGCATGTAACTGGCGATATTCTGTATCAGGATAACACTCTGCCCGCTGTAACTGGTCAATAATGGCCGTTTTCAGGGATTCCGGCATGCCCAACGGGTTAATATTAGCGCTGAAATCCGTCATCTCTTCCGCTGTAACACCGATTTTCAGCGCCATTTCCAGCACATTACCGCCATGTTCGCTCATCGAATACCCTATATTCAGATGTGAAACAGAAAATTAGAGCGCCATCAGTGATGGAACGGAAGTCAGTAACAAACGATCCCGACTAAAAGCCAGTCTCTCCCGTAGACGCACTACATCACCAATGACAATCAATGCCGGAGCCGTCAATCCTTGTGCCGCTACCTGCTGCGCCAGTGTTATTAACGTCGCGCTGGCAACCTGCTGTTGCTGATGGCTGGCATACATCACAACCGCCGCCGGGGTTGTTGGCGCTTTACCGCCGGCAATCAGTTGTTCACAAATGCTCGCCAGTTGAGTCATTCCCATCAAAATCACCAGCGTACCTTCTAACTTTGCCAGCAGCGTCCAATCTTGCGATTCATTTCCCTGGCGCAGGTGACCCGTAATAACGTGAAAACCCGAAGCATAATCACGATGGGTCACTGGAATCCCTGCACAAGCCAGACCACCAATTGATGAGCTGATACCCGGTACAACCTCAAAAGGGATTTTCGCTAGTGCTAACGCTTCAGCCTCTTCACCGCCACGGCCAAACACATAAGGATCGCCCCCTTTCAACCGAACAACATTTAACCCTTGTTGCGCACACTCCACCAGAATCTGATTGATTTGCCGTTGCGGCACCGGGTGATAATTCGGCGTTTTACCGACGTTAATCATTTTACAGCCATCAGGTGCTTCAGATAACAGATCGGGACTGACTAACCGATCATAGACCAGCGCATCAGCCTGACGGATACAATGTAATCCTCTAACAGTAATCAGCGCCGCATCGCCCGGACCAGCGCCTACCAACCAAACTTTTCCGCTATTTATCATTTTTCTTACCCCGTAACGAAAGTCTGTTGGAAGATATATTACTGATAGCCAGCAATACGATATGGTGTGAGATCAATAATTCTTCACTTTTGTTAATGACAAAATGCTCGGCCCATTATGGCTTTATCTGCTTGTTTCTCCTGATAACTTGGCCCGGTAGCTTGCACCTACATCGTTTTTATTATAATGCCTAATGTTTTTGTGATTTCAGTTGTCTTTTTAACCAAATTGCTGGCATTTAATACTGATCCATAAAAAAAAATGCCAACATACGCCTTATTACAGACAGAGGGCGTCGTTATGGAAGCCAAGGAATTATTCAGTGTCGGTATTGACATCGGAACCACCACCACACAGGTGATTTTTTCGCGTCTGTCGCTGGTAAACCGTGCAACAGTATCACAAGTACCACGCTATGAATTTGTTCGCCGCGAGATCATCTGGCAAAGCCCAGTATTATTCACTCCCGTAGATTTTGCCGGGCAACTGCGCGAAGACGAGCTACTTGGTTTGATTCAGGAACAATATCGAGTAGCTGGGATCGAGCCAGAAAATATTGATTCTGGTGCCGTGATCATTACTGGTGAAACCGCTAAAACCTGCAATGCACGCTCAGCGATCATGACACTAGCACAAAAACTGGGAGATTTTGTTGTAGCAACAGCAGGGCCGCATCTGGAATCAGTGATTGCCGGTTTGGGTTCTGGTGCTCAAGCATTGTCACAACAGAAAATGACTAAAGTGCTCAACATTGACATTGGCGGCGGCACCGCGAACTACGCTTTATTCGATGCTGGACGATTGATCGCCTCCGCCTGTCTGAATGTCGGAGGCCGCTTATTGGAAACCGATCCTCAAGGGAAGGTCTTACGAGCACATCCACCAGGATTACTGATTGTTCATTCACTGTTTGGTGAAAACACCGATGTTCAACATCTGACAGCCACGCAATTGCAACAGGTTACCGAACGAATGTCACAATTGCTGTGGGAAGTCGCCGTCGGGCATCTCACACCTCTGGCAAAACAATTACTGATGACAGAACCACTACCAGATTGCGGTGAACTTTATGCTGTCACACTCTCCGGGGGCGTAGGCGAATGTTATCGTGAAGCATCAGACCGTGATCCATTCCGTTTTCACGATCTGGGGCCATTATTGGCACATGCTATTCACCGTGATAATGATTTCGCCAAACTACCATTACAAGTACCAAAACAAACCGTGCGTGCCACCGTGATTGGCGCTGGCGCTCATACATTATCGCTATCCGGTAGCACTATCTGGCTTGATACGTTATCGCTACCACTGTGTAACATTCCCGTAGTCCATCCTGAAGCAGAAACCGCTGAATCACTGGTAGGAGACTGGTTACACGCGCTGGTGCAAATGGATCTCAATGCCGAACAAGATCTATATGCATTAGCTCTGCCCAACACCTTGCCGGTAAATTACGCCGCCGTACAAATCTGCATCACCGCTCTACAGGATTTTGCCGCACGCTATCCCTCTTCTCATCCACTGCTGATAGTTGCCAGCCAGGATTTCGGCAAAGCGCTGGGTATGCTGCTACATCCCTTAATGGGAGGACGGCAACTGGCGGTTATAGACGAAGTTATCACCCGCACCGGAGATTATATCGACATTGGCATTCCACTATTTGGTGGCACCGTCGTTCCCGTCACCATCAAATCATTGGCTTTTCCTGCCTGAGAGAGCGAAATATGAAACTAAAAACACAGCTTTTTGGTAAAACGTATCAGTTTAAAGAGATTAAACAGGTGCTGGCGATGGCCAACGAACTGCGTTCAGGGGATATATTGGCCGGAGTAGCTGCCGAAAATTCTCAGCAACGCGTAGCTGCTAAACACGTCCTCTCTGAAATGACGGTAGCGGATATCCGTATGAACCCAGTTATTCCCTACGAAGAGGATTGCGTCACCCGCATTATTCAGGACAACATTAACGAAATCGCCTATGCCCGCATTAAAAACTGGCGCATTGGCGAACTGCGTGAATATATACTGAGCGATGATACCAGCGTGGATGATATTGCCTTTCTTCGCAAAGGGATAAGTTCCGAAGTCGTCGCGGCGGTGGCAAAAATCAGCTCCAATGCTGACCTGATCTATGGCGCAAAAAAAATGCCCGTGATCAAAAAAGCCAATACCACCATTGGGATGCCGGGAACATTCAGCGCTCGTCTTCAACCTAACGATACCCGCGACGATATACAAAGTATCCGCGCTCAAATTTACGAAGGATTATCTTTCGGCGTCGGTGATGCGGTTATTGGTGTTAACCCGGTAACCGATGACGTAGAAAACCTGACTCGCGTGCTAGACACCATCTACGAGGTAATCGACAAATTCGCTATCCCAACGCAGGGTTGTGTCTTAGCGCATGTCACTACTCAGATAGAAGCCATTAAGCGAGGTGCACCGGGTGGTTTGATTTTCCAAAGTATCTGCGGCAGTGAAAAGGGACTAAAAGAGTTTGGGGTAGAACTGGCGATGTTGGATGAAGCACGTGCCATTGGCGCGGAATATTGCCGCCTTGCCGGTAGCAACTGCCTGTATCTTGAAACCGGACAAGGCTCGGCCCTCTCCGCCGGTGCTCACTTTGGCGCTGATCAAGTGACAATGGAGGCACGAAACTACGGTCTAGCAAGCCATTATGATCCATTCCTGGTGAATACCGTTGTCGGTTTCATTGGGCCGGAATATCTCTACAATGACCGCCAGATCATCCGCGCCGGGCTGGAAGATCACTTTATGGGCAAACTCAGCGGCGTATCAATGGGATGTGATTGCTGCTATACCAATCACGCAGATTCCGACCAAAACCAGAATGAAAACCTGATGATCCTATTAGCAACCGCAGGATGCAACTTCATCATGGGAATGCCACTCGGTGATGACATCATGCTCAATTACCAAACATCTGCTTTCCACGATACCGCGACTATTCGTCATTTACTCAATCTGCGCCCATCTCCAGAATTTGAACGTTGGCTGGAGCAGATGGGATTGATGGCAAATGGCCGTTTAACATCACGTGCAGGCGATGCATCGTTCTTTTTCTGATTCTTTGCTGAGATAAATGCCCATGAACCAAGAACAAATTAAAAAGAATGCAAACAATATGGCATCTGACCAAAAACCCCATGCCTCTCCTGAGATCACAGATGAAGCTGAAAGCTGTACGCCGGATTTAGGCTCTTTAGAAGCCAAACAGTGGATCGGTGTCCAAAACCCGAACCGCATGGAAGTTCTACAGGAATTACGCCGCAGCACTGTGGCGAGAGTCGGTACCGGCCGCAGTGGTCCGCGGCCACGCACTCAGGCATTACTGCGTTTTCTGGCTGATCACTCTCGTTCCAAAGATACGGTATTAAAAGAAGTCCCGGTTGAATGGATAAAAAAACGAGGATTGCTGGAAGTACAATCTCAAATTAGCGACAAAAACCTCTATTTAACTCGCCCGGACCTGGGAAGAAAACTCAATGCGAATGCAGTAGAAACCTTGCTGACACAGTGCAAAACTAGCCCAGATGTACAGGTTGTGATCTCCGATGGCCTTTCCACTGATGCCATTACCACCAACTACGAAGATCTTGTACCACCACTGTTAAAAGGGTTGGAACAGGCAGGAATATGCATCGGAACCCCATTCTTTGTGCGTTATGGTCGCGTCAAAATCGAAGATCAAATTGGCGAATTACTAAAAGCTAAAGTAGTTGTCTTACTGATTGGAGAACGACCGGGATTAGGACAATCGGAAAGTCTCTCTTGCTATGCAGTTTATAAACCGACCGTAGAAAAAACTGTTGAAGCCGATCGCACTTGTATCTCTAATATTCACCGTGGCGGCACACCGCCAATTGAAGCCGCGGCAATTATTGTCGATTTAGCTAAAAATATGCTGGAACAACAAGCCTCCGGTATTGCGCTTAGTCGTTAATGGAATGGCGGATATATACCCAATGGATTTCAAGGTGCATCGCGACGGCAAGGGAGCGAATCCCCGGGAGCATAGATAACTATGTGACCGGGGTGAGAGAGTGCAGCCAACAAAGAGGCAACTTGAAAGATAACGGGTATATCAGGAAATTAGGCGACGCCAGACAAAAACCTATTAACAAATAGGTGAGTTTTCCCATTTAACCATTTACCTCTAAGGGTTACGTAACTACGTAAACATACGGAGCAAAAGAATATGGCTAGTATTCAATTTATTACAGACGAGCATGGCAAAAAACAAGCCGTTATTTTGCCAATGGACGAGTACGAAAGGCTGTTGGCAGCTGCGGATCATGATGAAGATTATCAAACTATTCCCTATACAGCGGGACCAAATGACGATGAAACTATTCCTCATGAAGTCGTTTCTATCATGGTAGACGATGAAGTTTCACTACAAGCCGCTTGGCGCATTTATCGTGGACTATCACAAGCTGAGGTAGCGGAAAAACTGGGTATAAAACAAGCTGCTGTTTCTCAGTTTGAGAAATCAGATCGCCCACGCAAAGCAACGGTTGAAAAATTAGCGGCTTTATATGATTGCCAAGTAAGCCAACTAGTGCTCGACTGATTAAAAGAAAATTATCAATATAAAAATAAAAAATAGGATGGCAGGCCAGAGCCTGCCTCCTACTTTATTTATCTCCCGTTCCATAAATGCGATATAACTTCAATTTCTGAATTTTTAACATAGATATTCATATTGTAGAGTATAACTTTATAGTAATTAATAACATTAGGCGGTGCTGCAAGTATTTCACTCTTACCGGCGTAAATATCAACATAGCTATACATTTCATAATTTCCAAACGGACCAGCCCAATAATTTATAGCCCTAACATTTGCCAAGCTATTGTTTCTTATAACTGCGTCATTGAACTCAACGGGTAATACTGCATCACCATCCTTATAAATTTCCTGTACCTCGGTAGAGATCAGATGTATCTTTTTCGATGGAATTCCAGTTTCTCTCCACACTTCCTCCATTACAAATTCAATTTCTGCATTTTCGGTATTGCTAAGATTGGAGACTACAATTTGATAGCGGTAAATAAGGTCACCAGGTGCCCCAAATATCTTAAGTTCTCCAGCATCAATATCAACAGAATTATACTGATGATATTCTCCAACCAGACGAGCCCAGTAACTTATAATCCTAACTGTTGATGTACTGCTATTGTTTTTTATAATTACCCCTGGGACATTAGTAGGCACTAAAACATTACTAACAGTATAAATCTCAACGGTTTGAAGAGGGCCTATAGATATTCTTTTTTTCGTTGACATTATTTTTCTCCTCATTATTTCTGTTATTTATTAACATATATAATAGGTAATTTTACTTGTAAAATTTAACTTAACACTTTCCACAAACAATTAAATATTGAGATTTGTCAGCACAGTGAAAAAATACAGCCAACGAATTCATTGTATATAATTCGTCACTCAATCGTGTAATACGTAATAACTGAAATCAGATACTTTTTTTCTGCGCTGTCTATTCTGATAACGCTGTTTTCTTTCATTTATTTTAAGAAAACAGTACCATTAATAAAATCATCAATATAAAAATAGGATGGCAGACCAAAACCTGCCTCCTGCTTTATTTATCGGTCATGCCATAAATGCGACATAACTTCAAGTTCTGCATTTAGAGCACCACCAAGATTTAAGAATACAACTTTATAGTAATTAATAGCATTAGGGGGTGATGCGAGTATTTCAGTTCTACCCGCGTAAATATCAATATAACTGTACTGATTATAATTCCCAAACGGGCCAGCCCAGTAATTTACAGCCCTAATATGTGCCGGACCATTGTTTTTTATAATTGCGTCATTGAACTCAAGAGGTAATATTGGACTACCAGAATTATAAATTTCAAAAGGTTCATTAGAGGTCATATATACCATTTTTGATGGAATTCCAGTTTCTTTCCACAAAAAATCCATTACAACTTCAATTTCTGCATTCACGACATCGCTAAGATTGGAGACTACAATCCTATAGCGATAAATAGAGTTCTGAGGTCTTGCGAGTATTTTAACTTCGCCAGGATAAACATCAACATTACTATACAGATTATAATCTCCAATCATAGGAGCCCAGTAACTTATAGCCCTAATTAGCGTTGTGCTATTATTTTTTATAATTGCCGCTGGGACATTATCAGGTAATACAATATTGCCTTCACTATAAATCTCAATGGTTTGAAGAGGACCTATAGATATTATTTTTTTCGATGACACTATTCTTCTCCTTATTATTTCTGTTATTTAGCAACATATGTAAATAGGTAGTTTTACCTGTAAAATTTAACTTAGCACTTTCCAAAAACAGTTAAATATTGAAATTTGTCAGCCCTGTGAAAAAATGCAGTCAACGAATTCATTACATATAATTTTCCATTCAATCATGTAATAAATAACAACCAAAATTAGATACTGTTTTTTCCGCGTTATCTATTCTGATCACACTTTTTTCTCTCATTGCTCTTACAACGACAGTTCCATATTACTAAGCACAACAAACTTTCGAAAAAAATCTAACGCATGTATTTATCAATAATAAAACAATAGTTATGTTATAATAAGTCATTATATCAGCTAAAATATTATGAGATTAAATAAATAGACTTGGAAATCCTTTCTATGATTAGTATCGATCTGCTATACCCAATAGATTTCAAGTTGCAGCGCGGCGGCAAGTGAACGAATCCCCAGGAGCATAGATAACTCTGTGACTGGGGTGAGTAAACGCAGCCAACAAAACAGCAACTTGAAGGATGAAGGGTATATATCATTTCAACAATAATATACATATGCTATAAATCTTTTTATCACCGCTATCGTTATAATTTTTTCACATGCATAAATATAGGCTCATAGTTGGCAATTATCGGATTTTGTTTTAATTAATGAGTGGAAAATCTAAGATCTTAGAAATTCAGGAAATTAGGTGGTACCAGACAGAAATCTATTAACAAATAGGTAAGCTTCCCCATCTAACCATTTACCTAAGAGCTATGTAACTGCGCAAACATACGGAGCAAAATTTTTCACAAAAATGTTAACATGTAAACCCAATTAATCTGCGAAATACAGGATTAAAATCAGCATTTATTAGGTATAATAAAAAAATAGTTATGTTATACTAAGTCATTATATCGACAAAAACATGATGAGATTAAATTAAATGGATTTGGGAAAATTAAGAAAATTAACCCTCAGTAGTGGATTCACATTTAAAGAGCTTCTTATGTTACAAAGGACCTTTAAAAATCTTGACGATGACGAAAGAAGATATGTAATAAAGTATTATACAAAGAGCGATAATATTTACAACGTCATTATAGTGCTTGCTGAAGATGCCGGCGATCCAGTGTTATTTTTTTCTCTCATGTATGTAGGCTGCATAATAATGGAGATTTTCCTCTATGACGAGAATTCAATATCCTATTTATCATTAGTATCGATTCTTTATATAATTTTAACAATAATATGCATATGCTATAAATCTTTTTATCACCGCTATCGTTATAATTTTTGCACATGCATAAAATTAGTCATTTTCTATCTTCGCCTAAAAATAAAAGAACAACTCAAACAGTTATAAGAATAAGCATATTACGGTAAACAATTTATATAGTTAGAAAAACGAGTTTAAAAAAATGAACCTAACTGACTTAAGAAAACTAATATTAAATAGCAGATTCACCTTAAAAGAATTACTTAAGATAAAGAGAAACTTTATTATGCTATATAAAGATGAACCTGATATTTATCATAAATACCAAAGCAGAACAGATTGTTTTTGTCATTATCTGTTACTTATAGCTGAAGAATTAGCCACACCGTTAATACTGTTGAATTCAGTTTGTTTATTTATAATATCAGGTATGTTTTTCAGTGATATGGCATATGGAATTCCATTAATGTCATCTATTTATTTATTTTTTGCCATTTCTGCTTTTATTTATTACAGCCTTTCCGTTAGCTGTAATTTAATCACAGGATTAAAATTAGCAACATTCTATATTCGTTTTAAAATAAAAACAAGCCCAACTCTTAAATTCATCAATAATACATTGATAAAAATAACCAATTATAAAACCAAGTAAAATCGAGCCTAAATAAATGAACCTAACCGACTTAAGAAAATTAATATTAAATAGTGGATTCACCTTGAAAGAATTGCTTAAGAGAAAGAGAAACTTTATTATGCTATATAAAGATGACCCTGATGTTTACGACAAATACCAAAGTAAAACAGATTGTTTTTGTCATTATCTGTTACTTATAGCTGAAGAAGTCGCTATGCCATTATTATTTTTCACGCCGATTTTTTTATTTATAATTTCAGGTATGTTCTTCAGTAATATGGCATATGGAATTCCATTAATGCTTTCAATTTACTTATTTATTTTAATCTCATCTTTTATTTATTACAGCCTTTCCGTTAGCTGTAATTTAATCACAAGCTCAAAATTGTTAATTTTCTATATTCGTTTCAAAATAAAAGATAAATTTAACCCTTGAGTTTATTAATAAAATAGGATTAAAATAACCAATTATAAAACCAAATAAAGTTGAGCCTAAATAAATGAACTTAACTGACTTAAGAAAATTAATACTAAATAGCGGATTCACCTTAAGAGAATTACTTAAGATAAAGAGAAACTTTATTATGCTATATAAAGATGAGCCTGATGTTTATGACAAATACCAAAGTAAAACAGATTGTTTTTGCCAATATCTTTTACTTATAGGTGAAGAAATCGCTATACCATTGATATATTTAACCGCAATTTATTTATTTATGATAACAGGCATGTTTTTCAGTGAAATGGCATATGGAATTCCATTGATGCTTTCAATTTACTTATTCTTTGCCATTTTTGCTTTTATTTATTACAGCCTCTCAGTTAGTTGTAATTTAATCACAGGATTAAAATTAGCAACATTCTATATTCGTTTTAAAATAAAAAATAAATTTAACCATTGAGTTCACCAATAAAACATGATAAAAATAACCATATAATCAAATAAATCGAGACTAAATAAATGAACCTAACCGACTTAAGAAAATTAATATTAAATAGCGGATTCACCTTAAAAGAATTACTTAAGATAAAGAGAAGCTTTATTATTCTACACAAAGATGATCCTGATATTTATCATAAATACCAAAGCAAAACAGATTGTTTTTGTCATTATCTGTTATTTATAGCTGAAGAAGTCGCCACACCATTAATACTTTTAACTTCAGTTTGTTTATTTATAATATCAGGTATGCTTTTCAGTGAAAAGGAATATAGTATTTCATTAATGTCATTTATTTACTTACTCTTTTTTATCTCATTCTCAATCTATTATAGCCTTTCCGTTAGCTGTAATCCTATCACAGGATTAAAGTTAACAACACTCTATATTCGTTTTAAAATAAAAAACAGATTTCAATCATCATAAAGCTTATATATGTCCTCTACTAAAAGTTTGACTTTATATATACTACCAGATATTTGAATGGTTAAAATAGGATTTGGTGTTAACCGCCATTTTCTAGTAAAATCCGAATTAATATATCTGAACAATTTCCCCGTTTCCGGTTTAAGCTTGAGCATTCCATACGTTCCATATAAACTTGCCATTAAATCAACCGAACTATAAGCAACATCAGCTACATCATCACCATAACCTAAAGCATGAGAGATATGCCTATATCCTTCCCTAACCCAGCCTATATCTTGATTCTCATAAAGAATCGGAGTAATAGATTCATAAGCATTATTAATCCCATGTGCCAACAAAACAACCCCCATAGACTTAACCTTTTTAGATTTTAGCAATTTACTTGAATTAAAAATTGCAATACCAGCAGCTGACTGAACAATACCAGCAACAACCCCACCGCCTATTTTTGCGTATTTAACCACGCCCTGATCTTCGAATATATCGGTTACAATATATTTGGTATAATCCTTACGCCTTAAAGCCTGATATTCTTTTTCCGTTATTTCATATTCATCTTTTACTTCATAAACCAATCTCTTTTTTTCATTTACATCAAATGTGTTTTTAAATTCACGTGTTTTTATATTAACAAAATCATCAATTTCTTTTAAATATGACATTCTTAATTGGCTATCTTCTATAAAAAAAGTGGCAGCCAAATGTGCTTTACGCTTCAACGACGAAGCATAATTATTTAAATCATAAGAGAGATGAGATATCCCTTTCATAAAAACCTCAATAAACGTTATCTTCCCATATGCTATATGCACTTGTGCCAGACATAACATGTTCCCACGTGATTGACTGATACATTAAAGATAAACTTTCCTGAGGCTGACACTCATTATGCGTAGATGAATTTGGATAAAAACCATTCAATCCACATATATATGCGCCAGTGAGTTTTATCTTATAATAAAGTTCTAAACCACCTTTACTTGATGTTCTGTAAAAATAAAAAATACATTGTAGCGATTCTTTATTGGTTATAGCTAATCCCAAAAGAGGAGAAGACTTATCTATTGGCTTTCTTATCTCAACCGGTTGATGGTTAACATGTTGACCTCTGGTTATATTGGAAGTCAATTCATAAACAAATATATTGTCTTCATGACCAAGCTGACATGTGTTACCAATAGAATCAACCGTTGAACATCCTTGTGATATCAGCCCTTGCTTATCACCCTTAATTTCCAAATAGATTATATTCGCCATAAAGAACCATCAGTTAGTCAGTCAATGTTCAAAAATATAAGTATATAATATGCTGATAAAAATATAATATAAGTGTTGAGATTTTAATTTCAAAAAACGTGATAAATCTCATGACAAGAAAATATTAGCTAATCCTTTTGTGTTACAAATAGAATTTAATTCATTGAGATATTCCACTTAAATCAATATTGAGATATTTCTTAACCAAAGACAACTATGTATAATGAATCCATTGTCAAGCGAATATTACGAGATATGTTTACTGGAATTCTTAAAATTATTACTTAAGATTAACGATCTTCTTTAAAATTTTAATTTATTAAAAGAATGAATAAATCTTCCATATATACCCAATAGATTTCGAGTTGCAGCGCGGCGGCAAGTGAACGAATCCCCGGGAGCATAGATAACTATGTGACTGGGGTGAGTGAACGCAGCCAACAAAGCAGCAACTTGAAGGATGAAGGATATAAGTTAATAAAATAATTATTAATAATATAAACATGGCTATTTACCAAAAAAATATCATTGAAATAAGTAATTCCTCTTTGATATTCAGATGTTACAACACCAGTGTAAATAAAACTTTCAGCATTATGCTCTGGCAGGAAAGACAATCGTTCTACTGTTACTGGGTGGAGATAAACGAAAACAACAAGCCGACATAAACAAAGCAATTGAGTCTTGGAGAGATTATCAACAGAGGAAACCATGAGCAGATCACGCAGTCACGATGAAGCAGTCATTGAAATGATTCGTAAAGATCCTAAGTTCGCTGAAATATACCTTCATACTGCTTTTGAAGAACTTGATGAAGAGGGCGGAGAAGCTGGTTTTTTATTAGCACTTCGCCATGTTGTTGAAGCACGTGGTGGTATGTCACTAGTCTCCGAACGAACCGGGCTTTCACGCGAAACTTTATACCGGGCACTATCACCTAAAGGCAATCCTACACTGAAAACCATGAAGAAAGTTATTCATGCGACAGGTCTGACTTTTGCAGCCATTGCATAATAGGCAATAACTCAAACCAAATCCCATCTTCTCCGCGTTATCCTTTCCCAAGGTGATAACGCTTTTCTCTCATTCCCTTACGGATGCGGGTTATCAAATTATCCCGACAATTAAAACGGCAACACAATATTACTTTCAGCCAGTAGTCCCATATTGTTATACATAGCACAAGCCGCATCCACCAGATGCATAGCCAACGCAGCGCCACTCCCCTCCCCCAAACGCATGCCCAAATGCAAATAAGGTTCCAGTTGCAGATGTTGCAACGCAATGATTGAGCCTTTCTCTGCCGATAAATGCGAAGGAATCAGGTAATGACACACATCAGGAGCAATACGATAAGCAGCCAGCGCCGCCGCATAAGAGGGAAAACCATCCAGAATCACTGGCAGTCCAGCAGAGGCCGCACCAAGCATCACACCCGCCATCCCCACCAAATCATAACCACCAACCTTTGCTAATACATCAATGCCATCTCTGGCATCAGGCCGATTGATTCCAATCGCCTGTTGCACAACCGCGACTTTGTGATGTAGACGATCTCTGGGGAAGTTAGCCCCAATGCCGACTATTTGCTGAGGATCGCTGTCAGTCAAGATACTGACCACCGCCGCCGCCGGCGTGGTATTCGCCATACCCAATTCACCCACACCAAACAGCTTCACGCCATTTGCAACCTGTTCCAGCGTCAGGTGTGCGCTTGCCAACAGCAGATCTTCAGCTTGCTGGCGGCTCATCGCCGGTCCTTGAGCAATGTTGCCACTGCCTCGCCCCAACTTCATGTTGACTAATCCCGGCAGAGGCTCGCTGTCAATGCCCATATCCACAACTTTCACCTCTGCGCCCGCATTCGCCGCCAACACACAAACACCTGTGATTCCTTTTATCATATTCTGAGCATGAATGGCCGTTGCTGATTTAGGCGATATGGTCACGCCTTCGTCATACACCCCATGATCCGCAACCATAACAATGATTTGTTTACGATCAATATGGTGACCCGATAATCCCCGCATGCCAGCAAGTTGAATTGCCAGATGTTCCAGACGTCCCAAACTGCCCGTTGGTTTAACCAGCCCATCCAATCGGGCAGCCGTGCGCGCCATAGCAACATTATCCAACGGCATAATGGCATTTAGGATTGATGAAAATGTTTGCACAGTGCTATTCCCGTATCTCAGACTGCCAGTCAGCCCGGCTATTAAATGTGCGTAATATAGTAAATCCATGTTGGATTTCCACGACACTGTATGTTCCCTGTTCAAAACGAAAGTGCCACATGGCAGAAGGTGGCATAGTTAGTAAACCTGCCAATAACAGGCTCAAGACCCCTTGATGGGCAACTAATAGCAGATTAGCCTGACTTTCTTGTGTCAGCAGTTGTTGCACCACGTTTTCTACTCGTGCCGCAAATGTCGAAAAGGTTTCACCGCCGGTCGGGGATGCTTGTTGCCAATCGGCTAACCAGTCAGCCCAGGCTTCAGCATCTTCATACTGTAAATCGCGGTGATGGCGCATCTCCCACTCACCAAAATCCATTTCATTAAGTCGCACATCAATGCTGGCTGATAACGAGCTACCTGCCAGAATAATCTCCGCAGTATGACGCGCCCGCCATAGCGCGCTACTTGTCGCTTGCGAAAATGTCACTGCCGATAGATGGCAGGCAACTTGCCGGGCCTGATTTATTCCCGTTTCAGTCAACGCCACATCCGTCATACCACAGAAAACACCGCTCAAATTCGCTTCTGTTTGACCATGCCGAACTAAAAATAGTCGCATTGTCGTTACTCAACCTCATATGTGTTTAAGGATAGCTAATTCAGAAACATGTAGATTCAGATTAGCTTTTTTGGCTGGCAGGTGATAATCACTCCGATTACTCCTTCAAGAGAAAAAACTTATTTGAGAAATATTTTTTAACCAACCAAACACCGCTTCTATCAGATAACGTTTTCTCAGAATGCCCTATCCTATTGCGATAACACCTTTTTCATTAGGTGAACATAATTTATCATAAAAACGCTGCGAGCTATGTCACTGCTCATTCGCACAGATAAAGTATTTCTGTTTTATAATTCCAGCGTATCATATGTTTTTTAGACGCACCTTGTTCCTTTTTGGTTTCATTATGCCTCCACTACAGAGAAATCATTGTTTTCTCCACGTAGTAATAACTATGAGCGCCTTTCAGGAAACTTAGATGGATGGTCTAGCATTCGTGTATCTATTCAATGGAAGCTCATTTTTCGCTGGCGTGATGGTCATGCTTATGATCTTTATCTTGACCCACATAAATACTAAGGAAACTTTATGGATACCAGAACAGCAGAACCTACCACTGTAGGCGAGATGTTGACTGAAGAGTTTTTGAAACCCTTGAAAATAACTCAACAGCAGCTGGCGAATGCGATGGGTGTTTCTCGTAAAGTTATCGGTCAGATTGTGAATAATTCCCGGCGCCTGTCCGTCGAAGAGGCCACACAATTAGCCGGTTTATTTGAAACAGACGAGGATTTTTGGATTAACCTCCAAGCAGCTCATGATCGCTGGGAAAGTCGCCAGATTTCCGCCCGTAAGCATTACGCACCTATTACTGTTATTCTCTCAGCCAGCTAATGCTTGGCGCTAAAATAGGGAGTTGAGCATTCTGTTAGGAAGTTACTCACAGTAACGCCAGTAAAAACACCAACTCCCCAACCTCTACAGACGCTCCAAGGGTATCACCAGTCTGACCACCTAAACGACGATGCAGATACACCGCTAACAATCCGATAACCAACAACGTGATCGCTAACGCCAACACACCAGACCATCGCATCAACAGGGCGATCAACACCACGCCACCTAACAGCGTCAACAAGGTCTGATGACCATTAACCCGACCAATATAAAGGTTTCCCAGCCCAATCCCTTCACGGGCGCAACGTTGGCGATACATTAACAGTACAATCGCGCTCCTGCCTGCTACTGATGCAGCCGCCAAGGCCATTAACATCGGAGCATCACGTAGTGCTAATTCGCTTACCACCAGCACTTTCGCCAAAATAAGGAAGATCAACGCCAATCCACCGTTGGTTCCCAAACGGCTGTCACGCATAATTTCCAGCATTCTTTCCCGCTGACGAGCAGAAAACACACCATCACTGGTATCTGCTAAACCATCAAGATGAAGCGCCCCCGTTAGTGATGACAACGCTAATACGTAACCTAATGCCGCCAATGGCATACCACACCAAGGTGCAAGCAGAGTAAAAATAGCAGCAGCAAGCAGACCGACAATCAACCCAACAAATGGGAAACCCGCAATACCGCGCACGTATTGATCTATTTCCAATCCCTGCGTCCAACGCGACGGTACCGGAATGCGAGTCATAAATTGTAAGGTGGCGAGAAAAAGACGCAGATTCATTTAATTTTAACCTCAATCCCCGATACCATCAGAAATACCTCACTGGCCGCCGCCGCCAACCGCTGGTTAACTCTTCCAGCAATGTCGCGGAAATGACGGGCCAAACGGTTCTCCGGCACAATGCCCATGCCCAATTCGTTCGTCACCAGATATATCGGGGAAGTCATGCAGGCACAAGCCGCTAATAGATCACTAATTTGCTGCTGAATTCCCACCTCCAATACCGCAAAGTCCATTTGTTCCGGTGGGGTTTCTCCTGCCAGATCAAATAATAAATTGGTGATCAATGTGGTAATACATTCAAGAATGACCGCTTCCCCCGGCTGGGTTTGCGTCATAATGACTGCGCCAAGATTGTGATAGCCTTCCCATGTGCGCCAATGGGAAGGCCGGTTTTCGCGGTGCAAACGTATTCGCTCAGCCATTTCACTGTCTGTCACCACAGAAGTCGCAATATAAAACACTTGTTTATTCGCTTGTGCCGCCAGTTTCTCCGCCAGCAAACTTTTACCACTGCGAGCGCCGCCAGTAATCAGGATCACGGTGCCAAATCTTGTTGATGGGTTTTCATACACTGATAAATCCGTTCTATATCCAAGTGCTCGCGCATGGCTTCCGCCAAGCGATCAAACTGAGTTTGTTTATAGTGAGCGTAATCCAAGGTGTCACCTTGGTAAGCCGTTAACCCTTTGCGCTGACGTAAAGCATTAAGCAGAGCACGGGTAAAATTAGCGCTGTCAAACAAACCATGAATATAACTGCCCATCACATTCCCCTCTCGATTAACCGCACCATCAAACCAACTACCGGCTTGGCTGTTACGCTCAGTAATACAGGCAAACGGTGTCGCATTTTCCCCCAGTGACGAACTGCCCATATGAATCTCATAACCCCGGATAGGCTGCTCAATGCAATCTGACAACAAACCCGGCAATCCAGATAAACAACTACCATTTACTCTGGTTGTCACTTTTTCATGGGCAAATCGGGTTTCCATATCCAGTAATCCAAGACCCTCCATCTGTTCAATACCCGATTCCACTCCATCGATAATCCGTTGTCCCAACATTTGATAACCACCGCAGATACCGATCACAGGAATACCAGCCTGATGTGCCGTCAACAGAGCATCCGCTAATCCGTTTCGCCGCAACCATTGCAAATCTCCCAACGTGTTTTTGCTACCGGGCAAGATAATCAGATCCGATGGCTGTAACGCAGCTGGATGAGTCACATAACGCAAACGAACATCAGGTTGCACTGCCAGCGCATTAAAGTCAGTAAAATTAGCAATATGAGGTAAACGAATCACCGCGATATCCAACGCTTTTTCTGCTGCACCATCATATTTACCGGTTTGCAACGCTACGCCGTCCTCATCTTCCAGATCAATATCCAGCCAAGGCATCACCCCCAGAACAGGCACTCCAGTTAAGGTTTCAATCTGTTCAATACCCGGCTGGAGCAGGCTGATATCACCTCGGAATTTGTTGATGATGACCCCTTTTACCCGCGCTTTTTCTTCCGGGCGCAACAACGCCAGCGTGCCGTAGATGGCAGCGAAGACGCCCCCTCGATCGATATCCGCGACCAACAGCACCGGCGCATCAACCATTTCCGCCATTCCCATGTTGACAATGTCTCGATCACGCAAATTGATCTCCGCCGGACTACCAGCCCCTTCCAGCACAATCACGTCATATTCACGGGCCAAACTATAAAAAACTTCACTGATTTGCTGCTGCAAACGAGGCTTGTATTGGTGATATTCCACCGCATTCATGCTACAGGCGACTTTTCCCATTAGCACAACTTGAGCCTTGCGGTCGCTGGTGGGTTTAAGCAATACCGGGTTCATCCGTACATCAGGCTCGATACCCGCCGCCTCCGCCTGAAAAATTTGTGCCCTACCCATCTCTTCACCGTTAATAGTGATACCAGAATTCAGCGCCATATTCTGTGATTTAAACGGTGCGCAGCGATAACCATCCTGAACAAAGATACGGCATAATCCCGCAACTAATACGCTTTTCCCTACATCGGATGCCGTACCCTGCAACATTAAAGATAATCCCATAATGCCACCTCTTTATATTTACTCCCCAGTACGCCACTGTTTATTCACTAAGATGGTGGAGAAATAAGGTAATTTCTGATCGGCGTTCACTTGATCCAAGCGGCGCCAGCATTGCTCAGTTGGCAATGTAGCATCCGCCATTAATAAGGCATGTTCAAATAAATTCAGGCGTGCCAGCAATGCACTCACGGCGGTAAAACGGTTATAAACTTTCATCAGCACGACGCAATCATGGGTTTGCAGTGCCTGCTCCAGCTCAGCTTCCGGCGCGGTACAAGACATAATCACCATTGATTGCTGTTCCATCGCCAGTGGTAATACGGTACGTGCGGCAATCCCAGCAAAAGAGGTGATACCAGGAATAATTTCCAACCACTCCTGTTGACCAATCCGCGCCAGCAAAAAGACCCAGGTGCTGAATAACATGGCATCACCAAGCGTAATAAATCCCACTTGCTGCCCTTTTGTTACTTCATCTTTCAGCTGTCGAGCGACTGCATCCCATACCGACTGTTTTTCTTCGTCATTACTGTTCATCGGGAAATGACATGTGCGAATTTCCGTGTGGGGTAACAAGTATTCGCGCACAATGGAGAGTGCCAAACTATCCCCCCCTTTACGCCCGGCAGGGGCATAAAGTACATCAAGGCGGGGAAGTATCCGGGCAGCCCGTACAGTAATCAAATCACTGGCACCGGGGCCAACACCTATAGCATAAAGCTTGCCATTCATCACACCACCTCCTGCTGATCTGCCTGTAATGCATTCGCCAAGTGTTGAACGAACATCTGGCGAATCAACGGATTTTCACCTAATCCCTGTAACCAGGATTGGGTTTTGATCCCAACAGCCTCCAATTGAGAGCGCCACGAATCCGGCTCGTCTGATGCCATATCGTTAATCGCATGATCGCCAGCCACCAGCATTAATGGCATCAAATGCACTTTACGCACCGCCTGCCGACGCAAGCGAATGATGATCTGGTCGATTTCCGGGTAACTTTCCACCGCGCCAACCAACGCCGGGAAATTATGTGAACTCATCAGGTGATCAAGGCATGCATAGGCAGAAAAGGCATGATGAGTAGCACCATGCCCCATAAACACCACACGCTCATCCTCAGCTAACGGCGGCATTTGACTTTTCAGAGCAATAAGCAGTTGTTGATAATCGGCAAAACTGTTAAGCAACGGCGTACCAACAACCAGACGTTGGAAACGATCACTAAAGGTACGCACTTCACTGACGATCTTTTCGTATTCGTCGCCGTTGATCACATGCAGGGACTGAATAGCGACATCCTGATAACCCTCACTGACTAAACGCTCCAACGCCTGACGTGGGTTATCCACCTGTAAGCCATCACGCCTTTGCAATTTACGAATGATCATTTCAGAGGTGAACGCGCGATACAGATCACGATCATCGTAAGCAGCCGCCAGTTGTTGTTCGCAAGCCTCAATATTCTTTTGTCGGGTTTGCTGATAGCTAGTTCCAAAACTGATAATTAGCAGTGCCTTTTTCATTTTATTGCCCTCGTTGTTGTTGCCAGTGAATCAAGTGCTGGACAAACTCATCCAATGAGCTAACCCGCACTCCTTCATCATGCTGTAAAGACGAAGCAGGACGGCATACCACAATGCAAGGGATATTAAGTGCCAGACAAGGCGCCACTTTCTGCTGATATCCCCCTTCTGCACCAGATTCTTTAGTGATCACCACATCAGGATGGCAAAGTTCATACAGTGCATGATTGAATTCAGCGGTAAACGGGCCGCGCAGAGCAATAATATGATCAACACCTAGCCCCAAAGCCTCACACTGAACCAGTACCTCCGCCGTCGGTAATACCCGTACCAACAAGGTTTTTCCCGGTAGTAAACGCTGATATAGCGCCAGTTGCTTGCTACCGGTGGTTAGCAAGATTCGTTGCCCCAGTGTCCGGGCAACGTCGCAAGCCGCCTCCACACTATCAACTTTGTACAACAACGGGTGATTCAGTAAATCAATTTCACTGGGACGCTGATATCGGGTGAGCCGCAATGACAAACGGCGACAAGCGGTGATCACGTTTTGGCTCAGCACATCCGCATAAGGATGAGAGGCATCAATCACCCAACGTACTTTATGCTGGTCAAAATAATGCACCATCGCCTCGGTATCCATTCGCCCTACCACCACATCGCCGCGAATATCTCCCGCCAGTTGTCTGCCTGCATCAGTAGCAACAGAAAGACGGTAACGTGCTCCTGCCGCGTCTAATGCCTGACAAAGCGCCCGAGCGTCACTGGTTCCCCCGAAAACATGGATTGCCGGAGAATTCATAATTCATATCCTCGTGGTGTGATCATCAGTCCATCACGGCAATAAGTCGTTTGATTGCCAACGATGACCAGACTGGTCATATCCACCGGTGAAAAATCCATCTCGCCAAATGTGGTGATCCATTTATCCTGTTTTTTACGTGCGGCAGCCTTCACCACTCCCACTGGCGTCTGTGCCGCTTTCCACGGACGCATAAGTTCAAATGCTTTGGCAAGATGTCCTTCACGGCCACGGCTGCGTGGGTTATAGAAACAAATAACAAAATCGGCTTGTGCGGCAGCAATAATGCGTTTTTCAATCATCGGCCATGGCGTTAGCAGGTCGCTTAAACTGATATGACAAAAATCATGCATCAACGGTGCGCCTAACAATGACGCCGCGGCAATACTGGCGGTGATCCCTGCCACTAACTTAACTTCAAGATCACATTGTTGCTGGCAAACCAACTCCAGCACTAAGCCGGCCATACCGTAGATCCCCGCATCCCCGCTACTGATTAAGGCCACCTTGCGACCGGACAAAGCCAGATCAATCGCTGTCTGGCAGCGTTCAATCTCCTTACACATGCCGGTTTTAATCACTTCTTTATCCATCGTCAGATGTTTGACCAAATGGGTGTAGGTTTTATAGCCGACAATAATTTCAGCTTCGCGAATCGCGGCAATGGCTTCCTGTGTCATCATGGATTCATTGCCCGGTCCAATACCGATTACGGTTAACATGATTGTGATACCCCCAAAGTGATAGTGACGCCCTGCTCACGCAGGGTCCGACCAACCAGTTTTCCTTCGCTCATTAACCAGGCGACAGGTTGTGAAACACTGCCAACTCCCACCGTCTGGCGTACAAAATCGGAAGCGGGAAAACGCTGTTCATGGCGACTTAGCTCATTAACACTGAACAACTCAAACGGTACACGCCAACGCTGTGCAAGCTGATTCAGCGCTGGTTCATCCTTTTTAATGACAACACTACCAATGGCGCGCAGGGCCATCAGATCAAAATGATTTTCCGCCATCTGCTTCCGCAATAGCTCAACCAGTGTTTGCAATGGTGTATCCCGGCGACAACCGATTCCAGCCACAACACGTTTCGGCACCAGTTTATAAACCGGCAACGACAGCGCCGGCAACGAATCTCGCAATGTGACACACACCAATACATCCAATTCCGGCAACATATCCAAACAGGTTACCGGGACAAAACCTCGGGTATCACAGTGCTCGCATTCGCTAAGTAGTGGTTCATCCCACCACAACCCGACTTTTTGACCACTGACCAACATTTGATTTATTACTTTCACCACGTGGCGAAAATCCTGTATATCGGCATCTAACTGAGTCGCAAGGGTATCCAGCGCCGCCATCCCGTTAACATCAGTGGCAGTCGTAATCACTGGATCAGCCCCCAGAAGTTCCGCCAGAGAGTAAGTCAATGCATTTGCCCCACCCACATGACCGGATAGCAGGCTAATGACATGCTGACCGCGCTCATCAATTACCACCACGGCGGGATCATCCATTTTGTCGTTTATCAGTGGCGCAATCATACGTACCGTGATCCCAAGCGCCGCAACGACGACCAGCGCCGAATAGCTTTTAAATGCCTCGCGCAAAGTGTCACCGAAGCTACCATTAAATGGAATAAACCCCGGCTCCAGCAGCTTTTCACTGGTAAAACAGGTTAGAGGAAGATGCGTTTTCAACCGACGTACCAGTTTGACCCCGCCCGGCGTCAAACAGAACACCGCTATCGACTCATGCCCGGCGATATTCATGGCTAAACCCCGCATCGTAGAGTCTGGAATTGTGATATTCCTCTCCCAGGAAAGCCCCAACCAGAATTAAAGCCGTTTTACGGATACCCGCTGCCTGCACTTTCTCAGCAATATCCGCCAATGTACCGCGTACAGTAAGACTTTCAGCCCAAGTCGCTTTGTATATCACCGCAACCGGCGTTGTGACCGGGTAACCACCGGCCTGAAGACGCGCAGCCACGTGCTTCATCTTCTGTACAGAAAGATAGATAGCCATTGAAGTTTGATGAGCTGCAAAGGATTCCAGTTGTTCAAGCGGTGGCACCGGCGTACGCCCCTCAATCCGGGTAATGATCAGGCTTTGCGACACCTCGGGTACCGTGTATTCCACCCCTAACTGCGCTGCCGCGCCCAGAAAAGCACTGACACCCGGCACCGAGACAAAACCAATACCAGCATCGGTTAAAGCTTCTCCTTGCTCGCGAATAGAGCCATACAACGAGAGATCGCCAGTTTGCAGTCGAACCACCAATTTACCCGCATGGACGCCATCAACCATCAACGTAATAATCTGTTCCAGCGTCAGACCGGCGCTGTCATGGCATTCAGCCTCTGACGGACAATAATCCAGCAATTCGGTATTAATCAGCGAGCCGGCATAAATCACCACCTGCGCCTGTTGTAACAAACGGTAGCCTTTCAGAGTGATCAACTCCTTGTCACCCGGCCCAGCTCCTACAAACCACACTTTCCGGGGATCAAAATACTCAGACATCATTCTTCTCCTTGTAACAGGAAATCAGATAAGTCGGATTATTCGGTTTGAAATAGTGACCATTGCCAAGTGATGCCAGAGTAGATGCTTGTAACTGTATACATTCCAAGTTACTGATTTGACATGTCCGCAAATGTGCCAAGGCATCATTCAAGTTATTCAGCAAAATAAAAGTCAGTACCAGACGGCCACCGGGGTACATGTGCTCCAGCGCCCAGTCGATCAGTGCTGTCAATTGTCCACCACTGCCACCAATAAATACCGCATCTGCCATAACCTCCAATGCTAACGGCGCTTCTCCAGCAATGATTTCCACATTATGACAACCCAGCCGTTGACGATTCTCGCCAATCAAAGCCAGTGCCACCGGGTTACGTTCAATAGCGGTGATGGTCAGTGCCGGGAATCGCAACGCCGCCTCCAGCGCCACACTGCCTGTACCTGTCCCCACATCAATCAACTGTTTGGCATTAATCAACTCCAGCCGCTCTAGTGCTAATGCACGTACTGGCTCTTTAGTCATCGGCACTTTTTGGCCGCGTAAAAATTCATCATCTCTCATTTAGGATCACCACCACGTTCATGTCATAGTCAGTCGCCACCGCTTCAGGTTGCAGGCGGTGAATACGCTCATTGGACAAAGAGAGGTTCTCACCAATAATCAATGTACGGCTCAGGCCACGCTGAATAATGGCCTGCGCAATTGCCCACGGGCCTACGCGCCCATCAGTTACCATCCCTACTTTGTCGTGTTGCAAAAGCCAATCAAAATCTGGGGTACGCCCGTGACTGCTGGTCAGATAGATATCGTTCATATCCAACGCGGCTTTGGCACATAGATACTGAATTGAACTGATACCCGGAATAATGCGCAGATCATCTGCGGTAAAATATTCAGACAATAGTTTGCCGATGCCATACAACAACGGATCACCAGACGCTAATACCACAATATGACGAGTGCTGTTGTTCTGTAGCCAGACAATCAAGCTGGCAAGATCTGCATCCAATATGCGGGTTTCATGGGTTATGCCGCTAAATATCTCCAGATGGCGCCTGCCACCCACCAATACCTCCGCCTCAGTGATATAACGCTGTGCCTGCGGTATCAGATACGCAGTATCACCGGGACCAATACCGACTACGATGATCATTTCATCTCCTCCAAAATGTCATTTAATGGGCGGCTAGTACCTAATATCTGATTATCAAAGGAGAACATAATGGCATCACAACGCGGTGGATTAACGGCAAAACGCAACATCTCACTCATCCGTTCGCAAATACGTTCAGCAATGCGATCATAAACCGCTTGCAACCCCTGTTCTGCGATCAGTTCCATTGCAGCTTCTGTGGTATCGCAGCGATTAACCTCCAACAGCAGTGCCTGCGGTGCGCCCATCAGCGCCAGATATGCAATTAAAGTTTCCATGCGACCATCAGCAATATGACTGTGGGTATGAAAAATGCCTGCGGCCACTTTCACCAGCTTGCCGGGATGTCCTACTAACATGATATGGCGGAATCCAAGCCGCACCGCTTCCTGCAACATGTAACCAACGAAGTTACTCATGGTGACAACTAACTGACCATCAAGCCCCAGTTGTTCACGCACAAAACGCTCACCGTGATTACCAGGAACCAGAATGACTTTTTCGGCTCCTGCTGCTCGTTTCATTTCCAGCTCTAGCGCTAATGAACGCTTCCAGCTCTCCTCCGACATAGGGGTGACAATACCGGTAGTACCAATGATGGAAATGCCACCCAGTATCCCCAATCGCCCGTTGTAAGTTTTCTTTGCCCGCTCTTCACCTTCCGGTGCGAAGATTTCCACTTCCGCGCCCCGTGTAGGACCAATAGCCTCCCGAACCGCTGCCTCAATGGTCTGGCGTGGTGTACGGTTAATGGCAGCACTCCCTATTGGCAACCCAACACCTTTGCGAGTCACAGTGCCAACACCTTCGCCTCCACGCAGATGGATCTCTCCGTGGTCGCACAGGGTGACACGGGCAAAAATCAACATGCCATGGGTCGCATCCACATCATCACCGCCATCTTTACGAATAGCCGCAGTAGCCTGCTGCCCTTCAATCAAGGGTTGCTCGACATTAAGACGCAGTGTCACACCAGAAGGTGTCACAATAGAAACATGGTCAATAACTTGCTGGCGCAGTACCATCAATGCGGCAACCTTAGCGGCGGCAGTAGCACAGGAACCGGTGGTATAACCTTTGCGATACTGTTTACCGTTATGCCAGATGCTATCCAGTTGCATGGTGTCGCTCATGGAGCCTCCCGTAATCGGTACAAAATGGCATTGATAATTGCCGCTGCGACGTTGCTCCCCCCTTTACGGCCTGCGGCTGCGATACAGGGCAAGTCACTTTGCATCAACGCGGCTTTCGACTCCGCGGCACCCACAAACCCAACCGGTACCCCAATCACCGCTAAGGGTGAAGCCTGTCTCTCTAGCAAGCGGAACAAGGCTGTTGGCGCATTACCGAACACGAATATTTTGTCGCCTTCCTCATCCAGTGCGACATCCACCGCCGCCATAGAGCGGGTGATACCTTGCGCTTTCGCCATCGCTACTACGCGCGGATCACTGATATAACAACGACTCTCACAACCCATCTGATGTAACAGCGTTTTGTTAATGCCAGACTGAGCCATCGTGGTATCGGTATACAAGATGCATCCTCGACGCAATGCCTCAGTAATGTGGGTCAGCACATCTGGCGAGAACCACAAAATATCCAGCCAATCAAAATCTGCGGTAGTGTGGATCACCCGTTTAATTACCGCTTCCTGCATCTCATCAACAAAACGATAATCAGGATGTTCATGGGCAATAATGTCGCCAATGATTGCGAAGCTATTCTGTTCAATTTGCTGAGGTTTCTGGAGGTAATTCATATCATTGCCCTTTTCTAAGCCATGCCGACCAACAGTAAGCGCAACAACGCAAACAACAGTAAGGCCAGTTGCGAAGCTACCATCATCAAGTGGATGCTGAGCGGGATATCCGTCAGCTCGATTTTACGGCGTTCATCACCAATCCAAGGTTTATCTACCCGTTCACCAAAGTAATAATTCGGACCACCAAGGCGGATACCCAACGCTCCCGCTACCGTAGCTTCAGGCCAGGCACAGTTGGGACTGGCATGCTGATAACGATCGCGCCAACCAATACGTAGCGCCTGACGAAAATCAACCCGAATAAACCAAGCCGCTACACTCAGCAACAGCCAACTCAGCCGTGCCGGCAACCAGTTTGCCAGGTCATCCATACGGGCGGAAACATACCCAATCGCGCGGTATTCCGGCGTTTTATATCCCACCATAGAATCAAGGGTGTTCACCGCTTTGTAAGCCATTGCCAACGGCACACCGCCAATCATCAGGAAAAACAGTGGGGCAATAACACCATCAACGCTGTTTTCCGCCACAGTCTCCACCACCGCACGCGTCATTTGTGGTACATCCAATTGAGAAGTATCCCGGCCAACAATCCACGATAATTGCTGGCGACTTGCATCCAGTGAGCCATGTTGTAATACGTCATGTACCGCCAGCGCCGCGTCACTCAGACAACGGCCCGCTAACAGGGTATAAATCATCCATACTTCGGCCAGCCAACCAACCCAAGGGTGAATGTAGTTCATCAGCCACAAACATCCCCAACTCACCAGCCAAGTCAGTCCAACAACCACTATCCACAACCCCGCTCCGCCGACTTTCAGTGCACGTTCGCTGTGACAACAGTGCCGGATAGCCCGTTGTACCAGTGAAATCAGCTTGCCAATCCATCGCACTGGATGAGGCCAATGCGGTGGATCACCTAACCAACTATCGAGCAGGAAAGCAGCAAACCAGGCGGCAAGTGTCATAACAACCTCCGGGCGAACGTCAACCAGCGATTAAGCAGACCGGGATGCTGAGCAAAGTGGATATGCAGATAACTCGCCAGAGTTTGCCGTACCTGATAACCTCCGGCCCATTGCTGTATCACCATGTCGTCACGCCACTTAGTACAGTCAAAAACCGAAGGTACCGAACTGATAAAATCTGAATAGTGGAATTCATGCCCTCGCAAGATCTCGCCTTTTTTAGCCAGTAAAGTGTCATAACGGGCTTGAGCCTGACAGTAACCAAAGCGCATGAGTCGCGTCCCCATCCGACTGTTTCCCGGCAAAATGCCCGTCATTTGGTGACGTTTCCCCTCTCCGTCGGTCAATGACTCGCCAAGGTACATCAAACCACCACATTCAGCATAAAGCGGAACCTGCCGGTGATGAGCATCCTGTAAAGCTGCCCGCATGGCACTATTGGCGGCCAATTTAGCGGCATATATTTCAGGGTAGCCCCCACCAAGATAAATCATCTGACATTCGGGCAAATGGCGATCATGCAGTGGACTAAAACGGTGAATCTGTACCCCCGACTGTTCCAGCATTTCCAAATTATCTGGGTAATAAAAGTTAAAAGCTTCATCATCTGCTAATGCTAACGTCAGACCATCAGCCAACGCAGGATCAGGTAATGGCGGTGCCTCACCTTTTGGCAAAGTAGGACAGTCACAAAGCACGAGCAGACGATCAAGATTGATATGCCTCTCAACCTGTTGGGCCAGCCGCTGCCAACGAGCATCATCAGCAACCTGCTCCTGAGCAGGAATAAGGCCAAGATGACGGGATGGTAACGATACATCTTGCATCACAGGCAAGCGCCCCAACACCGGAATACCACAATAATGTTCAATGGCATGACGGATGAGTTCGAAATGATTTTCAGAATTGACGCGATTAACAATGACACCCGCAATCGTTAGAGCAGGATCGAAACGACAGAACCCCAAAACAGTCGCAGCGACAGAAGTGGATACTGCCTTGCCATCTACCAGCAGAATCACCGGGCATCCCAATTGCTTAGCCATCGCAGCGCTGCTGCAATAATCCGGATCAATACCGTAACCATCATACAACCCCATCACACCTTCAATAACTGCGACATCAGCATGACGCATATGCTGATTATAAAGGCCGTTGAGAGTCATTGTTGGCAGCATGAATGCATCGAGATTGCGAGATGCTACACCGCACACAGTGCTATGCCAGCCGCTATCCAGATAATCTGGTCCTACTTTAAACGGCTGGACAGATAACCCTCGCAGCATCAATGCACGTAAAATGCCAAGGGTAACGGTGGTTTTGCCGCAACCACTGCCAGTACCCGCGATAACAAATGCTTTCCTTCTTGACCATTGCATAAAAAATTCCCGACATATCGATCGGAAAATGAGCGCCAATAAGACGTGCCAACACTGCACACACCACTCGAATGACAACCCGCTTCCCACCGAAGGAGTTAATGTCTCATACCTGTCAGGTCGGTCTTCTGGCTTAGCATCATTCTTCTCCACTTCCTTCCCAGTCATTCCGACCAGTGGCATCAGCAGAGTCGTCAGCATCACAGCAGCGGGGGCTGCGGAGGATTCTCACCTCCTTCCCAACTGTACCGTTGAGGTACAGCATTAACCTGATGGCGATTTATTTTTAACGTGGTCTATACCCTTCATCTTTCAAGTTGCTGCTTTGTTGGCTGCTTTCACTCACCCCAGTCACATAGTTATCTATGCTCCTGGGGATGCATTCACTTGCCGCCGCGCTGCAACTCGAAATCTATTGGATCTATTTGGTTTTTAAATTATTAGATTGCTAATGATATATTTATTTTCACTATAATAACCTTATTAAATTCGTTGAATTAAAATGCAAATTAAATACCTATTTTTCACATTAAAAAAATGATGAGCATTATTATTTTCGGCGTTAAATTTATGTATTTTATAGTAAAAATCATCGCCAATTTACTAACAAAGATGGTAACAACACAGCAACAGATTAATCGTTGATCATAATCAACTATCTATCCATATCGTATAAGTTTATGATGCTGTTTATCGTAAAATTGCCTTTTATATCACTGTATATACCCAATAGATTTCAAGATGCATCGCGACGGCAAAGGAGCGAATCCCCGGGAGCATAGATAGCTATGTGACCGGGGTGAGTGAGTGCAGCCAACAAAGCAGCAACTTGAGAGATAACAGGTATAACCCAATCACAATGAGAACTACCGATGTTATTAGATACCACTATTCCGCGGATGCTTGGTGCCTGTTTTTATTACTCACCCCAGTCAGAACAAGTCAGCCCACTGATTCCATTATTTGCAGATATCGATAAATTATTTCCATGGCCAAATAGTAATAAAATAAAAAGCCTGACGAGGAAAATCACTGTCTTGCCAACTGAATTCCTGCAATATGACTACTCCATTTTGTTCGAAGGACAAGGAGCTATGCCCGCACCACCTTGGGGATCAATCTATCTGGACAGAGAAAATCTGTTATTAGGTGAAAGCACCCTAGCTTACCGGGAATTTCTGGTGCAACAAAATATAGTTTTGTCTAGCAAACAGCGGGAACCAGAAGATCAATTCGGTCTAATGTTACTGGCTCTGGTTTATATTTTGGAGCAAGGACATAAACCCGCAGCGCGCATATTACTGGAACAGCACCTACTACCGTGGGCATACCGTTACCTGGAACTCGTTCAAACCACCAAACTGGAAAATGATTTTTATTCGATTTTAGCCGCCATTGCGACTGACTATTTGAAAACCCTGCAAGCTGAACTAAAACTCAGCATAACAGAACTAGAACTATTCCATTAACACTTTTATTATTCCTCAATAAATGCTCCGGATGGAAAATCAAGTAACGATTAATAAACGTACATACTTCCGGAGTTTAAATTCTATTTAATCAACCCATTATTTGTAATATCAGAAAAACAATTATACCCAATAGATTTCAAGATGCATCGCGACGGCAATGGAGCGAATCCCCGGGAGCATATACCCAATAGATTTCGAGTTGCAGCGCGGCGACAAGTGAATGAATCCCCAGGAGCATAGATAACTATGTGACTGGGGTGAGTGAGTGCAGCCAACAAAGAGGCAACTTGAAAGATAACAGGTATATATTGATCGTTACAGCTCTATTGCAGTATATAAAACGGTTCATCTGATTTTTATGTTATTTATTATTAGGTAAGGAGAACAGATATCCAATAGAATGATTTTATGCGCTAAAAAACTGTCTATTAATTCATAAATTAATAAACATTAAATGGATTTATTAAAGTTTTAAAAAATCTTAGCGATACATTTCATTGAACATCTGCCTCCGTTACATGGAAATATTAAAAATGTAAATAACATGAGGTAAAAATATGAAAAAAATTTTTTTAGCTACACTTATTACAGGGATTGTGTCAACAAATTGTTTCGCACAAACACTCTCCGAAAGCAAAAATGAACATACCGCTGATTTGCAATACAACACCAGCAACGAAGCTCCGCTATTAAAATCTACCGATCCGGAAGCTGATCGATTCAAACATGTTGGAAAATTAAAAATTAATTCCCATTGCACCGCTACACTCATTGCCGGTTCAGAAAACCCTAACCCAAATCAACAAGCGCTTATTCTTTCTGCAGGTCATTGTCTTGACGATTCCTTAGGGAGCAACGACGTGACTATTGATCAGCCTGCGGGCGCGGGTTGGACATATACACCAAATTACTTTATTGACTTAATTAATGAACACCAACCCGTTAAAATCGACAGGGTTTTATACGCAACAATGAAAGGTGGTGACCTTGCGATCTTCAGACTCAAAGCAACTTATGGTGAGTTAGCAAAGCGCGGAATACATCCAGTCACTTTACATAAAAATCACGAACCATCAATAAATCAGCCAATTGAACTTGCTCATATTCCGGTCAATGGCGTAGAGGGTGATAAACGTTATTTACGCTATTCGGCTTGCCAAATTCTTGGAAAAACTCCACTTTTATATGAACATGTATGGACTTGGACTCCGGCGGTTCCTGTTAATTGCGCCGGTGTCGCGGGAGGAACTTCTGGTTCACCGGTCATATTGAAAGATCAATCTGCGATAATTGGTGTATTAAATACCACCGTCGAGCAAAATTACACGGGTTGCGGTCTTGGTCGACCTTGCGAAATAGTTAATAATGTTGGTTTCTCACGTGCAGGTGCCAGTTACTATATTCCTGTTGACAAAATTGCACGCGCATTTACCCCTGATGGAAAACTGGATTTAAGTAAACTTGATGATGGAAAAGGGATCACTATTAACGTTAGCGGCCCACAGATTACTAAAAGCACAGTTAACAACAAACCTGCCACATGGAATTTACGTCTTGAGGAACAGGGATTTGATAAGATCCGCTATAAGGAAGGACTGGCGAGTAGTATTGATTGTTCAGATCCTAAAGGATACAGCAAACCTATTTCAGTCACGACACAACCGCTGGATAAACTCACCGTTCCTGCCAAAGAAGGGATTCACGCCATATGTGTTATTGGACAACATTCTGCAAATAAAAGCTGGCAGGATATGTCTAACGCATCAATAAAATTACGTGAAATTGACAATACTCCTCCATCAATAAAACCAGCGATAAGATTAATTTTTGAAGCAGATGATCGGTGGGTTGTTGACCCTAGTTTTAATCCGTGGGAAATCGTTGACTTACGTATAAAATCAGGGCCGGTGAAATCTACAAAATGCGATGATCACACTGGTTACTCTATTTATAGAAGAATACCGATTTCTCTTATGAAGAAAGATGCCCCAGTGCGCTTTTGTGTATACGGCTTAGATCAAGCTGGTAACGCAGGACCAATCTCCTTTGAGGACTTCAAGGAAAATAAATAAATCTTTAAAATTGGCCAGCCTTCGCTGGCCTTTTTTATTTTCACTGATAAATATAAAATCAATTAAAACCTCTCAGTTTCGTTCAAGTTCGATGTAATAAACATTACCTCTAAAAATATTAAAATAACAAACATATAGATGATATCCTTACTCAATTGATAGAATTATTTTAAAATAAAAAAAACCGATTTGTTATTATTTACAAAATAAACCACATTTGTAAAAGATATATTCACTAACATTTCATCAGGTTACATCCCAATACATATCAGAAAGTTAATTTTTTACAAAAATAGCTCAATATATAAAAATATGAATTATACTTATAATTACCATTACGATATCAATAACGTTCAACAATGAAGTTCCGAATAATTTCATCAAAGGAGCTTATTAATATGATGACTTTGAAAACTTTAATTGGTACAGCTATTGTGATTTTATCTTCGTCAACACAATTAGCTTTCGCTACTGAGACAAAAGAAAACGTTACCGAGGAGAAGGCGAAATTAGAAATTTCGAAGGATAAGATCTCTAATCTATCAGCCACATATGCATTAGAAATTAAAAACTCGTCCGCCACAAAGAGCATTACCCTTGTTACGCAATCATCTAATTGCATGTACGATAGTGGAGATAAAAAAATACGTTTAGAAGCGGGTCAAACCTATCTGGGAAATTTGAAAGATAATAATAACTTAGTAGAAGGATGTACAAATGAAACTAAAACTGTAAATTGGAATGTTAGTTATATTAATATTTCCAATACAGACTCAGAAAGCTGTACACTCACATTTCAGCATGGCCGTGGTCATGCTAATTCAGATGGAGCTAGTCCAGAATGGTATACCTTAATTAAAGGCTGTCCTGATATAGTTGAAAATGCCATCTGTGGAGGCCAAATTTGTTATAATAGCCAGGCATTTTGGGTAAGAAATCGCAGTGTAAGTATAGAATTTTCTGTTAAATAAATTTAAATGTATTAGTTGCAACTTTATTTAAATTGCCAGAATTACAAAAATGAGGGGTATTTCCCCTCATTCCATACTATAAATTTACATGTAAATAACTCTATTTTTTTGCTACACCAATGATAATGTAGTTCCATTTTTTAGGAATTATTCTTGAAAATATAAATCTGTCAAGAAAATTTAATATTTTTCTTTGTTTTTCTGTTCTGCCAAAACAGGAAATAAATCCTGTGGTAATATATTCAACACTTGAAAATTGGTGTAAATACTCATTCATCTCGTTTATTGTTATGTATCTCCATTCATCTCCCCATTGGATAAATTTAGATCTTAGTATCTTATGTAAAGGAGATGCTGATAGATTTTCGGCAAACCAATATTCTCCTCCTTTCTTTAAAGATTTGTATATTTCTGATATAGCAATTTTCTGATTTTCAACATTATTACTACGGCCTATACCTCCGATAACTGATTTAGACAGCACAATATCTAATTCATTTTCATATGGTATATCCAGCGCATTTATATTTTCATATGTAATAGAATCACTAAGATTGTAGTCTTTATGTTTCTGATAAGCTTTTTTATTTGGGCCTCCGAGATCTGAGCAAATTACCTTAGCACCATTTAATGATGCCCATAATGACAAACCACCATTATGGCTACCAATCTCCAAAACTTTAGCATTTTCTAGACTGATTTTTCCTCTTGAAAGCCAAAAACCTAAACATTTAGACCAACTATTAATATCCCATTCAATGATATCGTTTAAGGTAGAGCGTGAAATGTTTTTCATTAGATTGCACCTAGCGTTGATTTATTTCGGGCCAATCCCGATATAAGAATATACCCAATAGATTTCGAGTTGCAGCGCGGCGGCAAGTGAACGAATCCCCAGGAGCATAAATAACTCTGTGACTGGGGTGAGTGAAATCAGCCAACAAAGCAGCAACTAGAAAGATGAAGGATATAGATAGGAACTAAAGCCCGGAGAGCCATATATCAGGCTCATAGAGGCATAAATGAGAGTGACGATACCAAGAAATAAAATAAGAACTTTACGAACCTCCATTATAATTTCGTTTAGCAATAAGAAAGTAGATAATATGGCAGGGAAATATGCTGCTATTTTTACTCGGCAACCCAAAGTTACATGAGATAAAAGGCAAAAAATACAGAGTATAGTAGCCAGTAATATTATATATATTTTTTTCATATTTATTATCAATAGGATATCGTACAACGGTAGAAATCAGTTTAACTTTCTAAAAAAAGAAAATGAGATTTATTTTTTCATCCAACCAAGTTCTCCATGAGTACTATGTAGTGTATTATTACACTACGGAATTCAGGGTAATCTAATATCTCAGCAAATCAGAATATTATAAATAGAGAAGCCCTGAATATCTTTTAATAACCGAACGATTAGCCACTTAACTGTTAATTACGTAAGAACCTGATAATACTCTCGAAAGTCTTTACCGCATTAAGGAAGAGTTTGTTAAATATTTCAAACCCTGATCACAATAAATTATTAATTTAAAGATAAAGTAGAGCGTTAGTTCTCCATATGGAGCAGACGTTATTAATTTAATACATCATGATAATTTTAGTCCAAGAATGAAGCCTTGGAAAGATTTGACTGTAATCTGTCAAACAGATAGACCACCAGTAGTAAGCTATGACTATGTAACGGAATATACTGGAAAAAATGGCGGTATCTTTATATCTTATTAAACTCAACCTGGATTAAAACCGCGAATTAATGATAATAAAATAAAAGTATTAGAATATCTTAGCCCCCTGATGGCCTCCCAAAAATTTCGTAACAGATAATTTACAACAAAAACTAGCTAAGCCAGAAATTACACTAAAAATATTATCTGACAACTGGATAGATGATAGGAATATAAGAGGTCAGAACATATAGAAAAGCACAAACATAACATCAATTGAATGCTTGGTGCATCCGTGCACCAAATGCTACCTAAGTTCATGTCTTGCTGCTTCCGCTAAAAAGTGGCTTCTATCTCGATATTGTATTGGGCTTTCTTTGACCCGATTATCAATACGCTGAATGAGCGTATCGGGTAATGAGATATTAATACGCTGCTGCTTCCCGGAAAACTCAGATAAATCAACATCAATAACAAACCAACTATCAATGTATTGATATTCTGTGTTTTTTACATAGACCCGATAGCCTGGGTCCTGAATTTGTTCAACACCGCTACTGTTTGCGACCATATCTTCAACAGTTAACAAGATAGCTTCACGCGCCATTATCGCAATGTCTTCTTTATTATCAGCAGCAGAGAAACAACCATAATCTTCGGTACACAACGCAGGAATAACCAAGTCATACGCGGTGTTTTCATCTTTCGGAAACTCAACACCTACTGAGAAAAACATGATAACCTCCAATTGCATGATAAAGATACCGGGTAGATCTGACGAAAGTTAAAGCGTTATCTGGTTTTTTTCGATACCACAAGCTTGGGCATAACGCGCAAGAGTATCTATGCTGGCTTTGTTAATATTGCTTTCCATGCGAGAAACTGTCGGTGGCTTAACGCCCATACATTCAGCCACTTGAGCGCGTGTAATACCTGCATGATTACGCCATTCAGCTAGCAACGCTTGTAATTTTTCTTTTCGTTCTTCTACTTCGTATGCTGCCCGGTATTCCGGATCTTTCATCCATTCATCATGTAATTCGTCATGGGTTTTTAATTTCATGTTTGATTTCCTCCAGTCTGCGCTTAGCTAGCTCGATTTCGCTTTTTGGCGTCTTTTTTTAACTAGCCGATCATACTTCACTTTGTTTCAATAGCGTTAATCCTGTGAAGTTAAAGCCTATGGGTGGAATTTAGCGGATTAGGAAAGAGACAATAGTTCTATATCGTACTTACCAACTCGATTTGGATCTTGAAGATTTGAGCAAGTGAACCCTACAAATACGCTCATTTATTACCCAAAATTTGTTCGCAATCCACTCACAATCAATTCATGTCTTGCTAAATCATTATTTTGGTCATTTATTGACACGTAAATCTCCTCGATTTTTATCGTATCCAGCCTCGTTCAATGCTTCAAAACGCTACCTTGGCAAGAATTGCGGTGAGTTAATCGGTTACAAAAAACCTTGGTTTAGCGGAAACGGTGACACAGGCGAGAAATGCGTTTCCAAAATCGGGCGGTATTGTCAATGGCAATGTGGATGCCACCGGGTATGTGAAGTCTGGAGATACTGCCGATGTTGTTTCCGGGCAGGACATGTGGGCGAAAAGACACATCTACGAGAGTGGGCTGCGTGTTTATAGTCCGAATCATAAACCGACTGCCGGGGATGTGGGGGCATATCCAAAATCTGGTGGTATTGTAAATGGAAATGTGGATGCCACTGGATATATTTCCGGTAAGGGAGTATATGAAGCATCCGGTATTCGGGTATATAGTTCGATAAACAAGCCGTCACCGGGAGAACTCGGGGCATATACCACAGGTGAGTGCGATAGGAGATATGGCAGCAAAAATACAGCCAATAAAGCTGCTAACGGTTGGTGGAAATGTGGAGATACTGGAATAATGCAACAATGGAATCGATTAAAATGGAGTGCAGGACAATCATTAGATTTTAAATTTCCAACGCCTTTTCCGAATGCGGTATTAGCTATTATGGTTACTGCGGCAGAAGGATATGCAATGTTAGGTACTACTAATAGATCTAAAACAGGGTTTACATTAACTGGTAATGCTGGTTATATAGATTGTTTTTATTTAGCGATTGGGTATTAATATATATTTAATAAGGCAGATATTATATTTATCTGTCTTAATTTTTTACTTTAAAATGGATAGTTCAAATTCTTTTATAAATAAATCATAATTCATAGTTTCTTTTGACCATTCCAATGAATTTTTACTTAGTTGGCTATAATTATTTATCACATATTGCACAGCTGTAGCGCACTTATTTGGATCAATCAATTTAGGTGAAGTTAAGCAATCATTGATTGGATCATAAGCATCATATGAACAATCAGCTTTAATTCCAGTTTGTTGATAATACTCTTCTGTAGTCATGTCGGGAATAATTCCTACACCACAATACTTATCTTTTATTGCTTCAGGTTGACCATTAGACATAGGAAATATTACAGGAATGCCATTAGATAGAGCCTCTATACATGATAACCCAAAAGCTTCTAGAATAGGAGTACTCATATATATATCTATTTTTGAGTAGAAATCGGTCATATTGGATTGATAACCAATGAAGCTTACGTTTTCTTCAACTCCTAACTTTACTGCTAAATTATACAAATCATCTTTTTGCTCACCATCTCCTGCGATAATTAAATTTGCTTTTATGTGTTTATCTAATAATTGTTTTAATGTGAGTATTGAAATACCAATACCTTTTATTCCTACTAATCTAGATGCTGTTCCTAATACAATTTTTTCTCTATTTTTTATTTTGGTGTTTTTTATTGCATTACAGGATAATTTATTTATTACAGTTTGTATTTCTATGCTGGGATTAAATCTTAACTCCATTATACGTTTTGATGCATGAGAAACTGCAATCGCTGAATCTAATATTTGGAAAAATTTTAATGTTTTATTATTAATATCATATTGCCAAGAACAACCATGATCATAATAGATAAGGTCTGTATTTTTAGGTTTTCTTGATAATCTAGGGATAAAATCCCAAATGATAGTTTTATTAGCCTTGGATTTTTCTATTTTCTTTGTAAGAATAAATTTTCTTAAAAAAGTCGGATATTTTATCGATGTTGAAGCAACTTTATTTGCATAAGTGATCTTAAAATCTTCAAGTTCTGAAGTTAAATTTTTATTTAAGTAGTTGCTGGTGCACAATATTTCATTATCAAATGAGCTATTTTTTATATACTCAATAAAAAGTCGCTCAGCACCACCAAAACCTTGTAGATTGATTACATGTAATATTTTCAAAATTATTCCTTATCAAAGGTAGTTTCAATAATAATTATATTTTTATACGTTTAACCCAGCTACGAACAAAAATTCTCCAAAGAAAGGCTCTGAGTTTTACATATAAATTTCTATTTTGATATTGTTCATTAAAGAATGCTATTCTTTTTTCTAATGTTATTGAGCGATCACTTTCTAATGTTGATACTGCTGATAAAGGGGTAACATCAATCACATGCGGAATAATCGCTTTTAACTTAATAGCACCATGCTCTCTCATAAATCTCCACTTATCAGCCTCAATCCAAACTGGTGTTAAAAAATTTAGAAGATTATTGGCAGCTTTGATATTGAGCATGTATCCATAGGTATAGTCTGCATCAATAACATTAACCAAATTATATTTGGTGGAGAGCTTTGTTTTAAATGTATCAATATATTCATTTACTACACTTAAAAGATATACATTAGGTTTATCTTTATTCTTATAATTATAACTTTCAATTAAATTATATGATTCAATAATATTCTCATTCAGTAAGGCATCATCTTCTAGAATTAATGCTATGTCTATATTATCCTTTATCATTTTTTCATATATTTTTATATGACTTAATGAACAACCAAGAACCCCATGAGTCATACCATGTTGATGAAAGTCCTTGCTTAGGATGTTGATTTCATCTTCTGATAAATCTTTTCCATTCACTGCTTCAATAAACTCTACATTTAATCCAAGTCTATCAGCTTGATATTGAATGGACGCTTTTCTTTCTTTGTCTTTTGGTAAGTTGATAACAAATATTTTCATAATTATTAAAATATAATGGCTTTTATATACTTATTCTAAGAGAATTTGATTGAAGTGGCAATGCATATGATGATATTGATGTTAATTATGTTAGTCGCCTTAATTCTTCATTTTGAAACTATCTCTAAAATACCACTCCAACTTCTCAAGCAAATCTCTTGCCACATCCTCGGTCATATACGTTCTCATTGGCTCTCGTCTAACATCCTTCATTTCAAAGGTATTCTCGTCAAACTTTGGATCAGAAAAGATAATATCCATAAATAGATAGCCATAAGGGTTATCTGCAGATAAACGAGCCTCTTTTAGCTGAGCAATATATTCGGCATTATTGATTTCGAGTTTAATCATGGTATCACCTATTTAACTGTATTTTTATGCAGGAACCCATGAGTCATCGAGCCAAATTTCTTCAATGATTTGGTTTATTTCTTTAGCATCATCATCATTTTTGGTACCACTGACTATTAATGATGTTGATGAGCTTAAGGCTACCCTGACGTTTAAAGATCCATATTTATTTCCGACCTTTTGGATGATTCTCTCACGAAGGGCATCGCGTACTTTTTTGAGGGTTTGTTGCTAGATTCTTTATCAAAGAGAATTTCAATACGAAGCATAATGTAATCTCCACGTGTGCTGTTTATTTATGCTATATATATAACCAATAAAATAATTTTTATCAAGCTCAGATTGAAAATTTTTGTGTTACTGGAAGGGGTATTTTTGTGTTACATGTAAAAACGACAGAAAAGCAAATCGCAACACAATATGATAATGTGTTGATTTATAATTAATTTAATCTAATTGATACACATATCACAATTGATACAGCTTTTTTTGATTAATAACGACATTTTAATAACTTAGTTTATTTTGCATTTTATACCAGTGTGTTATCGTCAATTTTAATTTCTTACTATTACACACTTATTGTATTTTTATTCGGCATAAATTACATTGAAAAACCAAATCTGGCAATAAAAAACCATAATATATGAAATTTTTTCTATCTTAGAAAACGCTTGTGGGTAAACTTTATTATTCAGTTAGCTATATAGGAAATATGTCAAGGACGTGTAAAACTTCCAATATTATATGGTTAATAGGTCTTGAGAGAAAATAGCTTGAATAATAACAGAGTATTTACAACCTATACCCAACAGATTTCAATTTGCAGTGCGGCGGCAAGTGAACGCAGCCAACAAAGCAGCAACTTGAAAGATGAAGGGTATATAGTATTAGAATAAATAAAATGATAAAGACCGGGTATTACTCTAATCCCGGTCTTTTTGTTAATTACGATAATGGCGTAATTGGCCAGTCAATTTCTGGTGCGTTTGACGTATCAACTCGGTTAAGCATGACACGGTATTTTTTCCATTCTTTGAGTAATAGCATTTCTTCATCTGTTGCTATATCAAGTTCTTCTGCATCAGAAAGTGGCATTATTTTTTCATTTGCAAGAGATATGAATTGCGCTTTTTGGCTTTCCGCAATAGATATCAATTCCTCTTTTGTTGGTGGTGGGATATCTGCCCATTCTGGTAAACCATTTTTACCCGCTATACGATATTTACCCTTTGGAGGAATACTGCCGGCAAACTCAATAAAAACAGATTTATCGACTTCCACTGCATCGTTTGGAAATGAACCGGCATTAATATAGTCCTGTTTCCATTCGACTGGATAAAATGCGTTAGTTGTTGCACTGTAATAATACATAATTAATACCCCACTGCGAACCAATAATAACCTACACTAATACCACTAACAGCAAAATCGTTAGTCAATTTGAATGAAGATGGACTCAGATCAGCAGCATAACCGTTAGCTACACCACTACCGACTCCTATTCGATTCACCGTCAACATTACAATCATGCATGCGTTAGAGAATCTAACAGGTAGCTGAACCGCGATAATTTCTTGTGGCTTTAAAACTCAAGTTACTCCCCATTGATAAATCACCCCAGTATCTCCACATTTCCACCAACCGTTAGCAGCTTTATTGGCTGTATTTTTGCTGCCATATCTCCTATCGCACTCACCTGTGGTATATGCCCCGAGTTCTCCCGGTGACGGCTTGTTTATCGAACTATATACCCGAATACCGGATGCTTCATACACTCCCTTACCGGAAATATATCCAGTGGGCATCCATATTCCCGTTTACAACAAACCACGGTAAAAAGTATCCCTGGATTTCCCCAATAAGGGTAAGTTTTACTGACGTTATTACTCTCTTCAGAATGAGCCAATATTTTGGTTTTTCTTCTAACTTTCTGTTCTTATTTATTGAATAATATATTATTAACTTCAGATATCACTATATCGGGAGATATAATCTCCATTATATGAGTATGTTTTTTATAATTTATAGCTAATGAGGAGCCTATTATTATTCTATGAATTTCAGGATCTTGATGTGGTCCCGTGGAGAATGGATTTGCGGTAACAAATAAACTAATTGTGGGTACTTTTAGTGCAATAGCTATATGCATAGGACCTGTATCACCAGTAACAAGCAAGTCGAGTTCATTTATTGTTTGAGTTAATTCTACTAGTGTTGTCTTTCCTATTAGTTGACTAATTCTACAATGAAACTCACTTGGCAATAATTTAATAAATTTTTGTTGTAAATATATGTCATCAGGTGATCCCACCAACACTATTTTTGTAGTACTATCATTGTTTAAAATATGAGATGCAACCTGAAAAAAATTTCTTACAGGCCAACAACGTTCAGATGATGATGCCCCCATTTGAAAACCAATAGACAGATGATCTTTCTTAATAGAATCAATATGACATGGAACACGCATTTCAATACTGGATTTAGATGCTACTTCACATCCTAATATTTTTACTAATTCTAATTTTCTCTGAATGAGATGGCCTCTAAATGATTCAACGTAATTGGTTAGCCATTTTTCAATTAATTTATTTTCAAAATAATTATCTCTAAAAATAAACTTGGCACCAGACATTACAGCACTTAAGTAGTCATATGGAGCATGAGAGTGAAGTATAATTGCCAAGTCAGGTTTACCTGATTCTCTTATCTTTTTTAAAAGTGCTGGGACATGATTTATTTTATTACTCCACGTAATAACCTTATCCCAATCGTTTCCACTCTTTAAAAACGACTCTAGTTTTGGATGGCAAATTAATGTAATGAATGCATTCTTAAATCTATTCCTTATGGCATGTATTGCAGGGGTATTCATTAAGAAATCACCCAGTGCTGTAGTAGAATAGATTACTATATATGAAAAATTTTTTTCCTCTAATTCATTAAAGTTATCCCTAGATTTTTCAAAATTTTCGCATTTAGTATAAATTCGTAGAAATAAATCAACAGCTTTATATTTCAAGTACTTCTTCATCTAACATACTCACTTAATGTTATAATTTATTGATCGTATTATACCCAATTTTCTTTTTTGATACAATGAGATACTCTCATCTCTTCCTACATCTCATCAGATCAATGAAGCAAAAATTATTTTTCCGTATGAAGCAGCGGTTGTATTGCTGCAAGACACCGTTGACTTAGATATTGCTACTGAAACTGAAAAAGCAGCTCTGCTGGAATGGAAGAAATACAGAGTGATGTTGAGTCGAGTTGATATTTCACAAGCTCCTAATATTGAATAGTAGGAACAGCCGAAATAAGAATAGTGCCATACGTCCATTGCATCCCAAAAGCTGAATATCCAACTGATAAAGGTGTGGTTCTTATGACCAAGTCACAATGATGAATTTGAGGAATAAATAGAATTTCAAAGGATGGAAGATTTTATTCTCTCCTTCATTATGGGAGGATGTTACTGTACAATTGCACAGTAATCCCCCCCCCTTTTTTTCACCATAAACTATTCAGTGTATGCTAGATGCTAATAAATAAGGGAATGTTTACCCTCATTTCACACTATGAACCTAAATGATTATTACACCCTATACCTCCGATAACTGATTTAGATAGCACAATATCTAATTCATTTTCATATGGTATGTCTAGCACATCTATATTTTTATATGTAATGAAATTACTAAGATTATGGTCTTTATGTTTTTGGTGGTTTTTTTCATTTGGGCCTCCAAGATCTGAAAAAATTACCTTAGCCTCATTTAGTGATACCTATAATGACAAACCGCCATTACGACAACCAATTTCTAAATTAATTTTTCTCTTTTAAAGCCAAAAATGTAAACATTTATCTCAGAAAAATAGAGTAATGTAAACAGGAAATCTCTAATTACTCTTTAGTAACTTAAGTATTAGTTACTAAAAACATGATATAAAGTACATGGTATAGTGAATAAGATGTTTATTGATTCACGCACTCCTGATTTTCAGTAGCTAATAGAGCAGTGTATTGAAGCTATTTTATATTGTTATAAGTATTCAGGTTTACCAAAATACCAGATTATTCTTATTCACATGATGAAAATTAAGAAGTATAGTATTGATAGAAAATTCAGCTGAATGAAGAAATGGAATCTCAGTTTTTCTTGTCTTCTTGAAAGCTAAACTACTTTCCTCCACTATATGATATCTTGTTCATATATAAATATGAAAGCTACGAAAAACCACCTAATCAAGCTATTGCCAGTTGCAGCACTCTTTATTTTTTGTCTCTTAGTTCATATAGCTTTGGGTTATCGTTTAAAAATAGGGTATGTACTCGCTGTATTCTTCATTTTTCTATCGCTGAATAAAGTAATTATAGCTTATAGATCCCTTCTTATCGTTCTTGGTATCGTAGCACTCATTTATTCCCCTATTGGGCTTACATATGGATCACCAAACTTCAACTCAATTCTTTCGTTATTCTATACAAATGAACAAGAAGCCAGTGAATTTATCTCTTCTATTCCAGCTGAACATTATCTTTTTAGCTTGCTAATTCTAATATTTTGTTTGTTATCTTTGAAAGTGAGAATGAATTTATATAAAAAAATCAATATCTTTCTGTTTTCCTTTGCATTAATCATGACAATACACCACCCTTTAAAAGCCTTTATACAAGGTAAAGAATTTAACATCCTCGACTCTGGACTTCCTGAAATTAGGGTAGTTAAAGATGTTCGTAGAGATTTTATGAATGCGTATGGGTTCTCAGTACACAATACACCTTTTATGAGTATTGCTAATGGGACACTTTTTACAAATTATATCTCAGCAGGTCCATCAACCCAGATATCACTGGCAAGTTCTCTAGCAATGGTTAAAAATGGCAAAGATATTTTAAGCAATAATATTGTTACACTAGCAAAAAAAGCTGGCTTTTATACCTACTGGATATCAAATCAAGGTTCTATGGGATTGTTTGACACCCCGGTTGCCAGTATGGGAGCGAGGGCTGATTCTCCATTATTTATTAAAAAAGGTGAATCCAGTTCTGGTCTCAATAGAAATATTCCTGATACAAATATAATACCAATTGTGAAAAAAGCCTTAGAGGATAAGAAAGAGAAAAAGCTAATTGTTATCCATTTGATGGAATCACATTCCCCAGCCTGTATCAGAACAAATTATGAATACAAAGTATTTTTCAAATCAGAGCAGATTTCTTGTTATATACAGAGTATTAAAAATACTGATGATTTGTTGTCAATAATTACTAGTGAAGTACAGAAAAATGAGAAGAGTTGGTCCTTGATGTATTTTGCTGATCATGGAGTTTCTTTCTTTGAAAAAGATACTAAGAAGATGAGGCTTGCTCATAATGACAAATATAAGCAGAATTATCAGGTTCCTATGTTCATTACATCTTACGATGATACATCACGTAAAATTATTAACGCACAGCGGAATTCAATGAGCTTCTTAACGCTATTTTCAGAATGGACAGGAATTCAGGAGCCTACAATACCTAGAAATTGTAAGATGCTATCTAATGAAATATGTGAAAATCAAGATGATGTCTTGAACTTTAGTAATAAGATCGTGAAATATAGTTCATTACCGGAAGATAAAATTTCTAAATGAACTTTACACTACGAAAAATACAAATAAGGCCTGTAGTGAGAAGTAAAATAATCTATACAAAACATAATCATTATCCTGTGTCTTGGTTATCTAGCATCAGATTAAAAAAATTCTATGAATCAATACGCTTTTTGTTTACTACGCTATGTACTTTTGTTATTTTTTTTCGTAATTAATACTCAAGTTACTAAGGGACATTTAGAACTTTCCTGTTTACATTAGCCTGATTTACTGAGATATTAGATTACTCTAAATACTGTAACAGAAGAATACACCATGTAGTACTAACAAGGAACCTGACCAGATCTCGATTTTTTGTCTTTAGAAAACGAAACTAATTTCTACTACTATACGACTCCCTATTGATAATAATATATGAAAAAAAACCATATAATCAATATATTACTGGCAATTTCACTCTGTGTATTTTGCTTCTTAGATTATATAACCTTAGATTGTCATGTAGAAATAACTTATGTACTTACCACGTTCCCCGCTTTCTTCTTGCTAAGCAAGGCTGTTTTATGGAGTTCTTATTTTATTTCTCCCATGGGGCTGATGAATTTCTCTCTAAACTTTTATTCTATCTTAATATCTTTACATATCGGAAGTTATCCCGATATAAATCAACGTTAGGTGTAATGTAATGAAAGATCTTTCACGCTCTACTTTAAACGATATCATTGAATGGGACGTTAACAATTGGTCTAAGTGCTTGTGTTTTTGGCTTTCAAAAGGAAAAAATGACTTAGAAAATGCTAAAGTTTTGGAGATTGGCAGCCGAAACGGTGGGTTGTCATTATGGGGCGCACTAAATGGCGCGAAAGTAATTTGCTCAGATCTCGGCGGTCCAAATAAAAAAGCCTACCAAAAACACAAAGACCATAATCTTAGTGATTTTATTACATATAAAGATATAAATGCAATGGATATACCATATGAAAATGAATTAGATATTGTGCTGTCTAAATCAGTTATCGGAGGTATAGGGCGTAATAACAATGCTGAAAATCAGAAAATTGCCATATCAGAAATATACAAATCTTTAAAGAAAGGAGGAGAATATTGGTTTGCTGAAAATCTATCAGCGTCTCCTGTACATAAAATACTAAGATCTAAATTTATCCAATGGGGAGATGAATGGAGGTATGTGACAATAAACGAGATGAATGAGTATTTACACCAATTTTCAAGTGTTGAGTATGTTACCACAGGATTTATTTCCTGTTTTGGCAGAACAGAAAAGCAAAGAGAAAGATTAAATTTTTTCGACAGGTTTATATTTTCAAAAATAATTCCTGAGAAATGGAACTATATTATAATTGGTGTGGCCAAAAAATAGAGTTATTGACATGTAAGTTCGGAGGCGTTTTACGGCTCATAGGTGGATTGAAAGGTAAAACGCCTTCTGGGACATTTATTGAAAAAATAAGAACTTAAAAATGCTCTGTCAGGCGAGGTCAGAGATCTTACAGTTAAGTAAGCGGCTGCACAGTCAGATAACCAAGCAAAAACCGGACTAACTGGTTCTGTTGTTTACTTTGGTTGCTCCGGCCATTCAATATTAGGAGCTTGGGAAATATCAACCTTGCTCAACATCACTCTGTATTTCTTCCATTCCTGTAGAGCTGATTTTTCAGCTTCGGTGGCGATATCTAAGTCAACAGTGTCTTGCAGCAATGCAACCATTTCATTCGCATTCTGACTTAATGTTGTACGTTGCTGTTCTGCCTGTTCAATTTGACTGGTTTTTTGAGCTTCAGTATCAGTGACCCATTTCTCACCATCCCAAGTATCAAAATCAGTGGCTGGTTGCTTGAATGTCAATGTTTCTGGCAATTCACCCAACTCAGTGATTTCACGTTTTTGACGGGTTTGCGTGTCGTAAGCGATTTTTCCACGGTAATCAGGCACGATTTCCCAACCGTGTTTATCTTCACTGCGGCGAACGGCCACATCATGGGATTTAGGGAGTTCTGGTGCGTCTGGATAGGCCCCAGCTGATAAACTGACACCTAACATTAAGTATTCAATATCTGCACTCGTGAATTCTCTTGTCATCTGATTAGTGTGATAGACCTTGATCCAGCCAGCTTGAGTGGCTAATCCATCTTTACCTAATATTGCGGTTTCCGGTTCTAAAGAATATTTTTGTTCTGCCATTATGCTGCTCTCACTATGTAGTTAAATGCGATGTTCCGGGGTCTATTTTCGTTAGCTGTTGGGACGACACGTGATGCGTCAAATGTCCACTGCACTCTACCGCCCCCACCTCCTGCTGCACGCCCTCCCACCGAATATGAGTAACTGAATGCTCCTGTAGCACTGCCCCCGCTTTCTGCTGTAGGGTTGCCCAACGCACCTGTAATATTTCTAATTGCATCCCCCTGCCACGTCAAAATCCCGCGCCCCATATCAACACCAAGACTATCATCCCAACCACGGATAAATTCGCCTCTTAAATCAGGTAATCTGCCGCTAGGGTAAGCTTCCGCTAATTTTGGGTACTGTGATTTATTAAATGATTGTCCGTTGCATGTAAGGTAACCAGCAGGAGCTTTGGGCAACGGCCATGGAATTGGAGCGCCGACTGGGTGAGTACTAACAATTCCGCCAGTGATTGAGCCGTTGCCATTTAAGAAGTATGCGTGTAGCTCGCCGACTGGTGTGATATATATTTGGCCGACATCGCTACCAGCAAAACCGATATTAATACCTTTTACCCATCCTGCGTTACCTTGCCCAGAGAAGGGGCCTACATATGATCGGGTTGGGATAGATGTAACATAAACAACATCAGGAAAAGCCCCCACATCTCCCGCATTCAAACTGACATCCCCAGTCAACGCTTTCCCATTAATTTTCCGACCACTCGGCACGGCATTTTGGGCTTGTGCCACCGTTTCCGCTAAACCAAGGTTTTTTGTAAACTCACTTTTATTAGGGATATCTGCCCCATTTTGATCTTTTGCCAATCTATTGTTGGCATTATTATTTGCGCTCGTTGCATTGTTGTTTGCATTTGTCGCGTTCGTGTTAGCTCCATCGATCGATTTATTTAACTCATTCCATACAGCATGCATTAATGATGAGGTCGGTACCGTATTCCCCGCATCAGCAACCTGATTACTTAGCTGCACTATCCCCTTTTCCGTCAATGACGCATCAGGAACTCCACTTAATTTACCCTCAGCGATTTTTCTAACGTCATGTACAGCCTTAGGTGTTGCCGCCTGATCTTCGTTGTCAGAATCTGTCGCACTGTTGAGTTGCGATATGCCTTTCTGCGCCAGCGAAGCATCAGGAATTTCTGTAGTGATTTTTTGTTTTAATGCCAAGTCTAACTGGTTAGTCAGTTTCTTTAAATCACCATCATCAATAACATCTTCACCCGTTTTTTCTGCAATATATTTCCCAATTACAGCCGCAATGATTGAAGATTGCCGCCAAACTTTATTTAATCGCTCACTCCTGGCAATTCCTGATTTAAATCCCTCTTCAATAAAATCAGAATTCTCATATTCTTCTTGCGATAAGGTATTCGCGTTTTCACCCGTCGCAAATGCCTTAAAATCATTTTTCGCCATTTCTAACCCTCCACTATATGGTAATTAACCGTTATCCCCATAGGTTTAATCGAGAGATAACCCTGATGGATGATCTCCTTAGTGATGTTACTAATTACTTTACCTTTTACCGTCACGGTAAATGACATATCTAAGTTATCTTCAAAAGATATAGATATGTTGTTATTTGAATGAATAAAACTTAGGATGTCATTAAGTGATTCAGCCGTTCCATCCCAGTTGTTTGCACCTATTTTAGCTTTGATCACTATCCGATAATTATCATCATCCAACTTGACATAACTTTTATCACTATCAAACCGCCCTTTCCATTTGCCACTGTCAAATCCCAATTCATTGATATCAAAAGAGAAGTAATAGTATTCAATTGGGGTTTGAATCATTCTATTTCTTCCTACCCATTCGCCAATAATATCAAGCTGTTTGCCCTCCGCTTTATCAAGATCAAAACTGCTAATTAGTAAATCAGTCGTAGATGCACTCCAGTTAAAAATATCAGTAACAGTTTCAAGCATTCTGACGTATTTTTTACCTTCCATGTGATACGCCGGAATCAGCTTCATATATTTATTCATTCTAGCACCGTGACTATTTTAATATTTTCAGGTGAACACGTCGGCGCTTCATTAAAGGCTATATCAATGTTAGCCGCTCCAAGGGTTGATGCTGATTTACCTACAACCACAGACAGTATTTCATATGTCTGGCTACCATTTTTATTACATAAGTTTGCCGGCACAAATAAGCGAGTAACATATATCCCATCACCGATATAAAGTGAGTTGATATAGTCAGATACCTCAGTACGAATATTATTTCCAATATCCGATGTGTATCCAATAAAAGGTTTAATCTGAATTTCAATATAAATTGGCACCAACGTAGGACGATAGAAGTTAATCGTTTTTTTATTGCCAGAGTTATCCGTGACAATTTCAGAAGTGGTGCCAAATGTCGGTATGCCCGGTGTTTTTTTTATCAGAATGGTTTGAGCAATTTCTTTCGAGTCTCCACCATCAATCACAATCGCAATACTGTGTGCAGGTATGCCGTTTTCATCGGTTTCGTCCGTGTCGTTGTCATATCCCAGATAACGTGAAACACCATGCAGATTGGCAATAGCACCAATAAGTCCATCCATAATGGTTTTCGAAGGCAATGCGACTGAAACTGCTTGCCGAATTCTCAGTTCTGCATCGGTTTCAACACCCCGACCCAGTGTAGCAGCAACAGGGTTTGTCACGGTTTGCCAGCCTAATGTTGGCGTAGCAATCTGGTTAATCGTGTGAGGCAGTGCGCCAATAGCCCCTGTTTTTTGGCATACCGCCGTTACGGTAGCCTGCCCGTGCATGTCTATAGTGACTTCATCCGGTAGTGACCAGGTGTTCCCTATATCATCCCGAATAGAAGCATTACGGATAATGGTACCCGCTCGACCAGTTATTAAAACATCTACAGTCGAGTTACTGGGGTTTTTTCTGGTAATACCGTTGATTTTGACATTACGAGAAAGCCCCTCACCCACCGCTGTTGCTGGGCTAAATGAGTTGTAAGAGGCAATGATCGCGTTATTACAACCGTGAACCACATAAGCAATCAACGATAGAAAAACACCGTCTTTGCTGTCAGATTCAATGTAAATATCTTCTCCGTAGATATCCCTGAATATTGTCTTCCAGCCATTTAAAATGGTTTGATAATCTGGGGCGTTGATCCCGTTTTTATTAATGGCAGGTAACATTGTGTTGATAATATTTTCATACATCAGCCGTTACTCCTGTCTGTCCATAAATCGTGTCAATCGTGACTGTAATGGTGACTTTTCGTGTGTTAGGGTTGCTTTCACTGCGGTAGTGGATAATGTTTGATACACCAGGTGTTTGCAGTATTCGCTGTTTGATAACCAAGTCATAAAAACCCGATGTGCCTTTACCTAGTACTTTGTCGTAATCGGTTCCCTCTTGGTTATCAAGAAACCATTCACCACTGCGCAGCATCAAACGTGTTTTCACTGCCTGCGCAACCGCCTCCGGTGAATCAATAAGAAAACTCGCTTCACCACGACCAAATACATAGTCGTTGTCAATTTCTCTTCTGTATCTCATTGGGGTTTCCCCGTATTGCTTCCACCCGATTGCACACCACTATGCACATGATTTTTAAAGCTAATTCCTGCCGCTGTTACATCGTTGCTCACAGTAACCGGGCCTTGCAGGGTTGCTGTGCCACCACCCGCTCCCATTCCCTGCGATAAGTTGCCGTTAATAGTGACGTTGCCGTTCAGGATGATTTCAGGTGATGTAATTTCGGTACCACCATTTGCGGTGGCAGTAAGTTTTGCCGGCGTGATAACCGTGACGTTGTGGCTACCCGGATCAAGTTCGATATAAGCCGCACCATCATCACTTCTCAGTTGCGCGGTGTTTATGCTGATATTAGATATTTTTTGTTGCTGTGATTGTGGGCCAATAAGCGCAAATCCATCAGATAGGTTGTGTTGCCTAGGATCTACCGGCTCTTGTATGCCGCCCGATTGCCACCAGTAATCAATGCAACGATCAGCAAACACGACCAGACATTCATCACCCGCTTTTACCGGGAATGTTAGCGTCACTCCGCCACCTCTTGGGAATACAACCGGAACATCCACCAACAGCGGTAAGGATATTGATTCCTGTTCCCCGTTTTTTTTCCTGATTTTCCATCTGATAGCCGGTTGGGCTGTCACTGTTACCGCATCAGCATCAAATGATTGAATAATGCAGGGCAGAGAAACATACAATCCGGCGCTAATCACTTCTTGCATAGAAAAAAAGACCGCTTCCGGTCTATTTAGTCGTTCGTCAGTATTTATCATCAGCTATCTGCCTTATCTTTATTGCGAGTTGATTGATTCAGCAGTGTGTGATCGCTCTTAGCGATGCACATCATTTTCATGTACCACTCAGTTTCGCGAGTGTCGCCGGAATAATTGACATTGAAGACAATGTAATCACCGTCAGCATCCAACATTGCTGGCCGTTCTTTCGGCTTCTCATGATTCTCAGGCTTAGATATTTCGCCAGTAGAGAGATCAGCCGGCTGGATTGAGCGGTTATCCAGCCGGATTAATGTGCCAGGGCGGATATTCGGATTAATTAAGCACGTAACGTTAATACCCGATCCGATAGTCTGTTCAGGCATACCAATCAAACCCGTTTTTAATGTGAGTACAACAGCTTCAGTTAAGTATTTATTTTTAGGCACAATATGTAACTGGTTATCTTCATAGCGCCAGTTGGCATCACACTGTTTTGCCAGGTCAGAGACTTCATTGCGGTGCATACCAAAAAGCACTTTTCCTCTGGGTGAAGCTGACTTTCTGAATTCAGGACGCAAGCCAGCGGTAATGCCATATTTGGCAATATCACGCATTAGTAAGTGATCTAAATCTGCTTGCGAATATCCCGCCGCAATGGTGGTATTCACTGTCGCGTAATTATGGGGTTCGTCTCCGTCTGCCGCCTGAATAACAACGCAAGTATCTGTTGGGCTATCCCTCGTTACATGGGTGTACTGAATTTGACCTGCAAATATTTGTCCTGAATTCCCTTTGTAGCCCGCCACAAATTTAATCGTTTTAAACTCATTTTTGCGTAATTTATTACTGGTTTCGTTATTCAGATTATATATCGTAAAAATACCCGTAGCAGGATAGGAAGATTCCGTTACGCTAATATCAAATTTGATTTTCAGGTTTGATAAATCTACTTTTTCGCCTTTTTCGTCAACAACAATAAGGTGACATTCTCTTATCCACTGTTTTGACATAATTCACCTAATTAACAGAAAAAAAAACCGCAATTAAGCGGCATGTGTAATAAATTATCCAGTTAATTTGTTATAAAATATAATTTATCCTCTTCACCAAGATTACTCCTTAAAGGTTTTTCTTGGTTTATATCACCATAGAAAATTAATGAACCGTTAAAACCAAGATGACGATATTGCTCAAGCAAATTAGCACCAAAAATCAGCGGCAAACCGGTGACTATTGGCTCACTGTCCGACGTCATAATATCCAGAATCCAACCCGCAATATCACGCCAAATGAGTTTCATTTTATAGTTAATACCATCCAATTGAACATCGAATTGCTGATTTATCGGTGATAAAGGTATTTCTACAATCCCAGCCATTTTTTCCCCCGCTCTATAATATAGTCAAGAATAACTCGTGGTAATGATGGCTTCACCGTGACTTTGGTTCCTACATTAATCACAGGTGCCGTATCTTCAGGATGTTTCATATTTTCAGCAGGCGCGGCTTGTTCTTCAGATGTTTCAACAATAATGATTTCACGCAGGTTTAAAATCACTGATAGAACATTTTCACTGGTTTTATCCGTTGTGACAGTCATATCTTTAATCAACATATTTTTATATAAGCGTTTCCCGGTTACGACATCAAAAGGTTTATGTGATGCCCTAAGATCGAGTAACTGTTGATACACCGCACGCGGACTGGTTCCAAGGCTCAACCCAGTAGAAATATCAAATACCTTTGTCGTATCCATGATATCAAGCAACGAGCCACCACCCGAAAAACCTAACTCCATTCTCACTTCTGATGGGCTGTCATAAATATGATCACTGATTGTCACCCCCTGTTGGACCGGATGATCCGTTATATTGGATGTATCCGTATGGGTTTCTGAAATAATGACACTCGGGACAATGGCACCTATTTTTCTCGTTTGCTGAGAAAACATAACTGATAATATATCCATTGTTATCTCACCTGTGTTTGCATATTTCGAAGTAGCATACTGTGAGTCCGTTCTACCGCTTCTCCAGTCAATCTTGCCGCTTCTTTAGGAAATTCAACGCCATTAATCTCAATATGATAATTAACTTCCCCTATTCCCTGCATATTATTATTGCCGGCAGGAGCCGGCGAACGAAGCAGGAAATTGTGAGTCACTCCCTGATGATTGATCATATTGTTGATATTCGTCATCGCACCGCTAAGCATATGAGGAACAATGGAAATGTTTTTCCACGAATTAGCTATATTATTGAGATGCTCAGTTAAACCCAAAGGTTTTTTCGCTGGCGGCGGCTCTCCAAGAATCGCCGCCCTAATAAATTCTGGTGAATAAGGATTACCACCAATCTCCACTACCATCATTTTATCAATCAACCTTTGCATCACGTCAGGATCGGTTAAATCAAGGAACGCATCCTTAGAAACTCCCATCATTTTAGACACGCTGGCAATGTAGGCTTTAGTCTGATTACCGTCTTTTGATGGCGCCCATGTCGGAATAATACTTGCAATGGTTTGTAGCTTTTTTCCTGTGGTCTTGCCACTAAAATAACGTCTCAACTGATGAGCGGTAGCCTTTAATCCACTATATGCATCCGGAAACTTAGCAAATCTGTGTCCTGGGCTATCCTCACGGACTGCCCCTCTCTGATTTACAAAGTTCATATTTAACGGGTTGTTATTCCTGGCCCCTCTGGAAGATATGAGTTTCTTTAGTCTTGCTGCTGTAAGCTCAGTGTTAAAAATGTCCATCGACTGATTAACTGTAGCTTTTAAACCGTGATGAACCTCATGATGAACCTCAGGCTGCTTAATAACTCCAGCTTTACGATGTTTTTTATTGAGTGGCTTATTCTTGCGTTGCTTTTTCTCTTTACTTAATTGGCTTGATACCTTTCCGGGAATATCAGCAATTTTCTGACTGTGACCTTTATCAATGACAAGCTTACTACCATCAAGTTGTTTCTGGTATTTTTCATAATTATCTTTGCTAAAAAACGGTGTCGAGTCGGAAGCCATATAAAGTCCATGAGTTGACATCCAACTATTAAGTTGATCAAACGTTAACAGTGGTTTCTTATTTACTTCATGTTCTTTTCGCCGCCGTTGTATGGTTTCACCCACAGTTTCGTGATTTTTCTTTGCTTCTTCTTGTAGTGTATTTAATCGACTATTAAGATCGAATAATGTCCCCAGTGTAGTTTTTCTTCCTGTGAATTTCCATAATTCATTCAGTGTCTTCAATAAGTCGTTAGCTGCAACTTCCCCTTTGTTTAACCATTTAACTAATTCCTCAATCGCATTAAATATGTCATCACTATCAAGTGTGTGGGTATTTTGATTAGCACGCCCCACCGTGGCTTTTAATCGCGGCTCACTCATCGATGTTATCAAAGAAGCAGTATTAACATGGCCGCCATTGGCATCATGCCGCGGAATACCAATCTTCGGTAGCACGCTTGCTACACTTCCCTTTCCCTCCGTCTGGCTAATTCTCTCATCAATGGATTTAATTTTTTCAATCGTTGGACCTGTTTCCTGTAACTTCCCGTAGAACTTATCCAGCCCGTCAGTGATTTGGGTGATAAAATTAACCACCGCTGATGTTGCGCCTTCAATTTCCGCCCTCATTTTGAGAACATTAGCTGTTACTTCGGTGATAACAGCTATAAATTTACGCTGTCCCACCTCGTCGACATCAAACTTAAGTGATACCAGGAAATCTCTCATTGTTTCAGCGTCATTACTCATTTCGCCACCTCTCTATCATGGCCTCATTTTCCGATTTAACATCAAGGGCATCATTCATCAATGCAATATCAGCCAGGTCAAGCATGCCATCTTTTAATGATTCATAACGGCACATGCCTGCAATGACCGGGCGTAACAGATAATCACGCCCTTTCGGGAGAGTTTCAAAATTTAGGCTAGGTTGTCCTGGAATTACATTTCGCTCTCTAATAGGGCGGGAAAAAAATTTCCCAATGAATCTCGGATAATAAAACCCACAATTTTAAGCAGTTGTAAACCGTTGATGTCATCGAACATCAATACCTGACCATCAGGTTCATAAATCTTGCTCCATATGCCACTCTGTTCACGGGAAACTATTGATAAGCAAATATCATTAATTTCATACCGGTTGGACTTTCCCAGCGCAGTAATGGATTCAATCAAATAAGGAATCAGTTCTTCAAAGCGGGTCGCGCTATCATCATTTCTGTCTGCGGCGATCTTTTGCATCAATGGCCCAAGTGCAGGAATAGCTGGAGACAAGGCCACCGCCAGATCCTGTTGTTGAAAAGCGTTCAGTTTGCCAGTGCGATATTTTTTACCGTCAATTTCAAATTCCATAAGCTCCCCTTAAAACTTAGCCTAAAACCGCGTAAGTCACCGAAGCACAAGACTGATTATGAACATGCAGGCAAATGCCCCGGCTAGTTTCAGCGTTTGTAAAGTAAACTGGTTAGAATGTGCCTAACATGATGTCGATTTTTCCGCAATCAAATACCCAAGCAACGGTATTACCTGCTTTGGAATTCTGTAAATCCGGCTGTTTCTGAAAGGCGACGGAACGTGCAACAACAACGTCGTTACTCTCCTTGTTTCGAATCATAATCACGTTATTACCCCATGCGGCTGATGAAAGCGATTGTGTACTCAACATAGCGTTCAGTTTTGCGTTTACCGGGCTGGTTTTAAGTAAGTTAACCGTAATGGTTCCAGATTTGGTAGCGTGCAATGAATGCATAACTTCACCATCTGCACCTGTGGTCATGGTGTTTTTGCTTTCTGACATTGTCACTACGATGCCCTCGTCAGAGAGGGCCGCGCCGTTACCAAGATCAAAAGAACCCCCTACCCCTGTAATAGAAGCAGAGACATCAAGAAAAGAATACGTAGCCATTTTCAATCCTTATCTGTTTACATTAATGATGACATCAGCGTAATGAACAGCGCCTGCTAATTTGATAGCGCACTGAATAACCGGTACTTTTCTGGCCTCTCTGTCAGCTTGTGCCTGCGTTGCAATGGGTGGCGCATAAACGTAATAACCTTTTGTCAATGTTTCCCCAGTATTCAACGCACCAATCGGATCACCACCCCATACCCCATGAGCGATCAACCCATTCATCACAGCTTGAGCAAGTGACTGTTCAACGTTAGTCATTAGGCGTGTGACACCTTCATCAGTTTGGGGAATTTTGCTGGTACTGGTGTAAAGCAGGTTATAAAGATTGTTCTGAACGTAGTTCTGCAACCAGTCCAGACCGTGACGTTCATCAATGAAATCACCGTTTGCCATGACGCCTTCCTGAATAATAGCGGTGTCATTGTTATATTTAACAAAAACGTTGCCGTTTTTCTTTTTCAACGCGTTGGCTTGGGTTGCGGTGAGATTTTCCGCCGTAACCGCAGGTTCTTGTTTAAATTTCAGGGTAATAGTGGTGTTGTTACCGTTGAAATTGACAGTAAACATACGCCCCATCAGAGAAGCCACGATGTAAGGTTTACCCGTTGAATATTGCCAGAGCGTGCGCTGATAATTTCCCTCTTTCAGTTTTGATCCGGTATCAGTACCAACATCAGCATCCAATACCGATGTTTTTTGCACAGTATGCCCATAGATTCGAGAAACAGATGCAGATTCAATGTAATCAGCAACAGACAGAATATCTTCATCTGTCAGCGTGTCGTCAGCAATAACCAGCCCATACCAACCACTAGACGCAGCACCCAATATTGCCACGGCTTCAGCAATCGTTTCTGCTTTGGTAGGTTCGATAACGGTAGCGCCAGATTCTCCGTCTAGTTTTAGCAAATCACCAATGTACGTTCCGCTAGCCTGTGAAACATAACCAATAGTACTTGCAGAATTTGGTGCCACAGTGAAACGTGCAGATGAACTATCATATGTCACTGAACAATCTTTCAGCTTTTCCGCTAGCCGTTGGGCAACACCATTAAGATTTGTCTCCTTACTAAAATCGATATCACTGCATATCACCTCTTTACCGTTAAGCGTTAACTTAAAAGAACCATTTGTAACAGCAGTAAATTTACTAAGCGCTTGTTGTTGCTTAGTCAGTACTGCTCCTTGCAAAGAGGCTCCAACATGGTTTTTAGCCCAGCGGCCAATGTACAAATCGACAGGGCGCGGTGACTGGGAGTAATAAAGCGTTGCGGTTTGGTACTCTGGTGTATCCATACCGAAATCTGCCCCTACGCCATCGATATTAGAATATCGGCGTAAACGCTCATGAGTATTGATCACGTTGCTTGCACCGACGATCAGTAACGCACCAAAGTTTCGGGCCTGAGCCGCATGAGGAGCCATATTCAACGTGACATTGATAATGTTTGAAACAGGTAAACCCTGCATAATTTAATCTCCAAAGAATTTGACTGGCGCTTCTACCAGTGATTTAACACCGTATTCACGCACCACTTTTCGCCGCAAGGTGATCATCATGTCATAACGATGCACCCACTGATTATTGATAAGCTCAGGTAAAGAAGTTAGCCGGGTATATTTGTCTACTGAAAGACCGAAACGCCTCAATTCGTCATTGTTCTGACTAACCGTCAATCCATCACGAAAACAGGTCCCGTACCGCTGGCAGTTCGGGCCATAAAACGAAATCAAACACTCGATTTCTTCATACCGCCATAACTCAGTACTTTCTTCGGTTTGGTTCTCAAAGGCCGGAGATACGTCCGAAATAAAGCCCGTAATGCCAAAATCACACCCATTATCTTCCGATAACAGTGGTGATTGTGATGATGTCCATCGGGAACGCACTTTATCGTCAGGCAAACCAGAAACACCACACACCCAATGACGCAGTACGTGCTCCAGATCATCATCGTACTCAGGCCCAGGAGTGACAGGCGTTAACCAACCAGCTTTATCACTACCGTTGCTCATCAAAAATACCTCCACCAAACAGCAATAACTCGCAATGCAGCTGAATAAACTAAGCCCCTATGAAGGCTTAGTTCACCGCATCAGGTTATGATTGATTTAACAGGGATACCGACCGCAAAGAAGGTAAAAAAATATGCGTAAGTGATTCACGGCGGTAAATACGAAAAAGGCTGCAACTAAAGTGCAGCCCTTACAATTATTATTTAAATTTTTACTTATCTATCAGTATGTAACAACCGATACTTTAAGACGCTTATTCATATCACAACGTCTCTTGAATAACTTGAATTTTTTCAATTGAACTTGATGAATTAAGCGTTATTTTCCCGATTTTCTACATGAAAAAGCCCCGATAAAAATATCGAGGCTTATTAGTTTCTGTGCTTATTCGCAACTTTAACTGGTTAATACACTACCATAGCTTTTTGCGTACGCACAAGCTTTTTGCACTCTTGTATTTCATTATCCATTTCTAACGTGATATCAAGCATGGCTAAACATCCCTGTACAAAGCTTTCGCCCTTTTGCAATCGGGAACGTACTTCAATATCTGATACCTCAATTAAACGAGCTATCGACCGTTTAGAAAGCCCCAAAGCATAGTACATAAATAAAACCTCAATTTCTTCAGACTTATCTACCGTCTGAAGCCTTGCTATACAAGCATCAATGATCAAACCATCATTATCGCAGCAGGAAGGACGCGATGGACGAGTTGACGTAATCAAACCTTTAAACCCCGCAGCGATCGACGGCCAATTAACACCTGTGGCATCATTAGCCCAGCCGCCCCAACGCTCTAGAACTTGTTGAATATTGCGCATACGTTTTTACCTTAATTTTTAGTAACAAATAGTCGTAAAAATTATTTTCGTAATGGTCTCATGCATCCCTGTATTCGACGTTATAACAAATTTCTCATGCTCTATTTCTTGCGTTTCTTTGTTGCTTAACTATATCGTCTAAATATATCTTCTTACTTAATCTATTAAATATAAATCCTATCTGACTGCTATTCCTGCCAAGCTGAGTCTCATAGGAAAAATATAACACTGTGGTTAATACAACTAGTTATAAAGTGCTTATCATCCTTACCTAAGTATTTCTCATATAAATTTTACCTAATCCTGTAATGTACCTCGCCTTAAAAGGTTCAGCACTTAAAGCGTCTAAAGCAATGCTCATGGTTTTTATTATTTCCCGAGAATTTTCAGACAACATAACAACCCCTTTTTATTATCAGATAAAAAATACATTAAATAAAAAGTAGCACAAAATTTTTATCTCATGGATATTAAAGTGTAAAAAATACTTTGGATCAACTCTGAAATCTATAAAAAAATGACGATTAAAAATGTTTTCTACACCTATAACAAAGGTACAGAGAGCATACTGTTTACATAACGATAAGCAACGAATCGGCGAAAATGTAGGATTTGACTAACCGTGATCGAAATATTTCAACCAGATATGACAAAACTTTTAAGACAAAATAGGATTAATGTTACCATCAGTAAATTACCAATTATCAGGTAAGTATTTATGCAAAAAATTTTAACATTGTCAGATATATTTTCTTTTAATCAACGAATTTTCTGAACTCACGTTATTCAATTGGTAGTTTGGAGAAAATATTATCCTGGTATGAAATTGCTTTTATTTAACACGATCTTACGACATCAATACCGACTGTTATCTTCTGTCATATCTTCTCTCTTTTTTTCTGATCTTCTCTAGACAATATAGATGGATACACACCAATATCCATTCAGATAAAAAGATCGCAATAGAAAGTGATAAAATGAACTGTATATAAAAACAGCCATTTTGGAAATAAACAAGAAAAAAGCCGTTATCTTATGAAAGATAACGGCTTCTTATATGATTTGGTGCCGGCTACCGGAGTCGAACTGGTGACCTACTGATTACAAGTCAGTTGCTCTACCAACTGAGCTAAGCCGGCGTATTCCGAGGCAGCCCCCGAAAGCGAGCGCAGTATATTACAACCTGATGCAAACAATCAAGCATAAATAATAGATTTTTTTAAACATATTCAAAACACCATGAAACTGACGACCAAAATCTGCTTATTGATGACATATCGCTATCCCAAAGAACACTCTGACACAGAGACAACTCCCATAAGATTGCTCATAAAAGTGCTATCTTGCTCATTAATGGGCAAAAACTATTCCAATATCCAAATTGAGCTTTATTCTTAATACATCAACAGCAAATCATAACAGCTTCCCTATTATTATAAAGGCAACCATCTTTTCAATTTATTACCACCCAGAAATAGTTGACTACTATAAATGCAATGTGCTATTTAGAGCAAAAAAATAAAGCTCTTGGATAATATTAAGGTTGGGTTTAATTCATATTATTTCTATAAGTCATTATATACCCAATAAATTTCGAGTTGCAGCGCGGCGACAAGTGAACGAATCCCCAGGAGCATAGATAACTATGTGACTGGGGTGAGTGAAAGCAGCCAACAAAGCAGCAACTTGAAGGATGAAGGGTATAAATCGAAATATTAATTATGAGGTGAATCATGCCGGGAAAGAACTACTTAATTGCACATCAAGTTTTTTTTACCTTCAAAGATGGAATAAGCTGGAATAGTGAAAAAGCTATATTAGCAGAGAGAGTTGCCTTAAATCATGTCAACGAGATTAGCGAGATAAAAGGATGGTTTTGTGGTCGTAATATTTGTGATCGTAGCATTGTAGATAGAAAAAAATCCATTGATTTTAGTTTAATCGGTTATTTTAAAAGTTATCAAGATCTGGATATCTATATCAATCATCCCGACCATGTAAAAGGCGTGGTACTTTGGAAAGAAATAAGTACATGGACAGTTTCAGATATTATTATAGATATAAATAGGTTAATTAATTTTACCCAATTAATAGGAAAGTTATATGGAGTTTAACCAAAGACTACATAAAATGCATGGTAATTAGTACGTAAAAGGTGATTCACTTTGCTTACCTTTATAACCTCACTAAAAAGTACGCTTTATAAATTAGGATTCAGAAATTAACAACCTATATGAAAAATAGAACTGTCTTCTATAAGGATTATTTAAAGGCAATAAATTCAAATTATGAATGGCTATTTACTATCATTAAAATGGATTAATCACCATTTGATATCACCTCTAGTTATAAACTATACCCTATGGATTTCAAGATGCATCGCGACGGCAAGGGAGCGAATCCCCGGGAGCATAGATAACTCTGTGACCGGGGTGAGTGAGTGCAGCCAACAAAGAGGCAACTTGAAAGATAACGGGTATATGCTTTAAAAACAAACTGATGAACTTAAAACATTAACAAGCTGCAATAAATTTAAATGGGTTTATAATCCAGTGATTTTTCATAGGAAATGAACGAGAGCTAAGCGATCTTAGCTTATTTTGAATAACACTCTGGAATGAAAAAAAACCTTATGCATAAAAATATGCATAAGGTTAGTATTTGGCGGAAGGATAGAGATTCGAACTCTAGGATGGTTTCCCATCGGCGGTTTTCAAGACCGCTGCCTTCGACCGCTCGGCCATCCTTCCATGGCGCCGGATTATGCTCTATAGTGGGATAATATGTCTAGTCTTTATCGCAAAAAATCTGTGATTTTTTTACTATTCGCTCAATCCTCAATCTACAATACCATTCCAGGCTCTTATCCTGTTAAAATCACCAGAGATACAATCAACCATTAGCGTTCTCGCTAAAATAGCCAAACAATGACTAAGGTTTTTACCTAACGCATGTATAACAGACAATCTTCAATCAATTCATCAACCATAAACCGTTACTATGGCTTGTTCATTGCCCTGCTTTTTATTTCCCTGTTTTTATATAGCTATAACTACTTCAACGCCTGGTTGATGGGAAAAAAGTATGCGCTCAATAGTGTTGCAACCAAAATGGTATTGCAGATAGAAGATTATCGTTACCATGCTAACTCTATCTTTGAACAGGCCAATATCTCGCCTTTTAAACTACAGGAGCCTGTTTCACCGATGAAGCTACGACCTGATGTTTATTGGCTTGAAAGTCGTTATCAGGCTATCGACGCTATTATTTTTGGTCACCATAACGCGACAAGTGCTGCGTTGGCCCAACGCCTTTCCAATTATATAGAGATCTTGTGGGGCGCCCGCAATGAATACAACTCTATGTACTATCTGAATGGTAAAGATAACAATCTGTTTTTAATAACAACCCACTCTATTCTTAAACCTGAATTAAGATTTAAAGAAAGTTATCTGACACTTACCGCCGAATCGAAACGTTCAGAGATGCTGATGCAATCTACCGCTTTAGATGAACGGGAAAATATTTCATCAATCCGTAAGTTAAATGGCGAGAATCTCTATTACTATACTTACAGGGCAACATTCAACTTGCCAGGTCAATTAGCGACAATTATCGCTTTTGATTTACCTATTATCCATCTCCTTCCTATCGATATGGCAGCAGCAAATTTCAGTTTACTCTCTAACGACGCACAAAACCCCTATGAAACCAATAAAGCTAATATCTCACAAAATGGTTTCTGGCTCGAATTTTCGCAACCACTCAATGGCACAAAATACAAATTACTGTATCGGGTATCACTCAAAGATGTGCTGATCGATTTATTGTACAAAAACATCTGGCTACTGCTAGCTGATTCAATATTTATTATTCTATCTCTGGGTGGACTTATTTACATTCGTAAAAAATATATTGCCCCAAATGCTCTTATGAGCCATGAGCTACAGGTCAAGGACGCGTTAAGTAACGATATTATCTCCAATATCCCAATTGGTTTACTAATTTATGATTTTTCGACAAGTCAGATAATCATGAGTAATAAAATTGCTGATCATCTATTGCCTAATATCGATTTAAGTAAAATCAAGATGATGGCAAAACAACATCATGGTGTCATACAAACATCGATTGACGATTCAGTCTATGAAATTAAGATGCATAGTATCCATCTGTTGCCAGAGACTTACCTATTTTTATTGCAAGATAAAGACCAGGAAGCATTGATTAACAGACGATTACAACTTGCACATCTCGAACACGATAAGAGCGTGCAAGCCCGGCGTTTTATGTTAACAAACATTAGCTCAGAGCTGAAACAACCAATAAAGGAATTAAACAATATTGCTTACCAACTGAAACAAACTTCCATAGAGGAAAATAGTCATCATATCATTAATAATTTATTAACTAAGTCCGAATATATATCCGACTGGGTCGAGAATATCTCATTACTCAATGAGTTGGAATTAGGTGACTGGCAAGCAAAAAGCGAATCATTTTCATTATCATGTATTTTAGATGATATTTTGAAAAAAGTGCTACCAAAAATAAATAATAAAGGATTGAATTATTACTATCACTGTAATATTAATCCTGAATCTATATTTATTGGCGATGGCTTCGTCATTAGTAAAATTGTCCGGATGTTAGTTAATTATTCAATTACAATCACATCTTATGGGAAAATATCACTCATAGTCAATTATTCCCAGAAATACAAAGGTCAAATTCAGATTGAAGTTATGGATACAGGTGCCGGACTGAATCCAAAAGATTTGGCAAACTTGAATTATCCGTTTCTAAGCAAAGCAGTAGGTGATAAATATCAGTCAAATTCAGGACTAACCTTTTATCTCTGTGACCAATTATGTCGAAAACTCAGTGGCCATTTTACTATAAATAGCAATCCCAACCTTGGGACACATTACACCATCAGTCTGCCACTGATAATCGACCAAGACCAATGCCCGCAGCTATTGGAAGATATTACCGCCTTACTGGACATTAGCAATACGGAAATCCGTAAGATCATACAAAATTACCTAAAGCATTATGGTGCGACTTACTTTGATAAAAAGAAAGAAAATATCAGTAGAGAATACGATATCATATTGACAGATAAGTCGTATGATTCGGCAAAATCGACTATATTATTGGTGGGTGATCTTGCTGGCTTTGAGCAGATAACACCTGACTATATTAGATGTAACTACAATTTGAGCGAAGCTGTTATCAATGCCATTTCGTTATTAATTGAAAGAAACTTCAGTTTTAACGAATTTAATGCAAATTCGGAAATGTCACCATTTAACGATGAAGACACTGATTATGATATTGAAAATGTTATAAGCAGTTACCAAAAACAGCTGGCAGATAGCGATTATCAGCAATTATTTATCAAGACAGTACCGATAGATATTAATAAACTGTATACTGATATAGAGCAACATGATTTGATATCACTTTCGCAAACAGCACATCGCTTAAAAGGCGTTTTTGCTATGTTAGACTTAGAATTCCTCAAACTTTCTTGCGAAACGCTGGAACAAAACATAACAAACGGTAACGAAATAGAGATTAAAAATAGCATCAGCCACATTGATTCTTTCATCACAAGGCTGTTGCAGCAAGGTAACTAATAGATGAATAGCCTTAACGTCATTATTGCTGATGACCATCCAATTGTTCTGTTTGGCATCCGCAAATCACTTGAGCGACTCGAATGGATCAACGTTGTCGCTGAGTCGGAAGACTCTACTACTTTGATCAACAATCTATCTTGTATTAAAGCAAATGTGCTGATCACTGATTTGTCCATGCCTGGAGACATCTATGGTGATGGACTCAATTTGATTAAATACATCAAACGCCATTACCCCAGGTTATCAATCATTGTTCTGACTATGAACAATAATCCAGCCATTTTAAGTGCTGTGCTTGAACTTGATATTGAAGGAGTCGTCTTAAAACAAGGAGCACCAACAGATTTATCTGACGTATTGACTGCCCTGAAGCAAGGGGAAAGATTTATGCCGGAGAGCGTTTCTGAGTTGTTGAAAAAAGTAACGAAAACCCGCTACGGTGACAAACCGTTATCACAGAAAGAGAGCGAAGTATTACGCCTGTTTGCCCAAGGTTTCCTGGTAACAGATATTGCGAAAAAACTAAATCGAAGTGTCAAAACGATTAGCAGCCAGAAAAAATCAGCCATGGTAAAACTGGGTGTGAATAACGATATTGCGCTACTTAATTATCTCGCTTCTGTGGCTATTAATGCCAATGATAGTGTTCATTAAATGCGCCTCGTTATTTTAATATGAAACGAATTCTGATGCCTGGGACTATCATATACCCAATAGATTTCAATTTGCAGCGAGGCGGCAAGTGAACGCAGCCAACAAAGCAGCAAATTTGAAGGATGAAGGGTATAGTACCAGGCATTATTTTAAGCACTCATACTCCCGACCTCTGTTAGTACCTGTTTGAGAGTAGCAAGGGAAACAGGCTTAGACAAACAATCATTCATCCCAGCATCAATACAACGTTGCTTTTCTTCTGCCAATGCATTTGCCGTAATACCAATAATCGGCAACTCACATCCTTTATTCCGTAAATACATTGTTAGCGCATAACCATCCATATTAGGCATATTGACATCTGTCAGAATGATATCAACATATTCTTTCTTCAAATACTCCAATGCATCCAATCCATCATTCGCCATCGCTGCCTGAAAACCGATAGATTTCAATTGATCAGTCAATAAGTAACGGTTGATAGGATGATCGTCCACGACCAAAACCATAATAGTATTCAGCCAAGTACTTGCCTGCAAGACTGGCAGTGCTGTATTCAATACCTCACTATTACCCGGTGAAATTAACCTATCAATGAGTATGGCTAAATCATGCAAATGGTAAGTATTATGTAACCAATAGTTTTCTCTGATTTGTTCTAGTGAACCAATGTGAGACGTCGATAATTCAACATAAGCATATATAGGGGTAATAACCGCATTAGAGAAATCGCTGATAATAATTTCACTGCCATCTGTATTCTGCCCATGATATACAACCACTTGTAAACCATGATAAATCAGAAAACGTTGTAAAAAATCTTCTAAATAAAGATTACGTATAGCCAATATAACTTTTTGCTGATACTCATTCGTTAGCTGAGTTTTTGGTGTATATTTCGCGCCATATAAAGGTAAACGGATAGAAAACATACTGCCTATTTGTGGCTGTGAAATGACTTCAATATCACCATCCATCAGGTTGATAAGTTTTTCACAAATCGCCAAACCAAGACCGGTTCCCTGAGATGAACTTTCCGTATTTGGCATTATCTGGAAAAATGGATCAAACAACTGAATAAGCTCTTTATCAGAAATTCCTACCCCTGTATCCCTTACTCTGACATACAAGTAATCCTTATCAACAACTACATGTATAGCCACACATCCGGTATCGGTGAATTTAATCGCATTATTCAACAAATTAGATATAACCTGTTGTAATCGAACGGGATCATTGCGGATATAATTCGGTACATCCGGTTCAATATAGCAATATAAACTCAACGACTTTTTCACAACTAATGGCAAGTAATTAGAAATAACATGGGAGATAACTTCCTGACAAGAAAACTCCTTAGGTTCAATTTTAAGCTGTTTAGATTCAATCTTTGAGAAGTCGAGAATATCGCTGATAATTTTCAGTAACAAGGCTGAAGAATTATTCATCGTTGACAATAAACGGGCAGATTCAGCCGGTAATGAATGAGCCTGTAATAACTCTAGGTTGCCAATGATTCCATAAAGAGGTGTTCTCAGCTCGTGGCTGACGGTAGCCAAAAACATAGACTTAGAATAGCTAGCTTGTTCCGATGCTAATGCCATTTCCTGTAATGACTTTTCCATCCGTACACGAGCACTGATGTCAACCAATACACAAATTGCGACTTCTTCATTCCTGTAACGGGAGTGGACAAAGCTGATTTGCAGATGATTATTATTACTGGTTACTACGTCAACATAGCTGCTGGTTCTGTCACAAATAATATGAATAATGCGTTCCCGATCTTCATGAGTTAGCATTTTCAAGTAATTATGTGCCAGTTCATTACTCAAAATATTACTGCCATCACTGACTCGCAATATACTGATCCCAACCGGAGCTGAAGCAACAATTTTATGATTAAACTGCTCGTGCTCCTCCAAACGAATCGCATTCTCTTCCGCCGGAACAAACATTTTCCGCTCAAACAGATACACCAGGATAATGATGACAAAGGCAGATAACACATTAAGCACAATACTGCTAATAATCTGTAGCTTAAAACCTTCAAAAATATTTTTCAGTGGAAGAGCGTAAATTATACTGAATGAAGATGGCATTAACCGACGTTTTAGCAATAAATCAGTGAAATTATCATCATAGCCAAAATAAGGTGCTTCCAACTGATAATCATCATAATGAAGTTTGTAGTCATCATTTGCCGGATAGTGCAACACAGGTTGATTACTACGGTTTAACAATGTTATTGAAATCGGACGGTCTTGTCTTTGAATAAAAGTATCTAATCTGATGAACTGTTCAATTCCTATCATTGCAACCATTTGACTGTTTACATATACCGGTGCCAACACATAGAGATGGCCGCTATCAGATCTTGCACCGGGTATAACCCAATAAACATTTCGTTCTTTACCCTGCTCTTTCAGACTAATAAGCCTACGTGAATTTTCATATACTATTTTTTTCAGCGTATCAGGTTCAGTTGTGGTGTTACGAATAGAAAAATTCACCATACACATGCTTTGCGTACCTACCAGAAAAACCTGGTTCAGACCTTGAGGAGCCGCAAGATTATCTTTCCAATAAAAGATAAGGTTATTCAATGAATTTAAGTAACTATGGGTATTTTTGCGAAAAGTATTACAGTCTGCGCTTTGATTTAAAGGGTGATAAGAAAATGCCGGGTTATTATGCGGAAAATCAAAAACTACACTCTTTTTTTCGTCAGAATTCAGTAAATGCTTCTCTGTCATATATTGGATATCCCGCAGAACACTTGCGGTATGACGCACATAAGAGAGTGTAGAATCATAATTAGCATTATATTCTTGCCGGATGTCAGATTTTACTTCATTAAAGATATTAACCAGGTAAAAAGCCGTTAATAAAGCGCCCAATGTCCACAGCATCAAACCAATTACCCGGAAAAGATAACGGGATATTTTCAGTGATGTACGAAAAGAAGAAAGATATCTCAAAAGGCTACCTGATAAAAACAAACATCATTCAACGTAATGAATTACAGGATATACCAGAGCTTAAGGATTACAAAGAATCATCTGCTTATCCCCTTCATCCTTCAAGTTGCTGCTTTGTTGGCTGCGTTCACTTGCCGCCACACTGCAACTGGAAATCCATAGGGTATAGTTCTAATTTAAAACCCATCCCAATAGGCAGTTAATAAAAACCACCTGAAGAAACAGGTACCGAAGTACCTATTTCTTCATTGAGATTGAGTGAAAAAATATCTTCACTTAAACCAGATCGGCTGATTCTCTGCCACTATCAGCATCAGGTGAATTGGTATTATTATTTTCCAACCCTCCCCCCTCTGCTACCAGCTCATCTTCATCATCTTCAGGTTCGGCAACCCGCTGTAAACCGACAACTTTCTCATCTTCAGCAGTACGGATCAATGTCACGCCCTGAGTATTCCGGCCAACAACGCTGACTTCAGACACCCTTGTACGTACCAATGTACCCGCATCGGTAATCATCATAATCTGATCCGTTGGTTCAACCTGAATTGCACCGACCACATTACCATTACGCTCACTGACCTTAATTGAGATAACTCCCTGAGTTGCCCGAGATTTAATAGGATACTCATTTTCAGCCGTGCGTTTGCCATAACCATTTTCAGTAACGGTTAGGATTTCTCCTTCTCCACGCGGGATAATCAGAGAAACAACTTTGTCTTTGCCGTTGAGTTTAATACCGCGCACTCCGGTGGCTGTACGTCCCATTGCACGGACAGCGTCCTCTTCAAAGCGAACAACTTTCCCTTCAGCAGAAAACAGCATGACTTCATTACTGCCATCAGTCAGGTCAACACCTATCAGTTCATCACCATCATTAAGGTTAACCGCAAGAATACCGGCACTACGTGGACGGCTAAAATCCTGTAACGCTGTTTTCTTCACGGTCCCACTGGCAGTAGCCATAAAGACATACAGCCCATCTTCATATTCACGCACCGGTAGAATCGCAGTAATTCGCTCATCTTGCTCCAGTGGCAGAAGGTTAATAATCGGACGACCACGAGCACTACGGCTGGCTTCAGGTAATTGGTAAACTTTCATCCAGTACAGGCGACCGCGGCTGGAGAAGCAGAGGATGGTGTCGTGAGTATTGGCAACCAACAGCTTTTCAATGAAATCTTCTTCCTTAATGCGTGCTGCGGATTTACCTTTACCACCACGACGCTGTGCTTCATAGTCAGACAGTGGCTGATATTTTACATACCCTTGGTGTGACAACGTGACAACAACATCTTCCTGATTAATCAGATCTTCAATATTGATGTCAGCCGTATTTTCAGTCAGTTCAGTACGACGGGCATCATTATATTGCGCTTTAATTGCCAACAACTCTTCACGAATCACTTCCATCAAGCGCTCAGGGCTTTCCAGAATGAACAGCAATTCACCGATTAACGTCAGCAATTCACGATATTCATCCAGCAATTTTTCATGCTCAAGACCAGTCAGTTTCTGCAAACGCAGATCCAAAATGGCTTGGGCCTGTTGTTCAGTCAGATAATATTTACCCTCATGCACACCATATTGTGATTCCAGCCATTCAGGACGTGCGGCATCATCACCAGCACGTTCCAGCATGGAAGCAACATTGCCTAATTCCCATGGCTGAGCAACTAACGCCGCTTTTGCCTCGGCTGGTGTCGGGGCATGACGAATCAGTTCGATAATAGGATCGATATTCGCCAGCGCCACAGCCAATGCTTCAAGAATATGGGCACGTTCACGGGCTTTACGTAATTCAAAGATTGTACGACGAGTGACCACTTCGCGACGGTGGCATACAAATGCAGAAATAATGTCTTTCAGATTCAGCAGTTTTGGCTGCCCCTGATGCAGAGCTACCATGTTGATACCAAAAGAAACCTGAAGCTGAGTCAGGGAATAGAGGTTATTCAGAACCACTTCCCCCACCGCATCACGTTTCACTTCGATAACAATACGCATGCCGTCCTTATCAGATTCGTCACGAAGAGCACTAATCCCTTCAATGCGCTTTTCCTTCACCAGTTCGGCAATTTTTTCAATCAGGCGAGCTTTGTTAACTTGATAAGGGATCTCATGCACCAGAATAGTTTCACGACCATTTTTTTCGTCAACTTCGATTTCAGCACGAGCGCGGATATAAATTTTACCGCGGCCAGTTCGATAAGCTTCCTGAATACCACGACGACCATTAATGATCGCTGCCGTCGGAAAATCCGGGCCAGGAATAAACTGCATTAGCCCTTCAATACTGATGTTTTCATCATCAATATAAGCCAAACAACCATCAATAACTTCGGATAAGTTATGAGGAGGAATGTTGGTTGCCATACCCACTGCGATACCGGAAGAACCGTTGATCAGCAGGTTGGGTACTTTAGCTGGCATGACTTCCGGGATCTGCTCAGTACCATCATAGTTTGGCACAAAATCGACGGTTTCTTTTTCCAGATCCGCCAGCAGTTCATGGGCAATTTTCGCCATACGCACTTCGGTGTAACGCATAGCTGCGGCTGAGTCACCATCGACTGACCCAAAGTTACCCTGACCATCAACCAACATATAGCGCAAGGAAAACGGCTGAGCCATACGAACAATCGTGTCGTAAACTGCGCTGTCTCCATGTGGGTGGTATTTACCAATAACGTCTCCGACAACACGGGCAGACTTCTTATAGGGTTTATTCCAATCATTTCCCAGCACACTCATTGCGTAAAGTACGCGACGATGTACTGGCTTCAGTCCGTCTCGAACATCTGGTAGTGCACGCCCGACAATAACAGACATCGCATAATCCAGATACGAGCTTTTCAGCTCTTCTTCGATATTGACCGGTGTGATTTCTCTGGCAATGTCGCTCATGGAGCCCACTATCCCTCATAATTCCGGATTCAAAGGTTTAGAACTATACCACAAATCAACAGTTTTATAAAAATCAGATACGGGTATTTAAAAATTAAGCCGTGTATACTGTTACCAGAACAGAATGAACCATCTGTAAAGAAAGTTTAAGGAGCAACAACTGCCGATGAACACCAAAACCCCCTCCACCACAAACAATGTTGATCAACAAGAAATAGAAAAATTTGAAGCAGTTGCTTCCCGCTGGTGGGATCTGGAAGGTGAATTTCAGCCACTACACCGTATTAATCCACTACGCCTGAATTATATTTTGCAACGTTCTGAGGGTATTTTCGGTAAAAAAATATTAGATGTGGGCTGTGGTGGCGGCATTTTGTCAGAAAGTCTGGCGCGTGAAGGCGCAGAAGTGACCGGGCTTGATATGGGAACAGAGCCGCTTCAAGTTGCCAGGCTACACGCCCTTGAAACAGGCATCCCAGTCACTTATGTACAGGAAACAGTAGAAAGTCACGCAGAAAAATATCCACAGGCTTATGATATCGTCACCTGTATGGAAATGCTGGAACATGTACCGGACCCTGAATCGGTTGTTCGAGCCTGTGCTCAGTTAGTAAAACCAGGTGGACATGTCTTTTTCTCTACCATTAACCGCAACAAGAAAGCCTGGTTCATGGCGGTGATTGGCGCAGAATATATTCTGAATATGGTGCCGAAAGGAACCCACGATGCGAAGAAATTTATCCGTCCATCAGAGTTGATAGGCTGGATTGACAGAACTCCCCTGAAAGAACGGCATATCATTGGCCTGCATTATAATCCACTGACGGATAAATTTAGCCTTGGTTACAATGTGGACGTTAATTATATGTTACATACCCAGTATGTCTGATATATTCGTCTGATAGATTAATAAATCGACAAATGAATCATATTTTCAAGAATTTTTTTACTTGGGTTTACTCATATTTCTGTCAGGTCAACTGCTAGTAATGATGCAGTCTTCCGGCTTTTTGATAAATTTAGTCCTCAAGTTATCCACAAAAATCCGTGTTTTTGTACACTTGATAAAAGCTGGTTTTAACATTATCTTGTTGTCATTATTTAGTGTACCCCCTACATATTGTGTTCCTTAACATTCCATTACCACTACTCTCTCGTTGGTTTCTTCACCATTGAGGGAGTTACGTTTTGGCTGAGTAAAGGCACAAAGCAGGTGGGAGTGAGTCTGAAAGTAAATGTAAGGTATGCCTGTCCATGAACCATAGTCTGCTAGTAACAAAGCGTGATGGCCACAAAGAACGAATTGACCTTGATAAAATCCACCGGGTTGTTGCCTGGGCAGCCGATGGTCTGAAAAATGTCTCGGTATCACAAGTAGAACTGCGTTCCCAGATCCAATTTTACGACAGTATCAAAACCTCAGATATCCATGAGACGATGATTAAAGCTGCCGCTGACCTTATTTCTGGCGATGCACCTGACTATCAGTATCTGGCAGCCCGCTTGGCAATTTTCAATTTGCGTAAAAAAGCCTATGGTCAATTTGAGCCACCTGCACTGTATGATCATGTATCTCGTATGGTGGAAATGGGCAAATATGACAAACACTTGCTTGCAGACTACTCGAAAGAAGAATTCGAGCAAATGGATGAATTTATTGATCACTGGCGTGATATGAACTTTTCTTACGCTGCGGTCAAACAACTTGAAGGTAAATACCTGGTTCAGAACCGCGTGACCGGTGAAATTTATGAAAGTGCTCAGTTTCTTTATATTCTGGTCGCGGCTTGCCTGTTCTCCAGTTATCCAAAAGAAACACGTCTGGACTATATCCGCCGCTTTTACGACGCGGTTTCCACTTTTAAAATTTCGTTGCCTACGCCTATTATGGCAGGTGTTCGCACCCCTACCCGTCAATTCAGCTCCTGCGTGCTGATTGAATGTGACGACAGCCTGGACTCCATTAATGCGACTTCCAGCGCTATTGTGAAATATGTTTCCCAACGTGCAGGCATTGGCATCAACGCTGGCCGTATTCGTGCAGTAGGCAGCCCAATCCGTAATGGTGAAGCATTCCACACAGGCTGTATTCCTTTCTACAAGCATTTCCAAACAGCGGTAAAATCCTGTTCTCAGGGCGGCGTTCGTGGCGGCGCGGCGACACTATTCTATCCGTTGTGGCATCTGGAAGTTGAAAGCCTGCTGGTGCTGAAAAATAACCGTGGTGTTGAAGGAAACCGTGTCCGTCATATGGACTATGGCGTACAGCTTAACAAATTGATGTATGAACGCCTGATCAAAGGTGAAGATATTACGCTATTCAGCCCGTCTGACGTCCCAGGATTATATGATGCATTCTTTACGAATCAGGATGAATTTGAGCGTCTATATACCAAGTATGAGCAGGACAGTAATATCCGTCAGCAACGTCTGAAAGCCGTTGATCTGTTCTCCCTGATGATGCAGGAACGTGCTTCTACTGGCCGTATTTATATTCAGAACGTAGACCATTGCAACACTCACAGCCCATTTGATCCATCAGTTGCACCTGTACGCCAGTCAAATTTATGTCTGGAAATTGCACTGCCAACTAAACCATTAAATGATATCAATGATAAAAATGGTGAAATTGCGTTGTGTACACTGTCTGCATTCAACCTGGGTGCAATTGAAAATCTTGATGAGCTGGAAGAATTGGCCATTCTGGCTGTTCGCGCTCTTGATGCGCTGCTCGATTATCAAGATTATCCAATCCTTGCAGCAAAACAAGGCGCTATGGGCCGCCGTACTTTAGGTATTGGTGTTATCAACTATGCTTATTATCTGGCAAAACACGGTGCGCGTTATTCAGATGGCAGTGCTAATAACCTAACTCACAAAACCTTTGAGGCTATACAATATTATCTGTTGAAAGCATCGAATGAATTGGCGAAAGAGCAAGGTGCTTGTCCATGGTTTAAAGAAACAACTTATTCTCAAGGTATCCTGCCTATCGATACCTATAAAAAAACGCTGGATACACTGACCAATGAACCTCTTCATTATGACTGGGAAACATTGCGTAGCGATATCAAGCAGTATGGTCTGCGTAACTCAACGTTATCCTCTTTGATGCCGTCAGAAACCTCTTCGCAGATCTCTAACGCCACCAATGGTATTGAACCACCTCGTGGTTACATCAGCATCAAAGCCTCGAAAGACGGAATCTTGCGTCAGGTTGTTCCGGAATATGAACGTCTGAAAGGGGATTATGAGCTACTGTGGCAAATGCCTGGCAATGACGGCTACTTGCAGTTGGTTGGTATCATGCAGAAATTCATCGACCAATCTATCTCTGCCAATACTAACTATGATCCGGCACGCTTCCCAAGTGGAAAAGTGCCGATGAATCAGTTGCTGAAAGATTTATTGCTTGCTTACAAATATGGTGTGAAAACGCTGTATTACCACAATACACGAGATGGTGCGGAAGACGTTCAGGATGACCTGGAAGAAGTTGTGGAATCTGCTGATTCCGATTGTGAAAGCGGCGCATGTAAGATTTAATTTGAGGAAGTTATGGCCTATACCACCTTTTCACAAGTAAAAAACGACCAGTTACAAGAACCGATGTTTTTTGGTCAGCCGGTAAACGTAGCCCGTTTTGACCAGCAAAAGTACCCAATTTTTGAAAAATTGATTGAAAAACAGCTCTCCTTCTTCTGGCGTCCAGAAGAAGTTGACGTGTCCCGTGACCGCATTGACTACAATGCGTTACCGGACCATGAAAAACACATTTTTATCAGTAACTTAAAATACCAAACGCTGCTGGACTCTATTCAGGGTCGCAGCCCGAACGTGGCGTTTTTACCGTTGATCTCCATCCCTGAGCTGGAGACATGGGTTGAAACCTGGTCTTTCTCTGAGACGATTCACTCACGTTCTTATACTCACATCATCCGTAATATCGTTAACGATCCGGCTGTTGTGTTTGATGATATTGTCACCAACGAAGAGATTCTCAAGCGCGCAAAAGATATTTCCGCTTATTACGATGATCTGATTGAGATGACTAATAATTACCAGTTATTTGGTGAAGGGACACATCAGATTGCAGGTAAAACCATTACGGTTAGTCTGCGTGAACTGAAAAAACAGTTATATCTGTGCCTGATGAGCGTTAATGCGCTGGAAGCGATCCGCTTCTACGTTAGCTTTGCCTGTTCATTTGCTTTTGCCGAACGCGAACTTATGGAAGGTAACGCTAAAATCATCAAACTGATCGCCCGTGACGAAGCACTACATCTGACAGGCACTCAGCATATGTTGAATCTGTTACGCTCTGGTCAAGATGATCCAGAGATGGCTGAAATTGCCAATGAGTGTGAACAACAGTGCTATGACCTGTTTGTTCAAGCTGCGGAGCAAGAAAAAGAGTGGGCAGATTACCTGTTCAGCGAAGGTTCGATGATTGGTTTGAACAGAGATATCTTGTGTCAATACGTTGAATACATCACCAATATTCGCATGCAGGCTGTCGGGTTGAAATTGCCATTTGAAACGCGTTCTAACCCGATTCCATGGATTAACGCCTGGCTGGTGTCTGATAATGTTCAAGTAGCACCGCAAGAAGTTGAAGTCAGTTCCTATCTGGTTGGTCAGATTGATGCTGAAGTTAACCCTGACGACCTGAGTGATTTTGAACTCTGATGACAAGCTATAAAGTGACCCTGCATGGTATGCAGGGTTATCACATTTACAGCTCTCCCAAGCTGCATAACAGTCTGCTAGAAGCACTGGAACAAGGTAAAATACAGGCTGAATACCAGTGCCGTGAAGGTTATTGCGGCTCCTGCCGTGTCAGATTGGTAAAAGGTAAAGTCGGTTATCGGCGTAAACCCCTAGCTTTTGTTAATGAAGGTGAGATTTTACCCTGCTGCTGTCATCCACTCAGTGATATTGAAATTGAACTTTAATATTTCTTTATAAACAAGCTATAACCTTTGGTTATTCACAATAAAAGGTAATCACTGATTTTTCAGTTTCTACCTTTTGTCAGTAATATTACTGCCTTCTTCTTTAATATATTCACTAGAATCTACCATTACATCAGAATTTCCATTCCATAAGTATATCTGTCACTTTATTGAATTAATTATACCTTTCATCTTTCAAGTTGCTGCTTTGTTGGCCGCTTTCACTTACCCCAGTCACATCGTTATCTATGCTCCTGGGGATGCGTTCACTGGCCGCCGCGCTGCAATTTGAAACTTATTGGGTATATATAGTAAATCTGATAAAGATTATATTAATTCATTTGATCCAGAAGTAAAAAATATGTTATATAAACATATATTGCAGCCCAATAAATGGGATAAATAAAATTATAATCGTCATCAAAATTTTATTAAGAAAGAATTCAATATAAATATATTAGGAAAATAAAATGAAAAAAACCATAAAATGGGGCATTATTGGCTGTGGTGATGTTACTGAAGTAAAAAGCGGACCTGCTTTTTATAAATTAGAGAATTCTGAATTAGTTGCAGTAATGAGACGTAATGCTAATTTAGCAGAAGATTTTGCTAAAAGACATCATGTTCCTAAATGGTATTCTGATGCGAATTCATTAATTAATGACAAAGACATCGATGCTGTATATATTGCAACACCACCATCCACACATAAAGAATATACAATTTTAGCGGCTAAAGCGGGTAAGGCGATATATGTAGAAAAACCCATGGCATTAACATTCGAAGAATGTAATGAAATGATAGCGGCTTGTAAGTCACAAAATGTCCCATTATTTGTCGCTTATTATAGGAGAGCATTACCAAGATTTCTAAAAATTAAAGAATTAATTGAATCAGGAGCGATAGGCACACCAAGAATAGTAAATTGCATACTTTACAGGGAGATAGAACCCTGTTACCAAGATCCACAACATTTACCCTGGACTGTGCAGCCAGAAATTTCCGGTGGTGGATTATTTGTTGATTTAGCCTGTCATACTCTTGATATATTAGACTTTCTTTTAGGGAAGATTATTTCTGTCAAAGGGCATGCAAATTCACAAGGAAATGCTTATCCTGCTGAAGATTGCGTATCAATGTCATTCATGTTTGAAAATAATATTCAAGGCGTCGGAATATGGAACTTTGTATCGAATTCCAGACATGATAATGTTGAAATAATTGGTGATAAAGGAAAAATATCTTTTGCCACCTTTGGAAACTCTGCCATTTCATATTATGATCAGAATAACAAATTACACCAATTTAATATTGACAATCCAAAACATATAGAAATGCCATTAATTAATACGATAATTAATGAATTACAAGGAAAAGGATTTTGCCCATCAACGGGAGAATCAGGTTCACGAACAAGTTGGGTAATAGATCAAGTATTGAAAGATTATAGAATGAAAAATTATTTATAAGAGATTGATATATAAAAATGAATAAATCAGTTTTTAGGAGAAAATAAAAACCAAATATATATGAGTTTATTAAAAATATTGGAAGTTAATAGAAGATCTTAAATCCTTTATTAACTTCTTTTTAATTAGTTTGAATGAACTTCAAAGTTGTTACTGAGTAAAAATCACCATTAAATACACATCCGGCATTTTTCCATCGTTCAAAAATTTCACTCATTATTTCACAACTGTAATTTTAGCAGTAAAGCTCATTGAATAACGCTTAAAATCTTTTAAGATAATTAGCGGACACTTAATAGTGATTACATGTCCACCTTAATTAGTTCTATAAATCAAAAATCATGACTAATCAAAACAAAAACCGTTGTTCTATCGTCAAACATAACTTCGACAACGTGAAAAAGCCAATCGTAATGCCGCACCAACTTCCTCAGGGGAACTGTCTGCCGGAATGACGACATTATCAGTTTCAGAAATGCCATCTCCAGACCAGCTATCCAATTTTACATGGCTAGATGGTTGTATCGTTATCTCACCATCAAGCATACAAATACTACAGCTCAACATTTTCTTAAATAATTGGCGTTTTGAACGATAGCCATAAGATTCCATCATCTCAGTTATCCAATTTTTATACTGTTCATTACTTACATCATGATCAAAATAATCGCCATATTCGTCAAGAGAGATTCTTCTGCTTTTTGATAAGGCATCAAGTACAGACGTTCCTAATTCTTGATCAGATACAATTGGCTGTAGTAAATGTTTGCTACCTAAGGGATCCGCCCTCAATAAACCATTGCCTGAATAGGTTTTAACAGAGTAAAAATCCCCATTAAACATAGCGCTTGCATTTAACCCTTGTTTAAAATTCATACTCATTATTTCACCACCACAATTTTGACATTAACATTTTTTTCCAAGCCATAAGCTATCGCGCTGTTAATTTGCTCCCATTGGTCTACCATTGTAGCTTTTGGTACAGCAATCCGAACTTCACGCTGTGAAATCATTGAAGATGTGATTTCAAACTCCCCTTTTTTGTATTTACTAAAACCCACCGCTGAATCAATACTCCTTTTCATTGACGTATATATTTGTTTAGGGTCCTTTATCCGTGCTGCTGTACGAGTATCCACAGTTTTAACACTAATAGCTATACGAGTAGCAGGATCGTAGAAATCAAAAGTCTTAAATCCTGCAGGCAACCGAGAACCTTTAGGCATCTGAGTAGCAACAAAATCCTCAAAAGGATACCCCTGCTTATAGTTACCTTCTCCCCACGCCATTTGGGTTTTACTCCCATCTTTTTCTACCCGATACACATAACGAATGTCTACTGCTGGGCGCAGATCTTTTGAAATGACTTTCGATAACTTAGCCGCGGCAGATGTAGACCCTTTGACCGCGCCAAAGCCACCGCCTGCCATACTAGCTATTCCGGTGACTAGTTTTCCTATCTCCAGACCCGCATTATAGGCCCCTTCTGGACCCGCTTTTTCATATTCGGCTTTGACAGTATCAAGCTGCTTGAGATAACTATCCTTTGTTTCCTGCCAGATAAAACCGGGCATATCCTCCTGAATTAACAGTGTTCTGAGTGATTCAATGACTTCCGAAGGATTAGAGACCGCGCCGACAATAGCCATCACACTATCATAAAGTTCTGATGGAATACCGGAGATAAAACCCGCTGCTAAAGAGCCGTCTTGTGTGTTACTAATCAAGCCCCATTTAGCAAAAATCTGCGCTTTTTTAAGGTAATTGGATTCTGCAGCCAGCTCTTTTTCCATTAATTGCTGCTGGTGATGAGCCAGGTAATTAAAACGAAAAGTGTTCTCCGCACCGCTTGCTCCACTATAAGCACCGTCTGCTTTACCGGTAAATACCGCACCGGCAAAGCCACCCAAAGCACGGGCGATTTGCGCCTGCCGTTCTGATGTTCTCTGCCACTCTTCGGCTTTAATGAGATTATCTCCCATCATGATACCCGCCAGTTCCGCAGCCAAAGCCCCGGCCATTGCCCCTTTGGCATTTCCCCGTCCAATTTCAGCACTGATACCTGCCACAACTGCGTGGCTTAAGGTTTTGCCCGGCACTCCCAGTACCTCGCCATTATCACCAATTAATCTGGCGCCTTCGGCGTTAATCTGACTGCCGATATTAGCCAACAAAGCATTGACCAAATTATCTTTAAAACTGCCACCGTTAATGGTGGTGTTCAGGCTGGAACTGATGACGGACTGGCCCGCTACCCGTTGAGCCACTTTGCTCCAGTCACCATTGCTGATTTGAGGTAATTGCGCTTTTGTGGGATCTAATTTAGTACCATCCACCGCTTTATCCCATCCCATATAGGAATCAAAGCCCGCCAATGCGCCCCCCATCACCATGGAAGTAATGGTGGATTTCACTGCATCACTGCTCCCCAACGCTTTTAATGCTTTGGATAGATCCCCCTGACTATCCACAATAGCGACCGCCGCCTGTGCCGACAGTGATGACATTCCCGCCGTTAACGCCCCGCCGGCCACGCTACTGCCGGCATGAGATGCAACGGATGCAGCCAGAGAACTGCCTGCGGTTGCCGCCGCTGCCGCAATGGCTATCACCGCAGAAACCACCGGATTTAGCTGCTGGCTTTTGTAATCCCAGCTGTCATACGCATCTTTGACTAAATTCCATTGCACATCCTGACGTTCATTCAGCCCTTTCAGCCAGGCGGTTTCCGGCGTATTGCCGAAGACTGACACCGCATTGTGTAACGATTGACCATTCTGGGCTTTGATATCCGCGCTAACCCCATTGGCCGCCTCGACGGTGAATGCTCCGCCGATATAGATAGCAGGAAGCACCCACTTATCTTCGGTATAGCCTTTATCCGTCTGTTTGATATAAAAGCCTTTTGAGTGGGTAATAGTCTGTTCAAAAGTGCTGTCTTTTACTGCTTTGAAGTCGACCTTACCGTGTGTACTGGTCAGTTTGGCATTTTGATGAGTGGCAATTTTGCTGGCTTCATAAGTACTGTCGTCCCGACTTAGCAGATTGATGTCACCCCCCGCGGTAAATTCAGTGACTTTGTTGGTGACATCATGACGGGTACGTTTAATGGTTTTCTTTTTGCCATACCACTGACGTTTAGTTTCTGTTTTTTCATAGTGGCTGGATTCTTCCATGGCCTGAGCGTACAGATAACCCCCTTTCGCCGCGATATCCATGGCCCCTTTGGCAGCCAGTTTGGTGGCCTGAAACAGAATGCTGCCGTTTGAGATAACCGTCAGGACGCCGTCGCTGACCAGTTCAGTGGCCTGCTGAGTGACGGATTCGGTGAATTCCCGGTTACCTTCCCGGTAGATGTGGTTTTGGACAGATTCAAAACGCATATTGCCGCCGGAGGAGAGCGTGATGTCACCCCCCGAAGTCAACTGAGAACCTGCGGTGGTGATGTCACCGTTTGCCGCCATCGTCAATTTTTTATCGCCACGAACCTGAGCAATAATATGCCGGTCATCTTTATTATTATCGTTGGTCTTATTAAGGGCAGAATAAGTCAGGGCAGAGAGAGTAATATTCCTTCCTGCGGATAATAATGTATTACCGTTGGCCTGTATCTGAGCGGATGTCCCATTAATATCTCCACCACTCATCACGCTGATATGATTCTTTGCCGTGATTTTGCTGCTGAATTCGGTTGATTCTTTAGATAAAGGTAAATCAGCCTGATACGTGGGTTCATAGGCACTCAGATCAATATCTTTGGCCGCACTTAAATAAATCTCTTTTCCGGCAGACATCTCTGAGCCTTTGGCAGAAAGATTATTCCCCGCATTAATCGTTAATGATTTTAAGGCATGTAAAATCCCCGATATGGGGGTATTATGCCGATTGGCTGTGTTTGATTTTGCAAAAGTATAAGTATCTGCATGGTTTTCTATCGTAACATCATGATGGGCTGACAAAGAGATATTTTCACTCGGTTGTAAATAGACATTTTGTAAAAGCAGGTTTTTACCCGAGTTGATAGTTAAATTACCGCTGGCATTTAATTGATTAGATGCAGGATGCTCACCCGTTTTATGTTGTTCCCAAATATAACCGATTTCATCACCGTTATGAAATTCAATATCCCCATGACGACTGATAGTGGTCACATCCTTTCCGCTTATATGACTGCGCCAGAGATGAATATTATTGATAGCCGCCATAGATAAACTATTGGGTGACAACAGTATGGAATTTTTTAGGGTGATATCACTCTCGGAAACAATATTGATATCATGAGCCGCTGTGATTTTATCCCTGAGGGTTATTTTTCCCGCATGCAATAAGATATTTTCAGCGGACAGTATTGCTGGCAGTTTTTCACTGTCGACGGGATAATGGAATACACTTAACCCCGTCGGGGAACTGTAAGGATAATGAGTATCAATATGAATACTGTCACTAAAGTCGGCGACAAGATGACCTTTTGTGATGATACTTGCGCGTTCAGCAACCAGTTTGTCTTTTCGAATATCATATTTCACTGCACCGTTTGGTAAGATATGATAATTTTTATCATCCCATTGATGATAGGTTTCAATTTTTCCAGAAATACCATTAGAAGCCAGTTGATAGATACCCGTAGGGATATTAAGTGAATCGGTTATGGAAACATAAGTATCCTTAGGGAAGTATTCAAAGAGATTAAAAGATCCTGATGTGTCCTCAGATATTCTGCTGGTATTGGAAAGATTTTTGCCCGTCAAAAATATATCTTTTCCGGCTTTAATTTTGCTCATTTCCTGATTTGATAACAGGTCACTGTTAACATAAATATTTCCGCCAGACAGGATGACACTGGGTTGCATGCTTTTTAATTTATATTCACTCTTATATTGTGCTGCAAGGATATCAAAATTTTTATCTGTCGGGTTGGGTACGGTTTCTCTTTTTTCGAAATAATAGATACTCCGGATATTATTCAGTTCATGAGTCCTGACAACCAAATCTCCATTGACGGTTTTTATTGTCGCCGATCTATTCTCGACGAGTTTACCTTTATTCCCCTGAGCATCTTTCTGTATCCACATGTTATTATTGGCTTGTAGCAAGGCTTTATCACCGCTATTACGCAGAGTATCACCAAATATCCGCATATCCCGGTCGGCTGTTACACTGCCTTTATTATCCAATTGAGTACTTGCCAGAGTAATATCCTGTCCTGCCTGTATCTGGATATTTGGCGCAATATGAGTTTCTTTAGCACTCAGATTAAAATCGGTTTTAGATTTGATATTTCCCAGTTCAATTTTGCCATTAACATTTAAAGTAATATCACGCTGGTCACTGATGACATCTTTCAGATTAACGCCAACGCCCTCTTCAGTAGCCACCAGCCGAATTTTATTGGCATACATGCCACCTAAGGCTTTGGTATCAACCGCTAATTGCGGTTTAGCCCCTTCTCCGGTGATTTTTCTCACTGTGCCATCGTTAAAATCAATCCGATTAGCGCCCTGTGTCAGGGATAAATTGTTAGCTTGAATTTTTCCATTTAACTCCATTGCCCGGCTGAAAATATCAACATAATCCGTCGCCTTGCCATCCAGCCCTTTGTCACCAATGGTAACCTGGCCTTGTTTTACTTCCAGCGCTTCCAACGCCCCTTGCTTATCAAACTGCGGTTTGCCGGTGGTCAGGGTGGCGCTAGAAGTATTGATAAAACCACAGCCATCACAGGTAATACCATTGGGATTGGCAATTATCACGTTGGCTTTATTGCCGACAATTTCCAACCGACCTTGCAGGTCAGAGCGATCGCTGCCGGTGACTTCATTGATGATCAGCTCCGCCGGTTTGTCTTTCAGATTAGGGTTGGCGTTAAGTTGCCCGGCCAGTTGTGACTGAGCCGCCTGAGTGGCGTTATTGAGCACGGCGCCCTGAGTAGCAACATTGAACGCTTGATAGGTGTTGTGAGATATCCCGGCGCCGTTCGGCGTAGCAATATTCACTACCGGGACATCCCCCTGATGGTGTACCTGTGTTCGGCTATTATCCGGCGTTATTCCCGCAGCAATAGCCGGGTGCAGTGGCTGAATGGCCGTCAGGTAAATTAAAAGATAACTCGTGCTTCTCGCCACAGAGTTGCTGAGTTTGTTCATCGTACTATCCCTTTTGTTGAATTTAAGTGTGACAAAGTCAGTGATGCTGACTAATCAGTGACCCAGTTACCTGCGGTCAGGCTGCGGTGATAAAATGGTCATCTCTCCACAGAAAATATTGATGATTTAATAGTGACATCATTAAACTATTCTAATGGGTAATTAATTAGCCGTCAGAATGGATAGTATGAAATGTGATCAGCGATCAGTTCTTTAATCCTGTTAATGGGGAATTCGATATATTAAATACCGGTAAATCACGATAAGGCTGGAGATATTGTTACCTTACACCAGCTTTGACTCTTTCAGTTCTCTCGTGATGGTATTGCTCCTCTAGCCTGATAATTGGGCCAGGACGAGCTTCCACGATGAAAAGACCCGTAAAAAATTTAATCTTTAAAGGTAAGAGGCCGTAATTAAAGATTTTTTAACGCAGGTAAAAAAACTCAATGAATAGTGATATTGAAAGAGAAAATGTCAGGAAAAACGGGTTTTAAACTGATAAATAATGCTTTCTGTCGTTGATTGATAATTTCCTGATCTACTGGGCTAATAAACTCTGAAGCATAAGCCTCCCCTGATATAACTAATGAAACGGATATCCTCCTCCCTCAGACAAACAAATATTTTTTCCATTGATAACTTTTATTCACAGTAATACTAATTGTTAAAAGAATTAATAATGTCTTATCTTACCCTTCAATTTAGATAGTTTTAATTAATATTTAATTTAAAAAATGTTAACAATCTAATATATTATAAATTAATATAACTAATAACTTTATACATTTAATGAAATACATAACTCATATTGATACAAAAACACACAACGTAATTATTTATTTACACTAAGTGTAACCGTTATTTGACATAAATAAACTAATCCATTAGCCTGCTTCGCTATAACTATTTCAATCAATTTAGAAATATGAGGAAAGCGTGAAGAATCGCACTCTTGGCAGTATTTTCATCGTAGCGGGAACAACTATTGGGGCAGGAATGCTGGCTATGCCACTGGCGGCGGCTGGTGTTGGCTTTGGTACAACTTTCGTGATGCTAGTCGCTCTTTGGATTTTGATGAGCTATACCGCTTTATTGCTGGTGGAAGTTTACCAGTACAATCCGGCAGATATGGGGTTAGGAACACTGGCAAAACGCTATCTGGGGCACGGCGGTCAATGGCTTACCGGTTTCAGTATGCTATTCCTGATGTATGCCCTAACAACAGCTTATATCAGTGGTGCAGGTGAATTGTTATCAGGTAGCCTCTCTTCATGGCTGGATAAACCTGTTCCCGTATCATTTGGGATACTGATTTTCACTCTTGTGGCAGGTGGTGTTGTCTCTATTGGCACGCAATCTGTTGATATGGTGAACCGCCTGTTGTTTACCGCAAAAATCATCTTCCTGATTATTATGCTGGCAGTCATGATGCCCCATATAAAAAGTACTAACTTGCTCTCAATGCCTTTAGAGCAAGGCTTAGTATTATCAGCCATTCCTGTGGTATTCACTTCTTTTGGCTTTCACGGCAGTGTGCCAAGTATTGTGAGTTATATGGGCGGTGATACCCGTAAGTTACGCAAGATATTTGTTATCGGCAGTGCTATCCCACTGACGGCCTATATCCTGTGGCAATTAACCACGCTGGGAGCAATTTCTTCCCATACTTTTGTCGGAATTCTGGCAGAGCAATCAGGGCTGAATGGGCTATTACAAGCGGTAAGAGAAGTTGTCGCGACTCCTCGAGTAGAGCTTGCTGTCCATCTATTTGCCGACTTAGCTCTGGCAACCTCATTTCTTGGTGTCTCTTTAGGTTTGTTCGATTACATAGCCGATCTGTTCAAACGTCGCAAAAATGTGACAGGCCGCCTGCAAACAAGTGCTGTGACTTTTGTTCCACCATTGCTTTGCGCTTTATACTATCCAAATTTTGTCATGGCTCTGACTTTCGCAGCAGTAGCGCTGTCTATTCTCGCCCTACTTTTACCTTCAATGCTGGCATGGCGCAGCCGCCAAATTGAGCAAACCGCTTACCGGGTCAAAGGCGGAAAACCCGCGTTGGTTCTGGTGTTTCTTTGCGGGATCGCTGTTATTGCCATCCAAATTGGTATTGTTAGCGGATTATTGCCAGCAGTGGGTTAATCAGAAGCCGAAGCTGTCCGCATCAGAAATGGTGCGGACGGCATGCAAAAAGTAAATTAGAAATTCAAACCAGCACCAACATAAAATCCGTCAGCCAGTTTGTTATCCCGGTAGCCCTCTTTCCCTCTCATATTCATAATTCGATAACCTGCATCCACGGTCAGCGGTTTAAATACAGTAAAACGCAAACCACCAGTAGCCTCAGTATAAGAATCAATACCAGAAGTTAAACCGGATGGAGCTCCGTAAACTTCACCATACAAGGATAAAGATGGCGTCACAGACCAGCTCAAACCAACACCGCCAGCTAGCGCCCCACCATCTTTTCCATCTTTAGGTGATAGATAGAGCGCTTTACCGCCAACACTGGCGGTTAACGGACCAACAGGCAGGCTAAATGCGGTGCCAAAACTTCCCAGGTGCCCATTATGATCACTGCGTGCCCAGTTACCATTAAAAGATAACCCAGCACTGTTATCACCAATTGCAACTGAAGTATTGGTAAAATGACGACCAACTTGAGCATTAATAGAAATGGCATTTACTGATCCAGCAATTAATAACAAACTGGTCGTTCCCGCAATAAGATAAGCCTTCATGATATTTCCTCTTTATTTACTTAATCTTAAGTATTTTACTTAAACACAATTAAATCTATGGACAACAAAAACAAATGAATCATCTATACTTACTAAATATGTGTGGATTTGTTTTATTGAATTTATTTAATGCAATCATTACTCATATAAAATAATTTTTCTACTCAACAATAAAGAAAAAAATAATATCAGAATAAAATTTTAACATGTTGACCAGAACATTTTTCTTATCAGCGATCCCGCTGTTTTTTTTCATGTAAAACAGGAGAAGTGTGATGAAAAAGAGAGGACTTACAACGGTTGCAGGAGCTCCCGTCGTTGACAACAATAACGTTATTACCGCAGGACAACGCGGCCCGATGATGTTGCAGGATGTTTGGTTTTTAGAAAAACTTGCCCATTTTGACCGTGAAGTTATTCCAGAACGTCGTATGCACGCCAAAGGCTCCGGAGCTTATGGAACCTTTGTCGTCACTAACGATATCACCAAATATACTCGCGCTAAGATTTTCTCTGAAATAGGCAAAAAAACAGAAATGTTTGCCCGTTTTTCAACAGTAGCCGGTGAACGCGGGGCAGCCGATGCTGAACGTGATATTCGTGGTTTTGCACTTAAATTTTATACTGAAGAAGGTAACTGGGATTTAGTTGGTAACAATACACCGGTATTTTATCTTCGTGATCCCCTGAAATTCCCGGATCTAAACCATGTTGTTAAACGTGATCCACATACCAACTTGCGTAATCCTGCTTATAAATGGGACTTTTTCTCTCACCAGCCTGAATCACTGCACCAACTAACCATTGATTTCAGTGACCGTGGTGTACCTAAATCTTTCCGCCATATGCACGGTTTTGGTAGCCATGCATTCAGCTTTATCAACTCAGATAATGAACGTTTCTGGGTGAAATTCCATTTCCGTTGCCAACAAGGCATTAAGAACTTAATGGATGAAGAAGCGGAAGCGCTAGTCGGTAGAGATCGTGAAAGTTCTCAGCGCGACTTGTTTACTGCTATTGAACAAGGCGATTATCCCCGCTGGAAACTGAAAGTTCAGATAATGCCAGAAAAAGAAGCAGCTAAAGTACCATACAACCCATTTGATCTGACAAAAGTCTGGCCTCACGGCGACTATCCAATGATCGAAGTCGGTTATTTCGAACTGCACCGTAACCCTGATAACTATTTCTCAGAAGTTGAACAAGCCGCGTTTAACCCTGCTAATGTCATACCCGGTATTAGTTTCTCCCCGGATAAGATGTTACAGGGCCGTCTGTTCTCGTATGGTGATGCTCAACGTTATCGTCTCGGCGTTAACCACCATCAAATTCCGGTCAATACTCCTCGTTGTCCGTTCCATAATTATCACCGTGATGGTGCAATGCGTGTCGACGGTAACAGCGGCAATACCGTGACTTATGAACCAAACAATGCCGGATTGTTCCAGGAACAACCTGAATTTAAACATCCATCATTAGCTTTAGAAGGAGATGCTGACAACTGGAACCATCGTCAAGATGAAGATTATTTCAGCCAGCCCCGTAAACTGTTTATGTTAATAAACAGTGAAGAGCATCAACGTATGTTTGATCGTATCGCCAGTGAGCTATCGCAAGCACATGAAGATACTCAACGCCGTCAGGTTGAGCTATTTAGAAAAGTTCACCCAGATTACGGTGATGGTGTTGAAAAAGCCCTGAAAAAAATCAAAGGCTAATTTCTAGCAATACCGTTCTTTAACACAATCTCTGCCCATTATTACTCGATAAATAATGGGCAGTAGCAGAGTTCAATTCTTATTTACATCATCAGCTTTTGCCACATATCACCTTTTTCAGCAAAAACTAATTTTTCTACTTGCTGCTGGATACTGGTTTCTGACAACGTTCTCAGTATTTCACCAATATAACTTTGTTCATTAATTGATTCTGTATAAAGAGAACGCAAAGCAACATCAGCAACTCTTGGAATACTGGACTGCCCCTTTTCCCAACGGGCAATTGTCTGAATATCGACGCCTAGCAGATTTGATAGGAGCTTTTGAGACATATTCATTTCAATGCGTAAAAAACGCATTTCTTCTGCTGACAGTGGGCGTTTCAATGAAACTAATGCCTTAGAAATTAAACGATGCAATTCATCAAGATTATCAATACTGATATAAACTTCACCATCAGTTATTTCCTGTTGAAATCCATTCGCTAACCAAATATTTGATAATCCACTTTCAACATAATGATACATAATATTATCCTTATTTAACTATCACCGTAATCACAAAACAAGATGGGTCATACTCACATCTTTTTAAAACAATAACGACTTCAATTAATTCTCCCGCTGCAATGCCTTGAAGATTGAACTTCCAGTCACCACCTGCCGTTTGATGTGGTTGCTCTGTTATATGATTATGTCGGCTCTTTAATATGTTAATGATTTGCCGAATTGTCACCCCTCGCTCAACCATTCTTTGTTTAACATGATGCGTATATTTAATACGCCCCGTGTGATTCTCAGCTAACTCATTGATAATTCTCTTCGCTGATACAGAATTCAGAGGAAATTCTCTGATTATAGGTAATTCATTTTCTTCCATGAAATCTCCTATCAAAAAGATAGGTATCATTATGATAGATTGGTTAATATAGTTCAAGAAAAATCTGGCAAATCCAAAACCCATTTTTTGATTTGCTGACGGGAAATTTTAATGCCGCTATTTTTAAACTGATGAGGTAACAGATAGTAAGCCACTGGACGCTGAAAAGAAGCCAGTTTATCAATCAACCATTCGGGTAATGAATCAATGACCTCAGATGAATTACTGTCGATGACAACAACAGGACGGTAACCAAATTCAGGATCGGGTACAGGAACAGCAAAACTTTGCTCTACTTGTGGGTAGGTATTAATCACTCGTTCAATCTCTTCCGGTTGAATGCCTTCTCCACCACTGAAAAATTGATTATCTATCCGGCCAAGTATTCGTAATTCGCCATTTTGTATCACTCCCCGATCTCGGGTATGAAACCAACCCTCACTATCAGTCAATGGTTGTAATTTACCATCCAGCCAATATCCACTGGCAAGGCTATCAGAACGAATATGAATTTCTTCATTTATCAGCCGAATTTCTTTGCCCGGTAAGGGATTACCGACACCGGGAAGATTATCTGCCCGTTTAACACATACCGTTGAAGCCAGTTCCGTCAAGCCATAACCACACCAACAATGAATTCCTCTCTGTTCTGCCCTGTGAGTCAATTCAACGGGGATCATCGCACCACCCAGAAGCACTTCTTTCAAATTTGGTAGCGGATTTTGTGACTGCTCCAGTAACCGCCAGAGCTGAGTCGGCACCAATGAAGCATGTGTACAATCTGCTAAAGCATGCTCCAGGGGATGAATATCTCTCAGTACCAGAGAAGCCCCTTTCATTAACCAGCGCCAAATAATCCCCTGACCAGAAACATGAAACAGCGGCAATGAGAGCAGCCAACTATCTTGCTGCTGGAAATTCATCACAGATAGTACATCCCGAGCACTAGCAAGATGGGCATAAATTGAGTGAATAGCCGCTTTAGGTAATCCGGAAGAGCCAGAAGTCAACATCATACTGGCCAGGCGTCTTGCATCCCATGCCACAGCATTATCATTATAATTCAGTGAGTTATTTTGCCAATTAAGGGGACTGGCATTTATAACCGGCAAATCATCACCACAGAAATCAGCAACAAAATCAATTTTCAAATGTGGCAGTAATTCAGACAGGAGTATTTCAGGTAATTGAGGATTCAATGGTAATACCCGCGCACCACACTGGAGTGCCGCAAGATAGCAAAACAGCATCTCTTCGCTATTCTTCCCCCGCAGCATTACACCACTTCCTTCAACCACCCCCTGCTGGCGAAAATTGGCCGCTATCGCATCTAAAGAAGTAACCAATTGATACCAATTTAGGGAGCGATCATGCAATCTGATAGCAATACTTTCAGGATTAACCGATGCCCAGTAGCGCCACGGCCACTGGGTAAATGAATTTAACTGCGCCATGCGATTTCTAACTCGTCCAATCCTTTTACTGGAACCGTACTACCCGGCCAACGACGTACTAACTGAAACTGAATCAATTCCAACGTATCCAATCCAGGAATAGTCGCAGGTGTCAACCAATGAGCAACGCGAGCAAGCTGAGTCAGACCGAAACTAGTTTCAATACTGGAGCTGATCACCGCCTCTAATCCAGCATTGTGCGCGGCTGAAATCAACCGACGACAACGGGCAAGACTGCCAACTAAAGTGGGTTTGATAACAATAGCAGCAACACCTTTCTGAACCTCTACGTTAAAACCTTCATCGCGGACACTTTCATCCCATGCGATAGCAATCCCAGTATTACGGGCAAAAGCGAGCGATTCTTCTGGAGTTCGACAAGGTTCTTCCAAAAAGGCAATTCGGTTACGGTAATCAGGATTCACATATTTAGCGAAACCATCCGCTTTAACACGGCTCCAACTACGGTTAGCATCCAGCCGCAAAACTAAGTCCGGTACCGCTTCCAACAAAACATTAACTACCATACCGTCACGTACAGCTTCATACAGCCCAACTTTTACCTTAGCAACTTTTTGTCCACCCATTTTACTGAGACGCACAATCAGTTCATCAGGATCACCATTACACAGTGGCACTTTCCGGTAATCAGCTTCTTCCGGCAATTTACCCTGTAATTCAGCTAATGCGCAGCTCACTCCGAATGCGACAGAAGGTAGTTCACTTTCATCAGGCTCAATACCAAGGTGCCACTGTTTTAGCCATGTCATCGCAGCTTCACCCGCCTGCTCAATCGTTTCCCTACTGAATTCAGGCAGCGGTGCAATTTCACCCCATCCCTGTTGGCCATTGTCCTGTAAGTGGACCAGAAAACCGTCACGGGTTTTAAGCCGCTGATATCGCAGGATAACACCAGCTTCCATCGGCAAGCTAAATCGGTATAAAGTTGCAGTACGCATCATGGGTTACGTTTAAATTTACTGAAATCAGGGTTGCGTTTCTCATTGAAGGCATTGCGTCCTTCTTGACTTTCTTCTGTCATGTAGAAAAGCATCGTGGCATTACCTGCCAATTCCTGTAATCCAGATTGACCATCACAGTCAGCATTCAGAGCAGATTTCAAGCAACGCAGAGCCATTGGGCTATTTTCCAACATTTCACGGCACCAGCGAACCGTCTCTTTTTCCAAATCCGCGTAAGGGACAACCGTATTAACCAGCCCCATCTCTAATGCTTGTTTAGCATCATACTGGCGACACAGGAACCAGATTTCGCGCGCTTTTTTCTGACCGACAATTCGTGCCATATAAGATGCACCCCAACCGCCGTCAAAAGAACCTACTTTAGGCCCAGTCTGACCAAAAATAGCGTTATCAGCGGCAATTGTCAGATCACAGACCAAGTGCAATACATGACCGCCACCAATAGCATAGCCAGCAACCATAGCAACAACAGGTTTTGGACAATTACGGATTTGGCGCTGAAAATCCAATACATTCAGATGATGCATGCCGTTGGCATCTTTATAACCTCCGTAGTCACCACGGATTTTTTGATCGCCACCAGCACAAAAGGCTTTTTCACCCATACCGGTCAGAATGATCACACCAATAGAACTGTCATAACGAGCATCATCTAACACCTGCATCATCTCTTTAACCGTCAGTGGACGGAACGCATTACGAACTTGCGGGCGATTGATGGTGATTTTAGCAATGCCATCGGTGGATTTATGATAAAGAATATCTTCTAATCCTTCAGAACAATCCTGCCATTCAATTTGGGCGTAAAGTTCTTCTTCGCTCGGGTAAATCATACTTATAATTCCTTATAATCAAAGAGTGATAAAAAATGGTTTACTGCCGTAGCAAACGCTGTCGCGTTCGCTCTGTGGGCATTATGCCCAACATGCGGAATAGTTTGCAGCGGCAAAACGCAACGTTTTGCCAATTGTTGGAATTTCTTATCATTTTCGCCGCACAAGTACATGAAAGGTAACGTCAGTTGTTGCAGTTTAGATACCAACCAAGGTTGATGTCCAAGCGAAGTATTTTCCAGCATATCAGCCACACGATCGCCATTATTCTGGCTGCGTACTTTAATCAGTTGCTGACGCTGTTCAGGCAATAAATCAGAAAAAATTTTCTGCTGATACCAGTCAAACAAAACCTGTTCAATCGGCTGGGAACGAAAACGTCTGGCCCAATCTCTGTCGTAGTTGAGACGATCATGCCGCTCCCGTCGGGAAAGTAAACCCGGGTTCCCTCCTTCAACTAGCAATCCACATAACCCCCGAATATCACCATAACAAGCATAATTCATGGCAATGCGTCCACCCAAGGAGTAGCCAATCAACCAATATTGATCAATTTGCTGTTCTCTTAACGTTTCCGACAAAAGATGATTCATATCTGCGAAATCTTTTATCTGCACTGCTACGGAATCGCCGTGACCGGGCAAATCTACTACTAATGAGGGATACTGAGTACACAGCTTGACTAATGGCGACCATTCATCACCACAGCCCAATAATCCATGTAGCCAAATCAGCCACGGACGATTATTCTGACTGTTGAACTTGTGGCAAACCAGATTCACAACATATCCACCTGTTTTAAAAGCTGTTGCAAGCATTCAACCCCTTCTCTATCTGGTACTTTCAGCTCAATCAGTGTAGTTTCATTTCGTTGCCATGCTTGTTCAGTACATTGTTTCAATTCAATCCAACTTTGTGGACTGGCATATTGCAGACCAAACATCGTCGCAGCATGATCAAAATTAACGTATTGAGGCATACAGTAAAAACGTTGCCTTTCCTCTTCCGGCGTCGGCAGTAAAGAGAAAATTTGCCCACCGTTATTATTGACGACTATTAATACCGTTGGAGAGGAAGGATGGCGCAATAGTGCCAAACTATTCAGATCATACAGGGCAGATAAATCACCGATAATAGCCAAGGTTGGCTTTGCTGTTGCCCGTTGCACTCCCGCCGCAGTGGAAATTAATCCATCAATGCCGCTTGCACCTCGGTTACTGTAGACTGGATACCCTACTGGCAATTGTCCAAGTGCATCTATCAGACGAACAATCAGGCTGTTACCCACAAATAGCTGTCCGTATTCAGGTAATAATTCATGCAATCGATAAGCTACAGCAGCCTCACTGAATTTCTCTGCCAGTTCCGCCCTGACGCAATTCACCGCTTTATTTGACCAGATTATAAGTTCTTCTGCCCATGGTGTACGTGATTGTGCCGGGTGAGCCAATAACCAGTCAGCAATATTACAGGTTAATTTTCTGCCACGATGATTAGCAGGATCAAGCCGTCCCGGTATTGCATCAATAATCCAAAACTCCTCTGGCTGACATTTAGCCTGCCACTGTAACAAGCGTTTTCCTGTCAGGCTGGAACCAAACTGCACCACCAATTGCGCCTGGGCTAAAATTTCCTGTGCATGAGGATTATTCAACCATAAATCGGCACAAGGTAATGGCTGACCAGTTTGTGAAAGCACATTACCAATCAGCGGCCAACCCAATGTTTTCGCCCATTTAGCAACCTTAACGCCCTCCTGAGCACTCATTCGACCAGCCAATACAACTCCTTGTTTCTGTTGCCAATAGTGCCAATCCGGAACTTCTGCTACAACATTTGCGACTGGCTGGCTCAACCAAGGTTTGTTGCTTTTCCACCAATCGCCTAACTGCCGCAACCATTCATCATAAGGAGGTTCTTCATTGCCATATAATGGTTCGGCAAATGGGCAATTAATATGCAAGGCTCCATGTTGCAAATTCGCCATAGCATGATCTATGACAGAAATTAACCAGCTCGCTGTTATATCAACTGTTGGTCTTGGCAAAGAAATTGTTTTGCATGGATGAGAAGCAAAAATACCATTTTGACGGATAGCCTGATTCGCACCACAATCCATCAATTCCGGTGGACGATCGGCAGTAAGGAAAATGATTCGTTCGCCCGTCAAACTGGCTTCAATTAATGCAGGATAGAGGTTTGCCACTGCGGTTCCAGAAGTAACGATAACAGCAACAGGCTCTTTACTTGCTTTGGACAATCCCAGTGCCAGATGTCCTAACCCACGTTCGTCAAAATGAGTATGGCAAATCAGTTTGTTATTTGACGCTGCGGCTATTGTTAAAGGTGTGGAACGTGAACCTGGCGCAATGCAAGCATGACGTAATCCATGACGAGTAAGTGCTTCCAATAAAAGTTCCGCCCAGCGGCGGTTAAATGCGCAGTTTGACATACTTTACTCAGAAAATATTTATAAAAGTTGACTATCAGTATCCTAACGACATGGATAATTATTTCTTTATCCTAGTTCAATGAATTGACAGTTAATCGGAAACCATTTTCGTAACTTACTCGTAGGAAGATATCTTGCTTCTCCCGCTTCAGATTGCGTAATACAGGCTGGATGAATCCGATCCCAGGTATTCAGCGCCCAGATCCGCATCTGTGGAAACTGGCCGTTTCTCTGCAAAAAATTTTCGGCTGAAGGGATATCGCTGAAAAAGTGGATTAGCCCGTAATCGGTAGCTTCTTCATGACCATCTCTGTTTCGCTAACTTGTTCATTATTCAGTGTTTTGCATACATTAGCGACAACATCGGCAATTTGATTCACAATTCCTACCCTAAAAGACATGATAGAAAGTAGGATTATACTGGGCATTAGTAATCATTAAAGCCCTGATTATTTATATCCTTCAAGTTGCTGCTTTGTTGGCTGCTTTCACTCACCCCAGTCACATAGTTATCTATGCTCCCTCCAATACTGAAACAAGCCAAATCAGACGTTTTGGCCTTCAGATAACTAATATTAAATCCATTAGTATGATCAATTTTCACTATGCAATTTATCAAAAGACTGTCCTTTTATTTACTACGAAAAATTTACTAAATAAATACCGTTATTATAAACCAAGAAATAAATATTTATCTTTTGAAAAAACACTTTCTATAAAAAACATATTTTATTTGTACAATACCTAAATAGCATTATAAAAAAATCCATCTTATTTATTAATTTCAACCATTACATGAACAATTAAGAATTTAATTAAATACAAATCAAAAAACATCTGACTTATTCTTTACAAGAATACAACATTAACTACCTTTTAAATTAGAAAGGTAGAAATCATATAATCACCACATCATCAAAATAACATCAACCATTTGTTTTAATTGAATTTATTAAAAAACATTTAAATAACTGATATTCCACATCCTAATATCAATAAAAAAACGAATATTTAAGCTATATAAACAAGAAAACAAAAAGAATATTTTCACATTTAATTGCCAAAACAATAATAATTCACACTATTTAATTTCATACATTAGACATACAAAAACCATAAATAAATTTATTTAAAATCAATAGTAATACAAAAAAACATTTAATAAAACTCATGAATTAAACCATTTTTTCAACAATCAATCCCATAAACTTGTGTATTTTTAATTAAGACCATTCAATAAAAAACACAACGTGAATTTAACAATATGAGTATTATGGCGTCCGGTTATGCCTTGATGTATTTAATAATTTTTCAATAAAGCAAGAACCATTAATGGAGAAATATATGTTATTAGCTCAACTTCCAGCGGAAAAAACACTAAACGAAACAGATATTCCCTCGGCTACCTTGCAATTACTGACTGGTAAACAAGAAGGTGTTGCACGCCCCGGAGGAATATTTACCAAAGAAGACCTGATTAATATCAAGCTGTATGTTAAGAAAGGGCTATCACTACCTTTTAATATTGAGGAAGTGAAAAGCTATCTTGGCTACCAAAAAGTCAATATCGCTGGACTAGAACCAGAGGACATTCACGCCCTATTTGAAGAAATCCGTATCCATTCACTTAGCTGGAGTGAAGTAGAAAAAGATGTTCTGCAACAGAGCATAGATCTGGAAGTTGTTGGTAAGCAAATTACCGAAACCGGAGATAATATACTCAGTATCATCAATGAGATGCCAATTATTGAACGCATCAAGAGAAAGTTGGGGGATATCTCAAACAGACAACTTTCCCAGATAATCTATACCCACGAAGACAGAGAAGTATCGTATGCACTGGTAGAAATCCTCGATACCATGAAGAGCGATATTGAGCAACAGCGACAGAAAACCGAAAAAGTCAAAAACGAAGTATCCGATTTCAAATTAAAACTTATCGGCGGCAGACTGACCAACGGCAGTATTGCTATGGGCTTACAACCACAGGTTGAAAGTAAAAGAAAGCTGATGAAAGACAATAAAATGTCGGTCAACATTGAAGATATAGACGAAAAAATCATCGAGAAAAAAGCAGAAATCGACCAACTTAAACAAGATTACAACAAATTTGTGGGTCTGGCTTTTTCCGGTATTGCCGGAGGAATTATAGGTCTCGCAATTACCGGTGGCATATTTGGCTCCAAGGCAGAAGAAGTACGCAAACGGAAAAACATGCTGATCGAAGAAGTACGTAGCCTGGAAGAAAACATTAAAGGTAAACGCTCACTGCAAAAATCTATTACCAATTTATCCCTTGATTTTAGTGATATTGATACCCGTTTGTTGGATGCAGAAGTAGCTCTGAACCACTTAGATTACATGTGGCAATCCATGCTGACCCAGCTCAATGCTTCTAAAGATAAATTCGCCCAAATTAACGATGCACTGAACCTGACCTCTTTTGTAACTAAATTCCAGCAAGTAATCAGCCCCTGGAAAGAGGTGGAAGGTTCTGCGAAACAATTAGTCAGGGTTTTCGATGAAGCGTTGAAAGAATACAAACATCGCTATAACTGATCGTTCCTCGTATTACTCAAGATTACAGAAAAAGGAGTACTAAAATGACTGAAGTCATCACTTTCCCTCAGAAAACTATTATTTATCCAGAAATTAGCGTAAAAACTTTGAGCCAAGCGGTGAAAAATATCTGGCGTTTAGCACACCAGCAAAAATCAGGCATTGAAATCATCCAAGAAAAAATTCTGCGGGTAGGCGTATACAGCCGTGATATTGATGAAGCCGCTCGCGATTCTATACCTCAACTACAAACCGTCCTGAGACAACTTCCTCCTCAAGACTATTTCCAAACCATCATCGACATTGATACAGCTCTGGAAAACCCTGAACTGGATGATGAGACGCGGAATACCCTGTTGGAAGCCCGCTCAGAGCATATCCGCAGTCTGAACAAAGATGTCAAAAACGTCATTTCCAACTTACACAAAGAAGCTAACATAATGGCTAACAAAATTGCCGATGTTCGTAATGTCGTCATTGTTGAACGCCTAGAAGAGAGTCTGAAAGAAGAGCTGGAAAGAAAAACGGAACTACAAGCCGATATCGCCCAGAAAGAGCAGAATAAAGCTAAATTGCTCCCAGATCGCAATAAAATCATCGAAAGCCAAGACATTATTCGCCAATATAATCTGGCCGATATGTTTAAGGACTATATTCCCAATGTCAGTGAATTGGACAAACTAAACTTGGATAGCCCTAAAAAAGAGCTTATTAAGCAAGCGATCAAACAAGGCATCGAAATCGCTAAAAAAATCCTCGGCAATATTTCCACAGGGCTGAAGTATATTGAGCTAGCTGATGCCAGAATTAGATTGGACGCACAAATCTCTCAGTTAAGCAAAGATTGCGACGATTTAAAAACCCAATTAAAAGACGTAGAGCAACGGATTGCCGGTATAGAAAACGCGCATCAAATCGACAAAGAACGCACTACCCTATTACTCCAAGCAACTAAACTGGAGCAAATATGGATTATTTTTGCCAACCAATTACAGGAGACAATCGAGGATCAATCCAGTCAGCAAAATCTGACTAAACTCATACATGATCAATTAGACTACCTTGATAATCTGGAATCGCAATACAGCGGTTTTTTGCTGAAATAAATGCGGCTTGCTCCCTAACCTTCATCAAACAATACAAGTAGTTAGTACGATAAGTGAATAAAACTCGTTATAAAGTACAGTTTAGGGAGAAGAAAGCGTTATCAATAAGCTAGCAACAACCCGGTAAGAATAAATCTTACCGGGTTTTTATGTTGCGAATAATTCGTAACAACAGACTAACGATTAGAGGACAATTTTCGCTTGCTGTATCACATCAATCAGCGGTTGAGGCCAAATACCTAGCGCTAATACGAGTAATGCAGAAATCAGAACAACCATCCCACCGGCAGTCAATGCCCAGTTCCTTGGTGTATCTCGGTTAAGGGCTTTCGGTGCAGGCAAGTACAAGCTAACCATCACCCGCAGATAATAATAAAGACCAATAGCACTACCAACCACAACAGCACCAGTCAGCCACCACAGTTCAGCCTTCACACCCAATACAATCACGTAAAACTTACCAATAAAGCCAAACGTCATTGGGATACCCGCCAGTGACAACATCATCACCGTCATAACTGCCGACAGAATAGGTTTATGCCAGAACAGGCCACGGTATGAGTAGAGGGAATCTGCATCTGGCCCTTTATATGGGCTGGACATTAGGCTAACGACGCCAAATGCACCGATACTGCTAAACAAATAACCTGCCAGATAGATACCCACTGTTTCTTCTGACAGCTGGTGATTCTGTACTGCCACCATCGCCACTAACAGATAACCTAAATGAGCAATAGAAGAATAACCAAGCAGACGTTTAATATTCGTCTGCGTCAGCGCCATCAAGTTACCGAACAGCATAGAAGCAATCGCAATGACAGCTAATACCGCACGCAGTGCTTCATTATCTGCCATCGGTGCTTCAACGAATAAACGTATCACTACGGCAAAAATCGCTATCTTACTGGCTGTTGCCAGAAAGGTAGAAACCGGTGCAGGCGCGCCTTGATAGACATCTGGTGTCCAGAGATGGAAGGGTACCAAAGACAACTTGAAGCCAAGACCAACCACTAACATACCCAGACCGGCCAGTATTAATGGTTGATAGATATAGCTATCAGATAAGCGATGTCCTAATGCAGCAAAAGAGAGATCTCCTGATTCTGCATACAACAGTGCCATACCAAACAGCATAAAAGAAGAGGCTGCCGCGGACAGCAACATATACTTGATAGCCGCTTCCAGCGGGCGTCTCTGACGATATGCATAGCCAATCAAACCAAACAACGGCAAAGTTAATAACTCAATACCGATAAACAATGATGCTAGATGGTTTGCACAGGCCAGTAGAATACCGCCTACCGTTGCAATCAGCACCAGCAGGTAGAACTCTTCTTTATTATCTGGATAATTTTCCAACCAGGAATAGGCGAAAGTAGAAGTTGCCAAGCTCGCAACCAGCACCATACCGATATAGAGCATGGCATAACTGTCCACATGAACCAGCGGGGTGACATCCATTGCCTCCTGTTGTCCGACAAAATAGAGGGACAACAGCGCCAGGTTCAAACCTATCACGGTCAGAGTTGTATTAATAAAGTGATCGCGTCGCCACGCAATGGACAGCATCACAACTACTACCGTCAATCCGACGATCAACAGCGGTAACAGCGCGATCAGTTGTTGAGGAGTTATTGTCATGGCGAATTACGGCCTTGTAGTTGAAATTGAAGCTGAATACCAGGTCTGGACGTTATCCATCGCTGCCGCTGAAGTATCAAGGATAGGTTGTGGATAGAAACCCATAATCACCAGTAATATCAACAGCACCATTACAATGGATATTTCTCGCATATCCATCCGTCTTAGTGGTTCATCTGACTTTGGCGTACCGTAATAAGCACGCTGCATCATATACAGGGCATAGACAGAAGCGAAAACCAGACCAAACACAGAAATCGTTATAATTAACGGAAATTCACTAAAACTACCAAACAGGATCATAAATTCACCGACGAAATTACCGGTTCCCGGCATCCCCAGTGTTGCAACGGCAAAGGAGAGCGATAACGCAGGCAAGAATTGCACACGTTTCCACAAGCCCCCCATAAGATTCATATCACGGGTATGTAAGCGCTCATAAAGCTGACCACACAGAATAAACAGACCCGCAGCTGACAAACCATGAGCAATCATCTGAATAATTGCCCCCTGGTAAGCAAGCTGGCTGCCAGAATAGATCGCAATTAACACAAACCCCATATGAGAGATACTGGTATAAGCAATCAAGCGCTTGATATCTGTCTGGCTGAATGCCATCCATGCGCCATAGAAGATCCCAAGCACACCTAACCACATCGCGATGGGAGTAAACTCATGGGAAGCTTCCGGAAATAGCGGCAAACCGAAACGCAACAAACCATAACCCGCTGTTTTCAGCAAGATACCTGCCAGGTCAACAGAACCCGCTGTTGGTGCCTGACTGTGCGCATCAGGCAACCATCCATGTAAAGGCACAACTGGCATTTTTACAGCAAAAGCAATGAAGAAACCTAGCATCAGCAAGTACTGAACGGTATGTGACATTGGGGTATTCAGCAATTTTTCATAGCTGAATGTCCACTCGCCTGTTCCGTTATAGTGAACCAGTACCAGTGCCATAATCGCAATTAACATTACCAAGCCACTTGCCTGGGTATAAATGAAAAACTTGGTTGCCGCGGTGATACGGGTCTTACCACCTGAGCCTCTGTGTCCCCACAGTGCAATCAGGAAGTACATCGGCACCAACATCATTTCCCAGAAAAAGAAGAATAGGAACATGTCGATAGCGAGGAACACCCCCATCACACCACCAAGTATCCACAGCAAGTTCAAGTGGAAAAAACCCTGATACGGCTGATTTTCCGTCCATGAACAGAGAATAGCCATCAGCCCCAGTAGTGCAGTCAACACCACCATCAGCAGCGATAAGCCATCCAGAGCAAGGTGAATACTGATACCAAAACGTGGAATCCACGGCATAAAAAATTCTGATTGCCATTGAGGAATCCCCTGCGGATTAGCCAAGGTATAGCCCCCCTGCAACCACAGTTGCAGAGAGAGCACCAGAGTCAACCCCATCGAGATTAACGCTATCCAACGCGGTACACGGGTACCAAAGCGTTCAGCCTGCCAACTCAGCAGACCACCGATGAAGGGCATAAGAATTAGCCAAGGTAATAGCATGGCGCAATGTGTCCCTTAAATTAAACCAGTAGCAGCAGAGCTAAAACCAGCACTGCACCCAACCCCATAGAGGCAACGTACCAACGGACCTGCCCGTTTTCACTCAAGCTAAGACCTTTGTTACTCCAGCGTGATAACACCGCCGGAATATTCATTAGTGAATTTAGCGGATCATTTCGCAATAAATGTGTAATGTTCTTGAATGGCTTAACAAATACCCAGTCATACAAAACATCAAAGCCCCAGGCATTAAACCACCATACAGACAGGAAACGGCCCGGAGAACTTTGTGCGACACCATTCACTAATCGACGTTTACCCAGATACAAGGCTACCGCCAGCAAAATACCGGCAACAGCAACCACACCGGAAATCACTTCCAGCATCATTTTTCCTGTATCACTCGTTACATGGTCTTCCGGCAACACACCTGCCAATGGTGGTACAATCAGCGCACCCACAAAGGTGGAGAGCACCAGTAGTACCAGTAATGGCAGATGATGGGTAATACCTTTAACAGGATGAGCTTTTGTTTTCGCTTCACCGTGGAACACAATGAAAATCATCCGGAAGGTATACAGAGACGTCATAAATGCACCAGCCAAACCTGCCAACATCAAGTTGATATGACCATGTGACATTGCTCCCCACAGAATTTCATCTTTACTGTAGAAACCAGCCGTGACAATGGGTAGTGCTGACAACGCCGCTCCACCAACCAAAAAGCAGATATAAACCAACGGAATGGATTTACGTAACCCACCCATTTTGAAAATATTCTGTTCGTGGTGACACGCCAGGATAACGGAGCCCGATGCCAGGAACAGCAGCGCTTTAAAGAATGCGTGAGTCATCAAGTGGAAGATTGCTGCATCCCACGCCTGAACACCCAACGCCAGGAACATGTATCCAATTTGGCTCATCGTTGAATAAGCCAATACACGTTTAATATCTGTCTGCACCAACGCAGCAAAACCAGCTAACACCAGAGTGACAGCACCGATAGTACCAACCAGTTGTAGGATCTCCGGCGCCATCAGGAACAGGCCATGGCTGCGAGCAATCAGATAAACCCCTGCGGTTACCATGGTTGCAGCGTGAATCAGCGCAGAAACTGGTGTCGGACCTGCCATCGCATCGGCCAACCAAGTTTGTAACGGCAACTGAGCTGATTTACCTACTGCACCACCCAATAACATCAGAGTTGCCCAGGTAATCACAGAAGAACCCGCTTCCAGATGTTGCGGAGCCAAAACCGCTAACTCCCGGAAGTTCAGTGTTCCCAGATTGTCATACAGAATGAACATGCCGATAGCCAGGAATACATCGCCTACACGAGTAACGACAAAGGCTTTCATTGCTGCCGCACCGTTTGCCGGGTTGGTATAGTAGAAGCCAATCAGTAAATAACTGCACAGCCCTACCCCTTCCCAACCGAGATACATTAGCATCAAGTTATCAGCCAGAACCAGTATCACCATGCTGGCAATAAACAGGTTGGTATAAGCAAAGAAACGAGAATACCCCTCTTCACCGCGCATATACCATGAGGCATACATATGGATCAGGAAGCCAACGCCTGTTACCACGCTCAACATGGTAAGAGACAAACCATCAAGAACCAGTGTGAAAGGGATACTAAAATTCCCGACTTCCATCCAGTTCCACAGGTTTTGGCTGTAAACCAGATCACCCGCCACATTCTGGCTGTTGAAATCAATAGCAACCCACAAAGTCACCAACGCCGCCAAACCAACAGAACTAACCCCGACGGTGGCTGATGTGTTTTCAGACCAGCGGCCACGGGAAAATGCCAACAGCAAAAATCCCAACAGTGGCAGCAGAATTGTTAAATAGAGTAAGTTCATCCGCGCATCTCACTGACTATATCAATATTCAGATTCTGGCGACGACGATAGAGCTGTAATAACAGCGCCAGGCCGATACTCGCCTCTGCTGCCGCCAAACTAATAGCCAGAATGAACATCACCTGACCATCTGGCTGACCCCAATAGCTGCCTACCACAACAAAAGCCAGCGCCGCAGCATTAATCATCACTTCCAGCCCAATTAACATAAATAACAGATTGCGGCGGATGATGAGTCCAGTCAGGCCCAGAACAAATAAAATTGCCGCCAAAATCAGGCCATGTTGAAGAGGTATCATGGTTGTTCCTCCGAATTTCGGTTGCTGAGCACTTCACCTTGTTTGTGTTCACGACCAATGTGATACGCCACCACCATACCAGCCAGTAACAGCAAAGAAGCCAGTTCAACGGCCAGTACATACGGACCAAACAAACTGATACCCACTTCTTTAGCGCTGATAACTTCACCCGTGATATTGTCAGCAATATTGCCATGAGAAACATTGATAATGGTGTACACAAGGATGACAAGCAGCACTGCTGACAATATGCCCGGACCAATCCAGGTACGCGGCTTCAGCCAGACACGCTCTTGTTCAACAACGGATTTGCCAAGGTTAAGCATCATCACCACGAAAACGAACAGCACCATAATGGCTCCGGCGTAGACGATGATTTCCAGCGCACCAGCAAAGTAAGCACCCAGCGAAAAAAACACCGCTGAAAGTGCTAGCAGAGAAACAATCAGATACAAAAGCGCATGTACCGGATTAGTGTGTGTAATTACCCTGATGGTTGCCAATATCGCAACCAGTCCAGCGGTATAAAACGTAAACTCCATGAATATCGCTCCTTACGGCAATAGACTTTTAACGTCGATGGGTTTCGCTTCATTGTCGGCTTCACCTTTTGATTTGCCGTCAATTGCCATACCTGTCTTACGGTAAAAGTTATAATCAGGATATTTACCTGGACCTGAAATTGTCAGGTCATCTTTTTCATACACCAAATCCTGACGCTTAAACTCACCCATTTCGAAATCCGGTGTTAATTGGATCGCTGTAGTCGGGCAAGCCTCTTCACACAGACCGCAAAAAATGCAGCGTGAGAAGTTAATGCGGAAAAATTCTGGATACCAGCGGCCATCTTTATGCTCAGCCTTTTGCAATGAGATACATCCCACTGGGCAAACTGCCGCGCAAAGGTTACAAGCAACACAACGCTCTTCACCGTCCGGATCGCGCGTTAGCACAATACGGCCACGGTAACGGGGTGGCAGATAAACCGGTTCCTCTGGATACATTTGGGTTTCGCGCTTATGAAAGGCATGCAGGCCAATCATCCAAATACTGCGTACCTGGGTGGCGAAACCAACCACTAACTCTTTCAATGTCATGGTTCTTCCCCCCTTATTGAGCGTTGTACAAAATCACTGCCGCAGTTGCCAGCAGGTTAAGTAAGGTTAACGGCAAACAGATCTTCCAGCCAAATGCCATTACCTGGTCATAACGTGGGCGCGGTAGAGATGCACGTATCAAGATGAACATCACCATAAAGAATGCTGTTTTCAGCGCAAACCAGACAAACGGCGGCAGGAATGGACCATGCCAACCACCAAAAAACATTGTCACAATCAGGGCAGAAACCGTGACAATACCGATATATTCACCAACGAAGAACAAACCAAACTTCATACCGGAATATTCAATGTGGTAACCATCAGCCAACTCCTGCTCTGCTTCCGGCTGGTCAAATGGGTGACGGTGACACACCGCCACGCCAGCGATAGCAAAAGTCAGGAAACCAAAAAATTGAGGAATGATATTCCACATATTTTCCTGTGCATTGACGATATCCACCATATTGAAGGAATCTGCCTGAGCAACAACGCCCATAAAAGAGAGACCAATAAACACTTCATAACTCAGTGTCTGTGCAGAAGCACGCATCGCACCCAGCAACGAGTATTTATTATTACTTGACCATCCAGCAAACAGAACCGCATAGACAGCCAAACCTGCCATCATCATGAAGAACAAAATACCGATGTTCAGATCGGCTGCCATCCAAGTCGGGGTGATCGGCACAATGGCAAATGCAAGCAACAGAGAAACAAAACCAATAACCGGCGCTAAGGTAAAGATCAGTCTGTCAGCAAAACGGGGGACCCAATCTTCCTTGAAGAACATTTTGATCATGTCAGCGACTATCTGTAATGATCCCCCCCAACCTACGCGGTTTGGCCCATAACGGTTCTGAAATAACCCTAGCAAACGACGCTCACCAAAGCTCATCAATGCCCCACAAGCAACCACTACTAACAGGATCACGACTGCCTTTAGAATAGCAATCAGCACATCAATAACTTCAGGGGTTAACCAACTCATTGTGCAACCTCCCGCAGATTATTTACTGAAACACCCGCCATTACCGGAGGAATACCCGGCATTCCCATTGGCAAACCAATCTGCCCCTGAACAAGATTTTCACTCAAGCGGACTGCCAGACGCAGTTGCTGACCAAAACAATCAAATTCCAGAACAGAACCCGTTTTCACACCCAGTTGATCCGCATCTTTACTATTGAGCATCACATAAGGCTCCGGCATACGTTCCTGAATCACATCAGAACGCTGGGTTAATTCCTCACTGCCAAACAAGTGGTGGTAAGGAGCAACTGTCCATTGGTTATCCTGTGCAGTAAATTTCGTCGGAATCTGATCAAAGTAGTTCAGCCCACCGTCAGTCGTTTCAATCAAACGGATACCGGGATCACCAAAACGCAGATGCCCCCCCACTTCCGACTGGAATTTATTCCAAGCCTGCGGTGAGTTCCAGCCCGGTGCCCAAGCAAACGGAACTTGTTGACGGAATGCATCAGGGCTATTGTTACCTTCCATCGAGAAAGCAAACGGTGAATCAATATCCTGCGGCTGACGTTGCTCATGCACACTAAGATTTGCCAGCATAGCGGTACGACCACTGTAACGATGCGGTGAACGCGCCAATTTCTGACCGCGAATACGGAATGTAGAATCTGGTGCCGCATCAACAATGCCTTTAAGTTGTGGCATCACTGCAACACAGGCATCAATCACATGGTCGAGTTGAGTCCAGTCCAAATGACGCTCAGTATAAGTTGCATGCAAAGAGTGTAACCAACGCCAACTCTCTAGCATCACCACCGATTTGTCATAGAAAGAGGGTTCGAACACCTGGAAATAACGCTGCGCCCGGCCTTCCTGATTCACCAATGTACCGTCACTTTCTGCAAAGCTGGAAGCCGGAAGAATCAAATGAGCTTTATCCATGATAGCAGTGCGCTGATGGTCAACTACAACCAGGTTTTTCAAATTATTTAGGGCATTGTCTACCTGATCCGCGGCGGCATGCCGATAGAGATCATTTTCCATCACAATAGCAGTATCAGATTTACCACTGTTTATACGTTGCAAGGCAGCATCCAGTGGCTGAGCCTCCATCATTGCCAACCCAATGCTATTTGCATAAATGGCAACAAACGACAGCCCTACATCTGAACCTTTGTCTTTCAGTGCCCAAGCAACATTAGCTGCCGCCTGAATAATAGCGTCACTACCAACGTTACTACCGCTGATAATCAGTGGTTTCTTCGCGCCAATCAATGCCTGCGCAACCATATCCACTTTAGCTTTCAGTTCATCGGGCAGATTTTCAACCGCCGGCGCAGTATTATCCAATGCATGCGCGACTGCAAAACCAAAACGAGCCTGATCATCAATCGGTGCACGATAATTCCACGCGGCGATATCATCCAGACGAGTATCATCTACGTTAGTCACAAACAGAGGATATTTAGCACGCTGACCAATATTCATCACCGCAGCAATCTGCCAGTCAGCGACTTTCTGGGCTGCCGCCATTTCACGGGCTTTGCCTTTCACTGCCTGACGAACAGACAGTGCCATACGAGCACCAGTTTGCGTTAAATCCTCACCTAAAATCAGCACTGCATCATAGCTTTCAATTTCACGCAGTGACGGAGTATAAACACCACCTTGCTGAAGAATTTCCAGCATCATATCAAGGCGGTGCTGTTCAGCAGCAGAGATTCCGCTATAGAAGTTTTCCGCCCCCACTAGCTCACGCAATGCAAAATTACTTTCTAGGCTGGCACGAGGTGAGCCGATACCAATAGCATTTTTGGCCTGGCGTAAAATATCTGCCCCACCCTGCATTGCCTGTTCAGCGTTAAGTGCGATCCAGTGATCACCACGCAATTGCTGGGGCTGACGAGGCCGATCTTTACGGTTCACATAACCATAACCGAAACGACCGCGGTCACACATAAAATAGTGGTTTACCGTACCGTTATAACGGTTCTCGATACGGCGTAATTCACCATAACGCTCCCCTGGACTGGTGTTACAACCGATGCTGCACTGCTGGCAGATGCTTGGCGCAAATTGCATATCCCATTTCCGGTTATAACGCTCGGAATGGGTTTTATCAGTGAATACCCCGGTTGGACAGATTTCTACCAGGTTACCGGAGAATTCGCTTTCCAGAGTGCCGCTTTCAGGGCGACCAAAATAGACGTTATCATGAGCGCCATAGACACCAAAATCAGTGCCATCAGCATAGTCTTTGTAATAGCGCACACAACGATAACAGGCAATACAACGGTTCATTTCATGAGAAATAAACGGCCCGAGTTCCTGGTTGTTATGAGTACGCTTAGTGAAACGGTATTTACGGAATGTATGACCAGTCATCACAGTCATATCCTGCAAATGGCAGTTGCCCCCTTCTTCACACACAGGACAATCGTGCGGATGGTTAGTCATTAACCACTCAACCACACTCTCACGGAACTGTTTAGCCTCTTCATCATCAATAGAGATAAAGGTGCCATCCATTGCCGGAGTCATACAGGACATAATCAGACGACCGCGCGTATCATTCTCATTTTGGTATTGCTTTACCGCACACTGGCGGCAAGCGCCAACGCTTCCCAGCGCTGGATGCCAGCAAAAATAAGGAATATCTAGCCCTAAAGAGAGGCAAGCTTGTAACAGGTTATCAGCCCCGTCTACATCATATTTTTTGCCGTCTACATGTATCGTAGCCATAGTCAGCATGCTTCCAAGTGACCTGCTTTTCAGCAAGTGTTAATCAAAAATTCTGCTAATTTCGTGAAAAATCCGTTACCAACGCTGCTTTAGCAGGTTTGACTGGATACCCGCAATCAGATGGGTGTTTCCATAGTCTTTGGTTACAATTCCAGCCTCGAATTCATCACGGAAATATTTGATGGCACTCTGTAATGGTTCCACCGCTCCCGGTGCGTGGGCACAGAATGTATTACCCGGCCCAAGGAAGCGACAGAGCTGCTCCAGCGTTTCGATATCCCCTGGTTGCCCTTCTCCACGCTCTATTGCGCGCAGAATTTTCACACTCCATGGCAATCCGTCACGGCACGGTGTACACCAACCGCAGGATTCACGGGAAAAGAACTCTTCAAGGTTACGCGTCAGAGAAACCATGTTAATTTCATGGTCAACTGCCATTGCTAGTGCAGTTCCCAGACGGCTACCCGCTTTAGCGATATTTTCGAAATCCATTGGCAGATCCAAATGTTCAGCAGTCAAAAAATCTGTTCCTGCACCACCGGGTTGCCATGCTTTGAATTTCAGGCCGTCACGCATACCACCAGCATAATCTTCAAGAATTTCACGAGCTGTAATACCGAATGGCAATTCCCACAACCCCGGATTTTTCACCCGACCAGAGAAACCCATCAGTTTGGTACCGGCATCTTTGCTTTTGCCAGCACTTAAGCCGATATACCACTCTTTACCGTATTCAAGAATTGAGGGGACATTACACAAGGTTTCAACATTGTTAACGCAAGTCGGCTTACCCCATACGCCAGAAGTGGCTGGAAATGGCGGTTTTGAGCGAGGATTAGCTCGGCGACCTTCTAATGAATTAATCAGCGCTGTTTCTTCACCACAGATATAGCGCCCAGCGCCGGTATGAACAAACAGCTCAAAATCAAAACCGCTGCCCATAATGTTTTTGCCCAGTAAACCTGCTGCTTTAGCTTCTTCAATGGCTTTACGCAGATGCACAGCTGCTTCCACATATTCACCACGCAAGAAGATATAACCACGATAAGCTTTCAGAGCAAATGCACTAATCAGCATTCCTTCTACCAGCAGGTGAGGAAGTTGCTCCATTAGCAAGCGGTCTTTATAGGTACCTGGCTCCATTTCATCTGCGTTACATAGCAGATAACGGATATTCATGCTTTCATCTTTTGGCATCAGACTCCACTTCAGACCAGTGGAGAAACCTGCTCCACCGCGGCCTTTCAGCCCGGCATCTTTTACCAGAGAAACGACTTCATTCGGAGTCATGCTTTTCAGTGCTTTTTCAGCACCGCGATAACCGCTTTTACTACGGTATTCATCCAACCACACCGGCTGTTTGTCGTCACGCAAGCGCCAGGTAAGAGGGTGGTTTTCCGCAGTACGGACAATTTCTTTTATTCCTGAATATGTTGTCATGGATACTGCTCCAATAACTTCTCGATCTCTTCAGGTTTTACAGAACTGTGAGTATCGTCATCGATCATCATGGTCGGACCTTTATCACAGTTACCCAGACAACACGTTGGCAACAGCGTAAAACGCCCGTCTTGTGTAGTCTGCCCTGGACAGATATTCAGATGTTTTTCAATCGCAGCCTGAACATCCTGATAACCAGTAATATGGCAAACTACACTGTCACAATAACGGATAATGTGACGGCCCACTGGCTGGCGATAAATCTGGCTGTAGAACGTTGCCACACCTTCAACATCACTGGCTGGAATACCAAGAACATCAGCAATCGCATAAATGGCACCATCTGGCACCCAACCACGATGTTTCTGCACAATTTTCAATGCTTCAATAGAAGCCGCGCGCGGATCTTCGTAGTGGTGTTTTTCCTGCTCAATAGCATCGTGCTCTTCAACACTCAGTACAAAATTTGCTTTTGCCTGAGACTCTGTCACGTTAACCACATCAAGGCGCGCCTGTTGATCATTCGCGTTAATTTCACTTTGCATAGTTAGCGATCCACATCAGACATAACAAAATCGATACTGCCCAGATATACGATCAGGTCAGAAACCAAACTACCGCGGATTACCGAAGGAATCTGCTGCAAATGCGGATAACTTGGTGTACGGATACGAGTACGATAACTCATGGTACTGCCGTCACTGGTCAGATAGTAACTATTGATACCCTTGGTTGCTTCAATCATCTGGAAAGACTCATTGGCTGGCATTACCGGCCCCCATGACACTTGTAGGAAGTGGTTAATCATGGTTTCAATATGCTGCAAAGTACGCTCTTTTGGTGGTGGAGTCGTTAGTGGATGATCTGCTTTAAATGGACCTTCAGGCATATTGTCCAGACACTGTCTCAGAATACGCAGGCTTTGACGAACTTCCTCTACTTTCAGCATCACACGATCATAGCAGTCGCCGTTATTGCCAATTGGCACTTCGAAGTCAAAGTTTTCATAACCCGAGTATGGACGCCATTTACGCACATCAAATGCAACACCCGTTGCTCGTAAGCCAGCTCCCGTCGTACCCCAGTCAAGAGCTTGTTTAGAATTATAGGCCGCAACACCTATAGAACGACCTTTCAGGATGCTATTCTTCAGCGCCGCTTTCACGTAGGAATCAAGACGTTTAGGCAACCAGTCCAGCAACTCGCGTAACAATCTATCCCAGCCACGCGGCAAGTCATGAGCAACGCCGCCAATGCGGAACCATGCTGGATGCATACGGAAACCAGTAATCGCCTCCACCAGATCATAAATCTTCTGGCGATCAGTAAAGGCGAAGAATACGGGGGTCATCCCGCCAACGTCCTGGATAAACGTCGAGATATACAACAGATGGCTGTTAATCCGGAATAATTCCGATAACATAACACGAATGGTTTTCACCCGGTCCGGCACTTCAATACCAGCTAGTTTTTCCACTGCCAGTACATAAGGCATTTCATTAACACAACCACCCAGGTATTCGATGCGGTCTGTATAGGGGATATAGCTATGCCAAGATTGGCGTTCACCCATTTTTTCCGCACCGCGATGATGGTAACCGACATCAGGTACACAATCGACAATCTCTTCGCCATCCAACTGAAGAATAATACGAAATGCACCATGAGAAGAGGGATGGTTAGGACCAAGGTTAAGGAACATGAAGTCCTCATTCTCAGTACCGCGCTTCATCCCCCACTCTTCTGGCTTGAAAGTCAGCGCTTCCATTTCCAGATCTTCTTTCTGTTTGGTCAGCTCGAAGGGACTAAATTCTGTCGCACGGGCCGGATAATCCTTACGCAACGGATGCCCTTCCCAAGTCGGTGGCATCATAATGCGGCGTAGATTCGGATGGCCATTAAAAACAATCCCGAACATTTCCCATGTTTCGCGCTCATACCAGTTGGCATTTGGGAACAAAGGAGTGGCAGTCGGGAGGTTCAGGTCTTTCTCATTAAGCGCAACTTTCAACATGATGTCACGATTACGCTCAATAGAAAGAAGGTGATAAAACACAGAAAAGTCCGCATCTGGCAGACCCTGGCGGTGAGTGCGCTGGCGTTCATCCATGCCATGCAAATCAAATAGCATGACATAAGGTTTAGGCAGCTTCTTCAGGAAAATCATTACTTCCAGTAATTGTTCACGCTTCACCCAGACAACCGGTATACCGGTACGAGTTGGCTGAACAGTAAAGGCATCCGGGCCAAAATGGTTACGCAGTTCGCTCACAACCGGATCATCAAGATGGTCATGAGTTTGCCACGCAGGCCGGGCGCTTTCTTGCGCTATCTGATCTATCATCATTTTTCACCACAACGCTTTGATCAGTGTTTGTTTTGATCAGGATTTAGTATCGCAACACATTGCTCTGGTTACATTCATTAGGCTATTTTTAATAAATGCCTACTGCCGAAAAGACAGATTCTTAAACTTCATCTGGTGTACGCAGATTTTTCACCGCAATACGTTCCCCGTGCTTACGTTCTCTTTCTGACTGCATATTGGCACGATAAACCCCTTGATCTCCCACTACCCAAGATAATGGGCGGCGCTCTTTGCCGATAGACTCCTGTAACAACAACAGAGCTTGCATGTAAGCTTCAGGGCGGGGGGGACAACCAGGAATATAAACATCAACGGGAATGAACTTATCGACTCCTTGAACCACAGAGTAAATATCGTACATACCACCAGAGTTGGCACAAGCTCCCATAGAGATAACCCACTTCGGCTCAAGCATCTGGTCATAAAGGCGCTGAATAACCGGAGCCATTTTGGTAAAGCAGGTTCCAGCAACCACCATAAAATCAGCCTGACGGGGCGATGCACGTAAAACTTCAGCACCAAAACGGGCGACGTCATGAACGGCAGTGAATGACGTCGCCATTTCCACATAACAACAGGAAAGACCAAAGTTATAGGGCCACAGGGAGTTTTTACGTCCCCAATTCACCAAATCATGCAGAGCATGCTCCAGTTTGCCCATGTAAACACTACGGTGGACATGTTGCTCTAGTGGGTCAGCGACAATTTCCTGTTTTTGCAGGGGATAACGGTCATTCTCACCGTTCGGATCTATGCGGGTGAGCGTATAATCCATCTTTAATGCCTCGCTATTACTGCGGATGACTGTTATTAGTGTTAATCACAACGCTTGGTTTATTTACCTGGCGATTTGATCGGGATGGCGTCCAATTCAGCGCACCGATACGTACCAGATAGAGCAAGCCTGCCAGTAACACTAAAATGAAAATACTTGCTTCAATAAAGCCTAACCAGCCACTCTCTTTAATAGAGACTGACCATGCATATAAGAACAAAGCTTCAACATCGAAGATGACGAAGAACATGGCGACCAGATAGAACTTTGCCGACATGCGGAGACGAGCACTGCCGACAGAGTCGATACCTGATTCATAAGGGATGTGTTTTGCCCGGGCTTTAGCTTTCCCGCCTAAGAAAAACGCGCCTAACAGCATCAAAGCACACAGACCGAAAGCACCTAAAAGAAATACCGCGAATGCCCAGTGATGGGCAAAGAGTTCAGTGGATGTTGACATACTCATTGCTTACTCATCAAAAGTGGTGTCAAAAGTGTCTGCTCTTCTGTCTGGCAGTGTTGCACCACATCGATTCAAGGGAAGGGGTAACAACCAAATCTGAAACACTGCTAATCAATGATTGATGGAGTGAATCTTCTTGGTTTTTACTCCTCTCAACAATATTTTGTCTGTTATGACAAAATTAATCTAACATTTATTTACAAATCGCGAACTTGATCTTAACGCATTATGTTATCACGCTGCTAAAACGTGTCAGTCAGCCAACACATGAATAGCCGCGGAAGCTAGTTTAACCGATAACTCGCTTTTACTACATCATTATCTCAGGAAAAACCTGCCTTTCCACTGTCTTGTAGGGAATATTTCTTTGATCAAGTACACAATTTGGCAGAAAAAAATTTGAATGCTGATGATAATTCATTCAAATCTGAAGAAATTATATTTTCTTACGCATCGATAAGAGAAAAGTTCCAATTAACTATAGAAATTCTTATTTTATCAATTTAGCAAATTATTACCTTGTTAACAAAATAACATTTTTTTAACCAAATCAGAGCGGCATCAGGAAAAAAGCTACCGTATATTCAGCAATTGGTATAACGGTAAAAGAGGTATGTTTAGTTGATAATTACTTATAAATATATTTGGGATGCTAATACCTCCTTGTCATCCATAATGGAGGCATTAGCAAAGATATGTGTTTCAGATATTACTCTTCAATAATATCTTCATCATCAGAAGGTTCATCAGAAACGCTAGATATCGTGTACGGTGTTTTCTTATTCTCTATTGCACTAAAGACAGTTAGAACAGATTCATTCTGTTCATTACTGTGTCTATATAGAGAGAACTGCGTTTCAGGTAAACGTGGAAGCCCTTCACTCTCACCTAAAATACGCAAATCAGCATTTTGCATTTCCAAAGGACGAGCGGTAATCCCTACTTCCGCATTAACTGCCGTGCGAACCGCAGACAAAGAAGCCGCTTCATAAGCAATACGCCACGACACTCCCACCTCATCCAGTGTATCCAATGCTAACTGGCGAAATGGGTTAGTTTCATCCATCACAACCAGCGGAACAGGCTCGTTTGGCTGTAACTGGAAATCCGGAGCACAATGCCATAATACCGGGGTTGAGCGCAAAACAGTCCTTGGGTGGTGACTGATCTTTGCGGTGGTCAGTGCCAAATCGATCTCATGGTTATCCAGCATACTTTCAATAAATTGAGTTCGTTTTATACGAACATCTATTGCCATACGCGGATAAACGGAAGCGATACGATTTAACAAAAAAGGGAGCAGTGTATCCACAGTGTCATCGGATGCACCAATTCTCAACTCACCTTCTGCATCGCTATAGGTTAATGATGCGCTGGCATCATCATTAGCGCGCAGAATTTGTCTTGCATAACCAAGAAGTTGAAGACCATGCTCTGTAAGAAGCTTATTACGGCCATGGCGGGCAAATAGCTCTCTGCCTACCAACTGCTCCAAACGTTGCATTTGCTGACTTACAGCCGATTGCGTTCTGCATACTGCTGCTGCTGCTGCTGCAAAAGTATTTAAATCAGCAACAGCAACAAAAGTTCTTAGCAGATCGAGATCGAGATTCATTATCGGACGATTTGCATTTATCATTGTTTATTCATCACTTTTTTTTGATTTTAATTACTAACTAACCTGGTGTTTTTACGTAAGCACTATCAAATTAAATAACATCACTTTAGACAGTACTCTACTCTATTAAATAGGGCAAAGACTTACTGCTGTTTTTTTACCTATTGAACCCATTGTGGGGTTTTATTTTCTCCTCTTCTTCGCAAAAGTTACTCGGATTCCTAAATAAATTGAGGACAATCCCTATTTACAACACCCTATATGTGATTTCTAGTTTGGTTATTTTGTTTTCTGACTCACGTCAAAGAATAACATAAGTTATATCAGAAAAACTAAATATAAAGTAAAAATCTTCAATATTGTTAATGTTTAATAATCCTATTCAGATAAATTTACAACTAGTTTCTAGAAATGCTCAAAAATATTGTTCGATCTTTCTAAAATATATAGTCCTGAATTGCTAATTCAAGTTAAATCTTATACATAAGAATAAATTATACAAACACAATAATTTTTATTGGCAAATTGAGCTATGTGCATTTTCTCCCCATAATCACCGAGACATACGGCTTTAACGTTAAAAACACTTCAGATCCACACCAAAAAACGGCAACAATCAAGAATATAATTTCAATTAAATTAATGAATTAAGAATTTAACACCAACATAATCAACATAAAAAGATACTAAAACAACAACATCCTTGCTAAAACAATCATTTTAACCGAATATATCAACACATCTTCAAAACATCAGGGCGGGAGAGTACATTAAATGTTACACGCTATATGTTAAAGAACCCATTTTTTACCAAAATTAAGGCAAGACTCTCTATGCTAGCAGTTAAGAAATCCAGCAAGCTGGATAATGTTTGTTATGACATCCGCGGGCCAGTGCTCAAGGAAGCTAAACGCCTTGAAGAAGAAGGTAATAAAGTCCTTAAATTAAATATTGGTAACCCTGCGCCTTTTGGTTTTGAAGCACCAGATGAAATCTTAGTAGATGTTATCCGTAACTTACCAACAGCGCAGGGTTATTCAGATTCAAAAGGTTTGTATTCTGCACGCAAAGCTATCATGCAACATTATCAAGCCCGCAATATGCTGGATGTGAGTGTTGAAGATATTTATATCGGAAATGGTGTTTCTGAATTAATCGTCCAGGCAATGCAAGCATTACTAAATACCGGCGATGAAATGCTTGTTCCTGCTCCTGATTATCCTCTTTGGACTGCTGCTGTTTCACTTTCTAGTGGTAAAGCAGTACATTATATGTGCGATGAAAGTTCAGATTGGTTTCCTGACTTAGATGATATTCGTAACAAAATTACTCCCCGTACACGTGGAATCGTGATTATTAACCCTAATAATCCAACGGGTGCTGTATATAGTAAAGAATTGTTGTTGGAAGTTGTTGAAATAGCGCGTCAACATAATTTAATCATTTTTGCTGATGAGATTTACGACAAAATCTTATATGACGATGCAGAGCATCATTCAATTGCCGCACTCGCCCCTGATCTATTAACGGTAACGTTTAACGGGTTATCTAAAACATATCGCGTTGCAGGTTTTCGTCAAGGTTGGATGGTATTAAACGGTCCGAAGAAGCACGCTAAAAGTTATATTGAAGGCTTAGAAATGCTGGCATCAATGCGCTTGTGTGCAAATGTGCCAATGCAGCACGCGATTCAAACCGCCTTAGGCGGTTACCAGAGTATCAGTGAATTCATTTTACCTGGCGGTCGCTTATATGAGCAGCGTAACCGTGCATGGGAATTAATTAATCAAATCCCTGGCGTTTCCTGTGTGAAACCCAAAGGGGCTTTATATATGTTCCCGAAAATTGATGCGAAACGTTTTAACGTCCATGATGATCAGAAAATGGTGCTCGACCTCTTATTACAGGAAAAGGTTTTATTAGTGCAGGGAACTGCATTTAACTGGCCGGAACCGGATCATTTCCGCATAGTAACATTGCCAAGACTTGATGAATTGGAAGTAGCGATTCAGAAATTCGCCCGATTTATTGGCAATTATCATCAATAAAGAAATCAGAATCGTTTGCTAAAACGTAAAATCTCACTGATAACGGACATTATTCATACCAGAGTCTTATCAGCTGTATTAAGAAAACCCACTTCTACTACTACAGCTGATAAATTCATTTACTTAGCTCTTCCTGGCTGACGAAAATATCACCTACCAGATAGGAATCCTTGATAGCCATTTCTAATACTTTCTTTACTGACACAAGATGATAGTTCTTTACAGAATAAAGCCAATAAACTTTCATTTTTTTACCGGTAACAAGGGTTAATTTTTTTATTTTTATCGGGGAATTGCAGTGATTATATAAGGATTTGTCAGAACAAAAAAGAATTAAACATTGCATTTGTTAAATTTGATAAAAGAGAATACTTGAAGTAATAGCGAACTATTGTAAATTATATGAAATTTTTGTATACAATTTGTATGCAAAATGGAATAGAAGAATAAATTTCTTTTAAAAAATATTTCCATTACGATTATAACATTCCCAGTAATAGTAAATGTAAATTAGCCAGTCATTCTGCAGATGTTATAGTGTCTGAAAGCCAGTTGACGGATATTGTTAACGTATTTGATAAAAGCGTATTTCCTTATTAAAGACAGGGATAAAATAAGGTGCAACTTTAACGTTTACTTACCTCTGCCAACCACTCACAATAAAAGTTATGTTCCATTGTAAGAGATGATTATGAGCCACTTTTTTGCCCACCTTTCCCGTTTGAAACTGATTAATCGTTGGCCTCTCATGCGCAATGTGCGTACAGAAAATGTCTCTGAGCACAGCCTACAGGTTGCTTTCGTCGCACACGCTTTAGCTATTATCAAAAACCGCAAATTTAATGGCAATGTGAATGCTGAACGCATTGCATTGCTGGCTATGTACCACGACGCTAGCGAAGTTATCACCGGGGATTTACCAACCCCAGTTAAATATCACAATCCACATATTGCTCGGGAATATAAAAAGATAGAAAAAATCGCGCAAAAGAGATTACTGGAAATGCTACCAACAGAGTTACAAGAAGATTTCCGTTCAATACTGGATGACAGCCAGCATACAGCAGAAGAAGCTTTTATTGTTAAACAGGCCGACTCTCTATGTGCTTATCTCAAATGTCTGGAAGAACTATCAGCAGGTAACAGTGAATTCAATCTGGCAAAAACCCGGCTTGAAAAAACCCTGGCTGATCGCCACAGCCAAGAGATGGATTACTTTATGCAAGTTTTTGTACCGGGGTTTAGCCTATCACTCGACGAAATTAACCTTGATATCCCCCATTAAAACGGGAACAGCCAAGGAATAACCAACACACTTATCACCATCACCAACAGGGTAAATGGCACTCCCAGACGGACAAAATCAGAGAATTTGTAACCACCAGGGCCAAGAACCAAAGTATTAACGGGCGATGAAACGGGAGTCATAAATGCGGCTGAAGCTGCCACACCAATAATCATAGCAAATGGCATAGGTGATACAGCCATTTCGCGCGCAGCCGCAATGGCTATCGGTGCCATTAATACCGCCGTTGCCGTATTAGAAATAAACAAACCAATCGCGGCACAAAGCACGAACAAACATAACAACATCACTCTTGGCCCCATATTACCGGCAATATCCATCAGGCCACGGACAATAAGATCAATCCCGCCCGTTTTCTGCAACGCCAATGCAAATGGCATCATGCCGACAATCAGAATTATGCTAGGCCAATGAATGGATCGGTAAGCGCTTTCCATATCAATACAACGAAATTTTCCCATCAACAGGCAAGCTATCAATGCGGCAATCACATTAGGCACTTCATCAGTAAGCATCATGGCAACCATCAACGCCAAACTAAAAAGTGCATGTGGAGCCTGCGACATTGCCGGTGCCACCTCTTCAACCTCAACAGGCAGATTGAGTACGATAAAATCGCGCATTTTAGTTTTCAGGACGCGGATCAATTTCCAGTCACCAATAACCAGTAAAATATCCCCAAGCTGTAGCGGCTCATCCACCAGTTTACCCGACAACGGCTTACCATCACGCCGAATGCCGACAACATTCAAACCATAACAGGTACGAAAACTCATCTCTCGTAGAGATTTACCCAGTAAATCTGATTCCGGGATCAACGATACTTCAGCCATACCCACATTGCGGGATTGTGCAGAAAAATACTCGCCACGCAGCACCATCGGCTCCAGCCATTGCTCACTGCAAAATTCTCGCAAATCCACTTCACTGTCTGACATATCAATCAGCAATACATCCCGTTCTCTCAGCACGGTATTGCCAGTCACGCTCACCATAACACGCCGGAAACGCCGCCAACGCTCAATACCAACAACATTAGCACCATAACGGGCGCGCAAATTTAATTCATCAAGAGAGAGACCAATCAACGGGGAGCCTTGCCGGATTGCCAGACGACGGGCGCGACCGGACAATTTATAGTCGTGGATAAGATCACGGAAAGTACGGCGGTTCCATTTGTCGTGACCATTATCCGGCTGATTGCTTCCCAGCCAACGACGAGCAATCAACATATAGCTAATGCCAGCAAACAAAATCAGAAAACCAATAGGTGTAATCGAGAAAAACTTGAAACCAGGAAGCCCTTCACGTATCAACTCACTGTTAACGACCATATTCGGCGGCGTAGCAACCAACGTCATCATGCCACTGATAAGCCCAGCAAAGCTCAGAGGCATCATCAACCGCCCTGGAGAAATTTTCATTCTTGCCGCAACACTGAGCACAACCGGAATAAAAATCGCAACTACCCCCGTGGAACTCATGAAAGCACCAAGCCCTGCAACAGTCATCATCAACAAAACCAACATCTTGGTTTCGCTGTTTCCGGCAACTCTTACCAGCCAATCCCCCATTTGATAAGCAACACCGGTTCTCACTAACCCCTCACCAATAACAAACAAGGCCGCTATCAGTAAAACGTTGGGATCACTGAAACCACTAGTTGCTTCACCCAGTGTCAGTGTTCCACTCATGACAAACGCAATAATCACCAATAACGCAACAATATCCATACGAAATTTATTGGTGATAAAAAGAACGATAGCTATCAATAACAGGGTCAATACCCACAAAAGTTCACTATTCAATTCAAAATGGCCTCTATCAACGAAAAAGAAGATACGGTGTCGAAAACTTGATTAGTAGACTATTTTATTGAGGGAAAATCTCCAGTTACGATCAACAACATGTCCATTTTTTGCCATGAACCGCTATTTTATCTGTTGATTTCTCAATCAGAGATTTCAAATACCGATCGACCAGCTCCAATCTCGTCATATCTTCCCGCTAAATATCATCAAGAAACGAACGATCAAGTTGTTTAAATGCCCGTCTCAAAATTTCAGCAAGAGATTGATAAGTCGGGGTTTTCTGCACTGGTGCCATGGCAATTCCTGCTTTGACAAATTTATCACGGATTTCATGAAACCATTTCAGTAATGCCACAGGTAACGGCGTTGATGCCCGTTTCCCCAACCACCATAGCCCCTGCATTGGCAAACTACAGGCAAATAGTGCGGTCGCAATAGCGGGACCAAGCTGTCCCCCCAAAGCAATTTGCCAAGTCAAGGTAAAAATAGCCAATGGTGGCATAAACTGGATACCAAAACGGGTTGCCTTAATAATCCGGTTTTCAGGAAACACTGGCGCCAACTGTTTTTCAATCGGCCAGGTCTTCATATATTTTTGCCCCAGTTGCATCTTCTTTATCCATCCGCTACTGGCAGGAGGCATTGTGCTCATCATGACCTCAATCAATTAAAAACATAGTTTTTAAAAAAACATTGTAAATGATAAAACATTTTTTGTAGGATTAGGTATATTTTGTCTTTACTGCTGTCTGTCGGTATCCTACACCCACTTTTATGCTTAACACAGCGGTAAAGCAGCATATTTTACCTTTTTCGCTGCATTTAGGCTCATTTTGTTAACAAATCACCCTATGTCTTAACATTAGAGCCAGCAAAAAAAGGTTTTTTGAAAATTTAAGCCTTATCATCATGCCTTTCACACTTAGCATGATGTTAATCATTTAATGTCATCACTATTATGCGCTACGCTAATGAGTAATTGACGTTTTATTAATCACATGTCTTATCTGTAAGACTCATTGACAAACACGATATAGGTATTTCCATGTCAAGTAAGCTGGTACTGGTCCTCAATTGCGGTAGCTCTTCTCTGAAATTTGCTATCATCGATCCTGCTAACGGTGAAGAATATCTTTCTGGTCTAGCTGAATGTTTTAACCTGCCCGAAGCCCGCATTAAGTGGAAAATGGATGGCGCAAAACATGAAGCCGCTTTAGGTGCTGGTGCAGCCCACAGTGAAGCATTAAACTTTATTGTTAATACTATTCTGGCTGAAAAACCAGAACTTTCTGCCCAAATCGCCGCAATCGGTCACCGTATTGTTCATGGCGGTGAAAAATTCACCTCTTCTGTCACCATTAATGATGAAGTTATTCAGGGTATTAAAGATGCGGTTCCATTCGCGCCATTGCACAACCCTGCTCACCTGATTGGCATTGAAGAAGCGAAAAAAGGGTTCCCACACCTGGCTGCCAAAAACGTTGCCGTTTTCGATACCGCTTTCCATCAAACCATGCCAGAAGAAGCTTACCTGTATGCACTGCCATACAATCTGTATAAAGAGCACGGCATTCGTCGTTATGGTGCCCACGGAACCAGTCACTTCTTCGTTTCCCGTGAAGCGGCAAAAACGCTGAACAAGCCTGTTGAAGAACTGAATGTTATTGTTTGCCACTTGGGCAACGGCGGTTCCATCTCTGCAATCGTTAATGGTCAGTGTGTCGATACTTCTATGGGACTAACGCCACTGGAAGGTCTGGTCATGGGTACTCGCAGCGGTGATATTGACCCAGCTATCATTTTCCACCTACATGATTCACTGGGCATGAGCGTTGAACAAATCAACAAATTGTTGACCAAAGAATCTGGCCTGCTGGGTCTGACCGAAGTCACCAGCGATTGCCGTTACATAGAAGATAACTATGAAACCAAAGCCGATGCCAAGCGTGCTATGGATGTTTATTGCCACCGTCTGGCTAAATACGTTGGTGCGTATTCCGCACTGATGGAAGGTCAGCTGGACGCCATTATTTTTACCGGTGGTATCGGTGAAAACTCAGCACTGGTCCGTGAACTGGTATTGAAAAAACTGGCTCTGTTAGGTTTTGAATATGATCACGAACGTAACCTGACAGCCCGTTTCGGTAAATCCGGTCCTATCACCACCGACAACAGCCGTCTTGCTTTAGTGATCCCAACAAATGAAGAATTAGTGATCGCTCAAGATGCAGCGCGTCTGACAGCGTAATATTTTACCAACCGCCAGCCACCGCTGGCGGTACTATTTTGACCAACGAGCAACCGTAAAGAGGTTTCCGTGTCCCGTACAATTATGTTGATCCCTACCAGCACCAGCGTCGGCCTGACCAGTGTGAGTTTGGGTGTAATCCGCTCAATGGAGCAAAAAGGCGTCAGCCTGAGTGTTTTCAAACCTATTGCCCAGCCTCGTTGTTGCGGCTCCCAAGACCAAACCACGGCAATCATCCGTTCTCATTCCAGTATTAAAACCGCTGAACCATTGAATATGGCTTATGTGGAATCTTTACTAACGACGAATCAGAAAGATGTACTGATGGAAAAAATCGTGGCTCTTTACCACGAAAACACCAAAGACGCAGAAGTTATCCTGATTGAAGGTCTGGTTCCAACCCGTAAACACCCGTTTGCCCAGTCTCTGAACTATGAAATCGCCAAGACATTGAACGCTGAAATCGTGTTCGTGCTGGCGCTAGGTAACGATTCCCAAGAGCAATTGAAAGAACGCGTTGAACTGGCTCGTGCTGAATTTGGTGGTAGTAAAAACCAGAACATTACCGGTGTTATTATCAATAAATTGAATGCGCCGGTTGATGATCAGGGCCGTACCCGCCCTGATCTGTCGGAGATCTTTGACGAATCTTCGAAAGCCATCGTAGCTAATATCGATCCAAACAATCTATCCAAACATAGCCCATTGCCAATCCTTGGCTGCATTCCATGGAGTTTTGATCTAATTGCGACACGCGCAATCGACATGGCCAAGCACCTGAATGCTCGTATTATTAATGAAGGCGCGATCAAAACTCGTCGTGTGAAATCCGTGACTTTTTGTGCACGTAGCATTCCACATATGCTGGAACATTTCCGCCCAGGTTCTCTATTAGTCACTTCTGCTGATCGCCCTGATGTTCTGGTTTCAGCCTGTTTGGCTGCCATGAATGGTGTTGAAATCGGTGCAATTTTGTTGACTGGTGGCTATTCCATCGATGAACCGATTAAACAATTGTGTGAGCGTGCTTTCGGAACGGGTCTACCAGTCTTTATGGTTGATACCAACACCTGGCAGACTTCCCTGAGCCTGCAAAGTTTCAGCTTGGAAGTGCCAGCTGATGACCATGAACGTATCGAAAAGCTGCAAAACTACGTTGCCCACCATATCAACAAAGAGTGGATCGACTCCCTGACAGCGAATTCTGAACGACCACACCGTCTGTCTCCACCTGCATTCCGTTATCAATTAACAGAACTGGCACGTAAAGCAGGCAAACGTATTGTTCTGCCTGAAGGTGACGAACCTCGTACCGTGAAAGCGGCTTCCATCTGTGCTGACCGTGGTATCGCGCGATGTGTTCTGCTGGGCGATCCAGAAGAGATCCGCCGTGTTGCTGCGGCTCAAGGGGTAGAACTGGGCACTGGTATCGAAATTGTTGATCCAGTTGCAGTACGTGAGCGTTATGTTCCACGTCTGGTTGAACTGCGTAAAAACAAAGGCATGACCGAAGTTGTTGCACGTGAACAACTGGAAGACAACGTTGTTCTGGGCACGTTGATGCTAGAACAGGGCGAAGTTGACGGTCTGGTTTCCGGAGCGGTACACACCACGGCAAACACAATCCGCCCACCATTACAATTAATCAAAACTGCACCAGGCAGCTCATTGGTATCATCCGTGTTCTTTATGCTGCTACCAGAACAAGTTTTGGTTTACGGTGACTGTGCGATCAACCCAGACCCGACTGCTGAACAACTGTCTGAAATCGCCATTCAATCGGCAGATTCTGCTAAAGCATTTGGTATCGAACCGCGTGTTGCCATGATTTCCTACTCTACCGGTAATTCTGGTGCAGGTAGTGACGTTGAAAAAGTACGTGAAGCAACCCGTTTGGCGCAAGAGAAACGCCCAGACCTGATCATTGATGGTCCATTGCAGTATGACGCCGCGATCATGGCAGATGTGGCTAAATCCAAAGCACCAAACTCACCGGTTGCCGGTCAAGCTACCGTGTTCATCTTCCCTGATCTGAACACTGGTAACACCACCTACAAAGCGGTACAGCGTTCTGCAGATCTAGTTTCTATCGGTCCAATGCTGCAAGGGATGCGTAAACCGGTGAACGATTTGTCCCGTGGCGCTTTGGTAGACGATATCGTTTACACCGTTGCACTGACTGCAATTCAATCGGCACAAGGAGAAGCGTAACCGTTTCTTGCACTTGCCCCAATTAAATTAATCAAGGTCTGACCTCTTTAATAAGGTTCAGACCTTTGAATTTATTCTTCTGCGTTATATACCCGTTATCTTTTCAAGTTGCCTCTTTGCTGGCTGCACTCACTCACCCCGGTCACATAGTTAGCCATGCTCTCTTGCTATAATATGCCAATCTTAATTAATGAAATTGGGCATAATTCAGTCCACCTAGTGATTTATTTTAATTCAGTACAAATTTATAGAAGATTAAGGATCATAATCCGTAGCGGGTTGTTTTCAGCACTAATAAGTTTAATCGCTAACACACAACATACCAATATCAGCATCGGCCTTACTAAACGAGGACCTATTTTAACAGCATAACGTGCACCTAACTGTGCTCCAGCAAAGGACGCTATAGCCATTGCTAAGGCTAACGGCCATATAATGACGCCTTTAGTGATAAAAATAAACAATGCACCAATATTGCATGAAGCATTTGCTAACTTAGTAAAACTCATTGCCTGCATCATCTCAAGGCCACAGAAGAACATAAAACTCATCATGAGAAAAGAACCCGTTCCTGGTCCAAATATGCCATCATAAAAACCAAGTACCGGCGCGATTAAAAATGAAAATAACAATACAGATATTCTTTTCCTATTACTTCTCCCACTAAGTTTCGGAGCGAAGATAAAATAAATTGCGACGACGATTAATAATATTGGTACACAAGCTTCTAATACTCTCTTACTAACCACACTAACAAATAATGCACCACTAACTCCTCCTAATAGGCTAAAAAGTACTAAAAATACTGAATTTCTCCACTCAATCAATCCATTACGCGCAAAAGTTACAGTAGCTGATATACTAGCCGAAGTTGCTTGAAGTTTATTAGTTGCCATAGCACTGATAGGTTCTATTCCTGCTAGAAATAGCGCGGGCAATGTTATTAATCCTCCTCCCCCTGCTATTGCATCAAAAAAACCTGCCAAAAAAGCAATAGTTGCTAGTATGCCTATTAGGTCCCATTCCATAATGATTCCATATATTATTAAACGTTTTAAAATAGCTTAAATTATTAATAATGCAAGCTATTCAATAGAATTTCATGATTGTACTTCACACTCAGTCAACCCTTTTCGCAAAAGAATGTGACATACTTACAAATCCGATCAAAAAAACCAAAAAGTATTAGTGCAGCACTTTAAAAGTACCATTTAATATAGCATTCCAAATAGTTAAAAATTAAATATAACTATACTTTATTAAATTTCATTGTAATAACACAACAAGTAATTATTTAGCCTTTAAGCAATAAAGGATCATCTGAGATAACAACTCCTTCCGCATATTTTGCAAGACCAAACAACCGAACTAACAATCGACGATTATCCTTTACTATATCCCGACAATGTAATGCTCGATAATTATTAATAGCAATTGCAGATTCCTGTGTTAATACATATTGATACGGTATAGCATCGTTAACTGCCTGACAAAATATTTCATATGCTTTCTTGACAACATCTGAGGCTTTTTCATCAACAGAAAAACGGTAGGAATTATATCGGATGGAGAAAGAGAATTTTTCATTAAAATCTATTATAGATATCCCCTTACCATCTTCTCCCTTTTCGTCGGCATAAGAGTCACTATATGTAAAATTAAAGTTGTATGACGACAGAGCCAAAACATTAGTTGCACCTACCCTTTCTAATACTTCAGGCATTGGAATAACAAATGTAGGTTCCATTAGAGGATTCCACATTGATGATAAAATCAAAGAAGACGGTGCAGGAGAGTGACTATTTTTAACTTTCACTGCACTCCAATATGGCCCTTCGGTGTGAGGGCCAAGGGATAAGCCTGAATGAGAACTTAATTCTACTCTATTATTTTCAGAATCAATATCCTGCAAACCTCCCTCTTTAAAATGAGCAACCAGACGCACTATTTTACCATAATTTTCAATATCATATGCAAAAGCTCTATGTTCAACAAGTTCCAGTAAGATTTGATTACGAGCCGCCAAATAAAGGATAGCATATTGATTATCTAGTGAAGAAAACGAGGGTAATTTATCAGGGAGTATATCATTAGTAACTTTTTTCATCCCTTCAAAAACTAGAGCGGACATTAAACCATCAGAATATACTCTAATCACTTCTTGTTGGATTTCTGAAAATGTTTGTTTTAATTCAATACCAGCTTGTACCACAATCATTCTAATTCCGCTAACCTGTGGACCACCACGCTTAGCAATATCTTCGGAAAAATAGTGAAGCAGGTTAGCTTGATGTTCATTAAATATAAATAAGTTAATTTCCTTATTTTTTTGTACAGTATCCGATGAAATCATCTTTTTATTTTTTTCTACAACTAGATTACATTCCATTTTTATATCCTTAGTTATTTTAATTTAATTATGTGTTTTAAACTATATTATCAATTATTAAAGTAGTTACCAGAACAAAAACACACTTTAAGATTCTATATTATTATTATATTTTGTGACTTTAATGAAATTATAAATCAAAGTTGTATTTTTATTTTTTATAATTTCTTACGCTTATTAATTGTTATTATATTAAAAACACAGTATACCCAATAGATTTCGAGTTGCAGCGCGGCGGCAAGTGAACGAATCCCCGAGAGCATAGATAACTATGTGACCGGGGTGAGTGAAAGCAGCCAACAAAGCAGCAACTTGAAAGATGAAGGGTATTAACCGATATACAATAATCACTAAATAATACAAAATTTTATTTACTCATTTTCTAAAGAAGTTATTTCATAATTATACTCTTCTTCCAACCATCCCTTGCTGGCCAATGCTGCAAGGGATGCGTAAACCGGTGAACGATTTGTCCCGTGGCGCTTTGGTAGACGATATCGTTTACACCGTTGCACTGACTGCAATTCAATCGGCACAAGGAGAAGCGTAACCGTTTCTTATCCATAGCAAATTAATGGCTGATAAGGCTGAATTCTGTATTTCACTGGATTCAGCCTTTTTATTTTCTTTATCTCACTCGCTTTAACATTGTGATAGTGTGTATAATGTGTAATATAACTATCAACCAATATATGGAAGCTAGGTGAAAAGTTCAGAATTAATAAAGCTGCTAGAAAAAAATGGCTGGACTTTAGAACGGATAAAAGGCAGTCATCATCAATTCAGACACCCTGATTTTTCGATAGTGATAACTGTTCCTCATCCTAGAAAAGATATAAAAATCGGAACATTACACCAGATCATGAAAGATGCGGGTCTTAAATAAAGTAACCAGAAACACTCAAATCAGGAGAAAAAATATGTTATATCCCGCTTTTATTGAAGTTGATACCGATGGCAGTGCAAGCGGCTGGTTTCCTGATGTACCCGGCTGTTATTTTGCTGGCGATACACTGGAAGAAACTTGGCAAGATGCTAAAAGTGCTATTGAGGTACATTTTGAATTATTAACGCAAAATGAATCAGAACTGCCGAAAGCCAGAACAATGCAAGAACATCTCGCTGAAAACATTGGTAAATATATTGATGGTCAATGGATCTTAGTCGATGTCAATATGGATAAATTCGATGGCCGAGCAGAACGGATCAATATTACCTTGCCACATCGTTTATTACATCGTATTGATACGATTGTTCATGATCATCCTGAATATGGTAGCAGAAGTGGTTTCCTGGCTCAGGCTGCACGTAATGAACTACAAAAAATAATTTAATTGTGCCGCATATATGCGGCACTTTTTATCGGAATAAATTTAAGATTGATAATTACATGTTGATAGAACAGATAAGCCTATTTTTTCTGTTTCTTTAATAATACATACGCGACTTGAGCTTGTATTTTATTCTTTGATAACCAGCCATTAAATATATTTCCTATTCCACTTTTCTTATATTCATCATCACAACTTGCCGATGTTCCTGTTACACCAAGCCCGTATGTTCCTCCACCTTCAGCTTTAGTCTTACACTTATGTTTAGTTGTAAAGTCATCATATAACCAGCCAGCCTTTTCCGTCTTAAATTCAATAACAACACCGGGCTTTTTATTGGTTAGATAACCTTGTGAGTAAGTGAATTGAGGCGCAATTCCACAGAAACTATTTTTTTCTTGAACGCAAGAAATTTTCTCGTTCCTATTCTTATCAAATGTTTGATATTCTTTTATCTCCATTCCTCGATACCAGTACGTCGATTTTTCTGCCTCATTATCACTATTTACAGTCTTATTACTCTTTAGCGTAAGTTTATTCGGTGTGTTATCTTTAACTCTAAGAACACAATTTGTATATAAAGACATGACTTTGGTTTTTGCCAACCCATTTGCATTTATTGCGTCTTTTACCTGATTTCTAATGTTTTCCGGATCTTTCATACATGCCATACTGACACTGCTAATAGCGAATAAAAGAGGGGCAATAAGGAAAACCTTTTTATTTAAATTCATATTTATCTCCTTGATCTATTTATATTTTTGGTACCTAATTAAATTGATTTAGAAAAACACTATTGCAAATAATATACAATCAATTATCCCACTGTATTAATCTCTATTATTATATTATCTGCCTTAAATAAGGTAGATTATTTAATTAGAAAAAACAAAAACAAATTCCGGCATGATTAAATTAAAAAATATTTCATTAGAATATATGAAAAACCATATAATAATGGCATAAAACAAAGAAACCAATAATTATATGATAATATACCTTTTGAAAAATATTTCTCAGTAAAGACTTTCTTTAACATCTAGTCGCACTCTCTGTAACTTAAGGAAAAGCACCAAAGCTTATCAAATACTCTGTACTAAAAAAATCGTTTAAAACTAATGAGTATATAATCACAGAACAGATGTTAAAGATCATTTCGGTATGGGTAATTGTACATAAGAAACTGTCACCTCCATTTTAACTGGTTTTTCTAATAATAATTTATTAAATTCATTCCCTATATTATAACCTTTAGGCTTACAATTTGATTCATCTTTTATCAATGTACTTATTTCACCAAGTCCATATGATTCTCCTCTCGATTCAACATTAATTTCGCAGTTATGTTTAGTTGTAAATTCATTATACAGCCAGCCAGGTTCTATCGTCCTAAACTCGATAACAAATTTTTTATCCTCTCTCATCGGATAGCTCTTCGCGTAAGTATATTCAGGAGAAATTCTGCAAAAACGATTTGGTATATTAGCACAAGGAATTCTGGTATATTTATTACTATCAAATAGTTTATATTCCTCTATTCCCATTCCTCTATACCAGTATATCGCTAGTTCTGCACGCTCATCACTCTTTCGGGATTCATTATTAGTTAATATAATTTTATTTCCGGTATTAACCACATCAAACTCACACTTTTTATACATAGACATCACTTCGGTTTCTTGTAAACCATAGCTTTTTATTATATTTTCTACCATCTGATCAATATTACATGCCACACTAAATTGACTAACAGATAATAATAAAGGGGAAATCAGAAGAACTTTTTCATTAAAACTCATATTTCTCTCCTTGCTTTATTGATAATATTGACACCCAAAGACATAAAAATATACTTTATAGCTGTTATCAATAAACCTATAATCTTTGCTGACACATAATGACTTAATATATAATGCGACTATAAATAAAAAACAAACCACAAAATGAACTAACAATATAAGCCATATGATTCAATTAGCTCATCTTTTTATTAGCTATCTTAAATAAAGGTAGATGACTAAATCAAAAAAAACAAGCCACATAATAATTAAATTAAAAATAAGACAAAAACATAAAAAAATATAATTTCAATAACATATAAAATAGATAATTCTTCAGTTATTACAATGTCATATGTAATAAAAATTACTTATTTATTATTCTACAATAACATAAAAAACATCATCCAATTACAATTATGACTATCTATATAATTCAAATAATTAATATTTATTTCCCAGTAACACTGATAAGTTCACTTAAAATTTATTATCAATAAAAAGCACCGAGGTTATAAACACTCGGTGCTATTATTTCAACAAATCTCATTTAGAGTTAATAAAAATATAATTACAACACAAATATTAAAGTCTATTTTTTCAATAATACATAAGAAATTATAGGGTCTATTTTAGTTGGTTTTTCTGATAACCACCTATTAAAGACATTTCCTATTCCAAGTCTCTTATATTCCGCATCACAATTTACCGATGTTCCTTGTCCACCCAGTCCATACGATACTGTTCCATCTTCCGCTTTAGGCTTACAGTCATGCCGAGTTGTGAAATCCTTATATAACCAACCAGGTTCTATCGTACTAAACTCAATAACAACCCCAGGGTTTTTAATTACCAAATAACTCTTTGCATAAGTATAGTTAGGTGCAATTCCACAGTACGCATCTTTTAGTGCAACACAGGGGAGATTTTTATATTTATTCCCGTCAAATGTTATATACTCATCTAACGACATCCCCCGATACCAATACATCGCATTTTTTGCCTCATCATCACGTTTTGCCGCTTTACTGTTTGTTAATGTAACTTTCTTCTCTTTAGGTAACGACGAGACAGTAAGGGTACAATTTCTATACATGGACATCACTTTAGTACCGGCTAACCCGTTTTGGGTTATTATTTTTTCTATCTCTGGATCAGGCGTACATGCCATACTAACGTGACTAATAGCTAATAAAAAAGGGGAAATAAGGAAAGCCTTTTTATTTAAATTCATACTTTTTTCCTTGCTTTAATTATGATGTAGGTATCAAATGGAACGAAAATAAATTTCATCGTCATCATTAATATACCCGTATATAGTCTTCAAAAATAATAATAACTTAATTTACAGCTACGCTATAAATAAAAATTTAACAAAAAAATAATATCATAGTATAAACAACTTAATTAAGTTACCTTGTTATTTTTCAACTTAAACAAATATAGATTATTAAATCCCAAAAGACAAACTCCAGCATAATTAAATTTTAATTAAAAAAATCAAAATAAAATAGCGAAGATATAAAAACAAAATAATTTCAATCATCTATATAACTGACAATCCTATAATTTCCACAATATTATATATATAATTAAATAATCACTATATTTTTAATCTAAAGAATACTATCTCATTATTACAATAACGTCTCAAAAACGCGTAATAACCTAACAGACTTTCATGGCAAAAATTTTTCGATCTATACCCAATAAATTTCGAGTTGTAGCGCGGCGGCAAGTGAACGAATCCCCAGGAGCATAGATAACTATGTGACTGGGGTGAGTGAAAGCAGCCAACAAAGCAGCAACTTGAAGGATGAAGGGTATAAATATATTGCAGATGTGAACCACTTACCTGACTATGAACGAGAACCTTCTTTGACTATCTGATAACTTTGTTCTTCCTGCGCTTCATTTTTCTTTTTCACGCGCCATAGAATACTTAACGCGATAAACCACAAAGGTGTACCACAGAGTGCTATCAACGTATCGGGATCAAAAACCATTATTACTATTGTGAGGATGAAAAAAATCAGAGTGATCCACGTCATCGACACCCCCAAAGGCATCTTAAAGATTGATCGTTTATGCAATTCAGGATGGTGTTTACGATAGGCTAAATAAGCCACTAATATCATACACCAGCTATAAATAACCATAATAGAAGCAACCGTTGATACAATAGTAAATAATCGCATGACATCCGGTACGATAAATAAAAGTGATGTGCCAACTATCATACAGAAACAAGAGAATATCAGACTATGTACCGGAATCGCAGTATTACGGGAAAGAATTTTAAATTTCTGGTGAGCATTTCTTTCCGTTGATAACCCATAAAGCATACGTGTACAAGCATATAATCCACTATTAGCAGAAGACATCGCCGACGTTAATGCAACAAAGTTAACAATTGCGGCAGCAGCAGGCAAACCCGCCAAAGCAAATAGTGTCACAAAAGGGCTAGTTTCAGCTGAAATACGTCCCCAGGATGTCACCGCAATAATGCTCAACATGGAGAAAATATAGAAGATAAAAATTCTCATCGGAATCTTATTAATTGCTTTCGGCAATATCTTTTCTGGATCTTTTGTTTCCGCTGTCATCGTGCCAACAAGTTCAACCCCAGTAAAAGAAAAAATCGCTATCTGAAAACCGGCAAAAAAACCAAAAATACCATTTGGCAAGAATACAGATGGATCAGTCAGATTATTAATAGATGCCGTCATACCGTCTGGTGATTTCCAACCTATCATTACCATACCCGCACCCACAATAATCAGCGCTAAAATCGCAATCACTTTAATAATCGCGAACCAGAATTCAGCTTCGCCAAATAATCGGACAGAAAGAAGATTACAAGTACAGAGTAAACCTAGCGTTAAAAATGCAGGTACCCAAAGAGAAACACCGGGAAACCAATATTGAATGTATCCGCCACAAACCACCACATCAGCAATACAGGATACAATCCAACTCATCCAGTAAGTCCAGCCGAGAAAAAAACTTGCTTTCGTCCCTAAATAATCAGACACGAAATCAGCAAAAGAACGATAATTCAATTTAGTGAGAAGCAATTCTCCCATCGCTCGCATCACCATATAAACAAAAAACCCGACAATGGCATAGGTAATAACGATTGACGTTCCGGATACGGCAATAGTTTTGCCCGATCCCATAAATAATCCTGTACCAATCGCACCGCCAATAGAAATCATTTGAATATGACGTGCACTCAGACCTCTATGCAGTTCTTGCGAATCAGTAAACTTTTCTGCCGAAAGGTTTTGTTGAATTTTATTATTTTTTATCATGATAATACCCGTCCGTCATTAAAGCGAAGAAGCACCCTGCTGAATTCTTTCTGAAGAAGAAATTACCGCTGCTTCAGAAAGAAAATGTAGTCATACTTTATTTAGTTATTTTTTTTATTTAGAGCAAGTAACAATCCCGCGCGTAATCCATTAGCGACCTCAGCATTAGGAAATAATATAAAGTTTACTGAAGATGTTATTTTCCAATGACGATCCCGTTGGCTGGCAATTTCAAATCCTGCAGGCAATTCAGTGAAATTCATGGTATCAGCAGGTATATGAAGTTGAAAACTGTCATCACTCTTAATAATCGAATCAACTACCTGATAATGTTTCAGCTCAGGTTTAGTGCGTGCAGTTATTTGCGAATGATCGATTAAGCCATGAAGAGCCTCGATAACTTTTTGAAATCTTTTTAAATCATTTTTACCGAAAGGCATTACTTTGCCAATTTCCATCGTGCAACTGTCAGTGCCGAATTTTTCTCCCAGGAAGTGACTGAAAGTCCCTCCTTTTTCTTTGTGATAAACCAGTGCCTCAATATTACTGTCACTCAACCATTGCATAAATTCAGCAGAAAAGGGGCGGCCCTGAGCAGGTAATAACGCAAATTGCTCATGATGAGAAGCCCGTATTGCTGTATGCAAGTCAATATGCCAGCGAATATTTGTAGCAGACACCGAAGGTTCAGCAAAAAAACGACTCACAACATTTTCCAATTCAGCCGCACGTGATCGCTCATTTCCCAGCGGAAAATTCAGATAACGACCACCAAACATTCGGTTCAAATCATTATGCAAATAACGCCGATTAGCACGTATAGCGGGCAAGTTACCGAAGATAATTAACAAATTATTTTCTAGTGTTAGAGTACCATCAGCCAACTGTGCTAATAACTGAATCAATATTTCAATAGGTGCCGTTTCATTACCATGAATACCAACAGAAACAACCAGAGAGCGATTTTTCCTTTTATCAGGAATAAGTTGCAATACACCTTCTGCCAACCAACTCGCACTAATTGTTTCCGGAAACCTCAAATGATCAGCCAGTTTCTTTTCAAGCAATAACGTTAACAGATCCATATCCACTCCAATTTAGCGTTGAAATTCATAGATCGATCCTAGATTTAGGATCTGCGTAAGCTCATCCAGAGCGGTATAAACTTCACGGAGTAATTGGGGATCAGCCAGATCGCAGGAACATAATTCATCACGATAATGCTGTTCTATCCATTGGGTCAGACGATCATAAAGCTGAGTATTCATCAGTGTTGCAGGATTGACGGCACGGAACTCAGCATCATTTAACACCACCCTCAGGCGTAAACATGCTGGACCGCCGCCATTACGCATACTTTCCCGCAGATCAAAAACGCAGACTTCATTAATAGGTGAAGAGGATTGCGCAATCAGTGACTGCAAATAGGTCCAAACGGCGATATTTTGACGGCACTCTTCAGGAACAACAATCATCATTTTTCCATCAGTTTTACTCAGTAACTGACTATTAAAGAGGTAAGAATCAACCGCATCTTTGATACTGACCTGCTCTGAAAGCACTTTAATCGCGACAAAATCATGCCCTAATCGCGCCATTTTCTGCTCAATTTCTGCCAGAGCTTGCTCCTGATTAAGGTAAGCATGCTGATGATGAAAAAGCACATTTCGATTGCTAACCGCGATCACATCATTGTGGAAAACACCGCTATCAATAGCGACGGGTTTTTGCTGCACGAAGACGGTTTGTGCCGGATCAAGTTGATGCAGCCGCGCAACAGCTTCACTGGCTTCCCGTGTTTGCCGTGCAGGATAAAGCTGAGGTACTGGACCACCGCGCAGCACACTGCGTCCATAAACAAATACCTGTACACCCGGCGTATGATAGTCACCACCGAGGCGATTATGGTTTGCCGCCCCTTCATCACCAAAATCTTCATGTTGTGGCAAAGCATGATGATGGACAAAATAGTTTTGATTAGCAAAAGTGGCTTTTAACGCGGCTGCCGTCGTTTCTACTTCCAGCGAACGATGCAATTTGTTATTTAAATTTGCCACCGTGAAATGGACTCGCTGATCGGCGCTATCCGCCGAAGGTGATACCGTTGCCGCATTTGCTGTCCACATTGATGAAGCAGAACTTAGTTTTGATAATAACACCGGAGAATATTTGGCGGCTTTATGAAGTATCTGTTCATCACTACCCACAAAACCTAAATTACGCAAGGCTGGGATATTAGGACGTTGTTGCGGTGGAAGTACCCCCTGAATAAATCCTGTATCCGCTAGCGACTTCATTTTCATCAACCCTTGAAGCGCGGCTTTACGTGGGTTAGATGCACTATCCCTATTACAGATAGAAGCCTTATTACCTACTGAAAGCCCCGCGTAATGATGGGTCAGACCGACTAACCCATCAAAATTTGCTTCAAAACCAGACATAGATACCTCTGGAAAAATGGTATTAAGTTAATCAGGGAAATGAATTCCCGGTGCCAGCGTTTCAGGTAAAGAAAGTTTATCGGTAACAAGAGATGCCATCGGCCAGGCACAGTAATCAGCAGCATAATAAGCACTGGGCCGGAAGTTGCCTGATGCACCAATGCCACCGAAAGGTGCTTTACTCGACGCCCCTGTCAATGGTTTATTCCAGTTCACAATTCCGGCTCTCGCATCTTCTGATAAGCGCTGAAACAATGCAGCATCTGGTGAAATTAAACCGATAGCTAATCCGAATCGGGTGTTATTGGCGATTGCCAACGCTTCATCAAATGTGTCATAACGCATCAGCGTAAGCAGCGGCCCAAAATACTCTTCATCGGGGATATCCACTACTTGGCTAACATCAATAATTCCTGGGGTCAGCAGTGTTGATTGTGGATTGCATTGCTCCAGCGAAACCAAAGAAATGCCACCGAGTTTTTGTAGCCGTTCTTGCGCTTCCAATAGATTTTGCACAGCCTGTAGCGAAATCACTCCGCCAATAAAGGGTTGAGGTTGAGCATCCCAGTGGGATGGCACGATCTGCTCTGTCACCTCTACCAAACGCTTAATCACCGCATCTCCATGTACACCATTTTTCACCAACAATCTGCGAGCGCAGGTACAACGTTGACCGGCAGAGATAAATGCTGACTGCACAATGGTGTAAACAGCGGCATCAATATCGTCGCAAGCATCGACGATCAGTGCGTTATTTCCCCCCATTTCAAGCGCCAATATCTTCTCTGGCTGACCGCCAAGCACTCGGTGAAAGTGAAAGCCAGTATTGGCACTCCCGGTAAACAGCACACCATCAATCTGCTTATCCTCCAACAATGCGGTACCTGTATTGCGCGCTCCCTGAACCAGATTGAGCACTCCTGCGGGTAAACCGGCTTTATCCCACAGTTTCACCGTTTCCTCAGCGGTCATCGGTGTCAATTCACTCGGTTTAAACACCAACGTATTACCTGCAATCAGTGCCGGGATAATATGGCCATTAGGCAAATGCCCAGGAAAGTTATACGGCCCAAAAACCGCCATGACACCATGAGGACGATGACGTAGTAATGCCCGACCATCTGGCATCATGGTTTCCGATTCTCCGGTGCGCTGCTCCCACGCTTCAATGGAAATAGCGACTTTACCTATCATGGATTGTATTTCAGTACGCGTTTCCCATAGTGGCTTACTGGTTTCTTGACTGATAACACGGGCAAGGGCTTCTTTCTGTTCATTCAGCAAAGCTGCAAACGTTTGGACGATGTTAATTCGCTCACTGGCCGGCAAATGTGACCAGGAGTAAAACGCCTCGCGGGCAGATTGACAAGCGGCTCTGACTTGAGCCGCACTCGCGCTATTCGCTTGCCACAGAACTTGTTGATCTATTGGCGAGAATTTGGTCACTGGCTCACCCTGCCCTTCGATCCACCTTCCCCCAATGTAATGTGCTTTATGATTCATATATTAGTTCTCCTTTGGAAAGAGACTGACGAGTCGCACAGGCTCCCCATCGCTTACTTGCAGTGCATCCATTTCAACGGGCGTTAAAAAAAGCTCACAGCTGTCATCCGCAACATTCAGTAAGAGCGCTCGAAATTCATTAAAGTGCTGATTGGCAACGATGCAAGGAACACCATCGCTGCGGATCACTGATTTAACTTTGCTGACAGCAACCAGCCGACTCTTTTCTACGGCGCGTATCCGGTCGATCTCAGCCTGTAGCAAAGCGCCTGCATCAAAAATATCGATATGGCCTTGATAGGAAAAACCTTCTTTCTCAAGAATCGTGCGAGCAGGAACCGTTTTCTCATGAACTTGTCCAATCACCTTCTGCGCCTCAGCGGGTAATAAGGAGATATAAACAGGATGAAGAGGCATCAGTTCTGCAATAAAGGTTTTCGAACCAATACCGGTTAAGTAATCTGCCTGAGAAAAAGGAATGCCAAAAAAATGTTGTCCCAGCGAATTCCAGAAAGGTGAATTTCCTTGTTCATCGGCAACACCACGCATTTCAGCGAATATTATTTTAGAAAAAAGATCTCTAAATGCGGCGATAAAAAGAAAACGCGCTTTAGAAAGAAATGTGCCATTTTTTTCTTTCTGATATTCCGGGTCCAGGAATAAGGTACATAATTCACTGTTACCCGTCTGATCTTGTTCCAAAGTTAACGCTTCAATCGCCTTATAAACGCCCAATTCACGTGATGAGCGAATCGTTCTTTGTACCCGAAAATTATAAAACGGCTCTTCCAGCCCTACCGCAGCCTCTATGGCGCTAACGCCCACGACGCGATTCTCACTGGTATCTTCCAATACAAACAGGAATCCTTGTTGAGCTCTGGTCAACTTTCCTTCGAAAGTATCGACGCTACGTGTAATACGTGAACGTAATTGATCCAGGTTATTGGGCAAAGATGTCAGACCTATACCCGCACGCTCAGATAGAGCCTGAATACCCTTTAAGTCACTATGCCGGACAGTTCGGAAAAGCATCATAACGTCACCTTCAATTTGCTATTAACCAACGAACCGCATGATGGCACTTTCAAGACGAATCAAACCTTCATCAATATCCGCAAATTCAATGTTTAATGCAGGCGCAAAGCGCAATACATCCGGACCGGCAATCAATGCAATCAATCCCTCCTCTGCTGCAATATTGGTCAACTGTTTCGCTTTACCCTGCCAATTTTTATTCAATTCAGCCCCTAACAGTAGTCCTTTGCCGCGCAGACAATTGAATATTTGATAATGCTGATTGAGTGTCGATAATCTATCCATGAAATAATCATGCCGCTGTTGAACACCAGCAAGAAGTTCTGGTTGATTAACAATGGAAAGCACTGTACTAGCGACTGCTGCTGCCAGGGGATTACCACCAAAAGTTGTCCCATGCGTGCCGGGTTGAAAAGCTTCTGCAATATGCTGTTTTGTCAACATAGCACCAATAGGAAAACCACCACCAAGGCCTTTCGCACTGGTAAGAATATCAGGCTCCACGCCATATTCCTGATAAGCATAAAGGTACCCTGTACGACCTACCCCAGTTTGGATTTCATCGAAAATAAGTAACGCTTGAAAGCGATCACATAAAGTACGTAATTCCTGCAAAAATTCCGGATCAGCAGGAATAACTCCACCCTCACCAATAATAGGTTCAACAATAATCGCACAGGTATTTTCAGAAATATGTTCTCTGATCGCAGACAAATCGTTATAAGGAAGATGAGTAATTTCTTGCGGAAGAGGAGCATAATCTTGTGAATATTTTGGTTGCCCGCCTACGGTTACAGTAAATAATGTCCTGCCATGAAAAGAGTCTTTAAATGAGATAATCTCATTTTTATTTTTTCCATATTTATCAGCAGCATATTTTCTAGCTAGCTTTAATGCGGCCTCATTAGCTTCTGCCCCTGAATTACAGAAAAACACCTTATCAGCAAAAGTATTTTCCACAAGACTCTTTGCTAATTTAAGAACTGGCTCATTCGTGTAACCATTTCCTATATGCCATATTTTCTCAACCTGAGAAATTAACGCATCCTTTAATTCAGGATGAGCATGCCCTAATGAATTAACTGCAATCCCACCAGCAAAATCAATATACTCTTTTCCATCCTGATCCCATACTTTCGAGCCTTTGGCCTGAACAGGTATGAACTTAGCAGGAGAGAAACAAGGTACCATATAGTGATCAAACCAACTTCTCTGAATATTTTCTGACATAGATCATTTCCCCTTAAAAATAGAGAGCATCTGTACGAAAGAAAGTAATATAACGCTCATTACTTTTCAGCCCGTACTGATATAACCAATTGATGAATACTGAAGAAAAGGTTTACTAAGTTGAATGCTAAAAAGCATTGAAAATAAATAAAATTACATGATTTAGTTAATATTATTAATTCTTATCACTTATCAGTATTTTCGAAAAACAATCCCTCAGCCATTGGACAGATACTGTTGCTCGCGCTTAACAAAGTCAACACAAGTCATCAACAAAAAAAATACTTTTTGATCTCGTTCAAAGTTCCAAAAAGTATTTTTATGCATGGTTTATGCGCCAATGATGAATAATCAAGGAATAAAAAGTGAATAAATTAAATCCACTGTATATAGATGAAAAGAATAAATAAATAATTATTCATTAATAACGTCTGAAATTTACCTAATCGAGTATAAAATAAAATTTGACTAGTTCTAATTTTGTAATAACCAAGCTGGTTCTATCATTAAAATAACAAAATAAATGAACAATCTGACGGTTACTTAATAAAAAATTAACTGCCAACTCAGAAGATTAGAGATATCTAAACTCTCTTATATTTCAGATAATAACAGCATTACCGCCTGGTTAATTTATTTATAATAATTTTCTCATATCATACCTTATCTCAATGATTTATCTGGATTAGATAAACGATGCAACTCGAAATTTATTGGGTATATATTGCAACGTATGATTTCGGGTAATAGCCTCAGTATCGTCAGACAAGGGTAAATAGTTTTACCTGTTCAGGTAATGACGAAAATCCTCTTTATTGCAAGTGACTTTTTCCGGTAATTAGACCTATTTTCGTGATTTAAATCACAAAATAAAACAAAAAAATGAAATTATTACCATTGATTATTAAATGATTAATATTAATCTATTTTTTATACGATTCGTAACATAATAATAACATGAGTCTATTTTCTGATTAAAATATAACCCCTTGTTTTTGCTGCTATCTTAACCACATCCCTGCTTTTAGTTACCTGAGTGACAATAAACCATAAACATTGATCGCTAAGTGAAATTCATGGTTAATGCTGCTCCATAATTGTGGAATAGAAATGCAATGAAAAGCAGTATTTTGGTATTAGCGGTTTTTTATAGCACAGCTTCAGGCAGTCAGGCCGCTGACCTCTCAGATCAACAACGTATTCATCAACAGGCGCGTCAGCAAGCGCTGGAGGCCCAATTAGCTCCATCACCTGAAGAAGTTCACCTGTCTGTACTGGAAAAAACCTCGCCCGCCGCCTTTCCGACGGAAGCACACGGCTTTCCCCTTGCCCGAGTCACCCTGACAGGGTCCCGCCATTCGGTACTGGGCCGTATTAATTCAAATAACCCGGCTGCCCGTGTTGCGTATTTTCGTCCTCGGCGATCACCCAATAACGGCGTTTTTCAAGGTAATACTCACCCAATGAACTGCACCCCAAATGTTAGACAATCATCCGGCATTTAAAGGGGGCATTCATTACGTCTGAGAAAAGTAGCTTACAGGCTAAAAAGTCGCGTCAGGGCGTTGTTGGCCAAGTATCAAACAGTATAGGAAAAGATTGGAGATAACTCACTGGCGAGAGAATCCTGTCAGCCAGATTGTTAATGGTGTGTTAACGGCAACGGATGACGTAGGTGATCTCGCTCTTGCTACAGGCGATATGACACTGGATTCCACGTTAGCATTAGGCAGTTGTACGATGTGAGCATCATATTGCGATACAGCCTAATGACTTGAAGAAGAAAAATTAGGGTATGACTAACGCCATCCAGTCGCTGGTTTCTGTTAAAGTGAATACCGGGGTTACAGGGATATGATGAATAATGAAGAAGAACACAACGCCAACATTACATGATGCTATTTTTAAGCAGTTTCTGACACATCCGGATACAGCCAGAGATTTTCTACAGTTCCATTTGCCATTAACTCTGCTGAAGGTTTGTGATCTGAATACGCTGCAACTGGTATCGGGAAGCTTCATTGAAGACGATCTGCGGCCATACTACAGTGATGTTTTGTATTCACTGAAAACGGGTAAGGGTGACGGTTATGTATACTGTCTGATTGAACATCAGAGTTCGCCGGATAAACACATGGCTTTTCGGATGTTGCGTTATGCCATTGCTGCCATGCAACGTCATCTTGATGCCGGCCATAAAACATTACCATTGGTGATACCTATATTGTTCTACCAAGGAAAAGTCAGCCCATACCCGTACCCGATGAACTGGTTTGCAGAGTTTGATGATCCAGAACTTGCCGGCGAGTTGTACAGTAAGGATTTTCCGCTGGTTGATATTACCGTTATTCCCGACGACGAAATAATGAAACATCGTCGTATTGCTGTGCTCGAACTGTTGCAGAAACACATTCGCCAGCGTGATCTGACTGAGCTGCTTGACAATCTGGTAACATTGTTGCAGGAAGGATATACAACGCAGGAACAGCTGATATCTGTGATAAACTACATGTTGCAGGCGGGAGAATCTCACGATCCGGCTGCTTTGCTAAACACTCTGGCATCACGTGTGCCACAGCATGAGGAAGCTCTGATGACTATTGCTGAAAAACTCCGCCTTGAGGGCGAACAACGCGGGATTCAAAAAGGTATGCAGTTGGGCGAACAACGCGGGATTCAGAAAGGTATGCAGTTGGGTGAACAGAAAGGACGTGAAGAAGGCGTGAGGCAGGGTAAATTCGACGTTGCCCACAGCCTTTTGAGAATGGGGATGCCTCGCGAGGCTGTTCTCGAAGCGACTGGCTTATCTGAAGACGAGTTGGCGCAGATCCGTCATTGATTCTGACACCAGAAGGGCGTCGGCCACAGCAACTAACGCCCTTTTTATTAATGTGTTCAATATCCGGATAACAGGAGAGGCGGCCAGAGAGAAATTGATCAAAGCGGGCAATCAACCCCCCCTCTCCGGCGGATATCAACCAACAAATTTATGACACCGCTTACACTCAGGCGCTGAATGACTCCGACCTAGGGACCGGCGGCCAATACCAGAAAGCCTTACAGGCCGCCACGGCAGCGATTCAGGGGTTGGCGGGGAACAATCTGGGGCAAGCACTGGCCGGTGGCACCTCACCCTATCTGGCCGGCGTGATTAAAGAGATGACCACCGACCCACAAACCCATCAGGTGGATATCGCCACCAACACGCTGACCCATGCGATTTTAGGGGCCGTGGTGGCGGAGGTGAGTGGCAACAATAATGCCCTGTCAGGGGCAGCCGGTGCTGCTTCCGGTGAACTGGCGGCTCAGGTACTGATGACGCAGCTTTACGGCGACAAGGCTAAAGTCAGTGAGTTAACGGAAGAGCAGAAACAGACTATCAGCACCCTCTCCACGCTGGCCGCCGGACTGGCCGGCGGCATTACAGGGTGATTTGATTACAGTGCCCGGATGAGCGAAATTCAGGAAAAAGCCAGAATGCAGGGGATGGATTCCCTCACACCGGTAGAAGTGCGGGAATGTGCTGATTTACGGGGTGCGATGTCAAATATTGATGCTTCCCGTAATTTAGTGTTGCATCGTGCCCAAGTCATCGGTGGCTCAGAAGAGACGACCCAAGAAATCGTGAAGATTATGGGTCAAGTGGGAATTTCAGCAGCTCCAGGTGTTGCTAAAGGAATTAGTAAGGTCGGGATAAAAGAAAAAACGTACCAACTGATCAAGCCCCTATGCCAGGACAAAATGGAGTTCAAACTTCTAGTAAAACTATACCCTATGGATTTCAAGATGCATCGCGACGGCCAGGGAGCGAATCCCCGGGAGCATAGATAACTATGTGACCGGGGTGAGTGAGTGCTGCCAACAAAGAGGCAACTTGAAAGATAACGGGTATATATGAAAAGGAGTTGGTAAAGAGCGTATTGATGTAGAGAATCCAAACCCTGGGAAGAGACCAGGACAAATACACTATACCCAATAAATTTCGAGTTGCAGCGCGGCGGCAAGTGAACGAATCCCCAGGAGCATAGATAACTATGTGACTGGGGTGAGAGAAAGCAGCAACTTGAAGGATGAAGGGTATATAATAAAAACAACAAATATTACTACGAACCATCTACTAATTCGTTTTATAGCTTTGATTCTTCAAAAAATAAAATACCTGCCCCATCATCAGTAAATAACTTATTATCTGATTCGAAATTTAAGCAGGCGATTGACAAAGACATGAAACAATATTTGGGGGAAAAATGATTAAATACAATCAGAAAATGGTTAGTTTTTTAGATGCATATATCAAGGAAGAGGTTGTAATACCAAAATTTCTTGCTGAATTCTTAAATCTAGGGTTCACAGTAAGTTCAAATGGTTGTGTATTTTTTCTTCTATATGTCATGTAGCTAGTGTGTCAAGCAAAAATAAAATTAATGGTCATAAAAATTTCTTTGATAAGACAGAAGAGGAGTGTTTTTATAATGAAATAAGATTAAGTGACTATTTGGAATAGCAATATTATAGATGTTGCTCTAAAATTCGCTTCTCTTATTATTACTAAACTAGAACAAGATCTTCCTTCTTTCAAATTCGAACTTATTCTTGTATTTGATGACTTTGAAGGGGAAATCGATTCTGTTATTAAACTACATATGATGAGAGAAAATGAAGTATCATACATTGATGTTGACTCTTTAGACGAATTTATTCAGCCTATACTTGTATTGCAAACCAAATAATCTATTAGACTAAAACCTTACTTAAATTTCCTACTTTAGAACCCAGCCAAAAAACCTGTAGTGGTAATACTCCCCTCTCTTGCCAAACCCTGGGCCGCAGAAGGGAGTATCCTGGCCTTGCCATGGTTATCGGGAGCCGCTGTAACAACGGGCCTGATTGGTGCCGGAGCCAATACCGGTATCCAATATCTTGCTAATGGCAAAATAGAAATAAACATTAATGCAGGTATTAATAATGAAAATAAATAACAGGGTAAATTTATCATTGTTGATATCAGTTACTTATAAAAAGGATTATCTTTACTATTTTTCCACACTCGTAATAACTTATCATTCGAAAATATTAAATCAATATTAATTTAATCATTACACCTTGCTATTAAGAAACACATTGCTATTAATTACACTTTATTATCACAATTATGAATTATTCGTAAAAATAAAAACCAAAATCACACAATTAAATATCTTTTTAATACGATAAAAAATTAATAAAATAAAAATAACAACAATAGTAAAAAAAACACGTAAAGATAACTTATATAGCAATGACCATCTGCCTTGTCCCAAGCATAAAAATAATCCGGTATAAGCAATATATACCGGATTATCACACCAAGACTAAATTATTTCATATTCCTTAATATATTCAGGTCACTGTCCCTCCCCATCACAATGGATTGCTAATGCCATATTCAAAGCCTGAGCTAACGCAATTCGATTCTCACTCTCTTCCAATAAACTAAAATGGTTACCCGGAACAGCAATCAACCGAAGTGAAGTATCAGGCATCACCTGTTCCCAGCCCAGCGACGGTTCTATAGTGACAAGTTCTGGCTTTTCATCCGTCATAAAAGACGTCTCAGGGTAAGGTTCCAGCGCATAAAATTGATGCAACGTTATTACTAATGCCTGTGGCTGATAATCTCTGACTATTTGCGTATAGTTCTCTATCTGCTCCCAACGCTTCGCAATAACCTCAGCTCTCAGATTGGCCGGATATAACGCCAATTGTTGTGCCGCCTCAATAAACTGCACCAAACTCAGCTCATCAATTCGCTGGTACAACGCCGTAACCTCTTCTGGGTGCTGTTCCCCTGACTGCCGGGCCAACTCACTAAAGAAATGACGTTGAGGTGGTATCGGCTGTTCCCCAAAATAATGAGGCGCGGATGTATCAATCAAGCCTAAGAAATTAACCCTTTCTCCGGCATTCAAAAGCTGCTGAACCATCGCATAAGCCAATATACCGCCAGAGGAGTAACCTCCCAGCCGATACGGACCATCCGGCTGAACCGCTTTCATCAAGGTGATCATTCTGGCCGCCTGTGCTTCCATCGTAGCCATCGTCTCCTCATCGATCGACGGCCAAGGTAATGCATAAATCGGCATCCCTGACTGGATATGCTGAGCTAACCCGAAGACATAGGAATAATCGCCCATTCCACTGGGAACAAAGAACAATGGCTGCTCTGTTCCATCAGATCGCACCGATATAGCACTGGTTTGCGGCTCAGACAGCGAATCTGAGGTGATTTTTGCAGCCAGTTCAGTCAGCACCGGGAATTGGAACAATGCATTCAATGTACAAACCCATCCACGACCAGCAGCAAGGCTTGTCATGCGCATGGCGAGCAGTGAGTGACCGCCCAACGCGAAGAAGTTGTCATACCGGCTGACCTGCTTAACGCCCAACAACTCACTCCAAATCGCCGCCAATGCAGTTTCTACTTCTCCAAGTGGCGCTTCGTAAACCTGACGGGCAAAGGCTTGATTGCCCGGTGCCGGTAAAGCACGACGATCCAATTTACCGTTAGGGGTCAACGGAAACTCATCCAAACGCACAAAAGCCGCCGGCACCATATAATCAGGTAAAATTGTATTCAGGTGGGTACGCAGGCTATTAGCCAACCCTTCATTCACTGGCGCCACCACATAGGCAACCAGATGTTTGTCCTGCCCTTCACCCAGCGCTAACACAACGGATTTGCTTACCGCAGGATGCTCCGTCAACCGGGCCTCTATTTCCCCCAGTTCAACACGGAATCCCCGGATTTTCACCTGATGGTCATTACGGCCAAGGAATTCCAGGTTGCCGTCCGGCAGGTAGCGGGCCAAATCCCCGGTGCGGTACATGCGTGCACCCAAATCAACATTAAACGGGTCAGTCAGGAAACGTTCAGCAGTTAGCTCAGGACGATTGAGATAACCCCGTGCAACACCGGTTCCTCCAATATACAATTCCCCCACTGCTCCTAGCGGTACCGGCTGACCATCGACGCCCAACAAGTAAACACGTGTATTCGGCAGTGGACGACCAATGATATTGGCCTGCCCTACCATTTCATTCAGACAGGATATCGTCGACGTAATCGTGGCTTCTGTCGGACCGTAGCAATTAACCAGAACAGGGTATTCACGGTGAACCGATAACCAACGTTGCAACTCATGATTAGATATCGCTTCCCCACCAACGCAAATAATCCTTAAGCCCTTATAGATATCGCCCTCATTAACATTGGATATTATCCGCCAGAATTGAGCAGGTACCGCAATATACGTAATTTCATAGGATTCACACAGATGCCAGAACTCCTGCGCACTAAGGGTCCACTGATTCGTCCTCAAGACTAATCGTGCCCCCCGGGTTATTGCGCAAAATATTTCTGATGCACAGACGTCAAAAGAAAGGTTGCAAAATTGCAATATACGGTCACATGCGCTAAGCGACCACTTCATATTCAGCGAAGTAATTTGATTGACCAGTTGCCCATGTTCAACCATCACGCCCTTCGGCGTGCCGGTAGAACCGGAGGTGTAAATCACATAGGCCAGATGCCGTGAGGTCAATTCAGATATTCGCGGATTGCTGTCCGGCTGATCTGGCAATACATTCGGATCAAGTACCGTCAGTCCAGTAAATGCTTTTTCGCCCAGCGCTGTACGCCCAGCTGCATCGGCCAGTAAAATAACCGGTGAAACATCAGACAAAATATATGATAAACGTTCGCCCGGATAATCCGGATCTAGCGGCACATAAGCTGCACCCGCCTTCAGCACTGCCAACAATCCCACGACCATCGCCGGTGAACGAGCCACACAAATCGCCACCCGCTGGTCAGGTTCAACACCCAACGCAATCAGTTGATGGGCCTGCCGGTTAGCACGAGCATTCAATTCTGCATAGCTGAACGTCTGTTCTTCATATACCAACGCGGTGACATCAGGCGTTCTCTCCACCTGTTGTTCAAATAATTGATGAATATACCCTTGGTCAGGATATGCTATTTCTGTGGTATTCCAGGTTTTCAACAACAGCTTCCGTTCCGCTTCTGGCAAGATCTGTAATACCCGCACCGGCGTTTCCGGTGTCTGTTCCAGTGCCTCCACCAAGCTTTGCAGCGCCTGTTGCATATAACCGCATACCCGTTCTGACTCAAATGGCTGGACAACTTGCGCCGTCAGCCCCAGTGCGTTACCAAAATCTTCTACCGACAAAGCAAATGGATAGTTGGTAAGCTCCCGCGCGTTAAGGAATTCAATGCCTTGTACAATCTCATCGGAAGTCATCGACTGATCATTATGCCGGTAATTCAGCAGAGCGCTAAAGAGTGGACCGCCATCCTGTACACCACTACAACGCTGAGCTAGCGCCAGTGAGGCATGCTCATGTTCTAACAATCCCGCCAGTCGGGTATGTGTTGCCAGTACACTATCACGCACCGGCGTATCATCGATATCCAGCCGTAGTGGTAAGGTATTGATAAACAGTCCCATACCGCTGTCGACGCCTTTTCCTACCGCCATACGCCCAAATACTACGGTACCGAACACCACCTGTTCCTGTCCGCTGGTACGCGACAACACTTGCGCCCAAGCCAAATGACACATAGCCGCCAAACTAACGCCCAAACGTCGGGCCTGACTACGTAGACGATCATTCAGTTCAGGCGCTAACATTCGGTGTGATTCCGTCACCTGTGAACCATCACGATGCACTTCCGTCAATCCGAATGGCAACGTGGGTTCATCCACTTCAGCCAGCATGTCGGTAAAGAAGCGAATATGAGCATCCTGACTCACCCCCAATTGAGCCTGAGCGACCAGATTACGGAAAGATACAGGGGAAGGTAAGCTGTCCTCTTGTCCGGCAAGATACGCTTGAACCTCGCTATTCATCACATCCAGCGTGGTATGGTCGCCAATCAGATGATGCAGCAATTGCAGGGCAATCCAACGTCCATCTGTTTCCTGTGCCACCACAAACCGCAACAACGGTGCCTGATTCAGATCAAGGCGATGGCGACAAGGATCAAAACGTTCAGCCAATTGCTCGCTAACCGATCCATCAGCCGGGTCCAGTGTCAGTTCAGTCACTGACAAGGATGCTTGACGCCAAACCACCTGAGCTGGTATTGACAACCCTTCCCAGATAAAGGCAGTCCGCAGAATATCGTGTCTATCAACCACCTGTTGTACCGCCGCCAGATAACGATCCAGCAGAGTCCGATCAGCAAATGCCATCTGACCGGATAGCAAATACGGATCACCTTCCTTTGCCAGTAAATGGTGGAACAAAATACCGTCCTGCAACGGTGACAGAGCATAGATATCCTGAATATTGGCCATCCCACCCGGCACTTGCCCGACGATACGGTCAATCTCTGGTTGAGTAAGATCTATCAGCGGCAACATCGCCGGCGTCAACGCCGTGGTTGCCGATGTAATGACATTAGGCGGCACGATCACAGCCTGATACTGACCCAACGTTTGAGCCAAGTCTGACAGTACCGGAGACTGGAACAGATCACGTGCCGCCAATGTCAACCCTAAGTGACGCAAGCGTTCAATCATCCGCACAGCGAGCAGTGAATGGCCACCCAACGCAAAAAAGCTGTCATGTCGGCTAACCTGTTCAATCCCCAGTAATTCACGCCAAATCGCCGCCAGGGCAATCTCCGTTTCTCCTCGTGGCGCTTCGTAAACCTGACGAGCAACGGCTTCACTATCCGGCTCCGGTAACGCACGACGATCCAACTTACCATTCGGCGTCAATGGAAACGCATCCAGACGCACAAAAGCTGACGGCACCATATAATCAGGCAAAATGGCGCTCAGGTGATCACGCAAACTATTAACCAACCCTTCATCCTCTAGCGCCACCACATAGGCAACCAGACGTTTATTCTGCCCATCGTCGAGCGCCAACACAGCGGCTTCACGTACCGCCGGGTACTCTGCCAAACGCGTCTCAATTTCTCCCGGCTCAATTCGGAAACCGCGGATTTTGACCTGCTGGTCATTACGGCCAAGAAATTCCAAATTACCGTCCGGCAGGTAACGAGCCAAATCCCCAGTCCGGTACATGCGCGCATCCGGATTGTTACTAAACGGATCAACAAGGAAACGTTCGGCGGTTAACTCAGGGCGATTGAAATAACCCAGAGCCACCCCATCTCCCCCAACATAAATCTCACCGATCACCCCTGGCGGTACTGGCTGTTCATAAGCATCCAACAGATAAACACGCGTGTTAGCGATTGGCCGACCAATCGGAATCCGGGTTACTCCCTGCTGTAACGCCTCGATAGGATACATCGTGGTAAAGGTGGTTCCCTCACTCGGACCATAAGCCTGCAATAATTGTTGTGGTGGGCGATTATCCAGAACCTGAGCAATCACATGCAAATCGGGTATATCTCCCCCGAAAATCAAGATCTTAATCCGTGGAAGGACTGGGGATAACTCTGCCGCCAGCCGGTTAAACAATCCGATAGTCAACCACAGAACCGTGATGCGGTGAGCTTGTAAATCCTGTACTAACTCCTGGGGTGTCAGCAAAGTAGCATGGTTGATAATCACCAGAGCACCACCATTGAGCAACGGCGCCCAAACTTCAAACGTGCTGGCATCGAAAGCCGGATTAGCCGTAAAGGCGACCCGGTCATCCGATCCAATTTCAGCATAGCCATTATTGATGACCAGCCGAACCACTGCACGATGCGGCACGATTACCCCTTTGGGCAGGCCGGTTGAACCGGAGGTATACATGATATACGCGGACCCGGCGCTAGAACGTGGTAAATCAGGGTTGATGTGATCTTCCTCCCTGAGCGTGTCTGTCTCATCAGAGAGACAAAACAGGGAAACAGAGAGGCCAACCGGAACATCAGATTGCCCATCAGTAATCAACAACTTAGCTGAACAATCATTTATCAACCAGTTTTTCCGCTCATCCGGCACGCTGGGATCTATCGGTACGTAAACAGCGCCGACTTTGAGAATAGCCAATTGGGCCACTACCAGTTCAATGGAGCGTGCAAACAGAGTCGCAATATGATCACCGGGACAACCCCCTCGTTCAATTAGCTGACGAGCCAACCGATTAGCACGGGCATTTAACTCCGCATAACTCAGGGTTTTATCTCCCGCTATCAGTGCCGTCGCCTCTGGGGTTTTCTTCACCTGCTGTTCAAACAATTGATGAATGCATAGTTGCTCAGGATACGGTGCTTCAGTAGCGTTCCACGTTTCCAACAGCAACCTCTGTTCCGCTTCAGGTAAGATGTTCAATTCACGTACCGGCGTCTCTGGGGCTTGCTCAAGTGCCTCCACCAGACTCTCCAACGCCTGTTGCATATAACCACATAGGCTTTCCGGATCAAACGGTTGCACTACCTGAGCCGTCAGCCCCAGTGATTCACCAAAATCCTCGACCGATAGCACAAATGGATAGTTGGTCCGTTCCTGTCCGCCAAGAAATTCAATACCGTTTATCAGTTCATCTGACGTTTCCGGCAAGGCATTATGTCGATAGTTCAACAAACTATTAAAGAGTGGGATCTCACCCCGCACACCACTGCAACGTTGGGCCAGCGCCAGTGAAGCGTGCTCATGTGCTAATAATCCGGCAAGTCGGGTATGTGCTATCTGTACACTATCCCTGACCGGGGTATCATCAATATCCAGCCGCAACGGCAACGTATTGATAAATAGCCCCATGCCATTCTCAGCACTCCCTCCCGCCTGCATACGCCCAAATAACACCGTGCCAAACACCACGTTCTTCTGACCACTGGTGCACGACAACACCTGTGCCCAAGCCAGATGACACAACGCCGCCAAACTGACACCCAAACGCCGGGCCTGACTGCGCAAACGATCATTCAGTTCAGGAGCCAACATCCCGTGAGACTCCATCACCTGCGAACCATCACGATGCACCTCCGCCAGCCCGAACGGTAGCGTCGGCTCATCCACTTCTGCCAACATATCGGTAAAGAAACGGGTATGCGCTTCCTGACTGACACCTAACTGAGCCTGAGCCACCAAATTGCGGAACGGAACCGGCGCCGGCAGGCTATCCTCCTGACCCGTCAGATACGCCAGTACTTCACGGTGCATCACTTCCATCGTTTCATGGTCGCCGATTAAATGATGATGCAATTCCAGTAAGAACCAGCGACCATCAGTTTCCTGAGCAATGACAAAACGCAGTAGTGGCGCCTGACTGAGGTCAAGACGATACCGACCCGGATCAAAACGCCGGGCTAACTGATCACTGACCGGACCGTTCGCCGGGTTCAGTGTCAACTCCGTCACTGACAATGGAGCCTGACGCCAAACCACTTGCACCGGAACAGACAATCCCTGCCAGATAAAAGCGGTACGTAAAATATCGTGCCGATCAATTGTCCGTTGAACCGCCGTCAGATAACGATCCAACAGAGCGCGATCAGCAAAAACCATCTGGGAGACTAACAGATACGGATCACCTTCTTTCTCCAATAGATGGTGGAACAAAATGCCATCCTGCAACGGCGATAGCGCATAGATATCCTGAATATTCACTATCCCGCCCGGCACCTGCTCAACGATGTGATCAATTTCAGGCTGGGTCAGGTCAATCAACGGCAGTAGGTCTGGTGTCAGCACCGTAGTATCCGGTGTAATACAGTTGTCCGGTACCCGGATTTCATTATGCTGCACCAAGGACTGTGCCAAAACACGGAGTGTTGGATGTTGAAATAGCGTTTGTACCGATATTCCCAGACCGATACGCCGCAAGCGTTCAATCATGCGCACAGCGAGCAACGAATGGCCACCCAACGCGAAGAAGCTATCATGCCGGCTAATCTGCTCTACGCCCAGTAACTCACACCAGACAGTCGCCAGCATTGTCTCTATCTTCCCTTGCGGAGCTTCATAGACTTGACGGGCAAATGCCGCCTCCCCCGGCGCAGGCAACGCCCGGCGATCCAGTTTTCCGTTCGGGGTCTGAGGGAAGGAGTCCAAGCGCACAAAGGCCGCTGGTATCATATAGTCAGGTAAAATAGCGCTCAGGTATTCACGTAAATCAGCCGTCAATCTCTCATGCGCTTCCGCTGCCACATAGGCGACCAGCCGTTTGCCCAGCTCATCATCCAGCGCCAACACCGCAGCCTCTTGCACCGCCGGGTGTTCCACCAGCCGAGTTTCAATTTCCCCCAGTTCAACCCGGAAACCGCGAATTTTAACCTGTTGGTCATTGCGGCCCAGAAATTCTAGCTCACCGTCCGGCAGGTAACGGGCCAAATCCCCCGTGCGATACATCCGCGCACCGGATACCAGACTAAAAGGATCAAGTATAAAACGTTCTGCACTCAATGCTGGCCGATTCAGATAACCCTGTGCCACCCCCACGCCGCCAATATACATTTCTCCAACGCAACCTAATGGCACCGGCTGGCCGTATCTGTCCAGCAGGTAGACGCAGGTATTTTTAATCGGTCTGCCTATAGAACGATCATCTGCTGGGGATAAGATCTCCTTACAAGTCGCCGTCACGGTATTTTCCGTCGGGCCATAAGCGTTCAATAGCTGAGGTCGGTGGCCTTCTTGCGTAAACCAGTCCTGAATGGCGTTCCTTTTCACCGCCTCACTACCAATGATGATCAGTCTGAGGCAATCTGGCAGTGGCCATCCGTTGTCTCTGGCCGCCAGTTCAGACCAGAATAGAGTCGGCAGAAACGCAACCGTGATGCGGTTTTGCTGGGTTAAGGCAATAAATTCCGGCATCGAAGCCAGCCAACTGTCATCCCGAATAACCAGCGTGGCCCCGTTACATAGTGACGAGAAGCACTCTTCCACCGAAACATCAAACGCAAAAGCGGCAAATTGCAACACTCGGTCTTGCTCGGTGACAGCATAGAGTTCATTAACACCCAGATAACGTTGATACAACGCTTGATGCTCTACCATCACCCCTTTCGGCTGTCCGGTGGAGCCAGAGGTATAGATGACGTAAGCCAGATTCTGTGGCGTCAACGCCGGGATCTGTGGGTTGTCGTCCGGCTGGTCAGGCTGGATATTTGGGTCAAGTACCATCAGCCCGGCCAACGCCTCGTCACCCAGTGCTGCTCGTCCGATTGTATCCGCTAATACCATTGACGGAGCCGTATCATTCAGGATATACGCCAGACGCTCCGCTGGGTAAGTTGAATCCAGCGGCACATAAGCCGCGCCGGCTTTCAATACCGCCAACATTGCCATCACCATCGCTGGGGAGCGTGCTACGCAAATTGCCACCCGTTGCTCAGGCACAATACCCAGCGCAATGAGTTGATGGGCCAGACGGTTAGCACCGGCATTTAATTCGGCATAACTGAGACTGTGCTCCTGATACACCAGAGCTGTAGCTTCCGGGATTTTCTCTGCCTGTTGCTCAAACAATTGATGAAGACATAGCGGGTCAGGGTAGGCGGTTTCTGTGGCATTCCAGGTTTCCAGCAACAGCGTGCGTTCCGCTTCAGGCAGGATGTTCAGTGCCTGTACCGGTGTCTCCGGGGCCTGCTCAAGGGCTGCCACCAGACTTTCCAGCGCCTGCTGCACATAATCGCATATCCTATCCGGTTCAAACGGTTGAACCACATGAGCGATCAGTCCCAACGTGGAACCATCATCCTCTACCGACAGCCCAAAGGGGTAGTTAGTACTCTCATGTTCGCCAAGAAATTCAATACCTTCCATCGTTGCATCGGAATTTCCTGCCTGATCATTATGTCGATAGTTCAACAAGGAGCTAAAGAGTGGCGTACCGCTGGCAACCCCACTGCACCGCTGGGCTAGCGCCAGTGAAGCATGCTCATGCGCCAGCAACCCAGCCAGTCGTAGATGCACCGCCCGCACGCTGTCACGTACCGGGGTATTATCGATATCCAGACGTAACGGCAAAGTATTAATAAACAGCCCCATCCCACTGTCAGCGCCTTCTCCCGCTGCCATACGCCCAAATAGCACGGTGCCAAATACCACTTTCTCCTGACCACTGGTACACGCCAGTACTTGTGCCCAAGCCAGATGACACAAAGCCGCCAGACTGACACCCAAACGCCGGGCCTGATGGCGAAGACGGTCACTCAACCCGATCGTCAGCATCCGGTGAGATTCTATCTCCTGTGATCCATCACGATGCACTTCCGCCAGCCCGAACGGCAACGTGGGTTCATCCACATCCGCCAACATGTCGGTAAAGAAACGGGTATGCTCAGCCTGACTCATCCCCAACCGAACCTCAGCCACCAGATTGCGGAATGGTACTGGGTCAGGCAGGCGGTCCATCTGCCCGGAAAAATATGCCTGCACTTCACGGTTCATCACTTTCATTGTGGTATGGTCGCCAATTAAGTGATGTTGCAATTCCAGTAAAAACCAGCGGCCATCGGTTTCCTGTGCCACCACAAAACGCAACAGCGGTGCCTGACCCAAATCGAGGCGATAATGACGAGGGTTAAAACGTTGCGCCAGTTGATCACAAACCGGCCCATCAATCGGGTCTAGCGTCAATTCAGTCACCGACAAAGGGGCCTGACGCCAGACTACCTGAGCCGGGACGGATAATCCTTGCCAGACAAAAGCGGTCCGCAGAATATCATGGCGATCAACCACCTGTTGTACCGCCGTCAGATAACGGTCCAGCAAAGTCCGATTCGCAAAGACCATCTGACCCGCTAACAAATACGGATCACCTTCGTTTGCCAGTAAGTGGTGGAACAGGATACCGTCCTGCAATGGCGACAAGGCATAGATATCCTGAATATTGGCCACTCCGCCCGGCACTTGCCCGACGATAGAGTCAATCTCTGGCTGAGTCAGATCTATCAACGGTAACATCGCCGGTGTTAATGCTGTGGTTGCTGGCGTAATAATATTAGCCGGCACCATCACAGCCCGATGCCGCCCCAACATTTGGGCCAGTTCTGACAACACTGGAGACTGGAACAGATCACGCGCCGCCAATGTCAACCCTAAGTGACGTAAGCGTTCAATCATCCGTACAGCGAGCAGTGAATGGCCGCCCAATGCAAAAAAGCTGTCATGCCGGCTAACCTGTTCAATCCCCAGTAATTCACGCCAAATCGCCGCCAGGGCAATCTCCGTTTCTCCTTGTGGCGCTTCATAAATCTGACGGGCAACGGCTTCACTATCCGGTGTCGGTAACGCACGACGATCCAACTTACCATTCGGCGTCAGTGGAAACGCATCCAGACGCACAAAGGCTGACGGCACCATATGGTCAGGCAAAATTGCACTCAAATGAGCACGCAAACTATTAACCAAATTCTCATCTTCTGGCGCCACCACATAAGCAACCAGCCGTTTGTCCTGACCGTCACTCAACGCCAAAACCGCAGCCTCACGCACTACAGGGAATTCTGCCAGACGAGCCTCAATTTCTCCCGGTTCAATCCGGAAACCGCGGATTTTGACCTGTTGGTCATTACGGCCAAGGAATTCCAAATTGCCATCCGGCAGATAGCGAGCTAAATCCCCAGTCCGGTACATGCGCGCATCCGGTTGATGACTAAATGGATCAATCAGGAAACGCTCAGCCGTCAATTCAGGGCGATTGAGATAACCACAAGCAACCCCGTCTCCACCAACATAAATCTCTCCGGTCGCCCCCAACGGCACCGGTTGACCATAAGCATCCAGCAGATAAACACGTGTATTAGCGATTGGCCGGCCAATAGGCAGCCGGATCACTCCCTGCGGTAACGCCTCGATAGGATACATTGTGGTAAAGGTAGTTCCCTCACTCGGACCATAAGCCTGTAATAATTGTTGTGGTGGACGATTACCCAGAACCTGAGCAATCACGTGCAAATCGGGTATATCTCCCCCGAAAATCAGAATTTTTATTTGCGGAAGAACCGGGGACAACTCCACCGCTAGTCGGTTAAACAACCCGATAGTCAGCCACAGAACAGTAATACGGTGAGCCTGTAGAGCCTGTACTAACTCCTGGGGTGTCAGCAAAGTATCATGGTCGATAACCACCAAAGCACTGCCGTTAAGCAAAGGTGCCCAGACTTCGAAAGTACTGGCATCGAAAGCGGGATTGGCTGTAAAAGCAACTCGATCATTTGGTCCGATTGCAGCATAGCCATTATTGATGACCAGCCGGACCACCGCACGATGCGGCACGATTACCCCTTTTGGTAGGCCGGTTGAGCCTGAGGTATACATGATATAGGCTGACCCAGTGCTGGAATGCGGTAAATCAAGGTTTATCCCCTCTTCCACTCTGTTCGTATTTTTCTCATCAGAGAGACAAAACACCGGAACAGAAAGGCCGATCGGAATATCAGATTGCACGTTCGTAATCAGCAACTTAGCTGAACAATCATTTATCAACCAGTTCCGCCGTTCGTCCGGTACACTGGGATCTATCGGTACGTAAACAGCACCAACCTTGAGGATAGCCAACTGGGCTACCACCAGTTCAACCGATCGCGGCAACAGGATCACAACGTATTCATCTGGGCAAACGCCTTGTTCGATCAATTGACGGGCTAGTCGGTTAGCACAGGCATTCAGTTCTGCGTAACTGAGGGTCTGATCTCCCGCTATCAGCGCCGTCGCTTGCGGGGTTTTCGCTGCCTGTTGTTCAAACAATTGATGAATGCCTAACTGTTCAGGATACAGTGCTTCGGTAGCATTCCACGTTTCCAGCAACAACTTCTGTTCCGTTTCAGGCAAGATGTTCAGTGCACGTACCGGCGTTTCCGGCACCTGTTCAAGTGCCTCTATCAGACTTTCCAAAGCCTGTTGCATATAACCGCATAGCCGATCCGGCTCAAACGGCTGTACCACCTGAGCAGTTAGCCCCAGAGATTCACCAAAATCCTCCACCGACAGCACAAACGGATAGTTGGTCCGCTCCTGTTCACCCAGGAATTCAATGCCGTCCATCATTTCATCCGCAGTCACCGGTTGATAATTATGTCGATAATTCAACAGAGCACTAAAGAGAGGTGCACCACTGACAACCCCACTGCATCGCTGAGCCAACGCCAGTGAGGCATGCTCATGCTCCAGCAATCCAGCCAATCGTAGATGCACCGCACGCACGCTGTCCCGTATCGGAGTATCATCGATATCTAACCGCAGTGGCAGGGTATTGATAAACAGCCCCATACTACTATCAACCCCCTCCGCCACCGCCATGCGCCCAAACAGGACGGTGCCAAACACCACTTTTTCCTGACCACTGGTATGCGACAGCACTTGCGCCCAAGCCAGATGACACAAGGCTGCCAAACTGACACCTGCACGTCGGGCCTGATGGCGAAGACGGTCATTCAGATCAGGTGCCAGCATCCGGTGTGATTCCATCATCTGAGATCCATCACAATGCACCTCCGTCAATCCAAATGGCAGGGTTGGCTCATCCACTTCCGCCAACATGTCGGTAAAGAAACGGGTGTGGGCTTCCTGACTTACCCCCAGCCGGGCCTCAGCCACCAGATTACGGAAAGGGACCGGCACAGGTAGGTCATCTGCCTGCCCGGCAAAATACGCCTGCACTTCACGGTGCATCACTTCCATCGTTTCATGGTCACCGATCAAATGATGCTGCAATTCCAGTAAGAACCAGCGACCATCGGTTTCCTGAGCAATGACAAAATGCAGTAGCGGGGCCTGACTCAGGTCAAGACGATGCTGATCCGGATCAAAACGCCGAGTTAACTGGTCAATGACTGGGCCATCAGCCGGGTCCAGCGTCAGTTCCGTCACGGGCAACCGCGCCCGACGCAAAACCACCTGCGCCGGGACAGACAATCCTTGCCAGATAAAAGCCGTCCGCAAGATATCATGGCGATCAACCGCCTGTTGCACTGCCGTCAGATAACGGTCCAGCAAAGACCGATTAGCAAAGGCCACCGGATAGAGCACCAGATAAGGGTCGCCTCTTTTTTCCAACAAGTGGTGGAACAGGATACCGTCCTGCAACGGCGACAAGGCATAAATATCCTGAATATTGGCTATCCCACCCGGCACCTGTTCAACGATGTGGTCAATGTCAGTCTGAGTCAGATCAATCAGCGGTAACATCGCCGGCGTCAGTGCCGTAGTTGCCGGAGTGATGACGTTAGGCGGTACCGTTACAGCCCGGTGCCGTCCCAGCACTTGGGCCAATTCAGACAGCACCGGAGACTGGAACAGATCACGCGCTGTCAGTGTCAATCCCCGGTGACGCAGACGTTCAATCATCTGCACGCCAAGCAGTGAGTGCCCCCCCAATGCAAAGAAGCTGTCATACCGGCTAATCTGCTCAATACCCAGTAACTCACGCCAGAGTGCTGCCAGAATAATCTCAGCCTCTCCTTGCGGGGCTACATAAATCTGACGGGCAAAATCTTCCTCTCCTGGTGCCGGTAATGCCCGGCGATCCAGCTTGCCGTTCGGGGTCTGTGGGAAACTATCCAGACGCACAAAAGCCGCCGGTACCATATAATCCGGCAACCGGGTACTCAGGTGTTCACGCAAACGGGCAGCCAACCTCTCATGTTCATGTGCATCCACCGTCACATAAGCGACTAACCGTTTGCTCTGCCCGTCATCCAATGCCAGCACTACCGCCTCTTGTACCGCCGGGTATTCCACCAGCCGGGTTTCAATTTCCCCCAGCTCAACCCGGAAGCCGCGAATTTTAACCTGCTCGTCGTTACGGCCCAGGAATTCCAAATCACCGCCCGGCAGGTAGCGGGCCAAATCCCCGGTACGATACATTCGCGCACCGAATACCGGACTAAAAGGGTCCAGCATAAAACGTTCCGCGCTTAAGGTCGGTCGGTTCAGATAACCCCGTGCTACCCCCACGCCACCAATATACATTTCGCCAGTGCAGCCTAATGGCACCGGTTGACCGTCTCTGTCCAGCAGATAAATGCGGGCATTCTTAGCTGGCCGGCCAATAGAACGCGCATCTGCCAGGGATAACACATCCTTATAGGTCACCGTCACCGTATTTTCCGTCGGTCCATAACCATTCAATAGCCGGGGCCGATGGCCTTCCTGAGCAAACCAATCCTGCACAGCGTGCTGTTTTACCGCTTCACCGCCAATGATGATGAGCCGGAGACAATCCGGCAGCGGTAATCCATGGTCTCTAGCCGCCAGTTCAGACCAGAATAAAGTCGGCAATGACATCACTGTAATGCGATATTGTCGGACTAAAGCAATAAATTCCGGTATAGAAGCCAGCCAGCTATCATCCCGCATGACTAACGTAGCTCCGTTGCATAATGACGAGAAGAAATCTTCCACTGAAACATCAAACGCAAACGCGACAAATTGCAATACCCGGTCTTGCGCCGTAACAGCATAGGTGTCATTAAAACCCAGATAACGTTGATAAATAGCCTGATGCTCTACCATCACCCCTTTCGGCTGCCCGGTGGAGCCAGAAGTGTAAATCACATATGCCAGATGTTGAGGCGTCAACTTAGCCACTAACGGATTACTATCTGGCTGGTCAAACTGAGTATTCGGGTCAAGCACCGTCAGCCCTGCTAACGCCTGTTCGCCCAGCACCGCCGTTCCAACCGCATCAGCCAAGACCACTGACGGAGCCGCATCATTCAGGATATACGCCAGCCGCTCCCCCGGATAGGTTGAATCCAGCGGCACATAAGCCCCACCCGCTTTTAATACCGCCAACAACGCCACCACCATTGCTGGGGAACGAGTTACACAAATCGCCACCCGCTGATCTGGCGCTACACCCAGTGCAATCAGTTGATGGGCCAGGCGGTTGGCACAGATATTCAGTTCAGCATAGCTGAGAGCCTGCTCTTGATACACCAGCGCTGTGGCTTCCGGGGACTGCTCGACTTGTTGTTCAAATCGCTGATGAATACACAACGGATCAGGATAGGGGGTTTCAGTAGGATTCCAGGTTTCTAGCAGCAATGTCCGTTCGGCCTCAGGTAATAAATTAAGCTGCCCAACGGGGATTTCATCATCTGCCTTTTTTGACGCTACCAACACCTGTAAGTGTTCGCTCATCCGTTGAACCACCTCCGCACTCAAACGGTTCTTATCGTAAATCCAACGAAAACTACCCTGCGCATTCATCTGAAGGGTCAGCAATTCGCCGGGTACTTCCCGATCGTATTGCCTGTCATCCTTTAGCACAGAAACGGCGATCTGCCACGGCCTGCTACTTGTTAATGCCGGGATAGCCTGTAATAAAGGAGAGCGGGAAAGGAGATCACGGCTCAATGTACGGTGCTGTGTCAACCGGGCAAGTTCGTCATCAATCTGATCAGCTATCACACTCCAAGGTTCATCAAACACCACCTCAACGGCCATAGGCACCACCGGCATCAAATCTGCCTGGTTATCGTTTACTTCCACGCACCAACCAATTTGGAATTCAGTCTGATGAGTCAAACGCGCAAGATAGATAACGAATGCCTGCAATAGTGTCCGCAATGAATCCTCTTCACCATTTTTTGGCAACGGCGGCTGCCAGGGACTCATTACCCATCTGGGTTCTGTCTGTTTCCCAGTGATTTCGAAAGGTAACTGGAAGGGTTGCAAAGAGGCAAGACGCTCACACCAGAATGATTCACTGGATGTAAATACCTGGGGAATATTCTTTACGTTCTGAATTTGTTGTGAAGTGTTATTTACGCTGATTACATTTTCTGACGTCTGAGCCTGAAGAATATTTCCTACTTCAGCAATGTTATCTTTCATCTATTACCTCAACGAATCTGTTAGAAATTTGAAAACCGTCATTACTGACAGTTATCATCAGTGTTTTTCTCTTACTTCTTGCCCCCAAGAAATAAACACGGACACGTCTGACATTAATTCAAAATACTCAGGTACTGGATGCCATAGCCCGGTTAATAACAACCAATGAGCAATTCTTCGACGTTAATTTCCTCGATAACGGAATAAATAATTCATCTTATGACCCTGGAATAAGACATTCTTTTTTATTCCTGCTTTTGGATAAACACCGTTAATTTGCTCCAATTTTTATTATCTGATGCTGAATTCCATAATAAAGAATGGAATCGTTAACTGCATTGATTCTGCATAAACATCAAATCATTGTTATATCCGTTATACCCTTCATCCTTCAAGTTGCTGCTTTGTTGGCTGCTTTCACTCACCCCAGTCACATAGTTATCTATGCTCCTGGGGATTCGTTCACTTGCCGTCGCGCTGCAACTCGAAATCCATTGGGTATATACCCTTCATCCTTCAAGTTGCTGCTTTGTTGGCTGCTTTCACTCACCCCAGTCACATAGTTATCTATGCTCCTGGGGATTCGTTCATTTGCCGCCGCGCTGCAACTCGAAATCCATTGGGTATATAATTTATCCACTTTATATTAATATCCAATTAAAATTATTTTAAAAAGATATTAAACCTTGAAAAAAATAATTCATCTTAAATTATCAAAATGTTACTTTAATAATCGCCTGTAAAGTATTCCTTCCATTTTGATAAGGAACGAACACTTCAAACGCCAAATACAACCTATGCAATATTGATAAAAAAACTTGTAGGTTCAATTAGGTAAAATATAACATTAAATTAAAATAATTCATAATACATTATTTTTCAACGGCAAAAATATGCCGTCTACGTAAATATCACAAACAGGAAAATACAAATTAAAAACAATTTAATTAAACATTACATTGCAATAATTAGATCATGAAAAAATATAATACCAGTTATATTCAATACCATAAATAAATAATTTTAAAATAAAATAACTTGGCGTATTCGACTAATAAGTGCAATTTTTCAGAAGAGCGATCCGTTGCTAATAGCAAAAATCTTGCTCGCCAAAGGCAAATGCACTATGACCGATACATAATTGACCGAAACAGAAAAATACCCGATTTCCTGTTTAAAAAAGCCGTAAAAATAACACCGAAAATAAAAAATGGGTTAATTAGACAATACTTTCCAAAGGGAACTGATTTTAATGAAGTTTCTGCTAAGGAAATAAATATTGTGGTAAACCGATTAAATAATCGTTCCAAAAAACACGAACTGGGAAAACATCGAATGAATTATTTAAGAGAATACGAATATATTCACTTCCAGATTAACAATATTAAACTTATTATGTGAATCTACCACCCCCAACAGAAGAACGTGCAGCATAAAACGTTTCAACCATCAGAACAACGGAATCGGCACTAATGTATCGTCAGACAAGGGTAAATAGTTTTACCTATTCAGGTAATGACGAAAATCCTCTTTATTGCAAGTGACTTTTTCCGGTAATGAGACCTATTTTTGTGACGCACATCACAAAATAAAACAAAACAATGAAATTAATTTGAAATTATTACTATTGATTATTAAATAACTAATATTAATGTATTTTTTATACGATTTGTAACGCAATAATAACATGAGTCTATTTTTTGACTAAAATATAACCCCTTGTTTTTGCTGATATCTTAACCACTCCCCCGCTTTTAGTTGCCTGCGTGACAATAAACCTCAAACATTGATCGCTAAGTTAAATTTATGGTTAATACCGCTTCGTAATTGTGGAATAGACGTACAATGAAAAGCAGTATTTTGGTATTAACGGTTTTTTGTCGCCTGGCTTCAGGCAGTCAGGCCGCCGACCTCTCAGAGCAACAACTCATTCATCAACAGGCCCGTCAGCAAGCGCTGGAGGCCCAATTAGCCCCACCGCCTGAAGCGGTTCGCCTGTCTGTACCGGAAAAAACCGTGCCCACCGCCTTTCCGACGGAAGCCCGTTGCTTTCCCCTGACCCGGGTTATTCTGACAGGCACAGAGAACTTCCCGCACTGGCTGCCCCTGACGCGACTGGCTCTACAGGGCGAACACCATTGCCTCGGCACTCAGGGCATTAACCAGCTGATGAACCGGCTGCAAATGAACTGACCCCAGAAAGTTGGACATTTTAGTTAAACGGCGTGTAAGGCCTGGTTTCGATATTCTATCGGAGTTAGGCCTTTTAATTTCACCTTGATCCGTTTTGTATTGTAATATTCAATGTATTCTTCTATTTTTTCAATCAGTTCATCCGCACTTTTAAAGTGCTGCTGGTGATACATTTCTGTTTTGAGTAAGGCAAAAAAGTTTTCTGCCATCGCATTATCCAAACAGTTCCCTTTCCTCGACATACTTTGTTTAATATCTTTATCAGCAAGTTGCTTTTGATAAGCCCTATGCCGATATTGCCAACCTTGATCACTGTGAATGAGTGGCTTAGAGTGAGCATCTAGCCCATCTAATGCCCCTTTTAGCATCTCTGTCACTAAAGGCAGACTCGCCTTTTTCGCCACGTTGTAAGCGATAACTTCTTGATTAAATAAGTCAATAATAGGTGATAGATAGACTTTTTGTTCATTCACTTTAAATTCCGTCACATCCGTTACCCATTTCTCATTAGGTTTTGTCGCGCGAAAATCTCTTGCCAACCAATTCGGTGCTGTTTTTCCAACTTCCCCACGATAAGAACGATATTTCTTCGGCCTTACCGTGGATTTTAGGTTTAATTGCCCCATTAATCGTTGGACTGTTTTATGATTGATTTTAAAGCCATTTTTTCTCAATGCTAAATGAATGCGGCGATAGCCATAACGACCTTTATGCTCATGATAGATAGTTTTAATCATCTCTATTTCTTGTTCATAAGCACGCGTTTTTTTAAGCGCTTGGCATTGATAGTAAAACACGCTTCTTGCAAGATTAATGGCACAAAGTAAGTGCTTTAATGGATATTTCTTTTTAAGAGCTAAAACAATTAACGCTTTTTCTTTGCTAGTGGGCGTTTCTTCTGTTCCAGCTCTTCTAACTTTTTTAGGACAGCATTTTCTGCACGCAAATAAGCTAATTCTTCTTTAAGTTCCTCAACTGTCATTTTGTCATCAGACTTCGGCGGGGTTTTAGGTCGGGATTTCATTGGGGGTCTTCCTCGCTGATGACTTTCGAGTCCTTTGATACCGGTTTCATTATACTTATCAAGCCAGACTGATAAGGTACCTGGAGTCGTTAAATTGAGAACTGCACTAGTGTGAGTGAGAGACCAATCATGTGTCCACATTAATTTTAAAGCTTGGAATTTTGTTACAGCACAAAGAGAGTGAGACGTTGGCAAAAAGGCGTTATCGCCATGAATGGCAACAACTTGAGCCCAGTATCGAATTTGTCGAGAAGAGATTGAATATTCCGCTGATAGCTTATCCGATGTGTTACCTGCTAGACATCGTTTAGCAATAATGATTTTTAGTTCACGACTATATTTAGACATAAAAAAACCCCCAGTAAGTGGTTGTCCAACTATTGGGGGTCACTTCAAAAACCGGCTTATTGATTCCGGCTATGTCACCAGCCGAATACTGGCCCCCGCTCAGGATCTGAGTACCGGGACTTTAACGCTGGTTGCGATACCGGGCAAAATCCGGCACATCCGTTACACCCCTGACAGCGGAAATTATATCCAGCGAATCACCCCGTTCCCCGCCAGAGAAGGCCAGCTATTGGATTTACGGGATATCGAACAGGGACTGGAAAACCTGCAACAGGTGCCGACCGTTCAGGCCAATATGCACATTGAACCGGATGCACAGCCGGGCGAGAGTGATATTGTGCTGGACTGGCGTCAGGCCCGACACTGGCGAGTCGCCGCTTATCTGGATGATTCAGGCACGAAAAGCACCGGACGCTATCAGGGCGGATTCACCTTCTTTCTGGATAACCCGCTGGCGTTAAGTGATTTATTCTATCTCTCTGCCGGACGCGATATTCACACCGCTGCCGGTCAGGGCAGCCAAAACGACACCCTGCATTACTCGGTGCCTGTTGGCTATTGGATGGCCGGCATAACCGCCAGCCATTACGATTATCACCAGACCATAGCCGGGCTGAATCAGCCGGTTCAATACCGGGGCAACAGCAACAACCTGTCAGTCCAGCTCAGCCGGGTTTTGTACCGTAACGACGACCAGAAAACCACACTTCACAGCGAAATCTATCGTCGCACCGCCCGCAATTTTATTGATGACACCGAAATTGAGGTTCAACATCGGGAAACCGCGGGCTGGAAGCTGGGTCTGTCCCATCGTCATGACATCGGCAGTGCCACGCTGGATACCCGCGTGACTTACCAGCGGGGGATGCGCTGGTTTGGCGCTCAACCGGCCCCGGAAGAGTCCCAAAATGCCGGAACCGCTTTATCAAAAATCACCCAGTTTTCCGCCACACTGTCCGGCCCCCTGAAGTTATTTTCCCAGCCTTTTTCTTATCAAACCCAGTACTTACGTCAGATAAGTACCACCCCGCTGACTCCCCAGGACCAATTCTCCATTGGCGGGCGCTGGACAGTGCGCGGCTTTGACGGCGAGCTGACCTTATCGGCTGACCGGGGCTGGTACAGCCGCAATGAACTGGATTGGCACACTCCGCTGCACGGGCAATCCCTGTATCTGGCGCTCGATTATGGCGAAGTGGGCGGACGAGGCAGTGAAGCCCTGCTCGGTAAACACCTGGCGGGCAGTGCACTAGGCTGGCGGGGCAGTCTGAAAAGGGTGAACTATGACCTGTTTGTCGGTGTCCCGCTGTCCAAGCCCGCCGGTTTCCAAACTTCCCCTGTCACCGCCGGATTCAATCTGTACTGGCAGTACTAATGACTCATTCAAAATAACCCGGCTGCCCGTGTGTAGCCTGTGCGTGGAGACCCCCCATGAACAAACAGTTATATCGTCTTATCTTTAACCGATCCCGAAATAGGCTGATGGTGGTGGCGGAGATTGCCCGGGCCGGGCAAGGCAGCACCGCGCGCCGTCGCGGTCGGCCATCGGCTCAACGGTTGTGTCGCCTTACCGCGTTCCAGTTCGGTTTATTGCTGGCCCTGGGCGGGATTTCACTCACCGCCCAGGCGGCGATTGTGGCCGATGGACAGGCACCGGGCCAGCAACAGCCGACCATTATCCCCAGTGCCAACGGCACGCCGCAGGTGAATATCCAGACCCCCAGCGCTGCCGGCGTGTCCCACAACACTTACCGCCAGTTTGATGTCGATAAACGCGGGGTTATCCTCAACAACAGCGCAAAGGCGACCGAGACCCAACTGGGCGGCATGGTCGCCGGCAACCCCTGGCTGGCTAAAGGGGAAGCCAAAGTGATCCTCAATGAAGTCAACAGCCGTGACCCCAGCCACCTCAATGGCTGGATTGAAGTCGCCGGGCGCAAGGCTGAGGTGGTGATTGCCAATCCGTCCGGGATTACCTGTAATGGCTGTGGTTTTATCAATGCCCATCGCACCACCCTGACCACCGGTGAAGCCCTGATGGAGCGGGGGCATCTGACCGGTTTTGACGTGAATCAGGGCGAAGTGCGTATTGAGGGGCAAGGGATGGACAGCCGGCAGCAAAATTACACGGACATCATTGCCCGCGCCGTTGCCCTCAACGCCAAATTACACGCCCAGAACCTGAAAGTGACCACCGGGCGCAATCGCGTGGATGCCGCACACCAGACCATCACGAAAAAATCCGCCGCTGAAGATGAGGCCCACCCACTGTTCGCGCTGGACAGTACGGCACTCGGCGGGATGTATGCTCATAAGATTCTGCTGATAGGCACCGAAGCCGGTGTCGGGGTGCGGAATGCCGGCGATATCGGCGTGCCCGCGGGGGAAGTCTTCGTCACCGCCGATGGCCGGATTGAGAACCGGGGCACAATCAGCAGCCGGGACGCGCTGCAATTAACCAGTACCGCCGGGATAGATAATCAGGGCAAACTGCTGTCGCAATCGACGGTCACTTTGCAGGCTGGGGGCCCACTGCACAACCGGGGCCGGATTGAGGCGCGGGGGGATATCACCGCCACCGCCCAGACGATACAGAGTGACCGCCACAGTGTCTGGGCCGCCGGACTGGATGATAACGGGAACACCACCCGCCCCGGCTCACTGACCCTGACCGCCCAGCAGGTTCAGGCTGGCGGGAAAAATCTGGCGACCCATACGCTGAATATTCACGGTCAACAGATTGACCTCAGCGGCAGTCAAACTGTAGCGGGCGACATTCAGCTGACGGCCAGTCAACCGGGCATCAGCACGGCACACGCCAGCGTTAACGCAGACCGTTTTACTGCCCATACCCCGGGCCAGTTTAATAATACCGGGGGGCAATTAACAGCGCGGGAAATCCATTTAACCACGCCCGATATCGCGAACCAGCAAGGAAAAATGACCCAGACCGGTCCCGGTGAACTGACCCTCCACACCCGGACCCTGAATAACCGGGGTGGCACCCTGTTTAATGCCGGATCACAGCTGACGATCACCACCGACCAGCTCGATAACCGTCAGGGCAACCTCGTCAATCAGGGGGATAACTTCCACCTGACCGCGCAAACCGCAGACAACACTCAGGGGCAAGTGCAACTGGCCGGCAACGGTCAGCTGTCCCTGACAGCCCAACACTGGCTGGGCCATCAGGGCAAACTGCTGACCAACGGCACGCTGACGATACAGGCTCACGATTTACAACTGAACCACGCCGTCACCACGGCGAATAAAATCACGGTAACCGCAGACACCCTGAACCATCAGGCCAGTGTCATGCAACAATCGGGCACCGATACCCTGGCCCTGACGGTCAACACGCTGAATAATCAGGGCGGCAAGATTGCCGGTAACGGAAACCTGAATGTTGAGGCAACCACAGTCGATAATCGCCATGGCAACATCGTGGCGGCTGAAAACGGCTCGTTGACATTGACGGTTAACGACACGCTGGATAACCAGAATGGCCGACTGGAAGCCGGTAACGATATCCAACTCACCGCGACCCAACTGGATAATCGCCGGGGAACCCTGGCGGCCTCTGGGGGCAGTGCCACGCTGACTATCGGGCAACAGATTCAGAACACCCACGGCCATATCGAAGCCAAAACCCGACTCACTACGACCAGTCAGGCTTTGGATAACACCGAGGGGACATTACTGGCGCAACACATCACCAGCCAGACGACCGGGCACCGCTTCACCAATACCGCCGGACAAGTGATCGCGCAAGATACCCTGACCTTACACAGTGGTGAGCTGGAAAACACCGCCGGACTATTACAGTCCGGGGGCGACATGACGGTGAAAACTCACGGTCACTGGCTCGCCAACACCGCCACGACGGACCAAAAAGGCGGCCAGTTATTGAGCGGCGGACACTTAACGCTGCATACCGGCGATATCGACAACACCGGCGGGATCATCGCCGCAGACGGCCACACTACCCTGACCAGCACCGCGCTTAACAATACCCGGGGACAGATAGCCGGCAATGGCGGACTGGACATTCACAGCCAGCAACTGACCAACCGTCAGGGCACCTTACAATCCGCCGATGCGCTGAATCTCGATACCGATGGACAGGGACTGGATAACCAGCAGGGCCGTATTCTCGGCGATGGCATCACCACCGTCACCAGCGGCCCGCTGGACAATCGCCACGGTCATCTGCAAGGCGGACAGTTGGTTATTGGCACCCGACAGGCGCAGACAGATAACCGGGACGGCAAATTGTTGTCGGCAGGTACGTTCAACCTGAAAACCCAGCAGCTCGACAATCGTCATGGGCAGGTGCAGGCGGTGGGCGACACCGTATTGAATGTTAAAACCCAAACCGATAACACCGGCGGCCTGATTCGTGGCGGTGCGCAATTGACCTTGAGCACCGCTCACCTGATTAATCGCGACACGGCGCAGACGGATAAAGGACTGGAAGCCCAAAACCTAACGGTTAGCACCCAACAGGCGGACAACAGTCAGGGCACTTTACGGGCAGCCGACCACCTGCAAGCGAATATCAGCCAGACCTTGAATAATACTCAGGGGCTGGTCTCCGCAGGCAAACAGCTCACTATCAACCGCGAGGCTCAGCAACCGCCTCTGAGGATTAACAACCAACAAGGCACCTTGATTGCCGGGAAACAGGTCGATATTCAGGCTAATACGCTCAGCGGTGACGGCCAACTGTTATCGCAGGGCGATATGGCGGTGACCTTAACCGAGGATTTTCACCATACCGGCAACACGGCGGCCAATGGCAATCTGACCCTGAAAACCACCGGCAATCTCCTCAATGACCGCCCGATAAAAGCCGGTCAGGCGCTGCATCTTGGGGCGCAAAATCTTACTAACAGCGCCACCGGTGAAATCAGCGCCGAACAAACGCAAATCAAGGTCCACGATACGCTGACCAATACCGGACTGATTGACGGCAACCTGACCCATCTTACGGCTCACACGTTGACCAACACCGGCACCGGACGGATTTACGGGGACCATCTCGCCCTCCAGACGGGGACCCTGAATAACACCGCGCACGCCGGCAACGCGGCGGTGATTGCCGCCCGTGACCGGCTGGCTATCGGCACTGACACCCTGAACAACCAGCATCATGCGCAAATTTACAGTGTGGGCGAGACGCATATCGGCGGCCAGCTGGATAACACCTTATCCGCCACCGGTCAGGCGCGTGAACTCACTAACCACGCCGCCACCCTCGAAGCCGGCGGTAATCTGACGATTGACGCCAACCAGCTCCACAACACCAACGCCGGGCTGGTGACTCAGGTCGCCGAAACCGAACACGCCCGGCATCACGATGCGGCGCTCAGCGGCCAGACTGCCCGCTATGACTGGTCGCAGGTAGACACCGCCCGGCGGGACAAATACGGCGTGCATACCGCCCGGATGCCGGACGGCAGCCGCAGCGATAACTTCTATGAGTATCAGTACACCCGTACCGTGACGGAAACGCAGGTCAAACACAGCGACCCGGGTAAAATTCTGGCCGGCGGCCATCTCACCCTTAACAGTGCAAACGTGACTAACCACGACAGCCAAATTATTGCCGGTGGCGCGCTGACGGGCACGATTGGCGAACTGCACAATCTCGCCACGCAGGGCGAACGTATCACCACCGAGACCGGCAGCCAGACCCACTGGTACGCCAAGAAAAAACGGAACAAACTCGGCATCGGCGGCACCAAAACTTCGCAGGGAAAAAGTCGCAGTGGTTATAACCCTGCGCCGGTGGTAGAAACGATTGACCTGAAAACGCTGGCCTGGCAGGACCATGCCCGTCCACAGAACACCGATATCACGATTACGGACCGACAGACCGGCCAAATTCACGCGGCTCCCACGGCGGTGAAACCGGTGAGCGGGATAAACGACCAGCCGCGGGTCTTGCCACCTGGTCAACCGTTTGAACTGAGTTTGCCCCCAGAAACGGTGAAAGGGCAACCCATCGACCCGGTGATACGTGTCGTGACCCCCAATACCCGCCTGCCGGATAACAGCCTGTATACGGTGCAACCGGCCAGTGACAGCCACTATCTGGTCGAGACCGACCCGAAATTTACCCAGTATAAACAGTGGCTGGGCTCGGATTATATGCGGCAACAGTTAACGCACGACCCGGCGCTGGTGCACAAACGCCTGGGCGATGGGTTCTATGAACAGCGACTGGTGCGGGAGCAGATTACCCAGCTGACCGGCCAGCGCTACCTGCCCGGTTACCATAACGATGAAGCGCAGTTTAAGGCGCTGATGGATGCCGGAGTGGCTTTCGGTAAGGAACAACAACTCACCCCCGGCATTGCCCTGAGTCCGGCCCAGATGGCGCTGCTGACCGCCGACATTATCTGGCTGACCAACCAGACGGTGACTCTGCCGGACGGCAGCACGCAGGTGGTGACGGTGCCCCAGGTTTACGCCCGGGTGAGACCCGGCGACCTGAGCGGAGACGGCGCTTTACTGGCCGGTAATACCGTGGCCCTTAACAGTCAGGGCGATATCACCAACAGCGGCACGATTAGCGGGCGTGACGTTACCCAATTGACGGCCAACAACCTGACCAACAGCGGCTTTATTCGCGGCGGTAAAGTGGATGTGACGGCCCGGCAGGACATCACCAACCGGGGCGGCCAGATTCAGGGAGATGACCGGGTAACGTTGAAAGGTCGCGATATCACCAGTGCATCAACTGTGCGCGGGGATGAGACTAACCGCGGGTTGGACCGTCCGGCGGGGATTTATGTGCAGAACGACCAGGGCACCCTGTCGCTGAGTGCCATCAACAATGTGCAATTAACCGCCAGTGAGGTGAAGAACGCCGGTAAAGACGGTCGCACCGAGATAACCGCCGGCCATAACCTGACGCTGGATACCCTAAGCACGCACCGTACAGAACAGGGCGACTGGGGGAAAGATAACTATCGCCATCTGAGCCAACAGCAGGATATCGGCAGCCAGATAACCGGCGCCGGTGAGGTGACTCTGCAAGCCGGGCAGGATTTGACCGCTACCGCCGCCCACGTCAATGCCGGTCAACAATTGACGGCGCAGGCCGGAAATAACCTGACATTGACAACCGGTACCGCCTCATCCGACTTAGTGGAGCACAGTAAGCAAACCAGCAAAGGCTGGCTGTCCAAGTCGTCAGTGGAAACCCACGACGAAGTGCATGACCGGCAGGCGCTCAGTACCACCTTCAGCGGCGATAAAGTGACTTTACAGGCCGGTAAAGACCTGCATATCCGCGGCAGCAATGTGGCGGGCACGCAGGATGTCCGCCTGAACGCCGGTCATCAGCTGACCGTCACCACCGCCGCAGAATCTCACGGTGAAACCCATTTGCGGCAGGAGAAAAAATCGGGCTTGATGGGCACGGGCGGTATTGGTTTCACATTAGGCCAGGCCAGCCAGAAAGTCACCACGGACAGCGACAGCCAGCGGAATAAAGGCAGCACCGTGGGCAGCAGCCAGGGCCATGTCACCCTCAATGCCGGTACCCAGCTCAACCTTCACGGCAGTGACCTGGTGGCCGGCAAGGACATCACCCTGACCGGCCAGAACGTGAATATCACCAGTGCGGCAAACCATCACACTACCCTGACCAAAACCGAACAGAAACAAAGTGGCCTGACGGTGGCGCTGAGTGGCACGGCAGGCGGCGCCCTCAACAGTGCGGTGCAGACGGCCCGGGCCGCGCAGCAAACCGAAGACCCGCGCCTCAAAGCCCTGCAACACACTCAGGCCGCCCTCAGTGGGGTACAGGCGACACAGGCTGCCCGGCTGGCCGAAGCCCAGGGCAGTGATAAAGGCAATAACACCCTGGCCGGGGTGAGCCTGTCCTACGGTCGTCAGTCTTCCCGTTCAGAACAGCAGCACCAGCAGACTACCCAACAGGGCAGCCACCTGACCGCCGGGGATAACCTCACGATAACGGCGCACGGTGACGATAAAGGGGCATCCGGTCCGAACGGCGATATCCGCATTCAGGGCAGCCAGTTACAGGCGGGCAAAGACCTACAACTCAATGCCAGTCGGGATATTCAGCTCTCCGCCAGCCAGAACACCGAACAGACCACCGGCAAGAGCCGCAGTCACGGCAGCGCAATGGGCATGGGCGTCACCGCCGGCCCGGGCGGCACTGGCTTTACGGTGTCGGCCAATGTCAGTCGGGGCAACGGCCATGAAACCGGTCACGGTGTCAGCCACAATAACACCACGTTACAGGCGGGACAGACCGTTGAGCTGAACAGTGGCCGGGATACGACGCTGAAAGGGGCACAAGTCAGCGGCGAACAGATGACCGCTGAGGTAAAACGCCATCTGACACTCAGCAGCGAGCAGGACAGCCAGCGCTATGACAGCCAGCAACACAACGCCCGGGCCGGGGTCAATGCCACCGTAGGCCCGCTCACCAACGGCAACGGCACCCTGACTCTCAATGCCAGCCGCAATAAACTGCACAGCAATTACGATTCAGTGCAGGAGCAGACCGGGCTGTTTGCTGGTAAAGGCGGTTATCAGGTTAATGTGGGGGACCACACCCAACTGGACGGGGCCGTGATAGCGAGTCAGGCCGACAACGCGAAAAACACCCTCAATACCGGAACACTGGGCTTTAAAGATATTCAAAATAAAGCGGACTTTAGCGTTGAGCAGCAAAGTGCCGGCGTCAGCCTTGGTCAGCCAACCACCGGTCAGGTGCTGAATAATCTGGCGGTCAATGCGCTGACCGGCTCAAATAATCAGGGCCATGACCGCAGTACCACGCACGCAGCGGTCAGTGACGGCACCCTGATTATTCGGGATAAGGACCACCAGACGCAGGATATCGCGAACTTAAGCCGTGATACCGATAATGCGGCCAATGTCCTGAGGCCGATATTTGATAAGGAGAAAGCGCAACAACGGCTGAAACAGGCGCAACTGATGGGCGAACTCAGCGCCCAGATGACCGAGATAGCCGGCACGGAAGGGAAAATTATCGCCACCCAGGCGGCGAAAGCGAAACTCAATCATATCAGTGAACAGGATAAAGCCGATGCCAGAGAAAAGTTGATCAACGCAGGTAATAAAGCCCCCTCGCCAGCGGATATCAATAAGCAAGTTTATGACACCGCTTACACGCAGGCGTTGAATGACTCCGGCCTGGGGACCGGCGGCAAATACCAGCAAGCGTTACAGGCGGCCACGGCAGCCATTCAGGGGCTGGCCGGAAACAATTTGGGGCAAGCACTGGCCGGTGGTGCTTCGCCTTATCTGGCGGGCGTGATAAAAGAGCTAACCACCGACCCGCAAACCCATCAGGTGGATATCGCCACCAACACGCTGGCCCATGCGATTTTAGGGGCGGTAGCAGCGGAAGTCAGCGGTAACAACGCTGTGGCAGGAGCTGCCGGGGCCGCGTCGGGCGAGCTGGCGGCTCAGGTGCTGATAAAGCAGCTTTACGGCGACGCGGCTAAAGTCAGCGAGTTAACGGAGGAGCAGAAACAGACTATCAGTACCCTCTCCACCCTGGCAGCGGGACTGGCCGGCGGCATTGCCGGTGATTCTACGGCTAGTGTGCTCACTGGGGCGCAGGCTGGGAAGAACGCAGTCGATAATAATCACTTAAGCGTTGACCAGAATCGCTCAAGGAGCGAGGAACTGGTCAACTGTCAGGGAGATAGTAGTTGCCGTACGACGGTCAGGGATAAATATCGGCAGGAATATGACCGGGTTCAGGAGCGGATAGCAACTTGTTCAGGGGCTGACCAGTGCGTTGCGGTTGCCAAAGAATTGCGGGCATTACAGGGTGATTACAGTGCCCGGATGAGTGAAATTCAGGAAAAAGCCAGAATGCAGGGACTGGATTCCCTCACGCCAGCAGAAGTGCGGGAATGGGCTGATTTACGGGGTGCGATGTCGAATATTGACGCCTCCCGGAATTTGGTGCTCCATCGTGCCCAAGTCACCGGCGGCTCAGAAGAAACCACCCAGGAAATCGTGAAGATTATGGGGCAGACAGGGATTGCAGCATCTGCGGGGGTTGCAGGAGGGATCAGTAAAGCTGGCGCAAAAGGGGGTAAGGGAAGTGCTATACCGGCTCCTGATCCTGTGACAACTAATAATGGATTAGTGTATAAATCAAACCCTAAACATACTCCAGGACAAATAGGTTATCACCATAATGCCGGGACTGAACCTAAAAATTCGATCGAATTGTTTGGCAATTCAGTTGCAAGTGGTAAAAAAAGATACGCATTGGATAGTAATGGTAATGTACATCAATTTACCAATACTAATGATGGTACGTGGCATTGGTCCGGTAGCACAGGTGATAAAAGTGCGGCATTAAGCAAGAGCGACGTTCCATCAGACGTTAAAAAGAAACTTGGTTTACCTGGAAAATGGAGATAATTATGATTTTTGGTGATCCAAATCATTTTGCCATACTTATAGAGTATTTATCTGATTGGAGTACAGAAAATGGATATAGAAATGGCTTATTTCATTTTTGTATAGATGGAAAACTGTATCCAAATAGTGCGAAAGTAGCAACATTAGGAGGAGATATCCTTTGTTTATCTGATAGTAATGCTTTGATATTACCTGTTGAAAATAATAATATTTTCAATATGGAAAAAAAAGAAGCTTACTTCTCTATGTTAAAAACAATGTTGCCTGAACGGGCTGAACCAGAGAAAGAAGTATCAGACGATTTTGTTACTTCTTACAAATATCAAGCATCTACATATAATTTAGAAAATGACTGTTGTTATGTTTTTGCTGTATCTAATGGCAGTATGATAAGAATCTTAGGTGCAAAACTGAGTGTTTTAAATGGTAATGATGATGTTGGATATCATTGGGAGGAAATACTAAAACCACATGTTACTGATATTATTTTAGAAAAGGAAACAGTGAAAAACATTGTCACTTCTACAATAAATTATTATTACTGCCTAAAGTAAAATCCCCCCATGTGGACCGTACCCCAAATGTTGGATAACCATCTAACTCTAAAGGTGAGGTTCATCACATCAAGGCAAAGTGGCTTATCGAGCTGAAAAGTCGCGTCGGGGTGTTATTGGCCGGGAGTCAAACCGTACAGGGAAAAACAGGTTGTAACTGACTGAGTACCATAGAAAAAATAGGTGCTTGGCGGTCAACTTCGCACTGGAATGGGTTGTTGTCGACAATAACTCTTTAGCGAATGTACTGGCAGCGGCAGAAGCGAATAAAAAAGGCACAGTTGAAAAATGGCAACAGGACAAGCAAACCGAAATCCAGAAAGCCTGTAGTGGTAATACCCCGCTCTCTTGCCAAACCCTGGTTGCCGCAGAAGGGAGTATCTTGGCCTTGCCGTGGTTATCGGGAGCCGCTGCAACAACGGGCTTGATTGGTGCCGTAGCCAATACCGGTATCCAATATCTTGCTAATGGCAATGTCGACCCCAATGATGCTATTTTTGCGTATTGGACGGGGGTATTCACGGCTAATACTGGTCTGTGGGGCACAGTAGCCTGGAATGCGGGTATGGGGGCGGCTTCGAGCTATGTGAAAGGTGATGATCCGTTAAAAGGAGGCGTGATAAGCGGAGCCGCGTCTGGGATTGGTTATGGGGTAGGTAAACTGGCTCAAAATCCCCTGGAAAAATTCATTAATCCGAACTGGAAAAATTATGAATGGGTTGATATGGGAATGGGGATCTCGAAGTCATTACCTTTAAGTTCATTGCCGGGAGTTGCTGGTAATGTAGTTAGCTCAATTTCAACAGAATTCTCTAACGATCAGATAAACAAAGGAGTTAATAAGATCGAAGGAGAACATAAATGAATATATCAAAGAGAAAGTGGCTAATTATGCTAATTTATTTAGTAGTTGCCTGTATTGTGGTTGTAATCCTAGGAGCAATAATAGCAAAAATAGTTATCTGTACGTTTTATATGATTTTTTATGGCCTACCTTTTGGATTATCTAAAGTTGATGTTTTGTTATGCATCAAAGGTGGTTTTTATGGTGGTTCTGTTAGTGGAATAGGATGTTGGTTTAGATATTACTATTATTATAATTCACATAAATGAAACCAATTCCGTCACTTAAGCCAGAATTGATATTTTTGTTGTGGACAATAATGCCCTAGCTGTACCCATGCCACCGCCACCGATAGCGGGTTCAAACACGGGTGAAGCCGTGAACGAAGCCAATCAGACGATAGCCTCAGCTTTGGACAAGAAGTTGAAGGAGATAGGAGAGGCTGTAGATAAGGCGACTCAATGTTCATTTGGCCGGGTGTGTTCGTCAGATTATGTAGATGGTGAAAATCAACCTAATATATCAAAGGATCTGACAGATTCAGAGAAAGCCGAACTTGGTGGTTCAGGAACAGGAATTCCGGGAGGGCATGAGCCAGAAGATGAGCAAAATGCCCGAAATAACAATCATATTGGCAAATGGTCAATTGATGAATTGTCAAATGGAGCGAAATATACAGATCCTGCCTCAAAAAAAGGAGATTTGACACTTGCTGGTCGCTCTCTACAAAAACATGGCAGTCGGCCAGGTAGTGTTTTTCCAGAGGCTAGAGGAAATCCATCTGCAATAAATGAGCAAGGTCAAAAAATTGTAGATAGTATATTGAATGACCCGAACAAAAAGGTGATTCAAAGCAATACAGGACGATACGGCCAAGTTACTGATGTTATATCTTCTAATGGGCGTGGATTACGTTACGATGCTCAAGGTAGGCTTATAGGTTTTTTGGAACCACCGAAATGACAAATAAATTAACAGCACAAATAGCAAGTTTGCCAGATCGAGAAAATGTTGTTTACGAGATCTTTTGGGGCACAGATCAAGTAGCAGAAATCTCAAATGAACCTGAGCATGGTATGAGAATAGAGATTTTTTCTTGTCCGAATGGGGGAATATGGAACTTCGATTTTAGAGAATTCCGTGCTCTTGTAGAGCAAGTAGAAAAAAATCTCATCTAAATATTTATCCATCCCGATTTGTAAAAATCGGGACTGTTTTTTTAGCTTACTCTGTCAATATCATAATGGCGGCAGTAAAGTTAAGCGAACACTTATTGAACAGAACTGCTTTTTAACTGTATCTGGGTAAAGTGAACTGTTGGTCTAAAAAGTCGCGTCGGGGCGTTGTTGACCGGGTATTGAAGCGTACAAGGAAAAGCTGATGATAATTGACTGAGTGCCTGAGAAAAATCGGTATCCGGCGGTCAACTTCGCACTGGAATGCGTTGTTACTGACAATAATTTCTTGGGTAAACTGGTAACGGAAGGGTGTGCAATAGCTGCCCCATGCCGAGCCAAAGTAGCAGAGAAAGTCCTGGAGATAGGCGTTAAGGCGGGTATAACCGGAATAGTGGCAAAGGAAATTGCTGATAAGATTTCTTCAGAAGACTTAGACCATCTGATCATGCTTCAGATGATGGGAAATGATGAAATTACACAGCGTTACCTAAATACACTTCAGGATAAATACACTCGAGTTGCTAATCCAACTGATCTACCAACACATACCGGTGGTGATCAATCCGGTGATATCAGGAAATCCCCTAATCATACCGGTGGAAACCAACAGTTAGAGCCGGGTAGTATACCGAACCATACAGGCAATGAGGAAAATCGGTCTGGCATTGCACCAAATCATACCGGCAATACGGAAGGTAAGCCGGATACTGGCGGAAATACCACAATTACGCCGATCCCGGAAAAGCCGAATAAAGACGACTTGGCTTATCTGGCTCTGAAAGGAAAAGAAGCTCAAGAGGCAGCAGGGAAATTAGGCTTTGATCGGAGAATAGCGCCTCCTAAAGCACCATTTAATTCACATGGGCAACCTGTGTTTTTTGATGGTAAAACCTATATTACTCCCGATGTTGATAGCCATAATGTTACTAATGGCTGGAAAATGTTTGACCGTAGAGGCAAGCGAATGGGGACTTACGATAGTGATCTGAACAGAGTTAAGGACTGATTGATGTTTGGTATATTTCCCGGTGATGCACCCATCAGAGAAAACAATGAGCTAGTTCTGCCTGCAACAATTATTATTGATACATTTACAGAAGCAGTTCACATACCTTTATCTTATTGGAGCTTTGAGGATTACAAGCGGAGTTGGCGAACTTCTCTTGAAGAGGGTATACACAGTAAAAAGCCTGTGGCGCTAGCTGTATCAATGTATGAGCCTGATTACACAAATTTTATATTTATTTGGGTCATATATTTCGCAGGTGAGGAAGTTTTCTTGCAAAATAGCATTCTCTTTTTAGATGAGTGTCCAGATTTTACTCCTGAGAAGATAAATAACTTCATAGAGTCGCGTATTACGCACAATGAAGATGGGATGAAAATATCTGAATGGAATACTGATCTAAATAGCATTATAGATTTTTATAACAGTCTTAAAATTAATACAGAATCCCAGTCTTGAATTAGGATTTTTACTTTATTTTCCACTAAATTATAACTGACAATAATGCATTGAGTTTGCCCAAAGGGATGGCGGATTACGGTCGGTCAGCATCCAGTCTGGCTATTGCTATGTTAAATGAAGGTCAATCCCCGCAAGAGATTTCAGCAGCATTGTCAAAACATGCCAAAGGCGATCACCCGGCAGGACAAGATCCGGTAAGAGGATTGATAACAGCATGGGAAGCGGGAATGTCCACGGTAGCAGCACCACTGTTGCTACCATCAGGAGCAACGGTGGGAAGTATTTTTGCTGGCGGTATAATCAGTGGAACGGCCAATATTAGTAATCAGCTTACAAATGGTTCTGTGAACGTTACTGATGCCCTGATAGCCACGGGAACGGGAGCGGTAACGCAGGGCAAAGGGTTTTGGTTTACAGAAGTGGCGAGTATAACTGGTGCCTATGTCGGAGCGAAATTGCAGGGTAAAGATCCCGTTGCACCAGTAGCAGGTGCAGCGGTTGGTAATGTTGTAGGTGCAATTGGAGGGAAAATTATTACTGATAAACTCGCGCCAATGGTAGCCAATCCAATTAAAAGTGAAGTCGGCGGTGCTATCGGTGGAGCTTTAATTTCTGAAGCGGTAGGAAATCGAGTTGAAAATCAGTTAGATAAACGTGGGGGTGGTAAATGAAACATCAAAAAGCAACTTATCAGGCTCTTTTATTGCTTACCAGTCTATGGTTTATATTATTTTTTTGTATGGTTTTTATCACCAGCCTTATTCTAGCAACCATTTTTTATTTCAGAGATGGACAATTTTTCTTCACTTTAGAAGATGTTTATTATTCTTTTAAAATGGGTGCTAGTACAGGTATTCCCACAGGGATCGGTATCTGGATTATGTCTAGATTGAAAGAAAATAAAGATTGACAATAATGCCCTTAGCATGGGACGTCTGTTTGGTTCCGAAGGTGCTAAACATTTTGAAGGCGCGGGTTCACTGGCTCAAAAAATGGCTCAATCCGGGGCAACACCGGAAGAAATAAACGCAGCCTTAACTCACTACCTCAAAGGACAAGTCCCTGATGGTCAGGACCCGGCAAAAGGTTTGATTATTGCGTGGGGTAACTTCTTTGGCGTTCCGTTGGATGTCGTGTTATCAAATGAGCAGATGACACCACAGAAAGCGGCGGAAATTGTTGCCGGTGGGATACCCAGCAGTGAAGCGAAGTTAATACAGTTTGCGGCAGCAAAGGCGTATCTGTCTTTGAGCAAAGACCAATCAACGGAATTAGTTGGGGCGACAGGAAGTTCTCTAGCTGACAAGAATATTACTGGAAATAAGACGATAACTCCTTCTGAAAAATTAGAGTGGAATTCATGGCAACATTATCAAAAAACTACTGTTGATGGACGGCAATACGCCAAAATTGGTGATCGTCTTTACTCACAACATGCTGTAGATAGAATGCAACCTTCCGGTCTCGGCTCACCAGCTGGAACAACTGGAGCTGGTCGAAATGTGACACCTAATATCGTAGACTATGTAATTAAAAATGGTACTCCACAAAATAATGTTGTTAATGGTATTACTCGGACAACATATTGGAATGGTGATGTCGGTGTCGTTACTGAGAAAAATGGCAATGTAGTTGTGACAATTCTTCGTAGGAGTGCAAAATGAATGATTGGCTTTACCCTGAAATAATTGAGTGTCTGAAAGGATCTTGTAAGGACTTTCTTGAAGGAAAGATAACAATACAAGATATTCAGTTAGAGATTTATAAAGCAGAAAATCAAGTGGTTGCACTTGAAGAAAAGTGGTTTCGCACAATTTTATTTGATGCAGAGAATGAGATCGAACTATTGACCTATACAGTTGATGAAAAACAGCTGGATGAATCAGTAATATCTATAGTCAAAAACATTTTGACTAATATAGGATAATTCCAAGTAATTTCTTACCTCTTGAACGGATATCTAGTTCAAGAGGTAAGGTTTTTTTGAGATTGTTTGGGCAGCTGTTTTGTTCTACTCAGTCAGTATTAATCCATTGTGATAATACCTTATCCAGTCAATGGCAGCACTGGAAAATCAAATGGTTCAATATTCAGTCCTTCCAGACATTAAAGGTACAAAATAATATTTTGGGGAAAAATGATTAAATACAATCAGAAAATGGTTAGTTTTTTAGATGGATATGTCAAGGAAGAAATTGTAATACCAAAAATTCTTGCTGAACTCTTAAATCTCGGATTCACAGTAAGTTCAAATGGTTGTGTATTTTTTTCTTCTCTATGTCCTGTAGCTAGTGTGTCAAGCGAAAATAGAATTAATGGTCATGCAAATTTCTTTGATAAGACAGAATAGGAGTGCTTCTATAATGAAATAAGATTAAGTGACTATTTGGGAAACAATATTATAGATATTGCTCTAAAATTCGCTTCTCTTATTACTAAACTGGAACAAGACCTTCCCTCTTTTAAATTCGAACTTATTCTTGTATTTGATGACTTTGAAGGGGAAATCGATTCTGTTATTAAACTACATATGATGAGAGAAAATAGGGCTGTTAGTCGCTTGGAGGGCTGGTGCTTCTGCTGTGGGAGGGACTATAGTTGCCCCTGTTACTGGGGCGGCGGCAGTAATTGGTGGAGGTATTTTAGGCGGAGCAACAGATGCCACTAAACAGCTTTTAACGTTGAAACCAGGAGAACACTATAGTGCAACAGATACACTGATAGCGGTGGGAACAGGCGCATTAACTCAAGGTAAAGGAACGCTATTTAGCACCCTTGTTAATACAGGAGGCGCTTATTTAGGTAGTAAAGTTAAAGGAGAAGATCCTGCAACCTCAATGTTAGGCAATGCAGTTGGCACTATAGTTGGTAATAATAAAGTAGGCGGGAAATTTACTAATGAAATGCTCTCTAAAGGTTATTCTAATAAAGCTTCGGAAATTGGTGGGATCATTATCGGAAATTATGCGGGAACTGTGACGGATTACATTGCGGAAGAAGGAATGAAAAAAACACAAGGAAGAAAGAAATGAACAATAAAAGAGGCATTATTTTTAGACTAAAACAATTTATCTATTTAGTCTTGGGATGGGGGATCATTTTTTCAGTATGTTGCATGATTAGCATTCCCTTAACATACCTTATTATACTTTTTAAAGAGGGTTATCTTTACTGCTTTTCCACACTCGTAATAATTTATCATTCGAAAACATTAAACCAATATTAATTTAATCATTACACTTTGCTATTAAGAAATACATTACTATTAATTACACTTTATTATCACAATTATGAATTATTCGTAAAAATAAAAACCAAAATCACACAATTAAATATCTTTTTAATACGATAAAAAATTAATAAAAGAAAAATAACAACAATAGTGAAAAAAACACGTAAAGATAACTTATATAACAATGATCACATTCATTTTCTCATCATAAAAATAATCCGGCATAAGCAATATATACCGGATTATCATGCTAACATTAAATTAATCAATAGCGTTTAATATATTAGCGTTATTGCCCCTCCCCATTACAACTAATTGCTAACGCCATATTCAAAGCCTGAGCTAACGCAATTCGATTCTCATTATCCTCCAATAAACTAAAATGGTTACCCGGAATAGCAACCAATCTCAGCAAAGCATCAGGCATCACCCGTTCCCAGCCTAGCGACGGTTCTATATTGGCTGGTTCTGGCTTTTCATCCATCATAAAAGACGTCTCAGGGTAAGGTTCCATCGCATAAAATTGATGCAACGTTATTGCTAATGCCTGTGGCTGATAATCTCTGACTATCTGCGTATAGTTCTCTATCTGCTCCCAACGCTTCGCAATAATCTCAGCTCTCAGATTGGCCGGATATAACGCCAATTGTTGTGCCGCCTCAATAAACTGCACTAAATTCAGCTCATCAATTCGCTGGTACAACGCCGCGACCTCTTCTGGGTGCTGTTCCTCTGACTGTCGGGCCAACTCACTAAAGAATTGGTATTTAGGTTGCCCAGACTGTTCCTCAAAATAATCAGGCGCTGGCGTATCAATCAGGCCTAAGAAATTAACCCTCTCTCCAGCATTCAAAAGCTGCTGGGCAATCGCATAAGCCAATATACCGCCAGAGGAGTAACCTCCCAGCCGATACGGACCATCCGGCTGAACCGCTTTCATCAAGGTGATCATTCTGGCCGCCTGTGCTTCCACCGTCATCATCGAGCCTTCATTGATGGATGGCCAGGGCAGAGCATAAATCGGGTAGCCTGATGGCAGATGATTAGCCAGTCCGAAGACATAAGAATAGTCTCCCATCCCACTGGGAACAAAGAACAACGGCGGCTCTGTTCCATCAGGTCGCACCGATATAGCACGGGTTTGTGGCTCAGACAGCGAATCTGAGGTGATTTTTGCAGCCAGTTCAGTCAGCACCGGGAATTGGAACAATGCATTCAATGTACAAACCCATCCCCGACCAGCAGCAAGGTTTGTCATTCGCATGGCGAGCAGTGAGTGACCGCCCAACGCGAAGAAGTTGTCATACCGGCTGACCTGCTCAACCCCCAACAACTCACTCCAAATCGCGGCTAGGGCTACCTCCGTTTCCCCTTGCGGGGCTTCATAGACCTGACGAGCAAAATCTTCCTCCCCCGGCGCAGGTAATGCCCGGAGATCCAATTTGCCATTCGGGGTCTGTGGGAAGGCATCCAACCGTACAAAAGCTGACGGCACCATATAATCCGGCAACCGGGCACTCAGATGTTCACGCAAACTGGTAATCAACCCCTCATTCGCTTGCGCCGCCACATAGGCGACCAGATGCTTGTCCGGCCCTTCCTCCCACACCAACACAGCCGCCTCTTGTACAGCAGGATGTTCCACCAACCGGATTTCAATCTCTCCCGGTTCAATCCGGAAGCCGCGGATTTTAATCTGATGGTCGTTACGACCAAGGAATTCTAAGTCGCCATTTGGCAGGTAACGGGCCAAATCTCCAGTGCGATACATCCGTGCACCAGATACCGGGCTAAAGGGATCTGCGATAAAACGTTCCGCGCTCAACTCCGGCTGGTTCAGATAACCACGAGCCACACCGACGCCGCCAATATACATTTCGCCAATGCTGCCTAATGGTACAGGCTGACCGTATTTGTCCAACAGGTAGACACTGGTATTCTTCAGCGGCCTGCCGATAGAACAATCATCCGTTGGGGATAAGACCTCCTTACAAGTCGCCGTCACGGTATTTTCCGTCGGGCCATAAGCATTCAATAGTCGAGGTCGGTAGATTTCCCGCACAAACCAGTCCTGAATTGCGCTCTTTTTAACCGCCTCACCCCCAATGATGATGAACCTGAGGCAATCCGGTAGCGGCAAGCCATTGTCTCTGGCAATCAGTTCGGACCAAAATAACGCCGGCAGAGACATCACTGTGATACGGTTTTGCCAAGCTAAGGAAACAAATTCCTGCATAGAAGTCAGCCAACGATCATCGCGCATAACCAATGTGGCGCCATTACACAACGATAAGAAGCATTCTTCTACTGAAACATCAAACGCAAAAGAGGCAAATTGTAATAGCCGGTCTTGCGCAGTGACGCCATAAGTATCATTAAAACCCAGATGACGTTGATACACCGCTTGATGTTCTATCATCACCCCTTTCGGCTGCCCGGTTGAACCAGAGGTATAAATGACATAAGCCAGATGCTGTGGCGTCAACATGGGTACCTGTGGGTTACTATCCGGTTGGTCAGGTAAGGTATTCGGAGTAAGTACTGTCAACCCTGTAAGCGCTTTTTCACCAAGTGCCGCCCGGCCAGCTTCATCAACCAGTACCACTGACGGCGCAGTATCACTCAAAATATACGCCAGACGTTCTGCCGGATAAGTTGGGTCCAGCGGTACATAGGCTCCGCCCGCTTTCAGCACCGCCAACAGTGCTATCACTACCTCTGGCGAGCGTGCCATGCAAATCACCACCCGCTGATCCGGTATGACATCTAATGCAATCAGTTGATGGGCAAAGCGGTTGGCACAGGCATTTAATTCGGCATAACTGAGACACTGCTCCTCATACACTAACGCTGTCGCATCCGGGGCTTTTTCTACCTGTTGTTCAAATAGTTGGTGAATACATAACGGGTCAGGATACGGGTTTTCAGTGGCATTCCAGGTTTCCAACAACAGGGTACGTTCTGTTTCAGGCAGGACGTTCAACGCACGTACCGGTGTCTCCGGGGCCTGTTCAAGCGCTTCCACCAAACTTTCCAGCGCCTGTTGCATATAACCGCATAGCCGCTCTGGATCAAACGGCTGTATCACCAGAGCGGTCAGCCCCAACGTGGAACCACCGTCCTCCACAGACAGCCCAAAGGGATAGTTCGTCCGCTCCTGCCCTTCCAGAAATTCAATACCGTTGATGATGTCATCCGACGTTGCCGATAAGGCATTATGTCGATAATTGAATAGAGCGCTAAACAATAGAGTACCGCTGGCAATACCACTGCACCGTTGTGCCAACGCTAATGAGGCATGCTCATGCTCCAGCAACCCAGCCAGTCTCAGATGCACCTCATGCACACTATCTTGTACCGGAGTATTATCGACATCCAGTCGCAACGGTAAGGTATTCATAAACAGCCCCATGCCATTGTCTGCACCTTCCCCCGCCGTCATGCGGCCAAACAGGACGGTGCCAAATACCACTTTCTCCTGACCACTGGTATGTGACAGCACCTGCGCCCAGGCCAAATGACACAACGCCGCCAGACTGACACCCAAATGCCGGGCCTGACTACGCAGACGATCATTCAACTCAGGTGACAGCATCCGATGGAATTCCCTCATCTGAGATCCATCACGATGTACCTCCGCCAGCCCAAATGGCAACGTTGGCTCATCCACATCCGCCAACATGTCGGTAAAGAAGCGGGTATGTTCTTCCTGACTTTTACCTAACCGAGCCTGAGCCACCAGATTGCGGAAAGGAGCCGGTGCAGGCAAGTGCTCCCCCTGTCCGGAAAAATGCGCCTGCACTTCACGGTGCATCACTTCCAACGTTTCATGGTCGCCAATCAAGTGATGCTGCAATTCCAGTAAGACCCAGCGGCCATCGGTTTCCTGAACAATAATAAAATGCAGTAACGGAGCCAGACTCAAATCAAGACGATACTGCCCTGGATCAAAACGCCGGGTTAACTGATCAATAACTGGGCCGTCAGCTGGGTCCAGCGTCAGTTCCGTCACGGGCAACTGTACCCGGCGACAAACCACTTGCGCCGGAATTGATAATCCTTCCCAGATAAAAGCCGTCCGCAAGATGTCATGGCGATCAATCGTTTGTTGCACCGCCGCCAGATAACGATCCAACAGAGACCGATTCGCAAAGATCAATGGATAGAGCAACAGATACGGGTCACCTGCTTGTTCCAACAGGTGGTGGAACAGGATACCGTCCTGCAACGGCGACAAGGCATAGATATCCTGAATGTTGGCAACTCCGCCCGGCACCTGCCCGACAATGCGATCAATATCAGTCTGAGTTAGATCAATCAGCGGTAACATCGCCGGCGTCAGCGCTGTAGTATCCGGTGTAATAACGTTAGGCGGCACTATCACGGCCTGGTGCTGTCCCAATGTTTGTGCCAATTCTGACAGTACCGGATATTGAAACAGATCACGCGCCGCCAGTGTCAATCCCAAGCGACGCAAGCGTTCAATCATGCGTACAGCGAGCAGGGAATGGCCGCCCAATACAAAGAAACTATCATGCCGGCTGATCTGCTCAATGCCCAGTAACTCACGCCAGATAGCCGCCAGGGCGATCTCAGTTTCCCCTTCTGGGGCTGCATAAATCTGACGGACAAAATCTTCCTCTCGTGGTGCCGGTAATGCCCGGCGATCTAGTTTGCCGTTCGGCGTCTGTGGGAAGGTATCCAGCCGCACAAAGGCTGCCGGAACCATATAGTCCGGTAAAATGGCACTCAAGTGTTCGCGTAAACTGGCAGCCAACTCCGTATTCGCTTCCGCGGCCACATAGGCAACCAGACGTTTGCCCTGCCCATCCTCCAACGCCAGCACCGCCGCCTCTTGTACCGCTGGGTGTTCCATCAATCGGGTTGCAATCTCTCCCAGTTCAATCCGGAAACCTCGAATTTTTACCTGTTCGTCGTTACGGCCCAGGAATTCCAGATTGCCGTCCGGCAAGTAGCGGGCCAAATCCCCAGTGCGATACATCCGCGCACCAGACACCCGACTAAATGGATCGGGTATAAAACGTTCCGCACTCAATTCCGGCTGGTTAAGATAACCTCGTGCGACACCCACTCCACCAATATACATTTCGCCAACGCTGCCTAATGGTACTGGCTGACCATCTCCATCCAACAGGTAAACACAGGTATTTTTAACCGGTCGGCCAATAGAACGATCGTCTGTCGGGAATAAGATCTCCTTACAGGTCGCCGTCACGGTATTTTCCGTCGGGCCATAAGCGTTCAATAGTCGGGGACGATGGACTTCCCGCGCAAACCATTCTTGAACAGCACTCTTTTTCACTGCCTCACCCCCAATGATGATGAGTCTGAGGCAATCTGGTAGCGGTAATCCATTGTCTCTGGCAACCAGTTCGGACCAAAATAGCGCCGGCAGAGACATCACCGTGATACGGTTTTGCCAGGCTAAGGCAATAAATTCCTGCATGGAAGTCATCCAACGCTCATCACGCATTACTAACGTGGCACCATTACACAATGACAAGCAGCATTCCTCTACTGAAACATCAAACGCAAAAGAGGCAAATTGTAACAACCGGTCTTGTGCCGTAACGGCATAGGTCTCATTAAAACCCAAATGACGTTGATACACCGCTTGATGTTCTATCATCACCCCTTTCGGTTGCCCGGTTGAACCGGAAGTGTAGATGACATAAGCCAGATGTTGTGGCGTCAACCCAGTGACCTGTGGATTACTGTCCGGCTGGTCTGGTAAAGCATTCGAGTCAAGTACCGTCAGTCCTGCAAGTGCCTGTTCGCCAAGCGCCGCCCGGCCAGTTTCATCAACCAATACCACGGACGGGGTTGTGTCATGCAAAATATACGCCAGACGTTCTGCCGGATAAGTCGGGTCCAACGGCACATAAGCCCCGCCGGCTTTCAGCACTGCCAACAACGCTACCATCATCGCCGGAGAACGAGCCACGCAAATCGCCACCCGCTGATCCGGTGTGACACCTAATGCAATCAGTTGATGGGCAAAGCGGTTGGCGCGGGTATTTAATTCGGCATAACTGAGACACTGTTCCTCATATACTAAGGCGGTCGCATCCGGGGTTTTCTCTGCCTGTTGCTCAAACAGTTGATGAATACATAATGGATCAGGATACGGGATTTCAGTGGTATTTAAGGTTTCTAACAACAGGGTACGTTCCATTTCAGGCAGGACGTTCAGCGCACGTACCGGCGTCGCCGGGGCCTGTTCAAGCGCTTCCACTAGACTTTCCAGCGCCTGTTGCATATAACCGCATAGTCTATCTGGCTCAAACGGCTGAATCACCTGAGCAGTCAGCCCCAACGTGGAACCACCATCTTCCACTGACAATCCAAAGGGATAATTAGTCCGTTCCAGTTCGCCCAGAAATTCAATCCCGGCCATCGCTTCATCCAGAGTCACCGGTTGCTCATTATGGCGATAGTTGAACAGGGAACTAAAGAGTGGGGCTTCACCCTGTACACCACTGCACCGTTGGGCCAGCGCCAGTGAAGCATGCTCATGCTCCAGCAATTCAGCCAGTCGCAGATGCACCGCTCGCACACTATCCCGTACCGGGGTTTCATCGATATCCAGTCGCAACGGCAGAGTATTCATAAACAGCCCCATGCCACTGTCTGCCCCTTCCCCCACGGCCATACGCCCAAACAGGACGGTACCAAACACCACTTTCTCTTGTCCGCTGGTACGCGATAGCACCTGCGCCCAGGCCAGATGACACAACGCCGCCAGGCTGACCCCCAAACGCCGGGCCTGACTGCGCAGACGATCATTTAACGTGGTTGCTAGCATCCGATAAGCTTCCCTCATCTGAGAGCCATCACGATGCACCTCCGTCAGTCCAAACGGCAACGTCGGTTCATCCACCGCCGCCAGCATCTCGGTAAAGAAGCGGGTATGTGTTGCCTGACTCACTCCTAAGCGGGCCTCAGCCACCAAATTGCGGAACGGCGCCGGCGCAGGTAAGCGGTCCCCTTGCCCGGCAAAATACGCCTGCACTTCACGGTGCATCATTTCCATCGTTTCATGGTCGCCAATCAAGTGATGTTGCAACTCCAGTAAGAACCAGCGACCATCGGTTTCCTGAGCGATAACAAAATGCAATAACGGAGCCTGACTCAGATCAAGACGATACCCACCCGGATCAAAACGCCGGATTAATTGGTCAATCACTGGACCGTCAGCCGGCTCCAGCGTCAGTTCCGTCACAGGCAACTGTGCCTGGCGGCAAACCACCTGCGCCGGGACTGACAATCCTTGCCAAATAAACGCCGTCCGCAAGATATCATGGCGATCAATCGCCTGTTGCACCGCCGCCAGATAACGATCCAACAAAGACCGGTTAGCAAAGGACACCGGATAGAGCAACAGATACGGATCACCTTCCTGTTCCAATAGATGGTGGAACAAGATACCGTCCTGCAACGGCGACAGAGCATAAATATCCTGAATATTGGCCGTCCCGCCCGGCACCTGTTCGACGATGTGGTCAATATCAGTCTGAGTCAAATCAATCAACGGCAACATCGCCGGCGTCAGTGCTGTAGTATCCGGTGTAATAACGTTAGGCGGCACTATCACGACCTGATGCTGTCCCAACGTCTGGGCCAATTCTGACAGCACTGGAGACTGGAACAGATCACGGGCCGCCAATGTCAATCCGATGTTACGCAGACATTCAATCATCCTCACGCCGAGCAATGAATGACCACCCAGCGCAAAGAAGCTGTCATACCGACTAATCTTCTCAATACCCAATAACTCACGCCAGATAGCGGCCAAGGTGATCTCAAGCTCACCTTGTGGCGCTTCATAAATCTGACGGGCAAAATCCTCCTCCCCCGGCGCTGGTAACGCCCGGCGATCCAACTTACCGTTCGGAGTCTGCGGGAAGGTATCCAGACGCACAAAGGCAACCGGCACCATATAGTCAGGTAAAATCGTACTGAGGTATTTACGCAAATCAGCAGCCAAGCCTTCATTCTTCTCCGCCGCCACATAGCCAACCAGCCGCTTGCTTTGCCCATCATCCAGTGCCAACACCGCCGCCTCTCGTACCGCCGGATGTTCCACCAGTCGGGTTTCAATTTCCCCGAGTTCAATCCTGAAACCACGGATTTTAACCTGATCGTCGTTACGGCCCAGAAATTCCAGATCTCCGCCCGGCAGGTAACGTGCCAAATCCCCGCTACGATACATCCGATCACCAGATACCGGACTAAAAGGGTCTGGCATGAAACGCTCCGCGCTCAATTCCGGTCGATTCAGATAACCCCGAGCCACCCCGACGCCACCAATATACATTTCACCAACACAACCTACAGGTACCAATTCGCCATAGCTGTCCAGCAGGTAGATACGGGCATTTTTAGCCGGATAACCGATAGAACGGGCATCTGCCGGAGATAACACATCCTTGTAGGTCACTGTTACAGTATTTTCTGTCGGGCCATAACCATTTAACAACCGAGGCCGATGGCCTGCCTGCCTAAACCAGTCCTGAACCGCGTTCTTTTTCACCGCCTCCCCCCCAATGATGATGAGTCGGAGATGATCCGGTAGCGGTAACCCAGTGTCTCTGGCCGCCAATTCAGACCAGAATAAGGTCGGCAGCGAGATGACCGTAATACGATATTGCCGGATTAAGGCGATAAATTCTCGCACCGAAGCCAACCAACTGTCGTCGCGGACCACCAGCGTGGCTCCGTTGCATAACGCCGAGAAAAACTCTTCCACTGAAACATCAAACGCAAAAGCGGCAAATTGCACCACCCGGTCTTGCGCGGTGACATTATAGAGTTCATTAAAACCCAGATAACGTTGATAAATAGCCTGATGCTCTATCATCACCCCTTTCGGCTGTCCCGTTGAACCGGAAGTGTAAATCACATACGCCAGATGTTGTGGCGTCAACGCCGGGACCTGTGGGTTGCTGGTTGGTTGGTCAAACTGAGTATTCGGGTCAAGCACCGTTAACCCGGCCAGCGCGGTTTCACCCAACGCCGCCCGGCCAGCTTCATCCACCAGAACCACTGACGGGGCAGTATCATTCAGGATATACGCCAGACGTTCCTCCGGGTAAGTTGAATCCAGCGGCACATAGGCCCCACCCGCTTTCAACACTGCCAACAGCGCCACCACCATCGCCGGGGAGCGCGCAACACAAATCACTACCCGTCGGTCCGGTGCAACGCCCAACGCTATCAGTTGATGAGCCAGACGATTAGCACGGGCATTCAGTTCCGCATAACTGAAGGTCTGTTCTTGATATTCTAACGCGGTGGCTTGCGGAGCTTGCTCTGTTTGTTGCTCAAACAATTGATGAATACATAACGGGTCAGGATAGGGCGTTTCAACGGCGTTCCAGGTTTCCAGTAGCAATGTACGCTCAGCCTCAGGCAATAAATTAAGCTGCCAAACAGGGATTTCATCACTCACTCTTTTTGACGACGCTAGCACCTGTAAATGTTCACTCATTCGCTGAATCACTTCCTCACTCAGGCGATTTTCATCATAGATCCAACGAAAACCACCCTGTGCATTACTCTGGAGTGTCAGCAATTCACCGGGTACATACTGATCACACTGTCTGTCATCTTTTATCACAGCAACAGCAATTGGCCACGGCTGACTTGTTCTTAATGCCGGGATAGCACGCAGAGAAAGAGAACGAGAAAGGAGATCTCGACTAAATGTATGATGCTGTGCCAACCGGGCAAGTTCAGCATCAACCCAGTCAGCTACTACACTCCAGGGCTTATCAAACGCCACCTCAACGGCCATCGGCACCACCGGCGCCAAGTCTGTCGATTTATCTTTTACCTCATCCACCCACCAACCGATTTGGAATTCAGTCTGATGAGTTAATCGCGCAATATAGATGACAAATACCTGCAATAGTGCCTGTAATGGGTCCTCTTCATCATTTTTTGGTAGTGGCGGCTGCCAAGGACTCATTACCCATCTGGATTCTGTCTGTTTCTCGGAAATGTCGAAAGGTAACTGGAGGGGTTGTAAAGAAGCAAGGCGCTCACACCAGAATGATTCACTGGATGTAAGCACCTGAGGGATATTCCTTACGTTCTGAATCTGTTGTGAAGCATTATTTTCGCTGGTTATGTTTTCCAATGTCTGAGAGAGAAGTTCAGCTTCAAGAACACTTTCGGCTTTAGCCACGCTATCTTTCATTTACTACCTCAACAAATCTGTTAGAAATTTAAAAACTGTCACTCTTGACAGTCATCACCAATGCTTTTCTCTTACTTCTTGCCCCCAAGAAATAAAAAGACACGACTGACATCATCAGATATTAGATGCCATAGTCCAATTAACCATTGTCAATTAACCACTCTTTGACGCTAATTTTCCTGACAACGGAATAAATCATTCACCTTGTGATGCAGAATAAAATATTCCATCCTCTCCTGCTCTTTGTATAAGTTCCTTCAATTTTCTACAATTTTTACTAGCTGACAAAAATCCCACAACCAAAAAAACCAAACCATTATCGGTATTTTATTAGCCTATTAGGCAATAGCACAACCTCAGATTAATAATAATCACATCCGACATTATTTAATAACAATCAGGTTATATAACCAATGAAAATATTATGACATTCAATACCACAAATAAACATCATAGATTATAATCAGCTTCATTACATATTATTTTACAATAATAAAACAATGTAACTAGAATAATAACCAACATAATAAGAGATTGATTGCAACGAGATATATTCCAGTTAACTCTTTCTTTGATATGATTTTTCTGACGCCCGGTAATATTTACCAATACGTGGTGCGAACCGAGCCAAAGTTTAATATTATTCAGTTTTCGTATATCTTCAAACATATACATTTAAATGTCCTCTATCACTTTTTCACTCTGACCATCTATACCCATCATCTTTCAAGTTGCCTCTTTGTTGGCTGCACTCACCCCGGTCACAGAGTTATCTATACTCCCGGGGATTCGCTCCCTTGCCGTCTCGATGCATATTGAAATCCATAGGATATATCCCATTAGGGTTATTTTATTTGCCTTTCTAACAGCCTGTAACAACTATTTCTCTGTAACAACTACGCCTAAGTAAGATAGACTATTAATTCTCACGAGTTATTTAAAATAAACCCAATATGTATCAAAGTCAGATCATGAAATTAAAGATAATTAAATCAGTCTATATCACCACCTAAAAACACATTACCGTTATCAATTCTTCGATTATCTTCTCCTAATTATTTATTGCAAGAAATATTTCCAACAATAACCCTACAATTAAATATATGATTGGTATACCAAGGCAATCAATAAGACAAAATAAAATCAACAATAAAATTAGATTTAGATCACACAACAGAAAATAACAACAATAATAACAAAAAAACCTAAAAAGATAACTTATATGTAAATTATCACTTTCCTTATTCTGTTTTAACACATAAAAAATCCGGTATAAGAAATGTATACCGGATTATCACATCAATATTAAATTATTCAATACTTATTAATATATTTGTATTACAGTCATTCATTCATATAGTTTTTATATACCCTTCATCCTTCAAGTTGCTGCTTTGTTGGCTGCTTTCACTCACCCTAGTCACAGAGTTATCTATGCTCCTGGGGATTCGTTCACTTGCCGTCGCGCTGCAACTCGAAATCTATTGGGGTATATATAAATACCTGATTACGAAATGTCCCTTTTCAATTATCGCATCCTCACATATCTTCAGGCATGCAACACTTGGTGCACAAACCACACATCAGCGCAAGCGCACCCAGCAAAATACCGGCCATATAGGCACCAGCAGATCAACTCATTACACGTTATAATCCCGGTGCTTTCCAAAGCGAAGTTGTTAACCCATGATCGACCAATGTTAGCTGATCGGCATATATCGCCTGCCAGTTTTCTTTAGCTTTTTGGTATACCTCATAATGTTCAGGATTAGGTTGATATTCGTGTTGCCAGCGCACCAACTTTTCCCCTGTAGCACCCATTGCATCATAAAGCCCAACACCGACTCCGGCCGCAATTGCACATCCCAAAGCAGTAGACTCTTTGACAATCGGAACCCGCACTGGAAGCCCTGTCACATCAGATAAAATCTGGCTCCATAATTTTCCTTTTGAACCACCACCAGCAAATACCAGTGAATCCAGTTTCACCGCCGAAAATGCAGAAATCAGATCCAAATTGCAAGCCGAAACAATCGCAGCGTTTTCTTCCAATGCACGGAATAATGTCGATTTATTGCATTTTTCAGGATCAATTGACAGGTTAATAAAGGACGGTGCTGCATGATACCAAGCTTTAAACCGCATCACATCAGAGAAAATTGGCATAATACCGTAAGCACCAGCCGGCACTCTGGCTGCCATATCTTCCAATAAACTATAGGCATCAACACCAAGACGTTCCGCCAGTAATTTTTCTTCTGCACAAAATGCATCCCTAAACCAACGCATCGTTAAGCCAGTAAAAAAACTGATGGATTCCGCCTGAACCATACCGGGAATAACATGAGGGTTAATCCGTGTATTCATATTCGGGTCAGTTATTGGTGCCGGTAGGTTTACAACCTGCTGCCAGAAGGTACCACCGATAACAGCGGTCTGTGCCGGTTTTACAACACCTAAACCAAGGCAACCAAGCTGAACATCACCACCCCCCATAATCACCGGGGTTCCAACATCCAGTCCGCATTGAGATGCGGCTTTTTCAGTGACGTAACCTAACAAAGTCCCTGTTTCTTTTACCGGTGAAAGAATATCTGAACGCAGCCCTGCCATCTCAAGCAGATTAGTACACCAGTCACGGCTGACCAGATCCAGCATTCCTGTCGTGCCCGCATTGGAGGGATCTACCGCCAGCTCACCACTGAGCATATTTGCCAGCCAATCGCTGATCATCGTTAAGGCTGCTGCCTGACGATAAATATCTGGGCGATGATGAGCAAGCCATAAAAGACGAGGCATAGCCCCCAACGCCAACGTTTGCCCTGAACGCTGATAAACATCATATTCAAAGGTATTGTTATATAACGCTTTCAATTCACCCACTTCATGGCTGGAACGCGCGTCCACATTAGCACAGGCCCAAATCGGCTCACCATTACGGTTATAGAGAACAATACCTTCCCGCATAGAGCAGGACGCAACACCCTGAATAGCGCAGGCAGGTAATTCTGCTTTTTTCAGCGCCTGACGAATACACTGACAAGCCAACTGCCAGTTCATCACCAAATCAAATTCCATTGAACCGGGCACATCAGGTACAGGCTGATGTGCCCATTCAGCCTGTCCGGTAGCAATTTGATTCCCTTCAAGATCAAATATTACTGCACGAACACTCCCTGTCCCTGCATCAAGCGCCATCAGATATTTTCCTGATGGATTAGCACTACGGCGTTGATTCATGATGCTATCCTCAGTTTAATTATTTTCTAAACTTATAGCCTTACCTCAGATTTTTTTATTTATTCACGGATAGAGTGAGTACGTGGTCAGCGCAATAAATTCAACATCGCCTTGGCGGTCTGCTCTTCAGTCACCAATGCATTGATATATTGACCATTAAGGGCCGCAATAATGGCTTCCGCTTTATCTTCACCGCCCGCAACACCAATAACGGTTGGAATTGTTTTCAGTTCCGGCATGGCGATACCAATAAGTTCATGATGAATCTGTAAATCTTCCACCAACTCACCGTCTGCTTGCATAAAATAGCCAAGAATATCGCCAACCGCGCCTCTTCGGGCAAACATCAGTTGTTCACCACCACTGATATAGCCAGAACGCATAATTGTCGCCTGCTGTTTTTGATTAATGGCACCGATACCCACGATAGCAATATCAGCCGCACCCGCTGCCAGCAAAACGTCACGGACACTATTCTCCTGACGAAATGTTTCGGCGACCTGAGCGGTCGAAGCGCGTAATGGGGCAGGAATAATACTTATTGGGCAGGCAGCATCCAGTTGACCAATTCCGGTCATATAAGGACCAACACCACCGGACAACGTGACCAACCTAATTTGCTGTGATGAGATAAAACCACTCAAATGTTGTAACGTGCACATTGTGGTTTCACCAAATCCTACTGCCAGTAATTGCTGAGGTTCAATCAGTGCCATCAACAAATGTGCCGCCCCAACCCCCAACCTGACACTAAGATTCATATCAGCCAATGCAGGTAAAACACGAACTTGTTTCAAAGAGAAATGTTTTTGCAAAGTATTTTCCAGCGCCAGACACCCCTCATAGCGAGAGTTAATCTGTACCCGAATAACACCTGACTGCCGCCCCTTTTCCAGCAATCTGGAAACCTTTAACCGACTCAGACCAAGTAAATCACCGATATCCCCTTGTGTCAGGCCATCGTGATAGTAAAACCATGCAATACGTGCAAGCAGCTCTTCTTCACTCATGCTATTACCCAGATAAGTGTCCTCAGACAGCATCTGCTTCTCTTTAACTGATTTTTCTTTCGTTAATTTTATCGCCATAACCACTTTCTTTTATCCGCACTCAACAGATAAGCATTAAACCGCATTACACGCCAGAGTCTTACCGCACAATTTGAACATAATATAACGTGGATCAAATTTTTTCATAAATTGTGATCTAAATAGTGCTAAATTCGAAATACAACGGCTACCATATTGAATAATTGTTTTTTAAATAAAAATTTGTTCACTCTTATTACCCCAGCGCCTACATCACAGGATGTCATGATGTTAGCAGATAGCGATGCAGGCAAATCAACGCTATATGAATATTATCGCTGGTATATACCTAATAGATTTCGAGTTGCAGCGCGGCAGTGAGAGAAAGCAGCCAACAAAGCAGCAACTTGAAGGATGAAGGGTATAAAAGGTCTAAAGGTGAAACAATTCAGGCTTTAGGATGTTGTTAATCAGGACAAGATTTCCACTCATGTAGCCAACAAATTACTCAAGAAAGGTGATTTAAATATCTGTGAGAAACGAGATATTCCCCATATTGGCATCATCAAAGTTGCATCAAACCATTTTCAAGGTTACAGCTATGATGCCAAAGGGAACGATATTGTTGTTTTGCCTGAACAAGTAATTTTCACCAAAGACAATATCAATCAATACGATTTCTAATTCTATTGTCCAGCAATCTCCGCCAGTCGTGGTTGCTGGCTCAGTGTAAGCTAGTTAGGAGAAGAAAAATGGCAGATTTAGACGATATTAAAGACGGTAAAGATTTTGGTGTTGATGTTCCACAGAAGAATAGCTTGTTTGAACTAAAAGGCTGTGGCGCACTTGATTGGGGAATGCAATCACGACTATCACGCATTTTCAATCCCAAAACCAACCGAACTGTTATGTTGGCTTTCGACCACGGTTATTTTCAAGGGCCAACAACCGGTCTTGAACGCATTGATATCAATATTGCACCACTGTTTCCGCATACCGATGTATTAATGTGTACGCGCGGTATTCTCCGCAGTCAGGTTCCACCTGCGACTAATAAACCTGTAGTTCTGCGTGCTTCCGGCGCCAATTCTATCCTGACGGAACTGTCCAATGAGGCGGTCGCGGTTGCGATGGAAGATGCTTTGCGTCTGAATGTCTGTGCAGTAGCGGCTCAGGTGTATATCGGATCTGAACATGAACATCAATCAATCAAGAATATTATCAAGTTAGTCGATCAGGGAATGCGTTACGGTATGCCAACCATGGCCGTAACCGGTGTTGGCAAAGATATGGTGCGAGATCAGCGTTATTTTTCTTTGGCAACCCGTATTGCTGCCGAGATGGGCGCGCAAATTATCAAAACCTACTATGTCGATACTGGCTTTGAACGTATTGCTAGCGGATGTCCGGTTCCTATTGTGATTGCTGGTGGTAAAAAACTTCCAGAAAGAGAAGCGCTGGAGATGTGTTATCAAGCAATTGATCAAGGAGCCGCCGGTGTGGATATGGGACGCAATATTTTCCAATCCGAAGCACCGGTTGCCATGTTAAAAGCTGTTCAAGCCGTAGTACATCAGAATGAAAGTGCCAGCAAAGCTTATGAGTTGTTTTTAAGTGAAAAAGAATAAGGAGGATTAAAATGCACGTAACTTTAGTTGAAATTAATATTAAACAAGACAAATTAGATAAGTTTCTTGAAGTTTTCCGTTCCAATCACTTGGGTTCAATTAAGGAAGAAGGCAATTTACGCTTTGATGTATTACGGGACGAAAATATCCCTACCCGTTTCTATATTTATGAAGCATATGTTGATGAAAAAGCAGCTAATGAACACAAGAACACACCTCATTATTTGGAATGTGTTGAACAGCTTGAATCTTTAATGTCTGAACCAAGAAAAAAAACTTCTTTTATTGGCGTGATGCCAGAAGTTAAATAAATAAAGCACTGCAATATAACGATAAAATACAACATCGTTTAAATAACTAAATTGCCCGGGACAGAATATTCTGCCCGGGAATTCTATTTATCAGTAAAATCAACCAATGATAATTTTCAGTAGAATGCCTAGAGTTCAAAACCAGCATTATTCAATGTCGTGTTAGCAATACCGATATCACTAAAATGAGTGATTATTTATAAATTAACTCAAATGGTTGACTTTCACTTAAATTACGCTATTTTAAAAAAATAGAAAGAACCTTGATTACCCCCCCTTTTCTTTGACACTGAACTGGAATACTTAAAAATGCTTTCCAAACAGGCAAACATACCTATGTCAGGTCTACAGAACAAACATTAGAAAAGAGATGAATCTAAAAACCAAACTACTTTCTTTCTTATATATGCAACTCATACAAATGACACCGACAGGAGTAAACATATTGTGGCTAATTTGATTTATTTAACAATAAAAGGAAAAACTCAGGGATTACTTTCCTCTGGTTGCTCGTCAATTGACTCAATTGGTAATAAATACCAAACTGTTACGTAAAAAAATATTAATCATCAACCCGTGATAATTAAGAAGCCCGTTGACAAATCAACACCTTTATTAGGAGTTGCCATTTCTAACAATGAATTAATGGACTGCTTTATTGATTTTTATCGGACAAGTTCAAATGGAGGTCTAGAATTATATTTTAAATTAAAACTCATTGGAGTTCAAATATTGGAATACAGTGTAATCCATCCTAATTCTTTGGATCATAATGACCAGCAACCTCAAGAAACTCTGTCATTGAAATATAAAAGTATAACGTGGAATCATGTTATAGCAGGGACTAGTGGTTATAGCATATGGGAAGATTTGAAAATAAATTCAACTATGTAATTCATTAAGTGAATATCAATTCTTTTACTCTTTTTTTTGTTCTTTCTCACGATAAAATTTACTCACAGGCATCAGGCAGCAATATGCAATGAAAAAAAACATAGTGCCATAAGTAATTGAGTCATAATCGTAAATACTAAAACAATGTGGGAATATATATACCAACACACCACCATTTACTAAAATAGTATATTGAACAATAGTAAAAATTGAAAGAATAATAGTGAAAAACACTGCTTGAATATAGACCTTTACATACCCTCTTAGCTTAAAAAGCATAATAAATATGAAAATAGAAATTGCGTAGTAAATAATAACAAAAAAGAAATTATAATATGATAATGTTACATCGTCATTCATTTTCTTCACCATTAGAAACCGAATAAATACCGAAAGCGGTCACAGCATCACCAGTAAATTCAACAAGCAGAGGTACTTTCCCCATTTCCTGCCAACCTCTGATGTAATCAGTTTTAATATATCTAAATAAACGAAAAGCTCCAGGCTTCAAAACAGATCTTACCATTCCGTATCCAGACAACCCCAAATCTACATAACCGTAAACTTTATCACCATCAGCTTCACTATAACCAAGTGTTTTAGCCGCATCACGATAAACATCTCTTACCTAACCTGAAACCTCTTTTCTTAACAATAGGTAATACCCATTCTCATAAACATTATTTCCTCCCTGCACTAGTAGAGGAACACCGAAACCCGCACATGCCATACCTAGAGTAGTCACACACACCAACACCTGCAAAGATTTGAGAATCCCCACTAATAAAACCAACTTGCTTCAAAAATAAATTGATTCTCTCATCTCTTTTTTATTTTTGAACAATCATATATTGCTGGCTTTTGTTTACTAACAGATCAAATTCCTGTTTTTTCAGATTATCTATTTCATCTTGAATAATTTCAATACCACCATCAACAGATAGGCAATTTATATCTATCTCGCGATTAACCATATTTATTATTTCATTTGTTTCTACAAAAAAGCCATTTCTACTTCTAACATCAGAAAGATATTTCAAACTAAACCTAAATGATATTTCATTTAACTCTCTAATTTTTGGTTCTAAATAACCACGACTCCACTTTGATGAAAATGACATCTTAACCTCCAAAACGAGTTAATTTTGACTTGTGGATTACTCAAACAACAGGATAATCATTTCATTATCCTGTTTAAAAGCTGCTATAAACCCTGAACCTCAAGGTACTGATTATAGACTCTGGCGAGATGCTACAAAACAAGCATAACTATCTTACTTATGTTCAGTATACCTTATCATTACGGACATATACCCAATAGATTTCGAGTTGCAGCGCGGCGGCAAGTGAATGAATCCCCAGGAGCATAGATAACTATGTGACTGGGGTGAGTGAACGCAGCCAACAAAGCAGCAACTTGAAGGATGACGGGTATATTCAATATATAACCACTCGTTACCATAGCGTCAACAATAAGTATCGTTGTTACCTTGTAACTCTAATTTTTTATTCAAAGGAAAAGAATTTAAAAATAAAAAGAATAAGCTCCACCTCTTAGGAGCTTAGCTATTCAACTAAAACAGATAACTAAATCAATCAATCTTTTTATTCATAATAACTTCATCGAAATCATTATTACGAGTCAGCCACAGGGAAAGTGCTTTTAACGAATCAGGTGTGAATTCATCACAACGAATCGTGATCTCCTCCGGTGTCATCCAGCACACCTCGTCAATTTCCGTTGCCTGTAAAGCAAACGGCCCATGACTGATGCAACTGAATAATGCGCCACAAATACGGCAATTCTCTTCTTCATAATAAAAGTTACCATGCTCAGCAAAAGGAACTCCTGCAATACCCAGCTCTTCTTCCGCTTCACGCCGGGCTGAGTCCAGCATATTTTCCCCCATCAATACAACACCACCTGCGGTCGCATCCAGTTTTCCCGGGTAAAAATCTTTAGTTTCTGTACGATGCTGAACCAGAATTTTCCCCATGCCATTATGAACTACAATATAAGTAGCACGGTGCCGTAAACATTGAGCGCGCATCTGCTGACGTGTAGCTTGGGCAATAACCTCATTATCTCCATTAACGATATCGATCCATTCAACACCCACTGTATTCTCTTGTTCCATCTGCAAAAGACCTTTTTTATTAGCAAGAAATCACAAATCTATAGAATGGTTAATCTACTCAGAATAACCAAATTGGTAGGGCTCTACGAAGTTATTCGTTTCAGACGATTCATGCAACCTTTTAACTTAACCTGAAATAGAACATCTGAGGAACTATCCCCTTCATCTTTCAAATTGCTGCTTTGTTGGCTGCTTTCACTTACCCCAGTCACATCGTTATCTATGCTCCTGGGGATGCGTTCACTTGCCGCCGCGCTGCAAATTGAAATCTATTCGGTATATAGTCACCTTCGGCATTTTGGTTTCATCCAATTAGGACGAAACTCTATTTTCCACTTCTCACTCAACAGCAATCCATTGATTATCTTTAGACGGCAAGTATTTCATTAGAATTAGCACATCCAGATATTCATATTACTGACCATGCTGATAAGAATTTTTTCATATTGATGACATCCAATCCTCACCAATCAATGCAAAATTATCCGTATAGCGTTTTAAGGCCAAGCTACCCTGTTTATTTTGTTTAGCATAAATAAGTGCTTTATCTAACTGGCCATCCATATGTAAGAACAGAGTATTACGTTGCCGAATATCGGGAACAATATCAGTCCGTTCCTGCATTGTTTTCTCAAATAATCGTGTCTTATCTCGGTAAAAATGATATTTCTTTGGAGAAGCCAGTTCTGCAATGCGATCACCGATGTAATGAACATATTTAAGCATACGGTGATCAGGTACACTTAAAGCATCTTTCAAAGTCGGGTTTGCATTACGTGGAAACCATTTATTCCTATCAGCATCACTGATATGTTTGAAGAATTCTTTCTGAATCGCCAATGCTTCCTTCATATCACTTTCTGTTTCATTATTCAGTGATGGGATTAAATACATTTTTATTTCAACCGGTAATGTGGCTTTAATCCGTATATAATTACTTGAACCACGCTCTTCTACTCGCTCAATAATCAGATTGGTTCTATAAAAGTGAACTATTTTTCCATGATGCAAGAAAACTTCATCACCTTTTGTCAAACCCAATAATTCAATAGTGCTGAATAAATAGCCCAGCGGCCCCCAATAATCATAAAGCCAGTTATCAAGGTCTTTTTCTGGAGGCGCAGAGGGAACTAAATCATTTTCATTCACATGACGGTAATGCGTAATATCCTCTAGTTCCTTTACCGCACTACGAGTTAATGTCCGTGGCATTCCATAACTGTACAAACAAGGATGATATTTTTTCAGTTGCGCACTGTGCAATAATCCCAACGCGCCTCCCAAGCTATGTCCACCAATAAATAAGTTTCTGTTTTTAGCCAAATCAGTAATTCTATCAAATACACTTTTATTATCAGAGTCGGAAACTTTTAACTTACTAATAAGACTAAACGCTTCCCAAAAACCCCGATGAACCTTACCATTCTCAATAAAACCACTGCATACTCCCCCTTCACCACAACCTAATTTCAGGGGCTGGTACATAATATCGGTAATGGCATTATCTATACTGGCCGTCCCACGCCAACTGACAATAATATCTTGCCGGTTAGCTGCATAAAATAACTCAGTATCTCCTAATGGACTTTCACTCGCTTTTGAGTCAATAAATACAATATCAGTGTAACGTTCACGAAATGGCACATCATAAACAATAGGAGCACGAGCTATTTTTTCTATTTTATTGGGCAGTTGGGATACATCTTGCATTTGTCGATGAAAAAAATGAGCAATAGAGCCTACTACCTCGACAGTATTATGAGAATATGCCAATAGCCCCATTAATGACAAATTATAAGCATTCACCAAAGAGTAATCTTTCTGATGATGTAATAATAACGTCCAAGCCCGAAATGGGCACACTTCCAGAACATATCGGCAATTTATTGAAGGAGCGTAAAACCCTTTCGGCATCGGATCTGGAAAATGATAGTGGGGAGGTTTATCTTCTTTCCATTTATCAATTACAGGCAAGCCACCACTTATTTGCCCAATTGTCACATAGCAATATTGATGACCTTCTGCTTCCGCTTTCGGTTTAACTACTGATGCCCTGATATCACGGCTCTCCCGTAATGGCCGCTGTTCCATCTCATCAGCTAATGGCTGAGCACTGATATATAATATGACTGGGTAAAGTGGCAAGTTTTCTTCCCTAAGTAATCCTTGTTCATTAGTCACACCTTTACGTTCATCACGTTGTCCTCCCTGACTTATTAAGCGATAAGGCATATTAATTAATGGATTACCTTGTTCATCAACCAATTGGAACTCCACCCAATATTCCATTATTTTTCCATTCTCAATAGCATCTCGCAGGAATAATTTACTCATAATTATTTTCCTTTTTTTATTTTTAAATATTAATTAAAAGCTTATTATCAAACTGACACCAATAATAGTGAGAGATAAAATTCATTCTCTCAAGCATGCAGCCGCAATAAAATTCAACAAATGCAAAACGAATATAATTACGAAAAATTACAGAACAAAAAATAAAAAATCAGGAACAACCCAAGTTATTGAATCACCTTGTTTCATAAATGTTAGGTCCACAAAAATAAAAAACCTTGGATTAATTTATTCAGCGAGATAATTACAACCACTACAAAGGAAAGAAACAATACATTGAATAATATGTAAAAAATTTATCGACACAATTACCGTCATGAATCGTTAAATTTTATTTAAAATGAATCAAACAATAATAAATTAGATTTACACCAGACCTAAAGAAAGATAAAAAGGTTAATAATAACATGCCAACATTTTATTATTGATATAAACATAAAATCAATTATTTATTATATATTTTCATTTCAACATTATTCAAAGAATAAATAGCATGCCGTTTAAAGCAAGCCGAAAGAAAACTATACAACTATCTGGCAAAATAAATAACTAAGCGCACAAACCGGGGCATCACCATAAATACTGCCAACATGCATAGTGGTCAATTTTCAAGCCAGGAAGAGTATTAAAGCATCTTACACACTACATAAATTAACGATAATGTGTAATATAATTCTATGTTCATTTTACGCTCTATCGGAGATTCTATGATCGATCTGTACTATGCACCAACACCAAACGGCCACAAAATCACACTCTTTCTTGAAGAGGCCGGCCTTCCCTATAATATTCACCGGATTGATATTGGCGCAGGGGATCAATTCAAACCCGAATTCCTTGCAATTTCTCCCAACAACAAAATTCCGGCTATTGTTGATCAACAACCAGCCGATGGTAGTAAACCTGTTGCCATTTTTGAATCCGGTGCCATTCTTCTCTATCTTGCAGAGAAAACCGGCAAATTACTCAGCACAGATATGCGTGAACGCATCCAAAGCCTGCAATGGCTGTTTTGGCAAGTTGGTGGTTTTGGCCCCATGCTGGGGCAAAACCACCATTTTAATCTTTTCGCGCCTGAAAAAGTGCCTTACGCAATTAACCGTTATCAGGAAGAAACAAAACGCTTGTATAAGGTACTGAATACTCAATTGGAAAAAACACCTTTTCTGGGTGGTCAAAAATACAGTATTGCTGATATCGCAACTTATCCGTGGGCACGCTCCCATGAATATCAAAATATTGTTCTAGACGATTATCCAGCGGTTAAAAAATGGTTTGATATGATTAGCCAACGTCCCGCTACTCAAATAGCATACAGCAAAGCCTGACTCTGTTTGCGGGGTGATTATTTCCCCGCAAAACTTGATCACGTTAACAGATAGCCGTATCTTTAACCATAAGCCCTTATATCCCTGCTATAGTTTTTTATATCAACTTTAGGTTACAGGAGTGGCTATGCGTATTTTAATCACTGGAGGAACGGGTCTTATTGGTAGCCGCTTGGTTTACCAACTTCTCTCCCTATCCCATTCCATTACCATTCTGAGCCGCTCACCTCAGAAAGTTTATTCCCTGTTCTGTAAACAGGCTGAATGCTGGACCAGTCTGAAAGATAAAACCGATCTCAATGATTTTGATGCTGTTATTAATCTTGCCGGTGAACCTATAGCGAACAAACTCTGGACTCCAGCTCAAAAAGAGAAACTGTGTCAAAGCCGCTGGGAATTAACAGAACAGCTCAGCAAACTAATTAATGCCAGTCAAACCCCACCTGAAGTATTTATTTCCGGCTCTGCTGTGGGCTATTACGGAGATCAAAATCAAGCCGTTGTTACAGAAAATGAGCCACCTCATGATGAATTCACTCATCAGCTCTGTACACATTGGGAACAGCTTGCGCTACAGGCTGCTAGTGATAAAACCCGAGTTTGCCTTTTACGTACTGGCGTTGTACTGGCAAAAAACGGCGGCGCACTGAAAAAAATGTTACCACTCTTTCGTCTTGGGCTTGGCGGCCCTATGGGTAACGGAAAGCAGTATCTCCCCTGGATTCATATTGATGATATGGTGAATGGCATTTATTACCTGTTGATGACTGCCGACTTGAGCGGCCCTTTTAATATGACCTCCCCTTACCCAGTACATAATGATCAGTTTGCGGCAACACTGGGGGAAGTGCTGAAACGCCCTGCAATTATCCGGATACCGGCTTTTGTGCTGAAACTACTGATGGGAGAAGCTGCGGTATTGGCACTGAGTGGACAACAGGCAATACCACATAGATTAGAGCAAGCTGGTTTTGGCTTCCGCTATTTTCAGCTAAAAGAAGCCTTTGAAGACCTACTGAACGCTAAATCTCAACACCTTTAGCACCCTGCCAACGGATAAACAGATCATGAGATAACTCAATGTCAAACTGATCGAGTACCCGATTAACCGTCTGGTCAATAATATCCTGAATTTGTTCAGGCTGATGATAAAACGCAGGAACTGGCGGCATAATTACAGCGCCAATTTCTGCCGCCTGTGTCATCAGCCTGAGATGCCCTAAATGCAATGGCGTTTCTCTCACACCGAGCACCAATTTACGGCCTTCCTTCAATACAACATCTGCGGCTCTAGTCACTAACCCATCGGTATAACTGTGAACAATACCTGAAAGGGTTTTCATTGAGCATGGCAAAATTACCATGCCGGAAGTTTTGAACGAACCCGAAGAAATAGCAGCGGCTATGTCTCTGTTGTCATATACAACATCAGCCAACGCCTGCACATCCCGTAAACTATAATTTGTTTCCAGTGCCAGCGTCTGGCGAGCGGATTGACTGATAACCAGATGTGTTTCTACGCTTTCAACTGGCTGTAAAACTTGCAATAGCCTGACGCCATAAATAGCTCCACTTGCTCCTGTAAGCCCCACGATCAATCTTTTCATTTTTTCCTCATACTGACACCGGGCAGTTTAAATCCGAAGGTAATCAACCTTCATTATAGATATCCAAGTCTTCGATTTCGTTCTGAATATTCAGTTTCACTTCATCGTCCTTACGCAGATTTTCCAAATAATAAAGATAAGTCTGGTCAATATCTTTGGTGACATAAATGCCATTAAAAACTGAACACTCAAACTGTTCAATATCCGGATTTTCTTCACGAACAGCCTCGACTAAATCAGTTAAATCTTGGAATATCAACGCATCTGCACCAATACACTGACGAATTTCATCAACCTCACGCCCATGGGCGATCAGCTCATTTGCATTCGGCATATCAATGCCATAAACATTTGGAAAACGCACTTCTGGCGCCGCCGAAGCAAGATAAACCCTCTTAGCTCCTGCTTCACGAGCCATTTCAACAATCTGTTCTGATGTTGTACCACGAACGATAGAGTCATCCACCAATAGCACATTTTTATCACGGAACTCTGCACGATTAGCATTCAGTTTACGACGGACTGATTTCCGACGCTCCTGTTGCCCTGGCATGATAAATGTGCGACCAACATAACGGTTTTTTACAAATCCCTGACGATACGGCTTACCCAATATACGGGCAATTTCCAAAGCAATATCACAAGAAGTTTCAGGAATTGGGATAACCACATCAATATGCAGATCTTCCCATTCACGGGCAATTTTCGCCCCCAGCTTCTGTCCCATACGCACACGGGCATTATAAACCGAAATTTTATCAATAAAGGAGTCTGGCCGAGCCAAATAGACAAATTCAAATAAACATGGCGTTAAAGAAGGGTTTTCAGCACACTGGCGGGTAAATAACTGACCTTTCTCAGTAATATAAACCGCCTCACCTGATGCAACATCCCGCAAGAATTCAAAACCCAGCGTATCCAATGCAACACTTTCAGAAGCGATCATATATTCATTACGACCATCATCCAAAGTACGCTTGCCTAAAACCAACGGACGAATACCATGCGGATCGCGGAAAGCGACCAATCCATGACCAATAATCATCGCAATACAGGCATAAGCACCACTAACTTGCTTATGCATTGCCGCTATCGCAGTAAAAATATTATCAGGCTCCAACGGGTAATGCTGAAAACGATCCAATTCATTAGCAAAAACATTGAGCAAAATTTCAGAGTCTGACGTGGTATTCACATGGCGACGGGCATTTTCAAACAGTTTTTTCTTCAACTCATGAGCATTCGTCAAATTACCATTGTGTGTCAGTGTAATACCAAATGGAGAGTTTACATAAAATGGTTGAGCTTCCGATGCACTGGAGCTGCCCGCTGTCGGATAGCGTACATGCCCAATCCCAATTGTTCCCTGTAAACGCAGCATATGCCGAGCTTCAAACACATCTCTCACTAAGCCATTGGCTTTTCGTAAACGGAATCCATTGTTACCATCAATAGTGGCAATGCCCGCAGCATCTTGTCCACGGTGCTGAAGCACCGTCAACGCATCATAAATCGACTGGTTAACTGGTGTAAAACCGACAATACCAACAATACCGCACATGTAGTTTTTCCTCATCAGCCAAGCGGAGAGGTATATTTCTCCGGCAGGAAACTTGACGCATTTTGCAGGTAGTCAAAGAACCACCTGATAATATGACTGAACTGTGGAATCAATTGTGATTGTTTCCAATCCTCACTTTGAGCAAATGGTGTGAATGTATCCAGAAAAAATAGAATAGCCGCGACAATCAGCACACCACGCAACGCTCCAAAGCAGATCCCCAGCACCCGATCAGTACCTGACAATCCAGTCCGTTGCACAAGAGAACCTATCACATAGTTCACCACAGAACCGACAACTAAAGTAGCAATGAACAGAACCGCAATAGCAATTCCGTTACGCACCAATTCATCTTCAAAACGGGTAAAATAAACCGCTAAGTAAGTGTAAAAATGGCTTGCCACAAAGAAAGCACATCCCCAGGTGACCAGTGACAAAGCTTCTCGAATAAACCCACGAATCAGGCTAACCAATGCCGAAAAGCCAATAATGGCAATAATAACGTAATCAATCCAGACCATGTTTTAATTCCAAAATAGACACCCCGGCATCCGTTTCGGGCGCATTCTAACAGAAAACGAAAACGTTTGCGTAGCAGATTTCCTGTTCCGCTGAAAATAATTGCAATATAGAGAAATCATCATCGCCACAGTCACTTAATGTTTACTGTTTGATTTCATGATGATTATCCCTCTTGTCACATAAACACCGACAATCTTATTACGGCCTATAACCTCTTACCTGCCCTTGTAACCCTGTAAGGCTTTTCAATTCTGATAACGCCGATTCGAGTTGTTGTTTAGAAACATTCGGACCAACATATATTCTGGTCAACTGCCCCTGAACTGGAGAAGAAGGTACAGTATAGACTTGATAGCCAGATAGACGCAGTCTGGCAACTATTTCATCCACCTTTCCTGCGTTTTTCAAAGCGCCAAGCTGTACGATATAAGCTTGTCCTTGCGGTGCTTTTTCAACTGGCTTCTCTGCAAGTTTTGGCTCTGGTGTAACCTCTAATTTAGCTTTAGGTTCCGGTACTTGCGGTTTAGAAGCTGGTTTCTGCTCCGGCTTACTCGGTGATTGAAGTTTCATTTCTGGCTGAACAGCGGGAGGTGCTATCGGCGCTGGCTGCGGCGGAACCGTTACCGATGGCATTTCTGGCTGCTCTAGTATTTCTGGCAACACTACCTCCGTCTCATCCTCCAACGGGACTGATAATATTGTCGTTGTCGAATTAAGAGGAGGAATAGATTCAATTTCCTGCTCATCTCCAGGCTTTGGAACCAAGGGGATTGATGCAAACTTATCTTCGTTGTATTTCTTATTGCCGTCCAATAACGTAGGCAACACAATGACACCTAGTGCTACCAATACAATTGTACCGACCAAACGATTCTGAAATTTACTTGCCACTTCCCTTCTCCCTGTCCAGAGCCTCCATGACATGCGCCACCGTGTGGAATGAACCACAAACTACAACGATATCCTGTTCATCAGCATCTGCCATTGCCTGATACCAAGCCCTTTCCACATCAGTAAATACCTGAGGCTGTTCAAGATGCTGAGCCAGCTCTTGGGCATCAGCACCACGAAATTCAGTTAAAGGAGCGCAATACCACTTATCGATTTGCTGTGACAGGCAAGCCAGTGTGCCAGCGATATCTTTATCGCCAAGCATACCCACTACACCAAGAATTCTACTGTCCGGTTGACGGGGCAAGAGGGTCAGTTTCTGTACCAAATAAGCCGCTGCATGTGGGTTATGTGCCACATCCAAAATCAACAATGGACTTTCACGGACTATCTGGAAGCGACCTGGCAACTGTGCATTTTTCAATCCTTGATGGATTGCCTGCTCATTAATCGCCTGACTGACTTTATCATCCTGCCGCAATAGGCAACAAATCACTCCCATTGCGGTTGCCGCATTCATTAAAGGCACATTTGGCAGAGGCAAGTTACTCAATAGAATATCATCAGATTGCCAATACCAACTTTCCTCCCGTTGAGAAAAACACCAGTCAGTACCACAGCGGAACAACTTAGCACCTAATTCATCGGCGACTTCCGCAATAGAAGATGGCATATCTGGTTCACCAACTACAGCAAAACGATCTTTTCGAAAAATGCCCGCTTTCTCATAGCCAATATGCTCGCGATCTGCTCCTAACCAATCAATATGATCAAGTGCAATACTGGTAATAGCCGCAATATCGGCATCCACAATATTTGTCGCATCCAACCGGCCACCTAAACCTACCTCTAAAATGACAACATCCAGACAAGCTTCTTTAAACAGTTGCAAGGCTGCTAATGTGCCATACTCAAAATAAGTCAGTGAAATCTCACCACGACGGGATTCAATATCCGCAAATACACGGCAAAACTCCTGTTCTGGTAACTCCTTACCCTGAATACGTACCCTTTCAGTATAACGTACAAGATGAGGAGAGCTATAAACACCCACTCGCAATCCAGCAGCCAGCAGAACAGATTCGATAGTACAACAGGTAGTACCTTTACCGTTAGTACCAGATACTGTGATTACCCTAGGTGCAGGATTCACCAGTTCCAGGATTCGGGCAACTTTCCCTACACGTTCAAGCCCCATATCAATAGCTTTAGTATGCAGGCTGTCAAGATAGGAAAGCCACGTCGTCAACGACGACGTGGCTTGAGGAATTCGCAAAGTATCAGACATCTTCTTTATTAGTATTTATTTGAATATCCGCATCAACAGCGGGTTCTGCCACAAATTCAGCAACAATCGGCTTAGCACCTGGTTGTGGCTGATGAGTCAGTTTAGAAAGCAAACTGGCAAGAGTACTACGCATTTCAGGACGACGAACAATCATGTCAATCGCTCCCTTTTCCAATAAAAACTCACTGCGCTGGAAACCTGGTGGCAATTTCTCACGAACTGTCTGCTCAATAACACGAGGTCCAGCAAAACCAATCAATGCTTTTGGTTCAGCAATATTAATATCACCCAACATCGCCAAACTTGCTGAAACTCCGCCCATTGTCGGATCAGTCATCACAGAAATGTAAGGCAAACCACGTTCCTGCAATTTCGCCAGAGCAGCACTGGTTTTTGCCATCTGCATCAGAGACATCAGCGCTTCTTGCATACGAGCGCCACCACTGGAAGAAAAGCACACCAGAGGACAATTGTCTTCCAACGCCTGCTCTACTGCGCGGACAAAACGGGCACCAACAACAGAAGCCATTGAACCGCCCATAAATGCAAATTCAAAAGCAGCAACAACAACGGGCATACCATTCAGGGTACCTTTCATCACGACCAGAGCATCTTTCTCCTGCGTTTGTTTCTGTGCTGCCGATATGCGGTCTTTATACTTTTTGGAATCACGGAATTTCAAAATGTCTTTCGGTTCTAATTCACCACCTAATTCCGTTGTTGCTCCTTCATCAAGAAAAGTCTCCAACCGAGTACGTGCTGAAATACGCATGTGATGATCACATTTAGGACAAACCTCAAGATTGCGCTCTAACTCAGCACGGTAGAGCACCTGACTGCAACTATCACATTTAGTCCAAACCCCTTCTGGGATATTTGCCTTACGGGTTTGGGTAATGTTGCTTTTATTAAGAATTTTTTCAATCCAGCTCATTAATGATCTTTCCGTCTGAATCTGGCTTATGCCAGTTTTGTTATTGTGTGCCATTAAACCACAATGCTATTACAGTGTGGATAAAAAACTGCTCAAACCTGTTACGAGTTGTTTGTTTTCTGTTTCGTCACCGCGCGACGATGACGCCAGATTTCAATTACACCGGGTAGGATTGAGATAAAGATGATAGCGACAATCAACAGTTTCAAATTCTGTTGTACCACTGGCATATCACCGAATATATAACCAGAATAGGTGAATAAAAGCACCCAAACCAGTGCGCCAATCACGTTGTAAGCAGCAAAATGACGATAAGACATTTTCCCCATGCCAGCAACGAATGGCACAAATGTTCTGATAATCGGTACAAATCTCGCCAGAATAATTGCTTTCCCGCCATGTTTCTCGTAAAACTCGTGGGTTTTCTCCAGATAACTACGGCGGAAAATTTTTGAATCTGGGTTTGTAAACAACCTCTCACCAAAAATACGGCCAATAGCGTAATTCACTGCATCACCAATAATGGCCGCAGTAATCATCAACGCTACCATGACATGCACATTGAGATCGTTTGAATCCAAAGCCGCTAAAGCACCCGCAACAAATAAAAGTGAATCTCCCGGCAGGAATGGAGTAACAACCAATCCTGTTTCACAGAATAAAATCAAAAACAGAATGCCATACACCCAGTTACCATATTGTGCGACAAGTTCAGCCAAATGAATATCAATATGGAGAATGAAATCAAAAATAAACTTAGCAAAATCAAATATATGAGCAAAAAATTCCATAATATTCTCCGTTATGCCAAAACATCCATGTCGGCAATTAAAAACGTTAAATCAGATCATCTGCCAGAAACAGAGGCCCCATAACAGATTCCGGCAAATTAAACTGCTCTGGATAGTCAACGGCAACTAAATATAATCCCGCCGATTTTGCCGTCGCAGCAGCTTTTGTCCGGTCTTTTAAGGCAAGCAACCGGGCCATCCAGTTAATATCCTGATTACCACAACCAATTTCCATCAAGCTCCCAGCAATATTGCGCACCATATGGTGTACAAAAGCATTGGCTTTAATATCTATTACCACGTAATGCCCATAACGGTTGACATTAATATGCATCACATTACGCCAAGGAGTTTTGGATTGGCACTGAACGGCACGGAAAGAAGTAAAATCATTTTCCCCCAATAAATACTGCGCTGCCTGATGCATCCGTTTTTCATCCAGTGGATAGTAAAAGTGAGTCACTCCACTGGCTAACACTGCCGGACGATAACGATGATTAAAAATAATGTAACGATATCGCCGGGCCGTAGCACTGAAACGAGCATGGAAATCCTCATCCACTGTTTTCACCCAACGAACAGCAATATCCGCTGGTAAATGTGCATTCACACCCATTGTCCATGCGGCATCCTTGCGCTGGGCAGATGTTTCAAAATGAACAACTTGCCCTGTTGCATGTACTCCAGCATCAGTTCGTCCGGCACAAAATACCGATATGGGTTCATCGGCAACTTTTGATAATGCTTGTTCAAGACATCCCTGAATACTTTTCACTTCCTGCTGACGTTGCCAGCCATAATACTGGCTGCCATCGTATTCAATTCCCAATGCAATTTTCATTTTTGAACCTGGCACAGATTCTATTTGTTCTGTACCAAACATCAGTAAAATTGCTCCTGAATCAATTTTTCTGCTATCTCAATAGCCATCAGAGCACCACCAAACCGGATATTGTCGGCCACAGACCAAAACTGCAATGCTTCTGGTATACCGTAATCACCGCGCAAGCAACCAATATTCAACGAATCATTACCCGATGCTTCTGTCACCGGTGTTGGATAATCACCTTCATCTGAAACGTTAATATCAACTATCCGTTCCAACTCCTCACGGGCTTCTTCCACACCAACCGGACGCAATGTTTCCAAATGGACTAACTGAACATTGCCATAAAAAACAGAAGACTGAACGCAACTGACTGAAATGGGCAATCCCTCATCCTGTAAAACCTTACGCACCTGATCCACAAGACGGCGCTCTTCACTCACAGAGCCTTCAGCATCCGCCAGCAATGGCAAAAGATTAAACGCCAGTTGTTTGCTGAAGCGGCCCGGCTCTGGTGGAATACCATTAAGTAAACGGGCACTCTGTCCAGCTAATTCATCAACTGCCGCTTTGCCATGAACAGAGACAGAAAACAGATTAGTCAAATGCAAACGTGCAATTCCAGCAGTATCAACCAGCGGTTTAATCGCTGTCAGTACCTGGCTGGTCATACTATCTGCCAAAGCAATAATATTACGGTTGCGATAATCCGCCAAAGCATGAGGATTAACACCCGGAACAACCAGAGGTACATCCGGTTCCATAGCAAATAATCCACTGCTATCGATTACCAAACAACCTTCTTGCACAGCCTTTTCAGCATATTGTGCCGTAGCTTCTGTCCCAGCCACAAAAAAAGCGAGTTGTACTTGCGACCAATCAAAATCAGCAGCATCACGAACAATTAAATTTTTACCATTAAAACGTAGGTTTTCACCGGCACTGCGTTCACTGGCAAGAGGATACAATTCACCAACAGGAAACTGACGCTCCTGTAATAACGCCAGTATCGCTTCACCTACTGCACCTGTCGCACCCAACAGGGCAATATTCCAACCTTCTGACATGTTGGTTTTCTCCACATTATTTCTCTTTCTGACATGCAGACATATTTCTACACGAATTAAATCAGTTCTGTACTAAAACCCAGAGCAGCTAACAATTCGGCACTCTCTTTATTATCACAACACACAGTCAAAGATGACCATTCCCGGCGTTCCAAATAGTTTTTACGCAGACGATCAAATTGTCCTTTCTGACCAGCCACTTGTCGTAACGGAACATCATCGCGGCGCACATCATACACTAAATGTATCAGCCGTTTCAGTGTGCTTTGAGTCACACGCCCATGCAGGGTAATACGACTGAAATCTGGCTTAGGCAATAAATCAGATAAAGCAACTTTACCGGACTGACCGAGGAATTCGCAGTAAGCCTCATACACCTGAGTGGTACCACGAGCTTTACCTTCAAGCGTGTATCCGGCGATATGCGGTGTACCAATATCAACTAATTCCAGTAATGGCAGAGATAAATCAGGTTCCGGTTCCCAAACATCCAAAACAACACTGAGTTTTTTACCCGATTCCAACTCGGCAAGCAGTGCCTGATTATCAACAACTTCGCCACGGCTGGCATTAATCAATATGCGGTTATCCGGCAAAGCCGACAACAATTCGGCACTCACCAGATGATGTGTTTTATACGGACCTGATTTATTGAGCGGCGTATGGAATGTAAGAATATCAGCCTCTTTGACCAGTTTTTCCAATGGCCAAAATTCACCAGCGTCCCCTCTGTCAGCTCTTGGTGGATCACATAAGAGTGTCCGGATACCAAGGACGGATAACCGTTCTGCCAGCCTGCTACCAACATTACCTACACCGATAATCCCTACGACCTTGTCTTTGAGTGCAAAATTATCACGTTCTGCCAGCAACATTAACGCAGAGAAAACATATTCAACCACAGCAATAGCATTGCATCCCGGTGCAGCAGAAAACCCAATTCCTGCCTGAGATAACCATCGCTGATCCACATGGTCAGTTCCCGCCGTTGCCGTACCGATAAATTTTACTGTGCTACCTTTCAGCAATTCTTCATTAACTTTAGTCACTGAGCGAACCATAAATGCATCAGCATGCTCCAGTACACCTTCCTGCACCGGACGTCCCGGAATAGCCTGTACATCCCCCAATTGCTGAAACAGTTGCTCAGCATAAGGCATATTTTCATCAACCAGAATCTTCACTTAATTCCATCCTGTGGCATAAAACGGGCGTAGCCTGCTATTTTGCCACTTAATCATAACAAAACCCATAATGACGGTTTCTTTTATTGTTAGCTTTTTCTGAAACGTTCTGGTGTCATACCCACCAGTTGCTGAAACATCGCAATAAGAGCAGAAGATGAGCTATAACCGATATCCAAAACAACTTCATCGACGGTTGTTCCCTGCTCCAGCAGAGATAAGTATGGATAAATCGCAGGCAACCAAAACCTACGCATAAGGACTTTAAGCCATACCCTATGATGCAGTTGATTTTTTTAATAAAAAACCGATGATTATTTAATTTTTTAATGTGTCCACAATATTCATAGCTTGTTCTGTATCTTTATATCGACATTCTGAATGTAGGACCTAAGGCATACCGTCATATATAATATACCCTTCATCCTTCAAGTTGCTGCTTTGTTGGCTGCTTTCACTCACCCCAGTCACATCGTTATCTATGCTCCTGGGGATTCGTTCACTTGCCGCCGCGCTGCAACTTGAAATCTATTGGGTATAAATCAAACACTGTTAAACTAAGCACCATGTTTCTCTCAATGCGATCCACCTATATGAATATGTTTTTCCCGTTTCTAGCCGTCCTAATTTGGTCGATCAATGCCGTGGTAAGCAAAGCCGCTACCACTGCTATTGATCCTGCTGCAATTTCTTTTTACCGCTGGCTCTTGGCTTTTCTCACACTCACCCCTTTTGTTTTGCTGCCTGTTATCCGCCAATGGAAAATAATTTGTCAACATTGGTGGAAATTATTAGTTCTTGGTGCACTTGGTATGGTGCTTTATCAAAGCCTGGCCTATTACGCTGCACACAGTATCAGCGCAATGTTTATGGGAATCTTTAACTCAATGCTCCCTCTTTTAACTATCATCATCAGCATATTTGTTTTGCGTGTTATCCCCACTATCGGTATTGCCCTCGGTACTGTTTTATCTCTATTTGGCTTAGTCTGGTTGATCAGCGCTGGTAATCCGATGTCATTGCTACAACACGGTTTAGGTCATGGTGAACTGATGATGCTAATTGCTTCCATCTCCTACGCATTATATGGCGTATTAACCAAACGCTGGTCTATTCCATTACCAAACTGGCAATCCCTATATGTGCAAATTGCTTTCGGGGTCCTGTTATTACTACCAAATTTCCTGTTGACAAAAGATGTTCAATTAAATGCTAACAATATCCCGTTAGTCTTATTTGCAGGTATTCCAGCCTCAATCCTCGCACCTTATTTATGGATACAAGGTGTCATAAAACTTGGCGCGAATACTACTTCCATATTTATGAATCTGGCCCCAGTATTCACAGCTATTATCGCTATTCTGGTTTTACATGAAAAAATGCACAGTTACCACCTGATAGGAGGTGGAATAACCTTGTTAGGCGTTATGTTGGCACAACAATTACGTATCCCCCTTATTGGGAGTAAAACAACAAAATCTCAGGAAATTAATCATCAGAAAACCTAAAAGGAATTCTTACTAATAAACCGCCCAGTATTTCGCTGGGCAGTAATTGGGGATGAGTACCATGATAAATACTGATATCTTTTACCAGAGCCAATCCTAATCCTGCACCTTCATGTCCTGCGGCATTATCAAGACGATTAAAAGCCATCAGTGACAAACTGACTTCTTCTTCAGCAATTCCTGGTCCACTGTCATCCACTTCCAAATAGCAATACATGTTACAAGGGCTCAGAATAACTCTGGCAGTAACCATTCCGCCTTCCGGAGTATATTTAATCGCATTGTCCAACAGATTGGCGCACATTTCTGTCAGCAGTACAGGTTCCCCCTTTATCCATCGAGTATTTTCCCCCTCATAACCCAAATCAATATTCTTACTTTCAGCCTGTTGCAAACGAGAAAAACACGCTTGTTGCAACAATTCAACTAAATTGACCGGCTTATAATCCTGCACGGCTTCTTTTTCATGCGCTTTCAAACGAGAGAGCTGCAATAAACGGTCTGTTAGAGAAATCGTACCATCCAATGTATTATCAATAGCCTTCAAGCTTTCTTTCCATTGTTCAGGATTTCGACTGGCAAGCGCTACTGCCACTTGGGTTTTTAATACCGTTAACGGTGTTCTGAGTTGATGAGAAGCATCTGCACTGAATCTTTCCTGTCGATTCACCATCAGTTTCAGTCTCTCTATATAGCGATTAAATGCATGTAATAATAGAGAAAGTTCAGACCACGGTAACATATCTGGCAAAGGAGTGAGATCATTCGCGGGACGACGAACCATGACACCAGAAAGTTTATGTAGTGGTTTAAGCAACTGTTTCAATAGAAAATAAGCCAGAATCAAAGTCAGCCCAACCACCGTTCCTTGACTCATCAAAGAAGATATTAATAATTGTTGCGCAAGATAATGACGGGAAGCCACCGTTTCGGCGACTAATATTAATGCCATCCCCATCATGCCACCTTCATTGATCGGCTGATAAAACGCAGCAACTCGGATAGGTTGACCATGATATTCAGCATCATAAAAATAAACCAGAGCCGTGTATAAATTGGATCGCAGCGCATGTTCGGGTATCAATGGTAAATCATCATAACCAGAAATTGTTTTCCCCTCAGGTGATAACACCTGATAGAAAAGTCGATCATTCATATTCCGCTCAAAACTATCCAAGACCACATAAGGTACATCAACAATTAATTGGTTATTCTTGACTGTCAGACGTTCTGCTACTGTGCGGGCAGATGCCAATAAAGTGCGATCATAAGCCAATGTCGCCGCATTTTTCGCACTAAAATAATGGGTATATACAGATAAACCGCCTAATAAAAACAACGGAACACCGAAAAACAAGAGTAACTGATGAAACAATGATTTCGGTATTTTGAACAATTTCATTGATTCTGGCACTCCAGACGATAACCTAATCCGCGTAGTGTGCTGATCCCCACACCACTGCCGGATAATTTTTTCCGAACCCGATGTACATAAAGTTCAATACTTTGTGGATTCGCTTCATCTGATAGCGCAAATACTTGTTCAAAGAGCTGTTGTTTAGAAACGGGTCTTCCGCGACGATGGAATAGTGTTGTCAGAACTGAAAGCTCTCGGGGAGTTAAAGCTAATGGTTCACCATTCAGTGTAAAGTAACCTTCATCCTGATAAACAAGAGAGCCAAATGTCAGAATTTCCTGTGGAATACCCGCACTGCGCCGAAGTAACGCTCGGATACGTGCTTCCAATTCCTGTAAATCAAAAGGCTTAGTCAGATAGTCATCAGCGCCAGAATTCAGTCCTTTTACCCGGTCAGCAACATCAGCTTTAGCCGTCAATAATAATACCGGCAAATTTTGCCCTCGCTTACGCAAACGAACCAATAATGAAAGGCCATCTAGCCTGGGTAAAGAAACATCTAAAATCAACAATGCATAGTTTTCTGTCTGCAATAATTGATCAGCCACTATGCCATCACTCGCTACATCTACAGCAAACCCTGTACTGCTCAGTGCTTTTTGCAACCAATGCAATAATTCAGGGTGGTCTTCTACTAATAAGAGACGCATTTTAGAAATATCTCCATGATTTTAATAAGCATAACCAAGGATACAATTCCATATTATCCTGTTGGTTCTCCAGAATAGATTTGCCAACTGAACATGTACTCAGAACGTATAAGTGCGCCATACTTACATGAGCAGCTGGCATTTATTCAGTCAAGCCGTGGCATACATGGATTGCTACACGTTAGCTACTGAACATGCTTTGGAATTCCACAACCCCGTAAAATACAAGTTGTATGTTGTATATACCCGTCATCTTTCAAGTTGCCTCTTTGTTGGCTTCACTCACTCACCCCGGTCACATAGTTAGCTATGCTCCCGGGGATTCGCTCCCTTGCCGTCGCGATGCATCTTGAAATCTATTGGGTATAGTGAGTTCTACAATACTCTGCGCGGTTATTTCATAACCTTAGTGACTGTAATAATTGGCTGCGTAATCAAGATCACGCTCGAATAAAATACGCCTTACAACCTCGCCTTTAGGAATATTTTTTTCATTAAAAATAGTTATTCCGCGTAGAGTTATTTTCCAAGAAATCATCAAGGCTTCTTAGAATCTGTAGATGTAGACTCACCATAATTATGTTCGTCAGAACGTGCTGCATTACCCCTTATAGGATGTTTAGCCAGCTGCATCAATACGTTGGCTATCAATCATCAGTGGTGTATGGTGGTGACCAGAAACTGCATACATGATTTTCCCGGTTACGCTTACGCGGTGACCAAGAAGGCTTCTGTACAAATCATAAAAGTCAGATGGAACTACCAGTTGCATAAAGTTGCGATCGCCCCAATCTGGCGCTCCCTTCGCGCACTTAATCGGATTATCCGGCTGTAGCACCCAATAAGTTTCAGGAGTATCCCCACTTTCCACGCTCTCGTAATTCGGTGGGCCGGGGTAAGTAATCCTCAACAAAGTTCCCGCCAGAATAATTTTTTGCCTCTCTTTATAGCAACTTTCTGTAGTATTAGCCGCAATCTGCCTGTACATTTCAGATGATCTCCGATACCAGTCCTGAAGACATTTAACTGTGGTGCATTTCTCGCGAAGTTTCCAGTTCTGCTTCGTCAGCGCTTTAAAGTCGGCGCTATTGTCCGTAACCTGCTTAGCACTAAGGTAATCAACATATAGATTATCGTCAGCCTGGGATAGCTCAGGAGTCCCACAAATTAGCATCTCAGCTTTACTGACCGCTTTAGCACAATCGAAACTCGCAGAATGAGCGCTGGCGGACACCAGCAACAAAGTAACAGCAATTTTCTTTAACATCTTTCACCCTCTATAAGATTTATCCAAAGTAAACTCTAGTTATAGGAGTAGACTTTCCAGTAGTCCGCAGCGACACCAAAAGCAGAAAAAACAGCAAAGCTAATTGGAGAATTTTCTTAATTCATCTTTACCCGTCATCTTTCAAGTTGCCTCTTTGTTGGCTGCACTCACTCACCCCGGCCACATAGTTATTCTATGCTCCCGGGGATTCGCTCCCTGGCCGTCGCGATGTATCTTGAAATCCATAGGGTATTTACTTCCCCCTTAAACCAGTTACGTTTAATATTTTGTGATCCGTTAATAATTTTGCCTTGTTTATCAACCGTATCTTTTTAGATTGCTATTTATTTTTCTGCTTTACAATAAGTCTCTCAGTAGCAAACAAAATTACCTTTCTATTCACTCAGGCATTGCCATTAGTACAGGAGTGAAATTAAAACGTTCATCTAATGCAGATGCAACAGACACATTGGACAAAGTTAATTTTATTTCACTCCCAGCTTTCAAACCGAAATTCGATATCACCATCGGATCTTTATCGTTAAGGAACACAGATAAACCTGTCATGTTTAAAACTTTATCTGTATCGTTCCTAACATTAATTGAGATTTTAGTTTTCGATGCAATAGAACTATCTGCCCTGTTAATCTTTTTCTTCATCTCTTTTGGTATGCTGATCGCCAAAATATCTGCATCATTACCGTATAAGTGAATTCCCTTAGTAGAACCATTATCATTTGAGTTCCCCACACTCACAGGGATCTTAAAATGAGCAAATGAATCCATATCTTTTCTGAAACATTCTATATATTCAGCACTGGTGAAAATATCCGGTACTTTTGCTTGAGCCTCTAACAGAGATTTTGATGGCTGCCTTGAATCTTGATAATCACCACAAGCACTGACTTCAACCAATAAATCAGATGTCACTGTTTTTACCTGTTCAGATAAAAGATCACTCACAGATACCGAAGTACTTAGTTCTGTTTTACATCCTGTTAAGGTAAAAGCTATAATACTACAAAGAATCAATTTTCTCATCGTTTTCTCAAATTTAGACTTCATCAGGGTAAAATGTAATTAAATTAAATTATATTCAATAAATTGTCTATTGAACACATCGCATAAATAAATAATTGTCATCCACATCATATTTCCCAAGCAAAATATAAGATTCCCTACCAGCAACATCAAACCACTAAAAACTTACAATAAACCAAAACAAAAAAGAAAGCCTGTAGCCATCTGTTAACTCATTAATGCGAAACGCTCCGCAAATTAGGAGATTAAAATCACATATCAGCAATTTTTTTTGTTAATGAAAGGTAAATGAAAGGTTTTATTATTATCAATTGAGTTAACCAGGTCCATTTATAATGGTTATGTCTTACACGGGTATTTATGAGAGCAAGCAAATGAAAACTATCACGCTTAAAACGTTAGCAACAACCGTTTTATTATTTAGCGCAAGCAATCTTTTTGCTGCCAGTGCACCTGGCAGAACTGAGTGTATTGCCCCCGCAAAACCCGGTGGTGGTTTTGACCTGACCTGCAAGCTGGTACAGGTTTCATTACTGGAAACAAAAGAGATTAGTAAGCCTATGCGCGTCACTTTCATGCCTGGTGGTGTTGGTGCCGTTGCTTATAATGCCATTGTTGCGCAGCGACCTGCTGAAGCGGGAACCATTGTTGCCTTCTCCGGCGGCTCTCTACTCAATCTATCTCAGGGGAAGTTTGGTCGCTATAACGTTGATGATGTTCGCTGGCTGGCAAGCGTTGGGACTGATTATGGCATGATTGCTGTTCGTGCTGATTCTCCTTATAACACCCTAAATGATTTGATGAATGCGTTCAAAGACAATCCAAATAGCATTGTATTTGGTGCCGGAGCATCTATCGGTAGTCAGGATTGGATGAAAACAGCACTACTAGCAAAAGAAGTTGGTATTGATCCACACAAAATGCGTTATGTCGCTTTTGAAGGGGGTGGTGAACCCATCACTGCTTTGCTAGGTAATCATATTCAAGCTGTTTCCGGTGATCTGAGTGAGATGGTACCTTACCTGAATGGAGACAAAATCCGTGTTTTAGCTGTTTACGCTGATAAACGCCTGGACGGTGATTTAGCCAACATCCCTACTGCCAAAGAGCAAGGCTACGATCTGGTATGGCCAATTATCCGCGGCTTCTATATGGGACCAAAAGTTTCTGATGAAGAGTACCAATGGTGGGTTGATACTTTTAACAAACTACAACAAACAGACGATTTTAAAAAACAACGCGATCTCCGTGGACTGTTTGAGTTCAACATGACTGGCAAAGAATTGGACAACTATGTGAAAAAACAGGTTGAACAGTATCGTGAGCAAGCCAGAGCTTTCGGATTAGCCAAATAATAGGGGCTATCATCATGAGCGATCGTATTTTTGCTATTGTCTGGCTGGTACTCTGTGCCATTGGGCTGGTTATCGGTTGGGGAATTAAGAGCGAATACACTTATGAACCACTAGGGCCCAGACCTTTTCCTATGGCTATTCTGTCCCTAATGGCTGTCTGTGCCTTATTACTACTTTTCAGAAAACCAGAGCAAAGCAACTGGCCTCATGCATCTGTTATCTATCGCTTGATGTTAATGATTGTCTCTTTGGTTATTTATGGCTGGGCGTTTGAGTGGTTGGGTTTTCCCCTAGCTACTGCCCTGCTGACATGCAGTATAGCGCTGTTATTTAACGCTACACTGCTTGCAGCAATCATTTCCGGGGTGTTCCTTGGCGTCTCGCTCTATTTCGCCTTTGATCGCCTACTTGATGTAACCCTGCCTCTTGGCAACTGGCTCAACTGACGGAGAATTTATGGAAACCTGGATGTATCTCAGTCAGGGTTTTGAAGTCGCCATGGTGCCACAAAACCTAATGATTGCGTTGATTGGTTGTTTCATTGGAACAATTGTTGGATTGTTGCCGGGGCTTGGACCAATTAATGGTGTCGCTATTCTACTACCATTAGCTTTTGCCTTAAAACTGCCTGCTGAATCTGCTCTGATATTATTAGCAACTGTTTATATCGGTTGTGAGTATGGTGGGCGTATATCATCAATTCTACTCAATGTTCCCGGTGATGCCTCTGCTATTATGACCGCACTGGATGGTTATCCAATGGCCAAACAAGGTCGTGCGGGTGTGGCATTGTCTATTTCTGCGGTTAGTTCTTTCTGTGGTTCTCTGTTGGCAATTTTAGGCATTATTTTGTTCGCGCCATTACTGGCCCAATGGTCACTGGCTTTCGGTCCTGCTGAATATTTTGCACTAATGGTTTTTGCTATTGCCTGTCTGGGTAGCATGATGAGTCAGAATCCTCTGAAATCATTGCTGGCAGCACTGATAGGATTAGGTCTGGCAACTGTCGGAGTAGACGCCAACACCGGGGTTTACCGTTTTACTTTCGACAATGTTCATCTGTCAGATGGCATTCAATTTATCGTTGTGGTGATTGGCCTGTTTTCCGTCAGCGAAATTCTACTGATGCTGGAAAACACATCAACCGGTAAAACCATGATCCGCAAAACAGGCCGTTTGCTGTTTAACCGCAAGGAAGCGGCTGAATGTGCTATGCCAACTATCAGATCATCTTTTATCGGTTTCTTTGTCGGTATTTTGCCAGGTGCAGGAGCAACAATTGCCAGCGCAATTACTTATATGACAGAAAAGAGGATCAGTGGAAATAGTGATTCATTTGGTAAGGGTGATATTCGTGGCGTTGCAGCACCAGAAGCTGCTAATAATGCTTCAGCCTGTGGCTCTTTTATTCCAATGCTAACATTAGGGGTTCCAGGTTCTGGCACGACTGCCGTTATGATGGGCGCATTAACACTCTATAACATTACTCCAGGACCGGGAATGTTTACTGAGCAACCAGATATCGTTTGGGGATTAATTGCTGCATTACTGATTGCTAACATTATTCTGCTAATTATGAATATCCCAATGATAGGTTTGTTTACACGGATGTTAACTATTCCACTATGGTTCCTTGTTCCAGCTATTGCTACCGTTTCAGCCGTTGGTGTATATGCCGTACACAGTACTACATTCGACCTTCTGTTGATGATAGGGTTAGGCGTCTTCGGTTATATTCTGAGGAAAATGAATTTTCCTATGTCGCCATTAATCCTTGGTTTCGTACTAGGAGAAATGCTAGAACAAAATTTGCGCCGTGCACTTTCCATCAGTAATGGAGAATTTGGAATTTTGTGGAACAGCGCTATTGCTCAAAGCCTACTAATATTGGCAGTACTGGTTCTGATTATTCCACCAATATTACGAATTATCCGTAAACGCCGTATTCAACGGGCAACTGCTGAAACTAATACATGATAAATACAAGCCCATAATTATCATATACCCGTTATCTTTCAAGTTGCCTCTTTGTTGGCTGCACTCACTCACCCCGGTCACAGAGAGTTATCTACGCTACCGGGGATTCGCTCCCTTGCCGTCGCGATGCATATTGAAATCCATAGGGTATAAATATATTATGGGCTTTTTCTACTGATAAAACATTAAGAGCATGTTGTCTGTTTAAGGGATGACTATTAATGAAAGCCCAATCTGCTGGGTTCTGATTTTGCGTCAAATATGACATTAATGCAAAAGCATAATAGCCATCAAAATAATCCATAAAAACAAAAAATTACTGTACTCTTGCTTTAAAACTCTCGATTAGCGATTAAATAACCATTAAATAATACCGAACATTCAATATCATTGACGATTGTCGATGCAATAAAAACATTTACCTTGCCTTTTTTATCAAAATAGGTAAATTTTACGATTAGATTATGCGGATTATATTCTGTATAATTTTCATAATAGTCTTCATACCTAAGTCTGATTGAACTATCTCTTAATTTGTCTTTTTCTACCTCTTTTCTAGCAAGTTCCGAGGCGAAAATATTATTTACTTCAACATCAGAAAGCAATTCAATTTTTGTTCTTTTTAAATCAATATCCTGAGAATTCATGTTAAAATCATTTATCATTTTATCCCGCATATTCATCTCAATATAGCCGCTTGTTTGAATGCAAAATTCATTTTCAGCATATAAGTTAAAGGAAAAAAATAGCAGAATATAAGAGAATAAACGCAGTATCATACAGCTTCCAATTCTTCATCATTAAGAGCGCCACACTTTTTTACTTGTGTTGAACTCAACTATGGTACAACCTTCTGACATTCACCACCCGACATAGGAGGTGTCTTTATTCTATGAATTCTGAATTCATCTCTTCTAAGCACATAATGACTAGAATCAGACGACAGAAATAGTGATACGGACAGTGCACCACAAGCCACCACTTTTGTCTAAGCACTGTCCTGAATAACCTGATGATAAAAAGGGCTTAACCCAAATACTTGCTCATAACCAAGGAAGCATTAGTACCACCGAAACCAAAACTATTGGACATCACAGTATTCAGCTTCTGTTCAGTAGGTTCAGTAATGATATTCATACCCGCTGCTTTATCATCGAGATCTTCAATGTTAATGCTAGGTGCGACAAAACCATGCTCCAGCATCAATAAGGTATAAATCGCTTCATGTACACCTGCGGCACCCAATGAGTGGCCCGTCATCGCTTTTGTTGCAGAAATTGCTGGTGTCGTATCACCAAACACTTCCCTAATCGCTTCTAGTTCTTTCAAATCACCAGCAGGAGTAGAAGTACCATGCGTGTTCACATAGTCAATAGGTCCTTTCACACCCTGTAGTGCCATATTCATACAACGAACCGCACCTTCTCCGGACGGAACAACCATATCAGCACCATCAGATGTTGCACCATAACCAACAATTTCAGCGTATATGTGTGCGCCGCGTGCCAAAGCATGTTCCAATTCTTCAACAACAACGATACCGCCACCACCAGCGATTACAAAACCATCACGGTTTTTATCATAAGTACGGGAGGCTTTTTCAGGAGTTTCATTGTATTTCGTGGAAAGAGCTCCCATCGCATCAAATTCACAACTCATTTCCCAGCACAGTTCTTCACCGCCACCAGCAAAAACAATATCCTGCTTCCCTAACTGAATAAGCTCAACTGCGTGACCAATACAATGAGCTGAAGTAGAACATGCAGAACTGATAGAGTAGTTTACCCCTTTGATTTTAAAAGGAGTTGCAAGGCAGGCTGACACACCGGAAGCCATTGAACGGGTCACCATATAAGGTCCCACACCCCGCAATCCACGGGCACGCATACCATCAGCCCCCACAACCTGGTTATACGGGGAACCACCACCAGATCCCACAACGAGTCCACTGCGAATATTGGAAACCTGTCCATCAGTCAGACCAGAATCTTTAACTGCTTCATCCATCGCCAGATAAGCATAAACAGAAGCATCACTCATGAAACGCTGAATTTTGCGGTCAATTAACCCCGCAGTATCCAGTTTTACATTACCCCAGACGTGACTTCTCATTCCTATCTCTTTAAATTCCTCTGAAAAAGTTATCCCAGAGCGACCTTCTTTCAGAGATGTTAGTACTTCTTTCTGGTTATTACCAATGCTGGAGACAATGCCTAAGCCAGTGATCACTGCACGCTTCATTAAATACCTCACCTCGTTAAAATGTTCATCTGCTATCTGCGGAATTTTTATAGTGGCACTTTAGCGTACACTTGTACGCCGAACAAGTCCGATCAGGATAAAATTGCGAAGAAAAGTTCATCTATCCAAAAATTCCAATGTATTTTTTGGTCAAAACCACCACTAACTTGCATTGAACATATTCAAACAGCAATAGATAAAAATAAATTTCAGGTAGAAATCATTCTGGTAAACAATAAATGCTGGTAATTTTTATCAAATACTGGGGAAAATATAATAATATCAATTTAACATCTATAAATTTATCAAACATATGAATAGTAATCGGTAAGTTGATTTAATTAAAGATAGGTACTTTATATCTACTTAACAAAACCATGTTACTGCTTATTGTTCTGTTCTTCACTTTATTGTTAATAACACTATCTTTAAAAAAGAAAAAACCGGCTTACAGATAACAATGAAGGTACTCGCTACTGCTGTACCTGTTATTTTTATACATTTTTCTAATTCAAAAATAAGCTTAAGAACAACTATAACCATGAACAAAGTCTTTATGAAAAAAGCCGCCAGATCTTTTATTTTTGTATTGACATAATTACACGAATTACCCAAAATCAAGTGGTATATGTTTTGAAGTAAAAAATTTTCTGACTTTATCCGGTAGATAAAGCGATCACTTATATGCAAAATGATGGTAATTATGTCATGTAATATACAAATAGTAGATTCATTGTAAGACTTAGCTAAATTAGAGTAATTCCACCTGCTAATTTTAATGAGGATTAATAATGAGAGTAATCGGTTATTTTCTATTCATCATTGGTATCATATGGATATTAGTGGCTTTTAATATGGATACAAACGTTACATCACAACAGAATCATATATTAATTGGAGCATTCATCACACTTTATGGTCTAATTATGATTATATCCAGCAGAAATCAGCGGTTATTAGAGTTCATATGCAAAAAATATAATAAGGATGTTTCTGGATCAAGCTCAGAAAAAGCACTTCCACAAGCCCCCATGCAAAATTCAGATAACTTAAAGCAAGCTAATAATTACCGTTATTATGACTTTATTGATAGAGACTCAAATATTCTTGAAAAAAGAGTGGCTGAATTTTGCGAGTTATGCTCATTTTATATTAAAGAAGTCAAACACAATGGTGGTGACGAAAAAGCAGCTATATTTAAGGTAATGTTAATTATTGATACAATTTCTTCACATTTGACGAAAAAACTATCAAAAGAATTTAAAAAATTGTGTGAACTTCATATTTCTTTATAGATATAAATCTTACTTCATTAATAGGGTTTTTATTTAATCAGGTTAAATTTCTCCGTTACTATTACTAAGGAAACTTGTTAATGATTAAATGCAATATATGATGTGAACCTTTATTTATTTTCTAACAGCATTCAAATGCTGACTATTAAGTGGAACTTAGATTAAATATCTCAGGAGAAAATTCTGAGAGAAAGTTACTCATATTTTTATCAGATAAAAATAACACCAGTTTATTAGTTTATTAGTTTATTAGTTTATTAGTTTATTAGTTTATTAGTTTATTAGTTTATTAGTTTATTAGTTTATTAGTTTATTAGTTTATTAGTTTATTAGTTTATTAGTTTATTAGTTTATAAAAGTAGACAATAAATAATTTATTAAATAAAAGATTATATCTTTCCCCGAAGAATTCCCCTCATCACAGTGAATATCGCCCAGATAACTATACCCGTCATCTTTCAAGTTGCCTCTTTGTTGGCTGCACTCACTCACCCCGGTCACATAGTTAGCTATGCTCCCGGGGATTCGCTCCCTGGCCGTCGCGATTCATCTTGAAATCCATAGGGTATATATCCTTTATCAATGCCTGTTCTGCATAGGAATAGAGGAATAGATTTGCAACTCATATTGGCAACATATGCGTCAGCTTAGCAGTTTCCATCGGTACTTCTGTTTTCACGCTTTGAATACTGTCGATCCGAGTTAGGTGTTCAGCATGGAAACGACGGTAAGAATGGAGATCCTCGGTAACGATTCTCAGAAGCGCATCACATTCTCCCGCCATTAAGTGGCATTCCACAATTTCAGGCATTTCTCGGATAGCATCAGTGAAACGCTGAATCGTCTCTGCATCCTGGGCCTTAAGCCAAATCCGAGCAAACAATGAAAGACCAGCTCCGATCTTCGAACCATCAAGTACTGCAACATAGCGTTTAATGATTCCCGCCTCTTCCAATAACCGTACACGCCGCAAACAAGGCGATGGCGATAAACCAACTTCTTTAGCTAATTCGACATTCTGGAGCCGGCCGTCACGTTGTAAAGCACGAAGGATACGTCTATCAATATTATCTAATTTCATTGGCACTCAATTTCACTAAAAATGAAAATTAATCATATGAGTTTCAATATTACCAGTAAAATTGAAAAATTAGACACAAAATTTCACCAAAATTAGCTTAAAATACCAATTCTTATCTTTCTATAGATTGATTATAACGTCTAACTTACCCAACTTACTTGTTACTAATCCAGTAATTCAGACGTTCTTATTAAACATTTATGGAGGAAAAATCATGCAATTAGAAAATATTTTAGTCTTCGCCGCCACTGTATTGCCGTTAATTTGTACTCCCGGACCCGATATTATGTTCGTGGCATCTCAAGGTCTATCAGCAGGAAAAAGAGCCGCTCTACGTGCCAATGCAGGGGTCATCTCCGGCTATTGTCTGCATGGCATTCTTGGTGCTTTGGGTGTTACCGCTATTGTTGCAACTTCACCAATTCTGTTCGAGGCGATGCGCTGGATCGGAGTTGTCTACCTAACCTATTTAGCGATCCAGATGTTTCATTCAGCAATGCGCCCCAACAAAATCACTTTCTCGCCCTCACCTGCTAAGACCTTACTGACCAAAGGCTTCTTAACCAGTTTCCTGAATCCTAAAGGATTATTGGTCTACTTTGTTATCCTGCCAAACTTCATCATCGCTGATGGCAACCATACACTCCAATCCATAATTCTTTCAGCCATTTTCATCAGCACCTGCGCTCTAGTTTATGGATTAATCGGTATCGTTATAGCCGGCATGGGGCAAAAAGGCTCGTTTAGTGACCACCGCCGTCGCTGGGTTGAAGGCATTGCCGGCGGGCTTTTAAGTTTGGCCGCCTATCATCTAGCCAAGAATTAAACAACAAGTTTATTAGTATGATACCCGATAATAGTCAGCACTTATCCAAACACAGGTGCTGGCTGCTAACCAAGTCACCGTATTTCCAATCTTTATTTTCTGCCAGGTGGTACATCAAGCTTAACCTCGCTAAAATCGCGCTATTATCAGTAACATTGTAGGCATTGCCGTGAAAAATTCTGCCATTTGTACCGCTACCCTAAGCTGGAATGATCAAGGTACCCCGATTTCAACACAATTCGATGACGTTTACTTTTCAAATCAGGATGGGCTGGAGGAAACCCGTTATGTATTTCTTAATGGCAACCAATTTCCCCAACGATTCAGTACTCATCCTCGTTCTAACTGTGTAATAGCGGAAACCGGCTTCGGGACAGGATTGAATTTTCTGACGCTCTGGAAATCATTTGATGCATTTCGACAACAACATCCTGACGCTCCACTACAACGCCTGCATTTTATCAGTTTTGAAAAATACCCACTGCAAACCAGTGACTTACGGGTAGCTCATCAACGTTGGCCTGAACTTAACATTTTTTCTCAACAACTCTGCCGACAATGGCCTCAGCCACTAGCAGGCTGCCACCGATTGATTATGGCAAATGGGACAGTCACACTGGATTTATGGTTTGGTGATGTTAATGATCTATTACCAACCATGGATTCCAGCCTTTACGGGAAGATAGACGCCTGGTTTTTAGACGGTTTTGCGCCAGCCAAAAATCCACAAATGTGGAGCGAACAGCTATTTGCGGCTATGGCGCAATTTGCCCGCCCAACAGGAACTTTTGCAACCTTTACCTCTGCTGGCGTTGTCCGTCGTGGTTTACTACAAGCTGGTTTTGATGTCAGTAAAATCAAAGGATTTGGCCGCAAAAGGGAAATGTTGACTGGAACCCTAGCAACCCCAAAATGTCAATCATTGCCTGCACCATGGTTTGCCCGTCCACCCGCAACAAGTGGTACAGATGATATCGCTATTATCGGCGGAGGCATTGCCAGTATTCTCACCGCTCTTGCCTTACTGCGTCGTGGAGCATGTGTTACGCTTTATTGTAAGGATGAATCTCCAGCACAAGGTGCATCCGGTAATCGTCAAGGAGCACTTTACCCATTACTGAACGGCAGTAATAACGCACTCGAAAAATTCTTTACTTCTGCATTTACTTTTGCTCGCCGCCAGTATGAACTGCTATCAGCACAGGATATCAATTTTGACCATCAATGGTGTGGTGTCAGCCAGCTTGCTTATGATGAAAAAAGTAGCAAGAAAATTGAGAAAATTCTGGCAACAGAATGGCCCGATGAAATAGCCATTGGAATGAATCGTCACCAGTTGAGTGAGAAATGTGGGCTGGATATTAATCATCATGGTATTCACTATCCACAAGGCGGATGGCTATCTCCAACTGAATTGACCAGAGCTGCAACAGAATTAGCACAACAACAGGGGATGATCTGTTTTTTCAATCATGAAGTTACCGCTCTTGCCCACAACAAAGACAGTTGGCAACTGTATCTGATGCATCAAGGACAATCCTTAAACCGGCATCATAAAACGGTAGTTATCGCCAATGGTTATCATCTACCTCAGTTTGAACAAACTCAGAAATTGCCCGTGACTGCTGTACGTGGTCAGGTTAGCCATATTCCGACAACGACAGAACTGAGTAAATTGAAAAATGTGCTCTGCTATGATGGCTATATGACACCAGTTAATCCAGCCAACCAGCACCACTGTATCGGTGCCAGTTATCAACGTCATCAGCTTGATAACAAATATTCAGAAACGGAACAACAGGAGAACCATGATCGACTGCTGAAATGTTTACCTAATGTCGGATGGGTAAATCAGGTTGATGTTTCCGCTGGAAAATCTCGTCAAGGTATTCGCTGCGTTATTCGCGACCATATGCCAATGGTGGGAAATGTACCGGATTTCAATGAAATAATGGCAGATTACCAAGATCTACCAGAACAAATCCGCACTGGAAAACCAATCACAAACGCTCCCAGTTATTCCAATCTCTTTATTATTGGGGCATTAGGTTCCCGCGGTTTATGTTCAGCGCCATTAAGTGCAGAAATTCTTGCAGGGCAAATTTTTGATGAACCATTACCACTGGACAATGAAACACTTGCAGCCCTTCATCCAAACCGCTTTTGGATCAGAAAGCTGCTGAAAGGCCGTAAAGTGAAAACTGAAAAGCCATTAAGGAACTGCACTGCCAAACGTTAGATATTCCTATGAATTTTGGTAATGTAATTTAATATATCCTAACTCTTGCACATAGCTCTCAAATGAGATACATAATGAAATTTGATAAGCGGAGGATAAAAATATGGCAGCTCAAACATCAATGCTGCACGTTCGTGTAGACGATAAACTCAAAGCCGATGCAACAAAAACACTCGCTAATTTAGGTCTAACCGTATCGGATGCTGTACGCATCCTGCTAACCCGTGTTGCCAGAGATGGTGCGTTACCCGCTGGTTTCACCGCTGATACGGAAACTTACGATGCTTGGTTTTTCGCTAAAGTGCAAGAAGCACTCGACGATACGCGCCAACCTGTCCCACATCAGCAAGTAATGGATGAAGCCCAAGAATTAATTGAAAGGAAACTTCGTGCTAACTCTTGAATGGAGGGAAACAGCCAGAGCTGACTTGTTGACAATTATTGATTACATATCTGACGATAATCCCCATGCAGCTCAACAGTTAAAAAACGCAATAGAGAATAAGGTGGCAACACTACCAGAGCGCCCGCAACTTTACCGACTAGGCCGCATTCCCGGTACGCGGGAAATGGTTGTTCAATCCAACTATGTAGTAGTGTACGCCGAAACAACCCACACGATAGTTATCCTACGGGTACTACACACCTCACAACAATGGCCACCATCAAGCGAGATAAAAGCAACGAAAAGCAAAACATAGAAAGAATAAAAATCGCTATTGAGTCTCTAATTCTGACGAACTGCACTGCCAAGCGTTAGATATTCCTATGAATTTTGGTAGCACAGTTCGTTTTCTGCCCCTCAATAAAATTATTGAGTTTTAGCATTGTCCAACAGACGCCGCCAGGTATTGAGAACCAGAATCTGATCCGGTGGTGTCAGTTCTCCCGCTTTAATCGCATTTTGGATACTTTCTTCAACACGATCATGAAGCTGTTCAGCCGTATGAGCACCTTCCTGTTCTAATTCTGCCACTGCTAAAGTGAGATGCCCGCGGAGATAACCACCAGCAAATAATTCATCATCACTGGCGTAATCTACCATGTCATCGATTTGCGATAAAATACGCGTTTCAAACTCAGCGAGCATCATTTTTCCTCAAATTCAGTTTTATTCTGCGAATATATCTTCCGGGTAAGGAAAATGTTCCGCTTTCAGTGGGGGCGTATTGTAGAACGATTGTAGCCCTTGAATAAAGCACTCCGCTCTCGCAGGTATCCCTTCTTCTAAGTAGTCCATTATCTGAACATGAACTTTACGTTGAAAAGCCAATCTGTCAGGTTCAAAATCCCCTTCGAGATTGTCACAACTAACATTAAACGGAAACCCAGCTGCGGTACAAAACAACCAATCAAGTGCTTGTGGTTTAATTTCTACTTTCTCAAATTCACTTTGAGTCCGTGCATCACGACCATCCGGGCAATACCAGTAGCCAAAATCCACCAATTTCCGGCGCTCTTTACCCGCAATGCACCAATGAGCAATTTCATGTAACGCGCTGGCATAGAAGCCATGAGCAAATACAATTTGGTTATAAGGAGTCTTTTCATCTGCTGGCAAGTAAATAGGTTCGTGATCACCCTTTACCAGACGCGTATTGTATTCTTCGCCAAAACAGCGATTAAAAATATCAATAAGTTGTTGATAGTTATGCGTTGTCATGAATTAAAAAACAAAATCCTGAATCAGAAATAAAATGCCAGCCAAGTACGAATTGCATCGCCGTGATTATCATTCAGTAATTTAATGCTCATCAAAAATGAGATAATGACAATCATAGGGCGAATAAGTTTTTGCCCATGAGTCAAAACCAAACTTGCCCCCAATCGTGCACCAATCACCTGCCCTGCCAACATCACAAACCCCAATCCCCATAAAACCTGACCACCAAGGATAAAAAGTATCAGTGACCCCATGTTAGAAGCAAAGTTCAATACCTTAGCATGAGCTGTAGATTTCGCCAGGTTATAACCACATAGGGTAACGTAAACTAACGCATAAAATGAACCAACGCCGGGACCAAATATACCATCATATAAACCCAGTCCACCCCCGGCAAGACAAGCAAATGCCACTGGAGTTAAACGACGATGGCGATCTTCCCTGCCAATTGCCGGAGTCAAAAGAAAATACAAACCAATAATAATGACCATAACCGGTAATAGCTGACTGAGGAAATCTGGTTTCATAAACTGGACAATAATCGCACCAGCCATTGAACCAAACAGTGTCATCAGTATGGCAAAGCGCTGAGATTTGAGATCAACCGCACCATAACGGACAAAATAGAGACTCGCAGAGAAAGAACCTCCCACGGCCTGCAACTTGTTTGTCGCCAACGCCTGCACCGGAGAAACGCCCACTGATAGCAATGCAGGAATGGTTAACAAACCACCACCACCAGAAATCGAGTCAATAAATCCAGCAATCACCGCAACCAGAAAGAGCAGAACATAAACTTCTGCCCCTGATAATAACCAATCCATACTTTATCCCATCAAGAGAAATTGCTTATCAGCATTAAGCTACCCATTTCAACATCCGGGATTTTCAAGGCTAGCTTCATCCTCCGCTCACCAACCAGAAAGTCTGGATTCGACATCAGCACACTGTGCTCTCTGGCGTAATAAATGATCCATCAGGACAATAGCCATCATTGCTTCTGCAATCGGGACTGCTCGGATACCAACACAAGGATCATGGCGACCACGAGTCACCATTTCCACCTCTTCACCCTGACGATTAATCGTTTTGCCCGGTACCATGATGCTGGATGTTGGCTTTAGCGCAATACGAGCAACAATTGGCTGGCTACTGCTGATCCCGCCAAGAATGCCACCCGCATGATTACTGGTGAACCCCTGAGCTGTAATTTCATCCCTGTTTTCGCTGCCACGTAAATTGATAACGCCAAAACCATCACCAATTTCAACACCTTTTACTGCGTTAATACTCATCAGCGCATGAGCAATATCAGCATCAAGACGGTCGAAAACAGGCTCCCCCAATCCAACTGGAACATTTTCTGCAACAATCGTCACTTTCGCACCAATGGAATCACCGGCTTTTTTCAATTCACGCATCAGGGCATCAAGTTGTTCAAGTTTGGCTTCATCAGGGCTGAAGAATGGGTTTTGTTCCACCAGCTCCCAATCCTTCAATTCGCAATGGATATTTCCCATTTGACTCAGGTAGGCACGGACACGAATACCATATTTATCCAGTAGATATTTTTTCGCTATCGCACCGGCAGCAACACGCATTGCCGTTTCACGGGCAGAAGAACGACCACCACCGCGATAGTCGCGGATACCATATTTTTGTTCATAAGTGTAATCGGCATGCCCCGGACGAAACACATCTTTGATAGCACTGTAATCCTGAGAACGCTGATCCGTATTTTCAATGAGTAAACCAATACTAGTGCCAGTAGTTACCCCTTCAAATACGCCCGAAAGAATACGAACCTGATCCGGCTCACGGCGCTGCGTTGTATAGCGGGAAGTTCCCGGGCGACGCCTGTCTAAATCAACTTGCAAATCGGCTTCTGTGATTGCAATACCCGGTGGCACACCATCAACAATACATCCCAATGCCAAACCGTGAGATTCGCCAAAAGTGGTGACCCGGAAAAATTGCCCGATACTATTTCCAGCCATGCCAATTCCTTCTTGTTAATCGTTCTTTTATTTAACTCTGCCGTTTTGCATTATTACAACAGCTACAGCTTATTCAATGATCAATCTTTGAATAAACGAAAATGCTCATGATGTTCAATAAGCTGTTGACGCGTCAACATAAATACGCCGTCACCACCATATTCAAATTCCAACCAAGTAAATGGCACATCAGGATATTGTTCAATCAAATGCACCATACTGTTGCCAACTTCACAAATCAGTATCCCCTGTTCTGTCAGAAAATCTGGGGCTGTTGCCAGAATACGGCGAGCTAGTTTCAAACCATCGGAACCTGCGGCCAGCCCTAACTCAGGCTCACAACGGAACTCCTCCGGTAAATCGCTCATATCCTCAGCATCAACATAAGGCGGATTGGTGACGATAAGATCATATTTAACAGGCGGCATATCGCGGAATAGATCAGAACGGATAGGAATTACCCGGTGTTCAAGGTTGTGATTCTGAATATTCTGTTCAGTTACCACCAGCACATCTGCTGAAATGTCCACTGCATCAACTTCCGCTTCCGGGAAAGCATATGCACAAGCAATCGCAATACAACCGCTACCGGTACAGAGATCAAGAATATTTGCTGGTTTGTCAGGGATCAATCCAGCAAACTCATTATTTATCAATTCACCAATCGGTGAACGCGGCACCAGAACCCGCTCATCAACATAAAATTCATGGCCACAAAACCATGCCCGATTAGTCAAATAAGCAACGGGAATACGTTCATTAATACGGCGAAGAACCCGTTCGACAATACGATGACGTTCAGTTGATGTTAATCGTGCTGTCAGCATTTCCTGTGGAATATCCAGCGGCAGAAACAGCGATGGCAGAACCAGTTGCAGTGCTTCATCCCATGGATTATCTGTACCGTGTCCGTAATAAATATTTGCCGCATTAAACCGGCTGACAGACCAGCGCAACATATCCTTAATGGTATATAATTCAGCCACTGCCTCATCGATAAAAATCTTGTCCAAAAGCCCCTCCAGCCCTGTAAACTCATTGACCCGTTAGTTTGCCACGATCACAAAGACAAATCAGCTTTCATGTCAGGCTAATGATAGAGAATTTTAAGCGATAATGTTCAACGGTCGATAGATTGAGAAATTGCAATAATAAAGAGCACAAGTAATTTATTTCAGATTCTTAATTCATGCTCTGTGGAAACCGTCTTATTCAGCCGGCAACAAGACGATTTTTCCACATATTTAATTACTGCATTTCCCTGACAGATTGAGCACCAATAATAATTACATTATTTCGTATGAATAAATAATAGGCAGATGTCAACAGCAAGATCCATATTCCTCCCACATAGAATGCAATTCGTGTATCCGGAAAATAACTGAGAATAGCAATAATAAATATCATAAACACGATAGTCAGTATCGGTGCAACAGGCCACATCGGTACTGGAAATTGTAATTTTCGGGCTTCTTCCGGTGACATCTTTCTACGCATAGCAAATTGAGAAAGTAAAATCATTAACCAGACCCACACCGTAGCAAAAGTGGCAATCGAAGCAATGATTACGAATATCTGTTCAGGGAGCAAGTAATTGAGAACAACAGCACACAGCAGCGCTAGCGTCATAATCATAATAGTCACCCAAGGCACGCCGTTACGGCTTAGATTCATAAATTTTTTATGCGCTAACCCTTTCTCAGCCATACCGTACATCATACGACCTGCACCAAAAATATCACTGTTAATAGCCGAAATCGCAGCAGTAATAACGATAATATTTAGAATATTCGCCGCCGAACTAATTCCTAGTCCCTGAAATATTGCAACAAATGGGCTGCCTTCCTGACCGATGCTGTTCCAAGGGTAAATTGCCATCAATACAAAAATAGTCAGAACATAGAACAGTAGTATGCGAAATGGAATGGAGTTAATCGCTTGCGGGATCATTTTCGCCGGATTTTTAGCTTCACTAGATGTAATACCAATGATTTCAATACCACCGAAAGCAAACATAACGACGGCCAAAGATTCGATGATGCCACCAAATCCATTAGGCATAAATCCGCCGTGTTGCCACAGATTTTGCACTCCAGTTGCCTGAAAATGGCCACTGAAACCAAATAAAATAATACCAACCCCGGCAATAATCATAGCGCTGATCGCGGCAACCTTCAGAATCGACAGCCAGAATTCCATTTCACCAAATACTTTCACTTTACAAAGATTCAGCGCGCCAATAATGAAAATAATGCTGAGTACCCATATCCAACGTGGCACTTCTGGATACCACAATCCCATATAAATACCGAAAGCAGTCACATCAGCCAGACAAACTATGATCATTTCAAAAGTATAAGTCCAGCCAGTAATAAATCCCAATAACGGACCTAAGTATTGATGAGCGTAGCTGGCAAAAGAACCGGCATCCGGCTTATGGACCGCCATTTCCCCAAGAGTACGCATTACCATAAAGACCGCAGCACCGCCCACTAAATAAGCTAACAATACCGCCGGACCCGCCATTTTTATTGCTTCAGCAGAACCATAAAAAAGACCTGTACCAATCGCAGAACCCAACGCCATAAACCGAATATGACGGGCGTTAAGTCCTCGTTCTAGTTGTGATGAGGCTTGCATGATTTACCCTCTTATCTTTTATTATTGGGTTTTATGAAATATAAATGCAACAATCGGGCCGGACAGCAGCCGGCCATCGGTTTATTTAACTGTTATTTTTAGTATGTAATATCTGTCCAGCAGGAAGTAGTGAGGAAAGGTGTTGCTCAGACAATAGCTGTACAGCGACAGCAATATCTGGAGCAAAAAAACGATCTTTATCGTAATAATCTACCTTTTCGCGTAGAATGCGACGCGCTTTTTCCAGAACCGGGCTACTTTTCAAACCATTTCGAAAATCAATTCCCTGACAGGCAGATAACCATTCAATTGCCAGAATACCTCTGGTATTGTCCGCCATCTCCCATAAACGACGCCCAGCAGCTGGGGCCATTGATACATGATCTTCCTGATTGGCTGAAGTAGGTAAACTGTCAACACTAGAAGGGTGTGCCAACGCTTTATTTTCACTGGCAAGCGCCGCCGCCGTCACCTGAGCAATCATAAAACCTGAATTCACACCACCGTTATCAACCAGAAAAGGTGGAAGCTGTGACATATGCGAATCCATCAACAACGCAATCCGCCGTTCCGATAATGCCCCTATTTCTGCTAATACCAGCGCCAAATTATCAGACGCCATTGCAACAGGTTCAGCATGGAAGTTACCACCAGAAATCACTTCACCTTGTTCAGCAAAGACCAATGGGTTATCAGATACAGCATTAGCTTCAGTTAGAATAACATCGGCAGCATGACGCAATTGAGTCAGACAAGCTCCCATGACCTGTGGCTGACAACGTAATGAATAAGGGTCCTGAACCTTAGGGCAATTTATATGAGAATCTGATAGTTCACTGCTTTTTTCTAATACGTAACGATACAATGTAGCAACATCAATCTGTCCCTGTTGCCCCCGAACGGCATGTACACGCGCATCAAATGGTTTACGAGAACCCAACGCCGCCTCTACAGATAAAGAACCGCAAACTATTGCCGCTGCTAACAGATCTTCTGCCTCAAATAATCCACGTAAAGCAAAAGCCGTGGATACTTGGGTACCATTGAGTAATGCCAAACCTTCTTTGGCTGCCAATGTAATAGGTTGTAAATTAGCTTTTGCCAGAGCTTCTTTAGCTGGCAACCACTCTCCCTGATAACGAGCCTGCCCTTCGCCAAGTAATAACAAGCTCATATGTGCCAACGGTGCCAAATCACCAGAGGCCCCCACCGATCCTTTACAGGGAATATGAGGATAAATTTCCGCATTAACTAACGCAATTAATGCCTGAATAACTTCAAGACGAATACCAGAGTAACCACGGGAAAGACTGTTAATTTTCAATACCATGATCAATCGGGTCATATTATCATCCAACGCTTCACCTATCCCTGCGGCATGAGACACGACAAGCGAGCGTTGTAGTTTTTCTAAATTATCTTTTTCAATTCGTGTACTGGCTAATAACCCGAATCCGGTATTAATTCCGTAAGCAGTGCGATTTTCAGTAAGAATAGCATTAACGCATTCCACGCTACGCTCAATTGCGGGAAAAATCTGGCTATCCAGTGTTATTTTTACTGGTTGTAGATAAACCTGACGTAATTCATCAAGGGTCAATTTGCCTGGGTAAATAGTTAACTGTTTCATAATATTCCTTATTTTGTATTGAGCATCGGCAAATCTAATCCTTGCTCTTTAGCACAATGGATAGCGATTTCATAACCTGCATCGGCATGACGCATCACTCCGGTAGCTGGATCGTTGTGTAGTACCCGTGCTATACGCTCAGCGGCTTCATCAGTTCCATCACAAACAATCACCATACCGGCATGTTGTGAGAAACCCATACCAACACCGCCGCCATGATGCAGAGAAACCCAGGTAGCACCGCTAGCAGTGTTAAGCAAAGCATTCAACAACGGCCAATCAGAAACGGCATCAGAGCCATCACACATAGATTCGGTTTCACGGTTCGGACTAGCAACAGAGCCGGAATCCAGATGGTCACGCCCAATGACAATAGGGGCAGAAAGTTCGCCACTGCGTACCATTTCATTAAAAGCTAACCCCAGCTTGGCTCGTTCCCCTAAACCAACCCAGCAAATACGGGCGGGTAATCCCTGAAAACTAATGCGTTCCCTTGCCATATCCAGCCAACGATGCAAATGTTTGTCATCGGAGAGCAATTCTTTAACTTTGGCATCAGTTTTATAGATATCCTGTGGATCGCCAGAAAGTGCTACCCAGCGGAAGGGGCCAATACCACGGCAGAATAACGGGCGGATATAAGCAGGAACAAAGCCAGGAAAATCGAAGGCATTTTCTACGCCGACCTCATATGCCATTTGGCGAATATTGTTACCGTAATCAAAAACAGGAATACCCCATTGCTGGAAAGTCAACATCGCTTCAACATGTTCTGCCATCGAAGATTTTGCTGCTTCGATAACTTCTGCCGGTGCTGAAATAGCACGTTGACGATATTCTTCCCAACTCCAGTTTTTAGGCAGATAGCCGTTGAGAGGATCGTGTGAACTTGTCTGGTCAGTGACCAAATCCGGACGTACACCCCGACGAACTAATTCTGGCAAGATTTCAGCAGCATTGCCGCACAATGCGATAGAGATGGCTTTGCCTTCCTGAGTATATTTTTCAATCCGGGCCAGTGCATCATCCAAATCTTTCGCTTGTTCATCAACATAACAAGTGCGCAGGCGGAAATCGATCCGACTTTGTTGACATTCAATATTCAACGAACATGCTCCGGCTAATGTGGCAGCCAGTGGTTGTGCCCCGCCCATACCACCCAAACCCGCAGTTAGCACCCAGCGCCCTTGTAAATTACCGTTATAATGCTGTCGGCCAGCTTCCACAAACGTTTCATAAGTACCCTGCACAATTCCCTGACTGCCAATGTAGATCCAGCTACCCGCCGTCATTTGACCGTACATAGCCAGCCCTTTAGCATCCAACTCGTTGAAGTGTTCCCAAGTAGCCCAATGCGGTACCAGATTTGAGTTTGCAATCAGTACCCGAGGGGCATTCTTGTGGGTTTTAAACACCCCAACCGGTTTACCCGACTGAATTAACAGCGTTTCGTCGTCTTCCAGTTTCTTCAACGTTTCAACAATCTTGTCATAGCATTCCCAGTTTCTGGCAGCTCGACCAATACCGCCATACACCACCAGCCCATGCGAATCTTCAGCCACTTCCGGATCAAGATTATTCATTAACATGCGCAGAGGAGCTTCAGTTAACCAGCTTTTAGCGGTTAATTGCGTTCCTCTGGGTGCCCGGATATCAATATCACGAAATTTACTCTTCTGGGCAGTCACGGTTTGGCTCCTTGTTTGTCTTTGTATATTTGTTAAATGTATAGTTGTATATACATGTATATTCAATAGACCAAACTGTTAGCTAAAATGATATATTTATAGGTTTATTGTTATTATTTTCTTATAAATCAATTTGTTAATATTATTTCTTTCTGATTATCAAGGAGTAATATTTTTCTTATTTTTGTGTTTATAATCACAAATTATTTACATTAATTTTACAAAAATATAATTTAAGGAAGGAAAGGCTTTACCTGATTTGTCACCAGTAATACAGGCAAGTTCTGAGCGGTAACAAACTGATACCCGGAGTAAATAAAAGGGCATCAGTCACTGTATTGATATGTTATAAAAGGTCCAAATTTGCAGTTGAACACGCATCTTTAACAGCAATCTCTATTAGGAAAGGGCTTTATAGCACTTCTTACTAAGACACTGTTTAGCTATGAACTGAAACGTCCTTTCAATTTGTAGCGATTTCCGGGAAATAGCAGCCCAGCACTGGAAACTGTGTAGTGAGTTGACCAAGTTCGTCGACTAATTAATAAACAGGGAGCACCTGACTCAATTTGCAACAATTTACAGGATCGGGGATCGCCAGCAATAGCCTCCACAATATGCTCACCTTCCGTTAACGGTGCAATCATTGACAAATAATCGTGTGGCGTAAGCTTCGTAAAATCCTGTTGCAAATAGCCAGGAGCTGCCTGGGCATTAACATAACGATCTTCTATCTGAACAGGAACGTCGTTTTCATAATGGACAATAACTGACTGGTAAATCGGCATACCAACGATAATATCCAATTCAGCGGCCTGTTTTACGTTAGCGTGCAACTCTGATAACTTTAATATTTTGCAGCGATGCTGATGAGAACGGGCTGAGATCTCATCAGCAATACTGTGAATTTCGAATAATGCGGATTGCCCTTTCGGCTCAGCAACAAACGATCCCACCCCTTGTAGCCGTACTAATAGCCCTTCCGCAGTCAATTCACGCAACGCACGGTTGGCAGTCATACGGCTACAGTTAAACTGCTTAACTAACTCAGCCTCCGATGGAACACGATCATTAACTTTCCATTCACCAGTATAGATTTTTTCGATAATGGACTGTTTTACTCTGGCATACAAAGGCACAGGTTTGGCAAATGATCCTGATAAATGTGTCGTCACAATAAATTCCTTGTTGCTATAAAAATGTTAAGTGATTAATTACACTAATTTTATCAGGCTATCTTTGCCAAAAAATAACAGCACCATAGTACTGTTATCTTAAGCAATCAATACCACCAATGTACTAATTGCCAGGCAAGACGTGCTGCCGCTTTCCCTCCCATCCCTTGAATATCAAATATTGGATTGAGTTCAACCAAATCAGCCGCCTGTAATTTCCCACTCTGACAAATCGGCTGAATCAATTGCAGAAGGCGTTCCAATGGTAACCCCAGTGCTGCCGGCGCAGAGACTGCTGGCATCTGATATGCAGGTAATACATCCAAATCGATTGTCATGTAAATCAAATCCACTTGCTGAAGTGTATCTTGTATCTGCTGTTGTACTCTGTCTAACATGGTTTCACAACACTGATTATCCCAAATGATCTTAACATTCAAGTGACTTGCTTCATCCAACAACGCTTGGGTATTAGACGCCAAACTTGCGCCAATACAAGTATAGTGAAATGGTCGGTGATGTTGCTGACAATATTCAGCAAGCTGACGAAATGGTGTTCCGGAAGTTGGTTGCGATGACCGCCGTAAATCAAGATGAGCATCAAAGTTAATAATACCAACACGTTGATGTGGAAAAGCATCATAAATTCCGACACCATGAGCAAAAGCTGTTTCATGTCCACCACCTAGTACCAGAGTGCGCACATTCTGATGTTGGCATTGAGTAACTGCATCAGCCAAGGCTTGTTGTGCCTCACTCAATTGATTGAGATTAACGCGAATACTGCCCAAGTCCACCAATCTGTCATGCCCTTTATGACTAGCCATATTTGCCAATGACTGCCGTAAATAATCAGGACCTTGATTAGCACCTGGCCTCCCCTGGTTGCGTTTTACACCCTCATCACATTCGAACCCCAGCAGTGCAATATGGTGAGAAAATTCTTCCGGTGTAAAATAAGGGGATTGTTTGATCGTTTGAAAAATCCGCAGTGCATTATCTGCTTCTGCCAAATCATTTCGCCCTTGCCAAATAGTAGGCGAAGTAGCATGCCATAAATTCATTTACTGCTCCTTATCTGCTATATATTAATATTAGAATGAGTAATAGCGCCACGAAATACCCTAGTATTCAATAGGTTACGACCTAGCTCATAGAAAATATCGACAGGATTTTCTGCATCCCAAACAATAAAATCAGCATAAGCACCTGCACGTAGCTGTCCATGACTATTTTCTCTACCCAATGCGCGAGCAGCATGTCGAGTAACGCCTAACCATACCTCTTCAGGAGTCAGCCCAAATTGCACACAAGCCATATTCATCGCCAAACGCAGAGAAGCAAATGGACTGGTTCCAGGATTAAAATCAGTAGATACAGCTATCGGTACCTTAAATTGTCGTAATAAATCGACAGGTGGGCGCTGTGTTTCCTGCAAAAAATAGAAAGCACCGGGAAGTAAAACAGCAACTGTGCCACTGTGGCTAAGAGCTTCTACTCCCGCTAGATCCAGATATTCAATATGATCAACTGAAAGACCGTGATAACGAGCTACCAGTTCACTCCCTCCCAAATTGGATAATTGCTCCACATGTCCTTTTACCGGGATGCCCCAGCGCTGTGCTTCCTGAAAAAGCCGCTCGGTTTGTTCCAGATTAAATCCTACGCTTTCACAGAAAACATCTACCGATTCAAACAACTTTTTTCGCCAGAGTTGTGGCAAGATCACTTCACAAACCAAATCCATATAAGCATTAGGATCGTGTTTATATTCAGGTGGGCAAGTATGAGCGGCGAGCAATGTCGCGCTGATTTCTATCGGATTATATTTCCCTAGGTTTTGTGCAACCTGTAGCAATTTTTCTTCATTTTCCAGATCTAATCCATAACCCGATTTAGCCTCAATAGTGGTTACGCCTTCAGCCATAAATGCAGTCAGACGCTGCTGGGCAGAATGGCCAAGTTGCTCAAGAGAACTAGTTCTAGTCGCTGAAACTGTCGCATTAATACCCCCTCCCTGTGCGCTGAGTTCAGCATAAGACATACCATTTAAACGCTGTTCCCATTCATAAGCTCGATTACCGCCAAAAACTAAATGAGTGTGACAATCAATTAAACCTGGGGTAATCAGGCGTTGTTGGACATCAATTACCTGACAACGATTCGTCTGTAATGTTGCTACAGGCAAAATAGCTAAAATTTTGTCATCACGCACCAGAAGATCATGTTCTGTTAATAATCCATAAGCTGCATTGATAGTCGAGTCCATTGTTGCCAGTCTTGCATTACGCCAGATGACATCAGTATCACGCAGTTCTATTGCCATGGTTAGAATCCTGTATTCGTCTGTATCTGATAAAGCAGGCCATTAGTTGTATATACATTTATTTTCTAACCAACAATAATTGTCAAATCATTTCGTTGACTACCTGAACACAACGTCTTGTTCGCATTTTCAGTCAACAAACCGGGCAAAGCCCGGTTCTATTAGACATAATCAGGTTAAACAGTTAAAAAGATAGCGTACACTTGTCACAAAATAGTTTGATTAATTGAGCAATGATGAAAAATAAATATTCCCTGAATGAGGAAGAGATTAACTTGTTTAAAGAATCGGTATCGGGTATCAAACGCATGAGCCAAGATACTGTCTTACATCCTCCCGTAAGAAAAAGAACCAGCCATGTTGCCCCTGAACGAATACAGCAAGAGCAAATTGATGCCAGCTACTATTTTTCCGATGAATTCCAACCTAACCTCAATACAGAAGGCCCTACTCGTTACATACGAGAAGATGCAAACCATTATGAACTGAAAAAACTACGCCGAGGTGATTATTCGCCAGAACTGTTTCTTGATTTACATGGGTTAACTCAAATGCAAGCCAAGCAGGAAATAGGTGCACTAATCGCTGCTTGCCGCCGGGAACATGTCTATTGTGCCTGCATCATGCACGGCCATGGAAAACACATTCTCAAGCAACAAACTCCACTATGGCTAGCCCAACACCCAGATATTATGGCCTTCCATCAAGCACCAAAGGAATGGGGGGGTAACGCCGCATTATTAATACTTGTCGAACTTGATGAGCCTATACATCGCTGAATTATCAAACTTTTGCTGCCAATTGTGACGGACTTACCTGCCAGACAAGAGTACCTTTACCAGTCTGGTTGTTTAAATCCACACATGTAATTGCAGATGTTGCAAACATCAGCGGAATTTCTGCTGGACATAGCTCTGCAACCAAATAACCGACTAACGGTAAATGAGAGACAACCAAAACAGCATCATGCCCTTGTTCAGCAAGAACCTGTAGATAGCTGCTAACCATAGCAGCATCACCTGATGGCGTTAATCCTGGTAACACTTCTTCACCGACTGGTAATGACAAAGATTTGCGAACAACCTGTAACGTCTGTTCAGCACGGATATAAGGACTCACTAACACCAGATCAATCTTAGGCCCCTGCTGTTCCAACCAATAAGCCATTTCTTGTGATTCATGGCAACCGCGGGGAGTGAGTTGCCGGGCTGAATCGCTGATGGCATCTAAAGCTGCTTCACCATGACGCATAATAAAAACTTGCATAGTCCACCGTATGAATGAGTTTACGTAGTTATTCTGCTAATAATAAATATCAGTAATTGCCACCTGAGTTATACAACAAAAATTGTTATCACAAAAACATTTCAGTATATAGTGAACGAACATCCTGCTGTGACTACTCCCCATTCTGAACCAAAAATTATCGCAAAAGGCTCGTGTTTCTTACTAAAACAAAGGCAAAAAATGATTTAACCACAATTTCAATTGATCTTACTGAAATTCAAAAGGGATTTTGTTATTCAAAAATCCTAAAGATGATGCCGGCGCTCCAATATGGTGCCGGCATCGATTTCTTCAAAAATGCAACATAGGTTACTATGGATAGAAATTTTTATTCTGTTCAGCCATTTTCACCAAACGCTCACAAGGTACGAATCTATCTCCATACTGACTTTCCAACCTACGTAGAATTTCCACCACCCTGGCACAACCAAGGCTATCAATATAGCGGAAGGGGCCACCAAAGAATGGTGGAAAACCTATACCAAATACCGCACCAATATCACCATCACGCGGACTTCTGATAATCCCTTCATCCAAACAACGAACGGCTTCATTAAGCATCAACATCACACAACGCTGAGCAATTTCTGAAGAAAGCATACGAGATTCAGGCTTTATATTCATCAAGGTATAAATTGAACTATCAACTTTTTTACCTTTCTTACCCATCCGCCAAAATTTTCCGGATTCTGATGTATATAAATAGAAACCACGACCGTTTTTCCTACCTTTGCGACCATCTTTCAGTACAACATTAAGAGATTCAGGAGCCGCAAAACGTTGCCCTAATTGCTCTACCAAAATAGGCATAATTTTGGTGCCAACATCAATTCCTACTTCATCCAATAAATTAATTGGCCCTATTGGAAAACCAAAATTAACCAGAGCCTTATCTATACGATCAATTGGCTCTCCTGCTACCAGGCAATTTGATGCCTCACTGATATAAGGAACAAGGATACGGTTTACATAAAATCCGGCTTTATCACCTACCACAATAGCGGTTTTACCCTGCTTCTTAGCCAAAGCAACTGCTGTAGCAATCGTTTTCTCACTGGTGTCTTTATGTGGAATAACTTCCACCAGAGGCATTTTATCTACCGGGCTGAAATAATGCAGACCAATAACCTGCTCTGGTCGTTGAGCTTTTTCAGCAATCTGATGGATAGGAAGCGAAGATGTATTAGATGCAAATACCGTTTCCGGTTTGGTATTCGCTTCAATTTCTGCCACCATTTGTTGTTTCAGTGATAAATCTTCAAATACCGCCTCAACAACAATATCTACCTGTTCGAAACCACTATAATCCGTCGTTCCTGAAATAAGCATCATTTGCTGATCTCGTTCTACCGGACGTAATCGTTTTTGTTTCACGCGCTTGGACAGTAAATCCCAAGAGTACTTTAATGCCTGGCTAATACCCTTTTCATTAATATCTTTAATACGCGCTGGTAATTTGCCCCGGGTAGCTGTTACATTCGCAATTCCCCCACCCATCAAACCACCACCTAATATGCCAACACGTTCAATTTTTGCTGGTTTCTCTGATGAACCAGTCTCATTTTTCAATGACGTTGCGGCAAAAAATAGATTGCGTAAAGCGGCAGATTCCCGTGTCATTGCTAGTTCACCAAATGCCATTGCCTCGGCCCGTAAACCTTGATTCATGCCTTTTTCAAGACCTTCTTTGACAACGTCAATAATTCGTTCAGTTGCAGGATAATGCCCACGAGTTTTCGCCAGTGTTTTTTTACGAACGATATTAAACAAAAAGTATCTTCCGACAGGCCCTACCAATAACCGCTGTTGCCACGGTAAAGACTTACGCATAGGAATGCCTTTTTTGACTTTTTCAACAGCAATTTCCAGCAAAATATCCAATGGCACAGCATCATCCACGACTCCCAGCCGCAATGCCTGTCTTGCTCTTAATTGCTTACCTGTCAGGATCATATCCAACGCTGAACTAACACCAATAAGTCTCGGCAATCGCTGAGTACCACCTGAACCAGGTAATAATCCAAGCTGAACCTCAGGTAATCCAAGACGGGTTTTATCATCCAGTGAACATATACGCCAATGACATGCCAGCGCTAATTCCAAACCACCTCCCAAACAAGCACCATGAATTGCCGCTACAACAGGCAAAGGATAATTGGCTATCTGAGAAAATAACTTTTGCCCCTTTTCAGCCAGATCTTGTGCTTCTTCTTTGGTTTTACATCCAGCAATCATCGAAATATCAGCACCGGCAATAAAATTGTCCGGTTTACCGGAAATCAATATTAATCCTTTAAGGCCAGAAACCTGCTGAGCTTGTTTGAAAACATGCAGAAATTGATCAACAAATTCTGCTTTCAGCGTATTTACTTTTTCTCCTGGCACATCAATCGTGATAACACCGATTTTATCCGGCCTGACATCAAAATTGAAAACAGAAGCAGCCTGTTTTGTATCTGTAGTAACGGCTACAGTATCATTCTGAAACTGAGTCATTATTCTACCTCCAATACCATAGCTGTACCCAACCCGCCAGCAGCACAAGCGGTTGTTAATCCAAGCCCCCCTCCACGGCGACGCAACTCATTCAATACCTGAGTCACCATGCGAGCTCCTGTTGCTGCAAACGGATGCCCATAAGCAATTGAACCACCTAAGACATTAAATTTATCCATATCTACTTCACCAATTGCTTGAGCACGCCCTAATTTATTACGGGCAAACTCATCACTGGCAAACATTTTCAAGTTTGCCAATGTCTGAGCAGCAAAAGCTTCATGCATATCAATTAAAGTTAAATCTTTCAGCGTAATACCGGCACGTTCGAGCGCTATTGGCGTCGCATACGATGGACCCAATAGCATATCCTGCCAAACATCAATCGCTGAGAATGCATAACTACGCAGATAACCCAGCGGTTTTATTCCCCATTCTTTAGCCACAGACTCACGCATCAACATGACTGCTGCGGCGCCGTCTGTCAGTGGTGTACTATTTGCCACGGTCACCGTTCCATACTTGCGATCAAATGCCGGGCGCAACTTTGCATAAGAAGTTAAGACTGAATTTTTACGAATATTATTGTCTTCAGGCAATGCTTCACGATATGGAGGAAAATGGGCTGTCATGACCTCATCAGACAACAAACCCTGTTCCCAGGCTTTTGCTGCAAGAATATGGGAACGATGTGCCAACGCATCCTGATCTTCCCGACTGATACGATAAGTCTTCGCCATTTGTTCTGCGGTATCTCCCATACGCAGACCTGTCGAATATTCTGCTACGGCCGGAGATACGGGCAATAAGTCACGAAATTTGAGGCGACTAAGTAATTTAAGACGCTGTGGCAAAGATTTCGCTTTATTCATATCAACAAGGGTACGAGCCAGAGATTTAGTTACACCAATCGGTAATACAGAAGAAGAATCTGCACCACCCGCAATCCCGATATTCACCGTACCAGCCATAATGCTTTCCGCCACATTGGCAATCGCCTGAAAACTGGTCGCACATGCACGAGATACGCTGTAAGCATCTGTATTCACACTTAACCCAGTACCAAGAACGATTTCACGGGCAATATTTGGCGCTTCAGGCATTTGCACTACTTGTCCAAACACCAGTTGGTCAATCTTTTCAGGGAGTAAACCACTTCTGGCTACCAGTTCATTGACCACTGATTTACCCAAATCCACAGCCGGTATGCCGTGATACGATGTTGCCTGTTTAGCAAATGGAATACGTAGACCGCTGACAATTGCGATACGATCACCTTGCTGTGTCACTTTTGTTAAAGGACGACTCATAACGGCTCCTGAAAAATTATTATTAACTACCTCAAATTACTGAAAAAATTTTTTGACCAACCTGGACAGGTCAGACCTGACAGATCATTGTTAGCGTAATGTTTATAAATAGCAAACCTGAATAAACTAAAAATGAGAGCGAGCGCAACTTTAATTTACTTAATGTCTAAATGATCTCAATGCCTCTTCGAGCATGTTCGCAAGCAGTAAAAAAGAAATAACGATTAAGGAGGGACTAAGTGAAATACCTCCGCTACCTACTTAAGACAACGGAGAATACCCGCTCTTGAATTAACGCAATCCCAACTGGAAAATCAGTGTTTCTGCCTGGCAACAGAAAACGAAATTAGCAATCAGTTGAACACCATCCTGAACGGGCTCAATTTTATGATTAATAACACAGGGTTCTGATTCAATAAATTTTGCTTTTTCAATCAAAATATTCAGCATTCCCTCTGCTTCCTGTTTATTAGCAAAAACGTGTTGGTAAGATACAATGCAGTCTGTATTATCTATCACCGTACCTACATCTACGCAGCAGCAAGCAGCCGTCTCTTCTGCATTATATTTCATTAGTCATACTCCACTCTCCAAATATTAATCACTTATCTTAATATTTTATTCCTCCCATCATCGGAGAACTAGTACTTACTTTTTATGAGTATATTTATCCTACCGAAATGAAATCTGATTTCAAAAATCCATTTTTAAACGTTTTTATTAACACCTAAAATCATTTTTTTGTTAACTGAGTCGCGTTTTTGATATCAATTTGGACATATTTTAAAAACATTCTTGCAACACCAACAGATGTCAGACCTATACTTCACCACTGGTCTGATTTGTCATGAAGGCAAACCGACTCTACAATCCTGCGCTCCTTGCTAAGTTAAGTGGCATAGTTAAATAATAAACAAGAGGGTTTTGGTCATGAACCAGAAAAACCTGTTCACCCGTTCAGCATTAGCGGTTGCAGTGGCTCTAATTTCATCCAACGCGGGTGCCGCTGGTTTCCAGTTAAATGAATTTTCTACTTCGGCTTTGGGCCGGGCTTTTTCCGGGGAAGGCGTTGTTGCTGATAACGCAACGGTAGGAAGCCGTAACCCAGCAGCAATGACTCTGTTTGATCGCCCATCATTTTCTATCGGTGCTATCTATATCAACCCAGATGTTGATATTACAGGTAAATCACCGGTGACGGGTAAAAGTACTAATGCTAAAAATATTGCTCCAGTAGCTTGGATACCTAACCTACATTTCATTATGCCTATTGATGATCAATGGTTTGTTGGTACTTCAGTCACTACTAACTTTGGACTGGCTACTGATTTTAGCAATAACTACGAAGCGGGCCTTATCGGCGGCAAAACTGACCTGACAACGTTAAACTTCAACCTGAGCGGAGCTTATCGACTAAACGATAACTTCAGCTTCGGTTTAGGGTTGAATGCTATCTATGCAGACGCAGAAATTACCCGTCATGCGGGTATTCTGGCACAACAAACTGGGGGTATGCTAAAACCAACAGATGAAGTTGCTAATCTGCAAGGTAAAGATTGGGGCTATGGCTGGAACGCAGGCATCATGTATGAAGTGGATGAAAATAACCGCTACAGCCTGACTTACCGTTCTAAAGTTAAAGTTAAATTTAAAGACGGTGACTATAAAAATGATATTCCTCCCGTGCGAGGCGCAATACTAAAGCAGCAAAGAGGAATCTCTCTACCTGCAACCGGAGGCCAAACTATTGGCGGCAGATTAGACCTCAATTTGCCGGACATCTGGGAAGTTTCTGGTTACAACCGCGTAGCACCTAAATGGGCTATACACTATAGCCTGGCATATACGGGCTGGAGTGAGTTTGATGAACTGAAAGGGACCAAAAATAAAGATGGCTCAGTTCTGTTTAGTAAACATGAAGGCTTCAAAGATGCCTATCGTATTGCCTTAGGTGCAACTTATTATCACGATGACAACTGGACATTCCGTACTGGTATCGCTTTTGATGACAGTCCAATTCCGGCTGAAAACCGTTCTATTTCTATTCCTGATCAAGACCGTTTCTGGTTAAGTGCTGGTGCAACCTACGCATTTAATAAAGACATGTCTGTAGACGTAGGTGTTTCTTATATGCATGGACAGAAAGTCACGGTTAAAGAGAAGTTGCATGAAAAACTACCTTACACATATGAATTTGATGCAAAAGGTTCTGCCTGGTTATATGGTGTGAACTTCAACTATGCATTCTAATCAAATGTAGTTTTCAAAAAAGGATAGCTCTACGGCTATCCTTTTTATTTATGAAGTTAACTCAGACAATGACTATCAATCAATACTGTCCAAATCATCCTGTAATGCTTCAGCATTGGGATTTTTTGTAGATTCCAGTTTACCGCCGCTTGCCATAAAGTCATGGCTCTGGAAGTAAGCCTCTCGCATCATCAGATACGGATCAGATGAATTCATCAACAAACCATCAGAATCCAGTAAACGAGCACGAGTTTCAATACCTTCAAACACCCACTTACCAGCTGACATCCAAATGGTCAAATAACTCAACATTGGATAAGTCATATCAGCCCAGTTTCCCCCTTCATCACGCAGAGTAAAACTGCCATAGCCGGGTAATACAACATAAGGACCATATCCCACATCATAATAGCCCAAAGTACTACCAAAACGGTTTGGCTCTTCTTTTGCCAACTTAGGGTTTGCCATAGTTGCAACATCAATCAAACCACCTATACCCCAAATGGTATTCAGGAAAAAACGATTAAAATGTTTCATTCCCTGATATGGGTTACCACGCAAGAAACTGTTTACCATACTGGCTGGTTCTTCGAGATTACTAAGAAAATTACCCAAACCATTTCGTACAGGCATCGGTACATAATCGCGCCACGTTACAGCTACCGGACGTAAGATATAGGGATCAAGGACATTATAATTAAAGTTGAACATTGTACGGTTAAAACCTTCCAGAGGATCTGCACGCCCCTGTTCAACACTATTAGATGAACCGGCACATCCCACAAGTAATGTAGCTGTAAGAACGATTCCGCCCAAACGATACTTCATACAATTCTCCAAGTAACAACCTTTTAGATCCGGCAAACCAATCTTGTCGCATTACCTGCCGATGATCATCAATAAATATAAATATTACTGACAATTCAATTTGAATGGTACTCAATTTGAGTGGTTGCTAAATAGGCAAACAGTTCATAACACCTTATATTAAGAAAAAAAAGCAGTTATAATGCGGCAGTTGTCTGTCCCCTTAGTTAAATGGATATAACGAGCCCCTCCTAAGGGCTAATTGCAGGTTCGATTCCTGCAGGGGACGCCATTAGCAGAACCAATAACCACATATGCAATATTTTGAGAAATGTAAGAAAATATTACGATAATATATGAATAAAATAATATTATTTTCATATGTATACCCAATAGATTTCAAGATGCATCGCGACGGCAAGGGAGCGAATCGCCGGGAGCATAGATAACTATGTGACCGGGGTGAGTGAGTGCAGCCAACAAAGAGGCAACTTGAAAGATAACAGGTATAAATTAATATTTTTATATAACAAATCAAATATAAAGTTTTATTTAACTTACCAAGATTATAAATATTCTAAATAAATTCAAGGTCATTTAATTTTATTGGTTTTTTCAACAAATCATATTCTTGTTAATTCGTTCAAAAAAAAATTGAATATATTTAATCATGCATTTAAAATTTCATATCAAACCTAAAAATTCATTACAATATTTATTTAAAACATGATTTAACTTTATTTTAAGATTTAAATAATATCATTAAAAACTAATTATAAGAATAATAATCTCCAATAAAAACATAACCGACCCATTATAAAATAAAACCTTCAACAATTTCAATTAAATAAAATATAATTAAATCTAAAAATTATTTATAATCCCACCTACAATTCTATAGTAACCAAGAAATAAATATATTATCTAAAATCCAACTGGAGTATTTTTATTATTGATTTAAAAATCTTATTATTCCTCCAACGATAAAACATGAAAATAAAAACCAAAAAAACTTAACTTTATTTTTATATTGATTAGTAAAAACAAAAATAACATAAAAGCATCACATAAAAAACAATAAAAATAACAACTAATATTTTCTCATAATTATTTAACTCATCAATTTACATTTAATAAATGTCACACTTTAAAAAATTTTAACCAGATATATACCCCATAGATTTCGAGTTACAAAGCGACGGCAAGTGAACAAATCCCCAGGAGCATAGATAACTATGTGACTGGGGTGAGTGAAAGCAGCCAACAAAGCAGCAACTTGAAGGATGAAGGGTATATACAATTATTAATTCTAATATGTATATATCTGTGTCTTTATAACTTAGGCAATCAACGATAACTGTTGCCGTAAATATGTCCCCGAACCTAGCAATCCAGGTTGTGGATGAGTAATCAAATAAACAGGAATCTGTTGTATTAATGTTTTAAAGCGCCCTTTATCTTCAAACCCATACAAGAAATTTGACTGCTTAAAAAAATCAAGAAATCGTGGCACTATACCACCAGCGATATACACACCACCAAAAGTTCCCAGATTTAACGCTAAATTTCCGCCAAATCTCCCCATGATTTCACAAAATAATGAGAGAGCACGATGGCAATATTGGCAACTTTCATCCAGCGCTCGCTGTGTCACTGTTTCTGGTTCCAAATCTTCCGGCTGACTATGATTCAAAATAGTAATGGCCTGATAGAGATTCACCAGTCCACTACCAGATAAGATTCTTTCGACCGAAACATGGCCCAGTTTGCGGCGCAAAACAGCCAATATTGCATCTTGCTCTTCACTATTCGCTGCAAAATCCACATGACCACCCTCACCAGGCAAACTTATCCATTGTTTGTCCACTTTTATCAGATGAGCCACTCCAAGGCCAGTTCCAGCTCCATAAACAGCAATCGGTTTATCTTCAACCGCCTTCCCCCCTCCCAACTGAACTTTATGTTCCTCTGTCAACATTGGAATAGCCATAGAGACGGCAGTGAAATCATTAATAACATCTAATTTTTCTAGCTTAAGCGCCTGTTTCAGCTCACTAATAGAAAATGCCCATTGGTTATTAGTCATTTCAACCCAATCACCACTGATCGGGCAAGCAATAGCGATACAAGCACAAGTTACTACTGTTTTTTGCTCCGCCAAATAGTGGCTAATAATAGACTCTAATCCAGCGTATTGTCTTGCGTTATATGTTTCAATCTGCTCAATAGCCCCATTTTTCAAATTACAAAGTGCTAATCTGGCATTCGTGCCACCAATATCAGCCACCAGTCCATAGAGATTCATTTTTATATCCCAATAATTAACTAGTACAACAATATATGTAAAGCTTATCTCATCTAGCATTATTGGTATATAGGTAGTTTGAGCGCGAATAACTCTCATAATTAAGGCATACACGTAGTATATGAAGTTAGTTTGCCCTCATTCGAATCTGTAACCATTGTTCAAAATCCAACAGTTCTACTGACTGAGCTAATGACCCACCCGGGATGGTATTTTGATTTAACTAGGCTTTTTAGATGGTGGGTCGTGCAGGATGACTCGGGCTACGCCCTCGCCCTTCGGGCCAGCGCTAAAGCGCTGTTGTCTCGCTTCGCTCGGCTCGAACCTGCGAACAATTGGTTAAAAGCCCACTGCTCTACCGACTGAGCTAACAACCCACCCGGGATGGTATTTTGATTTAACTAGGCTTTTTTGAATGGTGGGTCGTGCAGGATGACTCGGGCTATACCCTCGCCCTTCGGGCCAGCGCTAAAGCGCTGTTGTCTCGCTTCGCTCGGCTCGAACCTGCGACCAATTGATTAAAAGTCAACTGCTCTACCGACTGAGCTAACGACCCATCTGAGATGGTATTCTGATTTAACTAGGCTTTTTTGAATGGTGGGTCGTGCAGGATGACTCGGGCTACGCCCTCGCCCTTCGGGCCAGCGCTAAAGCGCTGTTGTCTCGCTTCGCTCGGCTCGAACCTGCGACCAATTGATTAAGAGCCAACTGCTCTACCGACTGAGCTAACAACCCACCCGGGATGGTATTTTGATTTAACTAGGCTTTTTTGAATGGTGGGTCGTGCAGGATGACTCGGGCTATACCCTCGCCCTTCGGGCCAGCGCTAAAGCGCTGTTGTCTCGCTTCGCTCGGCTCGAACCTGCGACCAATTGATTAAAAGTCAACTGCTCTACCGACTGAGCTAACGACCCATCTGAGATGGTATTCTGATTTAACTAGGCTTTTTTGAATGGTGGGTCGTGCAGGATGACTCGGGCTACGCCCTCGCCCTTCGGGCCAGCGCTAAAGCGCTGTTGTCTCGCTTCGCTCGGCTCGAACCTGCGACCAATTGATTAAGAGCCAACTGCTCTACCGACTGAGCTAACAACCCACCCGGGATGGTATTTTGATTTAACTAGGCTTTTTTGAATGGTGGGTCGTGCAGGATTCGAACCTGCGACCAATTGATTAAAAGTCAACTGCTCTACCGACTGAGCTAACGACCCATCTGAGATGGTATTCTGATTTAACTAGGCTTTTTGAATGGTGGGTCGTGCAGGATTCGAACCTGCGACCAATTGATTAAAAGTCAACTGCTCTACCGACTGAGCTAACGACCCATGCCAAAAATACACAATACCGCTGGAACAATCTAATGAAGTGGTGGGCGATACCAGATTCGAACTGATGACCCCCTCCTTGTAAGGGAGATGCTCTACCAACTGAGCTAATCGCCCACTTCAATGACTATCACTGCATTTATACCACTGAATCTATGATTGGTGGGCGATACCAGATTCGAACTGATGACCCCCTCCTTGTAAGGGAGATGCTCTACCAACTGAGCTAATCGCCCAATCATAAAATCATTTTTATCACAACGAGATGGTGGGCGATACCAGATTCGAACTGATGACCCCCTCCTTGTAAGGGAGATGCTCTACCAACTGAGCTAATCGCCCCGTCGTGATGGAGTCGCATTATAGGGATAGTTCAAGATGAGTCAACGCTTTTTCTAGGGAAAAATATCGTTCGTCTCAAAATTAAACAAACGTGAGATAATTATCATCACTTAGGGTATAGTTTAAGCAGATATGCTGACTTTTCTCAACAACACCCCGCTAACAGCATTGAGGAATTAAGGTGCAGTGATAAAATAACCCCCCACTTTATTACTTTAAATCACCAATAACGTTCATTGAAAAGTGAAACGTAATTAAGGGCAATCCCCAATGCGTAAAATTAAAACCCGTTTTGCACCTAGCCCAACTGGCTATCTCCATGTTGGTGGTGCACGTACCGCACTTTATTCCTGGTTATACAGCCGCCATAATAAAGGCGAATTTGTATTGCGTATCGAAGATACTGATCTTGAACGCTCAACTCAGGAAGCCATTGATGCTATTATGGACGGTATGAACTGGTTAAATCTGAATTGGGATGAAGGCCCTTTTTATCAGACAAAACGTTTTGATCGTTATAACCAAGTCATTGATCAAATGTTAGAACAAGGGTCTGCTTACTATTGCTATTGTTCTAAAGATCGTTTAGAACAATTGCGCGAAACTCAGATGGCCAATGGCGAGAAGCCCCGTTACGACGGACATTGCCGTGATAGTCAATGTCAGCATAACCCAGATCAACCCCATGTTGTTCGTTTCCGTAATCCACAAGAAGGCTCTGTTATTTTCAATGATAGTATCCGTGGCCCAATTGAATTCAGTAATCAGGAGCTTGATGATCTGATTATCCGCCGTACCGATGGCTCACCAACCTATAATTTCTGTGTGGTTATTGATGATTGGGATATGGAAATTACCCATGTAATTCGCGGTGAAGACCATATTAATAATACACCACGTCAAATCAATATCCTGAAAGCTCTGGGTGCTCCAGTTCCAGAGTACGCACACGTTTCAATGATTCTAGGGGATGATGGCAAAAAACTATCCAAACGCCACGGGGCTGTCAGCGTTATGCAATACCGCGATGATGGCTACCTGCCAGAAGCATTGCTGAATTATCTGGTTCGCCTAGGTTGGTCACACGGTGATCAAGAGATTTTTAGTCTTGAAGAGATGACCGAGTTTTTCAGTCTTGATGCTATCAATAAATCGGCTAGTGCATTCAATACGGAAAAATTGCAATGGCTAAACCATCATTACATTAATACTCTACCCCCAGAGAAAGTTGCTGTTCATCTGGCATGGCATATTGAGCAGCAAGGTATTGATACCCGTAATGGTCCACAGCTGGTTGATCTGATTAAGTTATTGGGTGAACGCTGCAAAACTTTGAAAGAAATGGCTGAATCCTGCCGCTACTTTTATGAAGATTTGACTGAGTTTGATACAGATGCAGCGAAGAAACATTTGCGCCCAGTTGCCCGTCAACCCCTTGAAGTTGTTCATTCAAAGCTGGCTTCAATTACTGACTGGACAGCAGAAAATGTTCATCATGCCATTCAATCTACAGCCGATGAATTGGAAGTTGGTATGGGTAAAGTCGGTATGCCGCTGCGCGTGGCTGCCACTGGTGCCGGGCAGTCTCCGGGTTTAGATGTGACTATTCATGCTATCGGGCAAACCCGTACTCTATCTCGCATTAATCAGGCTCTGGAATTCATTGCTCAGCGTGAAACCCAACAGTAATTAATGCAATAAAGGCATCACTAACTCTATAGCGGTGCCTTTCTTTCCTAAAAAAGCTTTCATTTAGCTGATCACATTATCCATCGATATCATACGCCCTAAGCTGATTTCTCTCTCACTGCAACCCATTGCCTAACCTTTATTTTATCGATTTATCACAAAAATGATGACTTTTTCAACGCTCGTTCTGAGAATGATAAGTTAGCCGTTGACAGTATTTGCTGGGTTTCATATTATGCGCCCCGTTCCATTAATTTTGATTGGGGCTATAGCTCAGCTGGGAGAGCGCTTGCATGGCATGCAAGAGGTCAGCGGTTCGATCCCGCTTAGCTCCACCAAATACTTTAACCAGAATAAAGTATTTGGTACTAAAATCTAAAATTAATGAAAACCACAATCGTGGGGCTATAGCTCAGCTGGGAGAGCGCTTGCATGGCATGCAAGAGGTCAGCGGTTCGATCCCGCTTAGCTCCACCAAAATTATTAGGCCCTGAAAGCTATGCTTTCAGGGCCTTTTCTCATTATCATTTATCACTACCATTAATAAGTTTTCACTTCGGTTGATTCTTTTTCAATGGTTTCACCAGTGAATCTAACCCTTCTATTTTTATTGCCAAAGTCATCTCCATCAGTGCCCCCAATTTTCCTTGTGGAAATTCACCCTTGCGGGCAAACCACAGTAAATATTCTTCGGGTAAATCAATCAGCATACGCCCTTTATATTTCCCAAACGGCATAACAGTATTAGCAATTTCTATCAAGTTTTCTTTTTCCATAATTTACATGTACATAAGGAGAAATATGCGAAAAGGAAGCTGCACCATTCATGATGCAACATTCCACGATAAAAAGTTATCCTTTTACAGCACCAAACCTGCAATAGCTGCGGATAGAAAACTAACAAGAGTTGAACCAAACAGGAGTTTCAAACCAAAGCGAGAAACTACGTTACCCTGTTTCTCATTCAAGCCCTTAATCGCACCTGCAACAATCCCAATTGAAGAGAAATTAGCAAAGGAAACCAAGAATACCGACAAAATACCCTGTGAACGCGGAGAAATTTCTGTAGTAATTGACTGCAAACTATGCATCGCAACAAATTCGTTAGAAACCAGTTTAGTTGCCATGATGCTGCCGACCTGCAACGCTTCATCAGCTGGGATACCAACCACCCAAGCAAATGGATAGAAAACATAACCCAACGTTTCCTGGAAATCCTTATCAAAAATCATGCTAAACAGCGCGTTAATAGCTGCAATCAGAGCAATGAAACCAATCAACATAGCAGCGACAATCAATGCCACCTTAAAACCAGCCAAAATATATTCACCTAGCATTTCGAAGAAACTTTGACTTTCGTGAAGATTACTCATCTGAATATCTTCTTCACTGTCAACAGTATACGGGTTAATTAGTGACAAAATGATAAAAGTGCTAAACATATTAAGCACCAGTGCCGCCACAACATATTTAGGCTCCAGAATTGTCATGTAAGCACCAACTATCGACATAGAAACCGTTGACATTGCAGTCGCCGCCATTGTGTACATTCGGCGTTCAGACATTTTTCCTAATACGTCTTTATAGGCAATAAAGTTTTCAGACTGACCCAATATCAAAGAACTGACCGCATTAAATGATTCTAGTTTACCCATGCCGTTAACTTTAGACAGTAGAGTACCGATAACTCGGATAACGATTGGTAATACTTTGATATGCTGTAAAATTCCAATCAATGCGGAAATAAAGATAATGGGACACAATACATTCAGAAAAAAGAACGCCAGTTTTGCACCCATCATGCCGCCAAAAATGAATTCAGTCCCTTCACGCGCAAATTTCAGCAATTGTTCAAATAAACCAGCAAATCCCATGACAAATTCCTGACCAGCATCAGAATTCAGGAAAAACCACGCCAGAACAAGCTCAATAACAAGCAACTGAATAATATAGCGAGGGCGAATCCCTTTACGGTTACTACTCGCCAGAATAGCAAGACCACCAATAACAACCAGAGCTAAAAGGAAATGCAGGATCTGAAACATATCATACTCCAAACATGAGAGAGCTAGTTTTAAATGCATTCTATACCCTATGGATTTCAAGATGCATCGCAACGGCAAGGGAGCGAATCCCCGGGAGCATAGATAACGCTGTGACCGGGGTGAGTGAGTACAGCCAACAAAGAGGCAACTTGAAAGATAACGGGTATATGCAATAAGAGCCAACAAAATAGGATAAATATCACACTAGGCTGAAATAATTCTTGTCCTAAATCTTTATTTAGTGAGATTGATCACATTTTTAACTGAATCGTGTAAGCTAGATTTAAAAACACCTCATCGCACATTACGGATTATTGAGAAACCTCCCAATAATCCGTATGCAAACAAAAAATTATTCACCCAATAAACGGATCATTTCTTCTTCATCAATGACTGCGATATTTAGCTCATTAGCTTTAGCTAATTTTGAACCCGCAGCTTCACCCGCGATCACCAAATCTGTTTTCTTAGAAACACTGCCGGTAACTTTTGCCCCAAGCGCAATAAGTTTATCTTTGGCTTCATCTCTGGATAGCTGATGCAATGAACCAGTAAGCACAATTGTTTTACCTGCAAATGGGCTGTCAATCTTCTCAGCCTTTGTCACGGCAATCGGTTCCCAGTTAATTCCTATATTATCAATCAGATCATCAATAACTTTTTGATTATGAGGTTCATTGAAGAAGTGAACTACATGTTTCGCCACTACTTCGCCAACATCTTGAACTTCTTTCAACGCTTCTTCATCAGCGGCTCGTAATTTATTCAGATCACCAAAATAAGCGGCCAGGTTAGCTGCGGTCGCTTCCCCAACTTCACGGATACCCAAAGCATAAAGGAAACGGGCAAATGTGGTTTTCTTTGCTTTTTCCAATGCATCTACCACATTCTGAGCAGATTTCGGCCCCATACGATCAAGCCCAGTTAATTTACCCGCCGTAAGCCTGAAAAGATCTGCTGGGGTTTCGACATATTCTTTATCCACCAGTTGATCAATAATCTTTTCTCCCATACCGTCAACATCCATCGCCCGCCGGGAAACAAAGTGTCTAAGCGCTTCTTTACGCTGAGCACCACAGACTAAACCACCGGTACAACGTGCTACAGCTTCCCCTTCAATCTTCTCAATATCTGCCCCACATACTGGACAATATTCAGGGAAAATCACTTCATCACTGTCCTGCGGCCTTCTGTCCTCCACAACACCGACAACCTGTGGAATAACATCACCGGCACGACGGATAATAACAGTATCACCAATACGTAAACCTAAACGTTCAATCTCATCTGCATTATGTAATGTTGCATTACTAACCGTTACACCAGAGACCTGAACAGGTTCTAAACGCGCTACCGGTGTAATTGCACCAGTACGCCCAACTTGAAACTCAATATCGCGAACAATCGTCATTTGTTCCTGAGCAGGAAATTTGAATGCCGTTGCCCAACGTGGCGCACGGGCGACAAAGCCTAGCGTTTCCTGTAATTCCAGCGAATTCACTTTAATAACAACACCATCGATATCAAATCCCAACGTTGAGCGCTGATTTTCAATATTTCTGTAAAAATCAATAACTTGATTGCTATCAGTACAAACTCTAACTTTATCGCTGACCGGTAATCCCCATTTTTTAAACTGCATTAATCGCTCATAATGACTGGCCGGTAATTCTCCCCCTTCCAAAACACCAACACCATAACAGAGGAAAGCCAGTGGGCGTTTAGCGGTAATACGAGGATCAAGCTGACGTAGAGAGCCAGCCGCCGCATTACGTGGGTTAGCAAATACTTTTGCACCAGTGCGACGGGCCTCTTCATTCAGTTTCTCAAACCCGTTTTGTGGCATAAAAACTTCACCACGGACTTCAATACGGGCAGGAATATTTTCTCCAATCAGACGCAACGGAACCGCGTTAATCGTTCGTACATTCGATGTAATGTTTTCTCCCGTTGTTCCATCACCACGGGTTGCCGCTCGCACCAGTTCACCATTTTCATACAACAAACTAACAGCCAGACCATCCAGTTTCAGCTCACAGCAAACGACTAAATCCTGAGTATCTTTCAAGCGATCACGTACCCGCTTATCAAACGCCAAATAACTCTCCTCATCGAATACGTTATCCAGTGACAGCATAGGAATTTCATGGCGGACTTGTTCAAAAGCAGCCAGAGGAGCAGCACCAACTCGTTGGGTTGGTGAATCAGATGTAATCAGTTCAGGATGCTGTCCTTCAAGAGTCTTCAGTTCCTGCATTAACCGATCATATTCTGCATCAGAGATCTCTGGCGCATCCATGACATGATACAGATATTCATGATGACGCAATGTTTTTCTGAGATTTTCTATTTGTTGAGCAGTTGATTTCATAACTTATAGCCAGCGATAAAAAGCCCCCGGCTGGCGGGGGCTTGAATGTTCGATAAGTTGATTATACCTGAGCATCGAGTGTGCTGCGAATACGGGCCTTATATAATTCGATTTTTTGCGGAGTTAGCATTTTGCGTTCATCATCAAGCACCACTCCTCCAACATCGGAAGCAATGCGCTGGGCCGCCTGCAACATTAACTTAAAATTCTGATTCGATTCTCCGTAAGAGGGTACCATCATAAACATAGAAACCCCTGGAGTGGTAAAATCAACCATCGCTTCAGGATTAAATGAACCTGGTTTCACCATATTAGCAAGACTGAATAACACCGGACCACTGCCTGATGGATTTAAATGACGATGAAAAATCTGCATTTCTCCAAACTGGAAACCAGATTGCAAAATACTTTGCAGCAGAGATTCACCATTTAATACCTGACCTTGGTGTGCTGCCACATGAAGAACCAAAACAATTTCTTTCAATTGGTTCTGCCCTTCTTCTGCGTTACTTCCCTCTTTTTTTGCCATTTCCTGAGACTTTTCTTCCGCCACTGGAGTTTGCTCAAACTCGTCCAGCTCTTCAGATTCAAACAGTCCAAGCTGCGGTTCCTGCTCTTCTTGTACTGTTTTTCTAGTTGCCGCTTCAGACCGACGACCAACCAGTAGCGGATCATGACTCTCTTCAGGAACTACAGCATCAATTGACTGACGGCGCTCAATCACCGGTTCAGCTTTATGCTCCTGATAGGGTTTCACCTGCTTATGGGCGTAAGGCTTTTGTTGATTGTCGAACACTTCATCTTCGCTGTCATCGACGAAACTATTCTGACGATCAGGTTTATGACGTTTAACTGGGCGATCACGAAAAAGCGAAGAACGCTCTTTACGGTTGGTCCACAACCCATGTAACAGCAAAGCTATTATTGCTATCGCACCAACAATGATTAATATCAGACGCAAATCCTGCATCATTGCTATCTCTGTTGTTTAAATTAATATGCCACCACGGCAGAACATTTTCTGTATTAACTCTATTTGTCAAATAACACAAGTGCAAGCTTATACACACTTTTCTTCTCAGAAACATGCCTGACAAGCATTTTTTGCGTTTTTTTTATACAGAACTAGGCTAGTCAGTCGAAAATCCTGCCTATATGATAGCGTTTCAATCATACAGAAGAGAATAGGAAGTATGCTTAATTTGACAAAACCGCCCAAAAATTTGAGCGGCTTTCAATATTTGATGAAAGGTTGCAGATTAATTACTCGACGTGGCATTAAAAGATTCGTTCTATTGCCCTTGCTGGCAAATATTTTGTTACTTGGTGGTTCATTCTGGTGGCTCTACCAGAAACTCGGAAACTGGGTCCACTGGATATTGAACAAAGTACCAGATTGGATGCAATGGCTGAGTTATATTTTATGGCCGCTGGCAGTGATTTCCATTCTGCTAATTTTTACTTATTTCTTCAGTACGATAGCAAATTTTATAGCCGCACCATTTAATGGCTTGCTGGCAGAGAAGCTGGAAGCGGATTTAACCGGAATCCCTGCACCAGATACCGGAGTTATAGAACTGGTAAAAGACGTTCCGCGTATCCTAAAACGGGAATTAGCAAAACTGCTCTATTATATCCCACGCGCTCTGCTATTACTGCTTCTTTATTTTATTCCTGTTATTGGACAAACTGTCGCACCTGTTATCTGGTTTATTTTCAGTGCCTGGATGTTGTCAATTCAATATTGTGATTATCCATTCGATAACCACAAAGTCAGTTTTCCCGCAATGCGTAACGCCCTCCGCCAAAATAAAATAGAGAATCTGCAATTTGGTGCCACGGTGAGTATTTTTACAATGATCCCTATTGTCAACTTAGTAGTTATGCCAATCGCAGTATGCGCTGCCACTGCGATGTGGGTGGATCGTTACCGCGATAAGCATGCAACTCATATTATGCAAAAATATTAATTTAAAGTTATTCTTTTAGACGATAAGAATATATTTAATCTATATTTCCATAAATTGATTGCTGGCGTATTATTAACCGGATATCACCAAAGATATCACTAAAGGGAGTTGAAAAACGAGTATGAGTAAAATTTATGAAGATAATTCTTTAACTATTGGTCGTACCCCGTTAGTTCGCTTAAAACACTTTGGTAATGGACGTATTCTGGCAAAAGTGGAATCCCGTAATCCCAGCTTTAGTGTGAAATGTCGTATCGGTTCTAACATGATTTGGGATGCTGAAAAACGCGGTATTCTGCAACCAGGAAAAGAATTGGTAGAGCCAACGAGTGGCAATACCGGGATAGCACTTGCTTACGTTGCTGCCGCTCGTGGTTACAAATTAACGCTGACGATGCCTGAAACCATGAGTATCGAGCGTCGTAAGTTGCTAAAAGCTCTGGGAGCAAATTTAGTGCTGACTGAAGGCGCTAAAGGCATGAAAGGTGCCATTGAGAAAGCTAATGAAATTCAGGCAAGCGATCCCGATCGCTATATCATTCTGCAACAGTTCAGTAATCCAGCAAACCCAGAAATTCACGAAAAAACCACTGGCCCAGAAATCTGGGAAGATACAGATGGTGAAGTAGATGTCTTTGTTACTGGTGTAGGTACCGGCGGTACACTAACCGGTGTCGCCCGTTATCTCAAAAACACCAAAGGTAAAAATATTACCGCAGTGGCAGTAGAACCCGAAGACTCCCCAGTCATTAGTCAGACGTTGGCCGGTGAAGAAATAAAACCAGGCCCACATAAAATTCAAGGTATTGGTGCCGGCTTTATTCCAGACAACCTTGATCTAAAACTGGTTGATCGAGTTTTCAAAATCAGTAACGAAGAAGCTATCAAAACTGCCCGTGAAATCACGAAGAAAGAAGGTATTCTGGCGGGTATTTCTTCTGGTGCGACCGTTGCAGCTGCCGTAAAACTTTCTCAGGAGCCAGAATATCAAGATAAAAATATCGTTGTTATTCTGGCTTCATCAGGTGAACGTTATCTGAGCAGCGTACTGTTTGCCGACTTATCCGATGAATAAAAGTATCTGAGTAAATTACTTAGTTTTATTGATAAAAAAGCACCTAAATGGTGCTTTTTCTGTGTGGTAGATCAAATTTTTACACTTTGCCAGATGATTTCTTACAATGGGTTTAGTATTTAACCAATAATAATTATTTCGATGCTCGAAATTAATTAACAGAAGTAGTAGTTTCGGTTAAGGAATTCTGCGATCTATCTTTACTTCAAACTATCAATCAGAAGCATCGAAAAAAACAATTTTTTGATAATGAATACTCAAGTTAAGATTTACCTACTACACATAGTCTTAGCTTAACAGCAGAAATCTAAGTTATTGAGGAAACGTTATGTTCCAGCAAGAAGTTACTATTACCGCGCCAAATGGTCTACACACCCGCCCCGCTGCCCAGTTTGTTAAAGAAGCAAAAAGTTTCACCTCCGACATTACGCTAACTTCTGGCGGCAAAACTGCCAGTGCGAAGAGCCTGTTTAAACTGCAAACTTTAGGACTGACTCAAGGTACCGTTGTGACCATTTCTGCTGAAGGTGAAGATGAGCAAAAAGCAATCGAACATCTGGTTAAATTGATGGCAGAACTGGAATAACAATCTGTTAGCCACAAAGCCAGTCAAGATTCAGACGTTATGAATAAACCGATATTCACTTAGCCGTCTTCCATCCCCGGATAAACCTTTATCTGGGGATGTCAGTTTAAATGCATATCCTAAACAGCAAACCATTTGCAGGCTGGCTCTTTTAAAAAATAATTATTAGTAGTTAGGTAACATTATGATTTCAGGTATCTTAGTATCACCAGGCATCGCTTTCGGTAAGGCTCTATTACTGAAAGAAGACCCCATCATTATTAATCAAAAAAAAATCAACCAAGAACAAGTCGAACAAGAAATCTCCTACTTCAAGCAAGGTCGTGAAAAAGCCTCATCCCAATTAGAAATAATCAAGAACATAGCAGCAAAAAACCTCGGAGAAGAAAAAGCTGAAATCTTCGAAGGACATATCATGCTGCTGGAAGATGAAGAACTTGAACAAGAAATTATTTCATTCATCAAAAATGAACTCAAAACTGCGGATGCTGCGGTTTACTCCGTCATTGAAACTCAGGCTCATGCTCTTGAAGAACTGGATGATGAATACCTGAAAGAACGGGCTACAGATGTGCGAGATATCGGTAAACGCCTGTTGAAGAACATTCTAGGTATGCCTATTGTCGATCTTGGTTCGATTTCTGAAGAAGTCATTCTAGTTGCCAGCGACCTAACCCCCTCTGAAACTGCACAGCTCAATCTGGAAAAAGTGCTTGGTTTCATTACTGATTTTGGTGGCCGCACCTCCCACACATCAATCATGGCCCGCTCTCTCGAACTGCCAGCAATTGTGGGTACCACTCATGCGACAACAGAAATCCAAAATGGCGATTACCTAATCCTAGATGCGGTAAATAACCATATTTATGTTAACCCATCCGATACAGACATTGAGCAGCTAAAAAAAACTAAAAATGAATATCTGGCAGAAAAAGCTGAACTTGCAAAACTGAAAGATCTGCCAGCCATTACACTTGATGGTCATCAGGTTGAAGTCTGCGCCAATATCGGTACTGTTCGGGATGTTGCCGGTGCTGAACGCAATGGCGCTGAAGGTGTTGGTTTATACCGCACAGAATTTTTATTTATGGATCGTGATTCACTGCCAACAGAGGAAGAACAATTCCAAGCTTATAAAGCCGTTGCTGAAGCAATGGGCAGCCAAGCAGTTATTATACGCACGATGGATATCGGCGGTGATAAAGATCTACCCTATATGAACCTACCGAAAGAAGAGAACCCATTCCTCGGTTGGCGTGCAATTCGCATTTGCCTTGATCGAAAAGAGATCTTACATTCTCAGTTACGTGCTATTTTACGTGCATCTGCTTTCGGTAAATTACGTATTATGTTTCCAATGATTATTTCTGTAGAAGAAGTACAGGAGCTGAAAGCAGAACTTGAATTGCTGAAAGGTCAATTACGTGAAGAAGGTAAAAAATTCGATGAAGCAATTGAAGTGGGCGTGATGGTAGAAACACCAGCTTCAGCAGTTATTGCTCGTCACCTGGCAAAAGAAGTTGACTTTTTCAGTATTGGGACAAACGATTTAACTCAGTATACTCTCGCTGTAGACCGCGGTAACGAGTTGATTTCTCATCTTTATAACCCGATGCTACCAGCAGTATTGAGCCTGATTAAGCAAACCATTGATGCTTCACACGCTGAAGGTAAATGGACGGGGATGTGTGGCGAGCTTGCAGGTGATGAACGTGCTACACTGTTGTTATTAGGTATGGGGCTAGATGAGTTTAGTATGAGTGCGATTTCTATTCCCGGCATCAAAAAAATCATTCGTAATACGCGTTACGAAGATGCAAAGGCACTGGCTGAACAGGCCCTTTCTCAGCCAACCGCTAAGGGATTGATGGAGTTAGTTGATACCTTCATTAAGGAAAAAACACTTTGCTAACAATATTCGGTTAAAACGCGGTCCAGTATAAACAATTAGGAGAAGATTCATGGGTCTGTTTGATAAACTGAAATCTCTGGTTTCAGATGATAAAAAAAACAGCGGCACTATTGAAATAATCGCGCCTTTGTCTGGTGAGATTGTCAATATTGAAGATGTTCCAGATGTTGTTTTCGCCGAGAAAATTGTCGGTGATGGTATCGCTATAAAACCTGCTGGCAATAAGATAGTTGCACCAGTTGATGGGACTATTGGTAAAATCTTTGAAACCAACCATGCGTTTTCTATCGAATCGGACAGCGGTATTGAGCTATTTGTCCACTTTGGTATAGATACGGTTGAGCTTAAAGGTGAAGGCTTTAAGCGCATTGCTGAAGAAGGTCAGCGTGTACAGAAGGGAGATTTAGTTTTGGAGTTCGATCTTAAACTCCTTGAGGAAAGAGCGAAATCAACTCTGACACCTGTTGTTATTTCTAACATGGATGAAATTAAAGAATTATCCAAACTGAGTGGCTCTGTCACTGTTGGCGAAACCCCCATCATGCGGATTAAAAAGTAGCAATACTTTTATTCCATATAAAAATACCATGTTCATCTTAAAAAACAGCCGACAATTGCGGCTGTTTTTTCATCCCGTTATTTAACCTATCCAACCTTCCCATTTAATAATCAGGTAATATGGGCAGGGTTTACCTTATTGAAGCTATTACTTTTTCCTCTACTTGCTCTAATTTTTTGATAGCTGCCAACATAACAGAACTCATGTTGGCTGCTACTCACCCCAGTCATATAGTTATCTATACGCCTGGAGATTCGTTCACTTGCCGCCGCGTTGCAACTCGAAATCTATTGGGTATACATGATATAAATTCAGAACGACATTGACGGATATTTTAATCAGATTAATTAAATACTCCGGTAGAAAGATACCTGTCACCACGATCACAGATAATTGCAACAATGATAGCGCCCGGATTCTGTGCTGCCACTTTTAATGCGCCAGCAATAGCACCACCAGAACTAACCCCACAAAAAATTCCTTCTTTCTGAGCTAATAAACGCATGGTATCTTCAGCTTCCTTCTGATCAATATCCAACACCTGATCCACCAGCTCCTGCTGAAAAATACCAGGCAGATAGGCTGGCGACCAACGACGAATACCTGGAATATGGCTATTTTCCGCTGGTTGTAATCCAATAACTTGCACACTATCAGACTGACTTTTCAAATAGCGACTAACACCGGTAATCGTCCCCGTTGTTCCCATGCTGGAAACAAAATGTGTAATGCGCCCTCTTGTCTGTTGCCAAATTTCTGGTCCCGTAGTAGTAAAATGTGCTAACGGATTATCCGGGTTATTAAATTGATCAAGAACCTTACCTTCACCATTGCGCTCCATTTGTTGCGCTAAATCACGTGCACCTTCCATACCCACTTCTTTACTCACCAAAATCAGTTCTGCACCATAAGCGCGCATAGAAGCTTGACGTTCAAGACTCATATTGTCAGGCATCAATAATTTAAGCTGATAACCTTTTATCGCAGAGATCATTGCCAACGCAATACCTGTATTTCCACTCGTTGCTTCAATTAATACGTCACCAGGAGAAATTTCACCTCGTAATTCAGCCTGCTGAATCATTGACAGTGCTGCTCTGTCTTTTATTGAACCCGCAGGGTTATTACCTTCAAGTTTTATCCATATTTCCACACCCAACTGATCGGTCATTCGTTGTAATTTTACCAGCGGGGTATTACCTATAAAGTGTTCCAAGCTTGCCACAGCTATTACCTAATTTTTATTTAATAGAAAAGCGAAATAACCATATTCAGAAATATATCACAAGACTTTAAATAAAAAATGCTCATCTCTTGGCGGTAAAGAGATGAGCAAATGGTACCAACCAAAATTTAAATTATTATCAAGCGGTCTGGGCTAAACTAAGGGCTTGCAGTTGTTTATCACCAGCATATAAACGTGCTTCAGTACCCCCAATAAAATAACGGCTTCCCCTCGCCGGTACTGAGGCTTCATCAAACCAAATAATAGCAACTGGCTCCTGATGCCAACCCAGAGGCTGAACGGAAAGCTGCCAAAAATGCCCACGAGGACTGACCTCAGTCACCTGTACCGGCAGTGGGCTAGATGGTGTAGGCTGCGAATTCATCATGACCTCCCACGGACGCAGGAAGACATCAACACTCCCCTGATGGATTGGGGTCACATTGAGGGGCAAGTGTTGTCCACCAATCAAAAGCTGAGAACCTTTAATCTCACCACGAAAGTGGTTAACCTCCCCCAAGAACTCCATGACAAAACGACTTGCCGGATAGCGCCATACCTCTTGTGGTGTACCTACTTGTTCAATATTACCTTGGCTCATGACAACAATCCGATCAGCCACTTCCATAGCTTCTTCCTGATCATGAGTCACAAAAACGCTGGTAAATTTTAATTCTTCATGGAGCCGACGCAACCAACGACGTAATTCCATTCTTACCTGAGCATCCAGTGCACCAAAGGGCTCATCCAGTAATAAAATTTGTGGTTCAACAGCCAGTGCCCTTGCCAATGCTACCCGTTGCTTTTGTCCCCCAGAAAGCTGCGACGGATAACGTTCAGCAAGATGAGTCAATTGCACCATTTCCAATAATTTCATCACCTTACGGCGAATATAAGCCGTATCAGGACGCTTACGTCGCGGAAGTACTGTCAGCCCAAAGGCAACGTTATCAAATACAGTCATATGCCGAAACAACGCATAATGCTGAAATACAAATCCAACCTGCCGTTCTTTTGCATGCATACGGCTAACATCCTGCCCGTGGAAACTCAGTTTTCCTGAAGTCTGCTGTTCCAGACCTGCAATAATCCTTAACAAGGTTGTTTTACCGGAGCCTGACGGACCAAGCAAAGCGACCATTTCTCCGGAAAAAATATTCAGAGTGATATCGCTCAGAACCTGAGTGCGACCAAAATATTTACTGATATTGTTAATTTCAATACTCATATTCGCTTCTGCCTTAACCATGCTGGCGGTTTAACCGCCATTGCAAAGCACTTTTAACAACTAATGTGATAATTGCCATCAACGCCAGCAATGCCGCCGCGGTAAATGCCCCTACGGTATTGTAATCTTGATGCAATAATTCAACCTGCAACGGCAATGTGTAAGTTTCACCACGAATAGCACCAGACACTACTGAAACAGCACCAAATTCACCAATCGCCCGGGCATTGGTCAAAACCACACCATATAACAACGCCCAACGGATATTTGGTAACGTCACCCGCCAAAACATTTTCCAACCAGATGCTCCCAGCAATATTGCTGCTTCATCTTCCTGGCTCCCTTGACTAAGCATCATTGGCACCAGTTCTCGAACAACAAACGGGCAAGTAACAAATACTGTCACCAGCACCATTCCCGGCCAGGAAAACATCAATTGGATATCATAGGCCTCCAGTACACTCCCAGCCCAACCATTCGAACCATAAAATAATAGGTAGAGCAAACCAGCCACTACCGGCGAAACAGCAAATGGAATATCAATTAACGTCAGCAAACATTGCCGCCCAGGAAACTGAAAACGTGTTACCAACCAAGCAATCATTACGCCAAAAATCAGGTTTACCGGAACCGTGATCAATGCAATCAATACCGTTAACCAAATGGCATGCAACATATCAGGATCTAAAAGATTCTGAGCGACTACGCCAATTCCTTTAGAAAAGGCTGTCATAAAGATCCACACAATGGGTATCACTAACAGTAAGACTGAAAACAGTACTCCTGTTGCGATAAGTGCCCATTTCCCCCAATTCACAGGAGGTCGTTGCACCACATAAGATTCGGATAATTCGACCATTAATGCCCTCCAATCCGCTTACCAAAGCGGCTTTGTAAGGTATTAATGCTAAACAGTAATATCAAGGATACAGCCAATATGACTGATGCAATGGCACTCGCAGCCGGATAATCAAACTCCTGTAAGCGAATAAAAATCATCAACGATACTACTTCTGTCTGCCATGCGATGTTACCTGCAATAAAGATCACTGCGCCAAATTCTCCCAAACTACGGGTAAAAGAGAGCGCGGCTCCCGCAATTAAAGCTGGAGATAATTCCGGTAATACTACTCGCCAGAAAGTCTGCCAACGGCTTGCGCCCAACGTCTGAGCGGCTTCTTCATACTCTGGCTCTAACTCTTCAAGTACTGGCTGAATCGTTCTTACCACAAATGGCAAGCTTGTAAATGCCATCGCTACCGCAATACCCAGCCAAGTATTCACTACTTTCACATCAAAATGCCCAAGCAGTGAACCATACCAACCGGTAGCAGAAAATAAGGTTGCTAATGTCAGACCGGCTACCGCAGTAGGTAACGCAAAAGGGAGATCCATCAAACCATCCAGTAAGCTACGACCGGGGAAACGATAGCGAGTGAGTACCCATGCCATTAGCATACCAAATACCGCATTAAACAAGCTGGCAGCCGCCGCTGCTAATAATGTGACTTTATAAGCCGCCACCACTTGAGGATTAGCAATAACCTGCCAATACTGTTCCCAGGTCATACTAGAAAGCTGCACAACCAATGCACTCAAGGGCAATAATAAGATCAGACAGGTATAGAACAAACTGCTGCCTAAACTCAGCCCAAAACCAGGCAATACCCGCTTACTGGAAACCGTAAACATTACTTATTCCCTTCTGCCAACAATTGATCCAAAGTACCACCAGTGTTAAAGTGAATTTTCATCACCTGCGGCCAACCACCAAACTGCTCTTCCAGCCGGAACAATTTGGTTTCTGGAAATCGGGCTTTCTGCTGCTCCATCACTTTCTTATCACTGACACGATAATTAAAACTGGCGATGATCCGCTGTGCCTGTGGGCTATAAAGATAATTCAGATAAGCCTTAGCCGCTTCCTCAGTGCCATTTTTCATAACATTCTTATCAACCCAAGCCACAGGGAATTCAGCCAGAATATCTACCGACGGGACGATCACTTCGTATTTGTCGTCACCATATTGTTTACGGATATTATTTACTTCAGATTCAAAACTTATCAGCGCATCACCCAAACCCCGCTCAATAAATGAAGTCGTTGCACCACGGCCTCCAATATCAAACACAGTGACATTTTTCAGGAAACGCTTCATCCACTCACGGGTTTTCCCCTGATCACCGTGATTTTTTTGTTGCATCGCTCCCCAGGCAGCCAGATAGGTGTAACGGCCATTACCGGAAGTTTTAGGGTTTGGGAAGACTAATTTGACATCCTTATGTACTAAGTCGCTCCAATCATGAATATTTTTAGGATTACCTTTGCGTACCAAAAATGCCATCGTGGAATAGTAAGGTGAACTGTTATTCGGCAGACGGTTTTGCCAGTCAGCTGGGATTAAACCGCCACGATCATGCAAAATTTGTACATCTGTCACTTGATTGTAAGTCACTACATCAGCCCGCAATCCTTGAATAATTGCCAGTGCCTGTTTGGAAGAACCTGCGTGGGATTGTTTAATTAGCAATTTGTCTTGTGGATGCAGTTCATTCCACCGTTTTTCAAATTCAGGATTAAGTGCAGAAAATAGCTCACGCGCAACGTCATAAGAGCTATTTAACAACTCTACAGCAAAGGCATTACCGCTGCTCAATAAAGTTACGGCTACTAGTCCGTTTAGTATTTTATTTTTCACTGAATACTTTTTCATTGCTCACCTTAGTGCCTATCTCAGCAGGGGTTATTGGTGCAGGAAAACAACATAGCCTAATGAAAGGTTCTTAACCTGTTATCTCACTCAAAACACGCCAGTCACTAATGTATCCAGTTTATTTATAACAGGGTAGATAACTATCGCTGTTTAATATACCGAATTGCAATTAGAAAGCATGAAACGCAATAAGCTGGCAAAAATAGTAAGGTTTTTAAATGAAAAATGCGGGCCTGCTACGGCTCCGCACAACATAATATGAAGAAAGAACGATGCTCCAATCAACAATAGCTCTTTATTGCTCCCAGACTATACGTTCCACTTTCCAGTTTTTCAGCACATCATCAGAAGGAATCAAACCTTCAGGACCATCCCAATTACCTGTAAACAGATAACTGACATTTTTGCTCTGCGGAGATACGCAGATAATCGCTTTCTTCTCTGATTCACTAACCGTATTTCGACAAGCACCAAATGCTTTGTTATAAAGCGCCGAGAATGGAGTACCAATCTTTGTTCCCCAAACGGTTTTAACGTCTTTATCTAACACATCAATACGACTAACCTTTCCACCGGCCTGACCGAAAAGTTCTATTTTCAATTGATTGCCGTCCATTGCTTGAAATACCGTCATCAACTGACCATTTTTAGTCGCCATACCACTACGTAAATGGTACTTCCCATCCAGCCCTTTATCTATCGCGTCTTTATTGATTACCGTCAGTGCATTTATTTCTCCAACTCCCTGATCTGAGATTTGTAGTGAATTACCAAACCAGCTAAAAGGCGACAAATCCGACCATGAAAAACCAGATGAACCCGCACAACCGGCCAATAACAATGAGCTACCTATTATGGCAAAACGTAATCCTGACAATATGTTAGCGAAAGAAAACTCCGGCATAACTGACCCCTTTTGATTAAATACAAGGATGGCTTACTGAGACACCACACCTGATCGTTAGTTTCAGAGAGCAAAAAAGTTTGCTTATTACTAACAATAGGTAAATATTATATTGATTAAATATCACTTCGCGGTATCCTTCTTTTCCCAAGAAAAAACCATTACTATTACAAGGTCAATATGATGAAAAAAACATTCGTAACCACCGCCTTAATAGCTCTATTCAGTGCGCCATTAATGGCTCAAACCTCACATATGCAATCTGGCGGTTTTTCTGGCCCAAATGCTACACAACCCCAAACCCAGACAGCACCACAAGGTGGTTTTATCGATAACAATGTAAAAATATCGACTACTGAACAAGTTAAAAATATGTGGGATGACAGCTGGGTTGTACTGGAAGGAAATATTGAATCCCGTATCCGTGGTGATCACTTCATATTCCGTGATAACTCAGGCGTCATTGAAGTCGAAATTGATCATAAGTATTGGAATGGTCAAACAATAACACCTCAGGATAAAGTCCGCCTTGAAGGTGAAGTTGATAAAGAGTGGAGTTCCACAACCGTTGATGTGAAAAAAGTGACTAAATTGCACTAATGATTTGTGGCTGAATGACACTCATTCAGCCACATGACTCAACTCAATATTCCTGATCAATAATCAGACGCTTACTGAAAATAACACTTTCCTGATGGCGATCTTCATATTCCAGCTTTTCACACATATAGAGAATGGCATCATTATCCTCAGGAACAATAAAAATTATTTTCGGGCAACCACGAGCCATCAGCTTCTTTTCCAACCGGGAGACCAATGCATTTGCAATTCCCCGCCCCCGGAATTCAGGATGAACCCCTAAATAATAAGCCGAACCCCGGTGACCATCATAACCACCCATAACAGTCCCAACCACTTCACCAGCCACTTCCGCGACTAAAAACAGGTCAGGATCATGAGTCAATTTACGCTCAATATCCACTTCAGGATCAACACCAGGATTAAGTAAATCGCAGCGTTCCCATAAGGTGATCACTTCTTCAAAATCATCTTGTCGAAATACCCGAATTTCCATCCCTAACCAACCTGTTTTTATTGAAATAACAATTTTCTCATTATCTCCGCTTTAACCTCGGAATCAATACGAAAATGCCTTCTCTATCACCAATAGGTATAATATGGTATATCACCGCATTACAATGAGAAAAGAGTAATGAACACACCAAACATTAATCAAATTAAATCTTTTTTCCTTTCATTACAGGATAAAATTTGCCAGCAATTGGAACAAGCAGACGGCACGGCAAAATTTACAGAACAGAGCTGGCAACGCAAAGAAGGCGGCGGTGGCCGCAGTCGAATTATGCAAGAAGGTACAGTATTCGAACAAGCAGGCGCTAATTTTTCCCATATATCAGGAACCAGACTCCCCGTATCAGCAACATCTTATCGCCCTGAATTAGCGGGTCGCAGTTATCAGGCAATGGGAATCTCTGTGGTTATTCATCCTTTAAATCCATATATACCAACCAGCCATGCTAACGTCCGGTTCTTTATTGCAGAAAAAGAAGGTGAATCTCCAGTATGGTGGTTCGGTGGAGGTTTTGATTTAACACCCTATTATGGCTTTGAGGAAGACGCTATTCACTGGCACACTACCGCCAGCAATATATGCCAGCCATATGGCGAAGATATTTACCCAAAATATAAAAAATGGTGTGATGATTATTTCTATATTAAACATCGTAATGAAGCTCGTGGAATTGGCGGTCTATTTTATGATGACTTAAACACCCCTAACTTTGAATATTGTTTCAACTTTACTCAAGATATAGGTAAAGGTTTTCTTCATGCCTATTTACCTATTGTAGAAAAAAGGAAAAGCCTATTATGGGGTGAACGTGAACGACAATTCCAATTATATCGCCGTGGTCGCTACGTAGAATTTAACTTAGTTTGGGACAGAGGAACTCTATTTGGATTACAAAGCGGTGGACGAACAGAATCCATATTAATGTCTATGCCACCTTTAGTACGCTGGGAATATGATTATCACCCTGAACCTGGATCTGCGGAAGCCTCTTTATATACTGACTTTCTACCAGTAAAACGCTGGATATGATTTTTTATAATGTTAGGAATATTACATACAATTATTCCTAACTAGTTATATTTTTAATACGACCAATACAAAAATCCCTCACACAAATGATATAACAATTTATTAACAACCCTTTAACATAAAAGAAGCATATCACCCTGATGACTATCAGCTGGAAACGTGTTTAATATGAAACCGTACTTAAAGAGTACCTCTTATTAAAAATCTAATAATTTATTCCAGGAGATATTTATGCAAATACAAAACAATAACTACAAGGGTTTAATACCACCGTACATTCTGCAAAATATTTATAACAATAATAGCGACAGTGAAAAACACAAGGCATTAATGACGTTAAATCATACCAATAGTTTAATGTTGAATAGTGTTATTGAAACCATAGAGCCATCTGATAAAGATGACAAAGTTGTCAGTACAACTCTACATCGTTCTATTCACGATGCAGAAAATAAACGCAAGTTGCCAGGAAAGTTAGTACGAGATGAAGGCGATCCAGATAATGGAGATAAATCAGTTGATAACGCATATAAATATTTAGAAGCAACTTATAATTTCTATAAAGAAGTTTTTAATCGCAATTCATTAGATGATAAAGGAATGAAATTGATTGCCACTGTGCATTATGGCCAAGAATATATGAATGCATTCTGGGGCGACGGTCAAATGGTATTTGGCGATGGAGATGGAAAACTTTTCAATGATTTCACAACATCTATTGATGTTATCGGCCATGAATTATCTCATGGTGTTATTGAAAAAACCGCAGACTTGGTCTATTTCTTCCAGTCTGGATCATTGAATGAATCAATAGCGGATGTTTTTGGCTCATTAGTAAAACAACATTATTTGAAACAAAAAGCTGACGAAGCCGATTGGATTATAGGCAGTGGGTTACTGGGCAAAGACGTTAAAGGTGTAGGGATTCGCTCAATGAAAAACCCCGGCAGTGCATATGATGATAAGGATCTCGGTAAAGATCCACAGCCTGGTCATATGGATGATTATAAAGACCTGCCGATTTTTAGAGATAATGGTGGTGTTCATATCAATTCAGGTATTCCTAATAAAGCCTTCTATAATCTGGCGACAAAATTAGGTGGATATTCCTGGGAGAAAGCAGGAAAAATATGGTACAACACATTGTTGGATAAAGATCTTGCACGTGATGCTAACTTCTCATCCTTCGCTAAATTAACAATTAAACATGCTCGTGAGTTATTTGATGAGGATGTTGAAAAAGCAACGATTGACAGTTGGAAAGAAGTGGGTGTTAAAGTAGAGGAAGATAAGGGCGACAAGGACAAAAATAAAGATAAAACTAAGGATAAAACTGAAGATTAATCTATCAACATATCGCTGGTTTAATGCCAGCGATATTTTATTATTTGTAATACCTGACTAGTAAAAAATATATCTAATAGAAGATGCCAAAATTGTTAACGACGAATTTCACGCTATACTAAAGAGATGTGAAAAATAACCGTAAGAAACTGGTATATCATGAATAATAAAACTTTCAAACTCACAACTGATAGTAAAATCACAATTTCCCTACAAGGAGGATTTGCCTCTACACCCGGCCTTAACCAAGATAAGGTTGTGAATTTAAATTCATTGTCTCCGCACCAACTGCAATTATTTCGTCAAGCCATAGAACAAGACTTCTCTGATTTCATGCCGCCATCACCATATCCTGATCAACATTATTATCTGCTCCACATTGTCACTGGAAATGAAGAACACTACCTAACCTTTCCAGAGTTAGATGCACCAGAAATAATTACCCAGATATGGGATGCTCACAAAAAGGGTGGTTAATACCACCCTTTCCTTTTTGAATTAACGCTTTTTTAGGTGAGCCATCAGACGCTTACGTTTACGCATCTGATTTGGTGTCAACGTATTACGTTTGTCTGCATACGGGTTTGCCCCTTCTTTAAACTGAATCCGAATAGGTGTCCCCATCACGTTCAGGGATCGACGGAAATAGTTCATCAGATAGCGTTTATAAGAATCAGACAAATTAGTTACTTGATTACCGTGGATCACAACGATTGGTGGATTATAACCACCAGCATGCGCATATTTCATTTTCACCCTGCGGCCACGGATCATTGGCGGCTGATGATCTTCTTCAGCCATACGCATAATACGGGTTAATAATGAGGTACTTACACGGCGAGTCGCGCAATCATAAGCCTCAAGAATCGAGTCAAACAAGTTACCCACACCACTACCATGCAAAGCAGAAATAAAATGGACTCTAGCGAAATCAACAAAACCAAGACGATAATCAAGCATCTCTTTCACTTGCTCTTTATCTTCCTGTGACATGCCATCCCATTTATTGACCGCAATAACTAACGAGCGCCCACTGTTCAATATAAAACCCAGCAACGACAAATCCTGATCAGAGATGCCTTCACGCGCATCAATCACCAGTAACACAACATTAGCATCCTCAATCGCCTGAAGCGTTTTGATTACTGAAAATTTTTCAACTGTTTCAGTAACCTTACCCCGCTTACGCACACCCGCGGTATCAATCAGAACATATTCTCGGCCATCGCGTTCCATTGGGATATAAATGCTGTCACGAGTGGTACCCGGCATGTCATAAACCACCACCCTCTCTTCACCTAAGATACGGTTAGTCAACGTAGATTTCCCTACGTTTGGCCTGCCGACAATTGCTAATTTCAATGGCAGAGTTGATGGATCAAAATCATCTTCCTCTTCTTCTGCCATCTCAGACTCATTCTGTTCCTGTTCAGCCCAATATGCTGCGTTCGCTTGTTCTTCGGTCAGCTCAACCTCTTCTTCCTCATCTTTACCGGAGAAAGGCAGCAATACCCGTTCGATAAGCTGGGTTACACCACGGCCATGAGAAGCAGCGATGGAATATATATCACCCAATCCGAGCGAATAAAATTCAGCAATGGATGTATCAATATCAATACCATCGGTTTTATTTGCAACCAAGAAAGTCGCTTTTTCACGGCTACGCAGATGTTTTGCTATAGCATGGTCTGCTGGCATTAAACCAGCACGGGCATCTACCATAAACAAAACAATGTCGGCCTCTTCAATCGCCATCAAAGATTGTGCTGCCATATGTGTTTCAACACCATCTTCTGTACCATCGATACCTCCGGTATCAATGATGATAAATTCCTGCCCTTCGACCTCAGCTCGACCATATTTACGGTCACGGGTCAAACCTGGGAAATCCGCTACCAGCGCATCTCTTGTACGAGTTAAACGGTTAAATAATGTGGACTTACCCACATTTGGGCGCCCTACCAGAGCGACGACAGGTATCATTTGTTGATGCCTCATGACTTAAATTTGAAATCAGTATCTTGCTGCTTATGGTTAACGCAACAGAATACTAAAAAGACGAAACGGCTCCTGTTCTTTTCAGGAGCCGTGGAACAATAACAACTCTTTATACCCTTCATCCTTCAAGTTGCTGCTTTGTTGGCTGCTTTCACTCACCCCAGTCACAAAGTTATCTATGCTCCTGGGGATTCGTTCACTTGCCGCCGCGCTGCAACTCGAAATCTATTGGGTATATCTTATTTCGATAAATAGATAGTAAAAATACTCAACGGGTAAACAGATAAACTGAGCCGTCTTTCGCCTGTACCATCAGTTTATCGCTGGCAACAACCGGACGACTCATTAAGCCAGAACTATCAACTTTATGCTGAGCAACAAACTTACCATCATCCATATTCAACCAGTGCAAATAACCTTCACTATCACCAACAACTAAATAGCCATTATACATTTCAGGTGCAGTCAGATTACGGTGCTGTAATTTTGTCTGAGTCCACAGCGTCACACCATCACTTTGACGCAGACTCATAACACGATCGTTTTGATCAACAATGTAAATATTATCACCAGAAACAACCATTTCGTTCACTGAACCCAAATCGCGTTTCCAGAGAATTTGACCTGAACGCATATCAAGCGCCACCAGATTACCATTATATGCTATTGCATATATCACACCCTCTGAAATAACGGGCGTCATATCAATATCATTAAGACGGCCAATTTCTGTAGAGCTGGTTACCTGAGAAATACGTTGTTGCCAAATCAGTTGCCCCTGAGAAATCAGGATAGCATTGATACGGCCATTATCTCCTCCCACAATTGCTGCACCATAAGCCACAGCAGGAGCCGATTCACCACGCAATGATAATGATGGCGTGTCCATATTAACAGACCACTGAATTTTACCATCTGACTCATTCAATGCCTGCAACATACCGTTGCTGGTATGAATCAACACTAAACCATCGCTCACAACCGGGCGCGACAATGCCTCACCGGCAACTTCAGATTCCCAAGCAACCTGACCATCCGCCGTATTCAGTGCAATCACTTTCGCACGTTCAGTACCTACATATAAATGATCCCCGGAAACCGTCAGACCACCAGAGAGCAACGCAGGTATGCGGGAAGAGAGAAAACCTGCTTTTTCAGCGAGATTTACCGACCATATCTCTTTGCCACTATCAATATCCAGCGCCTTAACGATGCCATTACGATCAGCAACATAGACAACAGAACCTTGCCAGGTTGGTGTCAAATGAGAGTAATAACGACCTACACCATCACCTACGGATTTATCCCAAACAACATGTGGGTTAAATTGATTTTCAACCTGTGGTAACGGTGACATAGTTACCGTATCCTGCTCACTTGCACAACCAGCTAATAGAACGGAAGTAACCAGACCAACCAAGAGTGTTTTACGCAATTGCATTGAAGAAATCCCCTTAGCTGGATAAGTTATTCAATTTAAGATTTAACATCGATTTGATCGCCTGAGATGGATTTGCTGCCAAACCTTTGGTATAGGCGGCACGAGCACCAGCAATATCGCCTTTTTTCAACAATGCATCACCACGGACATCCTCTGCGACTGCAATCCATCCAGAACCTTTCACCTGTTCAAGTGTTTTCAGTGCAACATCCGCTTTATCTTCTGCTAATTGAACCCTGGCCAAACGAATATTAACCAGAGACTGCAAATTTTCACTTTTTGTCTGCCCAACCGCTGTAGACAAAAACTGCTCCGCTTTAGCTAACTCATTCTTTTCAACAGCAAGCTTAGCCAGTTGCATATAAGCCATTACGCCATAACTATTATTCGTTTCACTGGCAAATTTCTCAACGGCAGTATTGCTCTCTTTTGTACCAGACAATAATCCACTATTTACCTGTTCAAAAGCTTCAGCACTTGTCTGCAACTGATTTGTCTGATGGGATTGCCAGTAACGCCAACCAATCAGTGCGCCAGCACCCAGCACCAACCCGAAAACCAACGCCTTACCATTATTGGCAAAAAAGCGGCGGATCGCGTCAACTTGTTCATTCTCATTGGTATAGACTTCCACAGAGTCTCTCCTTAGCCTAACAGTTCAGCCAAACGAGCTGCAATTTCGCCTTGCGACAACGTCTGTTGTTCGCCTGTACGTAAATCTTTAATGGCTACCTGACCAGAGCGTATTTCATCCTCACCAAGGATCAACGCAATTTTAGCGCCATGTTTATCTGCACGCCCTAGTTGCTTCTTAAAATTACCTCCGCCGTGGTTCATCATCAGGCGCAATTGAGGCAACATATCACGTACCTGTTCAGCCAAAATCAATGCTGCCTGCTGACTACCTTCACCGAAAGAAGCCAGATAAACATCAGCAACTGACAGCTCCGCCATAAATGCTGGGTTAATTTCCTGCACCAACAGAACCAAACGCTCCATTCCCATGGCAAAACCCACAGCCGGAGTCGAGCGGCCACCCAACTGTTCAACCAGCCCGTCGTACCGGCCACCAGCACAGACAGTCCCCTGAGCCCCAAGAGCCGTTGTCACCCATTCAAATACCGTGCGGTTATAATAATCCAGACCGCGAACCAAACGCTGATTAATCCGGTACTTGATACCAGTCGCATCAAGAAGTGCGCACAGGCTATTAAAATGCTCCTTTGATTCGGCATCAAGATAATCAAACAGTTCCGGCGCATTATTAAGAAGTTGCTGAACTTCAGGATTTTTCGAATCCAAAACACGCAATGGATTGCTGTACATACGACGCTTGCAATCTTCATCTAGCTTATCTTTATGCTGCTCAAGGAAAGCAACCAGTGCTTCGCGATAGCTAGCACGCGCTTCCAATGAACCAATAGAGTTCAGCTCAAGCGTTACATGTTCAGAAATACCAAGCTCACGCCACCAGCGGGCGGTCATTAAAATCAGTTCAGCATCAATATCAGGCCCCTGAAGACCAAATACTTCAGCACCTAATTGGTAAAATTGACGATAACGGCCTTTTTGGGGACGCTCATAACGAAACATTGGCCCGATATACCATACGCGCTGTTCCTGATTGTACAGAAGACCATGTTCAATACCGGCACGCACACAACCTGCGGTATTTTCAGGACGTAAAGTCAAACTTTCACCATTGCGATCATCAAAGGTGTACATCTCCTTTTCAACCACATCAGTCACTTCCCCGATAGCACGTTTAAATAATGGGGTCTGCTCTACAATCGGTGTGCGGATCTCACTATAACCATAACCCGCAAGCACTCGTTTCAAAGTATTTTCAATACGCTGCCAGATGGCAGTATCTGCTGGCAAGTAGTCGTTCATGCCACGGAGAGCTTGGATATTTTTTGCCACGTCTTATCTCTGTTAATAATTCAAAAATGATGTTGATTATAGAAGCGAATAGTGATGAGGTTCAATTAGCAAACAAAAGCAACACTAGCTCACAATAACTATGAGCCAGTGTCAGATTTATTATTTATCTAATTGACTTATTTCAATACGCTTATTCTCATCCAGCATTGATGCCTTAGCACGGATCTTAGCCTCAAGCTGATCGATCATATCAGCATTATCGAGACGCTCTTTCTGCCGTATTCCATCTTCATAAAAACCACTTTTCGTCTTAGCGCCGGTGACGCCCAAAGTGGAAACTTCCGCTTCACCCGGCCCATTGACCACACAACCAATGATCGAAACATCCATCGGTGTCAATAAATCTTCCAGGCGCTGTTCCAAAGCATTAACTGTACCGATAACATCAAATTCCTGACGAGAACAGGTTGGACAAGCAATAAAATTAATGCCACGGGAACGAATACGTAGTGCCTTAAGAATGTCAAAACCGACTTTGACTTCCTCAACCGGATCGGCGGCTAGTGAAATACGCAGGGTATCACCGATACCTTCTGACAGAAGAATCCCCAAACCAATGGCCGATTTTACAGAGCCGGCACGAGCACCACCGGCTTCTGTGATGCCAAGATGTAATGGCTGATCGATCTTCTGAGCCAGCAAACGATAAGCTCCAACCGCCAGAAATACATCAGACGCTTTTACGCTGATTTTGAACTGATCAAAATTAAGTCTGTCGAGAATATCCACATGACGCATAGCCGATTCCACCAAGGCTTCTGGCGTTGGCTCACCATATTTTTCCTGAATATCCTTTTCCAATGATCCGCCATTCACACCAATACGGATTGGGATACTTTTATCACGAGCAGAAGCCACAACCTCACGGATACGTGCCTCATTACCGATATTACCCGGGTTAATACGTAGACAATCAACACCGTATTCGGCAACTTTAAGTGCAATACGGTAATCAAAATGAATATCTGCAACCAAAGGAACATTAACTTGCTGCTTAATCAGCTTAAATGCTTCTGCTGCGTCCATCGTTGGTACTGATACTCGGACAATATCAACCCCAACACGTTCCAGCGACTTAATCTGTTTAACCGTTGCTTCCACATCTGTAGTGCGTGTGTTTGTCATTGACTGCACCGCAATTGGTGCATCATCCCCGACTGGCACATTCCCTACATAAATACGCGTAGATTTGCGTCTTTTTATCGGCGATTCATTATGCATACCGGTGTTTCTCCCATACTTCCATGTGCTTACTTATGAAATAACAATTAATGCTGTACTACCAAGGCATTTACTGTGTTTCTGGCACTTTAAGACGCGCAATACGACCCGCCTTAATGAAACTGCTCAAATCGACAGCCTGCCCTTGGAACTGCACATCCACTGCCGCTGGGGCACCAATAGTTAACTTATAAGGCAATGAACCGGAAAGGTTCAGACTATCACCCTTCTTTTTAGTTCCGCTAAACAGCGTTTTCCCATGAGCATCAGCAACCTGCAACCAGCAGGATGCTTTAAAATTCATCACCAATTTATCACTACCAGTCACTACCGCTGATCTATTTTCCACAACATCGGGTATTTGAGCTGTATTCTGATTAATTGAATTAGTTGGTAATGGGGCAGTCATCTGTGGCTGAACTTCAGGTGCTTCCCCTGCCTGCTTGTGAGTTGATATTACAGGTTGAGTCGCTTCTCCACTATTATTATTCGCTTGCGCGGTATTTTCTGTTGAGACAACAGGCACCTGCGGCTCACTGGTCTGCAATTGTGTTGTTTGCTCGTGATTTCCCGCAGATAAATCCACCGCGTTAGTATTTTGCTGAGCAATCTGCACTGCCGACTGATCAGCCATCGAAATCAATTCCTTCTGCTGAGCTGTGTGGTTTTGCCACCACCATGCTCCTGTCAAACTAATCACCACCAAAATAATTAGCCACGTAATCCGCATTAACCAGTTGTCACGCTTTTTACGTTTCTTACCCAATGAAAAACTCTGCATTGGTGAAACTTTTGCTGTTTTCGCCGGAGTATGTTTATCCAAAATTGCCAAGATTTCTGCCTCTGGAATTTGTACCAACTTAGCATAAGAGCGCACATAACCACGTAGAAAAGTCGGCACCATATTGGCCGGTATATTGTCCTCTTCAATATCGCGAATAGTGGAAAGTTTCAGACACAGGCGATCAGCCACAGTCTGCTGAGTTAGCCCGTGTTGTTCGCGAGCCTGACGCAGGAGGTGACCTGCTGTTAAGTGAGCTTGTTCTGGAGTCGTTTCAGTATTCATTAGCAAGAAGATGCAGCACTGTTCAGGTTGTGAAAAACTTCGCGCCGGCTTCTTGCGATAATTTTTACATTATACAACAGCCTGCGCGGCGAAATAGATTTGCTATTTTACTAGCGGCAAATCATTGATAACAAATACGCCTGTCAGCATTGCTCCCGGCAAACAAAGTTTTAGCTTCTTCATATTGCCCCTGTTCACAGAGAAAAGCGCTGTAATAATGCAATACCGTATCATTTCCTGACGCATACTGCATTGCTATTTTGTAACGCTGACGAGCAGCTTCTGGCTGGCCGGAATATTGTTCATATAATGCCATACCTAATTGAGCCTGATAATGGTTAGGCTCTACCAGTAATACTTTATCAAAGTGATACCTGGCAGCCGGTAAATTACCTTCAGCCAGATAAGCCATTCCCAGTTGAATCCGCGTTTCTGCTGCCACTATTCGCGGTTTATTTCCGTTTACTGGTTGACTGGAACAACCTACCAATAATGTAGCAGCAACAACCATTCCCGATAACATCCTTATCATACTATCCCCATTGATCAAGGATTCGCAATTGTAGCAATAATTTCAGTGACTGTATTTACAGGACATACGTGAATTCAGACTGTTCTCAGCTGAATAGGTTCACCTAACTGACGTTTTTTCAATGTACGTTTTGTACGATCAATAACATCACCAGCAAGCTGACCACATGCTGCATCAATATCATCGCCACGGGTCTTACGAACAATAGTTGTAAAACCATATCCCATCAGTACCTTGGCAAAACGGTCGATACGACTGTTAGAACTACGACCATATGGCGCACCCGGAAATGGGTTCCACGGGATCAAATTGATCTTACTCGGTGTATCTTTTAAGCATTCAGCTAATTGATGTGCCTGTTCCACGCTGTCATTAATATGATCCAACATGACATATTCCACTGTCACCCGCCCTTGATTGGCATTGGACTTAGCCAAATAACGGCGTACACCAGCAAGAAATTGCTCAATATTATATTTACGATTGATAGGGACAATATCATCACGAATATCATCTGTCGGTGCATGCAAGGAAATTGCCAAAGCAACATCAATCATATCGCCAAGTTTATCCAACGCAGGCACCACACCAGATGTAGATAGCGTCACGCGACGTTTGGACAGGCCAAAACCAAAATCATCCATCATGATTTCCATGGCAGGAACCACGTTATTCAGGTTAAGCAGAGGCTCGCCCATTCCCATCATAACGACGTTAGTAATCGGACGACGCCCGCTAGATTTCAATGAGCCAATAATTTTTGCTGCGCGCCAAACCTGCCCGATAATTTCAGAAACCCGCAAATTACGGTTAAACCCTTGCTGAGCGGTAGAGCAAAATTTACATTCCAATGCACAGCCTACCTGAGAAGAGACACACAACGTCGCTCTATCATCTTCCGGGATATAAACCGTTTCAACTTGTTGATCGCCAACACTGATAGCCCATTTAATCGTGCCATCGGCTGAACGTTGTTCTTCTGCAACTTCAGGTGCACGAATCTCGGCAACCTGCTGCAATTTTGCCCGCAGTGTTTTGTTAATATCCGTCATCTGCTCAAAATCGTCATAGCAGTAGTGATATATCCACTTCATCACTTGATCAGCACGGAAAGGTTTTTCCCCCATATCAACGAAAAACTGGCGCATTTGCTTGCGATCCAGATCAAGTAAGTTAATTTTACCGCTTTTCTTTTCCTGAGTTTCAGACACGACAGAAGCAGCAACTTGTGCCACAGTATTTGGTTGGGACATTTTTTATATCGCCTCGTTGTTACACTTTCGGCTCTACGCTGATGAATTCAACGCGAAGTTTCAATTCGGGTACCACTATCAATTTAGTATAGTGACAAATAATAAACGCCCCGTTGAGTTAACAACGGGGCGCCGCATTGTACAAACTTTAATGCGATGATGCTACGGCTAACTGTAAATCAGTTAGCGGGGGCAAATTTCATCTTCAGTGAAGAAATACGCGATTTCACGGTTGGCAGATTCAACCGCATCAGAACCGTGCACCGCGTTCTCAGTAAAACTGTCCGCGTAATCAGCACGCAGAGTACCGGCCAATGCATTATCAGGATTGGTTGCACCCATCAGGTCACGGTGACGCTGTACTGCATTCTCGCCTTCCAATACCTGAACTACAATTGGACCCGAAGTCATAAATTCCACCAGACCATCAAAGAAAGGGCGACCTTTGTGTTCTGCATAGAAACCTTCAGCCTGTTCACGAGTCAGGTGCAGCATTTTGGCGGCAATGATTTTAAACCCGGCGCTTTCAAAACGGGCATAAATAGACCCGATAGCATTTTTCTTCACAGCGTTAGGCTTAATAATAGAAAAAGTACGTTCAACCGTCATGGATAACCTCTTGGCTTTTCTTTCAGCAACAGATAATTTTAATTTTTTATTCCCGATAAAAATTGATCGGTCAATACTCATCCCACAACCCTAGCAGGGATAAAAGAGGCGTTGATTATAGGGGCACGAAAGACGGTTGCCTACAGAAAACATAACAATCTATTAAATTTTCCTTAGCGAAAATTACCATTTTTTCGTACAAATCACACTTTTAACTGAATCGTTTACTTCAAGATAAAATTAACAGAATCTATCTGCCCTCCCAAATCCAAAACACTAAGCTGATATTTTCCCGGTTGGGTCAATGTCTGCACCAACGCCTGATTATTTTCTGTGGTCATAATTTGTTCTCCATTTAGAAACCACCATTGCTGACCACTTCCTCCTTGAGTCGTAATACGTAAATCAAGACTGTCAATACCGGGAAGCCGTTTCAACACATCGCCGTTATGAATACCTACAATCAACAAGGGTGCTTGATCCGGCTTCAGCGGTGGGCATTGCAGATTAACCGGTGGCAGACGTTGTGCTCGACGCTCCTCCTCCGGTAACCATGATTCGAGAGTAATCGGCCATAAAGCAATATTTTTAGGCTCAGCATTAGGACAATCGGAAGCGACACGCAACTCTTTTTTATCCACCCAAACCTGTTCATTAATGCCCGAAATCCCTTCTTGCCCAACAGCAGGCAATGTAGGAGGAACCGTATGATCAAGTATCCAACTCAAACGACGTTGACGGCAATTACTATCTCCCGGCGGCAAACTCTGCCCTCCTGGCCAACAAATTATTGCCTGACTAACACTTGCCGGGCGTGGATCAGAAGGAATCCATTTAGCACCATTATGCATATTCGCCAACAACAAGTTATTGATCTGAGTCATTATCGGAATCGCAGTAGCGTAACCGAATTGCCCTACAACCGGCGTTCCATCCGGCCTGCCAACCCAAACACCTATGGTATAACGGGCATTTAAGCCAATAGCCCAAGCATCGCGGTAGCCATAGCTGGTACCGGTTTTCCAGGCCAGTGGCACTTGTGCCGGTAAAACATCGTCAGGTTGAGGGCGCCCTTCTCCAGCCATAATCCGTCTGACTATCCATGCGGCCCCCGGAGAAAAAAGTTGTCTGTCACGCAATTTCTGCTGCGGTGTGAATCTCAGAGGAGAAACCTTCCCCTGACGGGCAAACGCGGTGTAAGCCGCCACCAGTTGATCCATCCGAGCTGCCGTTCCACCAAGAATCAATGACAAATTAGGCTCACTACCGGGCGGAAAACGTAATACGGTTCCCACATTACGCATATTGGCGGTAAACCGCTTAGCGCCATATGCTTCAAGCAGTTGTACTGCGGGTAAATTCAACGAGCGGACCAATGCCTCACTGGCACTGACCGGACCATTAAAACCACTGTCAAAATTTCCCGGACGGTAATAATCAAAGCGGCGAGGTACATCCTGTAAAAGTGATTCCCCATGAATCATCCCGTCATCCAACACCATGGCATACAAAAATGGTTTCAGGGTTGATCCTGGTGAACGCCAGGAACTTATCATATCAACATGACCAAAACGGCTGTCATCCCGGAAGTCCAGAGAACCGACATAAGCTTTCACTGCCATATCCGTGTGATCAACCACCAACACTCCGACAGAGGTTTTATCCGATAATTGGTACTTCCAATTTACGGCCATATCCTCAAGTTGGCGTTGTAATCCCACATCAATAGTTGTTTTGATGATTTCCTGACGACGGCCTTTAGCCATTCGTCTGGCAAAAAGCGGCGCAAGTTGTGGAACCTGTCGCGGTGCTAACCACAATGTCTCTTGTCGAATATCAGCCACTTTCTCAGCCGGCCAAACTTTATACTCAGCCAACCGTTGCAACACCTTACCTCGGGCAGCTTGTGCTCGTTCAGGATAACGATCTGGTCTTAAACGGCTGGGGGCCTGGGGCAAAACCGCCAATAAAACCGCTTCTCCCGAAGAGAGCTCAGATGGCGGCTTTCCCAGATAAGCCCAACTCGCAGCGCCAATTCCCTGCAATGTGCCACCGAACGGGGCACGATTCAGATACATTTCAAGAATATCATTTTTAGAGTAGTGCCATTCAAGCTGTAATGTACGTCCGATCTGTTTCAACTTCCCGCTCAAGGTACGTGAATGCGGATCAATCAACCGGGCAACCTGCATTGACAACGTACTCCCCCCCGACAAAATTTTACCGGCTCGTATATCTTGCCAGGCAGCCCTGACAAGAGAAATCGGGTTAATTCCTGGATGCTGATAGAACCAGCGATCTTCATAAGTCAATAGTGCTTGAATATATTCCGGCGACACCTGATCCAATGTTACCGGATAGCGCCAAACCCCTTCATCATCAGCAAAACGCCAAAGTGGAGTACCATCCTCACTCACGACAATTCGCGCCATTTTGGCCTCACGCAATGGCAGAGGCCAGATTTTATCTGCCAGCCATAAACCTGCCAGAATCAGAAGCAACAACAGCACAATCAGCCAAATAAGGTGATATGTTTTTTTCATCGATGAGATACCTGACAAGAAATCAGCCCTTACGCCTAAGCGTAAGGGCTGAGTTTAGCGGACAACTTCCAGTGTTTCAGGCGTAGATCCCACTGCTCTCCAGTAAGGGACATACATAGATTCGACCTGAGGTGCCGGAATCGTGTAGACACCCGGTGTCACTGCACGAGCCAGATATAGCAACGTCACTGGCTGATATGGTTCAACTGCGACTGCTGCCACATACCGATCATCACGATATTCAGTATGACGGATAGTCGCCTGTTGCATATCACCAATCAATTCCTGGAGATTAGCCGCACTATCGCTCAAACTAGCACTGCTATTAGCCAGATTCTGGTTTTCCACTTCTAAACCGGCAGGCAGCAAATCAACAACCAAAGCATCCGGTACTGATTTATCTGAGTTGACCACCAGCTTCACCACCACCATTTCACCACTTCTCAGACGATCAATAGAAACCGAATTACCGTTTAGATCCAGATAACTACGCTGGATATTCAACACATTAGAGTAGGGTTTCGGTGAATGCTGTGGATAACCGACGACATTCAAACGAGAATAGAGCGTGCTGTTACCACGGTTGCTGATATTAACACCTTGCAAGATCTGCTCTGCATTCATCATCTGATTCCATGATCTGCTGCTGCTCAACGGTGGCACTTGCTGATTAACCACCGCTTCCCATGGTTGCTCCGAAGTATTTATAAAGAAACGCCCTGCCAGATAGAGCGAATTACTCTCCTGAGTTGAAAAATAGTTACGGGATGTCAACTCATCAGACAGTTCCAGCAATTTCTCATCACGATCTTTTGGCAACATATTATTTTCAGTCAACAGAGCGACAATCAAAGCATTGTCACGGATAGCACTACCGTAATCCCCCAACCCGAAATCATCATTACGGTTTTTATTGATTCCCAAGCGAACCGCCTCATCCGCTCTGGTGTTATCACCCATCAGTTTCAGTGCAACTCCCAATTGTACTAATGACAAGCCATTTCCTGCCTGATTACGACGTTCATAAACTTGTCTTAGGGCACCTAATGGGGCTTTCTGCTGACTGGCAAGCACCAAACCAGCATAAGCCTGAGCTGAGAACCGCATGGCTTCTTGATTCTGGCTGTAGCGATAGTTAATGACATTCTTATCCTGTAAATAACGCAACAGACGGTTATTGGCAGAATTGAGTACATCAATCGGTACGCTATAGCCTCTCTGACTTGCACGGAACAGAAAATCTGTAGCATAAGCCGTCAACCAATATTCTTCATCACCGGCCTTATCCCACAAGGCAAATCCACCGTCGTGGCGCTGCATACTTAACAAATGGATAATACCCTCATCAATACTCGCCCGACGTTGGTTGTCACTTTCCGTTTTGATACCCAGTTTTTTCAACTCTGCTTCATTTGAATAAAGCGATGGATAAAGTCCGCTGATAGTCTGCTCCAAGCAACCGTACGGGTAGGCGTACAGTTCACGAATATAACGTGAAATCTGTAACGGCGGACGGCTGGTCAGTAACAACTGTCCTTCGAGCGTTTCTGGTGCTAAACCCGATATTGCATCTAACGGCAACTGCCAATTTTCCCCCTGATGGATAACATCAGCAAACAGCATAGTTTCTGCTGGCTGCGCCGGACGCACACCAATCTTCCAACTATTTTTATACTGTTTCAGATCTTCACCCGGCAGATTAAGACCATCAGCTGTCAGGAAAATTTCCCCCTGACCAAAACCCCGATCCGCTGTAACAGGAATCTCAACTGTCACACGTTTACCTTTCTCCAGGGTTATTTCCTTATTGGCAGCGCCTTCTAATTTAATCAGACCATCAGTAGTAAAATTTAAAGTCAGATTTTGCGTCTGTTCAGTCAAGTTAGTCAGATCCAACGCTAGCAATGAATGATCACCACCGGCCATAAAGCGCGGTAATGCCATCTGTGCAATCACCGGTGCAGCAATGGTAATTTTGCTTTCAGCGTTGCCGAACTCATCCTCACTCCACGCCTGAGCCATCAACCTCAATTCACCATTGAAATCAGGAATTGGCAAAACGATCTCACCTTCTCCTTTTTCATTCAACGTTACAGGCTGTGCCTGTTCAGCGATAATATTGACTTCAGTCAGTGGTTTTCTGCCACCACGATCAAGCGCATCCTCATCACCATCACCATCACCACCAAAGCGCAAATTTGCCAGGCGACCTTCACCTTCAATCAACTGACCATACACATCATATTGGTCAACGCTGTAACGTTTACGACCAAAAAAGGCATCATAAGGATCGGGGGTTTTAAAATTAGTAATATTCAGTACGCCAGTATCAACCGCTGAAAGCAACACATTAACCTGTTTAGGCAATGACTGCCCTGGCTGTGGTATCGCTTTTACCTTAACTGTCAAGTTCTGATTCGGGCGCATTTTTTCTGGCGCAGATAACGTTAGATTTAATTTACGGTTCTCATCTGCCAACGGCAGATGTAATACGCCAATAGCACGCTTTGGTGTCGCCTGACGGGATTTATCACCCGGACGTACAACTACTGCTGTCAGATAGAGGTCATGACGACGCCACTCTTTATTGATCGGCACTTCCACATCCAGACCTTGTTCCGGCACATTAATTTCCTGCCACCAGAGCGGACCTTCGCTGGATTCCACCAACAGATAACCTTTACCTGCCTGTGGTGCAACCATATGCAATTTTACTTTCTCGCCCACCTGATAAGCCGGTTTATCCAGTGATAGTTTTACCTGATCAGGGCGAACGGCACCTGTACCACCGGTATTATCTTGCCATGAATAACCTGCCCAGAAATTAAGGCTGGTAACCAGTTGATTTTGTGGATTGACAACCTCAATACGGTACGAACCCCAATCAACTGGGAAACTGACCTTTGCCGTACCATCCTGAGCAATCTGGATATGCTCATCTGCCATCACCAAATCTTTCTGATCATAACCTGATTGCCAACCCTCTCCATCCGACCAACGCCAATAATAATCACGACGTTCATAAACCAGACGAGCCGTTAGATCTTTCGCCGCATATTTTTCACCATTAGCATCTGCATAAACTAGCTCAAATTCAGCTAATGAATTTTCATCCACGTTATAACGGCTTTGGTCGCGGCCAGTGCGATAGTTATAGACTTGTTTCTGACCAAACAATGGACGGATACCAACCAATTTTTCTGCCGGCCACACAGCTTGATCAACCCGACGTGTAACCGGGCGACCACCAGATTCGAGTAGGCTTGCCTGTACAATCACTTTTACTGGTGAAGTAACTGAACGCCAGTTTTCCGCATCAACATTCAGTGCAGTTTCACCATCACTATCCAACGTCAGATCAAACTCATCTAATGTGCGACTAAGATTTTCTTCATTGATAGCACCAAATTCATAGCCAGGTAGCTTTGCTACCGCATCACGGTCCGGACGCAGAAATAATTGTCCTTGCAAGCGATTATTCGCAGCAGGTGCACCGTACAAGTAACGGCCTTTGATGGCAAAATCCACATTGTGGTTGTTCATCACCGGCTGAGACTCACTGCTAATTTCCAGTGCCATACGCTCTGGCATAAAATCTTCTACATTAAACTTGTAGTAGCGAAGCTTGTTATCACCCAAATCAAAACGTAACGACCAAAGGCCGGTAGCTGCTGATTGAGGAATAGTGTAGTGATACTGATACAACCCATTTTCAGGTTGCCAGACAAAACTACGGGCTACCTGACCATCTGTTTTCAGCACATCGACTTTGACTGGCTGGCTTTTAATTGCATGGCCATCACCATCACGCAACAAACCATTGACAATCAAAGTTTCACCGGGACGATAAAGATCACGAGGCCCAAAGACAAAAAACTGTTTGCTGTACCCTTGTGGACCTGCGATATCAAATTCAGACAGATCCAACGCGGGTGACACCAAATCGATCATACTGGTTTGCCCATCACGAGTGGCAAGCAGCAATTTAGCTTTCGCACTCTTCTCCAAATTTGCGTGTCCATTACCATCTGTCATTGTCTTTGACAATAACTGTCCTTTATCATCCAACAGGCGTATTTCTACGCCTTTCAAACTTCTGCCTTGCTCCAGAGATTGGGTAAATACATCCATCTGATCCAGATAGCTATGCACAGAAACCCCAACGTCGCTTAACGTAAACATGGTTGCCGGATTGGTATCGGTGTATTTACCCGCCTGTTGCATAACCGCCATATAAACACCATCTTGCTGCAACGCTTTGATGTTATTTAATGGCAATAGCAATTTTTCGCGGGTATTCAGAGTTGGATTGAGATCGAAGCGACCGGTATAAACCAATTCCGCATCTTTAAGAATATCGTCAGATTCCCAAACACTTAGGCTATTGCGATATTGCCACTGGGCAATAAAAGAAGGTAATGCCGTATCTTTGATCCTGAAAAAATTAACATCAACGTGATTAACATTAAGTGCCAGCACCGGCAAACCTTCTGCGACTTTACTGGGTAGCAGAGATCCCTTGCTGGCAAAACCGACAGAGGGAGAAATAGTTGTGGTTGTTAGGGTTTTCTCATAAGCCGCTTCAAGCTGACGCTCATTGATACCTTTAACCCCTTTATCTACGACCAATTGCAACTTACGGGACGGAGGCAGATGACGCAGACGAAGTTCCATCATGTTATCTGACAGTTCCCAAGCACCATCAAGTTTGCCTTCTTTTACATCCACCAAATGGACATTCTGGGCAAAATTTTGATTTGGATCTAACGGAACAGAAAATGTCACCACCATTGCGCTGGCGCCATCAAGCTGAAGCTCAGAAGCATCTAAAATTGTCACCTCTTTACCCGCATAGCGTTTTGCCAATTCAGCCAATGATGCCGCATCTTTCTGTTTTACTAATTTGGGTGGAATATTTGATTGAGGAGATGCTTTCTCGCTTTGAATTTCTGAGGACTGTGATTGCGCGGCTTTATTATTACCAGAACTGTCAGACTGGTCACAACCAGAAAGCATCAGCAAAGAAGCCAAAATCACCGCAAAATAACGCCTTTTTCTTTCTGGCTGCTGCCAGAATTGACCTTGATTCATGACCGTAACCCCTGTCTTATCCCAACCAATCGGTGATAGGATTTAATGAATAACTTTATCTTTATATAGCCTTCATCTTTCAAATTGCTGCTTTCACTTACCCCGGTCACAGAGTTATCTATGCTCCCGGGGATTCGCTCTCTTGCCGTCGCGATGCATCTTGAAATCTATTGGGTATATACCCTTCATCCTTCAAGTTGCTGCTTTGTTGGCTGCTTTCTCTCACCCCAGTCACAGAGTTATCTATGCTCCTGGGGATTCGTTCACTTGCCGCCGCGCTGCAACTCGAAATCTATTGGGTATAAATCAACACATTAATTTAACGCAAACAGATTAAGTAATATATGCACTACTTGAATATAGACAATATACAAATATTAAGTTTATATAATAACCTTTTTTTTACAAATTAAATATCGCATAATGCGATAAATAAGTTTGAATTTATAGCTATAATCTATGATTAAGAACTCTATATATTTTATAAATGAATAGGCTTTCATTCCCATGAACTGGCGTAAATAACCTTTATTAAATTATATTTTCCTATAACTTACGAAAAACAAGAAAATATTAAACAAAATATTAACAGGAGTTAGATAATAAATGAATGATAATTACCACGCAGTTATTGAAAGCAAATAAGCAAATAAGCAAATAAGCAAATAAGCAAATAAAGATAGTAGATATAATCAATAATAACCTAAATTAACAAAATTATAAAGTTAATATCCAACACAGAAAATATTAATATTCAGTATAATATATAGGTGCATCATGCCACTTTATGACTAAAAGTGGCAATGATCACTTATACAAAGCCTTTGTTTTTTTAGTCGTTTTTTAGAAAATGCCGACAAAGCCCTCTATGAGAGAAAATACAATAGTAAATATCAATAAAATCAGTAATAGAAATATTCACTAATCGTTATTTATAGACCAAATGATTTAGGAAGACAAAAACGCCAATTCTTAACATTGGGGAAAATTGAGTAGTAACCCAATGAAAATCCGTATGAAAATTTGCGTTCTGCATAAATCGCATCGCCATTATCCGACCAATACCACTTGTCCTGTTTTCAATCCTTTAGCATTTGGCAACCAAAGCCTTCCCCAACTACCCGTACAATGACATCCATAGACTTCTTTGATATTTTCTTTTATGAAAAACTCTCTAATCTTCAATAACTCTGTCGGTAATGCTCTCCTCAAATGGAACCCGCCTATTACTGCGAATACTTTATCCACACCTGTAATCATTTTAGCGTGGTTAATTATTTCACAAATACCAGAATGACCACAACCAACAATAATAACCAGCCCGTGATCACTTTTCCAAATTAAAGCACTATCATCAAATATATAGTCATTAGCCCAGGAACTTTTTTTTACTAAACCATAGGATTTTCGATGATTATTTGCGATTTCTCCTGAAAAAACAAATCGCTCACTTATCTTCATATGAGATTTTGTCAAACGAAAAAAAACTTTCTTCTTGATTCTTTTATTAATTTTACCCGACATTTTCTTAAATTTTAAAACACTGCTTTTGAACTTAACTCCATAATATCTCTCATTTAATGCATCAGGATGACATATTAATTTAGCATTATGAGGGAAATAGTTAACACCACCGATATGGTCAGAATGACCATGAGAGATAACAATCTTAGATATATCATCAATAGATATTCCCATCCTGTTCGCATTCTCGATATAGCTGTCATCCGGACCGGTGTCAAAAATTATCTTCTCCTCTCCATCCTCAAGTAAAAGGCTTAACCCAGGCTTAGCTATCAAATATGAATCAGATGTTTTATTTTCCAAGAGTACAGTTATTTTTAATGACATGGTATATCCATTAATTTTGTTGAAGTAATGATTCTATAAAACGATACGGGTAACAATAGCATTGATGTACATCAATAAAACAATGAAAAGCATTTATATAGTCATATTATTATAAGCAGATCACAAATTATCACTTATTTTCTACACGTTAATTTTTCAACATAAAATGACTATCTCTCCATTATATTTATCGCCTTGTAATATTAACACACAATTATTATCCCTTACTGTACGACATATATTTACAGATAAAAATAACCATAACATTAAAAAAATAAAACTCAGAGAATAATCATGGGGATAATTTAACAGAATAAAACCAAACACAATATCCCAATATCTGGTGTTATTGTACAATCATTAGTTTTAAATCAAATCATTAATTAATACAACCATGCTCATTTCATCGGTATTATAGGAATATTTGCCAACATGCAATAATAAGTACTTATTATGAAAAATGGATTTCAAATAGAATAATTTTAATTCTTATCAAATTAAACAATCCTCCAGAATTATCATTATAATTTACGCACCACAAAACAACTTGTCTACTGACGGTAGCGGGCAAAACACATATTGTCCGCTACCGTCCGGCACTATAACAAATCCCCCGAAATCAAATCAAAAATTTCACCTCTAAATTGATTTTTTTCACCCTATCCCCTTTATTCATCAGTATCACAGCTGTGATTTAAATTCAGATCTAGCTTACCTATATACCCAATAAATTTCGAGTTGCAGCGCGGCGGCAAGTGAACGAATCCCCAGGAGCATAGATAACTATGTGACTGGGGTGAGTGAAAGCAGCCAACAAAGCAACAACTTGAAGGATGAAGGGTATATCATTAATTATCAAAACTTATATTAACTGCACCGCAGAATAATAGATTTTCATAGCCATAAAAAATATAATCAGCGAAGACAGTTTATTAACTAAGTGAATTTTAATCAGTAAATAATCACGAATTTTTTGATAATTTATAATCATGACTATCCCTCCGTACCATAAGAAACTGATTATGAAAGCCATTGAGATCATAATCACGGAAATACTTATATTGATATCCTGTGGTATGCTAACTGATACCGCGCTACTAATGAGCAAAATTGCTTTAGGATTATATAGTTGTAATATAAACCCAGACTTAAAGGTGCAGTCTCGCTTATCAGATAATGTGTTCAACTCAATATCATTCATTGGTTTTATTCGGAATAATCGATAAGCTAAATAAAGCAGGTATGTTCCTCCTAATATATAGAGAGTAGAAAGTATTACTGGTTCTTTCAAAACGAAAGTGAACCCACCTAACGCCAAGGTTGTGAATAATGAATTGGCCGTTGCAATACCGACCACACTCATCATTGCCACAGATTTTGGATAGGTAACCGCATTTTTCATCGTAACCAAGAAACCCGGTCCAGGGCTAGCAATACCTACCAATAAGATAGTGCAGAAACTAATAATAAATCCTTGTTCACTACTCATGTTACCCCACTAAATATTTAACATCTTTTTCATCATCGGCACAGAAACTAATATGAGACAGCTGCTCCAATGCTGTTTTTTTTCTAAAACAAAATGAAATTTTATTAATAGATTGACTAATATCGACGAAACCTCCTACACTATAGAACTTACCACCGAGACGGGACACATTCACATTGCTATCCTTATCAATTTCACCGATACCCAGTACAGCATGATCAATGAACTATTGTTATCTGGTATTTTTACCTATGGTGGTCAACAAGCACCAATGAATCCAAAGTTTTCATTGTATCGACCATTCCAGCTCGCATTACAAATTAAATTAATTAAATATTCAGGAGACATTGCGCTACCAAAAGAGACAATATCAATGGTTGAAACGCCTTTTAAGAGCTTTTTAAATCTAGCAATATCTGACAAGTTCATGGGTCTGTCCTTCTTTTGAGATAATCAAAGCATCAACTATCAGTTTTGCATCTCTGACGGTAAGCGAAGTTGCTTCTGTGAAGAAACGTGATCCATTTGTCATTGGACCAAGTACATAGATGTTTCTTTTATCATTGACTTTGCAATTTCTATCAACGTCAACTCCACTAATAAAATGCATCGGTAAGCAACTCATTTGAATAATTTCCAAATCCATTACTGGATTGAATGCTAAAATTGAATTTTTATTAACCGTGGTAGGATTATAACGTCGAGATGAAATAGACAGTTGTCCATCATCAATTAATGTCGCTAGTTTACGCGCATTTACTAATGGAAACATCGCTCTGGTTTCAATAAACTGATGTCTAATATTATGCAAAAGAACTTGATCATCCCGGCTCAATTTTTGGTAGAAATCAAGATAATTCATTGTTCCATTATATAACTTTTCTTGCCAAACAGGTGTATAAGCTGAACAATATTCGACTTCATCTTTTAACGCACAAAGAGGATTAAACAATATATCTTTCTCAATATCTTTCGTGACCAAAGATTTGAACCGCTGTATTATACTCTTAAAGGAAGGAATAATTGGATTATAGTCATCGAAAATCGATGCGCCCCCCGCTTTAAATTTCCCCCTCACTCTGGGAAACCGGCCTGATAGTGAATAACATTGCATCTTCAGATCTGGCCTGTATGTAGAAATATAAAGTAAAATGTCAATAGACGTCAGACCTGAACCGTATACATCAATTGTTCCACCGTATGGTAAACTTGCTATTCTATCAAATAAATGTTCATTTAGAATATCCTTTCCAAAACCGATACTTAGCACACTCGCATCAATTTTAAAACAGGTTCCATTGCATATGATATTACCCTCTTCATCTACATAATCTGCTTTTCCGTAAGTATGTACAACAATGCCTATTTTCTTTAATTGATCGATTAAGTTAGATTTCACATCTTGTAGATAATTACCATAAACCCGCCTCGGCAGATAATCGTCATCACAATAATCGTATTTCTTAGCAATCAACCAATCAGTTATACCTATTACGTCATTAAATTGGGTGAGAGAATCTAATCGAGTATTCATTATGAAAACTTCTGGAACATCTTTATATGCAAATCCGACTTGGTTATGATCTTTTGAAAATATTAAAATGGAACTAAGCGGATATTTATATTGTAATAAATGTTTAAGTATCGAAATACAACCCGCCCCACTACCTATAATTCCTATATTCATAATTATAATAACTCCATTCAGATCCCTACCGAAAGGTATCTTTCTGTTTGACTAGCCGCTATTGTTAGTATTTTTTTGCCTTTATTTACTTCCCTACTTGCCAATTCAATCGCACAATGCAAAGAAGCACCAGACGAAATACCGATTAATAATCCTTCACTTTCTATAATCTTTCTGGTAGTTTGGAAAGCTGAGTTTTCATCAATAATATATACTTCATCAATAATATGCCGGTCCACCGTATTCGCGATTATTCCAGGGCCAATTCCCAATATTCCATGGTTAGAGTTGATCTCATCTAAAGGAGTCATCTGGCTTAAAACAGCAGCACTTTTAGGTTCAATCGCAACAATATATGTATCCGATCGATATTTTTTAAGCGTATTCCCTATACCATTACAATGCCCACCAGTCCCAATACCTGCGATAAATATATCTGGAGTGCCATTAAAAAAATTAATAATTTCATTGCCAGTTTGATAATGTGCTTGAGGATTATTAATATTATTCCCTTGGTCAACAAGAAAATAGTTGGCCTTTTTTGAGAGCATTTGTGCTTTTTTTACTGCTCCAGCATAGTTTTCACCACTTGGCGTAAGGATAATTTTTGCTCCTAATAGAGTTAATAACTTTTTACGCTCTTCAGAAACATATTCTGGCATTACAATAATAAGCTTTAGTCCCATAGATGCACATATCCCGGCAAGAGAGATACCCGTATTACCCGTTGTCGCCTCAATAATCGTAGTTTGTGAATCTATCTGCCCATTTTTTATAGCTGATTCAAGCATTGACTTAGCTGCTCTATCTTTAATAGAACCCCAAGGATTAAGAAACTCTAATTTCACATAAATATCTGCATACAAATCTTTTGAGATCTTTTCCAACTTTATAATGGGTGTATTTCCAACTACATCATGTAATAACATTTAATTTCTCCCCCTTTAGATCTAACTTATATAGATTACTAAAACGTACACTTTAGAATAACAAACCACCTATCTCATTGATATTCACTAAAAACAATTTAAACAAATGATATAATCGCATACTTTTAAAAGGTGGAATTATATAGTTTTAATCCGTATCTATTAGTTAGTGTAACTTATGTGTTATTCGCCGCCCCTTCAAATAAATAAAATCTATATCACTTAATGTATAACAAAAATTAAATAATTCTCTAAGAAAAAATTAACAAAAACATTAATAAGATCACAAAAAATCAAGCACCACACGATTTCACATATGAAAATAAATAATTAAACCGTGCTTTATGCATGCGTATGAACTGATTATTTTGTTGTATCTATTAGTGTTAAAATAACACTTATAAGATAATTATTATAAAAAACTTATTTTTCAAAAAAAATACAACAAGAATAAGTAAGTTATCATTCAAAAAGGAAGTGTTTTTTTGACTGACAGTGTTGTTACGGTAATAGGAAAGAATGAAAATCAATATATACGATTAAAACCTGTCCCAACCTTGTGAACTGCCCCAGCAGGTTAGGCAGTTCAGAGCACACGGTCATCAAGGTCCAAGCTCTTTAACTTCTCTGAACTCAAACCTTTTAATTTCTGCTTGATTAAGTGATTATTGTCGTAATAGATACACTGTTCCAACTCTACCGACAAATATTCAATACACTCAAATTTCTTTAAGTAATACAACTAACCACACTATTATCTAAATAGTCACTTGTTCATTACCGGAATACTCCCGCGTAACCAACTGCCTAATTTACGCTGGTAAAATGGTTGCGTATGCTGAATCAAATAATGGCTGATACCACGCTCCTTTTCATCAACCAGGCAGAAGTCAATAGGCTCTTCTTCAGATGTGTATTCGCAAGCAATACCGCCAGCTTCTTGAATTAGCTGTTCAATCTCATCCTCCGTGCCATTCATTTCCAACCCAATTAATAAATTGGGTTTCTCATCCACATTTTTATCATGAGCTTGGATGATAAAAGCACGGCGGACCGGTTTACGCTGGCTAAATAAACTGACCAGAGCTTCTATGAGCTGTAAAGGATATTCTTCCAGCTGGCTGAGTGTTATCGCGCTGCCACTTGGAACATCAACCTCAACTGAAACCAACTCACTTAATGAACTCATAAAAATCTCCAATCAGTTTTTATATAAAATAGACTTATTTCGCTTTCGCCAACAACAGATTCGCAATCGAACGAACACCATAACCTGTTGCACCAGCGGACCAATGTTCTACAGCAGATTTACGGTAAGTTGCCGAGCAATCAATATGAATCCAACCTTTTTGGTATCCTTCCACAAAGTGGGACAAGAAAGCCGCCGCTGTGCTGGCACCAGCCGTATGTGACGGTGCCGCAACATTGTTTAGGTCAGCAAAATTTGATGGCAGTTGGCTACGATGGAATTCAGCTAACGGTAAACGCCAGAATAATTCATTCTCAGATTCAGAAGCAGCCAGCAGATCTGCCGCCAATTTATCATCAAAGCTGAATATAGAGTGATAGTCATTACCCACAGCCGTTTTCGCTGCACCTGTCAGAGTTGCTGCATCAATAATTAATTTAGCTTTCTCTTTGCTGGCATCAATTAAACCATCAGCCAAAACAAGACGACCTTCCGCATCCGTGTTCATCACTTCAACAGATTTTCCATTACGATAGCGGATAATATCACCCAATTTAAAGGCATTACCACTAACCATGTTATCCGCAATACAAAGGAATAGTTTGACACGCTGTTTCAGACCTCGACTGATTGCCAGGGCCAATGCACCTGCCAGCGTTGCCGCTCCGCCCATATCTGCTTTCATCGAATCCATAAAAGAAGATTGTTTTAGGCTGTAGCCCCCAGTATCAAATGTGATGCCTTTACCAACCAGACAGGCGAATGCAGGCGCTTGAGGGTTGTCAGTTGGATTGTAATCCAACACCAACAGAATCGGATCACGGGAAGAACCACGACCAACGGTATGAATACCCGCATAACCCTGCTCACGTAAATCTTCGCCTTTAGTAATACGATAACTTACTGCCTCATTCGCAACGCCACACATTAGGTCAATAGCACGTTTCGCCAATTGTTCTGGCCCAAGCTCTTCCGCTGACATATTGATGGTGTCACGTACCCAATCAATAATTTTAATTCTGTTTTCCAATTCTTGTTTTTCAGCCGCAGGCAATTGAGGCCATTCAATAGAGCGTTTACCTTTTGGCGCACGGAATCCCTGCCAGAATGCCCAACTTTTTTCTAAATCCCAGCCTTCGCCAACCAAAGCCACATGACGAATTCCCTGTCCGTCAATTTTACGCCCAGCACGTTGAACAGCACCCAGTTTACCTTTACCAACCAGATGAATAGTCATCCCTTGATCGCTCGAACTAATCAATGCTTTTTCACCCCAGCAAGCTGCTGCTGGTTCATAAGACAGTGTTATTGGCATGATTTGTTTAGTCATTCTTTTTTCACCTCTTATTATTACCGCTTGATGGCAGTTAAGGAGCTTATTCAAGCTTCTACCTGCATAATTCTTCGCCTGCCAGATATTAACCCGATAAAAAAACCGGCCAAAGCCAGTTTTTCATTGAAGGTCAGCCTACCTTAAAACGATGACTGATAAATAACAAATTTATGCTATTTGTTATTCAAACTCATCCAGCCAGATCAGGAGAATAGCTTCCAAAATCTTTTCATTAGATTTCTCGGGAGCATCATTAAAATCATCTAATTCACAAATCCATTGATGCATATCAGTAAAGCGAACTGTTTTTGGGTCCAGATTAGGAAACTTGTCATACAGTGCTTCTGCGATCTCACGGCTGTCAGACCATTTCAGACTCATTGATATTTCTCCTGCCAATCAGTGCTCACGAGCATGGTTAATAGTGTATTTTGGAATTTCTATTACCAAATCTTCATCAGAGACTCTGGCCTGACAACTCAGACGACTTTCCGGCTCCAGCCCCCAGGCTTTATCCAACATGTCATCTTCCAGTTCAGAACTCTCTTCCAGTGAATCGAAACCTTCACGAACGATACAATGGCAAGTTGTGCAAGCACAGGATTTTTCACAGGCATGCTCAATTTCAATTCCATTGCGCAATGCAACATCCAGAATGGATTCCCCTTCTCTAGCTTCCAGAACTGCACCATCAGGGCAAAGATCGTTATGAGGTAAAAATACTATTTTAGGCATAATTAAATCTCATCCACAGAATGGCCCGCCAATGCTCGACGAATAGATGTATCCATCCGACGCGCCGCGAATTCCTGCGTTTGCTTGTCCAGTTGTTTAATTGCGTTCTCTATAATTTGAGGATCGCTCCCCTCAACGCTTTTTATCAGTGCTTCTACAGCAGTGTTAATCGCCGTCCGTTCTTGTTCATTCAGTAGATCAGCATCTTTTTCTAACGCACTGGTGACACTTTCCAGTACCCGCGCCGCTTCTACTTTTTGTTCTGCCAGTTTGCGCGCATTGATATCTTCCTGAGCATTTGCCATAGAATCTTTTATCATGCGAGCTATTTCTTCATCAGATAAACCATAAGAAGGTTTCACCTGAATAGCCGCTTCCACACCGGTCGATTTTTCCAACGCGCTGACGCTCAGCAGACCATCAGCATCCACTTGAAAAGTCACTCTGATATGGGCACCACCAGCCGGTAATGGAGGAATACCACGCAATGTAAAACGTGCCAGTGAACGGCAATCGTTCACCAATTCCCTTTCCCCTTGCACCACATGAATACTCATTGCACTCTGACCGTCTTTGAAGGTCGTGAATTCCTGCGCTCTGGCTACGGGAATGGTGGTATTGCGTGGGATGACTTTTTCAACCAAGCCCCCCATGGTTTCTAATCCAAGTGAAAGCGGGATCACATCCAATAACAGCATGTCACTATCTGGTTTGTTACCCACCAAAATATCCGCCTGAATGGAAGCACCAATAGCCACAACTTTATCAGGGTCAATTGAAGTCAGTGGTTCACGGCCAAAAAACTCTCCAACCATATGACGAACCAGTGGTACACGGGTTGAACCACCCACCATAACCACCTGTAAAACTTCATCCGCAGCAACCTCTGCATCTTTCAACGCCCGGCGACTTGCCAACAAAGTACGTTTTACCAATGGGGTAATCAGTGCTTCAAATTCGGAACGGGTGATTTTCCCCTGCCAGCCAGCAATATCTATTGCTGCAACATCAGCATCACTCAAGGTAATTTTCACCTGAGTAGCAACATCCAATAGCTGGCGTTGTAGACTGTGGTCATTATGATTATTGATACCTGCCTGTTTACGAATCCAGTCAACCAGTATCAAATCGAAATCATCACCACCAAGCGCAGTGTCGCCACCGGTTGCCAGCACTTCAAATACACCACGGCTCAGTCGGAGAACAGAAACGTCAAATGTACCGCCACCTAAATCATAAACAGCAATCACACCTTCCTGACCAGAATCCAGTCCGTAAGCAATCGCGGCGGCAGTCGGTTCGTTAAGCAAGCGCAGAACATGTAATCCCGCTAAACGCGCTGCGTCTTTTGTGCCCTGACGCTGTGCATCATCAAAATAAGCAGGAACAGTGATCACAACACCATCAAGCTTACCACCCAATGTTTCTTCTGCGCGTTGTGCCAACAATTTAAGAATCTCAGAAGAAACCTGAATAGGATCAACTAAACCCATTGCCGTGTTGATTAATGGCAGCCCGTTCTCACTCGCCTGAAATTGATAAGGAAGATTGGGATAACGCTGTTGAATATCAACCAGAGAGCGCCCCATCATGCGCTTAACAGAACTGATGGTATTAGCGGGATCACGTGCAGCCTGTTGACGAGCCAACCAACCGATTTCAGTCCCATTTTCATGATAGTGAACAACCGAAGGAAGCAGGTAACGATCTTCACTGTCCATCAGGGTTTCCGCTTGCCCACTACGAACGGTTGCAACTAATGAATGCGTTGTACCTAAATCAATACCAGCAGCCAAACGATGTTGATGTGGTTCAGCTGATAAACCTGGCTCGCTGATTTGTAATAAAGCCATATCCGCTTTCCTCAAAAGTCGTCCAGTAAACGTTCTTCTAGCTGTTCAACTTGCTGTTGCAATTTATCCAGAAAACGCAATTTACGAACAGTATCGGCTGCCTGTCCCCACTGCTGTTCATTCAATTGTTGCTCCATTTGCTGACTACGGGTTTTAATCATCCCGTTCAGACGTGTAGCAAAATCCGCCAATGCGGTTTCTGCATCTGCTTTATTTTCAATAAACTCTAATTCTTCCCGCAACATAAGCTGTTCCATCAGGAAAGCATTATCATTCATAGTATGTTGCTCATTGGCTAAATCAAAACCATGTAGAGAGAGTATATATTCAGCACGTTTCAGTGGGTGTTTAAGCGTTTGATAGCCATCATTGATAGTCGCTGCCTGCTGCAACGCCAGCGTTTTTTCACGCTCTGGCTGACTAGCAAAGCGATCAGGGTGAAACTGACGCTGCAATTCCTGATAACAGTTTGTCAGTTGTTCACGGTCAATAGCATAACGAGCCGGCAGCCCGAATAGAGTAAAATAGTCCATAATCTAAACTTATTCTCTGGATTTAGCCGAAAAACGGAATTAAACGTTAAAACTTTCTCCACAACCACATTCGCTGGAAACATTTGGGTTGTTGAATTTAAAGCCTTCATTAAGGCCCTCTTTAACGAAATCCAGTTCTGTACCGTCAAGATAGACCATGCTCTTGCCATCTATGATAACTTTGACACCCTTATCTTCAAATACAGTGTCGTCTTCGTTAATTACGTCGGCAAATTCAAGCAAATATGCCATGCCTGAACAGCCTGACGTTCTAACACCAAGGCGTAAGCCAACACCTTTTCCACGGTTACTCAGGAATGACGAAACGCGTTGTGCAGCACTTTCTGTAAGGGAAATTGACATACAACAACCTCACTTTTCAAAACCAGCAAAGGCGGATACTGGATGATATAAACAGCCAGTATCCACCAAATTCATGTTCTATTTTTTTATTATCAAAGGGCAATTATTTGCCCTGGCGCTTACTTTTGTAATCCGCAATGGCTGCTTTAATTGCATCTTCTGCCAGAATAGAGCAGTGAATTTTCACTGGTGGCAGTTCTAATTCATCTGCAATTTCAGTATTTTTAATCGCTTCTGCCTGCTCCAGAGATTTGCCCTTCATCCATTCAGTGACTAAAGAGCTGGAAGCAATTGCAGAACCGCAACCATAGGTTTTGAAACGCGCATCTTCAATAATGCCTTCATTATTGACTTTGATTTGTAGTTTCATAACGTCACCACACGCCGGAGCACCGACCATGCCGCTGCCAACCGTTGGATCTTCATTATCGAAGGAACCAACGTTACGTGGGTTTTCATAGTGATCAATTACTTTTTCGCTGTAAGCCATAGTTGTTACCCCCAAAGCCGTCTAATTAGTGATGAGACCATTCGATACTGTTAAGATCTACACCTTGTTTAAACATTTCCCACAGTGGAGAAAGTTCACGCAAGCGGCCAATAGATTTGTGAATCAGTTCAATGGCGTAGTCGATCTCTTCTTCCGTGGTAAAGCGCCCTAAAGAGAAACGGATAGAACTGTGCGCTAGTTCGTCATTCATACCCAACGCACGCAATACGTAAGAAGGTTCCAAACTTGCAGAAGTACATGCAGAACCGGAAGAAACCGCCAGATCTTTTAATGACATCATCAGTGATTCACCTTCAACATAGTTGAAACTGACATTCAGAATGTGTGGCGCACCATGCTCCAAATCGCCGTTAAGGAAAACTTCTTCGATATCTTTGATACCACTCCACAAGCGTAAACGCAGACCACGCAGACGCTGAGATTCGCTTTCCATTTCCTGTTTAGCAATGCGATAGGCTTCACCCATACCGACAATTTGGTGAACAGGTAAAGTGCCAGAACGCATACCACGTTCATGACCGCCACCATGTTGCTGAGCTTCAATACGAACGCGTGGTTTACGGCGAACGTACAGCGCACCAATTCCCATTGGCCCATAAATTTTATGCGCTGAGAAAGACATCAGGTCGACTTTCAGTTTGGTTAGATCGATAGGGAGCTTACCTACGCTCTGAGTGGCATCAACATGGAAAATAATACCGCGGCTGCGACACATTTCGCCAATAGCAGCGATATCCTGTACCACACCAATTTCATTGTTAACGTGCATGATAGAGATCAAAATAGTGTCATCACGCACCGCAGCTTCCAGATCTTTTAAATCAATCAGCCCATTGCTCTGAGGCGCCAGATAAGTGACTTCAAATCCTTCACGCTCTAGCTGACGGCAAGTATCCAGAACCGCTTTATGTTCGGTTTTGCTGGTGATGATGTGCTTGCCTTTTTTCTGATAAAAATTAGCTGCACCTTTAATAGCAAGATTGTCTGATTCAGTTGCGCCAGAAGTGAAAACAATTTCACGTGGATCAGCACCCACTAAATCAGCAATCTGATTACGGGCAATATCAACCGCTTCTTCAGCCTGCCAGCCAAAACGGTGAGAACGGGAAGCCGGGTTACCAAATACCCCGTCCATGGTCAGATATTGCATCATCTTTTCAGCAACACGCGGATCAACCGGTGTCGTTGCTGAGTAGTCTAAATAAATTGGTAATTTCATTGCTCACATGCTCCCTACTTCTTAATACTTCAATTAGTCACAAGTTCTGCTTATGCGCGCAGATTGACATTAATTGTTTCTTGTGCTCTGCCATTAGGTGTACGGCGTTTATCGTTATCTTGGCGATCAGCAACATCTAACACTTCTTGATTATTTACTAATTCTTTTAAACTGATACTACTCAGGAAGCTGGTAATACGATCACTCAAATCGCGCCATAAAGCATGTGTCAAACAGCGATCACCGCCTTGACACCCTTCTTTACCCTGGCAACGGGTAGCATCTACCGATTCATCAACAGCGAAAATCACTTCGGCAACGACAATTTTACCCGCATCTCTGCCAAGCAAATAACCACCACCCGGACCACGGACACTTGAAACCAGACCATTTTTACGCAAGCGAGAAAATAATTGTTCAAGATAGGAGAGGGAAATACCCTGACGTTCAGAAATGTCGGCCAAGGGCACCGGACCTTCTTGTGAGTGTAACGCCACATCAAGCATGGCAGTTACTGCATAACGCCCTTTAGATGTCAATCTCATAAATGAATTACCCCGTGGTGAAATATGAATGAAATTGTGTCATTCCTGAGTATTTTAGTCAACTATTTAACCTAGTAATTCACTCAACTATTTTTTCGCCCATTTTTCAACAGAAGTCAGTATGCCTCGCAGAATATTCAGCTCCTGCATTTCAGGCCGAGCACGAGTAAAAAGTCGTCTTAATTTATTCATTATTTGACCAGGATGGGCTTTCCTGATGAAACCAGAATCATGTAATACATGTTCAAGGTGATGATAAAAACGTTCCATATCATCGACTAATGGATATTCAGTCTCATCTGCTGCCGGTTCAACTTTATCCTGACGCGCAAGATAGGCCATACGGATTTCATAACTGACAAGCTGAACCGCCATTGCCAGATTTAATGAACTGTATTCTGGATTAGTCGGGATATTCAGATGAAAATGGCACTTCTGCAATTCTTCATTAGTTAGTCCCACACGCTCACGCCCAAAAACAATTGCAACAGGCACATGTTCAGCTGCCTGGACGCTACGTTCGCCACATTCACGAGGTTCAACCATCGGCCATGAGAGGGTCCTTGAACGAGCACTGGTACCAATGACCAGCTCGCAACCCGCCAAAGCTTTATCCAGACTATCGACAATAGTCGCGCTACCAATAACATCGCTGGCACCAGCAGAGAGAGCAATTGCATGAGAATCTGGCTGAACGAGTGGATTAACCAGATAAAGATTAGTTAATCCCATTGTTTTCATTGCCCGGGCAGTTGAACCCATATTCCCAGTATGGGAAGTTTCAACCAGGATAATGCGGATATTTTCTAACATGACAACTTCTGGACTAGTTATAAGAGCCAAATATCTTAACACAGCATTAGTCATTTTTCCGAACTACTGCTATACTGCGCGCCGATTAATTATCCGTTCTTTAACATCCTGGTGGAAGATATCCCATGCATCCGATGCTAACCATCGCCATACGCGCTGCGCGTAAGGCCGGCAACCTGATTGCCAAGAATTACGAAACTCCTGATGCGGTTGAAGCGAGTCAAAAAGGCAATAATGACTTTGTGACTAACGTTGACAAAGCCGCGGAAGCGCTGATTATCGACGTTATCCGCAAATCTTATCCTAAGCACACGATTATTACTGAAGAAAGTGGCGAACTAGCAGGCGAAGATGATGATATTCAATGGGTAATCGATCCACTGGATGGCACCACTAACTTTATCAAGCGTCTTCCCCACTTCGCCGTTTCCATTGCGGTGCGCGTTAAAGGCCGTACTGAAGTTGCTGCTGTTTATGATCCAATGCGTAATGAACTTTTCACCGCCACCCGTGGCCAAGGTGCTCAGTTGAATGGTTACCGTCTGCGTGGCTCCAATGCCCGCGATTTGGATGGCACTATTTTGGCAACAGGTTTTCCATTCAAAGCAAAACAGCATTCCACTGTTTTCATTAATACCTTGGGCAAATTATTTGTTCGTTGCGCCGATTTCCGCCGTACAGGTTCAGCAGCACTAGATCTGGCTTACGTTGCGGCAGGCAGGGTTGATGGTTACTTTGAAATTGGCCTGAAGCCGTGGGATTTTATGGGTGGTGAACTGTTAGTTCGTGAATCTGGCGGTATCATAACTGATTTCGTTGGCGGCCATAATCACATTCATTCCGGTAATCTGGTTGCGGGTACCCCTCGTATTGTTAAAGATATTCTGGCCGAAATGCGTGATGAATTATCAGAAGCATTGAAACGCTAATTTTAAACCAGCGTTGCAAAACAGCAATTAGGTATACCGCAAAAATGCGGTATACCTTTCGATACGACAATCCCTTCAAAGTGTTGTTATTCCGCCAACCAATAAACGGCTTCATAAGGCTGTAATTGTATGTTTTTTGCAGGTAGCGGGGATTCAGGATAGTTCCCCATTAACTTAACCCACGAACAATGGGATAAAGAAGCATCCAGTGACCATTCTTGTACTTCCGCGCTGAGATTGGCGATAACCAGTAACGTTTGACTTTCCCAACGACGAACATAACACCAAAGGGAAGGATGAGACGGCAATAAGTCTTCATAGCTGCCATAAGTCAATACAGGATATTCTTTACGTAGCTTTATTAAGCGTGCATAACAATGAAAAACCGAATCACTATCCTGCATAGCGTTTTCAGCATTCACTTCCCTGTAATCACTATTCAGCGCGATCCACGGCTCACCCTGCGTAAATCCTGCATGATGAGTTGCATCCCATTGCATCGGCGTTCGCCCATTATCACGAGATTTCTTCGCCAGGATCGACAAGATTTTTTCTTTATCGCCGCCCTGCCCAATCTTCTCCTGATAAATATTTAAGCTTTCTATATCCCGGTAATCTTCAATTTGAGAAAAGTTCGGGTTAGTCATTCCCAATTCTTCCCCTTGATAGATGTAAGGAGTTCCCTGCATACCATGCAACACCATTGCTAACATTTTGGCAGATGGAACCCGCAATGCCCCTTCACCACCAAAACGCGAAACAATCCGCGGTTGATCGTGATTACACCAGAACAGCGCATTCCACGCCCGTTTATGCATTCCTTGCTGCCACTTAGTAAAAATTTTCTTCAGCTCAATAAAATCAGGTGATGCTGTCACCCATTTTTCGCCATTAGGGTAATCGACTTTCAAATGATGAAAGGCAAAAACCATCGATAGCTCTTCACCATCTAACGAGGAGTAACGCTGGCAATTTTCTAGGGAAGTAGAAGACATTTCTCCTACAGTCATTACCCCCGCAGGCTGGAATGCCTCTCTGTTTATTTCCTGCAAAAATTCATGAATACGCGGACCATCGGTATAGAACTGGCGCCCATCTCCCTCTGTTGCTTCAGGGAAATCCTGCTGCTTGGAAACCAAATTAATAACATCCAGACGGAACCCATCAACGCCAAGATCAGCCCAAAATTCACAAATCTTTTTAAGTTCAGCTCGTACTGGCTCATGCTCCCAGTTTAGGTCCGCCTGCTCAGCGGCAAACAGGTGTAAATAATACTGTTTGCTTTCCTCGTGCCACTCCCAGGCATTCCCGCCAAATTTTGACACCCAATTATTAGGCGGTGTCCCCGGTATCCCATCCCGCCAGATGTAATACTGCCGGTAAGGGCTATTAATATCTTGTGCTTGTTTGAACCAAGGGTGTTGAGTCGATGTATGGTTGAAAACAATATCCACGATAATACGGATATCACGTTGATGTGCTTCATTAACCAAACGCTTAAAATCATCCATTGATCCATAAGCTGGATCAATAGAATAATAATCAGCAACATCATAACCATTATCTACCTGTGGTGAGAGGTAAAAAGGGGTCACCCAAATAGCGTCTATGCCCAGTTTTTTCAAATAATCAAGCCGGTAAGTAATGCCGTTAAGATCACCGGTTCCACTACCAGTCGTATCCTGGAAACTTTTAGGATATATCTGATAGATGACACCTTGTAACCACCATGGAATGATTTTGTCCATCAAAAACGCCTTATCAATATATTTCCTGAATTAAAATTACTTTTAATCTGTTAGTCAGGTGAAGATTTAATAGAATTATTCAACAGCTAATACACTACTCATATTCTTCTTTCGATAAACAATCGTCGTCAGTACCAACGGAATAATAACAGCCACGAGCATAGCTAATGCGTAAATTGCCCAAAATTGCGGTTTAATCGAAAGAATACCTGGCAGACCACCAACACCAATACCGTTTGCTAATACACCACTCAACCCACAAATTAATCCAGCGAAACCAGAACCAATCATGGCACAGAGCATAGGGTATCGATATTTAATATTAATACCATACATAGCAGGCTCAGTGACGCCCAAATATGCAGAGATCGCTGCCGGTACAGATAACTCCCGTTCATTATGTTTTTTGCTGATTAAAATAATGCCAACCACCGCTGAACCTTGAGCAATATTAGATAATGCAATAATAGGCCAAATCGGCGTTCCACCTATACTTTGCACCATCTGCATATCTACCGCTAATGTGGTTTGATGAATACCCGTGATAACCAGCGGCGCATAAAAGAATCCAAATAAAGCTGCGCCGATAGGAGCAAAACTTCCCGTCATTAATGCCTTCACAACCCAAGCGACACCGTCTCCAAGTAACCGACCAAACGGCCCAATAAGACTATGCGCTAAAAAGGTTGCTAAGATCAACGAAACGACAGGAACAATCACCAAATAGAGATAACTAGGAACCACCCGTTTTAACTGAATTTCAATCCACCCCAAAGTAATACCAGCCAACAGTGATGGAATAACTTGTGCTTGATAACCAACTTTATCGATCGTAAACAAGCCAAAATTCCATATCTCAGGAATATGTTGCCCTAACTGATAAGCATTCATAAGTTGAGGAGATACCAATGTTATTCCTAATATAATTCCTAATATCGGTGTCCCACCCATTGTCCTGACGGCTGACCAACAAATACCCACAGGCAGATAGAAGAAAATAGCCTCACCTAGCAGCCATAAAAAATCATATATTGTTTTCCAGGCAGGATATATTTGGGCTAAAGATTTACCTTCACTGAAAGGAATATCACCAATAATATTACGGAAGCCTAAAATAAGCCCTCCGCTAATTAACGCCGGTAGCAAAGGAAAAAATATTTCTGCAAACTGAGAAATAATACGCTCTTGCCATTTCATATTTTTTTTCTTAGCCTGCTTTTTCTCAACCTGCTGTATATCTTTTTTACTTAATTCAGATTGACCAAGATAGTTATTTAAAACCTGATAGTAATCACCAACATTAGTACCTATCACTACCTGAAACTGTCCTGCATTGGTAAAACACCCTTTAACCATCGGCAGATTTTTTATTTTATCTGTCATCGCCTTAGCGGGCTCAACCAATACAAACCTCAATCGAGTAATACAATGAGTCACACTGGCTATATTTTCACAACCACCGATTAATGTAATTAGTTTTTCTATATCTTTAGAATTTATTTTATTTTTCATCATAGCCAATCATTATAAGTTAGTATCAATCACTAATTAGCATGCTTAGTAAAGTAATTTCATCCTAATATCATTCAGTAACGCTTGTCATGGGAACGTTCCCAAAAATGCGTTAAAGATCACATTGAAACTGCAATATTCTCACTTTTAAGCCAATTTACTGGGAACGATTACCTGCTGTTTTGGGTATTGTTGATTTATCTGAGCCATCAATTGATTAGCCGCATACTTACCTGCTTCACTATAGCCCAAATCGACAGAAAGCGTGTTAGGGTACAAAAAATTCAGCAAAGGTGTACTACCAATACTACCTATTTGTATATCTTCCCGATTATTTTGCTGCAAATACTTATATGCTCCCAACGCAAGGCTGTCTGTTGCACAGATTAAAGCCGTAGTTTCCTTTCTTAGTACTTTGTCAACATGCTGAAACCCACTTTGATAGCTTAAATCACATTGAACTGAAAGTGGGCGTAACTCTTTCTGTTCACAGCAATGTAAATAGGACTGATGACGACGAAAGCCTGTCGTGGTATCACAATCACCTACACCAAGAAAACTGATATCTCTGTGACCCCGCTGGTAAAGTTCATTCATTAGTAAGCGAACAGCACCCACATCGTCATAACATATGGAAGAAAAATCAGCATATTCACGTGCAAATACCACTATTTTGTCACGCCAGGGAAACAAGGATTCTTCTGACAATCCGGTGAAACCAAACAAAATAACACCATCCGCATTACGTAACGCCAATTGGCGTAGATGTTCCTGTAAAAGCTGCGGATTGAAATTACTTTCCATAATAATAGGATCATAACCATGCTGATAAAATAGGGGTAACATCGTACTTATAGACAGATTTTCCGAAAAGGACCCCAACCGTGACACAATTAAGGCAATAATTTTGTCACTTTTCACCCTCATCGCTCTTGCAGATTTAGAGGGAATAAAGTTATTTTGGTGAATAATCGCTTCGACTCTTTCACGTACCTGTGAACTGACGCTACTCTCATTGTTTAACACACGCGATACAGTTGATTTACTCACATTAGCCAAACGTGCGATATCTTTTATTGTTAACTTGTTCGACATGATATTTCATAAAAACATTATTAAAGCTATTCAGTTTCTTACAAAAAATTTCATAAGAAACTGAACCTATATTGTTAATAATTATGAGCTTTAACCTGTGGCCGCAAGAAGATGGCAGGAAAAGCAACTAAAGCCATTACCCAGAAAATTCCACTGTGCAGATAATCATACATAAATCCTGCAATTACCGTCATGACAGCAATCCCACCCCCCATTGCTAACGCAGAATAAGTCGCCTGCAATCGAACAATTTCCCCTTCCTTTCTGGCACCGATAAAACGCATTGCCGCCAGGTGGCAAACAGTAAATGTGCCGCAATGCAGGATTTGCACGACAATCAATACGGGTAATGAAGTGAATGTGCCCATTAATCCCCAGCGAACAACACCACATATACCGGAAAGCAGCAAAAGGTTACGAACATTCCAACGGCGGAATAATTTATTACTCAGCGTAAAAATAACAACTTCAGCTATTACTCCTAACGACCAAAGATAACCGATTATTGAGGCAGAATACCCCGCTTTCTCCCAATAAATTGCACTAAAACTGTAATATCCTGCGTGAGCGCCTTGCAACAAAGCCACACAGAGCAGAAATTGGCGTATCGATTTTTCAGACAATAGCTGTTTAAATGACACCATATCAACTTTGGCTGATTTCACGTTACTAGCAGGCATGATAGAGGGTTTCAGCAATGTTACCAGTAGCGTTGATGAGGCACTGAACAAAATAGTTATAAGAATGACTTGATGTCCCCAGACAGAGATAAACTCTCCGGTCAACGCAGAACTGATAATAAAAGCAATTGAACCCCAAACCCGTATTCTACCGTAATCGAAGGGAAATTGTTTTTGCCAAGTTCCTGCCAGCGCGTCACTTAATGGCATCATTGGCGAAAAAAACAGGTTGAAACCAATCATGATAAATAAGAGCCATGCCCAGTGATTTCCCAATGTAAAACCGATAAGAAAAACCAGAGTCAACAGTGCCAATATACGCAACGCAAGAATAAGTGCAGCCGGATTCTTAACCGTAGGGGCGATCAGTAAACTACCCAAAAAACGGGAAACTAAACCCGCACCCAATAAAATCCCCATCATATCAGGTGTTATACCTTCTCCCTGAAGCCAAACTGCCCAAAAAGGCAAAAATATCCCGTAAGAAAAGAAATATGTGAAGTAATCTAACGCCAGCCAACGCGTCGACTGAATAACCATCAATCCCTCCTGGTTAATAATGCAAAAAACCTGCTCGACACTAACTTTAAGCAAACAAGGTTAGCTGGAGCAGGTTTTAATAATGATTTATACCCTTCATCCTTCAAGTTGCTGCTTTGTTGACTGCTTTCACTTGTCGCCGCGCTGCATCTTGAAATCTATTGGGTATATTAAAATTATAATTTATGCGTAAACCGGATATTTTGCGCAAATAGCCAGAACTTTTTGCTTAGTTGTTTCAATGATCGCTTCATCATTGATGTTGTCTAATACATCGCACATCCAGCCTGCCAATTCCTGAGCTTCTGCTTGTTTGAAACCACGCCGAGTAATTGCAGGAGTACCAATACGTACACCGGAAGTCACAAATGGGCTCTTCGGATCATTAGGTACGCTATTTTTGTTTACGGTAATGTTTGCACGGCCCAACGCAGCATCAGCGTCTTTACCAGTGATGTTTTTGTCAACCAGATCCAGCAGGAATAAGTGGTTCTCAGTACCACCGGAAATGACTTTGTAGCCACGCGACAGGAAGACTTCAACCATTGCTTTCGCGTTATCAGCAACCTGATGTTGATACGCTTTAAATTCTGGTTCCATCGCTTCTTTCAATGCAACTGCTTTACCGGCAATAACATGCATCAAAGGTCCACCCTGACAACCTGGGAATACAGAAGAATTCAATTTCTTATACAGTTCTTCGTCGCCACCTTTTGCCAAAATCAAACCACCACGTGGACCCGCCAATGTTTTATGCGTCGTGGTAGTCACAATGTGAGCATGAGGAACTGGGTTAGGATAAACGCCGGCGGCAATTAGGCCAGCAACATGAGCCATATCAACGAACAAATAAGCGCCGATACTGTCGGCGATTTCACGCATTCTTGCCCAGTCAACAACCCCGGAATAAGCAGAAAAACCGCCAATAATCATTTTTGGCTGGTGTTTTTGAGCTTGTGCCGCGATATCGTCATAATCGATCTTACCGCTTTCATCAATACCGTAAGGTACGATGTTATATAATTTACCAGAGAAGTTAACTGGGGAGCCATGAGTCAAATGACCGCCATGTGCCAAATTCATCCCCAACACCGTATCACCTGGTTGCAGCAAAGCCATATAAACTGCCGCGTTCGCTTGAGAGCCAGAGTGAGGCTGAACGTTGGCATAATCAGCACCAAACAGCGCCTTAGCACGATCAATAGCCAATTGCTCAACAACGTCTACATATTCACAACCGCCGTAGTAGCGTTTACCCGGATAACCTTCGGCATATTTGTTAGTGAGCTGGGAGCCCTGTGCCTGCATAACTCTTGGGCTGGTATAGTTTTCAGAAGCAATTAACTCGATGTGTTCTTCCTGACGAACAACTTCTTGCTCCATCGCCTGCCATAGTTCGGGATCATAATTAGCAATATTCATTTCACGCTTTAACATTGGGTTCTCCTGACTCAGCTAACTTCTCTTCAAACAACACCCCAAAGGGCAGAATGGCACACAGTGTAAACCCTTTTCACAGAATGAGATAGTCTTGACAAAATATTTTACGCAAACGATTGCATGTCAATTGCAATAAGGTATTGGTTTTTTCAGACATAACAAAAACTCCCTATATTTTGGGCCATTGTCGGAATTTGTGACCTAGGGCAGCCTCAGCCTTAGTGTAAATATCTACTACAAATATTTTTTTATCATAAAGACCACATTTTATATTTACAAAATCTCCCAAAAACTATAAGTTGTATTTTATTTACATGTTATAGCTTTCATCATCACTTGAAAGAAATTCAGGAGTTTCAATCATGCTGGATAGTCAAACCATTGCAACTGTCAAATCTACTATTCCACTGCTCGCTACTACTGGCCCGAAACTAACAGCCCATTTTTATGAACGGATGTTCAAACATAATCCTGAGCTGAAAAATATTTTTAATATGAGCCATCAACTCAATGGCGATCAGCGTGAAGCCCTATTCAATGCCATCTGCGCCTATGCAGCCAATCTTGACAATCTGACAGCCCTCTTGCCGGCAGTTGAAAAAATTGCGCATAAACACGCCAGCCTGAATATTCAACCAGAACATTATCAAATTGTCGGCACTCACCTGTTGGCAACATTGGATGAAATGTTCCAACCGGGAAATGAAATTCTGGACGCTTGGGGGAAAGCTTATGGTGTGTTGGCTGATGTTTTTATCAATCGTGAAGAACAGATCTATCATAGTGGCGAATCGACAGATGGCGGCTGGCGTGGCTTGCGTCCATTCCGTATCAGCCGGAAACAAGTAAAAAGTGATGTCATTTGCAGCTTTGAGTTTGTGCCACAGGATGGCGGAAAAGTAATGGACTACAAACCCGGCCAATATTTGAGCATTTATCTGGAAGATGATAGTTTTGATAACCGTGAAATCCGCCAATACTCATTGACAACCGCACCAAATGGTTCCAGTTATCGCATTGCGATCAAGCGAGAGCCACAAGGAACCGTTTCCAACCATATGCACGATAAGATGCAAGAAGGCGACACTGTTTGGTTGGCCGCTCCACGCGGAGATTTTTTCCTTGATATTAAGCCAGAAACACCGGTTACTTTGATTTCTGCGGGGGTTGGCCTGACACCGATGATGAGTATGCTGCATCAACTCCACCAGCAAAACCACAACAGCCAGATTAACTGGTTACATGCAGCAGAGCACGGTGGTCATCACGCATTCACCCATGAAGTTGCAGACATCGCGCAAACAATGCCGAATCTTAACCGCACAATTTGGTACCGCGAACCAAGAGATGGAGACCAACAAGGCATCCATTATCAACATAAAGGTTTTATGGATTTGTCAGTTCTAAATGGGGCGCTCAACACTGAAGGAATGCATTTTTATTTCTGTGGCCCGGTTCCCTTTATGCAATATGTAGCAAAACAGCTATTGGATATAGGAATTGATAAACAATTTATCCACTATGAATGCTTTGGTCCGCATAAAGTAATTTAAATTTTCAGTTTAGTATTAAAAACGTTATACGGTGAAAATAGCCAATAAAGTCAACTGAACAGAAGCTATCTTTAATTTATGGACTCTGATGTTCAATATTCAATATTTATGTGTATTGAATGTGTTTAATATGACTAAAAAAACCAATTCATCACTATTTTAGAGACTTTAATAGATTTGTTTATCATGGAGCCCGTCCAGCTGGACGTCAGCTCCATTGATTTCAAAAATCATGGGTAAACTTAACTGGCAATTAATTTCGCCCCACAAGCTGTTTGCATTCCTTCAAGCGCAATAGGTTTCCCTTTATACCCAATAGATTTCGAGTTGCAGCGCGACGGCAAGTGAACGAATCCCCAGGAGCATAGATAACTATGTGACTGGGGTGAGTGAACGCAGCCAACAAAGCAGCAACTTGAAAGATGAAGGGTATATATTTTAAAGAGTCAGCCCCCTGAATAATAGGAAATACACCTTTGCATTGGAGACATGCGACCAAATCTCCTTTACCTGCTATAGGAATACCATTGTGAGTATATTCATCAACAGCGGTAATCACCTTACCGCCATGATCTGTCGTATCACCCAATAAAATAACCGCTTTTGACATTAAGATTCTCCACACTTTCCAATTGGCAAATAACCTCTCTCCCTATCAAACATCAGTAATTAATGGCAATAATCCCAGGTTCAGCAACTGTATTTCAACATCATTGGATTTATCAATATCGTCCTGATTTCTTCCATCAAAAATACCTTTTTGGGTGACAATCAGAGTACCTATCTGTTCATTATTCTGGTGCACTGGAAGCACATCTTCCGCCATAGGCAGATAGGATTTATCAATAATACGGGGCTGGTAAAGCATCCAGCCAACACTGAGACGGTCTGGGAAAACTTGCTTGCCTTTTAAGGTATAGCCGTTGGTTTCTACTTGAATATAAGGAAAATCACGACTGGTCGCTAAATATTTAACTAAATCAATTAATCGGGATACATTCAGTTGACTGCTGTCAATTTTTAAATTGAATTCTTGCCAAACCCAGTTGATGCCTCTTGTAGACAGTTTATTATAACTAATACCATTAGCTATCTCATCCCGCTCTCCATCCCACATATCTTCAATAAGTGAAGGAAAATCTTTTTTATAAGATTTTTCAAAATAGCTCACTGTCTTTTCTGTTGGCCCTTGTTTATCAAACACAATGTGTTTTAGGGCCTCTTTTCGTGAATAGCCCGTTAAATACCATGTCTTTTCCTGCCTGAAGAAGATATCGATTTGCCGTGTAATATGAAATAAATCCATTAACGCTGTATTTACGGTAATGGTTTCCTGTTGTTCATAATACACATTGATTTTTATACGAATTATTGTCATTTAAACCTCGAATTAGATTCTAGTCATTAAATCGGCATAGGGAGTATAATGGACACTGATATTTTTAAATTGACTAAATATTCCCTTAAAATAGGCATAACTGATTGGTTGTAAAAAATGCCATTCCACATGCGGGGTACCCTCTAGTGTGTCACAAACAGTTTGATGCCTTTCCGCCTGTTTTTTACCCGACTTACTCCCTTTCCACCAAATTTTTGGTTCACCTTCAGTATCAAAAAACTGGTCATACCGCGCTTTGGCCTCCAGAAATAAGCAATACGCCGGTCGCCAGCCATCAAAGGTCACTTTCAGGCACTGAAATTCCTGGATCATCTGTATAGTGGGATCATATTTCGTTTGGGCAATAAATCGCTGATAGTTAATTGTGATGGCGCTCCAGCGGCTCACCTTGCGATATTTTTCACTCGTCACCGGAATAGCCAGGCAAGCCTTGCACTCTTTTTTACTCTCCGTTTTTTCACACTCTTCCGCCTTAGACTGGGACTTTGCCTGAACCGCACTGGTATCAACTGATTCATCCTCTAAATCATCATCCTCCCAAAAATCCGCATGCGCTTCGGCACTCCAGACAATATTTCTGTCTTCATCCGTGATTTCAGGACTTATCACAAAATCCATTTTTTTACGGTGAATGTGTTCATCGTCTTCAACCGGTTTTTCTTTACTTGCTTCCATGATGCCGACAGCAATTAGTACCCCGACACAAGCGCTGGCAACATATTCAGCCGCACCCACTGCGACAGGGGCCAGTAACGGTATTGGCATATTAACGTCTCCTGTTTATCTTATTTTTTGCAATATAAAGAATATCTTTAAACTGTTGCTCAGATTTCTGATCAGGGGATTCCAGAGCAGATTTGATTGGCGAGGCATGCTGAAAATCAGGATTAAACGCGACCAGAGATAAATAGGATTGAATCAAGTATTTATCCTGAAAGTCTAATGTCAGTAAATAGTCATAAGCAGCCATTAGCCGTTTGTTCAACGAAGACGGAGAAGGTATTAATTCAGCGTGTTTAGCTAGAAGTTCGGCCTGTATACGATCAATAACGGTCTGCTTTTCCAGTTTGGTAATGATATCAAGTTGTGTCTGGGTCAATTCAATCATAATGGGTCTCCTGACACCGAATAGTAAGTAGCATTGTGTTGATAAACCCATACGTTAATACCCTGCATAAATGCAGACATTTGCTCATGGCTAAAAATGTCACGAATGCGATGCAAAATACGGGGATCATAAAAACGTAGCAGTGCCGTCTGTTTTGCCGACAGCTGAATATTTAAATATGGCACAAGATGGCGGGTCAATTTATCCAATGACAGAGAGGTTAACAGCCATGATACTGCCGGAGACGTTTTTTCAAGTGTTGATAATTCATCTTGCCACTGATGAGCGTATTCCATATCAAACAGCCACGGGCCTGCAAACGCAATTTTTGAATCTGGATAGTGCCGGAACAGTGGGTTGTTGATACCCGCGATATAGTTAATTTCCTCACCAAAACAGCGCTCATATTGCAAACCATTCACCAGCGCATAAAGCCGAACGCCGGGATGTTCTTTCTGATAATTAGCCAGTTTTTCGCTTAATTCAGGTGCCATGACTGCCCCCAGATAGTAGTAATAAAAGATCCCTTCATCAGCTAACAGACGCTGTAAATAGCCATAAGTAATTGTTACCTATAATTAAGTTATCATCCCGCAATATGCCCCAGACAAAATGATCACAAAAGAAGCAATCATACTGTTTTTTAATCAATGAAACAATTAAATCATAAGAAAATATGATTAAATATAACATTGGCACCAAAGTGGAATAAGATTTTATGGATTTGCCAGTTCTGAATGGGACGCTCAACACTGAAGGAATGAATTTTTATTTCTGTGGCCCAGCTCCCTTTATGCAATATGTAGCAAAACAGCTATTGGATATAGGAATTGATAAACAATTTATCCACTATGAATGCTTTGGCCCGCACAAGGTGATTTAAATTTTCAGTTTAGTATTAAAAATGTTATACGGTGAAAATAGCCAATAAAGTGAACTGAACAGAAGCTATCTTTAATTTATGGACTCTGATGTTCAATATTTATGTGTATTGAATGTGTTTAATATGACTAAAAAAACCAATTCATCACTATTTTAGAGACTTTAATAGATTTGTTTATCATGGAGCCCGTCCAGCTGGACGTCAGCTCCATTGATTTCAAAAATCATGGATAAACTTACTTTGACTGGCAATTAACTTCGCCCCACAAGCTGTTTGCATTCCTTCAATTGGCTATCAGAGACGCCGCTGATTAATCATTAATCAGGCAGAAATTTGGTTATTGTGCTGCCCAAGGAAGAGCAAACGATTATAAGCTCAATAAGGCAATGGAAGTTGGATACTTTTCCAATCCCGGTGCAGCTAATAACTCTTGGTGGTATGGTTGGAATCAATTACACTATTAAATCTTCAGGTAACCTTTTAACAAATAACTTTTCCTATTACTGTCAAGTAAGAGATAGTTGCTCATTAAGTGCCGGATAAAAATCAGCACTTTTTTATTAATCTGAATTGAACCATTATACAGTTCAATTGTTGCTCAATTAACGCCAGCAGCTTCTAAGGAAATGATTCTGTCGGCTGAAGAAATTGTTGACTGTCGATGGGCAATAATGATTCTGGTTATTTTTAATTGTGCTATTGCTTGGTTAATGATGGCCTCATTTTCCAAATCTAAATGACTCGTCGCCTCGTCCATAAATAAAATGCTAGGCCGACGATAAAGTGCCCTGGCAATCAATAATCGCTGTTTTTGTCCACCAGACAAACTTCCACCCAATTCTCCAACCAATGTTTCATATCCCATCGGCATTCGTTGAATATCATCATGGATATTACAACGTTTAGCACATGACTCTATACGTCTTAGATCTAATTCAGAATCGAACCCCGATATATTTTCTGCAATAGAGCCAGAAAGCAGCTTGTCATCCTGAAGGACGCAAGCAATGCATTGGCGATAATTATTAACTCCGATATTATATATATCTACCCCATCAACCAAGATCATCCCCGAATCCGGTGCCAGCAGCCCACACATCAACTTCATTAATGTTGTTTTCCCGCCTCCTGACGGTCCTGCAATTGCAACACTTTCTCCGGCTCGGATGCTCAGGTTAAAATCCTTAATGATAGGTTTGGAAAAATTATCATATTGATAACTCAGATTACGAACCTCAAAATTAACCGCTTTTCCTGAGGAGAAAAATTGACGATTAGGCAACTGTTTTTCTGGCTGGGATAGCACAATATCAGCAACCCTTTCATTGTGCAGGCTGAGCATGCGCAGTTTCAACATTACGTCAATTAGGCTGCTTGCCCGTTGAGAAAACTGCCCTCGGTAAGCATTGAAAGCAACAAACATCCCTATAGTCATTTGATTATCAATAACCAGTGAAGCACCTAACCAAAGGATAATAATTTGGTCGCAGGTTGCAATGAATGTATTGAGCCCACCGAACATCATATTCATTTTGGTGAGCTTAATCCCAGCATTGATAGTTTCAACATTCAAGTTCAACCAATACTGGGAGCGGGTTTCTGATAGTCCCAACGTTTTAAGAGTACCAATACTGTACAGGCTTTCCATGAAGTGAGAGCTGGCTTTAGCTCCTTTCACCAATTGCTCTTCAGCTATTTGCCTATAATATTGGTAAGTTGATAGCCGTAAAATCACATACAACACTGTAAAACCTAAAACTACCCACACCAGCCAACCACCATACAGCAGCATCATGATAAATACCCCAACTGACATGATGCTATCGACAATGCTGATCACAATATTTGTGGTGAACGTAGACCGTATAATATCCAGAGAACCAAATCGTGACTGGATATCGCCTAGCTTGCGCTTTTCGAAATAAGCTAGCGGGAGCTTCATCAAATGGTCAAATACTCCCGCCTTCCATTGGATATCAATCAGTGTTTCCATGACGATGGATATCCATGAGCGCAGCATTGATACTCCAGTACGGAACAAAATAAAGAACAACAGTCCGATGCATATCAATGATAACAGCTCATGATCGCCGGCAAAAATAACGTGATCCATAACCAATTGGGAGCCAATCGGTAGTAACAAATTACTAGCCTCTATCACCATCGATAAAGAAAAGATCTTGATCAAGGTACTTTTCAAACCGTGAACATTTGTCAGTAAGGTACGTAAACGCATTCGGTTATGTTGTTTAACCGGACTAAATTCACTATCTGGTCACAACTCTAATGCAACACCAGTAAAGTGCCGTGATAGTTCTTGCATCCCCAAAACCCTGCGGCCAAATGCAGGATCATGAACTGCAATCCGTCCACGGTTTACACTGACTAAGACAACAAAGTGATCCATGTCCCAATGTAAAATACAAGGGGCTTTCAATGCATTCAATTCATCAATATCTAGTGATAACGCTCTAGTTTTCAGTTTAAGATCGTGAGCAATATCAACCAAGGTTGCTAACGTCGCTCCCCGCGAAAACAGTCCATAACTGCTACGTAAATTAAAAAGATCAATTTGTAACCCATAGTAATGGCATACCATAGCTAAACTTGCAGCCCGCATTCCGCTGCCTCTGTTTGCAAAATTTGTGGTACCTTCCTTCTGCCCAGCGTCAAATTCAGCTTTGTCATGAGGGTTTCAAAATTCTCTTTAGTCATGAACTGGTCCCATTAGGCTTTTTTTCATATCGTAGAAAGAAGAGAACATCCATTGGTAAAGGGGTCTCTTCTCAAGGAATAACGTCGATTGAGTTCGCATACCGTTGGTAAGCTGTAGCTCTTTGCCCTGATAACTGAATCGACTCTTGTCCAAAGCCACCATTACTTTGTAATAGGATTCTGTTTGTGCATTAGATTGATAAACGGGGGGACTACTGTAGGTTGCCATTTCCTGAATAGAAGCAGGTGCATATGTAATATTTTCAATCCGACCTGAAAACTGCCCAAACTTTTCGAAAGGAAATGCATCATAGCGAATGTTAATAACATCACCAACGGAAACATAGGGAATGCTGCTATTTGGTAACCATAGCACTAAATAATAAGTTGCATTTATATTGGGAGTTAGCTGGGCTAAACTGTCCCCCATATTAACCATTTGACCTAAAGTTACGCTGAGTGATTCAATACGACCATTTGTTGGAGCATTTATAATTAAAGTGCCGTTTGCATTAACTTCTGCAAGTTGGCCTTGTAGGTTATTGCGTTGGAGTTCATATTGTGATAATTGATTGTCAAAATCTGCAGCACGAGTGACTATTTCACTGTCCAAGTTAGTAATTTGCAGTGAATCCTTAATATGTTGACTGTATAGGTTTTGAAAAAGGCTTTGCTGTTGGTAATACGAGTATGTCTGACTGCTGAGTTGATCTTTGGTAATTAACCCACGCTGTTGATAATCTTTATAGGACTGCATATTATTTTTAGCAAACTCAACACCTTGTCGCACATTGTCCAAAACACGTTTGGATTGCTGATGTGCTGCCTCATACTGTTGCTTTTGCATACGGATATTGTCAAGTGTGGTACGTTTATTGTCGCGCAATTTTTGAATAATATTGTCAACCTGCGCTAATTGGCTTTCTAAGGCGTGACGTGTATTAGCGCTCACTTTTCCCGATTCAGTAACTTGGCTGACATCAATTTGATAAAGGCGCTGGCCTTTTTCAACCACTTCCCCTACGTTTATAAATCGTTGTGAAATAAATCCTTGCTGAGGAGCAAAAATATTTACCGAACGTGGTTGTGTTGTGATTTCACCATAAACATTAATTCGCCGTATATAGTTACCGAAAACAAGTAATGTCAACAATATCAGTACAAAGAGAGTCGACAATACACTAATTATCCAAGTTGGTATTCCGGATATTAGCAATGCTTTTCCTACCCATTTGACTCTTTGATATTCAACAGCTTCTTTCCGAAATAAATCCCACATAAAAATCCATATTCTAGAGATAATCCCTAGATCCGATTCCAATTCAATCAAAAAAATAACATGAGTAGAAATGGTTGGTTATTCTTAACAAAAAACATTCATTTTCACACACTAATGCCTTGTCGAAATAACCATTTAAAAAATCCTACGCATGATTATTTAAGTTTCAAGTATCTTTACATAAGATGCTGTTGTCGTTTTCGTGTTATACAGAATAGCAATTATTATAATATGGAGATATACAATTAAATGCAACCTCTTTGAAAAGGTGAATAAGGTTTAATCACATTGATATATCCCTATTTTTCATTCGTTTTTAATTGTTCTAATAAATAAAATAGGTCACTTGAGACAGACTATCAGGGAAGTGTCCATTCTGCCATATTTGGCATACCATTTATAAATGTAGGCGCTGCCAATTATTGGTTTACGGTAAAATTCAGGAATCAGTGTATCTACTTCAGCCTATTTAAAGATTTTCTCAGGTTTAGAGAACGGGAAAACTCCACTTATGAACCCTCAGTTTTTTTGGGAGGATTACCCTTATCCACTTTTTATACAAATCTGTCTTGATTTATATGAAAAACAATTGTAAGGTAATTGAAAAATTTGTTAATAGCAGGTATAAATTGTATCATTATGTAATTATTATACCTCGATTTCTTGCCTATCTATACCCAATAGATTTCGAGTTGCAGCGCGGCGGCAAGTGAACGCGGCCAACAAAGCAGCAACTTGAAAGATGAAGGGTATAGAAATGCAGGAAATATTCTTAACTCATTTTTACTATTTATTCATTTTTTCCTTTATTTATAAATTATCGGAGAGAAGTATCATAAACAACATATAAGGCGGCTTTAATCCAATATATATCAATATATCAGAACGTAACTGAATAATTATTATATGGAGTAAAAATATGAAATCAGCCATCTTGAATATTATGAGTCTCTGTATTGCTCTCGCATTGGTTAATTCATCATCAATTAATATTTTACATCATAGCGAGAAAAATATCGCTGATATAGCTCTTTGCACTCTGTCTTTTTTGGGGGCGAGATATGCTCTTTTACTTGCTATTAAGATCTATTCTGGACTCCAAAGCAATGGAAGATAATTTTTTGCCACGAAAACCGTACCTTACATCAATTAAGCAAAACAAACAATGGAGAGAAAAAATGAGGCCGATACGTAATGACTTACTAAATAACATTTCAGGTGGCGCAGGAGCACCTGTTACTCCTGCTAATCAAATTGGAGCAGCTATGATTGTAGGGGCTGCTGCGGGGATAGCTGGTGGGCCAATTGGAGTTGCCGGTGGAGCTATTGCAGCAGGCACAACAATGGCAATTGGCCTTATGACTCCTAAGGGGCCATTATTTGGCAGTGACGGTAACAGTGGTAGTGGTAATAGCGGCAATAGTGGGGGTGGGAGTAGTGGTATCAATAGTAGTAATGGTGGGTTTGAGAGGATTGATAGGTATGATGACCGCTGATGTATATTAAATCATTTTGTGTGAACTAAGTAATCTAAGTTTGCAATCGAAACCACTTAGCTAATATTATCGTTGGGGCTGAAAATTTCATCAACCCCAATAATACCAAATATGGCTCTACTCTATACCGGTTCTGTTCAAACAAGATTAGAGAGTTCATTTCCAAAAGAATTGTCAAACTTAACAGGTGTTATGTTAAATAACCATTTTCTGAATATGATTTTTAAGGACGGAGATAGCCAAGATATACTATAATCCAAATAAAGGTTAAAACTTACTCTGTTTAACGTATTGGATTATGACTGATTTTCAGTACAGAGCTATCTCTTAAGGTACCAAAAAATATATTCAATTAGAAGGATCTTGCTATATTTTTTTCCTTCTCTAAGTTTGTCATCTAGTTATTCAAATTAACATCCGTAGTCTCAAAGCGACTCCAATATGGCCAAGTTGAGCTTTATACGTCGTTGTGGTAGGGGAATATCTGGCATTAATGAAGATGATATTCACTGTACCTTCTGGCGTAATGCATTAAGAAAGAAAATTCATATATTCATTTAATTAGATTAGCCAATGAAAAATTTGTCAGAATTGAAAGAAACACTTATACCCTTTATTGCACACCGTATCAAATCGGGTGTGTTGTGGCATAAAAATTTGTCAGACATCGAAATTAAGAAAATTCAAGCAGAAACAAGCTATCTGATCTCCAATAGATCTGATATCTCTGTTTTTAACGGTGAACCACTCCTCTCTGAGGAGAAAGTTTTTTATGCGGAACGATACGGTGGAGACGGAATTTCCCGCAATGGTGGTGGTGCACGCTGTGGCTTTGATGGTCAATGGCAAGTAAAAGGTATTGGAGCCAACCCGCTCATTGGTAAAGACTCAAAACAAGTTGATGGCGAGCTGACTATGACTGGAGCTATGTTGGAAGTTTTATGGGGAAGTCTCATGGAAAAGCTTCTGCCTTTTGGTGCTGTTCCCAATGTGGTTGTATTACTGACGGATCAAGCTATCTCTGGAAAAAAACACGCAATATCGTTTCGCTCTCAGGATCTACGTACACTGTTGGTACGAGAACCAACTATTCGCCCCGCTCATTTTTGCCGTGCACCTTATTATCTTCCCTATGCAGCTATGCTATCACAACAGCATGATGCAAGCCGAGTTGAAAACCTAATTTCTAAACTTATTGGATGCCTTCCTCATCCTTTATCAATGGACGAAGAACAATGGCATAATTTATCCCCCGAAGAAAAAGCAGGTCATGGACTCGTCGAATTAACTAGCAGACTTGCTACACAAATAGCCTACTGCCGTACACGTCATCTGGTGATGAGGACTTCACCCTCAAACTGTGACATGAGTGGCCGATTGCTCGATTTTCATGGGGTACGTCATGCCTTCCCTGCTGATAGAGAGCAAGGTATACAGAGCTATATCCGATATGAAAAATTAAACGGAGATGCCCAAATATTACTTAACGGGATGTTAGATTTATGTTTCTATCTGGCAAAATATATATTTGGCTCTGCTTTTCAGATTTATGTACAGAGACAGATAATCAATGCTTTTAATAGCAGCTATCAGAGAACATCTTGGGTAGAAAATCTACGTATAGCTGGTTTCGACGTTGAATTCTTGCATACCGTTTGTACTTACCCTAGCTATGCTGCTATGGGAAACCGATTACAGCTTATACTTGACATGTCGGTAGGTTCATTTACGCAAAAGCTGGGTGTTGGTCAGAGAGATTCTCACCCTGCAATTGCCTTGTTACACAATTTGATTGATACTTTGCAAGTAAAAAAGGCTGAAATTTTTCTAAAGAACTTCCAAACCACTGGAGAAAGTTTTTCCTTTGCCTTCCAACATCTTTGCTGTGATTATCTTCATTATAAAACCAACCAAGGTAAGTCTGGTACTGAGGTTAGAGATGAAATGAAAAATACTATTGCAAGGAGGCTTCAATCTAGGACGTTTATGAACCGTGAAGTCATATTGAAAGAAATTAATAGCTACCAAGGGACAATCAATGACATTGCTTTACAAATTAAGGAATATCAATCTCATTTTGAAAAAAAAGCTATAGATATACTTAAATAATTGGTTAGAGGAATAACTATGAGCCTTATTAAGGAAAGTTGTAATGGCAAGGATGATTTTTCCGATCACGAGAAGTTAGGTTTTGCCGTCAGCTGTATGTTAATGAACAACAATTATAGTTTTTATCATATAAAGACCTTACAGTATTGGACCTTAGAAGCGATAGGCCAAAAACAATTTAAGATTCTGTTCGATTATTTAGATAGACCCCTTGGTTATATAACCTGGGCCTATCTAAGGGAAGATACTTTACATCGATTAATCCATGATCCACATTATTGTTTGCATATTAGCGAGTGGAATGAAGGTGGGATTATGTGCATTCTTGACTTTTGCTGTCGCCCTGGCAGTGCGGTCTATTGCCTTGATTATTTCAAAGGGGTTACCCCTTTTGCTAACGTAGAAAAAATGGTTTGGCAATCCAAAAGATCCGGTAGGTTGATGACAAGAAAAAATAGAATGCAAAGAAAATAAAGTCATTCTAAATAAGAAAAATGTTGGATAAAGAAAATGGGAAAGAATATATTGTTGGATTCACAAAGTGGATTCTATTATGGAAGTAAGGAAAATATACAATCATCTTATTATAATATTGCAGAATATATTGAAATAAGTCATGCTCTTAATATTACAATATTGAAAAAAGCTATTGGGTATGTGATAGATGCAACGCCAACACTGAGAATACGGTTTGCAGAGGATAATGGCATACCATTCTTAGAAGAAGTTAATACATATTCCACGGTAGAGGTTATAAATCTAACACATTTGAAAGATAATAGAGTTGAAGCAATACTCATGATGGAACAAGATGTCACAATAGATATTGACATTTCATCTCCACCTCTATATAGACATAAAATTTTTATTCTAGGAAAAACACATTTTCTATGGTATTTCTGTACCCATCATATTCTGCTCGATGGGTATAGCATCTATTTATTTTTCCACAAGGTAGCTGAGGTATATCGCTCATTAGTAAATGGGAAATTAAATTCACTAGGGAGTCCATCTATCTCAGAAATCATAGAATCTGAATCTAAATATAAGAAATCTCTTCGTTACTCCGCGGCTAAAGATTTTTGGCAGACAGAATGTAGCCATATTCCTTTTCCAACAACATTGGCGCTAAAAAATTCACCACAGGGACGTGTAATCCGTCATTGTGCCACATGGGAATGTACGGATAATTTTTTTAAATTTAAAAATAAAGAGCCTTCATGGTTGTCGAAAATGATCGCCATGGTCATGATATACATGTACTTGTGTTCAGATGAGCAAAAACAATCCATTGGACTACCGATGATGGCTAGAGCAGATGATGTGTCGCGTCAGGCATTAATATGCAAAACCAATGTAGTTCCTCTCATACTTAGTATCGATGAAACATCCAGTTATCTTTCCGTCGCCCATGAAATAGAAAACAAGATAAAACAGTTAAAAAAACATCAGGATTTTAGATATGAGGAAATAAAAAAACTGAGGGGTAATGATAATAATACCAATCTCTTTAACGTTGTTGTTAACATTATCCCATTCGATAATGAAATTCGATTTTTAGACAATACTGACAGCAATATACATAACGTACGTTCTGGAAGTGCTCACGATATCGTTTTTAATATCCGCCCGAATGCTGCTCGGAAAAATATCAGATTAGAGATTGATGCGAATTCTGGGCTATATGACTATGAGCAACTTTCATTGCATTGCTCATCCATACAGCACCTGTTTACCTTTTTGGATAATAGTCAACAAGACTTCACAGTATCCGCTCTAAGATGCAAATTGCCAGCATCACATCTAGGTACTATTCAAACCACAGGAGAACCTGATGATATCATACAACGCATTATTCGACACGGCACGTCATGTTTTGCTGGCAACATAGCTATCCAAACACCGGAACATCTCTTGCCTTATTTCAGGTATATTTCGTACCGTCAGTTGGTAGACTATTCTTATTCTTGGATAGAACAACTGAGCAAATATCACTTGTCATCTTCTACAGTACTTCTGATTAATCTACCAAAAGGCCCTGAAGCCGTGGCCTGTATGATTGCTGCTCTTTCCTTAAAGCTTCCATTTGCAACTTTAAACATCTCAGCCAGTGAGCAAGATTGTATCTGGCTAATAAGTCAGTTTTCCGATGTAATTGTAGTTAGCTCTCAGTTATCCTCCCTCATGGAAAAGGTAAGGGTATCCCCTGCTTGGCAAATCACACAAGGATTTTGCCCACGGTTATTTCCCCACTGTGCTCTTATCCAACTAAAGACGGATCATGTGACAATTGAGCTCCCTGCCAATGTTGCCTATATTATGTTCACATCAGGTACTACAGGTACCTCGAAAGGTGTTATATGCGGAAGAGAATCATTAAACACGTTCATTCAAAGCGCAATAAGACGTTATGGTATTGTATCTGAAGACCGTATTTTAAATTTTTCTCAATTGCATTTCGATGCATGCATAGAAGAGGTTTTTTCTACACTTACTTCTGGCGCTAGTCTTATCATACCCCCTGAGTACATATCAGGAAGCTTTAGTAAATTCCTCTCATTTTGTGATGTGTATGATATAAGCGTTCTTGATTTGCCAACAGCCTATTTTAACGAATTGGTATTTTCGTTAAATGGTAAATTGCGTCTACCTCCTCAGCTGAAGACACTCATTATTGGTGGAGAAAACCTGTTGCAGCAAACCAAAAAAACATGGTTTGAACATCAACCGGAAGGAAAACGTTTGATCAATTCTTATGGTCCAACAGAAGCAACCGTGGTTGCTACAACTGCTGAAGTCCAAAGTGATAATACCCCGATATCCATTGGTCAACCACTCGACAATGTCATGACCATGATTGTAGGTAAAAACCTCCGTGTGGTTCCCAAGGGCATTGCTGGTGAATTGCTAATCGCTGGCCCAACGGTCTGCCAAGGCTATCTGAACAACCCTGAACTGACCAAAGAAAAATTTATCATTATCAATGTAGGTGGGCAACATGTTCCAGCATACCGTACTGGGGATATTGCCTATCAAGCACAAGATGACACTCTTGTGTTCCTCGGCAGAAAAATAAGAGAAGTGAAAATTGCAGGTCACAGAGTTAGTCTCGACCACATTGAATCTTGCATATCTGATGTATCTGGCGTTATTGAGGTTTGTGTGATCGCTAAAATCACTACTTCAGGTCAAGTTTTATGTGCCCATTATTACTCAGAGAAAAACCTCGAGAAAGAGATTAGATATGCCCTGCTTTTAGCACTACCAAACCTCCATGGATCGAGAGTTTTCATTCATCACAAAATGCCTTTGGAGAAATTACTCAATGGTAAGATAGATTACAAAACAGTAGAAAATTATCCTCTAACGCTTCCGAAGAAGCAAAAAATATTTAGCTCCACAACATTGCGGCTCCTCCTTGACGAGGTTTGGAGTTCAACGCTGGGAAACGCTGATGGTAATTTCTTCGATCTTGGAGGAGAATCTTTACAAGCAATAAAAATTACTAATAGAATTAATGCCTATTGTCAGCTTGACTTGAGCTTGCAAGATGTTTTTGAACATCCTGAAATTACGGATTTTTACCATCACCTGATTGAGATTGCCAATCATAATTTTGATCTGAGTGTGGATATGCTAGATATTCGTTGTCTCATCAACCAATGTATTGATGAGCATAGTTCGAATTCAATCCACGGTAGGTTAACGTTTTTTATTGAAAACCCATCATACCAAGATGAACATCAATTCTTATCGAAAATTACCAAGAAAAATAAGGTTGTTATTGTTACTTCATCAGATGCATTCTTTGGTAATTCAAATAATACAGTACATGTTGGTTTCGATGATCATATCATAAGAATGGATATTAGGGAGATTGAAGATGCTGTGGAGAGAGACTCAATTTCAATGACCATTTTCAACGTACCAAACTCAGAACAAGAAATATTACAGTGGTTGGTAAAACTAAAATCCATGTTATTACGCTTGGTGGCACTACGCACAAAAGAGATTATTTTCTTGTGTACACCAGAAAGTATGAGAATATTCAGGAAAATCTTTTTGAATGGTTATTCTCACAAAAGAATAAAATTTATTACTAAATTTGAGCACTATGAATTTAATAAGATAGAGAGAAATATCTCTAATCTTATCGATGCATCTGCCCTTATGGGGTATTTCCCCAATATAATGTTTAATTCAGCCGACGAGTTGTTATTCAGTTATGCAATGAGAAAGTTAGCTCTTGATGGGCTTAATTGCCAGGATGAAACAATTGATCATCAGACGGCATTTATGGAAGTTCAAAAGCGGAATCCAGGTGTGCAATTGTGTAAATTTACACATTGGTTAAACCTGTTTTCCGAGCATTGCCGCTCCATGAATAACAGTAAAGAATAGGTTGTAACAAAAATTGTTGCCATAGAAAGCTTATACGCAGATTAACTGTAATGGATTGATATAATGAGTATTTTTGGATTGATTAAGTTAATGGAACTGGCTAAAGCAGGAGTCCGGTTTGAACAACTATCTCCGCAACATAGGGTTATTTGCTCTGCTGCAATAAAAAACATTAATACAGACGATCCGGATATCGTTGATTTTATAGCTGGATGCCGCCATGAAACACAGCTAGATAACACAGCTATCAAGGAACGCTATGACATTGACAGGTATGCAGGTCAATATCTTTGGTTGTATGAAAACCTGACCAAGGGAAGTGCGATGTACAATATTCCTATTGCAAAGGAAATCATCGGGGACTTTGACCCTATAAGGCTAATATCCGCTCTAAAGAAACTAATAAGCTGCCATGAGATACTCCGCGGAATATACAAGATGGATGATGACACTATCTCTATCGAATTCCGTGAACCTGATGCGGAGGTTTATAACTCATGTTATCAGGATATCAGTCACTTACCTATTGAGGAGCAGGAACAGATTATTGCAGAGACATTAGCTGGACAATGCACGCAACCTTTTAATCTTGCTTCCGAACTTCCAATACGTTGTCACATATTAAAAACAAATAAATTTTGCCATTACCTTTTCCTAACTTTTCACCACTGTATAGTTGATGGCTGGACAGCAAATATCCTAGTTAATGAACTCAATCATAACTATCGGGGCGACGACAGTATATGTTCTCGTTCTGATAGAAAGTTTTTCCAATTTCTTGAAGACCCCTTCATTAACGTCAGTGACGTTGATCATAGTCTGAAATTTTGGAGGGATGAACTCCATGGTGCACCGGAAAGACATAAGTTACCTTATGATATCACAATCAACTATGACGAATTAAAAACCAATATTATCAGAAATAGTCTTCCTTGCCGCTTAACAAGAGACTTGATAAAGACGTCAAACCGTGAAGGTACATCGTTGTTCACCTTATTACACACAGCATTTGCGGTACTGATCGCCAAGAAATCTGAATCTGAACGTGTTGTTATTGGCAGTCCTGTTGCCAACAGAAATATACAGGAATTGAATAGCGTGCCCGGTAGTTTCGTTAACACTGTTGCTTATCAGTTCCAGATACGAGAAGAATATACATTCGCGGTTTTGTTGAAAGAAACGGCCAACAAATTTGCAGAGGCTTACAGGCACCAAGGGCTGCCATTCGCCTATTTGATTGAAAAATTGCAGCCAATACGTGGGCATTTTCATCCTATATTCCAAATTATGTTCGTTTGCCAACATAGAAAAAGCAATGAATTTGTTTTTGGCTCAGCGCAGATTAAAACGCTTCCTAGGCATTATGCTCCACCGAAGTTTGATTTGGTACTGGAGATTATCTCTACCGAAGAAGGCATTCACCTTGAATGGCAATATAACTCAAACTTATTCAATATTAATACGATACGTGCATTATCTGGAGCTTACCTCATTCTATTAGAACAAATTGCTCACAACGACATGTTAACCCTCAACAACTATGATCTTAATACTTCATCCGACATGGAGGAATTGCGGCGACTTTCAAAAGGTTTGGATATACCTTCATTTCTACAACAAACATTACCTTCTAGACTATGGCGAGAAATGAATAATAATCCAACGCTGCCAGCTTTAATTGAGGGGGATAATGTATTGAATTATGCCCAGCTTATAGAAAAAGCAGGCACCATTGCTCGTTGGCTGAATAACAATATCCATACGAATGACATTATTGCTGTTGACATCTCCCGTGGTGCACTTCAGGCTATCGCAATGCTGGGTATTGTGCTATCGGGGCGAACTTATTTGCCATTACCTGCTGGTCTACCACTCAAACGTATTGCATCGATTCTGGAACTTTCTAATAGCCAAATCATCCTGAGCACTGAGCAATCTTCATGTACTCAAGCCATCAGAGGAACACGCAGGGTTATTCTGAATGACAATTTTTTTACAGCTGCTAAGTCTGCCGTAGATTTTGTGCCCATAAACTGCCAGCCGCAGGATCTTGCCTATATAATCTATACTTCAGGGACAACTGGCAAACCTAAAGGAGTTGCCATTGAGCATGCATCCGTTACTAATACTCTACTGTCTATGAATCATCTTTTTGCAATTACGTCTCGGGACAATGTGTTATCTATAGCAGATGTTGGCTTCGATTTATCGGTTTATGATCTGTTCGGCAGTTGGCTTGCAGGAGCAACCGTAGTTTGTATGCATGAAGACGATATCAGAGAACCCTCTATCTGGCTGGAACTGATACAAAAACACTATATTACTGTATGGAATTCGGTGCCGGCCGTTTTGCAACTACTAGTCAGCTACTGTGAGCAAGAAAACATCTCGGAGCTACCTAGTTTACGCCATATCTGGCTTAGTGGTGATTGGATCTCTACTAGGCTAGTAAACCAAGCTCACAAACTTTTTCCTAACGCAATGATTACCAGTCTCGGTGGTGCAACGGAAGCTTCCATTTGGTCTGTATATTACTCACTAGAAAACAGCATCAGTTATAGACAATGCATTCCTTACGGCGTTGCATTGCCAAATCAAAGTATGTTCGTGCTAGATGAAAACTATGAACTATGTGGTTACGGTAAAACAGGCGACATTTATATTGGTGGTGCCGGAGTAGCACGGAAATACTGGCGTGACCACGAAAATACAACCTCCAGTTTCTTTTTTCATTCTGAGCTGGGCTGCAGATTATATAGAACTGGAGACCGTGGTAGATGGAATCGATCCGGCTATATAGAGTTTCTTGGTAGGGAAGATTATCAGGTTAAGTTACAAGGCTTTCGTATTGAAATCAATGAAGTGGAAACGGCACTTAAAAGTAGCGGTCTCATTGGCGACGTTCGTGTTATCTGTTGCAATAAGGAATCGATGTTTGAAGAGCGTTATCTGGAAGCTTATATTACTCTGTCAGATGTTTGTCTGGATCTGGTTGAATCAACAGAATCACAACTTCGTGCGCATCTTTCTACCTTGCTTCCTGTCTATATGCATCCTACAAAATACCATTTCATAGAACGTTTCCCTCTATCACGTAACGGAAAACTGGATCTTTCTCAATTGATATCGACTACTGCCATTGCTTTGCAACGAAAAGTTAGCACTGAGTTGTATGAGACAACTGAAATGGGAACTCTTAAAACATTATTGGCCGAAACTTTAACTTGTGACGAACAAGATATCACCCTTCATGCGAGTTTTTTTCAACTTGGTGGTAGTTCTTTATCCGGCATTACTTTGCTGGGAAAACTCAAGAAAGTATTTAATACCAACTTAACTTTAATGGACATCCTTGAGTGCAAGAAATTAATTGACATTACATACAGGATCACCCAGAAAAAATCTACGTTTTTACCGCTTACAAGCTTGTCAGGTAGCGATGACAAAGCAGGTAGCCCAACACTATATCTGGTTCATGCTGCTGGAGGTCATTTGCAATACTATTCTTTCTTGATTAGCCAGCTGAAAGATTATGCCAATATAAAATTTATCAGCAGCCCATGGCTGGCAAGCGACACAGTTACGTCTGATAAAACATCACTCTATCAGCTTGCTATGTCTCATGTTGACACACTCCTTCAGCGTTCGGCGACAAAATCCAACATGCTCATCGGTTGGTCCCTGGGAGGGCGATTGGCTATGCACATGGCCGCTATTGCTGCAGATAAAGGTTTTCCTTTTGCTCACGTTGGTGTGATTGATATGAGTCTTTCTGCTCAACAAACGAAAACAATCAGCATAAAAAAATGTTATAATAATATTTGTGATTCGTTTGGCATCGACCGGAGTAAACTGAAATACTCACAACATCATGAAAGTGGGGAGGACTTTTTAGCTGAGGCAAAACATACTTATATGTTAAACAAAGACATTATGTCGAATAAAGTGAGTTTGGAACAAACTCTGACATTCTGCCGAGCAATAGAAAAATCACATGGACTTATCAATGCGGACACGCACATGCCGATAATTGACAGTCCTTTATCAATATGGTTAACCAAGAAAAGAATGTCGAGATTTCAGAGTTTGACCAGCCTGTGGCAAGCCCAATCCACACAGGCAGTGAATATTTCCTATGTTGATGAAAATCATTATAGTATTCTGAATAACGTTCAAATTGTGGACGAATGTAAAATCATATTACAGAAATTAAAAGAGATTTATATACCGGACCTTAAGCATTAAATCTTTAGAAGATCTTTCCCAATGTGTTGTCTTTAAATTATTTAATTTTTTCTGGAGCGACTTCAGAACATTTATTAGATAGATACTTCATGCCTAATTCAGATGATGTTCTATTTCTGTCCATACCCGATGGATAATTACCTCTAGTATCGAAAGGCAGTCAAACATCCACAGTTTGGCTGCTTTGAACAACGAGACAAAAGGCCAGAATTGCCTTGACTATTTCTGGTATGAACAATAGCAGGATTCAGCAATTTATTTCCCCTAACTACAAAAGAGCCACCGTATAGGGAAAGCTGTACAAAATAGCCGGAGTTTACGTAACCTTGTATCTACCAGTAGTAATTTATTGATTAATATGTGACGAATAACTCGAAACGTCAACAACTCCTAGTATTTGTTTATTCAGATGTACCTCATTGATGATGACATCTTGTAGAGTGCTATGACCGGCAAAGTCGGAAGCTATGAAAAAGATGGCATTAGCAATTTCATCAAGTAAGGCAATTTTTTTCATCGTCTGATTAATTCGAAGTGAAAATTTTTGAAATCCCGATGACTTAGAATTTAAAAGGCGATCATGATAGTCATTATCTCGCTGCACTCATGTGGCTATGACGTCTGCGTTTACCGCGATTATCCTCAATACACTGTTGCTCCCGTTGCGGAATGAAAGTGTAGCAAAAATCATCGAAATCACAGAAGAATTCAACTAATTTGTCCATTCCTATTCCCCATAAGATCGGTTTTTTCTTGGTTAAAAACTCTAATCCTAGAATAGGCAATCAGTTCAATTTTCTATCCAGAGTTCCGATTAAATAACAAAACACCCGCGCCATTCCGAGGGTGTCGCAAAAGGGTTGAGGTCATTTTTCCAACGCGTTAAATTGAGCCCAGATTCCATTTTTTAGTGCCTGTTATTTGTACGAATAACAAGCTAAAAATCACCCAGAATATCAGAGCCACTGCTCTTGATAAGTTATAGGCCACCGCATGCAGGGTAAATTGCAGCTTTACCGCTGACAATCCCTTGCGTCGAAAGCGTTCCAACCCCTGAATTCCCCGCAATGCTGAAAATACCGGTTCTACGATGCTCTTTCGTTGACTCAATATCTGTTTTGACTCAGGGGTAGCCATATGTAAACGAAGTTCACCCCGCTTTTCATCTTTCAGATAGCGTTTTACGTTTATCCCACCTTTGGCCTGTGTACATTGGTTTTTTTACCTGCATTGGACGCAATTGGCACCGCCATAAACCCGATACCTCGCGTTTTTTCCGACGCGGCCACTGTGCTTTTCAAGGATAATTGATAGTGGGCAGGACAGGTATAACTGTCTTGCTCAGCATTATAGATAAATAACGATTTGGGTAGATTTTTCGGTGGCTCTGTCAGTTGGCATTTTCAGAGCAAAACAGCCGGATTTGATATTTTTGTGTCTCAGCAATCACCGCGTCATGGAAACAACCGGCATCCAATAACAATTTGTCCGGGTGATATCCCGATAAATTAAAATTCTGCGCCAATAAATTTGAAGTCAACCAATCTTTCTGAATACGAATCCCTCGGCTATGCATCAAAAATTCTGACAAATATCCATCATGAGGTACCAGTGGAGCCATCCATGTTGTTGGAATATACCCGTTATCTTTCAAGTTGCCTCTTTGTTGGCTGCACTCACTCACCCCGGTCGCATAGTTCTCTATGCTCCCGGGGATTCGCTCCCTGGCCGTCGCGATGCATCTTGAAATCCATAGGGTATATTTCCTACATAAATATTACTGATAGTTGTATCACTGAAAATAGAGTCCAGAATTTCACGTTTTTTCGAGAAGACAGTAACAACTAGCGACTTTGATAGCATTTGTAAGCTATCTGGATTCTTATAGGGTGCCACGGTTACACATGGAAATGGAAGTTCACGTTGAATTAAAGGATCTATTGGATTATCGACAACAGTAACATGGGGCCTAAGGACATATCCCAATGATGTTTGATCACCAAACAGCCGAAAATCTTCATCATTTCTCTTTTCCGAATAAAGCGACTTCTGTAATAAAACCGTGGTATTCAATGATCCTAACGGAAATATTTCTTCAGCATCCATCTGATTAAAAGCTTCAGATAAACGTTTACCAAAATCAGCAGGCTCTCCTTCTACTAATACCGCGCTAGCAGAAACACATGCTGCACCACCAAAAGCCGTGACAGATCGCGCAACAAGTGAAACTGCTTCATCAATATTAGCATCTGAACCCACCACAATCTTCGAGTGCCCCGGTCCTTGTATTAACACTCTAGGATTCGAATAGTATTTATTAATAACATCTTGTCCGCCATAAATAATAGACAAGTCTGCTACAGAAACCATTTCGTCCGCACCTTGATGATCCGTCGGTATGAGCGCGACATAATTTCCGAGTCCAGCCTGTTCCAATGAGGCAACTAATCGCTGAGCTGTGAATGGTTCACGAACAGAAGGCTTAATTAAGATTCGATACCCAAAAGCGAGGGCTTGTGGCCATAAAGCATGTGCTCCAGGTCCATTACCTCCAGTAATAACAGCCAACACATCTGCACGTCGGCTGAATAAAGCGCATCCTTCCGCAACTCTCTCATCATCCACATCCCAAATAGCGCCATGCGGCATAGATGCTTTGATTATCTCCGGCATCATCATAAGCACTTCTGAAATTTCAGTCAGCGACCTTTCGATAATACCTGCGGGTAATCCAATGACCCTATGCACCAATTGCACATACTCTGACGGAGAAAGACCAGCAACATTCTCACTGGAATAAATTATTGCAGCCTTCTTCATCGCTACATGAATTTCATCCAACCTCAATCGAGGGGCAATTCTCATCTTTCGGATAACTTCACAGATATAAACAGGGGGAACTACCGCAGTTTCTCCAACAACTTCATTGCGAGAGCTTCCACCTGTTGCAATTTGCTCTCCCTTGCTGTTTTTGCGTCAGGATTTACACCATCGATTAACATTAATAAACCCCTTCTATCACTGCCTGACCAGAAATCTCCTCAACAGGACGCACCAAAGCAACGGCAGCCCCTGGGTAATTATCTATCCTTGGCAGTCGCACAGCGGTATCACGCTCCAACATATTCGGGAATAAGGCAAATTTACTGAGACAGTTCATCACAACCTGGCCTCGCTCCCCAAAAGGAACAGGTTTTTGCGTTAACGGATCAATAACGTCAAAAAGAACGTTAGGGGCAAAACTATCAAAAATAGGTGAACCGTCAAAATCCTGACCATCTCTTGATTTGGATTCGCCAAGTATCATCGTACTGCCATAACTGGCTGTTATTTTGACATCAGGAAAAATAGAGGATTGTAAACATGCCAGTGTATCCGGGTCCATATGAGTTCCGCCCCAGACAATAAGGTCCAAAGTTTTATTCAAATGACTGACCAGAGCCGCTCTTCTTACCATGCGTTCTAAAAGTGGCGGCGTTATAATCAGATAACTAATATGTTGCGTATTAATAATATCTTCAGCCTGATCAATAATATGTTCGCAATAGGCATCTACCCCAGTAGTATCACCTTGTTGGATCATCTTCTTGACCCAACGTGGATCTAAATCTATGGTGAAAAAATATCCTCCACTGAAGCGAGCCCGAAAACGGCTTATTGCTCCTATAACATGAGGCCCGGAAGGAACCAATGCGAGCGTATTCTTTACTGCCCTCTTATTAATGATTTGTATATCATTCAGACGCCAAGTTATAAGTTGTTCTAACCATTCTTCAAATACAACAACCCGCTTAGGACGCCCTGTCGTACCACCACTTTCAAATATGCCTGCGATCACAGCTCCCTTCAAACCTCGAGGTACCAAACTTTCAACAGGAACATCCCGGAGTTCATCAGTAATATCTGGAAATAACATTAAATCAGAGAAAGTGCGCACATCTTGCAATGGATCAAAATCTAATGTTTTGCATTTCTCAAGCCAAAATGGTGTTCCCGTTTCAGGAGAAAAATGCCAATCCATGACTTGAAACAAATGAGAGTTAAAACGATGAAAATCTGTCATATGTACCTCTACATTATTAAAGTGAAGTTTATACCTGTTATCTTTCAAGTTGCCTCTTTGTTGGCTGCACTCACTCACCCCGGTCACATAGTTATCTATGCTCCCGGGGATTCGCTCCCTTGCCGTCGCGATGCATCTTGAAATCTATTGGGTATATAGTTACTACTGCATCAGCCTAAAAGGAGATAATAAATTCAATTACCTATAAGACTCTTGAGCTCCTCTCTTTAGTTAGAAAGATACTATTGCTGCAATAATACAATTTTAATTTAACTTTTAAAGACAGACTCAAATTCTTATAACAAATTCAGATTAAAAATAATAAAGTTAGCGATTAACAATTGATTTAAAAAAAATTTGTCAATTGTAAAAACAATATTACACATCAATTATCATGTTCGATTATTAAAAAAATAAATTTATTTATTAAAATCGGGTGTAACTGACTTTAAAAAAATTGATTTATATAATGGTATTTATAAATAATTGCTTAATTAAGCATATAACACATCACAATTAATGAATATATTAGACTGACATTCCTATGATATTGGCAATATTTTTACCTCAACCTATCTACAAAAAATCCAATTTTTATATTTAAGGGTGGTACTTTGATTTGCCTATTACCACCCTCAAAAATTAAATTATGCTAAATCGCCTCTTCGTCCTGTTCACCAGTACGAATACGGACAACGCGGGCAACATCAAAGACAAAGATTTTACCGTCACCGATTTTTCCGGTCTGTGCTGTCTGCATAATGGTTTCAACACAGGTATCGACAATATCATCTGGCACAACAATCTCTATTTTTACTTTTGGCAGAAAATCCACCATATATTCTGCTCCACGGTATAACTCTGTATGCCCTTTCTGACGCCCAAAGCCTTTCACCTCTGTTACCGTCATTCCAGTAATACCAACTTCCGCCAGAGCTTCACGCACATCATCCAGTTTGAAAGGTTTGATAATCGCATCAATCTTTTTCATGAAGTTTTCCTGTTGTTACCAGTTTTTACGACCGAAACCAGAGGTAATCGGGTAGCGTCTGTCTTTACCAAAATTGCGGGGAGTAATACGCGGGCCAACCGGAGCCTGACGACGTTTATATTCGTTAATATCAACCAGACGAATCACTTTGCGTACTACTTCTTCATCAAAACCCGCAGCCATCAGCTCATCTACAGATTTATCCTGTTCCACATACCCCTCCAGAATAGCATCCAGAATGTCATAGGGCGGTAAACTGTCCTGATCAAGCTGCCCAGGTGCCAATTCTGCTGATGGCGGACGATCAATAACTCTTTGAGGTATCGCTGGAGAAACCGTATTACGATATTTTGCCAATTCAAATACCAATGTTTTCGGTACATCTTTCAACGCATTAAAACCACCCGCCATATCGCCATATAATGTGGAATATCCTACAGCCGATTCACTCTTATTACTGGTTGTCAGCACCAGCCGACGACGCTTATTAGACATCGCCATCAGAATAACGGCACGACAACGCGCTTGTAAATTCTCTTCAGTGGTATCTTTGACGGTACCAACAAACATAGGTTCAAATTGCACCATAAATGCATCAAACATCGGCTCTATCGACACAACATTAAACTCAACACCCAGCATATCAGCCTGCTCTTTGGCATCTTCTATACTCATTTCAGATGTATAGCGGAACGGCATCATTACCGCCTGAACATACTCTTTACCCAATGCATCAACAGCAATGGCCAGCGTCAGGCCAGAATCAATCCCCCCAGATAAACCTAGCAGAACACCTTGAAAGCCATTCTTGCGCACATAATCACGCACTGAAAGTACTAAGGCTTGATACACCTGCTGCAATGGTGGTAATTCAGGTGCCGGATTAACCATCGGTTCAATCTTTAATTCATTAAAGCAACATTGCTGAATTTGTTCATTAAATGCAGCCAATCGGTGCGTAATTTCACCACTTGCATTAAAAACTTTAGAACAACCATCGAAAATCAATTCGTCCTGACCACCAACCTGATTAAGATAAACCATCGGTAAGTCTGTACGTTGGCAATGTTCTCTAATCAGTTCATAACGTATATAAGGTTTTTCACGATTGTATGGAGAAGCATTAATAGAAAGAATTAAATCCGCACCAGCCTGTTGCAAAGCATCAATCGGTTCATCAAACCATAAATCCTCACAAATCAACAGACCAAGATTATAGCCCTTAAACGGCACAACGCAGCTTTGATCGCCCGCTTTAAAATAGCGTTTTTCATCGAAAACACCGTAATTTGGCAACCGTTGTTTAAAATAACGTGTCAAGATCTCCCCTTGCCAGAACAAGGAAAGCGCGTTGTAAATTTCACCATCCTGTTCCCAAGGATGGCCAACCAAAATAGCCACTTGATCACTGGCAGCCTGTAAACGCGCTAGTTGCTCACGGCAACGTTGATGAAAATCAGCACGGAATAATAGATCTTCTGGAGAATAACCGGATAGTGCCAGTTCAGAAAACATGACCAAATCGGCACCTTGTTGCTGTTGCTCCTGCACTGTCTGCAACATACGTTCACAGTTGCCTTCAATGTCACCAATCATCCAATTAAGCTGTGCAAGGGCAATATTAAGAGTACGACTCATACAATTTGGCTCTCCCAAGCCATCAATCTTTAATACCAGTGTAAAAACTGCCTAAACAGCATAAAAGTTATTCTTTAAAATCATTCGCATCTAATTCATGACGCGCCAGTAATTTGTAGAATTCAGTCCGGTTACGCCCCGCCATACGCGCAGCATGAGTCACATTACCTTTGGTCATTTGCAGTAATTTACGCAGGTAATTCAGTTCAAACTGATTTCTCGCTTCTGCAAAAGTAGGTAACGCGGTATTCTCCCCTTCTAGCGCCTGCGTAACCAGCGCTTCGCTAATAACAGGTGCAGTAGTCAATGCAACACATTGTTCAATCACGTTAACAAGTTGGCGCACATTTCCAGGCCAGCTTGCCGACATCAAACATTTCATTGCATCAGCGGAGAAACTGCGGACAAAAGGTTTATGACGCTTCGCTGATTCACGTAACAAATGATTCGCTAGCAAAGGAATATCTTCAGCTCTTCCATTCAAGGCAGGAATCTTCAGATTCACAACATTTAGGCGGTAATAGAGGTCTTCACGAAATTCATTTTTTGCCATTGCCTTTGGCAAATCGCGATGGGTGGCAGAAATAATCCGCACATCAATCTCCAAATCACGGTTACTGCCTAGTGGACGCACTTTACGTTCCTGTAATACCCGCAACAACTTAACCTGTAAAGCCAACGGCATATCACCGATTTCATCAAGAAACAGCGTTCCCCCCTGTGCAGTAAGAAACAGCCCTTCACGGCTACTGACCGCACCGGTAAACGCGCCTTTGGCATGACCAAACAGTTCAGATTCAAGCAATTGTTCCGGCAAAGCCCCACAATTAATAGCGATAAACGGCTTTTTCGCTCGTGGACTGGCACGATGAATTGCCTGGGCTAATACTTCCTTCCCCGTACCACTCTGGCCATTTATCAATACACTCACATCAGATTGAGCAACCATCCGTGCCTGTTCCAACAAACGCAACATAACCGGGCTACGGGTGACGATTTGCTCCCGCCACTGCTCATCCCCCGCTGGCGTAGACAACGCCAATGCTCCATCAATTGCCTTATACAGTGCATCCCGGTCAACAGGTTTAGTCAGAAAACTGAAAACCCCTTGCTGAGTTGCTGCAACCGCGTCAGGAATGGAGCCATGGGCTGTCAAAATAATGACCGGCATTCCAGGCTGTTGTTTCTGAATTTCAGCGAACAGCGCCATACCATCCATTTCATCCATGCGCAGGTCACTGATCACCAAATCGGTTTTTTCTTTAGTTAGTAGCCTCAGCGCTTCATAACCACTTTCCGCCGTTGTGACACGAAAACCTTCGCTAGTAAGACGCATACCCAATAATTTCAACAAACCAGGATCATCATCAACCAGAAGAAGATGGGCTGGCTTACGTGCTGTCATTGTGCTGCTCCTTTATCCGATTCAGATGTGTTACCTGGCATGCTATTTTCGCCAGGTGATAGCGCCGCTGGCATTTCAGTATGTTCATTGGCATTACTTGAACTGGCACTATTCTGATTTTGTTTCCGGGAAGAGAGCTGACGTTCAATATCTGTCAGATTTTCCAGTTTACGAGACGTTTCCTGTAGTTCAAATTCTAGCCGCGCACGACTTTCACGCAGACGGTCTATTTTGTTATCAGTATCTACCTGTAATTTCTGGAATCTTGCCCGTTCCTCAGTAACTGCAATTTGCTGAACCTGTTGTTCGCGCCATAACTGCAATAACGATCGCAATGAGGTTGGGAATTTAAGTCTGTATTTGTTGAGATTTTCAACCATTTTTCGACGCTCAGCTAGCGTCGGCCTAGCACTGTTAAGTAAAATACTCTGCTTGAAAGCTGAATCCCAAGTAACCGGAGTAATATGTTTCGCAATATTACGCGCTTTAGCTGACGTCAGGCTATTTGAACAATCTATCATCTTCAGCCAGTAGAGCGCGTTCTCGATCGATTGCGGTGTCTCTAAATCCCATATTAAATCGCAACCTGCGATACGGTAATCTGTCACCTGTTGTTCTGGTATTACCACCGCTGTAGTTAAATTGTTATTAACCGGACTTTTGACACAACCCGCCAATAACAAAGGAGTGAGGATCAGCGGAATCATTCTAAAACCCCAAACTGAGACGCGTGGTAATAATAGTCTGGCGACAAAAACGTTTTTCCCAGGCTGTACCGCAATATTCTGCCGATCCGTCTTTTGTACAAAACGGTAAGTAGACCTGTTATACATTATTTATTCTCAGCAGTTAATGGCAATTCAATACGAAAACATACATCAGCAAATTCGCTCTGAATTAATAACAGTTCACCTCTCATGCGCTTAATACAATCCTGTGCAATGCTTAACCCAAGGCCGCTACCTTTCACTGCACCTTTACGCTGGAGCGTTCCCTGGTAGAACGGTTCAAAAATCATACTACGCTCTGATTCAGGAATTGGAGTACCTGTATTAGCAACATCAATTTGAACGCATTTGCCGATCTGACGACTAGAAACCCAGATGTTACCGGATTCAGCGCCATAGTGCACCGCATTGGAGTAGAGATTATCAATAACCCGCATTAATAGTGTAGGTTCTGCCCAGCAAATATCAGCATTAAGTTGAATTTCAGTCTGAATATTCTTTGATCTCGCAGGCAAACTGTGTGATAAAACCACTTCATTAACAATTTCCCATAAAGAAACTTGCTGCTGTTCCGTCGAGCTATCCGCCAGTTTACGGTTATAATCTAACAATTGTTCGATCAACTGCTGCAAATGTTTACTACTATTATCAAGAATAGCAACCACTTCTTGCTGATCAACCGTCAATGGCCCTGCAACTTCATCAGCCAGTAATTCTGTCCCTTCTCGCATACTTGCTAATGGTGTTTTCAGTTCATGAGAAATATGACGCAAAAATTCATGGCGTTGTGATTCCAACCAAGCCAATCGCTCACTAAGCCAAACAATCCGCTGTGCCAAAGAGCGAAGTTCTCGCGGCCCCTGAAAAGAATCTATACGAATTCCCAATGATTGCCCTTCTCCCAATCGGTTAATCATTCGTTCAATGCCTTTCACTGGCCCGATAATCATACGGGTAAATAACGCAACCAGTAGCGCACTCAATAAAAACAAAATAAGGCTCTGCCAGCCAAAGAATTGTCCTTTCTCGGCAATATCTTTCTGTAGTTGTTCCCCTCGACTGAAAATAATATCGCGAGTGGTCTGCACCATCTGACTATTAACATTAGAAAATTGCTCAAGTAATTGAGATGCAGATTGTGTGGGTTCACTATTGAGGCAAGTGATTTCTGTCAATGGTGACAGTAGATCGTTAAGCATCTTGATATGCTGTTGATCATCAAGTATAGCCATTTGATCTTTCAGCATCTTAGAGTATTGCCGATATTGCTTCTGATAGAGATTTTCCAGCGTTTTATCCCCCAGCACACAATACTGGCGGTAGCTACGTTCCATCTCCAACGCAATACCGGTCATAGCTTCACTACGGCGGGCGTCAGCTAACGTGGTACGGTTTATATCAGCCGCTTGTTCACTGAGCTGATCAAGACTTTGATAAGCCTGATAAGCCAAAATCAATAATGGCAATAGCACTAGCCAGAAAGCCATCACAACTAATTGGCGCAATGAGCGCGGAAATAAACGCCATTTTTTCAAGGAAATCATCTCGTAACCTGTCAGTACACCAATGCTAACCGACAAAAGGCAGATAGAAAAACCTGTCGGCTGATAAATTCTGCTGTTACTGATAAATAATCAAGATGCAAACATCCATACGATGAGGCAGGCAAACACCTGAATTATGACGGCGGGACAATAGCTTTAGCTACTATCCCGCCAGTGAGGATAACACTCTCCTGCCGTTTATCTACAGTCAGGATAGGTGGTGCCTCACTCCACGTGTCGCCCGATGTTTGATAAGGCCCGAAAGCGATATCACTGAGTTGGACGGTAGGCACCTTACTCTGGCATCATTCGATAGTTTATGTGGCATGTTTCCACCGATGTGGGCCAACATAAGAAGCTGAATGAGCAACTGTGCCAACTTAATGCAGGTTACGTGCCAATATTTAAATATTAATCATAATTAACTGTTTTTACTTAATAAAAAATTAAAATCAGCGTTTCAGCAACCAAAAATCTTTTTTTCAATATCAATAAAATCTATTTTCTGTCTCCAATTACAGACACTTAAAATCACCCAAATAAAAACAGATTAAAATCAAGCAATTAAATGTCTCCTTTTGGAGACACTTATAATAGACATTTGTCGGGTAATTGAGACACACAGAGAAACAGGACCTGAATCCCTGAAAATTTCCGATACAAAACTTTTTCATCTGAATCCCCAGGAACATAATAACTCTGTGACTGGAGTGAATGAAAGCAGTCAACAAAGCAGCAACTTGAAGAACGATATAACCATCGTAGATAATAGAAGCAAAAAGTCTCTATTCGGGGGAAAATATGTGTCAAACCCAAAACGGGGAACCGTTATATATGGTTCAAGATCCGACTCAATTTGAAATGCAGCAAGAACAAATAGCATTACTGCGCTTGCTATCCTTTGCTGAAAAAGACGTAAAATCTGGACGAATTGTGTCATCTAATGAACTGCGAAATAACCTACGGAATTTGACAAATTGAGCAATAAAAGGGTGAGCAATTTCTGCCCACCCTTTTTCGTAATTAGCTCAACATATCCTTTCCACTGTTATAACTTAATCATCTCTGTGTACTTATTCATTGCAGTATTACCCTAACTGCCTACGAGCATTACGGAAAATTCGCATCCATGGACCATCTTCATTCCATTCCTCTGGATGCCACGAGTTACTGACAGTGCGGGCTACCCTTTCCGGATGCGGCATCATCACAGTTGCCCGTCCATCAAGGCTGGTAACAGCAGTAATACCATTCACTGAACCATTTGGATTAGCCGGATAATTTTCAGTGACCTGACCATAGTTGTTCACATAACGCAGAGCCACTAACTGGCTGCTTTCAAGCATATGAAGATGTTGACTATCGCGGAATTCCACTTGCCCTTCCCCATGAGAAACCGCAATCGGCATACGAGAACCCACCATATCTTTCAGGAATAATGACGGGCTGTCAGCAACCTCTACCAAACTGAATCGTGCTTCAAAGCGCTCTGAACGGTTACGCACAAAACGCGGCCAATGTTCTGCACCTGGAATTAATTCCCGCAAGTTAGACATCATCTGGCAACCATTACAAACACCAAGCGCCAAAGTATCCGGTCGTGTAAAGAAAGCCGCAAATTCATCACGAACACGTTCATTGAACAGAATTGATTTTGCCCAACCTTCACCCGCTCCCAATACGTCACCATAAGAGAAGCCACCACAGGCAACCAGTGTCTGGAACTGGCTTAATCCAATACGTCCAGACAACAAATCACTCATATGAACATCAATAGCCTCGAAACCTGCTCGGTGGAACGCAGCGGCCATTTCAACATGAGAGTTAACGCCCTGTTCACGTAATACAGCGACTTTCGGTCTTACCTGCTGCAAAATATAAGGCGCTGCAATATCTTCTGCGGGATCAAAGGTCAATTTAACATTCAAACCCGGGTCCTGATTATCCTGTTTAGCCTGATGCTCCTGATCGGCACATTCTGGGTTATCACGCAGGCGCTGCATTTGCCATGTCGTTTCTGCCCACCACAGACGCAAAGTACTGCGATTCTGACGATACACTTCGGTATTACCGCTGAAGATGACAAAATCATCACCCGCTTTAGCCTTACCCAAATAATGCACACAATCAGCCAGACCATGTTCTGCCAGAACGTTTTCAACAAATGCTCTATCAGATGCACAAATCTGAATCACGGCCCCCAACTCTTCCGTAAAGAGCGCTGCCAGAATGTCTTCATCAAACACACTAATATCGGCTTCAATTCCACAATGACCAGCAAAGGCCATTTCAGCCAACGTTACCAACAAACCACCATCAGAACGGTCATGATAAGCCAGTAATTTCTGTTCCGAAATCAGTTGCTGAATCGCATTGAAGAATCCCGCCAATTGTTTCGCACTACGCACATCTGCGGTTTTATTACCCAATTGACGGTAAACCTGCGCCAATGCTGTACCGCCCAATGTGTTCTGCCCTTTCCCCAGATCGATTAGCAACAACGCATTATCTTCATCAATGGAAAGCTCTGGCGTTACGGTACGGCGTACATCTTCCACTCTGGCAAAAGCAGTAATAACCAGCGACAAAGGTGATGTCATTTCGCGCTCTTCACCTTTAGCATTCCAGTTGGTTTTCATCGACATAGAATCTTTACCCACAGGAATAGTCAGCCCCAACTCCGGACACAACTCCTCACCCACCGCTTTGACCGCCGCATACAAACCAGCATCTTCACCAGGATGACCGGCAGCAGACATCCAGTTAGCTGAAAGTTTAATACGCTTCAAATCCTGGACATAAGCAGAAGCGATATTGGTCAACGCTTCACCAACAGCCAGACGAGCAGAAGCGGCAAAATCCAACAAAGCAACTGGAGCACGTTCACCCATAGACATCGCTTCGCCATAATAACTATCAAGGCTGGCAGTAGTCACAGCACAGTTAGCTACCGGGATCTGCCATGGACCTACCATCTGATCACGAGAAACCATCCCCGTGACTGAACGATCACCTATGGTTATCAAGAATGTTTTTTCTGCCACGGCTGGCAAATGCATAATACGTTTAACCGCTTCTGCCAAATCAATATCTCGACGATCAAGGCTTTCCCCTTTGGCTTTTAATGTACTGACATTACGCAACATTTTTGGCGTTTTACCCAGCAACACATCCAGAGGCATATCGATTGGTTGGTTATCAAAATGCTCATCATTCAGCAGCAAATGACGTTCTTCTGTTGCCTCACCGATAACCGCATAAGGTGCACGCTCACGCCGACAAATCTCTTCAAACAAAGGAAGTTGTTCTGGCGCAACAGCCAGTACATAACGCTCCTGAGATTCATTACACCAGACTTCCAGTGGACTCATTCCTGGTTCATCATTAAGAATCTTGCGTAGTTCAAACCGTCCACCGCGACCACCATCACTCACCAATTCAGGCATAGCGTTGGAAAGCCCACCAGCACCAACATCATGAATGAACAAAATCGGATTGCTTTCGCCCAATTGCCAACAACGATCAATCACTTCCTGACAACGGCGTTCCATTTCTGGGTTATCACGTTGTACAGAAGCAAAATCCAGATCAGCATCGGATTGACCAGATGCCATAGAAGATGCAGCACCACCACCCAAACCGATGTTCATGGATGGACCACCAAGAACAATCAGTTTCGCGCCAACAGAAATCTCACCCTTTTTGACATGTTCATCACGGATATTACCAATCCCGCCAGCCAACATAATTGGCTTGTGATAACCGCGCAATTCACTGCCATTATGACTGTTTACTTTTTCCTCATAAGTACGGAAATAACCAAGCAACGCTGGGCGGCCAAATTCGTTATTAAATGCAGCGCCTCCCAAAGGACCTTCAGTCATAATATCCAGTGCGCTGACGATACGCTCCGGTTTACCAAAATCCTCTTCCCATGGCTGCTCAAAACCCGGTATCCGCAGATTAGATACAGAAAATCCTACCAACCCAGCTTTTGGTTTGGCACCGCGTCCCGTCGCACCTTCATCACGAATTTCACCACCGGAACCGGTCGAAGCGCCCGGCCAAGGAGAGATTGCCGTTGGATGATTATGGGTTTCAACCTTCATCAGAATATGCACTTGTTCCTGATGATAATCATATGAACCGTCTTCTACACCAGCAAAGAAACGGCCAACCGAAGATCCCTCCATCACTGCGGCATTATCTTTATAAGCTGACAACACATAATCAGGGGTTTGCTCATAGGTATTTTTAATCATTTTAAACAATGACTTTGGCTGTTCCTGACCATCAATGATCCAATCAGCATTAAAGATTTTATGACGGCAGTGTTCTGAGTTAGCTTGAGCAAACATATAAAGTTCAACATCTGTTGGATTGCGCCCCAATTTTTCGAAGGCTTCCACCAGATAATCAATTTCATCCGATGCCAATGCCAATCCAAGTTCAGTATTGGCTTTCTCTAGCGCACCTCGCCCTTCTTGTAGAATATCAATGCGCTTTAATGGAGTGGGTTGCTGATGAGCGAATAATTTTTCCGCTTGTTCCAGTTGAGTAAAAACCGTTTCCATCATCCGATCATGCAGCAATGAGGACAATATTTGCCACTGTGGCTCACTCATTTCACCACACTGGATGTAATAAGCCAGACCACGTTCCAGACGCACAACCTGAGACAAACCACAGTTATGAGTAATATCAGTTGCTTTGGAAGACCAGGGAGAAATCGTCCCCGGACGAGGAGTCACTAGCAGCAATGTTCCTTTTGGTTCATGCTCAGCTAATGAAGGACCATATTTTAGTAATCGTTGTAACTTTGCTGAATCAGTATCACTCAAAGGTGCATTAATTTCTGCAAAATGAACATATTCCGCATAAATATCATTGACCGGAAGTTGCTGTTCCTGACACACAGAAAGGAGCTTGGTGATACGAAATGCCGATAAAGCGGGGGAGCCACGCAGAATTTTCATAGTAATAAATTCTCTCATCTTAGAAGCAAAACCTGACTGATGCCTTAGGGGAAAATAAACATATTATAGAGGATTGCAACCAGTGACGAAACCGTTTGCGTGATGATTATTAAGGCTAATTATTTGATCGCCAGATTATGCAAATAGTATCAATATAGGTTGCGCAGTAAGTTTTTGTTCCGCAAAATGCTCAATCACTGGAAATTTAACCATGATAATATAGCGCGTTTCCACATAGCACCACGCCGCATTACAAAGAGATAACAGTTTGAATAATATAAAAATAAACTACTTCGTTATCATTGTTATCGCTCTTTTTTCTGCTGCCATTATCAGTCTAAACATCAGTTGGCCGAACAAACAGCAGGAGCAGATTAACAGGATCATTACCAGAGGAGAGCTACGGATCAGCACCATCAGCTCACCTCTGATTTACCTTACAAGTAAAAAAGAACCAAATGGATTCGATTACGAATTGGTAAAACGCTTTGCTGATTACCTCGGTGTTAAATTGGAAATCAAATTCAGAACCAATATCAACCAACTATTTGACGATCTGGAAAATGGTGATGCTGATTTTCTAGCCGCAGGTCTGACCTATAACAAGGAAAGGTTGGAACAAACCCGTACTGGCCCAGCTTACTATTCTGTTTCTCAGCAGTTGATTTACCGTAAAGGTACGCCACGCCCTCGTTCTTTTAAAGATTTAAAAGGCAAACTACTCGTCACTTCCGGTTCAACTCACGTCAGTACACTGAAAAAAATAAAAGAGGAACTTTATCCAGAACTTGAATGGGATGAAACACAGCAATACAACACTCGCGAACTACTAGAACTAGTTTCAGAAGGTAAATTAGATTACACCTTAGGCGATTCTATCAATGTTGCATTGCAACAACGTACTCACCCTAATCTAGCCATCGCTTTTGATGTCAGTGAAGATAATCCCTTAACGTGGTATTTAAAGCGCACTGATGATTACAGCCTTTATGCTGCTATGCTGGATTTTTTCAGTCAAATGACGGAAGAAGATGTCATGCCACGGTTAGAAGAGAAATACTTTGCTCATGTCAGCTCGTTTGATTACTTCGATACACTCTCTTTTCTGAGTGCCATTGATAACGTTTTACCGACTTATCAACCATTATTTGAAAAATATTCCGGTGATATCAGCTGGCAACTGCTGGCGGCAATTGCCTGGCAGGAATCTCACTGGGACCCGCAGGCAACATCTCCTACAGGAGTCCGTGGCCTGATGATGTTAACCAGCCAGACGGCTAAAGGGCTTGGTGTCGTTGACCGCCTTGATCCAGAGGAAAGCATTAAGGGGGGTGCAATTTATTTGCAAAATTTGATGAAACGGCTACCAGAAAGCATCCCTAAAGATGAGCGGATATGGTTTGCACTGGCTGCTTACAATATGGGCTATGGCCATATGCTGGATGCCCGGAAATTGACAGCCGCCCAAAAAGGCAATCCGGATAGCTGGCTTGATGTAAAAGCCCGAATACCGCTGTTAAGTCAGAAAAAATATTATACGAACACCACCTATGGTTATGCTCGTGGACATGAAGCTTATCGCTATGTTGAAAATATCCGTCGTTATCAGCTTAGTTTAGTTGGATATTTACAGGCAAAAGAAAACCGGCAGAAATTAGTTGCTCAGGAAAAAAAATCAGAAACAGAGTAAGCAATTAACTGCCGCTAAAAATACCATTATAGTTAATTATATATCCCCAATCATATTATGTTTTACAGTAAATTAAACTAACTATACTAAATTTATCAGGATACTATCTTACTTAAAGGATGCGTCATGATTAATTTAGATATTAACGAACAAAGCAAGATTATGGTTGTAAGTAGCCATGTATGTAACCCAACCACTGCAAATGGTCGTGCATTTACAGAGTTAATAGATGCATTGAAAAAGAACAATTTTGCTGTTATCCCTGCTGCAACATTTCAAGATGGCATAGCAACGGTTTCTTCTGATTCTTCATTGTGCTGTATTTTTGTTGACTGGACTTCAGGTGACAATAACGCGGAATCTCATGAACAAGTATCAGAATTACTGAGAGAAATACGCAGACACAATATCACTATCCCGGTACTGCTAACGGCCGAATACTCCAGCATAGATACTTTGACACTCGAAGCAATGAAATTAGTAGATGAATTCGTCTGGATGCTTGAAGATACCGTTGGATTTATCGCCTCCCGCGCTAATTCCTTGATTAAAAAATACTATGCTCAGTTATTACCTCCTTTCACTCGAGCATTATTTCAATATACCCAAGAGTCACCAGAATATTCTTGGACTACACCTGGACATCAAGGGGGCGTCGCTTTTACCAAAACGGCAGCAGGAAGAGAATTAATCAATTTCTTTGGGGAAAATCTATTCAGAAGTGATCTTGGAGTAGAAAGGACAGTACTTGGATCACTTTTAGATCATACCGGTGCAATCAAAGAATCAGAAGAATATGCAGCCACTATTTTTGGTGCTCATCAGAGCTATTGTGTTCTTACCGGCACTTCTGGTTCCAACCGTATTATCATGAGTGCAGTTATTGGCGAAAAAGAAATTATTATATGCGACCGCAATTGCCATAAATCCATTGAACAAGGTGTAATAATGACAGGGGCTTTGCCCATATACCTTATTCCACAACGCAACCGCTATGGCATTATCGGCCCTATACCTAAAGATCAATTTCAACCAGAATATATCCAACAAATCATCGATGAACACCCGTTAAAAGAGCATGCTACAGACTGCCGACCTGTTTATGCTGTCGTAACCAACAGTACTTACGATGGGATATGTTATCACTCAGAACAAATAGAAGATTTATTGGCAAAAAGTGTTGATCAAATTCATTTTGATGAAGCCTGGTTTGCTTATGCCCGTTTTAACCCTATGTTTCAACATCGTTATTCCATGCGTGGTGAACCAGATGATTTTGATAGTAATGGCCCGACAATATTTGCTACTCAATCCACGCATAAAATGCTGGCGGCATTATCGCAATCATCCTATATCCATATTCGCAATGGCAGAAAACCTATTGAACACTCCCGTTTCAATGAGTCTTATATGATGCAATCCACAACTTCACCGCTATATCCGCTGATCGCGGCTAATGAAATTGGCGCTGCTATGATGGATGGCCCACAGGGACAAAGACTGATACAAAGTATTATTAATGAAGCCGTGGACTTCCGTCTGACTTTGGCAAAAACTCATCATGAATTTCAACAAAACGATGATTGGTTCTTCTCACCTTGGAATGCGAGAGAGATTATCAGTTCAGATAGCGGTCAATTAATTCCTTTCCATGAAGCAAGCAGAGAACAATTAGCAAATGATCCCTCCTGTTGGGTATTAAAAGACGGAGACAAATGGCATGGATTTAACAATCTCTCAGAAGAATGGTGCCTACTTGATCCAATGAAAATCGGTATTTTGTGCCCAGGAATGAGTGATAATGATGAACTGATGGAAAATGGCATTCCAGCTGAAATTCTTTCCGCTTATCTGAGCCAGCACGACATTGTGCCGGCACGTACCACTGATTTCATCGTGCTTTGCCAGTTTACTATCGGTGTCACCAAAGGCAAATGGGGCACGTTGCTCAATGTATTATTAAGCTTCAAGAAACACTATGACGCTAATACACCACTTAAACAATGTTTGCCGAAACTCACTAAGCAATATCCCCAAAATTATAAAGATATAGGACTAAAAGATATTTCGGACGAAATATTCAGATATATGAAAGAATATGAAATGGATATTGAACAAACAAGATCATTTGGCCAATTACCTAACATAGTGAAGCTCCCTCGGCAGGCATTCCTAGACCATATGGCAGGCCGTACTGAACATATACCACTCAGTAAACTTGCAGGACGTACATCGGCTGTTGGCGTTATTCCTTATCCACCGGGTATACCCATCATCATGCCGGGAGAATCCTTTGGTGATGAAAATTCTCCCTGGTTACAATATATTCGCCAGATCGCTGAGTGGAATAAAAAATTCCCAGGCTTCGAGAAAATTCTGGAAGGCGCAGAGATGATAAATGGCGAGTACCATGTATGGGTGCTAAGAGAGTGAATCAACAATATTTATTGATTTTCTTCCTGCTGTCTTCTGGCTGCTTTTAATGCCTTATGCTGCTCCCGACGTTGTTTGAAAAAAACACTCAACATCGTGGAGCACGCCTCAGCAAGAACTCCACCTGTAATTTCAATTTGATGATTCATACCAGGATGGCGCAATATATCAATCAAAGAACCGGCGGCCCCCGTTTTCATATCGCTGGCACCATAAACCAGCCGTTGTATTCGGCTATGTATCATAGCACCGGCGCACATAGCACAAGGCTCAAGCGTGACATATAAAGTGGTATTCAGCAGACGATAATTTTGTAACTGCTCTCCCCCTTTCCGTAGCGCAATAACTTCTGCATGAGCAGAGGGATCATGGGCAATAATAGATTGGTTCCAACCTTCAGCAATGATTTCATTATCAGCGACCAATACAGCGCCTACCGGTATTTCCCCCTGCTCCCACGCTTTTATTGCTCGTTCCATCGCCTGCTGCATCCAATATTCATCACTATATATTTTAGTCACTGCGGTATCTCACTTCATTATATCAGGGACAATTATAACGATTTATTTTTCCTATTTTCCAGCTATATTTACTAATCATTACACTGGTAACATATATTCGAGACTATTTGATATATTCTCTACCGCTGTATTTTATATTATTTTCAAACAACATTTAATTCACACCAATATATTTAAGAATAAAAAACAAAGCCGGAATAAAAATCCGGCTTACTATTTATTTCCATATATTAATTAATAACCGATTGCGAAATAGTCTCCATATACATAAGTATCACTAGCAGATAACCTGATTTCATTTCCATAAGCATTAATAGTTCGCGCAGCAACCCAAGAATCAAAAGTATTCAAGGTTCCGTTAGGTGCTGCTGACATCGGAAATATCCAATCACCAACCGGTGACATAAAAACCTTCAAACAACCATGCTTAAAAGGTGTTGGTAAAATAACCTTGTTTATAGTTAATGGAGTAAAATTATGTCTTCCCCATTGAAGTATTAATCCACCCGGCAATTGTTGATAACCGTTAGGTGACAAGTTAACAGGATATTGTTTTTTCATATGACACTGCAACGAATCAGTAAACGTCTTATTAAGTGTTGCCAAATCGCCATTATCCAGAACATCCTTTTCACACTGAGTTGACATAAAATTAGCCACGACAGAAGCTATTGTGGACGATTGACGTAATGCCTTATTTAATACATGCGTGGTAAGACCTACTGGGGGAAATCCAGTCTGCAACTCTGGACTATTTTCATATAAATTTTGATCCACCACATTAGCACCATCTTTAATAGAAAAAGCTTTAAAATCATTTTTATTACTCATTTATCCTCCTGGTATAAAATAACAAATATTATTGATTAGAAATTTATCCACATGGAAAATCACAAATAAAAATCTAACATAAATATATAAAAAATTCAGAAAACTAATTTTAACAATGACATTAATTTAATTAACTATTTTATATTAATGCAAATAATCCCATTTAAAAAACATACAGTTAACATTATTAACTCTGGATTTACGAAGACAATATAATCAGGCATTAATAATAAATTGTAATAAATTCCTCCACCAACGAAAGAGGAATTGATATCTATAGCCGAAGCCTAAAAAGCGCAATTGATATTTTTTGCAAATGAGAAAATAACACCACTTGCTGATGCAGTAGAACTGGATATAGCCACAAATGAAGAAATGCTATCACTTAAAGCATGGAAAAAATACCGCGTAATGCTTAACCGGGGTTGATACTTCGAAAGCACCAGAGATTGACTGGCCAATTCCACCATCACTGTAACTAATAAAAAGGCTGGGATTAAGGTAGACACCGGCCTCTATCACTTTGTTATTGTATTATTGCTAGCACTACAGCAATAAATATTCTGTTATCATCCGAACTATTCTCCATGCGATATTAGTGACCTTGTTCGTCATTGAAATCTACTTTCCATAATTAATCTTTCAATAGAGAAATCATTTAAGATAGTTTCTATAAAACAAGTATTAATTACTTAGATATTCTTTCAATTGAAACATATTAAATTATTTACTCAAAAATCCATACAAAAATAATAAGCCCCATAAGTTATAAGAACATTTCATTATTATTTTTTATCCCTAAACTATAAGAAAAAGCAAATTATCCTCACAATAATTCAAGATATTACTTATAAAATCAACTGTTAAACCTTAGGAAAAAACATATGAATCTCAAGAATGATTTTAAAGCATTTTCTATTAAAGATGGTGCTAATGTGGTGGATCAAAATTTATATGAAAATAGTCCAGAGTTGCAGACTGGATTTCCCCCAATAGGTCTTACCACGCATGTACTAAATAAAATATTACGTCAATCATCAACAATATCCTCTGTTGTCGCTGATTTTATTGCGACAGAATCCGGCAGCGATGTTTTGGATGATGGTAATATAGCCAAACTCACTGCACAATTAAATAAAGCGTTAGAACAAAAAATAAAAAAACAAGTTCCCGATGCCTCATTAACACAGAAAGGTGTTGTTCAACTCACAGATGTAATTGGCAATAGTCATACACTGGTTGCCACTCAGAAGCTTGTCTCCGATATAAACAATAATGTGAATAATAGAATTAACCAGCTTCCAAATATGTCGTCTTTCACCGCAAATCTGGTTCAGAATGGTTGGCAAAAGTTACCGTCCGGTTTAATTGAAATGTGGGGAGTGGCTAACGTTTCTTTCGGAGGAAAACCTTATAGAGGATATCTTAATCACTTTCCAATACCATTTCCAAATAATTGTCTCAATATCACATTAACTCACTATGGTTATGGCCCTCAGGCAGCAGGAGTATTTTCAGTAATCATAGAAAATCAGCAACAGTTCAGATGTTATAGAAGTATAAGTGACGATCAACCTTTTGTTTTGACATTTTTCAGAGCAATAGGATATTAATTAAAAAATTATTATGATTATTTAATTGAATTTGGAAAAATTTTATGAATGACAAAACCTGTGTATTTTTAGTGAATTAAATAAAGAATTTTATCCGATATCATTTGAAAATAAGAAAACAACTCTACTTTCTTATGTGATAAAAATTGATCGACCAATTCCATCATTATCATAGCTAATAAAGAGACCGGAATTAAGCCAGAAATCCGGTCTTAATCATTGTATTATTGCTAATACTATAGTGGTAAATATTCTGTTACCATCCTAGCTATTCTTCATATGACATTAATTACCTGTTCGTTATTGAAATTTAATTTCCAAAATAAACTTTTCAACATGGACATTATTCAAGATAGTTCCCAGAATAGAAACATCAATTATTTAGATATATTCTAAATTAATACATATTGAATTATTTATTATTCAAAACATACGAAAAATAATTAATCCCATAAGTTATAAAGATATTTAATTATTCTTTTTTATCTCTAAACTATGAGCGTTGTGAAATTACCCTTACAATAATTCAAGATATTACCTATAAAACCCACTATTAAACCTTAGGAAAATATATATGAATCCCAAGAATGATTTTAAAGCGTTTTCTATTAGTAATAACGCAAATGTTGTGAGTCAAGAAAGATATGAAGACGAGCAAAGTTTGAAAACTGGGTTTCCTCCAGACGGTATTACCACTCATGTATTAAATAAGGCATTACGCCAGTCGTCCACAATAGCCTCTGTTGTCGCTGATTTTATTACGACAGAATCTGGCAGTGATGTTTTGGATGATGGTAATATAACCAAACTCACTGCACAATTAAATAAAGCGTTAGAACAAAAAATTACAACAAAAATTCCCGATGCCTCATTAACACAGAAAGGTATTGTTCAACTCACAGATGTGGTTGGCAATAGTAATACACTGGCTGCAACTCAGAAACTTGCCTCCGATATAAATAATAATGCCAATAACAGACTGGAAAAAACGCAAAACGGCGCTGATATCCCTAATAAAAATGAGTTTGTGAAAAATTTAGGTTTAGATGACGCAGCAAAACGGAAAGTAGGCACTGGAATTAATCAGATTCCAGATATGTCGTTCTTCACCGCAAATTTGGCTCAGAATGGCTGGCAAAAGTTACCTTCAGGTCTAATTATAATGTGGGGAATAGCACTAGTTTCTTTCGGTGGAAGTGGAAAACCTAATAGCGGATATCTTAATAACTTTCCAATCCCATTCCCAAATAAATGTTTTAGTATCACTTTAACTCATAATGGTTGGGACCCCATTGCAGCAGGAATATTTGGAGCAAAAATAGAAAATCAGAGTCAGTTTCGGTGTTATAGAAGTCATACTGCTTATACTCCTGATGTTCAAACATCTTTCATAGCAATAGGACATTAATTGAAAAATAATTAATTTACTATAATGATTATCTAATTAAAATAGGAAAAAAATTATGAACAATAAAAACTATGTATTTAGCACATTAAATAAAGCATTTTATCCGCTATCATTACAACAGGATTATATTGAAGCAGGCTCATGGCCAAATGATCCTATACTTGTAACTGATGATATATTCTATAAATTTTCAGGAATGCCGCCCATAGGCAAAATACTTTCCTCTGGCGAAGATGGTCTTCCTTGTTGGGAAGATATTCCACCGCCAACGAAAGAGGAATTGATATCTATAGCCGAAGCCCAAAGAGCGAAATTGATATTTCTTGCAAATGAGAAAATAACCCCACTTTCTGATGCTGTTGAACTTGATATAGCAACAAATGAAGAAGCACTATTGCTTAAAGAATGGAAAAAATACCGCGTAATGCTTAACCGAATTGATGCTTCGAAAGCACCGGAAATTGATTGGCCAATTGTGCCATTATCGTAATTAACAAAAAGACCGGGAGTAGGATAATACCCGGTCTTTATCATTTTATCTATTCAAATATTTGTAACCTTTCAATATCTATTATATATTTACCACCATCTTATTTACCAAAATCAGTGACAAGTTATTTTAATAGGAGATTACAGAACTCCAAATTCTCTTCTAAAGTTAAAAAGTCGCCAGATGTTAAATATAAATAGCCTGAATATACTTTCGATTAAAAAAACATTGAGTACTTATTTCCACCAAAAATATAAAAACAGTTAATCTTATTAGGAATAATAACACACCCCTATTTTTATTCTGAACTAGACTATGATAGGTTTTAATCACGATAAGCCATCCAAATAATAACTCAATGTATTAATTACATAATAATATTATTTAATTCAAGGAGTGTATATGAATCCTAAAAATGATTTTAAAGCGTTTTCTATTAAGAGTGGTGCTAATGTAGTGGATCAAAATTTATATGAAAATAGTCCAGAGTTGCAGACTGGGTTGGAACCAAATAGATATATTGATATTCATTTGTTAAATAAGGCATTACGTCAATCGTCAACAATAGCCTCTGTTGTCGCTGATTTTATTGCGACAGAATCTGGTAGTGATGTTCTCGATGATGGTAAGACCGTTAATCTCAACGCTCAATTAAATAGAGCGCTAGAACATAAAATTACAACAAAAATTTCCGACTCCGTACTAGAAAAAGCAAAAAACGGCGCAGATATCCCCAATAAAAATGAATTTGTCAAAAACTTAGGTTTAAATGAAGCTGCAAAAAGAGAAGTAGGTACTGGTGTTAATCAAATTCCAGATATGTCGTATTTCTCCGCAAACTTAACTAGTTTTGGTTGGCAAAAATTACCTTCAGGTTTAATTGAAATGTGGGGATTTGTACTAGCTGACGGCTATGCTTCTCTCGAAGCTGGATATTTAAATAATTTTCCAATACCATACCCTAACGCGTGTTTAAATATTACGTTAACTCATGGTGGTTATAACCCCCAAGATGCCGGAATATGTTCATTACACGTAGTAAATCGGAGTCAATTCCGATGTTATCGAAGTCCTACTAATCATATTGGTCCTGTTGGAGTATTTTTTAGGGCAATAGGATATTAATTTAAAAAATTAAATTATTATGATTATTTAACCAAAACTGGCAAAAAACTATGAATGATAAAAACTATGTATTCAGTGCATTAAATAAAGCATTTTATCCGTTGTCATTACAACAAGATTATATTGAAGCAGATTCATGGCCAAATGATCCTATATCCGTAACTGATGATATATTCTATAAATTTTCAGGAATGCCACCCATAGGAAAAATACTTTCTTCTGGCGAAGATGGTCTTCCTTGCTGGGAAGATATTCCACCGCCAACGAAAGAAGAATTGATATCTATAGCAGAAGCCCAAAGATCAAAATTTATATTTCTTGCAAACGAGAAAATAACGCCACTTGCTGATGCGGTCGAACTTGATATAGCCACAAATGAAGAATTGTTATCACTTAAAGCATGGAAAAAATACCGCGTGATGCTTAATAGGATTGATACATCAACAGCCCCGGAAATTGATTGGCCAATTGCGCCATTATCGTAATTAACAAAAAGACCGGGAGTAGGATAATACCCGGTCTTTATCATTTTATTGATTCTAGTATTTTGTAGCTATTCAACATCAATAATCATTCAAACATTAAAACACTTATCACCACCAATTATATAAAAATAGTTAACCCTATAAGTTATAAGAATATTCCATTATTCTGTTTTCTAACTAAACTATAGCCGGCGTGAATGTGGAGAAATGATTTTTATAAAAACTCACTATATTGCTTATAAAACGCAGTACTTAATTGGAGAAAAATATATGAGTCAAAAGAATGATTTTAAGGCTTTTTCTGTTAGTGACAATGCAAATATAGTGAAGCAAGAAGCATATGAAAAAGAGCAAAAATTGCAAACTGGGTTTCCAACAGGAGATATTACCGCTGAACTATTAAATAAGACATTACGTCAGTCGTCAACCATATCCACTGTCGTCGCTAATTTTATTGCAACACAATCTGGCGAAGATGTTCTGGATAATGGGGATATAGACAAACTCACCGCCCAATTCAAGAAAGCCTTAGAACAAAAAAACACAACAGAAATTCGCGATGCCTCATTAACAGAAAAAGGAATTATTCAGCTCACAGATCAAATAGGCAACAGTAATACACTCGCTGCAACTCAGAAGCTTGTTTCTGACGTAAATAATAATGCTCTGGCAAAAGACAAAAACGGCGAAGATATTCCGGATAAAGCTGCATTTATAAAGAACCTTGGTTTATCAGATTCAACAAATATAACGATAGGGAATGGTGAAAATCAGGTACCTAATATGTCGTTTTTCACCTCTAACCTGAATCAGGTTGGATGGCAAAAATTACCTTCGGGTTTAATTGAAATGTGGGGAATAGCATCAGTTAAAGGCAATGCTTATGCCGAACCTGGTGCTTTAAATAATTTTCCAATCCCATTCCCGAATAAATGTCTCAACGTCACGTTAACTCACGTTGGTAACGCCCCTCAACATGCTGGCACATTTTCAATAATGACGGTCAATAATTCACAATTCCAATGTTTTAGCAGTATTCCAAATTTACAAATTCCTGTAGCAGCATTTTATAGAGCAATAGGGTATTAATATGAATGATAAAAACTACGTATTTAGCGCATTAAATAAAGCATTTTATCCGATATCATTACAGCAGGATTACATTGCAGCAGGCTCATGGCCAAATGACCCTTTACCTGTAACTGATGATATATTTAATGAATTTTCGGGAATACCTCCCGCAGGAAAAATACTTTCCTCTGGCGAAGATGCTCTCCCTTGTTGGGAAGATATCCCACCACCGACAAAAGAGGAATTGATATATATTGCGGAAAACCAAAAAGCGCAATTCATATCTCTTGCAAATGAAAAAATAACGCCACTTTCTGATGCAGAAGAACTTGATATAGCAACAGACGAAGAAATGCTATTACTCAAAGAATGGAAAAAATACCGTGTCATGCTTAACCGAGTTGATACGTCAAACGCACCAAAAATTGACTGGCCAATTACGCCATTATCGTAATTAACAAAAAGACCGGGATTAGAGTAATACCCGGTCTTTATCATTTTATTTATTCTAATACTATATACCCTTCATCTTTCAAGTTGCTGCTTTGTTGGCTGCGTTCACTTGCCGCCGCACTGCAAATTGAAATCTGTTGGGTATAGGTTGTAAATACTCTGTTATTATTCAAGCTATTTTCTCTCAAGACCTATTAACCATATAATATTGGAAGTTTTACACGTCCTTGACATATTTCCTATATAGCTAACTGAATAATAAAGTTTACCCATAAGCGTTTTCTAAGATAGAAAAAATTTCATATATTATGGTTTTTTATTGCCAGATTTGGTTTTTCAATGTAGTTTATGCCGTATAAAAATACAATAAGTGTGTAAGAGTAAGAAATTAAAACTGACGATAACACACTGGTATAAAATGAAAAATAAACTAAGTTATTAAAATGTCGTTATTAATCAAAAAAAGCTGTATCAATTGTGATATGTGTGAACCCGAATGTCCTAATCAAGCTATATCAATGGGAGATGAAATTTATGAAATCGATGCTGAGCGTTGTACCGAATGTGTCGGTCATTATGATATTCCAACTTGCCAATCAGTCTGTCCGATAAATAATACCATTATTACCGATCCAGACCGACAGGAAACAGAAGAGCAGCTGTGGGATAAATTTGTATTACTGCATCATGCAGATAAAATCTAAAATTAACTCTCTAAAATAACGGTTGCACAAGCATAACGGCGTTCATCCGCCAGTGTCACATGCAAAGACATTGCTCCCAGTTTCTGAGCCAATTCTGCTGCTGCACCATAGAGCCGCAAAGTCGGTTTTCCCAGAGCGTCATTAACCACTTCAAACTGGTTAAATGCCAGACCATTACGGATACCGGTTCCCAGCGCTTTTGCCGCCGCTTCTTTTACTGCAAAGCGTTTAGCCAGAAAACGAACCGGTTTTTCATGATACTGATATTGTTTCCATTCTGATTCACTAAGAATACGTTTTGCCAAGCGCTCACCTGAGCGCTCAACAACTCCCTCAATACGGGCAATTTCAACAATATCCGTGCCCAATCCGATAATAGCCATTAACCGCGCACTTTCCGCATTTGAGTTTTCATATCTGCTACAGCAGCAGTCAAGCCACTAAATACCGCCCGTCCGATAATGGCATGACCAATATTCAATTCATAAATTTCCGGCAGAGCCGCAATACGTTGTACATTATGATACGTCAGCCCATGACCTGCATTAACCGTCAGCCCAATACCCACAGCATAGGTCGCGGCCTTTTTAATCCGTTGAAACTCTTTTTCCTGTTCAATTTCATTTTCTGCATCAGCATAAGCACCCGTGTGAATCTCAATAAAAGGTGCACCAACTTCTCTGGCAGCATCTATTTGCTGATGATCCGCATCAATAAACAGAGATACAAGAATGCCCGCTTCAGATAGACGTTTAACCGCTGCCATAACCTTATCTTTCTGACCGACAACATCTAAACCGCCTTCTGTTGTCACTTCCTGCCGTTTTTCAGGTACCAAACAACAAAATTCAGGTTTGATGCGACAGGCGATATCCACCATTTCATCTGTCACAGCCATTTCGAGGTTCATCCGGGTTTGGATAGTTTGACTAAGTAGTTCAACATCCCTATCAGTAATATGACGGCGATCTTCACGCAAATGAATGGTAATACCATCTGCACCAGCCTGTTCTGCAACAAATGCTGCCTGAACCGGATCAGGGTAATTTGTGCCACGAGCATTACGCACTGTCGCAATATGATCGATATTAACGCCTAACAATACCTCAGCCATATTTATCTCCATGTAGCCGTATTAAATGTATACCCTTTATCTTTCAAGTTGCTGCTTTGTTGGCTGCGTTCACTTGCCGCCGCACAGCAACTTGAAATCTATTAGGTATAATAAGTTTACACTTCCCATCATGAAGGAAAACAAATTCATTAGTTTTCTTTCCCTTCCGGCTTTTTACGTACAAACTGCCGGAATAATTCACGACTTTTTAAAGGGTTACCACCAAGGTAAGGTTTCAGTGCAATACGAGTGAAACGCTTCGCTGCTTTCAATGTTACCGAATCAGGGAATTCACGGGTTGCCAATGATTTTAATTCATGGCCCGTAAAACTATAGTGATCAACCACCAGACTAGCGATAAATCCTTTTTCTTCCCTATAACGGTAGGTCATCGTATCGGTCACAGGTTCACCACTTCCTGCACAATGAAGATAATCAACGCCATAACCAAGATTTGCCAGTAACGCTAGCTCAAACCGACGTAATGCATGTTCTGGTGTGTATTCACTGGCAGCAAGAACTTGTAAACATTGCAGGTAATCAAAGAATAACGCCGGATAAGCCGTTCCTTGTTCAAGCACTCTTGACAGCAATTCATTGACATATAAACCGCTGTACAGCACGCTGCCAGTAAGAGGAAGCGTTAAAGAAATAGGATCGGCATCACGCAACGTTTTAACTACACCCCGCCCACTCCAACGAATCAGCAACGGGGTAAATGGCTGCAAGCAGCCTTTCAAATTGGAACGACGGCTGCGCGCACCTTTAGCCAACACACTGATCCGCCCTTCATTTTCAGTAAAAAGATCCAGTAACAAACTGGTTTCACTGTAAGGGCGCCTATGAAGAATAAAAGCACGCTGCCAACCGTCCACAGGCAATGCCTTATTTCAAATCATCGACGTAACCCAGGCTTCGCAGCGCCCGCTCGTCATCAGCCCAACCCGCTTTAACTTTAACCCACAGCTCCAAATGGACCTTAACATCAAACAGTCTTTCCATATCCTGACGGGCTTCAATACCAATGGTTTTGATTTTACTACCTTTATTACCAATAACCATTTTCTTCTGGCCATCACGTTCAACCAGAATCAAACCGTGAATATTGTAACCGCCGCGCTCGTTCGCTACGAACTGTTCAATTTCAACCGTAACCGAATATGGCAATTCATCACCGAGAAAACGCATAAGTTTTTCTCGGATAATTTCAGAAGCCATAAAACGCTGGGAACGGTCAGTAATATAATCTTCCGGAAAATGGTGAGTTGCCTGCGGCATATGTCCGCGCACAATCTTTGCAATTGTATCGACATTCATACCTTTCTCAGCGCTCATCGGTACAACATCAAGAAAGTTCATCTGTTTGCTGAGGAAACCAATATGTGGTAACAGAATAGCTTTATCAATCACGTTATCCACTTTATTGATAGCCAGCAAAACCGGACAACGCAGATTACGCAGTTTATTCAGCACCATTTCGTCATCTGGCGTCCAGTGGGTACCTTCAACAACAAAAATGACCAGCTCTACATCACCAATAGAACTGCTGGCTGCACGATTCATCAGACGATTAATCGCCCGCTTTTCTTCAATATGCAACCCAGGTGTATCCACATAAATAGTCTGATAAGTCCCTTCCGTGTGAATACCCATAATACGGTGACGGGTAGTCTGTGGTTTACGGGAAGTAATAGACACTTTCTGACCCAAAAGCTGATTCAGCAATGTGGATTTCCCTACATTAGGCCGTCCGACTATTGCGACAAATCCGCAATAGGTTTCTTGTTCGCTCATTCAAGCTCCAGTTGTTTTAATGCTTGCTCTGCCGCTGCCTGCTCCGCTTTGCGGCGGCTGGAGCCTGTTCCTTTAACCGGCTGTTCGATACCACTCACCTGACAGTGAATAGTAAATTCTTGGTCATGGGCTTCACCACGAACCATAACAACCAGATATGACGGCAAAGGCAAATGATGCCCTTGCAGATATTCTTGTAGCCGGGTTTTCGGATCTTTCTGTTTATCACCCGGACTAATTTCATTCAAACGAGTTTCGTACCATCTCAGAATAGTTCTCTCAACCGTTTGAATATCACTATCAAGGAAAATACCGCCGATCAGTGCTTCCACAGTATCAGCCAGAATAGATTCACGACGGTAACCACCGCTTTTCAATTCTCCCGGTCCAAGGCGAAGACATTCACCTAATTCAAATTCCCTCGCCAACTCAGCCAAAGTGTTACCACGAACCAATGTGGCACGCATCCGGCTCATATCCCCTTCATCTACACGAGGAAAGCGATGATATAGTGCATTAGCAATAACAAAGCTTAGAATTGAATCACCGAGAAATTCCAGCCGCTCGTTATGTTTACTACTGGCACTACGATGAGTTAATGCTTGTATCAGCAGATCATGCTGATCAAAAGTGTACCCCAGCTTACGCTGCAATCTGTTAATTACGATGGGATTCATGTGCTACCAAATATAGGTCAGAATTCGTCAAATAAAAACGCACACGCAACAGACCTGTACGGGAAGCCCTGACAAAACTGTTGCGTTTGCACTGGCTCCTTATCAGGAGCCAGTCATTAAGTTTGAAAGGATATTCTACACTGCGAGTAAAATTAATGCTTCGCTAATATTAATTAATTCCACCAATACGGCTAAAGCGAACTCCGGTAGGCCATTCCCCTTCCTGTTTTTCAAAACTCATCCAGATTGCTGAAGCGCGGCCAACCAGATTTTTCTCAGGAACAAAGCCCCACTCACGGCTATCAGCACTATTATCACGGTTATCACCCATCATGAAATAATGACCTTCAGGCACAATCCACATTCCCTCAGGCAAACCAGGCTGACGGAAATTCGGCCTCGGCAGTACACCCGGAATCTCTAAAATATGGTGGGTTGTCACACCCAGATTCTCAATCCGTTCACCCTGCCGCATGCTGTAAGGTGGTAAAGTTTCTTCAACAGGTATTTGAAAAACACCTATCTTTTTCAGGCTCTCACCATGGGAATTGACACCATACTGTTTCATTGTCCACTCACTTGGGAACAGTGAACCATAAGAAACCGGTAGCTCTTCCTTACAACTTTCTGTTTCACCGCAACCAGAAAAAACACGCAGTTCTTTCTTCAGCGGATCATAAATAATTTTATCACCCGGCAAGCCAATCACTCGTTTGATGTAATCAAAACTTGGGTCCAGCGGATATTTGAATACGGCAATATCACCGCGCTTTGGTTCACCAGTCTTAATCAATGTGGTTTGAGTGATAGGATCTTTCAATCCGTATGAATATTTCTCCACCAGAATGAAATCACCAATCAATAAAGTTGGCATCATAGAACCCGATGGGATCTGAAATGGCTCATAAACAAAAGAGCGCAGGATCAGAACCACGGCCAGCACTGGGAAAATGGATGAACAAGTATCTATCCATGTTGGTTTGTTAATAGTCTCAGCCAGATGCTCCTGATCCATTGTACCTTCAGTTAGCTCCTGCAATCTGGCAAGTTTCTTCTTGCGCGCTGGGGCCCATTTGAAACGATCAATACACCAAATAATGCCGGTGACTAACGTTGCTAACGTTAGGATCAGGGCAAAAGTGTTAGCCATTTAGACTCCTTACAACCTTATTAATTGTCTTTACCAACATGAAGAATGGCTAAGAAAGCTTCTTGTGGTAACTCAACATTACCAACCTGCTTCATGCGTTTCTTACCCTCTTTCTGTTTCTGCAATAGCTTTTTCTTACGGCTAACGTCACCACCATAACACTTCGCCAAGACGTTTTTACGCAATTGCTTCACTGTTGAGCGAGCAATAATATGATTGCCAATCGCAGCCTGGATCGCGATATCAAACTGCTGACGAGGAATGAGCTCTTTCATCTTCTCAACCAATTCCCGGCCACGATACTGGGCATTATCACGATGAGTAATCAACGCCAATGCATCAACTCGTTCACCATTAATTAACACATCCACACGCACCATATCAGATGCCTGGAAACGAGTGAAATTATAATCCAGTGAAGCATAACCACGAGATGTAGATTTCAATCGATCAAAGAAATCCAACACGACTTCAGCCATCGGTATTTCGTAAGTCAGTGCAACTTGTTTACCATGGTAAACCATGTTGGTCTGCACTCCACGCTTCTCAATACATAAGGTAATGACATTCCCCAAGTATTCCTGAGGTAACAACATGTGACACTCAGCAATAGGTTCACGCAACTCTTCAATATTATTCAACGGCGGCAATTTAGAAGGACTGTCCACATAGAGAATATCGTGGCTAGTCGTTTCCACTTCATAAACAACCGTTGGTGCAGTTGTAATAAGGTCGAGATCATATTCACGTTCCAGACGCTCTTGAATAATCTCCATATGCAATAGACCAAGGAAACCACAACGGAAACCAAAACCCAGTGCAGAAGAACTTTCTGGCTCATAAAACAGAGAAGCATCATTCAGACTCAACTTACCCAATGCATCACGGAATGCTTCATAGTCATCAGAACTGACAGGGAATAATCCTGCATAAACCTGTGGTTTTACTTTCTTAAAACCTGGCAGTGGTTTTTCCGCAGGTTGGCGGGCCAACGTCAATGTATCTCCGACAGGGGCACCAAGAATGTCTTTAATCGCACAAACCAACCAACCTACTTCACCGCAATCTAATACATCGCGGTCAACTCGCTTCGGTGTGAAAATTCCAAGACGATCAGCGTTATATACCTGACCGGTACTCATCACTTTGATTTTATCGCCCTTGCGCAAGGTACCATTTTTAATACGCACCAGCGAGACAACACCGAGATAGTTATCAAACCATGAGTCGATAATAAGTGCCTGTAACGGCGCATTAGGATCGCCTTCCGGAGCCGGAATCTCTTTAACTAAACGCTCAATGACATCCTGTACGCCGACACCCGTTTTAGCTGAACAGCGCACTGCATCAGTAGCATCAATCCCAACAATGTCCTCAATTTCTTCTGCTACGCGCTCAGGTTCCGCAGCAGGTAAATCGATTTTATTCAACACAGGAACAACTTCCAGATTCATATCCAGAGCGGTATAACAGTTAGCCAGTGTCTGAGCTTCCACACCCTGCCCAGCATCAACCACCAGCAATGCTCCTTCACAAGCAGCCAACGAACGGGAAACCTCATATGAGAAGTCAACGTGCCCTGGCGTGTCGATAAAGTTTAATTGATAGAGCTGCCCATCATTGGCTTTGTAATCCAAGGTAACACTCTGCGCCTTGATGGTGATACCACGTTCACGCTCAAGTTCCATAGAGTCCAGCACTTGCTCTGCCATTTCACGATCTGTTAAGCCACCACAAATTTGAATAATACGGTCAGATAACGTCGACTTACCGTGGTCAATGTGGGCAATAATGGAGAAATTTCGTATTTGCTTCATTATAAATATTTTTCTGCCTTGGTATTTCTGAATCATTCGCCTAATGGACACACAGAGGGACATAAAGCGACGGTTTATAGGTTCGGCCACTGGCCTAAAAGGCTGTATTCTACATGCCAAATCTGTGAAAACCTAGTCATGCCTGTGGCTTTAGTATGATCAGTAAATTAAAAGTTCTGTGTGATTAAAACAGATTTATTCCCGATGCTGAACACGAACTGCATCAGGAGGCAAGCCAATTTGTAAAACTACCGGCTGGTATTCCTGCTGATTATCCCAATAAGTAGCAACTTTACGGGCAAAGAAAAATCCTGAGATTCCTCCCAATATCCCGCCACAAAACACCCACAATTGATTGGTCATCCATAACTGAACAAGTGCACCACCAAGGAATAGCCCAATAAGTGGAGTCAGATAAACCAATAACGCTGAACGCAGTAAGCTTCCTTCAGGGATACCAACCTCCACTTTCTGCCCTGGTTGTAACGGCTGTAAAATATCGAGTTCGATCTGATGAACACCATCAGGCCCTAATTTGTTCAGTAAATAAGAACCACACGCAGTACGAGCCTGACAACTGCCACAACCAGAAGAAGAACCATAGCGCAATAATGCTCTGCCTTGCTGCCAATGGATGACTGTTGCCCATTCTTTGATCATCAGTTAGCTCCCATAAATGCAACACCTGCGGCAACATACTTAGCAGTTGCCAATGGTAGTTCACCAATAACAGTAACCTCCTTTGCCCCACGTGTTACACTATAAATCGTTCGGTGCCCACGACGAAGAAGATGCTCTAATTTACTGGTCTTATCCGCGTTAATCACATTCACTGAAAAACTGAATAAACCATCACTGAACATAATAGACTCGAGCGAATCATTATTCGACAGTTTACGCCGGTTGCGCGAAACCTCCGTGAAACCATCCGGCAATTTACCTACTTTCCAGTTGAATACCGCCTTCTCCGATGATGGAATGACCAACATTGGTGGCATATTCAGGCGAGTAATCACACTCATTGCATCATAGACATCCCCACCTATTGTCGAGGAAACAACCCGAAACTGCTCAAGTGTTTCACTATCACGATCAAGTAAATCAATACGTAAGGGTAAATGTGTTTCTTCGTCGATAAGTAAAATGTAATTATAACGTACTTCATCTTTGGAAATGATGCGTACAACCCGGCAAGGTCTGTCACCTATATGAGTACGACCAACATCGATGAAATTGTAGTATTTTTTCAACTGAGTGAAGTCAGCAAAAACAACCGCAGGTAAATAATCAATAATATGATCACCATTAAGACTGAAAGCATCCAATCCTGGTTCAAAATAACTGATCTCATTACCGCGCTGGACAATCTCCCTACGGGAACCATCCATCTGCATGATTTGAGCAATTGGAATACCATTGATAATGGCATGTCGATAACGAACTGAGACAATAGCTTGCGGGCTGAGATTAATAAAAGCAAGCTCATAAGTTAGAGACTGAGTGGCGCTACCCATCTCCTGCAACAAAGCCTCAGCGCTGCTAAGCTGTGCCGAGGCTTGTAGAGGAGTAAACAGGCTGCCCGCCAGCAAAAAGACGGAAAACCAGATATATTTCATTACTACTGTTGTGTTCCTAAAGATTGCGTTCCGGGAACCGGAATGGCAGTCTGTGGTGGTATTCCCTGTCCGTCATTTTGTTCAAAATGTACACGGCGATCAAGTTCATATTGTTGTAGCATGATGTTAATGCGTTTATTACGTTCCTGCACCTGCATACGCTGATCATTACCAAACATATCTTCGCCAGAAGGCACCCCCAAGCTCACTGGGGATGCAGATCCCATTATCGGCAATGTATTGAATACCGGTGTATCGGATTGATATCCAAGATCCACAGAATTATGGCTATTGTACTGCTGTACACCTATCAGTACTGCCAACGAAACACAGGCTGCAACACCCACTTGAGTAATTTGACTTCCCCAAGGACGGAGTTTTTGCCAGAACGTCGCTTTCTGCCAAGTCTCCGGCTGAGGCTGAGATTCAGGAACAGCCCCAGGGTTAAAATGAACCGGCTCCTTTTCAAGTGCCTGCGCAACCCGGCTTGCAATATCCATATGCAATACTTCAGTCACATCACCGCGCAATGTATCACGGATCAAGTGGTAATTTTCCCAGTGTTTCTGCATTGCAGAATCTTTAGACAAAATACTAACGACTTCACTATCAAGAGCTTCGCCATCCATCAGTGCGGAAAGTTTTTCTCTTTGCATGCCAAAGTACCCTTCAGTATTATCCCACTATTTTTAATTTTAAATCAGTGGTTGAATTTTATCATCAATGGCTTCCCTTGCCCGGAAGATACGGGAACGAACTGTACCTACCGGACAATCCATAACAACGGCTATCTCTTCATAGCTTAGCCCATCTAATTCCCTCAGCGTTATTGCCATTCGCAAATCCTCAGGAAGAGATTCAATGGTCCGGAAAACCACCTGCCTTAATTCTTCTGACAACATTAAATTCTCAGGGTTCGAAATTTCTTTTAGTGCGTTCGAAGCTTCATAATTTTCAACGTCATTAACATCCAAATCAGTGGATGGTGGACGTCTCCCTTGAGAAACCAAATAGTTCTTTGCAGTATTTACTGCAATACGATACAACCAAGTATAAAAAGCACTATCGCCACGAAATGAAGCTAATGCCCGATAGGCTTTAATAAATGCCTCCTGCGCAACGTCAGGAACATCACCCTGCGGAATATAGCGGGATACAAGGCTCGCTACTTTATGCTGATATCTCACCACCAGTAAGTTAAACGCCTTTTGGTCACCTTTCTGCACTCGCTCGACCAGCATTTGATCCGTTAACTGCTCGCTCATCCGAGGTTAAATCTCCTGAAGCAAAACTCCGCATTCATATTTATTAAACCAACCATTCTGTCCTGTTTCTCGAGCAAGCATGGCTTTGAGTAATAAAATTCTGCGAAGTTCAATTTCTGTCATCATTTTGTTGCAATCATAGCCTTTATCATATCTGATAGGCTAACATGATTTTTACTCATCTTCTCCAACATCATCAATTATGCAATCATTATTCTCACAACATTACAGTGATGTACTTATTATAGGCAGTGGTGTGGCTGGTCTGTCTTTAGCTTTACGACTAGCTTCACAACATAAAATTACTGTATTAAGCAAAAGTATTCTCAGCGAAAGCGCATCTTATTATGCACAAGGGGGTATCGCCGCTGTATTTGATAAAACAGATAGTATCGCATCTCATGTTGAAGACACTTTGATCGCCGGAGCAGGACTTTGCGATAAAAGTGCCGTCGAATTTATCACCAGTAACGCCCGCCATTGTGTACAATGGCTGATTGATCAAGGTGTTTCATTTGATACAGAAACCCGTGAAGATGGAGAAAAACAATATCATCTGACCCGTGAAGGTGGACACAGCCATCGACGTATTCTGCATCATGCAGATGCAACGGGTAAAGAAGTAGAAACCACACTGGTTGAAAAAGCCAAGTCTCATCCGAACATTATTGTGAGAGAACGCTGTAACGCAGTTGATTTAATTACCTCAAATAAAGCTCAATTCAATGGGAATAATCGAGTAGTTGGCGCTTACATTTGGAACCGCCAGCAGGAACAAGTAGAAACTCATCGCGCAAAAGTCGTTGTACTGGCAACTGGTGGCGCAGCTAAAGTTTATCAATACACCACAAATCCCGATATCTCATCCGGTGATGGCATTGCAATGGCATGGCGTGCCGGCTGCCGCATCGCCAATCTAGAATTTAATCAGTTTCATCCGACTTGTCTGTTTCATCCACAAGCACGTAATTTCCTGCTAACTGAAGCTTTAAGAGGTGAAGGTGCTTATCTGAGACGACCAGATGGCAGTCGTTTTATGCCTGATTTTGATGAACGTGCTGAACTTGCTCCTCGCGACATCGTAGCGCGAGCTATTGACCATGAAATGAAACGCCTTGGCGCTGATTGCATGTTTTTAGATATTAGCCATAAACCCGCTGATTTCATTATCCAGCATTTTCCAATGATTTATGAAAAACTGCTGACATTGGGCTTTGATCTAACCAAAGAACCGATTCCAATCGTGCCTGCCGCACATTACACCTGCGGGGGTATCGTCGTCGATCATCAGGGGCGTACTGACCTCAACAATTTATATGCTATCGGTGAAGTCAGCTACACTGGCCTGCATGGTGCAAATCGTATGGCATCCAATTCTCTGCTGGAATGTTTGGTTTACGGCTGGTCTGCTGCTGAAGATATCCAACAACAGATTGAAAAAATCGAAGAAGTACCAGAACTCCCCCTTTGGGATGAGAGCCGCGTTGATAATTCAGACGAACAAGTCGTCATTCAGCACAATTGGCACGAATTACGCTTGTTTATGTGGGATTACGTTGGCATCGTGCGTACAACCAAACGCCTGGAACGAGCATTGCGCCGCATTAATTTGCTACAGCAAGAAATTCACGACTATTACTCCAATTTCAGAATCTCCAATAATCTACTGGAATTACGAAATTTAGTGCAAGTCGCTGAATTAATTGTACGTTGTGCACTAGAAAGGAAAGAGAGCCGGGGTCTGCATTTCACGCTGGATTATCCCAACTTACTGCCAGAGTCAAAACCGACGATTCTGACACCTTGATCTCTGCCGGCAAAACCTACTCATAACGACACCTCAGAGTGATTATTTCAATAATAAAGATAGAAATCCGTCACCAGCTGCTGAAATTCCAGTGTGTATACACCATCTGGCTGACGGATGGTCAACTCACTGATTAAACCTGTACTTTCCTGACGAGAAAGTGCCAACAACATCCGATGCAATGGTTTACCTTTCCTATCACGAATATTAACCCGATCATGAGAAAACCAGCCTCGCTGACACGCCATTGTTTCGAATACCTCACCAATAGCATATGGTAATACCACACAGAACAGACCGTCTGGCGTGATTAGCTTTTCTGCGTCTTGCAATAACCGCTGATGAGTCAGAGAGCCAGTATAACGAGCCTGCTCCCTCGCTTCATTCCGGCAAGCAATAGCAGGCTCAAAATAAGGTGGATTACTCACAATCAGGTCATAACATTGTGAATATCGATCAGCAAAATCATTAATATCCTGATGATAAACATTTACTTTTCTTCGCCATGGAGACTGCTCTACATTCTCTTGTGCTTGGAATGCGGCATTTATATCCAGTTCCACCGCGTCAATTTTTGTATTTTTATCGGTTCGCTGTGCCAACATCAGAGCAATCAACCCGCTACCACAGCCAATATCTAAAATTGCTTTTTTGTCACTAACCGAAGCCCATGCACCCAATAGAACACCATCAGTCCCTACTTTCATCGCACATCGATCATGACCGACAAAAAATTGCTTAAAAGTAAATCCACCCCGACGCAGAGATCGTTTCTTTTCCAAATTAATAACCTACATCTGTCAGCACAAAAAAATTTCGCTATAGGATAAGGGGAATTACGTTCCGATAAAAGCGATCTGCTTCCCTGACAGTATTAATAGATGAACAATATGCCTAACCTGTTTATAATCGGCGACCCAAACAGAGGTATATAATGACTGCAACAAATTTTTCTGAACTTGACCTAGATGAACGCCTGCTTGATGCTCTGAATAACAAAGGTTACTCCCGCCCAACAGCAATTCAAGCCGCGGCTATTCCAGCAGCAATGGATGGACGTGATGTTTTGGGTTCCGCACCGACTGGTACAGGCAAAACTGCGGCCTATCTACTGCCAGCTCTGCAACATTTACTGGATTTTCCACGCAAAAAATCTGGCCCACCACGCATTTTGATCCTAACACCAACCCGTGAACTGGCAATGCAGGTGGCAAACCAGGCAAAAGAACTTGCTGCACATACCAATCTGGATATTGCTACGATTACTGGCGGCGTAGCATATATGAACCATGCAGAAGTTTTCAGTGAAAATCAAGATATTGTCGTCGCTACTACAGGTCGTCTGTTGCAATATATCAAAGAAGAAAACTTTGATTGCCGAGCAGTTGAAACGCTGATCCTTGATGAAGCAGATCGTATGCTGGATATGGGTTTTGCCAATGACATTGAAACCATCGCCGGTGAGACCCGTTGGCGCAAACAGACTATGCTATTTTCTGCTACTCTGGAAGGAGACGCTATTCGTGATTTTGCTGAACGCTTACTGAAAGATCCAATTGAAATTGATGCAGAACCATCACGCCGCGAACGCAAAAAAATCCAGCAATTCTACTATCGCGCAGATAATCTGAAACACAAAACTGCCCTACTTTGCCATTTGCTGAAACAACCGGATGTTACTAAATCCATCATTTTTGTTCGTAAACGTGAACGTGTACATGAGCTTGTAGATGAATTGCGCCAAGCCGGTATCAAAGCCTGGTACCTTGAAGGAGAAATGGTACAGGCTAAAAGGACGGAAGCTGTTAAGCGCTTGAATGATGGCAGTGTCAATGTTCTGGTTTCCACTGATGTTGCTTCCCGTGGGTTAGATATTGATGATATTAGTCATGTTTTCAACTTCGACTTACCACGTACCGCTGACGTATATCTACACCGTATTGGCCGCACGGCTCGCGCAGGTCGCAAAGGTACCGCAATTACCTTAGTGGAAGCACATGATCATCTTTTATTAGGCAAAATCAGTCGCTATATAAACGAACCTCTGAAGCCACGGACTGTTAATGAACTTCGTCCAACAACCAGAGCACCAAGTGAAAAAACCAGTAACAAGCCATCGAAAAAAGTACTGGCTAAGCGCAAAGAAAACAAAGAGAAAAAGAAAGCCGAAGAACTAAAGAAAAAAGTAAAAATACGCCATCGAGATAGTAAAAATATTGGCAAACGCCGTAAACCTTCCGGTAATCCAAGACCTGAAACTTCAACTAACAGCGATGAGTAACTCTTTAAACGGGCCGATTGGCCCGTTGATTATAATATGCAGTTTCGCATAGTAAGATTATTCTGTGAGTAAATAAGCTCTCAGCAAACGCTTCTTTATTTCTATTAATAATTTATCAGGTATACCGCATGGCTGGGGAGAACAGAGAGTATTAGAGCTTCATAAACACTATTTGTAGACGCTCTTGGTCCTGTTTCTGTACCAAGGAATAAAAAGATTTAGCGTTCCGCCCCAGAAAATACCGTCAAGCACACCATTACTAAAGCAAAAAAACAGATTAAAATGTAACGAATGCAACAACGCAAGGTGAATGCTTAACATGGCCGTAATAATAAACTTAACGATAAATGTGATAACAATCAGCGTCAGCGTTAACGAAATACCAGGACGGATGATTAAATCACTGCCTGCTTTTTCGCGTAACCTTGGTTGAGAACTCCACAAACCCCATCCCATTACAATCCCGACAAGTAAACCGGCTATCATCGCTATCAAGGCTAACTCTGAGAATGTGGCTTCATAAATGACGTTATATATTCCCCAGACCAGGAATACTATTGGTAGTAAGAAAAGACGATCAATTCGCATTTCACGATCATACAAGGCACTAATCCCGAGCCTGATGAGAAAAGCAAAAAGAATCCAAACCCATATTGGGGTATCTTTAATAATGGTGGTCAGTGACATGTTATTTATATGAACGTCCCGCTTGCAAGGACCTCCATCATTTTAACTCTGACAGATAGGTTGCAGCCTTTTAAAGCTGCGAACCCCTATGTAATCCACTGACTCACGCCTTATTTCTCCGACAAGCTTTAAGCTCAGAATAACATTCAGGTTTGGGGAGTCCCGGTCTTACCTGTCGTTGTTATCACGCTGGCTGCCAAAGCAACCTTTCTGCATTCACCCTTTTGTTAAAAATTAATGTTTGTCTGTATCAGTGATTAATATGGTCTGACACTGACGTAATCTTTAGAACCGGACGTACAGAACTACCGCATCCGGCTCCCAACAAATCCGTGTCCCCACACACATATTCAGCAAGAACTGAACATTACGATTGAGCCACCGGTAGATCATTTTCACACTTTGGTAGATAAACTGCCCAACTCGTCTCTAGTTATCAGATATGCCGTGATAATTTATCCAGCTTCTGTCACTCTGATGACGATATTGAGGGCTTACCATTTGTCGGTGCTGAGGTTCTTCCAGAGGAAGTCCCTGAGTCCCTTCAATTTAGCGGCGAGACAGTCTTTTCGGCTGGTTAATTTCAGCCGCCAGTGTCCTTTCTACGGCGGGAATTTTACCTACAAGATCAGTACAGCTTTGCCCAGCGCACAGTTCACTACATTTTTCCTTTAGCGAGAAAGATGTCTGCTATAGCAACTGACCATCAAGACGGTAGCTTATTAGTTAAATCCAAGATTTATTCATACTGACACTAAAACACCTGTAAAAATAACTTTTTCAACAATATCACATTAAGTAATAAAACCATTAAGCAACATATGGAAACACTATTTCATATATATATTCATACAGATTAACTTCATCCAAGATGATAAACGCCTTGATTGAATTACCAAACTCTAAATCAAAATCCCTTTTATCAACAATATTAATCACAATTTCAGCCGTACCGTTTTTTACGCCAAATATAGTCTCAACCTTCCCTTTTATTGCCCCATACTTGAGATAATCATAAGCATCCATTTTTAATTCTACGCTCTGTCCAATTTTAATCTTTCTAATATATTTTTCACTAACAACTCCTTTTGCTATAAAGTGATTACCATCAGGATATATAGTAAAAACCAACTCTCCTTTTTTTACCTGCTTAGGCCTGATGCCATTAATATTATTAAACTCAACCTTACCATCAGCTTTTGCAATTCCTTCTATTCTCAACTTACCATTCTTTATACTCTCTATCCGTGTGTTTTTTACATTCAACTCTGAGACAAGAACAGAGAGTTCACCTCTTAACTGGTTAAGCTCCATATCTAACTCTTTATATTTGGTTGCTCCAATTATGTATCTACTCTGCTCATCATCTAAACTGTATTTTCTTTTCTCTAAGTCTAATATATCAGATTCAAGATTAATCAAGCCACGACGTGATGAAAATAATTCCATTTTATATTTAATAATATCTTTCGTGGATAAATAATTATTATTATGCTTTAACAATTTATCTACAAAATTCATCTGTTCTCTGTAGCTTTGACTAAAAAAATCATAGTCATCCCTATGGTCATTCAAAATAGAGTCTATATTTTTTAATTCACTTTCATTTTTATTAAACTTAAAATCTTCATAATTTTTTTCAATCTTCATCCGTTCATAGACATTATCTATATACTTTTCCATCGCATTAATTTTTGTATTATCTCGTTTTATATTTTGCAATAAAATAGATTCAGCCTCCTCTAAATCTGGATTAATCGCATTATAAATAGAATCTCCTTTTTTAATCACATCACCATCACGAACATTATAATTTTTAATGTCTATATCCTTTTCTGCATAAAATAATACAGGTTCTGGTGCGGTTTTAATAAAAGCATTTTCTAAAACAACTCGCCTCTTTATAGTCACAACAAAAGATAAAGCAAAACATATAATCAGCAAAAAAACTGTTATACTTATAATTAATTTATATTCTTTATGCAGTTCTGACTTAACTTCATTATTAGAGTTTAATTTATTCATTAAAAGCCTCTAGTTTGAAGAAATCATAGTCCTTTTCACTTTTCAACTCTAACACTTCATGATTTTCACAATCGATAGTAAAATCATGAGCGACATAGAATATAATACAACCTTCTTTTTCTGAAATTAATTTACTTACGACTTTAGCATTTTCATTATCAACTCCTCTAAATATTTCATCAAATATCAATACCGATTTATCTGACAGATAACCTCGTAAAAAGAGTAATACTTGTCTTTGTCCTTCAGAAAAGGGGTTAACCTTATCACTAATAACGGTATCTAGTTTTTCAGGCAGGCTATCTATTGTCTGCCATAAATTTAATTTTTTAAGCATACTCTCAACTTTATTCCTATCAACGTCTCTTCCTAATGTAATATTTTCAATAATACTTGTAGTAAAGAGTATATCTTGTGGGAAGTATGCAGCGCATTGATTTATATGAATTTCAGGCTTAATAGTTTTATCAGAAACATAAAAATTCACAGATCCATTTACAGGTGGAATCAAGCCAATCAAAGTCTTACATAAAGTTGTCTTACCAATACCATTCTGTCCTATTATTTTATATATCTTATTACTTTGAAAGGTAAGATCCGGAATTTTACAGACGATATTTCCATTAGTACCAATATGAAGATTCCTCACTGTAATTTCGTCTACACTAACAATATTATCATCTAATTCAGTATTCAATAAACTCTCATCTACAACATTATTCCCCATGAATTCTTTATACCTTTCAAGAGTAATACTTGATCTTTTCAACTCCATAAAAGAAACTAAAATCTGCATTGTATGTTTTAGAGACATTTCTGTAAAAGCAATTAATGTCAACATTATACCTAGTGAAAAACTACTATATCTAATAATGCTAATAACCATGACACATCTAATAACAGTACCAATGATTGTGTTAACTGTTAGAGTTTTACTTTTCACACCAGCAACAAGTAATGCAACATTTTTCTCCCTATTCAAAAAATCATTCATCCTGTCAACACATCTATTCAGAATCCTGTTTCGATAATTATTGCCTCGTATCGTTTCCCTTCCTCCAATAATATCATCCATAATTGAAAGAAAATTTGATTTAATTTTAAAACGCTGCTCTTCTAAAATAATCATTTTCTTGATAGACAAAAAATAGAGAACCACCAGCATAATTATTCCTAAGATCAAGAAGCTGACAACTAGAGGACTAACATATAGCACTATGATTGATAATATTAAAATCGTAACAAGCTTAACAATAATATCTATTAGCAGAGTCAAATAATACTTTTTAATATTTTGAGCATCATAAATCCTTTGAATCAATCCACCTTTATTATAATCATTCAATATAGATAATCTTGTAGTAATCAAAGCAAGTAAATATTTATCTAAATAATAATAGTCCAAATATTTTTCCAGTGATGCTCTAAAGCGAGCAGTCAAATAAGTTAGTATCATATTGAATGATTCATATAATAAATAAGATATCATAAAGATAAATAAAAAACGCAAGTCACCTGATGATATAACCGCGTCAATCAGATACTGCATAAAAAATGCAGCAAAAGAACTAATGACACTTAATAGTAAAGAGTATAGTAATAAAGATTTTATATAACCTGTCGCAAAGTTATCCTTCAATGTCACATCCATTTTCATGCTAAATTCCTGGATAATATTAATATAATTTACAACAATGAAATAACCGTGAATTCAACAACAAGTTAGTTCATTATCCAATTAGAAAACCTAATTAAAATACATATAGCACTATTTTGGAATATTATTTAGTTATCAACCACATTCAGTATGTTCATAATGCCCTGACTCACAAATTTTTCATCAGAATTTGTTTCACCACCAAGAAGCATAATAACCTCTCTATAAAGAAAATCTATTTCCTTAATTCTTGTTTCTATATGATTAGGGCTCATTGCCAGTGAGAAATGCTCAGCAAAACTTTCATCAATATCTTTGAGCTGGCTAATCATTTTGCGAAAACCTTGCAGCCCCCAATGACGATGAAGTCTGATATAAGAATCTGCAATATTGAGCAAAAACTTAGAACATGCAAATTCGAAAAATCCAAGGTCATCTTTCACTTGATGTACCTTCCGGTATAGGCTTTCAATTAGCAATGCACTTTTCCTTCTATTTTCTATAGAAAATGTTTCTACAATAGGCGACTCGACTATAGAATAGGTTTTTAGTTTCAATTCTCTTGCTATATTTTTATTATCAAAAATAATCTCTGAATCCAACATATGCTTTATTGTTGGTCCATGCTTATAAGATAAAAGTTTTACTAAAGATTTTTCTGCCATATACCGAAGTTCAAATTCTACTTCACGATAGACTACCTTCTTTCTAAATAAATCAATTTCACTTCCATCTATAATAAGCAAGTCAATATCACTGCTTCCATTTTTATATTTACCTGTAAAATATGATCCATATCCAAGAATAGCTAAGACTTTTTCTTCTCTCTTTATTTTTTCTACAATTTCTTTTAAGCATTCTTTAATATCGTCCATGCTACCTCTCTTAGAGTATCTGTCACAAAAAATATAAAAATCATTCACTGGAAACTACAGCATATTTCACATCAAAACATTTCAACTATTTTAACTCGATTTCATTCAGGTGAAATCGAACATCGTTAGGTTTGTTCATATACTCTGATAATGGTAAGTTACTCTTTATTGTATTTCGTAATTGATCTAGCTTCTTAATATAATTTAATCTAGTTTCTGATTGGAATCCAGTAACAGACGATGTGGTAAGAGAGCTTTCTCTTTCTATCTTTACATAGAGGGGACGGTTAATATTCCTGACCTTTACACAATGAATAGCCCTAAGTAAAAAATCATCATCAGCAGCAATTCTAGTTGTACCATCAAAACCACCAAGGGTACGAAATATACTAAATCTAATTAACTGAGAAGGTTGAAAACTCAGATACTTCTTACCAAGTTGATGTGCAATATAAGGGATTCTATAAAATTTCTTAATGCGAAATGAGTTAACCGTATGGAAATTTTGGTAGAAATCTATATATGAAGAACCTAATATATCAATATGACTATTTTTGTTCATCAGATTATACAGGCAATCTAGTCTCATTGGTACAGAATAGTCATCTGCATCATGAAAGGTTATAAATTCAGTATCAATTCTATTGATGATATCATTTTTCAATCGATAAGTCCCGACATTAACATCACTCCTAAACAACCTAATGTTTAAATTAGTTTTACTTGCTAAATATTCTAAAACATATTGGAGCTGTATATAGTTGTCTTCTGATGAATGATCATCAGTAACTAAAATCTGCACATCACTCAAACAAGTTCTCATTATAGACTCAATAGCACTAACAATAAGTATAGGCTGATTATAATGGGGGATTAGTACAGAAACTCTACTCATGTGAGCTACTCATTTAAAATAATTATCAGTTATTCAAATTACAATGAACACCTTCAACTACAACTCCAAATTGGCGAAATATCTTTATTAAATAATGTATGTACAGGTTTGGATGCCAAAAGAAAAAACCAATCCTCACAATAGTAAATGGGATAATGAGAGCAGTAATCCATACCTTACTCAGTTCATTATTATTAAATATCCTATAATTTGTTCTTCCTACTCTAAAACTTCTTTTTAATACCCAAAAAATATTTGCACGATTTTGGTCGTAGAATTCATAGGCCAGTGCATCACGGCAATAAAAACAGCTAATCCCAATTTGCTTTGCTCTATGGAAAAAATCCGTATCCTCTCCTCCTGTAACACCAAAATTCAAGTCAAACAGCTGCTCCTTCATCGATTCATATACTCGGCGTACAATAAATACATTACAAGTGCTGACATTTATATCTTTAGGATCTGATGCTAATAAGTCTCGGTAATAAAATGAAATTTTTTCCATCCATTTTCTTTTTTTATCCAAAAAAATAGGATAAGTGTTACCTTGTATCACATCAGCATTTGTCTGTATCTGGCATTCAATAAGTGCATCTAACCACCGAGAACTAACAATCTCATCATCATCAATCATAGCAACTGCATCGCACTTATATGTTTCAAAGGCCAAAGTTAACAGTATATTTCTAACTAATGAGATATTTTTATCTTCAACAAGAATGACATCAATATGGAAATTAAAATCATCTTTGATTTCATTGATCATGTTAAAAGACTCTTGCTGAGAAGAATCGTTATCTGCCACAATGACAGTATAGTTATTTAATGTCTCTAATTTTTCAATGGATTTCAATAAACGTAATAATGATGAACTACGTTTATAAGTAGGAATAAGAATTGCTATTTTCCGTAACATCCATTACCTCCTAATAAATTTAACTATAATGAAGTCATTATACTCTATCTTTCTGAATGTATTTTAAATTAAACGTATCTCTTAACCATTTAAAATCATTAATGGTTGATAACAAGAATTCCATATTTTCAATATTTTCCTCATAAAAATGAGCAGCATCATTAGCTCCTTTTAATATCCAATCACCAAATTCTATCCGAGTATCAATTAAACTCCATGCCGTTAATCTTTCTTTACGGATAATATCTTCTTTAGGATTTTTCCTTGGTATACTGAGTTTTATACACTCTCGAAAAGCAGCTCTCCAGGAATGGAAACTACTTGTGTTAATAACTGTATCTGAAGCAACAATATTGACTACGTGATAATTAGGACTAAGAGATATGGTCATATCTCCAGAAAAACTTTTAACCTCCTGAAACAACATTTTATTAAATAATTTCACACCTCCATTCCCATAGCATAAGCGATTAACTGAGTTAACACTTCTCCATACATAGGCCGCAGTTGAGCATAAAGGTTCCACTGGTAACTCAAAATTAAACTCATCTCTAATTCTATTGTCTCCGTCTACAACAAAAAACCATTTAGCCATTACAGAATCAGCAGCAACTTTATGAGCTTTTAAGATACCATTGACACCATGAATTCTTTTTGCATCAGGAAATCTATTTTTCAAATGATTCCAATTAGATTCAGCACATGGTTCATCATAAGATATAAAAACAATGTCATATTTCATCTATATTCCCCCCTCAGCAAATCCATCATTAAGTATTATGTTAGCTAAATGTTTACTTTGAATATTAATATTGAAATCATTCATTATTTTTTGATGTGCATTCGTCCTTATAATATCTTTATCCTTTTTGCTCAACTCGTCTATATATGATATTTTTTCTGATAAATCTACAATATCTCCTTCATTGACAAGAAATCCATTGACATTATCTTCAATTAACTCAGTAATCCCACTATGGTAGGTAGACAAAACTATCTTTTTCATAGCCATTGCCTCCATTAATACCACCGGTATACCTTCCATGTCACCAGAGTGAGATGTTTTGGATGGAAGTATTAAAACATCTGCGTCTTTCATAAAATCTAAGACTATGTGATGGGGTTGAAAACCATGCATTTTTATATGTTCATTCAAATTAAGTTTTAATATTAATTCATAACAATATTCATCGAGTTCCCCATCGCCAACAATGTCTAAAGCAAATGACACTTTACTGCTTATTCGTGCTAGAGATAACAATAAATCAGGCAATCCTTTTTTTTCTGTCAAACGGCCGACAAAAATTATCTTCATTTTTTCTTTATTAGATTCATTTGGATATAAAAATGAAAGAGCATCAATATCAACCCCCAGATGTAGCACCTCAACATTGGTAGGATGACATCCTAGATTAATAATTCTATTACGCATATGTTCACAAACTGAAAAAATTTTATTTGCTTGGTCAAATAAAGTTCCATAATGACTTCCCAGATCACTAAGACTCTTTTCTTTAGTAATTTCATATGCATGTAATACACTATATAGTGCATTCTTAATATATCCATATTTTTTCAATTGTGCCGCCATGATACTAGCCATACCAAAATGGCTTATAACGATATCATTAGATTTTATTTGTGACGGATTGGATAGAAATTTAAATAACAAGCGTTTACGGTAACAATTTCGTTTAAATAAACTCATTCGAGAAAATAAATAACCAGAGATTATAGAAAAATAAATGAATTTAAATATTGCATATATAGGATGAACGTTTTTTATATCTTCTAGACAAACATAGGGAATTATAGAATCATTGGCACAGATTGTATCACTAGATTTAGAAACAGATACAACTCTTACATTAAATCCTACTTTCTTCAAACTGATAATCTGTTGATGTACAAAAGCTTGTGTTAAGACTGGATATTCTTCAAGAAAAAAAACTATATCACGCATAGAAGATCCTTTTCTTTTTCTACTCGTTATCTTTCAAGTTACCTCTTTGTTGGCTGCACTCACTCACCCCGGCCACAGAATTATCTATGCTCCCAGGGATTCGCCCCCTTGCCGTCGCGATGCATCTTGAAATCCATTGGGTATATATGGTTAAACAGAGCCACATTAACATAGAAATTATACTGTAATCTATTCCTTTAATTTTTATCACAGCGGGTTTCATAGAAAATCCTCACATTATCAATTTATTCGTGGATAATTATTATTTTCAAATAGCAATATTATCAAAATAAGATTTATTTTTCCTATAGAAAAACAAACTCATTGTAAGCCCAATACAAATAGAAAGAACATGGCCTGGCTTCGGGTAGTGAGCATAAATAAAATCTAGAACTATTGCCGGCAGCATGGAAAAAACAACAGCAAACTTTAATATACTAGAGGTATGCTCTTTGACAAAAACCAACAGCAATGCAAAGGAGGATACGCCCAAAACAGCTTGTGATGCTCCCGTACCAATATTCCAAGGGTAACTAACAAAGTTAGTGCTATAAAGAGTTCCCAAGGCACCAGCAGTAAACCATAAAACTAATAAAAATTTAGATCCAAGATGTTTTTCTAATAAAATTCCCAGTATGGAAAGTGATAGCACATTGTAGACCATATGCAGTTGTTTAACATGTATGAACTGAGAAACCAGAAGTCGCCAATACTCAAATTCATATAATCTATTTGGTGTTAATCCTCCATATTTCTCTAGATCTATAATACTCATTTTACCGATAAAGCTATCTGTTAATGAATATGAAACAAATGTGGAATAAACAATTGTCACACATACTATAAATACTGTTGTTATAGGAACTTTTTTAATTTGGAACATTCAATACTTCCTTCATAATCATTACATGACATCATAAATTATATCAGATAAATCTTTAAGTGTAACATCTATATCATCAATTTTACTTGATTCTATGTTACGCTTAAAGTTAGTAACAATCTCAGGATTGTCCAACCATCTTTTTATTAAGCTAGGCCCATTAGATTGATTTTCAAAACAAAAACCAAATTTTCTTTTGTTTGTCAACTCTACTATCCACCTTTCCATTGGTAACCCAGAGAAATGTACTAAAACCGGTAAATTGAATCTAATTGATTCCAATACTGTATTTGGACCAGATTTAGAGTATAGAAATGATCTGTTGTTTGTTGAAGCCTCTAGTGCCAACTTTAGATAATCCTTATTAGCTAATGTATTATAAATATATGCTCTATCTGCATATTTTCTATTTAAATCTATGCATTCATCATACAATTTCTTATTCGAAACAATAACCATGAAAATTTTAGGTTTCGAAGGATGTTCGAAAGAAGTTTTTAATACATCAAAGTAACCTTCTTCACATCCATTGCAGAGAATTAAAATAGAAGGAATATCCTTCTGCTCGATTTGATAATTTGAAACTGGCTTAAATAATGGAACAGTCTCTAATCTATGAAATTTTTTAACCATATCAGAATTTGGGTAATAACTTGTAGTTCTAATCGTCAAATCACTACTAAAATGTTGATGTATTTTAATATCTAACAAACCAGGATTAGTTATGAGGTTCACAGTTTTGAAATCAAAGTCGAATTTTTTTTGAATGCATGGACTACTTTTGCAATAATGCCTTTTGTCGATATAATTAACGATGGAAAATCATTTTCAATGACACTCGATAATGATTCATTTAATACCTGCTCATTATTGAAATTACTAATCCATGAATCAATATCATCTATCAACTCATCATATAACTTCAATTTAATGTAAGGGGCATAGTAACTTGCAGCAATCTCTTGCATCCTTAATCCAAACTTGCTGAACACAGGCACTAATTCATCAAAACAGATTAGCTCTGCAGAAAAAATCTCTTTACTGGCTAGTTCTGACTCAATTTTTTTTGCTGCTTCATAATTTCCTATTCTCCCCCAAGTTCTCATGCAAATAATCAATATCTTCTTCATTTAAGTAATATCCCCACAGTAACTCATTAAATAACGTTTCATAATTTTGCTACACATGGCCTTCTTCAACCCACTGTTATACATAGAATTATTGGTGGTATAAGATGTAGCACTATTTTGGAATCTTATTTAATATAAATTCAAAATCTAATATAAATTCACAACTTTCACCTGATTGAGTTTTAATATATTTTCTAGGCAGGATTCACTATCTAATAGTATTAATATATATGTTACAAAATTTCATCTAATTATCTAGTTGAACAACACGCACGATTAGCAACTAGAAAATAAAGTTTCTTGTTGTATGAATGATAAGTGCTCAAGATAAATTAATTGCAAATGGTCTCCGTAACCTTCCAATCAAGTCTTTAATTCATACTTCCTTATCGCACGAGCAAGCCCGTCCTTCGTGTACGGACCTCCCCGTACTCGTGATTCAAAGCAAGTTGTTGCAACATGATTCATTCAAGCTCAGAAAGGACTATCTTCGATTTCATAAAAACAGGTGGAAAGTCAGATTATCATATTACCCATTATAACAAGAATGCAGATAATTTATCTGATTAACTTAGTTCATTTCTATACTAAAAAAATCATAATTATTTACGATTCCTTTAGGATCCAGACGTTTCTTGAGTGCTAAAATTTTTATATAATCATCTCCATATATTTTTATTTTATCTTCATATTTCATTTCATGCCATCCCGCAAGATAAGGCCGTCCTTCATTTAAAATACACTCTTCTAATATTTGACTATGCAATAACTTTAATCTTTCATATTCTTCTCTTTCGCTTCTAGGAAACGTAAAGTACACCCCAACCCCGAATACAATTCCACTCATTTTTTTTGATATTGGTTCGAAAGGAAAGAACTTACTTAAACTAGGACTTTTCTTTAAAATTATAAGAAGCCTACCTTTATTCCTTATAAAAATGTCATTGTTAATTATTTTGTTTAATAGAAAATTAGCAAAAGCCATAATATTATTCTGATCAACACAATAATCTCCCCAAAGATTGACATGCTCTCTATTCCAGAGATCATGCCTATAGGCACCAAATGTTCTTCCTCTATAATCACTTACTGAATGGTATTTGTAGCCTATACACCCTGTTACTTGACACTCTAATACCTTATTAATAATATTAGTCTGAACAGAATTATTGCTGAGAACCATATTAACATAGTATCTGCCTCGATATAATTGACAGGTGACAGCCTCAATATCCAGATTGGAATATTCAGATATAAGTATCAAAAAATTCAGTAAATGAAAAACCCCTTCAAACTCTATCACATAAAGTATGTTCTCTACTCTTAATGGGATTGCCTCAAAAGTCACATCTTCAATAATACCAAGTATTCCTAATGATACGAGTCCGAAATTATAAAGTTCTGAGTTTGAATCTTCTGAACATCTATGCCTTTTCCCATCAGGTGTTATTAGCGTATACGATTGAATACACGATGCTTGACTTCCATATAGATATGAATCTTCTCCATATCCACCAACAGAAAGTGTTCCTCCAACAGTCGTATCAGGATGCCTAGTCAAAATAGGAAATGATAAGCCATTTTTTCTCAAAAAATACTCAACAGACAACCATGTTTCAAAAGCTGAAACTTTAAACTTATACTCATCTATTTGTTCAAATACCGGATTTTCGACTGATACTACTAATACAATTCCCTTTGAAAGCGATTGTGTACCAAAAGAATGCCCAACACCACGTATATTTACTGGTATCTCATTTATATTACAATAGTGAATTATATCTATTATTAAATTTGTATTTTTCACACAGACAACAGCAAGCGGTGATATTGAATACATTCCACCAAAGTTTGTACAAAATGTTGATAAATATTCTTCCGTCAATATAACAGAAACTCCACACAATTGACTAAGATCATTATAAATTTTCTTTTTTTTATGCCAATTAGCATTCATTATTCCAGCACCTAATTTTATTCTATAGTTAGAAAACAAGGTATACTTTTATGAAAACCTATCAAAATAGAGGATATTTATTATCATGCAGACTTATATTATACCCTTGATTAAATTCTCTATACATTCTAATCAGTACAATTTATCAAAGTAGTTCTGTAATATATCTGTCCACTCTTTCTTAAACCAAGGTGTACAAAACTCTTCATTATTATTAATGTATTCTTGGACATCTTTAATATTAATAAAAAATCCCTCTGATACTTCTTCTGGGTTTTCCATTGGTAGTGCATCAGTAAAAACAATAAAGACATGACATAATTCATGTTCATATCCTACATCTTTATATTTTTCTTTATATTGGAACTTATATATAAACTTTGGTTCTTCATTTATTACAATACCTAGTTCTTCTTCCGCACGTCTCATCACGGCATGAGAAATTTCTTCATCCGGTCTCGGGTGACTGCAATATGAGTTAGACCAATATCCGGGCCAGAGTAATTTAGACTGTGCTCTCTGCTGAATGTATACCTCATCTTTTGAATTAATAATAAAGCAGGAAAAGGCTCGGTGAAGATAATCACCGTCTAAATGAGCGTCAATCTTATTAATACATCCGACTCTATTATCATTCTCATCGACTAAAACAACATCTTCCATATTAGAAATTCCTCATTAATATCTTCTTTCTTTATTTAATATGTTTATAGCATTGTTATTCCAATTGACTTCTTCAAATGTAGTTCCAATTGAAACAAAATCAGCACCAGAATATAACAAGTTATCTACCTGCTCAGTGTTTGATATTCCTCCACTAACAAACAACAGTATATTATCTCCAACAAGAGATTTTACAAAACCGCATATTTCATTAGAAATTATACTGTATCTTGAATAAAGGTAAAAAACCTTCAACAAATTAAAATCTATACCTTCCAATGCTTTAGAAATACTTTCTGTTGAGTGATCTACAGTTTTTGAATAAACAAACTTTTGAGACTTTTTATCATTGCCTAGAACAAGAGCAGCAGAGCTGATTAAACAGTTGTCGCCATACTTTTCAATACTCTGCTTGATGGACTCTCTCTCTAATGATAAAGAGCTGTAGTATTCCATATTGGAATTTATCACTGATGTGGCAAAAAATGCATCTGCGAGAGGTGATGAAGGAAATCCGTTTGGTTTCTGAGGAGGAAAATGCGTTATGATAGGGATGGTTTTAATCTTTGATGCAGCAGCTATAAAGGGAGCTACTTTCATTTCAAAGTTTTCACAATCCGTACTAGCTACTATACAAAAAGGAGCATATTTTTGAAATATTAATAATCTATTTATATTTATTTCATAATTAAATTTAAATGGATCGATAATAGGGATTATTGACTTTCTACATGAAGTCATATATTTGTAAATATCCATAGTAAACTCTATTTTAACGTTATTAATTTAATAACCTAATTTGACAAAACAATTTTATTAATCAAATAAAGATTTTTTTCTTTCAAACTTTTAGTTTTTTCCCAAGAATATGCAGACCATGCTATTTCTCTTAACGGATTGCCTGAAAATCTTCTAATAAACAATTCAATCAATATGACTACATGCCATATTAAGAATATAAATTTAAATACACTTTTTATAATATTATCTTTAATAGATACATTGATAAACATGGCTGGGAACAACCCATTGAACTGAACTTCTTTCAAATAATACAAGCACTTATCCAATGGATAATCAGCACAATAGACTACAGTGCTAATAATGGATCTACGTATACGGAAATATGTATCTTTAACATTCCCTCCAACATAATGTTGACATATAGATTCCTCCACGATCCTCATATTATTTTGAGGATTTTCTAATTTCATGTCTAATAATTCAAAAAAGAAAAAACCATCATCACAAATATATCTAGCAGGAATCAAATTTTTTATTGATGAGACACCTACCATCATACAACAGCCATGTGGATATTTTGTTTTCTTTGTAGACATTTTATTTTTAGCAAAATTCAAAAATTTTGAAGTAGGATATTTTTTCGGTGTCGGGTATTTCAATGCACCAGAACTCCCTATAAACTCTCTGCGGCGAAGATCTTCATACAGGTGTAAAAATGCATCATCAGATAGAATAACATCATCATCCATCCATCCAACTGCTGAACAGTTTATCCTTCTTGCTAAAAGAACCGTTTGATTTATTGAATATGCTTTGCTTCTGACATCTGTAAGAAACAGTATTAACTTGTCGTAAACCTCATTTTCATTCAAAAGCTTTTGAACACTATCAATAATATCTTCTCTATGATTATAGTTAGACTGAATACTAACCATTAATACAGAATTAAATTTGATGCATTGTTCTATTCCTCTTTGAATTGCTTCTAATATCTCAGATTTATCACATCGCCCCCATAGTGTCGGCAACAATATGATACTATCTACATTTTTTATATAAGATAATTGTGCACACTCCTTCAATTCTACTTCATAACAACACTCATCACTAAAATGTAAATATATATCTTTATGTTTCGAATAGTTCCAATTATTCCCTTTTACATAACATTTGGATATTTGCTTTTGCATTACCTCAAATATATTCATCATGTTATACCCCAACAAAATCACAATATTCACATATTCCGACTCTATTTCTATTCTTTAATTGTGCTCTAATTTCATTTAAATTATTTGAATTCCATATCTCAAGAATGCTTTGATGGTTAAGATCTCCTATAATGGCTTCTTCCATCCAATCCTGACAGCACAAAACAACAGTACCGCTGAATGTTATTGTGAGTTCAGTAAATGGTTTTACACATGAATTATTTAGAAATACCTTCTTTTTTTCACCAATATTTCCAGCACGATTTGTCAAGCTTTCATAGTCATTTCGTGTTACAAATATTAAATTATCAATAATATTCTCCTCCCATTTTTTTATTTTCTTCATTACTATTTTATCATCAGTATAGTCATTCACTATTAACTCAGCATATTGACCGAGCTCCCTCGCAATTTCTTCCTTTAATAAGGAACCATTTGTCTGAATAACTATTTTTGCATTTGTTTCATTTTTTATCTTTTTAGCCCAATCTATAATTCTCTTATCCATCAATGGCTCATTTCTAAAAAACAAACTAATATAACCATTAAAGTCTTTTAACTGCTCCACTATTTTATCAAATAATTCTTGCTGCATTTTCCCTTGTTTCATTTTGACTTTATTTGTGGGACAAAATGAGCAAGAATAGTTACAGCCACTTCTTGTTTCTATTTGTATAATCTTAGGGAAATCTGGCACATCTAATTTACTACTTATTAATTTAGATAAAAATGACTCTATGAATTTTGATTTGATATACTTCCTATTTATACCACTAATTGTATTTAGAACACCTTTCCTTTTTATTCGACTAAAAATATAGCGGATTTTTTCTTTATTTATAACATTCATCTTAGTAAAATATCCTCTTTATAAATTTTGACTCAATATGTTAAGTTAATTAGATAAATTATCTGCATTCTTGTTATAATGGGTAATATGATAATCTGACTTTCCGCCTATTTTTATAAAATCGAAGATAGTCTTTCTGAGCCTGAACACAACTGTAGATATGGGAATAAAATCATGACACACGCTACCACTCATGGATTATAGGCTCCAAAATCCTAGGACAGCCCCAATAGTTATTCATGACAAATGTGTAGTGTAGTATCCATTTTGGCACGCTACCGCTCCTAGACAGTTACCCAGTACTTATAGAATTCGTTTTTCCTCTAAATAACTAATTAATGAAACTTTAAAAAAACACTCCATTAATCCAGAAATCAGCGTAGGGTAGATCACGAATAATTAACATTTATACTTAACTATTAAGATTTTTAAAATGCAAACGTGATGAAAAATAAATTTATGTGAGAACCTCTAAATACTTCCCTTGATCGCGAAATTGAGCAAAATACAAACAATGGTCGTTCCTGACAAGGTAACCTCATCAGATGATTCACTCTTCTCAACAAAAATATCCTAGTACAGGTAATTTACCTAAGTGCTATGCTTACTTATTGGAAACATTAAGCATGTTTGAATTACCAGCGAAGCTTCCTGACAGAAAATATCCGAGAGTAGTGAGGCGTAAACCACAAAAATACCCGGTAAAAAGGGAAGCCAGCCAGTTTAACTGACTGGCATTAGGCCAAATAGCCCGTTTTTATCTTACTTCAAATAATACCGGCTGACTTGCTGCGCTTTCAGCCAATGATTGACTTTATCATATTCCGCTTGCATCTCACGGCTCCGCACTTTTAGCGGTGTGAGATTGAGATACATCTGGAACGTTGATTGCTGCTTGTTTTGCAATTTAGGATCAGCGCCTGACTTCAACAATATCAGCACCAGTTCCGGCGAATTAACTTTGGCTGCAATATGTAACGGAGTATCCCCAATCCGATTAGCCTGATTAGGATTAGCGCCGGCAGCCAACAATAATTCAACCTGCATTTTTCCCCCTACCTGAACCGCAACTTGTAAAGGCGTCGCTAAGGTTACAGGATGCATAATATTCACATCAGGCGCTACTGATAATAAAGATTTGAGATAATCAGAGTTGCCAATTTTCGCAGCCGTATGTAAAGCACTTTCTTGTTGCAAACCAGGTTGAGTAGGATCAGCGCCCTCTTTCAGCAAATTATTAACATCATCCATTCTCTGATTGAATATAGCCCATTGTAACGGAGTTATATTTTCTTCACTCCACTGACAATCCAGTTCCGATTCAGGCTCAATTACTTCACCAATTTTCATCACACTTCTCTTTAATTATGCGGAAACGCTCAGATCAGACTCATTAAGCATGACTAAAGATTCTTCTTGCTGTTCATCATTTAAAGATGACCAAGGTTTGTATATCGTTAATAATTCCAACACCTTTTCAAGAGAATGTGCTTTCAATCCTCGTATCAGATTATTAGGAAATCCTGTACCTGACTCTTCCAAATCATCATTATATTTCAATAAGATTTTATGGCCTATCGGCTGAGATACCGGCAATTTCTGTTGTAATACATCAAGTAAATCATGTTCCACAACATAATGACGTATCAATCCATTTTCAGCGATAACCCTACCCTCTTGTGGTGAAAACCCCAAATTTTTCATCATATTGTCAGAAACACCGGCTGAATTAAATATTACCGCAGGCTTTCCAACTGATAATGCAGCTGTCGCTGCTAATCCGCCCCCCAAAGAATGCCCTGTAAATAGCAAATTTTCCCCAAATGTTATTCTGGCAGTACGAGCTAAATCAACCGCCTGATGATATTGAGCTTCATCAAATCCAAAACCTTGCCGTAAGTTAGTCAATATGTCCTTCAAATCGTTAGTGCCTACAAAAGCGACGATATAGAGATCACCATTACGATAAATACCTGCCTGAAAACCCGTTGTTTCATCTCTCAAATTTGCCGGTTCTATTCCTGCTTTTAATAATTCACTATCAGAAAGGCGAACATAATCACCTATTCCCATAGTGGTTCTAATGTAGACATCATCAGAAATCAAAGTCAGCATATAATCAATTTCATGAGATTGCTTACCACTAATCTGTTCAACATTAATATCTGTTATTGATTTTAAATTGGTGTTAGTACTCTGCTCATTAACTAATGACTGGTAGGTTCTATTATTCTGCTTGGTTGTTGCAGAAATATAAGAAATTTCAGTAGTTACTTTCTTAATATTCTGGGTTGAAACAGAAGATGGTGTAACAAGTTCAAGCTGATTTGAAACAGGAAAACCTGAATCAACCGATAGACTTATACCAATTGATAAACTCATAAACTTCCCCTAAGGATAGTTGAAAATAATTAGCTATTTAATTGGTGCAATTAATCTATCGGCAGGGAATAACATTAAGTTAAATGAATGTTTAATTTATGTTATAAAATATAATGAATTGTGATTTCTATCTCTGATATCAGATCAAACTCTACCTAATATTTATCAGCGACTTAAATACCAGTAATCATTTCTATCGCTATGTTCATGCAACAAAGCAAACTACCAAGCACATCATTCCGGTTATTTGGTCAAACCAATATATTTGACACCCACATACCAACATGTAACGAGGATATCCATTGATTCAGTCCAATTAATTTCATATAGTTACTACAAATATATTGTAACCTTATAGTTTAAATAGGTATTTATAGCTAACTGCAAAGGAATTGTTTTGATAAATTTTCAAAAATACTTTATGACATTGAAATAGTTATCAAAAATTTAGTTTTAGTGTTCATCAAAGGTTTCCCTCTGATTTTGGAGTCGGTAAGCTAACGTCCATCTGGTAATTATATAGAAAGGATTTGTTATGTCCGCACCTCTCACATGGCACAACGTGATCGGTAATGAAAAAAAACAACCTTATTTTATCGACACACTGGCCTACGTCGCCAAAGAGCGTCAAGCAGGTAAAACTATTTATCCACCACAACAGGATGTATTTAATGCATTCCGTTACACCGAATTGGCCGATATTAAAGTTGTAATACTTGGGCAAGACCCTTACCACGGCCCTAATCAGGCACATGGTCTCTCTTTTTCTGTGCAACCCGGTATTCCTGCACCACCTTCCCTGGTTAATATGTACAAAGAACTAGCATCTGATATACCGGGCTTCCAACATCCAAATCACGGTTGTCTGATCAGTTGGGCCAAACAAGGAGTGTTACTACTCAATACCGTATTAACCGTAGAACGTGGCAATGCTCACTCTCACGCGAATCTGGGCTGGGAAACTTTCACAGACAAAGTCATTGCAGCTATCAATGAGCATCGCTCAGGCGTAGTTTTTCTTCTCTGGGGATCTCACGCGCAGAAAAAAGGTTACTTTATCGATAGTAACAAACACTATGTCCTCAAAGCACCTCACCCATCTCCTCTATCCGCCCATCGAGGATTCTTTGGCTGTAAACACTTTTCAAAAGCCAATGAATTGCTTGAAAAACAAGGGCTAGAACCAATCAATTGGACACCTGAGTTACCACAGTAAAAAAATGCCGCCCCAACTGGAGCGGCATACATTATCTACATACTGAGCTAAAATTACTTTGATACAGCTACCATTGCTGGGCGCAATAAACGACCATTTAAGGTATACCCTTTCTGCATGACCATCATGACATGATTCGGCTCATGCTGATCAGAATCCATCATAGTCATGGCCTGATGAACTTCAGGATTAAAAGGAACATTTGTGTCGTCAACAATTTCAATACCAAATTTACCCACAGCCCCAAGGAAAGACTTTAACGTCAGTTCAATACCTTCAATCATTGGTGCTATTTCAGTGTTAGTACGATCCACCGCATCCAGCGCTCGCTCAAGATTATCAATCACTGGCAACAGTTCATTAGCAAATCTTTCTAACGCAAACTTATGGGCTTTTTCTACATCTTGCTCAGTACGACGACGGATATTTTCAACTTCAGCTTTAGCACGCAAAATGGCATCACGTTCACGCTGTTGCGCTTGCTTGAGCTGTTCTTCCAGCTCTACGACACGCGGATCAACAACGTTTTCAGTCTCTGATGCTTCTGCTTTATCCGCACTGTTTTGCTGTTCAGATACAACTTCCATATCTTCCGAGACTTGCTCGTCAGGCACTTTTTGTTCTTTACTACTCATGAATATCTCCGCGTATTTGGCATTAATCTCGCTACTTAGCTTATTATGGGGATCTAAACTAGGGATTCAAGGGAACCCGTCATATTGTGAGGACAAAACCTCTTGCTGAAGGAAATTACAACGATGAATAAAAAATTCAAATGCATTGGTATTGTTGGGCATCCTCGTCACCCAGAAGCACTTGCTACTCATGAAATGCTTTATCACTGGCTAAAATCCAAAGGTTACTGCGTGATTGTTGATCGCCAAGTCGCCAAAGATATTGGCTTGAAAGATGCACAGACCGGCGGCTTGACTGAAATTGGTAAACTAGCTGATTTGGCTGTTGTTGTTGGTGGTGACGGCAACATGCTAGGCGCTGCTCGGGTTCTTTCCCGTTATGACATTAAAGTTATCGGAATTAACAGAGGCAATTTAGGTTTTCTGACAGACTTAGATCCTGATAATGCTCTGCAACAACTTTCCGAAGTACTCGATGGCGAATATCGCAACGAACATCGTTTCCTACTCGAAGCACAAGTCAAAAGAAACGGTCAAAAACCCCGCATCAGTAGCGCAATCAATGAAATAGTACTCCATCCGGGGAAAGTGGCTCACATGATTGAATTCGAAGTTTATATTGATGAACGTTTTGCTTTTTCCCAACGTTCTGACGGACTGATTATCGCAACACCAACCGGGTCTACAGCTTACTCACTTTCCGCAGGAGGGCCAATTCTAACACCTAATCTGGATGCTATCGTCCTAGTGCCTATGTTCCCACATACATTATCTTCCCGCCCATTGGTTATCAGTAGTGAAAGCAGTATCAGATTGAAATTTTCCCAAAACAGCAACGATTATGAAGTCAGTTGCGATAGCCAAATAGTTTTGCCTATACAAAATGGTGAAGATGTCATTATTAATCGTAGCAAACAGAAGCTCAATTTGATCCACCCTAAAGATTATAATTACTTCAATACCCTAAGTACAAAACTCAGCTGGTCTAAAAAAATGTTCTGAAAAATGGACATCACTACTTTACTGTATAAAAAACCAGTTTATACTGTATGAAAATACAGAGGTGTTTTTATACACAGGAGAGGAAGAATGCTCACCCAGTTAACCATCAGCAACTTTGCGATTGTTCGTGAACTTGAAATTGAATTCCGACCCGGTATGACAGCCATAACGGGTGAAACTGGTGCCGGTAAATCTATCGCAATTGACGCATTAGGTTTATGCTTGGGTAATCGAGGTGAGACCAATATGGTGCGCAATGGAGCCTCTCGTGCTGATATCTGTGCCCGTTTTTCTCTTGCTGATGCTCCTTCAGCGCGTCAATGGTTGGAAGAGCACCAACTTGACGACAGTAACGAATGCCTGCTACGCCGCACTATAACTTCAGATGGCCGTTCAAGAGGCTTTATCAATGGTACCGCGGTACCACTTTCCCAATTACGTGAATTGGGTGCCCATCTTATTCAGATTCATGGTCAGCACGCTCACCAATTACTACTGGATAGCAACCACCAAAAACGTCTGCTCGATACTTACGCTAATCAATTCAATCTGCAACATGAGATGAAACAGGCATACCAGAAATGGCACCAAAGCTGTCAAAATTTGGCTCAATTCCAACAACAAGCTCTTGAGCGCCAATCCCGTCAACAGCTACTGGAATACCATCTGAAAGAGCTAAATGAACTGGCACCACAACCAGGTGAATATCAGGAACATGATAATGAATACAAACGGCTAGCAAACCGTGGTCAACTATTATCTGTCAGTCAAAATGCTCTCCAGCTACTGAGTGATAATGATGAACAAAATATTATCAGTCTGTTGAATCACGCTAAACACGAGCTAGCAGAACTCATCACTATGGATGATAAATTCAATAACTTACTCATCATGCTGGAAGAAGCATCCATCCAAATTAACGAAGTTAATGATGAACTTCGTCACTACGGTGATCAATTGGATATGGACCCAAACCGCCTATTTGAACTAGAACAGAAGATTTCTCAGCAAATCAGAATAGCTCGTAAACACCATGTTGTACCGGAAGAACTTCCTTCTCTACATCAACAACTACTAGAAGAACAACAACTATTAGCTCAACAAGAAGATGATTGTGCTCATCTCAGCGAACAGGTTAATAAACACTATAAGCAGGCATTAGAGGTAGCAGAAAAATTACATCTGATTCGCCAGCAATATGCCAAAGAATTAAATGAGCTAATTACTAACAGTATGCATCAGCTCTCTATGCCTCACGGACGCTTTACCATTGATGTCTCTTTTATGCCTGAACACCTAAATATCGATGGTGCAGATAAAGTTGAATTTAATGTTACAACTAACCCTGGTCAACCACACCAATTACTGGCAAAAGTTGCTTCAGGTGGTGAGCTTTCCCGTATTGCACTGGCAATCCAGGTTATAACGGCCAAAAAAATGGAAACTTCAGCTCTGATTTTCGATGAAGTAGATGTAGGTATCAGTGGCCCAACAGCTGCAATTGTCGGTCGCCTATTACGAGAATTGGGCGAATCCACTCAGGTCATGTGCGTCACTCACCTACCCCAGGTAGCCGGCTGTGGTCACCAACATTTTTATGTCAGTAAACAGACTGACGGTGAAGAAACTGAAACCCAAATGCAGTTGCTGGATAAAAAAACCAGATTACAAGAGCTGGCACGACTTCTCGCTGGTAGTGAAGTCACAAAAAACACCTTAGCAAACGCAAAAGAGCTGCTGGCTGCATGATAGACACAACTTTTACGTATATTTGGGGTCATAACTAAGGCTTGTAGAGGTTTTCAATCTCGTCAAGGTCTATTATTATCAACATCCTGACTCCTAAAGGAATGTAATTACCATGCGCTGTAAAATGTTGACTGCCGCTGCTGTATCATTCGTTATGCTGACTGCGGGTTGCTCTATGTTGGAACGGGTTGTTTATCGCCCTGATATTAATCAGGGAAACTATCTGACATCTGCGAATGTATCAAAAATCCACAAGGGAATGACCCAGCAACAGGTAGCCTACACATTGGGGACACCAATGTTACAGGACCCGTTTGGTACTCAAACATGGTTTTATGTGTTTCGTCAGCAACCTGGGCATGAAAAAGTGACTCAGCAAACCTTGACACTGACATTTGACAGTAATGGTGTACTGACTGACATTAAAAACGAAAATTCACTTACTAAGAATCTTCAATAACAAAGAGATATAAACAGCCAGTCAGAAAAACAAATGACTGGCTGTTTATTGATAACTATTGAGCATTATTCTTAGCCCGCTCGGCCCGCTTACGACGCATTTCTTTTGGATCGGCCAATAATGGGCGATAAATTTCCACCCGATCACCCTCCTCCAAAATATCCGTCAGCTTGGCAGGACGACTATAAATTCCGACTTTATTTTTTTGCAGATCAATATCATTACGCAAAGTCAACAAACCTGACGCAATTATCGCCTGCTCTACAGTCGCACCTTGGGACAATTTCACAGTACGTAGATATTGACGATCAGGCAATGCATAAACAACTTCGATATTGATATCAGACACTATAAACCTCACGTGCACGTAAAGTAAAAGCCTGAATCATACTTCCGACTAATTCCTTAAAAATCCTACCGAAAGCCAATTCAATTAGTTTATTGGTAAATTCAAAATCCAGGTACAGCTCAACTTTACACGCATCTTCACTAAGTGGAATAAACTGCCAACCACCCATCAACTTACGAAAAGGCCCATCCACCAGTTGCATATTAATGCTTTGATTATCAGCCAGAATATTCCGAGTAACAAAAGTCTTACTAATACCCGCTTTGGAAACATCGACTGACGCAGTCATTTCATTACTACTGATACTCAACACACGACTGCCGACACATCCCGGTAAAAAATCCGGATAAGAACCAACATCATTGACCAATTTGTACATTTGTTCCACGCTGTACGGTACTAACGCAGAGCGACTAATCTGTGGCATATCATTTCCTGTAAGGCTTAATTGTGGCAAATAATATCACCTATACGTGATCAAAGAAAAATCTGTCAGCGTATGATGCAATAAATACTCATTAATCAGCAAATATGCTGCGGGAAAAGATTTCTTTCATCAAAGCATTCAGTATAATGCATACACTATGACAAAGAAAAAAGCACACAAACCCGGTTCGGCAACCATTGCCATGAATAGACGAGCCCGTCACGAATACTTCATCGAAGAAGAATTTGAGGCTGGTCTCTCGTTACAAGGATGGGAAGTCAAGTCACTGCGCGCTGGTAAAGCCAACATCAGCGATAGTTACGTTTTGCTCAAAGATGGAGACGCTTATCTTTTTGGTGCCACCATCACCCCATTAAATGTAGCTTCTTCCCATGTCGTCTGTGATCCAATGCGCTCACGCAAACTCTTACTCAATCAGCGCGAACTTGACTCATTATATGGTCGAGTCAATCGCGAAGGTTATACCGTTGTTGCCTTATCTCTCTATTGGAAAAACGCCTGGTGCAAGGTCAAAATTGGCGTAGCAAAGGGTAAAAAGGCACACGACAAACGTTCGGACATTAAAGAACGTGAATGGAAATTAGACAAAGCACGTATTATGAAGAATGCTGGGCGATAAATTCTGGCATTATAGTTTAATATTCTGATATACTCGTGTTTAAGACACTTGGGGCTGATTCTGGATTCGACGGGATTCGCGAAACCCAAGGTGCATGCCGAGGGGCGGTTGGCCTCGTAAAAAGCCGCAAAAAAATAGTTGCAAACGACAACGAATACGCACTAGTAGCTTAATAACCTGCATAGAGCCCTCTCTCCCTAGCCTCCGCTCTTAGGACGGGGATCAAGGGAGGTCAAACCTAAAAGAGATCGCGTGGATGCCTTGCCTGGGGTTGAAGCGTTAAATCTAATCAGGCTAGTTTGTTAGTGGCGTGTCTATCCGCAGCTGGCAAGTGAATGTAAAGATTAGACTAAGCATGTAGTACCAAGGATGTAGGAATTTCGGACGCGGGTTCAACTCCCGCCAGCTCCACCAAATAATGATCCGGATACGTCCGGTGAAATCCTGAAAGCCCGCATGGCACAAGCTCTGCGGGCTTTTTTGTGTCTGTAGTTGTCCGAGAACATCCGGCTAAATCCGGTGATTATTGGTATACGTTTAGGTATACGGTAGGATGTATACCTAAAAGCGTATACCAATTCATGAAGGAGCGGCCACAGTGGCACGGACAACACTCCCCCTGACCAACACCGAAGTTCTACGCGCTAAAGCGTTAGAAGAAGGATCTAACGCTGCATGATGGCGATGGGCTTTTCCTGATAGTGAAAACCAGCGGCAAGAAACTCTGGCGCTTTCGCTATCAACGTCCGGCAACAAAACAGCGGACAATGATGGGGCTTGGTGCTTTTCCAGCCCTTTCACTTGCTGATGCCCGAGGGTTAAGAGCGGATTATCTTTCCTTATTAGCTAATGGCACCGACCCCCAAGTTCAGGCCGAAGTTGTTGAAGAACAGCGACAGATAGCCCTAGACAGTATTTTTTCGACTGTTGCGGCAAACTGGTTCCAGCTCAAAAGCAAAAGCGTTACCCCTGATTACGCAAAAGACATTTGGCGCTCACTGGAGAAAGATGTATTCCCTGCCATCGGTGAGATCCCCGTTCAGCAAATCAAAGCCCGTACATTGGTTGAAGCGCTTGAGCCAATCAAAGCTCGTGGGGCGCTTGAGACTGTACGTCGACTGGTGCAGCGCATTAACGAGATAATGATTTATGCCGTAAACACTGGTCTGATTGATGTCAATCCAGCATCAGGTGTTGGGATGGCCTTTGAAAAGCCCAAAAAACAAAACATGCCGACGCTGCGGCCAGAAGAATTGCCGAAGCTGATGCGTTCTTTAGTCATGTCAAATCTGTCTGTTCCGACTCGCTGTCTCATTGAATGGAAACTCTTGACACTTGTTCGCCCTTCTGAGGCCTCCGGTGCTCGTTGGGCAGAGATCGATCTCGATGCAAAGCTCTGGACTATTCCAGCCGAACGGATGAAGGCTAAGCGTGAGCATATTGTTCCTTTATCGCCCCAAGCATTAGAGATTCTGGATGTGATGAAGCCAATCAGCGCTCATCGTGAACATGTTTTTCCAAGCAGAAATGATCCAAAACAAGCTATGAATAGCCAGACGGCTAATGCTGCTTTAAAACGCATTGGGTATGGCGGTAAATTGGTCGCGCACGGATTACGTTCCATAGCGAGTACAGCGATGAATGAAGCTGGATTAAACCCAGACGTTATAGAAGCAGCACTTGCTCACAGTGATAAAAATGAAGTTCGTAAAGCCTACAATCGTTCAACCTACCTTACTCAAAGAAAAGACTTAATGAACTGGTGGGGGTTGTATTTTATTCATTCAATGAGTACACACAAATGAAAACTTACAAACAAGACATTAAACAAAAATCCAGATTAGACATATGGAAAACTGCTATTGAGAGATTGACCACTCAATCCGAAAAATCAAGGATATTAGAATCTAATTATTTGAAAAATCTTATAGATTTTTGTTGGAAAGATACACTGAATCTTGCATTTAATTATAATGAAAATGATTTATTACGTAATGGTTATAATTGGGTGCAGGAAATCAGTGATAGCTACAAACCTAAAAAAGCGAATGAACTAAAAATTGCTTTCTTTTGTGGGCCAGAGCCAGAAAACGATCTGGACATACTTTTATCTTTAGATATTAAAATAGAAAATATCTGGGCTTTTGAAATTGATAATAACTCTTATGCTACCGCATTAAACAAAGCTAAAGAATCCTATCCGAAATTAAAAATACTCCCAGGCTCTATAGGTGATTTTTTCAAAACCACCCACCATACCTTTGATATTATTTATCTTGACTTCATCAGTTCATTATTAACTAAGCCAAGCCCCCCGATTGGCGTAATAAACTCTGTTTTTGACAATCAAGCGCTATCAGACTTAGGAGTATTAATTGTAAATTCTTGCGAGCCTGACGCAAATGAGGATAATGCAAAATTTCTCGCAAGTTACTTCATGAATCACGAAATGATCGAGTCATCTGTCCTTGAAGCCACCAATGATGATGATGATGATTTTTCATATTTTACTGAATCACCTACATCACATGGATACGATCTGCAGTCTTTAGAAAAAATTATCAAATGTAATATATCTGGCGCATACTCAGCCTTTTCAACAAGTTATGTAATGCACTATGCATCAATGATAAGTCCGACAATTCGTTTTTTACAAAACAACTCATTACGAAAACAATTATTCAACGAAAAAAAGGCTGAAGTCACAGCTACTTTTGCAGAGATTGAATCCACAGATTTTTTTAAAAGCTTGATATCAATGGATGACAAGGACGAGGAATCATTTTTTTCTCCCATATCCGGAAACAGGTTCATGGACAATGAAAGCTATCCGTTCTGGAATTTTATTGATTCATTAAATGGTTCAGGCAAAAGCGTTTCATCATATTTCAAAACTTTCTTTAACCAAAGTAAAGAAGGCGTTTCTATATTAAATGCAGCCCAATTTCGAGAATCATTTCATTCAATGCTGACTGGAGCTGACAAATTATTATCTCAACGGATGCTCAACGCAATACCCAAAATCATGAAAGCAATTCCTGATGCTCGAGGTGGTTTATTCTGTGATATTCCTTTACCGCATCTTTGGTTAGAGGTAGCTCTTAATCAGTTAGGGGCACCGTACCATTCAAATGTAAAGATGCATAAAAGATGGAAATACAAAGCAAAAGTTCGCACGATGCATACAGATTTATTTGTTTTTGATAGATGTAGGGGTTTTTACGAGTCAATGCCTATGATCGATCAATACGAAACGATTCTTACAGACATTGAAGAACAAATTTTCGCCAGATGCTGCATTGATATTATTGGTAAACAATGTCGCTGGCCAATTCCGAAACTCTATTATGGCTCGAACTTAATTTGTATAAATGATTCTGATTGGTCTAATTTCGCCGAGCTTAGAAAAAGAGAAATTATAAAAGAATAAATATCACAGGACGCAATGCTATCCCCGCCACGCCTGCCCGCTTTAGTGGTCGCTTTTAATGCAGGTGAATGAGTAGCCTCAGGGCGCGCCAGTGCTGGCGCTGGCGGGGTATTCAGTGACGTCAAAACGCATGCAAAACCATGCACCTTGTGCATGCATGGCTTTTTTGCAGAAAAATAACGGGATTTTCAGGGATTTTTGAGCGGTCTACTGTGCGGCCAGTTCTGCTCGTCGGCGGGCATAAATCATGTTTTGTGCAGGGGTGAATTTTTCGCGACTGTCATCCCGCGAGGGCGCTTCCGGCCTGTATCCGATGGCCGTTAAAATGTTGCTGTCCTGTTCTGAATAATTAATTTCCGCCCCCGTAGCGATCCACCCTGTGAGAGCTTCCCGCAGATATGTCATTGAGCGGTCGACAGCGCGATTTTGTATCATAGCAGGCTGTTTTTTTAATGCCCATCAGCTCAGGTGCCAGTGCTGCGGCCAATTCCGCGCCGTGTTGCTGCATAAAGTCATTCAGACGGTCACGAATACTGATTCGTTGTACTTCCTCGTGCGAGCGGATATAGAGCCCGGCGCTCCGATTTACTTCCCATGATTTCACGTCAAAACGTTCACGCAAGGGGGCAATTTTTTCAGCGTTACCGGGAGAACTCACTGCCAGTACAGCGGCAAGCTCGGCCTCAACCTCTGCCAGTTCCGCTTTACGGTTATGCCAGCTGGTTTTACTTGTCTGGCAGGCATCAAAGGCCTGCTGTAATAAGAAAAACAAGATGTTATTGAGAGGAGTGAGCTCCCAGACTGCTGGCCTACCAACGGGTAAACTTTTGAGTCCTTCCAATCCCTATAACCTAAACCATTTAACCCAGCGATTGACAGAAGAGCGGGCGGCATGAAGGATTTTAGCGACTTCGGTCACAGTAACGCCTTCATTTAACAGCAGTAATGCGGTTAATCGGCGAGCATAGTCCTTGTCGCGAGTTTTATGGATAAGTTTTTTCATTTTTTGGCGTTCATCGTGGGGGATAGATGTTATTATTGGCATCACTCAGTCCGGGTTGGGGTTTGGGATTTTTTGCAATTGATCAGATCGCAAAAATTGGACTGAGTTCCCTTCAAGTGATCTATTATTTTGAAAAGTTATTTAAATACTTTTTACATTTAATTATCATGCTTCAACTCATCAACTTTATTTATAACCCAATCATTAAATTGAGAACTAAATAAAACATGACGAATTTCTTGTTTAGACATTGGATTAGTACCTTTATTATAACGTGAAAATATCTCTAATTCTAAACCAGGATCATCCTGAACGTGAATATAATTTACATTTAAGCTAGTTTGAACTGATAATTTATTTTTCAGCTCAACAGAAAGATCATTAAAACACATTAAATTTAAATGTTTTAATGTTTCTAATCCAGTTAATTAATATCCATTATTTATATGATGAGGCTAAATATATCGTAGGAATAGGTATTCCCAATCGCTAATGATATCTGACTTCATCGGAGGATATTTTATTCTAGACATGACATCAGCGGCCAGTATTGCAGTGCTAGCTTTGCCTTCCCTTTCATATGTAGCAACGGCTGTGAAGTAGGAAAGTAACGTGAGCTCATTACTGCTTCACCGTGATTAATGAAAATCTCTACACTGGAGCGATCGATCATTATTTGCAAATGCTGAACTGTGCCACGCCAGTAGCGGTGTTCCTCTTGATTACTACACAAACTATTACGTATCAAGCTCAGCAATCCACCATCCCATGTAAGCTGCATAGCATCACCAAAGCAAACGTTGAACAATCCCTGTGGCACAAGAATCAGTTCAGCACTAGTGATATCCAAGGGCGGAGCGTCGTTGGCAACACCCTGCCAAACAGTCTGTTCACCGCGCAATTGCTGTAGTTCGCGCACTGGTTGCTGATATAACTTACCGTCACACAACGTCAATTCGCGTGGGCAGGTCATAGTGTGAATCCAACCGTAGCGAATGGTCGGATGATATTGCTCATCTTGATCCGGCACACCCATCCAGCCAATCAGTAGACGGCGGCCATCTGCGATCTGCGTGGTCTGCGGCGCGTAGAACTCAAATCCAGCATCCAGCTCGTGGAATTCACCATGCGTAAAATGAACGGCCTGATAATCCAGTTTTCCACTCAAATAACCCGCCTGATAGGTGTTAAGATAACGTTCATTCTGTGCTTCCAACCCTTGCGGGCAGCAGATAAGCACCTCAGTGTCGCCCAATGTGAACAAGTCTGGGCACTCCCACATATAACCAAAATCCCCCATTCCATTCAGTTGTGAACCGGCAATTTCACCCAACATTTGCCATTTGTATAAATCAGTGGAACGTAGTAGCAACACCTTACCCTGATCTTGTAAATCGCGTGCGCCAAGCACCATGTACCAGTTATCTTGATAGCGCCACACTTTTGGATCACGCACATGACCACTGTAGCCTACAGGTAAAGGTAACACCGGGCCGATTTTGTCATATTCGTCACATTCGTTTTTTCGTGCCAGACACTGATAGGTCGTGCGTGAACCGTCCGGGTATTTCACATTACCGCTATATACAAGTATGATGTTGCCGTTTTCCTCCACCGCCGAACCAGAATAGCAGCCGTGCTTGTCATAATCAGCACCCGGCAACAGCGCCACCGGCTGATGTTGCCAATGAACCAGATCCGTTGACTGCCAGTGCCCCCAACATTTGTGCTTGTGATCGCAGGCCAACGGGTTCCATTGGTAGAACAGGTGATAGACGCCATTGTGCTGAATGAAACCATTCGGATCATTGAGCAGACCAACAGCTGGCGCCAGATGCCATACCGGACGATGCGGATCATGCGCTGCGCACTGCTGGCCGTTCATTAATGCCAGTGTAGTTTGTTTCATGAAACTAAGTTCTTGCATTATTCACTGTCCGTTTTGTATTTCAGCAACAGAGAAATGACAAAAGCACTACCAAAAGCGATAACCATACCAATAACATAGTTCAGCATTGAACCAGCCTGTACGATCGCCATACCGGGAATCGCAGTTAGCCCAATAGCACTCATGCCAACGTGATTAACAACCACCCAGGCACCGCCGAGCGCACCACCTATCAACGCCGCAAGAAACGGTTTTACAAAGCGCAGGTTGATACCAAACAGCGCTGCTTCAGTGATGCCGAGTATGGAAGAAAAACCGGACGGTACCGCGATAGCTTTAATTTTGGCATCACGGGTTTTGAAATACACTGCCAGACAAGCACCACCTTGGGCGATATTAGCCACTGACCAGATCGGTAGTAAAAAATTGGCACCAATGTTTGGATTACCCAGTAGTCCGGCTTCAATAGCATGAAAACTGTGATGGATACCAGAAATGACAATTACCGAATATAGACCACCAAATAGCAACCCCGCTAACCAACCAATATGGGTAATTAGCAAACTGAGAATGAACGAGATACTGTCACCAAGTATGCGCCCAGCAGGACCAATAAATAGTATGACGATAAAACCTGAGATAATCACTGTCAGGAATGGTGTCAGGATTAGATCGAGTGCATTGGGGATGACTTTGTGTAACTGCTTTTCCAACATGCTCATGAACCACACTGCAAGCAACACGGGAAACACCGTACCCTGATAGCCGATCAGAGCAATTTCTAGCCCGAAAAAATTCATAGTATGGAAGCCGCTAACAACCCCCCAAGCATTGGTCAAAACCGGATGGGTGAGGATACCGCCGAGCGTAGCCCCCAGATATGGGTTGCCACCGAATTCACGTGCGGCAGTGAAACCGATTAAGATCGGAAGAATAATAAACGCCGCTGAGCTGAACATATCCAGCATCACAAATAGAACGCTATCGGTATCAGCCCAACCGTAGGTTCTCATCATGCCAAGCAAACCCATCAATAAACCAGAAGCGACGATGGCTGGAATAATCGGTACAAAGATATTCGATAACAGGCGCGCAATACGCTGTAATGGATTTAACTTTTTTGCGGCAATGTTGGCGGCTTCCAACTGACTGGATTCACTAACATTCGTCACCTTAATGAATTCTGAGTATACCTTGTTGACCAGCCCGGTGCCGAAGATCACCTGGATCTGCCCGGCGTTGTTGAAGCAACCTTTCACCCCTTCGAGTTTACCGATGGCGGTCTTGTCCACCTTGCTATCGTCCACTAGCACCAAACGTAGACGGGTCGCACAATGGGCAGCGTTAACAATGTTTTCTTTACCGCCAAGCAGTAACACTAGTGCGTTAACAGTTGTAATTATATCCATGTGATGCCCCTTATAAACCAAAATATCTCATGGATAATATAAGCTATGGCGGCAATCAGTTAACTTGCATCAGAAGAGGTATTTAAATCTGGCACGCGCTCCGTAACGCTGATCGTTATGACTGTTGGCAATTCTGTTGTTAGCATCCGTTTCCAACATGGAGACATAAGCTCCAAGATAGAGATTGAAGTTCTTCATATTCATGAGGTTAGGAATCTGATATGACGTATGGATGGTACGAATGTCATATTCGCCGGGTTCATTGAACGGCTGCTCAATACGCGCGGCCATACCGTCAGTGTTGAACTCTTTGATATTGTTGTGAGCATAGATATAGCCCAGTTCGAAGCGACGCCACATCACATTGATTCCAGCTGTGAAATTCTGCTCGCCTGAAGCATCTAAGTAGGCAGTGTTCAGGTTAGCGACAATGCCGTTCTCTGGATCTGTCGCCAGATTGTTCCAGCTTAATGTCATACCGTAGCCATTGCGTTTGGATTGATCGATCCATTGCCCTTGGGCATTCTGGTAGCCGTAGGCGTTGTTGACCACATTGCTTTCCATAGCCACGGCTGCACTAAACTGGTCTTTTTTCCAAGCTATCACTGGACGCAGATAAGCAACATTTTTATTATTCTCCAATGTGTTACCGTGATAGATGCTATCCTGAAATAGCGAAGTACCATCTTCAAGTAACGTATTGAGTTCGAAATACCAGTTACCGGTGTATTTGCTCAACATCAGGCTACCGCCACTGTTACTACGGCCACGCCCCTCTTTCATCATGTAGATGTAACCGAAACCATCAGCATACAAATCGTTAGCAGTATTGCCAGAATACTGAATAAAAGTATCTTGGTTAAGAGGAAACATATCGTAAGCTTCAAAACGTCCGATTTTAGTCTGCCAGTTTTTCTCGTTGCCGAAGAAGAAGGCAGCATCATCGAGATTCATTTTTCCAGTCATATCTGCCAATGGCTGCACGCTGAAGCCGGCGAAGTTACCATTCTGATTACTACGATAACCATCTAATCCAATTAAAATACGGCCATTGATACCCCAGCGCTCTTTGTCACCCGGTTTCCAGTCTTTATTATCACTCGTTTTCAGAGAGGTCAGCTGACCACTTCGACTGGCGCCATCAAGATTGAATTCTACATCGCCGTACAATTTCAGATTACCGAAATCATTCAACTTCAAATTATTAGTTGGCGCGGACTTGCCTTCTTGTGCATTATTTTCCAACAAAGCGCTACGTTGTATTACTTGTACAGTCTGTTGTTCGTTTTTAACGGTGTGTTCCAAACGTTGTGCACGTTGTTCAGCCGCTATGGCACGTGCTTCTGCTTGGGCAGCCCGCTGCTCTGCTTGTTGCAGTCGCTGCTCTAATACGTTAAGACGCGCTTCGATGTTGTTATAGGAAGAAGCAAAGACAGAAGCTGAAAATATTAATCCTGGAGCGACAATCAAATAGTGGAGGTTTTTCATAATACTCGACCCATCGAGATAGAGTTATTCTTGTTCTACTAAATTACAAAACCGATTTTTCAGGAAAAGGTAATCGAGTTGATTGGCAGATAGTAATCAAGTTCGTTAACCAGCTCAAGCCATTGTGATAGATTCCCCAAATTCGGCGGGAAAATGAGGAATGGTAAGTCAGATGCCCGCCATCATATACTCAGGTGCGCATCTGTAAGAAAGCGTTCAATTCATCCGCATATGGCAGCGCAGTCATCGCACCTTTAGCGGTAGTCGACAATGCACCGCACGCTTGAGCCTGAGCGATGACCACCGCCCATTCGTCATTCTGCGGGATACGTCCTAGTTTTGCCAGTGCAGCCAACAAACCGGCAACAAATGCATCACCAGCACCGGTCGTATCAACAGGGATAATTGGTGTAGCACCAAAATGACGGAGTTGTTTGCCATCGTGCACGTAAACACCATCACGACCGAGCGTAACCAAGAGTAAGCATAATGGAAAGCGAGCCATCATCCAGTCAATCGCGTTCTCCAGTTGATCAATGTTGCTGATAAAATTGAGTTCATCGCGTGAGATTTTCACTACATCCGCCAACATCAACGCCTTTTCCAAACACAGGCGCAATTCTTCCGGTTGCTTCCATACCTCCTCTCGGATATTGGGGTCAAAACTCACCCAACCACCGGCTGCCTTAATGTTTTCCATTGCATTCAATGTGGTACTACGGCTTGGCTCCTGCGACAAAGCGATTGAACAGATATGTAACCATTCCCCAGCGCTAAATTCTGGTACATCAGAAGGCTGTAGAAACAGATCGGCGCTGGGAGTAACCATAAAAGTAAATGAGCGCTCACCCTGCTGATCCAGATCGACAACCACAGTGGAAGTGTGATATTGGTCGTCCTGTATCATATAACGGATATCCACGCCTTCAGTGTGCAGCACCTGTCGCAGGAATGTACCAAAGCTATCTTTACCTACGCGACCAATAAAACCGCTAGTACCTCCCAATCGTGCGACACCCACTGCCACATTGGCTGGCGCACCACCAGGACACTTCAAGTAACTATTTGAATTTTCAGGCACCAAATCAACAACAGCATCACCCAGCACCCATACGCGATTAGCCATGTTTAATTCCTGTTTCCTATTAAGATAAAATAACGAGTTAAAATAAAAGAACCAATTTAGCAACACAATGAAATCATGCCAAACAACATCAATAGAGTGAAATATACCTGTTATCTTTCAAGTTGCCTCTTTGTTGGCTGCTTTCACTTACCCCAGTCACAGAGTTATCTATGCTCCCGGGGATTCACTCCCTGGCCGTCGCGATGCATCTTGAAATCCATAGGGTATATAATATTAATGTAGCCAATCGGTATTTATTCATTATTCTTAACTGATAACGACCATTCATATAATTGAATAAAGATGCCAAATTTATCTCTCATATAATTCATCTTTTTCTCCCACACAAATAACAGGGATCTGTAGATTGTATATTCCAGAAACTGGAATTAACAAAAATATAGTTGGATCAACAGCATACATTTTATTTCGTTAGAAATATAAATTTCAAGCACAATATATATTCAACAGATTTTCAACAATACAGCAAAAAATTATACCGAAAAGTGAACTTATTACCTATTATTGAATAGTAATTAGTAACTCAGATATACCCTTCATCTTTCAATTTGCTGTTTTGTTGGCTGCTTTTACTCACCCCAGTCACAGAGTTATCTATGTTCTTGGGGATTCATTCACTTGCCGCCGTTCTGCAACTCGAAGTCTATTGGGTATAAATTATTTGACTCCAATAAACCTGATGAGGTACCAACTATGAAGAAGTTATCAGCTTGCCTTTTAGCGTTAAGTATTGCCACTTTCTCCTCCAACCCAGCATTCGCAACTATCTGTTTGCAAAGTGATAAGCCACTGACCAAATGTACTCAAGTATGCGGACCGATAGCCCTTTATAGCATTTTTTTCTCAATAGCTTGTTTTTAAATCAATTAATAGCAAGCAAAAGTGGCAGGAATAATTTTATTCTTGTCACTTTATCATGAGGTTATCACTCTCATTCATAACAATATATCCTTACACTTAGCTATTTCTAATTGTCAATCATTAGAGAATTATTTCAGCAGCAGAAAAATTTTTTTACAATTCTCTAACAACCAAAACAAGGTCACATTTAAGACTATTTTTCTACCTATTTAAGATCATTATTTCTTAAAACCATGTTTGTAAATAATCAATAAAATAGCCAAAAACATTAAATAGAAACACAATTTTCAAAAATTCTTATTAATGGTTGATAATTACATTGATAAGCAGAAATATTGGCCTCAATCCACTGCTTAGCATCTATAGATTCAAAAGAGATTTTATATCCACAGTTTACAACAATATATTCAAATAACAGACGTTGTGTTCGCCCATTCCCTTCTCTAAAAGGATGAATCACATTTAATTCTGCATAATACCCAGCAAGTTTTCTGATGAATTCCTGATAGTTTAATCCCATAAGATAATTTTCACTTAATAACATATTGAATATTCTATTCCCTTCTATTTCAATACGTTCAGCATTACAGAAACGAGTATTACCTTTTGATACATCAATTGTTCTCAGCTGCCCCGCCCAATCATATAAATCAGAAAATATTTGTTTATGGAGTTGACACCAAAAAGCTAAATCGTAAGGTGGTTCCAGAAATGAAATATTTAATATAGCCAGCTCAGTGAATTCCCTCTCTGCCTGCTCCAGAATGATTGAATCACGAATGCCCAATTTATTGACGAGAATATCTGTGCCTAAGTATGTGTAGGGATCTTGTCCTGCGCCATATTTATCTATACTCGTCATCTTTCAAGTTGCCTCTTTGTTGGCTGCGCTCACTCACCCCGGTCACATAGTTAGCTATGCTCCCGGGGATTCGCTCCCTTGCCGTCGCGAAGCATCTTGAAATCTATTGGGTATATCATAATCTCCTCGCTGTTCACTGTATTTTCTAATTAAATGATTTCTCAGATTTTCTTGCTCTTCTTTAGTTACAGGTAAGCTATTCATAATAATATTCATTCCCTCAAGACGCATACTATGCCTGTAGTTTTTCAGTTTTACTCGATCAAAATAACGCTTCTTTTCATTATAAGTTGTCATTATTACTTTTTTATCTTTTTTGTTTCTAATATTTTTCTCTTGTTGACGGGAATATTTAAACTTAGCAAGATCCAAATCACTCAATTTACAATTAATTGCCTGTCCACTTTCAAATATTCCCCAGGAAATAACTTCGAAATAACTAACCTTACCATTTCTGATACGGTTAATCTTTACCTCTAAGTCTTGTTGCAGTGTTTGCAATACCTGTTGTACTTTGCGCTCAGATATCCCTGTCGCATCCACAATTGAACGAGTATTAGGATGATTTAATTTAGTCAGAGCCGCCATAACAGCTAATTCATATTTCATTTGTATTCCCAAATACGTATATATATGCAACAGCAGTATAAAACACCAAAGTAGCAAAAACCAGAAAGGAAACCAACGTTATTACTGACTGATTCTATAGAGTACATGTTCACGAAGCGGATGCCCATTCGGTAATAAAGGATGCAAAAAAGTATTTTCATCTTTCACCATTCCAAGCTTCTCCATAACTTTTTGAGATCGCAAATTAGAAACTGTAGTAAATGCAACCACTTCCTCAAGTTTTAATCTAGTGAAAGCAAAATCCAATGCCTGATAAGCCGCTTCGCTAGCATAACCTTTCCCCCAAAATGGCTTATCAAGACGCCAGCCAATTTCGACACAAGGTGAAAAAGGTAATTCCGCTACAGGAATATTCAAACCAACAAAACCAATAAAATCCCCAGTTTCTTTCAGCTCCACAGCCCATAACCCCCAATCACCCTGTTGCTCAAATTTCTGAATAATTTTGTCCACCATTGCATTACTTTGTTCAACCGTCAAAGTGGCAGGAAAGTATTCCATAACCTCGGCATGACTATTCAAAAGAAAGAACGGTACCCTATCCTCCTCTTTCCATTTTCTCATTATTAATCTGTTGGTTTCCAATATCACCATTATATTTCCCTCAACATCAGCTAAAGAATATGCCTATATATACCCGTTATCTTTCAAGTTGCCCCTTTGTTGGCTGCACTCACTCACCCCGGTCACAGAGTTATCTATACTCCCAGGGATTCGCTCTCTTGCCGTCACGATGCATCTCGAAATCCATAAGGATACCCTTCATCCTTCAAGTTGCTGCTTTGTTGGCTGCTTTCACTCACCCCAGTCACATAGTTATCTATGCTCCTGGGGATTCGTTCACTTGCCGCCGCGCTGCAACTCGAAATCTATTGGGTATATATGCAGTAAACCGCATTTTTTAGATTCATATCAACCAGGTAAATTAAAATATAGCCAATAGGTAAGCTACTATAATGAACAACAAGCTTAAAGGTAAACAGGGTAAATGAATTCAAAAGACTAAGAATTTATCAAGGAAGGAAATGGCCCGTGCCGGAAATGATCAGAATCACACGCATCACACGGGCCTGACTATCAGGCACTTGTTTTTACCGTGGCCTTATCTTTGGATTTATCATTATTGCTATCTTTAATTGGTACAACACGCTCAGATGCGGATTTCTCTTTATTTTCAATCTGTTCTGATTGACCTAAAAACAAACCACCACGCTTAATAGACATACTGCCACAACGACTGATACCACGTAGTTCACCATGTTCAAGAATATCCAACGTTGCTGCGCAGCAAGTCCCTTCAACATTGCCATCAATAATGATTTCTGGAGCACTGAGTTCACCTTCAACCTGTCCGGCATGCATAACTCGAATTGCCCCCTCTTTCACTCGGATATTCCCAATCACTTTGCCCCAGATCTGTATATCACCTTCCACATCAATATCGCCCTTAAATACCGAGCTTTTAGCGACAATTGTACAACGGCGGGCGTCTGCATTGGTGTTCTTTTTACCATCAACAACTTGAGACATCGGTTCAGCAACCACTGTCTCTGTTTTTTTTCCAAACATAGTTTTTAATCTCGACCTCATGTGAATAAAGCAAAATATTAAAGCCAGAAAAGAGAGAATCGCTGTCACTGCACAGCTAAGAAAATTACCAGCCAGATAGAATCCCAGAGCAATGCTCCACATGATCCATATACAGCTTAGAAAAATGTTGTCTGAAAAACGATGTTTTGCCATGTTCTTTCGCTTTCTTATTATTTTTCATGCTTTTTTCATTAGAAAATACAAATCAAATCACTATCTTAACAGAATCAGTAGCAATCAATGCTAAGGGAAAGCTAGTATTTACTGTGCTATTAAACGGTTAAAACCATTATCCATTCTTCTGTAAGGTGCTCAGATCACAACTAATAAGGAAAATTTAATATTAAAATGGAAGCATTAATTATAGATTTGATAACATAGCTTAATAATAAAGTCACGTTATTAATGTTTAATTTTATTTACAAGTCAAACGATAATGAAAATATTTATCAATCGAATAAGACTAGCATGACAATAATCAGAGACAGGAAATGAAGAATGGAATACTCTATAGAAATGATAATTTAAGCCCCAGATTCTTCTTGAAAATCACTGAATTCCTCAGTTTCATAATTAGAGAATTTAATCAAACAACAACTATTGAAAAGTGGAAATTGCTATTAATATGAACATGCTAAGTTTCTCCCACTGGCATGATTTTGGCGGTTTATCTGGTTTATTCATAACCCCGGGTAAAGCCAACAATACTTTTAAAATCACCCGAGATAATAACCGCTGAACGACTGGTTCTAAACTGCAATTTTTCCAACGGATCTCGGCATTCTTCGGGGGCAGGATCTTTTCTCCTTTCAATTCTCCACTGGGACTCACAGTCTGATCGAAAGTATTTGGATCGATGGAATACGATATAGTAATAATAGAGTCACTGAAAGTAACAATGTAATGGCATTGAGTCGCCTTATTTGCAAAAGAAATAACGCAAAATGTTAATATAACCACTATTACAATTTTATTCAGTTTCATTTCTAATCATTAATATATTGATAACAATAAAATTCAGGTCAATCTAATAGCAATTAATATAAGTGAAGGATAAGAATGTGTTCTAAATAAAAACGCATTCCATTAGACTATTTTATTTTTCCTTCTTTTATAGTTAAAGGGTGTCCCCAGCTAATGCTCCAACTATTTTCTCCGTAATAAATATACCTGTTATCTTTCAAGTTGCCTCTTTGTTGGCTGCACTCACTCACCCCGGTCACAGAGTTATCTATGCTCCCGGGGATTCGCTCCTTTGCCGTCGCGATGCATCTTGAAATCTATTGGGTATAATGGCTATTTGAAATAGACAGTAAATAACTTTATAAATTCTTATAAGTGAAATTTATTAAAAAATAGCTAAAGTACCAAAATTCATTGGCATAAATACAACTGCTAAGAAATACAAAAAAATTAATTTATATACAATCAGTCTTATTGAATACAAAGAAATACAATTATTCCATTAGCAATTCTACTTTAGTCTCATCAGAATCAGAAAAAAAATTAACACAACGTATTGATCATTCAGAAATGTTTATATATGAACCACTTCCCTATCGACTTTTTAAGTATTACAGAATAATTCAATTAATAAAAACAAAAAATACAAATTCAAATAATTTCACAACAAAATACTTAGATAACATTTCAATACTATAATTTGCGATCTATAGTGTCGCAAATTATATCTATATTAGAATAAAATTCTTTTTTTATTGTATTTTTTAAATTAAAAGATATAAAATTTTAACTTTTCGATATAATCAATTGACATCGTATGAAAACCAACCTAGAAAAAACAGGATATAGCCGGTAATTCGTTATGAACGAACATTCAGATTGCCCTCATGTGCTGATCAACCGTTGGATCACCCCGAGTCATTCAAGATGTCTAACTGGATTCAATAAAGCCTGGAGTTAATATGGAAAATCGGAAAGATTCGACTCAACCTTCCCAAACGGATCAAGTACTTAATGTCATATCCAAATTATGTACTGTTCGGAAGATGCAAGTGGCTCCTCCACCAGAATCATGGCCCAGCACTCGTGACGTTGCCGAACAGTGCAATTTCACTATCTATAAAGCTCGTTACCTATTATTGAAGTTGGCTAACAAAGGGCTCGTTATGGTCACTCCGTCTCCCGTTAAAAACTCTCTTCGATGGTATATATCGGAAGACAAAATTAAGCCCATCTAACCACTTTTCTTTCAAACAAATCTGAAGAAATGAGTGCTGACTCTACTCAACAGGGCCTGTCCAAATAGTCGAAACCTTGAAAAGACAACATACGGCCCTAAGGTGTGATTTATTTAAAAAAATAATATAACTGCATGCCAACGCCAGAATGCTGACGATGGTAAATATATTTCTATTTAGATAATCTGTCCCATCATTTCTGCTATGATTGCATTAGCGATCTTATTATTTTTAATGATAAAAATCCTATTAAAAATTTCCAGTACAGAGATGTAATAACCAATTAATATTATTTCATATACCCTATGGATTTCAAGATGCATCGCGACGGCAAAGGAGCGAATCCCCGGGAGCATAGATAACTCTGTGACCGGGGTGAGTGAGTGCAGCCAACAAAGAGGCAACTTGAAAGATAACAGGTATATACCCAATAGATTTCGAGTTGCAGCGCGGCGGCAAGTGAATGAATCCCCAGGAGCATAGATAACTATGTGACTGGGGTGAGTGAACGCAGCCAACAAAGCAGCAACTTGAAGGATATAGGATTAGAAACTGGCATTAACACCTAGGCTGAAAGCATAGGTATGATTCTGAACATCGCCATCATTGCGTGATATTGATGCAAAAGCGCCCCAATCCTTATTAATAACAGTATTCATACCAATGACATATTCACGCCAATTGGTATCCTGTTTTGGGCTTTTGCTAACGGGAAATGTCTCAGTTGAGTTGATAGCACCGCGAACTTGATAACGTTTTTCACCAAACTGACGGTTAAATCGAATTTCGGCATAGGGACTAAAACGATTAAAGTTCGTATCCAAACGCCAGCCTAATGTTCCAACCTGAGAGTCATAACGTTGATCGCCGAAATGCATAGATGTGCTGTTATTACCCGATTCACGATAGCCTTTAACATAACTCTTATCCCAGGCGTACTGGATAATCGGGCTGGTCGTGACAGTAGGTGCCAAAAGAATATCCCAACCCGCGGTAATGCGTCCTCCCCACTGATGACCGGTAGTCGAAGCATGCTCATTACGCAGCCACTCATTGAGCACGACACCACGCGTAATATCCTCATATTTCATGTCCAAATAGTGAAGATCGCCGCTAATCCAACCTTTATCATAGTAACGCCATAAACCATAGGCAGTGAACACATAACCACGGCCATCATAGCGGAAATTATCAACTGAGCGATTATCCTGATAACGCGAAATCATCCCACCTAACAGAATATTATCCGTGAGTTGATAGTCACTACCGAGTGTTAGAGTATGGTTATGATTACCACTATAACCCCCAAATACACCAACTTTACCTTGTTCATTACCCACGCTACGTAGCTGTTGCAAACGACCATCAAGAGAGGCAAGAGCCCCCTTTACTGGCACATTGTTCGCCTTCGTCAGTAACATAACTTGCTGCCCAGCATTAAGAATTGAGATAGCATACTGACCCATCATATGCTGTGCCGCTGGGGTTGGGTGAAAATCATCAGCAAATAAAAAAGGCTTACTCGCATCAAAACCAGGATCAGTAGAATGGCAGGCACTAGCATTAACCCCTTGAGGACAAGCGTAACCTATCGTGTTAAGAAAACCATAGCGTAGAGGATCTGCCATAACTTCATGTAAAAGAGCATTAATATCAACCCGAACAATATTTCCATCGCCCTTACTCAGTAAGGTATCTTCTAATTGATTGTAGCTATCAACCAATTTTGAAGCATCGCTGCTTAATTTTCTATAAGTATCAAGCAATTGCTGAGTTATCGCCTCCGCTTTTTTAGCATCACCGCCTGAAACATCAGAACCGATATTTTTAAAAACACCTTGGATAACTTGAAGACGGGTACCTTCATCGATGGTTGGATACTCGTTAACTCCCGCATGAACTTTACCCAGCGCCGCTTTAATTTGGCTTTCAGTAGCTCCTCTAGATGCGAGTCCTTTAGAGATAATGGTTTCCATAAGCTTCGGAGTGACACCAACATCAGGAACCGTAGGCACGATCACCAACCCGGCCCCCGCATCGAGAAGCGTATATACCTGGGATGCAGCCGCAGTCGCACTCTTATCAATCATATCTTGTGCTTTACCCAGATCTTCCAATGCCTCCTTAATATCATTACCACCAATCCAGTGAATATACATGCCATTAGAATCTGCACGTCCACCGTGACTTGCCAGATAACGAGTTATCTGATCCTGCGTGTTATCTTTACTATTTAAACTGGCAACAGCAGTCGCACCACCAGCTGCATAATTAGTTCCTCCACTGTTAGAGTGGGTCAGTTCTGTTCCTAATTTTCGAGCAATAATATCGTGATATAGATCACTGGTCTTACCATCTACTGTGTATCGACCATTATTTCCACTATCACTTAGGCTATCGCCAAAAACATAGAGATTGTCATAAGTGTGTGCGTTCGAAATTGCACTTATCGAAAGTGCTAATATGCCCGGTGCAAATATAAATGATCGTTTCATTAATATGATCCTCAAGAAATAATTTTATATTTATCATTGAACTAGCCGTTCAGCTGAAATGATCAATCCAAACAGAGCCTGCGTTGATGAAATATAACGCGTTCCTTCTCTTGGCTAGCCAATACCTCATTATAGTTAGTAAAAGAGAATATCCTGTATTATTTTTTTTACGTCTTAAGGCTGAGTGCTGCTTAATAGTTCAAATAACCAATTTGGTTAAAATTCAACTATCTATAAAAAGTAATATTAGACCAAATAGATTCAAACCTCTCTTTCTCTTCATGAAACAGATCACAAAATAACAACAATTTTAACAACTTGAGATCTTAATAAAGATAACAGCTAAGTTCGGGTAATATCTGAAGCGATTCATCACAATAAACGTGATAGCATCAATCCATCATCGATTTAGAAAAATAAAAGATTAAGAAAAATGAATATAAAAATTCAGCAGGCAATGAAGACAGATTTCAATAAACTAATCGAAATCTGGGAAGCCTCTGTCCGGGCAACCCACAATTTTTTATCTGACGGACATATTAATGAACTACGTCCATTAATTCTGCATACCTATTTGCCAGCACTTACTGTTTATAAAGCAATAAATGACAAATACGAAATTGAAGGTTTTATTAGCGTGGATCGGCATCGGGTTGAAATGCTGTTTATCTCTCCTGATTCGCGCGGTAAAGGCATCGGCAAAGCACTTCTGAATTTTGCTATCGTTGAATTAGGTATCAATGAACTTGATGTCAATGAACAAAACACTCAAGGAGTTGATTTCTATCAGCACCAAGGATTTAAAGTTTTCAGCCGTTCAGAAATTGACGGCCAAGGTAATCCATTTCCGTTATTACATATGCGGATTGAACAATTGAACTCCGAAACGACATAACCTTACTCTAGTTCAACATCATACTATTGTTGTCTACACAGCGAAGGTCGCTTCTCAGCTCCTTCGCTATTCATGACTTTTTCACTTCAAATTAAATTCGATCGCTAATGTGAGATCTCTCGGCAAACCGGGCGGTTTCACTCCTACTGACCGGGCTTGTTGGATAGCCGCAAGAGCAGCCCGATCCAGTTCATCAGCTCCCGAACTTTGCACTAATTGAGGATTGGTCAGATCACCACTATCCAGCAAACTAAATCTTACCTGTACCGTACCCTGTTGTTTCATCTTCTTAGCTCGACGCGGATAACGTTTATGTTTTTCAATTTCACGACGTAAAGCGGACTGATAACTTTGTAAATCATCGGAACCCAAGCCGATCATCGGTTGGCTGGTCGTTGCCTGACGCGCCCCAGCTTGTGAATCCACTGCATCTTTTCCTGCCGCTTGAGAATGTCCCGCTGTTTGCGCTGTTCGGTTTTGCTCAATTGCCGATTTACTTTCACGTTCCGCTAGTTTGGGCTGACGATCTTCTACCGGCTTTTTCTGTAGCTGGGGCTTATTCCTCGGTTTGGTATCTGTATGCTTTTCCAATGGTTGCCTCTTCCGTGGCCGATCCACTGGCTTATTGAGTGCTATTTTTGCCTCAAGTGGTGACTCTGCTACTACGACTTCTGGTAGTCGTGGGGGTGGAATAGGTTCCGGCTCTACAGCTTGCTCTTGCTCAGCAGGTGCCGCCGCAGCCACCATTTCTATTGACATACTGATTATTGGCGAATTCACTGATTGATTATTCGCGCTATCATCATGTAATAAATGCCATGCCATAAACACAGCGATGACTGCATGTAATAGCAAAGAAGCAACTAAGCCAATACAAAGACGATTTTTTATCATAACTCAAGCCATCTTTCCGTTCGTTATCTATAGAGACTGCCAGCGATCTCTTAACCGGCAACTGGCTAATCTCCCTTAAAGAGTCAGAACTGACTGGTGACACTAAGCTTAAACGTTCGTCCGGGCGCTGGCATCATGGAACGGGTTAGCGGGTCCAAATAATAGCGATCGGTTAAGTTAGTGCCAGATAATTCGACGACAATATTTGGCGTAACCTTATAATTAATATAAGCATCCACGGTCATGACCGGATTCCAACGCATCGGGTTATTACTTATCCCTTTATAAACACCAGGCATTTTTTTCATTAACCATTTTTCATCCTTATTCTCCACGCTACTGTGATACAACACCCGGCTACCAATTTCTAAATCTTCATCTAATAACCGACCGCCAATATTCAGGTTAAGAGAATAACGCGGAGGAATCGTTGTTCTTAAAAAACCACCGGGAAAACCGCCATCAATACACTCTGGAACACCAAATTGATTAGTCAGATCTAACCTACCTGATGCCGTTTTATCACAAACTTTATTTTTAAGATTATAAGACAAACCAAAATGGGTAAAGAAACCACCATTATCATAACGGCCTTGTACTTCTAAACCCGATAATTTCTGTTTATCTAATTGAGTAAATGTAAAGTTACTATCACGGTCAAAAACATTTTCTATGACGGTATTGTAATAAGCGAATTTAATATCTGCATTATTCTCCGCTCCCAGCAGATGACTTAAATCATGCACATAACCGACTTCAACGGTTTTACTCCGTTCAGGTTTAAAAGCGCGTGCAGGTTTATCAATAGAACTGGAGGAAAATCCGACAGTATCTTCAAAAATACTCGGCATACGTACTGCTTCCGCGTAACGGGTATAGATACGTGCATTATCACTCACATAAGCCGTTGCGGAAAATACCGGCGCCCAAGCATGATCCTTACGTTTAGGTTGTTTAGCCCAGCGTTCTTGTTCACTTTTTTCTTTATAAACTAAACCGCCATCGCCGTTACTCAATATCTCTCCAGAACGATCAACATAACGGCTATTATTTTGAGCGCCGCTGTATTCATATTTATATACTTCTTTATTCGTGACAGGATCAATAACACGTTCATTCATATCAAGCTCCCCATTAAAATAGGGGTTATCTTGTTTATATAACTTACCATCGTCACGATATTCCCACAGCACATCTACCGGTATCGTAGGACGCAGGATTGAATCTCGTTCTTCTGATTCCGAGAAACCCTTTTTAAAATATTCATCTAATTCATCATCAGTTAAACACTCAAAACATTCATTAAATTTTTTATATAATTCGGCTTCCTGTTCGGTCAGTGTTCTCTTATATTGCAAACCCTGACCAACCAGTTTTTTGTCCTTACTATAACGGGCATCACGAACAGCTAAACGTTCATTTAAAAAATCATCCTTAGACCAATAACTCACTCGCCTAGCACCAGCACTTAATGACAACCATGAGGTGGGACGCCAGTCAAAATTAAAGGCAATATTGTTTTCCTGACGGCGCCCCTTTCTTGGTAATGAACGAAAATTAGAGAAACTCTTTGCTTCATAATCATCATGAGAACCCAAACGTTCCCGTTGTAGGCTGGCTGACAATGTTAAATCCAGATCCGCCGTCAATGCAAAAGCATTAGAAAGGTCAACCCCCCAACGGTTATTATGCGCATTGGTGGAAGCAGTATCTACTAAACGACCATCTTTATTAGGATCTTTTTTCTGCTGATTCTTATTCCAGACCTCATCCCGATCCCGCGGCTCACGTGGATATCCTCCGGCAGTATTGGTATCACTAATAGTACGGGTAATCCAGAATTTCATATCAAAATCAATAAAATTGTTCCCATCAGGATTCCATTTATAATCTACATTAAACGCCTGCTGATGGACATTAGCCAAAGGCCATTGCGGTACAACATTATCCTCAGCTCTAACCCAACCAAGCCGCGAAGGCATAATCTCACCATAAATCGTTTTAGTATCGCGGATGCCAAACTGGATAGTCTGTTGATTAGCTAGATGCCAAGTATTTTTCAGTAACCACGATTCCATTTCACTGGAAGTATTCGGTACCTCATTACCGGGACGATATATACGTGCCGCGAAAGGCAAATAAGGATCATATGCTCGAGTACCTCCATCAAGAATAACTTTATCCTCATCACTGATCGGAGCATCATAACGATGAGCACCTCCCTTACCAGCAAAGTAATTGCCTTTACTGCGATAACTATAGGCTGCCATTAAATCAAAATATTCCTGCCGGGTGCCGATAGCCAGACGTATCGCATTATCTTTAAGACCCAATAATTTATTATCTTTTGACGTCTTCGGCGTAATTTCTAACCCAGGATCAGCATAATTAAACCCCTGCATAAAATCAGGAATATCACGATAATCTTGTCCCAATTGCAGATTCGGTACACGTTCCTTGACTGCATTACTGCTGGTTTCTAATTTTAGATTAATACCGAAACGCTCATCTACGGGTACCACATCATCAATATTCAAGGTTTTTATCATTATGGCCCCACCTATTGACCCCTTTACCCCACGGGTCAGTGATGGTCCTTTTTCTATTTCAATACTGCTGATCAAGTTAGGATCAATATAATTACGGTTATTGGCACCGTTATAACCACGCCAGGTCGTAATCGCTTGTTCAGTGCCATCAATGGTAACAGGAACCCGCCCCTGTCCTTGGATGCCGCGAATATTAGGATCTAATGCGCCACTGTTTCTGGCATCTCCACTGAATACGCCAACTGCACTTTTTAACACATCCGCCGGGGAAGCGCCCTTATAGCGTTCTACCAAATCCTTGCCTAAGTAAATATTAGTAATATCTTTATCGTAGACCGCATCATAACCTGCCTGATCTTTTTCGCTGGTTGCTGAAACATGGATTTTACCTAAGTCAGCCTTATTTTCAGTGGACTGCTTGGCTGGCTGAGAAGAAGCTGTTGGTGTTTCTGCATCAACGCGATAAGGCATCATGCTGTAGGTTAATGCCAGCATGAATGTTATTTTGCTATATTTATTATTTAATTTATACATAGTGATTATCTGCCATAGTACGGATTTAAATAACCTATTACTTCAATTAGCATCAAAAATATTTTTCGAACTTAACTAAAACCTCATTCTTACTATATGAATATAACCAATCGACATTGCTATTATTTTTTCTGTATCGATAAGTGATCACTGGGGTTAAACCAAACACTTCAAATTTAGGCATACTGACAATTGCCGAATAGAATTGTTCATTATCTTTACGATGTGCATTTAGTGGCACACTGTAATCACCAAATTGCCGCTGACGTAAAGCAGTAAATACCACCGCATTAATTCCCGGATATAATTGGGTAGAAATACCTGCTCTTACCCCTTTCTGCTGATAATCATCCGCTTTTTCAACACTGGTTTTATTAACCCAATCGACACCCGCAAAGGTAATTGTTTGATCCGTTAAATAATAAGATAACGTAGCATAAACAGAAGTCATATTACCGTCATTATGATTATAAAGTTTATGATAACGAAACTGCTTATATTCTCCTTCTAAATTTAATGCCAAATTTTGAGATAAAATATTCATCCATTCCGCTTTCGTTCCAGTAGTACGATAGCGGAAACGATTGCCAACATGATTAAACTCAAGAATTGGCCCCAGCAGGAAATCATTCTTTAGCGCTTTATAGTTATAACCCAAATAAGCAGAAGTGGTATTTTCATTCTCATCACTATGATGATGGTAACTTTCGCCATAAGTCATCGAACGCAGAAATATACCATGATGACCACTTAACGAATATACCTTACGCAACGTGGCATCATAACTCATTCCACTCGCCTTCTTCGCCAAAGGCAATTTACGTTCTGTCCTGCAACTACCATTTTCATAATACTGGGTGCAAACAGGAGGCTGATTCGGAGACATATTAGTGTTATCGTTAAAAATATAGCCTACAGAAAAAGATCCACGCCATGAATTACGCAAACTAATGGCATCCTGATAACTGGTTATATTCTTAATGACTGCCGGTGGTAATTTATTTTCGTTATTGTGATTAGCCGCAGCAATTTCATTAAACAGTAAGCTGGCCTCTTTATTTTTTTGATTTTCATAATAGACCCTGGCTAACTCTAATTTAGCGCGGGTAAAATCAGGTTGCTGGTGCAAGATAGCTTGATAATGCTGTTCTGCCGTCACTAAATCACCCTGTGAACGTGCAAGATTTGCCTGAGCAAAATGGACCAATTGGGTATCATGCCTAGGTAACTTCTGATACATCGCTAAAAAGCGCTCAACATCCTTAACTTGTTGATGATTAATGGCCAAATACAATGCCTGACCAATATCATTGACATTATTTTCGACGCTAAAAGTCAAACCATTAAGTACTATCGATAAATTATCACTATTCTGATTGACTATTTCATCAGTGACGAGTGCTTTTTCTTGATCCTGCAAATTTCGCTGTACGTTATGCCACAATCTTCTGCCGGTATCTTCATCTGCCAGAACCAGAGATGACTGAATAAACAAACAGCTCATTAACAAAATAAAACGGCTAATAGGGGCATTTAACATCAGGACATCGCTACTTAATAGTCGGACCGATAAATAGGCAAAATAAGATAAAGTCCATGAAGACTTTATCTTATTCAGTTAACACAAGCTTACATTATGGGTTTTTAGTCCCACCAAAAGCAGTATCTTTGCTATGATCCGTAGGGAACGTAGCTGCTCCTGCTAAACTAGCTGCATTATCGCCAAAGAAGTGGCCGCGGTTTGTACCGACAACATCTCCGGCTGTTGCCCTACCCACAAATGAACCATCTGCTCTAATTCTGGAATTAATATCAACGGTTAATGCACTATTTGCTATTGAACCATTAAGCCTCTTCTGACCAAAATCAGCCGTAAATGTGCCTTGCAGAGCATTGCTGCCACTATATTGGTTGATCCCTTTAACTGTATAAGTCGCTATACCACCGGTAGGTAAATTAGTTGTCACATCTTTACCAGAATAATAGGCGGTATGAGTAGTATCACTTACTTTACCGGTTTGTGACCATTCACCAAAATAGACATCAGCATTAGCCACCTTGCTGAAGTTAAACACCCCCATACCTTCATGGCTACTTGATCCAGGCATAGAAATCTTATGAATTCCGTTCTTATCCGCCTCAACATAACGAGCAAGACTTGAAAAACTGGTAATTTGACCTCTAGCAACAGATTGCACCCCAATTCCGGGCTCTCCACCTAAGGTCGGATGACCACCACCACGCGGTTCAGTCACACCGACTCTAATACTTTGGTTATAAGGATCAAAATTTTGAGTTTGCCCAGTACCAGGAGCAGCCATTGCTTGTGTTACTAATCCACATGTACCTAATACTGCAATTAACACTTTAACTTTGTTCATAGCATATTCCTTATGTTAACTAATTAAATGTTAGAGCATTGCTTATTACATAGTTTTAGTACCGTCCGAAGACTGCCGCGCATATTAACGCACTTTTAATAAAAAATGAAATGATAATCATTATCAAAAATTTATTACACATACTTGTATAAAATGGCAATAAATACATCTAACTATTTAATTATTAAATCAATATTTGCTATAACCATAATATAATAATGGAATTAATCTTAAGTAGAAAAAACCAACAATAAGTGTAAAAAAATTAATACACGCAAATAAAAACAATGTATATTATTTCAACATGAAATAAAAACTATAGTTATTATAATCTTTAAATACTAATATAATTCTCATTATTGATCTAAAATTAATAAAAATTTGTTTAACAATGAAAAACAAAAATTCTAAAAAGACAATTCATTTTATTGATTTAAAAACAAAAAATTATCCGACAAAATTTCAATTTAATTATTCATGAAAATATCACTGATATATAACTTACCAAAATCACTAAAATAAATATATTACTACAACGATTTAAACTCAAAAAATATCATCTAAAAGTCAATCAGGATTTAATAACCATAATCTTAAGAAGTAAATTATTATTCACCACTAAATTTTTCTTAAAATAAATTCAGAAAAATCTCCCCCTTTAGATTCCTTACATCCTATATCCGCTTTTTTATGAACATATACCCTTCATCCTTCAAGTTGCCTCTTTGTTGGCTGCACTCACTCACCCCGGTCACAGAGTTATCTATGCTCCCGGGGATTCGTTCACTTGCCGCCGCGCTGCAACTCGAAATCTATTGGGTATAGATTATTTACCAAAATATTCTGTAGTTAAATCAGGAAATTAACCGAGAAATTATTGTATTCCGTCTAACCCTTAATATAATAAATAGCAAAATAGCATTCACAAGAAGCCCCAAAACCAACCCATACCAAAACCCTATAATTCCCATATTCTCGGTTACCAAGTCTGTCAAAGCTAAAATAAATCCTAATGGAAAACCAATTAACCAATAACCAAATAAAGGCGCATAAAATACCGATCGGGTATCATGAAAGCCCCGTAAAATACCAGATAAAGCCGCCTGACAAGAGTCAAAAAATTGGAACAGGCATAATAGAAAAATTATATTAGTCGCGATTATTATGACTTCATGGTCGTTAGTATAGAGTGAAACAAATGAATCTGCGAAATAGTAAATTAAAACACCAATAAATGCAGAAATAGATAAAATCAAAGCAATTGATATCTTTATAGTACCTGTTAATGAGGTTTTATCTCTCCTCCCAATACAGGAACCGACTCTTACTGTCACCGCGGCTGCAATTCCCCCAGTTATAGTATAGATAATAGAGGTAATATTAAGCATAATATTATGTGCAGCAATGACTTGAGCACCTAAAGGAGCGGCAGTGATAGCAATCACATCCAGAAAAACCATTTCAACAAAAAGAGCCAATCCACTTGGAATACTAATATAAAAAGTTCTAATTAAATCATGATATTTTGGCAAACTGAAATCTAGCCTATATCGACGATATTCATTCTTTAGCAAAAAATAGATAATCAGGCATACAGCGCTTAGATTATTAATAATTGCCGTTGTAATACCAGCACCAATACCTCCCATTTCTGGCAAACCCAGTTTTCCATAAATGAATATATAATTTAATGGTATATTCAACAATAAAGCACCAGCAGACAAATACATGGCGGCTTTTGTATCTTCCAATCCTTGTAGAAAGGAACGAAAAACATTAAATATCATAACACTAGGAACACCACATGCCATAACCAGAACATAGCCCTGGGTAATTTCTAAAATATGCTCATCAATACCTATAAACGAAAATAACCAGCTAACTAATATTAATAAAAAAATTATTGGTATCGAAAGTATCACCGCCAGAAACAAATAATTCCTAAGACTTGCTTTAATCCCTTCGTCATCATGTTGCGCTTTCTGCTTTGCTACATCTGCTGCCAGCATGATAATCATCCCATACCCTAATACAAATATAGGAAACCAAATACTACTTCCTAATGTTACGGCTGCTAAATCAGCTGTAGCATAGTGACCAGACATCACAATATCGACAAAACTCATTGCCGTACGTGCTATCTGACTAACGATGATAGGTAAAGAGAAAAATAATAGTTTTTTTAACTCCAGCCGGTTCGAAAACTTAGCCATAAAAATTCCATTAATTTATTGATTAGTACCAATATTGGTCATACTAACAATAAATTACGACCAAAATTATTTAGAAAAGTTTGAAAAATTAGCATGATGAGTATACCTTCTATTTTCTCTCAGGCAACAACGAAGCAATAAATTAAAGCAATCTAACGAAAACTAACTATTTCACAGAAATTTTTGTGATCTTTCTAAAAGATTGAATATTTATTTTCGTATTTTGTTCTCATTTTTTATTTTAAAAGTTAATGTTACTTGTCTAAAATCATTGATGCCTTTTGTGACAATATCCACATAATTAAAAAATAAAGGCAGCAGACATATAACTGAAGCAAAATAAAATAATTAGTCACTTTTTAAAATTATTTCTTTAATTAATAAATGATTATACCCAATAGATTTCAAGATGCATCGCGACGGCAAGGGAGCGAATCCCCGGGAGCATAGATAACTCTGTGACTGGGGTGAGTGAAAGCAGCCAACAAAGCAGCAGCTTGAAAGATGAAGGGTATAAATTAAGCTCCTTATGAGAAATCATAAATGGGACTATGGTTCTAATAAAAACCACTACAACTATTCACCCAAAATACATGTCATCTTACCGATATAAAGAAGAGATCAAAAATGAAACCAGAAACTCTTGCTATCCACGGCGGATATTCTCCTGACCCAACAACTAAAGCTGTTGCCGTTCCTATCTATCAAACGACATCTTATGCGTTTGACGATACTCAACACGGCGCCGATCTGTTTGATTTAAAGGTCGAGGGAAACATCTATTCCCGTATTATGAACCCAACCAATGACGTACTAGAAAAACGGGTTGCTCTACTTGAAGGCGGGATAGCCGCATTAGCCGTTGCATCGGGTATGGCTGCCGTTACCTGCGCAATTCAATCCATTGCTAGCATCGGAGATAACATTGTATCCGTCGCTAAGTTATATGGCGGTACTCATAACCTGCTGGCTCACACATTACCTCGATTCGGTATTGAGACCCGATTTGCTGAACACAACGATATTGCCGCATTAGAATCACTGATTGATGATCGTACTAAAGCGGTATTTTGTGAATCTATCGGTAATCCAGCGGGTAACATTGTTGATCTGAAAAAATTTGCAGAAGTGGCTCATCGTCATGGCGTTCCCTTAATTGTTGACAATACTGTCGCCACCCCTGTACTTTGCCGCCCCTTCGAGCATGGCGCTGACATTGTTATTCACTCTCTAACCAAGTATATGGGAGGGCATGGTAACTCTATTGGTGGCATTATTGTGGATTCTGGCAATTTCCCCTGGAAAAAGCATCAGCAACGCTTTGCGATATTAACTACTCCAGACCCGTCCTACCATAACGTCACCTATACCGAGCAATTCGGCAAAGCTGCATTTATCGGACATTGTCGTGTCGTACCGTTACGTAATATGGGAGCAGCATTGTCTCCTTTTAATGCCTTCCTTATTTTACAAGGATTGGAAACACTGGCGTTAAGAATGGAGCGTCATACTGAAAATGCACTGAAAGTTGCTCATTATCTGCAAGATCACCCTCAAGTTAGCTGGGTAAAATATGCAGGACTGCCAAACCATCCAGAACATGAACTGGCACAACAGTATGTCAATGGGAAACCATCGGCGCTCCTTTCCTTTGGTATTAAAGGTGGAAAAGAATCCGGTGCAAAATTTATTGACGCGTTAAAGCTGATTGTGCGCCTGGTTAATATTGGTGATGCTAAATCACTCGCTTGCCACCCAGCGTCAACAACTCACAGCCAATTAAATGATGAGGAGTTAATTAAAGCCGGCGTATCACATGATATGATCCGTCTATCAATCGGCATTGAACATATTGATGATATTATTGCCGATCTTGCCCAAGCTTTGGATGCATCGAAATAATTCAGAATAACCATATACACACCCCGTTTTGATGAGGCTGTCGCAAAAGGACGGGGTTTTACGGCGCATCGGATAAATAGTGGCGTCCAATCACTGGACGCCACTTTCTAATTAAAATGTGACATTCATTTTAGCCCACACCGTCCTACCCGGTTCATTCACTGAAGTATTCGCTGAATAACCAAAGGTGCTATTACCGGCAAGGTTAAGATGTTCGCTGTATTCTTTATCTAAAATATTGTCGATGCCAGCGCTAACTTTGACATTTTTATTAACCTTATAAGCAACGTTCGCAGAAAGTACACCAAAACCTGGGCTGCTTTCAAAATCTTTACCAACCACGTTTCCTTGATTTACAGCAATCCGATGTTGACTGCTCACCAAACGCCACAAACCGGTACTACTCCAATCGCCACGTTCATAAGTCAATCCAAAACGGGCTTCCAGAGGTGGAATCTGAGGCATCGGCTTATTATCCGTGGTGTTTTCCCCCCAGGAATAAGCCAGGCTGGCATCCGTTTTCCAATGCTCTGTCAGTTGATAACCAAAGCCCATCTCTCCCCCCATAATATTGGCATTGACATTATCAGCCTGACTAATGCGGGCATTGTGCGGGCTATATCTAAATAAAATGAAATCATTTACACGCCCTACGTAAGCGGATACCCAGCTATTAAAACGTTCACTGGTATATTGAGCACCGATATCAAGTTGGGTAGTTTTCTCGCTTTTCACCCCATCAAAAGCGCTGGCACTGCCAGCCGGACCATATTTAGGCGAAAAGAGTTCCCAATAATCAGGAAAACGCTCGGTATAGCCAACACCGGCATAAAACATTAGTGGTACATCCGCAAGAGTATGCTCTAAGCGCATAAAACCACTTGGCAAGGTATCATTGCGTTCTTTCTCACTATTTCCAGCAAATCTTTTTACCAAAGTGCGATCAAGACGAGCACCGGTTATCAACTCACTCTGTTCTGTGGCATACCAGGTCAATTCACTAAACAAACCATAATTACGGAATTGGGCATCCTTTTGCCATGCACCGCCAGCTTTATTACGATGGGTATTGGTTTGCGTATCTGCACCACCTTCCAGTTTGAAGTCTTGCCATAGCCAGGTCCCCATCGCTCTCCCTCCCACGACACGGCGATCCAGTTGCATCGACATACCGTGGTTCATATTCATGTGCATACCACACATATGCTTACAGGTCGAAGAAGACATGCCCATGTTCGGAGAACGCAGGGTGATATTGTCCATAATATGGTTGGTGTAGTTGTAATAAACCTGAGCTTCAACTTTATCAAGAACTTCACTAATGTTAGATTTCTCAAAACGCAGGCCGAGACTTTCACGTTTGAATTGTGAGCCATCCATGCCACGTCCAGCATAGCGTGCCTCCCCATCACCTTTTCCTGCGGTCAATTCTAGCAAGGTATCTTTATCTGGCGTCCACCCTAATGCCAGATCACTATTCCATTTATCCCAACGAGACGGAACACGATACCCACTGCCATCTTTATAATCATCTGAACGGGATTTATTCCCCATTAAACGTAAATATCCCAATTCACTGCCGATACTGGCATCAACATTGCCATCCCAACGACTATTTGAACCCGTCAGTCCACTGGCATTGACCTTTACCCCCGGCTCATCGAATCGGGGATGTTCACGTTCAAACCTTATAGTACCTGCTGAAGCACCCGGCCCCCACAGCACGGATTGAGGCCCTTTAATCACCGTCAGCAAATCATAACTTTCCGGTGAAATATAAGATGAAGGTGCATCCATTCTGCCCGGACAAGCGCCCAACATTTCTGAACCATCAGTTAAGATCTTAAGCCTTGAACCAAACATTCCCCGAAATACCGGGTCACCATTAGTTCCACCATTACGGATTTGTGAAAACCCGGGTATGGTTTTTAAATAATCAGAGCCATCACTTGCTGGAACGGGCTGACGGGGAGTTTTTGGCGAAGTGACAATTGCCAAAGGAGAACGCAAAGGAGCTGTTACAGTGATTACATCGCCATCATTAATTTTGGGGCCATTCTGATGCTCATGTGAATCTGATGTAGTTTCAGCCGCATAGCCATTGAAAGCAGCTAACAGAAAAAGCGGCATTGCCGAACTAATACAACGAGATAACCTATTTTTTTTATGAGAATAATTTCTTTCAAACATCATTTTTCCTTAATGCGAATCCACCTCTTGAAAGATATCTCCCTCAAAAGTGGAATACGTCACAGAACCAAACCAAACAGTTTTGGCATAAACAGACTTTTCCTGACTTTACAATTAGCAGGACAAAGCATTTCGTTATGTTTAAATCAATGGGATCAGAGCTGTCCAGGCGGAGCGCGAGGTAACGAATCAGAAAAGATGAAATGCGGCAGAAAGGAAGCTACGGTTTGAATCGGTGGTGGTCGTGCAGTCAGCGAGGTTGACCAAAATAGCGGTGTATTCGCCAAATCCAGCATGGGTACATGGATCAAAAAAACGCAGTATCCACAGGCAATATCTTCCAACATCGACATACCACCACCAGCATGCATACCCATCTGCATGCCATCATGATGGTTAGTACCGGAAGAAACGTGTGATGCGGAAGAAACCTCAGAATGAGACATATTCCTGGGCATATCATCGTTAGATGATATCACCATATGGCAATCGACCACTTTCGATGAATGAGCCTCACCAATGCGCGCATGTTCCAGTGACCGAGAAATCACTGGCGCAATAAACAACATCAGTATCGCGAATATACCGAGCCAAGCTGGCTGGCGGCCCCGCGATGTGTAAAATTGGATCAGTGACACACTAAGCCTATTCTTGTAGAGAACACATTCAGGGCCGGGATTGTACGTATTTAACGACCAAATGTTAAAACACTTTATACAAGAATGTCGCTTTGACGACAAAATTTGATGTTTTTCTCAGGTTAGCGAGATGGATTATGTTCATTAACTCGACTAAAAATATCGAAAATCCAGCTTGTCATAATAACCGCATTCTTAACAAGATAAACGTAACGATAAAAGCCAACGGTACCTAACGTGAAACTAATTGCTCGCCCTTTACTATTTAGGAAACCATTGGCCGCATAATTTCTAAATAAATGACAACAATACCCACAATCTACGTGAATTCCAAATGAACACCGAACAAAATCACAGAGATTAACGTCACATGCAATAAGGTAGATTTGACTAAGTATATCTACACAATACTGTTTCCATATTGACTTTTACCATATAACCCATAGAGCTTCATATTACAGCCACATTTTTTTATCCTTTTACAAAAAACACTCATTAGAAAAACCTTAAGTCATGCAACTTTTTTCGATTGTAAACATCAGAAAAAATGCACACTTAAGGTCTCTATAGCTGAAATACAACACATGATAAATCGGAATAAGGAGGTCAGTCTTCCAGACGGAATTTCCGATTAATTAAGAATAGTCTTAAAAATAAACTCATTGATATTATTTTGTGATTTAGGTAACATTTTTTGACATGAACAGATATTCACCACACACGAATAATATCTGATTAATTTTTGACACTTAATTATTTAATTCTGATAGTTTTTCACTAGAAGGGAAAAAACAAAAAAAATTTACCTTTATGAACACTAATGAAAACAGATTATTGTACTGCATTAGTGCAGAAAAACAGCGTTTTGTTATAACAACATTGATAAAAAGATGCCCATTTAAGACACACCAGAAAATCAGCAAAAGAGCTGTTTCAATGAACCAGCACTAATTACATCTTTTTTTAGGGGCATATTTGAGGGAAGTTTTAATAAGAACTTTACTTGCTCCATTACTTAAACTTAAAACTCTGGAGAAAATTGTGACTTTATGTACCAAAACAGTTCCCAAAATTTGGGGCATCATTACTAAACAATTAAACATAAGCAACCATACATTCAAAATGTCGGCTTGGAAAAATCATTGCGAATCTGCGTTAAATGATGCTTTAGTTTATGCTCTGCATTCTTACCGATTCTTACTCCACCATTTGAGTGTGATTTACCGAAATATTTTATTGATCCCGTTTCTTCTTTGCGAATTATTATTGGCAACCCCATCATTCGCACAAACAGAGATACCTTTAAAAACATCAGATATTCGAACTTCTATCGGTCCAGTAGTAAAGGGTGGAGTATACAACTATGCGCCTTCCGTGATGTTGGACGGGGTATATCGGATGTGGTGGTGTGGTTCCGATCCCACTCATCCCGGTGACCATATTTTCTATGCCGAATCTTCATCTCTTGATGGCCCTTTCCGTGCCCGTGGGGGTAAAGATGCCTACCAGATTGTTTTTTCTCCTAATAAGGCGGTAGACGCATTTGATAAAGTCCATACCTGCGATCCCTCGGTCATACGAGTTAACGGCACATATTATATGTATTATGGTGGATGGAACAGTATTCGCACTGAAACCGGAGGTATAACAAAAATTGGCCTCGCAACCAGTACTGACGGAATTAACTGGACACGTGCAAATAATGGTAATCCGATAATCTTACCCGCTAACAAGAAACTAGATGGCAATCCTTATGGAGCAGGACAACCCTCCGTGTCCTATCTCAATGGCATGTTTTACCTTATGTACACCGATACGACCGGAGCAAATTCTCTAGATAAAATTTACGGCGGCGGGGGGCAATATGTCTTAAGATCTCCCAATCCAACCTTTCAAAGTGAAGTTGAAGAACTCACTCCTAATGGATTCGTCACAAAAACGGAAGAAAATCATACCGAATACCGTCAAAACTATTGGGTAAGCGTCGACATGCAGTTCTCAGATGCACTCAATGCATGGATAGTGGCTCACAATGATGGCTCCAGACTATCTTTAAGCTTTTATCCGCCAGACTTCTCTACGAAAATTTACAACGATGTCCAATTAAGTACCTCCACTGTAGAAGGTCCCGGTATTGTATCAAGACCGGATAAGCACTCAGTTGTCTCAAGTACCGGACAGTGCAGTATACTGCCAATCGATGTTATCAATGCAACTGCACGTAATTTCCCTCGTATGTCGCCTACAAATTTGGCACATATTGGTATCGACGTCAGTGCTGGAATGAGCTGTAAAAATATGCTTCCCAGTCAGGTAGCAAACATCTACGAAGGTTACGGAATCAAAGCAGCCGGTTTACCTTTAACATTTGTTATATCTGGAACGCGTTTTCAAGCTGAGTCAATTCGGACAATTCAGTTCTTAACTAAGAATTTCGTTGAAGTCACGCCTGAGATTTTCCATGTCATTCCATATGGCGCTTCATTAAAAATCGGTGCTCCCGTTATTGGTACAACTGGACAACCAGCCGCATTTCTTCTTGATTCCGCTAAATGGCCAGTAAATGGATTAAAGATAATCAGGGATAATAAATCATCTATTAAGATGGTACCGTCAGCTGAATACGATTCCTATCCAACAAAACATCCACTCTACCTGGTGCAATAAACATTTCACCCAACCGAGTCAAGCATAGCAACTTCTTAATATGCTGAGCTTCGATGTTACCTCATGGTCGTAGACACGATATTGAATGTTCACGGCCATATATTGACAAGATGAATTTTAGGATGAAATTTTCAAATTACCGATAAAACAATAATGCAAGCCATTGAATCTATAAACCTTTCCCTTGATTAGAGTAAGAATGTCAAGATCTGTTAGCGGAAAATAGCCTCTCGAATAACCTCTAATGAAGCAGGATTTTCAATCAGGGAAAGATCACCCGGCTCACGCCCTTCACATATTGCCTGCATGGTTCGACGCAACATTTTTCCTGAACGGGTTTTGGGAAGCTGAGAGACAAAATAGATCCGTGCCGGACGGCCCACACTGCCAATTTGTTTATTTACCAAACCCATCAAAACCGTTTCCAAAGAGGCAAAATGCTCAGCATTCTGGATTTCCCTTCCATCCTTGAGGACGACAAAAGCCACCGCAACTTGCCCTTTGACGGCATCCTTGATACCAACAACAGCCACTTCAGCAACATCTTCATGACTGGCAAGGCACTCTTCTATCTCTCTCGTTCCCAAGCGGTGTCCCGCAACGTTAATCACATCATCCGAACGTCCCAAAATAAAATAATAGCCGTCACTATCACGGATACCCCAATCGAACGTGGAATAAACAGAATGATCGAAGTGTCGCCAATAAGTATTGATAAAACGCGGATCATCACCATAGATAGTTTGGATACAACCGGGTGGCAAAGGCCCCTCAACAACCAGCATCCCTTTTTCGTTATCACCACACTCTTCGCCGGTGAGTTCATTAATGAGCTTGACATGAAAACCATACATCGGAAAACCCGTACTACCAAATCGGCTCGGTCTGTCATCCAAGCTGCGGGCAATCGCCATAATCGGCCAACCTGTCTCAGTCTGCCAGTAATTATCAATAACAGGGACGTTGATAGCCTCAGCTATCCAACGCGCAGTATGCTCATCAAGCGGTTCTCCCGCCAAATATAACGACTTAAGTGATGAAATATCGTATTGTTCAATATATTCAACCGGATATTTTTTCAATACACGAATAGCCGTAGGTGCCGAAAACATCCGTGTTACCTGATACTTTTCCACGATCTTCCACCAAATGCCTGCATCCGGCTGTATCGGCAGCCCTTCATACATGATCGTCGCCATTCCCGCGATCAAAGGGGCATAAGCAATATAAGAATGCCCTACAACCCAGCCAATATCTGACGTACAGAAAAACACCTCTCCAGCTTTACCTCCAAAAATAACATCCATGGATGTTGCTAATGCGACAGCATAGCCTCCAACATCACGTTGTACTCCCTTTGGGGTGCCCGTCGTGCCAGAGGTATAGAGCACACAGGAAGTCTCATTGGATTCAAGCCAAGTCACAGGAACATCAGCATCAAGGTATTGCTGTCGCAATGTCGCAAAATCGATATCTCTTTCAGGCAACCAAGCCATTTCAGCCAGTCCACGATTAACCATCAGCACATGGCGAGGTTGGTAGTTCGCCAGTTCGATAGCTTCATCTAACAACGGTTTGTAAGGAATGATTTTTCCACCGCGCGATCCCCCATCAGCAGATACCACCAGCACCGGCTCGGCATTATCCAACCGTGTGGCAAGACTATGGGAAGCAAAACCACCGAAGACAACCGAGTGAATAGCCCCGATACGAGCACAGGCAAGCAAAACAAACAGCGCTTCAGCCATCATCGGCATATAAACCAAAACTCTGTCACCTTTTTTCACGCCCAAAGAGAGCATCATAGCGGCGGTTCTATTCACTTCCTGATGTAATTCCTTGAACGTGAATACTTTCTCACTATTCGTTTCGGTTGAGATCGTGATGAGCGCTTTAGCATCAGGCTGGCTTTCCAACCAACGATCTAGCGCGTTGTAACACAAGTTGGTTTTTCCTCCGCAAAACCAACGGGCAAAAGGAGGATTACTATGATCTAAAACCTGCTCAAAAGGGTGTTGCCAGAAAATACGTTGAGCCTGTTCAGCCCAAAAAGAGTCTGGCTCATTAATGGATTGCTGATAAAAAGTTTTGAATGACATAGTCTCTCCTGGTGCTGCGTAAATGATAGGGGCAGCACTCTGGGAGAGCAGCCGCTGATAGCATTTCAGATCATATAACGTATAAATCAAGGTATTCATTTACCGGCATGTTTTCCAGCAATGAACGATCAAGGGAAATAGACAGAATTTTCCTCTGCTGGGATTCAGGGAATTGACGTGCCAGATTGGTTTTGAATTTTTCCAGCAATAATGGCATACCTTCTTTACGACGACGAGCATGTCCAATAGGGAATTCAACCTTAACTTCATCAAGTTGGCTGCCATCTGCTAACGTAACCGTTAATGCATTGGCAATAGCGCGTTTTTCTGGATCGTGATAATCACGGGTAAAATCAGGATCTTCAACACACACTATTTTTTCCCGCAGTGCATCAATACGGGGATCTGCCGCGACGCTATCTTCGTAATCCGCAGCAGTGAGACGACCCAAAATCAAAGGCACTGCAACCATATATTGAATACAGTGGTCTCTGTCAGCGGGATTATTTAATGGACCTTGTTTATCGATAATCCGAATACACGCCTCATGGGTACGAATAGTGATTTTTGCAATGTCATCAATGGTCTTACCGATGTCTTTCAATTGCTGATGCAGACTCATTGCCGCTTCCACCGCAGTTTGTGCATGAAATTCTGCCGGGAAAGCGATCTTAAACAGCACATTTTCCATCACATAAGAACCATATGGACGCTGGAATTTAAAAGGCTGACCATTGAACAGGACATCATAAAATCCCCAAGTTTTTGCAGTTAACACCGAGGGATAGCCCATTTCACCCTTTTGTACCATCAGAGCTAAGCGAACCGCACGCGATGTCGCATCACCCGCAGCCCAAGATTTACGCGAACCCGTATTAGGAGCATGACGGTACGTTCTCAACGCTTGCCCATCAACCCAAGCGAGCGACACGACATTCAGAATCTCTTCTCGATTCAACCCCAGCATTTCAGCAACAACGGCTGCCGAGGCCACTTTTACCAGAACAACGTGATCCAGCCCAACTTTGTTGAACGCATTCTCCAATGCAAGGCATCCCTGAATCTCATGTGCTTTGATCATACCGATCAAAACATCTTTGATCGTAAGAGGCTTTTTCCCACCCGCGACGGCATTTCTCGATATCCAATCAGCCACTGCCAATATGCCACCGAGATTGTCGGATGGATGTCCCCATTCCGCCGCAAGCCATGTGTCATTGAAATCCAACCACCGAATCATCGTACCAATGTTAAATGCCGCCTGTACGGGATCAAGCTGGAACTGGGTTCCCGGTACCCGTACACCATTGGGCACAACCGTACCTGGCACAATCGGCCCCAGCAGTTTCTTACAGGCCGAATATTCTAAGGCTTCTAGCCCGCAGCCTAGCGTATCCAGAAAGCAGTAATAAGCTGTTTCATGGGCGATGGATGATGTGACGGTATATTCCATAACATAATCCACAATATCCACAATCACCTGATCGTAGGCAGGACGGTTATTTGCAACAGAGGTAGACATAATAATTCCTTGTTAAAAAAACATTAATACAGGAAACCCTACACCAGAAATAATAATGTTATCCACGTTCATCAATTGACATAAATACCTGATTTTCTGGTCCAGTATAGTTGGCCGAAGGGCGGATAATTTTGTTATCAATCCGCTGTTCAATGATGTGAGCAGCCCATCCCGCGGTACGAGCCATCACAAATAACGGCGTAAACATTGCGGTTGGCACCCCCATCATGTGATAGGAAACCGCAGAGAACCAATCAAGATTCGGGAACATTTTTTTATTAGCCCACATCACAGATTCCAGTCGATCCGCAATATCAAACATTTTGGTTGTTCCAGCCTGTCTGGAAAGTTTCAAAGCTAAATCTTTAATCACTTGGTGACGAGGATCTGAGATGGTGTAAACCGGATGGCCAAAGCCGATAATGACCTCTTTCCTTTCCAGACGTGCCAAGATATCTCTCTCTGCTTCGTCAGGATTTTCATAACGCTGCTGAATTTCAAAAGAGACTTCATTTGCTCCACCATGTTTTGGTCCTCGTAATGCGCCAATCGCCCCGATGATAGCGGAGTAAATATCTGTGCCCGTTCCTGCGATAACCCGACTGGTAAATGTTGAAGCATTAAATTCATGTTCTGCATAAAGGATCAGGGATGTATGCATAGTTTTTTCCCATGATTCACTGGGTTTTTCACCATGCAGAAGGTGAAGAAAATGCCCACCTATTGACTCATCATCGGTTTCTACCTCGATGCGGCGCCCGTTATGGCTATAGTGATACCAGTAGAGCAACATGGAACCGAAAGAGGCCAGCAATCTGTCAGCGATATCACGCGCACCCGCAAGATTATGATCGTCTTTCTCCGGTAATGTGCAGCCAAGAACAGAAGCTCCAGTACGCATAACATCCATAGGATGAGCGGCTGCGGGCAATGTTTCCAGTGCAGCCTTGACGCTACCCGGCAAGCCTCGCAGTGCTTTTAATTTCGTTTTATAGGCAATCAGTTCAGCGCGAGAAGGCAGTTTTTCATGGATCAACAGGTACGCGACTTCCTCAAATTCACATTGGGTTGCAAGATCAAAAATATCGTAACCACGGTAGTGCAAATCGTTACCGGTTTTTCCAACTGTACAAAGTGCTGTGTTACCTGCACTGATTCCTGAAAGGGCAACCGATTTTTTAGGCTTGAATGTGGTTGCTTCAGTCATCGTATTCTGTTCGCTCATGGGTATCACCTCTACCGTTTTATGCCATATAAAGTGATGAAATTAGATGGAACTCTGTTTGTCATTGAGATTTTTTCTGGGAGAAAAGTGCATCCAGCTTTTGTTCAAAATCATAGTAGTTGATGCTTTCGTATAACTCGTTACGCGTCTGCATCATGCTGATCACGTTCTTCTGGGTTCCTTCGCGCCGTAGAGTGGTGTAAACCTGTTCGGCAGCCTTATTCATTGCCCGGAAGGCAGAAAGCGGGTAAAGCGCGATGGATACATCCACACTTTTCAACTCTTCAGTCGTGAAAAGTGGGGTCGCCCCAAATTCGGTAATGTTAGCCAGCACTGGAACCCTGGTTGTTGACGCAAATGTTTTATACATGTGTAATTCAGTGATCGCCTCAGGAAACAGCATATCTGCCCCTGCTTCAATATAGGCTTTGGCTCTGTCAAGCGCCGCTTCTAATCCTTCAACAGCTAAAGCATCAGTACGGGCCATGATGATGAAATTCTCATCAGTGCGGGCATCGACTGCGGCCTTGATGCGATCAACCATTTCCCCTTTAGACACAATCTCTTTATTCGGGCGATGACCGCAGCGCTTGGCGCCGACCTGATCCTCAATATGTAATCCCGCAGCGCCAGCTTTAATCATTGAACGCACTGTGCGGGCCACATTAAAGGCAGAAGAGCCAAAACCGATATCAGCATCCACCAGCAATGGCAAATCACAAACGTCTGTAATACGACGAATATCTGTCAGCACATCATCCAGCGTTGAAATTCCCAGATCAGGCATACCCAATGATCCCGCCGATACACCGCCACCAGAAAGATAGATGGCTTTATACCCCGCCCGTTTTGCCAACAACGCATGATTCGCATTAATGGTGCCGACAACCTGTAATGGGGATTCAGCTTCTATAGCCCGACGAAATGCCAAACCAGCAGAGAAAAGCGCCATACACAACCCTATTGTTATTAAAATGAAATTCATTTGTTACAAAGCAATGTACGTGCCAATAGAGTGAAAGGTGATGAATAAACTTAAAAATAAAGATAACACTTGATATAATACATTGTTTTTAAATTAAAAAATAGCATTTAAGCTGTTTACTTTCCTGTAGGGAAGCATCGTTGATACAAAAACGTATTTGTTTCATAATGAATCAATTGTTGTTTCATGAAACATTAAAGAAACAAACTCGAAACATTAAATTATTGTGGTAGGGAAAAATAAAAACAGCGCACACTTAGGGGAGAACAGGATGGCAGAAACACAATCAGCAGAACGCGATAACAGTGACAAACCGGTCATTTGGACCGTATCGGTTTCCCGTCTTTTTGATCTATTCCGAGACATCACACCGGAGTTCGATCATCAGGCAGATATCACACCCATTCAACTTGGTTTTGAAAATGCGGTTCAGCACATCCGTAAACGCTTAACAACCGAACGTTGTGATGCGGTGCTCTGTGCCGGCTCCAATGGAGCCTATCTGAAAAGCCGTTTGTCAGTACCTGTTATCATTGCTAAAGCCAGCGGGTTTGATTTTATGCAGGCATTAGCTCGTGCACGACAAATCAGCTCCCGCATTGGCGTTATCACCTACCAAAATACCTTGCCTGCACTGGAAGAATTTCAGCAACGGTTCAACCTACGCATTGAACAGCGCAGCTACGTCACGGAAGAAGATGCTCGTGCCCAAGTCAATGCATTAAAAGCCATCGGCATTAAAGTGATTGTTGGTGCCGGGCTGATTACCGATCTCGCCTATGAGGCTGAACTTGTGGGTGTCTTTGTCTATTCTGCGGATTCTATTCGCCAGGCATTCCATGATGCACTGGATATCGCCAGAATGACTAAGCTTGACCGGGCTGCAATGGCTGTCTATCCAACAGAGAATACCTTACATATCCGCCATACTCTCAATGATATCCAAGGGAATTCAGCAGCGATGGAACATATACGCAACACCATCATGCTATATGCCCGTTCGCCTGCCACAGTGCTGATACAGGGAGAAAGCGGCACAGGGAAGGAACTTGTCGCACAAGCTATTCACCATGAATATGCCCTGCGATACGGTCAAGTTACTGGTAAATATCAGCGTCCGTTTGTTGCCGTTAATTGCGGCGCTATTGCTGAATCCCTACTGGAAGCTGAACTGTTTGGTTATGAAGAAGGCGCTTTCACTGGCTCCCGGCGTGGAGGGCGCGCCGGTCTTTTTGAAGTCGCCCATAGAGGCACGCTATTTCTGGATGAAATTGGTGAAATGCCACTACCTCTTCAGACACGGCTATTGAGAGTGTTGGAAGAAAAATCTGTTGTCAGAGTAGGAGGGCATCGTCCAATTGCCGTTGATGTTCGGATCATTTGTGCCACCCATTGCGATTTGGATACCTGGGTCCAAGAAGGGCGTTTTCGAACAGACCTGTTCTACCGCCTGAGTGTATTACGAATCAACATTCCGGCTCTCAGGGAAAGGGGTAATGATATTAGTCTATTGGCGCTAGAATATCTGCGGCGAGCATTTGCTGCATTAAATTTGCCAATATCACAATCAAGAGTACAAGAACTTTCTGCCTGTCAGGAAGCATTACAAACCTATCATTGGCCCGGTAATGTCCGGGAACTGCGTAATCTGATGGAACGGCTCACGTTATACCTCAGTGCCCACCCTAAGCATACATTGACTCCAGCATTGATATTAGCCCTTTCACCGGAGCGCCAGCTTACATCCAGGCTGGCAGAAAAAAGCACGAAGTCCCTCCCTTCCCTGGCTAAGCAATCTTCACATGTTGCATCACTTTCAGTTCATGAAACCTTGAAACGATTTGCTGGCAATCACCGTGCAACAGCGGAATATCTGGGGGTCAGCCGCACTACGTTGTGGAGACGATTAAAACAGGAAAGGACCGGGAATACGGAAACACAGGACAAACGTTGACGAAAAAGTAATTTAAAGCGTCGTCTTGAAGCGCTTACGGTAGTCCTGTGGCGTACTACCAAACGCCCTGAAGAAACTACGGCGTAAAGTGTCTTCACTACCGAAACCACAACGGAATGCTATGCACTTGAGCGATAGCGTGGAGTCAACTAAAAGATGACGCACCGCTTCTAGGCGGAATCGCTCCACTGCTTTGGCTGGCGTAACTCCCACATGTTGACCGTAATGACGCACGAAACTGCGCTCACTCATATTGGCACGGGCGGCCAAGGCTGTCACTGAAAGGTCCCCGGCTAAATTGTTAGTCATCCAGGCGTGCAAATCGGCAAATTTACTCGTGCTACTTTGTAATGCCAATGGAACACTAAATTGTTCTTGCCCACCTGGACGTTTGAGAAACATAACAAGCTCCCGTGCAACATCCAGTGCCATCTTATGACCGAGATCTTCCTCCAGCAGCGCCAGAGCCAGATCGATGCCAGCGGTAACTCCGGCAGAAGTCCACACCGGGCCATCCTGAATAAAGATGGGATCACATTCCACCCGCAATTTACTGTAACGCTGGGCCAGTTCAGCACAACTGTTCCAGTGCGTGACAACTCTGCGGCCATCAAGCAATCCACAGGCAGCCAGAACAAATGCCCCACTACATATAGACACAATACGCCGGGCCAGCGATGCATGGCCCTTTAGCCAATTACGTAATGGCGGATAGTTCGCCGCTGACTCAACACCAATTCCCCCTGCAACAAGCAGAGTATCAGCGGGAGAATCCAGCTCAGGTAGAGGTTCTGCCTGCACCGTTATTCCGGCCTGCGTCATGACTTGCCCGGGATCGCAAGCCACAACTTTTATGGCATATGGCTGCCTGTAACCAGCCTTCTCCGCCAGCTCATTAGCTGTCGTAAAGACCTGCAATGGTCCTGAAAGATCCAACAGATTTACGTTAGGGAAGATCAGCAGATAGAGAGTTTTGATGTCCATAAGGCGATTATGACACTTGGCGTAAATCATCGCAATATTGGCATATACGCCAATTAACTAACGGTTACAGTTACCCCATGAATTCACTACCGGGAATACAAATATTCAGCGATTCGATTAAAGATAATGGGAAATGTATTTCGGTTCGCTTTTCAATCTCGATTAAGGACAATTTCGCTATGAAAAATATATCTATTGATAGAAGAAATTTTATTATTAAATCCGCACTGGCAATTTCATCGATAGGCACTTTTGCCAATCAGAACGCTTTTGCCAAGGAACGCCCCTCAACATTACCTGTGGCAATGAAAGCATCGTCTGAAGGAAAACCCACCCTCGCTTTTGTCATTTTTCCGGGCATGACACCACTTGATATGATTGGCCCCGCGACGGTTCTTGCGGTAGGAGAATGGTTAAATATTGAATATGTTTGGCGCGATTTACTTCCGGTACGCACTGAGCTGGAACATATCTCATTCTCACCGAGTATAACGTTTGAGCAGTTAGATAAAGTCGATATTTTATGTATTCCCGGTACAGGAAATCCTTATGCTTTACTCACCGAATTAGACATGCTTGATTGGATACATAAAGTGGGCAGTAAAGCGTCCTGGGTAACCAGCGTGTGTACAGGAGCTATCCTGCTAGGAGCCGCTGGCTTGCTGAAAGGATATAAAGCAGCGACTCATTGGTCGATGATGGACGATCTTGGCAAGTTCGGCGCGATGCCGATTAATAAAAGAGTCGTTATTGATAGAAATCGGGTCACAGGGGGCGGAGTGACTGCGGGTATTGATTTTGGTTTGACATTGCTCGCTGAAATTAAAGGTGAAGAACATGCACAAATAGCTCAATTGGCGCTGCAATATAACCCAAAACCTCCGTTCAATAGCGGGATTCCAGAATTCGCAGGAAAAGAAATAACCGATGCCACACATCAAGCTATATTGTCCAATGTGGAAAAACAGACGCCTGATTATCAAGAAATATTGACTAAAAGTGCCAATAGAATATCTAATATCTAATGAATCTATTTTCATATTATAAAAATTATATATAAGTAGAGTTCCCAACCAATGAATTTACTGCCCGCCTCACCAGCGTGGTACAGGAATAATTTATTTACTGAATATTAAAATGTTATTAACATTCCAAGCCAGCAATGCTGGCTCTCTTTTTAGAATAGACTTAAGAATTAATTTTAAATCAGATTTCTTTGCTTTAATGTTATTTTTGTTGCTTCATTTAAATCATATTTATATAAATCCTCCTTCATCACCCAAGCATAACTTTCAAATTCATCATTAATGATTATTTTGGTGTTTTTAGCATAGCAATTAAAAATAAGGTAAATCATATAAATTTCTTCTGTTGAGCCATCCTCATAAGTTTTTACTCTAATGTCATCCCTAAATGTCCAAGGCTCTATATGATCTAATTCCAACTCTGAACCTAACTCTTCTCGGATTTCACGTAAAAGAGCCTGTTCAATAGTTTCTCCCGCTTCAACTCCTCCTCCGGGGAGGGCCCATTGCCCTGGAAATACACCTTTGTTAGAAGGCATTTTGCACAACAAGTATTTGTTATCATATTCAATTAATGGGCATACAATAATGCGTTGACGCATGACTCTCTCCTATTTATACCCGTCATCCTTCAAGTTGCTGCTTTGTTGGCTGCTTTCACTCACCCCAGTCACATAGTTATCTATGCTCCTGGGGATTCGTTCACTTGCCGCTGCGCTGCAACTCGAAATTTATTGGGTATATAAAACAACTTGTTAATAACCGTATCAGTTATCTCGGTGCAAGTGAGCGATGGCTCAAAAACGATAACTTTCTCCCTCTCTTTTTCTGTTAATTTTGCGAAAAATTCATTATATTGCTTAAACCAGCCAGAAATCCAGATTTTTTTGGTTTCTTCATCTGGAAATTCCCTAGGTCTAATTCCTAATATTTCATCTCTTGCCAGATTATCAAGAGAAAACTCAACAGGAAAGTCCATAAATACGATTACATCCGGCTCAGGAAGATGATTTTTTATTTCATCCCAAATAACCAAATATGCGTCATGATCATCATTCGATATGTAGCCTTTTTCATACATAAACTCTATAAATATATAATCCTCTAAATGTGATCTTTCCATTACAAGATTATATCCCGCATCAATCCAAGCCTTTATTAATAATGCCCGTTGGATCATAAAGTTTATCTGAATGAGATAGCCATAGCGACGAGTATCAGAAAATAGTGACTGGAGAAAAGGATGATGAATAGCTTTTTCATCAATTGCTATTGTGTAGTTATCCAAGTTATATAATGCAGAACCTATTGATTTTAAAAGAGTACTCTTCCCAACCCCAGAATTTCCTGTTAAGCAAATATATTTAGGCTTCCGAACAGGAACATATTCCTGTGACGGTAATTTCCACGGATCTGAATAAAGATAATGCAACGATTTATTGTTCATTTTAATACTCTCTGTTGTTCTATCCAGAATCTATTATCCTGACATTTTTTTACTATTATTGGATTACCAAAGATTGACGAAAGAATTTTTTCCTTATCATCATTTTTCATATTACACAATAGCGTATAGTTCTCCCCATCTGGAATAATTATATCAAAATTAGGCTCCATAACGACATTTGCTTTATCCCTTTCTTCAAAAGTAGCCCAACTAATAGGAACATCAGGGAAATCTTCTTTCAGGGTTCTCATTTCATCAAGAAATACATATTTATCTATTTCCAATTTTTCACGTTTTTCTTTTCCTACACCTAATGGACAGAACTGATAAAATCGCCAAGATTGTACGCTATAAGGCAATCTGCTCACCCAAGAAACGATATCATGGAGCTTATTGATATTTGCATTGGAAACAACCGTGGTAAGTTTGATGTTTATTTTATTATTAACACCAGAAAGCCACTTTAATATATTTTTAACAACATGATGCTGGTTACTCATTTTCTCACTGCGAATATCGATGTTAACGTCTTTATCTATACCATCAATAGGGATACCAACCCAATCAAGAATATCATTTAGTTGCGCATGATCCATGGAAAAACGATGACCAACAGTAGAGAGATAAGTGAGAAAACCTTTTCTTTTCGCGTATTTTATCAATTCAATATAATCTTTTCTGCTGGTTGGCTCTCCACCGGTAAATCCTATTTTTCTGAATCCTATCTGGTACATTTTATCTATCACGGGTAAAATTTCAGTAGTTGTATTATCTGAAATCCCCGGATTTCTAAAACATAGATCACAACCAAGATTACAATACGATGTTATTCGAAAATCTAATAATAGTTCTTCAGGCTTGTACATAGATCCATCCTTTTTGATGAAAAATACCAACAAGATATTAACTAATTAGTATCATAATTTATATGGTTATTGTATGTGCTAAATCAAATTTTGGATGGTAATAAATCAGAAAAAAAAGAAATTAAAATCAAAATATGACGGATGTTGGAAATTATAGATTTCAATAGACAACAGCCGATGAAGAAATAAAAAAACTTTCACTCATTTATTGTTCTTTAACAAAATAGTAAATACCTGGAAAGACTTCGGAACAAATAATTCAGCGGGCTATCACACTTAATAAATAGCCCAGGTATTAACTGTTCAAATACTATTTCAATATAGAAAACCCAATACCAGACAAAAAAATATGACTTCAATCTTATACAAATAATATACCGCTTCTATGTAAAGTTTCGTGCACTTTTGCACGAACTTTTATGCCGATAAGGTATCGGAATAAGTCAATCGGCTATTTGTTCAAGCTTACTCCGGCTCATCACAATAATTTTCATTATTGTTGATAGACTCCTTTCGGAGAAATACCGTTTGCAGCTTGAATGCCGAAACGGTATTTCGGTTAATAATTAATAGACTTCGGTTAAATAATTCAGTAACGCGATATTGTTAAAATTATATTTATTGAATCCAGCTAAATTAACTACTTATCTGAATATAATTTTTCAGCGGATTTCAACGCCTTAATATCTGAAGCACAGAGATAGGGTTTTAAAGCATTAAATTTCTCTTCTGACCAATCATATATTTTTAACGCTAACAGTTCATTTATGATCTGCGGCTCAAATCGATATTTAACGAATTTCGCAGGCGATCCAGCCACAATACTATATGGCTCAACATCTTTAGTTACGACGCTATTAGCCGCGACGATAGCACCTTCTCCGATAGTGACACCTGGCATAACCATTGAACGAATACCAAGCCACACACCATCATGAATATGCGTATTACCTTTGCCTACATATGCCTCTTCAATATATTCCATAAATGGATATAAACAGAACCAATCTGCTCTGTGCGTATTGTTTCCACCCATAAGAATGATAGTTTCAGCACCTATGCAAACATAATCGCCAATATACAATTTATCAATTGGCCACTTAGACTCCCACTGAAGGCTGATCTTATCACCGTATAAATAACGCACGACAGATTCTTCAAAACTACCACTCCAACAATCACTATAGTAGCTATGTGTGCCTTTGATGATGATATTTTGATTAGTTACAGCTTCATGTAAAAGTTGGGTTTTCGACCAATGTTTTTCTTTCATGGTAAACAGCCTCTATATGATTATTTATTCACCATATACCCGTTATCTTTCAAGTCACCTCTTTGTTGGCTACACTCACCCCGGTCACCGAGTTATCTATACCTGTTATCTTTCAAGTTGCCTCTTTGTTGGCTGCACTCACTCACCCCAGTCACATAGTTATCTATGCTCCCGGGGATTCGCTCCCTTGCCGTCGCGATGCATCTTGAAATCTATTGGGTATATGCTCCCGAGGATTCGCCCCCTTGCCATCGCGATGCCTCTTGAAATCCATAAGGTATAGAATGCTTTCTATGGTGATGTATCCACATTCAAAATACATCACATCTAGCTGATTCGAGGTTGATTTAATAATGGGATTATTTTCATATTAGATAATATCTTAGCCATTAACTTTAGGAAGAGGCAAAACTGGAGCGAGCGAAGGGAATCGAACCCTCGTATAGAGCTTGGGAAGCTCTCGTTCTGCCATTGAACTACGCTCGCAGGGGATAACATAAATTATTATAGCGATTTAATTAGCGCCAGCAAGCCACTATTTATTTAAGTTGCTTGTATTTCAATCAATTGAAAATGACAACTCCCGTGGCGCTATTCCCTCGGGAGTTGTCATTTGAAACTTAATTCAGGTTATTATTTCTGTGGACGCATTGCCGGGAATAAAATAACGTCACGAATGGTATGGCTGTTAGTAAACAGCATTACCATGCGGTCAATACCAATACCCAAACCTGCGGTTGGTGGCATGCCATGTTCCAAAGCCGTTATATAATCTTCATCGTAGAACATCGCTTCGTCATCACCTTCATCTTTCTGACGAACCTGCTCAGCAAAGCGTTCTGCCTGATCTTCCGCATCATTCAATTCTGAGAAACCGTTACCAATTTCACGTCCACCAATAAAGAATTCAAAACGATCAGTGATAAACGGATTGTCATTATTACGACGCGCCAGCGGAGAAACTTCTGCCGGATATTCAGTGATAAATGTTGGTTGAATCAAGCGGCTTTCAGCCGTTTCTTCGAAAATCTCACACTGAACGCGGCCAAGGCCCCAACCTTTTTCCACGTCAATACCAAGAGATTCAGCGATAGCCACCGCTTTATCCATATCATCCAAATCAGCCATGTTAGTTTCAGGACGATATTTACAGATAGCTTCTTTCATGCTCATTTGGGCAAATGGTTTACCGAAATCGAATTCCTGCTCACCATATTTAACCCGTGTATCCCCCAAAACATTCTGAGCCAGGGTACGGAATAACTCTTCGATCAGTACAATCAGATCTTTGTAATCAGCATAAGCCATATAGAGTTCTAACATCGTGAACTCAGGGTTATGTCGTGGAGATACACCTTCGTTACGGAAGTTACGGTTAATTTCAAACACACGCTCAAAACCACCAACCACCAAACGTTTCAGGTAAAGCTCCGGCGCAATACGCAGATACATATCAATATCCAACGCATTGTGATGAGTGACAAACGGACGTGCCGCCGCACCACCAGGAATCACCTGCATCATCGGTGTTTCCACTTCCATAAAGCCTTTGCTGATTATAAAGTTACGCATCACGGACAAGACCTGAGAACGAATCTGGAAAGTCTTGCGCGATTCTTCATTAGCGATCAAATCCAGATAGCGCTGGCGGTAACGGGTTTCCTGATCTGCCAAACCATGAAATTTATCTGGCAATGGACGCAGAGCCTTAGTCAGCAGGCGCAGCTCAGTACAATGAATGGAAAGCTCACCGGTTTTAGTTTTAAACAACTTGCCACGAGCACCTAGAATGTCTCCCAAGTCCCATTTTTTAAACTGTTCGTTATAAATACCTTCCGGTAAATCATCACGGGCAACGTATAGCTGAATACGACCGCCCGCATCCTGTAGCGTGACAAAAGAAGCCTTACCCATGATGCGACGAGTCATCATACGACCACCAACTGTCACTTCAATATTCAGTGCTTCCAGCTCTTCCTGAGTCTTATCGTCATATTTTGCGTGCAATTCTTCTGACATGTTTTCACGATGGAAATCATTTGGGAAAGCAATGCCATTTTCACGTAAAGCCGCGAGTTTTTCACGGCGGGTTTGCAATTCATTATTTAAATCGGGAGCCTGTTCTGCACCCTGTTGTTGTTGTGACATTTTAGTTCCTCATAAGCCAGCTTTAAGGCTTGCTTCAATGAATTTATCCAGATCACCATCCAGCACTGATTGAGTATTACGAGTTTCAACACCGGTGCGTAAGTCTTTGATTCGTGAATCATCCAGAACATAAGAGCGGATTTGGCTACCCCAGCCAATATCAGATTTATTCTCTTCCATTTCCTGCCTATTAGCGTTCTTCTTCTGCATTTCCAGTTCATACAGCTTCGCTTTCAGCTGTTTCATTGCCTGGTCTTTATTTTTATGCTGAGAACGGTCATTCTGACACTGAGTCACAATGTTAGTTGGAATATGGGTAATACGCACTGCAGATTCTGTTTTGTTAACGTGCTGCCCACCCGCACCTGATGCACGATAAACGTCAATACGTAAGTCTGCCGGGTTAATTTCAATATCAATGTCATCATCCACTTCAGGATAGATGAACGCAGAACTGAATGAAGTATGGCGACGGCCACCAGAATCAAATGGACTCTTGCGGACTAAACGGTGAACACCGGTTTCAGTACGCAACCAACCATAAGCATAATCACCCATGATCCTAATAGTTGCTGATTTCAATCCGGCAACTTCACCATCTGATTCTTCAATGATTTCAGTTTTAAAACCTTTGGATTCAGCCCAACGCAGATACATACGCATCAACATACTTGCCCAATCCTGAGCTTCAGTACCGCCAGAACCTGCCTGCAAATCAAGATAACAGTTAGCACTGTCATACTCACCAGAGAACATACGGCGGAACTCTAACTGACCCAATTTGCCTTCAAGCTGTTCCAACTCTGCCACCGCTTCATGGAAAGTCTCTTCATCGTCAGCTTCTACGGCCAGTTCCAGCAAGCCTTGTACATCTTCCAGACCTTGCTCAAGCTGATCAATGGTCTCAACAATCTCTTCCAGTGAGGAGCGTTCTTTACCCAAAGCCTGTGCCCGTTCCGGCTCATTCCAGACATCAGGTTGCTCCAGTTCGGCATTAACTTCTTCTAAGCGTTCTTTTTTGACATCGTAGTCAAAGATACCCCCTCAGAACCGTTGTCCGTTCAGACAGGTCCTGAATGTGGTTTTTTACCGGATTAATTTCAAACATATTTTAGTGTCTTACGTTGTGTAGTCGTAAATAAATGGGATGTTTTTCGAACCGCGTATTGTAGCGGATTTAGCAAAGGGTTTATAGCACTTCAACCGATTTGTAACGTATTCATTGCTGCCAGTTTATGGAAATGTTCATGCATCGTCTTGGTTATTGATAAATCAAGCAAGATTCCCGTTGAGCTTGCACAGCACAAAATGGTCTGGCTGGAGATTTTACATCAGGCAAAGCTTTATCCCCTCTGGTAGTTGCAAAGATAAACTACGCCCGGCGCCCTGATAGATACGACATGACTAAAAACGGCTTATTTACTGCCCTATTTAATGATTTATCGACGATGTTATCCCTACATTTATCTTATATTTACCTAATCCGCTATAACTATTTGAAAGCATAAGTGCAGGGATATTAAAGTTTTTATATTAAAGGCAAATTTAAATCAATAAATGCACTTTTCAAAAAGATAGTTAACTGTATTTAATCGAAGCCCATTAACCATTAATAAAGAGTTGAAAAGCAATCGGTGTAAAAACGAATATTATCCGAACAGACAGGTATTTATACCCAATAGCTTTCTCGCCGTTATTTTATGCAGTAAATCCCCAAAATAACCAATAAAAAAATGGATAAAACGGTTAATCTGGCAAAGTTTAAGCCCTAAAAAAAGGGGGGATTATTCGTAAAAACATCAAGAGGATGCCTGATTAAAACTATTCAGGATTACCGGTAAAACAGCATCATTAAAACTAAAATCGACTATGATTAATGTTCATTAAACGTAAAACCACTATACCCGTTATCTTTCAAGTTGCCTCTTTGTTGGCTGCACTCACTCACCCCGGTCACATAGTTATCTATGCTCCCGGGGATTCGCTCCCTGGCCGTCGCGATGCATCTTGAAATCCATAGGGTATATATGCCATGACGATTAAATTTGTTAAAAATCAGGCGTTAAAAGTGGTTAAAACTTTATCCCGATTAAAACCAAGGATTAATACTATGACTTTTAAAATAGTTTAAAACTGGTTTATTATAAAACCATCAGTGAAAAATAAAAAAACTAACGCGGTGAATACTTATATCTCTTTTTGGAAAAAATGAAAATAAGAATATGAGTCGTTTAATCATAAAATATATTTTATAAAAGGGAATGATTTTATTAACGTTTTTAACCTGAAGTAAATTTTTTCGGATATATACCCAATAGATTTCGAGTTGCAGCGCGACGGCAAGTGAACGAATCCCCAGGAGCATAGATAACTATGTGACTGGGGTGAGTGAAAGCAGCCAACAAAGCAGCAACTTGAAAGATGAAGGGTATAGATTAAATAGTCATAATTAATACATTTTACCCCCCAAATAATAATTAAAAGATTGCTTTTCAATAAAAATTTCCTGATAAGATTTTCCCAAGATATTTATTAATGCTTCAATATTAACTGCCATTGTTTATATAACCTCTTTATCCAATAAAAACAGAAAATTGAAAAAACATTCAAATTATTAACCGGAATAATTTCCTTTTCAATAAATTGCTCTGCGGTTTTCTCTAAGTAATTCATTAAAATATTAATATTGATCACCTTTATTTATGTAACCCCGTTCTTGGTAAAACCCATTCATCTGCTATTTGGATTTCCAAGCTGCCTGCAAATGAATTGGCTTTTAAAAAGAACCTCCCATGTTTATTATTAACTACCAACGTACTTCTGATGTGGGTAAGAATGTCACCAGTTTGACCTGTTCTAGTAGATCATAATCAATCTGCATGCTGGTTGGAATACGAAAATCCAATAACGTATATAGCTCAGTCCAGCCAATTTCTTTAGTCAACCTTTTTCTTGGTGGGAGTGATTTTTCAGGATCACCAAAATGTTCATGAATCCATTGCCGGAACATGATAGGAATTAGTGGTGATGGTAGTTCATTTGGAAACTGGTATGAATTTTTTTTCTCATCAATCAAGATAAGCCCTATCGCAAATAAAACTTTGTTATCTCTCTTAAACGCAAGATGTACACCTTCTTTAATCATATGCAGGGATATCTCAGGATCTCCAGGATATCCTGTTGGTTTGGTTTTATAAGGAATTAGCCCTTCATCAAAAATTTCCCGATAGGTTGTCCCCAAACTATTAATTAATTCTTCAACATTGATCGTCATTATTGATATAACCTCTTTATTTATATCTAACCTATAGCATATATACCCAATAAATTTCGAGTTGCAGCGCGGCGGCAAATGAACGAATCCCTAGGAGCATAGATAACTATGTGACTGGGGTGAGTGAAAGCAGCCAACAAAGCAGCAGCTTGAAAGATGAAGGGTATACACCGGCGGCATATTCGGGATGGGAAGTACCAAAATATAATCGCGGAAATCCTTTTCCTCATTTACCGAATCCCAGTTATTCCTTAAAGCCAGGTTTGCCGTTTTTAGCTCGCCATTCCTTTATAACTTTAAGCACACCTTCAGGGCTATCTTCCACTCCATTTTCTGGGTAGAAAATTAACCCATTTCGTCTGGGATGCTCGGTAATTATTTCAATATGTTTTACTAAACTGTGATATTCATACTCAGTTTTACATTCACCATTGAAAATTTTATTCAGCAGAACTAAAAATTCAGTTTCTGTATAATCTTCCAACTTACTTTTTAAATTCATCCCACTTTTCTCCTTTATTAGCGTGTATTTTTATATGCCGCTTCGGCGTCAATATGCGAAGATTATCCATGTTATAAACCTCACCACCTTCATTAATTGATTTAACATGATGAATCTCAAATACTTCTCTACCTCCAGCCTGCTCTTCAGGAATTGTATATGGGGAATAACCTTTAGGTACGTTTACCGCATTTGCTCTTGTGAATTGTTTAGACAATTCCGGATCACTACCAACCTCTTTCCAAAACACCTTTCTGAAATCGTCAAAGCTATTAAATCTCCTCCCACGTAATTTATCCGCTATCTGACTGGGAATGGGGGCTCCCATACCTTGTCCTGCGCGACTTAACCAATTTCCTTCGATTTTTGCCCCCGACCAGTAACTACGCCCGGTTGATTTCGGGGAGTATTGAACATCACATAAATTGGTTTCATGCCTGAACCGGCAGGAAAGACCAGAATATAATCGAGGAAATCCTTTTCCTCATTTACCGAATCCCGGTTATTCCTTAAAGCCAGGTTTGCCGTTTTTAGCTCGCCATTCTTTTATAGTTTTTAAAATTCCCTCTGGAGAATCATTTTCTCCATTTTCGGGATAATAAATTAAATCTGTCCCCGAAGGATGTTCAGTTATTTTTATAAAATTCTCTAATAAAGTATCTTGCTCTTTCTCCGTACCTTCATCCGATATTATTCTTGAAATTAAATCTATAAATTCATTTTCGGTATATTCTTCCAATTTATTTTTCAGTTTCATTTTTCTTTATCTCTTTATTTGAATGAATTTCAATATGCCGCTTTGGTGTCACGACTCGTAGATTATCAAAATCATAGATATTGCCGCCATTCTTAACCAAATCAACATGATGGATTTCAAAAGAACGCCTCTTTCCTAATGTATCAATAAATCTTGCTCTAGGCGCTCTTCCATGTTTCATTCTAGTTCCATTCCTTGGAATAAATTGCTTAGACAACTCAGGATCATTAGCAACCTCTTATCCGGCTCCGGCGGGTGTTTCTTATTTGGGGGCGGTGGTTCCGGTTTCGGCGGTGTCACCGGCGCAGGCGATGACGAAACCTGATAGATCCCCATGCGCCCGAAATTATCCGCGGGTTCCGCGTCGGTTCCAGCATCAGTACAGCCTTTACCCCGCAGACAAGACTTGGTAAACACCGGGGTTGGCGGCGGGGCTTTTATCACCGGAGGCGGCCCGGATTGCACGCTTTCCGCTTCCTTAACCGGCGATGAGATATTCTGAGCCGCCATATTAACCGGCGCTGTGGCCGGATGATTGGGCTGCTCCTGTTTTTCGTAACTGTCCCTCTCCGAATTAATAAACCAGGCCCGACAGGGGCAGGTACTGACACTGTCCAATGTGCCCGCCAGTTTGCGTCCCATGTCAAACACATCTGAAACACCCCCGACAATCATATAAGTACCGGGATGTTTACCGCAGGTCACCTTATCCCCTTCACGCGCGGTTGCCTTCCCGTTAAATGTCATCGTGTGGTCACCGGTAATAATCTGGCCGCCACAAGTCGTCTTATCACCAACGAGCAAAAAATATCCTATTGCAATCTATTCGCTTCTCCATTGGCTGACCACATGAAGAATGGGTTTAACTGAAATCACTATCATATTTTTACCACTTGTGAGTTAACAAATGGTCAGTAATGCATCGAATTTAACTTAAGGTATATAGGAATAGTCCGAAAATGGCTGATTTTATCGCCTCGAATATATGTAATAACTTATGTTTTATAACAAGCCATAAACACATAATTAACACAAGGACCAGTAAAGGGGGATAAACAAGATACGACTGAAGTGATTATTACAAACCATTCTTTTGAATGAATAGTGAATGAGGACAGCCCACAAAACTATCGAGGTTCTTCTGTTGAAAAAGGAAAATACGGCGGTAGTACTCAATTGCAATCAATGCTATTTAATGATTTATCGACGATGTTATCCTTGCCTTTATTTTACATTGACCTAATCCTCCATAAAATGCAGGGATATTAAAGTTTTTATATAATAAAAGGCAGATTTAAATCAACAAATGCACTTTTCAAAAAGATAGTTAACTGTATTTAATCGAAGCCCATTAACCATTAATAAAGAGTTGAAAAGCAATCGGTGTAAAAACGAATATTATCCGAAGAAACGGGTATTTAAACGCTTTTTCTCTGTTATTTTATGCAGTAAATCCCAAAAATAACACAATAAAAAATGGATAAAACGATTAATCTGGCAGGATTTAAGACCTAAAAATAGGGGATTATCCGTGAGGACAACTTATTAAAACTATTCAGGATTACCGGTAAAACAGCATCATTAAAACTAAAATCGGCTATGATTAACGTTCATTAAACGTAAAACCACGATATGCCATGATGATTAAACTTGATAAAAATCAGATGGTAAAAATCATAATTAAAACTTTACACCGACTAAAACTGAGGATTAACACGATAACTTTTAAAACAGTTTAAAACCGACTTATTATAAAACCATCAGTAAAAAATGAAAAATAAAAATCAACTCTACTAATTCTTATATCCATTTTTGAAAAAAAGAAAAATAAGAACATGATTCGTTTAATCAGAAAGTATATTTCCCAAAAGGAAATGATTTTATTAACTTTTTCAATCTGGAGTAAACTTTGTCGTAGATAGATTAAATAGTCATAATTAACACCTTTTACCCAAAAAAAATAATTAACAGATTGATTTTCAATAAAAAATTTCCTGATAAGATTTTTTCAGGCTATTTATTAACACTTAAACATTAACCACCATTATTTTTATAACCTCTTTATCCAATAAAAGCAGAAAATTAAAAAAACATTCAAATTATTAACCGAAATAATTTCCTTTTCAATAAATTGCTCTGCGTTTTTCTCTAAGTAACTTAATTAACATATTAATATTAATCACCATTGTTTATATAACCCCCGTTCTTGGTGAAACCAATTCATCTGCTATTTGGATTTCCAAGCTGCTTGCAAATGAATTGGCTCTTAAAAAGAATCTCCCATGTTTATTATTAACTACCAACGTACTTCTGATGTGGGTAAGAATGCCACTATTTTAACACGTTCTAGTAAATCGTAATTAATTTGCATACTAGTTGGAATACGAAAATCTAGCAGTGTATATAATTCTGTCCAGCCAGTATCTCTCTTTAATATTTTCTGAGGAGGAAGTGATTTTTCAGGATTTCCAAAATACTCATGAACCCATTGCCGAGACATCATCGGAACTAATGGTGAAGGTAGCTCATTTGGAAACCGGTATTGTGGTTTCTTCTCATCAATTAAAGTAAGCTCTATAGCAAATAAAACTTTATTAACCCTTCTAAAGGACAAGTAAACACCTTCTTTAGCCATATTTAAAGATATATCAGGATCTCCAGCAAACCCTGCAGGTTTGGTTTTATAAGGAATTAATCCTTCATTAAAAATTTCCTGATAAGTTCTTCCTAGATTGTTTATTAGTACCTCTACATTGACTGTCATTTATACAACCCCTGTTCCTCGTTTAGTTTATGCATCCTATGGCGAGCATTTTCAAGCTGTACTTCTGTTGCACCATAGCTTTTCAAGCTCGGTTTTATGGCATCAAAATTCCTATCTAATGCCGCACGTAAATCTTGCGAATCTCTTTCAATCTGTTCTGCCGAATTTCTTCCTCCATAAGTTTGACTGAGTTTTTTATGTACCTCTTCCGGAATAATAATTGCAGATACATTTTTAGAATCAGAATTTAATTCGGAAGGTAATAATTTAGGATATAACGCTTTTAACCTTGCCTTAACCGCAGCAGCCGAAGGCATATGATCAGCATGTGTTCCATTTCTTAATCTGCCCGCAAAATTGCGATACAAATCCACTTCAAACAATTTCACCGGCGGTTTACTCAAATACACATACACCGGCGGCATATTCGGAATGGGAAGTACCAGAATATAATCGCGGAAATCCTTTTCTTCCGGCATCGGTAGCGATTCAATATCGCTGCCCACTTTATCCGGGATCGGCAATACGGTTATTTGCGATGGAATAAACGGCGGTTCTTCATTCCCGGTATGGGCCGGAACTTTAAATTCCTGTTCGTTCGGCGTCCATAAAATCGTCGGCCTGTTCTCTCCCGGCTCCCAGAACTCGTAATTCCCCGTGGTCTGGTTCAATCTCATCACATGAACCGGCACTTCATCCAGCCCACTTTCCGGGCTGACGTGATACCCCTGAACCGTCATCCTGCCGCTTTCTTCATCTCTGATCCAGCGGAAACGAACACGAGTCGGCACTTTACCAAACTGTTCGGCTATTTGCCTGAGTTGATACTCACTTAAATAATCCTCCTCACCCTGATTCAGCGACGGCGAATAGAACAGTCCCATTAGCCCAACCGTTACCGGATTCGGGGCCACCAGCCAGCGTCCGGCACTGATGGCGCTACCACCGATGTAACGCATCGCCAGTGCTTCCCCTTCCGCTACTGCGCTGCGGGCAGTCGCAGCCATCGCGGTCGCGGCGGCTTCGGTTTTATCTTTGCCATCACTCAACCACCGTTTATACCACGGTAATTTTTTATCCTGCGGTTTATCCGGTTTCGGCGAGTGTTTTCCGCCTTGTGGGGGCGGTTCTGGCTTCGGCGTCGTCACCGGCGCAGGCGATGACGAAACCTGATAGATCCCCATGCGCCCGAAATTATCCGCGGGTTCCGCGTCGGTTCCGGCATCGGTACAGCCTTTACCCCGCAGGCAAGACTTGGTAAACACCGGGGTTGGCGGCGGGGCTTTTATCACCGGAGGCGGCCCGGACTGCACGCTTTCCGCTTCCTTAACCGGCGATGAGACATTCTGAGCCGCCATATTAACCGGCGCTGTGGCCGGATGATTGGGCTGCTCCTGTTTTTCGTAACTGTCCCTCTCCGAATTAATAAACCGGGCCCGACAGGGGCAGGTACTGACACTGTCCAATGTGCCCGCCAGTTTTCGCCCCATGTCAAACACATCTGAAACACCCCCGACAATCATATAAGTACCGGGATGTTTACCACAGGTCACCTTATCCCCTTCACGCGCGGTTGCCCGCCCGTTAAATGTCATGGTGTGGTCACCGGTAATAATCTGGCCGCCACAGGTCGTCTTATCACCAACGAGCAAAAAATACCCTATTGCCATCTATTCGCTTCTCCATCGGCTGACCACATGAAGAATGGGTTTAACTGAAATCACTATCATATTTTTACCACTTGTGAGTTAACAGATGGTTAATAATGCATCGAATTTAACTTAAGGTATATAAGAACAGTCCGAAAATGGCGGATTTTATCGCCTCGAATATATGTAATAACTTATGTTTTATAACAATCCATAAACACATAATTAACACAAGGACCAGTAAACGGGGGGATAAACAAGATACGACTGAAGTGATTATTACAAACCATTCTTTTGAATGAATAGTGAATGAGGACAGCCCACAAAACTATCGAAGTTCTTCTGTTGAAAAAGGAAAATACGGCGGTAGTACTCGATTGCCAATCAATCAGCAATCAATGCAATGTTTAATCAGAATTAATGAAAATTCGCCAATGATGCGTGAGTTGTGATGAAAAGGATTGGCAAAATCCCTTTCATCATTTACCTACATGCTGTTTTTTAAAGTCCGGTTTTCGTTTTTAGCTCACCATGCTTTTATCATGTCAAGCACACCTTCAGGGACGTTAATAAGGCCAAAGATGCTGAATCAAAAGTTGCACATCACGATTGCCTCTAAACTCATTAACATCCAGTTTATAAGCAAGTTCCACTGCACGGACACTGTTATCCGGCCAGCGAGTTGGATCGATATTGAATACGATACCATCTAACATTGGTCCACCATTTAATGGCTCTACAATCACTTTTAAATGACGTTCTCCAACAATACGCTGTTGATGTAACTTGAATTTACCGTCAAAAACAGGTTCCGGGAAGGCTTGCCCCCAAGGGCCACCATCACGCAACATTTCAGCCATTTCTAATGTCAGTTCACCAATCGCCAATTCACCATCACTCCAGATAACACCTTCAAGTTGCGAAATATCCAACCAATCTGCCATCAGAACAGAAAAATGATGCTGGAATTGTTCAAATTTATCCTGTTCAAGTGACAGGCCGGCAGCCATTGCATGACCACCAAACTTAAGTATCAACCCTGGATTTAAAGTATCCAATCGTTCAAGGGCATCACGCATATGCAGCCCCTGAACTGAACGGCCAGAACCTTTCAAAGTACCATCACCCGCCGGCGCAAAAGCGATAACAGGCCGGTGAAAACGTTCTTTAATACGGGATGCCAGAATGCCCACTACCCCCTGATGCCATTCGGGATGATAGAGCGCCAGTCCATAAGGCAATTCAGTGCTAGTACGTTCGAGTTTGTCACAGATTTGCAGTGCTTCTTGCTGCATTCCCTGTTCTATTTCACGACGGGTATGATTCAGTCCATCCAATTCGCAAGCTATCTGACGCGCTTTTGCTATATCATCAGTTAGCAATAAAGCGACGCCAATAGACATGTCATCCAGACGACCTGCGGCATTCAACCTTGGTCCAAGAAAAAAACCCAAATCGCTGGCGGTCAGTTTATGAGCATCACGTTTGGAAACTTCCAGTAATGCACGAATCCCCGCGCAACAACGTCCGGCACGAATGCGATTTAGCCCCTGATAAACCAAAATCCGGTTATTGGTATCCAAAGGCACAACATCGGCGACAGTTCCCAGCGCAACCAAATCCAGCATTTCGGCTAAATTCGGCAGAGCAACACCCTGCTTTTCAAACCATTGCTCTTTTCTCAGAGCCGCTCTCAAAGCAGACATCAAATAAAATGTGACGCCAACTCCCGCTAATGATTTAGACGGAAACGAACAATCAGACAGATTGGGGTTAATAATGGCATCAGCGGCTGGCAGAATCTCACCCGGCAAGTGATGATCTGTGACAATCACCTTCATCTGGTGCTGATGAGCCGCCGCAACCCCATCATGAGAAGAGATACCATTATCCACGGTAATAATAAGATCGGCGCCTTTTTTGACGACCTCCTCTACCACCTGTGGGCTTAAGCCATAACCATCTTCAAAACGATTTGGCACCAGATAATCCAGATTACGATATCCCATCGCGCGTAATGATCGGATAGCCAGTGCCGTACTGGTTGCACCGTCAGCATCAAAATCGCCGACAATAACGATACGCCAGTGTTCATGCAATGCTGCCAGTAATAGCGATACCGCCTGTTGTACACCACTCAGATGCTGATAATTGAGCAATCCTTGCACACTTCGCTCCAATTCATTAGCTTGCTGGATACCTCGAATGGCATATAAACGGCGCAGTAACGGATGGATTTGTTGTGGAAGGTGACTATCATCCACCGCCGGACGGCGGCGGAGTCGTGTTTCAATATTCACTAAACTTATTTACCACTCTGATCTAATGTCTTTGCCAACGCTTCTGGTGGCATATATCCACCTAATAAGTTGCCATCTTTAAGGATAATCGCCGGCGTTCCCTGCACGCCAAACTGGAGCCCCAATTTATAATGGTTAGCGATATTCACCTTACAGCCTTTAATTGGCGAAATATCATTACCTTTAAACGCAGCATCCAGTGATTTCTGTGGCGTCGCACTACACCAAATAGATTGCATCTCTTCAGCAGACTTATGCTTCATGCCCTGGCGAGGGAATGCCAAATAGCGAACAGTAATCCCCAATTTATTGTATTCTTTCATATTTTCATGCAATTTATGGCAGTAACCACATGTAATATCCGTGAAAACAGTCACAACATGCTTTTCTTCTGGCGCTTTGTAGACAATCATTTGGTCTTTCATCGCTTCCAGCTTTTTCATTAATAATTGATTACTGACATTCACTGGAGAACTACCACTGACGTCGTAAATTGGCCCTTGCAATAAATACTTGCCGTCATCAGATAAATAAATGATACCTTGCTCGGTGACTATCGTATTTAAACCAACAATAGGTGATGGTTTGATACTTTCTACCTTGATCCCCAATTTTTGCATTGTTCCATGAATAGCGCCATCATCAGCCAGTGCATTTCCGCTAATTAAGGTCAGCAAAAGAGAAAAACATAACACGCTTTTTTTCATTATTCAGTTCCTTTAAATCCACGCTCACCCACGCGGATGATGTTGTTGATGTAGCAATCTGAGTCGTTCTGTTGCTACATGAGTATATATTTGTGTTGTGGATAGATCGCTATGCCCCAGTAACATCTGCACAACCCGTAAATCAGCCCCATGATTAAGCAAATGCGTTGCAAATGCATGGCGCAAAACATGAGGAGATAGTCGTTCAGTATCAATTCCGGCCAATAGGGCATAATGTTTAATTCGGTACCAGAAAGTCTGTCGCGTCATTTGTCGCCCCCGGTTACTGGGAAAAAGCACATCCAGAGTTGCACCATTTAGCAATCCGTCTCTCCCGTACTCTATATAATTCTCCAACCAATAAATGGCTTCTTCTCCTAAAGGCACCAATCGTTCTTTATTGCCTTTACCAATCACCCGTACTACTCCCTGACGCAGACTGACGTCAGAAAGTGTCAACCCCACCAACTCAGAGACTCGTAAACCACAAGCATAAAGCACCTCAAGCATCGCTTTATCCCTCAGTTCCACAGGCTGATCGGTACAGGGCGCATTAAGCAAGGCTTCTACCTGCTTTTCACTTAAATCTTTAGGCAATCGCTTAGGTAATTTAGGTGCTGATAAAAGCGCAGTCGGATCATCTGCCCGCATTTTTTCCCGGTAAAAATACTGGAATAACTGACGCATGGCACTGAGTAAACGTGCTGAGCTACTGGCTTTATATCCCCCATCTACGCGTTCGGCCAGAAAAGATTGCAAATCAATTGATTGAACAGATAATAAATCATGACCATAATTAACCAGCCAGTTATCCAATGCCTGTAAATCCAACCGATAAGAAATAAGCGTATTTTCCGCAAGATCATGTTCTAACCAAATAGCATCAAGAAACTGTTCTATCAATGGATTTATCAACTGAGTCTGCTCTTCTGACACGAAACTCTTTCCTTAAATTTGCAAATCTATGTTGGCTATTATGCCTGAAAAAGCAATTATTCTGTTACAATGCCAGCCCTGATGTCCAAAAACCATAATAATTAATGATGAAGATTGGTCTTTTTTACGGTTCCAGCACCTGTTACACCGAAATGGTGGCAGAGAAAATCCGCGATATCCTTGGTGAGGATTTAATTGATCTCCACAATATCAAAGATACAGCACCTGAATTAATGGAAGAATATTCCGTACTGATTCTCGGCATCCCAACATGGGATTTCGGCGAATTACAGGAAGACTGGCAAACTATTTGGGATCACATTCCTTCCCTCAATTTACAGGGAAAAATCGTCGCCATGTATGGTATGGGTGACCAGATTGATTATGCCGAGTGGTTCCTTGATGCGCTTGGTATGTTATATCGCCATCTACTCCCTTCAGGCGTGCATTTTATTGGCTTCTGGCCGACCGAAGGTTACGAGTTTACCAGCCCGAAACCATTAACCGATACTGGTTCACAATTTGTCGGGCTGGCTTTGGACGATGTCAACCAGTATGAGCAAACCGATGAGCGTTTATCGCAATGGTGTATACAAATCCTGCAAGAAATGGAGCCTCTGCTTTAAATCAGGAAAATTTCAGCTCAATCAGATATCAGGATATTGCAACAACAGTTGATTAATATTCCTCCATTCATCCTGTGACATACTATCGGATGCTATCCATAGGCGGATTTTTTTCTGGTTATAAAAAGATTGAGCGGTAATTAATAGCCCATAGCGACACAGCCATGGCTGTCGGATAATTTGCCATTCGTGTTTTTTCCATTGCAACTTATTATCATTGAGCAGAACTAAAATCCCCTGTGATTTACGGATATTTTTCTGGCTACGCCCCCAACTGGCAATAATCAACAGGACCAAAGGAAGCCAGAAAATGCAGAAAATAGCGTCATCCGCCGGCCACGGAGCAAGTAGTACTATAAGTGCTATTACACCATGAGCACAGGTAGAAATTAGCTGGGTATGCCAGGATACCCTGAGATCACATTTCCACAGGACCACGATCTTTATTTCTATTCTGAATAAGTTTAATCATGCGGAATAGCTCTTCATCTTCCGGACACCCATGATTCATTAGCCAGTTAAACAGATCAGGATCAGCACATTCGAGTAAACGAATAAAAAGTCGTTTATCATCATCACTGAGTGAGTCATATTCATACTTAAAAAACGGCATAATTGAAATATCCAGCTCACGCATTCCACGCCGACATGCCCAATGTATACGTGCTTTATTATCAATATCCATGTTCAAAAAATCCCCTTTTTATTTTCATTGTCTGTGTTAAATCGATTAGCCAGTAAATCGCCCGGCAAACTTATGCATCATGCCAGCTAATAGCAATAATAACTACTTGCATTGTGCTTCAGCTCTTTTACCATTGATACATCATTGGCTCAAATATCTGACTAGCAGGATATGTCATGACTTATAAGACTCCGTTTTCTTCACAATTTCCATTACCTTCATCAAGCCTTCCCCTGACTTTAATCTCTCTGGATGACTGGGGCCTGGTAACAGCAACTGGACCGGATACCAAAAAATATCTGCAAGGTCAGGTTACGGCAGATATTTTCGCACTTGCCGCGAATCAACATGTGCTTAGTGCACATTGTGATGCAAAGGGCAAAATGTGGAGTAATCTACGCCTCTTTCATCGTGGTGAAAACCTTGCTTATATTGAACGCCGCAGTGTGCTGGAAACCCAGTTTACAGAACTGAAAAAATATGCGGTATTCTCTAAAATTACACTCGTTCAGGATGAAAATGCCGTGCTGTTAGGTGTTGCAGGTAAAGGCTGCCGCGAGGCACTGAATAATATTTTCCCAACACTACCCGATGCTAATAATGCTGTCGTTGAACATGAAACCACAACTTTACTCCATTTTACCTTGCCATCTGAGCGTTTTATGTTGATTACCGACACAGCAACGGCTGAGCTGTTAACAGAAACACTCCAGGCTCAGCTGAATAATAGCGAACAGTGGTTAGCTCTGGATATTGCCGCCGGCTTCCCGGTTATTGATCCGGCAAACAGTACACAATTTATTCCTCAGGCAACTAATCTTCAAGCATTGGAAGGAGGTATTTGTTTTAAAAAAGGGTGTTATACCGGTCAGGAAATGGTGGCTCGTGCTAAATACCGCGGAGCAAACAAACGGGCAATGTACTGGCTGGCTGGCAGTGCGGCCAAAATTCCTGTAGCCGGAGACGATCTGGAATGGCAACTGGGAGATAAGTGGCGGAGAACAGGCACCGTTTTGGCTGCCGTTAAGATGAATGATGAGAGTGTCTGGGTACAAGTCGTCATGAATAATGATATGGAAAGTGACAGTGTATTCCGTGTCCGTGACGATGAAGGCCATTCACTCACTATTCAGCCTCTACCTTATTCTCTCGATGAAGAGAAAAATAATTAATGAGGTTTATATGTCGTTAGCAGTACCTGCCGTTGATTTTGGTCCTTTTACTGATGTAATTGGTTTTTTGATGGAATTGGATAAGCTGAAGAAAGTTCAACGGCGGACTAAGTTATTGGATAACCAGCGTCAGGAAAATTCAGCAGAACATAGCTGGCATTTCGCTATCGCAGCGATGAGTTTTGCACCTTATATGAAAGGGGTAAATACTCAGCGAGTTATTCAGATGGCATTAATTCACGATATTGTAGAAATTGATGCTGGTGATGTGATGGTCTACGATTTAGCTGCCCGTGAAGCCATTCATGGACAAGAAGTTAAAGCCGCCAACCGTCTTTTTGGTTTACTCCCCGAACCTCAGAAAAATCACTTTATGTCACTTTGGCAGGAGTATGAAGCAGGAGAAAGTCAGGATGCTCTTTTTGCTAAAATGCTAGACAGATTGATGCCAGTTCTGATGAATCTGCATAACAAAGGCCAAAGTTGGGTGGAAAATGATATTAGCCTGGAGCAGGTGATTAACCGCAATAAATTTATTGCCGATGTTTATCCTGAATTCTGGCAATACTTGTTACCACAACTGGAAGCGTCTCAAGCTAAAGGCTGGTTAAAATAACTTTTCCCAAAAACTCTACGCTAAAATTCAGTGCGCCATATTAGAAAATATGGCGCACTGATTGATATGGAAAAAATAATAATGCCTTATGAAGTCAATTATCCCACCAAAATAATAATCTTACAGAAAAGAAAATCAGGAGTAGTCCCATTATTCTTTCAATCCAGTGGCCATAACTGACAAACCTATTTCTCATTACCCCAATAATGAAGGGACTGTACTATTCGGCTCAAGATTAACCAAAAACAGGGAGGACCCGTTGCACCGGAAAGGCACTGGGTGGATTACGGTTGCTCATACGGGTATACACTTATTGCTACAGGATAATTAAACACCTAAGCAAAGCATGACGGTAAAACTATTACCGCCATAGTTATGTAATATAGGCAGCCAGATTAAACAATTGTATCAACGACTCCGAACCACTAACCCTATTCCTAAACAAACGGGAATGACACCTAAGACCCCAATAAAGCTGGGCATTTCATGCAGTAAAACCCCCGCAAGTACCAATCCAAACACCGGGTTCAGAAAATGACAGGCGCTGGCTTTGCTTGCACCGGCAGTACGGATAAGGTGAAACCACAACAGCATAGCACCGATAGAGACAACCAACGCAAGATAGAGAGATACAATCCAGAAACGTCTGTCCAGATTTACCGTTGACAAGTTTTCAAAAAGCAAGGACAACACCAGCATAATGAATCCTGCGATAATCGTTGACCATGTGTTGATCCAAAAAGGAGAAATATCACTGGCATAACGTCGATAAACAATGGTTCCACACGTCATAGAAACTGTACTTAACCCAACCAGCGCAAATCCCAGAAGCTGGAACTGAGTGGAATCGCCATCAACCAATTGCCCATGAACAATAAGCCATACGCCGCAAATGCTCAGTATAAGACCTGCCAGTTTTTTCTTGGTTAAAAGCTCCCCGAGCGTAAAGTGTGCCAATACAGCCGTAATAATGGGGGCTGTACTGATGATAATGACGACAAATCCCGCCGGAAGAATTTGTAACGCATAAAAACTCAGTCCAAGATACAGTACATTGTTCAACATCCCCAATATCAGTGCCAGCAGCCACGAACGGGTTTTACGGTCGGGTATTTTGGCACTAGGTATAAACCCCATGATCAATACCATGAACAAGCCAGCCAGCAGGAATCGTATGGCCAGTAAAAACAAGGGCGGTGATGACTCAATGCCAAACTTTCCGGCTATAAAGGCTGAACTCCAAAGTACAGAGAATAGAGTAGCCATCAGCAATATTTTAAGGTTTTCTTTTATATTCAATGTTGAGTTGTATTTTGTGTTCATGGCTGGCTTATGTTGTTATGTGATTATTTGTCTTTAGTGTACTCGGCCGATTTCATCCAGTTATCATCGTAAAATTTTGATAAATATTTGAGTCCAGAATCAGGAACGATAGTCACAATACGCTTGCCCTTACGCCCTTTCTGAGCAAACATCAACAAGGTACTGCCCGCTATCCAGCCTGGATACACTCACAAAATACCTACCAAAATTTCACCCAAACAAATAACGAGCCACAGCTAATGCCAGCCCAGCAGTACCAATTATGGTTGCAGCTAACCATTTTGTCTGTGCACTGATTTCTTTATGTAAGTCGCCTTTTGTCGCAAACTCTTCAGATCGAGTTGTTAGTTTTGTTAACTCTATCTTTATTTGTATGACATCTGATTCAAGACGCGCCACTCTTGGCCCTAAACTGCCGCCATCACCACCATCATTACGGGTAGTATCCATATCATTACCCCCTTTACGTTTAGTGCTATTTATATAAGATACATTACTCATCATGAGATCCTTTCTCTTGCTGACTCAACCAATGAAGCACAGAGCTGACCTCATAAGTGGTAATATAACCACAACTATCACAGCTAAGTTTATAATAATAATTGGCATCACTATCGATGGGTTGCTCTGGTGCGTGTCTGAAAAAAGTAACAAATGTTTTACTAACCGATTGTCCATGAAGCAAGTCAGCAACCATAGCTTTGTTTGTCTCAGCAATAACTTGCTCACCAACACTGTAGCACATCGGGCATATTCGAGTTACTTTCTTCGCATCCAAAAACCTGAAGAAAGTATCAGCGTTTATTGTTTCCAACTTCTTGATAAGTTTATTTTTGTCTTTCATTTAATCACCATCATAAATGTTTTCATTAATAAGCTCCTTAATTTATAAGCTAAGGGAAACGTTCAACGCAAATCCCACCCCCAACGTATGTATATATTATATAGTTAACCAACCTTCTGGCCGCTTTGGCTATTGTATGTGTCGTCGCCTCTCCCAGAACGTGAAGTAAATATGGTTTATGAATTCCTTGAAACTTATGAAGAAGCCCTGGAAACACTCCTCATGAAGTTTTAAAAATAGCTGAGGTGATAATGATAAATCACACAAATTTCATTTTAAAACCAAACGCCACCAATGTTGTATCCGTATCTCTTGAAAACATTAATGGCGAATTCTTGTTAACAGCAATGTTAACGAACAGGTGTTAATTCTTGGACCCGCTCGGCTTCTTCAATGCACTGTTCAATATACTTTCGATGTCCGTAATGCGTGTCTGTATGGGCGGGTATTTCTTTAAAATGATTTCTAATGGCTGTGTCAAATGGAGAGAAATTTTTGATGGAAGATATCGATAATTCGGACATCAACGCTATTAGAAGCGTTTTATGAATGTCCAGTTGCTCTTGAAGATTTGAAATTTGTTCGTGTAATGACTCAATTTCTTTTCTTTCATACTCATTTAACATTGTGATTACCTTCTTAATTGAGAGGATTAATAATATCTAATATACCCTTCATCCTTCAAGTTGCTGCTTTGTTAGCTGCTTTCACGCACCCCAGTCACAGAGTTATCTATGCTCCTGGGGATGCGTTCACTTGCCGTCGCCCTGCAACTCGAAATCCTTAATTGCGGTAGCAGGTGACAGCAACGCCACCGACATAAGTTATTTGGCCTGCCTGAGCGTTTAGGCAACCGGCGAAATAATATTTTTGATTTTTTCCTAGCGTAGCAAAACGTTTATGCTGTCCCTTGAAATACCTATCAGAACCTATTATTTGGGTTAAAGTGAATATCGACTTCATTTTCATAAAACACCGGATGTTGCTCTGAGGCGCTGGACAAAGCGTCCGTGATTTTTGCCCTTTTTTCACCGTACTCAGGGCCAAGCAATTTTAAGGTAGAGGCTTATGGATAGTTTTTTTCATCTGGCGACGTTCATTTCGGGATATTGGTGCTATGATCAGCATAACTTAGTCCGGTGAATGATTTGTTTTGATTTGGCGATTGCTCAGATCGCAAAAATCGGACTGAGTTCCCTTCGAGGGATCTACATTTTGGAATTTTATTTAAGACAACCCCAAAACAAATATCATATTTCTCAATAATCAATTTATTAAACTTATACCCGTTATCTTTCAAGTTGCCTCTTTGTTGGCTGCACTCACTTCCCAAATAGAACATTAGAGGCATCGTAGTCCGATAAATTTTCTAAATCGCCACTACGTGCCTCTGAATTGACACCCCTTAAACAACTCGAAGATTATTCCTATTTCGCAATTGCCTTAACTTGCAGTCGATATGTAATCAAGGATGCAAGTTCTGCCAACGACTTATCACCCAGCAGCAACTCCAGAGGAATATCCAAACGTAATTGTTTGTTAATTTTTTGTACTAACATCAAACCATTCAATGAATCAATACCGTTGTCGGTCAGTGGTTGATCTGGCTGAAACACCTCAGCTGGTGAACCAACAATCTCACCACAGAAAGCCTGTAACAAGCTGACAATATCATCCAGATTATTCACCGCAAGCGTTGCATCTGCGGAGCTCTGAACCACATTTTCTTGCTGAATATCACGTAATAACGGTAGATGACTCATCGGGCTGGAAAGTAAATTTGACCAATTCGTCAAGAACGGCACCAGTTGCGGCTCAATCCGGGCAAACAAGCGCTCTAAAACCGCTAATCCCTCCTCTGAACCAAATGGCTGTAAGCCACTGTTTTCCAATACGGTGAGGGTTCGACTATCCCGCAAAGCGATCCCCGCTGCCCACGGTCCCCAGTTAAGGCTTAACGCCGGTAAACCTTGCTGACGCCGTAAGCAGGCCAGACTATCCAACATGGCGTTAGCCGCTGCATAAGATGCCATACCCGGTAAAGCTAATAGTGCCCCCAACGAGGAAAACATAACAAAATGCTCTAAAGGTGCATCAGCCAGCGCTTGATGTAATGTCCAGGCGGCTAATGCTTTAGCGGCAAATACTCTATCAAACGCCTCAGGACTGAGTTCACGGTATCCTTGATCTTCAACATGCGCGGCACAATGAATTACCCCACGTAGCGACTGGTTGGTCTGTTGTCGATACTGAGCCAAACAGATGTTGGTCATTTCCACATCACCGAGATCAATCGGCAGATAATTAGCCTCGACCCCCTGTTGATGCAGCATTTCCAGTAACTTCTGCTCCTCTGCATTAAGATTAGGACGACGCCCAATCAATAACAAATGACGAGCACCATGCTGTACCATCCAGGGAATCAATTGACGCCCCATATCACCAAAGGCACCAGTCAGTAAGTAACATCCATCTGGGCGAAAACGCACTGGGGGTAGCACGGGTATTTCTGGTAATGGCACAAGGCGTAGCACATAACGTTGAGCATGGCGCAGAGCTAATTGATCCTCACCATCATCGGTCAACAACGCGTCCCACCATTTGGCTGGAGCCGTGGTACTGTCAATATCCAGTAATCCCCCCCACAGTGCAGTCGCTTCCTGTTGACCAATAACACGCATCATGCCCCATAATGCTGCGGCAAAGGGATCAGGCAGATCTTGCTCAGTGACTTGATGAGCACATTGGGTCACTATCCACAAACGTGGTTTTATCGATCGTTCAGCCAGCGCTGCACATAAATGGATCAATGAATGATAAGCCATCCGCGGGGCTTGCAACGGCCAGAGAATCAGGATTCTTTCGGTCTCAACAGGAAGGGTATCAACCAGTTCTTGCATTTTCTGATCACGGTCGGGCAGACCAGAATATAACGAAGCATGCCCACCACGGCGTTGCAACTCATCAGCCAACTCTTCTACCAGAGCGTTTTCACCACCTAAAATAGTCCACCGCATTACAGACTCTGTTGATGGCTGAGCGGGTAGTTCACGCCACTGAGGTTGGCCGACAACCAGATTGTTCAGTCGGGAAGACAAGCTGTTTTTTCTATTACCAACAAGCTGAACGCAGAACCCACTGATCTGACAAAGCAACATACCGCTATCAGTATAGACATCAATATCACCAAACCATTGTTGTTCCGTCTGCTTAGTATTTCGAGCATGGGCATAAACCCGGCCTGACAAGTTACCATTGATACGCAAATGCTGAATACTTACCGGGATACGGAACTCGTTGGCAGGAATTGGCGCGTGAACATCAACAGACTGAATCGCCAACAATGATTGGAAGATGCCATCCAACGCCGCAGGGTGAAAATCCATTCCCGCCGGTGCAGGTGGTAATTCAATCTCACAGATTGTTTCCTCTTCACCGACCAACGCATGACGCAGAGTACGAAAAACACCACTATAGCTGAAATGCAGATGTTGGAATGCTTGATACAACATCTCTTGGTTCCACACACAAGGATAGCGATCATTTGCCGCTAACGGAGGGATAGCACACGCAGTCGCACCCGGTACAACAATGCTCACCTGCGCACTGGCTGCCAGTTGATAATGTGCATCCTCATCCAAATTACGGGTAATGTATACTTGCACTACCATTCGCTGGCGATCTAGCTGTGTCTTTAACCTGAACTCTATGCCTGGCTCCAGCAATAAAGCCGATTGCAACACCATATTATCAAGCGCCAATCCAACGCCAGGAAAGCAGATACGAGCCGCCGCCAACATGACTTCAATATAGCCCGCAGCTGGAAACATTGCATTGCCCATGACCACATGATCGAGTAACCAAGGCACTTGTTCCACAGCTAACTCAGCTTGCCAACTCTCACTACCCGGCTGGGCTTCGCCCAATAATACACCGCTCAATATACGTAATCGGCGGCGGCGGCTAATCTCTGGCTCATACCAATAAGATTGCTGATGCCAAGAGTAAGTGGGTAGATCGATTGGGCAAGCCGTAGGCATTAAAGCCCGCCAGTCCGGTTCAATACCGGCTTCAAACAGTTGCCCTAACAGTTGTGGCCAAGTCTGCCCTGCACGACAAGCAAACACCTGTCCTCGATAAGGCTGACTCCAATCCTTCAATCCTGCACTCAGTAGGGATTTAGGTGAAATTTCAAGAAAATGGTGGAAACCCGCTTTGAGCATATTTTCTACCGCATCGTCAAAACGGAATGGCGTGACTACATTGTCAGCCCAATGTTCAGGACTCAACTTACCCCTAATCAACTCCCCTGTGACTGATGAAAATACCGGCAACAAGGGTTCTGCCGCAGGAATCGTTGCCGCATCCGCGGTCAACCCAGCCCTGATTGACTCTAAGTAGTAGGAATGAGAAGCAATTCTATAATTGAGCCGACTACTGGCGATACGCTGACGCTTTAAACGATCAGCAACAGCTGTTAATTCACTTACAGGCCCGGACAATAAGCAACGGTCGATACTATTACGCCCAGCTATCACCACAGCAGGCTCGGCACCGGGAGCAGACAAATGAGGCAATATTTGCTCTATTGTCGCAGCCACGATTAATAATCCGCCGCCCTTATTCAACACTCGTTCCAGATAATGATAACGCTGATGTAACAGTGTCAGCGCCTGCGTCAGATCATAAATTCCCGCCAGATAACAAGCCGCCGTTTCACCGGAACTATGACCAAGTAACGCCGCAGGTCTGAATCCCCACTTTTGCAGCTGCGCAGCCATTGATACCTGCACGGCAAACTGCATCGGCGGCTCTATGAGTTCATCGGCAGAGCTCAATGCCGCATATAAGGAAGGTGCAGAAAATCCCGTCCAAATTGCCTCACAACGTTCGAATTGTTCAGTAAACTCAGGAAATTGTTGAAACCAAGCTATAGCATCTTTCCAATCTTCACTGCCAATACCAGCAAAGATCCAAGCCAAACGATCAACTTTTTTATGATTCTGCTTCGACGACACATTCAGATTAGTCAACTGCTGTCGCAACTGTTCTCGGTTACTGAATGCTATTCCCTTACGTAACGGAAAGCAGTGACGAGTCGTCGCCAGGCTATAGCACAAATCATCAAGGGCAATCTCCGGCTGCCGTTGCAGCAAATCAGCAATATTCTGAGCTTGTTGCTTCAGAGAAAATTCAGACTGCGCAGACAATGGCAGCATGAAAGCTTGCCCTTGCGTCGCCCGAAGTTGTACGGAAGATTCAGCATGATTACTTAACACGACATGAACATTCGTTCCGCCAAAACCAAAGGAATTCACTCCAGCTATCACTTTTCCTTCAGGCAGTGGGGTTAACTGCCGTGGAACTTGCAATCCCAACTCGGTAAAACGAATGTAGCGGTTAGGGGGATCGGCATGTAAATTGCCCGGTACCTGTCCCCGTTGTAAACACAATACCGCTTTAATTAATCCAGCAATACCTGCCGCGGCTTCCGTATGACCAATCACGGATTTACACGCGCCGATCAGCAATGGGCGATCTGTCGGATCGGGTCGACACACCAGTCCCAGCGCTTCCGCTTCTATCGGATCGCCTACCGCGGTTCCGGTGCCATGAGCCTCAATATAATCAATCTCTTCTGGGGAAATCCCTGCCTGAGCACAGGCCATCCGAATCACCCGTTGTTGTGCTGCGCTACTTGGCTGGGTAATCGTGGGAGTATGACCATCTTGATTTGCCGCCGAACCGTGGATCACCGCCAGAACGGGATCGCCATCCTGTAAAGCTGCGTTCAACGGTTTCAGCAAAACAGCGCCGACTCCCTCGCTACGCACATAACCATCAGCATTAGCCGAAAAGCTATGACAGCGGTTGGTAAGTGATAGAAAACCGGTACGACTTTCCACTACCGAAAAATCAGGTATCAGCATTAACTGGCTGCCACCGGCCAGAGCCAGTTGCGACTCTCCGCGCCGTAAACTTTCACAAGCCAAATGTACCGCCAACAGGGACGATGAACAGGCGCTATCAATGGTCAGGGACGGCCCCCGAAAATCAAACACATGGGATATCCGGTTTGACAACATAGTTCCCATCGCGCCGGTTGAGGTATAACCGGTAGTCTGGCGTAAATCAGTAAATTGAAGGTGCATGTAATCATGAGTGAAAGCGCCGACATAGACACCAACTGCCTGACCTGCCAACGATTTTGGCGCTATTCTCGCCCGCTCCAGCGTTTCCCATGCCACCTGTAACATCAGGCGATGCTGCGGATCGATAAAAGGCGCTTCTGTATTACTGATATCAAATACCGCTGCATCGAAGCCAGCAACATCAGCGATAAATCCCCCTTCTCGCGCCACCATTCTCCCTGGCAAATTGCGATCTCGGGAATGATAAGCCTGAGTTGACCAACGTTCGGGGGGGACTGGGGTAATTGCATCGCTTGAACCACATAACAGCTGCCAGTATTCCTCTGGGGAGCTAACGCCCCCCGGAAAACGGCAACCCATACCGATAACAGCAATTGGCATATTGTCACTTCTCATCATATTGATATCCATAGTGGTATTCTTTACTCCGATTAGTCGTTTGCCAGATCATTGTTCTTACTTATCAACACCAAGTCGTTGGGCTGGGAATACATCTCGGCGGATGAGGTGGTAATCCCGGTGTCATCAATGATTGATAACTAATACCCGTATTGAGTAACTGATAACGCAAACCACTTGGGCAAGTGGTAGCACCATCCATCGCCTGAGTGATATCAATTGTCACCCCAAAAGCAACATTAACCGGTTGTAATGTATTGTCAGCCGCAACCCGGATGATACGTAATGGCGATCCACCACAAACTTGCAGATGGTTATTGCCGACCTCGCTCACCCGAATCACAACAAAGTTACAATATCCCCGGTAACTCAGATCGGTGTCCTGCGGCTGGTTAGAGATAATCCAATATTGATCATTTTGTTTTTCGATGATTTTGGCATTAGACAACAGGTTATAGCCGTTATCGATAAATACCTGCCGCAATTCCTTTGATATCACGCCACTATCTAATGAATTCACCAACTCAAGCGCCGCACTGAATAAAGGCACACCTGTCTGCTTCTTACCTGCTTCCTCAAGCGGCAAAGCTACCGCGCCATTAGTCAGATTAGCGCCAGTCAATTTAGCTTCAGTGAAAATAGTGCCTTGAATTGAAGCAAAGGCCAGAGATGCCGGTTTAAGACCTTGAGTTGGTTCCAACATCGCCTTGCTGAAGTTGGTATTCACCAAATTAGCATAGGCCAAATTTGCACCATATAACCGTGCCTGAGTGAAATTCATGGTCGCTAAGTTAGCCTTCGATAAGTTGACTTGCTCCAGATTAGCGTTATCAGCTCTGGCGTCGCTGCCGTACCAATGAGCGCCGGACATATCAACCGCATACAGATTAGCGCCCGTCAAGATAGCGTTAGGCATAAATGTGTTGGCAAGAATTGCCGCATTACCACCATTATCTTGAGCAACGTTTAATTGCCCATTCTGATAGTGAATAAATAACGGTTTACCTTCATGTTCCACCAGCCAGTTCTGGCCCGGCTGACGAACCAACACCTCTGCTTGGCCGTTGATCAACATCTTTCCCTGATACAACATTTGATGTAACTGTGCAGGCAGCTGCTGATTATCCAGCGATTGAGCCTCGGCTTCATCCAGATATGTCACTGTGGATAAGGCCCCAAATTGAGCACCGGTCAGATCAACATTCGCCAGGCTAGCATTGGACAAATTCGCACCCACTAAAGAGACATTACCCAAGACAGTAGCGCCAGCCAGATTGGCACCGACCAGAACGGCACCATTGAGTGATGTATAATCCAGATTTACCTTCTTCATTGACGCCATCAGGAATACGACCTGATCCAACTTCTGCTTACTCAGATTGACCCCATCCATCTGTGCTTGAGTAAAATTGGTTTTAGCGGTAATCGTGGCATCAACCAGATCCATTTCTGTTAGCACCGTTGCTAATAAGGTACTGTCGCTGAGGTTAAGCTGACTATAACCGGTGGTTAACGATAACCGGGCATTGGTCAGATTAGCGCCACTGAAATTAACATGATTGATATTCGCCCCAGTAAAATCCGTCCCTACTAACGTGGCTTGACTAAAATTCGAAGTCTGCAAAGTGGTATTTTGTAAATTTACCAGCGTCATAATCGCCCCGGTAAAATTACAGGAAGCCAGACTGGCACCGCTTAGATCAACATTAACCAGATTCGCCTGCGATAAATCAGCATTCTCCATGATCACCGAAGGTAACAACGCACCTGAGAAATTAGCCCCGGGCGCTTTTAGACGATTTAATACCGGCTGACCACCACTGCTCTTACAGCCACGGAAAATGGCATTTGGTAGCTCAGCACCAGGCATATTGGTATCACTACCCACGATACACTTTTCAAAAAGTGCATTTTTACCATGAACATCCGTTAGATCAGTCTTACTTAAATCACAACCACTAAAATTACAATCATCAACTTTAACATTCGTTAAATCAGCGCCAAGCAATGTGGAGCCACGCAGGTCGGCATTGGACAAATCGACGGCCATCATCACCATTTCATTCAAATTCTCTTCGGCGAGATAGGCAAAACGTAGATCGGCGCCCATGGCTCCCCAGTCTTTGAGATATTCCAGGCTTTTTGTCACGACGGTACGAGTAAATTGGGCTGACAGAGGCGGACTGCTAGTGACTGCTTGCCAAATCAGCCCAGATTGTTGCACCACCAAATAGCTGTCACCACTGCTACTAATACGACGCAGGCGAAATCCAGATCCTCCTACCTCTTCCAACCGGATCTCAGCAACCGTACCATCGCGCGGTTGATTAGCTTGAGGAGTATTACCGCTCACAGCCAAATATCGACCATTGCCCGCCTGTAACCAAAAGCTAGTCATGCCATAAGCATTAATCATTTGATTTATCGCCCCTGATTGCTTGGCTGACAGGCTAAGCGTACCATCCTCCTGAACCGTAATCAGTTGGCCAGAAGCCGCTGCAAATTGCCATTTGCCAGCAAAAGATCTGGATTCGCTCATGTCATTATCCTCGCAGCAAGTGATTTACAGAAACCTTTCCAACTCTCCCAGCCTGACCACCACTGGCGCTAATCCCTCCAATACCATATCCTCCATCGGGTGCATGTGAACCATCTCCATTTACCCCACCGCGCCCGGCGATCCCTCCTGCACCACCTGGCTGACCGAGTCCTCCGTTCCCGCCATTAGAAGTGGCAGATACCGGTTTTGGTAAGCTAGTCTGGTTATATCTGACCCAAACATTACCACCATCGCCGCCATCCCCTCCATTGCCGCCATTGCCACCATTGCCACCATTGCCACCGTCCCCTCCCGGCTTGCCTGACGATGACGAATTACCACGGCCACCATTACCGCCATCCCCCCCATTGCCACCGTAACCCGCTATGCCACCATCACCACCATTACCGCCATTATTGCTAATCCGTGCGACACTCTGTACGTCAAAACGGGTACAACGCAGGGCAAACCACCAGCTAGAACCGGATTGACCATCCAGGCCACTCTTACCAGAATGACCATTACTACCAGGGCTACCGGCAGTGGCTGGCTTACGACGAGAGGCATTCTGACCATCAGCACCTCGTTGACCATCAGCGCCATTGGCTCCATCGGCACCATTTACACCGTTAGTCCCCAAAATTTGAATATCTGCGACCATAACTCCTCCTTGCGGTTATTGTTTTTTACCGTTGACATAAATTGCACCGATAGCACCGGCTTTTCCGGCAGCTCCTGTGGTCCCCGATGAACCACTACTACCTGGGGCACCACCGCTACTACCTGTACCACCACCACCGCCAGCACCACCAGAGCCACCATTGCCGCCTTTACCACCAGTACCGCCAACCGCCCTGGCCTGGAACGTCGCACTGCCGCCTTCCTGGTAAGTAAAATAGATGTTACCGCCGTCACCCGCATTACCACCATTACCACTGTTACCGCCGTTACCGCCATTACCCCCTTTACCACCCTTTCCAGCGCTACATTCGCTGGTAGAAGCACCGCCATTCCCTCCTTTTCCACCACTACCACCATTACCACCGTTACCGCCATTACCCCCATTACCGCCTTGTGTCAGCATATTCACAAAGCCGCTAAGCGTCCCCGTTTTAAAATTAACATCACCCGCATCCCCACCTTTTTCGCCATCACTTCCTCTGGCGCCATCAGTACCATTGCCACCAGCGGTACCGTCCGTAGCCTGCCTTGCACAGGAGTTTTTATTATCTTGACCCGCACTGCCATTGCTGCCGTCTCTTCCAGAAGAACCATTGTTTCCGCTCCCACCATCGCCTCCGTGACTACCAATATTTTCGATGTTCGGGCCATCATTATCACCCGGAGTTGGATATGGTTTTGGGGAGTTAACTATGACGACTTCGTTCGCCTCAACCGTACCATTGGTCAAATAAATAATCTTACCGCCGGGTTCAATCGTTATCTTATTAAACGTCAAATTAACAGGTTCACCATGGCTATCTTTATTTCCAACAATCAATGGGTTACTGGCAGTGACAACAATATCTTCACCACTGTATAACGCGACTTTCATCGGAAAACGTTTAGCGTTCAGAATATCCTCATAATCTTTGACTAAAGGAGAATATCCATAGATATAAGCACGGAAAGCTTTACATATATCAACATGATTACCGGTGACATTCGCCAACCGTTCAGCTGAATAGGGTTCAGGTAGTGGATGATGGGGTTCCATTCCGCCCGGGCCATACTCACTGTCAGGCACCCCGCCAAGCTCCTTCAACTCCTGTATAGTCTGTACAGTAAAAAACGCGGGTGGCACCGTAGCCATTTTTGGATCGTGAGAAAATATTACTGGCCCGTCAAAGTCCGAAGTTTTCAATTGTTTTGGCTGCCGCTCTGCATCGGTCAAATGATAATGCTCACGCAACATAGCCAAAGTTTCGTCAACAGATTTCATTTTATTCATGGGTATTCTCCTGAGTTTGGGTATAAGTTTGCACATTTAAGATCACATTAGCGTCACATATCAGTTGCCCACCCTGTTCAAGCACCAGCGTGTCTACCGCTACCACAATCGGCTGTGAATTTGGGCTGCTAATTTCCAAAATCTCACCATTAGCAATCACCAATTTTCCAATCGCAAAAACATCAACGGTTGCCGGAAATGCTATCGGCGCTTCAACCGGGGGGATACCAGAAAGGATCAACAGCTCCGCTGCTGACGACACGTTTGACTGATGAGATGGGGCCAGTGACTGTGGATCATCAGGCCGTAAAGAGCCTTGCGACGAAGATGGAATAACGACTGTCTCCGTTACATCGCTCTCCAAGATACCTAATAATTGCAAGACCGCTTTAAATCCTGAACTATAACTTTTTAATAACATATTTTTCTCCGAGAAACTGTAGACAGAAATAATCTGCAAATTATCGCCATCTACTGTAGAAATGACCGGGTAACGGGTATCAACATCGGTAATGATGAAATAACCATTGTTATTGATAGTTTCGATAGTTGCCTGATGACTAAGAGGGTGTTTGTTCTCAGCAAAAACTGCACTGATCTTATCCATATCGTGTTGCTGGAATATCGGTAGTTGATCGATACCCAGATCGAATATCGGTGTGGTTGGTGTCCATTGGCTGATCTGTGGTTGAGTACGTTGATTTTCACCCAGGAACTTGCCGTAATTCATTGCCACCAAGGTACGGAATGGATCTATCGCCAAATGTGCCGCCACAATATGCTGGCGTTTAGTCGGATCAGGTACCAGTGTTGAATCAGGGACAGTGACCAAGAACTTACCGTCAGGCTCATAGATATCAAGGATATAATCCGTTGGATCACGCCCTTCGTTACGGTATGACAAGACATAAATATATCCTTTAGACTCAACCGCCACATCCAAATAAGTTATTCCCTCTGGCTTATTCAGCGGCATATAGGACAGATAATCAGCGACTATAATTTCAGCCGGATTCGTTACATCAAGGGTTAACAACCAAGAGCGGGCGCCAGCAAGATCATCAATTTGCCATTTGACACCTTGACCGATAGCGATGACCCGCACGTTACTCAAATCGTTATATACGGATACCGTTGGTCCCTGAGCAGTTAGCGTGTAAGTTGCAGGTTTCTGCGGATCATATACCAACCAACTCTGCCCTTGCTGTATCACATCAACCGTTGTGCTGCCAACTGGGTCAATATTACCGTCTGCGGTCTGGTTATAACTCAGATAGATCCCGTCCTCAGCAAAGACGGCAATAATCTGCTCATCCAGCACCCCGGCATTCAGTGAACGAATAAAGCTCGGATCACTGTTACTAAACAGGAATGTCAGCCCTTGTTCACGAAATGCTTGTTGTAATGCCGGAGAGAACATCTGGGCATCCAGTGTTGCCTGATACTCAGCAGTAGGCAGTTTAAACAGTTTTGCCCCTGGAAAACTGGGGAATGGGTTCCCTTTAGTATCGAACGCCTGAACACGGGTATTGATTGTTTCCAATAATAAGATGCGACCATCTGGCGTGACAGTCAGGGCAATTGGCCCATGCATGAGCCCTTGTCGAATCCCCTCGCCAGAGACAATCTGGGCCGCAGGTGCTTGAGCATCCGGGTAACCCTGATCACCCAACGGCAGGATCTGCATCTTGCTGTATTGCCAACTGACTGCAATAACATAACCGCTCGGATGAACCACCATTGCATCCAGATGAGGAATCGTAAACGATCCCCAAGACAGCGGATTGTCTGTCAAACTAAAATCATGTTTGCCGTCGCGCAGGTCCACTCGACGCAAGTGATATTCACCGAATCGTGAGTCAATAATAAAGTTATAAGGGGTGATGGTTTTGTCGTCCGGCCCTTCGCCAAAACTGTTATAGCTGATCAGGGGTTGTACTTTGAAACCCACCTCGGATAATTTCAAACGTTCATTCAGCGTGTCGTTGCTCAAAGTGGAAATGTTTTGCAACACATACATCTGACCGCTATTTGGCGGGCTTGATGGATCTTCCAATGGGATATTCTGACCGGAAGCCTGGTAGCAATAACCCACCTGATAATCTGAATTCAGTATTGTCATATTGACCAGCTTGCAGATGTTATTACCTACATTGCTGCAATTGGTTGAAGACTGGGTTTCCAACGGTACACTGCCTTCAATCCACTGATACTCTTTTTTATCGCTATCGTAAGACAACTGTTCCCAATATTCGTATTGCGTCACCTGAGTCAGGGGCACCAACATCTCTTTTATATTGCCACTGACGCGCATAATGCCTTCATTAGGATCGTCTGGTTGCGCATTCAGCAGCTCACTGACGTAGCTCCCCGCTAACCAACCAGTAGCGGAATAAACATTAGCCTTAATTTTCAGGGTTCCACCCCAACCAACCGAATTGAAATTAAAAATTAGCGGCGTATTGGAGCCGGTTGTAGGTAATGGAATAGTCTGGGTGTAGTAGGTGCCGTTGGTATATTCGACCGTCACCTGGCACTGCACTCCCACCGGCGGCCAGATTGCGGTTTCTGGGCGCCCCACTTCACCATGAGCGGGATCGGGATGCAGGGTAAAAGCCAACGTCATCTGGCGCTTGATATCCACTTCCAAAGTGGCTGGCGTAGAGAGCAATTCCCCTGTAGTCACTGCAATCTGAGCCAAATCTAGCGCAATTGCAGCAATCCTGAACGCCCAACCCACCACAGGAACCGCCTGAGCCGCTGCACTGGCTGCTATCTGGGCTGTCACATAAGTGGCTAACGCTTCCAGTCCTTTTTTAGCCAAAATACCAATGGCGATACTGGCTAAACTGGTGAGCACTTTTTTAGTATTGAATAATGCTGAACCGATAGCGGCACCACCGCCAATCAATGGGAAAGCAATACCGGCTAATATGGCAACATTATCTTTATTAGAAATAAAATCTTTATACCACTGAGTATTGGTCACTGCGGCACCGGCCAACATCATCAGAGATGGAATACCGTACTGGAACATACCGGTTAAAATCACACCCGGCCAAACAATCGGGTTATCCCAACGGGAAGTTCCCAAACCACCAAACAAGAATTTAGCCGCCTGAGCTTCAGCCGGCCAAGGCAAACCAAAATTAGTGGGATCAGTGGGCATCGGAATTCCCATGATCGTATTGACATTAGGCAACACCCCAAGGGCTTTTTGTGATGGCGTTTCGAATAATTCCGCTAACTCTTTAGGGAAATAAAACGGCCAATTACCATCAACCGTTGGATTATCGATCGGCTGTTTCATCTCAGTGTCTTTAAAGAATTGAATATAAACACCAAGCTGACGTAAATATTTATTTTTAAAATCAACGGAAAAATGGCTTTGACCGGGATCGTAACGGATGCTGTCAGGATACACATCCATACCATGATTAGGTGTGCGGTTAGTGGCTGTCCAAATTTGGCTGGTATTTCGCGGAGCATTCAATGCTGAAGCTTGATCTTTGAATTCGGTAACGTCGAGAGACGCACTTTGGCTGACACTCCAGTTATGATTTTGCAAACGGGTATCATTATGTGAAGTTTTCAGCGCATTAGAGGCCGGCGATCCTGAATAATTCTCTGTTTCATCCGATAGATTATATTGCATTACCGGATCACCTTCGGCGAAAATCACCTGTCCGTCTTGACCCACCCAGTCAAATTCGTAAAACATCGCGTTGCCATCAGGGTCAACCAATTGGCCATAAGTGGCAAAACCACCGGTTTCTGTTGCAGGTCCTTGACTCGATATTGATATAGCTAGTTCATAAACTCGGTTATATTGCTGTGGGTCGATTGCCTCTGGAGGGGCAATATGTGCATCCATCACAATTGATGCCGCATAAGCTTGACTGTTAGACAATTCCGGATGGGAAAACACAATAGAGCAAGCAACATCCCACGGTGTTTTCATTTCATTAGTTGCAACCAACAAATCGCCACAATGAATAGGGTTTCGTGCTAAATGTTGGCTATTAACACCAAGAGCACTCAGTTTACCTGGCAAAGCCTTACCCATATTATTTACGGCCAGTTTTTCTATGTTACGTTTGGCATAACGACGTAAATGAGCGTTAGGGATATGGTAAGAAAGATGGTAAAGAACTGGTAACGAGGAACGGTAAGGCCCAGATTTATCACCAACCACTTTAATTAGAGTAACGTGATGAGGTAAAAAATAGTGTTCAGGTACCTCGGCGAAATGGCTAATATTGTGTGAACCGTAACGCAGAACCATATCTATTGCAGGATTCTCGCCAGCCGCTTTGGCCAAACTTGACTCATCATGTTCTTGCAACGGTATATTATATTCACCAACCCAGAGACTCAATTGGCTGGATTGGGTACGTAAATGACCTTGAGCTAAATCAAAATGTAAAGTATGTGTCTTCATTTGAATTTCATCTCTCTAAGTAATTATTTTCGTTATCACAAGAAATACTCAATAATCGTATATACCCTTCATCCTTCAAGTTGCTGCTTTGTTGGCTGCGTTCACTCACCCCAGTCACATAGTTATCTATGCTCCTGGGGATTCATTCACTTGCCGCCGCGCTGCAACTCGAAATCTATTGGGTATAAATAATTTGATCGTAAAATTTGAACAAATAATTCCCATGAGAATTAATATATCTCTTCAAAAGCCTATTTATTAATCCAAAATACCTAGAATTAATTAAATGCCACATTTATCCACTTTAGGCAAAATGATCTAATGTGGCATTTAAATTCTATCAATAAAATAGTAATGTGATTCTCAACTTTTTCCATCAAATAAAGAAGATATTTTTGTGATACATTGCAATTTTTTAATGCATGCCAATTAATTATCCCAACTTAAAATCTATAGAATTAAGTAATATCACCATAGTGAAATAAATCTGCCACGTGAAATAGTGCATTTTCAATCAAATAACAACCCGATACAAATATACCCTTCATCCTTCAAGTTGCTGCTTTGTTGGCTGCGTTTACTCACCCCAGTTACATAGTTATCTATGCTCCTGGGGATTCGTTCACTTGCCGCCGCGCTGCAACTCGAAATCTTTTGGGTATATATCTCGATTATTTCATAATGAAATTATTAATATAAATTAAGTAAAAACCCGCAAGTTAAATCGATGTTATATACCCTATATTCTTAGAATAAACTCTCACCTTAAATCAACAATTAAAACATTTAAATATATTTACCAAATTTGAATTTATTATTATTTTATAAATATAAAGAAAACCAAGAAATGAAATATTGTTTACAAAATATTTTACTATTACCCGCTTGTAATCACAGGCGGGTAATATCTTCCTTATTGTCCGTAATATAGGAACTATAGTGACTATTATCTCTTTATCTCAACAGTTGCCACAAATTTGAATGTCCACTTTCAGAACTTTTCTATGAGGGCACCTTATATCATTACTGACGTTCTCCATTAATATAAACATCCCCCTTAACACCCGCTGCTCCCGCAATCCCATCGTTACCCGATGCACCGATTTTACCGGGGCTACCACTAGGAGAACCACTACCACCATAGCCCCCACTTCCGCCATAACCAGCATAGCCACCTTCACCACCCATGCCACCAGCAGACTTAGCATTAAAGACCGGAGTACCACTCCCATAGGTAACATAAATATTGCCCCCATTCCCCCCTTTACCTCCATTGCCACCGTTATTCCCTTCGCCTCCATTACCTCCACTCCCGCCACGTCCAGCACCACAGTAAGTAGTAGAGCTACCTCCATTCCCCCCATTTCCCCCTCTTCCCCCCTTACCACCGACACCGCCATTACCACCATTACCCCCTGCCGATTCTAAGGTTACCGTACCTGCAAGGTGAGCAACCTTTAGAACAATATCATTTGCGTCGCCGCCATTTTCACCATTGCTTCCAGCAGCACCATCTGTACCATGAGTCCCGTTAGTACCCGACGTTGCAGCCTTTGCACAGGAGCTTTTGTTATCCTGCCCAGCATTACCATAACTACCGGTCCTTCCATCACTTCCATTCGCCCCATTACCGCCATGATTTCCATCACTTCCCCGATTAATAATATTGGTCGGCTCGCTGTCTGCCCCCATAGAACTCACCATCGTCATGGTATTCGCTTGAACAGCCCCATTGGTGCGATAAATAATTTGTCCGCCAGGTTCAACAGTTATCTGCTCATAAACTAATACAATAGGTTCACCGTGATTATCTCGACTTTGAACGATCAGTGGCTTGTCCGCAGAAATAGTTATGCTATCGCCACCATATAGCGCAACTTTCAGCGGGAAACGCTTCGCGTTGAGAATATCTTCATAATCTTTGACCAAAGCAGAATCACCATAAATATAAGCACGGAAGGCTTTACATAAATCGGCGTGATTACCAGTGACATTCTCCAGCCGTTCAGCAGAATAAGGTTCAGGCAATGGATGATGCGGCTCCATTCCTCCGGGGCCATAATCACTATCAGACACACCTCCTAACCTTTTTAATTCTTGTATAGTTTGTATGGTAAAAAATGCGGGTGAAACCGTGGCTATTTTCGGATCGTCGGAAAATATGACCGGCCCATCAAAATCCGCAGTCTTCAATTGTTTTGGTTGCCGTTCTATACCCACCAGATGATAATGTTCACGCAATTCCACTAAAGTTTCAGCAACAATTTTTACTTTATTCATAAAAAATCTCCTGAGTATAAATCTGTAGTTTTAGAATCATCTTTACGTTATATAACTCTCTGCGATATTTTATTCTCACATAATCCCTTTAAATCCAGAATATTAATCATTCAATGACATATTTTTTATCTCCATTTAGAGCGAAAACTTATAGAAAAAGGTGGTAATTTATCACCTACCGTTGTTCTCAATGTGTATTTTCACTCTCACTTTATCTTCTTACGTGATTATTTTATTCATTACAATAGACATTCAACAACTGAATAAATAATTTCAGGAGAATTGATACATCTCCTATACTTTATTTATAAATACCTATAATTAATTAAGAACTTATTCAGTTTATATGAGGTAGTTTGATGTAAACTTTATTTTTTACAACTAAGAATATTAATATGCCTTTCTGTTTTTTCCATCATAAAAATGAATTTTTTATGGTTCATCACTATTTTCATGTGAATCAATTGATTATTTCAATTTAAACTTTATACAATTAAATATTACTGGCACAGGAAAATAAGATAACCAATTATGTAGTCTTGGTTCAACGAATAAATGAATTTTTTTGGCGAGGCGGCCAATTGCTATACTCCAGCACCTTCCCACCCACAGGAAAATGCATATGCAATACAAACAACTGACCTGAAGAAAACCACTATTAGATGAACAAATCCATCACGAAATTTACCGTATGATCTATAACGATAAAAAAAGAGTTATTTATGAACACATCTTCGTTGTCGCAAATAAACCCTGCCAAACGATACGGAAAATGAACCCATTCCCCTTATTTATAGTCGTTTAGCCAATCTAAAGTCTGATTATCACCATGCTTCTGTACATTACCGTTAACATGTACCTTGCCAGAAGTACCTTCATCGCCGGCTGTTCCACCAGTACCCTCTTCACCAGATACTCCGGGATGACCATCAGTCCTTACCCCTCCATTACCAACGCCACCTGCCCCACCGAATCCTCCTCTTCCTCCTTTACCGCCTGACCCTCCTCTTCCGCCATCCCCTCTATGTGACAGAGCATTAATTATCGGCTGACCCTCAGTGAAAGTAACATAGATGTTACCCCCGTCCCCACCTTTACCCCCATTCCCTCCATCCCCTCCATTTCCGCCATTTCCTCCCCTTCCTCCATGTCCAGCACTACATTTGTTTGTTGCAGCGCCTCCATTGCCACCATTCCCTCCATTACCCCCATTCCCGCCATTTCCCCCATTTCCACCCTTACCACCTATCGATGCCGCATTGACGACTCCAGTAAAAAGTTCAACATCAACAATGACATCATTTGCACTTCCAGCCCTTTTGCCATCCATCCCTTGTGCTCCGGAAGAACCGCCAGTTGCATCAGTACCTGGTGTGGATGCAACAGAGCAACCATGTTTATCCTCTGAACCAATACTACCATTGCTGCCATTAACCCCATTACTTCCCTGTTCGCCCTCAAAACCATCGGCTCCATCAGTACCTATACTGACAATGCTCTGCTTTTTATCATTGCCATTCCCTACAACCGTGTTAGCTTCGATCTTGCCATTAGTGCGGTAAATAATTTGACCTCCCGGTTCAATGATTATCTGGTCATACACTAAGACAACCGGTTCACCATAATCATCTTGATCTTCAACAATCAATGGCGCACCTGCGGTAACAGTGATTCTTTCGCCACTGTATAACGCAACCTTCATCGGGAAACGCTTCGCATTTAGCATTTCTTCATAATCTTTGACCAGATTAGAATCACTATAGATATAGGCCCTAAAAGCTTTGCACAAATCGATATGATAACCCGTGACATTCACTAATCGTTCAGCAGAAAACGGCTCAGGTAATGGATGATGGGGCTCCATTTTGCCAGGACCATACTCACTGTCAGGAACACCTCCGAGGGCCTTCAGCTCCTGTATGGTTTGTACCGTAAAAAACGCAGGGGGCACAGTCGCTGTCTCCGGATCATTAGAGAATATTACCTTGCCGTCAAAATCCGAAGTCTTAAGTTGCTTTGGCTGTCGTTCTACACCAATCAGATTATAGTCCTGACGTAATATCGCCAAAGTTTCAATAACGGTTTTTCTTTTATCCACAGTAATTCTCCTGAGTTTAAGTTTATACCCTTCATCCTTCAAGTTGCTGCTTTGTTGGCTGCTTTCACTCACCCCAGTCACATAGTTATCTATGCTCCTGGGGATTCGTTCACTGGCCGCCGCGCGACAACTCGAAATCTATTAGGTATATTCACTTCACAGAAAAGTGATTGAATGTCATATTTAAATTGCACAATCTAAAATATTAATATACCTTCCCAATCTTTTCATTAATTAAAGAGAATATTTCTGTGATATATCACTACCTTTCAATACGTACGAGTTAAAACTCTTAATTTTATATTTGTCTCATCAGGTATTATTAGAAAATACAAATAGAAAACCATAATTACGGTTATATTTTTCAAAAATAACGACAAAACAGAAATCGGCTGCATACCCAAGACGATATGTAAAACCTAGAGGGCAAAAAAACAGAGCTAACCAACAAGGCCAGATTTAATTACTATTCAGTAATTAATAATGTAAGCCGCTTGAATATATACCCTATGGATTTCAAGATGCATCGCGACGGCCAGGGAGCGAATCCCCGGGAGCATAGATAACTATGTGACCGGGGTGAGTGAGTGCAGCCAACAAAGAGGCAACTTGAAAGATAACGGGTATAAACAAAATGAATATCTGGCCTCATCCCTCGATATTTATCGTCGTTCGTACCAGTCCGATTGCTGCACCACTAGCGCTCAAGGTTTCCGTTCATGACCGTTGACATATATCTTGCCAGTGATACCGTCATCGCCAAATTCTCCTCTGGCACCATCTCTACCATTTTCTCCATGTCGACCATATCTACCGACTGCTTTAAGAGAATGTCCAGGCCTCCCGCCTACGCCACCCCATCCCACCATACCCCCTTCACCGCCAAGACCATTAAGTGACACAACCGAAAGTTTTGGATCACCTTCAGAGAAATTAATATAGATGTTACCACTATCTCCACCTTTCCCCCCATGCCCTCCATTCCCTCCATTTCCTCCATCCCCCCCATTTCCTGCATCCTCATCGGGACACCACCTGATTGTTCCATCCCCCCAATTACCCCCGTTACCCCCAACTCCCCCATGTCCACCATTACCTCCCTTTCCACCATTACCACCGTTCCCCCCTACCGTTGCTGCACTTATTACTCCAGTAATAGATTGGACACTCATGGTCAGGTCATTTGCATTTCCAGCCGCGGCACCATCTCCCCCGATGGCTCCGGTAGAACCCCTAGAGCCATCAGTACCTGGTGTGGCACTAAATAAGCAACCGCTTTTACTATCTTGACCAGGGCTACCATTGCTGCCATTAGCGCCATCATATCCTGGTGCACCATCAAAACCATTGACGCCATTACTGCCTTTATTGACTATATTTTCATTTCCAGCGTTTCCATTCCCTACAAGCGTGTTAGCTTCGATCCGACCATTAGTGTGGTAAACAATTTGGCCTCCTGGTTCAATGACTATCTCGTCATACACCAAAACAACCGGTTCGCCATAGTCATTTTCATCCTTAATAATCAATGGATTATCGGAGGTGATAGTGATTCTTTCGCCACTGTACAATGCCACCTTCATCGGGAAGCGCTTGGCATTCAGCATTTCTTCATAATCTTTGACCAACGCAGAATTACCATAGATATAGGCCCGAAAAGCTTTGCATAAATCAATATGACTGCCCGTGACATCTGCCAGTCGTTCAGCTGAAAACGGTTCAGGTAGCGGATGATGAGGTTCCATTCTGCCAGGGCCATATTCACTGTCAGGTATACCGCCAAGTACCTTCAGCTCCTGTATGGTTTGTACCGTGAAAAATGCCGGGGGCACAGTCGCTGCCCTCGGATCATTAGAGAATATTACCTTACCACCAAAATCCGAGGTCTTAAGTTGATTTGGTTGCCGTTCTATACCAACCGGATGATGATTCTGATGTAATATTGCCAAAGTTTCAGAGACAGTTCTTATTTTATTCATAGATATTCTCCAGAATTTAAATCTAATATCATCTTCCTAATAAACTAATGCGATACAGGCGAAAACCCGAACTTACTCATTTCCAAACAGTTGGTATTTAGGAGACGGAGAGTTCATGCAATTTGCCATTGATATATATCTGCCCCTTTTTTCCTGGCTTTCCTGACTCTCCTGGCTTTCCATTAATACCCTTTATACCCGGCTTTCCGCAACAATTTAAGTTTTTAGTTTTATCCTCAGCATTACACCACGCGGAGCCACCATCACCGCCTTTCCCTCCCCTTCCCGCTCTACCGCCAGCTCCTGCCGAGCCTGGTTTTGACAAATAACTAATTTGTGGATGACCAGCAGAATAGTTAAACTCTATGTCCCCTCCATCTCCACTATTTCCCCCATTACCTCCATCCCCTCCATCCCCTCCAGCTGCTCCATTCCCTCCATACGCAGAACTACACAATGTGCTAGTAGCAAGACGGCGATTACCACTATAAATACTCCCAAAACCCCCATCACCACCATCTCCCCCATAGCCCCCATCACCACCATGACCACCATTACCCCCATCCCCTCCTTCAGACTGCAAATAGATCAGCCCACCTACCTCATCACATGTGACAGTGAGTTTATTCGCCTCTTGACCGGGTTCTCCATCCGATCCCGGAATTCCCGGAGAACCTTTAGTTCCGCCAGTACCTGATGTAGGCTGAGTTATACAGCGCTCTTTACTCTCATAACCAGATTGACCGCTAACGCCGCTAACGCCATTGCTTCCACCTGTACCAGCAGTACCATCTTTTCCATCTCGCCCTTTATTGACAAAGTGCTGTGGGCCTGATCCAATCCCTTGGATGACATTCGCTTCAATCCTACCATTGGTGTAACAAATAACTTTGCCTTCCGGTTCAATGGTTATCTGGTTATACACCAAAACAACCGGTTCACCACAATGCTCTTTATCTTCAATAATCAACGGATTATCTGCGGTAATCGTGATCTCCTCACCACTGTATAACGCAACTTTCATCGGAAAACGCTTAGCATTAAGAATTTCTTCATAATCTTTAACCAAAGTAGAATCACCATAGATATAAGCGCGGAAAGCTTTGCGCAAATCAATATGATTATCCGAGACATTTGCCAGACGTTCAGCAGAAAATGGTTCAGGTAACGGATGATAAGGTTCCATTTTTCCAGGACCATATCGACTGTCAGGCACACCGTTGAGTGCCTTCAGCTCTTGTATAGTTTGCACTGTAAAAAATGCAGGTGGCACAGTAGCCGTTTCCAGATCGTTAGAAAATATTACCGGCCCGTCAAAGTCGGAGGTCTTAAGTTGCTTTGGTTGCCGTTCCAGACCAAACGGATGATGATATTGATGTAATATTGCCAAAGTCTCAGCAACCGTTCTTATTTTTTCCATGGAAATTCTCCTAAGTTTAAATTTATACATTTAGAATAATTTTATATATCAATTATCAATCTAACCAAGTTCCAAAGTCTCTACTGTTATCACTACCGGTTATGTCACTAACTTGCTAATTAGTCAGAATCTTACCACTGACTAATCACCCGATTAGCCAGAGCAAAAACATCGATTTTTCCTGACAAAGAATATAGTCACGTCAACAATAAGCAGGCCAGAAAAATAATTCCTATGAGAATTAATTAGGTAAATATTTATACCCTTCATCCTTCAAGTTGCTGCTTTGTTGGCTGCTTTCTCTCACCCCAGTCACAGAGTTATCTATGCTCCTGGGGATTCGTTCACTTGCCGCCGCGCTGCAACTCGAAATTTATTGGGTATATTCACTTTACAGAAAACAATTAGATACGACATTGAAATGACACAATTTAAAATATTAATGTAAATTCCCATTTTTTCCATTAATTATGGAAAATATTTCTGTGATTCATCATTACCTTTTAATAGATACTAATTAAAAAGTTCAATTTTATACCCGTTATATTTCAAGTTGCCTCTTTGTTAACTGCACTTACTCACCCCGGTCACATAGTTATCTATGCTCCCGGGATTCGCTCCCTTGCCATTGCGATGCATCTTGAAATCCATAGGGTATATACTTATCTCACGAGGTATTATTAGATAATAAAATTATGAATATGATTAAAATTACAGTCTCTATCATGATAAGTGCAGCCATTGGAAATAGCTGCACATCTTGTAGTTCAACATAGGCAAATCATTCAACACGATTAATTCTGTACATTACCGTTAATATATATCTTGCCAACTACACCCGCCCCGCCCAATTTTCCATCAATACCGTCTCGACCAGATACTCCTAGTTGACTACTGTTACCAACTCCTCCTTTTCCTCCTTTTCCTCCTTTTCCGCCTTTTCCACCTTTTCCTCCGTTACCGCTATATGACTGAGCGTTCATTACTGGCCGACCGCCAAGGAAATTAATATATACGTTACCACTGTCTCCACCTTTCCCCCCATTACCCGCGTCTCCGCCATCTCCACCATTACCCCCATTTCCCGCCCTTCCTGCTCTAGATTTGCCTGTCTTATTACCTCCATTGCCCCCTATTCCACCATTTCCCCCATTCCCTCCATTGCCACCATTCCCTGCATTTCCACCCATTGATTCCACATTTACTGCCCCAGTAACAAGTTGAACATTAATAACTATGTCATTTGCATCTCCACCATCTCTGCCTCCTCCCCCCAATCCTCCTGAAGAACCGTCAGTTGCATCAGAACCTGCTGTAGGCTCAACAACACAGCCGTATTTATTCTCTATACCAGCAGCGCCATCTCTGCCATTAGACCCATCACATCCTGTCTCACCATCAAAACCATCACCTCTATCATCGCCTTTACTGATAATGCTCGGTTTCTGATCACTTCCATTCCCTACAAGCGTATTAGCTTCGATCCGACCATTAGTGCGGTAAATAATTTGACCTCCTGGTTCAATGATTATCTCGTCATACACCAAAACAACCGGTTCGCCATAGTTATCTTTATCCTCAATGATCAATGGATTATCGGCGGTGATAGTGATTCTTTCTCCACTGTATAATGCCACCTTCATCGGGAAACGCTTTGCATTCAGCATTTCTTCATAATCTTTGACCAACGCAGAATCACCATAGATATAGGCTCGAAAAGCTTTACATAAATCAATATGATTGCCCGTGACATCTGCCAGTCGTTCAGCTGAAAACGGTTCAGGTAACGGATGATGAGGTTCCATTCCACCAGGGCCATATTCACTGTCAGGTATGCCGCCAAGTACCTTCAGCTCCTGTATGGTTTGTACCGTGAAAAATGCAGGTGGCACAGTAGCTGTTTTTGGATCGTTAGAGAATATTACCTTGCCACCAAAATCCGAGGTCTTAAGTTGATTTAGCTGCCGTTCTATACCAACCGGATGATGATTCTGATGTAATATTGCCAAAGTTTCAGAGACAGTTCTTATTTTATCCACGAGAATTCTCCTGAGGTTAAGTTTATACCCTTCATCCTCCAAGTTGCTGCTTTGTTGGCTGCTTTCACTCACCCCAGTCACATCGTTATCTATGCTCCCGGGGATTCGTTCACTTGCCGCCGCGCTGCAACTCGAAATTTATTGGGTATATGCGTTTAAGATAACTTCATATCCGTTGCCCATTTGGTCAAGTTCCAAAGTATCTACTGTTATTACTACTGATTTTGACATTAAATTGCTAATAGACAGAATATTGCTCTTAGCCAATCGCCAGATTAACCATAACGGTAGCGTCGATTTTTTCTGACAAAAGATATATACCTGTTATCTTTCAAGTTGCCTCTTTGTTGGCTGCACTCACTCACCCCAGTCACATAGTTATCTATGCTCCCGGGGATTCGCTCCCTTGCCGTCGCGATGCATCTTGAAATCTATTGGGTATATTTACTTTACAGAAAAGTGATTGAATGTAATATTTAAATTGCACAATCTAAAATATTAATATATCTCCCCTGTTTTTTCATTAATTAAAGAAAATATTTCTGTGATAAATAACTTTCCAAAATGGTGCTACACCTTATCTACTAACAACCCTATGTATAACAATTGGTTGAAGAAAACCACGTGTGGCGGAATTATGAAACCTTATTTATATCACTACCTTTTAATACGTGCTAATTAAAACTTTTGATTTTATACCCGTCATCTTTCAAGTTTCCTCTTTGTTGGCTGCAACTCGAAATCTATTTGGTATATATTTATTTCATCAGGTATTATTATGAAATACAAAAAATAAATAATATTGTATTTTTAAAAATCACAACAAAATATAAACCTATAGGTATTATTAAACAATAAAATTATGAATGTGATTTAAATGAAGAATGGGAAATAATGACTTTCACAAGAATAAGATGTTTTTACGAATAAATTGCAACTTTTAAATGAATTAAACTTACAAAAAAATCTTAAATTACCGGCAAAAAAGTCAATAAAATAGCCTTAATGAAACCATGCAGTAAATCAACATAACACGGTGCAGCCGTTACCAACGGCTGCACAATAAGACAATCAATATTCAAGCACTTGAGTTTTCTGCGGAGCTTTCAACAAACGCCAGGCGAGCAATACCACACCTGCGGTCAATACCGTCGTCATCCAACTCATCATATGAATAGCACTGGTGAATGATTCTGCTGCTGCTGTCATCAGTTGCTGCCCTTCCGCCTCAGCTAATGAACCCGCTACGACGTAAGCACCAGCCAGAGTCTCTAACGCTAATCCACTCTGTTCCTGAGAGATCCCATCTGGCAATTGCAGAGTGACACGATAGAAGGCGGTTACCAACCCACCTATGATGGTCGTGCCAAGTACAACACCCACTTCATAAGCGGTTTCACTGATGGACGATGCAGCCCCTGCTTTCGACGATGGCACTGCCGAAAGCACCAGATCGTTAGATACCGAAGCGATTGCGCCCACACCAACATTTAATAATGCGAAGGCAATAATCAGAGTGGTCAAATCGCTACCGATACTGGCGACTAGCAAAAATGCAGCACCAGCAAAACTCAGCAAAAGCGGTACCAAGTAGTAAGCCGGCATCCGTTGAGCAACCGGCACTATCGCCATACCAATGACAATCGCCATGATTTGCCCTGGAACCAATGCCAGACTAGCCGAAATCGGTTCCATTCCCAGCACGATTTGTAAAACCTGAGTGGCAAAAAAGACGAAGCCAACCAGCAAGGCCAGACTCAATAAGTTGACCATAATCGAACCGGTAAACACCCCATTACGGAACAGAGAAAGATCCATCAGCGGGACAGACAAACTCCGCTGCCGGCGAACAAACAACACGCCAGCCACAAGACCAACAGACAGTTCTAGTATGACACTTGTTTCAAACCCATCACTGGCAAGATGTTTAATCGCATAAACAATACCAACCATAGCGATGATCGATAACAGCACGCTATACACATCGATAATGCCTGTCTGCTTCTTATCGGACTCTGGCAATAACATCGGTCCGAAGATCAACAACGGCACTAATACCGGTACTGCTAATAGGAAAATTGAATTCCAATCGAAGAACTGTAATAGAACACCACCTACTACAGGACCTAATGCCGAACCGATAGTTAATGTTGTCGCCCAAATAGCGACAGCTAACCGACGCTGTTCTCGATCCTCAAAAAGAGTGCTGATTAAAGCCAAAGTTGAAGGCATCAGCATCGCACCAAAAAATCCTAGTACGGCTCGCCCGCCAATCAACTGTACGGGTGAAGTTGACAGCGCTGTTAACACTGAAACAACGGTAAATCCCAACGATCCAAATAACAGTAATGAACGATGACCAACACGATCACCAATACTTCCCATTGATACCAGCAAACCCGCCAATACCAATGAATAAGCATCGATTATCCATAATTGCTGACTTGCACTGGGTCCCAGAGCTTCAGCAATTTTTGGCAAAGCAAAGCTTAAGATCGTATTGTCCACAGTCACTAACAATACTGGCAACATCAATATCAGTAATCCCAACCAATTTCTGAGTCCTGCCCGCCCGTTAGCCTCAGCAACTCTATTTAACGACATCCCCTCAACTCCTTTTATATCATTCAAGCGTTGAAAAAATATGCTGGCAATCAGCGGCACTAATATCGAGCTGTTCCCCCAGTTGTTGTGCAATGTGTCTGAGGTTATCGCCAAATTCAGTTTGATCACCAGCCTGCACTATTGAATCTAACTGTTGTATGGCATGCAGTAACTCTTGACGTGGTTCGGCAGCCATCGAATTTTCATATTGAACGTCCCAGTACACTTCTATTGGATTGCGTAAGATCCTTGATAACAACGCCAACATTGTACGCATCGGTGGCGGCGCAACCGTCGCCAGAGTACGAATATCCAACGGACTTTTCGCCAACACCAGACCAAAAATCAGTATCGCAGCATGGGGTAAAGCCTGACAAAGCGCCATCACCCGATCATGCTCCTCCGGCATCATTCTGCTGATGCGCATGTCAGCCTGCATCAATACCTGCTCAATCCAATGCTCACTAACATGACAGTTATCGAGAACGACTGCAACTGGCCTTTTTTGCTCCGGCAAGGATGGCGAAAACATCGGGTTAACCCCAATGAAAGGCTGCCTAGGGGCGGCAGCTTTCAACGCAGAATAGAACGGGGTTTGAACTGAACAGGTTGATACGATCTGTACATCATCACCAACCGCCGACAATACCCAAGGTAAAGCCTGTACTGCAACGGCTTCCGGTAAAGCAAAGACGACTGCCGTTGCCTCATTAAAAACCGCTCCAGAATCCGCAGCCGGATTTAAAATATCAACCTGATAGCAATCAGAACGCACTCCCTGCGTTCGTTTGTCCACACTGTATACTACACAACCAAAGTGAGTAAAAAGGCGCCCTAATAAAGAACCAATAGCACCCTGCCCACCAAGAATGACGACTTTGTGGTTACTCACACACTTCCTCCGCCATATGACTAAAACTGAAATAGGGCACGCTAGCCTTAACCAATGTTTCTTCAAATTCTCCATAAGGATCGGAGTGAGCAACAATTGCACCTCCTACCCCAAATTCTGCACATTCTTGATGTAACACTGCGGTACGTATCACAATGCTCAAGTCCACTTCACCACTGAAAGATAACCAGCCAAGCGCACCGGAATAGACACCGCGTGCCGTCGATTCCAACGTGTCAATAATTTCCATCGTGCGCTTCTTCGGTGCACCAGTCATTGATCCACCCGGGAAACATGCCCGGATAGCCTCCATTGATGGCGTCTTTTCGCATAATTCACCGCGTATTGTCGAAACCAATTGATGTACAGAAGAGAAACTCTCAACTTTAAACAATTCAGGTACATGAACACTACCGGGGCGGCACACCTGATTAAGATCATGGCGTACCAAATCAACAATCATCAAATTTTCAGCTCTATCCTTAGCTGATTGACTCAATTCCAGCTGAAGACGCTGATCATCTTCCTCCGTTTTTCCCCGTGGCCGGGTGCCCTTAATCGGTCTGGATTCAACACCTCTGGTTTCATCAATGCGTAAGAACGTTTCCGGCGATGCACTGAGCACAGAAAATTCTCCACATGCCAAATATGCGCCATAAGGTACAGGGCTGGCATGACGCATCCGCCGATAAGCGTCCAATGGTTGCCCTGAATAAGCCATCCTTGCCCTATTAGTCAGACAGATTTCATAAGACTCGCCATCTTTGATGTATTGCAGTGATTTATAGATTCCATCTATATACTTCTGAGCATCATATTCCAGACAAATCTTATTCTGATCGACAGCGCCAGGAATAAAGTCGGGTATGGCTTTACCGGTGTTTTTTGCCGTTGTCACCAACCGCTCCGGTGGCCAATTTTGTCGTTGTCCTATCGGTGTAATAAGGCATTCATAAAGCTTATTCTGCTGGTGATCAAACACAAAGAAATGCGGAGTAAATATTAAACTGGCATCAGGATGTGCGGAATGATATTTGCTGCTACCAATTGTTAGCGCCTTTAATTCATATCCCAAATAACCGATAAAGCCACCCTTGAAGACAAATGGCATCGGTTTTGGTGTTGAAATTTCCACAAAACCCAGTAGCTCAGACATCAGCGAGAAAAAATCACCATGGACAATCTTCTCTCCCTCAGGACCAACCAGACGCAAATCCTCAGTTTGTACACTGTATTCAAGCCTGATCGCGCCCTGTTCATTACCGCTTCCCATGATTGAAAAACGGGCATTGGGTCTGTCAGAGTTTTCACTGTCAAGCCAGAAAGAATGCGTATCATTGCCGTAACGATGAATGAACAAAGTTTCAGGATCAACGATGCCCTTATATTCACGGTAATTCAGGTTAAGATGCTCACTTCCGCCTATTGCAAGGTAAGCGTCACTGACAGAAAGACGCTTATTCTGAGCTATTTCCTGCTCGTTATTTTCTTTATACGTTTTAGCTATGTGAACAAAATTACCCAGTAGCTCACGCCCATACTCGGAGTCAATCGACTCGGGATGAAATTGAACACCCCAGATCGGCCTTTGGGTATGCTCAATTGCCATGATTAAACCATCGTCAGTCCAGGCAGTACATTTCAGGTTATCAGGCAGTCGAGTACATACCAGCGAGTGATATCTGACCACTTCAAACTGTTCAGGCAAACCGCGGAACAATCCTTCTCCGGTATTCCTGATACGACTGCGATAACCATGTACCGGATTGGGGGCATGTTCTACAGAACCACCAAATGCCAGGCTAATTCCCTGATGACCGAGACAAATACCCAACAATGGCACTTTGGCACGTGCAATGACTTCTGCACAAACACCAAAATCACTACTTTCTGCCGGATGCCCAGGTCCTGGCGAAAGGACTACCGCATCATAATCGTCTATCGCTAACTCCTCATAAGCCACAGAGTTGGTGACGACAACCGGTATATTTCCGGTAACTTCATATAGATATTGAGCAATGTTTTGCGTAAAGGAGTCATAATTATCAATGAGCAATATTTTCATTATTATTTTTTTTCTCACGTAATAACTTATCAATCAGCGTTTCTTCCTGACGGCAGGTTTCTTCAATAACCAGTTGAAATATTAATTCAGTATATTCAGGCCGTAGCCCAAAATCCGTTGACTTATCCTTCAACATAGCCAATAACGAGGTAATACGTTGCGGCTGCATCATCGGAATATCCTGCTCCGCTTTTATTTCAGCGATTTTCATACAGATCTTCATCCGTTCAGAAAGCAGCGACAGAATCTGCATATTAATAACATCCAGAGATTCCCTGTGAGGTTGCAATACGTCCTGCTTAGTTATTATTGATTGAGTCATATATTCGCTCTTCGTCACAAGTTCATTGTGATCATCTTTTTTATTGATAAATTTATGTCACTTAGACCTGTGGAACGACGGCCTGTGGCTCAACCCAATTTAACCCTTTCTCTCGTATTTCGAGCAACGTATTTGCCAGATGCCTAATCTCACCTACCCTATGCTCACTGGAGAAAGCAAAACGCAACATAGCATTACCATCCGGGACAAGTGGGTAAAACACCGGGAACAATAGGATACCGTTGTCACGCAGCAAACGAGCGGCTTCAAGCCCTTCTGCTTCGTTTTCAAATAAGGCACCACGAACCGGAGATTGCACGCCAGCATTCATCAGACTGTTATTCATCAAAGAATCAAACAAGTTGATGTTTTTCCATAGCTGTTCCTGCCGAATTTCTATTTCCAGACTAAGATGAAGTTTTGCTGAAGCAACGTTAGCTGCCAGCATCGGCACCATAATCGAATGACCAAAAACCAAAGGATTCGCCAAGGTACTAATAACTTCAACATCATCAGCACCCGCAACAACCACGAAACCGCCCGCACCACCAAATGCTTTGGATAATGAACCGGCAAGTATGAGGTTAGATGGCAAAATATGGTCAAGTGCCGCAAAGGCATAACCCGCACCGTGACGCCCCATAATGGAAATACCATGGGCATCGTCTACATAGACATAGCCTCCAGCAGCGGCCAATTTTCGGGTTAATTCGGCAACGGGGATCAAACCATTCATTGAACCAATGCCATCAATCAACAGGATAGGGGTACGCTGATTCTCCTCACAGTTCTGCAAAGCTTGCTGTATCGACTGCTCATCAGCACTATCAACCCGCGATACCGGTCCAAATTGTTCGAAAATACCACGTAACACCTGCATAGATGCATGAGCAGTTTTATCCATTAACCAATGTGCTGGCCGCGCAAGGGGATAATTAGGTAAAGAACCACTACCTAATAACGGTAATACTCCAAGATGCACATTACTGGTGGAAGTAAACACCGCAACGGAGCCACCCTGATAAATTTCTTCCAGCAATTTCTCCAATTGACCTAAATATGGCGGGCGCATAGCACCACGGGATGATGACAAATGTATTCCAGTCTTCGCCATTGCCTGATTTGCTGCTTCGATTAACGCAGGATGATGCTCCAATCCCAAATAAGAGCAGGAAACAAATTCAGTAAAAACCTTTCTTTCTGCTGTAGTAACTTGTTTACCTTGACGTTCTACTACCGTGAAGCCGGTCAAACCTTCGTCGATAGCTTGTGCTAACGCTCTGGTCGTCCGCGATCTGCGAATTGTCATCCAATCCTGTTTGTGTTTTACATCCATTATCTAGACTCCAACTGTCTAAGTTCAAATGAGCTTACAACCTACAGTGATTACCGAACTGCCTGTTTTGTCAGAAATATCTTCATCGATAATTGTTCGAATCAAGGAAAAACCCGCGTCTGAAAATAATGCTCTGACTCTCTCCCCTTGGCTTTCACCATGTTCAATGACCAACCAACCATTTAATTGCAGTAGCTGACGGGCTTGTTTAATAATCAATCGTGTTAAATCGAGTCCATCATTGCCTGAATACACCGAAGTATAAGGATGATGTTCCTCCCACTCCGGTAATATTGTCTGTTGCTCTGGAACATAAGGCGGATTCGCAACAATTAAGCCTACCGACTCGTTAAAGTGAGAAAATGCCTGCCAATCCCATAAATCTGCTTTTAACGCTTCGGCTTTAATCGCCCAATTAGCCAATCGATTGATATTGCGCGTCAGGTATTGAAAAGCGACATCATCATATTCAACACAGGTGACCTTTAAATCCGGGCGATATTTAGCAATAGCTAAACCGATAGCGCCACTCCCGGAACATAAATCCAAAACTGTCGCCCCTTGAGGCACTTGAGATTCATTCTCTAGCCATTTATGAATAATCTGGCTATGCGGACGCGGAATAAATATCCCAGTACCAATCGTCAGAGGTAATCCATCGAAATCCACAGCGCCAACAATATGCCCAAGTGGAATACGGTTACAGCGCTCATGGACCGCCAGCATGAACTCATCACGGGCACGATCCTTACAGCGCCGTTCTAGATAACGGTCAATCAGACAATCAAGATCGGTTTCTACATCCCAAATACCCGCTTCTGACAGTAATTCTCTGGCCTTATCAATAGCCGCCTGATCTTTCAACGAAAAACTCATGACCATGCCTCATAGTAACTACGTAACCGTTCACGCATAGATTCATAAATATAAGAGAAGGCGACCAGTTCTGGCGGTGGAGTGAACTGAGGATGAAGAGATTCAATCAAATCCTGGTAATTACGCGTCATACCTTCATTCAGCAGTGGTAACCAATAAGGTTTGATATCCCAGCGATATTCATAACCTGTAGCAAGCATTTGCTGGACAGTCTCTTTCGCCATCACTTCACGGGAGAAACCTACGAGTGGAGGGCGAACCGGATTGAAGGAATCAAGGTTAATTTGCGTATTTTCAATGCCAGTCAAAGCATTGGCGATATAATCTGCCAATAACGGTGACTGATGTAAGCCATCACGGTAAGTACCGGTCGCCAACCAAAGACCATTCACGCCACATTCACCAATCAACGGGAACCCATCAGCAGGAATTGGTCGGTTACCAACTTGGATTGAAAGGATTTCGGCATCATGCAAGTTAAGATCTAACTGATCTAACGCACAACCCAGCAAGAACTGCACATCAGAAATCAGTGCTTGGCTGCGTGGTTTTTCGGCCAGAATATTAGTCGCCCCAAGATACAGAACACCATCACCACGTGGTACACAGTGCAGGCCACAAGCAAATGCCCGGTTAGGAGTACGGATGACTGACGTCGGTAACTCTCTGCCTTTTGGCATCCTGACCAAAATTGACACCCCATAACCGGCAAAAATTGGCGGAATTTGGCGAACAACAGCAGGTACATTTGATAACAGATCCAACGAATGTGCACCGGCAGCAACGATGACTTTATCCGCCATTAAACGCTCACCACTGAGCAATTCGACACCGGTCGCTACACCCTCTTCAATCAGCACACACTTAATATTTTCGTCTTTCAGGATACCGCCTTCGGCAATAAAAGCGGCATCCAGTTTTTCCAGTAATAAATGCGAATCCAACGCATGTTCATCAGGGATATACAAGGCGCGCAGCGGGCGCACTAAATCGTTGGGCTTTAACCATTGAATATCACGCGGATCAACGGTCTCATAAGGGGCAGCATAATCGTTCAGGGTTTGCTCGATAGCGTCATAATTAATACTGTCAATCTCTTCCATGCCAGCGGTATTCAGTATCACATGAGTCCCTTTGGCGGTGAACAGCGTTCTGGTATCACCGGAAGAATCAGCTAATCGTTGTGCCCAAGCGGGCCAAAGCTCCTTAGCGATGCAATCCATATTCAACTTTAACTTACCGTGTTCACTCGCTAATAAACCACTGGTAATTTCGCCAAAACAACCATTCATCGCACCGGCAGCTTTAGAAGCAGCATTGGTTCTATCCGTTTCCCCAACCCTACAAACGGAAAAATTTCTGCTTGCCAGCTCATAGGCGATTGAACCGGCAATTGCCCCGGAACCCACAACAATAAAGTCATGCTTCACTTATTTACTCCTGTATGGCCTGTGGCCAGTTTATTTAAAATATTTTGTCAACAACAACAGACAAACAATTATTACCTTTTTACAGCAAAGATATTTTTACCGCATTGCATCAATGGTAAAAAAGAATTAACAGCACGTCCGTAATAGATTAGAATCACGAACCATGCGAATACTTACGAAATTAAAAAAACATACAACAAAAAATTATCACATTAAAAAACACCCATTTATTATCAAACAAATATAATCACCAACGAAATTAATCAAACGAAAATCACAACAATAAAAATCAATAAAAAAACAAATTAACCAACAAACCACAAAATATAAATCATATTTAAAATAAATAATAACAAAAGATATCATTATATTTGAAATAACATTCACAAATCAGGGGGGAACAATAGTCATCAAATACATAACTGTCAAATAAATTTATTCCAATATTATAAATAAAAAAATCATATAAATATTTTCAATATAAAATAAAAACAATTTATATTTTAATTGTTACGGGGAACATTATTTTAAATGTTTTTTATTCTTCAATAAAAAAACAAAAATCCTCAAAACAAGTGATTTTTTAAATTTATATTTTACATCAACTCATAGTAATATACATATAAAATAAAAACTGTAGTAATTATATCTTTATTTACTATTATATACCCAATAGATTTCAAGATGGATCGCGACGGCAAGGGAGCGAATCCCCGGGAGCATAGCAAACTATGTGACCGGGGTGAGTGAGTGCAGCCAACAAAGAGGCAACTTGAAAGATAACAGGTATATTGGTGATTATTGATATCGCTAAATTAGCGAAGTTAAGGAAAAAACCCATCCCTCTTGCTCAGAACGAAATTATCTCTGCCGGATTAAACGTGCTTATCACTCCCAGAGCGCCCTTAACCAACGGAATGAAGATCGGAGAGAGATAGGAACCCAGCGGGATACTCGCGTGGTCAATGCAGGTAAGCATGGTAAAGTCGTCGTTACGTCTAGTAAGCTCGTCGCTGATAGCTTTGCCAATGCGCACCGTCTGCGCCAGTCCATGACCGTTCCAGCCATGTACCATATACACGGGTATACTGTCTCCGCTCTTGCGGGCATCGGTTGCACCGTTCAGGGTCAGATCGCTGATCCCACCCCAGGAATATTCTAGTTCGATTTTTTCCAGCTGCGGGAACACGGTTCTGATACGCTCAAGCAGATAGTTGTTTACATCACGCGGTGACCAAGAGTTGCCAGTACCCTGTCCACCGAACAGCAGGCGGTTGTTACGCACTGCACGATAGTAGTCAACCTGTAACTGTGTATCGTAGACCGGCATATCTGACGGGATCAGCTCCTTGACATCCACTGGCAACGGCGGCGTTACTGACACATAGGTGAAAAAAGGCACCGTGGTGGAAGGGCCGGAGATAAACTCACCCGTGGAGCTATGCACACCCAGCACCACGGCTTTACTCGCTCTAATCACCCCCCACTCAGTTTCTACCACTGTGCTACCAGCCTCCTGCCTGATGCCCTTCACTTTCGTGCTGTCATAGATTCGCCCACCCAATCTGGCGAAACCGTAAACCAAGCCACGCAACAGTGCCAGAGGCTGGGCCTGCCCGCTGATACTGTCGATATTTGCTCCATGGTAGATACCCGACCGCACATACTCTTCCTGTAGCTCGTACGGTCCAATAACCTTCACCGCCATATCGCCTAGCTGACGCCGGGCATCGGCATTAGCCACCAGTGCCCCCATGTGGCCTGCGTGCACCGCAACAGTGATATGACCATATTTGCGGTCACATTCGAAATTGTAACGTTCACGGAGTTCATCCACGAGATTCATCGCTTCAACAGACGCAAAACGCCATAAGCGTTTAGCCTCATCGGATGAAAGTTTTTCCAGCATGGTTTCAGCTTCCCAGCGAGCGAGTCCGGGAGTCATCTGTCCTCCATTGCGGCCAGAAGCGCCTGAGCCAATGTTATCCTTTTCAACCAAAATCACGTCCACGCCCGCTTCCGCAAGATGCAATGCAGTGGAAGCACCCAGCAACCCACCGCCGATGACCACAACCTCGCAGTTCTGGTCTCCAGGCAGACTCCCAAAAGCGGGCCAGTCAGCCAGAGAAGCTTCATAATAGTTGGCTGGCATGGCGTCAGCAGCAGCATCTTTATGCCAGTTCCAGATACGCGGGTCCAACCTCAACCGGCTGGCTCTGTGCTGCGCATCCTCCAACAGTATCGGACGGAGCTTATCAACATTGACGGCAGAAACATCGGCCTCAGTTAAAGTCCGGGCGAGTAGGGAGAAGGAAGGAAATACGGATGAAAGCACTCCAGCCCCCGCGAGCGTCATGGCGGTAGAGATAAAGTCTCTCCTGTTCATTGTCATTTCAGCACTCCTGTCGTGGTCTTGAAATCACCCGCAGGCTTAGTCCGGGGCGTTTCCCTGTAAGTGAATCCGGCTTTCTGAGCTGTATTTATTGCTGCCAGAGTTCCCCTTCAGACCGGCGAGAATCAGCAGGATAACGGTGCCGATAAACGGAATGAGATGCAGCAATAACCACCAAGCGCTACAGTTGATGTCATGCAGGCGGCGGGCATTCACTGCTAGCGCGGGCAAAAATGTAAACAGCAGATAGACGGCGCTGAACCAGCCCATATAAACTTCAGGATTGGCAACAGCAAAGTAGTTTTCAAGGAAAGAGATAATAAATACAGCCAGAATCTGGAACAAAACAAAATACCAGAACTCTTTACGCCGGGCTCGCCCTCTGAAATATGCATAGTTCTTTAATACATTTAAATACCAGTGCATTGTTGTCCTCTCTTGTAAAGCAGCAGGTTCTACCCTGCCGCCCTACGTATCCAACCTGTAAGGTCTGCACCCATTCAGTCAGTACACGCGTAAACTCCCAGCCATTACGCCCCCACCCTGTTTACGGCTCAGCCAGATCGAGCAGCACAGACTCCAGAATGTCGAGTGCTTCGTCAAAAACATTATTTTGTATGGTCAGCGGCGGAAGAAAACGTATCACATTGCCGTGTACCCCACACATCAGCAGGATCAGACCACGTTCCAACGCTTTCTGACGTACCGCGTTGGTAAAGCAGGCATCGGGTTCCTGACTGTCCGCTCGGTTAAACTCTACCGCAATCATCAGCCCAAGCCCACGTACGTCGGCAATCTGCGGGACACGCGGTCGCAGTTCATGCAGACGCTGTTTTAGCTGGTCTCCCAGCTGCGTCGCCCGCTCATTCAGCTGCTCTTCTTCGATCACATCCAGCACCGCATGGGCAGCCGCAATTGCCACCGGGTTACCACCATAGGTTCCCCCCAAACCACCAAGCACTACAGCATCCATCAACTCTGCCCGTCCCGTCACAGCCGCCAGCGGCAAACCACCCGCCAGACCTTTCGCCATAGTGGTCAGATCGGCAGCCACCTCATGATGCTCCATGGCAAACAGTTTACCCGTACGCGCGAAACCGGTCTGGATCTCATCGGCGATAAGTACAATACCGTGGCAATCGGCGATCTCACGCAGGGCTTTGAGCAGCTCGGTAGGCGCAGGATAGAAACCACCTTCGCCCTGTACCGGTTCGATGATGATGGCAGCGACGCGCGAGGGATCAATGTCGGCTTTAAAGAGATTATCCAGCGCATTCAGCGTCTGTTCCACGCTAATGCCATGCAGCCCGACCGGAAACGGGACACGATAAATGTCGCTAACCAGCGGGCCGAACCCCATTTTGTACGGTGCAACTTTGCCGGTTAATGACATACCGAGGAAGGTTCGGCCATGGAAAGCGCCGCTGAAAGCTACCACGCCACTGCGCCCGGTAGCAGCACGCGCGATCTTCACAGCATTTTCCACCGCCTCAGCCCCGGTAGTGACAAAGACGGTCTTCTTCGTAAAATTACCAGGCACTAGGCGGTTCAGACGTTCGGCCAGCGCCACATAATTTTCGTAGGGCACTACCTGATGACAGGTGTGGGTAAACTGTTCCAGTTGCTCTCTGGCTGCCGCGATGACGCGTGGATGACGGTGGCCGGTATTTACCACGGCGATACCGGCGGCAAAATCAACATAACGTTGCCCATGAACATCCCAAATTTCAGCGTTTTCCGCCCGCTCCGCATAGACTTGAGTGGTCACGCCCACGCCTTTCGCAATAGCCGCGCTGCGTCTTTTGGCTAACATCGATTCAGTCATAAATGAAAATTCCTCAGCAATCTGAATAAGTGGGCTTCAGCAGGCAGACTCCCGATGTAATGATGATAGGATCACCAAACGCAGTGCAGATACCTCACCATCGGCTGACTGATTAACGTCCTGACACTTCCATAGTGAACCGGAACGCACTCCCGGCACTGTCGAGGTCACGACCCGCGCATCGTCATTAATAACCAATACTGGCTTACCAATGGCTCCCAGAGCAGGTAGAAGTAACCGATCCAGCGTTGAAACCAGCATATCCGCCGCCACGACGCCGACAAAATCCTCACCGATGAGTACCGGGTGAGCTATTGTAATCGTGTAGGCTCCGTTGCAGACATAATCTACATAGGGACCGTCGATAAAGGGAAGATGGCAACTTGCCGGCTGCCGGAACCAGTCAAACAACCGAAAATCCAGACGCCTGCACTGCTCCTGATTGTGTTCCAGCTGTGCTTGTTGAATGGTGCTCCCTTCCTGACGCCACCACTCCAACGTCCAGTAGCCTCCCTCTTCCTCAGCCGTCTTCGTTGACACATAACTGGCGAACCCCGCCCCGTTACACCAGGCGTTATCGTGCAGTACATCGTGGATATGTTTTTGCAAGGCAGCGCGCTGCTCCCGCGTTAAGCGGGCACCTTCCGTATAATGTAAAGACATTTCCGATAAAATACGCACCGTCGCATCTGCCAAGGCTGCGGTAGCCCTCTGTGCCGAGGTCAGGATATCGTCTAGGATGTTCCTGGCCCGTTCTGCATGTATGTTGTTGTACATATGCCACTTCCTTTCCTGAGATGACTGCAGACTCGTTACTCGCGGGCGGGTTTCTGTAAGAACAACGCATCGGTATCCATGCGCAATTTGCATTCAAGTAGGTGGTCGGTAATTCGGGCAATCATCCTCTGCGCCAGCTGATAACAGGCGAAGTCGTCAGCCTTATGTAGAACGTCCAAGAGTGAACGCCAGGCGGTGACAACTTCGCTGTGTACAGCAGCCTCTCGGTACAGAAGCGCCACCAAAGGCGTCCATTCGGCCTGAATCTCCAGCTCCTGGTTAGCAAGCCTCGCCGACTGCGCCTGAGATGCCAGGGTTAACAGGCAGCGCATATCTGCCTGTATACGAGCATCTGGTTGCGTCGCGGCGGCAAAACTGTCGATCAACTGCCCAAGCATCTCCAATTCACCCGGCGTTGAGCGTTGCGCCGCAAGCCTCGCGCTGTGGCCGATCACCGCACAGTGAAATTCGCTGAAATCCGCTAGCTCGCCTGAAGCCATCAACCGCAATGGATGATATTTCCGCATTATCTCAACGGGAGCCTGACATACGAAACTACCGCCATGACGTCCCCGCCGAGTATCGATCAACTGCCTGGTGCGCAGCGTATTCAGAGCATCACGTACCGTTACCGGCGACACACCCAACAGACGCGACAGCTCGTTTTCATTAGGCAACTGCTCATCGGTCTGTAATACCCCAGAGATGATCGCGTTACTTAAACGTTCCACAACCTGTTCGGTCCGAGTGGCCTGATCGAGCGGTGCGTAGACGATGGAATATGCCATCATTCTTTAATTCCTAATTGAAAAAACATGGATTCCGACATGTCTGCAAACAACACTAAAAAATACCGTGGCGATGCAGCGCTTTCTCATCCTCCGGGACCAGGGTGATAGCATCCCAAAGCTCAGCCACTTTACCGTTCTCGATGCGCCATAGCTCGAAATAGCTGTGACGCGCTCCAGCAATACTCCCCTCCGAATGGGTCAGAACAAATTGCCCATCGGCTACCGTACGGTGAATTTTAGTGTAATGCAGGCCCTGCCCTTCATCCCTAAGTTGTTTAAGAAACGAGATAACTGCCGCCGTACCATCGGGAATATCGGGGCTGTGCTGGCGAAACAATTCCCCATTGGTGTAATTCCCAAACTCTTCGTAGTAACCCTCGATCAGAGTACGTGTAAAAAAGTTGACCACCAGTTCACGATTCTTCTCCCGGTTATGGCTATGACCTGTTTCAGTCGGGCCGTCTAACTGAGTCCGACCACTGGCGTTGGGTGCGGCCTGTGGTACCAGACCGTCCCAATGCTCCACGATTAAGCCGTCAGCAACCCGGTACAGATCGAAACCGACCAATGGCCGGTCGTCTAACCCCATAAAACGACCGTGGATAGCGACCAGATCACCATCCTGCAATACACGATACGTTTCGTGGTGCAGTTCAGGATGTGTGCAGACCAGCTCACGTAGTCCGGTAAGCCCCTCTTTGACCAACGGGGAGTGTTCGATGAAATGCGGCGAAAAATAACGCTCAAGTGCCCCTACATCACGGTCAGTAAACAACTCGTGGTGCGCGCGCGACACCAAATCGCGTGGAGATCTATTCTGCATCATTACAGATGTCCTGTGTCAGTCGTTGGAACTCATCACATGTTTGATACGCGTATATTCATCGAAACCATAAACCGACAGATCCTTACCATATCCAGAACTCTTAAAACCACCGTGCGGCGCCTCTGCCGTAAGAGGCATATGGGTGTTAATCCAGACAGTACCGAAATCGAGTTCACGTGACAGGCGCAACGCTCGGCCATGGTCGCGGGTCCAGACACTGGAAGCCAGCCCGTATTTCACATCGTTAGCTTTCTCTATGGCATCCTGTTCATCACGGAACTTCTGCACCGTGATAACCGGGCCGAAAATCTCGGTCTGGATTGCTTCATCGTGCTGTTCCAAGCCGGTAATTACCGTAGGTTCAAAGTAATAACCCAAACGTTCGGCCTGACGGCCTCCTGTTTCGATACGGGCATAAGAGGGCAGACCTGCAATGAACCCTTTGACCTGCTCCAGCTGACGAATATTATTGAGCGGTCCATACAGCGCCCCTTCATCTTCCGGATCACCGAAGCGGGTGACTTTAGCTGCCGCCACCAGTTTGGCGACGAAGGTATCGTAAACAGATTCATGCACCAGCACACGCGAGGCTGCTGTACAATCCTGACCAGCGTTAAAGTACCCCGCAGTAACAATGGTCTCCACTGCTTTATCCATATCTGCATCGGCGAAAACAACCACTGGCGCTTTGCCGCCTAACTCCAAATGTGCTCTGGTGAGATTAGCCGCCGCCGAAGAGGCAACCTGCACACCTGCACGCACGGAACCCGTGATGGAAACCATAGCTGGCGTTTTGTGTGAAACGACCAAGGCACCTGCTTTGGCATTACCCAACACCACGTTGAATGCACCGGTAGGGAAGAACGGATTGGCCAGTTCAGCCAGCAACAAAGTACTTTCTGGCGTGGTATCGCTAGGTTTGAGTACCACAGTATTGCCCGCAGCCAGCGCTGGCGCTATCTTCCATACGGCCATCATCAGTGGGTAATTCCACGGCGTAACTTGGCCCACCACGCCTAGCGGTTCGCGCCGGATGCTGGTCGTCATATTAGGAAGATATTCAGCAGTAGCTTTGCCTTCCAGAAAACGGGCGGCGCCAGCGAAGAAACGGATATGATCCACTGACGTCGCAACTTCCTCAGAGGCAATCATATGCTTGAGCTGCCCCGTATTGCGGCTTTGCACTTCGATCAGACGTTCAGCGTTTTTTTCCACTGCATCGGCTAATGCCAGCAATGCCTGCTGACGGGCTGACGGGGTGCTGCCCCCCCAGATCTTGAACGCCTCTTTAGCTGATGCATACGCTTCATCAACATCCGCCGCAGTCGCGTTAGGAGAACGCGCATAAGTTTCACCAGTGACCGGGCTTACCAGATCAAAATATTCCGAACTTTTAGATTCAACATACTGACCATTCATGAAATGCCTGAGCATTGGCACCACCATGGTTACCTCCTGATGGATTGGATAACATAAAATATAACCTATAATTTAATATATTAAATGGTTACAGAACTGTCAAATTTGTAACAAAAAAGTAAAAACAAAAGAATAATCAGATACATAAATGTAACTTTCTGCATTCCTGCTTAGGAAAATATGCCGATCTATACCCTATGGATTTCAAGATGCATCGCGACAGCAAGGGAGCGAATCCCCGGGAGCATAGCAAACTATGTGACTGGGGTGAGTGAGTGCAGCCAACAAAGAGGCAACTTGAAAGATAACGGGTATATGAACAGGATCGAGGATTTCAGATTTTACGAACCGGGCAATATGGACAAACCAACGGGTTCCGTCTCTATTACAAAAAACGGCAAATAAAATAGCCCTAATGGGATAGGTTCTGAATCAATTTCATTTTGAAAAACGTTTATTTATTAAAATAAGCTCGTTATGTGATTTTAGATTTTCACTTAATCCCATTCACCCATGTCTATTTAAATGATGTTTAAATAAATCAGCAAACTCATTTAATCACGATTTATTAAATAAATAACAGTGAAAATCCTCTCTAATTAATCAGCTAGAAAGATTATAATTGTTAGATGAGTATTTAAGTGTTAAATCACACTAAAAGTATAAAAAGAGGCAACTTGAAAGATAACAGGTATAATTATTTAACGAGCTGATGGGGAAGTTGAAAACGTGATTAAAACAGGTTAATGCTTTAAATATATTGTTTTATTAACCTATTTCATATTCTTATTTATCCTTTTTTACAGGGTATATAAACATTAATAAAACCAATTCTTTTTCTCATTTTTCACTGAAAACTTTATGGTGGCATGTTTTAAACTATTCTTAAAAGATATTTTTTAACTTCCGGTTTTAATCGGAAAAAATAATAAACCATCGGAATAAAAATCGTTTTACAGGATTATACTTTTTATCTTTTTAACATTATTTACTTTCTCTTTTTACTTTTCAATTTTTAATAACAACAAACTCCTGTTTATCGATAATATGTAATCTCAGAATTAAAAAATCGGCGTTCCATTAATACCCTAAAAACACAGAATAATTAAAAACGGATTGCTTCTTATCATATTTAATGTCTTTAACCCTCTTTTTATTTTACATTGATTTAACCTGCCATGATCATTTAAACGTGATAATAGAGAGAAATTAAAAACTTCATATAATTATCCCCTTCATCCTTAAAGTTGCTGCTTTCACTCACCTCAATCACAGAGTTATCTATGCTGCTGGGGTGAGCGAGTGCCGCCAACAAAGAGGCAACTTGAAAGATAACGGGTATATAACTATTTCTTATGTGAGCCGTCTAAATATATTTAACCACTTTTATTAATATTGTGCCCCCATTTTGGTTTTAGCTTGATAAATATTCTCCCCCTGATATTGCTTACTGATTTTAAACCTGCCGCTTTTAATCTAATTCTACCGCTTGCATTTTCATTGGATCTTTGAATATTTTATCCAATGTTATTGCTGCCAGCTTTTTAAATAATTTCTGCTGATAGGTAATTAATAACCAGAAAATAAATAAACCCCAGCCGTGTGAACTGCACCTTTATAAGTTGAGAATTCAACTTTTGGGGTGCAGTTCGTCAGGCCAAGTGCTTTTTTTAACGTAACCAAAATGGTGGATCGTTTGGGCTTAAGGCATCGTATTGCTCAAGGGGGCAATTAATCTCATCAATGTAATATGGTGTATCAGTAAAACCAATTCTTACAGGGATATATTCATTAAGCTCTTGATAATAAACTTCAGTGCATTCCAATGCTTCAGAAAATGCACTAAAGATCCTTTTAAAAACAACTAATAGAGACTCTCCGTTCAGATTTAATTTCGTATTATTTACATTCACTCCTAACGACATCCAATCAATATCTTTAGCTGATATCTGTGAAAATGACCTTTCTATGCTATCAAGATCTTTTTTGACATTTGATAGTTCCTCATATTTCAAAGAACGCCGATAGAGATTTTCTGTAACCCAAGGATATTTACTCCCTTTATTACGATGTTCCAATAACGTTACCACTAAATTAAAAAATCCATTTATATCAGATGCAGGGCCTATTTCAGCTAATGTCATAGCAGCATGTATACCAACATTTTTCATTCTGTTTTAAACCTAATGGATGATGAACTTATAGCGCCATTTGATTTCTGCACTATACGTTGAACTATTTGCATTTTTTGCTTGGCAGTTATTGCTTATCCCTAACATCAATAACAACCCGTTGTTCCATCCCTGCTGGAAGGTTTTTCTGCCGCTCAATCGCCTGTTTGGCAACATTATTAATCAAGCTCTTTTTATTCGTTGCAATATTATAGTTTTTCACTTCAATACTGCAAACATTGCCCTGACACCAATCTGGGCGAACACTACCTTTAGTTCCATCAGGGACTTCCTTACCCTCTTTAAATGTCACTTGACCATTCCAGCCATCTCCTAAATCTTTTCCTACGTCGATTTCTGACTGCTTATGACCGGGGCGTGAGATTGATGTGATTTCATCACTGGCCTTATTAATAAGCTTAGACGCTTCCCCAACGTCACCTTTCTGTAAGGCTTTCTCTGCTGCCTTTATAGCCTTCCCAGCGGCATCACCCACTCCCGGAATAATCGCGGCGGCGGCGGCCAGATAATCTAATGCACTCTGTGCTTCAACAAAGCCTTTGATATCGCCGACAATCGGCACGAAGTCAGTACCAAGACTGATAATATCACCCGCTTGTTTACATGCCTCCGGTGATTGCTGACAAAAGGTGCCCTTTTTCTCCTCGTAGGTTTTTATTTACAGTGGGCATTCGACACGATAGAACGTTAAATAAGGCCGAAAGATAGCGGGGATCTCCCGGCCTTATCAGGTTTATGTTTTACTCAAGATCAGCGCTTTCCATTGTTCAAGATAACCTTTGAACTCTTCTATACTAGTAATTTTCAGACTTTCTTCTGTGTACTCATTAAAAATTTCGACGCCATCAGGTTTGATGGTGACAGTATGGGCATTGCCCGTACCCTCCCATTGTGGCAATTCGCTATTATTGACTGATTCACATAAAGAAATATATTCGTTCACACCACGCAGGCTACCTTGAACATCTCCACTTAAAAAATCTGCTAACACATGACGCTCATATTCAATATCCACTTCAAGATACCCATCTTTACCAATAAAAAATCTCATATTGCCTCTAATAGTATTTTGGAAAAGCAGTATTTATATTGCCTGAAGCATCAAGCCATCCTTCTATTTTGATTCCGCTCGGTGATGTTCCTGACCATTTGCCATTTGGTTGTATAGTGCCGTTTTGATAAGCTCCTCTAATTTCTGACATTATTTTTTGTCGGTTCCAAGATTGAGGGAAAAACGTTGAATCAGCTCCTTTTGGTATCCACTGATTTGTCTTAACATCAAATATTTCAACCTTTCCTTGGTAAACACCCTGAGCGTTTGGTGGGTTTGTAATTTCGGTGATACGAGCCTTCCCTTGATGACCTATACTTACTTCATGATGAAAACCAACCGCTTTTCCTCTCTGGTTTATTTCACCATGAAAAACATACTCAGAATTAATTTTTGGAACTGTTTTAGGCTTAGGGGCCAATCCTAGCGTATCACGAGCTTGATTAATAAGCGTAGAAGCTTCCCCAACGTCACCTTTCTGTAAGGCTTTCTCTGCTGTCTTTATAGCCTTCCCTGCGGCATCACCCGCTCCCGGAATAATCGCGGCGGCGGCCAGATAATCTAACGCACTCTGTGCTTCAACAAAGCCTTTGATATCGCCGACAATCGGCACAAAATCAGTACCAAGGCTGATAATGTCACCCGCTTGTTTACATGCCTCCGGTGACTGCTAGCAAAAGGCCGAAAGCCCACGTGATGTAGGCTTTCAGTTCAAACTTACTGGAAGCTCTAACAGTTATTAAGCCTGTAATGATATTTTAGCCAATCGACCATCTTGGGCAAATTCCATATGTAAGGCATAGTCATTACTTTCATACTTTATCCATCTATTGATATACCCCAATAGCATATCTGGCTTACCACCGCCACTTGCCGGTGGTTTTCCTTTTACTTCTACAACGTCTTTTTCTTTATTATCGATTCCTATTCCCGGAGGTAATTCCCCTTGATATATCGAAAAACCTTCTTCTGGTTTCATGAAGAAAGTAATTTGGGTTACCAAATCATTTTCCAATAAAAACAATATGCCTGCCTGAAAGAATGAATAATAAATCCTCTTACCTAACATATCAGTTGTAACTACAGGTAATTCACCAATATCTTGAGGTAACAAGACAAAAATATTATTCACACTAGATTCATTAATCATGCTAATGTAATCTCGCCATCTCAACATTATTCAGACACTCCCATCTGACGATTACGCTCTATGATTTTTTTAATAGCTTGGTCAACTAACTTAGGATCATATCCACGTTCTATCATATTAACTCTTAATGTTTCAGTATCACGACACACTGCACCACATAAATCTGCTGCGTCCTGATTCACCTGTTCTGATGTATTTTTACCTCTATAAGTTCGACTCTCAGCATGAGCATCTTTAGGAAGTTCAACAGCAGTAGCATTATTATACAGAGTCTTTTCTTCTTGAGGTGTTAACTTTCTTCCAAGTTTATTTTCTTTGGCTTTCCTAAGGGCAGCAAAAGATGGAATATGATCGTGTTCAAGATTATCTCCGACTACAGCTTTAGACTTCAGTTCCTTATAGGGACCAACGTCGAGAGGTTTCACTGCTTGAATTTCATCACTAGCCTTATTAATAAGCTTAGACGCTTCCCCAACATCACCTTTCTGTAAGGCTTTCTCTACCGCCTTGATAGTTTTCCCGGCGGCATCACCCGCTCCCGGAATAATCGCTGCGGCGGCTGCCAGATAATCTAATGCACTCTGTGCTTCAACAAAGCCTTTGATGTTGATGATCCAAGATCATATATCCACCCTGTACGAACAATCGCTGTTTTGCCGTTTGGTCCAGTAATTGGCATGTCAATAATTATTCTTTGACCAAACTTATCAACATTACCAAGAATAGCTTTATTCGTTTTAGCCCCTGCCTGTATTTTAGATATTAAATCGGCACAGCACCGGATTGGCTTTACAGCCTTCAAGCGCAACACGCCCTGCCGTTGCCATTTCAGCCGAGCCCGCAATCAATATATGACCGCCATAAACCAGCGCATAGCCGCCTGCCGCCACTGCGGTGACGGCAATCGCTGCATCCCGCCGCGCAACGACGCGCTCTTTCGCAGCTTTATCCCCTTTCTCTGCCGCTAATATATCTTTTTGATTATCTACCGATAACTGATACAGCATATGCTCAGTCATGTTATTACGATAGACCAGCTCCGCGCTGTTTGCCGCTCTGTTTCATTCTTGTACGCAGGTTCAAATAGCCTGCTTTCCAGCGAAGCCGCCAGCGCTGAGGCTATGGCCCGCATAAACCAGCGCATAGCCGCCTGCTACCTGCGGTTACGGCATAAGCTAGGTTTTCGTTAAATTAAACCAAGAGATTCTGGTAATCCTTTAACATACTCATACGTGTCACCGGTATAATTCTCTGATAAATCGTAGAAAATCATAACTACCTCTTGTTTCTCATCATCATTAAGTAACTGAAGTTCCGCTGCCATCTGTTCCATTATTTCTATTGCTGAATCCGGATTAAGCAGTTCTTCACTTGTAAACTCCAAAAATATGGCAAGATCAATAATTACCTTTACAAGCCTAATATTGCTATTCTTTAACAACTTTCACCTCTATGTTTTTGATTCCAAGTTCATCGAACATCTTTTGTGCTCTATTCGCCTGAGTTTGATCTGGTACTTCCCAACGTCCTGTCATACCATTGCGCTTTAACGCATCTGATTGTCGTAATGCCTGATCTTTAGCTTTTTGGGTTGTCACAACGGATATTTTTCTATCTATCATGACATTATCATCTACACCATCAAACCTAACAGGCTTGTTTTTTCCATCAGCGTCTATCCTATCAATACTGGGAGCCTGCCCTTTTTTAGTTTCAATATTTGAACGAGCACCTGACGCAGAATCATTATAGCCTTTAGCCCGTTGACTCATGCTTGCGTTTTCATCAACCCATTTAACTTTTATTGCATCACTAGCCTTATTAATAAGCGTAGAAGCTTCTCCAACGTCACCTTTCTGTAAGGCTTTCTCTGCCGCCTTGATAGTTTTCCCGGCGGCATCACCCGCTCCCGGAATAATCGCTGCGGCGGCTGCCAGATAATCTAACGCGCTTTCGGCCTCGGCAAAGCCTTTGATATCGCCGACAATCGGCACAAAATCAGTACCAAGACTGATAATATCACCCGCTTGTTTACATGCCTCCGGTGACTGCTGACAAAAGGCTTGCTTTTTCTCCTCGTAGGCGTTGATTGTGCCTGACTTTTCTTTCTCTGCGGCAGACAGAAGATGCGCCAGCGAATTGTACACCATCACTATTTCCCCGGCATTGGCACCGCTGTTCGCGCCCTCTGCACTGTTGGTGGCAATCGCCCCCGCAACGCCGCCAATGATTTTACCTCCTGCCTGTATTGCCATCGGGTCGCTAAAGGTGTTCTCCAGTGTGATAGCCGCCAGCTCCGCGGCTAAGGCCCCTACCGCCGCTCCTTTGGCATCCCCGCCACCAATCTCCACCGCCAACGCAGATACCGCCGCATGGTTAATCGCTTTACCCGGCACCCCCAGAATCTGGCCTTTATCACCAATCAATCCGGCCCCTTCCGCGTTAATCTGATTACCCACATTGCTCAGTAACGCCGCTTGCAGATTGTCCGTAAAACTGCCGCCATTTATGGCCGTACCGAGGGTTGAGCTTACGATGGATTGCACCGCTACACGCTGAGCTACCTGACTCCAATTATGATTACTCAATAAGGGAAGCTGCGCTTTTACGGGATCGACCACGCCTGTTCCTTCCACTAATTTTCCCCAGCCCATCGTGTGGTCTAGCCCCCCTAATGCGCCACCCACCGCTATTTGGGCCACCAGTGATTTGACAGCATCGCGTTGCGCTAAGACGGCCAGAGTCTGGGTGAGATTGCCTCTATTTTCGACTAAGGCCACCGCCGCCTGCGAGGTCAACCCTATCATCCCGCCATACGCCGCCCCATAAACCGCACTCGCCGTAGCTCCGGTGGCCCCTGTCGCCCCCACAGCACTACTTCCCGCCAAAGCCGCCACACCCGAGCCGGCAGTCACCGCCGCCACCGCAATCGCTATCACCGCACCCACCACGGGGTTTAAGTGTTCACTTTTCTTGTCCCAGCTGCTGTAAGCGTCCTTAACCTCGTTCCACTGGACGTCATTACGATCCCGAAGATTTTTCAACCATTCGGTCCCGGGGGTGTTACCCAGTCTCCCCAACGTGTCTTCCAGTAACTGCCCCTCCTGCACTTTCACAGCCGCACTGATGCCTTTTGCCGCTTCCACCGTCAGCGTACCGCCAACATGCACTGACGGGATGACCCAGGTCTGCTCATGGTGGCCTTTATCGTGCTGCGTAATAAAAAAGCCCGTTGATGTCGTGAGGGTCTGCTCAATATCCGTATTGGGCATCGCCCTGAAGTTCACTTTCCCGCTCTGGCTGGTGATTGTCGCGTTTTTATCGGTTTCTATCCGGCTCGCTTCTAATGTCACATCATCTTTTGCCCTCAGGTTAATATCCCCACCGGCAGTCAATTCCGTGACTTTGTTGGTATTCTTGATTTGTATTTTATGTTCCGTTTTAGAACCAAATATTTGACACGATTTCAGAGGACCAAAACCTTTACAGCTTTTCTTCGTTTCTTCCCACCGGTAAGCTTCTTCCATCGCCTGCGCATAGAGAAAACCACCGGTTGCCGCGATATCTATCACACCTTTGGCAATTAATTCCGTTGCCTGGAATAACAGACTGCCCTGAGCGCGAATAGTTAATGCCCCTCCACTCTTCAGCCGGCTGGCATGTTGCGTAAAGCGCTCAATATTCCCCTCGCGGCTAAATTCCCGTCGCGACTCAAAGCGAATATTCCCCCCTGCGGAAAGCTGCATATCCCTGCCGGCGGTCAAACTCGTTCCGGCAGTCAGCAGGTTGCCGGCAGCCACTAAGGTGAGATGTTGAGCCGCATTGACGGCACTGGTGGCATACAGGTCTTGTGGATTGCCATCATTAGCCGGCGAATATTTCTGGGCCGAGAAGATTAAATCCCGGCCCGCGTTAACCGAGACATTGCCCTGAGTCGAGGTTAATCCCGCTATCCCCGCGATATCGCCCCCCGCGCTGAGTTGCAGGTGCTCACCCGCCGTAATTTGCGTGCCTGATGCGGATAAATCAAACAGAGGGGCTGACACTTCCGGCGTAGGGGGACGAGACAGATCGATATCACGACCCGCGCTTAATGTGACCTGTTGCCCCGCACCGATACGCGCCTGCCGCAACATGAAATTCTGCCCCGCAAACAGATGAATATTGCCCGCAGCATTCAATTGACTTCGACTGGCATTAAGGTTTCGGCCCGCACTTAAGGTCAGATGACGAGATTGATCTAACCGGGTACCGGAAAGATCCAGATCGTTGCCGGCCGAAATGCGCAAATGATTATCAGCTGAAATGACCGGCAAGGCATCCAGCCGGAGGTCGCCTTCACGCACCAGCAGCTCAACATTTTCCCCCTTCAATGCCGCCTGAAAGGCTTTAATCTTATTGCCGGCTATTAAGGTCAGGGTGTCCTTTGCCGCCAGTTTAACCCGATCGGCATCCATGTCATGACCCGCGTTTAACGTGATGGTGTTTGATTCATCGAACAAAAGCCCCGGGAGAGCCAGTGTGTGATTCGCGAACATCTGCACACGGTTACTGGCCGAAATACGCGAACCGTCATCCCCCATCCGGATGTCACCTGCGCGCGCGAGAAGCTCAACATTTTCCCCTTTCAGCCCGGTTTGACGGGCGGTAATATTGTTGCCCGCCCTCAGGGTCAGATTGTTCTGTGCAGCCAATTTAACCCGGCTGACATCCATGTCATGACCCGCATTTAACGTGATGGTGTGGGCTTTATCGAACCAAAGACCATAAAGGTCCAGCTTGTGAGCCGCGAATATCTGCACATTATTGCCCGCCGAAATACGCGACCCCTCCCCACTCATCCGGATGTCGCCTTCACGCGTCAGCAGTTCAACATTTTCTCCCGTCAACTCAGCCTGAAAGGCGTCAATCTCGTTACCCGCCATCAGGGTCAGATTGCGCCTGGCCGCCAGTTTATTTTGGTGGGCATTCATGCTACGGTCGGCGGTGACGGCCAGATCATTTTCCGCGTTTAGGTGACCCATACTGATAATGTCACCGGCATGCAGCAGAATGTTTTTCGCCGCGATGAACGCCGTTCCGTTGAATTGATGAATAAAATCCGCCACCACATTCAGACCGGCTGAGAGTTTACCGGCCATCCCGTTGTTAATGTCGTGACCGGTTAAGATGAGATTTTTCTGCGCCTGAAACTGGCTTTGACTGTTATCCAGCCTGGTCGCATTGATATAAGCATTCGCCCCAGCATCCAGGTTAGCCTGACCGGTATGGCGGAATGCTTTGGTGCGAATAATGATATCGCCCTGATGGGTTTTCAGTGTCGCCGCATCATTGTTAATCTCCGTGCTGAGATGACCGCTCGCATCTTTTTGCAGCCAGAGATGACCCCTGGCCTGAATCAGGCCCTGATTCTGATTATCCAAACGCTCAACAAACAGACGCATATCCCCTTCAGCGATCATGTTACCCCGATTGCTCAGCGTGTTCGTGGCCAGCGTCATCTCTTTCCCGGCACACACCTGACTCTGTGCTGAGGTTTGCATGTCTTTACTGCTGACGTTGATATCCGCTTTGGCCTGTACATTTCCCAGCATAACCGGACCATCAGCAATGACACAGATATCGCCTTGCGTTGCCGTCAGATGAGTGAGATTGACCGCTTTACCCGGCTCGGTGCTCACTAAACGGATTTTATGGGCCGAGATCCCTCCCAATGACCCGATATCTATCGCACGCCTGGGGGAATAATCTTCCCCTGTCATGGGGACAAGGGTTCCACGCCTGAAATCAACCTGATTAGGGCCTTGTGTCAAAGTCAGGTTTTTCGCCTGCACGTTGCCGTTAACCAGGGTGGCCCGGCTGATAATATCAACATCATCCTGTGCCGTGGCATCCAGCCCCTTTTCGCTAATGGTGATAATGCCTTTTTTCACGGCCAAGGCCGCTAACGCCCCATCTTTATCAAACACCGACTGACCGGTCGATAAGGTGACCGCCAGCGTATGGATAAAGCCACAGCCGTGACAGGTTATGCCGTTCGGATTGGTGATAAAAACCGGGGCTGTTTGTCCCGCCACTTCCAGCAGTCCTTGCAAATTGGAAGCTACTGTCCCCACCACTTCATTAATGATCAGTGCGGCCGATTTTCCGTTGAAGTGAGGGTTAGCGCCCATGGCACCGGCCAGTACAGACTGAGTGGCCCCGGTCGCATTATTGAACACCAGTCCCGAAGCCCCCACATTAAACTCCCGATAACGGTTATGTGAAATACCGCGGGAATTAGGTGCCGCAATCTGGATAACAGGCAGGTTATTTATCACGGCAATCCGCGTTTGCCTATCCGCCAGTTGAATCCCGGGTATGCCACCGGCTATTTCTGGGATATTGAGGGTCAGTTGGGGCGCGCGGTCTAATGCGCGGTCAATCAACGCCGACGTCACCGGGGTATATTTTCCTTCAACTAAAGGCAACACGGGGCTGTTTTCAGCAATGGCAACCGCCCCTTCTGCTGACAGAGTTGCCTGGCTATCGGTCATACCCAAGCCGGCTATCAGAGTTAAATGGTTGCCGGCGGTGACCTGATCAACATCTATTGAGTGACCACTGGTCAAGGTCATGTCTTTCCCGGCGGTCAGGGCGGTACCATGCAGATTTATCCCCATACCCGCGTGGAGTTCAATATTCTCATCCGCCGCTAAACGTGGATGAATATCTATCCCCCCGTTACCCGCCAGAAAGATATTTTTCGCCCGGTTAATTAACGTCTGTGAAAGGGAAATGCCCTGCTCAGACAAAATACGTAACGTATTTGCCGCCGACATTGTGGGTAAGATCGGTACGCCTTCTGCGATGGAATATTTTCCAGAGGAAATATGAATACCGCCACCGCGGGCAATCAGGGTCACGTCATGACCTGAAATATCGGTGTCCTGCACGGTAAAAAGATCCTGTCCCTGTAGCAGAGCATGGTTCCCAGCGTTAACATTTCCCCCATCTAAGGACAATGCTTTCGCTGTAATGGTGACATCACCGCCGGCACGAATGCCTCCCTGATTCTGCCAGGTATCGGTGGTCACGGTCAGATTTTGTCCGGCTTGTATATGACTCTGCTGCGCCGTTTCAATGCCTTGACTGCGCAGGTTGATGTCCGTTTTGGCCTGTACCTCCCCCAGCATAACCGGCCCCTCGGTGGTCACACTGATATCACCTTGCGTTGCCGTCAGATGGGTGAGATTGACCGCTTTACCCGGCTCGGTACTCACTAAACGGATTTTATTGGCATACATTCCCCCCAATGAGCCGGTATCAATCGCTTCCCAGGGGGTATAACCTTCCCCTGCAATGGGGGCAAAAGTCCCGTGTTTGTAATCAACCTGATTGGAGCCTTGTATCAAGGTCAGGTTTTTCGCCTGTAGTCTACCGTTAAGCTTAGTGGTCCGACTGAGGATATTGACAGTATCCTGGGCCGTGGCATCCAGTCCCCTTTCCCCCAAGGTTATCATGCCTTTTTTCACGGCTAAGGCTGCTAACGCCCCCGCTTTATCAAACACCGGCTTACCGGTGGATAACGTGACAGCCGGGATATTGATAAAGCCACAACCATTACAGGTCATGCCGTTCGGGTTGACGATGACGACCGGCGCTTTTTTCCCCACCACTTCCAGCCGTCCTTGCAGATTCGAGGCCACCGTCCCCACCACTTCATTAATAATCAGTTCAGCCGATTGACCGTTGAAGTTCAGATTCGCGCTAATTTGCCCCGCCAGCAGAGACGACGTATCCTCGGTCGCGTTATTCAACACCAGCCCTAGAGTCCCCACATTAAACGCCTGATACTGGTTATGTGAAACGCCCCGAGCATTAGGGGCCGCAATATGGATAATCGGGCGATTGTTTTTCGAGGTGATGCGGGTTTGCTTATCCGCCAGTTTAATCCCGGGCATTTCACTTTCGATTTCGGCAACATTGAGTGTCAGTTCAGGCGCCTGACTTAATGCGCGTTCAATCAGCGCAGCGGTGACCGGCGTATATTTCCCGGCCATGACGTTATATTTCCCTTGAGCTGAGTGCAGTTCGGCATTGTTTTTGATAAGGGTCGTTATCCCTTTTGCCGACAACGTGGCATCCGTATCCATGATGTCACCGCCAGCATTCAGGGTTAAGTTGTTGCCAGCAGTCACAACACTTTTCGTTATCAGGAAGGGAAAGCGGGGATCGGATTGGGCGTCATCACCGGCATCTTCATATTCATCCTGTTTTTTATAGCCAGTTCCACTTTCATACTCATAGGTGTCTCCCGTACTGATATCCAGCGCTCCCCCGCTAGTCAGCGTGATATCTTTCCCCGCCGTCAAAGAAAGCGAGCGCAGATCAACCACTTTTCCCGCATGAACCTCAATATTCTCATCTGCTGCTAAGTGACTGATCTGGTGTAGACGCTGTTTGATTAGTGCTTGTTGCGTCTCATCATTGGGTCGGACTCCTTCACTCACATCAGCTAAATCACTCGAAGGATAAATCTCAATTTTATCATTGGTCGCCAAAAAGATATTTTTCGCCCGGTTAATCAGGGTACTGACAAGATTAATCTGACCCTCGACGATAATGCGTAACGCATTATCCGCCGAAATCGTGGTTAATACCCTTATGCCTTCCGGGGTATAGTCGTCGCCGGGCACAACAGAAAGCAGACCCCGGCGAGACAGCAACGTCACATCACGACCGGAGATATCATAGCCATTCACATCAAGATGTGACTTTCCCTCCAGGGTGACCTGGTTCCCGGCTTTTAAATTCCCTCGGCCTAAATAGACGGTTTCAGCGCCAATGGTCAGGTTTTGTTCTGCCCTCATTGACGCCCGATTCACTAAATCTCTGGCAGTCAGATCAATGTTTTTCCCGGTGATTAAAGCCCGATCAGTGGGTTTCCTGCCCGCTTGAAAATGTGACTTATCCAAATCAAAAAGAAAGCTCTTTTCAAATGTTGCTGTCAAATCCTCACCCGCACTGAGTTTACCGATGCTATTCCCCTGACTATCTTTTATGGCTTTCGTTGAAAAATTTTTGCCGGTCAGCGTGAGGTTTTGCGCGGCACTTAACTCACCCACATTGTTTATCTCGTTAGCGGTAATACGGTTGTTTTTACCCGCGGTAATCAGGGGATGACTTTGCTGGGTCGGGCTGACGTTATCCAGTTGGGTCGCTTTTAGGGTGACATTACCCCCGGCCCGGATTTGCCCCTGATTTCGCAATGTTTCGGTGGTCAATACCAGATGTTGACCCGCCTGCACATGACTTTTTGCTGCTGTTTCAGTGGCTTTGCTGTTGATGTGGAGGTCGGTCCCGGCGTGTACCTCCCCCAGGATAATTTTACCCTCAGTGGTTAAACGGATAGCGTCCTGCGTGGTGGTCAGATGGGTGAGGTTAACCCCAACCCCTTCTTCAGTGGCCACCAGCCGGATTTTATTGGCATACATGCCGCCTAAGGCTTTGGTATCAACCGCTAATTGCGGTTTAGCGCCTTCTCCGGCAATCGGCTTCACTGTGCCGTCTGTTAAACTGATGCGGTTGGCACCTTGCGTCAGTGACAGGTTATTCGCCTGAATTTTTCCATTCAACTCCGTTGCCCGGCTGATGATATCGACATAATCCGTCGCTTTGCCATCCAGCCCTTTGTCACCAATGGTAATCTGGCCTTGTTTTACTTCCAGCGCTTCCAGCGCCCCTTGTTTATCAAACTGCGGTTTACCGGTAGTCAGAGTTGCGCTGGCGGTGTTGATAAAACCACAGCCATCACAGGTCATGCCGTTGGGGTTGGCAATCATTACATTGGCTTTATTGCCAACAACTTCCAACTGGCCTTGCAGGTCAGTGCGCCCGCTGCCGGTCACTTCGTTGATAATCAGTGCCGCCGGTTTCTCTTTCAGGTTAGGATTGGCGTTAAGTTGCCCGGCCAGTTGTGACTGAGCCGCCTGAGTGGCGTTATTGAGTACCGCTCCCTGAGTAGCAACATTGAACGCTTGATAGGTGTTGTGAGATATCCCGGCACCGTTCGGCGTAGCGATATTCACCACCGGGACGTTCCCCTGATGGTGTACCTGGGTTTGGTTATTATCCGGCGTGATGCCGGCAGCAATCGCCGGGTGTAACGGCTGAATGGCCGTCAGGTAAATTAAAAGATGACTTGTGGCCCTTGTCACAGGGGTACTACGTTGACTCATGTATCAGTCCTTGTTTTTTGGAGTAAAAATGTTTTTTATCAATAGGTTGTGTCTTGCACTGTTACAGTGCCAGTGATGCAGACCAGTAAACCACCCAGTTATCCGGTTTCAGATGATTTGGGTGGGTAAGTGGTGCCCCAATAGTTATCGCTTGATTGAACCTGCGGTGAGTCAGTGATAAGCCCAGAGCCGCGCCGGTAACGTTACCGCCCTCGATTTGCCCGGTTTTCCCTCGTAACCAGCCAGTATCCAGTGCTCCAGTGAAGGCGAGTTCATCCAGAGCCGGCAACGCCGAGATCCGCCAGTTCAGCTCATTGCGCCAATATCCTCCGCGATTGCCGGTGAGCGATTGTTCTTTAAATCCCCGGACGGAATATTGTCCCCCGAGTGACAGACGCTCACTGGCGTAAAGGTTATCCGGTGTGGTTTGGCCGTAAATCGATGAGAGGTAATAGAGGGAATCTGCGACCGGCATAAAATAGCTGGCACTTAAACTGAATTTGCGAAATTGGCTACGGGGTGCCGCCGGGAAACGTGGGTCATCTTGTGTGGCACCAAACACCGGTAAACCGTGACTCACCATTGGATTGAAAGTGATATAACTGCCCGCCAGCGCGGCACTGTAATTAACGCCAAGGTTGATAGCGCTGAGTGTCGGGCTGCTGATGGATAATATTTCTCCGGCCAGTAAATTAGTAGTCCGACGGCGTGTCAGCCCCATATCCAGCGCCAGTTTCTGTTCACCATCACGATATAACGTCCGGTTTATTGCCAATCGATGAGTCTGGCTGTCACCGTTATAGCGATAGGCTTGTAAATCGACCGGGATATTTTGAAAGGAATCATTCCACGCATATTGATAACTGAACAACCAATAACCATAAGGCACCGTCACATTGGCAGAGAAGCTGCGGCTTTGATGGCGATGGCTGAAGTCACTGTTATGGCTGGCAGATAATGCCCACTGATCAGCAAGGTGTAATGGATTATCCAAATTTATACCGGCATTGATTTGCCCAGTGCCGGTACTTTTTTGACCGCTATTATCCGTACCAAAACTGGTACTGACCGGTAAACGAGTCGCTGTGCGTTTTAAAATAACTGTGGAATAACCCGGTTGTTTTCCCGGCTGAATATCAATGATCATCTGTTGGGAAGGCAGGCGGTTCAGGCGTTCCATGCCTTGTTCAATATCCCGCAGATTAAGCGTTTTACCCACAATTCTCGGGAAAACCATTTTCAATGCTAGGGAGGTTTCACCATCAAGATGGATTGATTCAACTTTGCCTTCATTGACGCTAATAATAAGGACGCCAGCGGATAAATCTTGGGCATTGAGTCTGGCGTGAGATGTGACATAACCCCGTTCAATATAGGCATTAGAAGTTTTCCGTACCAACGCGTTAATATCTTGCAAGGTTAAGCAATGGGATAAATAAGGGTGTATTAAGTTCTTTTTGACTGAGCGAGGCAGGCTTTTTGCACCGTCAAATTCAATCCGGCTAATAGTGTGGCAAACAGATTCTGGTGTACTTGGTACTACATCGGGTGATGGAGATAAGGTGATGTTGTTGCGCAGCATTTCCCGTTGTTGCTGGGCTTGTTGCAGTAAGGCTTTTTGTTGCTGAGTAATGGTTTCTTGATCCGCAGGGCTGACAGATGCTGAGGCATAGACCAATTCAGAAAGCACCAGCAGGATAAGTGACATCAAGCTTCGGTGATAAAACGGTAGTTTTCCCATAAATAATATTGATAGCCAAATAGTTACATTATTAAACTATTTTAATGTTGAATTACTTTCCTGTCCGAATAAGCAGTTCAAAATGTGATCAGAGATCAGATCTTTAATATTATTAATGGGGAATTTCATATATTAAATGCCAGAAAATGGTGATAAGAGTAGAGATACTAAATAGAACTGCTGGAATAAGGAAAAGCTCGCTGCTGCTACAATCGCTACAGTCGTCGTACTTCTTTTTTTCAGCGAAAAAGACATTCACAGAAAAGTTTAATTCATGCGGATTCTGATTCTAAAAGTTCGTGAATATCAGGAAAAATACAACTTTCTGGTTTCTATGGCGGTAGTACCGAGATAGTCGTACCGGGAGGTGGTTTAAGGCTGACAAAAAATAGCAACACCAGTAATTATACTGATGTTGCTTATTACGTTAGCGATTATTGGTAATCGCTGACAGGTGCGCAGGAGCAGTGCAGATTACGATCACCGTAAACATCATCAAGGCGTTTAACAGCAGGCCAATATTTATTGGCTTTGGTTTCTGCGGTTGGGAAAACTGCAATTTCACGGCTGTAACCATGGTTCCAATCAGAAACCAGCTCAGTTTGTACATGAGGCGCATTGACCAATGGGTTATCTTCCAATGACCATTCACCTTTCGCCACTTTGCTAATTTCAGCACGAATTGCCAGCATTGCATCCACAAAGCGATCAATTTCTACTTTACTTTCTGATTCTGTAGGCTCCACCATCAGCGTGCCAGCAACCGGGAATGACATGGTGGGTGCATGGAAACCATAATCAATCAAACGCTTGGCAATATCCATTTCACTAATACCAAACTTTTCTTTCAGTGGTCGAATGTCCAGAATACATTCATGCGCCACATAACCGTTATGGCCGGTATACAGCACGTCATAATCATTCTTCAGGCGAGCAGCAATATAGTTAGCATTCAAAATCGCCGTCTGACTTGCCTGTTTCAACCCCTGTGAGCCCATCATACGAATATACATCCAGCTAATAGGCAAAATGGAAGCACTACCAAATGGTGCCGCAGAGACAGCACCCTGTTCGGTAATACCATCCATTTGAACCACCGAGTGCCCCGGTAAGAACGGTGCCAAATGGGCTTTTACACCAATCGGCCCCATGCCTGGACCACCACCGCCATGTGGAATACAGAATGTTTTATGAAGGTTAAGATGCGAAACATCAGCGCCAATAAAGCCTGGGGAGGTGATACCAACTTGTGCGTTCATATTCGCACCATCAAGGTAAACCTGACCACCATATTGATGGATGATTTCACACACTTGACGGATCGTCTCTTCATATACGCCATGGGTTGATGGATAAGTCACCATGATACAAGAAAGTTCATCACCCGATTTTTCCGCTTTTTCCCGCAGGTCCGCCAGATCAATGTTACCTTCTTTATCACAACCCACCACAATAACTGTCATACCTGCCATATGAGCAGAAGCCGGGTTGGTTCCATGAGCAGAACTTGGAATTAAACAGATATGACGATGCCCTTCTCCACGACTTTCGTGATAATGGCGAATGGCCAGCAAACCGGCATATTCCCCCTGCGCTCCAGAGTTTGGTTGCATGCAAACCGCATCATAACCTGTCAGTTGCACCAACCAATGAGATAATTGGCTTATCATCTGTTGGTAACCCAGCGCCTGTTCTGGCGGGCAGAATGGATGCAGTTCATTAAATTCAGGCCAAGAGATAGGTAACATTTCTGCCGCAGCATTGAGTTTCATGGTACAAGAACCCAGCGGGATCATTGCCTGATTCAGCGCCAAATCTTTGCGCTCAAGGCGATGCATATAGCGCATCATATCCGTTTCGCTGTGATAGCGATTGAAATTCGGATGCTGGAGAATTTCATCATTGCGCAACATAGATGTAGGGATAGAGTGGCTTTCCGCTATTACATTCTCATCTAATGCCTCAACATCCAACCGCTCCTCTGTACCCGTCAGCACAGAGAATAATTTGACCAAATCATCACGGGTGGTAGTTTCATTCAATGTAACACCCACAGCACCGTGAATGTCAGTACGCAAGTTGATTTCCGCCTTGTCTGCCCGTGCCAGCACTGCGGCTTTATCGGCAACTTCAACGGTTAGCGTATCAAACCAAGTTTTGTAGCGCAGAGTCAATCCCGCTTTCTGTAGTCCAGCGGCTAGAATGTCAGACAGGCGATGAATGCGGCCTGCAATGCGTTTTAGTCCTTTTGCACCGTGATATACCGCGTACATCCCTGCAATATTTGCCAGCAGGACTTGAGAAGTACAGATATTGGAATTTGCTTTCTCACGACGGATATGCTGCTCACGGGTCTGCATTGCCATGCGCAGAGCGGTATTACCTGCCGCATCACGGGAAACGCCGATAATACGGCCCGGCATAGAACGTTTGAATTCATCACGGCAGGCAAAAAATGCGGCATGAGGACCACCATAACCCATTGGTACCCCAAAACGCTGAGCAGAACCAAACACCACATCTGCCCCTTGTTTGCCCGGAGCGGTCAGAAGCACCAGAGCCATCAAATCAGCAGCAACGCTGATAATGATTTTACGCTGTTTCAGTTGTGCGATCAGGTCAGTGTAATCATGGATTTCTCCTTTTGTACCAACCTGTTGCAGCAACACACCAAATACACCTTCCAACTCCAGAACTTTTTCTGCTTTATCAACAATCACATCAAAACCAAAAGTTTTGGCTCGGGTACGAACAACATCCAGTGTCTGAGGGTGTACATCATCAGCAACAAAGAAACGATCTGCATTTTTCAATTTGCTGGCACGCTTCGCCATTGCCATTGCTTCAGCCGCAGCAGTTGCTTCATCCAACAGAGAAGCAGAAGCAAGATCCAAACCCGTCAGGTCGATAGTCACTTGCTGGAAGTTCAGCAATGATTCAAGGCGTCCTTGAGAAACTTCCGGTTGATAAGGTGTATAAGCAGTGTACCAGCCAGGATTTTCTAATAAATTGCGTAAAATAACCGGTGGTAGCACAGAAGGCGCATATCCCATACCAATATAGGATTGGTAACGCTTATTTTGGCTGGCAATGGCTTTCAGTTCAGCCAGTGCTTGTTGTTCCGTTGCACCACCGCCTACATCGGGTAGCTCTGGTAATGCAATATCACGGGGAACAATTTTCTGAGTTAATTCATTGAGAGAATTTGCCCCTACTGTCGCTAACATCTCTTTTTGCTGTTCGGCGGAAGAGCCAATATGACGGCGGATAAACGCGCCCCGGTTTTCAAGTTGGCTTAATGTCTGAGTCATTCGATACTAATTCCTGAAACTGGCCAGAAATGGCATACAAATAAAAACGCCCCGATCACGATGTGAAACGGGGCGACAGTGGGCATCCTATTCTTCTTCGTCCAGAAGTGCCCGATATCCATCGGCATCCAGCAAATTCGAAAGTTCACTCTCATCAGTAGCTTTAATTCGGAACAACCAGCCTTCAGCATAAGGCTCGCTGTTAACTAATTCGGGAGCATCGCTCAATGTTCCATTAACGGCAATAATTTCACCACTCAGTGGTGCGTAAATATCAGAGGCGGCTTTTACAGATTCAACAACAGCACACTCATCACCAAAATTGACTTCATCACCAACTTCTGGCAAATCAACAAAAACCATGTCGCCTAACAGCTCTTGCGCATGCTCGGTAATACCTACAGTGTATTCACCATTACCTTCTGCGCGAACCCACTCATGCGATCTAGCATATTTTAACTCTGCGGGTGCATTACTCATTACCATCGTCTCCTTCAATCTTAGAACCGATCTCATTAAGCCATTTTGCTTTCTTGCACCAATCATGCTTACTGAGATAAGTTGCTATTTACTCATCACGTTATTAGATAAAAATGACTATACCCTTCATCCTTCAAGTTGCTGCTTTGTTGGCTGCTTTCTCTCACCCCAGTCACAGAGTTATCTATGCTCCTGGGGATTCGTTCACTTGCCGCCGAGCTGCAACTCGAAATTTATTGGGTATATACGAGAGGTTTACCCACCCGCACAAAACCAGGTTTGACTACCTGAACCGGCATCTCACGATGACGTATTTGTACAATTGCCTGTTCACCAATCCCTTGCGGTACACGAGCAAGGGCAATACTGAATCCTAATGTTGGGGAGAACGTACCGCTGGTAATAACGCCAGAGTGTAAGGTGCCCATCTCATCAGTGAAACTAACCGTTAAGCCACTGCGTAACACACCTTTCTCTCTCATCACCAAGCCAACCAATTGATCTGTGCCCTCTTTACGCTGTCTTTCCAGCGCTTCACGGCCTATAAACTGGCGATCTTCTGGTTTCCAGGCGATTGTCCAGCCCATATTCGCGGCTAATGGAGAAATAGTTTCATCCATATCCTGTCCATAGAGGTTCATACCCGCTTCAAGCCGCAAAGTATCACGTGCCCCTAACCCTGCGGGCTTAATGCCAGCACTAAGTAATTTTTGCCAGAAATTTGCGGCCTGCTCTTTTGGCATCGCTATTTCATAACCCGCTTCTCCGGTATAGCCCGTCGTTGCGATAAACAGCTCATCAGCCTGAATACCAAAGAATGGTTTCATACCGGCGATAGCCTGTTTTTGTTCATCATTCAACAGAGATTGTACTTTTGCCTGAGCTTCAGGGCCTTGAATGGCGATCAACGCCAGATCATCGCGAACTTGAATATCGACTGAGTAATGAGTTGCATGTTCATTAATCCAGGCCAGATCTTTCTCACGGGTCGCAGAATTGACCACCATCCGATAAAAATCGTGACTAAAATAATAAACAATCAGGTCATCAATAACACCGCCGGAAGCGTTAAGCATCCCGGTATATAAGGCTTTACCTTTCTCTGTGAGTTTAGCAATGTCATTTGCCAGTAAATAACGCAGGAAATCACGGCAGCCAGTACCATGCAAATCCACAATCGTCATATGGGAAACATCAAACATACCCGCATCAGTGCGGACAGTATGATGTTCATCCATTTGTGAACCGTAATGCAAAGGCATCATCCAGCCATGAAAATCTACCATGCGCGCACCACAGGCCAGATGCTGGTCATACAATGGAGTTTGTTTTGCCATTATTTCCCTCTTTTCATTTCCTACATGAAAACATGCCGCGTATTAACCGACAGATACTGTGAATCATGAATAAAAAGCGGCTAAAAAACACGACGCAAACGATATCTTAGAATGAAAGTTATCACTGAAAATCAAAATGAACCATAAGTAAAAATAGGGTCCAATTCAGCGACAACCAAAAAACACGCTATGAGTATGCAGAATTTTCAACTATTAAAATGAGCTATAATGCTCAAAATTAACAATTAACATCAGAAAACAATCATTTTCCATTAAGAGCTAACTGAAATATGAATAAAACCACTTATCCATATTTCAGCAATGCATGAGAAATACTAATTGATATGCAGAGGCTAAATTAGATTTTTTCAGCTGAATAGGACTGAGAAGAGAGCCAGTCCGGTAAATCATTCAGCCCCATAGCTTGACGAAGCAATTGAGGTTTAATTCCGGGTAAGTTATCTGCCAAAGATAATCCAATATCCCGCAAAAGCTTTTTCACTGGATTATTACCGTCGAATAATTGACGAAAACCCTGCATCCCAGCCAGCATCACAGCTGCACTATGTTTACGACGGCGTTCATATCGACGTAAATAGAAATGCTGACCAATATCTTTGCCCTGACAATGTAAACGTCGTAATTCACCTATCAGTTCAGCAATATCCATAAAACCCAAGTTCGCTCCCTGACCTGCCAGTGGATGAATGGTATGAGCGGCATCGCCCACTAAAACCAAACGGTGAGCGGCAAAGTTACGAGCATAACGACCAGTCAGTGGAATTGTCTGGCGTTCACTGATCAGTTCACACTGACCAAGGCGCATATCAAAATCCACCGCCAATTGTTGATTGAAAAGCGTATTATCAAGCTGTTTGAACTGATCTGCTGATTCACCTGGCAGTGACCAAACAATAGAACACAAATGCGGATCAGCAAGAGGCAAAAACGCCAAAATACCATCACCATAAAAAACCTGACGGGCAACACTGCCATGAGGCTCTTCAGTGCGAATAGTCGCCACCAGCGCATGATGCTCATAATCCCAGAATGTCAGGGGGATATCAGCGTGCTGCCGCAACCATGAATGAGCGCCATCAGCGCCAACCACTAAACGGGCAGTTAACATACTCCCATCGGATAAAGTCATAAAAGCTTCATTCTCACCCCAGGCAACCTGCTTCAAAGCCGCAGGAGATAAGATAGTCACATCAGATAAGCTTTCCGCTTTTTTCCATAATGTTTCACGAATAACCCGGTTTTCAATGATATGACCAAGGTATTCTAGACCATATTCAGCCGCACTAAACTGAATGCGACCGAAGCTATCCCGCTCCCAAACTTCCATTTCCTGATAAGGGCTGGTACGCCTATCCAGAATCTGTTGCCACACACCAAGACGCTGTAATAGACGCTCACTAGCAGCATTAATCGCAGAAACCCGCAAAGCATACTCTTCTCCAGCAATAATGGATTGAGCAGGCGGATAGCTCTCCACCACAGCCACCCGCAAGCCACTGCCTTGCAAGCCACAGGCAAGCGCCAAACCAACCATACCACCACCAGCAATAACCACATCAAATGATTGCATAATATAACGTCCTCTTATTTTGTCTGCTTTATCTGCGGTTATCTTTGGGCAACCCAACCCAGAGTCTGACGAGCCAGTATATCCCGCATAGGAGAGCATTTTTCCATCACCATCAGGCCAAAGTTACGGCTAACTTGTAATGGAAAATAACGATTGGCAAATATCCGTATCAATCCATCAGTCATATCAATGGTATTTTTCCGATCTAAAACCCGTTGCTGTTGATAGTTAGCCAGAACCGAATAAGTACCAATATCCTGACCAGCAGCAAAAGCCTCAGAAACGATCTGGGCCAGTGTCATAACATCTCGCATACCAAGATTAAAACCCTGGCCCGCAATCGGATGTAATGTTTGCGCAGCATTTCCCACCAGTACTAACCGGTGGCTAATTTGTTGATTTGCAGTAGACAGTGTTAGTGGGTAACTATGACGCTGACCAGCTTCCAATATTTTGCCCAGTCTCCAACCAAATGCACGCTGTAACTGCCTCAGAAATTGTTCATTATTCCAGCCAGTTATCTCCTTTCTCTGCGCCAATCGATGACACCATACCAGTGAGCTTCCACCTCCAGACATTGGCAACAGAGCAAGTGGGCCATATTCAGTAAAACGTTCAAATGCTCTACCTTGCGGGTGCTCTGAAGTGAGTACATTAGTAATTACTGCAACCTGTTCATAATGGTGCTGTTGCCGTTGAATATGACAGGCGTCACCAATAGCGGAATGGCTGCCATCTGCTGCTACCAACAATTCCCCCTGGAGTTGTTCACCATCCTCCAGTGTTACTATCACCGATGACGTCGTTCTCTCAACAGCCAGAACCTTGGACGGACAATACAGCGTAACGCCAGGGGCATTTTTCAGTAATCCAAACAAACTCTGCCCAGCATGATACAGTTCGATAACATTTCCCAAAGCTGGAATGTTATAGTCTTTAGCACGAAGGTTGACAAACCCCGCATGACCACGGTCACTAACATGAACGTGAGTTATTGGTATCACATAATCTTCCAGAGCAGACCAAACTCCTATCTGTTGTAAACGCTGACAAGTACCGTAAGCCAGCGCTATCGCTCTGGCATCAAAGCCGGGGTGTTTCTGCTCCGGCTCCGCTGCTTCAATCAGGGAAACATGAATCTGCCCTTTACTCAGGGAAGATATCGCCAGCGCAAGCGTCACGCCAGTCATGCCACCACCAACTATAATCACGTTCATACTTAACTTAACCCTGTTTTGCTTTCGCCATCAGAGCTTCAATCTCATCAGCTTCTTTAACAACACTGGCGGTCAGGTTTTCGTTGCCTGTTTCAGTAATCACAATGTCATCTTCAATACGAATACCAATACCACGATATTCCAGCGGCACATCAGCATCCGGTGCGATATAAAGCCCCGGTTCAACCGTCAATATCATTCCCGGTTCCAGAATGCGATCGCGCTCTACGCCATAGTGCCCAACATCATGCACATCCAACCCTAACCAATGGCTAAGACCATGCATAAAGAACTGGCGATATGCTTTGGTTTCAAGCAAATGTTCCACTTCACCATGCATAATGCCCAATTTCACCAACTCTTCTACCATAATCCGCACAACATGTTCTGTCACTTTGTTGATGCTGGTGCCCGGCTTATACAGTTCAAGCGAGATATTCAGTGTTTTTAATACGATATCGTAAATTTCACGCTGAGCACGGGTGAATCTGCCATTCACAGGGAAAGTGCGGGTGATATCTCCGGCATAACCCAAATATTCACAACCTGCATCAATCAGTACCAAATCACCCTCTTTCATCCTGCTTTCATTCTCGGTGTAATGCAGAATACAGCTATTTTCCCCACTCCCGATAATCGTGTTATAAGCAGGATAGCGAGCGCCTTGATGAGTGAATTCGTGATGAATTTCGGCTTCCAGTTGATACTCAAACATACCAGGGCGACAAACTTTCATTGCGCGCATATGTGCCTGTGCGCTGATTTCACCTGCCCGACGCATAATTTCAATTTCTGCCTTAGATTTGAACAACCGCATTTCATGCACCCAAGGACGCCAGTCAGTTATCGTTAAAGGCACTGAAAGATTACGACGTCCACCTTTTCTTAACGTATCCAACGCATGGAAGACAATTTCATCTGCGTAGGCAAATTCGCCCTGTGCGTGATAAACCACATCCAAACCATTCAGTAACTGATAAAGCTCTTCCTTGATGTCATCAAAAGGCAAAGCTCGATCAATAGCTAATTTTTTAGGTGCAGCTTCTTGTCCAAGACGGCGACCAAACCAAATTTCCGCTGTCAAATCACGAGTTCGATTAAAAAGAACACTATGATTATGCGTATCATCGCTCTTAATTAATATCAGCACAGCTTCCGGTTCATTAAACCCAGTCAAATAAAGGAAATCGCTATGCTGACGATAAGGATATTCACTATCTGAATTTCGTGGCGCAGGCGGGGCAGAAAAAATAATCGCTGCGCTGGCCGGAGCCATTTTTGCCAGTAAAGCCTGACGGCGGGATAAATATTCTTGTTTGACCATACCCTCTCCTGCGACTTAATTAATTATTTTGAGTTCAATAAATACCAATTAATGCAATGTTGGCTTATCATTTTTTGCGATTGATACGGCTTTAGCCTCAGTAAACGCGATATAGCAAAGTTGGGCGGCAACCCGCACATATTCCAGGACCTCTTCCAGTGCTTGAGCTAGCTCTTCATGATCATCACCCTCTTCATAACCAAGCAGGCCGATGCTACGCAGGTCACTAATAATCTCACTAACTTCTTTCTTTTCTGTCAGCTTTGGTTGAGCGACGCCCAACCCCAATAAAAAGTGATTTACCCAACCTGCCAATGCATCAGCTCGTTCAAACACACTATCTTCTTCATCAGGCAACAATAAATGGAATGTGAAATTACTGTCATCCAATGATTCAAATGTACTTTCACGTAATTCACGCAATTGCTGAGCCAATGGATGGGAAAAAGCTAAGCCATCATTAGCTAAATCATGAACTAAAGCCTGCCAGCTGCTATCGCGATTACCGCCGCACAGCAGGCCGCTAATCAACCCATGCATCTCTGAGGCTGTCAGTGCTACTGACTGCTGATGCAATATTTCGTCAAAAGATTGATAATCTGGTAATGAATTCTGTATAGACATGTGTATTGGTCATCGTTGACGGTGGAAGTTCATGCTATGCTACCACCAAGGGGAGTCGCTATACCAGACAACAGCGGTAGCTAATCGTTAGTTATCTGCCGGTATCGCGTTGTAATGATTGGCGCTGGTTTCAATTCTACAATTCAGAATTAAAACTGGAGCGCAGTAATAAGTCAGGAAGGGGTCATGTCTGCACAACCAGTAGATATCCAGATTTTTGGGCGATCATTACGTGTCAATTGTCCATCAGAACAGAAAGAAGCACTGCTAGCTGCCGCTGTGGAACTTGAACAACGTTTAGAAAATTTAAAAGAACGCACCAGAGTAAGCAATACTGAACAACTGGTTTTTATTGTGGCATTGAATATCTGTCATGAGCTGGCACAAGAAAAAGTGAAAACTCGTGACTATGCCTACAATATGGAACAGAAAATAAAGATGCTTCAACAGACTATAGAGCAGGCATTAATGGAACAAGGTCGCACCACTGAGCGTACTATTGCACCAAATAAATGAATTTTATTGATAAATCATACATTAGTGAATGAATCGTTCGATAATTAAGTTGATTTCTGTATTTAGTTTCATACAATAGGCCCTATAAAGTTGCTTAGTAAGTGCTGAATAAATTTCTCTGAGATGTTCGTTAACGGGGAAAGTCCCCTGAGCCGATATTTCATACATTATAGAATGTAGTGCTCCGTAGCCGGTGTGCATGCTCGGTCCGTCCGAGAAGCCTTAAGGACACGACGCTACGTTCACCTTGAACCAAGGGTTCAAGGGTTACTACCTGTAACGGCATCTTGGAGAACCTCATTTCTAATATTATTTCCGCTATTAACAGGCAGGTTCCATGCAATCAGATCCCCTGTTATCACTGAGGCAGAACCTCAGAAAACAAATGCGCCAAAAACGCCGAGAATTGTCCCCTGAACAGCAATCTCTTTTTGCAAAACAAGTTGCTGAGCGCGCGATTAACCATCCAAAAATTCTCCAGGCTAATAACATCGCGTTGTTTCTTTCATTCGACGGTGAAATTAATACGCGCCCATTAATTAGCCTGCTTTGGCAACAAAACAAGCAGATTTATCTGCCTGTATTGCACCCTTTCAGCCGTCACCATTTGTTATTTTTACACTATCAACCGAATACTAAACTTGTCAGAAATCGTTTCAATATAGAAGAGCCATTACTGAATGTTCAGCAAGTTTTACCCTTATTTGAACTGGATATCATGATGATTCCGCTGGTTGCCTTTGACCACACAGGACAACGGCTTGGCATGGGAGGCGGATTTTACGATCGCACTCTCAGCCAATGGCAACAAAAAAATTTCTATCCAATTGGTCTGGCTCATAACTGCCAATTAGTTGATTCACTGCCATCTGCTAAGTGGGATATCCCACTCCCCGAAATCATCACTCCTGAAAAGAACTGGCAATGGCAGTAAAAAATGGGCACACCGTATATACCTAATAGATTTCGAGTTGCAGCGCGGCGGCAAGTGAACGAATCCCCAGGAGCATAGATAACTATGCAACTGGGGTGAGTGAAAGCAGCCAACAAAGCAGTAACTTGAAAGATGAAGGGTATAATTCGCCCATTTATCTCATGTCATGCCAAAATAATTAGTAAAGCAGACGTGAACGAATAGTGCCCGGCAACGCTTTCAGTTTTTGAAATACCATTTCAGCCTGAGCGGGAGTTTCAGTCACAATATCAATAACTACGTAACCCATATCCCCGCTGGTACGCAAGTACTGAGCAGCGATATTGATATCCTGTTCAGCAAATACCTGGTTAATACTGTTCAGTATACCTGGACGATTTTCGTGAATATGCAAAAACCGGTTAGTATCGTCAGCATGAGCAGGAAGGGAAACTTCCGGGAAATTTACTGCCGATAAGGTAGAACCATTATCAGAATACTTTGCCAGTTTTCCTGCTACTTCATAACCAATGTTTTCCTGTGCTTCCTGAGTAGAACCACCGATATGTGGAGTCAGTAACACATTATCAAATTTACGCAGAGGCGATTCAAACGGATCATTATTAGTTGCCGGTTCAACCGGGAACACATCCACCGCCGCCCCTGACAGGTGCTCACTTTCCAGGGCATCACATAATGCCGGAATATCCACTACCGTTCCGCGTGAAGCATTGATCAGGATAGCCCCCGGTTTCATCAAGGCAAGTTCTGTCGTACCCATCATATTCTTAGTTGATGGTGTTTCTGGTACATGCAAGCTGACCACATCACTCATATTCAGTAATTCTGATAAATGACGTACCTGATGAGCATTACCTAATGGCAGTTTGTTTTCAATATCGTAAAAATAAACATCCATACCAATACTTTCAGCCAGAATACCAAGCTGAGTACCAATATGACCGTAACCGATAATACCTAATTTTTTACCGCGAACTTCATAGCAGCCCTTAGCCTGCTTATCCCACACGCCACGATGAGCTTTTGCATTCGCTAAAGGAATGCGACGCAGTAACAACAACAACTCACCGAGTACCATCTCAGCAACAGAACGAGTATTAGAAAACGGTGCATTAAAGACAGGAATACCACGTTTGGCTGCGGCTTTCAGATCAACTTGGTTAGTTCCGATACAAAAACACCCGACAGCAACTAGTTTTTCCGCAGCCTGAAAAATGTCTTCTGTTAGTTGTGTGCGAGAACGGATACCAACAAAATGGGCGTCACGAATTGCTTCTTTTAACTCTTGGGAATCTAACGCCCCTTTATGATATTCGATATTGCTATAGCCTGCTCCTCGCAGATTTTCCACCGTGCTCTGATGAACACCTTCCAATAGCAAAAATTTAATCTTATCTTTTTCCAGAGATACTTTAACCATTTATCCAGCCTATTGTTACGCTTCGTTACATTTTAGATTCATTCTCTCAACATAACAAAAAAAACAGACACAGCAATATAAACGATTGCTATCCTTATCCAACAAGCCTCAATAAAAGCGTTATTATGCAGAACAAAATGATGTAGGAAAGAACAAAATCAGGATTTAGACTATATAATCATTGGAGTAATAAGATATATCACTAAATTTTTACTTATCATTAAGCGTGAAAAAATTTTAAGGGCGAAAGATTCCGCCCTTTATAAATAATATCATTGAGTGATGGTTTTCACTCCATCTAATGCTCCCATCAATACAACATCTGCACCACGATTAGCAAACAGACCGACAGTCACTACACCTGCAATACCATTAATTTTATTCTCTAACTCAATAGGATCGAGAATTGATAAATTATGAACATCAAGGATTACATTACCGTTATCAGTCACAACATTCTGGCGATATTTGGGTACACCTCCCAATTTAACTAATTCACGAGCAACATACGAGCGAGCCATCGGAATCACTTCAACTGGCAGAGGGAATCTCCCCAATACATCAACTTGTTTAGAAGCATCAACGATACAAACAAATTTCTTCGCTATTGCAGCAATGATTTTTTCACGGGTCAATGCAGCACCACCGCCTTTAATCATCTGCATATTGCTATTGATTTCATCTGCGCCATCAACATAGATATCAAGAGAATCCACTTCATTACAATCAAGTATAGGAATTCCCAAACTTTTTAACTTCTCAGTAGAAGCCTCAGAGCTAGAGACTGCCCCTTTAACCTGGTCTTTAATTGAGCCAAGAGCATCAATAAAATGCGAAGCCGTCGAACCCGTCCCCACCCCCACAATCGTTCCTGGCGTGACAAATTCGAGCGCCGCCCAACCTACTGCTTTTTTCAGTTCATCCTGAGTCATATCAATTCACTGCCCATATCAGTTACTAAGGAAAGCCTGTCGGCTAGTATAAACAATAATTTGCCTCATCCACTGAAAAAATATGGCATAGTGCAATACAGCAAAATAAATGGAGAATCTTTCTGTAATGAAACGCCCTGATTACCGAACACTGCAAGCCCTGGACGCTGTTATCCGTGAGCGTGGTTTCGAACGCGCTGCCCAGAAACTCTGTATCACTCAGTCCGCAGTTTCTCAACGTATCAAACAATTGGAGAATCTGTTCGGTCAGCCTCTGCTGGTGCGCACCGTTCCTCCTCGCCCCACCGAACAGGGGCAAAAGCTACTGGCACTCTGGCATCAGGTAGAATTACTGGAAGAACAATGGCTGGGCGATGAATATGGTATAGATACTCCACTCCTGCTTTCACTAGCAGTCAACGCTGACAGTCTAGCCACCTGGTTATTACCGGCATTGCACCCGGTACTCGCTGATTTGCCTATCCGACTAAATATTCAAGTTGAAGATGAAACCCGTACTCAGGAACAACTGAGAAGAGGTGAAGTCGTTGGCGCAGTCAGTATTCAACCTCAACCATTACCGAGTTGTCTGGTCGATAAACTAGGGGCTCTAGATTACCTATTTGTTGCCTCACCAGAATTTGCGGCCCGTTATTTTCCAAATGGAGTTACCCGTTCCGCGTTACTGAAAGCCCCTGCGGTAGCATTCGACCACCTGGACGATATGCATCAAGCATTTTTACAACAGAACTTCGACTTATCACCGGGCAGTGTTCCATGTCATATCGTCAACTCATCTGAAGCGTTTGTACAATTAGCAAAACAGAGTTCTACTTGTTGTATGATCCCGCACTTGCAGATTGATAAGGAGTTGGAAAGCGGTGAATTGATCGATCTAACACCCGGTTTATGTCAGCGCCGGATGCTTTATTGGCATCGCTTTGCACCGGAAAGCAGAACGATGAAAAAAGTGACTGACGCCCTGCTGAAACTTGGGCGTCAGATGTTAAGACAAAATGACTCTCATTAATGCTTTAGTTCAAATACAACATCAACTTGATCGCTGAAGTTGATGCTATCCTGCCGGTAAGTTTCCCCCACACCAGCAGCACCTCCCGCCATAAGCACATCACTATTTTGGTACTTCATACGACCAATCGCTTCTGGCGCTCGATAATTAATGCTATATATTGAACCCAATTTGCTGTTAAAACCTTTAGCCAGTGCACCAGCCTGCTCAATTGCATTCTCGATTGCTTTCTGACGAGCTTCATCTCGATATTTTTGTGGATCGTCTACACCAAATTCAACAGACGCGATTTCATTCAAACCCGCTTTTAATGCACCATCAAGCAGAGCATTAAGCTGATCCAACTTACGAATCTTCACCTCCACTGAACGAATTGCACGATAACCTTTAAGCGTAGACTTACCAGACACTCCATCATACTCATAATCAGGCTGAGTACGCAGATTCGCCGCATTAATATCTTTCTTTTCAATACCGTTCTTTTTCAGAAAATCAAAATATTTAGTAACAAGCTCATCAACCTGTTTTTTAGCACCAGAAGCATCTTTAGCAGAAATATTGACGTTAATTATCAACGTTGCCATATCTGGTTCTGCTTTAACTATCGCATTACCAGAAGTAATAATATGCGGAACCGCGGGTAAATCAGCCGCCTGTGCAACAGGAGACAAACCTCCTGCACTTAACATTGCAGCCAAACCCAATGATTTTAATTTCACACAACCTCCGTAGAAAATCTGTTACGAAAAAATTTATCCCCCGGAAAGACCGAAATATACACGGGATAAATAAAACACTAACACACACTCTGTAAGCAAAGAAGTACCTGAGTTAACCAGAAATTATCAATCCCTGTTTAGCAAGTTGCCAGGCTATATACCACATCACAATACAGATAAACCCATTAATAATCCGTTGAGAACGTGGTTTATTCAGTACAGGTGAAAACCATGCAGCCAGAAATGCCAGAGCAAAAAACCAACTGACAGAAGCACTTGCTGCACCAAAAGTAAACCATAGCCTAAGGTCTGAGGATAGCTGACCACCAATACTTCCCAGAATGACAATAGTATCCAGATAAACATGCGGATTTAACCAAGTGACAGCAAAGATGATCGCAATGACCCGCCAACGATTTTTGGCTACACTGTCACTGCCAGACTGTTCCAATTCAAGATTCGTATGTAGAACTGCACGAAAAGCTCCCCAGCCGTACCACAATAAAAACGCTACGCCCCCCCAAGTGACAAATTGTAGTAGTAAAGTTGACTGCCCAAGCAATGCACTACCACCAAACACACCGACTCCAATCAGAAAACCATCGCTGATAGCACACAAAGTTGCACTCATTAGATGGAATTGCCTCCTACTTCCTTGTTGCATAACAAAAGCATTTTGTGGACCAAGAGGTAAAATCATCGCTGCACTAAGAAAAAAACCCTGCAAAAATGTCGTTAACATAAAAAAATCCCCCAATAATTATTCACTTTACTTTTCAAGACGCTAAATATTAGGAAGAATAGCTCATTAGAGGAAATAAATATTTCTAATCGATCATTAGAAATTTTAATACCTGTTGAAATATAACTTTTTTACAGGAATCCCATTTTATTAATTTAAAGGAAATCAAGACAATACCCATCCAAGACATTAATAAATCTATTAATTCTGTAAAAATTAAGAAAAAAATAATTTTGATAAAAATTTCAATTTCATGCTGTTAGTAATTATTATTACTACTGCACTCACTGTCATAGATAACTATTTTTCTCCGAAGTAATCTAGAAAAAACATTAAACCAATCCAAAACAATAAAATATTATATTAACACAGAAATAAAATATTACCGACATCAATTTCAGTCATAAACCCTTTAATTATAACCACATGACAAAAATAACTTGTCACGAGAGATTGCAAACACTTAATTATTTACTTTATAAAATGAGATGATGATAAAAAAACCATAAAAGACCTAGGTATTATTGGAATTTATTCACAACATTGACTATTATCTAATTACTGACTATCAAGCCAATAGAAAATGAGGTTTGCATATGAACGTATCTACAAAAAATCATGATGCTAAATTATTCCCTCAAGGGGATAATAGTAAAAATAGAGATAATAGAGAGACTAATAATAACAGAGACAAATCAGAATACGAGAATTACCCAGAACTTTCTCAATGGACCTTTAGATTCTAAACACGAATAATTCAACTTATACCCAATAAATTTCGAGTTGCAGCGCGGCGGCAAATGAACGAATCCCCAGGAGCATAGATAACTATGTGATTGGGGTGAGTGAAAGCAGCCAACAAAGCAGCAACTTGAAGGATAAAGGGTATATACCCAATGGATTTCAAGATGCATCGCGACGGCAAAGGAGCGAATCCCCGGGAGCATAGAGAACTATGTGACCGGGGTGAGTGAGTGCAGCCAACAAAGAGGCAACTTGAAAGATGACGGGTATAAACAATGGCATTGGTAGTCAGTACTTATACCTAAGACTAATCCCATTAACGTTATTTTATTTATTATTTTTCATTCGCAATACTGATGTACTGCATATGCGTATTAATAATTTTACACGGTCTTAATTAAAAACCATCTACAACAATAATACTTAAAAGAGAGGTTAAGATGAGCGAAAAAATAGAAGTAATAAATATAGATGAAAATAGCGACATGAGTACTAATTACACTAAAAAAAGACCTAAAATCCCTCAGGAACTATACGCATATGAAGATATAAAGAAAATTCCAATCCAAGATATCCTTTCTGATGAGGAAATAGAAATTTATGAAAATGAAATGCAGAAAAAAATAGAAGTAAAACCGTTGGGTTCAAATAAACTTGTGGTTGTTACCAAAGCGACCAGATTATGCAATTTAAGATGTTCCTACTGCCATTCATGGGCTGAAGGGAAAAATAATACAATGAGTTTTAGTAGCTTAGTTGCCATGACGAAAAGGATACTTGATATTCCCGATTTAATTAGAATTGAATTTGTCTGGCATGGCGGTGAAGTTACAAGATTAAGACCTGAATTTTTCATGAAATTCATTTGGTTACAGCAACATATTAAAAGAGATAACCAATTCGTTACCAATGCGATACAAACAAATGCTGTAAATATAAGTGAAAAATGGATCGAATTAATAAAAAGATTGAATATTAGCGTTGGAATAAGTCTTGATGGCCACCCCGAAATTAATGATAGCAGAAGAGTTGATCTAAAAGGCATTGGTACTTCTAAAAGAATAGAAAAAACAATACAAACATTTAGAAATAACAACATTAAATATGGCGGGCTAGTTGTCGTTGATCGGCTTATACTTGAATCAAATAAAAGAGAACTATTAGACTATTTTGCAAGAATACACCTCCATGATCTTGTTTTTCTAGATATTGTTCCAGATAACAGGTTGCTTCCTGGAGAATCTCCAGGTGATAGTTATATCAATTACTTCGAATACATGGACTTTCTCTCAGAACTATTTCTGATCTGGTGGAAGGAATATAAAGACACAATTAACATTCCTTTATTTAACTCATTTGTTGGTGTTTTGAAAGGTGCTAGTAATGTTCTGATGTCATGTTATTGGTCAGAAAAATGCCATCAAGAAGTTGTTACAATTGAGCCAAATGCAACCGTATCTGCCTGTGATAAATACGTCGGAAGCGAAAATTTTTATTATGGTTCATTACTAGATAATGATTTAAAAACATTATTAGAGAACTCTATACATTATGAAAAATCAGAAAAAGAAGAAATCGATAATAATAACAACATGAAAAATTGCCAGTGGTTTAATCTATGTCATGGTGGATGCCCACAAACGAGAATAAGTAACAGAAAACATAACAAAATGTACTCAGATACATTAGCATGTTGCGGAACTGACAAGCTACTTAATACAATATCAGGAGTGTTATGATGGAAAATAACAATCAAAACACTAATCTTAATAAGAATGAAATAAATAAATTAATTTTCGTAGAATCAACATTGAGCAATAAAGAAATCATTGACATACATGATATAATGACGAGCTCAGGCGAATTAAGACCTATTACATACCTTAAGTTATGTCAACGTGAGATTAAAGAATCAAAGAGAATAGTTCTACTATGTCGTCATAATACAGAGTTTGTCGGCATGGCACACATTCTCTTAATATCCGAGCGTACATCATTTAATGACCTGGGAATTATTGAACTCCATGACCTTTGGATTAATCCAAAGTGGAGGAGAAATGGCATAGCACTTCCTTTCACTCGTAAATTAGAGGAAATTTGTTATCAAAGACTTAAAGTAAAAACGGTTGGCCTGGCGATACAACTCTATAAAAACAATGAATATATTTTACGATTTTATATGAAAATTGGGTATAAACCTATTGATTTACAATTAGACGGTTCCAATACTGTATTATGGATGACAAAAGAAATAGAACCTTTTTAAGTGATTGATATTGAACTATCAATATCAGAGTCTATCCCAATAGGCGTAATTGTTACAAACCATAGCAAATAAAACAGCCAGATGGTTGTTCGAAATAAGGGATCATTTTGCGGCAATTCAATCCGGTCTGAGCAATCACAAAATCAGTAAATCACCAACCGGACTGAATTCTGCCAATAATAGCACCAACATCGATACCTCAATATACGCGCTGAGGATCGAGATAATAACCAAACTCTAATCGCTTACTCTATTCCGCGACATAGCCTGATTCTGATGCAGATACACATCCATTTGTGGATAAGGAATACCGATATTGTGCTTATCTAATGCGCGTTTAAAGTTCTCCATCAAATCCCAATAAACGTCCCAAGCATCACCATTGGTAGTCCATACACGCACAATAAAATTCAGCGAGGATGGCGCCATTTCATGTAAACGGACCGTCGCACCTTTGTCATGCTGAATACGGCTGTCTGCCGCAATTACGTCGCCCAACACTTTTTTAACTTCATCAATATCCGCATCATAGGCAACTCCAACCATTATCTGAGTTCGACGGTTTGGTTCACGACTGGTATTAATAACATTATCTGCAATAATTTTCCCATTCGGAATAACAATGATTTTGTCATCGGCTGTACGTAATGTGGTAGAGAAAATCTGTACCTGAATCACTGTGCCTTCAACGGCTCCCAGAATAACATATTCACCCGCACGAATTGGACGGAAAGCGACCAGCAACACGCCTGCGGCAAAGTTGGACAGAGAACCCTGTAAAGCCAAACCAACGGCCAAACCAGCAGCACCGATAACCGCAATCACCGAAGCTGTCTGAACACCTAACTTACCCAAGACCGCAATAATAGTGAACGCAATAATCAAATAACGGGCAACAGCAGCCAGAAAATCTGACACAGTTACATCAATGCCACGCAACGACATAACTCTTTTCACGCCCTTACTGACTAATCTTGCCGCCATCAACCCCAATACAAGAATCAGTACAGCAGCAACAATATTGACCAAATATTGAATGATTAAATCCTGATGACTGATAAACCAGTTTGTAGCCTCATTAAGACCACCAGACAGACTGATATCTTCCATTAAAACCACCTTGATTATTTAGCAATTCAACTATAATAAAATAAGCAAAACTACCTGATGACTATGACTCATAGCAAGTATTCATCGCAAGAAAAAACTATCGTGTCAGAAAATTATTTCTGTCTATACACAAATTCTTATCGATAGTTTTTGTGCAAAATAAAATCCCGATAATTGGACAACATATCAATAAAATCCTTGGTACCACAAAAGGCCAGGCTTTCATTATCGTAATAACTCATGCCCTCCTCTAGCGAATCAGTTTCAAATTCAAGCTGATTGGCACGAACCATAACCTCTTCATCATCCATTAACAGCGTATATTCGTGACCCACAAGCTGCCATTGACGTTCACTACCTTTAATCTCATCCAGCACTGCGGCAATCTTATCTATCACTGTTAAATCACCTTTAACTTCTTCATTCAGCCACTGACCAATAGCTTCATGGTCCATTGAGAATCGGCTAGTTACCTTCCCGGTAACATCCAGTAAAAATTCATAGTCCATCATTAACCTCCGGTGCATTCTTTTCATTCTAATATTTCCTAGCAATTCCGCCCCAGAATCAGCCTACAAACAGACAAGAAGTGTGAGATGCCTTTATGCTGACACAACGATATGGTTTGCACCTGGATAACCGAAATGTCCATCCCAAGCTATTCTTGCAGCTTGTGTCCGCTATGGCTTTCATCAGAGGAGAGTTCAGCCTTAAGTGCAAATATAGACAAATATACTATAATTAATAATATCTCAGAGAAACAAAAACAGCAAAATCGAACACACGTCCACTAATTGATGAGATATATTCAAGAGTCTTGCAATACAAGCATTTATTTTCTATCTTGTCTGGAAAAACAAAGACACTTTTCAGGAGCCATTATGATACGTCATATTCTTTTGTTAAAATTTACACCCGAAATAAAAGAGCAGCAATTAATGACGATAAGAGATACCGCTATTTCTATGCAATATCGAATCAATGGTATTTCTTCCGTTGAGTGGGGTGGTAATGTCAGTAGTGAAAATAAAAATAAAGGTTTTACACATGCTATCACTATGACATTTGATGATCATAACGCTATTTCAAGCTATTTATCTCACCCAGTGCATGACGAATTAAAAGATCTCCTTATAGATTCTGTCGACGATATCATTGTCTTTGATTATGAAGTGTAATTTTCACTTCTGGGTAATACCTCTCTGCGAATCAATGTTCATGCTGGCGCGCCTAAGAATAATTAGACGCGCCAATTATCGGAAGAAATTAGGCTGACGTAAATTCCCATAGAAAATTTAAATACTTAACCAACAATAAACACTATATAAACAAGTTTATAAATTTTCCTATTTATAAGAGATATAAAATAGGAGTTTTTTCTCTCTTTTTAAGCTGCTAACAAACCAATTTAAAAAAGAAGAGGTGTTTTCTCATCACCGAAAACAGGATCGAAAAGTAATAACGGTTAAATGGATTCAAGCAATGTAAAACAAGTTTAAACTAACGTATCTAAAGTATCTCAGTTTTGTATAAAAAATTCATATAATAACGCCGTCAGTAACCCATTTCGTATTCTATTAAATCATTTATTTGGGGATTTTGTTATGCCAATTTTTTATCATCGATGATTTAATTGGTTTATGACAAAGTTTATTATCAATTAAAAACATTATTAGAATCAGCCTTTTGAGAAATATATTGCTTTATTAACCTATATATTTTTATTTATCCTTTTTACCGGAAACATAAACATTAACAGCGCCAATTTTTACTTCTCACTTTTCACTGATAGATTTATGATAGGCAGGTTTTAAACTGTTATTAAAAACCACTGTTTTAACCTCCAATTTTAATCGGTATAAAGTTTTAACCGTTTTTTACTACTTTTAACACCTGTTTTTTGTTAAGTTTAATCATCATAGGAAATAGTACGAAAACCAGTAATTCACATGATTTAACCTGAAGTAAGTCGGAAGCGGCGGAGTAAATAAAAACTCAGCATTAAAAATGGGAGGTTTTTACCTCCCATTCGCTCGTACTGCAATGTATTGGAATTACACCGCAGTTTGGAAAATCACATCACCCGCTTTTTCAGTGTATTGATTCAATTGATCAAAGTTAAGATAACGATAAGTATCTTCTGCGGTTTCATCAACTTTATCCATAAATTGCTGGTACTCTTCCGGTGTAGGCAAACGCCCCAATAAAGAAGCCACAGCAGCCAGTTCAGCCGATGCCAGATAAACATTCGCCCCCGTCCCTAAACGGTTCGGGAAGTTACGGGTCGACGTGGAAACCACAGTTACACCGTCAGCAACACGCGCCTGGTTACCCATACACAAGGAACAACCAGGAATTTCAATCCGCGCCCCACTTTTACCAAAGATGCTGTAATAACCTTCCTCTGTAAGTTGAGCCGCATCCATTTTTGTTGGCGGAGCAACCCACAAACGAGTTGGTAATTGACCTTTATGTTGATCCAATAATTTACCGGCTGCACGGAAATGACCAATGTTAGTCATACAAGAACCGATGAAAACTTCATCAATTTTACTATTAGCGACATCAGACAACAAACGCGCATCATCGGGATCATTCGGTGCGCATAAAATGGGTTCTTTAATTTCAGCCAGATCGATTTCAATCACCGCTGCATATTCTGCATCAACATCGGCTTCCAGCAGTTGAGGATCTTTCAGCCAGTTTTCCATACCTGTTACACGACGTTCCAGTGTACGACGGTCACCATAACCTTCAGCAATCATCCATTTCAGCAATACAATATTGGATTGCAAGTATTCGATAATAGGTGCTTTATCCAGTTTAATGGTGCAACCCGCCGCAGAACGTTCCGCAGATGCATCCGCCAGTTCAAATGCCTGTTCAACTTTTAGATCTGGCAAACCTTCGATTTCGAGAATACGGCCAGAGAAGATGTTTTTCTTACCTTTCTTTTCAACCGTCAGCAGACCTTGCTGAATCGCATAGTAAGGAATCGCATGAACCAAATCACGCAAAGTAATACCGGGCTGCATCTGCCCTTTAAAACGAACCAACACAGATTCTGGCATATCCAAAGGCATCACCCCCGTCGCAGCAGCAAACGCCACCAGACCAGAACCTGCCGGGAAGGAAATACCAATCGGGAAACGAGTATGAGAATCACCGCCAGTACCTACGGTATCAGGCAACAGCATACGGTTCAGCCATGAGTGAATGATGCCATCGCCGGGACGCAAAGAAACACCGCCACGATTCATAATGAAGTCAGGCAAGGTATGGTGAGTAGTAACGTCAACTGGCTTAGGATAAGCAGCGGTATGGCAGAATGACTGCATTACCAGATCCGCAGAAAAACCCAAACACGCCAGATCTTTCAGTTCGTCACGAGTCATTGGGCCAGTAGTATCCTGAGAACCAACAGAAGTCATCTTAGGTTCGCAGTATTCACCTGGGCGAATACCCACGGTGCCACATGCCCGGCCAACCATTTTCTGAGCCAAGGAGAAACCACGGCTGCTTTTCTCAATCGCTTTCGCCTGACGAAATACATCACTTTGCGGTAAACCTAGAGACTCACGCGCCTTACTGGTCAAACCACGACCAATAATCAGTGGAATACGGCCACCAGCACGAACTTCATCCAGCAATACATCTGTTTTTAGTTCAAATTCAGCCAGCAGTTCATTAGTTTTATGGCTACGCACTTCACCTTTATATGGATAAATATCAATCACATCACCCATATTCAGCTTAGTAACATCCAGCTCTATTGGCAGTGCACCAGCATCTTCCATCGTATTAAAGAAGATTGGTGCAATCTTACCGCCCAGAACAACGCCACCACCACGTTTGTTTGGCACAAAGGGAATATCTTCGCCCATAAACCACAGCACTGAATTAGTCGCCGATTTACGGGAAGATCCTGTACCCACAACGTCACCGACATAAGCCAGCGGGTAGCCTTTCTTATTCAATTCTTCAATCTGTTTAATTGGTCCAACAACACCAGCTTGATCTGGAACAATCCCTTCACGGGCGTTTTTCAGCATAGCCAGAGCATGCAATGGGATATCAGGACGCGACCACGCATCCTGCGCAGGAGATAAGTCGTCAGTGTTTGTTTCACCCGTCACTTTAAATACGGTGACAGTGATTTTTTCTGCCAGTTCAGGGCGTTCCAGATACCACTGCGCATCAGCCCAAGACTGCATAATTTGTTTGGCTTGTGGATTACCTGCTTTTGCTTTTTCTTCTACATCATAGAAGTTGTCAAACATCAACAGCGTATGAGAGAGCGCTTTTGCTGCAATTGGAGCCAGTTTTTCATTATCCAGAGCATCAATCAAAGGATGAATATTATAACCACCCTGCATCGTTCCAAGCAGTTCAACCGCTCTTTCTGGCGTGATTAATGGTGAGGTGGTTTCACCCTTTGTAATGGCGGCCAGAAAACCAGCTTTTACATATGCCGCTTCATCAACACCAGGGGGAACACGGTTAATCAGCAGATCTAACAGGAAATCTTCTTCACCTTTTGGTGGACTCTTCAGTAACTCAACCAGCGCCGCCGCTTGTGTCGCATCCAATGGCTTAGGGACAACGCCTTGGGCTGCACGCTCAGCCACGTGCTTGCGGTATTCTTCTAGCACGACTTTCTCCTCGCTCTCATTGTCATTTTATCTACCCGGCTCTGCACCCGCCTTAGAACCTATCTCATCAAAAAACTATCGTCTTTGCGCAATAATATGTATTTTCGCAACAATAATCCCTCCTGGGACAGGTTATGAGTTATGGTTCCGGGTGCCAGGTCAGAGGATTGCCAGCATAACTTAGCAAGTGCAAATTAAGTTATGCCCAGCTTCGGGCGCCCAGCATACCAAAATTTGAATGCGATGTTAATTCGTTCACATAAAAGTAACATTAACTGATAGTAATATTCTGAATTAACAGCAGACAAAGCTATCAAAACAGATTATTCCTCTGATTTTTACCAGTAACACCTAAAAAAGCCACACTTTTTATACCGCATTTCATTAAACAGGTCATACCAGAATAAAAAACGGCTTTCATACAAATGAAAGCCGCTTCGGTAAATTAAACTGATCGATTTAAGAAATTATTTCTTTTTCTTAGCCTTAGCATTTGGCAAATCAGTAATGCTACCTTCAAAGATTTCAGCAGCCAAACCTACAGATTCATGCAGTGTTGGATGAGCATGGATAGTCAATGCGATATCTTCTGCATCACAACCCATTTCAATTGCCAGGCCGATTTCACCCAGCAGTTCACCACCGTTAGTACCAACAATGGCGCCACCGATAATACGATTACTTTCTTTATCGAAAATCAGTTTGGTCATACCGTCAGCACAATCAGAAGCGATAGCACGACCAGAAGCAGCCCATGGGAAGGTTGCTGTTTCATAGCTGATGCCTTTTTCTTTCGCTTCTTTCTCAGTCAAACCAACCCATGCAACTTCTGGTTCAGTGTAAGCAATAGATGGAATAACTTTTGGATCAAAGTAGTGTTTCTTACCAGAAATAACTTCCGCCGCAACGTGGCCTTCGTGAACACCTTTATGTGCCAACATTGGCTGACCAACAATGTCACCAATAGCAAAGATGTGCGGTACATTAGTACGCATTTGCTTATCAACATGGATAAAGCCACGGTCATCAACTTCAACACCTGCTTTACCCGCATCCAGCATTTTACCGTTAGGTACACGACCAATGGCAACCAGAACCGCGTCATAACGCTGTGGTTCTGCCGGTGCGTTTTTGCCTTCCATCGTGACGTAGATACCATCTTCTTTGGCTTCTACTACCGTCACTTTCGTTTCCAGCATCAGATTGAATTGCTTACTGATACGTTTGGTAAATACTTTCACCACATCTTTATCAGCCGCAGGGATAACCTGATCCAACATTTCGACAACATCGATCTGAGAACCCAAAGCGTGGTAAACGGTTCCCATTTCCAGACCGATAATACCTCCGCCCATTACCAGCAAACGTCCTGGAACCGTTGTCAGAGCTAGTGCATCAGTAGAATCCCATACGCGAGGATCATCATGAGGGATGAATGGCAATTGGATAGGACGGGAGCCAGCGGCAATAATGGCGTTATCAAAATTAATCGTTGTTGCGCCACCTTCACCTTCAACAACTAACGTGTTAGCACCCGTAAATTTACCAACACCATTAACAACTTTAACTTTGCGGCCTTTAGCCATACCAGCCAGACCACCGGTCAACTGATTGATAACTTTTTCTTTCCAGACACGGACTTTTTCAATATCAGTCTTTGGCTCACCAAAAACAATACCGTGATTTGCCAGAGCCTTAGCTTCTTCAATAACTTTTGCTACGTGAAGCAATGCCTTAGAAGGGATACAACCAACGTTAAGACAAACACCACCCAAGGTAGAGTAACGTTCCACCAGGACGGTTTCCAAACCTAAATCCGCGCAACGAAAAGCAGCAGAATACCCTGCTGGACCTGCCCCAAGCACCACAACCTGGGTTTTAATTTCAGTACTCATCATGACCTCTTAATTGTTTGTCCGGCGGGTCAGACGCCAAAAACGATATATTCCACCGGGACCTACACACCGCGAGCAGTTTACAGAATTGTTAATAACCTGAAAAGCGCGTTAACGTGACAGAACTCGCAACAAACCAACCGTTTCCTGCCACAGCTATAACAATCAGGCCGGCATACGGCCGGCCTTTGAGATTACATCACCAGACGGCGGATATCGCTCATTGCATGATTAATAAATGTAATGAAACGTGCACCATCAGCCCCATCGATCACTCGATGGTCGAAGGAAAGTGACAGAGGCAGCATCAGGCGTGGTACAAATTCTTTACCATTCCAGACTGGCTTCATCGATGAGCGAGATACACCCAGGATAGCCACTTCCGGCGCATTGACGATTGGCGTAAATGCTGTGCCGCCGATACCGCCCAAGCTTGAGATAGTGAAGCATCCACCCTGCATATCAGATGCAGTCAGTTTGCCAGCACGCGCTTTCTTAGACATTTCAGTCAGCTCACGGGACAATTCGATGATGCCTTTCTTATTAACGTCACGGAACACTGGAACCACCAGACCATTAGGTGTATCAACTGCCACACCAATGTTGATGTATTTTTTCAGCGTCAGTTTCTGGCCATCTTCCGAGATAGAGCTGTTAAAGCGCGGCATCTCTTCCAGCGCTTTTGCTACCGCTTTCATGATGAATACCAGCGGGGTGATCTTCACACCAAGCTGTTTCTTATCAGCTTCCTGATTCTGCTGTTTACGGAAGTTTTCAACTTCAGTGATATCCGTTTCATCGAACTGCGTAACATGCGGGATCATCACCCAGTTACGGCTCAGGTTAGCACCAGAGATTTTCTGAATACGGCCCAGTTCAACTTCTTCAATTTCACCAAATTTGCTGAAATCAACTTTCGGCCAAGGCAACATACCCGGTAGACCACCACCAGCTGACGCAGGAGCCGATTCAGCACGTTTAACCGCGTCTTTCACGTAAGCCTGAACGTCTTCACGCAGAATACGACCTTTACGACCCGTACCTTTCACCTTAGCCAGGTTAACACCAAATTCACGGGCCAGACGACGGATAACCGGTGTTGCATGAACATAAGCATTATTTTCTGCGAAGTCGTTTTTATCTGCTTCTACGAAACTTCTGCTCTCTATAACGGGCACCACTTTTTCTGGTTCAGCCGCTGGCGCTGGAGCAGAAGCCACAGGAGCAGGCGCTGCACCCGCGACTTCAAATACCATAATCATAGAATCGGTTTTTACTTTATCACCGACTTTGATTTTAATGTCTTTAACGATACCGGCGAATGGTGCAGGCACTTCCATTGAAGCCTTATCACCTTCCACGGTAATCAGTGACTGCTCCGCTGTAACTGTATCGCCGATTTGAACCATCACTTCGGTTACTTCAACTTCATCACCGCCGATATCCGGTACATGAACATCCATAGCCGCAGAAGCCACTGATTCCGGCTCTGCCATACGAGAAGATAGTGACATAACGGCTGATTCTTCAGCTGGTGCAGCTTCTACAACACCATCAGCAGAATCAAAAATCATAATCAATTTGCCAGTTTCAACTTTATTACCAACCGCAACTTTGATCTCTTTAACAACACCCGCTTGAGGGGATGGGACTTCCATCGAAGCCTTATCACCTTCGACTGTGATTAGCGATTGTTCAACTTCCACTGTATCGCCAACTTTCACCATGATTTCGGTGACTTCAACTTCATCTGCACCGATATCCGGTACCTTAATTTCGATAGCCATTGGTTCTTTACCTCTTATGCCAGACGCGGGTTAACTTTCTCTGGGTTAATGTTGTATTTCTTGATTGCTTCTTCCACAACATTCACATCGATTTCACCGCGTTTAGCCAATTCACCCAGAGCAGCAATTACCACGTAGGAAGCATCAACTTCAAAGTGATGACGCAGGTTTTCACGGCTGTCAGAACGACCAAAACCGTCAGTACCCAATACGCGGAATTCGCTTGCAGGGATGAAGTTACGAATTTGTTCTGCGAACAGTTTCATATAATCAGTAGAAGCAACTGCTGGTGCTTCATTCATGATCTGAGCAACATAAGGCACACGTGGCGTTTCTGTTGGATGCAACATATTCCAACGCTCACAATCTTGACCATCACGAGCCAGTTCAGTGAATGAAGTTACGCTGTATACATCAGAACCCACACCATAATCGTTAGCCAGAATCTGCGCTGCCTCACGAACATGACGCAAGATGGAACCAGAACCTAGCAACTGAACTTTACCTTTACTACCTTCTAGGCTTTCCAGTTTATAGATACCTTTACGGATACCTTCTTCTGCACCTTGTGGCATCGCTGGCATGTGGTAGTTTTCGTTCAGCGTAGTGATGTAGTAGTAAATGTTTTCTTGTTTCTCACCATACATACGCTCCAGACCATCATGCATAATTACAGCAACTTCATAAGCAAATGCTGGATCGTAAGAGATGCAGTTAGGAATAGTCAGAGACTGAATGTGACTATGGCCATCTTCGTGTTGCAGGCCTTCACCATTCAGAGTAGTACGACCTGAGGTACCACCAATTAAGAAACCACGAGCCTGCTGGTCACCTGCTGCCCAGCACAGGTCACCAATACGCTGGAACCCGAACATAGAGTAGTAAATGTAGAACGGAATCATTGGCAGGTTATTAGTACTGTAAGACGTTGCCGCCGCCAGCCATGATGAACCGGCACCTAGTTCATTGATACCTTCTTGCAGAATCTGACCTTTGGAATCCTCTTTATAGTAAGCAACCTGCTCACGGTCCTGCGGGGTATACTGCTGACCGTTAGGACTGTAGATGCCGATCTGACGGAACAAACCTTCCATGCCAAAAGTCCGCGCTTCATCAGCAATGATTGGCACCAGACGATCTTTGATTGATTTGTTCTTCAACATCACGTTCAAAGCACGAACAAAAGCAATAGTGGTCGAAATTTCTTTATTTTGTTCTTCCAACAACGCACCAAAATCTTCCAGTGTTGGCAGTTCCAGTTTCTCTTCAAAATGAGTGCGACGGCTCGGTAGATAGCCACCCAATGCCGCACGACGCTCATGCAAATATTTGTACTCTTCAGAATCTTTATCGAAAGTCACATACGGCAGATTTTCGAGTTGATCATCAGCCACAGCTACATTGAAACGATCACGGAAATGACGAACACCTTCCATATTCATCTTCTTAACCTGGTGAGCGATGTTTTTACCTTCCGCTGTATCACCCATACCGTAACCTTTGATAGTCTGAGCCAGGATAACCGTTGGTTTGCCGGTAGTTTCCTGCGCTTTTTTCAAAGCAGCAAAGACTTTCTTAGGATCATGACCACCACGGTTCAGCGCCCAAATCTGGTCATCTGTCATATCTTTGACTAATTCAGCGGTCTCTGGGTAACGGCCAAAGAAATGCTGACGCACATAAGCGCCATCTTTGGATTTGAACGTCTGGTAATCACCATCCAGAGTCTCGTTCATCAGTTGGATCAATTTGCCGCTGGTATCTTTACGCAACAGCTCATCCCAACGCTCACCCCAAAGCACTTTAATAACCTGCCAGCCTGCACCATCAAAAATGCCTTCCAGCTCGTTAACAATTTTGCCATTGCCTGTAACTGGACCATCCAGACGTTGCAGGTTACAGTTGATAACAAATACCAGGTTATCCAGTTTTTCACGAGTTGCGATCGTGATTGCGCCTTTAGATTCTGGCTCATCCATCTCTCCGTCACCCAAGAATGCGTAAACGGTTTGTTTAGATGTATCTTTCAGACCACGGTGTTCCAGATATTTCAGGAACTTAGCCTGATAGATAGCACCGATTGGCCCCAGTCCCATTGAAACCGTTGGGAATTGCCAGAATTCAGGCATCAGTTTTGGATGCGGATAAGAAGACAGACCGTTGCCATTAATTTCCTGACGGAAATTATTCATTTGTTCTTCAGTCAAACGACCTTCAAGGAAAGCACGAGCATAAACGCCCGGAGAAATGTGGCCCTGGAAATAAACCAAGTCACCGCCATCATTTTCATTACGGGCACGGAAGAAATGGTTAAAACAAACTTCATACATGGTTGCTGAAGACTGGAATGAAGCCATGTGGCCACCTAATTCCAGATCTTTTTTAGATGCCCGCAAAACAGTCATCACAGCGTTCCAACGAATAGCAGAGCGAATACGGCGCTCCAAATCCAGATTGCCAGGGTAAGCGGGCTCATCCTCAACAGCAATGGTATTGATATAATCGCGGTTAGCTGCACCTGCTGCAACATTCACGCCACCTTTACGTGCTTCGTTCAGTACCTGATCAATCAAGAACTGGGCACGATCAACACCCTCTTCACGGATGACCGATTCGATCGCCTGTAACCAGTCGCGAGTTTCGATCGGGTCCACGTCATTTTTCAAAATGTCTGACATGGTGTATTCCTTATCTGTTATCTGTTTCTAATGGTTATTTTGGAGCCTATCTTCCGGTCATACCTTTTGATGTTCCGCCGGTCATGACCGGAAGATAGGCCCTCACTGTTGTTGCCGCTAGCGCCCTCAGTTAAGGGACTCGACTAGCCATGCAGACGCAGCAAACTTCAGGATCTACATAGCTAATTTTATTCTGGATGTTGTTGGAGACGCCGTAATGATCGCTCGCGGCGGGTATGCTCACGGCTGAGATCCAATAAAACATCTTCAATAAAAGCTAAATGCCGGTGGGAAGCTTCTCGGGCCTTCTCCGGTTGTCTTGTCACTATAGCTTCAAAAATTTTTGCCCGATGATCACTGACAGCCGTCAGCATTTCTCGACGGGTATAAAGGAACTCAAAATTCTGCCGGATATTTTGTTCCAGCATAGGTGCCATACAACGCAATAAATGAAGGAGAACCACATTATGGGCAGCTTCAGTGACAACGAGTTGGTATTGTAGAACCGCATCGGATTCAGCATTAACATCACCACTTTGTTGAGCTTGTTGGATAACAAGGTGATGTTCCCGAATACGTTCAAAATCTTCGTCAGTTCCACGTAATGCCGCGTAATAGGCAGCAATACCTTCCAAAGCATGGCGAGTTTCAAGGAGATCAAACTGAGATTCTGGATGGCCAGCCAGTAATTGTGCCAATGGATCACTAAAACTTTGCCAGAGATTACTCTGAACGAATGTTCCGCCACCTTGACGGCGAAAGAGAAAGCCCTTAGCTTCCAACCGCTGAATAGCTTCGCGCAATGAAGGTCGTGACACATCAAATTGTTTCGCCAACTCACGTTCAGGTGGCAACTTCTCTCCGGGACGCAAAGATCCTTCAAGGATGAGATGTTCAATACGTTGCTCAATGACATCTGATAATTTTGGTTGGCGGATTTTACTATAAGCCATATTTACTGTAGCCAGTTAGAACCTATCTCATTAGGCTATTTTATTTGTCAAATTTGAACCTGGGGTGATTGCTCACACAAAAGTACTCGCTTTTGAATGCGCTTTAGTGCAACCCGAAGGACAATGAAGCGAGTCATCCTCATACACTACTTTTATACGCTCCGGGTTTGCGCACTATTCATGTTCAAACTGCCTGCATAATTCCTACTATATTCCTACTATCAAGATAGGCAATTAATGGGTAAACATTGCTTCGGTCTATGCCGGAGTCAATTGGTAATACCAATTTAAACCACAGACCCCTAAAAGTAACAAAGTATTCACCAACTGTCCATAAAGACCTTGTGCTAAATCATAAAAACCTGCAAATTTTAACAAATTTTTTTAAAAATTAGCAAAACCTGATAACTAATAGGCCAATAAATCCTCTACGACAACATTCTAATTTAACCTATTTTAAGGGTATAAATAGACATATTGAATCGTTACAGCAAGGAATAAGTATCATATTTATGCTAAAAATATAAATAATCAATCACAAGCCATTAACTTCAAACACAACTGTTATCTCATTAGGTTATAAATGTAGCTCAAATCAGTAAAACCGAGCGGCTAAAAATTGCGATCAGGAAGGAATAATGACAAATATGTGAGGAACCACCAGCAACAGTTCAACAAAACTCCCGCTGATGGGAAAAATGCACGATACTAAAACCAATAACGTGTTTTTTCATGCCACCCTTTTTTATACATACAGGAAGAAATTACCCAACGCCTTGCAGATTCATTTTTATCCCAACGCTCAACTTCAGCTTTTGGCACAGTGATGTAATGCCCACAAGATTTGTCTTTTTTCCCATCCTTATCTTCACAAGGGAAATGTTTTGTTTCATAAGAATGAACAATTTTGCTGTCCCAGTCTGGTGGAAAACGGAAATAACCCTGTTCCTTACATTCAGCATAATCTACGTCTCTATCAAACTGAGTTGCTCCTGGTTTTTCCCACGATGTACAACCGCTTAATACAGTAAATAATATAGATAAAGGAATAACAACTATTCTTTTTATAAAATTCATACAAAAATTCCTACAATTAAATAAAACAATCAAGGAAATTAAAAGTCAAAAGACATTCCAACACTATAATTTTCTTTTTCAAAAGATGGTCTCCCTCCGGATTGTATAACTTGTCTATCCTGAATTGGTGTATATTTATCAAAATTAGGTGTGGAATTCGTAGTATTTACTTTGACTCTGGTTCCTGAAATTATATCTTTAACATTACATTCAGAATAACCACACGCTGAAATATAACTACTATTCATCTTCGGTGTAGAACATCCGGTAACAATAAAAACTAATAATGAAATGATGAACAATTTATTCATTGTTAATATCCTTGAATTGCTGTATACGTTAAAAAAATTAATACAAATAAAAAGCAACCATATATAAATAAAGGCTATTTCTTACGTTCTATTAAATAATATCTACATATGCATTTTATCTTTCTGGCACCCCATGGAATATCAGAACAATCTCTTCCCATGGAAAAAAACATACCTTCATCACAGGGAAAAACCTGTTTTATTAGTATTCCATTAACACTCAGAAATAGCAAGCCAGATAAAAAACACGAAATAAGTGGTATTTTCATGCACTTAAAATGAGTTAATTAATATTAAATTCCACCTTACAAGATATCAAAAGACACCCAGTGACTTTATCAACTGTTATCCTCTTTATCTTCTACATATTCCAGTATATCTCCAGGCTGGCATTGCAAATGTTTACAAATTTTTTCCAATGTATCAATACGAATACCTTTTATCTTACCATTTTTCAGCAATGATAAATTTTGCTCAGTAATGCCGATAATTGCCGCCAACTCTTTAGACTTTACTTTCCTTTTAGCTAAGACCACATCCAGTCTTATTATAATACTCATGATGGTTCTCAGATAAAATAACGCTGCTCATCGCTGATCTTCTTAGACTCACGCATAATTAAGCTAAATATCAGAAGGAATACACCAAACATAATAATAAACAAAGATTCTGAATTAACGCCAAGCGAGAAACTAAATACCCGTTGTCCTTTTCCTAAATCCACAGATAACGCCATTCCTTGTAATGTATTAATCACAGGGTAAAGAAGTTGTTCCAGAATCATCAGGAAACCAATAATAAATGAACCGAAGATATTACGATCACTCCATATTTCACCTTTAGCAAACCGGAAAAACAAAATTCCAATCAATACATAAGAAGCTGTCGATATGATTCGTGGTATCGTATCCAGAGATATATAAAGTATCTGGCTTAATAAAGACTGTTTAAATCCTTTTGCAGTCAATGCAGGCATCAGATCACTATACGCCTGAAGAACAGCCTGGCGAGTGGAATCATGCCATAATGACCAGGAAGCAATATGGAATCCCATATCAGCAACCGCCATAACGCAAGCAATAATAATAGCCAGAAAGCTAAGAAGCCTGATTTTGGGGTTAGTCATAAACTCCTGTTTATCACACATCTTATGTTATTCCATTACATGCTCAACTAAACTTTCGTTAAAGTACTTCAAAAATTATCGTATTACAATAATTTTTTATCATTAAATAAACAGGGCATTATTCAGAGCAATATATAATCCATAGTAAACATAGTTGATGACTGTTATTAATTTATTGATAAAAGAGAAAAAAGGAGCTACTTACATAGCTCCCTTATAGATAGTTAAGCTAGTGAGCGCCAAACAAATCAGCATAGCCAAACCATCAAACTAATGCCCCATAAATTGTCAGTAAGGCAACAACTACAATGATAGAAAAAGTCACCTTTTTCGCCAGTGTCACTGCGGCAATAGGTGTTTGAATTGCATCAAGATGTGGCTCACGGCTTAATGAAAACTGGGCAAGCTGACACACGACTTTATATTGTGTCGTTCTCAAATCACTAAGAGAAGCAACCCACGCTGGCAAAGCCCGTTCACCATGCCCTAATAAAGCATAAGCAACGCCAGCCAGACGAGCCGGAATCCAATCCAACCAGTGCAATAGGCGATCAACACCAGACTGTGCACGCTGAAGCGGCGTACTATATTGCGCCAACCATCCTTGATAAGACCTTAAAAAGCAATATCCCACCAAAGCAACCGGTCCTAATTTGCCAGCAACGATTAGCCAAAAAATTGGTGCCAAGTAATAGCGAAAATTTACCCATAGAAGAGCATTTTGCATCTCTCGTAACTTATTTTCTTTACTAGCATCAGCTGGTAAACCATGAATGATTACAAGACGAGCAAGATATTCTCTTCGTTGCTCCCTGTCATCTTGATGAACAGTACGAAAATATTCACGATAATCATTCCGTAAACTTCCCGCACCTATACACAGCAAACAAATGAGCACCCATAAAATTAGTTCAACAATTCCAAACATAAAATCATTAAATATTGTAATAAATAGCCATGTAAGCAGCATAGCGGCTAACGTCATCAACAAGCTTTTCCATAAGGAAAAAGCCTTCATGTTGGTAAAAAGTGGTTCAAGACGGTGATCCAATTGCCAATGATCGCTGAATTTAAATACTCGTTCCCACGCTAGCACTAACAACAGTATAAAGAGAGTCATTCTTTCTGCTCCTGCAACAATTGTTGATAATGTGTCTAACCGAAATAAGGTTCTGAATCTATTTTTCTTCCCGGAGCAATATCATTGTGACCAGTGATATGCTTGTTATATCCGGATATTCCTGTATAAGTCATTGTGTCAAAATAACAAAGCTTTCAATTACCTATCAGTAAATGGCTGAGTGTCTGCTCCCATCAGTTCTATCCCCATGGAGAAATCATTGCATTCTTCCTGCACCATATAGCAGGACACGCCAGCATACCACGAGCGCTTAGTGACTGCTCACCGCCCTAAAGATGTATGGACTCCCCTCCCGCATTCGGCGAGCAACTATCTTGAGCGATAATTTATGAAGCCATCTGATAGTATGACTCATCCCATCCTTCGTTCTTTCTGACCCCACCAATCCAGCCCTCATGTAACCGCTATTGCCCCCCTAAATCTGATAACAAAACCAAGATAGTAGTTGTTCACTGCACAACAAGGTAGCATGTTAAGACCATCATCAATATTGTTATCAATCATTTCTGGAGCTTTTCAATGACGACACGAAATTACGATTCAGATCAGCGCCGAGCTATTCTAATAGAACGCTTGAAGAATGACATTCCTGCCAGTGTAACCCTTGCCTTAAAAGAAGATTTGGGCGGAAACACAGATTTAGCATCTGACATTACTGGTCAGTTAATTCCAGCGGATAAACAAGCCACCGCAATAATTATTACTCGAGAAGATGGCATTTTCTGCGGTCAGCAATGGCTGAACGAAGTCTTTACTCAATTGGGCAATCAAACTTCCATTGAATGGCTGGTAAAAGATAGCGACTCAATTACTACCAATCAAAAACTCTGTGTACTACAAGGCCCAGCATCTGTATTATTGACCGGTGAACGCACTGCTCTTAACTTTATTCAAACACTCTCCGGCGTTGCAACAGAAGTCAATCATTATGTCCACCTTCTTACCGGCTTAAAAACCCAGTTACTTGATACCCGTAAAACACTACCAGGATTACGTACTGCCCTAAAATATGCCGTACTTTGTGGGGGTGGTAATAATCACCGCCTTGGACTATTTGATGCTTTCCTTATTAAAGAGAATCACATTATTGCCAATGGCTCAATTAAACAGACTGTAGACAAAGCCCGTCATTCTCACCCTGATGTTCCTGTTGAAATCGAAGTAGAAACCTTGGATGAATTGATCCTGGCCCTGAAAGCCAATGTTGATATTATTATGCTGGATAATTTTACTATTCCAATGATGAAAGAAGCCGTTGCTATTACATCAGGTAAAGTTGCTTTAGAAGTATCAGGTAATATCACCTTAAATACCCTGCGCAGCTATGCTGAAACAGGTATTGACTTCATTTCCGTTGGAGCATTAACCAAACATGTTAAAGCATTAGATCTATCAATGCGCTTCCAATAGTTAACAATGATATTGATGGTGGTGTAAATTAGCAATCCATAACCAACAGATTTGCGAACACCACCGTAAATGTTTTTGCAAACATTGCAATCCAGAAATCTTTTTTCGAGTCAATTCCATAATCTCTATATATCCTATTTTATTTTTTTCTCTTTCCTTCATTATCTATATCGCAATACCACAACGCGGAGAAAAAACATGAGTCAACAACAAGGATTTACCTTAATGGAAATTATGGTGGCTATTGCCATAATTTCTATCTTAAGTGCTATTGGCATTCCCAGTTACCAAGGGTATATTCAGAAAGCCGCCTTAACAGATATACTACAAACTATTGTGCCTTATAAATCAAGTATAGAACTTTGCAGTTTTGAAACTGAAGATTTCAAAGGTTGTAATACAGGAACAACATCAATTCCCAAAGGCCATAACAGCAGATATATAGAGAGCATTTCAGTTAAAGATGGAGAAATTACCATTAAAGGGCAACAGAGCCTTAAAAACCTCAGCGTTACATTAAAACCGACACAAAATATACAAACAGGTACAATTAAATGGAATAATAAATGCGAATCGGCAAATAATTCATTAAAGAACCGTTGCCAGGAAATATTTGAATTTTAATTCATTACTCTCATAAATATATATTTATACCCAATAGATTTCGAGTTGCAGCGCGGCGGCAAGTGAACGAATCCCCAAGAGCATAGATAACTATGTGACTGGGGTGAGTGAAAGCAGCCAACAAAGCAGCAACTTGAAGGATGAAGGGTATATATAGGAGATAACAATGAACTCGCTTTCAGCAGCAGAAAACACATTAATGGAAAGAGAAATCCATGATATTTGTCATCGTTATCAATCTGTGGTTATAAAAAAAGATGATAATACTATAACAATTGCCAGCAGCGAATTACCCAATGATGAGCTATTAGCCGCATTACGTTTTATTTCTGGCCGTATCGTTAATGTAGAAATTTGGCCGTTGGCACGAATTGAATCAGTATTGCACCAAAATATTTCACTACACCATTTACCAGAGGAAGAATCATCTTTATTACCACCTACAACCGATATTCATGCAGATGAAAATGATGCACCAGTCATTCAGCTTATTAATCAAACTTTATTAACTTCAATTCAACGACGTGCATCTGATATTCATTTTGAACCATTCCAACAAGGTTATCGTATTCGTATCCGGGTTGATGGTGCATTACATCTCTTGTCATCTCCATCTCCTCAAATGAACGCCAGCATTGCCGCACGTCTTAAGATAATGGCGAAATTGAATATTGCCGAAAAACGGCTACCTCAAGATGGACAATTTGATTGGTATGACACACGTCATAACTATGCTATCCGTATGGCCACCTTACCAACAATACACGGAGAAAAAATTGTACTCAGAATATTAAATACAATGCGACAACTGTCACTGGATCAGCTAGGTATCCCAGAGCAGTTATTAAATCAATTACAACAAAAATTAACATTACCACAAGGGATGATTTTAGTGACAGGCCCAACGGGAAGCGGAAAAACAGTAACTTTATATAGTTGTTTACAATATCTGAATCAAAACAAAAAGAATATTTGCAGTGTAGAAGATCCTGTTGAAATCCCGCTCAATGGCATTAATCAGACACAAATTAACAGTAAAATTGATCTCAATTTTGCCAAAGTATTACGAGCATTATTACGGCAAGATCCCGATGTCATCATGGTAGGAGAAATACGTGATAGCGAAACAGCCGAAATATCAGTAAAAGCAGCACAAACAGGCCATCTGGTCCTTTCTACATTACATACTAATTCTACGGTAGATACATTATCTCGCCTACAAAATCTAGGCATTTCAGGCTATATGGCGGCTTCTTGTATCAAATTAATTATCGCCCAACGACTTGTCAGGAAATTATGCCTGCATTGCCGTAATCAGCAAACAGATGAAACAGTGATTAATATCGGAAATAATTCTATATTTATCAGGCAATGGATAGCGGTTGGTTGCAAACATTGTTTCTCTGGTTACTATGGCCGAACTGCTATTTATGAATTTTTGGAAATAACACATGAACTCCAACAAATATTATCACAACAAGACCCTCAAAATTTACAAAAAACTATTATAGATCAACGAAAAGAGACCTTGTTTTCATCTGGCATTCTATTAATAGAACAAGGAATCACTACACTAGAAGAAATTTACCAAGTTACAGGAAAAGAAGAACAATGAAAATTCATTATATTTATCATTGGCAAGCAGTTAATAATAAAGGCGAGATATCAAAAGGAAAATCACTATGTGATAACCGCAAAGTTTTATATCAACAACTTATTCATATTGGATTACAACCTTATAATATAAAATGCGAAAAATGGATATTTTATCATCATCAACAAGTTTCCTACCGTCTGAATTTCATTCGTCAATTAGCAACATTATTATCATCAGGAATGCCATTACTTAATTGCCTGAACATTCTTATCCGTGAATGTAGTAATCCATTATGGCATTGCGTATTATCAGATATTAGCAAAAGAATTACCCGAGGAGAATCATTCTCTACTTCACTAAAAAATTATCCATTTCTATTTCCACCTTTATTTTATCAACTCATTGCTGTTGGTGAGTTAACTGGGCAACTAGAAATCTGCTGCCAATTATTAATTAAACAGCAAGAGCAACAAGATAAGTTACAGAAGAAAATAGCAAAAGCATTACGCTACCCTCTGATTATTATTGTTGTTGCCAATATTATCATTTTATTAATGCTAATTTTTGTTTTGCCTGAATTTGAACATATTTATCATTCATTTAACACACAACTTCCTTTACTGACCCGTAGTTTATTAATAGCCTCCGACTGGATTATTCAATATGGTGGTTATAGCGCTATTGGATTAATAATGTTGTTCCTATTTTACCTACAATTACGCCAGCGCCATAAAATATGGATTGTCCGTGAAAAAAATCTGATATTACGTTTACCCATTATTGCAAAATTAATTAGTTGTCAGCAATTAGGACAACTTTTCCATATCCTATTTATGACACAAAAAGCCGGATTAACCCTCACCGCAGGGTTAAACAGTGCTATTGCATCAATAAATCATCCTGTATTTCTGAAAGCGACTAAATTCTTACATACCCAAATTAATCAAGGGATACCAATGAGCGAAGCACTAAAACAACAACCTTGCTTTCCTGCACTGTGTCAACAGTTCGTCAGTGTTGGCGAAGAGTCTGGCAATCTAGAACTACTATTGGAAAATCTCGCTAACTGGTATCAACAACAAGCATTGGAAATTTCTGATAATATGGCTCAGTTACTGGAACCAATACTTATGATTATAATAGCTACTATTGTTGGCATACTATTACTCGCAATGTATTTGCCAATTTTTCAGCTAGGTACAATACTCACTTGAAATAAAAACAATTCCATGGTTTTGCTCTAGGTCATCTGCCTCCCTTTCGGTTACAATCTCAAAATACTATCAAGTAATATTAAGGGATAGGATGACTTATATTATTGCACTCACAGGTGGGATTGGCAGCGGTAAAACCACTATAGCCAATGCTTTTGCAGCTCTTGGTGTTCCTCTTGTTGATGCAGATATTATCGCCAGAGAAGTCGTGGCTCCTGGAACTCCTGCTTTGCAAGCCATTAAAGAACACTTTGGACATGAAATACTAACGCCAGATGGTAGCCTTAACCGAACATTGTTACGCCAGAGAATTTTCACAAATCAACAAGAAAAACAGTGGATTAACCAACTCCTTCATCCTCTAATACATCAAGAAACCAAACGCCAGTTAGAACAGATAACTGCCTCTTATGTGATTTGGGTTATTCCATTGTTAGTTGAAAATAATTTGGGACATCTGGCAGATCGGATTCTAGTCGTTGATGTTTCACCTGAAGTACAAATCAGCCGGGTAGCTACTCGTGATGGTATTAGTTGCCAACAAGTCGAAAATATTTTAGCTGCACAGGCATCCCGTAGCGAGAGACTGGCTTATGCCGATGATGTTATCTCAAATCATGATAACATACAGGCAATTACTCCTCGTGTTGCCGAACTACATCAACAATATTTAAGATTAGCTGAATCAGCTTGACAGGATAATCATGATGAGTGATACAACTTCTACAATTATTTTTGAGCACCCACTGAATGAAAAAATGCGATCATGGTTGCGGATTGAGTCCTCTCTGCAACAACTCACCAATCAACGCCATTTAGACTCATTAGCAAGTAGCCTTGCCTTTTTCCGTACTGTTGCTGAACTACTTGAAGTTTTAGAACGAGGTGAAGTACGTTCAGAACTATTAAAAGAATTAGAACGCCAACAGGCGAAATTAAAACACTGGGCCGAAATACCTGATGTTGATATTAATATCGTCAATAATTTCAGATTAAAATTAAAAGAGCGAGCTGTTGCACTGAGCAAAGCGCCACGATTAGGACAATCCCTTAAAGACGATAAAATCATTAGTATGGTGCGCCAGCGCCTCAGTATTCCAAGTGGCTGTTGTGGTTTTGATCTACCCACCCTACATTTATGGCTTCACTTACCGCAATCAGAAAGAGATAAAATGGTTTCATTCTGGATTGATAGTTTGTTGCCACTCCAACAAGCACTGGAAAGTATTTTAGAACTAATACGCCAGTCTGCGACTTTTCGTTCAGAAGTCAGTAAAAACGGTTTTCACCAAGATACAGCAGAGGGTTCAGATTTACTAAGATTACGATTACCATTAAAACCTTTATTGTTCCCTCAAATCTCTGGCCATAAGACCCGCTTTGCCATCCGTTTCTTACCACTGGATAGTGAAAAAGGCTGCGTACCTACCCATTTGCCATTTGAACTGGCATGCTGCTAAGATTATAGGCTAGTTATCCGGAGAGAAATCATGTCTGAGTTATTAACTATTGAATGCCCAATATGCAGTAAAAGTGTGATTTGGGGAGAAATAAGCCCATATCGACCATTTTGCAGTAAACGCTGTCAATTAATTGACTTAGGTGAATGGGCAAATGAAGAGAAACGGATACCAAGCCAAAGTGAAAATTCCGATAGTGATGAATGGAGTGAAGGGCCTGAACAATAATAAGTAGCCGCGTTAATTATAATGCGGCTATTTACAATTCAAGCAGTCAATAAGGCAACAATACTGCGATTAGCGGGTGGGAATTCATCTGCAATTAAATCTTTCTGTAATACCCACCGGGAAAGCTGGCCTTCTTTGCCAAAAGGCTCATTTTCCCATCCACCTACCAAGAAAAAATAAAGGGTAATCAACCTATCAGGAAAATCATGTTTAACCGTTTCTACCAACTCATAATGAGTAGCAGTAATACCAATTTCTTCCTGTAGTTCACGAATCAAAGCCTGTTCAGGAGTTTCTCCTTTTTCGATCTTCCCGCCTGGAAATTCCCAGAATCCCCCCATATGAGTGTCAGCATGACGCTGAGTAATAAAAATTTCATGTTGTGAGTTTCTAATAATTCCAGCAGCTATATGCAGGTGTTTCTTTTCCATATTACTATTATCTTCATTCATTCTTTTGGTTATCAAGCAACCAATATTCAGATGCTATTTCCGAAGGAGGCAGATTAAGGCCCACAGTAAAAAGGCGGTTTCCCGCCTTTTCATCATTACTGCAAGCGCCCATGACAATGTTTATATTTTTTACCCGCGCCACAAGGACAAGGATCATTACGACCTACTTTACGAACACCACTAGCAATCTGAGCTTCTATTTCAGACATCAAAGCACCTTTTTCAACTTCATGGCTTAATTGCTGTTGTCTTGCCAGACGTTCAGCTTCCACACGACGTTGCTGTTCTAGTGCCTCTACCTCTTCTGGCATTCTTACCTGGACTTTGCCCAATGTACTAATCACTTCATATTTCAGCGATTCCAACATATTTGCAAACATAGCGAAAGATTCACGTTTGTACTCTTGTTTTGGATCTTTCTGAGCATAACCGCGTAAGTGGATACCCTGACGCAAGTAATCCATTGCAGCCAAATGTTCTTTCCACAACATATCTAGAGTCTGTAACATGATACCTTTTTCAAAGTTACGCATCATTTCAGTGCTGACAATCTCTTCTTTACGTTTATAGATTTCAACAGCCTGTTCAAGAATACGCTCACGTAAAGTTTCTTCATGTAGTTCAGGTTCTTTATCCAACCACTCTTTGATCGGTAATTCCAAATCAAAATCAGCCACTAAACGCTGCTGCAAACCTTCTATATCCCACATCTCTTCCAGAGATTGAGGGGGAATATAAACATCAATGATTGTTTTAAATACATCTTCACGGATACTACTGATAGTTTCGCTAACATCACTGACATCCAGCAAATCGTTACGCTGAGCATAGATAGCACGGCGCTGATCATTAGCAACATCATCGTATTCCAGTAATTGCTTGCGTATATCGAAGTTACGGCTTTCTACTTTACGCTGAGCATTGGCAATAGCCTTGGTTACCCACGGATGCTCAATCGCCTCACCGGGTTTCATACCAAGTTTACGCATCATACCCGTAACACGATCAGATGCAAAAATACGCATCAGTGAATCTTCCATTGATAAATAGAAACGTGATGAACCCGCATCCCCTTGGCGACCTGAACGCCCACGTAACTGATTATCAATACGACGGGATTCATGACGCTCCGTACCAATAATATGTAACCCGCCCGCAGCTAGAACAATATCGTGGTGTTCCTGCCATGCCGCTTTAATCTTTTCAACCTGAACTTCTGTTGGATCTTCCAACTTAGCAACTTCTGCCTGCCAACTACCACCCAGCACAATATCAGTACCACGACCAGCCATGTTCGTCGCAATAGTTACTGCACTCACCTGACCAGCCTGAGCAATAATATCTGCTTCCATTGCGTGAAATTTGGCATTAAGTACGTTATGCTCAATACCTGCTTTAGTCAGCTCACGGGAAACCAATTCAGATTTTTCAATAGAAATAGTCCCCACCAATACAGGCTGCCCTTTACCAGTACGTTCGCGGATATCTTCAATGATGGCTTCAATTTTTTCAGCTTCAGTCATATAAACCAGATCCGGCAAATCACTACGGATCATCGGGCGATTTGTCGGCACCACAATGGTATCGAGCTTGTAAATAGAACTGAATTCAAACGCTTCTGTATCTGCCGTACCGGTCATACCAGCCAGTTTTTCATACAGACGGAAATAATTTTGGAAAGTAATCGAAGCCAAGGTTTGGTTTTCATTCTGAATCTCTACTCCCTCTTTAGCTTCAACAGCCTGATGCAGCCCATCAGACCAACGGCGCCCCTGCATAGTACGACCAGTATGCTCATCAACAATAATGACTTCACCATCTTTTACGATGTAATCAACATCACGTGTAAATAAAGCATGGGCACGTAGCGCAGCGGTAACATGGTGCATCAACATGATATTGGTTGGTGAATACAAAGATTCACCTTCCTCCATCAATTTAGCTTCCGCCAGTAATTGTTCAATCAAAACCAAACCACGTTCCGTCAAGTTAACCTGACGGGACTTCTCGTCAACAGAAAAGTGCCCTTCCCCCTGAAAAGTATCTGAATCTTCTTTTTCCTGACGGATCAGTTTGGGAATCAGTTTATTCACTTTGATATAAAGTTCAGAGCTGTCTTCAGCAGGGCCAGAAATAATCAATGGAGTACGGGCTTCATCGATCAGAATAGAGTCAACTTCATCCACCAGCGCATAATGCAGTTTACGCTGAACACGTTCTTCTGGGCTAAATGCCATGTTGTCACGAAGATAATCAAAACCATATTCATTGTTAGTACCATAGGTAATATCCGCTGCATATGCCTGTCGTTTAGCGGGGGCTGGCATACCTGGCAGGTTGATACCAACACTCAACCCCAGAAATTCAAACAATGGACGGTTATTTTCAGCGTCACGTTGTGCCAAATAATCATTCACTGTAACTACGTGAACACCGCGGCCAGTCAATGCGTTCAAATAAGCAGGCAAAGTCGCTGTCAGTGTTTTACCTTCACCGGTACGCATCTCTGCAATACACCGCTCATTTAGAACCATACCACCCAGTAACTGAACATCGAAATGACGCATAGCAAACACACGTTTACTTGCTTCACGTACTGTTGCAAATGCTTCAGGTAACAGATTCTCCAGCGATTCACCTTTTTCCAAACGAGCACGGAATTCAACTGTTTTGCCTTTTAATTCGTCATCAGACAATTTTTCAAATTCTGACTCCATACGGTTGATTACATCAACTACTTTACGCATACGACGCAATGTACGATCATTACGACTACCAAAAACCTTAGTTAACAATTTAATTAGCATAGTTAATTACATCTCAGATAAGGCTGTTATCTCGCAGCCAACAAATAGTTATTTATTCAAACCTTATAAAAAAACGAAGATCAGAGGTAGGCAGAAGGACCTGCACGAATACCCTGGGCTTTTGCAATCCAAAACGCCGGAGTATGAGAAGATTGTGATACGGTAATCGGGAGTTGCGTATTTGAAACCGGTTCAGGCAGCTGAAGCTCTCGAGTTAACAGTCCATTCAAAGTTTCCAGCACAAGCTGCTGAATATTGGAAGAGCTTAACCGGATACTTTGTTTTGCTGTTTCATTATTTATAGGTTGGGAAACAAAAAAAGCAAAAGAAAGATGCCGAATCATATTACGCACAGCATGTTGTTGCCAGTAATTAACTCCATTATTGGCAGACTGACGCTGAATATTTTGCTGTGAAAAGAGGTTATCAAAAGCCGACAAAGCCTGATTTTGCCAACACTGACAGGATGATGTATTGGCTTGTAATAAGATATTATTCGTAACACCCACTAAGATGGTAGGAACACCAATACTTGCCGCAACCATCCCTAATAACAGATGCGGCCAGAAATAACGTCTACCAAATTGTCGCCAAAGATTTAGAATACTCATTAACCCTTCGTTATACCGGATCTACTTTTTATATGCGTGATAGCCGCCCACAATCATTAGATGTTCTTTTTGAAGACGCCGCTGCCATTGAGAAAAACCCGCTTCATATTGTCCAGCAACGTGCTGTCGCCTTATTAAAACTTAATCGTGCGGTCATCAGCCTACTCCCTGCACAACTACATCCGTGGTGCAGGGTCGCCAATTATCGCAAACAAATTCTGGTACTGGAAGCAGGAAACGCTAGTTGGATGACCAGATTGCGTTACGAATTACCAACGCTACTCTCTGCATTGAGAAGTGAAATTCTACCATCCTTGTCATCGATCGACATCAGGATTAATCCATCATTAATGGTTAAACATGATAATAGTGCGCAGAGCTTCGCAAAAATAATGAGTAACAGTCACAACATCTCACCGGTACGTCAGTTAAGTCAAGAAAGTGCTAAGGAATTAATAATATTAGCAAGCCGCAGTCCGAAAAAATTAAAGGAAAGATTGGAGCGATTGGCCGCACTGGCCGGAGAGAGTGCCAGCACAGCCAACAAGAAGCGCTAACGCTGAGTAAAAAACATCAATGAAAACAAAACCACTGATAGCATAACGCACTGATCATAATTGAGCTACTCTCTAAAGAACTATGCCATTACAACTGATGGAGCACGAAAAGCCAGAGGCATTTCAGCTTCATCTTCGAAAGTGATCAGTTCCCATGCGTTTTCTTGCGCCAAAACTGCCTGCAACAGCTTGTTGTTCAATGCATGACCAGATTTGAACGCAGTAAACGCGCCAATGATGTTATAGCCACACATAAATAAATCACCAATTGCATCTAACATTTTGTGGCGAACAAATTCGTCTTCAAAACGCAAACCATCTTCATTAAGCACGCGATAATCATCAACAACAATCGCACAATCAAAACTACCACCTAAACACAAGCCTTTAGATTGTAAGTACTCAATATCACGCATAAAACCAAAGGTACGTGCACGACTGATTTGACGAACAAATGCGTCTGCTGAGAAATCTAGGCAATAACGCTGAGAACTTGAATCAATCGCAGGATGATTGAAATCAATAGTGAAATCCAGACTGAAACCATTATAAGGTGTCATCTCTGCCCACTTATCGCCATCTTCCACACGAACAGCCTCTTTAATTCGCAGGAATTTTTTAGATGTGTTCAATTCTTCAATACCAGCATCCAGCAGCAGGAAGACAAACGGGCTGGCACTACCATCCATAATAGGAATTTCTGGCGCATCAACTTCGATAACAATGTTATCGATACCCAACCCTGCAAGTGCTGCGTTTAGGTGCTCAACTGTTGAGATTCGCACATCATGCTCATTTACCAGGCAAGTACAGAGCATAGTATCACGCACAGATTTTGCATCTGCCGGAAAATCAACCGGTGGATTCAAGTCAGTGCGACGATAGATGACCCCGGTATTCGCCGGTGCTGGGCGCATTGTCAGCGTGACCTTCTTACCGGTGTGCAAACCGACGCCAGTCGCCTGAACAATACGTTTAAGTGTCCTTTGTTTGATCATCGTTTTATCTCGCAATGTTATCCATCCTGCCAACCACTATACACTATGGTTGGCGGGGAAGTTTAGCACAAAAAGCGGAGAATCCAATCTTTTAGCTATTAATCGGCCTGTTTACGCAAAAATGCAGGAATATCCAGATAATCTGGTTCTTTGTTTGTTTGTGCGTTTTGGTCATTCACCACTTTTGCCGCAGGTTTATTTTCTTCCGACAATGAGGACAGACCACCAGATATCTGCTGATGACGGTGCTCCATTACACTTGATTGAGATGCCTTGTTGGTAACTAGCGTAATTTCAGGGCGCTTGTCCATGCCAATACCAGTAGCAACCACAGTTACACGTAACTCATCATTCATGTCTGGGTCCAGAGAAGTACCGATAACGACAGTTGCATTATCAGACGCAAATGCCCGAATAGTGTTACCCACGGTTTCGAACTCATCCAAACGCAGATCAAAGCCAGCAGTAATGTTAACCAAAACACCACGAGCACCAGACAAGTCGATATCTTCTAGTAACGGGCTGGAAATTGCCATTTCAGCAGCCTCTTCTGCGCGATCTTCACCCTGAGCAATACCAGAACCCATCATCGCGTAGCCCATTTCTGACATCACGGTGCGCACGTCAGCAAAGTCAACATTCATCAAGCCTGGACGTGTTATCAGTTCGGCGATACCCTGAACCGCACCTTTCAAGACATCATTAGCTGCCCCAAAAGCATCCAATAGTGAAATGCCACGGCCAAGCACTTTCAACAACTTGTCATTAGGGATAGTAATCAATGAATCTACATGCTTGGACAATTCAGTGATCCCTTGTTCAGCAAATGCCATACGTTTCTTACCTTCGAAATTAAAAGGTTTAGTCACGACAGCAACTGTCAAAATCCCTAGTTCTTTTGCAATTTCAGCGACCACAGGTGCAGCGCCAGTACCGGTCCCCCCCCCCATACCGGCAGCGATAAATACCATATCCGCACCATCAAGAGCTGTACGCAATGAATCACGATCTTCTTGTGCAGCAGTACGGCCAACTTCTGGATTTGCACCAGCCCCCAAGCCTTTAGTAATACCATTACCAATCTGGATAGTCTGGCCGACAGCAGTTTTACGTAATGCCTGAGCATCCGTATTTACTGCGAAGAATTCAACACCTTCGATACGCTCACGCACCATGTGCTCAACAGCGTTACCGCCGCCACCGCCGACGCCGATGACTTTAATCACCGCGTCATTGGTTAATTCTATTGGTTCAAACATAGTTTCTCTCCGCTTTGTGCCTTTATATCGAGACCAAAAAACAGATGTAGTCTCTGTATAAAATTAAAACTCTTTTTTCAGCCAGCTACTGACTTTCTTAAACCAGCGACTCACTGAAGCATGTTTTTCAATATCCGCATCACCATTAAGATGAGAGGCTTTTCCGTAATGCAACAACCCTACTGCTGTTGAATAATAGGGTTCCTGCGCATAGTCCGTCAGACCAGTAATATTAAGAGGTTGACCAATGCGCACCTGAGCATGGAATACACGCTGGGCACATTCAGCCAAACCATCAATCTGGGCACCACCACCGGTTAAGACAATACCCGCAGCCAAATGGTGTTTAACACCTTGCTGGCGTAACTGTTCCTGCAATCGCAGGATTTCATCATTCACTAAATTCAGTAATTCGATGTAACGTGGCTCAATCACTTCAGCCAACGTCTGGCGCTGTAAGCTACGAGGTGGGCGCCCACCGACACTCGGTACCTCCACACTTTCATCCTTGCTAACCAACGAACCCAACGCACAACCGTGACGTACTTTTATCGTTTCGGCATCACTTGGTGGAGTACCAAAGGCATAAGCAATATCGCTGGTGACGACATTCCCAGCGTAAGGGATTACTTTGGTATGACGCAGCGCTCCGCCGGTATACACCGCAATATCCATCGTCCCACCGCCAATATCTACCACACAAACTCCCAGTTCACGCTCATCCTCAGTTAAAACCGCATAGCTGGCAGCCAAACCAGAAAAAATAAGCTGATCGACTTTCAAACCACAACGTTCAACGGCTTTTGCGATATTTTTCGCCATATCGTTATGGCAGGTAATCAGATGAACTTTCGCCTGCATACGCACTCCGGAAAGCCCTACTGGATTTTTGATGCCTTCCTGATAATCGATCGCATACTCTTGAGGAATAACATGGAGTATCCGGTATTCATCACGTACACGAACCGATTTGGCCGTATGAACGACATTGTCTACATCTTCTTGGGTGACTTCCTCTTCAGAAATGGGAACCATCCCAATTTCATTCTGACAACTGATATGTTTTCCAGATAACGCCAGATAAACAGAAGAGATTTGACAATCTGCCATTAATTCAGCCTGATCGATAGCCCGCTGTACACATTTAACAACCGACTCCAGATCGTTTACACCACCTTTATCCATGCCGCGGGATGGACAGCTTCCCACCCCGATAATATTAACCATACCATCGGGCAGAATTTCACCAACAAGGGCAGATACCTTTGCTGTGCCAATCTCAAGGCCAACTACTAATTTTCTGTCCGTCGATTTGATCATTGTTATTCTGCCTGCCTCTATATTATTACCAGTAACTGTTTATTACCCATTGACCGGAGCATCAGGAGCACCAATTAGCAAAGGTGCCCAACCTACCGCGGCGCCGCTGTCATAACGTAAATCCACATAATCCACTCTTTTCTCTTTGTTCTGCTGTAATAGTGGATAAAGCTCGATAAAACGTTTAATACGACCTGTTGTATCCATTCTTCCCAGCTTTAGTCGGATATCATTATCCAGTGTCAGTTGCCAAGAACGACGATCAGTCATTGCTACAACTTTTAATTTCAATTTATTGGCAGCAAGAAGTTTAGCCATTGCCCGGTAGCCATCAAGCACCTCTTTCTCACTACCTTGCGGGCCATAAAGCATCGGGAAGTGACCTTTAGCTTCCCATTCAGCCGGTATACTAAACACCAGCCCTTCTGCATCCAGCATCTGTGTATCATTCCAACGCACATAAGGAACATATTCTACCAGATGAATTCTCAGTTCATCAGGCCACTGTTTACGGACAGTGACTTGCCTTATCCATGGCATCCGTTCAATCTGTTGCTGAATGATATTCACATCCTGCGTCATGAAAGTTCCCGGCTGCCCTAATGACAAAATTGCCTGCCGAATATCATCGTTGGTGGTGTAATGACGTTCCCCCGTTACCACCAGCTTAGAAATAGGCAATCTGTTAGTATCTTTCATCCAGTTAAGAACTGCCCAACCACCCCAAATAATGGTGCCAAGTACCATCAAGAAGAAGATAAGCCCTGCCAGATAAGAGCCGTTACTAGGGCGGGAACGACTATTTTCACTATCCCGCCCCTTTACTTTCAGGGCCGCCTGAGACATATCAATCAGCCAACTCCAAAATCTTTACTACCAACTGTGAAAAATTTAACCCTGCTTGACGTGCTGCCATTGGCACTAAGCTATGACTGGTCATCCCCGGAGATGTATTCACTTCCAACAGATAGAAAACACCATCAGAATCCATCATGATATCTACCCGGCCCCAACCACAGCATCCAACTGATTTATAAGCTTTTAATGCTAACTCTGCCAATTGTTGTTCTTTTTCATCACTTAAACCACTCGGACAAAAATACTTTGTTTCTTCAGACCAATATTTTGCATCATAGTCATAAAAAATAGCAGCGGGCTGAATACGAATAGAAGGTAAAGCCGTATCACCGAGAATAGCCACAGTGTATTCTGGACCATACAGCCATTTTTCTATCAACAAGTCAGCGTCATAACGAAATGCTATCTCCAATGCACCACGCAACTCTGAAATCTCATTAACCTTAGTCATACCCACACTGGAACCCTCCAGACTTGGCTTAACAATTAATGGCAAACCTAAATCTGCTACATGTTCTTGGAGTTGCAAATCAGTAAATTGTTCAAACTGCTGCAAATTAATTGCAACATATGGCGAAACCGTCAATCCTATCCCTTGCCATAACTGCTTTGTACGCAATTTATCCATCGACAAGGAAGAAGCCATCACGCCACTACCGGTATAAGGCAGCTGCAAAAATTCTAATACGCCTTGCAAAGTACCATCTTCCCCGCCACGACCATGAAGCGCGATAAAGACTTTCTCAAATCCCGCTTCTTTAAGTTGCGTTACAAGAAAATCTTTTGTATCAATTGGATGAGCATCAATACCTGCTTCTTTCAATCCAGCCAGCACGGCATGTCCAGACAACAGTGAAACTTCACGCTCAGCAGAAGTTCCTCCCAACAATACCGCGACTTTCTCAGCCATGGTGTTTTTCCTCATTCAAAGATGGCTGTAATTTTGTTTCAGCCAAATTGCGCGCTATTTTGCCTATATTCCCGGCCCCTTGAACCAGAACTAAATCATTACCGTCTAGTACTTGTGCCAACACAATCGCCACTTTTTCTGGCTCAGATACCAGAATCGGATCTAACTTACCGCGGCTACGGATAGTACGGCACAACGAACGGCTATCCGCCCCCGGAATAACCGCTTCGCCCGCAGAGTAAACGTCCAACATCAGCAATGCATCCACCTGATTCAATACATTGGCAAAGTCATCGTACAGATCACGCGTCCGAGTATAACGATGAGGCTGAAATACCATCACAATACGCTTATCTGGCCAGCCAGCACGAGCGGCTTTAATGGTTGCATCCACTTCCGTTGGATGATGACCATAATCATCAACCAACATTGCACTACCACTTTTGCCGTTAACATGCTCCAGAGAAAAATTTCCCAGAAAGTCAAAACGGCGTCCGGTTCCCTGAAAACCTGCTAACGCAGCCAGAATATCACTGCCAGAAATGCCTTCTTCAGTTGCAACAGCGACTGCTGCTGCCGCATTTAGCGCATTATGGCGACCCGGTGCATTTAATACGACTTTCAAATCAACCATATCTTGACGACTAACAGTAAAATACCCTTGAGCCCCTTTTTGCTCATAATGGGTGATACGTACATCTGCTTCCTCACTGAAGCCATAAGTCGTGATATAGCGTCCCACACGAGGGATTAACTCTTTGACGACAGGATCATCAATGCACATGACTGCACGCCCATAAAAAGGTAAGTTGTGCAGGAAGTTGATAAACGTCTGTTTCAGCTTTTCGAAGTCACCATGATAGGTATCCATATGGTCTGCTTCTATATTAGTAACTACTGCCACCATGGGCTGCAAATGCAGGAAAGAAGCATCACTTTCGTCGGCCTCCGCAATTAAATAGCGGCTGCTACCAAGACGAGCATGTGTTCCTGCCGCTTTGACTAAACCACCATTAACAAACGTTGGGTCTAAACCAGCCTGTGCATAAATGCTGGAAATCATCGCCGTGGTAGTTGTTTTTCCATGAGTCCCCGCAATAGCAATACCATGACGGTAACGCATCAGTTCTGCCAACATCTCTGCTCTGCGAATGACCGGAATCCGAGCTTCACGAGCAGCAATAATTTCTGGGTTATCTGCTAAGATTGCAGTTGAAGCCACAACAACACTAGCATCCAGTACATTTTCAGGACGATGGTTAAAATAAATCTGAGCACCCAACTTAGTTAGTTGCCGAGTTACCGGATTTGGCGCCAAATCAGATCCACTAATCTGGTAACCTTCATTGGCCAACACTTCGGCGATCCCCCCCATGCCAGCACCACCAATGCCAACAAAGTGGATATGCCTGACTTTTCTCATTTCAGGCACGAAAGCTCTTAATTTCGCCAGTTGTTGTGTATTCACGTTTTCTTCTTCACTGTATATGTTTACTTCACCACCCTGTTTCAGGTGGCCTGAATCATTTTTCTGCTGCATCAATTAATGCCGCCGATACTCTCTCAGTTGCATCAGTAATTGCTGCTAAACGGGCTTTTTCTGCCATTTCCAACAATTGTGGGCGTTGCCACTGAGTTAATAATTGTATTACTGCATCAACCGTAAATTGCGGTTGTTCCAGTATCTCTGCTGCACCAACTCTCTCCAGTGGTAGTGCATTCCAATATTGCTGACGATCTTTATGCTGAAATGGTACAAAAATCCCAGGTAATCCGGCTGCTGCCACTTCGCTGACTGTCAACGCACCAGAACGGCAAATCACCATATCAGCCCAGGCATAAGCTTGTGCCATATCATCAATAAATTCAGTAACTTTGTGTTCGCATTTAACTAATAAATTGTTATAGGCATTCTGAACACTTTCTTTAGCCCCTTTGCCTGTCTGATGCCAAAGGGTAATTTTATCACCCATATGGGCAGCAATTTCAGGCATTGTCTGGTTGAGAATTCTTGCCCCCTGACTACCACCAACAACTAGAACCCGAATCGGGCCTTCACGCCCTGCCAAACGCTGTTCAGGGCGGGGTAATGCCAACACGTCTTCACGGACAGGGTTCCCAACAATAGGTGCTTTCGGGAATGCACCGGGAAATGCCTGTAAAACAGTCGTAGCAATTTTTGCTAGCCAACGATTTGTCAGCCCTGCAATACCATTCTGTTCATGCAGGACAACCGGAATACCGCACATCCACGCAGCAATACCGCCAGGGCCAGAAACATACCCTCCCATTCCGAGCACTACATCTGGCTGATAGCGACGCATAATCGCTTTTGCCTGGCGAATGGCTTTGAAAATTCGCACCGGAGCAACTAACAGTGCTTTGATTCCCTTACCTCGCAAACCCGAGATCTGAATAAAATCAATCTCAATGTCATGTTTCGGCACTAAATCAGCTTCCATCCTATCCGCTGTTCCCAACCAGCGAACTTCCCAGCCCTGGTTTTTTAAATGATGAGCTACAGCCAAACCAGGGAAAACGTGTCCTCCAGTTCCACCTGCCATCACCATCAAACGCCGGGTTTTGCTACTCATCGAGTGCTCCTTACAAACGCCTGTGCTTTTGCCAAGCGTGTTTCAAAATCAATTCTTAATAGCAATACGATAGCAGTCGACATAATTAGCAAACTTGAACCACCGTAACTAATCAAAGGTAAAGTCAGACCTTTGGTCGGTAACATACCTGCGGCTGCACCAACGTTAACCAGGGTTTGAAAACTGAACCAGATACCAATCGAACAAGCCAGAAAACCAGAAAAACGCTGATCCATCTGCAATGCACGACGACCTATAGTCATCGCACGAAAAGCGACGAAGAATATCATTAACAATACAAAAACCACACCTACGTAACCCAATTCTTCTGCTAAAACAGAAAAAATAAAGTCAGTATGTGCTTCTGGCAGGTATGCCAATTTCTGTACTGAATTTCCTAATCCTTGCCCTAAAAATTCTCCTCGACCAAAAGCCATCAAAGATTGTGTTAATTGATAACCTTTGCCATACGGATCTTCCCAAGGGTCCAAAAAAGAAGTTACACGGCGTATACGATAGGGCTCAGCAATAATTAACAGAACGACTGCAAACACTCCTGAACCAATAATCGCCAGAAACTGCCATAACTTTGCCCCCGCCAGAAATAACATGGCCAATGTTGTAACAAACAGCACTACTACAGTTCCCAAATCGGGCTGAGCTAAAAGTAATACCGCCAACACCACCATGACACTCATTGGCTTACAGAATCCCCAAAAGTTATTCCGCACTTCTTCCACTTTGCGCACCAGATAACTGGCGAGATAACAAAACAGAGAAAGCTTGGATAACTCCGCAGGCTGAATTCTCAAAGGTCCAAGAGCAATCCAACGCGATGCACCATTTACCGAACTTCCCACTACCAATACAACCAGCAACAGGATAACGGAGATAAGCAACATCAGGTTGCTATAGCGCTGCCAGAAATCCATCGGGATACGCAGTGTGATTAATGACAACCCGAAAGCCAGCAAGAGATAAACCACATCACGCTTAGCAAACAAAAATGGATCTTCAGCAAGACGCTGCCCAACCGGCATTGATGCTGATGTCACCATAATAAAGCCGACAATACCCAATCCGAGTGCCAGCCAAACCAGTGTGCGATCGTACAACACCATATTAGTAGCATCGGTTTCACGACCACCAATAACCCAGTCTTTTAATCCACTGAACCCGGGAATAGACATCAGCCCAACTCCTCCGCCAAACGAGCAAACTCATGACCACGCTGTTCAAAATTACGGAACTGGTCAAGGCTCGCACAAGCAGGAGATAACAGCACCATGTCACCAGCCACCAGCCGCGGCGCAATATCACGTATCGCCTGTTCCATAGTTTCAGTTAATGTCGCTATTTCCGGACGTAGCTGCGCCAGTCGTTTCCCATCCCGGCCAAAGCAGTAAAGCCGAACTTTATCCCCACAAAGGAATGGCTTGAGCGGAGAAAAGTCTGCTGATTTACCATCACCACCTAGCAGCAAATAAAGCGTACCCTCTAAGTTAAGACCATTAAGCGCCGCCTCCGTACTGCCAACATTGGTCGCTTTAGAATCGTTAATCCAACGCACCCCGTTGTTCAAATGAACAAGTTGGAAACGGTGGTTAAGCCCCGGATAAACCGTCAATGTTGCCAAACTGGCTTCACGAGGAATACCAACCGCATCAGCTAAAGCTAATGCAACCAACCCATTGACGTAGTTATGTCGCCCGGTCAGCTTAATTTCATTCGCCGCTAGCAATGACTGGTTGTGAACTTTCAAAAAGGCATTTTCACTATCAAGCTGGTAATCACCACAATCGACACCAACGCTGACACAACGGCTGTCCATACCCGTTTCAGGCAATGTCAGAGTATCCTGAACATTCACAATGCATCTTTTTGCCTGATGATAAACCCTCAATTTAGCTGCCCGATACTGAGACAAGCCCTGAGGATAACGATCCATATGGTCTTCAGTTACATTCAGCACAGTTGCCGCCGCTGCCTTTAGACTATATGTAGTTTCCAACTGAAAACTGGAAAGTTCTAAAACATAAAGCTGACAAGATTGTTTCAATAGTTCTAATGCAGGAAGACCAATATTACCGCCAACCCCCACTTGCCAACCAGCAGCTTTCGCCATTTCTCCGACAAGACTAGTCACGGTACTTTTACCATTAGAGCCCGTGATTGCGATTATCGGGGTCGTTGCCTCACGGCAAAATAATTCGATATCGCCAACGATTTCTATGCCTGCATCAGCTGCGGCTTGTAATTCAGCTGTCGCCAAAGCAATGCCCGGGCTTACAACAATCAAGTCAGCATCCATCAACCAATTGGCATCCAAACTTCCACAATGGCATGCAACATCATCAGGCAGTTTATCCCTACCAGGCGGCATTACACGGGTATCCATCACGCGAGGGATGACACCGCGTACCATAAAAAAGTCAACGCAAGAGAGGCCTGTCAGCCCCAATCCAATAATGACGACTTTTTTACCCAAATAATCCGTCATGATTATCGTACCTTCAATGTTGCCAAGCCAATCAGTACTAACATCAGAGAAATAATCCAAAAACGCACGATAACGCGCGGTTCTGGCCAGCCTTTCAATTCATAATGGTGATGAATAGGCGCCATTCGGAAAATACGCTGTCCTCGCAGTTTAAAAGAACCTACCTGCAAGATAACCGACAAGGTTTCTACCACGAATACACCGCCCATAATCACCAGTAGAAACTCCTGACGCAGCAACACAGCAATGGTCCCAAGTGCACCACCCAATGCCAAAGAACCAACATCTCCCATAAAAACCTGAGCCGGGTAAGTGTTGAACCACAGGAAACCCAATCCAGCACCAACAATTGCAGTACAGACGATGACTAATTCGCCCGCATGGCTCAAGTAAGGAATATGCAAGTAGTTGGCAAAATTGACGTTACCTGTTGCCCACGCAACAAGTGCAAAACCAGCCGCAACAAAAACCGTCGGCATAATTGCCAAACCATCCAACCCATCAGTCAGATTCACTGCGTTGCTGGTTCCAACAATCACAAAATAAGACAACAGAATGTAAAGCACACCCAGTTGCGGCATCACATCTTTAAAGAATGGCACAACTAATTGTGTTGCCGGGGTACCTTTACCGACGCTGTACATGGCAAATGCTACGCCCAATGCCAAGATTGACTGCCAGAAATACTTCCAACGGGCAATCAACCCTTTAGTATCTTTGCGCACGACTTTACGGTAATCATCCACGAAACCAACAATGCCGTAACCAATCAACACAATCAGTACGCACCAAACATAAGGGTTATTCAAACGCGCCCATAGCAGTACCGAAATCGTGATTGAGAACAGGATCAACAAGCCACCCATCGTCGGTGTGCCACGTTTACTGAAATGAGATTCTGGTCCATCATTACGAACAACCTGCCCAATTTGTAATTTTTGCAGGAAGACGATCATACGCGGCCCCATCCATAATGCGATAGCCAAAGCAGTCAGCAGGCTGACAATAGCCCTAAACGTCAAGTAAGAAAAGACGTTAAAGCCGGTATGATATTTGACCAAATATTCGGCCAGCCAAACTAACATGTGAAGCTCTCCTGTAATGCATGGACAACATCTTCCATTGCGGTATTGCGCGAACCTTTAACTAACACTGAAATGACCTTGTGTTGTTGTAATAGTGGAATCAATGTTGCGATCAATGCGGCTTTATCCGCAAAATGCTGACCACAGCCGCTTGCCTCACTAATATGAATACTTAATTTACCGACACTGAACACACGATCGATACCGCAAGAAGCTGCGGTTTCACCAATTTGACGATGGTAATCTTCTGACTGTTCACCCAATGCCCCTATATCACCAACAACCATCACTCGGTAACCCGGCATCTGTGATAACACCTGGACCGCAACGGTCATTGAACCAACATTGGCGTTATACGTGTCATCAAGCAGCAATTTTCCTTCTGCCAGATTGATTGGAAACAACCGCCCCGGTACCGCTCTCAGCTCCGACAAGCCCAGACGAATATCTCGTAAGGTTGCACCAACAGAAATTGCTAACGCACTGGCAGCTAATGCATTGGCGACATTGTGTTTCCCAGGCAACGGCAAGTTGATTTCTGTGCTACCAATAGGAGTATGTAGACAAAAATCCGTAGTCAGTTGTTTAACCTGAATATCCGTGGCATAAAAATCAGCGCCTGATGCTTGTTGCATGGAAAAACGCTGTACTGTCTTGTCACCAATAACCTGTTGCCAGTAAGCCCAATCATTGCTTTCCACATTGATAATAGCCGTACCTTTTTCTGGAAGGCCGGTAAAAATCTCGCCCTTAGCTTTTGCAATACTCGCAAGAGAACCAAAATCTGCTAAGTGCGCTGCAAACAGGTTATTGACTAATGCCGTTTCTGGCCTAACCATTTCTACGGTATAGGCGATTTCACCAACATGGCTTGCACCTAATTCAACCACAGCAAACTCATGTTGTTCTGTCAGTCTGAACAATGTCAGCGGTACACCAATATCATTATTCAGGTTACCCGCGGTATAGAGCGTATTACCACACTGGCGCAAAATCGCGGCGGTCATCTCTTTCACCGATGTTTTACCGGACGAACCCGTTAGCGCAACAACCCGGGCTTTACTCTGTTGGCGAACCCAACCAGCCAATTTACCCATTGCCAAACGAGTATCTTCAACCACAACCTGAGGACAATTAATCGCTAATACACGGCTAACCAACAAAGCACCAGCGCCCGCTTTTACTGCATCAGCAGAAAAATCATGAGCGTCAAAACGTTCACCTTTCAATGCAATAAATAAACTACCATTTTCAACCTTACGGTTATCAGTAGTAACATCACGGATATAGATATCTATTGCCTGTCGCTCAGTTACCTGATTTAGTACCCCATCAGTGACCTGCGCCAATTGTTGTAATGTGAGGGAAATCATGCAATTACCCCCAGTAACCGGGCAACAGTCAAGCGGTCTGAATAATCCAAGCGGCGATGACCTACCAACTGATAATCTTCATGGCCTTTACCCGCCACCAATACAACATCATCTTGTTTTGCCTGCATAATGGCACTAGTCACCGCTTCAACACGGCCATGAATGACTATTGCTCGCCCCGGATCAATAAAACCGGTCAAAATATCATCAACAATTGCCTGCGGTTCTTCACTTCTCGGGTTATCATCGGTAGTAATCACATAGTCGGCCCACTGTTCTGCCACACTTCCCATTAAAGAACGCTTGCCCTTATCACGATCGCCACCACAACCAAAAACGCACCAAAGCCTACCTTTACAATGCAGGCGTGCAGCCAACAAAGCTTTCTCTAGTGCATCAGGTGTATGTGCATAATCAACAACGACAGTTGGCTTATCCGGTGCATTGAATACTTCCATTCTTCCGCAAACAGGTTCAAGGCAGGAAGCTGTTTCAAGCAGTTTTTTCAATGGATAACCCAGCGCTAATAAGGTAGAAAGTGCTAACAGCAGGTTGCTGACATTGAATGCTCCCATCAAGGGACTGTCAATTGTACCGCCTCCCCAACTGGACTCAAAAGTAACAGATACGCCTTTATCGTGATATTTTATTTCACTGGCCGACAACCAACGCCCTTGCCAATTTTCCGGCAGACGGTTTTCCATCGTTACAGCAACCGCTTGCGGTAAACGGGATAACCATTTCTGACCAACATCATCGTCAGCGTTAATGATTTGCTGTTTCACATTGTGAGAGGAAAATAGCAGCCATTTCGCTGCTTCATAGTGTTCCATATCACCATGGTAATCCAGATGATCACGACTCAGGTTGGTAAATACCGCCACCTCAAATGGCAATGCGGCCACACGCCCCTGAACCAGCCCATGGGACGAGACTTCCATTGCCGCAAAAGTTGCCCCTTTCTGAACAAGCTGTTGCAGATCCAGTTGGATATCAACAGCTGAACCGGTGGTATTTTCACTTGGTGCCACATGCCCCAATAAACCATTACCTACTGTTCCCATCACTGCGCTGATTTCACCCAATCCGTGAGCCCACTGCGCAAGTAATTGAGTCGTTGTCGTTTTACCATTAGTTCCGGTTACGCCAATCAGGCGCAGTTGACCACCAGGGTGGTGATAAAACTGACCAGCTAATTGTGACAACTTATTATTCAAATCACTCACATAAACAACCGGAACACCGTGAATAACCTGCACCGTCCCGCTATCAGCCTCGCCCTGGGCTTCTGCAATAACCGCCGCGACTCCTTGCGCGATGGCTTGAGGAATGTAGTGTCGACCATCTACCTGATGCCCTTTAATAGCAACAAACAAATCTCCGGCAGCCGATTTACGGCTATCCAATGTCATTTCGCGTAATGCACACTCTGGAGCATCAATACCCAACGGAGCGAGTAAACTGCGTAGATTACGATCTGCCACCTGTATCCTCTTTCTTATTAATCACAAATTCATTTTTATCACCTGCTGCCAAAGCATCCGGCTCCACATTCATAATGCGCAGAACACCGCCCATAATGGCACCAAATACCGGCGCAGAAACCGCACCACCATAATATTTACCTGCCTGTGGCTCATTAATGACCACAACTAAAGCAAACCTTGGGTTACTTGCAGGAGCAACACCTGCGGCGTAAGAGATATATCGATTAACGTATTGGCCATCCGGCCCAACTTTCTTTGCAGTACCCGTCTTGATTGCAATCCGATAACCTTTTACCGCGGCCCGCACTCCACCACCGCCAGGCAAAGCCACACTTTCCATCATATGAACGACTGTTCGCATGATGGGCTCAGGAAATACTCTTGTACCTGGCACAGGTGGATCAACTTTGGTAATTGACAGAGGACGGTAAATACCCAAGCTACCAATCGTTGCATAGACCCGCGCTAACTGTAATGGTGTTACCATCAGCCCATAACCGTAAGAAAAGGTCGCCCTCTCAAGATCTGACCACCGTTGTTTTCCTGTTGGATATAAGCCACTGCTTTCACCAACCAACCCCAGATTAGTCGCCTTTCCTAACCCAAAGCGTGAATAAACATCCACCAATTCTGTCGCGGGCATCGCTAACGCTAGCTTAGAGACACCGACATTGCTCGATTTTTGTAAAATACCAGTGATAGATAATTCCGAATAACGGGATACATCTTTAATTTCCTTACCGCTTATCCTAAAAGGTACTGTATTAATAACCGTATTTTCTTTGATGATACCATTATCCAGCGCAGCCATTACCACCATCGGCTTAACAGTGGAACCTGGTTCGAAAATATCGGTGATAGCACGGTTACGCATCGCGTCTTTTGGCGTATTGAGGAAATTATTTGGGTTATAAGACGGGTTGTTGGCCATTGCCAGCACTTCTCCGGTATTAACATCTACCAGTACTGCTGTACCAGATTCTGCTTTATTAAAAGCTACCGCGTTGGTCAGTTCCCGATAAACTAGTGCCTGCAAGCGTTCATCGATACTCAATACCAAATTGTGTGCCGCCAAGCTATCGACAGATGAGATATCTTCGATGACACGACCAAAACGGTCTTTACGTACAATCCGCTCGCCAGGCTGACCAGTCAGCCAGCGATCAAAACTTTTTTCCACACCTTCCATACCCTGACCATCAACGTTGGTCACACCAATAATATGGGCTGTTACCTGGCCAGACGGGTAATAACGCCGAGATTCTTGGCGTAAATAAATTCCCGGCAATTTCAGTTTATCAATATAATCGCCAACCGATGGATTGACCTGTCGTGCTAAATAGACAAAACGACCTTTAGGATTAGCACTAATTTTGTTAGTAAGTTGCTCAACAGGCAGGTTAATAGCATCAGACAAAGCTCTCCAGCGGGTATCATCAGTAATTCCCCCTTTTTCAAATACCTCTTTCGGATCTGCCCATACAGCATTTACTGGAACACTGACAGCCAAAGGTCGCCCCAGACGATCGCTTATCATACCGCGTGCAGTCGGAATCGACTGCACGCGCAAAGAACGTAAATCCCCTTCTTTAACCAATTGATCCGGATTGATAACTTGCAAGTAAGTCACTCTCAGCAACAAGCCAACCAAAGCAAGGACAATTCCCCCGCACAGCAACGCAAAACGCCAACTGACAAAGCTGGCTTTATCTTCTTGCCGTTTTGATTTCGCGAAACGAGCTGCTTTCATCGCTTACCTTATTAATTAATCAAATTAACTCACTGTGCAACAACAATGTTTTCCTGTGCTGGATTAACATGTTGCATCTGCATTTTTTCAACTGCTATCCGCTCAACCCGACTCTGATCACCAAGGGAATTTTCTTCAAGAATCAAATTACGCCACTCGATTTCTAATGCATTACGTTCCAGCGCCAAATGCTCTTTTTCAGCAGTCAACAAGCGGGTTTCATGTGTTGTGGTCACAACAAATATGGCTGAAACCACTACAGCTACTAGAAGAATCAATGGTATTTTGGCATTCCTGAGAAAATCGCTGCCGATAATACCGGCTAATCCGTGACGTTCACCTGCCATTATTCACTAACTTTTTCAGCAAAACGCAAAACCGAACTACGAGCCCGTGGATTATCAGCCACTTCGTTCTCTGAAGGTTTCATCTTACCGATGGATTTCAGGCTACGCCCACCCTGCGCTTTCAGTTGCTCTTCTGTCAGTGGTAACCCTGCCGGTACCTGTGGCCCACGGCTGTTATGACGAATAAACCGCTTAACAATGCGATCTTCCAGTGAATGGAAACTGATAACTGAAAGTCGCCCACGTGGGGCAAGCACCTGTAATGCACCATCCAGCGCTTGCTCAATCTCTTCCAATTCACTGTTGATATAAATCCTAATCGCTTGAAAGCTCCTTGTTGCAGGATGCTTATACTTCTCTTTTACCGGACTGGCTTGAGCAATCAAATCTGCCAACACTTTTGTTCGGGTGATTGGTTCTTCCTGATTACGTGTAACAATTGCTTTAGCTATACGTTTGGCGAAACGCTCTTCACCAAACGTTTTCAACACCCATGCAATGTCATCCGCTTCTGCTTTCATCAGCCATTCTGCAGCTGACTGCCCGTGTGTCGGGTCCATCCGCATATCTAGCGGCCCATCTCGCATAAAAGAAAAACCACGTTCTGGATCATCCAATTGAGGTGAAGAAACGCCTAAATCCAGTAATACCCCATCAATTTTTCCTGTCAGACCGGCGTTTTCTACATAGTGCGCTAATTCAGAAAACGGTCCATGGATAATTGAAAAACGCGGATCTGTGATCGATTTTGCGGTTTCAATCGCTTGCGGATCACGATCAATTGCGATTAAACGACCTTCCATTCCCAGTTGTGACAAAATCAGACGTGAGTGCCCACCACGGCCAAATGTGCCATCAATATAGATTCCATCTTTACGAATATTCAGTCCATTGACTGCTTCATCCAGCAATACACTGGTATGTTTAAAATGACTGTTTGCCATGTTTATAGTGATAAGTCCTGTAGCCGTACTGATAAAGGTTGCTGTGTGGATTGTTCAGCTGCAATGTCATCCTTAACCTGTTGATACCAAGCTTGCTCATCCCACAGTTCAAATTTGTTGAACTGACCAACCAGCATGACCTCTTTAACTAGCCCTGCGTGCTGACGCAGTGTATTGGCTAGCAAAAGACGTCCAGCGCTATCCATCTGGCATTCACTGGCGTGACCTAAGAGCAAACGTTGCACCCGACGCTCTGCCGGATTCATGCTGGATAAGCGAGAAAGTTTTTCTTCAATAATTTCCCATTCAGATAACGTATAAAGCAGCAAGCATGGCTGGTGGAGGTCAATAGTACAAACCATTTGCCCTTGCGATTCCTCGTTTAGCATAGCCCGATATCGGGTAGGTACGGCAAGCCGCCCCTTGCTATCGAGATTAACCAACGTTGCTCCACGAAACATCCTAAAGTTGCCTCAGGCGATCCCAAATTACCACTTTATCCCACTAATCCCCACAATAAGGAGTTTACGGATGGGACGAAAACCTTGTCAAGCCAGAGCCGATGCGCTTTAGCTATATTTAGTAAAAGGATTTTGGATGTTAGGAGCACTAATGATTAAATTTAGCAATGTCAATAATAATTAACACTATGATAATTTTGAATAATTTTACAAGTATAAGGAGAATAAATGTTCACTACAAAATAATGAAAAAATAATTGTGTTATTAGTTTATTTACATAATTTACATTTCATTACCATCCAACCATCATACAATAATATTTATCATTTAAATAAGTACATTCGATACTAAAACCAATAATGATAATAAAATCATCAAAAATAACATCATTAAAATCAATTTAATATATAAATAAAACAATGAGATAGGACAAAATGCAAAAAATTTCAAACCTAAATAAACTCCTATTCATGCCGTTTTCTTACTAAATAATTTAAGAATTGCTTTAAAATTGTCTTCCCACACTGCCTATTACAAATCTGAAGCAAAAGCCCCTCATCAAAAAATTAATGAGGGGCTTTTATCATAACTTTCGACTCAAGCTTCCTCGCCGACATAAGTCACGGCGTATCCGCGTAATACCTGGACCTGGTTTTTGCTTTTCATCCAGACTTGCAAGTACTAGTTCTAATACCTGTTCCGCCACTTCACGATGACGCTGCACGACAGAGAGTACCGGACACTCAAGGAAATCCAGTAATTCATGATCACCAAAAGTCGCAATAACTAATTGATTAGGTAATCTTCCATCGTGTTTAAGCGTGACATCCATTATTCCCTGTAGCAAAGCAAAAGAGGTAGTAAACAGCGCTTGTGGCATCGGATGAGTTTCCAACCACCTGGCGAACACTTCAGCAGCCGCATCACGCTCATAGCTGTTCGAATAAAGATACATAACTTTGCGAGGGTCATCTTTCCATGCTTCACGGAATCCCTGTTCACGCAAAAAACTAACTGACAGTTCAGGTAATGCGCCGAGATAAAGCACAGATTCAGCAGGAAATTGACGAAATTCTTGTGCCAACATCTTTGCATCTTCAAAGTCATCACCCACTACACTGATAAAGTGTTCATTTTCCAATGCACGGTCAAACGCAATAATGGGCAAAGCGCGGTTTGCCCAACGCTGATAAAAAGGATGCTCCGGCGGTAATGCAGTAGAAACAATAATTGCATCCACCTGACGTTGTAATAGGTGCTCAACACAGCGCATTTCATTATCAGGCTGATCTTCAGAACAGGCGATCAATAATTGGTAGCCACGCTGACGAGCTTGACGTTCTAGATAATTCGCAATACGGGTATAACTGGTATTTTCTAAATCTGGGATAACCAAACCAATAGAACGAGTGCGTCCTGCACGGAGACCAGCTGCCACAGCATTTGGATGGTAGTTATGCTCTCTAACCACGGCCATCACTTTCTCTACTGTTTTATCACTAACACGGTATTGCTTGGCTTTACCATTAATCACATAACTGGCCGTTGTGCGCGAAACACCTGCAAGGCGGGCGATTTCATCCAGTTTCACATTAACTCCTCATAAACCCCGAAAAGGCCCTACTTTATCGCAGAGCCTTATCAATGTATGTATATTGTCCCGCAGTTTGCGATTTTTCATCGCATAATTTTATCTCCGCGCGATACACCAACAATGCCGGAACGAGCAACTTCTACAATTTCAGCCGCGTCACGAACAGCATCGAGAAATGCATCCAGTTTATCGCTGGTTCCTACTAGTTGTACGGTATATAAGGTTGAAGTCACATCAACGATCTGCCCACGAAAAATTTCAGTACTGCGTTTAATTTCTTCACGGCCATATCCACTAGCCTGTAATTTCACCAGCATAATCTCACGTTCCACATGAGAACCTGATACCAACTCGCTGACCCGCAACACATCCACCAGTTTGTGCAATTGTTTTTCAATCTGCTCAAGTACCCTGGCATCACCTTTAGTCTGAATTGTCATCCGTGACAATGTTGGATCGTCAGTTGGAGCCACAGTTAAACTTTCAATATTGTAACCACGCTGGGAAAACAGACCAACAACACGGGATAAAGCCCCCGATTCGTTTTCAAGTAATACAGATAAAATCCGGCGCATAATCAGGTTCTCTCCGTTTTGCTTAACCACATCTCATCCATTGCCCCTCCACGGATCTGCATAGGATAGACGTGCTCAGTTTCATCAACTGTGACATCAACAAATACCAGCCGCTGATTTTCAGTTACCTCTTTCAAGGCTTCTGCCAATTTACTTTCCAATTCATCATAACGTTGGATAGCAATGCCTACATGACCATAAGCTTCGGCCAGTTTGACAAAATCAGGTAAGGATTCCATATAGGACTGGGAGTGACGGCCAGCATAAATCATGTCTTGCCACTGTCTTATCATCCCCAGGAAACGGTTATTCAAGTTCAGAACCAGCACCGGTAACCCATATTGCAATGCCGTGGACAGTTCCTGAATATTCATCTGAATACTACCATCCCCAGTAACACAGATTACCGTCGCTTCTGGTTTCACCAATTTGACACCTAAAGCAGCAGGTAAGCCAAACCCCATCGTTCCCAAACCTCCGGAACTGATCCAACGCCTTGGCTTATCAAATGGGTAATGTAATGCAACAAACATCTGGTGCTGCCCAACATCCGAAGTGATATAAGCTTCACCTTTCGTCAGACGATAGAGAACCTCGATAGCAGCTTGTGGTTTAATTTTTTCGCCACTGCGATCAAAATTGAGACATTTACGGCTACGCCATTGCTGAATAGATAACCACCAATCTTTTAATGCATCCGGGTCCTGTGTGTCTTCCATTGTTTCTAATAATCCCAACATTTGTCCCAAAACCTGTTTAGCATCACCGACAATAGGTACATCTGCAGAAACAGTTTTCGAAATTGATGTTGGATCAATATCAATATGTAAAACGGTTGCATCCGGGCAATATTTTTCCAGATTATTAGTAGTACGATCATCAAAACGTACACCAACAGCAAAAATCACATCCGAATTATGCATCGCTTTGTTAGCTTCAAATGTGCCATGCATACCAAGCATACCCAGATTTTGCTGATGAGTTGCCGGGAAACTGCCTAATCCCATCAGGGAGCTGACAACAGGAATATTAAATTTTTCTGCCAATACCAATAATTCTGCCGAACAATCTGCATTAATTGCCCCACCACCTACATATATGATCGGTTTTTTCGCATTCAGAAGTTTTCTCAATGCCCGTTTAACCTGCCCTCTATGCCCTTGAACCGTCGGGCTATAAGAGCGCATGCTGATCTGTTCAGGATAAATATATGGCAATTTTATTGCTGGATTTACCGTGTCTTTCGGTAAGTCAATGACAACTGGCCCCGGACGACCGCTAGAAGCCAAATAGAAGGCTTTTTTCAGTACCTTTGGAATATCTTCCGTTTTCTTCACTAAAAAGCTGTGTTTTACGATTGGACGGGAGATCCCCACCATGTCACATTCTTGGAATGCATCATTACCAATCAAGGAGCTGGCTACCTGACCGGACAATACAACCATTGGAATTGAATCCATATAAGCTGTCGCAATACCCGTGATTGCGTTAGTTGCACCTGGCCCAGAAGTGACCAATACCACACCCACTTTACCCGTGGCACGGGCATAACCATCAGCCATATGAACTGCACCTTGCTCATGACGTACCAGGATATGCTCAATTCCCCCAACCGTATGCAAGGCATCGTAAATATCCAGTACTGCCCCACCCGGATAACCGAATACATGTTCAACGCCCTGATCAATCAACGATCGGACGACCATTTCAGCTCCTGATAACATCTCCATGGGTTTTCCTCCAGGTTCTGTCTGCAAGTTAATAATCGGAAGTGATTTCCACTTTTATTTTCGTAAAACAAAGAGATTCTCAGCTATTACTGCTACTGAGTTAATTAACATAACGCCAGAAACGAGTATTAGCAATTGTCATCACCCTATTCTCTTCCAGCTACTTCTGTTGCAATCCATATCACCCTATTCCATCTATAAATATGACAATATTCAGCCAAAATCCATATATCCCATCATCAATATATTTTTTTATCACGTCATAAATTATATTGATTTAAATAATTCACCAAAATAGCCAAGTTATGGATATAAATAGACTTAACATACTCTACAAACAGTAAATCAGTATCCTCACAACATTGAATTATCTTTTAATACCTTCTCCAAATTAGAAAAAACAGTGAAACCATCGCTATCTAAAAAATGCCCTCCATAAGAGAAACCGTACAATTCAGCACAGATTTGCTGGCTCAAATTTAATGTAAACTGTGGAGGTACAATCTCATCATTAAGCGATAATACCGCTATTCGCCGTTTTATTTTTTGTATAAATAGACGAAAATCTAGATTTACATCAGTAAATGTACTTAATTCAGGTAAGGTTAGTAATTTTTCAGAGAACCCTGAAATTAATACGACACCCCCTATAGTTACATCATCAGGTAAAGATGAAATGTAACGGAGAGTCGCTATGCAGCCCAAGCTATGCCCGATAAAAAGCGTTCTTTCATTAGGGTTGGGTATACTTTGCTGCAATTTTTCTTGCCATAAATGAGGAGAAGGAGCATATGACTCTGGCATTTCCGGCACAATAACTTGGATATTTGACCTTTCATACTGACCTTTAAGCCAAGGAAACCAATGACTATTAGGAGTAGCTAAAAAGCCATGAACAATAACTACATTATCAAAATTCATTAATTCACCCAATTATACAAAATGTGTTCTGTTTACTATGCAAACAAGCATAAGATGCTATCATTTCATTTTTATGACTCTCTGTTACATATACTTTTCATATCCTATCTTAACCAATTAGCAAGAAAATATTCTATCTGACAGAAATAGTAGTCAACAGGCTATCTATAAATTAGCAGAAAAATATCATCAATCCCTAAAATCAATATATAACCTTCATCTTTCAAGTTGTTGCTTTGTTGGCTGCTTTCACTCACCCCAGTCACATAGTTATCTATGCTCCCGGGGATTCGCTCACTTGCCGCCACGCTGCAACTCGAAATCTATTGGGTATAGAATTTTTGATCCCAGAACTAAATAACACTTTTATAGCAGAAATCACCTGATAGTTTTCAAATAGCAAGCATTCAAGCTATAATGTTTAATAATTACAGCATGATATCAGGAAATATAATTCATCTACAATTTTCAAGGTCGGAATGCAACTTATTCGTCCAATATCGAGGTCATTAAAAACCAGATATTCTGGAGATAAGTTCGAGATGAGATATTATCCAATACCATGGAACTTCCCTTGAATAACTGGCTTTTAAGAGAATGACCCTAACTTATATAAATCCTGAAAATCAATCCTGATACATAGACTCAATTTCTTGATGGTAACGCTGCATAATAATTTTTCTCCGTAATTTCAGCGTTGGGGTTAATTCACCCATTTCCATTGAGAATGGTTGTGGCAGTAGTGTAAAACGCTTTACCCGATCAAAATGAGCAAAGTTTTTCTGTATCTCTTTCAAACGTTGTTCAAACATTGCCACAATGTGGCTATTACTCAGTAATTCAACCCGATCATGATATTTGAGATTAACGGATTTTGCATACTCTTCCAAGGCATCATAACAAGGCACTATTAGAGCAGATACAAATTTACGAGCATCAGCAATAACAGCAACATGCTCAATAAAACGATCTTGTCCCAAAGTACTTTCTATCATTTGTGGAGCAACATATTTACCATTTGATGTTTTCATCAAATCTTTTAAGCGTTCGGTAATAAACAAATTACCATTTTCATCTAACTTACCAGCATCACCTGTACGCAACCAACCATCTTCAGTAAATGTCCGGGTAGTTTCTTCCTGCTGATTGAAATAGCCTTTCATTACAATTGGGCCACGTACCTGTATTTCATCGTCTTCACCGATACGGACATCAATACCAGGCATCGGAGTACCAATAGAACCAAGCACGTAACCTTGCTCACCCCAACAGGAAACCGTGGCGCAAGTCTCAGTCATGCCATAACCATATTTGATATTTACACCAACAGCGAGGAAAAACAGGATAATTGTTTCATCCAGACGCGCTCCAGCAGCAGGCAAAAAGCGAACTCTGCCACCCAAGACATTACGCAATTTGCTCAATACCAATTTATCGGCCAATCGGTGCACTGCCTTTGACCAAAGGCAGCTTTTTTCCCCTTGCAGCTTGCGTAAAACCTGACGTTTTCCACATTCAATAGCCCAATTGAAGAGTTTTCTCCGATGCCAAGGTGCCTTAGAAACCTTTTCAAAAACTGCACTGTAAATTTTTTCGTAAAATCTTGGTACAGCACACATGACTGTTGGGCGAATAACAGCCATAGCTTGACGAACAAAATTAGTATCGGTCAAATAAACGTTTTGGGCGCCAGTATGCATGACATAGAAGCTCCATGCACGCTCGAAAATATGAGATAACGGCAGGAAACTTAAAGAAACATCCAGCTCAGTTAACGTTAGTACATTATCATGTGAATACAACTGATAAGCTAAACTACGGTAATCAAGCATGACACCTTTAGGCTCGCCGGTTGTACCAGATGTATATATAAGCGTAAAAAGATCATCCAAACTGCGATTAGCAATACGGGTTTCCAACTCAGATTGATGCTGTAATTTGTTATCAGTTATGAAGTCAGATAAATGCTGCGCTAATGAACAATCACGCAAATCGACTGATTCATCCAATACAATGATGTGACTTAGCTGAGGACAACATTCTATCAATGTGATAGCAATATCGTACTGCGCCTGCCCACCAACAAATAGAATATGTACGCCAGCATCCTTAAGAATAAAGCCAGCCTGCTCCTGACTGCTAGTTGCATACAAAGGAACTGTGACCGCCCTGAGCTGTAATATAGCTATATCCGTCAGTGACCACACCATACTATTATGTGCAAAAAGGCCAATTTTTTCCTGCACATCAACACCAATCTCCAACAGTGCCCGACTAATGGCTTTTACCTTTTTATCAATATCATTCCAACTCAATTCGAGTTGTCCATCCGGAGACCATTGACGAAACGCTATTTTCTCTGGGTGTTGTTTGATCTGCTGTTGCAACCGGTTTATCAAATGATAAGGATGTAAATTTTCAGCTATCACAATTCTTTTCCTGTTCGAAAAACTATTTTCTTATCAGAGAAAAAACAGCTGTTTTATTCTCTAATAATACCTGTTTGCATGGCTCATTCGCTATTCAGCTTACAGGTGTTAGCTATTTCCTCGCAGTCTACCTATTCCTGAACAACAGGAAAAGAATATTTATCAAAAGTTGAGAAATTTGTGATAAGGTAAAAAAACTCACTACCAGTTATCTAATAGTGAGTTCCAAGCTAATTAGTTTCCACCAAGCTGACTCAGCAACGATTTCATCCACTGATGCCCTTTATCTTTTGCTGTAGATTCGTGCCAGATCAAATAACACGGGCGGCTTACTTTATCCCACGGCAATGAAACAGCCTTTATTGCTAATTGTTCGCTGTAGTGTTCAACCAACCATCTTGGAGCAACCGCAACTAAGTAAGTTTGGGATACAATATGCAACACGCTATTCAAGTCAGTTCCTTGATAAACCACAGAGCGTAAACATTCGCTATCATCATAATAAGGGATACTGAATGAACCTACGTTATCCAAAGATACAACTGCATGATGCTCCTTATACAATTGCTGCTCACTAATACTATTTTCAATTCTTGGATGGTTACTGGAAACGGCCAAAACCAATTCATCGTTGAATAACGGATAATGATGAAAGTCCACACGTTCCAACTGCGTATAACTAATGACAAACTCAGTTTCTTGATACCTGAGTTGATGCTCAATATTATCATGCAGATATGATCTAATCGTGACACCCAAATTCGGCGTATTTTGTTTTACCTGTTCAACTATTTTTGCTGCCAGTCTAATATCTAAAGGGCTACAAATTGATAGATTAAAAACCCTATCACTATCCTCAGGCTCAAAGCCAACCCCAGGTAACTCATTATATACCAATTGCAATGCCTGGCGGACAGGCCCAAATAACTGATGAGCTCTTGCTGTCGGTTGTATTCCACGTCCATAACGCACAAATAATTCGTCATTGAACATTAACTTCAAACGAGAAACCGCATTACTAACAGCAGGTTGTGACATCCCTAATATCTGCGCCGCACGTGTTACATTCTGCATTTGCATAACTGCATCAAAAACCGTCAACAGATTTAGATCCACATTGCGTAAATGAATTTCACCTGGACCTTTTTGGGTTGTCGTTACTGAGGTGTATTCAGCCATTGTTTAACTCCACTAAACTCATTCAGATGACCCCAACTAATAACAAAACATCGGAAATACCTTCATTCATCACTCAGATATTACGATGACTTTTACTATTAACGAGATCAATTATCTCAATCATTTTGATGGTAAATAATTAAGACTCGTCCTTGTACAAATCTGAATACGCATAGCTAACCAGCGCATCCCCTTATTAGTGTTAAAAATATATAATCTCAATTAGTAGAAAATGTAGATGCTCATTATTTATTCACAAAAAAGTACAATCATGTTAACAATTCATTCACTCTGGCTTGTTAGATGAGATAATAAATCAAAGAATGACATAATTCATAATAAAATTACTGATTTATTATTATTAAACAATTTTATCAGAGTTATTATACTATAAAATTATTTTTTCAAAGATATATAACATAACTTCCTATTTACATCTATTTTGTCAATAACGGATGATATTTTTTAGAAAAATACAAAACGATTTCCATCTCTCTTCATGAAAATACTTAATTTTAATTAATAAGTATAATACGCTATTTTTTATATAATTATGAGGTTATCACTAAAGTCAAAACCGGCCACGAAAGAATAAAATAAAATCTTTTCAAATAAATACAGGTTAACACTTCAAATCATCACCATGGAAAAAGTAAAATCAAGAATCATATGCCTAAATGAATTCTTGACATCACTTTTAAGATAACGTATCAATAAAAGTATCGGAATCACAAACACTCATTAATACTACTGAAAGGTTGGATCAATATGATTCACTCAATTTGTCTATTAAACCTACTACTAATCGTATCTAATGTGCGCGGTATGCTGGTGGACAAAAAACGGAGTTGATTCAAAACAGAGTTGGTCCAAACCAGACATTAACAATAACCCGCGCCATGCGCGGGTTTTTTTTACCTGCTGGGCGCAAAAAATAACCACGAGAGGAATACAATATGAACCAGCAAGTTATTATCTTCGATACCACTTTGCGGGACGGAGAACAAGCATTACAGGCCAGTTTGTGTGTGAAAGAAAAGCTCCAAATTGCACTGGCTTTGGAAAGAATGGGAGTTGATATCATGGAAGTTGGTTTCCCAATTTCCTCTCCTGGTGACTTTGAATCTGTACAGACAATTGCTCAACAGATAAAAAACAGCCGTGTTTGCGCCTTAGCCCGTTGTGTAGAAAAAGATATTGATGTTGCCGCTGAAGCATTAAAAGTTGCGGAAGCCTTTCGTATCCATGTTTTCCTGGCTACCTCCAACTTACACATTGAATCCAAACTGAAAAAAACATTCGAAGATGTCATGGAAATGGCAGCTCAATCAATCAAACGGGCACGTCGTTACACCGATGATGTCGAATTCTCCTGTGAAGATGCTGGCCGCACGCCGATTGATAATCTGTGCCGGATTGTTGAAAATGCCATCAAAGCAGGTGCAACCACCATCAACATTCCAGATACCGTCGGTTACACTACCCCCTATCAATTTGGTGGAATCATCACCAATTTGATTGAACGAGTTCCTAATATTGATAAAGCTGTATTATCCGTCCATTGTCACGACGATTTAGGCATGTCTGTTGCTAACTCTATCACAGCGGTACAAGCTGGTGCCCGTCAGGTAGAAGGAACGATGAATGGTCTTGGTGAACGGGCTGGCAACTGCTCGCTGGAAGAAGTCATCATGGCAATTAAAGTGCGTCATCAGACGTTAGGCGTCTATACTAATATCAATCATCAGGAAATTTACCGTACCAGTCAGCTGGTCAGCCAGTTATGTAACATGCCGATCCCTGCTAACAAAGCAATTGTTGGTAGCAATGCATTCTCCCATTCATCTGGTATTCATCAGGATGGTGTACTGAAAAATCGTGAAACTTACGAGATCATGACACCAGAATCCATCGGCCTGAAAGAAATTCAATTGAATCTGACTTCCCGCTCTGGCCGTGCAGCGGTAAAACATCGAATGGAAGAGATGGGCTATCAAGACAAAGATTACGATATGGATAATTTATACGAAGCCTTTTTACGACTGGCGGATAAAAAAGGCCAAGTATTTGACTATGACTTAGAAGCTTTAGCTTTCATTAACCTGCAACAACAAGAGCCAGAGTTTTTTCATTTAGACAATTTTAATATCCAATCCGGTTCAAGTGTGATAGCAACAGCAGCGGTACGTTTAGTGTGTGGCAAAGAGATAAAATCAGAAGCTGCCACAGGTAATGGCCCGATAGATGCTATTTACCAAGCTATCAGCCGAATAACTGAATACCCAATTGAACTTGTTTCTTATCAATTATCAGGTAAAGGACAAGGGAAAAATGCGCTGGGTCAGGTAAGTATTGTTGTCGAATGCTTTGGACGTCGTTTCCATGGCATGGGACTGGAAACAGATATTGTTGAATCTTCTGCCAAGGCAATGATTCATGCGCTGAATTGTATTTGGCGCACAGAGCAAGTTAAGAAAGAGAAACAACGCATACAGCAAAATACAAAGGAAATGGTGTGAACATGTCGAACAATTATCATATTGCAGTTTTACCCGGTGATGGTATTGGCCCTGAAGTTATGACACAGGCCCATAAGGTACTGGACGCAGTCCGTAAGCGTTTCAATATCCGCATCACTACCAGCGAATATGATGTGGGTGGAGTTGCTATCGATCGTCACGGTCGTCCACTGCCGGCAGAAACTATAGCAGGTTGTGAACAGGCTGATGCTATATTGTTCGGCTCCGTAGGGGGGCCTAAATGGGAACATTTACCACCAGCAGAACAACCTGAGCGTGGTGCTCTGTTACCATTACGTAAACATTTCAAACTATTCAGCAACTTGCGCCCCGCTCGCTTATATGCTGGATTAGAAATATTTTGCCCCTTACGCAGCGATATCGCCGCCAAAGGTTTCGATATTTTATGTGTTCGTGAATTAACAGGCGGTATTTATTTTGGTCAGCCAAAGGGGCGTGAAGGCCAAGGTAAATTTGAGCGTGCATTTGATACTGAAATTTATCACCGCTTTGAGATTGAGCGTATCGCCCGCATTGCTTTTGAATCAGCGCGTAAACGCCGTAACAAAGTCACTTCTATTGACAAAGCAAATGTATTGCAGAGTTCTGTGTTATGGCGAGAAGTTGTCACCGAAATAGCTAAAGAGTACCCTGATGTGGAAATTGGCCACATGTATATTGATAATGCCACCATGCAATTAATCAAAGATCCGTCTCAGTTTGATGTCATGCTGTGTTCCAATATCTTCGGTGACATCTTATCTGATGAGTGCGCCATGATTACTGGCTCAATGGGCATGTTACCCTCTGCCAGCTTGAACGAAAAAAGCTTTGGTCTGTATGAACCCGCTGGTGGTTCTGCCCCAGATATTGCCGGGAAAGGTATTGCTAACCCGATAGCTCAGATTTTATCTGTCGCTTTACTGTTGCGTTACAGCTTAGGTCAGAATGATGCAGCTAATGCGATTGAACAAGCGGTTAACCATGCTCTGGAACAAGGTTATCGCACAGCAGATTTAGCCGGGAATGGTCAAGCAATCAGTACCGCTGAAATGGGTAATGTTATTGCCCGTTATATAGCCGAGGGGGTTTAATATGGCTAAGACTTTATATCAGAAATTATACGATGCTCATATTGTCCGGGAAGTACCGGATGAAACCCCGTTACTCTATATTGATCGTCATCTGGTTCATGAAGTAACCTCCCCACAAGCTTTTGATGGCTTACGCACCAAAGGTCGCCCGGTGCATCAGCCAAGTAAAACGTTCGCCACAATGGATCATAACGTCTCCACACAAACAAAAGATATTAACGCCTGTGGTGACATGGCACGTATTCAGATGCAGGAATTGATGAAAAACTGCGCTGAATTCGGTATCACACTATATGACCTAAACCACCCCTATCAGGGAATTGTTCATGTGATCGGACCTGAACAAGGTATGACCCTGCCCGGAATGACTATCGTATGTGGTGATTCACATACCGCAACCCATGGAGCATTCGGTTCATTAGCATTCGGTATTGGCACTTCTGAGGTTGAACATGTACTGGCAACTCAAACTCTGAAACAAGCTCGTGCTAAGACTATGAAAATCGAAGTTGTTGGTGACGTTGGTAATGCTATTACCGCCAAAGATATCGTTTTGGCAATCATTGGCAAAACAGGCAGTGCAGGTGGTACAGGCTATGTTGTTGAATTCTGCGGTAAAGCGATTGAAGCACTTAGCATGGAAGGCCGGATGACCTTATGTAATATGGCAATTGAAATGGGTGCTAAAGCCGGTTTAGTTGCACCAGATGAAACCACTTTTACTTATATGAAAGGTCGCCAATTCTCACCAAAAGGAGAACTGTGGGAACAAGCTGTTGCTTACTGGAAGACGCTGAAATCCGATCCTGACGCACAATATGACACAATTGTAACTATTAATGCGGAGGAGATTTCCCCACAAGTCACATGGGGAACAAATCCTGGACAAGTCATCTCTATCGATCAGGCTATTCCTGCACCAGAATCTTTCAGTGATCCTGTTGAACGCGCATCTGCTGAAAAAGCACTGGCTTACATGGACTTGAAACCCGGTATTAAGCTGACGGATGTGAAAATTGATAAAGTCTTTATTGGCTCCTGTACCAACTCCCGTATCGAAGATTTACGCGCTGCTGCTGCTATCGCTCAAGGCCATAAAGTTGCACCAGGTGTTCAAGCAATCGTAGTTCCGGGCTCAGGCCCAGTTCAGGCACAAGCGGAAGCAGAAGGTTTGGATAAAATCTTCATAGATGCCGGTTTTGAATGGCGTTTACCCGGATGCTCCATGTGTTTAGCAATGAATAATGACCGCTTGCAACCGGGTGAACGCTGTGCCTCAACCAGTAACCGCAACTTTGAAGGGCGTCAAGGTCGTGGAGGACGTACACACCTAGTTAGTCCGGCAATGGCAGCAGCAGCAGCGATTAACGGCCATTTTATTGACGTTCGTGGTTCTGCACAGACGTTATAAAAGGAGAAAATTATGGAAAAGTTTATTCAACATACTGGCTTAGTAGCTCCTTTAGATGCAGCAAACGTTGATACCGATGCCATTATTCCCAAACAATTTTTGCAGAAAGTTACCCGTACCGGATTTGGTCAACATCTGTTTCATGACTGGCGTTTTCTTGATGATGCAGGGCAGAAACCGAATCCCGAGTTCGTATTAAATCAACCCTGTTATCAGGGTGCCAGTATCCTTCTGGCTCGTGAAAACTTTGGTTGCGGCTCCTCCCGTGAACACGCACCTTGGGCGTTGACGGATTATGGGTTTAAAGTTGTTATTGCCCCAAGCTTTGCAGATATTTTCTACGGTAACTCCTTCAACAACCAGTTGCTACCCGTGAAATTAGACGATAAAGATGTCGATGAACTATTTAAACTGGTTCAACAAAACAAAGTTTGTCGTTTTACTGTCGATTTAGAACAACAGAAAGTACATGCTGGTAATAAAAGTTATAACTTTGAAATCGACAGTTTCCGGCGTCACTGCATGATGAATGGCCTGGATAGCATCGGTCTAACATTACAACATCTAGATGACATAATAGCCTACGAGCAGGAACAACCCGCTTTCTTGCGTTAATCCTTTCTTTACTCACCTATTTATCCCGTAGTTTTTTACTACGGGATTTTTTTATCACCAGAGTAGAAAGCAAGAAGAATCCTGCCATACTCAATGCTGGTTACTATATATTTTTTCAGCAATTGAGAGCACTTTCACTGCCCAAAAAGTGCCTTAGAGTTAGCTTAAAACACGACAGAAATTGATACACAAAAATAACCACAACAGCCGATCAAAACTCAATCAACATCAGATTGCTACTCAAGGCTGAACTAATGCGCAAAAGAAAAGCAACACAGAATTAAATCTTGAAATTCCTCTCAATTTACTTCTACCTCACATTCCTTAACATAAATAACAGAATAACAACATACACAATGTACAATAAGAAAAAAAGCCAGTAAGCTTGCTTACTGGCTGGCAAATCACCATTACTCAAGAAAATTGGGGGAGAAGCCAGATATCGTTCTGGCCTATTGAGCTACTTTCAATACTGATAATTATCTGCTCAATATAAGGAAACAAAAATTGATCAATAATACTGCGGAGTTCCTCTTTTATGCCCAGCCCACGCTTACAACAACAATTCATCCGATTATGGCAACACCATCAAGGAAAAGAGGCTGAAACAACATTACAAGAACTGGCAAATGTACTGCATTGTTCAAAGCGTCATATCCGTTCATTGCTCAATAACATGCAGAAAGCAGGCTGGTTACAATGGCAAGCAGAATCCGGCCGAGGGAAACGTTCTCAACTGAATTTTTTGCGCGACGGGCTAGAACTCCAGCAGCAACGAGCGGAAGAATTACTTGAACAACAGAATATTGAGAAGCTTGTTCAACTTGTTGGTGATAAAGATGCCGTTCGTCAGATGGTATTATCCCAGATTGAACGCCGTTTCCGGCAAGGAAAAAACTTACTGCGGATACTCTATTACCGCCCTTTCCTTAACCTTCTACCTGGTTCACCTTTACGCCGTTCTGAAATTCATCTAGTCAGGCAGATATTTAATAGCCTGACCCGTATAAATGAGGAAAATGGGGAACCAGAAGCTGATTTAGCTCATCATTGGCAACAGCTATCTCCAAATCATTGGCGCTTTTATCTGCGACCAGCCATCCATTTTCACCATGGAAGAGCATTACAGATGGCAGATGTTATTACTTCGATTCAAAGGTTATGTAACCTGCCTCTTTTTTCTCACATTGAAAAAGTCACAACACCGACACCACATGTAATTGATATTTTTCTTTCAGAACCCGACCACTGGCTCCCTTTATTAATTGGCAGTCCACATGCCATGATTTTGCCGCAAGAATGGCATCAACTACCGAATTTTGCTCGTATGCCAGTAGGAACTGGCCCTTATCAGGTAGTCAAAAATAGCTCTCAGAAACTGCAAATCCGTGCCTTTGATAATTACTTTGGCTTTCGGGCGCTGATTGATGAGGTCAATATATGGGTTCTGCCAGAATTAGCGGAAAAACTGGTCTGTACAACTCTGCACTTAGAAAGTGACAGTACCGGTAATAATTCATTAGACAGCAGGATGGAAGAAGGCTGCTATTTCCTACTGCATGATCACCGTTCTGCTAAATGTAACAGGGAAGATGTTCGCCAGTGGCTATGCAGCTTATTAACACCAATAAACCTGTTAGCTCATTGTGACCCCTTTTACCAACGACACTGGTCACCTGCATATGGCCTATTACTGCGTTGGCATCACAGTAAGCTGATAGTGGAGCTGAATAAACCAGAAGATATTACCCATCTGACCGTCACTCTTTATCATCAACACCACGAATACCATACAATCAGTCAAATCCTTCAAACCATACTGACAAAATACGGCGTCGAACTGAAAATCAACATCGTGGATTATGACACATGGTTCAATGGCAACGCCGAAAGTGACCTCTGGCTTGCTACCGCAAATTTTTATAATCCACTGGAATTTTCATTGTTCGCCACACTGTATGAGATGCCATTATTGAAAAAATGTCTTGGTGATAACTTAGATAAAGAAGTGTCACTATGGCGACGACAAGAATTATCACTTGAAGAATGGTGCGAAAAAATTGTCGGTAAACATTGGCTTTATCCTCTGTTCCACCACTGGCTTGAACTCCAAGGACAGAGAAGCATGCGGGGCGTTAAAATGAACACCTTTGGCTGGTTTGATTTCAAATCTGCCTGGTTTACCCCATATGAAGGGTAATTCACAGAAAATGCCACAGTTATGAACATACACAGGTATACAAATCTGCTTTTATTCACTTTTTCTGTGGATATCTATGTGAAAAAGGCAGGGGTAATTCAGGTATAGCTTTATATTATGAATTATCAATCTATAAACAAAGAATGAAATTGTATTTACTTTTCATTGAAATAGCAGTTATTTACCCCGTTATTTCTGGCGTCAATCACTGCTATAGCGGATAACGTTAGTCAACAAGAACAAAAAACAACCAATAATGACATTATCCACAGGTTATGCTTTTTAGTTAAACAAAAAATAGGTTTTTTTGTAGAAAAATACGTTAGTCAAGGCTGTAAATCAAACCAGTGATCTCATTTTTGTCTACTTATCCCATAAAACTGTGGATAACATGGTGTAAAATCCTGTTCATTATTACCGGCAATCGGTGAACAATAATGGCGTTCAATCTTACAATAATTAAAACAGCAATAAAAAATGTTTATATATCATGCTATTATCACTCTGTTAGCTGCTGTGTAAGATCCAGATTTGTTATTCACAAAGATAAGGCTGTTTTTTGACCTAAAAACGGATATACAAAATGAACACACGTTTTTCCTCTCCTCTCCCACCCGATAATGAACAACAGTTATTTGAATGTGCCCAACTTTTGGCTGGCTTATCCATGGGAGAACTGGCAACAAAAGCAAATTTACCTATCCCACCTAATCTGAAACGAGATAAAGGCTGGGTAGGAATGCTACTGGAATACTATCTTGGTGCCAGTGCCGGCAGTAAACCAGAACGAGACTTTGAACATATTGGTGTTGAACTTAAAACCATCCCTGTAGACGGAAAAGGCTATCCTTTGGAAACAACGTTTGTTTGCATAGCACCATTAACCGGGAACAGCGGCATTACCTGGCAAAGCTGTCATGTCAGACGCAAATTATCACGTGTGCTGTGGATACCCGTTGAAGGTGAAAGAGAGATTCCTTTAGCTAAACGCCGGGTCGGTTCCCCTTTGTTATGGAGTCCCAATCAAGAAGAAGAAGAATTACTACGTCGTGACTGGGAGGAATTGATGGATTTTATCGTACTTGGCAAGGTAGAAAGTGTTACAGCCCGTCATGGTGAGGTATTGCAGTTACGTCCTAAAGCCGCCAACAGCAAAGCATTAACCGAAGCAATCGGAATACACGGGCAACCCATTATGACTCTGCCTCGAGGATTTTATCTAAGGAAAAACTTTACGGCACCTCTACTGGCCCGTCATTTCTTAGTTTAACATCAATATTCGATCTGTTTTTTCATTGGCATACTTACCTTGCATTCAATCACGCGTATAATTGAATTTTTAACCTTAAGGTTTTAATAAACAATGTTAGAATGGATCGCTGATCCCCATGCTTGGATGGCACTTGCCACCCTGACAATTCTGGAAATCGTTTTAGGAATTGATAACATCATCTTTTTGTCACTTGTTGTCGCAAAACTTCCTATTCATCAACAAAATAAAGCACGCAAAATCGGACTGATGGGCGCAATGTTAATGCGCCTGGCACTATTGGCATCTATTGCCTGGATTATCCGGCTGACCTACCCGATATTAACCATTTTTGAACATGATGTTTCCGCCCGTGATCTAATTCTGTTCTTGGGTGGCCTATTCCTAATATGGAAATCCAGTCAAGAAATCCATGAAGCCATTGAAGGCGGCGATGAAGGAGATTTAAAACGCCCGGTTCACTCTTTCTTTGGTGCAATCATCCAGATTATGCTGTTGGATATTATTTTCAGCCTGGATTCTGTCATCACTGCCGTTGGTCTATCTGATCATCTGTTTATTATGATGGCAGCCGTGGTAATTGCTGTCGGTGTTATGATGCTTGCCGCTCGCCCTATCGGAGAGTTTGTTGACCGCCACCCTTCAGTAAAAATGCTGGCGTTGTCATTTCTGATACTTGTGGGCTTTACCCTTATTCTGGAAAGCGTACAAGTACACATACCTAAAGGTTATATCTATTTTGCGATGTTCTTCTCAATGACAGTGGAAGCACTGAACCTGATGCGTGGAAAAAAGAAAAGAAACGAGAAGTAGCGTTACAAATATCATTCTCTAATATAAAAAGTATTTTACCAAAGCCCAGTTCAGTATCACGGCATCTAAATTTCACATAACAAGAAATTGCCGGTTATTCCGGCATTTTTTGTTATATTTAGCTAACATTACTATGGAAAAAGAATAACTTCCTCCCACTATCTATATCACATGCCCATGCGGAACATGCCGGTGATTTATCACGCGATCATAGTGATCCTTTTGACAGGATGCTAATTGTTCAATCTCAGATGGAAGGACTGACACTGATTTCAGCTGATAGCATTTTCTCTCAATATGGCATTCAGTTAATCAATGCTCATATGTGAGAAATAATGGAGAGTATCTAGGAAAGCGTATAAGCACATGCATATATACCTGTTATCTTTCAAGTTGCCTCTTTGTTGGCTGCACTCACTCACCCCAGTCACATAGTTATCTATGCTCCCGGGGATTCGCTCCCTGGCCGTCGCGATGCATCTTGAAATCTATTGGGTATATATGAAGGTTATATCAATTCAAATAATACTAAGCCAGGGGATAGATTCACAACTCGTTACGAGCTTATCGACTATCCCCTGATGCTATGTATTAGCGCATAAGAATTCAGATTATTTTCTTAGCAGCCTGTAAGTAAAGCATCTCCAGTGCAACGGTCGCACCTGCCAAAGCAGTAATCTCAGACTGATCATAAGCTGGAGCCACTTCTACCACATCCATACCGACAATATTCAGTGGTTGCAAACCACGCAGTAACTTCAGTGTCCGATCTGTTGTCAGTCCACCAATAACAGGCGTACCCGTACCTGGTGCAAAAGCAGGATCAAGACAATCGATATCGAAAGTTAGATAAACCGGCATGTCGCCAGCCGTCTCTTTTATCTGAGCGATCAAATCCTCCACACTGCGGTCATTAACCTGAGCAGCATCCAACACGGTGAAACCATCGTCCTGACCATGTTCAGTACGGATACCAATCTGTACTGAATGATGTGGGTCGATCAATCCTTCGTTTGGAGCATGGTAAAACATAGTACCATGGTCAAATTTACTGCCGTTTGGATAGGTATCAGCATGAGCATCAAAATGGACCAGAGCCATTTTGCCAAAATATTTAGCATGAGCGCGTAAAAGAGGCAAAGTAATGAAATGATCACCCCCAAAAGAAAGCATGCGCTTACCGGAAGACAACAATCTTTCCGCATGGTCCTGTAATTTATCGCTCATATCCTGAGCATCACCAAAATCGAAGACTAAATCACCACAATCCACCACATTGAGGTAATTGCGTAATTTAAAATCCCACGGCCAGCGGCGGCTTTCCCAAGCCAGGTTAGTGGAAACCTGACGGATAGCTGCCGGCCCATGGCGACTGCCTGAACGACCTGATGTTGCCATATCAAATGGCACTCCGGTAATTACCCACTCTGCATCGCTAGAATACGGCTGGAAGTTCAGCGGAAAGCGCAGGAAACCGAAGGCATTCGAAACCAGGGAGTTATCTTGTTGGTTGCCCAAGGTACTTATTGTCATGATATATCCTCAAAAGTCTCCTGAAAGAAAAATGCTATTTAATTCCAGAATATTCAGAGCTATTACGAGATAGGGAATCTCTGAGAGAATCCTATCTCCATATATCCTAAATATCTGGCTTATATAAATAACGTTATTCCATGTATAGGAGGCTTAATTAACGCCAGAAGATTATTCATCTTCCAGATATGTGTAGCCATAAAGGCCACTTTCAAATTCCAGTAAAAATTGCTCTTGCAAACCGGTATCCAAATCCGTGCCTTTTACTTGATCACGGAACCGAGCCATCAGCACATTAGGGTCCAATTTCACATATTGCAGCATATCTGCGACTGAATCCCCTTCTTCACTCTGGTTGTAGGTCACTTCACCATTATCAAATACATAAACATCAATAGCCGCCGTATCACCAAACAGGTTATGCATATTGCCAAGAATTTCCTGATATGCCCCCACCATAAAGAAACCAATCATTGGCGGGTAATCAGGATCATAAGCCGGCATTGGCATTGTCGTTGCTACACCATCACCATCCACATAGTGATCAATGATACCATCGGAGTCACAGGTGATATCTAACAAGACAGCGCGACGATCCAACGGCTTATCCAGCCCCTCAATCGGCAAAACAGGAAACAACTGATCAATTCCCCATGCATCAGGCATAGACTGAAACAGAGAGAAATTCACATAGAATTTGTCTGCCATGCGTTCTTGCAATTCATCAATAATTGGCCGGTGAGCACGGTTGCTTGGATCAAGATCCTGCTGAATACGACGACAAATATTCAGATATAATTCTTCTGCCCATGCCCGTTCAGTCAGATCCAACATGCCATGAGCATATTGTGTATGAACATCATGCAGATCGAGCTGGCTGTCATGCAGCCATTCACGCAAAGAGCGCCTATTCCCTTCAGAATGCATCTCCTGCCATGTTTCCCACAGGCTGGCAAGCGGGCGGGAAGCATCTTCTACCGGTGGCGTTGTCTGCGTAAATTCATTACGTTCAACACCAATAACATTGGATACCAACACAGTATGATGAGCTGTCAGAGCACGGCCAGATTCGGTGATAACAGTCGGATGTGGTAAACCATGTTCATCACAGGCATCACCAATGCCCCAAATCACATTGTTAGCATATTCATTCAGCCCGTAGTTTACAGAACAGTCAGATTGAGAACGGGTTCCTTCATAATCAACACCCAGTCCTCCGCCAACGTCAAAACACTGAATATTGACACCAAGTTTATGCAATTCGACATAAAAACGGGCTGATTCACGGACACCCGTTGCAATATCACGAATATTCGCCAACTGTGATCCAAGGTGAAAATGCAGTAATTGCAGGCTATCAAGCCGCCCTACTTCACGCAGGGTCTCAACCAATTGCAGTACCTGAGTCGCAGCCAGCCCAAACTTCGATTTTTCACCGCCACTGGCTTGCCATTTACCCGAACCTTGAGATGCCAAACGGGCACGGACTCCCAGACGCGGTATTACATTGAGCCGTTCGGCCTCTTCCAGCACCTGAGCAATTTCAGACATTTTTTCGATCACCAGATAAACCTTGTGACCTAGTTTTTCACCTATCAGTGCCAGACGAATATATTCACGATCTTTATATCCATTACATACGATTACAGTACGAGTCATCCCCGCATGCGCTAGCACTGCCATTAGCTCGGCTTTAGAGCCAGCTTCAAGCCCTAAAGGTTCCCCAGAACTTGCCAACGATTCAATAACCCGACGTTGTTGGTTGACCTTGATGGGATAAACTAAAAAGTAATCACCTTTATAGCCATAGGACTCTCTGGCTCGCCTGAATGCAGCGTTGATTGAACGCAAACGATGTTGCAGGATTTGAGGAAAACAAAATAACGCCGGCAAGCGTAGATGTTTCTGCTCTTCCTGAACTCTCTTCACTAATCCCGCAAGATCAATTCTTGCCCCTGGCAAATCAGGGTTTGGACAAACACTGACATTGCCTAAATCATTGACGTAGTAGTAACTTCCTCCCCAATATGCAATATTGTAAGTCTGTTGCATTTTACGAGCGATATTATCATTCATGGCAGTCTCCTTAATGGAGTTAGAGTTTCGCCTTCGCCTGTAATTAATAAATAACTCAAGACACCATATCTTGCGTGTTAAGAAATATCAGGGAACAGCATGCTCTCAGGTTAAAAAAGCGTTTAGTTACTACTAAACAATGACAAAATTACCGAGCGACAATACATCTGTTCGACATATCCGGCCTATTTATTGACAACGGATAACATCGCATTAAAGACATATTGAAAAGAAAGGAAAAAGACGCGGACAAATCCGACAAGTGTGGCTGTTGGCCATTAGCAATCAGCAGATAATGGATCATTACCCCATTCACCCCCACACATGACTCATATTTAAAGAGCCATTTTCTCGATTGAGAAAACAGAAGCTATTTAGCTTTCTGCGAATCTGTAGCACAAAATAATTTAACTACGGCCGCTGTTTATACTCGCAATTACACAAAATTGCAAAATGAAATTGAACAAAACTGACATATAAGCAAAGAAATTATTTGTCACCAGATGAAAATTACCACCTACAACTAAAAAAATCTGGAACACGGATAGTAATTACCCTAGAATAGCCATCTAGATGTTAATCCATCCATCACTCCCAAACTGAAATTATATTTTAAGGTAACATAATATAATGACCACATACCTGTTCACTTCTGAATCTGTTTCTGAAGGGCATCCTGATAAAATCGCAGACCAAATTTCTGATGCTGTTCTCGATGCTATTCTGGAACAAGATCCAAAAGCTCGTGTCGCATGCGAAACCTATGTTAAAACCGGCATGGTTATGGTTGGCGGTGAAATCACTACCAGCGCTTGGGTTGATATTGAAGAAATTACGCGACAAACAGTTCGAGAAATTGGTTATGTTAATTCTGAAATGGGTTTTGATGCAAACTCATGTGCAGTATTAAGTGCTATTGGCAAGCAATCACCAGATATTAATCAAGGCGTTGACCGCGAAGATCCTCTACAACAAGGCGCTGGCGACCAAGGGCTAATGTTTGGTTATGCAACTAATGAAACTGACGTACTGATGCCTGCACCTATCACCTATGCACACCGTCTGGTGCAACGTCAGGCAGAAGTCCGAAAAAATGGTGTACTTTCGTGGTTACGCCCTGATGCTAAAAGCCAAGTAACATTCCAGTACAATAACGGCAAAATTGTCGGCGTTGACGCAGTTGTACTTTCAACACAGCATGCTGAAGATATTAACCAAAAAGATTTACAAGAAGCGGTAATGGAAGAGATCATCAAGCCGGTTCTACCTTCTGAATGGTTAAATGCAACAACCAAATACTTCATCAACCCAACTGGCCGTTTTGTGATCGGTGGCCCAATGGGTGACTGTGGTCTAACGGGTCGTAAAATCATTGTAGATACTTACGGTGGTATGGCTCGTCACGGGGGTGGAGCATTCTCTGGTAAAGATCCATCAAAAGTTGACCGTTCAGCAGCCTATGCTGCGCGTTATGTAGCAAAGAATATTGTGGCCGCTGGCTTAGCTGATCGTTGTGAAATTCAAGTTTCCTACGCTATCGGCGTTGCTGAGCCAACTTCCATTATGGTAGAAACATTTGGTACTGAAAAAGTTCCGACAGCGACTTTGACTCTGCTGGTACGTGAATTCTTCGATCTACGTCCTCATGGCTTAATTCAAATGCTGGATCTGTTACACCCAATCTATCGTGATACTGCTGCCTACGGCCATTTTGGTCGTCCACAGTTCCCATGGGAAGCCACTGACAAAGTAGAAGTTCTGCGTGAAGCGGCCGGCCTTAAATTGCCAGTTATCAATATGTGAAAGTAAAAAAACCTAGTTTGGATAAACTGAACTGGGTTTTCTTAATATTAGCTGACGATTGAAAAAACCATGAAATTATTATTATCGTTAGCTAATATTTAAGAATTTCTAACAAATATTCACCTATTATCCTCACCAACTCCATTTTCAACATATGAAATCAATTAGAGTGCCAATCACTTTACAACAAGCTGTTATGCAGACCTTACGGCAAAAACTGCAACAGGCACATTTGCATCTTAATCGTGATTTTCCTGAACCTACAATAAATTATCGCCAACGAGGAACCTCTGCCGGTAGTGCTTACATACAAAGTTGGGAAATCCGCCTTAATCCAGTGCTATTAATTGAAAACCAACAAACTTTTATTGATGAAGTTGTTCCTCACGAACTGGCACACCTACTGGTTTATCACTACTTTGGGAAAGTGCCTCCACATGGGAAACAGTGGCGTTGGATGATGGAAGAAGTTCTGAACGTTCCTGCCAACCGTACACACAAATTTGAAATTAATTCAGTGCGCAGTAAAACTTTTACTTATTACTGTAGCTGCCAGCAACACACGCTAACCCTACGTCGCCATAATAAAATCTTACGGGGGGAAAGCCATTATATCTGCCAAAAATGTGGCGATAGACTTATTTTTAAATAATAAAACCAATTGAAAATAAAGAAGAATCGGAAAATGTTTACATGAAGAAGTAATTACCTATATTACTAAATTTTCATAAATAACTTTAAAGAAATATTTAAACCACACAATAATCAAATATATAATCCAATGATAATATTAACATATTCTAAATTTATTAAATTCACCATGAATGAATCAAAAAAATTAAAAAATCAGATAGCAAGAATAAATAACTTATTTATTCTAAAATGATGTATTAAAGCCTAATTAGATTATATACCCAATAAATTTCGAGTTGCAGCGCGGCGGCAAGTGAACGAATCCCCAGGAGCATAGATAACTATGTGACTGGGGTGAGTGAAAGCAGCCAACAAAGCAGCAACTTGAAGGATGAAGGGTATACATAATAAAACCATCGTAAACAGAAATAACTGATAATATGGCTAATATAATAAACAGTCATACATCCATTCATTAAATTAATACCTGTAAATAAGTTTAACCAGAAGTAATAAAATATCACTTCACTATTTATTTTATTTTGATTAACAAATAAAGCCCCTATTTTTTAAATTTATGCTATTAATTGCACATAATGATAAATTAAAAACAACAAAAATAAACTCATTTCATTAAAAAAATGACGAATAAATTTCCCCAATATTATCTCCAGATAACAATAAAACCACAATAAGACATTATGGATAAAAAATATCGTTAAATCAATAAGATACCCAATTGCTATGGGTATCTTATTGATAGATTTAAGCCAGTTCTGTTATTACCAACTTAGCTATCTCAAAATAGATAATCAAACCAGTACCATCAATAAACGTAGCAATAAAAGGCGCTGATACAACAGCTGGATCAATAGAAAGCCTTTTCAGTACCATTGGAATAATGGAAGAAACAATGGCACTCCAGACCGTAATTGCAATTATGGTCAAACTAACAACAATCGTCACCTCAATTCCTACACCTAATATCCAAGCGCGGATAAGCGCGGCAAAACCAATCGTTATCGCAACTAAAAATGAAGTGGAAATCTCTTTACGTAACACAGCCCACAGATTACGCAAACTCACTTCCCCCAAAGCCATTGCTCTGACCAACATTGAAGTGATCTGTGTACCGCAGTTGCCTCCCGTACCTATCAATAACGGGATGAAAAATGCCAAAGAAATTACAGCTTCTAGTTGATCTTCAAAAGATTTAAGCACAGCCCCAGTATAGGCTTCTGCGACAAACAGCAGCAATAACCAACCAGCACGCTTACGCCATAATGTTATCGGGCTGGTACTGAGATAAGGTTCATTCAGAGGCAAAGTCGCCCCTTGTAAATGAGCATCTAAGGTATTTTCATCTTCAATCAGTTCAGCAATATCCTGTGGCCGTAAAACCCCCACTAATTTGCCAAAATGAATAACGGGTACACTATCCATACCACTGTGATTCATCAGACTATAAACATCATGACGCGGCTGCTCTGGTGATACAGAAAAGTAGTTTTGCCTCATAATATCTGACACAAATAAATCATCGGCTGCGGTTAATAACACCTTCACCGGCAATATGCCATTCAGATAGCCTTCAGCATCAATGACATATAAATACGTCGGAATTTGCTCTCCTTCAAGTTGATTAATCAGATTACCTTTCACCGATAAAACAGAATCAGCAACGGACACAGAAATAAAACATTGACTCATATATGCGCTAACAGTTGCATCTTCATTTTTTAATTGATGTTTCTGTTGCTGATCAGTATTTTTTTCATTGATAGAGTGGTTATTAGCAATAGCTAATAAATCCATTTTTTCATGGGATGTAACTTTCATGATATTAGTCCCTATTACTGTTGTGAACTTCAAACAGCACTCACATAGGGGCGAAACCAGATGAGAGAATGCAACAGCTATCTCCACGTCTCAGTTTTAGCACTATACAACGTATCCTGATTTATCAGGAAGTTACATGGGGATATACCTTGGTTCGATATATCCTGTCCTAATCTTGGGCGTCTCTCGACGTCGTCAGATCAGCAACCTGTGTTTGTATAGGAGCCTCGCCTAACGAGATACTGCACTTAGAATGCGGGTCGCATTATAAACAAAACTTATAATAATTCAAAATTAGAAGTTGGCTTGTTTAATTTTCATTTAAGTTACTAACAACGATAAAAAAACGGCATAGACTTTTTATCTCGTGCCGTTTAATGCAAATAATCCTATGAAGATGTTATTCATTTTCTGATTTCTTAGCTTCAATTATTTCAGCTTCAGCAATCAGTTGGTCAGCAGTTTTACCATCCAGTGACTTATAAAACTTTTGTTTCAATTCTTTTATATCACCATTAACACCTGATTTAACCAGCTCATTGAAATCGATGCTATTAAACATAGCTACCCGAATTGATTCATCAAACTTAGCTCTTTTATCATCTGGTAGCACATCTCTTATCTTATCAATGGATGTTTTCAAAGCAATTTCATTAGAAGCATCAATTTTAGGTTGGCTATCACACCCCACTAGTACAAATCCTAATAAACAAATTACTAACAATTTTTTCATACTCGCCCCCCGAAAAATATTAAACAAGGGAATAATAACAGAAGCAAAAACAATAAACCGTTTATACCCGTTATCTTTCAAGTTGCCTCTTTGTTGGCTGCACTCACTCACCCCGGTCACATAGTCATCTATGCTCCCGAGGATTCGCTCCCTTGCCGTCGCGAAGCATCTTGAAATCCATAGGGTATATACCCGTTATCTTTCAAGTTGGCAAAGAATAGGAACAAAATTAAACTTTTTATTCTATTCCCGAACAACATTTCCCCGTAATTGGCAACTGCATGCCAGAAAATAACCATTTGCTATTTCATTAGCAGTTAATGCCATGATACTACTAGTGGTATATTTATCATGAATAATCCGAGTCTTACAACTGCCACAAACACCTGCCCGGAATGCCGCCATCACCGGAATATGATCATTTGCCATTGCGGCTAACAAAGTCATTCCTACCGGTACTTTAACCGGGAAAATGACCAGTTCAAAGTCATAGTTAAAGACTTTTATCTTCAACTTGTTCTGGTTCTGTTGAAAACCACTTTATAAAAAAGCAATTTTCTACCACACCAAGACCATAGCAAAATTCACGGGCATTTTTCATATAAGACTCAAGTCAGTACCCAACGGCACATAAACATAACCAGCGTCACAACACATCCCTCAGCAACCCAGCCATCTATTATGCATTCTATTATTAGAAGTAATGCATTTTAAACAAATCTTACAACGAAGAATTTATTCAGGGAAAAAAGCCCTTTCGAACAAAGACATCAGGTGTTCAGATAACAACCACAACTTAACTCATTGTTATCATTTAAGAATAGTGAAAAATTAAAATATTATTTACTAAAACCACTAAAACTGTTTGATTAGTATAAATCGTTATCATTATCATTTTAAGCTTATCGTAAACAGATGTTGACCCTATCGGATGAGATCACATCGACACTTACCGACTCGCTTAATTATTCTAATGGATCAACCAAGAACACTCTATATTTCTGCACTCATGAATTTCTGATACAGAATATTACTTTGCAACCCTGCATATAAAACTTAAAAACAAAGGAGAAATAATGTCAGTCATCCACCGCATTGCAAAATATTTTCTGACTACGATGTTAATATTATTGCCTATCCTTACTCAGGCAAAAGAAATTATGGTCAGGGATGTTGCTGGCCGGAAAGTTAAAGTTGATGCCCCAACCAGTCGGGTCATGCTGGCTGACAGCCGGGTATTAATCGCACTAAATATTCTTCATCCTGATAATCCTCTTAAAGGCATTGTCGCCTGGGATAATGCATTAGAAATAAAATCCCCAGATCTGGCAGCTGTTTATGAGCAACACTTCCCACAGCTACGAAATATTCCTGTATTTCCTAATCCTTATCAAAGTGATTTCAGTGTTGAAAAAGCGCTAATTCATAAACCCGATTTAGTTATTTTTGATATTGGCCTTCAGACCAAACTCAATGATAACGGAACTATGACTCTACTAGAGAAAGCCAGTATCCCAGTTATTTTTATCGATTTCCGTCAATATCCGCTGACAAATACTGTTCCGAGTATGATTTTGCTTGGGAAAGTATTTGACGAAGAAGAAAATGCACAGAAATTCATTAAGTTTTATCAAGACAGGATGCAAACCATTAATAAACGAATCGGTACACTGGGCAAAGAACAGCGCCCGCCGGTATTTATTGAACGCCATGCAGGAATGTTTGGCGCAGAACAATGCTGTAAAACTTTCGGGAGTGGAAATTTTGGTGAATTTGTTACTGCTGCTGGAGGTGATAATCTGGGGGCTCGCTGGTTCTCAGGTATGGAAGGTGAAGTAAATGAAGAACAATTAATTGTCAGTAATCCTGAATTTTATCTGATGACCGCTGCTGATTGGGATAAAGTTCGATCTGAAAGTTTTTCTGTTCCATTGGGTTATGCCAGCAATCTGAAACAGTCACAAAAACGACTGGAAAAACTGCTAACACGACCAAAGTTGAACATATTAAGAGCATTCCGTGAAAAACGGGTAATAGCACTGTATCACCAATATTACGATACACCATTTAACATCATTGCCGTTGAAGTTATCGCAAAATTCCTACATCCAGAGCTGTTCGAAGATATCGATCCACAGGCCGACAACATATATCTGCATAAAACTTTTACTGCCCTTGATGGTAGCGGGGTATTCTGGGTCACAGCAAAATAATATTTCCTTTCAGTCCGTTGGAATATTCCAGCGGATATTTATTCCACATTTATTCATAATTTACATTCGTTAATATACGTAATATTTTATATAACACGCTAATAGACATCTATTATTTTGTACTCTACTATGTTGGTACTAAAAAATAACAAAACATGACAAGAAACATTTGACCAGGTAATAAATTATAAAGCAAAGATACATTCACCTGTCGAAACTATATTAAGGCTATTAATTAATAACCTTTCCCAATAGACATAATTGATGCAAGGCAGTAAACGTAACTATTCTTAAACCAAAGTACCCGGAGTATGTTAATGAAACGATTACATGATATTGCTGAAGAGATGTTACCCGTTAAATCCTACAAAATGCTTATCGGTGGACAATGGGTAGATAGTGTATCCAAAGAAACAACCAAAAGTTATAACCCGACGACGGGAGAATTACTGACTGAATATGCATCTGGTAATGCCAAAGATGTTGATCTTGCTGTCAGTGCCGCGAAAAAAGCCTTCTCTGTATGGAGTCAAACCTCCCCAATAGAAAGACAATCAGCTTTGCTGAAAATTGCTGACTTACTGGAAGCAGAACTAGAACGTTTTGCCATGCTTGAATCACTGGATAACGGTAAACCATTACATGAATCCCGGGATATGGATCTGCCCGCCAGCATTGACCAGTTCCGCTACTTTGCGGGAGTGATCCGTGCCCATTCCGATGAAGCTTCAGTTCTAGATACCAATACACTTAGCTTGGTGATCCGTGAGCCTATTGGTGTTGTCGGACAAGTAATTCCCTGGAATTTCCCGCTACTGATGGCGGCATGGAAACTGGCTCCTGCTCTCGCAGCAGGTAACACGATTGTTATCAATCCTGCAACATTGACACCAATCACACTGCTTGAATTAGGTCGGATATTGAATCAAGTCCTGCCAGCTGGGGTGGTCAACATTGTTACAGGTCGTGGTGCAGTAGTAGGTCAAGCGATTCTGGATCATAAAGATGTCGAGAAAGTGGCCTTCACAGGTTCCACCGGAGTTGGCTATACCGTAGCCGAAGCCGCTGCTAAAAAGCTTATCCCTGCAACACTGGAACTTGGCGGTAAATCGGCCAATATTATCTTCCCTGATGCCAATATGAAGAAAGCAGTAAAATATGCTGCCAAAGCCATTCTGTTGAATCAAGGGCAGGCATGTGAATCAGGTTCGCGGTTATTCCTGCATAAAGATATTCATGATGAATTCCTGAAATCCCTGAAAGTAGAATTTGAATCTGTCCGGGTTGGTGATCCATTGGAAAAAGAAACACAGATGGGAAGCCAAATCAGCCAGGAACAAATGGAAAAAATTCTCTCATATGTCGATATTGCGAAAAAAGAGGGCGCGACTATCTTGACCGGTGGCAAACGGATTACTGGTGAAGGTTATGATGATGGCTTCTTTATTCAACCAACCATTATTATCAATGCGACTAATGAAATGCGAGTCGCACGCGAAGAAATCTTTGGCCCTGTATTAACAGTCATTCCATTCAGCACAGAAGAAGACGTGATCAACATGGCAAATGATTCTGATTATGGGCTTGGTGGTGCAGTTTGGACACAGGATATCGACCGAGCATTACGTGTTTCCAAAGCTGTCAGAACTGGCCGCATGTGGATCAATACTTACCATGAACTACCCGCCCATGCACCATTCGGCGGTTACAAAAAATCTGGCCTTGGAAGAGAAACACACAAAATGATGTTAGATGCTTATACTCAGGTCAAAAACATCTACATTAAAACTAGTGAAAAATAAAATTAGTTTCACCTAGTGATTAATAAAGCCTTCCATTTGAACTGACCCCAGAAAGTTGGACATTTTAGTTAAACGGCGTGTAAGGCCTGGTTTCGATATTCTATCGGAGTTAGGCCTTTTAATTTCACCTTGATCCGTTTTGTATTGTAATATTCAATGTATTCTTCTATTTTTTCAATCAGTTCATCCGCACTTTTAAAGTGCTGCTGGTGATACATTTCTGTTTTGAGTAAGGCAAAAAAGTTTTCTGCCATCGCATTATCCAAACAGTTCCCTTTCCTCGACATACTTTGTTTAATATCTTTATCAGCAAGTTGCTTTTGATAAGCCCTATGCCGATATTGCCAACCTTGATCACTGTGAATGAGTGGCTTAGAGTGAGCATCTAGCCCATCTAATGCCCCTTTTAGCATCTCTGTCACTAAAGGCAGACTCGCCTTTTTCGCCACGTTGTAAGCGATAACTTCTTGATTAAATAAGTCAATAATAGGTGATAGATAGACTTTTTGTTCATTCACTTTAAATTCCGTCACATCCGTTACCCATTTCTCATTAGGTTTTGTCGCGCGAAAATCTCTTGCCAACCAATTCGGTGCTGTTTTTCCAACTTCCCCACGATAAGAACGATATTTCTTCGGCCTTACCGTGGATTTTAGGTTTAATTGCCCCATTAATCGTTGGACTGTTTTATGATTGATTTTAAAGCCATTTTTTCTCAATGCTAAATGAATGCGGCGATAGCCATAACGACCTTTATGCTCATGATAGATAGTTTTAATCATCTCTATTTCTTGTTCATAAGCACGCGTTTTTTTAAGCGCTTGGCATTGATAGTAAAACACGCTTCTTGCAAGATTAATGGCACAAAGTAAGTGCTTTAATGGATATTTCTTTTTAAGAGCTAAAACAATTAACGCTTTTTCTTTGCTAGTGGGCGTTTCTTCTGTTCCAGCTCTTCTAACTTTTTTAGGACAGCATTTTCTGCACGCAAATAAGCTAATTCTTCTTTAAGTTCCTCAACTGTCATTTTGTCATCAGACTTCGGCGGGGTTTTAGGTCGGGATTTCATTGGGGGTCTTCCTCGCTGATGACTTTCGAGTCCTTTGATACCGGTTTCATTATACTTATCAAGCCAGACTGATAAGGTACCTGGAGTCGTTAAATTGAGAACTGCACTAGTGTGAGTGAGAGACCAATCATGTGTCCACATTAATTTTAAAGCTTGGAATTTTGTTACAGCACAAAGAGAGTGAGACGTTGGCAAAAAGGCGTTATCGCCATGAATGGCAACAACTTGAGCCCAGTATCGAATTTGTCGAGAAGAGATTGAATATTCCGCTGATAGCTTATCCGATGTGTTACCTGCTAGACATCGTTTAGCAATAATGATTTTTAGTTCACGACTATATTTAGACATAAAAAAACCCCCAGTAAGTGGTTGTCCAACTATTGGGGGTCACTTCACATTCGGAAGGCTTTTATTCAATTCTTTTCTCTAATATCAATACCATTCGAATTTACATCTTTAATGTGTTCTTTTGTCAGCCGGTAAACAACCGGGCTCAATAATGCCAATGCAATCAGATTTGGTATCGCCATCATTGCATTTAATGTATCGGCCAGTAACCAAACAAAATCCAACGACTGAGTAGCACCTACCATCAAAGCGACAATCCAGACCACACGGAAAGGGGTAATTGCTTTTTGCCCAAACAAATACTGAATACATTTTTCGCCATAGAAACTCCAGCCAAGAATAGTGGTAAAAGCAAATATTACCAACGCCCCCGCAACGATATAGTTACCGCCAGGAATCGCCGCAGAGAAAGAAGTCGCTGTCAGTGTCGCACCAGTCTGACCGTTCAACCAACCGCCAGTAATCACGATAGTTAATCCAGTGATGGAACAAACAATAATGGTGTCGATAAAGGTACCGAGCATCGCTATCAATCCCTGACGAACCGGATTTTGCGTCTTTGCTGTGGCATGAGCAATTGGTGCACTTCCCAGTCCCGCTTCATTAGAAAAAATTCCGCGGGCCACACCAAAACGAATTGCTGCCCATACTGCTGCACCAGCAAAACCACCTTGAGCCGCAACGGGTGTAAATGCAGATTTAACAATCAGGATAAATGCAGCGGGAATTTCATTGAAATTTACTCCCAAAACAACAATCCCAGCAACCAAGTAGGCAACCGTCATAAATGGCACTAACTTACCTGCCACATCAGCAATACGTTTAATACCACCAATAAGTACTGCACCAACCAGAAACGCCAGTATTATGGCAGTTACCATCGTCGGAACACCGAAATTACTTTGCAGCACATCAGCAACAGAATTCGCTTGTACGGTATTACCAATACCGAAGCAAGCAAGGCTACCAAATATCGCAAATAACGTTCCCAGCCAGATCCATTTTTCACCCAAACCGTTTTTTATGTAATACATAGGGCCACCAACATAGTGACCATTTTTGTCAACCTCACGGAAACGAACTGCCAGTACTGCCTCTGAGTACTTAGTCGCCATTCCGACTAATGCAGTGATCCACATCCAGAACAACGCACCCGGTCCACCCAATACAACTGCGGTAGCAACACCAGCTATATTACCCGTGCCGATGGTGGCAGAAAGCGCAGTCATCAGTGCATTAAACGGCGATATTTGCCCTTCTCCTCGCTGATGATTACGCTCAAACAGTAACTTAAAACCTGTTCCCAATTTACGTATGGGCAGAAAAGAGAGGCGGATCTGCATAAAGATACCAACTCCCAGAAGACCAACCAGCATTGGTACTCCCAACACTACCCCATTAATAGCACCCAGCCATTCTGTGATTAATTCCATATATTTCCTCGATATTTCGCAACAAAACAACAACATATATGAAGCAATTTAAATAAAGAATATTTACAGAAAATATGCGAGAAAAAATTTCGTAAAAATGTAAAAAGATTTAATACTTGTGAGTGATATCACTCAATACAATTTTAAGATAGGGTACTTAAAATTTGTTATCCCAAACTCATCACAAAATATCTGCGCCTAATCTACCTTTTTACATACAAATAATTTGCTGATAGCATTAACATTTTCAACTAATTGAAATAAAAAGCTATTCTTCATACTTAATTTTTTGTTCATTAATGCTCTTCTTAAAAAGAATGACTTATTGGATAACTAATAACCAAATAGAAATTATCAACAATTTTTCTGAAAGCCTATTCCTCGCTCTAACTATCATTTTTTTCTTGAACCAGCCCTTATCCAAAACAGATTCCATTACTCCAATCTGGGGAACAATAAAAATATATTTAATATTCTTTCATAATCATAAAATTACCAAATCTTTCTCGAACCGCTTCACAATAATTAAACAACCCCATTGTATTATTGTTCTGTTCAACTCATTTTGTCAGCTCAAGTTAACGAGTGGGCAAAGGATCACATGGTAGAACAACAATATTTCATTGGTGTTGATGTTGGCTCAGCTAGTGTCCGTACCGCGGTTTTTGACCAACACGGTAAACGACATGCATTCTCTGTGCGCCCTATCCAACAATTTCATCCAAACGCTGGTTTTGTTGAACAATCCTCGACAAATATCTGGGAACAAGTGTGTATCACCGTCCAAGAAGCTGTCACATTGGCGAATATCAATCCGATTGATGTTAAATCAATCGGCTTCGATGCCACCTGCTCACTCGTCGCGGTGGCAGCTAAAGGCCAATCTCTTTCTGTTGCTGAAAATGGCAATCCTGAACACGATATCATCATGTGGATGGATCACCGCGCGATCGAAGAAACCACCACTATAAATCTGACCAATGATCCGGCACTATGCTATGTAGGTGGCCAAATCAGCCCTGAAATGGAGCTACCAAAAATCTTATGGCTAAAAAACCACTTCCCTCAACGTTACCAAGATGCATGGCGTTTCTTTGACTTAGCTGATTTTCTGGTATGGAAAGCAACTACAGCTGATGTAGCCAGTATCTGTACTCTCACCTGCAAATGGAATTACCTGGCTCATCAAAAACAATTCAGCGAACAGCTACTTTATGATGTGGGCTTAGAAAATTTAGCAGACAAAGTTCCAACGACCATTCTCGAACTTGGCGAACCAGCCGGTCATCTAACCACTGAAGTAGCTAAAAACTTTGGACTACATACAGGGGTTGTAGTCGCCGGTGGTATTATTGACGCTCATGCAGGCGGGCTAGCATTAGCTGGAGCATGTCCAGAAGGCAGTCTGGTCATCATCAGTGGTACTTCAAACTGCCATATGATCGTCAGCCCCTATCCTGTTATCGTTCCAGGGATTTGGGGGCCTTATTTCGGCGCTATGCTACCCGGTTACTGGCTCAACGAAGGCGGGCAAAGTGCAACTGGCTCATTAGTTGAATGGACAATTCGTCAACATGATAGCTGGCTGGAGTTAGCAGCTGAAGCTAAAGCATCTGATCGTGATTACTACCTACTACTAAATGAAGCTGTTGCCCGATTAGAGCAACGAGAAAAATATCCAACTGCACAACTTCACATTTTAAGTGACCATTACGGTAACCGTTCACCAAGGGCAAACCCCAATGCGAAGGGGATGGAAAGTGGGTTAACACTGGAAACAGGCCGTGATGCTTTGGCTCGCCATTACCTGGCAACCTTACAATCTATCGCCTATGGTACCCGCCATATTATTGATGCGTTAGCAGAATCCGGACATCAGATAAACAGACTAACTATGTGTGGTGGCGCAACTAAAAATCCATTATGGCTGCGCGAATATGCCAATGCCACCGGGCGAGAAATTCATCTTCCCCAAGAGCAGGATGCCGTCAATCTTGGTGCTGCTCTGCTCGGTGCAGTTGCCTGTGGTTCTTTTCAAAACCTTACACAAGCAGCAAAATTGATGGTACATAGCGGCAACATCATCAAACCGGAAAAAGAGACATTTTTATTTCATCAGGCTAAATATCAGGTATATCTACAAATGTACCAAGACCAGCAGAAATATAACGAAATTATGCAAACCTGCTATTAGCTTTTAATAATAAAAGCTAGAATATCAATAGGATAGAACATATATCCCAAATTACAACTCAGAAAATAAACCAATAACCAATTGAGTCGCTTGACGCTGTCAACATAGAATTAATAGCTCATCTAAAATATTTTAATGCTTTTTGGCAATAAGCGTAGCAAAATTTAATTTTATTCTGTTGCCATGTTCATCCGTTTTATGAAGATACCCTGGATTTTCATTATATTTAATAATTTCCCAGTCAGAATAATAATTTCTCAATTCCCCCGGTTCCAGAAAACACTTAAATGGCAGTAATGAATATGGTGCAGAATCTGTTTTAATCGGACACACAATCAGATTAATACCACTTTCATTCGTTTGTTTCTGCATATTGAGAATAATATCAGCAATTTTTTCCCGTTGTAGGAACATCAGTACCACAGTTGAAATAATCAAATCATATTTTCCTGTAATATTGTGCGAATTGATATCATAAACAGTAGTACGGATGTTTTTCAGCTGTTCTTTCTCTTTAATAAAATTAATTGTATCAATATGCTGTTGGCTAATATCCATCGCCATAACATCATAACCCTTTTTTGCCAGATAGAAAGTATTTCGACCACGACCCGATCCCAGATCTAATGTCCTACAAGGAGAAATAATATCTACCAAGTATCTAATTTCAGAATGAGGCAGCGACAGGTTATTTTGTTTATAAAACAGATATTGCGATTCACATAAAAAAGAGAGCTGACATTTAATATCATCACTCACCCATTTAATTTTATGCCAAACTTGTGGCTGAATGACTGGAGGCTGCTTTTGCACATTAAAGTATGAGATTTCTTCTTGTTGATCATTGAAAATCACAAATTCCAGTTCACCTTCAAAGATTTCAAGACAAGCATAAGTACCTTCTTTGGTGTTGTGTCTTTCAGTAAACATTTCAGGAATCGTGTTTTTTTGCCAGATTGGCATTCGTTTATAGCAAACAAGGTCGCCCATTAGATTTCCCCAGAAATAAGTTACATAACAAATGCATCTTATAGTTACAATCTGCAACTGTAAAGGTATAAAGCAACAACAGGAAAAGTTCTGTTGGTTCAGCCTTCAAAATAAAAGGAAAAATGGTCAATTTTCCTTTTACTTGAGCAAACTAACTGCTGTCAGAAAGTAGAAAGGAACAAGATTTCATTGATAAAATTTCTCCGACCTGCAACTGGAGGCCGGAGAAAAACAGATCAATCCTTATAACTATATTGATAATGCCCGCCATAATAGAGACTCGAATTCTTCTCTACAGCGTTTAACAATACCCCTTTAATATGAGTACCATTTTGCTCGAAACGGCGAATAGCAACATCAACTTCTCTAACCCGAGTTTTATAATAACGGGCAATCAGTAATGAAGTTCCTGCATATCTTCCAATAATTGCAGCATCAGTTACAGCCAAAATAGGGGGAGTATCTACCAAGACATAATCATAATGCTCTTCTGCCCAAGATAATAGCTCCTTAAATCTGTTATGCATAAGCAGCTCTGACGGATTAGGCGGAATAGTGCCTCGACTAATAAAATCAAGCTCAGTAAGATAAGTTCTGGTAATAGTCTCTTTTATCTGGTTTTGGCCAGCCAAATATTCTGAAAGTCCTGGAGACTGAGGGCTTTCTAACACCTTATGTAAATGCCCTCTTCTCATATCTGCATCTATTAAAAGAACTCGTTTATTACCTAATGCCAATACTGCTGCAAGGTTTACTGAAATAAAAGATTTTCCTAATTCTGGAGCTGGACCGGAAAGAAGAATAATTTTATTTGCAGATTCCATCATTGAAAAATGCAAAGTTGTTCTAAGACTACGTAATGCTTCAATCGCCAAGTCAGTAGGGTCATGAATAGCTAATAACCGTAATCTTTGATGATAAGATCTCTTTTTCTGTTGCTGCTCAAGCTTAGTTTGGGTCTCCGATAATGGAATAGTTGCATAAACAGAAATCCCTATTTCTTCCAACTGTTCGGGGCTTTCAATTCCTTTGCGGAACAATACGCGTACTAAAACTAATCCCATCGATAATATAAGCCCTAACATCATCATAACAGCAATGATCAAAGACTTTTTCGGTTTTATCGCTGAAGACTCTACAACAGCTTCATCGATAATACGTACATTACCAACCGTCCCGGCTTTTAAAATATTCAGCTCTTGCTGTTTATTAAGTAACTGAACATAAATTTCTTGCCCAACCTGGACATCTCTGGTCAAACGTAAAATTTCCTGCTGGGTTTTAGGTAACCGTTTGATTGACTGATTCAACTCCTTTTTGGTATCAGTCAGAGTCTTGCGCTTATCAAGCAATGCAACATAAGCAGGATGTTGTTTGGTATATAATTGCTGTAACTCAGCCTCTTTAAAAGTCAGTTCGTTAAGCTGCTTCTCAACCTGGACCAATGTCTCCAGAGCGGATTTTGCTTCAAGCGATAAATCAATAGATTCATTAGCTTGACGATATTGATTAAGCAACTCTTCGGAGCGATTGAGCTCCATTTTAACTTTAGGTAAATGATTCTTTAAGAAATTAAGGCTACTCTCAGCCTCTTCGGTCTTTCTTGTCACATTCTGTCGCAAGTAATTTTCACTGATACTATCAAGTATCAATTTTATCTTTGTACGATCATCACCTTCTATTTCAAGCGAAATAATACCGGTATTACTTCCTTTCTCCGTTACCCTCAAGGATTGTTGCAACCGGCGAATTACGTCTAACTGCGCCTTTTTAATCAATGTAAAACTTTGCCCAGGTGAAGCCGAGATATTTGATATGAGCAAATTTATACCATCAGCATCAAACACCTTATTAACTTGCCCATTAAAAACCTGACCATCGAATTCCAATCGATAATGTTCAGAGTCATCAACATATATTTTTATGGGGTTGTTAATATTGTGTGACGATATGGTAAAATTTTTAATAACAATTTTAGGATTTGGCATACCACGAAGGCGGGCAATTCCTTTACCTACCACAGGAAAATAATCAGCTTCAACCTGAACATCCAAATTCAGGTCTCTTACTGTTTTTCCTATTATCATCCGAGAAACCAGTAACTCCAATTCTGCTGATATATCTGACGGTTTTCCAGACAGCATATCCGTCACGTCCCCGACTAAAGACAACGCGCTACTTTTCTTTTCAACCTGCAATAAAGCATTCGCTTTGTATACAGGTGTAGCAATCAAGGCATAACAAAGACCAATAACAGTGAATAATAAAGTGACTCCGCCAATAACCCAGCGATAATCGAATAAGGCGCTAAAAAGACGGCCTAAATCAATTTCATCACTATCCGTATGAGTGTGACTTGATTTATCTGATGTAGTCATAAAAAGCCTATAATTACTTATTTAAGAAGTAATGAAAAATAAAAAAAATTAAAGAACATTTATAAGTTATAATTTCTCTAACCAACTATTAACGCTTTTAAATAATAATTGATATACATATTCATAAACCTCGGTATCAGATTTATAAGGATCAGGAATCTCCATTTCATTTAGCCAATGGCCTAAGAGCATTGTTTTCCCTCGTGCTCCCAAGTTAACTCTGTTTACAGCCTCAATATGCTTTTTTTCCATAACCAGAATCAGATTTGACTGCTGACATAACTCACTGGTTAACTGACGCGCTGTATGTCCTTCCAGAGACAATCCATGTCTAGCCGCAACTCTACTAGAAAGCTCATGTGCAGGCTTACCAATCAGAGCTGATATTCCCGCAGAATAAATTTTTTTCTGAGGGAATAGCTGCCGCAATAAACGCTCTCCCGTTGGAGATCGACAAATGTTACCCACACAAACAATCAGAATAGAATTAAACATCAATTAGGCCACTTATGAATCCATTTGGTTGTTTCAGTCAGACTATTAATACTTGATATTGTTGGCACCAGTTGACTAATAACCCGATTCCAGCGAACAATTGGTGCACTGGTAACATAAACAATATCATAGGGTTGCAAATTAAACTCAGTTCCCAAAATTAACGTTGTCGCATCCTTGGCATTGAGCTGATAGATATTTGCTATTTTCCCACTCTTATCAGGTTCATTGCGCAGTGAGCGAATCACAAAGATTCCACTAGCATCGCTTGATAATTGATCTATACCTTCAGCATTACCTAATGCTTCTGTTAAGGTCATTCCACTACGATCCATACGTAGAGTGCTTTGCTTTTTGACTTCTCCCATGACAAACACTTTCAAATCATCATTACGAGGAATATATAAAATATCACCAGAATAGAGCAGACGATTCTGCTTCAGATCCCCGTTTTGCATTAAATCCTGAAGAGAAATAACTGTTTCTTTTCCTTTATGAGTCAAAATAGCTCTTTTCCAGTCAGCATTTTCAGTCAAGCCGCCAGCATGGTTAATCGCATCAATCACGGTTAAAGGAACATTAGTGATAGGCTGTTGATCAGATCTAGCAACTTCACCTGTTACATAAGCTTTTTGTGAACGGAAAGCAGCAATATTTACATCGACCTGAGGTGATTCAATATACTTTGATAACTGATGCGTAATCATAGTACGCACCTGAGTCACTGTTTTCCCTTTCACATGCAGTCTGCCAATATATGGGTAAAAAATCGTTCCATCAGAATGTACCCAGTTACCAGTATCACTGGCACTGCGATATTGTCCCGCAGGCGTCGTTAATTCAGGATGATCCCAGACGGTAACCATGATTACATCCCCCACACCTATATGATACTCATATTGCTGCAATTCTTTATCTAGTTCAGGGTTTGGACGAGCAATCGCAGAATTAACTCGCAATTTTTCAATTAACTGCGGTGTCACCGGATAAACATTTACCAAATTATTAATATCATAGTTACTATCATTATCATTGATTATTTCTTTATTATAAACAGGGAGGCTGCTCCCAGGAGCAACCGTACAACCACCTAATAACATAGAACAAGACAATACTTGAACTATAATTAATTCCTTTATATTCATCAGAATTTTATCCTTAAAAACAATAAGCAAAAAATACAGTAGTATTAATTATAATCTCCTTAAGAAAGGAAGATTATAATATAATAAGATATAATATAATATAAAAATTTTGTTTAAGTATCATGAGCTATATGAGTCATTGATCGTATCATTTTGTAAAAACAATAAAAACCAGCTTAATACCTTTGATAACTCAAACGACTAAATAGAAAATAAATCAAACAAATAATATAACCACTAACTATTTTATTATAAAATGTATTGCATAAGATATTGTTGCAAATAGAAAGTAAGAACTGAATATCCCTGATACAATAAAGAGAAAATATCACCAGAAGTTATTGAAACTGAATGCATATTTGTGATTATATTGCTGCAAAAACACACTTCTGCTTGTATCAAAATTAATCCTTAATTTAGTAAGTAGTTTTGTAATTTATACAATGGTAATAAGCCTAAAGCTAGACAACATATTTGCCAAACAATTAAAAACACAAAACAAACAATAATTCTTATATATTTTAAATTTAAAGAATAATAATCTGGTATGGATTCTATCACAATTTCTGACTGTTTTGGTTCATTAAGCCTACTATTTTGTATTTTCGCGGCTCTCAACTACTATTATTAGTTGTTTTATATAGAGATAGAAGATCTATGAGTTGAACACATTCCATAAAAACTTTATCAGCTGGAAATATCATGCACAAATCAACCATTCTAAGGATAGCCAGACCAACAGATAACCTAAATCAGATCGCTAAAATGTACTGTCAAGGTTTAGGGTTTACTGTTTTAGCTAAATTCGAAAATCACGAAAACTTCGATGGCATTATGCTAGGACATCCAGATCATCTCTGGCACCTCGAATTTACACATCATCGCGGCACAAAGGTAGGCAAAGCTCCGACACAAGATAATTTACTGGCCTTCTATATACCAGACCATTCAGAGTGGTTACATCAAATATCATTAATGAAAACCGCTGGTTTCATGAATATCTCTTCTTACAACCCATACTGGGATGTCAAAGGTAAAACATTTGAAGATATTGACGGTTATCGGGTTGTGTTACAAAACACAGTATCCACTGTCTGATTATAAATTGACTTTCAGCAGACTTTCCTGATAACCACCCCATATCTACATTATTTCACATTGTGCAATAACATCATCAAAACTCAGCTACTGACACTGAGTTTTGATGTATTCCTGCAAGTATTTAGTTTGCCTCTCGTTCTCAACAATCATTCTTCGGAGATCGAAATAATCTTGTTCAGCTGCCGGGTTAAATCGTGGGGTTCCTGCATGGCCCACGCTGCCGGTGGAACTGGTTTCGCCCTGACTACAGGTTGCCGCGATGCGCAACCTGAGACGACCAGCGGCAACATCACCACGAAGAGCATCAATTTCAGATTTAGCATTAGCAAGCTCCTTCGTATGTTTATTATCCAACTCAGACAGGAGTTTTATCCGCTCCTGCTGGCTGACTATTTCATTCTGCTGCTCCAATAACCGACTCTGTAGCTGAACTGTTGTATCAAGCTGCTTGGTATATTTACCGTAATAGTGATAAGCCAGCAACGAGATAAGTGCCAGGGCAACAACAGCATAACCATGAGAGTTAACCTTCATAATATCGCTCTACAAAAGTGAAAAGGCTTTATCAATGACCGCATTGCTATAGGGCTGACTACCATTTTCCATGGTAATAATCGATTTAAGAAGTTTTGTCATAAATGTCTTATCGAAGACATTAATAATCTGGTCGCGGGTAGCACCCGTATCTTTACAAACCCGGCTTATATAAGCATCGGTATTATTTTCATTGGGAGGAGCCCATCGTGAAATGATCCCCTTCACTGTTTTAAGGCCATGTTTCCGATTGTAATTATGTAAAATTTTAATCATTGCCCGGATACCATACTCAGGACTGACAAACTGACAGAAAGATTTATCAGTACGTTGTGATTTAGGTACTAAACCTAGCCAATCATCACCCCAGCGAATATTGCCAGGGTTATTATTCCGAATGCCTCTGCTCATAATTTGCTCCTACTGCTTGTTGCCTGTTTTATTATTAACAACTTTTCTTAAGATCTGACCAAAATAATCAGTTCCCAAGTAACCAATAATGACACTACCGATGTAAGCCAAATCCGTGCTCATACCAAAGAAATCCAGCACATCACGGATAAACCAGGCAATCATGGCACACATAATGGCATCCATAATTGTCGTCCAGAATTTACCGCCGTTATATCGACCTCTGAGATAAGCCATTGCAGCAGCCAGTGCCGCGCCTATACCTTGTTCTTTGACTGACAGCAACCATAACCATAGCTGCATCCAGATGTCAGGCTGTTTATCCATGTATTTCATCCTTTCCTCCCATTCATATAATGGGAATCCATAGGCTGCTGTGTAGCCTTAAATTTGAGTTAATAGGAATACTGCGAAATCAGTAGAATAAGAAAAGGCCACACATAGCGCAGCCTTAAATTTTGTTAGGTGATTACTTACATTTAGTATAATACCGCACTCATCAACAATTCTCAGTTATGCATCATTATGGATAAAAAAATTAGGATGACAGATGGATATATAATTAGTTGAAATGTTCATTATTCCAATAAAATAATATTCCTATTGATAATTATTACTGACTGCTTTGTGAAAATCCGACTGAAAGTTTATTTTTTAATGTTCTGATATCGTATTACTGGATTAAAAGGCAAGATATTATTATCTTGCCTCGAGCTTGCCACTTTCAAGTAGCTATTATTTCGCTAAGCTTAAATTCTATAATGAACTGTTATATTGCTATAATGAATTCACTTTTATCAATTCATTTCAATACAGGGTGAATACTAACCTAAAACAGATCTCTCACATCTATTCCTTTAATATAAAAATTTTTAAAGTACGGTAAACCTCTTCAGGTTGTTCAAGTATACCCAAATGTGTTCTGGCACTTTCCAATCTCTTAACCTGGAAAAAAGAGTTCTCATGAGAAAATTTTTGCTGCTCCAACAAATAATTGTCTCTTTTATCTAAAGAATAAATATGAATACATTGATGATGCCCAGATAAAAGTTTCAATCTATCTAGAGGAGAACCATATCTGCTATATGCTCCCGCTATTGCCTTTCCCGCCGCTTCCCACACAGTAAAACCCACTTGTGACATTTCTTTAACCAAGTGATCCTTAACAACTTTATTATTTCCACCTCCCATCCAGGAATTAAATAAAGAATCCCTTGCCGAAACCCAATTTTCAGGATCTTGTATATAGTTAATTGCTTGAAAGAATTCAGGCTCAGGATTAGTCATAATCCAGTCAAGAAATACGAGCGCAGAAACTCTCTCTGGCATGATCTCTGCTAGATCGGTAGCAATCCAGCTAGCATGTGCAACTGAAACCGGTATAAATTGCTCTATTTCTAATGAGTTAATCAATGAAACAACATCATTTAACAATATCTCTGGAGTCAACGGTAATACAGATTGTGAAGATAGTCCGTGATTACGCCAATCCAGGCTAATAATTCTGAAAGTTTCCGAAGCCAACGCTTCAAAGGGCATAAAAACTGTTTTAGGTTCACACCATCCAGGAAGAAGTAGTAATGTGATTGGACCTATACCACTATCATTGTAATCTATTTTTATATCATTGTAATAAAATTGACTCATAATCCTATCCTCAACAGAAAGAATAACGATAACCTAAGATCTACAACAAATTGTCATATTAAGATCTTATTGTCTATACCCTAATTATTTTTCACCACTAAATAGCACTAAAAGTAAATAATTCAGAGCACAATCATCATTAATTCATGAATTTCCTTAATGCTAAGATTAAATTACAAGGTATAATAAACTATAATTCATGATAATTATGTACACCAGGTAATAAATATTTCACAGTAATTTCTTTAAGGTAAACTCTTATATCTTTTTCTTATGCAAAATAAAAAACCAATTCTATTATTGCATGGCGATTAGTTGAATTTCTTAAATATTTTTTATCTTTAATTTATTTATAAATTTCAATAATTGAATCAATTACAGTACTAATTTTATTAAAATTAGCATTATTTAATTTAAAGAAAATCAATAAATATAGAAGGGTAATTTTATAATCATCATATTTCTATTACAAAGTAAAAACATCCAATAACATATAAAAATAAAAAATTTTCATTTAATAAATAAACCTAATAGACATTTAATATTAAAAATTAATTGAATTATATATTACAAATAATATGAATAATAAATGCAATGTAAAATAATTAGATAAAAATTAAATAGTATTTATACCCTTCATCCTTCAAGTTGCTGCTTTGTTGGCTGCTTTCACTCACCCCAGTCACATAGTTATCTATGCTCCTGGGGATTCGTTCACTTGCCGTCGCGCTGCAACTCGAAATCTATTGGGTATAGACACTTATAAATAAACATTATTTTTTTATTGCTGAAGAATTTGCTATTCAGTCTTATAAACATTCTGGATAACACGGTAGGGGAGATAATTGCACTATGACCTTTTTTCCTGCAACAATCCATTGTTGACTCTTTGCCTGTATTGCTCGTTCCCCATCCCAATGTAAACGAGTTCGCAAGAACAAATCTTCATGAGAAAACTGTAATGACCCCAAACGCATGGAAAAAGTAAGCGGTAGCATATCCAGGCGATAACGCATCTTACCCACTGTTAACACTTTCCCTTCAACGACAGCAAGCAACGATAGTTCAACATTTGCAGTTTTGGATAGAGGAACCAGCATAGTCACATCCCCCTCAATCAACCGTGATGTCCCATTATCTGTTACGTTACTTACACACCCGACAATCAGCAAACACAACAACATTAGCCCCTTTCTGGTCATAACAAGCTGATCCGACGTTGTGACAATGGTGTATGCTGCCCATCTAACAAGCGTTGCAATACTGCCTCATGTTCAAGCTCTATTACAAGCCCTCTACTCAGCACAACAGAAAGCGGTTCATGAACATTTTGCGATATATGCCCTGACGTAACCCGATAACCACAACAAAGATTATCATTTTCATGAGATACTTTTGTTAAATGAATGGGTAATGAATTTTCAATTTTCATACTCGCATTCCCAAAGATTCATTCTGTTGAGTACCAGTCGAAAGCTGAGCCTGCAATAACTCCTGCCAAAACTCAGCATGATCTAGCATACTCGAAAGGCTTTCCTCAAAAGCAGCCAGATTCAGCCGGCTGGCCGCCATTTGCCGATAAAGCTGCACCATTAACGTTGACTCATCAAAACCAAAGTGAAGATCAAACTGATACCAATGACGATTAAAACTGGCTAATTGACGGAAAATCCCCTCTCCAACCGCAGTAATATCAGCGACATCTACCTGTAAAACTAGTTGATCACGTTCAGGAATTAAGATCAAAGAGAGGTGAAGATGCTCATCAAAACAGAGAGCAGCCACACCTTCATGATTCAAAGCTAAGTGTGGCAAACCGAATTTGGCAGCAAATTCAGCCAAAACTTGGTTGATGATAACTATCACATCCATGGGTTACTCCCGCAGAGAAGGAAATCAGGCAAACTTGAAGCTACCACGCAGTTAAACAAGCGGGTTAATCCCGCAGAAAAGGGATTTAGTTTACTACCACCATCTTTTATGCCTCTGTCACTCAAAGGCAATTCTTTTAATAAAAAGGTCACCCCGGTAATTATTAAAAACCAAACACCGGAACATAGGAAATTTCTTTCTTACTTAACACATTCTGTCGGTTAAGAATTGAAATCTTGATTTGGTATTTTCGCTTTCTGGTACCTTTGGCGGTGTTAGTAAATTTTAAAAAAAGAGAGCAAATAGCAGTATCCATTTATAAGAGCGCACCGGAAGGTGCGCTCAGGTTTGTTATATGACACTGAATCTACTTACTCTGTCCGCATTACACGACACCAGTCGCCGCACGCAATGCCTGGACATGGCTCTGATAAATTTGCTGTATCAATTGCAAAACATCTCTCATGAAATTGTTATCTAATGAAATCTGATCTTCACTCTTTTGTTTTTCATGTTGAGCAATAGATGCATCTACTTCATGTTCCTTAACTTTAGCCTGAGAAAGCCCCTGCTCCACTTGCACTGAATTATTAGACATGCTCTCTAAAGATTTCATCACTGCACTTAAGAACTGCTGTTTGCTGTTACGATCTTCAAAAACCACGGTAAGAGATTTCAAAGCCTTTTCATCAAGAAGTTGAGCGTTAGCCCATACTTTACCAACCACAGCACGATCCACATCGCCATTTTTACCTAGCTGTTGCAGCTTAAGATCAATCAATTCGTTCCGACCAGCAATATTATTTTCCAGCGTCCTCTGCTGCTTAACCGTCTGACTATTTTTAACACTAGAGAAGATACCTATAAACCCTGAACCAACAGTCATCAAGCCGGAAACTACAGCCGTAGCAATCATCAGCTTGGCTCCATGTCGCATCTCATCCACTTGTGACTTCTGAGCATCAATGGACGCTTTATTCTCAATGTCACGCTGTAAAATACCCAGTTCGCGCATCCTCTTGGCGATCTCAAAAATCAGCGACATCATATCCAGAGTGTTACTTAATTCTCGTTCGGCATTCCCTAAGCGATTGAGATCGAGATTCTGTTTCGGTGCAATCAATACAACCCGATTCATTTGCCCCGTTTTTTCCGACGGTTGAATAGCGGCTTCATGTGCTGTCTGTGTCGAAATAGAAATTTCGTCAGTTTCAAGGCCAACAATGTGATTGGAAGTGACCTTTTGACCACTGACACTAGCACTATCATTAATCCCCATCTTCATTACTCCCTAAATTTCCTGTGGTCGGCTGGCAAGGTTATTTATCATATCTCCCTTGGCATTAAGCATCTGTAAAATCATTTCCATTACATGTTGGAAAGACTCCACCATTTGGAACAAGTCCCCTTTGAGCTTATCCATAAGAGCCTGAAATGTGGTCAATTCGCTACGTGAAAGCTGTACATCGGCCTGTCTGTTAGCCGCTTTACTCTGGAAGGCCGCATTGGCAGTTTGAGCAGCACCATTAGCAAGATCAACTGCCATATCACTCACCTGTGTAACCACCTTCATCCCTCGAGCCGCGGTATTAGCTGCTGTACCAGCCATTTTTGCAGAAAACTCCACCGCCTTTGTTGCCACCCTAGCCGTCACTTCAGCCACTTTACCGCCAATCTTAGCGCCCATTTTAGCTATCAAACCTGCGGCGGAACCACCAAAACTGACTGCCGCCGCAGCCACAGCCATTGTAACCTCAATCGCGGTTATAACTGGCCCCAACCATTTCATAGTTTCCTTGCTAATTAAACCGTCTTGAGCCGCCTGTTGTAATCCCTGAGAAACCACACCCATTACTCCTCCAGCAATCAGCAAAGCGCCTGCTACTGCGCCAACCCCGGTAGCAACCATGATTGCCCCAACCACAATTGAGGCAATCGCACTAAGCCACCCAAAGATTTTAGAGAACAACCCAGATTTCTGCGCCTCTTTGGCAGAATTTTCTGCTTCTTTGATCTTCTGCTGATTCTCATCCATTTTCTGTAAACTTTGCTGACGCGCCCGATGAATATCCTGAAGCTTAAGATTCGTCTGATTACGTTCAAGCTCACTGGTCAGTTTGCCCAGCTCAATTTCTATTTCCTCAAATGAGGATATCGCCAGAGAGGCCAACCGCGAAGTTTCTGTCAGTTTTACTGCCAATTCTGCTATCAGCCCCGTTGCTTGCTCGGTCTTTTGTCTAATTGATTCGAGCAGATGATCTACTTCCTTTTGTTGTTGTACATCAAGACGAGTATTACTGACTGACAATGGTTGCGGTAATACCACTCCTGATGTCGCGACTATATTGTTAGGTTGTATATTACCCGCTTGGCTAGGTGTAAAGTGATCATCCTTTTTAAAAGGTGTAATCGCAGGGATATCACCAACTGGAAAACCGCCCCGTAGTGGATCATTTGCTATTAGATTCATCTTCCTGAGCCCTTTTTATCGTAATGGCTTCTAACATTGCACTAGCACTGGCAACCAAAGCCGCCTGTTCCGGCAAAGCTGCCGCAAGTTGTTTAGCCGAGTAGAATCCACTCTCAGCCCCATCAAGCTCTCCTAGTCGCATTAAACATTCGGCAGCATGAAATGGAAAACGAGGCTCGTTAACATCAAGCATTGCCCCATAGCTATAACTTTGGATAGCCTGTTCCAATTGCCCCATTGCTTGACGACATGCTCCCAACCCAAGAAAGAATCGGTGATCATAGTGATCCAACATGCATAAAGCCTGGAATATTTTATGCGCATCCTGCCATTTACCTGACTGGTACTGGTTGAACGCCAAAGAATAAAGCTGTTCCAGCGTATCACTGGAGACATCCCTCAACATGGCAAGAGTGCCACCATCATGAAAAAAAGCCTCCAATTCTTGTGCATACTGGTCAGAAGTGGTAGAGGTTTCTTGGTACTCCATAATCATTCCTTAAATTGCGCCGAGAATATTGCGCATAATGCTGTCATACTTCTGGATAAAACGGTTTAACGCTTCAATAGCAGCATTAAAACGGGAACTCACGTCATTTAAACGAGTCGTTCTTTCCTGGACAGAGTTGTTGAGTGGATTTACGCGATCATTGACAGAAGTAGAGAAGTTGGCCAAACGATTATTATCTTTGTCATATTCATACGAATTCGCCAGACCTTTCATAGCTCCACTATGCTTATCGGGACTTTCTAAAAATGCCTTAATAGAGATAGGTTCAGAGGATATCTTATTTAACAGCTTATATTCTGTACTCTCCGCAAAAGCGGTTTCATCGCTAAAACCATATTTCTTATAGTCCCGCAAGTCGAAAGATGTACTGTCAATCGAAAGCTTCTGCTCACCATCCTTAGCTGACAATTTAGCATTAATCTCCGATTGAATAACACTGTAAATCTTTAGCTCCGCAGTTAATTCAGCCAGCTCATCACGCAACTGACGCCGTTTTTCATCATGACGCAACATGACCGAAGTAAACACTTCGATGACATCATCATCAAGACGATCAGGCGTCAAATTAAAATGAACCACAGACAGGAAATCTCTTAATGTCCAAGTTGTCGATGCCTGATTATTCAAGAAGGATTTAAGATTATCGATCCCATTTTTTATTTGGCTATCTAAGTGGCCATCCTTGACAACAGCATCCGCTGGCAGGAAATAGGCAATCAGCTTTTTCAGCAGTTCTTTATCGTCAGTGATAACCTTGGGATCAAAACTTGGCCCGTCATCCTTACTTGGATCGTATTTCACTTCAATCTTAATCCCCTTAGCAAGAATAAGTTGAACCAATCCATCAAGCTCTGAAGATTTAGAACCCTGTAGTTGCTCCGGCTGAACTGACTTCAGATCGTCCAAGAAATGTTGTGGGTTGCTGTGATATGACCTAATTTCCACCTTTAAATCCTTATACAATAATGCCACGCATACCAGGTGGACGACGGGGACGTTTTCCCTCTTCCAGAGAATGAACATAGCTGTTTCGCAAGCGATTAATTTCTGTCAGCAGTTCCTGTTCAGCATTTTGAACCAGAGAAAGGTCAGAATTGCCAAACAGTTCAGCACCCACACTTGGCTTAATACCAAGAGACTGCCACATCTCCTGTAACAATTGCAGCCTGTGATCACTGTCCTTAATGGCTTCCTCAGCGGCTTGCAGTACTTTGGCATTAGGTTTCTCTTGCATCAGTGGCTCCTATAATAAAGAGAGATATTGATTCTTCCTGTCAGAGTTAGACTTTTTTTTGTTGTTTTCTCATTTGATGTAACGATATTACGCAACTGGCTTCTAACTCGAACCAGCCAGGCGCTACTTCACTCGCACCTGTCCAGCGGTGATAAAATCGGGTTAAACGTTCATCATTAAGAGGAGAGTCAACTAGCGTATTAACTTGACCATAAAGCCGGCTACCCGGCCCAAGCACTGTCATAGCGGCTGTAGCCAACAGATAAAGAGGCGCAAATGGATTAGCAAGTCCCCGCCGTTGCTGAGTACGACGTAACATTATGATCCAAACTCGCGGAGCATCGTAGCGCCAGGCAATTTCACAGCCTTCACACCACACACGCCAACCTAGAGGAATTGAACTACTTCCCATACAATGAAGCTGCACTGGATAACCCCGTTCCTCAAACCAAGACGTCAGCGGATCATGATTCATAGACAAACCCGACCAAGAGGTTGGATATTGATCTGTTGAGTCAATTCCTGATACGAGAGCACAGGTAAGCTGTGATGATCACCTTCAATTAACTTACGTACATAGCGACGAATATCCATTGATACGATCAGCACCGGTTTATTCTGCATCTGTGTTAAATCACCCACCGTTTTTCGCATCTGTTCAAGGAAATTTTGCGTCACCGCGGGGTCAAGTGCCAGGTAGCTACCAGCACTTGTCTGACGAATACCACTACGGATCTGTTCCTCCACCTGTTGATCTAACAGATAAGCAGGCAAGATGTTGTTGCCATTAGCATACTTGTAACAGATATAACGCTTGAGACTGCTGCGAATATATTCCGTCAATTGCACCACATCCTTCTCCTTCTGCCCCCACACTACCATAGCTTCGAGAATCGCACGTGTATTACGAATAGAGATGTCCTCTCCTACCAACCGTTGCAATATCTCGGTCATCCGCTGTAATGGGATTATGCGCATAGCCTCCTTGACCAACTCACCGTAACTGCCTTCCATCTGCTCCAGAAGATAACGGGTTTCCTGAACGCCAATAAAATCTTCCGCATATTCTCGCAGCACATGTGACAAATGCCATGTGATCACTTGAGACATTGATAAAACCGCCAATCCGGACTTAGATAAACGTTCTTGATGCGCTTCATCTACCCACAAAGTTGGTTGATTAGGTAATAGTGGTTCACCTTCCTCATAGGGGATAGCCAACAATTCCAACTGGCTGACTGGTTCCTGTACCAGCAAGTGTGCCGAACGCAATCGACCACGGGCAACAGGTACCTCTTGTAGTTGGATCAAGTATTCCCCTTCCTTCATACCCTCATTAAAGCGTAAGTGGATACCCGGAAATGGGACTCCCAAGTCCAAATAGAGGGCACGTCGTACCCGTATTAACTCATCATTTAGCGAAATCGCTTCCAGTTCAGCTTGTAACCCAGCATCCACATCAATAAGTAAAGGAACCGTCATAGCGAATTCCTCTTTTTCCCCAAGTTTCCCACCCTTGGCCTTACTACCGATTTTAGGCTTAGATTTAGGTTTAGCTGCCGGGGCACCAGCCCCTTGGGCTAACAAGCTGGGAAGGTCAGTTTGCTGGTTGGCGTTAGCTTGCTGCTGACGTTGGAACAAGAAATAACCGCCTCCAGTTACCACCAGCGCAAGCATTAAAAAGGTTAATGTCGGAAACCCAGGAATAAGACCAAACAACACCAATAAAACACCACCAATTAGCAGCGCCTTAGGTTGAGCGACGACCTGATCACCAATCTCATTACCCAGATCCAAAGAATCTTCTGATGAAACCCGAGTAACAATGATACCTGCCGTGATAGCAATCAACAGTGCTGGGACCTGAGCAACCATGCCATCACCAATGGTTAAAATAGCATAGAGTTGCAATGCATCAGCCGCTGCCATCCCCTTCTGAGTAACACCTATAGTTATTCCCCCCAGGATGTTGACAAAGATAATGAGGAGGCTAGCAATGGCATCCCCCTTGACAAATTTCATTGCACCATCCATCGAACCAAACATCTGGCTCTCTTTTTCGATAATGCTACGCCTCTCCCTAGCTTCATTAACGTCAATAACTCCAGCACGCATATCTCCGTCAATACTCATCTGCTTACCGGGCATCGCATCAAGGGAAAAACGGGCGCTAACCTCAGCCACACGTTCCGAACCTTTGGTTATGACGATGAATTGCACAATGGTGATAATCAGGAAGATCACTATCCCTACTATCAGATTTCCACCAACAACGAAATTACCAAAAGTATAAACAATCTTCCCGGCGTCAGCCTGCAACAGAATCATTCGGGTGGTACTCACTGAAAGCGCCAAGCGAAACAGGGTTGTTACCAGCAACACGGCTGGGAAAGCAGAAAATTGCAAGGGCGAGTTTATATAGACTGCCATCATCATTAGTACGACCGAGATAGTCATATTAATGGCGATCAAAATATCAAGCAGGACAGGAGGAAGTGGCAACACCATCATAAAGACAACAGCCAACAACAATATTGCCAGCATAATATCTTTGCGCTCGCCGATCAGACGTAATAATTCAAACCCGCGATTCATGGTAAAGTCTCTTGGGAAAGATAACGCTGATAAGCACTACGTGCTTCTTCTAAATTTCCCTCTTGTTGGCAGGCTCGGCTAACACAAAGCCAAAGGGCAGCACTTTGGTCTCCCTGTTTCTGTAAAAACGTACAATGTTCTCTCGCCACTGTCCCTTGTTTCAGCTTAAGTAACGAAACCACCAAGGCACGACGCCCTTCTTGGTGTTCAGGATGCAAGGCTAGTAATGCATCTAATAAAATACGAGCTCGGTCAGGGTGACCATACTGGAGTTGAAGCCAGCCAAGCAGCAGCAAAGCGCTCTGCTGTTTAGAACTAAGAGTCATGGTCATACCTTGTGTAACAGGTGCAGAGCCATCTGCAACAACTGTTCATCTTGATTCATATTTTCCAACAAGGAAACGGCATTCCGTACTCTAATGTCATCACCTTGTTGTAAAGTCTCATGCAGGCTACTGACAGCCTGACGGAAGTCATACGGGCGTAAAAGAGAATGAAACCCATCTTTTGGGCAGGCAAAGGCCAATAAAGTCTGATCGGCTTTGTTAGCCGGATAAAGACGTGCTGAGTGAGTCTCAACAGATTGACCATCAGGCAATAATACATAGCGATCGGGCAAACCAATCCCTATCTCTTCCTGGCTGATCGCCGTCAGTTGCTCAATTCCTATATGGGCGGAAGCAATTCTACTCACGAAGCGAGCACCTCACGCTGTACTCTCAACAAAGAACTAAATGCCTGATGTAACAAAGGCAACGTTACACATCGTTCATCTAATGTAACAAACAACAACAAACGATCATCCCCCAACCAGCCACAACGCAAGGGCAATTCAGGACCCAACCCGCTAAAAGTAAGCGACATCGCCTTAATCATCACGTCTCCCCTTTGATGCCAAGAGATTTCACGGGCTAGCCAAAGCGTTAATAACCCACCATAGCGTTCAATCTGTAACGTGCCAGAGTACTCAAAATCGATTTGGATCAAAGAGCTGGGAACATCAGACATTTCCATACCCAAATCCTGACAAAACTGGAGCAATTGTGACTCTATCCAGTTCATGATGTTCCTTCTCCTGACCACAGTTCGTCTTCTTCTTTCTCAATTGCTGCATCAAGCACCAGTTGACAGGAATTAAGCAGATTTTGGCGCTGCTCCTCATCACTAAACACTTCCACCGGAATCAATCGAATTAATTGTTTCAACTCCCGGAAGAAATAAATTTGAGTTTCACTATCCTGCAATTCCAAAGCATTACCGAGCATTTCAACATCCCGCACATTAGCCCAGCGTTTCTCAATCAGGGAAATAACATCCCCCATAAGGTCAGAAGGCCAGTATGACTTGCTTTCTTCCTTCACTACGCTTTTATATAACAACTCAACCTTAGCCGACACAGTGTTAACCAAACGTAGCTTCTTCATATCATCCATAACACATTGCAGCTTAGCAGACTCAATATTTCGCGGTTGGCTTTCCAGATCAGCAACCAAAGCTTTCATGATGAATCCTGTTACTTCCTTCAAGGGACTGTTCTTAAAATTTGATTGGATATCTCGCCAAGCCGCTGACAACCCTTGATAATCCATAACAGCATCACGATAAATGTTACGTAATGCCTGCAAATTGCCAACCCCATTTCTGGCTGCTACCGTGGCATCAGGCGTAATGCGAGCCCCCAACTCGATAGCGATTCCCTGCTCTTGTGCTAAACGTGACAACTCCTGCTCAATCAATGCCAACATGGCACGGGCCTCTGGCCTGCCTGCTAGCGCATCACGGGCCTGACTCAACGCATAGAATTGTTCACTCACTTCTCCAGAGAAACTTTCCAGATAAGCCTGTAACTGCGAGATATTGGTCAACTGGCCGCTATTTAAGTGAGAGATCAATGCCTTAATCTTTTGTTGACGCTCCAGATCCGGCACTTTCTGTAAGTACTCACTCACTAGCGCCTCAATTTCCCGCACCCTAGCATGCCCATCGCTAACTTTACGTTTGGATAATGGCATATCCTTACGTTCCGAAAATGCAAAGGTCATCTCTTCAGCCGCGTCAGCTAAAGACTGGGATGCAGCAACCAGTACCACTTTCTCTCCCTGAAACTGACCGATTTTAGCCTGCTCCTGTTGCGCTGTAATTTCGGCACCGGATTCTGGCAAAGTCACCGAATGAAGATGATTCTGGATAATATCCATAGCCTATCCTGTCATATCAGAGTTAATTAATGGACAAATTATAAAGATACCGCCCCGGGGCCTATGCCAAAATCAGTCGTGAATTTTTAGCAAAATCCGCCGGAAACCGCGTCTAATGCGAGTGGCGAACTCCAACCATTTTCTAAAAACTCCCGACTCAAACTACAATCTCTCCGCCATTCCCTGCTTTATAGTGTTTAAAGCAGAGGTTACATATAACGATCATGAAGCTTTCCCTAGACCACATTCCCGGCCAAATGCATCATGCTATTAATGAATGTCGACTGATTCAGATTCGCGGCAGGGTTACCCAGGTTACAGGCACACTGCTTAAAGCAGTTATCCCTGGTGTACGGATAGGTGAACTTTGCCACTTGCGCAATCCTGACAACACATTGTCGCTCTTGGCAGAGGTTATAGGCTTCCAACAACATCAAGCTCTGTTGACACCACTTGGTGAGATGTTTGGTATCTCTTCTAATACAGAAGTGAGTCCAACCGGTGCTATGCATCAGGTTGGTGTAGGTGATTATCTATTAGGGCAAATTCTTGACGGGTTGGGTAACCCATTTTCTGGAGGCCAATTACCGGAACCACAAGCCTGGTATCCAGTTTATCGAGATGCCCCAGCCCCCATGAGTCGTAAACGGATTGAACACCCGCTCTCACTTGGCGTAAGAGCCATTGATGGCCTGTTAACCTGTGGTGAAGGGCAACGTATGGGGATATTTGCCGCCGCAGGTGGCGGGAAAAGTACGCTGTTATCTACATTGATTCGTAATGCCGAAGTTGATGTTACCGTGCTGGCACTCATCGGTGAACGAGGTCGGGAAGTGCGAGAATTCATCGAATCTGATCTAGGTGAAGAGGGGCTGAAACGCTCAGTATTAGTGGTCGCTACCTCAGATCGTCCCGCGATGGAGAGAGCTAAAGCCGGGTTCGTCGCCACTTCAATAGCTGAATACTTCCGCGATCAGGGCAAACGTGTACTACTGCTGATGGACTCCGTGACCCGTTTCGCCCGGGCTCAACGAGAAATAGGTCTGGCGGCTGGTGAACCACCGACCCGACGAGGATATCCTCCATCAGTCTTCGCGGCCTTACCGCGGTTAATGGAGCGTGCGGGTCAATCTGACAAAGGTTCGATCACCGCACTCTATACCGTATTGGTAGAAGGAGATGACATGACAGAACCCGTAGCAGATGAGACTCGTTCTATCCTAGATGGCCACATTATTCTGTCACGCAAGTTAGCCGCTGCTAACCACTATCCGGCCATTGATGTATTACGTTCCGCTAGCAGGGTGATGAGTCAAATTATCACCCCCGAACATCAAGCTCAGGCCAACCTATTACGTCATTGGCTGGCTAAGTATGAAGAAGTTGAACTTCTGTTGCAGATTGGAGAGTACCAAAAAGGACAAGATCCTGTTGCCGACAATGCTATTGCGCATATTGAAGCAATACGTGGTTGGCTGCGTCAAGGCACTCATGAGCCAAGTGATCTGCCACAAACTCTGGTGCTCTTACAGCAGATAACAAAACAATGATTAGCCGTTTACAACGCATAAAAGCATTGCGCGTCAAACGCGCTGAACAACATTTGTCATTACAACAAATGAAGCTGCAAACAGCTCATCAGCACCATGAACAAGCCTTGCGAAACGTGCAAAATTACAGTCAGTGGCGAATAGCAGAAGAACAGCGTCTTTTTAAACTGTGTCAAGGCCAGCCCATTGACCGCAAAGGGCTTGAACGTTGGCAGCAACAAGTTGCTCTGTTGCGCAAAAATGAAGCACAACTGGAGAGGAAAGCCGCTGAAATACTCGAACAAGTAGAGCTAGAACTCCGCCAATTACAAGAGTGCCAACGCGTATTGCATCACGCACGCCGGCAGCAAGAAAAATTTAATGAGTTAGGTCGTCAAGAACAAGAGGCGCTCCGTATCCAAGGTGAATACCAAGAAGAGCTGGAGCAAGAAGAGTTCCACCGCCAAGCAAGAGTATAAACAGAGAGTATGAAACCACTGACAGCTATCGGAAAAGGCGTTTCCCCACTCCCAGAATCCCCTGTGGCAGCAGATGCAGACTTGCAACGCCGTTTCGAACAGGCTATCGCCTCTCACACCACCAACACACGCCAGCCAACAACACGACGGACGGAACAACCGTTAAATGACCCAAAGGCAAACGACAAAACAACGAATTTGTATTCCATGGATGACTCAAATGAGGAGCTTTCTTCATTCGATTCCATGCATCTGACAACCGATGACCCGAATATACATGCCTTACCGCAGACATCCCCTAGCATACCTTCCTGTTCACACAACAGAGAAGAGAGCTTGGCTAACCCGAATCAGAGAGAAACCTTACCAAAATTTGCTCACCGCCCCATTGAGGCCATCACAGAGATAAAAGAATCATTGACGTATGAACAAACAAATTTTCTGGCGGCACCAAGTATCCCAGAGCTTCACCTAGACTTAAAGTCAATTAGTATTATGTCTTCTGCTATACCTAATCCTGATATAACAGCTATTCCTGCACAGAAAAACGCAAATGACGAATTGGTAGCCTACCCAATGACTCAGGCAACGCCTGATCTCCCAGTGAACCCAGACCTGAAAACGTCATCTGCTCTTGACCTAGAGCCAACTGACATTATGCCCACGGTTGCTTCTCATCCTGACACAACAGCTATTCCTGCACGAAAAAACACAGGCAATGAGTTGGCATACCGTCAAAACACACAACAAGGAACAATCCTTCGCCAGCAAGAAGACTTAACTTTAGCTATGCCGGTCCGCTATTCCAACGAAATCAGAATTAGGGAAGGAAAGACCCTTGCCGAAACTGAGATACATCATTTGTCAGCGTCAAAGCCAAAAGAGTCGGATACTCATCCTTCCTACCCTAATGAATCAGACGGCAAAGGGGCCTTCTTCCCACCAACACAACTTCTGCCAGGAGAGCGCATACTCGCTACGATGCAAGCCACTTCAGCCACCGTTCCTCTTTTAGCAACGCTAATCGATAAATTGAGTGTAGAGATCAGCATCACATTAACACAGCAGCAGCGCCCGACGACATTACATCTGACACTGCCTAACCTAGGTGCTCTTGAGATCCAACTCACCAATGAGAATGGCAAACTTCAAATAGAGATTTTGGCAAATCCGACAACCCAACAACTACTGAAGCAGGCACGCTCTGAACTACTTGAACGCCTACAGCACCTTTACCCAACACAAACTATCGATCTCTCTCTTCCGTCTCAAACGGATAGCGAACATGGTTCACGCCAACGTCGCAGCATATATGAAGAATGGAAAGATGATGTATGAATAGCCTGACCTTACCTAAAGTCTCATTAGAAGAATTGACCTTGCGTCAGACCCTAAGTCATTATCAGCAACAATTTAGCTGGGTTAATGGTCACCTCTCACTTGATGTCGTCTCCCCTCCCCAAACGCTGGACAGAGTATTGCTGGCCCACTGGAAAGGACATACATTCTCTTTTTATTGCCATGCAGCTGAACTGGCCCTGTGGCTCGCTCCTGATCTGCAACAAGCAGACTTATCCTCACTTCCTCAGGATCTATTACTATCATTGCTGGAATACCAGAGTAAGATGCTATCTGATCTATCATGGTCAGCACTACGTACTACATCAGCCCCCTCTTCATCAGCCTGCGTACTACTGCGTTTTGAGCGACAAGGTGCCACATTACCGCTCTGGTTAACAGAACCCTCTCCCCTACTTGCTATATTGCCCAAACGTCAACCGGGGGAGTACCTGACCATTCCATTACTCCTTTCTTTACAATGGGGAGCGATAAACCTGACCTTAAACGAATTTCGCACCTTGGAATCCGGGGATGTATTGCTACTGCCTCCCCAACAGCAACCAGATACTCCTCTGTTAGGGTATCTGGAAGGACACCCTTGGGCCTACTTTAAATACCATGAACATAAACTGGAGTTAATCACTATGCATACACTCTCTTCTGACAGTCCCAACAGCACTTCACCAGTACCGGACTTAAACAGCTTAGAGATTCATGTTAGTTTTGAAGTAGGTCGCCAGACTCTGGATTTACATACACTCACTAGTCTACAACCCGGTTCATTACTCGATCTTGGCGTCCCGCCAGATGGTGAAGTACGTATTCTCGTCAATCAAAAGTGTCTCGGCTCAGGGCGGCTGGTGGATATTCAGGGACGCCTGGGAGTCAGAGTTGAACGCCTTGCTATGGAGAAAGAATCATGATCCAGCTACCGAACGAGCTGGACCTCATCATCGGGCTTGCTCTACTCTCTCTGCTTCCCTTTATTGCAGTGATGGCTACCTCTTTTCTCAAACTGGCTGTGGTATTTTCCTTACTGCGTAACGCCTTGGGAGTACAACAAATCCCGCCCAACATGGCTATGTATGGGTTAGCAATTATCCTCACAATCTATGTGATGGCTCCGGTAGGTTTCGCTACTCAGGATTACCTGCGTCAAAATGAAGTTTCATTCAGCAATGCACAATCAGTAGAAAAATTCCTGGAAGAAGGCATGGCACCTTACCGGAACTTTCTAAAACAACATATTAAGTCCAGTGAACGAACTTTTTTTATCGATAGCACCCGACAAATTTGGCCAAGCCAGTATGCGAACCGGCTGGAGCCAGATAGTTTGTTAATCTTACTACCAGCCTTTACGGTCAGTGAATTAACCCGGGCATTTGAAATTGGGTTTCTTCTTTATTTGCCATTTATTGCAATCGATCTCATTATTTCTAACATTCTGCTCGCAATGGGGATGATGATGGTCTCTCCTATGACCATTTCCCTCCCTTTCAAGTTACTACTATTTGTCTTGCTTGATGGCTGGACACGCCTGACACATGGCCTTGTCATCAGTTATGGAAGTTAAATATGAGTAATGCTGATATTTTACATTTCACCAGCCAATCCCTCTGGTTAGTGTTAATCCTTTCCCTGCCACCTGTATTGATGGCTGCCGTGGTGGGAACATTGGTTTCTCTGATCCAGGCACTCACCCAAATACAAGAACAAACACTGGGCTTTGTCATCAAATTAATTGCGGTTATTATCACCCTGTTTGCCACTGCTACCTGGCTTGGCAATGAACTCTATAGTTTCGCCAATATGGCCTTTTCCAAGGTGCCTCTGATCAAATGACACTACAAGAGTTCCAGCAACACATACTTGCTTATACCCTGCTGTTACCACGCATTATGAGCTGTTTTGTGATATTTCCTGTCCTCAGCAAACAGATGCTGGGAGGGGGAATGATTCGCAACGGTGTGGCCTGCTCATTGGCTCTTTATGCTTATCCAACAGTGGCAAATAATCCACTACCCACATTCGGCAGCCTGGAATTGATGCTATTGCTTGGTAAGGAAGTTCTGCTTGGCCTATTAATTGGCTTTATCGCTTCTATCCCATTTTGGGCCATGGAAGCAACGGGTTTTATCGTAGATAACCAGCGGGGGGCAACCATGGCTTCAGTACTTAATCCTTCACTGGGAAGCCAAACCTCGCCTACTGGTCTGTTATTAACTCAAACCCTGATAACTCTTTTTTTCTCCGGCGGCGCTTTTCTTAGTCTACTTGGTGCCTTATTTCAGAGTTATAACAGTTGGCCGGTAACTCAGTTTTTCCCCACAATTACCAATCAATGGATCAGTTTTTTCTACGGTCAGTTCAGCTACCTATTGCAACTATGTGCCCTAATGGCTGCCCCCTTGTTGATAGCCATGTTTCTGGCAGAATTTGGATTAGCACTGATTAGCCGTTTTGCTCCTTCTCTCAACGTCTTCGTGTTAGCAATGCCGATCAAGAGCGCAATCGCCAGCTTGTTACTGGTTATCTATATCCAGTTACTGATGCACTATGCCTATGATAAGGTGTTGTTAATATTCTCCCCTCTACACATGTTAACCCCTATCCTGGAGGCCCCATGAGTGGAGAGAAGACTGAAAAACCTACCCCCAAGAAACTCAGAGATGCCCGCAAGAAGGGCCAGGTAACTAAGAGTACAGAAATAGTCTCTACCTCCTTAATCTTGGGGCTGGTTGGTATGATAATGGTTATGTCTGATTACTATTTGGAACATCTGAGTAAACTGATGTTGATCCCAGCTAACCTACTGGAAAAGCCGTTCCCTCAAGCTCTCAATCACGTCGTTGAAAACCTGATGCAGGAACTGGTCTACCTCTGCCTGCCAATTCTGAGCGTTTCCGTTTTACTATCGCTGGCATCACACTTCGCTCAATACGGTTTCCTGCTAAGTGGGCATTCAATCAAGCCTGATATCAAAAAAATCAACCCTGTTGAAGGTGCTAAAAGAATTTTTTCTATCAAAAGTTTGGTGGAGTTCATCAAATCGATACTTAAGGTAGGTCTACTCTGCACCCTAATCTGGGTTACTCTGGAAGGCAATCTACAGGGGCTACTAAATCTACCGGAATGTGGGTCAAGATGTATTATTCCTGTACTTGGTATGATGCTAACCCAGTTAATGACTGTATGCGGTATCGGATTTATTATTATTTCTATCGCCGATTATGCTTTTGAACACTACCAACATATCAAGCAGCTTAGGATGAGCAAAGACGAAATTAAACGGGAATATAAAGAAAGTGAAGGCAGTCCAGAAATCAAAAGCAAACGACGCCAATTCCATCAAGAATTACAATCAAGCAATATGCGCGCCAGCGTCAAGAATTCATCAGTGATCGTTGCCAACCCAACCCACATTGCCGTTGGTATCCGTTATAAGAAAGGCGAAACCCCACTGCCTCTTATCACGCTTAAGTTCACCGACGCACAGGCCCTACAAGTTCGACGCATTGCTGAAGAAGAAGGCATCCCGGTGTTACAGCGAATTCCTCTCGCCAGAGCACTTTATCAAGATGGTCTCATCGACCACTATATTCCTGCTGATCTTATCCAAGCCACCGCAGAGGTTTTACGTTGGTTAGATCAATGGCAGGATCGTTCTCCTGAATGATAACCTTCTCCATATATTAACTTTTTGAGATACAAAACCGCACCATGTTGATAACCCCACAGGCAAACATTCACTATACCCTTCATCCTTCAAGTTGCTGCTTTGTTGGCTGCTTTCACGCACCCCAGTCACATAGTTATCTATGCTCTTGGGGATTCGTTCACTTGCCGCCTCGCTGCAACTCGAAATCTATTGGGTATATGTTTTAGTCATCGCCGGCAGCTCTTTATTTAAGGTTTGTCCAACTTATCGCTTGTTGGACCACCTTTCTTTTAAGTGACGAAGCAACTTGATAAAAACCCGACTAATTACGTAAAACGATTTGCGAGTCCTTGCATTAGTATCTTCCTAAAATTCTTTCGGAGAATATTTAAAATGCAAATTCACATTAATCCTTTAAAAATTTCTTCTCCTGATTATGAAGCAACAAAAAGTCATTCATCCCCAACAAACGTTACCAAAGATCCCATAGTTCAAAGTCTCACTAGTACTTTGAAGAGTGCAGTGGCTACTTTACGTCTCCCAACAGAACCGGCCATTCGCAACCAAATCCAGTCCCCAACGGCACAGGGTAATGCCACAGTTATGGCAGAAGGTGCTGGAAAACGAAACATTACGTTAAAACAATTTGAAAATGGTAGTGTCAGCCTGGAGTTAAATCGCCCCCCCTTAACTAGCCTGGTACTCAGTGGTGGAGGCGCTAAAGGTGCCGCCTACCCCGGCGCTATTAAAGCATTAGAAGAACAAGGAATGCTAAACGGCATCCGCACCATGTCAGGTTCTTCTGCGGGCGGGATCACTGCCGCATTATTGGCTTCTGGTATGGATGCAGCGGGCTTTAAAAAACTCTCTGATGACATGGACCTAATTTCCTTGCTAGATAAACCCAACAGCAAAGCACAATTAAATCCGCCCCCTATCACCCGTTCCGGAAAAAAGTTTGCTGGTCCTTTTGGTGCGGTAGGGAAACTAGTTGACCTGCTTTATAAGTTGCTTCCGCGTATACAGTCCAAGGCGGTACCACTGGAAAAAGTTATCCGCCAGGAATCCGCTAAATCGATGTTAAAACAGATAGCAGCCCATCCAGAACTTTCCAATAAACCTGACATTATGTCCATCCGCGATCGACTCAACAACGGAGGTGGAGTGACATTTAAGGATTTGGATATTCTGAGTAAACACATTCCCGAGATAAAAGCATTAAACATTACCGGAACCGCAATGTTTGATGGCAAGCCACAAATGGTCGTCTTCAGCTCAACACTCACTCCTTACATGGAAATTGCGCGGGCTGCCCATATTTCAGGCTCTTTCCCTATCGTATTTTCTAAACCTGAAGAACACAGCCAACCTTTCCAGTCAGAACAAGAAATTACCCACTTCCAGGACGGGGGAGTGATGCTAAACGTGCCTGTCCCTGAAATGATTAATCCACATCATCAACACTCCCCTATTCGGCAAAATGACAATCTGATCTTGGAATTTGAAGGAGAGAAGGTAAAAGTACCTGCCAAAGGTAATCTTGGTTCGGCAATAGTAGATTGGATCGTAGGTGCACCTGTCACTGCCAGGAGCGCATTACAGACCAATGAGCTGAAAACATACAAAGAACAAATAGTCACAGTCCCTTTAAAAACAGAGATGGGTGATTTCAGCGATACGCTCAGCGGTACGTTGAATTTCACCATGAGCGGGGAAATCAAAAACCAGCTACAAGAAAAGCTAGACTCCGCTGTCACAGAGCACTTGCAGAATCGGCAACAACAAACCGAACATCACCGTTTTGATAACCTGGAACAAGCGTTACTCTCTCTGGATGATGAAATGTTCTCTGCTGTTGCGACACAATCCAAGGAATCAACCTCAAACATTGCTCAATTCCGTACTGAAGCCCGGGAAGCGCTGTCTGAATTAGCTGCTGCGATTATCAGTGAAGAGAACGATAATACGTTAACCATAACTCCATTCATGCAATCTGCATTGCAGAAGCTGGATGCCTTAGCGACAACCCCTGAACGTAAGGCATGGATTGCTGGAGAATTGAATCAGAGTGATAACCCAATATTCCAGCGATTACTCAGCGCCAGTGCCGGAAAAAAAATTGACTCATCTGTATTAGGACAAGCACTGACAGAAGCAAGACGCAGAGATATCGCCAATATTGCGTTGAATATTACACGTGAAGTCGTTTATCCATCATTATTCCGGATGGGACAACCTGCCTCTAACATCGCACTACTACGTAAAGTCGAACACAGCCTTGCCAGAGCAACAACCGCCGAGCAAGTCAACCAGGCACTGACAGAGCTGGCGGACAATTATGGCGCAAGAATGAAACCTTGGAAAAAACCGTTCTCTTCAACAACAGTAGAACTGGCTAAGGCTTGGATGATCAAAACAGCATAGGAATAGAATATGTTACAAGAATGGTTAAAAAAATATCAACTGGAGTTGCCTTTAGCAGGAGAGACACTGCGCATTAAAAACAAGCAAGGTCCCGATGTGTTGCTAGAAAGATTTGATGAGAATTATTTACTGGCAGTCAAATTGGGCGATTATCCAGGTAAAGTTCTGCAAGGCGTCATGCTGCAATTATTGCAAGTGAATAATCCTTTTTCAGCTTTATACCCTGCACGGCTAACTGCTGATGTTGCTGGGGATTTACTGCTATGGTTACCGCTTTCCACAGAAGCAACAGCAGACGAATGTGATTCTGCTTATCATAAATTACTTGATGGTCATCAAGCCCTAAGTCCTATGCTAAATCCGCCTGACGATGACATCACTAAACCTTCAGAAATGATGTTTGTTTAACGTAATAAGTGCAGCATTGAGCATTGGTATAAACATCTCCCAGTGTTCAATGCAAACAAAAACACCTCAGGCTCACGTCTCATCATCATGACCAAACTGCATTCAAATAAATTTATGATAAATAAAAATCACTGATGATGGATCAATATCCGTTAAACGATATTAAAATAAACAATTCAATGTAGTCAGGTTGATTTCTTCTTTTTATCGATTGATCAAATTGTTCAAACCAGATTTGAATTTCTTATCAAGTGATCTACTATTATGCGAAGACCATTTGAACTATTAGATTTCATTTCATATTGATTTCTATACTTTTAATCAATTAATATTCAGGGGTTCATTACAATAATTGACGTATTCTGAACCATCCATACATTACTTGAATAATAAGGGAGAAAATTTAAGTTTGGATAAAAATATTGATTCATGACTCACTGCCTATCACATTAGGTTATTTACTCTGTTGTTTGTAATAACAGCATGAATATGAACGGTGCTTACTATTCATTCATAAGCATGTCATTCACAAGCATGGTCTGCGACAATTACACTTACTGGGATAGACTTTAAGAATGCAAAATCGACAGGTACTTGTTATTATGCAAAAAAATTTATCACTTTTCATCTGTCGTTTATAAAACGTGAAAATAATACTATTATTCAGACAGGGATAATGTACCTGCCAGAAGAAAAACATTTTAATCAAAAGGCGTTACAACTCACCATCCAGTTAAGTACTTAAAATTATTCTTCCTGTCTATTGCAGGTAGTAAAACCAAACAAAACATATATTTAATATCAATAAGAATAACGCTATTTATATTTTTTTAAGACAACATCAATAGATCCAGGACAATAAAATGAACGGCATCACAACATCAGGGAAAGGAATGGATATTACTCTATTCCAGAGTAGTATGCCTGCCTTCAACGTTATAGAGCATCATCAGGAAGGGATATATATCCTGCTCGAAGGCGAAATGACATGGCAGGACAGCACCAATAGCTACGACATCTCCCATAACGAGCTGCTTTTTGTTCGTCGTGGCAGTTATGTAGCAAAAACTCGTAGTGATACTTGTAAGCTACTTTGGTTGCCCCTAAGTACACCTTTTCTTCACGGTTTTCTGCAACGTTTTGGTACTCTACTTAGTGAAGTCGAGCGGCACAATGTACCCGCCCCCGAATTGATTGCATTTACCTCATCTCCTCTATTGTCTCAAAGTATTAACGGTCTGGTCGATTTATTGGCTCATGATTACCCCACAGCTTTGGGCCAGCTAAGAACGGAAGAATTGGTATTGTTGATGGCATTCGGGGAGCAAGGTGCGTTGCTCATGTCAGTATTACGGCAATTGAGCAATCGTCAGGTAGAACGTTTGCAGATCTTTATGGAAAATCACTACCTCAAAGAGTGGAAGCTCAGCGAATTCGCTAAGGAATTCGGTATGGGACTAACCACTTTCAAGGAATTGTTCCGTTCTGTATACGGAATATCACCACGAGCTTGGATCAGTGAGCGCCGTATTCTTTATGCACACCAGTTACTACTCAATAGCGAAATGAGTATTGTTGATATCTCTATGGAAGCTGGATTCTCCAGCCAATCCTATTTTACTCAAAGCTACCGACGGCGTTTCGATTGCACACCCAGTCGGGCTAGGTATGGCAAAGAGTAACGATTGGCTAAAATAATCTGACGTTTTTTACAAGTTAACTCGTGGCCTGACAGATAAAATAAAGCCATTTCTAATTTAATCGATAAGAGTGACTAGCAGCAAGATGAGCATAGCATGAGCCAACAAGACCATAATCAGACTCGAACCAGCATGTTTCTTGGCCGCAAAATCTCTGTCATGCAGTCTGGGATTCCACGCCGGGATCAGTTACTCGGAAAATCACAGCCAGCCCAATCTCAGAATACAGGCATTATCAATAGCCAGCAGTCTGTTTTGTTACAACGTCTCTTACCAAGACGCCGTTTGGAAAGCCTGACGAAATCGGTTTGGTTTCACAGACGGTTAAATTGCGGGCAAACTTTAAGACGTGATGAACTACAACAGCTAATCAGAACAGCTGCGAAACCAGAGTGCGACTGGAATCAAATACTGGGTGACCACATTAACCTGGCTGACAAGTGTCTTTTGCAACACTGGGTATTACAACCACTATTTAACTGGTGGCTACGACTGTTAGAACCAGAAATTGAACTCTGGTTCACCGAACTTGAACAATTGCAGATTCAAGAACGACAATTACATGCTAAAGCACACTTTTGGCAACAGGCTGAAAACGTACCACCTCAATGCCGGGAACAACATCAGCAAGAGGTCATATCCTTACAAGCAACACTCAACCAACGCAAACATCAGTTAGAAAAACAGCTGGTTACAACTGAAACCCATGCCCGCGAAGCGTGGCCAAATTGGTTTATTGGGCTAGATGCACTCCAATCTGACGGCAACCTGATGGCTTTTATGCCAGTTCCGGAAGCGTTGTCATCATGCTGGGCTTGGTTAACCGCCATAGAATATGACTCCAAGGCGGCCAACCATTTGCAACAATGGCTCTGTGCTCGGGCTTTATGTCTACCACAGGATAGTTTTCACTGGCAATCGACGATGGCCTAACCATTTAGAGGAAGCATGCAAACTCTACTCAACCATTTGGCCAGTCGCTTGGGCCAGAAGCTTTTTGTTCCCGATAGACAAGGGCACTATCATCTACACATTGATAACTACAACCTGTTTCTGCGCCAACAGGGAACCGAATTTGTATTATCCAGCCCACTAAACTGGCGTCATAACCTACAAGATCAAACAAGTACTGAATCACTAAAAATATTGCTTCAACAAGTCACTCGATGGGGACGCTATGCCCCTCAAGCAATAGTCTTGGATGAATCAGAGAATCTTATTCTGGAAGCACGTCTTGCTCATGACAGTCTGGATGTTCAAATACTGGAGCAGATGATAGGCATACATATCGATCTATTGGAACAGGTAATAACTTTATTATCAGAAACTCAATCTGCTCCGCAATGGAAACAGGTAATATGGCAGCCATGAAACAGTTCCAACGGCTGTGCCGTTACTTACTGTTATCGTTGAGTATCAGCACTATGATACTTCCCTCTGCGTTTAGCCAGGATCTAGACTGGTTGCCTACGCCTTATAACTATTTGGCTAAAGGAGAAAGTTTACGGGATGTCCTGGTTAATTTTGGTGCTAACTATGAAGCATCAGTGATTGTCAGTGATAAGGTGACCGATCAGGTTAGTGGTCATTTCGAACACGAAGGGCCTCAGGAATTCCTGCAACACTTATCCTCTCTCTATAATCTGGTCTGGTATTATGATGGCAGTGTGCTTTATGTATTCAAAAATAGCGAAATACAATCGCGTCTCCTTAAGCTTGAGCAGACCAACGCAACAGAGTTAAAACAGGTTCTGAAACGTGCCGGCATCTGGGAATCACGCTTTGGCTGGCGCCCTGACTCAAACAACCAACTAGTTTATGTATCTGGTCCTCCCCGCTATCTTGAGCTGGTCGATCAAACTGCATCTGCATTGGAACAGCAGTCACTACTACGTAGCGAAAAAACGGGCGCATTAACAATAGAAATTTTCCCACTTAAATATGCTTCAGTTGTCGATCGCAAGATCCAGTATCGTGATACCAATATTGAAGCGCCTGGCATAGCCACCGTCCTCTCCCGCCTGCTTAGTGATGCCAATGTGACAACTGTCACGGGTGAAATGTCCTCATCTACGGGAGGAAACCACTCAAGTCGTGCTGTCATACAGGCAGAACCCTCTCTAAACGCAATCATTGTACGGGACAATCCTGAAAGGATGTCCATGTATACACATTTGATTAACGCACTGGATAAGCCATCAGCGCGTATTGAAGTTGCCCTCTCCATCGTTGACATCAATGCTGACAATCTTTCAGAGTTAGGCGTTGACTGGCAGGTAGGTATCAATACTGGACCACGCCATATAATTGATATCACAACCTCAGCCAGAGAAAAGGAAAAGGAGAAGAACGGAGGAAAAGGCGAAAGCATCGGTTCAACTGCATTGGGTAGTTTAGTTGACCGCCGTGGTCTGGATTATCTGTTAGCCAAAATAACCTTATTAGAAAGCAAAGGCAGTGCTCAGGTAGTTTCCCGCCCGACACTACTCACTCAGGAGAACACTCAAGCAGTTATTGATCACAATGAAACCTATTACGTAAAAGTTGAAGGTGAACGGGTTGCTGAGCTTAAGAGTCTTACCTATGGCACCATGCTACGCATGACCCCCAGAGTCATCAAAATAGGCGATACCCCCGAAATCAGTTTAAACCTGCATATTGAGGATGGTAATCAGAAGCCGAACAGTTCAGGCTTAGGGGGCATACCTACAATTAACCGAACCATTGTCGATACAGTTGCCCGGGTTGGGCATGGTCAAAGCCTGCTGATCGGCGGCATTTATCGTGATGAGATGAGTGAAACTGTACGCAAGGTGCCATTTTTAGGCGATATTCCTTACCTAGGCGTATTGTTCCGCACTACCACTGAGCAAGTTAGACGATCAGTACGACTGTTCATTATTGAGCCACGGCTAATTGATAGTGGAGTGGCCAATTATCTGGCTCTGGGTAACGGCCAAGACCTACGTACCGGATTACTGGCGACACAAGATATCTCTAATCAGAGCATTTCTCTGAGTAAAGCACTGAGTAGTGCACAATGCCAACCATTATCCTCAGCCCGTCAAATGCAAGAAACATTACGACAAGCGGGTAAAAGCTCATTTCTGACTTCATGCCGAATGGGTAACGTTTATGGATGGCGCATCATCGAACAACAATGTTCACTTAAGGATACTTGGTGTGTTCGTGCACAAAACAAGGCGAGCAAATGAGTTGGAAAATTCGCTTTTACCGCGGACTGAATAAAAGTATTGAGGTCAATTTGGCTGAAGGGCGTTTAGTCATCGGCTCAGACCCTCTACAGGCAGACATCGTTCTGGTAGATGAAGGAATTGCCCCCGTGCACCTCATCTTAGAAGTAGAACCAGACTCAGTCCGCTTGTTGGAATGGGCGGGTGAAACAACACCAAGTCAGAATGGCGAACCGCTGTCGCCAAATGCCTTATTGCAAGCACTGGCCCGTCAGGAAGCAGGTCCATTGCTATGGGCTTTCTGCGACCAACAACATACCTTCCCAGACCAACTTGCCGAGCCGGTGATAACACCACACCAGCGCCCAGTCCGGCAAAATCGCAACCGGATTGCTGGTTGGATGTTAATACTCTGTTTGGTAGTCGCACTTGTTTTTCTAGCGTTGCTTGGACATGAAGGATGGCAAAGAAGCAACATGTCCAATGGTATGGCCGAGCAAGAACTACGTCGTTTTCTCAATAGCAACTCAGCCTATCATCAGGTTAGTGTGCAAATGATGCCTAATGATGAACCTCTACTGATAAAAGGTTATGTGGACCGCAACCACCATCGGCTGGCACTGCAACAATATCTTGATACCCACCCGCTTAATTATCGCCTGGAGTTACGTACCATGGAGGAATTACTTCAAGGAGTGGATTTTATCTTACAGAAATTAGGTCATACCCAAGTCCAAAGCGGCAATGGCAAACAACCTGGCTGGATTCGTCTTACCGGAGAATTAACTGATTCTGAGCAGAACTGGAATGATATCGAATCATTACTTAAACGCGACGTTCCGGGCTTACTTGGTATAGAAAACCAAACGATGCAAACCGGTGGCCATCTCAAGAGACTAGATATGCTACTGGCTAAACATGATTTGCCCAACACACTGACCTATCAGGATAAAAGTGATCGTATCGAGTTCACAGGTCAACTGGATGAGCACCAAACTCACAGCTTCTACCGCTTACAGCAAGTATTTAAGCAAGAATTCGGCAACCGACCAGAACTGGTACTGCTAAACAACAACCGGCTAGCCCGCAATAATGATGAACTCAATTTCGATGTCCGGGCGGTTTCCTTGGGGCGTGTACCCTACGTGGTACTAAAAAATAACCTGCGCTACCCCGTTGGAGCAACAACAGAAAATGGTTTAAGGATCGAAGCAATCCGCAGCGATGCCATTATCATTATCAAAGGTGAACAGCAATTTATCATCAAACTTAACAGGAGCCCCGCTTTATGATGACATCCCTGGAGGCCCGACTGTTCGGGGCTGATCCCAATTATGTCAACGAACTTCAACACCGCCTCTCTCAGGCACTAAACGATATCAAACAACGTTTGAGACATGGAGGTTCGGTACAAGAATACCAACAGTGGCAGTTGGAAGCTGATGCTATCCAAGCTGCAATTACAATACTTAATGCAACAGAAGGAGACAATCATGTCTGGAGCAGATGCTAGCACTAAAATTTTTACTTCCGCAGAGACAGTAAATACACTTGATAAAGTTGCTAATCAATTAAGCACACAAGCTAACGCAGCCAACAAAAACGTCAATGACGCAATCACCGCCCTCAAAGACGGTCCTGATAACCCCGCATTACTGGCTGAATTGCAACACACGATTAACAAGTGGTCAGTCATCTACAACATTAACTCCACTGTCACCCGGTCCATGAAAGACCTGATGCAGGGCATATTACAGAAGATCTAATCATGACACGTTCACTCAAAGGGCTACTGGCAGATATTGCTCTGGTTGGAAGCGGCCATCACTGCCATGACGAGGCCAATATTATTGCTGACTGGCTGATGTTAAACGAGGAAAGTCAAGAAGCTGCAAACCTGATTCGGCTCTCTTCTTTGACAAATCAAGGCAAATATCAACAGGCTTTAGATTTTGGTCGAGATCTTCCCTGGCCTAGTCTGGAACCTTGGTTAGCTTTGTGTGAGTGGCGTCTGGGACTAGCATCAGCTCTGGAACAAAGACTGACACGAATGGCAGGCAGTGACGATCCACAATTGCTCTCCTTTGTTGACGGTATGCGGGAACAACTGACTCATGAATAGGATTGAAGGGCCGACCGATCACACTGTGCCGCAACCAACAGCACAGCCTTCGGTCAGTTCTGGGCATCAGCACAGCTTCGAGCAAGCACTGGAAATCTTGCCCGATCAACAAATGCTGAAAGAACGACAGCAACGTTGGCTACAGGGAGAACCTCTGGAAAACGTTTTAGGCGACTTAGATCCAACAACACAGCACAAAACTCTCTGGCAGTGGTATCAGACCTTATCGCCTGAAAGCCAACCTTCGCAACGTGCCCAATTAGAAGCCAGGCTCACTACCCCTGTCCAAGAACACTTATGGTCGCAGTTTGGTGGCTTAGCATTGCCCGTCAAGCCATCACTGGATATACCAGAATTGAGAGCAATTGTTCGTGAATTTGCGCCCACAGGCCGACAACAGGAAACCGTACTTCTCAAAGTACTAGGCAACATTAAGCCTTTAGCGGGTAATGAATACCTGAGTGACCTAATTCGACGTGAGTTGCAAACACTGATCCCTCGTAACGGTATGGTAGATAACCTACTACGAAACTCACACAAACTCGATTTGGAGGAATAATGGACCTACCACAGATAAGAGAGATACTGATAACCAACTTGGATGAACTTAATAAACTCCAAGCCAGTGCCGAAAATATTGCACGTTTTGAACATGCTATGTCCAATCATGATCAGGGGCTCGGCAACAATCTGATCAATGAATTGGGTCAGATCAGACAACAGCTTACTCAGGCTAAACAAGAGTTGGAAACACAGCTAGCCGTCCCTGGCAGTGATCCCAACAGCCTGATGCAAATGCAGTGGTCTCTGATGCGCATCACCTTGCAAGAAGAGTTGATTGCCAAAACGGTAGGACGACTCAATCAAAACGTTGAAACTTTAATGAAAGCCCAGTGAGGAGCTGTGAAGAAACCCTATATAATCTGCGTCTTGCTCGCTGTCCTGATGCTAGCTGGCTGTAAAATCGAACTCTACACAGGAGTTAGCCAAAAAGAAGGCAACGAAATGTTAGCCTTACTCAGGGAAGCGGGCATTTCCTCTGATAAACAGCCAGATAAAGATGGCAATATCAAGTTGTTGGTAGAAGAATCTGATGTCGCACAAGCTGTTGAGGTACTCAAGAGTAAAGGGTATCCACGAGAAAACTTCTCTTCGCTACAAGATGTCTTCCCCAAAGATGGGCTTATCTCTTCCCCGGTGGAAGAACGTGCTCGGCTCAACTTCGCCAAAGCACAAGAGATCGCCCGAACGCTTTCTGAGATCGACGGAGTACTCGTGGCACGCGTACATGTAGTCTTACCGGAAGAGCAAGACAGACTGGGTAAAAAATTATTGCCAGCCTCTTCTTCCGTGTTTATCAAACACGCTGCTGACGTTCAATTGGATACCTACATCCCGCAGATAAAGCAATTGGTCAATAACAGCATTGAAGGGCTGAGTTATGATCGTATCAGCGTTGTATTAGTTCCCGCAGCTGGCGTGCGTCAAGTACCATTAGCACCAAGGTACACGACTTTATTCTCTATCCAAGTCACTGAAGAATCACAGGGCCGTCTGGTCGGGCTTTTAGTTCTATTATTAGCCTTGCTATTTATCAGCAACCTGGCTCAGTTCCTGTGGCACCGAAGCAAGGTGCAATAATGGCAACAGGATTAACGCCCTACCAGTTCAAATTCTGCCCTGCCAGCTATATCCATTCTGACCATCTACCGCCAGAATGGCTTTCAGTCCTGTCCTACCTTCCTGAGTGGCGTAGCTCTCCCAGGATCAATGGACTACTATTAACTCAATTTAATTTGAATGTGGGCTATGAATTGCCAACCGGGTTGGGAAATATCGCCCTATTAGAGCAATCCTATTTAGAGCAGATGCTTACCTGGCTGGGTGCCCTATTGCATGGACAAGCTATTCGCCATTGCTTGTTGGCGACAGAACTTCGCCACTTGCATAACTCCCTCGGTATAGAGGGGCATCGCTTCTGCTTAAAGTACCTCGATATCATCATCGGCAATTGGCCGACTGGTTGGCAACGTCCATTACCGCCAACGATTACTGCGAACTATTTTCGTACCAGTGCGCTACAATTTTGGCTAATGGCGATAGACCCCTTTCCTGTCGATTTCGCTAAACGTCTGAGCCTGCGATTTCCTCCCCATGAAAACCTCCCAGATTGGCCTGTCAGCCAGACAGAACGACCGTTAGCACAAGCATTGTGTCTCAAATTAGCTAAGCAAGTGAATACAGAATGTTACCTTTTATTAAAATAACAAAAGAACACCCCCAACTGTCTCCTGAACTTCTGATACTACGTAAAGCAGACTATCAGACCTGTCTCAATGCCGAATCGTTGCTTGATGCCGCTCGGGCCCAAGCGAAGGAAATTGAACGAGAGGCTCAAACAGTTTATGAGCAACAAAAAGAGCTGGGTTGGCAGGCAGGTATTGATGCCGCTCGCGCAGAACAAGCCAGCCTGATTCATCAAACCCAGTTGCAATGCCAGCAATACTACCGGCAAGTCGAGCAACAAATGAGCAATGTGGTATTACAGGCTGTACGAAAGATCCTGAAAAATTACGATCAGATTTCCCTTACCTTACAAGTGGTTCGAGAAGCGCTTTCATTAGTCAGCAACCAAAAGCAGGTCATCCTACGGGTTAATCCTGAACAAGCTGCAACAGTGCGCGAACAGATATCTCGAGTACATAAAGATTTTCCTGAAATCGGCTATTTAGAAGTCACCGCTGATGCTCGCCTCGATCAAGGCGGTTGTATTCTGGAAACAGAAGTGGGGATCATTGATGCCAGCTTAGATAGCCAACTCGACGCACTCATGTCCGCTATTAATAGCAAATGGAAAAGTTAATGATTTTGTCACTTTGACAGATTCAGAAACAACTATGTTAATTCTTTAGTTTATATTTAAACGGCCAAGGCGAAAAAACCAAACAGAAAATCAAACAAAATATAGCTACCACCACGCAAAAAACCCGCAACTAAGCGTAAGCGGGTTTTTACTTATTAACAACTTTAACTGCTCAGGATATCACCCTCATCGCTATCGTAAAGTCGCTAATCGATTTAAGCAATTAAGTTAAATCAGGATAATACGATCACATTTACTGCTGATGGACCTTTAGCACCATTCTCAATAGAGAATGAAACTTCCTGACCTTCTTCCAGTGTTTTGAAATTATTGCTCTGAATTGCAGAATAATGGACAAAAACATCTTTGCTACCATTTTTTGGAGAAATAAATCCAAAGCCTTTATCGTTATTAAACCATTTTACTGAACCAGTCATTGCATTAGACATAGAGTTTTCCTTTAATTTTATGAAGTTGCCATAAGGCGTATGAGGTCTGTTTTTCAGTTTTACTTATGGGTACTAATTAGAAGGAATTCGCAATGAAGTGGTATCAGGGATAGCGCTAAATGGTGAACTGCTTTAACTTTCTTTTTCATAAATAGGTCTGAACTTCCAAACCAGTGATGCTATTAACTCACATTTATTGCCAATTAGCAAATTTTAATTTCATTTATTTTTTCCTAGTTTGGTGTTCACCTTTATCCTAAATTTCGGTTTTGCCTATATTACATAGCCTTAGCATAGTCATAACTAATTATAAAAAATTTTTATCCACAAGCCCTATTTTCAGAGATTACGGCACTGACTTGAATTTACAATTTTTCCCTAACGCCCTAATCAGGCTACAGCCCGTAGCCTGAAATTAATGAAAACAAAGTCAACATCCATAAGTCTTTAAATAACCATCGCAGTTAACGAGCTGTGATACCTTAGAATACGGAAAAAACCGAGTACCATTCTCAACAACTGGCCCATGAGCAACACGACATAGTGCTGTAATAGCGCAAGTAGTATCTCCGATTTTCCAAATTAATGCATCACAAGACCGGGAAGCACTAGACATATCCCATTTCGCAATACACTCTTGATCAGTTAATTCAATAGACTTATCGGCTCCACTGCCTGCGTTTGCGGCAAACGCAATCCCGAGAAGCAATGCTCCTAACATACATTTCTTCATATTTATATATCCTTCAAGAATCATTTAATTATCGTATAATAGTATTAGCTAATTGAAATTAATTTTCATAGCTATTTTAGGTATGTAAATATCTTTCTTAAATAATGTTTAATTTTCGAATGAAATCATATAATCAATATTCTTTAGTGAATCTGAGAATTTCATATATTCACATCAAAAAAGTAGTCAATTCTCCATATGATTACAAGTCAATTTAAATATCATATAAAGAAAACCATCTGTTAATTTCAAATTATTATCATTAGAATGATATTATTTACCCTGCAAGGATATAATTAATTAGATATAAATTTTCATTAAATTAAGATTTATTAACTCGATAGTTCAATATGGAAAAATTCCGTTTAAATGATATAGGAATTTAATTTTAAATTAAATCAATTATAATATTTATATTCTTAAAACGGTACAAAACACGATGATAATACTGATAAATAGAAATATTATTACAATACAGAGAAAGTTGCATCTATGATCTTACTGTAAAACTGGATAAATATCTCAATATAGCCACGAGTATTAGGTGATTGCAGGTTATTCATCTGTAATATGGTAATACTAATGACATAGAAACCATTCAAGAGATTATCCAAGATAAAGGTGGAAGAATGTTAATAATTAATTTCAGAATTAAACAGTAATTTAAACACAATAAAATATATCCTTCAAGTAAATTTATTGATTATAAAGAAAACTGAACTGCTTATTGCAATTTATTTTGAACAGGATAAAAAACATAAAATAAATTTATTCAACCGCTTGAAACCCTACCATTTTGAACTATATTTATTTTAACCACTTTTAATTATGAAAAAATTTAATTTTTATGAGGAGTTAAAAATGAGAAAGATTTTCACTAAATCATCAAATCAACAGGAAATTAAAATATATACTGACGATTATGGAACCCAAACGATTATCCTCCCTCCGCAATCTGAACCCAATTCGCTAGATAAATCAGACAGTACCAGTTTTACAATGGATAAAAATGATAATATATTAACATTAACAAGCAAATCTAAGTATGCCTCTATCTATTGGCCCGAATTTAGTTCCAATGATAATGGGGAATTCATTGGTAGTGACAAAGTTATGGCAATAAATAATTCTACCGGGATATTAACAGTAGACTATCAATCAGAAAAAAGAGATAACACAGTTATTTATTTTGGCTGTGCTGATAGCGCCACATTTGATTTTAGAGACTTAAGCGAATTAGAAATAAGAAATCCAGGAACTGTGTTTATGTTCATAGATTATATTACTTCTGATAAACCTCCTACACTAACTATGTCAGGAAAAAGCAAATTCAGAATAACACAACCAATGGATATACAACAAGATTCTCCCGCATTTATTTTTTTAGCTAGTAGTATTTCTCTGAAGGAATCATCTGAACTTACTTTTGAAAGTAGTGAACTATTTTTGGGAGATGGGAAATTTAATTACTGTAATATAAACATACAAGATAACTCACAGTTAATATTAAACAACGACGGTATATTGCCGAAAAGTGATATAGACAGAAGCAAGACACAATTTAATCTTGGAACCGGTTCGCCTTTATTAAAAATCTCATCTATTACTGGCATTAGTTCTCCTCTGTCTCTTGACAATATAGAATATCCTGAATGCCTATTTAACTTCATTACTACAAAAGGTGATAATAAAGGAAAAATTATAATTGATGTCATAAATGACCCAAAATTCAGCGATAAAATATTTAGCAAAAAACTCATCGCTATAAATGGAAAAATAGCAGACAAAGAGAATTTTAGCGTTAGTTATGGAACTGAAACTCGCCAAGGTAATAGTGTGACAACTACAAAAATATCACTCAAATTATAATATCAATTATTTTATCAAGTAAATATAATTACATGACCTGCCATAATTACCTTTCCCTTTGTGGTACGAAATCAAATAAGATAACGTACCACTCAATAAATAACGTTTCATAATTCTGCTACACATGACCATCTTCAACCCATTGTTATACATAGAATTGTGAGTGATGCAAGATGTAGCACTATTTTAGAATCTTATTTATAAATAAAAATTAGCAATATTCTATTTAGCTGTACAGAATAGTAAATTAGAATATAAATCTAATTTAATAGATTACAATCAATAGATAAGCAAAAAAATCAAATAACCTAACGCATAAACCACAGTATTAATTACTTGTTGATAACATCCATCATATCATTAATTTGTTAATTCCAAGATCATTCTATATTTTAGAATATATTATACCTAAAATAAAAAGGCTACGCCTAAAGCGTAGCCATTAATCAAAAACCATCATACTCGTAAAGCAATTACATATCGTTTAATTTATAAGTTTGCAAAAACTTATTTAAGTCCATGATGAGTTTTTAATAAATTGAAAATACTTAATCTATAAAATTCCATTTCATAAAAATAGCCTATTATAACGCTTTATACAATGTCACAATAATATTATTTTTCTCCGGGGTCAGTATCATATGCCTCTGTCCCCCACCTGTGGGATCACCATGAGCCTTCTGTTTATTGTTGTAATTAAAGACATCACCAACACAGTACATAATAGCATTGTCATTACTATATCTATCTTGGAATAGCCAAACATTTTGACGAGCAATTCCCTTACTTGGAACAGGCATAGTGGTAAATAGAATTGTATCCACTCTCTCACTCATTGGACCTGCCAATGGAATTTGTAATGAGCCATAAGGGGGTACCTGAGTAGTCTCCACATCGACGAAAAAACTATGGTATGGTAAATCATATGGCATTACATTCAACTTCATCGTATCCGGTGGTAAATAATTGGACACAGACATAATATATGTTGGCTTTAAACTATTAAGGGCTGTTAACGCATCAATATTATCTATTTTCTCTATCATTTCATTCACCTATATTATTAATAAATTAAAAGGTATAATAAGATTTTGAATAACACCAATCTTTGCATTCAAAAACACAATATAAATTCAGAATTAATTAAATCGATGAACTAATCTCTGAGCACCTCCTTGAATTTTAATTTTATTTCTAGTCATAAACTTTCTCTTCTATTCCACTAAAGCGTTACCATTTTTATTTATCATGTTACGTTGTTAATTAAATATAGCCAAAGTTCCATTCCTTTCCACTAAATTTTAAAATTATTTTATGACATCTTATCTATCTTCATATTAAGACATTGAAAACCACAAAATAATTTATATAAAAAATAAAACCAGTTAATTATTCTTATTTTGATATAGGCAAGCAATATAAAAAAGAATAATATCATGTTAGTACTGATTATTATTTCATAATAAAATTAGCCATCCTAAAAATCGTCACACTTAAGTATATTCGTAATTGATTTTACGATTATTGTAGTATTTCCAATGCATTATAGTATTCAATATATGCTTACCCAATAAAATTCCCTTCAGAGAATCACTCCATTTGGCAATCTATAATAAAACATCCGGCAATTAGAAATTTTCTTTTTTGAGATTTAAATCACATATAGACAAACCGATTAGTTCAATCAGGAATCTTAATTTCCCATATGACAAGAAATAAGGTCATAACTGACTATTAAAACGCATTGATAACGCCTACTTAGCACAGACTTATCCAATAAAATAAATAGATTAAACTGCTAACGAAGATCTTTAGCAGAAGATAATAAAACAATATATACCCAATAGATTTCGAGTTGCAGCGCAGCGGCAAATGAACGCATCCCCAGGAGCATAGATAACTATGTGACTGGGGTAAGTGAAAGCAGCCAACAAAGCAGCAGCTTGAAAGATGAAGGGTATAAGCCTTCTATTCCCTATAGAACTCACACCTTTGCTCTACAATTGAGAAATTATAAGATTGCTAATTTTAATTTTTATAAAACATTCCAGAACTTCACGACAATTCGCCGCGCTGCAACTCGAAATCTATTGAGTATATATAAATAAATCATTGAAAAGTTTTTATCAAAAACAGATAAAAATGCTGATATCAAGTTTCATTCAGCAGTAAAAAAATTATAATAAAATAAGCTAAAAGTCTCCTTGAAACCCACCAATTTTGAACTATATTTACATTAATTCACGTTTATTTAATTACAAAATAACATCAATTCCTACAAGGGTAGAACAATGAACGAAAAATTTATCTGGGCCCCTGATGAAGATCAATCATACAGTCATGAAAACGGCAGCCAAGCTATTAATCCAATCAATTCATTCAATAAATATCCTGGTTTCACCTTCAAAATGGACGCAGGAGAAAATACATTAACACTATGTTTTAATGAAAATGAAATAGATAAACTTGACTACTATAATATTCACTGGCCTAATTCACAACTGACTATTACAGAAAATACAGATAGAATCATAGGAGAAATAATAAAAATATCCTCAGGTAATTTTAAAATAAATGGAAATAAAGAAAAACCAGTTAATTTCTATTTAAATTCTGAAGTTTTTAATAAATATAGAATAAAATTACAAAATTCAAGTACCTTTGAAATAATGAAAGCAAACATTGTAAGAATTGCAGGCCCCCAAAAACCTGAAGAATCAGCCGTAACTATGTCAGGGAATAGTCGTTTGACTATAGATGCACAAGAAAATAAAGAGCTAGAAGGTTCTATTTCACTAAATTGTTATTTCTCTATTACTGAATCCTCTACAGCTATGCTTAAAAGTCATCGTATTCATATCGATGGTGGCAGTATTATCTTACAGGATAATGCACAAGTGTTTATAAATTCTCCAGTATTAGAGATAAAAACTAATTTGGATGAAAAAGCTCACACTTCATCCAACACAAATTTCACCCTAAAAGCCGGAGCGACTTCATTAAATCTCAATTCCCCAGATGGCAAACACTTCCCATTAGATATTCACAGAGAAGACTATCCTAAAGGTGTATTCAACTTCATGGCCGAAGGAAAAGAGAATATAGGAAAAGTTGTCATTGATGTTGCACCAAAAGATGCTAATGCCTATGGACTTAATACAATGCTCCGCAAAAATTTCACGGCAATTAATGGAACAATGGTAGAAACCGGAGACCAGATGAAATATTTTGATTTTAGTTATGGACAAGATACCCGCAATGGTAATCAAGTCGGAACAATAACTATTTCTCTTAGAAACCCTCTCCTAAAATTGTCTTAGCAAATAGATTCAAGGTACGGCATTAAATACAATGCCGTACTTCTCAGTACCAACCGATCATCATTACATTATACACCTATAAGGCTAAAGTGAACCAAACCCATTAGAAGCCCCTCACACTTACCCATTTTCGCCCTTGCCCCCATTCGGCAACGCTTTCTATACTTCCAATCACCACTTTCCCCCTAACCTGAACGGCGAGGTTTTTCGGAGGCTAATTGATGAAGCAGAAAGTCAATCAACGACACCGAGCCTCATCCGACAGCTACGGCTGGGATCGGATCTTAACTAACAGCCCGAAAATGATGGCTTTGTGCCGTGATACAGCGAAAATTGCCCGTAGCCATGCCAGAGTATTGATTACCGGCGAAAGCGGCACCGGTAAGGAACTCATCGCTAAGGCCATTCATTATCACAGTCCGCGGGCTAAAGGGCCGTTCATCAAAATTAACTGCGGCGCTTTACCCGAGTCCTTACTAGAAAGTGAATTATTCGGCCATGAAAAAGGAGCGTTTACTGGCGCACAAATACAGCGTCAGGGGCTATTTGAACGCGCCAATCAGGGCACCCTGCTACTTGATGAAGTTGGCGAAATGTCCCTCAATCTACAGGCTAAACTACTACGCGTTTTACAAGAAAAAGAATTCGAACGTCTTGGCGGTAACCAAACCATCAAAACCGATATTCGTTTGATTGCAGCAACCAACCGTAATCTCGCGACCATGGTGGAACGAGCAGAATTTCGTCAGGATCTGTTTTACCGCCTTAACGTCATTCATCTTTCACCCCCTCCGCTACGGGAACGTCCTGAGGATATCGCCCTGCTGGCCCAGCATTTCCTACAAAAATTCAGTGCAGAAAACAATAAAGAGATCATCGAATTAGATGCCAGTACATTGCCAATTCTGGCGGCGTATCACTGGCCGGGCAATGTTCGGGAACTCTCTAACGCGCTGGAACGTGCGGTCATCATGAGTACGGGATCAGTTATTTTCCCCGACGATCTGCCAGAACATCTGTTATTCAAACCACCTTTACCACTAAGTTCTGAACACCAACAGACACTGGAACGCAGTCATAGTCTGAAAGAAAGCATTAAAGCCTATGAACGTAAACTGATTAGTGCTGCGCTAGCAAACAATCAAGGCAATCGGTCACAAACCGCTCGAATGTTAGGGATCAGTCGCCGGGCACTGATGTATAAACTTCAAGAATACCGTATCGACCCGCTCACTCTGACAGAATAAACGACCTTCACACCGATTAAGGCCAACCGCTGACTGAGCAGAAAAGCTGATTATCAGGTGACATGTTCATCATGCCAAAAAGATGAAACAAAACGTGCACACCTGTGCAAAATTTTGCACACCTCTTCCCTGTTACTCATATAGCCCGCATAGTGTTTCTTCAGCCAGAGAAATATAATTCATTAAATTTCAATTAATTATAATAAAATCTCATTTAAATCCAACGTCTTATTACGACTGGCATAACCATTGCTACTCCTGATATAAGTCAGTTTCTGTACATCATATAAGGGAATAAATATGAAAAATAAATGCATCAGCATTCAGCAAGCCGCAAAGCATTTTTATGATGGAATGACAATCATGGTAGGCGGTTTTATGGGCGTAGGCACACCTCCCCACTTAATCACCACATTACTGAACTCCGGTGTAAAAAATCTGACCGTGATCGCCAACGATACTGGTCGTATTGATACCGGCATTGGCCCCCTTGTGACTAATAACAGAGTGAAAAAAATTATTACCTCACATATTGGTACTAATCCGGAAACTGGACGCCAACTGCTTGCCGGAGAAATAGAAGTAGAACTGGTTCCTTTGGGTACGTTAATTGAACGTATTCGCTGCGGAGGCGCCGGTCTGGGCGGATTCCTGACACCAACCGGAGTGGGTACTATTGTCGAAGAGGGGAAACAAAAAATAGCCCTCAATGGAACAGATTATTTGCTGGAGCTTCCGCTACGCGCCGATCTAGCATTAATTCAAGCTCATCTGGCCGATTATCAAGGAAACCTGACTTACCAGTTAAGCGCCCGAAATTTCAACCCGCTGATTGCTCTGGCAGCAGACATCACAATTGCCGAACCGGATACGCTGGTTGAAATCGGTGAGATTGTACCGGACTGCGTTATAACACCTGGCGCATTGATCGACTACATCATTTATCCAGGATAAAACATAATGAATGCTAAACAACTTATTGCCTACCGTGTCGCTCTCGAATTACAAGACGGCGACGTTGTCAACCTTGGCATCGGTATTCCCACGCAAGTCCCGAACTATCTGCCTGATCACACTCACATTACTCTTCAGTCAGAAAACGGCATTTTGGGCCTTGGGCCTACGACAGAAGCACATCCCAATCTGGTCAACGCTGGCGGAAAACCTTGTGGTATCCTGCCCGGCGGTGCCATATTTGACAGTGCCCTTTCCTTTGCTCTGATCCGCGGTGGTCACATAAGCACCTGTGTTCTGGGCGGTCTTCAAGTTGACCAACATGCCAATCTGGCCAGCTGGATAATACCGGGGAAGATGGTATTAGGAATGGGAGGAGCAATGGATCTTGTCACTGGTGCCCGTAAAGTCATCATTGCAATGGAACATTGTACTAAAGATGGTTCTGCAAAGATCCTCAAACAGTGTACGCTGCCACTTACCGCCATCAACAAAGTCAGCATGATTGTCACTGAACTGGGCGTCTTCTCCTTTGAACAAGGCCAGTTAATCCTGAAAGAACATGCACCAGACGTCACATTAGAAATTCTGCGGGAAAAAACCGAAGCAGAATTTAGCATTGCGCATGATCTCAAAATCATGCCTATACCGGTATAAGAGACGGCGCATAATTAGCAGCATCACCCGCTGGTTTTATAAACCGTTATCTCACCAGCCCACCAAGCATTGCCATGCCACTGACCATGGATGTTCGCCTGATACAGAATATGTTTTTAACATAGAATTCCTCGCTGGATTATAAATAAATAGAAAAAACCGAATAACAGTGAATGAATAAATATAAACAAAAACTCACTGAACTCTGATACAAAACAGGAATGTAATAAACTCAACCTTATGATAAAGATATTATTCTTAACCCAACACAGCGTTTTCTCAATATACAAACATCATATAAATAAGGAATAGCAAATGAATAGACCAAATTCGCCTATAGTTAAACAGCAAAACTTAGAATTAAAAAAAGACGTTATCAATAATCACCTCAAGAAATTTAAAGATATTGGAATCACTATAATTAAAACAAATAAACTACCGAAACATCCAGAAAATGAAGTAATAATCCTTCAATATCCGCATAATCTAACAGATTTAGAAAATAGCGATCTTGATACGGTTAAACAAACAATTCTTCAAGATATCTGCAAGGAAATAGGAGACAATGCGACGGTACGTACAGAAAACCTGGATTCAATCATCGTCGAATTTTAAAGACAAAACTTATCCTCTTAACTAAGAAGGTGGTATCTACTACCCAGAGCTGCCTTTTTATTCCAGATGGCATATATACCCAATAAATTTCGAGTTGCAGCGCGGCGGCAAATGAACGAATCCCCAGGAGCATAGATAACTATGTGACTGGGGTGAGTGAAAGCAGCCAACAAAGCAGCAACTTGAAGGATGAAGGGTATAGAATAATAAACACTCATTAAATTCTCATAAAATTATATGAGTGTTTTTATGAAATAAATCGTAGCATTACCATTTAACAAAACCATTAACGCATAATTGTAACCATGCCTATCCATGTGATATTTTCGCATTCATTCAACCACATAATTTCTATAGTTTTTTATCGATTATAGGTTACGTATAAAAACAGAATATAATGATATAAAAAACGCATTACTTAGAACAAATGCAATACATTTTCTCTTACTAAATATCCATACCAAATATAAATAGCTTGGATATATTTCTGGTTAAAAAATATTTAATTATTTATTTTCACCAATTATACAAAAATAGTTAACCATCTAAGTTATAAGAACATTTCATTATTTTTTACTCTAACTAAACTGTTATTAACGTGAATCTCAGAGAGTTACCTTTACAATAATTTAATATATTTATTATAAAACGGCATTATTTAATTTGAGGAAAATATATGCGCACAAAGAATGATTTTAAAGCGTTTTCTATTAGCAATAATGCTAACGTAGTGAGCCAAGAAAGATATGAAGAAGAGCAAAGTTTGCAAACTGGGTTTCCTCCAGAGCATATTACTACTCATGTGTTAAATAAGGCATTACGTCAGTCATCAACCATATCATCTGTCGTGGCTAGTTTTATAGAAACACAATCTGGCAATGATGTGCTGGATGACGGAAATATAACCAAACTCACTACTCAATTAAATAAAGCCTTAGAACAAAAGATCGCAACAGAAGTTCCAAGTGCTTCATTAACTCAGAAAGGAAAAGTTCAACTCACAGACAAAACAGGCAGCAGTAATTCACTTGCTGCCACTCAGAAACTGGTTTCTGATGTTAATGACAATGCTAATAACAGATTGGCAAAAAACCAAAATGGCGCAGACATTCCTGATAAAAATGCGTTTGTGAAAAATCTCGGTTTAGTAGAAACGGTAACTCAAGCCAAAAATGCCGTGCCGAATAGTAGAAAAATTAACGGTAAAGCATTGACCGGAGATGTCATTCTGAATGCCGGGGATGTGGGAGCATTTAGGCTCGGATTAACAGAAAGATACACTGTTAATAATCAAGTTCCCTGGAACGCAAACACAGGGTTGTATGATCTACTGAACCCTGGAATAGATTCTGCGCATGTTGCTCATTTCAATAATGGCATTGGAAGTTGCCCAGCTTTTCAGTTGAAAGTGCAATACAGAAATGGAGGGATTGCTTATCGCTCTGCCCGTGATAATTATGGTTTCGAAGAAGATTGGACCAATATTTACACAACAAAACATAAACCAACGCCGGCGGATATCGGGGCATATGCAAAATCTGAAGGATCTGAATTTATCCAGCCAAAATATGTGACTCAAGCGAATATAAGTGATTTTACAACATGGATAAAATCATTGCCTCAAGGCGGCCATGCATTCAGATTTAGCGATAATCATGGGGGTATTGGCTATCCATGGTCAGGTGGCTATATAACAAGAATGCATGATATATGGGCAGGATTTGTCGCACATTATGACTATGCCGGTATTAGCTTTATTCACGGAAATGATGGGGGTGGAAATACAAAAATTAGCCGACTTCGGACAGATAAAAACACTCTCTCCGACACTAACGGCATTCTCAGAGTATCCAGTCCAGTTGTCGATATTCATCCAGACGGAACTTACGAGTTAACTAGCGAAGCTGAGGGGGTAACTGTTAAGCATGTAAATACCGGGAAATATCGTATCAGCGGCTGCAACGGTTTTGCTAAAGATGGGGCATGGGGAATTCACGGTGGCACTGTCGTCCCAGCCGACAGTAACGGGTTAAATCTTATTTGGGTTTGCGAATCGGTGGACACATCCAGCGGTGATATAACCATCGAATGTTATCATCGTCAAAATACCGATGCGCCAGAATTTGCTCAGAATAAGCGCGTCAAAAGCGTAACTGACACAGGAGAAATCGTTTATTACAATGATGGTGAGCCATGCGATATTCCAGACGGCAGAGTAATCAATGTTCGCGTGCAAATGCCTGAGCAACTCTAATAATAATGTAATCAGGGCCATGTAGCCCTGTATTACAGTAACTCAAAATTCTCCTCTAGAGGAAATAAAAGCTTGAGTGAATATGTATTACCAATAAAGCAATATACCCTTCATCTTTCAAGTTGCTGCTTTGTTGGCTGCTTTCACTCACCCCAGTCACATAGCTATCTATGCTCCTGGGGATTCGTTCACTTGCCGCCGCGCTGCAACTTGAAATCTATTGGGTATAAACATTCTCATTGATATCATGCCAAGTGAAAAATCACATTATTTCACTTGGCAGATAACAAGACCCTGTAAATAATTACTTTGTATTTCTTCCATTTCAGTAAAGCTGGTTTCTTCTATTTCTGACTTTTAAAAGTATTTTTTTCAATCATTATGCTGCTCTTACTATGTAATTAAAGGCAATGTTGCGGGGACGGGTTTCATTCTCACCACTCATTCCAATAGATTTACCTTCCCCTAAACCCCCCCGATAGCTAGCTCCGCCAGTCATACTGCCACGCACGGGATCTGTATTCTCAAGAATTTGACTCTGGCTATTAGTAGTTGAAATACTGTGATTGTGCCTTTTAAACGCATCAGTCTGAGCACTCAATAGATTACGTCCAATATCGATGCCACGCCCATCATCCCATCCACGGATAAATTCACCTCTTAAATCGGGTAATCTACCATCAGGATAAGCTTCAGCTAATTTCGGGTACTGTAATTTATTAAACGCTGAACCGTTACAAGTGAAATAACCAATAGGTGGATGGGACAACGGCCACGGAATAGGAGAACCGACAGGAACTTCACTGGCTATTTTAATCCGATTATCTATCTCTTCACGGGTATATTCACGTAACGAACTTATTACTTCTTGAATAAGCTTTTGTGTAACCGCCAATGTGTCGCTATTGCCAATCACATTTGTCAGTTGGACAGCACCTTTTTGTGTTAATGAAGCACTAGGAATATCTGTTTTAATTTTTTGTTCTAATGCTTTATTTAATTTAGCGGTGAGTTTAGCTATATTTCCATCATCCAGCACATCATTACCCGATTGTGTTGCAATAAAATCAGCCACCACAGATGATATAGTTGATGTTTGACGCAATACCTTATTTAACAAGTGAGTAGAAACACTATCCGGTGGGAATCCAGTCTGCAAACTCTGGTTTTCTTCATATTTTTCTTGACTTACTACATTCGCATTATTACTAATAGAAAAAGCCTTAAAATCATTCTTGTGACCCATGTACTTTCTCCTGAAATTAAATAATGTTATTTATAATCAACACATTGAATTATCACCAAAATAATACCCTGCAATTCACACTAATCAAAGTCTAGTTCAGAAAAAATAATGCGGTATACCTATTGCTTATAAAGTTAATGGCACTTATATAATTGGTGGCAATAAGTAGTACAATATTTTGGAATTGAAAATATAAATATCAATAAACACGCAAGAAGACCATCTTCTGCCTGTTGAGTATGCCAAACAATGACGAAAATTTCGTTCACGTAATAATTTTACCAGTTTTACCCCATAGACATTCTGATGCACATTTAAAACACTGGCCGGAGAAATGGAAAAACAAGCCACTATCGCTGTGAGCAATAAGGGCCAAACGGCCCTATCATTATTATGCTGCCCTGACAATGTAGTTAAATGCGATATTGCGAGGGCGATTCTCTGAAGCTACAGGAACAACCCTTGACGCTAGGAATCCAAAGCCGTATGGAGTATCCGGGTCAACAATATTTTTCGATTTGAAACTACCATCTGTAGCTATTCCAAGAACTTGACTAGCATAAAAAGCTCCTCCCATTGCCAAATGATAGTTTGGTGCTATCGGGCCGGCGAACGAACCATGAATATTTCTGATAGCATCCCCCTGCTGAGTTAGAATTCTACGGTTATTATCAACACCTCGTTTATCATCCCAACCTCGAATAAATTCCCCTCTTAAATCGGGTAATTTACCATCAGGATAAGCTTCTGCTAATTTCGGAAATTTCGACTTATCAAAGACCGAACCATTACATTGTAACCATCCAGCAGGCGGTATGGTAGCTGGCCAAGGAACAGGAACACCTACAGGAATGTTAGAGATATCTGAAATTTTCTGCTCTAACGCCCTATTTAATTGTGCAGCGAGCTTAACTACATCGCCATCATCCAGAACATCATCGCCAGATTGTTCAGAAATAAAATTAGCCACCACAGAGGCGACTATCGATGATTGGCGTAATGCCTTATTTAATATAGGAATAGAAATATTCTCTGGTGGAAACCCTGCTGGCAAACTTTGATTTTCTTCATATTTTTCTTGACTAATTACATTAGCATCATTGCTAATAGAAAAAGCTTTAAAATCATTCTTGTGATTCATATACCTTCCTTAAATAAGATAACACTATTTCATAATCAATATATTTGACTTATTATAAAAATCTCCCTGCAACTCACACCAATCAAAGTCTAGTTTAGAAAAATAATAATGCGTTGTTCTTATTCCTTACAAGATTAACTATTTTTATATAATTGGCAGCAATAAGTAATTAAATAATTTGTAACCGAAAATATATCCAAATTATTTACAGTTGACATGCTGAAACTATTTTTCTCTCACGATAGTGTTTCACTTCATCGCTATTCACTGACGTTTAACTTCATTTCGTTTTGTGCTGACAGCACCGCAAGATTAGGAAATAGTATAACTAATTTTAAATCAACAAATTACCGTATCAGCCAGTGCTCACACGCCCTACACTACCGAAAGTTACCCGCAATTACCTGTGATTACCTTTTGTTACCTTGTCGTTATGGTTATTACAGCGTAAGTTAACATAAGGTATTGCAATGAAAAAATTGATTATTTTATTAGCTGGAACTGTTTTGTTATCCGGGTGCGCTTCCTTCTGAGATAACTTTGATGCTTTGATCAAAACACCTCCACTGATGAAGATTTTGAGTGCGTGTATCAATTTTATTCAAACGAGATAGATATATACCCAATAGATTTCAAGTTGCAGCGCGGCGGCAAGTGAACGCAGCCAACAAAACAGCAGCTTGAAGGATGAAGGGTATAAGCCCTCACTCTGAGAGCTTTTTCTCTAGCAGAGACGTTTTATACATGATTACCGTCCTGAAAACTCAGAATAAGTACTCGACCACTGCCGGGAACTTATCAATAGTATTATGGAACAAAATAATCTCACATTTAAGAAAATCCTGACTTTCGTTTTATGGGAACGTATTGAACTGCTCAGTAATTTTCAGGATAATGATAATGGATATTAAGATAAACATCTTGCCTGTATAGAAAATACAATTTAGCTTTTAAAGTTAATATGTCTTGAAAAATAGATCCTAGGAGTAAGTGAATAATGTTCAACAAGTTTTTTCCATGACTGTAAAGCCAGTAAGAATTGAATAGAGTTTTTTTCAGTTATCCGTTTAATATCCTGTTCAAATACAAACCAGAGAGATGCACATTTAATTTCCCTATCACTTTTAACCACCCCCTTTAGGATCAATTCCAGTGCATCCTTCGACTGCTCAATGTTGTAAATTAGCTCTTTATCTTTACCAGAGATTTTCACAGCAATTATTTCTCCATCTTTATATAAATCAGCAACTTCAAGTTTATATTTCTTCTTTTTATTTTCAATCGAATTTATTAGCATTAGCTCCCTATCTAACAACTCATAACCTTCTTCATTCGATTTCTTCTCATTAAAATAATATTCCCTGTAAGTTACTTTGTTTTCAACATACTCTCTTTTCTCGATCTTATCCTTTTTGACTGAAAGCCATTCCAAATAATCATTTTCATCTAAAGGCTCTTGGATCTTTAAATCAATATTGTTTAGAGAGTCCCTTAAATAGTTCAAAAAAGGCTGGTTAAAACAACACCAATCACCATTACTTAGAAAATAGTGAACATCACCGTTCTGGATATATATATCTAAAATTTCCTTAAGTGGCCTCGTAAATTTACTGCCTTTATCCTCTATGTCAAATGTAATTACTAAGTCATTTAAAGATTTTATTTCAGCATGTGCATTAACGTATTTGGATATAGCTTCGATATTGATAGAATTTCCGAGTTCTTCTTTAAAAAAATTTTTCCTACCAATCTTTGTTGCAATTTTATAATTATATTCTGTGAAGCTAAAACAAAAGTTAACACCATAAACTTGGAACTCATCTAATCGAAGAGAAGCGTCACTCCGCTTTAAATAATCAAATAGCACACAATCTAAGTTTAATGTTAAATCCTCATCAATAACCATCTCTCTTTTTGGAAGGCGAATGCTTTGCGGATCTTCCATTGCCAATATTATCTTATCAAAAATATGTGCTAACTCTTCTGGTTTTTTCTCAATATCCATTTGAATGGAATCAGCAAAGATAATATTTTTCGCTCCCCAAATATCCTGGTCCGTAGCTTTTAATTTCAAATGGTCTACTGATTCTCCCGGTTCATAACTATCTTTTATGAAATTTTTATATGACGATATCTCTTGCTTTTTTGATCCAGAAAAATACGTGCTTTTCTTTAGCAAGATAGTTTCTTCGTTAGCAATCCTGATAGCTAACTCAATACCAAAGCCTCGTTCGATAAACTTATTAACATAAAAATGAGACTTACCAAGTGTTATTGCAAATCCAAAATCAGGGTTTGTGGTATCTTTTATACAAATAAGCAAACCATAATAAAATTTATTTTTAGGTTCATCCACTTCCTCATCAAAAAACTGCCTATACGTTTCCCACCACCATATTGGACTCCCCTCTAATCCTTTAGAAAAGTAAAAATTCATTTTATAACCATCAATATTTTTTTCCTTTTGTTTGATCAGTCCAACTGAAGTGGCTTTCTCAATCAGTTTTTCAAGATTAGAAATGCGAAATCTATAAATATTGTATGTGTTAGCCATAAATACTATCCCTCTTTAAGAATCAACGAGCGAGAATACCCAGTGAGTTAAGTATTTGAGTATCCAAAGTTTCGGTCGTAGGAGAAGGCAATCCATTCGCAACACGATATGTTCTTAAAGCTAACCGTGTTAAAGGTCCCATCTTTCCATCGATTGCTCCATTGTAAAATCCTTTATCAAGCAATGCGAACTGAACCCGCATAATGAGTCTTTTACGCTTTTCTGAATCTGAAACTAAATCATTTGATGATCTGTTTACTCCAGTGGTGCTTGATGAGTTAGTTGTGGAAGAATTTTTGTTACTGTTTGAACGAAGAGAACGGACTGAAGAAGATGAAGAACCAGAGCTTGAGTTATCAGATGAACTTGGTGAGCGATATTTTTTTGGATAGTAAGGAGCACTGCCTCCATAATAACCACCGCCTGATGATGACCTGTGAGAACTATGGCTACGGTGTGAGCTGTGACTACGATGCCCAGCAATGTAGAATGGAACTTCTGTATTCAACGGAGCTATCACCAAATCATGCTCGTTAAGTGTCATGCCAGATAGCTCACTTGCTCCAGTAGAAGAATCACTTGCCCAGACGGAATTATTGAGTGCAAGAAATCCCGGAAGTAATGCAGCAAAATTGAATTTTTTCATTTAATTGGACTCGGAGGTTGATGAAAACGGCCTTTTGATGAACTGAAATAACCAGCACAGGAAGACTTCTGAATGCATTCATCACATTCTTTTGGATAAAAATTTTTCCAGTCAGAGATGGATTGTGTAGCTATTCTCCATGCCTTTCTGGGTAAATGACAAAGAGGAAAATTAAATATAGCCAGAGGGATACCACATCTGTGAGCACTATCAATGGCAGATAGCAGACTATCAGTATAACTTTCATGCTCAATGAAAATCTCTGACCAGTTTTTTTTTGCCCAACCAATCGATTCCAGTCCCATTAGTGATATCTGGTTAATATTTGAGAAAACCCTCCCAGAAAACTCAACTATTTCGCTTAGTTCATTATGGTTAGCTTGAGTAGGAATGATCCTTAGTTCAATGTTAATGCCAGAATTTCCTGCATTTATGAGTCCTCTTACCGTTTCGTCAAATGCTCCTTTACTACCTACTAGCTGGTCATGTACCGCTTGCCTGGATGAGTAAAGTGGAATTCCAAAGGTTATCTTGAGCTTTTCGCATCGATCTTTAATCTTCTCTGCAAAGCTTGCATCTGAAAATTTTCGTCCGTTAGTCAAAATATGCAGAGAAGTTTCAGGCGAGTTTTCTATGATGAAATCGAGGAAGTTTAGAAAATCATCCCCATACAAAAGAGGCTCCCCACCGCTTACCCCTACCACTCCATCTAAAGCGAAGGAAGCTATGGCAAGTGCAGACTGGTTGAGTAACCAATCATCATTTCCTGTTTTTGGGGGTTGAGAGCAGAAAAGGCAAAGGTTATTACATCTCTCTGTAACTAGAACAGTATTGTGGTTGGCTTTACGAGACAGGATAACCCTGATCATATTGCCATTATTAACTATCCCAATATCCCCATCTTCGATCGAATCGTATAACTGCTTACTACACACTGAGCCTGAGTAGTAAGGAGGGTTACTAGAATCATCGAGATTTTCCTTGATTAGGAGGTTTGGCAGGTAAAACTGCGGATTCACTGGCTTATACTTACAAAGACGATAGAACCCCTGCTGAACACCCCCTTCAGATGAAAAGTGAAAAATGTCGTTTCTCAGCACCTCAGACATAAACCCAGCCTTTGAGCATTTTTGCCATTGCTCCATCCTTAGAAATCTCGTTTAACAAATGACGGAACATTCCTTTGTGATAATGGCAAAAGGTAGACCGACTCTTGTCACCTACTGGTTCTCCATGAACACTTATGTTCTGACAGGGATCAGACCCGCAGAAAGGCTGATAAGCACAGGTATCACAGCCAGGCATGGCGAAGTTGAATGATGATGCTAATGAAGATTGATAATATTCATTGCTACTGAAAGACAGCGATGAGAAATTCCCTGCACTGAAATCCGCTTCTGGATTTACTTGCTGAAGCATACGGCTTTCATCGCTGCCATACACCCTACCGTCATAGTTGAAGAGGATACAGTTGAGCACCACCCCACTCGGTGATTTCAAGTCTGCATAACCGCTAAAGCCCGGATTGAAGATACGTTTAAGGTGTATCGCGGCTGAATGCTCAACTACAGAGATTCCCTCCTGGTTTTGCCAGAGGATTTCCTGCATTAGTTGATCATAAAATTCGAAATACTCTGGCATCGAAAACGTACAACTTTGCTTGTGAGCAAAGCCGTAGGGACTAACAGGTCTGATAAACATATCCTTCAGACCTAACGACAAGTGAGCTTCAACTATTGAGGCAGGATCAGCAATCAGTTCTTTAGTTACGGTAGTTACTGTTGCTACACGACTTAGACCAAGTTCATCACGGATAGTCTGGATTCCTGTGACCGCCTTAGAATGGGCTTTTGCTCCGGTCAGAATTCGATTTTTATTGTGAACATCTTCCTTACCATCGAGGGAAACAGAAAATGTAATGTTCCGGTCTTTCACCCAGTCAATAATCGAAGCATCCAGAAGCGATAGGCTGGTTGCGATCACCATTTCGAAGGCATCATGCCCAAGTGAACTTTGACATTCGTCATATATCCTCTGCACAAGGTCAAACCTGAGGAGTGGTTCTCCTCCCTGAACCTCAATTTTATATGGCATTGTTCCAAGTTTCTTAATAGCACTGACAATTTCAGGGATCAGCGCAGGGTCCAAGTCGTAACCATTCGCACCAACCGCTGCTCTACTGACCTGACAATATTTACAGGTATGGTCACACCTCAGTGTTGGAACGATCATGAAGATAGGCCTGACAGCCAACTCATTCATCAATCGTTTAGCGAAACCAGAGCTTAATGAAGCTTTGGCTAAAGCTTGAGTAGAATCCCCTGTTATGAACAGTCTCCCTTCCAGTTTTGCAGAAGACGGGTGATCGCTAGGGAAACGGTTTTGAGAAAGAAGTCGCAGTTCTTCGTCTTCTACGAAGTTATGGAAACCAGCCAGGTTACTAATGAAGATTTTGCCATCATTCAACCGGTCAAAGTTAAACGGCATGATGTTCATTGAGCAAGCCTCGAATCAATACTCTTGAGGACATTCTCGATGATCGAATTCCTGACCTGCCCTGTCTGGCTCTGGAGTCTTTCTCGAAGCTTATAGTCGTTGAGAAGTCGTTCGAATTCGAACTCAACCTCTCCACTAACAGTATCGAAGGACACTATCCAATAGTCATCATACTCATCCAGCTTCCAACGGCTATAGGCACTCATCCAGTAAAGGCTGTTTCTAATGACCCATTCTGAACATGCTGTTTTTCTTATGTTTTTAATCAAAATCATTACCTCAAAATATACGAGTAAATCTTCCAACCTACTTAGATTAAACTTTTTTAATAAAGCGTCGTGTTTGTTTAAAGGATTAAAAATGAAAACAAAACACAATCAATTGTTTTTTTTATGATTTTTTTTCAAAGTGATTTTACGGATGATTCTCATTGAAGGAATATTAATCACTATATTTTCAGATGTAAATTTTTTTTGCAAAAATTGATAAGCCATTAAAATATATTTATAAAATCTAATGAATTACTTGTCATCTAATCTTATCGTTTTTTGTGGCCCTACAGGATTCGATAAAGTGAATTATTTTATTGTTTTTAAAAGATTTTATTTAGTTCAATTATCTGACATGCCCCCATATGATTTTTTTGATTTATCTATAGACGGCATCTTTTTCTTGGGAAAGGAAAATACAAGCAATAATAAAAACACCTAAAATAATCTCAAAACTTTATAATTAAAATTATTCATAGTAAATTCAGTAAAATTCCTCGTATAATCTTATTATTAACCACACCTATATAGTAAGTATCATCACATTTTTCTAATCTTATACATGCGTCTTTTACGGTATTTGTGTTATAGATTCCAGCTTCAGAAACATGTATGGAAAAACATCTGATCAAAATGCAATCCCATTCTGTTTTGCTTGACAACAAAATTAAATAATCAATGGAGTGTGAAATGCCAAATATAAATTTAGATGCATTAATTCCTCGTGAGGATTTTGAAATAATTGAAGGTAACACAAGAGCATCATCATTTAATCAAAATGTAGGTGTGAAAGATTTAGAAATAGGTGAGTTTTTCTATGCCGGACTAAGAAAACCTGATTTCCAACGTGAAACCTCAGATTGGAGTGATGATCAATTATGTGAATTTATACAAAGCTTTATAGATGGTGACTTAATTCCAGCAGTGATTCTATGGAACTCTGGTCACTACAGAGTTATTTAATTGCAAATAATTAGATTAAACAAGTCATGAAATAAAAAAACTTCAGTCGGAATAAAAACCTGAAAATTTTAGCTGGAATGAAAATGTGATATTTCCATTCCATAGAAAAATCATTCTACCCTATTCACAAAAGACAATTTAAGTTACGATGCAACAAGCCAATCACCTTCCATCACTTCTTTAGCCAGAGACGGCATAGTTTTTCTCAGTCGATCTATTGGATTAGTATCATAAACATCTGGATAAAGTATTTGAGCAAAAACAACGTTACTTATCACTATATTTTTAGCTGAACAGTAGATAATCAAATCAAGGTACTGTAGTAATCTAAGATTAATAAATTTCTTAATCTCAACCTCAGAGATATCTTTCCTTGGGAAGATCTTCTTTTTTCGTCTTTCTTCAGCTAAAAATTGTTTGAATGCCTGATAATGTTCAGTTGATACAGATTAACATATGGAACCTATCCACTACGCTCTTTTACCAAATTTTCCGATCAGCACATTTTCACCTCGCTCCAACATATCCATATAGTCAGCATACCATTGCAGCATTTCCCTGCGACCATCCAAATATTGGGCGTGATTGTATGTTCCTCTGATACTGTTCTTATCAACATGTGCAAGCTGTGTTTCAATCCATGCGGTGTTATAGCCTTGTTCATGTAAAATTGTACTCATGGTATGGCGAAATCCGTGGCCTGTTGCTCTGCCATCATAACCAATGCGTTTAAGAACCTGATTAATGGCATTAATGGCAGCTTCACTCATTGGCTTACTTGCATCATTCCGTCCATGAAAAACAAAGTTAAATCGACCTGTGATCGCTGCTAATTCTTTCAACAAAGCCAAAGCCTGCTCAGAAAGCGGGACGATATGAGGTCTACGCATTTTCATGCGCTCTTGAGGGATTTCCCAAATTGCTTTATCAAAATCAATTTCTGTCCAAGTAGAAGCGCGCAATTCTATGGTTCTCAATCCTGTAAGCAAAAGTAATTTGGTCGCGATTTGAGTAATTTTACTTCCGCTGTAGAAGGACAATGCTTGTAAGAATGCGGGTAATTCATCAACATTCAAATGTGGGAAATGCTTGGCTTTCGGTGTTGCTAATGCGCCAGCCAATTCAGCAGTAGGATTATATTCCGCTCTTCCCGTAACAATTGCGTATCTGAAAACTTGGTTACATGCCTGTCTGATCTTTTTCAGCTTATCGAGTACGCCACGTTGTTCCATTTTGCGCAGGACGGTGAGCATGTCTAAAGGTTTGATATCGGTGATGGCGTGTTTGCCAATGAAAGGAAAAATATCTTTTGTAAAGCCTTCTAAAAGGTCTTCTGCATATCCCTTTGACCAGTTAGGGAGCTTGTAAGTGTGCCACTCAAGGGCTATTTTTTCAAAGCTGTTATTTATGATGAGAGCCTTTTCCCTTTTTTCCTGCCTTTTGACCAGCCCCGGATCATTGCCATTTGCCAATATTTTTTTGGCGTCTTCTCTTTTTTTTCTGGCTTCTGCCAAGGTTACGGTAGGATAAGTACCAAATGCCAATCGCTTTTCTTTGCCAGCAAAACGATATTTTAACCGCCAACATTTGGAACCATTCGGGAAAATTTCTAAGTACATGCCCCCACCATCGGAGAGTTTGTACGATTTGTCTTTGGGCTTAGCGGTGTCTATCTGTCTGGCTGTCAACTTCATTTGGGGGCATCTATTTTGATTGAACCTAACAATGCCCCCGATTATGCCCCCAAAGATCTGTAGATTTCAACATACCTTAGTAGACATCAATAGATTGTAGTTTCTTGTTTTTCTTTGTTTCTTAAGGAATTTGTGGACTTTAAAAGACGTTTGGAGCCCTACAGGATTCGATATAAAGACATATAATGTTGATTATCAAAATATATATTTCATTCAATAAACATATATACCCCCAAATGTACCCCCCAATTAAAAAATCATTATTGTCTTTCATATAACAAATTGAATTTAAAGTAAAAATTAACACTTTTGGTTATCAAGTGTGATTTTTAGCTATAACCATTCTCGTTACGTGGCTTTATTGCATTTGGGATATAAAATAGATCTATGGTTTTTCTCAATTCTCTTAGTTGACTTGTTAAATTTTTTAACAAGTCAACTAAGAGAAGACAAGCGTAGCGCGTCAGCTAGAAAACACCCATGTCATAGTCATCAATAAGCTGATTTCGTCAGCGTATCTAATCAACCGTTTAATTCACTGATTAAATTATCTGTTCCCTATTGCTACGTGTTACATCCTGCGTTAACCTTGCTACACTTAATTGCTGTCATCGACAGCCGCCAATGTTTCCGAGGGAGCTGTAAGGAAACGCTTTCGAGTGATCCGCTATTGCTGCCATTGACAGCACTCAATGCTTCTAAAAGGTCTGTGAAGAAGCGCTTTCGAGCGACCATACCTAAAATTCTCCCTGATCTGAAAAGAGAAGGCCGTCAGATACCATGAGGCTGATAACCCCACTTATCCTTTGAGAGCGGGGATCGCGAAATGAAAGCGATGAAGGTGCACTTATACATTTGACTCACTCACGGCGTTGTTTATCCCGGAGGAAAAGAGTTCTTCTTATACCCAGGAGTCAGACAGGACAGCTTTACTTGCCTTTCGCTCCAATGAGATTAAGTTACACGTTTAACCTCATTCACTTCACGTAAGTTAAAGCATCCGCGGTTTGTGGTTTGCTTGGCTCACATCTTAACTATTGCTGCCTGAGTTATCAGGCGGTCAGGTAGGTTATATCTCAATATCAGCATATTGCGACAGTTTTACACTGCTACGGGCAGCACTTTGCTATGCCATCAGGCATCAGCAAACGCTTGCCCTCCTTCTGTTTACTCACTCCGATGTTCAGGCGTCACTTTCGCCGGTTTACCGCTGAAAGTGACGCCGCAGCATAAAGGCAACATTCATATTATAGGTGTATGCCCGTTCAACAAATCAGTGCTTCTGTCACTGCTAATTAAGATTAAAAAAACATCAAAAAGGAGGACTTGACGATATCGAGGCTGGCTTTTGCCAGAGGGGATAACCTGTTCACACAGGCGGTAGTACAGCGTACTGAAACCGATGCCCCGCAATACCTCAACAGCGTTCACTCTGGCGCACAGGTATCGTTCAAGGGCAAAACAGATAACCTCTGTTTTGTCAGAATTGTCGCGCGCCAGAGATTTAATGTTATCAGGTGAAAAATAAGGGGTGATATGAGTCGATTAGTCAGGGAAATGCAAACTTTTGCCCGACAGGCCGGAGGCAGTCATAAAACCTGCCATGACCGTATTAAGATAGCGGGACGATTAGGAGAGTTTTTACTGAGGCTGAATATCCAGGTGAAAAGCCTCAGCCATTTAAAAACCAAACACATTGAAAGTTATATCCATGCCCGACTGTCTCAAGGGATAGCCAAACGTACCCTGCAAAATGAAATGTCGGCGCTTCGCCATATCTTTCTTCTGGCGGGTCGGACCAAGTTAAGCACCTCTCCCCGGCTGAGTAATCAGGCATTGGGATTGAGTGGTGCCAGCCGAGCAGGGACAAAACAAGCTATTCCTGATGTGCTTTTTCAGGCGGTTTATCAGAAAGCAACAAAATACGATGCCGGACTGGCTGTCACTCTCCAGCTTACTCGTTTGATGGGGCTGCGTTCTCAGGAAGCCGTTCAGTGTAGTGCTTCGCTGAAAAGCTGGCAAAAACAGCTTAACCAGCCTGAACCTAAACTTCATATAATTTTCGGTACAAAAGGTGGTCGCCCAAGGCAAACCCATGTACTGAATGTGGAAGCCGTGAAAAAAGCCGTTGAGAAAGCCATTGAAATTGCAGAACAACGTGGCGGCAGACTGATTGATAAACCCAACCTCAAACAAGCTATGAACTACTGGCGTGCTCATACGACACAATTGGGATTAACAGGCTGTTATGCCCCGCACAGTTTGCGCTACGCATGGGCACAGGATGCATTGAAGTTTTACCAAGAAAGCGGTTTTACTCGTCAGGAAGCCAGAGCCTTAGTCTCAATGGATTTAGGTCACGGTGATGGTCGCGGGCGTTATGTTGAACGAGTTTATAGTCAAAAGGAAGATTGAAAAATGGCAGAGACAACCTTAATACGTCTGGCGGATGTCATGAAAAAAGTCGGTTTAAAGAAATCATGGATTTACCATTTGATGCAGCAAGGCGAGTTTCCTAAATCTGTCAGTCTGGGAGCACGCTCAGTTGCATGGGTAGAAAAAGAAATTGATGAATGGATTATCAATAAAATCAACAATCGCAAGGAAACACAGGGATGAGTCTGAATGAGACTTTTAACCTTAATTATAAGTTGATAATCAGTAAATTACTGAGGTATAGTTCACGCGCTGCGGCAAAATCCGCAGCCGGGATTTGCAGCCCGTACTCCTTACTGTCGATACCAATTTTCCTTGGTATTACGGCCTTAGCATACCTGTATTATATTCAGTATTGTCATTACTGCTATATACATCAGTCAATGGTAGCTCAGGCGGGGCAGCCTTTGGGCTGGCCGGTGTCCAGTAAGGCCGGTACTGCAAACTCCGTTTGGGCTACCACCAATGAGATTTGCAGCTCAGGTGGTAGTTATAAGTACTACTTACCGGAGGCCATTTTATGGCTACAATCCCCTATCATTCCTATTGGCTATCTTATCCACAATGTCAACTATTCTCCCGTTCTAAGGCTTTTTCTCTGGCAGGGGTGTTTTATGCATGATTACCGCCCTGAAAACTCAGAAGAAGTACTTGACCACTGCCGGGCACTTATCAATAGTATTATTGAGCAAAATAATCTCGCGTTTAAGGAAATCCTAGCTTTCATTTTATGGGAACGCATTGAACTGCTCAGTAAAATGCTGGTTGGAGAAACCTCTGAGGAGGAAAGTCATGCCCTCCTTCGTTTCTGATATTGTCCGGCAGTCCCGCCACCGCTGGCCCGCGATTCTGTCTCAGGCGGGCATTGTTGTGCCTGCCAATCATCGTCATGGGCCTTGCCCCATGTGTGGAGGGAAAGACCGGTTCCGATTTGATGATAAAGACGGTAATGGCACATGGATTTGTAATCGGGCTGAATGCGGTCATGGAGATGGACTGGATTTATTGGCAAAATTTAAAGGCTGTCAGTTGATTGAAGCGGCAAGGTGGATATCTGAGTTGTCAGAACTTCCGTCAACAGCGCCAGCCAGAAAAAAAGCCTCTGTTATTCAGGTGCCGATTGCTGAACGGGTCAGTTTATTATTAAATCAGTGCATTAAGGGCGCAAGCCCTTATTTGCTCCGCAAAAATTTAGCTGAACCCGTTTTTCTGTTCCCGCCGGCTTACTGTCAAAAGACAGGCAATGTGATGTTTCCAGAAAATACACTGGTGTTGCCACTGGTTAATATTTCGGGAGAATATTGCGGCGCCCAATTGATTCACCCTGACGGCAGTAAGCGACTATTATCCGGCAGTCAGTTAAAAGGGGCTTTTGCTGTTGTCCGCGAGCCTGATTCTCATGATGACATTATCATTACAGAAGGTTATGCCACTGGCTTATCACTGGCCGTTATTAACCGTAACAGTGCAATCTATGCCGCCATTTCCGCTAATAATCTGCTCAATGTAGCAAAAACGCTTAAAGCTCAACATCCCCACGGTGTTTTTATTATCGCGGGGGATAATGATATTAATGCAGATGAAGAGAACACCGGAAAAATTAAGGCAGAACAGGCCGCTAATGCAATACAGGGAAAGGTTGCCCTGCCACCAACAGACTATCAGGCTGACTGGGATGATTACCGCAGGCAATACGGTGATGAAGCCACCCGAACAGCCTTTTATCATCAGACAGATAAAATCATCAGTCCCCTTCCTGTAACTCGTCTTCCGACGACTTACAGCACATCATTACCTTTACGCAGAAATTCTGAAGGATTTGATACTCATCAGGATTATCTGATTAAAGGCCATTTGCCCAGTAACTCCTTAGCCAGTATTTACGGCCCCAGTGGTTCTTATAAATCTTTTTTGGCGGTGTCATGGGCATGTCATATTGCCACAGGTAAAGCATGGGCAGGTAAACGAGTCAATCGGGGAGCGGTGGTTTATGTAGTGGGTGAAGGGGGACTGGGAGTTCCTCGTCGTATCCGGGCATGGGAAAGCAGCTTGAATGATAACAGCCCGATAGACGCCCTTTACCGTATAGACTGCCCGGTATTTCCTGCTAACCCGGAAAGCGCTGAACAGGTGATTTGTGCCGCCAAAGATGTCGAACAGGAAACCGGATTACCTGTTCGTCTGATTGTACTGGACACCCTCGCCCGTTGTTTTGGCGGCTCAGACGAAAACACCGCTAAAGATATGGGCGCGTTTATTCAGGGTTGCGACTATATCAAAGCCAAAACAAACGCCACCGTACTTGTTGTGCACCATTCCGGCAAAGACCAAGATAAAGGCGCAAGAGGCTCCAGCGCCTTTCGGGCAGCACTGGATGCGGAGTTTAATATCCGCCGTGAAAATGATAAAGAAGCACTGATATTAAGCTGTACTAAAATGAAAGATGCTGATGAACCGCCACAAGTCGCTTACGACCTGCATCCGGTCAGCATTTGTATTGATGAAGATGGTGAAGAGATTACCTCTCTGGTGTTGTCAGATCAGCCCAGACAACCTCAAGATACCGCAGCCAGTGATGTGGCACTGGCCCATGTCCGGCGTCTGTCAGACAATCATCTGGCCCTATGGGAATCTGTTCGTAACCGAACAGCCCAAAGCGATTTCTGCACAAAATCACAGGTACGGGATGACTTACGGGCAAAAGGCATTGATGTATCAAAGAAATTCAGCCGCTGGCTGGACAAACTGGAAAATGATGGTTTATTAACCGTATTGGGTGAAGATATCCGCATTAATCAACGCCATTCCAATACGGGGGAATAAATGGTAAATGTGGGGGATATTGTCAGAAATCCGGCAATACTCCCCACTTGCCACTTATTAAGTACACCTAAAAGGGGGAAGCACGTGAAACCCTTATTCTGTCTGACCTTAAGCGACTTTAATAATATCAACGTGGGGGAAATAAAAATCCATATATCGTGGGGGATAAAACGGGGGAAACATGGGTATATTTCTTCTATGAACACGTAGTTATTTAATCCGTTCATAATATAATATCTAAAGCAATCCTATTCATTGACATTCAATAGAATACCTACATTGCTCTGCAATTATAAAAACACCTTTTCTTTATTTAAAGGGAATAAAATGGGTAATAAATGGGGGAGTTTCATTTAAACGGGGGAATAGTAAGATAATAGTATTTTTTAACTTCAACTATTTACAGATAGAGTCCATGAAAGGATAATTATTTTATGTCACCACTCAGGGGAATATAAAATATGATTCAACAAGATTGGCACCCAGCCGATATTATTGCCGGACTAAAAAAGAAAGGAATAACATTAGCTGCTTTATCAAGGAGCGCTGGATTAGCTTCATCTACACTAGCCAATGCATTGACACGCCGCTGGCCTAAAGGAGAAAGAATTATTTCTAATGCGTTAGAAATTGCGCCAGAAATTATCTGGCCTTCCCGTTATAAAAGGTAACAATATTAAAGTATCTAGGTCAGAGAGACTTTATAACTCTTAAAAAAACATCCCTCACTCAAAACATCTATTGCCCACTATTTAAGGTGGGCATTTTATATTATTTTTTGCTGTTTTTATCTGAAGAAGTGTAAGGAGCAATAAAATTTTTTACATTGTTTCAAATAATCTACTCATCATAGGAGTTTTTTATCTCTATCTCTGCAAATAATAATTAAGCTCTTTTGCCAAATGTACTATAAATTACATTTTCACCGTATTCTAAGCTATCCATATAGTCAGCATACCATTGCAGCATTTCCCTGCGACCATCCAAATATTGGGCGTGATTGTATGTTCCTCTGATACTGTTCTTATCAACATGTGCAAGCTGTGTTTCAATCCATGCAGTGTTATAGCCCTGTTCATGTAAAATTGTACTCATGGTATGGCGAAATCCGTGGCCTGTTGCTCTGCTACCATAGCCGATACGTTTAATAACTTGGTTAATAGCTGCTTCACTCATTGGTTTATTGGGATCATTACGCCCATGAAAAATAAACTCAAAACGCCCAGTGATGACCTCCAATGTCTTAAACAGAGACAGAACCTGCTCAGATAGTGGAACGATATGTGTGCGGCGCATCTTCATACGTTCTAGTGGAATTTCCCATATCTTTCTATCTAAATCTAATTCATCCCACTTTGCAGCTCTAAGTTCTATAGTTCGAACACCGGTTAACAATAATAGTTTTGTCGCTATTTGAGTAATGATACTTCCCTTGTATTGAGATAATGTTTGCAGGAAAAGAGGTAATTCATCGGCTAAAAGATGTGGAAAATGTTTAACTTTCGGTGATGCTAACGCTCCAGATAATTCAGCAGCAGGATTATATTCACTTCTACCAGTTACAATCGCATATTTAAATACCTGACTACAAGCTTGACGAATCTTCTTAAGCTTATCCAGAACGCCACGCTGTTCCATTTTACGAAGAGTTTCCAACATATCTAGAGGCTTAATATCCGTTATTATTCTTTTGCCAATATAAGGAAATATGTCTTTATTAAAGGATTCAAGTAAATCATCAGCATAGCCAACAGACCAATTCGGCAATTTATAGGAATGCCATTCTTTAGCTATGGCTTCAAAAGTATTAGTTGCTTGCCTGATTATCTCCTTCTGCTTTGTCTTCTTCACCTCAGCGGGATCAACACCATTAGCCAAGTGTTGCTTAGCTTCATCTCTTTTGGCTCTGGCATTAGCTAAAGACAAATTAGGGTATATCCCCAATGCAAGCAGTTTTTCTTTACCTGCAATCCGATATTTTAGACGCCAATAACGCGCTCCGTTCTTCTTCACCAGTAAATACAAACCACTACCATCAGCTAATTTATAATCGGTAGCTTTAGCCTTTGCTGACTCTACCTGTCTGGCATTTAATTTCATATGGGGGTATCACTTTCCATTGAACCTGAACATACCCCCAAATGTACCCCCAATATAGGATGGATTTCAACAAACTATAGTGGACATAGAAAGAATATGAACTGTAGTAGTGTCTTGTATTTACTGGGTTTAATGGACTTCGGTAGACATTAACGGAATTGATGATGGCACGCCCTACAGGATTCGAACCTGTGACCTACGGCTTAGAAGGCCGTTGCTCTATCCAGCTGAGCTAAGGGCGCATCTTGGGAGATGAGCTGCACCAGTAATGCTCTGATGCGGGGTGAGATTATACGGGGACAAGCCCTTGAGTCAATGGCTTTTCTGCTTATAAATCTTCATCTGGCTATTTTCTGATTATCAATAAAACTGACAGCACGTTCATGTTCTGACAAAATAGGCGATATCCCAATGTTTGATTTATGGATTTATGAGTACATGCCAGCAAAAATTATTGACGGGAAAACGATTGCGCAGACAATCAGAAGAGAAGTAGCAGAACGTGTTCAACAACGTGTCTCAGCAGGAAAACGTGCTCCCGGCCTCGCCGTTGTTTTAGTCGGAGAAAACCCCGCTTCTCAGATTTATGTCGCCAGTAAACGTCGTGCCTGCGAAGAAGTCGGGTTTGTTTCCCGTTCCTATGACCTGCCAAATACCACCAGCGAAGCAGAATTGTTAAACCTTATCGATCAGCTTAATGATGATTCAGACATTGATGGGATTCTGGTTCAGCTTCCTTTACCTGCCGGGATCGATAACGTTAAAGTTCTGGAACGTATCCAACCTGATAAAGATGTTGATGGTTTCCATCCTTATAATATTGGCCGTCTGTGTCAACGCGCACCAAAGTTACGCCCCTGCACTCCACGCGGCATTGCAACTTTGCTTGAACGTTGTGGAATCAACACATATGGCCTGAATGCCGTCATTATCGGTGCCTCAAATATTGTTGGTCGTCCAATGAGTCTGGAACTGCTACTCGCTGGCTGTACCACGACGGTTACTCATCGTTTTACCAAAAATTTACGCCACCATGTGGAACATGCGGATCTGCTAATTGTGGCTGTCGGTAAACCAAACTTTATCCCTGGTGAGTGGATTAAACCAGGCGCCATTGTGATTGACGTCGGCATTAATCGCCTGGAAGACGGTAAAGTCATTGGTGATGTTGATTTTAAAACCGCTTCAGAACGAGCAAGCTGGATCTCTCCTGTTCCGGGAGGCGTTGGTCCAATGACAGTGGCTACGCTTATCCAGAATACCTTGCAAGCTTGCGAGGAATATCATGATGTGGAAAAAACTGAAGGTTGTTAATGGAAATTTTTCATTTAAAAGGTCATCCCCATGTGGAGCTGTGCGATCTGCTGAAGTTTCAAGGATGGAGTGAAAGTGGCGCTACAGCCAAGGCAGTTATTGCTGAAGGTCTAATTGAAGTCAACGGCCAAACAGAGACACGCAAACGCTGTAAAATTACCGCCGGACAGGTTGTCACTTTCAATGGTGATTCTGTTTGCATCAAAGAATAACTAAAGTAGGCTCCCCAAAAGGGAGCCTTAATTACTAAAGCAGTTGTACTCTCTCGAGCTTATTTACGACGCCAGCTAGTCCCTTGCGGACCATCTTCCAGTTCAATGCCCATCTCATTCAACTGATCACGAGCAGAATCTGCCAGCGTCCAATCTTTGTTTTTACGAGCATCATTACGTTGCTTAATCAATGCTTCAATTTTAGCAATGTCTTCATCATCAACTTGAACACCACTATGCAGGAATTGCTCTGGATCTTGTTCCAATAGACCTAAAATTCCAGCCAGTTTACGTAACACAGCTGCCAGACCATTCGCGGCTGATAAATCTTCCGATTTCAGGCAGTTGATTTCGCGTGCCATATCAAATAGCACTGAATAAGCCTCTGGGGTATTGAAATCATCATTCATTGCTTCAATGAAACGCGCCTCAAATACTTCTCCACCTGCCGGTGATACAGACGCATCTGTACCACGCAGAGCCGTATAAAGACGCTCAAGCGCAGTACGTGCCTGCTTCAGATTCTCTTCAGTGTAGTTAAGCTGGCTACGATAATGACCTGACAGCAGGAAGTAACGTACTGTTTCCGCATCGTAATATTTCAGTACGTCACGGATAGTAAAGAAGTTGTTCAGCGATTTGGACATCTTCTCTTTATCCACCATGACCATCCCCGAATGCATCCAATAATTCACATACGGACCATCATGAGCACAGGTAGACTGAGCAATTTCATTTTCATGATGTGGAAACATCAGATCAGCACCACCACCATGAATATCAAAATGATTGCCCAACTGTTTACCGTTCATTGCAGAACATTCAATGTGCCAACCCGGACGCCCTTTTCCCCACGGCGATTCCCAGCTTGGTTCACCTGGCTTAGACATTTTCCACAATACGAAATCCATTGGATTACGCTTAACATCAGCCACTTCTACTCGTGCTCCTGCCTGTAACTGACTGAGATCTTGCCGGGAAAGCGCTCCGTAATCCGAATCACTTTCGACAGAAAACATGACATCACCATTATCTGCAACATAAGCATGACCACGTTTTATCAATGATTCGGTTAGTTCAATGATTTCTGGAATATGACGAGTCGCACGGGGTTCCAGATCAGGGCGTAAAATATTCAGCGCATCAAAATCTTTATACATTTCAGCCAACATACGGCTGGTTAGATCATCGCAACTTTCGTGATTTTCTGCTGCACGTTTGATGATCTTGTCATCAACATCAGTCACATTCCGCACATATGTCAAATCATATCCCAAATAACGCAGGTAACGAGCAATTACATCAAAGGCAACAAATGTTCTGCCGTGACCAATATGGCATAGGTCATAAATCGTGATACCACACACGTACATCCCTACTATCCCTGGATGAATTGGCTTAAATTCTTCTTTTTGACGACTGAGGGTATTGAAAATTTTTAGCATCGGGATTTTCCGTAAATTCACTGTACGCGTGATTAAAAATAACGAATTGATAACTCTGGACTTATGTCCCTATCTCATAAATAAATTTTCGATACGGCATCGTCCAATAAGATATTGAAACCCGATATTAAGCACTTTGCAAGGTTGACGATCAATATAGCTTACTGAAATTAATAGGTACTGACTCATTATGGTAGATGTGATATAAAAGCCACCTGGTCCAAATGCCCTGAATCGGGTTAATCAAAATTATTATTAGGATTTGAATTATGGTGACTTTCCATACCAACTTTGGCGATATTGTGATTAATACTTTCGCCGATAAAGCTCCTGTAACTGTCGAGAATTTCTTAAACTACTGCCGCAATAGCTTCTACGATAACACCATCTTCCACCGCGTTATTAACGGTTTCATGATCCAAGGTGGCGGATTTGAACCCGGAATGAAACAAAAACCGACTGATGCAGCCATCAAAAATGAAGCCAACAATGGCCTGAAAAACAATCGTGGTACCCTGGCTATGGCCCGTACCAACGATCCACACTCAGCAACTGCACAATTCTTCATTAATGTTGTTGATAATGATTTCTTGAACTTCCGCTCTGAACGCCCTGATGGTTGGGGTTACTGTGTGTTTGCCGAGGTTATCGAAGGTATGGACGTTGTTGATAAAATCAAAGGCGTTTCTACTGGCCGCAGCGGTATGCACCAAGACGTACCACGCGAAGATGTTATCATTGAAAGAGTGACCGTCAGCGAGTAACTTACTACGTATGTACACACTTTTTATCGCGGATTTACATCTAAGCGAGCACGAACCGGCAATCACTGCCGGTTTTCTGCGTTTTCTGCGTGAAGATGCTGTTCAAGCTGATAGCCTCTATATTCTCGGTGATCTGTTCGATTACTGGATTGGCGATGATGATAACAACCCTCTCCACCGAGAAATCGCCTGTGCATTAAAAACACTGCATCAACAAGGTGTTGCCTGTTATTTTATTCATGGCAACCGCGATTTTCTAATCGGTTCCCGTTTTGCTGAGGAAAGCGGCATAATATTACTACCACAAGAAAAAGCCCTGGAACTGTATGGTAAGCGCGTGTTAATCCTGCACGGAGATACCTTGTGCACTGATGACACAGGTTATCAACAATACCGTAAGCGGGTTCATACTCCGTGGATTCAGCGGCTGTTTTTACTATTACCACTGTCTATCCGCCAGAAAATTGCCGTAAAAATGCGCGCAAATAGTCAATCGGTCAACAGTCGGAAGTCGGAAACCATTATGGATGTCAATCAGCAAGCTGTTATTGATGCTTTTGAGCGGCATCAGGCTGACTGGATGATCCATGGACATACGCATCGCCCTGCGGTACACGAAGTTACTCTACATAACAAAATGTATCATCGCGGTGTGCTTGGTGCATGGCACTATCAAGGATCAATGTTCAAAATAACGGACAAATCAACCGATCTTATCTTTTTCCCATTCTGAATCACCTACCAGGTCACAATGTAAAGTATAAAGTAACGCAATCGTTTTCCTTAGCTTGTGAGCATGATATGATCCGCAGCCTTAAAGCGCTATATTCGTTCTGGTGGACGTTAAAATACAGGAGCATTTAACTTATGACTGCCCGGCCTGATTCAACAGGAACAGCTCAATACAACGCCAAAATCGCTATCGTCATGGGTTCTAAAAGCGATTGGACAACCATGCAGCACGCAGCTGATATTCTCACTTCTCTTGATGTCGCTTTCCATGTTGAAATTGTTTCTGCCCACCGCACACCAGATAAATTATTCAGTTTTGCCGAACAAGCCGAACAAAAGGGCTTCGATGTCATTATTGCTGGAGCAGGCGGTGCCGCCCATCTACCCGGAATGCTGGCTGCTAAAACCCTGGTGCCTGTTCTGGGCGTCCCCGTACAAAGTGCCGCGCTTAATGGTGTAGACAGCCTCTACTCTATCGTACAAATGCCAAAAGGTATTCCTGTCGGCACACTTGCTATTGGAAAGGCAGGCGCAGCAAACGCAGCGCTGTTAGCTACACAGATGCTGGCTCGTCATGATAAAGATTTGCTGAAGCGCCTTACTCATTGGCGTGAAACACAAACTCAGGATGTACTCGATAATCCCGATCCACGGGAGGAAGTATGAAACCAGTTTGTGTATTAGGTAATGGTCAGCTTGGGCGGATGCTACGTCAGGCCGGTGAGCCTTTAGGTATCTCGGTTTACCCTGTTGGTCTGGATGCAGAACCCGAAGCCGTTCCTTACCAGAATAGTGTGATTACCGCTGAAATTGAACGCTGGCCAGAAACAGCCCTTACCCGGGAACTTGCTCGCCATAAGGCTTTCACTAATCGGGATATTTTCCCTCGCCTGGCGGATCGTCTACCACAAAAGCAATTAATAGATAGCTTGGGGCTTGCAACTGCCCCATGGCAATTACTGGCTGATACCAACCAATGGCCACAGCTGTTCACCGAACTTGGTAATTTCGTTATCGTTAAACGTCGCATTGGTGGTTATGACGGCCGCGGACAATGGCGCATTCACCCCGGGGATGAAACAGAGTTACCAGATGATATTTATGGTGAATGTATTGCTGAGCAAGCCATTCCTTTCTCTGGCGAAGTTTCTCTGGTGGGTGCCCGCAACGAAAGTGGCAATTGTGTGTTCTATCCATTGACTCACAATCTGCACCAAGATGGCATTCTGCGTACCAGTATTGCCTTTCCTTCGGAAAATTGTCATCTACAGCAACAAGCTGAAAGCATGTTGTCAGCCATTATGCATGAGCTGAAATATGTCGGTGTGATGGCAATGGAATGTTTTATTGTCGGTGATAATTTACTGATTAATGAACTGGCGCCGCGGGTTCATAACAGTGGTCACTGGACTCAAAATGGCGCATCTATCAGCCAGTTTGAATTACATCTCCGCGCTATTCTGGATTTACCCATGCCTCAACCAGAAGTTACAGCGCCATCAGTCATGGTTAATTTGATTGGTACAGATGTCAATACACAATGGCTCAACTTACCATTGGTACATTTACATTGGTATGAGAAAGAAGTTCGCCCTGCACGTAAAGTTGGTCATCTTAATCTTTCTCACGCTAATAAAAACGAGTTAAAAAATACATTGCAGAAACTTATTCCAATGCTACCGCCTGAATATCAGAGTGGCCTTGAATGGGTGCAAGAAAAATTAACTTAGTTAACAGCTTCGTATATGGTCTTCCCCTGTATTGTTTAAGAACTATCAATTCAGAAGTACACGGATTCAAGCAAGCGCAGCTGAAGTCAAGTCTGATACTGACGTTGTTTATTTATTGATCTGATTATCTTGATTTGTATCCACAATAGTCCCACAGTAAGGACACAAATAGTAGGAAACAAAGAGGCACATATGAATACAGCCACGTTAAAAGTTCGTCTTTCTGAAGAGCTAAAAAATGCGGTAGCACAAGCCGCCCGGGATAATAAGTTTGGACATGTCTAGTTTTATTCGCTTGGTACTAACTAGAACTACAAAAGAGTACCATGTTCCTAATGCTACAACGCAGACAGCTATCCATGAATTGGAAAGTGGTGGCGGTACAAATGCAGATACCATAGATGAATTTTGGGACAAAATTTTCCAATAAAATATGCTAAAAATTCGCTATTCATCCGCTTTTAAAAAGGATTTAAAACCCTATCAACACGATAGATCAGTTATCGTCATTGTTTCACCCCGGTCACATAGTTAGCTATGCTCCCGGGGATTCGCTCCCTTGCCGTCGCGATGCATCTTGAAATCTATTGGGTATATATCGGATCGGAAGCCATGCAAAGTTATTCAAGATATGAGACTTATAATAGCCCAATAATAGCCCAACCCCTTGGGCTATTTTTTATTAAATTAGCTGAAAAAATTCCTCATGAATAGAATAAGAAGATGTAAGGCTTATCGCTCTGCATTCCAACCTATTTAAACGCTGCTTTGTTGGCTGCTTTCACTTACCCCAATCACATCATTATCTATGCTCCTGAGGATGCGTTCACTTGCCGCCGCACTGCAACTTAAAATCTATTGGATATATTCTTTCAATTATCATATTGATCTATTAACATTAATCGATCTAGATATAGTATCTACAATCGTTCTCGTTGTTTGATCTATTTCATAGTTAAGTAAATCACCAATTTTAATATTACCAAGATTAGTAGCTCTTAACGTTTCTGGAATTAAATTCAATTCAATGGTTTTATTTTCTTCATTTATACCATTGATTGTTAAGCTACAACCATGTAGCCCAATAAAACCTTTATGAAAAAAGTATTTTATATTATCTCCAGGAATATTAATCACTAATCGATACGTTTCTCCCGTTTTAATAAAATCAACGACTTTTGCAACACCTTCAATATGTCCATATAAACTATGACCACCATTTTCCTTATTCATTTGATGTGATCTTTCAATATTAACTTCATCCCCCACATTCAAAAACTTTAATGTGGTCACATCAGCCGTAAAATCTGATATATCAAAAGAGACTATATCGTCTTTAAATTGTGTGACAGTCAGGCATGTACCATTAATCGCAACACTAGCTCCCACAGAAACATCATCAAAGAAATGGTTATTATTACTGACGGTTAACGTACTAAATCCATCTCTTTTATCAAGAGATAAAACGCTTTCTTTTCCTTGCACAATTCCAGTATACATAATCACCCTCTTTTATTAAGTAGAAATGTCATTGTCACACTGAGATAATGTATTCTTTTCATGAACATATGTCTAATAAAAGTTTATTAAAGCTATTAACCACACTTTTCTAATCTATATTCAAAAAATGCCTTATATCCAATTGACTTAAATCAAAGTTTAAATCAAACATTAAAAAATCAATAAACTACTTTATCCTATGGTTTTTAATTATATTAAAGTAAATCTTCATTTATTATTTCCCATAATAAACTTGAATTAATTAACAATGCTATTTCAAATTCACAACACAAAATTAAACAAAAAGTCCCATTGCTAATTAAATAATCAATATATTACTGATACTAAAAAATCACTAAGGTTAAAATAATCTTATTTTTTTACTCACCTCACCTTTACATCAATAAAATCAAATATCCCTTTGACAAAACCACCCTGTTAGATCAATGTTAACTCCCATCATCCCAATACCACATGAGAAGGGGAACCTTCGTGTTATTTGCCCCAAAAACCCACGATACGAAAAACTGCCTAGCGCTTTTTTTCTCTTCAGGGATCTCTTTTCCATTTCCTTGTACCTCTTATTTAACAATTGCCTGGCACTGGATCGACGCCAGATTAAAGAAGAGTGGATTACTTTCAATCCTATTATTGTTGCCAGTAATCCATCAAGCTCGGGCCAACAATTTTGTTAATTTTCAATCTATTGATACCAGCCTTTATATGCAATTTGAAAATCGGGTCGATCCCAGAAAAACCATTTCACCGATTTTAGAGGCTTTCGGTGACTATAGCGTCGGAGATATGTACGTCTATAGTATTTGGCAAAACTCGCTGCAAAGTGATTATAAAGGCGATAAAAGCACCTACTATTATAAATTTGTGCCAAGAATGAGCTTTAGTAAAATCACGGGTAATGACCTCTCTTTTGGTCCGTTCAAAGATATTCTGTTCGCTCAATGGGTTGCTAAAACTAAAGATATAGATTACGACTATTTCCCTGGTATCAGTATTGATTGGCAGACAAATTGGATTAGTTGGTTACGTACAACTTTTTATTTTGAGAATAACGACAAAGGGAGCTGGAACGATCAGCGAATCCATATCGATTACGGAATTCCCTTCAATAATCGTTTAGGTGATTTCCGTGTTGTCGGTACTTTTGATTATACTTTGGGTTTACATGGACAACCTGAGACTATCGATTTCAAACCCGAGTTACATTACGATTTAGGAAAACGCCTTGGTAACCAACCCAGCCATTTATGGATAGGCATTGTCCTGAATCCAATAAAAAATAAATATAAAATAAGAGATACGTCTTATTATCGAACGGATCAATTTAGCTATGGGATCTTTCTTCGATATAGTTTTTTCTGATACCGCAATAAAATATCAGAAATTTTCTGATTACCTTTATCCATTATGGAGTCAAGATGCCCATTCAACATGACAGGTTCGGACGTACTTATCAGTGGCTCCTGCTGATACTTTTAGGTCTGGTTTACTTTCTGGTCACCGCAACCACATTTACCTCACTGGGTGTTGTATTACCCAGTATGATCAAGGAATTAAACTGGAGTTGGACTGATGCAGGTCTGGGGTTCACTTTACTTGGCCTGTCATGTGGACTATCCAGTTATCTTCCAGCAATGTTTATCCGCCGGACAGGTGTTCGTGCCACCTTACTGATCGGTACACTTACTTTTATCACCGGCTTTTACATCCTCTACAACACTCACAGTATCACCGCTTATTTCACCGGTACAACACTATTAGGCATTGGCTTTAGTCTTATGGCTACTGTTCCCGGAACTTATGTCATTAGCCGGCTCTTTGAAAAACAGTCATTAGCTTTCGGTATCTATTTCACCATCGGAGGATTAGGCGGCGTGGTCGGTCCGTGGATCTATTTCCTGGCAACGGTGTTTTGGGGAAACTGGCGTATGCATTGGGCAATTTCCGGGGTATTACTTACGTTGATCAGTATATTGACCATTTTGATTATGCGAGAAGGCAAAAAGGAAAATGCCCATGCTGAAAGAGTCAGCAAAAATCAACAAGACCATGTCCCTTCCAGTATCTATCGCACGAGGGAAATATGGAATGTCCGGCAAGCATTGCATACTTGGCAATTTTATGTCATTGCAGCCGCTTATACCTCTTTTTTACTGTGTGGGATAACCGTTAACAGCTTTGCTGTCGCCCATATTACTGAAAATGGATTCAGCGAATCTGTTGCTGCTTCCTCGCTCAGCATTTTGGCTTTTATCAACGCATTCTCCAGATTTGCGGGAGGCGCGGTTGGTGAATGGCTTGATCCCAAGAAACTGCTTATCGGCAGTCTGTCGATAATTATCTGTGGTCTTATCGCACTCAGCGTCGCCACATCATGGACATTTTTAATCCTATTCACTTTGTGTATTGGCATCGGCTATGGCATGACCTTTCTGGCATCCAGCATATTACTGTTCAATTATTTTGGTCGCGCACCCTATCTGGAATTATTCTCAGTGGTGAACTTAATCTCCACTATCGCATGTTTCGCCCCTTTTCTGGTGGGAGTAATTAAGGATTATTCAGGTAGTTTTACCCCCGCATTTCTCATTATTGCTATACCGGTGCTTACCATTCTGATTATCACTTTTAGGATGCAACCGCCTTTACAAATAGTCAGGAAACATTCTGACAACAGTTCCTTACTTAATTGAATTTAAAAATAAGAAAGCAGCAACTTGAAAGATGAAGGGTATAAAAAGGTATTCCTTATAACACACAAACAAGGAATTAATGATGGCAAACAAAGAATTCGGAGTTTTTCTACCTATAGCGAAAGGTGGATGGATTATTTCTAAAAATACACCACCGCTGGATGGCTCTTATCAGCAAAACCGTGAAGCCGCTATTTTGGCTGATCAAATTGGTCTGGATTTTATTATGTCCATGAGTAAATGGCGTGGTTTTGGCGGCGAAACAGAGCATTGGGGCTGTTCGTTGGAATCTGTCACGATGATGGCGGGCATTGCCGAAGTCACTCATCATGCCCGACTTATCGCAACCATGCATGCCGGGCTGCATAACCCTGCCGTGACAGCCAAAATGATCGCGACATTAGATCAAATTAGTCATGGACGTGCCGGGCTAAATATTGTCTCCGGCTCATTTAAAGACGAATTCGAGCAAATGGGGGAATGGGATAGCAATTTAGATCACGATCAACGTTACACCATGACCGAAGAATGGACTCAATTGATTAAACGGCTTTGGTGCGAAAAACAGGTTAATCACCAAGGAGATTATTTTAATTTAAAGCATTGCGTTTCCGAACCCAAACCAGTTTCTGTTCCACGTCCTTATTTGGTCTGCGCCGGCCAGTCAGAACGCGGATTACATTTTAGTGTACGCCATACTGATGTGTGTTTCATTGGTGGTAAAGATGAAGAAGAAACACGACAAATCAGTCTGATGGCTAAACGTATTGCAGCAGAATACGGTACCACCACCAAAACCTTTTGTATGAATACCATTATCTGCGCTGAAACAGATGAAGAAGCTGAAACGCTGGCTCAGTTCTATCGTGATGGTTTAGATACAGAAGCAGTTAAGAACATGATGCACAGTTTTGGTGTCGATGTTGGCGAAAAAAGCAATGCTATGGTTGAAAGATCCCAAAATGCTTTCATGACCCACACCGCTATTGGTAACCCGGAAACCTGTCGCAAACAATTATCAGATTTACTACGTGAATGCGAACTGGATGGAGTTATGTTGATCTTCCCTGATTATATTAAGGGCTTAACCACTTTCGGCGAAAAAATCTTGCCACAACTCAGAGCAGAATTTGCCTAAAATTAATATCTTTACTCATTACTGGCTTAAAAATCGGGACAACTCAAGGTCAAAAGGTTGTCCTGATTGCAAAACGTCATAAATAACATAAACAGTAAAGTTAACGTTCTGTTTTTTCGGTAAAATGATCACTAGTGTCACAATTTCATTACATAGAATAATTTTATAATTAAGGGCAATGGATGAAATGGCATCTTGAAATTGGTACTCTGACTGTGGCTCTGTTGCCTATAGGTAATACTCCGAACAATAAGAATAACGAAAATAACAGGTTATTCCTCTTTGACTGGCCAATAGCAATATTGGCCTTTTTTTATCTCGGTTCTTCTAGCAACATCTGAAGCAAATTGCCTTCCCCATACAGGTGCAAAGCGCCGACAACAACCAGATACCGCCCGGCAGGCAATTCCCGCAAGTATTTATTCCACTGCTTATTACGATCAATCATCAGTAGTTGATAGATATCCTCACTGAAAGTTGTTGGTAAAGAATGTGTTTGCTGTTTAGGTTGATAATCCATCCACCAGCTTATCATGGTTTGTAAAGCACGAGCGTTGGTGTGCCAATGTAATAATGTATCTTCTAGTAGTGACAAACCATTATTCGGGAGCTGATGAAGTAAATTAATCTGTGAGTCAGTCCCCTCAAGCTCGATAATCATTTTTCCTTGCGCTTTAGCCGCATTAAGTAGCTGATAATCAATACCGTAGTGAGGATATAATCCTAGGTTTTGCGCCTGCCCAACTTGCAAAATTAAAGCAATTTGCCATGAAGGTAATAAATTGAGTAGTTCTTCTTGTTGGCGGATTTCATTGCAATAGCGCCGAAAATCCTGATACATCTCAGAAGATAGACGTTGCTCGATACGAGAGTATGATTGAAATTCATCATTAAATGGGAAACCTGCCTGAGTAATATCTGCTTCGACGATTAACGTATCGGATTGATTAAGCTGATCCATTAATATTCCAGAAAGTGGAAACATATTTTCAGTTCCCATATGAATACTGCCTACCAGGTGCAAATATTTGCCGCCTGTCAGTGTAATATCATGAGCTGGATAAGGATAACGGCGGGAAGGATTCAGCCCCAGCATATTGGTAAGGTGTTTAATCAGTCGTCCCATTTGTATCTCCGGTTCAGCATTTATTTTAGGCTAACCATTTTCCAGCTAATATTACAGCTGTACCTCTGCTGTATCTTTATTTATTTCCATTGATATTTCTTTACTCCTATCAGCATACAAGATTACCTTGATTAGGTAAGGAATATTCCTTTCTATATGATTAAATGAATAACTAGAGAATTGCTATGATGTCTATCTATGAACTTGCAACATTGACTTCCAAAGGTCAAATAACGTCACCTAAGCTTATCCATCAGGCATTAGGTCTTGATACAGGTAGCAAGCTAGCCTTTGAGCTGCATGAAGCAGTAAAAAAAGCTGAGAAGAATACTCCTGGCAGGTTTGAGAGCAATGTTAATTTGTCAGTCAGATAGGTGAGATAATATAAAGTGCGATCATATACCTGTTATCTTTCAAGTTGCCTCTTTGTTGGCTGCACTCACTCACCCCGGTCACATAGTTCTCTATGCTCCCGGGGATTCGCTCCCTGGCCGTCGCGATGCATCTTGAAATCTATTGGGTATAGATACCGCACTTTTACGATCTAACCAAGTTGATGCATTATGATTTAGGCTTAAATCTCAACAAACGATTAGCATTACTCACCACCGTAATTGAAGAAAGCGCCATTGCCGCACCCGCTATCACGGGATCTAACAATGTTGCGGTAAATGGATAGAGCACCCCAGCTGCGATTGGAATACCCAGTGTATTGTAGATAAATGCCCCAAGCAGGTTCTGTTTCATATTACGCAGAGTTCCTTTGGACAATTCAACCGCATCAGCGACACTATGCACACTATGGCGCATTAGGGTCATCGCTGCGGTTTCAATAGCGATATCACTCCCCCCGCCCATTGCAATCCCGACATCAGCCCGCGCCAACGCTGGAGCATCGTTAATACCATCCCCTACCATAGCAACTTTACGGCCTGCCGCCTGAAGTTTCTGGATAGCCTCAGCTTTGCCATCAGGCAACACACCAGCGATGACTTCATCAATCCCTGCTTCTTGCGCAATCGCATTGGCTGTAACTGGATTATCGCCGGTCAGCATCACTAAACGGTAGCCTTGATGATGTAATCGTTTCAGTGCGGTAACGGTATCTTCACGCAGTGGGTCACGAATAGACAGAACTGCCGCAGCTTTGCCTCCTACCGCCAGAATAACCGGTGTGATGCCTTTCTCTGCCTGTTGGGCTATCAGTGGCTTTAATTCCTCTGTATCAATTTGATTTTGTTCCAGCAATGCTTGATTACCCAACAACAAAGTTGTGCCATTCACTTCACCACTAATACCCAACCCAGCCAGAGTGCGGAATTGTTCAACTTGCGGTAATGCTAACCCTTCAGTTTTGGCAAGTATTGCTTTGGCTAATGGATGATTAGAACCATTTTCCAGTGCGCCTGCCCAACACAATACGTCTTGTTCACTGTATCCATTGAAAGTATGGATATCAGTAACTTGCGGCATACCTTCGGTCAATGTACCGGTTTTATCGAAAACAATCGTGTCCAATTCACTGGCTTGTTGCAAAGCATCGGCGTCCCGAACCAAAACACCGAATTCTGCTGCCCGGCCAACACCAGAAATAATCGACATAGGCGTTGCCAGCCCAAGGGCACAAGGACAAGCAATAATCAGTACCGTGGTAATAATGACCAACGAATACATAATCTGTGGTGCTGGACCGATGAAGTACCAAATAGCACCTGAAATCAGAGCTATCGCGACGACAGCCGGAACAAACACTGAGGAAATTTTATCTGCCAACTGACCAATCTCTGGCTTACTGCTTTGCGCCTGACGTACCAATTTTATAATTCGCGCTAATGTCGTTTGGCTACCCACTGCGGCGGCAGTAAACAACACTGTGCCATCCTGTACGGTCGTACCGGCATGAACGTTATCACCTTTGGATTTTTGCTGGGGAATCGGCTCACCGGTCAGCATCGCTTCATCTATCCAGACTTCACCTTGAATGATTTCACCATCAACGGGGATACGATCACCGGTTGTCAAACGTAATGTCATTCCCGGTTTGACATTAGCCAAAGGTAGCTCTTTTTCGCCATCTTCTGTCACCACACGGGCAGTCGGTGGTGTCAGATCCAGCAGACGTTCCAACGCTTTTGAGGAACGCTGGCGGGCACGTTGTTCCAAAGCATGACCCAAATTTATCAAGCCGATAATCATAGCACTGGCTTCGTAATAAAGATGGCGCGCCTGTGGTGGAAAAATATTCGGCCACAGGTTGACACTAATAGAATAAAGCCAGGCGGCCCCTGTTCCCAATGCCACCAATGTATCCATGGTGGCACTGCCGTTTTTTAGGCTTTGCCATGCATTGCGGTAAAAATGACCACCGGCAAAGATCATCACAGCAAGCGTAATAGTCCCGATAGTCAGCCAGATAGTCTGGTTTTCTGGCGTGAGCATCATATTATCGCCCATCATCCCCCACACCATCACAGGAATACCGACGACCAATGCGAATGCTGACTGCCAGCGAAAACGGCGCATATTGGCCTCAGAAACTTGTTGCTGACGTTCACGCCGTTCAGCTTCATTCTGAATCAGTTCTGCACCATAGCCGGCTTTTTCCACCGCTTGAATTAGTACGTCAGGTGAGGCGCTACCGGTAATTAAAGCGCTGCGCTCAGCAAGGTTCACTCTGGCATTTTCCACGCCTTCGACACTCTGCAACGCTTTCTGAACTTTATTCACACAACTAGCACAGGTCATGCCATCCAACAGCAACTGGATACTATCATCGCTATCACGGACAACGGATTCGTCAATTTTTTCGACCGGAACAGAAGAAGTTGCCGCTGACAAAGGTTCCGGTCTGTTTGAAGCAGGTATTGTCAGCGGCTCAGATTTTGGGAAATGTTGACCAGAAGCCAGTTCTGCGTGATAACCCGCCTGCTCAACTGCGGCAATCAGCGCATCGGCATCAACTTTGCCATAAATTTTAGCCGTTTTAGTATTCACATCTGCAGCGATAACCCCTGCTACCACTTCCAGAGCTTTACGTGTCGTGCCTGCACAATGCATACAACTGAGGCCAGATAGTGCCAGTTCGATATCAGGCCGGCTGGCAATTTCGGCGTCATAACCTGCTTCTTTAATCGTTCCGATTAATGATTCAGGGGAGGCTTCACCAATAACTTTAGCGTAATCGATAGTAATTTCCGCCTGTTCCACGTCTGCACGATTTCCCAGTGCTTTTTTCACACTGTTAACACAGTGCATACAGGAGAGCCCCTGTAACGTTAAAATAGTTGTATGTGACATAAAAAAACCTCCTAATGCATAAGTGACGTAATTATTCTTCACACCTGTGTGATAATTGTTGATGATATCTACAGCCCAGATGAATTTCTGGCTTGTTACAAAGGTTAAACCTTCCCGTCAGGGTAAGGTCAAGGGGGAAAAAATGAACATCAGTGAAATTGCCCAAAAAACCGGCCTGACCAACAAAGCCATCCGGTTTTATGAAGAAAAGGATTTGATCACACCACCAGAAAGAGGAAATAACGGTTACCGTTATTATCAGCAGAAACATATTGATGAACTAACGCTGCTACGTCAGGCGAAACAGGTAGGTTTTACGCTTGATGAATGTCGTGAGTTTTTAGTGTTATTTCGCAACCCTAATCGTCACAGTGCCGATGTAAAAGCGGCAACGTTGCATAAAGTGGCTGAGATAGAAAAGACGATTGAAGAGTTACAGAAAATCAGAAGTAAATTGTTATCTTTGGCGGAAGAGTGCCCTGGAGATGACGGGGCAACGTGCCCCATCATAGATCATTTATCAGGTTGTTGCTCTCATCACTGAGAATTGACGGGTTTTACTTTCAGAGTAATACCATCAACAGCGATCACTGCCACTTCGGTATTGGCTGGTAGTTCACTTTCACAGTGAACACGCCAGCTGCCATCTGCAAGCTTGACCCGGCTGTAACCATTCTCAGTATCGACAATCAATTTGGCTCGGATACCGATGAGCTGGTGATCTTTCTGGTTCAACGTATCGCTACCTTTTGCTGGGTGACGACGTAACCAGTAGCGCCACAGTATTGCCGAGAGCAGCGTCAGAGTTGCAAACAGAATACCTTGCCATTCCCAACTCATTCCTGGCAGAAACCAGGTGACAAGTGCCACAACAATAGCGGCTGTCCCCGTCCAGAGTAGATAGCCGCCAGTTCCCAAAAGCTCTGCAATTAACAGTAAGCCCCCAAAGGAGAACCAAAGCCAAGGAATCTGATCTGTAATCTGTGCAATCATGCTTACTTACCTTTTTTGCTTTCGCCAATCAGTTCAGTAATACCGCCAATAGCGCCCATCAGATTGCTGGCTTCCAAAGGCATCATAATCACTTTGCTGTTATCGGAAGCGCCAATACTGGTTAGTGCATCCGTATATTTCTGGGCAACAAAGTAGTTAATTGCCTGCATGTTACCGTCAGCAATTGCATCAGAAACCATTTTGGTTGCACGAGCTTCCGCTTCAGCAGCACGTTCACGCGCTTCTGCCTGGAGAAACGCAGACTGACGTTCCCCTTCCGCTTTTAGAATCTGAGACTGTTTTTCACCTTCAGCTTTCAGAATAGCAGCCTGACGGATACCTTCCGCTTCCAGAATATCAGCACGTTTTGTACGTTCTGCTTTCATCTGGGCGTTCATGGCAGAAATCAGCTCTTTCGGTGGACGAACATCACGGATTTCGATACGGGTAATTTTCACGCCCCATGGGTTAGTGGCTTCATCGACAATATGCAGTAAACGGCTGTTGATGGAGTCACGCTGAGATAACATTTCATCCAGTTCCATCGAACCCAGAACAGTACGGAAATTAGTCATCGTCAGGTTAATGATGGATAGCTCAAGGTTGCTGACTTCATAGGCAGCCCGAACAGGATCGACAACCTGAATAAAGCAGACCGCATCAATGGTAACATTGGCGTTATCACGGGAAATAACTTCCTGTGAAGGAATATCCAACACTTGTTCCATCATGTTAATTTTACGGCCAATACGGTCGATAAACGGGACAATAATATGCAGACCCGGTAATAACGTTCGGGTATAACGCCCGAAGCGTTCTACTGTCCATTGATAACCTTGCGGCACTGTTTTTACACAAGTAAATACCACCACCACGGCAATGAATATCAGAATAGGTACGGCACCAAAAGCAAATAAATCCATAACAATTCCTTAATTAAATAAATCAGTAAAGCAGCGAATAAACCTGACGACGATATTTCGAAGCCAGAGCATTACCGGTTCCCATTGCAGACATAATATCCATCATCGTTTTTCGGATTGCCCCATTGGCCGCAGAAAGATCCTTTTTCAGAAAACCCAGTAATAATTCCAGGGCTTCTTCATTACGACTAACTTCGTGCAATTTCAGCGCGAGTTTAACAGCCAAGTCTGCATTTTCCGGTTGAGCGGAGAATTCTTGTTGCAATTGCTGGATTTCCGGTGTATCCGCGGCCTGCTTTTGTAACTCAATTTGAGCCAGTAAACTGTGATAATGAGAATCCTGGTCCTGTAATGGAATTAGATTCAGAATTTCCTGAGCTTCTTGTATATTATTGAGCATAATTTGCACTTCGGTCAACTTAAGTGCAATCTCACTGTTTTTGGGGGCTAATTGCCAGGCTTCTTTCAATAGCGGTAGAGCTTCCTGATGTTTTCCTTCTGCGATAAGTTCCTCAGCTTGAGCAGCTTTTAACTCTTCTGGCTTGGGTAATACGCGAGTAAGCATCTCCCTGATAGCTTTTTCCGGTTGTGGTCCCTGAAAACCATCTACTGGTTGGCCTTGTTGCAAAACATAAACAGTAGGAATGGCTCGTAAACCAAATTGTGCTGCGATCATTTGTTCTTTATCGCAATCCACTTTTGCTAATACCAATTGCCCGGCATATTCTGTGGCTAGTTTATCCAGCGTTACACCTAATTCCTGACAGTGAGAGCTACGCTCAGACCAGAAATAAAATAAAACCGGCACAGTCATAGACTGTTCAATAGTTTGATGCAGATTACTTTCGTTGATATCAATTCCAGTAGTGGTTGGCAGCATATAATGAGTCTCTTAAATTCAGTGTTGTAGGGTATTATTGAACAGATGAGGTTACTTTGCTAACTTTCAAGTTGTACCACTCTGTTTAGTCAGTATTTTATCCATTAATCTTCCCGGCAAAATCCGGCGCATAATGGTTACCGCGTGAGTTATCCAAGTCACTGGATAACGTAATTTAGGGTTTGGGCTTTCTAAAGCATGAATCAACTTACGCACAACAGCTTCGGGTGTCAGTGTGAAATGGCGGGCAATGCCCGGGTTTTTGACTGGCTTATCGCTTTGTGTCTGATTCACGTTTTCGGTAAAACGTGTTTTTATCGGGCCTGGTACAATCAGGCTGGCTTTAATACCTGTCCCTGCCAATTCCATTCTTAAGGCATCTGACCATGCTTCTAAAGCATATTTACTGGCAGAATAAGCACCACGGCCTGGGGTTGAAATTAGTCCCATCACCGAACTGGTTTGGATAATACGACCTTCACCATGAAGTTGCATGATTGGGAGTAGCAAACAAGTAAGTTGATGTGTACCAAACAGATTAGTTGAGAATTGATGTTCCAATTGTTCACGACTGATAGTGTTCAAAGGGCCATAAATACCAAAGCCGCCATTATTAAACAGTCCGTACAGGCGGCCATTGGTTAGCTTGATGACTTCAGCAGCGGCTCGTTCAACACTCATCTTGTCATCAAGATCCAATTCGATAGGTTCCAGTCCTAGTTCGCGCATACGCTGTAAATCTGCGGGTTTTCGACAGGCTGCTAATACTCTATAACCCCGCTGATGTAGTGTTTTTGCCGCCACCAGACCAATTCCACTAGAACAGCCTGTGATAAGAACTGACTTTTGCATAACTTTACCTACTTATATACATCAATGTGTTGAAACTAATAGTTTACTACTTAAGAATAATTAAGATGTGCTGATAGTGTGTCAGACATCCAGTCAGCAATAAATGGCTGGGCGGCCAGATTAGGATGTAATCCGTCTTGTTGCACCCACTCCGGTTTAATAGCGACTTGTTCCATATAAAACGGAAGCAGAGGAATTTGATTATGTTCTGCCAGTCTGGGGTAAATCTTGGCAAAAGATTCGGTATAACGGCGCCCGTAATTTGGCGGCAGACGGATTTGCATCAATAAAGGTTGAATATTGGCTTGTTTCACTAATGTGATGATCTGTTGCAGATCGTGTTCTGTTTGTTGTGGGGGAAAACCGCGTAACCCATCATTGGCACCCAATTCTATCAGTACCCAACGGGGTTGATGTTGTTTAAGTAATCCAGGTAGCCTTTCAAGGCCCTGAGCGGCGGTGTTACCGCTGATGCTGCCGTTGATGACAGTGATTTTATTACCGGATTTTTGCCACTTTTTTTCCATCAGAACAGGCCATGATTGTTCAACAGGCAGATGGTAACCCGCACTGAGACTATCGCCCAAGATCAGCAGGGTATCTGCCGCAATAGCTCTGGCGCTGGATAACACCACTAGTAATAGGAAAAGTAAATGGTAACGGGAAATATTCTTGAAGTTCAGCATCTCAATAAGCACGTTGGTCAGGGGGAACATAAGATCACTATATTGCAGGGAGTCAAGTTGGTTGTCGAGCCTGCGCAGACTATTGCTCTGGTAGGCGAATCTGGATCGGGTAAATCCACACTGCTTGGCATTATTGCCGGGTTGGATGATGGTAGTGACGGTGAAGTCCGGCTGTTAGGGCACAATTTAAGCCAAATGAATGAGGAGCAGAGGGCAAAACTACGAGCTGAAAATGTCGGTTTTGTATTTCAGTCATTTATGTTAATTCCAACGTTAAACGCCTTGGAAAATGTCCAGCTCCCTGCTTTATTACGCGGTGAGTCTGAAAATAGTAGCAAGAAACAAGCAATCGAATTGCTTGAACAATTAGGATTGGGGAAACGTTTGAAACATATGCCAGCCCAACTTTCTGGTGGTGAACAACAAAGGGTTGCGTTGGCTCGAGCATTTAGCAGCCAGCCAAAAATTTTGTTTGCTGATGAACCAACAGGTAATTTGGATCGACAAACCGGTGATCGCATTGCTGACTTACTGTTTTCTCTGAATCGTGATTATGCCACAACATTAATTCTGGTTACTCACGACAGCCAGCTTGCTGCTCGCTGCCAACGTTGCTTACGACTGGTTGATGGAACATTGAGGGAAGAAAGATGATTTGGCGCTGGTTCTGGCGCGAGTGGCGCACTCCCTCTTTATTGATTGTTTGGTTATCTCTCACTCTGGCAGTCGCTTGCGTGTTGGCATTAGGCAGGATAAGTGATCGCATTGATCAAAGTGTTCATTACCAAAGCCGGGATTTTCTGGCCGGTGATCTGGTTCTGCGGGCTTCTTATCCGGTAGATGACAGATGGTTACAACAGGCGAAAGATCTCGGGTTAAAGTTGAGTAGCCAGCTCTCTTTCACCACAATGACCTATGCCGGGGATATTCCTCAACTGGCTAATGTGAAAGCCACAGACAATCTCTATCCGTTATATGGCAAGCTGGAAACTGATCCACCTGGTTTGAAAGCAGAAAAAGGTACCGTTCTGGTCGCACCTCGCTTGCTTGAACTGTTGAAAATCAAAATTGGCGATAATCTGGATGTCGGTGATACCACACTCAAAGTCAGCGGAGAACTCATTCAGGAACCAGACAGTGGTTTCAATCCATTTCAGATTGCGCCACGGATTCTAATCAGTCTTGATGATGCCCAATCCACCGGTGCGATTCAGCCAGGTAGCCGTCTGACCTACCGTTATATGTTTTCTGGTGATAAAGAAGCAATTTATCAATATCAGCAATTGATTGATCCACAACTTAAGGCCGATCAGCGCTGGTATACCTTGAAGCAGGATAGCGGCGCGCTGGCAAAATCTATTGAAAGAGCACAGCAATTCTTGTTGTTATCAGCTTTGCTCACATTATTACTTGCTGTCGCTGCTGTCGCGGTATCAATGACTCACTATTGCCATAGCCGCCATAACTTGATCGCCGTGCTTAAAACCCTTGGTGCGGGACGCTGGGCTTTACGTAAATGGGTGATCGGTCAGTGGTTGGTGTTATTAGTTGCAGCGACGTTGGTAGGTACCTTTTTAGGATTGATGTTTGAATATCTACTGGTGCAAACTCTGGCACCTATGCTGCCAAAAACGTTACCAAAAGCAGGATTCTGGCCGTGGGTATGGGCACTGGGAGCATTATCTGTTATTACCTTACTAGTTGGGATGCGTCCGTACCGGCAATTAATGGCAACCCAGCCATCACGGGTGCTGCGTGACGATATTATCGCGCCTGTCTGGCCATTGCGTTATTACTTGCCATTAGTGACATTGATTGTGATTAGCGGACTTGTTTTCCTGACTGGTACCAATCCTATCTTATGGGCGCTACTTGCTGGCGTAATGATTGTTGCTTTGTTATTGGCCGTACTCGGTTGGGGAGGATTATGGCTATTGCGCCACCTGAAATCCCGCCATCTTAGTTTTCGTTTAGCCGTTAGTCGACTGCTGCGGCAGCCATTTCAAACTGTGACTCAATTGGCGTCTTTCTCTTTATCATTTATGTTACTTGCTTTGTTGTTAGTGATCCGGGGCGATTTACTTGACCGCTGGCAGCAACAATTGCCGCCGGACAGCCCAAACTATTTTCTGATTAATATGACTGGCCGGCAAATTCCACAGGTAAAACATTTACTGGCTCAATATCAAATTAAACCAGCGGAATTTTATCCTGTGGTCTTGGCCCGCCTGACAGAAATTAATGATCAATCAGCCATCACGTGGGCAGATGCCAAAGAACCGGACAGCAACATTGTACGGCGGGAATTGAATCTGACATGGAAAGAAGAACTACCACCGTTTAATACTTTGATAGAAGGTAATTGGCCACCAAAAGAAAATGAGGTTTCTATTGAGCAGAAAGTTGCTGAACGTTTAGCAATCAAAATCGGCGATAAACTGACATTCAGTGGTGATACCCAGCAATTCAGTGCCACAGTCAGCAGTATCCGGTTGGTGGACTGGGAAAGCTTGCGGCCAAACTTCATATTTATCTTTCCAAAACAAACACTCGAAAATCAACAACAAACCTGGCTGACCAGTTTCCATTATGAAGGTGATGGTCGCCTCTTGACCGATCTTAATCGTCAATTTCCCACATTGAGCCTACTTGATACGGGTGCAATGATTAAGCAAATTCAGGATATTTTACAACAGGTAGGCAAGGCATTGGAGGTGATGGTCGGGTTGGTCATGGTATGTGGCGTATTACTCCTGTTAGCACAAGTTCAGGTAGGAATGCACCGGCGGCGGCTTGAACTCGTGGTTTACCGGACCTTGGGAGCAAGTAAGCAATTACTGCGCCGTACTCTCTGGAGCGAATTTGCATTGCTTGGGTTAATGGCGGGTTTTGCTGCGGCATTAGGCGCAGAAGCTGCGCTTTGGTTGTTGCAAACCAAGATTTTTGATTTTCCATGGCAACCAGAATGGCAAATGTGGCTCTTACTGCCAATCATCAGCAGCTTATTACTTTCTTTATGTGGTAGTTGGCTGGGAATCAGGTTGTTACGAGGAACGGGATTACACCGGCAGATTCAGGGATAAAAGCGTATTTTTGCCGACATTACCAAAGCTTAAAGATCAGGGCTGCCAGATTAAACTGCCGCCGATAGTTGGTTTTGACCAACTTTACGCGGTCAGTGCAAAATTGCAGCCCTGCCGATTTATCGCCTTATCAGGGGTTATTGATAAACGATTTCACCTTTTGGCTCATAATCAGCCGCTTCTAAGGGTGAATGCTTCTCGATATACCCTTTTAGCACTTCTGCATCAACAAAACCCGTGTTGACATAGGTTGGATGATTGTCCAGACGTGGATAACCATCACCACCGATAGCATTAAAATCAAGCATTGCCAGGCGGTAAGTTTTGTTGGGTTCTAAAGGTTTTCCTGCGATGTTTACATCTTTAATACCCTTACCATCAGCAATCAAACTGACATTCAAGAACTGAGCATAAGCACCAGAGTCAACCTTCATGTTAGCAACGACTGCCAGATATTTTTCAACTTCGCTACCTTTCAGATCAACATAAACCAATGAGTTGGCAAATGGATGCACTTTCAGGACATCTTTATAAGTAATATCGCCTGATTCAATAGAATCACGAATACCACCGCCACTGATAATAGCAAAATCAGCATGAGCACGTTCCATCAAAGCAGAAAGGACAACATGCGCCATATTAGTCTGAACAAAACGTACTTTGTTGCGATCACCTTCCAATTTACCCTCAACAGAACCTACTTTTACGTTTAACTGTTTATCACCTTTATTCTGGTAAGGCGTTAGTAACGTTATCATTTCCGGGTTTTGCGCGATTTGATGCGTGTAATAAACTCGTTCAGTAGAACCGTCTGCTTTTTTTATATTATTTTTAAGATTAATGGGAATTAACTGATAATGAGTCAGCTTAAATTCACCATTACGGAACTCAAAATCAGCACGGCCAACATATTTACCCCACTCGTGAGCTTGAACAATCCAAGTACCATTCTGGCGATCAGGCGAACATGGCGTTCCCGGCACATAATCAATCTGCTTATAATTTTTATTTTCCGCAGACATACAAACCGGATCTTGCGAGTGACCACCTACAATCATATCCAAATAACCCGCTGGCAAACTACGCGCCATTTCAACATCACCTGGCGCGTTAGAACCATGATGACCGTCGTCATAGTGCCCCATATGGGTTGCTGCAATAATCACATCTGGCTTTTCATTTTTTTTCAGATCCTCAATGACCATTTTAGCTTCTATAGCGGGAACCCGAAATTCAACATTAGGGAAATTAGCAGGGTTACCGATTTTCGCCGTATCATCAGTCGTCAGGCCGATAACCGCAATCTTCACCCCTTGTTTATCAAAAAGGGTATAAGGCTTGAACAAACGTTTACCGGTGCTGGTATCGTAAATATTGGCCGAGAGGAAAGGAAAGTTTGCCCATTTTTCCTGCTGACGCAATACTGACAGAGGATTATCAAACTCGTGGTTACCCAACGCCATTGCATCATAACCTATCAGATTCATTCCTTTAAAATCAGGCTCCGCATCTTGCAGATCAGACTCTGGTACGCCAGTATTAATATCTCCACCGGAAAGCAATAACGTACTACCGCCTCTTTCGGTGACTTCTTTACGAATTTCATCAACAACTGTTTTTTGAGCGGCTAAACCATATTCTCCGTGGTCGTTATACCAAAAATGCCCATGATGGTCGTTGGTGTGCAAAATAGTAATGTTATAGGTTTTGTCTTTTTCCCATGCATTTGCTATTGCTGGAAGTAGTGTCATAGAAACAACCAAAGCACAAGCTGAGGTCTTAAACGAAAATTTCATGGTATATCTCCATGTTTTTTAAGTGAATTGCCATGCAAAAACAGTTTCAAAAACTAACAAGGCGGGATTAACAAATCATTTTCTGAGATAGGTTATGAGGTTATTAGAACATATTTCGTTTCATTTTTCTGAGCGTATCATCAAACTACCTCCAGTGTAGTAAAAAATTAACTATCAACCTAATATGTAAAATGTAACCAATAACCAACAAACTCACTCTCAATAAGACAGGCTGACAGTCAATTATGAGCGAACAGAGCGACACAACTACAGTTCCCCCTCGTGCAAGCAAAACCAGGAATACCGTTTTTACTATTCTTGGTGCAATTAGCATTTCACACTTATTGAACGATATGATCCAATCGCTAATCCTGGCGATTTATCCTTTACTACAATCAGAATTCAACTTGAGTTTTGTGCAAATCGGTATGATCACATTGACCTATCAAATTACCGCGTCGTTATTACAGCCACTGATAGGTCTCTATACCGATAAACATCCACAGCCTTATTCATTACCTATTGGGATGAGTTTTACCTTGTCGGGTCTGCTACTGCTGGCCCATGCTAACAGCTTCCCATTAGTTCTATTAGCGTCTGCATTAATTGGTACTGGCTCTTCGGTATTCCATCCAGAATCATCGCGTGTAGCACGCATGGCATCTGGTGGCCGCCACGGACTGGCTCAATCGCTCTTCCAGGTCGGGGGGAATTTTGGCAGTTCCCTTGGGCCTTTATTAGCCGCTGTATTTATTGCACCTTATGGCAAAGGCAATGTTGGTTGGTTCTCGCTGGCAGCATTACTGGGCATTATCGTGCTGTTGCAGATCAGTAAATGGTATAAGGCTCAGAATTATATTAAGAAAAATCAAGTCAGAACGGGTCCTGTCGTCAAAGTTTTACCAAAAAAAATCGTGATAGGCTCCCTGACTATTTTGTTAATTTTAATATTTTCCAAATACTTTTATCTCACCAGCATTAGCAGCTATTACACTTTTTACTTAATCCACAAATTTGGCATTTCTGTACAAAACGCCCAGATTCATCTGTTTCTCTTTTTATTCGCTGTCGCGGCAGGGACCATCATTGGCGGACCTCTTGGTGATAAAATCGGCAGGAAGTATGTTATCTGGATATCTATCCTTGGTGTTGCTCCTTTTACTTTGATTCTGCCTTATGCTTCTCTGTACTGGACAAGCATACTGTCAGTGATCATTGGTGTGATTCTCGCTTCTGCGTTCTCTGCAATCTTGGTATACGCACAGGAACTCATTCCAGGTAAAACCGGGATGATATCTGGTCTATTTTTCGGATTGGCTTTTGGTATGGGAGGTATTGGCGCAGCGGTACTTGGCAACATAGCAGACAGAACAAGTATTGAACTGGTTTATCAGATCTGTGCTTTTCTGCCATTACTTGGCATATTTACCGCCTTATTACCTAATATAGAAGATAACAACTAGAAAAATCGCTAAATTCCCCCACATAAAAGTCATTTTTTATGTGGGAGAAATCTCTATATACCTCATAAATAATCAAATATAATGGCAAAAATCTCTGTTATGGGTAATTTAATCCTTTCAATCGATATTTTTTTATGTTTTAGTCATTTTTTTAGCGAATTTACCTCGAATTACCTATAAAATGTTGTTACAGCTACCTCTTCACAATACTACTTAATAGCCTCAATAAGAAGGAGCCTTAATGGAGCATTCGACACCACTTATCACCACTATCGTTGGCGGGTTCTTTATCGCTTATCTGCTTGGCATGTTGGCACAGCGTCTGAAAATTTCACCACTGGTCGGTTATCTTACTGCGGGAGTACTCGCTGGTCCTTTTACTCCTGGTTTTGTCGCTGATGCATCGCTAGCACCAGAACTGGCAGAAATTGGTGTTATCTTATTAATGTTCGGTGTCGGACTACATTTTTCACTTAAAGATCTGCTGGCAGTAAAATCTATTGCAATCCCTGGCGCTATTGCGCAAATATTGGTAGCAACACTGCTTGGTGTGGGACTATCAACAATACTGGGTTGGGAATTATTTAGCGGCATCGTCTTTGGCCTCTGCTTATCAACCGCCAGTACCGTTGTTCTGTTACGAGCGCTAGAAGAGCGTCAATTGATCGATAGCCAACGAGGTCAGATAGCCATCGGCTGGCTGATTGTCGAAGATCTGGCCATGGTGCTGACTCTGGTATTACTGCCTGCGGCTGCTGGTATTCTTGGCAATAAAGAAGCCAATATCGGGCAGTTAATTATGGAACTCGCCATGACAATCGGCAAAGTCATCGCTTTTATCCTGCTGATGATTGTTGTTGGCCGCCGTCTAATCCCGTGGGTATTGGCAAAAACTGCCAGTACAGGTTCCCGAGAACTATTTACCCTTGCTGTATTGGTTATCGCTTTGGGTATTGCTTACGGTGCTGTTACGCTATTTGACGCCTCATTTGCGCTAGGTGCATTCTTCGCCGGTATGGTACTGAACGAATCAGAACTCAGCCACCGTGCCGCTCAAGATACACTGCCACTAAGAGATGCTTTCGCCGTGTTGTTCTTCGTATCCGTTGGTATGCTGTTCGACCCAATGGTACTGATTCAGCAACCACTGGCGATACTGGCAACGCTGGCAATTATCATTATCGGTAAGTCCGCCGCCGCCATGTTACTAGTTAAAATGTTCGGCCATTCACGCCGTACTGCGCTAACAATTTCGGTCAGTTTGGCTCAAATCGGTGAATTTGCCTTTATTCTGGCAGGCCTTGGTGTTGCACTTGGCCTACTTGATGGAGATGCTCGTAATCTGGTTCTGGCTGGTGCAATTGTTTCTATTATGCTGAACCCAGTTCTGTTCAGCCTGCTGGATCGCTATCTGGAAAAAACAGAAACAATTGAAGAGCAATTATTAGAAGAAACGCTGGAAGAAGAAACTCAAATTCCTGTCGATATTTGTGGTCACACTATTATTGTCGGCTATGGACGTATCGGCAGTTTGCTATGCCAGCGCTTACAGGAACAAGAATTCCCGCTAGTTGTTATTGAAAATACCAGAGCTAAATTTGAAGAATTGGGTGAACAAGGTATCAGTGCAGTCATGGGCAACGCCGCCAGCAAAGATATTATGTCACTAGCGCGTCTGGACTGTGCCTATTCCCTACTACTGACAATACCGAATGGCTATGAAGCAGGCGAGATTGTTGCCAGTGCAAGAGAGGCTCGTCCAGATCTGAATATTATCGTCCGAGCTGACTATGACGACGAAGTGACCTACATCATGGAACGTGGGGCTAGCCATGTCATTATTGGCGAGCACGAAATTGCCAAAACAATGGCAAGTGTGTTGGCAAGCAGCAAAGGCCATTTAGTTGAGCCTTCCCCTGCATCGCCCTTTACGCCACTAATTTGAGGAAACGCGCACTGATAGAATAATTTCTTCATTCTCATCATTGAGCTGAACCATGATTTTATCCTTTACTCTATACCCAATAGATTTCAAGTTGCAGCGCAGCGGCAAGTGAACGCATCCCCAGGAGCATAGATAACGATGTGACTGGGGTGAGTGAACGCAGCCAACAAAGCAACAACTTGAAAGATGAAGGGTATATATCACGTCAGAGATATAAAACACCTTTCATTGACGTATAAAACATTGAGAATGAAAAAAACAGATAACACTAAAGAAGCAAAACGATAAAACAGTTCGGGTTTTAAACGCCTTTTTCCCATATTTCCCAGACATAGCACCTTTCCCGCCCCCACCCAAATCAGGGAAACAGGCAATAACGCACAAACAAAAGCCGTCATAGAAGGAATATATTCTGCCCACACAGTAAATGCAGTAAGAGGAAATACATATGTAGCAAACACAAAAGCCTTAGGATTAAGCAAAGTAGCAAACAATACCGTACTAAAATGAACTTTCGCCTCTCCTTTACCTAATGAGAAATGCCAAACTTTAAAAGCCAAATAAGCAATGTACGTCGAAGCGCAAAGTTTTAAGGCCACCAACAACCATATGAAAGTGTGAGAGAGTGAAGATAAAAATAACCCCCACAAACTAATTGCTGTTAAATAACCAAACGCCTCAGCCAAAATCAACCTGAGGGTACTAATAAAACCATGTGAATATCCAGATGATACTAAAAGAGTATTTGTTGGTCCTGGCATAATTAAGACCATACTCACCATACTGGCAATGATTATATAATCGTAATAGCTATTCATAGTATCCTCAATGGCTGTTATATATAATAATTAATCATTTGAAGTGTAATAGGACACTCCTAATACAAACTTCATCATGTGCCTTCATCCCCTTAAATTAATGATCATAAAATTATTGTCATTAAATATCATTACTCTCACTTTGCAACGACTAACTGCCCCTTTTATTATAATGTTAATAATCTCAATCGCTCCGATTTAATAAAAACCAGATAAAAAAACCTGCACTAATATCAGCAACAAGGCCAAACAATTGCGACAGGCGATAAATATTTCACAGAATGATATTTCTAAATTATCAAGCATCTCTAGAACTACACGATCGAAACCAGAATCGGTAAACCTAACCTAAGTATCGACACACTGGATGCTATCACCATAGCGCTACGCTGCTCTTTTGGTGATTTCCTGGCAGGAAATAATGAACAGTATCCCCATTTAGAAAAATGCCAATCTATGAAAGGATACTATACAAAAAAATATAAATTTTTTTATCGGCTTAAGACATGTTACATAAACATGACATTTCTAATCCATGTACAACCAATATTATTTTCATATATTCCTAATAAAGTAATATTTGCTAACCGACTATCTTGATTCTAGTTAACAGAATCCGAAATTGTAAAGGCCGGCTGAGAAATTTTTTACAAATTTCTCTTCCAACCCAATCCATTCTTTAACCAGGCTAAGATTTCTCCGGTATAAATCGCAAAATCAAAGAGTTTGATCGATGATTTTTCTCAATTATTCTCCTTATAAATACAGAAAATGAAATAATTCCATCCCTATACTTTGCAATAACCATAAAATAAAAATGGATAAAACAACAATTTTCTTGTAAGTAAAATACCTACACTATCACTAATTAAGTTAAGGTAATATTTACCAATTAATGATTTTCACTCAGCGTTTTACTCTCTAAATTTTATTACCTATTTACAGCGTTAATTTTATTTAAGAAAACCGCCATAGAAATCATCAATGTAATTTCTTCTACAAGACTTAATTAAATCAATAATATAATTACGCCTCCCGCACTCACAATTTTCAATAATTACATTTTTTTCAACATCAATAAGCGATAAAAAAACAGATTTCCATAATATATTTTTTGCATATGTTCAACTGCAATGTAATTATGTTGCACTGACCATGCAAAACCGCGATAGATTACTAAGATTAATCATATAACCAACAATGAGGCTGAAAATTACACTAAACTATTTGAGTGATAGTAAAGTAAAAAATTATCTTATGCAGAAAACTAAAACCATACAAAACCAATTAAATCAAACGATTAATTTAAAGATATAACATAATGAAAAAGAAAGACAATTTGATAGTTTTAAAAAAAACATCATTTTTTTTGTTTAACTTGTTGAAAAAGATCATATTTTAGTTAATACTCCACAGCGTCGAGTGATAATAGCCCTACAGAAAGATGAAAATTCCGAATTGAAAATAAATTGAAGACATTAGAAGAAACTTATTGCTATCGTAATCATAACGAGGATGGCAGTTTTCCTAGTTCTATTCCAAAAGAGTTTTTCACTGCATTATAGTCATCATCTTGTAAGAACTTTATTACTGATATGGCAGTTTATCGCTTGCAATATCGCAATAAAAGTGAGAATCATTATCGATAACGCGGATATATTTACAGTAAAAGATGATCCTTTGGAGAACAAATAATATACTTTTTGTGCTAAAATTAATATCAGAGATTATTATCACCAAACATGATGATATATTCGGGGTCAATTATTACCTTGAGTAAATACCCAAAGAATAACGAAAACCATTCAAAAGTGGTGATATATTCAAACTACAGTAAGCGAGAAATAAGTATCCAAATGGGTGTAACCTATTCATCATAGAAATATTCAAGGAGATTAAAGAAAAACCATTTATTAGTAATGACTTATCCACATCAATAAAAAAACACAAGGATAGAGGTAGAATCAATTGAGTTTCACGCCACTATAAAAATGTATTCAATTATATAATCAACCATTAAACTATAATTCTGGTTAGATATATAATTTTATTATACAGACACAACTATACCCAATAGATTTCGAGTTGCAGCGCGGCGGCAAGTGAATGAATCCCCAGGAGCATAGATAACTATGTGACTGGGGTGAGTGAACGCAGCCAACAAAGCAGCAACTTGAAGGATGAAGGGTATAAAACACATATTTATTAAGGTAAGGTATTTTTGAATGAAAAAGAATTTTATTTTGGCTTCTTTAGTGATGATATTAGGGACTTTTAGCAGTTTCAGCGCGTTATCTTATGATGGAAAAATTCAATTTACAGGTAAGATTATCGAAAATGGATGTACAGTGGCCGCAGGAGCAAAAGGCAAAGAAGTTGAAGTAAATTTCGGTTCACTGTTAAAAAGCACGTTTGGACCGGATAAAAATACAGTTGGTGTAAGTAAAGGCTTTTCTATCTCCTTAACAACCTGTCCCAGAGCAGAAGCTCTAGGTATCTCATTTGATGGTGAGCCTGATGCTAATAATAAAGCGGTTTACAGTTCCGGAGTTACTGGCGTAGGTATTCAAATATTCAGGGAAGATGGTACAACGGAAATAAAACCGGGAGAATATGCTACAAGAGTTGCAACAGTAGGAGCCCCAAATGGAAACACTGATATGCAATTCATTGCAAAACTAATTTCGACAAATACGAATATTGCAACAGGTAATATAAATAAACCAATCAATTTCACAATCATATATCCATAATTACCCAATAAATATCTTTAATCAGTAAAGGAGTAAAAATGCTTCGCTTTATTACTCCCTTTTTACTTGTCCTTTTTATAGGACAAGTACAAGCAGGGATTACCTTAGGCGGAACTCGCCTTATCTATAATGGCTCACAAAAAGAAGCTACAATTTCTATCACCAACTCGGATACAGAAAGACCTTATCTTATTCAATCGTGGGTAGATAATATCGATAATAGCCAAAACAAAGTACCGTTCGTTATTACGCCGCCATTATTCAAAGTATCAAAAGAAAGTGAGCATCAGATCCGTGTTTCATATGTGGGAAATTATCTACCATCAGATCGAGAATCGATATTTTTGCTCAATGTCAATGCAATTCCGGCGGTTGAAAAAAATGACAACAGCAAGATGATTATAACCATCAAAAATATTATCAAACTGATTTATCGCCCAACAGGGTTATCTGATGATGATGCGAATAATGCTATTAATCATTTAGAAGCATCACGTAATACCAATGGTGTTCAATTAACTAATCCCACTGCTTATTACGTTAATCTTAATGAGATGAAAATAGATGGAAAACCAATAGCCAGACCAGGATTTATTCCACCTTTTGGTAACAAGGTATTTCCAGCTCAAAGTGGCATAAAAAGTGTGACGCTGACGGCTATCAATGATTACGGTGGCACAACGGAAGAGCGCCAGTTTAATTTCTGATAATATTATCTGATGAGTGTATTGTGAAAAGAATAATCAGCTTTGCTTTACTCGCTTATTGTTTATCATTGCCAGCATATGCAGAGCTGTACTTTGATATAAATGCATTACAATTATCAGACGAAGACAGAAAAAACATTAATCTGGACAGCTTGGCAAAAACAGATAGTCACATTCCGGGCATCTATAAAGTGAATGTTATCGTCAATCAACAGGATATTGGCATCAAAAACCTATCCTTTATTGACTGTGGTGAAAAACTTTGTCCTGAATTATCTGTCAGATTACTGAAAGAAATCGGGGTAAAAACAGAAAGCTTCCCTGAATTAGCATTACTTTCCGATCAGGAAATCATTTCTCAACCAGAGAAATATATCAAATACGCATCAGCAGATCTGGATTTAAGTCATCTTACTCTGACGCTAAATTTTCCTCAGGCTGCAATGAGATCACAAATCAGGGGAGATATCTCTCCTGATCAGTGGGATGATGGTTTGCCAATGTTTTTTACCAATTACAATCTAACAGGCATGCAATCTTGGAATAAAAACCAAAGTGAACAAAACCAATATTTGAATTTACGCAGTGGCTTTAATTTAGGTCCGTGGCGCGTTCGCCATAATAGTTACTATAGCCGTAATAGCACAACATCTGAATGGAAATCACTTAAAGCTTATGCTGAGCGAGATATTCGCCCATTAAGATCCCGATTGGTATTGGGCGAAACGACAACTGATAGCACGGTTTTCGATAGTTTCACTTTTAATGGCGTTAAACTGATGTCTGATAGTCAAATGCTGCCAGACAGTCAACAAAGATTTGCTCCTGTCGTTCGCGGTATTGCCATGACTCACGCTAGGATAGAAGTCCATCAGAAAGATAATCTAATTTATCAGACTTTTGTTCCACCAGGTGCATTTGAAATTACTGATATTTATCCCACTGACTCGAATGGTGATCTGGAAATATCTATTTATGAAGAAAATGGCAAAGTCAGAAAATTTACTCAACTCTTTTCTGCCTCACCATTGATGATCCGCGAAGGACAAATAAAATATTTTATTAATGTTGGTAAATTCAGTGGTAGCAAACAATCCAGTAAAAAAAGATTTATCCAGACAGAAGTTATTTACGGCCTATGGGATAGCACTACAATTTATAGTGGAACCATTGCTTCTTCTGACTATCAAAGTCATGCATTAGGTCTAGGTCATAATTTAGGAAACATTGGTGCGGTGTCAATAGATGTCACAAATGCAGCAACCCATTTCCCAAATAAGGAAAAGAAAACCGGCCAATCTTATCAGATACGCTACAGTAAAAATTTTACTACAACGAATACAACGGTGACACTGGCTGGCTATCGTTACAATACCAACGGTTATTTTAGCTTCAGCGATGCTAATAATAGCTACCAATTTAGTGATAACAATAGAAATAGTGTGCCTAAAAACCGCATGCAAATAACAATGGGACAAAGCTTAGGTCAATTTGGTAGTCTTTCATTATCAACCTGGCAACAAGATTACTGGCAAGATAAAACTGGCAAGAATCAGTCATATTCTATGTCCTATAATACTAATATTCATGATATTTATTTATCATTGGGTTACAATTATCACCGTAATCGCTCAAGAATTAATGACGATCAGACTTTTTCACTGAATATCAGTATCCCCTTGGATAAATGGCTACCGTCAGGAAATTACAGTGCATCCGTAGATTATGATACTACTTATAATATAAATGGTGACAGCCAACACACGATGACATTATCCGGATCTTTATTGGAACAGCAGAATCTGAGCTATTCCATTTCTCAAAATTACAGTTACGAAAAATCAGAGAAAGAAAGAGAATCAGGTAATGCTGCCAGCTTATATTACAAAGGCTCATATGGCTCAGTAAATGCAGGTTATACCACCAATCATGGTAAAAATAAGCGTATTAATTATGGATTAGAAGGAGCAATTATTGTCCATCCCTATGGCGTTACCCTGGCGCAAAATATTAGTGAAAGTGGTGCCAGTGCTTTAATTCGTGCTCCTGGAGCAAGCCATACCAAAGTGCTTAATAATACGTCGATAAGTACAGACTGGCGGGGATATACCGTTGTCCCTTATATATCGCAATATCGGGAAAACATGTTATCTCTTGATACCAATACATTTGATGATGACGTAGATATTGATAACCCAACCACTAAGGTTATTCCCACAAAAGGAGCTTTGGTATTGGCCGATTATTCTATTCGCGTTGGTCATCGAGTATTTTTAACTTTACAACATAAAGGTAAAAGACTCCCATTCGGGGCAATAATCACCGGCCCAAATGGTGTCAATGGTATGGTGAATGAAAGGGGAGAAGTTTTCCTCAGCGGTGTTAGTGATACAACAAAATTAACAGCTGATTTAGGTGATCAACAAAGATGTTACATTAAATTTGATAGTAAAAAATATCAAAAAATTAATGGTATTATCCTGGCTTCATTGAGCTGTCAATAATTAAGAATAAATCTCAACCGGAATTTATATGAAACACTACTTATGGTTATTCATTGCTTCTATACTACTGTTAAACAGCAACAAATCATTCGCCGAATGTCACTTAAATCCAAACGCTAAACCTATTTCTTTATATTTTAATTTAAAAGAATCTGAACAAGATATTAACAAAGCGAACAATAAAGATATTAACGTAAAAACCTTCAGTGCTGAACAGATAGCCTCAGAGATGGGCATTGATGTCAATGCTCCAATTTTTTTATGTGATGAAGAAAATATATCCCTCATGTTTGGCGACAGTGTTCTTACTGGAAAATCGGCTAATACTGAACATGGCACTGGTGGATTAAAAATAATCGAAGACAAATTATATTTATATTTTGTTATTTCTGGCGGAAATATTGGTAAAATAGGCTATCCCAAAGCAGATGGAACTAACTATTCATATAACCTTGGAACAAGAAAAAAAATCACCTGGAAAGATATAGGAAATGTTAGTATTTACCTTCATAAGAAAGGAGCAATTAATTCAGGAAAATCACTATCTTCCGGAGTAATTTTTAAATTAGAAGCATTAGGAAGCCCAAAATTAAATTTAATTTCAGTAAGGCATTCAAGTACATATAGATTTAGGACCATGGGTTGTATGACAACAACACCATCACCAAAAGTCAACTTCGGTAACGTACAAGGTTCTTTATTTAAAGGAAAAGGAACTACTGCCGGTCATGCTAATTTTGATATCATCATTAATTGTGTAGAAAATGTTAAACCAAAAATTACTTTCTTAGGACAAAAAATTAAAAACCCTTCAGACACTCCAGATAGTGTTATTCGATTAGATAATAGCAACCATGTAAATACAGCAAAAGGTGTCGGTGTCCAAATCTTATATTATGGAACACCTATTTCTCTAGGAGAACCTCTGGTTTTCGGTCGCACACCAGCAGACTCTAGCTATACAGCCCATTTTACTGCCCGCTATTACCAGACCAGAGATAAAATAACAGGCGGAACAGCTAATGCTACAGCACGTTTTACAATTCAGTATGAATGATATTAATATAAACTCTGTATAGCATTTTCTTATCTGGATAATCAACATGGAACAAACAGTTATACGCACCAGTCAAGCCACACTGCCAAAAGATGGTAATGGATTTATCACTCAAATCGAGTATGGAACGGTTATTCAATATCCTCAAGTACATCTCTGGCAGGCTCATTTTGATCTCTCTTATTATCACGATGAACTATTCAGACAGTTAAATCTTTCCTTCCCTGCCCAATTAAACAAAGCAGTCAATAAACGACGGGCTGAATATCTGGTAGCACGCTATTGTGCCCGCCAACTTTTAGCGCAATTAGGACAACCAGAGTTTAATTTAATATCCGGCAATGATCGCGCACCTATCTGGCCCCAGGGTATTTGTGGTTCTGTTTCTCATTCAATTCATCGTGCTATTGTACTGGCAGCACCGCAAACCAATAACCGATTAATTGGTGTTGATATAGAAACCATTGCTAACCATCAAAATATGAATGAAATGATAAAAATGGTATTGAATGATAGAGAAATATCCTTCTTAAATAATTACCATTTACCACCTGAACAAATGTTCACATTGGCATTTTCTGTGAAAGAAAGCTTATTCAAAGCACTCTATCCACACGTAAAACGATTTTTTGGCTTTGAAGCCGCTGAAGTTATTGCCCTATCCCTCGAAAATAATGAAATAACATTACAATTGCAGGAGACACTGACTCATCACTATCCAGCAGGTACCCTATTCCGTGGGCAGTTTATTATCTACCCACAGGATATATTGACGCTCATTATTCAGTAGCCAAGACCAGTACAGAATGGTTATTTATCTCATATTTTCCACCTTGATAAATAACCTTAGTTCCTGTAGATATCAATACTCGTTACGAATCTGTTCTCCCTGATTATCGCCCAAAATTAATATGATATTGAAATTCAATGGGAAAATTTGGCATTATTAAAAATTAATACGAGCTTATACCATTGTACGTCATCATTTGAAATGAATTGGGTGTGCCCTGTAAAATGAGCTCCCCTAATGAATATCAAAAGAAACACGATGATTCGACTGCATAATACAAGCACGATAAACAGGAAGCACGAATTAGCCCTAAAAAAACCAATTTTTCAGCTAATAGGATTAGTCTTAAGGTAAATGTTCTGAAGTATTCCATGACTTAAATCACATTTTTTTAAATTAAACAGAAATCCATCGATCAAATATCCAAGACACTTTAAATTTTTTATTATATTCTCTCCGTTATATATTAATCGGATGAAAGTATTGGTTACTTGTCTTTATCATCACTGAGGCTGTGGACCCAATAATACTGCATCACTATACCTAATAATTTCGAGTTGCAGCACGGCGGCAAGTGGAAACAGCCAACAAAGCAGCAACTTGAAAGATGAAGGGTATATATTGATGTTCTTTCCCAAGATGGCTTCTTTACCCCTTTGATTAGTTATAACTCACATCGCAGAACGTTGCCGGGCTGATAATGCTATACGTGAAGCCGTTCAGAAATAACAAGGAGCACTTTATATGTCATTCCAGAAAACCTCCGCCGGGTTGCCCGGTGTGGTAAAACAAATTGCTGACCGATTGAGTACCCAGAGCGCTGGCGGCTTACAGTTTACCTTCTCCGCTGCCGGCCTGCCGCCCCACACCTTTGTGGTCGCTGCCTTTTCACTGAATGAAGCCTTCTCCACCCCATTCAGCCTTGAGGTCAGCTTAGCCAGTGCCGACCCGGCGATTGATTTCTCCGCCGTCCTCGATAAAAGCGCCACCCTGTCTATCCTGCGTGAAGGCAAAGTCCAGCGTACCGTCACCGGCATGGTCTCCCGTTTTGTACAGGGCAATACCGGCAAACATCAGACCCGCTATGAGATGTCGGTCCGTCCGGACATGTGGCGTACCACCCTGCGCCAGAATTCCCGCATTTTTCAGCAGCAGGATATCAAAACCATTATCACCACTCTACTCAAAGAAAACGGCGTCCGGGATGTGGTGTTCAGTCTGCGTAATCCGCACCCGGAGCGGGAGTTCTGTGTCCAGTACCGGGAAACCGATTTTGATTTTCTGCAACGGCTAGCCGCCGAAGAAGGCATCTTTTATTTCTTTGAGTTTAGCGGTCATAAAAACACGTTGGTGTTTGCCGACGATGCCGGCTCCATTGCTAAAGGCCCGGTACTGCCCTATCACCCGGAAGACGCCTCACAGGCTCAGTCGTTGTGTATCACCGCCCTGACCCGCAGTGCTCAGGTACGTCCGGCTACCGTCGAGCTCAAAGATTACACCTTTAAAAACCCCGTCTGGGCTGCTGAGTTTCGCCAGCAGATGCGGGAAACCGACCTCCAGTATACCGGCTATGAACACTTTGATTTTCCCGGTCGCTTCAAAGATGAGCAGCACGGTGCTGATTTCACCCGCTACCGGCTGGAAGCCCTGCGCAACAATGCTCTGATGGGGTACGGTGACAGTAACGATGCCGCCATGCAACCGGGCGTGCTGTTCACTCTGACCGACCACCCGCGTCAGGACCTCAACCGGCTCTGGCAGCTGGTGAGTGTGGCGCATACCGGCAGCCAGCCGCAGGCACTGGAGCAGGCCAGCGGTGAATCAGGCACCGTGATGAGTAACCACTTCACCTTTATCCCCTATGACCAGCACTGGCGTCCAACGCCACTGCCCAAGCCGCTGATGGACGGCCCGCAGATTGCCAAAGTGGTTGGTCCGGAAGGAGAAGAAATCTTCTGCGACCAGTATGGTCGTATCCGGTTACAGTTTTTGTGGGACCGTTACGGCCAGAGTAACGACCACAGCTCTTGCTGGATACGAGTAACCCAGCCGTGGGCCGGTCAGGGCTGGGGGATGCTGGCGATCCCGCGTATCGGTCAGGAAGTGGTGGTGGACTTTCTGCACGGAGACCCGGACCAGCCGATAGTCACCGGACGGACCTATCATGCCAGCAACATCCCGCCGGGCGCGTTACCGGGCAGTAAAACCCAGATGGCCTTCCGATCAAAAACCCATAAGGGGGAAGGCTATAACGAACTGCGTTTTGAAGATGCCAAAGGCAGTGAAGAGCTGGCTTTGCACGCACAGCGCGATATGAATACCGTGGTGCTCAATAACCGAGAAACCCGGGTGATGAACGACCATACCGAAAGCATCGGCCATAATCAGGTACTGTCGATCAGGAACGACCGCCATAAAGAAGTCACGGGCAATGAAGTCAGCGCCATCACCGGCCTGCGTCAAATCACCGTAGAAAAAGACAGTCTGCTGAACGTGAAAAATAACATTCAGATACATTCTCAGGCGGGGGGTATCGAGATTGCCACCGCCGGCGGCAGCATTACCATCGACAGCGCCGGCAATATCAGCATTCAGGGGCTTAATATCACCATCAACGGCAAACAGGTCAATGTGAACTGACAAGCAGTTACGCTCAGCACTTTTAATGTATGAGATCAAATAACGGAAAAAAGCATGAAAAACACAGTTTATCAGATGAATGAAGGCACCCTCGCTATCCCAGACAACTGGCGGGATGAATCCATGCATGTCTTTGTTCTGCCGGACAACAGCGGCATTAATCTGGTGGTCAACCGCACCCCGGTGCCGGCCGGCATGGATAACGACGCTTACTATGAACAGACCCTGGCACAGTTCCGCACGCATCTGCCCGGTTACCAGGAACACCAGCGCAGTATTCTCACCCTGAGTCAGGAACCTGCCCGCCGGCTGGATTACCAGTGGAAAAGCCCGGAAGGGGATATGTACCAGACTGTGGTGCTGCAAATTCGCGGCACACAGCTGCTCGCCTTCAACCTGACCTCCCCCGTCCCCTTTGAAAACGGTCAGCGGGATGCACTGCTGGCAGTTATCAACAGTTTTCAGGCGATCTGATCCGGCAGGAGGCAAACATGTCACTTGGTGATGAAATTGTCACCCGAATTGCCCGGGTCGGCGCCCGACACGCTGCGCCCGTTTCTCCCCCACAGGGTACGCCCGGTCCGGCTGCTGCCCGGAAAGACGACCCGATTAAACATGCCAGCTTCCTTGGTGCGCTGGCCGGGGCCATCACCGGCGCCCTGATAAGCGCTGCGGTCTTTGCCGCAGCCGCTGCCGTGGTCGTCGGCACCGGCGGTTTAGCCACCGTTGCGGTAATTGCACTGGGCACTGCCGGCACACTGGCTCTGGGGAATGTTATCAGTGCTGCCAGTTCCGCGGTCACCCGTATGGTGGACAGTATTGGACCGCCCGCTGGCACACTAATAAGCGGCTCGCCGAATGTGTCTGTCGAAGGCAAACCCGCGGCCAGAGCCACCGTCGATACTGCCGGCTGTACGAAACACCCTGCCGCACCGTCCCTGATTGCCCAGGGCAGTGAAACGGTGTTCATCAACGGCTACCCGGCGGCCCGGGTAGATGACAAGCTGGTCTGCGGTGCCACCATCAAAGCCGGGGCCGGAACCGTGTTTATCGGTTCCGGTCAGGGCACCTATCTGGACATTGAGGAAGAATTCTCCGCCTGGGAGCGCGCGATTCTGATAGCGGTGGAATTTCTGGTACCACCGTCCCGGGGCACCATTAAGGGGCTCGGTAAACTGTTCACTAAAACCGGTCGTCAGGCGGTACTGAACGGGGCGAAGACCGGTGCCCGGCATGTCGGAAAAATCGTGTCTATGGGCACGATTTCCTGTGCTAAAACCGCCTTTAAAGAAACCCAGGGTGCAAAACGTTACTGGGCAGCGACCAAAAAATTCTTCACCGGCGACCCGATTGATGTCACCACCGGCCAGCTGTTCGACCAGCGCACAGATATCACCCTCGGTCAGACCCTGCCGCTGGTGTTTTTACGCAGCTGGGCCCCCGGAGAACAGGGCCTGCTGGGACCGGGCTGGACCGACAGCTTTTCCGAATGCGTCCGGGTCACCGGCGACCGGGTGGAAATCAGCACCACCGAAGGGGCCTCACTCTATTTTGCCTTACCCGCCACCTGTACACACAGTATCAACCCGGATCACCCGGATTTTACCCTGAGCCGGGGCACATCGGGATACATCCTCAGCCACCGAGATTCCCCAGTCCGGAAATATTTTACCCTGCCAGTACCGGCTCCCGCCGGTGACACACAGAGCTGGCTGCTCACCGAACACCGGGACGTGTATGATAACCGGCTGCATTTTGTCTATAACGACCGCTGTCAGCTGACCGAAGTCATCCACAGTGACGGACCGGTGCTGACACTGTGCTATAACCTGTGCGGGCAGCTGACGGAGATTATCCGCACCGATGAAGGGTTACAGGAAGTCATGGCCCGCTATCACTACCATGATAATGGCCGGCTGGCGGAAGCAGACAGCACTCAGCAATTTCACCTGTACTATGAATACAACGCGCAGGGCCTGATAAGCCGCTGGTCTGACGGCGACCAGACCTGGGTGGATTACCTCTACGATGAACAGGGGCGCTGTACTGACAGTGTGGGGGCCGGCGGTTTTTACCCGGTCCACCTGGACTATGCCCCCGGCATCACCCGCTCTGCGACACCACAGGGGCACACCACCACCTGGTATTACAATGACCAGCAGCAGGTCACTGAAGTCCACACCCCGGGCGGCAGTATCACCCGTTATGACTATGATAACCAGGGCAATCTGATACAACAGACGTTACCGATGGGAGAAATCCTGACCCTGACCTACCTGGCTGATACCGGTCGGGTGACTGCATTCACTGATGCAGCCGGGGGGGTCTGGCAATACAGCTATGATGCCGACACCCTGCAACTGACCGGCATGACTGACCCGCTGCACCGCACCTGGCTGCAACTGTATGATGAACGGGGCCAGCCAAAAGGATTTATTGCCCCGGACGGTCGGAAAACCACCCTGACCCGTAATGCTTTCGGGCTGGTGACCGAGGAAGAAGACACCGACGGTAACCGCCGTACTCAGGAATATGATACCCATCAGCGGCTGGTCAGACTGTTTGACGAGGAAAACCGCACCGTCAGCCTCGGCTACGACAGTCAGGACCGGCTGCGCAGCCTGACCGCCGCCGGAGCACTGTGGCGCTGGCGTTACGACCGGCATCACCGGGTGGCCGTCAGCGACCGGCCTGATAACAATCTGGAGCATTTTCACCATGACCGGCACGGTAACTTAACCTGCTGGACCGACGCGCGCGGGGTGGCATGGCAGGTGGAATATGGTCCGTTTGACCTGCCGATAGCGCGGCATGATGGCGAAGGACACCGCTGGCAGTACCGCTATGATGCTGACACGCTGCAACTGACTGAAGTGATTAACCCACAGGGGGAAAGTTATACCTACACCCTCGATGCAGATGGCCGGGTGGTTACTGAGCAGGATTATGCCGGCACCTGCTGGCACTACCGTTATGACTTATCAGGCAACTGTATTGAGAAGCGGGACGGGGAAGAGAATGTGACCCGCTATGACTATGACGCGGCACACCGCCTCACGGCCCTGCATCCTCCGGAAGGCACGACCCGTTATCATTACGATATTGTGGGACGACTGCTGAGCGTCGAGTCACCGGACAACACGCTGGCTTTTGAATATGATGAACAGGACCGGATAGTCCGGGAAATCCAGCCATACGGAGAAATTCAACGCCACTACCCGGATAACCGTACCGTAGAGCGACTGCTGCTGACCGGTGAAACCAAACCCGCAGAAGGACCGTCCCGGTTCGCCGGACAGACTCACCCGGAACACTGGCAGAGCCGGATGCAGGTTAACCGAGCCGGGGAGCTGACCGGACTGACGCTGGACGGCCTGTTACCTCTGACGGTGGAACGGGACGAAGCCGGGCGGGACACGGGCCGTCACACCGAAAGCGGTTTCATCCTGCGCCAGCAGTATAACCTGATGGGCCTGTTGACAGCCCAGCGTGCCGGCTGTAACCCCCATTTTTTCCGGCAGACTGACCTGCCCGATATTCCGGCCCCCACCTTTGCGGGTCTGGTACGTCAGTATGAGTATGATGCCGCCCTGAACCTGACGGCGGCCAACGATGACAGGCAGCCACTACACTATCTTCTTAACGGAAATGGTCAGGTGGTATCAGTTGGTGACGGACGAAACCTGCGTGAGCATTATCAGTATGACGCCAGCGGTTACCCCTCCCGGCGGTTCGACGGGATGCAGGAAATCGGGGGGGAAACGCTGTATCAGGAAGGTCACCGTCTGAACTGGATTGGCCCGCACCGGTTTGTGTACGACCGGGCCGGTCGTATGAAGGAGAAACAGCGTTTAGAAGAAGGTTACCGTCCGGCGCTGACCCGATACCGCTGGAACAGCCAGAATCAGCTGACCGGCCTCATCACCCCGGACGGTATCCGGTGGGAATATCGCTATGATGCTTTTGGACGGCGGACCGAAAAGCGCTGTACCCAGACCGGTAAACTGACCACGTATCTATGGGACGGCGATGTGCCGGCGGAAATCCGGGAATATCAGCACGGCCGGCTGAAAATGGTCCGCCATCTGGTGTTTGACGGCTGGGAGCTGATAGCGCAGCAGACGCGGGCGGTTACCCTCAATCTGGACAACCGGGTGGAACTGATGGCCGGGGCAGTGCAGACCCAGTATGCGGTCAGCGCCCCGACCGGGGAACCGCTGGCGCTGTTCGACCCGACGGGGAAACGGGTCTGGCGGCGGCCGAAACAGTCCCTGTACGGGCTGCGGCTGGGCGGACAGGGAGAAAATCCGCAACTCGATCCGGGCCTCCGGTTTGCCGGGCAACTTTTTGATGAGGAAAGTGGTTTATGCTATAACCGGTTCCGTTATTATTTGCCGGAAGGCTGTTGTTATCTCAGCCCTGACCCGCTCGGGCTGGAAGGGGGTCCGAATCCCTATTCGTATGTTCATAACCCGGCGAACTGGATTGACCCATTCGGGTTAGCAGCTTGTCCAACACAAAAATACGAAGTTAGTACATTCGATGATTTACAGAGACGTTCTAAGGTGGGTGATAAATTAGATATCCACCATGCGGCTCAAAAACATCCTGCGGGGCAGGTAATTACTGGTTATGATCCTAAAGTAGCTCCATCAATAGCTCTCCCTAGAGGAGAACATAAACTGATTCCTACTATGAAAGGACCGTATACGGGATCGGCTAGAGATTTATTGGCAAAAGATATTAGAGATTTGCGCAATTATACTAATGCCCCTCCTTCAGCAATAAAAGATTTGCTCAATTTAAATAAAGAAATGTATCCAGAAGCCTTCACTAAAATAAGGTAATAAGATGAATTCTCAACTATTTGTAGATATATTAAAGCTTGTAGTAAGAGATGCTGCTATCGAAGACACTATCTCAATACTTGAATCTCCCCCAGGTAGAAAGCCACAAAGGGAATTAACTGAACTATCTGATTTTTATAATGAAAAATCGAAGGAAGAGAAAGAAACAATCAATAAAATAATAAGAATAGTGGCTGATAATACACTGTTCGGTATTCTTTGTGTTATTGATGGTGTACGTGCAATAGAAAATGAAGAAAATAAAGGTGAGCTAATATTGACCTATAAAAAGGAAAGTATAATTAACTTAAATAAAAATAGTAATCTACACGATATATATAATGCTAGTTAATTAATAAAGTCGGAAGATCCCCGAGATCTTCCGGCTTTATTATGATCTATCGTGGCGCATACCCTCGGTAAGCCAGAGCGGATTGGAGCTTAGCGATCGCATCCTTAATCTGATACGCTTCCTCGTCATTCACGGCACAGGCGCGTATCTCCGCCCAGTTCAGCCGCTTAACCAGTTGTGCTAAGGCCAGTGCTTCAATATGGGTTAACTGAATGTCCTGTAAATGTTCAATCACCACGTTCATTTTATCCCCTCCCTTAGCCCGCGTTGTATTCAGCCAGCATCTCACGCATCCGCAGCTTAATCTCATTAAGCTGGCTCCGCTGCCGCTGGCATTGCTGCTGATAGTGTTGCGTGGCTTCACTGTCAGGAATGAGCACCAGACAGCCATCCATCACCTTCACCGTAATCTGGCCGCCCGTATTAAACCCCGCCTGTCTGAGCCACTGGCCCTTAAGATGTATCGCCGGTGCAGCGTTGTTGACCTTGTTCCCGTTCAGCACATAACCCACCGTGTAATAACGTTCTGTTTTCACGGCTTTATTTACAACGACTTCTGCCTTAGAATGCGCCTTAGCCATAGTAACTACCTCTTTTAGTTGCTTGTGGTGAGCGGCTGTGACAGGGGGCAACCTGTCTCAGTCGCGCTATCTCTCTTTACTCTCTGTTATGACCAATCACCGTATCCAGCATCTCCGACACAAACTTCTGTCTGGCTTTCGGCAACTGACTGATAATCTCAATCTGTTGTTCCAGTCGGGAACTGGGTCCCCGTTTACTATTACGCCTGACCGAGGGCAATCCAAGCAGTTCATCCAACGATAAGTTCAGTATCTGCGCCAGTAATGGCAGAAGTGCCGCTGAAACTTTTAATCGCCCGCCTTCATAATGCGCCATTGTCTGCTGAGCAATCCCCAACTGGTCCGCCAGTTGCTGCTGGGTGAGTTGTTGCTCCTTGCGAGCCAGCGCAATCCGCGCGCCTAACTCTTTAAAGAATGTTTCATCCTTCGTCTTCATGGCCTGTATCTGCCTGTGAGTTAACGGTGCCATGAGGATACTCCCTGTTTTTAATCTTACAGTTGACAATACTCTATTTTAGAGTACTCTGCAACAGAGTTATTTTTACTCTTTGCATCTTGACAGGTTTTTGGAGGAACAGCTATATGGCACGGATACCCGAAGCCGAATTACAACACCTGAAAGCCGCTGTCTCCTTAGTGGCCGTGGTGGAACAACAGGGCCGAAAGCTGGTTAAACGGAGCAAAGATTACGTGCTATTGTGCCCGTTCCATCAGGAGAAAACCCCGTCAATGGTATTGAGTCCTGAAAAGAACCTCTATCACTGCTTCGGCTGCAATGAAGGCGGCTCGGTACTGGACTGGGTGATGAAAACCGAAAGCTTAAGCCTGCGCCATGCGGCAGAACGGTTGCGTGCCTTGCTGGGCGAAAATCCGGCGGTCAAGCCGCTGGTTGCGCCGTCTGAACCAGCGTTGCTGGCCGAAGATGAAGCGGGCCGGCAGGCGCTGCTGCATCGGGTGGTGGAGTTCTATCACCATACGTTGCTGAACGCGCCGGAGATGCAGGCGTACCTGACACAGCGGCGGCTCAATCACCCGGAGTTAGTCGCTCACTTCCGCCTGGGCTTTGCCAACCGCACGCTGGGGTATCGGCTGCCGTCGAAGAAGCTCAAACCGGGCGCGGAAATCCGGGCGCGACTGCGGGCAGTTGGCCTGATGCGGGAATCGGGTCATGAACACTTTACCGGCTCGCTGGTTGTGCCGGTTATTAATCCTCAAGGGCAAATACAGGAAATCTACGGACGTAAAATCGGTGACCACCTGCGGGCGGGTACGCCATCGCACCTTTATCTGCCGGGCGCACATGGCGGCGTCTGGAATGAAACGGCGCTGATGGCCGCGAAAAGCCTTATCGTGTGTGAATCGCTGATTGATGCGATGTCGTTCTGGGTCACCGGTCATCGGAACGTGACCGCCGCTTACGGGGTCAACGGGGTGACAGCCGACCACTGGCAGGCGTTCGAACGGCATGGCATCAAACAGGTGCTTATCGCGTTCGACAATGACAGCGCGGGCAATGAAGCCGCGGTGAAACTGGCGGAGGCGCTGCTTGTGCGGGGTATCACACCGCTGCGCGTGATGTTCCCCCCTGAAATGGATGCCAACGACTATCTGTGTCAGATGGCCGAGCCGGAAGCCGCTTTCGCCCTGCTGCTTGAGAGCGCGACGCCAATGTCAACCGCAGTGACAACGCGCACGGAAGTGAAGGTATCAGCAGAAGCCGCCCCGCCTCCGGCTTTAGCCGCTGCTGTGGCGGCAGTGCAAAACCCGACGCCCGGCCTCATCTGGGAAGCGGGGGCAGACGGGGAACTTAAGGTCTCGCTGGGCAGCCTGCACTGGTGCATTCGGGGGTTGTCTTCCGTGAAAGCGGGCGCAGTTGCCATGAAGCTCAATGCGCAGGTCATTGATACCCAAAGCGGCGTGATGTTCCTGGATGGCGTTGACCTGATGAGCGCACGCAGCCGTCAGGGTTACGCGCGGATGGCAGCGGCTGAGCTGGGGCTGGCTGAGGGGGATATTCGCCGGGCACTGGGACAGGTATTACTGGCGGTTGAACAGTGGCAGCAGCGGGCGGAAATGGGAACTGAGCAGAAAACGCAAGAAATGAACGACGCCGAGCGGGCAGCGGCGCTGGCGCTGCTGCAAGACCCGCAACTGAGTGAGCGCATCACCGCTGACTTAGCCGCCTGTGGCGTGGTGGGGGAAAGCACCAACCTGCTGGCCGGTTACTTAGCTGCCGTCAGTCGCAAGCTGGACCGTCCGCTGGCCGTGCTGATACAAAGCAGTTCGGCGGCAGGTAAAAGCAGCTTAATGGATGCCGTACTCAATCTGATACCGGAAGAAGAACGGCTGCAATACAGCGCCATGACCGGCCAGAGTCTGTTCTATCTGGGGGAAACCAATCTCCAGCATAAAATCTTAGCCATTGCCGAAGAGGAAGGGGTGCGGCAGGCCGCCTATGCGCTTAAGCTGTTGCAAAGCGACGGCGAACTGACCATTGCCAGCACTGGTAAAGACGATGCCAGCGGTAATCTGGTCACCAAACAATACACAGTGAAAGGACCGGTGATGCTGATGCTCACCACCACCGCGATTGATGTCGATGAAGAGCTGTTAAACCGCTGTTTAGTCCTGACCGTGAACGAATCGCGGGAACAGACCGAAGCTATCCATGCCTTGCAACGTCATAAGCAGACCCTTGAAGGTTTACTGGCGGAAAATGAGAAGACCTATATTACCGAACTACATCAAAACGCCCAGCGGCTGTTGCGCCCGCTCAATGTGGTTAACCCTTATGCTTCACAGTTAACGTTCATGAGCGATAAAACCCGTACCCGCCGCGACCACATGAAATATCTCACCCTGATACAAAGTATCGCCCTGCTGCATCAGCACCAGCGCGAGGTGAAGACAGCGGAACACCGGGGCAAACGGCTTGAATATATCGAAGTCGCCAAAGAAGATATCCGCCTGGCGAACCGGCTGGCCCACGAGATATTAGGCCGCACACTGGATGAGATGCCGCCGCAGACGCGCAGGCTGTTGCTGCTGATACAAAACTGGGTCAGGGAAAGCGGGCAGCCGCGCCATGAAATGTTATTTACCCGCAAAATGTTGCGGGATGCGGTGCAGTGGGGCGATACCCAGCTGAAAATCCATCTCTCGCGGCTGGTTGAAATGGAGTACCTGCTGTTGCACCGGCGCGGGCTGACGTTCATCTACGAACTGTTGTTCGACGGGGAAGACAGCGACACCGCGCACCTGAGCGGGCTGATAGTGCCCTGAATGGGACAGTATGAAATCGTCCGGTCGGGGTAAGGCGTTAAATGGTCGCCTTCCGGTCGGTATCAAGTCGGCGAGAGGTCGGGTTAACCGTATCAGCGCAAAGGCAGGCACAACAAGGCTTCACAACAAAACGGTCGGGTTCAGCGAAAAATCACTGTTCCGGCAGGACAGAATAAAAAATCGTAGCGTACCGACAGCACACCCATAAGAGGCAGACGATGGAAACACAACCGACTTTTACCCTTGCAACCTTACGCCAGCAGCTTGAGGCATATCTGGAAATCCAGACCGCCAGCGGGCACAGCACCCGGACACCGGAAACCTACCGGGAATGGTTAACGCCGTTCGTGGACTGGTGCGAGATGCGGGCGGTCTACCATGCGCCGCAGGTCTCTCTGCCGTTGCTGGAGAGCTGGCAGCGGTATCTGCGCCGTTACCGCAAGGCAGACGGACAGCATTACGGCAACAACAGCCAGTTACAGCGACTTCGTTGCCTGCGGGGTTGGTTCCGCTGGTTATTGCAACGCCACCATATCCTGTATAACCCGGCTGACATGCTGATACTGCCGAAAGAAGAGCAGCGGCTGCCCGCGCAGGTACTGAGTGACGTCGAGACGGAGCAGGTACTGAACAGTCTCGACACCCAGACGCCTCTGGGTCTGCGTAACCGCGCCGTGCTGGAAGCGCTCTGGAGTACGGGTATCCGGCGCACAGAACTGATTAATCTGAGACTCGGCGACATAGACCGCCATCGCGGAGTGGTAGTTGTGCGACAGGGAAAGAACGGACACGACCGGGTGGTGCCGATAGGGGAACGGGCGCTGGCGTGGCTGGAACGGTATCTGGCTGACGTGCGCCCGCAACTGGCTTACCGATATGACAGCGGATATGTGTTTATCACCGTCAGAGGTAACCCGTTATCACGCAACACCTTAACGCAGATGGCAGGGCACACCATCCGTGAGGAAGCCAAACTCGACAAAGCCGGGTCATGTCACGTGTTCCGGCACTCAATGGCCACGCAGATGCTGGAGAACGGCGCTGATACCCGGCATATCCAGGCCATACTGGGGCATAAAAAGCTGGAGACGACACAAATCTATACGCGCGTGGCTATCGGTCACTTAAAAGAAGTCCATGAGCAGACGCACCCGGCAGAGCGGAAACCGAAAAAGCAGAAAACGCCGCCGGACAACAGGCAGACGGAGAGCGCTAAGCCGGACAGTAAGCAGCCGAACTGACTGCCCACAGTCGCCGGAGAATTTTTAATGTTAGCCGGTTCCCTGTGAGCGCGTGGGGTGCAGTGAAAGGCAGACCGCGCGCGTCCCTGCGCACGGACTGCCCCCCTGCCATCGGCGTGCCGGCGGTAAATGCCAGCCGCCCGGCACTGAACCCCGGCGTTCTCGGTGACAGTCGTTGCCGGCCAGCCGCCATTCAACATAATGTGGCATTAAGCGCAATGGGCCTGAACGGCCCGCCACGCTTAACAAAACATTATGTCGGCGCCGCCCACCGCAGGGCGCTGCGCGGTTACCTCAACAACGGTGCGCGGCTGGCCGCCGGGTTGAGCTTCTCAGCCCCAGAGGCGCACCGGGTTCGCTCGCTCACCCGCTGCTGTCACTATCAGTGCTAAAATCCACCGCCGCAGTCGCCGCCGTCCGTGGCGGCTCCGGCGCCCAAACCTGCCTTAAATCGTTGCCGGTCAGCCCGTTAAGGTCAACGGCCCTGAAGGCAGGCCAGCAAGCTGGCGCAGTTTATGGCCCCCGCCCCAACCCCGCTGCACTGGCTGCGCCCGGCTCGCAGTCGCAGGCTCCTCGCTCGTTCCCGTCCTCGCCATCTCCGCCCCGTCCGCCCCCGCAGGCAGGGGCTCCCCGCTTAACGGCTTCACCTGCGGGCCTCGCCGGCCCGCACCCGGCCAACCCGCGTCAGCGGCGCAGACAAGCTGCCCCGCCGTCGCGAGTTCCCGATAAAACCCGGTTCCGGCAGGAAAAGGGGGCTGAAACCCGGCGCTGACGTCGGGGAAAAAATGCGCTAACATCGGCAAAGTGCACATCGGGGTTTTGGGTTCGCGGGGGGGAGTGAAGTGGGGAGATATGGCTCTTTAACAGGCTGTTATTAAAGAAAAAAATCCCGTCTAAAAAGTATGGTCGTGTCGGGGTAATCCCTAAGATCCGCTTGGTCTTGCTAGTTGCCCTAGCACAAAAGAAATTTCAAGGGGTGATAATCCTTATCAAACAAGGGTAGATCCAAGAATCCCAAATAGACCTGATCCCAAGTATTCAATAGACACAAGTACTTTCACTAGTGGCAAAATGACTGCTAATGGTGGTATCAGAAACAATAAAGAATTTTGGCAACAATGGAGTAATTTGCAGCCAGATTCTTTGAGTAAAAGTAATATGTACCGAATAAAAGAGTTAGGATTATCACCTAAAATAGATAATCAATGGATTAAAGCGTTTCCAGAACATGTGAATTACAAAGGTGAAACATTAATTCACCATCATGTTGATTTTGGGCGTTACGCAATACCTGTCCCGAGTTCAACTCATGTTGGCAGCGGCGGTATATGGCATACAAAATAAAAAGGAGAATTTTATGTTGCTAACGATCAAAGAAATAAGCGAACAATTAGATGAAAAATTCTCACCGTTAGGCGATGACTTTGATGATCTGAAATTATCGAAAAGATACAAACCGTTATTAAACGTTGAAATTTCAGAAAAAAAACTGAATATCATATTCCCTAAAGAATTTCTATCATTCATGAAAGACTATGATTTAGATAATTTTTCATTAGGAAACATATCATTTGGTAATAGTTCTGATTATCTCGAAATGATAGTAAATATTAATAGTGAGGGTACTTTTAATCATTGGTGGATTGGTGAAAATAGACCTAAAGAGTTTATCGTTATAGCAATATCTGATCCTTATACCATATTACTAAACACTATTACTGGTGAGGTTTTTGTTATGACCAGTGAATCATCAATGGATGACTTTGAACAAGTTTCAGCTAATTTTGAATTATTTATCAGAGGTGCTGGAACTATTTTCTTAGGTAAAGAAACATTCACAGAAATTATCAAATATGTTGGCTCTCAGACAAATGAGTTTTGGGAAGAAATAGCAAATTAAATGATGTTAAGGTCGGAAAGATCCGCGTGATCTTCCGGCCTTCTTATGATCTATCTTGGCGCATACCCTCGGTAAGCCAGAGCAGATCGAAGCTTAGAGATCGCATCCTTAATCTGATACGCTTCCTCGTCATTCACCGCGCAAGCCCGTATCTCCGCCCAGTTCAGCCGCTTAACCAGTTGGGCCAAGGCCAGCGCTTCAATGTGGGTTAACTGAATGTCCTGTAAATGTTCAATCACCATTTTCATTTTATCCCCTCCCTTAGCCCGCGTTGTACTCAGCCAGCATCTCACGCATCCGCAGCTTAATCTCATTAAGCTGGTTCTGTTGCCGCTGGTATTGCTGATGCTGTTGTTGGGTGGCTTCGCTGTCCGGTATCAGTACCAGACAGCCATCCATCACCTTCACCGTAATCTGGCCGCCGGTATTAAACCCCGCCTGTTTAAGCCACTGGCCCTTAAGATGTATTGCCGGGGTGACATTGTTGACCTTATTCCCGTTCGGCACATACCCCACCGTGTAATAACGTTCTGTTTTCACGGCTTTATTTATCGCCGCTTCTGCCTTAGAATGCGCCTTAGCCATAGTAACTACCCTTTTAGTTGCTTGTGGTAAGCGGCAGGGGTGAGGTGCGAACTCACTGTCTGCCGCGCTATCTCAACGCTTAGTACCGTTAAATCCCATTGCCTGTTCAACCATCGCTTTCTTGACAAAGCTGTCAAGTACCACGATCAACGCTTGTTGATCGGTATCTGGCAACAGGTCCGCTTTTTGCCACAAGGAATGTAATGTGTGGTTGCGGATCTTCACTTCATCCGATATAGCCTTGCGGCCAACCAGTTCATCTATCGTGACCTGGAGTACATCAGCGATCTTAATAACCGTTTCCAGATGGGGCGCACTCGCGCCTTTCTCCCAACGATTATAAGCGCGTGGATCAACTCCCAGCAGCTCAGCCAGCCGAACCTGACTTAAATTACGTGCCTCACGCAACAAACGAAGACGCTCTGCAAATGCTGACATATCCAACCCTGCACACAATGAATCAATAGGGTTCATTGTACCGTCTCCTTTTTTAGCTGCCTGTTGCAAATCCCACAATGTATAGATAATATAATCTACATATATGTCTATTGACAAGGGTTTAAAAGGAACATTTTTATGGCCCGCATTCCCGAAACCGAATTACAGCACCTGAAAGCCGCCGTCTCCTTAGTCGCCGTGGTGGAGCAACAGGGGCGACAGCTCTTTAAACGCGGCAAAGATTACGTGCTGCTGTGCCCGTTCCATCAGGAGAAAACCCCGTCAATGGTTATCTCACCGGCAAAAAATCTTTATCACTGTTTTGGCTGTGATGCCGGCGGCTCCGTGCTGGACTGGGTAATGAAAACCAAAGGCTTAAGTCTGCGCCGGGCCGTGGAACAGTTGCGCGGGATACTGGGAGATAACCCCTCGGTGGTGCCGCTGGTGCAACCGGATGAACCCGCCATGCTGGCCGATGATGACGCCGGACGGCAGGCGCTGCTCAGTCGGGTCGTCGGGTTCTACCATCATACGCTGTTGAATGCCCCCGAAGCCCTGGCTTATCTGGAAAAACGGCGGCTCAACCACCCGGAATTAGTCGCCCAGTTTAAACTGGGCTTTGCCAACCGCACGTTAGCCTATCGCCTGCCCATCAAGGCGGTGCAGGCCGGCGCACAGATCCGCGCCCGTCTTCGGGCCGTGGGGCTGATGCGCGACAGCGGGCACGAGCACTTTACCGGTTCGCTGGTCATACCGGTTATCGACCCGAACGGCCAGATCCGTGAGATCTACGGGCGCAAAATCACCGACCGCTTACGCAGCGGAACGCCGCTGCATCTGTACCTTCCCGGCGCACATGACGGGATATGGAATGAGCCGGCGCTGATCAGTTCAGGGGCGGTTATCCTCTGTGAATCCTTGATCGACGCCCTGTCGTTCTGGGTAGCCGGTCACCGCCATGTCACCGCCGCCTATGGGGTGAACGGCTTCACCGATGAGATGCGGCAGGCGTTTCAGCGGTATGGTGTTAAGCAGGTCTTGATCGCCTACGACAATGATCCGGCAGGCAATGAAGCGGCGGTAAAACTGGCCGCCGAACTAACCGCCGTCGGTATCACCGTGTTCCGGGTGGTGTTCCCCGAGGGCATGGATGCCAACGGCTATCTGTGTCAGGTCGCCGAGCCGGAACGGGCCTTCGGGTTGTTGCTCGACAGTGCCGTGCCGATGCAGGAAGCGGCAGAGGTACAGGCCACCACCGCAACAGAGCGGGCCGCACTGGCTGAACATCAGCCGGTTCCGGTGCCGGAAACGGTCAGCACCTTAGCCGCCGGTATAGCCGCGTTGCCGTCAATGCCGAATGTGGTCTGGGAAACCGGCGCTAATGGTGAGATATCCCTCACCCTCGGCACACAACAGTGGGGTATCCGGGGCCTGTCACAGGTGAAAACCGGGGCGGCGGTGATGAAAGTGAATGTCCAGGTCGTTGATACCGACAGCGGCGTGATGTTCGCGGACAGCGTGGACATGATGAGCGCCCGCAGCCGGGGCGGGTATGCGCGACTGGCCGCCACCGAACTCGGGCTGGCCGAAGGCGACCTGCGCCGGGCGCTGGGGCAGGTGTTGCTGGTACTGGAACAGTGTCAACAGGCCGGTGTCAGTGAACAAACCGAAACCCCACCGGTTCCCGAACTGAGCGAGGACCAGCGTGCAGCGGCGCTGGCGCTGCTGCAAGACCCGAAACTGAGCGAGCGTATCACCGCTGACTTAGCCGCCTGTGGTGTGGTAGGGGAAAGCACCAACCTGCTGGCCGGTTACTTAGCTGCCGTCAGTCGCAAGCTGGACCGTCCGCTGGCCGTGCTGATACAGAGCAGTAGCGCCGCCGGGAAAAGTTCACTGATGGATGCGGTACTCAATCTGATACCGGAAGAAGAACGATTGCAATACAGCGCCATGACCGGCCAGAGCCTGTTCTATCTGGGCGAAACCAATCTCCAGCATAAAATCTTAGCCATTGCCGAAGAGGAAGGGGTGCGGCAGGCCGCCTATGCGCTTAAGCTGTTACAAAGCGACGGCGAACTGACCATTGCCAGTACCGGTAAAGATGACGCCAGCGGCAATCTGGTGACTAAACAGTACACGGTAAAAGGCCCGGTGATGCTGATGCTCACCACCACGGCAATAGATGTCGATGAAGAGCTGTTAAACCGCTGTCTGGTGCTGACGGTGAACGAATCGCGGGAACAGACCGAAGCTATCCACGCGTTGCAGCGCCATAAGCAGACCCTCGAAGGCTTACTGGCGGAGAATGAAAAGACGTATATCACCGAACTGCATCAAAACGCCCAGCGGCTGTTACGCCCGCTGAATGTCGTTAACCCTTATGCTTCACAGTTAACGTTCATGAGCGATAAAACCCGCACCCGACGCGACCACATGAAATATCTCACCCTGATACAAAGTATCGCCCTGCTGCATCAGCACCAGCGGGAGGTGAAAACCGCGGAACACCGGGGCAAACGGCTTGAATATATCGAGGTGACCAAAGACGATATTAGCTTAGCCAACCGACTGGCCCACGAGATATTAGGCCGCACGCTGGATGAGATGCCGCCCCAGACAAGGAAACTGTTGCTGCTGATACAGCAAATGGTGAAAGAGACGGCGGCAACGCAGCAACGCCCGGTGAATGCTGTCCGTTTTACCCGCCGGGATATCCGCAGTTACACCCAATGGAGCGATAACCAGTTAAAAGTCCATTGTCAGCGACTGGCCGACATGGAATACCTGTTAGTCCACGGCGGCAGCCGGGGCCATCTGTTGCAGTATGAACTGCTGTGGAACGGCGACAGCGCAGAAGAAGCCCACCTGTGCGGCCTGATTGACCTGACAGCGCCGGAAAAACCCTGAATATGACTCACGCAAGTTGGACTGACTGAACCGCAAGTTGCCCCTAAGTTGGGGTCAAGTTGGGTCCAAGTTGGAGGTCGTAAAACCGGCTTCAGGCCGCAGCAATACTGGATGTAACGGTTCGCAAGTTGGGGAAGGCTGAAAAACACTGTTCCGGCAATAATAAGAAAAAGTCGTCGTATCGTACTGCCAGCTCATCATCGAACCCGAAAACCCGGAATACGACCGACGCAAGTTGGACTGACTGAACCGCAAGTTGCCCTCAAGCTGGGGTCAAGTTGGGTCCAAGTTGGAGGCCGGAAAATGGACGCCAGACCGCAGCAATACTGGGTGGAGCGGTCCGCAAGTTGGGGCAGACAGAAAAGGACTGTTCCGGCCACTTAAAAATCAAGCCATCGTACCGGAGTGACGTATCACACACCGATAACAATAACCGCTGTTCCCTACAGGAAATCCCATCATGTCATCACCCGTTAAACATCAATCCACCCCCCGCCCGCTGACCCTGCGCCAGCATCTGGACGCGTATCTGGATACCCTGCTGTTGCAGGGGGCGAGTCAAAAGAGCCAGTCCGCCCGTCATGAACGGCTGTCACCGTTCGTCAACTGGTGTGAGGAACAGGGCATCCTGTCAGCTTCACAGGTGACCGGGCCGTTACTGGAAAACTGGCAGCAATATCTGGCCCGGTACCGCAAAACCAACGGTCAGCCTTATACGCCGGACAGTCAGCGCCGACGCCTGCGCGCCTTACGCCTGTGGTTCGACTGGTTGCAGCAACAGCACGCTATCCCGACCAGCCCGGCGGCAACACTGGCCGCGCCAGACAGAAAAAAACGCCCCTCAGTGACGGAGACCCACGGTCAACCCGACGCCATACCGGCCCGCTTCGCCACCTTACGCCAGCATCTGGCCGCCTGGCTGGAAGCCGTGCGGGGACAGGGCTTAAGCGAACGGACTCAGGAGTCCTATGAAGAGCGGCTGTTGCCGTTCATCAGCTGGTGCGAAGCGCGTGGCGTGATGACGGCGCCGCAGGTCAGCCTGCCGTTGCTGGAAAGTTACCAGCGCTGGCTGAGAAGCTCCCGTAAAGCGAACGGTCAACCCTACAGCCCGGGCAGTCAGCGGGACCGCCTGAGTGTCTTACGTCAGTGGTTCCGCTGGCTGCTGCAACGTCACCATATCCTGTATAACCCGACGGATAACATGGTATTGCCAAGAGAAGAAAAACGGCTGCCGGCGCAGGTGATGAATGAAGACGAAACCCACACGGTATTAGCCGCAACGGATATCAACACCCCAACCGGGCTGAGAAATCGCGCTATCCTTGAAGTACTGTGGAGTACCGGTATCCGGCGGATGGAAGTGGCGAACCTGCTGTTAAGCGAGGTGGACTTCGGGCGCGGCGTAGTGCTGGTCAGACAGGGTAAAGGCGGTAAAGACCGGGTGGTGCCCATCGGCGAACAGGCGCTGCACTGGTTAAGCCGCTGGCTCAGCGTCCGGCCCGAGTTAACGCGGCGGGGGGACAGCGGTCACCTGTTTATCACTAAGAAAGGCCGGGGACTGGCCAGAGGCACGTTAACCCAGATAGCCGCCGACAGCATCCGTAAACAGGCGCAACTGGCTAAACCGGGGGCCTGCCATCTGTTCCGCCACTCAATGGCAACCCAGATGCTGGAGAACGGCGCGGACACCCGTCACATCCAGGCGATACTGGGGCATGAAAAGCTGGAAACCACCCAAATCTATACGCGGGTGGCAATCGGCCACTTAAAGGAAGTGCATGAGCAGACGCACCCGGCAGAACGGCAGTCAAAGCAGGCAACGCCGCCAGACGATAAGCAGGCAAATAGCGACCAGCCGGACAGCCCGAAGCCGGTCTGAAACCTCAGTGCGGCTGGACAGTCCGAAGGTTAGCCGGTTCCCTGTAAGCGAGTGGGGTGCAGTGAAAGGCAGACTGTGCGCGTCCCTGCGCACAGACTGCCTCCCTACCTTCGGCGTGCCCGGCAGTAAATGCCGGCCGCTCCGGCGCTGAACCCCGCGTTCTCTGTGACAGTCGTTGCCGGTCAGCCCGCCATTCAACATAATGTGGCATTAAGCGCAATGGCCTGAACGGCCCGCCACGCTTAACAAACATTATGTCCGGCGCCGCCCACCCAAGGGCGCTGGCGCGGTCACCTAACCTCCGGTGCGCGGCTGGCCGC
>NZ_RBLJ01000002.1 GCF_003634575.1 Photorhabdus asymbiotica
CTCACAATGCAGATGTGGCTAAACCGGCTGCCTTAGCCGCCCCACCAGAGCTGACTGTTGCCCCCGTGCCTTGTGAGCGCACGGCCTGCGGTGAACTGCTGATGAAAAGCGGGCCCCGGGTCTGGCGGATACGGGGGATGAAAAAATCGCCGGTGCCCGATGTGATGAAAGTCAATGTGCAGGTGCGGGATGAAACGTCCGGCCTGTTCCATGTGGATACACTGGACATGTATCACGCGCGGCATCGTCAGAACTACATCAGCACGGCGGCGCAAGAGCTGGAATGCGAGCTGTCGGTCATCAAACGCGAAGCCGGGCGGGTCTTGCTGATGCTGGAGCAGCAACAGGACGCGCAACAGCAGGCCGACGCCGAAGCCTCAGGGACAACCGTAGTCACGGTCAGCGCAGAAGATGAAGCCGCCGCGCTGGCGTTGCTGACATCGCCAAACCTGACAGAACAGATTATCAACGACATGGCCGCCTGTGGCGTGGTCGGCGAATCGACCAATCTGCTGACCGGGTATCTGGCGGCAGTCTCGCGCAAACTGGATAAACCGCTGGCCGTGTTAATCCAGAGCAGCAGCGCGGCAGGCAAGAGCAGCCTGATGGAGGCGGTGCTGAACCTGATGCCGGAAGAGGAGCGTATCCAGTACTCGGCGATGACCGGGCAGAGCCTCTACTATCTGGGAGAAACCAGCCTGCAACACAAAATACTGGCTATCGCCGAAGAGGAAGGCGTGCGGCAGGCGGCCTATGCCCTGAAACTGTTGCAGTCGGACGGCGAGCTGAAAATCGCCAGCACCGGCAAGAACGAACAAAGCGGCGAACTGGTGACGCGGGAATACAAGGTACAGGGGCCGGTCATGCTGATGTTAACGACCACGGCCATTGATGTGGATGAAGAGCTGCTGAACCGCTGTCTGGTGCTGACGGTCAACGAATCGCGCGAGCAGACGCAGGCCATCCACGCCATGCAGCGGCACCGTCAGACGCTAGAAGGGTTGCTGGCTGACTCGGAGAAAGGCTATCTGACGCAGTTACACCAGAACGCCCAGCGCCTGTTAAGGCCGCTGAGAGTGGTCAACCCTTACGCCCATCAACTGACGTTCCTGTCAGACAAAACCCGGATGCGGCGCGACCACATGAAATACCTGACGCTGATACAGGCCATTGCGTTGCTGCACCAGTACCAGCGGGAGGTGAAGAAAACGACCCACCGCGGACAGGTCATCGAATATATCGAAGTCACGAAAGCGGACATTGCTCTGGCCAACCGGCTGGCGCATGAGGTGCTGGGGCGCACGCTGGACGAAATGCCGCCGCAGACCCGCAAGTTGCTGTTGCTGATACAGGAGATGGTCGGCCACATCGCGCAGCGCCAGCACTGCCAGCCAAACGAGGTGCGCTTTACCCGGCGGGATATCCGCGCCTTTACCCACTGGAGCGACAGCCAGCTGAAGAACCACTGTCAACGCCTGACGGAAATGGAATACCTGCTGTTGCACGGCGGCAGCCGGGGGCACCTGCTGCATTATGAACTGCTGTGGGACGGGGAAGACAACGGCGCCGCCCATCTGTGCGGCCTGCTGGAGGTGGGGGAACCGGACGCAGAAACCGCCGGCAGTGAACGCAAGTCTGACGTGGAAGCAGATAAGTCTGCCCCAAGTCTGGGGCAAGTCCGGCCTAAGTCTGAGGAAGAAAAACCCGCGTCAACCCGGACAGTACAAGGGTTAGACAGTGCGCAAGTCCGGTCAGATGAAAACGCAGTTATTAAAGAAAATCATCACGGAAACGCATTGCCTGTGCCCGACAGGGATAAAACGCCGGCAGCCATCCCGACAGGTCATGAGAGCAAGTCTGACTTAACTAAACGCCAGTCTGCCTCAAGTCTGGGCCAGGTCCGGGTTAAGTCTGGGATGAAAAAATCCCCATCAAGGCAGGCAGAACACGGGGTCAGCGTGCCGCAAGCCGGGGTAACGGAAAACACAGTGATAAAAGGAAAAAAGAAAACGCGCCCCTTGTCTGCACCCGCCCCTCAATCTCAACCGGAGGTCAATCATGGCAAACCGTAAACCCCGCAAGGGGAGTCTCCTGACCGTTAATGACGTCTACCGTCAGCCTGTGGGGCCGGCGCACGACCCGAAGAGTCTGTATGCGTTGTTGCTGCGCTTTGTGGTGTGGCGGCAGGAGCGGAACTGGTCGGAGACGACATTGAAAGTGCAGACCCATCACACCTATCGTTTTATCCTGTGGGCCACCGAACGGGGCCTGTACTATGCCGCGGATATCACCCGGCCGATACTGGAACGTTACCAGCGTTATCTGTATCAGTACCGCAAGACCAACGGGGAGCCGTTAAGCACCCGAACGCAACGTACCCAGCTGGAGCCCTTGAAGGTCTGGTTCAAATGGCTGACGAAACAGAACCTGATACTGGCGAACCCGGCGGCGGACCTTGAGCTCCCCAGACTGGAAAAGCACCTGCCGCGCTATATCCTGACCATCGATGAAACCGAACAGATACTGGCGCAGCCTGACCTGACGACGTTGCAGGGGGTACGCGACCGGGCGTTGATGGAGTTGCTCTGGTCAACCGGGATGCGTCGGGGCGAATTAACCCGGCTGGATGTGTACAGCGTTGACGGGTCACGCAAAACGGTGACCATCCGGCAGGGCAAGGGGAATAAAGACCGGGTGTTGCCCCTCGGCGAACGGGCCTTAAGCTGGCTACAGCGCTATCAGCAACAGGTGCGGCCACAACTTATCGTCAATCCTGACGTCAAGGCATTATTCGTCGCGATGGATGGGCTGGATGGCTTACAGGCCAACGGTATCAGCAATCTGGTGACAGCTTATATCAACGCGGTGGGTATTGAGAAAAAAGGGGCCTGTCACCTGTTCCGGCACGCGATGGCGACCCAGATGCTGGAGAACGGGGCAGACCTGCGCTGGATACAGGCGATGCTGGGGCATGCGAGCGTGGAATCAACCCAGGTGTATACGCAGGTCTCCATCCGGGCCTTGCAGGCGGTGCACGCCAGTACGCATCCTGCGGAGCAGATGGCAGACGAAAAAGCCGGCGACGCCGATGAGGTGGGTTTACTGGCCGACCTGTACGCCGAAGCTGACGCCGGCACAGACACGCCGCCGGACGGTTCGGCGCCGACCTCAACTCCCGATACCCGCTGACTGTCCGCCCGCCCCCGTTGAGTCAGGCGGGTACGGTGTGGGGGCAGACCGTGGCCGGACTGCCCGTTGGCCTCGGCGCACGCGGGGGTAAATAGTCGTCAGGCGGCCCAACCGCTGGCGTCCCCGCTAAGCCGGAACAGGCCGCCCAACGCCTATTGAACATAATGCGGGGGAATTATACGCACTGCGCCGATAAGCAAAGGTAACCACCTGAGCATCCATGAGCGGCTTAATGCGTATAATTGGCATTATGTCTGGCGCCCCCGCGGGTTAGCATCGGAGGGTGCGGCGCACAAGGCTGACGCCTTCTGCTGTAAGCCGCTGAGCCGGCCATCGGCAACCCCAAGTTCTTCTTTAGCTGCCGCGTTATCGTCCGGTTAACACCCCTGAAGGCAGGTCGGCCTGCGGCCTCCGCTAATTTACTGCCCCCCGCCCCAACCCTGCTTTACTGGCTGCGCGCGGCTCACACTGCGCTGCGCTCCGTTGCTCGTTCCCGTGCTCGCCATCGCCGCCCCGTGCAGCCCCCGGGGGCTTCCCTGAACAAAACCGGGTGGTCATGCAAAGGCCATGCGCAACCCGAAGCCACAGTGCCTCAGAGCGTCGCAGGGGCGCCGCTTGCGGGCTCTGTGCCGCCCGCGCCCGCAGAACGAGCGTCCGCCGCCCAGGCAAGCTGGGCGACGTTCGCCCGTTGCCGAAAAGGGCGCTACGCTGACAAAGGCCCGGCGGGAAAAACGGGCCGTCGGGGGCGAAAAGCGCGTCAGGGGGTTTTGGGTTCGGCGGTGAACGGACATTGGAAAAAACGGGTTGTAACTGACTGAGAGCATTAGGAAAATCGGCGTTCGTCGGTGAAGTTCGCACTGGAATGGGTTGTTACTGACAATAATGCATTGAGTTTGCCCAAAGGGATGGCGGATTACGGTCGGTCAGCATCCAGTCTGGCTATTGCTATGTTAAATGAAGGTAAATCCCCGCAAGAGATTTCAGCGGCATTGTCAAAACATGCCAAAGGCGATCACCCGGCAGGACAAGATCCGGTAAGAGGGCTGTTAGTCGCTTGGGGAGCTGGTGCTTCTGCTGTGGGAGGGACTATAGTTGCCCCTGTTACTGGGGCGGCGGCAGTAATTGGTGGAGGTATTTTAGGCGGAGCAACAGATGCCACCAAACAACTTTTAACGTTGAAACCAGGAGAACACTATAGTGCAACAGATACACTGATAGCGGTGGGAACAGGCGCATTAACTCAAGGTAAAGGAACGCTATTTAGCACCCTTGTTAATACAGGAGGCGCTTATTTAGGAAGTAAAGTTAAAGGAGAAGATCCTACAACCTCAATGTTAGGCAATGCAGTTGGCACTATAGTTGGCAATAAAGTAGGCGGGAAATTTACTAATGAAATGCTCTCTAAAGGTTATTCTAATAAAGCTTCCGAAATTGGTGGGACCATTATCGGAAATTATGCGGGAACTGTGACGGATTACATTGCGGAAGAAGGAATGAAAAAAACACAAGGAAGAAAGAAATGAACAATAAAAGAGGCATTATTTTTAGACTAAAACAATTTATCTATTTAGTCTTGGGATGGGGGATCATTTTTTCAGTATGTTGCATGATTAGCATTCCCTTAACATACCTTATTATACTTTTTAAAGAGGGTTATTTTCTTTTAGACATTCAACCAGCCATTAATGGATTAAAATTCAGTATAAAAGTAGGCGGTGGTGGTGGGGCAGTATTTGGATTTTTTATTTATTTATTTAGTCTAATAGAAGAATTTTGCAAGAAACTTTCTTCATCAAACAAAAACAAGGAGGAGGAATAAGATGTCTATTGTCGACAACTGACAATAATGCATTGAGTTTGCCCAAAGGGATGGCGGATTACGGTCGGTCAGCATCCAGTCTGGCTATTGCTATGTTAAATGAAGGTAAATCCCCGCAAGAGATTTCAGCGGCATTGTCAAAACATGCCAAAGGCGATCACCCGGCAGGACAAGATCCGGTAAGAGGATTGATAACAGCATGGGAGCGGTAACGCAGGGCAAAGGGTTTTGGTTTACAGAAGTGGCGAGTATTACTGGTGCGTATGCAAGTGCTAAATTGCAAGGGAAAGATCCGTTGTCCCCTGCAATTGGTGCAGGTATTGGTAACGTGATAGGTGCAAGGACCGGTAAAGTAGTTACTGATAAATTTAAGCCTGTAGTATCAGGAACTGTTGCTGAAGTCATTGGTGCGGGTTCTGGTGCAATAAGCTCTGAAGTTGCAGGCAGTACAATAGAAGATAAGTTAAATAAAAACTGGAGTAAGAAATGAAATCTACGATTGTTTTTCCATATTTATTGTTTTTCCTGACTCTATCCACTATTGCATCGTTATTTATTACAACTTTACTTATAAGATTTGTCGTCGGCGTTATTGCGTATTATCAATTTGGCGAAATAGACTTTAGTCTTAATGATGTTATATACGCTGTTAAAGTGGGGATTTCAGGAGGGATACCTTTAGGTATTGGAGCGTGGATTTTAGCTAACCTAAAAGAAAGCAAAGAGAAATTTCCCCCTTCTGGTCCTTAGCAAGTAAGAATTCTGGCCTTCTGACCAAGATTTTTGCAGATAATAATGCCCTTAGCATGGGACGTCTGTTTGGTTCCGAAGGTGCTAAACATTTTGAAGGCGCGGGTTCACTGGCTCAAAAAATGGTTCAATCCGGGGCAACACCGGAAGAAATAAACGCAGCCTTAACTCACTACTTGAAAGGACAAGTCCCCGATGGTCAGGACCCGGCAACCGGATGGTCTCAATATGGTAAATATCGAAATGAAAAAGGGGACTGGAACTGGCCCCCAAATAATGGCGCTATTTCAGGAAGTGTTTCACAAACAACCATCCCAAAAGGAACTATCCTCGATAGATTTGGATCTGAAAAAGGATATTTTGTATCACCTTCAGGAGTTCCTTATTCCGAGCGTTCGTTAGCTCCAGGAACAGCAGCATATCCGCCTGTTAAGTATGAAGTTATAAAACCTATCCCAGCAGAAAAAGGGACTATTGCTCCTGCATTTGGAGAGCCTGGTGGCGGTGTTCAATATAAATTGAATGATACGATAGAAGAATTGATCAAGAACAAATATATCAAGAAGGTTGAACAATGAGATTAGAGCGTGATTTGGCTGAAAATATTTTGGCAAAAGTTGTTAATATGAAATTACCTCTTGATGAAATATTTCATGAAATAAATAGGTTACTCTCTGATCATGGAGTGATGGATGATGTCTATGCTCTTAATCAACCAGATATAGATGACAAATATTGCTTGCATTTAGAGGAAGGTTTCTGGGTGTCGTATTATTCAGAAAGAGGAGGAAGACATGGGCTATGCATTTTCTGTAATTACCATGACGCAGTTAGATATTTTATCTGGAATTTATTACGTAATATTTTGCCTGATATACAGTGGGAAAAAATAAATATTTATGGATAGTCTTTGAGCTAGAAACTTATCCACCTTGCAATTCATGTGGACAACAATCGCTTAAGCGTTGACCAGAATCACTCAAGGAGTGAGGAGCTGGTCAACTATCATGGTAATACCAGTTGCCGTTCTGCTGTCAGGGATAAGTATCGTCCGGAATACGATAAGGTTCAGACGCGAATAACAAGCTGTACCGGTGCTGAACAATGCGTTGCGGTTGCTAAAGAGCTGCGGGAATTACAAGGTGATTACAGTACCCGGATGAGTGAAATTCAGGAAAAAGCCAGAATGCAGGGGCTGGATTCCCTCACACCGGCAAAAGTGCGGGAATGGGCTGATTTGCGGGGTGCGATGTCGAATATTGATGCCTCCCGCAATTTGGTGCTCCATCGTGCCCAAGTCACCGGTGGCTCAGAAGAAACGACCCAGGAAATCGTGAAGATTATGGGGCAGACAGGAATTGCTGCATCTGCGGGAGTGGCCGGAAGGATCAGTAAAGCTGGAGCAAAAGGCGGTGGAGATGTTGGAAAAGACAAGCAATCGTATCAACCGAATCAGAGAGCTGTTGGGAATATGAAAGAATTTCTTACTCAACCCGGTTTTGGTACTCAAATAAAAAATAGTACACAAAAAACCAGCCAAATATATCAGGGGCAGAGTGTTTACAAAGCCAATAACAATATTGGAAAAGTGATTAAAAAAGGTGATCAGCTATATCTTGATGGTCAACATAAAAACCATCTTTAGGTTTTTGATAATAAAGGAAAATTTAAGGCTGTCTTAAACTTAGATGGCACGGTAAACCAGACCAAAACTGATGCTGCTAAAGGAAGGAAATTATAAATGTCTATGCGTAGAATAGCGTTGAGCAATAAAAAACTGCGTGGTATACCACGTAGACTACGTTCCTTGAAAATATGGTCCGAGTCATATAAGGCCTATTTTCCTGTTATTACTGAAAATGATTATTCTTATGGTTACTGGAATGTGAAAATTCCGGTGCATTCAGCCTTGGTACAAGGAAAACAGACAAATAAAAACATTCAATCTATTTGTGCTCAATATTTGATAGATGCAGCTTATAACCTTTATAAGGCGAAGCTAGACAGCGAAAATAATATAAGAATTACTTGTTCCATTGTATTGCCTGATATGTTTTCAAGTGAATTATGTATATTCACATCTGAGGAATATTTCAATGAACATACGCGTAACGGATATAGTCGGTTTGGTAAAATAACTTTATTGAGTGAACGAAGCTTATGCAAAGAATGGAACTTACGATTACCCGATGGTTTTTCAGAGCTAGGTGTTTCTAGAATAAGTGAAGATGACGAGGGAAAGCCTTATTATTCTGAATATTGGTATATTGGTGAAGTTAACTAAGGGTAAGAATTTATGTTTTAAATATAAATCTCGGCCAACAACGCCGAGATTTTACTTTATATACCGGCTAATTATCCTTCATTAGCCAGCCGTATAACCAACAGCCCGTGCTACGATCTTCATGGCGGGTACTGGTATACCCCACCTTATAGCTGCGCCGGGCTTTTGAAATCTTCCAAGCTGCATTACAATCGCGGTTAGCCATGATTAACTACCTCTGATAGTTGGTGATGGTAAGCAGCGTTATCCGGGTAGCCGCCCGGATGCTACATTAATAAAATCGCCTTTTCTGTAGCAAATCCTTTCTACGATGTCAGTAACTGCGTCATCTTTGAACGTTTAAGCAAACTGTCCATTAACACAATCAGCGCCTGCTGATCTGTAATGCTCCGGTCGTCTCACCTTGTTCTTCCTCTCCGGCCCCTGCACGCTACTGCTTCCTTATCTTCACCTAGAGACTGACACCATGAGCCGTAGCCGATATACCCCGGAACAAAAACAGCAACATGTGACCCAATGGCGCCACAGTGACCTGACCCGAAAACAGTATTGCGAACAGCATCAGCTGAATTTTTCCTCTTTCCGCGACTGGATTGCCGACAGTAACAAAATGCGCCAACCTCTCAGCCAGACACTGCCCGCCCTCTTGCCGGTTTCACTCCAGCCTGATGACGCGCACACCGTCACCCTGCATACCCCAGACGGCTATGCCATCGCCTGTCCATTGACGCTGTTGCCTGACGTGATGCGGGTACTGGCCCGATGCTAAAACCGCAACAGCTCTTTCTGGTGCGAGAGCCCGTCGACATGCGCCGGGGCATTGATGCCCTGACCCAGCACCTGGCGGGACTGAATTTGCGCTGGGACCGACACGGCGTCTGGCTGTGTACCCGCCGTCTGCACCGTGCCCAGTTTGACTGGCTCATCCGCGGCATTCACTAGCAACAGGTCGAGGGGAATGACCTGTCCGGCTGGCGAAGCTAATTCCGCTACCCCGGTCACACTTTTACCGGATAACGGCAGGGCATTATCCGGTACACTGTCGGCATGACGCTCAATGACTTAATCGCGCTGGATGACCCCGGCCAGTTCCGCCTGCGGGCACTGGCGCTGCTTCTGCAACAAGGTGATTATATTCGCCAGCTGGAAGAGGCCCTGAAACAGGCGCAACGCTGGCGTTTCGGCGCGCACAGTGAAACCCTGCCTGCCGGCCCCAAACGCAGTCAGTTCAAGGAGGATGCCGACACCGATATTACGGTGCTGGAAACCCAGCTGTCACGCCTGCATATCAAGGAAAACGCGCCCGCGTCTCATCCTAAACGTCAACCTTTGCCGGCGACATTACCCCGAGAAGATATCCGGCTGGCGCCGGAGACGGAGAGCTGCCCGGATTGCGGTCATGCCCTGCGCTTTTTGCGCGATGAAATCAGTGAGCGGCTGGAATACCGTCCGGCCACGTTTATCGTCCGGCGTTATGTCTGTCCGCAGTACAGCTGTGCGGCCTGCCAGCGAATTCATGCCAAAGCCCAGCCCGACTGATTGAAAAGGGCATTCCAGAGCCGGGGTTGCTGGCTCAGGGGGTGGTCGCCAAATATCGTGACCACCTGCCGCTCTACCGTCAACAGCAAATCTATGCCCGCAACGGCGTAACCCTGGCCCGCAGCACCCTGTCGGACAGGGTGGGGCAGGTGGCTGTGACGCTGCAACCGCTGGCCGATGTCCTGAAGCAGACGCTGCTGGCGTCCCCGGTGCTGCATGCCGATGAGACCCCGTTGCCGATACTGGCGCCGGGAAAAGGCCAGACCCAGCGCGCCTATCTGTGGACAATATGTTACTGGCCCCGATATCTCGCCGGCAGTGGTGTACTATGAGCTGCATCCCGGCCGCAGTGGCCGTTATGCCCAGAGCCTGCTGAAAGACTGGTCGGGCGGCACGTTGGTGACGGATGATTATGCCGGTTACAACGCGCTGCATGCCCGGGCGGATATCACCGAAGCGGGTTGCTGGGCCCACGCCCGCCGCAAATTCTTTGACCAATACAAAGCGAGCCAAAGTCCGGTAGCGAAACAGGCGCTGGAAGGTATCCGGGAACTGTATAAACTGGAGCGAAAAATTAAACACCAGCCGCCGGATAAACGGCGTCAGTGGCGACAGCGTTATGCCCGGTCGAGGCTGAATGAGTTCCGGTCCTGGTTGCAGACGATGCAGACCCAAACGGCCCCCCACTCCGGGTTACGCAAAGCGATAGATTATACGCTGAAGCGCTGGGCGGCGCTGGTGTGTTATCTGGATGACGGTCGGGTGCCGATAGACAACAACCGGGCGGAGAATGCGGTCCGGGGTGTGACGCTCGGTCGAAAGAACTGGCTTTTTGCGGGTTCACTGGCTGCGGGGCAACGGGCGGCCATGATAATGAGCCTGCTGGAAACGGCCAAAGCCAACGGACATGAGCCCTGGGTCTGGTTGCGTGATGTCCTCAGTCGGCTGCCTGTCTGGCCGAACAGTCGGCTGAATGAACTGTTGCCCTGGCCTGATAATACTTTCAGTTAACATCCCATTGTGTTGTTGTCTGACAACGCAAGGTGAGTTCACCGGAACATTACGATACAAGGTGTACTACTACCGTCTGAAAGCGTTAATGGATCTGTGCTACCAGGGACATGCGGACGGAAGATACAGCAAATTACTGACAAAGCTGAATTACAGCGATCTGCTGGAAATAGTGGATCTGATGTACCCGCGAGGGTCAATCATCGTCGTAAGCCAGTTACCGGTGGATAGCTGGTACAAAATGATAGGCGACTCAACCCATGCGGATGCCATCCTGGATCGTCTGGTTCATGGCAGTATCAAGATAGAACTCAAAGGAGAATCAATGCGAAAAATGCAAACATCATTGACCAATGGAGATCAGTAAAGTTACTTTAAAAAGGGTTCTGTGAAAGTGACATGAACCGATCTCCATCAAAGTTACTCAGTGATCTCCATCGTGGTAATACGCAGCAGCAACAATTTTCCGGCTAAATATGTCCAGAATCATGTAAAGATAAAAATGTTGACCTTTTGCCCCCAAATGTTAGACACTACATATATCTACAATCGTGCGCAACAGAACCTAAAACAGGGAGCTTTTCCACTGCTGAGTGAAAGCCAAGCAATAATCGATATACATGACCTATCCGAGAGTAAAAAGCAGCAGATTCTTTATAAGCATCTCAAGTGACCTCTCAATCACTTCAAAGCAATATTTTTCAGGAAATTAGCACCGCTAACGCAAACATTCAGTACGAATATACTCCTGTAAGTACTTCAATTTTTGCTGATCACGGATGATCCCCTCTCGGACAGCGAGAATGTTTTGTCCAGCGTCTGCAGCGAGCTCGATGGGGGCATCATGGCCCACGCGGCAGGCGGCTGTACTTTCGCTGGTTCCAGACACGGGACGCCTGCCTGCGACATACATCCGGTGAGTGCCAGTGGCAAGTTGAGTACGCAAAGTATTATTTTCGCTTTCAGCATTGTTCAATTTCTCCGTATGTTGCCTATCCAGTTCGATCAGCTGTTTTTGGCGCATGTTCATTTCGGTAAGGATCGCGGCTTGCTGTCTGGCTACCTTTTCGACCTGTTGTGCCTTGTCGCGCCAGACTACAGCCTTACTGTGATAATGATCAGTTGCCCAGCTCAGTGCCAAGAGGACTATCGCCAGTGCTGTATAAAGATACATTCGTAAATTCATTCCAGTTTCCATCCCGTTTGTCCATAAATTATGGGCACTTATGTCATCACTAAGGGCTGATGTGATGGCTAAACCAACAACTACCGCTGCCGGTATATTATTAAATACGTGGTCAGTATCAATCGGCCATCCTGTTGTCTGACATCGTGCGTTCTCATCTTTCTGTCCCACAAACCGCTGGATAAACAGACAGACGGGTACAGGCCGCATCCTGCTCTACAACGGAGTCTTACCCTGACAAAATACGTCATGATTTTGTCCCGATACTGGTTACACTGGTGTTTCAAACAACATTTTTTCGGCTTCCCGCCGACGCACCAAACCAGCCAGTTTTTGCCCACCAGCATTCACCCAGCGCAACAATTCACCTGCCGCGCCGGCATAATCTCCAGCGTTCAATTTTTTCAGCAACACTGAAGAGCGGAAATTCCCTGCCCCCAGATTGAAAACAAATGACACCAGTGCATCGAACTGATGCTGGTTAATCGAAACACTGACCGCATTGTTTACCGTGCGTTCAGCATCAGCCACATCTCGACGTAAAAAAGCATCTGCCTTTTCAGCGCTGATAACATCTCCAAGACGTACTCCAGCAGTATGTCCGTAACCAATAGTCCAGACGTTTGCTGAACACTGATAGGCATGAAGGCGAAGACCTTCAAAATGTTTTATCAGTTCAAACCCTTTTTCACTCAGCTTCATTCTCTCCTCCGTTAAACAGGTTATCTTTACGCTGTGAACAAAAACACACAGCGTCAGGTTAATCACTGCCACGCACTGTCGGGCCTAATAATACTTACCGGTTAGTACTTTGATGGTTACTGCACCATATAAAACAATAACTTAATATATTAATAAATAAGAAGTGATGTCTTATTTCATATCTTTCTTCAACGTCATACTAAGAATCTTCTTCAATATCAAAAAAGTATTTTTCCTCCGTTTTTTTCTATTGTTTCTTTTAAAAATGGCATATATGTTTCCTCTATAATAATTTAGTTATCCAGGGTAGACTCTACTTTTTAATGCCTATTTTATAGTAGAATTCGCTTAAAACGAAAAATAATAATGCCTATTACATTAACTATAAATAGAACCTCCCAAGATTTTATCCAAATAAATGAGAAATCATTTAATTGATACTATTATATACCCTATGGATTTCAAGATGCATCGCGACGGCAAGGGAACGAATCCCCGGGAGCATAGATAACTATGTGACCGGGGTGAGTGAGTGTAGCCAACAAAGAGGCAACTTGAAAGATGACGGGTATAATCAGTAATATGCACATATCCAGCATGATCGCCAAATCTTCTAAATATTTTCTTAAATAAAGAAGCTTTTTATATTTAAACATTTACAAACCCCATATAATAGTAAAAATTGTCATATATGAAATAATTTATCTAAATCCTACTATTTATCTATACGGTTATTTCAACCGAATAATACCGCTATTACCTTCCTATTTCATAAAATAAACCAATGAATTTTCAATAAATAAAATTTAACCCACAAATAATTTTTCATTACTCTAAATTAATTACTTATACGAAACCAAAAATCATTGATATTTTGTAAGTAAAGCTCCAGCACCTTATTAATACAATTAACTCTACTTTCTATTTTATTTCCCTTATCATTGTATCTAAGATTAATTTCCTTCCTTTATTCTAAATAAGTTATATGGACACTGTTCTAATTCAAGTTGATGAATGAAATTTTCTGACAATGTAGTCACAAACATATATCCGCTTCGATAAGTGCTAATGAAAATCCGTACCTCCTGCCCTCATTGGGCAAAATTATAACAACCGTTTTTTAAGTGAATTAATGGCCTTAACAGTATTTCCCTGCTTACCTGATGAAACGATAACATCTTCCGATAGTACCTTAACGTTCACCTTTCCTTTATCGTCCTTAGCCAGCAACGCATAACTGTAGCCAGCTCTAATAGCAGGTTTTTCAGGCTTAATTTCGTCATAATTAAAAACACCAACATTTTCTGCCATTTTATCAATCAGCACTCCCGGTTTTCCCATATAGGTAATAACACTCTGATCATAATTTGCAAAAATATTCACTAAATCGTTATTCTGTTCACCAACCGTCATAGGTTCACTATCCGGCGAAAGGGCTTGATGGCTCAGATAGGTAGCAACAACACCCTGCCTGCCTGTTTTCCATTCATTATTACCCGGTTTCTGCCCCGTATGATAGGCAAAAAAATAGCCATTTTTCACCGAATATACCATAGTACAACCGCTCAATGCTCCAGACGTGACAATAACCGGGGACCCATGCTGAATATCCTTCAAAGCAATTCTTATTCCCACGGTTCCCGATGCACCATTAACCACATTAACACCCATAATATTGGAATCCAGCGTATTTTTCCCCCAATGTACGCCTATTGATCCTGAACCCGACTCTGATGATGTCACCTGATCACCACGAAATCCTGCAATAACACCATAAAAAGGGTCTAGATGATTGGAGTGACTATCAGCTTTCAAAGGCTCCGCATCTGTAAGTTGATGGCTGCTGTCATAACGATGAGCTATAACTGGGATGTCAATTGACACATCCTTACTACCTACTAATAATCCCTTATTCATCAACGGGGAAATATGCCCTTTATTAAGACTCCTATCCGCAAGATGTTGTCTCAATCCTTTGATTTTCCTAATCTTATGGCCTTCGTAAGGCTGGTTTTCACCATTTGAAAGTTCAAGGTGCCCATCAAAAGAGGTTGATGATGGCGGTTTCTTCGCAGTATTTTTAGTACGTTGTGTGGCTACGGTCTGAGGATTAGCATATTTTAACATTGATAAACTCTCCGTGATGGTTGAATTAATTACATTTACCTAAAATTATCTATTCTAATAACCTAATGTTCTAAATATAAATATTTAAATAATACCGTTAAAATGAAACAGAATATGAAAATTACATATATACCCAATAGATTTCGAGTTGCAGCACGACGGCAAGTGAACGAATCCTCAGGAGCATAGATAACTATGTGACTGAGGTGAATGAAAACAGCCAACAAAGCAACAACTTAAAGGATGAAGGGTATAATTGTATATTTCAAAACTCACTTGAAGGGACTCAGCCCTATTTTTGTGATCCGCCAAAAATCGTAAACCACAAAACGAACTGAGTTATTTCAACTATATCACCCATTCTTCAGGATGAGAGACACCCAGATGAAAAAATAAGGTATGTCACTATTATGAAAACTTACCTAGAAGACAAAACTTTCACTGAGTATACAGATATTGGTAATAGATGACTTTAGTTATCTAGAACCGCTTATTATATTAGAACCTCATATATTTTTTTGATATAGATCATTGTATGTTGATTTTTCATTCTTGTAGTCACCTTCTATTTCTTGAAGCCGTTCACAAATTGACAAAACTTTATTATATAAGCATTCTCCTTCTTCTGTTAAAGCCAATCCCTGGCTTTTTCTTACAAAGAGTTTTACACCTAATGAAAATTCCAGTTTTTTTAAGCTTCGGCAAATCGGTGACTGTGTAATAAAAAGTTCCGTTGTTGCTTTATTTATTGATTTATTTTTAGCTACAGCAATAAAGCTTGATAATTCTTTTGAAATAAACACCTGAACTCCTTATTTAATAAAACAGACTTATTCACTGGCGTTGAAAAAAAGTTAATAACTTTACTGAGCAATTTAGCATATTAATGGAACATAATTACTCTACGAGCAAATAAACTCTTATTCCTTTAAATAATTAATTAGGGGGTTTTATATTCCGAGTTTTTCGGGGGCAATTATTTATTCCATTTACAAAAAAATTTATCTTCCGGTTAAAAATTTTATTAAAGTCAGTTCCTCTTAAAGAATGTTGTTTAATTAACCCATTTATATTCTCATTTACCCTTCCCCCCCAAAAGGCATAAGGATTAGCAAGGTGAATTTTCGTATCTAATTTTTCATTGATAATTTCGTGATTAACACATTCTAAATTTTCATCAAACATCATTATTTTACCCCTTTGTTTTAATGGGTATAAAGTCTTAAATTGTCCTTCTACTACTTCTAATATCTACTCTCCGTTAAGTTAATCATCATTATATCCTTCATCTTTCAAGTTGCTGCTTATAGGCCATACACATTTTCCTTTGACGAGAAAGATGCTTGTTATAGCAATTGACTGCTATCTTGAAAAATTACAATGAAATTGTTAGTCGAATCAATTAAATAACTCACTATAACAATCATATATATGAATTAATATTTGTCAATGTTATATATAAAAAAATCAAGTCCATGCAAGCAAAAAATTCATTTATAGTAAAGATTAACAAAAAATAATTTAAAATTAATAAATAAAAAATAATAAAGTCATCATTTGTAAATTTGACTTTAATATCAATAAAATTGAATTTCACTCATTAATAATACCCTGGTAACTAATGGGGATAACAAACTCACCAATATATTCAAAGAGTAAAAAAATTTACCATTAGTAAATAGATGAAAATAAAACCGTTAAATATAGAGATTAAACCTATTTCTCCAGACATACTTTTAGACGATTAGTCATTTTCAACAAGACTTTAAATTTCCTATCGAAATAGTCGTTATAAATGATACTCCAATACCATTCACAGGCCCATAGTTCCAGGCAATATTTGTTGAAGTCTTCAAGACTTAATTCACCAAAGAAGATGGAATACTCCATATTTTTGGTCCTGTAATTTGATAGTGAAACTAACCTTCCTCCATTTACTTTAAATTCATCGTTCTCCATTAATACTTTATAAAACTACACTTCTTAATTTTACCTACCAGCTATATGCTTTCTTTACACCATCTGAATCCGTTGATCTGGATGGTGGATAATACGGACAATGCCTTATAAAAATGAAATTCAACATTGTCCCAGTTAACCATTTATTTTGATGCCCCTCTTAATGGTGTGATTACGCTGTAAAATATTTTGTGTGACACAGAATTTTGAATATTCTCCTGATGACATGAAAATCCATATCATCTTTTCCGGCTAAATCTGGCCATGCCCGGTCTTTGTGGATTAGAAACGAATCCAGGATTTTCAGCACCCGGCTTCCAGCTCACTTTCATTTTTGCACCGATACTATTATAAAACTGATTTAGTTCATCAATGTTGTTGGCAATTGTCCATTTTCCTTTGCTAACAATAGCGACAGGAAATTCACCGGGTTCAGCAACAGCCTTGACAATCCCCCCGTGTTTTTTTATTTCCTCTTTTTCTTTATCCATAGCAAAAGCCGGGTAGCTTACCTGGGCTCCATGCCTGATAACATTATGCTCTATATCTCCAAATGGCCGGTTTGAATCAGATCGAGCAACCAATCGGTTAATGCGATCTATAATTTTCCTTTCCTCTGATGAGTTGGATGGTACTGAATGAGGTTGACCTGTGAAACTAATCATATCATGCATATCATAGTCACCAGTAAAAGGTAGTGCAGCCCAGTTCTCTTTTGCTTTCAAGGCTGAGAGACTCGCTTCCAGATTGTTTAAGTCTATAGGATAAATTTTTCCATTGACCTGTTCATCTGATAAACCGTGACCACTACTCATGTAAATACCCAAAAGGCGGCCAGTTTTTTTATCCCAATGGCCTACATAGCCTTCAATACCCGCTTCCTGTACTTTCTTTATTACATCTGAAGCTTCGTCTTTGGGATAAGCTTTGTTAATTGAGCCGGGTTTAATGGTTTTTTCCAAAATATCATGCCCCTTGGCTGCCGCACCTTTGCCCAAAGCTCTGAGTGTTGGCCCGCCCGCAGCCCGAAAACTGACAGCAAAATTACCTAATCTTGAAGCTTCTTCAATCTCCTTCATATGTCCCTCCCAAATAAATTCTCTCTTAACTTGCTGCCGAATAAAAGGGTCATCAAGCGAATTATTTGAGAATGAAAGGTACCCACTAGAAAAATCTGACGATGAAGATTTCCCATGTGAATTTTTAATATTCTGTTTGGGGTTTATCTGATAATTAGCATATCTAGGCATATTTAAAGTCCCTGGTTATTGTTGAACTTGTTATTTCTAAGTTTTCGAACAGATATGGAAATAAAAACCATATCTTAGGTATTACACTGGCACCGAGTCTTTCTAAGCATAGAATTTACGACGCATTTGGTCAGGTTTTTTCAGCTTTCCTAAAATTGACCAGAGATCATTTTATCTGGTGACTGACCATTCTTATCATCATCTCCTTTAACAATTTAATTGTAAGTTAAGTGTTTCCGTGTATTGTTTTTCAACATTTTCATAGAAGTTATTGATTACATGCTCTATCAAATCAATATTAATTCCTTTATTTAATTAAAAAAATTTAAATTCCTACAAGATTATCTTTCGTTATACTTTCAATTCTAATCCCACAATCATCAATAGTGGTAATAACTTCAGCATTATTTACCCAACGATCAAAGATATTATCAATTTCCTTCAAATATTCCTGTCGTGTAATGCCTGAAACAGACAACAATATAATCATCTGAGCCGGACTGTCTTGAGTCATCGTCTCTTTCACTGCGGATAATTCAACTTTACTCAGTACCAACCGGTTATCCTCTCCTCCTCCTAATTCCGTAATGAGTAATTCGCGTAAAGCATGACTAACCACTTCTTGACTGAGCGATGCCGTTTGTTCCACTGTAGAAGAAACCGCGGTAACCGGAGTCGCGCTATCCTGACCATCGTTTAGGCTAACAGGTACTGTCACTGAATAATTGAGAGAAAGCCGTGGGCGATTACCCAGTGATTGCCAGAAATTCCCCAGGCTATTTAAACTCTCTTTAGGCGGTACAACCTGAGTATAAGCACCAGGAATACCTGCCAATTGACGATTATTAATCAAGGCATTTAATACTTGTGACATCACTTGTATTGCCTGGTTATCAGGTTGGCTATCCGGACTGCTGGCATCAGTCGCTGGCTTAGAAGCTTCCCAATAGGTAATCAGATAGTTACATTTAATATTTACCCAACCAGGCAATAACCTCCCGGCATAAACATCAAACCCTCTTGATTCTGCCGAGCGAAGCTGTAAATCTTCATGAATGTCATAAAGAAAGATACTTACCATCGCATCAGATTGCATAGTATCCAATTCAGGTAGATCAAAACGAATGGCAATATCTTGATTCAGATATGCGCGCAGCATGGCATCCATTGCCTTATTGACATCAATAATAGTTTGCGTGTTTAACATAAAAAACCTCTCTTAAATTATATCGTGATAACTTTTTGGTAATAAATTTATTTAATATTTCAATACTTTCATTGTGATAACTTTTAAAATGTTAATCGTCCGACTTTAGCTAATTCACGCTTCAATGCAATTTCAATATTTTCATTACTGACTTCATCATTCCCCTGCTCTGAAGCAAAGAATGAAGACAATAAAGCAATATTGCGGATATTCGCGCCAGTCACGCTTGTTCGTTGAGCTAATTCGTTAAAATCGATATCTTCCGATATTTTTATATTTCTAGGCCAAATTTCCTGCCACATTTTTTTACGGATTTTTTCATCCGGGTAAGTAAAACGGGTAATGAAAGTAAAACGACGATTAAAAGCACTGTCTAAATGACCACGATTATTGGTGGATAAAATGACCAGACCCGGGTAATTCTCCAGGCGCTGTAATAAGTAAGAAACTTCAATATTGGCATGTCTGTCCTGGGAATCTTTAGTTTCACTGCGTTTACCAAACAGTGCGTCAGCTTCATCAAAGAATAATACCCCTGCATCCTGTTCCGCCAAATCGAAAATACGGGATAAGTTTTTTTCTGTTTCACCGATGTATTTATTCACTACTGTAGATAAATCCACTTTTATTAAGTCAACGCCAATGTGGTCAGCAATCACTTCTGCTGCCATGGTTTTTCCAGTGCCTGAATCACCATAAAACAGGGCGCTGATACCAGTGCCATAGGCAATTTTATCTTTAAACCCTCCCGCCAGAACCTGTTCCCGATACTTAATTGCTATGAGTATTTCCCGTAACTGCTGAGCAATCTCATCGGATACCAATAAATCCTTTAATGAGCGCTTAGGAATAATCCGCTGTGCCAATTGACCGAAATTTTGTTGAGCACGCAAATTTAATGCCTGGCGTATATCGCATTGCTGCAAGATATCCAGCGGATCTCGCTGCTGTTGATAAAGCTGGGCCTCTTGCAAAATCAATGGCAGGGTTTCTGGGTTAAAAGTGTAACGCTGGCTTAAAGTTATCGTATCAATATCCTCGGAACAATTATCCGGTAAGCTGGCAATTAACAATCTGGCTTTTTCCGCAGGCGTTAAAAGTGGCATCTCAATCAGTAATACCGGTATCTTTTTCAGCCATACCAATGGGGAATAAGGCTCAATCAGGCAAACAATTCTTAATTCAGGTTGATTCAATAACTCTGACAGGGAGTCCAATAGTTGTTTATTCTGTTCCACTAACAAGCAAAAATTCCGTAATAATAAACATGCTCCATGCATGCGGGTTTCCCGCAAAATATGCTTTATCTGAAGAATAATGTTTTTTTCATCGCTATCAGCAAGTTTGGATATATCTACCAGCAGTGTTTGCTTCCCTTCTGAAGCCATCATATTAGTAATGGTATAAGCTCTGGCACTGCCGGCCATTCCCCGTAATAAGACAATCGGTCTAATATTATCGTTGTCAGATAACAATACGTTACCCAGTACTTGTTTTAATCCTTCAGGATAACAGCCAATCCCTGTCGGTGTTAACCACTCAGCACAATGTTCTAAAGCCGGCATAATGTAGTGATGCCCCAGTAAAAAGTGATATACCCCGCTGTCAGTAATAAAGGGAGTCTGGAGCCAGGCCAGCGTTTTTTGACTAGTATCGATGGATAATAGCTGGCAACCCATCAAAGGTGCCCGGTGCAGAAAACTCGCTTGCTGTACCTGTTTCTCCAGCGCCGAGTGGCAAAACAGTTCCAATGCCAGCGCAAAAGAAGGTAATCGACCCTGTTGTCCCCCTTGAATCAGCGAAAACAGTCGATAATAGCGGCTATCAAAATGGGGCAATAAGCCTAATAGTAAAACATCGCGCTCAAAATCAGTCAGTTCAAAGCGTTCGATCAGATCCATTAATCTGGACGCTGCCATTAGGCTTACATTGCCCTTTTGCGATATCGCCAGATAATCATCATTTATCCAATGAGGTTTACCAAGTGGCTTATCCAGCCTGGTCACCACTTCCGCCTCAGTGAGCAGAAACTCATCCAGGAGCTCACTTCGCTGACTTTCTACACAATAAAAATGGTGTTGAAGAGCGAGATCTATTCGTTCCAGTTCGCTAAATAAAAACGATAGATCACGGTCGTTATCCTGATTCAATGAATCATAAAAAACAGGCGATATATTCATATTTTTTACTCAGACTAAGTCATTGTGGTCAATGGTTATAACCACGTAATGGTTAATGGTTGACTCAACCAGCTAAAACAAGCCATATTCATTGGCCACGGCCAATCAGTTAACAGAGCATCAAATGGTTGTTGCTGTATTGTGATTTTAATTTCCTGTTCATTGATCAGTAATTCTCCTGGTCGTTGTAGAAATAATTGACGGACGTCATTACGACTTAACTTTTTCCAGCCAGAAAGTTGGGAGATAATAGCGTCCAGCCATTGAATTATTATCCATTGTTTTTCTGGTTCAATAGGCATTGGTTCAGTAATTTCATCAGCCATTAACCCACATAGAACATTATTCAAAACCTTTCGTTCCACTTTCACATCTTCGGTTCCCCAAATCAGGTAATCAAGAAAATCAACGGCATTAAACTGGGCCTGACGATGGATAAATTTCTTTTTCTCAAGTAGACCAAGCTGGTTAAATAGTGTAGGTAGCATTGGCCATAGAATTAATATACCTGTATTACTAACCTGACGTGGAATGGTTTGTTCAGGTAATGCAACGGGCTCAGAATATAGTCTACTGAGAGTGCGAAGTTGACTTTGGTTATTTCCTTCTTTAATGGAGGCATTATTCAACCTTGATAATATGCTCTGATCTACTGTATTACTAACCTGACGTAGAATGGTTTGTTCAGGTAATACAACGGGTTCAGAATATAGTCTACTGAGAGTACAGAGTTGACTGTGATTATTTCCTTCTTTAATGGAATTATTATTCAACCTTGATAATATGCTCTGATTTACGGGCTCTTCATCATATCTATTTTTATCGACGCTCTTTGAAACAAAATGTTCTGACAGATATTGGTATTCCTTAGCAGAAAGATACTTTCTGCATAACTGTGAAATTGATCTCACCTGCCAGATTTTCTTTAGCCAATCATTTAGTGATGAATCGTTAATCCCACTCTGACGAAATAGTGTAATAATAGGTATTGTATTAAGCAAACCATTATTATTAAGTTCAGTTGTTATGCGTGCAATAACTTTTTCATCCGGTTTAGGAATTTCCTGTATATTGTACTGTTGTATATATCCCAGAGCACTAAATATCAGTTGTCCGCAGGAAACAAGCTTCTCCTGATATTGTGGTCTATTTATTCTTTCAGATAATCTGCGATTGATAGCGATTAATAAATCGGGTTGTTTGATAGCCAAGAGTCGTTTTAAGCCTTCCTCAGACAAACAACTTTTTGCCAATAATAACGCAAATTTATTTTCTATTTGTGTTAACTGATTTGTTAATTTTTCAATACCATTATTTCCCATTGCTTCTACTAGATTTAATGTGGAATGCTTTTGATATAAAAAGTGAATGAAATTCTCTGCATCAATTAATTTGTTATCGCCAAATATGTAAGACTTATCAGTAGCTTGATTTGATATTGTCTCATTAAATAGCATTTCTTCCCTATGGTTGTTTATCTGATATTGACTGAATTCTTTATTCAATGCAGCTTTTAGGAGAGTAGGAAACAATGAATTAAAATCATGGAAATTTATCGTACCAAGATTCAGGATTAATGTTTCTAAATAAACACCCCTATTAATTTCATATTCATTAAAGTATGAATTAAATAATTTATTTATATTAGCTTGATTAAGCAAGGAGCCATGCAATACTTTTCTAGCTACTTGTTGATTATTAGCTTCAATAGTAATTGTAATCCGGTTTAACAGATTTGGCTCCGAAGTCATGCTAATATCCTCTTTATTATTAATGGATAATTTATATTTTCAATTTTTCATATATATTAAAGCTTTATGATGAAAGCCAGAATATAATAAGGGACTGTTACTTTGTTTTTGTGAGAATGTTTTCCTGTGCCCGTTATCTTAATATCATGATCGTGCGTCTGCAGACTGTTTCCGCCTAAGGTACTGTTGGAGACATTATTGTTAGAGTCAAGTACACCTGATGACTTATAAATATATCGTACTGAAGTATTATCTCCTGTTGTTACACCCCACACATTTGTTGTGATTTTTTTACTTCCATAATAATTAACTTTCTCTGTATCCATAATTATTCCACTAAAGTGTGCATGATTAGGTATTTGCTGTAACGATAATGCTCTCCCCAGTGTTTTACCATCAATAGTTAATGTAGCTTCATCAGAACTGAAATCGAATAACTTACTATTTTTAGTACCTGAAGCTGTATTAGTACTCACTCCATTAATATCAGTCCCTTTCCCACCTAAAATAAATCGATCGATTAAATTTGGTGTACCATTATTGCCATCACATAACGCCCAACCAGTTGGTGCAGTACTGCCAGAGAACATTACAATCACTCCCTTGGGGAGTACATTATTAGGATCAATTGCAACACCATTAGCATCTACTTTAATTCCGCCATTAGCTTTAACTTTAACTGCAACACCACTACTATCAACGCTAATTCCTTTACTAGTATTAGCTATAACTGCAACACCACTACCATCAACGCTAATTCCTTTACTAGTATTAGCTATAACTGCAACACCACTACCATCAACGCTAATTCCCTTACTAGCATTAGCTATAACTGCAACACCTGTATTATCAACGCTAATTCCTTTACTAGTATTAGCTATAACTGCAACACCACTACCATCAACGCTAATTCCTTTACTAGTATTAGCTATAACTGCAACACCACTACCATCAACGCTAATTCCCTTACTAGCATTAGCTATAACTGCAACACCTGTATTATCAACGCTAATTCCTTTACTAGTATTAACTTTAACTGCAACACCATTACCATCAACGCTAATTCCCTTATCAGTATTAACTTTAACTGCAACACCACTACTATCAACGCTAAGTCCCTTATTAGCACTAACTTTAACGGCAACACCACCACTACTAGTAACGCTAATTCCGTTACCTTGTTTTACAGCTACATTGCTAGTGTTAACTGTAATACCATCGCCCTGACCGACACAGATTCCATTGGTTTCATTAGTCAGACCACTACCAAGATCTACAGATAAAACATCATCTTTTAATATTAATGGAGAAAAGTCTTTATTGGAAAAAGTGCCTATTTTTAAATTAAGCGTACCGTCATCAGCCAATTTCAATCCTTCTCCTGGGCCATTTTGTTGTGGCGCTTGACCACAGGCTTTACGTCCAATATCGGCAATATCAATTAACTCATTGAAATCGGTTTGCAGGGGAATACTGCCCTCTTTAAATTTATCCTTTAATTTATCGATGTCAGGTCCAACAGCTTTTGGATTAGATAATGTTTGTTGTTCTTGTACAGTTGCATTATAACGAGTTTCGTTCATGATTAACTCCAGAAAACATATTTAATTCAACATCATTAGTGGCAGATATTTATTTTTCCTAGCTCTCTTTAGGAACATAGAATAATTCATTCTGGGTTATTCCATCTGTATTCCATTGATCACCATTACTACCCACCACTTCTTCTCTTTGACTAGATGTGGCAATACGCATTGTGCCAACACCTTTTAAGGCAGATGGCAATTTACCAAGTGTCAAACTTTCTAGAATGGAATAAGCCGCATCCCCCAGTGGCGTACCATTATTTTGCCAACGCTGATAGGTATTGGCGAAATTTAAAAAGGCTTCCCGATCCATCCAATGGATAATCATAGAAATATGAGCTGGAAATTCGGTAAGAATCGTTTCTTTCACCCATTCTTCCAATTTATAGGGATCAACACCGGGCAATTTAATTAAGTCACTGTTCACTACTACGCTAATCACAAATGAAAAGCGGTCAGTCCTTTCATATTTCTCCCCCGAAAAATACCAACTATACCGCCACGCCTCTTCCGAGGTAGGAAAAGCCAGAGTGGAATTACCCAAACGCTCAATAATCAAGGTCCCTTCAATGCGATCAAAGCTAACAACTTTTGCATAAAGTTTTTCTGACTCCGCTTTTTTTAAATTGACTATCCCCACCTGCTTTAACAGGGTGATTTCGCTACCTACAACAACCATCGGCGGGAATGGAGTTTGCACTGTGCGGGTCAAGCGCCGTTGATTCACAGGCAATGAGGATTGGTCACTAGCATAGGCCAGACGATAGCCCATATCCTCCATCCATACCGGGCTGTTTTGCCAAAAGAGTTTACTCGCCTTGGCTGCTGTCATTACCCGCGCCAGATTATATTCCAGTTGCGCACTATTATTCACATCCAACCAAAACTTATCCCCCTCGGTTTTGAATACCATCTGACCGCGTATCGTAAATTGGGTTTCTCCCTGCTCTCCTTCATACAGAATTAAATTGATCACTTGCCCCTGTGTCAGCTTGCCATCAATGCCCTTCTGTTCAATGACCACATAATGTTGACCTGTTTGGCTGCCCCCCTCCTCTGTCACCGAGGCTGGTTTCTGTTCCTTATCAAACTGACTATTGGGTTTGACTGGCAGCAACGCTCGATGTTCAATCAAATAAAAAGGCAGTTGGCTCAGATCCGGTTGAGGTTTAAACAACTCACCGCCCAGCCCCATGCGAGCAGCAATACGTTTTTGTAGCGACGATACCTGATCGATACGAATATTGGAGCGGTGGTAAGTCAATGTCGGTTGCTGGGCCAGATAACCCTGTTGGACCGCACGAAAATCATCGAGTTGTGTCGTAAAGGTACGCGGTGCCCGCTGTGTGCCAAAGTAACCCAGCAAGTAATTAATAATATCCAATTCATGATCACTATCCAGCGCAATCTGTCCTAACAAATCCTTTAATGCAGGGGCATAATCTTGATGGGCGTCATCATTCACTGAGCCTGACTTAAAGGGCCACTGATCACCCCAAACCTCATAACCTTCGCGCTGAAAAGCCAGTAACCGCGGGAGCATGGCTATCTGTTGACAACCACAGGCCAATAATTGTTCAAATGGCAACATAAATTGATGAAGTGGCAATAAGTGTTCACTTTCAGACAAAGAATGTTGTAGTCCATAGCAAGGCGGCAAAGTATCACTGACGGGATAATAGCTGCCAACGTCACGGTGCTGGCCGTAAGCCAATATTACCGGCTCATTTTGAATCAGTGATTGACTGGGTAAACTGGCCTGGATTTGCTCTTTACTCACACTGACGCTAATCCCTCCTTTGGCTATCACCCTAAGCGGGCCATTTTGTTGCGCCAATTGGTTAAGTGGGTCTTCTCCCCAAAGACGTGGATAATAGCCCTCTTTGATCGACCACGACCAGGTATCCCCCTTAACGGGTTCAATAGCAGTTTTATCGAAGCTATCATCCAGACGAAGACGATTCACATGTTTAATGCCCTCAATCTCAAGCAGACTATTTACCAACCGGCTAAGATTGAGAGTGAGCCTTTGAGTATAATCACGGGCTGCCGGCAGCTCTGGTATCCAGCCATGTTCCAATAATGGACCTTCGAAGATTTGATCATTGCTCATCCCAGCATTTTGCAGTACTTCCGTACGGTAACGCTGTGCTCCAGGCATCAGATACTGCTCTGCGGTGCTATACACCGCCGCAAAAATACCGGGGACATCCTGTGCACCTACATCATCATCCAGTTCAACATCCAGCAACAGTGGCAGATCAACCGGTTGTAGCCAGATAATGTTGCTGACAGATTCACCAATATTGCGATTTTTAGTCAAAAATTCTGTCAGTTGTCTGGTAGCAGCGGCAATATTACCCTGAGTCCAACGGGTTGGTTCCAGATACAACCAGTAATTCCCCCGCAAGGTAAACTCTTTAGCCCCTTCACTGTTGACAAAGCTATATTCCCTCTTGGTTGCATCATACCAATAGGTATAACGCTGTTTTTCCGGTTCACGCACCAGTTGCACACTCCGGAACAGAAAATCCCCCTCATCCTGCTGAGTACCATCCAGGCTGTCGCTGCTGTGTAGATCTAACAATGCCTTGCGATAATCATCCGCTGTCACCGGCCCACAAGTCAGTGTATTATGCGGGCCAAATTCGGCAGGAAAAATTCCCTCTTGCTGCTGCTCATCCGGCGCCGGAGTCAGTAAATCTTTCAGGGGTAATGTATGTCGGTAAGCCAAATCTGACACACCGTAACTGATTCCCTGCAAAAATGTGATACCCGGATCATGCTCTGCCGTATCACTCCACAGTTTTTCAGCCTGTTTTTCAATCACCTGATGAGCTTGTTCCAGCAAGGTATCAAAGTGAATATCGTCTTTAACGCTATGAAACAGTGCATCCTGATTACTCATAGTCATTTCCTCGGTATTGCAGATTATCGTCCTCTTCCCAGACTAAAATAAGCACTTCATTATCTTTGGCTTCCACAGATGCTGTACCATCACTCTCATCAGAAGAATCAGCCCGATGTAGTGTCAGACGAGTGACTCGCTCAACCAGCGGTTGCTGTTGAATAGTGGCTAACAACTGGAAATAATTAATGCTGTTATTCAATACAACGGGCCGCTGCTCATCTATGCTCCAAGGCATATACACCTCACACAGTTGCTGCTGTAGCTGGCGATAGCCAAAATCTTCGTTCACATCAGGTTTAAAAATCACCTCGTAATGGATTTTCACATCCAAGTATTCTGGATTCCTGACCTCAATAGAGGCCCAGGGAGAGTCTTTCTGCTGCAACCAATCAGCCATCTCTTGCAGACGAGCAGGATTCAGTACCGGACGCAGAGAATCATCGCTATCGTTGTACCGGTTTGCTGGAATCACTGTTAGTTGCTGCTGCTCCAATGCTGGCACTCTGGTGAGTTCATCATTACCTGGATACTTAACATCAAAGATGCTGACATAACGCTCTTTGAGTAATGTCACCATATTTCCCCAGGTTAAGGACCGGTTTCGATGAGACAGGTTTTGAGCTATCCGTTCAAAAAAGGCACTGTAGGATTCAGGTATACGTCCACCCCATGATGCCCAAGGCTGGTTGACCGATGCCAACACAATGATGGGTTCAACGGGCCGCTGTATGCTGCTGGCAGGCAAAGGGGTTAAGAAATGGCTGTCACTGATGCTATCTACATTAACCAAGGTTGCCGTCATGGCGTTATAGATTAGACCATATAGCCAAGGAGCCTTCCCCAACGCCCCCTCATGAGCGGGTACCTCCACCACTGCCCGCAACCAATAGCGTCCAACTGGCATCTGCTCTGCCTGATTGGATGCATCCACAGGCAACTCAACGTGCCAAGTACCATCCTGATACAGATTCTGGGTTCCATCACTGACCCATGAATCCAATTCAGCCCATTGATTATGTTGATCCAGGTAATACCAGGAAACGGTTGGTTGCTGCGGGGATTTTAATTTCCAATACAGCGCCAGTGTTTGCCCTGGCTTTACATCAGTAAAGCCTAAATATAACGCTGGATTTTCCTCCAATGGCTCTATATCACTGCTATAACCAAATGGTGTTAAGTGATACATCTCAAAAGAGGTATCCTTAGTATCATCCTTTTCCGAAACGCTGATACCCGTCACCTCCGGCAGTGCCTGACTATCCTTTCCCTGTAGCCTGAGTACCGGTTGCGTGAAAAAGAGATTATCCAGATCCTCTGGCGCACTGATTGCCGGTTCTTTGTCTGACAGTGTCAGTGTGACCTCTTTCTTATTTACCTCAGACGTCAATGTTAGCCATTGATTTCCACTGCTGACCTGTGCCACCAGTTCTTGGGTGTTCATCTCCTGCTCAAAAGTAACAATGATCTTCCTTATCCCCGCTTCCATCGCCAGAAGTGATGACGTTATCAACACCCCACCAAATACCTGCTGATCACTATTTGTCTTACCAAATAATCGTATCCCATCAGACGGCAGTGACACCTGTGCCTGTAAATCCCATGGAGCAGAAGTAACCCATTGCTTTTCCCCGTCATTCCGTAACCAGCGCAAGTCACTGATATATCCACGATTAGCCAGCAAACTGGCATCCAGGGCATATTGCAATGCATTGCCTTGTTCATCCTGACCAGCCTCAAACAGGGTTCCTTCAGGGAGCAGCTGTTCCATCACTGTCGAATTCAGTTCCATAGATAAAGCAACCTGATCAGGCTGTGCCGCATGGGAAGACAAGCCTAAAAGCTCCCGATAATAGAGCTCACGATGAGCAGCAGGTAATACATTTAATAAGGATATTGGTGTTTCCAATAAACGCAAAACCGCCAACAAAAAAGCCTGCTGAGGTAATAACTCCCCATTGGGTTCTATTTCTTTCTGATATAATTTTGCAAGTTTCTCTGGCGTATTTCCTGACATAAAGAAAAAGTCATTCCAATATTTATCGCCAGAATTAAAGGGTATTATCTTCGTATACGCTTCAATATATTTAAGCAATTGCAAACTGGCTCGATTATCTAATTTAAAATCGGTCATTGGCACCAAATTTGACAATTTGTTAGTTAACTCATTTAATTCCATAACATCACCTGTGTTTATTTGTCACAGCGATTCGTCAGCAAATAAATAATTATTTACACCTTCGTTAATTCTATTTAATTCAGTCAATACTCTAATTTACGGTAGCAAAATTTTGTTGAGTGATAAAACGTCCTTTTCCTGATGAAGGTGTCGTAACATCCGGTTGTGGCGGAGTCACTGTATTATTCATGGCTGGCAATTCAGGCGTAAACATCGCCGTAAATTGCTGCCCCTTGATAATTAAAGCCGCCCCACTGGTACACTGAAGGGCCTGCTGGCCAGCATCCAGAGCACTGATAGTAATGGTTCCTGTTCCCGGCGTAGTATGTGTTGTTGTAATATAGGTTGCAGAAACCCTGACCTGTTTCTCATCCCCCAGAATACACACTTTTTTTCCACTTACCTGCGCATGTCCTGTGCCGCTAATTTTTCCTGGGCTGGGAACCGTCACCTGCCGATTGCCAAAGTTGGGATCAAACTGTAACACGTCACCATCCACCACAATCGCTTCACTCATACTACCTCCGTCACCCGGCCTTCACTCAGTGCAAGTACTCCCTGGATTTGTTGATTGATATCACTCCCTCTCAGGCGATACATGACCTGCACTTGCAAAGTATTCCCCATGCCAGGGGATTGACGAACCTGAATATCAGTCATATCAGCCCGGGGTTCATATCGTAATACGTTGTCATGGATATGGGATTCAATTTCAGCAATAAGTTCATTGCGGATATTTTCAAACATAAAATCATTTAATCCGCAGCCATAATTTTCACGCATAAGACGTTCCCCCGGCTCAGTACTAAACAGAATCTGCAAACTTTGTCTCACATCTTCCGCCCCTTCAGCCATCTCTACCCCCTTTTCAAGGGAAAAGACCGGAGGAAAAGCCCAACCACGACCATAGAGTTGTGTCAGTATTTGATTTTCCATTCATCGTCACCTTTCATTGGGTAAGATTAATTTTTGCGCCTTTGATTTCAACACTGTTTTTCCCGGACATTGCCAATGATTTATCCATCGTGGCATTCATTGTCTGCGCTTTCAGTGTTAATTCTTTTTTCGTTGACAGAGAAATGTCTTTATCTTGCTGAAGCATTATTTGATTTTCACCCGCATTAATTCGGATCATTTTCTCTTTGCCATCAATGACTAATTGTTGTTGCGCTTCACCTTTTTTAACGATCAATACTTTTTCCCTATTATCTTGGGTTGGTTCAAAAGGGGCCTTATTTTTCGGATTATGCATAGCACCTAAAATAACTGGATAACGCGGATCATTTTCAAAAAAACCAATAATAACTTCGTCACCTGGCTCTGGGTAAAAACAGAAACCGCTTTCATGGCTAGCATAAGGTTTCCCCAATCTGGCCCACAAAAATTCATTGGGACGATTCAGTACCGGCAGAATAATGGGGATACGGTTTAACACCGCACTGTCCTGCTGATATTTCGCTACTGTCGCAATATGTAGTTCGGGAGCATCAGGTAATATCGGCAAATATTCATGTTGTAAACCAATGCTCACCGTGGTTTCCCAATCAATTCGCCGATTAAGACGGTGGCGAACCTCAGTAATGCTTGCCGTACCATCTAACTGTGAACCAAATCCAGTCAGCTGAATGTTGTCTCCCAACTGGTAACGCCCATCTCCTTTGAGCAAAAATTCTCCTGTCACCCCAGAAATGCGCTGGTTAAGCAATAATCCCTGTGCCAGATAACCGCTTTCCTGGGTTGTTAACGGACTGCTATAACAAATGTCCCAACCCGTTTTATTAAGGGATGCCAATCCATCAGGAGAGAGTGCCGCCTTACCCAACGCGATTTTTCCGTAGCGACCGCCTGATTGTACCTGCTGCTTACTGATATCCCAGCCACTGACTTCCAGCAAAGCGGGGTTGATTTGATTGTCAAACTGCCAGTAAGCATCCTTGACAACGATGTCTTTGTTCTCATCCCCCCTGCTCTTCAAGGTATAGGCTGAGTTTGATTTCAGAGCATCAGGTTGAACAAACTGAACGTCTTCTATGGCAGGTAACAACCATGCACCGGTTGCCGACAGTCGGCACAACAGAAAATGCCAGTCTGAACAACGAAATTGCACCATCTGTTCATGCTTTTGATCTAACGCCGCTATCTTTCCGAAGCGAGCATTGATTCCGGTCTGATTCAATAGCGTGCTTAAGATCGCTTTTTCGCTTTTGTCTTTAAACAGCTGTGAATGCTGGGTATCCACCATCAGTTGCAACCGATGCTTGACAACCAGAGTGAGCAATAATTGCTTATTCTTAATTCTCAGAGCCTTACGGGTAATAAGACCATTAAACAGCACCCATTTTTTGCTACCATCAATCAATTCCAGACGCAGGGTTTTCCCTACCTGACAGTGGGCCAGTTCTGTCTGAACATCCGTCTGACTGAAAGAAGAGAGTGGCCTATCCGGTACGCTCAGTTTCAATGTCGCAGAAGGTATACTGTTAACCCGATAACAGGTGTCCACATCTACCGCGGCCAAAAGTGACAGTGCCTTACCATCTGCAATAATTTTCAGTTGGTGGCTCATGATTCGTCTCCCCTGGTGGCCTGCAATATTTCACCCGGAACGAACCCATTGAGATTATCCAGACCGTTTTGCCAGGCCAGCGTCAGATAATCCACACCGCCTGACAATGTTGATGCCGTACTGGCTGCCATCAGAGCCAGAGATACCCCATCCTGTATGCGTAATGCGATTTTTGCCGGAGATTGCAGATTTTGTTCAGTCTCCTGCAACACCAGACTTTCATCAGCCACTAATGCCAATATTACCCGTACCCTCAAGGGAGTCGCATCACGATCAAACAAAGTGTAATTCACAGACAAACTCTTGGCCCTGCCAGCAAAGTAACCCCGACTTTCCCAACGCATTTTGCCCCATTTAACTTGCAGGAATCGCGTCTCGTTACTGGTTGCATCCACACTGCACAGTTGCTTGAGCTGCATGAGCTGCTCTTCAATGGGGGTTTTGTTACCCGGCATCGTGGCATCAAAAATTAATTCAAGTGATAACCCTGCGGGCTTGGCCTGTACATAAATGCTACTTTGCTTTTCGCTATTAATCGCTTGGGATTGCTGATAATCCGTTTGGTAATCCAGTTGCAAGGAGTCAGGGTTATACATGGCCTGCAACGTTCCTGCCCGTATCTTCCCTTCCCTATCCTTATAAGCATTAATTGTCAGCTTAGCTAAACCACGTTCAATCAGACTCATGGACGCCACCCTTCCTCATCGCGTAATGCGGCCAACACTTCGCGTTTTATCGTTTCCACCCAAGTCGCCTCATCCAGACTTTCCTGTATCAAAGAATGGTTTTGCCGTTCTGATTCAGTCGGTCGTGTTGATGGCACTACCTTTGCCTGGATAAGTAACTCTCTGATTTCTACTGTCATATTTTGACTCCAAGCCAGCGCATATCCTGGTAACGCAATTCAAGGGTATTCACCAATATGGCATTGCTGTTAGCGTCAAAGTCGCTGGTTTGCCAGCGTACCGGCAGCGCATTGCTCAACGTCCAACTGGACAATGGCAGTGAATTTTCATTCAGTAGCATCACCACCACATCGGCATAAGCGATTTTTTCACCACTCAATACCCGATCAAACATCCAGGTCAATGGCGAGACTGTCATCACGCCCCGTTCCAAAGTCAACGTACCGTGTTGGATTTTCTCAGCTAAATAGTTATTACGGGCATTTTCTCCTCCCTCACTGTACTGAGTCACCTGTAGTTCCCGACTAAGGCCAGAGATACGCTGAAAACGAATATCCAGCGGATCGGGAATGCGGTTAAAAATAAAACTCGCCATAAAACGATGGGATACCACGGGTGTGTAATAATCGTTCATCGTACTTTTTCCTTCTTAAGACAGCGCCTCTGTTTGGGTATTAAACACCAAACTGATCTCAATAAATTCGGCAGGAAACAACACAGCCAACTCAACTTTCATGATCATTTTTCCTGCACGAACATCATCCTCAGTCATCGTCTCGTTTACGCCTAACAGAATGTTAAATGCCTCATCCTCCTGTGAACCATACAAGCCACCCTGCAACCATAATTGCCGTAACCAGTTGTAACTTTGTCCTTTTAACTTCATCCAGGTAAGTTCATTATTTGGCTCAAAGACATACATGCGAGCCAATTGGGTCAAATGCGCTGTTACATAGGAAACCAGCCGACGTGTTTGCAGATAGCGCCACTGCGTATTATCCGTGTTTTCCAGAGTGCGGCATCCCCATACCCGTATGCCCTTACCTGGGAAACTGCGGATCACATTGAGCGAAGTGCCGCTGCTGTTAAACAGTACACTTCCCTGAAGATAAGATTTAACAGGTCGAATAACCTGGGATAAGGCAATATTGGCCGGTGCTTTCCAAACACCCGCGTCGTTATCCGTGCGTTGAATTACCGCTGCGACCGCGGCTGTGGGTGACAGAACAGTCCCCTGGAAAATTCCCTGAGATTCATTGTCCTTGCCAGATATTTCTTTCTGATAGGTAGTTTCCAGACGAGGCCAATATGCTGCCCCCCATTGACGATAATCTGACGATAGCGTTGTCATACACTTCTGCGCCTGTTCAACATTATCCGGCGCATCTAACAGCACAAAGAGGTTGGGCCTAACCTGACTCAATTGCAGCAGCGCCTCCCAGCCTTGGGACCACAGGCTTACCTGGGTTGAGGAGTCATCAATATCACTGTCATTAAGCCGAGCCATATCCGGTACCAAAATCAGTGTAATCTGACTATGCCCACCAATGGCTTCGCTAACCGTAGCAGAGCGCAATGCGGCTATCAGATTTTCCGCTTCAGCTGTGGTCATCTCCACTGATGGCATATTGTCCTTCAGGGGTAAAACAAATGCCTGTTGCCCGCCATTATCAAAATAGTGCCTGACAGCAAACATCATCACATGGTCGTCACCAAACAGGCTGGTATACTCGGCCAAACTGTCGATACGGACTGATGCTTCCGATTGTTCCGGATAACGAACGGTGTAACCAATAAACACCGGCACAGCACTGGGTATCTCTTGCTGACCCATCGTGATTATACTTTCTGTTAAAGTCACACCCGGTTGGAGTCTCTCCATCATCATCACCTCCTCCAAGATGGTTAGAGTAGGCACTGTCAATACAGTGCCTGGCGTTTAGTCATGGAGATTACTGAACAACATCCTGCGTAAATTGCAGAATGATGAACTCAGCTGGCCGCACTGCTGCCAAACCAACAGTCATGATCATCTTACCCTGTTTAATATCAGCCTCGGACATGGTGATATCCTGACCAATTTGCACAAAATAAGCTTCTTCCGGGCGAGCACCCATCAATGCATTTTTCTGCCAAAGGGTATAAAGATATTGATCAACGGCAGCCTTAGCACGTACCCAGGTAGGCTGACTATTAGTTTCAAACAACACAGCGCGCAGCGCCTGGCGGATATCTCGTTCAACGGAATTGAACAGGCGACGAACAGGAATATAACGCCAGCTGATGTTGGCAGCGTCCACACAAGTACGGGCTCCCCAGACCATAAAACCACGGTCGGTAAATGAACGGATGACATTGATTCCCTTGTCATTCATCTCTCCCTGCCGTTCATCGTCTACCTTATCAAGCAAACTCCCGATCCCTGTGAGCGCAACGTTGGCTGGCGCTTTCCAAACACCGCGACGATTATCCGTTTGGCAATAAATGCCCGCAATGGCAGCACTTGGCGGAATGATGACAGCACGTTGTTTCTCCTCGAGCAATCTTGCATCAATATCCTGTGCCAACGCCTCGTTGATTGTCCTGAGCTCATCCAAGTTTTTCGGTTTATGTGTTTCATCATCATCCTGATAACCGCTGATACGAATGTCCTTATCCCCAGGCAACGTGGAAAATTTTAGGTTAGTTTCCAACTGGGGATAATAGGCGGCGGCCTTAGCACTATTCCATACTCCTGACACAGATTCTCCATCATTGCTATCCGCAATCAGGAAATAGCCCACTTTGTTATCATTCAACAGTGAGCTCACTGCGCCATAGATCTTAGTTTTGTAATCCAGATCGAGTTCCGGGCAAACCAACAGAGTAATATCACCTTTCTGTTCAATGACTTCTGGTATGGCCGCCAGAACCAATTCATCTTCAGCATCATTTAATGGGTAGATATAGCAAGCTCCTCCGCCATTTTGAAAATAGAGTCGCAATGCTTCCACAGCTGGAGATAAATTGATTGTCTCAATATAGTGGTAAGTTTCAGATTCAGATTCAGATTCAGTGTTAGATTGGACAACAATCTCAACTGTTGGAGCTAGGGAAAAAGAGGAAGTGAATTCAAGCCAGTTGCTGATACGGGTACAGACTTGGATTGAATCAACCACTGTCGGAGTAAATTTTCCGATAAAAACAGGCACGGCAGTCGCGCTGTTACTGACAGACAACGCTAGGGAAGCGTCTTCTTCAATATAAACGCCAGGCGCTTTCAGAATAGCAGACATGATAACTCCTCATAATCATATGATTAACGCTGTTCTACATCTTGCGTAAACTGGAGAATGATAAATTCCGCAGGCCGTACAGCAGCCAAACCGACTTTAACAATCATTTGCCCTGCATCAATCTGCTCCTGTGTCATCGTTATACCTTTACCAATTTGCACAAAATAAGCGTCTTCTTCTTTGCTGCCAGCTAATCCCCCCTGTTGCCACAGGCTATAAAGGTAGTTGCTAATCGCCGCCCGTACCCGCTCCCAAGTAGGCTGATTATTAGGCTCGAACATAGCAAAGCTCATGGCACGCTTGATATCCCGCTCCACAGAATTAAACAAGCGTCGCACTGGAACATAACGCCAATTGTCTTTATCTTCCAGGGTTCTTGCACCCCAAACCGTAGTACCTGTGTTACTGAAATTACGAATCATATTGATAGCGCGGCCAGTGTTATATTCACCCTGCAATTCATCCGTGACTAAAAATTTAGGTTCCAGGCCCCCTTTCAACGCAACATTGGCAGGCGCTTTCCATACACCACGGGATAAATCCACCGATGCATAAACTCCCGCCATCACTGCACTGGGTGGAATATCTATGTTAGCCCAATCCGCTTTCAACCAAGGATAATAAACCGCAGCGAATGGTGTGGCGGTATAGGCTTGTTTTGCCTCTTCCGCACCGTTGATAGTCAACTCTGTTTCAGGGCCATCAAAGACTGCGAATAACCCTTTTCCTGGCTGACATAAAACATCTACTGTCGTTTTAATATCTTCGCCCGCAGCAACCAATAAGGTTACATCATCCAAGGTTGGAATAATTTTTTCTAAACTCGTTGTTTTGACGAGATAACAATATCCACCTCCATTGGCAAAATAAGCACGCACAGAAACATCTAATTTGTCTTCATTATTAAAATTGCCAATCAGATTAAGATAATCCATCCACGAATTAATACGGATTGCATTATCTTCACTAATATATTGGTTTTGTTCGTCCACAGCAAAAACAGGAACCGCTGTGGCGCTATTTGAAACTGACAAGGCCAGGCTATTTAATTCTTCAATATAAACGCCAGGATAACTGGTAACGGTTGTCATAAAAGTTCCCTTATATGAGATGATTAAATATCAATGCTTCAAACAGCCTGCATAATCACCCGATCTGCCATCAGCGTAATTTCCTGTACTGCAATATCATTACTGGTGGCATCAAATGAAGGTGAAGTCAATGAAGTGGGAAAAGCATTAGAAACATTCCAGGTCATTAATAATTCGGTACCTGCATCATTAGTTAAACTGATGGTAATATCCTTTTTCTCTACCTGATTAAGCTGAATAGAGTTAATCCAATCAAACAGTTCTGTTTTCCCCGGGAAAACGCCTTTACGCAAGGTGATATTAGTGCTCTGACTCTGACCCGGCATTTTGAACCAATTACCAACACCATCTCGGTATTCAATGGTGTCATAACTAATATCTAATCCTGAAACACTATTAAATGGAATTTTCTCATCTCCGACAGAAACAATAAAGCGATAGACAGGAATAGGATATTCAACCGCAATTTGAGATGTACTTGTAGACATAAAAGCCCCTTTTTAGACAAAAAATAGCTCGATTGATTACAATAATCAACATATGATGTAGGATAATATCTTGAGTAACGCTACCGCCACAAAATGACAGGAATATCATTCCGAATTTTTACTCATGATATAAAACTTACACCAATAATTTATCGTGCCGAAAAATCCAGAATAAGTACATTGCCAATAATGCAATTTGCTTTTTATGCAATTTCATTTACATAGAGGCAAAGACAAAGCTATTATGAATATTCTAATAAACATCAATCCTTCATTAAACATGATGTGATACTTAAAATTTTAATAATGGAAAACACTGTCCAATCGAACATCACCATTAAAACTATTCGGAAGGAGGATATATGTCATTTAAAATACCGAATGATGAAGATGTAATTATTTGGATAATTATAGGTACATTTTCTACATGGGGCGGAGTTGTCCGATACATTATTGATATGAAAAAGGACAAGATACGTTGGGATTGTAAAGAAGCAACAAGTCAAATGATTGTATCCAGTTTTACGGGATTTCTTGGTGGATTTCTCAGTTTTGAGAGTGGCGTCAGCCTTTACATGACTTTCGTTATTTCCGGACTGTTTGGAACGATGGGAAGCACAGGAATCAGTTATCTGTGGGGAAAATTTTTCGGTGGTGAAGACAAAAAATGAGTATCAACAATAGCTTCTACTTCAGCAAAAGAAGTGAACAAAATTTAATTGGTGTACATCCTGATCTGGTGAAGGTTACCCGTTTAGCTCTACAGCTCTCCAATACCGATTTTTGTGTTATTGAGGGGCTAAGAACAGCCGAACGCCAACGGCAAATGTTTGCTGATGGGCATAGCCAAACATTGAACAGCCGCCATTTAACCGGACACGCTGTCGATCTCGCACCATTAATCAATAGCACTATTCCCTGGGATAACTGGCAAGCCTTTATTGAACTTGCAACTACTGTCAAACAAGCTGCCCAGCGTTTGAATATTCCTATTATTTGGGGTGGAGACTGGAAGTCACTAAAAGATGGCCCACATTTTGAATTGCCTCGCCAATATTATCCATGAAATTCTGGCGAACTTGCACTTTAAGAACACAATTGTTTTTATGCTCAAAGTTGCGAGAAATCTTCCAATTCTGGTCAGACCCTCGCGAATTATCTTAGCATCCATCCCTCTGAAATTTAGCCTAGCCGTTATTTTGATGCGTATGGTTAGCTTATCGAGCGTAAGATTCGCGATAAGTCACAGGAATAATCTGCCTCAATTTGTGATCTAATTCGTAAAAACAATAAATTTTTATACGAAACTCTGAATTTAGCCACTGAGAAAAGTTTTTAGCGGTTCCATCTGAAGGCACATGGTATCTTCTCTCAAAAAGAGAGTATAAGATCACAGCGACTTCCCTTTTCCTAATCAACTGATTTATTCTTTATTCGCGATTAAAAAATATTAGCGATCTTGCCCTGATTAAAAAGCTTGTTATACAATATAGATCTCAATTTAAATAACAATCATTATTACGCCGAAAAAAATTATGATTATAGTATGATAGATAAAGATAATAATAATTTCTGAAAGTAAATTTAATAAAAACAAGGTTGGTAAAAAATATGTGTACTTGAGTCTATAGGAAATTAATAGAAAGTGAATCATTAGCCAATAAATATTATATTAACTATTTTTTCATGAGGAAGAGTGTTGAAAGATTGCGAGATTATCTGTAATGACGCAATGATAGATTATACCAATGCCTATTAAATTCATGTTGTAACATAGATAATTTAAAGTCAGGAAAGTAATGAAATCTACTCATTCATGCCATAAATTACAAATAACTTGCAAACGGAATACATTCGTATGGTTTATTATGAGAATATCTGAGGGTTCGTTGGATTCGAAATTATATAGTCTTCATCCTTCTCAGGAAGATGTGTTTTACGAACAAGTGCTTTATGAGAATAGCCCAATACACAGCCTCGGCTGGTATACATTGATAGAAAAAAATATTGATATGGTTATTTTGCAAAAAGTATGGAATTTACTATATCAACATATTGATATGTTACGTTTACGTATATCAATTAATTCAGATAATGAAGCTATTCAATATATTCAAAATCAGCGCACGCCAGAATTAATCAAGTACTATGATGTTTCGATGCAGCTTGATTCCGAAAAGAAAGCATATCTTTGGATGAAGCAACAAATAGGTATTCCTATCGATTATTTAAAAGAAACTCCATATCAGGTTACATTGATTCGCTTAGACAATGAAAAATATTACTTTTTCACTAAATTCCACCATATTATGATTGATGGTGTCGGGTTATATCGACTTCATGAATATGTCCACAAGCTGTATACATGTATTGAAAACGGAACATCAATAACATGGTTATCGGAAATCCCACAATATTTAACTACAATAATCAAGTCGAGAAAATATTTCAATAGCACTCAGTATGAAAAAGATAAGAGTTATTGGTTTGATTTTCTGAAGAAAAAAGAAATACATCAATTAACACCTTGCTATCAGAATACAGGTAGTAATAATTGTACGTTAATATTACCTCTTTCAATTAAAGAAGATTTACGTACTTTTTGTAAAGAATACAAAACCAATCTGCTTTTCATCTTTTCGAGTCTGGTCAGCATTATTATGACTGAACTTACAGGACAACAAGAGCTGGTTTTTAACACGATCACACATGGAAGAGAGGGAAAATCAGAAAAATATGTTGTAGGGATGCAGGCAAATATGTATCCGGTGTATTGTCATATTTCTCATGCGGCTAGTATGATTGAACAGATTAAATTAATAAAATCCGAACTAAAAAATAGTTATTATCACTGTAAATTTCCTCAATCTCACCTTGCTCGAATTGCTCATAAACATAAGCTTTCTCTACCCAATATATCTATTTTCTATGAACGTTTTTCTGAGTCAGACTTAGAAGCCACCGAAAATCAGCACTATCATATAGATGGGGTTTTTAACATTCATCCTATCGTCTTTAGATTGAAAGACTATGGGTATACTCAGGAACTAAAAATAACGATAGATTATCTACGGAAATACTTTAGTAAGCAGGATATCAACAGAATACTTAAACGATTACAAAACCTGTTTATTACCTTACTCAACAACCCTGCATCATTAGTCAGTGAATTACCTATTTTATTAGAGCAGGAGCGCCATACATTACTGCATACCTGGAATCAGCCTGATATATCCTATCCGCAAGTCCGCACTCTTCAGCAACAATTTGAGGCTCAGGTAGCAGCCAGACCGGACAATGTGGCATTGGTGTTTGAAGGGAAAACACTGACTTATCGCCAGCTAAACGAACAGGCTAATCAGTTGGCTGCTGCGATCCGTGAACAATATCAACAGCAGTGCAATAAACCCATACCAGCCGATACGCTAGTAGCTTTATATCTGGATCGTAGTCTGGAAATGGTAATCAGCATTCTGGCAGTGCTGAAAGCCGGGGGAGCCTATGTACCCATCTCCCCGGAATATCCGCCGGAACGGGTCCGGTTTATTTTAGAAGATACCGCATCCCCCTGTGTGTTGACTCAACAGCGATATCTGACAACGCTGAGGGAATATACGCAGGTACAAACTAAACAGCCTGCATTGATAACTGTGGATGATAGGAGGGCAATAGAAAACCTGCCGACAGAAGATTTGGTACCCGTCAGCGGAGCCACAGATCTGGCATATGTTATCTATACCTCAGGCACCACCGGCCAGCCAAAAGGCGTGTTACAAACCCATCATAATGTTGTCCGTTTATTTACCAGCACACAGAAGGATTATCAATTTAACCAAAATGATACCTGGGTGCTTTACCATGCCTACACCTTTGATTTCAGTGTATGGGAACTATGGGGAGCATTGCTCTATGGCGGGCGTTTAGTTATTCCGACAGTCGAGTGCACCAAAGATTTTGGCAGGTTCAGTCGCCTCTGTTCAGATCAAAATGTCACTGTATTGAATCAAACACCCGGGGCATTTTATGCCTTTATCGATGCCTCATTAAATATTGGTGCAGAATTTCCCCACCTCCGCTACGTGATTTTTGGTGGAGATAAACTGAATCCGGTTCAATTGAAACCCTGGTGGAACCATTACGGCGATCAATCTCCCGCTCTCATCAATATGTATGGGATAACCGAAACAACCGTACATGTTACCTACAAGAAATTAACCCAAAACGACGCCACAGCAGTATCTTGCATTGGACGGCCATTAAATGACATGTATGCCTACGTCTTGAATCATTCCGGAAACCTTGTACCTATTGGTGCCCCCGGAGAGCTTTACATCGGCGGCGCTGGACTGGCACGGGGATATTTAAACCGGTCTGACCTGACCACCGAGCGGTTTGTGGCAAACCCCTTTGCCACAAATAAAGATAAGGAGCGCGGTTACACCCGTCTGTATAAAACCGGCGATTTAGTCCGCTGGCAGCCGGATGGCACTCTGGAATATCTCGGGCGCAATGATTTTCAGGTCAAAATCCGTGGTTACCGCATTGAACTGGGCGAAATTGAATGTGCCCTGACTACCCACCCGCAGGTCAAGCAGGCGGTGGTGATCGATCGCGAATATGAGGGGAATAAAGCCCTGGTGGCGTATCTGGTGACAGAGGGAGCACTCTCAGACGATGAGCTCATCAGGCACTTATCTTCTTCCCTGCCAGACTATATGCTGCCAGCCAGCTTGACCCGCATTGAGTCCATCCCCCTGACCCTGAACGGCAAAGTGGACCGGCAGGCATTGCCGGCACCGGTCTGGGGAAACCAGGAGGGGTACGTAGCGCCCCGCAATCCACTGGAAACCCAATTGTGTGCCATCTGGCAGGACGTATTGGGGCTGGAGCGAGTAGGCATTGAAGATAATTTCTTCCGCATCGGGGGCAATTCCCTGACCGCCATCAGGCTGACCGCCGCCATCCGCCGCATATTGGCAGCCGAAGTCTCTCTGGCGCAGTTATTTACCCTGAAAACCATCTCCGGCCTGACAACCCAGCTGGAACAGCAGACTTATACGGTTATCCCTCATCGGGCTCAGGAGCGCTACCCCTTATCGTTCGCCCAGGAACGGATGCTATTTATTGAACAGTTTGAACAAGGCTCCGATACCTACCATATCCCTTATCTGGTTCAGCTGCATAATGATGCCTGTCTGCCCCTGTTGGAAACCGCTATTAACCAGCTCGCCGAACGCCATGCGGTGATGAAGATGGTGTACCGCTGCGATGATGACGGGCAGGTTTATCCTCAGAAACTGGACAGCAATTTGGTTATCCGGTCCTGTGAAAACGCTGCCCCGCTGTTGAACATGGTTCGTACTGAAATAGCCACCCCGTTTGATTTGACCACCGAACCCAGCCTGCGCCTGTGCCACTATCCGGTATCTGGCCAGCATTACTTATTAATGCTATGGCACCATATCGCCATGGATGGCTGGTCAATCGATATCTTTATGGCGGAACTGGCAGAGATTTATCAGTCCCTGCGGGAAGGCCGTGACAGCCAGCTTCCCCCGCTGGAGATTACCTATGGCGATTACGCCGCCTGGCAACGGGACTATTTACAGGGGGACACCCGTGAACGCCAGCTCACTTACTGGCGACAGACCCTGGCCGGCTATGAATCACTGAACCTGCCCACCGATTATCCCAGACCCGCACGGGTGAATTATCAGGGACGGGATTTCCATTTTGTGCTGGACGCCCGACTTTCTGAGCAGTTAAGAACGCTGGCAAAAACACAGGAAACTACCCTGTATACCGTGCTGCTCAGTGCCTTTTCTCTCACGCTGGCAAAATTATCCGGGCAACACGATATCGTCCTGGGGACGCCGGCAGATAACCGCCACCACGCCCAAACCCACACCCTGATAGGGATGTTTGTCAATTCACTCGCCTTAAGGATACCACTTCAACAAGCCGACAGTGTCGCAGCCCTGATTAAACAGACCCATCAGCGGGTCACTGAAGCCAAAACCCATCAGGATATGCCATTTGAACAGCTGGTTGAGGCTCTGGATATTGAGCGTGACACCGCCCGCCATCCGATTTTTCAGGTCATGTTCGGGTTACAAAGCTTTGGCAATCATCCCCCAGACAGCCGTCTGCCATTCAGGCCAGTGCCGCTGGATACGCCGTTATACAGCCCGGCCAAGTTTGACCTGAGCCTGTTTCTATCCGATGGGCAAACCGAGATTACCGGGTGTCTGAACTACGCCGTCAGCCTGTTTGCAGAGACCACCCTCGTCAGACTGGCGGGGATGTATCAACGGGTACTGGAAGCCTTCGTGGCAGACCAGACCCCATCGCTGGCCGGGATTGATATCTTGTCCGGACAGGAGCGCCATACCCTGCTGCATTGCTGGAATCAGACCGATGCGCCTTACCCGCAGGATAAAACCCTGCAACAACTGTTTGAAGCCCAGGTGGCAAGCACTCCCGATACCGTGGCGCTGGTGTTTGCAGGCACATCCCTGACCTACCGTCAGCTTAACGAACGGGCCAACCAGCTGGCTTATGTGATCCGTGAACGTTATCAGCAACACAAGCCTGTCCCTATGCCAGCGGATACCCCAATCGCCCTCTACCTCGACCGCAGTCTGGAAATGGTTATCAGTATCTTAGCGGTACTGAAAGCCGGCGGCGCTTATGTCCCCATTTCCCCTGATTATCCATTAGAGCGGGTTCGATTTATTTTAGACGATACCCAAGCCCCCTGTGTCGTCACACAACAAAGGTATCTAGCCACGCTGGCGACAGACAAGCAAACATGCACAGAACAACCAGTGCTGATAGCAGCAGATGACCCGACAATCACCGCAGACAAGCCTGTGGACAATCCAGCATCAGTAAACACCCCCTCAGATTTGGCCTATATCATCTACACCTCCGGCACCACCGGCCAGCCAAAAGGGGTCATGATTGAGCACAAAAATGTGGCTCATCTGGTGGCAGCACAGGCAGAAATCTTTGATGCCACAGAGAGAAAAAAAACCTTAATGTTTGCTGCTTATGTCTTCGACGCCTCGGTTTCCGAGTTATTCCTCAGCCTCTTTCATGGTCATACCATTTACCTTTGCAGCGAAGCAGAACGCAATGCCCCCGCCGTTGAAAAGCTCATTCAACGGGAAAACATTGAAATGGCCACCCTGCCACCGGCCATACTGAAATTATTAACTGATGCTGAGTTGCCTTCCCTGCAATTATTAGTGACCGCCGGAGAGTCACCTTCTGCCAGTGTTCTTGAATATTTCAGCCAACATAACAACATACTGAATGCTTACGGCCCGACGGAAGTGACCGTTTGTGCGACGGGGAAGCAGTATCAACGGGGCGATATTGCAACAAACATTGGTAAAGCGATTAATAACGTTCGCCTTTACGTTCTTGACAATCACGGCAATCTGTCTCCTGTCGGGGCACCGGGAGAACTGTATATCGGCGGTGCCGGATTGGCGCGGGGTTACTGGAACCGGCCTGACCTGACTGCCGAGCGGTTTGTGGCAAACCCCTTTGCCACCGCAGAGGACAAGGCTCGCGGTTACACCCGCCTGTACAGAACCGGCGATTTAGTCCGCTGGCAACCGGATGGCACTCTGGAATATCTCGGGCGCAATGATTTTCAGGTCAAAATCCGCGGTTACCGCATTGAACTGGGCGAAATTGAAACGGCCCTGACTACCCACCCGCAGGTCAAGCAGGCGGTGGTGATCGATCGCGAATATGAGGGGAATAAAGCCCTGGTGGCGTATCTGGTGACAGAGGGAGCACTCTCAGACGATGAGCTCATCAGGCACTTATCTTCTTCCCTGCCAGACTATATGCTGCCAGCCAGCTTGACCCGCATTGAGTCCATCCCCCTGACCCTGAACGGCAAAGTGGACCAGCAGGCATTGCCGGCACCGGTCTGGGGAAACCAGGAGGGGTACGTAGCGCCCCGCAATCCACTAGAAACCCAATTGTGTGCCATCTGGCAGGACGTATTGGGGCTGGAGCGAGTAGGCATTGAAGATAATTTCTTCCGCATCGGGGGCAATTCCCTGACCGCCATCAGGCTGACCGCCGCCATCCGCCGCATATTGGCAGCCGAAGTCTCTCTGGCGCAGTTATTTACCCTGAAAACCATCGCGGGCCTGACAACCCAGCTGGAACAACAAACTTATACGGTTATCCCTCATCGGGCTCAGGAGCGCTACCCCTTATCGTTTGCCCAGGAGCGGATGCTATTTATCGAACAGTTTGAACAAGGCTCCGATACCTACCATATCCCTTATCTGGTTCAGCTGCATAATGATGCCTGTCTGCCCCAGTTAGAAGCCGCCATTAACCTGCTTGCCGAACGCCATGCGGTGATGAAGATGGTGTACCGCTGCGATGATGACGGGCAGGTTTATCCTCAGAAACTGGACAGCAATTTGGTTATCCGGTCCTGTGAAAACGCTGACCCGCTGTTGAACATGGTTCGTACTGAAATAGCCACCCCGTTTGATTTGACCACCGAACCCAGCCTGCGCCTGTGCCACTATCCGGTATCTGGCCAGCATTACTTATTCATGCTATGGCACCATATCGCCATGGATGGCTGGTCAATCGATATCTTTATGGCGGAACTGGCAGAGATTTATCAGTCCCTGCGGGAAGGCCGTGACAGCCAGCTTCCCCCGCTGGAGATTACCTATGGCGATTACGCCGCCTGGCAACGGGACTATTTACAGGGGGACACCCGTGAACGCCAGCTCACTTACTGGCGACAGACCCTGGCCGGCTATGAATCACTGAACCTGCCCACCGATTATCCCAGACCCGCACGGGTGAATTATCAGGGACGGGATTTCCATTTTGTGCTGGACGCCCGACTTTCTGAGCAGTTAAGAACGCTGGCAAAAACACAGGAAACTACCCTGTATACCGTGCTGCTCAGTGCCTTTTCTCTCACGCTGGCAAAATTATCCGGGCAACACGATATCGTCCTGGGGACGCCGGCAGATAACCGCCACCACGCCCAAACCCACACCCTGATAGGGATGTTTGTCAATTCACTCGCCTTAAGGATACCACTTCAACAAGCCGACAGTGTCGCAGCCCTGATTAAACAGACCCATCAGCGGGTCACTGAAGCCAAAACCCATCAGGATATGCCATTTGAACAGCTGGTTGAGGCTCTGGATATTGAACGTGACACCGCCCGCCATCCGATTTTTCAGGTCATGTTCGGGTTACAAAGCTTTGGCAATCATCCCCCAGACAGCCGTCTGCCGTTCAGGCCAGTGCCGCTGGATACGCCGTTATACAGCCCGGCCAAGTTTGACCTGAGCCTGTTTCTATCCGATGGGCAAACCGAGATTACCGGGTGTCTGAACTACGCCGTCAGCCTGTTTGCAGAGACCACCCTCGTCAGACTGGCGGGGATGTATCAACGGGTACTGGAAGCCTTCGTGGCAGACCAGACCCCATCGCTGGCCGGGATTGATATCTTGTCCGGACAGGAGCGCCATACCCTGCTGCATTGCTGGAATCAGACCGATGCGCCTTACCCGCAGGATAAAACCCTGCAACAACTGTTTGAAGCCCAGGTGGCAAGCACTCCCGATACCGTGGCGCTGGTGTTTGCAGGCACATCCCTGACCTACCGTCAGCTTAACGAACGGGCCAACCAGCTGGCTTATGTGATCCGTGAACGTTATCAGCAACACAAGCCTGTCCCTATGCCAGCGGATACCCCAATCGCCCTCTACCTCGACCGCAGTCTGGAAATGGTTATCAGTATCTTAGCGGTACTGAAAGCCGGCGGCGCTTATGTCCCCATTTCCCCTGATTATCCATTAGAGCGGGTTCGATTTATTTTAGACGATACCCAAGCCCCCTGTGTCGTCACACAACAAAGGTATCTAGCCACGCTGGCGACAGACAAGCAAACATGCACAGAACAACCAGTGCTGATAGCAGCAGATGACCCGACAATCACCGCAGACAAGCCTGTGGACAATCCGGCATCGGTAAACACCCCCTCGGATTTGGCCTATATCATCTACACCTCCGGCACCACCGGCCAGCCGAAAGGGGTCATGATTGAGCACAAAAATGTGGTGCATATGGCGGCAGCACAGACTGAAATTTTTGATGCCTTAAAAAGAAAAAAATCCTTAATGTTTGCCGCTTATGTGTTCGATGGTTCTGTTTTCGAACTCTTCCCCGGTTTATTTAATGGCCTGACTCTTTACCTTTGCAGCGAAACAGAACGCAATGCCCCCGCCGTTGAAAAACTCATTCAACGCGAAAGCATTGAGATAGCGGCCTTACCGCCAGCAATACTGAAGCTGTTAGTTGGTTCCCACTTACCTTCCTTACAGTTATTAGTGACCGCCGGAGAATCCCCCTCGCTGGATTTTCTTGAACATTTCAGCCGTCATTGCAATGTCCTAAATTCTTATGGCCCAACCGAGGTGACCGTTTGTGCCACCGAAAAAATATATCAACGGGGGGGCATCCCTACCAATATCGGCAAAGCCATTAATAATGCCCGCCTTTACGTTCTTGATAATCACGGCAATCTGTCTCCTGTCGGAACGCCGGGAGAACTGTATATCGGTGGCGCCGGATTAGCTCGGGGTTACTGGAACCGGCCTGACCTGACCGCCCAGCGGTTTGTGGCAAACCCCTTTGCCACCGCAGCAGATAAGACCAAAGGGTATACCCGTCTGTATAAAACCGGCGATTTAGTCCGCTGGCAGCCGGATGGCACTCTGGAATACCTGGGACGCAATGATTTTCAGGTCAAAATCCGTGGTTACCGCATTGAACTGGGCGAAATTGAAAGTGCCCTGACTACCCACCCGCAAGTCAAACAGGCGGTGGTGATTGATCGTGAGCATAACGGCCATAAAGTCCTGGTGGCGTATCTGGTCACAGAGGGAGCACTCTCAGACGACAGGCTAATCCGTCACTTATCTTCTTCCCTGCCAGACTATATGCTGCCAGCCAGCTTAACCCGCATTGAGTCTGTCCCCCTGACTCTGAATGGCAAAGTGGACCGACAGGCATTGCCGGAGCCTGTCTGGGGAGTCAAAGAGGGGTACGTAGCGCCCCGCAATTCACTGGAAACCCAACTGTGTGCCATTTGGCAGGACGTATTGGGGCTGGAACGTATTGGCATTGAAGATAACTTTTTCCGTATTGGTGGAGATTCCATTGTCAGTATCCAACTGGCCTCAAAACTGCGCCAAGCAGGCTTCTCCCTCCAAGTTAAATCAATTTTTGAAGCCCCAACAGTGGCCCGGTTAGCCCAACTACTAGCACTCTCATCGCCCACAGTTAACGTGCTCGCAGAGCAGGGATTGTTAAGCGGGGAATTTGGCCTGTTGCCTATCCAGCAGATCTTCTTCGACTGGAATTGGCCAAATCCACACCATTGGAATCAGGCATTTATGCTTCAGATCCCCGGGAATATCAAATCTGTACAGATTAAACAGGCGCTGATAATGTTGGCCGAACAACACGATATACTACGTGCCCGTTTTATAGAAACCGAAAACAGCTATCATCAGTACTATTCCTTAGAGATGCCATCTTCATATTCCCTTTTACATCACTGTGATATCAGGGGATCAAATAAGGAAGCATTACATCAACAACTAACCCAATGGCAAAGTGGGTTCGATTACAACAACGGGCCATTATGGCAAGCAGGTCATCTGACCGGATACACAGATGGCAGTGCCCGGCTATTCTTCGCATTCCACCATCTGATTATTGACGCCGTTTCCTGGAGAATTATTGCTGAACATATACGTCTGTTATTACAAGAGATGGCCTTACCACCGAAGACTAGCAGTTATCGACAATGGGTAACGGCTGTCCATCGTTATGCTCAGCAGCATCAGGATGAAGTACCCTACTGGCAACAGGTGATAGCAGGAAACGACACCAAACCCGTGCTAGATAACATCACTCAGCACCTGTTAAGCATTCCTGCCGAAATGACGGACATTCTACTACATGAAGCCAACACCGGTTACCACACTGAAATTAACGACTTACTGTTGAGCGCATTGACACTGGCGTTACAGGAGACTTTCTCCCAAGCTGTAAACTACATCATTCTGGAAGGACATGGGAGGGAATCCATTGACGACACATTAGATCTTTCCGAAACCGTTGGCTGGTTTACAACCATGTACCCTGTCCGCCTGGAAATGCAGACTGATATTGCAGAAACCATCATCCACACCAAAGAGATGCTTCGTGGCGTACCAAATAAAGGTATTGGTTACAGTGCGTTACATCAAGCGGGATATCTGACTGGCGATTTACCAACCATCAGTTTCAACTACCTTGGCCAGTTAGGAAGGACCAACCATCAAGACTGGTCCATAACCAACGATGATTGTGGTGCTGTGATAGCTAGCGAAAATGGCCGCCATCTACTACTGGGCATCAATGGCTCAGTTCAGAGGGGAAAACTGCAATTCAGCGTAGATTCCCGCTTACCACAAACCCGAACAGAGATATTTATCACGGCATTTGAACAAGCACTTAATGAAGTCATTGCTACTAGTCAAAAGCAGGCTCAATTGGGCGGAATAAAAACCCCCAGTGATTACGGGTTCAAAGATGTTTCAATGGAACAGCTAAATCAGCTTACTCATCGTTTTGATCATGTGAATCATGAAAATTCAGACTATCACTCAGAAAAGAAAACTATTTTGGATGTGTAAAAGATGTTAATACTATTTAAAGAACTCAGTAAAAATCGTATATCAGTATGGGCCAGTGATAATAAGTTGAAACTGGCGTTTACCGGGGAAACTCCTCCCTCCCAACTTATTGATAAGGTTAAACAGAGAAAAGAAAACATATTAGGTTTTTTAAACGAAAGAAGTATCTTCTCTGAAAAAGACTTTAAAAGTTTTACTTTTAATGAAAATCATTCTAGTTCGAATGATCCTGTCGTATCCCACAGAAACAAAATTGAAACGATATTTCCTGCCACCAGTTTGCAACAAGGGTTTGTTTATCACCATCTGACTCAACCACAAGATGATGCCTATCGTGTGCAATTGTTGTTGGATTATCACACCAATATCAACTTTACCGTCTACCAACAAGCTTGGTCACTGGCTTCACTGCGTTTCCCCATTCTCAGAACCGCATTTGATTGGGAAGGAAAAATATTACAGATCGTAACAACGGGTGCCAGTATTGGGCCATTGAACTTCAAGTTCAAAGATATCAGTCAATTACCAAAAGAAGATCGAAACAAGGCGATTGACGAAATTCAACAACACGACCGTATCCTGCCTTTTGATTTAAGTCAGCCCGGATTAATCCGCTTTACTTTCATCAGGCAAGATGAGCAGTTAGTCACCATACTGCTTACACAACATCATTGCATTACTGATGGTTGGAGTAACCCAATTTTATTGCAGGCTGTGCATGAGTATTACAACCAATTGATAAAGGGGCAAAAGCCCCAGATCGTAGTGGAACAAACTTATCTGGCAACCCAGCAATATCATCTGGATCATCAAGCTGAGTCAGATGCCTACTGGGCGGCATACAAAACCCAATTTCAGGGTGCCAATGATTTTTCTGCGTTGTTAAGTCACTGTGTCGATTTAGCGCAGATAAAAAGCATTGAAAATCCGGCTGAACAAGAACTCATTATTCAGGGCAGCGCTTATACGCAGCTTAAGGATATGTGCCGGATACAAGGGGTAACGCTGAATGTGGCCCTGCAATTTGCCTGGCATAAACTCCTGCACGGCTACACGGGCGATGCACAGACTCTTGTCGGCACCACTGTCTCTGGCCGCGATGTTCCGGTGGCGGGAATTGAATCCAGTGTTGGCCTATATATCAATACCTTGCCGCTAATGGTGCAATGGCATCCAGCAGACAGTGTAGCGGCGGTCTTACAAGATATCCAGACAGCTATTGCTGCCCTCAACAGCCACAGTGCCATCTCACTGGCCAGTTTACAATCCGACGGGGAACGGTTATTTCACAGCCTGCTGGTATTTGAAAACTACCCTGCTCCCGTGGTAAGCGAAAACCCAACAGGTATAGAACATACCCTGACATTCCGTCAGTCCGTTGAAAAAGTGGATTATCCGGTATCGCTGTTAGCCTATGAGCACAACAACAGTCTCATCATTAAATTCAGTTACGGCAAAGACTGGCTGACAGAAGCACAGACACAGCGCGTACTGGGTCAGCTTGAACGTATCCTGCACGCAGTAGCATACAACCCAGACCAGTCACATACATCAATCACCTTCCTCAACGAAGCAGAGCGCCATACTCTGCTGTACCACTGGAATCAGACCGATGCGCCTTACCCGCAGGATAAAACCCTGCAACAGCTGTTTGAAGCCCAGGTGGCAAGCACTCCCGATACCGTGGCGCTGGTGTTTGAAGACACATCCCTGACCTACCGTCAGCTTAACGAACGGGCCAACCAGCTGGCTTATGTGATCCGTGAACGTTGTCGGCAACACAAGCCTGTCCCTATGCCAGCGGATACCCCAATCGCCCTCTACCTCGACCGCAGTCTGGAAATGGTTATCAGTATCTTAGCGGTACTGAAAGCCGGCGGCGCTTATGTCCCCATTTTACCGGCATATCCATCAGAGCGAGTCCAGTTTATTCTGGCTGACACGGCAGCTTCCTGCATATTGACTCAACAGCGACACTTGATAACGCTGACAGCATACAGTCAGGCACTCATGGAACCACCGATACTGATAGCAGCAGATGACCCAACAATCACCGCAGACAAGCCTGTAGAAAATCCGGCATCAGTAAACACCCCCTCGGATTTGGCCTATATCATCTACACCTCAGGCACCACCGGCCAGCCGAAAGGGGTCATGATTGAGCACAAAAATGTGGTGCATATGGCGGCGGCACAGGCTGCAATTTTTGATGCCTTAAAAAGAAAAAAATCCTTAATGTTTGCCCCCTATGTGTTCGATGGTTCTGTTTTCGAACTCTTCCCCGGTTTATTTAATGGCCTGACTCTTTACCTTTGCAGCGAAACAGAACGCAATGCCCCCGCAGTTGAAAAACTCATTCAACGTGAAGGCATTGAGATAGCGGCTTTACCGCCAGCAATACTGAAGTTGTTAGTTGACTCGCACTTACCTTCCTTACAGCTATTAGTGACCGCCGGAGAATCCCCCTCGCTGGATTTTCTTGAACATTTCAGCCGTCATTGCAATGTCCTAAATTCTTATGGCCCAACCGAGGTGACCGTTTGTGCCACCGAAAAAATATATCAACGGGGGGGCATCCCAACCAATATCGGTAAAGCCATTAATAATGCCCGCCTTTACGTTCTTGATAATCACGGCAATCTGTCTCCTGTCGGGGCTCCGGGAGAACTGTATATCGGCGGTGCCGGATTGGCGCGGGGTTACTGGAACCGGCCTGACCTGACTGCCGAGCGGTTTGTGGCAAATCCCTTTGCCACAAATAAAGATAAGGAGCGCGGTTACACCCGTCTGTATAAAACCGGCGATTTAGTCCGCTGGCAGCCGGATGGCACTCTGGAATATCTCGGGCGCAATGATTTTCAGGTCAAAATCCGCGGTTACCGCATTGAACTGGGCGAAATTGAAACGGCCCTGACTACCCACCCGCAGGTCAAGCAGGCGGTGGTGATTGATCGCGAATATGAGGGGAATAAAGCCCTGGTGGCGTATCTGGTGACAGAGGGAGCACTCTCAGACGATGAGCTCATCAGGTACTTATCTTCTTCCCTGCCAGACTATATGCTGCCAGCCAGCTTGACCCGCATTGAGTCCATCCCTCTGACCCTGAACGGCAAAGTGGACCGGCAGGCATTGCCGGCACCGGTCTGGGGAAACCAGGAGGGGTACGTAGCGCCCCGCAATCCACTAGAAACCCAATTGTGTGCCATCTGGCAGGACGTATTGGGGCTGGAGCGAGTAGGCATTGAAGATAATTTCTTCCGCATCGGGGGCAATTCCCTGACCGCCATCAGGCTGACCGCCGCCATCCGTCGCATATTGGCAGCCGAAGTCTCTCTGGCGCAGTTATTTACCCTGAAAACCATCGCGGGCCTGACAACCCAGCTGGAACAACAAACTTATACGGTTATCCCTCATCGGGCTCAGGAGCGCTACCCCTTATCGTTCGCCCAGGAACGGATGCTATTTATTGAACAGTTTGAACAAGGCTCCGATACCTACCATATCCCTTATCTGGTTCAGCTGCATAATGATGCCTGTCTGCCCCTGTTGGAAACCGCTATTAACCAGCTCGCCGAACGCCATGCGGTGATGAAGATGGTGTACCGCTGCGATGATGACGGGCAGGTTTATCCTCAGAAACTGGACAGCAATTTGGTTATCCACTCCTGTGAAAATGCTGCCCCGCTGTTGAACATGGTTCGTACTGAAATAGCCACCCCGTTTGATTTGACCACCGAACCCAGCCTGCGCCTGTGCCACTATCCGGTATCTGGCCAGCATTACTTATTCATGCTATGGCACCATATCGCCATGGATGGCTGGTCAATCGATATCTTTATGGCGGAACTGGCAGAGATTTATCAGTCCCTGCGGGAAGGCCGTGACAGCCAGCTTCCCCCGCTGGAGATTACCTATGGCGATTACGCCGCCTGGCAACGGGACTATTTACAGGGGGACACCCGTGAACGCCAGCTCACTTACTGGCGACAGACCCTGGCCGGCTATGAATCACTGAACCTGCCCACCGATTATCCCAGACCCGCACGGGTGAATTATCAGGGACGGGATTTCCATTTTGTGCTGGACGCCCGACTTTCTGAGCAGTTAAGAACGCTGGCAAAAACACAGGAAACTACCCTGTATACCGTGCTGCTCAGTGCCTTTTCTCTCACGCTGGCAAAATTATCCGGGCAACACGATATCGTCCTGGGGACGCCGGCAGATAACCGCCACCACGCCCAAACCCACACCCTGATAGGGATGTTTGTCAATTCACTCGCCTTAAGGATACCACTTCAACAAGCCGACAGTGTCGCAGCCCTGATTAAACAGACCCATCAGCGGGTCACTGAAGCCAAAACCCATCAGGATATGCCATTTGAACAGCTGGTTGAGGCTCTGGATATTGAACGTGACACCGCCCGCCATCCGATTTTTCAGGTCATGTTCGGGTTACAAAGCTTTGGCAATCATCCCCCAGACAGCCGTCTGCCGTTCAGGCCAGTGCCGCTGGATACGCCGTTATACAGCCCGGCCAAGTTTGACCTGAGCCTGTTTCTATCCGATGGGCAAACCGAGATTACCGGGTGTCTGAACTACGCCGTCAGCCTGTTTGCAGAGACCACCCTCGTCAGACTGGCGGGGATGTATCAACGGGTACTGGAAGCCTTCGTGGCAGACCAGACCCCATCGCTGGCCGGGATTGATATCTTGTCCGGACAGGAGCGCCATACCCTGCTGCATTGCTGGAATCAGACCGATGCGCCTTACCCGCAGGATAAAACCCTGCAACAACTGTTTGAAGCCCAGGTGGCAAGCACTCCCGATACCGTGGCGCTGGTGTTTGCAGGCACATCCCTGACCTACCGTCAGCTTAACGAACGGGCCAACCAGCTGGCTTATGTGATCCGTGAACGTTATCAGCAACACAAGCCTGTCCCTATGCCAGCGGATACCCCAATCGCCCTCTACCTCGACCGCAGTCTGGAAATGGTTATCAGTATCTTAGCGGTACTGAAAGCCGGCGGCGCTTATGTCCCCATTTCCCCTGATTATCCATTAGAGCGGGTTCGATTTATTTTAGACGATACCCAAGCCCCCTGTGTCGTCACACAACAAAGGTATCTAGCCACGCTGGCGACAGACAAGCAAACATGCACAGAACAACCAGTGCTGATAGCAGCAGATGACCCGACAATCACCGCAGACAAGCCTGTGGACAATCCGGCATCAGTAAACACCCCCTCGGATTTGGCCTATATCATCTACACCTCCGGCACCACCGGCCAGCCAAAAGGGGTCATGATTGAGCACAAAAATGTGGCTCATCTGGTGGCAGCACAGGCAGAAATCTTTGATGCCGCAGAGAGAAAAAAAACCTTAATGTTTGCTGCTTATGTCTTCGACGCTTCAGTTTTCGAGTTATTCCTCAGCCTCTTTCATGGTCATACCATTTACCTTTGCAGCGAAACAGAACGTCATGTTCCCGCCGTTGAAAAACTCATTCAACAGGAAAACATTGAAATGACCATCTTACCTCCTGCTATATTGAAATTATTAATTGGGGCTCAGTTGCCTTCCCTGCAATTATTAGTGACAGGCGGAGAGTCACCTTCTTCAGATTTTCTTGAATATTTCAGCCAACACAACAACATACTGAATGCCTACGGCCCGACAGAAGTAACCGTTTGTGCGACATGGAAGCAGTATCAACGTGGCGATATTGCAACAAACATTGGTAAAGCGATTAATAACGTTCGCCTTTACGTTCTTGACAATCACGGCAATCTGTCTCCTGTCGGGGCTCCGGGAGAACTGTATATTGGTGGTGCCGGATTGGCGCGGGGTTACTGGAACCGGCCTGACCTGACTGCCGAGCGGTTTGTGGCAAACCCCTTTGCCACAAATAAAGATAAGGAGCGCGGTTACACCCGTCTGTATAAAACCGGCGATTTAGTCCGCTGGCAGCCGGATGGCACTCTGGAATACCTAGGACGCAATGATTTTCAGGTCCAAATCCGCGGTTACCGCATTGAATTGGGCGAAATTGAAACTGCACTCACTTTGCACCCACAGGTCAAACAGGCGGTAGCCATTGACCGGGAGCATAACGGCCATAAAGCACTGGTGGCGTATCTGGTGACAGAAGGAGCACTCTCAGACGATAAGCTCGTCAGGCACTTATCTTCCCGTCTACCGGACTATATGCTGCCGGCCTGCTTTATCCGTATTGACGCGGTCCCCCTGACCCTGAATGGCAAAGTAGATAGGCAGGCATTGCCTGCACCGGTCTGGGGAAACCAAGAGGGGTATGTAGCGCCCCGCAATCCATTGGAAACCCAACTGTGTGCCATCTGGCAGGACGTATTGGGGCTGGAACGGGTGAGTATTGATGATAACTTCTTTCGCATCGGGGGGAACTCCCTGATGGTAATTAAGCTGACTACAGCAATACGCCATAAAATGGGAGTTGATATTCCTTTAAATATTTTATTTAGCTGCAAATGCATTTCTTTATTATCCGAATGGTTGGAAACAGGCAATACAAAATCCAGTTTACTTAATTTATTAACACCGAAATCAACGGCAACAAATAAGCTATTTATGGTTCATCCTGCTAATGCCGGCAGTGAAGTCTATGAATTTCTGGCAGATACTTTATCTAGTATGTATAACTGCATAGGCATCGATAATTATAATCTCTGTACAGATAATCAGATAGATTCACTACACCAAATAGCCCAAATTTATAGGGAGTTAATTCTGACTGAAACTTCTATTGATCAACCTATTCGCATCTTAGGATGGTCATTAGGTGGACAATTAGCGATGGAGATTGCTTTTCAATTAGAACAGTTAGGTGCAAAAGAAATTCAATTGTTCTTGTTAGATACTATAATCAATAATGATGAAATAAAAGAGTTCAGAGATAACTTAAGTATATCAAGTGAACATGGGCCAATCATTGGAAAATTGCGGAAAATGGGGGCAAGTGATACCTATATTAATAAAGTTTTGGAAGCAATACCATTTGAACGTGGAATGACTAACTGCAATTTAAGCGGGAAATTAGCCCATACCAATATTACTCTATTTAAAGCTGGCCAAATGACTCCATATTATACAGATGAAATTCAATTAGCCATGGGTAAATTGATAACGAAAATACCGGATAATAATATCTCTCAATGGACAGTCAATCCATTAGTGATTACATTGCTTAATGACTATTATCACCAAAATATTATTGAAGCTGTTCCCATTATCAGCGAAAAAATAATTAATACGCTGTCAATTAAGGATAATATCAAGATAACTTGATTATAGTTAACGGGGCTGGCATTGCTGGCCCTGTCAGATTAATACTAATGCCTGGCAACTGCCAGTCTCAATTCAAAGGAATGTTTCTGTTTCATAAAACTGCACCTTAATTAGTTAACCCGAATTCTGTATAAGAAGTTGACGAGAAGCCTGTTCCAGGAGCAATGTTTTGGTACTCGCCGAAACAGCTTCGAGGAGGAACAGGCTATGAACAACTTAGTTGAAATCTTCTATGAGGTCGATGATTTTTGCCGTTTTTTTATCCCACAATGGACGCAATTTTGTCTTGATCATAGCTCCCGTCTGCGTCGCAGACAAGGTCATATGTCTCCCAGTGAAATCAGGGCCATTCTGATCCTCTTCCACTTGTCACATTACCGTAATTTTAAGCATTTTTATCTGGAGCATATTTGGAAATATCATCATCACGATTTTCCAACCTGGCTGACACAGGGGGTTACTCAGTGATCTCCATCGTGGTAATACGCAACAAGCGGAGTGGGATAGGATAATGTTATTAAAGCGTTTTATTATCGAAACCATTAATGGTCAATTGAAACTCATTTCTCAAATAGAGCATTCTCGCCACCGAAGTATAAAAGGATTTCAATTGACTGTTTTATATGGATTGATTGCTTATTGCATTAAAGAAAAGAAACCGTCACCAAAGATTTTCTACTCAGAAGACGATTTCCCGGTAGCGGCTTAAAACGGAATTCGGGTTAATTAGCAAAATCTCACGTTTCACTCTGCTTCCTGTTCTATTTTATAACGGGCTGATTCTTCCTTTGCTAATTCTAGCCACTCATCAAAATTATTAAGATTCCCTCTATCTTCCCATCCAGTTGATGCAAAAGCATGGATAAAAAATACTTTTGGATCACCAGAGATATCAGAACCATCAAAGCAAGCAATATCATCAGAATAAGATACTTTTGCAAATGGCACGAGTTTTCTCTCTGGATATTGCGTTTTCATTTCAGACAACCAGTATTTAGCGAATTTCTCAAATTCGCATAAAAACCACCAAGGTTCTAAATCCAAAATAGGTTCTTTATTTACTATTTCCAAAAAAGAGGATGGAAAACTAAATCCTTCTGGTAGTTCTTCTGTTGAATATAAGTAACATGTCATAATGGATTAATCCTTTGATTTTCCAGTAATTCTAGGAGGTTCATCGGAACCATAGGGGTTATTCTTACTAAACCCGCCGTTTGTTTATTTATCCTTCCTGTGATTGCCTCTCCCCATGTTTTAGGCTCAAGTCCTCTCCTAGGATCAGAGAATCTGATCGTTTCCGCTGGGGTTAATTGCCGCTAAAGATACGGGTCATACCAAACTGTATTGTGATTACAGCACAGAACACGCTGGAGCTCTGGCAGTGTCTGGAAGGACTGAGTATTGAGCCGTTTACCCCCTGTGCGGCTGTTGACTGGATAAAGTATTATCTGGGTGGGTCGATGCTGACAGAAGAATAGGATAAAACTGCCCCGGCATGGAGCCGAGGCGGATTCTAATCATCATATTTAAAATCTATGTTGATTTTCATTTTATCTAGATCAACGGTGATTTCACACCCTGACCATGCGAGTTTCCCATTAGTAAGATTATTGTCAACAAAGAAAGATCTCAGTTGTACTAATAATTCTGTAAGGTCTCCGGAGGCTTTACTATCAGGAGAAAACCAGCCTAGATCACCATTTTCATCAATATAATCAAATTCATATTTACAACCGTCATTTTCGGGAAAAAGTTTTGCCCTGACTATCATCTTCTGAGCATCGCTTGGCCCTGCATCAACCAAAAGCTGCCCAATTTTTTGATAGATATCTAAATCATCGGTCATTTCCCGCCTCCTGGCACATTTTTGAAGTCAACAATCACAGGTCTCTCACCATTAATAGAGTATTGAACGTTTAATCTATCTGGACGAATATTATTACCTGAATAAATCGGCTCTATCTTCACATCGACCTGCTTACCGTCCTTCAATGCTTTTTCCCAGGTATTTTCCATTTGTTTCCAGGCTCCCTTATTAAGATTTCCATCCATAGGCACAATATTTATTTTTTCACCGGGACCATTAAAAATACTGGCAATTAGATGCCCTCCTTCATCTCCTGTATTCCCGCACTTTCCAGCCTTACATTGCTGATATGTATTGCGATCATTTCTTGACGGAGACAAAGACGCTTCAATATTACTGCTCCTTCCTTGTCCATCTATGTGATAGGTCTTATTCCCATTGGCTGAGAATGACTGACGGCTAACGGAAGAGTCCAGTTCTTTAGCTGGACTCTTTGGATAACAACAGGTTAAGGTTGATAATCCTCATATTCCCAGGCAAAGACACGGGAAAGCTTTTGGGCTATCTCCATCCAGTCATTACCTTCACACTGTTCAATATAATCCGTGATGGTCTTTTGAATTTCAGCCAAATCATATTTACGTACCAGAAGCGTATGACGTATCAATTCCGGCTGCCAATGATGATTACAAAGCCATTCAGGTGTACAGATAAAAAGATCAAAATATTCACTCCCACTTTCCGACTCAGGCCCGATTAATAAGGATAAGGTTATATTAATAGTGCCGTCATCTTCACCGGAGTACATAACTGGATCTTTATGCATACAATTCATCTTGTTTCTCCTTATTTTCTATAGTGCTTCCGACACCACTATTAAATAAACCTGATGCAGCTAATCCCCTAAATTACCCACAGTAGACGGAATACATCTTAAGGGCAACTGGCTGGAAGAGGCGGGCTTTATGACCGGGCAGCCAGTGCAGGTCAGCATTGAGCACGGGCTGTTGATTATTCAGCTCGCTGAGCAGGACTGACAGCTAAAGGGAAGATCCCAGCTCTCAGGCTGGGATCTTGGTATTAACAAGGTAGCCTAGCTAGTAATGCACTTACCTTGTCTTTATCTTCTGGATGTAATTGAAGATATTTCTCACATGCCAATCTGACATACTCAAAACCAACAGATTCAGGTACGATAATTTCTCCCTCCCATACACCAAACATAATTCCATCAAAGTGATATTCAGGATCTGGATCTTCTAAGTCTGGAAAATGGCAGTATGTTTCATTAATAACAAAACCACATCTGTTAATGATCTTTTCCACACACTCAATTAACCTTTCTGAAAGATTAATTGAGTTAAGAAAATCCTTTATCACCCATTTAGGATCATTATCATAGTCTATCTTTTCAAAGAGATATTCATTCATCATTTCGTCACTGGGAAAAAATTAGTCACTGTCCCTGTCTTTTGGTCTAAATAAACTTGGAACTTAACACCATCTGCAGTTGCCATATACTCTCTTTTACCTGAAGCAATTGCATCATGGTAACCGTTAGCGGCTGCTTTCTGCCCCAATTCTAATATCCTTTTATCACTAAACACTTTCGGGTCATAAACAGTTTTTTCGAGAATTTCCTTTTTATACCCGCCATCAAAATTACCTGCCCTGTCTTTGGTTGGCACTTGATATTTAATATGCGTAATGCCATTCACTGTTCCAGGAGTTTGTGAAACTATTTTCACTCCATTGTCAGAAGCTGCCTTATAAAAAACATCTGCATTGTGTGCCCCTGAAATTCCTTTTTTCTGGCGGGTTGCTAAATGCTTAGGTTGCTCTATCTTAAAGTTTATTCCTTCTGGATAGTTTGTTTTTCCCGCTACCTCAGATTTAGAACCTTTATCAGCATTAGCCTGCTGGCTTTGGTCTGAGTTGATAACTTTTGCACCCGCTTTACTAATTCCGCCTGCAATCCCCGTCTGCCCCATAATCTTCACGATTTCCTGGGTCGTCTCTTCTGAGCCGCCGGTGACTTGGGCACGATGGAGCACTAAATTCCGTGATGCATCAATATTTGACATGGCACCGCGTAAATCTGCCCATTCCCTTACTTCTGCCGGCGTAAGGGAATCCAGTCCCTGCATTCTGGCTTTTTCCTGAATTTCGCTCATTCGGGCACTGTAATCACCCTGTAATGCTCGCAATTCTTTGGCAACCGCAACGCACTGGTCAGCCCCTGAACACGTTACTATCCGCGCCTGAACCCGGTCATATTCCTGCCGATATTTATCCCTGACTGTCAGCCCATCCAACCAGCCCTGCGATCATTTTGTCAGGAGTTACCATTATCATCGCTAAACCAATTATTATACTTAATTTTTATTTAACAATTTAGTGGGGAATTTGAGATAGGGTATTATGGTTAAAGTTGTTTTATCTTCAAGTTAATCGGTATAGAATTAATTACAAAGACAAACATTTAGATTATTTAACTATAAATATGCAACAAAAAGGCAAAAAGCCAGAATTATTAAAACATATCATGTATAACATCAAGAACATTAATCTAAGCTTTAGATTAACCAAAAACAAAAAAACCATGAATATGATTAAAAAATATAATCAATTACATTGTATTCAAATATTATTAAAGACAGATAATTCATCCCTTAAATAATAAAACCCATTGTACTATTTTCCTCCAGACAGGATTTTTTACGCCACCACCAGACGGTATACTCCTGACCGGAAAAAACGTAGATTCGCAACTCGAAGACGCACATCAGGACAGAAAACATGTAATTCAGAAACAAGAATCCGACTATGATTTTCTTCTATCGGTTGACTACCGAAGAGAGGATCAATGTTTGGTTTGAAGATAAAACCCTGTTTTTCAGTGACAACCATCTGGATATGACGACTGGCCTGCTGCAATACAACTCGCAACCAAAAACCGCCCACAACAGGCTGGACTCAATTTATCAAATACGATTAGGGGTCAAGGTAAGTCCACAACGCAGTCTCCACAAAGACGATAACCCGGACAATGCGTTATCATCTTTCCCATATGAGACCAGCCGTGAAGGTTACCGCAACTTCGGCAGAAAATGAGAATTATGAAATAATGAACATTAACCAACCCACACAAGTGAATAGAAAAAGGCTGGAAATAACGTTACAGAGTTCACAGATGGAAAATAATGACGAAATAAGGACATCCCGTCCTGCTATTCACAGGGGAAATTCATGCTGTTAAGACCACTGAATTTAAAGATATAATATAGCATCAAGAAAACAAAAAAGATCTTATCCGTTTTTCTTGGCAAGATCTGATAAAGCGTACCTAATTAACTTCCCACTACTTGTCTTAGGAAGCGCATTGACAGAACGGAAAAAGTGGGGGTAGTGAGATTTCCCTAATTTACTACGTGCATATTCCTTCAGCTCAGACCATAACTTTGGTAAATCAGATACTTCTTCAGCCAGAACAATTAATGCATAAGGTCTTATAAGTTCAAATTCATCTTTACTAAACCACACAGCACTTTCTTTTACCTTAGGATGCTTCATTAAAACCTGTTCAAGAACTTGCGGTGAAAACCAACAGCCATTTATTTTTAGCGTCGCTCCTGATCTCCCAACATAATAGTAAAAACCTTCTGCATCCACGAAATATAGATCTCGAGTATTAAACCAGCCATCGACAAAGGAATCCGAGTTTTCACCTTTAGCATCATTTATATATCCTTTAGCTAAGGTATTTCCTTTCACCCACAATACCCCAACCTCACCAACACTACATATTCTTCCATCACTATTTACCAATTTAACCACAAAGCCGGGAACCAACAGTCCACTAGAACCTGGGCGGCTATAACCATCACGATTTGAAATAAAGGTGGAAAGCACTTCTGTCGTGCCGATACCATCAATAATATCTGTCCCCATCTTTTGCTTTGCTTCAATATAAAGCGTTTCTGGTAAAACTTCACCTGAAGAGATACAAAGTCTTAAATTAGGTAAATTATTATCTTTAATTTCATCCTGCAAAATCATTTTTAGTATCATGGGTACAGTAAAAAAAACATTCACTGAGAAGCGTTTGAGAGTTTCAGCATAACTTTTTCCCTTCGCTAGAGGAGCCGCAATTACATGCGATGCCCCCGAAAAAAGCGAAATTAATAGGCTATTCAAACCATACGCAAAAAATATTCTCGATGGGGTATATACACATTCCCCCTCACGTAAGCCAACAACGACAGGAGTATAATTCATATTACATAGCACAAAATCTTTATGCTCATGTATCAATGCCTTTGGTGAACCTGTTGATCCAGATGTAAACAATATTACAGCCGGGTGCTCTTCAGGTAATAGAACCGCTTCATCGGTTATGTTATTACTCTCACCTACAAGACCTAATGTAATCTCATGAAAATTAATGATAAGACCATTGAACAAAGCTCGTAAATCTACATTCTGAGCAGTTTCATCACATATCAATACAAACGGATTCGCTGCACGCAGCATTTTCTCTATATGTTCTACCGAAGCTGAATAATTTATTGGACAAAAGACCAATCCCCGCCAAAAACATGCCAGCATAATGATTACACTTTGAAAACTATCAACAGCCGCTAATGCCACAACGTCACCAATATTCAACCCAAGAGTATTAAGTTTTTGAGAATATCTCTTTGTATTCTGGTTGAGCTGATCGTAAGTCAGATGTTCGCCAGTATTAGGATCAAACAGCGCTATTCCTCTACCCGGCTTGAAAATAAAATTACATAGATTCATTCTATTTCCCTTGAGAGTTTTTAGTGCATTTCTGGCTTGAATAGCCCCGAAATAATTATTGAGACCATCTCTAGAAGGTCTAGTTAATACTCCATGAAGAGATAGAACATTTTCAATTTCATATGGTACCACTGGTCCATATTGGCTTATTAAGATGGGATTACAATTATCTTTTAAAGCAAGGTGTGTTTCGATATCATTAATTATCTTATTGTTTAATAGTAGACTATTGGAAACATCGAAAAACTTCGCAATAATCATCGATAACAAAATTGATTCGTAAATAATCGAATAAGGAAGCCAGGAAAAAGCACGATGACAATCTTCCTCATGTGTTTCAAAATAAACATCTTTTATAATTAATAAATTAGCTCTCTGACAAATAAGGTGATATTTGTTAAGTACATTTCCTTGCATATCAACCAATATTGAAACTTGATCAAATTCTCTGATATCCCACAACTTTTCTCCCTGCAAAATGATTACAACATTTGCACAATATGCCTCCTGCCCTACGACCAAGTCAAAACAATCATATTGCTCAATTAACGGTAGCACGTAACTTACCACACGAACCTCACCCAACGCAGTAATCTTAATACGATTAGCACCACTTTGAATGTTTCGAGATATTTGCGTTAAAATTTCCCTTATTTGTATAACTAAAAAGTAATCCCCCAAGGAAAAAGTCTTTTTCAGTTTCTTCTCTAATTCATCCTTTCCAATAATACCTTCTATAACAGACGGCACCACGAATGCTTCTGCTTTATCAATATATTTCCCTGCAAAATTTAGCAACGCCTCCGAATATTGTTTTCCTCCATTCATCAGTTTTTCATAAGAAGTCGGCAATACAATCACATCAACCTGCGTGTACGTCTTCACAATCTTATAACTCCACAGAAAAAAGGGAGATAATATTTCACAAAGATAATTCCATACCGCCACTAACTCAGTTTCACTAAAAACCACCAGGCTTACATCCCAATTTTTTATATCTGTTATAACGTTAGGATAAACGAAACATGTAATTGTTTGCTTATGATTACATTCCAATACTTTTTTACTTGATATTTCAGGACGTGTATATGCGAAATCATCCTCTGCGAATCTGTCATAAACAACATGAGCAAGCAATTTATCACTTCGCTTCAAGGAAATGATTTCAAAGAGTATTTCCATCGAACGCTTCACAACATCTACCTGTGACAACGTAAGACAGTCCGGGATATTCAGTATTATATCTTTTGAATTGTCATCTGCCGGTAAACAAACTATTTTATGAAATATAAATAAGTAAGAACATATTACCGACATCAACTTATTTTGTTTATCCAGCTCAGCAATGAAATTGTCAAACTTATCGCTATCTTGTCTCATATAAGAAATAAACAAGGATATTTTACTTTTCCCATCACCACTCATTCTACAATCCAAGTTTTCATAAGACTGAGTAATTTCGTTCAACAACTGAAATACCTTCTCATAATTTTCACTTCCATTTTTAACGTTACTATCAACTCTGGACAACAAATCAATATAACCTTCATCATCCAATTTTTTCTTATTAATGCATTGAAATTCTGCGTTTTTATATCTACCACTTGTCGTATTTCTGCCTTCCTGAATAACTTCCATAAAGTTTTCATGAACAAATATTTCATTCATTAATTTATTTTCTTTATACATTTACACCCCTAAAAAAATAGTTAGTGCCCCTTTTAACCAATTCAATCTTTCTCTATATGATCAGCAGCTCGCAAATTATCTGTGCCATTTATATTATAGTTCGTCTTAATGTTACTTATTGCTTGCTATTAAAGAGGTTTTTGGGATCTCACCGACACGCTGGTACAAAGCATTTCTGATCCCATTTCACAAATAACCATGTTACAACGACAAGTAATGCGATATTGAGCCTGATCGTTTCAATGTTAAGACCCGAAAATTCAGCAGGTGCGCATGCTAATTCCCGGTAATTGTCACTGTAAAAATATTGAATTTACGTTTAACTGGGGCCAAGAGACAGGAAGGGCTTTGCGCCCCTCCTGTGGTTTCTCTTGCTAGTTCAAGACAATGAAGGCACCAGTACCGCTATGCGGTCTGACAGTTTTGCGGCAAGTGCTCGCAAACACCATCACCGGCTACTGGATGGCCCAAGACAGTTCAAACAAGCCATCCTTAGCCACTCCCATCCTGGTAAAACACTCGACCAAGTGATCAATGCTGATCACTGACGAGGAACCTTTCAGCTTGATTTTCAGATGCCGGTGTGTCACCGCTTGATTACCAAACACCTTGCGCATTACCAGGTCCGTGCCATTGGCCGAGTCGGTCAATATCAGGTCATCCTCGTGACGGCTGACGAGGATTTTTTCCGCATCGGCCACCGGGATGATCAAGTGGTCCAGAGCCTGGCTCAGGTCATCGTTGTCAATGACGATCGTGCGGTAATGGGACCACATCGCCTCACTGAGACGGTAAGTATCGCTATCAGCCCCGCCATGCAGCACCACGCTGTCGACACCGGCAATCAGCGGAGGTGTCAGCTCGTCCTGACGGCCACTCATCTCCCCGCCCTGAAGCAACAGCGACGAACCAATGCGCTCGACACTGGTGTAATGCACACCACCGCCCTGAATCCGGTACAACGCCTGGTCCGTTGGGCTATACACGTACGCCCCCTTCTTCCCGGCATCAACTCCGACGAAACGCAAGTTGTCTGCGGCGGCAAGGATGCCACCGACGGAAAACAGTTGACCACTGTCGACATCGAACCATCCTCGAGATTCATCTCCTTGCAAGGTCAGCACACCTTTGGTAGGCCACTGACCAGCAACCTCAGCAAGTGCTTGTGGCAGACGGGCAAGGTTGACCTGTTGCCAGTCTTTGTCGACCGCAACCAACTGCAATTTGCCATCATTGGTTCGCAACAAGATCTCGCCCTTAACGGTGGTCAAACGCAGCCCGGCATCAACTTGCTCCGCCGCCTTGAGGTGCAGTTCCGGCATCAGCTCACTGACAGCAGGAAGTTGCGCCGAGGCTTTAAGCACCGCTTCGCTACCGAACGCGGCAGCCAGCGCATCGGCAGTCATAGGCGGCTGACGATACAACTTACCGTTGGCAAGTTCGAACAGTCGTGCGCTGGAACCGTCCGCTTCGAAACCCAGGAACTGTAAATGCTTGTCTTGCAGGGGAGCCGAAGCCACCACCACCTGACCATTGTGGTACCACACCGGCAGCAGGTTGTCATTGGTGCCCTTGACTCCAAACACCGCCAGAGTGGCTCTAAAGCCGGCAACACCGGCCAAGTCCTGCCACCAGTGGATATGTTTCTTGAGCCAATGCTCGTTAACTGCTGCGTAGTTAAGCTGACCCTGTGCATCAAGCCGGGCCACATACCCATCCTCAGTTATCGCAATCAGGTGACCGTTCACATTGATCACATTAGACAAGGCCGGCGTGGTGACCCGTAATGCGCTCGGCTGGCTGGCGTCGAGTACCGCCTGCCCTGGCCCTTCCTGGCGGAACAGAGCCTTTTCCTTCTTGCTGTAGAAGAAAAACACTTCCTTGCCTCCGGGCTGCGGCATACTCCCCGCCAACACCAGGTCGGACGGGATCTTCCAGGCACTACGGGTTTGTTTGCCCTCTTTGAGGTTCCAAGCCTGATCCGCCGGTGGCGCCAGATTCGGTTTGATTAGCGTCCTGTCGCTAGTACGTATCCAGTAGCGGTGCGGCACGTTAGCAGCATCCAAGCCGAACACCGTGATCAACTCCGCACTGGTTGGCTGGATCAACCGTGCGCCCAGCGTATACGTCGGAGTCTTGCGCGGGATACCATCGCTCTCATAACCCTTGCGTATGACCTGAAGCTCATCATTATGCCGGTTAGTACCTGCCGAAAGCTGGAGCAGCTCATCATCACCCACCGCACTAACCAACTCCATTCGGTCACCGAGGATCTTATAGCCAAGCTCAGCCCCCCTCTTCTCTGGTCGTTGTTTTAGCAGCTCCTCTGCCTGTTCCTCTGGCCAATCCTTTAGCTGCTCCTCTAGCCGCTTTTCTGGCTGCTCCTTTACCTTTAGCCAATAATGGCGCGCCAGGTAAACGGCATCTCCCTCCTGCCATAGCCGACTGATCTTACCGTCACACTGGTTGAACCATAGTTCAAACTGCGCATCGACCTGTCCGGTAGCGATGTCTACCCGCCACACCGCCACGTTATCGGCATCGTAGAAATAAGCATAGTCATCTATCACCGCACCCAATTGGGCATGTCTGGCCTGTTTCTGGCTGGTGTCAGTAAACAGCATACGGTCCTTAACCACATCGTAGAACGCTCGACCGACATCTCGCCCATTGTGACGATAGTTCTCGACTACCACGTAATGTCCGTGTAGCTGATGCGCCTTATTCAGTTTTTTTAGATGCTGCTCAATTTGCTGGTCAGGCCCCTGCCATCCGTCCGCATCTACGCTTACTAAATTAACGATCGGCTGCGAGTTAGAGAAATCGACTACGTGCATCTCACCCTTGTTGACCACAGAGACCGACTTATTCTTGACCGGGTCAAGCTCTACCACAACTCCACCGAACACCAGCTGATTCTTCGACACGCTGATGCCGTTACTGGCTAGCTGACTGAGATCGATGATCCATTCACTAGCAGCAACGTTTGTGAGCTTAACTCGAGTGCCTTCGTTGAGGCCGATCTGGTACTTACCACCGTTACCCTTTATCTCGTAATGCAGGTAGCCATGCAGTTCCTTGGGCAACTTAGGCACCACCAGTTGTCGGTCACGCTGATCGAGCACCACCTCAATCGAGGTGTCGACGTACTCATGATGAATCCTGCGAATTGTCTGCTCACCCGGAAAGATGTAAAAGTCGTAGTCGAACCGCTTGTCTTCCTCAAGCCTGCGGATCACGTCAAAGCCGGTGTCGTGGCGAGTGGTAGCACCGGGGAGCAGCATGTATTCGTATCTGATGTAGGACTTGGGCGTGCCCGGCAGGATAATTGCACTGTCGCCGTACTCAAGGGACTTGGAAGCCTCCTTGTAACCAATGCCGCTGCGCACTTCGATTGCCTGATCACGGTCGTGGACCATTTGCGGAAAGTCACCGATCCAGAAGAAGTAATTGATTTCCCCCGAACCGGTAGAGCCGGAATGGGTACGGTAGATGTACTGGCTGTCGAAGACTATCTGGTTCTTTTGCAGGTCGAGGCACTTGACTACCGCTCCAGGCAGGGACACCAGCACCTTCTTCTCGTTCTCGACTTTATGATCATAGCCGTTGTGACCGTAGGCATAGTCGACCGTGTCGAAGTAACGGCCCACCGCCTTGGCATCCTCAGCAACCGCACCAAAAGCCTGCGCCAGTGCCGTGAAGCCCACTGCGAGTCCGCCAAGGATTACCCCAGCCCCACCGAGTACCGCCGCAGTCGTTGAGGCACCGACCAACCCGGCCCCCACCCCGGCTACGCCAGTGACTAAGCTAGCCGAGTCGAACGCCAGCTGGGTACCGAACACGGCCTTCTGTACATCGTTCTCGGCGTGGGCCAACTCATAGGCATCCAGACCGACCATGACTCCACCAAATAACACACCGGCACCTTCGTTGACAGTGTGACCTAAGCTCAAAGCAAAGTCCTTAAACGAGGTTTCGGCGGCCTTCACTTCGCCGCGCAGCGCCGTGCGTACCAGTTCAGTGATCTTGACTACGTCCTGGAGACTACCGTGGGCCATCTGAGTCAGACCAAGATAGCTGTGGATCTTGAGTGCAGTAGCTAAATCAGGCGAAGCCACTCCGCTTGCAGCATCATGGCGGTTCTTGTCAGCAAACCACTGGATCAGTGTCTGGACCGTAAACCCGGCGTTCAATCCGTCTACCGGCGCGACCTCGCTAACCCCTCTGCGAAGCTGCATCCGGCCATTCTCTAGGGTAAAGTGCTCATTCAACACTCTCATGTGTTCATCGACGAAGCGCCGGAATTCGACAAAAGTGCTATCGTCGGTGGTCAACCAGAGGGTCTGTTCGGGTTGGTCACTGTTGATGAACTGGACCCGGTAGTGACCTTCTCCTAGCTCTTCAGTCGTGGCAATAATCGGTAGCCAATGGCTGTCCAGTTGATACTCTTGCGCCAACTGAGTGCTGGCAACTTCGAACCGTCCCCCCAATTGCTCGGCATCAAGGGTCTTGAGCAAGGTACTTAGTCGCAAGTCTTCCGTGACCCGCTCTGGTGCTCTCACCGCCTGCTCAACCTGGCGCCGTTGCCCAATGACACTGGCCAGTTCCTCGAACCGGGTCAGATCGGCCACGTTCAGGCCATTACCCACAGGTACCTCAGCCATCTTACCGGTATCGATCTCAACCAAGTTGAAGGCTGGCTCCGACTGACTGCCGAACGAGCCATAGTGTACGGCCAGATTGCGCTCCACCAAGTGCTTGTTCATTGCATTGAACAAATTCTTAGTGTTGTCAAAGGCAAAGATTCCGACGTTCGGGTCATAGAAGTAGTAGCGACGCCCTTCAGCTGTGACAGTGATCCCTACCATCATCGAGTGATTCTGGGTATTAAGCGCGAACATCGCAGTGTGGGCCGTTGTAGTCAGCCGCGACACCACTTCGGACAAATTGGACAGACCCAACTTTGTGGATGCCTGAACGGCTTCGACATTGGAGTGCAGCCTGATCAGGCTGTTCTTGAGCAACGTAGAGCCGCCCGCCTGTGGGTCGGCAGAAGCGAAGAACAGTTTTTGCACCAGATTGTTGATGCCGGTCTCTCCACTACTAGCCAATGCCACAGCCATGGCTCTAACCAAGGGGTAACAACGACCACCGGATCGGTCACCGACCAGCAACAGATAAAAGTCTTGTGGTACCAGGCGATTGAAGACACTGCCGGCATCATGGAAGTCCTCACTGAACACCGCAGTCTGCCGCAGTACCTTGTCGATGTACTCGGCCTGGCTGGTTTCGGTGATGCGACCGCTCAAGGCACCTCGTTGTTCGGTGGTGAGTTTTCCCTCAAGAAATAGACTCTTCATGTCCAGGACTGACGTTTTATCATCCACCCCGGGGATATTGATCTCACGGAAGTTTTGCAAACCATAGGCAAACGCGGTGCCCAGCACACCACGTTGGTAAGCCTCGGCGATCGCATAACGCTCACCTACGCTGCTGGTACGCTTCCCGCCCTGAATGGCCGTATCGTCAATCCGTACCACCGCAGCGCTACCGTCTTTGGCCTTGATCTGCTGCCAGAGCCAAGCCTTTTCGACAAAGTCAGCTTCACGCAATACTGAATCGTACTGTGCCCTGTAGTAATCCTGCGTAAGATTGAGTTGCTTGATCTGCTGGTCGATCAAGGCTGTATCGCTTGAGGTACGTCGTGCTTCCTGGAGCTGTTGGTGCTTGCCCGCCACTTGGTCGATGTCAGCTTTGACCTTAGCCTGAACCGCTTCGCGCAACCGGGTCCATGCAGCAATCGCTGGATGTTCGGGAGAAAACTCGCCCTCTGTGTAGACACCGTCGGCAACCCCTTCAACCGATACCCCAAACTGCGTTGCTACCTTCTTCAGTTGTTGGTGAATCTGTTCGCGGTAGGTGGCAAACTCGCCCTGATTGTGCTGCCCAACTTGACTGTCGGCGACCAGGATCGAGAGTGGCTCCCCACCATCGCGTAACTTCGGCCAGACCCTCTGCCCATCTTGTTGATATTCTTGACGTTGGAACGCCAGTTGCCATTCGCCATCAACGTACTGCATGTACGCCGTAGCAAGTCCCTCAGTGGTACCGGATACTTGGTAATCCTTGTAGTCGACCGCCATCACCACGTTGTCATACAGCAGCGAGCTGTTGACCCGGCCATCGTGGTAGACCCGGTAGGTATTATCGTCAAGACTAGTCACCACCAGCGATCCACCCGACAACGTACCGGTGAAGAGGAAATTGCCCGGTTCTCCCTGCTTAGGAATATCCACATAGGCAGGCACCGCATTGGCCTGATCTGGACCGTTGTAACCAAGGAAATACGCCACCACGCGGTTTGTCAATATGTCATTGGTGCTTCGCTCGATGTATTCAAGCTCATACAAGTTAGGCGTGACCTTCACCAACTGGACATTACCCTCTGCCGGCAGGCGACCAGACTTAACCAGTGCCTCGGCACTAATGGTATGGGTTTTGGCAAACTGTATAGGATCGGTGGCAAATTGATGGATGTCGATGCTGCCTTGACGGGGTTCAAATCTATCACCTACAGACGCCAATCCGGCCTTGAGTTCGAGATCCTTCACCGCCTGCCCCAACAGCGCCGGCATTGGACCAATGCGGGTAAAACGTGGTGGATGAAACTCATCAGCCTTCGGTAAACCCTGATTGATGATCGGCAAAACTCGCTTCATTACTCCGTCATACAGTGCACCCTGCAACGCCATCTTGCTGCCTTCAGCGCGGTACTTGTCAAACATCTTTAACATGTCCTCGCCGATACTACCCGTACCTTTCGGTTCGTAACGCGCAGCGACGTAGAAGGTTTCGAAGAACGAATGATAGCCGTTACGGATCATGAAGGCCGCATTGACCATCTGGAGCTGCCAGTACTCTTTGATACTCAACGCGCCACTGAATAATTCCGGCAAGGCATTGCTGACGGTTTGGGTGGTCCCGGAAATCCCCCCCACAAACGGGGTATCCAAGTCATTCATGTAACGTGTGGCGTCATTATTGGGGTCCGGACGGAATTGGTTGTAGCTGCGGTATTTATCGTCCTTGATCGGGTACGAACCACCGTGATACACCTGCCCCTCAGAGCTGGTATTGAGGATCAAATACGGGTCAGGCTGATTCAACCGGTTATTGATCATAACCTTGCCGGCACCCAGCTCGGCGTGGGGATTGACTGGGACCGCAGCTTTGGAAAGACCATCAGCTACCGGACGCAAAACATGGAACAAGACCTGTTTACGCAAGCTCCGGCCCTCATGACTCAACAGCGCCCCTTTAACCGTCAGACGCAGTTGCACATCGGTACTCTCAAGGCCCTTGGGACCAGCTAACAACAGGGTGAGCAACTTGCCGTCCAGCAAGCGCTCAACCGCAACCTGATCGAAAACCTGTATTTTCGGGTTGCTTGGATGCTGTGCAGCATTGGCGCTGGCAACCCGCAGGGTTTCCGCTTCGACAGCCTGAATGCGCCACTGTTCGTACAACGGAGCCAACAGCTTCTTGGCTTGGGCAATGTCACTTTGTACATAGCCACTTTGCAGGACCTTGACTACAGCCGGGTTCTTCACCAGACTCGCCGCTAACCCGAACAGCAGCGGGTCATGATCAACGCTCTGCCAGACCGCAGCGGCGAACGCCTGTTCCCATAGCACTTTGTTCAGGTTATTGCCCTTGATATCGCGCATTCTGTCATAGGTGTATTCCGTCTCCAACACTCCTGCGGGGGTGATGTGGTTGCGTTCAAGCAAACGCACCAGTTGCTGCTCGAACTCCGTGCGTTCGCTGCTACCTTCGAACAAACGACTAGCCTCCGCACCATCGTCTCGCAATTGATCCAGCTTCTCAAAAAATGTAGCGTTGTATTGATACAATTCAGTGGTCTGCGCCTTACTCAAGTGACTACTGCTAATCTTGTCGCCGTCAACGCTCATCACCACGAAGGGCGTTGCCGACAAGTAGGTTTTGCTCGGGGTTTTGCCCTGTGGCATTTCTAGCAAGTACTGACGACCGGCAAAACCGACCGAGCGTTCCAGCTCATGGATATTGACGAAAAGCCCGTCACGGTCCGGGTGGTAACTGTTCTGGCGAAACCCCTCCAGGCCGATAGTCTGGAAGCTGGAGATATCAGCGTTCTGGTTAATCAGGTCACTCAAGGCGCCTGGCAATGGCACCTCACGAGAGATAGTGGTATTCAGCGCCTGACCAACCACCTGAATCCCAATCTGGTTCGGCACCTTGCGGTCAACGTTGGTCAACAGCATCTTGTGACCGTCACTCAGCAACTGTGCCTTAAAACCTTCGCGCAAGGTACTTTCCGAAACCAAGTAGTTGGCAAAGTACTTCTCGACGAATGCAGTTTTGACCAGCACCGAGCGAATTGGCGCATAGGTCGGTGAACGGAAAGATGGAGGCTCATTTTTGAGCCGGTATTGTTGTTGCCAGGCTAGGGAGCGGGCTGCGGTACCGAAGGAGAAGTTGAGTACCCCATTCGTCGGTACGACCAACCTACCTTTCTCCAGGAAGAAGTCCTTGAAGCGGCCATCAGTGCTGGCATTGACCAACGCGACGTTCATGCGGATGTAGCCAGGACGTTCCTCCATCATCAAGAGTGAAATATTTACCGGCAGATCATCAGAGGCTTGAGGCACCTTGGTCAGCGCGTCGAGGGCCGCCGCTTCTTCCTTAGGAGATGATGCATTGAGAAAGGCGTTGTAGCGGGCATTGACATCCTTGTAAGCTTGCAGTTCGGAAAACAGCGTCACATATTTTGGGCTAAATGTAGAGTCGGCTACCTGTACGGTCAGTTGCTGTTCCAAACGCTTAATCTCGGCATCCAGCTTAGCCCGCTTGTTCACCTTATCCTCCTTCAGAATCATCTCCTTCGAGGTCACCTCCTTCAGGGTCGCCGTCTCCACATTCAGGGGCGCCTCATTCAGGGTCTTTAAGCCGCCTGGACTCAGCATGCCCAGGGCCTTGCCCCAAGTGCTGTCAAAGTGCGTTATGGCTGTTTGCTGGCGGCGATATAACAAGATGTCACGGTCCAATTGCTGCTTGTAGGCGTTGACCGCCGGCGTACCGGGCACATTGTCCATCTGCTTGCGTCTTTGCTGTAGCGTCTGCAACTGGTCGCCGACAGAAATAGGGTTGTCCTGCATCTGAAAATGCTGAGCAGCCAGCACACTCAGGGTACTCTGCTGTATTTCTTGCAGCCGTTCGTTTACCTGCCTGATGTAGTCGGCACGCTCGTCAGGGCTCATGTTGAACCATTCGGTCTGACGACCCGCCGCTTTGATCTGTCGCTCGATCAGAGTATTAAGCAGGTTCGTAAAGTCTCCAGATATAAAAGCCATTACAGTGATCCTTTGTCTGTTTTTGAGGGAAGCCCTTCGCACCACGAAAGGCTGTCTGTCGATACGGATTTGTTATCCAATACATTTACCGTGGAATTCCCGCACATACGGCCGGGTCGAAGGTAAATATCATTTGGTACTCCTTTATTTGAGCGATAGTCGCAGGCCATGGTTCTTTAGGTTGGTGAATATTGGATAGCTAATAGTTCTTTGCTCTATAATTGTAGTCATCATTGTTTCCTTTATTTTTCGTTTATATTGCAGATCACATAAGTGATAACCATTGAATATAATCAACTGTGTATATATTTAAATATCAATTATTAATTATTTGAACTATTTATTAATATGATTATTTATATGTGGTCATAATTTTCAGTCATATTTTTACGTTTTTTATAAGACATTGAATAAATAAAATGACGAATTTTAGGAAGGTTATTTATTGACGAATGGTTATATCTGATTTTTTTAGGCTTGATATTTCAACTTATTGGGTTTTAATAGTGCAAGTGAGGGATTAATATCGTTTTGACTCTATGGATAAGTTTATTTCTGTTTTTAATAACGTGACTGTTCTCCGCCTTATCCTGTCTCTTGATCACATCTACAGGTCAAAAGATTGGCAGTGAATATTAGTGACCTGCTCCCGCCGCTAAGTCACCAGTAACTCTGGCGGGGCTTCTTATGACCTTTAGCAAAAACTAATAGCTTTTCGTTGCCATCCCTACACTGATAGGAGTTACTACAAGGGAACTGTTTACATAAACCGCTAGATCCTAGCATATCAGCTAATCCTTGATGGCAAACCAGGCAAGCACCTTTTATCAATGTTGCCCTGATTTTACCTCTATCAACCTGGACCTCAACAACTCCACGACTTCGCTAGCTGGTGGCAAGGAAGGATGACCAACTATCCGCTGTAGCGCAGTATCATAGTTTTCATGCCATACAGGTTGAATAACCTCATAATTATCCTCACAAATTTGACGAACATTTCTACACACAGCAGATTTCTTCCACATTACCGCCCCCATAGCGGGAAAAAATAAGACTGGGAAATCAGCAGCAAGAATAACCGTCGTTAGACGATTAGGGGCCGCCCCCTGTGCTACTGAAGCCAGGGTATTAGCCGTTGCTGGTATAACAGCCATAATATCGTGATCGGCAACAATTTTTGAGGGCTTATCTGTTGGCCAATCAGCTGGATTTTCATCAGCGATGACGCGATCAGCCCACAATCTCAGAGTTTCAGCAGGGATAAATTGAGTTGCCTGTTTGGTCATCAATACCGTTAATGAGCAGTTAATATTCGCCTTAATTGCCTTCAAATATTCCGGAAGATAAGTAATATCTACCGAGCCACAGGCACCTATTAAAATTCTTTTTTTCACCATTATAATATTCCACAAGGCAAAGATATTTAGCAGCAGTCATTGTGAAAGTAAAAGCCTTCACTTTCACTGAAGTATTAACAGCAATAATTAAAGTGTTCCGGGAGGCGCTTCTCCCCATCCCCATTTTTTAATCGTTTCACGTTTGGAGCATGGGGCTTTAGGTTGTGAGTTGGCCTGCGCACGACGAGACCCCCACTCAATGTAAGCTGCAAAAGCAGAGCGAAATTCTGGATCAGAAGGAAGATTAACCTCATCAGCACATTCCATCATTAAATCCACCCAACGCTTACGCTGTTCAGGCTGAGTATTTCTACCTCGGTGTTTAGAAATCATGCCCTTAAAACCGCCCCTATGAGCCGTATAATTCGGCTCTCCACCTAAAACCTCCTCCAACCAAATTGCCACATGTTCTGGATGATCGGATGACATACGGGAAAACATAGGTGCTAATAATTCATCTTTTTCAACTTTAGCGTAAAAGGTCGTCATTAATTTCATCAACACTTCTCTTCCCCCCATCCATTCAAATAATGTTGGTGTACTGTCAGACATAATTTCTCCATTAAGCTTAATCAGCTACAGTTCAAATGAATTAATGTTATTTAGCCCAATTCCAGAGAAGCCAATGCATTAATCTCTGGATGATACTGAACAGGCGGATTCCCACGATACATCCTGCACGTGTAAAAAAGCGGTTTAAATCCTAAAGAGTTGACAAGAGCTATTACATCATGAGCATATTCAGGAATATCCAACGTTACCTTAGTATTCTCAGATATTTCATTCAGCGCCATTGACATCAGAACTTTCATGTCCTGTTTATTTCCAGCATAAAAAGGTCCGATACGATATCCCTCATCAGAAGGCCGCAAACCAATTAAACCTTCGATGCCGTTTTTTCCGGTAATAATAAAACCTTTTCTACCGTCGCCAAAAAACCAAGTCGAGAGTAAACTCAGGCGTGAATAGCCCATAAAACGAGAGTCATACTCCACCACCGCCAAAATATTTTCTTGATTCACCGTTTCAACATTCTGGAAATTGACCATTTGTTTACTGGCTGTTCCCAAAACTCTCAACGTCTGATAATGCGTTACAAAACCCCATTTTTGATAATTTTTCTCTTGGGCAGGCATGCCATCCAACCCAATACAACGCCCTTCAGCATGTTCAATCGCCACACGCCATGTATTAAGCCCTAGCCCTTTGCCGCGAAAAGCAGGATTAACGATATAATGGCCAAGATGCGAGTAATTTTGAGCGTAATTCACCACAGACACCGATGACACGGGTTGCCCATGCAAATAGCCAATATAAAAGCCGTTTGCATCAACATTAAAAAATCTCCGAGCATCCTCCCGCCCCAAATCCCAGCACTCCCGGCGGGCCATATCGATGGCAGGTAACCATATTTCAGGCGTAGCAATCTTCACCTGAAAATTATCTTCAGACAATTCACTTATCATATTCATATTTTCCCGCGGTCAGATTAAAACGTAATACTCACAAGCCCATCGATTTACTAATAAACTCTTTAAGAATTTCGCTAGTACCGCCATAAATAGTTTGTACACGACTATTTGCCCAAGATTTTCCAATAAAGGAATCACTCATATATCCCGCACCGGAACGTTGCAATATAGCGGCTGATCCCACAGCCCCAGCACAGAGCACGACCTGTTCAGCATGATAAGTGGTATGTTCCCCATTTTTAGTCACTTCAACGCCCGTCGCCCTGCTGGCGGAAAACAGCACTCTTTCAACCATCACATTGGTGAGAATATGCAAGTTTTTCCGCTCCCGAGCCGTGGAAAGGTAGGCTCGATAAAGATCAAACCGTTCCGCACCCTGCACCACATTGGCAGGAACAGTTCCAACGGCAGGCCCTTCCCCTTCATTCAGGTCATCCACAAAAGGAATACCGTGATCTTGGCACGCCACAGAAAAAGCCTTTTCTAAAGGCAGAATTTCAGCGTCACCCGGCCTGCGCAATCTCAGCGAACCCTTGTGACCATGCAATGAAGAATTCTGTCGATCACAATCATTTTCAAGAAATTTGTACCACGGCAAGACATCCTGCCATGACCATTTCTCACAGCCCATTTTCACCCAATATTCGAAGTCACTGGGAAAAGCTCTTAATGCGACGGCACCATTAATGGCTGAAGATCCCCCCATCACTTTCCCTAAGCTGTAACCAAATTGTTTACGTCTATCTCTCCCTACGGGAGAGATATCATCAGCCTGAACAAATCGTGAGAATCTGTCTGCACCATGAACATTCGCTTCGTACTGCCAATTATATCCTTCCAGAACCAACCGAGAAGCATCCAACAATGGGCTGTCGGGCCTGTCCACATCAGAATCCTGTCCGGCTTCAATCAGCATGACCGAGTATTTACCATTCTCTGAAAGACGCGATGCCATGACGCAACCGGATGTTCCTCCCCCTACGACGATAAAATCAAACTGAATAGACGTATGGGCCGCGGTAGAGTGATTACTCATACATACTGCTCCTAACCATTATCCGACACAGTTGCAAGAATCTTTGAAAAATCACGAACAGAAGCATTCATAAATAAGCTTTCAATCATATCCTGCTCGCTTGTAGGGCTGACATTAAAGGATTCACGCACTGCACTGAGAATGCCCACTGCATGTAATGAATCTCCACCAATATCAAAAAAGCCGTCATTGACATCAAAATCGTTATGTTTCAATTGCTTCGACCAGAGATCGAATAAACGGGACTCAATATCATTGGACGGCAAGCTTTTACTTTTTTCAGCTACCGCTTCACCCCAAGGCGTTGGCAAAGCTTTACGATCAATTTTTCCGTTGGTGGTCAGTGGCATGCTATCCAGTAATACAAACCAGGTAGGTACCATGTAAGAAGGAAGATTGTCTTGAGCAATCCCCCGCAATTCATTCTCTAATAACCTGTTATCGCTATCGTTACTTCCTTTTTCTGCAACGATATACGCAGCCAACTGCTTTTGACCGGTTTTCGGATGGATTGCAGCATTGATTACCACATGGTTAGCCTGTTGATGTGATAGCAAACAGGCTTCAATTTCTCCCAGTTCAATACGATATCCGTTAATTTTTATCTGGCTATCTTCCCTCCCAAGAATTTCAATTAATCCCTGATCAATATAGCGTCCTAAATCACCCGTTTTATACAATCGTTCGCCAGTGACAGGATGGATAATAAAACGCTCGCGGGTTTTTTCCTCGTCGCAGAGGTAGCCTTGTGCAACACCCTCTCCGGCAATAAAAAGCTCACCAGTTACCCACTTAGGGCAAGGTTCAAACCAGTTATTGAGTACGTGGAATCGCTGATTAGCGAGCGGTTTGCCATAGGGAATACTTTTCCAGTTCGCATCAACCTCTCGGATGGGATAAACAATTGACCAAATCGAACCTTCAGTCGCCCCACCAAGACTCACCACCTCAATACCGTCTATTGCTGCTTTAATCTGGTCCGGCAGATTAACGGGTATCCAGTCGCCACTCATCAAAACCAAACGCAAAGCGCTGGTGGAGAGTTGAGGCCCAGCATGTTCAATCAGCGCCTTAACCGGTGCAGGCACACTGTTCCAGAGGGTTATTTGGTGTTTAATTATTTGTCTGGCCCAGGCTTTAGGATCGTTAGCTTCATCTTCTGAAGGAAACAATATCTTGCCACCTGCACCCAATACGCCAAAATAGTCATAAACAGAAAGATCAAAACCGGCTGGTGCAATGGAAAATACCCCGTCATCTTCGCTGACGCCAAAACGACGATTAATATCCAAAACGGTATTAGCCGCATTACGGTGGGTAATCATCACTCCTTTCGGTTCACCTGTGGAACCAGAGGTAAAGATCACATAGGCTAGATCATCCAACGTTTGAAACGCGACCCGTTCAGGGAACCTAACAGGGGCACTGCTATCAATATCCACATTGATTCTCACCAACAAATCTGGCTCATCAGCACAAGCATGAGTAACTATCGCCTTGGCTGAACAACGTTCTATCAATCGCGACCTACGCTGTCTCGGCAACATCGGATCGATGGAAACGTAAGCAGCCCCGGCAATTAATACCCCTAGAATAGCAGCAATCATTTCCGGCCCCTGCGGAAGTGAGACTGCGATGATGTCACCGGACTTAATCGACACCGACGCTCTCAGTCGGTCAGCCACATTATTGGCGCTAGTTACTAGTTCACCATAGCTAACCTGACGCTCCCCCTGAATAATTGCCGTTTTGTGGGGGAATTGACGGGCACTATTCAGGATAAGATTTTGCAATAACTCTGGTTGAGTATCATTAGCAGTAGCGTTCGCCACCTGCCTTTCCCATAAATCATGTGGTGACAGAACAACCACCGAGCCTTTTTGGTCCCAAATTTCCGGGTTATCAGCACATTGCTCCAAAAGCGTTACAGAAGCATCAAACATCATTTCCAGCATGCCTTGTGGGAACAAGCCATCAACATAATTCCAGTTCATTACTAAGTTGCCGTTGACATTCAATAGCTGATTCTCAAGCCAGATCCCTGGCGTCTGTGTACTACTGTAAGTTACCGGTGCAGTACCCTCCCAGGTATAATCGGTGATAATATCGCGCAGTTCTATGTCAAGCGTATTACTAAACACAACCGGCATGGAAAGTGCGCGTCCATTGCTACCACGACGATTTAGTTCTCTCAGCACCTGGATACCGTTAAACGAAGAGTGCCATCGATTCATAAACAGCTCTGTTTGCAATATAGTCAGCCGATTTATAAAAGAATCCGATTTGTTGTCGTCAACGCAGAGCAAACTTGACTGAAGAAAATTCCCAACACACGATTGAACAAGGGGAAAATGCGGACGTCGGGTATGTTGAGTTAATGTCAAAGTAAAAGTCTGATGACGTGACCACTGCCGTAACGTTTCTACATAGGCCCCTAGAAAAAGCGTTTCCATGGTAATACCTTGAGCGGTACCAATCTGACGGAGTTTATTCAACAATTCAAAAGTGATTTTATGAGAAATCGTTTTGAATATCGGTTTCTTAATTAACTCCGGTGACTGCTGAAACGGTAATTCAGGCGCGGAAGGCATATTATCTAATTTTCTAATCCAATAGTCTTTATCTCTAATACCCTGTTCATTATGCATGAGTTTTTTTCCGCATAGATATAATCAACAAAACCAAACTCCGGTAATTTATTTAATGCTTTGGCATTCTTATAAAACCCCCACCAATCCTTCATCAATATTTTTACGCTATGCAAATCAAGAAACATCAATTCAAAACACAGATGCAAACGAACCACATTATTATTGAGCAATGTAGCTCTAATATCGAATGGAGGCGACGTTTCTAAAGAATTCAGATGAGTTTCCATTTCATTTCGCGTCTGTTTAATAAAATCCTGCTGTACCTTCTCATCCATTGAAGCACAGTCAGTTATGGCAATCTCATAACGCTTGGGAGTAAACGACGCCCTCTGCCTGCCACAGTCAGTCAGCTCAGCGCTAAGCATAGGATGAACAGCAATTGTCTGATTTAACGCTTCATTGAGCTTTTGCAGATCAAGGTTAAATATTTCAGTTTCAAAATAGTAGCGGGTTGCAATCCCCCCCAAAGTCATACCTGCATTACGACCAATCAGATAAGCATATTGGATGTCAGTAAGTGAAAATGGCTCAGATACTTCTCTTTTATCTTCTATATTAAAAAGCAACAAATCATCAACAGGTAATTTTACATTGAGAAGATCATTTATTTTTATAGCATATTTACTAGTCGCATTTTCAGTATGCTTAGCAATATAACTCTCTTCTATAACTAAATTATTTAAACCAATTTTATCCGCAGATTCCTGCACTATATACATAATGTACCCCTGTGAAATTATTAAGAAATCACTAAAAACAAAATAACGTGAAAAATAGCCACCCATTGGGCAGAACGAAAAACCCGAACTGCAATTTTTAATAGAAGCTTTATATTAAAGATATTTCTAGTTAAATAAAACCATCACCAAGTTCACTCCATGGTTAATTAATATAGAAAATCAGCAATGTCATGAAATAATAATAATCCACCCATTTAAGGAATGAACATTAGGATTTTCATCAAAATTAATTAAATAATATACCCAATAAATTTCGAGTTGCAGCACGGCGGCAAGTGAACGAATCCCCAGGAGCATAGATAACGATGTGACTGGGGTGAGTGAAAGCAGCCAACAAAGCAGCAACTTGAAGGATGAAGGGTATACACCATATATTCCTATCGCTAATGAAGATATAACCAGCAAAATGATTCACAATAACTATTTGAATTTTATTACCAATATGATTCCTAATATATAGCTTGATCTACGTAGCATTTATTGTAATTAAAATCAGCAAAAAATAATGTTAATCATTCCACTTAGTTATTCATCTTGACAAAGTAAAAACAACGGGAATATCACTAAAATATTCAATTGAATGATTAAGGTGAAAAAAATGAGTGAAGGTATCGTGATAAAGAGCAAAAAATTGACCGAACTTGAAAAAATCAGCGTTCAATCGACAATCAACGACCAAATATCAACCAACAGCTCCCGAGTATTTACTATCCTTGCTGTAATACAAGCAACATTGATTTTTACGATCGTAATGATCGGAGTACCCATGCCCGCCATTGGTCTTGAGTTCAAGTTATTTCAAGCTGAATTGGTGTTGGTTAGCGCCGCCTATGGTCTTCCCTTCAGTGGCCTATTGTTGTTTGGAGGACGACTGACTGACCGTCATGGTGGCAGGAAAATGTTCACCCTCGGTCTGCTAATATTTGGTCTTTCGTCTCTGGCCGGTATGTTTGCCCCAACTTACTGGGCATTAGTTACTATTCGTTTTATCCAAGGTATTGGCGCTGCTCTCACTGCTCCGGCGTTGATGGCGCTATTACGCCAGCTTTACCACGATCCCAACCAGTTCAACCAAGCAATGGCAACCTGGGGAGGGGTATCTGTGCTGGGCGGCGCCATCGGATTCCTCTCTTCCGGTGTGATTACCACATGGCTATCTTGGCGCTGGATGTTTATCGTTCCAGTTTTAGTTGCTTTCATCGGCCTAATACTAGTTCGCAAAATGATGAAGCCTACATCGCTCAGCAGTACCGATTCACCTGATCTGGATTTATTGGGCGCGTTACTGGCAACCAGCGGTATTTCAATATTCAGCTTCGGCCTTATTATGAGTGGAGAATATTCTTGGCTAACACCACAGGTATCAGTACCAATAATCGTCGGTGTTCTATTGATTATTTCCTTCTTGATTGCTGAAAAACGGGTAACTTCTCCTCTGTTACCCTTAAGTTTTATCCGCGATCCTATGCGTATTACCGGCCTGGTGGGTATTCTGATGGCTGCGGCAGGAATGGGATTGATTACATTTTTACTTTCTCTGTATCTACAACAATTCCGCGGCTGGTCATCATTCGCCACTTCTATGGCTTTTATACCCTATACACTTGGTCTTCTGATTATAAATCGAGCCGCAGGACCTCTGGTAATGCGCTACGGTGCATTTCATATCACAATAACCGGATTATTGATTGGTGCAGTCGGGCTATTTCTACTGGCAATGATCGATGACAAAACCACCTATACTGTGGGCCTGCTTCCAGGGCTGTTTATACTACCAACTGGCGCATCTTTAGTGTTTTCAGGCAGCGCCGTGCTTTCTACAGCTAATGTTCCCCTGAGCCAAGCCGGGCTTGCAGGTGGTGTGATGAATACCTCAATGGAGCTAGGACCAACAGTCGGGCTGGCAACATTAATGGCCGTTGCAGCTACCAGAGTGGATGTTATCAATGGATATGCTTGGGCATTTGGCACCGCCGGTGGGGCTTATTTACTAGCCGCTCTTGGCGCATTGTTTTACCTAAGAAAAATAAAACACTAAACTGACCTTGCCAATCACTGAATCCTGTACATCAGGATTCAGTGCCATAACAGGCAGGTAAACGCGAAGAGCTACCTATCTGTCATTCTGTACCTCGAACCCAGCCGCTTTCCAAGCTGGAAATCCCTCTTCCAAACGCCGCGCAAGAAACCCCTTTGATCGCAGTATCTTCATCGCATTAAGGGAAAGTACACAATATGGTCCGCGACAATAAGCCACAATTTCTTGCTCCTTAGGCAACTCTGACAAACGCCCCTCAAGTTCTTCAGCGGGAATATTGATAGCCCCAGGAAGATGCCCGGAAGCGAACTCTTCCGAAGGGCGAACATCCAGCAAGGTAACCTCCCCCAGATTAAGTCTTTGAAACAATTCTTCACGTGAAATCGACTCCAGATGCTCTCGTCGGTTAAATGTATCGGCGATAAATGCTGCTATCTCACTATTTCTATATTCAACATACTGATGGAGTGCCGCCAATAGATTTTGTACCGGACCGTTACCCAAACGATAGTAAACGTTCTTACCTTCCCGACGTGACTGCACAAAACCTGCTCGCTTAAGATGCTGAAGATGTTGTGACGAATTAGCTATTGTCAATCCAGTTAGCTCAGCCAGACGTTCTACCGGCCTTTCTCCCTGAGTAATATGTTCCAGTAGCATCAGACGGTGGGTATTTCCCAAAATTCGAGCTACCTCCGCCAACTCGTCAAAGAGTTGTCGTTGGGCATCATCATTGAATATTGACATACTGTTTTCATTGCTCAATCATTCAATATAATAGTTGAACATGATCATATCAAAGGTTGCTCATACTACCCAGCGTGTGGTCATTTTTTTCTGCTATTTTTCAACCTAGTTTATTACAAAGCATGTTCTATATTTCTTTCAATTACCTGGAAGTGTCAAATGGATATACTACTGCACGCAGTGATAATAGGAATCGGTGCTACCTTGATTATGGATCTTTGGGCAATAGTACAAAAACGCCTATTCAATATTCCCTCCCTTAATTATCAACTGGTTGGACGCTGGCTCGGACACACATGCCGGGCGGCAAATTTGTTCACCATACCATTATTCAAGCAACCCCAATTAGAGGTGAAAAAGTCCTTGGCTGGACAACGCACTATATTATTGGCGTATTTTTCTCCCTGCTATTTATTATCATAATAGGTCAATCCTGGCTGGAAAATCCTACCCTTTTACCTGCCCTAGCCATGGGGATCATTAGCATAATCGCCCCATTTTTTCTGATGCAGCCTGGTTTTGGATTTGGGTTTGCTGCGGCTAAAACGCCGCAGCCTAATGTAGCCCGTCTGCGCAGTTTGGTCGCACACACTAGTTTTGGGGTAGGAATTTACCTTAGTGCGTTGATTATTAATGAATTATTCCCAATAAGCAAACTTATCAATTAAACCCGATCAACGTGGAGCAAGCTCATTATCATATTGGTGCTAGAAAAGTCTTCTTGTACTGGGCAATCCCCAGAAGTGAACGAATCCTGTATTCACAAATAAATCCGCTTAAAGACCTCGGTGCTAAATCCACCGAGGTGCTCGTATCAACAAATTTCTTATAAAAGAGCCCCTCGCCCTATCGGACATAGGGCCAAGGTTTACAGCGGATTTCGCTAATATTATTAAATTATCTTTCCCAGTAAGACTCTTCCAGGCTATCTTCTTTTTCCGGCAAACCACGGCTTAATCGTGGAGAATGCTGACTCAATACCTGATAGCTGACCCTGTTTGAATATTTACAAACTTGAGCAAGAGATGAATATGTTAAGTAAGTACGAACATGCTTACTGGAATTCGGCACATTCGTTCTGTGATAGTTATTAGCCGTTATATCATGTAATAAAGCAGATAAAGCACCATCACCAGCACCATTGGTATTCATAATTTTTTCTGGTCCCCCCATATAAGGTTCAATATGAGAATAAACCTTCATAGGAGACTGGCAATCAGATTTACGCATAGCACGGCTAAATTCATAACGGTTAAATTCAGCAATCGCACCCGGTAACAATGGATGAGTTGTCCGGCGTTTATAACTTTCTTCGGTATAACCAGCCATATATAATCCAGCCGGGCCAGCGGTACACAGAACTAAATCTACCCAATTTAATGCCATATCTGAAGCCAATAATGGATCACTAAAACCAGTAAGCTCATAAGCTTCATCTTCATTCATTGCCAGAACAGAAATATTCTCAGCCAGAAAATCACGCCACCATTGTGGATCATCAGCAATAACATACTTTGTCCCCAAAGTCAGAACGACGGGAACACTATATTTTTTCGCATATTCAATAGCTTTCATTGTTGCTTCAGGCATCGGCTCTCCTGGTCTGCAACGAACCAAATAAGCGGTCAATACCAAAGCTGAAGCTTCAGCAATAATCTGTTCAGGAATACTCTCAGGCTTAAGTTGATTCATTTGTCCAGGACTGATGGCAAAAGTCCGTTCACCATTTTCTGTTACCAAAGTGAAACAGCGGCCAATTGCTCCATCCACACCTTGTAAATAATTTAGATCAGTACGGCTAGAGGTATTACATAAATAGCGATAAGCATAGCTACCAATCTGAATATTATTACACATAGCCCCCAGTAAAACGGAGCGATCATCAGCAAGAACTGAGTAATTATGGAGGGTATTACCGATAGTACCACCAGCAAATTCATGGCTAATAAGATTATTATCAGTAAGTTCTTTATACAAGGTTTCAGCTACATCATCTTCAATAACCAATGAGTGCCCCTGGCTAAGGTTATAACGCCGGATAAAATCTTCGTCTACTTTCGCTTCAATATCCACTAATGTCTGATCGATACCAACGATATAAGCCCGATTATTCTCACTATCCATCATGTCTTTAATTGGCTGGAGTAAGGGATCACGCAGACTGACAGGAAAATAGTGTTTTGATTTACGTTTACCAGGGAATTTCATATTTGATTGATGCTATAGGGACATAAAGATGCGGCATATTAGCACAATAAAAACAGACAAGCAGCAAGTGTCACAATGACACTTGCTGCCTAAAGAACATTAGGCCGCTTGTCGACGACTGCGCACCATGTGACGAAGCATAACGAAAATAACAGACAGGATAAGACCGATAAAAGCACTGCCTATCAAGATAATCAGGCGCTTAGGCGAATCTTTCGCCGTTGGTTCATAAGGAGCCTGCATATATCTGAACGGCTGAAAGTCAACTTTATTTATTCTAAGTGATTTAAGTTCATTTATATAAAACATACGGTTACGTAAATCAGCATCAATTGAGGCTGGATCTTTAATTTCTTCCGTAATTTTTAACTTACGCTGTAATGCATCAGAACCTAAGGCAATAGAGTAATCTGGATCGTCTTTAATCATTGCTCCTTCACTAGAAATAGGTTTTTTAATTCCCGCTGAATTAGCAATGGATAATGCATGTTTCAGCCGCTCAACATTAGCTCTCTGTATATTACTCACGCGGTTTAAATCAACCTGGTATAAACCTTCAGAGTAAGCAAGCTTCTGTTCAACCATATCACCCAATTCGTTTTTCACTTGGTCACGAACAACAGACGATGCATAGTTAATGTAGCCATTTAGCAGGTTATATGCATCTTCAGCAGTCTCTGCACTGAAAACCAGTTTAACCTCCTCATTATTTTGATCATCTTTTTCCACTTTTGAAGAAGAGGAAATATTATCATTTACAATTTTTTCAATAAGTTTTCTTTTTGCAAGTGGCGAATGATCATCTGATTTAGCTATCAGATTTTTAAAATATTCTGTATTAATCAGATATTCTTCTCGTAAAACCCGTGAATTAAAATTATTCAAAAAATTATGATACAACGATGATGAAGTTACCGATGGTTGTAAACTTAAAACCTCTAACGTAGTCAGGAGATTTTTAAGTGGCTGTATTTCTTCAAGTTGAGGTTGAATAACTGAAGCTGAACTCGTCCATTTTTGTGGCATCAACGATGTTGCTACAAAACCAATAACAGCAAAAACGATAGTAACAGCAATAATCAATAACTTTGATTGAAATAAAACAGAAAATAACTCAAACAAATCGATTTCATCGTCTTGTTTTGAATTGTAATAATTAAAATATTCTTCATTGAAGTTAGTGCTTTTAACCGGTTTATTAATCATTATTTATATCCAAATTCAAATATGGCTGTTACTAATTGCTCTACAAAACATCATCCCACTGAACCCTATGGTTAATTTCATTTATCCTAAAAACCAAGTATGGCAGTTCAGATAGACAGGTACTTGAGTAGGAATATACCACTAAAGAATCAATTCATCCTAATGATAGATTAATTCCATTACGACTCAACTCTGCCTCTGACAACACTGTTCACTAATGCTTCAAGCAGCAAAATATGACTACTATTGTCGTTAAGCGCAGGAATATATTCAAATTTCTCTCCACCAGCATCAAGAAATATCTCCTTATTCTGCAATTTTATCTCTTCCAGCGTTTCCAGACAATCAGATGAAAAACCGGGACAAAGTACCTGAATATGTTTTATTCCCTGATCAGGCAATGATTTCATCGTCTGATCCATGAATGGCATCAACCATGGCTCTCGACCAAAACGCGACTGATAAGCCATCATTACTTGTTCTGCCGGATAATTAATAGTTTGCTTTAACAATCGTGTTGTTAACTTACATTGCTCGGCATAAATATCACCAGTATCAACAAAACGTTGCGGAATACTATGATAGGAAAGCAATAATCTATCCGGTTGACCATGCACATAAAAACTCTTCTCAATCGTCTCCTTCAGTGCAGAAATATAAGCCGGGTGATCAGCATAGCTGCGAATAAAGTGGACTCCAGGAATAGTACGATATTTCTGTAATGCCAGACTGATACCATCAAATACAGCCGCAGATGTGGAACAAGAATACTGGGGATAAAGTGGTAAAACAACCAATTGTTCAACATTCTGCCTGAGTAGATTATCAATTGCCTGTTCAATAGATGGAGAACCATAACTCATTCCTAGTTCAATAGGAATATCTACCAATTTCTCTGCTAATAATTTCTGCTGACGGCGGCTATATACTAACAGAGGAGAACCTTCATCTGTCCAGATTTTCTGATATAACTTTGCCACACGTGAGGAACGTAAAGGCAAAATAACACCATATAATATTGGCTTCCAAATTAGTGTGGAAACATCTACAACTCTTTTATCACTAAGAAACTCGGCTAAGTAACGCTTTATAGCCGCAGTTGTTGGCTGATCAGGAGTGCCAAGATTAACTAATAAAACGCCATACTTATCGCTGCTGCTCATTATGCCGATTCCCTATTGTTTTCACTGATGAGAACCCTAACATAATAAAATACGGATGAAAATCATGTTTATCCATGAAAAACAATAAATAAAAACCAACTAATCAGCTGAAATAGTAAAGAAATAATATAAGATTAAGGCAGCTTAACGCCGCCTTTTAAGAATCACTCAGATTGATTAATCAAAATTTTGGTCAATTCTTCACTAACTTCAGATACCTTTCGAGTACCATCAATTTTGAAGTATTCAGTGTTACCTATTTCAGCTTCTTTCTGATAGTAAGAAACCAAAGGTGCAGTCTGTTGATGATATTCAACCAAACGCTTACGCACGATATCTTCGTGATCATCTTTACGAATAGTCAATTCTTCACCAGTAACATCATCTTTATTTTCCATTGCAGGTGGATTAAATTTGATGTGATAAACACGTCCAGATGGTGCATGCACACGGCGCCCAATGATACGTTCAATAATCAATTCATCAGGTACATCGAATTCCAGAACATAATCAACATTAATACCGGCTTCTTTCATTGCATCAGCCTGAGGAATGGTACGAGGGAACCCATCCAACAAGAATCCATTTCGGCAATCATCTTGTTTGATGCGCTCTTTTACCAAAGCAATGACTAGTTCATCAGTAACTAGCTTGCCATTATCCATCAGCTCTTTTGCTTTTAAACCCAATTCTGTGCCAGCCTTAACTGCAGTACGCAACATATCACCGGTAGAAATTTGAGAGATCCCATATTTCTCCATGATAAATTGTGCCTGAGTCCCTTTACCGGCGCCCGGAGCGCCCAGCAGAATAATACGCATTGCGTAAATCCCCTTGCTAGTTAGTTTTTATATTTTAAGAAAACAAATCACCATACCATTTGGAATGGGGTTCCCTCAAGGAAACAGGTAAACGATTTCGTGATATTTTTCTGCAAAAAATAAACCACGCCTCATTTCACTACCGGAGGCGTGGTTTACAATCGTTACCAAAATATAACTAAATCAAGCTTTTCCAGACAGTAATAACTGATTCATACGACGGATAAACTGATTTGGATCTTCCAATGTGCCCCGCTCAGCAAATAATGCCTGATCGAACAATAATTCGACCCAATCAGCAAACTGTGTTTCATCACTAATATCAGCCGCCAGTTTTACTAATTGATGATCAGGATTCAGTTCAAAATTGTATTTAACTTCTGGGACCTGCTGACCAGCCGCAGCAAACAATTTCGCCATCTGTGTACTCATTTCATCCGCGTTTGTTGTCACAATTGCCGGAGTATCAGTTAGGCGGTAAGTCAATTTGACCTCTTTTACCCGATCGCCAAGCAATGTTTTCACACGCTCAACAAATGGCTCTAATTGCTTTTCAGCTTCTTCCTGCTCAGCTTTGTTTTCGTCTGCCAATTTATTCAAAGATTCATCGGCTTTACTGACTGATTGGAATTTTTTACTATCGAACTCAGTAAGATAGCTCATCATCCATTCATCTATACGATCTGACAATAGCAGAACTTCGATACCTTTCTTACGAAACAGTTCTAAGTGCGGGCTATTTTTCGCCGCAGCATAACTGTCCGCAGTGATGTAGTAGATTTTATCCTGACCTTCCGTCATTCTACTAACATATTCTTCCAGAGAAACTGTCTGGGCAGAGCTATCATTATGGGTAGAAGCAAAACGTAACAATTTAGCAATAGTTTCTTTGTTAGTATGATCTTCTGCCGGACCTTCTTTCATCACCAGACCAAACTGTTGCCAGAATTGCTGGTATTTCTCTGCATCATCTTTTGACAATTTATCCAACATCTGTAATGCACGTTTGGTCAACGCATTACGCAAATTACGGGTAATAGAGTTATCTTGTAGAATTTCACGAGAAACATTCAGCGGCAAGTCATTGGAATCAATCAGACCACGAACAAAGCGCAAATAGTTTGGCATGAACTGTTCTGCATCATCCATAATAAACACGCGTTGGACATACAGTTTCAATCCGTGCTTATGCTCACGATTCCACATATCCCACGGAGCCTGGGATGGAATATAGAGCATGCTGGTATATTCCTGTTTACCTTCTACACGATTATGGCTCCAGATCATCGGATCAGCAAAATCATGAGAGATATGTTTGTAGAACTCTTTGTATTCTTCATCTGTAATTTCAGATTTACCACGAGTCCACAAAGCCTGGGCTTTATTAATCTTTTCCCAGGTTACGGTATCTTCTTCGCCTTCTTCTTCACTCTTATTTTTAGTTTCAATTTCAACTGGCAGAGCAATATGGTCAGAATATTTGCTGATAACAGAACGCAAACGCCAGTTATCCAGGAATTCATCTTCCCCTTCACGTAAATGAAGAGTGATCTCTGTACCACGAGTTTCTCTTTCAATATCAGCGATAGTGTAATCGCCTTCACCAGCCGATTCCCAGAATACCCCTTGATCAGTTGAAGCACCAGCAGCACGGGTACGTACAGTGACTTTATCCGCTACAATAAATGCAGAGTAAAAACCAACACCAAATTGTCCAATTAGCTGGCTATCTTTCGCCTGATCTGAACCAATAGATTCCAGGAAAGCTTTGGTGCCTGATTTAGCAATAGTTCCAAGATTATCAATGACTTCATCTCGGGTCATACCAATGCCATTATCACTAATCGTAATAATTCTCTTTTCTTTATCAAAAGAGAGGCGAACACGCAGTTCACCATCGTTTTCATAAAGATCTGGGGCAGATAATGCGCGGAAACGTAATTTGTCAGCAGCATCAGAAGCGTTTGAGATTAGCTCACGAAGAAAAATCTCTTTATTGGAATAGAGTGAATGGATCATTAATTGCAGAAGTTGTTTTACTTCAGACTGAAATCCACGGGTTTCCTGACCTTTCATACTCATTTGTTACCTCAATCTAAATCCAGTTCAGATAGATAAAATCAGACGATGAAGTTCAAATGGGGATAAATAAATTGAATTTCAAGTTAGGTTATTCAAAAGAATATGAAATAGAGTAAATAAGTTAATTATTTAAATAACTTATAGAATACGCTGCATAAATGCAGCGCTTTAAAGTCTTTACGGTTTGATCTATAACAGGATACACAACCATATTTTTCCAGCCAGATAAAACCGTAAGGCACTAACAGAAAATTAATAAGTAATCTTCTGCCGCCCAGCAAGTGAATGTGACAAAGTTGTGCCATCTACCATTTCAAGTTCACCGCCAACCGGCACACCATGAGCAATACGGCTCGCAGTTACTTCATACTGGGCGCACATATCTGCAATATAATTAGCAGTTGCCTCTCCTTCCACTGTCGGATTGGTCGCCAGAATGACCTCTGAAATCACTTCAGTGGAGAGACGCTCCTCAAGACGATCTAACCCAATATCCATCGGGCCAATACCATCCAGCGGAGATAAATGTCCCATCAATACAAAGTAGCGCCCAGCAAACTGACCCGTTTGCTCAATAGCATGAATATCCGCGGGACTTTCAACCACACAAATTTGACCATTTTGCTGACGGCGTGAGTTGGCACAAATCGTACACTGTTCCTGCTCAGTAAAAGTCCGGCAATACTGACAATGTCCAATTTCTGACATCGCTTTTGTCAACGCCTGAGCCAAACGCATTCCACCACTGCGATCACGCTGTAGCAGATGAAAAGCCATCCGTTGTGCAGATTTAGGGCCAACCCCTGGCAAACAGCGCAATGCTTCCATCAAGGATTCAAGGAGAGGACTGGTTTGCATCAGAATGGCATCTTAAAGCCTGGTGGCAGTTGCATTCCGCTGGAAACACTTGCCATTTTCTCTTTCTGAGTTTCTTCGATACGGCGGGCTGCATCATTGAATGCGGCAGCAATAAGATCTTCCAACATCTCTTTGTCGTCCTCCATCAGGCTTGGATCGATATCAACACGACGACAATTATGAGCACCATTGATAGTCACTTTAACCAAACCTGCACCAGATTCACCTGTCACTTCCAAATTGGCGATCTCTTCCTGCATTTTTTGCATTTTGTCTTGCATTTGCTGGGCCTGTTTCATCAAATTGCCCAAACCACCTTTACCAAACATAGTTTTCTCTCTTCGCTATGGCTACATCGTACAACAGGTACAGATTGCAGCGGTTAGACCGGTCGGATACTCTCTTCATCCAATTCAGCATCAAATACCTGCCGCAATGTCTGAATAGTTTTATCCGCAATAATTGATTGGCGAGCTTGTGCCAACTTCTCTTCATAAATGGCTTGTCGCCATTCCAGCGGAGTTTTTTCCGCCGGATTATCATCTTCAATAATGCTGAATTCAACCGTTGCACCATGCAACTCGCTTAACGCTTCCGTTAATGACTTTTGTGCAAAAGCGGAATTAAGGTGACGCTGGCTCGAACGCAAGTGTAGGCAGATCTGATTTTCACCAACCTGCTCTTTGAACGCATTTAATGCTAATTGTTGCACCAGTTTAGGAATTTTAAGTTTATCAACTTCTGCGGCCCATGCATCTCTTTGTTTAGATTCTTCCGCTAATTTCTCTGCCAGCTCTGGTGTTTTCTCATGTTCCAACGCTGTTCTTAAAGCTTTTGGCGTAGCCACATAAGTTTCTGGTTTTTTCTCAATATTCTTAGCACGCCAACGGTAAGCCTCTTTTTTCTCAGGCTTGTTTTCCTGAATTTTAGCCACTGATGATTGAGGTCGTTGCCCTGACACTGCGGCAAGCCGTTCCAGTGCCGAGGTCGCCGGCCTCGTCTTAACAGACGTAGCCGGTTCAGACTTTTTTGGTGGTGTTTGCTCTTGCTGTCGGGATAACGCATTCCTTGCTTTTAATAGTTGCGCGGTCGGGCTCGATACAAGTGCCTGGGGTATCTGAGATTCTTTCTGAGAAGTTCTATCCACCGGTACCAACTCACCAACATGATTAGTAGAAGTTATCTCCTTCTGGTGATCATGTTGCCGCTGAGCTGCCGTGGGTGGCGTAACCGTGGGTTGTACCACCGGTACAGGAACCTCTTCTATGACTGTTTTGGGATGAAATGCTAAAGCCCTGAGTAAAGCCATTTCAACACCCATTCTGCGCTCTGGCGCATACGCCAGATCTCTACGACCAATCAGTAACGTTTGATAATAAAGTTGCAAATCTTCCGGTGAGATAGTCTTTGCTAATATCCGCAAACGGCCATCTATTGAAGAAGGACCAATCTCTGATTGAGAAGGTAACAGTTGGATCATTGCAATACGATGTAGCAATGAAAGTGTCTCTACCAACAGATTTTCCCAGTCAGTACCGCGTAAAGCAACTTGCTCCACCAATGCCATAACCTGCCGACCGTCAGCCCGAACCAATGCTTCAATAATGGATAAAGGCTGTTCATCATCCAGCGTCCCCAGCATTTGGCTGACTATTTCAGCCGTCACCTGTCCTTGCCCCATAGCAATAGCCTGATCGGCCAGACTTAGGGCATCACGCATACTACCATCAGCAGCACGAGCCAAAAGCTGGCGAGCACGGCTGTCACTCTCTAGATGTTCAGCTTTAAGTATACGCTCAAGCTGATCGCTTATTTGAGCGACATCCAGCGCTTTGAGATGGAACTGTAAACAACGGGATAGAATGGTCACTGGCAATTTCTGCGGATCAGTTGTTGCCAGCAAAAATTTCACATGTTCAGGTGGCTCTTCCAACGTTTTCAATAATGCATTGAAACTGTGGCGAGAAAGCATATGCACTTCATCAATCAGGTAAACTTTGAAACGCCCGCGAGTTGGAGCATATTGCACGTTATCCAGCAATTCACGCGTATCTTCAACTTTAGTACGGGAAGCAGCATCAATCTCAATCAGATCAACAAACCGCCCTTGTTCAATTTCAAGACAATTAGCACATTTACCACAAGGCTTATCAGTAATACCTATTTCGCAATTCAATCCCTTAGAAAATAAACGGGCAATTGTCGTTTTTCCAACGCCTCTGGTGCCAGAAAACAAGTAAGCGTGATGAAGCCGATCATGGGCAAGACCATTAGCTAACGCAGTCAGGACGTGTTCCTGGCCAATCACATTAGAAAATATTTGTGGGCGCCACTTACGGGCAAGTACCTGATAGCTCATTGATACCGGAGAAATTAAAGATGATTGGCTACCATGCTAACACAGCCCCACTACAGACAGCGAGGCCGATATGTTAGTAATGCGAAAATAAACAGATCAATGACCTGGGAATTCAAGCAGAGTAAAACTATTCACTCCTTGCCTTTGCAGGCGCTCAATGCCCCCCAAATCTGGCAAACCAATAACAAAGGCAGCTTCAGAAACTTTACCTCCTAAACGACGGATTAAGCGGACAGTTGCCTCAACAGTGCCACCGGTTGCTAATAAATCATCAACAACCAGCACTTTATCGTTCTCTCTTATACTATTTTTATGCATTTCCAATGTATCAGTGCCATACTCTAGATCGTAAGTTTCACTCAATGTTTCACGAGGTAACTTACCGGCTTTACGCACGGGGACAAAACCAACACCGAGACGCAACGCAACTGGAGCTCCGAATAGAAAACCACGAGCTTCAGTGCCAACAATTTTTGTTATGCCCTTGCCTTGATATCGCTCTACCAGAAGATCAATCGTTGCTTGGTAGGCAGGAGGATTATCCAATAAAGTTGTGATATCACGAAAAAGGACCCCTGGTTTCGGGTAATTCGGAATAGTTTCTATACTGTCTTTAATAAATTGCAGTTGCTGCGCGTTTGTGATCATAATCGGGGCCAGTGAGTAGAACACGAAAGTGCTAAAATCTATGCAAACTGATAGAAAAAAGCAACCAATCAACATTCATCAGCCTATTTTTTGTCGTTCAAAATCAATTCTACTTTACAACACATAACCACTTTAAGGTATAAATGAGTACACGAAATTTATTAAACTTGCTCGAAAAACAGGTCGACATACTGGCAAAAGAACTTGCTCCACTAGCAGACACTCCATTTTCCACTGCCCGGTTTGATCAGACTTTATTTAACCGACACAGCGATAAGCTCCGTGGCTATTTGCAAGAAGTAAAGCACAACATGGAACAACTAAAAGAGTGTGTTCAGGATAACCGGACAGAACAAGTCGCATTTCTATCTGAACGTTTAATTATTCAAATAGAAGCATTAAAGCGTGAGTCATCTACCCAGTCCCTGAGAAGAAAAGAGAGTCAGTTCGAGCATAAACAACAAGCTACTGACCTGTATCATAAACTGGCTGAGCATCAGGATTATGAACGCCGCCTACTCGCAATGATCAATGATAGAGAACTAAGATTGAATCAACAGACTACACTTAGTAATCAGCAAAAAGTACAGAAAGAAATTGCAGCCTTAGCTGGAAGATTGGCACGTTGCCGCCAATCTATGATGCGAATTGAAAAATCAATCGAATATAAAGAAAACATGGATTAACAACTCAAATGAGGAATATTTTATGTCCGTCGAACATGCACCACCTGAAGTTCAGCTTGCTGTTGATCTAATCTATTTACTGGAGTGCAATGAAATCACTCCTGAAATCGCACTTGCCGCACTGGAAATAGTCAAACATGATTATCAAGCAAAATTAGTGAAGCAACTACAATCTACGATTGACTGCTCTTCTTCTTAAAGAAGAGGATTCCCAGAGACGAACCTTACCCACAGTGACGCGAATTAGGGCTGACCTTCTCTCCATGGGCTAACAATGTCAACTCGATAACTTTAATATTTCGTACCGCATTAATGTCGCGGTCATGGTTTATATGGTGCCTCGGATACGCCAATAGCCTACTTAAAAAGGAAGCTGTTTCAGGGTATATCCACAACCACTACCAGAACGGCTTTATGTTTAGTGCATTTTTTAACTCTTCCCATCGCTTAGTTTAAGAAGCGTTGAAGAATAGTCGTCAGCAGCTATTCGAGTGCAAAGCAACTCCCATTCACAACCTACACAGGCACCCCTTACAATCCCACGACCGAAAGCCCATCGCGCCTGCCTAAAATAAGCTGAATCAAGTCTTAATCTATGTCCTATTTCGACAGACCGCCCCATAAGAGTACCTACAGCTTCTAAAGCATGGCTATCGCGAATAATGACACTCTCTCCCAAACAATGAGGGTTATCTTCTCCAAGCAAAGGAGCACATACGTCATCCGGCCCAGCCACAATCAGAATATCCTCGTCCCGAATTCGGGGAATAATTTTATTGTAGTTTTCGATAAAACCTGGGGTATATCCGTTGCCGGCGTAGGTAAGCATACAAAGAAGGTGATGACCTCTCAGAGATATTGTCATTATCGTGTTCCTGAGTGTGACCAAATGTTGCATTATTATACAATCAATGTTATACGATCAATTCCAGCCTTCAAATAGATCAATTTTTCTAATGTAACGAAATAAACTAGGAATTGGCTATCATGTCGTCAAGGTGGGCATCAAACGAACTTATCAAATTATCATCAGAAAGCTTGCAAGCAATCATAGATAACAAGATTCCGGCAGCAGTGATAAATGATTTTGCAACGACAGAGGAATGTGAACAGCTTTCAACTGCAATACTGAGCATGAAGGCAAAACCCTATGCATTCGGGAGACCAGGCTTTTATCTGGGAAATCCGTTAGCTCATTATCGTAATCGGCCCAAAGAAGAGTACTTTGCTCAAGTCAGTTCGGCTGAGCAAGAACGTACTCAAGTCATCAATCAAGCTTTTGATCCAATTGTTCGATTCATACGATGTATCAAACATGATACAAATTTCAACATTTCGGTCGCTGAAGAACCGGGATTAGGTCCCTATTTTGCCGGCATCATCCGCATTATCTCCAATGGTTCGGACTTACATGTGGACTATGCACCTACTTTTGCGAAAGGAAACCTGGCTATCGGTGATGTGTCAACTCAACTCGCTTGGAACCTCTATGTTTCGTCTCCTTCTCAAGGAGGAGAAACAGTGATCTATAATCAACCATTCAAGAGTACTGTTATAGATAAAACATATAAGCCATATGATAGTTCACTATTGGTTGATTGCGAATCCTTCACCTTCCAACCTCAAGTTGGCTCTATCGTCATTTTTAATACTAGTAATCCCCATATCGTCTTACCTGCGGGAGGCTATCGGATTACAACAGGTTCTTTTATCGGATTGCTAAATGAGAAGAATCTGATCCTATGGTCGTAATACATTTTGGTAAGACGCTGGAGTCTGAACATGAAGGTACCCTTTTCTTGCACTACTACTGGCCTACACATCGTGACGATCTCACGGGAAAATCATATATACCTAGCGTGATCATCTTTTCTTCGATTCACTCGGAGCATGCGGATTTGCCATAGTCGGTACAATGATGACTCTTAGTGGTAACTATTGGTGCTCACAACCAAGTACCAGCCAGTCACAAAGACCAACATTTAGAAGCGTTACTCATAAGTGGGATAAGCCCGGCGAATAGTTTTCGCAATCAAGATAACCAGTACAACTTTGATAATATCTCCCGGTATGAATCCAAGCGAACCTACGGTTGCTTGCCAGAGGTTGATATTGGCAAATGCTGCAACCCATGGGATGCCAATCACGTAAACAAACACTATCCCACCAAATACAAGAAATCCAGCTTCTTTGAAGACGTTCAGTTTCGCCAAGTTCTGCTCATACAAGTAGCCGATAACAAAAGCTGCAATTGGCCATGCCAAAACAAAACCACCACTCGGACTGAGAAATACCCCCAATCCCCCCATACCTCCAGCCATTACCGGTAATCCAACTGCAACAAGCACACAAAAAAGCAACAACGCCAATCCCCCCCGTTTCGCACCAACAATGGCGCCGGCAAGCATTGCTCCCATCGATTGAGCTGTTATCGGAACGCCCACAACAGATAGTATCAATGGCGGGAATAAACCCAATGCTGCGGTTAATGCAGCAAATAGTGCTATATAAACAATATCTTTCGTGGACATTTTCTCCCCTTGTTTTTAAATAAGGCTACAAATTGTGCTTTATTTACTGATTGATTTCTTTCTCACAAACCCAGGATCATAGGACCGAGCATCAATAGCAGCAGAAATATCATCTGCCATCTTAAGTGTTCTTACAATAACGGGTACTGCAATTGCTATGACACTCTTATCAAGACCCCTTGCTTTCTGCGCCTCCCGTACTTCCCCTGTAATTGACACTAGAACAGGGATAAATCGTAAAGCAAGCGATAATGCCAGGCTCACTTTTCCAGGATTAACACCAAGATAGTACAGCCACGCAAGGCCCTTTTCCAATGCGTCAATCATGTCAGAGGTACGAGTAGTGAAAGTAACAAGCGAAGCTAGCAGCAAAAGTGAAACAAGGCGAACTATCACAAGAACACCAACAGTCCAATGATGCAAAAACACTTGAACTATAAAAATAAGTGAGAGAATCCACATAGCCGGCCGTAGTTGCGCCCAAGCAGTTTTTAATGAAATTCTGGCCAACAAATATAAAAGTACAATGCCTGACAAAACTGCAACTGAAAGATCAATACGCGGAATAATAAAGAGTAATGTTCCCAAAATAACCAAAGAAATAATCTTGAGCCCTGGGCTGGCTCGATGTACAAATGATGAACTATGCTCATGCCCAGACAAGCTCATGACATCATCCTTACATATTCAGGAATAGCAATGGAGGGAATGTCATCGATAACCACACGACCATCATCGAAAACAAGCACGCGATCGAATCCTGCCAAAAACTCAAGGTCATGAGATACTACAATCACAGTTTGAGATAAGTTATCGATCGCTTCGGCAACACGGCGCTTGTTCCGCAAATCAAGCAAAGTTGTAGGCTCATCGAAAATTATGTAAGCAGGGTCCATTACAAGCACACCAGAGATTGCAAGGAGTTGTTTCTGACCACCACTTAAAAGATGGGCAGGATGCTCTCTAAACTGAAGTAAATCATATCGTGAAAGTACCTCCTGAACTCTTTGTTGAATCGTGTCCTTGGTAAAACCAAGATTTTTCATTCCAAAAGCCAAATCCTCTTCAACAACTGGAAAAACAATCTGATTGTCAGGATTTTGGAATACAAAACCGACCTTACGCCGAATCGCTTTTCCATCTGCTCTCGTGTTCAAACCATCCACCAGAACATCACCACTTTTCGGTACTAATAGTCCATTGAGAAGACGCACAAATGTACTCTTGCCACAGCCATTACTACCTATGATGGCAATTCTTTTTTCCTTCAACTGCAAATTTAAGTCTCTCAATATCACACGCTCACCGTAAGCATGCGTTACATTTTGTATTTCCAACATAGATGATAGCTACCCCTCAACAATTACGACCAACTGCGTAACGCTGTATCCACTCAGAACTTCGCTTGCATCTACCAGATACGCCTAACCAGTGCACTGAATCGCTGATATCACAAGCACTTGTACCAGCCTTGTGAATTCTACCGGTAATTTTGTATAGTCAGAATCATCAGCATTTACTTTAGGTTATAACTTTACCTTTTAAGATTACTGCCCTTAAGGCCAGTAGCAACAGTATCTAATATTTTAAATATAATTTCCGGCTAGTTTCTGGGTATTGTTCTTTTTATAGATAAACGAAGAGCACAAGATAATGACTTTTGACCATTAGTCACGTTATTAGCAATTACCAGAATAGAACTACTCTATAATTCCTCCTCTATAATTCTGATTCTTCATTTTTCAACAATTTTCATATACTCACTATATTTAAGCACATCGATAAAGCTATCCGTTAACGATTCAGCTTCTTTCTGAATATCAAAACTATCTGGTGCAAACAACCAATTCTCCAGTAAACCTGTTATCAACCCTCTCAACATGATAGCGGCTCGCCTTAGATTCAGATTATAAGGAAGCTGACCTAATGCAATACAGTCAGAAAGTAACCCTTCAATACGAACATAGTCTGCAACACACAGTTCCTGACGAGCTTCCACCAAAGCAGACATTTCACCAACAAATTCACATTTGTGGAAAAAAATCTCCATTAATAACCGACTCTTCGGATCATCGACAACCGACGTCAAAATATGAATTATTAAAGTTCTTAAAATCAGGAGTGGATTATTAGAATATTTTGCTTGATACTCTTTTTCTAATTCATCAATCTTAGAATCTGATATTTTACAAGCTTCAGAAAACAGGTCTACTTTATTTTTAAAGTGCCAGTAAATTGCTCCTCGGGTTACCCCAGCCGCTGTAGCAATATCTGTCAGTGAAGTAGCCGAGACACCGCGCTCAGAGAACTCTTTTATAGCTGCGTCTATAATCTGTTGCCGGGTCTCCTCAGCCTGTTGTTTAGTTTTTCGTGCCATACACTCTGTTTTTAGCCTGAAGTTGATTTACATACATTCATGTATGTTTGTATTATAGCATGCTGTTATTAATGGAGTAATGGTTTTACGGATTGAAAGATCAACATTTAAAAATATTGAGGTTTACTTATGCGAATAAACAGGGGAGTTTTGCCTCTGGCTGCAGTACTGGTACTATCAGGCAGCTTAGCTCTTTCAGGATGTAACGACAAAGACTCTCAGCAAGCGGCTGGGAACCAACAAGCCCCTGAAGTCGGTATCGTGACGCTGAAAACTGAACCTCTGATGGTCACGACTGAATTGCCAGGCAGAACATCAGCCTTCCGTATTGCAGAAGTGCGTCCGCAAGTAAGCGGTATAATTCTGAAACGAAACTATGAAGAAGGAAGCGATGTAAAAGCAGGTACTTCCTTATATCAAATAGATCCAGCAACTTACCAGGCTACCTATGACAGTGCTAAAGCTGATTTGGCGCAAGCTCAGGCTAAGGCAGAAATTGCACGCCTGACAGTAAACCGCTATAAGCCACTATTAGGAACAAACTATATTAGTCAACAGGAATTTGATAAAGCTAATGCTGATTATACACAGGCAAATGCAGCAGTACAGTCATCAAAAGCTGCTGTAGAAACTGCCCGTATCAATTTGGCATATACCAAAGTAACAGCACCGATTAGTGGCCGTTCCGGCAAATCGACCATAACTGAAGGTGCTCTGGTCTCAGTTGGCCAACCAACAGCACTGACGACTATTCAACAGTTAGATCCAATTTATGTAGATGTCACTCAGTCAAGTGATGATTACCTGCGCCTGAAAAATGAAATCGCTAAGGGTATTGTGCAGAAAGGGAATAGTAAAACTAAAATTCATCTGATCATGGAAGACGGTAAAGAATACAGTGAAACAGGCTATCTGGAATTCTCTGATATCACCGTAGATGAAACAACCGGCTCTATTACCATCCGTGCAATATTCCCTAATCGGAATGAAGAATTACTGCCTGGTATGTTTGTTCGCGCAAAACTAGAAGATGGTGTTCGCCGAGATGCAATACTGGTTCCTCAGCAAGCAGTCACCCGTACACCTCGTGGCGAAGCCACCACCATGGTGGTTGGTAAAGACGAAAAAGTCGAACTACGAATTATTAATGTAAGTCAGGCTATTGGTAACAAATGGCTAGTAAATTCCGGCTTGAAAACAGGTGATCGGGTTATCGTCACTGGTTTACAAAAAATTAAGCCTGGTATACCAGTCAAAGCAGAAGAAGTAGATTTAAATGCTAAATCTGCTACGAACCAAACTGAGCCTGCGAAAAAGTCTTAATTAAGGAGTCGGTGATTCATGCCTAAGTTTTTTATAGATCGGCCAATATTTGCATGGGTAATTGCAATTATCACCATGCTGGCTGGGCTGCTGGCAATTATGAAATTACCCGTGGCGCAGTACCCTACTATCGCACCACCGGCGATTTCTATCTCCGCAACTTATCCCGGTGCTGATGCGACGACTGTGCAAAACACAGTTACCCAAGTTATAGAACAAAATATGAATGGTATCGATAACTTGGTTTATATGTCTTCCAACAGTGATTCTGCTGGTAACATGAACATCACGCTAACCTTTGAAGCTGGTACTGATCCTGATATTGCCCAGGTACAGGTGCAGAACAAACTGCAACTAGCTATGCCTCTATTACCTCAGGAAGTACAACAGCAAGGGATACATGTGGACAAGTCCACCAATGCCTTCCTAATGGTAGCTGGATTCACCTCTGAAGATGGAAGCATGTCACAGGAGGATATCGCTGACTATGTTGGTGCAAACGTTAAAGATCCACTAAGCCGTGTAACTGGTGTAGGCGATGCAATGCTGTTTGGTAACCAGTATGCAATGCGCATTTGGTTAAATCCCGACAAGCTTATTAACTACAAAATGACAACTCTGGATGTAATAAATGCAATCAAAGCGCAAAACAACCAGATAGCAGCCGGTCAATTAGGAGGAACTCCTCCGGTTCCAGGTCAACGGCTAAATGCTTCAATTATTGCCCAAACACGTCTGACTTCTCCTGAAGAGTTCAGTAAGATTCTTCTGCGTGTTAATACCGACGGTTCTCAGGTTCGTCTGAAAGATGTGGCAAAAGTGGAATTAGGCTCAGAAAGCTACAACCTCATTGGCCGCTTTAACGGCAAACCTGCTGCTGGTATCGGTATCAAATTAGGAACAGGCGCTAACGCCCTGGATACATCCAAAGCGGTAAAAGAAGCGCTAAAAAATATGGAACCTTTCTTCCCTCACGGGCTGAAAATCGTATATCCATATGACACCACCCCATTCGTTAAAATTTCTATTCACGAGGTAGTAAAAACACTAATTGAAGCAATTATGCTGGTGTTCGTGGTAATGTACCTGTTCCTGCAAAACTTCCGTGCAACACTTATTCCTACCATCGCGGTTCCAGTCGTACTGCTGGGAACATTTGCGATACTCGCTGCATTTGGCTACTCAATAAATACGTTGACCATGTTTGCTATGGTACTCGCCATCGGCTTACTAGTAGATGATGCCATTGTCGTGGTAGAAAACGTTGAACGTGTTATGCAAGAAGAAGGATTATCACCTAAGGAAGCAACTAAGAAATCAATGGGACAAATCCAAAGCGCCTTGGTTGGTATTGCTATGGTACTATCTGCTGTATTTGTTCCAATGGCCTTCTTCGGTGGTTCAACCGGTGCAATTTATCGTCAGTTCTCGATCACCATCGTATCTGCAATGGTACTATCTGTACTCGTTGCATTAATCCTAACACCTGCTCTGTGTGCTTCCATGCTGAAACCAATTGCTAAAGGTAGTCACGGTAAACAGACTGGGATCTTCGGCTGGTTTAACCGTTTGTTCGATAAAAGTACCCACCACTATACTGACAGTGTCGGCCGCATTCTACGCAATACAGGCCGTTATCTGGTGATTTATGTATTACTGGTTGCTGGTATGGCTGTCATGTTTACTCGTCTACCATCCTCTTTCCTTCCTGAAGAAGATCAAGGTGTATTGCTGACAATGGTTCAATTGCCTGCCGGCGCAACACAAGAACAGACGCAGAAAGTTCTGGATGAAGTCAATCACTATTTCAGCACGGAAGAAAAAGATCGTGTGGTTTCTGTATTTACAGTAAGTGGCTTTGGTTTCAGTGGTCAGGGGCAAAATACTGGCCTGGCATTTATGAGTTTGAAAGACTGGAGTGAACGCCCTGGTGCTGAGAATAAAGTACCTGCTATTGTTGCCAGGGCAAGTGCTCACTTCCAGAAAATCAAAGAAGGTATGGTTTTTGCGTTTAACGTCCCAGCAATTGTAGAGTTAGGCTCAGCAACTGGTTTTGATTTCGAATTAATTGACAAAGCAAACCTTGGGCATGACAAACTAACCGAAGCCCGTAACCAATTGCTTGGTATGATACAACAACGTCCAGATATGTTAGTGGGTGTTCGTCCTAACGGTCAGGAAGATACCCCTCAATATCGAGTTAGGATTGATCAGGAAAAGGCTGAGACTTTAGGTGTTTCCATCGCTGATATCAACTCGACACTAAGCACAATGTTTGGTAGTCACTATGTGAACGATTTTATCGACCGTGGTCGGGTCAAAAAAGTTTACATTCAGTCAGAAGCACCTTATCGTATGCTACCGAGTGATATCTATAAATTATATGTCCGTAACAAACAGGGTGAAATGGTTCCATTCTCTGCCTTTGCAGATATGTCTAAAGAACCATGGACCTATGGCTCACCACGTTTAGAGCGCTACAACGGTCTGCCATCAATGGAAATTCTGGGTGAAGCAGCACCTGGCAAAAGTACTGGTGATGCAATGGCCTTGATGGAAGAACTGGCATCCCAGTTACCAAATGGCATCGGTTTTGACTGGACAGGCATGTCCTATCAAGAACGCCTGTCAGGTAATCAAGCCCCCGCTCTATATGCATTATCATTGATAGTGGTATTCCTCTGCTTAGCTGCGCTATATGAAAGCTGGTCAATTCCATTCTCTGTCATGCTGGTAGTGCCATTGGGTATCGTTGGCGCTTTGTTAGCAACAACATTCCGTGGTCTAGATAACGATGTTTACTTCAAAGTTGGCCTGTTAACCACCATCGGCTTATCCGCAAAGAACGCAATCTTAATCGTTGAGTTCGCTAAAGATTTGATGGAAAAAGAAGGCAAAGGACTGATAGAAGCTACATTAGATGCTGTAAGAATGCGTCTCCGTCCAATCCTGATGACATCATTAGCATTTATGTTGGGTGTCATCCCTCTGGTACTGAGTAACGGGGCTGGTTCCGGCTCTCAAAACGCAGTAGGTACCGGGGTATTAGGAGGTATGATTGCTGCTACCTCGCTGGCTATCTTTTTCGTACCAGTATTCTTTGTAGTTATAAAACGACGTTTCAGTAAGAAAGTAGAGGAGATTGAACCAGCGTCAGAATCTCACTAATGCAACTAACTATAATCGGAAGGCCGTTAAACGGCCTTCTTAAATATAATAGTTGCTTCACATTCAGCAGATTCTGATCATCAACCTATCCACTTAACTTTTACATAATTTCGTCCAAATTTAATTAAAAACACCACTTATGAGTAGAAAATAGCTTTAAAAATCCGAGTATTACTGACTTTAATAAAATTAATAGGAAAGTTGTTGGGCAAGAATTATTTTACCTTTTTTACATTAAATGACAAAAAACAATACCAGCGCATAGTGACTTATGTAATAATGATGTTATATTCGTTGATTATTGTAGCCATCAGGCTATAATCTGCTGTTACTAGCATCTGAGGGTAATACTATTTTATATAAGCTTACATATTAACTCACATATACTGGCCGATATTTATAGTTTATTGTGTTAAAGGTATGAATTTTTGTTAAGAGCTGATTTTGCTTTACCAAAAGCAAACCAGAATTGTCTGTGAAAAAGATAAATAATCCCAAAGAACGATTATAGACACATAATAATAATCTCTCGAAAAAGAGTTTCTATAATACATGTATATGTTTAGCCTTTGACTCAAATTAAGTAATGGCATATACAGGGAGATCAACATGACATGGATGAATAATTCACTAGAATGATATGATATTGCTGAATTGAAATACTTGTGTGAGAATCTAAGACAAGAAGCTACTTTCAGTGTTAGAGTACACCGAGACTAGTTGTATAAATAATCTTTACGTCTCAGGATAATTTAAAGCTAAATGAATTGAGTACATATCAACTTTCGTTTAGCACTTTAAAATCAAGTATTCTGATGATTTCAGCCTTCCCGCTTGAATTGATGAATATTTTGATGATACATATACTTTGTTTGGAAGCGATGAGATTAACTTTTCTAAACTTGCAGAATACCCAAAAACCAATGAACGTTTAACCAGCATACGATTGCATGATTTAAATTGTTCCTTGGGTAAAATTTGGTTGAATATTTCCTTAAATAATTTTTTATATATGTTAAATAAGAAAGGCGACTATGACTAAAACTGATTATCTGATGCGTTTAAGAAAATGCACCACGATTGATACACTGGAACGTGTGATTGAAAAGAACAAATACGAACTTTCAGGAGACGAACTTGAACTATTCTACTCTGCTGCGGATCATCGTCTGGCAGAACTGACCATGAATAAACTGTATGACAGAATTCCACCTTCGGTATGGAAATACGTTCGCTAAAATAGTCTTCATTAAACAGAAAATGATCCGGGCCGGTAAAGTGCTATCGGCTTATCAGGTTAGCTGTCAACAAAATTGGCGAGGGCTCTGCCAGCGACATCCCGGCACACACATCCCTTGCTATGGCTGCTTCCTTCCGGACCTGACCAAGTTAACAAGTTAGCGTTGCGGGAGAACCAACAGAGCCCCCATTGACTTGCTGCTTTGACTTCAAAGCGGTGCCATTATCATTCATACCTGTCTAAATAGCAAGACAAGCAGGTTCGAATGATGATTTCTTACACATAGCGAATAAATACTTAGGAAAATGTATTATCTAACCGCTTTTAGTATGATTTCAATATCTTTAGTCTTCCCATTATTAATCACTTCGTATGCAGTATCCGTAACAAACATTAAACGATCATGTAGAGAAACAGAAGCACTGACGATAATACGCGCATTTGGCTTAATGTCGCTTGGACGATACGGTAGAACAAAATGGAAAGGTGATTGTTTTCCGTCTAAACGCTCTTTCTTTTCGGACAAAGTAACTGAGGGTGCATCAAGTAGAGATACATCAGATAAAGACACTGTCAGAACAGCATCTGCCGGTAATGCAATACGCTGTAAGATATTGATATTGCCTTTAACATAATACCGCTCTACTGAGTTTTCAATCTGTTCCACCTGGGTATTTACTGCCTCAGTACCTTTGCTATTACACCCAATCAAAGCAACTGCCAGTAATACACTCGTAGATAGTTTCCATAATTTCATACATACTTCTCCATTTTTAAATGATCTATATAAATAATAAAATAAATTTAAATATCAAACTATTAAATCCAAACCGCCTGAATTATAGATTAAAAAATGGATATAAGTCTCAGATCAATGCCATATTCTTTATTGCGCTACTATCAGGACTTGAAACATTTACAATTTAGTTATTTATTTATCATTCATTAATGGGACAATAATCACATGTTGTACTCTAATAACCCAGTAAAAAACAAAGGCATATTATGAGTAAGTCATTACATAATCTAATCAATTTGATGAATCTAGAAAAAATTGAAGAAGGTATTTACCGGGGTCAAAGTAAAGACTTAGGCTTTCCTCAGGTTTTCGGAGGGCAAGTTATCGGCCAAGCACTCTATGCTGCCACACAAACTGTTGCTTATAACCGGATCTGTAACTCTTTTCACAGCTATTTTTTACGTCCCGGTGACAGTAGCAAACCTATCGTCTATGACGTTGAAATTTTACGTGATGGAGGAAGTTTCAGCGCTCGACGAGTTAGCGCAATCCAAAATGGCAAACCTATCTTTTACATGACAGCCTCGTTCCAAAGCTATGAAGAAGGTTTCGAACACCAAAACATGATGCCGGATGTACCATATCCTGAAGAGCTTACTCCTCAAGATGAAATTGCGAAGAAAATATCTCACCTATTACCGCAAAGAATGCAAAACATGTTTCTCTTCCCCTGCCCATTTGAAATGAGGCCCATAAAATATTACAGTCCATTTAATTGCCCACCTGAAGAACCTACACGCTATGTCTGGTTTCGCAGTAATGGCGATATGCCTGCGAATCCTTTGATTCATCAATATTTGCTTGGCTATGCCTCTGATTTTAACTTTCTACCAACAGCATTACAGCCTCATGGTGTTGGATTCCTTGAAAAAAATATCCAAATAGCAACTATTGACCATTCTATGTGGTTCCATCGTCCATTTAAATTGGATGACTGGTTACTATATGCTATAGACAGCCCATCAGCCTCTGGTGCCCGTGGTTTTGTTCGTGGACAAATTTACAACCGAGAAGGAGTGCTTATCGCTTCAACTGTACAGGAAGGTCTGATCAGAAAGAAAACCAGGTAGAAAGGTAACAAAGGCAGCAATAAGAAGCTAGTATTACATTTATGGCCTTTTACCGCTGCCATTTATTATAGATTAGTTATAAGCACTCTCACCGTGAGCATTTATATCCAAACCTTCTCTTTCTGTTTCAACAGTAACCCGCAGCCCTACCAATAGAGCTGCTATTTTGAAAGCAATAAACGCAACAACTATTGACCAAACAACACAAACTAATATGCTGAAAGCTTGGATACTAACTTGCTCCAACATAGTTACCCCGTCAGAATAACCGGTCCCTCCCAGTGATTTAGCTGTAAAAACTCCAGTCAAAAGGCAACCAACTATCCCACATACGCCATGTATACCAAATACATCACACACATCATCAGCACGTAACCACTTTTTCAGGATAACTACTCCCCAAAGCCCTGCAAAACCTGCTATCAGGCCAATGATAAGGGCACCACCGACACCAACCGTTCCCGCAGCTGGTGTAACACCAACCAATCCAGCAATGCAACCTGAACAAGCACCTAAAAGTGACGGCCTATTACGGAAGAACCATTCAGCAAAAACCCACGACAGAACAGCCGCCGCCGTCGCCACAACTGTATTCAAAAATGCCAAAGCAGCTATCTCATTAGCTTCACCAGCAGAGCCAGCATTAAAACCAAACCAACCAATATAAAGTACAGCTGTACCAATGAAAACCATTGGCAAATTATGTGGCTTGAATGCTTCTTTCCCAAAACCAATACGTTTTCCTAACAAGTACGCCCCCACCAATCCAGCTACAGCCGCGTTAATATGTACAACCGTACCACCAGCAAAATCCAGCGCTCCATCTTGTGAAAGCACACCACCTCCCCAAACCATATGAACCATAGGCAGATAAGAAAATGTTAGCCATAGCACACTGAAAATTAATAAAGCCGGAAAGCGGATACGCTCTCCCAAGGCACCAATAATCAAGGCGACTGTAATACAAGCGAAAGACCCTTGAAATGCTATATGAATTAATTGATAAAAACTGCCACTTAAATCAGTCAGTACCAAATTCTTCAACATCATCTGACTAAAGCTACCGAAAAAACCATTTCCCGGTTCAAAAGCCAAGCTGTAGCCATAAATTACCCACAACACACATACCAGAGCAAAGCTCACCATAACCTGAGCCATCAGAGATAAAACGTTTTTGCTCCGCAGCAACCCTCCATAAAACAGAGCAATTCCCGGAATTGTCATAAACAAAACAAGTGCTGTACAAATCATCATAAAGGCATTATCTGCTTTATCGGCAACACCTTCTGCCGCTTGAGATAATGATGGTAAACAACTGGCCGCAACACCGGCAGCCACAGAGAATTGTCTTTTCATATATATTGTCTCTATCAGTGACTTACAGCGCCGCATCATTAGTTTCGCCTGTTCTGATACGAATAGCCTGTTGTAATTCGGTAACAAAAATTTTACCGTCTCCAACTTTTCCAGTGAAAGCTGATTGCTGAATAGCATGAATTACCTCCTCAACTAATTCATCTGCAACAGCGATATCGATCTTTACTTTAGGTAAAAAATTGACGTTGTATTCAGCTCCACGATAAAGCTCTGCATGTCCTTTCTGACGACCAAATCCTTTTACTTCTGTTATCGTCAGTCCCTGGACGCCAAGAAGGGAAAGAGCCTCTCTTATATCCTCTAGTTTGAATGGTTTTACAATGGTCGTAATGAGCTTCATATATACCCCTACCACTAAGTTATTGTGTTTGCAATTAATGCAATAGCAAGGGGTGTGCCAGCAATTAAAAACATATAAAAATCAAATAATAATAAAGAAAATAAAACTACGAGGAGAAGAAAGAAGGGAGAACAACGAATATACTCTCCCATTAGCGCACAAAATTAGTGCAAGGCAAATTAAATCAATATTTCTTTCTCAGAAATTGTCCCGCATTCGCTTAATGTCTCCCCCACTCGTTGTAACTGATACATCTGGTAATAACGTCCACGCTTCGCCAATAACTGCTGATGGTGTCCCTGTTCAATAACTGCACCACGATGCAGCACCAGAATAGTATCGGCCTCTACAATAGTGGACAGACGATGAGCAATAACAATCAAAGTTGTTTGCTGACGAATTAATCTCAGCGCCTGTTGTATTGCTTGTTCTGTACCAGAATCGATATTTGCTGTCGCCTCATCAAGGATTAAAATCTGCGGTGTTTGCACTAACACTCTCGCCATAGCAAGCAGTTGCTTTTGCCCAGCTGACAACGTATTACCCTGTTCTCCCAGGATAGTATGGAGGCCATCAGGCAATGAGCGGACTAATTCAGCTAACTGCACTGTTTCCAGTACCTGCCAAACTTTCTCTTCTGAGATATTCCTACCAAGGGTAATATTGCCAAAGAAAGAATCAGCAAGAACAGCCGGGTCCTGCTGAACTATTGCCACACCATTACGTAATACTGAATGAGACAAGGATGATACAGACCGCCCATCAAGGTAAATTTCCCCTTTCTGCCACGGGTAATATCCCATCAGCAAATTTGCCAACGTACTTTTACCGCTGCCGGTATGCCCAACCAAAGCAACAAAACCGAGAGCCGGAATCTGCACATTGATATCTTGTAAAACCACTTTGTCATCTCGGTAAGAAAAACTAACATTTTCTATTTCAATCCGACCGCTAGATAACGGCTGACTATCTATGCCATAACCTTGCTGAGGGCTATCCATCAACTCAAATATCCTCTCACCAGAAACTACAGCTTGTTGCAAGATCGATTGCTGAGAAGTCAATTCAATCAGTGGTTCATTCAACCGACCTAAGTAATTAATGAAAGCATACAATACCCCAACACCAATTACTCCTGACCCACTGAACCCAAACAGCACAAGAAGGCCACATAGCACCATAGCCGATAACAAACTCAGCAATGGCCTTAATAAAAGCCCATCCAATCGCAGCGCCTGCATTCTCGCTTTATAATGAGCACGGTTGGTCAATAATATACGCTCACCAAAACGGGCCTGTTGTCTGAACTGCTGAACAACATGCATTCCATTGATGATCTCATTAAAATCATCATTAATATCGGCAAGATAACTACGCACCCTCCGGACAATCGGTGTACTCAGGTGCTGATATATCGCCATGACAATTAACACAGCAGGAAAAATAAGAATGGCAATCAGTGCCATACGCCATTCCAACATAAACATAGCAATCAGCATCGCGCCAATTAATGCTATGCTACGGAATACCGCAGGAACCACATTGACATAAAGATCTTTAATAACTTCAGTATCGTTCGTTACGCGGGAAATCAATTGCCCAACAGGTTGATTATCAAAAGCACTTAGAGGCTGACGCAATGCTGCATTCATCACATCAGTACGAAGTTGTTGCACTATATCAACTGACACTTGATTAAACAATAAAGCCTGAAAATAGTGCAATGCCGCTGTAATTAATTGCAAAACAACAAAAGTTATAGCTAGTCCTGTAACCACTCCAACAGGCATATTACCCGTCTCAACCATATTATCGATAAAGTAACTAATTAAAACCGGGCCGCTTACTTCTGCAATGGCAGCACCCCACAGCATCAGTATTGCCACCCCCAATGGTTTACGATAATTTTTTCCATAAATTAACAAACGTTTCAGAGATGGCCACAATTGACGAGCCTTAGTCATCTTTATTTCCTTCTGTTATTCCTTCCTCGTTATCCAGTGCTGCTTCAAGTTGCTGATAATGATACATATCACGATACCATCCTGGCTGTTCCACCAATTTCTGATGTCGCCCTTGATGTATAATAGAACCCTGCTGCATCACCAAAATATTATCTGCATCCGTTAATGCAGACAGACGGTGAGCACTGATAATAACAGTGCGTTGTTGTCTCCATTGACTGAGGTTTCGCAAAATATTGTACTCAGTTTGCCCATCAACTGCAGATAAAGAGTCATCCAGAATTAAAATCTCTGCATCTAAAAGTAAAGCCCTGGCAATAGAGATGCGTTGTTTCTGTCCACCAGATAACATCACTCCACGCTCCCCCACTTCCGTCTGATACCCTTCAGGTAAACGAAGAATATCTTCATGGACATTGGCAAGACGGGCAACTTCTTCGATCTGTTCCTGTGTTGCATCTGGACATCCCAAAGCAATATTCCCAGCAACTGTATCTGAAAATAGAAAAGGTGTTTGATTAACAACAGCAAATCGTGCTCGCCACTCATCTAACCGGATATCAGCAATTCTCATCGACTGGAAAAGAATTTCTCCATCAGTTACATCAAACTGTCTCTGTATCAGTGCAAGTAGTGTGCTCTTACCTGAACCGGTTGGACCGCAAATCCCCAGTAACTGCCCAGGAGATAACCAGAAATTAATCTGACTCAGAACAGTTTTGTCACTTTGCGGATAATTAAACGCTTTGATATCCACATTCAAAGTACTACGCTCAAGCGATAAATGACGGGTACCATCCTCAATGACTGGAGGTTCTTGCAACAAACTACGGATACGGCTGTATGCAGCACTTCCCCGCTCAACGATATTAAACATCCATGCCAACGCCAACATTGGCCAAATCATCAGGCCAAGATACATCACGAAGCTAGTGAGTTCACCAAGTGTCAAAACACCATTCAACACCATCCAGCTACCACCACCTATAGCCAAAAAATTTGACATACCGATCGCAATAAAAATTGTCGGATCAAATCGGGCATCCACTTTGGCAACATACATATTCTTACGACCAGCTTCTACAGCAACCCGTTCAAACTGATTTGATTGCAGATCTTCAAGACCAAATGCCTTGATCATTCGAATACTGGTCAAACTTTCTTGAGCTTGGTTATTCAGAGCAGAAAATGCACCTTGGGCAGACTTAAAACGGCTATGAAGCTGATCACCATATCGTTTAATGATAATTGCCATAATAGGCATGGGTAACAGAGACAGTAGGGTTAATTGCCAACTAATTTGTACACTCATCATAATCAACACTGCACAACCCATAACCAACGAGTCAACTAAAGTAAGCACACCCTCACCCGCCGCAAATACCACACGATCTACATCATTAGTGGCACGGGCCATCAAATCCCCCGTGCGGTGTCGCAAGTAAAATTCGGGGTTTTGGCAACTAAGTTGCCGATAAAAATTATTACGTAATTTAATCGCTAATTGATATGACGCGCCAAACAACCATAAGCGCCATATATAACGCAGAATATAAACAATCAATGCAATGACCAACATAACACCAATCCACACCATCAATTGGTAAGATGACATAGATTTGGTACTAATACCGTCAACAATTACACCTACTAGATATGGTGGAATTAGTAGCAGAATAGAGATGATAATAAGCAGAGTCACTGCGCCAAGATAGCGACGCCACTCACTGCGGAAGTACCAACTTAATTGAGAAAACAATCTCACACGTGTATATCCCGAAATAGATAGTATAAATATTGAATAACATTCTGAATAATTGAACTAATTTACTGAATAACAATTAGTTATTCTGGTATCGGTAATGCAGTAGTATATTTGATTTTTTCCATCGCAAAGCTAGATGTAACATCAATCAACCCAGGAATACCGTTAACCATACGCTTATAGAACAGATCATAACTTTTCATATCCACAACTTCTACATGCATTAGATAATCACATTCACCAGCCATACGGTAAAAAGCTAAAACTTCTGGCATTTGTTTTATAAATGCAACAAATTGCTCGTACCAACTACTGTTATGCTGCTGCGTTCTTATCATCACAATCACTGTCAATCCCAATCCTAACTTTTCACTATCAAGCAAAGCAACTTTACCAACAATATATCCTTCATCTTCAAGTCGTTTTAGCCGCTTCCAACAAGGTGTAGAGGTAAGATTAACAGCTTCCGCCAATGCATTCAGAGACAGACTACAATCTTTCTGTAATAAATTAAGCAATTTGCGGTCTGTTTTATCTAACATATCCACCTCTTATAGAAAATTTTTCCATAAAAAACCCATACATTAAGAAAAATAACAATCCATTTCTCCCAGTATAAAGTTAATCTATTCATCATCAATTATATTCTAATCAAGAGTTAGTAATCTATGTCACACTGCTGGACTACCAAAGCAATCAAAGAGATTCAGGCAGACTATCAACGCAGTTCTGATACTCATCTTATCCGTCTTAATTTACCAACTTTTCCCGGTATCCATTTATATCTGAAAGATGAAAGTACTCACCCGACTGGTAGTCTGAAACACCGGCTTGCCCGTTCCTTATTCCTTTATGCACTCAGCAATGGTTGGATTAAGGAAGGCACTCCAATTATTGAGTCCTCATCTGGTAGTACCGCTGTATCTGAAGCCTATTTTGCCCGTCTACTTGGATTACCTTTTATTGCTGTTATGCCGTCATATACTGCAAAACGTAAAATTCAGGAAATTGAGTTTTATGGCGGTAAATGCCATTTTGTCGACCATTCAGCACAAATTTATGCTGAATCAGAGCGACTAGCGAAAGAGCTAAACGGTCATTATATGGATCAATTTACTTATGCCGAGCGTGCAACAGACTGGCGAGGTAATAACAATATTGCTGAAAGTATTTTCCGCCAGATGCAAATGGAACCATTTCCTGAACCAGATTACATCGTTATGAGTGCTGGCACTGGTGGTACTTCTGCAACTTTAGGACGCTATATCCGTTATCAAGGACACAACACCAAACTGATCGTCGTTGATCCGGAAAATTCCGTATTTTATGACTGTTACCGTCAAAATTGTTGTGACATCGTTAGCAATTGTAGCAGCAAAATTGAGGGTATTGGCCGTCCTCGGGCAGAGCCTTCTTTTATTCCCTCAGTTATCGATGACATGATACAAGTACCAGATTGCGCTAGCGTCGCAACGATCTATTGGCTAGAAAAATTACTGGGTAGAAAAGTTGGGGCATCCACAGGGACCAATATCTGGGGAGCACTCCTGCTCGCTAACCAAATGCATGAACGTGGAGAACAGGGATCGATAGTAACTTTACTGTGTGATAGTGGTGAACGCTACCTTGATACTTATTACAACCCAGACTGGGTAAAAAACAATATCGGCGATATCTCGCTTTACCTCAAGCAACTACCCAACCTCTGTAGTTATAAGTAACATAACCGTTTTATTCCAATGAGGATATTACAATGAGACGAGCTGTTGTTGTATTCAGTGGTGGGCAAGATTCCACCACATGCCTGATTCAGGCAATTAATCAATATGATGAAGTGCACTGTATCACTTTTGATTATGGACAGCGCCATTGTGCTGAAATCGATGTTGCACGTAATATCAGCCGTTCTCTTGGTGTTGTTGCACATAAAGTTCTGGATATCACATTGCTTAACGAACTTGCTCTTAGCAGCCTGACTCGTAATAACATCCCTATCCCCAACTACAATGAAAGTGAAAAAAGTACCATACCCAACACATTCGTCCCCGGGCGCAATATTTTATTCCTAACTCTGGCTGCTATATATGCTTATCAAGTTGAAGCTGAAACAGTCATTACCGGCGTATGCGAAACTGATTTTTCTGGCTACCCTGATTGCCGTGATGAATTTGTCAAAGCTATGAATAAAGCTGTAAGTCTTGGCATTGCCCGTGATATCCGTTTTGAAACTCCATTGATGTGGCTCAACAAAGCTGAAACTTGGGCGTTGTCTGACTACTATCAGCATTTAGACTTCGTTCGTAGCCAGACACTAACTTGTTACAATGGCATTCAAGGTAACGGTTGTGGTACATGTGCTGCTTGCCACCTCAGAACTAGCGGACTAGAACAATATCTGGATGCGCCTGAAAAAATAATGACTGAAATGAAAGCAAAAACACATTTAGCCTAATACAAATGACGATGGGAGTCTTTCACTCTCATTGTCCTGTTTTCACCAAAGCTCCCATTATTTCGCGTAATTCACCTTCAATAGAGAGTGCTTTCTGCGTTTGTCTATCAATCCAAACAAACGTAGTTTTCGCATCTGCAATGAGTTGATTATCTTTTCTACGTATTATTTGCTGAGAAAATACACCACTTCTATTTCTCAACTCCGTTAATCGGCAATCTACTTCCAATTCATCGCCAAGAACTGCCGAACTACGATAATTAATATTAATGTTGACTACCGCAAACCCAACATCATTTTTCTGTATCCATTCCACTACAGAATATTTATGCAACCATTCCCAACGAGCACTTTCCATAAATTCCAAATAGCGGGCATTGTTCACATGTTGAAATAAATCTATATGATAGCCATGAACTTTTATAATTGAACTCATAATATTGCCTTTAATGTTAATATTACTCATCTGACCAGATTGATTTAACAATAGCAAAACAGAAAATTGACACTAATTAAAGTCACTTATTTGTGATCTATGTCACAACATCCTCAATCACAAAGTAAATTATGACTGAGGATGCTGGATGATACACTAGTAACTCAACTTACTTCTGTTCCGCTCAATGAAAACTGGCCCTATTCCCTGAACCTCCTGTAATTGTTCCACCGTAGTAAATGCACCATGTTTTTCACGATATTCAACAATTCCCTGTGCTTTTTTTACCCCAATACCACTCAGCGCTTTTGCTAATTCTTCGGCACTTGCAGTATTAATATTCACCATTCCCTTTTCTTCTACTTTCAAAGCATCTTGCTGCTGTAACTGCCTTTCTGATGAAGAATTGTTTGTAGCATTTACTGCTTTAGCTAATTTATCTTTTACTGGCTCGGCAGCAACTGCAAATTGCCCTCCACATACATAAAGCAAGCTAGCGAGTAAAACAGATAAAGCTCCTGATTTTTTCATATAAATCCCTCCATGTTTTATTTGGCGCAAAGAAGATTGCCACAGATAAATTTAAGCACAATGAACAAGTATCAGATATGCGAAAGGCCGCGAAAGCGGCCTTGATTAACAAGATAATTACAAAGATATTTGCGATATTCCTCGCAAACTTTATTCGATATGACCGAACTTAACTTTGGCCTTTTCACGCAGGTTAATCAGTAAAGACTCCAGCATAGCATTACCTATCTCATTCTGGTAACCATCAGCCATACCTTTAATTTGCTCTTCCGATATAACACCTGGAGTAACTTTATCCAGTTGGATCAGAACAATATCATCCAGACTATTTTTCACTGAGCCATACTCTGCTTTACCTTCTTTTGGCTGTGGTAAAGCAAATACTGCATCAATCAATGCATTATTCTGAGATGTACGTTGAATGATTTGAGACTCACCAAACTGGATGCCTGCGTCTTTCAGAACCTGTTCAGCTTTGCCCTCTTTTAAGGCAGCCAACAATCTTTCACTTTCAACTTGAAGCTGTTTTTCAGCTTTTTGACGCTTAACAAGTTCAGTAACCTGCTTTTTAACTTGCTCAAATGGTTGTACTATTTCCGGTTTGTAGTTATCTACACGCAGAACAAATGCACGATCACCTTCAACAGAAATCACATCAGAGTTAGCACCTGTTGGTCCTTGCACATCAACAAGATTACCTTCAAAAATTGCATGAATAACAGGACCAAAGTTAATCTCTGCTGGCACATTATTACGATCAAACCATCCCGTTGTAACAATCTTAGTACCTGAAACTTCCTCGGCAGAAGTTAAAGACTCATTATCGCTAGTAGCCGCGTCACTAACTTTCTGTTGCAGAGCATAAAAAGCATCTACCGCTTTTTCCTGCTTAATCGTCTTCTCAATTTCAGAGCGAACTTCAGACAAAGGCTTGGTTATTTGAGGCTTAACATCATCCAAATGGAAAATGGCAAAACCATTAGGAACCTTAATAACGGAAGAAATTTGGCCCTTCTCTTTCAAGTTAGCTTTTTTCATCTCTTCAGGGAGAGAATCCTCTTCCATCCAGCCAATCTCACCTTTATTTTTTGCTGAAAACTTATCTGTAGATTTTTCAGCCGCCAATTTACCAAAATCAGCACCTTTATTCAGTTCATCAAGCACTATTTTGGCTTCAACTTCAGTTGCAAGCTGAACTAAACTATATTTTTTCTGCTCTGGCTGAGTATAACGCTTCAGGTTATGCTCATAGTAGGAATCAACATCAACTGATGTGACAGAAACTTTATCCATTTCATCCGCCGCATCCATTCTGATATAGCTGATTTTTACTTCTTCAGGAGCAATAAAGCTGTTCTTATTCACATTGTAGTAATCTTGTAAATCTTTATCTGTTACTTCTTGCCGCACATGAACTTTTTTTAGCTCCAAAGTAGCCAAACGGACAGCTCTTTGCTGTAGAAACAATTCAGCATTGAGTTTTACTTCACTAGGCAATACAATTTCGCTACCAGAAAAAGCCATAATTAATTGCTGATTAATTAAATTCTGACGCGTTTGTTCAGCCAAAATATCCGGACTCAAATTTGAACGATTCAGAAAATCCAAATATTTGTTGTTATCAAATTTACCGTTTATCTGAAAATAGGAAATATTCCGGATAGCATCCTTAACCTGCTCATCGCTAGCAGACAAACCTAGTTCTTGAGAATATTGATCAATCAATGCATTATTAATCAGGCGCTCCAAAACCTGGCTACGAATCTGCTTCATGCTTTGTTCATTACTTGCCAACACAGAGAATTTGTCCCCTAGTTGTTCTTGTAACATGTTTCTCTCTTGCTGAAATGCCTGCTCTAATTGAGCACGACTGATAGTCTGGCCATTCACTTCGGCAGCATAACTATCAGTTCCACTTGTCAGATAGCCCCCAACCCCTGTCAATACAAAAGACAAGATAATGAGAGCCAGCACGATTTTAAGCACAGGACTGTTTGCCGCCGTGCGTAGGTTGTCCATCATAAAGAGGCAAAACTCCGCTTTGGTGAAATTGAAACTATCATATTACGCTAATTCAAGCGTTAAGAGAAAAAAAGCGCACCAATCAATTGATGCGCTTCTATTCTAACCTACCAAATCTGTCTCGTCAGTCTGTGTTTTTGACGATAAACAAGCACTGACAAACAATATTTAGTTTGTGTTACTGTTCACAGCATCTTTCAAACTCTTACCTGGACGGAAAGCAGGTACTTTAGCCGCAGCAATTTTAAGCTCTTTACCTGTCTGAGGGTTACGACCAGTACGTGCAGAACGTTCACGAACAGCAAAAGTACCGAACCCTACCAGAGCAACATCATCGCCATCCTTCAATGCACCCGTTACAGAAGAAATGAATGCATCTACTACACGCCCTGCAGCTGCTTTAGAAATATTAGAGTCAGCAGCAATTTTGTCGATCAGTTGTGATTTATTCACTCTTATCATCCCCATATAGTATTTTACTATCGCATCAGAATCCTAACGGATAACCCGATAGCAGTGCCGTTATATCAATCCTTTCCGGTATTGGCAAGAAATCATAAGACAACAGACAGTTCATTCCAATCAACGATACAAAAAAGCCGGCAAGCCCGAATTTTAACTTGCCAGCTTATGTTTCATCCATAACTATTGAGATAGTGTACTATTTTTGTATCACTTTACTGACACCAATTCTGCACCAAACACTGGGTCCTGCAATGTAATCGCTAAAACATCTTCAATACGCTTAACTGGATGGATCTGTAGGTCTGCAATAATATTCTGCGGAATTTCTTCCAGATCGCGTTTATTCTCTTCTGGAATTAAGACTGTTTTAATTCCACCTCGATGAGCCGCCAATAATTTCTCTTTCAAGCCACCAATCGGCAAAACCAAACCACGAAGAGTAATTTCACCGGTCATAGCAACATCAGCACGAACTGGATTGCCAGTCAAGCAAGATACTAACGCTGTACACATAGCAATGCCTGCACTTGGGCCATCTTTTGGCGTCGCACCTTCCGGGACATGGACATGGATATCCCGTTTCTCATAAAAATCAGAATTGATACCCAATTTATCAGCACGAGCACGAACAACGGTTAATGCAGCCTGAATTGATTCCTGCATGACCTCGCCCAGTGAACCGGTATAAGTGAGTTTACCTTTCCCTGGAACACATGCGGTTTCAATTGTCAGTAAATCACCACCAACTTCAGTCCATGCAAGCCCTGTAACCTGACCAATACGGTTTTCTGTATCTGCACGACCATAGTCCACACGTTGAACACCCAGATAATCTTTCAGGTTATCTGCATTAATTTCAATGTGTTTCAAACTCTTATCCATTAGCAATGTCTTTACCGTTTTACGGCACAGCTTAGAAATTTCTCGCTCTAAGCTACGTACCCCTGCTTCACGGGTATAATAACGGATAATGCCAATGATAGCGCTGTCATCAATAATTAATTCATTTTCTTTCAGAGCATTACGCTCAATTTGTTTAGGCAACAAATGACGTTTAGCAATATTCAGTTTTTCATCTTCGGTATAACCGGACAGACGAATAATTTCCATACGATCCAATAATGGTGCAGGAATATTCATGGAGTTGGATGTAGCAACAAACATGACATCTGACAGATCATAATCGACTTCCAAATAATGGTCGTTAAATGCCACATTCTGTTCCGGGTCCAAAACTTCCAGTAAAGCGGAAGCCGGATCGCCACGCATATCAGATGACATTTTGTCGATTTCGTCCAGCAAGAATAGTGGGTTTTTCACCCCAACTTTGGACATTTTTTGAATTAACTTACCTGGCATAGAACCAATATAGGTACGGCGGTGACCACGGATTTCAGCTTCATCACGAACCCCACCCAATGCCATGCGCACATATTTCCGTCCAGTCGCTCGTGCAATCGACTGACCTAAAGAGGTTTTACCTACTCCAGGAGGCCCAACTAAACATAAAATTGGCCCTTTAATTTTGCTGATTCGGCTTTGTACTGCCAGATACTCAAGAATACGCTCTTTTACACGCTCCAAGCCATAATGATCGGTATCCAGCGTTTCCTGGGCCTTAACCAAATCTTTTTTAACCTTACTACGGTTAACCCATGGAACTTGTACCATCCAATCGATGTAACTACGGACAACAGTTGCTTCCGCTGACATAGGCGACATCATTTTCAGCTTTTGCAATTCAGCTTCAGCTTTTTCACGGGCTTCTTTTGGCATTTTTGCCGCTTCAATTTTACGCTTGAGAGTTTCATACTCATCAGGCGCATCATCCATTTCACCCAATTCTTTCTGAATTGCTTTCATTTGTTCATTCAGGTAGTACTCGCGCTGGCTTTTTTCCATTTGTTTCTTCACGCGGTTACGGATTCGTTTTTCTACCTGTAGCAGATCAATTTCTGATTCCATCATTGCCATCAGATATTCAAGGCGCTCAACAACATCAGACATTTCCAAAACAGTCTGTTTATCATTGAGTTTCAATGGCATATGAGCAGCAATTGTATCAGCCAACTTGGCTGCATCTTCAATACTGTGTAGCGAGGTCAGAACCTCTGGTGGAATTTTCTTATTTAACTTAATGTAACCTTCAAACTGATTAATAACAGTCCTTATCAGAACTTCCTGCTCACGCTCATCAACGATCGGTGAGTCAAGATATTCAGCCTGAGCAGAAAAATGTTCACCATTATCAGTCAGAGTTGTAATACGAGCACGTCTCAACCCCTCAACGAGTACTTTTACAGTACCATCGGGCAATTTCAACATCTGTAAAATAGAAGCTACTGTACCAACGGAGAAAAGGTCATTAACCCCTGGCTCATCAGTTGAAGCTTCTTTTTGCGCAACCAACATGATCTGTTTGTCATGATCCATTGCTGCTTCCAGGCAGTGAATAGATTTTTCACGCCCTACAAACAGTGGGATCACCATATGCGGGTAAACCACCACATCGCGCAAAGGCAATACAGGGATTTCTATGCGTTCGGAACGCTCAGGATTCATAGAGCTCTCTCTTCGTTTAGCTTTCGCCAGTTTTTAGGGAATCTCGTGAAACACGGTCATCACGAGTTTCACATCATAGAATATAAAATATATGGGGACAGGAATTTGACATTCAATAGTATGATACGCTAATAAAAACAAAATGAGGGTAACCCCCTCATTTTATTCAATAATATCCCATTTAGTGAATTCCCTGTCCTGACCTCAATCACTCACCAGAAACCTGAGCATCCGGCTTGCTGTAAATCAGTAATGGTGCAGATTGACCATTGACAACAGATTCATCTACGACAACTTTTCCAACATTATCCATCGATGGCAGATCATACATAGTGTCCAGCAATGCACCTTCAACAATAGAACGCAAACCACGAGCACCTGTCTTACGAACCATCGCTTTCTTAGCAATAGCAGTCAGTGCTTCAGCTCTGAATTCCAGATCGACACCTTCGAGGTTAAACAATGCCTGATACTGCTTAGTCAACGCATTTTTAGGTTCTTTCAGAATCTGAATCAACGCTTCTTCACTCAGTTCACTGAGTGTAGCAACAACAGGTAACCGTCCAATAAATTCAGGAATTAGACCAAATTTGATCAAATCTTCTGGTTCAGCCTGTGCAAGCAGTTCACCTTCAGTCGCTTTCTCCGACTCACCTTTCACCTTCGCACCAAAACCAATACCGGTACTGGTATTTAGACGCTGACCAATTACTTTATCCAGACCTGCAAACGCTCCACCACAAATGAATAAGATTTTGGAAGTATCTACCTGTAAAAACTCCTGCTGAGGATGTTTACGCCCGCCTTGAGGAGGAACTGCCGCAATCGTACCTTCAATCAGTTTTAATAGTGCTTGTTGTACACCTTCACCAGAAACATCTCGGGTAATTGACGGGTTATCAGATTTACGTGAAATTTTGTCAATTTCATCGATATAAACAATACCGCGCTGGGCTTTTTGTACATCGTAGTCACATTTTTGCAGTAATTTCTGAATAATGTTTTCTACGTCTTCACCCACATATCCCGCTTCGGTCAGAGTAGTCGCATCTGCCATAGTAAAAGGAACATCAAGGTAACGGGCCAGCGTTTCAGCCAGCAGCGTCTTACCACTCCCTGTCGGTCCAATAAGCAAAATATTACTTTTACCTAATTCAACGCCATTACTCACATCACCATTACGCAACCGCTTGTAATGGTTATAAACAGCAACAGCCAACACCTTTTTCGCCGTTTCCTGGCCGATCACATAATCATCCAGATGCTGACGGATTTCATGAGGAGTTGGTAATGCACTACGCTCACGATGTGGTACAAGCTCTTTAATTTCTTCGCGAATGATGTCGTTACATAAATCCACACATTCATCGCAGATATACACTGACGGGCCAGCAATCAATTTCCGCACTTCATGTTGGCTTTTCCCGCAGAAAGAGCAATACAGCAGCTTTCCTGAACCGTCTTTGCGCTTATCTGTCATCAGTCACAACCTCACTTTATCAACTGCTACCCCAGATTCATCTGGCAAAGCAGGAAACTTCTGCTATTACCCCGAACAACATTGCCTTACCAAATGCAATGGTAAGGCGAATATTTATATTATAGCTTCCGGGAATAATAAATTAATCGCGATGGGTAAAAATCTTATCAACCAACCCATATTCTACGGCTTCACTTGCTGATAAGAAACGATCACGTTCTGTATCTTTCTCGATTTCTTCGAGAGATTTCCCTGTATGCTTTGCCATCAAACTATTCATACGCCCTTTAACCTTAAGTATTTCCTGAGCATGAATTTCAATATCTGAAGCCTGCCCTTGGAAACCACCTAATGGTTGATGGATCATGACTCGGGAATTTGGCAAACAGAAACGTTTTCCTTCTGCACCAGCAGTCAACAAAAACGCGCCCATTGAACAAGCCTGTCCCATACAGATGGTGCTGACATCTGGTTTAATAAACTGCATAGTGTCGTAAATAGACATTCCGGCGGTAATTACACCACCTGGTGAATTTATATATAAAAAAATATCTTTTTCCGGATTTTCTGCCTCAAGAAACAACATCTGAGCTACAATCAGGTTTGCCATATGATCTTCAACCTGACCTGTCAGAAAAATAATTCGCTCTTTTAACAGACGTGAATAAATATCGAACGAACGTTCCCCACGTGCAGTCTGTTCAATTACCATCGGCACCAAAGCCATATGAGGCACATATTGATCCCGCTTGTCGCTATATGACATTTCCGTCTCCTAATAGAATTCATGTTGGTGCCATTCATAACTGATTCTACTTGAGATAAGCGATGATGACCATGATTCAAAGTTAACCAATCAAGGGAAGACTACCCCTGAAAAATTTTGCAATCATATACATAATATGAAAAAGGATCTGGGGTTAAATCCACTTTTTTCAAGAAAAATCTCGTCTTCTATAGAATAAAAAAACCTACAGATAAATTTACGGGCTAGATTATTAACAGAGTGTTGTTTTTTTAGCCAGCACTTTATACTAATAAAATATCGTACAAAAAAAAGAGTTGATTGCCATATTTATGTTAAGAATATCACCTTCTCCACAATTTCTCCCTGAAAAAGGTCTCTCGCAATGAATGGACGCTTAGAACCATCTGTATCGAACTAATGGGCCGACAACTGCTAAAATCTACTAACATCGTTCATTTAGGGGGAATTACTCGTAATCAGCATGTTCTGCATTATATCGATGCCAGAGAGGTCGATCCCTTAGCTGCTGATGTTTTCTGCCCGCTTGATGAAGACAGCTACACGCTGTTGAAGGAGGACTGGTGTTTAAGCAACAGAAAGAACATGCGTCATCCGTAGATGTCCAGGTGTCTGCGGTTGTTCGCTGGATATACCGTAAAACTTTTACTGATGATGAATCTGGTGTGTGACAAATTTATTCCTCCAGTTGGCGAAACTGGTTCCGCGTGAGAAATAGCAAGGGCCACCAAAACAACTAACCGATATTTCGGAATTTTTTGCTCAAAATCGCTGCATTATTGCGGATCACTAGGTATTAAATGCCGTAAAAATGTTGGGCGAAACCGCCAGCCCCTGGCTAGAAACTCGAATCATGAAACCATGCGTTACAGAATAACGGGGCAATTTTCGCAAAATGTGATATCAGAAGTTGATATTAAAAGTAACAGCAGTTGGATTATGACACAAAACAATAAAGGCTGGATGGACATTACCCATGGAAGGAGCTTTTATATGTCAGATAAAGATTGAATTAGATGCGTTAACAACAAAGGTATTTATACCAATGGGCAAACAATTAAAGAGCGGATGACCGTTTATCAGCAGGTGAGTTTTTACAATTAAAAAAAGTTGCCATAGCTGGAAATCAATGTAAAAAAATGGGGAATTAGTTTGGCTGTGATTTCACTGAACATCGGTACCCATTAGGCTGGTATACGGCCAGGTTAAAATTTACTGGACACACAATAGAGAGTCATCATATGTTATTGTATGTTGTCATTAGAAACTGATATTCTCTTTGTTATATTTCAATATTACATTTGTAAGGGATGTTATGTTGTGGTTTTGTACCTTAAGAGTGAATATGTGTCAGAAATTCAACAACACTATTTAGATAAACTTAAAAAAGACATATTGAATATGTGTAAGATGTTATGTGCTCTGTACAGATTTTTTGCGCAGAACTGGCAATAAAAACTTGCAATGTTACAAAAGGAATTATTCAGATAAGGATAGGAGGAATCAATGAAAATTGCTATTTTGAGAAGGAATGGTCTAGGAGACTTAATATGTACACAGCCTTTAATAAATTACTTAAAATTAAAATACCCATCATCTGAAATACATTTATTCATTGATTTCAATAATGAAGAATTGACTAAATATCTTTGCCCTAATATTATAACACACATTATACCAAAAGGGAATAAATATATATCTCTTTTAACTACAGCATTAAAACAGAGAAAAGAAAAATTTGATATAGCAATTTCTGCAAAGACTTCTCCTATGAAGCTAAATAATTTATTCTTATGGGCTGTAAATGCGAGAAAACGTTATGCGGTAACTAGTCATAAAAAATGGCATGAAAAACTAATTAATACCTCAACAGATTTAAAAAAAATTGATGGACTTCATCAATCACTAAAATTATTAAAGATTTTTGATCCCACAATAGAATCAATACCATCTGATTTATTTCCAAAGATCGTTATGAAAGATTTTTTTGGTTTTTCAAACAGTAAGTTTCCTAAAATTTTATTTTCTGTATCCAATAATAGAACAAGAAGTCAAATTAAAAATGAAAGAATGGCATCAATAGCGAACGAAATTATAAAGAATTTTCCTGATGCAGTTTTTTTGATCTCAACACTCTACAAAGATAGAGAAAAAGCCAATCAACTATTAACCATGATCGAGGGAAAATCACAGATTATAGAAAGTGAAAATCTTAAATCTTTTCTATCATTAATAAATAGCGTTGATCTTGTTATCGTCGGCGATGGTGGAATTTGTCATTTAGCCGCGGCTATTAATAAGAAAATAGTTGCTCTTTATGGTGTAACAAAACCTCAAAATTGGGGGCCTCTTATTTCAGATGAATTATGCATAACACTATACGATAAAGAGAATGTGAATAATATTTCATTGCAAGAAATATATTTATCAGCTCTGAAACTTCTTTCGTTGAAATAATTTATTCAGAATAGGAGCCATACAAAACTTTCATAACCTTAGTAGGGTTTGTCAGCAGTCTGACCCGCAGATAAATCTGCGGGCCATTTTACAAAAACGATAAATTCATTATCTCACAGCAAAACCAAAACTTATGCCATTTGATTCTGATTCATTAATTCGTTAAAAGAAGTCTCTTTTTCTGAAACTTTTGCTTTACCCAGAAGAACTTCAACCGCTTGTTCTTCCAAAGCAATATTACGAACATTGCTCATCAATTCCTGGTTTTTACCATAGAATTCGATCACTTCCTGAGGATCTTCATAAGCAGAAGCCATTTCCTCAATCAGTCCTTTAACACGCTCTTCGTCAGCTTTCAGTTCATTGCTACTGATAACTTCACCTAATAACAGGCCAACAACAACACGACGTTTAGCTTGCTCTTCAAACAATTCACGAGGCAATTCTAGGGCTTGTTTTTCATTGCCACCGAAACGCTGAGCAGATTGACGACGCAGAACATCGATTTCACCATCAACAACCGCAGCAGGAACTTCAATCTCGTTAGCCTTAACCAAGCCATCGATAACCTGAGATTTAATACGGTTACGAACTGCACTTTTCAGTTCACGTTCCATATTCTTCCGTACTTCTGCACGCAGGCCGTCAACTGTGCCATCAGTGATACCGAAACGCTTGATGAACTCTTCAGTCAATTCTGGCAGTTCACGCTGTTCCACTTTTTTCAAAGTGATAGCAAACTTAGCTGCTTTACCTTTCAGATTTTCAGCATGATAATCTTCTGGGAAGTTCACATCAATGGTTAATTCTTCGCCAGCCTTATGACCAACAATACCGTCTTCAAAACCTGGGATCATACGGCCCTGGCCCATAGCCAGAACAAAGTCAGACGCTTTACCGCCTTCAAACTCTTCACCATCAATAGAACCGTTAAAGTCAACGGTAACACGATCTTCTGCACTAGCTGCTTCTTCGGTTTCTTTCCAGTCAGCCTGCTGCTTACGCAAAGTTTCCAGCATTGCGTCAACATCTTCATCTTTTACTTCAACAACAGGTTTTTCAACTTCAATGTTTTCCAGATCTTTCAGCTCAACTTCTGGATATACTTCGAACTCAACAGAAAAAGTGAAGTCTTCACCATCTTTGAACTGCTCCGGCACATAGCTTGGAGCACCAGCTGGATTGATCTTTTGTTCGATGATTGCATTAATAAAGTTACGTTGCATCAGATCACCCAGGACGTCCTGGAGAACAGAAGCGCCGTAACGTTGTTTAATGATGTTCATAGGCACTTTGCCTTTACGGAAACCATCAATACGAACTTTTTTTGCTACATTGACCAGCTCACTACTAACTGCTTTTTCGATATCGGCAGCAGGAACGGTGATTGTCACACGACGCCCAAGGCCTTGAGTGGTTTCAACAGAAACTTGCATCTTTTTACCTCAAAAAAATCATAGTGCTCGGTCAACTCCAGAGACCATGCAACTGGCACGCGTTCTGTGTACCAATCACAACACTCTCTAAGAACCGGGGCGGTCGCATTTAAAAACCGAGAATCCCTGATGTCAGAAGCGTCCCGAAACCATTCTAAAAATTAGACGCGACATTATAGCGATGCAGACGGTGTGAGTCGAGAATTGCTGACAAAAGCCGAACTATTCATCAACTTTATCCAATACAATGACTCAACTACCAAATGTGCGTTCAAAATGTGTCACGCATAAAACACAAAAACGGCCCGAAGGCCATCAATCGAATCCATTCTATTATTAATAGAAAATGCCCCAAATAAGAACCAAATCAACAAATCTCAAGCAACAATATTATTGCCACCCCGACATGCTGGTGAAGCTAAAACGGTATCCTGCAATTCACTCCATTCTTTTTCTGTATAGGTATGTAACGCCAAAGCATGAACACCTGCTGCCAATTCTGCCGATAATGTACCATAAACGGAACGATGGCGATTTAGCATGCGTTCACCAACAAATTTATCACTGATGATCACGACCTTAAAATGGCTTTCAGAACCTACGGGTACATTGTGACGATAACTTTCATCAATGACTTCTAGATATGAGGGGTTAAATGCCGCCTGTAATTTCTCTTCTATATCCTGACACACCATATTATTCTCCTTAAACCGTATAGTAATCATGCTATCAACCATATTAATGATTTTAGTCTATTCTTCATGAGTTATAGCACCAGCGCATTAAAATACCTTTAATCGAATTCCAGATTATCAGGTTTTTATATATGTTTACCCTATCGGGGATATGCCACGATCAAAGGCGGTGTTATTATTGCAACAGTTTACACTATTGATAAGTATTACTGGACATCCTTATCACTGATGAGAAAATCAACATGTTGAAAAGAATCTTTTTCCCGCTTATTACTCTTTTTCTCCTTGCAGGTTGTGCTGCTCCCAGCAATACCCTGACCATAGACCCTAAAATTACCCTGCCAACAGCAGACCCAACTATGAGTGCTATCACCATCAGCATCAGCGGTGCCGACAATCGCCAGTCTCAGACACTTGCTCAAGTTAACCGTAATGCCAAGCTGGAAGTACTGAAACCATCGCGCGATCTACGCTTTCTTCTCCAGGAAATCTTAGAAAAACAGATGGCCGCCCGCGGTTATATGATTGGCTCCCCAGCCAATGCCAATCTGCAAATTATTGTGAACAATCTGTACGCAGATGTTAAAGAAGGTAGCCTTCGCCATAATATTTCAACAAAAGCCGATATTTCTATCATCAGTGCAGCGCAAAACGGAAGCAAACAAGTTAAGAACTATCGCACCAGTTACAATGTCCAAGGCCCTTTGGGGGCAACAAATGAGAAAATTGCTGACGCAGTAAATACTGTACTATCTGAAGTTATAGCAGACATGGCCCAAGATTCATCGGTCAGCAACTTCATCAAACAAAATACCCGCTAATTAAGGATTAATTGCTTACTCTGCCCACCTGGGGCAGAGTTTTGGGAGGCCCATGTCTTATCGTTATCTCACCGTTTTTACTCAACATAACTCACGTATCCTACTTTTACTCGGTTTTGCTTCTGGTTTACCTCTTGCACTCACTGCCAGCACTTTGCAAGCATGGATGACCGTTGAAGGCGTCGACCTTAAAACAATAGGTTTCTTTTCCCTTGTCGGACAAGCATATGTTTTCAAATTTCTCTGGTCCCCTTTTATGGACCGGTTTACCCCCTCTTTTCTTGGACGTCGCCGTGGCTGGTTACTTGTAACACAGTTATTGCTCATAGCCAGTATTGCTACAATGGGCTTTCTCCAGCCGTCTCAACATTTATGGTGGTTAGCCGTACTAGCGGTCACTGTTGCTTTCTGTTCCGCATCACAAGATATCGTCTTTGATGCTTATAAAGCAGATTTACTGCACAGCGAGGAACGGGGTGTAGGTGCAGCAGTTTCAGTACTTGGTTATCGATTAGCAATGTTGATTTCAGGTGGATTAGCATTATGGATCGCAGACCGCTATATTGGCTGGCAACATATATACTGGTTAATGGCTGGACTGATGATAATTGGAGTCTATGCAACTTTAAAAGCTAAAGAACCTGAAGTTGATATTCTCCCACCAAAAACACTCCAACAAGCAGCAATAGAACCATTAGCCGATTTTTTCAGTCGTAATAATGCATGGCTGATACTGTTATTGATTATCATGTATAAACTAGGAGATGCCTTTGCTGCCAGCTTAAGTACCCCATTTCTTATCCGTGGTATTGGTTTTGATGCAGGTGAAGTCGGCATGGCCAACAAAACACTGGGATTAGCCGCAACCATTGTTGGGGCATTATATGGCGGTTATTTAATGCAACGATGGAGTTTATTCCGTTCACTAATGATATTTGGCATTCTTCAGGCAATCTCCAACATTGGATACTGGCTGTTATCTATTACTGACAAAAATATCTACACCATGAGCAGCGCCATTTTTCTGGAAAATATCTGTGGTGGAATGGGAACCGCTGCATTTGTTGCCCTGCTTATGACGTTATGTAACAAATCGTTCTCCGCAACACAGTTTGCTCTATTATCTGCCTTATCGGCTGTTGGTCGGGTATACGTCGGCCCAATTGCTGGTTGGTTGGTTGAATTATATGGCTGGCCAAACTTCTATTTATTTTCTATAACTGCTTCTATTCCGGGGTTATTGTTGCTACTTATCTGTCGTCAGACTCTGGATTATACCCAGCAAACTAATGATTTTATACCACGTACTGAGTTCAAAAATTTCTATCGACTGGCTCTTGGATTACTGTCATTAGCAAGCATCCTTCTTGCATTTTGGTTAGTTACCATAATCACTAATGCTCTCACCTGGACTAATGCACCTGATCTGGCCGAACACTTACTATTATGGGGAGCACAGATCGGTATCACAGGCATTATCTTAGGTTGTTCTCTAGATTATCTCGCATTAATAAAGAAAAAGAACAAATCGGCTTAAAGATACAAATATTAAATTAATTTATTAAAAGGTTGACCATTGTCAGCCTTTTATATTCCCTTAAATATTTAAGTGATAATGATCACATTTCAGCTAGTAATTTGTCAAAAAGTGCTATTTTTAAGCGATTATTTAATTATTGAATATTCATATCCGCATAGAATCAGACTATCATTTTAAGGCTTATATAAATTAGCTTTAAAACCAAAAACCTCTTTTCATGGATGCGTTAGAGAAATTTATGAGAAAAACTATTCTGGCTACTGCTTTGTTCACGACTGTCTCAGTTCCAGCTTATGCTGAATATCAATGGGGCTTTGCCAATGTCAGCATGAACTATCTCGACTGGACCAGCCATACCACACATAAGTCAGGGCAAACTACTCATAAAGACGACTTTGCCTACTTGGAATTGGAAGGTGGGGCTGGATTTGATTGGGGTGAATTATACGGTTTCTTTGATCTGGAAAATGCTTTCAACAGCAAGCATGCTCAGCCAGGAGATAACCAAAGATACACCTTTAAAACAACCGGACGCTATTATCTGGCTGACACGGGTTTTAACCTCTATGGCCATGTTTATGGTACTTATTCTCTCCCTGGTAAAGCACATGGTGGGAATTTCCATGAGGTAAATACCCTCTATGGTATTGGCTACAATACTGAGCTCGCTGGCGTTTGGTTAAAACCATTCGTTGCATTGCACTATGTTGATCAAACTTTCTATTCCGGTAATAACGGCTATGTTGTCGGCTGGGTAGCGGGCTATGATTTTCAGCTCTGGGAAGAAAAATTCAGTGTAACTAACTGGAATGAAATGGAATTTAACCGAAATGAGCGCTATGGCAATGGTGGCCGTGACGGTATTAATGGTGCAGTAGCGTTATGGTGGACACCTCATAAATCCTTCACAACTGGTATTCAATATCGGTATGCCGATAATAAATTAGGCGAAGGATTTTGGCAGGATGGGATCGTTTACACTATCAAATATAATTTCTAATTATTGAATTTTAACTGTGGGTTACTTCCTGTAGCTCGCAGTTAATTTAATTTTTAAATAAAATTCTGCTACGGAAATCTTTAAAGCAAATTTTTATTTATATTTTCCTCTCCTCCGAAAAATATAAAATTATTTTCGTATAAAATTAGTATTTGGACACCATTTCGTTACATTTAAATAACTTTTTCAAGCTAACTTCTGATTAATCCTACACTTGCGTGTGATCCCTTTAACATAAAGGACCAACAACCCCGCAACTAACTATTACAAATGTTTACACTCCAATGGCCTTACCGTAGAATGCCCGCACTGATGAAACGACAATAGAGCTTTTGTTATTTGGAGTCGTTAGATGAGACTTATGAAATACAATAAAAGTATTGGGATATTGTCAATACTCGCAGCTGCTTTTATGCTAAGTGGTTGCGATATGGTATTGATGAATCCTAAAGGCGCTATCGGCGCTGAACAAAAAACACTAATACTCACGGCTATTGGCCTGATGCTTATCATTGTTATTCCGGTAATCATCATGGCGTTTACCTTTGCCCTGCGTTATCGTGAAGCAAACAAAAATGCTACCTATCGACCTAACTGGGCACACTCAAATAAAATTGAGCTGGTAGTATGGACTGTTCCTATCATTATCATTATCATTTTGGCAACCATTACCTGGAAAACAACCCACGAGCTTGACCCATATAAGCCACTGGTCAGTGATGAAAAACCAGTGACTATTGAAGTAATTTCTCTTGATTGGAAATGGCTATTCGTTTATCCGGAGCAAGGTATCGCTACAGTTAACGAAATTGCTTTCCCTACTGGGGTTCCTGTTAATTTCAAAATCACCTCTGATTCTGTGATGAATTCATTCTTCATTCCACAATTAGGTGGTCAAATCTATGCAATGGCTGGTATGCAAACTAAACTTCACTTAATTGCCGATGAGCCTGGTACTTATAAAGGTTTGTCCAGCAGCTACAGCGGGCATGGTTTCTCTGGCATGAAATTTACTGCCACTGCTACCGCAGATCGTGAAGGTTTTGAACAATGGGTTCAAAAAGTGAAAGCTTCTCCCAAAACCCTGGATACCATGCAAGCGTTTGATGAGTTAGCCAAACAAAGCCAAAATCATCCGGTTGAATACTTCTCAAGCGTTAAGCCTAACCTGTATCAAGATATTATTGCCAAATTTATGGACGGCATGAATATGCATGGCGGCCATAATGCAACTGCAGGTCATAACATGAATATGAGCGAAACTGCTCATGCCGGAGTTGAGGAATAAAGTAATGTTGGGAAAATTAACACTTGATGCAATCCCACTGCATGAGCCCATTATCATGGTTACTCTTGCCGGGATTCTCTTCGGAGGGCTCGCAATTGTCGGAGCCCTGACCTATTTCCGTAAATGGAAATGGCTATGGAGCGAGTGGTTAACCAGCGTTGACCACAAAAAAATCGGTATTATGTATATCATCGTGGCACTGGTCATGATGCTTCGTGGCTTTGCTGATGCCATCATGATGCGTGGTCAGCAAGCTGTTGCCTCTGCCGGTGAAGCAGGTTTCCTGCCACCACACCACTATGACCAGATCTTTACCGCCCACGGTGTCATCATGATCTTCTTCATGGCAACGCCTTTTGTTGTCGGCCTGATGAACATCGTGGTTCCACTACAGATTGGTGCCCGTGACGTAGCATTCCCATTCCTGAACTCACTGAGTTTCTGGTTCTTCGTCGTCGGTGTTGCACTGATCAATATCTCTCTGGGTATTGGTGAATTCGCTCAAACCGGTTGGTTAGCTTATCCCCCGCTCTCAGGTATAGAGTATAACCCAGGCGTTGGGGTCGATTACTGGATATGGAGTCTCCAGATATCCGGTATCGGTACACTGCTGACTGGCGTTAACTTCTTTGCCACAATCCTGCGTATGCGTGCCCTTGGCATGTCTATGATGAAAATGCCTGTATTCTCATGGGCAGCACTCTGTACCAACGTACTGATCATCGCCGCATTCCCGATTCTGACAGTTACCATTGCCCTGCTAACTTTTGACCGCTACATGGGTACCCATTTCTTCACCAATGATATGGGCGGTAACATGATGATGTATATCAACCTGATATGGGCTTGGGGTCACCCTGAGGTTTATATTCTGGTACTGCCGGTCTTTGGTGTCTTCTCTGAAGTGACTGCGACATTCTCGAAAAAACGACTGTTCGGCTATACCTCTCTGGTATGGGCAACTATTGCCATTACCGTATTGTCATTTATCGTATGGCTGCACCACTTCTTTACTATGGGCTCCGGTGCAAACGTTAATGCCTTCTTCGGCATAGCCACCATGATTATCTCGATTCCTACGGGAGTTAAGATCTTCAACTGGCTGTTCACTATGTACCGAGGCCGTATTGAATATAAAACACCAATGTTGTGGACTGTTGGCTTTATCGTCACTTTCTCTATTGGTGGTATGACCGGGGTTCTGTTGGCCGTCCCAGGTGCAAACTTCGTTCTGCATAACAGCCTGTTCCTGATCGCACACTTCCATAACGTTATCATCGGTGGTGTTGTCTTTGGCTGTTTCGCTGGTACCGCTTACTGGTTCCCGAAATCCTTTGGTTTTACACTGAACGAAAAATGGGGCGTCCGCGCATTTTGGTTCTGGATCACTGGCTTCTTCATCGCCTTTATGCCTGTTTACGCACTTGGCTTTATGGGAATGACTCGTCGTATCAGCCAAGATATCAACCCTGAATTCCATACCCTGCTGGTTGTTTCCGCAATTGGTGTTGCACTGATAGCAGTAGGTATCCTGTGTCAGGTCATCCAATTCTACGTCAGTATCCGTGACCGTGACCAAAACCGTGACCTGACTGGTGATCCTTGGGGTGGTCGTACTTTGGAGTGGGCAACATCTTCTCCACCACCGTTTTATAACTTTGCTGACGTTCCACATGTTCAAACCCGTGATGCATGGTGGGATATGAAAGAAAAAGGCACAGCTTATAAACGCCCTGCTAAATATGAAGAAATCCATATGCCTAAAAATGCTGGTGCCGGTGTGATTATTGCTGGCTTCAGCTTGGTTTTCGGTTTCGCTATGATTTGGCATATCTGGTGGATGGCTATTGCAGGCTTCGCTGGCATGATCATCACTTGGATCGTGAAAAGCTTTGATGAAGATGTTGATTACTACGTACCTGTTGCTGAAGTTGAGCAAATTGAGAATCAACACCATGAACAAATTAGCAAGGCGGGTCTGAACCATGTCAACTGAAACTATGACTAACCACAATCATGCCCATGAACACCACGATCATGGGCACCACGATGCGGGAGCCACCAAAGTATTCGGTTTCTGGATCTACCTGATGAGTGACTGTATTTTGTTCGCATGTCTGTTTGCGACTTATGCAGTACTGGTTAACGGAACCGCAGGCGGCCCATCTGGTAAAGAAATTTTCGGCCTCTCTTTTGTATTGGTTGAAACTTTCCTACTGTTATTCAGTAGTATCACTTATGGCTTTGCCATGCTGGGAATGAACAAAGGAAAAATCGGCCAGGTTAACGCCTGGCTCGGTATGACTTTCCTGTTCGGCCTTGGCTTCGTAGCGATGGAATTGTATGAATTCCATCACCTGATTGCAGAAGGCCACGGCCCTGACCGCAGTGCATTCCTGTCTGGATTCTTTGCTCTGGTTGCTACTCACGGTATCCACGTTACCTGTGGGCTGGTCTGGATTATCATCATGATGATTCAGGTAACACGCCGCGGTTTAACGGATGTTAACAAAACCCGTCTGAATTGCCTGAGCTTATTCTGGCACTTCCTGGATGTAGTGTGGATCTGTGTATTTACCGTTGTTTATCTGTTAGGAGCTATGTAATGAGTCATTCAAATACAGCTCATACTGGAGCTAGCCACGGCAGCCTGAAGTCTTATGTGATCGGCTTTGTTCTTTCAGTCATCCTGACAGTGATTCCATTTTGGATGGTAATGGATGGTTCTGCCTCCCATACGACTATCTTGACAACGGTAGTCGCGCTGGCTGTTGTGCAGATTCTTGTTCATTTTATCTACTTCCTACACATGAACACTTCGTCAGAAGAACGCTGGAACTTAGTAGCACTGCTGTTCACTATTTTGATTATCGGTATTGTTGTTGTTGGCTCACTATGGATTATGTACAACCTCAACATTAATATGATGGTTGATTAAAGAGCTGCATATATGATTAAGCAATACCTGCAAGTAACTAAACCAGGAATTATTTTCGGCAATTTAATTTCTGTGATCGGTGGTTTTCTACTCGCCTCGAAAGGGGTGATTGATTACCCTTTGTTCTTATCGACTCTGCTCGGCGTTTCATTAGTCGTGGCTTCTGGTTGTGTATTTAACAACTATATTGACCGCGATATTGACCGGATCATGGAAAGAACAAAAAACCGCGTCCTTGTAAAAGGGCTTATTGATCCGAAAATCAGCCTGATTTATGCATCAATACTGGGTATTGCTGGCATTGTGCTGCTCTATGTAGCAGCCAATGCCTTAGCAATGCAATTAGCGATTATCGGTTTTGTCGTCTATGTAGGGGTTTACAGCCTTTACATGAAAAGGAAATCTGTCTATGGCACGTTGATCGGCAGTTTATCCGGTGCTGCACCTCCGGTTATTGGTTATTGTGCAGTGACTGGTCAATTTGATACGGGCGCGTTGATCCTGTTACTGATTTTCAGCCTGTGGCAAATGCCGCACTCCTATGCCATTGCTATTTTTCGTTTCAAAGATTATCAGGCAGCAAACATCCCTGTGCTACCAGTAATTAAAGGTATCTCTGTGGCGAAAAACCACATTATCCTTTATATCCTGGCATTTATGATTGCAACCCTAATGTTAGCAATCAGCGGTTACGCGGGTTACAAGTATCTGGTTGTTGCAGCGGCAGTGAGTATCTGGTGGCTGGGAATGGCGTTATCTGGTTACAAGACTGCTAATGACCGTGTTTGGGCCCGTAAGTTGTTTGTATTTTCCATCGTGGCAATCACTTCCCTAAGTGTCATGATGTCTGTTGACCCGACGGTGTCCTCAGAAACCTTTTTAACTTACATCCGGTAATTCTTCCTGATGGCAGCGGTATGCACCGCTGCCATTATTTTCCTTTCATAGCATCCCCTACCCTTATACTTCAATATTATTAATTCAATTAACTATTTACCCCTTATTGAAAACCTATCTACAATGACGCATCAAAATAATTCGAGGTAATCATGAACGATAATAAAATGACGCCACTTGAGCTTCGAGCAACATGGGGCTTAGGCTCAGTTTTTTCTCTGCGTATGTTAGGTATGTTCATGGTTCTTCCTGTTTTAACAACCTATGGCCTTAACCTAAAAGGTTCTTCCGAAGTACTTATCGGTATTGCTATTGGTATTTATGGTTTAACTCAAGCAATTTTCCAGATACCTTTTGGCCTGCTTTCAGACAAAATTGGCCGTAAGCCTCTAATTATTGGCGGACTAATACTCTTCGTTCTTGGCAGTATTATTGCAGCTCTCGGCGATTCCATCTGGAACATAATAATTGGGAGAGCATTACAGGGAGCTGGAGCTATATCGGCTGCAATTATGGCTCTGCTTTCTGATTTAACCCGAGAACAAAATCGAACTAAAGCAATGGCTTTTATTGGCATTAGCTTCGGAATTACTTTCGCTATAGCGATTGTGCTCGGCCCTATCCTGACTCATGCCATTGGATTAAATGGCTTGTTCTGGGGAATTACCATTCTGGCCGGTTGTGGCATTCTGATAACATTATTTGCTGTTCCCTCTACAGACAAACGTATTCTTAACCGTGAATCAGGCATTGTTCGTCACAACTTCCATACAGTTCTCGCTGATAGCCAGTTGCTGAAACTTAACTTTGGCATTCTCAGTTTGCACACTTTATTAATGGCAAGTTTTGTCGCTTTGCCTTTAGCTATGCAGAAAGCAGGGTTTCCCGCACCACAGCATTGGAAGGTTTACCTGATCACCATGCTGATTTCATTCTTATCTGTTTTACCTTTCATTATTTACGCAGAAAAAAAGCGCCGCATGAAACAAGTGTTTCTGTTATGTATCGCGATGCTATTTATTGCTGAAATTGTTTTATGGTCAGCGGGGCTCCATTTATGGGTGATTTTTATTGGAATACAAATTTTCTTTATTGCTTTCAATATAATGGAAGCTATCCTGCCATCACTTATCAGTAAAGAAGCACCGGCGGGTTATAAAGGTACAGCTATGGGTGTTTATTCCACCAGCCAATTTTTAGGTGTCGCTTTAGGTGGTAGCCTTGGTGGTTGGTTATATGAATTAAAGGGAGCACCATTGGTATTTATGGCAGGCATTGCCCTGACAATCATTTGGTTTATCGTCAGCACGACAATGAAACAACCTTCCTATGTCAGCAGTATCAGAATTTCGCTGCCCAAAAATATAGTCAATAAAGCATTGTTAGAGCAAAAAATTCTTATTCAGCCGGGTGTTTGCGAAGTCGTTATTGTACTGGAAGAGTGCAGCGCTTACATAAAAGTAGATACCAAACAGACGAGCAGAGCACAACTTGAGCAATTGATAGCTAATAATGACACGATAGATTAAGTATCAAACCGGAACATATAAAAAACGAATAAAAACCCACTCACTCTGGTTCAATATTAAGGCAAATCGGGAATGGGGTTTCCTATCAGGAATACCCCTCTCCGTATTAGACTATACCCTTCATCCTTCAAGTTGCTGCTTTGTTGGCTGCTTTCACTCACCCCAGTCACAGAGTTATCTATACCCGTTATCTTTCAAGTTGCCTCTTTGTTGGCTGCACTCACTCACCCCGGTCACAGAGTTATCTATGCTCCCGGGGATTCGTTCACTTGCTGCCGCGCTGCAACTCGAAATTTATTGGGTATAGATATATCAATCTATTGGGCGAAGAATTAATCCCGGAAATTAGTAAACTGGAATGGCTGTCCTAACTCTGCTCCGCGAACCAATGCAATAACACTTTGCAAATCATCACGCGCTTTGCCTGTTACCCGCACCTGCTCACCCTGAATCTGAGCCTGCACTTTCAGCTTGCTATCCTTAATCAGCTTCACGATCTTCTTCGCCGTAGGGGTATCAATTCCCTGCTTCAAAGTTGCTTCAATACTGTAAGTCTTACCACTGTGCAACATATCATCAGGGATATTCAATGCAGCGCCATCGATGCCACGCTTAGCCAGCTTTTCACGTATAATATCAACCAATTGATTTACTTGAAAATCCGACTCACTGGCAATCTTGATAGATTCACTTTTTTCATTTAATTCAAAACTAGCGCTGACATTACGGAAATCCCAGCGGGTAGCAAGTTCGCGCTGTGCGTTTTCTACCGCATTGCGAACTTCATGTATATCAATTTCTGAGACAATATCGAAAGATGGCATTATCCGTGACCTCCTGATAATCAATAAGTTGGCATGATAACCGCTTTCTATTATCAGCAAAAGCTCTATACTCGGATTAGCGAGATCTTGTTATTTCCATTCATTATGACAGCGTCTTTCAAAAGGTATATATGAAGATAACCGTTCTTGGCTGTGGTGCCATAGGAAAACTGTGGCTGGCAGCATTATCACGGCAGAAACATCAAGTACAGGGTTGGTTAAAAACTTCCCAATCTTATTTATCTGTTTGTATTAACGAAATTAATGGAGAAGTATTCAACCAATCCATCCCAACGAATAACAATGACCATCTTGCCAACAGTGAATTACTGATTGTGTGCCTGAAAGCATGGCAAGTCGCTGATGCAGTGAATAGCTTACTCCCCAAACTTTCACCTGATTGTCTAATCTTATTACTACACAATGGCATGGGTACCCAGGAAGAATTGTTATCAGCGCCTAATCCAATGCTTCTTGGTATCACGACTCATGGTGCATATCAGAATGACCAGCAGGTTTATCATACTGCTTCCGGGCTAACATATATTGGCTCAGCAACGCCAAATGCAACCGGACTCAACTCTTTAGCTAATGTATTACATCAATCTTTACCGAATGTTACATGGCATGATGAAATTCTCTCTATTAGCTGGCTGAAACTTGCCGCTAACTGTGTCATAAACCCACTGACTGCACTTTACGAATGCCGGAATGGCGATTTACTTCACTACCCAGAACAATTAAATGTTTTGTGCGAAGAAATTATTCAGGTTATGCAACGAGAAAACATGCATGCTTCTATCGATAACTTGACTACCTATGTTTACGATGTAATTGATCTCACAGCAAAAAACTACTCTTCTATGTTGCAGGATATCCGCGCAAAACGTCGTACTGAAATTGACTATATCACCGGTTATTTATTGCGCCGTGCCCGTGCACATGGTTTGGCGACTCCTGAAAATACCCGTATCTATAACCTGATAAAACACAAGGAGGATAATTATGAATACTTCAGCACTCATCTGCCTGGCTCACGGTAGTGAAGAAACAGAAGCCGTTACAACGATCGATTTATTGGTGCGGGCTGGCATCAGAGTTACGATCGCCAGCACCGCCGAAGATGGAGAACTGGTTTTAACCTGCTCCAGAGGCGTGAAACTGGTCGCTGACATCCCTTTGGAAAAAGTTATTGATGAATCCTTCGATGCCATCGTCTTACCCGGCGGTATGCAGGGAGCAGAATGTTTCCGTGACAACCCGCTCATTATCGAAAAAATCCGCCAAGCACATTATCAAGGAAAAATTATCGCTGCAATTTGTGCCGTACCTGCCATCGTGCTAGAACATCACAATTTATTCCCTGATAGTAAGATGACCGGCTACCCTAGTTTGCAAGACAAAATTTCGTCCGATAAATGGATTGATTGCAGAGTCTGTTTTGATGATCGTGTCAATTTATTGACCAGTCAGGGACCAGCAACCGCTTTCGATTTCGCATTAAAACTCATCGAATTATTAAAAGGACAAGAAACAGCAGCAGAAGTCGCAACTCAACTCATATTGCCACAAGGTGTATATTCTTATCAGGACTGAAAAAATAGACAAAAATATCTTACTTGATACGATGAATTGGGGTTCACGTAATAGGAACCCCAAATGTTTAATGAAAGCAATTAATTAAGGCCGATAAACCTTCACATTATCAAAACCCTGCTCAGTTAAATAAAGGGCTTGCAAACGACTCATGACTCCACGTTCACAATAGAGCAGATAAGTTTTCTCTTTTGGCAAATCACCAAACTGGCTACTCAACTTATAGAATGGCAATGATTTAATCTCTATACCATTCAACTGTAATGGCCGATCATCTTGTTCATCGGGCGAGCGAATATCCAGCAATACATCCGTTGGAGCGAATTCCGTTACTGTCTCAACTTCAACCACTTGCTCACTGCTTTGTTCTGCGATCTGGCGAATATCAATATTCTGAGCTTCACTGACAACTCTCTCCAGAATATTAAAATCGAAATTCGCTTCTTCTGCTTCAATTTTAGCTTTGACTGCTTTCACCGTCGGACTTTTTGAAATCACACCACAAAATTCAGGCATTGTACGGGCAAAATCCTCAGTGCCAATTTCACGTGCCAACCTGATAATGTGCTCTTTATCATGAGAAATCAGTGGCCGCAGAATCAACGTATCCGATGCATTATCAATCAAACGCAGATTAGTCAATGTTTGGCTAGAAACCTGCCCTAAAGCCTCACCGGTAACAATAGCCTGCACCCCATAACGTTCTGCAACTTTAGATGCCGCTCTTACCATCATCCTTTTAAGCACGACACCCATTTGACCATCATCAACTTTTTCCAAAATTTCAGCGACAACAGGCTCAAAATCCACCGCAACAAAACGGACCTTATGGGAACTACCAAAACGATTCCAAAGATAATGAGCGACTTGCTTCACACCAATTTCATGAGCAGAACCGCCAAGATTGAAGAAGCAATAGTGAACACGACAACCACGGCGCATTAACATATAGCTGGAAACACCGGAATCAAATCCACCAGAAATCAGGGATAACACATCTTCCTGCGTTCCGATAGGAAAACCACCAATTCCCTCATAACGGGCTTTTACCAAAATCAGCACATCCTGATCAATTTCCAAATTAACGGTAACATCAGGATGATTGAGTTTTACTTTCGCAGATTCAATATGCTGGTTTAAACCACCGCCGACATAGCGTTCTACTTCATTGGAAGTAAATTCATGTTTACCACGGCGTTTAACCCGAACACAAAATGTCTTATTATGGAGCGATTCGCTATAAACCTCATAAGCTTGTTCAAAGATATGATGCATATCACGAAATTCACGCTCTTCCACTTGCAGAATATGATGGATACCAGGGATACGTGTCAGCACATCACAAATTTGAGAGCCAAGGTTTTCATCTTTGGTACGAACTTCGATATTATCCCAATGGCGAACCACCGCAATATTATCTCCCAACGTTTTAAGCACATTGCGAATATTACTGGCAAGAATTTTAATAAAGCGCAAACGAACAGTTTGGCTCTTAATCGTGATTTCTGGGAATAATTTAATAATAAACTTCATAGTGAGTTATAGTAGTGGTTAGGAGTTTTGATAAATACGACTGACAATCAGGTTCTGGTAGTCAAATCAGGCTGCGAAGTATAACACCATCTCGCTACATAGCGCGTAAAAAATACAAAGCCAGTTAAGGATTTGTTTGTACCAGCATAATAGGATAGTCTGCATCCCTCAGGCGAACTCTGTATAAGATAGTAAAAGATTATGCCAAAGAAAAATGCAACATCAGAAAGCACAAATAGTACACCAGAAACCGCACCGGCAATGACATTTGAACGTTCATTAAAAGAATTGGAACAAATTGTCATCCGACTAGAATCAGGTGAACTGGCACTGGAAGACGCCCTGAACGAGTTTGAGCGTGGTATTCAATTAGCCCGTCAGGGACAACAGACTTTGCAACAAGCAGAACAGCGGGTACAAATTCTTCTTAACGATGACACCCAATCTCCGCTGAGTAATTTCTCCCCGGATACTGAATAAACCTATGTCTGAACAAAATTCCATTCAATTTGAACAACAGCTTAAAACCTATCAGCAACGGGTCAATAAGGTTCTGATAAGCACATTATCTTCACTGACATTTCCAAATAGCCCACTGGTTCGAGCAATGCAGCATGGCGCTTTACTTGGTGGCAAACGCCTGCGCCCATTTTTAGTTTATGCCGTTGGTGAAATGTTTGGATTATCTGCCAATAATCTGGATGCTCCAGCAGCAGCCGTTGAATGTATTCACGCTTATTCCTTAATTCATGATGACTTACCCGCCATGGATAACGATGATTTACGCCGTGGACAACCAACCTGTCATATCAAATTTGGTGAAGCTCACGCTATTCTGGCGGGAGATGCATTACAAGCCCTGGCATTTGAAATCTTATCTAAAAGAGAAATGCCAGATGTTACAACAGCTAATCGTCTTGAAATGCTGGCTGAATTGGCGACTGCCAGTGGCATAGCTGGCATGTGTGGCGGCCAATCTCTGGACTTAGAAGCTGAAGGAAAACACATTGACCTTCAGGCGTTAGAACAAATTCATCGCCATAAAACTGGAGCTCTTATCCGTTGTGCTGTCAAAATGGGAGCCTATGGTGCCGGCCAGAGTGGTCATGACGTTTTACCTGAATTGGATCAGTATGCTCAAGCTATTGGCCTCGCTTTCCAAGTTCAGGATGATATTCTTGATGTTATTGGCAGTACCGAAATGATCGGGAAACGTCAAGGCAGCGACCAACAGTTAGGAAAAAGCACCTACCCCGCATTACTGGGGTTAGAACAAGCACAGCAAAAAGCACACGAACTGTATCAAGAAGCGCTAAAAGCGCTGAATAAACTGGAAGAAAAATCCTATAACACAACAACGCTGCGCACACTTGCCAGCTTTATCATTGAACGTAATAGCTAAGGTTTGCTGGTAAATTTATCCACTGGCAACTCGATTAATAAACACTTCTTAACGAGCATCAAATGAGCATTGATATAGCCAAATACCCAACATTGGCATTAGCGGAAAATCCTGAAGAACTTCGTATGTTGCCAAAAGAGAGCCTGCCGAAGTTATGTGATGAACTTCGGCAATTCCTGCTAAACAGTGTCAGTCGCTCTAGTGGCCATTTTGCCTCTGGTCTTGGTACCGTTGAGCTGACTGTGGCGTTACATTATGTTTATAAAACGCCTTTCGATAAGCTGGTATGGGATGTCGGTCATCAGGCTTATCCTCATAAGATTCTGACAGGACGTCGAGATCGTATTGATACTATTCGTCAAAAAAATGGACTTCATCCTTTCCCATGGCGGGATGAAAGTGAATACGACACCTTATGCGTCGGGCATTCATCGACCTCTATCAGCGCCGGATTAGGCATGGCAATTGCCGCTCAACGGGAAAACAAAGGCCGCCGTACCGTCTGCGTTATTGGTGACGGCGCGATAACTGCCGGTATGGCTTTCGAAGCGATGAACCACGCTGGGGATATTGACCCGGATATACTGGTCATTCTCAATGACAACGAAATGTCTATCTCAGAGAATGTTGGTGCGCTAAATAACCATCTGGCTCAGCTGCTTTCCGGCAAACTCTACACCACATTGCGGGAAGGTGGAAAAAAGGTCTTTTCCAACCTACCACCGATTAAAGAACTACTGAAAAAGACAGAAGAACATATCAAAGGAATGGTCATTCCTGGCACTCTATTTGAAGAACTGGGCTTTAACTACATTGGGCCAATTGACGGGCATGATGTACTGACATTGACCCAAACGCTGAAAAACATGCGGGAATTGAAAGGGCCACAGCTACTGCACATCATGACCAAAAAAGGTCGTGGCTATGCACCCGCCGAAAAAGATCCTATTAGCTGGCATGCAGTACCTAAATTTGATCCAGCGACGGGGACATTACCTAAGAGCTCAGACAACCGCCCCACTTTCTCTAAAATCTTTGGGGAGTGGTTATGCGAAGAAGCGGCTAATGATAAAAAACTAATGGCAATCACCCCGGCGATGCGTGAAGGTTCTGGTATGGTGCGTTTCTCCCGCGAATATCCGGATCAATACTTTGATGTCGCTATCGCAGAGCAACATGCCGTCACTTTTGCCGCAGGTTTGGCAATTGGTGGTTATAAGCCTATTGTCGCTATCTATTCAACATTCCTACAACGTGCTTATGACCAAGTTATCCATGATGTTGCAATCCAGAACCTGCCTGTTCTGTTTGCAATAGATCGTGGTGGTATCGTTGGGGCTGATGGTCAAACACACCAAGGAGCCTTTGATCTCTCATTCCTACGTTGCATTCCTAACATGGTAATTATGGCACCAAGTGACGAGAACGAATGTCGTCAGATGCTACATACAGGCTATCATTATCAGCAAGGTCCGGTAGCCGTGCGCTATCCACGAGGAGCAGGAACCGGCGCAGAACTTCAACCCTTTGAGCAATTACCCATTGGTAAAGGTGTCATTCGTCGTCAAGGTAAAAAAGTAGCTATCCTAAACTTTGGTACCCTGTTACCCGATGCAATAACCGCCGCTGAATCACTGAATGCTACCGTTATTGATATGCGCTTTGTTAAGCCACTGGATAAAGAATTGATCCTAGAAATGGCTGGCAGCCATGATTTACTGGTTACCCTGGAAGAAAATGCCATTATGGGCGGGGCTGGAAGCGGTGTTAATGAACTACTGATGCAAGAAGGTCATCATATTCAGATTCTGAATCTTGGCCTACCTGACCAGTTTGTACCACAAGGTAGCCAGGAAGAAATCAGAGCTGATTTAGGGCTGGATGCTACCGGTATTAAAAATAGCATTAACAAAAGGCTGTTATCCTAAACAACCGGTGGCAACATAACCAGCTTAGGGAAATTAAGTTGCGAATGAAATAGCTGCTTGGGAATTATAAGGTAAGATGATCATAAAAGGCTGGAAAATCTGCCAGCCTTATTGATATGTTTCAGGGTAAATTAGGAAACTCAAAATCTATATATCCCTCATAGCTCATAACAAAGCCCCATTTTTTATTTTCATCAAAAAAATAGTGATATTGTGGCACATTATTAATAACAAGCAAAAAAATAGCATGGAGCTGCTCTGGATTCAAAGCTATCGCAAAGTCTAAAGATGAATTATTTACACCCTATGGATTTCAAGATGCATCGCGACGGCAAAGGAGCGAATCCCCGGGAGCATAGATAACTCTGTGACCGGGGTGAGTGAGTGCAGCCAACAAAGAGGCAACTTGAAAGATAACGGGTATATATAGTAAATCGTTTCACTGCTAGACATAATCTCATTAATAGAATGATCTTCAAAAATTTCTTCACTGATAGTTCTAAATCATCATATTCCCTGTATAAACAACTTTGATGATTATTTGTTTTTGACCAGTCTATCTTAGAGACTTTCCATTCAAAACATTCTGCATAACTGTTAGCAAGTTTAAGGTAATCACTTATACAGCTATCATTATATTAAGCTCAATTGCAATTGGGTATCTCAGGGAGGCTAAAATAGCCTCCCCTCTAGTTAAAATATATTTTCTTGAATAATCAAATGCTATATTAATTCATTAAGCATATTATGGGGCTCTTTGATAACTGACTAAATAGTAATGTATTTTTTCTCAGTCGAGATAATTCTATATAATAGTCATTGTTCCCAATCTCATAAAAAAAAGACATTAAATTAGTAGGCGTATTATCGATAGTTTTAGGTTGTGAATTCGTATATTTTACAACATAAATTCCGTTATTATCGTCATCGGAATAGGTAAAACTAATTATTCTATCCAGAATATAATGTTTTGTTCCATCCTGAAGAGTACCATAAATGCTAATAGTACCTTTTCCGTTCCCATGAAAGAGATGAATAGTATTTACATGCAGAGTTATTATTTCATCTTTAATCTTCTTTCTGATAATCACCTCTGCTTCACAATTCAATGGTCTGGTTTTCACGTAAGAGGATTTATAGATGAACGAGATTATAAATAGCACTACTGCTAGAATAAATAGAAAAAAACTACGATATGTCATATAGATTCTCCGTAGTGATTTATAATAGAGAGGCAATGGTTATATTTTCCTGACGGTGCTATGGAGCAAACTCCAATAAAGTACGTTTTTGCAATATTATTCTCAGGCATAATTCTTCGATGGAAAATGGACTGTTTTACGCTCTGGCAATCAATCTTTTCGTTGCTAATATCTTGTTCAGCCATCTCTCTTAATGTTGCCTTAGAATAACCGAGTTTATAATCGAGCGAAAACACTTTGCATTTGCCTGTTTTATAAAGATAGGAATAATGTTCTTGGGATATTTCTACTGTCCTTTTCGACAGATAAAATACATAAAAGGAAAGTAACAAAAAGATAAACACAATACCTAAAAAAATACGGGCTTTTAACCATTTATTTACATGGTTATTCCTGTGTTCTTTAAGAACACGATTTTCACCTTCAAGATCCTCCACTCTCGGTCGATCTTTTCTATGCAAGCTATTAATATCTGACTCTGATATTATTATATCTGTATCTGCGTTGTTTTCTTCTTCGGGAGATTCCTGCAATGATACTTGTATATCTGCCTCCAGTCGAAAACCTACTTTTGGGATGGTTTTAATTACGGTCAAATCGGTACTTAAGCAGGCAAGATTTTTTCTTATTTCGCTTATGTAAGAATTTAAATTACTATTTGAACCTGTAAAACCATAATCTTCCCAAACATTCTTCAGTAAATCTTCTCTGGGGATCGTTTCACCATTATTTTTTATTAACTCAAGAAATAGACGGCTGGCTGGATTTGAGAGTTTTACTGTGTTTAATGGATTATTGAATAATGCTAATGTTTTTTCTTTTGGATCAAAGACAACAATAATATTTATAACATATTTCATGAAACTCAGACTCTTCCTATCAAGATCTCTTATATTGTTATACATGCAAAATAGCATATCAACAGGTTCTTTCATTTTTTTAATAAAGGATAATTTGTCTCTCTGAGATGTTGTCGGTTATACCTTTTCAAGGTAAAAGAAGTTGATGTAATTGGCAAAAGCTATGATTGTAAGCCTCTGAACTTGAAGCGTAATTGCCATGCTGGTTTCCCTAAAACTCATGTATCCATTCCGTTTTCAGATTTAGGAAGAACTGTTCCCTTGGGCTATTGATGCTCCTATGTCCAGCATTGTCACGTAGTATATTTTAAGTCAGCCAAAATGATATTACCTAATCAACCGGTTTGTAGGAAAACGGGTCCAACACGACTGTCAGTTTTGTTGATTGGTTGTTATAAGTCATGTTAATGAACTTGCTTAGTCGTCAAATATCATACGAAATAATTAAGAAAAGTTTTTTCCTGATTTTTTACAGCACTGTTGAAAGCAGTAGTCAGACTGACTCCCTCGGTAAAAAAAGTTTCTGTGCTAAAGAGAACACATAGCATTCGAATTTATAAGTTATTGATGAAATTTAAAATAACTGGGGATAGACTTGTTAGCCTTAATGGCTTTAAAACTATGTTAGGAATTAAAGATAAACATTTACAATTTAGAGGTTTGAATAAACTTCTTTTAAAACCAGCCATTAAAGAACCAAATAAAAAAAATAGTGATTTTAATCACCATTTTTACATTCAACTTTAATGCAAGTAACAAACAACATTTTAGATTTTTATTTCTTGATTTATATTACTATTGCAATTTTTACTTATGTGTTGGGTTACATACTTGACTTACTTAGAATATTAGGTTGAATTATAAAAAACTAGGATGGTAATTTTATGTCATACATGATTTATTTGTCTTTGAATGGTAAAAAACAAGGGCTGATCTCTGCTAGGTGTTCAACCCTGGATTCAATAGGAAATAGGTATCAAAATGGACACAATTGTTTTGAGTAACCTACGGGTGAGATCCCCGTAGGCTATTCAACCAACTAAACATATGCTTATGACAAAGTGAAATGTCCTTAACATACTTATTCGGAGCCATCCATGATGATTTACTATATACCCTTCATCCTTCAAGTTGCTGCTTTGTTAGCTGCTTTCACTCACCCCAGTCACAGAGTTATCTATGCTCCTGGGGATTCGTTCACTTGCCGCCGCGCTGCAACTCGAAATCTATTGGGTATATACCTGTTATCTTTCACCATTCCCTTTTAATTCATTTTTTATATGTTTAACCATTCCAATATTCGGTAATTTTAAATGTTTAGCGACTTTAAAAACTCCAAGAGCATCTTTTATATTACCAGTAAATGATGACAATGGATCGACTATTGAATAAATAGAATCTCGCCATGATTTAATATCATTCTCAAACGCTGTTAAGTATGCTAGAGCCTGGTCTTGAGTTAGTAATGCATATTTCATCTCATAACTTTATTTATATTTATAGTTAATTGATATCTTATCGGACGCGGCTATTTTTTCTTTATTTTTTATGAACTTTTGTGAGCTAAATCGATTTTCCCTGTTGAGGTCTGATACTCTGTTTTAATTTGTTCGATAAGATGATAAGCGGTTGCAATTGCGTTGTAATTTTTTTCTATGTCTTGGCTAAAGAAAAATTTGTCACTGACTCCCGTAACAACGCCTTAAAACAATTCTGAGTGCTTTTTGGGTTACGCTAGTCGATATGTCGGACGCCACTGTTATTCCAGTGACGTCAATTTTATTATTCTGCTATTTGGTTTACCTGGTCAATCGCTACACAAAATTGTTCATCAACCTTCACTAAAATTCCTGTAGCAATCACTTGATTTCCACTTTTGAGTATTACTTCTGACTGAACAAAATTCATTAATGACTTTACTTGTCCTTTCTGCAAATGAATTAGCTCATCAAGTGTCATGCTACAATTAGCCACCACAACGTCTAGCTTTACACGCATAGTTTATTACCTCTCAGCGAAAGAAACTACAGCTCGGCGGACATCTCGAATTTCTTCCTGAGCTGAAGTGATCTGTGTCATCATATTTTTAAAATCTTGCTGCAACTTATCTAAATCCACCTGAGTGCTATCTGAATATGCGGTCATAGTGGCATTCATTGATTGTAACTGATCGTAGTTAACAGAATTCTTACCCCCAGTAATAGCATTTATCCCTGAAGAATCTTTCAGTGTTTCTTTTATATACCTATCAATTTCATTATATACAGAGCTACTATTAGAATAAATATTCGTTGTCTTATCTATTTTTGTCGGGTCTAACTTAGATATATTCTCCGTCATCAGCGTTCCCCAAAGACGATTTATCTCTGCTATGGCCTTAGACTTATCTGATATTTCTACGGCTAAAGCTTCCGCTTTTTTAGTCTGCGTAATGATATATTTCGAAAGCAATGCATCAATCAGGCTCAACGGATCTCTGTGGGTAGAGGTGGCCTGTTTGAAAGTACTTTCTACAGTTTTACTGTCCAATACCGTGACAGTATCATCGACGAATTTTTTTCGCTGAGTAAGCGCATCAAAACTCAAAAATGATGCTTCAGAATTTACTACATTATTATTACCATAAGAAAAATTTATTGAATCTGCCATATAGTTACCTATTATCTATGAATGAAATAAACTTTACTTTTGTTGTCTTTCTTAAAAATAATCTTTTCTTCAGAAATTGAATCAATTACCCCAAACCCCGGTACATTGCTTCCTTCCCAATAACGCACTTGTTGATCATATATATATCCTCCTCCCTGAGTTGAAAAAAATACTGAATAAGGGAAGTCTTGTGCATCAATTATTTGACTATCATCATAATTTGATTTCAATTGAGAAAGTTCAGAGTTGTACCCTTTAGATTTTAACAATTGGCTTGCTTTGGCAAGGTCATTCACTAACCAGGCATCGCCTTTACGTACAAAAGTTATTCCGTATTCGCCAAATAATTGCATTATCAGCATTTCCTTTTCAGGAAAATCAACACGAATTTGCGTGTAATTCTCTTTATCTATCAGCTGATAAGAGAGTGGTTTACCACTGCTATTAGATACAACTCCAACATTCAGATGTGCAGCTGCCGGATAATTATCACTCTGAATAACCTTAGTTTGATTTTGCCAGCCATCAGGGAGTTGTTGTTTTATTTTTTGATCAAACACATAAAGTTTTCCATCTTTTATATATCCACTGCCCGCCTTATTAAAATACTCACCAATGTTTTTTTCCTGCTGATGTTGGATAAGAAACAATACCGCGATCAATACAAATAAACTCAATAAAAAGGTCATTAACCCTAAGGTACCATAGCGCATAAAATAGAAGCGCTTAAGCTTTGGGTTACGATTGCCTTGGGAAAAAACGAAAAACCTCAAACCTGAAATTGAATAAATAACATTTTCTTTTAATTTTACGGTTCTCTTTTTCCACCCATTTAAATAAAGCCCTTTTTCTTCAAGTTTTATAACAAGATTTACATTACCAGAAAGATATTCTGGAATGCTCAACGTGTTATTGTCCGCGACTTCCCGTTCACCGGTTAGCAATAGCGTTGATTCAATAGGCAATGTCAATCCATTCAAATACCCCTCTGTAAATTCAATCAACCACATTATATTAACTTCTCTTTCATCAAATTCCGGACAAGTTCAACCGTTTCATTAAGATAGTCATGCAACTGATTGGTGTGCTCCGGTATTAGAAAACTTCTAACTAAAAAATAGCCTGCATTATTAATTGAAGCGATGTAACTATCTAACATCAAATGGAAATTACCATTCAATTCGAGAGCCTTCACTGGGTCCAAACGAGCTTTACTTAATGATATAAGCAAAATCAAATGCCCCGGCAACCCAACACGTGTTCCATCTTCAATCCTACACTCTATCTCACCATACATTCCCACTAATGCTTGATTGCCATCAAAATTTGTACCTGAAGCTTTCACTGACTGAATGAAATCACGCATTAAGAAGATAAATTTTCGATTATTCATGGTGCTAACCTCACCTCAATCATAAAACGACGCTGCTGTACGCGTTGTAATGCTGTACTTTCACTGTTCTCGACACTGCCTCGTATAAAAATCGGAATATCTCGCAGACCTTCCTCAATCAAGAATTGACGAACAGATTCAGCTCTCTTATTGGCTAATACTTTATTCATCGGATAATTTCCTGATGAATCTGCGATACCGTAAATAGTCATTTCAGAGACGGGTATTGATGACAGTTCCTTTATGACTACCAGTAACGTAGCTTTACCTTTACTGGTCAACTGTGATTCATTAACCGGAAATAATTCTGAAAAAATAAGATGAACCAATTTACTACCACCAAATTGAGTAGCAACGGCTGAACTCTTATTCCCATTATCACTACCAAACTGAACAGTAACATCTGAACGCTTATTCCAACTTTCATCACTGAAAGGTTGAAGATTTTTTCCTTTAACAAAGTGAGGATCACTTAAATAAGATTTTCCACAATTAGAAATCTCATCAAAACCATAGGTACTGAGGTTTGCAATATAAAATCTGGATGGTTTCATTGCTTCTTGCACCTCAACACAGGCTCTTTGGTGTGGAGAACCATCCGTGTATTCTGGCGGCTGTCTCACCCAGAATCGTAAATTATCAACATCGTCAGCATTAGTGTAAACCAGATTATATATGTCTTGTTTCCAGTCCATATCCAAGAATAAGTTGCCATCCTTGATTTTACTGCTGCAAGCACTAATACTCATTACGCCGAAGAATAGCCATATGCACTTAATTTTTAGCAAAACTTTTTTTCCTATTTAATGCAACAATAATCAACGCAATATCGCGGTAGAACTCTTTATCAATATAATTCTCCCCACGCTTCATCTTATGCAAAATTTTTCTAGCTAATGGCTTATCCTCAATAATTGGCACCCCTAACGACTCGTAATAACTCCTTTTTCCCAATGCCATATCATTAGTATAAATACTCAATACAATAGGGGCCTGATCAATTTCCGGTTCATAACAAATTGGCACTAAAATATGCGTTGGATTGGCTAATGCAAAAGTTGGACGCCGGCCTTTCGTCATAGGTTCATTCATTAATTCACGCATTTTGTGTCGTCTTTCCATTTTTATCAGCGGTGAACCTTCTGTATCCTTCATTTCATTTTTCATTTCTGTCATCGTCATACGATTCTTTTTTTGAAACCGATAGGATTCAAATAAAAAGTCCACCGCACCGACACAAATGCCATAGATAACCATCAGAAGAGATGCTCCCCCTATATAGTATACTAAGTCATACACAAAAAATGACGGGTTACTGACTTTATGTAGTTTATTTAATTCAACGCCATAAGTATCGAAAACATACTTAAGTAGAAAAATCAAAAATACAAGTTCCAGCACTTTTCTAAATGAATTTGTAATAGCATCAAAACCTAACGTATTTTTAAATCCATTAACTGGATTAATCTTATCAAGATTAAATCCGATCCCTTTCGTATTCAACACAACCTTATTAATCACTACCCAATTAACTATAAAAAAGATAAATTTTGCTATGGCAAAAAATACCATCATAACAGTCAAAGATACCAAAATAGCGTCAAAACCAGAGGATAAATCAGCATAGACAATAAATTCAACCCAATAATTGAAATCACTGAACAATAACACAATAAAAAGAGATATTGATATAAAGAATAGAACAATAGAAAAAGTAGGTTCTGCCAATTCCGTTTTCGGAAACTGCCCTTTTTTTCTCAAATCTCGCAATTTTTTTGCTGTAGGCGGATATTTTTTAGGTTCTGTTGATTCCACTATTACACCCTATTATCACGGAATTGTAACCTGAAGCATTTCAGTATCTTTGATGAGGCTGGAATTAGTAATGTCACTATAACTGCAAACCGCAAGTGAAGAGACAACCTGATGCATAAAGGATTTCACAAAATTGACTTCTGCATCATTTACTACCAATACCGGTTTAACTTTATTTTTTTCAGTTAACCTACAAATTTCATCTCGCAAAGACTGTCTCACTGACATCAGCATATCTATATTTTCCTCCTCACCACTCACAAAAGACTCAATCAGTTCAGTTAATTCAGCAGGTAATATTGCAGCAAAAATCACACCATCTTGATTGACTAAACGAGAAGTAATTTCATAGCGAGCTTGAGTACGTATTCTCATAAGCCAATTTTTGGGTTCGCTATCCAGCCTTGACCAATAGATCAATGATTCAAAAAAGCTAATAGAATCTAAATAAAATTCGGGGCAATTGATCATCTGTTTAATAACATCATGTACTCGATTGATACCTATAGCAGAATCAATTTCCTTCTTCATGACTTCACTTGATTTAGATAAATCGTCAATAATATTACTTGTAAATTGAATATTATATTTCTCAATTAACCGCTTACGTAAGAAATAACTAATAATGACTGTTAAATTATTGGTTATTTCGGGTGAGTGAATGAATATCTCATCCCCCAAAATGTCGTCAACACCAATAGCCTTATTTTGTACAAATGAATATAATTTAATCCCTAATACACTAACCTCAATATCACTTTCTAAATGAGTATCCACTACTACGCAAGGTTTCCCCAAGCTCTGTCCCCAGAGCAGCTTCTCAATTCCAACCACACCATCATAGATAATACATTGATGTTTACTATCTTTAAGACGAAAAGTTAGAGATTCGAACAGTCCACTTCCTTCACCGTCCAAAATTTTAATCGCCGTGTGAGATTGCCCTCGCCGAAGAAAAAATGCGATGGCAAGACAAACAATAGAGATAGGAATACACACATACATTAAGTTAGTATTGAGCATCCCCAAAAACATCATGATCAAACCAATGAGCACCAAGTTTTTCCAAAACGCGCCAACCTGAGTTGTAAGTTGCCCCATGAAAGAGCTAGATTTTTCATCTACCCCTTTAATTCTCGTCAGGTACACCCCACAGGCTACTGATAATAATAAACTTGGAATTTGTGAAACCAAACCATCGCCTATGGTTAATATCGAAAACCGCTGAACGCTCTCAGAAACAGAAAGATCAAATTGATTAATCCCGACATAAATACCGCCAAACAAGTTCACGAGGCTGATCAATATCCCAGCTATCGCATCCCCTTTAATAAACTTCATTGCGCCTTCCAGTGAGCCAAACAGTTTATTTTCTGTGCTCAACTCTGCTCGCAATGCTTGCGCCTGCTCCCCGGTAATCATATTGTTTTTGAGATCGCCATCAATCGTCATCTGACGTCCCGGCATCGCATCAAGAGAAAAACGAGCCCCTACTTCAGCGACCCTCTCCCCGCCTTTTGTCACCACCAGAAACTGAACAATGGTAATGATGACGAAAATAATCAAACCAGAGAGCAAACCAGCCCCCATGACAAAATGGCCTATAATTTCAATGACCATTCCTACTTCATCATTTGCAAGGATATTTCTAGTTGTAGCGATCGATAATAATAGTCGGAAAGTTGTCAGTAACAGCACCACCGTAGGAAGAAAGGTGACTTTTAATGGTTTATCATTCTCCAACATAATAACCAGCAGCATTACCGAGATAATAAAGCTGGACAGAACAAAGATATCAATAACAAATCCTGGGAGTGGTAACAGTATTACAGCCGGTAATAATAAGGCAATAATAACGCTACTTGGCTTTAACCAACCAGAAAGCTCCCCAAGTTGCTTAATCATAAGACATATTCTCTAAACAAGATTTAAGTTCAGATAATAATTCTTGCGTATTAATACTCACCATACAGTCATCATTTTCAATAGTTAATGTGATTCCGTTATCACTGTAAGATTTAACAATCACTAATGACTTCTCTACGTCATTTAATTCAGCATGCAACGCATCACTCAAATAGCCAATCAGACTATCACTTTGATTCATTTCTATCAGTCTGTTGCGAATAGTTGATGCCATGCTATTCCTGGCATCAGCAATAGCTTCACTTAGTCTTTTTTCCTGTGTATCGAGCAGTTTATTCAACTGCTCTTCTGCCTTTTCAAGCCATTGCTGCTGTGAAAGAGTTAATTGATGAATGGCTGACGCTTGTAAATGGCTAATATGTTCATTTAACTCCCGCTCTTTATCCTCTATCATTTGAACTGTTTGCTGTTCAATAAGTTTCTGGAACTCCTGAACCTGCTCTTCAATGGCCATCAGCAATGCATGAGCATCACTATAAATGCGAACCTGCGACTTCTTAATAATACTCGAGTGACGATCACGCTTAAATACAAGCAGGGGAATCGCCTTATATGATGATTCTATTTCAATAAACAAAATACTATCCAATGGTAACTCTTAATAAAGAATCAACAATAAACTTTGCTCTCCCCTGCACACAATGGAAACAACGTGAAATATCATGAACAGGCAAAGCGAACCATATCATTCATGTGAAAAATTAAGCTGTTTCAGCCTGAATGGAGATACCACCCGAGTCTCACCTTTTTGATTCCAAATATTCAAGTTCACCGGCTTGTCCATCCCAATATTATCCCGATGTGATTGGGAAAATAATTTCACCTTCTCAGGATCTAATCCTTGAGTCCTCACCCTATCAGTATAATTATTCCCTTGATCGGAAATAATTGCCGGCTCTGCTACTCCCACTTCTGTATTAGTAACGTTGACGTTATTCCTCACTCCACTGGTATGATTATCGCCCCGCCCGGATATTGCCCCCTGCGAAGTTTTCATCCCGTAATCCGCCTTCACGGTCGGCCACCGTTGTTTCTCAACCGATGACGACCCCAGCGTTGAGCTGGCAACCTGTGGTGTCTGCTCCGACGCTGGCGCATTATGCCTCACGCCGCGGGTATGATTATCACCCCGCCCGGATACTGCCCCCTGCGAAGTTTTCACCCCGTAATCCGCCTTCACGGTCGGCCACCGTTGTTTCTCAACCGATGACGACCCCAGCGTTGAGCTGGCAACCTGTGGTGTCTGCTCCGACGCTGGCGCATTATGCCTCACGCCGCGGGTATGATTATCGCCCCGCCCGGATACCGCCCCCTGCGAAGTTTTCACCCCGTAATCCGCCTTCACGGTCGCCCACCGTTGTTTCTCAACCGCTGCCGCAGTCCCCGGCACCGGGCTGGCAACCTGTGGTGTCTGCTCCGACGCTGGCGCATTATGCCTCACGCCGCGGGTATGATTATCGCCCCGCCCGGATACCGCCCCCTGCGAAGTTTTCACCCCGTAATCCGCCTTCACGGTCGGCCACCGTTGTTTCTCAACCGCTGCCGCAGTCCCCGGCACCGGGCTGGCAACCTGTGGTGTCTGCTTTATCTCTGACTCGTTATTCATCACTCCGGCGGTATAATTAGCACCCCGCCCGGATACCGCCCCCTGCGAAGTTTTCACCCCATAATACGCCTTCACTGGCGGCCATTGTTGTTGTTTCTCAACCGCCGCCGCAGTCCCCGACACCGGGCTGGCAACCTGTGGTGTCTGCTCCGACGCTGGCGCATTATGCCTCACGCCGCGGGTATGATTATCGCCCCGCCCGGATACCGCCCCCTGCGAAGTTTTCACCCCATAATCCGCCTTCACGGTCGGCCACCGTTGTTTCTCAACCGACGACGCAGTTCCCGGCACCGGACTGGCAACCTGTGGTGTCTGCTCCGACACTGGCGCATTATGCCTCACGCCACGGGTATGATTATCGCCCCGCCCGGATACCGCCCCCTGCGAAGTTTTCACCCCATAATCCGCCTTCACGGTCGGCCACCGTTGTTTCTCAACCGCTGCCGCAATCCCCGGCACCGGGCTGGCGACCTGTGGTGTCTGCTCCGACGCTGGCGCATTATGCCTCACGCCGCGGGTATGATTATCGCCCCGCCCGGATACCGCCCCCTGCGAAGTTTTCACCCCGTAATCCACCTTCACTGGCGGCCATTGCCGTTTCTCAACCGACGACGCAGTCCCCGGTGCCGGACTGGCAACCTGTGGTGTCTGCTTCATCTCTGACTCGTTATTCATCACTCCGGCGGTATAATTAGCACCCCGCCCGGATACCGCCCCCTGCGAAGTTTTCACCCCGTAATCCACCTTCACTGGCGGCCATTGCCGTTTCTCAACCGACGACGCAGTCCCCGGTGCCGGACTGGCAACCTGTGGTGTCTGCTTCATCTCTGACTCGTTATTCATCACTCCGGCGGTATAATTAGCACCCCGCCCGGATACCGCCCCCTGCGAAGTTTTCACCCCATAATACGCCTTCACTGGCGGCCATTGTTGTTGTTTCTCAACCGACAACGCAGTTCCCGGCGTTGGACTGGCAACCTGTGGTGTCTGCTTCATCTCTGACTCGTTATTCATCACTCCGGCGGTATAATTAGCACCTCGCCCGGATACCGCCCCCTGCGAAGTTTTCACCCCATAATCCACCTTCACTGGCGGCCATTGTTGTTGTTTCTCAACCGCCGCCGCAGTTCCCGGCACCGGGCTGGCAACCTGTGGTGTCTGCTTCATCTCTGACTCGTTATTCATCACTCCGGCGGTATAATTAGCACCCCGCCCGGATACCGCCCCCTGCGAAGTTTTCACCCCATAATACGCCTTCACTGGCGGCCATTGTTGTTGTTTCTCAACCGACAAAGCAGTTCCCGGCGCTGGACTGGCAACCTGTGGTGTCTGCTCCGACACTGGCGCATTATGCCTCACGCCACGGGTATGATTATCGCCCCGCCCGGATATTGCCCCCTGCGTGGTTTTCATCCCATAATCCGTCTTCACTGGCGGCCACTGTTGTCTCTCAGTTACTGGCACAAATTCCTCCGTCAACGGCACTACTTCTCCTATATAGAGTTTCATCCCATTTTCAAGATGAATCATTCGCTGCGCTACAGCCACCATGTCCGAAGAATTTATGATATTTTCTGAATTCGGCAACTCCTGCAATTGATCAGTAAAATCCACTTGATCAATTTCATTTGCGTGTTCAACGTATTTAATAACCGGGACATCCTTGAGCTTTTCTTTTAATTGCTCAATAAGCGTGGGTTGATGCTTATCATTTTTATCTTCGTAGCGGGCTTTCTCATCAATTATGTCTTGATCAATACGTTCAGATTTTTCACTCTCGCTTTCTGGATTATCTATTTTTACTTCTTCTGAATGATCAGTTTCAGAAATATCAGGTTGCTGAGCTTCTCCATCAACAACAGGTACTGACCAACGACGTGCTGACCTATTAGGGGAGTGAAAATCTGGCTCATGCAACGGCTCCCGTGGTTTATCTATATCCGATTTATTCTCATTATTTCCTTGAGGATTACCCAACAAATACTGGGAACCCCCATACATCGCCATAGCAGAAGCATTACCAAACAACACCACAAATGCCGTAGGTAACAAACTGATTCCTGCGGTAAATGGAGCCAAAGCAATTCCAATAACAGAAGCGAGAGTTAAAGTCCCTACATGGGCTATGGCTTTACTCTTATTACTAATTGAATTAGATGTTCTCAGTTTTGCTTGTTTCTTTGTTTTTGCTGTTATTTCTCCATCTGCTGACCTCAATAAAGGTTGCTCTGCACGCACGGCAGATGGCTGCTCATTATGCGCATGTATTATTTGGCTGCTGCCTCCTGTAATAATTGAATTTGTGACACCCACTTGAGATATTTCAGATTCAACTGCTGGAGAATCAGCATTGACATTATTATTACCTGAGGCAACAGATATTCTAGGTTCTAACATATTAAAATCTCATAATTTGTAAAATGTGAATGACCATATTCCTCAGCTCTTTTTCCTGATAATTCTTTTCAGCGATAGCAACCGTTAAATACCCATCTACACGAATCATCATGCTACCAAATGTCTTATCGATGTTTGCCAATGCCTCCATGATCTCTTCAGTATTAACAATATGTACCAACTGAAAAAAAGGAAGAATCGGAAGAAGCAAATAATCCTGGAAAAATTCAAAAACTTGCTCTTCATTATTTTCCAGGCGCAGCAAAAAAGATTCAATATGGTCTTTCGTCATTTATTTATCACACAATAAAACAAGATCTTCATTACTCAAATCACGAATCTCTTGAGTTTCCAGTAATGTTTCAAACAAAATCACATCCAGAGACAACTTCAACGTTCCTGGCCAGGAACGTTTTCGCCCTCGGAGATATTCCGAATCAATCTTTAAGTGGTTTAAATCACACAGGATTGAATAGTATTCATCGTGTACTTTAGCTTTAGCAGAGACTAAAATAGGCTGCTGCTCCCGTTCACTCTTACTGATATAACGCTCAAACTTAATGCCATACTTTCCCATATAATGAGTAAAAATATACTCAAGATAAGAGGGGGAGAATAGTTTAGTATCTACATTAAATATTCGCCGTGCCTCTAAACAAGATAGGTAAAACTCGCCACTTATTCCTACATGCTCAATACGCAGAAGAAAAACGTCCTGTTCTAACTCATCTGTATTATGTAAGCCATTAAAATCGATAGATAAGTCTTCATTATCAAAGCGTTTACCTACCACCCGATTAAATTGTTTAAAAAAAGCACCATCTAATTCAAGCAAAGGTAAAAAATTTTCCTTCTCTTCCATTTAAACACTCCCTCGGTTTTTCGATAATAAAGCCAATACGTTTTGACTCATTGAAAAATCCTCATCATCAATCCAGTCCCGGAGTGTTTTTGGCATACTGCAAATAAAATTATATAACAGATTATAAACTTCCATAGAGGATTTTTCCCTGAAATCCTCTGATTGAACCAAACTCAAAATAAATGAAATATTATGAAATTTATTATCAAAAATCCCTTCAATAATGGCTAAATTTACCATTTCATCAGAGTAATCACGCAGCAGGGAAAACCATTCAATAGTCGCAGCCTTATCAAGAAAAATGTCTGGGTTTGACAATCCATTCCAGCTTAATCGTTTTGATTTATTCTTAAGCATTTCATAAGGGTCCAGACTTAAACTGCTGGTATTAGAATGTCTGATTTTCTTCGAAGGTATTTTTTTATTCATTAACACCTCTTTGCTTTAATCTAACTTTATGCTTTTCATAACAACGACATAAATTTAATAGCGTCATCAAATCAGATATTAGATTGTCTCTTGCCAAAAGATTTTGAATAAGTTCAGCATCTACCTCGAGTAAATTATCAGTATTCATCTCTAGTTTCTCAAGATACACACTTAATTTTTCATAAACATCTTTGGGGTATAAATAACGAGAATGATATGCTGATTGAACAACAAAGAGCGTGGCATCATCCAGATCTTCTGGTTCAGGTAACTGATCAACATAGCCATGCCAGTCACTAATTGCTCTAAGAAGATCCCCATTAACTCGTCTGGCAAAATCGCGCTGATTTCTTCGCGTTGATTGAACAGACCTAATCCGGAATAATTTAGGTCTTTTTTTAACAAGTCGCTCAGCGGATTTGATATCACGAACTCGTCGAATCTTACCCTTATCATTAAGTTTATGTTCAGTCGCTCGACCTGGAGATTCAGGCGATGAAATAGCCCTAATTCCCCTGTATTGCGAAAAAGAAGTTGGTAATATAGCCATATACTGATAGTGCGAGCGACAAGCGCTCGCTCCTCCTCAATTAACGGTTAGTAACCAAAGTTGCACCCTGAATAGCTTCCATCATCTTTAGCAATTGCACCAATTCATTACCTAAACTCTCAATGAATTGTGTAAGTTGCTCGTCAAATTTCTGCTTCGTCTCTTTTGATGCCTGATTTTCCTCATCATTTTGCACATTATCAGCATGTAAAAACTCAACCCCATCAGAACCAATCTTATTGGACATTTGAGCTAAGTTAGTAACATTATTATATTTAGCCGTTCTGGCTTGCTGTAATGTTGCAGAGATTTCGTTACGCTGTTGTGCCGAAAGATCAGAAACTTTGCCCTCCGGCAAATGTTTATCTTTTACTGTCTTAAACTTGCTGGTTTGGTATGCAGATGCTGTTTGGATTGTCATGGAAACAAGAGATATAGCCATATTAAGACCAAATTTAACCTGCGCAGTTTCCTTTTTGTTTTGTGCCAAAGCGATGCCCAATTCCAACGTGGACATCGCTTCATCAATTCGATTGAATAGCAATTGTGAACGCAACTCTTTTGATGAATCGATTATCATACCGATCAGTTTCATTAGCTGGCTCATGCTAACAGTCCCCGATTCAACCTGTTGATTTAGAGACTTAGCCAGAGGCTCCATACTCGCCATTTTTGCGCTAATGACTTGTAATTCCCGATTCTCTACCCCGACTTTAGGTTGGTCTTCGAACGTAGATGTTATAGCGGATACAGCACTGAATTGAATGTTTGACATATCTCATTTCCTTTTTATAAATGTATACTCAGCATCTTTTGACTAAACTCACGTTCATCACTTTTGATTTTGAAAAGAGATTCAAACGATTTCGTCAATGCTTTCATCGCCGTACTTAACATAATTTGAAGTTGCTGAAAGCGGGCTTCCATCTCTTCTTGTTCAGCCTTACTAACCTCAAGATCTTTCATTACTGAGGCAGATTTGATGGCATAACCACTTCCGACCACAGAAACAACATCGGATGAAGCGGATGTTACCTGACCAATTCTCGCTGCTGCCAATTTACCACCTTTGGCAAACTCTTGTATTTTCGCAAATAAAGGTTCCAGCAACTTTAGTGCTTTATTAATAATATTCTGTGCTTTTCCCGCAATAGTGTTGAACGCTTTAAAGGATTTAAGCACATTCATGGCTTTCTCAACCAGTTCAACGGCTTTAGCCGTCGTACTGGCGATAGTTTTACTCGCAGAAGCTAAGATATTGCCTGGGTTAAAACTCAACACTGCCCCCACGATGCCAATGATCACTTCTAATGAGACATTTACCCAATTGCGGATTTTTTCATCAACACCGCAAGCCTCAAGAATTTTATCTACAACCTTAGGCACGACGATTGCTGCGACCATGGTACCGATCATCACTGCGGCCATAACCGGATTAAAGGGGGCCATGACAATAGCAGCAATAAAGCCAAGGGCCATTCCAAGCTTGCCCCAAAAACCTTTTTTCTTCTCGGCCGCTGCCTGCTCTTCCAATTTCTGCATACGCTCATTCAATTGCGCGATTTGTGCATCCTTTAATGTTGCAATCAACGCCTTCTTAGCTTCTGAATTTTCTTTCGCTGTGCCAGACATTCCATTAGCCAATGTCTTAGCCGCCTCAGCAATCATTCGCCACAATGCATTCTCCGATAGTGTGCTGCCTGGCAAAGGCTGTGATGGAGAAGCTGATGGTTGCAAACCTTTTTGCCCTGATTTTTGCAGCTCAGGCTGCTCTTTATTTTCTTCCGTGCGGATATATCCGACATCAGAAATAGCATTGATGCTAGTCATTTAACCTCCATACGGGCCTGGTAAATGGAGTTCGTTTCAATCAAAAGAACACGAACTCCGTAACACTGAGAATAAATCTCAGAAGTGATATTTTTAATTTCTTATCAGATATTACGAGCTATTGCTAACTGCTCATCCTTGCAGATCTGAAGCCAATATTTGAGTGTTTGCTGAATCATTTTCACCTGATCACCAATACGGTTAATTTCTTCTAATTCATCTTCCGATAGCTCTCTACCAGGGAAATTACTATATAAATTAACCAAATCATTAAGATCTATACCGCTACCAAGCCAATCAAGACGACCGTCTGGCAACATCCGCCAGGTTGTTTTTGCTTCAAGCCAGTTTAAAGAAGCACTAGAATATTTGACGTCTTTATCATCTAATTCAAATTTATCTTTAACGAATTTATCGACGTCTTTCAGACTTCCAGTCAATATCAGTTCAACCTCTTCCTTGCTCATACTTTGATTTTCAAGCAAAGAACTTAAAAGAAACAATCTAAGCATAGGGCTTATTACTGTGGCAGAAGTAGGATCGTTAATATTTATATTTCCACTGCCCTTGTTAAGCCACCATCCATATTCATCTCCCCACCCTTTAATAATCTGATTAGATATTGCTTGTCCTCCACCGGCCTTCTCCAATTCTTGCATAACTTGATCGAGAAATGAGCCAGAAGGAATATTGCCATTTTTCATGATGCCGTCATAAAGTTTAACCACCACAGCACCAAGCTTTTCTGGGCTGTTCCATTTCTCTTCATGCAGTGAATGACTGCCACTACCTGTACTTTCCAATAAATGGCTAATATCTTCTTTATTCTTATCGTACCAACTTTCCAGCCCATACTCTTGTGGATTACACATAATCTCAAGTAACGCCAGCTGGAATAAATCCTCCAGATCAGTTGGCTGAACCCCATCGGCTTTTATATTGTCAAACATCAACATTAAGCTGGATCTAAACATTTCTACGCCACCATTAGTCCACCCTTGTATGCGTTCTAATTTTTGCGCGTAAATCTCAATACTGCTAGCTAATGCCAGAGCAATTGCCTGTTCAGCATTGACGCCCAACATTGCCAATACAACTTGTTTTTGCTGTGTAGCTATCATTGCCAGCACCGATGCATTGGCGTCATTCGACATTGTCGCTAAACGCTGGTCAATCTTTTCACGTTGGCTTTCAGAACTTTCTATAATTTTTATGTTATTCATGGCCAACTGCTTTTGGCCTTTAGCATCGTCATTATGATCAAAGGGAACTATTTCATTTGACGCCCTACTAGAAGGATATAAAGTGTGAATCATTAATATTTTCCTATTAGTCTACGTTCTAATTTTCTGATGTTTAAACTGATAAAAATCACAATAAATAATTTACATTCTGCGATTCAAAAATAAAACTTAATCATACAATTAACATGTAATAAAACATTTATAAAAACCACAACCAGCTACTGGTTGAATACATTTTCAAATGTATTCATCACATCTCATCTATTTCTTAATTCTCATTATTATAAATATCAGCATTAAATTATCATCATAAAACGACGTTATCAAATGTGGTGTTGGATAATAGCACCCAGTCATGTTTTAGAAAGTCTAAACATTCATCTGTTTAATTTTTTATCAAATGTTACGAGCCATTGCTAATTGCTCATCCTTGCAGATCTGAAGCCAATATTTGAGTGTTTGTTGAATCATTTTCACCTGATCGCCAATACGATTAATTTCTTCTAATTCATCTTCCGATAACTCTCTACCAGGGAATTCGCTATATAATTTTGTCAGCTCTTTAATCTCGATCCCATCACCTATCCAATCGATCTGGTCGGTATTATGTTTATCTTGTATCTGCCAATTAGCATGATCAATAAGCCACTGCAATGATGCACTCTTATATTTACCCTCTTGCCCATCAAATTCTGAAGCAACGAATGCATCTATTTCGTCCACAGATCCCGTTAGAATAAGCTCAACAGATTCCTGGCTCATTTCTTTAGTTTCCAACAACGAACTCAAGAGAAACAGTCTGAGCATAGGGCTGATTTCTGTAGATCCAAGGCCATTGCGATTAACCCACCATCCATAATCATCCGCCCATCCACTGACGATCTGATTGGATATTGCTTGTCCCCCACCGGCCTTCGCCAGCTCTTGCATAATTTGACCGAGAAATGAGTCAGAAGGAATATTGCCATTGCTCATGATGCTGTCATAAAGTTTAACCACCACAGCACCAAGCTTTTGTGGGGTGTTCCAATTCGTCTCATGCAAGGAATGGCTGCCACTACCTGTACTTTCCAATATATGACTAATATCTACTTTATTCTTCTCGTACCAATTTTCCAACCCATACTCTTGTGGATTACACATAATCTCGAGTAACGCCAGCTGGAATAAGTCCTCCAGATCAGTTGACTGAACCCCATCAGCTTTTTTATTTTCAAACATCAGCATTAAGCTGGATTTAAACATTTCTACGCCACCATTCGTCCATCCTTGTATGAACTCTAATTTTTGTGCGTAAATCTCAATACTGCTAGCTAATGCCAAAGCAATTGCTTGTTCAGCATTGACACCCAACATTGCCAGAACCACCTGTTTTTGCTGTGTAGCTATCATTGCCAGCACCGATGCATTGGCGTCATTCGGCATTGTCGCCAAACTCTGGTCAGCCTTTTCAAGTTGGTTTTCAGAGCGTTTTATCACTAAAAGTTCCTGACCTTCAGAACCATCATCCTGAGATAAGGGAGCTATTTCAATAGACGATCTATTCAGCGTATTTAAGATGTTAATCAAAATATTTATCTCTCAAGTATCAATATAGGGCTTAAGCTGCTGCTGTAAAAATTGATAACGTTTGCAATAAAAATCACTTAAATTCTCTGGTTTAACAATATAAAATACAGCGCTAGAATTTGCGTACTCTTTTAATTTATAGTGACACAATGCAATATTTACAAATACTTCATCTAAATCACAGGTTGGATATGTTTTCAACACATTTAATAAATCCAACGCTTTTCTAAATTCTTCTTTTTCTAAATAGATAGAAGCAAGGCTACCAGGCCCCCGATGATCATAGGGACTAAGAACTGAATAGGATAAAAATACTGCCTCTGCTTCCTTTAGCTGCATATTAGCATAAAACTTAACGCCTAAATTGTATATTGATTTAAGTTGATTTATTGTGATTTTATTTGATTTTGCTAATATCGCAAGTTCTCTCTCTATCCTTTTTCCATCAAGAGAATCCAAAAAAACCTCAAAATCATCACTTACATCATTATCTTTTTTTACATTTAACTGATGATTCATATAAGTATATCTTTCCCTTTATTTAATATTATTTTCAGTAATCCCCAAAATAAGAGATTTTAAATATTCGGGACGCCCCACTATAACCCGCCCCTCTGGTAACTTAACACCCAGCCTTAAGGACCAAACAATTGCCTGACGCCAATTAACCGCCGCTAACACGATAAGACCAAGCTCTTGCGAAGTATAACCTCCAGGTATTTCTTTGAAAAAAGCCGCATCAGACCACAAATAATAATTCTGCAGCAGCTTTTTTCTATAACCTAACCAATCCACCCCAGTGTAATTTAACCTCGCTCTCTGATATTGAGCCACGAGTGAAAGTAACTCAATGACCTTAGACACTCTGGTTCTGGACAAAGAAAACCACATAACAATTTCTTCATCACTTAACTCAGTAATAATGTTAAATGCTTCCTCATTTAGAAAACCCTTTACCAAATAGTAATGAAGAATTTTATAGTAATGTCTTTTAGATTTTTTCATCAACTATCGATTGCACTAAATATTCAACGGTTAGAATATCTCGTTCAGAAACAATGCCTTTCAAGAATTTTTCTATACTACTTTTACTGGTAGCATCTAATTCTTTAATACTAATGATAAGAACAGAGACTCTTTTACTTTCACTACCCGAAACCATCACATTAGAGCGTAATACATCAGGTACGACATTCAGCTTATTGTATATCTCTCTCCCTTCTAACAGATTACTTTTAATATTCTCTAACTTGCTTAAACTTGCAAACTTTGATTCCAACAAATCATTAAGATCCTCCGTCTCAAAGTAAAAATTAAACCTTGATAGTAAGGTCCTTGCTTCCATAACGTGAGTCTCATCAACGAAAATAGAATAACCATTTTTTGTTGAAACCAATTCGGCGTTAATCTGAGATTGATTCAATAACACTAATACTTTGTTCGCAATATCTGCCGATTCAAACATAGCAATAGAGACTCCACTGCTATCATGGCATCCTACTAACAAAAAAAAGAGAAAACCACGAATCACATTTCTCAAACGTATCATCACTGAGCCTTCATAACATCATTGACCGCTGTTGCAGATTTAGAGGCTACCTTTGTGACCATTTCCTGATACATCGAAAACTGGAACACAGCTTGTTGAAGCGCGAAAGTGTCCGTAACTGTTATATGCCCTCCACTTGCATTGACTTGGTTCAAAACATCAAATATCTCTTTAAAACCTTCCCCTACATTATTATAAGTTTTTTCAAAAATAGTCGCTTGCTCATTCCGTATACTCGCAATCTCAAAATCATTCATCTTTAACTCATTATCCTCTGTCTGAAAACACAACCATACTTACCACCAAAGTACCAGCCTGAAACTGCTTGTATAGTGAATTCTTCAGAATTCATCTTGATTCAAAAATTTGAATTTACCAGATAGTCGACATATATCACTCATGACTTTAACGTTTCCCAGAAAAATAATTTCGATTTATTAGGTTCCTATTCCATTGAAGGATAAGGACTGTATTATTACAAAACCACTGTAATCTCAGCGCTGACTGATAAATGTGATTAATCCTGTCGTTATCACTGATGAAAATAAGGATGAAAGAATAACGATATATACTAGATTTAAAAACGACTTACTAACCGCAGGAGAAATGCTATTTTGAAGGCTCAGTTCATCAGAAACGACATCCATTTTTTTATCTTGACGACTAAAAGATAAGCTAACTTCTTTAGGCAACAAATTTTCTTTAATACACCAATTATCAAGTTTTTCGCCAATGATAAAAATGTATCCTTCTTTTGGTATAGTTTTTATTTCACAAGTCAAATCATCAAATCCAGATAACGCTTTCCGAAGATTAGAAACAGCCTTAGTCAACGACGTTTCATTAACAATCACTGCTCCCCACACTGATTCATGGATCTGTGTCTTATTAATCACTTCATTTGGATTTTTACAGAATAACTCTAACAGGCTTGCTTCCCTACTTCCTAATGTTATTTCCTGAACAGTAGATGAAATATTACATTTTAAGCTGTTAAAAAATACATTCCGGCCAATAACATAATCTTTCATTTTATAACACCTCTAAAATTCACACCAAATGTCTGGCTAATCAATACAATAAGGAGCTCAAACAAATCTCAGCAACAAGATCTTCCCTCCCAATGGGAGCAGATGACGTCCGTCTCCCCAAGCCTTCTACACAACGATACTATTCAACTAACCTCATCAAGTAGCACTTTATTTCACATGCCATCATATTCAGCCACAAGTACCTTAAAGAAAGGAAGTTGCATTGAAAATCACACAAAATATAGTTTTTTATTTCAAAAAAATTATTTATATAGATTTATATTCCTAATTTTTCGCATAGTTCAGATTCATATTAAAGTCTCATAAAATGTGATATCTCTTACTTAGTCATAGCCATAACCAAGATATTTTTCCTTTGTATCATTTGACATTTGAAGTGGTTGCACTCAAAACCACAAAATTTAGAATGGAAAAACTGTACTAACAGTAGAATTCACAGTCCGTCAAATAACCCGCCAAAAGGCAGGTTACCTATTACTTTCTTGTTGTTACTGACCAGTTTTTATCGAGATAATTCACCATTATTCAAACTGTCTTTTTAATAAAACCTTCCACTTTCACAATATCTTTATTATTCAAGGAAAATTCAATCAAGTCAGTATACCCAATAGAACCATCTCAATTCACTAACATTCATGTTTATTCCAGAGTGAATAAACATACTCAATTTTAGCTCTTACTTCACCCATTAATGATCTCATAGACAATATTAAAGGATACTAATTTATCTAACAATTTATCATCTAAATTTTTACTTTCAGCATCCAGATGAGTGAGTACAACCAATTTTTTCTGTTTCACATTCATATGTAACTCCTCATCTGCTATAAAAACCTCCATAACTTGTGATGATTTCATTTGTAGAACCCGAAAATCTTTAATTGGTATTTCTATAAACATGAGTAATGTAAAATCATCGTCATAGGTTATATATATCTCTGCCCCGCCGTTTAGTTCAATACAAACAGGTTTATTGCCATCAAGCCGTGACAACATCACCGCATCCAAACCTAACTTCTCAATTAAAATTCTGGAAATAATATTTCTAAAATTTTTCAACGTAATTCTCCTTATAACTTTACTTTTGTTAATAATAAGTTACAAAACACTAAATAATAATTGAAACTGTTCGTACACATCTTTCCCGGCATGGGTTAAAAGAATGAAAAGTACAATCAACTTTGCAGTTAATGGCAACCCTGGATCTTGTACACTGAATATAGTTTGTAATAGACCAACAGATACACCAGTAATAACAAACCAGATAGAAAATATAAAAACCCCATCCTTCAAAATACTCAAACACAATGCCGCAACATCAAGAGCAGTCATCCTCGCCTCCCTCATTAAACCATGCTTTATCTCCACTTATTTTAAATAGATAGCGCATACCTTTAAAGAAAACACGATAATTACGAGCTACCGGGTTGCGATAAAATGCGTCAGCAGGTGAATTTTTCAGATTAGCTAAATAGGTATATTTTCTACTTTCATTTAGTAATGAATCTTGAATCCAACCAGTACTATTGTCGAAATTATCAATATTCGAACACAATGAGTTAGATTTATATCCAGTATTTTTAAACATAGGGCCAACACTCACTTCTACAGCAGCAAATCTTGCTCCAATAACCACCCTATCACAATGGTTAGAATCCTGAGCACCCTTTATTTGATTATTCTTTGGAACGTATGAATTCACTATCCTTTCTGACGACACCATAGATAGATACTGCAATCCCTGCTGGAACTTATAGGGTAATGATAATGGGTTCTCTTTTACTATGTCGGAGAAAATATGAATGTATTGAGAAACATCTTCTGTTTGGAAATCTTCTTGCTGAATTTGAGTGTTATATGGCAGGGCTTCATTGCACTTACCCAATCTAACATTATCACTTAACCCCTGAGATGAAAGTTTCCCCTCCATATTCACTTTATTATTAGTTGGTGCTCTGTCAGCATTAAACCGTAAATTAGATTCTGTCTGGAAACCTTCCCGCTGAACTCGAGTGTTACCTGGCAGAGCTTTATTATAAGCGTTATCACTTAACCCCTGCGGTGAAAGTTTCCCCTCCATATTCACTTTATTATTAGTTGGTGCTCTGTCAACATTAAACCGTAAATTAGATTCTGTCTGGAAACCTTCCCGCTGAACTCGAGTGTTACCTAGCAGAACTTTATTATATTTACCCAATCTAGCGTTATCACTTAATCCTTGCAGTGAAAGTTCCCCCCCTATACTCACTTTATCATTAGTTGGCGCTCTGTCAGCATTAAACTGTAAATTAGATGAGGCTTGGAAAGATGAAAAACAAAGATTATCCGGTTCTTTTTTTTTCACCTTCCTTTTTTTATCTTTATGAATTGATGACATTCGTTTTATCTCTTTAACAAATTTAACATCATTCATTGTTTCTTTAAGAACACTTTTAAAACCCTGATCTGCATCATCCGAATTCAAAGACTCAGGCTCATCTATACTGATTAACTCTATTTTCATTACCGCCCCACTAAGTCAATTGTTTTTTTAATTCATCCAATACATCTTTCCGCTTCTCTAACCTCAGTTTTTCCGACTCTGATTTTGCTATTTCTGTTTCTATTTTTTCTAACTCTTGCTGAACGACGGATACATCAAATACCAAAGATTCTATTAATGATCTAATATTCTCTCTGCGCCTAAAAAAAAACTTTAGCGCATCAACCTCATCTTCAATATTTAACATTTTCAGTTTATTTTGTGCTGTTTGTACATCTTGCCAGTAATCGGTAATCGTCATTCTCAACATATCATGTTGTTTATTAAGTTTTTTTAATTTCCTTTGCTGCTTACCAATTCCAATATCGATAATGCTAATAATCTGACAGAATTCTTTCCATCTCTTGGAGGGTTTCTTCATACTCTACCCCTTCATACCCTTGCTTTAGAAAATTCATAATTTCTGGATAGAGTTCTATTGCATTATCGGTCAATAAATCGTTACCCTTCTCGTATTCTCCTACACGAATCAATAATTCAACATCAAAGTAACGATATACCATATCTTTAATCCGTTCAGACATTTGTACATAACGTTTGTCCTGAATCTTATTCTGCAATCGACTTTTACTTTTCAGTACATCTATTGCGGGATATCTTCCCGTAGATGCAATCATCGTTGAATAAACCAGGTGCCCATCAATTAAAGATTTAACTTCATGTGCAATAGGATCGCTATCAATATCAGTTTCAATTAACACAGTAAAAATACCGGTAACCGAACCATAAACGGAATTACCACAACTCTCAACTAATCGTGACAAGGCGAGAGAAACACCGATAGGTATTCCTCCCTGAATAGGAGTTCCATCCAGCATTGCTTGAGCTCTGGCAAAACGAGTCAAAGAATCAAAATAAAGCACTACCTTTTTCCCTTGCTCCATAAAGTAACGGGCAATAGAAACAGCGACCAAACCAGAACGAACTTTCTCTAATGGATTTGCTTCGGATGTCGACACAATTGTTATTGCTTTTCTAATGACTTCTGGACCTATTTCGCCTTCCAAAAACTCAACGACTTCACGAGCACGCTCACCAATCATGGCAAAGATGACAACATCTGCATCCATATTATTGGCCATAATAGAAACAGTCGTGGTTTTTCCTGCCCCTGCTGGGGCAAACAACCCTACTCGCTGCCCTTCTCCGATAGTAAAAAGGCCATCAATTATTTTCAACTTGGTCGGAAATACTTTTTCAATTGAAGCCCGATTTTTCAAAGGAATAGGTTCAATCGAAATAGGTAAGTCAAAATATTCCTTATTCATTTCAAGGTAGGCATCACCATAAAGTGATTCACCATAGCAATTAATGACCTTCCCTATTAGTGCATCTTCATTCATCGGGAAACAAAACCGACGAGATGGAATTTCAACTTTTCCATTACGCAGAACAGTGCCCGGTTGTAGTAGTTTTATTTCTATCTGGTGCCCGGCCACTTTCATAATTTCCCCTCGGATGCGCTCCCCATCAACGGTATGTACCAGACATTCCTGCCCCACAAATGTATCAATATTCACATAGCAGATAACCATATCCTGATAGGATTCTTTGACTTTAAAAAACCGTTGCAACATTAATCAATCACCTGAAATGAAACCGCAATATATCGTTTGTATTTACGCTTCGTTAACTTGGTATTCTTAAATATCTCACCTAATAACGGAATACTCGACAAAACTGGCACGCCTGATTCAGAAGATAACGTTTCTATATTATCAAAACCGCCCAAAATAATCGTTTCATTTGGTTTAATAAATGCTTCTGAAGATAATGATTGCGAGCTGATCTTTGGCGGCTGGGAAACGCCATTCTGGTTACTACTTTTATCATCATCAAAGTGTTCCTCGATATATTCAAGCTTAGCCTGAACACCACCGGAAGGAAGTACACGACCAGTAACATAAAGGCTATTATCCGCTTCTATCTTCAGGCTCTCGACCTCTTTATTAGAAACCAGATTCACCGTTATCGTATCTTTCTTGCCAAAATGCCCTTGATGGTTTTCCAATATAAGTAGGTTAGTAGAATAAACGCTTCGTGCTAATCCATTACTATACATGGCCTGAAAGTTATTTAAAAAATCCTTGGTCGCTGAATAAGGCAGAGTCAATATGTCATATATTCCTGTAGAACCATTCAGCATTGAGCTGTCGGCACCAAAGTGCTCTGTTCTATCCGCAGCGACATCATACACTTTCAGGGAAAACATCAATTGCTTGCCTTTAACATCAATCATCGAAGCAATGCGTTTTGCTAATGTAATTTCACCCGGGGTACCACGTACTAATAAGGCATTCGTGCCGGGAATAACTTGAACTTTTGATGTTTTTTCCGCCTCCTCTAATTTTTGCTTATCACCCTCATTTAATTTTACCTTATAGGCGCGTTCCAACATTTCACCATCATTCACGTTTTCAAACTGACCCATATTTGAAAGAGCGCCAGAAATAAGTGAACCTGCCCCGGGGAAATTAACCGACCCACCAAAGGTATTGATATTACGGTCGACAACCGATAGATAGTTAAACTCTATCCTAGCAATTTCAAGGTCATTACCGTTTTCCAAAAATTCATTGTTATCTGTCATGCTCGAATATGACAGAACATCATTGATAAAATTACGAGGCCCGGAAAATAACAAAGAGTTTCCTCTTTCTATCAATTTTATCTTTATCGTACTATTAGTTTGGAAAGCATATTCAAGCTCGGTTAACAGGACTTCGGGAGATATATTCTTCGGTTTATAGGTATAATTTATATAAGACTGCCCTGACTGTACGCTTATCGTCCCACCATAAATATACCAGTCAAAATCATAGACATCCGAAAGTTTAGCCAATAATTCTGTACCTTCTCCTCTCAGTACCTGAGTTAACGGCTGTCGACTTGTCTTATCATCCAGACCATCTACCAGTTTTAATTGCTCATCCTTCGCAATAGCAATTAAAGCCTCTTTGAGGTTCATTTCATCTTTTTTCAGCATAACTTGTGCATTAGCTGTAGCGCTTATCAAGCATAGCAAGAAAAAAAATACGGCCTTACTCTTCATCTAAAATTTCCTTCATTGCTTCTTGATGTTGTTTTAACATCTTAATTGTATTATTAGTTATCATATATTGAATTATAATTTCAGCCATCTCTTCATCAGGGATTATCTCATCATCTGTATCAGGCTTTATCGACTTATTTGATACCAATTTAGTTGACTCCTCCTCTTGACCTATTTTTGTCATCATCTCCTGAAAATCTGAAGACTCATTTGGTATAGCAAAATGAAGTGAAGGAATTGATATTTCATTCATTGGAAACCCCGGTCATTTTCTGGAATAGATACAATTGGTCATTAAAAAACCATGTATTTAAAAGGATAATCACGAGTATTGTTTTTAGGTCGGCAGTAACAAATATTGATAATGAGGATTTTTTAAAAAATAAATCTACCATTACCACACAAATCGAAATAGATATGATGACAATCATATATTTACTTGCCACTATTGCCGTCATTTTCAGATAACCAACGATTAAAAAGTACAGTCGTTGAAAATCCATATCACTGTACTCTCCAGTGCCAATACTGATGTCACCATTTAGTAAGTTAATAATAGGTGTAAATAACGCACCGTTATCCAAAGCATACATAACGAATAATAAACCACTCATCCTGGCTAATGCTTCAGACTCTTCAGTAAACCGTTTATCCTGAACGGATTGTTCATTGAGTAACAAAAGTTGCTGAATAATACTACCAACCATACTACCCAACCAAAAAGGAACTGACACAAACAATGCAAATACTACAGCCCTAACAACCCAAAAGTAGTCTGGTACTCCTCCCCAATCCTGAGAACTCACATAAACAGCAAAAAATATTGATATTGCAGTGATCGTTATATTGTCAAGAAACAATCGGGTTGGATTATATATTTTCAGAAATAAAAAGAAGGCAGCATAGCTTAACCAACTGGGGAAGAGAAAATTTTCCATCATCCGTCCAATGTATTGAACAAAATAGTCCAGCCGTCGGAAAAATAAAATACAGCCAATTTAATCGGTATTGATATGACTGTAGGCGATAACATGCTCATACCAACACCACTAAGAACAACAGCAATCAAGAAATCTATACTGACAAATATCATATAGAGTTTAATTCCCAATTCGAACCCTTTGTATAAATCCAGTATTAGCCCCCCAAGCAACGGTTTAAGCACACTGCCACTCCCATCATTAAACGCTATGGGAAGAGTAAATAACTTTTCTAATTCCAGAGATTTACGTTCAGCTCTCGCTATTATTTCAGGGAAGTATTCGTCAATACGTGAAACCAAATGATACATAGTCACATCACCTGATTTGCTCAGTTCATTATTACTAAGCCCTAATCCGCTAATAGGATCAATTATCGGTATTGATTTATCATACGTATCAGTAAAATATGGCTTAATTCTTTCCAAACCTGGTTCTAAATCTCCCCAAATACTATTTAATGCTAAAAGGGCAGCTAATAGATTCACAACAATAGATGGCGGTATTTGTTGAGTCCCCATAGCATTTTTCAAAATATTCAGGACAATATTGTACTTAACAAAGCCCGAAAAGCAGATGAAAAAAACAGCTGACAGAAGCACTAGGCAAAGCAATATTACCAGGTTCACACCAGAGTAAGCATTTTCTGGACTCAACAAATGTACCATTAAAGACTCTTCTATGTTAAAAATATATTTTACTACCCTTTTTTCAAGGCAAATATTAGATATTACGTGCTGCCGCTACGATATTATCTTTTACCGCTTTTAACGTGGATGTCCCTGTTTGAGCGGCAATACTTTGATCTGACATCAATTGCTGAAGCTTTAATGAGTCCGCAGATGAAAGGTTTAAAGCCCCTCCTTCTTCGGTATGAGCTGTTAGAAACTCTTCAATTGCTGTATCTGCAACTTTAATGAATTCCTGAAATGTGCCAGCAGCATCAATCGTAGTCAGTCGACCATCTGTTAAATTGGGTTTGCTTACTGTCCCAGCCATTAGATATAACCTCTTTATAAAAAATAGAATTCTACTTTACGATTCGTTTCATTCGTACTGAAGTAGATTATTGAATACAGTTAATAGCGCTATATTCGAGGCACAAGACTACCCATACCATCGTAAAACCACCAGTGAAAAAAAAAGACTCAGTTTTTTTGATTTTATGTGGCTAATCAGAAAAAATCACAAACATGAAATAGCCCTAGGAACGTCCCTCGTGCATTCTCTGTTAACTGACTGAATACGAAAACAATCATGCTTAGCTTTTAATATAAAAATATAAAAAAACATACAGTTAAAATCATTACTGGCTCTGACATAGCCGCACCTAACAGCACCAATTGGCCGTACATCTTTCAATTCTCACTCTTCCAACCATTCATTTTGTCGACTGCAATTGATTCAAAATGACCACAATTAAATTTTCTCCTTACTAAATGTGAAATTCAGATTTCTTGAGTCATATGATAGGTATCAATGTGTCTCAAGGTGCCATATAGGCCAACAAAGATACGACCATGTTAAATAGATTTTCATTCTAATGCGCCCTGAGTATACTTAATCACTCAATAACCCAAATAAATTTTTCTACTCATAAATTTTAAAAAAGTTACTCTAAAAATATTTTTCCAAGTAAATCAAACACCAGGATGGGAAATATGCGATTCGGTCTAATTATTTCAATTTTTCCAGCTATATTTATTACCGGATGTACGACAAAAATATCTACAGAAAATCAGACTGATACAAAGTTCAACCAAATTAATAGTTCAGCTAAAGATTGTGTAACCGAACTTTCTAAGAAAATAACAGGGAACGAGGGGAAACATGTTTTTACATTTGCCTTCTATGTGAGTTCAAAATCTGAACCACTTGGTAACAGTAACTATACCAAATCTGTAACAACTGGAATTCCCTATTTTACCGCGACTACCTTGGATAATGGAGATCCGGGAAGCGCCTGGCGTAGTTGTATGCTCAAACACAATGCTTTGGTTCCACAAATCAAGTTTCCGAAAACATAGTGCCAAGCATTGGCTCTAACTTTTGATGATTCATTTTATATTCTCAATTGATCCATTTATCTTTGTAAACAGATATTCAATATCTGACTTTTGTCATAATTAAAATATGAATCTAATCAGCCCAATGTCTTTCATTAATTACCAGTTAAATATTTATGTAATGTCATACCGAATTTTATCACTGGATATAGTAAAATTTTAACCAATTAACCCCATTTACCACGTATATGCCACTGACATGTGATCCTATCAACTCCATACCCAATAGATTTCGAATTGCAGCGCGACGGCAAGTGAACGAATCCCCAGTCACATAGATAACTCTGTGACTGGGATGAATGAAAACAGCCAACAAAGCAGCATCTTAAAAGATGAAGGGTATATATTTTTCATATTGTAACTTGTAACAGTCAAATAAAACCGGCCACCGTTGCGGCCTGGAAAGAAAGTGATGAATAAAGTTTCACTTTTTTTCATTTTATTCATCACTATAACAGTGTGATTATTTCATTGATGAGCACCTTCGTAAAAAATTAAAAATTGACCACTAGATATGTGGACATGCTTTCAACAGAAATTTAAACCCAGGGACAGCCTTTAAAAAAGGTTAATTTGGAATATGAAAATAATGAGTAGATAATATTAAGGACCTTTATGACAACAATCGCCAATACTTCTCAATCATAAAGCGTTATTGGGGTTTCAGGAACAATGGAATGGAAAAACCATTAAGAAGCTATTTCAAATGACCAGAAATTTAAATCATACATGTTTTGATAACGTTGTGCTGTTTTTGTTACATACAAATGATATACAGGAAGGCTTATCCGAGGGAAGTCATGACTGAAAATTTTTACTATAGATAGCGTAAAACCCTGTTCAATGGCTGATATTGAACTTAAATAACCATTTATCTTTTAACTACTTGTTTTTAATTAATATTTTTAATTTTTCATATGGAGAGTTATGTTTTGAAAATATACAACAGTATTAATATTAATACAATCAATTCCGAAATAAGTTGCTTGTCAGCAAAAGCTAGTGAGCTGGAAAAAAAACAGTTTCTGCTTTTAGGAAAAATCAACGGAATAAAAAACACACCTGAAAATTTAGAAGCGCGTAAAAATATTAGCTCTCAACTATCTGTTATAAAAAATAACTCAACAAAACTCCAGGATGATGTGAATGTAAAATCAAATCAGATCAACCGACTTCAAAATTGGGTAAAAAATGATAACAAAGATATTTCCGAGCTCACAAAAGCTATGGAAAATTTAAGCAATGTAAAAAATTTGGGAGGAGAAACTGAATTAAGGCTAAAAAATGGAAAGCTTAAACCAGTCAATACAGGATGTATTAAAAATATTATTCACAAAAATCGCTACGCAGAAGAAAAAGCACAAGCGAAAGATAAATATAATTCGGGGGATAACAATCTTTCGATAAACTTTATGAAACACAAAATAGAATCCACAAAAAAAGATATTACTGAATTTGAAAGTAAAATATCTAAATTAAAAGATGATATAAAACCTATTCAGAAGGAAATAGATGAATTAACAAATCAGAAGCAGGTATTAGATAAAAAGGACTCTTCGCTGAAAGAAAAGATCGCATTGGAATATAAATCAGAGAAAATGGAATTAGAAAAATTTGAGAAGGAGCTAAATAATATTCAATCTAAAAAGATTAAGTTAGAAGCTAAACTTGTTGAGTATCATAAAAAAGCTAGCGAAAGGTTGTTAGAATTCGGACGTATTTACCAATCTAATGCTGGATGCTCAGTATTAAATAAAGCAGCAAGAGAGATATATCGAAAAAATAATCTTAGTGATTTACCAGGCATCAGCAGTAAAGCAATCTATAATGAATACTACAAAGCCCATAATGATAATTATCGACCAAAAGAATGGCAGAATGTGAAATTATTGATAGAGCAAAGTTGTCGGGGAAATACAAAAGACATAGTTCAGGCTGCGGCAGATGATCTCTATCAGCCCCAAGGAAAAATAATAAAGACTTATCGGGGACAAGGTATTACAGAAGCCGGTTATAATAAATTAGTAAAGAGTTTTAAAAATATCAAAAGGAATAATCCAGAGCAAATTCCAGTATTCAAGGCTGCTCAGTTTTTCTCAACGTCAAAAACTAAATCTGTAGCAGAAGGATTTAGTGTTGCCGGAAGGGGAGAGCGTGCGATATTATTTGTTGTGCAAGGTAACAGTGGTAGGAGTTTAAGTGTTGATTATGGCCTGCAATTTAACAATGGTGGTGAAAATGAAGTTTTATACTCACCAAAAGCGTGCTTTGGAGTGAGTAAAATTGAAGGAAATACCATTTATTTACATGAAACTAAATACTATGAAGATGCGCCAGTTATGCCATACGAATAACTGGATAATGGCAGGAACTTGCACGGCATTTCTGCTTATTATTAGTAATAATAGTCCCAGATAAGCAAAAATCATTAATATTAATGCAGGCGGAAATATCGCCTGCATTATCAGTATCATACCTGTTATCGTATATATACAGACAATTTTAAGCACATTGCTCAGGAGAGAGTGATGTTATTAATTTAATTCAATCAGTAAACCAACTATATACCTGATGGCAAATATTTATTATTTATACCCGTTATCTTTCAAGTTTCCTCTTTGTTGGCTGCACTGACTCACCCCGGTCACAGAATTATCTATACCCTTCATCCTTCAAGTTGCTGCTTTGTTGGCTGCGTTCACTCACCCCAGTCACATAGTTATCTATGCTCCTGGGGATTCGCTCCCTGACCGTCGCGATGCATCTTGAAATCCATTGGGTACAAAATATCTCGCTGATAATAATGGGAAAATAAAGTTATCGAGCAATTTTCTAATATTAACCCAGATGCTATCTTTATTATACTCTCCACTGAATATGACAACGACAGCATCTAACTCCGGACATATCAACAGAACCTGACCACCATTTCCTATGGCAGAGAACCATTTAAAATATTTATTCAACTCGCAAGAATAGTAACCGCCAATAAACCAGTGATATCCGTAACACTTATAATCGCTATCATCTGTTTTTACCCGGGCCTTAAAGATCTCTTCTATCCAAGTTGAGGAGATAATATCAATACCGTTATACGACCCCTTATCTAGCATCAATCGCCCGATTTTCAACAGCCCGCGACCTGTTAAGCGGAGCCCAGATGCCGCTGAGTCAACACCATCCATACCTTTATACCAATGAAATTGATTTATCCCTAACTTGGTAAATAAGATTTTATCTCCAAAATTAGATAGGCTATGCCCAGAAGTCCGGTCAATTATGCCACCCAATAATGCTGAACATCCTCCTGAGTAGTTCCATTTCTTGCCCGGAATATTAACGACTGGCTTGGAAAATATATAATGATATCTGTCTGGTGAATTCTCCATTGCGATCTCATCATTTCTTATATCATCATAAGGATAGCTTTCATTCCAATCCATACCTGATGTCATTGTTATGACATGCTCTATTTTTAATTTATCATATGAATTACTTTCCCTATATTCAGGATATACGTTAATTAATGCATCTTGGAGTTTTGGGGCCTGATGATGTTCTATCGCCGCCCCATATAAAATAGCCAAAATGCCTTTTGTTATTGACCTTATGTCGTGTAACTTGTCTTTATCAAAAGTGACTTTACCGTTTTTTTCACCCCAGTATTCATCTTCTCCAGAGAAGTATTTCTCTAAAATTATTTTATCATTCTGGGAAACCAATAAAGCATGGATATTGGGATATAAAAAACCCTGTAACTCACTATCAAAATCAATATTTAGTAACATAATTTACTCTCTATTTAAAATAACGAATTCAATGTATTATTATATATTATAATAACAACAATATTTACATAAGATTACATACGGAATTTAAATATTATTTTTATCCCTCCAGTGTTAGTTTTAACTCCATTATGTTGAATTTATCCTCTGGTATATTTTAAATTTTTACCAAGAATTATTTACTAATATAATAAATAGGAGAGGACGACAGAAAAAGAAATTGATAGTGTGACGACTAAAAAATTGAAACCACCGTTTTTAAATTTTTTAAGCACTTTTTTATTTTTTTATTAAAAATAAAAAAATTGCCAATAGTATATTCTAATTTAATCATGATATAAAAATGTTCTCATCGATCGTTGTTTTAATTATTGATTGTTAAAACCTATCAATAATTGATTTATGATCGTTGTTGCCGATTTTTTGTTGATTTTGTTTTTTAACTTTGTATTATCTAAAAAAATATCAATAGTGGCTGGCTTAGAACCTCTACACAGCTTCTTGAAGAGTTAATGATGCTATCGACAGTTCAATGTTACATTTAAGGCCATAAGGTTATATTGCCAATTTTATTTATGTGTAAATCATTTAATCCAGCTATGGGTAAATAAAGACATATTGGCAAAAGAAATGTCGAAATTAAATATGAGCAGAGAAAATATAATGTGTAAAAAAAATGATTATAAAAATCAGATGGGATGTCTGGCAACAGAATTATGTATATTGAAGTCAGAGAACTATTGGATTGTGAAAAAATTATTGGAGCAAGAGGTTGTTTTACAGCAACTTAAGAATATGCTTGACGATAGTTTAACAAATAAACCCGTTGAATTGTCATAACATATACCCTATAGATTTCAAGATGCATCGCAACGGCCAGGGAGCGAGTCCCCGGGAGCATAGATAACTATGTGACTGGGATGAGTGAACGCAGCCAACAAAGCAGCAGCTTGAAAGATGAAGAGTATGGATAACGATGTGACCGGGGTGAGTGAGTGCAGCCAACAAAGAGGCAACTTGAAAGATAACGGGTATAAATAGGAAAAATATGCGCTACACTCATGCAGCGCACCAAACTTAGTATCAATCTCATTAGCGCATATCAGAAAGCAAAAACCTGGTAGAACGCCAATAGCCAGACAATCACGAACGAAAATACAGCTGCGATAATATCATCCAACATGATCCCTAATCCACCGTGAACATAGCGATCAAACCAGCGAATTGGCCACGGCTTCCACATATCAAAAATACGGAACACAATAAAACCAGTCAAGATCCACTGCCAGCTAATAACTGGAATTGCCATCAATGTGATCCACATACCGATAAATTCATCCCAAACAATACTACCGTGGTCATGTACTTTCATATCATCAGAAGTACGCTGGCAAATCATTATCCCAAACAACATCCCAACAATAATAACCAGCCAGCAAATCCATTCTGGAAATTGCATCAATAATAACCAAAATGGAATAGAAGCCACAGATCCCATTGTCCCCGGTATTATTGGCGATAACCCACTACCAAAACCGGTCGCTAACAAATGCCAGGGATTACTCATCCGTAAACGACGTTTTGCTTCATCCATGGGCTTCCTCCGTAATAAAATGATCGAACCCTTTCAGATCCAATTTAATCTCTTTACTATTGCTATAGTAACGAATTCCTTCCGATTCCGGCATAATCTGTCCGATACAACTAAAACTAGCCCCAGTATGAGACAAGGCGATTTCCAAAGCACCGCGATTCCTTTCCGGAACGGTAAAACATAATTCATAGTCTTCCCCACCACTCAAAGCCCACATCAGAGCCTGTTGTGGTGCAATATATTGGCTTATCGCATCAGAGTAAGGAATCGCATCCAAATTTATTCTGGCCCCACACCGACTGGCTTTCAGGATATGCCCCAAATCGGAAATTAATCCATCAGACAAATCAATTGCTGATGTTGCCAGTCCACGCAATGCCTGGCCTTGCAAAATACGAGGTTGCGGCCTGAGATGACGTTGAATCAACCAATTACAGGATTTAGGATCAGCGATTTGCAAACGGTTCTGTAACAGAGCCAAACCCGCCGCACTATCCCCTAACGATCCACTCACATAAATCCAGTCGCCATTTTTTGCACCAGTACGTCGCAATGCCTTACCTGCGGGAACCAGACCATGAATCGTTAACGTCAGACTCATTGGGCCGCGGGTGGTATCTCCACCGATAAGTTGCATACCATAATAATGCAATTGTTCAAACAGACTATCGCTGAACCGCCTCAGCCAATTTTCATCCACTTCCGGTAATGTTAATGCCAATGAAAGCCAGGCAGGATCAGCACCGACAGCCGCCAGATCACTAAGATTCACAGCAAGAGATTTATAAGCTAAATCTTCAGGAGAAATACCAGGTAAGAAATGAATGCCTGAAACCAAGGTATCAGTACTAACAGCCAATTGCTGTTTATCGGCTAGCGTCATCAATGCACAGTCGTCACCAATACCAAGATTAACATCACGCCGATTAGTTACCTGCCGATCAAAATAACGTGCAATGAGGTCAAATTCGCCACATGCCATAATAAAATCCCGAAAAGTTACTGATGATTATGAACATAAGGCCGGGGATACCGGCCTTACAAATCATCGTCTACGGTGGGAAAAACCCGGCGAGCAGTTACCTTCTTCTCTTACGTACTGCTGGACCAGATTTATCCAGTACTCCATTCACGAATTTGTGACTATCTTCAGCACCGAAGACCTTTGCCAATTCTATAGCTTCGTTAATAGCCACTTTATAAGGGACATCATCACGATAACTTAGTTCAAACATAGCAACACGCAAAATGGCTTTTTCTACCTGACCTAACTCTTCGAGCTGACGGGAAAGATAAGGAGCCATCAAAGCATCCAGTTTAACTGCATTCACAGCTACCCCTGACAGCAACTCACGAAAATAGGTTACGTCAACACCAGTGACGTCCTGCTCCGACAGAAACTGTAATTCAACATCAGCAATGTCATTGCCAGATAACTGCCATGAGTATATAGCCTGAACAGCGCACTCACGAGCACGACGACGAGCAGCAGGTTTCACAAGATTCCCCTTAATTAAAACTAAAATCAGCCTTTAATGGCATTAATTACGTTGACCATTTCCAAGGCGGTTAATGCAGCTTCTGCACCTTTATTACCCGCCTTAGTTCCAGCGCGCTCAATCGCCTGTTCAATGCTTTCTGTAGTAAGAACACCAAATGCCACTGGGATTTCACTGGTCATTGCCACATTAGACAGACCAGAACTGCATTCACCAGCAACGTATTCAAAGTGAGCGGTACCACCGCGGATAACTGTACCCAGCGCGACAACTGCGTCATATTTTTGAGTTTCAACCAGCGTTTTCACCGTCAACGGCAATTCATATGCACCGGGAACCCAGACAACAGTAATATTTTCCGAAGCAACCTGACCGATACGCTCAAGCGCATCTACCGCGCCGCCTAACAGACTGTCATTAATGAAGTTGTTAAAACGTGCAATAGCAATCGCCACACGAGCTTGTGGAGCGGCAACAATACCTTTGATTACGTTCATAGCCTTCCTTTATCTGTTCATATCCGCAGGGGGGCGGATTCTATCATATTCTTTTGTTAGCTGCGCCTGCCGATTTAGCAACAAAGTATAAAAACAGACCGACTAACCCATACTCACACATTTAATCAGTATACAGGCCGCAGGCGCAGACGAAGATCCGGCCCAATTTGCTGTATATCAAAAATGTCAAACTCTGGCGCTTTCACCAGACTCTTAAGTTCAGGAATAGTAAACAAGCCACAAGCGGTATCACCCAACACTTTTGGCGCAACATAAAGAACCAGCTCATCCACCAGCCCCAAAGTCAACAATGCACCAGCCAATAATGGACCACATTCCACCCAAACAGTATTAATCTGACGTTTGCCCAGTTGCATCATCAGTAGTACTAAATCCACACCAACACCATGAGCTGGCAGCAGTATCTGCTCCACATTTTCAGGCCAGTTATCTCCATCCGCTTTGGTTCGAGCCAACCAACAATGACCGGGTTGTTGTATGACCTGATGCTGCTGAACAACACGGTTCTGACTGTCAACAATGACACGCACTGGCTGACGAAGATTTTCCTCAGGATAAACCGCCTGAGTTTCTGCATCCAATTCGCTCCAGCGAACCGTCAAGTAAGGATCATCAGCCAGAACCGTGTTGCTAGAACTCAGAATAGCACTACACTGAGCACGGAGTTTCTGCACATCATAACGAGACTGTGATGATGTAATCCATTTACTTTCTCCGGAAGCCAGCGCTGTCCGCCCATCAAGAGAAGAAGCCATCTTCAATTGAATATACGGGAACCCTGTACGCATCCGCTTCAGAAACCCTCTGTTAAGGGATTCCGCTTCCGCCATCATGAGTCCATGTTCTACTTCAATACCAGCCTGTTGCAGTTTATAAAGCCCTCTTCCTGCTACCTGCGGATTAGGGTCTTGCATCGCTGTAACCACACGGCTGACGCCAGCAGCAATCAAGGCATCAGCACAAGGAGGTGTTTTACCGTGATGACTGCATGGCTCAAGAGTGACATAAGCGGTTGAACCTTTAGCTTTATCTCCGGCCATCCGTAAAGCATGAACTTCAGCATGTGGACCACCAGAACGTAAATGAAAACCTTCCCCAACAATCTGTCCATCACGCACAATGACACAACCAACGTTGGGATTAGGTGATGTGGTAAAACATCCCTGACGCGCCAATTCAAGCGCGCGCGCCATATATTTTTCATCTCTATTCACTAGCTTATTAATCCTGTAATTTAGCAATCTCTTCGCCAAATTCACGAATATCTTCAAAGCTGCGGTAGACGGAAGCAAAACGGATATAGGCGACTTTATCCAATTTCTTCAACTCATCCATTACCAAATTACCAATCATTTTAGATGGAATTTCCCGTTCACCGGTAGCACGTAACTGAGATTTAATATAGCTAATTGCCATTTCTACATCATCAGAACTAACTGGACGTTTCTCCAGTGCTTTTTGCATACCGCGCCGTAATTTTTCTTCATCGAATGGTTCCCGGATATCATCACTTTTAATGACTCTTGGCATGACCAACTCAGCCATTTCAAAAGTGGTGAATCGTTCATGACATTCAAGACACTGGCGCCGCCGACGCACCTGCGAACCATCCCCAACCAAACGGGAGTCAATTACTTTGGTATCAACAGCAGCACAAAATGGGCAATGCATATCGTTTCCTGATGGTTAATCTGAACTAAGTTTAGTCTATCTTTAATCCGAATAAAAAACACCCTGCCAGCCCGATGCTCACAGGGTGTCTACAGCATCAAGCAAAATAATTAAGGCAACAAAGATGGCTGATCAGCCCCTTCTTTCTCAACCTTTTGCTGGATCATGTGCTCACGCTTCATACCCAGTTTCAACGCTAATGCAGAAGCAACATAGATAGAAGATATCGTACCGATAGAAACACCGATTAACATCGCCAGTGAGAACCCTTTCAGCATTGCGCCACCGAAGATATACAACATCAGCACGACCAGTAAGGTTGTTGCAGAAGTCATGATGGTACGACTCAGCGTTTGAGTCAGCGACACGTTCATAATTTCATACGACGTGCCACGACGGATCTTACGGAAGTTTTCACGAATACGATCAGAAACCACGATACTGTCATTCAGCGAGTAACCAATAACGGACATCAGCGATGCCACAATTGTCAGGTCAATCTCAATATGGAACAACGACAGTACCCCTAACGTAATGACGACGTCATGCGCAAGCGCAAGAACCGCACCCAATGCCAGTCGCCATTCAAAGCGGAATCCAACATAAATCAAAATACAGATAAGCGCCGCCAACAGCGCCATGGCACCATTTTGAGCGAGTTCCGCACCGACACTCGGCCCAACAATTTCAACACGATTTACACTCGCATCTTTATCCACGGTGTCATTGATAACCTTAATCACCTTTTTGCTCAGCTCTTCATTAGCAGCACCTGTAACCGGTGGCATACGCACCATCACGTCACGGCTACTACCGAAGTTTTGCAACAGGGGATCTTTAAAACCCGCTTTCGCGAGGTTATCACGCATCTTATCCAGATCAGCAGGCTTACTGAGCTTAATTTCGATTACCGTACCACCAGTAAAATCCAAGCCCCAGTTAAAACCACGGGTTGCCATCACAAAAACAGAAGCCACCAACAGCAGCAACGAAATCCCGAAAGCAACGTTGTCCCAGCGCATAAAGTCGTAGACTTTACGACCGTAGTTCAATTGTTCAACAGTATAATCCTGTGCCACAACGAGCTCCTTAAATTGACAGCTTCTTAATGCGCTTACCGCCATATAGCAGGTTCACGATAGCCCGAGTACCGACAATAGCAGTGAACATAGAAGTGGCGACACCAATTGACGTTGTTATCGCAAAGCCTTTAATTGACCCGGTACCAACAGCGTAAAGAATGACAGCAGTAATCAACGTGGTCAGGTTAGCATCGACAATACTGGAGAAAGCACCTTTATAACCTTCATGTATCGCTTGCTGTATAGTACGACCGTTACGCAATTCTTCTTTAATACGTTCGTTTATCAATACGTTAGCATCAACTGCCACCGCCAATGTCAGAACAATCCCTGCAATTCCCGGCATGGTTAACGTAGCCCCCGGTAATAGGGACATCACACCAACAATCAACACCAGGTTAGCCAACAGTGCACTACTCGCAATCAAACCAAATTTGCGATAGTAAATCACCATAAACAGGATTGATGCAATTAATCCCCACAAACAAGCTTCCAAACCTTGCTCAATGTTTTGCAAGCCAAGAGTTGGCCCTATAGTGCGTTCTTCCACAATCTGAATCGGTGCAATCAAAGCACCGGCACGCAGCAGTAAAGATAACTGACGGGCTTCAGTTGCATTGGAAATACCCGTAATACGGAAATTATTCCCCAAACGGGTCTGGATATTAGCAATGTTAATCACTTCTTCATTTTTGACTAACACAGCCCGACCATTAGCATCTTTCTTACCGCTGTCTTTATATTCCACAAACAGCGTTGCCATTGGTTTACCAACATTATCTTTAGTGAAATTAGACATCGCTGTACCACCAGCACTGTCTAGTGAAATATTCACCTCTGGCTGTCCGTATTCATCCGTACCAGAGGTCGAATCTGTAATGTGATCACCGGTCAGAATAACGCGCTTATATAACACAACCGGACTACCATCACGGGTATTTTTCACCTCAGAATCACCCGGTACACGGCCTGATTCAGCCGCTGTAGCATCAACGCTAGAATTAACTAAACGGAATTCCAATGTCGCTGTCGCACCAAGAATTTCTTTAGCGCGGGCAGTATCCTGAATACCCGGTAACTCAACCACGATACGATCTGCGCCTTGACGCTGAACCAACGGTTCAGCAACACCCAGCTGGTTAACACGGTTACGCAGAATGGTAATGTTCTGTTGCACTGCATAAGAACGAGCTTCGCGCTGACGCTCATCACTCATCACCGCTTTCAGGGTATTGTTTACTCCAACACTGAACACTAAATCACGGTGACGACCCGTAAGATAGCTCTCCGCATCAGAGCGAGCTTTTTCATCACGGAAGCGGATTTCTACACCGTAATTATCAGCTTTGCGGATAGTGGAGTAAGGAATGCCTTTTTCACGTAAATCAGTACGCAGGCCATCAATATTCTGCTCTTGCAGTTTGCCTAACGCGGTCTCCATATCCACTTCCATCAGGAAGTGCACACCACCACGCAGGTCAAGGCCCAGCTTCATTGGCTCTGCACCAAGCTTACTCAGCCAAGTTGGCGTTGCTGGTGCCAGATTCAATGCCACCACATATTGATCGCCTAATGCGGACATCAATATTTCACGGGCACGAAGCTGAATATCAGGATTATTGAAACGAGCAAGAATTGCACCATTTTCCAGTACAATAGATTTACTCGTGATTTGATCTTTCTCTAAAACATTACGGACTTGGTCCAGCGTTCGCTCACTGGCGGCAATGCCTCGCGCGCCAGTGATTTGTACAGCCGGATCCTCACCATAAAGGTTGGGAAGTGCATAAAGCAAACCGATGAGGATCGCAGCGATCAGCATCAGATACTTCCACAAAGGATAACGGTTTAGCACGGCAGTTCCCTTCGGGAAAATCAGAAATTACAGAGCTTTCATTGTACCTTTCGGTAAAACGGCAGCGACGAAATCACGTTTAATGGTCACTTCAGTTGTATCATTCAGCGCTACAACAACATAACCCGTGTCAGAAACTTTCGTGACACGACCAATCAGGCCACCATTGGTCAGAACTTCATCACCTTTGGAAATGGAATCCATCAGCTTTTTATGTTCTTTGGTACGTTTCTGTTGTGGACGCAAAATCATGAAGTAGAAGATCAGACCGAAAACAACCAGCATGATGATCAAAGAATATGGACTTCCCTGAGCCGGTGCGCCAGCAGATGCCGCTGCTTCAGAAATAAAAAAACTCATTAAACTTCCCTCATTGTTATCAAAATCGATAGTAATCAAAAACCAGCCGCAATATGCTATACACACCGAAACCAGTCAATTACTACTAACTGCCTATCCCATTAACGATTTATGCAACACTTCCACGATTGGGACAGGTTACAAGTCAAACATTTAATAGCGGAACCGGTTTACCAATCCGCTGATAAAAATCTTCAACAAATTGCTCAAGATTACCTTCTTCGATGGCTTTACGGAGTCCAGCCATCAAGCGCTGATAATACCGCAAATTATGGATAGTATTCAGCCTTGCACCTAGGATTTCGTTACAACGATCAAGATGATGCAGATACGCACGGCTATAATTCCGGCAAGTATAGCAATCACACTGTTCATCTAACGGTGAAGTATCTTCTTTATGTTTGGCATTACGAATTTTAATGACACCCTCTGTAACAAAAAGATGACCATTACGAGCATTACGGGTTGGCATCACGCAATCGAACATATCAATGCCACGACGAACCCCCTCGACCAAATCTTCTGGTTTCCCTACCCCCATAAGATAACGCGGCTTATCCTGCGGGATTTGCGGACAGACATGCTCAAGAATACGGTGCATATCTTCTTTTGGCTCTCCTACCGCTAAACCGCCTACAGCGTACCCATCAAAGCCAATATCTACCAGACTTTTTACTGAAATGTCACGTAAATCTTCGTAAATACTACCTTGGATAATACCAAACAATGCGTTCTTATTCTGTAATTCATCAAAACGCTTACGACTACGAGCCGCCCAACGTAAAGACATTTCCATCGAACGTTTCGCATAATCCCAGTTAGCAGGATATGGAGTACATTCATCAAAAATCATGACAATATCGGAACCCAAGTCATACTGGATTTCCATCGATTTTTCCGGGCTAAGGAAAACCGGTGTACCGTTAATTGGGTTACGGAAGTGTACACCTTCCTCTTTGATTTTACGCATTGCGCCAAGGCTAAATACCTGAAAACCACCTGAATCTGTCAGGATTGGACCATGCCATTGCATAAATCCATGCAGATCACCATGCTGCTTCATTATCTCTTGACCGGGACGCAGCCACAGGTGAAACGTATTACCAAGCAGGATTTGCGCGCCAGTTTCTTTCACTTCTTCCGGCGTCATTCCTTTTACTGTGCCATAAGTACCAACAGGCATAAATGCCGGAGTTTCTACCACTCCACGCTCAAAAACCAAGCGACCTCGACGGGCTTGACCATCGGTAGTTTGTAATTCAAATTTCACTTAACCTCCAGGCATCAGATAAACAGTCTGATGCTGTTACTCAAAAAACGTTTGAAACCAGAACAGAAGAGTTGACATTGACGGATACACAGAGACTCCCATCAAACGATATCCAGGAATATCCTTCTCAGGAATTCTCAACGACACACTCCTATGATTTCATACATTATTACAATGAATTAAGAAATTATTTCCTCAAAAGCAAATGGGTTACGATGAATAAACATGGCATCACCATAACTAAAGAAACGGTATTTTTCTGCAACGGCCTCTTTATAAGCATTCATCGTATTTTTATAACCAGCAAATGCAGAAACCAGCATGATAAGTGTCGATTCCGGCAAATGGAAATTAGTAATCAGGGCATCAACAATCTGATATTCAAAACCTGGATAAATAAAAATCCGTGTATCATCAAAAAATGGCGCAATTAATCCATCTTTACAAGCTGCTGCTGCACTTTCCAAAGAACGGACTGAAGTTGTGCCGACAGCGACAACTTTATTACCTCGCGCTTTACATGCCAGAACAGCATCAACCACATTCTGGGGTACCTCAGCATATTCAGAATGCATAACATGATCTTCGATTGTTTCTACACGCACTGGCTGGAAAGTACCTGCGCCTACATGCAATGTAACAAACACCATCTCCACGCCTTTTTCACGCAAAGCATTCAATAATGGCTCATCAAAATGAAGACCCGCTGTTGGCGCCGCTACTGCACCAGGACGTTCACTGTATACCGTCTGATATAGCTCACGATCCGCCTCTTCATCAGGGCGATCAATATAAGGAGGCAAAGGCATATGACCAACATCATCCAGAATGGACAACACATCACGCTCATCATCAAAACGTATTTCAAACAGGGTATCATGGCGTGCCAGCATGGTTGCTTTAATACTCTCATTATCCCCCAGCAGCAACTCAGTTCCCTCTTTCGGCGCTTTGGAAGCACGCACATGTGCAAGTACCCGCTTGTCATCCAGAATTCGTTCAACCAGAACTTCCAGCTTACCGCCAGTAACCTTTCGGCCAAAAATACGCGCAGGTATTACCCGGGTATTATTGAAAACAAGCAAATCTCCAGCATTCAGTTTATTGAGAACATCCGTAAAAACACCATGCGTTAACGCTCCTGTTGCACCGTCAAGAGAAAGCAGACGGCAGCTACTGCGTTGTGGTTGAGGATAACGAGCAATCATTTCGTCAGGAAGTTCAAAAGTAAAATCGGAGACACGCATTATATTTAATCATTCAGAAAAACAAGCGGACTAGTCTAGTGCCACAACTCTGAGGGTGCAACAAATAAGCACATAACTTCTCTGATTTATATTATAATTACCGAATGAATTTTCTCGCTCACCTCCATTTAGCTACTCTGGCTGAAAGCTCCCTGTTAGGGAACTTAATGGCGGACTTTGTTCGCGGTAATCCAGAGGAACAATACGATGCCGATGTAGCTGCGGGTATTCGCATGCATCGGCGTGTTGACGTATTAACAGATACTCACCCATTGGTTATTCAAGCCCGTCACTTGTTCAGTACGCCATATCGACGGGTCGCACCGATTACTTTGGATATCATCTGGGATCACTTCCTTTCCCTGCATTGGAATAAATTGGTACCTACTTACTCATTACCCGCATTTATTCACCATGCCCGCAATCAGATAGAACCCCATCTTTATAAAACCCCTGAAAGATTTCAGGAACTGAATGAATTTTTATGGCCACAAAACTGGCTGATCCGCTATGCAGATCTTGCGTTCATCGCAAATGTATTAACAGGAATGGCTCGAAGACATCCCAAGTTATCAGCCTTATCTGGGTCATTTCAGGATATAGAGCAACATTATTCTGATTTAGAAGCGCTCTTCTGGCAATTTTATCCCTATATGATGAATAAAGCGGAAAATAAGGATTTCTATTGTCTAGCTCAATAAGCGTTATTATTACAACAATAAATCAATAAATATAGCCTATATAAATGTGAATTCAGCTAAACCTTTGCAAAAATAACCCTATTTTCTTAAAGTAAAGAAAATAAAAATAAAGTATTGATAGGTAAAATCTATTGCAAAAATTAGTATTTTTCTCTTTATTGGTGTACGCTAATTCCTTATTATCTATCCAATTTTTACACAAACCCCGATCAAAATTACAGGAGTAAATTATGGTTCTGGTAACCCGTCCAGCCCCCGACTTTACAGCAGCAGCTGTTCTCGGTAATGGCGAAATCGTTGAAAATTTCAACCTGAAAAATCATCTGAACGGTAAACCTGCCGTTATCTTCTTCTGGCCGATGGACTTTACTTTCGTATGTCCTTCTGAACTGATCGCATTCGACCACCGCTACGAAGAATTTAAAAAACGTGGTGTTGAAGTCGTTGGTATTTCTTTTGATTCTGAATTCGTTCACAACGCTTGGCGTAACACCTCCATCGAAAAAGGCGGTATTGGCGCAGTTAAATATGCTATGGTTGCTGATACTAAACGCGAAATTCAAAAATCCTACGGTATTGAGCACCCAGATGCAGGCGTAGCGCTGCGTGGTTCCTTCTTGATCGACAAAAACGGCATTGTTCGTCACCAAGTTGTTAACGACCTGCCACTGGGTCGTAACATTGACGAAATGCTGCGTATGGTTGATGCACTGCAATTCCACGAAGAGCACGGTGATGTATGCCCAGCACAGTGGGAAAAAGGTAAAGAAGGTATGAGCGCGTCTCCAGACGGCGTAGCTAAATACCTGTCCCAAAACGCTGCTAAACTGTAAGTTTAAACGTTACTAATATTCAGACCAGCTGGTTTATTCCAGCTGGTTAATGAGATGGTCACCCCCATCCTGTGAGAGGTACGCTAGCAGGGTATTTTATTTTAGAGGGAACCATCATGCAAAACGTTACGCTTATTGGTATCTATCTCGGTAAACATTCCTTCCATGTCCACTGTCAGGACAGGCAGGGTAACACCCTGCTGCGTAAGAAGTTTTCCCGCACTCAGCTTATTAATTTTCTCGGTTCCTGCAAGGCTGCAACCGTAGTGATGGAGTCCTGCGGTGGGGCGCACTTTATGGCTCGCCGGATCGCTGATTTAGGCCATGAGGCAACGCTGATTTCTCCGCAGTTCGTCCGTCCTTTTGTTAAGAGTAACAAGAACGATTTTGTCGATGCTGAAGCTATCTGCGAGGCAGCTTCCCGGCCCTCCATGCGCTTTGTGCCCCCCCGCACAGAGGACCAACAGGCGATGGCCGCCCTCCATCGCGTCAGAGACGCATTGATACGGCAACGCGTTAAAACCACCAATCAGATGCACGCTTTTTTGCTGGAGTTCGGCGTCAGTCTGCCGCGCGGTATTGCCGTGATACGACGTCTGGCCGCTATGCTGGAAGAAAATGACTTTCCGCCTTATCTGGCAAGGGTTCTGAGCAGACTCCACAGTCATTATGTTTACCTCAGCGGAGAAATTGAGGAAGTCGATAAGGAACTGAAAACGCATCTGGCGGAAGATGAAACCGCGCAACGCCTGCTGACCATTCCTGGCGTTGGCGAGTCTGTTAGCCATGCGGCTGGGGGACGGTAAAAACTCTGCCTGCAGCCGTGACTTTGCGGCTTCAACAGGGCTGGTTCCCCGCCAGTACAGCACGGGTGGAAAAACGACACTGATGGGCATCAGCAAGCGGGGTGATAAAAATCTGAGACGGCTGCTGGTGCAGTGTGCCAGGGCCTTTATGCAGCGGCTGGAGCATAATCCAGGGCGTCTGGCAGAGTGGGTGAACAGGCAGCTTGCCCGCCATCACTCGAACGTTGTGGCGTGCGCGCTGGCGAACAAACTGGCCCGAATAGCCTGGGCCGTTACGGCACATCAGACGGTGTTCATTAAATAAAAGAGCCAACGAAAATGAACTGACCCCAGAAAGTTGGACATTTTAGTTAAACGGCGTGTAAGGCCTGGTTTCGATATTCTATCGGAGTTAGGCCTTTTAATTTCACCTTGATCCGTTTTGTATTGTAATATTCAATGTATTCTTCTATTTTTTCAATCAGTTCATCCGCACTTTTAAAGTGCTGCTGGTGATACATTTCTGTTTTGAGTAAGGCAAAAAAGTTTTCTGCCATCGCATTATCCAAACAGTTCCCTTTCCTCGACATACTTTGTTTAATATCTTTATCAGCAAGTTGCTTTTGATAAGCCCTATGCCGATATTGCCAACCTTGATCACTGTGAATGAGTGGCTTAGAGTGAGCATCTAGCCCATCTAATGCCCCTTTTAGCATCTCTGTCACTAAAGGCAGACTCGCCTTTTTCGCCACGTTGTAAGCGATAACTTCTTGATTAAATAAGTCAATAATAGGTGATAGATAGACTTTTTGTTCATTCACTTTAAATTCCGTCACATCCGTTACCCATTTCTCATTAGGTTTTGTCGCGCGAAAATCTCTTGCCAACCAATTCGGTGCTGTTTTTCCAACTTCCCCACGATAAGAACGATATTTCTTCGGCCTTACCGTGGATTTTAGGTTTAATTGCCCCATTAATCGTTGGACTGTTTTATGATTGATTTTAAAGCCATTTTTTCTCAATGCTAAATGAATGCGGCGATAGCCATAACGACCTTTATGCTCATGATAGATAGTTTTAATCATCTCTATTTCTTGTTCATAAGCACGCGTTTTTTTAAGCGCTTGGCATTGATAGTAAAACATGCTTCTTGCAAGATTAATGGCACAAAGTAAGTGCTTTAATGGATATTTCTTTTTAAGAGCTAAAACAATTAACGCTTTTTCTTTGCTAGTGGGCGTTTCTTCTGTTCCAGCTCTTCTAACTTTTTTAGGACAGCATTTTCTGCACGCAAATAAGCTAATTCTTCTTTAAGTTCCTCAACTGTCATTTCGTCATCAGACTTCGGCGGGGTTTTAGGTCGGGATTTCATTGGGGGTCTTCCTCGCTGATGACTTTCGAGTCCTTTGATACCGGTTTCATTATACTTATCAAGCCAGACTGATAAGGTACCTGGAGTCGTTAAATTGAGAACTGCACTAGTGTGAGTGAGAGACCAATCATGTGTCCACATTAATTTTAAAGCTTGGAATTTTGTTACAGCACAAAGAGAGTGAGACGTTGGCAAAAAGGCGTTATCGCCATGAATGGCAACAACTTGAGCCCAGTATCGAATTTGTCGAGAAGAGATTGAATATTCCGCTGATAGCTTATCCGATGTGTTACCTGCTAGACATCGTTTAGCAATAATGATTTTTAGTTCACGACTATATTTAGACATAAAAAAACCCCCAGTAAGTGGTTGTCCAACTATTGGGGGTCACTTCAAAAACGGCATTAGCTCAGTAAGTTAAGCAGTTACCATCTGGTTTTGCGACGACAGATAATTGATGACATGAACGGCATATCGGCCTGCTGATGAACCTGATATAAAAAATGGCTCTCTGAAGCCGACCGGTTTTTAAGGTTCGGCAGGCACGGAACTCATCGTGGCGCGGGCATGACTGCTCACCAGACGCCGAATAGATTTACGCAAGCCCACCATACATCAAAATTTGTGTTGCAAAAACGGGGGTGACCATAGATTTTATATCTGAAATTCCTTGTTTTGCCACCTTGCGCACAAAAATCAACACGCCTGATTACTATCACAACTCTATAATTTAAATTTACAAATGATTAACATTAAAATCAGTGTAAATAAAACCAGCACTTCCACTTATAAAAACAACCCCAAAATGACAGGAGTTCACAATATGTTCAAAACATGGAAAACACCACTGGCTATAATATCTTTACTTATCTCTCCCCATCTTTATGCAGCTTCAGAACCCGCCGTTGAAGCTAAAAATGGCATGGTTGTCTCAGCGCAACATCTTGCTTCACAAGTTGGTGTAGATATTCTCAAAATAGGTGGAAATGCAATTGATGCAGCTGTTGCTGTTGGTTATGCCCAAGCCGTTGTCAACCCGTGCTGCGGCAATATCGGCGGCGGTGGTTTTATGACAATTCATTTAGCTGATGGCACTAATACTTTTATTAATTTCCGCGAAACTGCCCCAAGTGCAGCAAGCGCAAATATGTATCTAGATAAAGAAGGCAAGGTTATTAAAGGAGCCAGCTTATATGGCTATCTGTCAGTTGGTGTGCCGGGAACAGTCATGGGCCTGGATAGCGCTCTGAAAAAATACGGCAAACTAAGCCGTGAACAGGTCATGGCACCCGCGATTAAGCTAGCGCGTGAAGGTTTTATACTGACCCGCGCAGACACCGATATTTTGGACACTACCATTGAACGCTTCCGCAAAGATCCAGAAGCAGCCCGCATCTTCCTGCGTAAAGATGGTTCACCTTACCAACCGGGTGATAGATTGGAACAAACCGATTTAGCAAATACACTGGAGTTAATTGCTAAAAAAGGGCAGGAAGCTTTCTATTATGGAGATATTCCTAAATTAGTCGCAGAAGCGGCTAAAAAATCAGGAGGTATCATTACCGAAGCTGACTTTGCCAACTATAAAATCTCAGAAACAGCACCAATCACCTGTAGCTATCGTGGTTATAAATTTATCTCTTCACCTCCACCAAGTTCAGGCGGGGTAACAATGTGTGAGACGCTGAATATTCTGGAAGGCTATAACCTCAAAGAAATGGGATTCAATTCTGCTAATTATGTTCACACACTGACAGAAGCAATGCGTCATGCCTATATGGACAGAAATACTTACCTTGGCGATCCAGAATTTATTAAAAACCCAATCGATCGCTTATTGAGCAAGAGCTATGCTGAATTTTTACGTAAAAATATAAGACCGGGAGAAGCAACAAGATCAGAAAACGTTCAGCCCGGTGTTGGACCACATGAGAAACCAGAAACCACACACTACTCAATTGTAGATAGTGAAGGTAATGCTGTTTCAACCACCTATACCATTAATGGGCTGTTTGGAGCAGTTGTTATCGCACCAGGAACAGGTTTCTTCCTTAATGATGAAATGGATGATTTTACAACTAAAATCGGCGAGAAGAATCTGTATGGACTCGTTCAGGGAGCAACGAACTCCATTGCCCCCGGTAAGCGCCCACTATCATCAATGAGCCCGACACTTGTCACTAAAGACAATAAGATATTCCTTGTATTGGGCTCCCCAGGTGGCTCCCGTATTATCTCCATCACCTTGCAAACGGCTCTGAATATCATCGAACACGGTATGCCACCTCAAGAAGCAGTCAATAGCCCACGTATTCATCATCAATGGTTACCAGATGAAGTGTATTATGAACAACGTGGTATTTCTAAAGATTCACTGAATCTACTGAAAAAAATGGGATATAAGATGGTGGAACAAACACCATGGGGTGCAGCTGAGGTGATTATGGTTGGTTTACCGAAAGCTACTGGTTCAAATACTGATTCTTCAGGTAACGATGCTGCCGTATCTGGTCAGGTACGTGAAAAACATTTCTATGGTGCCAATGATGTTAGACGTCCAGCAGGTGCTGCTATTGGTTACTAATGACCAATAATTCAGGCAACAAGCAAGCCATGTAAGAGAAAAAATTTCAAAATATCGGGATGGGATATCCTTTTCTCAGTAATCCCATCCCATACTTTCCTTAAACATCTGACAATAGTAAACAGTCAGATAAAGCAGTTCATCATTGATGGATCTGACTCTCGCGTGTACCAGGACGCCCCAGAACACGGTCATAAATACCAAACATAATCAGAACCAACAGGGATGGTGCTAACCAAGCCAACCCTTGATCAGCCAACGGTAAACGCGTTGCCCAATCTGGTAATAAGTGCACCAGCATTTCAGATGACTTGATGGCATCTAAAATTCCAAACAACAAACTAATTAACATAACTGGAGCAAGAATACGGGTGAAATTGTTCCACCAGCCAAAAGTGAAGCTCAGCACAATCAGAACGATACACGGTGGATAAATAGCAGTCAGTACTGGTATAGAAATCTTAATCAAATAACTCAAACCAAGGTTAGAAGCCAACATGGAGAACACCCCAAGGATCAACACCAGTGAACGATAAGACAGGGGCAAATAACGACTGAAAAACTCAGAACAAGCACAAGTTAACCCAACTGCAGTCACCATACAGGCAACAAAAATCAGCACTGCCAGGAAAATACTGCCCACACTACCAAAAGTATGCTGAACATAGGCATGCAAAATTACAGCGCCGTTTTCTGCATGAGGAACTAATGAACCAATACCCGAACCCAGTTTAAACAGAGACAGATAAACCAGCACCAGACCAATCCCGGCAATCAGTCCTGCCCACATCGCATAACGAGTCAGTAATGAAGATGAAGCAACACCTCTTGAACGCGCTGCATTAACAATAACAATACCAAATACCATAGCCCCCAGGGTATCCATCGTCAGATAACCATTAACGAAACCACTAGAGAATGGGATTTTCTGATAAACATCAATTGCAGGAATTGAACTACCCGCAGGCCAAAGTAAAGCGGCAACACCCAGTATGCCTAGCGCTAGCATTTTAATTGGTGCTAACACATGCCCAACAGTATCAAGTAAACGGCCTGGGTAAAGCGAGACAGCAATCACCAAAGCAAAATAAATCAGACTATAAATAAAAAGCGGTAATTCGCCTGAACCGATAAGAGGAGCAATCCCCACTTCAAAAGAGACCGTTGCAGTACGTGGCGTTGCGAATAAAGGACCAACAGCCAGATAGCAAACCGTAGCAAGCAACAAACCAGCAGCTTTACCAATTGGTGAACTCAGCTCTTCAATACCTCCGCCTACTTTTGCCAACGCGATGATTGTAATTACTGGTAGACCAACCGCCGTGGTTAGAAAGCCTAATGCCGCCAACCAAACATATTCACCCGACTGTAATCCCACCATAGGCGGAAAAATAATATTCCCCGCGCCCACAAACAGGGCAAAAGTCATAAACCCTAATGCCCAAATATCCTTAGATGATAAACGATGTGTCATAATGATTATTAATGTTTTTTTACCATTTTAACGGTTTGAATAGTATAAATATCACCAATAGTTAGGCATATAATTGGCAATATTGAACCCTAATTTAACGATTTATTATCGAAATAATATGCACTGGTATCTGTTAAATGCAGAATTATAAGGACTATTATAGACAGAATTGCCAGCAACTACCCACAAGTAAAACTTTTATAGTGCCAGAAGGCAATAGATAAACCAGAATGCAGAACTATATGCCACACTCTTTTTTAAATTCAGTGATTGCTGTTAGCTATCACTGAATACACACTATATGATTTGCGTTTTTTTTAACCTGTAAAGCTAATAATTAATTGCAAAGATTAATTATTGCTTTTAATCAAACTATCCTTATCTCTTTTACCGGTTATTTTTGTCGATACAATCAATCCTATCGGTAAAGTAAAACTGAAGATTGCCCCTTTCCCTATTTCACTGGAGACTTCAAGATGAGAATGATGATGATGTAAGGCATGTTTAACAATCGCAAGACCAAGACCGCTTCCTCCTGTTTGTCTGGAACGAGCCTTATCTACCCGATAGAAACGTTCAGTCAAACGAGGCAAATGTTCAGCACTGATACCCTGCCCATTATCCTTCACTATGAACTCAGCACCATGGGAATTCTTTTTCCAACTGACATCAATCTGAGTCCCTTTTGAGGTATGGTTAACAGCGTTATAGACCAGATTCGACATTGCACTGCGTAGCTGTTCTTCATTACCAAAAACTTTTAATTCCTCACTAATATCGAAATTAATTTTATAACATTCATTACCAAGCGCCGTCGCTTCCTGACGCAATACCTTAAGCATCAAAGGCACATCAACTATTTCATTCATATCAATCTGAGGCGCGACTTCGATTTTAGACAACTGTAATAATTGCCTTACCAGGCTGTCCATCCTCCGGGTTTGCTCCTGCATGGTATTTAACATTTTCTTATTCAGCGAACCACTCACATCCTGATCCTGCATCATTTCCAAATAACCCTGCAATACAGTCAGAGGAGTTCGCATTTCATGGCTGACATTTGCAAAAAAATCACGGCGAGCATTTTCTAGTGTTCGTTTCTGCGTTACATCTCTGGCAACCATTAATAATTGCCCCTCAGAGTAAGGCATAACCCGGAACTCAACAGTAAAGCCATTATTTAATTCGATCGATAACGGGCGTGAAAAATCCCTGGAAAGCACATATCGGTTAAAATCAGGATAGCGGAGTAAATTAAAAATATGCTGCCCATTATCTTCAGGCCAACGGAAACCAAGTAAATGTTGTGCTAAACGGTTACACCAAAAAATATTACCTTCAGTTGTCATCATAACAATGGCATCTGGCAATGACTCAGCACCACTGCGAAAACGTTTGATTAAAAGAGCCAGTTCACGGCGTCGTTTCCGATTTCGTTGCTGCATCTGGTAAATACCATAGAAAATGGGCTCCCACCCTCCTCTTCCAGAAGGTGGCAACATACTGCGATCCAACCATAACCAATCTGAAAGTTTCAGTAAGTTATAGCCATGCCATATCAGCACCAAAAGTACCGAAGTAAACAAACACCAAGCTAAGTGCCCAATAAACATCGATAAAATTAAGGCAGGTAAACAGAAAAGAAACAGTTCTGAAATCAGTTTCTTCCAAGATAAACGTTCTAACACGTCAGTTTCTCCGGTGCGCGGATTCAGTAACGGGTAGAAAAACGATAACCAGTACCACGAACGGTCTGCACCATTTTATCATGACCGCCGACTTCTAATACTTTACGTAAACGACGAATATGCACATCGACAGTTCTATCTTCAACATAAACATTTGCCCCCCAAACATAATTGAGCAACTGTTCACGACTGTAGACCCGCTCCGGATGAGTCATAAAGAAGTGAAGTAACTTAAATTCAGTCGGCCCCATATCCAGTACTTGATCTTGGCTAGTCACTCGATGAGAAGTTATATCCAAAATCAGGCCATCCATTTCAATGAGATTTTCTATCATCATGGGTGAAATACGCCGCAATACCGCCTTAACTCTGGCAACCAGCTCTTTAGGAGAGAAAGGCTTGGTTATATAGTCGTCTGCCCCAATTTCCAGACCACGAACTCGATCTTCCTCTTCACCACGGGCCGTCAACATCATCACCGGAATATCTCGGACATTATTATCTCGTTTCATTTGCTTTATTATCTGCAAACCAGAACCACCAGGGATCATCCAATCCAGTAACACCAAATCAGGGTAGGGTTCAGATAAACATGCCAGCGCGGAATCATAATCCTCCGCTTCCACTGGCTGATATCCATTTTTTTCCAATACAAAACAAACCATCTCACGGATTGGAGTTTCATCTTCAACTACCAGAATACGTCTTGTCATGGTCAATCCTGTTAATTTCTTGAGATAAGCGCTACTTAATTTAAAAAGTATTATGCGTCAGTTTTATGACAGATTTATGAAATCCTGCCTCCGTTATCCCTCACCTGCAATCTGTTTCGCAATAATTAATTTAACCATCTTCATATTTCATAAGAAATGGGAAGCGGCTCGGAGATATATTCACGAAATCAGATTAAAGAATGATATCCAGATTACAGTCGTTATAATCCTCTTTCACCTTAACGAATTGCGGGGAATTATGCGCATTATTCACACCTCTGACTGGCATCTTGGCCAATATTTTTTTACAAAAAGCCGAGCCGCTGAACATAAACATTTTCTGCATTGGCTGGTTGAACAGATTAAAAATTACCAGGTCGATGCATTGATTGTTGCTGGAGATGTGTTTGATACCGGCTCACCACCTAGCTACGCCCGTGAATTGTACAATCGCTTTGTTGTTGAACTGCAACCTACTGGCTGTCAGTTAATTATCCTTGGCGGTAATCATGACTCAGTAGCAACGTTGAACGAATCAAAGGAACTACTCTCCTGCCTGAATACCACCGTTATTGCTAATGCTGAAGAAAATCCACAAAAACAGATAAAAATACTCAACACTCAGGAAGGCAATGCTGGTGCAATCCTCTGTGCAATCCCTTTTCTGCGACCAAGGGATATTATGACTAGCCAGGCAGGTCAATCAGGCGAACAAAAACAGTTGGCATTACAGGAAGCCATTGCAGAACACTATAATCGACTATACCGGCAAGCCTGTGAATTACGTGATCAACTAAATATACCCTTACCTGTCATTGCTACCGGGCATCTGACCACTATTGGCGCCTCTGTCACAGATTCAGTCCGGGATATTTATATTGGTACACTTGATGCCTTCCCTGCACAAGCTTTTCCACCGGCAGATTATATTGCACTCGGGCATATTCACCGGCCACAAATCGTCGCGAAATCTGAACATATCCGCTATAGCGGCTCCCCCATTCCACTCAGTTTTGATGAAGTGGGACAGGAGAAAAGTCTCTGTTTAGTAGAATTTGCTCAAGGCAAGCTGGAATCCATTAAACTTTTACCCGTTCCTCAATATCAGCCTATGCAACTTATCAGAGGCAACCTGCAACAAATTGAGCAACAGTTACAGACTTTTAATGATTATCAAGGTAAGCAACCTGTTTGGCTGGATATTGAAGTTGCAACGCAAGATTACCTCCATGATATCCAAAAACGGATTCAATCCATGGTTGCAGAACTTCCGGTAGAAGTCATTCTGTTACGGCGAGCTAAAATACAACGACAAAATATACTGACAAAAGAAAACAGAGAAACCCTAACAGAACTCAGCATTAACGAAGTTTTTGCCCGGCGGCTTGAGCAAACAGAACTTAACGATGAAGAACATAAAAAACGTCTGACCACTCTTTTCGAACAAACACTGAATGAAATCTATAACCGAATAGATTTCAAGATGCATCGCGACGGCAAGGGAGTGAATCCCCGGTAACATAGTGACCGGGATGAGTGAGTGCAGCCAACAAAGAGGCAACTTGAAAGATAACGGGTATATACCCTATGGATTTCAAGATGCATCGCGACGGCAAGGGAGCGAATCCCCGGGAGCATAGATAACTCTGTGACCGGGGTGAGTGAGTGCAGCCAACAAAGAGGCAACTTGAAAGATGACGGGTATATCAGAATAGAAACAAGGAGGAACAGACATGAAGATACTGAGTCTACGGCTAAAAAACATTAATTCATTACAAGGTGAATGGAAAATTGATTTCACAACAGAGCCGTTTGCCAGTAATGGTCTATTCGCAATAACCGGCCCTACCGGGGCAGGTAAAACCACCTTACTGGATGCTATCTGTCTTGCGCTTTATCACAAAACACCACGCCTGATGACGATTTCTACCTCACAAAATGAATTAATGACCCGCCACACAGCAGAATCACTGGCTGAAGTTGAGTTTGAAGTGAAAGGCGTCGCCTATCGTGCTTTCTGGAGTCAACGGCGAGCACGTAATCAGCCGGACGGTAACTTGCAAACACCCAAAGTCGAACTCGCATACAAAGAGAACGGCAAAATCCTAGCTGATAAAATTCAGGATAAGGAAGAGAAAGTCACAGAAATCACCGGCTTGGATTATGGCCGTTTCACCAAATCTATGTTGTTATCCCAAGGTGATTTTGCCGCTTTCCTCAATGCTAAAGCGAATGAACGGGCTGATTTATTGGAAGAATTAACCGGTACTGAAATTTACGGTGTTTTATCCCAGCAAATTTACCTGCAACATAAAGAAGCACAATCAGAGCTAGAGATTTTGCAAGTCAAGGCATCTGCCATTGATTTGCTAACTAAAGAACAACATCAACAATATCTGGAACAACAACAACAACTCGCTAATTGTGAATTACAACTGAATCAGCAGATAAAAACACAACAATATTCAGAGCAATGGTTAACTCGTGAAGAAGAGCTTCAGAAATTTTTGACTGAAAATAATGCCTCTTTGCAACAGGCAGAAAAAGCACTCACCCATGCAGAACCGCAACTCCAAAAACTGGCAAACAGCGAACCAGCAGAAGCACTTCGTCCATTATTAGATGACAAAAACCGAACTCAATCTGAACACCAGAAAATCAGCAAACAGTTGGAAGATATGCGTCAGCAACTTCAGCAGCAGCAGCAGATTCTCACCCCGATACAGCAAAAAGTGACTAATGCAGACTCTGTCAGAGAAGCACATCAGCAACATCGGCAACAACAAGAAACACTGATATCAGAACAAGTGATTCCATTGGATCATCAAATTGATATTCAGATTAAAGATCTTAATCTTACTCAACAACACATCAATGAACAAAAAGCAGAATTCGAAACAGCTAATCAGCAATACAACGCGGCAAACCAACATTCCCTGTCATTAACCAGCCAAAGAAAACAACTGGAAAATTATTTTGAGCAACAACCTCATCATCAATATTTCGGTGAAAAAATGACTTTTTGGCAACACCAATTCTCCTGGTTGCAAGAACAGCAACAACATATTAATCAGTGGACCCAAAAAGCAGATAAACTCACGACTGAACTCACACAATTCAACGATAGTCTGAATAAGCAACAAAAAGATCTAAAACAACAGATTGAAAATAGCCAACCGCTGAAACTGGCGTTTGAACAAGCAGAACAACAACTCTTTAATCTACAAAAGCAATATTCACAGGAAAAACTCAAAAAACAATTCATTGAATATCAGCAAAAACTGACTCTACAACACAAATTAGAGGTATTGTCCCCGCAGATCCTGCAATTACAAGCAACTATTGCCAATAACAATCTTCGCTTACAACAACCGGAAAAATTATTAAAAGAACTGCCTATTCAAATTGAAGCTGTTAATAAACAACTTTCAGAAAAACAGCAACATCTGGAAGATCTTTCTCAACGTATCCAGTTAGAACAAAAGATTGTCAGTCTGGAAAAAGAACGTGCACAACTTAAGGAAGGAGATCCTTGCCCTCTTTGCGGCTCTGAACATCATCCTGCTATTCAAGCTTACCAACATATTGAATTGCCAAAATCAGAACAACGGCTAAAAGATTTACGTCAACAATCTGAACAGCTGCAAACGACCAAAATATCGCTGGTCAATAAAAAAGAATTCCAACAACAACAATACAACCATATTTTGCAAGAAATTGCAGATGCTGAACCACAACTAAATTCATTGGCTCAACAATGGCAACAAATTTGTGAAATATTACAAATCGAAATTTCACCGTTAGATAAACCAGCACTTGAAGCATTTGTGCAGCAGAACCAATCTGCTTATCAGCTTTCCCAAACTCAATTAACTGAATTTGAACTAGCAGAAAAGGAGTATCAAAAAACAGAAAAAACACTGACAGTTCATAAAGAACACATTAAAGAAATTGAGCGCAGAGTTGAACTGGATAAACAACAATATGATGCCCGGAAAAAATATCTATCTGAACTGCAACCAGAGATACAACAACAGCAGTGCAAGCTAACTGATGTTATCGAAAAAATACGCTCGGAATTACAAGAATATGATTTACTATTGCCCATGCTGAATGATGCTGAAAACTGGCTACAACAACGTAAGCATGAGTGGAAGATATATCAAAACTGCCGGGAAAACTGGCAACAGCTCCAAAAAGAGCAAGCTGTCGTTCAAAATCAGACTGAATCGTTGAATAAACAGAAAGAAGAATATGCATCCCGTTTAAACATACTTCATCAAAAAGAGCAGCAACAAAAACAGCAACTCGAAAAGGCACAACAACAGCGCCAAGCACTATTTGGTGAGCAATCCGTTGCAAAAATAACTCAGGCACTACAGCAACATTCTCAGAAATTAGAAGAAGAATACCAGCAGGCGTTGTCACATTTGCAACAAGCACAATCTCATATTAACCAGCTCACGGGGGCAATTTATGAGACAGAAAAAAACCGTAGCCAAGCTGAGTACCAAAGACAACTGGCAGAACAAAACTTCAATTCTGTGTTAGAGAAAAGCATATTTGCCAATCAGAGTATTTTTGAAGCCGCACTATTACCGCCAGAACAACGCAAGGAGTTACGACAACTCAAAGAACAACTTGAACAACAGCAAGTACAGGCTAAGACCTTGTGTCAGAAAGCAGCAGAAACCTTGCAACAACACATGAAAAATCGGCCCAAGTTGCTTGATCAATATACAAAACCACAACTCATTGAACAGTTGAAAAATAGCACTGAAGAATTGAAAAAAAACACATTACAACAAGGGGAATTGAGAAACCTGCTTAGTAATGATGCAACACGCCGTCAACAGCAAAAGTCTTTGTTGGAAGAAATCGATCATTGCCGACAAAATTATGATGACTGGAGCTACCTTAACAACCTGATTGGCTCAGCAGATGGCGCTAAATTCCGCCGTTTTGCCCAAGGTCTAACTCTGGATCATCTGGTTCATCTTGCTAATCAACGATTGGAAAAACTCCACGGACGCTACTATTTGCAACGCAAAAATTGTGACGGACTTGAACTGCAAGTTATTGATACCTGGCAAGCCGATGCTATCCGTGATACTAAAACACTTTCCGGCGGCGAAAGTTTTCTGGTCAGCCTCGCACTAGCTTTAGCGTTGTCTGATTTGGTCAGCAATAAAACCTGTATTAATTCACTGTTTCTGGATGAAGGCTTTGGCACACTTGATCCAGAAACCCTCGATATTGCTCTCGATGCTTTGGATAGTCTGAATGCTTCCGGGAAAACGATTGGCGTCATAAGCCACGTCGAAGCCATGAAAGAACGGATACCAGTACAGATTAAAGTGAAAAAAATTAACGGACTTGGGATAAGTAAACTCGCACCTGAGTTTCGTTATACCAGACAGTGAGTAAAAAAGAGCAAGGTACTCAGGTGAGCAAACAGGGAAGAAATGAAATCCTGTTTGCTCAAATTACTCCTATATTATCGTTTTCATTCAAAGCCTATCTCAGCAGGTATCATTAACAAAATAACCTGACAAAAGGGCTATTGATTATTTTTTACTTACATCAACATTAACGATGCGAGCTTGTGTAGGATAAGCAACCGGTGATTTCTCAGCGAAATATTTCACCACCGCATCAACATCCGGCACACTATATACAGGATCTGTCCCCTCTTTAAATACAGAGAAACTACTTCCCCCCATTGCCAGATATTCGTTAGCTACCACGCGGTATTTTCCACTTAATTCAACGGGTTTACCGTTGATTTTCATGGAGCTGACAATAACACGATCGCCAGTTGGTTTAGCACTATCCCATTGATATTGGAAACTGTTAGAAACTGCCAAAACCTGCGGACTTGAACGATCCCATTGTTGTTCCAGCAAGCGTTTAATTTGCTCACCCGTCAGAGTTTGGGTCAACAGCACATTGGAGAACGGCTGAACAGTGTAGATAGCATTGTAAGTTACATCACCGGCAATCATGTCAGCACGAATACCGCCGCTATTCATAAATGCAATTTGGGCACCACCGCTCTCTTTTGGTGTCGCAGTATACAAATGCGCATCTGCAATCACTTTGCCCAGAGAAAACTCACCAGCACTGTTAATTTTCCTATCTAGATTGCGCTCTAATTTACCAATCACCCGGGTTTCCAACGGCGTAGCTATTTTTTCATACGCATCCAATATATTAGTCACTTCTGGATCTTTCTCATATTTAAGGTTATCGACCCAAATATTTTTCGCTTTAAAATCAACAATATCTTTAGTTGTTTTATCCAGCTTCAAATCCAGAGTAGTTATTAACGAACCATTAGCCTGTGCAGAAGTGACTGGTTTACCGTTAATCACACAGTTATATGCCTGATGTGTGTGACCAGTAATGATGAAGTCAACTTCCTTATCCAATTGGTTAACAATGTCCAACACTTTACCGGTTATACCATTACAGGCGTTCACATCAATATTGCCACCACCATATTTCTGTGCTGCACCTTCATGAATTAGCACCCCAATTGCTTTAACACCTTTTTTCTGTAACTCAGGGACTAATACGTTAATGGTCTTAACTTCATTAGCAAAACTTAGACCTTCAGTTCCTTTTGGCATCACGATCTCGGGCGTACCTTCCAGAGTCAAGCCAATAAAGGCAACTGGAACCCCTTCGAACTTTTTAATGACATACTCAGGGAACAGAGTTTTGCCCGTTTCGTTAACTGTTACATTTGCTGCCAGATACTGGAATTTCGCCCCAGTAAATGGGTTTGGTCCCTGACAGCCAGTCACCAGATGACAGCCCCCATTCTGTTTACGCAACAGCTCATCTTTACCTTTATCAAATTCATGATTACCAACAGCTGTCGCTTCCAAACCGACCAGAGACAGAGTTTCAATCGTTGGTTCATCATGAAATAAAGAAGACAATAACGGGCTTCCACCAATCATATCACCGGCACCAACCATGATATTGTTAGCTTTTTCTTTCTTCAGCTCTTTAATCAGCGTGGACATATGTTCAATGCCACCCGGCCCGTTTGGACCCCGCGCCTTCAACGCACCATGGAAGTCATTAACAGCCAGGATACGAACATCAACCACACCAACTTCATCATGACGGGGTTTAGTAACACACCCTGCCAATAAAGCACTACCAACTGCAACAACAAACAATTTATATTTATAATCCATGATGTTACACCTTGGCATTAGACTCACGCTTCGGACAATCAATTACTTCGAATTCTTTGCTATAGCAAATGTAAAATTCATCGCGGTTGATCTGAATGGTTTTACCCTTCAATGACGGATTATTTTCCTGGAGAAACTGAATTAATTGCTCGTTAGATAGACGACTATTTGGTAATACCAATCCATTGAATAATTCCTGCTGTTTACTGAAAAACTGCTCTGGCGTTTCAAACGCGCAAACTCCATGCTTTTCCCATTCGCCTTGCAGTAAATCTGCACCCGGAGAAGTACACAAATAAGGTTTAATCACCTGATAATCCAGTTGTGGCAAATCCCCCTTGCACAGACGTGGATGCTTACGAACATCAGACCAGTCACGGCACTGATCCATCGTTTTGCCGTTACAGGATTGCGCCCACAAGCCATGAAGTATCCAGGCAAATTTATTTTCTGAGAAACATTGCAGTTCAAATTTTTCATATTCACGCTGTGATTTGGCAATCTTATTACTCTTTTGCAGGCGCTTGATCTCATTCTTTTTGTTGTCACAGAATGCTGGAGAATAATTAATCGCTAGTTTGAAGTAATCTGTAGCTGCTGTTGCGTTCTGCCCATAACGGTCATTTTTTGCAATGTGATCATAATTTGTCGGTGGACTAGCTGGCAGTAAACAAGAAACCTCTCCCTCCAGTTGTGATTCTAAAGAATCAATCACTGCTGGTTGCTTCGCACAACCAACAACCAACAAAACGAATACTACCGACAATAAGTTAAAGAAACGCATCATATTCCTTACGGGAAATCATTCCCCTGCTGTGGGTAAAAAAGCAAAAACCTGCCCAAATAGAGGGCAGGTGGTTATTAAAATTATTTTTTTTCAGTCAGATCAATTTGATACACCGCAAAACCAACATCATCATTTTCCAGATATTTCATTGGATATTGGGAAAACTCTTTGATGAATTTCGCTGCTTTCTCTCCGGGAGACGTTTCGAAACGGATATCCAGTTTCTTGTCAGTTTTGATCGGCATAATAGACCAATTATTATCCACTTTGGTCTCTATTATCCCTTTGTCTTTAGACACTTTGACAATGTAAGAAGCCAGGATAGTGCGATTTTCATCTGGTGATGCAAATGCAATATTGTTTTCGCCTGTACCCGCAAATTTACCGCCATATGCACGATAATTATTGGTAGCAATCAGGAAATTAGCTTTAGGATCGATTGGTTTACCTTGATAAGTCACATCCTTGATACGGTTAGCCCCTTGATTGATGACCTGACAGTCCACGTCATATTTAGCTGGCTGAGTTATATCAATTTTATAATTCACACCACTAATCGTATCGAAGTTATAAGTACGGAAACCGCTCCAATTCAATAAATACTGGGGTTGAGTTGAATTTGGATCGATTTGGTTATACATGCCGGCAGAACATTCCAACCATTCAATCACATCTGCACCGGTTGCCTTCACAACAGCCAACGTATTTGAGTACAGATACAAATCCGCTGCATTACGGAACGTCAGATCGCCTTTTTCAACTTCAACAAAATCTGCGGGTGCATTCTTACGACCACCGACTTTGAATGGTGCCGATGCTGCCAAAACAGGCATATCGGCTAAATCAGGATCACCCTGAATGAAATGCCGAGTGTAATCTGCCTGGGCATCATTCACGATCTGCACAGTAGGATCGCTTTGGATCAAAGCCAAATAGCTGTACATATTGGCAGAAGCTTTACCAATAAATTTGCCAACAAAACTCCGAGTTCCCTGATGGGCTTTATCGATAATTTTGACTAATTCACCATCGCGTTCAACCAATGCCTTTTTATTTATTTTGTCGTAAATCGGACGTGCTTCCGCTTTTGCCTCCGTCACTTTCCATATCCCGCCATCATTATTAATAACCAGATCAACAACGCCCAAATGATCTCCCCACTGACCTGGCATAACCGACGGAATACCGTTAATAGTACCGTTGGCAACATCAACGCCTTTAATGCCTGCAAATTCCTTACTCGGGAATACACCATGCGCATGACCAAACATAATCGCGTCAATGCCAGTGATTTGACTCAAGTAATAGACAGAGTTTTCAGCCATGGCTTTATATGGATCTTTAGAAAAACCAGAATGAGGAATCGCGACAATCAAATCTGCGCCCTCTTTTTTCATTTGAGGAACAAATTTTTTCGCCGTTTCAGTAATATCGTTAACCACGACCTTTCCGTCCAGATTAACCTTATCCCAAATAGAAATCTGTGGCGGCACAAAGCCGATATAACCGATCTTAATGGTGTGAACTTTACCATCCCGATCTTTAACCGGTGTATCAACGATAATATAAGGCGTGAAATAGTTCTTACCAGTTTTAGCATCCATGATATTGGCATTGATATACGGGAATTTCGCACCGGCAATAACCTTCTTCAAATAATCCAAGCCAAAATTAAACTCATGGTTACCAAAGTTACCCACGGTATAACCCATCGTATTCATTAACTGATGCGCTGGATGAGATTCTCCTTTTTTAAGGCCCTTGGCTGCCATGTAATCTGCTAGCGGACTGCCTTGAATCAGGTCACCGTTATCGACCAGAATGGTGTTGGTAGCTTCTGTTTTGGCTGCTTTAATTAAATTCGCTGTACGTATCAAACCAAATTGTTCAGTGGGTTTATCTTTAAAGTAATCAAAATCAATCAAGTTACTATGAACATCAGATGTTTCCATTACCCGCAAATCAACTGTTGCAGCATTTAGATTGAATGCGACCAATAAGGCTAACATTGAGACTTTTGACACACTCTTAACCATTTCACACCTCTTTTTAGATTAATGCAGGAGAGCCTTGATAACTTTCCTTTCAACTTAGAAGTACAGACACGCTTCTGTTGCCAAAATAGTCTGTTTTTATGCTCATAAGCTGGATTGTCACTGCACGCATCATCATATTCCGTTGCAACGAACAAACGCAGGCTATTGTACTGAGAAACTGAAAAACGTTTATCTAAACCAACAAGGTAAGCTTGTTTTTTATAATTAAAGGTATTCGCATTTCCATTACACGGAGAGCCACCCGCATTACCTACACTAAGGCCGACAGTCATTCAGGATAAATTGACACAAGATACTAGGGCTTAACTCTGCGATTCGCTATCATGCTGCCTTATGTTTGAGATGCTCACCCGATTAAATGGGCAAAAATATGGGGTAACTTCATGTTGTGGTTCAAAAATTTAATGATTTACCGTTTAAACCGGGAAATTTCACTTTCTGCGGATGAACTGGAAAAACAATTGAGTCCGTTAGCATTCACCCCATGCGGTAGTCAGGATATGGCGAAAACAGGCTGGGTACCGCCAATGGGTTCGTACAGCGACGCCTTCACTCATGTTGCGAATAATCAAATCCTGATTTGTGCCCGCAAAGAAGAAAAGATGTTGCCTTCACCGGTTATCAAGCAAGCACTACAGGCAAAAATTGAAAAACTGGAAGGAGAACAACATCGCAAACTTAAAAAAACAGAGAAAGATTCTCTGAAAGATGAAATATTGCACACTCTGTTACCACGGGCGTTTAGCCGATTCAGCCAAACTTATATTTGGATCGATATCGCCAATAATCTGATTATTGTTGATGCTGCCAGTGCTAAACGGGCTGAAGATAATTTGGCATTGCTGAGGAAAAGCCTCGGTTCTTTACCAGTTGTTCCCCTAACATTTAAAAACCCGATAGAATTGACGCTGACAGAATGGGTACGTTCCGGCGATTTACCGACCGGTTTTGCTTTAATGGATGAAGCCGAATTAAAAGCTATTCTGGAAGAAGGTGGCGTCATCCGTTGTAAAAAACAAGATTTGGTTTCTGATGAAATTGCCACCCATATAGAAGCAGGAAAATGTGTGACTAAATTGGCTCTTGATTGGGAAGAACGTATTCAGTTTATGTTGTCAGATGATGGTGCTTTTAAACGCATAAAATTCAGTGATACGTTGCGAGAACAAAATGATGACATTGACCGGGAAGATTTTGCCCAACGATTTGATGCTGATTTTATTTTAATGACAGGTGAATTAAGCGCACTAATTAAAAACACCATTGAAGCACTAGGCGGCGAAGCAGAAAAATAACCGTTATCTTTAATGCTATTTGTCGCTTTGAATTGTCTTTCAAAGCGGCATTTAACTGGCAGATAATTAGTAACTGAATAACCATAAAAAACAGCACTAAATTTACATAAATTGCCAATTTTACAGCAATAGAACAACTCATTTAAATTAAAAATAGTTTATATAACATCATCTTATTTTCATTATTATCCTTTCTTATTCTCTTACCGAATTGAAAAAATCAATGTTTTTAATTCCATAAAAAATCGTTTCTCTCCCAATAATAATATATACCCAATAGATTTCAAGTAGCAGCGCGGCGGCAAATGAACGCATCCCCAAGAGCATAGATAACTCTATGACTAAGGTAAGTGAAAGCAGCAACTTGAAAGATGAAGGGTATAAACACAATATTCCCACATGAGAACTATTATACCAGGAATATAGTTATCGATAACAACCATAAATTTCATTAATTTGATCTGATTAGAAATTATAAACCAAAATACCTCATCTGAATGATAGCACTAAGCAGATTATAAGCTACCATTGATCTTTCATCTAAAGAATACAGCTCTACGATTTAAAATAAAACCGTAAAAATCATAGTAAACAATATTACTCAATTTAGTAAAAGGTAAAAAATAATAAAAGGTAAAAAAACAGATGAATAAGAAATTTCACGAAGCCAACCGTTTATCATGGAATGCTGCCACTATTGCCCATAACAGCCATAAAGGTGATCAAGCTGCTTTTTTCAAGCAAGGAGGTAATACACTCTATCCAGAGGAATTATCATTATTAGGTGACATAAAAGGTCTCAATATCTTACATCTACAATGTAATTCCGGTCAGGATACTTTGAGTTTGGCTCAATATGAAGCCAATGTAACCGGAGTTGATATTTCTGATGAGGCTATTAATTTCGCCCGTCAATTGTCCGCCGACAGTGACATTCCAGCACAATTTCACCGAGCCGATATTTTCGATTGGATGGAGCAAGCTATTACAAAAAATCTGCAATTTGACCGAGTTTTCTGTTCTTATGGTGTATTGTTCTGGCTTTCTGATCTAAAAAATTGGGCCAAACTTATCTCACAATTATTAGCACCGGAGGGGAAATTTATACTCGTTGAATTTCATCCAGTTACCTTATGCCTTAATGCACAATGGCAACCTTGTAACGACTATTTCGGAGAAAATTCAGTCGTTGAAGCGGAGGGTGTCGTGGATTATGTTGCTGATTGTGCTGAAACACTCTGTCTAAACGAAATTATAAAAGGCATTACCGATTTCCAGAATCCTCATCCCAGTTATGAGTTTTATTGGGGAATTCACGAAGTCCTAAATGCACTGATACAAGCAGAATTACGCATTGAGCAATTCAATGAATACCCTTATTCCAACGGATGGAGTGGCCTTGCAGGCATGCGTCACATTGGTGGCGGCAAACTAGCGCAACCGGAAGGCATGCCCCGTATACCGCTAATGTACAGTGTGCTAGCAGGAAAATAATCAGACAACTCATACGATCATCGCCAGTCTATTGCTCATTACCCTTTACTGGCGATAATATCTACCTATTTTAGAACCAATAATAACGTTAAAACGATTTACGGTAACCCTATCAATCCAATCAAGGCATCCAATGAGTCCAGGCAAAAAAGGCTATCAACCCCCTTTCTCAATTACAACTAAAATGATCCAATTAGTTGCTGAAATCAGTGAGAATATCGGGCGGTTAAGTACAGAACAAGAACAAATAACAGCCCTGCGATTAAGACGAATAAATCGGATACGAACAATTCACGGCTCACTGGCAATAGAAGGTAATTTACTTGATGCAAGCCAAATCACAGCAATTATTGAAGGAAAGCGAGTCATTGCCCCAATCAGTGAAATACAAGAAGCACGTAATGCTATCTTGGCTTATGAAAAGCTCAATCACTGGCATTTCACATCAGAGCAAAACTTATTGGAAGCCCACTCTATTCTGATGAAAGGATTAATAGATAATGCTGGCAGTTACCGATACAGTGGCGTCGGTGTAATGGATGGGGAAAAAGTCCTCCATACGGCACCACAAGCAAACCGAGTTCCCAAGCTCATGGGTGACCTTTTTCACTGGCTAAGTTCTACTGATATTCATCCACTTATTACCAGCTGTATTTTCCATTATGAATTTGAATTCATTCATCCGTTTTCAGATGGAAACGGCAGAATGGGCAGGTTGTGGCAGACATTAATTTTAAATCATTGGAACCCATTATTTGAATTTATTCCCGTTGAAAGCCTGATTTACGAACATCAAGCTCATTATTACCGAGCAATTAATCTCAGTAGCCAATTAATTGATTGTGCGCCATTTATCGAATTTATGCTGCACATGATTCGTGATGCAATTCTGACATCTACCCATCAGGCTACCCATCAGGCTACCCATCAGGCTACCCAACAAGTTAAACAATTAATCATGGTATTGAGAGGAGAAATGAACCGTGAGCAACTTCAATTAGCACTTGGATTAAAAGACCGTAACTCATTCCGTCAGCGCTATTTACAACCCGCACTCAAAGCCGGATTCATTGAAATGAGCCATCCAGAAAAACCTAGCAGCCCATTACAACGATATCGTTTGACAGAAAAAGGATTGAATTTAAAAAAATAATAAATATCTCATCACGCCACAGTCAATATTATTACAACAAATTATTTATCAAAAAATAAGAAAAACAATTTACTATAATGTTTTTATCTCATATACCCAATAGATTTCGAGTTGCAGCGCGGCGGCAAGTGAACGCATCCCCAGGAGCATAGCTAACTATGTGACTGGGGTGCGTAAAGCAGCCAACAAAGCAGCGGCTTGAAAGATGAAGGGTATATATACCCAATAGATTTCAAGATGCATCGCGACGGCAAAGGAGCGAATCCCCGGGAGCATAGATAACTATGTGACCGGGGTGAGTGAGTGCAGCCAACAAAGAGGCAACTTGAAAGATAACAGGTATAAAATTAATTATTACTTAACTCTAATGAATACAATGTCACCGTTGAAGGAGTTGCTCCTTTATCTACTAATGTTAATTTATTATCAGCGATAGATATATCAATTTGGTTAGTGACTTCTGGTGGTGTCATTTGTTCCAGCGATCCACCTTCTTGAATACGATAAGCTTTAACGTTAAGTTTTTTATAATTGATATGATTAATGACTACAGTAATGCCATGGTCGCTATCAGTATAATCACGACTTTTACCTTTCAACTGATTAATCGGAAATGGCTTAGCCGGCTCATGTTGCACTACCGCATTATCAACATGGATTGTTGTCGGATCAACGCCACCAAACCATTTATCCTTACTCCAATTATCCGTTAATTGATCCAGTAATCGCACAGTATCCAGATAGTATTGTTGATATAAATAATCAGGAGCCACATTACCATCGGCAAAATCCTGATCAACTTTATAATTTGCGGCTAAGATATTAATCTTATTGCCTTCAGTATTCTCAGTTGCCAAAACCGTTAATCCTGTTGAGAAATCCCTATTGCCACTTAAGATATAAGGTGTTTCGAACATTCTGGCAAACAGGTAAAAGGATTGAGCCGAATAAGTACAAAAATTTTTAACACTTGGTTTTTTAGGATTAGGCTGATTATTAAATAAACCAAAAGATGAACCATCTCCCCGATAATAATAAGCTCTGTCGGCTTTTATATATTGCATATAAATAAATGTGGAAGCAATATATGCCGCATTTTTAATGCTCTGTATTTTTGTATACGTATTTTTTGTCGCAATAGGGCAGGAATTCCATTCAGTACAAAAACTCTCTGCATTGGTAAAACCATAAGTATCCAAGCCCTTTTGAACTGTATTCCCCACATCAATAATGTTTTGTGGGTCTCCAGTTTCAACATATCCATGCCAGGCATAGAAATCTAACGGTACATTATTATCTCTACAATATCGTAAAAATCCTTCAAAATAATCTTCTTTTGATTTATAAACAAACGTAATGCCGGCACCACCTACTTTAACCGAAGGATCAACAGCTTTAATTATTCTTGCAATTTTTTCATATAATTCATAATACTTTTTAGGATCATCATTATTCCAGAAAAAACTTATGTCAGGTTCATTCCAAACCTGCCAGTAGGTTATTTTTCTTGGCAGCCCAATTCTGGCATAATTTAAAGCGTAGCGATTCACCAACGTGCTAACTAATATTGCATAAATATCAAAATCTTCTGGTATTTCATAACCACCATCAACGGAACGCCCAATACGAAACATTATCTGTCGCTGAATATTATCTGGGTTCAGTTCAGCGTTATTATTCATAATGTCACGCAGATAAGCATCCGTCATTTTATAATTAGCCTCTTTTAATGCAAGACTAATATCATTATTTCTCATCCCGACAGCTGCATAGGGAAATATGGTTCTAACATTTGAAATATCAGCGAATAATTTTTTAGCCGCTGGTTTATTTTCTGCTGGAACATTAACAATAATTTGATTGTTATCATTGACCCGATCCGCATGGACATAATTATCCATATCACCAATACCAAAACCATCATGAAGCCGGATATGTGTAATTCCCATCTGATTAAATTGATCATCTAAATCAGGGAAACCCGGCATCAAAGATTTAGGAACACCATTCAAACCATTAACCTCTTTAAGCAATGAGCGATGCCCTGCTGATAAATCTCGGTGATTTTTATTAAATGAAAAAATCTTAGTCATAATAAACCTCTATATTCATTAATGAATGATATTGCTATAAATCAAAAACAATATAGAAGAATAAATATATTTCTATAGAAACTCAACAACAATAAATGAATCAAATAATCAGATAATAATTAAATATCACTTTTAACTATGTTTTAAAATTACCATCTATTAATTTTAATTTATTACAGCAATCAATAATTACATGGATATAGTTGTTTCCACCCATAATCGATCCCGTGATTTATTTAACAAAATCAGTATCAAAGAACATATATACCCAAAAGATTTCGAGTTGAAGCGCGACGGCAAGTGAACGAATCCCCAGGAGCATAGATAACGATGTGACTGGGGTGAGTGAAAGCAGCCAACAAAGCAGCAACTCGAAATCTATTGGGTATATTCTTTTATGCCGTAAAAAGTGATATTTATAAATTGGTAGAAAGTGACATTATTATATTGGTGCTACATTCATTAATCACATAAATTCGACCAAAACTTTTCTACTTATTGACTATATATGAAAAAGTATCTCCGGCAATTCTGTAATTCACACATCCTAATTCAACCAATTATCATGTTAAAACGCATACCATACTGATTGAAGAAATTTTAAACAGCCTGCCTAGCTTAACTTGTATGCAAAAAACAATTAAGCCGTTTGTGTAATATACAAAAACACATTACACATTTACTATTAACGTGTTATCTTTATCTGGCATTGAAACCAGTTAATTAATTTAATTCCAAATAGGTTAAAAAATTGTCTTATGACCTCTAAACTCTATCCTACGATACTGATCCCTTTTTTCTTCGCGCTAACAGCTTGTGATTTAATTAAAGATCTTGATGATGAAGCCGGTAAGTTCTACTTTAGTAATTCAGGTAACACGCCACTACAATTTAAAATTGATGACCAATCCTTTAATTTAAAAGAAGATGAAATTGGGATAGTTGATTTAAAAGTAGGCGAACATGTTATGGAAACTGCCGACGGGCAACAAACTCCATTTATGGTGTATCCGAATAATAAAGGCGGTATTATTAATCCAAACAAAGATATGTACTACACCTACAGTATGGTTTATGCAACAAATGAGAATAGTGCGAATCACTTTTCTCCTCCCATCAATCAAGTTGTCATCAATGGCGAAGTATACGAAGGTCCCATCCACAGTACCAATGCAGTATTTATTGATAATAATTTCTTTCGCTGCACTTACCCAATTGGTACGCCATTCCCAGATGAAATTAAATCTTGGGACAAAAAATCCGTTGGTTCAATTGAAACTAAGTGCTTTAATAAAAAAGAATTTTTAACCTTTTATCATAATGAAGCCGGCGAGCCAATTAATCCCCAAGCTACTATCAATGTTGCTGCAAACAGTGACTCCATAACAGATTATTTTGGTAACAGTGTGCCAAGTGCTGACTTCGAGAATCCAGATCTTCAAGCCAAAGCCCAAAAGATAGTGGCTTTATTACAGCAATTTGTACAGTCTAAAGATGCCAATGTGCAAAAAGATTTTCAAAAGCAATATCACGAATTAATTATAGATTTGATTCAAGTCTCCAGTAAAGCAGCCGTGCATCAAACTAAAGAAGAAAACGAAAAATACAACCACTTTTCACAACAAAGTGGTAATGTAATTGGTGCTGGCATTATGGCCAGACCATAATTTTATAAAAAGACTGCTTGATTAAATTGCCTCCAAAATATCGGAAACCTTTCTGATATTCAGAGAGGCAATTTCTATTAGATGTTTTAACATTTAAGCTTCCCATCATTCACTATTATCTTGCTGGTAGATAGACAGATAATAAGTATTGTGATCAAGTTCACTTTTTTAATATAAAGAACAACAAATAAAATAGCCTGATGAGATAAACGTACAAGATTCTTATACCCAATAGATTTCGAGTTGCAGCGCGGCGGCAAGTGAACGAATCCCCAGGAGCATAGATAACTATGTGACTGGGGTGAGTGAAAGCAGCCAACAAAGCAGCAACTTGAAGGATGAAGGGTATATATTGATAAAGATTACCAGATACCTTACCTAAATATTATAAGGAAGAAACTGGTAAATAACCCGAGACTACGGCGACGAGCCTTATTGTAGAGTCAGTTCCTAACTCCCAGCATCAGGCGCATTTTGGCTGACCAGAGTCCAGAATGCGGCTCTGATGTTCCCCGAATATCATTGGGATATGAGCACGACTGTTAAATGTATAGAGGGACAGGGCGTTACAGCACATCTGACGACCATCAGCTGATTCACTCTGTCAGGTAACACTAATTCGTTTTATCTCAACCGCGCTTTCCAGCGCGGTTGCTTAGTGGAAAAATCAACCCGATGAAACCGCTTCCATCCCCACCAATCCCACTTTCAAATAACCCGATTTACGCAGAGAATCCATCACACTCATCAGTGTTTCATAATCCACAGTTTTATCAGCCTGAAAGAAAATGGTTGTCTCTTTATTAGATTGAGTTGTCTGATCCAATACCGCCGCCAAAGTATCATGATCTACCTGTTGATCACCGACATAAAGCTGGCGATCGGCCTTAACCGTCAAGAATACCGGCTTTTCTGGACGTGGCTGCGGTTTTGCCGACGAAGCAGGTAAATCCACTTTAATATCAACGGTTGCCAGTGGTGCTGCCACCATGAAGATAATCAACAGCACCAACATCACGTCAATAAACGGTGTGACGTTGATTTCGTGCAATTCGCCACTATCGTCTAAATCTTCATTAAGACGTATTGCCATAAAATCACCTTGTCTTGCTATTTGCCAAATCCAGATCACGGCCAAGTAGTAATAATGACTGTGCCGCCACATCACCAACCTGACCGCGGTAAGACGCTATCATACGAGCGAAGATGTTATAGATCACAACAGCAGGAATTGCCGCCACTAAACCAAGTGCGGTCGCCAATAGCGCTTCGGCAATACCCGGAGCAACAACTGCAAGGTTAGTTGTTTGAGAGTGAGCAATACCGATAAAGCTGTTCATGATGCCCCACACCGTACCAAACAGGCCAACGAAAGGAGAAATTGCCCCAATTGTTGCCAGATAGCCATTACCACGCCCCATATGACGGCTGATAGCCGCAACTGAACGTTCCAAACGGAAAGAAGCGCGTTCTTTAGTACTATTCAGATCAAGACTCTCAGAAGATAGCTGGCGTTCTGCCTGAACTTCGCTCAACAACATACGACTGATACTGAGTTTGCTAAAACCTTCTGCCATTTCAGCAGCTTGATCAAGGCTCTTAACTTCTGCCAATGCCAGTTGTTCTTTACGTAAACGACGACCAGCAGCCAACAATTCAGCACCTTTTGAGAAGAATAAAGCCCAGGTAATAACAGAAGCAATTACCAAACCAATCATAACGGTTTTCACAACGACATCCGCGTTCTGATACATGCCCCAAATAGACAGATCGGTAGCAAAGCCACTGGAGAGATTAGCGCCATCCTTTGGATCGTTTGATAAACCAGCATCAGTTGCGACTGGAGTAACTTGGGTAGACTCTGTAGCAGATACAGTTTGTGGAACGACCTGATTTGCTTGTGGTGCCGTCGTATCAGAAGTTGCGGGGATAGCTGTCGGAGCAGGCGCTGCAACCTGTGCGGTTTTTGCCGTGGGATTATTGTCTGTTGCGGATGCTGGTGCTGTATCAGCTAGTGCTGAACCTGTCAGTCCGAACGCTAATATTATTGAAGCAGTCAAATTACGCATCAGTTGGCCTTGGCTCCCTTTCTTTATATACCCGTTATCTTTCAAGTTGCCTCTTTGTTGGCTGCACTCACTCACCCCAGTCACAGAGTTATCTATGCTCCCGGGGATTCGCTCCCTGGCCGTCGCGATGCATCTTGAAATCCATTGGGTATAAACCTTTTTATTTAGCTGTAAATTGCCTTTCGTCATCTCGCTAACCTTAATTTACCCGGAGTCTTCACTCATCTTCACCAGATGAGTAAAAATGCCAGCTGATAATATCAGACATTAAGTGGTTTGATAGTAATTATCATTATTGTTTAATAAAAAAGTGTTACCCCTTCACAAAATAAAGTCAAAGAAACCCTACTCACAGGTTACCAGATTGAATTTTCGTCAAGTTGCTCTAATCCCTTTGTACAAAAAGGACTAAATCTTTTAACGTGTTAACCATGTTTTTCACACCATTTCAAAAATCGAAATAAGGTGACAATGGATCATGACAGAAAAAAAATTGGAAACTTCATTAGTCAGTGCCGGCAGAAGCCATAAATTTACCCAAGGCGCAGTAAACCCAATCATTCAGAGAACATCATCTGTAATTTTCGATTCTGTGGAATCTAAAAAGCAGGCGACAAAGAATTGTGCCAATGGAGAGCTATTTTATGGCCGTCGTGGTACACAAACTCATTTCTCCTTTCAGAAAGCGATGACTGAACTGGAAGGTGGCGCCGGTTGTATGCTTTATCCTTCTGGTGTCGCCGCAATCAGTAATGCCATTCTCTCTTTTGCGGCAACCGGTGATCATATTCTGTTAACCGGTTCGACTTACGATCCAACACAAGCCTTTTGTGACAAGATATTGTCACGAATGAATATTACTGCCGATTATTTCGATCCTATGATTGGTGAGGAGATAGCTAAACTCATTAAGCCCAATACCAAAGTGGTGTTTCTTGAATCCCCTGGCTCCATCACCATGGAAGTACAAGATGTTCCGGCTATCGTCCGTGCTGTACGGCGAGTCAATCCAGATATTGTCATCATGATAGATAACACCTGGGCTGCGGGTGTATTGTTTAAAGCATTAGAGTTTGGCATCGATATTTCTATTCAATCCGGCACCAAATATATTATTGGTCATTCCGACGCTATGTTGGGTATTGCCGTAGCTAACGAACGTTGTTGGGCACAACTACGGGAAAATTCCTATTTAATGGGACAAATGGCCGATGCCGATACGGTTTATATGGCAAGTCGCGGATTGCGTACTTTAGCGATTCGCCTAAAACAACATGAAAAAAACAGTATCGAAATAGCTCGCTGGCTGCAACAAAGAACCGAAGTTGCAGAAGTCTATCATCCAGTTCTCCCCTCCTGCCCCGGTCACGATAATTTTATCCGTGATTTTAGTGGCTGTAATGGCCTGTTTTCCTTCCGGTTAAAAGAGAGATTAACATCTCAACAGTTCACCGATTATCTGGATAATTTTCACCATTTTAAAATGGCATTCTCTTGGGGCGGTTTTGAATCTCTGATTCTGGGTTATCAACCAGAAGAGATAAAAATGATGCGCCAATATCCTATCCCACAAAAAACAGGCACCCTGTTCCGCCTGCATATCGGGTTGGAGAATGTTCAGGATTTGATTGATGATTTAGCCGAGGGGTTTAATCGAATTTCTGTTGATTAATCTTATAGTTACTTAATATAAAATATAACAAACTGAAAACTTCAACACCTAGAGACAAATAAATTGTTATTACAATGCATTTGCATTACACTTTGTCGAAAGATTATTAAACAAACAAATAAGGTCGAAATATGCACGAATCATCAAGTGTTGAGTTCGATGTTGGAGCAGAATCCAAACTTACCCGTCGCAGCCAAACAACTATTCCAACGCCAGTCCGTAAAGCTCTTAAACTAAGACCTGGACATGATAGTATCAAATATAAGATTTTATCTTCTGGTGATGTACTTATCAGTCGTAAAAGCAGCGAAGAAGAAAAAGATCCTGTAATAGAATCATTTCTGAACTTTCTGGAAAAAGACATTAAAAAACATCCTGAACAAATACAACAATTAAGTGAACAACTCATTAACCGAGCAAAGTCACTTACTGCTGGGACAGACATAGATCTAAATAATCCACTATCTGCCGACGATGAGTAAAGGACTATGTACGATCGAGTATGTGTAATAAACGGATGGGTTCTTTTTGCCCATCCGTGCTTTATAGAACAACTGAAACAAATAATAGACAAGGTCGAACAACTTCAGCAGAAATATCCAAATGACTATCTGAAAAAAAATGATACGAAACGCTTAGCTGCAATCATAAAACTTGTTACTGAAATTATTCCCAGTGACCCCGCTAATATAACCTTTCGTTTGGGTTACACATTAGGCGGAAAAAGAAAACACTGGTTCAGAGCAAAATTTTTCCAACAATATCGCCTTTTCTTCCGTTTTCACACCGAGAGTAAAATTATTATCTTTGGCTGGGTAAATGATGACAGAACAAAAAGGGCATATGGTGATCAACGTGATGCTTACAAAGTATTTGGTGAAATGCTTAACGCTGGACGCCCACCAGATGACTGGACTTCTCTTTTAAAGGAATCAATTGAATCACCACACTTAGCTGAACTTCTTAATGAACACCAACCATAAATCTTTCCTAATTTGACATCCTCCCCCCCTTCGCACTTCGTGACTCAGGAGGGGATTCCCGTTAGTGGGTGACTGCTGATTGCTCAGTGTCCGATTTCTGCTTCAACGGGCGGCCTGACTGCTTTGATTTTCCCGCTGACCTCCCGTGACGGCCTGAACTTCATCCAGCCAAGACCCGCCGGGAGCTTGACACGTCGGCGCTCAAGCCGACAATATTTTTCAAAGTTAACAAAACGGATCGAATCACGACCGTCATTTTTCCTTTTAAATACAGGGGCTTTTGCCGCCAGTGTTTTATCAAAACAACGCTGCCATGCACCGTGTAAGTCTTTGAGCTTCTGCTGAAGATTATCGGTGTAGGCGGCCTGTAAGAAGGCATGCCCCGGCATTGTTTTCCATACGGTGAGCATCCGGTTCAGCTCAAAGGCTGACGGGAGCCTGCCACCCGCTCCCAGAATGCGTTGCGTCTCGGCAAGCCCATAATTCCAGACAAAACGGGCACAACCGCACAACTGCCGCAGACGCTGCTACTGTGGATTCGAGTCTGAATTTGTAGGCTTCCAGGATAAGTATGAGCATTCAGTATGTCGTCATTTTGTTCACTATCCTACGGCATATCCGTTTAATTTCAATGCAAAAATACCCAATCAATCGTTCCCGGCACGCAATGGCGAATCTGAGTACGTCCACATGCTGATTGAGTCCCCGCCGACTGTTCAGCTTTCCGTGTGGGTCAACTCACTCAAGGCGGTCACGTCCCAGCGTCTGCGTCATGAATTTTTGGACTGGCGTGGTGCAGACGGAAAAGCCGTGCTTTGGTGCGCCGTTGGAAGGGGTTAAACAATATATTCAGCATCAGCGTGGCTGATGATTCTTCGGGCTTTTCGAGCCCGTCCAAATTCCCCTCCCGCTTTATGTCGGCAGGAGTACTACCCTTTGTAAGGTTAAGATGGATAAGACCAAGCCATACTTAAACTTTTACGGTAAACTGACTTGATATATACAAACGTAATAAATTTACCTACAACAGTCATAGGATAAATAATGGAAGTGCTACACGAGATTATGCGGGCATTATGGCAGCATGATTTTTCCAAACTTGCCAACCCTGATATTCTCTGGATTATCTATGGCATTTTGTTCATAACGCTGGTTCTGGAAAATGGCTTATTACCCGCCGCTTTTTTACCCGGTGATACATTGTTAATCCTTACCGGTGCGTTAATTGCCAAAGGAGTGATGCACTTTATCCCAACCGTTTTTATACTGACAGCAGCAGCCAGTATCGGTTGCTGGCTTGGCTATCTTCAAGGACGATGGCTTGGTGATACTAAACGGGTTAAAGGTTGGTTAGCACAACTTCCCATTCAGTACCGCCAACGGGCTAACGTGCTATTTTTCAAACATGGTCTGGCTGCTCTGCTGCTTGGTCGTTTTTTGGCTTTTGTCCGAACGCTATTGCCTACACTTGCAGGTATATCTGGCCTCAACAGTAAACGCTTTCAAATGTTTAATTGGCTAAGTGGCTTATTATGGGTCATTACGGTGGTTGGTTTTGGTTATCTTCTCAATCAGATCCCGTTTATTAAAAACCATCAGGATCTAGTTATGACCATTCTGGTGATTTTACCCATCGTACTATTGCTAAGTGGCTTGGGTGCATCTCTGCTGATGTATTGGCGCCACCGCAGAGCCTCTACGGTAAAACGTAAATAAAAGTCATCATGGTTTACAAACCGAGACTGGGTTTTTATCCTTAACTTAATTTCGAACCAACAGCATGTGGACTTCAGCTCAGTTACCAAATGATGTTTCTGTGCTTGATGCTCCACAAAATCAATACATGGCTTAGATCACGCCAATTGTATTACTTTCTTCAATTACTCTTAATATCAACTTAATATCAACCACCATTATTTATAACGATACATTTTAGCTGATATTTTAACTGTCTATCTTTTTTTAGGAGGTAGTAATGGATAATCAACCTATTATCAAACTTGCTGATGGAAACCATATGCCACAATTGGGACTGGGATCATGGGCCGCAAATAACCAGCAAATAGTTACAGCAATCCACACCGCCCTGGATGTAGGTTATCGAGCAATTGACACTGCCGCTATTTACAATAATGAGAAAGGGGTAGGTAAAGCTCTGCAAGAAACAGACATTCCCCGTGAAGAGATCTTTGTCACAACCAAATTGTGGAATGACAGACATAATGATGTCCGCGCTGCGCTAACAGAAAGTTTAGAAAAATTACAACTTGATTATGTCGACCTCTATCTCATTCATTGGCCGGCACCACCACAGGATCAATATGTCAGTGCCTGGCAGCAATTGATTGAATTACAAAAAGAGGGACTTATTCGTAGTATCGGTGTTTCTAATTTCCAACCTGAACATATCCAGCGGTTGATCAATGAAACTGGTGTTCACCCTGTCATTAATCAGATTGAGCTACACCCGCTGTTCCAGCAACGTCAGCTTCATGCCTGGAATGCCACACACCATATCGTTACCGAATCCTGGAGTCCACTGGCACAAGGTGGTGAAAACGTATTTGATAATCAACTGGTTCAACATCTGGCACAAAAGTACGGTAAAACACCCGCTCAGATCGTTCTCCGCTGGCACATTGATAACGGTATGATTGTGATCCCCAAATCTGCCACACTATCAAGAATTAAAGAGAACTTTGATATATTCAATTTCAAACTAGAAAAAGAAGATTTGACCGCTATGACTACTCTGGATATCGGCAAACGCTTGGGACCAACCCCCGACACATTCGTTGATTTCAGTGAATTCAGTCACCTTCTTGATTATATTGATCCACGCTAAGAATTAACTTAAAAAAGTCATATGGTGATAATGAGCAAAAGGATTAGAACCTGCGCGGCCTCAATACCGCGCTTCGATTTCGCTTGGTCATTATCGCCAACCTCAGCTTTCATTTACCTAATTGATGGGTATAGTTACTAACTGCCCAACAGAACCACGATCTGCCATTTCCAGGATCTGACTGTAATATAAAAACGGAAAATGCTCATAAGATGGCTGGTTCATATAAACCAGCAACTCCACCCGACCATCAACCCAGACAGTATCTTTCCAACCGTAATCCTGTGGTTGAGGCACCACCCCATTGTTGCTAATAACCTTAAACTGTACACCCTCAATATGAAACGGTTGCGGGGAGGATGTATTCACGAGCCAACGTTCCCAAGTTCCTTGCTGACTAGTAATATCAACTCGGTTCATATCCCATAACACACCGTTAATTCCCGGTGCATTATCATCCAGATAAATTTCCCGGTTACGGATTGCGTTGGAAACCTGCATAAAATCATCAACCAGACGGGATGGTAGTTCATCTGTCACCAGAGATAACAAACCTGTCGCTTTGAGGGTCAAAACGGTGCTAGAAATTAACATAGTGGATGGTTCAAACAACCCACGCAGCCGATCAAGTACACCTGCTGATTCGCCTGCCGTCACAGAAACTTCATCCCCTTTGGACATATCAATCAATACTTCACGCCGTTCACCCGGTGCAATAGATATTTGTTGAATAGATACGGGTGAAGTTAACAATCCCAAGTCAGTACCTATCATATAGAAAGGACGACCATCACTGATTTGTAACTGATATCGGCGAGCATTAGATGCATTCAATAAACGTAGACGAACCCAACCACGAGGTACCTCAATAAAAGGATTCTGCACACCATTAACTAACAAAGTATTACCGATAAACCCACCAGCAGTAGGCTGATACTCAGGAACACCAAAGTTATCCAGCCGTTTATCCTGGAGAATAACCGGGAAATCATTAACACCATAGTGTTTCGGCAACGGCAAATTACGGCTAATTTCATCTTCTACCAACCACATCCCAGCCAAGCCGTTATAAACATGTGGTGCCATCCGATTAGGCGTATTAGCATGATACCAGCAAGTTGCCGCTTGCTGACGGATAGGCAACACCGGAGACCAGTCTGCTCCCGGAGAAATCTGACGGGCAACGCCTCCAGTCAAAGTACCTGGTAATTGCAATCCACTGACCGTCATCGAAACCGGTTCTGCCAACCGATTACTGTATATCAGTTTCACATCATCATTTTTATGAACCCGTACAGTCGGACCAAGATATTGGCCATTAATTCCCCACACACTGGTTTTATATTGTCCATCAAAAGTCCAACGCGCTTTTTGTAAAGTCAGAAATAGCGGTTGTCCACCACGGGATTCCAATAAAGGGGGAACCGGCAAAGCAGTTCGCTGATTTTTGCTGGCCCGAACCATGAAAGGAGCTGCTCCGATACACATCGCCAAGCCTGATGCCTGAATAAATTGGCGCCGACTAAATGACATATTTTCTCCGCGACAAACATAATTGAATTCCAGGTGTTATGTAGCTCATCTTGCCATCACGCACCATGGAAGCTAATAACTCAATATCGAAGTTATTAAAGTTTATTGTCCTTTTGATTGCGCTTAACAAAAACATTATTTACCAAACGCTCATCATATCGCGAACATGAAACGAATTCTAAAACTATCTGAATGCATTACACAAATCTGTCCCAGTAAGCAAACAGTATAGTCGTTTCTATTAGAAATTATGGGCACAAATAACAAACAAGAATCCTCACATACTTGGTATATGTGAGGATTAAAGCGCATTCAAAAATATTGCTTTCGTCAGGCTTAAACCCACTCTTGATGGCAAGGAATGACAAACAAAATAACCTATTATACCCTTCATCTTTCAAGTTGCTGCTTTGTTGGCTGCTTTCCCTCACCCCAGTCACATCGTTATCTATGCTCCTGGGGATTCGTTCACTTGCCGCCGCACTGCAACTCGAAATCTATTGGGTATATAAGTGCTTATTCTGTTTCTTCATTATCTCTAATTCCTCATCCAACTCTTCTATTTTAGCCTTCATTACCCGATGACAATACTCTGCCAATTCACGTACTTGCTCTTTGGTATATCCAGAGGTATCAATTGGTGGCAGCATTTCAACAATGACCGTGCCATTATTCCAGCGATTTAACTTAATATTGCCATTAGCAATGGAAGAGACACAGACAGGAACAATAGGAACTCCCGCAGAAATAGCAGCATGGAAAGCCCCCGTTTTAAATGGCAATAAGCCCCGGCCACGGCTGCGTGTTCCTTCCGGGAACATCCAGACAGAAATACGGCGTTTTTGAATCTGTTCTACCACTTGAGTAATCGTGCTGTGTGCTTTAGCACGATTCTTTCGATCAATCAGAATATTACCTGTCAACCAATATAACTGGCCAAAAAAGGGGATCAGCACCAAGCTTTTTTTACCCACTGTCACTGTGCTCGGCTGAACCGCGTTAGACATGGTTATCATGTCATAGTTGTTCTGGTGGTTGCCAATATAAATACTCGGCCCATAATTCCTGGCTTCAGCAGGAATACGCTCAATTATTTTGATGCCAAATACTTTCGACAATCGACCAAACATATGACCAAACACCATGACATGGTGGGGATTCCGTGGTCTAAATAAACAGTAAATCCCCCCCAATACACACACCAAAACCGAAAACAAAATAACAATAATGCCACGAATAATAGCTAACATAGCCGCCTCTTATTTAACAGGCCGGCCCCGGCCCGTTAAGGTTTTATTTAATCCCAATTTAGAGTCCATCCCATTAGGCTATTTTTATTTGCCATTCTTTAGTAATAAAAAACTACCTGTAACAATAGCGTCTATTGGGATAAACCGTTAAGCAGAAGATGGTGTATCAATCTGAACTCGCTCAATACGTTGCAATCCACGAGGTAAAGATGTTCCCTTACGACCACGTTCTGCACGGAATTTCTGAAGATCTTCAGGACGCAGTGTCAGTTTACGTTTACCAAAGTAAAGAGTAATAGACGATTGTGGTGGTAGTATAAACAACCCACTCAACAGCTCATCTCCTGAAGCCGCCTGAACCGAAATTATCTTATTCCCTTTCCCTTTGGAAAGCTGAGGTAGATCTGCAACCGGGAACATTAACATGCGGCCTGTGCTGGTAATTGCCAACAGCATATCATCCTGCTCGTTATTTATTTCCAACGGTGTCATAACGTTAGCATTTTCTGGCAGTGTAATCAGAGCCTTACCTGCCCGATTTTTGGCTACCAAGTCACTAAAAGTACAGATAAAACCGTAACCGGCATCTGATGCCATCAGAAACTTCTGCTCATCAGATGCCATCAATACATGTTCTACCGTTGCTCCTGCCGGCAGAGTCAGTTTCCCCGTTAGTGGCTCCCCCTGCCCCCTGGCAGAAGGTAGATCCCGTGGATCAAGAGAATAACTGCGTCCCGTCGTATCAATAAAGACAACCGGCTGATTACTTTTACCACGAGCTGCACCACGGAAGCTGTCTCCTGCTTTGTAATTCAGCCCAGCCGGATCGATATCATGACCTTTCGCACTGCGCACCCAACCCATTTCTGACAGCACAATTGTCACTGGTTCAGAAGGCGTGATGTCGTGCTCACTCATAGCCTTAGCTTCATCACGTTCTCTCATTGGAGAACGACGCTCATCGCCGTAAGTTGCTGCATCAGCAATGATCTCTTTCTTCAACAATGTGTTTAACTTGCGCTCAGAACCTAAAATTGCCTGTAACTTATCACGCTCTTTTGCCAATTCATCCTGTTCGCCGCGGATTTTCATCTCTTCTAGTTTAGCTAAGTGACGTAATTTCAGTTCAAGAATAGCTTCTGTTTGAGTCTCACTTAAACCAAAACGTGCCATTAACACCGGTTTTGGCTCATCCTCACTACGAATAATGTCAATGACTTCATCAATATTGAGGAATGCGATCAATAAGCCTTCCAGCACATGTAAGCGCTTAAGGACTTTTTCTAAACGATGGTTCAAACGCTTACGCACGGTTTCTCGACGAAATACCAACCATTCGGACAAGATCTCGACTAAACCTTTCACTGTCGGACGATTATCCAAACCGATCATATTCAAGTTGACGCGATAACTCTTTTCTAGATCTGTTGTCGCAAACAGATGGTTCATCACCTGCTCCACATCAACCCGGTTTGTACGAGGAACAATAACCAAACGAGTTGGGTTTTCATGATCAGATTCATCACGTAAATCATCAACCATTGGCAACTTTTTAGCGCGCATCTGGCTAGCTATTTGTTCCAATATCTTAGCCCCAGAAACCTGATGCGGCAGCGCCGTGATCACCACATTGCCATCTTCTTTTGACCAAACAGCACGCATCCGTACTGAACCACGGCCATTTTTATAAATTTTGCGAATATCTTCGTGAGAAGTGATGATCTCTGCTTCAGTCGGATAATCAGGACCTTTGACATGTTCCATCAACTCATCAAGGGTGCTTTGTGGCTTATCCAGCAGCGTTACCAGCGCATTAGACACTTCACGGGCATTATGAGGTGGAATATCGGTTGCCATACCCACCGCGATGCCGGTCGTCCCATTAAGCAGAATATTGGGTAAACGCGCCGGCAGCATTTTCGGTTCCTGCAAGGTGCCATCAAAGTTTGGTACCCAATCAACGGTGCCGTGCCCTAACTCAGTCAGCAATAATTCTGCATATTTGGATAGACGAGACTCGGTATAACGCATCGCTGCAAAAGATTTAGGATCATCCGGCGCCCCCCAGTTCCCTTGCCCATCCACCAATGGATAGCGGTAAGAGAATGGCTGCGCCATCAGCACCATAGCTTCATAACAGGCACCGTCACCATGCGGATGGTATTTACCCAGCACATCCCCCACAGTACGCGCAGACTTCTTAAATTTAGCAGTATTGTTCAGCCCTAGCTCTGACATGGCATAAACAATACGGCGCTGAACCGGTTTCAAACCGTCACCAATAAAAGGCAGCGCCCTGTCCATGATGACGTACATAGAGTAATTTAGGTAGGCAGTTTCAGTAAATGAGTGAAGCGGCAAACGCTCCACGCCATCATGAGTTATCTCACTCATTCATTATTTCCTCAGAATCTTCTTTGACTATCCCTGTGGGCGTTACACTTCAATTTCCACAGTATCACCCTTCTCTTGCAGCCAATTACGGCGATCTTCTGAACGTTTCTTCGCCAGAAGCATGTCCATCATAGAGAAGGTTTCCTGGTAGTTTTCATCATCGATAGTCAACTGCACCAGACGACGGGTATTTGGATCTAACGTCGTTTCACGCAATTGCAGCGGATTCATTTCCCCCAACCCTTTAAAGCGCTGTACGTTAGGTTTACCCCGTTTGCGGCTCAGGCGATCCAGCACCGCACTTTTTTCTTCTTCATCCAGTGCGTAATACACTTCTTTGCCCAAATCGATACGGTATAAAGGCGGCATTGCCATATAAACATGGCCATTTTTAACCAATGTTGGAAAGTGGCGAACAAACAGTGCACACAGCAGTGTCGCAATATGCAAGCCATCGGAATCTGCATCCGCCAGAATACAAATTTTACCATAGCGCAACTGGCTGAGATCGTTACTATCCGGGTCGATGCCAATGGCGACTGAGATATCATGGACTTCCTGTGATGCCAATACTTCATCAGAAGAGACTTCCCAAGTATTTAGGATTTTCCCTTTCAGCGGCATGATAGCTTGATATTCACGATCGCGAGCCTGTTTCGCAGAGCCGCCCGCAGAATCCCCTTCCACCAGAAACAGTTCAGTGAAATTCAGATCCTGTGATGTACAATCAGCCAATTTTCCTGGCAATGCAGGGCCGCTGGTCAATTTTTTACGCACAACCTTTTTCGCTGCGCGCATTCTGCGCTGTGCACTGGCGATTGCCAATTCAGCCAACTGCTCAGCTTCCTGAACATTCTGGTTTAACCACAAACTGAAAGCATCTTTGACAACACCAGAAACAAAAGCAGCAGATTGGCGGGAAGATAAGCGTTCTTTAGTCTGACCAGCGAATTGCGGGTCCTGCATTTTTACAGACAGAACATAAGCACAACGGTCCCAAATGTCATCAGCAGAAAGTTTCACTCCGCGCGGCAGGATATTGCGAAATTCACAAAATTCACGCATGGCGTCCAGTAACCCTTGACGCAACCCATTCACATGGGTACCACCTTGCATAGTCGGGATTAAGTTAACATAACTTTCAGCCAGCAGTTCTCCCCCTTCCGGCAGCCAGAGCAACGCCCAGTCAACCGCTTCAGTTTCACCGCTGAAAGCACCGACAAAAGGCGCTTCCGGTAATGTCATCAGACCATTAACAGCGGCCATCAGGTAGTCAGTCAAACCATCGGCATAACACCATTTTTGCTCGGTATCGTTAATTTTGTCTTTAAAAACAATTTCCACTCCCGGACATAAAACCGCTTTCGCTTTCAACAAATGAGTCAGACGAGAAGCTGAAAAACGCGGGCTGTCAAAGAAACTTTCATCAGGCCAAAAGTGAACACTGGTACCCGTGTTACGTTTACCACAACTGCCGATCACCGCCAATTCCTGCACTTTATCGCCGTTCTCAAAAGCGATCTGATAAACCTGACTACTACGACGGACGGTGACTTCAATCCGTTTGGATAAAGCGTTAACAACAGAGATCCCCACACCGTGAAGACCACCGGAAAATTGATAGTTTTTATTGGAAAATTTACCACCGGCATGTAAGCGGCTCAGGATCAACTCAACGGCTGAAACCCCTTCTTCCGGATGAATATCAACCGGCATACCACGGCCATCATCAATGACCTCCAGTGACTGATCGCTGTGAAGGATCACTTCAATATGTTTAGCGTGCCCAGCCAAAGCTTCATCCACGCTGTTATCGATCACTTCCTGAGCCAAATGGTTCGGACGGGTTGTATCAGTGTACATTCCCGGGCGACGGCGAACCGGCTCCAGACCACTGAGGACTTCAATGGCATCTGCGTTGTAACTAGATTGAGTCATGTTGTAATTCTGTTGGTTGCTTCGTGATTAAAGGGCTAATCAGTTTTGTATACTGTTGATAATACCAGTCGTTTAAACATTTTTGGCAAGTTTTTTCTTGCCGCCAGTAGAAAGCCCAAGAAAATTGATGATTTGCGGGAAATAGTGTTCAAACCCGATAAAGGCGTGATTACCACCAGATTCAATAGTTTGCTTACATAATACGAGATAGGCAACAGCCTGACGATAATCCAATACTTCATCCCCGGTTTGCTGCAATAACCAGATAAGATCTGGTGACTCCAGCGGTTCAATATGCATGACTTTGAGGTCATGTACATGACGCGGTTCCAAAGTATACCGTTGTTTAGTATAGGGGTTAATATTTTCCCCAAGATAATTCCGTAATAGCTCAAACGGGCGAACAGCGGGATTGACAACAACCGCCGGTAAACTGAAACATTGTGAAAGCCATATTGCCAGATAACCACCGAGAGAAGAGCCTACAATACCCAAATCATCCCCGGCATGTTCCATCACCAGATTTTCCAGCAACTCAGCCGCGTCTTCAGGATAAGGTGGTAACTGAGGCACTAACATTTCAATTTTGGGATGATGCTGATGCAGCCACGCTTTCAAAGCTTTTGCTTTTACAGATTGTGGGGAACTGTTAAAACCATGCAGATAAAGTAATATTGACATCAAGCCGTGCCCCTCGATTGTGCGTAAACGCTGCTGGCCACTATGCTCCTGTACAACAAGATGCAAACTGTGAGGCTTGATAGGCCAAATAAGCAGAGAGTAACACAGCAGCACAAGGGGACAAACACAACCTTAATACCCGTCCGATTCTAAATCAGGGCAGAATTCATTGCTCTCCAATCTGTGAACCTGAGTTATCAAACTAAATTCGCCTTTATCGGTAACAGATAGTTCGAGATAACGCCATCCAGGAGCAACCGTATCAAGCATAAAATTAGTACAGTGTGGTTTGAACTGCACGCATGTTGATGGTGTTGCCATCATACGAATACTATTCCAATCAACATCGAGCTCCTGATGTATATGGCCACACAGCATCGCCTTAACCCGCGAATACCCTCGCAAATATTGCGCCAAGATATGTGAGTTACGCAAACTGTGCTGATCCAACCAAGTACAACCCGATGGTAGTGGATGATGATGAAGCAAAATCACAGTATAACGTTCAGGATACTCATCCAGACAACTTTTCATCCACTCAAGCTGATATTCCGACAACTCTCCGTGAGGAACGCCCTGCACTTGACTGTCAAGCATCAGCAACTGCCAGTATTTACCGACCAGAATCTGTTTTGATGGAGAAACACCCGCAGCCGCCAATGCATCCACCATAGCGGGCTGATAATCATGATTACCAGGTAACCAGACACAAGGTGCCGATAAGCGTGCAATACCATCGGCAAAATGCTGATAGGCTTTCAGCGTTTGATCCTGAGACAAATCGCCTGTTGCAACAATTAAATCAATATCAGTCTTTTGTTCGAGAATGGCATCCAATACCGCATGGTAACTACGATAAGTATTAATACCCAACAAAGTATCTTCTTTGCCAGCAAAAAGATGCGTATCTGTTATTTGCAATATTTTTGCTGTGGTTCCCTCTACCACAGGCAATTCAAACAGGCTTTCCAAATGGTATCCTTGTCCTATAAATCATTGGCGAACATCATAACTCGTTTTAACACAAGAGATCTGCTGACTGGAACACACTTCCCTTTTTTAGGTTAAAAATTAGGAATTATCTGAATACCACTCTTTTCTCAATTTTTCATGGTGCAATGCCAACCATTGTATCGCAATAACTGAAGCTGCATTATCAATAATTCCCTCTTCCATCCATTGATAAGCCTGTTCACGGTTGACAACATGTACCCGGATATCTTCATGTTCACCCGATAATCCATGAATACCAGCAGCCGTCGTTGCATCCACTTCACCAACCATCACGGAGATACGTTCCGTTGTTCCACCAGGACTGGAAAGATAACTCAATACGGGTTTACAACGCTTGACTTCAATTCCTGCCTCTTCCATCGCTTCACGACGTACCACATGCTCCACATCTTCACCTTCTTCAATCATACCGGCGACAATTTCCAGCAACCATGGCGTGGCTTTAGTCTCTATTGCCGGAATTCGTATCTGTTCTATCAATACAACTTCGTCACGAAGTGGATCATAAGGTAACAGAGCACCAGCATGTCCTCGCTCAAAAACTTCTCGGCTGATTTCTTCACTCCAGCCTCCAGCAAACAAACGATGACGGAAGCGGTAATTGGTTAATTTAAAGAATCCCTTATACAAACTTTTTTTCGCTATCATTTCCACATCTTGCCTATCTAGCATGACTGGCATTAACGACTTTTTATTCATAAAATTCTCCTAAATACTTTCCTAATTGCTAGCCACTAAATGATATTAATCAAAGCAGAGTTAAAAAATTCATCCTTTGGTGGTGTAAAGTTAAGCTAAATTAAGGCAATATGGCACAAACGGCTACCTTTGGCTGATAGCATTCTCTGTTAGAATCAGTGATATTTCGTTTTTCATCAAGACAACTAAGCAAAATAGCTGTGCAATAAAGGAATTGAAATGAAGAAACTGCTCTCCCTGTTAATCGCTATGAGCCTAGCAGGATTTAGCTCAGCCAGTCAGGCTGAAGATCTTTTGCAGGTTTACAAGCAAGCAAGAGAAAGTAACCCTGAGCTACGTAAATCAATGGCTGAACGTAATGAAGCTTTTGAAAAAATTAATGAATCCCGCAGTCCATTATTACCTCAGCTAGGATTAAATACGGGATATACTTATAACAGCGGTTACCGCGATACACGTGACACAGAAAGCAATACATTGAGTGCGGCACTTAAGCTGACTCAAACCATTTTTGATATGTCTAAATGGCGCCTGCTGAACTTGCAAGAAAAAACGGCGGGTATTGCTGATGTTACCTATCAAAGCAGTGAACAAAAACTGATTCTAGATAGTGCAACAGCTTACTTTAAAGTATTACGTACTATTGATTCACTCTCTTATATTGAAGCGCAGAAAGCGGCAATTTACCGCCAATTAGATCAAACCACTCAACGTTTTAATGTCGGTCTGGTCGCCATCACCGATGTCCAAAACGCCCGTGCTAACTACGATAGAGTATTAGCTGATGAAGTTGTCGGTCGTAATGAGCTGGACAATGCATTGGAAGCACTGCGTCAAGTAACTGGTACTTATTACTCTCAATTAGCCTCGCTGAATATTGATCGTTTCAAAACACAGAAACCAGAAGCGGTGGATATTCTGCTGAAAGAGGCAGAAAAACGTAATCTTAGCCTGTTATCAGCCCGTTTAGGTCAGGATCTGGCTCGTGAAAAAATCAAAGTGGCACAAGCAGGCCATATGCCAATCATTGAGCTGGGCGCCTCTACCGGCGTTTCCAACAAACAGTTTCATGGTTCTGGTTATGGGGATAACAGATCAGGGAATTCCTATAGCGGCGACAACAGCGTTGGCCTGACACTCAGCCTACCAATTTACAGCGGTGGAGCAACCAGTTCCCGCATTGAGCAGGCACAATACGGTTTTGTCAGCGCCAGCGAACAACTAGAAAATGTTTACCGCAATGTTGTACAAATCGTCCGTTCTTCCTTTAACAACATATCTGCCTCTATCAGTAGTATCAACGCCTTCAAGCAGGTTGTTGTTTCTGCACAAAGCTCACTGGATGCGATGGAAGCAGGTTATCAGGTCGGTACACGCACTATTGTTGATGTATTGGATGCAACGACAAAGTTATATGATGCCAAGCAAAAGCTATCCAATGCCCGCTATGATTATCTGATTAATCAACTGAATATTAAACACGCTCTTGGCACGTTAAATGAGAATGATTTAGCTGCCCTGAATAATACGTTAGGCAAACAGCTCTCAACCTCCGCAAATAGTATTGTTCAACAAACAGCAACACCTGTAATATCTGGTCGTAACTGATTCAGTTCTCTACCTTAACAATAAACAGCTCGTCACAAAACGGGCTGTTTTATTTCCGACTGATGATAACTCACTGTTTACAATAGAAAATACAAGGCCAATAGTATATAACAATAAGTTACTAACTTAGGACTATACCCAATAAATTTCGAGTTGCAGCGCGGCGGCAAGTGAACGAATCCCCAGGAGCATAGATAACTATGTGACCGGGGTGAGTGAAAGCAGCCAACAAAGCAGCAACTTGAAAGATGAAGGGTATATACCCCGATATTTATTCTGGAGTTATAGCAGTAAATAATATAATTAATGGATTCTTTTAAATCATAAAATATCCACCACGTCTCTAGCTTCTAAAATTTACATATCTATTTCACAACATTAAAACCAGATTAAACGAAATATCAGATAACCAATATCCAGAAACTCCTTTGTCAGGCAAAAAATCAGGCTATCAATCGAAGGTTTATGCTTTAATTTTGTTCATCTTTCCCCTATCCTTAAGACTATTTCATTAAAGAATTACAGAAACCTAAAATCTGGGTATACGACTATGACGATGAAACGAACCAAAAATATTAACCACGGCGCATTCCGTAAAGCCTGGCGCAGTTATCGCCTGGCTCCTGTGGCAATAGCTGTCAGTGCAGTTTTCATGTTATCTGCCTGTGAACAGAGTGATGAAACTGTCTCTCTTTACATGAATGCAGATGATTGTTCCCAGGCAAACCCATCACAGAGCGAACAATGTACCCTCGCTTACAATAACGCTTTGAAGGAAGCGGCAAAAACAGCACCTAAATATGCAACCAAAGAAGACTGTATTGCTGAGTTTGGTGAAGCACAATGTACTCAAACACCGGCACAGGCTGGCCCCGGTACAACCACCAATGGAGAAGCACAAGCTCAGCAACAACAGAGCGGCAGCTTCTGGATGCCTCTGATGGCAGGTTACATGATGGGACGTCTGATGGGCGGTGGCGCAGCAGCACCATCACAACCGCTGTTTAGCTCCAAATCTGCAACCAGCCCGGCAAACGGTCAATTTGTTGATTCGACAGGAAAAAGCTATGGCCCTGCAACCGCAGGGGGCCGTACCATGACAGTCCCTAAAACCGCGATGGCACCCAAACCAGCAACAACGACAACTATCACCCGTGGCGGTTTTGGTGACTCGGTTGCTAAACAGTCAACCATGCAACGTAGCGCCTCTTCAGGTTCTACTTCCCGTTCAATGGGGGGATAATCACGGATGAAACGCATAGCTATCACTGAGCGCCCGGACTGGCGCGAAAAGGCGACAGAATATGGCTTTAATTTTCACACCATGTATGACGAACCATACTGGTGTGAAGATGCTTATTACCAATTTTCTCTCGCCCAAATTGAAGAAATTGAGAATACCACTGCCGAACTGCATCAAATGTGCTTGCAGGTGGTAGAAAAAGTCGTTGACAGTGAAGAATTGCTGACTAAATTTCAGATCCCCAAACATTGTTGGGATTTTGTCCGCAATTCCTGGATTACCAGCCAGCCGTCCCTCTATTCTCGATTAGATTTGGCTTACGACGGTAAAAGCCCAGCAAAACTGTTGGAAAATAATGCAGATACACCGACTTCACTGTATGAATCCGCTTTTTTTCAATGGATATGGCTGGAAGATCAGATGAATGCAGGGTTACTGCCAGCGAACGCCGATCAATTCAACAGCATGCAGGAACAATTGATTGAGCGCTTTGCTCAGCTGCGCGATGAACATGGCTTTGGCTTACTACACATGGCCTGTTGTCAGGATACGGAAGAAGATCGCGGTACCATTCAGTATCTACAAGATTGTGCACTGGAAGCGGGTGTGCCGACTGAATTCCTGTTTATTGAAGATATCGGTCTGGGTGAAAAAGGCCAGTTTACCGATCTGAAAGATCAAGTGATTAGCAATCTATTCAAACTTTATCCTTGGGAATTGATGTTCCGTGAGATTTTCGCCACTAAGCTGGAAGATGCTGGTGTCCGCTGGCTGGAACCTGCCTGGAAGAGCATTATCTCCAACAAAGCATTGTTGCCAATGTTGTGGAAGATGTTCCCTAATCACCCAAACCTATTACCTGCTTATTTTGCTGATGATAACCATCCTACAATGGACAGCTATGTTATTAAGCCGCTGTTTTCACGGGAAGGCGCGAATATCCGTATCATTGAGAATGGTAAAGAAATTGCCAGTGTTGATGGTCCTTACGGTAAAGAAGGAATGATCGTACAGCAATTCCACACTCTACCAAAATTCGGTGACAGTTATACGCTAATTGGTAGCTGGCTGATCAACGATCAGCCTTGTGGTATTGGTTTGCGTGAAGATCGTGAATTAATAACGCAAGATTTATCCCGCTTCTACCCACATATTATTCTGGATTAATTCTTAGCCGGGAGGAATTAAGGAAAATAGTAAAACACCGAAAATTCCTCCCTTAAATATCCAATGAAAAATTTTATAAGATTATAAAAAAGGATTAATAATATGTATTTAACCATCCAATGATTCCATCGGAAATAAATATTAAATGGATCGTGAAAGTGAAATTTATGTTTACTCATTTGACTATGATATTAGTAGATAAAAAAACATTAATCACCCACCTATTTCAATCACTATACCCAATAGATTTCGAGTTGCAGCGCGGCGGCAAGTGAACGAATCCCCAGGAGCATATACCCTATGGATTTCAAGATGCATCGCGACGGCCAGGGAGCGAATCCCCGGGAGCATAGATAACTATGTGACCGGGGTGAGTGAAAGCAGCCAACAAAGCAGCAACTTGAAGGATGAAGGGTATAAATATTATCTTGCAGATAATTAAATTATGGTGGTAACTAAGGTGGTGATCACCTCACCACCCAAAGTCGCCAACAAAATAAATAAATTTCAACCAACCTGCACAGACAACATACTCAGCGAACCAGACTCAATTCCATCTATCGGAATGGAAACCGCCTCTTTTCTATCCCATGTCCCCATGACATACAGCAATGGTAAAAAGTGTTCGGGAGATGGGTTGGATAACTGGCCGTCTTCTCCGTCCAATGCATGGACCAAAGGATAAGGCTGTTCATAGCTGGTAAGATTATCACGCACATAATGGTTAAACATTTCTGCCCACAGATACGGTTTAGCATCATGTTCTTGTCGCTTCATCGCACGAAGATTGTGTACAACATTACCGCTCCCCAGAATTAAAACACCCTCATCTCGCAAAGCAGCCAACTTTTTCCCTAATTCATAGTGATATGTCGCGGGTTTAGCATCATCTATACTGAGTTGAACCACAGGAATATTTGCCTGAGGATACATCTTAATCAGAATGCCCCAAATCCCGTGATCCAATCCCCATTGATGGTGATCTGCATAAACCTCCACGGGTTCCAGCATTTCCTGCACTAAAGCGGCCAGTTCCGGTGAACCCTTCGCCGGGTACTCAGTTTCATGCAATTCTTGTGGAAAGCCACGAAAATCATGGATAGTCTTCGGCTGAGTCATAGCAGTTACCATTGTGCCACTGGTGTACCAATGCGCAGAAATCGCCAAAATAGCTCTGGGCACAGGCAGTTTTTCGCCAAGTTCACGCCACACACTGGTATAGCGGTTTTCTTCCAGTACATTCATTGGGCTGCCATGACCAACAAACAGGGCCGGAATTCTGGAAATATTCATATCAACCTCTCACCAAATTTAGGTAGTTTTAATATTTCCAAGCAGGTTACGCCTTTCAGATGGGTAAAACAGTGGGCGAAAGGTGATAAAGTTTTTCAAAAAAACTGAAAAGCCACAGTTTATGCAATCTGTGGCTTTATAAAATTCAAGTGTTATCAATGATATACCATCCGTTTATCGGACAATATGTTTCAACTTGCTTTCTGATTTATTACCTGACGCTGACGATAAATTATCAAGTCCTCAATAGTTACCACGGGCATATTATGCAGTTTCGCAAATTGCACCACTTCGGGAGCACGCGCCATTGAACCGTCATCATTAGTTAATTCACATAATACACCTGCGGGTTTAAAACCTGCCAGGCTAACTAAATCAATTGTAGCTTCAGTATGCCCCTGACGTGCCAGCACGCCCCCAGGTTGAGCGCGCAGTGGGAAAACATGCCCCGGACGGTTCAAATCACTTGGCTTCGCATTATCTGCAATCGCTGCACGAATGGTCGTGATACGGTCAGCAGCAGAAACCCCCGTTGTCACGCCCTGAGCTGCCTCAATAGTTACAGTGAATGCGGTCTGGAATGGGCTGGAGTTATTTTCCACCATCATCGGCAATTGCAATTGCTGACGATGTTCTTCTGTCAGGCACAAACAGACAATACCACTGCCATGACGAATAGTAAGCGCCATTTGCTCTACTGTCATAGTTTCAGCCGCAAAAATAATGTCACCTTCATTTTCACGATCTTCATTATCCAGCACCATCACACCCCGGCCATCACGTAAAGCGTCAATAGCGCATTCAACACGTTCTAGTGATGTGCCGTATTCAGAAAGTAGCGTCTGATTCATGGTAAAAAAACCTCATTAATATTTTATGGATTACCAGAATCAGGGCGGTCTTGAGGAGTTCTCGCCATGAATACACCAACATGATGTTCATAACATAATGTTCAATGCCATAGCCGAAACAACAGACGAGCACAAAGCCCGACAGATGCCGTTATTCTCTCCCATCCGGACTATAACCGTCGGCTCCAGAATTACACTGGATCTGCTGACCTCCGCCTCATCATAAAGATAACGACAAACGGAGCGCTCGCGGGCTTCACCATGGCCTCAGCCTGGTGTTACCGCCGGTGGGGACTTTCACCCCGCCCTGAGATAAGCCAACGAACTATAACGCTAATATTTACCCGGAGCAATCAACAAAATCAGATGTGAAACTTGACTCACAATAGCTTGTGGTTTTGCCAGCTGGTATTACACTATTCAGAAATTATTTATGTCATCAAAGGACGTATCATGCTTGATCCCAAAAAAATTGAACAAATTGCCCGTCAGATCCAAGATTCCCTACCAAAAGGAGTCAAGGAGTTTGGGGGCGATATAGAGAAAAAATTGCGGATGATTTTGCAATCTCAACTTGGCAAACTTGATTTAGTTAACCGTGAAGAATTTGATATTCAAACTCAAGTTCTATTGCGTACTCGTGAAAAATTAACTGCAATGGAACAACGTTTAAATGAACTCGAAGCGAAACTGGAAAATAAGGATGCACCATCCGCTGATAACGCGGAAAAAAAAGAGTAGTGTAAATATAATATCAGGATAAACACACTACTTACTATTAGATTAACCGTTCGCATAATTGCCATTCCATTAAAAGGTGACTGTTAAAGCGGTCACCGAACTTAAATAAGAGATGCTCACGCAGTATATCGCCAGCCCAAGAATATTTTAAGGTCTTAATATCCCTGTGAAGGCTTACGGCAATATACCCGTTATCTTTCAAGTTGCCTCTTTGTTGGCTGCACTCACTCACCCCGGTCACATAGTTATCTATGCTCCCGGGGATTCGCTCCCTGGCCGTCGCGATGCATCTTGAAATCCATAGGGTATATGCTCCTGGGGATTCGTTCACTTGCCGCCGCGCTGCAACTCGAAATCTATTGGGTATAAAATAATTGCCTCTATTTCTGTCTATTGATAATTAGCAATTTTATGTGATCTACTTCACAATTTTATCGTATTTATATTATCAATATCCTAATTTTGTTGTCCTAAAAATAAGCGGGGAAAATCTTTACTATTAATCTCTGTTTTACTCAATAGAGATTGAGTGTATTCCCTTCAATGCCAGGAATGATTTTCCATTTTCATTTTTCACTGTAAGGACAAGCTGGAAATATCTTTATATTCAGAGCCACCAAGATAAAACACCAGGTTTAATAACACCAAGAAGAGTTTAACAATATGGATGGATTAGTCTTCACCTGCCAGATTGGCGAATTATCCCAAACCACTTTTCAAGTATCGGAGTTTGAATTACACGAAGAACTGTCACAACTTTATTGCCTGACGTTAACCGTAGTGAGTTCACATAATAATATCCCATTGAATGAACAACTGGGGACTGCCGCATCGTTAACCATTACCCGTAATAGCATCACCGAACGTATCATTAATGGCATGATAGCTGGCGCTGAGCAGGGTAATACCGATGGCCGGCGCACTTTTTACACCTTCACCATTCGCCCTAAAATGTGGCTGATGACACTAAATCAAGATAGTCGTATCTTCCACCGACAATCCGTACCGGAGATCTTGACGCAGTTGCTTAAAGAGCATCGTATTTCTTTTGCCTGCGATACACTCTATAAACGCCATGCTGAACGAGAATACACCACGCAAAAACGCGAATCAGCTTATGACTTCTGGTGCCGGCTGGCAGCGGAAGAGGGCATTATCTTCTGGTTTGATGAAATACAACTCTGCTTCTGTGATTCTCATCTGGGAATGTGGGCAGATATCAATCTCACTTACAATACTCACCCTGAAACGGATGATACTGATACCACTGTGTTCCAATGGAATTATGGCGAATACCTGTGCGCGAATGGCTCTATCCAGAAAGACCATAACTTTATGAACCCTAAATATCCGCTCGAACACCGGGAAAAAGTCGATGATAGCGGGCATCATTCGGTGTTTGAAAGCTATGGGCGTTTCCAGTGGGACGCAGAAGGAAAACCGATTACTCAACTGCGGTTAGAGCAATTACAAAACTACAGTAAAGTTGGCACTGCCCAAACCAATTGTATCCAGCTTCGTCCGGGCAAGATTTTTATTCTGCAATCCCATCCGATAGAGGCGATGAATGACTGCTGGCAAGTGTTATCTGTCACTCATCATGGACAACAGCCTATAGCGTCAAATGACGGTGGCAAAGGAACAACATTGACTAACGATGTCACCTTTATTCCAGGGCGACAGGAGTGGCGACCACCTTACCGCTACAAACCGCTGGCAGATGGCGATGAAGTCGCTACTGTCGTCGGGCCGGGAAGCGAAGAGATTTATGTTAACGAACACGGCGCGATACGCATCCATTTCCACTGGAACCGCTACGATGAAGCAGATGACCTTGCTTCCTGCTGGGTACGGGTCGCACAGGGCTGGAACGGCAGTGGTTACGGTTTTATGGCGATCCCCCGCGTCGGGCAAGAAGTGATAATCAGCTATCTTAACGGTGATATCGACCGGCCAATTGTGACAGGCTGCACCTACAACGGCATCAACCGCCCTCCTCTTGATTTACCCGCAGAAAAAACCCGGACTACCTTTAAAACCCGCACTCACAGGGGCCAAGGATTTAATGAGCTGCGCTTTGATGACGCCAAGGGAAGCGAGGAAGTGTTTATTCATGCCCAACGAGATATGAATACACGGGTTCTCTGGGATAAAACCACACAGGTAAGCCATGACCAGAAGACAGAAGTCGAGCATAACCGTACCACTATTATAAAAAACGATGATGATGAGGCCGTGCAAGGTTTCCAGACGCTTGAAGTCAGCCAAAATCAAAATGTGACCATTAAAGGCCAACAAGCCATTTCAATTGGTAAAAGCCATATACTGAACATCACCGACAACCAGCAAATTACCGTCGGTAAACATATTTCGCTGCACTCAGAAAGCGGGCAAATCACCATTGGGAACGCCGGCGGGCAGATAGTCATTGACCCGATGGGGAATATCCGTATCGAGGGAGTCAGCATCACCATGACTGACCATATTACCGGAAGAAAATCCGCTGATGCGCTGTTTGACTACTCCGCCCGTTATACGCTGCTCAGTGAACAGAGCGGTAAACCACTGGCGCATACCCGCTATACCATTACCACCGCTGGCGGTCAGACCCTTTCCGGTAAAACCGATGGGTTGGGCAGAACCGTGACGGTACAGAGTGAGGAGGAAGAAAATCTGCAACTGAGTTCACCAGAAGCCCCACCGAAACCGAAGCAAACCTTATGTCAGGCCAGTGATAACACACCGGTAGAGCATGTTATGGAATTTATGGAGATATAAGTATGGCAATATCCAACAGCGGCAAGATGTGCCCGGCCGTGACCTCAATTAATTGCACGATGGAAATAGGGGTCTTTCCCGCCGATGAAGATCCCTGTTACCTGGCGAGAAAAGCTGAGTATGCTCTGCGTCTGCCGGCAATGATTATCACCAAGCTGGGAGCTATTCGCTTTCTTAATCAAGTCATTATGAGTGGGTTGATTAAGGTTGAAGAACTTAAACATGACTTTCTGTGGCCCTATAAAGCGGAAGTGGTGTTTGCTATCAGAGGGAAGCAAGATGTTCCTCTGCCTATGCTGGCGACTAGTCTGGCCTCTAAACAGCGTTATGGCGATAACTTACCGCAGTCCAGTAACCCGTTTGCCCGGCCTTCTGCCGAAGACGCGGAAAAATTTGGGGTTGTCGGTATCCGTCGCCCCGATATTATTCTGGTTAAAAATGAAGCTCTACGTTGGCCGGGTAGAAATGCCACCTACTTCGACGGGTCTGTGCACCCTGATAATCTAAAGATGTTAATTGAGGTGAAATTTCCGGGGGATTCTCTCAGTAAAATGCAAGAAAAAGATTATATCCAGATTGCGACCGAAGATCGCTTTGGGGTAATGCGCGTCGATGACAGCCGCACAGAAGAACAAAAACAGTATGATGAAGCATGGCGAAAACACTATCAACCCGGTTCCCAACACTATAAAAATCCCATACCACTGGCCCCGCTACCACCCAGTTCACAGCCTGACGATAACACTTTGCCCATCCCTCCCAAAGAGGGAGTACCGGGAACCATTCCACAACCCCTGACAAAAAATCCACCACTTCTCAGTACCTCCCGCTGGTCTTTTTTACCGAGCTATGAAGACTGGGTTATCCTCGGGCAAGAGGTGGCGGGTCTGGCCGAAAACGGATTGAATTATGTCCGCGACAGTACCCGGGAGCTCCTTGCCCAGTTTGGTACCTGGTTCAATCAAGCCGGCAAGTGGGTGTGTGAAGAGATTATTGATCCGGTCACTCATCAAGTCAGCTATGCGTTTTCCTGGGTTAATGAACAAACGGAGAAAATCGTGACCTGGACTGAGAATGAGATAAAAGCCCGGTGGCAAACCGTGCAACAGGGCTCAGATATCACCCTGGAAGAGCTAAAAAACATTAGCTGGATGCAAATATTAAAAGAGGTGGGTGAAGGCATGCTGGAAATGGTGGTGATTATTGCCGGCGTTGCCGTTGTTATCCTGGTCACCCTTGCCGTCGCTGCTGCGCTGATTGCACTGGTGGAAATTTTAGCTGCCGCCGCCGCTGTAAGCGCCGCAGCATTAGCCGCTGTCCTGACAATATTAGCGAGTGTGACATTCGCTACTGCCTCATAATTAACGGAGAGAATATGGATACTTCAGATTACTTTGCCCAGTTAAAATCACAACTGACTTCTTTTCTTTTTATCAATGCCGATGAACTGACTGTTTCCCGCCTGGGTCTCTCGATTACCCTGTTTTTTAAACAAGGCTATACCCAGGAGAAAAAACAACGCATTCTGGCCTGCTACCGGCGCTTTCGGGAGGAATTCGGTACCCACCTGCGTTTTCACCGTCATGAATTTAAAGGGTTAAGAAAATATTCACCAGAAAATATTGCTAAAGTTGAAGAGGGCATTCTTAATCAGAAAAAAAATCAGCCCTCTAGCTGGGTAGTCAGTGATGCTAAAAATATCTATGAAGCCCCTCACTATCTAATGCATTACCTGGATTCTCGAGAAATCGATGGTGACGATGATAGCTCTTACCTCAGTTTGGTATTGCCCTGGGATTATCTGAAAGCACAAGAGGGCATGACTCGCTTTATGGCCTGGCTGGAATTTCTGTGTGAACAGCTCGAACCCGACAGTGGGGACTGTGGTTACTGCCTGGTCTTACCCAATGATTACCATGACTACTTTCCCTTGGAGTACCAGTTAGCGCAACGTTACCCTTCCCTGCAAGTCAATTCCACAGTGCATACCGCTGTATTGCAGTATGAACACTCCATCCGTGGCATTAACTGGATCACCTTACTGTCCAAACGCTTTGTAAACCGACTGGGTGGAGAAGTCTGGATACGTAAAACGCTGGCACGTTACACGGATGTGATGATTAGTCCCTACTCCAATGGCCTGATGATCCGCGCTGGTCAATACCCGGACTTAACGCCTCTGCCGGGCAGTGTCCCGGAGAGTTATTTTGCCATTAACCAGCTGATACGTCCGATACGGGTGATACCTCGTGAAGGCCATTCATTGCACTTCTATGGTGAAGGTCATTTTAATTCAACTTCCACCCTAGCCTGGTATGCCCGTTATGACCGCGGACCTCTACATGTCACTCCGCTGAGAGGTGGTCATCCTGCATTGGTCAGCGGGATTTGGCAAACCGATAGCCTGCCAGGTCAGCAGTATTTCTTTACTCAGGGTGTGATGGCTTTTGATATTGAAGGCGCAGAGTCAGGGACAACGATATGGCACCTGATACGGGAAACGGCAAATATGTGGGAATAACAGATTATCCACCACCTCATAATTCACGGAAAAAATGATGGAAACTTCAGATTACTTTGCCCAGTTGAGATCACAACTGACTTCTTTTCTTTTTATCAATGCCGATGAACTGACTGTTTCTCGTCTGGGCCTCTCGATTACTCTGTTTTTTAAACAGGGTTACACCCTAGAGAAAAAGCAACGCATTCTGGCCTGTTATCACCGTTTTCGCGAAGAGTTTGGTACCCACCTGCGTTTTCATCGTCATTCACTGAAGGGATTAAAAAAATATTCACCGGAAAATATTGCCAAAGTAGAAGAAGGTATTCTTAATCAGAAAAAAAACCAGCCCTCTAGTTGGGTAGTCAGTGACGCCAAAAATCTCTATGAAGCCCCTCGCTATCTGATGCGTTATCTGGATTCCGATGAAGCTGATGGTGACGATGGTAGCTCTTACCTAAGCCTGACACTTCCTTGGGATTATCTAAAAGGGCAAGAGGGCATGACCCAGTTTATGGCCTGGCTGGACTTTCTGTGTGAACAACTCGAACCGGACAGTGGGGACTGTGGCTACAGCCTAGTCATCCCCAGAGATTACCATGACTACTTTCCCTTAGAGTACCAGCTAGCGCAACGTTATCCCTCCCTGCAAGTCAATTCTGCGGTTCATACTGCGGTATTACAGTATGGGCATTCTATCCGTGGCATTAACTGGATCACCTTACTGTCCAAACGCTTTGTAAACCGACTGGGTGGAGAAGTCTGGATACGTAAAACGCTGGCACGTTACACGGATGTGATGATTAGTCCCTACTCCAATGGCCTGATGATCCGCGCTGGTCAATACCCGGACTTAACGCCTCTGCCGGGCAGTGTCCCGGAGAGTTATTTTGCCATTAACCAGCTGATACGTCCGATACGGGTGATACCTCGTGAAGGCCATTCATTGCACTTCTATGGTGAAGGTCATTTTAATTCAACTTCCACCCTAGCCTGGTATGCCCGTTATGACCGCGGACCTCTACATGTCACTCCGCTGAGAGGTGGTCATCCTGCATTGGTCAGCGGGATTTGGCAAACCGATAGCCTGCCCGGTCAGCAGTATTTCTTTACTCAGGGTGTGATGGCTTTTGATATTGAAGGCGCAGAGTCAGGGACAACGATATGGCACCTGATACGGGAAACGGCAAATATGTGGGAATAACAGATTATCCACCACCTCATAATTCACGGAAAAAATGATGGAAACTTCAGATTACTTTGCCCAGTTGAGATCACAACTGACCTCTTTTCTTTTTATCAATGCCGATGGGCTGACTGTTTCTCGCCTGGGTATCTCGATTACCCTGTTTTTTAAACAGGGTTACACTCAGGAGAAAAAACAGCGCATTCTGGCTTGTTACCGGCGCTTTCGCGAAGAGTTTGGCACTCACCTGCGTTTTCACCGGCATGCACTAAAAGGATTAAAAAAATATTCACCGGAAAATATTGCTAAAGTTGAAGAGGGCATACTAAATCAGAAAAAAAATCAGCCCTCTACTTGGGATATTAGTGACGCTAAAAATATCTATGAAGCCCCTCGCTATCTGATGCATTACCTAGATTCCGATGAGGATGATGGTGACGACAGTAGCTCTTACCTCAGTTTGGTATTACCTTGGGATTATCTGAAAGAACAAGAAGGCATGACCCGATTTACGGCCTGGCTGGATTTTCTGTGTGACCAACTCGAACCGGACAGTGGAGATTGTGGCTACTGTCTGGTATTACCTAACGACTTCTATGACTATTTTCCCTTAGAGTACCAGTTAGCGCAACGTTACCCCTCTCTGCAAGTCAATTCTGCGGTTCATACTGCGGTATTACAGTATGAACACTCCATCCGTGGCATTAACTGGATCACCTTACTGTCCAAACGCTTTGTAAACCGACTGGGTGGAGAAGTCTGGATACGTAAAACGCTGGCACGTTACACGGATGTGATGATTAGTCCCTACTCCAATGGCCTGATGATCCGCGCTGGTCAATACCCGGACTTAACGCCTCTGCCGGGCAGTGTCCCGGAGAGTTATTTTGCCATTAACCAGCTGATACGTCCGATACGGGTGATACCTCGTGAAGGCCATTCATTGCACTTCTATGGTGAAGGTCATTTTAATTCAACTTCCACCCTAGCCTGGTATGCCCGTTATGACCGCGGACCGCTACATGTCACTCCGCTGAGAGGTGGTCATCCTGCATTGGTCAGCGGGATTTGGCAAACCGATAGCCTGCCAGGTCAGCAGTATTTCTTTACTCAGGGTGTGATGGCTTTTGATATTGAAGGCGCAGAGTCAGGGACAACGATATGGCACCTGATACGGGAAACGGCAAATATGTGGGAATAACAGATTATCCACCACCTCATAATTCACGGAAAAAATGATGGAAACTTCAGATTACTTTGCCCAGTTGAGATCACAACTGACTTCTTTTCTTTTTATCAATGCCGATGAACTGACTGTTTCTCGCCTGGGTCTCTCGATTACCCTGTTTTTTAAACAGGGCTACACTCAAGAGAAAAAACAGCGCATTCTGGCTTGTTACCGGCGCTTTCGGGAGGAATTCGGTACCCACCTGCGTTTTCACCGTCATGAATTTAAAGGGTTAAGAAAATATTCCCCGGAAAATATTGCCAAAGTGGAAGAGGGTATTCTTAATCAGAAAAAAAACCAGTTTTCTGGTTGGGTGGTCAGTGATGCTAAAAATGAAGATGAGGCACCTCATTATCTGATGCGTTACTTGGATTCCCGGGAAATAAGTGGTGATAACGGCAGTTCTTACCTAAGCCTGACACTTCCTTGGAATTATCTGAAAGCACAAGACGGCATGACCCGATTTATGGCCTGGCTGGACTTTCTGTGTGACCAACTTGAACCGGACAGTGGGGACTGTGGTTATTGTCTGGTCTTACCCAACGACTTCTATGACTACTTTCCTTTAGAGTACCAACTGGCACAACGTTACCCTTCCCTGCAAGTGAACTCCGCAGTGCACACTGCTAAATTACAGTATGAACACTCCATCCGTGGCATTAACTGGATCACCTTACTGTCCAAACGATTTGTAAACCGACTGGGTGGAGAAGTCTGGATACGTAAAACGCTGGCACGTTACACGGATGTGATGATTAGTCCCTACTCCAATGGCCTGATGATCCGCGCTGGTCAATACCCGGACTTAACGCCTCTGCCGGGCAGTGTCCCGGAGAGTTATTTTGCCATTAACCAGCTGATACGTCCGATACGGGTGATACCTCGTGAAGGCCATTCATTGCACTTCTATGGTGAAGGTCATTTTAATTCAACTTCCACCCTAGCCTGGTATGCCCGTTATGACCGCGGACCTCTACATGTCACTCCGCTGAGAGGTGGTCATCCTGCATTGGTCAGCGGGATTTGGCAAACCGATAGCCTGCCCGGTCAGCAGTACTTCTTTGCTCAGGGTGTGATGGCTTTTGATGTTCAAGGTGCAAAACCGGGCACAACCGTATGGCATCTGGTACGGGAAGCGGCAAATATGTGGGAATAACAGATTATCCACCACCTCATAATTCACGGAAAAAATGATGGAAACTTCAGATTACTTTGCTCAGTTGAAATCACAACTGACCGCGTTTACCTTCCTCAATGGCGATGGGCTGACCGTTTCTCGTCTTGGGATTTCTATCACCCTGTTTTTTAAACAGGGTTACACCCAGGAGAAAAAGCAACGCATTCTGGCCTGCTACCGCCGCTTTCGCGAAGAGTTTGGTACCTACCTGCGTTTTCACCGTCATGAGCTGGAAGGGCTAAAAAAATATTCACCAGAAAATATTGCTAAAGTGGAAGAAGGCATTCTTAATCAGAAAAAAAACCAGTTTTCTGGTTGGGTGGTCAGTGATGCCAAAAATGAAGATGAGGCACCTCGTTATCTGATGCGTTATCTGGATTCCAGAGAAATAGATGGTGACGATGATAGCTCTTACCTAAGTCTCACACTGCCTTGGGATTATTTGAAAGAACAGGATGGTATGACCCGCTTTATGGCCTGGCTGGACTTTCTATGTGACCAACTCGAACCGGACAGTGGGGACTGTGGCTACAGTCTGGTCTTACCCAACGACTTCTATGGCTACTTTCCCTTAGAGTATCAACTGGCGCAACGTTACCCTTCCTTACAAGTGAACTCCGCAGTGTTCACAGCTAAATTACAGTATGAACACTCCATCCGTGGCATTAACTGGATCACCTTACTGTCCAAACGCTTTGTAAACCGACTGGGTGGAGAAGTCTGGATACGTAAAACGCTGGCACGTTACACGGATGTGATGATTAGTCCCTACTCCAATGGCCTGATGATCCGCGCTGGTCAATACCCGGACTTAACGCCTCTGCCGGGCAGTGTCCCGGAGAGTTATTTTGCCATTAACCAGCTGATACGTCCGATACGGGTGATACCTCGTGAAGGCCATTCATTGCACTTCTATGGTGAAGGTCATTTTAATTCAACTTCCACCCTAGCCTGGTATGCCCGTTATGACCGCGGACCTCTACATGTCACTCCGCTGAGAGGTGGTCATCCTGCATTGGTCAGCGGGATTTGGCAAACCGATAGCCTGCCAGGTCAGCAGTATTTCTTTGCTCAGGGTGTGATGGCTTTTGATATTGAAGGCGCAGAGTCAGGGACAACAATATGGCACCTGATACGGGAAACGGAAAATATAATGGAGTAAACGATGCGAAGTGTAGTGGAAGGAAAGAAAATTATACTTAAAGGTGATACCACCACAACCGGAGGCGATGTTTTAAATGGCTCCGGCTTGGTAAACCAACAACGATCGGTTGCCTGTAAAGGCGATCCGGTGTTTTGCCCTGCCTGCAAACAAACAGGTGCTATTGCAGAAGGCTCCCATTTGTTCAATATACAGGGAATACCTGTTGCACTGGAGGGGCACATTGTTAATTGTGGTTGCTCAACTGGAGCCTGTAGATTAAAGGTACGGCCATAAATACCAATGTCTTCAGTGCTGCCTCGGTCTAAAAAGATATCTCAATCCCAGATAAATGCATTCAGGCCAGTATGAATGTTTTAAACAAGGCATTACCAGAAGATACTGTATTGTCCATATTATCAAGGTGATAAAACTTCAATGCTTTTTTATACGGAACCGATATTACGCTAGATTTTATGATAAGCAGGTTTTAAAAAGTTATTATTTTAACTTATGGTTTTAACTGGTATAAAGTTTTTACCATTGTTTTTACCACTTTTAACACCTGCTTTTTGTTAAGTTTAATCACCATCGGCTATCATGTGTTTTACTTTTAACGAATGCTTATTATGCCCGCTTTTTATTTTTACTGACTCTGCTTTTCGATTTTTCCCTTTTTTATCACCGCCTATCGTTTACGATAATATTTACTGAAAATCCCGAGGATTTTCATCGTCCTCCCTGCATTTTTTCTTCATAAATAAACCAATAAATAACCTGATTAGATAAAATCCGCTCCTTCTGTTTTTTCAGATAATTCCTCCATTTTTCAAATGGCTTAAATCCTGCCAGATTAATCGCTTTATCCCTTTTTTACTGCATCATTCTTAAAGTTTTCTACGTAATATAACCAGCGAGAAAACAATTAAACTCCATCTATTTAAATAATATTCTTTTACATGCCGATTCCTTTTCAACTCGTTATTAATAGTTAATTGTTTTCAGTTAAATACAATTAACTCTCCAGTTGAAAAGTTACATTTACTGAGTTAAATCGGTTTTTTTAAATCTTAAATACCTCGGTATTCACGATTTTAAATGATTGCGGCAGGTTAGTTAAATGTAAAATAAGCGGAATATAGAATCGCCGATAAATGAATTGAATATATACCCTTCATCCTTCAAGTTGCTGCTTTGTTGGCTGCTTTCACTCACCCCAGTCACATAGTTATCTATGCTCCTGGGGATTCGTTCACTTGCCGCCGCGCTGCAACTCGAAATTTATTGGGTATATACCGTTTATCTTTCAAGTTGCTGCTTTATTAGTTGCTTTCACTTACCCCAGTCACATCGTTATCTATGCTCCTGAGGATTCGTTCACTTGCCGCCACGCTGCGGCTCGAAATCTATTAGGTATAGCAGGGTAAACAAAGTGAAATCCTGCCATATCCACAAAACGATGCCGCTGGAATATTCTATTTTTCACTCCAACGGCATACTTTTTTCAGTACTGTATTTCTCAGCAAGCTCTGTTTTATAAAGAGTTATTTACTGCTTTTTAATCGCTTTAATAATATTAGTCGTTGAAATACCGTCTTCAAAGTTCAGCACTTTGACTTCACCACCAGCAGCCCAAACCTCTTCACTACCAGCAATCTCTTCAGGTTTATAATCACCGCCTTTAACCAATACATCCGGCAAAACATCTGCAATCAAACGGCGAGGTGTATCTTCTTCAAACGGAACGACCCAATCCACAGCGCCCAGCGCAGATAACACGATCATCCGTTGTTCCAGTGGATTGACAGGGCGACTTTCACCTTTTAACCGCTTAGTTGATGCATCACTGTTAACGGCAACAATTAGCCGATCACCCAACTTACGGGCATTTTCTAGATAAGAGACATGACCTGCGTGCAAAATATCAAAACAACCATTGGTCATCACGATTTTTTCTCCGCGCTGACGAGCATCAGCAACCGCTTGTTTAAGCTGAAATTCAGTCATGACACCAAAACCGGTTTCAGCACGGCCACGGACAGCGTTCTCCAATTCAATTGGCGAAACCGTTGAAGTCCCCAGTTTGCCAACAACAACGCCCGCTGCCGCATTCGCTAGGAAACAAGCTTCATTCAGTGGCCTTCCCGCTGCAATTGCAGTTGCTAACACACCAATAACCGTATCGCCAGCACCGGTAACATCAAATACTTCTTGCGCCTGAGTCGGCAAATGTAGTGGCGGTTGATCGACACTCAGCAAACTCATTCCTTGCTCAGAACGGGTGATCAGTAATGCCTGAAGATCCAGATCTTTAACCAGCTTAGTGCCCTTCTCAACCAGTTCATCGTCATCTTTGCAGCAACCCACTACTGCTTCAAATTCAGACAAATTCGGCGTTAACAGCGTTGCGCCACGATAACGCTCAAAATCATTCCCCTTTGGATCGATTAACACCGGAACTTTGGCATCGTTTGCCAGTCTGATCATGCTCTGAACTTGACTCAACGCACCTTTGGCATAGTCAGACAGAACCACCGCTCCAATATGGGGTAACGCCTTTTCAATACGCTCAAGCATCGGTTGTGCATCAACGTTTTCGAAACCTTCTTCGAAATCTAAACGGATTAACTGCTGATTACGGGAAAGTACCCTCAGCTTAGTAATTGTCGGATGTGTTGGCACAGCAACAAAATCACAACGCACCTTCACACCGCTCAATTTTTTATTCAGCGCACGTGCGGCGTCGTCAATTCCAGTCAATCCAACCAAATGTGAATTCGCTCCAAGCGCAGCAATATTCATAGCAACGTTAGCCGCGCCACCCGGGCGCTCCTCAATGGTATTTACTTTTACTACAGGCACCGGTGCTTCCGGTGAGATCCGGCTGGTTGGTCCATACCAATAGCGGTCTAACATCACATCACCGACAACCAAAACGCCTGCACGATGAAAATCCGGGAGTGTTACTTTCATCCCTTGCTCCAAATATCAGATATTAACTAGTGACAAATATTATCATAAGCCCAGAAAATGCCAGTAAAATCCACACACAAAACCGGTATCAACTGTTATTGCCCACCCAACCACTGTTGCCAGCTATAACGTACTTGTTCCTGTTGCCGGCTGAAACAATCAGCTGATACCTGACTGGAAAACTCCTGCAACGCCAAATGATGCAATTCATCACGCATGGAAACATAAGCCTGAGTCAACGAGGCGGCTTCATTTTCATCCATAATTCCATAAGCTGCCATCAATTCGAAAATTCGCACATTATCTGACCAACGAGTCAATCGTTCATTCTCAGATGCGTAACGTAGTACCAGATACTGAGCAATAAATTCAATATCAGTAATCCCCCCCGGATCAGCTTTGATGTCAAATTGATCTGAATGACGACTACCTAAATGTTTATGCATCTTCTCTCGCATTTCCCTGACCTGCTGACGTAACAAAGCCGGTTCCCGTCGCGTACATAACGTCTGGTGACGTATTCGTTCAAAATCCTGCTGCAATCTTTCATCACCAAATACCATACGAGCGCGTACCAATGCCTGATGTTCCCAAGTCCACGCTTCATTCTGTTGATAATCAGCAAACGCTTCGATGGTACTGACCAACATTCCTGACTCGCCAGAAGGACGCAAACGAACATCTACATCATACAAAACACCGGAGGAAGTTCGGGTACTAAACAGGTGCATAATTCGTTGAGCAAGACGCAAATAAAATTGCCGGGCATCAATCGACCGATCGCCATCGGTCATCACATCCATTGGGCAATCAAGTAGGAAAACCAAATCAAGATCGGAACCATAGCCCAGTTCCCAACCTCCAAGTTTGCCATAGCCGATCACAGCAAATCCCAACCCTTCACGCTGGCTCAGATGTGATGGAATACCATAGCGCTTTACCATTTGGTTCCAAGCCTGTTGAACTACAGCCTCAATAATTGCCTCAGCCAGATAAGTCAGATGATCACTCACTTTCATCACCGGTAGCACGCCGGTAATATCCTCCGCGGCAATCCTCAGTAATTGCGCCTGCTTAAATTGACGGAGAGCCTCTAATTGCTGCTCTTCGTCATCTTCCGGTATGCGCAACAAATATTGTCGTAGTTCATCTTTATAAGCATACAGAGGCAACGGCTTATACAGAAATTGTGGATCAAGCAGCTCATCCAGTAACAATGGATGAAGGGAAAGCTGAGTCGCAATCATTGGTGAAGCAGCACACAGCCGAATAACATGCGTCAATACGGCTTCCGATTCCAGTATTAATTCCAAGTAAGTTGTACGGCTGACAATACTAAGTAACAGCGGAATAATCCGTTCTAGAACCGTATTGGCATCTTGTCGTAAACAAATTTTTGCCAATAACCGTGGCATCAGATGATCAAGGACATCGCGCCCACGAGGGCCAATGGTTCTTTTGCCTACATCATGACGGTATAGAGAAATGGTGTGCAATATCTGTTGTGCAACCAATTCATCTAAATGCGGAGCAAGTATTACTAATTCTTCTTTTTCAAGATGTTCCAGCCACAAGCTCTTAAATGGCACATGATAGGGTTCTTTTTCACCATTATCACTATCATCACCAATTAATTGGGTAAAAATAACCCGAACGGCTCCCATCTTGCTGTTCAACTCAATAATCAAATCATCCCAGCTTGTGAATTTCATACCCCATGCCAATCGTGAGCGGTTCAGCTCCTCTTCTGGCAAAGTCTGAGTTTGCTGATCATTGATTGACTGTAAAAGATTTTCCAACCGCCGTAAAAAGAGATAACTATCAGTTAGTTGTTTAATCTGTAATGGCTGTAAAAGCTCCAGCTTTTCGATTACTTGCAAAGTGGGTAACAGTGCCTGAGATTGCAAGCACAACTCACGACCACCACGAATAAGCTGAAATACCTGAGTGATAAATTCGATTTCACGAATGCCGCCCGCACCCAGTTTGATATTGTCTTTCAAACCACGGCGACGAACTTCCCGTTCAATCATCCCTTTCATATTTCTCAGGGACTGAATCACACTGAAATCGATATAACGGCGAAAAATAAATGGCCTCAGCATCCGGCGTAGTTCTTCACAATATGATTCACTGTCCGATCCCATAATGCGCGCTTTAATCATCGCATAACGTTCCCAGTCGCGTCCTTGCTCTTGATAATAATCTTCTAACGCTGCAAAACTGAATACCAGCGGGCCACTGTCACCGAATGGACGCAAACGCATATCAACCCGATATACAAAACCATCCACTGTCTGCTGATCGAGTACTTTGATAAGACGCTGTCCCAGGCGAGTAAAAAACTGAGAATTATCCATTTCACGGCGACCACCTCGGGTAATCCCGTTTTCAGGATAGACAAAAATCAGGTCAATATCGGAAGAAAAATTCAGCTCACCACCACCGAGTTTTCCCATGCCGAGAATTAATAGTGGTTGTGGCTCACCTTGCTGATTATAAGGCGTTCCCCAATCCTGACAACAACGCTGATACAACCAGTCACGGGCAGCAACAATCAGCGTTTCAGCCAACACACTAAGCTGTTGCAACGTATCCTGAGTAGTACTGCCATGTAACGCTTGTAACCAGGCAATTCTGACCAGAATTTTGCTACGAAACTGACGTAAAACCCGCATTAAGGTATTTTCATTTTCTGCTGATGAAAGCAACCGTTGCAACCATTCAGCATATTGGTGCCATTCTTGCGCTTCAGGTGGATTTTGGCGGATTTCAGCTAACCATTCAGGGTGAATCTGCAAATTTTCAGCAACAAAATCACTCAGTGATAACACCGCCTGCTCATGAGGAGTAAAAGGTTCAATACATAAAGCCAATTCCTGAAAATGCTCAGTCACACTCTGTAATTGAGCCAGAAGCGGAGTTGAAAGTGGCAACATAGCGAATTCCTGTTATTTAAGCAGAGAGATTTACCAACCGCATAGTTAGCGCTAGCTTACATTGCAAATAAACTGAGCTGTAACACAGAGTTTCAGCCTCTGTTTCCGCCACCGATAATTTTTGCTTGATAGCAGTTAATTGATCATCCAATTGTTCCAACCTGCCTGCTGGCTCACTAAAACATTCCATCGTCTGCTGGACCAAAGTAAGTACTTGCTTCAAACCATTCCGACCTTCGGATAAGCCTGCCAGCCAGTATTCTTCCTGATCTTGCCAATCGATTAATATTGATGAAAGCACAGATGATAATGGCTGCTGCATGTCAATTTCTGTCGGCACTGGAGACGAAATTGCCCTCGGTTTTCCCTGAGTTAACTGATAGCCACGGGCTGCTTTACTTTTATTTCCCGGCCGCAAACCATCTGATTTTGCCAGCTCAAATGCCAGCGCGAATACATCAGCTATGGCTCCTTGTTTTAATTCCAATTCAAACTCACAGATTGGATCTTTGCCACCTGCTGCGATGATTTCTCCCTGATCAAACACCACTTCAATCTCACTCTGCCCGTAAGTGATTACCCACTTTTCACGCATAAAGTCAGTGCTGAATAAAGCATGCAAGCGGGATTGCAATTCTTCTACGTCACACTTTTCAGGCCAGATATGCGGTGGAAATAGAGTCAGCGCCAGTTCAGGCTTTACCAATCGCACATTATATTCTGGCCGTTGATGCAACCCACCAATGACTTTACCGGCTGTTTTGATCGTCATTTCATATTGGTCATCAAAACCACGAATACGCAGCCCCATATCAAGACGGCGAAGTTGGTTATTTGGTGTTTCAAAATAGATATTGGTTAGTTTCTGAGGAACAAAATAGCGATGAGGAAATATTGATAATTGCTGACGGATTGCAGGAATAGCTGTCGGTTTGGCGGTAAGTTTTAATTCAATTTCTACACTCATATCTGCACCATTGATGACAATCTTTTAGTCATCATCTTACCCTGATTTCACTTTTCTTTGCGACTACAAGCTATTTTCATCTCATCAAGAGGTTAATCCAAGAAAGTTACGTTTATTACTAGGGAAGCCTTCAGATGTAATTTTCCATCAATCAGCTTCCAATACAAAATACATTCGAGATAGTTGATTTTTCGTTCCGTTGCTTCTTAAACGCCAATTTTATCTATACCCAATAAATTTCGAGTTGCAGCGCGGCGGCAAGTGAACGAATCCCCAGGAGCATAGATAACTATGTGACTGGGGTGAGTGAAAGCAGCCAACAAAGCAGCAACTTGAAGGATGAAGGGTATATGCTATTTGTCCAATTTAAAACCTTGTTGCTGAATAGCAGAGAGCACTGCTGGGTAATAGATATTTTGGTAATAATTGGCAGTATTCACGCTCCAATTACTACCGTCATTGCGATCGATATGTTGCCAGTGCTCCATTAACGTTTTGTTGTACTGTTCAATAGCTTCCGATAATACTTCACAATGATAATACTCTTCGTGACAGAAACTATTGAGCGGCAAACGCGGTTTCTGCTGTGCGGGAATATCCACATAGCCGATCACCAGACCGGCCACTGGGAAAGTGAGTTCCGGCAATTGCAGGAGCTCAATCATCGCTTTTGGATTATTACGAATGCCTCCAATTGGTACGACCCCCAGACCGTGAGAGCGAGCGGCAGTCATCAATGCACCTAGTGCGATACCAACATCTGTTGAGCCAGAAATTAGGCTTTCAATGCTTTGATGCGCGATCTGCTGTTTACCGCTCATCTCGATGCCGAGTCGTGTTTTATGCATATCCAGTACTACGGTAATAAATACTGGTGCCTGAGCGACCCACGGCTGACCACCAGCCAATTCAGCGATTCTCGCTCGGCGATGGGCATCACGGATAACGATTAGTGATACTTGTTGCGAATTCACCGATGTTGGTGCGAGATGAGCTGCTTCAATGATGCTGGTAAGAACATCTTCAGCAATCGGTTTATCAAGATAACTGCGTTCACTACGATGCGAAGTGAGTAGTTCAATTGTTTGATTCATAATAGTTCTTTAAATAGGTTAACCGAGGCTTATTCATGTCTTGTCTATCTTAACTATCAAGCTTTTCCATAGGAGCAAAAATATTACATGATCTTATAAGTTGGCGTCATTCTTCCTTAATGCCAAACAACACCGCCAAACAAAGTCAGCATAATATTTCTCTTCTGTGCAACATCTCGGAAAAAAAATAGCTGTTGTTGTGACTGCTTCCTGTCTAATCGAAGCTATAGCAAAAGATCAGTATTTCTTGCTAAGTGAGAAAATTAAAATTTTCTCTTTTCTAAAAGTTATGATAGTAATTGGCAGAATGTGCTTTGTTAAACACACAACCAGTAAGCACTGTATTCGACCAGTTAGATAGCTTCTCTTTATGGTTTACTGTTTGCTCCAGCAAACTTAACTCTTTACTATCAAAGTCTAAACTCACCATAGATAAAGGACAGTTGAAATTACAATGCGAAAACTACCTTTACTTTTTACAGCGTTATTGAGCCTGGGTTTTTCACTTGCTGCCCAAGCTGAAGAAAAACGCTATGTATCCGATGAGTTATCTACCTACACTCACGCAGGTCCGGGTAACAAGTATCGTATTGCCGGCACACTGAATGCTGGTGATGAAGTCACATTAATCAACATCAACCGGGACAGTAATTACGCTGAAGTAAAGGATGATAAAGGCCGTATTGTCTGGCTGCCAGTTAACCAGCTCAGTAATAAACCGAGCCTACGGGCCCGTCTTCCTGAAATGGAGCGGGAAATAAAGCTACTCACTGATAAGTTAGCCAATATAGACAACAGCTGGAATCAACGTACTGCCGATATGCAGCAGAAAGTTGCAAACAGCGGTGACATTATTGCTGGGCTAAAAAAAGAAAATGAACAGCTGAAAAGTAAACTGATCGTGGCAGAGAAAAAGCTCGATGTTGCAAATCTTCAACTTGATGACAAACAACGCAATATCATTCTGCAATGGTTCATGTATGGCGGCGGTGTTGCTGGTGCTGGCTTAATTTTAGGGTTGTTACTACCACATATGATCCCACGTCGTAAACGTAATGACCGTTGGATGAATTGATAAGGAATATTAAGGTGAGAATCTATCTGGTTGGCGGTGCAGTACGTGACCGCCTGCTAAACCTTCCTGTCAAAGAACGGGATTGGGTTGTTGTTGGCGGAACACCGGAAGAGCTGTTATCTCAAGGATACCAGCAAGTGGGGAAAGATTTCCCCGTATTCCTGCATCCCAAAACTCATGAAGAGTATGCATTGGCGCGTACTGAGAGAAAATCCAGCTTGGGATATACAGGTTTTACCTGTTATGCCGCCCCCAATGTCACATTGGAAGACGATTTGCTACGCCGTGACCTGACAATTAATGCGATTGCTCAAACACCTGACGGTGAGTTTGTCGATCCTTATCATGGTATTAGTGACTTAAATAATCGTATCTTGCGCCATGTTTCTGACGCTTTTTCTGAAGATCCATTAAGGGTATTGCGAGTAGCCCGTTTTGCTGCACGTTTCGCACATTTAGGATTTACCATCGCACCAGAAACACAGGCATTAATGTCAAATATGGCAACTAACGGGGAGTTATCAATACTCACACCAGAACGTGTCTGGAAAGAGACAGAAAAAGCCCTTTCTACTTATTCACCACAGGTTTTCTTTCAGATTTTACGTGATTGCGGCGCTCTGGCTGTACTATTTCCTGAAATTAATAATCTGTTTGGCGTTCCTGCTCCAGAAAAATGGCATCCTGAGATTGATACCGGTATTCACGCGTTGATGGTGCTAAAAGTTGCGGCTGAACTGACAAATGAAGTAGATAGCCGTTTTGCTGCGCTATGCCATGATCTCGGTAAAGGACTGACACCACCAGAACAATGGCCTCATCATTACGGCCATGGCCCAGCAGGCGTTAAGTTAGTGGACCAATTATGCCAACGTCTGCGTGTTCCTAATTCTGCCCGTGATTTGGCAAAACTGGCCGCTAATTATCATGATTTAGTACATACTGTCGATCAATTACGACCAAAAACATTACTTAAGCTGTTTGATGCCGTTGATGCATGGCGTAAACCTCAGCGGATAGAGCAGTTGATTATCATCAGTAAAGCAGATGCACGTGGCCGTACCGGGTTTGAAGATACACCATATCCACAAGGTAATTATCTGCGGCAGGCATTCAAAGTTGCCAACCAGGTTCAGGTAAAAAACATTGTAGCCAGTGGGTTGCGTGGTGCTGATATTGGTAATGAGTTACGGCGTCAACGTCAACAAGCACTAGCTGAATGGAAACAACAACAGGATTAGTGCTGCTATTTAAGGATCGAAATACTTAACATTTCCCCTAATATCGAACTTTAATTATACCTAAATTAAATCGATATTAGGGGGATACATTCTCACTATATAAATACCCAGTAAACAGCCGCTGCTACAATAAACCGGTAGATAGCAAATGGGATAAAAGAAATACGTTTAATCAATGTCAGAAAGGTTTTAATTGCTATCAACGCAACAATAAACGCAGTAATAAAACCAACAGCAAACACTGGAGCGTCAGCAGCAGTTAAAAAGTGCAAGCTCTTATAGAGATCCAGCCCGCTCGCCCCCATCATCATTGGCACAGCCAGAATAAATGAGAATTCTGAAGCAGTATAACGGTTAACCCCCATCAGCATTCCACCAGAAATTGTTGCTCCTGAGCGAGAGAATCCCGGCCACAATGCCAGACACTGAAAGCAACCAATCATAAAAGCCTGGCGATAAGTAATATCATCCAACCCTTCTGCTGTCGGTGTCTTAGGTTTCAAGATTTCTGCTGTAATTAACAACACACCACCAATAACTAAAGCATACATCACGCTTTGCGGGTTAAACAGTGACTTGATTGTATCGTGGAACAGTAAACCAAGAGTCACCGCAGGCAACATTGCCAGAATAATATGGCTCAGTTTCAACTTGCCGTTGGTTTTACCTTCGTGAGGAACTTCACCAAAGTGAATACCAATTAACCCAAACAAACGACGCCAAAATACAACTACCACGGCAAGAATAGATCCAAGCTGAATAATCACTTCAAATGTTTCAGCTTTATCACCAGTAAACCCCAGCAAGTGACCAACAATAATCATATGGCCAGTAGAGGAAACAGGAAGAAATTCAGTTAGCCCTTCAACAACACCAAGAATAAGTGCATGAAACAAGGTAGAAAGGTCAGTCATATAGAGAAGTCACACTCCATTAACAAATATCCGAAACAGGCAACCAAGAATAACCCAGCTGCTATTTTCCCATTGTCATTAATCAAATTGACATATTATTAAGCCTGGCAATGCTGCATGCCAAGCTATGGTAAGAACAATGACAACAATATGACAACTGAATTCACTGCTGATAAGACTATTTTTTTCTTTCAATAATCACGCCGACTTGACGAGCCTGTGCTACAGCCCCCGGTTTACTGACTTTTATCCGTATCCACGGTGAATTAAAGCGGTTTAACAACAAATCAGCCACCTCTTCAGCCACCCTTTCAACCAGCGCAAAATTTTGATTCTCTACATGGTTGATAACCGCTTCACTAACTTTGGCGTAATCCAAACAATATTCAACATTATCACTAGAAGATGCGCGTTTGTTATCCCAGCCCATTTCGATATCGAACACTAACTTCTGCTTAATGGTTTGTTCCCAGTCATAAACACCAATGGTAGTAATGACAACTAATTCCTCAATAAATACGATATCCATCACATCGCTTTCCTATATTTTCAACTTGTCGGATACCACTTCCGACTAAATATGCGTATTATCCATGGATAAGCTAAGAAAACGACCATTATTATTGGAGAGACATTATGAGTGCTATCGCGCTTGGTATGATTATCTTCGCGTATCTTTGCGGTTCGATCTCCAGCGCAATACTGATCTGCCGTCTGGCTGGGTTACCCGATCCTCGCCAATATGGCTCAGGAAATCCAGGAGCGACGAATGTATTGCGGATTGGTGGCCGCAGTACTGCGGCAATAGTACTGATTTTTGATGTTCTAAAAGGAATGATTCCAGTCTGGCTGGCTTACCAATTCAATGTATCCCCTTTCTATTTGGGGATTACCGCAATAGCTGCTTGCCTCGGTCATATTTATCCAATCTTTTTCCATTTTAAAGGTGGTAAGGGTGTCGCAACTGCCTTTGGTGCTATTGCCGCCATCGGCTGGGATCTCATGGGTTTGATGACCGGCACTTGGCTACTGACAGTCTTACTAAGTGGCTACTCCTCTTTAGGCGCGATTGTTAGCGCTTTAATTGCCCCTTTCTATGTCTGGTGGTTTAAACCTGAATTTACTTTTCCAGTTGCCATGCTTTGCTGTCTGGTGCTACTGCGTCACCATGATAATATTCAACGCCTTTGGCGCGGCCAGGAAAGTCGTATCTGGAACAAGCTGAAAAAGAAAAAAGAGATGACCGAGCAAGAAAAAATTCAAACAAAGAAAGAGTGAAAAAGGAAAAAAAGATTAACAACAGCTATGAGCAAAAAACCAGTAACCAACTGAATTACTGGTTTTTTATTTCCATTATTGAGAGAAGAATTATAAGGCCGGTAATTCAGACAACGGCCAACGGGCTTTGACAGTCACCCCAAGAGAATCACTCACTCCCCCTTTCAAACGGAGCATACCGGCAAGCGCAATCATGGCACCATTATCTGTACAGAATTCTGGACGTGCATAAAATACTTCACCACCCAATCTAGCCATGACCTCTTCCATTCTAGTGCGCAATGTACGGTTAGCGCTGACACCACCAGCCATTACCAGCCGTTTGAATCCCGTCTGATCAAGCGCCCTTTTGCATTTGATCGCTAATGTATCAACGACCGCATCTTCAAAAGCACGGGCAATATCCGCTCTGGTCTGCGCATCATCACTATTATTATGAATAGTATTAGACGCAAAAGTTTTCAGTCCGGAAAAACTAAAATCCAGCCCAGGACGATCAGTCATCGGGCGCGGAAATACAAAACGGCCCGTTTCCCCTTTTTGAGCCATTTTAGAGAGCAGCGGCCCTCCTGGATAATCCAATCCTAACAACTTAGCTGTCTTATCAAATGCCTCACCAGCAGCATCATCTATTGATTCGCCAAGCAACTCGTATTCACCAATACCTGTTACGCTAATGAGCTGAGTATGACCACCAGACACTAACAAAGCCACGAACGGAAATTCAGGACTGTTATCTTCCAACATCGGAGCCAGTAAATGTCCTTCCATATGATGAACAGGAACCGCAGGAACATCCCAGGAAAATGCCAAAGAGCGGCCAATAGTCGCCCCTACCAATAATGCACCGACCAGACCAGGACCCGCCGTATAAGCAACGGCATCAATATCTTTACTCGTTAATTTTGCTTCTTTCAAAGCAGCCTGAATCAGCGGAACTGTTTTGCGGATATGGTCACGTGAAGCTAGCTCAGGCACAACACCGCCGTAATCAGCGTGTAATTTAATCTGACTGTATAATTGATTTGCCAATAAACCGGCTTTATCGTCATAAATTGCGATTCCGGTTTCATCGCAAGACGTTTCTATACCTAAAACTCGCATTACACTACCTATAGTCCACAGAAGAAAGCCAGTTTATCATTAATGAGACAATTTGCGTGGTTTACATGCTGACTATTTTTACTGTTTAGTCTATAATCAGTGCCCTACGTGAAGTTCCTGTGTGGTTATCGTCAATATTACAGAACTGATTTGCAAATCTCATTGCAGGTCATCATGTAATGTTGTTTCAATTTGCTGCGGCGCTTTACAAAGCCGTATCCATTGAAGTAAAATTCCGCACCATTTTAAGATGGCTGGCATATCACGCCAGCAAAACCGATTTCTATTGAGGTGAAAGGCACATGCCGGTAATTAAAGTACGTGAAAACGAGCCATTCGACGTAGCACTGCGTCGCTTCAAGCGTTCCTGCGAAAAAGCAGGTGTATTAGCAGAAGTTCGTCGTCGTGAATTCTATGAAAAACCAACGACTGAACGTAAACGCGCCAAAGCTTCTGCTGTAAAACGTCACGCTAAGAAGCTGGCTCGCGAAAACGCACGCCGCACTCGTCTGTACTAATCCTTGCGGTTCACCCGCACAGTGGTTAAATTTGCAGATAACAGTAGTTGCAGATAAAGGCCGTGCTTTCCGAAAGGAAGCGCGGCTTATTGTCGTTCATCAACAGGCGTAAAAGGGCTTATGGCTGGACGAATTCCGCGCGCATTTATCAATGATTTATTAGCTCGTACCGATATCATCGAGTTGATCGATGTTCGTGTGCCACTTAAAAAACAGGGTAAAAATTACCACGCGTGTTGTCCGTTTCATAACGAGAAAACGCCTTCGTTCACTGTTAATGGCGATAAACAGTTTTATCATTGCTTTGGCTGCGGAGCTCACGGTAACGCTATCGATTTTCTGATGAATTATGACAGACTTGAATTTGTTGAATCCATCGAAGAATTAGCAGCCATGCACGGGCTGGAAGTGCCTTATGAAGCGGGTTCAGGTAGTAGCCAGATAGAACGCCATCAAAGACAAAATCTTTATCAATTGATGGATAAGCTCAACAGCTTCTATCAGAATTCATTAAATACCTCCGCTGCACAACAAGCCCGACAATATCTGGCTCAGCGCGGGCTTAGTGAAGAAGTTATCCACCGTTTCTCGATTGGTTTCGCTCCCGCTGGTTGGGATAACACCTTGAAACGGTTTGCTCGTAACGCGGAAGAACGTCAACAATTAAATGACGCAGGTATGTTGGTCGCAAATGATAATGGCCGGACTTATGACCGTTTCCGCGAACGAGTGATGTTTCCAATTCGTGACCGTAGAGGGCGCGTGATTGCATTTGGTGGACGTGTTCTGGGAGATGCACTCCCTAAATATCTCAATTCACCAGAAACTGAAATTTTTCATAAAGGTCGCCAACTATATGGCCTTTATGAAGTGCAGAAAAGCCACAAGGAGCTTTCACAATTATTAGTGGTTGAAGGCTACATGGACGTAGTGGCACTGGCGCAGTTTGGTATTGATTATGCTGTTGCCTCATTAGGTACTTCGACTACATCGGAACATATTCAATTACTTTTCCGCGCCACTGATAACGTCATTTGTTGTTACGATGGCGACAGAGCCGGGCGTGACGCTGCATGGAGAGCGTTGGAAACAGCACTCCCTTATCTAAATGATGGTAGGCAGTTACGTTTTATGTTTTTGCCTGATGGCGAAGATCCTGATTCACTGGTTCGCAAAGAAGGCCGTAAGGCATTTGAGCAAAGAATGGAACAGTCTCATACATTATCCGAATTTTTGTTCGAATCGTTATTGCCGCAGGTTGACTTAAGTAGTCCAGAAGGAAAAACCAAGCTCAGCTCACTTTCTGTACCATTAATCAACCAAATTCCGGGAGAAACTTTACGCCTCTATATGAGGCAAGAACTCGGTAATATGATAGGTATTCCCGATGCAGTACAGTTGGAACATTTATTACCACAGCGTCTGGAAAACGGGAATAATTATCAGATGCCGCAGCTAAAACCGACAACTATGCGTATACTTATAGGACTGTTGGTACAAAACCCACACTTAGCCGCTTTAGTTCCCCCTCTACAGGGAATTATGCAGGCCAAGATTGCAGGCTTACCATTATTTATGGAGCTTGTGGAGGTTTGCCTTACTCAACCAGGGCTAACAACTGGGCAGCTACTAGAACAATATCGTGATACTAAATTTAGTAAACAACTTGAAAAACTAGCTACATGGAACGATATACAAGTAGAAGAAATAGCAGAAAATACATTTCGTGACGCATTGGATCACCTCGTCGATTCCGCGTTAGAAGAACGTTTAGACATTCTTATCGCCAGGGCAAGGACTGAAGGTCTGACACAGGAAGAGCGTGAAGAAGTCCGCTTAATTAATGAGTCCCGTGCCAGAAAGTAAACACTGAATTCACGGCTTAAGTGCCGCATTTAGGTAGGGACAAAACCCTACATTTTGCCGCTATAAGTGGGCAGTGGCAATATAACGAAAACGCCCCTAAATGTTATTGTTGGCAGATTAGTTTTGCCGACCGACACCAACCCAAATACTCTGAAGTGTGGATACCGTCTTATGGAGCAAAACCCGCAGTCACAGCTAAAGCTACTTGTCACCCGTGGTAAGGAGCAAGGCTATCTGACCTATGCTGAGGTCAATGACCATCTGCCGGAAGATATCGTCGATTCCGATCAGATCGAAGATATCATCCAGATGATCAATGACATGGGCATTCAGGTAATGGAAGAAGCACCTGATGCCGATGATCTGATGCTAGCAGAAACTACTAACGACACAGACGAAGACGCTGTGGAAGCTGCTGCTCAAGTCCTATCTAGCGTTGAATCTGAAATCGGCCGTACCACCGACCCGGTACGTATGTACATGCGTGAAATGGGTACCGTTGAATTATTGACCCGGGAAGGTGAAATTGACATTGCTAAACGCATTGAAGATGGCATCAATCAGGTACAATGCTCTGTTGCTGAATACCCTGAAGCAATTACCTATTTACTGGAACAATACGACCGAGTAGAAGCTGGTGAAGCTCGCTTGTCAGATCTAATTACCGGTTTCGTTGATCCGAACGCAGAAGAAGACCTCGCACCTACCGCAACTCACGTTGGTTCTGAGCTCCCACAAGAAGAGCTTGATGACGATGATGATGAAGACGATGAAGACAACGATGACGATAGCGATGGTGATGATGACAACAGCATTGACCCGGAATTAGCTCGTCAAAAATTCCAGGAACTGCACGAACAGTATGAAATCACCCGTCAGGAAATTAAGAAAAATGGCCGTGATCATGCAAATACTACAGCCGAAATCTTAAAACTGTCAGAGATTTTCAAACAGTTCCGTCTAGTGCCAAAACAGTTTGATTACTTGGTCAACAACATGCGTTCTATGATGGATCGCGTTCGTCTTCAAGAACGCCAAATCATGAAAATGTGTGTTGAGCAGTGCAAAATGCCGAAGAAGAACTTCATCACTTTATTCTCCGGTAATGAAACCAGTGACATCTGGTTCACCGCTGCAAAAGCAATGAACAAGCCGTGGTCTGAAAAACTACTTGAGGTTGAAGAAGAAATACAACGTAGTCTGCAAAGACTTCGTCAGATCGAAGAAGAAACCGGTTTAACCATTGAACAAGTGAAAGATATCAACCGTCGTATGTCTATCGGTGAAGCAAAAGCCCGCCGTGCGAAAAAAGAGATGGTTGAAGCTAACTTACGTCTGGTTATTTCAATTGCTAAAAAATATACCAACCGTGGCCTGCAATTCCTGGATCTGATCCAAGAAGGCAATATTGGTCTGATGAAAGCGGTTGATAAATTTGAATATCGCCGTGGTTATAAGTTCTCAACTTACGCCACATGGTGGATACGTCAAGCAATTACACGTTCTATTGCCGACCAAGCTCGTACCATTCGTATTCCCGTTCATATGATTGAGACAATCAACAAACTCAATCGTATCTCCCGCCAAATGTTGCAAGAAATGGGACGCGAACCAACACCGGAAGAATTGGCAGAACGGATGTTAATGCCGGAAGATAAAATCCGCAAAGTACTGAAAATCGCCAAAGAACCAATCTCAATGGAAACCCCAATTGGTGATGATGAAGATTCACATCTGGGTGATTTTATTGAAGATACAACGCTGGAACTGCCGCTGGATTCTGCGACCTCAGAAAGCCTGCGCTCAGCAACCCACGATGTTTTGGCTGGGTTAACTGCTCGTGAGGCAAAAGTACTGCGTATGCGTTTCGGTATTGATATGAATACTGACCATACACTAGAGGAAGTCGGTAAACAGTTTGACGTCACCCGTGAACGTATTCGTCAGATCGAGGCAAAAGCACTGCGTAAACTGCGTCATCCAAGCCGCTCTGAAGTTCTGCGTAGCTTCCTTGATGAATAATCAAAAATTTTAATCATGCTGATTGAAAAGCGTCTGCTCCGGCAGACGCTTTTATTTCTTACCACAACACCAATATCAATCGCGATAAAAACTCTGATAACTAAACAATGGAGTAAAACCGAGACGCTGGTACAAAGAAACACCATCATCTGAAGCTTCCAGGTAACAAACTACTGCACCATTAATCCTCGCCTCATTTAGAGCATAGTTTATCAATGCAGTTGCATATCCTCTTCCCTGCACTTCCACAACCGTACCAATATCATCCAAACGTGCCATATTATCCAATATTGATAAAGTTAAAGAACAAACAGGACGACCATCCACGTACAGCGCATAGTGTTTTAGCTGTTTTCCTGCTTCAACTGCCGCTCGATGCCGTTCCTGATATTGTCTGGTAACATTATATTCCTCAGATGCAAAAGCACTCTCAAGCGGAATAGACCAATCCTGCAAAACAATATCAACACATCGAATATCGTGATTAACCGGCTTGTTATGCCACTCAGATAAATTTAGTTGCATGGCTGTGGTCACCCCATCATGAACAAAATTGGCTTGTTGAATATCTTGCTGAACACGCTGAACCTCATCTTCAACAAAAACAACGCCAAAAGGTAATCCGGTATTTTCTAAAAATTTAACACCTGAACGCAGAGCATCACTTACGTCAACACATCCTTTTGTTACCAACAAAAAATTAAAAATATCTGCTTCAATCCCCATCACATATACCCGCACATGCTCGTTTATATATTGAGACGATTGACTAATAGACGAGAAAAAGTAATTTTCCATCTGATGATAAGAAGAAACAGAAGAAAGATGTTTATTATTCATATAATCACCCATCAAAATATATTGATTATCGTGATCATAATATAACCAACAACACAAAATATCTTATTGAAAATTAAGTCGATAACTTATAAAAACATTAAATTAGCCATAAAAATAGCCAATATATATCGCTAACCTCTTTTACTACTTAATAAAAACCAAATTTTGTATACAAAATGGCCATATAAATTTATAGGTCTAGACCGCAAGCAAAACTGTACGTATAATCCCTTCCATTCAACGGCCCCTTAGCTCAGTTGGTCAGAGCAGGCGACTCATAATCGCTTGGTCACTGGTTCAAGTCCAGTAGGGGCCACCAGATTTTTCAATAAGTTACATGTTATTTAACTTATTAGATATAATCGCCTGGGACGTAGATGGGACGTGGCTGTCAAAAATCACATCTATTTGCATTGCGTGCTCAGTTAAGTGATTAGGCGCTAGGTGAGCATAGCGCCTTACCATTTCTATACTCTCCCATCCTCCCATCTCTTGTAAAATTGACAATGGAACTCCTGATTGAACTAACCAGCTTGCCCACGTATGTCTTAAATCATGAAAGCGGAAATTTTCTATTCCGGATCTTTTTAATGCGGAATTCCACGCTGTATTATCATCAACCCGCATCTTTCTAACTGCTGGCGTCTTAGTTCCATCATTTCTAATTGCGGATTTTTTATGCACAAACACCCATTTGTGATGATTTCCTATCTGATTACGCAGTACTTGGCACGCTGTGTCATTCAAAGCCACTCCGATAGCTTTTCCTGATTTACTATCTTCAGGGTATATCCAAGCTACTTTTCTTTGCATGTCAATTTGTTGCCACTCAAGATTAATAATGTTTGATCTACGTAATCCTGTAGCCAGTGCAAATCTAACGATGGATTTTAATGGCTCATGGCATTCATCTATAAGTCTTTTAGCTTCGTGATGTTCGAGCCATCGTATTCGTCCATTCTTCGGCTGACTTGTTTTGATTATTGGTGCCCTATCTATCCATTTCCATTCTCTCTCTGCCGCCCTAAGTAGCGATTTTATAAGCGCCAAATGCAATCCTTTTGTGGCTTTTGCTGCTGGCTTTGGTACATAAACGGGCATATCTTTACCTTTTCTTTTATTTGCTTCGCACTTTGATTGCCAATTTTCCAGATGTTTTCGATTCTCCATCTTTGCTACTGCGGAATATATCTTCTCTGCTGTGATATTTTTTATGATCATCCCAGAGAAGTGGATTAGCCAAAACGCTATCATGCTCTTATCCTTATCTATTGACTTCTTATCAGATTTATCTTCAAGCCATCTGATACATGCTTCTTCAAATGTGACATCAGGATAATCACCAAGTTTATCTACCCTCCACAAATCAGCTCTTAATTTGTCATGCAATTCCTTTGCTTGCCGCTTATCCTCCGTGCCAAGAGATTGCTTAATTCTCTTGCCGCCCGGGATCGTGATGTCGGCGTACCAGGTCTTGTTTCTACGGAATATTGACATGTATTACCTTCCTTAGCGTCAACCGCGCTCACTTTTATAGTGTTGATCGGATTGTTTAATGCGGCAATGCAATTTTGTCTCGTGATGAGATAAGGTGATTGGTGTTTTGATGGGTCTTTTCTTGCTGCCACCAACCTGCCAGTTCGAATCCAGTTTCTTAATGTTGGCGGTGATATACCGATAAAGTCACATGCTTCGTTAAATGTCATTGGATATCTATCCATTCTTACATTCCTTTTGCAAATTTCGCACATACTGAGAAAGCCAGACTTTGGGCGTTGACTTTCTCCTTTGATGCTCATTTATAATTAATTTGAATTGCTGTGTATATTTATCGAGAATAGCTGTGACGGCTTTGTCATCGTATTTCGATAGTTGAGTGAGTTCATTTAAGCATTCCTTTGCTATTGCTCTGCGTCCGTTTTCATAAACTTGGTCATTCATCTAGATTAACTTTAATTGGCTTTATTAAGCTGATTAATTTCATGATGATGTAATCCCATTTAATATATTATAGCCAATTTGAATTAATTGGCATTTATCAACTGTTGTGAATATACAGCGGGGTTTAATAAATGGACGCCAGATTAGCAGTAAACTTCCCTTTGTATTTCCTTTTTTCTCTTTCCCGTTGCCAGCATTAATAAATGAAATCCTTCCGCCTGTTATTAGTCTGATTTCATCTACGGAGTTCATAGCTAATTTAAACCAGCCGACTGATGTGTCTGTTGGAACTAACATAACGACCGGCTGTAATTGCTTCCTGCATTCAATAGCTGCTTTAATAACCCACGGCGTAATATCGGAATACGGCGGGTTACAATATATTGCTCCGTAGCTCACCCAGTCGCATATTAGTGCATTATCGCGTTCCGTGAGATAATGAGCACATAGAGCATTTTCATTGTCTGCTGCTGCATCGAGATAAAAGCCGAATTCTAAGTCTAGAGCGGTGAATATCTCAATCGGGGTTTGCCATTTATCTTTTAATTCCTTGGGAGTATTACTTCCTCTGAAGCCTGCCATTAATCACTCCAATATGACAATTGCTCTTTCGCCGCGTCATGCGGATGAATATATTTCCAATACCCATCTTTCTTAGAATATTCTTCAATCTCACACTCAGCGGCTTCTTCTGCTTCTGCTAAACTAGCGCCGCGTGATATAAGCGTATTTATCATGTAACTCTTGAACATTCGTTTCCACACAAAATAAAAATATTGGCATAGATAATCATTCATTTTTCTTCAACTCTTGTTCCAGTAAAGATTGTGATAAAGTTATTAGTGGGTTAAGTGCATCAAATCCGAGTTCAAAAACCCGAATTTTCTTTTTTAATATTTTAATTTTATCTATTACTTGGCCCGGTGAGCCCGTATCATCTTCTTCTTTAATACCCACAGCTTCAGCTATTGAAGCTAAACCCATGCATGATTCAGCAAACATCTGCTTATAGTTTTCTCGCCCATTCTGCAAAGAAATTAATCTATCAGCAATCTCATTCAGAATTAAATAATCGTCACATTTTGCCGTTTTTGCTAATTCGTGACATGCGGATATTAAAGACTCTGTATCTTTATTCATAATTGCTACCTCTTTTAATAATCATATTTTCACAAATTTCTTTGGCTCTATAACATGTGTCAATATCGAACCAGCCAAAGTGACATTTCCTGAAATTAATTCCCAGTCGTTTTGCTAGAAATTTATACGCGTCCGTGCGTTCAAATCCTATTTTATCCCGCATTTCTTCAAAATGCCGATGCCCGCTCATTCTTGCGTTTCGTGTGGCTTTATCTGCTAACGTACCTAAAGGGATATCAGTAAACGGGTGCATGCCGACGTATGCCCTACACTCAGTACAAATATAGAGCCACGGCCATTTGCTATATGCTTTGCCGAATACATTTTCATGATGAGCTATTGTTACGTCGCCATTGCAGTAATGACACTCTGTCGGAATTGGGAGCGGGTCTTTAACCCGTTGAATGGCTTTTTGACACGGATTCCACGGTGTTTTCTGAGTCATATTCACCTCTCTTTCTAATTAACGTAACGATTGCTTACATATTCATTGTCCATTTCACATAATAATTTAGTTCTTAATTCAGTCAGAATCTGTCTTTCTTCATGCGTACTACATGAAGTAAAAGCCGTGGAATATTCAACATGATGTTTATTTAAGTCTTCATTAAACGAGATACAAATTTCTAACTTCACAGCCATAAATCACCTCATTAGATTAAATTAATTTCTCACTCTTTCAGGATTTCCGAGAATAAATACGCAATGGGTAAAATCATCGGGATTGAATTTATTTCTACTTTCTTGCTTGGACTTTTTTACTTTATTTCTCGATTTCTTTTTGTTTGTACTATGACATTCAACACAATTTCCGCTTGCTATATATCTGAGAGTGTGCCCCAAGGGGCACGGTTTGCCATTAAATTTTTCACCATACATGAATGAATATTCTCCTTGCATTAAAATGGAGAGAAATTATCATCGAATTGATTTGGCTGCATATTGCTATCATAACAGTTATCATTGCTATTATTATGTGATTTCTTTCTTTCGTCTCTATCTTTTAAATTTGAGACAATATTATTTATAGTTTCAGCAACTTTACCCTCTTTTAACTCTTGTAAAGTCTGGCTCGTTTTAGCAATGAATGGAATTCTGATATCAAAACCAAACGTGTCATTACCGTCTGATTTTTTTGTCCGCAGTGTTTTTTGAAGCACTAGACCGACTGTTTTCCCTGTTAATTCGGGGGCAATAAAAGTATTGTCATCTTTCGTGATATAGCTTAGCTGTTTTACACCCGCACACCCTATAATTGCATTAATCATATTAATACCGTATTGATTATCCATCCCATCATTCTTTTTATAACAGACGCTCAAATAATTAACTTTTCTCCCATCATTTGATTCGCCAGAAAATTCAATGAAACAAGCACCCCCTTTTCCCGTCGTGAATTTAGCCTCGCTTATAGTAATAATATAAGCTCCGCTTTCTGTGATAAAGCCGCTTTGACCTGCGGACAATGCTAATTCTTCGTTATAAACAAACATAACATTACTCATTTCATTTAACCTTATTTTTTGATTTCGTAATAATGACAAATTATTTCATCGATAGCAGCTAAATCATTTTCTATCTCATGTTTATCAAACATACCCATCGGTGATTTAACTGTATCGTAACCGTTGTTTCTTGTTGAGAAAAAATAATTGTCATCCTTGACAATTGTTCTTAATACTATTGTGAACATTCCTTCGATGGTTATTTTTTCATCAAGCATTTTTCCTATTGTTTTTATTTTAACTTTCCCTGTCTGCGTCTCTTCCGTATGAGACAGAAAATAAACACGTAAATCGTCTGGCGTTCCATTTATTGCTTTATCAATAATATTCCATGCATGGCTGCCAATTTCCGTAAATTTATCGAATGACTTTTCATCAGAGCGGCGCATGAACTCATTTGCCATGACATATTGAAAGTCATCAATAATGACAATTTTCTTTCCGTATGAGTGAGCTTTTATTATTGCGCCCTCGATATGACTATATTTATCTGAAATGAAAACGGAGGTTTCTGGGTTTTCTTTATCCCACAATTTCCATGTTGCACTCTTGAATGGCAATGGTTTCCTTACTGTTTGAATTAATAAGCAATCTGATGAGTTTAAATTCCTGAGACTTGTTGATTTCCCGGTACCAGATTCGCCTAAGATTAATGTTGCGGTTCCCATAATTACCTCTAATAAAAATCCACCCCAGGGCTATGCTGCAAATGTCATTCTTTTGTGAATAGCTCTGACTCTTTCAACATCACCATTGCAATATTCCGCTACTGTTGATATTTTCCCATCTCTCACAAAGTCCCAAACTTTACTGCCGTCAATATCCTCGCCGGTCTCAGAGCCTTTTTGTAGTAAATTAAGTACCTGGCATAACTTACAAAGTGACACTCTATTGTTATGCCCGGCCCACTCTGTCATTGTGTCGAACACTTGCTTATCCCATGATCTAGCCCCAAACGGAATAAATCGTGGGGGTTTAATGCCAAGTACAACGGCACGCTGAAATAAGAAACGCAAATCAAACCCGGCGATATTGTGACCAATAAAGACGGGGGGTATTTGACGCGATGGGTCGTAATGACTTTCCAGATAATGAAATAAATCAGCAATAATTGCAGGCTCTGAGTTTTTCCAGTCTTCATCAAAAAACGTCACAGTGGGTTCATCATTAATTGCTACACTGACACAGCACACTTGACCAAAGCCGCCGTCAAAACTAGTTTTTCTCCAGTCCTCATCTGCAACTTTCTCTCTATTTTCAGCAAGCCAATCATCAATACTTTCTTGCTTTTTAAAGTTACCTGGTGCTTTCACATTATCGAGAAAGGATTTTTTTACTGATTCGTTTTGAGACGGGATTGTTTCAATATCAATATAAATGTTCATTTTGTTTCCTGTGATTAAGTGAAGTCGCCATTGAATTCAATTGAACTAATCGGCATATTCCTATCAATTCCCTGAATAGAGTGCTTATATTCAAGTTCCATGTGCTCGATAATTTCTTTATCTGAATAGCCGATTTTCGTGTAGAATTCCGTTTCTTTATTCCTCTCGTGTTGAGTGTTCATTTTATAAAGCCTCGATTTTATACCCTTGACTTTCGAAATATGCTTTTACTTCATTAAAGCAGAGATTAGAATTTCCGATGATTTCAGTAGCAGTTCCTTTTGTTATGAAATATCCGTCATCTACTTCAATTTCATATCCTTTGTTTTTTGTAAAGCTTTTAAAAGTATCACAATAAATCTTAATCATAATTACCTCAGAAATATTAAAATTAACGTCGTAAATAGAACTAAACAAGATGGATATAACATAGCAAAGAGCCATTCTTTAATCATATTCATATGATAGTCTCAGATATTGCATTGCTATAACCCACGCCATTTTGCTTTCTGTCTTTAATGCTATCTTAGCTTTAGATTGAGCTAACTCGAAAAGTTGTTTGTTGATTTTCATAATATACCCCTATGCCATCCACTGGCTTCACAGCTCCATATTATTAATTAGCATCCATGCCGATAATTCCCTGTTATTTTCCCGGTGTGGCGAAATAATGCTGCTTATTGAATTTGCTCAGAACGTCCATTACATCTAAAAACCGCCCCATCTTTATCGATTGAGATTTTCGTATCTCGATGTTGTCGCAATGCAATTCTAACTGCGGCCTCTGCATTATTTATATATGCATCAAACTCATTTTGTAATTTATCTAATTTTAATTTCCATTCCCTTTCTATTTCTGCGTAACGCTCGCTTGGCGGTGGTGAATAAAATGACATTCCGTAACATTCATGCCCCCCCCATGACAGACTCAGCTAATGATTTAACTTGTTCTTTTGTTAGAACTAAATCGCAATCACCAGCGCCGTCCGAAATACATTCACTCCAATACTCTAAATCATTCATATCGCCTCCATATTTATCTGACTGAATAGAGCCAGGTGTTGTGTAAGCATCTGTTATCAATGCTGTCATAGAAAGTCGTGGCTTGTACTGAAAGAGCTTTATCAACTCGATTCATTGCAGCGCGCTTAATTGTCAGAACCGGACGGACTGGCTTAACTTCTTCAGGATTAATCCCGTTTGCTTGGTTATAAGCATCAGTTAATGCCTGTCTGCTATTACGTCTGCGTTTAGCTGCGTTGTTATATGCATAGCATTTCATAAATTTTCTCCTGTTGATTTCTGATTAAGCTATCGTGATAACTCAGTCAGAAACCGACTGGTTGAAAATGTGCACTTTTCAGCGCTATCTGTTAAAGAGCGAAACTTCCTGTTAGCTACTACTTCCTATTTGTACTGCTTGCTGCTTGTACTGCGTTGTTTCTTAGCACTTGCGAATCACCTACCTCTTCATCTGCCTTTTCACTGTTGTGCTTTGATGTGATAATAATGAACTATTAGTACAATTTTGTAAAGTACCAATAGTACAAATTCTTTGTTTGGATATGTACTTTTAGTTTATTTGTTTGATTTTTAAGGAAATTTATTTTTTGAAAAGTTTTTCTAAATGAGAAGCTGATTTGGAAGTAAGATATCAAGATTTATCTATTATCTTATTGATTTTAAATAAAATTATTGATAATAATGGAAAAGGGATGGGAAAAGCCACCCAATTAGGGTGGGTAGCAGGTGATATATGTCTTAGAAGATAAGCTTTGCAATACCAATCGCCAAACCAGTTATTCCTAACATTGTGGCAGCAATCCATTTGGTTTGAGCTGCAATAGATTGGTGAACCTCAATTCTCACAGATGCAATATCTTCCTTTGTTGCATAGTTAGCTTTCATAACTGCGAGATCGGTTTTGATGAGGTTCAGATCATCTTCAAGTTTTTTTACTCTGATTTCAAGCATATCGTTGCTGCCTCCGTCACCACTATTGCCGCCTGTTTTAAATGGCAAATCACTTCTTATTGGAACTACGTTATCTTTTTTATTCATTGCTATCTTTCCCCATGATAGCAGGGTATTTCTGTTTTACCCACTCAAGAATTTGTGATGTATCTATCATCATTACATTCCCACATTTTTTACAAATAATTGAAATGTAATAATTATCCGTATTTTTGTGATATATGCTTTCTGCTTTAAATACATTAACATATGGTCCCGTGCTCATATTACAAGAGATAGCACCTGTCATCCCAACCTGAGGAACAGTAAAATGTAAATTATCACAAAGACTACAATGAGGGATAACTCCTTTTGAATCGAAGTACTCACCCAATATTTCAGCGGTAATGAATTCAAAATTTTCATACATTGAAGACATTAACTCTCCTGTAATTAAATATAATGTATTGATAATAAAAAAATTTAACCGAATTGTTCGCCTTAACTAATCTCGTCATCATCAATGTAACGCGTGTTTTTTATAATAGCCGATACATAATGAATCATTGCCACATCATCCTTAGGAATTGTTATTGGTCGATGATCGCTGTTTATACTTGAAAACTGATAATCACCATTTCGTGTAATGTTCATGATTTTTATCATGTTATGACCGTTACGCGTTCTAACAAAAACTTCATCGCCAGGATGCACGAGTGTATTCGGCTCAATGACAACAAATTCGCCGGACTGTATGCGGGGCCACATGCTATCTCCCTTAACTTTTAATCCATATGCATCTCGATCGGAACTACAAATACGCAACCATCCGGCATGGAATTCAACCATATCTACAGCGCCGTCAATGCCAAGAATAGCTTCCCCTACTACTCTAACAAGTCCATCTTTTAGTTTTCCTGCATATTCTACTTTTCCTTGTTCGTCTGCGTTCTTTACTATTCCCAATTGAAGCCATGCCAAATCAACTCGCAAATAATCAGCGATACCTTTCATTGTGGCCTGTCTGGGAAGTGATTCAGCGTTAAACCATTTGCTTGCTGCTTTTGGTGTAACTCCTAAAGCTTTTGCAATGGCAACACCTCTCCCATGTTCATCTAGGCCGAATTTTTTACAGGCCAGTGCAAGCCTATCGGCGAACTCTTTTCGCACTTTTTCTGTTTGTACCATAGGTTCAATAATAAACCACTTGCAAAAACTTTCAGTTCAATAATAATATGTACTAAAAGTACAAATAAGGGATTGAAAAAAGATGGACATCGACATAGCAATAAAAGACATAGGCGTTTCTCATGTCGCTACCGCGTGTGGTGTTACGAAAAAAGCGGTTTACAAGTGGTTAGAAAAAGGCTCATTACCAAAAACCGAATTTTTTGAAAAAACAACTTACGCAATAACAATCGAAAAAATTTCCAAGGGTAAATATCTGGCTAAAGATCTTTTGGAAGCAAGTAAAAGAAATTTATTAGCCGAATAGATCGAGCGAGCTGGTATAGCTCGCATGCTCTTTAACAGATAGCGCTGAAAAGTGCATTCCCCACAAACGGGGAGCGGCCTTATTTAAGGCTATTAACATTATTTTATTTAAGGAATTTAACATATGGATACTGCAACGGAACGCAAATTTCGTGAGATGGAAAGCAAGTTAATTAAAAAACTGGTGCTGAAAGGTGCGAGAAATGTCGCAGAAATTATTGGGTTTCATGAGTCTCAAATTGCGAGATGGCAACGACCGCAGAGAATCGACGACATCAGTTTTATTGAGAAGATGGCTCGGTTCTTAGTTGCGATTGAATTCGAAATCCCGGAACAAGAAGTTGTTATGACGGGGGAAGATGCGAAAGCGCTATTAGCTGCTTTGGAGCTTATCAGATACCCGAAAAGAAAAACCTCGGTTGCGCCAACAACTGAGGCTTCTAATCAAATTGAAATGTCAATATGAATCAAACAGGGGAGCTCTCATTTCCCCTATATACCACTAATAGGTCTATATCATGTCAAGAAAACGGCGATTTCACAAGATAAATCAAGCTGAAAAGGAGGTCACATGAATACAGCGGAAGTAATTAATTTTCCCGCACTTCAGCGCCGGGAGGTTGTCAAAGTGGCTGATGTTGATGATGGCTATACGCGCATCGCTAATGAACTGCTTGAATCAATAATGAGTGCTGATTTAACAGCCAGGCAACTAAAAGTTGTCTTAGCGATTATCAGAAAAACCTATGGTTTTGGTAAAAAAACAGACCGGATAACGAATACTCAGATAGCCGAGATGACAGGTATTCATCATACACATGTCTGCAAAGCAAAGAATGAAATGATTGCAATGAAAATCATTGTGTTATCTGGAAATCAAATAGGAATAAATAAGATCGTTTCTGAGTGGAGTACAGACATTAGCCGACTTAGCGAAACATTAGCCAAGTCAGCTAATAAAACATTAGCTAAGTCGGCTAATGAGGATAAGCCAAGTCAGCTAAACACAAAAGAAACTATACAAAAGAAAAAAGAAATTAATGATCCCCTTGTATCCCCTTTACCAGAAAAACCAAAACCGAAACCGAAAACTAAATTTGACCCAGCACAAGTTGAAATACCGGACTGGTTAAGCGGTGATGCTTGGGCTGAATGGGTGAGCTATCGCCAGCAATCCGGCAAACCGATTAAAACCCAGATTACTGTTACAAAGGCATTCAATTTGCTGAAGGAGTGTTTTGACGAGGGACATGATCCGGCTGATGTAATTAACACAAGCATAGCAAACGGATATCAGGGGCTGTTTAAGCCCAAATATCCACTGCGAGCTAAGCAGGGTCTGGATTTCAATAATACAGATTGGATAGATGGGCTAACGATATGAGAAATCTTGCTACTGTGGTACAGAATCGGGATGGCGGGGCTTTGCAGGTTATGGCCGGATCTCAAAAACCACAACAGGGAACACAAGTTACAAAGCAGGCCGCAGAAATTTTCAATGAGTTATTCCGCCAGTTAAAAGGCGCTTTTCCGGCTTTGATGGCGAATATCAAAACACAGGAAGATTTTAATGAACTGCGTCGGCAATGGGTTCTCGCTTTCGCTGAGAATGGCATCAGAACCGTTGAACAAGTCAATGCCGGAATGAAAATTGCCAGGCAACAAGATACGCCATTTTTGCCATCGCCAGGGCAATTCGTCCAGTGGTGTAAACGGGGTGGTATCAAAAATGCTGGTTTACCGGATGATGCAGAGTTATATGAAATGGTGATGGACTATAGCGCCCGCCGTGGTTTGTATAGCAGCGCAGAGGCTTTCCCTTGGCAGAGCAACGCTTGTTACTGGATTGTCACTAAATTGTATTCACAGATGCGAGGGCTGAATTTAACTGAGTCTGAGTTACGCAAACGTTGTAGTCAGGAGCTGATTAGCATGTCTCGCAGAATGGAATCAGGCGAGCAAATACCAGCGCCAGTTAAGCAGATCCCGAAGTTGCATATTCCAGTTAGCAATGAGCGGGCATTAAATCGTCTGGCGGAAATCAGACGGAAATTCAATTTACACAAGAAGGATTTTTAAGATGAAAATTAAAACAGAAAATTTAACAGGCCGTGCGCTGGATTATGCTGTTGCTATTTGCGATGGATGGGATTCAGATTACTTGATTAAAAATCCAGAGAATATCCCTGAATATTCTACGGAATGGAGTGAATGCGGCCCGTTAATTGATGAGTTTTTTGTCAGTATCATAGAGCGCGGCGATTGTTGGTGTGCAGATCGTCCGGGATTTGATGTCATGACGGGAAAAACTGCAAAAGAGGCTATTTGTCGTGCTATTGCAATAGAGCTTGATGATGAAATTGAAATTCCTGATGAGCTATTGGAGCCTGGAATAAGAGAGTAAACGATGGGGGTTAGATGCAAATAGAAATGATTAAAAACGCGGGTGGGGTATTTGCTCCAGTATTTGAACGTGATCTACCCCGGTTAACAAAATTCAAAAATGGCGAGCAATATACGGCTGAATTTAAATTAACAAGAAATCCCGCATTTCACAGAAAGATGTTCGCCTTTTTTAATTTCTGCTTTGAGCATTGGGCGGCTGATAAAGCAGGATTAGAAAATATGGACGAGCATAGTCAGTTTGATAGATTCAGAAAAGACTTAACAATTCTTGCTGGGTTCTATGAGCAGACAGTCAGATTAAATGGAGAAATCAGAACGGAAGCAAAAAGCCTGGCATACGCAAGTATGGATCAAGACGAATTCGAGCGTTGTTACAATGCAATGATTAATGCCGCGCTTAAGCATATTTTCAAAAGTGCTGATAAATTAACAGAGAATCGATTGTTATCGTTTTTTTAATTAAAACAGGAGCAAGATAGATGATAGCGGGCAATAAACACTGGTGTAACTTCTGTGGTAAATCGCAAGATGAAGTAAACGCGATAGTGTCGGGCAACAACGTTGATATTTGTGACGGTTGCGTTCTTCGCTGTGTTGCGACGCTAGTATTGAAAAATGGAAATAAATTAAATGAGTCAACAAACATCACAGACTCAGCGAGTCATCAATAATCTAATCTATAAAGTCCCGCCCAATAAATCAAAGCCAATTCCCACAGAGTCCGAAGTGAAAACGTTTGATTACGTTTATAAACTATTGCGTGCGAAGTGGGATCGGAGGAGAAATAGAAATGAAAAAACCAGCGAGACGGAAATGTAAAATATGCTGTGAGTGGTTTATGCCGAAATATCAAAATATATGGTGGTGTAATCCCGAACATGGCGCGGAATTAGCAATCAGAAAAAGAAATAGAGACAAAGAAAAAGCAGAGCGGGCACTTAAAAAGAAACAGCAACAGGAATTAACAGAAAAGAAAGATAAACTCAAAGCCCGTCGATTAGCAGTCAAGCCTCTCTCATATTTCAGAAATCAAGCGCAACAGGCATTTAATGCATTTATCAGAGAAAGAGATAAAGACCTGCCATGCATTAGCTGCGGGAGATTTCATAAGGGACAATATCAAGCGGGACATTATCGAACAACTAAAGCTCATCCAGAATTAAGATTTGATGAAGACAATTGTCACAAACAATGCTCTGCATGTAATAACTATTTATCAGGAAATATAATTAACTATAAACCCAAGTTGATTGAGAAAATTGGGCAAGAAAGGTTTGATGCTCTAATGATGCCAAAGCCATTGATAAAATGGCGGCGTGAAGATTACGAACGTATTTGTGATGAGTATCGTGCAAAACTCAGGAGCTTAAGCAATGACAATCTTCACTGATATTGGAGCAGCAATTGAAGAAGCCAGGTTTAGGAGTGGTATTACAGGCAGGTCATTTGCAGTCCTGCAATGCAGATATGGTTCACTGAAAGTTATTCAGGATCGAATAATCAGGGGCAAAAAACACTCAGTCATGTTCTCAACTAAATATGACAAATATCATTCAGTATTGCCGGGGGTCAGAGATGGGAGTTAAAGAATATGAACTCACTAAAGAGCAACACGACTGGATTGATAGCTGGTTAAGTTTATGGGGAGCGTGGGTTTATAGTGGTCGTATAGGTAAGTGCCAGATAAACATGATTTATAAGTTTATGGTGAGCGTAAAACCAAGTAATAACAAAACACGGCAGATGTGCAATGATGATGATGGAATGTTGATTTCTCGGGTCGTCGATTCCGTCATGTTCATTGACAAGAAAGCCTACGGCATTTTACTGAGTTATTACGCTCACGGTGCCTCAAAACTGTCAATCGCATCTTACTATCACAGGGTCGCAAATCCCCGCAAAATGATGACCCGATCTGGAGGAAGGCTTAAGAAACCATCTCGCGGAACGTGTCGTCGTGAAGTGGATGAGATTCTAAATGCAAGCACCTATCTTTTGTATCAACCTCTGAAAAATGCGCTTAATTCACGTAAACGTGTAGAGAAAATTAAAAAGATTTTATAGAACGTGTTGACATTAATGAGCAAATGAGCAATACTTTTTGGTAAGATTGCCTTAAGTGTCTCTTAGGTGTCTTAACCGAATCTCAGTCCTCGCCATCTCGCGGGGCTTTTCATTTTCGCCGCCGCAACTTTTCAACACTCCAACCTTGTTGCGGTTGGCGACAATTCAGGCTACGCATAGCGTGGCCTTTTTCACACGATTAGTCTCTATGTCTTTATAAAGGTGATGTATGGAAAAGAAAGATAATGAGCATGAGAAGAAATCGCCAGCGAAGCAAATAGCAAACATGCTCATCAGAGATATAGAAGGGTTTATTCAAGCTCACCAACAATGTCGCGAACAAAAGTCTTAACTTGTTCGATGTCACTTGTGTATTCAGGGTGATTGTCGGTAGCTATTTTAAATGTAGACTCGACATTAGATGATAACTCTTTCTTTTGCTGAGTAGTTAAAGTTGGCAGAATGGACTTTACAACTACTTTTAATGCGACAATCTGGCACTCTAATTTGTTTAATTGTTCCGCACTCATCAATTTCTCCTCGTTTGTATTGTTACTTTTGGCGATTTAACGATAGCAGATAGAGGAATGTGCTGCCAGTCGCTTGCTGGCAACACTTCAAGGGCTGCGATCTGACGCGGCCTTTTCTTTTCACGCCCGTATTCGCGGGGACTTAATCCCCAGCGGGGGTGGAAATATGAAACTCATGGATAAGCAGCCTGATATATGGATGCAGCTATGGCTATGGCTGCTGTCAGTCAAAGAGCAAGGTATTGGTGCGGCACTGGCTGCGACAATGGCGTATCTCAGAGGCCGCTATAACGGGGGTAAGTTCTGGAAGACGATCATTGACGCAATGATGTGCGCGCTTATTGCGTGGTTCATTCGTGACTTACTCGTCTTCTTAAATTTAAGTACGGACCTGGCTTATATCGGCAGCGTCATTATTGGTTATCTGGGAACTGACTTTTTTGGTCAATTGATGCGTGGGACTTTACGTAATAAAGCGGGAGTATCTGATGCAAATCAGTGAGAAAGGGTTAGCGAAACTCAAAGGCTATGAGGGTTGTAGCTTAACTTCATACCGTTGTCCCGCAGGGGTATGGACAATCGGCTATGGTCATACTTTGGGCGTCAAGCCCGGCGATGCAATCACAGAGCAACAAGCAGAGCAGTTCTTGCTTGATGACTTAGCGCCGGTTTACATCACAATTGAGCATAACGTTAAAGTAAAACTGACGCAGGGCCAGTTTGATGCACTGTGTTCATTTATCTTCAACTGTGGTGCCGGTGCTTTCGTCCGTTCTACTTTGCTTAAGAAACTCAATGCTGGTGACTACAACGGCGCAGCCAATGAGTTTATGAGATGGAATATGGCTGGTGGGAGAATATTACCGGGGCTGGATGCTCGCAGGGCATCGGAAAAAACGATGTTTTTATCATGAAATTCAACGCTCACTACTACACGCTTATTGCGCTGATTATTGTCTCACTGACAGCTTATTACTATCGCTCTGCATTACAGAAAGAGCGGCATGTAACAAAGCAACAGCAAGAAGACATTCAGCAACTTACTGACACTATCAGCTATCAAAATTCGCATATCACAATGCTAGCTGAATTAGACAATAAGCATACAAAGGAGCTAGCCAATGCCAAATCTGAAATCGATGGCCTTCGTGATGATGTTGCTGCAGGTCGTCGGAGGTTGCGTATCGCGGCCACCTGTCCAAAGAGCGAAGCCGGTTCCCCCTCCGGCGTGGTTAATGCAAGCACCGCCCGACCTACTAACTCCTCTATCAGGGATTATTGGACCCTCAGAGAGCGAATAGCGGTAGTTAATCAGCAGGTGTTGGGCTTGCAGGACTACATCAAAACTCAGTGTCAGTAACAGCCCCAGATTGACTGGGGTTTTTTCTATCTAGCGTATTCACACACGCATTTATTTCTAAACGCAGAACCTTACAGAAAGCGAACCTGAGAAAACCGTTAAATGGTATTTCTGCGGGCGGTATTTCTGTGTGAACAGGTTCGTCTTTCTATAGGGTAATACCATGACTACATCATTAACTTTCAAAAATCACACTGTTGTTCCTTTCGATAATGGCGATGGGAAAATTTGGTTTACTAGTAAACAGGTTGCAACATTACTTGATTATTCCAAAACCAAGTCAGTAACCAATTTGTATAACGTTAATTCTGATGAGTTCACTCCAGCTATGACCGAGGTCATTACAAGAGTGACCTCGAAAGAATCAGACACTTACAGCAATTTAAAGACGAAAGTTCGCATATTTTCTCTTCGAGGTCTTTATTTACTGGGGATGCTGGCAGATACACCTGTAGCTAAGGATTTGCGTAAGTGGGTGTTGGACTTGATAGAAAAAGAAAGTCAGCCCCAGGATTTATCATTGATGGATATAAACAGCTTGAAAGAGCTGACAATCGGTGAGATGCAAAATCGCTTGGTAGCTGCCAATAAGTGGTCTTTCGAGAATTTTGGAAGAAAGGGTAGCAATTTGATGAATCTGCGAAAACGCCACCTTAAGAAACTCCGTAAGGCTGAAAAGGCCATTCTGGATTTGTCGCAGCTTACGTTACCCGGCTTTGATGACTTCCCGGACGGAGAACCTGCATGAATCATGAGCAATTCATAGCGAAGAACGTACAAGCCGAGTTAACCAAGCTCGGTTTTTCTTCATCTATTGCGTGCATGGCAAGTGACAAAGCGGTCGATCACTATCGAAGAGCTTCATCAGCGAGTCGTAAGGGCAAGATGTACGATGACTGTTTGCATATTGCTAAAGTGTGGGCGAGTAAATATAGCTCAGTCAGGCCATCAAAGTAACTCATTCAGAGCATTCTGCTGACAGAGTGCTAGATAGTAGTTATTCAATCCGAGACGGTATTTAAAATGCCGGGGATTTATTAAACCGGGAAGTATAAAGTTCTAAATTGAACCGGTCGCTTCGGCGGCCTTTTTATTTAAGGGAAAGAGATGGGACAACAAACAAATCAAGTTGGTTGCCCTACCAAACTGAATGATGAGTTGATTTCTAGGGCAAAGGAATATCTATACGGCGGTTATGTTGAGCACGAGGCTGTTATTCCGAGCGTCGCGGGTTTAGCGTGTTATTTGGATATTGCACGCTCTACTATCTACGAATATGCAAAACAATCAAATGAGTTTTCGGACACGTTAGAAGGGATTTTGGCGCTACAAGAAAGCAAGCTGATTAACAAAGGACTCGTGGGAGAATTTAATGCCACAATCACTAAGCTGATGTTGGCTAATCATGGCTACTCAGATAAACAAGAAATCGATCACCGTTCCCCTGATGGTTCTATGTCTCCAAAGCCAACTACTATCAGGCTCGTTGGAGTCGAGCCAAAACAATGACGGTAGCAGTTGACATGCCGATTCCTGCAAAACTCGTACCTGTGTTTACAAAAGAAAATGTTCGTTACCGTGGCGCACACGGTGGCAGAGGCAGCGCTAAAACTCGAACATTTGCAATGATGAGTGCGGTTAGAGCTTATCAAGCTGCTGAATCTGGTACAAGTGGGGTTATTTTGTGCGCTCGCGAGTTTATGAACTCTCTCGAAGAATCATCAATGGAAGAAGTGAAACAAGCGATCCGTTCTATTCCCTGGCTTGATGACTATTTCGATATTGGCGAAAAATACATTCGTACCAAAAACCGGTTAGTCAACTATGTGTTCTGTGGTCTACGCCATAATTTAGACAGCATCAAATCAAAGGCCCGTATTCTTTTGGCGTGGGTTGATGAAGCTGAATCTGTTTCTGAAATAGCTTGGAAAAAGCTACGCCCAACAGTACGTGAGTCTGGATCTGAGATCTGGGTGACGTGGAACCCGGAAAAAGATGGTAGTGCAACAGATAAGCGATTCAGAAAGAAACCACCGAGAAGCTCAATTATTGTAGAGATGAACTACAGTGATAATCCGTGGTTCCCTGATGTGTTGGAGGAAGAACGACAGGAAGATCTGGAAAGTCTCGAACACTCGGATTATGCGTGGATATGGGAGGGTGCTTATCTTGAGAACTCAGAAAAGCAAGTATTAGCGAATAAGTACAAAATTGAATCGTTCCCAGACGATTTATGGATGAAAGCGGATAGATTGTTATTTGGCGCTGACTTTGGTTTCGCTAAAGACCCAAACACTTTGCTTCGTATGTTTATCTTAGATAATTGTCTGTATATCGATCGCGAGGCTTGCAGGGTGGGGGTGGAACTCGATCACATACCCGCTTTCTATGACAAAGTACCGGAGTCTCGAAAATGGCCTATTAAAGCCGACTCCGCCCGCCCTGAGACAATCAGCTATCTGAAACGGCAAGGTTTCAATATCTCAGCAGCGAAGAAGTGGCAAGGCAGCGTAGAAGACGGCATTACATTCTTACGCGGGTTCAAGAAAATCATTATTCATCCACGCTGTAAAGAAACAGCAAAAGAGGCTCGTCTTTACTCATATAAAACAGATCGTATTACTGGCGAAGTGCTTCCCGTCATTGAAGACGCACATAACCACTGTTGGGATGCAGTGCGGTATGGGTTGGATGGGTATATCAAAGGTAGGACGACAGTATGGGACGTCATGTATGACTAAAAAAACGATGATAGGCCGCTTGACTGATGGCATACACAGTATGATGACATCGCTCGGCGAGCGAGTGGCAGCAATAAAATATGCGAGCAATAAAGCTAATGTGCCCGATAAAGAATTGTTGGCAATGTACAAACGCTCATGGATTGTCAAGAAATACATAGATAAGACAGCCGATGATATGTTGAAGTTACCCCGCGAATTTGTGGGTGATATTGATGGCTCTCTGGTTCAACGCATCAAAGACGCAGAAACAGTATTATGCGTCTACGAGATATTCCGTGACGCGCTAACGTGGGCCTCACTGCTGGGGGATTCATTAATTGTAGCGGTTACAGATTGTTCTGATGAGATGATTAGTGAGCCACTTGATCTCCAGTCAGAAGACATCATCAAGTTTTTAGTATTGAGGAAAGGCGAGTACACGCCCGCCAGCGATGTTATTTCTGATATTGCTTCACCGCATTTTGGGCAGCCGCATACATATCAGATTGATATCAGCAGTCAGCAACTCAAATTTCATCACTCACGCTGTCATAGAACAAAATTGGGTAAGCATAGCATAAAGGACATGTGTAAGTTCGGCACATCTGACATTCAGGCATCATATGATGCTATCAAAATATTTGACGCCGCAATTGTCAGCACGGGTGACACAATACAAGAAGCGAATGTTGATGTTATTTTCCTTCCTGGCTTAAACAATCAGATTGATGCAGGACAAGAATCGCAAGTTGTTGAATATGCTCGTATAATGAAACAAACAAAATCGTCAACGGGCTTGATGTTGATGGATGCCGGTGATAGCACAATGCAGAGCCGCTATGAGCAAAAAACGGCGCAATTCACGGGATTGTCTGATGTTATTACAAAGATGGCAAACGTTCTAGCTGGCGCACTTGACAGACCCATAAATGTATTGTTTGGGCAGTCTGCTAGCGGGTTCAACTCCGGCGAAGAAGATAATAAGTCGTATTACGAAACAATAAACGGGTTACAAGAAACCCGTTTGCGGCCAATGCAAGACTTTGTTGATCAATTCATTCTCGACAAGCTAGCTGTCAGCATCGACACAATCAGCTACGAATACCCGTCAATAGACAGCATCAATGAAGCTGACGAAGCAGCTCGCTTTTCGCAGTATGCGACAGGGTTCACTTCTCTTGTTCAATCTGGTGTTGTTACCGAAGAGATTGCATTACGTGAAATGCAAGCGCGGGGCGTGCTCACGACGGTGACTGACGAAGAAATAGAAGCTATGACTGGAGTAAATAATGGACAGTGGTATCAGTCTGAAGCAAATGCTGGAGCGCAAACAGGGGCGTTTGAAAGCTCGCAATCGACGTATGAGGCCGCAAACACCTAGCAAGCGAACGGAAGTCTGGTATCGCGACAGGCTCGTCGAATTTATTAAGATGATGCAAGATGTTGTGATAGATGACTTACAAAAACCAATTTTAAACGATGCACTCAACTCCTCATCACTTTCAATCACTTCAAGACTTTCACGAGCAATTCAGAAATTAGCCAATATGTCCATTTTGGATATGGCTAAACGGCTGTCATTCGGCATGGTCAAGCGTGCGAATGAGCAAAACAAGTCACAGACGCAATCGACATACAAATCGGCGTTTGGCATTGATTTAACTGGGATGCTCGGTGATGAAGTTGTGAAAAAACAGATGGATGATGCGGTAAAAGAAAACGTTGATTTAATCAAGTCGATACAGACAGATTTTATCAATGATATCGGCTCTAAGGTGTTCACGAATCTATTTGATGGCGGACGTCACGAAAACCTTATTTCTCTCATTCGTGAGCGCGGGCAAGTAACAGAAAGTCGAGCAAAGCTTATTGCTCGTGATCAAACAGCTAAGCTCAATTCGGCACTGACAGAGCAGCGGCAAAAAGCGCTTGGTATTGACTTGTACGAGTGGGGTGGCGCGGGTGATGAGCGAGAGCGTGACAGTCATTTTGTATTGAACAATATGACATGCAAATACTCAGACCCTACAGTTTATTCAGATGATGGAGGGAAGACTTGGAAGAAACGTAAAAGCATTGGGGCGTTTGAAGGCAAGCCCGGTGATGATTATCAATGCCGGTGTGTAGCTCTTCCAAAAATATCTTGGGATTAATTATGGCATGGAAAAAAACTCGGCAGGGGTATGTTGTGACCTCGGCGCAGATAACTCGTGCAGGCCCGGTTGAATATTACGGGCATGAAATCGGGTTAACAAGCAAAGATATCAACAAAAAGATCACTATTCACCGCACTATCGAAGAACTTTCCAAACTCGAAACACTGAAATCATTTGAAGGGCTGCCAGTCACGCTGACGCATCCGCGTAGCGGTGAAGTCAACGCTGATGAATGGAAAGACAAAGCCATTGGACACATTCAGAACGTACGCATTGATGGCGATTACGTTGTTTGTGATGTGTATCTGAAAGATGCCAATGCGATTCAAATTCTAGAAGAGAAAGGCATTCGCGAGCTTTCAGTCGGTTATGAACCCACTGAGTTAGTCGAGAAAAGCGGCGAATTGCATCAAGTCAATATTCGCGGCAATCACGTTGCCGTTGTAGCAGAGGCGCGAGTCGGCGCTGATTGTAGATTAAACGACAAAAAAGGTAGACCAATAATGAAGAAACTCTCATTGAAAGATGTCATTGCTTTGCTTAAGGGTAAGCGCGCTAACGATGCGGATGGGCAACCGCTGACTGAAGACGAATTAATTGGCATGATTGCCGCACTGGAGAAAACACTGCAAGACCTTGAAGGCAACGCAACACCGGAGGCCACAGCGAAAGCCCAGGAAGTTATTGCGCAATTAGAAGAGCTTAAAGCGCAGCTTGAGCAGTCAAAAGGGGCTGGAGCACTGCCTCCCAATGATGCCGATCCCGATCCTGCTGATGGCGATGACAAAGACGCCCGTATCGCAGCACTTGAAGCCGAGAATGAGCAACTGAAAGCAGAAAATCAGGCGCTTAAAGAAGAACTGGAAAAACTGAAAGGTTCACAAGATACAGAGACTACTTTGAACGATGCGAAAGCACGCTTTCCCAAAGTGAACTTCAATGATGCTAAATCCGCGCGTGATGTTCGCTCTCGTGTTTTGCTCAATTGCGGTGCATTCAATGACTCGCAAGTCAAGACTATGTCCGATGATGAAATTCGTGCTGCTTATGCTGCGGTACAGGCCACATCTAAGCCACGTAGCAATATCGGATTTCACTTGCTCAATGACTCAGCACCAAAAGCTAAGAAATCAGCATCTCAACGTTTAGGGGGTAAATAATTATGGCATTTGGATTTACAGACTGGGATGCTGAAACAGGCACGATTAAGCCAGGCTCTATCAAACGAGCTTCAAGCTCAAACGATAAAGTTTGGGGTGAAGAAAATCGTACTGAAACGGATTTGTTGTACGGTACTTTCGTTGCGGTGAATTCAGAGGGCGGCGTAAAGCCAATCGCATCAGTAACTGATGTTATTCACGGCATTGTTGTTCGTGATATTTATGGTGATAAAGCCCCTCACAGCAAACAAGTCAATGTAGGGCATTTCTCACATGGTGACTGCGTTGGAGCATTAGCTGTTGAAAAAGATACATTCAAGCGCGGCGACCGGGTTTACATCGTTGCAACAGGTAAAGATGCTGGCAAAGTGACTAGCGCGGCAAAAGGCAACATTGATTTAGGTTATTGGGCTGAAGAAGTTAGCGCGGGTAATCACTGCGTAGCTATCACTTTGGGTTATATCAACACTCAAAAAGCAGGAGAGTAAAGATGGCTATGGAAACTGCATACTTTGAAGAAGTATTACAAGAAGCGCTGACGGAACGTGATCAACAGTTGCAAGAAAAAGAACTGCCAGAAATTAATATCGGAGAGGCGCTGCCGATCACTGAAGGGCTCGATTTCTCGCTGGAATACGTTGATTTTGGCGTAACTGATGTTGTTGGCTCACTGAAAGACGGCATTATCGGCAACAAAACTAATTCATTGAAAACCATTGATAGTGATATTGAATGGCACAAAGCGCCGGTTGGGCAGTGGGGCAAATCAGCAACTTGGACACAGCAAGAGTTAGAGAAAATTGCTCGCTTGAATATTAACTTGCAAACAAAAAAGCAAGATGATCTGTATGCAAACGCAACGGCAACTATTCAGTACGCGGGTTATGTTGGTCATGAAGCCGTGAAAGGGCAAGAAGGATTGCTAACTGGATCTAAAGTGCAGTTAATTGCTGAGGTAACAGGAAAATCAATCAAAGACATGTCGGCTGAAGAATTCATTAACATGGTTCTTAATGCTTATAACGTCGCTTGGGCTAAATCGGGTTATCGCATTCAGCCAACCCACGTGGCAATGGATGCGTCTGATTTTATGCTAGCAATGCAGAAGTTCGACACTAACAGCGTCATTGTGGGTGTCGATTTGCTGCCAGTTTCAGCGATGGATCGCATTATGGCAGCACTGCGTAAAGCATCGAACAATGATTCATTCAGTATTACTTTTGTAAAAGTCCCGTCCAATTTTGCTAAAAACATTGTTAAGGGGAAAACGCGTCTGGCGATTTATACATACAGCGAAGATTACATTGAAATGAAAGTGCACATGCCTGAATTGCTGCCAGTTCGTCAGCGTGATTTGCTGACATACGAATGCGGTTATCGTGCAGCTTTCGGCGGTGCAATGTGGAAACAGCCTCAGTCTGCCGTGTATGTAGACTATAAAACCTCATAATATCAGGGGGTAGCATGGAATTTCTCATTCGTTACCCTGAATTTGCCAAAGTTGACATATTACGCATAGAAATAGCTCTGCAAGATGCTGCTAATCAAGTGAGTAGCAAAGTGTGGGGCAAACTCTATGAACAAGGGTTCCACGCGCTTGCAGCCCACCTCCTATATGTCTCTGGTGCATTAACTAAATCAGGTAACAGCAACGGAAAGCCCGTGCAAATAGCGACAAGTCAATCGGCGGGTGGATTGTCCGTCGGTTACTCTTCGCCCGACTCCGGCTTTAGTGCTAATCATGATGGTTATGCATCCAGTACTTATGGGCAGGCGTATTTGCGCCTGCGTAAATTGGTCTCTCGGCATATGTTGGTAGTGCGATGATTAAGAACTCTGGCAATTTTAAAGGGGCGGGACTTAAAGCGCTTGAAGCTCGAATCAGGGCTTTGGGTAAAAAGAAGGTGGTAGTGGGTGTGCCTGCGTCTAAAAATTCTCGTAATGAAGAGTCTAGTGTAAGTAATACTGTTGTAGCCGCCGCTCAGGAATTTGGCGTACCCGGTCATATTCCAGAGCGCTCATTTCTGCGTTCAACGTTACGAGAAAACAAAGAGAGCGCGGTCAAGTTTTTAGCTAGCAAATTGAAAGAAGCGATTGTTAGCGGCGATGGATTGAATACACCTTTTGAACTGCTTGGTGAAAAGATGGCTGGCGAGGTTAAGAGAAAAATTCAATCGGGTATTTCTCCACCATTAGCCCCAGAAACCATCACGCGTAAAGGGTCATCTAAGCCGCTCATTGATACCGGGCAATTACTCCAATCTATTACTTATGAGGTACGAGACGATGGATGATTTTGTTGATGAGATTTTCGACAATGATTTCTTTCGGCAAGAACTTGAGTTTAAGTCGCATAGCAATAGCCGGTTGCTTGTTTGTATCGTTCAACCAGCTGGATCTGAAGACCTGCAAATTCTGCCAGAAGGCGATCGCTATAATCCGATTGTCAGAGTGATGACACAAGAGCCGGTAGAAAATAAAGCGCTTTTCTCATGGAACGGTTATCGCTGGCGAATAATTAGTAACGCACGCTGGAATGACTATGGATACTACGACTCTCTCGCAACTCGATATGAGGGCAGTCAGACAGACGATAGCGACGGTTTTGAAATTACCTGAATCCGTTGTCATTGATACTGACAGTGAAACAGATGTATCTGATATGCCGTCATTTATCACTGTCAATCGGGTCACATCTGAATTGATGGGTGAAGAATATAAGTTCAATGCCAAAAAAGAAGTTGAAATTATCACCCTCACCCGCGAGACCATCATTTCTGTCAATGCATTCGGCAAAAACTCATATCTCTTAATTGAAAAACTGGCTAGCGTTCTTAGTACGAGTTACGCGCAAACTATTTTTAAACGCGTCGGCGCTGGCATAGTTCGAAAATCCCAGGTCCGCAACCTGCCAACGGCGATTGCTGGCGGCAAAGAGCAACGGGCGCAAATTGATTTAACTTTCTCTCATATCCATCGTATTGAAACGCCGGTATATCAGGCGAAAGCGGTTGATATTACAGTACATAAGGATTAGCAAATGAGCTTATCTATTAGTCAAGTGGTTAATGCTCAAATCATGCCACAAGCAATCTCAGCACAACGCCGTGATTTGAGCATGATAGCAATCTTCACGCAAGAAGTGGGTAATACATTTACGGATGACACAACGCGATATGTCATTGTGTCAAGCGCACAAGAGGTAGCAAACTTATTTGGCACTAAATCAGAAGCCTACAAAGCAGCCCAGGCGCTTTTCTCAGTACGTCCCACGCCAAAGCGCGCTCTTATTGCACGTTGGGCAAAAGAAAAGCAGGAAATCCCGGCTACAGCCAATGCTTTGAAGGGATCAACCATTTCAGCAGGTATCAACGCATTTAAAGCCATCACCGATGGTTCGATGATGCTCAATGTGGGCGGTAAAGATGTTTTGCTCTCCGCTTTAGATTTCAGCAAAGCGATTGATTTCGCTGATATTGCGGGTGTTCTGCAATCAGCATTACCGAAAGAGAGTAATCTGCAAGTTGTTTGGGATGTTGTCGGTCATCGAGTCATCATTCAGGCGCAAACCCCCGGTTCTTATCCTGCCACAAAGTTGGGTTATGTCACAGAGCCGAATACCGGAATCTACATTGGCAAAATACTGAAACTGGAAGACGGACAAGCAACAATCGTGATTGGCAAAGCCGCGATCACTGTTGAACAGGAACTCCCGTCTGAAGCACTTCACAAACTACAAAATACCTATCAAGACTGGTACGGTGTCTATTTTGCTGATGCGATTACAGATGAGCAATTAGACGATGTTCACACCTGGGTAGCGTCTGCTGATATGAAAGTGGGTGCGTATACAGCGCTGCGTGATGAGTTGATTGAGTGGAACAGCAGCAATATTCTCAAAAAGCTGTATGACAAAAACAGCGGTCGTCTGATGATTCAGTTCAACAAAACTGGGGATGATCATGCCGCAGTAGCGCTAATGTCTATCGCACTTTCAACGAACTGGAACGCACAAAACTCAGCGAAGACAGTCAAATTCAAGCAGCAAACAACCGTTCGTTCTGATGACCGGATTACGCAATCAGAGGCAGAAAAATGTAAGCGCCTGGGAGTTAACTTCTATACCGACTATGACGGCGTGAGCATGCTTGCCGAGGGCACAATGATTGGCGGCCAATTTATCGATGAAGTTGTTGGTCTGGATGCGTTCATTGATGCATGTCAGAAGCAAGCGTTCACGACATTACAGGCTAATCCGACGAAAATTCCACAAACAGACAAAGGGCAAGCCATGCTAATAGGTTCGCTGAATGTGATTGGTGCTGAGTTTGTCCGAAACGGACTTATGGCTGGTGGTATCTGGCGGGGTAATGATATCGGTGAACTGACATACGGCGACAGACTGGATGAGGGATTTTATTTCTACTCTGATAGCTATGACTTGCAATCAATTGCCGATAGAGAAGCACGTAAAGCGATGCCAATCATGTGTGCTATTAAGCTCGCCGGCGCTATTCACTCTGTTGATATATCAATCCAATTTAATCGATAATCAATAATAGGTATAAGTATGTCTCAATACAATCATGCAAACTCGATTCTGACTATTTCTGGCTATGAAATATCAGGATACGAAAATGCAGCTGATGCGCTTAATTTTGCCCCGGTCGGTGATGATGGGGATATAACTTACGGCATAAATGGCGACGGGGTTTATGTCGCTACGTGCAATAAAGGGTTAATTATTACAATAAAGCTTTTACAACATTGCGAATCTAATGAGTATTTGAATAACTTACGCAATACTCAAATCAATATACCGAAAGCGTATACCCCGGCATATATTTACTATAAAGACGTCATTAACGGTGATGAAATTATTGCAGAGCGTTGTTTCTTCACTACACCGCCGACAATCACACGGGGTACCGCTCATAACACAATGACGTGGACACTGAAATCAACAAAATCAACAATGAAACTCAAAAAGGGAGTGTATAACTCATGATTATTGACAATATAAATTATGAACATCGCTTGTCTAATTTCATCGAAGCCAAAAATCATGCGTTAAAACTGGTTGGTTTTCTGAAGGGCTGCATTAAATTAAATGGCGATCATGTTGATATTGATGTTGGTGCGATTGTTTCTAATGTCGGCTCACAAGAAATGCAGGGCATTGAACAGTTTATTTTGAAATATGTCACGGTGACTGATGCAGATGGGAATACCGTTCTGTTACAAAAATCTGATGATTTCAATCGTCACTTCAATACTTATCGCGCTCACTATTTCCAGCTAATCATTGACGGATTGAAATTTCACTTTGCGGATTTTTTGCCAAATGGGGCCGCGTCTGTAATAAATACCAGCAGCTTGGCGGCTCTGAATCTTCAGTGAGTGATGTTGACTGGATGGTGTGGACGCCGATCATGAGAAACCTGTGTACTTTACATGAACTCCGCACTGTCTACTCACTCTCTGACGTCATTGATATGCATGAAGCGATAGCTGAAACGCTATTATCTGAAAAGAGGGCAAACGATGCAGATCGACGAACTTCTGGTAGCCATCGGCGTTGATACGTCGCAAGCAGCAAAAATTAAAGAGGTCATTGTTGCGCTCGGTGTCGCAGCGACTCAGATTGCCAACGAAGCCAACAAAGTGAACAAGACGCTTGATAGTGTCGGCGAAGAGTCCATTAAAAGCACTGAGGAAGCGTCAGAAAAAGCGGATGAAGCCGGAGCATCCATCAGTAAATTAAAATTGCTTGCTATTGGGGTTGTAGCGGCGGTTAGTGTTGCGACTACAAAAGTGCTTGGCTTTATCAATAGCTCGATTACTGGCGCTAAGGAGCTGGCGAAAGAGAAAGGGCTACTCTATAAGATATCCGACAGAGAGCTAAAACAGGCTGATGAGTACGAGAAGTCCATGAAGAAAATGGGGCTATCTATTGATTCAGTGAAGACAAAGATAGCACTCAATCTTGTTCCCTCAATGACTAAAGCGGTGAATAGTTTTAATGCCTGGATTGCTTCAAACAAAGAGCTAATCACGAGCGGGCTGACAAAAATTATCAAAGTCGGCGGCAAAGTCATTCAGGTTATTGTTAACTCAGTACGTGCGGTAAATAAAATTGTCACATCAACCATCGGCTGGAAAGCGGCGATTATACTTCTCGTCGGTGCATTGGCAATTCTCAAACGCTCGATGATCATGGCGTTCATTACTAACCCGATTACCTGGGTTATTGCGGCAATAGCGGGCTTACTTCTCTTGCTTGATGATCTGATGGTCTATCTTGACGGCGGTGATTCTCTATTCGGGGCGTTCTGGGGGCCTGCGGTTAAATGGGTGAAAGATGTCATCAAGTGGGGGCAGGATTTTTACGCTAAATACAAAGGGATTATTGACAATTTAGTGTCGATTTGGAGTCAGTCGTTTAAAGCGATGTGGGCTATCTTCAGCGGAGTTTTTCAATATATCTGGAACGTCATTAAGTTGTTTGTCGGCCTCTTTACCGGCGATATGGATCTTGTCAGTGAAGCATGGGCCGGGATGACCGCGGCATTGATGAAAATATGGAATGGGCTGATTGCTTATCTCAAGGCCTTCTTTGCTTTCTTTGGGGCCATGTGGGACATTGCGGGAAAACTGGCAGGTAAAGCATTTAACTGGATAAAAGGCAGAGCAAAAAGCTTTGTGAGTAGCGTGGGTTCTATATTCAGCAAAGTATGGAGCTACATCACCACCCCGTTTAAAAAGGCGTTTAAGTGGGTGTTAGGCTTGTTCGGTGTGAGTGAAAAAGATGCGGATAAATATATCGACAATATCGGTAAAGCGTTTGATGCGGTATTTGGCTTCATCAAAGCCCCATTTGAGAATGCATTTAAGTTTGTTAAATCCCTGATTGATATCGCGACTAATGACAACCTAACCTTTACTGAAAAAATCGAGAAAATTTTTTCTGCTGTCTGGGGCTACATCACCGCGCCATTCAAAAAAGCATTCAAATTTGTGCTGGGGTTGTTCGGGGTCAATGAGAGCGAGGCCGATAAGTATGTCTCAAATATTGGCAAGACCTTTGATGGCGTGATTGAGGCTATCAAGGCTCCATTTAAAACGGCTTTTGACTGGGTTGAGCAGAAGTATTTGGCATTAAAAAATTTCTTTTCGGGTGATTCAGCAGCGGAAGAGGTGGCGGTTAGTCTAAGTCAGGTTGCGGCTACAGTTAATGCTGGTGATGGTTCAAATATTGGTCAATCCGTTGCAAATTCTACTATGAATAACAGTAACAAAACGACAATTAATCAAGGTGATGTGACGGTGCATCAAAACATAACAACACCGGATGCAGTAAGAGCAGCTCAAATGTCTACCGATGGGTTTGGCAGGGCATTGAAAAATGCTAGTTACAACACAAAAGGGCAATTCGTTAATGGCTCAGGGTAATAATTTTGCTTTCTCTTGCGATTTCTAAGTGGTCTAATTAAACCTTAATTTTAGTTATTGCAAGAGAAGCATTTATGAGAAAACTATTTTTACCAATTGTATTGGTTGCTTTTTTGGCTGGTTGTGGCGAGCCAAAGTTAGACGCATCTAGTGACACAGCAATGAAAGAGTCTATTCAAGAAATGAACAAGAATCTATCACCAGAAGATCAAGCGAAGTTCCAAAGAGCAATAGCAAAAACCATATTCAAAGTTGGTTTCTCTTCTGGTGATGCAGCCCAAAAGGATCAAAAATTCAAAGAAGCACTGAATGGAAAGACCGCTAAAGAGATCATCGCCATGGACGAGAAAAAGTAAGCCATCCTTGGCTTGGGGGTTAGTACTTCCAGCTGTTTTTCATGTTCAACAGATTTTCTCTATGAATAATGAGATAACCAGCTTTTTGTGCTAACTCCATAAACGTGTTTAACGTTAAGACATGGCTATCAGGGCGAACTATTTCGCAACTATCAACCGCACTATTTCGTAATGTGATGAGGATCTTGCCATTTTCGGGGAATTGAATTCCTAACGTAGGGGAAGTTTCTTTACCAAGGAATTCCCCTTCTTTCTGGTTAAAGTAAAAATCCTCCAGTGCTTCGAACACATCCCAGGCCTTGTCGGTGTCGAGCATTTTGGCGTGACGAGCCGCTCCGCGTTCGGTCCAGAGAATTAGGCTTCTTGTCTTGGGTGAAATTTGTAGGTTACTTAAAGTAACCCGCAAATCTTTTAGGGCCTTCCCAATAACTTTAAAGTAATGTTTGCCTTCAACGAATCTTTGCGTATTTCGTGAATGATTCACTTTGATGTTATTGGTGCTGGTTTCATACAATTGAGCTAATAACTCGGTAGTGATCACCGGAATGCTATTATGAATGATAGCTTGGAGGCTTTGAGCTGAAATTTGATTAGTCATTGCTGACTCCTTACTTTATCTCTGAATTTAGTTGACCATATTACGGTATGGTGCCGGGAGGTTCAGAACGGCAGTAAGAGCCGCGGACTTATTCCCCTTTCGGGTGTTGTATTCGTCGCCCTCCCGACCTTGATCGGAGTGTGGTCGCGTATTGCGCCCACTGAATGACAGGCATAAAAAATCCAACGCTAACGGGGTTGGTTTAGTCCGCTTACTTGAGGTTCTGACGCCTCGCAAGGGCAAGATAACCCCGGAGAGTGATCCTGTCAACAATATTCCTTCAGCAAGGAATGCATTGATAGTGTTATATGTTTCATTAATTGCTATACTTGTCATGTCTATATTCCTAGTAGGTTTGGACAATTAGAGGCCCTGACTATTGCGAGTAGTTGGGGCTTCGCTATTTCTGGCTATGTATTCCTTAAGTGCTTTAACGATTACATAATTCATAGATCTATCTTGTGTATTTGCAATGCATTTCAAGCTTTCTCTTACTTCGTTTGGCATCCTGATATTTACTTGTGGTGGTCTTCCTATATTACTCATGGTTCCTCCATATAATATAGCCATTGGCTACCATTGATAGGCTAGTAGTTAATGGCTACCATGTCAACAACTTATTATGCTGGATTACATTTATGAGTCGTGACCCACAGATAAACATTCGTTTGCCGCAAGATCTCAAAGAGGCAGTACAAAACATGGCATTAGACAATAAGCGGTCTGTAAATGCTGAGATTGTTGCCATTTTGTTAGATGCAGTCAGAAAGCATGCGCTCAGTAATCAGGGCCAATCATCATCAGGAACGCGACTAAAGGCAATAGATTACCTCTATGAACGAGAGGTATTAGAGGAAATTGCGAAGCTTGCCGCAGAAAACGCTGTAAAGCTTGTAAAGAAGTGAAGCAGCCCCGAAAGGGGCTTACTGGTTAAAAAATCAGTAACGCCTATCATTGCATCAATGGTTAACTATGTAAAATAATTAACCATTGGATGATGTAATGGAAGTCAAAGAAAAAATTGCAACGGCGTTTTTATCAATGCGTCCAGATAATCCAGAAGATACAAACGAAATCATTAGGCCCATTGTGACTAAGGCTGTTTCAAGGCTTCCAGAAGATTTGTTCCTGTATGTCACACTGTCTATTCTCGGATTGACGCAAGGTAAGTCTTATAAATTATTCATAGACATTCTCCATAATGGAGAAAGTTGTATAAAATATTATAACAACCCCTACGGAGATGATGGCGAAGAGTTTGTTGCTGATAATAAAGATCTGCCAGCGAACCAAGTTTCTGCAATCTTCAATATTGATTTTCCCGTAATTGCAATACCTGATACTGGTATTTATGAAATCAAAGTCAGGCTTCGCGATAGTAACGGAGAGCTTTTGGATGAAAATTCGTACTACTTTGATATAATAAAGAGGGCGGGTAATGAGTAGCAAACCAGGTATACGCCTTGTAAGTTCAAATAACATGACAGATTATCATATCAAACATGGTGGTTCTGGCGGTGGAGGGGATATGCTAGAAAGAATCAAAAAGCTAGAAGATGACGTATTCGCGCTAAAAACCGATGTTGCTGTGATAAAGTCTAACTATGCAACAAAGGCTGATGTAGTAAGCTCGGCCAATAAAATAATTTTATGGGTTGTTGGGGCGGTTGTCTTCTCTCAGTTTCTGCCTGCAATACCAAAGATCATCGAAGTATTCACAAAGATGCAAAAGGTCGTTTTAACCTGAATGCATTGCATAAAGCGGGTGGTGGTAAAGATGCTAAACGACCTAAAACATGGCTCGAAACAAAACAGGCTCAGGAGCTTGTTGAGGAGCTAAGGCAGAATTACGCCTTAGGTCAAGAAGTGCTCAAAGTTCAAAAAGGCGGTGTGAATCAAGGCACTTTCGCTCATGAATTGTTAGCTATTTCTTACGCTGGCTGGATTAGTCCGTCGTTCCAATTACAGGTCAATCAAATATTCTTTGATTATCGTACTGGTAAGCTGGTTTCTGCGGTCCCGGTTAATAATCAATCGGGGTTACCTGAATATCGTCTTGCCAAAGCGGAACAATTAAGGTCTGTTGCTCTTGAGAAAAACATAGCTTCAATTGAAAGACTAAATATGCTTTTGCCGAATCTGGATCGCTTGGCTAAGCAGACCTTAGCAGCATCGGTGATTAATCCTTTAATTGGTCAAGATGTAATCCCCCTTCCTGTATTGGAAGAGAAATATTATACGGCTGGTGAAGTAGGGAGGATGCTGGAAGTGTCAGCAAACAAAATCGGGCGGACTGCCAATAATCACAATCTAAAAACCGAACAGCATGGGAAGTTCTTTCTGGATAAATCCGCTCACTCCGATAAACAAGTTGAAGCATTCCGTTATAACGAGAATGGTATTAAAGCACTTAGACATTTGATCCACGGCGTTGAAGTAGCTTAAGGATTCGAGGCCAAAGACGGCTGACTGTAGATAAATATATTTCACTTTGGTATATTTTGGGCGGGCGCTTGAGACTATCTGTCTCTGGCGTGCTGGAGCGGATAGAAGAAAGCCCCAAATGATCTTTCAATCAATTTGAGGCCCATCTAATGCTTCGCAACATAAGATTAGCCTCTTACCTAACAAGAAGCAAGGAGAGAAGGCTATGAAGCCGCAAAAAATCGCAATATTTAGTTTGATTATTATTTGTGTGACGTTACTCATATTCACGTGGATAACAAGGGGCTCACTCTGTAAGCTCCACATCAAACGAGGTAATACAGAGGTTGCGGCAATCATGGCTTACGAATCCAGCAATAGGTAAGGCAACCTTAGGCGGGAGGTTTTTACTCCCGCCCTTTTAGATGTTGTGATTGCTTGGCTCTCAAGCGCCCTTTTCAATTTCTTAAATAGTAATCGACAAACCCGCCTTTGAGCGGGTTTTTTGTTGCAGGTACTGTATGGACTTACTCAGCGGTTTTAACACAACAAATGCATCTGTAATAACTCGTTCTATTGGTGAATTTCAGTTTGATTGCGTGACTGTTGAGAATCACGAGTCGAGTTTGCGTATTACTGAGAACCCAGTAGAGTCTGGGGCTGCAATTGCCGATCATGCAATTCTTGAACCGAAAGAAATTACGATAACTGGGATTATGGTTAGCTATGAACCGCCGCAATACTCAAAAGATATTACAGGATTTGATTCTGACGTGATGGATACTTTTCCCTTGCCTGTTGAAATTCGTGCTCAAACAAAGCAGGCGGAAGCAATGATAAACCGCTATATCTCCGTTGCTGATAACGTTATTGAACAATCCCAACGAGCAATAGCACCATTCTTACCCGATTATCAGGGATTGGCTGGTGATAGCTCACAGACCCTAGACAGGGTTGGAAAAGCCTATAACGACTTGCTTAACTTACAGAAAAAAGGCGAAACAATCACAGTTCAAACTGGCTTAAAGCAATATGAGAATATGATGATTGTGAGTGTCAGTGTTTCTCAGATGTACGATGGTTCCGCAGAATTTTCGCTGACATTGCGCGAGATATTCATTGTCGAAACCCAGACAGCGAAAGGACTGAATGTGAAAAAATCAACAAAAAAGCAGATGGGCAAGACGCAACCTAAACAGGCTGATAATAAATCAATGCTAAAAAGTGGCAATGATGCCCTCGGCGGGGGACTTAAAAAACTTTTAGGCCGGGAGGCGTAATGATATACGAAATTCCCGTTTCAACAGAAGAAATACAAGAGCAATCATTCAGTTTATTTAATATGAACCTCCGATTTACATTGTATTTCAACACTGTTTCTAATGGCTGGCAGTTTGATTTACTTGATACAAACATAGATCAATACATCGCGCAAATGTACGGACTCACAGTCAATAGCCCGGCATTGATAACAAAGAACTTACCGTTTGTGATCATGATGAGTGATAGTTCCGGCTTTGGCCTTAATTCTGTTAGACGAATTGAGTTGGGTAATAGACTGAAAATTTATTTTGTCGATAAAGAGGTGTGGCGTGAAGCAATTCGGGAGACAACTTAAACTTAGCATTGGCAACAAAAAAGAAAGCATTGAAATTACTAACTTAAGAGTGGCTTTCGAAGTATCAAAGACAATTACAAGCGAACCCAACCCGGCAACAATTCGAGTTTATAACCTCAACCAATCACATCGAAATCTGATTACAAGTAAAGCCTATAATAAGGTATCCCTAGCTGTTGGCTATGAAGAACTACGGGTAATTTATACGGGCGATATTATTGAGGTCGTTACTCTTCGTGATGACCTGGATTTCATTATTGAATTGACGTGCGGGGATGGCTATAAAGCTTACACCGGAGCGTTAGTTAATAAGACTCTGAAAGCCGGTGCGACTGATACTGATATTCTGTCAGAAACGACTAAGTCAATGAAAGTTGGTAACGGGGTGGTTGATTTACCAAAAGATCGGCAATTACCGCGGGGCAAGGTTCTAACGGGCAATGCTCGCGACATTATGCACAAGATAGCACGAAATAACGGCGCTAATTGGTCCGTGCAAGATGGAAACATGGTCGTACTGCCGAAAAATAAAGTGCTTGCGGATAATGAGGGTTTTGTGTTGTCACAAGAAACGGGAATGATCGGCAGTCCTGAAAAAACAGATGACGGCTTGCAAATCACTTGCTTGTGTAATCCCGCGCTGCGGATCGGCGGCCTTGTTCGGATTCAGTCAATTATCCCAGAGTATAACGGTGACTATAAAATCACTGAATTAGAACATTCAGGCGATTTTATGTCAGACGATTGGAATACGCTGATAACGTGCACCGGTGGAAAATATCAAAAGGTGAATAATGAACAAAAATCCAACTCTACTTGATGTACTCAATAAAAAAGCAGAAAACGAGCGTTTAGATATTCACACCGCATTACCCGCCCGCGTTGTTTCATTTAACGGCCACACAGCAACAATAGAACTAATGATCACTCAGACATTAAGTAACGGTGAAGTTATCGAACTACCGCCGCTTGTTGACGTTGTTGTCCAGTTTCCACGTGCGGGTGGATTCTGTTTCACGGTTCCAGTGAAAGCTGGTGACGAGGGGTTGGCTATCTTTTCAGAACGGTGCATTGATGGTTGGTATGCAACAGGCAATAAATCCGCTCCTCTTGATGCTCGCTTACATGATTACTCTGATGCTTTCTTTATTCCTGGAGTTTGCAGCCAGCCGAAGAAAATACCTGATTTTTTTTCAGGCGGGGCATCTATGCAGACTGATGACGGCTCAACGTACATTCGCATGACTAACGGGAAAATCACTATCAAGGGAGATATTGAGCATACAGGTAATAGCCAGCAGATCGGACAGCATCAACAAATTGGCGATTGGAGCCAGACTAGCGGCAACAGTGAGTCTAACGGGACTGTTAGTGCTGCAAAAGTTGTCGGTGGTGGCATTGACCTACAAACACATGTACACGGCGGAGTGCAATCAGGCGGTAGCAACACGGGAGCACCCAAATGAGAGTACGGCGATTAGATAATAACCATGATTGGACATTTGGCAATGGTCGCAGTGATTACGCCACAAAGTCAGAAGCTATCGCTCAATGCGTACAAACCAGGTTGTTATCTTTGCGTAATGACTGGTTTCTTGATTCAGATCACGGGGTGCGCTGGTTTGATTATCTGAAGAAAAATCCAAATATACTCGCAATGGAATCAGAATTGAAAACTACAGTTCTGAAAACTGAGGGGGTAACAGAAATTACCGCTTTTGACATCATAATTGATATAGATAGCCGTGGATCGCTAGTAACTGTCACTTATATTGATATTTACGGCAATAAAAAAGAGGTCAATACAGATGCTCCAAGTAACTGACAAAGGGATAGTCATTGACCAACTATCAGATATCCACCAGCGCCTTATTGATGGCTTTAAGCGTATTTATGGTGAAGATATCAATCTTGATGCTGATACACCGGACGGGCAGATGATAGGGGTTTTTTCTCAGGAACTAGCGAATATTAATCAAGTGATTGCTTTTATCGTTCAAATGTTAGACCCATATGAAGCAACGGGGTCATTTCTTGAACAAAGAGCTATGTATGCGGGACTTGTGCGTCGGGGTGCTGAATTTAGTTACATTGATGATGTAGTGATCTCCGGCAATACTGGCGTAACACTACCCAAAGATACAGTATTAATTGATGATAATCGTGTTAAATGGGTAACTTTAGATGACGTAAAGCTCAATAATCAAGGTTCGGCTCGTGTGAATTTACGTAGCCAAGTGTTGGGTGTTTTCTCACTGCAAGCAGATAAAGAGTTACAGAGTGAAACCGTCATTGTTGGTGTTGATAAAATTGTAACGACAAAGGAAGCAAAGCCGGGCGATGATGAAGAAACAGACGGTAATTTCTTAAGACGCTTTATGCGCTCTCACTCTATTAACAATCACGATGATAGGCATGGGATCGAAGCTGCTTTACTTGATTTGCCCGATGTGAAGCAAGCGCGAGTATATGAGAACTACACTAATCAGACGGATGATAAAGGTGTACCGGGGCATTCAATGAATGCGGTATTAATTGGCGGTAAAGATGAAGATATCGCCTTGGCAATTCTGAAAAATAAAATCGGTGGTTGTGGGTTAATGGGGAATATTTCATATTCATGTATGTATACTGGGGTGGAGCGACAAGTAAAATTCGACCGTGCGGAAATCGTTGATATTAAAATTAGTTTGCTTGTAGAGCGCATAAACGGTTTTCATGATATTGACACTGACGGTATTAAAAAGTCACTTGCTGCCACTGAGTTTGAAATTGGTCAATCTGTTTATGCCATGCGCTTAACATGCCAAGTTAATTCAATTTCAGGTTTTTACATTAAATCAATAACGGTTAATAATTCCGATAAAGCTATTATCGGAGTCAGACAATGCGCCCGCATTAAACACGAAAATGTGGAGGTGTTGATTGAATAAAAAACGAGAAGACTTCCTAATCTGGCAATACAGAGGAAAACCCAAGGCCCGGCAGACAGTCGGGCTTTTGCTTTCTGAGAGCGCAACAGTTTTTAAATCAGCAGTTAAGTTGACTGAAATACTCGATATTGATAAATCAACAGAATGGGGATTGGATCTAATCGGTCGGCACGTTGGTATTAGTCGGACAATGAAGTCTTTTGTCCCAAAAAGTTATTTTGGCTGGATGGGAATAGAGAGCGCACTGGGTTTTAATACGGGGGTTTTTTATAGATATGGCGATTCTCTGAATGATTCGACAAATCTTGATGACGAAGATTATCGATTTTTTATTAAAGCTAAAATTATTAAAAACTACCAACATCCGACTCTTGAAAATATAACATTATCGATTTCTTATTTATTGGGAGAACAGGCGTTCATTATCGATAATTACGATATGACAATGAATATTGTTATTCCTTCAAGCTATCTAACACCTTTTCGGCTGCATGCTGTAAAAAAGTTGGACATATTATCTCGTCCTATTGGCGTGCAATATAAATATATCGTAATCACAGATCGCCACCCTTTCGGATGGGCTAACGATCCCCATGCGTTTGGTTTCGGGGATGGTAAATTCACGAGGATTGTAGATGTCAATAATTAACAAACCAGACTATAAAGTCTTTGCACAAGACGCCAAATCCGGCGAGATTGAAACTTTTCCCGATGTGCTTCGCGGATGGGGCGTCACACTAGACAGAACGGCAGGTAAGCCTCCGCTTGAGTGGTTCAATTCTGTGGGGAAACGAGTTGACGAATGGCTGATGTATCTCTCACAACGCGGGTTAGCTGAATGGGATTCAACTGTAGATTATCCTCAATATGCGGCTGCCCAACATGCCGGAAAGTTTTATGTTGCAATAAAGGAAAATAGGGAACAACAGCCAGATCATTCACAATCAGCCTGGAAACCAATGTCTGATTTTATCGGGGCACCAAAATCAGTTCTTGATGCCCTAAACACAAAACAAGACAAGGGAGACTATGCAACTAATTCAGCGCTGAAGACTGTCAACGACAACGCCAACAGCCGCCTGGCAAAAAACCAAAACGGCGCCGACATTCCTGATAAAAATGCGTTTGTGAAAAACCTCGGATTATCTGAGACGGTGAATAAGGCGAATAATGCGGTGCCGAGTAGCCGGAAAATTAACGGCAAGGCGTTGAGTGGGGATGTCAGTTTGAGTGCGGGGGATGTGGGGGCTATTAGTGTAAATCCACTAAGCACGCTGACAGAATCAAAAAAATTCCAAAATTTTTTGTCATCGGGCTTTATTCTTGTAAACGTACCCAACACAGCTACGGTAAATGATTTTCCTTTTCCCACCAGAGTGTACGGGTTTGGAATACTGGAAGTACGAAGCTCCGGGGTTGTGATTTATCAAAAGTACACATCGCATCACGGAGAAGTAGTTATCCGGCAATCGTGGAACTCTGGAAAAACATGGATCGGCTGGGATATTGTCTATTCAAGTGCAATATTGCCGCCAGAGCAGCACCCAGTTGGCGCACCTATTCCATATCCGCATAGATACACCCCTGTTGGTTATCTTACGTGCAACGGTCAGACATTCGATAAATCTTTATACCCGAAATTAGCGGAAGCTTATCCTAGTGGTAGAGTACCCGATTTAAGGGGCGAGTTTATCCGTGGTTGGGATGATAGCCGTGGTGTTGATCCCGGTAGGGTGTGCGGGTCGTGGCAGGACAGCGATAACAAAGCACATATCCATGATGATGAATTTTGTTATGGCGGGGGGTGATGCAGGGGGTGATAGCGGAACCATGTCAGCATTTGCAAAAAAATATTGTACGCCCAAAGATGGTGTTAATGGGCGTCCGACAAGTGGGTGGCTTCCGGCGTCTGCCGGGCTGCATAGTCTGCCTTCTGGTGGAAATGAAGCACGTCCCCGCAACGTCGCATTTAACTACATAGTGAGAGCAGCATAATGACAGAACAGAAATACTCTTTAGAACATGAAACCGCCGTATTGGGTAAAGACGGATTGGCCACTCAAGCGGGCTGGATAAAAGTTTATCACTCGAATCAAATCACACGAGAATTCACAGTTTCAGATATTGAATACGTGATGCTCGGTGTCAGTTTATCAGCCGGGGCTTATCCTGATGCGCCAGAGTTACCAAAATCTGACGATAAGGCTGTCTGTCGTAGTGAAGACGGTAAGTGTTGGGAAATTCTTCCAGACTATCGCGGAAAAATAGCTTACGACACGTTAACGAGAGAACAGACTGAGATAACTGAAATCGGGGAATTGCCGGATACATTGACATTCAAAAAACCGCCTACTGATTTTGACAAATGGGATGGCGAAAAATGGGTAGTTGATAAAGACTTACTCAAAGCACATCAAATCAACGAAGCTAAGCAACAACAAGCAGCACTGTTACAGCAAGCAAATGAAACACTCTCATTGCTACAAGACTCTGTTGACTTAGAAGTCGCTACTGACTCAGAGAAAGCGGCTTTGCTTGAATGGAAAAAGTACAGAGTATTGCTGACTCGTGTAGATGTTGATCAAGCGCCTGATGTGGAGTGGCCGGAGCAACCTAAATAAAACGAAAGCCGGGTGACCGGCTTTATCGTTTTTATGTATCAAGTCCATGATGCATAAGTTTTGCACCCATAAAACTAAAGATCTTCATTATATTTCTGCAATGTTTTTCATCAAATTCAATCAATTTACAGTCAATATCGAGTTCAAATGCTGCGATAGCTGTAGTTCCACTGCCTGCAAACAAATCAGCAACACTGGAGATATTGTCAAAGCTTCCCAATAAATCAGTGATAGCATCAATGTTTTTAGCCATGCCGTGCTCTTGCATTCGTTCGCGTGGCGCATGGAAAATTGTAGGCCAATATCCGTTTGCTTCAAATACATCAGAGCGTTGCCGCAATTTTCGATTAAATAATGATTTTTCGCCAGTTCGATACAAATATACGCCTGTTTGATGGGTGTAATTGGGCTGTGAAAGATTACGTGATTTTTTTGGTGCGACAGCATCAAGAACAAAATCAAATGATAATTCCCAGCCAGGGGCTGACATAAAATCAAGAAGTTGCCGCATTGTTGTTATGAGAACCAAATGATTGCATTGTTGATTATCTATAATTGTTCTAAGCTTTTTACCGTCCATATTAAAAGGAGGGTCCGTTAGAATCATGTCAGCAGACAAACTGTAATCTTCGGCTTTCCCGCAAGTTAATTCGATTTTTGCCATTCTTTAAATATCCTTAATGCTTTTTTTGTGCTGAGATTGTCAGCATCTTTCGCTGTAAAATTACTAAACCAAAAATCAATATATTGAGTCTTTTCAATAAATTCATTTATTTTTATGATTTCAATGCCGCTTTTATATATAGATTCTATAAATTTTTCTCTGATGCGGCTTGCAGTTCTGCCAGCATGTCCGTAGTATTCGAAACAATCATTAATCTTTTCTATCTCCATTTCTTTCTTTTTTTGAAGATATCTTATGTCTGCTTCTTTGCGTGACGATTCAATCAGTTCAATATCTAAATTATAAATTTCCTTATATGGTGTAATAGATTGTCTTCTATTATGTAAAATATTTTCTTCACCGCAATCAGGACAATACATATCAATAATAGGATACCAGAATCCGCAATACCGGCATGGTGCGTTTTTAATAGCGGATGGTGTGTGCGGCGGATTATCAATATCCCATATGATATTATCATCCGGATAACCGTGATCATTCGCATTTCCGACCAAATCAACGATAATTGCAATATCTTTGCCGGGGTTGGTTCTGAGTGCGCGTCCAATCCACTGTCTATACATAATGAATGATTTTGTTTGCCTCGCCATGATTAAGCCATCAACGGCGGGTAAATCAAATCCTTCTCCAACCATATCAACATTGCAGAGTACTTTTATTTTACCCGCTGAAAATAAATCAATGATGCGCGATACGTTCACAGCAGACATATTCGAACTGATGCAACCCGCAGAGATTCCTGCGTCTCTAAAAAGAATCGCATGTTCTTCTGCATTTTTAATTGTTGCGCACATCATAATTGTGCGCCTGTTATTCATAAATTTTTTATATATTTTAATTGGATCATTAGCAATAAGTAACGTGTCAGATCTTATTCGATGACGATGAGATGTTTCATAAAATTCGGGTGAATAAAATTTAAATCCACTTAATATATTTTTACTTATTAGTTTGCTTATACTATTATCTTTCAGATATTCGCATTGAACGAGCTTATCAAAAACACCGCCTTTTTTTCGAGATAAACTTTGGCCGTCCATTCTTCCTGGTGTTGCTGTAAATCCAATTACTCTTGAATTGTGAAAAATATCAAGCAAGTCGCCCCATTTGTTGTCTGGTACAATATGATGCGCTTCATCTATCACTATAAGCCATGATAAATGTGTATCAAGATCAAGTTTCCCGCGCTTATAGCGAGAAATCAGACTATCAATACTGGCAACTAAGGTTTTTTTGTTACCGCGTGATATGAAATTTTTTCCATGTTTTTTATGTGCTAACATACACCTGCGGCGTGTGTGCTCAGTACTAATTGTATCATGCATGATACCGAATGCGGCGAGTTTTTCACTGCATTGTGAAATTAAAATATTTCTATGTGCAACAATAATTGAATGTTCAGCCCAGCCGCACAATGCGGCCTCAATCGGTGTTTTTCCCGCGCCGGTATCTAGCTGAATTAAATCATTTGTTGTTGCCGATGTAATTAAATCAAAGATTTCTTGTTGATAATCGCGTAGTTTCATTTTTTGCCATTTTTTGTATACAAAGTTTCTATTGTATCAACTATAAAATCATTCTCTTCATTTCGATTATTTATCCAAAATGTAGCTTTGTATGTATGTGCATTTCCCAATTTAACGATCGACAGCTGAGAATCTGTCATGGATCTTACTTTTTCAAATCTTATTTTCTCAGCCCATTCTATTTGTCTGTTTGTTCCTTTGAGGGGCTTAAGTCCATTAAATTTTGAGCCGTTTTTTGCCAATGTTGCAGCGGGTGATAATTCTTTTCCTCTCATATCTATATAATCAAATTCATCATTATACATTTTACCTGTTGCCTTATCCATCCATTTACCATTAATATCCTTAACGGGCGTAATTGCACCTTCTTTCCATGCCCTAAAATTTTTATCTTCATCTGCTGATTTGTTACCGTATCCAATCTTAATATCACTATTTTCAAACCCATCAATTTCCAACTTTGAAATGACGTCATCAATTTGCATGTCACAAGTAATAGCTATCAGTTCAACCGGCGTTGTATTTTTAATTAAAAAATTACTCAAAGCATATTTTTGATTTTGTGTGATTGTTTTGTATTTTGAATTAAACGTATCACGAATAGAATTGCAAAGACTTGAAATAAATTCAATGTTATTATTTCCTTTTCTTGCTATCAGTTCCGCTGATTTAATAATTTCAGGTTCACAACAAATAAAGTTGATAAAATCTTTATCAGCTGAATTTCTATTTTTTGAAATTTCCAAGTATCTCTTATAACTTTCAATTGCGTAGTCGATATGCATTTTCTATTCTCCTCTTTGGACTATATAAAATATCGTTAACTACAATCCAGTTGCCCGCTATCCACTTTGCGACTTGTTGCGGGGTAACATGCATATGTTGCGCAAACTTGGATTGATTGCCACCAAAGTAGCAATCAATATATTGAGTTAATGTTAATGGCGTGAAATCATTATTCATTTTTAATCAATGATCCTTTGTTTGCGTTCGCCACGTAATTCTCGCTCTTTATCAATTTTCTCTTTTTTATCACGATTTTCTTTTTCTTTTTGTTGTTTGGGTTCAATGCAATTCATAATGAAATCTACTAATTTCTCTTCTACTGCTTTTTCATACTCTCTATCATTTCTGCTATCTTCTCTACGCGGCAACAGCATATCACCGAGATGTTCTTCTACTTCTCCGCAATAATCGAAAGTACAAACACTGGCACCACCATTGCAATCACGATATTCTTCGTTTATCTCGTAATTAGCAATAGCTCTTACCGAACCATAAAATGGACTGATGAAATCGCAAGATACATAGTAAGTTCGTTTTGAATTTTCTTCGGCAAACTTTATGTGAGATCTCGTTTTTGCATTGCGAGGCTTATTGTTAGCCTTTACATACCAGCGTGAACGCTCAAAGTGTACTTCAAACATAATATGTCTTTCAGACAAGAATTGGGATACCTGCATTAACTCATCTATTGAGTCGCACTCAACGGTAAAATACTCTGATTTACTGCTTAATTTTTCTTCTAAGTATTCTTTAATGTTAAATTTAGATTGTTGTGACATTTTTTAATCTCCGTTTGTTGTTGATGTAATCAATATAATCAATTTTTGACTATATTGCAATATGTCAATAATCATTTTTTGATTATATGCGTGATTTGCATCACATAATTATGATTATTATGTTAATGATTTCAAAAAAGAGATGTATTGGACGCTATGATTGATGCTTTACAAACAATCCCTCAACAACTGAATCAGGTGGCACGATGAATATTCTCTTGGTATCTCAATGTAACAAACGCGCACTAACGGAAACCCGCCGAATTCTGGATCAATTTGCAGAACGTAAAGGTGATAGAATCTGGCAAACGGCTATCACACTGGAAGGCTTAAGTACTTTACGTAAGCTGTTACGTAAAACGGCACGTCGTAATACGGCGGTGGCCTGCCATTGGATAAAAGGCGGCCAAATTGAGCTGTTATGGATAGTCGGGAATTTACGACGTTTTAACTCACGGGGGGGTGTACCCACCAATACGACACAGTGTGATGTGTTGAAAAGTCAGGATGAAAATCACTGGCATTGCGTAGAAGCTATCAGTTTACTGGCAGCAATTGCCGGACTATTTCATGATTTTGGTAAAGCTAATGCATTGTTCCAGCAAGGTTTACAAGGAGATGGGCGGTTTCAACCGTACCGACATGAATGGGTATCTCTGCGGTTATTTCAGGCATTTGTTGATAAGCAAAATGATAAGGAATGGCTGACTTCGTTGAGTCAGATTGATTCTGGTAATGAGGATAAGATTCTTTCCCATTTGATTAAGGATGGTATTGTTCCCTATGTAAACCCTTTTGTTAATTTACCACCATTGGCAACTACTGTCGCCTGGCTAATCCTCTCTCATCATCGTTTGCCTGTTTATCCTTCTTATGACAGTAATTATTCAAACGAACCGCAATTGAAATACATTGATAATTGGTTGACTAAGTACTTAGAACCATCGTGGAACTCAGTCAACATGGATAAGAAGGTTTGGAGTATTCAGGATAAGCGTGATGTTTGGACATTCCCAAATGGTACACCTATCCGTAGTCAGACTTGGTGTCAGAAAGCGCAAAAATTTGCGCGAAGAGCGCTGCAATCAACATCATTATTGCAATATGGCAATCTGAATCAGCGTTTTACTAGCCATATGTCGCGATTGATTTTAATGCTAGCCGATTATCATTATTCATCATTGCCAGCAACTTTGGGTTGGCAGGATGTCAACTATAATGTATTTGCCAATACCGACAGAACCACTGGCGAGTGCAAACAGCAGTTAGATGAACACAATATTGGTGTCGGACAGAATGCTTTATTACTGGGGAGAAGTTTGCCGCATATTCGTAAAACGCTGCCTGCGATTACCCGCCATAAAGGATTTAAACAACGCAGTAAAGATGAAAAATATCGCTGGCAGGATCAGGCATTTGATGTTGCATGTGCTTTACGTGAGCGTTCAGCAGAGCAGGGCTTTTTTGGTATTAATATGGCTTCTACGGGTTGTGGTAAAACGTTTGCGAATGCACGCATCATGTATGGATTAGCGGATGAAAAACAAGGATGCCGTTTTTCTATTGCCTTAGGGTTAAGAACGTTAACGTTACAAACGGGTGGGGCATTACGTAAAAGGCTGCATTTAGAAGAAGATGATTTAGCGGTACTGATTGGTTCGCAAGCAGTGAAGGAGTTACATTACCTCCAGCAAAAGGCGCTGGAGCCTGACGTGGGCAGTATATCTGCGGAAGAGTTATTTGCAGAGCATCAATATATTAGTTACGACGGCAGCTTAGATGATGGGCGTCTGAGTCATTGGCTACGTAAAGATAATAAACTTAATCGGCTGCTTAGCGCACCTGTTTTGGTGGCAACCATTGACCATTTAATTCCGGCTACTGAAGGAATTCGTGGTGGGAAGCAAATTGCACCCATGCTGAGATTACTCACATCTGATTTGGTGTTAGATGAGCCAGATGATTTTGATATTAACGATTTGTCAGCTTTATGCCGATTAGTGAATTGGGCAGGACTATTGGGTTCACGGGTGTTGCTTTCATCTGCCACGTTACCCCCAGCGCAAATTCAGACATTGTTCAATGCTTATCGGGCCGGACGTCAAGATTACCAGTTGGCATGTGGTCAACCAGGCGCCCCAGTGAATATCTGTTGTGCTTGGTTTGATGAATATAATGTGGCGCAACTGGATGTTATCAATGCGCAGCAGTTTAAAGATCAGCATGATGCCTTTGTCGTCAAGCGTGTGAGCTGTTTAGAAAAACAGGTGCCATTACGTAAAGCAGAGTTGGTGCCTATAACGGTTGAAAATCATAAATATACAACAAAGATCGAAATTCAGACCATGGCAAAGGTGATGTATCGTTCCATGTTGAAACTACGTAGAGAACATTATCAGCGCCACCCATCGGGCAAAACGGTATCTATTGGCTTAATTCGCATGGCAAATATTGATCCACTGGTTGCTGTAACACAGAGATTATTACAGATACCGGCCCCTAAAAATATACATATCCATTATTGTATCTATCACAGCCAGCATCCATTGGCGGTACGTTCCCATCTTGAACATCGGTTGGATTCCACATTAACGCGTTACGATGAAAAGGCATTGTGGCAGGTGGCAGAAATCCGTAAGGCATTAGAGGAGCTGCCAGAGAAGCATCATATTTTTGTCGTACTCGCCACATCTGTCGCTGAAGTTGGTCGGGATCATGATTACGATTGGAGCATTGCAGAGCCGAGTTCAATGCGTTCATTGATACAACTTGCCGGACGTATCCAACGGCATCGGCAAAAAGAGCCAAAGATGCCCAATCTTCATATTCTAGCGAAAAACTATGAGGCACTGAAGGCGACTAATTTAGAACATCCGGCTTATTGTCGCCCAGGGTTTGAGTCAACGAATTATCGCCTTGCCAGCCATGATTTATATGAATTACTGGAACCTTATCAGTATGAATTAATCAGTGCATTACCCAGAATAAAGGAACGCGATGGAGCTGGGAATAGTTTACCGTTTGGAAATCTGGTTGATCTAGAACATCAACGTTTGTGGGAAGAGCTTCAAGGTGATCCTAATGAATATCGTTATTGTGCTGCTTTTTGGTGGCGAGAACAGGCTTCATGGTGTGCGGAATTACAGCGTCATAAGCCATTTCGTCAGTCAGAACCCGACGAATTATATTATTTGTGGCTTGAAGAAGAAGGGGAAGCGGCAACATTTGTGACGTTGGCTAGTGACCCTGTAGGAATCAAAGAAAGTAGATCTTTTGATTATGTATCGGAATTATCGTTTGCGCCGGGTGTGAGTGCCTGGATTGAACTTGATACTGAGACAATTTACCAGAATTTGGCTGATACCAAAGAAATGGAGTTAAGGAATGTAAGCCAACATTTTGGTGAGATTTGTCTTAGAAAAAAAGACGACAAAGAAACATGGCGTTATCATCCGTTCTTTGGGGTCTACGTCGATTAGCTGCGATTGATTAAGTGAATTAACTACTCATACCTTGGTTTTGAGCTATCTGGAATAGACTGCCTAAGTGATAGCGAAGATGACTGGGACGGATGTGGGACGTGAAAGTTTTCATGTGTATTCGATGTTTTGCTAACTTTTGCGAAATCAGGCGTTGTGAGCGGCGGTTTTCGCTGTATCTAGTTGTTTTGAATGATAGCTCTATACACTCATAATCGCTTGGTCACTGGTTCAAGTCCAGTAGGGGCCACCAGATTTTAGCTGTGAAAACAGATAGATAGACCACTCAAGTAAGAGTGGTTTTTTTATGCCTATAGCAAAGTGTCGCAAAAGTGTCGCACGAGATTTTCGAACGGTCTCCGCTCCTATTCTTTTTTGTGCCTTATTTCTACTCGCAATGGAGCCAAATAAAAAAAATTTCAGGCAGTAAAAATAAATTTACCAATTCTATTAATTTCAGTTTCCAAATGACTGCAAGACCTTGTCATTACTGCTCGTTGTAGCCTTACTATGTGATCTTACTTCTCACGTAAAATAGAATTTTCTCTTTATTATCATGATATTGAATTTATCTCTGTGATCCGCTCTTGATCCAAAAACTGAAATTTCCTGAAAATCTTTTCAAACCTTTCAGTTTGTGATTTCTCTCACACCGCCAGTTCTAGCGCGGTTTGGCAGTTTGGCAGTTTGGCAGTTTGGCAGTTTGGCAGTTTGGCAGTTTGGCAGTTTGGCAGTTTGGCAGTTTGGCAGTTTGGCAGTTTGGCAGTTTAACTTGTGGATTTTAAAACTGAAAAAATTTTTTGATCCAAAACGTGCAGGCGGGTGCGATGTAGTGCCGTTTTCGTCATAAGTTCGTTTATTTCGTCATAAGTGCAGCGAGACAAACCGTGACTAAGGTGTTCGTGTTTGTTGAGGTTTTGAATCCTCGTGCGACAAACTGCTATCAGAAGGTCAACTAAAATTTTCCATGTGCATTAAGATCTAGTCTCCAATACGGTTTGATCTTGACTGTCGTACTGCGTACGAATACTATATTTCCATATATAGGCAAGGATGTTTTTTATGGAATATCTGGTTTTTATCGAAACTCCCGTATTTAGTAGGGAACGAGCAGAACTGTTAACCGATGATGAATTTAGGCTATTACAGGAGCACTTACTAAAGAATCACGAACAGGGTAGTACCATCAGCGCTACTGGAGGATGTAAAAAGATTCGTTGGCAACGAGAAAGAATAGGAAAACGTGGCGGAGTAAGAATTATCTACTATGCCATAACCAAAACTGGAAGACTCTATCTCCTTTTGATTTACCCTAAAAATAAAAAAGATGATTTAACTCCAAAAGAAAAAGAGGTACTTAAAGCCATCAGTAGCAAATTATAGTAATCAACACCGCGCAGATACGCGGCAATGTTCATACAACAGGAGAGACTATGGACACAAAACTTTTTAACGATCTGGTTGAAAGCATGAATCAGATGGTAGCAATTGAAAAAGGCGAACTTTCTGTTTCTGATGAAAATATCCATTACCATCACCTGCCTGATGTAAAAAACTTACGTGAAACCTTTGGCTTAAAACAAAGTGAATTTGCCGAAGTTGTTGGTGTTTCAGCATCTCTAATTCAAAGCTGGGAACAGCACCGCCGCATTCCTTCTGGTTCATCACTGAAACTACTTAAGATGCTTGAACGTAATCCTGCGCTTATTAATGAATTAAGCACACTTTAATACTTTCACTTTCTCCTTGTCGTAATGCAAAAGGAGAAAATAATTCCAGTTCTGTATATCCTGTAAAGCCGCGCTCTATCTGATTTCTATGATAAAGCACGGCTTTCCTTCTTGATTTTATTTTTTACGTAAAATATAATTTTTTTATTTAATATCAATGCATTGGGTTTTTTCCGTGCTCCTATTTTGATCCAAAACTGGAATTTCCTGAAAATCTTTTCAATCATTTCAATTTGTTGTTTCTCTCTCAATGCCAGTATTGGCACGGTTTAACTATTCGATTCGTAGGATTTTAAAACTGAAAAAACTTTTGATCCAAAACGTGCAGGCAGCAGGCAGGTGCGGTGTAGTGCCGTTTTCGTCATAAGTGCAGCGAGACAAACCGTCACTAAAGTGTTTATTTGATTCTTGAGCACTGCCGTTGGCAAAATCCGATGGTCAGGGGGTCGCAGCCTTGAACGAACATCCCACTGGTAAGGTTATTTTCTTACCAGTGTGCCTGTTATCGCTCTTTCTATGGCGGTTAAGGCAGGGCCTCGCCGGATTGGATGTTCTCCGGTACTGCGAACCCTGTTTGGATCGCCATCACCAAAGAGGTAAGCAGGAATATGAAAAAAACTGGCATACCGCCGATATTATCGCTGCGATACGCAAGAAGAATAAAACGCTGGCATCATTGTCCAGAGAGCACGGTTTAAACTCTTCAACATTAGCCAATGCTTTAACGCGGCCCTGGCCTAAAGGGGAATTATTGATAGCTCAGGAAATTGGTGTAACTCCTGCTGAGATATGGCCCAGTCGGTATTTTGATGAAAATGAGCAGCCTATCAAACGAACCGTTCGAAATGATTTACCAAACAATTTTGATGTCACATCAGTTATTTCTATACTACACTAATCTATTGGCTATCCTCCCATATTACCGGAGCAATAATCGCTTGAGCACGAGTTCAAATCCAGTAGGGATTACCCAATCTAAGCTGTTAGATCAGTATATTGGTCCACTTAAACAAGGGTAGTTTAGTGGGTTGATGAATGAATGACGCTACATGCATCTGGTTGCTTTTTATGAAGGGTAGAAATTATAAAACACAGCGGCTTGATCAAAAGCGGTAAATGTTAAAGGCCACCGGGAGGTTACCCCGATAGCCTTAGCTACGTTTCCGTTATCTATTTCAAAAATGCACGGATCAGCTCTAAAAGCGCGATTAACGCTTTGAAAACGATGATAGCAGTGTCAATAAATGCTTTCACCCGTTTGCTCCTATTAGGAGCACGACTTAACCAGCCATTGCCTTTACGCTGCCTGTCCGGCTGGCTTCCATCAAGTCAGTTAAGGAATATCGCGCTCTGACCGAGGCACTGAATCAGCACCACCTGTACTCAGCCAGGACTTACGAAAACTTGTGTCAAAGATACACAGGCCAGAACGCTACCCCAAACTAACAGCCATTGATTATAGGTTTATTTTCAGATGATTCAATCAATTAAAATGATGAGTTGGTAAAAACAAAAAAACCAACTGGTGAAGTTGGCTTTTTTGTTTTTACCCATACAAGGCGGGGTATCTTTTATGCTATTACCGAGATTGGTAGCCTCAGTCCTAGCGCGATATTCCTTAACTGACATAACAAGTCTAATACCTATAGCATAAAATATCAACCTAGGGTACAACGTAAAGAACCCCGCACAAATGGCATGATATTCACCCAATCACTGGCAAATATTTCTGTTTCAGCCCATCGGATTTATAGGCCGTGCTCCTTATTGCGCTGGCGTTCTCCGGCGTACCTGTGTTGTGGTGCGTATGCGCGGCGGTCAGTTCAGCCAATTCCTTAACCACATCCAGCGTCTCTAACATTGCACATCAACGGCATAGCGTGGCCGAAACGGATCGGAAATATCACCGCTAGTCGTGCTTTTGGAGTGCGCCTCAATGCGAGCAAATTTGGGTGTGAGATCTCTATCTTCTTTTGATTTACCCTAAAAATAAAAAAGATGATTTAACCTCAAAAGAAAAAAGTACTTAAGACCATTAGTAGTAAATTGCAATAATCAACGTCGCTTAGATGCGCGACAATGTTCATACAACAGAGAATCTATGGACAAAAAACTTTTGACTATCTGCTTGAAAGCATGAATCAGATGGTAGCGATTGAAAAAGGAGAAAACAATTTCAGTTCTGTATATCCTGTAAAGCCGTGCTATATCTGATTTCTATGATAAAACACGGCTTTCTTTCGTGGTCTTATTTTTCACGTAAAATATAATTTTTCCTTTAATATCATTATCACTTTCATCATGAATTCGTCTATGGAGATCTCTCCAAGAAAATAAACAAATTGATACTATGGTTTCTGTGCTATAACGCTATAAGTTGACACATAATTTTTCACCAGAGCGACCGAAAAGTTTTCAGTCAATACACGCAGTTCTTCGAAGGCGCCCCTAGCACCTTCAGGAAAATTCCGCTCAATATTGGCCTTAATGTCTAGCAACCAATGCACACAGTCAATATTAGACGGCAATACTCTCATGTCTTTGACGATGAAACCACTTTCTTCCAATACTTGTCTGAAATAAACGGGTGTTTTGCGATTACCACAAGCGAAGCGATCAATGATGTCAGGGATATCCGATTGATAGTTATTCAGAGTCACGTTATAGAGACAGTCAGAAATTACCACCCGAGCACCTGTGCTCATCCGTTTGAACAATGCACACATAACTTTCTCATACAATGAATTAGGAAAATGTGAAATCACACCGCGGATAATCACCAGATCATAAGGCTCTTGTGGATCAGGTAAGCGATCAATATCTTGTGCATTACACAGGTACAAGTTAATGCGCTCTGACAATCCATACTCTGCGTAAAACTTGGCACAATACTGCAACTGTTGCTCACTGATATTCACGCCATCTAAGCGTGTACACTCAGGAAAACATTCAGCCAAATACTTTAGGATATAACCCCAACCACAACCAATATCCAAGATACGCCGAATTTCTAGCTTGTCTATCTTTGTTTCCAAACCAGCCAATAGCAACTGACGATCAAAATAGCGAACACCTGATTCATCAAGTGAAACCGGCATCCTTGACGCAGGATCATCGTAAACACCGAACTGGAATAACAACCTATCACCAATCACTTTGCGCCAGCATTCTGGATCTTCGCAATAGGTTTGTACCACTTTACTCTCGTAGTCATCGGTGATTTCTCCCCGAATAATATGATAAGGTAGGGCAAGTTCAACATCAGTGCACAACGCATTATTAAAGCTACTCATGAGCTTTTCCTTATTAAATGGTTAAGAGCATCAGTATTAGCATCCTTATTTGACAGGATTTACGACGTATCAATAAACTTCAAGAGATCTTTATATCTAATAATTCAATTCTGTGATTATCCGATGAATTACATTGTCACCAGAGTTTCCTTTTCCAATCCTCAAGATCTTGATGCGAAAGGCCACTAATGATTTCTTTGAACCAAACTGTATATTCCTTCGGAGCCTGATTAATTAGCTCTTGCAACTTCAATGAATTAATCCATTTATAATCAGATATTTCGTCAGGATTAACTTTCGGTTCTTTATCGAATCGCCCAATAAAAATATGATCATATTCGTACTCAATCAAATTATTAGGAAGTATCGCGTGATAAATAAATGACGAAACCTTTATCAATGGACAATCAAAACCCATCTCCTCACTAAGACGCCGTTGTGCTGCGGCATCTAGTGTCTCTCCTATCCGGGGATGACCGCAACAACTGTTAGTCCAAAGTCCAGCTGAATGATATTTGGTTGCTGCCCGCTTTTGCAGAAGCAAATTTCCTTTATTATCAAAAATAAATATAGAAAAAGCCCGGTGTAACATACCTCTTTGGTGAATATCAATTTTCCCTGCGGAACCAATAGGGTTGTCATATTTATCAACAAGAGTAAGTATTTCATCCATTTTTAATATTCTTTCGGTGAAGTAATGTTAAGTAATCTATCCAAATAAATATGAATATAAATTAACAATAAAAATAAAGTCTATATTCTATCCGTGTAAATTAATTCAATAAAAATATGTGAGGATTATCACAACATTATGATAAAAGTGGGGAAATGCATAAATGCGATATTTAATAATAACATAAACAAAGAATAAAAAATAAAATGATATAAAGAATACTAATAACTTTACTAAATTGCGTTTAAAGAAAACATGTCTAATATTGTTCACTTACAGCTAATACTAGTCTACTCAATTTGTCAAAAGGCATCTGATATTACACAAGGCTATAGCAACTTCTTTCATATTTCTGCACACTTTTACAACGAAAAAACATCTCAGAAAACTAAACCAATAATAAACAAACAACAAAAACACTATTAATTATTAAACATTAATTAAACACCCATCAAACAATTGTTGTTTTTTCAGCCTAAAAACATAAACTACAATTTGTTGAAGTTTTGTTTAACACTTAAATGGTATAATGAATCGTTTAAGTTGTTCTCAGCCCGTCTTAGAAAGAAAAGAAATGGAATATATATATCAACCTGCCAGCTCAGGTATTCGACTGTTTACAGATTTAGTCGGAAAAAAAATCAGTCCCAGCCCCCATTGGTATTCTGCACAGAACCGCACTAAGTTTGCTTTGCGTAGTGCTTTGATGCCAATATCAACACTAAAGCTCTTAAACCAGATAGTTAATACACCATTTTATCTGGATATTTTGAAAAAGCAGCCATGTCTGCCATCTAAGTTACACCGCCCTTATTTGAGTATCAACTTCAACAGAGGACAAACATTACGTGCAATAAATGAACATTATCAACTCTTATTTACTGGGTTAAAGAAGTCTATTATTAATAAAATATTTTGTTCCAATGCATATCCATTAGCAGTTATCAATGGTAAAAGTGGAACTTATACTATTTTTATAGATTCCATGGACTGTTTTAATAAGGAAGGTGAACTCACTTTATTTATTAGAACAGAAGATAATAAAATTCTGGCAAAATGTGCCTTTACACTATTGACTATTGCCGGTAAAAAGACACTGTTTATTGGTGGGCTACAAGGTTCTAAAGAAGATACGACCCTTGACATTATCCGCCATGCAACGAAAGATTGTTATGGATTATTTCCGAAACGCTTACTGCTTGAATCCGCCTGCCGCTTTGCCTCTCACTTTGGATGTCAGCAAATTCTGGCAGCCAGCAATGATACTCACATCTACAAGAGCCTGCGTTATTGGCATAAAAAGAAAGACAAATTAGTTGCTGACTATGATGCTTTTTGGGAATCATTGGGTGGAGAAAAGAAAAAAAATAACGATTTTCATTTACCATTATCCATTGAAAGAAAATCTCTTGAAGATATAGCCAGTAAAAAGCGAGCCGAATATCGCCGCCGTTATCAATTACTGGACGAACTGGACAATGAAATGCGGGATTCCCTGTCTTCAAATTAAAATTAGAATCAGGCCGTCAACTTTCTCTGGACGGCCTGATCTTAAAATTAATTTACCTGGGCTTAACCATCTGCCATTCAAGATGAGTTTTAACTGTAGGCCATTCACAACTGATGATGCTGTAAACACAAGTATCCCTGATATTGCCATCTTTAGATAAAGTATGATTACGCAGAATTCCATCGAGTTTTGCTCCCAACCGTTCTATCGCTTTCCGGCTCTGATGATTAAAAAAATGGGTACGGAATTCTACTGCAATACAATTCAATTCTTCAAAAGCATATTTCAATAGCAGATATTTCGCTTCTGTATTGATATGTGTCCGCTGGGCAGAACGCGCATACCAAGTGGAACCAATTTCCACCCGGCGAGCATTAGGATCAATACTCATATAAGTTGTCATTCCAACCGCTTTGCCTGTCCGGTGGTCAACAATAGCAAAAGGCAACATAGCGCCTTTTTCATGCAGAAATAAACGACGATCAATTTCTTTACTTAGCTCAGCCGGAGCAGGAATGCTGGTATACCACAATTTATACAATTCCCCCTCTTCAATTGCCTGTATAAATTCATCATTCCTCTGGCGTGTCAGAGGTTCTAGAGTAACTCCTTTTCCTACCAAAGTTATCCATTCAGTCATTTGCCTTTTCCTAATAATCGCTTTTTATCAAAGAGATAGAAGACATTACCCTATCCCGTAACTAAAATCGGAATAAGGTTAATATATGAGGAATTCATCTTTCATTAAAGCTAAATGACCACTGATGTGGAACATGATAACTAATACAACTTGGAAAAAATTAACAATTTCAATCTGCTATGTTCCTATCCCCTCGTTCAAAAAAATATTAGAACCAATAATAGAGCCAGATTTCATGATATCCATCACATTCATTTAACATTTTTTTCCCAATTAACCTTATTCCATCTAAATTTGAATCATTACCTCATCGGACCACTTGGCATTTTACCCAGTGGTTCCGGGCACAATAACAATAATCTGATTATGATTGACAAACACCCGACGGAGATTGCAATGAGCCACTATCCTCACCTGTTTACCCCTTTAGATCTAGGATTCACCACACTAAAAAACCGTGTTCTTATGGGATCAATGCACACTGGGCTGGAAGAACATCCCGATGGCGCTCAGAGACTTGCTCGTTTTTATGCTGAACGAGCAGCTGGAGGTGTAGCATTAATTGTCACCGGAGGTATTTCGCCGAATAAACAAGGTGTTATAGGAAAAGGCGGTGCATTCCTGGCAAATGAGAAAGAGCTTAACTACCACAAAATCATTACAGAAGCGGTTCATCAAGCTGATGGAAAAATTGCAATGCAAATTCTGCATACTGGCCGTTACAGCTATCAACCACAGCTTGTCGCCCCCTCTGCTATTCAAGCACCGATTAATCTATTCATGCCTCGTGAAATGACAGAAGAAGATATTCTGCAAACAATTGCTGACTTCGCCCACTGTGCACAACTGGCACAGCAAGCAGGCTATGATGGTGTGGAAATCATGGGTTCTGAAGGGTATCTGATTAACCAGTTTTTGACTGCTCGTACCAATCATCGTCAAGATAAATGGGGCGGAAGCTTTGAGAATCGAATGCGCTTAGCTGTGGAGATTGTCAAAGCTGTCCGTCAAGCAACTGGAAAAGAGTTTATTCTGATTTACCGGCTTTCAATGTTAGATCTAGTAGAAGAGGGGTCTAATTGGCAGGAAATCGAACAATTAGCTGTCGCCATTGAGCAAGCAGGAGCATCTATCATCAATACGGGTATTGGCTGGCATGAGGCACGAATTCCAACGATTGCCACTATGGTTCCTCGCGCTGGATTTAGTTGGGTAACCCGAAAACTGATGGGGAAAGTTTCTATTCCATTGATTACAACAAACAGAATTAATGATCCACAAATTGCAGAACAAGTGCTGGCACAAGGTTGTGCTGATATGGTTTCTATGGCACGACCTTTTCTGGCTGACGCTGAATTTGTTCTAAAAGCCCAGCAAGGGCGGGCTGATGAGATTAACACTTGTATTGGCTGTAATCAGGCGTGCCTGGACCAAATTTTTGTCGGTGAAATAGCCTCTTGCTTGGTTAATCCCCGCGCTTGTCATGAAACAGAAATGGCTGCCAAACCTGTCTCTGTACCTAAAAAACTAGCAGTTGTCGGTGCCGGGCCTGCTGGATTGTCATTCGCAGTGACGGCTGCCAGTCGGGGTCATCATGTCACTTTGTTTGAACGTGACGGACAAATTGGCGGGCAATTCAATATTGCCAAACAGATCCCTGGTAAAGAGGAATTTCATGAAACATTACGTTATTTTCAGCGTCAGTTAGAAATTCATCATGTTGATATACGGCTGAATCAGACCGCAACTACAGAAACACTCTCTGATTTCGATGAGATAATCATCGCTAGTGGTATTGTACCTCGCCAACTCACTATTGATGGTATTCATCACGACAAGGTGCTGAGCTATCTGGATGTATTAAGAGACAAGAAAGCTGTCGGTCAACGTGTGGCTATCATTGGCGCAGGAGGAATTGGTTTTGATACCGCAGAATATCTAAGTCAGCCAGAAAAAAATACCAGCCTTGATAGTACAGCGTTCAGCGAAGAATGGGGTATTGATAAAGATCTGACACATCGTGGTGGATTATCTCCAAAAGGCCCTCAGCCAGAATCCTCCCCCCGAAAAATTTATTTATTACAACGTAAATCTACAAAAGTTGGTGAAGGATTAGGTAAAACAACAGGTTGGGTGCATAGAACCAGTCTGCACATGCGTGGTGTGAAAATGCTCAACAATATGCAATACCTGAAAATAGATGATCAAGGATTACATATCAGCTGTAATGGAGAACAGAGCTGTCTCGCGGTAGATAACATCGTTATTTGTGCCGGACAAGAGCCACTGAAAGAACTGTATCAACCACTACAACAAGCGGGAAAAACAGTACACCTTATTGGAGGAGCAGACGTAGCAGCTGAGCTGGATGCCCGACAAGCTATCAATCAAGGAACTCAATTAGGACTCAGGATTTGATAAAAATGGTCCTAATAAACCGTGGAGACACAGTAGAGATACCCAAGCCGCGCCATTCCTGGCGCGGACTCTTTATTCTTTTTTACCAATTATCACACCTTTTAATATCAGCCAGAAAGCCTCAGGTAATTAACTACGCCGAGTTAGCTGATCAGATTCAGATGTCAGACGGTCATCCTCTGCCTGACACACAGCAGCGGTGAACAATACATCAGTAGACGAATTCAGGCCAGTTTCTGCAGAATCCTGCAATACGCCAATAATAAAACCAACTGCCACAACCTGCATAGCAATTTCATTGGAAATGCCGAACATGCTACAAGCCAGAGGGATCAACAATAAGGAACCACCAGCCACACCAGAAGCACCACATGCACAAATTGCTGCCACCACACTTAGCAACAATGCAGTAAGCAGCTCAACCGGCATCCCAAGCGTATTTACCGCAGCCAGAGTCAACACAGTGATAGTTACCGCAGCTCCTTCCATGTTGATCGTTGCCCCCAAAGGGATGGAAACAGAATAAGTATCTTCATGCAAATTCATACGGCGACACATAGCCATATTCACCGGAATATTTGCAGCCGAACTGCGAGTGAAAAATGCAGTTACACCACTTTCACGCAGGCAAGCAAATACCAGAGGATAAGGATTACGACGAATTTTCCAGTAAACAATCAATGGGTTTACAACAAGTGCCATAACCAACATACAACCCAGTAATACAACTAGCAAATAGACATACCCCAACAAAGTCTTAAAGCCAGTTTCTGCAATTGTTGAAGATACCAGACCAAAAATACCAATCGGGGCAAAACGAATGACTACCCGAACAACCTGAGTAACCGCTTCAGACATATCATGAATCAGAGACTTAGTTGAATCCGTTGCATGACGCAGTGCGATACCAAGACCAATAGCCCAGGCAAGAATACCGATATAGTTACCATTCAGTAATGCATTCACCGGATTAGCAACAACATTCATCAACATCCCTTTCATTACCTCCATAATGTTTTCAGGAGGAGACATCTGAGCATCATTGACAGCCAATATCAGTTGTAACGGAAACATAAAGCTACCGACTACAGCAACCAGCGCTGCGGAAAAAGTACCCAAGATATAGAGGATAAGAATTGGGCGAATATTGGTTTTCTGACCTTTTTTATGGTTAGCAATAGAAGACATAACCAAAACCCATACCAATATCGGAGCTACTGCTTTCAGGGCACCAACGAACAACGTTCCAAGCAAACTGACTGACTTGGCAACCGAAGGCGCTAACCACGCGAGTAGAATCCCTGCCACTAAACCTATCAAAATTTGTTTAACCAGGCTCCCTTGTGTAATGTAATGCACGAAGCCACTCTTTAGTTTTTCCATAGCTAATCCATTTTATTAACAATTCTGCTGAATCTATATTTTTTGTGTTTGATTCCTCAGTATAGGGAAGCCAAGAATGGTGAAAAACCGCAACAGTTAAAATATACAACCCAGCCAGCACTTATTAACAATATATTTACATTTGTGTGATCAAAATGGCAATTTATACATTTACAAAAACCCAATCATTTGTTTTTACCCTTTTTCAGCCAACTTAAAACAAAAAAACCATACCTTCCTATTCAGAAAGATATGGTTTCCTATTAAAAAAGAGTTGTTGGCTTACTAGAACTTTTTAGCTTTTTTCTTATTTACCCAAATGTTAATAATCATTGTTACTGCCAAAATACCCGCTATAGTTCCCAGAGAAACTGCCATAGGAATATGATAAACATCTATTATCAACATTTTAATACCAATAAATACCAAAATAACTGACAAGCCATATTTCAACATTGTGAATTTCTCTGCCACACCTGCCAACAGGAAATACATTGCACGTAATCCTAAAATAGCGAAAAGGTTAGAAGTCAAAATAATAAAAGGATCTGTCGTCACAGCAAAAATAGCAGGAATACTGTCTACCGCAAAAATAACGTCACTAATTTCAACCAGAATCAGGACCAGGATCAGTGGAGTCGCGTACAATAAACCATTTTCTTTAACAAAAAAACGCTCACCATGAAGACTATCAGTCATACGAATATGCAATTTTAACCAGCGAACAAAAGGTTTATCTCCTACTGGGGAATCCTCCCCTTTTGCCAATGCCATTTTAACACCCGTTACCAGCAGAAAGAGGCCAAACAGATAGAGTATCCAGCTAAACTGAGAAACCAGCCAACTCCCCGTAAAGATCATCACAGTACGCAGCACAATTGCGCCTAAAACACCATAAATAAGCACTCGGCGTTGCAGATTTGCCGGAATAGCAAAATAACTGAACAACATTAGCCAGACGAACACATTATCAACAGCAAGTGCCTTTTCGAGCAAATAACCCGTGAGAAAAGCCATTACCTGACTATCGGCAACCGCTTCCCCCAAAGTTTCTCTGAAATACCACCACAACCCTAATGCAAATAAGAGCGATAAACTTACCCAAATTACGCTCCAGACAACAGCCTGACAAAATGACATTACCTGCTCTTTCCTGCGTCCCTGTAAGAATAGATCCAGCAGTAACATAACTGTAATTAAAACAGCGAAACTTCCCCATAAGATAGCGCTCCCCACTGAGTTCATTTTCTTCCTCTCACAAACAAAAACGGCTGAAGTCTCAGAAGACGCCAGCCGTTGCTATATTTCTTTCTCGCGTTATGGAGATGAGTGTATTGCAAGCAACCTCGCCTTCTGGCAAGGTCTCACTTACAACACAGAAAATGTACCATCGGGTATAAGTTCAAGGTTGCCCGGCTACCGGATGCGATTGCATCGTAATGACGATAAACCGGCTAAGGAAGTTACTCCCCTTTGCTACGGTGGAAAATAAATCAAAATCACACAAGAATCAATCAACCATAAAAAAAATATTAACTTATAACCAGAAAGATTAGCAAAGTTAAACAAAAAAGTTCCGTACATCATATCTCTAAACAGAAATCAGTAATCATTAAATATATAAATGAGTAGAATGACATAAACTACAAAGAAAACAGGTTAAAACAGTAGGAAAAATAGCAATTAGTTTAAATAAGAAATCTAACAACCCAATCTCACCCAACCAGTTTATTATTCCATTACAATGAATGTTCAATTGATCACCAAAATTTTCTGTTTAGTCACCCCTGATTTTGTTACAGTGTCGCAGGCCGTCATTTTCCTCTTTCAAAGGATTGGAAAGGCATTACAACCGGCCAAATAACTAAAATTTAATCAGCTTAGCCTCATGCTTTCAGGATGAATGAATAAAGGCATTTTAGGAACACCTGATGGAAATAGTAAAAGAACTTATATATGCACTTTGGCACCAAGATTATGAAACCCTGGCCAACCCATCCTTACTATGGGCCATTTATATCATGTTATTCTTGATTCTATTCCTTGAAAGTGGCCTGCTTCCCGCTGCATTTTTACCCGGAGACAGCCTGCTTATATTGGTTGGGGTGTTAATCGCCAAAGGGGCAATGAGTTTCCCTGTGACAATTGCAATATTAACAGCCGGAGCAAGCTTAGGTTGCTGGATCGGTTACCTTCAAGGGAAATGGTTAGGAAATACCAAGATAGTACAAGGCTGGCTCTCTCACCTTCCAGCCCATTATCACCAAAGAGCTTACAGTCTTTTTCACCGCCACGGCCTGTCTGCTTTACTTATCGGCCGTTTCCTCGCATTTGTAAGAACCTTATTACCAACACTTGCTGGTCTGACGGGCCTACAAAACAGTCGTTTCCAGCTTTTTAACTGGCTCAGCGGTCTCCTGTGGGTCGTTATCCTTACTTCCCTAGGCTATGCACTCGGTAAAACCCCCATTTTCCGTCAGTATGAAGATCTGGTAATGAATTTCCTAATATTACTACCACTTGCTTTACTAATTATTGGTTTTAGCGGTAGTTTGTTAGTTGTATGGCGTAAAAAAATGTGTCATTCCCCTCAAAAAAAGTAGTTAATTCTAAAAAAACAGAAAACTCCTCTCTGCTGTAGGCAATTGTATTGTTTACAGCAGAATAGTGAAATAACGCTAATGTTTTTCATTCATCTTCCAAAATATAAGCTATATTTAATGATAGCCTTTTCCACAACCAGGAAAAGCAACTAAAGTAAGTTAAATATCCATATCTTATACGAGGAGTAGCCTATATGATGCAGAACAAAACTACTGAAGATTTACATGTTGAACTAAAATCACTTGCGGATACACTGGAAGAAGTGATCAAAAATTCCGGTGATAAATCAAAAGTCGAACTGGAAGAACTTCGTGGCAAAGTAGAGGAAGTAATCAAAGATACTCGCTCTAAGCTCGGTAATGCCAGTGATATGATCGTTAAGCAAACAAAAGATATGGCTGTCCGTGCTGATGACTACGTTCACGATAAGCCATGGACAAGCATCGGTATTGGTACAGCCATTGGCGCCGTATTAGGTGTTTTGTTAGCTAAACGCTAATATGAGTAATTCATCCAAATCTCAAGGCCCCGGTAAAGGGGTCCTTGATATCCTTCAACGCATTGCCACTACCGTTATCGAGATAGTAGAGACTCGCTTACAATTGATCGTTGTGGAGTTGGAAAAAGAGAAAGCAACTCTGATACAACTGATAGTCATAGCTAGTCTGACACTGCTATTTACCGCTTTCGGCCTGATGAGTCTGCTTGTGATGATTTTTTGGGCCATCGATCCCGCTTGGCGATTTACTGTATTGGTTAGCACCACTGGAACTTTATTTCTTCTGGCTCTTATTGGGCTCATATGGACTATCAGAAAAGCGCGAAATTCAACATTACTTAGCGCAACTCGCGAGCAATTAAAGATTGATAGAAAAATGCTAGAGGATAGTAACAATGAGTAAACTGAGTCAGAACAGGAGACTAAAAAAGCAGCAGCTACTCAGAAATATCCAACAGCAACGGCTTGAACTCTCCAATAACGCAAAACTCTGGAAAAATCTCACCGAACCTTATGACAAAAGCTGGCAAAAGCTTTTGTCATTAAAACCCTATCTCCAACTTGGAGTCAGTGTCATTTCTTTGTATGGCCTTCGCCACCCAGTGGAATTTTATCGTTTGGCACACCACATCATTCAGGCATTGAAACAGAAATAGTAATAATTCTTCATAATACATCTCATTGATGATCACTTTGGTTGCTTATATTCAAAAACTTTGTATAAAATTGTTAATAATCCTTGCTTACAACTAAACTCATCTCTCTTTAGTATACATTCTATCCGTTAACGATTAACAAATCGTACTATTTCAAGTTGGTACAAGTTAATCATCAAATAAACCATCGTGATTTACCTGTACGTCTGGAGTTATTAATGAAAAAGTTTGAAGACAGTGCCCTGCTAGTGGCCCGTATTTTAATGCCAATCCTGTTTATCGTTGCAGGCTATGGAAAATTAGGTGATTCCTACGCCAGTACTCAACAATATATGAATGCTATGGGCGTTCCTGGCTTTCTATTACCACTGACGATCTTACTTGAACTGGGTAGCGGACTGGCAGTTCTGTTTGGTTTCTTAACGCGTACCACCGCGTTATTTACCTTTGGTTTCTGTATCTTAACTGCCATTCTCTTCCACAGCAATTTTACTGAAGGCATGAACCAAACTATGTTTCTAAAGAACCTGACTATTGGTGGCGGCTATCTGTTACTAGCTATCATCGGCCCCGGTAAATTCAGTATCGACCGATTAATGAATAGAAACTGGTAATATCCTGCCGGGAGATCTGGAAAATCTTTCGGCTTACTTTAATCTATAAACCCAACTTTTATTGGGCCATAGTGATGCTGCTAAGTAAAATAGTTATTTTAATCAAGATAAGATAACCATCCCGCTTTTTAACAAAAATGGACAGGAATTTGCTGAGCATGAATAAATAAATCAGTTATTAGGAACGAAAGTTTATTACACACATCCTTACGCCCTTTGAAAACAAGGGCCAACAAAAAAACTAATCAATTGATTTTAAAAAAATTATAAATAAAACTAACTTTTCGCCAGTAATAAAATAGAAAATAAGATTCGTCATAAATAGAATAATCATCCACATGAGATATTACGGTATAAAATATCTAATGAATGACTTTATAATATATACTCTTCATCTTTCAAGCTGCTGCTTTGTTGGCTGCGTTCACTTACCCCAGTCACATAGTTATCTATGCTCCTGGGGATGCGTTCACTTGCCGCCGCGCTGCAACTTGAAATCTATTGAGTATAAACAAAGTCATTTGCAATTATTATGTAAATACACATTCTACGAATAAATAATTTGAATAAAGAGAATTAAATAATATATAGCAAAAAATCCAAAAACAATATTCATACAAAAAAAATCCATTTACCACCATATCTTACCTAATATCACCACTTTATCACGACTAATATTAATAAGTTAACAAAATGGCAATTAAATCATAACATAATAAAATTGATAATTATTTTTCTATTTAAATACTCATTCATAAAACAAATTAATAGAGAAAATATAGAATGCATTTTATTTATTTCTTTAAAATCATTATATTAAAAGTGAAAAAAATATAACTTATTAATGAAAAGAGTTAATAAAAAACTCATAAATATTTCCTAAATATAAATTTAAAAAATGAACAAAAATGGCTCACCGATTCTGTGAGCCACTTTTACAACCTTCTTAAAAAGACACCATAATTCTATCGCTTACATAGCTTCTATTGACCGACTCGCAAATAACTTAGGGATTTCCCGCAAACACCAGGATTTCGCTTCCCCCATACTATCTCGTCGCCATGCCATAATAATATTTGCGTCCTGACTGTATTCAGAACTAATCACCCGCAAACGACCGGCAGCAATATCTTGTTCCACCATAGAATAAGGCATGGTCGCAACCCCCAATCCAGCTAAGAGGGCACGACGTTTATCCTCCAAAGAACTGACCGTCAAACGCTGCTGCTTATCTAATAACTGAACCGTCAATACCGGACGTTCCCTTGCTGTATCTGCCACAGCAATACCACGGTACTTGACTCGCGTCACATCAGACAAAGGCTCCGGTTCTTGGTGAATAGGATGCTCAGGGCTAGCGACATATACATTGGTAATGCTGTAAAGATGACGCGAGTTAATTTCTGCCGATGCGCGGAAATGCATATCTGGCGCAATAACAATGTCCGCCCGGCCAGTTTCCAGTCGCTCCCATGAACCAGCCAGAACCTCAGTCAATAAAGAGAGCTGAGTATTCGATTTCTGGGCAAGTTTACCTACTAGCGGAAACAGTGAAGATGCCGGAACCAGTGCCTCACAAACGATTGTCAGATGTGTTTCCCAACCCCGCGCCAATGCCTCTGCATCAGCGGTCAATTTATCCGCGGCCTCAAGTAATTGACGTCCACGCTCAAGTAACATACGGCCAACATTGGTGAATTTAGTTCTATGACCCGAACGGTCAAATAGCACCACATCCAACTCATCTTCCAGCTTTTGCATCGTATAGCTAAGTGCAGAAGGAACACGACCAAGTTCATCAGCTGCCGCAGCAAAACTTCCCCGCCGGTCAATAGCATCCATGACCCGTAGAGATTCCAGTGTAAGCGCTCGTTCTTTGCTCATATTTTTCTCAATCAGGAAATTTGAATATGGTGACCAGATTAACTGGCTAACATTTCGCCGTCCAGATAATTACTATTTTAGTATGTATTTTTTAAGGTAATCGCTATCATGATTATAAGCAGAGAAGCAAAACAATGTGGAAAAGCTGATTATGGTTGGCTACAAGCTCGTTATACATTTTCATTTGGTCACTATTTTGATCCGAAATTTTTAGGCTACGGCGCTCTGCGCGTACTTAATCAGGAAACTATCGCACCAAAAGCCGCTTTTCAGCCTAAATCTTACCCACATGTAGATATACTGAATATTATTCTACAAGGGGAAGCAGAATATCGCGACAGTGAAGGCAATCATATCAGAGCTCACAAGGGAGAATGTTTACTGTTTTCTACTCGTCAAGGCATCAGCTACAGTGAACATAATATCAGTGCTAATAAGCCACTAACCCGCTTACAACTTTGGCTGAATGCCTTCCCTCAGCAGGAACATTTACCATTACAGCGGATGAAATTATCAGATCAGGCATTAACTATGCTGGCCTCACCAACCGCAGAAGATGGCAGTATGCAATTACGCCAGCAAGTTTGGGTCAATCATATTTCGCTTAATAAAAATCAATCCCATTATCTGCAATTAAAAGGAAAAAATGCTTATCTTCAATCTCTAAACGGGAACATAAAAATAAAAGGTAATTCGAAGGACAACGTTTTGATTCAATGTGGAGATGGCGCTTTTATTCACGAAGAAAATCGTCTGACTTTAAAAGCTGATACCGAATTTCAGGGTTTACTCATTGATCTGTCAGCCTGAAAAAGAGAAAGCCCCGTCAGGTAACAACCTGACAGGGCTAAATTTGTGAAGTTGACCGATAAGCCGGGTTCTGTCGTGGACAATCATTCATCTAGGCCAGTACTTGCGCACTGGCTCAAGCAGCCTACCCGGGTTCGATACGGGCCGTACCTAATGAACCCCTATTTGGCCTTGCTCCGGGTGGAGTTTACCGTGCCACGAACTGTTACCAGCCGCGCGGTGCGCTCTTACCGCACCCTTTCACCCTTACCTGATCCTACAACAAGTAGGCCATCGGCGGTTTGCTCTCTGTTGCACTAGTCGTAGGCTTTCACCTCCCAGACGTTATCTGGCACCCTGCCCTATGGAGCCCGGACTTTCCTCTCCTCTACCTATCATCCAAAGATAATGGTAAAGCAGCGATTGTCTGGCCAACTCCGGCGCGGATTATAAGAGGTTTGTCTGACTATGTATAGGTATTTACTGATTATCTGTCTTGTTTATCAACAAATATCATTATTCTTCATTCTGTCCCAAAGCATGACGATAAAGTGCATTCTTCTTTACACCATGAATCTCTGCCGCCAATGCAGCCGCTTTTTTCAGCGGCAGTTCTCGCCGAAGAAGCTCCAGCGTTCTTAATGCCTCTGGCGATAAAGCATCATCAGCAATTTTTTTATAACCTTCAACAATCAATACCATTTCACCACGGCGACGAGTTTCATCTTCTTTAACCCATGCCAGAAGTTCACTTGCCGGCATTCCCTGAATTGATTCCCAGGTTTTTGTCAGTTCCCGCGCCAAAACGACATAGCGCTCTGCCCCCCACACTTCAACCATATCTTCTAAACTCTCGATCAGACGATGAGTAGATTCATAAAAAATTAAAGTACGCGATTCCTGTTCCAAAGCCCGTAAAGTATCTTTACGGCTTTTACTCTTAGCTGGTAAGAATCCTTCATAACAGAAACGATCAGATGGCAAGCCAGCAGCAGATAATGCGGTTATAGCCGCACAAGGACCTGGAAGAGGGACAACATGAATGCCGGCTTCACGACAACGGCGAACAACATGATAACCAGGATCATTAATCAATGGAGTTCCCGCATCAGAAACTAATGCAATACTCTGTCCCTGCTGAAGTTTTGTAATTAATTGATCTGCTTTCTGCTGTTCATTATGATCATGAAGTGCGAACATACGCGCATTAATGGCAAAATGTTGAAGCAACAAGCCCGTATGTCGCGTATCTTCTGCCGCAATCAAATCGACATGCTCAAGAACCTCAAGCGCACGCTGAGTAATATCGCCCAAGTTTCCAATGGGGGTTGGTACAACATATAGCGTGGATGTCGTAACCACTGCTCGATTGGGTTGATTCATTGTTTCATCCGAATGACCGATTTAAAATTGAGCATCTTTGAAAAAAACATCGCTGGATACAGTATGCTTTCCTCAATTTTTATGCGTATCAAAACTGGTTTAGTCTGTTCAGCTATGCTGGCAGTTATGATCATCGCAGGATGTACCATGCCTGACCAACAAGGGCAACAACCTTCGCAAACTCTGGACAAAGTCAGTACAGAAATCGCTCATTATCAATCCATCATTGATGCAGCCAATGGCGAACCTTCTCTTGATGTCATCCGTGCTTATATCGCTCAGGAGCCATTTCTGAAAGATAATGCTGCTCATCAAAAAAATATTGATGATACCTGGCAGATACTAACCCGCCTTTCTCCGCAAGATAGCCGTGGATTAGTCATCAACGTTGATGAAAATGTTCTGCAAGGCTGGCTAGACTTACTCAGTACCTATCAGGATAACAAACAGGACTCCGACAAACTACAAGCCGCTATCCGTGACTGGAAAATTCGTTATCCGCAAAACCCCGCGGCACAATCACTTCCAATCCAATTACAACAGGAAGCTATTCAATCACCAGGCACTAATGCCCGTATTGCTCTGTTCCTACCATTAAGTGGTCAAGCAAAAGTATTCGGCGAAGCAATCCGTCAAGGTTTTCTTGATGCTCAAGCCGGCTTACCAAGCCCATCAATGCCAACAGAGAATCCGGCAAGCTTACTGATAGCTAACAGCAATGAGGCTTCAGATGAAACAACGCCTAATAATGTAACGTCAAATGTAACGACACCAACTGAATCAACAGTACCAACCGTTCAGCCAACTCCTGCCATAGCAGCTACACCGGTTAACACGCAACAAGTCAAAATCTATGACACTGCAAGTCAGCCACTAGAAAATTTATTAATTCAAGCTGAACAGGACGGCGTGAATTTAATTGTTGGACCGTTACTTAAGCCCGACGTGGTTAAACTGGCTCAGCTGAATACTCCACTAAACATGCTGGTGCTGAACAAATTAGATAATGCACAACCTCAACCAAATATCTGTTATTTCTCTTTATCACCGGAAGATGAAGCGAAAAATGCCGCAGAGCATATTTGGCAACAGCAAAAACGGAACCCGCTGATATTGGTTCCCCGTAGTAGTTTTGGTGACCGAATTGCCAAAGCATTTGCGGAGGAATGGCAAAAACAAGGAGGCCATACTGTTCTGCAACAAACTTTTGGTTCTTCTGCCGAACTGAAACAATCAATTAACAAAGGTATTGGTATTCGCCTAACCGGAACAGCCGTTGTCATTAATGTAGCAACCAACCAACCGGTGCCAACTCCCCTTGATAATCTGGAAATTCCCCAGATAAATACAAATGCAGTTTCCACCTCTAATGGTGCAGTAGATGCCGTTTATATTGTTTCTACCTTAGATGAACTGACTCTGATTAAGCCAATGATTGATATGGCAATCAGCTCCCGTAATAAGCCTGCTCTATATGCAAGCTCCCGCAGTAATCAAGCAGGTGCTGGTCCTGATTTCCGTTTGGAAATGGAAGGAATGCAATTTAGCGATATTCCATTAATAGCGGGGGCTAACCTGCCACTGATGCAGCAAGCAGCCGGTAAGTTTGCGAATGATTACTCTCTGATGCGCCTTTACGCTATGGGTATTGATGCCTGGTCACTAGCAAATCAGTTCAATCAGTTTCAACTGCAAAGTGATTTCCATCTCAATGGTGCTTCCGGTATGCTATCTGCCCAGGAAAATTGTACGATTTTCCGACAACTCTCGTGGATGCAATATCATCATGGCCAAATCATTACCATTTAATTTAATAGTTGATTGCCGCTGGTTATCAGGCGGCATTTAAATTCAAGCAATTCATTTCAAGATGAAAATAAAAAAGCCGACAAGTTATTTGCTGGGACGCAGCTATGAAACGCAGGCAAAGTTATTTTTACAAAAACAGGGACTATCTTTTATCGCTGCGAATGTCAAAGTGCATGGTGGTGAAATTGATCTGATTATGAAAGACAAGCAGACTTGGGTCTTTATTGAAGTCCGCTTTCGCAAACTAGAGCAACATGGCGATGCACTTTCAACAGTCACCCTTAGTAAGCGTAAAAAATTATTACACGCCGCCGCAGTTTGGCTGTGTCAACGAGGCGAATGTTTTGAAACTACTTCTTGTCGCTTTGATATTTGTGCTATTACTGGTCAAAGATTTGAATGGTTGCCAAATGCCTTCAATCAAAATGAGTTCACTCGTTAAAATGATATTGAGTAGGTTATAAACGTGCTGGATAGAATTAAAGTCTGTTTTACGGAAAGTATTCAAACTCAGATTGCAGCTGCGGAAGCATTACCTGATGCTATCTCTCGTGCTGCAATGACGATGGTTGAGTCATTACTAAATGGTAATAAAATCCTTTGCTGTGGCAACGGCGGTTCAGCCGCAACTGCACAACGGTTTGCTGCCAATATGATCAACCGGTTTGAGACTGAGCGTCCAAGTCTTCCTGCATTATCACTTAACGCAGATAATGTGGTAATAACTGCAATTTTAAGCAGCAAACAGCATGATGAAATTTATGCTAAACAGGTTCGAGCATTAGGTCAGCAAAGCGATGTGTTATTAGCTATCTCCACTCATGGTAATAGCCGTGACGTTGTTAAAGCTGTCGAAGCTGCTGTAAACCGTGATATGACGATTGTCGCCCTGACTGGCTACGATGGTGGCGAACTTGCTGGCTTATTAGGGCCGCAGGACGTGGAAATTCGTATTCCATCTCATCGTAGCACCAGAATTCAGGAAGTTCATATGCTGACAGTTAACTGCCTATGTGACTTAATCGACAATACACTCTTTCCCCATCAGGATGACTAAGGAACCAATCATGCGATTTTTCTCCCTATTAATTATGGTTTGTGCCGCTGTAATGTTACAAGGATGTATTGGTGCTGCGGTAATAGGTTCTGCCGCCGTAGCGACTAAAACAGCAACTGATCCCCGCACTATCGGCCAGCAAGTCGATGATGGCACTCTGGAAGCACGTGTGAGTAATGCGCTTAACAAAGACAAACAACTCAAGGAACAAACCCGAATTATTACTACTGCCTATCAAGGGAAAGTTTTACTGACAGGTCAAAGCCAAGATTCAAGCCTTGCAGACCGTGCTAAACAAATAGCATCACGTGTTAACGGAGCACAAATTATTTACAATGAAATTCGTCAGGGTAAACCTGTTGAATTGGGTACTGCATCTAAAGATACCTGGCTCACCACCAAAGTACGTTCAAAAATCCTGGCGAGTGACTCGGTTAAATCTTCCAACATAAAAGTTGTTACGGAAAACGGCGAAGTCTTTTTACTGGGAATTCTGACTAAGCAAGAAGGTAATGCCGCAGCAAAAATTGCCAGTGAAACTGACGGAGTAAAACGGGTAACAACTGCATTTACTTATCTAAATTAAGTATTACTGAACGTGACAACATAATAAGCCATCCCCAAACGTATTGAGCCGCGCCTAACTTTATGGCGCGGGTGTTTTGCGCTTTTTCATCGATATCTACGTCAAACCTGGTAACCTTCTACTCCTTCCCTGAATTATTCTTCATTAACTCATTTTTCTTAAGATAGCTCACTCCCCCTAACAACCGCATTTGCCGCAAAATCCATTGTTGACGCTGTAAAACATAAGCCGAAGGTGCATTAACTTTATAACGGTGTGGATTAGGCAATACTGCTGCAAGTAAGGCTGCTTCTGACGTTGTCAACTTACTAGCCGATTTATGGAAATAGTGTCTGGATGCTTTTTCAACACCAAAAATACCATCACCAAATTCTGCAATATTAAGATAAACTGTGAGAATCCTACTTTTTGTCCATCCCAACTCAATGGCAAAAGTCATCCCTGCTTCCAATCCTTTTCTGAACCAGCTACGTCCATTCCACAAAAATAAATTTTTAGCCGTTTGCTGAGAAATCGTTGAAGCCCCCCGAAGTCTTCCAAGGTCATTTTTATTATGTTCAAGTGCCTTTTCAATAGCATCCAAGTCAAATCCCCAATGCTCAGGAAATTTTTGATCTTCCGCAGCAATAACAGCTAATGCGATATTTGGCGATATTTGCTCTTGCTCTATCCAGATAGAATGAGAAACATAAGAAAAATTAACTGATAACCAAGCACTAACCTGACGTTCAACCATAACCATAGAAAATGGCACTGGCAAAAATGAAAACGCCCCAACAGAAACTATCCATAAGATAATGACTGAAATTACGATTTTTTTAAACCAGAGCCATAAAAATTGAAAAGAGTTTCTCACCCGGTTACTCAGTCATTTCCAATACTTTTTTGACAAGTTTATCAATTCCTTCCTCTGCTTGAGAGATAGATTCAGCAAGCATGTAGGCTGGAGTTGTAACAATTTTATTTTCTAAATCAACAACAATCTCATCTACTTTACAAGCTACGTGTATTCCCCCCATTTTCTCTATTTGGGCAACAGTATTGGGCTCATGACCAATAGTTAATTTCACCGGTTTATTAAGTAGTTTTGGCAACATGACAGGCGCAATACACATAAAGCCCATTGGTTTATGTTGCTTATGCATAGTTCTCACTAAACTTAATAAATCCTTATTTATTTCGCAGTCAACTTCTTTAACCGCAAAGTCACATAAATTCTTTGCAACACCAAATCCCCCAGGAATGATCAGAGCATCAAATTCATCTGCATTTGCCTGTGACAAAGGCTTGATTTTTCCTCTTGAAATACGTGCAGATTCCTGTAAGACATTGCGTTTTTCACCAATTTCTTCACCGCTAATATGATTAATAACATGAAGTTGTGGCTCATCAGGTGCCAAAAAGCTCGTCTTAACACCTAAACGGTCTAAAGAAAGCATAGTTAATACTGACTCATGAATTTCACTACCATCAAATACACCACATCCACTCAAGACAACCGCAACTGATTTCATACCTCTCTCCATTTGTAGTAGATTATTGCTTAACCCTTTAGGGGGTCAAACACCAATCTTCATCACAGATTTTAATGAATCTTGTAACAAAAAATCTTATCTTTGCTATGTTGGTACTTGTATGATGTACGGAGAATTCCTCATTTACTCGCCCCAACAAATATGTATCAGATGGCGGGTAAAAAGTTTTCCCTGGTGTTGGCGCAGTATTCGCGCACCCCAACCTCGGTTGGGGTTATTTTTTTTCAGCATCCACCAACCATTCCCGCAAAATTTCTATATCGTTTTTCCATTCTTGCTTTAACTCATCAACCCATTCCTGAACATTGTCCCACCATGCAGGTAAATCAGGTGATTGAATCTGCTGAGCCAGTTGCTGTAAATGACATAATCCGACCGAACCCGCGGCACCTTTTATCTTATGGGCCTCATCTGTAATGCCTTTCTGGTCTTTAGCTGTCATATTCGAGTCCAAAACAGATAGGTACCCCGGCATCATCTTCTCAAATACAGACAAACTGTTGCGAATCAATTGAGGACCAACAAGCTCGATGTATTGATTAAGCATTTCTATATCAAGTAAATTTTCATCTTTTTTCATCAATCCCGGCTCATCTTCATTTGATTTTGTATAACACACAGACTGTTCTCCCCAGAATTGTTCAATAATGGTAGTTAACGCATTGACTGAAAGCGGTTTACTCAGTACACCATTCATACCCGCATCCAAATATTCTTTTTTATCTTTTAAGACATTAGCAGTCAGCGCAATCAGTGGGGGTAGTTCCTGTGCGGTATATCGCTTACGTAATTCACGAGCGATATCTAATCCGCTCATATCAGGCAATTGAATATCAAGTAATACCAGATCAAATTCCCCTGGCTGGAACATTTCAAGAGCATCCTTACCATTCATCACAACTTCTACGCTGTTACCCAGCTTTTCCAATACTGAGCGGGCAACAATGACATTCAACTCAATATCTTCTACCAACAAGATATGCAAAGCCGGCAGTAGGTAATCTTCTGTATCTTCCTCACAGGAAAGACTCTCTTCCAGAGCAGGAGCGATGATAGACAATGTAAATCGAGAACCTTGCCCCGGTTCACTTTTCACCACGATATCTCCTCCCATATTTTGGGCTAAGCGTTTAGATACAGCCAATCCAATACCCGTTCCTGTTGCTGGGCAACCACCATTGCTGCCTTTCACCTGATAATACATCGCAAAGATCTTCTCTTGCTCATCAAGTGGAATACCAATCCCGGTGTCAGTGACTTCAAAAAACAGACGCTCTCCTTCTTCATACCAGATTCGAACATGAATCTCACCTTCTTGAGTAAATTTCACCGCATTACCAATCAGGTTCCACAAAATTTGGCGTAAACGAGTACCATCTGTAAGAATTTTAGCGGGTAATGACAATGCCGGTTCCATAACAAATTTAATCCCTTTCGGCTGCACCAGAAGCCCAGAGAGGTTTTCCAAATCGGACATAAAACCGGTAAAGTCAATTGGCTGATTATCAATCTGTACTTTGCGCCGCTCAATTTTGTCCATTTCTATAATGTCATTAAAAATATTACCCAGCGTGATAGCACTAACATGAATCGTTTTCAGATAATTATTTTGCTCCGTAGTCAACTCAGTATCGAGCAAGATGCGACTCAAACCAACAATGCCATTTAAAGGTGTACGAAGCTCGTGGCTAATCGTAGAGATAAAAGTTGTCTTATCCCTACTGGCATTCTCTAAAGCGTCCTGATAGCGCTTACGTTCCGTTATATCGCGCCCAAACCCCATGAGCCCATGTCTTTTTCCTACCCGATCATAAAAAGGAACTTTCCGCAGTTCAAAACAGGCTTTTCGACCGTCGTGATAAACCAGCCATTGTTCATAAGTCAGTGCAACGTTATGACGGAAGACCTTCTCGTCTGTTTCCATCACCTTGCGAGCAACTTCTTTGTCATAAACATCATGGGGTGTCAGACCAATAAGTTGTTTTTGACTTTTACCCGTCAGCAATTCCATGGCTCGATTGCAACCAGAGAACTCATTATTTTCATTACGGTAATAAACCAAGTCAGGAGAAGCATCGAGAAAAGATTTCAGTAATATAGATTGCTGTTCCAGTTCAATTTGAGTCTGCTCACGGTGTTTCACTTCTTCCTGTAATTTATCCAACAATATCAGGTGTGCTTGCTCCGCTTTTTCTCTTTCTGAGATCTCCTGATTAAGCTTAATAATATTATCTTTTAATTGCTGATTAAGTTCTCGATCACGCTGGCGCATCACTTCCAGTTTTTCAACCAATCTGGATAATCGCTGTCGAGATTCTTCAAGCTGCTCAACAACAACTGAAAGGAAATAGACAGCCCAGGGCGTAATCAACAGACCAAAAAATATTGAGCGAACTAAATCAATACCTTGTACTCCTCCCTGAAGCAAAAAAGTCACTACCATTTGTACGCCCATGGCAAGAACCACCAATGCAGATGCAAGCAGTAATGAGAAGCGTACTAACCCCAATTTCATCATTAAATCAACATAATATTGGGCCAGACCCCTGAGCAACTTCATAAAGACTCCCGTTCATATGACCAATCCGAATCATACCGTAAAAAACCAGCTACTTTGTTGAAGGAATACAGAAATTGTTGACCTGATAAAATAATAGTATTATGTAATAGTTTAGGTTATGGCTTCCCAAATATTATTCTGGCTTTTCATCTTTGCCGGTCTTTTTGCACAATCTAAATATGAATAAATAATCATAATAGTCGCCAAAATAAGCATAAAATTCTTTTTTACTATATTAATAGCCACAAAAAGATAATACTTTATTCTTATAAATAAACAAAAATACATATTTATGCCATATAATTTATATTTGTCAGACTATAAATCTGAAAAATAAATACTTAACAGTATATATAAAACAGATATTACGCTAATATTAGTGAGATAGCTCACATTAAAATTCCAACATGATCTATATCACACAACACCAATATTATTTTTTTCACTTAAAAATCATTAAATTAAACCAATTCTTTGCCCGTAATCGTCTTATCCCGGCAATATTTGACCTGATTTACATTTCTCGTTAACTTGGAAAGCCACTGGAAATCATCAATCAGATCCTCATCTGAACCATAATTATGCAGTGACACAATTATGCAGTGACACAATATTGTTTATACCCAATAGATTTCGAGTTGCAACGCGGCGGCAAGTGAACGCATCCCCAGGAGCATAGATAACTATGTAACTGAGATAACTATGTGACTGGGGTAAGTGAACGCAACCAACAAAGCAGCAACTTGAAAGATGAAGGATATATATCGCCTGTTTCTAACAGACAAGTGATGGATGATTAAGGACGCAATTCAGACGCCCGTAAAGATATTAATCTCACAAATTTTTGTGAGTCTCTGTGAGAGTCGAACAGAACCTGGGGAGGTTCACTATGCTATATAACAAATCTCAAGAAAAGGATAACTGTGGTTTTGGACTGATAGCCCATATCGAAGGGGAGCCAAGCCACAAAGTCGTTCGTACCGCTATCCATGCACTGGCCAGAATGCAACATCGCGGTGCTATCCTGGCAGATGGTAAAACGGGTGATGGTTGCGGTTTATTACTGCAAAAACCTGACCGTTTTTTTCGTATGGTCGCACAGGAGCAAGAGTGGCGTTTAGCCCGTAATTACGCAGTCGGTATGTTATTTCTCAGCCAAGACACTCAGATTGCACAAACCTGCCGGGAAATAGTCGAACAGGAGTTACAAAATGAAACTCTGTCAGTCGTTGGCTGGCGTGAGGTACCAACCAACAGTGATATTTTGGGTGAAATAGCCCTTTCAAGCCTCCCCCGTATCGAACAGATTTTTATTAATGCCCCCGCTGGCTGGCGCGCACGTGATTTAGAACGCCGTTTATTCGTCGCCCGTCGCCGAATAGAAAAACGTATCAGTGACAGTGATTTTTATGTTTGCAGTTTATCCAATCTGGTCACTATCTATAAAGGATTATGCATGGCGGCAGATTTGCCCCGTTTCTATCCTGATCTGGCTGATTTACGTCTGGAATCGGCTATTTGCCTATTTCATCAGCGTTTCTCAACCAATACCGTCCCACGCTGGCCATTAGCACAACCTTTCCGCTATCTCGCTCATAATGGTGAAATAAATACGATAAATGGTAATCGCGAGTGGGCGCGGGCAAGAGCCTATAAATTCAAAACTCCGCTTATTCCTGATTTACAAACTGCCGCACCTTTCGTAAACGAAACCGGATCAGACTCCAGCTCACTTGATAATATGCTAGAACTGTTTCTCAATGGTGGAATGGATCTAATCCGGGCTATGCGGCTACTGGTTCCTCCTGCGTGGCAAAACAATCCTGACATGGATGAGGATCTGCGGGCTTTCTTTGATTTCAACTCCATGCACATGGAACCATGGGATGGTCCTGCTGGTATCGTCATGTCAGATGGGCGCTATGCGGCTTGTAATCTGGATCGTAATGGCCTGCGCCCGGCACGTTATGTCATCACAAAAGATAAACTGATCACCTGTGCTTCCGAAATCGGCATCTGGGATTATCAGCCGGATGAAGTGATAGAAAAAGGACGAGTCGGCCCCGGCGAACTCATGGTGATTGATACCCGACAAGGCCGCATCCTTCATGCAGAAGAGACCGATAATGACCTGAAAAGTCGCCATCCGTATAAAGAATGGATGGATAAAAACGTCAAACGTCTTATCCCATTTGAAGAATTACGACAAGATCAATCAGGCCACCGGGATCTAGACGATCAATCACTGACGGTTTATCACAAGCAATTTGCCTACAGCAATGAAGAATTAGATCAAATTATCCGTGTCCTGGGAGAAAACGGCCAGGAAGCAACAGGTTCAATGGGTGATGATACCCCGTTTGCTGTATTCTCCAGCCGCCCTCGAATTATTTATGACTATTTCCGCCAACAATTCGCTCAGGTCACTAACCCACCCATTGATCCGCTGCGTGAAGCGCATGTTATGTCTCTCACCACCTGCATAGGGCGTGAGATGAATGTATTTTGTGAGGCTGAAGGACAAGCACATCGGCTAAGCTTTAAATCCCCTATTCTGCTCTATTCTGATTTTCATCAATTAACAACTCAGCAAAGTCCACATTATCGCGCAGAACGATTAGACTTAACTTTTAATCCACAGAAAACCAATCTGCAAAATGCCCTGCTTGCACTGTGTGACTTGGCCGAACAACTCGCCAGAGATGGTGCGGTACTCCTGATATTATCTGACCGCAACATCACGCCAGAGAAATTACCAATACCAGCCCCCATGGCTGTTGGCGCTATTCAGCATCGTCTGGTAGAAAAAAGTTTGCGCTGTGATACCAATCTAATAGTAGAAACAGCCAGTGCCCGTGATCCACATCATTTCACGGTACTACTGGGCTTTGGTGCAACAGCTATCTACCCCTATCTGGCTTACGAATCACTGGCCAAAATGGTCGATAATGGCACGATTAACAAACCTTATACTGATGTCATGCTCAACTACCGCAATGGCATCAATAAAGGGCTATATAAAATCATGTCAAAAATGGGTATCTCGACTATCGCTTCCTATCGTTGTTCTAAATTGTTTGAAGCCGTTGGCTTACATTCTGAACTCACAGAATTTTGTTTCAACGGCGTTATCAGCCGGATTGGAGGGGCTAACTTCGGTGATTTTGAGCAGGATCTGCGAAATTTATCCAAACGAGCATGGCTTGCCCGCCAGCCAGTCGATCAAGGTGGATTGCTGAAATATGTTCATAACGGCGAATATCATGCTTATAACCCAGATGTTGTAAGCACTCTACAATCTGCGGTTCATAGCGGTGAATACAGTGACTATTTGAAATATGCTCGTCTGGTTAATCAGCGACCAATCACGACAATCCGTGATTTGCTGGCGATAAAAACAAAAGATGAATCTATATCCATAGATGAAGTGGAACCAGCCGAAGAGCTGTTTAAACGCTTTGATACCGCAGCAATGTCGATTGGTGCATTAAGCCCCGAAGCACACGAAGCTCTGGCTGAAGCAATGAATACACTAGGGGGCTTTTCTAACTCTGGTGAAGGCGGAGAAGATCCCGCCCGCTACGGTACAAAAAAGGTTTCCCGCATCAAACAAGTTGCTTCCGGTCGGTTTGGCGTAACACCCGCCTATCTAGTCAACGCTGATGTGATTCAAATTAAAGTAGCTCAAGGCGCTAAACCTGGGGAAGGAGGGCAGTTACCGGGTGATAAGGTGACGCCTTATATTGCAAAATTACGTTATTCCGTACCTGGCATCACACTTATTTCGCCACCACCACATCACGATATTTACTCGATTGAAGATCTCGCTCAGTTGATTTTTGATCTAAAACAGATCAACCCCAAGGCGTTGATCTCAGTAAAACTGGTTTCAGAGCCGGGCGTCGGCACAATTGCAACTGGTGTTGCTAAAGCTTATGCCGATTTAATTACTATTGCAGGTTACGATGGTGGTACCGGTGCTAGCCCATTATCATCGGTGAAATATGCCGGATGCCCGTGGGAATTGGGATTAGTGGAAACCCAACAAGCTCTGGTTGCCAACGGTTTACGCCATAAGATCCGTTTACAGATAGATGGTGGGCTGAAAACAGGCGTAGATATTATCAAAGCAGCCATTCTTGGTGCTGAAAGTTTCGGTTTCGGTACCGGGCCAATGGTTGCCCTTGGATGTAAATATCTGCGTATCTGTCACCTAAATAACTGCGCAACCGGGGTTGCAACTCAGGATGAAAAATTACGCCGTGACCATTACCATGGATTACCTGAACGGGTAATGAATTATTTCCGTTTTATTGCCCGTGAAACCAGAGAGATCATGGCTGAATTAGGTGTCAGAAATCTAACTGATTTGATAGGCCGAACTGATCTACTTGAAGTATTAGAAGGCATTTCAGCAAAACAGAGCAAATTAAATCTTGAGCCACTGTTGGCAACAGCTGAACCCCATCAAGGCAAAACATTATATTGCACTGAAAACAATCCACCATTTGATGATGGAACCCTGAATAAAAACTTACTGGCTCAAGCCACCAGTTATATTGAGAGCCAAAAAAGTAAAACTCTCTATTTTGATATCCGTAATACCGATCGTTCAGTCGGAGCTTCTCTTTCTGGCTTTATTGCTGAGCGATATGGTAACCAAGGGATCGCGGCAGCTCCAATAAAAATTCATTTCAACGGTACCGCGGGTCAAAGTTTTGGTGTCTGGAATGCTGGCGGTTTAGAACTAACACTCATTGGTGATGCCAATGATTATGTCGGTAAAGGCATGGCTGGTGGCCGCATTGTCATACACCCCCCAGTGGGATCTGCCTTCAAAAGCCATCAAGCAACCATTATTGGTAACACATGCCTCTACGGTGCAACCGGAGGCAAACTGTTTGCTGCCGGACGCGCCGGAGAACGCTTTGCCGTTCGCAATTCAGGTGCGATTACGGTTGTAGAAGGTATCGGAGATAATGGTTGTGAATATATGACAGGCGGTATCGTCTGCATTCTCGGACGTACTGGAATAAACTTTGGTGCAGGAATGACCGGTGGCTTTGCTTATGTTCTGGATGAAAATGATGATTTCCGTAAACGGGTTAACCCAGAATTGGTAGAAGTACTGGCAGTAGATACCTTGGCTATCCACGAAGAACATTTAAGAGGGCTTATCACTGAACACGTTCTTCTGACCGGTTCTCAGCGTGGTGAAGATATTCTTGCTAACTGGCAACAGTGGCTGAGTAAATTTGCACTTGTGAAACCCAAATCCAGTGATGTGAAAGCCCTGCTAGGACATCGCAGTCGTTCTTCCGCAGAACTGCGAATTCAGGCGCAGTAAGGAGTCAAGATGAGTCAGAATGTATATCAATTTATCGACTTACAGCGCGTCGATCCACCTAAAAAACCGCTGAAAATCCGCAAAATAGAATTTGTAGAAATCTATGAGTCATTTTCAGAAGTCCAGGCACAAACACAGGCAGATCGCTGCCTTTCATGCGGTAATCCTTATTGTGAATGGAAATGCCCAGTGCATAACTACATTCCGAATTGGCTCAAACTTGCCAATGAAGGACGTATCATGGAAGCGGCTGATTTATCTCACCAGACAAACAGCCTACCGGAAGTCTGTGGCCGTGTTTGTCCACAGGATCGTCTTTGTGAAGGCGCTTGCACTTTGAATGATGAATTTGGTGCTGTGACTATCGGTAATATTGAACGCTATATCAACGATAAAGCTATTGCTATGGGCTGGAAGCCTGATATGTCACAAGTTCAACCAACGGGCAAACAAGTCGCTATTATTGGCGCAGGCCCTGCCGGGCTAGCTTGTGCTGATGTATTGACCCGTAGTGGTGTACAAACCGTCGTTTTTGATCGTCATCCAGAAATAGGTGGATTACTCACTTTTGGCATACCTGCATTTAAACTAGAAAAAGAAGTGATGATACGACGCCGTGAAATCTTTTCTGAGATGGGCATTGAGTTCCGACTCAATACTGAAATAGGTAAAGATATTGCCCTGTCTGAACTAACTGAACAGTTTGATGCTGTATTTCTTGGTGTTGGAACTTACCAATCGATGCGTGGAAAACTGGCAAACGAAGATGCTGATGGCGTTTATGATGCGCTGCCATTCCTGATTGCTAATACCCGGCATCTAATGGGTTATCCCGGCCTGCAATCACAGCCTTTTATTAATATGTTAGGCAAACGGGTCGTCGTGCTCGGTGGTGGCGATACGGCAATGGATTGCGTCAGAACTTCTATTCGCCAAAAAGCGGCTTCAGTTACCTGCGCTTATCGCCGTGACGAAATGAACATGCCTGGCTCCCGCCGTGAAGTGAAAAATGCCAGGGAAGAAGGCGTGGAATTTCTGTTTAATCTGCAACCTATCGGTATTGAAATCAACAGCTCAGGTCAAGTTTGTGGCGTAAAAATGGTGCAGACTCAATTAGGTAAACCTGATGAGAATGGACGCCGCCAGGCCGAAATCATCGCAGGCTCAGAGCATCTACTCGAAGCTGATGCAGTAATTATGGCATTTGGTTTTAAACCACATTCAATGAACTGGCTAAATGATCATCAAGTCATATTAGACAAACAGGGGCGTATTATCGCACCTGAGTTCTCTGATATTCCTTTCCAGACCAGTAATCCCAAGATATTTGCTGGCGGAGATGCCGTTCGCGGCTCCGATTTAGTTGTCACAGCGATTGCCGAAGGGCGTAAAGCAGCACAAGGCATTCTTGACTATCTCAATATCTAGAGTCAATAAAGGGAGCTTGCCAGCTCCCATATTTCCACTATCAGTTCGATAAATCATATTAATCAGATTGCCCTTAATATAAAGTAAGTATCTTAATGAACATTCCGCACTTACTGCTGTCATATTATTTATCTGGAAATATTCCTTCTTATTACAATGAATTTTAAATAAAATATTTTAAACATCGGATTCATATATCACTACACTTACTCAACTATAAATACTGGAAATATTAATGCGACTAATAAAATCTTTACTCTTATTGTCTCCGACTTTGTTTACCAGTCCTTCTACACTTGCTTTATCATCAACCTTGACAGCCAATGATATTGCCAGAGAGATTACAAACAGAGGCGTCAACTCTGTTGTTGCAGAATTAGGAGAAACGGGTGCCAGACAAGAAATAACTCACAAAATTACTACTGGTGATAGTAACTGGGTAAAGTTGGCTTTCAAATTAACTCAAAGTATACATCTCGATTTTTCCAAAGAGATACGCTATGCACTATCCATTGCATTAATCAATAATCCTGTTGATGTCCTTACTGCCGCAGATAAAGAAAAAAATATATCATTAACTGATATCTGTACAATCCCGCCAGAACTTGAAACCAGAGAGAATAAAATAGAGTTTGTCGATAAAGTCAGAAAAAGCTTGGAATCCATCACAGATTATGAAGTTAAAGATAGAGCTGAAGAGTGTTTCTGGGAATTAGAGAAAGCCTACAATATGGAGCTTTAAACCAACAAGCCAAGTATCACCCTGCTCTATTTTGATCAGTTCCTGTTTATTTCCCGGGAATTAAGAACAGAAATTTCCATCGATCTTTTAACTGCTCTCAATAATTGCGATATATGCCAACATGAATGATTTCTGGTCGCTGCTTCATGCACTAAAAACCAATATCGTACTCTTATATACCCTTCATCCTTCAAGTTGCTGCTTTGTTGGCTGCTTTCTCTCACCCCAGTCACATCGTTATCTATGCTCCTAGGGATTCGTTCACTTGCCGCCGCGCTGCAACTCGAAATTTATTGGGTATATACCTTCTACTCCACTCATTAATTAGCTGAAATATAGTCGCCTAATAACATGCAAATAATAATATATACAAAAAATCCGATGATAGATAATCATCGGATTTTGATCTTTTTGCGGAGACAGTCACGACTAATCACTATTAAGCGACCCTATCCCCTTTTAATTTATTATTTAACTACCCGTAAAGCAGGGCGCCCTCTTGTCGGTTTTGGTGGCTCATCATCAGGTGAAATTCCACTATTATCTTCAGCATCACCCAGGATATCAGTAACCAGTACCAAATTATCTGTCGCAGATGCAGAGGTGCCCATCTCATCTTTATCTGAAGCAGACTCAAAAAGATATTCATCATTATAAGCTGTTTCAGGCTCAAACATCATTCCCGCCCCATTTTCACGGCCATAAATAGCAATAACCGCCGCCATTGGTACATACACCTGACGGGGAACACCGCCAAAGCGGGCATTGAAGCGCACTTCTTCATTAGCTAATTCAAGATTACCAACAGCTCTCGGTGCTATATTCAGCACAATTTGCCCATCACGAGCATATTCCATTGGCACATTAACTCCACGTAAAGTCACGTCTACAACCAAATATGGAGTCATATTATTATCTAGTAGCCACTCGTAATGAGCGCGTAACAAATAAGGTCGACGGGGAGACATTTGAGACAGCTTCATAAATCAGTTCCTGCTGGATTGCAGACGCATTTCGCGCTCAGCTTCTGTTAATGAAGCCAAGAATGCGTCACGTTCAAAAACACGCTGCATGTAAATTTGTAAATCTTTAGTACCCGAACTAGGCAAATCTATCCCCAGTACCGGTAAACGCCATAATAAAGGAGCAAGATAGCAGTCAACTAAACTGAATTCTTCGCTCATAAAGAATGGCATTTCTTTAAATATTGGTGCGACTGCCAGCAATTCTTCTGCTAATCGTTTACGAGCAACATTGGCTTCCTGAGAATTACCTTTTTCAATAGTGTGCATCAGGGAATACCAGTCCTTTTCAATGCGGTGCATCATCAAACGGCTGGAGCCACGGGCAACCGGATACACTGGCATTAATGGTGGATGAGGAAAACGCTCATCCAAATATTCCATAATAATGCGGGAATCATACAACGTCAGCTCACGATCAACCAAAGTCGGAACTGTCTGATAAGGATTCAAATCAATAAGGTCCTGTGGCAGATTACCTGCTTCAACCTGCTCAACCTCGACACTGACACCTTTTTCCGCCAGTACAATTCGCACTTGATGGCTAAAAATGTCGGCCGGGCCTGAAAACAGAGTCATTACCGAACGTTTGTTGGCAGCGACAGCCATGAAAACCTCCAAGTTTATCTAAAAAAAGAACGAATAGTCCTACGCTATAAATGAACGACTATTCCTGCTCATTCATTCTCATCCCTTATGTTTCTGCGCCGCAACTGTAGATACGCAATGCACTACTCAATACAATTATCATCGTTCAGGATAGTAGGCAGATAAATGGATGAGGCAAAAATTGGCACTAGTCTACCAGATTTTGTACATTTTGGGGGAAGTGTATGGATAATTAAGTAAAAAAACCCGCCAAAAAGACGGGTTTGAACATTAACTAATTTGCCACAAGGCCAAAAGTTAACGTTTAGAGAACTGTGGACGGCGACGTGCTTTACGCAGACCCACTTTCTTACGTTCAACTTCACGAGCATCGCGAGTAACGAAGCCAGCTTTACGAAGATCAGAACGTAGAGTTTCGTCGTATGCCATCAGTGCACGAGTGATACCGTGACGGATTGCACCCGCCTGACCAGAAATACCACCACCTTTAACAGTGATGTACAGATCCAGTTTATTCAACATATCAACCAGCTCTAGTGGCTGACGAACAACCATGCGCGCTGTTTCGCGACCGAAGTAAACTTCGAGGCTGCGTTTGTTGATTACGATGTTACCGCTACCTGGCTTAATAAAGACACGTGCGGAAGAGCTTTTGCGGCGACCAGTGCCGTAGTATTGATTTTCAGCCATTGCCTATGATCCCGATTAAATGTCCAGAACTTGCGGTTGCTGTGCCGCATGGTTGTGCTCGCTACCTGCGTAAACTTTCAGTTTACGGTACATTGCACGACCCAGTGGCCCTTTTGGCAGCATGCCTTTAACCGCGATTTCAATTACACGCTCAGGACGGCGGGCAATCATCTCTTCAAAGGTCGCTTGCTTGATACCACCGATGTGACCAGTGTGGTGATAGTAGATTTTATCAGAACGCTTGTTGCCAGTTACAGCAACTTTTTCTGCGTTAACGATGATGATGTAATCACCTGTATCAACGTGCGGAGTGTATTCCGCTTTATGCTTGCCGCGTAGACGACGAGCCACTTCAGTTGCAAGACGGCCTAAGGTTTTGCCATCTGCGTCAACAACATACCAGTCGCGTTTTACGGTTTCTGGTTTAGCTGTAAAAGTTTTCATTAAAGCTTACCCAATAATAAGTTACACGTTGGTGAACACTCAAGGTTCAGAAACTGCCGAGGTTCACACGACTTTTGTCCAGCAAACCTACCCCTTCGAATAGCCTATGCCGGCACTATGCAAGTTTTTGGGAAAAAAAACGTTGCTGTAACGTGGGGTCGCAAGATTATAGAGAAGTCATAAATAAAAATCGACCCCAATTTAAATATTTAAAATCAGTTTTAATTCCCGTACGCAAGGTAAGCATAGGATTAAGGCAAATGAGGTAATTTCAGATATTCTTCACTTTGCATTTCCTGCAAACGGGATAAGCAGCGCTGGTATTCGAAAGTCAGCAAAACTCCCTGGTAAATCTGCTCCATCGGCACCTGAGCATTAATAATAAGTTTCACCCGGCGTTCATAGAATTCATCGATAAGAGCAAGAAAACGACGAGCGGCGTTTTCATTACCGGGCATAATTGCCGGAACTTGATATAACAAAACCGTGTGATAAAGTTTTGACAAAACAATATAATCCACCTGGCTGCGCGCATCTTCACACAACACTTTAAATCCAATTGCCAATACACCATCCGCGCTACGAATTGTCGGCATCTGCCGGTGGTTAATTTCCAGCACGGGCGCTTGCTCACTGTTTTTACCCGCTAAACGAGTAAACATGTGATCCATAACCCGCTCGTTATCTTCATTTAACGGCGTAAAATAGAGATGAGCCTGCGTTAAAGTACGCAGCCGATAATCAATACCCGCATCCACATTCATGACATCACAATGTTTTTTAATCTGTTCAATAGCAGGTAAAAAACGTGCCCGTTGTAAGCCATTGCGATAAAGTCCATCAGGATGAATATTGGATGTTGCAACCAACGTGATCCCTCTTACAAACAGCGCCTCCAATAATGTTCCAAGAATCATGGCGTCAGTAATATCGGAAACAAAAAATTCATCAAAACAGAGCACATCTGTTTCTGCTTTAAAACCATCAGCCACAATATCCAGGGGATTTTCATGCCCTTGTAATTCTTTTAGTTCTTCATGCACTCGCAGCATAAAACGATGAAAATGCAACCTCAGTTTTCTCTTACTGGGCAAACTCTGGTAAAACATATCCATTAACCAAGTTTTCCCCCTGCCAACGCCCCCCCACATATAAAGACCTTGAACAGGTGTACAAATTGTTGGAATCTGTTTCCCAAATAACTTACTCAGACGCCCTTTCAGACTTTGTCGCTTCGTTGAATTACCGGAAACTAGGGCATAGTGAATGACATCCAATTGAGCAACAGCCAGACTCTGGACATCATCTGGTTGGTATTCACCCTCAGCAAGGGCTTTTTGATAGAATGATGAAGGGATAATCGATGATGGCATGACAATAACAATCCTTAAAAATAATCGCCCGTTTTTTGTCGTTTTTATGATTCAGATTGACCTTATTACCGGATCAATTGTCTACAATAAGATTCAGAATAAGATCTACAAACAATATGTAAATCATGAACAATATTCCACTCTGACTAGATTAACGGTTATAGTGACGATAATTAAGTGAAACATTCTGCTGAACAACGATGTTGATGAAGGAGTAGCTATGACTTGGGAGTATGCACTGATTGGATTGATAGTTGGTTTTGTTATCGGAGCGCTAGTCATGCGCTTTGGTAGCACTAAGCTACGCCAGCAGGAAGCCTTACAAACTGAATTGGAGAATAATAAATCAGAACTGGAAGAGTACCGCAAAGAATTAGTCGGCCATTTTGCCCACAGTGCAGAATTACTCGACAATATGGCTCGCGATTATCGCCAGTTGTATCAGCATATGGTTAAAAGTTCTCATGAACTGATGCCCAATATGCCAGTACAAGAAAATCCATTTAATTATCGACTGACCGAATCAGAAGCAGATAATGATCAAGCTCCGGTTAAAATGCCACCAAGAGATTACTCTGATGGCGCTTCCGGTTTGTTCCGTCCAGTTAATGAAAAAAACCCGTAACAACATCTGCTGTGGCATATTTTATGCCACAGCCAAAACGCCAAACGCAAAATTTACTACCTACTTGCAAAAACTTTTGTTTTTCTATTCCTCAATTCATGTAAATACCTGTAAAAAAATGTCTAACTCTGTTTGCCAGATGAACTTTACTTAATAATTGAGAGTCATAGAGTAATCATGGCAGCTTGCTCGAATTAACTTATTTAGAGCTTGTCCCAATAGGCGTCATTGTTGCAGACCGTTCTTGTGGATGAACAGTAAACACGGACAGCACGGAAAAACTGAGCGTACACGTAGTACATCATTACAGAAGGGCAAAAATAGCCCTATTGGGATAGGCAGTTAGCCTTCTGGCTTAGGTATACAAGAGAACTAAATTAGATGAAAAGAAAAAACTTATTCCTTAGTGCATTAGCAATCAGTATCGGGTTGTCTATCATTTCTGTTCCTGCTGTTAGTAACGCCGCTTTACCTGCTGCTATCGCAGGTCAGGAGTTGCCAAGCCTCGCACCGATGCTTGAAAAAGTACTGCCTGCCGTTGTCAGTGTGCATGTTTCTGGTACACAGGTGCAGCAAGAACCGAATATACCTGAGGAGTTCCGGTTCTTCTTTGGTCCAAATTTACCCATGGGCCGTGAAAGTACCCGCCCATTTCAAGGACTTGGCTCAGGAGTCATCATTGATGCCGCCAAAGGTTACATATTAACCAACAATCATGTTATTGATAATGCAGATAAAATCCGTGTTCAATTGAATGATGGACGCGAATATGAAGCCCGATTGTTAGGCCGCGATCCTCAGACGGATATTGCCTTACTGCAACTGAAGGGGGCTAAAAATTTAACTGCAATTACGATAGCCGATTCCGATAAGCTGCGAGTAGGTGATTTTGCTGTCGCCGTCGGTAATCCATTTGGTCTTGGTCAAACTGCAACTTCAGGAATTATCTCTGCGTTAGGGCGTAGCGGTCTGAACCTGGAAGGATTAGAGAATTTTATCCAAACTGATGCATCAATTAACCGAGGTAATTCCGGTGGCGCACTGGTTAATTTGAATGGCGAGTTGATTGGCATCAACACCGCAATTCTGGCACCGGGTGGCGGTAACATTGGTATCGGCTTTGCTATTCCAAGTAATATGGCAAAAACCCTAAGTGAGCAGCTTATCGCTCATGGTGAAGTCAAACGCGGTATCCTTGGTATTAAAGGTACCGAAATGAATTCCGATATCGCCAAGGCATTCAATATTGATGCTCAGCGCGGCGCATTTGTCAGTGAAGTATTACCAAAATCCTCAGCGGCGAAAGCCGGTATTAAATCCGGCGATATTCTGGTTTCTGTTGATGGTAAGAAGATCAATAGTTTTGCTGAGCTGAAGGCAAAAATTGGCACGACTACACCAGGTAAAGAAATTAAAATTGGCCTATTACGTAAAGGCAAGCCAATGGAAGTTTCTGTGATCCTGGAAAGCAGTGAAGGCCAAACAACCAAAGCAGGAAACCTGACTCTTGCTCTGCAAGGTGCAACTCTGAGTAATGGTGAAGTAAAAGGTACTTACGGTGTGAAAATCGATAGTGTCATGCAAAATTCACCCGCAGCAATGTCTGGTTTACAGAAAAATGACCTGATTGTTGGGATGAACAATGAACGCGTACAGAATATTAACGAGCTACGCAAAGTCATTGATGCTAAACCACCAGTAATAGCGTTAAATATTCTTCGCGGTGAAGAAAGTATTTATCTGTTGCTGAGAAATTAATACTCTTTCGAATTAAAACATTCGATCCAGTTCCGGTATAAGACACTGCGTAATTCGGTGTCTTATACCACTGGAAAACCATTTAAAAAAAGTATTTTCGCATTATCAGATAATTAGCTTTCTTTAATACTTAATAATGCTTTATTGCCTCAACGAGAGTAAAAGGTCTGGCAGATTAATAAACCCCAAAAATCATAATGGTTGAATAGGTATTTAAATGTTGACAGAAAGCGAAAATAGCCTAAAAAAATAACAATATGCATTGATTTCAGCATGAAATCACATTAAAAAGATAAAAAAATGAATGTCTTAAACCACACTGTAAAAAACAATGATATTTAACGGATTAAAGTAGTATAAAACAAATTTAAACCAGTGTATTTAAAGTATCACGGTTTAAATTATCCCGTCCACGTTTACAATTTTATTAAATTATTTATTAATTTTTTGCAATCGGTTATTTAATTAGTTTATGATAACTTTATTCCCGGTTGAAAAAGTTATTAAAACCTAATCATATTGAAAAACATATTATCTAATTAACCTATTCTTATTTGCCTTTTTTAAAAGTACATCCACATTAACAAAACCAGTTTTTATTTCTCATTTTTCATTGATGGATTTATGAGAAAAATGTTTTAAACTATTATTAAAAGTCATTGCCTTAAATCCTAGTTTTAATAAGTACAAAGCTTTAATGGTATTTATCATTTTTCCTGAAAGTTTTCTATAAGTCAGCTCCTTTATTTTATCTTCAAAAATAATCCAACAAATGTTCTAATAATTAGCCATTTTTATCGGGAATTAAACCCGCTTTTATATATACCCGCTTAACTTGAAGATGCAGGATTCAGAATCTGAAAATTGTCATTAATACGGCGTGACAGACTCCCGGCAAGTTCCGGTAATATTTCCGTAAAAAAGTGATGTATTGCCTGCCTGAACAAGGCCGCCGAGGCGAAGTAACGATTATTTCTGACTTGTTCATTCATCACTTTCCACAGCCTTTCTATCGGGTTCAGATTTGGGCTGTAGGGCGGTAAGTAATGAAGTTCAATATTCATCACATAAGCCCAGTCTTTCACCAACTCACTCCGGTGATAACCGGCTCCGTCAAGGATAATATGAACCTTCTGACTGACCGGATAGGTTTCACGCAGGGCAATGAAGAATTCTGCGATGTGATAACTGTCGATACGATCATATTCGTGTACGACTGTTTTGCTGATATCGGCCAGATTCAGGGCTCCCATCAGGTTCAGACGGGTACGGCTTCCCGTGGTTTTCACTACGGTTTTCTGGCCTTTACGCATCCAGCCATAAGCCAGTTTCGTCCCCTGAGTGGGATGGACGCCATCAATGAACAGGATGGGCTCATTGTCTCCGGCTTCCTGCTTGAGTTTCCCGTAGGTTTCTATAAAGGCCCGCTGCTGTTCCGCGTTGAACTTGTGTGGCACGCCGGTCGGTTTTTTATAACTAAATCCATTGTGGTGCAGCCATTTATTCATGCCGGGAACGGTGTAACTGATATTCCACGCTTCTTTGACAAGGTGGATAACCGCCTGTGTGGTGGGCAGAAGATTCGCGGTCAGATAAGCGATAAGTTCCTTCGTCTGTGTTTCGCTGAGGTGGCTCTGAGAGCCGCCATTGTCGGGCTTGAGTTTGCGGTGATTAAGGTAATCGCTGATATGACGATTAACGGTCATTTCATGCAGGCGCAGGGCCTGAGCGATCATGACAGAGCTCCAGCCCTCAGAGGCCAGCAGGACCGCTTTGATACGATCACACTCCCGCTTATCACGGCAGGTGTGATGAAGGTGTTCAAGTTCGGCTTTTTGTTCGTCGGTAATGAATATTTTCATGACGGATACCCTGAACCTCATTTGGGCGAAAATCAAGCAGTTTCAATGAGCACGGGTATAAATGTTTTAATTTTTCTATATTCGTACCTTTAAATGGTCATGGAAGATTAAATAAACATAAGGATAACATCGCCGATAAATGTATTAAAAAGACCATTTTTAGGCACATACGTTCTTTTAAAATCTGGTATTAATGAAAAGTTTATCTTTTTAACCCTTGACTGATAGACAAACGAGCTAATCACCGATAAAACATCGCTTGCAATCGGCAATAAATTGAAATACAAGAAATCATGTTAAAAACAATCAGCAAATATAGTGTTCAACACTCCACATTTTTCTATTTTTTAATCAAAAACTCATCTAATGAATAACCTTCATTAAGCAGTATCTGTAAACCTAATAGTTTTTTTCGTTTACCGAGCAATATCTAATTTATTCATTATGATTAAACTGATAATTAGGTTTTCTCGCTTTTCATTTTCCTGAGTTTGATTTTTTAGATTTTAAAACCAGTAAAGGGTAACTGACATTTTAATGGTATCAAGATCAAAACCCATTTCTGCAATAATCTTTAAAAGCCTCCTAGCTTTCTTCAACGACTATCCCCAATTTTTCGTAAACATCTTCCAGCCATTCAATATCCTTTATTTGAGAAAATTTCTTTAATGCGGTTATTCCTGTTAAATGTTTTGACACAATTTCATATTTCTATTCTTTGGTTAACTCTGTCATTTTTCCACCTTATTAATCAATTTAAAACCCGTTTTTCTTAATGTTTTCTCTTTCAATATCAGTATAACATTTAAATTTTTACTGCGGCAAAAACCCCTTAATCATTTCTGTTTTACCTTTAATGATTAAAGTTTTTATCGACAGATTTACTTATCATTTTCTCCAGATTTTAAAACCATACTGACAGACTATAAACGGTTTTTCTCAACGACTGTTTATCACATTCAGATAAAACGCTTGAATGAACGAACGTTTCTATAATCCTCTATTTTCAAATGGTATGAAAAACGATACCTCACACGATTTAAACTGAGAAAATAGAAACACCAAACAATCTGAGATACAGCATAATGCTGTGTCTGTTAATTTCTATGTTATCCTGCAATGACTCATTAACTCACACTGAATAATACCCATGACTGCCAAATTGCTGCGTTCTGCTTTTTTAGGATTATTTGTAGCTGTAATTTTACTGATTACCATTCCATCACTGCGCCCTACTGGGCTGATATCTGCAATCACCAGCAATAGTAATGATGAAGTTCCATTCAGTTTTAATAAAGGTGTCCGCAGAGCGGCGCCCGCTGTGGTTAACGTCTACAGCAGCAACATGGGGAGTTTTTCCCATCAAGGCAGGGAAAACCACACCCTTGGTTCTGGCGTTATCATGAGCGATAGAGGATACATTCTCACTAATAAACACGTTATCAATAACGCGGGACAAATTATTATTGCACTGCAAGACGGCCATTTTTATGAGGCTCTGGTCGTAGGTTCTGACAGTCTAACGGATCTTGCAGTCCTGAAAATTGATGCCGAAAACCTGCCTGTCATTCCCATTAATCCAAATAGAGTAGCCCACGTAGGAGATGTCGTTCTGGCCATCGGTAATCCTTACAATCTGGGACAAACTATTACTCAGGGGATTATTAGTGCCACTGGCCGCGTTGGATTAAGCCCTACCCGCCGCCAAAACTTTCTCCAAACTGATGCTTCTATTAATCAAGGTAACTCTGGCGGTGCATTGATTAATACCCTTGGCGAACTGGTAGGGATCAATACATTATCATTCGATAAAAGTGAAAATGGTGAAACCCCAGAGGGGTTGGGTTTTGCTATTCCTACTGAACTCGCCACCAAGATTATGCAGAAACTTATCCGCGACGGGCGGGTTATCCGAGGTTTTATCGGCATCGTATCACAGGAACTTCCCCATATTCGCTCTTATAACGGCAATATTAATCAAATTCAGGGACTCCGGGTATTTCAAGTTACCCCCAATGGACCAGCGCAAAAAGCCGGTATCAAAGTAGGTGATATTATTACCAGTGTAAATAACAAACCGGCTATTTCGGCGGTTGAAACCATGGATCAAGTGGCTGAAATACGCCCCGGCAGTGTTGTTCCTGTAACTCTATTGCGCAATGGGAAAATGTTATCGCTGCAAGTCACTATTGAAGAATATGGTGAATACTAGTTATCCCAGTAAATTTGTTCCTACACAAATGTTAAAAACAATCATCAACCCCAAACGCCAGAGACGATAAAATCGACATAATTTTCGGAATATTCCTATATATTTTTAAGCTAAATTTGTTGCATTATTGATCAGCCATTAACGAGTTAGTGGTAAAAACATCATGATGATTTCGGTTAGCTCTACTCTTTATTCTGCAAGCCAATGGAGCAGCAACTTGAAGGATGAAGGGTATATACCCAATAGATTTCAAGATGCATCGCGACAGCAAGGGAGCAAATCCCCGGGAGCATAGATAACTCTGTGACCGGGGTGAGTGAGTGCAGCCAACAAAGAGGCAACTTGAAAGATAACAGGTATAAAACAATATGGGAAAGCATCTTCCTAGGTTGGCCGCACTAACCGAACACATCACTGAAGCCAAAGAAAATACCGGAGCAGTGGTAACACGCCGGGGGAATATGTTACGGAATTTACGGAGAAAATCAGTATGGCAATATCCAACAGCGACAAGATGTGCCCAGCTGTCACCTCAATTAATTGCACGATGGAAATAGGTATCTTTCCCGCTGATGAAGATCCCTGTTATCTGGCTGAAAAAGCCGAGTATGCTCTGCGGATGCCGGCAATGATTATGACTAAACAAGGGGCCATTCGCTTTCTGAATCAAATTATTATGAGTGGATTGATTAAGGTTGAAGAACTCAAACATGACTTCCTGTGGCCCTATAAAGCGGAAGTGGTGTTTACTATCAGAGGGAATAAGGACGTTCCTTTGCCTATGCTGGCGACCAGCCAAGCCTCTAAGCAGCGCTATGGTGATAATCTACCGCAATCCAGTAACCCGTTTGCCCGGCCTTCTGCCGACAATATGAAGAAATTTGGGGTTAAACGTATTCGCCGGCCCGATATTATTCTGGTTAAAGATGAAGATCTCCGCTGGCCGGGCAGAAAGGCCACCTACTTTGATGGTTCTGTGCACCCCAATAATCTGAAGATGTTGATTGAAGTGAAATTCCCGGGGGATGAACTCTCTGATAGTCAGGAAAAAGATTATATCCGGATTGCCACCCGTGACCGTTTTGGGGTGATGCGTATCACCGATAACCGCACAGAGGAGCAAAAGCAGTATGATGAGGCGTGGCGAAAACATTATCAACCAGGTTCCCAACACTATAAAAATCCCATACCACTGGCTCCGTTGCCACCCGGTTCACATCCTGATGAGGAAGCTTTACCCATCCCTCCCGAAGAGGGAGTACCGGGAACCATTCCGCAACCCCTGACAAAAAAACCCCCTCTTCTCAGCACTTCCCCCTGGTCTTTTTTACCGAGCTATGAAGACTGGGTTGTTCTCGGGCAGGAGGTGGCAGGTCTGGCCGAAAACGGGTTGAATTATGTCCGCGACAGTACCCGGGAGCTTCTTGCCCAGTTTGGTATCTGGTTCAATCAAGCCGGCAAGTGGATGTGTGAAGAAATGATTGACCCGATAAGCCATCAGATCAGCTACGCGTTTTCCTGGGTTAGTGAACAGACGGGAAAAATCGTGACCTGGACTGAGAATGAGATAAAAGCCCAGTGGCAGACCGTACAACAGGGTTCAGATCTCACCCTGGAAGAGCTAAAAAACATCAGCTGGATGCAAATATTGAAAAAAGTCAGCGAGGAAATGCTGGAAATAGTTTTGATTATTGCCGAAGTCACCGTTGTTATCCTGGTCACCGTTGCCGTCGCTGCCGCGCTGATTGCACTGGTGGAAATTTTAACCGCCGCCGCCGCAGTCAGCGCCGCCGCGTTAGCTGCCATCCTGGCAATATTGGCGAATGCGACATTCGCCACCGCTTCATAATTAACGGAGAAAATCATGGAAACTTCAGATTACTTTGCCCAACTGAGATCACAATTGACCTCTTTTCTTTTTATCAATGCCGATGGGCTGACTGTGTCCCGTCTGGGTCTCTCGATTACCCTGTTTTTTAAACAGGGCTATACTCAGGAAAAAAAGCAACGCATTCTGGCTTGTTACCGGCGCTTTCGCGAAGAGTTTGGCACTCAGCTACGCTTTCACCGTCATGAACTGAAAGGGTTAAAAAAATATTCCCCGGAAAATATTACCAAAGTCGAGGAAGGTATTCTTAATCAGAAAAAAAATCAGCCTTCTAGTTGGGTAGTCAGTGATGCTAAAAATCTCTATGAAGCCCCTCACTATCTGATGCGTTACCTGGATTCCGATGAAGATGATGGTGACGACAGTAGCTCTTACCTCAGTCTGGTATTGCCCTGGGATTATTTAAAGGAACAGGAGGGCATGACCCGCTTTATGGCCTGGCTGGACTTTCTGTGTGACCAACTCGAACCTGACTGGGGAGACTGTGGTTACTGTCTGGTCTTACCCAGAGATTATCATGATTATTTTCCTCTGGAGTACCAACTGGCTCTGCGCTATCCCTCCTTGCAAGTCAACTCCACTGTTCACACCACACTGGATGATTATGCCCACTCCATCCGAAGCATGAATTGGATCACCCTGCTGTCCAAACGATTTGTAAACCGACTGGGTGGAGAAATCTGGATACGCAAAACGCTGGCACGTTACACAGACGTGGTGATTAGTCCTTATTCCAATGGCCTGATGATCCGCGCTGGTCAATACCCGGATCTGACACCATTGCCGGGCAGTGTCCCGGAAAGTTATTTTGCCATTAACCAGTTGATACGTCCGATACGTTTTGTTTCGGGAGAAGGTGACTCCCTGCACTTCTACGGTGACGGTCATTTTGATGATGTTTCCACACAAGCCTGGTATGCCCGTTATGACCGTGAACCTCTGCATATCACCCCACTCCGGGCTGGTAATCCCGCACGGGTCAGCGGATTCTGGCGAACGGACAAACTACCTAACAAACAGTATTTCTTTGCTCAGGGAGCCATCGCTTTTGACATCGAAGGGGCCGAGTCAGGGACAACCCTATGGCATCTGGTACGGGAAGCGGCAAGCATCGCGGAATGACGAATTATCACCGCTTCATAATTAACGGAGAAAATCATGGAAACTTCAGATTACTTTGCCCAACTGAGATCACAATTGACCTCTTTTCTTTTTATCAATGCCGATGGACTGGCTGTTTCCCGTCTGGGTCTTTCAATTACCCTGTTTTTTAAACAGGGCTACACTCAGGAAAAAAAGCAACGCATTCTGGCCTGTTACCGGCGCTTTCGCGAGGAATTTGGCACTCACCTGCGTTTTCACACTCATGAGCTGAAAGGGTTAAAAAAATATTCCCCGGAAAATATTGCCAAAGTTGAAGAGGGTATTCTTAATCAGAAAAAAAATCAGCCCTCTAGTTGGGATGTTAGTGACGCTAAAAATCTCTATGAAGCCCCTCGTTATCTGATGCATTACCTGGATTCCGATGAAGCTGATGGTGACGATGGTAGCTCCTACCTGAGTCTGGTGTTGCCCTGGGATTATCTGAAGGAACAAGAGGGCATGGCTCGTTTTATGGCCTGGCTGGACTTTCTGTGTAAACAGCTCGAACCGGACAGTGGAGACTGTGGTTACTGCCTAGTCCTGCCCAGAGATTACCATGACTACTTTCCCTTAGAGTACCAGCTAGCACAACGTTACCCTACTTTGCAAGTGAATTCTGCCGTTCATACAGCAAAATTACAGTATGAACATTCCATCCGTGGTATTAACTGGATCACCCTGCTGTCCAAACGATTTATAAACCGACTGGGTGGAGAAGTCTGGATACGCAAAACGCTGGCACGTTACACAGACGTGGTGATTAGTCCTTATTCCAATGGCCTGATGATCCGCGCTGGTCAATACCCGGATCTGACACCATTGCCGGGCAGTGTCCCGGAAAGTTATTTTGCTATTAACCAACTGATACGCCCGATACGGGTGATCCCTCGTGAAGGCCATTCTCTGCACTTCTACGGTGACGGTCATTTTGATGATGTTTCCACACAAGCCTGGTATGCCCGTTATGACCGTGAACCTCTGCATATCACACCACTCCGGGCTGGTAATCCCGCACGGGTCAGCGGATTCTGGCGAACAGACAAACTACCTAACAAACAGTATTTCTTTGCTCAGGGAGCCATCGCTTTTGACATCGAAGGGGCCGAGTCAGGGACAACCCTATGGCATCTGGTACGGGAAGCGGCAAGCATCGCGGAATGACGAATTATCACCGCTTCATAATTAACGGAGAAAATCATGGAAACTTCAGATTACTTTGCCCAACTGAGATCACAATTGACCTCTTTTCTTTTTATCAATGCCGATGGGCTGACTGTGTCCCGTCTGGGTCTCTCGATTACCCTGTTTTTTAAACAGGGCTACACTCAGGAAAAAAAGCAACGCATTCTGGCCTGTTACCGGCGCTTTCGCGAGGAATTTGGTACTCATCTACGTTTTCACCGACATGCATTAAAAGGGTTAAAAAAATATTCACCGGAAAATATTGCTAAAGTCGAGGAAGGTATTCTTAATCAGAAAAAAAATCAGCCCTCTACTTGGGATATTAGTGACGCTAAAAATATCTATGAAGCTCCCCACTATCTGATGCATTACTTGGATTCTCGGGAAATAAGCGGTAATAACGGCAGTTCTTACCTCAGTCTGGTGTTGCCTTGGGATTATCTAAAAGGACAAGATGGCATGGCTCGTTTTATGGCCTGGCTGGACTTTCTGTGTGAACAACTCGAACCGGACAGTGGAGACTGTGGCTATAGCCTGGTCCTCCCCAAAGATTATCATGACTACTTTCCCTTAGAGTACCAGCTAGCGCAACGTTACCCCTCCCTGCAAGTCAATTCTGCGGTTCATACTGCGGTATTACAGTATGGACATTCCATCCGAAGCATTAACTGGATCACCCTGCTGTCCAAACGATTTGTAAACCGACTGGGTGGAGAAGTCTGGATACGCAAAACGCTGGCACGTTACACAGACGTGGTGATTAGTCCTTATTCCAATGGCCTGATGATCCGCGCTGGTCAATACCCGGATCTGACACCATTGCCGGGCAGTGTCCCGGAAAGTTATTTTGCTATTAACCAACTGATACGCCCGATACGGGTGATCCCTCGTGAAGGCCATTCTCTGCACTTCTACGGTGACGGTCATTTTGATGATGTTTCCACACAAGCCTGGTATGCCCGTTATGACCGTGAACCTCTGCATATCACCCCACTCCGGGCTGGTAATCCCGCACGGGTCAGCGGATTCTGGCGAACAGACAAACTACCTAACAAACAGTATTTCTTTGCTCAGGGAGCCATCGCTTTTGACATCGAAGGGGCCGAGTCAGGGACAACCCTATGGCATCTGGTACGGGAAGCGGCAAGCATCGCGGAATGACGAATTATCACCGCTTCATAATTAACGGAGAAAATCATGGAAACTTCAGATTACTTTGCCCAACTGAGATCACAATTGACCTCTTTTCTTTTTATCAATGCCGATGGGCTGACTGTGTCCCGTCTGGGTCTCTCGATTACCCTGTTTTTTAAACAGGGCTACACTCAGGAAAAAAAGCAACGCATTCTGGCCTGTTACCGGCGCTTTCGCGAGGAATTTGGCACTCATCTACGTTTTCACCGACATGCATTAAAAGGGTTAAAAAAATATTCATCGGAAAATATTGCCAAAGTCGAGAAAGGTATTCTTAATCAGAAAAAAAATCATCCCTCTACTTGGGATATTAGTGACGCTAAAAATATCTATGAAGCCCCTCACTATCTGATGCATTACCTGGATTCCAGAGAAATTGATGGTGACGACAGTAGCTCTTACCTCAGTCTGGTATTGCCCTGGGATTATTTAAAGGAACAGGAGGGTATGACCCGCTTTATGGCCTGGCTGGACTTTCTGTGCAAACAACTCGAACCTGACTGGGGAGACTGTGGTTACTGTCTAGTCTTACCCAGAGATTATCATGATTATTTTCCTCTGGAGTACCAACTGGCTCTTCGCTATCCCTCCTTGCAAGTCAACTCCACTGTTCACACCACACTGGATGATTATGCCCACTCCATCCGAAGCATTAACTGGATCACCCTGCTATCCAAACGATTTGTAAACCGACTGGGTGGAGAAATCTGGATACGTAAAACGCTGGCACGTTACACGGACGTGGTGATTAGTCCTTATTCCAATGGTCTTATGATTCGGGCTGGTCAATACCCGGATCTGACACCGTTGCCGGGCAGTGTCCCGGAGAGTTATTTTGCCATTAACCAGTTGATACGTCCGATACGTTTTGTTTCGGGAGAAGGTGACTCCCTGCACTTTTACGGTGACGGTCATTTTGATGATGTTTCCACACAAGCCTGGTATGCCCGTTATGACCGTGAACCTCTGCATATCACCCCACTCCGGGCTGGTAATCCCGCACGGGTCAGCGGATTCTGGCGAACGGACAAACTACCTAACAAACAGTATTTCTTTGCTCAGGGAGCCATCGCTTTTGACATCGAAGGGGCCGAGTCAGGGACAACCCTATGGCATCTGGTACGGGAAGCGGCAAGCATCGCGGAATGACGAATTATCCATCGTCTTATAATAAGCACACCGACTACTCTGGCGGGCTTATCACTCTTGCTGAACATCCTACAATTGCTGTCAGAATATTTAGCAAAAGAACTGACCCATTAGCTATAAATGTGTCGGGTCAGTTCAGTGAGATGTAGATACCTATGCCTTAAAAGGAGAAAAGTCGTCAATTAAACTGCAATATCGTCTGTTTCCAAATAAGAAAACAAAATTACTTTTCCGCTTATTTCACTCGCTCAATATCTGCACCAAGTCCACGCAGTTTATCTTCAATATGCTCATAACCACGGTCAATATGATAGATACGGTCAACGATAGTCACACCTTCAGCAATACAACCAGCCAGAACCAAACTTGCAGATGCGCGTAAATCAGTCGCCATTACTTGAGCGCTAGAAAGCTTCTTAACACCGTGGCAAAGCACCGTATTGCTTTCAATTTCAGCATGAGCTCCCATACGGATTAATTCGGGAATATGCATAAAACGGTTTTCGAAAATAGTTTCGGTGATCATACCAGCACCTTCAGCCACCAAATTCAGCAAGCTGAACTGCGCTTGCATATCAGTCGGAAAACCGGGATGTGGCGCAGTACGCAATGTCACTGCTTTCGGTCGTTTACCGTGCATATCAAGGCTTATCCAATCCTCACCAACCTCAATATCAGCACCCGCTTCACGCAATTTTGCCAATACAGCATCTAACGTATCAGGCTTAGCATGACGACAAACGACCTTACCTCCAGATACCGCAGCCGCAATCAGGAATGTACCAGTCTCGATACGATCCGGTAATACACGATATACACCACCACCAAGGCGCTCTACACCTTCAATGATGATATGGTCAGTACCCGCGCCAGTGATCTTCGCACCCAATGTATTGAGAAAATTGGCTGTGTCCTCAATTTCAGGTTCGCGTGCTGCATTCTCAATAACGGTTGTTCCTTCAGCCAATGTTGCCGCAGTCATAATCGTGACTGTCGCCCCAACGCTGACTTTATCCATCACAATGCAAGCACCTTTTAAACGCCCATTAACGGAAGCCTTAACGTAACCCTCTTCCAGAACAATTTCGGCACCTAACTGTTCCAAGCCACTGATATGCAGATCGACCGGGCGTGCGCCAATAGCACAACCCCCAGGCAAAGAAACCTGCCCTTGACCAAAACGTGCTACCAATGGACCTAATGCCCAAATAGATGCACGCATCGTTTTTACCAAATCGTAAGGCGCACAATATTGATTCACCTCGCGGGCGTCCACAAATACAGAACCATTACGTTCAACCTTGGTCCCAAGGCGATTTAATAATTTGATAGTGGTATCAATATCTTTCAGTTCTGGAACATTTTGCAATTCAACAGGCTCTTCAGCCAACAACGCGGCGAACAAGATTGGCAGTGCAGCATTTTTTGCCCCGGAAATAGAAACCTCACCCGACAGGCGAGTTGGTCCTTTCACACGAAATTTATCCATCTGTGACTACTCTCTTTATATAATTTGCTGTTCGCGGCGAGGCAAACAGCATTAAAAACCGTTGAGCTTACGATCCCTTTTCCAATCATCCGGTGTATAGGCTTTGATTGATAGGGCATGAATACGATTATCAGCAATGTATTCCATCAAAGGCGCATAAACGGCTTGCTGTTGCTTTACCCGGCTCATACCAGCAAACATTTCACCAACTACAATAACCTGGAAATGGCTACCATCTCCGTTAACAATGACTTCATCTAGTGCTAATTTGTCCATCAGCACTTGCTTAATCTCATTAGTATCCATAATTGCTCAATTCTGTAGTTAGAAATAATAGATAGACAGTCATCTATCCTAATAGAATCCGGCTTACTCTTAAACTGTAAATAACCCGCGACTGAAGTCACAGGCTTTTAACTGCGGCGACGAGGCTTATTGTAGAGCCAGACTTTGACTCCCAACATCAGGCGCATTTACAAACGCCCTTGTGACATTTCTGCTTACAAGGGCGCTGATTATACCTGTTATCTTTCAAGTTGCCTCTTTGTTGGCTGCACTCACTCACCCCGGTCACATAGTTATCTATGCTCCCGGGGATTCGCTCCTTTGCCGTCGCGATGCATCTTGAAATCTATTGGGTATATACAGATAATTGCCGATAATATCGGCTAACTATCAATGATAATTTCTTGCAGATCGTAAAGCATAATCAGGGTACTGAGCCGTTCACTCACACCGGAAAAGAGCAACTCAACCCCTTCCTTTTGCATATGGTATTTAAAACGAACTAAAAGAGCTAACCCGGTAGAATCCACATGCTCAAGCTGTGACACATTGATATCGTTGATATTGGTCAGTAACTTTTCCTTTTGCTGCCAGAGAGGAAGCAAGCTGTCACGATCCAAAATACCTCTGAGGATCAATGTCTGTCCCGCTTTTTCCCAGCTCAGACTCTCATTCATCTCACTTTTTCTCTTCCAGAGTGATTGGCTGACGAGCGCTGATTTCAAGCTGCTTAGTTAAGCCATCTATACCTTGTTGACGCAAGATAGAAGCCCATTCACTCTGTTTGGTTGTAATCATACTGACACCTTCCGCAATCATGTCATATGCCTGCCAATGGCCAGTTTTGCTATTTTTACGCCACTGGAAATCAAGGCGGACGGGAGGGCGGCCATTCGGATCAATGATAGTGACACGAATAGCAATAATATTGTTATCTCCCCATGGCTTCTCGGGATCAACTTGATAAGTCTGGCCATGATACATAGCCAGAGCCTGCCCATAAACCTGCGCTAAATAGGATGTAAATGCAGCAAAATAAGCGTCTCGTTGTGCCGGAGTCGCATCTTTATAGTAGCTACCCAGAACCAACGCTCCGGCATATTTGATATGCACATAAGGCAGTAGTTCTTCTTTCACTATCTGACGCAGATAATCTGGATTTTGACGAATTTGTGATTGGCTGTTTTTTAATCGAGTGAAAGTTTTCTCTGCCGCATCCTGCATCAACTTATAAGGATTGGTCTGATCAACTGCACTAGCTAATGGCGCAACCACCAGCAACGCCACCATTAATAATTTCTTCAACATAATTGGTTCCTCTTAACGATATTTCAGTTGCTGGCTGTGGGTGCTGAAGTGTGCTCTACCCCACCTTGGGAATTATCGCCGCTCTTATACAGGAACTGACCGATCATATCCTCAAGCACCATTGCTGATTTGGTATCCTGCACGCGGTCACCATCTTTCAGAATACGGGTTCCCATATCGGGATCTTCAAACCCCATATTCAGGGCAATATATTGTTCACCCAACAAACCCGAAGTCCGAATGGAAAGAGAACTGGTATCAGGGATGCGGTTATATTGCTTCATAATATCTAGTGCCACCTGTGGCGTATAAGTTTTCTCATCAAGAGAGATAGTTACGACACGGCCAATCACTACACCACCAATTTTTACCGGTGAACGTTCTTTCAGACCCCCGATATTGTCAAAAGTTGCGTACAAACGGTAAGTCGGCTGACTGCCTACTGATTTAATATCTGCCACTTTAAGACATAAAAAGACGATTGCAGTCAGTGCAATCAAGATAAAAACCCCAACCCAAATCTCACTTTTCTTACTTTGCATTGACTTAGTTCCCAAACATAAGTGCTGTCAGCACAAAATCCAAACCTAAAACGGCTAATGACGCATGAACCACCGTTCTGGTCGTTGCCTGGCTGATCCCTTCTGAGGTAGGTATCGCATCATAACCATTGAATAAAGCAATCCAGGTTACAGTAATGGCGAAAACAACACTTTTAATAAAACAGTTAAGTAAATCTTTTTGCCACTCAATAGCAGATTGCATTGAAGACCAGAAGAAACCACTGTCAATCCCTTTCCAATCAACACCAACCATCGCACCTCCACAGATACCTACAGCCACAAAAATCAAGGACAACAACGGCATACTGATAAATCCAGCCCAGAAACGTGGGGCTATCACACGCCGTAATGGATCTATCGCCATCATCTCTAAACTGGAAATTTGTTCCGTGGCTTTCATCAAACCTATCTCTGCGGTCAGCGCTGACCCGGCACGACCAGCAAACAACAGAGCCGTCACAACCGGCCCCAATTCACGCAACAGAGATACCGCCACCATCATGCCAAGACTGGCTTCTGCGCTGTATGTTGTTAGTACCAGATATCCCTGTAAACCAAGCACCATGCCAATAAACAATCCTGAAACCACAATAATCAACAATGACTGAACACCCACACTAAAAAGTTGCTGTCGCAGTAATGGCCATTGTCTGGCAGGCTCTGGTCTGCCAATTATCGCGCCAAAAAGCATAAAACCTGCACGACCAAAAGAGGCAAATACCTCAATAGCCCGTCTGCCAAGTGCCGCCAGCGCCTGTGTTAACATTAACATCCCATTATCCTAATAACTCAGTTTTATAATCCCCTGCCGGGAAACGGAAAGGTACCGGCCCATCAGCAATACCATCAAGAAATTGCCGTACCCGCTGATCAGAATTAGATTGCAACTGTTGCGCCGTACCTTCAGCAATAACCTGTTGTCCAGCAATAATATAAGCATAATCTGCAATGCTTAGAACTTCCGGTACATCGTGGGAAACAACCACACAGGTCACGCCAAGCGCTTTATTCAGCTCATCAATCAGTTTCACCAAAACCCCCATGGTAATCGGGTCCTGGCCGACAAAAGGCTCATCAAACATAATCAAATCAGGATCAAGCGCAATCGCACGCGCCAAAGCAGCACGTCTTGCCATACCACCGGAAAGTTCAGAAGGCATCAGATTTGCAGCACCTCGTAATCCAACGGCTTCCAATTTCATCATCACCGTAGTGTGGATGATCTCTTCCGGCAGCGCCGTATGTTCTCGTAGAGGAAAAGCAACATTATCAAAGACATTTAAATCCGTGAATAATGCCCCTGACTGAAACAACATACTCATTTTCTTGCGAGCTGCATACAAACGGGAACGAGACAAGGCCGGAATATTATCGCCATCAAACCAGATTTCTCCTCGTTCAGGACGCAACTGACCACCAATCAACCGCAATAGTGTTGTTTTCCCTATTCCAGAAGGCCCCATAATTGCAGTAATTTTTCCTCTGGGGACAGTCAGATTGATATCAGCAAAAATCGAACGGCTCCCACGGGTAAAATACATACCTCGGATCTCGATGAGATTTGCTGTTTGTTGACTCATTATTGATAGCCCTTAACGGTTAATAAACTGGCTGATATTTGGTTTACATATTAATCACATATACTACAAAAAAATTTGAGAATTTTCGCCACTAAAGTTGTAACAAATTTTACTTTTCTACTCGCCGCCGTCAGAATATCCCTCATCTAACTAAACAAACAATTTTTGTTTAAGAAATCAACCAGCGTTAACATTAAATCCGGAATATACCTTACAAGGGCTGCTTCATGTTTTTAACCTTTTTACTCTTAATTACCGGATTGATTTTACTGGTATATGGTTCCGATAGATTAGTATATGGTGCTGCAATTTTTGCCCGTACACTGGGGCTGCCTCCGTTCATTATTGGTATGACGATAGTTGGCATTGGCACTTCTCTGCCAGAATTAATGGTTTCAGTTACTGCTATGCTGGATGGTCAACCGGATATGGCTATTGGTAATGTTATTGGTTCTAATATTACCAATTTGCTATTGATAACCGGAGCCGCTGCTCTTATCCGTCCAATGGAAGTCAAATCAGATATTCTGCGACAAGAACTTCCTCTGATGCTGCTGATCACCGCGTTCTGTGGCTATTTGATAAGCGATAACTACCTTAGTCGGATGGATGGATTGGTATTACTGATTTCTGCTATAGCGTGTATTTTACTGATGATAAAAATGGCTACACTGCCGCACCGTGCTGAAACTGATATTTATACTCAAGAGCAGGCTTCCGAATTACCAATCGAGGGCAATAAGCGTATTGCCTTGCTTTGGATATTATTAGGACTCATTATTTTGCCTATGGCTACCCGAATGGTGATTGACAATGCAACGGTTATTGCTCGTATTTATGGCATTAGTGAATTAATTATCGGGCTTACGGTACTTGCCGTCGGTACCAGCTTACCAGAATTAGCTACCTCCATTGCAGCAGCATTTAAAGGGGAAGATGATATTGCATTCGGGAATATTATAAGCTCGAATATATTCAATATATCAATTGTTCTGGGACTTCCCGCATTACTCTCACCATCAGCCATTTCACCTGAAGCTTTTCATCGGGATTTTTGGGTAATGATGATAACTAGCATAATATTTGCTGTATTTTGTCTGGGTCGTAAACAGCGGTTAAACCGGGTGAAAGGTGTCCTGTTATTAAGCTGCTTTATTGCTTATTTTATCGTACTGTTTATTTCCAATTACCGCATTGAATAAACAAGAATTAGTAGGAAGAAAAAATGCCTAAAATTGATTTTCAGCAAGCGGGTAAGAGAGTATTACACATAGAGCGTGATGGGTTAGCAGAACTTGAGCAATACATAAATGAAGATTTTACCCGTACCTGTGAACTGATGTTCAACTGCGAAGGTAAGGTTATTGTCATGGGGATGGGTAAATCTGGTCATATCGGCTGTAAAATCGCCGCAACTTTCGCCAGTACTGGCACACCTTCCTTTTTTGTGCATCCAGGAGAAGCCAGCCACGGTGATCTCGGTATGATTACCCCGCAAGATATTGTTCTGGCAATCTCGAATTCTGGTGAATCCAATGAAATTCTGTCACTGATCCCTGCGCTAAAACGCCAAAAAATTCCACTCATCTGCATGACGAACAATCATAACAGCAGCATGGGAAAAGCCGCAGACATCCATTTGTGCATCAAAGTCCCACAAGAAGCCTGTCCGCTAGGTTTGGCTCCAACAACGAGCACCACGGCAACATTGGTGATGGGAGATGCTTTAGCTGTCGCACTACTTCAAGCACGTGGCTTTACCGCTGAAGATTTCGCGCTATCACATCCAGGCGGCGCACTTGGACGCAAACTTCTGCTGCTAGTCAGTGATTTAATGAATACCGGTGATGATATTCCACGAATTAACCGTGATTCATCCTTACGTGAAGCACTGGTTGAAATTACCCGTAAAAAACTGGGTATGACAGTCATTTGCGATGAAAATATGCATATTGATGGTATTTTTACCGATGGTGACTTACGCCGCGTTTTTGATATGGGAATTGATTTGTACAACGTCAAAATTTCAGATGTTATGACAGCAGGAGGTATCCGTATAAAACCTAATGCCCTGGCAGTTGATGCATTAAACTTAATGCAATCACGCCATATCACTTCCGTACTGGTTACAGAGGGAAATAAATTGCTTGGTGTATTACATATGCATGACCTTTTACAAGCCGGTGTGGTTTAACCTGTGAGAATGCTTTAATGAGCCAATTAGTTTATCTGGACACCTGTTATGGTCCGGTGGATAAAGACATTATCGAAAAAGCCAGTAAAATCCGCTTGCTGATTTGTGACGTTGACGGTGTCATGTCAGACGGTCTGGTATATATGGGAAATAACGGTGAAGAACTAAAAGCGTTTAATGTTCGTGATGGTTACGGGATTCGCTGCTTAATTACTTCGGGAATTGAAGTCGCTATTATCACCGGCCGTAAGGCAAAATTGCTGGAAGATCGCGCAAACACACTCGGCATTACACATCTTTACCAGGGACAGAGTGATAAGGCTTTGGCGTACAGAGAACTGTTAGATAAACTGGGATTAAAACCAGAACAGGTTGCTTATATCGGTGATGATCTGATTGACTGGCCGGTCATGGAACAGGTGGGGTTATCTGTCGCAGTGGCAGATGCACATCCATTACTCTTACCAAAAGCGCATTATGTCACCCAAATTGCAGGCGGGCGCGGGGCAGTAAGAGAACTTTGTGATTTGGTGCTTTTCGCTCAGAATAAGCTGGAAGATGCCAAAGGATTATCAATATAGGTTAAAACGAAACGAGAATGGATAAAATCAAATCCTGGCCTGCTATCATACTGACATTAATCACCTTGGCTCTAATTGGCTGGAACTTATCTGATTCAGACGAAAATCAATTGTCTTCTGCCACAGATAACAACCAGCCAACATATCAAAGTCAGGAAACCATAACTTTTGTTTATGATCCTACTGGTAAGCTGACATATAAACTGGTCGCCGATGATGTCCAGAATTATGCCGAGTCAAAAATCACCTGGTTTACCAAACCAGTATTAATTACATATGATTCAAATGCCATTGCTACATGGACAGTACGCTCTAACAAAGCCAAATTGACTAATGACAGAATGCTCTATCTTTACGGAGACGTACAGGTTGATAGCCTGACTGATACGTCACAATTACAACGTATTACCACAGAGAATGCTGTCGTCAATCTGGTAACCCAAGATGTCTCATCCGATGATAAGGTCACACTAATCGGTGTAGGACTGAAATCCGTTGGGATGAAAATGCGTGGCAATCTGCGGAACAAAACCGCTGAACTGATTGAAAAGGTTAACACCTACTATGAAATCCAACATGAACAACAGAATCCGTAATGCTTTTATTGCCAGTGCTATTTTTGCGATCAGCCTTCCCGCACTAGCACTGAAAGATGATACCCAGAAGCCAATTTATATTGATTCTGACAAGCAAGCCCTTGACATGACAGGAAACACTGCCACATTTACAGAAAATGTGATCGTTAAACAAGGTTCTATTGATATTCACGCCGACAAAGTCATTGTGACCCGGCCGAATGGTGATTCTAAGAAAATGATTGTCGAGGCATTTGGTAATCCGGTAACGTTCTATCAGTTACAGGACAATGGCAAACCAATCAAAGGCCGTGGTGCCAAAATGCGCTACGAAATGGATAAAGAGCTGGTTACACTGACTGGTAATGCCTATCTGGAACAGTTGGACAGCAATATCAAAGGCGACCGCATCACCTATTTGGTGCCAACCCAGCAAATGGAAGCGTTCAGTGACAAAGGTAAACGAGTGACAACCGTCCTGTTACCTTCTCAGTTACAGGAAGAAGGCCCTGGGGCTAACAACAAGAGTAAATAACGATATATATGGCAATACTAAATGCAGAAAACCTGGCAAAAGCTTACAAGGGCCGTAAGGTCGTTGAAAATGTCAGCTTGAACGTGAATTCTGGCGAAATTGTTGGCCTGCTTGGTCCCAATGGCGCGGGAAAAACCACGACTTTCTATATGGTCGTGGGTATTGTTTCACGGGATACCGGAACAATCACCATCGATGATGAAGATATCAGCCTACTGCCACTTCACGAACGTGCGCGCCGTGGTATTGGTTATTTGCCTCAAGAAGCGTCTATTTTCCGCCGTCTGAGTGTCTTCGACAATCTGATGGCCGTATTGGAAATCCGCAAGGATCTGACTCAGGAACAGCGGAAAGAACGAGCTGAAGAGCTAATGGAAGAGTTCCATATCAGCCATCTGCGTGACAACCTTGGTCAATCACTATCCGGTGGAGAACGTCGCCGTGTAGAAATTGCTCGCGCGCTAGCAGCCAATCCTAAGTTTATTTTACTGGATGAGCCCTTTGCTGGCGTAGATCCCATCTCAGTCATCGACATCAAAAAGATCATTCAGCATTTGAGAGATTATGGACTAGGTGTTCTTATCACAGACCATAACGTCCGTGAAACGCTGGATGTATGCGAGCGTGCTTATATTGTTAGCCAGGGGCATCTGATTGCTCATGGTACACCTAATGATATCCTTAATAATGAACAGGTGAAGCGCGTTTACTTAGGCGAAGGTTTCCGGCTCTAATTCAGCCAGGAGAATTGATTTAACGCTATGAAGCAAAGTTTGCAACTCAGGCTTAGTCAGCAACTGACTATGACACCACAACTCCAACAAGCCATTCGTTTGTTGCAACTTTCTACGCTTGAACTTCAACAAGAAATACAACAAGCGTTAGAAATGAATCCTTTGCTTGAGCAGGACGAAGAACACCGCGAAATCGACAGTCAGGAATCTCCTGACAACGACACTGAAGTTATGGATACGCTTGAAGCCCTGCAACAAAAGGATCTTCCAGACGAGCTACCACTAGATACAAGCTGGGATGAGATTTACACTGCTGGAACGCCTTCTGGTACACGTAATGACTATAGTGATGATGAATTGCCACTTTACCAAGGCGAGACAACTCAAACCCTGCAAGACTATTTGATGTGGCAAGCAGGGCTGACCCCTTTCACGGAAACGGATGCCGCCATTGCCACATCAATTATTGACTCCATAGATGATACAGGTTATCTCACTGTACCATTGGAAGACATCCTTGCCAGTATTGGCGACGATCAGCTCACTCTGGCAGAGATAGAAACAGTATTAAAACGGGTACAGCATTTTGATCCTATCGGTGTCGCGGCCCGTGATCTAAAAGATTGTCTTCTGATCCAGCTATCAATATTTCCCCCAGAAACACCTTATCTGAAAGAAGCCAAATTGATCGTTTGCGAACATCTGGAGTTGCTGGGTCATCGGGATTTCCGTAATTTAATCCGCCTTAGCCGCTTAAAAGAAGATACACTGAAAGAAGTGATAAATTTAATTCAATCACTTGAACCAAGACCCGGTCTGGCGGTGAATACGGGTGAATCGGAGTATGTGATCCCTGATGTGTTAGTTCGAAAAGAGAGTGGACACTGGCAAGTAGAACTGAATGCAGATAGCATTCCTCGTTTACGTATTAATCAGCATTATGCGGAACTCGGACAACATGCACGCCATGAAAGCGACTGCCAATTTATTCGCAATAACTTACAGGAAGCGAAATGGCTTATCAAAAGTCTGGAAAGCCGAAATGATACTTTACTGAAAGTGACACGTTGCATTGTAGAACAGCAGCAAGAATTTTTTGAACATGGTGAAGAACATATGAAACCCATGGTTCTGGCAGACATTGCCTTCCAGGTTGATATGCATGAATCTACCATTTCCAGGGTGACTACCCAGAAATTCCTGCACAGTCCGCGTGGTATTTTTGAATTGAAGTATTTTTTCTCCAGCCATGTCAATACAGAAAGTGGAGGCGAAGCCTCTTCTACTGCAATACGGGCTTTGGTGAAAAAACTGGTAGCAGCGGAAAACCCCGCCAAACCATTAAGTGACAGCAAACTGACGAGCATGCTGACTGATCAAGGTATCGTCGTTGCCCGACGGACTGTCGCAAAATATCGAGAGTCGTTATCCATTCCGCCATCAAACCAACGTAAGCGTCTGGTTTGAAATGAACAGAGAAGGAAGACAATATGCAACTCAAAATAACTGGCCACAATATTGAAATTACTGATGCATTACGCGACATTATCACTGCAAAATGCAGCAAGCTGGATCAATATTTCGACAGGATCAACCTGACTCAGGTAATCCTCCGGGTGGAAAAGGTGCAACAAATCGCTGAGGCCACTGTACATATTAACGGAGGTGAGTTGCACGCATCCTCAGAACATGAAGATATGTATGCAGCAATTGATGGGCTGGTCGATAAACTAGCTCGTCAGCTAACCAAACATAAAGACAAACTCAGACAACATTAATCATCCTTTTTTAACGAAAGCTATGGTTCTTAACAAAGGCTATAGTAACAACAGCGGAGTTTTGCTGTAAAACAGTGCACAAATACCGGATGCCACGGATAACCTATGGCATCCGGTATCAATAAGCACCTAAGCGAATAGAAAAATGAATAACCAGGCAGATTTACTATTAAGCTCAGTTCTTTCCCTCGAATGCACGCGCAATAACGTACATTGTTCGAGCAAAAAACGAGCTTTAGAGATTATCAGTGAGCTAGCATCTAAGCAGCTCAAATTACCAGAAAATATCGTATTCGAAGCAATATTGACCCGCGAAAAAGTAGGCACTACTGGAATTGGTAGTGGTATTGCTATCCCTCACGGTAAGCTGGAGGAAAATAGCTCAGATAAAGCTGTTGGGGTTTTCCTGAATCTGGAACAACCTATTGCTTTCGATGCTATTGATAATCAACCCGTTGATTTGCTGTTTGCTTTACTGGTTCCAAACGATCAATGCCAGACACACTTACATACATTATCATTGATTGCCAAACGTCTTGCAGATAAAAATTTCTGCCGCCGTTTAAGATCGGCACAAAGTGATGAAGAACTTTACGCAATTATCACTGAATAGCTGTTGCAATAAATGGAAAGCAACAGATAGCAGTGGCTCATAACAACCACTGAGAAATTTAAGGGGAGTCGCCTCATGGTGCTGATGATAGTCAGTGGCCGTTCCGGTTCGGGTAAATCCGTTGCCTTGCGCGCACTGGAAGATATGGGTTTTTATTGTGTAGATAACTTACCGGTAGTTTTGCTACCGGAATTAGCAAATACTCTGGCTGATCGCGATATTTCTGCTGCTGTCAGTATTGACGTAAGAAACATGCCAGAGTCACCAGAAATTTTCGAAGAAGCTCTGACTAAACTGCCAACTAGTTTCTCACCTCAATTATTGTTTCTTGACGCTGACCGTAATACGTTAATCCGCCGTTACAGTGATACCCGCCGTCTGCATCCGTTATCAAGCAAAAATCTTTCTCTGGAAAGTGCCATTGATCATGAAAGCGATCTACTAGAACCCCTCCGTTCAAGAGCAGATCTCATTATCGATACTTCGGAAATGTCAGTCCATGAACTGGCCGAGATGTTAAGGACTCGTCTGCTAGGCAAACGAGAACGCGAACTGACAATGGTTTTTGAATCTTTCGGCTTTAAACATGGTATTCCAATTGATGCAGATTATGTTTTTGATGTACGTTTCCTGCCAAATCCGCACTGGGACCCAAAACTACGGCCAATGACAGGTCTTGATCGTCCCGTGGCCGCTTTCCTTGACCGCCATACGGAAGTACATAACTTCATCTATCAGACCCGCAGCTATCTTGAACTATGGCTCCCCATGCTTGAAACGAATAACCGCAGCTATCTGACTGTCGCTATTGGTTGCACTGGTGGTAAACACCGTTCTGTTTATGTAGCAGAACAGCTGGCTGATTATTTCCGTTCGCGTGGCAAAAACGTACAGTCACGCCACCGTACTCTCGAAAAGCGCAAATAATGACGGTCAAGCAGAAGCTTGAAATCAAAAATCGGCTGGGAATGCACGCCCGACCTGCAATGAAGCTGTACGACCTGGTACAGCTTTTTGAATCTCACGTTATCTTACGCAATGATAGCCATGTTGAAGCTGAAGCCAGCAGTGTGATTGCCATGCTGATGCTAGACTCAGAAAAAGGTAGCTATATTGAAGTTGAAGCCAGCGGTCCAGATGAAAAGCAGGCTCTTGCAGCTATCATTGATCTATTTAATTCGGGATTTGACGAAGAATAACATCACCTACTCACAACGGACTTATCATGCTTTTCACTGTTTTTCATTAGCAACACAAAACAGTTCGTGATCATGATCTCTTTCCTTTCCAGTAAGAACAGCCTACTATCAGGTTAATAATTTTAAATAACACCCCCCTCCTTACGGTGCGGGGTGTTATTTTGTGTTGGAATCCATTTGGAGTGTGGTATGACTAAACCAGCAATTATTATCAACGAATTAGACGCAGAACGTTTAGATTCCCTGTTGGAACAACCGGCGTTTGCAGATACTAGTATCGCTGACGCTTTGAATGAGGAGCTGGATCGTGCAGAGATTGTGCCGCCAGCAGAAATTCCATCAGACGTTGTGACTATGAATAGCCGGGTCCGTTTCCTTGATCTAACAAGTAGCGAAGAACGGGTACGAACTTTGGTTTATCCAGCATCACTGCAAGACAGTTCGAACCAGCTTTCTGTCATGGCACCTCTGGGCGCTGCATTATTGGGTCTTCGTATTGGTGATGAAATCAGTTGGAAATTGCCAAACGGCGAAGAAACTCGAGTCAAAGTATTAGAGTTACTTTACCAACCAGAAGCTGCCGGTGAATATCACAGATAAAACCCTATTAAATCAATACAAAAAAACCACTATAGCACAAGTGGTTTTTTGTCTTTGATAGCCAAATGGCGACAGAGATTTTATATCTTCAATTACTTTTCAGCTAACCACTATACCCTTCATCTTTCAAGTTGCTGCTTTGTTGGCTGCTTTCACTCACCCCAGTCACATAGTTATCTATGCTCCTGGGGATTCGTTCACTTGCCGCCGCGCTGCAACTCGAAATCTATTGGGTATATACATTATGAGATAATTATAATGATTGGAAATAATAACAATCTGCCAATTCTTAAAGAAGTAAGAGACACTAAAGTATTCACTGGCTCTGATGTAGATGAATCTACTTGAATTCTTAAAATCAGCGCGGCTTCTGGTCATGCTCCTATCTCCCACGTAAAGTAGAATTTTTCCTTTAATATCATTACATTAATATTTTTCCCGTGATCCAAAAACTGAAATTCCCTGAAAATCTTTCCACCTATTTCAATTTGCAGTTTTTCTTACACCAGCCAGCACTCGCGCGGTCTGGCGACTTGCTTTGTAGGATTTTAAAACTGAAATAATTTTTTGATCCAACAAGTACAGGCAGGTGCGGTGTAAACCACTAAACCAATATAACACGCTGAATTATCAGTTTTTTATTACACTCATTGCCCATTCTTTAATATCAGAATTGTATTCAAGCTCTATGAAGGTGTAAAAAAACCCGCATGTTGCGGGCGAGATAATTGTGTTTCAGACCACCAGAACACGAACCAATAGCGTTGATTGATACCGCATTATTAACCTGGGGTACGTATTGGTTTGATTAATGACCGTGCTGTGTGCATCTGGTTGCGTTCTATGAGGATATAAAGAAGGCCACGTGTTAACGCAGCCTGTTAATTAATGGTGATTTTCATTCAATGGACAACGTTAACTGATGTCCGATAGCCAATGCAACCTTACCCACCGTATCAATTTTGGTTGAGTGCCGTAAATCAAAGATACGGGTCACTTCCTGCTTTTTCACCCCCATACGGCTAGCTAACTCAATTTGCGTTAACTTGGAATCAAGAAACGCATTGAGCATAAGCACCTTAGAGGCCACGCTTAAAGGCACATCGACATAATCATCATCCTGCCCTACGGGGCTAGGAAGCGGGATTTTTTCATTATCTTCGAAGTAAAATTCAAAGACGGTTATTAGCGCATCAAGTGCCATCTCTAGCGCCTCTCCCCGTGTATCCCCCTGGGTTAAAGCTTCGGGAATATCCGGGAACGAGACGAAATAACCACCCTCTTCTACTGGCTCTAATGTGACTGGATATCGCATATTTTTAATGGTGAACCTGTTGTGCGAGAACCAGCCCCTTGCGAGGCTGGTTTTTATCACAATCCTAATTGCTTAATGATTGCTTTCCTCAGTGGCTCTTTGATCTCTTGGCTAGGGTGTCTCGGCATAATGCTTCGTTTCCCCCGATATCTCAGTTTCAGATGGTTTGTTCGTTTGAAACTTCGACGCCTTGAGCTTCCAGCCACCGTCTAAACTCGCTTTGCTTCACCACTCCTCCATTCTGTTGAACATACCAACAAAGTAAACATTTATGCTTACAGTATCAACAATTTTGTTTACCACCTAGAAAGAGTAAAAATAACCTCTACCGAAGAGAGATCAATTAATCTAGCCAATCACTGACAAATATTTCTGTTTCAGCCCATCCGATTTATAGGCCGTGTTCCTTATCGCTCTGGCGTTCTCCGGCGTAGCTGTGTTGTGGTGCGTATGCGCGTCGGTCAGTTCAGCTAACTCCTTAACCACATCCAGCGTCTCTAACATCAAAATCATGACATTGATTTGCTGGCTGCCCACTCAAACCACTGGTGCGACGATTTCTTGCCTGGCTCCGGCGATGCTCTGCTTAAGCAGGCCAATTTTCTCTATCAGCTTTTGTCCGATTTCAATATTGGTCCCTTTCCCCACACTGGCGACAAAATTCGATGACGTTGCTATGCAATAATCGCCGTCTGCAATTTGCTGAACAGCACCCGCCAACAGCGTAGACGTGCCCAAAACCGTAGTTTTATCCGTGGTCTGAATCGTGGTTTCCCGTGCAACTACGGTACGTGTTTCCGTGTCTGCCCTGACTTCACGGTGCATGGACGATTCATTAATGGTCTGGTCAGTCTGACGAATCCAGTTCCCTTCCTGAGTTATCCTCTGCGAAACTTCCGCCCGCTGTTGCTGCAATTGTTCGCCTGGCTTGATATCGGGCAAAGTATTGCCCTGGCTTAATGTCTGCCGGATAAAGGGCTTGTCCGGCCTGCCTGCCTCAAAAGTGATTTCAACTACCGTTCCGATTGGCGGATATTGAAACATACCGGATTCACTGCCCACCATCGGCAAAGGCAGCGGGACAGCGTGGTAAACAGGGACAGAGGCATCCTGACCATCATTATCTAGCAATTGAACATCAACGGCATAGCGCGGTCGGAATGGACGGAAATATCACCGCTAACCGTGCTTTCAGTGTGTGCCTCAATACGGGCGAATTTGGGTAAATGCAACCCTGCCGACAATTCGGGGTAGGCGGCATCAATCTGGCGCAGCATTGGCGTTTTGGTCTGCGACTGACCTGTCAGTTTGTTGACGACTTCCCATGTAATGACCATATTTTCATTGTTCAGATTAACTTTGTTCAGCCGGTGCTGATTGACTACCACACCTGGGCGCAATGATAGGATCTTGGGAATGGTCATGGCATTGCCCGCCGTCTGGCGCTGGCTAAATTCGTTATGGTATTCACAAGATTAGAGTTACTTTACCAACCAGAAGCTGCGGGTGAGCTTCACCGTTAATTCAACCTGCCTATTTAAATAAGGTTGATCATAGCCATTGAATCTGAGTATACCCGTTATCTTTCAAGTTGCCTCTTTGTTGGCTGCTCTCATTCACCCCAGTCACATAGTTATCTATGTTCCTGGGGATTCGCTCCCTTGCCGTCGGGATGCATCTTGAAATCCATAGGGTATATCTCTTATTGACCAGCGATACTCATTTCTGGCAGTAAAGCAGGATTCTACTTTGTAGAAAAATCAATTTCCACATGGATATTAATGACTTATCATATTCAATATAATTTTATTAATAGGTTTTGATATCTCTTTTATATGTTTATTGAGCATGTAAAGAATCATTTTCACCCATAATAACCATATTAAAAATTTGAGATAAGGTTCTATTGTGGAAATAGAGTGCAAAAGACAGTATAATAATGCATACTTTATTTTTTATAAAATGAAATAATATGAAATTAATTGATCGTAGATGTTATAAATATATTTTAACTATAGTTATTGGATTAGGTTTAACTTATCTATTGAACCCTTTTATCTTTCAGAAAGATTCCAGTATACCTCACTTATCAACTTTTTCACTGTTATTATCGATTTTCCTTTTAATTAAAGAAAAAAACAAGATCCTAAACAGTATTGGAGGTCTACTCCTTTTCTTTCTTCTGATCCAAATAAATTATTCTCTTATTTTTGGCGAAAGGATATCAGTATCAGTTCTTGATTCATTTGTTGAAACAAATAAAAAAGAATCATTATCTATGGTCAGTCATTTTTTTTTCATAATGTTATTGCCAGCAATAATAGTAACAATAGCTTTATTTTACTTAATAATTAAGAAGACAAGAAACATTCATTATCACGTATCATTTAAAACATTACCTGTACTTATTTTTTTTACTACGTTTTATCTTAGTGCTTCTACTATAGATAAGCAATTATTATCAGACATTAGAGAGGATGATAAAACAGTTGGGCGATTTATAAGAGACAGATATCCCGCTGTCATTGGGGACTTTGCTTATTTGTATATTTCCAGAAATTCAAATGATAAGTATGCAGATATAAGTGAAATAAATAAATTCAATGATTCAATAATAGGCAAGAAAAATAATAATATTGACAATATTATTTTAATAATGGGTGAATCATCATTACCAACTCATTATAGTGCATATGGATATGAGTTAAATACGACACCAAACATGAATAATATATTTTCTTCTAACGGAGGATGTATAATTAATAACGCACATTCTAGCGCGCCAATCACAAGAAACTCTATCTCTATGTCTCTTGCATTTCATACACCTGAAAGCGAAGAAAACTTATTTAAAAACAAATCAATAATAGAAATGGCTAAATCAAACGGCTATAAGACTTATTGGTTGGGTTCGCAAGAACTAAATGGGCTTCACTCATCCAAATACGGATTTATCGCAAAAAAATCCGATATAATAAAACTCACAAACTATAAAGATGACAACCTAAGCGCTCTATTACATAACGTTCTCTCAGATAACGAAAAAAAAAGATTCATTGTAATTCATTTACATGGTAGCCATATGCCTTATAATAATTACGATAACGATGATAAATTAGCACTGCCTAATGCGGATAAATATGACTTAACTATCCACCATACAGATAGAGTCATAAAGAATATATATGATGTCATTAACAAAAAAAACATCAATTACTCACTAATATATACTTCCGATCATGGGGAAATAATTAATAAAGGACATGGCTATCAAAAAGGTAGAGAGCAATATCTCGTGCCTTTCATGTACGAATCAAATAATAACCAATATAACTGTCAATTTATAGAATCATTCAAAAATAAAGATGGCTATTTAAGCGGGTTAATGAATAAGTATATATTATCAGAACTCATAGGCTACGATATTGAACCATCAATCCTCAACAAGGAAAGAAACAATGACAGGGTGTTAACAGCAGATGAATCTATTTTACCGTTTTCACAGATAGAATGAGGTAAGATATACCCAATAGATTTCGAGTTACAGCGCGGCGGCAAGTGAACGCATCCCCAGGAGCATAGATAACTATGTGACTGGGGTGAGTGAAAGCAGCCAACAAAGCAGCAACTTGAAAGATGAAGGGCATATACCCAATAGATTTCGAGTTGCAGCGCGGCGGCAAGTGAACGAATCCCCAGGAGCATAGATAACTATGTGACTGGGGTGAGTGAAAGCAGCCAACAAAGCAGCAACTTGAAAGATGAAGGGTATACATATAATATATGCTTCATATACGTTTAATATATGGACTATATTTATGGGCATTGTGAAAATCTCTGATGAACTACACGAAGAAATCAGAAAAGCGAGTAATGTAATGTCTCGTTCAATCAACTCTCAAGCTGAGTTCTGGATAAAAATAGGGATGCTAGCAGAATTAAATCCTAACTTGACGTTTAGTGAAATAATTCAGCAGCAATTCAAAAAAGAAAATATGTTATTATCTGGAGTGTATAGTGAATAATATTTATATAAAAACTCCCACCGAAATAGAATTAATGAGGCAATCGGGCAAACTACTTGCACAAGTTTTTAAGATGCTTGATCAATTTATTAAACCTGGGATTACTACGATGGATATTAACGATAAAGCAGAGGATTTTATTGTTAATGTTTTAAGTGCTCGTCCTGCAAGCAAAGGACAATATGGCTATCAATATGTATTAAACACTTCAATAAATGAAGTTGTTTGTCATGGCATTCCTAATAGAAATTATAGAATTAAAAACAGCGATATTATTAACGTAGACATCACATTGGAAAAAAACGGTTTTATTGCCGACTCAAGTAAAATGTATCTGTTCTCCGCAGCGCCATTGCCAGCCAAAAATTTAGTAAAAACAACTTATGCTGCTATGTGGGAAGGTATCAAAGTGGTGAAGCCAGGCGCACATTTAGGTGATGTAGGCCATGCAATTCAGAATCACGCTGAACGGGCAGGTTATAGTGTTGTGCGCGAATATTGTGGTCACGGAATTGGACGAGAAATGCATGAAAGTCCACAAGTTTTACATTATGGCCACCGTGATACCGGCTTAATGCTAAAAGAAGGTATGACTTTTACTATTGAACCTATGATTAATCAAGGTTCCGCAAAAATCAAAACGAAAAAAGATGGCTGGACAGTCGTGACTAGAGATAAAAAACTGTCTGCTCAATGGGAACATACCATTCTGGTGACAAACAACGGATATGAAGTACTCACGATCAGAGATGAAGAGTTAGCCGTTTAACACGACTAACTACATTCAACCCACAATTTAAATTGTGGGTAAACCCTTATTGACCCGCAATACTCATTTCGGACAGTAACACTGAACCGCACTGGATATTACTACGGGTTTCAATATCATCCCCAATAGTGACCATATTAGCCCACATATCTTTCAAATTACCGGCAATAGTAATCTCACTGACAGGATACTGAATCTCGCCATTTTCTACCCAAAAACCGGCGGCACCACGAGAATAATCGCCGGTTATTGCACTTACGCCCTGCCCCATCAGTTCAGTAACCACTAAGCCACTTCCCATTTGACGCAGTAAACCAGTAAAATCCTGCCCTTGCCCTGCAATACACCAGTTATGAATACCACCAGCATGACCGGTACTTGCCATACCTAGTTTACGGGCAGAATAACTTGTCAGAAGCCAAGTTTGTAATACACCATCCTTAATAATATCTCGATTACTAGTACACACGCCTTCACTATCAAATGGAGAGGATGCTAGCCCCGCCAGCAAATGTGGCCGTTCTTCAATCGTCAACCATGATGGCAGGATTTGTTTACCCAAATGATCAAGCAGGAAAGAGGACTTACGGTAAATACTGCTGCCACTGATAGCGCCAACCAAATGACCAAAAAGCCCCGTTGCAACTTCCGCAGCAAATAACACCGGCGCTTTCATGGTCGGTAATTTACGTGGCGACAAACGAGATAACACACGACGCGCGCACTCCTGTCCAACCCACTCTGGCGATTTTAAATCCTCAAAACGACGGCTGATGGTATATGCGTAATCCCGTTCCATATCACCATCAACTTCAGCAACCACACAACTCGACATCGAATGACGGCTAGAGCAATAGCTTTGCAGCATACCATGGCTATTGCCAAACACCCGAATGCCATAATGGCTGTTAAAACTGCCACCTTCAGTATTGGTAATACGCTTATCTGCCTGTAATGCAGCTTGTTCTGCACGAGCAGCCAATTCAATCGCTTTATCCGCATCCAATTCTGTTGGGTGGAATAAATCAAGATCTGGTACCTCAAATGCCAGAAGCGCTTTATCTGCCGGGCCAGCACATGGGTCCTGAGAAGTATAACGTGCAATATCAATCGCAGCCTGAACGGTACGGGCAATGGCATCCGGACTTAAATCTGTTGATGATGCACTCCCTTTACGTTGCTGATGATATACGGTTATCCCTAGCGCTCCATCACTGTTGAATTCTACATTTTCTATTTCGCCAAAGCGGGTACTAACACCAATACCTGTTGTTTTATTAACAGCCACTTCCGCGGCATCACAACCCGCTTTTGCCAGCTCTAATGCCTGTGAAACTGCATTTTCCAGTTGTTTGCGTTGTTCCGCAATTTGATCAATGATTTTCATTAATTACCCGTAATTTGATGAATAAAGGGAAAATCTGTCGAGAAAACAGAACCATTTTATCCACAAGATAATGCCGAGTGGTAATCAGGGGTTTTTCCCAGTTACAATACCTAATATTAGGATGTTAACACCCACCGGGCTACAGGTCATTCCCCAAAAATCAACCTGCCAGATCCGGCCTTTTTAAAAGGAAAAACCACCATGGCAAAGCAGCCCGAAGATTGGCTCAATGATTATCCTACCGAAGAGGAAGAAGAAGAGATAATTTGGGTCAGTAAAAGCGAAATTAAACGTGATGCAGAAGCATTGAAAAAGCTGGGAGCAGAATTAGTTGATCTCAGCAAAAACGCTCTTGAACGCATCCCGTTAGATGAGGATCTGCTGGCAGCCATTGAACTTGCGCAGAAGATAAAAAGAGAGGGGCACCGTCGCCAGTTACAATTAATCGGTAAAATGCTGCGTGCCCGAGATGTAGAACCCATTACCACTGCACTTGATAAACTGAAAAATCGCCACAATCAGCAAACCGCTCTGTTCCATAAGTTAGAAGAGCTGCGTGATAAACTGGTTAATGGCAACGATGAAGTTATTGATGAAGTTGTAGAGCTCTTTCCACAAACCGATCGCCAACAAATACGCACACTGATCCGAAATGCTAAAAAAGAAAAGGTGGCTAATAAGCCACCTAAATCTTATCGTCAGATTTTCCAGTATCTTAAAGATATGGCCGAATCGACCTGATGATTATATACCCGTTATCTTTCAAGTTACCTCTTTGTTGGCTGCGTTCACTCACCCCGGTCACATAGTTCTCTATGCTCCCGGGGATTCGCTCCCTTGCCGTCGCGATGCATCTTGAAATCATAGGGTATAAATATATAAAGCTCTAATTCTGTTAGGGGAAAATATTAAAACTAAGTTCCCCTTCCAGCTCTTCCTCCGCTTCTTCAAACAAGAGTACTAACGAGTCAAAATGGCGTTTTTTCTGCTGCGTAAAATGGATGAAATTGACCTCCACAGGTAAACCAATTCCTCCTGTCACAACATCCCACAGAGCATCCAGATTGTTACCAAACTCGTCTCCTAACTCAAATTGCTCAGAAAACTGCTGATAGAACACATTCAGATCAGGGATACGGTCAAAATCAAATTCCACTTTATGCATAGCATTACTCCACTAGGGTAAAACTTTTATAATGATCTAACGTCAGATAAATCAGACCGTCAGATGAATAAAGCAGTCTGTCACTCCCTCGGTGCCCACAACGATAGTTAACATCTGCCTCAAACCACTGACGTTTCGGTTTAATTGGTAACTTTTTCTCACGATTAGCAAATTTATCACCACCAATTGCCCTACCCGGCAAGATCTGACATAAGTTTCCTAGCTTTGCATTCCAGCCAAGGTCTCGGGCCTGCTTCTTGGTAATATATAGATCAGGCAATTTATTATTCTGCCGTAAGTAAGCCGCCACTTCATTTTGTTCAGTAAGCCTATCAATCCGTTGTATTGCCGAAGTACTGTTATCTGTTTCCGTAGTCTGTGCCAGTGTTGCCTCAACACCCTGCTTGCCGACACCTTTAGCCAAGGTGCCACAAGCCACAACCAGAACAGTCAGTGACACGCCTGCTAACCAAGTCTTCTTCATGACTATCCTTACAATGATCTATGTCGGATAAACAGCAAAAAATCAGGCTGTTCCTCCGACGGTCAAGTTGTCCAGTTTCAAAGTAGGCTGACCAACACCAACGGGTACGCTCTGGCCTTCTTTGCCACAAACCCCAACACCTTTATCCAGATCAAGATCGTTTCCTACCATAGAGATCTGCTGCATAGCCTCAATACCAGAACCGATAAGAGTTGCACCTTTCACTGGTTTGGTGATCTTGCCGTTCTCGATCAGATAAGCTTCAGATGTCGAGAATACGAATTTACCGGAAGTGATATCAACTTGACCACCACCAAAATTTGGTGCATACAGACCATTTTCTACACTACCTATGATCTCTTCCGGTGTAGAATTGCCCGCCAGCAAATAAGTGTTTGTCATACGCGGCATTGGCAGATGGGCATAAGATTCACGGCGACCATTACCAGTCGGCGCTACCCCCATCAGGCGTGCATTCATTTTGTCCTGCATGTAACCTTTGAGAATGCCATTTTCAATCAATACATTGTATTGCCCAGGAACACCTTCATCATCAATGGCCAATGATCCGCGACGACCTTTTATTGTTCCATCATCAACCACGGTACAAAGTTCGGAAGCAACTTTCTTACCAATCTGACCAGAGAATACGGAAGTACCACGACGGTTAAAATCACCTTCCAACCCGTGACCAACAGCTTCATGCAGCAACACTCCCGGCCAACCCGCTCCCAAAACGACAGGCATAGTGCCCGCAGGCGCAGCGACAGCCGAAAGGTTCACCAGTGCCATGCGAACAGCCTCACGCGCGAATTGCTCTGCACGATCCTGCCCCCCCACCATTTCCAGAAAATATTCATAACCGTAACGGCCACCACCACCGCTAGTACCGTGTTCACGCTTGCCGTTATCTTCCACCAGTACAGAGACAGATAAACGCACCATAGGACGAATATCAGCAGCCAGAGTACCATCAGTTGCCGCGACTAATACCCGTTCGTAGATCCCTGTCAGGCTAGCATTTACTTCTTGTACTCTCGGATCTTCAGCACGAGCAACCTGATCTACACGCTGCAATAACGCAATCTTTTCTTCGCGAGAAAAACTTTGCAACGGATCACTTGCTGCATAAAGCCGAGAATAAGCGACTTCGCCAAGCGTATGAACTTTACCATTCCCTTTTTCATGAACAATACTACGGGCAGCCTGCACGCTTTGTTGCAACGCATTGAGTGTGATCTGATCTGCATAAGCAAAACCCGTTTTTTCACCACTGATTGCCCGAACACCAACCCCCTGATCAATATTATAGGAACCATCCTTAATAATACGATCTTCCAGTACCCAAGATTCATGATAACTGGACTGAAAATAGAGATCGGCATAATCCAGCCGGCGTTCAGCCAGTTGACCCAATACTGAAAACAGATCTTGATGACTTAATTTATTTGCAGCCAGTAAATGTTCACTGACAGAAGTTAAACTCATAATTGTTACTCTTTAATTTGTGGTATTCTTTTTAATCAGGGAAGTCAACTGTGGCCGGAAGCGGTTATGTTTCGCCACTTTCATCTGCTCACGTATAATCTTCAAGCTGTCAGCCCTAACATTCAGCTGTAGTGCACTGACTGCATCTGGGTTTTTCTTAATCACCTTTCCCCAGCCGTCTACTGCCATTGAATGGCCCCATGTCTGGCGGGTCCCATGTACACCAACCTGAGCTGGCGCTAACAAAATACACTGGTTTTCAATAGCACGGGCCCGTAACAATGGCTCCCAATGTGCTTTTCCTGTTAAACGGGTAAATGCCGCAGGAACAGATATCAATTCAGCGCCTTGTTCACGCAGCGCCTGAAACAACCCTGGGAAACGTAGATCATAACAGATGGCCATTCCAAGGCGGCCGACAGGCGTATCCACAACAGTAATATGTTCCCCACGCTGGAAACCAGCCGACTCGTTATATGCTCCATGTTCATCATTAATATTGACATCAAACATATGGATTTTGTCGTAACGGGCGCGGATCTCGCCCTGATCATCAAATAACAAGCTGCTGCTAGTAATCTGTTCAGGATTTTCACGGCTGATAAGCGGCATGGAGCCAATTAATAACCAGACACCATAACGACGCGCAATATCGCTGACAGCCTGCTGCAAAGGTCCTTTCCCCTGCTGTTCTGCATGTTTACGATAGCTGGCAGCATCAGCAAACAACAACGCATTTTCCGGAGTCATGACAAGCTTGATGGTATCCGGCAACGGCTTAATTTGTTGTTCAATTTGCGCCAAATTATGTTTGATATTCTCACCGCTACATAACTGTAAGAGTGCAACATTGACGTTTCTCATGTTCCTCTATTCTCCTTAAGCTGACGCAAAACTTCATCAATTTTCGGCTGATCAAGATTACCGGTAATCCGGTAACGAATAACCGATATCTTATTCCATAAAGGCCCCAAAACCTTAGTTGCCGCAAATAGGGCGGCACCTGCTACTGGATTAATAACAAAAGCTGTCGCTACACCGACAGTAGCCGAAATTTCTGGTGTGACAATCGCTTCTATATTGATCTGTTGGCGAACAAAATCAATCTCCCCTTGCGTTGTCACATCAGCAATTAACCCATCAATCCGTAAATTTTTGGTATTGAGTATCCCGCTTTTTATTGAAGCATCACCACGAATTGAATCAAATTCAAAATCCTGGCTAAAAGTATCACTAAAATCGAGTCGCAATTTACGCAACAGAGCATCAAAACTAACTAGTCTGAGTAGCTGACCCGCACTCCCTCCTCCCAGCTTTTCAATCGCACCTTTACCTAAATCGCTTTTAAGATTGCCATTCAGCGTATGTAAATCAGGCTTCCAGGGTACATCTTGCCAGTTAAAATCAAAACGGAAGGTAAACGGTGAATTAACAATTGGCACAACCACGCCAAGGTAAGACGCCATCTCATCAAACCTTCCACCAGAAAATTGCCCCATAAGATGAGTACTATTCCCTACAGCACTTTCTTGCCAACGACCGGTCAAATCGAGTTTACTAACGCTATTTTCCGCCTTGCCATCTTTTAATACCAAAGCATTACCTTCTGGTATCAGAGTCCCTGACACGCTCCCCAGCTTCAATCCCATAACCCAGCACTCAGAGCAGATGATATCTAATGACGGCCATTGGTTCAGCGAATAACGCTGAGTTGCACTTATCTGAGATTGCTTAAGCAAAGTTGATTCAGGTTGCTCAAAACTATGTTGCTGAGGGTTATAATAAAGATAGTTCAGATTCACCTGCCACGGGCCATTATTATGAATATTAAGCTTACCGTTGATTTCCTGGCCATTAGCACTGATCTGCGTTCCCCAAGGCTGTTTTTCCACATCCAACGATAATTGATTCCAACGCTGTCCTCCCACATCCAATGATGGAAATGATACCCGCAGATACTGGGGCAACATTGACACTTCTGAAAATGAAGAATCAGAAATTAGAGGAGTAATCAACCCCAACCACTCTTCACCGCTAATTGACGGAAAATCCAACGCCAATAGTGACTTCTCTGGTAAGTCAGGAACTTTGCCGCCATTACTTTGTAAAATTCCTCGTAACAGTTGGCTATTTTTTTCTGTTAAACGCCATTGAGTATTAAATACGTACTGTTTGCCCAAAGTGCCCTTCACTTGTAGCCGATCCATATCACCATCAGCCAAAATATGCAGAGCTTTCAGTTTTCGTATTTCATCTGCTTTCAAGGCGGGTAACTGGCTGTCCACTTGCGACAAATCAGCGTCGATTTTTACATCATATTGAGCCTTACCTTGATGCGGTAAACTAATGCCGACTTTACCTTGCCAACCAATGGAACCAAACAGTCCTTTGGCAATCGCTGGTGGCACCTTAGGTAACTTTTCAGGAGCCCAATGAGCATTCAAGCCAACATCCACTCGATAGTTTTTCAGTAAATTCTGGGTAGAGAAATCAACAGTAACAGGCTGCCCAAACCACTGAACGGATAATTTGTCACTTTGTAAGTTGCCATTCTTGAAACGGAACCGACCCTTAACATTTTTCATTTCGCTGTCTAACGGCTTAATCAGCAAATGATTATTCTTTAACGTGACCTCACCGCTGACATCTACATTGCCACCATCAAGCGGAATATCCAAATGTAAATTACCCGTAATCTGACCACTAACTTGCAACGTATCAAGCGTTTTACCAACGGAATCTGCTAACGGACTGCGGGTAAAGTATTCATGGATATCTTTGCCATCTCCCAGCAGATCAGCACCAATCAACAGTTTCTTTTTACGGTAATCAGCAATTACTGCTGAAACATTACCCGCTTTCACTTTGCCAAGTGCCGTTTGCGGAGCAAGCATCCATAAACCGTTATTATGGAAATTAAGATCAATATCAAGATCCTGCAATGCCGGCCAGTTTGGCTGATATTGGAAAGTAGCATGACGCAGTGGAGCAAAAATCTGAAACTGACCATCATTCTTAGTAAATGGAAAATCTTTAGGATTACCCTGAAAAACGAAAGTCGCGTTTTCTATCCGTCCTTTAATGATTGATGCCGTCAGATAGTCAGTCAAAGATGTTCCCATCAAAGGCACAGGGAAATATCGCCAGGCATCACCTGCATCATAAACCCGTATTCCCGCCAGAATACTTAGCGCCGGAGGCTGTTCTTTCGGCTGTTGATAACGAAAATCACCACTGAGCCACAACGATTTTGCTTGTAAATCCAGCCCCTGACTCCAAAGTTGTAAACCTCGTTTATCCTGCTGCCAAAACACTTCACCGTGACTTTGGGATATCTCAAACGGTGCCTGGAACATATCTCGATAATCAACGACGCTATCTTTCAACGTAAAACTCAGTTTCCCCTGCTGCAAACGCCCATTGAGAGAACCAGAGAAATTATCAATGGAAGGCAATTCCTGCCAACGCTGCCAACTGACATTTTGCCATTGCATACTGATGTGCGAACTCTCTGCCATTTCCGGTGTAATATCGAGAGCGAAATGATTTACCAATCCCTGTGGCTGCCGATGTTCCCAATCTCTGACAAGGTCAGGAGTCAAAAAAGAAAAAGTGGGTAAAATGCTACTCAACCGTTCAAGTTGAATATTTTCTGCCCGGATACGCCAGTGATCTTTGTTATCATAGTTCTTAGCTTCCGGTAGATAGAGTACCGATGCCTTTCCTGACGGCCATTGCTGACCGTCAGTAACCAGGCTTGTCAACTCAGGCACATCAAACAACCAACCATTATCCTGACGGCGCATTCGCAACACCAAATCACTGACAGACAGATTGTGGAGTTTATCAGCAACTTTCCAGTTAGCTTCCCCCTGACGTAATTGCAGTTGGCCGCCATCAATTCGTCCATCTTTAAGCATAATCCAGCTAGACAAGCTAAATTCAGCATCTTTCAACCCGGTATTATCCTGCAACCAATGGCTCAGCCATGGATGAACATCAACATTATCTGCCTGTAAATAAATAGTACCGTTATCCAATACGCCGTGAGTGTCATGCAAATCAAATTTAACCTGGACATTCCCATGCTGATTATTAATAGAAGAAAGGCTTATTTCCCCCTGTGCACGGTGACGATTATTTTTATTCAACCAAGTTAATCGTGGTAACAGCAGATCAGCCCGCTCGCCGGAGGGTGTTAAAAAAGTCAGACGGCTATCTTGCAAATTAAAATGGTCAAACTGTTCAAGAAACAGATCAGAAAACGTATCTGATTGGGAAAACATATTACCACTTTGATCATTAAACAGCGGTTGATGGTAATTCACCTGCAACTGATAAAAAGTAAGATCGCGGAAATTCCACCGCATTCTTAACAAAGATAACCAGATATCCAATGCAACCGTGATTTTTTTAGCTTTCACATCTGCGCTTGCAGTTTTCACACTAATATCACGTAGTTCAAGCACGGGACCAAAAGATTCCCATTCCCCCGTAATATATCCAACATCAACAGGTACACCGATAATTGACTCAACTTTAGCGAGCAATTGCGGACGATAGCTATTAATATGTGGCAATAGAAAACGCAATCCACTGACAAGCAAAGCCACAATGATAATGACTATTGCGGCTGTCGCTAATAATACTCCCGGCAGTCGCCTCACACGCATCTCCTTGGTTTTCAGTGCTGTTATGTCAGCAAACCAAATAGTTATTACATCATGACTACGTCAAACTGTTCCTGACTATAGAGCTGTTCTGTCTGAACTTTTACCTGTTTACCAACAAAAATTTCCACTTCTGCCAGTGCATGAGATTCTTCCCCTTTCAACGCTTCGACCACGGCTGGCGATGCATAAATAAGAAAGCGATCTGCATCCACTGCCCGGTGAACACGCACAATTTCGCGCATAATCTCATAACAGACCGTTTCAACCGATTTCACCGTTCCCCGTCCATGACAAGTAGGACAATCGTCACAGAGTATATGTTCAATGCTCTCTCGGGTTCGCTTACGCGTCATTTCTACTAATCCGAGCTGAGAAAAACCATTAATCGTTGTTTTAACACGATCTTTACTCAGCGCCTGTTCAAGAGAAGCTAATACCCGGCGACGGTGATCTTCACTGTTCATATCAATAAAATCAATAATGATAATACCACCCAGATTACGCAATCTTAATTGCCTGGCAATCGCCTGTGTCGCTTCGATATTAGTATTAAAAATAGTTTCTTCCAGATTACGGTGTCCAACAAATGCTCCGGTATTAATATCTATTGTGGTCATCGCTTCTGTTTGGTCAATAATCAAATAACCACCTGACTTTAATTCAACTTTACGGTCGAGAGCCCGTTGGACCTCATTTTCTACATCGAACAAATCAAAAATAGGCTGATTACCGTTGTAAAGTTCCAGTTTGGCGGTCATTTTAGGAATATATTCACTAATAAATTCCTGTAACTGATTAAACATTAGACGAGAATCTACACGAATACGATCAAGAGCTGTTCCAGCGAAATCACGCAGAATACGATGAGCCAGAGCCAGTTCACCATAAAGTTTATTTTTGGTGACATTGCGCTTTTTACGCTCTATTACCTTACTCCACAGTCGTTTCAAGAAAGCGGCATCCTGAGCTAACTCATCATCACCAACCCCTTCAGCCGCAGTTCTAATAATGAAACCACCATGCTCATCACAATAGTCAGCAACAATATTTTTCAGACGATTACGCTCGTCTTCACTTTCAATACGTTGTGAAACCCCGACATGAGAAGCACCTGGCATAAATACAAGATAGCGGGAAGGCAATGTAATATCCGTAGTTAGCCGGGCTCCTTTGGTGCCAAGCGGATCTTTCACCACCTGAACCATTAAGTCCTGCCCCTGACGAACCAGTTCTGCAATATCTCGGACATGAAAGTTCTTTTGTTCTTCACCAGCAATGCATTCCGTATGAGGCATAATATCTGAGGCATGCAGAAAGGCGGCTTTTTCCAACCCAATATCAACAAAGGCTGCTTGCATTCCTGGCAATACCCGGCTTACACGACCTTTGTAAATATTGCCAACAATTCCCCTTTTAGCTTCTCTCTCAACATGGATTTCCTGCAAGGTTCCACCATCAATGTAGGCAACGCGCGTTTCGGATGGTGTTACGTTGACTAATAACTCTGTTGTCATGTGTTCCTCTTTCCATCAACTAACGCAAAAAACTTTGTGATTAATTCATGCGTTTCCACCAATGGCAAACCAACTACTGCGTGATAACTACCGTTCAAAGTTTTAACAAAGCAACCCGCCTTTCCCTGAATACCATAAGCACCCGCTTTGTCCATTGGCTCACCAGTTGCAACATAATCCAAAATTTCCTGCGTAGACAATTGGCGAAAAGTCACATCTGTAATGACTATATCACTTAAAGTACGCTGACTATCTGATAAAGCAATAGCCGTAATCACCTGATGACACTGACCGGAGAGCGCGCTAAGCATTTCAACAGCATGTTGTTCACTACGGGGTTTTTCCAGAATTTTATTATTCAATACAACAATAGTATCAGCTCCCAGCACCAGAAAATCTTCCGGTGCAATCGCAACTCCTGCCAGAGATTTATCTTTTGCTAATCGGCTGACATATTGATGCGGAGTTTCACCCTCTTGCCATTGCTCCTCTACCTGAGGGGAAAGAATTTCAAATTTAAAGTTCAATAATTCAACCAGCTCACGCCGCCTTGGTGAGCCGGAAGCCAGATAGAGGGTTTTCATGATGATATGTTGTCCTTACTACCTATCTCATTAGGCTATTGTCTTTGCCCTTCTTTGGTATTTAAGAGCGATTCTTGGGCAGAACTCAAAAAGCATTAGCTTTTGAACATACTTTTAGTACGGTAACCATCTTCACGTACTATGTATACCCTTCATCCTTCAAGTTACTGCTTTGTTGGCTGCTTTCACTCACCCCAGTCACATCGTTATCTATGCTCCTGGGGATTCGTTCACTTGCCGCCGCGCTGCAACTTGAAATCTATTGGGTATATATGTTCAGGTTATGAGTGCTGTCCGTATCCACGATTTATTGGAAAGAATGGCCTGCATCAATAACGCCTACTGGAATAAGTTTTTCGTCAGAACATTAAAAATTACCGTTTGAGCACTAATGCACATTAAACTGACGACGGATTTTTCGCATTAACAGGAATAACCACGGCCAAAGGATACCATTGACCAAACTGTTCCAGAATACTTCTGAATGAAAAGCAACATTTGATAACAAAAATTCTGCCCAAAAAACACTAAAATCCATCAGCACAGATAAAGCAACAACGACCAAAGCCTGCTGCCAGAGTGCCATATTGCGGAATAATTGGAACTTAAATGACACTAAATAACTAACCAGACTGTAAGCCAGGGCATTAACACCCAGTGTCGCGCCCTGAATCAGATCTATGATGACTCCCAGTACAAAACCAGTACCAACACTGACTCTGTGAGGTAATGCCATCCCCCAATAAATGAGTAACAGTGCTGACCAGGTAGGCCGATACATATAAATTTGCTCCGGCCACGGCATAATTTGCAGCACCATTGCAATCAAGAAAGATAACCAAATGACCCAACGCCCATGACTTCGGTATTGATTCATTAATGATTTCTCGCACTGATAAACTTAGCTGGCGTCACGGTCAGCTCAGAATTTGTCACTTTTTCTGCCGTTTTAGTTATTTCATCAGAAACAGAAGGAGGTGCTGGCGGTCCCATTTCATTTGCATGTGGCAATACCTGAGGCATCATTTGCATTAAACGTTCGTTAGCTGCCCGATAAACATCCGATGGAGGCAATGGTTCCGATGGATTATTATCCGCTCCCCACAATAACAGTAAATAACGCAAACGCTGTAATTCTGCCGTTGGCCGGGCTTTAATCACAGTATAGGCCCGTTGATTATCAACTTTAACTGACGAAACCACAGCTACCGGATACCCTTCAGGAAAGCGCCCCCCCAATCCAGAAGTGACCAACACATCTCCAACCCGAATATCTGTATTGCTTGGCAATAACTCAAATTGCAAATCATCCGCACAACCCGCACCAGCAACAATGGCCCGAATATCATTACGTAAGACCTGTATTGGCAAAGCATGAGTCGTATCACAAATCAGTAATACCCGGCTGGTAAACTGGCTGACAGCAACAACCTGACCAACAATGCCTTTATCACTGATAACCGGTTGTCCTTCATAAACGCCTTCTCTTGAGCCCTTATCGATTACCACCTGATCACTATAAGGATTAGCCTTACCTGAAATCACCTGTGTCACCATCATATGCTCATCCTGACGCAACGGTGATCCCAACAGTTCACGCAGGCGGGAATTTTCTTGTTTAAGTTGCCCTAACAACAGCATATCGCTGTTTTTCATCAATAATTCCTGGCGTAAAGCTCGATTTTCCAATTGAAGTTGTTCACGGGAGGCAAGGGTTTCTGACACACCATCAAGTACTTGACGCGGACCATTGGCAAGAAAATAAAATGGGCTGACTACCGTATCCATATAGCTACGTACTTTACTGAGAGCATCAAGGCGGCTATCCACCACGACCAAAGTAATGGCAACAATAACAGCAAAAAAAAGTCGTAATTGCAGGGAAGGTCCCCGGCTAAAAATTGGCTTCATAAGCTGCGCTATTCCAAACTGTATTGTTTCATAAGCAATGGAATTCCCAGACAGCAATAGCAAGGAGGTCTGAATCCAGCGGTCATCCCCCCCTCACTTGCAAGTTAACACTCACTCCTCGCTGAAGAGTTCACCACCATGCATATCAATCATTTCAAGCGCTTTTCCACCACCGCGGGCAACGCATGTCAATGGATCTTCCGCAACAATGACCGGGATACCGGTTTCCTCTATCAATAAACGATCAAGATTACGCAGCAACGCACCACCACCGGTCAAAATCATGCCACGTTCTGAAATATCGGAAGCCAATTCTGGCGGGCACTGTTCAAGGGCAACCATGACAGCACTGACGATACCTGTTAATGGCTCTTGCAGAGCTTCAAGAATCTCATTGGAATTAAGAGTAAACCCACGTGGTACGCCCTCAGCTAAATTACGACCACGAACTTCAATCTCCAGCATCTCATCGCCGGGATAGGCAGAACCGATAGTGTGTTTAATACGTTCAGCCGTCGCTTCACCAATCAACGCACCATAATTACGGCGGACATAATTGATAATCGCCTCATCAAAGCGATCACCACCGATACGTACAGATGATGAATAAACCACGCCATTCAGAGAAATAACCGCCACTTCTGTGGTACCGCCGCCAATATCCACAACCATTGAACCTGTGGCTTCAGAAACAGGTAAGCCAGCGCCAATAGCCGCAGACATAGGTTCTTCAATCAAAAATACTTCACGGGCTCCCGCACTGAGTGCAGATTCACGGATTGCCCGACGTTCAACCTGAGTTGCACCGACTGGAACACAAACTAAAACTCGCGGACTTGGGCGCATAAAACTGTTGCTATGAACTTGTTTAATAAAGTGTTGCAGCATTTTTTCTGTAACATAAAAATCAGCAATCACACCATCTTTCATAGGACGAATTGCAGCGATATTGCCCGGTGTACGACCCAGCATTTGTTTTGCTTCTTGCCCAACAGCAGCAACACTTTTTGATGAACCAGCACGATCCTGACGGATTGCAACTACAGAAGGTTCATTCAATACAATACCCTGACCTTTGACGTAAATAAGGGTATTGGCGGTACCCAAGTCAATAGACAAGTCGTTGGAAAACATGCCACGAAATTTTTTAAACATAGCGAAAGGATAATCCTGCAAGCTGGGGACGGAATGAAACCCGTCTACTCTACCAACCACATGAAGCAGCGACAAGGCACATAAGCACTTGCTTCAATAAAAAAGTGGCTACGTTATTCATATCAACAGCGCAATATTCTACGTTACTTTTCCCAAACAGAGCAGAAAAAAACTGCATAAAAATGGGTTAATTTTACCAATTATCCTATACCCTTCATCCTTCAAGTTGCTGCTTTGTTGGCTGCATTCACTCACCCCAGTCACATCGTTATCTATGCTCCCGGGGATTCGTTCACTTGCCGCCGCGCTGCAACTCGAAATCTATTGGGTATATATCATGCAGAAATCACCTGATTTTGCACAATTCGACGTTATAGCGTCATCATTGCTGTAGCAGTCGAGCCACATATCTCTATTCTAACCCGTAGTTGTTCCTGTAAGTTCACTAAAATCCACATTAGGCCCTCGTTTTCTCGTTATTTCCGATAGTCACTGCAACTAATCAGCCTACGCAACGAACAAGCTAATCATGTAATAAATTCCAGGTAAAATACAATACTTCCTGCTGCAATATAATAAAAAACAGAATTTTCTGAAATAGCTCGCAATATACTGAAACAACATAGAAAAAATGCGAACAAATTCCGTTTTATAATCCATCAAAACTTTATTTTTTCTTATATTTCTTATGTAAACTGCCAATTTTTATCTATTCTTATCTGATAAGAAAGTCACTTACCAGAGAGCAAAGCAATAATGAAATCCCTATTACTTGAACAAAAACAGAATCAATTATTCGCTTCTATACAGGAAGTTAACCCCTCTCTTCTGCCTGTAGGAGAAGTTACCGTTGATATTCACTGGTCAACTTTGAATTACAAAGATGCATTAGCAATCACAGGTAAAGGGAAAATTATCCGTCAGTTCCCAATGATACCGGGTATTGATTTTTCAGGCATTGTACATAGTACTGAAGATCCCCGTTTTCATATCGGCCAGCATGTGCTGCTAACTGGCTGGGGTGTAGGCGAAAATCACTGGGGTGGTCTGGCGGAACAAGCCCGAGTTTCAGGCGATTGGCTGACCCCTTTACCCGCGGGTTTAGATAGCAGACAAGCAATGATCATTGGTACTGCCGGCTTTACTGCCATGCTGTGCGTGATGGCCCTGGAAGAAGGCGGAGTCCTGCCAGAAAATGGTGATGTCATTGTCACGGGTGCTAGCGGGGGTGTAGGAAGTACCGCGGTAACACTGCTTTCACAACTTGGCTATTCCGTTGTTGCTGTCAGCGGCAGGCAAGAAAATCACGAATACTTGTTATCCCTTGGAGCAAAGAAGGTTCTACCACGCGACGAATTTAACCGTTCCCCTCGCCCACTTGAAAAACAGCTTTGGGCCGGTGCAATTGATACAGTAGGCGATAATGTACTGGCAACAATACTGGCTCAAACTCACTACAGCGGTACCGTTGCAGCATGTGGCCTCGCTGGTGGAGTAAACCTGCCAACAACAGTTATGCCATTTATTTTACGGAATATACGTCTGCAAGGTGTAGAGTCTGTCACTGTTCCATCAGCAAAACGGCCTGCTGTATGGCAACGCCTGCAAAAACTGTTGCCCGACTCTTTTTATCAACAGGCAACCACCGAGATAACACTGGATCAAACAATAGAGTACGCGAATAAATTAATAGCTAACCAGGTAACAGGACGGACGTTAGTCAGGGTTCGTTGAGAATTGTGACTAGCCTCGAAAGTGCGGCTGTTTAATTCTTGACATTTTCTCTGATAAGACCAGTATTTAGCTGCTAAATGCCACGATATTGTTATAATGTCGCGCTTTACCGCAGAAACAAGCTTAGTGACTGTTATAAAAAGATGACAAATCGTTAACATCGGATTATGTTGAGGCGATTGTTGACAAATTGCCGGAGATACCAGCACAATGGCAGACAAGTTTCACATTTTACTCCTTAATGGCCCTAACCTAAATATGTTGGGAACTCGGGAGCCCGATATCTACGGCAGCTTAACGCTTGATGATATCGTCAGCAAATTGTCTAAAGAAGCCCATAAATTGGGGGTTAAATTCAGCCACTTGCAATCCAACGCAGAATTTGAGCTGATAAACAGAATTCATTCTGCACAGGGCAACATTGATTTTATCTTAATTAACCCTGCTGCATTCACGCATACCAGCGTGGCACTGCGTGATGCATTGTTGACGGTAAAGATCCCATTTATTGAGATCCACCTCTCTAATGTTCACGCTCGCGAGCCATTTCGTCATCACTCATATCTTTCAGATCTTGCCGCTGGTGTAATCTGCGGTTTAGGGGTAGATGGCTATAGCTTTGCATTACAGGCAGCGGTAAACCGCTTGTCAAAACTCAACTAAATAAAACAGAAGAGTACGGAATCACACTCATGGATATTCGTAAAATAAAAAAACTGATCGAGCTGGTTGAAGAATCTGGCATTTCTGAACTGGAAATCTCTGAAGGGGAAGAGTCAGTGCGCATCAGCCGCGCATTAGCACCCCAGAGTTTTCCGGCAGCTCAACAATATATTCCCGTCCAGGCGCAACAACCTGCGCTGGCTAACGCTGTTGCACCTTCTCAAGCTTTGCCGGAAACGATCACTGAGAGAGCAGCTGAAATCAGTGGTCATATTGTCCGTTCTCCAATGGTGGGTACTTTCTACCGTACACCTAGCCCAGATGCGAAACCATTTATCGAAGTCGGCCAACATGTCAGCGTGGGCGATACTCTGTGTATCGTTGAAGCAATGAAAATGATGAACCAGATCGAAGCCGACAAAGCCGGTGTGGTTAAAGCGATTCTTGTAGAAAGCGGTCAACCCGTTGAATTTGACGAGCCGTTGGTCGTCATCGAATAACGAGGCGTTCCCATGCTTGATAAAATTGTAATTGCTAACCGTGGTGAAATTGCACTGCGCATCCTGCGAGCTTGTAAAGAGCTAGGAATAAAAACTGTTGCGGTACATTCATCTGCGGATCGTGACTTAAAACACGTACTGCTGGCAGACGAAACTATCTGTATTGGCCCGGCTGCTTCTGCAAAAAGCTATTTAAACATCCCGGCGATTATTTCTGCGGCAGAAATCACGGGGGCAGTAGCCATTCACCCGGGTTACGGGTTCTTATCTGAAAACGCCGATTTTGCTGAGCAAGTTGAACGTTCTGGCTTTATTTTTATTGGCCCGAAAGCAGAAACGATCCGCCTGATGGGAGATAAGGTTTCCGCTATCAATGCGATGAAAAAAGCCGGCGTTCCTTGTGTACCTGGCTCTGACGGTCCACTGTCTGATGACATGGAGAAAAATAAAACCATTGCTAAACGCATCGGTTATCCCGTGATCATCAAAGCATCCGGTGGTGGTGGCGGTCGCGGTATGCGCGTCGTCCGCAGTGATAAAGATCTGGAACAATCAATCAATATGACCCGTGCGGAAGCAAAAGCTGCTTTCAATAACGATATGGTTTACATGGAAAAATTCCTTGAAAATCCACGTCATATTGAGATCCAAGTACTAGCTGACGGTCAGGGTCAAGCAATTTATTTGGCTGAACGTGATTGTTCTATGCAACGCCGTCACCAAAAAGTTGTTGAAGAGGCTCCTGCTCCCGGTATCACACCAGAAATGCGTCGTAGCATTGGTGAGCGCTGTGCCAACGCATGTATCGAAATTGGTTATCGTGGCGCCGGTACTTTCGAATTCCTGTATGAAAACGGCGAGTTTTATTTCATTGAGATGAACACCCGTATTCAGGTCGAGCACCCAGTGACAGAAATGATTACTGGTGTTGACCTGATTAAAGAGCAATTACGGATTGCCGCAGGGATGCCGCTTTCAATTAAACAGAAAGACGTTATCGTTCGTGGTCACGCTATTGAATGCCGAATTAACGCCGAAGATGCAAACACGTTCCTACCAAGCCCAGGTAAAATTACCCGTTTCCACTCACCTGGCGGATTTGGTGTGCGTTGGGAATCGCATATTTATGCCGGCTATACCGTGCCCCCTTACTATGATTCAATGATTGGTAAGTTGATTACTTACGGTGAAAATCGTGATAACGCCATTGCCCGAATGAAAAATGCATTGGCAGAACTGATTATCGATGGCATCAAGACCAATATTGAACTTCAGCAAGCGATTATGAATGATGAAAACTTCCAGAATGGTGGCACGAATATTCACTATCTGGAGAAAAAATTGGGATTGCAGGAAACTTAAAACCGGTTTAATAACATCAACATATTTTAAGGAGCGTTTAAACGCTCCTTTATTTGTTGATTACATGGACATTAAACGCCTTTTCATCGCATGTTATTATCACCAGACAGATTTGAAACAATCATTAAATAAAACCAATACCCCTTTAGATTAACGGCAAAAAAAGAATAAAAAAGTTTATTTAATCTCATTAAATACGAGAAAAAGTAAAAACTGTCAGGTTTAAAAGACTGTTCAGTGAAAACCATTTATTGAATGAAAATCATTTTACTCATGATCACCTTTTTAACGTGGCTCAATTTCTATTTTTACTTTGTTTCCTTTTTTAGCGATTTAAATAGCCGTTTTATCGCTAAAAACGGCCTATTCTCTGCCATGTTTAACTCATTTATCTGCAATGCTATTTGCGCTTATTTTACATTTATTTAACCTGATATAACCTTCATCATTATCGCACATTCACACAGGCAAATACTGGCAAACAATTTCACGGCCTATTTCAATTGAAGCCGTTGCTGCTGGTGAAGGCGCATTGCAAACGTGTAGTGAGCGCTCACCAGTAACGATATGAAAATCATCAACCAACTTGCCATCGGCAGTCAGTGCCTGAGCACGCACACCAGCGGGGCCCGGCACAATATCTTCGACATTAAGTTCAGGTATCAAACAACGAGCATTAGCAACAAACCGTTTTTTACATAATGAACGGTACATCTCCGCCATTCCTTCACCAAAATAAGCTCGGGCGATTTTCCAAAAACCACGGTAACTCAATATTTCACTCAGATCTCTCAGATTAATATCGGTTTTTTTATAGCCTTCACGCTTAAATGCCAATACCGCATTCGGGCCAATATCACGTTTTCCGTTATACATGCGGGTAAAATGCACACCGAGGAAAGGGAAATCTGGATTCGGCACTGGATAGATCAAATGGTTAACTAGATAGTTTTTTTCATTATTCAGCACGTAGTATTCACCGCGAAAAGGAATAATCTTCATGCCAATATCATAACCTGCCAAACTAGCGATACGATCGCTATGCAACCCGGCGCAATTAATCAACCATTTTGCCTGATAACTATTCTGTGGCGTGATAACATCTACTCTGTCACTGCGTTCTTCAATAGCTGTAACCATTTGACCATAAATCAAAGTTGCACCACGCTGCTGGATGATCTCTGCCATTTTATTTGCAACTTCTTTATAGTTCACAATCCCAGCGTCGGGAACAAGTAACGCCTCTAACCCATTAACATGTGGCTCACGCTCATTAAGTTGCCAACGGTTTAGGCGGCTAACTTCCAAACCATTTTGCAATCCTCGCTGATAGAGATTCTCTAGCAATGGTAATTCTTTCGACTGTGTGGCAACAATAACCTTACCACAGCGATCATGATACAAACCATGCTCGCGACAAAAGGAGAATATGGTTTTATTACCACGCATCGCCAGACGAGCCTTCAGGCTACCGGGTTTATAATAAATACCTGAATGCACCACATTGCTATTATGACCGCTCTGATGCCTGGCTGGCGTATTCTCTTTATCTAACATCAATATTTTGATGTTCGGCTGATCTTCCTGCAATGCGTTAGCAACGCCAAGCCCGACGATACCAATACCAACAATAATATAATCATACATACTCTATACCCTTCATCCTTCATCCTTCAAGTTGCTGCTTTGTTGGCTGCTTTCTCTCACCCCAGTCACATAGTTCTCTATGCTCCCGGGGATTCGCTCCCTTGCCGTCGCGATGCATCTTGAAATCCATTGGGTATATTCCTTATTATTGATTCAGCTATTTAACTTTTTTCATGAGTAAAGTTTGATATTCCTGATATTGGTCGGACAAACTTCCGTAGAATAGTAGATTCCTCCAATAGGAATAGTCACGATCGATAAAAATATTTTACCAATATTTTAAATTTTCCCCACTATAGCAAACATGGTGACAAATATTAGACAAATATTACTACCAACAATAATTTAATTTCATATTGTGTTTCACAGTATTAATTTTTCAGCGAAACTCAGATTATTTACTTCGTCATCATATTTTTCCTGAATAAATCCATCTCTTGCCGTACAATCCTTCCCTTTCCCATCTTATTTAATTACCGGAAGAACGAATGGACAGACGATTTGTTCAATCCCATAAAGAAGCACGCTGGGCAATGTTCCTGACACTTGCCTACCTTATTAGCTGGCTGTTGACAGCCTATTTGCCCAGTGATGCTCCTGGTGTCACTGGCTTACCGCGCTGGTTCGAAATGGCCTGTTTGTTACTGCCAGTCACATTTATCCTCCTCTGCTGGTTGATGGTTAAATTTATTTTCAAAGAAGTCCCATTGGAGGATGAAAATGCAAAGTGAAGTCATCTTACCTCTGCTAGGTTATCTTGCTCTGGTATTTCTTTTATCAATTTATGCTTATCGACGCCGCCAACAAGGCGCCTTCTTGACTGAATATTTCCTTGGTAATCGCTCAATGGGTGGTTTTGTACTGGCAATGACCATTACCGCGACTTATATCAGTGCCAGCTCATTTATTGGTGGGCCAGGAGCAGCTTATAAATATGGCCTTGGGTGGGTATTACTGTCTCTGATTCAGTTACCAGCAATATGGCTTTCCCTTGGCGTGCTGGGTAAAAAATTTGCCATTCTCGCCCGCCGCTATAACGCCGTCACTCTCAATGACATGCTGTATGCCCGCTATGGCAGTCGTTTTCTGGTTTGGTTTGCCAGTCTAAGCCTTTTAGTGGCTTTTATCGGAGCGATGACCGTCCAATTTATTGGCGGCGCACGCCTGCTAGAAACTGCCGCAGGTATCCCTTATGGCGCTGGATTGATGATTTTTGGTATCTCTATTGCTCTCTATACCGCATTTGGTGGTTTTAGAGCAGGAGTCCTCAATGATGCCCTACAAGGACTGGTCATGCTGCTGGGCACAGTTCTGCTGCTGGTAGCAGTTGTCTATAAAGCAGGTGGCCTACCGGAAGCTGTTGCCACATTACGAACAATTAATCCCGAATTAGTTTCCCCACAAGGGGCGGGCCATATCCTCAATGGGCCTTTCATGGCCTCTTTTTGGATACTCGTCTGTTTTGGCGTTATCGGGCTACCTCATACTGCCATCCGTTGCATCTCCTACCGCGACAGCAAAGCCGTCCATCATGGGATTATCATCGGCACCATTGTCATGACCATCCTCATGTTTGGTATGCACCTGGCAGGCGCTCTTGGTCGGGCAATTGTTCCGGATCTAACCATTCCTGATCAAGTCATCCCGACACTGATGATCACCGTGTTACCCCCCTTCGCCGCCGGAATTTTTCTGGCCGCGCCGATGGCGGCAATTATGTCAACGATTAATGCGCAACTGCTGCAATCTTCTGCCACGATCGTCAAAGATCTCTATCTCAACCTGTTTCCACAACAAATCACTCAAGAAAAGAAATTAACCCGGATTTCCAATTGCTCTACCTTGGTTCTTGGCTTGTTGCTACTTTTAGCTGCCTGGCGTCCACCAGAAATGATCATTTGGCTGAATCTACTGGCTTTCGGTGGTTTACAAGCCGTATTCCTCTGGCCATTGGTGCTGGGATTATACTGGGAAAAAGCCAATGCATATGGCGCAGTCAGTTCTATGATAATAGGGGCAGTAAGCTATGCTCTGCTCGCCAGTTTCAATATTCAATTATTAAACTTTCATCCGATCGTGCCATCACTGCTATTTAGCCTGCTGGCTTTCGGGATTGGTAATATTATCGGCCCCCGGTTGCCGCAACGGATAGCCAAACCTCATTAAGCCGGTTGTTTTTAACCTATTTTTAGTAAAAGAGAATTTTTATGCCTTGGATACAACTTCGATTAAATACTACAGGACAGTTAGCTGAATCTCTGGGGGATCATCTGATGGAAAGCGGAGCCGTATCGGTCACTTTTCAAGACAGCCACGATAACCCTGTATTCGAGCCTCTGCCAGGTGAAACTCGTTTGTGGGGAGATACAGACGTCATCGGGCTTTATGATGCTGAAACCGATATGAAAGCCGTTATCTGCCAACTTGAACAAGTTTCTCAGTTGGGTAACGGATTTGTTCATAAGATTGAGCAGCTAGAAGATAAAGACTGGGAACGTGAATGGATGGACAACTTCCATCCAATGCGTTTTGGGAATCGTCTATGGGTTTGCCCAAGCTGGCGTGAAGTCCCTGACCCAGATGCTGTCAATGTCATGCTAGACCCGGGATTGGCTTTTGGTACAGGCACACACCCAACCACATCACTATGCCTGCAATGGCTGGATAGCCTCGATCTAACAGGAAAAACCATCATTGATTTTGGTTGTGGCTCCGGCATACTGGCAATTGCGGCGCTAAAACTCGGTGCTGCGCACGCTATTGGCATAGATATCGATCCACAAGCCATTCAGGCCAGCCGTGATAATGCAGAGCGTAACGGCGTTGTAGAGCGTTTAACGCTATATTTGGCGAAAGATCAACCAAACGATCTTGAATCTGATGTAGTAATTGCTAATATTTTGGCAGGCCCCTTGCGTGAACTCGCCCCTGTAATTGGTGCATTACCAAAACCAGGAGGTCTGTTAGGTTTATCTGGCATTCTGGCAAGTCAGGCAGAAAGTGTTATTCAAGCCTATACTGATAAATTTGTGATAGATCCTGTCGCAGAACAGGAAGAGTGGTGTCGAATATCTGGGGTAAAAATAGTAACAAATTAAAACTATTTTATTTTGTTATGATAAATAAGGGTAACTTTTGATCACTTACTGGTGGTAATCCGTGCTATCAGTAAACTTACTGACAGAAAAATCCAAAGCGATAAACTTTACCATTAATACATAACACCATGTTATTTATGAATAATTATATTTATCTCAGAATAAAAGCTGGAAAAAAGTTGTAACAAATGTCGATTTGCTCAAAGTTTGGCCTTTCATATTTTGCGAAAAATGCGTAATATACGCGCCCTTGCAGTCACAGTATGGCCACTCTTTTTTCGTCTATGCGTATCGGACAATACCAGCTGAAAAACTGTCTTATCGCAGCCCCAATGGCTGGCATAACTGACCGTCCATTTCGGTCACTGTGCTATGCAATGGGTGCGGGAATGACAGTATCGGAAATGCTTTCTTCCAATCCACAAGTTTGGAAGACAGACAAATCTCGGCTGCGTATGGTTCACAGTGACGAACCGGGAATTCGTTCCGTGCAAATTGCCGGTAATGATCCAGATGAGATGGCAGCGGCAGCGAGAGTTAATGTCGCTAATGGTGCTCAAATCATTGATATCAACATGGGGTGCCCAGCCAAGAAAGTGAATCGTAAGCTGGCAGGTTCGGCTTTACTGCGTTACCCGGAACTGGTCGAAAAGATCCTTTCCGCTGTTGTAAACGCAGTAGATGTTCCTGTTACGTTGAAAATTCGCACTGGATGGTCGCCAGAAGAACGAAACTGTGTAAAAATTGCCCAATTGGCCGAGCATTGTGGTATTCAGGCTCTGACGATTCACGGCAGGACTCGTGCCTGTTTGTTTAACGGAGAAGCAGAGTATGACAATATTCGGACAGTTAAGCAGACTGTTGCCATCCCGGTTATTGCCAATGGTGACATTACTGACCCGCTTAAGGCCAGAGCAGTGCTTGAATACACTGGGGCTGATGCCCTAATGATAGGCCGCGCTGCTCAGGGAAGACCCTGGATCTTCCGGGAAATCCAGCACTATCTGGAAACAGGGGAACTGCTACCACCGATGCCAATTGGCGAAGTGCAGCATTTAATGAACGAGCATATACAGGAATTGCACGACTTTTATGGTCTAGGCAAGGGAGCCCGTATCGCACGTAAGCATGTATCTTGGTATCTCCGGGAACATGCCCCTGATGACCAGTTCCGGCGCACATTCAACACCATAGAGGATGCCAGCGAACAGCTGGAGGTGTTGAAGGCATATTTCGAAAATTTTGCGTAATATAAAGAAAAGAGCTGACAGAACTATGTTCGAACAACGCGTAAATTCTGACGTACTAACCGTTGCTACTGTAAATTCACAAGATCAGGTAACTCAAAAGCCTTTGCGTGACTCAGTTAAACAAGCACTGAAGAACTATTTTGCTCAACTGAATGGTCAAGATGTTAATGACCTGTATGAGTTGGTACTGGCTGAAGTGGAACAGCCATTGTTGGACATGGTGATGCAATACACCCGTGGCAACCAAACACGTGCTGCTCTGATGATGGGCATCAACCGTGGTACACTGCGTAAGAAATTGAAAAAATATGGTATGAACTGATAGAAATCAGTTAACTTACTGAAAAAAGACACTTTTACTTTGTTGAAGTGTCTTTTTTTGCTGCTTGTTATACACAGTAAAAGGAGCCGCAGGATACAAAACCAAAACCTTTATATATTCCCACCTATTACCATTCACTGACCACTGATTCGAAATTTTCCTGACATCAGGCTATTTCGTCACTGACCGGTTATTTCCGGATTTCATGAACATAAAATAATGACTTATCGCTAACAATAGAATAAAACAGCCACAACCTACCAAGACAACACCGAGACGTTGGCTCCAACCCGTCAGCATCAAACCGCCACCCAACAGCAAATAATAAAGTAAACCTAATAAGGCTCCTGCTGTTCCCAATCTATCCGTATAATTAGTTAATGCCGAAGCCAGGATATTAGGAATTGCAATTCCGTAGGCCACAACAATCAAAATCATAGGTAGGATAAACAACCAGGTGGCTTCCATAGCCATTACCAATCCTCCGCCAACAAGAACGGTGACAGAAGAAAGCAACACTAAATTTGATGAATTCCATTCTTTTTTCAGCAAGAACTTATTCAACCAAGCACCAATGCCTACTCCTAATGCCAAAAATAATCCCGTGTAACCAAACATCTCAGAAGAAAATCCCAACCGATCAAAATTAAATGGAGCTAATTGATAATAACTAAACAAGCATAGGTTAAAGAAAGCTATCAACAACGCATTGCACCAAATTGCTACGTCCTTAAGCATGATAATTAAAGTACTTGTTAACGGTATTGTTACCACTGACATTAAACGGGTTTCAGGCAGACAAATAGCAGACCAACCTAATAGTAATACCGCGAGTAAAGACAAACCCAAAAAGACGCCTTTATATCCCCAGAAGTACACCAGAATAGCGCCACTCATCATGCCAACTGCTGGACTGACTGCCAAGGCTATTCCCAAGATAGAAAACACCCGAGCTAGTTCCCTTCCCTGGTAAGAATCTCTCAACATTGTTTGAGTTGCTACCGAGCCTACGGCAGCACCAAATGCAGATAACATTCTGGCGGCCAGTAATAACTCAAACTGGCTACTGAATAGCGCTATTAACGAAGCACCGCTATAGAGTAACAACCCACCCAACAGCGTTGGCCGTCTGCCTATGAGATCGCACATGCGCCCCCAAACGACCACGCCGATAGCAAAAGCGAAAAAATATAAAGATAGTGTTTGAGCGGCCTGCTCGGCGTTCACTTTAAATTCCCTTGCGATATTGGTTAATGCCGGGCTGTAGATGGTTTCTACAATTTGTGGAAACATCATCAGCGCTGTTACCAGCGCAAGTCCAGGTTTACGTTGCATTGTATTTTTCTTAATCAATTAGACAATAAACGTAAATTAGCATGCTTTCAATTGTCGCATTATAATAATAAAGACAATTTATTTATCAAATAGGACGTAAATATGGTATGGCTTTCCCGTGATGATAGTTTTGATCCTGATAGCCTTGGAGTGCCGGTAGTGGGGATTGCTGCTGAACTAGGTCAGCATGATTCAGGATTTCATCAGCATGAAATGGGGCAATTATTATTTACCCAGCAAGGGTGCATTAATATCACCCTGGCAGATCATTTATGCATACTTCCACCAACTCGAGTTGCCTGGATTCCACCGCGTATTATTCACAGAGCAGAGATAAAAGAATCCGTCGGGTATCGCTCAATTTATCTAAATGTAAATCAGATCGGATGTTTAGCAGAAAATGTTGAAGTATTGGAAGTTACACCTCTGTTACGTGAAGTATTGGAGCGGATAGCACAATCACCTTTCAATACCGATTGGCTACATAGACCTGCGGCTAACCTATTGGCCGTTTGTCTTGACGAAATTCGATTGGCAAAAAGAGAACCCACATTATTACCCCTTCCTTTCGATCGTCGTTTATCCTGCATTCCTATGACCACACTGCCACCACCACTCAAAATACTGGCAATGAATATCGGGGCCTGTGAGAAAACCATCAGTCGGATATTTCACCGGGAAACAGGGCTAAGTTATCAGCAATGGCGACAACAGTGGCGTTTGATCAAATCTATAGAATTACTGGCAAAACAGGGTAATTTGTCATCTGTCGCTAATGAACTAGAATTTTCTAGCGATAGCGCTTTCATAACCTTTTTCAAGAAAATGACCGGTCGCTCACCAAGGGAATATATGTCTGTTTATAAGGAACGTAATTATTGAGATAAAATCCTCATCTGTAGCTCACCGACCAATACCAATTAATCACTGCCCCTACAATAGGATTACCCAATAAATTTCGAGTTGCAGCGCGGCGGCAAGTAAACGAATCCCCAGGAGCATAGATAACTCTGTGACTGGGGTGAGTGAAAGCAGCCAACAAAGCAGCAACTTGAAGGATGAAGGGTATATACAAAAATTGCCGACATCAAAAGAACTATTCACCATATGAACATAGACGCCGGCAAATGTATCAAATAAAGAAGATGATCAAGAAAAGCTAATAGCATTCTGCGTACATAATATATACTTGTTAAAAGCGATTATTTTTCATCATCATTTATCAGCTGATAAGATACAGCAATATTTGCTGCCTGACCGACTAATGGGCTGTAATCACTGGACAAATAGATCCCTGAAATGTAGTGACTTTCACCAACATAAAATTTCCTATATCTGGATGTTCCAGGTTCTCCAAATGATAGCGAACGACCATCACTCAAAGTAAAGACGGCTTTATCAACAGCACCATTGCCCCATACTTCCAAACTGGTAATTCGACTACTATCCAGAGAAATAGATGCCGTCTCACCAGATATTGTACCTAATTGATGGCGACTACCATCATCAAATACTACTGTCAGCCCTCCTACTCTTGGTGCCCCTCCAATACGTACAATATGCCCCATTAACGAATTTATCTTTCTTCTCTTTCCTCCATTAAGAGCCGGTTTGAGAGGTGGAGTCATATCTTTCTCTGGCGTCAATGCCTGAATTCTGGCTTTTGCTGTTTGACGGTCAAAGAAAGTAGAATAACTTAAAACATCAACATAGATTCTATTATTTACAGACTCAGTTTCACTTAATCTATCCCAAATACTGATATATTCAATTCCATGTAAACGACAGTGACCATGAACAGACATAACATTATTTACAACAGTGTCAGCCGTCGAATTATTAAGAGCATCATTAAGCTCTCTATCATATATATTGTTGATATAACTATTAGCCTGTTCTACTGTCTTTTTGACTAATCCTCGGACTTTTTCAATATCAATATCACTAAGCCCAATTTCTTCTTTTCTCTCTAAACCCGCAACCCAATATGTTATCTGCATCATAACCGTAGTAGAAAACATGGGTAATATCTGATAATTAACATCATCCGAAAAATTATTAAATTTTTTGTGATAACCATCTATATTTTCTGCCAGGTTATTAAAAGCATTCCTAGCTTCTGCAGATCCTGGATGTTTCTCAAGAAGATCAGCAACAGTTGCCATTCGCTCTTGTATATAGGCAATATCACCAGCAAGGATACCTTTAATCGTCTTTAATGCAGATTCCTCTATCATCCTTTCAATTTGTTTGACAATCCCTTCCCATATATTTTCTTTCGACTGGGGCCAGAATAAACCGACTAAAAAAGATATAGCAGGACCAACCGAAGGTATAAAAGATATTCCCCCTATGATTGCATTTTTTACAATATCAGTAACATCCCACTCTAATGCACTCGTTTTTACAGCATATTCATTAGCTACAATGGTTCTTATGTCTAAAACATTTTCTGTCTGCATAATTAAACTCCTCAATTAATATATACCCAATAGATTTCTAGTTGCAGCGCGACGGCAAGTGAACAAATCCCCAGGAGCATAGATAACTATGTGACTGGGGTGAGTGAAAGCAGCCAACAAAGCAGCAACTTGAAGGATGAAGGGTATAAGCTGTTTAAACCAAATTTGCCGTAATATAAGCAACTTTATCCGAGTTATTATAGATAACAAATTTACTATAATAAAAAGAGTTGTTAGGCACGTTTAATACCTTATCTTCTCCTAATCCTACATCTATAGAACCAGACTCAAACCATTCAGAGGTAAAACTATGAGACCAGTAAAATTTAGCCGTAACATGACTTGCCAGTCCTGTATTTACAACTCTCAGAGATCTTCTGGATTCTGGAATTATTGGTGTATCTATTCTAAATACTTCCACACTAGAACCAGGGGATATAGTCAGCTCACTCAAAGGAAAAACTGTATTTAATTCTTTACGTACCGGAACCGTAGAATTAGAATAAACTTCTGATTTCTGTTCATCTGAATCAATAAAAATGGTTATTCTAGACATATTTATTTTCCTCATTAAAATTTAAATAAAACCTACTCAACTTACATATAAATATTCTCAAAAAGCAGCATTACCACTTAATTAAAGATACTCTTTAATCTAATCAGCATGGAACCACTATTATCTTTGATAACTTAATTCCCAGATTATTATGTTGACTTCATAGACCACAATAAATCACCAGAACATTAAAATATCCATATTATAAATCAATCATTAATGATGATATATCTAAAACAAATCGCAATAATATAAAACTATAGCAGAGATATAGTTGATGTCAACGCTACGCCTCAATGAAATCACTATTATTTAGGAATTATTGAAATTATACAACAAATAAACAATATATAAAAAAGCATTAAAATGAAAATTATTGTGATTATGTTATTTACCTGAACTTATAATGTTAACATTTGTTACTTTCGTTCGATGAAATTCTATTTTTCACTTTGAAAATCTAACTTTATTTATAATAAATACAATAATTAACTCACAATATTTAAATGATAAAAAATAAAAAACCCAGTATCATGACAATATATTTCCGTTATATATACATTAATGAGATTATTATTACAAATTAACTATACTTTCTATAGAAATAATATTTTTGAAAAAATTAAATTCCTGATGATAGAAAATTAACTTAATAGCAAAATAATTTTAACCATAGATTTTAGCTACTCAAACATACTGAGTACAACTAATTTGCCTTTCATTACTCCACCAATAAACGATACCCTTCATCCCTCAATTTTCTGCTTTCATTGGCTGCTTTCACTTGCCACCGCGCTGCAATTTGAAATCTATTGGGTATATATCGCTGAAAATATGACGAAAAAACGTAGAGGGGCATCACATTTGCACTTCTATTTTAGATATTACCTGTCGGGAAGCTTAAAACATTCCGCCAGCTCAACGCCTTTTCTATTTAGAGGAAGATTTCAAGGCATTTGAAGCCATACTGGTTACCCCGGCCCCAGATAATGCCAAACTTAAAGCATTATTTATAGCGCCCTCACCTTGGGAAAAAACATCTTTCCAACGCTACAAGAATAATCAACCATTTGATATTCCCTTCATGCGAATGTCGCTATCCACCCAAATACGCATTTCTCACAGCTTCATTAGTCAGTAATGCAGAACCCCCGTCTTCCAGTACGATCTTACCATTTTCCAGTACATATCCCCGGTCAGCCAGTTTTAACGCCTGATTTGCATTCTGCTCAACCAGAAAAATTGTCATTCCCTCTTCCCGCAACTGCTGAATAGTATCGAAAATCTGTATGATAATTATCGGTGCCAGCCCCAATGAAGGCTCATCCAGTAACAATAACTGGGGTTGACTCATCAAAGCACGACCAATTGCCAGCATTTGCTGTTCACCGCCAGACATCGTTCCAGCCCGTTGATGACGTCTCTCCTGTAAGCGAGGAAATAAACCATAAACCCGTTCAATACGCTGCTGATATTGCGTTTTGTCAGCAAAAAATCCCCCCATGACCAAATTCTCTTCCACCGTCATACGAGCAAATATTCTGCGCCCTTCTGGAACAATGGCAATGTCTTCTCGCATAATACGCGCTGTCGGCCATTGGGTAACATCCTTGCCACGAAAAATAATCGAGCCTTCAGTCGCTCTAGGTGCACCACATAATGTACTGAGCAAAGTTGTTTTCCCTGCACCGTTTGCACCTATCAGCGAGACAATTTCTCCCTGCTGAATATTCAAGCTAACCTGATGCAGCGCTTGAATTTTTCCATAGTGAGCAGATACCTGCTTAAATTCCAACATGATTAATACACCTCACCCAGATATGCCCGGATAACATCCGGATTATTACGAATCTCTTCTGGCCGTCCTTGTGCCAAAGGTATTCCCTGATTAACAACATAAATGCGATCTGAAATCCCCATTACCAGCTTCATATCGTGCTCAATCAGTAAAACAGAAACCTGATGATATTTTCTTAGTCCATCAATCAAAGCATTAAGTTCCGCTGTCTCTTTCGGGTTCAGTCCTGCCGCTGGCTCATCCAGCATCAGAATTTCTGGACTCATCACCATACAGCGTGCAATTTCCAAACGCCGTTGCTGACCATATGCCAGATTACCTGCCTGTCGATTTGCCAGTGATAACAAACCAATCCGTTGCAACCAAATTACGGCTCGATCTACAGCCTCAGATTCTGCACGGCAGAACGCTGGCGTTTTAAAAAGCCCAGCCAGGAGACCACTTTTCAAATGCTGATGCTGCGCTACCAACAGGTTTTCAATCACAGTCATTTCACGGAACAACCGTACATGCTGGAATGTTCTAACTACTCCCATACGGGCAATCTCCTGCCCAGATAACCCTTCCAGATGTTTTTCCCGCAATTTTATGGTACCGCTAGTCGGACGGTAAAACCCAGTCAAGCAATTAAAGATCGTGGTTTTTCCAGCACCATTAGGTCCAATGAGAGAGACTATTTCCCCCTGATTAAGTATCAGAGCAACATTGTTGACAGCCAGCAAACCACCAAAGCGCATGGTCAGATCAGAAACCCGCAATAATGATGTTGCACTCATCCCCGCTCTCCTTCCTGCACGTGGTTTTCCTGCTGTTTCAACCTAACATCACGGCGTTTCATTGGTAGCAACCCTTGCGGGCGCCAAACCATCATCAATACCATCATTGCTCCTAGCAACAACATGCTGTAGGCATTTAGATCACGCATCATCTCACGAGAAACCACCAGCAAAATTGCCGCCAGTATCACCGCAGTTTGTGACCCCATTCCTCCGAGTACCACAATAGCCAGCACGAAAGCAGATTCAGCAAAAGTAAAAGATTCTGGGCTAACGAAACCTTGCCGAGCGGCAAATAGCGTGCCAGCGAAACCGGCAAATGTGGCACTGATGGTAAATGCAGCTAGTTTGATACGAGTTGGGCTAATCCCCAGAGAACGGCAAGCAATTTCATCTTCACGCAGTGCTTCCCATGCGCGCCCCAATGGCATACGCAACAATCGATTGATAATAAATATCATGACTATCACTAACAGCAACACGACCAGATAAAGGAAGATGACTCGGTCACTTGGATCGTATTTCCAACCAAAGAAATTATGGAAAGTATCCCAGCCGCCCTCTTTCACGCTGCGGTTAAATTCCAGCCCGAAGAAAGTGGGTTTAGGAATCTGGCTGATGCCATTTGGGCCACCGGTTATTTCCGTATTATTCAACAGTAAAATACGAACAATCTCACCAAAACCGAGTGTGACAATGGCCAAATAGTCACCTCTCAATCGCAATACGGGAAAACCTAATAACAGCCCAGATAAAGCAGCGGTTAACCCTGCCAACGGCAAACTTTGCCAAAATCCCAATCCGTAATAGTGACTGAGTAAAGCATAGGTATAAGCACCGATAGCATAAAAACCTGCATAACCAAGCACCAGTAACCCTGACAAACCAACCACGACATTCAAACCCAATCCCAGCATGACATAAATTAATGTCAGCGTAGCAATATCGACGCTACCACGCGAAACCACAAACGGCCAAACAATGGCAGCAATAATGATCAATACCGCCAGTTGTTTTTGTCCTTTAGTTGAACCATCGAAATCAGGTAGCACCCGGTTTTTAAGTGGTATTTTTTTCATCGTCTGCTGAACAACAGGACGCAATAACTGGAACAGAAAAACAATCGCACAGCCAATACCAATCCATATCCAGCGCACTTCATCAGCACGGTGAACCACTAACTGCGTACCATCCAGTGATAATTGCATTCCCATCATAAAAACAGACAGCACAAATAAAGCGACTGCGGCGATAATGGCATTAATCCAATTAGCATGTTTCATACTTTTTCTACCTCCGGACGGCCTAAGATCCCGGTAGGCATAAACAACAACACAATAATAAGCAGAGCAAAAGAAACAACATCTTTATATTCTGTGCTCAGATAAGCAGAAGTCAGAGCTTCAGAAACTCCCAAGATCAAGCCGCCAATCATCGCCCCCGGAATACTGCCAATCCCGCCCAACACCGCGGCGGTAAAAGCTTTCATTCCAGCCATAAAACCGATATACGGATTTATCACACCGTAAAACTGCCCCAGCAAAACACCAGCTACCGCGGCCATTGCTGCGCCAATAACAAAGGTTAAGGAAATGACTTTATCAGTATTGATTCCTAACAAACTGGTCATTTTCAAATCCTCCGCGCAGGCACGACAAGCACGCCCCATACGGGAATAGCGGATAAATATCGTCAAGACCAACATGGCAAGAAATGTCACTATCCAGATAGTCAGTTGCATTGCCGTAATACTGGCAGAAAAGCCATCACTTTCACCCAATACCCACTGCCCGGTAATCAAACTCGGCAGTGCGAGATCGCGGGAACCTTGTGACAAACTGACATAGTTTTGCAGAAAAATAGACATTCCTATTGCGGAAATCAGTGCAATCAGGCGTTTGGAGTGACGAACAGGTCTGTAAGCCACCCGTTCAATACTCCAGCCATAAGTACTGGCAATGACAATTGATGTCAAAAAAGCAGCAGTAATCAGTAACCAACCTAGATCAATGCCCATCAGCATCAGGGCCGCAATCACAATAAAGGAGACGTAGCTGCCAATCATGTAAACTTCGCCATGCGCAAAGTTAATCATCCCAATTATGCCGTAAACCATCGTATAACCAATGGCAATCAATGCATAAGTGCTACCCAGAGTCACTCCATTTAACATCTGTTGTAAGAAATAGAGAAATTGCTCTGACATACTTTTATACCTCTGAAATAACAGCCCCTGACAAACAGGGGCTGACGGCCATTCAAATGACTTTATTTCGCAGAGGTAGAAGAACCATCTGCATGCCATTCAAAAATACCGAACTCGAATCCTTTCAAGTCACCAGCCTCATTCCAGCTCAATGTTCCCATTACGGTATCTACTGGATTAACTTTTAGATCTTTCACTAAATCAGCAGGCTCCATACTACCGGTACGGCTCATTGCTGCTGTCAGAGATTGAATGGCAGCATAAGTTGTCCAGACGAACGGCCCGGTGGGATCTTCTTTCTTGCCTTTGATTGCATCAACAACAGCCTTGTTCACTGGAACCTGATCGTAACGCTTAGGCAGTGTTACTAACATTCCTTCAGAAGCATCACCGGCGATATTGGACAGTGAAGAATTACCTACCCCTTCTGGTCCCATAAAGCGAATATTCAGACCAGCCTGCTTAGCCTGGCGCAAAATTTGCCCCATTTCAGGGTAGTAACCACCGAAGTAGACAAAATCCACGTTCTCTTTTTTCAGACGGGCGACCAATGCGGAGAAATCTTTATCACCCACAGTAACGCCTTCAAACAGGACAATATTGACTCCTGCTTTTTTCAATTTGTCGAGAACAGAACGCGCTAACCCTTCGCCATACTGCTGTTTATCGTGAACAATAGCCAAACGCTGAGGTTTGATCTTTTCAGCGATATATTTCGCCGCTGTTGGTCCCTGATCAGAATCCAACCCTGTAGTACGCAGAATCATTTGGTAGCCACGAGTCGTCAGATCAGCATTAGTCGCTGCTGGCGTAATCATAATGACGCCTTCATCTTCATAGATATCAGATGCTGGCTGAGTCGATGAAGAACACAGATGACCGATAACATAACGAATGTTGTCATTAATCACCTTGTTAGCAACTGCTACCGCTTGTTTCGGGTCACAAGCATCATCATATTCAACACCCACCAGCTTATTACCGTTAATACCGCCTTTAGCATTGATATCTGCAATCGCCTGACGTGCACCCGTAAATTCCATATCACCATACTGAGCAACTGGGCCAGACATCGCTCCTACAATCGCAATCTTGATCTCTTTTGCCCATAGTGAATAGCTCATTACCATGGCAATACAACCAGCTAATAATGCTTTACCTGTTATGATATTCATTTATTTATCCCCGTATTGTTATTGGTCTTATTTATTGTGTTTGCCTTTAAAATCTTTCATTATCGGGCTGGAAATTATGACATTCTGTGATGAATGATTAGATAAAGTGATTTTTATTAATAAGACTTTATTTTTCATGTTATTAAAATAGCATTTCATGCTCAAAATCAAATTAGCAAGGTAGCTAAAAGCATTACTCACAGAATAAAATACCACCAAATATGGTTGGAATTTAGCCAAAACACAGTGTGATATTCTGGTTAAATATTAGTAAAGCAATCTTTAACTCGAAAGATCGAGGTCATTAAAAACATTTTTCCAGTAACGTATATACCCTATGGATTTCAAGATGCATCGCGACGGCCAGGGAGCGAATCCCCGGGAGCATAGATAACTCTGTGACTGGGGTGAGTGAAAGCAGCCAACAAAGAGGCAACTTGAAAGATGACGGGTATAAAAGCAGTTGCACAACACACTGACTATCTATTCATCGACAATTGACGTGGAAAAAACCATGAAGCTAACTATCGAACAACTTACTGTTTTATCTGCACAAGATAGGGTTGATCTGGAGAAAATATGGCCTCAGCAAACGCCTGAACAATGGCAGATCTGTCTAAGAAATGGGAATGAACTGTTTGCTGCCCGTTTTAATGGCAGATTACTAGCTGCAGTAAAAATTACGCTCAGTCATCAATTCGGTCTGCTTGAAGATTTATGTGTCCGTGAAATAACACGTCGCCGGGGAGTCGGTTTATATCTGATAAATGAAATAAGAGCCCGCCATCCTACTGTTAAGCAGTGGAGGTTCAGTCTTGGAGGTTTCCCAGACGCCAACGAGCCGGCATTACAAGGTTTTATGAGCGCCTGTGGTTTCCATTATGACGCAACGTCAAATTATTATTCCAACTGACCCATCTTCCAAACAGCCGCCACATTGCGGGCAGTCACTCGTAAATTTTCATGCCCGCAAGCAAGCGCATCAGAAAGCGAACAAACACCGGGCATAATGGAAAAAACAGCATCCAATCCATGATCATGCACAATGCAGTAGTCCTTACTCATACCACCAACCAATGCAATGGTTGCGATGGCATATTTTTTGGCGATACGGGCAACACCAATTGGCGTCTTACCATAAATAGTCTGGCTGTCTATCCGGCCTTCGCCAGTAATAACCAGACTAGCACCTTGTAGAACTTCTTCCAGCTTCAAAGTGGAGATAACAATATCAATTCCCGGTTGCAATTTAGCGTTCAGACAACCAAGTAAAGCAACCCCCATCCCCCCAGCGGCTCCCACACCAGGTACATCAATGAGCCTGGTTTCCGTTAAGAATTCAATTTTTTCACCATAATGACGCAAGGCAACATCCAATTCTTTCACCATCTCTGGTGTTGCGCCTTTCTGGGGTCCAAAAATAGCCGATGCACCAAACTCACCACACAGCGGGTTAGTCACATCACAGGCGACTATAATTTCAGTTTGACTCAAACGAGAATCCAAACCAGAAAGATCAATTTCAGCAAGCTGACTTAATGCAGCCCCGCCAGTTTTTAATTCGTTACCATTAATATCAAGTAGATGAGCCCCCAGTGCCTGCATCATACCGGCACCACCATCATTAGTCGCACTGCCCCCAATACCCAGAATTATCTTTCTGACACCTTGATCTAAAGCAGCCAGTATCAGCTCACCTGTGCCATAAGTGGTAGTAATTCGCGGATTACGCTTTTCCATTGGAACCAGATGTAAGCCAGAAGCTGCGGCCATTTCAATAACAGCCGTTTTTTCATCACCCAATATGCCGAAGAAACTATCCACTGACTGATTTAACGGACCAGTAACAGACAGATGGATAATCTGCCCATTCATGGCTGCAACCATCGATTCAACCGTACCTTCACCACCATCAGCCATTGGTAATTTGATATATTCGGCTTGTGGATAGATTTCACGAAATCCCTGTTCTATCGCTTCAGCGGCCTGCAAAGCACTGAGACTTTCTTTAAATGAATCAGGTGCAATAACAATTTTCATACAATTATCCTAAGAAGGAAGTCACTGAAAAACAGGAACAAAAAAGGCGATAAATCATTATCGCCCTTTCATTTATTCATGATGAATACATCAAATTTGTTTACGCTTCAATCGCTACCCGTAGTTTTTTCATGGCATTTTTTTCAAGTTGACGTACACGCTCAGCAGAAACACCGTACTTATCAGCCAATTCTTGCAAGGTAGATTTATTATCGTCATCCAACCAGCGACAACGGATAATATCCTGGCTGCGCTCATCTAAACCTTCTATCGCCACTGATAATTTATCGGCAGCATGGTTTTCCCAATTATCCTCTTCGATACCGCCTGCAAAATCAGACGCTTTATCCTGAAGATACAAAACTGGAGCAACCGATTGACCTTCCTGATTATCATCATCGGCAGACATATCAAACGCCATATCCTGCGCTGACATACGAGATTCCATCTCACGTACATCTTTACTGGTTACACCAAGCTCTTTGGCAACCATTTCCACTTCGTCCTGATTGAACCAACCCAGACGCTGTTTAGTTTTGCGCAGATTGAAAAACAGCTTACGCTGCGCTTTAGTTGTTGCAACTTTGACAATACGCCAGTTACGCAGCACATACTCATGGATTTCAGCTTTAATCCAGTGAACAGCAAAAGAAACCAGACGCACCCCCACTTCTGGGTTAAAACGACGTACTGCTTTCATCAGGCCAATGTTCCCTTCCTGAATTAAATCTGCCTGAGGCAAGCCATAACCAGCATAGCTGCGAGCGACATGAACAACGAAGCGCAGGTGAGACAGAATCAGCTTCTTAGCTGCATCCAGATCTCCCTGGTAATGCAGCCTTTCAGCCAGTTCCTTCTCTTCCTCTGCTGTCAGCATCGGATAGGCATTAGAGGCGCGGATATAGCCCTCCAGACTTCCTTGAGGAACTAACGCTAAGGTTTGCATTTCTTTGGCCATTCAAATCCTCTCAAATAAGACTTAAATCGTTGGTATAGATTACATCAGTGTATATGAACCAATGCTCAACACACAGCGGTACAGTCTATCACCAGAATGAGCATATTCAAGTTACAGCTGCATGAGGTAGTCATAATTTCAGTACAGACAACATCCACTGTGAAGTTATAGAACAAAAAATAACAGATTGTTTTATATTTATGCAACTAACTTTATTTGTACTATACCCGTCATCTTTCAAGTTGCCTCTTTGTTGGCTGCACTCACTCACCCCGGTCACAGAGTTATCTATGCTCCCGGGGATTCGCTCCCTGGCCGTCGCGATGCATCTTGAAATCCATTGGGTATACTCAGACTTAATTTGATAAGCATTAATTTAATTTTACAAAATGAATACGCAGAGTTCACTGGAAATTTATAGACAAGAAACCGAATTTGAATTACAGATAATGTGCAGAAAAATTAACACGCAAAAAACAGAAGAATTATTATTTTATTGTCAGGCCGACCTCGATCAGCCTTAACAAAAGCTACAGAATTTATTCTGGCGTAAAATGACGCAAATGCTGAGTTGTCGCTAACCAGGCAGCCACCCAACCAATCATGGCAGAGATAAGAACTAGCAATAAGGATTCATCCCATGAAAGCCCATATAAATTAAATGTCGTACCAAATACGCTGGCAACCTGTGTTACAACATCAGAGAGTTTCCACACCAGTAAGGCAGAGAGTATTAATGATAAAAGTGCCCCAACTCCCCCCAATAAAGCACCACCATTAAGGAATGGACGCAAAATAAAACCATCCGTTGCACCAATCAACTTCATCACATTAATCGTATCACGGTGACTGAAAATACTAAGACGCACGCTATTGCCGATAACCAAAAACAACGCCACTACCATCAGAATACCGATCACTGTCGCAATCTGACCGACCAAGCCCGTCAACGCCGCTAAACGAGCAAACCAGCTATCATCCATCCGGACTTCTTCAATGCCTTTGACCTGAGAAACTCTGTCACGCAACGTAGTCAAAGTCTGTGAATTCTGGAAATCAATTTTCGGGGTAATGATAGCAACTGCGGGTAATGGATTCTCTTCCAACATATCCAGAGCACTGCCAAAACCAGACCAGGTACGGAACTCTGTCATGGCCTCCTGACGTGAAAGATAATTAACATTATCCACTCCATCGAGTGCTTTCAGTTCACTTATTAATTTCTGGGCGCTGTTATTATCCAGTGATTTATCGAGATAAACTGTCAGCTGTGGAGTGGGATACCATTTTTCCGCGGCCTGGCTAACGTTCTTCCATACGATGTAACAAACACTGGGTAATGTCAGAGAAATTGCAATCACCATAATCGTCAGCAACGTTGCCAACGGCTGACGCAGCATATCGGTCAGTGCACTCATCCAAGCATAACGCCATTGTTCACGCCATCCCCCCCGCAAGGTTTTACTTTTTGATCTTGTTACTTTTCCTGCGACCTTACGCACATTTTTAACCATGATGTTCCTCCGTCATACGGCCCTGGCTCAGCGTCAGAATACGATATTTTCGCTTCTCAATCAGTGCCATATCATGAGTCGCCATCAGCACGGTTACCCCTACCCGATTAAATTCTTCAAACAGCCGTAAAATGCCTTCTGACAACTCACCATCAAGGTTACCCGTTGGTTCATCCGCCAACAAAACCGTCGGCTTATTCACAACTGCACGGGCAATGCCAACGCGTTGCTGCTCACCACCCGAGAGTTGAATCGGGAAATTCTTCGCTTTGTCCAGTAAACCCACTTTATCTAATGCAGCAGAAGTTCGGCGACGGATATCTTCAGAACTCGCACCAGAAATGATAAGTGGCATTGCCACATTATCGTATACCGTGCGATCCAGCAGCAGGTGGTGATCCTGAAAGATCATACCAATCTGACGGCGGAGGAAAGGGACTTCACGGCTTTTTAACCGGCTGATATCATGACCTGCAAACCAGATATGTCCGGCGCTGGGCCGCTCAATGCCACAGATAAGTTTCAGCAAGGTACTTTTACCTGCTCCTGAGTGACCAATCAAAAATGCCATTTCCGCAGGGCGCAAATGAAAATTCACCCCTTGCAGGGCTTGCCGTCCCCCCAGATAAGCTTTACTGACCTGTTCAAAGCGAATCATCGGTAATTAATCCTCTCGGGCAAAAAGTGCCTCTATAAAATCGTCTGCCTTAAATGGCCGTAAATCTTCAATTCCTTCTCCGACACCAATATAGCGGATAGGAATTTCAAACTGATCAGCAATGGCGAAAATCACTCCACCTTTGGCAGTACCATCCAGTTTTGTCAATGAAATACCTGTCAATCCAACAGCTTCATGGAACAGTTTAGCCTGACTTATTGCATTCTGACCGGTACTGGCATCCAGTGTCAGCATGATTTCATGTGGAGCGTCTTCGTCCAGTTTTTTCATCACCCGAACAATTTTCTTCAACTCTTCCATCAAGTGAGATTTATTTTGCAAACGACCTGCTGTATCTGCAATCAATATGTCTATGCCTTTGGCTTTAGCTGACTGCATGGCATCAAAAATCACAGAAGCCGGATCAGCACCGGTATGTTGCGCCACCACAGGAATATGATTACGTTCCCCCCAAACCTGTAACTGCTCAACGGCGGCTGCGCGGAAAGTATCCCCAGCAGCCAACATGACAGATTTACCTTGTGCCTGAAACTGACGGGCCAATTTACCAATCGTTGTGGTTTTACCAACACCATTAACACCAACCATCAGAATGACATACGGTGTTTTTCCTTCAATATCCAACGGCTTATCAACTTTAACCAGAATACCAGACATCTCTTCTTTCAGTTTGGCATACAACGCTTCTGCATCCTTCAGCTCTTTGCGACTAGCATGGGCCGTCAGACTGCCAATGATTTTGCGGGTAGTATCGACACCAACATCGGCAATCAATAACTGCTCTTCCAATTCATCGAATAGATCATCATCGATCTTTTTACCACGAAACAGGCTGAGGAAACCGGACCCTAGATTTTGACGAGTTTTAACCAAACTGCGTTTCAAACGCGTGAAAAATCCTTCTTTAGTCGGGCGTTCCTGTTCCTTAGATACAACCGGCTTTGGCTGTTCGGTTAGTGCCTGTTCCGCCTGTTCTGCGGCTAACCTTGCAGCTTCTTCCGCCAAACGCTGTTGTTCTGCCTGCTCGGCTGCCAATCTCGCTGCTTCTTCAGCAAGGCGCTGTTGCTCTGCCTGCTCGGCGGCTAATCTCGCCGCTTCTTCAGCAAGGCGCTGTTGCTCTGCCTGTTCTGCCGCCAATCTCGCCGCTTCTTCAGCAAGGCGCTGTTGCTCTGCCTGTTCTGCCGCCAATCTCGCCGCTTCTTCAGCAAGGCGTTGTTGCTCCGCCTGCTCAGCTGCCAATCTCGCCGCTTCTTCAGCAAGGCGCTGTTGCTCTGCCTGTTCTGCTGCCAATCTCGCTGCTTCTTCAGCAAGGCGCTGTTGCTCTGCCTGCTCGGCAGCTAACCTTGCTGCTTCTTCGGCCAAACGCTGTTGTTCCGCTTGCTCAGCTGCCAATTGCTCTTCTTTTTGCTGTTCTTCCTGACGACCACGCCCGAACCAGGAGAAAAAGCCTCTTTTTTTCTCTTTTGCCATCAGCCACTACACTCCTCAAGGTTAAATCATGGCGTTATAACAGTGAATAATAACGAAATTAGATGCAGTCTAACATTTTCGTAGTAACGCAACACATATCAATCACGCATTCCATGGTAAATTAACGCCAGCAAGATTTAACAAGTTTTTTCTTATCCGACACTTTCATGGCACCTTTAAAAGTACGTTATCGGTTTATTTGATGACAAATTATTAAGTTACGTAAATTATGGCAAAAAAATCACAACAACAATCTATGGGACAAATCCGCATTATTGGTGGAAAATGGCGAAGCCGAAAATTACCGGTACTAAATAGCCCTGGATTACGACCAACCACAGATCGCGTTAGAGAAACTCTGTTTAACTGGCTGGCTCCGGTTATTCAGGAAGCGCGCTGCCTGGATTGTTATGCAGGAAGCGGAGCTCTTGGATTAGAAGCACTTTCTCGTTATGCAGCACAGGCAACATTTATTGAATATGAACGTAATGTAGCAAAACAGCTTTCAGCTAATTTGGCTCTTCTCAATGCCAAAAATGCCGAAATTACTAATGACAGCGCGTTAAACTATTTATCTCAACCGGGGACACCCTATAATGTGATTTTCCTCGATCCCCCTTTTCGTCAAGGAATGCTTGCCGAAACCATAAAATTATTGGAACAGTACGGTTGGTTAGCAGATAAAAGTTGGATCTATGTTGAGGCTGAATCCGAATCCGCAGCGGCAGACGTTCCTGCTAACTGGCAACTTCATCGTGAAAAAGTTGCCGGACAAGTCGCATACCGGCTTTATATTCGTTACTTACCTGCATAATTATCTTTTTGGAGCACACTGATGTTTATTCAACTGGGAAAACTATTAATGGTCTGCGTTTGGGGATTTTTGATATTTAACCTAATCCACCCATTTCCAAAACCATTGAAGTATTTTATGGATATTGCCATGATTTTCACGGTAGTAATGCATGCATTTCAAATGCTACTCCTAAAATCCAGTCAGCCAAAAGACCAAAAACTTTCTGGCCTGATGCAAACGAAGATTTTCTTTTTTGGTGTCTTTGAGCTATTGGCAATGCAAAAAAAGCAGCTTAAAAAATAAATCATTAGCGGGAAATGCTCACTTGTAGTAATAGGCAGACTGGCGAAAACGAATTCAGCATAAATGCCACCGTTCGTTCATAGCCGCCCGCTTATCTTACTCTGCGTTGAAAGAGATTCTTAGTGTGTTTGCCTGAGCGATAATTTCAGGCTAAACACATAAAAAGAAATAACTATTGAAGACAAGATAATGAGTGAATATGACATCATTTGCCATCCAAAAGTTTCCGTAAAATATGCAACCATCGGCAAGAGTATCAAAACGATCAAGCGTGCAAATGTCGATAATAAGGAGTCAAAGGTTGACCTCAAACTAGCATCCAAATAGTCGTGATAAACAGCTCTCAGTCCCATTGTTAGATATTGATTACTCCCAAACATAAAAATCAAAGCTACAGGTATTAAATATGGATAATGCTCCCCGCCTAACAAGCATATTCCGGTGGAAACAAACATCAAAAGGAAGCCAAACCAAATCAGTTTTTTGTTGTCACTAATTTTACTGATGATCCACCCTGCAACAGATTGAGCCATAAGAATAAAAACAAATAGTACTCCATATGACAAGGAATCTTTGACTCCTCCAGAGAACCCATAAAAAGCATAAGGCTGCCAATACTGAAGTAATATTTGAAAGTACACTATATTTGAAACAATAGAAAAAAACACGAATAAAAAATCTTTACTTCCTTTAATCAAAAGCGAATATATTTCTCTTACATCGTTTATTAACCCTGATTTTTTCCCATTTACCGATTTAACCCTTGATTCCGGAAGAAAAAAGTAAAAAAACATTAATATAAAACTTCCCGTTCCGGCAACAATCCATATCCATCGTGAATCTACATCACCTATTGCAGCGCCAATCATAGCGGCAATAGCCATAGACATATAATGATATTTACCATTAATTCCCAATATCCGATGAATATCTTTACCACCTTCTGATTTATATACATCAATCAAATATGAATGATATGTTCCACCTATTATTGTCAAAGAGATCGCGTTAAAAAATTCAGCCAGATAAAAACCATATAAATTGGATGAAATCCCTGTTAAAACAAGCCAAGCTCCACCAAATAAAACCGAAAGAGCTATCGCATATTTTCTGCTAATCTTATCAGCAAGATAAGACGTTGGTATATCCAATATAAAAAAAACGCTGGCCTGCATGGTTTTCATTAAACCAAGATCGACAAGAGATACGCCTTTGCTTAAAAGATAAATCGATGAAGTCGCACCAATAAGCATTCTCAAAGAATTAAAAATAACAGAATACGTTATTACTATTTTGGTTGAAGGCCACATATATTACACCTTTCATCTTTAGGTATTTCTTGTGTTTCTATTTTTATTTTTCGAGAATGAATGCCAATTCTTCTATTCTTACTAAGTATTTCACCATATCCACCTAAGAGTTAGGTATTATACCGTAGAAATAACTTTATACCCTTCATCTTTCAAGTTGCTGCTTTGTTGGCTGCGTTCACTTGCCGCAGCACTGCAACTTGAAATCTATTGGGTATATACAGCATAAAACATAATTATTATTAACGTAATTAGTTAGAAACGATGCTGATCATTTTACCCTCCGAAATAAGAATGTTGATAAATTTCATTAACAAAATCACAACGATTTATTTATTCACATAATAAAAAACAAGTCAATAAAAATATTATTAAGCATTATAGACAAACTATACTTAGCTATAATTACTTTTCTCAATATAAAAATGTACCCACAAAAGAACCTTGCATTATGAATATTAGAAAAAATGCCCAATAGCATCCTGTGTATATTCCTTTTCCCCAGTAAGTGTTTACTTGAGTTGCTACGTGCTTATCTTATCTACATCATGAGGCCGGTATTGCAGATGAAAATCTGTATTAATGATAGGTAGCACAATTTATCCATTTATTTTCTCTTTTTCATTTGACTCTGGAGTAGGCTCCAAAGTGTAGAGTTTAATCATCATCCTGTGAATTAACTCTGTAAGGGGGAGCCCATGTACTCAAATTCAAACCAAAATAACACCCATCAACATAACCACCAGCATGGAAGCTGCTGTACAACTACCGCCTGTGCTGAGCAAGCTCAACATGTTAGTAAGCATTCACATAAACACAACAGTGCCTGTTCACATGAACACAGTCATTCTCATGACCCACAAGAAACACAGATACCTGAGCTTTTGGCAAGCCAGCGTTTTAGTTGGGTTGTTAATGGTATGGATTGCGCAAGCTGTGCACGTAAAATTGAAACGGCAGTTAAAAAAATTCCAGAAGTGAAACAAGTCAAAGTCCTGTTCGCCACTGAAAAACTGGTTGTAGATGCTGATACAGATATACGTTCAACAGTTATCCAAGCCGTCAACCAAGCTGGATTTAAACTTCACACCCCAAATGCAAATCAGAAAGCCCCCAAAGGCAACCGCTGGAAAGAACTTGCGCCAATCACCCTTCTCTCACTGATGATGCTAATAAGCTGGGGAATCTCCCATGTCAATGCCCCATTTGGCCGCATTGCCTTTATTATCACCACCTTGATTGGATTGGTACCTATTGTTAGCAAAGCCTGGAAGCTCATACGATCAGGTACACCATTTGCCATTGAAACACTAATGAGCGTTGCCGCCATCGGCGCACTGTTTATTGACGCCACCGCTGAAGCCGCAATGGTACTCCTGCTGTTTATGCTGGGTGAAATGTTAGAATCCTATGCTGCTGGCCGTGCACGTCGAGGAGTGAGTGCTTTGATGGCATTGGTGCCGGAAGAGGCACTGTTAGTAAAAAATGGCGAAAGAAAAACTGTTCCGGTCGCCGATCTTCGCCCTGGAGATATTATTGAAATTGCCCCGGGGGGACGTTTACCAACCGATGCTGAATTACTCAATTCATTCGCCAGCTTTGATGAAAGTGCCCTGACAGGAGAATCTATCCCGGTTGAACGCATACAGGGAGAAAAAGTTCCGGCAGGTTGTTTGTCCGTAGACCGTTCAGTGCAGATGAAAGTATTGTCTGAACAAGGCAACAACGCCATTGACCGCATCCTGCAACTGATTGAAGAAGCAGAAGAACGCCGCGCCCCTATTGAACGCTTTGTTGACCGTTTTAGCCGGATTTATACTCCGCTGATTATGCTGTTCTCTATGTTGGTTATCATTATTCCACCTACTGTATTCAGCCAGCCGTGGGAAACTTGGATCTACCGTGGTCTTACTCTGTTATTGATTGGTTGTCCTTGCGCATTGGTGATTTCTACACCTGCCGCAATCACTTCTGCCCTTGCCGCTGCAACCCGCCGAGGTGCACTGATCAAAGGCGGTGCGGCACTGGAACAACTCGGTCGAATCACAACCATTGCTTTTGATAAAACAGGTACATTGACAGCCGGTAAGCCACAAGTCACGGATGTACAACCAGCGGAGAATATCCGTGAATCTCAGCTATTAGCTCTGGCCTCTGCCGTAGAAAGTGGCTCCCACCACCCACTGGCCAACGCTATTTTGCAACATGCAGAAAGTAAAAACATTAATGTTACTGAAGCGGAACATCGTAAGGCACTGGCTGGTATCGGGGTTGAAGGTCAATTAGAGGGTAAACGCATCTTAGTCAGTACACCGGGTAAACTGCCAGAGAATACTTTGTCTAATGATTGGAAACAAAAAATTATTCAGTTGGAAGATGGAGGCAAAACGGTTGTTGCTGTGATGCATAGCGAACAATTCATTGGCCTTATCGCTATGCAAGATACATTACGTCAAGATGCGATAGGTGCCATCCATCTACTGAAAAGTCAGGGCATCAAATCAGTGATGCTAACAGGAGACAACCCACGTGCTGCGACTGCAATTGCCGGTCAGTTAGGAATGGACTTCCGCGCTGGATTAATGCCAGAAGATAAAGTCAAAGTTATCATGGAATTAAATAAAGACCACAGCACAATGATGGTTGGTGACGGCATTAATGATGCACCAGCAATGAAAGCTTCCAGTATCGGTGTCGCAATGGGAAGTGGTACTGATGTTGCGCTGGAAACCGCAGATGCAGCATTAACCCACAACCGTCTGACGGGTTTATCAGAAATCATCGCCCTGTCTCGCGCAACTCATAATAATATCCGCCAAAATATTGCTATTGCACTAGGACTAAAAGGGATTTTCCTTATCACTAGTCTGTTAGGCATTACTGGCCTGTGGATGGCAGTATTAGCTGATTCTGGCGCTACCGCTCTGGTAACTGCAAACGCAGTAAGATTACTGAGGATTAAAGTGAAATAACAAAACCATTTAACGATTAATGCCAATCATCAACTTCTTAAATTAAAGGGTATGGGGCCTATTCCAAGCGCCGATCCATATCCTTTTTTTGTTGCTACAGACAAAGTCAATGAAACCTATCACTATAAGGACATTTTTCTGATTGCTCCCTGGCATTACCTCTATGCTATACTTTGTGTGAATAATTCACACAAAGTATAGCATAGAGGTAGATATGGCAAGAACAACCAGTGTTACTATCGGAGAATATTTGGATAATTTTATAACCCGTATGATCCAAAACGGGCGTTATGGTTCAACCAGTGAAGTTGTACGTTCTGCATTGCGTTTACTGGAGCAACAAGAATACAAGATTGATTCACTTAGAGAAGCCATAGAACAAGGTGAACTTAGTGGTGAAAGTTCACTGACACTCAAAGACATTGCAGAACAGAAAAAGCGCTCATTGAATGTATAAACTATCCAATTTGGCAGCAGAGGACTTTGCAAGGATTTATGAATACACCCTCAACAACTTTGGTGTCGAACAAGCTGATCTCTATACAGATAACATAGAGAAATGTTTCAATTCTCTATTCCTTACTCCCTTTATGGACCGTGACAATTCAGATGTAAAAGCTGGGATTCGCCGTCACGATCACGGGCAACATGCCATTTTTTACCAGGTAAAGGTGGATTACATTTTCGTTGTTCGGATTTTACATCAACAAATGAATCCCGTTTTACACCTATAATCATGCTTAAAGCATAAAATCTTCACAAACTGAGCCTTTATTTAAGACTCAGTTCAATGATCAAATCACTGCTATGCTCAGAGTTAACTTTCTGTTTTCCGAACCAAATAGCGATAAGGCATTTGTTCAGTTTCTTGCGCAACAAGCTGATGCTCCATAAAACGACAAAAACTGGGAATATCGCGCGTAGTCGCCGGATCATCTGCAAGAATGAGTAACATCTGCCCGGCTTCCATATGGCGCACGGTTTTCCGCACCATCATCACAGGCTCAGGACAACGAAGCCCCTGTGTATCAAGGGTTTTGTCTGGGTTGGCAAAAACATCTGGCATAACTATCTCTGTAATTCCAAGCAACTTATGAAAGTCGATTATATTATAAAAAGGCTATCCAAAAATGAACTTTACAGGCAAGCATCTTGATTTTATGCACAACCGACGTATCATGCGCGGCGCCGTCAGTTAAAACGGCAGATATTCCATTGGGTTCCCTCACCCCATTATTCAAAAAGGTACAATATGCTTTCATTTACTACGTCGCAGCGAGCTGCAACTTTGATTTGGCTTTCGCTATTTCATATCCTAATTATTACTTCCAGTAATTATCTGGTGCAATTACCTATTTCTATCTTTGGTTTTCATACCACTTGGGGAGCATTTACTTTCCCATTTATTTTTCTTGCCACAGATTTAACTGTTCGTATCTATCATGCGTCATTTGCAAGACGAATCATTATCACCGTTATGATCCCTGCGTTACTGATCTCTTATGTTATTTCTGCCCTATTCTTCCAAGGAATATGGCAAGGTTTCACCGCACTGTCTGAATTCAACCTATTTGTTGCTCGCATTGCTTGCGCCAGTTTTATGGCCTATTTACTTGGGCAAGTACTGGATGTCTACGTCTTTAACCGGCTGCGGCGAAAACGTAACTGGTGGATTGCCCCAGCAGCTGCAATGTTCTTCGGCAACTTACTTGATACTCTCGCTTTTTTCTTTATTGCTTTTTACCGCAGTACAGATACTTTTATGGCCGCAAACTGGGTCGAGATTGGATTAGTCGATTACTGCTTCAAGTTATTAATCTGCCTACTATTTTTCCTACCAGCTTATGGTATTTTACTGAATTTGATCCTGAAGCACTTGTTCGCTTATCAGACTGACCGCGCCTATATCCAGGTTCACTGATTCTCATATGCCCGGTAAATATCGGGCATAGATCAAAAAAATGCATATTTCCCGCTATAAAATCGGTACAACCGTTTTTTTATCCATAACCGATCACTACTTTTTATCATATAGTGTTAACCCGTTAAGTAAATAAGTACTTTTTCACCCGAAACTCGTTTCCCTGTCTGTCACGTTTTGCTCCCTGTTCGTCAGGAAAATTGATGTGGTAAACAGGCACTGAATTTCCACAAAAGGAGTATTTTTATGCTGAAAGTTATCCAAGCTCCATCCAAATATATTCAAGGGCCTGACGCCTTACTCTCTATTGGTAAATACACGAAAACCATTGCCGACCACGTCTTTGTTATTATCGGCAACTCAGCAATGAAATTGGTGGGAGATACTGTTTATAACAGCCTGGAAGAATATGATGTTACTAGCCATTTTGAAGTGTTTGGTGGGGAATGTAGCCGAAATGAGATTCAACGTCTGTCTGATATTCTAAAAGAAAATGAATGCCAGGCGGTTATTGGTATCGGTGGCGGTAAGGTACAAGATACAGCAAAAGTGGTTGCCTACGAATCCAAATTACCCATTCTAATTGCCCCCACAATATCCTCGACTAATGCCCCATCCAGTGCCTTATCTGTTGTTTATACCGATGATGGCGAATTTGAAGATTATCTGTTTTTCCCAACAAACCCAGATATTGTACTGGTAGATACTGCTCTGATCGCCAAAGCACCAACCCGTTTTCTGGTTGCCGGAATTGGAGACGCACTGGCTACCTATTTTGAAGCCCGCATCTGTAGCACTGCCCATAAACCAAGAATGACAGATGGCGGGATATCCCGCACAGCAATGGCTCTTGCCCATCTATGTTACGAAACCTTATTAGAAGATGGTTATAAAGCAAAATTAGCCGTTGATGCTGGAGTCAGTACGCCGGCGGTAGAAAATGTTATCGAAGCCAGCATTTACCTGAGTGGCTTGGGATTTGAAAATACAGGTCTAGCCGCCGCACATTCCGTACACAATGGCTTTACCGTATTGGAAGAGTGCCACCACATGTACCACGGAGAAAAAGTTGCTTTCGGAGTAATAGTCCAACTCGTGCTGGAAAACAGTCCAAATGAAGAATTGGATACGGTACTCGATTTCTGTGTACAAGTAGGGCTACCTGTCACTCTGGATCAGCTTGGCGTGAAAGACGGTGAAAAACTGAAAGAAAAAGTGATGGCAGTAGCAAAAGCAAGTTGTGCTGAAGGTGAAACTATTCACAACATGCCTTTTGAAGTGACACCAGAAAAAGTGTACGCCGCTATTCTGGCGGCTGACCGGATGGGACGCGACTGGCTGTACTAAGTCTGAAATAAACGGAAACTGTCCGCCTTTATTTTTAACAACCAGAGTAACGCACTGATTAAAACCAGTGCGTTAGATAATAAATAAGTTCATCAAGGTTATTCAGGCCAGAAGTTCTCATCCATTATTTGTTCAAACGTCCAAGGGCAAATTTCAGGGAAAGCATCTTCTATCATGCCAGTCTCTTTTGACGCGAGTAATATGGCATCATCATAAGCATCATTGAACGATTCAACCAGTCGGTGCTTCAGGCTAGGACTTTCCTTCAAACAACGATTCACTTTTTTACGCTGAACATTAATCGTTAATGTCCAACTACGACTTCGTCTTACAGGTTGGTATTTCCATTTCAGTAAATGAGCGATTAAAACTTCGAGACGTGATTCGAATTCCCGTCGCTCACTACGCCCCATAGCCTCAATCTCCTCCAAAAGATTTTCAGTATCCAGCATATCAATATGGCCAGAACGGATGAGGTCTGCCTGCTCCAGAGTCCAACCATAAAAATCGCTATCATAACGTGTCGTCATGGTTCCTCCACTTGGCATATGGCATATCAGCTATACAATTATACAATCTCGATGAGTCTGTCAGATTATTAGCATACCGTCAAAATCGATTCACAGCTCATTCACCATCAATTGAGCAGTTGTCTTCGTCTGGAATAATACCTATGCAATATTGGAAGAACTCATCATGGACAGCTCCAGAACGACGCACCGCTCAAAACCAGTGCGTCAAATAAACAAATTTATCGAAATCATTCAGGCCAGAAATTCTCATCCATTATTTGTTCAAACGTCCAAGGGCAAATTTCAGGGAATACACTACGCCTGATATTAGTTTCCCGTTCAGCAGCAATAATGGCATCACCATAAGCATCAGAGATAATTTCGCTAAGTTCTGATTTTAAGCTAGGACTTCTTTTAAGACGACGAGCTATTTTCCTCCTCTGCTCTTCAATCGTAAGTCTCCAGCTTCGCCCCTGTCGTTCAGATTGGAATTGCCATTTTAGAAGGTGAAGGAACAGCAACTCAAGACGAGATTCCAGCTCGTTTCTTTGGCTATTCCCCATGCTTTCGATCTCCTCCAAAAGGTTTTCCGTATCCAACTGGTTCAGATTACCGGAACGAAGCAAACTAGCCTGCTCCTGAGTCCAACCATAAAAATCGCTATCATAACGTGTCGTCATGGTTCCTCCATTTGGCATATCGGCTATACGATATATAACCAATAAGTCTGTCAGATTTCTAACATACTATCAAAGCAGTATGTTTATCGCCAAAATCGATTACTCATTCACCATCACTTAAAAGACCCTAGCGTCTGGACGGATACATATATACCCTTCATCCTTCAAGTTGCTGCTTTGTTGGCTGCTTTCTCTCACCCCAGTCACAGAGTTATCTATGCTCCTGGGGATTCGTTCACTTGCCGCCACGCTGCAACTCGAAATTTATCGGGTATATAGCAACAAAATATGCATAAAAACTGTGGTTTTTGTTTGAAAAAGAACAAAAACGAACTAAAAACGCTCACCAATAAAGAAGTAAAGTTTGTTATTGTGACGACGGTCACAATTTCATTGATAAAGTACATTTTAAAAAGTTAACAAATCACTCAGAATTATTGCCAGGGCAAAACAGCTTTAACAACTGAGTCTTTTCTCACAGATAGATTGAGTCGTTTCGACTATCATAATTTTCGTTATAGAAAATAACCGCTTATAAAACTTCTCGTTTTCCCATCCGGTAACATTAGTCAACCGGTAAGTTGTTCATATAACCAGATAAGCCATCGGAGGCAAAATATGTTAAGTATTTTCAAGCCGGCGCCTCATAAGCCCCGACTGCCAACAGCACAGATAGATCCAGTCTATCGCCGTCTACGCTGGCAAATTTTTATGGGGATTTTCTTTGGTTACGCCGCTTATTATCTGGTAAGGAAGAACTTTGCTCTGGCAATGCCTTATCTGGTTGAGCAAGGTTTTTCCAAAGGTAATCTCGGTTTTGCACTATCAGGGATCTCTATCGCATACGGCTTCTCCAAATTCATCATGGGTTCCGTCTCCGACCGCTCCAACCCTCGGGTTTTCTTGCCCGCTGGTCTGATTCTCGCGGCAGCTGTCATGTTGTTCATGGGATTCGTTCCCTGGGCAACTTCCAGTATTGCTGTCATGTTCGTGTTGCTGTTCCTATGTGGTTGGTTCCAAGGTATGGGTTGGCCCCCTTGCGGACGTACTATGGTTCACTGGTGGTCACAGAAAGAACGGGGCGGTATCGTTTCTATCTGGAACTGCGCACATAATGTCGGTGGTGGTTTGCCGCCGTTACTGTTCCTGCTAGGTATGGCGTGGTTCAATGACTGGAAAGCGGCACTTTATATGCCCGCTTTCGCTGCAATCCTAGTGGCTCTGGTTGCCTTTGCTCTGATGCGCGACACACCACAATCTTGTGGCTTGCCACCCGTTGAAGAGTATAAAAACGATTATCCACCTGACTACACAGAGAAACACGAAAAAGAATTAACGGCCAAACAGATTTTCATGCAGTACGTATTACCAAACAAACTGTTATGGATGATTGCCATTGCCAACGTATTCGTTTACCTGTTGCGTTACGGCGTGCTTGACTGGTCACCAACCTATCTCCGTGAAGCTAAACATTTTGCGCTAGACAAATCTTCATGGGCTTACTTCCTGTACGAATATGCTGGTATCCCAGGTACTCTACTGTGCGGCTGGATGTCAGACAAAGTATTTAGAGGCAACCGTGGTGCAACCGGCGTCTTCTTTATGACCCTGGTCACTATCGCAACAATTGTATTCTGGCTAAACCCGGCTGGTAACCCAAATGTAGACATGGCTTGTATGCTGGTTATTGGCTTCCTGATCTACGGCCCAGTTATGCTGATCGGCTTGCACGCCCTTGAACTAGCACCTAAGAAAGCTGCGGGAACAGCCGCTGGTTTCACTGGCTTATTCGGTTACTTAGGTGGCTCAGTGGCGGCCAGTGCTATTGTCGGTTACACCGTTGACTTCTTCGGTTGGAACGGTGGCTTTATGGTCATGATAGGCGGTAGTGCTTTGTCTGTTATTTTATTGTTGATTGTTATGGTCAACGAAAACAAACATAAACAAGAATTAGCTCATCGCAGCTAATTACTGTCACTAAATTGTGATACATCATTAACATAATAAGCCGCAGCATTGCTTATGCTGCGGTTTTTTTAATCTGCCAAAAAAGATATTGTTAACACAGCACAGCAATCTCATCGCTAAAACGGAGAAATACATATGCAAACTCCAATAAAAACCATGATAACGGGCATTATTTTAGTATCTTCTATGTCAGGAATAGTTCAAGCGGCAGATAAAATTGTGATCGCTCATCGCGGTGCAAGCGGATATCTACCTGAACACACCTTACCTGCTAAAGCTATGGCTTATGCTGAAGGTGCGGATTATTTAGAACAAGACTTGGTTATGACGAAAGATAATGAGTTGGTGGTCCTACACGACCATTATCTTGATCGTGTCACTGACGTTGCCAATAAATTCCCTGACCGTGCTCGTCAAGACGGGCGCTACTATGCTATCGATTTCACCTTGCCCGAAATCAAATCACTGAAATTCACAGAAGGCTTCGAGATTCAAAATAACAAGCATATACAGACCTATGCCAATCGTTTTCCGATGTGGAAATCTGATTTCCGAATTCACACTTTTCAAGAAGAGATTGAATTTGTTCAGGGATTAAACCTATCTACTGGCAAAAACATCGGTATCTATCCTGAAATCAAAGCACCATGGTTCCACCAGCAGGAGGGAAAAGATATTTCCACTAAGGTGCTAACAGTGCTGAAAGAATATGGTTACACCCAAAAAAGCGACAAAGTTTATCTGCAATGCTTTGATGCTAACGAACTTAAACGTATCAAAAACGAACTAGAACCTAAATTGGGCATGAATCTGAAACTGATTCAACTTATCGCCTATACCGACTGGAACGAAACCTACGAACAACAATCAGATGGCAAATGGGTAAATTACAGCTATGACTGGATGTTCAAACCGGGCGCTATGAAAAAAGTGGCACAATATGCTGATGGCATTGGTCCTGATTACCATATGATTGTGGATGAGAGTTCTACACCAACCAATATTAAATTAACCAGTATGGTGAAAGACGCTCACGCTAACAATATAGAAGTCCACCCATACACCATTCGAGTTGATCAACTGCCTAAATACGCCATTAACGGCGATCAGCTGTTCGATATCATTTATAACCAGGCGAATGTAGACGGCGCATTCACAGATTTCCCTGATTTAGGGGTGAAATTCCTACAAAAACAGTATCAGCATAAGTAAGATGCAAACAGGGCGCTTTAATCAGCGCCCTGTAGTTTAATGATTATGCTTTGTTTACCGAAAAGGCAATAACATCACTAAGCTTTTCTGCTGCTAAAGCCAGCATCACTAAACGATCAACGCCAAGCGCCACACCTGCACACTCAGGCATTCCCTGTTTCAGAGCACCAATCAAATTTTCATCAACTGGCCGGACAGGTAAACCCAGCCCGGTACGTTTACAGTTATCCCGTTCAAAACGCTGACGTTGTTCATCACCATCAGTCAGTTCCCGGAAACCATTTGCCAGTTCAACGCCTTTGAAATAGACCTCAAAACGTTCTGCAACCCGGTGATCTTCTTTGCTGATTTCAGCCAGAGAAGCCTGAGAAGCCGGGAAATGGTAAATGAAAGTTGGCTTTTCAATACCAATATGTGGCTCAACACCGACGGTAAACAAAAGTTGCAATAAAGTATCCCGATCTTCCTCTGTATCAGCAATATTGCTCAGATCCAGTTTGGCGGCAACTTCACGCAATTTTTCTTTCTCTGCGGATAACGGGTCAATATCCAAATAACGTAAGAAAGCCTGCTGATAAGAGAGCAATTCTGCACTTTCGCAGTCAAGTATCTGCTGAAGTAAGTCATCCACCTCATTTATCAAGCGGTACATATCATAGTGAGGCCGGTACCATTCCAACATGGTAAATTCAGGATTATGATAACGACCCGCTTCCTCATTACGGAAACAGCGACTGAGCTGGTAAATAGAGCCACTTCCTGCCGCCAGTAGACGTTTCATGTGATATTCCGGACTTGTCATCAGATAAAGAGTCATTCCATCTGAGGCGCCTGGACCAACAAACTCTGTCTGAAAAGGAAACAAGTGGATATCAGTCACTGTAGACTGACTCATCGCTGGTGTTTCAACTTCCAATACCCCGCGATCTGCGAAAAAGCGCCGTATTTCAGCTAAAATAGTCGCCCGTTTCAACAAGTTGGCGATAGGTGCACTTGGCTGCCAGTTTGCTGTTTCGCTCATGTAAAGGACTCCAAAATAAAACAAAACATGCAGTCTACCTGCATCACACATATCAGACAAATTATTACTATCTGATCATCCCGGAACAACTGAGCTTGTCTGGCATCGATACTACAACAAATTTGCTACAGCCAAATAGGTCATTATTAACTATCTGTCGAAATACTACCGCCAGATAAAGAAGAAATTGTGGTCGATTATATTCACCACAAAAAAACCGATACCAGCCAAGGTCACGATTACTCTAACAGCGTTATCAATTTAAATCGACAATACTCATCTATATAAGTTTTATCCGGTTTAATATAATTAATACCTTTTATGTTGATCCGGCTCAGATATTTCCCATTATCTGCACGCAAAGCTATTACGTTATCTTCAATATCTTCTACAGTAAATTTAGAATAAATATCAATACTCGATTTTGCAGCTTCAATATAGCTACCGCCAGGTCGAAGAATTCGACTCAAATAGAGTCCATTGTCTGCCCGAAGTGCCATCGTATGAGCATCAAATAGTTCCACTATATACCTGGAAGAAGCGCCAATAGTATATCTACCCGCCTGAATATAATTAATTTTTCCTTGACTGAATCGACTCAAATAGAGTCCATTATCTGCCTGTAATGCAATAGTGTGATCTGGTAGTGCCATCATATTCTCCTGTTTAAAAATATTTAATCTATTAAACTAATTACTTATATACCCAATAGATTTCGAGTTGCAGCGCGACGGCAAGTGAATGAATCCCCAGGAGCATAGATAACTATGTGACTGGGGTGAGTGAACGCAGCCAACAAAGCAGCAACTTGAAGGATGAAGGGTATAGAATATCATTCAAACACTATCTCTACTCTCTATGCCTGTGAAAAAAAATGCCTTTATTGAATACACAAGATTACCATTATAATTAAATAATAGGATATATTTTTCTCTTTGCCTTGAATGATTAAATTAATTAAAAAAATTATCACTCTTATTTATCAAATAACCACAGTTCATTTTCACATTTAAATTAGGATAACAACAAACTATAAACTAACAATAAATCATTTCAGATAACTAATTATAGAATTATATATAGCATTAATAACATATTATTAATGAATTATTTTAGAATAAATAATTAATCTTTTTATTTAATACATTAAATGACCAATCATATTATTTTAATAACAAAATAATAGTGGTCAGTTTTATCTGACCACAACAAAGCCAATGCCAGCAAAAATCACGGTTTATCCGATGAGTGTTGTCATTTTAAATTGGCAATACACATCTATACCCAATAGATTTCAAGATGCATCGCGACGGCAAGGGAGCGAATCCCCGGGAGCATAGCTAACTATGTGACCGGGGTGAGTGAGTGCAGCCAACAAAGAGGCAACTTGAAAGATGACGGGTATATATTAGCCTTCTCAGGCTTAATATAGTTAATACCGTCGAGAGAAACCCTACTTAGGTATTTACCATTATCTGCACGCAGAGCTACCACATTACATCCAACATCTTCTACTGTAAAAATAGAAAAAATATCAATATTTGTTTTCTCTGCTTCAATAAAGTCACCATCAATTTGATTGACCCGACTCAAATAAAGTCAATTATCTGCTTGTAATGCGATAGTGATATTTGTAACTCCCATGATATTCTCCTATTTTAATATATTTACTTTCTTAAGTTGATTACACGACATTACTTATAGAACATCATTTAAATACTGTATCCATTCACTTAATTTGTAAAAACTCTTTATTTAATATATACAATCAGCATACTCAATAAATAATAAAATATATCTTTATCTTTATCTTTATTCTCAATAATAGAACAGATTGTTACTCCACTTTACGATTATTCATAAAACAATTATAATAAATTATTATTTTTGAATTAAAAAGCACTATAGATAAGGCAAAAAACATTTAATATGACAAATTACAAATAATACCCAGAAAACATCATCAACCAATTACCTTAAAATGGCAATGTGTCTTTTACCTATGTATTAATTCACGAATATTATTGTTAAAAAAATAATAACAATAGCGGCCAGTTTTACCTAACCACTATAATATCAAAGTAAACAAAAATCACTATTTAACCTTTTATAGTTTTATCACTTTAAACTGGCAATGTATATCTACATCGCCTTTATCCGGTTTAATATAGCTGAAAATACCTCCTGTATTGATCCGACTAAGATATTTACCATTATCCGCACACAAAGCTATCACATTATTATCGATATCTTCTATTGTAAAAATAGAATAAATATCAATATTCGATTTCACAGCAGCAATATAATCACCACCAACCAGAGAAAACCGACTTAAATAGAGTCCATTATTTGCACGAAGTACTATTCTATTAGCGCTAATCTGTATTACAGAATATTTTGAGTAAATATCAATAGTAGATTTATTCGCTTCAATAAAATCAATTCCGCCACCACCTCCCCGATCAATTCTACTTAGAAAAAGTCCATTATCTGCCTGTAATGCGATGGTACCACTTAATAATCCCATAATATTATCCTTGTTAATATATATTTAATTAGATTAATTATATAACACCGTATTAATACTCTATTTTTACTGTTTCATTGAATATAAAATCTCTTTATTGAATATATACAACCAATATTATCTTTAAATAATAAAATATATTTTATTTTTATTTCTAGTAATATGGTTATTTAAAGTTAAATTATGACATTTATTTATTAAATATCACCATTTAATTCTCACAAAAAATTAAAATAACAACATACTATAGCCGCTATTTTTATTACTATATGAAATCATTAATAAAATTATTTCAAAAACAAAAAAGTGGCCAATTTTATTTGGCCACTAAAAAGATAATACCCGTAAATATCAATCTTTATTCAATCAGCGTTGTCACTTTAAAACGACAATATACGTCTAAACTAACCTTATCTGGTTTAATGTAATCAATACCGTTTTGCGTGATCCGACTTAGGTATTTTCCGTTATCTGCACGTAGCGCTATCACATTACATCCAACATCTTCTACCATAAATGTAGAAAAAATATCAATACTTGGTTTCACAGCTTCAATATAATCACCACCAGGTCGAGTTATCCGACTCAAATAGAGTCCATTATCCGCAAGAAGCGCTATCGTATTTAGGCTACGCTGTATTAATTTATACCTTGAGTAAATATCAATACCAGATTTAACCGCTTCAATGTAATTAATCCCATTCTGAGTTACTCGACTCAAATAGAGATTATTATCCGCCTGTAATGCAACTGTAATATTTGGCAATCCCATAACACTCTCCTATTAAAATAAATTTTAAACTCTTAACATAATTACATGGCGTTAATGATAAAGAATCATTTAAATATCAATTTTCATATGGCCGTAAAAATACCCCCTTGCTAAGCATAGATAACTAGTATTTAATGAAAAATATATATTTATATTCATCCTACCGCTTTAAGATCAATAATTATAGTAATTATCTTTCTGCTCATAACTTTTTAATATTAAATTAAGAATAATAATTAACATTCAATGAAAATAACCAGAAAAATATAATTAATAATTTTAATAACCATCCTGAATTAACTAATTTAAACAACTGACTATTTATTTTATATATTAAATCGCCAATTATATTATTCGAAAAAAATGAAAACACCACTTTAAAGTATTATTAAACTTTCATAGCATTAATCATAAAATCAATTAATATTCCTTCTCCAGGTTATCGTTCTACCACCTAATTCGAGATAACATAATCAATTAAAATATCTAAACAATTAATCCTTAAGATAAATGAAAGAAAAAGCGGCCAATTCTTGCCTTAGATCAATATATTAACCATCAAATCCAACAAAACACCGATTCATATCAAATTTCCCTCACTTACAATTTGCTATACTTAATTCCATACAAAAAAATAACAAATAGCTATCCTTAATCGTTAAGGCACGGATTTTATCCACGGAATCTCGCTATACCCAATAGATTTCGAGTTGCAGCGCGGCGGCAAGTGAACGAATCCCCGGGAGCATAGATAACTATGTGACTGGGGTGAGTGAAAGCAGCCAACAAAGCAGCAGCTTGAAAGATGAAGGGTATATATAAGAAACAATAACAACAACATTCAGGAATAGTGATAACCCTTTTGATAACTCACTAAATTTCACTTGAACAATGGAGAAGCACAGTGCAAACCTTTAATGCCGATCTCGCTATTATCGGAGCCGGGGGCGCAGGTCTACGTGCCGCAATTGCCGCGGCTGAGTCTAATCCTCAAATGAAGATTGCTTTGATCTCAAAAGTTTACCCAATGCGTAGCCACACTGTAGCCGCAGAAGGTGGATCAGCGGCAGTCACTCAAGCCCATGACTCCTACGACTTTCATTTCAATGACACCGTATCTGGCGGTGACTGGCTGTGTGAACAAGATGTTGTTGAGTACTTCGTCAAACATTGTCCGACAGAGATGATCCAACTGGAACAATGGGGCTGTCCATGGAGCCGTAAAGAAGATGGCTCTGTCAACGTGCGTCGCTTCGGTGGCATGAAGATAGAACGTACCTGGTTTGCGGCGGATAAAACTGGCTTCCATATGCTGCATACCCTATTCCAAACCTCGCTTAAATACCCACAAATCCAGCGTTTTGATGAACATTTTGTTCTCGATATCTTGGTAGATGAAGGACAGGCTCGTGGCTTAGTTGCACTAAATATGATGGAAGGTAGCAACATTCAGATCCGGACCAATGCCGTGATTATGGCAACCGGTGGTGCCGGTCGTGTATACCGTTACAATACTAACGGCGGTATCGTGACTGGTGATGGTATAGGGATGGCATTCCGCCATGGCGTACCATTGCGTGATATGGAGTTTGTTCAATATCATCCAACCGGCCTGCCCGGCTCCGGTATCCTGATGACAGAAGGCTGCCGTGGTGAAGGCGGAATTTTGGTCAACAAGGACGGTTATCGCTATCTACAGGATTATGGCCTCGGACCTGAAACGCCATTAGGCAAACCTGAAAATAAATATATGGAACTGGGTCCTCGTGACAAAGTTTCCCAAGCTTTTTGGCATGAATGGCGGGCCGGTCGCACAATTCCGACCCAACGTGGCGATGTGGTTTATTTGGATTTACGCCATCTCGGTGAGAAGAAACTACTTGAACGTCTACCCTTTATTTGTGAACTGGCAAAAGCGTATGTCGGTGTTGATCCGGTTAAAGACCCCATTCCGGTCCGCCCTACCGCACATTACACCATGGGCGGTATCGAAACTGACCAGAAGTGTGAAACCCGCATTAAAGGACTGTTTGCTGTTGGCGAATGTTCTTCTGTTGGTCTGCATGGTGCAAACCGCCTTGGTTCCAACTCTCTGGCTGAACTGGTAGTTTTTGGCCGTCTGGCGGGTGAAGAAGCTGTTAAACACGCTCAGCAAGTAACACCTGCTAACGATCGTGCACTGGATACCCAAGCACATGATGTCATAGCGCGTCTTAACAATCTGCTGAAACAACAAGGTACTGAAAGTTGGTCTAAGATCCGTGATGAAATGGGCCTTGCTATGGAGGAAGGCTGTGGGATCTACCGTACTCCTGAATTAATGCAGAAAACTGTTGATAAGATTGCCGAGCTAAAAGATCGCTTTAAACACGTTCAGATTACTGATAACACCAGTGTGTTCAACACTGATCTGCTGTACACCATTGAACTTGGTTTTGGTCTGGATGTCGCCGAATGCATGATTCACTCAGCAATCAACCGAAAAGAATCCCGTGGTGCGCATCAACGTCTGGATGAAGGTTGTACCGAACGTGATGATGAAAACTTCCTGAAACATACGCTGGCTTTCTATAAGCCTGACAGCGCACCTGACCTAAAATATAGCAACGTGAAAATTACCAAATCTACTCCAGCAAAACGCGTGTACGGCGGCGAAGCCGCAGCACAAGAGAAAGAGCATAAGGAGCAGGCGAATGGCTGATATGAAAACCCTGAGAATGGAGGTCATGCGCTATAACCCGGAAAGTGACCATGAACCCCATTTTATAACCTATGAAGTTCCTTATGATGAACAGACCTCCCTACTTGATGCGTTAGGTTATATTAAAGACAATTTGGCTCCCGATCTCTCTTACCGTTGGTCCTGCCGCATGGCTATCTGTGGTTCTTGCGGCATGATGGTTGAACGTGTGCCGAAACTGGCTTGTAAAACCTTCCTGCGTGATTACCCGCAAGGCATGAAAGTTGAAGCACTGGCTAACTTCCCTATTGAACGTGATTTGGTCGTTGATATGACTCACTTCATTGAAAGCCTGGAAGCGATCAAACCATACATTATCGGGAATGACCGCAAACCGTCTGAAGGCCCGAATATTCAGACTCCAGCACAGATGGCAAAATACCATCAGTTTTCCGGCTGTATTAACTGCGGTTTGTGCTATGCCGCTTGCCCTCAATTTGGCTTGAACCCTGAATTTATCGGCCCAGCTGCGATAACTCTGGCTCATCGTTACAACCTTGACAATCGTGACCACGGCAAGAAAGAGCGTATGACGCAACTTAACAGCCAAAATGGTGTATGGAGTTGTACTTTCGTTGGCTATTGTTCTGAAGTCTGTCCGAAACATGTCGATCCAGCTGCTGCAATTCAACAAGGCAAGATCGAAAGTGCTAAAGACTTCATGATCGCCATGCTGAAACCACAGTGAAGGGAGAAATATAGAATGACGACCAAACGTAAACCTTATGTTCGCGGCATGGCTCCCAACTGGTGGCAAAAACTGGGCTTCTACCGCTACTATATTCTCCGTGAAAGTACCGCTGTTACGACTGTATGGTTCAGTATCTTATTGATATACGGTGTATTCGCCCTGAAAGGTGGTACACAGAGCTGGGATGGATTTGTCTCGTTCCTGCAAAATCCCGTTATCCTGCTGATTAACATCATCACTCTGCTGGGCGCTTTACTGCATACCAAAACCTGGTTTGAACTGGCACCAAAGGCAGCTAACATCGTGATAAAAGGTGAAAAGATGGGGCCTGAACCGGTGATCAAACTGTTGTGGACAATTACCATTATCATCACCGCTATCATCTTAGGCATAGCCTTATTTTAATCCCAAGGAGGATCTGATGAATCAAAGACCTAAACGTTCCGATGAACCGATTTTCTGGGGATTATTTGGTGCTGGCGGTATGTGGGGAGCAATGGTAGCACCAGCCATTATTTTACTGGTAGCAATCCTTTTACCATTGGGAATAGCACCAGAAGCATTCAGTTATGAGCGAATTCTGATCTTCTGTCAGAGCTTCATTGGCCGTACTTTCTTATTGCTGATGATCATTCTGCCGCTATGGTGCGGGTTACACCGTATCCACCACGGTATGCATGACTTGAAAATTCATATTCCTGCGAGTAAATGGGTCTTTTACGGCATGGCAGCAATTCTGAGTGTTGTTGCTACTATCGGGGTTTTCACTCTGTAATCGAACAATAACGAGTTTAAAGGCCGATCAATCCGGCCTTTAACTTATCAGCACTTTTTCAAATCTATATATTTACGTTAAAAACCGCACTGCCAAAACCTAAACCTTTAGAGTGTAGCTCAACATTAAACATTAGCTGGTTAATTTCAAGCCAATAATCCCAGCAACAATCAGAACCAGGCTCAATACTTTGGCGATGCTCGCAGATTCACCCAACACGATGATACCAAAAATAGCAGTACCCACTGCGCCTATTCCAGTCCACACTGCATAAGCTGTACCTACAGGTAAACCTTTCATTGCATAAGCAAGCAGTCCCATACTAAGCGCTATAGCACTGACTGTCATAAGACTTGGTATTAAACGGGTGAAACCATGGGTGTATTTCAGACCTACCGCCCAAACGACTTCAAATAAACCAGCAATAACAAGAATAAACCAGGACATATCAACGCCCCATAAAGTTGCGGGGGTCGTCCCCAAGAAACGGCAGTATATTCAGGTCGTCCTGAATAACCATTAGAAATGAAAGCAGATTATAATCGCGTAAAATCACGGTATCAATAGCACGATATTACGGCGATTTAGAGGTATAAATAGCTTATTACCCTTACACACGGAAATTAAAGAAAAACCACAGCCTGTTGCCAAAACTGCGGTTTTTACTGAATACCGTTGCCTTCGGCGGTTATTTCACACGGGAAACGTATTCACCAGAGCGGGTATCTACTTTGATCACTTCGCCAATTTGTACGAACAGAGGTACTTTAACCACAGCACCCGTACTCAGGGTTGCTGGTTTGCCCCCCGTACCGGCAGTGTCTCCTTTTAGACCTGGATCAGTTTCAGTGATTTCCAATTCAACAAAGTTTGGTGGAGTCACAGAGATAGGCTGACCATTCCACAACGTCAGGATACATTCCGCTTGTTCAACTAACCATTTCGCATTCTCACCCACTGCTTTTTCATCAGCAGCTAACTGCTCAAAGGTTTCGTTGTTCATAAAGTGCCAAAATTCACCATCGTTATACAGATAAGTCAGGTTCATATCCATCACATCAGCAGATTCTACAGAGTCAGTAGATTTGAAGGTTTTTTCCAACAATTTACCGGAAATTAGCTTGCGGATACGAACACGCGCAAACGCCTGGCCTTTACCCGGCTTTACAAATTCACTCTCAAGAATAGCGCACGGCTCGCCATCTAACATGATTTTAAGACCTGAACGGAATTCATTGGTACTATAAGTAGCCATGGAGAACCTCTAATTTAAACAAATGGCTTAGCCAAAAAATGGCGCACATTATAACCCCAAAGATCCTCATCAGAGAAGACTGGTTGAAACAACTTACCGATGTTATTACTGATCCTGATGAATTATTACAATTATTATCTTTACATGAGCACCCGGAGTTAACCAAAGGGAGCAGTGCTCGTCGCTTGTTTCCACTGCGAGTACCCAGAGCTTTCGCTGCCCGTATGCGGGCAAGCGATCCTAATGATCCGCTATTACTACAGGTCATAACAGCACCAGAAGAGTTCAACATTGTACCCGGTTTTTCCGCCGACCCTTTGGATGAACAACGTAGTGTTGTTCCTGGCTTGTTACATAAATACCGTAACCGCGCACTATTGCTGGTTAAAGGAGGATGCGCGGTTAATTGCCGTTATTGCTTCCGCCGTCATTTCCCATATGAGGACAACAAAGGTAATAAACACAACTGGCAGCAAGCATTAAATTACATTCAGCAACACCCTGAGCTTGATGAGATCATCTTCTCAGGCGGCGATCCGCTAATGGCAAAAGATCACGAATTGGATTGGTTGATCAGCAACTTAGAACAGATTTCCCATATCAAACGACTACGCATCCACACCCGTTTACCGGTGGTTATTCCTGCTCGGATTACAACTACGCTTTGCAATCGGCTGGCCCAATCGAGATTACAGGTGATCATGGTGACGCACATCAATCATGAGAATGAGATCGACCAATCTTTACGAAACAGCATGATGTTACTAAAACACGCAGGTATCACGTTACTGAACCAAAGTGTGCTACTGCGTGGTGTCAATAATCATCCTGATATATTGGCTAATCTGAGCAATGCTCTATTTGATGCCGGAATCTTACCTTACTACATTCATGTACTGGACAAAGTGCAAGGTGCCGCTCACTTTATGGTAAGTGATGAGGAAGCCAGAGGAATTATCAGGGAATTGCTGACAAAAGTTTCCGGTTATCTGGTGCCACGTCTGGCAAGGGAAATCGGGGGAGAATCGAGTAAAACACCATTAGATTTGGAATTAAAGCAAAGCTAACCAAAGCTCATGCCCGGATACTTTTTTGCCGGGCATGTCTCATTCAAATTCTGAATGTCATCAATGACATTTATAAACCTGACCAACCATTTTGCTGTCTAGTGGAGCGAAGCTTGACAACAGACTTTCGCTTGGGCTGGTTACACCATAAATTACATTTCCGCCCATGTCTGCGGCTTTATTGCGTAAATCATTAGCTGCACCGCGCATTGAGCTACTTTCATTACTTACACCAATCCAGTTACTTTGAATGCCGGTCACTTCACCTAATAACTGGCATTCGTTGCCTGGCTTAGTATCAACAAAACGAACCTGTGAACCGCCGGAAGTTAATTGGTTAGTAGCTGAGCATCCTGCCAACAGTAACAATGCCGAAGCACTGAACAAAACTTTAATTCGCATATTTTTCCTCATTTATTGTTGGAAATTCGACAATTAGTCATCAATATACCTTGTTGTACACCAATATCGCAAAGTAAATAATTTATAAGGGAATCCTTACAGTGAAATATTGGACCAACCGCCGTCTGTATTTGGATGAGTTCAGAAGAAATAGAATAAAGTAGCTAAATAAATAACATGAAAAAGTTCAAGGTTGATGTTACAAAAACTACGCTTATTAAAAATAACGCAAAAGGTTTTATCAATTACAACCAATAAAATGAATAAAAAAATAATATTAGCACGACATAAAAATGTAATAATATACACCCTTCATCTTTCAAATTGCTGCTTTATTGGCTGCTTTCACTTGCCGCCGCGCTGCAACTCGAAATCTATTGGGTATACTATGATAATAACTGATGACTTTTTAGATAGTTAGCATAAGAATAATCTTGAATTAATAATCTATTACCTATATATCCGTAATAAATTATTATTTCCTTTTTTTGATTATCTGGTGGAAAAAACACAGAAACTCCAACGGAGGGAAATAAATATACCATATCTAGCATAAATAAAAATTCCGGAATATATCCATCAATCACCGCCCTAAATTTTGATTTATAAATCAAATATAAAAAAACGGGCAGATTACTCCGCCCGTCTGATATTCATATTCGCGCTATTGAGAGTTCAATACAGCGACTGAACGGCCATTACATCATGCCGCCCATTCCGCCCATGCCACCCATACCGCCTGCTGCACCTAAATCAGCTTTGTCATCTTTAGGCAGGTCAGTCACCATACATTCAGTGGTGATCATCAGCCCAGCAATAGAGGCTGCAAATTGCAGCGCAGAACGGGTCACTTTAGTTGGGTCCAGAATACCCATTGCGATCATATCGCCATACTGTTCAGTCGTCGCGTTATAACCGAAGTTACCTTCACCTGCTTTCACATTGTTTGCAACAACTGAAGGTTCTTCGCCTGAGTTGTCAACGATCTGACGTAAAGGTGCTTCCATTGCGCGCATTGCAACACGGATACCTACGTTTTGATCTTCGTTGTCACCTTTCAGACCAGCAATAGCAGCTGCAACACGAACCAGTGCAACACCACCACCAGCTACTACGCCTTCTTCTACTGCTGCGCGAGTTGCATGCAGGGCATCATCAACACGAGCGCGTTTTTCTTTCATTTCAACTTCTGTCGCAGCACCAACTTTGATAACAGCAACACCGCCAGCCAGTTTAGCTACGCGCTCTTGCAGTTTTTCACGATCATAATCAGAAGTGGATTCTTCGATCTGCTGGCGGATCTGAGAAACACGGCCAGAAATTGCAGTTTCTTCACCAACGCCATCAATGATAGTTGTAGTATCTTTGTTGATAACGATGCGTTTTGCCTGACCCAGATCTTCCAGAGTTGCTTTTTCCAGTTCCAGACCGATCTCTTCAGAGATAACAATACCGTTAGTCAGAACAGCGATATCCTGCAACATAGCTTTACGGCGGTCACCGAAGCCAGGAGCTTTAACCGCAGCAACTTTTACGATGCCACGCATGGTATTAACAACCAGAGTTGCCAGCGCTTCACCTTCAACATCTTCAGCAATAATCAGCAGAGGCTTGCTTGCTTTAGCAACACCTTCCAGAACTGGCAGCAGTTCGCGGATGTTGGAGATCTTTTTATCTACCAACAGAATAAATGGATTTTCTAACTCAACAGAACCGGTCTCTGGTTTGTTGATGAAATAAGGAGAAAGGTAGCCACGGTCGAACTGCATACCTTCAACGACATCCAGTTCATCTTCCAAGCCAGTACCTTCTTCAACGGTGATTACACCTTCTTTACCGACTTTGTCCATCGCTTCTGCAATCAACTTACCCACGGTTTCGTCGGAATTAGCAGAAATAGTGCCTACCTGAGCAATAGAGGTGGAATCTGAGCAAGGTACGGACAGTTTTTTCAATTCTTCAACTGCTGCAACCACAGCTTTATCAATACCACGTTTCAGATCCATTGGGTTCATGCCAGCGGCTACGGCTTTCAGACCTTCAGTAACAATAGATTGAGCCAATACAGTTGCTGTCGTTGTACCGTCACCCGCAGCATCATTCGCTTTAGAGGCAACTTCTTTCACCATCTGAGCGCCCATATTTTCGAACTTATCTTCCAGTTCAATTTCACGAGCAACTGAAACGCCATCTTTAGTGATTGTAGGAGCACCAAAAGATTTATCCAGAACAACGTTACGGCCTTTAGGTCCCAAGGTTACTTTTACTGCATCAGCAAGAATATTCACACCACGTAGCATCTTAACGCGAGCATCGCTACCAAATTTTACGTCTTTAGCTGCCATTATTTTCTTTCCTTTAAATTCGTTCAGTTAAGAAGATCTAAGCGCAACGCTTACGCTTCAACAATTACTCTTCAACAATTGCCAGAATGTCGCTTTCAGACATGATCAACACTTCTTCGTTATCGATCTTCTCTGACTTAACACCATAACCTTCGTTAAAAATAACGATATCTCCAACTTTCACACTCAGCGCTTTTACGTCGCCGCTTTCAAGGATGCGGCCATTGCCTACAGCCAAAACTTCACCACGGGTAGATTTACCCGCAGCAGCACCAGTCAGCACAATACCGCCAGCAGATTTTGATTCAACTTCTTTACGCTTGACGATTACACGATCATGCAATGGACGAATATTCATTGATAGCTCTCCTATAAGAAAGTCCATATCAGGTAAGAGGATTGATACCAGTATGCTTTCACTGAACCAGTATCATAATAGATTAAATGGGGACTTATTCATGACACTTCAAGGGCGGGTAAGAAAAATATTTTACTCTTTTCTTACCCGCAGAAAAAAACCACATCATTAGAAAAAATGCTCTCTTATCAATGAGGTTTATGCTCATCATCACTACGTTTATGGTCGTTCAACGTATGAGAGGGATCATCTTGCTTACGCTCGTATTCCCCTTCAAAGGTGTTACCGTCCTGTTTGAACCCATTTCTACTATGAGGACGATAGAAATTGATACGTGGCATCAATTTCATCACCAACATTTTCTGAACAGGTGGCAGTAACAACAGCAACCCAAGGAAGTCAGTAAAAAAACCTGGCAGTAGTAACAGGAAACCGGCCAATACAAGAGACACACTCTTTATCATTTCTGCCGCGGGGCTTTCTCCGGCAACCAATTTCTGCTGGAGTTGAATAAAGTTCTTTACTCCCTGATTACGTACCAACGAGATACCAACACAGGAAGTAAACAGTACCAGTAGCAGAGTTAACAACACCCCTAATTCAGAGGCGACACGCACAAATAAAGTTGACTCAATATAGACGAGCAAAAATATCAGGATAAATGGCAACCAACGCACTTGGTTCTCCTTCAATTGATTTGGCTGTAAAAGTTGTATCCTGAATAAATCATATCAACAAGATCCAAAGGGACAACCAAATTAGTATTTTTTCAGTTTATAGAGATTAATGATTGGGGCTACAGCTATCATTTTCAATCCTCTAAAGATCTGACTGATTAGGCATGCAATTGTGATAATCATCACATATATAGAATCATGTTCAGCAAATACCACTATAAAGTGATCCAGATTCAATGCATTTATTGCTAACCAGCATATCATCACGCCAGCAATCTGGTGATGAAGAACTCATATCACAACTATTGCTGTTGGCAACATAATTATTTAATAAACCCATAATTAGACAGTAAAAACGTAATCTAATAAGAAGGTTCTCATGTCAAACCACATTCGTATCGAAGAAGACCTGTTAGGTAAACGAGAAGTCCCTGCTGAAGCCTATTACGGTATTCATACCTTACGTGCGATTGAAAACTTCTACATCAGTAATAACACCATTAACGATGTACCAGAATTTATCCGTGGCATGGTGATGGTAAAAAAAGCGGCGGCTCTGGCGAACAAAGAATTGCAAACCATCCCCAAAAAAATTGCAGATATCATTATCAAAGCATGTGATGAAGTGCTCAATGAAGGGAAATGCATGGACCAATTCCCGGTTGATGTATTTCAGGGCGGTGCCGGTACTTCACTCAATATGAATACTAACGAAGTTCTGGCGAATATCGGTCTGGAATTATTAGGTCATCAAAAAGGTGAATATGAATACCTCAACCCAAACGACCATCTGAATAAAAGTCAGTCAACTAACGACGCCTATCCAACCGGTTTTCGTATCGCCGTTTATAACTCTATCCTGAAACTCATTGAGTCTCTTGAACTGCTCATCGCTGGCTTCGATAAAAAAGCCAAAGAATTTGATGACATCCTGAAAATGGGTCGTACCCAGTTACAGGATGCTGTACCCATGACACTGGGACAAGAATTCAACGCATTCTCCATCCTGCTGAAAGAAGAAGTTAAAAACCTGAGCCGGACTTCTCAACTGTTATTGGAAGTTAACCTTGGTGCTACCGCTATCGGTACTGGTCTTAACACTGCACCAGGCTATCAGAAATTGGCCGTTGAAAAACTGGCTGAAGTCTCCGGTCTACCTTGCATACCGGCGGAAGATCTGATTGAAGCAACCTCTGACTGTGGTGCTTATGTTATGGTTCACGGCGCTCTGAAGCGTCTGGCGGTTAAACTGTCTAAAATCTGTAATGACCTACGCTTGCTCTCTTCCGGCCCTCGTGCCGGCCTGAACGAGATCAACCTGCCAGAATTGCAGGCAGGTTCTTCTATCATGCCAGCAAAAGTTAACCCGGTTATTCCAGAAGTTGTAAACCAAGTTTGCTTCAAAGTTATTGGTAATGATATTTGTGTCACTATGGCATCTGAAGCAGGCCAGTTACAGTTAAACGTTATGGAACCTGCTATTGGTCAGGCTATGTTTGAATCTATCTCTCTGCTAAGCAATGCTTGCCGTAATCTGGTAGAAAAATGCGTTAGTGGTATCACTGCCAACAAAGAAGTTTGCGAAAGCTTCGTGTTCAACTCGATCGGTATCGTCACTTATCTGAACCCATTTATTGGTCACCACAATGGTGACATTGTCGGCAAGATCTGTGCTGAAACCGGTAAGAGTGTCCGTGACGTCGTGCTAGAACGTGGTTTACTGACCGAAACTGAGTTAGATGACATCTTCTCTGTAGAGAACCTGAAACACCCTGCTTATAAAGCAAAACGTTTTGACGATTAATTTGTTGAATATTACAAAAAAATAGTTCTTAGCAATAAGGCACGCAACTCCAACTGGATAGCGTGCCTTTTTACTTCACGGCGGGAGTGAGGCATAACTTTATTTAATTATGAAAAAGATATCTTATTTTCATTACCAATAATAATTATTTTTTAAATCAATTTACTTTTTTATTTTTCTGACTAGTCAGAATATTATTACGACAAAATTTCATGGAAAATAAGACAAGTCTGAAAATTCATTTTAATTAAAATATCTATTTTATATACCCAATAGATTTCGAGTTGCAGCGCGACGGCAAGTGAACGAATCCCCAGGAGCATAGATAACTATGTGACTGGGGTGAGTGAAAGCAACCAACAAAGCAGCAACTTGAAGGATGAAGGGTATAGTTATCTTTAATAATTTAAGATGCGTACATGGTAGAGGTGAGGTAAATCGCAAACAATCTAAATGTCCATCCCGAAAAAACAGCGCTTTCAGTGAAGTTAAGCACAACGCTTGCTATTATTACTGTGCCCCTTGCAATAGTTATGATTAGCCAGAAAACATAAAAATCACTGATAATAACAATATTACTGATATAATGACTGATAATGACTCAAATTTATTGATAATGATAGATGGCCAAATACCAGCCAATAATATTGGCGTAAATTTCTTCTAATTTTGAAAAAGTAAATCATTCTGTAAAGCCATTTTAGGTACTTTCATAAATTCATATTATATCGTGCAATTCATTGTGGTATTTCTATAATAATGGTACTAATTTATTGGAATATTTGCGTTAAGACTGGTAAAAATGCAAGAAAAATTGTGTTAGAACATAGTTTACTAAGTGAAGCTCGGTTAGATTATATCTTTCCAGTAGAAAATCTGAAGCAATTAGCGTATAAAGCGAAACGTTTTTATGACTCATAAAATATTCATAATAATAAATAGGTCTTAATAATTAAGGCACGCAACTCCAACTGGATAGCGTGCCTTTTTACTTCCCTACATACACAAAGTATTAACCTAAAATTTTCAAATTTTTAATTATTTTAAGGAGTAAATATTATGTTAGCCGTAGAATTGATTATCGTTCTGCTGGCCATCTTCCTTGGTGCAAAATTAGGGGGGATCGGCATTGGGTTTGCCGGTGGCCTTGGCGTTCTCGTACTATCAGCAATGGGTGTTACACCAGGGCATATTCCATTTGATGTTATTTCCATCATTATGGCAGTTATCGCCGCTATCTCTGCAATGCAAGTTGCTGGTGGTCTGGATTATTTGGTTCAACAAACAGAAAAACTTTTACGCAAAAATCCAAAGTACATCACGATCCTTGCCCCCATTGTTACCTATTTCCTAACGCTGTTTGCAGGTACAGGTAATATCTCTCTGTCAGCGCTGCCTGTTATTGCTGAAGTTGCAAAAGAGCAAGGCATCAAACCATGCCGCCCACTTTCCACCGCAGTTGTAGCAGCCCAAATTGGTATTACCGCCTCGCCTATCTCTGCGGCAGTCGTTTATATGTCTTCCCTGATGGAAGGCCACGGCGTCAGCTATATCCACCTGCTGATGGTTCTGTTGCCATCGACTTTTGCGGCTATCGTTCTGATGTCCTTTATTATCTCCTGGGTATTTAATTCCAAACTATCTGACGACCCTGTTTATCTAAAACGTCTGGCAGAAAACCTGGTGACTCTGCGCGGCAGCAAACAGATTGAAGTTAAACCAAGAGCCAAAGCTTCTGTTCTGCTGTTCCTGTCAGGCGTTATTAGTGTTGTTATTTACGCTATCGTCAACAGCCCAAGTATCGGTCTGGTTGAAACACCACTGATGAGCACCACCAGCGCCATTCTGATTATCATGCTGAGTGTAGCAACTATCACTACTATGTTTTGTTCAGTTGATACTGATGCCATTCTCAATTCCAGCACTTTTAAAGCAGGTATGAGTGCATGTATCTGTATTCTAGGTGTTGCATGGCTAGGCGATACTTTCGTACAAGCAAATATTGATTGGATTAAAGACACCGCTGGCGGCTTAATCCAATCTCAGCCTTGGTTACTGGCCGTCATCTTCTTCTTCTGTTCTGCCCTGCTCTATTCCCAAGCCGCAACAGCAAAAGCACTGATGCCGATGGCGCTGGCTCTGAACGTCACGCCATTGACAGCAATTGCTTCTTTCTCTGCGGTCTCCGGATTGTTTATTTTGCCTACTTATCCAACGTTGGTTGCCGCAGTTCAGATGGATGACACCGGAACTACTCGTATTGGCCGTTTCGTATTTAACCATCCGTTCTTTATCCCTGGCACCATTGGAGTTACTTTGGCGGTTGCCTTCGGCTTCTTGTTCGGCGGTATAATCCTCTAATTCTGCCAACAACAGCTCAATTCAGGGGCGTATACCGTCCCTGAACTTTCCCGCAATCAAGGATAGGTTTTTTCTGCAAGTCTTTAATTATTGTTTCAATCTTAACCAGAACACTTTCTGGGCTGGCAGTCATCAGCTATAGTGCTAAATCCGTTTCATTTCATTAACGATCGTTACCTTTATGATTAAACATACTTTGATGCTGTTTTTGCTATTTTTCAGTTCTCTCTTTACCCCATTGGCAGCCAATGCGTTGTTTGAACCACCGGGGCAAAACCTGTATTTACCCGCAGATCAAGCCTTCATGTTTGATTTTCAGCAAAAAGGCGACCAACTAACATTAAACTGGCAAATCAAACCGGGCTATTACCTTTACCGCAAACAATTTCGTATCGAGCCACAACAAGCCACACTAGGTAAAATCGCGTTGCCACAGGGTACAGCTCATCAGGACGAATTCTTTGGCGAAACCGAAGTTTATTTCCAGCAACTTGCCATCAATGTTCCTATTACAGAAGCAAGTGATAAATCCAATATTGTTGTCACTTATCAGGGCTGCGCAGCAGCGGGATACTGCTATCCACCTGAAACCCGTCTTGTTCCATTGAATGCCGTTATCCCATCAAAAACAACCAACGTAATCCAAACTGAGCCCGTTCGGAAAACACTAGAAAGCACATCAAATGATCAACAAAATTTACCTTTTTCACCACTTTGGGCAATTTTGATTGGTATCGGTATCGCCTTTACACCTTGTGTACTGCCAATGTACCCGTTGATCTCCAGCATTATTCTTGGCAGCCAACGCCCTAAAAACCTGAAACAGATCTTTTGGTTAGCACTAAGCTACGTTCAAGGAATGGCACTCACTTACACCTTACTTGGGTTGATTGTAGCGGCAGCGGGTCTACAGTTTCAGGCTGCACTGCAACATCCGTATGTACTAATCGGTTTGTCAGTATTGTTTATGCTGCTAGCACTATCGATGTTCGGCTTTTATTCTCTGCAACTACCTTCCTCTGTTCAAACCCGCCTGGTCAACTGGAGTAACCAGCAAACAAGCGGCTCATTCTTCGGCGTCTTCGCAATGGGTGCGCTAGCAGGATTAATTTGTTCTCCTTGTACGACAGCACCTTTAAGTGCCATTCTGCTCTACATTGCGCAAAGTGGTAATACAGTGGCAGGTGGCATAACCCTTTATCTCTATGCTTTGGGAATGGGATTACCATTGATTGCTGTCACTATGTTTGGTCATAAACTCCTGCCACGCGGTGGTCCTTGGATGCAGTATGTCAAAGAAGCTTTTGGCTTCATTATTCTTGCACTACCTGTTTTCCTATTGGAAAGAATTGTCGGGGACACATGGGGAATACGGTTATGGAGCTTGCTGGCGGTTAGCTTCCTGGGATGGGGATTTACTCTGACACTCAGAAGTCAAAATGGCTGGATGAGAGTCATGCAACTGATATTATTAGTTCTAATGTTGATAGCAACCCGCCCATTACAAGATGGGTTTTGGGGGACATCAATTACACAGCAGCCGCAACACAGCCTCAATTTCCGCCAGATAAATAGCTGGCAAGAATTAGAACAGGTAATAGCACAAAATAGCCACAAAACCGTTATGCTTGATTTTTATGCTGATTGGTGTGTCGCCTGTAAGGAGTTTGAAAAATATACTTTCAGCGATCCTCTGGTTCAATCACAACTACGTGATACCCTGCTATTACAGGCTAATGTCACTCATAACAGCCCGCAACAAAAACAGCTATTGGAAACATTCAGTGTACGAGGATTACCAACTATTCTATTTTTTGATTCTCAGGGAAAAGAGATCCCCGATTCACGGATAAACGGTTTTATGAATGCGACCCGCTTTACTGAGCATTTGCAGCATCTACAAAAATGATCTGGAGGAGAACACCGTGCAACGAGAACAAGTTCTTAGCCATGCCTTAAATTTGCTGGAGCAACATGGCTTATCTGCGACCACTGAAATGCTTCTTGGTTCACTTAACATGGATATGGAGTATCTACAGCAGTTCTGGCCCAATCGGGAAGCACTGATTTATGACTGTCTACGTTATCACGGCCAACAAATCGAAGTTTGGCAACGACAAATGTTGTTAGATGAAATTCTGACGCCAGAGCAAAAACTGCTAGCTCGTTACACAACACTTGATGGAAAAGTAAGAGAGAAACGCTATCCGGGTTGTTTATTTATCGCAGCCTGTAGTGCATTCCCTGAACCTGACCACCCTATTCATCAATTAGCTGAATTGCAAAAACAAAGTTCTTTCCGATACACCACCGAGCTACTGTGTCAGCTGGATATCGAAGATTGCGAACAAGTTGCCAAACAAATGGAACTCATTCTGGAAGGTTGCCTGAGTAAGCTATTGGTCAAACGAGATATTAATGATATCGCTACAGCAAAGCTGCTGGCAGAAGATGTTTTGAATATTGCCCAATGCCGCAGAAATGGCGCATTAAGTTAATAAAAATCAGCCTAAGATGAATAACCACACAAACATGGGGCAAAAAGCAAGCAATTAACCGACTTTTATCATTTTTTATCAGAAAGACATTGACGACTTAGGCTGAATACGGTTTAATGCGCCCCGTTGCCCGGATAGCTCAGTCGGTAGAGCAGAGGATTGAAAATCCTCGTGTCGGTGGTTCGATTCCGCCTCCGGGCACCAATTCAAAACGTGTTAGTTGAGAGATAAAAATTCCGACGAGCACTCAATACAGAAGCCAAATGCATCATTGCAGTTGAGAAGCCTTATTTATCTTACATTAAGATGCCACTTCTTTATCCCAGCGGAATACTTATAAGCCTCACCGCAAGCCGCCAAGGCAATCAAAACAAGAATTAATTTAATATCTTATTATTTATCAACCTACCAGATATCTGTGCTCGAACAACCTGCCTCTTGATGAATTTTCCTGATATATCAAAAACAACCCTTGGGTATTTGCATAAGTTCAAAAAAATTTCTTACCTTGTAACAAGGAATTTATGTCCCAGTCATCCACACACATTTGTAAATTCCGGTCAGCTGCTTCCATTTAAATTAACTCGCAAATACTGGAAAGGCAAGGAGCAATAACTTAACCCAGAACAAGAAAGGAGCCAAATCTACATATGGAATAAACTCCTATTGTGATAGATTCTTATGATGAGAGATAAAGATTTTTAAAGCCGTCATTCCGCACCTCATTCCTGATTTAAAAATAGTGTGATCTTACGCACGCTTTATATCTTTGTAGCGCCAATAAGATTGACGGCGATCGCGCATTTTGTTTGAAAAATTGTGCAAAAAAGCGTTTGCCTGCAAGGAAGATGCGTTACATGCCCTGCGTGATTTTGAATCCGTCTGCCAGTTTCTCGCTGTTGACGCTCCGGAGGCGAAGGAAATCGTGACTTATCAGGGGCGTGGACGTCCGGCGAAAGATCAACGCGCTCAGATTCATTATCAGCTATCGGGCCGGGCTTACAGCCAGCTGGATAAAGCTGCCGATGCCAGACTCCAGGTGGGGATGTTTATTCTCGCCACCAACGACATGGACGAGGAAGCCCTTGATATGGAAACTTTGCTGGCTAATTACAAAGCCCAGCAAAAGGTTGAGCGGGGCTTCCGGTTTCTGAAAAGCCCGGAGTTCCTGACCGCTTCCCTGTATCTGAAAAAACCGGAACGCATCGAAGCTTTATTGATGGTGATGACATGCAGTTTAATGGTTTATGCTGCGCTGGAGCATAAAATTCGCAGCGGATTGAAACAAAATGCGGCATTTTACCCGGATATGAAAAACCGGCAGACACAATCGCCCACCGCCCGTTGGGTATTTTTAACCTTTGAAGGGATTAATACCTTCGAATTTCAAGAGCATCGGAGGGTAACGGGTATACAACCGTACCAAAGTGACCTGTTGAAAATATTGGGTCAATGGTATGAGTCTTTTTATTCCTGAATTGGGTGCGGAATGTCGGATATAACGATTATAATTTCAATTTAACTATTTACTTTATATAATAATTATAAATTTTTTATTTAATTTTAACGCAAAAAATCTGGCGTAAATAATATATACCGGATTGTCATATCAAGGTTAAATTAATCAAGACTCCTAACTATACCCGTCATCTTTCAAGTTGCCTCTTTGTTGGCTGCACTCACTCACCCCGGTCACATAGTTATCTATGCTCCCGGGGATTCGCTCCCTTGCCGTCGCGATGCATCTTGAAATCCATAGGATATATATTAGTACTCCACCCGTACTTCATTTTTTCAACAGAAGAGACTCTCATAGAAAAGTTTAATTCATGTGATTTCTCAGTGTCGTGAGCATCAAGGAAAAGTATCTACAGCTGTAATACTAGTCTGAATCTACTGACTTTCGGAATTACTGTTCTTAAATGGAACAGAAATTATCTTATGAAGCTATTAATATAATAAATATATCACAAAAATAACAATTCCAAAAAATCATAAAATCGTTATTATACGACGACCAATTAAACAACGAGATAATTTAAAATGTCTGCGAAATATATAATCATCACACGCTTTCCATTAAAAGAACACACTGACATTAATAACTTCAATACATTGAAGAATAAAAACAATAAAAAATATTTTATTTCAGACGAACCTGGAATTAATGAATTATTAGAACTTCGTTCTTTTTCATCTATTGATAAAATAAGCGAAAGTGAAAAAGAATTAGAATCGGCATTTCAGAGTTTTTCTTCAATATTGAAAGGAGATATTCGCCGTGAATTGTTAAAATTTGTTGAAGCGCCAATTGACTCGGAAGATGAACTTCCTGTTACAGAGTATATTCAACTTCGCCATGTAGAAGTACCGGCAGAAAATTATAAAGAATACCGTCAATGGCGTGAAGAGACAATCTTTAATGTAGTGCGGGAAAATAAAGAAAAGATTACCAGTTTTGAGGCCTACCATTCTCTGATTAGTGGTCAACCTGGTGTTATGTTTATTTCAGCATTTAATGTAGATAAAGAAAGCTATTTAGAAGTGTTTACCAATGAACGTTATCTGAACATTATCCAGCAAGCTGGGGATAACTACATTACAGGTGGAAATGGTGGTCTTTATACCCGTATTTATCGTTCTATTTCTTGATGTTTTAAAATCTGGTAGAGAAAATGAAAACAGCCGCGTGTAAAAAAATAGTCGTTGTAGGGGACAAATTTAATGCATTTGCCAATGGTAAAGATGTCGTTACCATTAGCCAATTGGATCTTATTACACAAATCCCTGCTCATATTATTGATACAAAGAAGCAGTTTATTGTTGGTCAGGGAGTAAGATATGATTTTGCTGAAAAAGTATTGGATAATCAGAAGAGAAACCAGTGCTATAATAACGAAATAGATCTAACTACTTTGCAACAGTTAACTGTTTCGAGGAAAAATGCATACTCCCATAAAAAAATAACGCATAATACGGTGATAGGTGCTGCAGAGAAAGTGAATAAAAATTTATTTTCTTTACCCCTATTAATTGATGAGCGTTGTGAATTAATGGCTGACCACCAAACAGGACAACATATTCAAGGAATGATTTTAATTGAGGCTTGTCGTCAGACTTTTATAGCTGTGACAGAAGAATTTTATATGTCAGATAAAGTAGGACAGTCTTATTATGTCATCAATGATATGAATATAAAATTTTCAAACTTTTTATTCCCTTTACCAGCAGTAGTTAATTATGAATTGGTAGAAGAGGATATTAATGATCGCCGTTCCCGTTTTAAAGCTAATATTCATATCTCACAACATACAACACTTTGTGCATCTATGGCTGTTTCCTTCACGGTTTATCCAGAAAAAGTGATCAGCAAAAAAGAAGCAGCAATGGCTAACGAAATCACTGAGGCCATTTTGCAGACTCAACACATAAGCACACCAGCTGTTGAGGAGAAGGTGTATGCCTGAAAAATACGGCCAAACTTATGATCTGGCCGTCACTACGCAGGGGCCCCTTTATCCCCCTGCTGAGGTGGTGGATATTCACGGGAATTTTGTCGTGGTCGGTCAGATTCCCTCTGATAATGGTATTCGTTGGGGCTGTGCAATTGTGGATCAGAACAGTCCGTTGCCACCTTATGGACAGGTTGAACCATATCATATTGTTCAGGATCTTGATGCTCAGTCAAAGGACCATCTGGCAAAAATAACCTTATATACATTGCCATTACCGCTACCGATGAATAACTATCCTATGATATTTGCTCCAGAACAGCGACCAGAAGCTGCTCGAGATCAGCGACCAAGCAGGCCATTACATGAAGGATATATTGCTGATTTCCGAGCTTCTGACGGACAACGTAAACTGCAACCTATCACATTGCGGGATTGGATGAAGGCTAAGGGGACTCTGACAGTAACTCTGAGTAAAGACAAGCGCAGTGCACGCTTTGATTTTACCTTTAAGCATCTGGTACCACACAGTGTCTATACTGTTATGAGTCTGCGTGAACGAGATCTGGCTCCTGAAAAACCTAGTCGCCCTGGGCCACTCGGAATACCTAACGTTTTTGTTACTGATGCTGAAGGGAACGCAGAATATTGGGCAGAATTACCTAATCCATTCCCCTCAGAGGGAAAGGAACGTAACCGGATTATCAACATTGTTGTTCTTTTTATGAGTTGTCAGCAAAGTTTTGGTGGTGCGATAGGTTTATATGGTTTGGGGGGAGATATCCATGCTCATCTAAAATTACCTACTGCTTCTTTCAGTGAATTCACTACTTTTTAAATAATCGTAATACCAAGGCAAATAACTATAAGAATGTAATTAAACAGATTTTTTAACTAAATCCTATCAAAAGATTTATTAGGAGAATAGGAACTGTGAAGCGAATAGCGGCCTTTTTCGATGTTGACGAAACTTTGATAAAAATGAAAAGTATGTTTCATTTTTATCAATTTTGGTGCCATTGTCGCCAACGTCAGCATGAATATAATGCATTTAATGAGCGGTTTACAACTGCTCTTTCTCAGGGAGCGAAAAGAGAAGAATTAAATCGTATGTATTATCGGCAACTCAGTGGAGTTTATATAGATGAGTTGTATCAAGAGGGTGAGAATTGGTTTAATAAGTTTCTTAAAAAGGATGAGATTTATATTTCGTCAGCAATAGATGCGTTTTATAAGCATCAGACTTATGGTCATTTAACAGTATTTATCTCCGGCTCCATGTTGCCTTTATTAAAACCATTGGGACGGCACTTGGGAGTGGATGTTATTCTTTGTACGCAATTATTGTTAAATAAAGAAGGAAAACTAACAGGAGAGATAGATGAACCACAAACCATAGGAGAAGGAAAGAAAAAAGCATTAATTTCCTTTTCATACAACCAACATATTGATCTAGAAAATAGCTTTGCTTATGGCGACGACCTTTCTGATGTATCGATGTTAGAAGCTACAGGAAATCCGGTTTGCGTTGGTGATAACACAAATCTAGCCGCATATGCCCGAAGGAATAATTGGGAAATTCTTACTGAAAGTGCCCATATTTATTGAAGAATATTATGAAAATTGAAAAGAATGATAATTATAAAAACCACACAGAATAACTATTAGTAAGGAAAACAAGATGAAAATGGGTGAAGAATTAACTGAACATGGCCGCTCTATTATGGAGTCATTAGAGCCAGGTTTGGCAGATCGAGTAATGGGAAGCTTAGCAGAACTGGATGCAGACTTACCATTTTTGATTACTGATTATGCCTTTGGTGCAATTGTAGGACGTGAAGGTTTGGATCTCAAAACGCGTGAGATGCTCTCAGTAGCCTCTTTAATTACTTTAGGTAATGCTCAGCCTCAATTAGAACTGCATATGCGCGCTGCACTTAATGTAGGAGTCACAGAGAAAGAATTATTGGAGATTGTAGTCCAGATGGCAGTGTACGCTGGTATTCCCGCCTGCATGAATGGGCTAACTGCGTTCCGTACAGCTATAGCTCAAAAAAACGCACTGAAGAGTGAAACAGGAGGGAAATCATGAGAGACGTTGTTGTTGTTGCTGCTAAACGTACGGCAACAGGCAGTTTCCAGGGTTCGCTAGCTGCTCAACCTGCAACTTTTCTTGGCAGTACGGTCATCCAAGCCTTGCTAGCAGAAAGCGGTGTTGCTGCACTAGATATTGAACAGGTCATTATGGGACAAGTGCTGACGGCCGGTTGTGGACAAAATCCAGCGCGGCAAGCTGCATTGCGAGCGGGGTTACCAGTTACTATCCAAGCTATGACCATTAATAAGGTCTGTGGTTCAGGTCTGAAAGCTGTTCATTTGGGTATGCAAGCGATCCAAAGTGGTGAAGCGGAGATAGTTATTGCTGGTGGGCAGGAAAACATGTCTCTGGCTCCTCACATTCTACCCATGTCTCGACAAGGGATTCGTCTCGGCCACAGTGAACTGAAAGATAGTTTGGTACATGATGGCCTTTGGGATGCTTTTCATCATTTTCACATGGGAGTAACAGCAGAAAATGTCGCAAAGCAATTTAATATAACACGTGCTCAACAGGATGAATACGCGCTTCTATCACATCACCGGGCTGTTCATGCTCAACAGGCGGGATATTTCAATGACGAGATTGTTGCTGTTGAGATAGCCGGAAGAAAGGGAGAAATTCTCCGTTTCGTACAAGATGAGGGGCCACGGGAGACTAGCATAGAAAAATTATCTTCTCTGAAGCCTGTCTTTCAGAAAGAAGGGACCGTGACAGCCGGTAATGCATCTTCCCTGAATGATGGCGCTGCAGCAGTGTTATTATGTAGCCGCGAGAAAGCAGAAAGTCTAAATTTACAGCCATTGGCTACTTTGAGCGGCTTTGCCAATACAGGTATTGAGCCCGAGCTTATGGGAGCGGCTCCCATTGAAGCGATACACCAGTGTATATTAAAACAGCAGTGGAAGCCTGAGGATGTTGATGTACTTGAATCAAACGAGGCATTTGCTGCACAGGCTTTGGCTGTGCTTTCTTCGTGTGGTATTCCATCTGAGCGTGTCAATCCTTATGGTGGTGCTATTGCTTTAGGACATGCCATCGGTGCTTCTGGATGTCGCATTCTTGTGACGTTAATCCATAACTTGAAACGGAACCGTTTGCAGAATGGTATCGCTGCGCTGTGTATTGGCGGTGGTGAAGGAGTGGCTTTGGCGGTCACTCGTTCATAATGAGTATGAGCAAGGTACTTAAAATCAATCTCTTCTTTCACCATACTTTTCGCGGGAAACCATTTCCTTCCAGGTCATAGGTATCTACACATCTCCGAACTGATCCAACACACTTGCGGCTAGCCGGGTCAGTTCCTCATCCATCATCCGGATAACTATCAGCCTGACCCGGAACAGCGAACCTGACTGCACTTTTAGCCTTGTTCCGGTTTCTTCATCGATACGCTTCGATTTGACCGCTCGCGTTATCGTTATTCTGGCTTCAATCTGGCTGGTATAGGCCGGCGGGACGGCTAACACCTGACCACCACGCCAGCGTTGCTTGTACTCAAGCTGACGGCGCATTTCGTACCAACCCTGAGCCAGTATCGAACGGTTTAAGCCCGACTTCGCTCGAACATGACGCCCGGGCTGTTCGGCAGTTCCTTTTGCCGATTTCGACATCTTGCTGACCTTCAAACCCTCAATGACTATCATCGCGTAGTTTTTGCTGATTGTCGTTGTGGTTTTATGTAAGGTAGTCGTGGCGGATATTACTGATATGCGAGTGCAGACGCTGCGACTGTGCTACTGAGGGTTCGAGTCTGAATTTGTAGGCTTTCAGGATGAGCATGAGCATTCAGTATGTCGTCATTTTGTTCACTATCCTACAGCCTATCCGGTTAATTTCAATGCAAAAATACCCAATCAATCGTTCCCGGCACGCAGCCTTTCTTCTGCATGGGCATCTCGTTTTTGTCACCAAATACCGGAAGAAAAGACTCAGCAAACTCCATTTCACCGCTTTTAATCAGTATGCAAGTGAATGCCGTGATTTTGGCGCTTCGCTAAAAGAAAGCCACAGCGAATCTGAGCACGCCCACATGCTGAATGGGAACTCTGAGAGATGCCCTGTTGGGCCAGCTCAATCATCAACTGATTAAGCTGGCTAAATGAAATACGACCATTATTAAGAAAACGCCAGACGGCCTGAGTGGCAAAGGTGGTCTTCTGGGCACTGCTGTTACCCATCAGATTTTGAGAGAACGGGGGACAGTATATTTCCATTTTCCCAAGCCCCCCCTAGAAAACAAACAACTAATTATTGTATACCCAATAGATTTCGAGTTGCAGCGCGGCGGCAAGTGAATGCATCCCCAGGAGCATAGATAACTATGTGACTGGGGTGAGTGAACGCAGCCAACAAAGCAGCAACTTGAAGGATGAAGGGTATAGATTATTATTTCGCCGGCAATCCTTTAGATATAAACCTCGAAGTAACCACCCCCTGCCCTAAAAGTACCCCTGCAATAGTGATAATTATTCCAATAACTTGTGCTAAACTTGGAATATCCCCCATCGCTACTTGTATACCAAGAGCAAAAATTGGAACGAAATTGAAAAATATCGCTGTTTTTCCTGGTCCTCTAGTAGCAATGCCTATATTCCAAAAAAGATAGGCAAAAACGGAACCGGCGATCCCCATATAGACACTCGCCAGATGACTCTCAAGTTTTCCTGAGAATAATGAAGGAACCGGTGATTCAACGAAAATGGCAATCATAGCCAATATCACAGTACCAAAAAGCATCGTCCAACTAGTTGTTTCGAGAGGAGTAGCACCTGTAACAAACGTGCGGGTTCCCACTGTGTAAATTGCCCAACCGAGACTACCCGCTAAAATGATTAAGTCGCCAGATGCTGTATGAATTGCTCCGCCAGAAAACAATTGACCATTAGTGATAACTAACGCTACACCAAATAGACTAATCATCATCCCGTACACACGGATAAGCTCTGGAAAACGGCGATTCATTATGGCTTCCAGAATATTGGCAGAAATTGGAGTTGTAGCCATTATTAATGCAGCAGTGACAGGGCTGGAGCTTTGCAAGCCAACAAACAAAGCCCCATTGAAGCCGGCGACGCCAATCGTTCCAAGAATAATGAATGCAAGGAGATTTTGTCTCAGTACCTTACCGTGAATACCGCCCTTAAGGACCATAAAGATAAAAATAGCTAAGACAGCAAAGACAAAACGTTCAACAGACGCAGTCCATGGAGGTAAGCTGCTGAGAGCGAGTTTTGTTGCCTGGAAATTGGAGCCCCAAAAGAAGGTTGCAAATAGAGTCAAAATGACGGCTAGCTGTGGTGTAACTCGCATAACAATGACCTTATTTTTCTAATTGATACCATAATGGAGCATCAAGACGCATATATGATACATGCGCAGTCGAGTTTGTATTGAGAACAAAGCATACAGCTTCTGAAACATCTTTTGGTGTAAGCATTTTTCTCAATTTTTCATCAGGGAAAACACCCGCATTACCTAAATTGCGACGAAAATTGGTATCGACTTTGTCTACTTGCAACGACGTCACGCGTATATTTCTGGGAAGGCCCCACTCACGCAATCCACCTGTATAACCCTCTACTGCAAACTTTGATGCTGAATATGAGAGTAGATTCGGATTGTAGTCTACTCCCCATACAGAAGATATATTCACAATATCAGAGCGCTCTTTTCCTTGTAAGTACGGTAAAGCGGCCTGAGTTATTTGAAACATACCTTTTACATTAATATCAAATGTGTTCTCCCATTCTTCGGGTGACGCAGTAAGTGGATCGCCCCCGTAGCAAATACCTGCCACATTAATCAGTGTGTCTATTGAACCAAATGTCTCCACTGCGGTTTGAACAGCTTGGGTGCAGCTATTGACATCCCGTATGTCGAACTGAAGGGGGATTAAACGAGCTGAATCACTGTTACTATCGTGAGTATTAATTGATGTGATGTCTCCAGCAGCTACAAAATGACCTGCTTGCAGGAGATCCTGAACTAATGAAGACCCAATACCTCCACCAGCACCTGTAATAAATATTTTTCTTTTCTTCATCATAATGGCCTCTCATATCATAATCATATTAAACAAGTAGACTTAGTCAGGATGGGGATTGGATGTGTGGTGTTAACTTATTTCCAATTAACTCATCAATGCTGGTCTCAAGTAAGCAACAAGTACTTTTGACCGCCATTATTTATTGAACAACAATGACAGCCTAAGAATGGAACGATTCGACATTCAATATATGAAGAAATGACCGTTGATATATTAAATATCCAAAGAAATCGCCATGTATTAAACTCGTTTGCTTTTCTCAAGATAATTGTGGCACATATCAAATATGAAAGATGTAGATAATATCGGAATTCAACTTTCCAAAAATGGAAGCCGGATTGCACAGTCTCTTGTTTGGGATGATATACGTATATTCTTAGCAGTAGCTCGAACCGGTACCATAAGTAGGGCTGCAAATCTCCTTAAGATAGGAGTTGCAACTGTATCCAGAAGAGTTGAACGACTTGAAGCAACTTTTGGGATGCCATTGTTCCTCCGCCATCAAGCTGGTTATCAACTAACAGAAGATGGGACTGAACTTCTGGAAAAAGCGAAAAATATGGAGATGGCAGCAAATACGTTGTTGCTTGAGGCTGATACACGCATGGAAATTTCGGGGAAAGTTCGCATCGCTACCACGGAGACGCTCGCAAATAGTTTAATAATTCCTAGCTTGCCAAGCTTACGGAAAAATTATCCGGATCTAACATTGGAGATCATTACCGATATTCATACTGTCAATTTACATCGTCGCGACGCTGACTTGGCACTTCGCATAATTAGGCCAGAGAGAGGGCATGTAACTATTCGTCAATTAGGAATCTTAGGATTTGGTCTTTATGGAAGTGAAGATTACCTGGCAACTCATTCATCAGGAGCGCTTAGAGGAGAATATGAAAACGATAACTTTATTGGGTGGACAGATGATCAATCTCAACTCTTTACATTCAAATGGGTTGAACAAATACTCAAAGGTCGCCCACTTTCTGTAGCCACAACTTCCCTTTCTGCTCAAATTTCTGCTGTAAAAGCAGGCTTGGGATTAGCAGTACTTCCACATTTTGTAGCCAACGCAGCGGGTCTCATATGTGTTTCAAGTAATTTGGGCATAGATCAACCTTTATGGCTGGTAATTCAAGCAGATTTAGCGCATTCCCTCAAAATAAGAAAAGTTGCAGACTTTCTGGCAGACACAGTGTTTCTAAATAGGGCAAAACTTTCAGGACAAGATGAGACCAAACCTTTCAAGTAATGTAAACTTCATTGACAAGAGTCACTTAAAACAATCAACAAGCTGCTCATTGCAATTTTGTTCATATACCCTTCATCTTTCAAGTTGCTGCTTTGTTGGCTGCGTTCACTCACCCCAGTCACATAGCTATCTATGCTCCTGGGGATGCATTCACTTGCCGCCGCGCTGCAACTCGAAATCTATTGGATATATATCGAAATATTGTCTGGGTCATTAATTTTTTGGAGAAATAGCAAGCAACTTTTGGGTTATATGCAACACATTATCACGATGTTCATTACTACGTATTACTAAATAGATATCAATGTTCAGCTGCTCATTGTCTGACTTATCTAACTTGCGATAGCACAGGCCCTCGCGCATTGATACACACATTGACTGTGGCATCAGTGCCATTCCTTTCCCTTTGGCTATATTAGCCAGCATAATCAATGAATCATCAGGTTTTGGTATTCGTTTCAAGGGAAATGGCAACTGTTGAAAATAGGTTTCGCATTTACCGTAGAAGCCCGGATTCGCTCTACGTGAAAACCAATATAAAGGTAAATCAGCTACATCCTGTAATAAGACTCGTTCTTTAAGGCTTGCAGGATGGACAGAGGGAAGAGCTAGCATCAACGGTTCACGATCAAGCCAGTAAAAACTAAATTCTTGTAAATGGCTAAGAGGTTTTTCGCCTACTAAGGCAATATCTAACTTCCCACTTCTTAACATTTGCAGTAATTGTTTTGAGACCAACTGATGAGAGAATCTTACATTTGTATCGTCTAGTAACTTAAAGGCAGAATAAATGGCAGGAATGAGGCTGGAATCTAACGTACGTGTGATTCCAATTTTTACCGTACAACTTTCTCTATTTATTTCTCTGACCAAATGAGCCAATTGGTTTATAAGTTCTCTAGCTTGTTTTTCAAATTGAATGCCCACCTCAGTCAAATAAACTTGATGAGTATTTCGGGTAAATAAAGAACAATCGAGCATTTCTTCTAAGCACTGGATTTGCCGAGTCAATGGGGGTTGAGTCATCAGCATCCGTTCCGCAGCCCGACGAAAGTTTAATTCATAAGCAACAGCGAGGAAGCATTGTAATTGTTTAATTGTAGGAAGTTTTCTATTTAAATAATTCATTTTTATATTTCAACACCGTTTCCAATATTTAATAAGATCGGAGCAATTAGAGTGCGCGGTATTAGCTTAACCTTATCTATACCCTTCATCTTTCAAGCTGCTGCTTTGTTAGCTTCTTTCACTTCCCTTAGTCACAGAGTTATCTATGCTCCTGGGGATGCGTTCACTTGCCACCGCGCTGCGGCTCGAAATCTATTAAGTATATGTATTATATTTAAGAGAAGTAATTACCTCTTGTTATTAATTATAATGTATTAACTATTAAATTAATTCAATGGGTGAATTTACTTAATATGACAGTAGTAGAATAATTAAGTTTAATCACTTAAAAATTCCGTAGCATTGCCACTATGATGGGATATATTGATATTATTCTTTTTATCTAATGATGTAATATAATTCTATTTTTTATACTATATAATTTAATTTTTTATTTTGAATTTTTCACCATTAAAACGATATGGTTATCATCTTTCATAAAAAAGTGATTTTGATGATGACTATTTTAACTATACCCAATAAATTTCGAGTTGCAGCGCGGCGGCAAGTGAACGCATCCCCGGGAGCATAGATAACTATGTGACCGGGGTGAGCAAGTGCTGCCAACAAAGAGGCAACTTGGAGGATGACGGGTATATTGTTCATTTGTGTTCTTCCTTGCCAGAATATAAATAATAATCATTGAAACAGGAAATAAAATCAGTATCCAATTTAGCACACGTTCTGGAATAAATTGAAAATGAGTTGACAAATTCAGGATGAAAACAAATGTAGCAGTATTATTCAGCAGGCTGATTAAAAAAAATAAAAAAATCATGCGTAAGCTGCGTTTTAATTTATTTCGAAACAAGAATAGGGTGGTACAGAAAACAAACAATAAATTGTTAGTCAGCATCACATATACCCAATAGATTTCGAGTTGCAGTGCGGCGGCAAGTGAATGAATCCCCAGGAGCATAGATAACTATGTGACTGGGGTGAGTGAACGCAGCCAACAAAGCAGCAACTTGAAAGATGAAGGGTATAATCAGTGGTACGAATAAGAAGAGATAATCCAGATGAATTATACTCCTTGCTTGACCATATCGTTATTATTTCTTTGATAGTTAAATCAAGAGAAATGAATCCCACATTGCTAATAACAAATAAAGTTATTATTATCAGCATAGAGAACAATGAGTTAATCGACATTCAACCTTCCTTATCAATTTTGTCAAATCGAAAACCAACCTTAGTTAGAAAATTCCTTGCCCTGTCCATGATAATTACACATTTTTAATACATTTCACGGCAGGATATACCAGAATTATTTATCTATTCCGGTGTGATTAACAACAAAATGGCAAAATCTTAAATAAATGAATTGCCTGTAGCTTAGCAATCTCTAAAGAGGCCAGGCGAACAATGCTATGCCGCTAGGCCGATTGCCAAAAGGATTGCATTAGGCTCCTCATAGAGACTCAATTAACAAGCCGCTCAAGCGAACTATCGTTAACTACCCCACCGTGACAAACAGTCTATCCAGTAGTCCCCCTCCGTAATTCTCATCAATTTCTTCAGCCTTATTGATCGTGCTTGGCACCAAATCCTTGAGAACGGATCAACTGATTCATTACTTTCAGATCTACCCGTAGATCGTCGATATCGTTATCCAATAGACTCTGATGCATTTCACTAAATGCAACACTCATTTCCCGTATCCCTTGATAAGTCAGTAATCTCACCTCTTCGAATTGCGTGCTATGAGCATTGTGCTCCTTTAACGAAACACAACGTTCCAATGACTTAACGATCATTGGCAAATAACGGTTGAGAAATAATTTACCGGGAGTGACATCCCTAGCATCAGCCTGCATACAGCCAATGATCGCCTGCGTTTTCTCCTCAATCTGGCTAACCAACTCCTGTATCTCATACGTCATGCCAGACTTATAACTCGTAATCTGAGCCAATTGTTCATAATATTCAGCAAACTCTGCCAGCGCTTCATTTTGCCGACGCTGCTCTTCTGCTTGTTGACGAGCAACAATCCGTTGTTGACGTTGCAACGCTTTCCGCCGCCGGAGATGGAGCCAGAATTCAACAAACGCCACTATCAGCACAATGGCAAAAAATGCAGCACCGAACCAAACAGGAATAGCATGGGCATCCATTCTAAACAGCAATACAATGATAAGCGCTGCTATCAGCAATAATGGGAATCTGCTTACCTCTAGTTTACGTTGTCCAATAATAGTAATGAGCAAAGTCGCTAACCCACCAAACGATAATGCAACAGCCCACAGTCCCGCCAACGGACTCAACACCACCACCAACCAACCGGCCCAAGTTGCCAATCTATGTGGACGTGGCGGATAAAGAGCTAATAATCCGATATAGCCTGACAATAGCACCATGCTGGAAATATGATTATTATCCGCAGGCAAGGTTAAAAAAGACCAAGGAGTGAACAAAGCGACACAGGCCAACGTAAACGCGATGACAAAAACTATGATATGAAACAGTACACGCGATAAAAACCGCTTAATGCTATCGAACAGGGATATCTCTTCCTGTTCCTGCTGCTGTGCCGCATCATGGTCAGCCGATGATTGAGGTGTGGGCATATATGTATTTTACTCTTATCTATTATCCATTACTGTCTTAGGAAAGCATCTATACCCGTTATCTTTCAAGTTGCCTCTTTGTTGGCTGCACTCACCCTGGCCACAGAGTTATCTATGCTCCTGGGGATTCGCTCACTTGCCGTCGCGCTGCAACTGGAAATCTATTAGGCAATAATAAGATGATTAATATTGTGCATTAGCCGCCGCAGTTAAACGCTGGCGTAAATTATCTTCCATTGAGGACAATTCTCGTTCGATTTCAGTCCGCTTAATACGCGCTTCTGACGCAATGCGCATGGTATCTTCAATCGTATTGACCAAACGACTCTGCACATCGCGCAGGGTTTCAATATCAACGATAGAGCGCTCCACTTCAGTAGCCGTTGCAATGCTGCTCTGTTGCAGAATTTCAGCATTTTTACGCAATAAATCGTTAGTCGTATCAGCCACCTCTTTTTGCAATTTAGCCGCTTTACCCTGCGCTTTCAGTGACAAATTGAGTACCATCTGACTTTTCCAGATTGGTAATGTCGAAAGGATACTGCTCTGGATCTTTTCCGCCAGTTGCTGGTTGTTATTTTGTACAATACGAATCTGTGGTGCAGTCTGTATAGCAATGGTTTTTGACAGTTCCAGATCGTGAAGACGACGTTCAAAACGATTAATATCTTCCAGCAAATCTTTAACACTCTGCGCATCCATCATGTCTTGAGACGTTGCAGCCTTTCTCTGTAGTGCAGGTAATTCCACTGTTTTAATCTGTTGTAACTTCTGTTTGCCCGCTTCAACATAGAGCGATACTTCTTTATAAAAACCGAGATTACGATCGTAAAGTTGATCCAACACAGTAATATCACGCAGCAAGTTAAGCATTGCATTATCCAGATGAGTGGCAATGGTATCGACTTGCTGTGTTAGCGTCTTCTGATCAATCATGGTGCGTTCGACTTTCTTAAAAATTCCACCGATCAACGGTAAGTTTCTTAGAAAGTTACTACTCTTCTCTTCTGCGGATAATGCATCATGTTCGCGAATAAACATGACTAAAGCTGAAAGTTTCTGGCCTACTTCATTAGCTTCTTTCGTCCGTACATTCTCTAATAAGGTATCGGCAAAACGAGCAATTTCCCCCATAGGTTTGGCACCATAACTGATCACCGCCGCAGGTTGAGAAATATCGAGCTTCTCTACTAATGCGTTGAGGTGTTCTTGATCAACCAGAGCAATTGACTCATTGATAACCATATCATGACCGAATGATGGGATAGGCATAACTTTAGTGCTCATGAAATAATCCTGTTAGCGAAATAGATAAAATAATTATATAAAAAATAAGGAATATTATATGGCATCTACGAGGTGTTTAAAACAAGTTCTATTTTCTAACTCGCCTGTAAACGTTGACATATAAAATAAAAAATGCCTGCATAAACTGGCGTTATAAACTCATCTTAGGTGACCTTAATTGTACTATACCCAATAGATTTCGAGTTGCAGCGCGGCGGCAAGTGAACGAATCCCCAGGAGCATAGATAACTATGTGACTGGGGTGAGTGAAAGCAGCCAACAAAGCAGCAACTTGAAAGATGAAGGGTATATTACTGACAAATACAAAAACAGCCCTATAAATCGGGCTGTTTCTGCAAGCTATTTTTAATAGCCAATTGTCACCCATCAGCATTAATGCTGTCTGCATGATCAAGTTATTAATCCTAACTTTCTCGAGTATTTAAGTAATTCAGTGACCTTATGAACTTTGAGTTTTCGCATCATATTAAGGCGGTGAGTCTCTACTGTTTTAACACTAATACTTAGCATCTCCGCAATATTACGGTTGCCATTACCTTCGCTGATTAGCTGTAATATTTGGCGCTCGCGTCGAGTAAGTAATGTACTGTCATCATTCGTTCCCTCTCCTAACCGGTGAACAGCCTCTTGATTCAGGTTAGGATCAACGTAACTTTTTTTAGCTGCAACGCTGGTAATTGCAGCAAGTAATATCTGCTGTGAGCTGGTTTTCAAAACATAGGCTAATGCCCCTGCACGTAGTACACGGCTGGCCGTTAATTCATCATCATGGGCAGTAAGGGCAAGTATGCGTAAATCCGGCCAACGTTGGCAAAGTTGTGGAATAATATCCAATCCATTTAGCCCAGGAAGACCAAGATCAAGAATAACAATATCCGGTGCAAGATCTCGGCAGGCAGCATAAACAGCTAGCCCATCATCAACCTGCGCGACTACTTGATAACGCGGATATGCAGCAAGAAGGTTCTTTATTCCATCTATGATCAGCTCATGATCATCCACTAGCAAAACTTTATAGCAAATCATATTAGGACCTCACGGAAAAAGGTGCATTCTGCTCATGTTCCTCAGCAGAGCACAGTGTTGCATTAATCAATTTACGTAGTTTCATCAGCTCATTCTCTTGCGGCAGCGCACCGTTATGTACTTGGTTTTCCATCTCAACAATGATACATAACAACGAATTAAGCCCTGCCTGCCCACTTACTCCTTTCATGGAATGTAAGAGCTTTTCTAATACCTCCTGTTGAGTAACATGTTGTTCAACTTCGTTGAGTAAAGTTAATAATTCCCTGCGGACCCTTTCCTGCATACGCAATAAGTTCATGGATAGTAATGGTTTGTCTGTTTCTTGCTGTACCATCAGATCAATATCACGCCGTAACTGATATTCCGCAGTCATCTCTAATATTTGAGCCAATTGGTTAATCGTAACCGGTTTGGATATGTAATCATTCATTCCAGCCTGAGCAGCGCGCTCTTTTTCCTCGGCAACCGTATTTGCCGTCAGAGCAACAATCATGCACTCTGAATCCTGATTGTCAGAGTCAATACGCCAAAGTCGGGTAGTTTCCAGACCGTCACATTGCCCTGGCATCAATATATCCATTAATACCAGATCAAAACGGTAACGCTTTCCTAACAATAGTGCTTCGGTACCATCCTTAGCGTACTGCACTTCTTGACCTAACCGGGTCAGCATCATACCAATAATGTCCCGGTTGGTCTCTGCATCATCCACCAATAACACACGCATACGCCAGGGCTGTAACGGTACATTATCCTGCACAGGTGACGGTGCTCCAGATAGCTGACGTTCTACAATATCCCGCAAGCGACCCGGCAAAAAACGTAAGTCATTGGCGGATAACTCGCCGTAATGCTGTTTTGACAAACAAGTGAGGCCCCATGTCATTAGTTGACGATGTAAAGCCAATGGTGCATCGACTTCCCCCTGCAATAACTCTGGTTCAATAAAATCTGTCAGCGGCAGTTGAAATACCACGCTGGTGCCTAAACCAAAAGCACTGTTGAACTTCAAACTTCCTCCCATCATTTTGGCTAGCGTAGCCGCAATAGCAAGCCCAAGCCCTGTGCCCTGAGCATGTTCTTGCACCTGATAAAAGGGATTAAATACCGATGAGATATTTTCTGGTGCCACACCACACCCGCTATCCGTGACATCGAAAATCAGCATGTTATCTGAACGGGTAACAGTCAGACAAATGCCGCCATCATCGGTAAACTTGCAGGCATTTCCTAACAAATTCACCAGAATCTGCTTTACACGGATTGCATCAAGAACTAATGATTGCGGTACATCAGCGGCGACAAAAGTTTCTAACGTCAACCTTTTATTGTGTGCCATTCCCTGTATCGTCGCCATTGACTGATCCAACAACGGTAACAACTGACAGGTTGCATACTGCAATTCAACTTGCCCAGCTTCAATGCGCGAAAAATCAAGTAATTTATTGATAATAAACAGTAAAGATAATGTACATTGGTGTGCCGTTTCTGCAAGTTGCAGTTGTTCGTTGTCCATTTCACTGGTTTTCAGCAGTTCCAATGCCCCCAGTGTTCCGCTAAGTGGTGTTCTCAATTCATGGCTGATCGTCGTCAAATGGCGACTTTTACGCTTATTGGCTAACTCTGCCTGTTGTTTTGCTTCCGTTAATGCTCTGGTGCGCTCTGCTACCTTGTTTTCTAATGTGGAGTATTGCTGATTCAGGGTATCAAGTAACGCATTGTAAGCTCTAGCGATCTGACCCAACTCGTCACGCCGATTCTCTGGCAGACGGACATCTAGAGCGCTTGGCCCAGTTTTATCAATGATATCTACAAACTGCCATAACGGTTTGGCTAAGTAATGATGCAACATCCAGAATAAAGTCAGCGTTATCATGAATAAAATAACCAACGCAAAGGGAAGCTGAATAATCGCCTGATCAATAATTTCCTCAAATAGACCTCTGGTAGGATAAAGTACCAATTGCTGCCAACCGGGACCTTTAAGCTGGATACGTAATACCTGATAACCGGGAATATATTGCCAACCATCATGTAATTTGACCTTCTTCAGCAACGCTAGAATATGTTGCTCTTGATCCTGCGGTAATTTTCCTTTGAAAAATGGCAATAATTGTTGATTGCTGTCCAGCCAGAGATCGATGTCATAATTAGTGACGGCTTGTCCGTATGATAATAGGTCATTGAATTTAATCGCGTATCCAGTCAGTCGTCCCATTTTATCACTCGCAGCAACCGAAATACTCCAGCCACTGCCAGGAATATGCTCCGGCTGTCCCCAATAAATATTATCGTGATTGGGGCTCATGGGAAAATTCGCCAATTCAAGACATCGTTTGACAAAATAATCATCTGAGATTTTTTCCGGAGGATAAATTGATATCCCTTGAGATCGCTTAAAAATAAAGCTGTCCAGATAATAAGCTTGTCCGGCAGCGCCATATGCCTGAATAAACCAGTTATCCTGACTTATTTCATGATCGGGCTGGCAAATATTGCCATTGATGGGAAGATATTTACTATCAGTATTCGACGTAATATTTTTATCATTTTCATACTTTTCATAATAGGCGTCATAGCGCCTTGCCAGCTCCTGCGCGTCTTTCTCAGCGTCTTCAAAACGATGATTACTTAAATCTGCCCGTAAAGTCGCAAGATGTGATAACTCATCCATCATATGCTGGTGTGCATGTCTGAAGGAAAAAAAGGCTGTCGCTATGACAGAAATCAGCCATATAAGAAACAGCGTAAGTGATAGAAACAGCGTGAGTTTAATCACTAATGATGAGCGTGTTCTCATTTTATAATCTCCTTATTATTCAGAGATACTTCCTGGTGAAAAACCCAAATTACTCTGTGCTTATCACGTTAAATTAACCACAGGTTTAACAGTTATCTAATTGGGTTATATCTCTCCGGTACTCTATAATTCAAGAAAAACACACTAGAAGATAATAAATACTTTATGGCAGATAACAATCAGATAAAACTTATCAAAATTATTTAACTAAATCATGATCAAAATCAATTTTACACTTATTTCATCTCAACAAAGCCCAAACGAAAGTGAATATCTGCCAGCGAAACGTTTTTCTGATCACTGGCAGTCGATTATTCAGAAACAGAAGTTTTCCTTTCCCACAAACAATACTTAATGTGGGAAAGAGTGAGTACTTTTTAATCAGGTTGCCGGGTTAAGCTACTAGGCTGACATTGATTGTTATAAGAATTATTAATCTTCCCAATCAGTTTCATTTCCCTCTTCATTTGGATCTGTATTGTTAGTATAAAGAGTGGAATTATCACCTACCTGATTCAGAAGTGGATGATCTAGGAGCAAATTTGGAGCGATGTCTGGCTTGCTTCCATTACCCCCTTGTAATTCTGGTTTTTTTTCTGGTTCTTTTGTCGTCTCTGGCGATTCCTGATAAGTATCGTCATCGCTATCGTCATCGCTATCGCCATACGTACCCTTTCTTCTTTCTAAAATTTTATCTCTTCGCTCCTGCTCTAACCGTTCTTGTTCTAACCGTTCTTGTTCTAACCGCTCCCGTTCTAACCGTTCCTGCTCCAGTCGTTCCTGCTCTAACCGTTCTTGCTCCTCCTGTCTCAACCAAGCATCCCGCGCTTCTTGCTCTACCCGCTCCTGATCTAACCGTTCCTGTTCCAATCGTTCTTGTTCTAACCGCTCCTGCTCTAACCGTTCTTGCTCCTCCTGTCTCAACCAAGCATCCCGCGCTTCTTGCTCTACCCGTTCCTGATCTAACCGCTCCCGTTCTAGCCGTTCCTGTTCCAATCGTTCCTGCTCTAACCGCTCCCGTTCTAACCGCTCCTGCTCCAATCGTTCCTGCTCTAACCGTTCTTGCTCCTCCTGTCTCAACCAAGCATCCCGCGCTTCTTGCTCTACCCGTTCCTGATCTAACCGCTCCCGTTCTAGCCGTTCCTGTTCCAATCGTTCCTGCTCTAACCGCTCCCGTTCTAACCGCTCCTGCTCCAATCGTTCCTGCTCTAACCGTTCTTGTCCTAGTCGTTCTTGTTCTAACCGCTCCCGTCCTAACCGTTCCTGCTCTAACCGTTCTTGCTCCTCCTGTCTCAACCAAGCATCCCGCGCTTCTTGCTCTACCCGTTCCTGATCTAACCGTTCCTGTTCCAATCGTTCTTGTTCTAACCGCTCCTGCTCCAGTCGTTCCTGCTCTAACCGTTCTTGCTCCTCCTGTCTCAACCAAGCATCCCGCGCTTCTTGCTCTACCCGTTCCTGATCTAACCGCTCCCGTTCTAGCCGTTCCTGTTCCAATCGTTCCTGCTCTAACCGCTCCCGTTCTAACCGCTCCTGCTCCAATCGTTCCTGCTCTAACCATTCTTGTCCTAGTCGTTCTTGTTCTAACCGCTCCCGTCCTAACCGCTCCTGCTCCAGTCGTTCCTGCTCTAACCGTTCTTGTCCTAGTCGTTCTTGTTCTAACCGCTCCCGTTCTAGCCGTTCCTGTTCCAATCGTTCTTGCTCTAACCGCTTCTGTCCTAGCTGTTTCTCCAGCAATTCATCCTCCCTGTCATTCAAAAACGGAGGCACTTCCCCACCTTCACCGGTCAGTAACAGCAATTCAGCTTCATCCTTTTCTACTGGCCCTATTACAGGAGCAGACAACGCAACCGGCACATTAATCAATACGCCCATCTCACTGCTATTTGAGACATTTCCCTGTTCATCATGCGCTACCGCTGAGATCGTAATATGGTTACTTTGCTGACGACTATAATTAGGGAACTGCACTACGTAGCTATTATTTGATAACGCAATGATCCGGCCTCCACGTGCACGTAATGCGCCATCATTCCACTGGATATGTTTTAAACGATATTTCCCGTTGAAAGAGAAATTAATCAGTTTCCTTTCTCCACCAAATCCACTAAGTCCCGTTGGTAAATACAGGCTCAGCTGTGCTCTTTCTCGGTGCTTCAACACAATATTATTATTACGTTCAACCAGATGGTAACGATTGTCAGCTAAAGTGCGTTTTACCGGTGCCACAGTCGGATCAATCTGTTGAGATAAAGGCACCCCAAGCTGATAATTGAAAGATAGATTAACCTTTGTATCATCCTTACCACGATGACTAAAAGTTCTATCAATGCCTAATGAAATCAATTGGATAGGTGTATATTCCAGGCCCATTGTTAGCGCATACGGATTCTTATAACGATTCTGGTGATTAAGCAGCGCAATATCATCACCGAAATATTGCTCAAATTTCAGTTTACCACTCAGTTGCGGGTAAACAGGAAACCAACCCTGAGCGCGAATATCATAGCCATTCGCTGCTCGTTCTGCATAACCATCCAGTGCCGAAGACGAGTACCAGTCCGTCAAACCAAAATATCCGTTAGCAGACAGATACAGATAATCGCGCCAGTATTCCAGTCCGAATCCTAGCCGCTGGTGAGCATTGCCGGATATTTGGATATCGTAAAAGGTGTTGTAACCTAAAGCCCAATCTCCCTGAAAATAACGTTGACCAATGCCCAAATTAACGATATTCCGCCCATCGAAACGGCGAGCGCCTACTTGACCAAAAAATAGACGACTATCTCCGTCATATAATGGATAAAAAAGGTCGATTGAACCGCTGGTTAGTTTTCCATCAGACAAAGGTAAATTAGCACGTACTTCTCCAGCGGACTTTTCTGTCTCTGGCTGTAACGCAGCAAAACCCATATCTGCTATACCCGATTTTGAAATATCACTTCCCTGCATCACATCGTCATTAGTTTGATGCTGTAACCACCTTTTACCTGACATAGCCGATTTCGGAATATCACCGCCCTGCGTTGCATCGTCATCAGTTTGATGTTGTAACCACCTCTTTTTTCGTTTCTGTTCGCTGCCAATAGTATTAAGATTCTCTTTTTGAGTTTCATTCACCATTAACTCTTTTTTCTTATTGGGCTTATAGCAACTTGCTAATAGCAATGCCACGGTAATGGCCGATACATACCCTATTTTTTTCTTCATGAGTGCTTTTATTTAGATTTTAAATATCATTATATTAGAAATAGATTCAAACACTGCCATGCCACCAAATAAAAAAGGCAATGCCATTCTTCACATTAACTACTCAGTTATTACCACCTACTACCGCGGGAATTCTTCCGAAATACAATTCTCATTAAAATCAGTCAAAAACCTTATTTTTATGCACAAAAGAAAACAACAATATTAATATTTTCATTCCATCACCCATCACCAGAAATAAGGTTAATACCTTATTGGTTCTATTCCCTTATTTGCTAATCTATTTAACAGAAATAGCAACACATTAATTTGGTAGGTGATGATATGTTTGCAAACTGCCAACTTTTCGGTATGGATCTGGCATTTCCAGATGTCTGTATGACACCTTTACCTGTACCCGTGCCCGTTCCATATCCCAATATGACGCTGGGCCTCATGGCGACCCCTCACACTTATAAGGTGCTGTTTATGGGCATGCCAGCGCATAATATGGCGACGGTGACTAATTCAAGTTTCGGTGATAATCCCGGTGTCAATCTCGGTGTTGTTTCCGGTACCGTCATGGGGCCTTCACGCCATTTAATCGGCTCTTTTACCACCTTAATTAAGGGATTTCCGGCTACACGCGTCACCAGTCTGAGCTTACAAAACAACACTAACATGATTGGCATGCGTTTAATTCCCAGCCAGCTTAAGGTATTACTACTGGGCTTGTGATGGAGGACTTTCTATGTTGCTTTTACCTCGTCATAAAAGTCATTGTTTCTTTGCCTTTATTCTGCTGAGCATACTTCTAAGTGTTAGTTGTTCTGCAAATAAAGCGGAAGAAAATATTCCATACACAATTAAATTCCAGACACATGGAGATATTAACAACCACGCTCCATTAAAATTAAATATATTATTGTTAAGTGATCCAGATAAATTTAATCAGGCTGATATCGGGTCTTTACAAAAAGATACCCATTCAACGCTGAATGATACTGTACTTTGTCAAAAATCCATCTTCTTACTGCCGAAAAAAGAACAACAAAATGATATCAGTATTACCATTAATACACCGTCAACGGAGAAATATATTGCGATTTGGGCCGAGTATCAGAATATTAGTGACAAACAATGGCGGATCGCTATTCCTCTATCATCGTTTCTAACCACACCTTCTTTATCGGTTTTGAATCCTTTTTCATCTTCTGAGCTTTATCAGTTGATTACCGTTACTTCTCACGGATTACAGATAGCATCTGCGTCCGATCAATGAATCACACATGCTCAGGAGATCACCCATGAAAAATGCACACAAAGTTCTCTGGATGGAAGGCATGTTTTTACGACCTCACCATTTTCAACAAGCAGATGAGTATGTAGATGCACGCTTACGTCAATGGGGAGCTTTGCAACGAGCCTACAATTGGGGGTTTTCATCATTAAAAATTGATGAGAGCCAGCTTACTCTGGGAAAAATCTCACTGCTGGCGGCCAGCGGTATTATGCCTGATGGCACCAGTTTTGAATTTACTGAAACCAATGAGGCCCCACCAGCATTAGCAATCAGCACTTCACTACGTTCACAAATTATCACCTTAGCTATACCGGCATATCTGGCCGGACGTGAATCCGTCAGTTTCGATGATGCACCCGATTCTTTGGCGCGTTATCAAGCATTTGAAAAAGAGGTCAATGACATCAATTCGCTGGCACTCAGTAGTACGACCTTACATTGCGGGAGATTACGCCTGCGTCTGCTACCAGAAAATGAGTTGAATAGTGAATGGATTGCCATGGGAGTACTGCGGGTTTTAGAAAAAAATCAGGATGGTATTGTCATTCTTGATACAGGATATATTCCACCGTTGCTTAACTGTTGGACAAGCCCGTTATTACAGAACATAACTCATGATCTGTACGGTCTATTATTACAACGCAGTCGACAGCTTAGCCGTCATCTGCAATGTAATGGTTCTTGCACCAGTGATTTATTACGACTGGCGCTATTAAACCGTTTTAGCGCTCAGCTGCAACACATCATGCATCTGCCTCAACAGGCACCCGAAATGCTTTTCCTTAGCTGGATCAGCTATGCACTGGAAATGAGTTCTTTTCAAGCGCCTTATACATTGGAGGGAGAATTACCCCGCTACAACCATCTGGATATCGGTGGTTGCTTCACCCGCCTCTGTACTTTACTGCAACGCAGTTTGTCGATTGTGCTGGAAGAGCATGTTGTATCACTGCCCCTGACCAAACGCCTACCAGGACTGAGCGTCGCAACACTGCCAGAACAGATGAATCTGGATGATTACCACTTCGTCTTAGTCGTGAAGTCTGAAATGGAGCATGACTCTTTTATGACTCACTTTCCGGCCCAAATCAAAATCGCGCCAGCTGATCGCATACGCGATCTGGTGCGCCTGCAATTGCCAGGTATTGCCCTGCGCCACTTGGTACAGATCCCCAGACAACTTCCCTATCAGAATGGGCACTGCTATTTCAAATTGGAATTAAACAGTAAAACTGAACAGTCGCTGGGAAAATCCGGGGTGTTTGCCTTCTATATTGCGGGTGAGTTTCCTGGTCTGAAAATGGCATTTTGGGCGCTTAAACGTCTGTCTGATGAGGAGGAAATGAACCTATGAATCATAACTACCGTAACCCATTGGTACAGGCAGCTTATCCACTATTAAATGCGATGCCACATATTCGCCACACCGCAAAACTAGAAGATTCCAGTCAGTTACGCCAACAACTGATTGGAGAAATGTATCGCTTTGAGAAACAGTGCCAGCAACAGGGATTCAGCTACGAAACGATTCTCGGCGCCCGTTATTGTCTGTGCACTTGTTTAGATGAAGCAGTCGCATTGACCTCTTGGGGAAGCGATAGCATATGGTCAGGTAATGGCCTGTTGGTGACATTCCATAAAGAGAGCAGTGGTGGTGAAAAGTTTTTCAAGCTACTGGATATGTTGCTGGAACAACCAGCCAAACATATCGATTTACTCGAACTGTTCTACTTTTGTCTGTTACTGGGATTTGGTGGACGTTATCGCTTGATTGATAACGGCCTGGCTCAATTAGAAACCCTCACCCAGCGCCTGGCAATACGTCTGCGTCAAGTGCGAGGGGAATATTCCGTGGCATTAAGCACTCTTCCGCCTCTCCCTGTCAACACACATCAGACATCACGGTTAACCCATTTTTTGGTGTTTTGCTCGCTGTCTGGAGTACTGCTGACTGGTTCACTCTACATCGGATTAAACACCCGGCTTGATCAACAAACAGAACCCGTGTTGACATCCATATACGACCTGCCACTACCAGAAGCGGCATTACCGACTGAAAGTTTCTCTATTGCTCATTTGCGGCAGGTTCTGCAACCGATGATTGAACAACAGGATATCACCGTCAGCCAGAACGCAGATAATGTCAGCGTAACCCTACAGGGAGGCGGCTTATTTGCTTCTGCATCAGCGACACTTAATCCACTCTATCAGACACCTCTCCAGGAGCTGGCTAAACAACTGAACCTGACGACTGGTAAGGTTATCGTTCGTGGGCATAGTGATAATCTGCCGATTCATACACATACCTACTCCTCTAACTATGCGCTGTCATTGGCGCGAGCAGAAACGGTAGCACAACAGTTACGCACTAACTTGCTCCAACCACAACGGCTACAGGTTGAAAGTGCTGGCGCAGAAGCTCCTTTAGTCCCCAACACCACCGCCAAAAATCGGGCTTTGAACCGCCGGATTGAAATTATTTTCAACACCCAGTCGGATAATTCAGGCCAATAGGCAGGAGAGAAAGAAAATGTTAAGAGCATTTATCGCCATCATCACTAATCGCCTGTTTTGGGGGGCGCTGATCGTTGCCGCATTGTGTCTGCTTATTTGGATCATCGGGCCATTTATCGCCATCGGTGATCACCATCCACTAGCAACCGAAGTCCAACGCCAAATAGCTATCACCGCCCTGATTTCGCTGTGGTTATTGCTACGGCTGTTGCCTTTTCTCTATCAGGTATGGGTAAATGCTCGTTTGCGCCGCCGTTTACACCATGTCAGCAATGTCACGCCAACAACCCGAAACGCCTCTCAATCCCTCGCTGACAATTTTAAACAAGCGGCGTCCCTGATCAAACGAGGGTTACGTCTGAATGGCGAACAACTCACCACACGTCTGGGCAAATTCTATCTCTATCGCCTGCCCTGGTATCTGGTTTTGGGTACCAAAGGATGTGGTAAAGATAAATCTCTACTGAATTCAGGGTTAGACTTCTACCACACAACCTATCCAAGCCAGTTCGCTTTTCCTGAAACCAATGCCGAATCGCACTGTTCATGGTATTTCACCCTGCAAGGCGTCATTCTTAGCCCTGCCGGAGAGTACCTTAAGGAAGGCAACCCTTTGTGGCAGGCCTTATTAAAACTGCTAAAACGTTATCGTCCACGTCAGCCAATCAACGCCGTTATTCTGACAATCAGCGTACAAGATCTGCTGCAACAAGATAATGACGCGCAATATCATCAGGCGTTATTACTGCGTAAGAGACTGATGGATTTACGTTTACAACTGAAAATTGACTTTCCGGTCTACGTGATGATCACCAAAGCTGACTTGCTCCCGGGGTTCAGTAGCTACTTCAACGGTTTTTATGGCGAAGAATTGGATCAGGTCTGGGGTTTCACCTTTCCCTGGGAACAAGCATTGCATTCCCATAACGATTTACAACAGATGCTGGATGAGCAATATGACCGTTTGCAGCAACGTCTGGACGCTGCACTGGCGGATACCTTAATAACCCAACAGGATATCACTCAACGGGAACAAAGCTTTGCCTTCCCACAGGCATTTGCCACCCTACGCCCAGTCTTGATGCGTTATCTGAGTATTATTTTTGCCACTTCTGGCTTTGATCGCCCATGGTTACCACATGGTCTCTATTTCACCAGCGCTAACCAAAAGCATGGGGAATTTCAGCACAGTAATGGAACTACGCAAGATAATCTGTTCGATTACAGTTATGCGCTTTCCTCTGTTACCAATAGCGATGGCGAAACAACTCACCGGACTGCCCGCAGTTACTTTCTGAGACAATTATTCCAAAAAATCATTTTGGCTGAGAGTGGGCTGGCAGGGATCAACCGCATGTACGAATTGCGCCGACGCTTCATGCTACTGACCGGATGTGGACTATTACTCAGTCTAATGGCTGGGATCTGCTTACTACTACTGACAAGTTACCACAATAACAAGAGTTATCTGGCACAAATTACAGCCCGACTTCCTCTACTAGAACAACAGGGCCGGGCGCTGAACAAACCATCAGCTCGCGATCTACCACACTTGATCCAGTATTTGACACAGCTACAGTCACTGACAACTAATCAGCAAATTAATCCAGACAGTCCGCCACTTGTTTACGGTATGGGATTATATCAAGGCCCGCAACTGAACAGTGCCAGCTATCCCGTTTATCAGCATGCGTTAAAGAATTTATTGCTGCCTCTGGTGACACAGCAAGTCGAGAGTATTCTGCGTCAGCAAGCTGATAGCAATAACAGTGAATCAACTTACGAAGCACTGAAAGCCTACCAAATGCTATTTCAGACACAACATTACGATGGCAAATTCCTTACCGCTTGGCTGATGTTGAATCTGTCTCATATTCCCAGTGGTGAAAAGTTGAATGAGGCACAACGTCAAGCACTTCAGGAACATCTTTATCAGCTACTGAATCACAGTCAACCTTCCTGGTCTCAACACAAGGACCAACAGCTGATACAGGAAGCGATAAAAAATATCATGCGTTCTACGTTTTCCCAGCGGGTTTATACCAGCATAAAAAAAAGGCTGATCAATAGCGGACGTTTCAAATCCGTCAATCTGCTTGATTTGGCGGGTTCTCAGGCTGAGTTGGTATTAAAACGTAAAAGCGACCTGCCAGATACTGCGGCGATCCCCGGCTTTTTTACACCAGACGGATATTGGCACGGTCTGGTTGCACAGGTCGATGATACGGTAAAGACACTTCATGATACTGATCGCTGGGTACTCAATATTCCGCCACAGGTACAGGAAGGGTGCGACGCTGCCTGCCGAGTACGCCAGCTTTATATGGATGACTTTATGTTGGAGTGGGATACATTTCTCAATGATATCGCTCTAATCCCGACAAGTAGCCTCAACCAGCGTATTAATAATGTGCGTATTCTCTCTGGCGCCCACTCGCCCCTGCGTAATCTGCTAATTGGCATCAGCCACATTGTTGCATTATCTCCACCCGAAGATCATGGCAAACTCACGCAGCTGGGCCAGCAACTGAACGATGAAGCCTCTCGAAAATTACAAAATCTGTTTCCGGCGGTCAGAACTACCCCAGCGCCACCTTCACCAGAACAGATTGTTAGAAGTCACTATCGTGATCTGCTCGATCTGGCACGTCCACAGGGAAATAACAGTGACGCGATCGCCTTTGATGATCTGTTCAAGAAACTGGGGGACTTGTATCGCTACCTTACCGCCTTACAGGAAAATGGTGAAGCGACAGCCTCCTCTTCGGGTACCATACTGACACAATTACAGGCTGATGCCGGCCGCCTGCCTGCTCCGTTCCGCAGCATTATCATGGACATGACGCAGGGGGCCAAAGGCGACACGCAACAACAGGCAGTTTCGCGCATACACCAATTGGCCAATGCTCAGTTAAGTGACTTCTGCCGTGAGGCCATTGCCGGACGTTATCCGCTTTCCCGCCACAGCAAACGTGATATGACTCCCGACGATATGGCACATATGTTTGCGCCGAATCAGGGGTTAATGGATCGCTTTTTTAATCAATATCTGGTGGATAAGGTCAACACCCAAGGCAACGAATGGCGCTTTTTCCCCTGGGCACTAGGCAGTACCAAGCCAGAAGATCAGTCACTGCTAAAAACATTCCGGCAAGCGCAGTTTGTCCGTGATGCATTTTTTGGTACCGCCTCTTCACAACCCTCTTTCTCCCTTACCTTGCAACCTCTGCGCATGGATAACGACATCCTTACCCTGTCGCTGACACTCAACGATCAAAATGCCAGTTACAGCCACGGTCCGCTGACATCCTGGTACTTCACCTGGCCCGGTAGCAACAATGCCGGTAAAGCCAAACTGACCATGCTGTTGGCTAATGGCAAAACCAAATCACTGGAAACTTCAGGGCCTTGGGCATTAAACAGGCTGATTGATGCAGGAAAATGGTTTCAGGAGGACAGCATGCATTATCGAATCACTTTCAATCTGGCAGGGCACCAAGCCACGCTGATACTCACCCCCGATAGCATACACAACCCGTTTGTTCTGCCGGAATTTACTTGTATCAAACCATAAGGAGAACCTGATGAATATTGCATCTTTGCTTAACCCGATCAGCCAGGAACATCCCTGTGGAGAAGACCTGGAATACAGCGCCGAATTCATGCAACTGATTCAATTGGCAGCAGGAAAAGCTGAACAGCAATTCGGTGATTTTATCATGCCAGCTCAGGAACCCGATTGGCGTCAGATAGAGAAAAGTGCCTTGGTTCTGCTGGCTCGTAGTAAGGATCTGCGCATTATCATCTTGCTAATGCAAGCCTGGTGCAGTCAATACGGTTTGACTGGATATGAACAGGGGCTGCTGTTATTGGAACAGACGATCAGTCGTTATTGGGAAACATTGTGGCCTGCCGCAGAGCTCGATGGGGAGCCAGACTTGCTGATGCGTATTAACGCATTACAAGGACTGAGTGATGGTTTCGCGCTGGCTAAACAAGTACGCCTTTGCGAATTTGCCCAGCTGAACGGACTCATCCTTACAGTAGCGGATGTAATGAAATGTCTAGATGGCAGTAGTGCGGAAGATCACCCATTTCCTGGTGGGATCGATCTTCTGATCGCCGAATTACGAAAAAGTGCAGCACCGGTCATCAAACAGATCCCACAAATAGCGGCCACTCTTCAATGCTTATTTAGCACATTGCGCCATCATCTTGGCGACAGCGGGCTACCCGATATGCGCCGTCAGATGGCAACACTTAATCATCTGACACAACTTCTCGTCCCTGAAACCAGCGCGGTTAAGACGGTGGAAAATACAGCATATCCCCCGCCAGAGAATACACCTCCACAACAAAAAATATCCCATGGTTGGCAGACATCTGACATTCAAAACCGCGAACAGGCCCAACAGGCACTAGAAGCGGTACGACAGTACTTTCTGCTACATGAATCCAGCCATCCGGCACCACTGATGATTGAACGGATACAACGCCTAATGAGTCAGGATTTTATGAGCATTATGCGCAACCTTGCGCCGGAAGCTGTCGATCAACTTGAGCACTTTTTTGGCCGTGAAAAGCACACATAACGAGGTCAGAAACGCAACAGAATATCAGGCAATATGCCAGAAGGGCTGTTGTGCTTCGTTAATTACCCATAACCACTGATTTTTCCGATGGAGAATATTATGTCAGGATCAAATAGCGGGCAAAAATTCATCGCTCGTAACCGTGCTCCACGAGTACAAATTGAATATGACGTCGAACTATACGGTAGTGAACGTAAAGTTCAGCTGCCTTTTGTCATGGGCGTCATGTCGGATTTAGCCGGAAAATCTGCTGATCAACTTCCTCCGCTAGGTCAGCGCAAGTTTCTCGATATTGATGTTGATAACTTCGATGACCGTATGAAATCACTATGCCCAAGCGTGGCTTTTCCGGTGGACAACACCCTGAGCGGTGAAGGCAAAATTCAGGTCGCACTCACTTTCAACACCATGGATGACTTTCTACCTGATTCGATAGCACGTCAGGTAGAACCGCTTAATCAACTCCTGGAAGCCCGTACTCAGTTAGCTAATCTGCTGTCCTATATGGACGGCAAAAGTGGTGCCGAAGAGTTGATCGCGTCCATCCTGCAAAATCCTGAATTACTGAAATCATTAAGTACTGCACCGTTGAATAATACCGAGTCCACCGACTCGGTAGCAAAACAAGATCAAGGAGGCACTCATGAGCCAGTCTGAAATCCATGCTGCCAGTGAAAACCAAACTCAGACCGACAGTTACAGCCAGGGAGAGCTCAGTGCACTACTCAAAAAAGAGTTTCGCCCGAAAACAGATCAAGCACGCCTTGCGGTGGAAAATGCGGTTAAAACTCTGGCACATCAGGCTCTGGAAAATAGCCTGACATTATCGAGCGACACTTTCAGCACCATTCAAGCGCTGATTGCCGCTATTGACAACAAACTCTCTCAACAGATCAACGAAATTCTCCATCATCCTGATTTTCAGGCTCTGGAGGGGGCATGGCGTGGGCTGCTCTATCTGGTGAACAACACAGAAACCAGCGAAATGCTAAAAATACGTGTTATGAGCGTCGAGAAGAAAGAGTTAGGACGCACACTGAAACGCTATAAAGGAACAGCCTGGGATCAAAGTCCTGTTTTCAAACGGATTTATGAAGAAGAATACGGCCAATTTGGCGGAGAACCTCTTGGTTGTCTGGTCGGTGATTACTATTTCGACCACAATCCGCAGGACGTTGAGTTGCTGGGAGAAATGGCCCGTATCGCTGCCGCTGCCCATTGTCCTTTTATCAGCAGCGCTTCGCCCGGAGTGATGCAAATGGAAACCTGGCAAGAGCTAGCAAACCCGCGCGATCTAAGCAAGATCTTTCTCAACACCGAATACGCATCTTGGCGTAGTTTGCGTGAATCAGAAGATGCCCGTTATATCGGCTTAGTCATGCCACGTTTTCTGGCTCGTTTACCTTACGGAATCAGTACCAATCCAGTTGAAGGATTCGATTTCGAAGAAAAAACCGCTGGGGCCACTCATAGTAACTACGTATGGAGCAACGCAGCCTATGCCATGGCGGTCAATATCAATCGCTCATTTAAAGAATATGGCTGGTGTGCATCCATCCGAGGCGTCGAGTCAGGCGGAGCGGTAGATAAACTGATATGTCACACTTTCCCGACAGATGATGGCGGTTTAGATATCAAATGCCCGACCGAAATCGCAATCAGTGATCGCCGCGAGGCCGAGTTAGCCAAAAACGGTTTTATCCCGTTGGTTTATCGTAAAAACTCTGATTTTGCCGCGTTTATCGGCGCTCAATCACTGCAAAAACCGGCGGAATATATGGATGCGGATGCCACAGCAAACGCTAATCTGGCCGCCCGTTTACCTTATCTATTTGCCTGCTGCCGCTTCGCGCATTATCTGAAATGCATAGTGCGTGACAAAGTGGGATCGTTTCAAAACCGCAATGACATTGAACGCTGGTTGAATAAATGGATTCTCAACTATGTTGACGGCGATCCCGCTAACTCCTCACAACAGACCAAAGCGCGTAAACCGCTGGCAGCGGCGGAAGTACAAGTTAGCGAACAGGAAGATAACCCCGGCTACTATCAAGCCAAATTCTTCCTGCGTCCCCATTATCAACTGGAGGGATTAACTGTTTCCCTACGGTTGGTATCAAAACTGCCTTCTCTAAAACAGAGTGGCGGTTAATCCTGAAAATCACTGAATGAAGGAATACGATGATGAACAACAGTATCTATCTGGATATCAAAGATGTCTCCGGTGAATGTAAAGACAGCAATCATCCCAATGGTATTGATGTCCATACCTTTAAATGGGAGCTGTCACAACCAGTAGAAACCGGTAGCGGTGGCGGTGGCGGAAGTGGGCGCGCCAAAATTCACTCTCTGGTGGTCTACGCCCGTATGGATAAGGCAATGCCAACGTTAATGCAGAAATTAGCGCTAGGAACTCATCTTCCTGAAGTGAAGTTAACCATGCGCAAGGCTGGAAGTGAGCAACAAGAGTTCACCACTATTACACTTGAAAGTGCGTTACTTGACAGCATTGAGCTGGTTGATTTTAACCGTGACATTCCGCATCTGACAGAAGGTTCAACTGACATTAAGCCCGGTACAATTGGCGTGAAATACAGCTTCTCTCCGAATAAAGCCAAAGTAATTTATAAGGAACAGGATAACGAAGGAAAAAGCGGTGCTGAAGTGGAATTTAAATGGAACACACAAACGAACCGCCCTGAATAGTGAAAACACTCACTGACAACTAAGTCAGTAAAAAAATAACCTTCCTCCCGGAATACGCTATATTCGTTTCCATCAGGATACTGCACACTTTTTTTCGTGGAGGAAGGTTAAATAATTTTCAAGATAATGAGCGAAGTTATTATGCAAATAACCATCATCAATACTCCAGCAGGTGACATGACAGCAAATAGCAGTCATATTTTTTATCCTCCCGGTGGCACTATCGGTACCAGCGAAGATAATCATTTTGTGTTGCCAGATCCGAGTAATTGTATTTCGGCATTACAAGCCAGTGTACATATTTCTACCCAAGGTGCCTGCACTATTACTAATATTGGAACTGCTTTCATGATGATTAATAATATCCCATTAGCGCGTGGAGAAACCACATCTCTACAAGAAAATAGCAAACTCCAGATTGGAAATTATTCCCTGACGGTGAATAAAACGGAAACAACAAAATACCGTTCTGCCGAACAGGAAATACCAGAAACTGATATTTCCGCAGCACTATGGGATGAATTAAATGCAACATTGCCCACAGAAAAAAATCCTACAGAGGACGAGCAGCTGTCATTAGCAAATTTTATGCTACCGAAACAAGGAACAGAGCCTGTGCTATCCCTTGACCAACTTGCTACCCGCCCCACTGATCCAATGCAACTCTTTACGGCCCAACGTCACAGTGCTAGCGGTCATACTCTGTTTCAACAAAATACCCGCCAATCTGTTACACCATTGCAACTATGGGAAGAGCAGGTAAAACAGCTCGATCCGCTATGCATGTTCAAAAAAGAACCGACAACCGCCACTGCCAACGACATGACCGCCCCACAAACATATCAAATGTCAGACAGACACGAACAGGCAATGAAAGAAGCACTTTTCTATTGCCTTAACTCCATCATGAATCGTTTTGACCCATCCTACGACGAAAACAGTGTCCCCGCAGCGCACTTCTGGCACATGAATGGCACACAGCACCGTAAGGCAAAATTGTGGGATAATTTCACTGAGCGTTACCAACAAACTACCGAAGAGATACGTCAGCAATCATCGACATTATTCAATGCCTTTTTCCTCAGTATTTATCAACAAAAATTAAACACGATTTTCGACAACAATAATGGCGAATAACACAGACAGAAAACTACTGGAATGACCTGATATTCTCCGCAATTAGATATTAAAAAAATTAACTTTTTGAAGTTAAAAAGATATTAAATAATAAAATTACTAGTAGTAATTTATTTAAATCGAAACTGATGATAAGGATATATACCCAATAGATTTCGAGTTGCAGCGAGGCGGCAAGTGAACGCATCCCCAGGAGCATAGATGACTATGTGACTGGGGTAAATGAAAGCAGCCAACAAAGCGGAAGCTTGAAAGATGAAGGATATAAACCAGATTAGTCATAAGGTGCTGACCTTATTAGTTAGCACTTTTCCTGATAACGGCCAAAATTAAAGATAAACTCAATCATAATCTTGAAAAACCTATCTCATATCTACAGACCAATATACATAATTTCCCCAAAAATCAATTTGGTGCGTAAAATCAATATTGCCATCAACCTCAAATTTATGGGTGTCAAAATGACAGATTTTTGATGCGGTAAACTGCTATAGGATTGCGATATCATTCTAAACAGGTTGATTTAAGGCTATGAGGTAACCTCCAGTTCCCTACCGCAAGAAAGGGCTGGGAACCGCACACAATTATTGCAACGAGATCAGTTCATCACGACTTAAACCGGTACTTTCCATGATCAAATCCAAGCTTACCCTATTTTTTAACAGGGTACGGGCCGTTTCTAATTGGCGCTGATGAGAACGTAATTTCTCTTGTTCGATCCCTCGTTCGATCCCTTGTTCAATCCCTTGTTCAATCCCTTCTTGACGGCCTCTTTCCCAACCCAATTTTTCTCCTTTCTCTTGTAAGCGTTGTGCAATATTCACAATTGCCTCCTGATGTTTTTCAGTCTGCTCACTCAATTGCTGGACGATTTGCTCAAAATAAGGGGAATCCAGCGCCAAGAACAGATAATTAAGGATAGTAATAATGTCATTATCGCTATTGTAATGGTTATTCAGTGCTTGAGCCAATAGCGGAATGACTTGTGTAAACTCATCCCGTAGGTGCTTGTGCTTCATCGCCAGCTCCATCACGGCCACTTTTCGATGATTCACCAGTTCATTATCATCGATAACCGTTACATCTACCAGAGGAAAAGGGCCGGTGTACAACACATTAGCAATATCCGGCAGTGAAAAACAATCGGTCCACAATTGCGAATACGGGTAAGGGGAACGGCCACCGTGATAAAACAGCACTGGCACCACTAACGGCAATGTTTTGTTCCCTTGTTGCAAATGCTGATTCATCGCCAAAAACGCATAATGCATTAATCTCCAGGCCATCAGTTTATCCGGCGTAGATTGATGCTCAACCAAAAGATAGATATAGCCTTCTCCCTCGGTGGTTTGCACGGAATACAACACATCCGATAACCGTGATCGCAGTTTCTTATTAATGAATGAAGAGTTAGTTAGACTTAGCGTACTAAAATCACACAACGACTTAATATGCTCCGGTAAGTGAATAGTGAAAAAATCCCTCGCGCTCTCGATTTGAGTCATGAAACCCTTAAACGCGGCATCATGAGCAGTTGGTGTGTGCTTCTTCTTCATTAAGTGCCTAACCTGGGGTCAATTCACAATATGGCTTATCATAACGGAGAATGCCATATTTGTCCGTTATACCTTTATATTTATTCTATTCTTGAACGAAACAGGATTTTTTGAATTTCATTCATTGAGATTCTTATTCGATGACGTAAAAATTCTCAGAAATTTCATCAAATTCGTGATCCATTTCTAATAATCACGACAAAATCATTGGCTGGTACTTAACGGTTCATCGCTATCATTAAATTAGAGTCATCACCCGTTTTCCATTATTAAAAAATCAATCATAACAATATTGCCCGATCTTAGACATGATAGGTAATTTTTATTTAAATCGGTAACAACGGACGGTATTTATGGGTGTCAAAATAACAGATTTTTGATGCGGTAAACTGCTATAGGATTGCGATATCATTCTAAACAGGTTGATTTAAGGCAATGAGGTAACCGCCAGTTCCCTACCACAAGAAAGGGCAGGGAACCGCACACAATTATTGCAACGAGATCAGTTCATCACGACTTAAACCGGTACTTTCCATGATCAAATCCAGGCTTACCCTATTTTTTAACAGGGTACGGGCCGTTTCTAATTGGCGCTGATGAGAACGTAATTTCTCTTGTTCGATCCCTTGTTCAATCCCTTCTTGACGGCCTCTTTCCCAACCCAATTTTTCTCCTTTCTCTTGTAAGCGTTGTGCAATATTCACAATTGCCTCCTGATGTTTTTCAGTCTGCTCACTCAATTGCTGGACGATTTGCTCAAAATAAGGGGAATCCAGCGCCAAGAACAGATAATTAAGGATAGTAATAATGTCATTATCGCTATTGTAATGGTTATTCAGTGCTTGAGCCAATAGCGGAATGACTTGTGTAAACTCATCTCTCACTGATAATTTTATAATAGGTCAGTTTTAAACTGTTTTAAAAGTCATGGTGTTAATCGGGATAAAGTTTTAACCACTGTTTTTACCACTATTTAACACCTGCTTTTTATCAAGTTTAATCATCATGGCATATCGTGGTTTTACGTTTAATGAACCGTTTTACTGACGTTGTTTTACCGGAAATATTGAGTAGTTTTAATAAGGTATTCTCTTTATGTTTTTACGGATAATATTCGTTTTTACACTGATTGCTTTTTAACTCTTTATTAATGGTTAATGGGCTTCGATTAAATACAGTTAACGATATTTTTGAAAAAGGAAAAAGCTTTAAAAGTTGCATTGATTGCAATTGAGTATTACTGCTATATTTCCCTTTTTCAACAGAAGAATCTCAATAGTTTTGTGGGCTGTTCGCATTCATTATTCATCCGAAAGGAATGGCTTGTAACAATAACTTCATGTTGTACCTTGTTCACCTCCCTTATATTGGCCTGGCCGGCTCAAATGTTAATAATATGTTCTTTTTTTGTTATAAACCATAAGTTATCACATACATTGGCGGCGATAAAATCAGCCATGTTCGGACTGTTCTTATATACCTTAAGTTAAATATGCCGATCCCGGATAAAGTGGGCAGCGATATTGAATCGCTACCAATGCCGGAAGAAAAGGATTTCCGCGATTATATTCTGATACTTTTCATCTTTATGCGACAGTTATCACCGAGTGATGCTAACCCGAATGTGTCCTGCATCCAGCATTGAAGTTCAAAAAAATGCCCATTTTTTGGTTGGGCATTTGTGTAGAAGAAACAGATATTAACATGATTTATCAATATCATAGGCTGTAGTACATTATTCTGAACAGAAGTCATTCCAAGATTTTACCAGCTTATAAATCAACCAAATAATTCAGAATGAGACCCACATCGGATTAAGATTAGTTCCTGTTTTTCCCAATCAACATCCCATATCAACAAAAAATCTGGTTGTATATGGCATTCCATACACGGTTTCCAATTTCCTTTTAATTGATGCGGCTTAAAAGTCTCCGGTACAGTACCCGTAACAATTAGCCCGTTAATGAGTGTTTTAAGTAGTTCCGTGTTCCTCTTTCTATCCAGAATCGCTTTTTTTAAATCCTTTTTAAATTGCGCTTTCTGTCTAATCTTCAGCATCACCACCACACACACTAGAAAATAATTCATCTGCTGAAGTGAATACCTCATCAGTTACCGGTGCAGCAATAGTTTTTAGGGTTGTCCTGTTAGGTACCTTTAATTCGATAGGAAATTCCTGCCTTAATGAAACCTGATTTAAAAATATCCTAATAGCATCAGATAGACTTATTCCCAACGCGGATAACACATTTTCCGCATCTTCTTTCAACTTGGGTTCAACTCTTGCTCTGACAATTTCAGCTTTTATAGTTGCCATTTTAGCCTTAGCTCCTTGTTATCAGTTCACATCACAATGTAGCACACACGAGCTACGAAAACAGCTTTTAATCTTCTTTTTTTAGTGATGATCTCACTGAACGGGTTGGATCTGACTATTGTTACCATCCCAGAAATGTACTGGTAACAATAGTCAAAAAAACAAAGTCTTTAAGCCCGACATTAAAACCGGGCTCTAACACACTAAGGACAGTATCTATACTCAGCAAAAATGACACTGAAACGCCGTCTCCTCCCAAGTTACCTGCAATTGTGAATAATGCTGATTCTCTATTGTTGCGGTCAGCAACTTACGACTAATTTGCGGTAATAAAGTATTCGTAATAATCGAATCAATCCTGCGAGCACCAGATTCCTGTTCCATACAACAGGACATAATCTGTCGCGTCACTCGGTGGTCAAACTGCGCTGCAATACCATGATTTTCCCGCAAACGTTGTGCCACCCGCGCCAGCTGCAATTGCACAATATTTTCCAACATTTCGTCACTCAATGATAAAAAAGGAAGAACCGTCAAACGGCCAAGCAGTGCGGCAGGAAAAGCCCGTAACAACGGTTGGCGTAACTGCTGTGTCAACGTTTCTATATTCGGCAAACCATCCTGCCGGCTACAAGCGTTGATAACTTCCTGACTACCCACATTCGAGGTCAATATGATCAGTGTATTACGGAAATCAATGCGCCGACCTTCACCATCTTCCATCCAGCCTTTATCGAATACCTGAAAAAACAGTTCATGCACATCAGAATGGGCTTTTTCCACCTCATCAAGCAACACCAAACTGTATGGGCGTCGCCGAACCGCTTCTGTTAAGACTCCACCTTCACCATAACCAACATATCCCGGTGGCGCCCCTTTCAGAGTTGATACGCTGTGTGGCTCCTGAAACTCACTCATATTGATGGTAATCAGATTCTGTTCACCACCATATAGGCTCTCAGCAAGTGCTAATGCCGTTTCGGTCTTCCCGACTCCAGAAGGACCACACAGCAGAAATACTCCCACCGGTCTACTAGGATCAGCCAAATGTGCACGCGCTGTCCGCACCCGCTCACTGATGATATTTAGCGCGTATTGCTGACCAATAACCCGTTGCCCTAAGCTGTGTTCCAGATTCTGAACAACATTGAGCTCATTTTTTACCATCCGACCAAGCGGGATGCCGGTCCAATCCGCAACCACCGCCGCAACACTGTGCGCATCCACCGCCACCGTGATTAATGGCTGTTCTCCCTGCAACAAACTCAATTGTTGCCGACAATCCTGTAACTGTGTCTGCCAGGCCAGACGCTGTGCATCATCTACCGCAGTTTCATCATTAGCAATCAGTTGTTGGCGCAAGCTGATAATCTGCTGAGCTAGTGCTATTTCAGCCTGCCAACGTTGAACCATCAGTTCTTCCTCCGCCCGCAATTCACCGCGCTGCTCATCAAGCTGAGCCAAGCGTGCATCATGATCCCCCCCCAGTTGCTGCTCGCGGCAAACAATCTCATATTCAATTTGGAGTGCATCAAGCTGACGGCGATAATCCTCCAATACCGCCGGTTGACTGTGCTGGCTAACCGCGACCCGTGCACAGGTGGTATCAAGCAAAGCTATGGCTTTATCAGGCAATTGGCGAGCCGGAATATAACGATGAGAGAGCGATACCGCCGCTTCCAGCGCCTCGTCCAGTAATAACACACCATGATGCTGTTCCAGTTGCCCAGACAAACTCCGTATCATTTGTAAAGCTAGCGCTTCGTCTGGCTGTTCGACCTGTAATACCTGGAAACGCCGGGTCAGCGCCGGATCTTTTTCAATATGCTTTTTGTATTCCGCCCAGGTGGTGGCACCAATAGTCCGCAACTGTCCACGCGCCAGAGCCGGTTTTAACAAATTCGCGGCGTCACCAACTCCTTGCGCACCGCCCGCACCAATTAGCATATGTATCTCATCAATAAACAGAATAATGGGAACCGGGCTTTGCTGAACTTCATTAATCACCGCTTGCAAACGTGCCTCAAATTCTCCTTTCATGCCAGCGCCCGCTTCCAAACGGCCAATATCCAATGACCAAAGCTGAACATGACACAATGACGGCGGCAAATCACCCGATGCAATACGCAATGCCAATCCTTCCACCAGCGCCGTTTTACCCACGCCAGCCTCACCAGTAATCAAAGGATTGTTTTGCCGACGGCGTAGCAGAATATCAACCAATTGGCGAATCTCTTTATCCCGACCAACAACAGGATCAATTCGCCCATCCCTCGCGAGTGCAGTCATATCCTGCGCATAATTTTGTAACGCACTCTCTGATGTTGACTGATTATTCCCATTCTCTGCCTGCGTTCTCTGAGGACCATTTTCCGTACTGTTGCTCAGGATATGAGTAAAATCCTGCGCCAAACTTCCCGCATTAATACGGGCAAACTGAGCGGAAATAGCTAACAAATGCTGGCGCAGATTAAAAGTCGTCAACAGGGCCAGCAACAGGTGAGCACCACGAATTTCACCTGCCGCAAAGGTCACAGAACTACACACCCAAGCCCGTTCTACTGCCTCGTCAATATGTGCAGAAAGATCAGAAATCGCGCTCGCTCCACGCGGTAACATATCCAGCGCTTGCACAATATCCCGTGCCACCTGCTGCTCATCCAAGGCAAAATGGCCCATGATCTGTTGTAGATCGCCCGCTTTCTGCTGCATTAGCTGATGCAACCAGTGCGCCAGTTCAACATAAGGATTGCCCCGTAGCTTACAAAATGCACTGGCGCTTTCCAAAGCACTAAACAAGGGCGGATTAAGTTTATTAAATAGTGACTGGCGATTGATATCTGGCATAGAACCCTCGTCCATATTGGATAGAAAATAAAACAGATGCGGCTTGTTATGACTACGCAGCCTTATCTGGATTGAAACAGAGATCGCTACGATCGTGATGATGGATGTTAAGTCCCAGCCAACAGTTTTGCCCCAAAGACTGAGTGCTACCTAATGAACAGCCCTGATAATGCTGATGATCCAACGTAATTCTGAGTTTCCAGGCATATTCAAGGCCGACATAACCCCGAACCCAATCACACAATTGCTGAAGATCATCACAACAGGATGTTGCGAATCGTGAAGCCGGTAAGAAACGCTGATATGCCGACCAGGAGAGCGGACCAAGTTCCAGACAAAATGCATATTGCACATCAGCTACAGCAATACCGAGACGGATTGCGCACCCCAACCGGGCACCTGAATGCCGGTTATGCAGCTGTAACTGCTCATCACGAGCAATCGCTAACCAATGAAACTGGTTTTCATGTAACGTCACTGGTAAACCAAAATGGTAACGTAGCAAGCACAGCAAACCCTCTTTATTACGCGGATAGCGGCTCAAGTGCCCAGCCATATAGTGATGTGTCCGTTCCTGCCGGAGGCGGTAACTCGAAATGTGTTCCATGCCGATAAAGCTAGCAAAAAAGCGATCAAAGCGGCGGTTATCGCTGCGATCAAAGGAAAGACAAGGCTGTGCGTCTGCCCATGCACGCCAAAATAAGGTTATTAAACGATGCTGAAAAAGGTTAAAAAAGGCACTCAATGCATGATCTTTATGTTGTTTCTGACGTTGCCAGGCAAACTCAGTAACATGTAGAGGTAGAGGTCCATTCGGGCCAAACAGACCAAAGTTATTGATATTAATCTGATAGCGAGCACCATCGGGGCAAGGCTCAATGGACGCAATTTCTGCCGGTGCAAAGCACAATGTCGGCTGTTGCCCCAAGCGCAATGGTTCATAACGCGGTAAAGGTGAACGTCCCAAGGAATAGGGCGCTCCTGACTGTGCATCAATACGCCGTAGCAATTGAAACAGATCAAAATCCCACGGCGTTTTTTCTTTTTCAGCCCAGAAATGAATATCAAGAGCGGATGATACTGTCTGTATTTTTTCCCCAACCTGTACGATCTGATTGTCGGCATGTATGGCAAATATCTTCATAACAATGTCCTTACCCCACCACGTCCCGACCAAAATCCGATCGTCCCCCGTTGCACACTGGAGAGCGTTGTTTCCGCAAAACTGTTTATTGTCACCAAACGGCTAAACAGATGCGCCAATACGCTCCCCATTAACCAAGGAGAACGACCAGAAAATGCCTGTTCATCTACCTCCAACGCCACGTTGACACCGCGCTGAAATAACGGTGTACCGGTCATATGACGATTTTGAGCCTGCAAGCGACAACAACGGATACCGTTAATCTGCTGCGCAATCACCGCATCTGCCTGACTCGCATGAAAACGCAACAGCCGCCGTAGTTCTGTTTCACCCTGTTCAGTGGTGCAATCCTGCAAGCTAAAGTAGTTAAGTTGTAACTGATTGATTAGCTGCCAACAGATACGACTCTCTGCCAATGCCGGACGGGGATTGCTGGGACCTTTACGTAACTGAACACCAGAAACAGGTACCGAATCCTGCATCACCAAGCTTTCTTGAGCCTGACGTTGTAGCAATAAAGGAAGATCACGGTTGGTACACAAAACTTCTGCACTGAGATATTTCAAATCACTACGCCAAGGCGGGTGATGCTCGTCTGCCAGCGCAACATAAACCTCACTGCCAAGATAATCAGAGCGCATACCATAGCGGTTTACATCCTGTGGCAACAGACGAGATTCACGGCGGATAGAAAAATATCCCGCATTAACCAACGCATCATCATGCTGCGTATGATAAAGCGGATGGAAAATATAGCGCTGGTCGCCGTCATGCTGAGTACCAATACCGCGTAATGCTGTGACAGAAAAAACCTCATAATCAAGCGGACGCATGTTATCAACCACAACATGATATTCATGCTGTTGTTCATTAAGTATCATCGGCTCAGCAGTACGAGGGAAAAGGTTAATAGCAGGAGTACAATGCAAAGCCAGATGGCTGACATCCACCACCTTTTCCAACTGTGGCGAACGCACATCTAGCAAGATCTGAATTTCTAATCTCTGTTGTTTACCGGCTTGCGCCAACAGCGGCTGTAAGCCACTGATACTGAAAAACTGGAAACGGGCAGGAAAAGCAAAATATTCCTGCAACAGGCGATAAGCTTCTACATTACGCAAATCAACCGGCAACAATGCCTGTTCAGAAGCAAAACCCTCATGACGCAATACCTGAGATGGCAGCAATAACCGCTGCACTGAACTGCCGGGAATTTGGCACAACACGCCCTGACCGTGTGCCATCAATAATTCCAGCAGTTGCAACGCGGGAATATCGCCGCCACTGAGATAAAACATCAGCTCATCACATTGCAATTCGCCCAACGACACATTATCAAAACACGATAACTGAATACGCAAAGCACCCTGTACATTCGCACCGCCAAGCGCAGCAAGCGGAATATCCGCAGGAACACCACCCAATTCAACCTGTAGCAAACGCAACGGTTGTAAGGTGACATCTTGCGCTGTACGGTAGCAACAGTTGAGCCCCTTCTTTTTCAGTGCCAAACTCTCCATCAGAGAACCACGAGGCACAGGAAAACCTTTACTCAAATCCCCTTTAGTCGGATCTGGCTGTAATTCAACAATTGCCATCGAAGGCAGACCAGCAAGGTAGTTAGGGTAAAGGGCTTCCAATAACTGAGCAGAGAAACGCGGAAATTCAGCATCCATTTTGAGTTGAATGCGCGAAGTCAAAAAAGCAACACCTTCCATCAAACGCTCAACGTAAGGATCGGTAACGTCATCCCCCTGCATTCCCAATCTCCCGGCAACCCCAGGATAATGGCGAGCAAATTCTCCCCCCATTTCACGCAGCCATGCCAACTCACGATTGTAATATTCCAGTAATTTTTCATGCATGATTTACCCTCCATCCACCAGCTCAAAACGGCCATTTTCCAGATCAACATGACTACTGAAAGCAAATGCCAATGGGCGGGAAGAACACAACAGATGCCCCCGGATTTCAAAGCAGAGAATATTGTGCGCATTCAATTTTTGATCACCCTGCATACCCGTGATGGTTAATTCCTGTGGCATAATACGTGGTTCAAAATGAAGAATAGCTTCACGTATCGCGCACTCAATACTTTCCCAGCTCACCTGAGAAACAAACTTGCCAGCCAATGCACGAATACCGAAATTCAGTGTGCTGGTGCTGACATGCGGCCATGATGAAAGATCGGCGCCAGAGGAATAATGGTCGCAATTAAGTAGAGCCTGTAAATTATGCAGAACCGACAGACGAAGCTGCTGTGCACTGTCACCATACAACCCATCTTCCCGATCATTTCCGCTCTCTGTCAGACGTTCGAGTAACATGGGAAACGTCTGATGATTAGCATAGACTGCCGGCACTCTACGTTCCCTGACGTTTTTCTCTGGTATTCTGCTCATCATTTAGCCCATATGAATCTGTTCAGAATCCACTTTCGTTATCGCCTGGGACGTAATAATGGTATTACGTGCGTGCAAACGGACATAATCGCGAGCCTGACAATCCAGTTGCCCAACTCGTACATGTTCGGCCTGCTCAACCTTACGCAATACGCGCTGGCTAATTTGCACTACAGTTTTCCACAAAGCTTCCACACGCCGGCCAAGCAGACAAGCCACATTCACCCAAGCGGTCAACTCATCACCGCTGTAACGCATATGAGCAATGTGGCAATCACTCTGTTGCGCCGTGATCTGCACAGATTGACTATCAATACTGACCTGTTCAGCACTGTGAAGCGTTAATTCTCCCTGTGGAGCAATACACAGATTCCCTGGAACACTCAACGTTACAGTCTGCTGTTCATCACTACGGCTCAATACCGCCAGCACCCATAACCGCTGGCTATCATCGCCACAAATCAGTACCTCGTCACCGACCTGTGGGCTCAGCAAACAACTGATAGCGACACGACATTGCCAGCCACGTTGTTGATATTCGACGATCACATCACCGGTTGGCAGTATATTGACCACTTGCCCCGCTGCCTGTTGAGGAAGATTAATCCCCAATGGAAATGATTTTTGCGTTGCGTTCATAGATCAACCTCATCACTAATAAAGCTCTCAACTTCCGTTAAACGCTAGCTGCGTGTACTCCACATCTCTGCCGCAAACAGCGCCTCATCTTGTTCCAAAATACCTTGACGATTGGAAAAACGACTTCCTTGCTGACAGGCCCGATGCATCAGAGTACGTTTAAAATGTGCTTGACGCAGATCAGAGTGACTGAGATCTGCCCAACTGAAATCGGCATAGCTCAAATCGCAGGCGATAAAAGAGCAATTATTCGCGTGCGCATAGCGCCACTGGCTTTGCACTAATGTGCTGTGAGAAAAATCAGATTGGCTCAAACGGGCAGCAATAAACTGTCCGTGATTGATTTTTGCCTGCCGACACCGTGCCTCACGTAAATCGCTTTCAATAAACAGTGCACCTTCAGCTTGTATCTCATCTAAACAGGCGCCTCGCAGCGAAGCGCCTTTAAAACAACTCTGCGTTAATACCGCTTGTCGAAAATCGGCATGATCCAATTGGTTATCGGTAAATTGGCAAGCCTGAAAGGTAAGTCCTTGAAAATGCCCTTTACGCAGATCGCAATGCGCAAACACAACCCGTTCAAAACGGCTACCGGCAAAGGTGATACTGCGCAGATCCATGCCGAACCAAGTTAAACTCTGGCAACGACAGTTATGCACCACACCATTGTGAATATCACAGTCGTACAGTATGACCTTATCAAGCGAGCTATCGGTAAGACGCACATTATTAAGGTGAGAAACGATGAAATAACTACTATTAAGCACTGCATGCTGCAAAGAGAGCTGTTCCAGCTGGCAGTCATTAAATACACAGTTATCCAGCTGAGTGCGATCAAAACACGCTTGCGACAAAGTACATTGTTGAAACGAACACCCCTTGATCGCCATTCCCTGAAAGGAAGCATACGATAGCTGACATTGCAGAAATACGGTCTCATCAAGTCGGCAACAACTGAGATCAACACTTTCAAAGACAACATTGACAAACACCATACCTGCAAGATCTCGCCCTGCCAGCAGGTCATTGGTCAGACATATATCTTGAATAATTTCCCCTTGCGAAATCAGCTCACTCAATTGTTCCGGCGTTAACGTTTTCATACTAAATCTCCGCCAGCACAAGGTAGGGTTTTGCACTGATCAAGCAGAGCGCCCTGCAACTGAGTATTCACATCAACGCTGGATTGAGAAATATCGGCGCGAAACAGATTAGCACGACGCAAATCTGCCCCGGCTAAATGGGACTTTTGTAATATTGCTCCCATCAGGTTGGCTTCCTGCAAATTACTATTCGTCAACAGGGTACGGATAAACAGAGAGTTGCTGCCATTGACGGCGCGCATTTGGGCAAAACTGAGATCGGCTTCGCTGAAATCACAGTTTTGCAGTACAGCCTCTGAAAAATCAGCGGCTTCAAGGAGTGTAAGGCGAAAGTTACAACTGGTCAGCCGCGCATGCTGGAACAGACCGGAACGAATATGAGTTTTACCCGTAAAGACACAACTCTCTAAGTGTGCATGCTGGTATTGAGCATGATCGAGTGCGCTATCAAGAAAAGTACAGCTATCCATCACGGCATGATTGAAACGCACGGCGATAAACCCGCCATTGATCACTGTCATACGTGTCAAATGGGCATAACTGAAATCCAGCTCTTCCGGCATCAGCTCCATAAACAAGCAATTTTCCAGCCGCGCCTGAGAGAAATGGCAATGGTAGAGCATACACTGACGCAACAAAATATCACTCAGAGAAGCCTGGGTGAAATCACACATGACCAGCTCCGCCTGTTCCAACAACACCCCACCAAGGCGTGCACCGGTAAAATAGCAATTGTGGCACCGTGCTCCGGTCAGTGAGACATTATCTAAACAGGCCGCGTTCAGCGAAGTATTATTCAATGAGGCATAAGCCAGCATCGCTTCACTCAGATCAGCTTCATCCAGACAACAGTTATCCAGATTGGCATTTTCCAGCAAGGTACGCTGTAAATTAGCCCGACGCAGATCCAAACCAGAAAGATCTGCCCCCGTCAAATCCATACCACTGAGATCGCGTTTTGTTGCCATGCAAGCCATCACATGGCGGCGTAACACCTCCGCTTGTTCACCCTGCAATCTGGCGGCTGGCGGACGCGTATCCGCTGACAACAGATACATCTGATGCAAGCTGCGGTGTGTTTGTTTCAATGCTTCAGGTGTCTGAAACGCCGGTGTTTTCTGTGATTGTTTGTGCAACAGATCCATCATCCGGTAGTAACTTGCCGGACCAGACGGAGGAGCACCGACTTGTTTAGTTGCCGCATAGACGGCATTTTTTTTCTGAGCTCGCTGTTGTATACGTTCTGCCTGCCGCTCCAGGCTGGCAACCAGCTCAGGTAATTTATCAGCGGTCAGCGCTTTTTCCTCTTGCTGCGGCAATTCTGTCAACAGTTGATTGATATCCTGATCTTGCTTCTGATTTCTCGCCTGATGCCGCTGACGCAAATAGGTTTCACGCCTTGTCATCATCTCGGCTAACGCACTGGGTGTAACCTGCACATCATTATCTATCCAGGGCGCAATCAGACTTTCATCTATCAAATCCTTTTCCCGCAAGGTAAAAAGTGCGCCTTTCTCTTTTTCTGCCCGTTGTGCCATCACCTGTTGGTAATGGGCAACGGGACGCTCTGATTGTGCCAGCTCCATCGCCACCAACATCTGATGTACATCCACAGCGTCATCTTCATTAATCGGACAAGCACCGTGCCAAATGAGTACCATGCGCTCCAAATGAGGCATAAACCATACCGTGGTAGCACGTAAATGGATCTCCTCAAGACGCATTTCCTCACCACGCTGGCGGTTGATAAAACAACGTGCCTGCCAACACGGTAACGTTCCCTGTTGTACGGCCTGAGTTGGATGCATATTCCAGATACGCCAGCTAGCAGCAGGTGGCAAACAGGATTGCCCCGTCAACCATTGATCCTGCCCAGCCATATTGAACAGGTGCCAATCGGTATCGCGGGCAAAACCGGGAAATTCATGTGCCAGCCACTGTTTATCATATTTTTTCCCCATCAAGCGGCTACGTTGTGGCCAGCTAAAATCCAGTGGTGCAAAACTGGCTGGCGGTACACGCTGATGTACTGAATGCAGCAACTGCTCAGGCAATTCAACATTAGGTAATGGATGCCACAATACGCCATCACGGGTAACCGGTTCATCCCCCTTACCCAACGGGTTTTCTGCTGTACAGTTACCACCAAAGGCATTTGTCCAATCAAGATGCATCTTCTCAAACGGCTGCGGCGTTGAAGGATGCCCGTTCTGCCAGTAACGATCACCAAACACCATCAAGCTTTTTTCTTTATCAGCAACCTGAATTTTTGCTATACAAGCCTCTTTTTGCGACTGATGATTGGTCCAGGCATAACCGGAAGCAAAAAATTCTGCACAAGGCTTAGGGATGGAAAGATCCAATACTCCGCCGGTACTTTGCAACTCTTGCGCAACCAGTTGCCATAGCTCTGGTTCTGGCCTGATTTGTGGCGAATCACTCATATCGGTCAACGCCATCACCGTGACGCCCAGATAGTTTTGTTGCTGCCAACGCCACGGACGATGTAAGAGCCCCAATCTCAGAGGTTTTATGATTTTCATCACTCGTTCTCCTGTTTGGGTATATCAGATAAAAATAGCTAAACCGCTGAGACTGAGACTCAGTGCCACAGCATTGATATTTATCTGTCCCAAGCTAAGGCTGAGGGTATTGGTTGACATATGGAGCGTAGTATTACCGATGTTCAGCATATTATTTGACATCACCACCCCCTCATTTTTCATAGCAATAGAGGAATTGGTGTAATTGAGCATGTTGATACTTTCCGTCGTACCACAAACGGTCAAGGTATTGCCGGCATGGGTTTCTATATGGCCTTCAATCTTATGCTCCATATCTTTTGTTTCGATGCACACCTTACCGCCACAGTTAAGATGAGCATCAGCGTCTGCCTGAATTTTCAGGTCATCTTTAACATGTTCTTGCCAGCTACCATCAATACTTCGCGTTACCGCGCCCTTAATTTCTACTTTCTGATCCTTATCCACACGTCTGTTATCAACACCGTTGATCTCAACACTGACTCCTTTCTTGTAAATCACTGACGTTGGAATTTTTTGCTGCTGCTGCTGCTCTGATGCTTTTTGATCCGCGATCTCCTCCGGTGTCAGCCCCTGTAACGTCATCAGCTTCTTCTCTGCCTGATTATTGGGATCGCTGCTTTCTTTGTTGAGATACAGGCTGTCACCGTAGATGATTTGTTTACCCGCATCGAACAGAATATTGCCCCGCGCATGACAACTGATATTTTCTCCGGCATGTTGACTGATACTTTGATTGACCTGCGTCTCTGATTTACCCTGGATACGTTCATATCTGCCACCCGCAATAAAATCCGCGCGTCCACCGACACCGATAACGGCAGTTTTCCCTAACAGGAAGGTTTGAATATCCGGCATCATTTTCAGGGTGTTGCACACACCATAATGCTTGAAATGGGTTTCGCCTTTTATCTCCTGCGCTAAGGCGCCATCAACAGTAATATTTTTATCGTGCTCAACGGAGATATTCATGTCACGTTCAGCGTGCATAGTGAATGACTCACGCCCAGGAGCATCTTCGAGAAACAGAAAACTGGCGTTATCTACCCCACCCTTCTTACTGCGGCTCATAAAGCCCATCCGGGTCGCATCATCGGGTAACTGCCAGGGCGGCATACACTCTTCGTTATACACCCGCCCAGTTACCAGCGGGCGATCCGGGTCACCGTTAATAAAATCAACCACCACCTCTTCACCGATGCGTGGAATTTGCAAGCTGCCATATTTCCAACCCGCCCAACTACTGGAAACACGTACCCAGCAAGAGCTGCGATCATCTGGCTGACTGTATCTGTCCCAACGGAATTTCAATTTGACACGACCATATTTGTCGGTCCAAATGCTTTCCCCTGCCGGGCCAGTAACTTCCGCCGTTTGGGGACCACAGGTTTTCGGCCAAGGTGTTATCCGTTGTGGACGCCAGACAATATCAGCCGGCACTGCGCGGAATGTGGCCTGGAATGGCCCTTTATCCTGATTGCCTTGGTCCAATTCGTCATACAGCGTACAGTCATACAATTCATATTCCACATGTGTGACAAGAAAAGCGTCTGAATCAGCTGGAAAAGGGCTATTTTGCAGGGTAAACGTGCTGCCCGGAGCCACTCCGCACGCTGTCGCATTGCCATACATCTGTTGTTGCTGCGCTTTAAATGCCTGTTGACGAATTTGCGCATAAAACTGGCCGTGTTGATTGTCGATATAACGTCCTGGCCATTCGAAAACATCAGCCTTATTCGCTGCAAACGATGCTGGATTACGACATACTTCTAATAAGTGCGCCCGTGGTTTACGAAAATCATAATCATCTAGCGTATAAATTCGTGGCGTAATTTCCTGGGCCGTATTCCAGCAGGTAATCCCCTCCTGATGATCAACAACACCCGGTTGTGCCGCTAAATAACGAATTTGAGCATAAGCATCATTAAATGGCCGATGCGCATTGGGGGAATCAGCCAAAATTAAGGTATGCCCCTCTTTCTGATGACTGAAATAATAATAGATACCTTCATGCTCCATTAATCGACTAATAAAGTCAAAATCACTCTCCTGATATTGAACGCAATACTCCCATTGGCGATAATGGCTACTGAGACGGTTTTCAATATTGATATTATATTTTGCAAGCAGGCCAGCAATAATATCCGGCACGCTCTGTCCCTGCCAAATATGACAATCACGGTTTTGCGTCAAATACCAGAGAGAAGGATGTAAGGTGAAGATATATAATTTATCCCTACCTTCCTGCAAATAATGTCCGGCATATTCAATACGCGTAATATTACCATGCAAGAAACGGGAACCACCCTGTATCAATGGTATCTCCAGAGACATACTCTTACCCAACAATGACTTCATATCGAGATCATTACATGGACAGAGAAACTCCACTTTAAACTGATACAGTTGCGACAACGATTCACTACCCGTTAATTTTCTGAAACGCAGTTTATCGCTATCAGAAACATTACGCGGTATATTCGCAATAATGCGGACATCTGTACGATAATCGGATCTATGACTCATCATAATCTTCTCCAATAAAACAGGCCCGTCTTACCCTCAATGGGAATCGCTCGTGCTGATATCTCAGGCGATAATAGGCTGTACAGGCCAGAGTAGAACATCAGGTAATAACATGAGATTTATTTTCCAACGCCTGATTTCCTTACCGATGACACCGTTATCAGGTATTCAACGGATTGAGACAGACGCGCAATATACTGACTATTAACACTGACATTTGATATTGGTAAATCAGGGAGCTACCTGATTACCAGCAAATAATGAAAAATATGGAGAAAAAATATGTTGCGTAAGAAATTAAGCAGATCAACGGGATCGATAACATCGAATCAAAACCCGGCGTGGTTGTCTTATTATGACAGCCCGGCATTATTCGACAACCCAGCGAGTCTTTTGTACTCAGAATATTACTGGTTTCTGGCAGATTTACCGGATGAATTACAAACTGAATTGGCAAAATCAAACCTGGAAGAGAAAGAGAAAAAATGAAGAGGTTATCCATCATCAGCGCCTGCGAAATGACACGTAAGGCATTTTTATACTTGCTAACACCGCATGTAGACGTACTCCATACGTACTCATCACCATCAGAATTTACAGCCGCCACAGACGAACCGTATGACTTTATGTTATTGGATATCTGCAACCGCAACCAGGAATGGTTAAGTGAAATAATTGGGTTTTGCCAACAATATCATTGGTTATTATCTGACTGGCATCTTGGCTTATTGATTGATCCCTCATGTGCAACCAACCGGATAATAACGGAGCAGCTAGGTACCCACAACGTATTTAATCTCAACCAACCTGTACAGGCATTACATGATGAATGTCTCGCATGGATACAAGAAAATGACGAAAGGCCCACTCATCCTGCCGTACCAGTGACAGGGTTAAGTGAAGCAGAGCAGCAAGTAATACAGGCCACACTACAAGGCTTACCAATAACGACAATTGCCAAACTCCGGGGCGTGGATGCTAAAACGATATATACACAGAGGAGGGCAGCAATAAAAAAGCTGGGGTTCAAAAACATCCAAGAATTATGGCGGATTGAATGGTGGCAGAGATAATTTGAGTCCCTTTATACCTGTTATCTTTCAAGTTGCCTCTTTGTTGGCTGCACTCACTCACCCCAGTCACATAGTTATCTATGCTCCCTTGCCGTCGCGATGCATCTTGAAATCTATTGGGTATAAATATTAAATAATGCTGTCTGGATCATTTTTACCTGGGAACCCTCTTATTTGCAGAGATAAATAATATAATAATAAATTTCTCATAATTTCGACTTCGTTATATTGAACAATGACATGTAAAGGAGCATTCCGGGTGAGAGACACAAAAAAACCTACTGCCAAAAAGTAGGTTTGTTATTAATCGGTAAGGCCCTTTAAGCTCTAACAGATTTCGCTAAATCATTTCCGGTCATTGCTGGCGGGCTATCCCACTGCGCTGGAAAACATACTTTGCTGGTGCAGATTACGGGCAAGCTGACAACTCAGGCTCAACTCTTTCCTACTATGTCCCCGAACCAGTAAAGCCTCCCAACGATGATGATGACCTGGCACAAAACCAGTACAGGCAAACCCCGCTTGCTGCAAAATTTGCATAGCCTGAAGCGTGCCTTCCCCTACCGGGAGTTTCACATAAACCAATTTGCGAACCGGTAACTCTGCCACCTCTTTTATCCGTTCGGTTGTCTGTTTTTCTATCCACACTTCCAACCGGCGACCATGACTCGTCATGCTGATCTCTGTATCAATGGACTCCTCCGGTTGCAGAGGTTCCTGACCAAATACTTGAGTAACCGATTTCAACCACTGTTGCCAACCTGAAGGCCAGTGTAATTCTGGAAAGGGCCAGCGTTGTAGCGGCAGGCAGCCCAAAACGATGCTTTCAGGATACGTTTGATCAAATGGTGATGTTACATAGTCCGGCAGCAGGCCGGTGGTGTGAAAGCCCAAGTTTTGGGCTAAACGCTGGCTGTGATTATGTGACGATACCTGCTTGATAGTGAGGATACTCAAGCCCATTTCTCTAGCCCGCTCGCACAAATATTGCCCCAGCGCAGTGGCGACACCCTGACCACGCATCTGTGGGTGTACCACGATAAGCGCAAGTTCAGCGCTTAATGGACAACGATCATCCCGCCACAGTGCCGCATGCCCCAGCACCTGGCCATCTTGTACTGCAACGGCAGAATACCAATGTTTATCCGCATTGTAGCGGCCAAGCATGGTTGGTAAATAAACTTCCGGGTAGACATAATCTTCACCATAAACCACCCGAAATAAGGCGCTGACACCGGTAGAATCTTCTTCCCGGAATAATCGAATCAATGGCATCACTGGATTTATGCTCATGCTGCCTTCTCTTCAACACGATAACCACGATGATCAACTACCCGCATCAGCTTACCGGAGCGCGGATGAGTCAACATGCTTTCGAGAGCACAATCAACCACTTCCACATACAGCATTCCCTGACTACATAACTTGGCTATCGCAGGTTGCGCTGCCAGCAGTGCTTGATGGATTGATGTTGTAGACGGCACCGATGATTGATCTCTGGCTAACAGTAGTTTTATCTCATCTATACCATCCTGACGGCTCAGCAATAACTGCCAGGCAAGTATGCCGGCTTGCTGTTGCAGTAAATGAGCAATCTGGTCCGGAAAAAGAGACAGAGTAGACACTCGAACTCGATGAGCACTGCCCGCCCGCCCCTGCAAAGCGAATTTACGATGCGGTTTCCCAGCTTCCTCACACCAACAAGCCATATCACCAGTAGGGTAACGGATAACCGGCATCAGACGCCGTTGCAGGTTGGTAATAACTAACATGCCATTCCGCCCAGGGACGGTAATCGGCTGACCATTGGATTCGTCAATAATTTCAACAATCGTGTCAGCATCAAAAACTCGATGTTCACCCTGGCAACAATCTGGAGCCGCTGCCCCAATGAGACCAGCATCAACACTGGCGCAACCGATTGAACCAATACGTGCATTAGGAAACACCGTACTCAGCAGTGTTAATTGTTCCGGAAACAAGCTTTCACCACCGTACAACAGACGTTCAATATTGGGCATGAATTGGCCGTTCTGCTGTAAGGTGCTGGCAAAACGTAGTAATTGTACTGGTACTCCAGCCAGAACGTTAATGCCCAAGCTGACAATAGCGTCAGCCAGTGCCTGATCATCAACTGAACACGTGAACGGATACTCTATCACTGGCACCGGAGAGTAGGACAACGCACCATGAATAAACAACAAGCTAGTGTATAGATCACCAGCAAAAAATAGATTAGCAACACGGTCACCGGGCTGTAGTTGTTGCGCCAGTCCGTGACCAAATGCCCGTACAAACGCGCGCCATTCGTCACAACTGAATACCGACAACCGTCCCTCACTGGTAGAGCCACCGGTTTTGAAAACATGACCACCGTTGATAGGGCCGGTCAATACCGGCCAGTTTTCCAATGGTTGCGACTGCTGCCAGTAATTGGCAGGATCGATTAATGGCAAATCCGTCAGCGTCCAGCCGGAGCGAGGCAAATCACGGTAAAGATCCCTAAAGAAGGGAGCATGATTGCGGGCATATTCAACCAGATCGTGTAATGATAATGTCATGATTTACTCAAAAAATAAGATTATTGGTCTCAAACTCGGTAATCCAGCACTAGCGGCGTTTTGCCACTTTGCGGATGATGACGGAACTGCCCAACTAGCGTAGGAATCACGTCCAGTTGCAATAATCCACCGCTGACAACTTGATTTAGCATCCTGTGTTGCAGCAGCTGCATACGCACCTGATCAGCATCCCCATCGGCTAATATATGGACATACTCATAACCATCGGAGTTGTTTCCTACTAACCACTGCACCGGACACGCCAACCTAGCCGATAACTCTATCGGATTCAGGAAAATAGAACCTACCCGTATCAATGCACCATGACGCCCCACCAATTTAAAACGTGGAGCTGGCAATCCGCAGGAGCAGGAACCCGGCAGCCAGTGACCTAAATCACCTAAATCGTAACGCTGAATCAACTGCCCTTCCCGCGCCAGAGGGGTGAACACCAATCGACCGGTCTCACCGTTCAAAACAGGCTGATCACTGTCCAGAGCCAATATTTCCAGCCATTGAATATCAGATAACAGATGGAATTCTCCATCGTGGCAACAGGCACAAGCATGACCCAATGGACCCGCATCCACAGAACCATAAATTGCCGAGCGGATCACCTGTACACCAAAACTGGACAGAAACTGACGTCGCTCTTCGCTAATATGTTCTCCGCCAGTAAAGACTTTGCGCACACCACCATAAGCACGCAACGCTGTTTCTTCACATTCAAACAATTGGTGTATCGTACTTGGCATCCCCACCAACGTATTGACCCCTTGGCTGACAATAAAATGACTGATTTGGCTAAAATCATCGTCTACCGGGCCTCCCATCGGGTAGTGTGGTACAGATAATTTATCCAAGATAGTGAAAAAACTGAGCATGCCGCCATACAAGTTGCCGCCATACAGCAAATTCATTACCCGATCCTGAGCCGGGTCCAAACCAGCCGAAAACAGGCCATCTGCCGCAGCCTGCATCTGACTGTGATAATCTCTACGGCTGAAACCCGCCAGTTTGGGAGCACCGCTACTGCCACCACTGCGGAAAAACAGCTGTGCTTTCTCAGTAACGCCATTTTGCTGAAACTTGGCTTTATCCATTACGGGAATCCCGGCCAATTCTGGTGGATTAACCGACAATTTATCCAATGCGACATGGCCCGGTAATTGTTCAGCTTTTAAGCTAACAGAGACGCGTCGTGCCAACCGAGTCAATGCATAAACACCATCATGTGGTTCACCTTCATAACCATCATGCATAGCGCCAACCTGACATATGCGGCTAACTCCAGCGGTCAGCAACTGGCGACTAAGTACCGTCAGTTCGTCCGTTCTGACTATCAGACCACAACTTTGTAAATAGGGGCGCCACGGTAACAAAATTTCTACCAATTTTGCCCGCGGTGCCGGACGAATTTGCAGGGTACGGTATAACGGTGATGGCACCAGTTCCTGACGCTGTATCCAGGCTACCCGCCATCCATCGCCTTTTTCTACTGAACCCGTCAGACCAGCAAAAGAGTGATCCAATTGCAAAAATGCCATCTGACTGCTGATTTCCGCCGCTTCTTGTATATCGGGTTGTAACGCTGGCCATACTGGCGCCCGCCGAGCCAACGCCGCAGCCATAGCACTCGCCACCTGCCGTAAAACGTCCTCGTCAGTGCTGTCTACCAACAAACACTGTGGACTGGAACACGCTTGCTGATCAAAACGGCACACATCATCAGCCAACGCATCATAATCAGCACTATTGGCAGCTACCGGATCAAGATAGGCAAAACTGATACGATGTCCCCAGTCTATCCAACGGCAACCGGACCGTAATTGGCTACGAATAGCCGCCAATGCCGCATTACTGCCCCAGGCTGACACTGCATCAGCACAATCCAGTAACTCTGACAACTGGTCAGACGGTAAAGGCAATACAGATACATAAGACGCCAACTTACCACTGGGATCATGACGCAAAAATTCAGCCAGTATTTGCGCATTAAGACCACGATCGCTGCTGCTAGGACGCAACCAGTTGACATTGCCAACCAGCAAACTTTCCAGCACCGCCATAAATGGCAGCAACGGAGCATTGGCTGGCGTGATGTGCACCACTAATCCCAAAGGTTGCCAGGTTTCAAAGCGCGGTTGGGTATAGTCAAAACGGCGCAAAGAAAACGGCTGTTCACCCAATTCGTGTCGCAACTTCGCTTCTAGCGAATCACGATGACAAAAGCTGCGTAAGGTAGCGATTGTGGCCGTATCCAGTCCAAGTTTAGAAGCGATAGCATCGAGATTGTCAGCAAAGCGCCTGGCACACTCCAATACTTGCTGTACACTTGGGGAACAAGCCAGCGTATCAGCAAGCTTACTTTTAAGTTCAGCCAGTACAGCCGCAGGCTCCAAGTCAGAGATAACCTCACCATTAATTAAATACATTTCAGGACTCCTTTATCAACTCAGAAGCTGCAATCGCACAACTGCGGCTTTTACTCGTACCAGCGCGACCCAGTAACTCAAACCAATCGGTAGCCAATCCACAACCACATTCAGCAGCTGGATGTAACACAGCCAAATCGTTCACCACGATACTGTGGGCCGGGCTGGAAGTGATATAAGGTGATATCAGATGCAGAAAACCGGGTTTGCCATAGGATTGGACAGCCATATTGGCCGTATCACGAATATAGGCACGAGCATAAACCGGCACATGAAAATGATGATTTTGGCACTCAACATAAGGCACCGGATGTTCAACCGAGCCGTAACCATCCCGGCAACGCTCATCAGGAATACCCAGTTGTTCCCCCAAACGCTGGTACAGCAAAGATCTTGGAATCTCTTTATCAACGTGTGTTTTCCAGCCGCCACCTAAAAATACTAATGATTCAGGATGTAGCTGTATCGGGGGTAAACCCATTTCTCGCATCCGCTCCAGCGCAAACCAAAGGAATGCCGGAAAACCTAGCATACGTACCGGCAGCCCTTGCTCAGCAAACTCCTGCAAGGCTCGAATCACGCCAAATGGATCAAATTCATTACCTCTTCCGTTATGACGCAGTGCATAACAGACTTGCGCCACTGGCGCATATTTACACAGATACTGATCGGTATAAGCCGTTCCCAGCGTAATCGCTCCGGCAGGTTCATAACTCAGCAACAAATAATTACAGGGTTGTTGTGGCGTATTCCAACCGTAATACTCGAAAATGCGCTCAACCATATTCTGAGCAGCACTGATACTACGTGCATCGTAACGCATACGGCTTTTTTGACCCGTTGTCCCGGATGAGGTTAATTCCAGCGCATCTCTGCCGGAAGTACTGAGCAACAATTGATGTTTGAAATAATTAGCGAAAATGGGCGGCAAATGCGACCAATCATTCAATTTCTCTAGTTTTTGAACGTCAAAGCCGCCTGCTTTCAACCATGGGTAGTAACCGGGCGTATTTTCACAATGGTACAACGTCAGCTCAAGCATGGCCGCATCAAACAGCCGATCGCAAGCATCATCAGCACGATAAGGATGCTCAAGTGCGCAAAGGGCATCAACATAAGCAAGAGAGGTCAAAAGTCATCTCCAGAAAAAAAGAAAAAAGGGGGTTTACTCCCTTAAAATAATAAGTAGGCTGCTTTCACACACTCCAGTCACATAGTTATCCATGTTCTTGGGGATGCGTTCACTTGCCGCCGCGCTGCAACTCGAAATCTATTAGGTATATACCCTTCATCCTTCAAGTTGCTGCTTTGTTGGCTGCTTTCTCTCACCCCAGTCACATAGTTATCTATGCTCCTGGGGATTCGTTCACTTGCCGCCGCGCTGCAACTCGAAATTTATTGGGTATATATTGGGAAAATTAATACTTAATCTTGTTAATTCCTTGTAAACAAAATAATAAAAAAATAACAATTATGATTTAATAAAGGTCAATGTAATAACAAATCTCGCTTTAATAGCCTTATCATTGAATCTAATCATAATTATTTATACGCTAATAACTTGAAGAGTCGTTCACAATTATTCAATCGAGTAGGATTTTACGATCAATAATTAACATTTAAGAAACAAATAGGATTCTAAAATCTCTACTATATTCATACATAATTAATATCTGGCATAATAGTTAATAACGTTACTTTTCTATTGCAGCAATTTTTTCAATACAAAATCCCCCGACCAGAAATATAACCATTAAATTCAGGGGAATAAGAATTTTATATTTTAAAATCACATCACTTCAATAACATTATATATATCTATTCCTACTTCAGTGATGAAGAATATCCAGAATTACTTACAGCATTATAAGAAACACAGATCTATACCCGTCATCTTTCAAGTTGCCTCTTTGTTGGCTGCACTCACTCACCCCGGTCACATAGTTATCTATGCTCCCGGGGATTCGCTCCCTTGCCGTCGCGATGCATCTTGAAATCCATTGGGTATAAAACCTGTATTTTCATTAACATCATTGACAACGCCTAAAAAGCAAGCAACTCCATGATATTATCGATTCAAATAAAATCCATCTTTAAAAACAGATAAAAAACAAAAAAACATTTCTATACATATGATAGAAATCTTTTTTATATAATTACTTCCCTTACTTTATTACTTATTCACGTTAATATTCACTTATTCATTATGATTCCTGAAAACAAATAAAACTCTCTAATAACAACCAGATAAGAATCATTATAAGTTATACCATATATAATTATATTTCAATAAAAAAACATAAGTTTTTATTGTGGTAAAATTACCATAACACACAATATACAACTAAAATCTTAAACAATGTTACTATTTACAACTTAATTCCCACAATTTAATCCATGATTACAATAATAAATCATTTAAATACAAACAAATAACAAATTGAAATTAATTACTATTTTAGTACACATTATAATACCTCAACTTTAATATCACCATTGTAATAGTTTATTTTTTATTAATTTCATTATCACGGGGAAAAAACAATACATTTTCAAAGGAAAAATATATATTATCCTCATCCTCAGCAAAGATATATCTTGACCTACCATAAAAATATCTCAGTATATAAATCCACTTCTTATGTATTTTTACCTAATAGATTTCGAGTTGCAGCGCGGCGGCAAGTGAACGAATCCCCGGGAGCATAGATAACTATGTGACTGGAATGAGTGAAAGCAGCCAACAAAGCAGCAACTTGAAAGATGAAGGGTATATTTCGACTATAATTAGTAATGTAGTTATTACATCAACCTCAGTAAAAGTAGGAAGCTCATGGCGATTTCTATCATAATCACCAATTTTATCCATTTATTTATCAGGAGTATGAAATGAAAGAAACTGAAAAAAAAGAAAAAGGTGAAATGCTTGATAGTAACGATCATTTCTTTTTTGTCGTTAACCTGACAAATGAAAATTTAAGAGGCCAAGTGATTTGGAGTAACTCTGAAAATACCAGTGCTCTTGATGTCAACGGGTTAAGGCCGGGGGCAGCTTCGTTGCTTCAAGGATTCTACCCAGCCAGTTGGAAAACTGATTATTGGCAATGGACTGAAAGAGGAAGAAAATATCAATTAGATTGCTATGGTGGCGATATATATGTCGTCGTGGTTATTAGCTACTATGGCATTAATGTATTACCAAGTGCAACCAGCCCTGATACATGGAGGTGGTAATTTATCTTCCACATGATTATTTACTCAAGTAGTATTAATCATGTGGAAAATATAAATCGCATGGGAGAGATAGCATATTGTAATAAAATCACAATGTTTGTCTAACCGGCTTAAAATTTCACATAACACATTAAGGAAGATGAAAACCACTCCGCACTAAATTAACTTTTGGTAATCAAAATAACGGTATTTAAAAAATGCTGGAAACCTGGATGTTGTAAATTAACCAATAGGTTATTTTCTTGTGGGACAATAACAGAAGGTACAATATATTTCTTCTTAATAATCCGATATGCAATCATGAGAAAATGCCGTGCTTCATTATCAAAAGAATGAGGATAACCATTCTGTAAAGCTACAAGTTCAAAGTTAATTCGAACATGTACAGCATCAGGGTAACTATCTATTTTTTTCTGAACCTTAACATTCCAATAGATTATATCTTTCATAACAACTACTCATTTAAAAAAACCGGAATAGTCTCTAATATTTAATATCGATTTAATTAACAAAAAAAATAGCTCTATTGAGACGGGTAGTAAAATGAATCAATACATTATTAATAACTCCCAACAATATATTATGCAATAACATTCGCCCCCATCTATAAATAATAATTAATACAAGCTTCCATTCACAACACCTTATATATACCCGTCATCTTTCAAGTTGCCTCTTTGTTGGCTGCACTCACTCACCCCAGTCACATAGTTATCTATGCTCCTGGGGATTCGCTCCCTTGCCGCCGCGATGAATCTTGAAATCCATAGGGTATAAAAATCATGAAAAATACTTTATGGTTATATTTCATCAAAGGGATTTATGAGAAAATCCTTTCTCAAACAATATCTTCATTAATTAATAAATTCATACCGGATTTCATCATATAATTAAAACATTCTCCTACCTCTGCAATAAATAATAGCGATTAAGTAACTGACTAAAACGGGTATTAATTTGTTGGCGTAATGCTGGAGAAACGGCACCATTTTTTTGCTGCTCCGCCAGTTGGCGCAATAATTCTTCCAATGGCGGTGTGCTGGACAGCGGTTGCCTGATGCCAAATACCATCGATTTCAGTTCAGAGCCGGTGAGATATCGCCCGCGTTTTTCATCCAATGCGTCAAGCCGCGCAGTCAGTTGTTGCAGCCGTGATTGAGCCAGATGGTAATTTTCCAGTTCCGACATCGGCAGGGCAGTGGCTTCACGCTGTTGTAACCACTGTTTCTCCATATCCTGCACCGTTTGGCTGGCCGGCCACAATGTACGTAGCTGCTGTAATAACTGCGAACCATGGCTCAATCGCCACAATGGCGGCAATGCGTCTAAGTTTGTCAGTTGCTTACGACTGACATCCATGATTTTATCCTGCAACCGGCTCATTAGCACCGCATTATCAGGGTGATGTAACTCAGCCAGTTGTGTTGGGAGCAATACTTGCGGTAACGGATGCACCGTTTCTAACAAAGCCTGTGCCAGCAGAGGTGACTGCTGCATCCTGTCCACCAGCCAGCCCCCCGTGACAATCAGCGTACATAATGCGACACCCGCCACAAAGCCGTGCCAGGCTTTCCAACGAGGTGCAGGTCCCCCACGAATCACTTTAACCTGAGGTTGTTCAGAGGAGATAGTTTCGTGTACCACATACATCAGTTGTGGCTGAGCATGTTTCTCCGGCATCAACCTAGCGTTGTTCTCCAGAACATGAGCTGAAGAGCAAGAGACGGATACCGCACCCTTTTCCTGCTCCAAACTCTCCAGTCGCCGGGCGCTGTTGTGAAGCTGTACACGGAGGCTGTCGAGTTTGCTTACATGTTTCAGTTCTAAACGTTGAAGCACTTCACACAGATGTTCAAGTACCTTCTCTGTGCGATAAATCAGCGGCAGATCAATATAAGCGAAAACGCAGGTCCGTAACACTTGCTGTAGACGTACAACCAGCCAGGCAAAAATTTCAACCCGCACATGAACGGGTTGAGGCCAGAATTGCGGCCATTGATAGCTCACTAACCCATCAATCAGTGCCAGCCCTTCATCAATGCCCGCTAATCCAGCGCGCTGGGCACGGGCCAGTGTGTACCAGGCAGCACTTTGCAGTTCTACGCCATTTAAGCGAAATAACGTTAAACAAAGCTGTTCAACTTTGGCCCAGTCAACATCTGGCCGGGCTGGATGACTCAGTTTGCTTATTTCTTCTTTCAGTGCCCTAAATTCAGGCAGTGCACGCGGGTCATCCCCAGTATGTACGGTGTGACCGGATGATATTGCGGCCATAATATTTATCCTTAATTAGAATCTGCTTTTTTAATAGGCATCATTGATGTAAGCCATGCTTGTCAATATATACCCTATGGATTTCAAGATGCATCGCGACGGCAAGGGAGCGAATCCCCAGGAGCATAGATAACTATGTGACTGGGGTGAGTGAGTGCAGCCAACAAAGAGGCAACTTGAAAGATAACGGGTATATCCCGGACACAGCTCAAGCCTCCTGTCCGATAGCAAATGGCAAATCAAAATACAGCGGATTAATCTATGCGCCCTTGCTGGCGTAAATGGCGGATCAATACCTTCCCTTCCGGCACAAATTCGGTGCTGAAACGCACCAATCCCACACCTTTTAATTCAGCATTGATGTCATAACGCAGATGTGCCGGCTCAAGTTGTGGCAATAATGTCACATTGACCTGTTGCAAACGTGGTTCATAAGTCAACAACGTATGTTCAATCGTCGCAATCAAACGCTGTGATGATGCAGGCAAATCTTGCAAGATCGTGTTGAGATCAGGCAAACCATAATCCGGCAAATGGGTGAGCGAACCTGCACGACAGTTAAGGATACGTTGCATATTGTTCAGTACGGATAAAATCACCTGTTCCCGCTTACCGATCTGATCGACATCCAGATCTCCATTAAAGTTAAGCGTCAACATTTCGTAAAGTGAGGGCCTCAGCTGTTTCATTGGTTATTCCTTCATGGGATTTAATGTTAATTTGCCGTTACCTAATTCGATAGTACGCGGTTTATCTGCATCCAACTCATCACGCCTGATCACCAACCGCCAGTCATTATTGGTGGCATCGGGTGTATGAAACAGCCCCACCACCGCCACAAACTTCGCGGCCTTTTCCATCGGCATATCCAACATGACACTCCCCTTCGGAGCCACCCTAATATCCCGTTGTGCCAGCCGATCCGCCTTAAGCGCCTCGCTGTCACCTTTCAACAGTTCCGCATAACTGGCACGCTCAAAGGCTTTGTTGTCTTTGAGTTGATAAACACGTATCACCGTACTCAGCGGTGTTTGCGCGTCATTGGTGTTAAGCGCACTACGGGCACTGAAATCCAGATGCAGTGTCTTCACCTGCTTATGAAAAATGGATTGAGTAACGGCTACTGTGCCGTCGCTTATAGTCTGCGTCAGACCGCATCCGACTAACCCAGCCGTTGCCAGCCACACCATACTGCCCATCATGATTGATTTAAAATTGATAGCTGCCATTTTCGGCCTCCCGATATTGATAACTTGGCAATAGCCCTTGATAAAGTCCCAGATTAATTGTCACCATGCCTGAAACAGCCGGCGCTCCCGGTTTTAATCCTAATACACCTGTACGACCTAGCCGGATACGCTGTTTTCCCAACTGAGCCGCTGGCAATATCCCTTTAGGTAAAGTGAGATGTAATCGCACACTGCAACGCCACCCCAGATAAACACGCAGCAGTACCAACAGATCGGCATGCAATTCCCGCTGCGGCAGCCAACCCTGAGCTTCATCGGTATCTTCGGTATAAAGATGAAGCCTCATCTGACTGTTAACATCCGTTCCCATCTTACCCAACACCAGACGCTGGGAGAGTTGAACGGGATGGCGGCAACTCAGACGAGCCGGCAGGGTCAGCCGCACCCGCCGGCGATCATGCGGAATCACTTTTGCCAGTGTCAGCGGTGCCAGCAGCTCGACCAGCTTAATAACCCCTTCAGCAGTTCGAGTGGGCAACCGCATAGTCCCAAGCAGTGCCAGAAAGCGGGAAACCGGCGTAGCAATCTGTTGCTGACTACCCGGTATGCCCAAACCAACCAACCCAAGCAAGCACTGTGATGTCTCATCTTTACCGCCCGGATGATAAGTGGCTGGATAGGAGTATTTACGCCAGATACGGTAATACTGGGTCATTATCCGGTGATTAAAAATATCCAGAAAATCGGTCACTCCTTCATAGCCTTCACGCCGCTGGGCAATATCGTCCAGATAAGCGGTAGGCAGCGGTGAATCCACGCCATACAGACCCAGAAACAAGGTACGTATTGCCGGAAGCTGTTCCTCATCACATTCCGCATTTCTCAGTTCACTGGCAGGAAAGCCCATACCAGGATGGGGACGAAAACGGATCGGATCATCACTGGGTGAAATCGTACTGCCCAAAGGCGGACGCTCGTCCTGTATACTTTCCAGCAACTGACAGAAACGAAAAAAGTTAAAACCGTAAATGTTTGGCGCCAGTCGCTGCACTAACCGGGAATACGCTGATTGTGATTTTCTTTCCATCGCAAACATTTCTCCGAAGGTTGAAGGACCAGTGTCAGCTGGTTAAACAGATGAATATCGGTATACAAAGAGAAGAAACGGTTCAGCATCTCACCGAATAGAAAAATATCACCCTCGCCGGAGAAACCGTTGCTGTTAAGCGTAATCTCAATATCAACCCCTCTCAGCAGATAGCCCTTTTCAAAGCGCTGGATCAAACTGTGCTTCACCCCAACAATGGCATCCAAACGACGACAATTCATTTCGTCATTAGTCCAGTTATAAAGCCCTAACGTACCGCGCAGCACCTCCGGGTTATCCATCATGCTGAGGAAGTTAGAGCCGAGATGGCTAAGGACTCGCCAATGGAAACGATCATTCGCCGGGGGATAGCAAGGCAACGTCGGTGAACAAAGATTTTTCACGCGCAGTTTGCCGCCGGTGGATTGTAATGTCTGTTCGAGTTGCGTATCGCGCAATGCCCTGCGGGGTAATTGACCGTTAGTACCAGTAATACGTAGCGACAACGTTTCATCATCAATTTCCGGGTCACTTTCAAACGATTCACCACCGAGGATCAGCCAGGTATCGTGCAAACCAGCAGGATTAGGACACACACGGGTATGATAATAGCGTTCTGGCGCAGCATTACGCATGATGCCTCCCCGATGGCGGAAGCTACTGAATGGTACAAAACGCTGTGTTTCACCTCGTCCAGAAGAGAGCACCTCATCCACCGAGTAAATTTCGGTATGACCATCCTGAATCCGCATCGGGCGCAACAAATACTCATTTTGCATCCGAGAAATGTGCATCGGATCGGCTTCAACATTAAACAGATTGATCACTGGTACACAATGCAACCGGATATTTTCGGCTGAAAATGGCAATTCATACGGCCACAGTTCACCCAGTACCATTTCCAATTCAAACCAAGGTGTACTGGCAGGAATATGTAATGTTTCCAGACCGTTAAGTGCCACAAACATAAATTTTTCGCGGAAAGTAAAATACTCCAGCAACAATTGATAGCCACTGAATGCACTTTCCCCTTTCGGCCACAGGACATCATCGCTGTCGAAACCCATGGGTGAAAAATGCCCCTCAAAACGGCGACGCTCCATCCCCGACACACGCACATAAATATCCTGAGTCTGTCGGGTCAGTGCCAGATGTAACGCAGAACTTAACGGACTGCCCGCTTTAAGGTACAAAGGCAACCGCGTCAAATCGACTTTATCCCACTCCGCCAGCTGGCCGCAGTCAAAACGCAGTCGGATCACCGAACGCCCATCTGTTTCATTTTGCAGCGTGGCAGAGGTGATATGCAGCGGCGTTATGCACATATCACGGGTAGTCCGGTAGTAGCAGCGAGTCTGACTCGGCCCCACAGGCTGGGATACCACTTCAAACCCCTTGGCTATGCTTTCACTTCTTTGCAAATCTTGATAATCAGGTGCCAATTCAACAATAGAGAGTGAGGGAATGGTACGCATATAATGCGGCCACAGCAGGCTAACCAACCCTTCTGTCAGCTCCGGCAAACTATCGTCAAGTTTTTGCCGCATCCGGCCCATCAGGAACGCAAAGCCTTCAAGTAACCGTTCCACATAGGGATCAAGATCATGTCCCTCGTCCAGATTAAGCATTGCCGCCCGATCTGGATGCGCCAACGCAAATTCTTTACCTGCCTCACGCAGATAGTGCATTTCCGCCTCGTAATAGCGGAGAATTAAATCATCCATAGGATTGTTCTCGTGATTGTCATAAAAATAGAGTTATTGGCTCAGTCTGAGCGAATCGAAGATAGGGAGCTCATACCGCTAAAATCAGCCACATAGCACAGCAGCTCTGACCGGATCAATCGCCACTAGTCCAGCTAACAAAGTCTCCATGCGCTGCGCCATCCGCGCTTTATCCTGTTCACTGCGCTGTGCTTTCATCCGCAGCAACTTCAACAGACATGCTTTCACCTCAAACATCAGTGCCGGCTCCCATTCACCAAGATTAAATTGTCCATCGGTGTTTAGCTCGGTCAGCAAATGCAAGGCCATTTCATTTTTGCCGTATTGCTCCGCCATCCGAGCCATCAGCAAGCGCTGTAACCAGCGCTGTCGCGCTCCGTTGATACTCGGCAGCTGCCCCAGCCAGCGTAATGCAGCATCTATGCCTTCGCTGTCCGCCAGTTGTTGCGCCTCTGGTTCCAGAGCTAAAACATCATCATCATGCTGGGGCTGCATCGGTGAATGTACAAATGACCAGTCTGCCTGAGAGTCATGAACCTGTTGGGCGATCCAACCGGCAGTGACTTCATCGGCAAAAGGCGTTCCGTCGTTATATGCCAGATTTTCCAGCCCCGGCAGCCGTTCAAGCAGCATCCTCAGATCATGTTTCACCATCTCTATCCAACTTTCATAGGAGCTACCCAATCGGTTTAATGCCTGACAGAGATACCACTGCAAATCCAGCCAAAAGTGGTTAACACTTTCCGAGAACATTCGGTCGGCTTGCTCCAATAAATCATGCCAGTTTTGTTGCCGATAGAGCCGTTTTAACAAGGCCCGATATTCTGTACGTGGCGGTACCAAACGGGTACGCCCGTCAGCATCCAGTGGTGGTAATTGATGCACAGTATCCCAGCGGACACTCCGCATCAGCCGTGCAGAAGAGAGCCAGCCTTGAGGCTGTTCACGCAGATAGCGCGCTAATTCACGTGCTCGTTCCAACAGATCACGCCCGGATTGCACCTGCCCCCATAATACCGATGACTCACCCTGAGCTGATGAATTGACCTGCCCCCCAGATAAAGGCATCGGAGCAGCCGTTTGGGGAACCACCGCATCCACTCCACCGGACTGAGCTAATCGGTTTTCCAGAGTGCCTGCCAGCCCAACAAGGGAGGGCCGGGCATTTTCGTCCCAAGTAGCAAACGTCTGTTCCAGTAACGCCAGAGCCGATACGATATGTTCAAAGTCGGTACGATTTACCTCTGGATAGAGTGACAAACTGTCCTGAATCTTGGTGCCTACCAACCACTCCAGCGCAGCTTTTCGACTGCTCGCCCGGCAAGGTAACAAGGTTTCACCAAAACGATCTACTAGTGCAGCCAGTAACCCCAGCCCATCGGCCAAGCCGCTTTCACCCTCTTGATGTAAACGCGCCCACACATAATAGGTCGCCACGCGAACATCTTTACATTCGGTAGTTAACAGTTTCTCCGCCAATTGACAGATAAGTGTGGTATCAATGCCACTGAGCTTGTTCAGCTCCTCCCGCATACGCTGAAAATCGTCGTTATAGACCGGATCATCGCCTGTGGGAGCATCAGCACTAATGGGTAACAGCCAGTTTTCCCACCGAACCGCCCTTTCCCGTGCTTCTGCCAGCGCATCACGCTCGGCAAAGCAGTTTGTGATCAATTGTTGCAACATGCTTTATTCCTCTTTCTCGCTGAATATCTGGGCCGGCAACCGGAACCCTTTCAGCCCCAGCAAGACCAGCGGCCCTTTCCCCTGCTCCGTGCGTAAATCCCAGCTCAGCGGTAATCCGTCCGGCGCATTAAACGTCAGCCGGTAACGGCCACCATCTAACGCCTTCACCTTCGCCTGCTCCAGCCAGCGCAGCAGCCCCCACTCCCCCGGGTAATCGCCAAACACCCTCGCCCCGGTGTCCACACTCGTCCACGTCAGCACCACGCCCGGATTATCGCTCTCCCCCGGCCAGCGCAGACGCTGCCAGCTCTCCATCTGGTTAAAGTAACGCAGCCTTTGCCCGTCTATCGTCAGGTCCGTTTCCGCCACATCCCGTACCGGCTTGGCCCGCAGTTCAAACCGCAGCCCCTGACGCCCGTTCATAAACAGCACATCCGCTATGGCACTCAGCTGGTTTATCGCCGTCAGGAACGCCGGGTTAATCAGCAGCCCCTGACTCCCCACTTTATCCGCCACCCAATAGTGGCCCTCTTTATGCAGCACGCCCCCTAACTCCCGCTGCAGAAACTGCTCAATCCGACCCGTATCCGCCGCAATAAACTGCCCCAGCACCGGCAGCGACGCCTCATTTTGCTCATCGACAAACGGATAACGCCCGTTAAATGCCGCCTGCCAGTCTGACACCACCGACGCCTGCCACTGCGCATTGATACTCGCCGCTGACGGTTGCAGCACCGTCTGCCACGCCTGTGTTAATGGCTGCACAAACACCGTCTGACCAAATCCGCTCCAGTCCGACCCCAGACTCGCCGCTATCAGGCTGCCATATGACTGCGTGTCCGTCAGGTCCACTCGCTTTCCCTGAAACACCGTCTGCGCCAGCGCCTGCATCCTCTCCTGCGGGTCATCCGTATTGGCGATTTGTTGCAGGGTCAGCCGCACCCGCGTCACCCGCGTCAGGAAGGTTTGCAGACTCAGGGTACTGTCTGCCGTCATCAGCGCTTGGCCGGGCGTTTTTCCCATCAGGCTCAGTAACGGACCAAACGTGTTCTCCATCGGACTTTGCGGACCGCGGTTCTGGTCAATCACCAACGGCGGCGTTTTCTGGAACAGCGTCCGGGCCGTGTTCACCAGCGAATCCGATAATCCCTCGTCCGGCTGGCCGGTTTCTCCCTGATACGCCAGCGTGTTCATCAGCGCTATCAACGGCGACTGACGCACATCCGCCATCAAAGTTAACTGGTCCAGGGTATCGGACAGGTTATGTACCCTATTCCAGCGCAGACTGTTAAGAAAATTCAGCCAGGCCCCCGCGAAATCCCTAAAGTAACGTGCCCTCAGCCGGGCTTGTAACACCCCCGGCGAAACCGCTTCCGCCATCGGCTGACCGCCATCGCTCAACACCCAGTCCATCGCTTCACGCCGGGAAGCCACCACCGCCGCTATCGCCTGCTGTACCTGACCTTCCCACGCCTGACGGGTAAACATGCCCGGCACCACTTTATTCGTGCTAAACAGCCGGCTGGCATCCGTGGCCCCGGTCATCTGTGCCAGACTTAAATCCCCGTAGCTGTGCGCCACCTGTTGCAACAGGTGCTGATACAGCGTCGCTTCCGCATTGCGCTGACCCTGCTGATTTAGCAATATCTGGCGCACTTCACTGACCAGCCCGGCATCGGCGATGATTTTCCAGACCGGATGCTGCGGCAGATGCTGCGCATAAAACCGCAGCAGGGACGCCCCGGTGTTCTGCCACAGCCCATCTCTGACCCCGGCCCGATGCGGCCAGCTCTCCATCAGTACCCGGCTCATAAAAGCCGCATCCGCTTTCTCCGGGCGGGCCATCATCAGATAGGCTTTCAGCTGCGCATAAGCCGCTTTCATCTGCTGACATCGCTGTGGACTCCCGGGGGGCAGATTGACCCAGTCGGCCAGCCGCTGATGCAACACCCGCGCCGCCGCATCACGTATCAGCGGCGCATTGTTGCGCTGGTAAACCGGCCACAGTGTCCGGAGCAGAACCCCATTCTGATTCAGCCCAAACCGGCTGTACCACGGTGCCCCGGCTTCCGCCCGGTGCTGCAACCGGTCAAGCTCTAGTTGCAGTGCATGCTGGCTGAGCAGACGGTCTGATAATGAATGCTGCCGGTGACTGACCTGACTGACCCGCTCACGGCTCAAGGTTATCTGGTGACGGTTCGCAAAAAATGACGTCACGCTGCCCATCCCCCACAGCGCCGCCAGCACAATTAATCCCCACTGGGCACTTTTCTCCCACGGGAAACCCACCGCGTTACCCCGGACATGGCGCACATCCTCCAGTACCCCGTTCCAGCTTGCGTCCACTAGCCAGCCATGTTCTGTCATCCCCGGCTGAGCGGCCAGCGGTAAACTGAACATCACCCCCGCCATCCATACCGATGGCCGGTTTAACAGCGGCGTCAGCTGACGAACCAGACGCGTGACTCCCCCCTCCCGCAGAGACTGCGCCAGCCGTAACAAAAAATCGTGGCGGATGTTCGCTAACGCCTGCGCCATCCCTCTGGCCGCCAGTTGCGACGGCAGGGTGTTCAGGCTTTCCGTCAGCAACGGCGGCGGGCTCTCCGATGGCAGGAAACAGCCAACCGTCTGAGTCGGGCGGTCACGCTGGTCCCAGAGGCTGCATTGCACATGCCACACATACACCGGCGCCTGCCAGCCAAGCTGCTGACCCTGTTTCTCCAGCATCCGTAATGCGGTATCTATCTCGGCCCGCTGGCTCAGTTGCTCTTCGGTCATCACCCACACCACGCCATCCAACGGGCAGCGACGACGCAGTTTACGTAATGCCTTTAACTGCGCCACATCGGGAGCCACCTGCAAGCTGCCGCCCCACAGCAACAGATTACTCTCGCCTTCCAGCCAGTGTTGCTTCGTCAGCCCCGGCGCAATCGCTTCCACTTGTTCCCGTTGCCCCATCACCATCAATATCCGTACTTTACGGCGCCAAAAGCGACCATAACGATGACGGACATGATCTTGCAGCCTGTGAAAATAAAATGGGCCTTCCGATGATTCAGCTGACGCTACCGACACTTTTGCTGCGATGTCCGGTACAGGCACACACTGTTTGTAATCACGAAAAAGGTTCAACAGCCAGACCACGCCGACCATACTGACAATCCAGACGATTATTTTGACCGCCGGCGTGTCCAACCCTAATCGCGCCCCCCAAAAATATAACAATCCCCCCAATACCAGTGCGATCAGGTTGGTGACCAACCCCACGCCCAGATTACGGGCAATAAAAGCTTTAAACATGGAAACTCCCTGATGAAGTGACATGATCTAACGGGGAAACCGTTCCCAGTTGTAGAGAAGTATTCTGCGAAAGCAGAAGGAGTTGTGGAGCATGCTGACACTCAGCCATCTGCATCGCGAGCGTCAGGGTGAACCAATCCATACAACATCCTGATTTCCCAAGCCAATGAGAGACAAACTGCTGGTCAAGCATTGCCGGTGTACTCTGCTGTGCCGGGGATGACAAGGCTTCCAACATCTGATTCAACCGGATTAACAACCGGTCTTTCTCTGGTGAATCAGCCTCGTTGTACCACAATGTCCCCGCCGTGATAGCGGGGCGCTGATAGTGCAGAAACTGGCCCATATCCCTTTCCGCTGCCGCAGAGACGGTTGTCATGGCCCGATGCAAACAGCATTTTGCCAGCAACTGAGACGAGGGTGGTGCCAATAGCCAAATCACTGCCCCCTCACTGACCGCGTTAGGCGTTTGCTCGCCCTGCCACCACCATGTGATGACCAGCATCAGCCCCTTAACCTCCGTGGTCAGCCAGTCATTTATCTGGTGGGTATAATCGGACTGGAGTCCTATTGGGCCCTGTAGCTGAGATAAAGGCAGCCCCAGTTCTGCCCAAACCTGACAGAATTGCTCCCATGCAGCAGTTTCGCACTGGTCTGAAGGAAAATAGACACTGACCTGATGGTCAGCCACATACGCCGTCAGGCTGATACGCACCAATCCCAATAAATCCTTAAACAAGTCGGGATACCCTGAGAAAGGGGGCAATAACAGTGCGCTGTCACCATTGACCCACGCCGTCGTCTCCGCCGGCGACGGCACTTCCGGCGGAAAAACCGCACCATAATCCACAACCCGCATCGCTTGTGAAGCCCACACTTGCCAATGCGCTTCCTGCCAGGCATTCTCCTGCGTCAGGATCTCAGCCTTTTCCAGTTCCACACCGTAACGAAACAACCGCCAACCAGCGATTAATCCGAACAAAACCGTTATACCGGTGACCGCAACCAGTGCGTACAGCAAACTGTGCGGATCTTTAAACAGAGACCAAAACCCCCCCGCTGCGACTGCGATAATGAAGCCAGCCAGACTAAACAGCCGCCACCACAGTGACCAGTCAAGTGGGGCTGGCCGGTGTATGGGGTAAGACTCCGGAATTTCCCAGGCCATCATCATCACTCCCCAATTCCGGCTTTAGGCGTACTGGAAATGACATAACAGCCACATTGACAACGCGCTTTATCAAACGCTATCGGTTTGCCATCGGAAATACAGTGAGCATTAGCCTCAACAATACGATTAATACCATGCCCTTTTAGCGGACAGCTGACTAAATCATTTAATAATGCGACGCGTTTACCTTCAATATCAATGGAGGAAGAAACGGAAATCACTTCCCCGCCGCTGCTGAGCTTATCGCCCAGGCGAATAACACCTGCAAACATCATGATGCCTATATTATTAAGGATAAATTTTTCACATTTAGAACGTGATAATATTATCGTTCGGATTATTCAATGCTGCCTGTGAAAACAGCGCGGTGACTTTTATAACATCTTCTCTGTCAATAAATTTCTTTGAGAATACGATGTTGATTTTCTTATTTAAATTAACAGAAACCCGTATATTACCTTCACGTTCCTCCACGCCTCTAATGCATCTATAAGGCAAAAAAATAGTTTTACTGAACGCGGTAGGTGTTAATAAAAATCCCCCTTCTGTCTCGGCAAAGAAATAACGATCTTTTTTTTTCCGATAGGAGACATAATGCATTGCCGTCATCATGATACCAATGCTAGCCACTCCCTTAATTAACATAACAAGCGTTATTCCTCCCAAAATATACGCCCTTTTCCGATACCTGTCCCGGACAAAATAAACCGCGGAATTTGGCACCGGATTATCATCCTGATATTCAGAGAAGGGGGATAATGCAACTCGTTGAATCGACAACAAACACCCGATGAAATAAACCGCGCCAAATGGAAAGAACATCGAGAGAATAAAAGAGCTGATCTTGGCATACCTTGGCATTTTGATAATCACCAACAGATTCACCACCTCCAGAAAAATAAAAATCAGTATCATGACATTGAATATGGATAACAGGTCAATAAACCGCTGTTCGCTATAAGAGAGATCAGAATAACTGGCAGCCAGTATCTTTGTGCCAACCAGTAAGACAAAATAGGTTAATAGATTAATAGCCAAACCTATCCAGGCTATTTTATAGATCTGCTGCATAAAAACTCCTCGATTTACACAAAATTACATATTAACGATATAAAATTTCACATGAGACAATTCGTCGCTGAGTTTTTCAAAGTGGATAACCTTTTTAATACCGTCACCAGCCGGCCATAATATGCCGCTGGGATATTCCCCAACATGCTGACTTTGTTTTTTATACCGTCGATTCTACTGGTTAAATGACTTGAATCAGTAATAGTAGTAATAACTGGAATAACAGTCCTTATCTGGCAAGACCCTCTTACTACTCTTATGCAGTTTCCCATCCGGGGAATTAACTTTGATTTTCTTCAGCCTCTTTCTTGTGAGTTTCTCAAGATTAATTTTTGTAGGATTAGGGAAACCCAATACAGTACAAATCTCTTCAGCCAGCCTGAGTGTTGGTTTAGGATTTCTCATGCAGGAAGAATAAACTAATGGTGACAAGACCATTGCCATCAAACCACAAAACGAAGCCATATTTTTTATATAATTCACAATATATTCCCTAATAAAAAAGACCCAAGCTATCATGAACATAGAAAAAATAACTAAAGAGCCACACCAGATGACACATATCTGATATTTAGCATCTGAATGAATACCCTGTTTACAACGCGGTGTCATAGAAACCACCCTTAATTCGGGATGGGCAATCGCATAAACCACATAATGTCCTTCCTGCTCTGTCACTGCCAATTCGACATAATCACCCTCTTTTACGGTGGTAAATCCCAGCCAGCCGTGGAAAGGAATACCATTGATTTTTCCCCGCACAAAATCACAGACATCACGCCCTGAAACTCTAATTTGCGAATTAGTCCTATTTCCTGCGATCACCCTCCTAATCCTCCTATACACTTCCCATTCATCCTGACGGGAAAAGGCGGCCAGATCATATTCACGATCGGTAAAATAACCCATCACACACAAGGCCTCGAATTCTTCCAATACACCGCTCACTTTGATTAAGGGTTTACCCGGCGGTAATTCTGGCGGCGGCGGCTCTTTTGCTAAGATCGCATCCAGTACGGGGATTTTAGCCTGAAGATTCATAATTTCCTGTTCCGCTTCTTTTTTGCTATCAGGAAAATTGATGGCATGTTCGCGGTTTACACTAATATCAATATCAATGCTTTTTCTCTGCCTTTTGATTTCATCAAAATCAATGGCCTCTTTATAAGGACGATAAGTACTCATATGCCCTCCTTTATTACTTTAACAAAACTATTACGTTGTTCTTCGCACAAATCATTTCACGGCGATTCAAGGTAAATAGATTACGTGAGCAGACTGTACGGATCTTTACACAGAACTCCCTGCCGTTGCTGAGCTTATCGCCCAGGCAAATAACACCTGCAAACATCACGATGCCTATATCATTCAGAATAAATTTTTCACATTTTCGGGGTAATAATATTATCATCCTGATTTTTCGATGCGGCCTGCAAAAGCGTTTGAATGACTTGATTAAAATCATCTCTGGCAATAAATTTCTTTGAGCATACGATGTCGATTTTATTATTTAAATTCACGCTAATCAGCAAACTGTTTTCACGTTCCTCAATCCTTCTAATGCATCCATAAGGCAAAAAAATGGTTTTACTGAACGCGGTGGGCGTTAATAAAAAGCCGCCCTCTGTCTCGGCAAAAAAATAACGATCTTTTGTTTTCCGATAGGAGACATAATGCATCGCCGTCATCATGATGCAAATACCACTCGCTCCATGAATAAGCAATAAAATTGCCCCCAAACTCCAAAGCCAAGCGCTGTCTCGATACCTCTCTCGGATAAAATAAACCGCGGAATTTGGCACCGTATTATCATCCTGATATTCAGCAAAAGGGGATAATGCGACTCGTTGAATCGACAACAAACACCCAATGAAATAAAACGCACCAAATGGAAAGAACATAGAGACAATAAAAGAACTGATCTTGGCATACCTTGGCGCGTTGATAATCACCAACAGATTCACCACCTCCAGAAAAATAAAAATCAGAATAAACATTAATATCTTATCAAGGAAGCTCCCCACTTGATAAGAGAGTCCAAGATAACTGACATCAAGCCATTTTACGACAGCGAATAAAAGCAAATATGTCGATAAATTAATAGCCAAACCTATCCAAGTTATTTTATAGATCTGCTTCACAAAAACTCCTCTATTTACACAAAATTACATATTAACGATATAAAATTTTACATGAGACAATTCGTCGCTGAGTTTTTCAAAGTCGATAACCTTTTTAATCTCTCTACGAATAGTCATGATATAACTCTGAGGTATTCTTCCATAAATTCTTACTTTATTTTCTGCGCAGTTTACTCCTGTTGTTTGAATGACTTGAATCAGTAATAGTAGTAATAGCTTAATAAACAATGCCTATCAGGCAAAACCCTTCCTTTACTAGAATTTCCATCCAATGAATTAGCCTTGATTTCTCTAAGCTTCTTCTTCGTGAATTGATAAAGATTAATTTCCGTAGGATTAGGAAAGCCTAATGCAGTGAAAATCTCTTCTGCCAGCCTGAATGTTGGTTTAGGATTTCTCATGCAGGAAAAATAGATTAACGGTGAAAAGACCATTGCCATCAGCCCCAAAAATGAAGAGATGTATTCTATATAATCAATAATATCTTCCCTGACTTGTTCATAAAAAATTCCCCCTATCATGAAAACAGAGAAAAGTACTAAAGAACCATACCAAGTGCCACATATCTGATATTTGGCATTTGAATGAATACCCTGCTTACAACGCGGCGTCATAGAAACAATCCTTAATCCGGGATGGGCAATGGCATAAACCACATAGTGTCCTTCTTTCTCTGTTACCGCTAATTCAACATAATCACCTGCTTTTGCTACAGTAAACCCTAACCAGCCGTGGAATGGGATACCATTAATTTTCCCCCGCACAAAATCACAGACATCACGCTCCCGAACTTTGGTTGGTGAATTAGACCCCGAGGTATTTCCTGCCATCGCCAGCAATAACCCGCCATACAGTTCTCTCTCTTCCTGACGGGCAAAGGCAACCGGATCATATTCACGATCAGTAAAATAACCAATTACACAGAGAGGTTCGAACTCCTCCAATACACCACTCACTTTAATTAAGGGCTTATGAGGCGGTAATTCCGGCGGTGGCGGCTCTTTTGCTAATATTGCATCCAGTGCGGGGATTTTAGCCTGAAATTCTGCTATTTCTTTTTCCACTTCTGGTCTATCTTCAGGACGACGCTGAATTCTTTCTCGCTTAACCGCTATCCATGTATCAAGATTACGTCTCTGACTTTTTATTTCTTCAAAATCAATGGCCTCTTTATAAGGACGAAAGGTACTCATAAACCCTCCTTTATTGCTTTAGCAAAACTATTACGTTGTTCTTCATATAATGGATTCCTGTTGTTTGAATGACTTGAATCAGTAATAGTAGTAATAGCTTAAAAAACAACCCTTATCGGGCAACACTCTTTCACCCTCTTTATCGGCTTTCCCATCCGGGTAATTAGCCTTGATTTCCTTCAGCCTCTTTTTTGTGAATTTCTCAAGATTAATTTCCGTAGGATCAGGAAAACCCAATACAGTAAAAATCTCCTCAGCCAGCCTGAATGTTGGTTTAGGATTTCTCATGCAGGAAAAATAGATTAACGGTGAAAAGACCATTGCCATCAGCCCCAAAAATGAAGAGATGTATTCTATATAATCAATAATATCTTCCCTGACTTGTTCATAAAAAATTCCCCCTATCATGAAAACAGAGAAAAGTACTAAAGAACCATACCAAGTGCCACATATCTGATATTTGGCATTTGAATGAATACCCTGCTTACAACGCGGCGTCATAGAAACAATCCTTAATCCGGGATGGGCAATGGCATAAACCACATAGTGTCCTTCTTTCTCTGTTACCGCTAATTCAACATAATCACCTGCTTTTGCTACAGTAAACCCTAACCAGCCGTGGAATGGGATACCATTAATTTTCCCCCGCACAAAATCACAGACATCACGCTCCCGAACTTTGGTTGGTGAATTAGACCCCGAGGTATTTCCTGCCATCGCCAGCAATAACCCGCCATACAGTTCTCTCTCTTCCTGACGGGCAAAGGCAACCGGATCATATTCACGATCAGTAAAATAACCAATTACACAGAGAGGTTCGAACTCCTCCAATACACCACTCACTTTAATTAAGGGCTTATGAGGCGGTAATTCCGGCGGTGGCGGCTCTTTTGCTAATATTGCATCCAGTGCGGGGATTTTAGCCTGAAATTCTGCTATTTCTTTTTCCACTTCTGGTCTATCTTCAGGACGACGCTGAATTCTTTCTCGCTTAACCGCTATCCATGTATCAAGATTACGTCTCTGACTTTTTATTTCTTCAAAATCAATGGCCTCTTTATAAGGACGAAAGGTACTCATAAACCCTCCTTTATTGCTTTAGCAAAACTATTACGTTGTTCTTCATATAATGGATTCCTGTTGTTTGAATGACTTGAATCAGTAATAGTAGTAATAGCTTAAAAAACAACCCTTATCGGGCAACACTCTTTCACCCTCTTTATCGGCTTTCCCATCCGGGTAATTAGCCTTGATTTCCTTCAGCCTCTTTTTTGTGAATTTCTCAAGATTAATTTCCGTAGGATCAGGAAAACCCAATACAGTAAAAATCTCCTCAGCCAGCCTGAATGTTGGTTTAGGATTTCTCATGCAGGAAAAATAGATTAACGGTGAAAAGACCATTGCCATCAGCCCCAAAAATGAAGAGATGTATTCTATATAATCAATAATATCTTCCCTGACTTGTTCATAAAAAATTCCCCCTATCATGAAAACAGAGAAAAGTACTAAAGAACCATACCAAGTGCCACATATCTGATATTTGGCATTTGAATGAATACCCTGCTTACAACGCGGCGTCATAGAAACAATCCTTAATCCGGGATGGGCAATGGCATAAACCACATAGTGTCCTTCTTTCTCTGTTACCGCTAATTCAACATAATCACCTGCTTTTGCTACAGTAAACCCTAACCAGCCGTGGAATGGGATACCATTAATTTTCCCCCGCACAAAATCACAGACATCACGCTCCCGAACTTTGGTTGGTGAATTAGACCCCGAGGTATTTCCTGCCATCGCCAGCAATAACCCGCCATACAGTTCTCTCTCTTCCTGACGGGCAAAGGCAACCGGATCATATTCACGATCAGTAAAATAACCAATTACACAGAGAGGTTCGAACTCCTCCAATACACCACTCACTTTAATTAAGGGCTTATGAGGCGGTAATTCCGGCGGTGGCGGCTCTTTTGCTAATATCGCATCCAATGCAGGGATTTTAGCCTGAAGTTCCGCAATGGATTTTTCTACTTCTTCTCTATCTTCAGGACGACGCTGAATTCTTTCTCGCTTAACCTTTACCAATATATCAATGTCTTTTCTTTGATCTTTTATTTCATCAAAATTAATAGCTTCTTTATAAGGACGATAGGTACTCATATACCCTCCTTCATTGCTTTAGCAAAACTATTACGTTGTTCTTCGCACAGCTCATTTCGCTGCGATTCAAAGTAAATAGATTGCGTGGATTGCAAATTTTTAGCTGGCTCCAAACCAAAAACACAGCTCCGGCACCATTTCTGTAAGTCATTATCAGAAAAATACGTCACTAAGGCTTCAACCAGAAAAACCAAGAGCATCGCCTCCCAACTGCACAGCCAGGCAAGATATTCCCACGCCAAAAGCCTTGCTACCCCTTTGACGATTAAACTTTCAGGTGAAAGTAATGCTCTATCAACTAAGACTTCCAATACCCCCTTTAATGCTGCTGTGAATTGCATAAAATCATAGGCACTTTTAAGACCGTAAAGGCCAATAAATTGCCAGCGTCTTCTGCCATGCCATTCAGAATAGAGGTCACTAAAATCCACCCCCAAATTTAATGCAGCCGAAACCGCCCCGGCATTCGCCCCAATAAATTTAATGGTGTTGGCGGCAGCCATATTTCCTATTCCATGCTTAATTGTTGGCTCTACAATCTCCATCGCCGTACTCAGTGTGCTTAAAAATGCAGCGGTTACCTGGGCCTGACTCTTGATGTCCTCTTTACTCTCTTTTAACTGACCGAAAAACTCCAACCCATTAAAAAATAAGACCAATAGCTTTATCCGGGATTTTTTTAATACCGGCTCGCCTTCGGCACTTTCGGCGAATTCTTTAAACCTATCGTTATAACTATTTCTCGTTTCAAGACGAGCCTCAGCCCCCGGTCTCTTAAGTCTCTCCAATACCTGTTGCCGGAAGGCATTACCCTCCTTAAGCTGTGAGATTGACAAGTCAACTATCTTGTCAAGACGCACCCCTGAAATCACCGAGAATAGCCCCTTACTCAGCATTTCATTGGTGCTATTCAGCACTTTCCCTAAACGGGTAAAATTAAAGAATCGATCCCCCAGTGTGACCATTCGCCGGTCACAATGCAGCATCGCCCGGGCAAAGGTACTATTGGAGGCCGGCGGCTTTTCCAGTGCCTCATTCGCTTTATCGTAGGCTTCAACCAATTTTCCACCCAGTGTCGTCACCGTTTTCATAAAATCCGAAGAGTCCGCCGGTTTATCATTCCCTTTATTCAGCTTCATCTTCTGCAAAAACCCGTCCATCTCTTTCATCACGTCCGGGTTATTCAACAGCAACGAACGCCAGACAATATTCTCCGGTGACAGCGCAGAATACTGGTCGATTTGGTCATCTAGAAAGGCACTGCCCGTTTCGGTCACGTTAAGCGACGCTATCGCATAATCCACTGCCTCGCAGTAATTCAGATTGTCCTCCAGCCGGGTGGAATGAAAATCCTGACAACAGGTGATAAACCCACTCTGTTTTAACCAGCTCACCCTGAACTGGGCCAGTTGTTCCAGCTCTTTCGCCACGTCAGCACAAAGATCGGCATAACATTGGTGAAATGCCTGCCGTTTAGCCAGATTCAGCTCTGCGGTATATTTTTTCCAATCGTGGGCAAACGCTTGCTCATTCGCTTCCGCCATAAGACGAGTCACACCCTCTCTGAGCTTAGCCTTCTGCTGATCGGAAAAAACCCCATACTCCTTCTGTTTAGTGACTTCGAGAGCTTTATCAACCTGCCCTTGCACATCTGCAGCTTTCATTTGACGCAGTTGATTCTCCACCCCATTCAGTGAGCTGTCGGTCATAAACTCAATCGACAGTTCATCCAAAAAGGTTTTGTGCGCCCCGACGATATCATCACACCAGCCCGCTAACTCATGCGCTATCCCTATCGGATCATGCAATGCCATTAGTACCGGCGATACCGGCGTGCCATCCGCAGCCAAACCCCGCTTTTGCATCGCCCTGACCGTAATGTCCGCACATCCCGCTCGCGTTTTACTCCACGGATACAAGGTGCTCTTCGGCCTCAACGCACCGTGATAAATTTCATAGTAGGGCGCCTCTTCCAATGTCTCGCTAATACGCATCACTTTCCGGTTGCAGGGCAGCACATATTTGCCGGAATCATTGTCGCCCAGACAGTAATCGATGACCCCATTCAGGTTCTCTACCGTTGCCTGAGCAATACCAACCCCTTCCGGCACCCCGCTCCATTGCCACGGTTGCACGCACTGCATGCGGTTTTCCCGCGCTGCTCGGTTGTTGTGATAATACTCAATGGTCTCCCAGCTCCAGGCTGAGGGCGAAAATGCCAGCCAGGTCTCCTCATACAAAGCAATGTCCTGGAGCACGATAAATTCCACATTGGCACTCTGATGAGTTGTAACATGACAATCTGCGGTTTTCTGGGGGAAGACACCAAAAGGCGCACTAAACTGTTGCCACAACGCCCCATCTTCCGTGATGCTCCAGGCATCCCAGCTCTCCGGTTCATCTAATCCGGCATTAGTGTAATAGACATACAAAAACCCTTGTCGCAGGGCACGCAGCGCATAATGATAGCCCGGTGCCGCCGGTTCTGGCGTTTCCGCCCATTTCGGCAAGGTTTCAACAACCCGATCCGGCACCACGCTATAGCGGACCGGCAACAGTGCCGGCCCAGTGGATTCACAGGTCGGACATAATGATTGACTCATTACAAGATCTCCTGATTCTCTAAAGAAATAATGGCAGGACTGAGATGGCAACAGTCATGAACCAATGCTGACCACGCTTCTGCTGTCAGTCCAGCGGTCCGAGCGGCATAGCCGCCAGCGCTATTGCCCCTTTCACCGGATAACAGCGACTGTATCCGGGGGTGTAAATCAATCTCCGGGTGGTAAAGCAAACCGTGCAATGCACAGGCTTCCAGGCTCTTCACCGCATTAAAGGGATAACGGGCGGTTACCCGGCGCAACAAGGCCAGCATAATAGGCAACGATTCAAGTTCCGTCCGGCGTAACTGGTTGCGGTGTGCCTGACGATATCGGCGCAAGGCCCGATTCATCGGCCCTGACCAAGACATTTTTTCCACCTTTTCCGCAGTCAATCCCAGTGAAAAGGTGTACTGCACCCTCGCAGACTGGGTATTGTCCCGATGCAGTAACTGACCGTCGCCGTCAGTCAGATACCAATCTGTTATCGGCCCTAACAAACGTGAACGTTGCCAGTTATCCAGCAACGGCCAAAAAGCATTGTTTACCGCCGGATCATAAAAACGCAGCATTACCGGCTGTTCAAATGACACGGGCTGGACCGCGGTCATACTGATATGTTGTGCAATAGCCGAGACCGGGCTGGCACTAAACAGCCAGCCACACACCATCCGACCCCGTCCGGCCATCAATTCAGTCGGTTCAGCTTCCCGTAACGCCTGAGTGATACTCAACGCCAGCAATTCGGCATCCTCAGACCGACTCATATCCAGCGGTATCAGCCAGGGCGAATAACGGGACTCGAAGCGGTGATGTTTTATCTGGGTCGGCGTTGCCGCCGGCTGATGATTAAGGATTGCCGCAGGCAACCTCTCTTCCTGCCGGGTATCCAGAAAAACTGCCGGGTCAACCAGTAAAAAACCGTGTTCGTCATGCTGAGTAAAGGCAGTACGCAAGTCAGCCAGTAGACCGGTTTTCTGTCTGGTTTCAGCCTCGGGGGAAAAATCATAATCCACCGTCATTTGAGTATTTGCTTCTGTCATTGTGGACTCCTTATTTAGTCACGCCATTTTGATCACCGGCCATCCGCGCTGATGCTGATATACAACGTTCAGGCAGGGTCAGGGCTGAATCCTGACTGGCGGGACCGGTTTTCTGTAAAATGTCACACTGAAACCGGGCATTTTTCGGGCTGGCAAACGCAATCTGTCCCTCTTTCAGCGAGATATAGGCACCACCGCACTCCAACCTCAGTTCAGTTTTTGCCGATACCGTTACCCGGTCATCCTGACTCGCCAGAGTCAATGCCTGTCGTGCCAGCACATCCATCGCATCGGTCTGCGCCTGAATTTCTACCTTGCCAGATGCCGCCAGCAGCTTTATTCCCCAAGCCCGGGTGAACAAACTCAAACCTTTCCCCACCGCCAGCCGAAATTTCCGGGTGATGCTCATATCCGCATCACGCCCCACCGTCGTGATCAGGTTCTCACCCGCGGAGAGTTGCAAACTGCCCGGCGTCACCTGCGCAATGCCTGACGGCGCTGAAAGCAACAGGGCGCGTTGTTGCAGATCTTTGAGGGTTTCATTCATCAATGCAGTTTGGGTTTCAATATCCGCCAGCTCTGCTTTCGCCGCTTCAGCGGCATGACGTAATCCTGCCGCAGTCTGGAGTGCCGCCTCCAACTCGGACAGCGCCCCTGACATATCCAGTTGCTGGCCCGCAGCTTGGGTCTGCTGATCGGCACTGATAAACAGCCCTTTCCCCGCCCGGATGGCTCCCCAGTCGTCGGTGCGCAGCTCAAATCCTTCCCCGCGTTTATTCGGGTGCGGCCTCTTTCCATCCACCAGATGACCCAGATTCAGCTGACTCTTACCCCCGTATTCGGTACTCAGTTTGATGTGCTCTTTGCCCCGCTCATCGTCCATCCGTAATTTGTTGTTCGCCGGCGTGCGCAGCACATTGCGTTTGTAGTTGTAGACGGTCACATGATCTTCATGCCGCGAGTCATGCAGCGCATGGGCAATATAGGGCCGGTCCGGGTTGCCCTGCTCAAACGCCACCGCCACCTCCGTCCCCTGCACCAGCGGCCAGTGGAAACCGTAGGTTCTGCCCGCATACGGCCGGGCTAACCGCACCCACAGGCTTTCTCTCCCCATCGGCCAGTCATCCAGATCAAAATCAAACTTGATCCGGTAACGCCCCTGTTTGTCGATATGACCGTAGGTGTCTTTCGGCCAGTCACTGGTCACCCGTGCCGGCACGGTCCCGGATATCACCGGGCGCTCCCGCAGTGCAGGCCGGTAGCTGATGATTTCGCTGTACGGGATACCCATGAAACTCACCAGATAGTTGCTGTCCCGCCGGGCATGGCTGTCGGTTGAGATGATCAGTACCCCTTTCTTCAATGACGCCGGGATCTCGCCTTCGATTTCCAGCACCAGACCCGGCTCTAAAACCGGTGACGAACTTTGACCGCTGATAAGGTGTTGATGACCCCGGTCACGTTCATGGTGCAACCGGGCATAGAAGGTGCCAGTTTCAACCTCCGGCTGAAACTTGTCACCTAATGTCAGGAAGTGGTCGCCATAGCGGTAAATCTCCCCTTCGGTCGTGGTATCCCGCTCCTGCCTGACCTGACATTGCAGATAACTCTCCGCTTCCCGGTAGTTGTAATCCCGGACCGTCACCCCCTGCGTCACCACCTGATGCTCAAAGTGTAAGTTCCATACCGAGTCACCGGCGTTGTGATTCATTCCCGCCGGGTTACGCAGCGGCAGCGTGACGTCGTATTGGTAATTACGCTGGTTATCTCCAAACCGCACCACGTCAATCCCCAGCCGGCTGTCCGCCTCGAAGCGATACCAAATCCCCACTTCCGCCAGAATCCGTTGAACAAAGTCCAGATCGCTCTCCTGCCACTGCACCACCAGTTCTCGCCGCGGATACTCCCGCACCAGCGTGAACAGAAAATCCTGGCCGCGAAAACCGTGCCGGTCACGCAGGACCTTTTCCACAATCTCCGGTACCGACTGATTCTGGTAAATGGCACAACGTCGGGTATGGCGCAACAACGCCAGACGCGGCTCCAGACAGACCCGATAGTGGGTTTCATCCACCGAGCTGGAAATCCGGTTAAACCGGGTAATCACCCCGTACACTTTACGCACCTGCGCCGGGCTTTCTGGTGCCTGCAAGATAAACGTGGCAGATTTTTTCAACATCACCGCCGGGTCGATATCCCGGGTGGGACTGGTGAAATCAATGGTGTAACAATAAGGGGTGAACAGGCGTTCTTCCCCACTGAAGCTGAACACATCCAGCTCCGCCTCACCGCGCCGGACCTCAAGCCGATAACGGCAGTGACCCGTCAGCGCTGTTTTATCCGCCTGACGCTGGCGGGCCAGCAGCGTTTTTCTATCTACCATGCGTTCCATCATGCATTTTCCCCGCTATCAGATACGGCAGTCTGTTCAGTGAAAGCAAGGATGATCCCCTCTTCTTCATTGAAACCTAACGTTACGCCAACAGGTTTATGGTGATGTGCCAGACGTTCTAGCAGCGCCTGCGATAGCACCGGTAAGATTTGTTGATTGAGCAGGCTGTCGATATTGCGCGCCCCACTGTCCGGCAACAGACAGGCATTGACCAGCGTGTCGCACAGGCCACTTTCCACCGTGCAGGTCAGGCCATAATGGGTGTTTAGACGCCGGGTGACTTGCCCCAATTTGATGTCTACAATCCGTCTGAGCGCTTCCGCCGATAATGGGCGGTAAATCACGGTCTGGAAACGAGCCAACAATGCCGGCTGAAAGTGATCACGCAGTATGGGACGCAACAATTCGTGCTGGGTGGCAGTCGGAGCATCAGGCTGTTGTGCCAATAATGCCATCAGTTGATCACTCCCCAGATTAGAGGTCATCAATATGACGGTATGACGAAAATCGATCTCGCGCCCTTCACCATCCCGCATAAAACCGCGATCAAATACCTGATAGAACAGGTTCAACACGTCACGATGCGCTTTTTCTACTTCATCCAACAACACGACGCTGTAGGGGCGCTGACGTACTGCTTCCGTCAAAATGCCGCCCTGTCCGTACCCCACATAACCCGGAGGTGAACCTTTCAGCTGAGAAACCGTATGCGGTTCCTGATATTCCGACAAATTGATAGTAATTAGTGAACGTTCGCCCCCAAACAGGCAATCGGCCAATGCCAGTGCGGTTTCGGTTTTCCCCACACCACTTGGCCCCACCAGTAGAAAGACGCCTAATGGCCCCTGTTCCGGCGTCAAACCGGTTTTAGCCGCACGTAAACGTTGAGCGATTTCCCTCAGTGCCATATCCTGACCGATAACCCGGTCGCCTAAATACTGCTCAAGATGTAACAAACCGGTTTGTTCGTCTTTTAGCAAACTGCTTAACGGTATCCCCGTCCAATCGGCAACGACCGTCGCGACAGTACGCACATCGACATTCAATGAAAGTAATGGCTCATTGCCCTGTAATTCTGCCAGCTCCGCTATGCCTTCCCTGAGTTCAGGTGTTTTGGGTGAATGTTGACGTAAATCGAGAAGGCGCTGAGCCAGGCTCTTTTCGCGCTGATACTGTGCTGTGAGTTGTTCAGTCTGGCGTGCAACCTCTTCACGCCGAACCGCAATCTCCTTTAAACGGGTGTTATCTTCTTCTGTCGGCAACACCGCCGAATCCGCTTCAATCGCCTGTTGCTCCATTTCAAGGGCCGTTAGTTGTGCCTGACGTTGCGTCAATGCTTCCGGCACCGTATCCAGACTCATCCGCACCCGGGCGCTGGCGGTATCCAGCAAATCCACTGCTTTATCCGGGAGCTGACGCCCGGTCAGGTAACGGCGAGATAAGGTAACCGCTGCTTTAACGGCGTTATCCTGAATATGAACGCCATGGTAACGGGCATAGCGCGCTTTCAGACCACGCAGCATCAGGCAGGCGGTTTCATCATCCGGTTCGTCCACTTTGATCATCTGAAAACGCCGTTCCAGTGCCGCATCCCGCTCAAAATATTGTTTGTATTCCGACCAGGTAGTGGCGGCAATCGTGCGTAATGCTCCCCGCGCCAGTGCGGGTTTGAGCAGGTTAGCCGCATCGGTGCCGCCTGCCTGATTACCAGAGCCAATCAGCGTATGAGCTTCATCAATAAACAGTAAGATTGGGGTGGGTGACTGTTGTACTGCTTCAATCACGTTTTTCAGCCGTTGTTCAAATTCGCCTTTTACCCCCGCGCCTGCCTGCAATAGCCCCAGATCCAGCGACCGCACACTGACGGTTTTCAGGCTATCAGGCACCTGACCACCGGCAATACGCAAGGCCAATCCTTCCACCAGCGCAGTTTTTCCTACCCCCGGTTCACCGACCAAAATTGGGTTGTTTTTACGTCTGCGCGACAGAATGTCGATCATTTGGCGAATTTCATTGTCACGACCAAACACCGGATCAATACGGCCCTCGGCAGCACGCGCCGTTAAATCCAGTGTGAATTTGTCTAATACTCCCTGTAACGCTGGTGATAACGCTTGAGCATTTTGAGCAGGTTTATCAGGATGTATTTCTGCCACCGCAGAACCCCCGCCGCTATCGGCCAGACGCGCCGCCGCCTGTACTTCCGGGCGCTCTGCTGAATGCTGATCCAGCAGCGGGCGCAAATGTTGTAACTGGCTCACACTCAGGCTCATCAACGGCCAACCATCGTGAGTACGCAACCAATCCGGCTGACCACGCAGCACCTGCAACAAATGCACCGAGCGAATAGATTCATTGCCTGCTTCTTGAGAAGCAACAAACTCAGCGACTTGTAATAAACGATACAAGCTATCTGACAACCGTGGACGTTGATTGATGCTACGGGGCAGACGGTCAATCGTGGTCAACAAAGATTGCCACAACGAATGCATATCCCACTCGTAACGCCGGGCAATCACAGTAATATCGCCCTCACCGTCTTCAAGTAGTTTTAGCAACCAGTGCTCCACAGTAATTTCAGCATGCGCTCGTGTCTGGCAGAGTGCTGCTGCTGCGCTTAGTGCCTGTGCGCAATAGGGATTTAAGCGACACAATAATGAAGTCGATACCGTATCCATATAAGTTCCGGTGTTAATAAGAGGTCAGGTCACATTCGAGGAATAAGCCGTTTTGCCATAGCTACCGCACGTCTGAAGCTCATCCGTGATTTTTTGCTCAAAATGTGCCCGTCCCCGGGTAAAAAGTTATTAGTCTGGTGGGATATCCCACTCAGTCCTCGCGTTTAACCAGCACGGCGATAACGCCGTACTGGTTCGATTAAAATGGCAGTCATACCAAGGTATGGCGGCCTGTCAGCAACTACGCCTGATTGCGCTCATTCCACGCATCCGAGTGAATGATGTTGCCGTCTTTGTACGTCCAGGTGATTTTTTCGTAGCGGAACTCAACTTGTTCCAGATGATTGTGTTTCTCTTTGGCAGGATCTTTGATGTCATGCATCAGCGGCGCCACTTTCACCACCTTCACGTTGTCCAGTCGGGTGTTGAAATATTCCTTCTCCTGACCCGCATCATCAATTTTGTACCACTTGATTTCTGCTGATTTCAGGGTTTGGCCGGAAGTGACCGCTTTATACAAATAAGGACTTGAAGCATCGACTTCTTTCGTGAACACTAGCGGAGCGTGCACGCGGGTTCCGGTCAGCTTGCCAGTATTGTTGTCCGTCGGAATATGTAAAGCATGTTCCAACGCCACAATTTCGATGCTGCCTTCACGGTTCTGTACATCGACAGACCCTTTGATGTCCGCACCGCCGTCATCTTTTAGCCACAAATAAGCGGGGATAGCCATAATATTACTCCTGTTTTTGAGTGTGTGATGTCGCCTGCACCGGCGACGTTGTTGTTGATAAAGAGCCTGACACTGGTTGCAGTCGCTGGCAGGCGACTGCGTTAGGTACCAGACGGATTTCAACTCTGCGGTTGGCAGCTCGCCCCGCAGCCGTTGAATTGGTGGCGACTGGCCGCGTTGCACCTTCGCCCTGTACGGCAAAGCAAGCGAGCGGAATATCACTGGTTTGTAATAACCAGTCGCGTACCGCTTCTGCTCGCGCCAGTGATAACACGCGGTTTTTCTCAGTATTGCCAGTGGAATCGGTATGACCGCTAATCACAATCAGCCAGCCGGGTTTAGCCTTGATATCTATCAATGCGTTCATCAGAACTTTGGCAGATCCGGCCTTAAGGCGGGATTGTCCAACATCGAATAATGACATGCTGTTAAGACTCAACGTCCGCGGCAGCGCTTTGTCTTTCTTCGGCTGCGCAGGCGGTGATGCCGGTAATACCGCATGGTTGATAACATCCATCAACGGCGCATAAAGGTGATCACCCAAATAAAGCCCCAGCCCCAAACGCATCGGTTCACCATCCCGATGATATTTTTCCAACAATGCTGCGTCGCGTTTGAGTTGCTGATAAGCCAGCCCTTTAGCACCAACGTCTTTCATGCTAATAGCATGGTAATGTTGTAAATCACTACGTATCTGGCGTAGCAAACGCTGGTTATTCCAAGCACTGGCTGTTAATGCCAGACAAGCAAATCCCGTCAGCAAGCCAATCGCCCAAACTACTGCACGCCGGCGCGGTGAATAGCCGTAATAACCTGGCAACAAGCGCAACATTGCATCAGGAAATGGCAGTACACTCACAGCACCAGCGATGCTGCGGTTGATGCGGGGTAAAGTTGTATGGGCAATCAGCCATTTTGTCCAAAGATTGTTTGCCTGCGGAGTTTGGGGCCAAAACATCAGTGCCATTGCGATGGGGTGACAAGGCTGGCTGGTTAGATCCCGCGACTGACACTCGCTCAGAACGTTTTCCACCATCCAACGTTGCCATGCCGCAACGGCAACTGTCTGTTGTAAACGTACAACGCGCTGCTGTGCATCTCCTTCTGCCAACCAGATATTCATCCCAATGGCGGCCTGTTTCTCGCAACATACCGTCATCATCGGGCGATCTGCCCGCAATTCGAACCACGGGCTAATATCACCATCAAGATAACCAGCAATTAACACCGGGGGACGGCAGGCGGTTAGTTGTGCAACACAAGCAACCTGATAACGAAACTCCCGGATCTGAGCTGTCATTACCGACTGATCCTGTTGCTGTTCAGGGAAGAGTGTTAACAACACACTAATCTGCGCGCACCAGTCAGGTCTGGCCGTAATAATGGCTTCCACCAGCGCACTCATCTCACTTTGTCGTGGTACGCAGATAAAACAGCCCTGTGGAGTGATGCGCAGCGGCTCTCCTGTAAACAAGGTTGTCACATTCTCACCACAGGTCAGCACCACAGGCTGACGCCATGAGGCAGCTGGTAGTGCCGCCAGCAAACGACAAACACTGTCCTGATGGGACATTTCACGCATAGCACGCCCTGTTTGCCACCAGGCAATGATCGCTATCACCAGAATTACAGATAGCCACAATGCAGCAGATACCTTTCCCAACGGGAAGAACCAGCACAGCACCGCAGCCAAAACACAAGCCAAAAGCCATAGCGCTCGCCTTAATGCACAACTCAATTTGCTCTCCTTAGCCTTGCCCAGCAGACAAATATTGCTGAAGATAGAAATGCAAGCCCAACCACATCAAAGCTATCACGCCCATTGCCTGACACCCCCAGAACCACAGAGAGCGTGAACGCCAGAATTTTCCCTGACGACGACATGCATTTGTCTGTATCGTTTGATATGGTTGCACCACCATTTCCCCCGCACGCTGAGTCAATACATCCAGTAATGACTGGCGCTCCTGTGCAATCTGCTCGTTATCACCCCCCTGAAAACCCAGTGCTAATACGCGCTGGAAACAAGTCAGTACCATCAAGGAAGGTTGCGATTGATTCAATACCTGACGGATACGTTCAAACAACCGCTCACCGGCATGATGAGTATTAAAAAATCGCGTCTGCAACAGCGTTTTCGACCAAGTTTCATGACCATTATCCCGGCCAGGACGACTGAGTACGGTTTCATCCAGCAATGCGCACAAGGCATAGATCATGTGAGTCATGTCATCTTCACTAACATCACTTTCACTTAATTGCTGCTGTGCACTTTCTATCAACTCAACCCCTTTTTGATATAACGCCTCACCATGCACCGACTTATCACCGTTTCTCAGTGCAATCACCAATATCCCAATGCCAAGCATCAGGTCGTCGATTGAGATCATTTTGTTCATGAACGTAATACCGCAAATAGCTCTAACTGAACGCCCGATAACGTACCGGGCACATAGAAGGCACAGCTTCCCGCTTCCAGCATGACTTTAGCCAACGGATTATTCAGATCGAAAGCAAAATACTGGTTTTCCAACCGCAGCGGGATCGCTGCCGGCACATGACTTAGTGGACGTAAAGGAACGCCGCTTAATGACCGGTTAATCAACCGATCAATATCATCGGGTGCCCCTACTTTACACAAATGCGGAAACTGGATTTGCAGCTGATGTGCCGGTATCGACGATCGCACAGAGAGATAGAAATCAGCCTCTTCGCACAAGCGTCTATCATGAAACGATGCTTTCCACTGATTCTCACGCACAACTTCCAATTCAATCGCAATCACCCTTGATGGCAATCTGGCTTCAAGCAGAGTGCTAATCAGCTGCATTAGAGGCGGAAAAACATCACTTAACTGATCGTGTTGATAACCAGGGATCGCGTCGAGATCGTGATCCAATGAGAACGTCAGCAACGCCCCAGCCAATTTCACCATTTCACGGTAGATGATTTCCGGGTGCAATGCGGGTCCCGCCTTAAAATCATTCAGCACCGGCTCATAGCTATTGAGTGCATTCAGTAACCAGAACAGCGAAACATCAGCCACAGCGAAGTCTGCCATCCGTTGATTACTTTCACGGCGCATCCCCATCAGACGAGCGCGTTTAGCACGTAGCTGAATTAGCAACAGTTCGAGCTGTTCCAGCAGTGGAGGATGGGCCGCGAAGGAGAGCAGCGGCGGAATAAAGCTATTATCAAGCGTCCAACCTGCATGTCCGTCACGTACTAAACGTGCCAGCGGACAGGTCAAATAAGCTCCATTTTCGTCATGCTTAAAACGCAGAGAAAATGCGTAGCGTTCAACCGCAATTGACTCACTCGCACTGCCGAATCTGTCCTGTATTTCAATCCACTCTTGCTGATAACGCAGCGGCGGTTGTCCCGGCACGACCTCCTCACTGCTCTGACGGCAGTTCCCGCCATTAGCGTGTTCCAACGGTAATGCCAGTAATACCTCAACAGTGCGCAGATCCTCCGGTACAACCTGCCGCAAATCGCAGGCAATAGGCAGATTGTCGGCATGATCGGTGTCAATCAGCGTCCCATCCTGTAAACGGGCCCTAAGGTGCTGAACTTTCAGTCGGTTTAAACGCAGTGCATCCTGATCAAACTGAATGTCCAGCACTCCCCAGGGATGGATCAATCCCAGATGAGCAATGCAATCGTTAGTCAGCGCTTCCCAACTTGCCTGTTGCTGAAATTGTTGAGGTGCCAAAAAGGCATCTTCAATCCAAAGAGGACGTAAAATTTTCATCATAACCCCCAGTGAATGATTACTCTTTCGCTTTCGGCATCTGAGAAACCAGCGACAGATTGACGTCAAGCCCTTCTACTTGGAAATGAGGTACCGCATACAGCCTGACCCGGAAGAACCCCGGATTGTCGTCAATATCCTCAACGATCACTCGCGCTTCACGCAGTGGATGCGAAGCTTGTAGATCGTCAGACGGATCGGTCATCTCGGTCACCAGCGTGTTGATCCAGTTGTTTAGCTCAATTTCAAGCAGACGACGATCCTTGGTGGTGCCGATGTTTTCCCGTTGGATCAATTTCAGGTAATGGGCAATGCGAGACAGCAGGAAGATATACGGCAGACGCGCATTGATGCGGCTGTTAGCTGTCGCTTCACCCGTATCATATACCGCTGGTTTCTGCGTCGAGTTAGCCGAGAAGAAACAGGCGTAATCGCGGTTTTTATAGAAAGAGAGCGGAATAAATCCCAAATTGGCAAATTCAAACTCGCGGGTTTCCGGGATCATCACTTCTGAGGGAATTTTTGCCTGATTACCAATTCCCAAATCGTAGAAATGGATCGGCAAATCAGTCACCGCCCCACCCGCCTGTGGCCCACGGATCTGTACACACCAGCCATTTTTCACAAAGCTTTTCACCATGTTGGCCGCAAACGCGAAAGCCGCATTGGTCCACAAGTATTTACTGTGATCCGGACCTTTAACCTGCTCAAGATAATTAAACGTTCGCACCGGCACGGTATCCGGGCCATACGGTAAACGTCCTAACACCCGCGGCAATGTCAGGCCGATATAACGGGCATCATCGCTGTCGCGGAAGGATTTCCATTTGATGTATTCGGCGCGGTCAAAGTAGTTACCAATGTCTTTAATGGACGCAACCTCTTCCATGGTTTCCTTACCGAAAAAGGCCGGGCTAGCAGAAGCAATAAAGGGCATATGTGCCGCTGCTGCCACTTTAGCGATATTGCGCAACAGGGCAATATCCTGCGATCCAGCACCAAATTCATAGTTGGCAATCACCGATCCGATAGGTTCACCGCCCGGTGTATCGTATTCCTGAATGTAGGTATGGCGATAGAAACCGCTTTGAGCAATTTCCGGCGCATCATCAAAATCTTGTTGCAAATCCTCTTTGGTGACATCCAGCACTTCAATTCTGACGTTCTGACGGAAATCCGTCCGGTCAACCAGAAACTTCAGGCCCCGCCAGGCTGATTCTACTTGCTGGAATTCCGGTTGATGTATCACGACATCCAATTGACGGCTGATTTGGTGATCCAACACACCAATATGATAATCCAGCAAGGTTTTATCCAATCGCTCAACTTTTTGTGCCGATTCTTTCAGCAGCGTGAGAAAAACACTGACCGCCGCGGTGACTCTCTCATCCGTCGTCACATCAGCCAACGCATCATTGTTCTGAAAAAGATCAAAACCATTTAACTGTTCGACTGGCTGTAAGTTAATTTTCTTAAATAATGCTTGATAAACACTGCCTTCACTGTGGGCCGTCGTCACAGAAGCAGCTTGCTCTTGTACCGTCATTAAACATCTCCTGAATCAAATTTCACAAAAAAGAAAATAGGGTGAGAATCAACCTTCTTTCGGTGCCAGCGCCGCCAGTTCCGCCCGCAGTTCATCGCTCAGCTGGTCATCCCGGAGAATGTGTTCCAGCTCCCGGCGAAACGTGGCATTGTCAAGCAGATTAGATTTCAGATCGCGCAACAGATTACGCATAGAAAGCAACGCCCGGAGTTGTGGAATTTGTCGGGCCACTTGCTCAGGCTCAAAGTCTTTTATTTGCCGGAAAGTGAGATCAATATTCGTTTCACTCCCATCTCCAACCAAGGTATTTTCGACTGTCAGGTTAACGGCGGGGCTAAATTCAGCCAATACACTGTCAAAATTGTTTTTATTAATATCAACCTTTTCTCTTTCCGAGAGCGGACGCTGTTCCCGTCCGTTGCTGTAATCGCCCATAACCAATAATTTCAGCGGCAACTCAACTTTTTTCTGCGCCCCACCCGTATGTAAATCCAATTTAATATTAATACGCGCTTTAGGAACTTCATTTTGAAAACTCGCAGCCATTGATGGCTCCTCCATAAAAAGTAAATAAAGAGATGATGGTTGTCATGTCATGACTAATTTCAGAAAGAATACGCTGAATCAAATATTTCCGAATAGGCAGTTAACAGATCTGCAAATTATGAGGGAACGAATAATGACATCTTAATTAACGAATCTACTAAAAAAATCGACCAACACGAAATAACCATAGTTTCCCCGCAACCTTAAAACAAAGCAGCAGTAGAAAACATCCGCCAAAGATAAAAATTTAGCTTACAGAGCATGATAATTGGACAAGTATCAACAAAAGATAAACAAAACCCAATTAAATAAAAATAAATAAAATTTAGATAATTCTTAATGACATTTTTCAACTAATTATAAAATATAAATTTTTACCCTATTTTGTAAAAGTAAGTAAAAATAAGTAATAATACGTAATAAATATCGGAGAATCATCATTGATATTCTACCTTCTTATTTAATCGCATTCTTTAAATGATATTGATTATTAATTACAGAATTATTCGCATACAAAAATCTGTACCAACAAGTGCTATAGATGAAAAAAACAGTTTCTACCAATAAATAATGAACATTCACTCCTTATATACTATCACTTAAACAAGGGTCTACCTGACCGTCAATAATTTCAGCCATCAGCAAGGAAATTCAAACATTGAACAACACGCTGAGAAATATTTTCATCTCAGCAAATGTATTTAGTAGAAATATATTCACTATCTCATCATTTCATTCTATATCATTTTCAGATCAATATTATCACCTTTAAGTTCTAAAATCAGGGTTTTATTACCTCCACCTCGATTATTACCGGGAATTTCTAATGCACCTTCATAATTGAATTCTTTATTTATGGAATATTTAACAGCATTTACATTTGGCGGATTCCAATAATCCTGAAATATCCAAATATCAATTCCTAATTCAGGTTTTAACTCTCTTCCAGTATAAATATGAATGGCTTTATTGGGTTCATATTTATCACTTATCCATGGTGCCCACAAATCACCACTCCATTCAGACATCCTATCTACAGTAAATCGTTTTCTGGCAATATATCCATGCTCAATTATAGCCTTACAAGGTGTTTTATTATGAATGAATTTAATATTTGTTACCCCTGCGATAATATTAACAGTGGGTTTATTTTTAATGTTAATTAATTTTTCGCCCATTTTATTCACCTTTATCAATTAATGAATTTAATAATAATTATGATAGAACCTTATAATAACCTTATCCTTCCTCACATTCTCACAAAACATTAACTAAATCTACCTTTTAATATTAATTTCATCCAGTGACATTATACTCTCAATAACATTTATACCCTTCATCCTTAACTAGCCTCAAGTTCAAATATAGCTTAAAACCCATATTTTATCATTAAGGCTAGATCACACATCTATTGAATACTACTGTGAGAATTATTCATTAAACTTTTAGCATCTCTATTTAACACCTGGGCTAATTTCCTGACGTAAACAGGTAATATTAGGGCGCTAAGCATAGACAATATGAAAATAGGCTGTACGCTTTCAGCAGTAATCTCTTTACCATTTAACAAGATGGAAGAAAAGAAAAACACTACACCAGCACCTAAATTGGATAATGCCATCTGAAGGGCACCGAAACCTGCACGGTTTTCCGGTGTTGAAGCATAAGAAGCCAGCACGTTTGCTGCCATAACCTGCACATAAGTAGCAAACATAAAAAGCGCAAAGAAAATATACCCATTGGTTTTTCCCGTCAATCCCAGGAAAATATTAATGATAAATAAGGCCGCTGCGACTATGGTAATTTTCTGAGGAGGATATCTATCACAAAGTTTCCCTGCTAAATAAGTCCCCAACCAAGAGGCGATGCCACCAACAAAGAATACGAGTGAAACATGATCATCTGGAATATAAAACACATTTGTTAATAACGGAACAAGTATCGGAATAAGCATGAAAGGAGCAAAGTTACTTACACCACTCGCTAACCCAGCCAAAGATATTTTTTTAGTCAGCGCTATTTTATTATTATTTTGTATTTTCTCGGTTCCAGGAATGAAGAAAAGAATCAGAGGCAAACTCACTATGCATAAAATAACGATCAATAAAAAAGGGATTTTCCAGTTGAAATGGGTCGCCAAATATAAACATAACGGCATCCCGACAATGCTAACAAATGAGAAAGACGAAAACGCAATCCCTAATACTCTTCCACGCATACTTTCCGGTGAATTATTAAGCAAAATCCCAATTCCTACCCCTAATGTCATGCCACCAAACAGACCGGCGATTATACGTAACAAAATAAGCTGATATGGCTCAGAAGCGAAAATTGTCAGGAAAGTAATCAAGCCAAGTAGCAAAGTGTTTAAAATAAGTACTTTCCTTTTATTAAAGCGATCAATAAAAAAATAAGAGACCAGACCAGAAAATACGGAGGAGAAAACATAAGTACCAGCAATAACCCCCGCCATCGTCACGGGCATGTGAAAATCATTAGACATATAAACAAAAAGCGGAGTGACCATCATGTACTCTAGCGCATTAATAAATTGTACTAATGCAATAACCATCGCAATAACAACTATCCGATTATTTCCAATTAACTTTGACATTATGAGTTCCAATTCCTGTTGGGGTAAATTTCATCGATAGGATAAGCCAATCTACATCACACATCGATTAAAAAAAAGCGCCGTAATCATCGCAGTAAGTGCCTGACGTAGCCAAACGACTGAGGTTGCCAAACTGAAGGTAATTTCAGACACCTATTATTCATCGTTAGAAGCAAGCAACAAAGCGCCAGCTTCGCTGAAAAACGAGATGAATTAGGTAATAAAAAGGCAATGTGACGAGAACGATTTATCTGATATTTTTGCATTGCCATGATGACTTAATGCGGTATATTTATCATAAAAAAAACTACACATTGAATGGATAATGCTCATTCTAACAGCCTACAAATTCCGTCTGGAACCAACTGAACAGCAAGCTCAGCGTTTACACCAACGCTGTAGCTATACATGTTTCATTTGGGATTTTGGGCTGGCAGAAACAAAGCACCTGCTTGATTTAAGCCAAAAGTTGCCGTCAGCTTTCGAGTTAAACTGGAAGCCAATTCACTGGAAGAAAGCACCTGAAATAGCCTTTTTATCCAAATCCTACACGAACAACCTTCAGCAAAAATTTAAAGCTCTTCATGACGCATGGAAGCGTTATTTTGACAAGAAACTCTCCACCAGGACCCCTGTATTCAAGAAGAAAAGCGATAACCGCGATTCAACCAGATTCGTCAACTTCGAGAAATATTGCCAGCTCGAGCGTCGTCGCGTGAAACTGCCCGTCGGCCTTTCGTGGGTTAAATTCCGACAATCACAACCCATCGACGGGAAAATCAAAAACGCCGTGCTCAGCCAATCATCCGACCACTGGCTATATATCTTTTCAGGTTGAAACTGAGGTAGCCGCGCCGATTCACCCGTTAACATCAATAATGGGTTTAGATAATAGGTGTGGCAAAACTCACTACGCCGTAAGACGGCACGATTTTTGACCCCATAAATAGCGCTTCAAATGCCCCTGAGGGAGAGATAACAATGAATAACCATTATGATGTTTTGATTATTGGTGCTGGTATTGCTGGCATTGGCATTGCTTGTCATTTAACCAAGAAATGCCCTGATAAGAAGTTTGTTATCTTAGAGCGTCGCCATTCGATGGGCGGTACCTGGGATTTATTTCGCTATCCAGGCATTCGCTCAGATTCAGATATGATGAGCTATGGCTATAAATTCCGCCCCTGGACAGACACCAGCATTTTTGCCGATGGGCCTGCAATTAAAAGTTATATCAAGGCAACGGCAAAAGAATATGACGTTGAGAAGAAAATACAGTTTGGACTAAAAATCACACATACTGACTGGTCAAATGCAACTCGCCAGTGGACCGTGACCGCAATTGACGAAATCAGTGGGGAAACTCGGCAATTTACCTGTCATTTTCTCGTCGCTGCAACAGGTTATTACAACTATGATGAACCTCACTTACCGCAATTCCCCGGCATCGAAGATTTTAAAGGCCCGGTAATTCACCCTCAACACTGGCCTGAAGGATTGAATTACAAAGGAAAGCGGGTTGTTGTAATTGGTAGCGGCGCAACAGCAGTGACTTTACTTCCTGCAATGGCAAATGATACTGCACATATCACGATGTTACAGCGCTCCCCCAGTTATGTTCTTTCAATACCTGGCAGGGATAAGATAGCAGAGTTCTGCAAAGGTATTATTCCGCAGCATTGGATTTACACGTTGAGTAGAAATCGCAATCTCTTTATGCAACGCTTGCTTTATAAAACAAGTCGGCATTTCCCTAACTTATTAAAATCGTTTTTACTGGCGTCCGCTCGCAAACGTGTCGGCCCAAATTTTGACATGAAGCACTTGACTCCAAAGTACATGCCATGGGATGAACGGCTATGTTTTATTCCCAGCAGTAACCTATTTAAGGTACTGAAAGAAGGTAAAGCGTCTATCGTTACTGACCATATTGACCACATAACTGAAAACGGTATCCGGTTACAATCGGGCAAAGAATTACCCGCGGATATTATTGTGACAGCGACTGGACTAAAGTTACATTTTATTGGTGGAGTTGAACTCTCTATTGATGGGCAAAAGCAGCAAGGTCATGATCGAATGCTCTATAAGGGGACGTTGATACAGAATATCCCTAATTTTGCCTGTGTGTTTGGTTATATCAATAACGCCTGGACGCTGAAAGTTGATCTCTCTGCGGAATACATCTGCCGTTTGTTGAATGAGATGGACCGCCGCGGTGCTACGGTTGTAACACCCTACGCGCAACCGGGTGAAATGCTGGAGGACGAAAATATTTTTAGTGCCTTGCAATCCGGTTATGTAAAACGAGCAGCGGATTCTCTTCCTCGTCAAGGACGCAGTGCAACCTGGCAAGTTCCGCATGATTTCAATAAAGATAAACAGGTTTTGGGGCAACCTGTAGATGATGCTGCGTTGAAATGGACATAACCACACGCAATCAAAAAATTAAACTTTTACCAGCCCGTTATCATCAACGGGCTGCTAGCTATCATTAATCAGCTTGATGTTGATTTAAAGCATGTTGGGCATATGCTGCTTGAAGATGGTTGTAGATCACTTCAATGACTTTTTCGTCAGATATTTTTTTGCCATTTACTCTCAGTGTTCCCCCAAGGCTATAGAAGATACAACGTTTTTTCTTCTTCAATTTTCCGCGACCTAATCGCTTTTTAGGGGTCATATCTGGCAGAGCTGCATGGTCTGCCAGCTCAAATGTTAATGTACTGACTTTGTAGAAAAAAGAGCTAAGGGTGGTGTAATTAAAGTCAATAATATTATTCAGAGGATAAGGCGTCTGAAAATCAGGGCCACTCATCCTTGTTGGCTCCAAAATTATCATGCTGTTTTTACAGCGTTTATAGATGATAATTACTAATAACAAACAAAATAAGTTCACTAAGACAGTTACAGAGGAGATTAAAAGTATCGCTAATATATTTTCTGAATGGGTTCCTTGCATAATGAAAGACAAAAAGAAGCCACTGCCCACAATAACCATAAGGAAAAGAGTCACAAAAAACATAAGATTACGTTTGCTGGATACGGTCAACGTGGTGACTTCAGATGATAACGCTGCTTGCGCCTCCCAAATTTGCTTCTGCTCTTGATAATACTCATCAATTTCACCCGACAGGTTTTGCGTCAGTTCCACCGAAAGCGCTTTAGCATCGACAAACAGATCATCAATATTGTCGTAATGTCCTGCTTCAACCGGGCGCGAAGCATAATCCAACAACGCCTGATCTATCGGTTGCTCTAGTGCTTCAATACGTGATTTCGTTGTCGGATGGGTATCGGTTGGGTGAGTGAGCTCATTTTCCAAGAACTGACCTGCATCAGGAACGCCGTTTTCGCGTAGGTTATCAATAATGACAGGCAACAAATCATCGACTTTCAATTTACCTTCATACAACGCTGACAACTGCTTGTTAACTGCCTCGCTCACCGCAGAAATACGTAGTAGAGAGCTGGAAATAGCTTGGGCACTACTCAATCTGGCTCCCACAGCATCGGCTGCATATTCACGGATACGGCTCCAATGATTAACCGCAAAATCAAACTGTTGGATAAAGAAGATACCCAAATAAATGGAAGGACTCATAACCAGACGGCTATAGTAATCTTCTTCACCCTTGACGTTACTGATCATCACATCAATGCTGTGGCTCATGCCTGCGTAGATCGGTGAAAAGTGGAGACTGTAGGTAGTATCTTCGCCGGTAAAGTGCCCCAATTCATGGCCGATCACCGCTGCGGATTCTTCACGGCTTAACAGCGCTCCGTAGATTAATGGGAAGTATAAGGTACGACCTTCAAGTACTTGTTCATTATTAATGCAGATAGGACTGGAAGTCACAAAGAAACATTCCGTCAAACCAACAACAATATTGTCTGGTGGCTCTGTACCGACTTGCTCTGCTAACTCATTCATCCATTGCCACAAACCTGGTGCTTCCTCTGGAGTCACAGATTTTCCCGTCAAATGAGAAGCTGAAGGGGAAAATATAGTAAAACAGTGTTTGAGTTTCGCAATACCCTTAATGATGCACCACAGGATTGCCAATGCGGTAACGCCTGCCATGATGACAATTTTCCCCCCACCCCCTTTCATTTCAAAGTTATTAATAAACCAAAGTATTTCGTAGCTAATCAGAGAAAAAATACTGAGTCCAATCAATGTCATCTGTCCGACAAGAATAAAAGGTAGTAACCGACGACAGCGATCAAAAACCTTTAATAATTCATCGCGGGATTTGCGGGCTGTAATACCAGCACGCATACATAGAAAAATCGCAAATCCGCCTAGCAACAGTGATAATACACCACCGCCAGCCGTCCCTAGATCCAATATTGACTGAAACTCGATGAATGTGGCTTCTTCGCTGTTCAGTATCTCATTTGTTTTATCAAGGATTTGTTTGGCTGTAAAAGAAGAGCCGTTGATTTCCATTGTAACCTTGGGATCAGTGTTCAATAACTGTGTCGCTTCCACATGTAATAATTTAATCCCATCGAGAGCTTCAGTCAGTTCAGCAGTTCGGTAATATTGCCAGCCACCATAACAACTTAATACCAATGGCAGAGCAAGTAACCAAAGAAAGAGTTTATTACGCATTGAATATGTCCTGTTTATATTCTTATTGATGTTACATTATTTGCTTATTTTTAAAATCACAAATATTAAATCTTGTTTAAAAAATACAGTCCAATGCTCTGTTTAAAACAGAGTTAAATTGAATTATGTTAAATGATATATACCCTTCATCCTTCAAGTTGCTGCTTTATTGGCTGCTTTCACTCACCCCAGTCACATAGTTATCTATGCTCCTGGGGATTCGTTCACTTGCCGTCGCGCTGCAACTCGAAATCTATTGGGTATAGAATATAATTCTTAATTCAGAGATGAAATTATAGTTAAAAATCGCGATATCATATTTCTGGGTATCCCAAGTCGTCATTCTATTTTAAATGGTCATTTATTCTTAGAATAAAGGTAACCGGGTTTATTTTTTTATTGTTTATTATTATGAATATCTAAAATGGGGATAATCTACTATCCCCAATACCATAAAGCTAATATACCCGTTATCTTTCAAGTTGCCTCTTTGTTGGCTGCACTCGCTCACCCCGGTCACATAGTTATCTATGTTCCCGGGGATTCACTCCCTTGCCGTCGCGATGCATCTTGAAATCCATAGGGTATATACCCTTCATCTTTCAAGTTACTGCTTTGTTGGCTGCTTTCACTTGTCACCATGCTACAACTCGAAATCTATTGGGTATAGTTCGTTATTGCCCATTTCTTTGACAACCAAGAGAAAGCCAGCCCAGATATTACGCCAAAGATATGCCCTTCCGTTGAAATGTCCTCTTGCCACGGTAACAGACCAAACACAATCCCACCGTAGTAAACAAACACCAGAATCGCAAAAAAGAAATCTTTTACTCTTCTCAGGAAAAAAGCGTTAGCCAGCAATAATCCCCATAGACCAAAAACCCAACCACTAGCACCAATATGAATAGCCGTGCGCCCAAATAACCAAACTAATGTTCCTTCCACAAAGATAATAAACAGGCTGGCGAGCACATAATAACGAATGGAGTGTGCCATAAGTAAGGCACTTAATACTAATAATACGGGGAGATTGCTGAACAAGTGCCCCCAGTTACCATGCAGGAATGGAGATAGTGGAATACCAATCAACCCTTGGGCATATCGGGGAATAATACCGAAATTACTCAGTGCGCCACCGGTTAAAGTATCAAACAATTGGATTATGATCAGTATTGCTGCTAATCCTATTAAGATATGAAAGCGTTGTTTTAGCCCTGTTTTCACTGTGTTGTTGCCTTATCATTTATCCGAAATCAAAACGAATCCTAGCCTCAAAAAGGTATTATACCCTTCATCTTTCAAGCTGCTGCTTTGTGGCCACATTCACTTACCCTAGTCACATCGTTATCTATGCTCCTGGGGATGCGCTCACTTGCCACCGCGCTGCAACTTGAAATCTATTGGGTATATAATCAGAGTTGACACTACCACCCTATCCTGAAAATTCAGAATTTAACAATTTTGATGTGAGAGCGAAATTCTATTTTAACGCAATAAATTCAGTTTGGTGATAAAAAAACAATCATATATCAAGGTATTAATTTATTAGAGTTGTGTCCTTTATGTCAATAAAATTAAATTTTTGTTTCTTTATCACCATTCAGTAATTAACTCATTTCACTTAATAAATTATGTAAATCACAATGCCATGATATAATTTTACTCACTCTGAGATAATACCTTGTCAAGAGATTGGTTTAAGTTAGACGATTAAATAGACACACACCACTTTTTTCACCAAGCACGATAGAAATATCGAAAATAGGAATAATGATAATTACAATAACTGCGTAGTAATATTGAGTTAGTCACTAGAGACATTAGTTTAAAATACCCGATTAATTTCACCAAAAATAAATAATCATTAATAAACCAAAGCGGCATTATGCCGATTTATTATATAAAAACATTATCAATTCAATATATTTTTAATATGTTATCATTAAAACACGAAAACAAATAAAATACAAAACAATGTTTTTCACCTTAACTGTATAATATAAACCTTATCTCTTAGCACATATTTATATTTTTGCCATAAAACAACTCTATTAAATCAATAAATAATCTATTAATATATAACATTGCCATAATCTACCTTTTTCATTAACTTCCATGGAGATAACTTTCTTGTTTCGCTCAATAGTCTGAATATCATTTTCCTATATTTAATTTGCAAACAGAAAATTTAACAGAAACAATAAATTAATGAGAAACCTAAAAACCATAAAGGATATATATTAATGAATCTACATGTTTATTTATTCCTTAATGCAGATAACGGCAGATTTAATGAAATATCACATAAATCAGATCAAAACTACCCACAGCCTATCAGTAATGACTGGCCCGATCTTCCTGTCGAGTTTCAAAGACATATTGATGATGTGATTAATTTAAATGGTTATTTATATTTTTTTAAAGGCTCGCAATATCTTAAATTTAACATAGCGAAAGCCAAGGTAACTGATGGCCCCAAATTTATTGCCGATGGGTGGCCCGGATTGAAAGGAACCGAATTCGAAAATGGGATAGATGCAGCCATAGAATTAACAACAAATATCGTTTGTTTCTTTAAAGGTAGTGATTGCATCGATTATGCCGTAAACTCACACACGATTAAACGGAAATCTATCTCAGACAGATGGAAAATAACAAAGACATACCCAGCATTTAGTAAAAACCTAGACGCTGCTGCATGGAGAAAAACTCATCAAAGTAATCCTTCTATTGCTTTCTTCAAAGACAATCAAGATCTCGGATTTTATCCGCAATCACACGTTATTGCATATGGACCTGCTCCTGTCAGTAATCATGTCGCAGCCTTCAAAACAACTCAAGCAGCAGTATTAATTGACACCGATTTATTAGGCAGTGACCGAGGCAATCATGGAGGCTGTAGCGGAACATGTGGCACTAATGACACGGGTAAACACTGTTTCCAGTTACCCCAAAGTATCCGATTTGGCCTGACCGCCTATTCTAATACCGATATTTATCGGCAAACGGTAAAAGTCTATATTGACGATCTTCTGGTAGATACATTAACCGGTAAAGGAACCGATAATCTGATGGCAACTAAAGCCTATACATCAGGTAAAGGCAAAGTCTGTATTGAAATTGAAGGAGATGGTAAACCCTGCAAACTCCGTTATGCCTATAATACCCTTGATGGAAAACCCGGTTCAGTCATTATTGGTGCCGAAAATGATTCCAATAATAATTACAACGACAGCGTAGTCGTATTGAACTGGCCGCTAGTGTGAATTAAAAATAATTTGGTAAATTTCATCATAAAAAAACAATATTGAACAATAAATTAAAGCGGCATTATGTCGCTTTTTTGCTATGTGCCACGACAAGGATATCTCAGCTTTCGAACAATATATACCCGTTATCTTTCAAGTTGCCTCTTTGTTGGCTGCACTCACTCACCCCGGTCACAGAGTTATCTATGCTCCCGGGGATTCGCTCCCTTGCCATCGCGATGCATCTTGAAATCCATAGGGTATATACTCTTCATCCGATAAAAATTAACTTTTTATCTTTTCTTTTCCTATCTCCCATTGCTATGAGTATTCAGTAGTACAGGAATTATGAAGTAATAATATTAAGTAATAATTTCATTATGGTATCAACTATTAGCAAGAAACAACGCAATTTTTGAGGAAACTATGGATAATGAACTTAAATACGGAGATACCGTGACTATATTAAACAGCTATAAGAATTGGAGCGGTGGATATCTCAGTGTATTTGGCAATGGTAATAAACCCGGCACAAAATATGCCGTGGTAACAATAGATTCATCTTTAGCTATTCATGGTGGAATATGGAGAATTGAATCAGCCATGGAGAAACCTATCGGTAGTAAAATAATCAATAATGATATTATCTTACTCTACAACCTATATTACTGTGACGGCGGTTACTTACGGTATTATGACGTAGTGGATCAATATGAGCAATCAGAGGAAATACATCAAGTATACACTTCAGATATATGTAAAAAATCAACATTGGAATGGATTATTTATTGTGAAACCACACCATCAGATGGGAATATCAGAGCAGGCGAAAATGTTTCTCTCTATAATCGATGGGGAAATAAAGGTTTCCTTGATACCCATAATCATGCTGGAGACACAGGCTCGTTGTATCAAGTATTCATGTCCAACAATACGACCCGTAAAAGCCAGACCGGTTTGTGGAAAATGACAAAGGTAAACAATCCTTGCTCTCTCCCTAATATATTTACCAATCCCACGTCATTATGGCGATAAGATGCAGTAACAATAATCCCTTATTAGTGCAAATGAAGCCGGCAAGAACCAGTACAATAGGCTTTTCTACGTCTTAGCCCACAAATATACATAGAGGGTATTCTTTCACATAACGACCAAATATCATCAATAAATTAGCTGATAAAGGTCAAAATGATCTCAAGCTCTAGTTCAAAAAAACCGCACAAAATGCAAATTGAGCTATTCTCAGGTCCAATCCGTTACGCTCGCTTCCCTTCCTCTATCATTGAATTAATTTTTTATTCATTCATTAATAAAAAATAAGCTTAACATAATAAGCCCCCTCAATATAAAGTCATCCCTCCATCAATTAGGAATAATCATCAAATAGTGAAGTTAAACATCCAAGATAACTCATTGATTAATCTATTATTATAATTGAATTTTTATTTTTATAACACCTTTTGCCATAAATATTTCAAATGAAATTAAATTGCTTGTGCTGGTCATTTTCTTCCCTTTACAGATCGAGAGGCAACAATCGGTACACTGGTGCTCAATATTTTCCATGCCGGTAAAGACGGATCACAACATAAGCTGGTTGTCAATCTGAGTGACATCATTGTGCATCTGAATTACATCGTCCGAGAGGAGTAAGTTTCTTTTCTTTGTCTATCACAAGTCCCTATTAGGGTCTGTTGTAAGGAGTGCTTTATGCAGGATTCACCCAAAGTATCAGTTACAACATTGTCGCTGCCCAAAGGTGGTGGCGCTATTAATGGAATGGGAGAAGCGCTTAACACCGCCGGTCCAGAAGGGGCCGCAACGCTCTCTCTGCCGTTACCTCTCTCCTCTGGGCGAGGTGTTGCCCCCGGATTGTCACTGATTTATAGCAGCAGTGCAGGCAATGGGCCTTTTGGCATCGGCTGGCAATGTGGCGTCATGACCATCAGCCGCCGTACTCAACATGGCATCCCGCAATATGGTACTGACGACACATTTTTATCCCCCCAAGGCGAAGTGATGAATATCGCTCTGAATGATCAGGGACAACCAGATATCCGCCAGGGAGTTAAGACTCTGCAAGGCGTTACCCTGCCTGTTTCCTATACGGTGACCCACTACCAACCCCGCCAGATACAGGATTTCAGTAAAATAGAATACTGGCAACCCTCCTCTGGTCAGGAAGGACGTCCTTTCTGGTTGATATCATCACCAGACGGACAACTGCATATCCTGGGAAAAACAGCACAAGCTTGCCTGACTAACCCACAAAATGATCAGCAAATCGCTCAGTGGTTACTAGAAGAAACCGTGACGCCAACCGGTGAACATGTCAGCTATCAGTATCGGGCCGAAGATGAAGCCAATTGCGACGATAACGAAAAAACACGCCATCCGAATACTACAGCACAACGCTATCTAGTACAGGTAAACTACGGGAACATTAAACCACAGGCCAGCCTGTTCGTGCTGGATAATACACCACCAACCCCGGAAGAATGGTTGTTTCATCTGGTCTTTGACCACGGAGAACGAGATACCTCACTTTATACCGTACCAGCATGGGATACCGGTACAGCACAATGGTCTGCACGCCCGGATACTTTTTCCCGCTATGAATACGGTTTTGAAGTCCGTACCCGCCGTCTGTGTCAACAGGTGCTGATGTTTCACCGTATCGCGCTGCTGGCTGGAGAAGCCAATACTAATAGCACACCAGAGTTGGTGGGGCGTCTGATACTGGACTATGACAAAAATGCCAGCGTCACAACCTTAATCGCCGCCCGTCAATTGAGCCATGAATCTGACGGCAAGCCAACCGCGATGCCACCACTGGAGTTTGCTTGGCAACAATTTGATCATGAGAAGATACCAGCCTGGCAACGTTTTGATACTCTGGATAATTTCAATCCTCAACAACACTATCAGCTAGTCGACCTACGGGGAGAAGGGTTGCCTGGAATGTTGTATCAAGAACGCGGTGCCTGGTGGTACAAAGCCCCACAACGTCAGGAAGGCAAAGACAGTAATGCGGTAACCTACAGCAAAATAGCCCCTCTGCCCACCCTGCCTAGTTTGCAGGAAAATGCCTCACTGATGGATATCAACGGGGACGGTCAACTGGACTGGGTAGTCACCGCTTCCGGCATCCGGGGATACCACAGCCAACAACCTGATGGAAAATGGACACACTTTACGCCAATCAGTGCCTTGCCTGTGGAATATTTTCATCCAAGTGCCCAATTCGCCGATCTTATCGGTGCAGGCTTATCCGATTTAGTGTTGATAGGACCGAAAAGCGTGCGTCTGTATGCCAACCAGCGTGACGGCTGGCGCAAAGGAGAAAATGTGCCACAATCCGCCGGTATTACCTTGCCGATCGCCGGCACCGATGCCCGCAAACTGGTGGCATTCAGTGATATGCTAGGTTCAGGTCAGCAACATCTGGTAGAAATCAGCGCTAACAGTGTCACTTGCTGGCCCAATCTGGGACATGGCCGTTTCGGTCAGCCACTAACCCTTCCAGGATTCAGCCACCCCGAAAACCGTTTTAATCCCGAACGGCTGTTTCTGGCGGATATCGACGGCTCCGGCACCGCAGACATTATCTATGCACAATCCGATTCTTTGTTAATTTATCTCAACCAAAGCGGTAATCAGTTTGACGCACCACTGACATTAGCTTTGCCTGAAGGTGTCCAGTTTGACAACACCTGTCAGCTACAAGTTGCTGATATTCAGGGACTGGGGGTAGCCAGTTTGATACTGACAGTACCTCATATGACACCTCATCATTGGCGTTGTGACCTGTCATTGACCAAGCCTTGGTTATTAAAGGTGATGAACAATAACCGGGGAGCACATCATACCCTGCATTACCGCAGTTCTGCTCAGTTCTGGCTAGATGAAAAATTACAACTCACCAAAGCGGGCAAACCACCCATCTGTTACCTGCCATTTCCTATGCATCTACTGTGGCACACTGAAATTCAGGATGAAATCAGTGGTAATAAACTCACCAGTGAAGTGAGTTACAGTCATGGCGTTTGGGATGACAAAGAGCGGGAATTCAGGGGCTTTGGTTGTATCAAACAAACAGATACCACGACTTTTTCCCACGGCACCGCACCTGAACAAGCTTCTCCATCACTCAGCGTCAGTTGGTTTGCCACCGGGATTGATGCAGTAGACAATCAGTTATCGGCAGAATATTGGCAGGGAGATACTCAGGCTTGTACCGAATTTAAAACCCGCTATACCACTTGGGACAGTACCAGCCAAACGGATAAAGTTTTCTCCCCCAATGATACACAACGTAACTGGCTAACCAGAGCAGTGAAAGGCCAGTTGCTACGCAATGAAGTATACAGTCTGGACGGAACCGAGAAGGAAACAATCCCTTATATCGTTAGTGAGTCACGCTATCAGGTACGGTTTATTCCGGTAGATAAAGAAACAGAGCTATCAGCCTGGGTCTCGGCTATTGAAAACCGCAGTTATCACTACGAGCGTATTGTCAGTGATCCGCTGCTTACCCAAAGTATTCGGTTGCAACAAGATATTTTTGGGCAACTATTGCAAGGGGTTGATATCTCCTGGCCCCGCCGGGAAAAACCTGCTGAAAACCCCTATCCGTCAACTCTGCCAGATACCTTGTTCGACAGTAGCTATGATGACCAACAGCAGGTGCTGCGTCTGGTTCGGCAAAAAAATAACTGGCATCACCTGACTGACGGAGAAAATTGGCGGTTAGGCTTACCTGATGCTCAACGCAGCGATGTTTATACCCATGATCGGTCTAAAATTCCAGCAGACGGCATTTCTCTTGAAGTATTGCTAGAAGAAGATGGCTTACTGGCTGATGAAAAAGCCGCAGTTTATCTGGGTCAGCAACAGACATTTTATACCGCCGGCCAATCAGAAATACCGCTGGAAAAACCTACGCTTCAGGCATTGGTTGCATTTTACGAAACCGCCATGATGGACGACACATCATTACAGGCTTATGACGGCGTAATTGAACAACAAGCGTTGAACACGGCACTGACACAAGCGGGTTATCAGCAATCAGCTCGACTGTTTAATACCGGCTCAGAAAGTCCGGTATGGGTCGCGCGACTGGGATACACCGATTACGGAGATGCTACACAGTTCTGGCGGCCCCAAGCTCAGCGTAACTCGTTACTGACCGGGAAAACCACATTGAGTTGGGATACCCATCATTGTGTAGTGACGCAGACTCAGGATGCCGCAGGCTTAACGACACAAGCCCACTACGATTATCGTTTTCTAACACCGATACAACTGACAGATATCAATGATAATCAACACATTGTGACATTGGATGCTCTGGGACGCGTTATCACCAGCCGGTTCTGGGGTACTGAAGCCGGACAAGTCACAGGCTATTCCACACCAGCCGATAAACCCTTTACGCCACCAGATTCGGTTGATAAAGCACTCGCATTAACAGGCCAACTCCCCGTTGCTCAATGTATCGTCCATGCCATTGACGGTTGGATGCCAGCGTTATCATTAACCCACCTTTCCGGGACACAGGAAGAAGCCGAAACCCAATGGAAGCAACTTCAAGCTGCCCAGGTAGTGACCGAAGATGGGAAAATACGTACGCTTAGCTGGCAACAGGCCATAGATCGTCAAAAATTGACCGTCCAGATGGCCTCCTTATTCGCGGATATTCCCCGTTTACCTCCCCATACGCTAACGATTACTACAGATCGTTACGACAACGATCCGCAGCAACTACACCAGCAGACAATCAGCTTCAGTGACGGTTTTGGCCGGTTACTCCAGAGTTCAGTTCGTTACGAATCCGGTGATGCCTGGCAACGTAAAGAAGATGGCGGATTAGTCGTCGATACAAATGGAGCGCTGGTCAGTGCACCAACGGATACTCGTTGGGTCGTATCCGGTCGCACAGAATATGACGACAAAGGCCAGCCAGTGCGCACTTATCAACCCTATTTTCTCAATGACTGGCGCTACGTCAGTGATGACAGTGCACGGGATGATCTGTTTGCGGATACCCATATTTATGATCCATTGGGACGTGAATACAAAGTCATCACGGCTAAGAAATATCTAAGGGAAAAACAGTACACCCCTTGGTTTGTCGTGAGTGAGGATGAAAACGACACAGCATCACGAAACCTATAATTTTATCCGTTGCCTCGCAGTACATTGCGGGGCGACATCTATCAACGCAATACTATCAACACAATAAGGAATATTAATATGACATCCTTTTTTGATCCGGCAATCTTTGCCAATACGCCCACGATCAACGTTCAGGATAACCGTGGCCTGACTATTCGTGAAATCAACGTTCACCGCGCCTCAGCCAGCGGAGATACCGATATTCGTATCACTCGTCATCAGTATGATACTCACGGACACCTGAGCCAAAGCATTGATCCACGCTTGTATGCTGCTATGCAAACCGATAGTTCAGTGAAGCCCAATTTTACCTGGCACTATGATCTAACCGGTAATCTCCTGCGTACAGAAAGTGTTGATGCAGGTCAAACCGTTAGACTCAATGATATTGAAGGTCGCCCGATACTGACAAAAACCGCAACCGGAATCATACAAACTCGGCAATATGAAGCCTCTTCCCTGCCGGGGCGTCTATTGTCAATTTCCGAACAGGAGGCATGGGAAACAACCCCACATGTGACAGAGCTTCTTATCTGGGCCCGAAATACACCGGAAGAAAAAAACCGTAACCTTGCCGGTCAGTGTGTCAATCACTATGACTCCGCAGGATTGATCCGACTGGAAAGCCGATCACTGACCGGAACCGTTTTATCACAGACCCGCCAATTGCTCGCCGATGATCAAGAGGCAAACTGGATAAATGATAACGAAGCGGCTAACCAAAGCAGACTGGACAAGCAAACCTACACCACACAAAGCACCTTTGACACTACCGGCGCGTTACTCACTCAGACCGATGCGAAAGGGAATATACAGCGCCTAGCCTATAATGTTGCAGGACAACTAAAAGGTAGCAAACTGACAGTACAAGGCCAGTCTGAACAGATTATCGTCAAATCTCTGACCTATTCTGCCGCCGGGCAAAAGCTGCAAGAAGAGCATGGTAACGGCGTTATTACCGAATACACTTATGAACCAGAAACCCAACATCTGATTAGTATCACCATGCGTCGCACCTCAGACACCAGACTGTTACAAGATTTACGCTATGAGTATGACCCAGTGGGCAATGTTATCAACACCCGCAATAGCACAGAAGCTACTCGCTTCTGGCGCAATCAGAAAGTAGTACCAAAGAATACCTATACCTATGATTCTCTATACCAGTTAACCGAAGCCACTGGCCGGGAAATGACTAATATCGTCCGACAGAATCACCAGCTTCCTTCTCCTGTTTTACCTACTGATAACAATACTTACACTAAATACATTCGTACTTATACTTATGACCGTGGCGGTAATTTGACACAAATCCAGCACAATTCATCAGCCATCAAAGGCAGCTATACCAAAAGGATAACCGTTTCAAATCGCAGCAACCGCGCAGTACCGAGTGAACTAACCGACAACCCGATGCAGGTGGATACACTGTTTGATGCAGGCGGTAATCAGAATACATTAACACCGGGGTACCACCTGGACTGGAACACCCGCGGGCAGTTGCAACAAGTGACACTCGCAGCACAAAGAAACAGCATCAATCATAATAAGGAGTGGTATCACTATGGCAGTGATGGCACACGATTATTAAAAGTGAATGAACAGCTAACTCAATATTCCATTCAGCAACAGCGAGTCATCTATCTGCCGCAATTGGAACTGCGAACCACACAAAACGACCAGAATATAACGGAAAACTTGCAGGTTATTACCATCGGCGAAGCGGGTCGCGCACAAGTGCGGGTATTACATTGGGAAAAACCACCAACCGATATCAAAAACAATCAAGTACGTTATAGCTACGATAACTTCACTGGTTCCAGCCAACTTGAGCTGGATGATAAGGGGAGAATAACCAGTCAGGAAGAATACTATCCATTCGGCGGTACCTCTTTATGGGCGACCAAGGACCAGATAGAAGCCAACTATAAATTTATCCGTTATTCCGGCAAAGAACGTGATGCAACAGGACTGTACTACTATGGTTACCGATATTACCAACCGTGGGTCGGGCGATGGTTAAGCGCAGATCCGGCAGGGACAACCGACGGTGTGAACCTTTATCGGATGGTACGAAATAATCCGGTGACATTACATGATCCAGACGGATTAACACCCGAACAGTGGCATACTCGAGAAGCATTTAAACAATTACCTTTCAGCGAACATAGCTTAGGCACACGTGATGAGCTTGCACCAAAGATATCAGGCACGAATAGTTTATGGTATGAAGCCTATCATGGTCAGACTAAAGAACGTGAAGCATTGGGCCTGTTTAATGAATTGCCTTTTACAGAACCTAAAGTAGCAGCGGCTGAAGAGATTAACCTACATGGCATAACCACTGAAAATGTTACCGTTTATCGTGTGGAAGTCGCACAACAATCAGAAAAGTTTCTTTATACCGCGATTACCGATACAGGCGGTGTGAAAATTGCAGTTCCTAACAGGAGTAACGAACATGGCGACAGGGAAGACTACCTCAGCAAAACCATGCCAGCTGAGGCACGGAAAGGTGGTGGATGGTACCAATTTGCTAAAAATTATATTGCGGCAAATAAAGGTAAATCCAGCGGTAATCTTGCGTTCTATAATTTCGGTAACCCACGTCGGGCATTACAATTCTACGAACAAAAAACTGAAAATCCCAAAGAAAAATTCCCCTTTGTCATAAAATCGTTCGATATTCCTTCCGCGGTATTTAAAGCGATTGCCGAAGACGCCACTTTAGAAAAGGACTATAAAAAATTCCCTACCGCGCCAATGAATGTCGATGTGGCCGCATTTAATCAACTTGGTCTACAACCTCACCATGTTGATTTACTCGTTGGCTCCATTGTTCCTAAAAGCGGAAGAGTCTATTCGGAAAATGAGCATTGGCAGTTAATGGATAAATCCTCTCAGGTTACCAGCAGATCTCTGATACGCCGTAGGCAATAATAAAATAGCCAGCTTCCCCGAAAAGGATTAGCTGGCCTCATTAAACTTTTTACTACCTTTTTAGATGCAGGTTTCTTTAAGAAACCTGCATCACCGCAGAACCGCTAATTCTTAGTAAAAATCGGCACAGGATCAGGAGTAGGCACAGAGCTATCGCAATGATAATGTTCTCCTTTCAGCCCCATTTTTTTACAGGCAGTCGACAAAACATCGTTAGGTGTTGCCCACTCATCTTTCCAGTTATTACCGTCATAACGTTCATTCTTAAATAGATCCCACATAATAAGACCCGTTTTACCATATTTGATCGTACCATCTAATATACTGTTGAGAGCAGTCTTCGTGAGCGGTAAATTACCGGTTGCGGGTCTACCGACTTCAAATCCAACCGTAATAGGTGGCGAAATCAATAATTTTTGAGGTTGAACTGATGCCTGCGCATAATTACGCGCTCCTTTCAGTTTGACATGGAAGGAAACAACTTCATTACCTGATTTAAGCCAGTTAATATATTGACTATAATAATATTTAACTTGTCCAGGAAGGTCACAAGGAATATATGTTTCACCTCCCCCGATAAATCCACAGTCTTTTTCACTCAAATCATAGGTCATCACACCAATATAGCTGAGTCGGTTGATAAGCTTGGGATAATTCAACGCGGTATTATAAATCAAACCATAGAGATTCCCTCCCCACCAGGCACCACCATAAATATCACTATTCCTCGCGTTGGTTCCCCAGTTAGCGGACATATTCGGAATTCCTCCCGTTGCGGGGCCCGCAGTACTTAATTTAAGCGATGGCTTAACAGTATTAATCGAATTGTAAAAAGATTTTAAAATGGCAGCGAATTTATCCACAGTTTCAGGCATTACGCGGGGAATTGATTCTGCACCTGGAACAATATTCATTGATTCATCATAAACATAATGACCCATTCCCTTCCTCATTAAAACTGATGTGGCTAAATTCTCACTATTATTAGGAGGAATGTTGATTGAATCAGGCGTTAATTTCCAGCTTCTCGCATTAATATCAGCATGCCAGAATTCTTCATAATCAACATCAATTCCCATGACGCCTAAATTAGCAGCCAGATTAACAATATTTTTGTATGCCTTATCTGCCGCTTTCCCGGTAATAGGACTATCAAATCGGGGAATTTTGGTTAGGGGATTAGGAAAAATATCATAAACCGCACCGGGTTCATTGCCACAAGCATCTTTTTTACCGGCAGTGATATCATAAATTTTCGGATAACAACTGAAATTCCATCCCCCTACAGCAATATAGGTACTTACTCCATGAGATTTTAAATCAGCAATAATGCCCTTTAATCTGACAAAATCTAATGTAGCATTTCTAGCAACTTTTTCACTGATTATTTGGCCTGGGGTACAAGTATAGCCAAACAATCCAGTACATTTCAGACTATTTTTTTCATAATTAACCAAACTCGGTTGAACAAAAGATAATACCAACGTATTAAAATTACTTTTATTCTTAGCAATGTCACTGCTTAATTTTTCAAAATTATCAAGGCTGGCATAATATTCCTGAGTACCCATTTGCGCGTCAGGCCCACTCAAATAATATGCTGAGATTTCAGGATTAGAGGCAATAGCATTGCCAGAAATAACAGAGAATAATATCGTACTTGCTAATAAATATCGATTTACCTTGGACTTATACATACATTTATCTCCACTCGGTTAACATTATTTTCCTGATGACAGCAATAGTTATCATGACAATTTATTGCTCTTTATACCCTATGGATTTCAAGATGCATCGCGACGGCCAGGGAGCGAATCCCCGGGAGCATAGAGAACTATGTGACCGGGGTGAGTGAGTACAGCCAACAAAGAGGCAACTTGAAAGATAACGGGTATATCATGGACGGTAATGATTCTTCCCTAATAGAGCGTAAATACATTCAATACGTTACTATAGACTGTGATGTAATTACTGCTATGTTGCATTGATTATTTCAACACACCAGTTTGATCATAGTTCAACTTTTACTATTTACCACTAAATAAGTAGAAATTATTTATAAAGTGTTACTAATACCTCAATAAAATTGTATTATTTTAAAACAATCCCGCTAAATTTCATTTCTATGAATTGATTATTACAACAGTCTTACATTAGCAATAATTTTTCAGCTGCTCATAATCGACCCCGATTTTTATATAATGACCAATTTTCAAATTTCATCGATATAAATTTCAAGTTATAACGCGGCGGCAAGTGAACAAATCTCCAAGAGCATAGATAACTATGTGACTAGGGTAAGTGAAAGCAGCCAACAAAGCAGCAACTTGAAAGATGAAAGGTATTAATTCAACTTTATCAATCCTAATTCTCAATCTCATTTAAAAACCCATAATATCTTTATTTAATGAAAATCTGTTCATTGATGACATTACCGAAAATAACGAATTACGTTAGCTATTGAAGATACTTTCATTAATCAAAAGAACTCTATACAAAAAGCAGGAAAATTCAACGATTATTCAACAAACCATTAAAATGTAATACCTTCAATTTGCAGAATTAATGATCACAACCGTATACTCGGCTGTGCATTAAGAATAAATCTGGAATATCAAGCCGCTTATCTGTCGCTTAAGATATATTCCAGCAAGTGAAACAAAGTTAAAAACAGGACAATCATTATGACACGTTTAGGCTTATCTGTAACTGTATTATCATTCTTATTTTCTGGCGCAGTATTAGCAGCTCCGACCACACCTATGACTCAATCTTCGGATACCCAAATGACCTCTTCTCATATGGAGAAAAAAGCAGGCCAGGAAAAACAATCAAGCAAAACTAAAACACATTCAAATCATAAGGTAAAAAAGGAAGAAACGAAGAAGGCTCACTGATCTCCATTTGAAAACAACCGCAGGCTGTAAAGAGGGTACTTTCAGCTACAGCAGACATAGAGGAACTTTGTTCCCTCATAGCGGTTCGATAAGTGGTTATAACACAAGTTTAATCATGTCATAACCATAAATTCAGGGGGGAAATCCCCCCTCAACCTATTAAAGTGAAAAACTTAACAAGCGCCTTCTGTATCGTCATCACCATAATATTTAACACCAATCCTGATAATATCCCGCCCCTGAGACTTACGGTGCTTATTGCTGTCACGCAATGAATAGATACAACCACAATATTCCTGCTGATAAAATCTTTCCCGTTTACTGATTTCAATCATCCGAGCCGAGCCACCCTGCTTACGCCAGTTGTAATCCCAATATTGAACCCCCGGATATTGGCTTGCAGCGCGTTTTCCGCAATCATTTATTTGCTGCATATTTTTCCAGCGAGAAATCCCCAAAGAACTGGAAATAACGCTGAAGTTATTTTCATAAGCATACAAAGCGGTGCGTTCAAAACGCATGTCAAAACACATCGTGCACCGAACGCCCCTTTCTGGCTCCCACTCCATACCTTTAGCGCGTTCGAACCAGTTGTCGCTATCATAATCTGCGTCAACAAATGGCACGTTATGCAGTTCCGCAAAGCGGATATTTTCTTCTTTGCGAATCAAATATTCCCGTTTGGGATGAATATTAGGATTGTAGAAAAAGACGGTGTAATCAATTCCAGAGGCGTGCAACGCTTCCATGACTTCGCCAGAGCAAGGCGCACAACAAGAGTGCAATAATAACCGCTCCGCATTATCGGGTAACGTTAAAACAGGACGAACAAAGTTTTCCATTGGGCTGGCTCCATAATAAGTATAAGAATTAATTATAGAATATAGTTATTTTTAGCATCAAATCTTTCACAAGCAATTCATCATAACTGACTTGTCTTTACGAGATTACTTAAAATTCTAGCAGCCTGCTACAAACACTACAGAATGAAAACCGCCAAGTAATCCATTTTACTGCTTCCGATGCCACTCTACTTGGCGTAGGTGCTGCATTCTGGGGATTAATAGGGGGAATAATAACCATGTTCCTCTTTTTTTGCCCGGAAAAAACAAAATAGGTCATTAGATGAACAGTAAAATTATACTTTTCAGCATTTTATGATACTTATTATTAATAAAACTTATGATAATTTGCCAGGTCTGTTGCGCTTCGAATATTACGATGGGATATATCTAAAACCTTAAATTTTCTCACTCGCAAAACCGAGCTTTCTATTATGAAATTTTTTAATCTTAGTAAGTTAGCTGTTATTTCATTCTGTCTGGCAATCCCTTATGGCTATGCAGATGACCGCCCCATTCTTTCTCTTTCTGTCAGCCAATCCGGTGGAAATCAAGTCACTGCTGATGGTAGTTTATCCAGAAAACCGAATAAACAAGAATCACGAATACTTCCTATTTGGGGTGATGAAGCCAGAGCTAAAGGTTATGACCTACCGGAGCCTTTTGGCGCCAGTTACGGCTATATGAATATGCGACAAAATATCGTTGTAGACGATATAAAAATCACTATGCCGAAGAACCCAGACACCGAAAAAGCTCTGGATATCCAAGCAGGTAAAACCAGAGAAAAGAATGAATCACATATGCTTAAACTAGACACTTGGGTTCTGCCTTTTCTGAATGTTTACGGCGTTTATGGTTGGACAAAAGGCTCGTCAAAAACCAACATTGAAGGTATTTATTTTGGCGGTATCACTTTTCCTGGCATGCAAGACATTCCATTCGAACTGGATTTTAAAGGTAAAACCTATGGTGGCGGTTTTACTCTAGCGGGGGGTTACGATCAGTTTTTCGGTACACTTGATACTAACTATACCCGCACTAATCTGGATATTCTGGACGGTAAAATCAGCGCCTTAGTCGTCACTCCACGAGTGGGTTATGAATTTACATTCCAGCCAATCATTCCCGGACAAGGAAACACCAAATTGCAGGTATGGACCGGTGGCATGTACCAGAAAATTACTCAAGAATTTAAAGGCAATATCAGCAACCTCGATTTACCACCTACATTTGCCAGACTGGTACAGGCATTCAACGATCCTGACATGAAATTCAAAGTAAAACAGCATGTTTCCGCTCGCTGGAATAATACCGTCGGCGCAAGATTGGAAGTCACACGTAATTTCAATCTATTGACTGAAGTCGGTTTTAACAAACGTAATAGCTGCTATATTTCAGGAGAGTTCCGTTTTTAAATGAACATCCGCGGTACTTTATATGGGCTGGCTTTAGTCAGCCTTTTTATTTCTGATTTCTCATATGGTCAAACGCCACTTAGCAGGGAAAAAATCGATGGCTGGCTGGAAAAATTAGGTGGCAGTAATACCTATGACAGCAATAAAGCCATTGACTGGGGCATTTTACCTGGCCCTTTTTATACTCCAGAATTAGGCGCTGGACTTGGAGTTGCTGTCGTGGGTCTTTATCGACCAGATGATCATGACCATACCAGCCAAACTTCTTCCCTTTCCTTGAATGGATTTACCTCTTCAACCGGTGCCTTTGGCTTTACATTTGATAACTACAGTTTTTTTGCTCATGATCAATGGCGTTTTTTTCTTTCCGGTACATTGAACAATGTCCCCACCTATTACTGGGGAACAGGATATCAAGCAGGTAAAGTAAATGATCGCAAAGAAAAATATCGCTCACAGGAACTGCACCTGCAACCCAGAGTTCTCTACCGAGTTGCTGATTCTACCTATTTAGGTGCCGGCTGGAATTTTTCATCATTACACGCCAAAGATCCCGATAACGGTGCCAAAAAGCTTTTCGCCGCAGAAAACGATGGGCGGTCTATATTGAGTTCTGGTGTCAGTGCCTATTTCAGCTACGACACACGGGATTTTCTACCTAACGCTCAGCAAGGGCACGTTATTGATATTACCTATACCCATTTTTCCCCGGCATTAGGTAGCGACCGCCGGTTTAACACCGTTGATATGCAATACAGCACCTATTATCAATTAGATGAAAAATCTGTACTGGCGTTTGATAGCTACGGTCGTTTTACTGATGGCCAGGTACCCTGGAATATGCTGTCAATGCTGGGTAACAGTAACCGGATGCGCGGATATTATGAAGGCAGATACCGGGATAAAAATGTTATCAGCACCCAATTGGAATATCGGCGCAAATTGAACTGGCGGCATGGATTTGTTTTGTGGGCTGGGGCTGGCACCCTAAGCCATTACGCAGAAGATATTGGCTCAGAAAACTGGTTACCCACAGTTGGCGCTGGTTACCGTTTTGAATTCAAACCCAAAATGAATATCAGACTGGACTTTGGTATTGGTAAAAAAAGCAATGGATTTTATTTTCAGGTGGGAGAGGCGTTTTGAAATTGCGTTTATGGATTACGGCTTTAACGTTAGTCGCAGGATGCCAAGGAACTTTTTCTCCAATCGTACCAGTACAACCTGACTTAAATAGTGAAACAACCGCCGAAACAACCCGTGCATGGCCGGTTCTTGCTCCAATTCCCTCTCCCGAAGGATTAAGAGCTTGCTGTGCTTTTGGCTATAATTTAAAAACGGAATTACTGACTATTCCAGTACCTTTTTACCATATAAGTAATGTGCTAGATGCCGATAACCTTGGGATACATAATTATAACAACAGCTTTTTTGGTACCATTGCTTCATTAACAGGACTCAGTAATGAAAAAGTAGGGATGATATATACCCGCAGGGGCGGATTCATTGATATTTCCCATGTGCGGGATACCGCTGATAATGCAGTTTTTCTGTTCAGTCAAATCTGGCCTCGTCTCGGAGAAGAGTGGAAAATAGAACTCAGCAGCGAATTAGCATTACGCCGTATCCAATTCTATCAATTCACACCACCAGCAACGATAGAACAACGTTATACTCTAAGTGCTTATCTAGCCGTAAAATTGGCTTTTGAACTTGCTGCATGGCATGAAATCGCCCAATGGTATGGCTATCAGTCTGTACCCGGATTTTCTGAAAAAGTCTCTGCATTCTCTCCTGAAGACCTCTACTCTAATCTATTAGGCGCTCGTCTTTCCCTCTCGTTGATACTGGCCGGGCAAGTGCCGTCAATGAAACAATACCGCCTATCAATGCAAGCCATTCTGCCTCCTGCACTACGTGAACTGGAGGCTTTATCCCCTGATGAAACACGGAAAATGTTTGAACAGGTTGATGGTATCTGGTGGGACAGCAAACGCCGTATACCTGATAAACGCTTAATCCTTCAACGTGATTTTCATACTCACAGCGACCGTCTGCCTAACATGGTCCCGACAGAACAGCAACATCCACTCAGACTGGCTCTGCCACAACAATATTCCGGCTATATATTATCTGAATTGGCAGAATTACAATTGTGGCCTAACCGCCAAATGAAAGAACTTCCTGTACCAGAAATCTACTGGAGCGCTGCTGATTTTCCACAACTGGCAGAAAAAGCGAAAAAACAGCAAGAAAATCATTGATTCATATGTTACCAATGAAAATAACATTATTAATCAAGATATATCCTTCATCCTTCAAGCTGCTGCTTTGTTGGCTGCTTTCACTTGCCGCCGCGCTGCAACTCGAAATCTATTGGGTATATATAAAAAGATTTTAGAATACTATTTCTCAATTAATAATTCCCTCTAACTATCATCAACTATTATTTACCATTTCCATAATATCACATCACAATATTAACTTAATTTACCCCATAATAAAACCAAACTATATTAACCATGTTCAAATTAAATCATAAAAAAAAGAACCACATTACCAAGACATTATTTCAAAGAATGAAAAAATCGTATTAAAATATTTACAAAGACAAAATAACAATAACTAATTGATATAAAATAATTAATATTAAACAACATAAAAAAACAAATTAATAAATCAAAAAAAACATTAATCTACAAAACAAGCATCAACAGAAATAAAATTCAGAAAAATAAATTAATTTAGCAAATAGCTCCATAAAACACTCGCAGCTTGAGTATTTTTCCTATTTTCACCAATAATACAGACGTTTACTCTTAATTTAATTTAAATAACAAAAAATCCTTCTTAAATACATTTGATCGTCTATAATATACGCTTCGAAGTTATAAATATGTATAAACAATATCAGTTCTATCTAAGTAGATAAAATAATAGCTTACATCAGAAATAATTAAATTTATTCAATCTAGTTTAAGTTACTAAATTATTTTCAACTATATAATATATTGATTTTTATTTTAAGTTCATAAAATCAAATCAATTTTATAGATAGACACAAACATCACTTTTAAGCCTTTTTGATGTGTCAGGGGATTCAGGGCCCCTATCTTCACCACCCTGATAAGGCCAATTAAAGATACCCCTACTCTTGGAGAGGAAAAATGAATAAACTAGCTTTATCCACCGCCGCCGCGCTTATTTTTACTACAAGTTCTGCTGTTGCAGCCGATAGTGTTTCCGGTGGAACATTACATTTCACTGGTGCAGTTACTGATGCCACTTGTACTATTAACGGTGGTGTTTCAGCGAATCTGTCAATTATATTGGAACCTATCTCCATCACCCAAGCCGGACAAAAGGAAGGTTTAATTGATACTGGTAAGAAAGCATTTTCACTAGAATTTTCTAACTGCCAGTCCAAAGCTACTGGTTTTGACCCGGCAACTTCCATGTTAAAAATCCAGTTTTCATCAGCCAACTCTATTTCTAACGATGGTAAGTACCTAGTCAACGAAGATCTTAAAGCCGATGGCCAGCCAAAAAACGTAGGTATTGCTATTGTTAAACACAAAGATGAAAGTACCCCAATTATGCTGAATAAAGCTTTTGATACAGGAATCAAAGGTTCTAGTAAAGAACGTGAAGTTATTGATTTCTACGCAAAATATTATAAAGTAGGCACTACTGAAGCAGACCCAGGTAAAGTAGTAACGAGGGTTACTTATCACGTTACTTACCTATAATTATTTACCACAATAAATAAAGCCTATTTATCCAAATAGGCTTATTTACTTTGACAAAAATAGTATTATGAAAAAATTATTTTTAGCTACATTATTAGCGGTAACGGCTTTACCTTCAGATGCTAACATCGTTATTAATACAACCCGTGTTATTTATCCAGCCGGTAATAAAGAGGTGTCTGTTCAATTATTAAATACAGGAGATCAACCTTCTCTAGTACAATCCTGGATAGATGATGGCGATCCTAACTCAACACCTGAAACAGCTAAGGTCCCTTTTCTGCTTACTCCGCCAGTCGTTAAAATTGATGGCAATAACGGTCAACAGCTCAGAATTAAGCACACTAGCAGCAACCTACCCACCGATCGGGAATCACTGTTTTATTTAAATGTTCTAGATATTCCACCTGTTGCAGAAAATATTGCCGATAAAAATGTCATGCAGATTGCGATTCGTACCCGGATAAAGTTTTTCTACCGGCCTGAAAAACTTTCTATTTCACCGAAACAGATCAAGCAACATATTGTATTAAAACGCGATGGTAACCAACTAAAATTGGTGAATTCATCACCCTATTTTCTAAATGTCGTCGGTCTCAAATCTTCCGACACTCGACCTAACCTATTAAACGAGGGGACAATCATTAAACCACTCTCTTCTCATTCATTTAGTACCAATGAAAAAGTAAAAGTCGGAGACAAATTAACTTTAGCTATTGTTGACGATTTTGGTGCTATAAATAAATTAACTTTACCACTTCAATAGTGATATTACTGGCATAGCATAGAACATGATAAAAGAAAAAGTTAGCTCGTTGACTCTGATAATAATCACCACCCTGTATACAGATTGCTTATGTTATGCCACAACATTTAATACTGGTTTTCTGGTTGGCGAATCTGCAAAAGCAGATTTGTCCCGATTTGATTCGAGTTCCGAATTACCAGCAGGCCGTTACGATATTGATATCTACCTAAATAATGACTGGAAAGGACGATTTGATATTCATATCCAGAACAATGGCAAAGATATCTACTTACTCAATGAAGATCTACCAAGGTTAGGGATAAAAATTGACAAGAACCAATTATCAGAATCAAATTTATCTCAAGATGAAACTCTTATTACTAAAGTAATACATGAAGGAACCGCTAATCTTGATGTTCCTAAACTCAGCTTATATTTGGTTGTCCCTCAAGCTTATATCCAAAATGAACTAAAAGGCTATATCGATCCCGCATTCTGGGACAGAGGTATCCCAGGAGCTATGCTCTCCTATAATGCCAACTATTACCATACTCAGAACAGGAATAAGCAGAGCAGTGACGATGAAAATGAGGATAATGCTTATGTGTCACTGAATAGCGGCTTAAATCTGTTTGGCTGGCAATTACGTGATCAATCCTCTTATCACTATACGCGTTCAAATGGCAGTAAATGGAATAATAATACCCGTTATCTGCAACGAGGAATTTCATCAATTAATTCAGAACTTCGCATTGGCGACAGCTATACATCAAGCGATTTGTTCGATTCTTTCCGCTTCCGTGGTATCAATCTGAAAACAGATATGCGCATGTATCCCGATGCCTGGCAAGGATTTTCCCCTATCGTCCGGGGAGTTGCACAGACGAACGCCTTAGTAAGAATCTCTCAGAATAACGTTATTATTTATCAGGGCAATGTACCACCAGGGCCTTTTGCCATTGATACTATTTTACCAACAGGTTCTGGCGGCGACTTATCTGTCGAAGTCACAGAAGCCGATGGACGCCGAAACAGCTTTACTGTTCCCTTTTCATCTGTCCCTAATATGATGAAAGAAGGTCTTAGCAAATATGATATCAGTGCAGGTAAAACCCAAATTGCCAACAGTCGCTATAAGCCCAACTTTTTTCAAGCCAGCTATCAATATGGGTTTAATAATATCCTTACCGGCTATACAGGGACCATCATTAGTAAAAATTATTATTCATTACTATTAGGCAGTGGGTTTAACCTGCCGATTGGCGCTGTCTCAATTGATATTTCTCAATCCAGCGCCAAATTTGACAACAGCCCAACCATGAAAGGCCAGAGTTATAAAGCGGCTTATAGCCGCTATATTCCACAAACAAGAACCAATTTCTCTCTGGCTGCTTATCGTTATTCAACTAAAAACTATCTGAGCCTGGTCGATACCATTAATCTCCATGATTGGATAAGCAACGGATATAATCGACAACACTACTATCATCAGAAAAACACCTTCAATATTAATTTAAACCAGAATCTTGGTAGTGGTGCGGGTTCACTTTTTCTTTCAGGAACATTACGTGATTACTGGGGAACGCAGAATAAAAGTAGGGAGTATCAAATGGGGTATTCCAACAGCCTGGGTAAAGTTAATTATACCCTGACAGCAAGCCGTGTTCGGTACAATATCAATGAAACCGAAAGTAAAGAGGAACAACGTTACTATCTGACGCTGTCTGTTCCTTTTGAACTGTTCAATTACCCTGCCTATCTGACCAGTAATGTCTCACTCAATGATAGTCACTACAACAATAGCGATTTGGGATTAAGTGGTAGCGCGGGTCCACACAACCGCCTGAATTACCACCTTAACATTTCAGATCAGAAAAGCGGTTCTACAACAACCAGTGCAAATCTAACCTATAAAACATCCATTTCCACATTAAGTAGTTCTTATAGCCAGTCCAAGGATTATCGTCAAATGGGACTTGGTGCAACAGGCAGTTTAGTCGCTTATCGGGGTGGCATTCTGGCCGCTAATCAGATTGGAGAAACCTTTGCAATCATTGATGCACCGGGCACAGCTAACGCCTCTGTGAATGGAGATAAAAGCATGGTAACGAATAACAGCGGTAAGTTACTGATACCTTATCTTTCCCCTTATCGTAAAAACGCCATCATGCTAGATACCAGTGAAGTGCCGGAAGATGCGGCTGAACTTATCGGTAATATCAGGGATATTGCACCATATTCTGGAGCTATTACCCACATCAGATTTAAAACAGACCAACGGAAAACTTTCATTTTCTACTCCACTCAGTCCAATGGTAAACCTTTACCTTTCGGTACTGAAATTGTCGATTCAGAAGGCAACAGCCTTGGATATGTTGGTCAGGGTAGTATGGTTTTCTTACGAGTAGAAAAATTGCCGCAACAAGTTTATGTCCGCATCGGTCAATCAGGTGAAAAGGACTGTGTAATAAACGATCCTCAGCCTGAAATGGACTCAACCGCCAATATTTGCCGTTAGGGAGAAGCTAATGAAACTTAAGTCATTGTATCTGGCGGCCCTAATCAGCCTGAGTAGCAATATAGTTTATGCAAACTGTCAACCCAATGTTGCGATAACTGCCCCAGAAATTATTGTCAATATGACAGATCGTCTCTATCTGAGCAGTAATGCAAGCTGGCAACTGAGTACCCGGTATTCTGGCTATTTTAAATGCACGACAAATGCATTATGGAAGCAAAACTCTGTTGCTAACGGTTCGCCATTTGCCAGAAACAAGGTTGTTTTGGGATTCAATGGTGGCAAAGATTATGTGGAAGTCACTATCACTAATCTCTCACCAAATGACAATATTAACCTGGGAAACAGTAACACAACATTCCCCGCCAGTAGATTACAGGCCCAATTTACACTGAATGCCAAGCGATTAAACGGTAGACCTGGTGGTAGTAATATTCACGTCTTTTCCGGCGATACTGCAACATTAAAGACGGCTGTAATAGCTATGGACACCACCAATATAGGACTTTTTGATGCTATTCTCCGTTTTGCTACCGATTTTCTGACTTTTATTCTAACCTGGGTATGGCCCACTCATTCTGAAGATATCTATTACCAACCAGTTACCATGATTTTTAATCGTCATGATACAACTTGTAATTTCTCAAATGCAGGATTAACAGTGAACCTGCCAAAAGTTAACCGAGCTACACTACTTAGCGGAACAAATAAAGGAGAAACCCCTTTTACACTCAACTTTGAATGTAATTTTCTCCTTGATGGTAAAACTTCACGTTCAGTTAAAGCCTACCTCAGCAGTAATAATCTGTTACCAAACGATAACCGCACTTTAATCGATAACAAAGCGGGTGCTGCAAAAGGCGTTGGTATCCGAGTCTCTCAACCGGGGAATGCAACACCAATAATGTTCAGTACCTCGCAAACGTCTTCCCAAGGTGCAACTCTGTTATTCAGCCAAAATGCTGGCAGTACCATGGATAAACGTTTTGCCATTGATCTTAATGCTTACTATTACGTTTATGACCCTAAAAACATCACAACAGGGGAACTAAAAGCAACCTCTGTTCTAAACTTTGAATACAATTGATCAGGTAACCAAGTAATCAGGTGGCAAAGGAAATGCCCCTCCTGTTTCTTATTCTAACCAAAATTTTATGTATCAATAAGTAACAATATGTAAGAAAGTGTTTCTAAATACAAATCCATTTACATTTATCACTTACCCAGAACCTACGTAAGGCAATGATAATCCTAGTATTCAACAAACATTAACATTGACTTAATTTTTTCATAAAATAGTACAATTCTATGAAACATATAAAAACAACATACTCAGACTTATCAATAAAATTTAAATAAACAATATAAAAATCATACCTAATCATATTATTCAAATATAAACCAGATCATAAAAAAGATATTTAAATATATTTAACACAATATAAACCAGCAATTAATACGATACAAACAATAATATAAAAACATTATTCCAATAAAAAAACACTCAACTAAACACATTACGTAAAACAATAAAAAACCAATAAAATCAAAAATATAACAAACAAATATAAATTAAAAAGAACAATGAAAAATTAGATAATTACATACTCAAAGGTAACATAAAAATACAAATAAAATTAACCAATTCATTATCAACCAAATATAAATAAAATCAAAAAAAACATTATTATCATCAACTTTAAAATATGAATTGTTATATTTAAAAAATAAAACCATTGAAAATATTTATTTTTTTTCATACCTATTTTTATTATATTTTTATAATATAATAAAAAGTAGAAAATATTAACACTTTGTTACTTATTTTAACTTAACATTTATAATAATATCGAATACCCTGCATCGCACCAATGACAATAGATATATCACAAAATCAGCTTAAGCCTGATCGACACAACTCAACTCGAATTCACAGAGAAAAACTATATATCGGTGACGGTTATCTGTTTATGAAAATGATACTTATTCTTATAATAGCAACATTAATATCAATTAGTTTGTTACTCGCAGCAGTATTCTTACAATTAGCAATATTATAGATAAATGAAGCCAAACCCAATAACTGTAGATATTCAACCGGTTTATCGATCTTTTTCTTCCCGGGAAAAACACCTTAAAAGTGAAACAAACAAAAAACATTATTATATTTTATATATAAATCAAACTAGACAGAGATTATTTTGTATAAAAACAATACACAACCAACTATAATTTAATAAAAAAATAGAATACATCAATAACATACCAATTTTAATACAGAAAAAGTTCTTATGAATTATTAATAACTCTGGCTATGCTGGATTTATTTTGCTAGCATTAGTTTGTTTTTTATTCAGAGCAAACGAGGAAAAGCAATGCCCTCTCGAACGATGAGGACAACCGCAATCTTCGCTTTCTTTATTTCACTGTTGTTTTCCGCTTTTAGCCAGGCATCAACTAGTACCGCTAAAAGCATAGAGTATTCTCACAATGGCATACAAAGCAATTTGCCAGATTTGCGAAAATACCCTTCAGGCACCCCACGTAAGAAAGCGTTTTTAAATGTTGTTGTCCCAGTGATTGATAAACACAATCAACAAATTATGCAGGAGCGGGAATGGCTACTGAAACATCAGGATGTCAAACGCTGGTCTACCCAGGATATCAAGCGCCTGCAACAAATTTGCAAAAACTACAACGTGAGCTGTAGCAGCTCGCCTAAAAAAGTTAATTGGAACAAGCTACTGAGCCGAGTTGATATCATTCCAACCCATTTTGTTGCTACTCAGGCTGCAACAGAATCTGGCTGGGGAACCTCTAAGCTTGCACAACAGAACAACAATCTGTTTGGTATGCGTTGTGGCAACAGTTGTAAGAAAACTCAAGGTAAGATAAAAGGTTATTCCTCTTATCCGACTATAAATGATTCTGTCGAAGCCTATATGCGGAACATGAATACCCACAACGCTTATGAATCATTACGTGTTTCACGTGCTAAACAGAGAATCCTTCAAACATCACTGAATACCAGCAAACTGATTGATAATCTCGAAGGATATTCACAACTAGGTTCTACTTATAACAACTACTTGCATAAAGTCTTTAACAGCAACAAAGGACTTATCACTCAGGCGCAAAAGTTAGTTAAGAATGAACATAACTAAAAATCCTATTAGTATATACCCAATAAATTTCGAGTTGCAGCGCGGCGGCAAGTGAACGAATCCCCAGGAGCATAGATAACGATGTGACTGGGGTGAGTGAAAGCAGCCAACAAAGCAGCAACTTGAAGGATGAAGGGTATATACCCTATGGATTTCAAGATGCATTGCGACGGCCAAGGGAGCGAATCCCCGGGAACATAGATAACTCTGTGACCGGGGTGAGTGAGTGCAGCCAACAAAGAAGCAACTTGAAAGATAGCGGGTATAAGTCCGAATATATTGCTCTAACTACCAATATCAGCCGTTTCATAATAAAATATGGAACGGTTGATTTCCTTATATCCGCCAGCTTGTCTTACTCATTGATAGAATGTTTAAGTTAAATATTATAATATTACTCATATTGTCCTATAATCGCGATGCAATGATTAGCCAGAGTTTAATATGAATTTCTTTTCTTTTGAGTTTCTCGGGTCCTTTGTTGCCTTCTTTATCTTGTATTGGATGTTACAAAAAAGTGCAAAAATACAAAACTATTTGCTAATAATTGCAAGTTATTTATTTATCTTTTCTTTTAACCCACTTTTTGCTGGTATCTTATTTTGCTATACGTTATTCATTTATCTTTTAGCAAACATAACCAGTAAATTTCTATCCAACCACATCACATTTACTATCCTAACGATAGGTATTCTCGGATGTTTTACTGCATTCAAATATTATTCTTTCTTTCAGGAAAATCTCCAACAAGCATTTGCTCAATTTGGTTTACCCATAGATTTACCTGTACTAACATTACTCGTACCTCTGGGGTTATCTTTTTATGCATTCCATTCTGTTAGCTATGTTGTTTCTGTTGGAAGAAATGAAATTCCACGGGCATCATTCCCTGATGTCGTTTTATACCTCTGTTTTTTCCCAAGTATTGTTGCCGGGCCAATAAACCGAGCTAAAGATTTCCTGCCTCAAATCCAGATTTCATCAAGAATAATCATCGAACCATCAAAAGCCATATTACTGCTTGTATTAGCAATGACAAAACTATTCCTGTTTAGCTCTTATTTGTCTGAAAATTATGTAAATCCGATTTTTGATGACCCCATCGGCTACGATGCAGGAAAAATCCTGGTAGGTATTTATGCTTATGCCTGGCACATCTATTTTAACTTTTCTGGTTATACCAACTTAGTTACCGGATTAGCGTTACTCCTCGGATTCAAAGTTCCTAAAAACTTTAATGCCCCTTATCTGGCTGAAAATTTACAAGCCTTCTGGCACCGCTGGCACATCAGTTTATCTGAATTTATCCGAGATTACGTCTATATTCCTTTTGGTGGTAATAAAACAGGGTTTCTACGTAAAAATATTAATGTGTTTGCTGCTATGGTAATCTCTGGTTTATGGCATGGTGCCGGGATTAACTTTATTATTTGGGGCGCTATTCATGGATTAGGATTAGTCATCCTAAACATTAAATATAAATTATTTTCTCTAACAGACAAAAAAAACAAAAATACACCTAAAAACCCAATAACTTCATTTTTATCCAGAGTAATCACTTTCCACTTTGTTTGTCTGGCATGGGTCTTCTTTCGTTGTCCTACTCTAGATGATGCTCTGACATTATTAAAGCAATTAATATCATCAGATTTATTCCACTCAATCATAACTAACGGGTGGTCACTGATGATGTTCTGGGGTATGTTTATTATTTATCCTAAACTGGTTAACCTGAAAATAGTAATTGAGAAAATCTATTCCTATATTCCATGGATATACTACCCAATACCATTAGCTATCATTCTAACTTTGGTATTTATGCTTTCACCACAAGGAATGCCAGGATTTATCTATGCCAATTTCTGAGTTCAAATCCAATCTAAAAACAGCCGGGCAAGTCATGCTTATCATAGTCTTAACTAGCCTACTATTAATCTGGTTGAATCATCGTTCACTGGATAGATTCTGGCAACAGAAATACCACCAGCAAAGCCTTTGGGCAACCTTACAAGGTAATGCGCTCTGGGATTTTGGGGATAATTTGGAACAAGGCATTCTGGCTGCGGGGGAGACTTTCATATTACACACCACCAGCAGTAACAGTGACGATCATCAGCAAGCTGCTCAGGAATCCAGTATTACGATTCCCAAAGATTTTCAGATAGGACTGCGATTTTTAAATGGTTACATCTCTCCTGTTACAAATTCATCTGCAACTTTCCCTGCGTTATTACAAAAATCCCCCCATGCTGATTCTGTCAGTTCATCAGTACACCATACCCAATCCAGTATCGTCATCGCCAAAACCAATGTGACTCTGACAGCTAAGGATAAGGTACTTTTTGCTGGAGACTCAATGATGCAAGGTATTGCTCCTCATCTGAAACGTCGGCTCTTTCAGGATTACGGCATTTCAAGTATTAATCTCAGCAAACAAAGTACTGGGCTTGCTTACCCCAGTTTCTTTAACTGGCCAGCAACTATCAACAAGGCACTGGAAACCAACCACGATATCAAACTGGTTATTATTTTTCTGGGACCCAATGATCCTTGGGATATGCCACCAGAACATGGACGTATCTATTTGAAATTTGCCAGCGCTGATTGGGAAAACCTCTACCGCCAACGTATCAATATGATCCTTCATGAAGCACGTCACTATGGCGCTGATGTTATCTGGGTTGGCCCTCCAAATATGCGACAGAAAAAACTTTCTACCAGCATGAAATATCTGAGATCATTGTATCAATCAGAAGTAGCAAAAGCCGGAGAAATATACGTTTCTGTTAATAATATCTTTAAATATCATTCGGATGATTATTCTGATTATATTGGTGATAATAGCAATAAAATCAAACTCAGAAGCGGTGATGGTATACACTTTAGCTTGAAAGGTCAGCAAGCTATTTCAGACAACATATTTTCATTAATTGAATTTATTCAGGAACCAGCCAAACAAAATGGAAATGCTTAAAAAACTTCACAAGCGATACCAATCAGCTGGTATTGGTCTGGTCATCATACTCTCTTTAAGCCTAATATCATGCAATAAGCAAAGACCAGAACATTTGCTAACACAATACCCAGTGAAAATGAGCCAGCAATTAACCGACTTTGGTGAGCCAAATCTAGCCTTATTAGCAGATAAACTTCGCAACAGTCGGCATAATCAACTGCATTTTATTCAGATAGGTGATTCCCATACTGCCGCAGATTTTTTCACTGGCAAACTCCGCTCTTTGTTACAACAACGTTTTGGCGATGCTGGTATCGGTTTTGTCAGCCCAATAAGCATCCCCGGACAACGTAGCGCCATGATTGGTATGACGAGTCATAAACAGCAATGGGAACTGACTACCAGCCGCAAAGATAACCGACCTGATTTCCCTCTCGGAGGTGCAATTGCAGAGCCTAATAGCGAAACAAGCAAACTGGTTTTAAAGCTATTTGTGCCATCCTATGCTCCCTATCAACTCAAAGCGTTATATCAGACATCTACTGATTCTCAGATTCTAGTTCAGTCTGCAACCAAACAAGTCCTTAAATTACCGGCAACTCGTGGTCAATGGCAGTTTTCTTCTGAAAAAACCGTCAAATTCCCAGTTAATATTATGGCGACACAAGATAACCAATTGAAATTAGGCGGCTGGTTTATCAAACGTAAACAACCAGGTGTTATATTATCCGCTTTAGGTATTAATGGTGCGACTATTAATATGATGGATAAATGGCAGCCACAATGGATTAATACCTTAGTACAAATGCACCCTGATCTGATTATCTTCGCTTATGGCACAAATGCCGCTTTCAATGATTCGTTGGATTTATCTGATTATCGCCAACAATTAACAACCAAGATAAAACAAATTCGCTATCAGTTACCAAAAACAGTTATTCTTATTATCGGACCGAATGACTCCTTAAAAAATAGTCAAGCCACAAGCTGTACAACACAGCAACCCACAATGTTGAATGATGTCATCCGTATTCAACAGAAAGTCGCCCAAGACCAACACACACTATTCTGGAACTGGCGTGAATATATGGGGGGCGAATGTTCAATTAAAAGCTGGGCGCAACAAAACCTTGCACGTCCTGATTATGTTCACCTTTCAGCCGCAGGTTATGAGCTCAGTGCGAAAGCTTTATATAAACAATTAATAGACATTCTTGGGCAATAGTAATGTGAAATCTCGTTTGAATTTTGGCTATTGCTATTAGATGAAAGAGGAATTACATCACAGCAAAGAAAATCATCCCAACAACAGCGCCCGTTGTTCCAAGGACGGTTTCCATAATTGACCAAGTTTTCAGTGTCTGGGATTCTGTTGCGCCAGTAAATTTACCGAACAACCAAAAACCTGAATCATTAACATGACTTAACACCAGAGAACCTCCAGCAATACAGATTGAGAGAGCCGCAAGCTGAGCTCCAGAATATCCCAATGCATCGACAACTGGCATCACCAGCCCAACCGTCGTCAAACAAGCCACAGTCGCAGACCCTTGAATAACACGAACCGTACTAGCAAGAATAAAGCACGCCAACGCAATTGGCAGACCCGCACCAATCAATGCATTCCCCAGAGCAGGGCCAACACCGGAATCCACCAATACTTGTTTGAAAACTCCACCTGCCCCAGTAACCAACAAAATAATTCCAGCCGGTTGAATAGCCGAAGAGCAGATATCCATCACTTTTTCTTTACTCATCCCACGACGAATTGCCAGGCCATAAATGGCGACCAAGCAAGCAATCAGAATCGCAGAGAATGGATGACCGATAAATTCAAGCCATTGGTACAATTCAGAACCTTGTGCAACAAAGCGCTCACCAACAGCCTTTGATCCAACCAAAGCCAAGGGAAACAAAACCAACGATAGACTCAGACTAAAAGATGGCATTTTACCTTGGCCAAGACTTGGCTCTCTTATATCAGCAGGTAAATCTAGAGTGACATATTTACTGATAAAACTACCAAAAATCGGGCCTGCCAGTAACATCCCGGGAATTGACGCACTGAGACCAATCAAGATCATCCAGCCAAAATCGGCATTCATCTGTGAAGCTAATAACATCGGAACCGGGCCTGGTAACAGAAATGCCGCAGCAGCTGCAACACCAGCAAACAGAGGAATAACCAATTTCACTACATTACCGCCAGTACGGCGTGCTACTGCAAATGCCACACCAATCAGTAAAACAATTGCTACATCAAAAAATAGTGGCAAAGCACAAACCAAGCCAGCTATTCCCAATGAATAATGAGCACGTTTTTCACCAAAACTATTTAGTAATTTAACTGCAATCTGATCCAAAGCACCTGTTTCGTGTAAAACCTTACCAAACATAGCACCCAGTGCAACAACAATTGCCAGAAAGCCTAATGTTCCCCCCATTCCTTCTTGCATTGTTTCGGTAATTTTATTCAGCGGCATACCAGAAAAAACACCAGCTCCCATAGAAACCAATATTAATGCCACAAAAGCGTGTATTCTGGCCTTCATCACCAAAAATAGTAGTAAGAGAACCGAGCCAACGGCTGTAAGGACTAAGGTTAAAGTACTCATTAATTTTCCCCTGAAATGATGCTATTAATTATTTTTATCGAGTGATTAATCACTTCATCTAGAGACGAGCTAATATCAATCGGATAAACATCCTTTTCATCACTGTTTGGTTCTTCTAATGCCTCAAATTGAGATATCAACATTTGAGGTTTAAAAAAATGATCTTTACGTGCTTTCAACCGACTTTCAATTAAATCAAAATCGCCTTTCATATAAAGAAATGATAGATTCTTATTATTATCACGCAACATATCCCGGTAATGCTTTTTTAAAGCAGAACAAACAATCAAAGAAACCAGATTTGTGCGTTGCATAGCAAAAACAGCATCATTCAATGATTTTAACCAAGGTTTGCGATCTTCATCATTCAATGCATGTCCTTCAGCCATCTTATTAATATTAGATCTTGGATGTAAAAAATCGCCATCTAAAAAAGCAATATCCAATTTATAGGCCACAGCACTAGCAACAGCAGATTTACCACTGCCGGATACCCCCATAAGCACAAAAACATGGTTAGAATGATGGGTATCGCTCATATAAACTCCTTAAGCACAGATATTTTATCCGCGAAATGTTACCGGTAACTGTTATCGGTAACATTATCAGAAGTAGAAACAAGATTCGCAACAACACAGAATCTTCAGAAAATAAAAATGTGATATTTATCCCAAATAAATTTAAAAAATATGAAATTAATAGATAAACTAAATACTTTCTCCTGGTGATATTTCGAAGCCAATATCAACCATTTTCTGCGGTAAATGCTCACCTTTCAAGCGCGCCATCAATAATTCAGCAGCTCTCCGCCCCATTAAATCACGAGGTGTCAGCACACTAGCAAGTTTTGGTGTCATCACCTGACCAACATCGTGACCATGGAAACCCGCTATTGCAATATCGTGCGGTACAGCAATCCCCTGACGTTGGCACTCAAAAATTGCGCCAATAGCAAGGTCATCGTTAGTACAAAATAAACCATCTACATCAGGATATTTTGTTCGTGCTTCATTCAGTAATTGTCCCCCTAATGTGTAAGAAGAGCTGTTTGGTGTCATCACCTTACCAGGTTTTAAACCCGCACTTTTCATAGCAACTTCGTAACCTCCCAGACGGATAATTGTCCTTTCATCCTGCCTTGCCCCCAGATAAATAACTTGCTGGCAACCTCGCTCAATCATTGCCATTGTCATCTGCCGAGCCGCTTCAAAGTTATCAATACCAACTGCCGTATCAAAACAAGGGGAAACACAATCCATCAATTCAACAACAGGAATACCAGCTGTTTCCAACATTCTTAAGGTTCGAGGAGTGTGAGTACGCTCAGAAAGAATCAAGCCATCAATATTATAAGAAAGTAAAGAAATCAGACGCTCTTCCTCTTTCTCTGACAAGTATCCATAATGGGCTAACATGGTCTGATATCCATTACGATCTGTCACATATTCGATACCACGGATAACTTCCGCAAAAACCTGATTAGTCAACGAAGGCAACAAAATGCCAATAGCATAGCTGGTAGAATTAGAAAGGATATCAGGCACTCGGTTGGGGATATAACCTAATTCATCTAAAGCATTAGCTATTTTCTTTCTCAATTGCTCAGAAACTTGATCAGGATTACGCAAAAAACGACTTACCGTCATTTTCGTCACACCAACACGATCAGCCACATCTTGCAAAATAGGACGTTTTTTCTTCATATTTTAAGACAATTTAAAATTAGTAGAATTTAGGATAATAAACACAATGTTATGACATAGTTATACACTATCAGGATACACTTTTTTTGAATTTAGCAAAAAACGTCATTAATCTTCATTCAGTGTAAATAGAAAAATAAGGCGAAAAAACCAAAAGAGTCTTAAAAAGGATTAATCCTGTGTCTGTTAGTTCCAGACGTCACTACTAGTCAAAATATAAATACATCAGTGAATACTGAAAATGTTAGGAACGTATAGCAGCGCTCACTTATCCCAAAATTAAGTCGTAACAGGCTGTGATTAATATTCTTATAGCATTTGAGCGCTTAAATTAACGACATAATCTGGCAATTAATAAAAATAATTTGGATTAAGAACCACAATCACGATAATAAAAGTTCGAAAATTTTTGGCTATCTTAAAACCCAAAATTCAGACTAATTATAATTATATCCTGCCAATAATCTGCTCAATAAGGCTTCATTAAAATTCTTAAAAAAAGCTATCATAAGGAACTAACCTTAACTTAAAACTAATTTCACTGCCCATTTTCTATCAGTTTAAGAAATCAATTTGAGTCATTTTCGTGCCTGCTACCGTGATAGCAGGTTTTGATTATAAACGGGCAAATAAGCCGCCTGTTTCTTAAAAAAGTGCTTATCTAATCTAATGAAAATTCGAAACGACTAAGTCCTCTTCCGCATCCGCATCAGACATTTCCCTATTAATATCGGGCTTTCAGCCGTGGTGCCCGCCTTCCACTCTTCGGTATCACTGGCTCAGACTTCAGAGCCGTTAACCAGGGCAATGTCGCATAAGGGATGACCTTGACAATGGGTAGCCACCCTTAAGGCAGGATGAACACAGAGAGACATTGTGCGTTATTTAAAGCCAGGCAGTTTATACACGGCTTTCCTTCGTTCGCCCTCTGGCCGGATAAACATGACCGGGTAAATCGCAGGGCATCGTTGCTCATCTTCGCCCCGAGCCCCGTAAACGCAAAAAACCCCCAGCTTTCGCTGAGGGTTTCTACTGTATTTCAAGCCTGGCAGTGTCCTACTCTCGCATGGGGAGACCCCACACTACCATCGGCGCTACGGCGTTTCACTGCTGAGTTCGGCATGGGGTCAGGTGGGACCACCGCGCTATCGCCGCCAGGCGTATTCTGTTTTACTCCGACCGTTGCGACGCTCTCTCCCGCAACCACCGAATCAATCTCTGAACAAGCTGAAATTCATCTCTCTTCCGTCTTCTGACAGCTGTCCACTGTCTTCTGACACCAAAACACCTTCGGCGTTGTAAGGTTAAGCCGCTCGGTTCATTAGTACTGGTCAGCTCAATGCATCGCTGCACTTACACACCCAGCCTATCCACGTCTTCGTCTTAAACGTTCCTTCCGTGACTCAAGTCAAGGGAAGACTCATCTCAAGGCAAGTTTCCCGCTTAGATGCTTTCAGCGGTTATCTCTCCCGCACTTAGCTACCGGGCTATGCCATTGGCATGACAACCCGTACACCAGCGGTGCGTCCACTCCGGTCCTCTCGTACTAGGAGCAGCCCCTTTCAATCTTCCTACGCCCACGGCAGATAGGGACCGAACTGTCTCACGACGTTCTAAACCCAGCTCGCGTACCACTTTAAATGGCGAACAGCCATACCCTTGGGACCCACTTCAGCCCCAGGATGTGATGAGCCGACATCGAGGTGCCAAACACCGCCGTCGATATGAACTCTTGGGCGGTATCAGCCTGTTATCCCCGGAGTACCTTTTATCCGTTGAGCGATGGCCCTTCCATTCAGAACCACCGGATCACTAAGACCTACTTTCGTACCTGCTCGAGCCGTCACTCTCGCAGTCAAGCCAGCTTATGCCTTTGCACTAACCTCACGATGTCCGACCGTGATTAGCCAACCTTCGTGCTCCTCCGTTACTCTTTGGGAGGAGACCGCCCCAGTCAAACTACCCACCAGACACTGTCCTCAGCCCGGTTCACGGGCCCAAGTGAGAACATCGAACATTCAAGGGTGGTATTTCAAGGTCGGCTCCATGCAGACTGGCGTCCACACTTCCTAGCCTCCCACCTATCCTACACATCAAGGCTCCATGTTCAGTGTCAAGCTATAGTAAAGGTTCACGGGGTCTTTCCGTCTTGCCGCGGGAACACTGCATCTTCACAGCGAGTTCAATTTCACTGAGTCTCGGGTGGAGACAGCCTGGCCATCATTACGCCATTCGTGCAGGTCGGAACTTACCCGACAAGGAATTTCGCTACCTTAGGACCGTTATAGTTACGGCCGCCGTTTACTGGGGCTTCGATCAAGAGCGTCGCCTTGCGGCTAACCCCATCAATTAACCTTCCAGCACCGGGCAGGCGTCACACCGTATACGTCCACTTTCGTGTTTGCACAGTGCTGTGTTTTTAATAAACAGTTGCAGCCAGCTGGTCTCTGCGACTGGCTTCAGCTCCAGAGGTCAACTCCTTCACCTAATGCCAGCGTGCCTTCTCCCGAAGTTACGGCACCATTTTGCCTAGTTCCTTCACCCGAGTTCTCTCAAGCGCCTGAGTATTCTCTACCTGACCACCTGTGTCGGTTTGGGGTACGATTCAATATGACCTGATGCTTAGAGGCTTTTCCTGGAAGCCGGGCATCAACCACTTCACCGCCGTAGCGGCTCGTCATCACGCCTCAGTGTTCACAGAAGAGCGGATTTGCCTGCTCCTCCCACCTACCCGCTTAAACCGGGACAACCGTCGCCCGGATGGCCTAGCCTTCTCCGTCCCCCCTTCGCAGTCACATTCAGTACAGGAATATTAACCTGTTTCCCATCAGCTACGCTTTTCAGCCTCACCTTAGGGGTCGACTCACCCTGCCCCGATTAACGTTGGACAGGAACCCTTGGTCTTCCGGCGAGCGGGTTTTTCACCCGCTTTATCGTTACTTATGTCAGCATTCGCACTTCTGATACCTCCAGCAGGCCTCACGGCGCCACCTTCCACGGCTTACAGAACGCTCCCCTACCCAGCGACACTTACGTGTCGCTGCCGCAGCTTCGGTGCATGGTTTAGCCCCGTTACATCTTCCGCGCAGGCCGACTCGACCAGTGAGCTATTACGCTTTCTTTCAATGATGGCTGCTTCTAAGCCAACATCCTGGCTGTCTGGGCCTTCCCACATCGTTTCCCACTTAACCATGACTTTGGGACCTTAGCTGGCGGTCTGGGTTGTTTCCCTCTTCACGACGGACGTTAGCACCCGCCGTGTGTCTCCCGTGATACCATTCTTCGGTATTCGCAGTTTGCATCGGGTTGGTAAGCCGGGATGGCCCCCTAGCCGAAACAGTGCTCTACCCCCGAAGATGAACTCACGAGGCGCTACCTAAATAGCTTTCGGGGAGAACCAGCTATCTCCCGGTTTGATTGGCCTTTCACCCCCAGCCACAAGTCATCCGCTAATTTTTCAACATTAGTCGGTTCGGTCCTCCAGTTAGTGTTACCCAACCTTCAACCTGCCCATGGCTAGCTCACCGGGTTTCGGGTCTATACCCTGCAACTCATTTCGCCCAGTTAAGACTCGGTTTCCCTGCGGCTCCCCTATCCGGTTAACCTTGCTACAGAATATAAGTCGCTGACCCATTATACAAAAGGTACGCAGTCACCCCACCCCAAAACGCTCCACTGCTTGATTGTTGTGTTGGGCGTCGCTACCGCTCCGCCAACCGCGCATCAGTGATGCCGTTACGCATTTTGTGCACCACACAAAGCGAAACGCTTTGGTGGTGGGGCTCCCACTGCTTGTACGTACACGGTTTCAGGGTCTCTTTCACTCCCCTCACCGGGGTTCTTTTCGCCTTTCCCTCACGGTACTGGTTCACTATCGGTCAGTCAGGAGTATTTAGCCTTGGAGGATGGTCCCCCCATATTCAGACAGGCTTTCTCGTGTCCCGCCTTACTCGTCGAACTCACAGCCACCCCCACTTCAAGTACGGGGCTATCACCCGCTATCGCCGGCCTTTCCAGACCGTTCCTCTGAGACGGTGGCTGATGCTGGTTCTGGGCTCCTCCCCGTTCGCTCGCCGCTACTGGGGGAATCTCGGTTGATTTCTTTTCCTCGGGGTACTGAGATGTTTCAGTTCCCCCGGTTCGCCTCATTAACCTATGGATTCAGTTAATGATAGTGCACCGCAGTGCACTGGGTTTCCCCATTCGGACATCGCCGGCTTATCACGCTTCATATCAGCTCACCGACGCTTTTCGCAGATTAGCACGTCCTTCATCGCCTCTGACTGCCTAGGCATCCACCGTGTACGCTTATTCGCTTAACCTCACAACCCGAAACTGTCTCGGATTGTGCAGCTTGAGAGACTCGTCAATAATACCTCGGTGATATTATCAACAGTTTCAATTTTTCAGCTTGTTCCAGATTGTTAAAGAGCTTATATCGCTAAACCGATTCTTAAAATCCGCTTAAAGATACATCAACGACCACGCCTTTCACCCGTCGTCCCGCAAGGTGGCGTCCCCTAGGGGATTCGAACCCCTGTTACCGCCGTGAAAGGGCGGTGTCCTAGGCCTCTAGACGAAGGGGACCCGATAGTCAGCTTCGCAGACGCACCCGTGCTCTACTTTCATCAGACAATCTGTGTGAGCACTGCACTCAACGCATCTCAGGTAAGGAGGTGATCCAACCGCAGGTTCCCCTACGGTTACCTTGTTACGACTTCACCCCAGTCATGAATCACAAAGTGGTCAGCGCCCCCCTCGCGGTTAGGCTACCGACTTCTTTTGCCACCCACTCCCATGGTGTGACGGGCGGTGTGTACAAGGCCCGGGAACGTATTCACCGTAGCATGCTGATCTACGATTACTAGCGATTCCGACTTCATGGAGTCGAGTTGCAGACTCCAATCCGGACTACGACAGACTTTGTGTGTTCCGCTTGCTCTCGCGAGGTCGCTTCACTTTGTATCCGCCATTGTAGCACGTGTGTAGCCCTACTCGTCAGGGCCATGATGACTTGACGTCATCCCCACCTTCCTCCGGTTTATCACCGGCAGTCTCCTTTGAGTTCCCACCTCAACGTGCTGGCAACAAAGGATAAGGGTTGCGCTCGTTGCGGGACTTAACCCAACATTTCACAACACGAGCTGACGACAGCCATGCAGCACCTGTCTCAGAGCTCCCGAAGGCACAACCTCATCTCTGAGGTCTTCTCTGGATGTCAAGAGTAGGTAAGGTTCTTCGCGTTGCATCGAATTAAACCACATGCTCCACCGCTTGTGCGGGCCCCCGTCAATTCATTTGAGTTTTAACCTTGCGGCCGTACTCCCCAGGCGGTCGATTTAACGCGTTAGCTCCGGAAGCCACAGCTCTAGGCCACAACCTCCAAATCGACATCGTTTACAGCGTGGACTACCAGGGTATCTAATCCTGTTTGCTCCCCACGCTTTCGCACCTGAGCGTCAGTCTTCGTCCAGGGGGCCGCCTTCGCCACCGGTATTCCTCCACATCTCTACGCATTTCACCGCTACACATGGAATTCTACCCCCCTCTACGAGACTCTAGCCAACCAGTCTTAGATGCCATTCCCAGGTTGAGCCCGGGGATTTCACATCTAACTTAATTGACCGCCTGCGTGCGCTTTACGCCCAGTCATTCCGATTAACGCTTGCACCCTCCGTATTACCGCGGCTGCTGGCACGGAGTTAGCCGGTGCTTCTTCTGCGGGTAACGTCAAAATTTAACCCTCTTCAGGCCAAACCCTTCCTCCCCGCTGAAAGTACTTTACAACCCGAAGGCCTGCTTCATACACGCGGCATGGCTGCATCAGGCTTGCGCCCATTGTGCAATATTCCCCACTGCTGCCTCCCGTAGGAGTCTGGGCCGTGTCTCAGTCCCAGTGTGGCTGGTCATCCTCTCAGACCAGCTAGGGATCGTCGCCTAGGTAGGCCATTACCCTACCTACTAGCTAATCCCATCTGGGTTCATCCGAGGGCGTGAGGCCCTTTCAGGTCCCCCACTTTGGTCTCGCGACATCATGCGGTATTAGCCACCGTTTCCAGTGGTTATCCCCCGCCCTCGGGCAGATCCCCAGACATTACTCACCCGTCCGCCGCTCGTCAGCAAAAGTGCAAGCACTTTCCTGTTACCGCTCGACTTGCATGTGTTAGGCCTGCCGCCAGCGTTCAATCTGAGCCATGATCAAACTCTTCAATTTAAAGTTTGATGCTCAAAGAATTGCCCTGTTAGTTCGTAATGAATTAACTGTTGTTCACTCTTCAAGACTTTAAGACGTATTTTTTTGTGATACGGTCTTGTGAGTGCCCACACAGATTGTCTGATTAATTGTTAAAGAGCAGGCCAAATCAAAAATTAATATTCTCGCTCAGCCGGGCTGCGTATATTACGCTTTCCGCCCGCAGAGTCAAGCGCTTATTGGCTTTTCTCTGCCTAGCCTGACAACGTTTATCAGCGTTGTGTCGGTCAGTGGTGGCGCATTATAGGGCGTTCTTCGGCGCTGGCAAGTGTTTATTTGCAAAAAACTTTCGTTCGCGTTTTTTTTCAACAAAACACTGATAAAAAGAACAAACAGGCTATTTTTTACTCATCATTCTAAAAAAACTATCGGTAAAACGATCGACTTGCTGCCAATCTGTATACTCAATCTCCTGAGTTGTATCCGTTTCCCCACCAGTCATTTGCATGATCAACTTAACCATTACACGATCCAACCAACGATAACGAGGATAAAGTAATGCGCCAGCAAAAACACCGCACAGATCTGGTTTCCAAGGTGTATTAAGCAAAAATTTACGAACATAGACATTCGTTTCGGGAGTACATTTCTCTGGCTTCCTTGCTGTTAAATTAACGCCAAAAAATGCGGTTGGCATTTTATTAAGTTGTTGTTTATGGCAAATAGCGAATTTTTTTAGTACTGGATCAAAACGGCCATACCTGATTGAAGCTCCAATCATAACCTTGTCATAAGATTCCCAATTGACTCTTTTTACTGTTGCCAAGTCTTTAAGATCACATAATTCCCCTGCTCTACGTAGATTTTCAGCAATACAGGTAATAATTTTCTTCGTCTGCCCATCTCGGCTGGAATAAAGTAATAAACAATTCATATCTATGTCCTTGTTCCCAATAGGCTATTCACGCCAAAAGGTCGGTGTAAATAAAACTAACAAAGTGAATACTTCTAAACGACCAAACAACATTGTTATAACTAATATCCACTTAGCTATCGGATTCATTGCAGTAAAGTTATCTGCAACAACACCCAACCCTGGCCCTAGATTATTCAGTGTAGCGGCTATTGCAGAAAAAGCAGAAAGCTCGTCTACACCTGTTGCGATCAATAACAGCAAGCTGATGATAAACACCAAAGCATAAGCGGAAAAAAATCCCCAGACTGCTTCAATAATACGTTCAGGTAATGCCCTTCGCCCTAATTTAAGGGTGTAGACCGCATTAGGATGAACCAACCGTTTCAACTCACGGGAACCTTGTAGGAATAACAATAAGATACGAATGACCTTCAGTCCCCCTCCAGTCGAACCTGCACAGCCACCGATAAAAGCAGAACACAATAACAATATTGGCAAAAATGATGGCCAACGGGCAAAGCTATCTGTACTAAATCCGGCTGTTGTCGCCATTGAGACAACCTGAAAAAAAGCTTGGTTCAATGTCTCCATCCCAGATTCATAAACAGCGTAATACCACAAAATTAAAGTACAGATAATCACCAATACTAATTGAATAGAGATAAACATACGAAATTCAGGGTCCCGCCAGTATACTGTCAGGCTACGCCCTGTTAACACCGCGAAGTGTAAACTAAAGTTACAACCAGAAATCAACAAAAAAATCGCAATAATAGTGTTTATCGCTGGACTATTGAAATAACCAATACTGGCATCATGAGTAGAAAATCCACCGATTGCGATAGTTGAAAAGCTGTGAGAAATAGCATCAAAAACTGACATACCCGCTGCCCATAATGCCAAAGCGCAGGCGATTGTCAGTAACACATAGATCAACCACAAGGTTTTTGCCGTTTCAGCAATTCGCGGACGCATTTTATTATCTTTCAAAGGTCCTGGCATTTCGGCTCGATAGAGCTGCATTCCTCCAACCCCAAGCAGAGGTAATATTGCAACTGCCAATACAATAATCCCCATCCCCCCCAACCATTGCAGCATCTGCCGGTAGAAGAGAATCGCTTTAGGTAAGGAATCAAGTCCAATAAGTGTTGTCGCCCCGGTTGTTGTTAAACCGGAGAAAGATTCAAAGAATGCATCTGTAATAGAAAGATTTGGCTGTTCAGAAAAGATAAAAGGTAAAGCACCAACACTTCCTAATACCGTCCAGAATAAAACCACGATAAGAAACCCTTCTCGGGGTTTTAGCTCATGTTTTTGCTCCCGATTAGGTATCCAAAGCATCAAACCGATAACTAAGGCAAGAATAAATGTCTGACTAAATGCACGCCCAGCTCCATCACGATAGATAAGTGCTACCAACCCTGGAATAATCATAGTGACGGAGAAAAGAATGACAAGCAGCCCAACAATACGGGTTATGGCACGAAAATGCATTCAGCTGGTTCCTTAGAAATCCAGTTACAGAGAATATTTACAGATCAGGTGTTAAATACAGTACACCACGACTCAGATCACGTAATTTATCACTGACTTCACTCACCAGGGTAGCTGGGAGTGAAATTTGCAAAGTAACATTCTCTGTATACTCACTGGAAATGATCTTCCCTGCTGATTTTTGTAATAACTGTTCAATCATAGAGATATGGGCGTATTCACACTGTAAAGAACAGAGTTTCTGGGGAACCTTATACTTTGTTTCCAGTAACTTCAGCGCCTGTTGGACACTACTTCCATATGCCCTAACCAATCCACCAGTACCTAACTTTATTCCACCAAAATAACGGACAACAACCGCTGTTATTTCACCAACATTATTTCCCATAAGCTGAGATAATATTGGCTTACCAGCGGTTCCTGAAGGCTCGCCATCATCTGAAAAACCTAATTGTTGTGAATCATCTGGTGCACCAGCAACAAATGCCCAGCAATGATGGCGAGCATCAGGGTATTGAGCTTTAATTTGCTGAATAAACGCTTTAGCTTCCTCTGCTCCGCAAGTGTGTTTCAGCAGAGTAATAAAACGGCTTTTTTTAATCTCTTCAGTCCAACTCACTGAAGCTACCGGTATCAAATAAGGTTTCATTATGGCAGTTGAAGATCCCGAGTCATGTTTTCCACTTTGTTTTCATGGATGACAATATTATCTTCGATACGTATGCCACCGAAAGGTTTAAACATCTCTATTTTATTCCAGTCAAAATGTTTACTAAATTCACTTTCACGCCAAGATGCAAGCAACGATTCAATGAAATAAAGGCCCGGCTCTATGGTTAACACCATACGAGGTTCCAAAATACGGGTACAGCGCAAATATGGATATATAGCCGGGGATGCTAAATGTGTACCTGTATCATCCTGCATAAATCCTGCCACATCATGAACCTGTAATCCAAGAGGATGGCCAATACCATGTGGAAAAAATGGCATTGTTAGTCCTTTCTCAAGCATAGTTTCTTCGCTGATATTTTTTACAATACCATGTTTTTTCAGCAAGTTAGCAATTCGATGATGCATCTGGATATGATATTCGGTATAGCGAACTCCTGCTTTAATTGTGCTGATGAGAGCTTTTTGTTCAGCATTCAAATCCTTAATCAGAGAAGCAAATTCGTTATTACTTTTTGCTGCATAAGTACGGGTAATATCTGCTGCATAGCCATTATATTCAGCACCGGCATCAATCAGCAAACTACGTACTTCGGCAGGTGCATTGTGCTGTAATACTGTGTAATGCAAAACTGCCGAATTCTCATTCATAGCAATAATATTATCATAAGGAACATCCGTATCACGGTGACCTGTTGCCATTAGATAAGATATATTGATATCAAATTCACTCATACCAGCCTGAAATGCTTCATAAGCTGCCAGATGCCCGACAACAGCCGTTTTTTGCGCCTCACGCATACAAGCTAATTCATAGTCTGTTTTGTATGAACGATAAAAATGGAAATAATCCAGAACAGCCTTTGGATTGATATTATGTTCAGAGAAACCAAGTTCTTTTGCCCTTTGTGGTGAGCAACCGATATAAACAACATTATGTTTTACATAAGGGTTTAACTCCGAATTAATATCTTGGGTATTTACCAAATGAATTATTTCAACTTCTTTGGTCCAATAACTGGTAGGAAGCGGTTCTACGCTATGCCAATAATCTACTGGTGAATAAAACCATAATTTAGGTTTATTAATACCATCTACCCATAACCAGCAATTAGGTACTTTAGTTACTGGCACCCAAGCTTTGAAATGAGTGTTAACTTTGAAAGGATAGTCTCTGTCATCAAGGAAAATACATTGTAACTCTCCTGAGTGAATAAGCAGAGCATCAAATTGATTACGTACCAATACTTCACGGGCACGTTGTTGTAATGTAGAGATATGTTCGCGGTACAGAGATGCCAACTTTTCCATTTTAATTGACCTTTTTTATTTTATGGCTGAATCATTAGCTTATCACAATCATTGATATTTGCAGGTATCACGCCAAAATCATCTCAATATTATCTGACTCTACTAATCCCTTATTTATCAAAATATAAAAACAATTATTGTCAATGAGATACAAATCTCACTTGTGATCACCCTTGCAAAAAATTAATCACTCATTTGCATTTACTTAACATAATAACCACAATCAAACCCATCTGGTCATACCAGATGGTATGCGCTCATTTAGGAGAACGACATGCTCTATCAAAGTGAAACAATTCAAGTAAACTGGCTGAAAGATGGCATTGCTGAGCTAGTCTTCAATGCCCCAGCCGCTATTAATAAACTGGATACCAAAACTGTTGCATCTCTGGATAAGGCTGTCGCTATCCTGGAGCAACAAACTGAACTGAAAGGCGTTTTATTACGTTCTGAGAAAGCCGCATTTATTGTTGGTGCGGATATTACTGAATTTCTCTCTTTATTCGATTCACCCGTAGAAAAACTGCAAGAATGGCTTGATTTCTCAAATAACATTTTTAATCGGATAGAAGATTTACCCGTTCCAACCATTTCTGCAATAAATGGTTATGCTCTTGGTGGCGGTTGTGAATGCGTTCTATCTACAGATTTCCGTGTAGCCTCCCCTGACGTACGCATTGGACTGCCAGAAACCAAGCTTGGTATTATGCCTGGTTTCGGTGGCTCAGTTCGCCTTCCACGCCTTATCGGGACAGATAATGCACTGGATATCATCGCCGCAGGTAAAGATATTGGTGCGGAAGAAGCATTGAAAAATGGCCTTATTGATGCCGTTGTTTCTAATGAAAAACTGATTAATTCTGCAGTTTCCATGCTGGAACAGGCTATTGCAGGAGACCTTGATTGGAAAGCAGCACGCCAGCCAAAATTAGAGCCTTTAAAGCTCAATGAAATCGAACGTGCTATGAGTTTTAATGTGGCAAAAGGCATGGTGATGAAAGTTGCCGGTCCACACTACCCAGCCCCCATCACTGCTGTTAAATCCATAGAAAAATCGGCTACATTTGGTCGTGATGAAGCACTGAAACAAGAAACTGCCAGCTTTATTCCTCTGGCTCAGACAAATGTCGCCCGTGCTTTAGTCGGTATTTTCCTTAATGACCAGTATATAAAAGGGCTGGCGAAAAAACATCTGAAAGAGGTCACAACACCTGAATATGCTGCCGTTCTAGGCGCTGGAATTATGGGTGGCGGCATTGCCTATCAATCTGCCCGCAAAGGGATTCCTGTCATGATGAAAGACATCAGTCAGCAGGCTCTTGAGTTAGGCATGATTGAAGCGGCAAAACTTCTAAACAAACAGTTTGAACGTGGTCGTCTAGACCCCATAAAAATGGCTCTAACCCTCTCTTCTATTCAACCTACACTAAATTATGCCGGTATCGAGCAAGCTCAAATCGTAGTTGAAGCAGTAGTAGAGAATCCTAAGATCAAAGCAGCTGTACTATCAGAAACTGAAAATTTGGTTAATGAAGATTGTATCCTGGCATCCAACACTTCAACAATTCCAATTTCAGAATTAGCTAACTCCCTAAAACGCCCGGAAAACTTCTGTGGTATGCACTTCTTTAACCCGGTACATCGTATGCCGTTGGTTGAAATCATTCGTGGTGCAAAAACCTCTGAAAAGACAATTTCAACTGTAGTTGCCTACGCCAGTAAAATAGGGAAAACTCCTATCGTCGTTAATGACTGTCCGGGATTCTTTGTAAACAGAGTACTTCTACCTTATCTCCTCGGCTTCGGTCTTCTATTACGTGATGGTGGCGATTTCCGTCAAATAGATAAAATCATGGAGAAAGAATTTGGTTGGCCAATGGGTCCTGCTTATCTTATCGACGTTATTGGTCTTGATACTGCACATCATGCTCAATCAGTCATGGCCCAAGGATTCCCAGATCGTATGCAGCGTGATTATAAAGATGCCATTGATGTTTTATATGACAATCAACGTTACGGGCAGAAAAATGGTATCGGTTTCTATAAGTATACGCAGGATAAGAAAGGCAAACCTAAAAAAGAGCAAGACGAGCAAACAGATCAACTTCTGGCAACCATCTGCCAACCGAAGAATAATTTCTCCGGTGAGGAGATCATTGCCCGTACGATGATCCCAATGATCAACGAAGTTGTCCGTTGTTTGGAAGAAGGTGTCATTGCCAGCCCAGCAGAAGCTGATATGGCTCTAGTCTATGGCCTCGGCTTCCCTCCGTTCCGTGGTGGCGTTTTCCGTTATCTGGAAACGATGGGAACAGCAGCTTACGTAAAAATGGCTGAAAATTATGCTCACCTCGGTGCTCTTTATCAGGTACCACCTGGTCTGAAAGCCAAAGCTGAACGTAATGAAAGTTACTACCCTACAGCAGCAACGATTGCTGTCAGCACCGGAACAACAGCGTGAGGTCTGGAAACATGGAAAATGTAGTCATTATTGATGGCATCCGCACCCCCATGGGGCGCTCAAAAGGTGGTGCATTCCGTCAGGTCCGGGCTGAAGATCTCTCTGCTCACCTGATGAAAGAGATATTTAAACGTAATCCGGCAATACAGCAACATAAAGTAGATGATATCTACTGGGGTTGTGTTCAACAAACTCTGGAGCAAGGCTTCAATATTGCCCGTAATGCTGCATTGCTGGCGGGTTTCCCTCATTCTGTACCAGCCGTGACTGTTAACCGGCTGTGCGGTTCATCAATGCAGGCATTGCACGATGGCACCCGTATGATTATGACCGGAGAAGCCAATATTACGTTGGTTGGAGGTGTAGAACATATGGGTCATGTTCCGATGACTCATGGTGTAGATTTCCATCCTAAAATGAGCCGAAGTGTCGCCAAAGCAGCGGGAGTTATGGGGTTAACCGCTGAAATGCTGGCAAAGACTCACCATATCAGCCGTGAAATGCAGGATGAATTTGCTCTTCGTTCTCATCAATGTGCAACACAAGCAACGCAATCAGGTGCATTCTCCAATGAGATATCACCAACTTACGGCCACGATGCTGATGGTATACTGAGGCTGTTCAATTACGATGAAGTTATCCGTCCAGATACCAATCTGAAAGATCTGGCAGCTCTACGTCCTGTCTTCGATCCGGTAACAGGTTCGGTTACCGCAGGAAACGCCTCTGCCTTATCCGATGGTGCATCTGCAATGCTGATAACCAGTGAAAGCTATGCCAAAAATCTGGGACTGAAACCTCGCGCTCGTATCCGTTCTATGGCTGTTGTTGGTTGCGATCCTTCCATTATGGGATATGGTCCTGTCCCTGCTACACAAATAGCGCTCAAAAAAGCAGGTTTAGAGCTGTCCGATATAGATGTAATTGAGCTCAACGAAGCATTTGCCGCTCAATCACTTGCCTGTATGAAAGGTCTAAATTTACTGGATAGTATGGATGACAAAGTAAACCTTAATGGTGGCGCAATTGCTCTCGGACACCCATTAGGCTGCTCAGGTGCTCGCATCACAACAACATTGCTGAATCTGATGGAACGCCGCGATGTTCAGTTTGGCTTGGCAACCATGTGTATCGGCTTAGGTCAAGGTATTGCTACCATCATAGAAAGAATGGATTAAGAACTTATCTGTAAAAAAATATTATAACTGAGTCGTTGTTGCCGTAATTCCCGCCTGTCAGGGGCGGGTTTTTTTATTATTATTTTTTAAATAAATTCGAAAGCATCACCATACATACTGTCAGCGGAAGCATCACGCTCACAACAAAAGCGCTCACGAGCAATTTTTGCCATTTCAAAGCGCCCAGCAATATAGATATCATAATTGGCTAAACTGCCAAAATCTTCTAGCACTGCTTTTAAAACTGTCCCAGTACGTCCACACCAGTCATTCTCCGACTGTTCAACAACTGGAACAACTGTCAGATTAGAATAACTATCTGTAAGTAACTGTAATTCAGCAAGATCATATAAATGTTGTAATTCTCTACCTCCCCAGTAAATAGAGATTTTACGCTCAGGTTGTTCTTCCAAAGCTGTTAGCAATATAGAACGGGTATAAGAAAAACCCGTACCGCCTGCAATCAATAACAACGGATTAGTGCTACTCTGACGGAACCAAGCTTTACCATGAGGAATATCAATATCAATTATTTTCCGTTCAAGAATTCTATCCATCACAGCCATTGCATACAGATTCAGTTCAGAAGCACCAATATGTAATTCAATAAACTTCTTTTCTGAGGGCGTTGATGCCATTGAGAACGGACGTTTATCTCTCTCATCCATCACCACCATCAGATACTGACCGGCACGGAATGAGAACGGAGAATCAGGAAGTAACCGAACCCGATAAACCGTATCAGTAATAGCCTCTACGGAGGTTACTTTACAGCTCAGTGTTGTCATGCGTTCCCTCTTATGGTCTTAAAATATCTAATTCATCCCAAATCTTGTTGACGCGGGTACGCACTTCTTCACTCATCACGATAGGGCGTCCCCATTCCCTCTGCGTCTCCCCCGGCCATTTATTCGTTGCATCCATACCCATTTTCGAACCTAACCCTGAAACTGGTGATGCAAAATCGAGATAATCGATTGGAGTATTCTCCATTAATACCGTATCTCTTACCGGGTCCATTCGCGTAGTGATTGCCCAAATGACATCGTTCCAGTCTCTGGCATTGATATCATCATCACAAACAATAACAAATTTTGTATACATAAATTGTCGCAGATATGACCAAACCCCCATCATGACCCGCTTGGCATGACCTGCATACTGCTTCTTCATAGTCACGACGGCAAGGCGATAGGAGCAACCTTCTGGAGGCAAATAAAAATCGACAATTTCAGGAAATTGCTTTTGCAAGATCGGCACCAGCACCTCATTCAATGCAACACCTAATACAGCAGGTTCATCTGGTGGACGGCCAGTATAAGTCGAGTGATAAATAGCATCGTGACGTTGAGTAACGTGTGTCACAGTGAACACTGGGAACATATCGATTTCATTATAATAACCCGTATGGTCACCATATGGCCCTTCTGGAGCTAACTCGCTAGGCTCAATATATCCCTCCAGTATGATCTCAGCGCTTGCTGGTACCTCCAAATTATTTGAAAGGCATTTCACAACTTCTGTTTTATGTCCTCTTAACAACCCAGCAAATGCATATTCTGATAACGTGTCAGGAACTGGCGTCACAGCACCCAATATTGTCGCCGGATCAGCCCCCAACGCGACAGCAACTGGGAAACGTTCTCCTGGGTGAGCCTGACACCACTCCTGAAAATCAAGAGCCCCCCCACGATGAGATAACCAACGCATAATGAGTTTATTTTTACCCAACACCTGCTGGCGATAAATACCAAGATTTTGCCGCTCTTTATTTGGACCACGGGTTACTGTCAGCCCCCAAGTAATTAGCGGGGCAGCATCCTCTGGCCAACAGTGCATTATAGGAATACGGTTTAAATCGACATCATCACCAACCCAAATTTGCTCCTGACAAGCTGCAGTATTAAGCCGTTTAGTCGGCATATTAAGAACTTGCTTAAATTTCGGCAGCTTATCTATCAAATCACGAAAACCTTTAGGAGGATCGGGTTCTTTCAAAAAAGCTAGCAACTTACCTACATCATGCAAAGCTTTAACATCATCCTGCCCCATTCCCATAGCAACACGTTTGGCAGTACCAAACAAATTACACAATACAGGCATTGAATAACCTTTGGGATTTTCAAACAACAAGGCAGGCCCACCAGCGCGGAGGGTACGATCCGCAATCTCAGTCATCTCCAAATAAGGATCAACTTCAAGGCTGATACGTTTCAACTCACCTTTCTGTTCCAGTAAGGCCAGAAAATCTCTCAAGTCACGGTATTTCATACTATCCATTCATGCCGGTTTTTAAGGGGAGAGAAAACATTATAAGCTATCCCACTCAGCTTTTTTGTGTTTTTTTAGAAGACTACAAGGTAAACCAATAACTTAATAAAAAGCAATGGGTTTAATTCAACCTTGAGATCTCAAAGTCAAATACACCTGAAATTAACATAGCAGCATAGATACCATATTTAGCAATTATTATATCCAATCGATCTTGAGCATAACTCAACCGTTCGAGTTATCTAAAAGTTTGCCATTATTCAACAGAAATACTTAATCCTTATCTTAATTGCAGAAAAAAGTACCAACCTTATATTGACTACTTTATCCGTGGCTTACCATGATATTATTCATCGCTTTTTTACTAAAAACACAGTACTCACTCATAACAATAAATATCTATCATCAAACAATTATCACTAAGATAATGCCTGTAATGCCCTTGTCTATTTTGCTATGCTTAATAGTCATTGGATCAAGGTTAAATAAACATGGAAAACTGGTACCTCATCTACTGTAAACGTGGACAAATTTCACGAGCAATAGAAAATCTGGAACGACAGGATGTTGCTTGCCTGACTCCTACCGCGAGAATTGAAAAAATAACCCGTGGTAAACGTACTGTGAATACAGAACCACTTTTTCCTAATTACCTGTTTGTTCAGTTTGACCCGGAAGTCATTCATACTACGACTATCAATTCAACGCGCGGTGTCAGCCATTTTGTCCGTTTTGGTGTGCATCCGGCAATCGTACCGGAAACTCTGATTAAAGAAATCGTGTCAGCAACTGAGCAAGAATATGTATCACCCGATACACCCGTAGCGGGTGATACGGTATTAATCACCGAAGGAATTTTTGAAGGATTACAAGCTATCTACAATGAACCAGATGGAGAAACCCGTTCTATTTTGTTGCTCAATATTCTGAATAGGCAATTACCCAAGGCACTTGATAACAAGCAGTTTGTGAAGATTTAACCAAACAAAAAACGGGCAGAATTCATATTCACCCGTTTTTAATCGATATTACAACCGCTGCTCAATTAACTGTTGAGCAACCTGTTTTGCAAAATATGTCAGCACGCCATCTGCTCCCGCACGCTTGAAACACAACAGGGATTCCATAATTACCTGTTCCGGTAACCACCCATTCTGGATAGCAGCCATATGCATGGCATATTCACCAGATACTTGGTAAGCAAAGGTTGGGACACCAAATGTCTCTTTTACCCTACGGATAACATCCAGGTAAGGCATACCCGGTTTAACCATCACAGTATCAGCGCCTTCCTGCAAATCCTGAGCAATCTCTTGCAACGCTTCATCGCTGTTAGCAGGGTCCATTTGATAATTCTTTTTATTACCACCTTTTAGATGACTACTTGAACCGATAGCATCACGGAAAGGACCATAATAACCAGAAGCATACTTAGCGGAATAAGCCATAATCTGAGTATTTACATGACCTTCCTCTTCAAGCTTCTCTCGAATTGCACCAATCCGTCCGTCCATCATGTCACTTGGCGCAATAATCTCAGCACCAGCCTCCGCATGTGACAGCGCCTGTTTGACCAAGATATCTTTGGTAACATCATTAATTACATAACCATCCTGATCAATAATTCCATCCTGACCATGTGTAGTGAACGGATCTAATGCTACATCAGTCAATAATCCCAGTTCAGGAACCGCTTCTTTCAGCGTGCGTATAGTCCGTTGAATTAGTCCATCAGGACTATAAGCTTCTTTCGCATCCAGAGATTTTTTATCTGCTTCAATAACAGGAAACAGAGACAATACAGGAATCCCCAACCGGGCAATCTCTTCAGCTTCTTTCAACAAAAGATCAATTGTCAGACGATACACCCCTGGCATAGAAGGAACTTCCTGACGACAGTTAGTCCCTTCCATCACAAACACAGGATAGATTAAGTCATTGACAGTTAATTGATTCTCAGCAACTAAACGACGGGAAAAATCATGGCGGCGCACTCGACGCATACGGCGACCAGGGAAAGTGCCTGGAAATGCATAGCTCATATAGCTCTCCTAACTTAAACCCAGCGCCTAGCGCTGGGTTAATTAATATGCTATTGCTTTGTGTAATATCTTAGCACTACAGAACGACATATTAAGATTACTATTATCACTTTTCCGTATTTGCTTCCGATACTTGCTCGTCTTCTGAACGATCCCCTAATTTGCGCTGTCCAGTGTAAAAACGGGAGAGCAAAATACCCAGTTCAAACAACAGATACATAGGAATAGCCAGTAAAGTTTGCGAGAAAACATCTGGGGGAGTCAACAACATACCGACAACAAAAGCGCCTACCAAAATATACGGACGCTTTTTCTTCAGAGACTCAGGTGTTACCACCCCGCTCCAGCACAATAAAATAATGGCAACAGGCACTTCAAAAGAAACACCAAAAGCCATAAACAGTGCCATGACAAAACTCAAATAATTACTGATATCCGTTGCAATCAAAACCCCTGCTGGTGCTGTCTTAGCAAAGAACCCAAAAGCTATCGGAAATACGACGAAGTAAGCAAATGCCATCCCCAAATAGAACAACAGACTACTGGAAACGAGCAGAGGGATCATCAAACGGCGTTCATGCTTATATAACGCGGGAGCAATAAACGCCCATACCTGATAAAGAACCATAGGTGCAGATACAAATATCGACACCATAACGGTCAGTTTTATCGGTGTAAAAAAGGGAGAAGCCACATCTGTCGCTATCATACTAGCACCTTGAGGTAATTGCTTAATCAAAGGTGCAGAGATCATCTGATAGATGTCGTTAGAAAAATAAACCAATGCTAAAAAAACCACTAATACAGTCAACAAACTGTTTAGAATTCTCTTACGCAGTTCAATAAGGTGACTGATAAGTGGTTGGGTATCATCAACAGCCATGTTTTAGTGTTCACCATTAAACTTAATTAGAAGTTTTTTTCTTCGTTTCAGAAGTCGTTTTATCATCCACTATAGAAGAAGATTCGGATGAGTCCGTAACCTGAGGCGTTGCCGGATTTTGTACTACCTTCTCTATTTCTGATGCCTTTATATTCTCTACATCAGGTTCATTTTGGTATGCTTTTTTCAAAGACTCAGCAGCTTCTTTTAGCTCATCCATCGAAGCTTTTAATTCTGGAGATAAATTCTGCAACCCCGCTTCTTCTTGAACTTTTTTCAAGCTTTCCTGAAGTTCCTGCAATTTCAGTTCTTGGGCAAGCTCATTTTGGACATTAGCAGCCAAAGAACGTAACGCCCTGATCCAACCAGCAACCGTTTTTACTGCCACCGGTAACCGTTCTGGCCCCAGAACTACCAAGCCAATGACCATAACTAACAGTAGCTCACCAAAACCAATGTCAAACACGGTTTATACCTGCTCTTTATTTTTGCTCTCAGATGTTTCAGATCGAGCTACAGATTGTTTTTCAGTAATGTTTTTAGTCTCAAAATCAGCATCATTACTGGTTTTTTGTGCTTGCTGAGGCTGATTATCATCCCCTATCGCTTTTTTAAAACCTTTAATAGATTCTCCAAGATCAGAACCTAAAGTGCGGAGTTTATTCGTGCCGAACAACAGCACCACAATGACCGCAATGATGAGTAATTGCCAAATACTTATACCGCCCATTCTGATTCACCTCTACTTAACAATGATTATTATTAATAGTTCACTATACCCATCATCTTTCAAGTTACCTCTTTGTTGGCTGCACTCATTCACCCCGGTCACATAGTTATCTATGTTCCCTGGGATTCGCTCCCTTGCCGTCGCGATGCATCTTGAAATCCATAAGGTATATACATACGATGAACTATAACCGATCTCTCGAAAAAAATTTTCCCTAAGACAAATATTACTAAATTTTACGCAATCGATACCAACCAAACAACCAAGAAACGACACCAGCACCTATAAATAACCAAGGAATATTGGCTAAGCCAGACAACAAAAATAAACTTCCACAAAGAAACAACGTCGCACCAACTCCGAGCAAATATTGTGACTGTCGCTGCCCTATCTGCTGTCCTTTTAGCTGATCTGATAGTCTCTCAATGTTGGCTTGCAAATATTTATGCTGCTGAAGACTGTCATACACTAATTCGGGTAGTTCTGGCAACTTTTCTGCCCAATAAGGCGCTTTCTCTTTTAGCGCGCGAATAACAGCAGGTAATCCGACCTGACTATGTAACCACTCCTCCAGAAACGGTTTTGCTGTTTTCCATAAATCAAGTTGTGGGTACAGTTGCCGTCCTAAACCTTCTACATACAAAAGCGTCTTTTGCAGAAGAACTAACTGGGGTTGAACTGCCATATTAAAACGACGTGCAGTATTAAACAGATTCAAAAGAACATGACCAAACGAAATTTCTGCAAGCGGTTTCTCAAATATTGGCTCACAAACTGTACGGATTGCAAATTCAAAATCTTCAACATTGGTATCACTTGGCACCCAACCTGAATCCACATGAAGTTCCGCAACTTTCCTGTAATCACGATTAAAGAAAGCAATAAAATTCTCAGCCAGATAACGTTTATCATCTTTATTAAGAGAGCCAACAATACCGCAATCAATACCAATATAGAATGGATCTTCAGGATGTTCATAACTGACAAAAATGTTTCCTGGGTGCATATCTGCATGGAAGAAACTGTCACGGAAAACTTGAGTAAAAAAGACCTGAACACCCCGTTCAGCCAGCAATTTCATATTGGTATTCTGCGCTGCCAACGCTTCAATATCAGAAACCGGAATACCATACACCCGCTCCATCACCAGAACATTTTCACGGCAATAATCAGAATAAATTTCTGGCACATAGAGCATTGAGCTCTTTTCGAAATTACGACGAAGCTGAATTGAATTGGCTGCTTCACGCAACAAATTCAGCTCATCAATCAACGTTTTTTCGTATTCCCGCACAACTTCACGAGGACGTAAACGGCGGCCATCAGGTAATAACATTGGTACCCAATTAGCCAGACGGTACATCAATCGGATATCCGCTTTAATAATTGGCAGAATATCAGGACGGATTACTTTGATAACGATTTCCTGACCATTCTCTTTCAACCGGGCGGTATGTACCTGAGCAATTGAGGCAGAGGCCAGAGCTTTGGGTTCAAAGTCATCAAACCAAGTTTCCAGCGTTCCCCCTAAAGAAGTTTCAATATATTGACGGGCAAGAACACCATCGAAAGAAGCAACCCGGTCTTGTAACAGAGCCAATTGATCAGCTATTGCTGGAGGAAACAGATCACGCCGTGTCGAAAGCATCTGCCCAAATTTAATCCAGACAGGCCCCAGTTCCTGTAAGGCAAGTCGCAATCTCTCCCCAAGTGATTTATCTTTATGTCTATTTGGTATCCAGAAGAATAAATAACGTCCAAAACGAAGAGGCCAAGTCAAACGAATTCGAGGAATCAATTCATCCAATCCGTAAGAAAGAAAAACACGTATAATCAAATAAAGGCGCCTTAATTCACCTGGAGTCATATTTTTCCTCTAATACCGCCAATCGCTGTTCTATTTGCCTGATATCGTCGGTCAACACGTTGACTTCTTCACTAAAATAAGCCACTTCAAGCTTATTTGGTGCCAATTTCCATTCTTCTGTTAATGCTTCCGCCAAATAATTTTTCTGGCACGTTATTGAACCGGAAACAAACTGAAATCCCTTTTTAACTACCTGGCTGATACTCTCAGCAGCGATATCCCCAAAATAAGGGGAAAGATAATGGGCCAAATCCCATTCAACCATATCCAGCAGAACAGACCACTGCTGAACAACCTGCATATCCCCTTCAATGACTATTTCACCACGATTGAGTAACCCAGAAAGCTTCTGGCGATCTCGTAGCTTAAACAAAGCAGAAAAATTGGTTTTAACTGTACAATCAGCAGATCCACTCCATCGGCTTAATACGTCCACTTGTTTTTCACTGAATACCAGTGTAAGTGGTGTATTTATTTCTTTCAGCTCAATCGACAAAACTTTACCCACCAGTCGCATACGAGCTTGCCTTAATACAGGTTCGCTATACAACAGGTGATTCAACGATGTTTCCATCACTGCGGTTAAAACCGGCATCAATGTGGAATTAATAGTTTTACTCATTGATGGTCTTTCCATCTCAGAATTTAAAACCTCTATGTAGTGCAACAATACCGCCAGTCATATTGGTATAAGTCACCTGTTCAAAGCCAGCATCTTCCATCATTGTTTTAAGTGTCTCTTGATCAGGATGCATACGAATGGATTCAGCCAGATAACGATAACTGTCAGCATCTTGCACAAAAATCTGCCCCATTTTTGGCAACACATGGAAAGAATAAGCATCATAAGCTTTGCTTAACGGTGCAAGAAAAGGTTTGGAAAATTCAAGCACCAATAAACGCCCACCAGGTTTCAAAACCCGAAACATAGAACGCAGGGCCTTTTCTTTTTCCGTCACATTGCGTAAACCGAAAGAGATAGTAATGCAATCAAAATAGTTATCAGGAAAAGGTAAAGCTTCCGCATTGGCCTGTACATAACTGACATTACCAACAATACCAGTATCACGTAATTTCTCACGCCCAACCTTCAGCATAGATTCATTGATATCAGCAAGAACAACTTCCCCCTTTTCACCAACCATGCGGGAAAATTTGGCTGCCAGATCTCCAGTACCGCCAGCTAAATCAAGTACCCGCTGACCCCGGCGAACACCACTGGCACTAATAGCCACACGTTTCCAAATACGATGGATGCCAAACGACATCAAATCATTCATTAAATCGTATTTTGCAGCTACAGAATGAAATACTTCAGCTACCATACTTTCTTTTTCATCTTTAGCTACAGTGCGGAAACCAAAATGTGTGGTTTGTTTCGTTTGGTCTACCATGTTATTTCCCGCTTTTTATTCAAACTGTTATATACCCGTTATCTTTCAAGTTGCCTCTTTGTTGGCTGCACTCACTCACCCCGGTCACATAGTTTGCTATGCTCCCAGGGATTCGCTCCCTTGCCGTCGCGATGCATCTTGAAATCCATTGGGTATAAAAGTGTATCAGCCTTTCATACAAAACCCTATCCTGGCGTTAATCATTAGCACAGGATGGTTGGTTAGCCCTATCGACCAATTCAGGATCAATAGGACGTTTCACCTCAACCCCTAAATGACGAAAACCCTCCGCTTGGCTTATTAGATTTCCACGCCCCTCAGTCAACTTTTTCATTGCCAACCGATAATTAAGCTGAGCCTTATCCAAGCTTTGCCCTAAACTTTGCATGTCATCAACAAATAAACGCATCTTATCGTACATACGAGAAGCTTTATCCGCGATTAAACGCGCATTTTGACTTTGATACTCATATCGCCACAAATTATTAATGGTACGCACAGCAACTAATAATGTTGATGGGCTAACTAGCATAATATTGTGTTTAAGTGCTTCATCAAGCAACTCAGGTGCCCTGTTGAGCGCGACCAAATAAGCGGGTTCAACCGGAATAAACATCAGTACATAGTCCAATGATTTCAGCCCGGGTAACTGTTGATAATCTTTACGACTCAAACCGCGGATATGGCCTTTAATTGAGTTGATATGTTCCTGAAGAGCCAATTCCTGCTGATGCTGCTCTCTACTGTTAAAATAACGCTCATAAGCCACCAGCGACATTTTAGCATCAATCACCACATCTTTTCCTTGCGGCAAATGAACAACAACATCGGGCTGGAAACGACTATTATCTTCTGCCTTGATATTAACCTGAGTACAAAACTCATGCCCTTCCCGTAGACCAGAAGCTTCCAGGATACGGGCCAACACGACTTCCCCCCAATCTCCCTGAATTTTGTTATCACCTTTAAGGGCATTTGTCAGATTAATAGCCTCTTGCGCCATCTGAGCATTCAGTTGCTGTAAGTTACGGATTTCATGTGCAAGAGTATGCCGCTCACGGGCTTCCTGACCAAAACTCTCCTGCACCTGACGGCGAAAACCATCAAGTTGTTCACGAAATGGAGTCAGAAGACCACTAAGACTCTGCCGATTTTGTTCATCTGTACGGCGACCAGTCTGTTCAAAAATACGGTTAGCCAAATTTTCAAATTGAGTATTCAGACGTAGTTCACTATTGATCAATAACCGCTGTTTCTCCTCAGCAGCAAGGCGACTTTCCTCCAGCCGTGTAGTCACTTCCCGTAGTTCAGATTCCTGTACGCTGTTAACTTCTCTCTGAGCTCGCAATTCCTGGTTCAATTGTTCACATTCAGCCCGCCAGTAAGCCAACTGCTCAAGTTTTTCATTGGCAACTGCAAACTGGCTATTCAGTTCCCGAAATTCCAGTTCTTGCTGCTGAATACGTTGATAAACACAAAACCAGACGGTAGTGCCTCCACCCAGTAAGCCACCAAGAATACCAATCAACGCATATAGCAACTGGATATCCACCTATATTTCCTCTGTTACATTCTTCAGCCAGTTAAGTTAAATAGATACTGTATAGATGTCCAGATCGATTTATACAAGTGGTTCTGTTTGCGAAGCCACTCGCAATTAGCTCATCCAATTAGCCAGCCATTGCAAACCAAAAGCGCCTGGAGCCAACACCCCAAAAGACCAAATAAGTGCAGAACAGATATTAGCAATTTGGAAATAGCGCAATGGCATAGTACATATACCCGCCACCAATGGCACAATTGCACGGAATGGGCCAAAGAATCTCCCGAAGAAAATGCTCCAGATACCCCAACGATCAAAGAAATGATGTACTCGTGTTAGCAATTGTGGTTTGCGAGAAATCGGCCAAATTTTAACAACATCACCTTTAAAATAAGCACCAACAATATAGGATACCCAATCGCCGAAGAAGGCCCCTGCTGCTGCTGCCAACCACATTGGCCAAAAATTAAGGCCACTTTCACCTATTAATGCACCTAATCCGAGCAATATGATAGTTGCAGGTAGTAACAAAGAGAAAAAAGCTAAAGATTCACCCAAAGCGAGTAAGAAAATTATCGGTATGATCCAGGTATCATGGGCTTTAACAAAATCTATTACCAGATCAACTATTTCATGGAGGCTCAAATTCATATTCCTGTATTGATTAATACCACATTAAATTTAACTGCTGCCGTATTAACCAGAATTAAACCGATATCTTATTCAAGGAAATAATCTTGTAATTTCCTACGGGCTGCACAATCAAGGCCGAGATCTTTCTCCAGCCATACATCTACACTGCCATAATTCTGATTAATACTGTTTAGAGTCGTCATAAGAAATTCTTCTCTGACGGAATAGACATAAGCGAATTTTTCAACCACATTGTCACTCATGGTTTTCGCATGTTCATTCAACAAATACTCACGGTAAGGTGCCAACGTAGAGTTAGTCACCAAATAATCTTCCATTACCGTATCCAAATCAGCACCAAGTGCAAACAACACCAGTGCAGAACCTACGCCAGTTCTGTCTTTACCTACCGCACAATGTTGTATTATCCCGCCTTTTTCCGGCTGTTGCAGTAAGTTAACCAATGTCTTATAAGCGGGATTTTTTAAGGGCAATAATTCATAAAGACGGAACATAAATGCCTGTGGATTAAATTGTTCCAACATTTCTGACGCCAATTTTTCCAGATTAGCATTCACCTCCTCAGATAATGGATTAGCAGGGGCATGGTGATAATTAGCACCATTCCATATCTGATCAGGTTTATCCACTATCTCACTTATGTCACGATAATCTATAATTTGAAATAAGTTTTTATTTGCCAGGAAAGACTGATCTTTTTCTGTCAAACGATCTAGAGAACCAGAACGGAAAAGTAAACCTGATTTGATGTTCCCTCCACTGACTACAGTTTTACCACCTAAATCACGAAAATTAATCCCTCCATGGAGGGGAAGCGCCGATGGATGCAATAAGGATGTTGTAATCATGATTACTCTTAATTAGTTGTAGAATGTTAAGACATTAACAGATTTTTATCTAAAAAGAAGAGTGAGCCGGAATATTCCGGCCCCAAAGAATATGATTTACAACAGGCGGCGAGCAGCTTCTACTACGATCATCAATGCACTGCTCTCGGTTTTCTTTAGCAACTCAACATCAGGAATTTCCTGTTGAGTACGGTTGACAATGACACCAGCAACCATACCTGCACGTAGACCTTGGCTCGCGCACATAGTCAACAAAGTTGCAGACTCCATTTCATAGTTCATGACGCCCATTGCCTGCCATTCAGCCATTGACCCTTTGAAACGACTCACAACACGGCCAGAATAGGTATCATAACGTTCCTGTCCAGGATAGAAAGTATCTGAAGAAGCTGTTACGCCAACATGTGTCGTTGCACCTAAATCTTTTGCCGCTTCATACAACGCAGTTGTACATTCAAAATCTGCCACTGCCGGGAATTCCATCGGGGCAAAATGTAAGCTAGCACCATCCAAACGAACAGCTGCCGTGGTTACCAGTACATCACCAACATTAATATTTTCTTGAATTGCGCCTGTTGTACCAATACGCAGGAAAGTACGGACCCCCAATTGCGCTAATTCTTCAACAGCAATGGACGTTGATGGGCCACCGATACCTGTGGAACAAACAATAACTGCTTTGCCATCAATTTCTGCCCGCCAGGACGTGAATTCACGCAAAGAAGCAAGATGAACTGGGTTGTCCATTAATCTTGCAATTTTTTCCACACGTTTCGGATCACCCGGAACAATAGCTAAAGTCGCGCCTTGCAGGTCGCTTTTGGTCAGACCCAAGTGAAACACATCAGACATATCAGACTCCTCAACGGGAAGAATTTATAATGAAATTAATTGAAATCTACTGTATTGAGTATTTAGACATCTTTTAGTGATAAATATCACTTTAAAGTAAGATAAAAAAGAAAAACGTACATTATTTTGTGATTAAAATCACAAAATAATCATAAAACAAGAGAAAATGAGTGGGCCAACTATTACTGAAGACTCAAACAGGGTTGAATAACAATTGTAAATTTAACAAAAAAGCCGAATGTTTTCTCTCAACCATAAGCTACCTGAATACATTCACACCGGGAAACAACCAAAAATTGTTTAATTATATTTATACTTCAAACAACCCCAAGAAGAAAATATTCCCAAGTGGCTGATTTTATTTATTAATAGTAAAGAATAAAAAAAGTCTACTACACCCTCATTAGATATAAATTATTATCATCGTTAAAATTACCTAATATCATGTTTATAAACCCACAACACAATATACCCTTCATCCTTCAAGTTGCTGCTTTGTTGGCTGCTTTCACTCACCCCAGTCACAGAGTTATCTATGCTCCTGGGGATTCGTTCACTTGCCGCCGCGCTGCAACTTGAAATCTATTGGGTATACATTGGTTTTTTATTATCGTGAAAAATTAAAAAAACATATTTTATCTTCATATCTAATAAAATATTTTTCTTTATTATTTTCAATCATATCATGATTATATTTCCAATAAAAATGTAGCAATTGATAAATATAAATATCACAATCACTTTTTTATAGAATGCATATTGCTTGAACATATTAGAATTTTTCCAACATGTAGGAGTGCTATCTATGGTGACACAAAAAATAGTTTTAATTACCGGTTTTGATCCTTTCGACAATGAAACGACAAATCCGTCATGGGAAGCAGCCAAACAATTGCAGGGTCGCAGACTATGCGGAGCACGGGTCGAAGCTCGCCAGCTTCCATGCGTATTTGACGTTTCTCTAGCTTGTCTATACGCCGCGATTGAGGAAATACAACCTGATATAGTAATTTCAGTGGGACAAGCAGGTGGTAGACCCGATATTACCGTAGAACGTGTGGCAATTAATATCAATGATGCTCGCATTCCTGACAATCAAGGCAATAAACCTATTAATACCCCCATAGTCGTAACAGGCCCTGCGGCCTATTTCTCCACATTACCGATCAATGCGATAGTCAAAGGTTTACATGAAGCAGGAATTCCATCCTCAATTTCACAAACCGCGGGTACTTTTGTCTGTAATCATGTTATGTATGGCTTGCTGCATCATTTGGCACATACCAATCCTGAAATACGCGGTGGCTTTATCCATATCCCTTATCTACCTGAGCAGGCAGTGCGACACTCTGGCACACCGAGTATGTCTCTGGAAACAGTCATAACAGCATTAGAAATCGCCATTGATGAGGCGTTAAAAAACAGTGAAGATATCATCATCAGTGGAGGTGCAACTCATTAATTTGAGTTCCGTTCACACGGTTGAAAACTCTCCACGAAAATGACAGGCACAGAGAAACACGATCTACTGGATAATATTAACCAAACAGCAAAGATAATCCTCTCTGTGCCTGCACTATATCCTTATGTAAATATCAAGCATCTGATACTATTTTTAAGTTACTAATCAGCATACCATTTACATAGGTTACTTTATAATTTCGACTGTTATCACATTGGAATTTAGTTTATTCAACAAATTGGTCATACTGTATGGGAATATAAATCATCTTTAGTTATGAACTTAGATATATTTTCCAAGTCTATTGAAAGAATTATTTCACCTAGTATTCCACGGTTAATATCAGATTCGTCTATTTTTGTTACTTTTATTTCTGAAAGATGACCATTCATATTTTTAAAATAGTTATCCTCATGATTTTTTGTTCTGATTATCCTCCGTTTTGAATAAAGATCATATTTATAAACCTCTGTATTGATCTCTTCTGGAAAATACATTTGACCAACAAAAGCAAAATGCTCTTTGTCAGTCACATCTGTGCTCAACTTTCTGATGGCAATATGAATATGAGTCGCTCTACCAGCATAAAACCCAGGATAAATAGTCGTAAAATTAACTATCCCATTCTTATCCGATGGTTGAGCTCCTCTTAGAAAATTTTTATCATCAGTTCTATTGCTAGAACCTATTCCATCAACATTAGGTACGACATCGGGGCTGATATAACTCCAACCAGAATATTTTCCCCGACTATTACAATGCCAGATATCAACAAATAAACCCTCAACCGGTTTACATGTTTTTTTATCCATGACAGTAATTTTCAATAAAAAAGGTATTCCTAACTCTGAATCGGTAATATCCCTTCTTACAATTTTGTCATTGCGGAAATACGGCCCTGATATCTGCTCTGGCGCAAGCATACACACGCCTATTCCATGTTGTGGGGATAACTTTGCTTCCGCACGAGCTAAACTCATCGGGGCAAGTGCAACAGTCGCCGTAATAGCAGCGCTACTTTTTAAAAAATTTCTTCGAGAGCTACTTTTCTTACCTTGCAACTTATTAACATCCATATAATCCTCTCTTTAATTATTAAGTTTCTATTACAATGCTTCCATTTTGTTACTACCCGGGTTATTTTGTTAATAAAATGTACTTTTTCAAATACCAATATGGCATATATAAGTTACTAAAAGTTTGGTAACAGAAAAGGTTCCCGTTAAGCTGCATTGCTACGCGCTGTTGCAAAAAGAAAGATTATTTTACGAAAAATGCCCATCACCCATTAAGGGTGACAGGCAAATTGACTGGATTAGTTATTTCACTGATTCACGGAGGCGTTTCGCAGCCTGCACCATATTAGCCAATGACTGGCGAGTTTCAGTCCAACCACGGGTTTTCAAGCCACAATCCGGGTTAACCCACAAACGTTCCACTGGAATACGATCAGCCGCTTTACGTAACAGGGCTTCAATCCATTCAACACTGGGGACGTTAGGTGAATGAATATCATAAACACCTGGCCCAATCTCATTCGGATAAGAAAAGTTTTCGAATGAATCCAACAGTTCCATATCTGAACGGGAAGTTTCAATGGTAATCACGTCTGCATCCAATGCTGCGATGGAAGGCATGATGTCATTGAACTCGCAATAACACATATGAGTGTGAATCTGTGTGTCATCTTTAGCAATTGCAGCGCTCAATTTAAATGCTTCTACCGCCCAATCGAGATAAGACTGCCATTCTTCACGGCGCAACGGTAAACCTTCTCGCAATGCAGGCTCATCAATCTGGATGATACCAATGCCAGCTTCCTGCAAATCATCCACTTCGTCACGCAATGCCAATGCAATCTGCTTAGCAATCGTCTCACGGCTAACATCTTCTCTTGGGAATGACCAACAGAGAATAGTCACCGGCCCAGTTAACATTCCTTTAACAGGTTTCTCCGTCAATGATTGAGCATATTTAGCCCACTCCACAGTGATAGCCTCAGGACGGCTAACGTCACCAATAATCACTGGAGGCTTAACACAACGGGACCCATAGCTCTGAACCCAACCATTCTGCGTAAAGACAAAACCATCGAAATGTTCGCCAAAGTATTCCACCATGTCGTTACGCTCAGCTTCGCCATGAACCAATACATCTAATCCTAAACGTTCTTGTTCGTTAATTGCCTGTTTAATATGTTCACAGATATTGGTTCGATAGTTAGCACCATCTACCCGGCCTTTTTTGAAGTCCAGACGCAAGCCACGGATTTCCGTTGTTTGCGGGAATGATCCAATTGTTGTTGTCGGCCACAATGGCAAGTTATAGCGCTGACGCTGTATTTCTGCACGCTGTGGATATGGCTGATTACGCTCACTATCCTGTGGATTAATTGCCGCAAGTCGCTCAGTAACAGCCTGATTATTCACCCGTTTAGATTCACGGCGGGCACGGATCGGCGTACTGTAAACATCCAACTCTGCTTGTTTACTGCCTTCTGGCTGATTTAATACCGCAGCCAGCAGGGCCAACTCTTCACATTTCTGCAATGCGAACGCAAACCAGCTTTTCACCTCTGCATCAAGCTCTATCTCATCATTCAAATCGATAGGACTGTGCAGAAGAGAACAAGAAGAACCAATCCACAGTGTACGGCTACCTACCAATGGTTTAATCAGCTGATATTTAGCGGTTAAATCAGCTCGCCATACATTACGACCATTAATCACCCCAAGGGAAAGCACCCATTCTTTTGGCAATGACTCATTCAGCTGCTTAATATCATCCTGACCAGCAACCAGATCCACATGTAGCCCTTGTACTGGCAAGGATTTGATCGTTTCTAGATTGTGACCAACGCTGTCAAAATAGGTAGTCAACAATAACTTAACCTGCCCCTGAAGTGCCTGATAAGCAACCGGATAAGCGGCCAGCCACTCTGCGGGTAATTCCAGTACCAGAGCCGGTTCATCAATCTGCACCCATTCGATACCACGTCTAGCTAGCTCAGCTAATACTTGCTGATAAACAGGAAGAATATCTTTCAATAAAGAGAGACGATCAAATGCCTGACCTTTCACCTTACCCAACCACAGGTAAGTTACCGGCCCCAGTAAAACTGGTTTCACTTGATGACCCAAGGCCAACGCTTCATCCACTTCTTCTAGTAACTGAGTCCAACTCAGTTTAAATTCCTGTCCTTGCTGGAATTCTGGCACGATATAATGGTAATTAGTATTAAACCACTTAGTCATCTCTGCGGCAGCGGCAGGTTCACCCGTCGGTGCACGACCACGGGCAATACGGAACAGTGTATCCAGATTAATCGAACCATCTGGATTCTGGTGACGTGGTGGCACATTGCCGAGCAGTAAGCTGGTTGTCAAAACATGATCATACCAAGCAAAATCACCAACCGGCACTAAATCAACACCAGCCTGCTTCTGTTGTTCCCAGTGACGGGCACGTAACTCACGGCCAGTTTCCAATAATTCTTGCTGGGAAATTTTCCCCGCCCAATAGTTTTCCTGAGCCTTTTTAAGTTCTCTTTTCAAACCGATACGTGGAAAGCCAAGTGTGTGATTAATAATCGTCATTTCATTATCCCGTCATTTTTAGCCGTCTAGATGTTTACACATCCATAATCAACAGGTAAGGTATAAACCACAAGCGCAATTTATTCATTATCATCCTGAAGGTTTCTCATGATCGAAATAAAACATCTAAAAACATTACAATCATTGAGTCATTGTGGTTCATTAGCAGCAGCAGCCAATCACCTGCATCAGACACAGTCTGCTTTGTCTCATCAATTCAGTGATCTTGAACATCGCCTTGGTTTCCGGCTGTTCATTCGTAAAAGTCAGCCACTTCGTTTCACGCCACAGGGTGAGATCTTATTACGGCTGGCAGAACAAGTTCTTCCTCTGGTGCAAAGTGCACTCCGCGAATGCAAGGAACCAGGCCAGACAAACCTACGTATCGCAATTGAGTGCCACAGCTGTATTCAATGGCTAACCCCCGCACTCAAACATTTCCGCGAAACTTGGCCACAGGTCAATGTAGATTTCAAATCTGGTGTCACTTTTGATCCACAGCCTGCACTACAAAAACGGGAACTGGACGTGGTTCTCACATCAGATATTCTCACTGACAGCAACTTGTACTACACACCGCTATTTGATTATGAAGTCAAACTGGTTGTAGCACCGGATCACCCTCTGGCAAATAAGCTGCATATCCAACCAAATGATTTAATTGATGAGACGTTGATGATTTATCCCGTTCAACGTCAACGATTTGATATCTGGCGGCGTTTCCTACAACCAGCCGGTGTTATTCCCACACTGAAAAATGTAGATAATACGTTGTTGCTCATTCAGATGGTTGCCGCCCGCATGGGGATCGCGGCTTTGCCACATTGGGTCGTTGAATCATTTGAAAGGCAAGGATTAGTGGTAACTAAAACGCTAGGAGATGGTTTATGGAGCAGACTATACGCAGCTGTCCGGGATGGTGAGCAGCGACAGCCTGAAACTGAGGCGTTTATTCGTTCTGCGCGCCAACATGCGATGAAGAATCTGCCATTTGTGCAAGGAATTCCAAGATCAAGCACGGATGAAACCAGAACAACGCAACCAGAAAACTCCCTCCAATGGTAAATTTATCAGCCATTCCACCGGAACCAACATATTTTCCATTATTAGCGGAGAAGGTTCCGGTATTTACGGCGGGAAAATCAATACCACCGGCCAGACATGAGCAAATATCACAAATCCGCTATCAACCTGACAGGCGAGATATTCACCTATCAGGCTGAATAAAGCGGCTCACAATATTGTTATCGTGGCAACCCACAAATTACAGGATATCAGTGCTCTTTCTTCACCAGTAGAGCTTCCAGTAAATCCAAATCACGCAGCAAGGTCTGAAGTGTCTCGTTACTGATCTTTCGGGTTGCACGTAGATGATATAACTCACCACGTTCTGCCCTTAATGCAGTCAGACGAAAACGACGTTCCAAATCTTCCACCAGCAGGTTATGTTCTATCTCATCCTGTCCCACAGTACGACGACGCAAATGACCAATTACCCTAGAAGCAACTTCAGTAATAACTTCAGCATCCAGTTGCTCTTCAGTGCTGGCTGAAAGACGTTCTTCCATCTTATTCATACTGACAATCGCCACTTCCGCCATGGCTGCCCGAGCCATTCTTACTTCACTGATATCGGCCTCTTTATCAGAAATTTGAATTCCCCGTAACAGGAATGGCAAAGAGATAACCCCGATTAACAACGAGAGCAGGATAACCCCAGCAGCAATAAAGATAAGCTGATAACGTGCCGGGAATGGGGTGCCATCCGTCAGAAACAGAGGGACAGACAACGCACCGGCAAGTGTGATTGCACCACGAACCCCGGCAAAAGATGCCAACCACAATTCACGGGTGGTATAAGTCGCAAAATTCAGTGGATTTTTTTTCATAAAGGCTTTGCTGATATTCTTCATCAGCCATAACCAACAGAAGCGCAGTAGTAGAAGCGCAACATAAATCACTGCAACTGCGGCGAACAGCATCCAGGTCTCAACTGTCGGATCAAGTTCTGCCTGTACGACAGAAGTTTCCCAGATCCCGGGTAATTGCAGACCTAACATGATAAATACCAAGCCGTTAAATACGAACTCTAGCATTGACCAGACACTATCAGCACGCAAACGCATCGCCAACGGCGCATTACGGATCACCCCAGATTTACTGATAGTCATACCCGCAGCGACCGCAGCCAAGATACCTGAAACACCAATATGTTCTGCAATCAAATAAGAAGCAAACGGCAACAGCAACATAAAAACAATTTGCGTTGCTGGATCGCCACCACTCCAACGGTTCATCAAACGCAAAGATTTACTGTACAACCAGGTCACTGCAATACCAGATAACAAACCACCAATAGCAACTTTAAAAAATTCAATGGTCATGCCGGTAACAGTAAATACCATCGTTCCCATCGCTATCGCTACTGCAAACTTTAAAGCCACCAGACCGGAAGCATCGTTCATCAACGCTTCCCCTTCCATCACACTCATCATACGCTTAGGCATACGCCCTTTTCCAACAATGGATGATAAAGCCACTGCATCCGTTGGTGATAGCACAGCAGCAAGAGCAAAAGCGGCAATTAATGGAATGCCTGGCATCAGCCAGTAAATCAGATAACCAATACCAACAACAGTAACCAGAACCAGTACCAACATTAATATGAAAATTTCCCTTCCATGCTGGAAAAACTCTCTGGTTGGCGTTTTCCAGCCATCAACGAATAACAGAGGAGGAATTAGCAAAACGAGAAATAGTTCGGGATTAAAAGTAACATGTAAGCCAAAATGTGGCCAAGCCAGTAATGCCCCCATGGCAATTTGCATTAATGGCAAAGGTATACGGAACGGAATCACCTTAGTCAAAACGCCAGAAACTGAAACCACCAAAATCAAGATCAGAATAGTAAAGAATATTTCCATGTTGCCCTTACAATTTACCTGAGAACCATTGGTATATAGATTGAGACTTTTTCTTTCCGTCAAAACAAAAACAGTGAGAATAAATCTTAATACTAAAATAACTGAATCAATCGAAAAAGGTGGATACATGCTGAGCCGTATCCAAAAGAATTGCAGGAATATTGTAAACTAATCAGATAAATAGCGGGGAAATAATTGAGCATTTAAAAGTAATCGCAAGAAACGGCAAAGTGCGCAGGCACAGACACCCCTTACGCACTTTTTAATCAATCAAATAGCCCAATCACCAGCATAAAATGCTACCAAAGCGATCGTAATCACCACTGTCCCCATATTCAATTTACGCCATTCACCGGAACAGATACGACCAACCACCAAAGAGCTGAAGCCCAGCATAATACCAGTTACAATATTGCAGGTCAGAACAATAAAGACTGCACAGAGCATACCGGACATCGCCCCAACAAAATCATTGAAATCCAGTTTCCTGATATTACTCAACATCAGCAGACCAACATACATCAACGCCGGTGCAGTCGCGTATGCCGGTACAAGATATGAAAGTGGAGAAAAGAACAAAATCAACAAGAACAGGATACCGACAACGGTTGCGGTTAAACCTGTTTTACCGCCTGCTGCGGTACCCGCGGCTGATTCAATATATACCGCAGCCGGAGAAGCACCGATAGCACCGGCAAAAATACTACTGACAGAATCGGCAGTCAGCGCTTTACTACCGTTAATAATCTGCCCGCCTTTATCCAACAGATTCCCTTGCCCTGCTACTGCACGGATGGTACCGGTCGCATCAAATACGGCGGTCATTACCAACGCTAACACACTAGGTAATACAATTGGCTGTAAAGCCCCCATAACATCCATACTAAAAATCAGGGACAGTCCATCATCTCCCAGACTCGGTACTTTAAAGAACCCTTGATATTTCACCGCTGGATCAAAAATCAACCCAATAACAGAAATCACAACAATCACCCACACCACACCACCGGGGACTTTCAATTTTTCCAGTCCGAAAATCACAGACAGCCCAAGCAAAGTCATCATAACTGGAAAAGAGGTGAACGAACCCAAAGCAACAGGCAAACCTTCCAACGGATTTTTAATGACCAGACCAACGCCGTTTGACGCAATCAGTAACAAAAACAACCCAATACCAATCCCTGCGCCATGCGCAATACCCATAGGTATATTGCGTAAAATCCAGGAACGAATACCAGTAACAGAAATCACCGTAAACAAGCACCCCATCAGGAATACGGCACCGAGTGCAACTGGAATACTGATTTGCTGTCCTAAAACCAAACTAAACGCGGTAAATGCAGTCAATGAAATTGCACAACCAATTGCCATTGGCAAGTTAGCCCAAAGTCCCATTAACAAAGAACCAAAACCGGCAACCAAACAAGTCGCAATAAAGATAGCAGTATGGGGAAACCCTGCCTGCCCTAACATCCCTGGTACAACGATGACTGAATAAACCATCGCCAGGAAAGTTGTAAGCCCAGCCAGAATTTCACGGCGTATCGTTGTGCCACGTTCAGTCAATTGAAAATACTTATCCAGTCTGCATTTAACTGGTGCCTGAGTGCCAGACATATTGTTCCCCTGCATTATGTTCATGGTACTTCTTCCAGTTCCTAATCAAACGAAAACGATGACTTCACTTAATAACAATTAATGAATATTGCACCAATCGGTTCAACAAATCATAAAAGCAATCGTTTGGCTTTTAGAATAGAGAACAGTGAAAGAATTTAAGGCGAAAGATTATCCAGTGATCATAGTGTCGAAATCAATAGCTAACGATATTATTTGAAGCTCAATTTATTCACTCTTCGAAAAGACTCGGTGCTGTCTGCTGCTCATAACCAGCGTCTATAACTGTAACAATCTTCAGTCATGCTCACTCTGTGAATTAAAGCGATCCATTGTCGAAACCAGAAATAATGCCGCAATGATCACAAGCAGAATAGGTAAACCCGATGGTGTCACTGAACTTGCTACACCAGCAAACAACGGGCCAAACAAACTCCCGATACCCCACAACATAGCTGCCGCAGCATTAGCAACGATCAACTCATTCCCTGAAAAATACTGACCTATTTGGACCAATGCGATGGTGTAAATAGCCCCCGCAGTTGCCCCCAAAGCAATCAGCAGAGGCCAGATAAGATACTGATGTGTCATAACAAATGGCAGCAATGCGCTTGCTCCGAGCGTTGCCACACCGCAAATACGGTACAAACGCATACGATTCATATGATCCGCCAGCCAACCAAATGGGAACTGCATCAATGAATCACCAGCAAGAATAACGCTTATCATCAGCGCAGCTACCGCTTCGGTATACCCGCAACTCATTCCGTAGATGGGTAACATAGAAAGGATGGTGCCGTCGAAAAAGGAAAAAAACAGCACACCACCACAGATCGCCGGCGCAACTCTCACAAATTGAACAATAGAAAAATTGGATTTCTTGCTATGTTTCGGCAACTTATCGCCTTTACTTTGATCTACCATGACAAAAAGCACCAGCGAAAAGATATGGATCAGAGTACAAATCAATATCGGCGCATTATCTTCAACGCCATAAAGCGCAATAATAGAAGGGCCAAGCAACTGACTGACAGTAAAGACTGTCGTATAAACAGCCAATACCCGGCCCCGCTTATTCTCTTCAGAAAGTTCATTAATCCAGGTTTCACCCAAACAAATCATTAACCCATTAGCAGCACCAGTAATTAGCCGCAGAGGAAAAAGTAGCTCCATCGGCAACGAACCCAAAAGAGGAAGCAGACTGACAGCAGAAACCCCTGTTGCAATCATCATGGCGTGTTTCTTACCAACCAGAGCCACAATTCTCTGGACTACCGGGGCACTCAAAAAAACACCCAATGCAGGGGCCGCAGAAATTAACCCAATATAAAGTTCATCAACACCTTGGCTATTTAAACGTAACGCTATCATTGGGATAGTCAAACCAATGACAATGCCAATAACCGCGATACTAGTGGTAATAGTAAAAATGGCAAAAAAATTATTACTTCTATAATCACGAACATTCATTTTATTTATGCCTATCTAGCAAAAACAAAGAGAATAAATATGAAAAAAACAGAAAACAACAAATTAATGAAATAATACGAAACATATTAATTATTATTAGTTACTATACCCAATAGATTTCGAGTTGCAGCGCGGCGGCAAGTGAATGAATCCCCAGGAGCATAGATAACGATGTGACTGGGGTGAGTGAAAGCAGCCAACAAAGCAGCAACTTGAAGGATGAAGGGTATATTTTAAAGTGTAAATATATAACGATATAACAACATTAAACCCGAAACCAATACAAGAATATTGATAAACTTGAGGAAAACTTCCCTAGAAATTTTCAGTGTCACCTGGCGACCCAAATAGACTCCCAACAGCATCGCTGGAATAAATACCAGTATCAATAACAAAAATGAAGTATCCAGATAAAAACCCATGACAATAAAAATAATCACCCTTGTCATGGTACTAAAACCAATTAAAGTCGTCTGAGTAATTCTGAAAACTTCCTTATCTGGTATCCGCCCCGCGAGATAAATTGCATAAAGAAAACCACCACTACCAAATAGTGCACTAAAAATACCACCACCCAGACCAAATGGAATAGCGGCTTTAATTGGAAACTGACGATAAGTTTTACTCACAAACAGAGAATAAAGTGAATAGAAAACCACAAATAACCCCAATACCAAAACTAAAACATTGGGTCGAGCCATTAATAAAATAGTTGCTCCAATCAAGCTACCGATAATCATTAACGGAATAACTAATTTGATTTCACTGAATTCCGTTTTTTTACCTTCCCTAGCAAGATTAATCACTGCTGCGGTTAGATCTATCAAAGCTAACAAAGGGACAATTTTAGCTACCGGAATATAAAAAGCCAAAATCGGGCTGGCAATAAGTGCAGAACCAAACCCTGCCATACCAAAAACCAGATAAGCAAAGAAAACGACAAAAATGCAAATAATCAGATCAGACCATGTCAGTACATGTAGCATTTCTATTTCCTTGAAAATAGTTTTAAAACTAAAGTGATCGTTTTCCCTATATTAATAGTTTTTACTATCGCTTGTCAGGGCAATTTGCAAAAAAAAAGTGGGCGTACTAACAGGCTACGCAGTTAATATCATAAGTAAAACCGATATATCTTAGAGCAACGAAACCCACCTTCGATGGGTTTCAGACTGGTGACAAACCCCAATTATCTACACTTTTAGCTTTCAAGGGTTATATAACTGAAACAACTATTCTAACAATGGTGTTTGTGTATCCTTAGATAAAGCGGGTTTCAGCCGGGCCGGATCAATTCTGCACACTAACCCACGAATCATTTCCATGATCGACTTTTCCGAAAATGTTCTCCATTGCCCCACTTCATCCCGCCTCGCAATAACCAAACCTTTGGCGAAAGGCTCAGAAAAGAAAGTGAGTTCAAATGCAGCAGTTTCCATTCGATCACAATTCACTACATTGATCGTTCGTGAACTGTAAATAGACAAATTTTTTTCCTTCGAGATCACTCCAGGCTCTTTGTAATTATTAATTGTATAAAATTGACGAAGATGTGGATTATTATTGTAGGCTGAAATCCCCTCAAAAGAAAAATAGGTTGTGGCCCTGTCATTATCAAGTAATTTAACCACATTAGGCGGCTTCACTGCCTGCGTTGCATGATTGGCACAGCCAGCTAACAGTGATATTCCAGCGACAATAAATAAACGTTTCATTATTGATTCCCTGCTGCGATATCCGGTCGTTCTTGATAAAGTAATGCCTGATCGATACTGCCCTGAATGGAACAATGTAATATCGATTTCCCATTTCTGCTACTAAGCATCAACAATTTCTCCGCACTGCCCACCATCGGAGCAATTCCATCAGTCGTAGAAGGATTAGGTTGCCAAGACTCATCCTGCTTGAGTTTAATCTGCGGATTGGCAATGTAGAGATCGCCGCTGTGCTGCCAGTGTATTTCTGGTGTCGCAGCAACAACAGCCTCCATCGGTTCGTTGATTAAAAATCCCCAAAAATAGTATTTTCCCAATTTATCTAGATCATCAAACTGCTCATAATAACCAGACAGTGTCAATTTTTTATCGTGGATGGGTTGAGTGAAAAATGCAATTCTTACTTCCTTATCCTTCACCGGAATCCAGGCATTCCCTTTATTATCATGCTCAACATTCACTACTTTACTCAAAGCTGCACGATGCTGATAAAGTGTTTGGAAGAATTGCGGATCACACTGAAGCAAACTGTCAGTCAACGTCGCCGCCCCAACCGTATTAACAGAAGTCCCCAAAACCGCAGTCATCAATAAAGATTTAAAAACAGACATAATTTTCCTTTAATATTTTTTGCCGTCAGTGGCAATTATTGCATATATACAGAATGATCATTGAAAAAAAATCTAAAAAAATTGAAAATTCAATTATCACTTTAGAAAACCCAAAATTATTTTTTAATAAAAAATACCGTCAAAAATACCAGTAAATATCGTTCCTAAAGTCACATCTTATATCGCTAAACGCAACCATTATAGGAATATTATCTATTTTATCAAGCAATATCACCATACTTAACGCCCGTATTCCTTGGAAATGCGTTTTTGAGCCGTTAAAAAACCTTTCAGTAGTTTATGAAATTACTTAATTGCTTTTATTACACACAATTACTCAAAAAAGTTACAAGTTCAACTTAATTGAGCAAGGCCATAGGCTTAATTCTGAGGATTTATCTTTCGACGGAGTGACAAGAGAAAAACAGGGAGACAAAGTTAACAATTATTTTTATTCAAAAATAAAAACTATGATATTGAAATTATTTCCAATCAAAACAATAAAGATGTTACTACATAATAAAAAACGAATTTCTCATTAGTTTATATTTCAAAGAAAAAACATGAACTATATTAAATATCTGTAAAAATAAAAACAAACAAATCATATATTATTTATGCTTATCAGAATAATTTTATCACCACTAAAACAAACATAATATTTATTTGCCCTAGTTGCTTTAAGATGTTATTTATTTTTTATAAATCCTGGACGATTTGTATATACCCAATAAATTTCGAGTTGCAGCGCGGCGGCAAGTGAACGAATCCCCAGGAGCATAGATAACTATGTGACTGGGGTGAGAGAAAGCAGCCAACAAAGCAGCAACTTGAAGGATGAAGGGTATAGTCGAATATCTCAATGTTATTAGCATTTTTCTTAAGAGGAAATTATTATGGAATTTCAACAAATTGGACAAATGAGCCTGAAAAATTCAGGAGGATTTGTTGCCAGAATACAATTTAGTTATATTGATGCTAACGGTGAAAAATATTTAAGTAAACAAGGTGATGATATTACTCTTGGCGTAACAAAGACTATTGACCCAGGTGATCTTGGGGTTCCTGATGGAGCGATGGTTTATATGCATGTGTTTGTAGTATGGGGTCGTGATAATGAAGCTCATCAAGTTTTTGCATACAACAAAGGAAATAAAACCATCGCCAACTATATGATTAGTGGCACAACATTAAATAATGATCTTGGCTTGATCGATGTTACCCAGTAATACATATAGGCTCTGCTTATGCAGGGCCTTATAAGCTAAAAATCTACTTTACTTGTCTAGATAAATCTTATCTATTCCATACATACCTGTGTAAAAAATTTACTTTAACAAATTAAATGATAAAGTTTAAGAAATAAACCTTTAACTTATGGCAAGTTTTATATAAATAATTTACTCATTTAAATATCTAAACTTAACATGATAATCACCCAATTTTTATCATCATTTTTCAACTAAAGCTAAATCGCTGATAAAATTAACGCTAAAATCAATCCGGAATTTTCCCTTAATAATAAACCGAATAAATTTTCAAACATATAATGAGAATAACATTATCTCGTTTATTCCAATTAAAGGATTTATTATCCGTAAAAACATAAAGAGAATACCTTATTAAAACTATTCAGGATTGCTGGTAAAACCGCGTCATTAAAGCTAAAACCGGCTATGATTAATGTGCATTAAACGTAAAACACTATATGCCATGATGATTAAATTTGCTAAAAATCAGGCGTTAAAAGTGGTTAAAACAACGGTTAAAACAACGGTTAAAACAACGGTTAAAACAACGGTTAAAACAACGGTTAAAACAACGGTTAAAACAACGGTTAAAACAACGGTTAAAACAACGGTTAAAACAATGGTTAAAACAATGGTTAAAACAATGGTTAAAACAATGGTTAAAACAATGGTTAAAACAATGGTTAAAACAATGGTTAAAACAATGGTTAAAACAATGGTTAAAACAATGGTTAAAACAATGGTTAAAACAATGGTTAAAACAATGGTTAAAACAATGGTTAAAACAATGGTTAAAACAATGGTTAAAACAATGGTTAAAACAATGGTTAAAACAATGGTTAAAACAATGGTTAAAACAATGGTTAAAACTTTATCCCGATTAAAACCAAGGATTAATACTATGACTTTTAAAACAATTTAAAACTGGTTTATTATAAAACCATCAGTGAAAAATGAAAAACAAAAATTAACGTGGTGAATACTTATATCTCTTTTTGGAAAAAAGAAAAATAATAATATGAGTCGTTTAATCAGAAAATGTATTTTACAAAAGGGAATGATTTTATTAACGCTTTCAATCTGAAGTAAACTTTGTCGTAGATAGATTAAATAGTCGTAATTAACATCTTATTATCTATAAAAACAAATAAGAGATTAATTTTCAATAAAAATTTTCTGATAATTTTTTCCTAAGTTATTAATTAACTCTTCAATATTAACTGCCATTATTTATTCCGAAAATCTGGTGCTTAATAGCGCAAAATGCCGATATTGAATATGGGTAGCGGTTTATTATCCTATACCCAATGATTGTCTCAACTTGCCCAAGTAAATCATGGGAGAATTGTATATAAACACGGATAACGGTTTATTAACTGTTATCCAATAAAAGAGAAATATTACAGAAAGCATTTATGCAAAATGTTCAAATATTAATGCATGCCCCCGTAGATCAGCCAAATAGAGAAAACGAATTTCTGTATTAGGATATTGTTCACTCAGCTTATGTGTATATGAATCATATCCGCCAACGATACCAATGACAGGGATTTTCTCTGGACTACCAACAGAATTAGGTTCTCCCATATCTTGCTCTTGAATCTTTTCTCCGTAGGTTCTTATCAAATACTCTCTTAACGCTGCCTTAGAAGGAATATGATCAATATCCATTCCATCATTACGGCTACGTCCAGCCAGATCCTGATATTCTCCCACTTCAAACCATTTCACCGGCGGCATATTCGGGATGGGAAGTACCAGAATATAATCGCGGAAATCCTTTTCCTCATTTACCGAATCCCGGTTATTCCTTAAAGCCAGGTTTGCCGTTTTGAGCTCACCATTCTTTTATAACTTTAAGCACACCTTCAGGGCTATCTTCAACGCCTTCCTCTGGGTAAAATATTAAATCACCACCAGAGGGATGCTCTGAAATTCTTTCAAACTCATCTATAGCTTCTGATTCTTCATCTTCTGTTCTAAAATTACCATTAAATATTTTCTCTATTAAAGATAGAAATTCATTTTCAGTAATATTCTTTGCATCATTTTCCATAGTTTATTCACCTCTACTATGTAATTCACCATGTTTCTTTGGAGTAACAACATTAATATTATCAATATGATAAATATCACCACCTTCTGAAACAGGTTTTTTATGATGTAACTCATATTTCTTCTTTTTTCCTCTCCATTCGTTTTTCCTTGGAGCTGGAGCCTTTCCTTTTTTCATATTCCCTATATTTGCAGCTTTAAATTGCTTAGACAACTCAGGATCATTAGCAACCTCTTTCCAAAACGCCTTTCTGAAATCATCAAAGCTATTAAATCTCTTCCCACGTAATTTATCCGCTATCTGACTGGGAATGGGCGCTCCCATACCTTGTCCTGCGCGACTTAACCAATTTCCTTCGATTTTTGCCCCCGACCAGTAACTACGCCCGGTTGATTTCGGGGAGTATTGAACATCACATAAATTGGTTTCATGCCTGAACCGGCAGGAAAGACCAGAATATAATCGCGGAAATCCTTTTCTTCCGGCATCGGTAGCGATTCAATATCGCTGCCCACTCTATCCGGGATCGGCAATACGGTTATTTGCGATGGAATAAACGGCGGTTCTTCATTCCCGGTATGGGCCGGAACTTTAAATTCCTGTTCGTTCGGCGTCCATAAAATTGTCGGCCTGTTCTCTCCCGGCTCCCAGAACTCGTAATTCCCCGTGGTCTGGTTCAATCTCATCACATGAACCGGCACTTCATCCAGCCCACTTTCCGGGCTAACGTGATACCCCTGAACCGTCATCCTGCCGCTTTCTTCATCTCTGATCCAGCGGAAACGAACACGAGTCGGCGCTTTACCAAACTGTTCGGCTATTTGCCTGAGTTGATACTGACTGAGATAATCCTCCTCACCCTGATTCAGCGACGGCGAATAGAACAGTCCCATTAGCCCCACCGTTACCGGATTCGGGGCCACCAGCCAGCGTCCAGCACTGATAGCACTACCACCGATGTAACGCATCGCCAGCACTTCCCCTTCCGCTACCGCGCTGCGGGCAGTCGCAGCCATAGCGGTCGCGGCGGCTTCGGTTTTATCTTTGCCATCACTCAACCACCGTTTATACCACGGTAATTTTTTATCCTGCGGTTTATCCGGCTCCGGCGGGTGTTTCTTATTTGGTGGCGGTGGTTCGGGTTTCGGCGGTGTCACCGACGCAGGCGATGACGAAACCTGATAGATCCCCATGCACCCGAAATTATCCGCGGGTTCCGCGTCGGTTCCAGCATCAGTACAGCCTTTACCCCGCAGACAAGACTTGGTAAACACCGGGGTTGGCGGCGGGGCTTTTATCACCGGAGGCAGACCGGACTGCACGTTTTCCGCTCCCTTAACCGGCGATGAGATATTCTGAGCCGCCATATTAACCGGCGCTGTGGCCGGATGATTGGGCTGCTCCTGTTTTTCGTAACTGTCCCTCTCCGAATTAATAAACCGGGCCCGACAGGGGCAGGTACTGACACTGTCCAATGTGCCCGCCAGTTTTCGCCCCATGTCAAACACATCTGAAACACCCCCGACAATCATATAAGTACCGGGATGTTTACCACAGGTCACCTTATCCCCTTCACGCGCGGTTGCCCGCCCATTAAATGTCATAGTGTGGTCACCGGTAATAATCTGGCCGCCACAGGTCGTCTTATCACCAACGAGCAAAAAATATCCTATTGCCATCTATTCGCTTCTCCATCGGCTGACCACATGAAGAATGGGTTTAACTGAAATCACCATCATATTTTTACCACTTGTGAGTTAACAGATGGTTAATAATGCATCGAATTTAACTTAAGGTATATAAGAACAGTCCGAAAATGGCGGATTTTATCGCCTCAAACACATGCAATAACTTATGTTTTATAACCATTTATAAACGTATTATTAACATCAAAGCCTGTAGAAGGGGGATAGACGAGGTACAACTGAAGTTATCTATGCTCCTGGGGATGTGTTCACTTGCTGCCGCGCTGCAACTCGAAATCTATTAGGTATACATCCCCCACTATTCAGGAGATACTTGTTTTATACCCATTCGTCAGAAAGAGAAAAAACGCATTCTCACTCAGATCAGGAGGATCAAAGGCCAGATTGAAGCACAGAAAACCTCAATCTAAGATGCCGTTTTCTCTGATCCGAACATATCTTCGCTGACAAACCGACTGACTTTATTAATCTGTATTCGCGAACACATGGCACTGTCTATTCAAAAGGAAAGATTATGAAATCACGAGCCGCTGTTGCATTTGGACCAAGTCAACCCCTTGAAATCGTTGAAATTGATGTTGCCCCGCCCCAAGCCGGTGAAGTATTGGTCAAAATCAGCCATACCGGTGTGTGTCACACGGATGCCTTCACCCTGTCAGGGGATGATCCGGAAGGCGTTTTTCCTGTCATACTCGGACATGAAGGCGCGGGCGTAGTCGTTGAGGTTGGCGAAGGCGTCACCAGTGTCAAACCCGGTGATCACGTTATCCCTCTTTATACCGCAGAATGCGGGGAATGCCTGTTTTGTAAATCAGGAAAAACCAACCTGTGCGTAGCTGTGCGCGCAACTCAGGGGAAAGGTGTCATGCCGGATGGCACAACCCGTTTTTCCTACAAAGGGCAACCTATTTATCATTATATGGGATGCTCCACATTCAGCGAATATACAGTCGTAGCCGAAGTATCACTGGCAAAAATCAATCCGAAAGCAAACCACGAAGAAGTATGCCTGCTGGGCTGTGGCGTCACTACCGGCATCGGTGCAGTGCACAATACTGCCAAAGTGCAACCCGGTGATTCCGTCGCCGTCTTTGGGCTCGGCGGCATTGGCCTTGCCGTGATCCAAGGCGCTCGTCAGGCAAAAGCTGGCAAGATCATTGCCATCGATACAAACCCGGCAAAATTTGAGCTGGCCAGACAATTCGGTGCAACCGACTGCCTGAACCCAAATGATTACGACAAACCTATTCAACAAGTCATTATCGAGATGACGGAATGGGGTGTGGATCATACCTTCGAGTGTATTGGTAATGTCAATGTCATGCGTGCCGCGCTCGAAAGTGCACACCGTGGCTGGGGGCAATCAGTGATTATTGGCGTGGCCGGTGCAGGACAAGAAATTTCAACCCGACCATTCCAACTAGTCACTGGCCGTTCATGGCGAGGCACCGCCTTTGGCGGTGTTAAAGGCCGCAGTCAGTTGCCTAAAATGGTGGAAGAGGCAATGAAAGGTGAAATTGAGTTAAAACCCTTTGTTACTCACACCTTGCCGCTTGAGCGCATCAATGAAGCATTCGATTTGATGCATGAGGGAAAATCGATTCGCACAGTCATCTATTACTAAGCTGTTTTGCCGGAGTTAAAAACCGTGCTGTGACAGACGGTTTTTAACGTGAAATAAGTGAACGAGTAAGTTTTACAGAAGAGGAAAAGAATGAAGAGGATTGAACGCCACGCTTGTTTTGGAGGATGGCAGGATGTTTATCAGCACGAATCGGCTGTGCTTGGTTGTACCATGAATTTTTCTGTCTACCTTCCTCCTCAAGCTGAACGTCAGAAATTACCGGTACTGTACTGGCTCTCAGGCTTAACATGCAATGAGCAGAATTTCATCACTAAAGCGGGAGCTCAACGTTACGCTGCCGAACAGGGGATTATCCTTGTCGCTCCAGATACCAGCCCTCGTGGTGAAAAAGTTGCTGATGATAACGCTTATGATTTAGGTCAGGGAGCCGGTTTTTACCTCAACGCAACACAGGAACCTTGGGTACAACACTATCGCATGTACGATTATGTAGTGTCAGAACTACCGGCGCTGATCGAAGCAGATTTTCCGGCAACAACTGCTCGGGCCGTCAGTGGTCATTCTATGGGCGGCCATGGCGCATTGATGATTGCGCTACGCAATCCAGATCGTTACCGCAGTGTATCGGCCTTTTCACCCATTGTTGCTCCCTCCCAGGTTCCCTGGGGAGAAAAAGCTTTTTGCGCCTATTTGGGCGAAGATCGTGACACATGGAAAGCCTATGATACAGTCGAGCTACTAACCAATAGCGCTGAACCATTGCATGTATTAATTGATATTGGTACCGATGACCCATTTCTTGAAGAGCAGCTACGCCCTGAGCTGCTGAAAGATGTATGCGAGAGTACTGGGCATCCCTACATACTAAACCTACGCACCGGCTATGACCATAGCTACTATTTTGTTGCTAGTTTTATCGGCGAGCATATCACATATCATGCCAACGTATTAAAGGGGACTTGTTCTGGTAATTAATAAAAGGTTCTCAAGCCAATACCTTGGTAGCTATGCAGTCAATTTAATACGAACTCAGGTGAAAAGCCCTGCATTATGGGGTCAGTTCAATTTAACGGGGCATTAGATAAATCAGCTTACTAGTACTACAGCCATACTTCCTTATTTTCAACGGAAGAAACACTCATAGGCAAGCTAGATTCATGTGATTTCTTAGTAAATAAACGATTAACTTTGATTCAAAGTAATATCTTATGCCCTCCAAATCCGGGGGAGAACTTTTCAAAAACACAAAGAAATAATTAAGCAAGGTAGCCTTTTGAAAGGCTACCATATTAAATTATACCAGTTCACAATCTATGACCATTTTTTTGTAGCCAAGTTATCAACTTATCTCTCTCCCATCGTGGACTTTTACCAATATAAAAATCGGGTTTAGGAAATGATATACGATGAGGATGTTTCATCTGCCCCACTAAGTCTCCTATTCCGTTTCTAATAACATCTCCTGAATTTGGTTCATTCCGACGAGAATCCAAAGTATCAGATCTCATTCTTTCCAAAGTCCTCCTGCTGATGCTTAACATTTCACATACTTCATCAATAGTAAGATATTTCATTTCCTAATTCCTGTATTCCAGGATAAGTTATCAAAGGCGCAATTTGACGCAGATTGACGCATTAAATCAATATTATTTAGCCTAAGTTTCTTATACTTTAGCCTAAAAAATTGCCAAATCACACCTCACCTCACCTCACTAAAAAACAAAATGTCGCATATTGTCGCACTATTTCGCAGATTGACGCATAAATTGTTTAGGTGTAGCTTGAGATTTGAGTTCATCAAAAGCTCTAAGGGAAAACATGAAAGACCAATTTATAATGAAACGAAAACAAATTATCGTTTTAAGCAATCAGGAGTCTGTTGACAACGTCAATAAGGCTTGTGATCTAATGGAAAAATTGACTGGTAAACACTGGTCGGTCAACAAGTGGTTTAAGAAAAATGCCGCCCTAGCAGCCCAAACAAAAGGTGAAAAAAATGAGAAGTAAGAAAAAATCCAATAGAGCGAAGGTTGGTAAACCAATCTCAATGACATTTGGTGTAAACCAAAGAAGACTTATCTCCGATAAAGTAAATGAAAAAAATATCACCCCCAAAGATTTCATTATAAACTCAGGCATTGAAGCGGCTAAAACCTTGTTAGAGGCAAAATCATAATTTACGAGTATCGAGATGCTACTTTTTACCAGATAAAGGTAGTATCAATCCTAACTAACCATTAATTAAAGATATCTCGCAACCCACTATGAAGGCTTAACCATATGGGACTTGCAATGGCTGGCGCAAAGTAGGTTATTTCCCGCAACCAGCCTTTTCCTGACATGCTACATTCCTCTGCCTCTTTCGAGGTTCATAACCCATTACTGGGTAAGGATAAGTCAGGCTTGCAATAGGCACTCCAACAGCCTACGATTATCACAAAACAATATTACAACCAATTGTTTTACAAAGAAAAACTCAGAAATCAGAACGGAATATCATCATCAAAATCCATTGGCGGTTCATTACTTTGTGGAGCAAAGGATTGAGCAGGGCGAGAAGGAGCACCGCCGCCGCTGAACTGCTGAGATTGTTGTGGTTGTAATTGTGGCTGCTGTGGCTGTCCCCAACCACCGCCTTGTGGTTGTCCCTCCTGGAAACTACCACCCGCTCGACCACCCAACATTTGCATGGTACCACCCATGTTTACCACCACTTCAGTGGTGTAACGATCCTGGCCGTTCTGATCCTGCCATTTGCGAGTTTGCAGAGAGCCTTCAATATAAACTTGTGAACCTTTACGCAGATATTCACCCGCAACTTCTGCCAGTTTGCCGAATAAAACAACCCGGTGCCATTCAGTCTTTTCTTTCATCTCGCCGGTTTGTTTATCGCGCCAGCTTTCAGAAGTCGCCAGAGTAATGTTGGTAACTGCGCCACCGTTCGGCATGTAGCGAACTTCAGGGTCCTGCCCCAGATTACCAATTAAAATAACTTTGTTTATGCCTCTGCTGGCCATTGGGAATACTCCTGATGAAATGAATTTCTACAATTATTAAGCAACGCAGTTTAACATGCGACGCTAAAAATGAAACGTGACCGCTTTAAAGCGGACTTTGCGAAGCTTACCGTATTTTCATACTGTACTTATTACATTATTTCACTTAAATACTGTATATCTAATCAGTCAACTCTGTGTAATAATAACTCACTTTTTATTATTTACACCCAATAGATTTCGAGTTACAGCACGGCGGCAAATGAGCGAATCCCCAAGAGCATAGATAACGATGTGACTGGGGTGAGTGAAAGGCAGCTAACAAAGCAGCAGCTTGAAAGATAAAGGGTATATGCACGTATGAATCATCCGGGAAATAGTTCATGGATAACATCGAAGTTCGGGGCGCACGTACCCACAATCTCAAAAATATCAATCTGATAATTCCCCGAGACAAGCTGATCGTTATCACGGGTTTGTCCGGTTCTGGTAAGTCTTCTCTAGCATTTGATACGCTTTATGCAGAAGGGCAGCGTCGTTATGTTGAATCACTTTCAGCCTATGCGCGCCAGTTTCTATCACTGATGGAGAAACCCGATGTTGACCATATTGAGGGACTATCCCCGGCTATTTCTATTGAGCAAAAATCTACTTCTCACAACCCACGTTCAACCGTAGGGACAATTACCGAAATTCATGATTATCTACGTTTGCTGTTTGCCCGCGTAGGCGAACCACGTTGCCCTGACCACGATATCCCATTGACGGCACAGACTGTCAGCCAAATGGTAGATAATGTGCTAGCACTGCCAGAAGGTAATCGCTTGATGTTGCTGGCACCCATTGTCAAAGAGCGCAAAGGCGAACACACTAAATTACTGGATAATCTGGCAGCACAAGGTTATATCCGCGCGCGCATTGATGGCGAAGTCTGTGACTTATCCGATCCACCAAAACTGGAATTACAGAAGAAACATACCATTGAAGTGGTCATTGATCGCTTTAAAGTTCGTGCCGATCTGGCGCAGCGTCTGGCTGAATCTTTTGAAACCGCTCTGGAACTTTCAGGCGGTACAGCTATTGTCGCTGATATGGATAACGCTCAGGCTGAGGAACTGATTTTCTCCGCCAATTTTGCGTGTCCAACATGTGGCTACAGCATGAGTGAACTGGAACCTCGCCTGTTCTCTTTTAACAACCCAGCCGGGGCTTGCCCAACTTGTGATGGTTTAGGCATTCAGCAATTTTTTGATCCTGACAGAGTCATTCAGAATGGTGATATCTCCCTCGCTGGTGGTGCAATTCGTGGCTGGGATCGCCGTAATTTCTACTATTTCCAGATGCTATGTTCACTGGCAGAGCATTATAAATTCGATATTGAAATACCTTTCAACTCCCTGAGCAGCAGTATTCAGAAAATAGTGTTGTACGGTTCCGGTAAACAATCCATCGAATTTAAATACATCAATGATCGCGGTGATACCACAATACGCAACCATCCATTCGAGGGTGTACTGCATAATATGGAACGCCGCTATAAAGAGACGGAATCTACGGCTGTCCGTGAAGAACTGGCGAAATACATCAGCAACCGTTCATGTATTTCCTGTCACGGAACCCGCTTACGTAAAGAAGCGCGTTACGTATTTATTGAGAATACAACCCTACCGGAAATCTCAGATTTTAGTATTGGCCATGCGATGGATTTCTTCCAAAATATTAAACTCAGCGGTCAACGTGCGCAAATTGCTGAGAAAGTATTAAAAGAGATCCGCGATCGTCTGAAATTCCTGGTTAATGTCGGTCTAAATTATCTGACCCTCTCCCGTTCTGCCGAAACACTGTCCGGGGGCGAAGCTCAGCGTATCCGTCTTGCCAGCCAAATTGGTGCCGGTCTGGTGGGAGTCATGTATGTACTTGATGAACCTTCCATCGGATTGCATCAGCGGGATAATGAACGCCTGCTGGAAACACTGATTCACTTGCGCAACTTGGGCAATACCGTGATTGTGGTTGAACATGATGAAGATGCCATCCGAGCGGCTGACCATATCATTGATATCGGCCCCGGTGCCGGTGTACACGGTGGCAAAATCGTCGCAGAAGGCACAGTTAAGGACATCATGGTAAGCCAAGATTCACTAACAGGTAAATTCCTGAGTGGTGAACGGGAAATTATGATTCCAGAAAAACGTATCCCGGCAGATCCGAAAAAAATGCTAAAACTGATTGGTGCCAAAGGTAATAACCTGAAAAATGTGATGTTCAATCTACCTGTCGGGTTATTCACGTGTATTACCGGGGTTTCTGGCTCCGGTAAATCAACGCTCATCAATGACACACTGTTCCCCATTGCCCAACGCCAATTGAATGGTGCGACCAATATCAATCCCGCTCCTTATATCGATATTCAAGGGTTGGAACATTTCGATAAAGTGATTGATATTGACCAGAGTCCGATAGGCCGAACCCCTCGTTCTAACCCGGCAACTTACACCGGCGTATTCACGCCAGTCCGTGAATTATTCTCTGGCGTACCGGAATCCCGCGCCCGTGGTTATACACCTGGACGATTCAGTTTTAACGTTAAAGGTGGACGCTGTGAAGCTTGTCAGGGTGATGGCGTGATTAAAGTAGAAATGCACTTCCTACCTGATATTTATGTACCTTGCGATCAATGTAAGGGTAAGCGTTATAACCGTGAAACATTGGAAATAAAATATAAAGGCAAGAATATCAATGAAGTGCTAAATATGACTATCGAAGAAGCCCGTGAATTCTTTGATGCGATTCCTGCTTTATCTCGTAAACTGCAAACATTAATAGATGTTGGCCTTTCCTACATTCGTCTGGGGCAATCAGCAACAACATTGTCAGGTGGTGAAGCTCAACGAGTAAAATTAGCACGCGAGTTATCCAAACGCGGCACAGGACAAACATTATATATTCTTGATGAGCCAACAACGGGTTTGCACTTTGCTGATATCCAGCAATTGCTGGCAGTTTTGCATCAGCTACGTGATCAAGGAAATACTATTGTGGTTATCGAGCACAATCTTGATGTTATTAAAACCGCTGACTGGATCATTGATCTTGGTCCTGAAGGAGGTAGCGGCGGCGGTGAAATTCTGGTTTCTGGCACCCCAGAAGAGGTCGCCGAATGTGAAAAATCACATACCGCCCGTTTCCTGAAACCTGTATTACAGAAAAAAGCATAATGTGCCCGTAGGGGCTTAGTCAGGCCCCTCTATTTCCTGGCAGCAACTTCACATATCGTTTTCCCAATAATGACAAGCAATTTTCGCCGCTAATTCAGCATTATTGAGTACTAATTGAATATTAGAAGACCGGCTATTACCTCCAGTCAACTCAGCCACTCTGGCCAACAAAAACGGCGTACACTCTTTTCCACTCACTCCCTGCTCAATGGACTCACGCACCGCCTGCTCGATAGCTGCATTAACTTCCTCTTCTGGCATGGCGTACTGCTCAGGGATTGGATTAGCAATCACTAATCCCCCTTGTAACCCAGTACGCCATTTTATCGCCATGACTTGGGCTATCTGTTCTGGGGAATCTAAACGAGCACTGACCGAAAATGGACTGGTACGGCAGAAAAACGCCGGTAAAGAGTCAGTCTGATAACCAATTAATGGTACACCATGAGTTTCAAGATATTCTGTTGTCAAGCCAAGATCCAGAATGGATTTAGCTCCAGCACAAACTACCGCAACACTGGTTTTAGCCAGTTCCTGCAAGTCGGCGGAAATATCAAAAGTATGTTCCGCTCCACGGTGTACACCACCAATACCGCCAGTAGCGAAAATTTTAATGCCCGCCATCTCAGCGATAATCATGGTAGAAGCCACCGTAGTCGCACCATTTTTCCCGGCAGCCATAACAAAAGGTAAATCACGGCGACTGACTTTCGTCACCTTGTAGCCCTCGCTACCCAAAAGCTCTATTTCTTCATGCGACAATCCTGCTTTCATCCGCCCATTGATAACAGCTATCGTTGCGGGAACAGCTCCATTTTCTCTGACTTTCTGTTCAACCTGTAATGCCACCTCCACATTCTGCGGATAGGGCATCCCTTGAGCAATAATAGTAGATTCAAACGCTACGACAGGTTGATTATTCGCTAAAGCCTCAGTAACTTCTGGAGAAATATCCAGATATTCATTTCCAATAGCGTGATTTTTCATGATCGTAATTCCAAAAGTTTTTGAACACTGCCATTCGACAGATTTGGATTATTGGTAAATTCGCAAGATAGCGTTAACGCAGAACATCCTTGAGCAAAGCGAACACTTTCAGCCAGCGTCATATCCTCCAACCAGCAGCTCACGAGCCCGGCCATCATAGCGTCGCCGGCACCTGTTACATTGACAATCTTGATATTTATGGGATGTGACCAACCAGCCACACCATCCTTTTCGCTGAAGTAGGCCCCTTCCATTCCCATACTGAGTACTAGCTGCTGCACGCCCTGATCGTGAAACCACTGTGCTACACCAGGAACATCAGAAAGATGGGTTATTTTCATGCCACTAAGCACCTCAGCTTCCAAGCGATTAGGTTTTAAGGTATGGATATAGGAAAGCCAATTTTTAATTTTAGGTGCTTTAAATGCAGATACCGGATCGACAAATACAGGGACTGTTCCGGCATTGGTAAACAGCCAGGTCAAAGCCTCTTCGGACAAATTGCAATCAACCACCAATACACCAGCATGTTGAATAAGATCACAATTATCCACCAACAACGATGGCGTCAGTTTTTCCAGGATATGCATGTCGTTAACGGCAACTAACATCTCACCACTGTCATCTAATAAAGAGATATAAGTTGAGGTATTCTCACCACAAAGCTTATAGCAATGATCGACGTTGACACCTGCACGTTTGGCCAAATCCAATAAAGTACTACCATAGAAATCATCACCAACAACAGAAATAAGATGACACTCTTTACCTAACAACGCGATATTTTGGGCAATATTTCTCCCCACACCACCAGGTGCACACTTTACTTTTCCTGGGTTAGAATCTTCATAAATTAATTTAGAAGATGCATAACCACAAACATCCATATTAATAGAGCCAACCACCACTACATAATTATGATCAGATAAAATATAACCTTTGCCCTTTATATACCCTTTATTCATTAAATTCATAATGTGACCAGCAACACCAGAACGGCTTATTCCTAAAATATTGGCAATTTCCTGCTGTGGGATCAACGGATCTTGTCTCAGAAGATACAATATTTGTTTTTCCCGGTTCGTCATTTGTAGGCACTTGTTTGTTTTTAAACATACGTTTGTTTTATGCGTGAAACACCAAACAGTAAAGAAAATTTTCTACTTTATAACGAAGTTGAGAGAGTGATCGTAAGAACGCTTTGCTGAGTTTCCAGTCCTATTTTATGTGATAACCATCAAGTTAAATTCCGCTGAAAAACATTTATTCCAGCACTTTGATAATGAGATTGTGTTTTATATTTAAAATAAATCTGATAAAACAAAGGAATAAGAAAAATCTTATCGAATACTAACAAGTGTTTGGCTATGCCTTGAAATAGTCAGAAGTATTTTTACCGTATGAAAAGTGTTTCATGAAAAAGAGATCTACCTCACAATAAACAGCAAGCGCCAGATCATGATCAAAGGGTAATATTTTTGGCAAACTATTCAATTCACAAAAATTTGATTAGAGGAGTCTGTAGTTTATATCTGTATATTGATACGATGAGATGAATAAAACCATTATATACCTGTTATCTTTCAAGTTGCCTCTTTGTTGGCTGCACTCACTCACCCCGGTCACATAGTTATCTATGCTCCCGGGGATTCGTTCACTTGCCGCCGCGCTGCAACTCGAAATTTATTGGGTATAAATTCAATTTATTAAATTAATATATTAGCGCACTATGAATAGCGCGCTTCAAAAAGATGTTTACTACTATTTTACGAATCTGCCCATCATTATCATCAATAGCAAATTCATTACATTAAACTTTATTACTGATTTACCGCTGCAAATGTTTCAGCAATACGCGCAACATTATGGTAATTAACGCCAGCCATGCAGACTCGGCCACTACCGACTAGATAAACAGCAAACTCTTCACGCAAGCGATCCACCTGTTTCTGACTAAAACCGGTATAGCTGAACATACCGCGCTGTTTCAGCAAATATTCAAAGTTTTTCTCTGGTAATTCAGTTCTCAAGGTATCCACCAGCACTGTGCGCATTTCCAAAATACGCAAGCGCATACGCTCAACTTCTTCCAACCACTGCGCTTTCAACGCTGAATCAGTCAACACCTTAGCGACAACCAGTGCACCAAAATTCGGTGGGCTAGAGTAGACACGACGTACACCGGCTTTCAACTGCCCCAATACTCGCTCTTTAATCTGCTCATCATCGCAAATGACAGACAAGCCCCCCACGCGCTCACCATACATAGAAAATATCTTGGAGAAAGAATTACTCACCAGACAAGGCAATCCGGCTGTCGCCATTGCACGAATGGCATAAGCATCTTTTTCCATACCATCAGCAAGCCCTTGATAAGCAATATCAAGGAATGGCAGTAATTCTCTCTCCTTAACAATCTGAACAACCTGATCCCATTGATCATAGGTCAAGTCAGATCCTGTTGGATTATGGCAACAAGGGTGCATCACAATAATGCTTTTTGCCGGTAATTTCCCGAATGTTTCCAGCATTTCACTGAATTTTACCCCTTTGGTCTGTGTATCAAAATAAGGGTAATAGTTCACCTTAATACCAGCACCAGCAAAAATAGCAGCATGGTTTTCCCAAGTTGGATCACTACACCACACTTCTGAATCAGGGAAATAACGACGCAAAAAATCAGCACCAATTTTAAGGGCACCAGAACCGCCAAGTGTTTGAATTATTGCCACTTTTTTCTGTTTCAACACCGAATGCTCTTTACCAAATAACAGTTCCTGAACCGCAAGACGATATGATTCCAATCCTTCCATTGGCAGATAAAGAGAGGCTGTCTGTGATAACGCTCTAAGTTGTTCTTCTGCGGTAGCCACCGCCTGCAATTGCGGAGTCACACCCTGCTCATCGTAATAAAGCCCGATGCTCAGATTAATTTTTTCCGCACGAGGATCTTTTTTAAATTCTTCTGCCAGCGAAAGAATAGGATCACCAGCATAAGCATCAACATTCTGGAACATCAGGCTCTACTCCTTATCAGTGAGTTATTTAATAAACAATTATACCCTTCATCTTTCAAGTTGCTGCTTTGTTGGCTGCTTTCACTTACCCCAGTCACATCGTTATCTATGCTCCTGGGGATTCGTTCACTTGCCGCCACGCTGCAACTTGAAATCTATTAGGTATAACCTACAAAATCATTCGTCCAAGTATTCCATTACCACTCTGGAAGTGAGTTTGGTCACCAACTCATAAGTGATGATACCGGTGCATTCAGCAATCCGTTCCACTGGCAGCACATCTCCCCAGAGAACCGCTTCATCACCGACTTTATCTGCCGCATCTGGTCCCAAATCAACGGAGATCATATCCATCGAGACACGACCAGCAATCGGCACTTCACGGCCATTAATATATATTGGTGTTCCTGAAGGAGCACAGCGCGGATAACCATCACCATAGCCAATAGCCACAACCCCAAGACAGGTATCACGTTCACTGATCCAAGTTCCACCATAGCCAACCGCCTCGCCAGCTTTATGCTTACGAACAGCAATTAAGCTCGACTTTAAGGTCATCGCCGGCATCAGGTTAAAATCCGCCGCCGTTTTATCGGATAATGGCGATACACCATACATCATCAGCCCAGGACGCACCCAATCTTGATGGACTTCCGGCCACAACAGGATACCTCCCGATGCATCAATAGATTTTTCTCCCGGTTTATCAGCACAGAAAGCCTGAAAACAGGCAATCTGCTGGCAAGTTGTGTCTAATGTTGGTTCATCAGCCCTGCCAAAATGGCTGACAATATTGACCGGCTGCTGTACATTTTTACAACGACTTAACCGTTGGTAAAATTCTTCGGCATCTTCCGGCCTTACACCTAAACGATGCATCCCGCTATCCAGTTTCATCCATACTTTTACCGGATGAGATAACTTAGCCTGCTCCAGTGCTTCCAACTGTTCAATGCTGTGAACTACAGTTTCAATATGGTTAGCAACCAGTACTGGCAGATCAGCTGCATCAAAGCATCCTTCCAATAACAGAATCGGTTTGACAATACCACCATGACGCAACGTCAATGCTTCACCAATTCGCGCTACACCGAAACAATCGGCGTCATCCAGCGTATGTGCTGTTTCCAGTAAACCATGGCCATAAGCGTTTGCTTTCACAACTGCAATCAGATTGCTTTTAGGGGCGATCTCCCTTACCCGTTGCAGGTTATGTCGCAGAGCGCGGCGGTCAATAACTGCGGTTGCCGCTTTCATTTTATTCCTTAATCTATTAATTCTTTGGTGGTTAATACTTATTCGTCGTCATAACTTGGTCCGGCATAGTTATCAAACCGCGACCATTGACCATTAAACGTCAGGCGAACTGTACCAATTGGACCGTTACGCTGCTTACCAAGAATGATTTCAGCTACACCTTTCATGTCGCTGCTCTCATGGTAAACCTCGTCACGATAGATGAACATAATTAGGTCGGCATCCTGTTCAATAGAGCCGGATTCACGTAAATCAGAGTTAACAGGGCGCTTATCTGCCCGCTGTTCAAGGCTACGATTGAGCTGAGAAAGTGCAACCACCGGCACCTGGAGCTCTTTAGCCAACGCCTTCAATGAACGGGAAATCTCTGCAATTTCCAAAGTACGGTTATCAGATAAAGACGGCACCCGCATTAATTGCAGGTAGTCGATCATGATGAGACTCAATCCACCATTTTCACGAAAAACACGCCGGGCGCGGGAACGGACTTCGGTAGGTGTCAGGCCAGACGAATCATCAATATACATATTGCGTTTTTCCAGCAATATCCCCATCGTACTGGAAATCCGCGCCCAATCCTCATCATCAAGCTGGCCGGTGCGGATACGAGTTTGATCCACTCGTGAAAGGGATGCCAACATACGCATCATGATCTGGTTGCCGGGCATCTCAAGGCTGAAGATCAAAACTGGCTTATCTTGCATCATGGCTGCGTTTTCACACAGGTTCATAGCGAAAGTGGTTTTACCCATAGAAGGACGAGCAGCCACGATAATCAGATCGGACTTCTGCAATCCCGCGGTTTTCTTATCCAAATCCTGATAGCCGGTAGAAACACCGGTTACGCCATCATGAGGACGCTGGTAGAGTTGCTCAATACGTTCCACCGTTTCCTCAAGAATACGTTCTATTCCTTTTGGTCCTTCATCTTTGCTGGCACGATTTTCCGCAATCTGGAATACCTTCGATTCAGCCAGATCCAATAACTCCTCGCTGCTCCTTCCCTGTGGATCATAACCTGCATCGGCAATTTCATTTGCAACGGCAATCATATCGCGGACAACAGCACGTTCACGGACAATATCTGCATAAGCATTAATGTTAGCCGCACTTGGCGTATTTTTTGATAACTCGGCCAGATAAGCAAAACCACCTACATTGCCCAAATCACCACTTTGTTCAAGAGATTCAGATAACGTAATCAGATCGATTGGGTTACCCATCTCCAGCAATCGCTGCATTTCAGAAAAAATGCGCCGGTGTGGACGACTGAAAAAATCATTGCTAGTAACACGTTCGGATACATTATCCCAGCGTTCATTATCTAGCATTAAACCGCCTAGCACGGACTGCTCTGCTTCCAAAGAGTGTGGCGGAAGCTTCAGTCCTTCCATTTGGCGATCTTTTGGTTCGACCGCTTTGTTGTGAGTTGATTTTTTTCCCGCCATGAATCCCGCAATAATCTACTGATAAATCTGCAACAGCACATGAGTATACGCTATGAAGTGCCTTGAGTAATTACATATAGTTTGTAATTATTTCTGACACATTCGAAAGCCCATTTACAATGAATTGAACTACTACGTGCACACATTCCCCTTACATTGATGAGGTTGAGTCATGGCAAAACATATCGAATTTTCCGCAACTGGTGGCCCTGAAATCCTAAGATATAGTGAATTCACACCTGTAGATCCTGCTAATAATGAAGTACAAGTAGAAAATAGGGCTATTGGAATCAACTATATCGATACCTATATTCGTAATGGACTCTATCCACCTGCGCAATTACCAAGCGGTTTAGGTACTGAAGCCGCAGGCGTAGTTACCAAAGTCGGCTCTACTGTCACTTCCATAAAAGTTGGTGACCGTGTAGCTTATGCACAATCAACTTTAGGTGCTTACAGTGAAGTGCATAATGTCGCGGAAAATCAAGTCGTTGTTCTGCCTGATACCATCTCCTTCGAGCAGGCTGCTGCTTCTTTTCTAAAAGGATTAACGGTTTATTATCTTCTACGCCGTACCTACAAAATTCAGCCAGGAGAAATCTTTTTGTTTCATGCCGCTGCTGGTGGCGTTGGGCTCATTGCCTGCCAATGGGCAAAAACTTTAGGTGCAAAACTTATTGGAACAGTTGGCTCTGATGAGAAAGCCCAACTCGCTAAAAATGCCGGGGCGTGGCAGGTAATTAACTATAACCGTGAAAATATTGTCGAACGAGTTCATGAAATTACCCATGGTGAGAAAGTCGGTGTAGTTTATGATTCGGTGGGTAAATCTACCTGGTTGGATTCACTGGATTGCTTGAAACGTCACGGATTGATGGTCAGCTTTGGTAATGCATCCGGGCCTGTTACTGGTGTCGATTTAGGAATTTTAAATCAAAAAGGTTCATTGTTTGTTACCCGCCCTTCTATCGCTGGCTATATTTCAACACGCGAAGAATTGGATGAGGCGAGTAAAGCACTGTTCGCTCTGATTGCCAGCGGCAAAATTAACGTGGATGTACCAGAAAATCAGAAATTCCCGCTAAGTGAAGCAACAAAAGCACATCAGATTCTAGAAAGCCGGGCAACGCAAGGGTCTTGTTTACTGATCCCTTAACGGTAAAATGAGCGGGTTATTAACTAAGCCAGCAAGTCTAATATACTCGTTATCTTTCAAGTTGCCTTTTGTAACTGCACTCACTCACCCCGGTCACATAGTTATCTATTTTCCCGGGGATTCGCTCCCTTGCCGTTGCGCTGCAACTCGAAATCTATTGGGTATATGGATATCTATTTTTGTCCGATAATGAAAAACTAACTCGAAAAAACAGATTAAAGCACAGTAAAAAATCACGCAATACCCATAAATATTTTAGTGCTCAATTCTCATATATGACTGTACCTTTAACAGTAAAATGAGCGGATATTACATCCGCTCTGTTACCATAGCCAACGCCTGTTCTACAACGGAAATATCGGCACCCGGTTTGTGAGCATTCTCACTCAGATGACGGCGCCATTGACGCGCTCCCGGAATCCCCTGAAAGATACCTAAAATATGGCGAGTAATATGCCCCAAATATGTCCCCTGTGAAAGCGCTTGCTCTATATAAGGATAAAGCGCTCTAATTACCGCAACGGTATCAACTACCGGAATTACAGCATCAAATAATTCATGATCAACTTGGGCCAAAATAGCCGGATTCTGGTATGCCTCACGTCCAATCATAACCCCATCCACATATTGCAGATGCTGTTTCGCTTCTTCCAGCGATTTAATACCACCGTTAATAGCAATCGTTAATTGCGGAAAATCTTTTTTCAGTTGATAAACCCGTGGGTAATCCAGCGGCGGGATCTCGCGGTTTTCTTTTGGACTCAGACCAGAAAGCCAGGCTTTGCGGGCATGAATGGTAAATATATTGCAACCACTGTGTTGTACAACAGTATCAATAAAATCGCACAGGAATTCATAACTGTCCTGTTCATCAATACCGATACGGGTTTTAACAGTTACCGGCACATTGACCACATCTTGCATTGCCTTGACGCAATCAGCGACCAATTTAGCTTCTCCCATCAAACAAGCACCAAAACGACCATTTTGTACCCGGTCTGAAGGACAACCCACATTCAGGTTAATTTCATCATAACCACGTTCCTGAGCAATTTTAGCGCAATGCGCTAATGCCTGCGGATCACTGCCACCCAATTGCAATGCTAGAGGATGTTCTTCTTCGTTATATGCCAGATAGTTACCTTTACCATGAATAATCGCGCCAGTTGTTACCATTTCGGTATATAGCAGAGTTTGTTTACTTAACAAACGATGGAAATAACGGCAATGACGGTCCGTCCAGTCGAGCATCGGGGCAACAGAGAAGCGACCTGGCCATAACTTATTGGAAATATTGGTTTCTTTGTTATTTGCAATTTCTTTATTTTCGTACATTTTTACTAATTTTACTCTCTCAATCTCCCAAATATCACAGGGAATCAAACACGGAAATAGTGGTAATATCACTTATTATACCCTATGGATTTCAAGATGCATCGCAACGGCAAGGGAGCGAATCCCCGGGAGCATAGATAACTCTGTGACCGAAGTGAGTGCAGCTAACAAAGAGGCAACTTGAAAGATGACGGGTATATAACATAGGTGCTGATGATATTAGCAAACATCACTACACTAACACTGGCAAAGTTGAATTTTTGCTATGTAAAATAATAAAATATCATTTCAGATGTTTATCATCATATAATTAAATTAACATCATAAAAAAATCTTAATTATACATGTAAATATAATTAAATATTTACATGTATATTTCTCAATTAATCAAATATATTCATACTCAATTAGAGCCGATATCGTCATGCCCTTCTTCAAACTCCCATTGAATATTATATTTGTCTATAAAATAAAAATACCTGATCTTTCCTATAATCTTACAAGTTTCTTGTTTTAGATCAGTATTTTTTTCATCTTCCTCATTAAAGAACATGAACTCATCGCTCGTGATCTCATCTATCTTATATGCTTTATATAATGGTGATGGGTTTATCAATCTGACATCAGGAAAATTTTTTACGTGTTCAAAAACACTATCTATATTTTGTACTCTAAAACAAATATGCCCAACACCACCAATATCATTAGCCTCTTTTAACTCAACCCTTTTTATTCCAGTTGGATTGTGATATTCCATCAATTCAATAAAAACCCCGGTCCCAGGAATTTCCAGGAATGCTATTGATACATCTACCTGATCAGCGTTATCAATGAAGCCAGCCGCTTTTGAAAAACCACTATTTTTAAAATGAGGAAATAATTGCTTTGGTATAGCACCAAATAAATTCTTATATAAATCAATCGCTTCCTGAATATCATCTACGACGATATTAATATGACCTAATCCTTTGAAGTTTATCATTATTTTTTTCTCCGCTAGTTTATATCAACTTTCTGTTTATATAACGTACAATTTGGTTTGAAATAAGAGAATAAAAAATTATTAAAACAGAGTTAGTAACCATATTGGTTAAAGTAAGACTATATATTATATCAGAATACATTTCATTAAAAGCTAAATAATCAGTTATAGTTGTATATACCACAACAACTACTGCAAATGAGAGTATTGATGATGTTATAAAAGACAATTTTTTATTTCTGTAGAAATAGGAGAATATTATAGAATTTAAAACAAATGCCACGAATGAACCAAATATATTAGCAACAAATAAATTAGAAATTGGATTAAAAGTATTATAATAATCCATACTCTCCTTAAAAACATCAGGATAAGGCATGGAAATCACAATATTTGTGATCAAAATCATAATTAAATTAGTGATTGCCTCTAATGCTATAATGAGCAGGACCGTTTTTCTTGCATTAAAGCTGGAAAAAATATCTACGATGGAAAAACATAACATGTAAGTAACCGTGGAAGGGATTATTACATAATCACCAAAACTCACTAACCTGTAAGCGATCAAATGTGAAGTAATTGACAAACAAATAAATAATGAAGCAAAAAGAATATTATAAAACTCAGATCTATTTCTGGTTTCCAATCGATTATAAGCCATCTTTCTTTATTTCCATTTTAATATTATCCAAAAACTCTTTCTCTGTACAATTTCCATCATTGAACCATTTTAAGAAAATATCATAATAAGTAATATATTTTACTAGCAATAACTTGTCACTAGTTGCCAAATTATTATAATAGCTATCTACAAAGCTTCTTAATTCCATTGACGAATTTATATCATGCTTGTTAATATGGTAAGAAACAAAGAAGTTTCCTGAAAATAACTTTAAACTGTCAATCTTTACGTGCAAATTTTCTTCTCTCAATAAATCTTTCAAATAATAAAAATAATCAATTGCTCTGCGAAAAATCGACATTATAAATCCTCCATTCACAAATAGTATAGACATTTCTTTGATCATATAAATCTTTACTTTCCACAACCTTACAATAATCTTCTGTTATATATAGATATTCATTAAAAAATACAGATTCAATCTCGAATTCTTTTGAACAACAAACAGCTATCTTGTTCTTCTCAGTTTGTTTCGCAAAAGGTCTATTACCCAGGAATCGAGTTGTGAGCAAATATTGAGTATCTTCGCCTAATTCTTGTCCTCTGATGTATAATCCGAGAGAAAAATAGTTATCGATCAAAGGAACTCTATATATTTCAGGATTCCGAAAATTTCCCTTGCCACTAATCAACCATTCTGGATTTAAATTTAATCCTTCCGCGATCCTATTCGAGAGCTTTGATTCATCAAGATTATTTCTAATAATGTAGTTTAATGATTGTTGGGCCAATCGGCAACGCTTTGCGGCTTCCGCCTGAGAAATATCCAGCTTATATAGGACAAATTTCAATCTATCTGCAAGATTTTTCATATATTAACATTAACTTATTGATTTTTAATATTTTTATAGATTTATTCTTGATAAATCCTTTCCCTGTATATGGTCATATTTACAGCTAGTATTATGTAATGCCTTAATAGTTGCAGATTATAACTAACATTATGAAAAATTTATCTATTTTTTAGCAATTTATACGTTAATTTCTTCATGCAAATTACAAATTTGTTATTAAAATACAAAATACTTGTTGAAAATTCATGTGTGAGTAGTTACATTAAACTTATTAAGACCTTATAGACTTTGATTAAGTATATTTATCGGTTCCTTTTCGTATCATATTTATTTGAAATAGCTATATATTTTTAAACTCAAGGTTTATTACAGCTAAAAAAGAATCACCTTAGTTATACACAGATACCCAGTCTTACTGGCTATGGAAGTGAATTCACTGTACAAACACTTATATATAATTTTGGAGAATTATTGTGGACAAAAAAGATTGGCATCCAGCTGATATTATTGCCGCTTTAAAAAAGCAAGGAACAACCCTTTCAGCCGTATCTCGCAAAGCAGGGTTAGCATCATCCACATTGAGTAATGCATTGCACCGCCAATGGCCAAAAGGGGAAGCAATAATCGCAACAAAACTAGGGTTATCCCCTTCCGAAATATGGCCTTCTCGTTACCAAAAGAAAACCAATAGTGCGAATAGATTACTTTCAGAGGAAAGTATAGCGAGAAAAATAGAAATGAATCAGAATGTTTTTCACAATTTACATTATAGTGAAGAAAGAACTATTGATTCACGTAAATAAATTTAATCTATAACAGATAGCTGGCAATTAAAATTTAAGTTTTGTATCCCCCAAAGAACCATACCGTTAATTTTTGGGGGAAATTCAGCTTTTATTCTATACCTAATAGATTTCGAGTTGCAGCGCAACGGCAAGTGAACGCATCCCCAGGAACATAGATAACTATGTGACTGGGGTAAGTGAAAGCTGCCAACAAAGCAACAACTTGAAAAATGAAGGGGATATCACTCTGGCAGTTCAGGCCAATCAATGTCCATTTCCTGTGAAATATCTATCCGGTTAAGCATCACTCTATATTCCTTCCATGCCAATAAAGCCGTTCTTTCTTCTTCCGTGGCAATATCCAAATCGACGGCATCCTGTAATAATGCAATTTGATTTGTTGCCTCAATCATTAGTTGCTGTTTTTTAAGTTTAGCATGCTGCTGTAATTCTTCTTTTGTCGGTGGTGGAATATCCGCCCATTCTGGTAAGCCATTTTTACCCGCTATGCGATATTTACCTTCCGGAGCACTACTAGCCGCATATTCCTGATAAATATCGTTACTGACTTCAGTAATATCATCTGGCAATGAACCAGCAGCAATATAATTTTTCTTCAGTTCTATGGGATAGAATGCATTCTTTTTTGCGCTATAATAATACATAATTAATATCCTATCGCTATCCAAAAAAACGGGCTATTCCATTTGGCATTTACCCATGAATTAAACAATTCGAAAGATGAATCATCAATCAAATTTACGTATCCAATAGACGCCCCCAGAATACCGATTTTTTTCTGAATCGGATTAATAATTACGGAGTAATCCATACTGGAAAAACTAATTGGTAGCTGAATACGAGCCGCATGACCACCATGAATTACATCAGTTCGCCCCCATTGATAAATTACATCGGTATCCCCACATTTCCACCAACCATTAATAGCTTTACCGGCTGTGTTCTTATTGCCTTTAGTATTAATTTGTTTATCTATTTCTGATTTGGTGTACGTTCCTATATCCACTGCATCCAAATGTATATCTTCAGATAGCTCCTTGCTATTAATTTTACGAATATTAGGTACTCTGTTACTAATATTTTCATTCAACGAATTTACTATATCTTGGGCAAGTTTTTGCGTAATTGCCAATGTGTCACTATCACCCACCACATCAGTAAGTTGAATAACACCTTTTTGTGTCAATGAAGCATTTGGAATGTCTTTCTTGACTTTTTGCTCTAAGGCTGCATTTAATTGTGTAGAGAGTTTTACTATATCACCATCATCCAAAACATCATCACCACATTGTGTAGATATGAAATTAGCCACCACGGATGATATAATTGACGACTGACGTAAGACCTTATTTAATAAATCAATGGAAATAATATTTGGGGGTATTCCAGTATTAAGGTACTGACTTTCTTCATATTCTCCTTGAGAAACAACATTAGCATCTTGGTTAGCAGAAAAAGCTTTAAAATCATTTTTATTACTCATAAACTCTCCTTAAGGAAAAAACCAATACTTTCATTAAATAAGGTTCTGAGTTAATAGCTATTAAAACATATCACTTGTCATCGAATATAATTTTTAGATTGCATTTAAATCATAGTCTTTTTCTAATCAAGGATGATGAAAAATTTTAATAACCAAAAGTGATTAATTATTTTCTCACAGTTTATAAGAATTACAATGAACTATTGAAACAAAATATGCAGAGAATTTATTTAGCCCGATTATTTCCCATCCTTTTTATATCTCTTCCCATCAATTTTTCTATTTCATAAATAATATTCTGACATAAGCTAACCTGATAATCCAAGATAGAATAAAACAAACCAATATACCTTATTTTTCACTTTAAAATTCGCCTATTACAGCAAAGAAACCCTTATAACAACTGACTTTGCAAGCACATAAAAACATTATTAGTGCATTTATTAGCTTTAACTACCCAGAATACGTCTATTCTTAATATGTAGACAAATTCTATTGTCAATACTTATAAGCCTACTTTAAGTAAGGGAGAATTGTATGCCATCAAGAAGAGACGTCATGGTTGGAGGGTTAAGTCTTGCTGCTGCTGGTATCCTATCCACAGTATCCTCAGCCAATGCTGCAACTGCTAATATAAAACTGCAAGGAGCTTATAAAGCAAGTAGCACAGAAAAAGACCTTGATATCATTAATCTTTATGACTTAGAAGAAGACGCACGCAAATTGATTCCTGCTCCCCACTTTGGTTATATTAGCGGCGGTTCAGGTGATGAATGGACTTTACGCGAAAACACCAGAGCCTTTGATGATTACCAAATTATTCCACACTATCTCGCAGGAATAAAAGATCCTGACACAACAACCGAATTACTCGGTAGCAAAGTGGATATGCCTATTTTTATTCCCCCAATGGCGGCGCATGGACTGGCTCATACTACCGCAGAATTGGGAACAGCCAAAGGAGCTGCTAATGCTGGCACACTATTTACTGCACAAACACTTTCTAATTCATCTCTTGATGAGATAGCAAAGGTAAGTAAAGGTCCCAAATGGTTCCAAATTTATTTTACCAAGGATATGGGCATTAACCGTGAACTTATACACCGGGCTAAAGCTATGGGTGCCACTGCAATAGTATTTACGGTTGATTTAGAATGGAATGGTAACAGAGAGGCCGATAAACGTAATAAATTTGTCTTCCCAAATTCACTGCCGTTTCCTAACATCCCTAACGCTCCTGTCGGTGCAACATTAAAAGAGATCACTTCCATCTTTAAACGCGATCTTAATTTCAAAGATCTGGAATTCCTTGCCAAAGAATCGGGTCTTCCTATTATCGTAAAAGGTATTCAATCTGCCGAAAACGCGAAAGAGTGTGTTGACTACGGAGCCTCAGCCATTCAGGTATCTAATCATGGTGGCCGACAGTTGGATACTGTCCCGGCAGCAATCACTTCATTACCGGGCATTGTTGAAGCTGTTGGGTCTAAAATTCCAGTCTATTTAGATGGAGGTATCCGTCGCGGTGTTCATGTATTTAAAGCTCTCGCATTAGGTGCTAAAGCTGTCGCTATCGGCAGACCAATTTTGTATGGGCTCGCCTTAGGCGGAGCACCAGGCGTTACATCCGTTTTAAACCTACTTAAGGATGAGCTAAAACTTTGTATGAAACTGGCCGGATGCGCAGTTATTAAAGATATCGAGAGAAAATTTATCAGTTTGATTTAGTGCATTAGCTAACTGATAAAAAAACCCACCCCGTTTCATGTGAAACATGTAATTTCAGGAAACGGGGTAAATAACATTCCCTTTAGAAACAACGGATCTCATAATGAAAAAATTTTTTATCTCACTTGCTGCTACCCTTTTTACATTTGCAGTTCAAGCTACGGAATATGTCATTGATCCTAATCACACCAATGCCCGTTTTCAGATAGATCACTTTGCTACTACCACGAACCACGGCGGTTTTTATAATTTAGAAGGTAAGGTAGAATTTTCACCCGAAGAAAAAAGAGGTGTCGTCGATATATCCATTCCAATAAAAAATATCAATAGCGGTTCAGCATCATTTGATAACCATTTAAAAAGCGCTGATTTATTCGATGAAGAAAAATACCCAGTCATTCGTTTTGTTTCAACAAAGTGGAATTTCAAGGGAGATAAAGTTAAAAGTATTGACGGAAATCTCACATTAATGGGTCAAACACATCCTATTACTCTGAATGCAACAAAGTTCAATTGTTACCAAAGCCCAATTCTTAAGGCTGAAGTTTGTGGTGGAGATTTCCAAACTCAATTAGACCGTACTCAATGGGGAATGGATTACCAGGTTAAAAACGGCATTAGCAAACAAGTTGATTTATATATTCAAGTTGAAGCCGCAAAAAAATAATAAGTGATTATCTTCTGTATTAATTATTTATTTCCCCTTGAAGAAAACTTCAAGGGGAAATGTTTCATATAAATATTAATGAAGTACACGAGATACCAATGATTCATCAATATCTATTTCACAAACTCTCTGCTCTTCTATCTTACTACGTAAAACTTCCTCAACTAATGCAGAGAAACCGGTCATCATTTGCCGTTCCATAATAATACCTTTTGGTTCAGGCCATGGAAGTTTAGCAATTGGCCAATCACAATGTAATTTATAATAATTAAATTGTTCCAATCTCCCTTTAGTTTTATCAAAATCATTACTCCAGTAGGTATTTCCCAACCGAAAATTTGTATAAAAATCATCAAAACTACCGAAGATCTCATAAATATAATCAGCGGTTTTAAGCATATTTTCCCATGCCATTTCTTCGCTAATATAACCAGCACAAAAACAGTTACGACTTAAAACAATTGCAAGCCACAAATCGAATCCCCACACTAATGCAGGTGGATGTCCATTAACAGACCGAGAACATTTACGAATATAATCAGGTGTTACCTCAACTAATTTAGCAAGAACCTCAAACATTTTTCCGTCACTAAGAGCAACATCAACAGCAAAATGTTTCGAATGCACGCCATGCCATAAACCCGTTAGCATTTTCATATAACCTTCTTCATCAAGAATCCCCCAGTCGCTGTATAATTGGGATTGATGTTCTTGGGCTGCTGATAATGGTAACAGGTAATAACAATAATCATCATGGGCAACACGTGACTGTAAAGGATAATGTTCTAGAGTTTCACTCCAAAAACCTAGCCAATAGTCACTGACAATATTCAACCGTAATACCTGACGTTTTTCTTCTGGTAAAAGAGATAAACCTGCCTGTTGATAATAACGCCGTTGTTCCCATTCTGGACGTTTAACAATACGGTAAATAATAACAAAGAGTAATATTACTACCACTAATGCAACACTTCCTACTTTAGTTAAAAGTAAATAATCTTTATCTGGAACATATACATCGCCCATTATTGATAAGACAATTGCTACAGATAATATAATTCCCATACCCACTGCAATTACAAATAAAATATTAATGACTGTATATAAAAGACGGAGAAAAGGAGATTTTCTTTTCTCACAGAGAATGTTCTTTATTATCTGATAACCTTTAACAGGAAATTGTCTGTAATGAGGCTGATTTTGTAAAAGTTCTTTCGCCACAAATGATTCCTCTTCGGAAATTATCTGTCATACATGATAATTCTTATCTGCGTTATCACAAACTTCAAAAAAACATTATTTTTACCGCTAAGTATCAATTTAACCAAATTAACTCTATCAGGGGACAATCGCGAGCAATTTTTCTGGATAATATTTTCTATCGTAGAAACATGATAACATCACAATACTGTCATCATGCTGGTTGTAAGGGGCGCAATGGAACTAATTAATCAAAAAAAGTTACTGGAACAGGCTGAAACTATTTGTCAAGCCAGGGGAGTCCGTTTGACTCCACAACGGCTTGAAGTTTTACGTCTGATTTCAGAGCAACCCGGAGCAATCAGTGCTTATGATTTGCTGGATTTATTACGGGCAGCAGAGCCACAAGCCAAGCCTCCAACCATCTACCGAGCACTGGAATTTCTGCTAGAACAAGGATTTATTCATAAAATAGAATCCACCAACAGTTATGTACTGTGCCACCATATTGAACACCCAAGCCACACTTCAGCGATGTTTATTTGTGATCGCTGTGGTTCCGTTTCAGAACGGGATGGTGTCGCCATTGAATCTGCGATTCAACAATTAGCAAAAACTGCCGGATTCAACTTACGCCATACGGTAATTGAAGCACACGGATTATGTTCACCTTGTGAAGAGATTGAATCTTGCACTGAACGGGATGAATGCCAGCATGACCACAACATTCAGTTAAAAAAGAAATAAATAGCCAGTACTGAATGTTTTGTACAAATCAATCATCCAGCTGAAAAGACAACTGCAGAATCACGTTCAAGACAATCATAATGATGCATTCAAAACATGATTCTGCCGGAATACTGCAATTACCCAATTCCCAATAATCACCCAAAAACTGTGATTCAAATTACTATCAGAACCAGCCACCGCTACGAATCACTCCAACTGCCAATCCTTCGATTGTCAAATTTTTCTCACGTAAATCAATAACGATTGGCTTAAACTCCGGGTTTTCTGCCAGCAATTCAACTTTATTCCCAGTCTGTTTAAAACGTTTTACAGTTACTTCATCTTCAATACGGGCAACAATAACCTGCCCATTACGAACATCCTGTGTTTTATGAACAGCCAACAAATCACCATCCATGATCCCAATATCTTTCATGGACATTCCGCTGACTCTTAACAGAAAATCTGCACTGGGTTTAAATAGTGCAGGATCAACCTGATAATGACTTTCAATATGCTCCTGTGCCAGCAGTGGTTCACCGGCAGCAACACGACCAATCAACGGTAAACCAGATTCTTCAAGCAGCAAACGGATACCTCTGGATGCCCCGGCAACAATCTCTATCACCCCTTTACGAGCCAACGCCTTTAAATGCTCTTCAGCCGCATTCGGTGAACGAAAGCCAAGATGTGATGCAATTTCAGCACGCGTTGGCGGCATACCCGTTTGCGAAATGTGGTCACGCACTAAGTCATAAACTTGTTGCTGCCTTGCAGTAAGTGCTTTCATTTCGCCTCCTGTTTGTTTATACAGTCAAGCTGTGAGTATATACAGGTAAATAGCAATTTGGAACCTGTCAGGACGGAAAATCAGCTAATTGCAATACATTACTCAATTAGTAAACGAAACTAACTCATAAAAAACTGCCAAAGAATGACACTCCAGACAACTAATGCCAGAATAATCGTCAAAAAGACTGCCGCCGAACCCATATCCTTCGCCCGACCGGACAGCTCATGGAACTCACTGCCAATACGATCAACAATCGCCTCAATAGCGCTGTTCAGAATTTCCACAATCACCACCAACATGACTGAACCAATGAGTAAAATACGCTCAATTACGCTGATGTCGAGATAAAATGCAACGATCACAGCCAATACCGCTACGATTATTTCCTCCCGGAAAGCGGCTTCATGCTGCCATGCAGCCTTAATACCTTTCACCGAATATCTGGTTGCTTTAATGATACGGGTCAGTCCTACAGATTGATTTTTCATAAATTACTCACATCATGTATGAGGTTGTTTGACACTTTTCATATTTATTATTGTCTTAACTCAACAGATCTCAACACCTGTTTCTGTTATGCTTGCGACGTATTGCTAACGAGAGGCTTTATGTTATTTATGTCAGGTTGGCGTAAAATATATTATAATTTATTGAATTTACCACTAAAAATACTGGTAAAGAGCAAACTTATTCCTACAGATCCCATTACTGAATTGCGGCTCGATACGACACGCCCTATTCTGTACGTGCTGCCATATCACTCCAAAGCAGACTTACTGACATTACGTCAGCAATGTCTGGAGCAGGATCTGCCAGACCCTTTAAACCCACTTGAGATAGGAGACACCGAACTTCCCAGCTATGTCTTTATTGATAATGGCCCGCGTGTATTCCGCTATTACGCACCAAAGCAAGAATCTGTAAAAATTTTCCATGCTTATCTGGACCTGCATCGCAATAATCCAAATCTGGATATTCAGATGCTACCAGTTTCTGTCATGTTTGGCCGTTCACCCGGACGTGAAGGACAAAGCACCCCACATCTACGGCTGCTTAATGGTATCCAGAAATTCTTTGCCATTCTCTGGCTTGGCCGGGATAGTTTCGTTCGCTTTTCAAATACAGTATCTCTGCGTTATATGGCTACTGAGCATGGTACTGACAAGACGATTGCCCATAAACTAGCTCGTGTAGCACGGATGCACTATTCACGTCAGCGTTTGGCAGCAGTAGGTCCGCGTTTGCCAGTCCGTCAAGCTCTGTTTAATAAATTGCTAGCTTCGAAAGCAATAGAAAAAGCCGTCTCCGATGAAGTTCGTACCAAGAAAATCTCACATGAGAAAGCTCAACAGAATGCCATCAACATGATGGAAGAAATTGCCGCGGATTTCTCTTATGAAACTGTACGGCTGTCAGGACGTGTACTCGGTTGGACCTGGAACCGCCTGTACCAAGGGATTAACGTTCATAATGCTGAACGGGTCCGTCGCCTGGCACAAGATGGTCACGAACTGGTTTATGCTCCCTGCCATCGTAGCCATATGGATTATCTGCTGCTTTCCTATGTGCTCTATCATCAGGGCTTAGTGCCACCCCATATCGCCGCAGGTATTAACCTGAATTTCTGGCCAGCAGGGCCGATCTTCCGACGTTTAGGTGCATTTTTTATCCGTCGCACTTTCAAAGGCAATAAACTCTATGCCACGATATTCCGTGAATATTTGGGTGAGTTATTTGCACGCGGTTACTCTGTCGAATACTTTATGGAAGGTGGTCGTTCCCGGACGGGTCGTTTACTCGATCCCAAAACGGGTACGCTGACCATGACGTTACAAGCGCTGCTGAGAGGTGAATCACGCCCAATCACTATCATTCCGATTTATATCGGTTACGAACATGTGATGGAAGTTGCTACCTACGCCAAAGAGCTACGTGGTGCAACTAAAGAAAAAGAGGGCTTCTTCCAGATGATGCGCGGTTTACGTAAACTTCGTAATTTGGGGCAAGGCTATGTGAACTTTGGCGAACCTATCCCGCTGATCCAATACCTTAATCACCATGTTCCTGACTGGCGTGATTCTATTGATCCAATAGAATTCCAACGCCCAGAGTGGATTACCCCAGCAATCAGTAAACTGGCAGGGAAAATTATGGTGAACATCAACAATGCTGCGGCAGCTAACGCAATCAATCTGTGTACAACCGCCCTGCTTTCATCACGTCAGCGAGCACTTACTCGCGAACAACTGATTGAGCAACTGGACTGTTATATACAACTCATGCGCAATGCACCTTATGCTGCCGATGTCACGGTACCCAATAAAACCGCAGAAGAGTTGTTAGAACACGCTCTGCAAATGGATAAGTTCGAGGTAGACAAAGATAGTATGGGCGATATCATCATTCTGCCGCGTGACCGTGCAGTTTTGATGACCTACTACCGCAACAATATCCATCACTTATTGGTACTGCCATCGCTGATTGCCAGTATTGTTATTCATCATCGCCGTATTAACCGCGAAGAGTTGCTAAGCCAAGTAGCAATCATTTATCCACTGCTTAAAGCAGAGCTGTTTATGCGTTATGACAAAGCAGATCTACAAGAAGTGGTTGATACTCTGATTAATGAACTTACTCGCCAGTGTCTTATCTGCAACAAAGAGCAAGGTATGTTAGTGTTGAATCCAGCACGTATCCGCTCACTGCAATTACTCGCAGCAGGTGTTCGTGAAACACTACAACGTTATGCCATCACCCTTTCTTTACTGAATGCCAATCCGGAAATCAGCCGGGGTATGCTGGAAAAAGAGAGTCGAATGCTGGCACAGCGTCTGTCTGTATTACATGGCATTAACGCTCCTGAATTCTTCGATAAGGCAGTCTTTACAACTTCGGTAAATACACTACGTGAAGAAGGTTATATCAGTGATAGTGGCGATGTGATCACGGCCAATACTCAAGAGTTGTATCAGGTATTGAGTGAACTGATGTCACCAGAAATTCGCCTTACTATTGAAAGTGTCAGTTTACCAGCAGAGCACAACGATACTGAAGAAACGACCAAGACAGTGTAATTTTTTGGAATACTGGTGATAATGGGGTTTCCCATTATCACCAGATCTATACCCAATAGATTTCAAGATGCATCGCGACGGCAAGGGAGCGAATCCCCGGGAGCATAGATAACTATGTGACCGGGGTGAGTGAGTGCAGCCAACAAAGAGGCAACTTGAAAGATAACAGGTATATCAGACGTAACTGAAGAAGATACCCAGGAATAACACCAAACCAACATAGTTATTATTGAGGAATGCCTGGAAACAAAGTTCTCTTTCCCGTCCTGAAATCAGTTTCTGCTGATAAATAAATAAAGCACCAGCAAGCAATAGCGACCAATAATAGATGCCACCAAGGTTCATCATATAGCCCACCAGCACAAGAATCAGTAACATAGCTAATTGTAGTAAACCAATAATCAGCTTATCAAAGCGACCAAATAGGACCGCGGTAGACTTAATACCAATTTTTAGATCATCGTTACGATCGACCATTGCATACTGCGTATCATAAACAACTGACCACAAGATATTGGTCAGGAATAATAACCAGCATTCTAATGGTAAGGACTCACTAACCGCAGCAAATCCCATAGGAATAGACCAGCCATAAGCGGCCCCCAGTACAAACTGCGGAAGATTACTGAACCGTTTAACAAAGGGGTAAAACCAAGCCAAAGCCAACCCGGCAAATGACAGGTAGATAGTCATTTTATTGAGAGTCAGAACTAATCCGAAAGAAATCAGTACCAATACAACAAATAGGATCTTACTCTCTTTTTCACTGATAGCACCGCTAGGCAGAGGACGTGTCTTTGTACGTTCTACATAGCCATCGAATTTCCTATCAGCAAAATCATTGATTACACATCCTGCTGCACGCATCAGAAACACACCGGCAGTAAAGACCAATAATATGTGCATATTCGGGATACCTTTCCCTGCAATCCACAAAGCCCAAAACGTCGGCCATAACAACAATAATGAACCAATAGGTCTATCAATACGCACTAAACGGCAATAAGCCCACCATTTACTTTGCGCCATACTTCCCGCCACTTCTGCTTCTCCCCTTTATTTTAGATTTTACTGTTGTACACAGGTGATTCAGGTAAAAAGACTTCCGTTAATAATAATGGCTTGCCTGATAACCTCAGCAACGATCGCCTTGCCCAACGCTTTCCATGTTTCCCCTTCTGAATATAGTCCCGCGTTAATTTATTGCTACTAAAAAGATACCGCCCAAGTGGAACTGTTCCTAAATCAACCAATTTTTCATCGGGACCGGTTAATGTTGCCTCAGGAATTAATGTCCGACCTAATAGCCAAGGGATATTGTCACCATATAACACGGTCTCACGCAGCCAATATCTTTGGCTAATTGGTAAATGATCACTTTCATCAGAAATTTCTTCCTCGGTGATAAAACATTCTCTAAATGGTACAACATGAACATGGTCACAATATTGTTCAAAACGTCGGGTCATTGAACCCAATTCCATCAACCAATCTAAAATCTCATCAGGAAAATCAGACGAGCTCATCGAAAGCCATTGAATAGGCATTGTTGTTAGTATTGAGTCTGCTGACATACGCTTTTCCACTATGAACAAATTTCTTATTATTTGATTGTATACCCTATGGATTTCAAGATGCATCGCGACGGCAAGGGAGCGAATCCCCGGGAGCATAGATAACTATGTGACTGGGGTGAGTGAGTGCAGCCAACAAAGAGGCAACTTGAAAGATGACGGGTATATAATTAACAGCCATGGAGAATACCACAGTGCAGGTATGCAGCATAAAAGGTTATAACAAATTTTGTAAATAATGTTTGAGAAGAATGAGCGAATTATGATGAACACAATTCGCTTTATAAAAAATAGTTAAATTTCTGATTCGGAATAAGTGACTAACGCCATGCTTTAAAACAGTTAATCAATCCGTTTGTCGAGCTATCGTGGCTAGCAATCGCTCCATCATCCTCAAGCTCTGGCAAAATACGGTTAGCCAGTTGTTTACCCAGTTCAACACCCCACTGATCAAATGTGAAGATATTAAGAATTGCCCCTTGTACAAATATTTTATGCTCATACATAGCAATCAAAGCTCCCAGGCTGAACGGTGTAATTTCACGTAACAGAATGGAATTAGTCGGGCGGTTTCCTTCAAACACTTTAAATGGCGCAACATGTTCAACTTCAGTCGCAGTTTTACCACTAGCAACAAATTCAGCATCCACTTGCTCACGAGTTTTACCAAATGCTAATGCTTCCGTTTGAGCAAAGAAGTTGGATAACAATTTGCTGTGATGGTCACTCAATGGATTATGGCTGATCGCCGGAGCAATAAAATCACAAGGAATCAGTTTAGTACCCTGATGAATAAGCTGATAGAAAGCGTGCTGGCCATTGGTTCCAGGCTCCCCCCAGATGATTGGGCCTGTTTGGTAATCCACCGGATTGCCATTGCGGTCAATATATTTACCATTGGATTCCATATTGCCCTGCTGAAAGTATGCCGCAAAGCGATGCATGTACTGATCGTATGGCAGAATCGCTTCAGTTTCTGAACCAAAGAAATTGTTGTACCAAATTCCAATCAGCGCCAGCAATACCGGGATATTTTGCTCAAATGGGGTATTGGCAAAATGCTGATCCATAGCATGTGCACCATTAAGCAGTTGCTCAAAATTTTCAAACCCAACAGAGAGCGCAATAGACAGACCAATCGCTGACCACAAGGAATAACGGCCACCAACCCAATCCCAGAACTCAAACATATTTCTGGTATCAATACCAAATTTCTTCACTTCCTGCTCATTGGTGGAAAGCGCAGCAAAATGTTTAGCCACATATGCCTCATCACCGGCACTTCTCAGAAACCAGTGACGAGCAGAGTGAGCATTAGTCATCGTTTCCTGTGTAGTAAATGTCTTGGAAGCAATCAAGAACAGGGTTGTTTCCGGGTTAAGTGCTTTTAAAGTCTCCGCGATATGCGTTCCATCAACATTAGAGACAAAATGCATATTCAGATGATTTTTATAAGGTTTCAGCGCTTCAGTCACCATATAAGGACCGAGATCCGAACCACCAATACCGATATTCACCACATCAGTAATTTCCTTGCCGGTATAACCTTTCCACTCACCATTAATCACACGCTCACTAAACTCTTTCATTTTTGCCAACACAACGTTGACCTGCTGCATAACATCTTCCCCATCAACAATAACAGGGGTGTTGCTGCGGTTACGCAGGGCAATATGTAGTACAGCGCGATCTTCAGTACGGTTAATTTTCTTACCGGAAAACATGCTGCGAATAGCCTCGGCAACATCAGTCTCTTTAGCAAGTGCCTGTAACCTTTCCAATGTTTCAGCCGTAATACGGTTCTTCGAAAAATCTACCAAAATCTGGTCATCAAACGTCGCGGAGAACTTAGCAAAACGATTTCTGTCCTGTTCAAACAACTCACGTATATGAATATTTTTTATCTGTGCAAAATGTTGTTCTAATGCCTTCCAAGCTGGAGTTTGACTAGGATTGATATTTTTCATAGCTATGCTCTCTATCAATGACAATAAATAAATGGAGGTAAAGATTGTAACCTGTAATTCCGTGATTGAAGTCTCTTTTCCTTTAATCGCTGATATTGGTCAAAACAATTAAATTTTTCTAGCTCTATTTGCTGATGTGTATAAAAAATAATTACTTTTCTCCGCTATCCTCAATTTCTTTTATGATTCTTACATCATCATGAAAGATATTTATGTAGCCTTTTACTGTGTTGACTCAAACCTACTAACCCGATATTTCTAAAAGCCTATTCAGTTAACAGAAGGTTATCGCAATGAGTGCTGTTTCATCCCTATGTCCGGAAATCGGCGGATATGTAGTCGCAAAATTTGGTGGTACCAGCGTGGCAAATTTCGATGCCATGAATAGCAGTGCCAACATCGTACTGGCAAATAAAGAGGTACGTTTAGTTGTACTGTCCGCATCTGCTGGTATTACTAACTTATTAATCGCGTTGGCGGAAGGTTGCGACGCAGATAAGCGGGCTGACTACCTGAAACAGATCCACACCATTCAACACGCAATTGTTGACCGTTTGCATGACTCTGATGTTATTCGTCAAGAAATCAACCGCCTGCTGGAAAACATTAAAGCGCTTTCCGAAGCCGCCTCTTTGGCAACTTCAGATGCGCTGACAGATGAACTGGTCAGCCACGGTGAACTGATGTCTACATTGTTGTTTACTGAACTACTCCGTCAACGCGGTACCGATGCTGAATGGTTTGATGTCCGTAAGATTATGCGTACCGATGATCATTTTGGTTGCGCAGAACCAGACAATATACAACTCCAATCACTAGTCACTGAACATCTCTTACCACGTCTACAAAATACTCTGGTAATTACTCAAGGCTTTATTGGTCGTGAAGAGAAAGGACGTACCACTACACTAGGACGTGGTGGCAGTGATTATACTGCGGCCCTGTTGGGAGAAGCCCTCAACCTGAAACGCGTTGATATTTGGACAGATGTCCCGGGGATTTACACTACTGACCCACGAGTCGTTCCTACTGCCAAACGAATTGACAAAATTGCCTTTGATGAAGCAGCTGAGATGGCAACATTTGGTGCAAAAATTCTACATCCGGCCACACTACTGCCTGCTATTCGTTGTGACATTCCGGTATTTGTTGGTTCCAGTAAGAATCCCCAAGCTGGTGGAACACTGGTTTGCGATACAACAACCGCTCCGCCACAATTCCGGGCTATCGCCCTGCGTCGGAAACAAACATTACTGACACTACATAGCTTGAAAATGCTGCATGCGCAAGGATTTCTAGCTGAAATATTTACCATTCTGTCACGCCATAACATCTCAGTGGATTTGATCACCACATCTGAAGTGAATGTAGCATTAACGCTAGATACAACAGGTTCCACCAGCACTAATGGCTATCTGCTAACTAATGCACTGATGACTGAGCTTTCAACTCTATGCCGAGTTGAAGTAGAAGAAGATCTGGCTTTGATAGCAATTATTGGTAATCAGCTTTCTCAGGTCAGAGGATTAGGAAAACAGATTTTTGATGCGCTGGAAGTATTCAATATTCGTATGATCAGCCACGGCGCTAGCAATCACAATCTATGCCTGCTTGTTCCTGGCAAAGATGCCGAGCAAATTGTTCAAACTCTTCATCAGAGTTTGTTTGAATGAATACAGTCTTGTAGGTACTTAATATCCTTAGTGACTGCTCCCCGCCGTAAAGAGGGTTTACGGCGGATTTTGCTAAAAGTAATCCATATCCAGTTTTGGCACTCGCAAAAGGCGGGAAGAAACGCCAACCTCGTTTTCAATCATTAGATGAACCAGACGCTCTCCATCGACCAGTACCATTCCTTCAACGGAATGAGCAAAATCACGAGCCTGGGCAGTAAAACCTGATGTAGTGATAAACACACCACGTTTTGCTTTTTGTCCTGCCAGGGCACCATAAAAAGCCTGAAGTTCAGGACGCCCTACCGTACTTTGCCAGCGTTTCGCCTGTACATAGACTTTTTCCAATCCCAGTTTATCTAGAGAGATAATGCCATCAATCCCACCATCGCCTGTCCCACCAATCCGTTGTAAATCATCCCGATGCCCGCCGTACCCCAGACGATGTAAAACATCCAGTACAATCACCTCAAAACGAACTGAGGAAACCTGTAGCAAGTTTTCAAGCAACTCATCTGCTACCGCATCACGTAGTTCTTTTAATACCCGATCCAGCCGATCATCAGGGCTGCTCTTTGCCAGTTCTTCTTGGTTAAGAGGTTCAGGTTTAGTATCCAGCTCAACTGAATCGAATTGTTGTTTCAATTTCACATTCATAAAATCAAAAGCGAGATGCGTCACTTCATCTTCACTCAGTGGCTGAGGGTGCGACAGTGCCCAACTAAATCCTAGTGGCGTCAAGCACCATTTCCCTCTGGAAAGACTTTGTGACAACCCGGCTCGCTTCAGGCGATCGTGTGCCCAACCAGCGCGGTTCTTATAAACCAGTTGTCCGCTGGCAACTACTTCAGCTCGCTGATTTTCATCCAAATGGAGGGCATCTGCCGCAGCCTCATGCGCATCACGGGCTGGTGCACCCTTTGGTTTCTCTGCTAAAAAACGCAAAACAGGCTCAATAAATTTATCGTAGGTTGGTACCGCCATATCAACATTCCTAGTTATGCTGCTCTCTGAGCAAATTTTTTATCAATCTTGATAAAGTATCTGTCATACGTTTGATCAAATTTCACCAATATATCACTGAGTTAACCTATACAACACCTTACAAATTAGTGACTTGCCTTCAAAATCCGCCCATTGAACATAATTCATTAGTAGAGTTAATATAACTGAAAAGCATGAATCATTAGGACAGGACATCTCCGCTAAATGGATTATAAAAATCAGAGCAGTACTTTACACAGTAACAGTAGCCAGGCTCTCAGGGTGCTGGATTACTGGCACAAAATCGAATTCTTTGAGTCCACAGACATAAAAGAACTGGAAGAGGGAGCAGAAGGCGTCATTAAGTTAATGCCAGAAGAGCTACAGGAACCCAGTTGCCTGCCATGGATTAACCCTCAGCAAATAAGACGCGCAGGAAAAAATTTCTCTCCTGCGAAAAAATATAATTACACGCTGTATTTCGGCATCTTCGATCGCAGTGAAATCTTTGAGCGCGCCAAATGTGCGTTTCCGGACATCATCAATGACAAAGAAGAACAAAATCAGGACGAAGGTCGGACATGCTCTATTACGCTATATGTCAATCAGGATGGATGTGCTGATAAAGACAGTTTTGCATTCTCTACGGTAACCTGGGCTCTAGGACAACTGGAAAAAAACGGGCTCGACAACATTACGCTAAACACATACGAGAAAGATACGGAGAAATTACGCCAGCATTTTCTCAACGTCATGGCAGTAGCTGATAACCTGAAGCAACAATATGAACTCCCCCCCAAACTGACAACTTATGAGATTATCGAGTTCCTTAAATCTATGTCGGAATGGACAGACTTTAGCCCCGAGATCTCAACTCCTGCCCTGTACATCAAGCTTACTCAGGCAAAAGGAAAAAAAAGAAAAAACAGTACAAAGCATATTGAGTTGGACATCAATTTATTACCTCATCTATCAACCTTGCCAGATAAGATAGCGAAAGCAGATATCGATAAGTTAAAAACTGAAAGCTCATCCCCCTCGATAAAAGAAACCAAAGAAATAACCATTCTCAATAGTTTTTATATTCGTGATATAGAACGAATTATGGAATGTGTAAAACGGGATGGATTTAAGCTTAATCCTCCTTTAGAACGCTATCTTTCTGACACGAGAGAAAGAAAACCAGATTTACTGAAGCCTGATGGTAAACCTTTACTCCTGGAAATGTTGCGGTTAAATAAACTCCCATTAGGTCGTTGGCCCACCGAAACTGCCCATTCCATGAGCTTGATGCAACAATTTGCCATCAACACTATTGAGGAAGAGCTGACGCTAAGTGGCCTCTATTCTGTCAACGGTCCGCCGGGAACAGGAAAAACAACCATGCTTCGTGACCTTATTGCCAGCAATCTGGTGAAAAGGGCAGAAGTCCTGGCTGATCTTAATAGTGCTGCGGATGCCTTCAGCCATGAAATTACTGTTACGTCGGGTGACAAACAACGCACTGTCAAATGCTTGTCACCATCGCTCACTGGCTTTGAAATGATTGTTGTTTCTAGCAATAACGCAGCCGTTGAGAACATTTCTCAGGAATTACCCCAGATAAAAAGCCTGGGAAAATCCTGGCAGGATATCAGTTATCTTAAACCTGTCGCGCAAAAATTAGCCGCCTTTCATGAGCTCCCTGACGGTCAGGATAAATATGAGATCACGCCCTTAACTGAAAAAACAGAGTGCTGGGGACTGATTGCTGCCGCGTTGGGTAAACAAAAAAACCGGGAGATATTTGGTACACGGGCGATCTTCCAGACAACGGAAAAGTGCATTGCCCCACCTCCTGCCGACCAATACCGTACACTGGCCGCCGCCATTAAACAGTTAGCAAATAGCTCTGATGCTACCTCCTCGTTTACTCAGGCGCAGAACGCATTTCAACAAGCTCAAAAGGATCTTGAGATACTTCTCAATGAGCTAAAAAAATTGGAGAGTCTGCCCATATTGGAAGAAAACTGCCAAGTTCAGAAACAGAAAGCAGAACGTGAACGGCTTCGCATCCTTTGCCTAAATGTGCGCCTGGCAAAACTTCAGCAAAGGAAAACCAAGTGGTGGGACCTACGCATCAGGCATAGGTACCGTTTGCGGGCCATCATTACGGGTCTGACACTACGCCGTAATAAAGTGGAAACACAATATCAAAAGGATCAACATACATGGGAACACCTGCAAGCAGAGCTGGAAATTGAGCAACAGACCTGCATGATTCTTAAAGAAAAATATGCCAATGTGCTTTTTGCCGGGCAGGATACCGATCTGGAAGCTCCCGCTATTCAACGTACTGCTTCTGGTCAATGTCCAACATTGAATGAAGCCAGAAACCGCCTTACTGTAAAAGCTCTTGAGTTACATCAAGCATGGCTTGCCGCAGCTTACAAAGAGTGCCACTTTTCAGATTCCCTACTCGTTATCATGCATGTGATTAACGGCAGAATAGCGGACAAACAGGCCGCCAAAGCCTTGTGGCAATTACTGTTTATGATCATCCCGGTAGTGTCCTCAACATTTGCCTCTGTGGCTCGTCAGTTCAGCGCACTGGATGATGGGGATATTGGCTGGCTGTTCATTGATGAAGCGGGTCAGGCAACCCCTCAGCAAGCTGTTGGAGCACTATGGCGAGCAAAGCGAGCCATAGTCGTAGGCGATCCATTACAGATTGAACCAGTATTTACCATTCCACCGGCTTTTGTTGAAGGTATTGCCAGGCGCGAATTTGGTGAACAATGGAAATTATGGTCTCCGACCGTAACGTCAGTACAAAACCTGGCAGACAGAGTGAATCCTTACGGCACAGAGCAGATCGCTAAAAATACATGGTTGGGAAGCCCATTGCGCGTCCACCGCCGCTGTGATGAACCTATGTTCAGCATTGCCAATGAGATTGCCTACAACAACAAAATGCTGCACGGTCTGGATAATCCATGGAGTGATGAGATGTTTTTCTGGGGTCCAAGTTGTTGGTTTGATGTACGGGGCTGTACTGAAGGCAAACATTTTGTTCCCGAACAAGCCCAACATGTACTGACCATGCTACAAGCCTATATTGATCATTATAAAAAACTGCCGGATGCTTACATCATTTCCCCCTTTAAACATGTTAAAAAGGAACTAAACATTTTTCTGAAAGAAAAGTTATCCCCCATCAATGGACGAAATAAATGGCTAAATGAGCGAATCGGCACCGTCCATACCTTTCAGGGTAAAGAAGAGAAAAATGTCATCTTCGTACTCGGACTGTCTACTGAAAACCGCGGTGCAACTAAATGGGCATCCTCTAAACCTAACCTATTGAATGTCGCCGTCACTCGTGCGCAGAAAAGGGTCTATATTGTCGGCAACAAAGAAATCTGGTCTGGCTGCCAGTATTTCTCAGTTGCTAATGAAATGCTGCAACAACAACGCAGACTAGCAGACTAATCGATAAGCTTCTTAAAGAAACGGAGACTTTAAAAGTCCAACTTAGCTGTTATACCCAATAGATTTCAAGATGCATCGCGACGGCAAGGGAGCGAATCCCCGGGAGCATAGAGAACTATGTGACCGGGGTGAGTGAGTGCAGCCAACAAAGAGGCAACTTGAAAGATAACAGGTATATATAAAAAAGGTGGCGTACTGCATGCTGTACACCACCTAAACACCGATTATGACAGTAAATCTGCTTAATGATTCTCTTCTACAAATTTATCACTAGCCGATCCCACTGATTCTCCTTTGCCCCATTAGAGGCAATATACGTCACTTACCGAACTACTATTAATATTCATCATAGTACTCACACTTTTACGATAAGGCATGTGATATGCTGCACAAATTTCCTGCTGTATCCACTACATAAGGCAACGATTTTATGGAGCAGTCTCTCAACTTTGAAATGCTGCGTAGCCAATGGCCGGAGCTTACTGAGCTAGCATATATGGCAGAACGTTATGTTCATTCTGACCCAGAAAGCTGCCTGGTTAAGTTACGTAATTTTGATGAACTGATGGTGCGCTGGTTGTACCGCCAAGAGCGTTTGCCGGAAGGTTTTAAAGCTAACCTGTACGACCTGATGAACGCCGATGTGTTCACCAGCATGATGCCAGAAGCCATTATCATGAAGATGGACGCATTACGTATTCACGGTAACCGGGCTGCACATGGTGGGCGAATCAAAGCCAAAGATACTTACTGGTTGCTGAAAGAAGCGTTTCTGTTAGGCGTCTGGCTTTACGTTCGTTACGGGCATGGCAATGTAGACGACTGCCCTAAATTCACGCTTCCTCCCCTGTCCTCTTCATCTAACACCACAGATAAAAAACATCTTGAAAAAGCGCTGAAAGCCCAGGATGAAAGCCGTGAGCGTGAACTGGCGTTACAACGTGCTTTGCAGCAGGAGCAGGAAAAAGCGGAGCAACTTACTCAACGCCTGCATGAAGCCAAAGCGCGTAACCAGCAGGTTGCCGATATTCTTGCTATCGACGAAGCGGAAACCCGACGCCGTCTGATTGATTCCCGCCTAATATCAGCAGACTGGGATGTTGGCACTGAATTACAAAATACAGACCAAGTCATTCAGGAACATCCTGTTAAAGAGCAACCGACAACAAGTGGTGATGGTTACGCTGATTACGTACTCTGGGATGATACCCACAAACCGCTTGCAGTCATTGAAGCCAAGAAGACCAGTGTCAATGCGGAACAGGGACGCATTCAGGCAAGACTCTATGCTGACTGGCTGGAAAAAGAGTATGGTCAACGTCCAGTTATCTTTTATACCAACGGATACGACATCTGGCTATGGGATGACCATAAAACTCAGGGCTACCCACCACACCGGATATTCGGCTTCTACAGCAAAGAAAGCCTGCAATATCTAATTCAGCAGCGTGAAACACGTCTGCCATTAAATACTGTTCCACATGTTAAAGACAGTAATGGTCAACTGGTTGCCGGACGTTTATATCAGCTTGAGACTATCGCTCGCGTTAGCGAGCGTTTCACCAATAAATACCGTCAAACATTAATCGTACAAGCAACCGGTACCGGGAAAACTCGTGTTGCTATTGCTCTCAGCAAACTGATGATTGATGCCCGTTGGGTAAAGCGCGTACTGTTCCTTTGCGATCGTAAAGAGCTGCGTAAGCAGGCTGGGAATGCCTTTAAACAGTTCACCAACGATCCATTGTACATAGTGGGAAAATCGAAAAGAGAAGATATGCAGAACGCGCGTATCTATATTGCTACTTACCCCGGTATGCTAAAGATCATGGACCGCTTCGATGTGGGTTATTTTGATCTGATCATCGCCGATGAGTCTCATCGCTCTATCTATAACGTCTATGGCGATCTCTTCAAGTATTTTGATGCGCTACAAGTGGGCCTGACCGCAACCCCCATTGATATGGTCAGTAAAACTACGTTTGGCTTGTTTGGCTGCGAAGGACGCATTCCCACCGCAAACTACAGTCTGGAAGATGCTATTGCCGACAACAATCTGGTACCTTACGAGGTAGTCACGCATACCACACAGTTCCTTCGTGACGGTATCAAGCGGGAAAAACTCAGTGATGTACAAATCCGTGAACTGGAAGATCAAGGCATCGATCCCAATACCCTGGAATTTGAAGGTACTGCGCTGGATGAAGCGATCTTTAACAAAGACACCAACCGCCATATCCTGCGTAATCTAATGGAAAATGGACTCAAAGACCGTGACGAACAACTGCCGGGTAAAACCATCATTTTTGCCCGTAACCATGCCCACGCCATTCTCCTGAATAAATTGTTCGACGATATGTATCCGCAGTTTGCCGGGCGGTTCTGCCAAGTCATCGACAACTACGATCCCCGAGCCGAACAACTTATTGAGGACTTTAAAGGGCTAGACGAAAGTACGAACAAAGAGCTCACAATCGCGATTTCTGTGGATATGCTGGATACCGGTATTGATGTACCCGAGATTGTGAATCTGGTTTTTGCAAAACCGATAAAATCAAAAGTGAAGTTCTGGCAGATGATTGGCCGTGGTACCCGTCTGTGCCCCGGTTTGTACGGTGAAGACAAGAACGGCAAATCACTTGATAAGGAGAAATTCCGGATATTCGATCACTGGGGTAACTTTGAGTATCACGAACTGCGTACTGAAGAAGCGGAAGTCACCCCCGCTAAATCCCTTGCTCAAAAACGCTTTGAAGCCTGGATCACTCTGGGGGCCGCTGCACAACGTAAGTTTGATAAGCAAGCTGTGATTCTGGTGGCTCGCCAGTTACAGGAACAAATTAACGCGCTGGACGAAAAATCTATTGCCGTTCAGGAAAAATGGCAGCAAAAAGTTCAGTACAGCAACGAAAAAGTACTTCAACAGTTCTCGCCAAAAACCCAGCAGGATTTGCTGACCATTCTTGCCCCACTAATGCAGTGGGTAGATGTTCGTGGTCAGAGTGAAGCCCTGCGTTTTGACATAGACATCCTGGCAGCGCAAACAGCCCGTTATACTAACCCGGATGAACTGGATGTACTCTGGCCAGTAATCGTGGAAAAACTGGAACGTCTGCCGCCGCACCTGGTACAGGTGCAACAACAAGGATCGCGAATTAACCAGCTACGCGATTTAACCTGGTGGAAAAAGGCTAATCTGGAAGAACTAGAAGATATGCGCATTCACCTACGCGGCATCATGCATTTGATGGAGAAAGAGGTAACGACGCGTTCCGGTCCGCTGAACGTGGATATTACTGAAGACATTAATCTGATTCAGTCAGAAACCCGCAAGACGAATATTCACTCAATTAACTTCAAGCTCTACCGTCAGCAGGTGCAGGGGGCACTGGAACCACTGTTCCAGAACAACCCAGTACTGAAAAAAGTACGTAACGGTGAACCGGTTACAGAAACAGAGCTGGACGAATTGGCGAAACTGGTATTGATTCAGAACCCCAATGTGAACATTCGGGCTCTTAAAGAGTTTTACCCCCAAGCCACTGCTAGCCTTGATCAATTGTTACGTACTATTATCGGTATGGACGGTGAAGCTGTCGCAACGCGCTTCGCACAGTTTGCTTCCCATCATCATCTGAACAGCCAGCAACTGCGTTTCCTCGATTTACTGAAAAACCACATACGTGACTTTGGAACTATCGAGATGAAACAACTCTTCGAACAACCATTTACCCATATTCATAACGAAGGCATAACAGGTGTGTTCCCAGATATGACGCAAATTGCCCGCCTACAAAAAATCGTCGAAGAGTTAGGTGTTGTCACCAACACTCCAGCGGTATAATGTCCTCATGATAAGCCCAGCCCTGGGCTTTTATATTTTTACAAGGTATAAGACGTAACAACATGATTACTGGTGAATTAAAAAGCAAAATCGATAGCTTGTGGGAAGATTTCTGGGTAGGAGGAATCACTAACCCGCTGACCGTTATCGAGCAGATTACCTATCTGATGTATTCCCGCATGCTGGATACTCAGGAACAGAAAGACGAAAAACGTAAACAGATTACCGGTATCGACTTTAAACCACGTTTTGTACCAGTACAACAAGAATTTCGCTTTAGTCATTACAGTAATCTGGGTGCTGATGAAATGATGGAAGTGGTGCGCGATGGCGTATTTCAGCATTTCCGTCAGTTAGGACAAGCAGAAGGAGAACAAATAACGTTACTGGGCAACTTTATGAAAGATGCTCGATTGGAGATTATTAAGCCTTCCCTGTTAACTAAAGCAGTAGATATGATCAAAAACCTGCCGCTGGACAGGGGTGACACCAAGGGCGATCTGTACGAGTATCTGCTCAGTAAACTGACAACCGCTGGGATTAACGGCCAGTTCCGCACACCACGTCATATTATCCGTACAATGGTAGAGATGATGGAGCCAAACCCGGCACGTGGCGAAACGGTATGTGATCCTGCCTGTGGTACGGGTGGTTTTCTGGCAACCAGCTATGAATATCTGCTGGAAAAATACAGCTCACTGGAATCGGTACATAGTGAGATCGGTACAAACGAGCGGGGCGAGCTGGAAGAACAAAAAATCTTCACTGGGGATCTACTTACCCCATGGCGTAATCATGTTGATAACAACATGTTCCACGGCTACGACTTTGATACTACTATGCTGCGTATTGCAGCGATGAACCTAATTATGCACGGCGTAGAAGAGCCCGATATTCATTATCAGGACACTATGAGTCAGAGTTTCAGCGCCAACTTCCCGCAGGCCAGTAAAAACGCGTTTAACCTGATTCTGGCTAACCCACCGTTTACCGGCTCACTAGATGAAGAGGATACCGATCCCACTCTGCTAGCAATGGTGAAAACCAAGAAAACCGAACTGTTGTTTCTAGCGCGTATCCTGCAAATGCTAAAAGTGGGTGGTCGCAGCGCAACCATTGTGCCACAAGGGGTACTGTTTGGTTCCAGCAAAGCGCACCAGTCACTACGTAAAATACTGGTGGAAGATAACCAGCTTGAAGCGGTGATCAACCTGCCTTCAGGGGTGTTTAAACCTTACGCCGGTGTGGCAACTGCAATTCTGATTTTCACCAAAGGCGGCCAAACCAATGAAGTGTGGTTCTATGACCTGCAAAACGATGGTTACAGTCTGGATGACAAGCGACACCCGATTAAAGACAACGATCTACCGCACTTGATCGCCTCTTGGAAACATTACCGCAAGTTAAAAGGTATGCCGGTGGATAACTTTATCGGTGAGAAATTCAATAACTTGCTGAAACAACAGTATTCTGAGGGGATTGATGAAACGGTAGATTATCAGGATCGCACTCAGTCGGCGTTTGTGGTTACGAAAGCAGATATTGCCGCACAGAAATATGACCTCTCCATCAATCGCTATAAAGAAGTGGTGTATCAGACGGAGCAACATGAAGATCCAAAGGTGATACTCAAACGGTTAAAAGATCTGGAAAAAGAGATTCTGGATGAGCTGGATGAGCTGGAGGGAATGCTGTGAGTATAGTTTGCCGTCTAGTTGATGTATGTGAAATTACAATGGGGCAAGCACCTGCCGGTTCTTCTTATAATGAAAAAGGTATGGGTTATGCTCTTATTGCAGGTGCCGGTGATTTTGGCGAAATGACGCCACACCCCAAAAAATATACAACAAAGGCTTCTAAGATATCAAAAGTTGGCGATATTATTCTTTGCATTCGCGCAACGATTGGTGATCTAAACTGGAGCGATAAAGAATATTGTTTAGGACGAGGAGTTGCAGGGTTACGGCCAAAAAAAGAATTAGATAGTAAATACTTATGGCACTATTTGAATACTAGAAAAAGTTTACTTTCCTCGAAAGGCACCGGCTCTACTTTTAAGCAAATTAGTCGTTCTCACATTGAATCACTTGAAATAGAATTATTTCCTTTACATGAACAAAAACGTATCGCCGCTATTCTCGATAAAGCCGACAGTATTCACCGCAAGCATGAACAAGCAGTTAAATTAGCTGATGATTTTTTACAAGCCACGTTTTTGGAGATGTTTGGTGATCCAGTGGTAAACCCTAGCCATTGGAATAAATATAAACTAAAAGATATAACGACTAAAATTGGTAGCGGAGCCACTCCAAAAGGTGGAAAAAGCGTTTATGTTGAAAACGGCATATCATTCATTCGTAGTTTAAACATTCATGATAATAAGTTTTTGCATAAAGATCTTGTATTCATCAATGACGCACAAGCTTCTGCATTGAATAATGTTGAAGTTAAGAAGAATGATATACTTTTAAATATTACAGGTGCCTCTGTTTGTCGCTGTGCGATTGTTGATAATAATATTTTACCAGCTAGAGTTAACCAGCATGTTTCTATAATTAGATCAGAAGTAGTAAATCATGACTATTTACTGCACATATTAATTTCACCTAGCTTTAAACAGTACTTGCTGTCTATAGCTAGATCTGCGGGCGCAACCAGGGAAGCGTTAACAAAGGATCAAATAGAAAACTTATCTATTCCTATACCACCTATTGAGTTGCAAAATAAGTTCGGAATAATTAAGAAAAAAATAAAAAATATGGTCGAGAAGATGGTTAGTGCTAGTGAAAATAGTCTCATTGAAGCATTAAATGATGAATATTTCTAATAATAGGGATATCTTACTTATACTTGGTAAAATCATAACTCCATTCTTCGCAATCTACTCTTCAAACCTCTGCCCTGATAAGGGCAGTATCCGGCTACAGCAAAAAATCTGTATTTGCTATGATCACCGCCATCCGCAACCAAACAGCAACACCACAAAACCCTGTGGACAAGTCAGATCCAGATAGCTGGATTACAGAACAGCGAATAGTTCCCGCAACTACATCCACTTGACATCACATTAACATTAAATAAAAAACCTTCAGGAAAGATTGTAATGATAACCATTCTCACATTAAGATGATGCCGTGATTATTTACTTTTGATATTATAAAACTATGTCTGACTACATTGTTGTTTCCGCTGAGCTGACACTTGAATCGTTTTACGGCACGCATCATAGCTGGCTGCAAAACTGGCTCACGCGCAAACTACAATCGTCCGTTGACGCCGACGATGTAGCGCAGGACACCTTCCTGCGTGTAATAACCAGTGACTCACTACAGACAATTCGCGACCCAAAATCTTTCCTCTGCACTATCGCCAAAAGGGTGATGATCGATCTGTTCCGCCGCAATGCGCTGGAAAAAGCATATCTGGAACTGCTCGCGCAACAGCCGGAGGCACTCATGCCCTCGCCGGAAATCCGCCAGTGTCAGCTTGAAACACTCCAGCAAATCGACCAGATGATCGATGGCCTGAGCAACAAAACGCGTCAAGCATTTTTACTGTCTCAGCTTGAAAATCTGACCTATAGCGATATCGCTTCACGTCTTAATGTGTCCGTCAGTTCCGTGAAAAAATACATGGCCAAAGCCACTGAACACTGCCTACTATTTCGCCTGGAACATGGACTCTAATATGAACATCACGTTGACCCATTCTCGTCGTCAGGCTTTAAAATCAGCATCGCACTGGTACGCAGTACTGAGTAGCGATCAGGTAAGTCCGCTGCAAACCGAAAAATGGCAGCGTTGGTACGACCAGCATCAGGATAATCAGTGGGCATGGCAGCAGATAGAAAATCTGCGTAACCAGATGTTGGTGGTACCCGGCAATGTGGCAAGCCGCACACTTCAGGAAACGCACCTGTCACGTCGCAGAATGATCAAAAGCATACTGTTACTACTAGGGGTTGGCGGTAGCTGGCAACTGTGGTGTTCAGAAACAGGAGCGGGTCTGCGGGCCGATTACCGTACCGCTAAAGGAGATATTCAGCATCATCGACTGAACGATGGCACTCTGCTTACACTCAATACCGAAAGTGCAGTAGATGTTCGTTTTGACCCTAAGCAACGTCTGGTTCATCTTTGGTATGGGGAAATTGCCATCACCACCGGGCACGATATCGGAGCAAGGCTGTTACGTGTACAAACTCGCCATGCACAATTGACCGCACTGGGCACCAAATTTACAGTTCGTCAGGAAGACAACGCCACTCTACTTAGCGTGCAACAACATGCCGTAGAGGTGAGACTAACCGGCGCTGACCGTAAATATATTGTGCGTCAAGGTGAAAGCCTAAAATTTAACGCCACCTATTTTGGCGAACTGACAACAGCAACCGCTGAAGACAACGCATGGACACAGGGGATACTAAGCTTCAGCGATAAGCCACTGAGTGAAGTGATAGCAACCCTCGCCCGCTATCGCAATGGCGTATTACGCTGCGACCCGACTGTCGCCTCGCTACGGTTAAGCGGCACTTTCCCGATAAAAAATACCGATACGGTATTAACTGTCATAGAAAAGACGCTTCCCGTTAAAATTCAATACATTACTCGTTATTGGGTAAATATTCTGCCCGCAGAAAAATCGTTAACGTAAAAAATAATCATTTTCAATTGTCCTTTTTACCTCCTCATTCGACTTAGTAAATAAATACAGCAACAAAATAATTATGGAGACGTTATGATGCCTTTACGTGCACGGCCACTGCGCGCGCTTCACAAAACAGCACCGCTGGTAATGGCGATTCGTTTGAGCCTGTTACCGGTGGCTTGCCTAACCTCAGGGATCACATATGCTGCGGTGGAGTCAGCTAGCACATACTATGACATTAATGCAGGCGAACTGGATAAAGTTCTCAATCAGTATTCCACCCGTGCAGGTATCACTCTTTCGGTCGATGCCAGCTTAACACGCGGCAAACAAAGCAGCGGCCTACACGGCAATTACTCCATCACCGATGGGCTGAATACCTTACTGGTCGGTACTGATTTGCAAGTGAAAACCTTGGGGGATAATACGTTCACGCTCGAGCACGCCCCTGTTGCGCAGAAAGACGTACTGACCGTGGTAGGCGACTGGTTAGGTAGTGCGCGTGAAGTTGACGTGTTTGAACATGCCGGTGCACGTGATGTCATCCGCCGTGAAGATTTTGCTAAAACAGGTGCAACAACCATGCGTGAAGTGCTGAACCGCATTCCGGGCGTCAATGCACCGGAAAACAACGGTACCGGCAGCCACGATCTGGCAATGAACTTCGGCATTCGTGGCCTGAACCCGCGTCTCGCCAGCCGCTCTACAGTTCTGATGGATGGCGTTCCAGTGCCCTATGCGCCCTACGGCCAGCCACAGTTGTCGTTGGCACCAGTATCTCTTGGCAACATGGACGCCGTAGATGTGGTACGCGGTGGTGGTGCTGTGCGCTACGGACCACAAAGCGTAGGTGGTGTAGTGAATTTCGTGACCCGCGCTATCCCACAGGATTTTGGTATTGAGGCAAGTGTAGAAGGCCAGCTTAGCCCCACATCCTCACAAAATAACCCAAAAGAAACCCATAACTTGATGATTGGTGGTACAGCAGCTAACGGTTTTGGCACAGCGCTTCTTTACTCCAGCACACGCGGCAGCGACTGGCGTGAGCACAGCGCTACGCACATTGACGATGTGATGCTCAAAAGCCGCTATGCCCCCAATGAAGTACATACCTTCAACAGCTTGCTGCAATATTACGATGGCAGAGCAGATATGCCCGGGGGCCTTTCACGCGCCGATTACGATGCCAATCGCTGGCAATCCACTCGCCCATATGATCGCTTCTGGGGCCGCCGTCAGCTCGCAAGCCTCAGCTATCAGTATCAGCCCGACCAACAACACAAATTCAATATTCAAGGCTTATATACTCATACCTTGCGCAGCGGTTATCTTGAGCAGGGCAAGCGCATTACCCTTTCCCCACGAGAATATTGGGTACGCAGCATCGAACCACGCTATAGCCAGATCTTCAATTTAGGGCCTTCAGCCCATGAGGTAGGAATTGGCTACCGTTACGTGAATGAATCCAGTCACGAAATGCGTTATTACACCGCCACCAGCAGCGGCGAATTACCCAGCACGTCGAGTCCTTATGACCGTAATACCCGCTCCGGCACCGAAGCACATGCCTGGTACATTGACGATCGCATTGATATTGGCAATTGGACCATCACGCCAGGGATACGATTTGAACATATCGAATCCATCCAAAACAACAACCTGAAAGGCACCCGCCAAGAAGTAAGCTACAATGCACCGCTGCCTGCGCTCAATGTTCTTTATCACGTCACTGGCAACTGGAATCTTTATGCCAATACAGAAGGTTCGTTCGGTACCGTACAGTACAGCCAAATTGGTAAGGCGGTGCGAAGCGGTAATGTAGAACCAGAAAAAGCGCGAACCTGGGAAGTCGGAACCCGCTACGACGATGGCGCACTGACTGCGGAAATGGGGCTGTTCCTGATTAACTTCAACAATCAGTACGACTCCAACCAGACCAACGATACCGTTACGGCACGTGGGAAAACCCGACACACCGGGCTAGAAACTCAGGCACGTTACGATTTTTCCGAGCTTACGCCCAAACTGGAGAACGTTTCGGTTTATGCCAACTACACGTATGTAAACGCGGAAATTCGTGAAGAAGGCGATACCTACGGGAATCAAGTGCCGTTCTCACCGAAACATAAAGGTACATTGGGTATGGATTACAAACCGGGCAACTGGACCTTCAACCTCAATAGCGAATTCCAGTCTAGCCAGTTTGCTGATAACGCTAATACCATACAGGAAAGCGCAGATGGTAGCACCGGTCGCATTCCTGGCTTTATGTTGTGGGACGCGCGCGTGGCATATGACTTCGGCCCACAAATGGCTAACCTAACTCTGGCCGTTGGGGTGAAAAACATTTTCGACCACGAGTATTACACCCGTTCCTATGATGATAACAATAAAGGCATCTACGCCGGGCAACCGCGCACGCTCTATATGCAGGGTTCGCTGAAGTTCTGACGCTACGTTAATCCTTTCGCCGGGCTATTGCCCGGCTTTGCTATTTCTGGAGTTAAGTTATGTATGCCCTGATTCGAGCTATGTTTATCGCTTTGCTTTTCTTCACCAACCTGACCTACGCTCTCGCAGTCACGGTGCAAGATGAGCAGGGCAGTTTTACCCTCAATACCATTCCCCAGCGCGTGGTCGTGCTGGAATTATCGTTTGCCGATGCGTTGGCTGCCATTAATATCAGCCCGGTGGGTATTGCCGATGATAATGATCCACAACGCATCCTAACGGATGTTCGCCAACGTATTAAGCCCTGGCAATCAACAGGCTCTCGCGCCCAGCCAAGCCTTGAAGCTATCAGCGCGTTGAAGCCTGATCTCATCATTGCAGATAGCCAACGCCACGCGGGGATTTATCGAGCACTCAAGGGCATCGCCCCCGTCCTGCTGCTAAAATCCCGCAACGAAACTTACGAAGAAAACCTGCAATCTGCTGCGACCATCGGCAAAGTAATGGGAAAAGATAGTGAGATGCAGAAACAACTGGCAGAGCACCATGAACGTATGAAAGGCTATGCCAGTCAGTTGCCACAAGGTGTCAATGTGGTTTTTGGCACCTCGCGCGAACAACAATTTAACCTGCACTCCAGCGACACCTATACCGGCAGCGTCTTAACCGCATTAGGGTTGAAGGTTCCCACGCCAGTTAACCACGCAGCAATGGTTTCTCTCAGCCTTGAACAGTTACTGGCACTCAATCCTGACTGGCTTATCGTGGCCCATTATCGCCAGGAAAGCATCGTGAAACGCTGGCAGCAAGATACTCTGTGGCAAATGATGACAGCACAGCACAAGCACCAAATAGCAGCGGTAGACAGCAACACCTGGGCACGCATGCGGGGGATATTTGCTGCTGAACGCATTGGCCGTGATGCAGTAAAAATCTTCCATCACCAGCCGGTTAACGAAACACCATGAAACTCCACCATCATCCGGTCTTGCGTTGGGGATTACCGCTGGTTGCACTATTTAGCGCGTTCTGGTTAAGCCTGTTTTGCTATTCTGCTATTCCCATTCCTGCCATCAGCGCGCTCAAGGCACTGATGCCCGGTCATACACCGACGCTGCCTGAAACACTAGTTATCAATCTGAGGCTACCACGCAGTCTGGTTGCCATTTTACTCGGTGCGGCTCTGGCGCTGGCTGGTGCACTACTCCAGACACTTACCCATAATCCTCTAGCCTCACCTTCCTTACTAGGAATTAACAGTGGCGCAGCGCTGGCAATGGCGCTGGTCAGCGCTTTCAGTCCAGCACCACTAGCCGGATATTCCATTTCCCTAGTAGCAGCCTGCGGCGGTGGAATCAGCTGGATGATGGTGATGGCCGCAAGTGGCAGCTGGCAGCAAAAATACGACCGCAACCGGCTGATTCTGGCGGGCATTGCTTTATCTGCCTTATGTATGGCACTAACACGTATTACGCTACTGCTTGCTGAAGATCATGCTTACGGCATTTTCTATTGGCTGGCGGGTGGGGTTTCCCATGTCCGCTGGCCTGAATTCTGGCAACTATTCCCTTTCGTGGTGGTCATTGCGCCCGTAGTTTTGTTATTGGCGAAATCGCTTAACCTGCTTAACGCTGGCGATGTCAGTGCCCATACGCTTGGCGTGAACCTGACGTACCTACGTACCTTCGTCAATCTGACGGTGCTGATTCTGGTAGGGGCCTGTGTCAGTGTTGCTGGTCCGATCGTATTTATTGGCCTGCTAATGCCGCATCTGGCACGTTTCTGGGTTGGCTACGATCTGCGCAGCACACTCCCAATGTGTATGTTGCTGGGAGCGGTATTTATGTTACTTGCGGATTTACTGGCCCGTGCACTGGCCTGGCCTGGAGAACTCCCGGCAGGTGCGGTATTGGCTCTGATTGGCGCTCCTTGCTTCGTATGGCTGGCAAGGAGGCGAGCATGAATCGTCAGGTTATCTTACTTTTGATGTTGCTGCTAACGGTTACGCTGGTGCTGGCGCTACGCATGGGTGCACAACCGCTTCCTTGGGAAGCATTAATCAGCGGCTGGCAACCCAGTGACGAACACCATTTTGTGCTAATGCAGTACCGCCTACCACGTATTTTACTGGCCATCACTGTAGGCGCTGCACTGGCACTTTCCGGCGTTCTGGTTCAGGGTATTATTCGTAATCCACTGGCCTCCCCCGATGTGCTGGGGGTAAATCATGCAGCAAGCCTGGCGTCCATCAGCGCACTGATCCTTTTCCCTTCCCTACCAGTGCTGTGGCTGCCACTGCTCGCTTTTGGCGGAGGAATGGCCGCACTAATCCTGCTGCGGGCAATTGCCGGACCATCTTCACCGCTACGCCTTGCACTGGTTGGCATAGCACTTTCAGCTACTTGGACAAGCATTACCGACTACCTGATGCTCTCACGTCCACAAGATATCAACAACGCGCTTCTGTGGCTGACAGGCAGTCTGTGGGGACGTGACTGGCAGTTTGTGGCTATAGCTCTACCAGTACTGATGATACTGATGCCACTCAGCCTGCGCTTTTGTCGCGATTTAGATTTACTGGCGCTTGGTGATGACAGCGCCAACACACTGGGCGTTTCGCTCCTACACGTACAATCTTGGGGACTAATATTAGCAGTAGCACTTGCCGCAACAGGCGTCGCCGTTTGCGGGCCGATTGGCTTTATCAGCCTCGTGGTACCCCATCTCGTTCGTAGGCTTGTAGGAGGTCGGCATCGCTGGCTTATACCAACATCCATGCTTATGGGAGCACTGGTTCTGCTACTAGCCGATTTGCTGGCAAGAACCATAAATCCACCGATGGAACTACCTGCGGGCGTATTGACCGCCATCATTGGCGCCCCTTATTTCTTCTGGCTTTTAGTGAGGATACGTTAAATGCAACTGACTACGGAAAAGTTATATGCAGGCTACGGGGAGAAACGCATTCTAAATGACCTGTCGCTCACTCTCCCGACCGGGAAAATCACGGCACTGCTCGGCCCCAATGGCTGCGGGAAATCGACATTACTAAAATGCTTTTCAAGACTATTAACACCATTATCCGGCAAGTTAACAATAAATAGTGAATCTTTAGCGCACTTCTCCTCACGCCAGCTCGCCAGACATCTGGCGCTTTTGCCGCAACACCCTCTCACGCCTGAAGGGATCGCCGTTTGTGAACTGGTTGCATACGGACGCAGCCCCTGGCTTACATTCTGGGGGCGTTTAGCATCTGAGGATCATCGTCTTGTACAACAAGCAATGGAAAAAACGCAGATTAGCCATCTTGCTGATAAACGCGTTACCGACCTCTCTGGCGGGCAACGCCAGCGCGCTTTTCTGGCGATGGTCCTGGCCCAAGATACGCCAGTGCTATTGCTCGACGAACCCACTACGTACTTGGACATCAACCATCAGGTGGAATTGATGAAGCTGCTACGTGAACTGAACAACGAAGGAAAAACGGTAGTGACAGTACTGCATGACCTCAATCAGGCCAGCCGGTACTGTGACCACCTGGTGCTGCTTTCGCAGGGGCAAGTTGTCGCTCAGGGCTCACCCGGGGAAGTTATGACACCGGAATTATTGCAGCAAGTATTCAACATTGAAACGGAAATTCACCCCGAGCCAATTTCAGGTAAACCCATGTGTGTGGTGTGTTAAGAAGGAATCTAATGTAACTGTTGGCTCTCACATAATTTCACTGGCTTACAACCATAGGCCAGATGTGTCTACGAACGTGGGCAATCCAAGTATAGCTGAATTATGAATACATCGACTATGAAATGTACAATCTGTTTTTCTATCAAAAGGACATGCCCACTCACAAAATATGACCATGTCTTTATATCCCCAGATACTGAAACTATCAGCGACATTAACCTTCTTTGGTGAAGTCCGTCTGACTGAGTTTACCTTGTTTGGGGTTTTTGAACCGATAAAACCTAGCCTTTATTCTTTTTGCCTCTTCAAAGTCCGTTGATTTGGATAAACCTTTAAATCGTTTTGATTTGGTACTTAACGGACAGATTTCTGGATTTTCAGTTTCGTGGTAGTGGGAAAGCCGTGCTATAAAATTTCGACGCTGAAATTCAGCCATACTTATTTTAGTTGCCGGTCCATTGCTTTCGACAAGGTTAACAAAATCCATAAAACCACCTCGATAGTGCAATTAATCGACACAATTTGATATTAAATGGAGTTAAATGCTTTGAATAACTCTAAAACAATCCAATTCAAGAGCAGCTACCGCCTTCATTGCCATCATCGATACAGGAATTGCTATATAGCAATTCCTGATCATAATGTTTATTTATCCGATGATTTAATAAATATTAATTATCATTCTCACCAAGAAGCTTTAATTATTGAGTAGGATCGATATCATTCTTGCTCAATTTATTTTTTACTTTATTAGCATTCTTTTCTCTAATACTTTCTACAGTCCATAGTCCTCTTTTTTCTCTCTCTAACCTAATAGTAGGTGGAAAAAGAGAATTGAGCTTGTCACGAATATTGACTAAATGTTCCTTATCTTCAGATATATTATCAAAACGTTCCTTGATAATGTCACAATTATCAATTTCAGATCCGATCCATTTCCTGTTTTTAATCTCTGCGATTACATAAGTTGTACCTGAACCACCAAAAGGATCAAAAATTAAATCACCTTCTTTGGTTGACATTTCGATGACTCTATCAAGAACTTTTATACTTAATTCATTAGCACCATTTCTTTTTTTATATTTTTTATGTCTAACCGGAGGAATGTCATACCAGACATCGGTTAGATTAATACCAAGAGGATTCATTTTGCTTTTATACCCTCCGTAATCTTTAAGATCACCGAAGCATTTAGGGCAAGTTTGAACCGGTAATCTATCAGGTTCGAATGTATTAGCTTTTTCTCCCTTAATAAAATATAAAAGAGAATAATGTGAAGGATATAAACGCCCCTGGATCGGCATATTATTTTTCATATCAACAGCTATCCAGTGTTTGAAATTAAGCCTGCCATGTAAGAAGCTTGCTATCTTACTATTCCATACAGGCAAATTCCAGAGGAAAAATGCCCCCCCCGGCTTTAGTATTCTAATGCATTCATCCAACCACCGATGGGTCCACTTAATATATTCTTCCTCTTTTAAGTTATCGTCCATTTTAGAAGGATATAATTTATCAAGATTGAATGGAGGATCAGCAAATACCATATCAACTGTATCGCTCTGAATTACCTTACTAATATTCAAGCAGTCACCATGATACAAAGTGCCATTTTCGGTTTGTAAAGCTAAGATAGGTTCATCACCACTATTAATACAGTTTTCACTTTCTGAATAGGAGCAATTAAGTTTATCATATATTAATGATGCATTTCTTTGAATCAATTCCAGAATATTCATATCTATATGTCCCATATTCAGTTGAAAATAAAGAGGGGTAATATTATATGCACGACAAAGAACAGAAAGGTCATTTCCGCTAGGCATAATATTTCTCTGATTATAATACTTAAGTGTTTCCACAGGAATAGATGTTTTCTTACTTATTTCATTGTAAGTTTTAGAAGTAGAATCAACCTTTCCCAAAGTTTTAAGAAATTGATCAGAATAACCCATTTGATAAACCACACTTTGATAAATTCACACTGCAAGTAGCATCTCATAATCGTGAGAATCTGTCACTCCCTCATAGTCCATCGCCTGTTAACATCTCACTTAAAATGACAGAACGGATTGATAGCTTGATGAAAATCAACAGAAAATCTTTCGCATCGATAGTTGGTAGCAGATTGATGGTTGCAAGATCTCATAGGGGCCTCAGCCAAAATGATATCCAGAATGCAACTGGTATCGATAGGGCAACCTTATCACGGATTGAAAATGGCAGACAACACATCTCCCTATATCAGCTTCTTCAAATACTGACAGTCTTAGAAATACCTATAGAAGAGTTTCTCAGAGATATCGAGGTTGATAATGATAACTAATATAGAATTAGACGATGGATTTCTTCCTAATGAGATTGCAGAGATAGTTAAAAATAAAGTTATTCACGCTTTAAATGAAATAAAAACCATTGATAATAAATTTATAATCAATGATTCTTCATTTATGAGAAAGCAAAACAACAATAGAATTACACCTTGCGTAATGAACTCTGCATCTTTCATATCAAGTAAATTCCAAAAAAATCTAAGTCTACTACCTGATTGTTTAGGGGAAACAAGCTTACTATTACAACGAATAGATGGCTTCATTAGCATAGAATATAATGGACTTGCATATAAATTAAAAGATAAAAGACGGATATTGGATGTAGCCTTTGAATATATAGAATCCAAAAAACTTGCAGAGAATGTCATCTACAACCTATTTCCAATGTTTTATGGTATGTATGCCGATAGACTCTGCTTTAACCTGCCACTACTTGAAAATATAAAGGATTTTTTTGAAGAAAAATATGTATCCTATCGTTATAAAATTGGTGTCGAATTTGAAACAGGTAATGTTGCAAGCTCATTTAGGGCTATAAACAAACTAAACGGATTGTTTCACCAAGGTCAAATAGATGGTGGTTGTTTTATAACAAGTATCGATAAGAAAAGCTCTGCTACAAGGATATGGCCCGTATCAAATAGAAATGGTTCATTTCAAGAATTAAAGAACAGATCTTATCTTTCACAGGTTTCTTTACCCTTAATATGCATCGGGTTTGCTCCTGACGAATTTTCGCATGATGCCCCATTTTTAGGAGCAAATGGGTCGTTGTATGAATTGCAAAAAACTAATTATAGAGATGAAGAGACAAATTTTGAAATTTTCAAAAACTCCGAGGGATTTGAGTTCTTGAAAGCCCCTTTCTAATACAATATTAATAAAAACAACCTTTTTCATAAGGTTGTTTTTAAATAATATTTAACACAACTACACACTTCGGAATAGCCAATAAGTATTTTCCATAGATAACCAAAGATTTATATTGAGAGATATTTGAAAGCAGAATGCTATAATTTGTACTAGCTAATCCCCTCATCTGTAGAGCGATAGTATCAACGTATACTTTTGAGTATCGCGACATTTGCCTTCATTATAAGTCATAAAGAAAATTCCAAAGGTTGCATATTCTGCAACTATTCAAATCTGTCTGTAACATACAGATAAGATATAATAGTGTTTGAAATTTATCTTATCCAATCCAATTTAACCCCTCACAGTATATCATTTTCCGAATAATTATAAATTGATTGTAAAAGTTAAGTTGCTTTTGTCCAAAAAGATAAGGCAGTATCAGCGTATACATAATTTACCAAGGAGAATTATCCAATGAACGAAACAATTGAATTATTAAACAATATTTGAAAATTACGACCTCTATCGCGTGAAGTAAATCTGGAAACACTGGAAGAGATACTAGAAAAACTTACCGTAGTTATAGAAGAACTACGTGAAAATAATGCACCTAAAGCTGAACTGACCCCAGAAAGTTGGACATTTTAGTTAAACGGCGTGTAAGGCCTGGTTTCGATATTCTATCGGAGTTAGGCCTTTTAATTTCACCTTGATCCGTTTTGTATTGTAATATTCAATGTATTCTTCTATTTTTTCAATCAGTTCATCCGCACTTTTAAAGTGCTGCTGGTGATACATTTCTGTTTTGAGTAAGGCAAAAAAGTTTTCTGCCATCGCATTATCCAAACAGTTCCCTTTCCTCGACATACTTTGTTTAATATCTTTATCAGCAAGTTGCTTTTGATAAGCCCTATGCCGATATTGCCAACCTTGATCACTGTGAATGAGTGGCTTAGAGTGAGCATCTAGCCCATCTAATGCCCCTTTTAGCATCTCTGTCACTAAAGGCAGACTCGCCTTTTTCGCCACGTTGTAAGCGATAACTTCTTGATTAAATAAGTCAATAATAGGTGATAGATAGACTTTTTGTTCATTCACTTTAAATTCCGTCACATCCGTTACCCATTTCTCATTAGGTTTTGTCGCGCGAAAATCTCTTGCCAACCAATTCGGTGCTGTTTTTCCAACTTCCCCACGATAAGAACGATATTTCTTCGGCCTTACCGTGGATTTTAGGTTTAATTGCCCCATTAATCGTTGGACTGTTTTATGATTGATTTTAAAGCCATTTTTTCTCAATGCTAAATGAATGCGGCGATAGCCATAACGACCTTTATGCTCATGATAGATAGTTTTAATCATCTCTATTTCTTGTTCATAAGCACGCGTTTTTTTAAGCGCTTGGCATTGATAGTAAAACACGCTTCTTGCAAGATTAATGGCACAAAGTAAGTGCTTTAATGGATATTTCTTTTTAAGAGCTAAAACAATTAACGCTTTTTCTTTGCTAGTGGGCGTTTCTTCTGTTCCAGCTCTTCTAACTTTTTTAGGACAGCATTTTCTGCACGCAAATAAGCTAATTCTTCTTTAAGTTCCTCAACTGTCATTTTGTCATCAGACTTCGGCGGGGTTTTAGGTCGGGATTTCATTGGGGGTCTTCCTCGCTGATGACTTTCGAGTCCTTTGATACCGGTTTCATTATACTTATCAAGCCAGACTGATAAGGTACCTGGAGTCGTTAAATTGAGAACTGCACTAGTGTGAGTGAGAGACCAATCATGTGTCCACATTAATTTTAAAGCTTGGAATTTTGTTACAGCACAAAGAGAGTGAGACGTTGGCAAAAAGGCGTTATCGCCATGAATGGCAACAACTTGAGCCCAGTATCGAATTTGTCGAGAAGAGATTGAATATTCCGCTGATAGCTTATCCGATGTGTTACCTGCTAGACATCGTTTAGCAATAATGATTTTTAGTTCACGACTATATTTAGACATAAAAAAACCCCCAGTAAGTGGTTGTCCAACTATTGGGGGTCACTTCAAGCAATCCGGCTTTCTTTACCCGCAAACCGATATTTCAGATACCAGCGTTTTGAGCCATTGGGTTTGATGAGAAGATACAAACCTTGTACATCGGTAAGTTTATATTCTTTTTCACGGGGCTTTGCCGCACGAGCTTCCATGTCTGTTAAAGGCATAATTTGGGGGTCAACTCATTATCGAAAAGAAATGACCCCCAAATATCATGGATGTCAACGGATACGAATGGACGATTATAGACTCAAAAACTAAGTAATTTGTTGTTTTTTCAGATAGTTATGAAAGATTATGGACATCTCTGGAAGGTCAAATGGTGCGAAGGCCGGACTCGCACATAATTAGTAATCCTTTGATTTAAAACAAATAAAAAATAATAATTAGATAATGTACCAACATCGATACCAACACATTAAATCGTTGATTTTGGGACTCGAATTACCTGGGAAGATGCTCACCATCAAGCGTATCCCTGGCGCTATGCATCAAACACATCCAATGTCGTTTTGCGGAAGCAGGTATAGGCATCTTCCCATGAAACGTGGCTTTCACCGAATACCATTGGTGTGACGAACCGCAGATAGCGTTCCTTATAAACAGGATTGCTCTCAAGTTCTTCCAGCCCCATTTTTAGTTCTTCAACAGGCGACTCGCAGAATTCAGGATACTGGTCACCGTAACGTTCAATATCCTGCTCAATGCATTCCTGCACGAATTGCTTTAAAACAGGAACATCAGCACCTTTTTCTCTAACAATACAAAAATTGTCGTAGATATGACGCACCAATGATTCATCTACTACACGTTCCACATCACTCATACTTGCAGCCGTTCTGCGCATCATCGAAATCAGCTTTTCAGCCTGCGTGCTGGCGATAGTTGCGCAGGGAAAAGCCCTCACTACTTCACCCTTCTTTGTTAGATCCATTACCAATGAGCTAATAACACGGTTTTCCGCAGCCTCAAGCAAACCCGTTTCCATCAGTTCCAGTTTAATAAATGGCCTTAAGCAGGGAATTTGTGCATATTCCTGTGGGTAGCGCACCGAAATTTCATTATAGCGATATTCATCACGAGTAACCTTTGGATACCCTTCATCCATGCGAAACGTACCTGAGGCTGTAATCGTTTCGATAATGGTCTGAATAATACCCTTACGAATGTCTTTACGCTGGCCTCTGGAATATTGCTGGGAAAAACCGGCGACAGGAACAAGCTTAATGTCCACGTCCTCCGACATCCTGTTCAAAGATATACCCGCTTTTGACAATGCTGTTCCACCGGCAAAAACCAGCTGATGCGTATCAAAGGACAGAGGCTGGAGCAATCGCAATAACTCAACGATGTAATGATCTTTCTCTACAATTGCAACTGATTCAATGCCTAGAGCATCGGCAACGTCCGGGAATAGCTTTGTTAAATCATCCATTTAGTTTGCTGCTCCCTACTGACAATGTTCTCTTAAAACGTGGTGAGGTTTTGATTTCAAGTGACGCGGGGATCTGGGTAGATTTACCACTGTTGTAAGCACTTGTTGCTCCTGCCAGACGGTAATCCACTTTCAGACGTTCCAACGCCTCAATCATTACCGCAACAGAACCTCCGGGAGCAGCAGGCATCAGCTTACCGGTAATCGCATTTTGCCGCGCTTTGGTGTAGACGCCATAACCTACTTTCAGCAGTTGCCCTTCCTTCACCAGTTCACGCAGTGCTCTGCCAATTTGATCGTAGCCAGCAAGATCTTTGAAATTGTCACGAGTGAAAACATAACGCTTTGAGCGTTTCAGCCGTGACTGAATACGAGCTTTTATGGTCATGTCATCCTCCTTTGTTCGTTTCTTCATCATAGCAAACATACGACACTTTTAACAGCAAACATACGACACCTAACCTACCTCGCAGCCAGCATTTCCGGATAGTGTCTGGCGATGATATCATTCATCCGCTCAATCAATTCCAGACGCTTAAAGGTTATGTGCGCAGTGCCCTTCTGAAAGTAACGGATACTGAAGAAATCATCTTCGTAAGCATCCTTCGAAGGGTTGTCCCGAATGTGATCCATCAGCCGAGGTAGTGACATCACCACGACTTTCAGGAATCGGTTTACCATCAAGAAGAAACAGCATCCGCTCCAGGTCTGCCAGTTGATCTCGCCGCCAGCCCCAGTTCAGACTAAAGCCCCAGCGGTTATACGTCACCAGATTGTTAATGATAATCTTCTTACCAAAGCTGCAGGGACTATTGGTTTTGTAATCCCATGATAGCCCTTTGAAGACGTTGATGATCCCACGTTCGAAGACATCCATTTTGTTGAGATGCAACTGCTCAAAGGTGTTGAGGATATTCCCCTCACTGATTGCAGGGAGGTCGCCCTCTTCAAGGTTCTTATGCCACTGGTCGCGGGCCTGCGCATCCATCAAAGCCATCATGCCGGATTTCAACATCAGGTCTCGCCAGATGCTGCGGTCTATATTGCGGGTGATCGCAGGTATCGCTTTATCAACGTCTTCATTCAGCCAGCTATCGTACCGGTGACCTGACTTCATAGCCCAGTCTTGCGCTGTACCTCCGCCGACTTCTGAGGTTAACCGGGATATAGCATCAAGCTGCTCGATAATCTGTTTAATCTGCACCAGTGCAGTATCGCGGCCAGTCACAATACGTTCGATATTGGTCGAGAGGATGAGTTCATTGTGTTCCGTCAATACGTAGGGTTCTGCTTGCATCGTCAATCGTCCATAAAAGCAAACACGCCTGCCAGGAGCGGCAGGCGCATTATGCGATGAATAAAAAGGGTGGGAAGTTCAGAGGTAAAAATCAGGAACGAAGCTCGAAGAATTTACGTATTCATCAGGCCGGTAACACGTCTGGCTCTGAGAATATCGGTGGCGGTCAGGAATGGTGCTTGCTCCTGCCAAGTGAATCCTTTACGGTCGGTGCATATCAGTTCATAACGCTCTACCAGGAAATTCACCGCATCAGCAAGTGTTATTCCCGCTTCTATATGCTCCTGGATGGCCGCGTCATTATGGAATGGCGTATCGTTAAGCGTTAGGCCGTAATGGTATCTAGCAGATACGTTAAAAGTTGCTGCCAGACCTGTACGGGCGACAGACGTAACGCAACCGGCCCCGTGGCCGGTACAGATGAAATGTGCATAAGTAGTGTCCTGAGAAAAGAAAGAGAGAAGTTGTTACTGGGCTGGATAAATAGTGAGATAAACGTAGCCGCAGCTACCACGGGTATCAGCTATACAGATTAACCCCATAAGTTGAATGGTCACCTGATGTTGCTGCTGTGGATTTAGCTCACCGGAACGCAGCATTGCTTCCAGTTGACCGATAAATAGCGGGAAAGCCTGATCCAGTTTCTGCAGTTGCTTCGGGGTAAAGCCCCCCGTCAACCCAGCCCTGTCAGCCAGGTAATGCAGCCGATTACCCTCCTGAACCAATCTTGCCCCAAAGCGTGGGGTGATATCGCTTTGTAGCCCCCATTCCTGAGATGGTGTTAATGACATGGGTACCTCCGTTTAAAGCAAACCCTGCTCGGCAAAAGACACCACTTCGTTTCCAACCACGAGATGATCCAGCACGCGCACTTCCACCAGTGCCAAGGCTTTCACGATCCGCTGGGTAATATGTTTGTCCTGCTGACTGATGTCCGTCGTACCCGATGGATGATTGTGCGCCAGAATTACCGCTGCGGCATTGTACTTTAGGGCCAATTTAACCACTTCGCGGGGATGAACCTCGGTATGACTGAGCGTGCCGGTAAATAGTATTTCTCGTTCCAGCAGACAGTGCTGGTTGTCGAGATACAACACGATAAAAACTTCACGCTCCTGATGAGCCATCTGTAGTTGCAACCAGGTTTTGGTGAGGCTGGTGGAGGTAAAAGGCTCACTAGGCTGACGCTGGTATTTTTCCAGCAGTCGTAACGCTCGCCGGATGACCCGCTGCTCATTTGCAGGAAATACCGGGGATAAATTGCATGCAGACATAATGGTTCCTTAAAACAAACAGCCCCGCTGGTTTATTAGCAGGGCCTGAAGGGTGATAAAAAGGTTCATGAAGCAAGCTGCAGCATATTCTCAGCCATCACCCACAGAGCGCGGTTGAGCTTTACATCACCGTCGATACCTTTAACAGCGCGTGTATGGGCGCGTTTACCTTTGGTCGTTCGCCCCGACAGTCCGCCTTTGATCAGGTTTTCCTGAATGCGCTGATAAGTGGTCCACAGGTCGTTACTCTCATCCTGCCAGCGGCGCGGGGAAAGGATTTGCGATTCCGTCACTGGTTGATGCTCTTCACCAAAGCGATAAGTTAATGCCGCTTTAGCCATTGCCTGCTGAGTGGGTGGTGGTAACAACAGCGACTGCATGGCGTCTCGCTTTTCTTCCACCCGGTCAAATATTCCCAGCACTTCGTAGGCCCCTTCAATGACTTTCTCCACCACATTGCCTTTATGCGGCACGCGCACCTCACCAAAACTCTCCCCGCAAATCAGTCCATTCTGGCAAACCGATCTGAATAGCCCCGGCAGCATCTGGTACGAGCTGGAGCCGTCATGACTGTTAAGTAGAATGATTTCCGGCACCTGCTTACCGGTGATTTGCCCCTCCCGGCGGAGACGTAACATATGTTTGGTATGCTCGCGTTTACTCAGATCACGCACTCGCGTCTGGCAGGCAAAGAACGGCTGAAAGCCTTCGCGCTGCAGGTTATCGAGTAGAGTGATGGTCGGGATGTAGGTATAGCGCTCACTACGGGATTCATGCTTTTCTTCGCTGAAGACACTCGGCACATAATGCGCCAGTTCATCACGGGTTAGCGGGCGGTCACGGCGTACCAGGTTAACCGCACCAAAGCGGCTGGCTAATCGGGTCATGGCTATTCCTTTTTTAGAGATTAAAAACGAAAAGGCCATGCTTCCCGAAGGAGGCATGGCCTGATGTGTAGTGAAGGATTGTGCTAAGTTGATGTTAGGCAGATGCAAATCTAAGCCAGCTATGATGCCTTATTCCCGGCAACCGATACTGACAGTGGCTGGTAATACTGTGGGTCGAAAACGGACAGTGGCAGTTTAACCTGATGGCCGTTGCGCTCTTCGCTCGCCTTCATGATTTCAACAGCGCTGACGTTTTCGACACATTCATGCTCCAAAAAAGCTTCCTGAGAACGAGTAGCATCGCTGTCGCCAAAAGGAGCAACATGCATTGTTCCCGTCGCCAGCGTGTTGCCCGCCTTGTCTTTCAGCCGCAGCGAAATAGACAATGGGCCAAAACCCACACTAGCTACCACCATTATCCAGACGGAACTGATACGCGCAGATATTACCGGGAGTCCATACAGTATCGGTGCTGCGGACGCTGATATAGCGTTGTTCATCTGCGTAAGCGTAGGATGGATGGCACAACATTAAACCGACAATGATTGATAAGGCTTTAGCAGTTCGATTGACGAATGGCAGGAGATTGCTGCAATCAGGCTTTGCAAATATCTTTACCATTGTGGGAGAAGGTATAGCGATAACCTTCTGATAATCCTTTTCCATCATTCTTTTCCTTTGATGGTTATTGAGAAGAAATTAGCAGTTGCCTGTGCGACGACACAATTCCGCCAGGCTTTGCTGCGCCACCCATTGCTGTAGTTTCCGATCTTCTTCCGAACGTTTAGCCACCAACACGGCCTGCTGTTGTTTATCTACGCAGTTATCCGGAATGACTGTAACTACTTGTGGGCTGAATTTCTGCCTGACTTTAGCCAGTTCGTTATCAATATTATCGACCTTAGGGTAGCTGTAGAGAACACTTTGCTCCGCTTCGTATCGGGCTGAGGACTGGTTGTCTATAATGGCGAAGTAGCAGCCTTCCCCTTTATCATCTCCCTGATAAACCGTTTCAATATCATTGTAGGTTTCACCGACAGGACTCAGTTTTAGTTGACGAATGGTGTGGGTTTTCTTATCGGCCAGGAAAATTGCACCACCACCACGGGTACGTAGCAAAAACTGCTTCGTCCACGGGTAGTTATCAATAACATTGGCCTGGTAGAGCATATTGTGCAGCTTGTTGTCATCCGTACCATCGGCGGATTTCCAGCCATCAGCCTGCATGTACTGCCAGGCTTTGACAGAGCCGACAATATTTCCAGCATCAGCCGGAAAAACTGTACCCAGACAAATGCTGGCAGCCAGCAATGTTGTGGTAAATAATTTCATCGTGGTTATTCCTTCTGAGGTATAAGCCCGCCGTCAGTTGCGACAAGCAATGAATGGAAAAAGCGAAAGTGTGGTAAAGCCTGAAGAAAATCCGGATGAGAGAGGATGTCGCGCATCGCTATATCAGGAGCGAAGCTGCCATTGTGGAGCGTGACCGTCCGAATATCGGTCAGGGGAAAGACGGCAATCCGTTCCTGATGCTCACCCGTCAGATACCACTCGCCTTCACGCAGAACCAGCCGGTAGGGAGCAAGGCCCGTACACCGGCAACCGTTACCGAGCAGCGTCACCTTTCGATTCTCCGATATCGCACTCACCAACCGAGTGAATACGCCTGAGTCTGGGGATGAAATCTGGGCAGCTCCCTGCCAGATAAGGCAAGGAGACTCCCCTGGGCCGCTCAGCAGTGAACTGACCAGGTTGTTATCCATATCAGGAAACAGTGCTTCAACGCCTGACTGGCGGGCAAATGTCATTACCGCCAGCTCCCTTTGGCGGCTACCGGATAACAAGCGGCACCGGCCTTTGCGATACTCCAGGTCCAGATACATCAGCCGTTCCCGAAAGTCCCGGCGCAGAGTTCGAACCGACACGCCAAATTCCATTGCCAGCGCTCGCAAATCCAGTGTTTCGCCAGCCACCAGTCGGCTGATAATTAACGACAGTCGGACGGCAAGCCGATCATGACGACGTTCAACCTGAACCATGAGGCAGGTTCTCCAGTGAGATAATTAGCTGAAAATAAAACGATTATTCTAACGAGAGGGTGGGACAGGGAATGGACATAAAAAGACGTATTTTTTACTGATGCCAAAATCAAGCGTGACGGGGCATAAAGGGGAAACTGTCGAAATTCAGCAACCTATAGAACATCAGAACGGACAGCGTATGTCCCGAAGATAATTGCAGATAAGCCTGCTCAGAAGAAAATCCAGTCCCAAACGGCACGGGCAACAGATACCACCACCTCACGAATAGTACGAATAACCATTTTTAGTGGCGCGGGAATAAATGATGCCGCTTCCGCAGAATCAAATACCTCCCCAACCGCATCGCCAAAGCCTTCACGAGCCTGCTTTTTTACCGGTTCACTGCATAACCTCCCATGCAGTTGTGTAGCCAATGGGCTGGCGGCACGGTCCGGCAGGCAACGCATCATCGTTTCTACCATTGACGGCAGATTCCATTCTTTCCTGGCTGAAACGGCACACACCGGAAGATGCGATGAAAAAAGATGGCGAATGGATTCTAGTCTGGCCTCCATATTTGCCGACTGATTATGTGAAGGCGTATTGCTGATAGAATTCCATTCATGGCTTGGTTCTATTTTGTCAGCCTGATTAACAACAAACAGCACCCGCTGTTGGTAGCCAGCTATCACTCGCCGGTAGAAACGTTCATCGATGGAGAAAGCACGATCGTCAGCTTTAATAATCCATAGGATGAGATCCAGCTCAGGCAGAACTTTGCGATACAGATATTCATACTCTTCATCTCGTTGCTCGCTCTCGCCTACGCCAGGTAGGTCTACAAGTATCAGGCTATGCTCACCACTTCGCAGCCGCAATCGCAGCACGTCACGGGTGCAGGCGTCGATATCGCTGACAGGTGTGACCTCACCCTGGAACAGCGCGTTGCAGAGTGACGATTTTCCCGCACCTGTTTTGCCCATGATGCCAATGATCGGTTCGTATAGCTTGGTCTACTAACCTCGTCGATGGATACATTTTCAAAATGACATCGATTATTTTTTCCATTACATCTGGGATGACATCCGTATTTGTTATCCTTGAGAAGTCTAATCCATTAGCTTGCTCACATTTTGGTGAAGACAAATTTAGATCCAAGTCCTGCAAATTCAGGTCTAAACCCTGAGAGTCTATCTCGCTTTTATTCATTCTTCCCATATTTTGTGGGGACATGGTCACTTCGGGGTCATGGACATGAAATTGTGGCACAGCTAGATAAGATCGGACGTTCGTACTAGCAAGTGCTACGGTTTTCTTCGTTAGTAAATGAAAGAGAAAGAAATGCATTGCCCTAGGGTTTTTCCTCAACCACTTTAGGCGACTTGCCTGTCTCTGTCTCTTTTTTCGCATTTCCCGTTCATCGAATTCATACTCTTCCATGGTACCCCTCCTGTTCCAGAATGGTTGTTTTCCATCATTTCACTCAAGAGTAAAAGAAGCAAATCCAGATGTAAATCATACTTTTTTTGAAGGAAAAAATGATATAAAAACAGTGTAATAACGTAGTAAAAGTGTAGGGTGTAATTTCAGTTACAAGATACAATATCAATAAGTTAGAGATGACGCATGGTCTTTTCCGCATCAAAAATACAGTCTTCTACTTATAACACACGACGAAACCTACCCCATGATGTTCTACACAAAAATCGTAGCCAGATTCAGCAGTTATGTCCTTCTACCATCAACTCGATTGACTGCTCAGTAACTACCAAGGAAAGAAGCGGACGTTTTATTCACTCCCGCACTTAGCGGTCTTTTGACATTCAATGAAAAAAACTTCGCTTAATGCAGTATTCAATGGCAGACAAGAAATTGGTATGTAGTGGCGTTCAGGATACTCAGTAGCTAATGACTAACGGATCGGTATGAGGAAGCACATATCGATTCAATTCGCCTATAGGTCCGTAGTGGCATAGAGGTAAACGATCTTCAATTTTTTACAGATTACCGGGTTGGTATGCCGAAGCACGTGGTCGTTATCAAACATCACGAATCCGGCTTACCTTTCTTAACCGGAGAATCGAATAATGAATACCCACCCTTCTCTTTTAGAAGACCAGTTTGTCAATATGGCATTTATCACCAGTCTGACTGGTTTAACTGATAAGTGGTTCTATAAGTTAATTAAAGAAGATGTTTTCCCAAAACCAATAAAAATGGGTCGTAGCTCCCGCTGGTTAAAAAGCGAAGTTGAAGCCTGGCTTCAGGAACGTATCGACCTTTCCCGTCAGTAATCACAACCGAGATAAACCCGCAGTACGAAGATAGTTATCCGGCTCCCCAGCGACTTTCTACTACCTGTAATTTAAGCCAGAAAGAATATGAACCATGAAAGACTATAAACCACGTTACGAAGAACTTCATAAATACTACCAGACTTGGTTGACAGATTTTACTAAGCTGACTGTCAGGCAGGGAATGTGCCATCAAAACATATATCACTATCATAGTCTAACGATTGGCTGTCTAAGTTTCCCTGGGAAAGAAGCTGTTATTGCTATTGTGCCCCACTGGCTACACCGGCTTATTTACGGAAATTTAACGGCAGCATCATTATCGATAGATGATGACATGAGCGTAAGCTTATTAACGCAGGATCACTTGCTGGCACACCATCCCATGCTTGAAGGTGTTCTGCTTTCCGAATGTGTCCGTTTAAAACAACGTTCACTGGCAAATAAGCTCACCAGCCTGTTTCAGCAGTTTAGAGGGACTGAGCTCCGTCTCAAGCTTGTCTGGCTATGCTGGTACGATTTGATGTTGGGGAATTGTCTTGCTGATTGGGTTGAAAGTCTAAAATTCAAAACAAGCGAGGAGGTAAATAGCTGGGTCAATGACCGTCAGGCTGAGAACCACATGCTTACCAGCAAGATGGATGAGTACATCTGTTTTGCCTATCGTACAGTACTCGATCCGCTGATTTGAGCCTCAAGTCTTGTTCTGTAAGGGCTAATAGATGATTCGGGTAGTTAAAATTAATATCGGTTAATTAATATAATTAATAGGCACTCCCTTTTTTATATTCCTCTTCAACCTCCCTACAGATCTGCCCATTAATAATCCATCCCTCAGCTTCTTGCCGGGGGATTACCTTCCTCTACATGGCTGATCCAAGCAGCGGTCAGGAAATAACCATATGAATATTAAACAATCCTGGACACCAGACTGGTTTCTGGAGTCTGTCTTGAACTGGCATACGGATAGTATGATCAACCGGTATGCTTGCCTGCGGGCTATTCGAATAGATCTGTTCTACAAAAACGGAACGCCTAGATTTGCACAACCTGGACACCACCAACTGGAGCTGGATATCCAGTTGTTAATGAAAAACATGATGAGCCTGCGAGCCGTAGTAGGTTATTTCTGGGTCATAGAGTGGACTGAGGATCACCGCTACCACGCCCATGCAGTCTTCTGGTTAGATGGTAATCGGACCCAGATAACCTATCCATGAGCTGAAAAAGCGGGCGAGCTATGGAGCAACATCACAGACAGGGAAGGATGGCACCACCGTTGTGAGTACAAGGAACACTATCGAGCAAATATCAATATCCCTGTTCACTACAACGATCCTGGAAGTATTACCAACATAAGGCAGGTACTCGCCATATGACAAAAATCCAACAGAAGGAGGGCTTGCTACTCCACGGCTGCAACGAAGTACCTGAGCGTCCGCTGACAGGTCGTCCACGGCTTCCCCTGCGACTCAACTGAACAGGTATGCAGGTTTATCTGCTGCAGGATACGCTCTGATGCCCAATGCGGCAGACCAGAAAACGATTGCTGCAGCAACAGTAAATAATCAAATTTTTACAATGCACACAGATACGGGTAACTGGCATAGCCTTTCTGCCTCTACGAAGCCACTTACCGGAAAAGGCATAACTGGATCTGATATAGGTAAAGTCGTTGAGAACAAATTGCGGTAAAATCTCGTCAACAGCAGTTGCTAAGAACCGAACACAGGATAAAAAATGACAAGCTTTCAACAGCGTGCAGAACTACATCGTCAAATCTGGGCCATCGCTAACGATGTCAGAGGCTCGGTAGATGGATGGGATTTTAAGCAGTATGTCCTTGGTGCGCTTTTTTACCGCTTTATCAGTGAAAACTTCTCCAGTTACATCGAAGCCGGTGATGACAGCATCCACTATGCTGCGTTGGATGACAGTATCATTACCGATGACATCAAAGATGATGCCATCAAAACCAAAGGCTATTTCATTTACCCGAGCCAGCTATTCTGCAACGTTGCAGCTAAAGCCAGTACCAACGACAGGTTGAATGCTGATCTAAACAGCATTTTTGTCGCCATTGAAAGCTCGGCTTATGGTTACCCGTCTGAAGCTGACATTAAAGGCCTTTTTGCTGATTTTGACACCACCAGTAACCGTCTGGGTAACACCGTTAAAGACAAAAATAGCCGTCTGGCCGCCGTTCTGAAAGGTGTCGAAGGTTTAAAACTGGGTAACTTTAACGACCACCAGATTGACCTGTTCGGTGATGCGTACGAGTTCCTGATTTCTAACTATGCGGCGAATGCCGGTAAGTCTGGCGGAGAATTCTTTACGCCACAGCACGTTTCAAAACTGATTGCACAACTGGCAATGCACGGTCAGACCCACGTCAATAAAATCTACGACCCGGCAGCAGGCTCGGGTTCACTGCTGCTGCAGGCGAAGAAACATTTTGATAACCACATCATTGAGGAAGGTTTTTTCGGTCAGGAGATTAACCATACGACGTTCAACTTGGCACGTATGAACATGTTTCTGCACAATATCAACTACGACAAGTTTGATATCAGGTTGGGCAATACCCTGACTGAACCACACTTTGGCGATGAAAAGCCGTTTGATGCGATTGTTTCGAACCCGCCGTATTCGGTGAAATGGATTGGCAGTGACGACCCGACGCTGATTAACGATGAGCGTTTCGCACCAGCAGGCGTGCTGGCACCAAAATCAAAAGCTGACTTTGCGTTTGTGCTTCATGCGCTGAACTACCTGTCCGCCAAAGGCCGTGCGGCGATTGTCTGCTTCCCGGGTATTTTCTACCGTGGCGGTGCAGAGCAGAAAATCCGCCAGTATCTGGTTGATAACAACTATGTTGAGACGGTGATTTCACTCGCACCAAACCTGTTCTTCGGCACTACCATTGCCGTTAACATTCTGGTGCTGTCAAAGCACAAAACAGATACCAGCGTGCAGTTCATCGATGCCAGCGGTCTGTTTAAAAAAGAAACCAATAACAACATTCTCACCGATGCCCATATTGCTCAGATCATGCAGGTGTTCAGCAGTAAATCAGATGTTGACCATCTGGCAAAATCAGTAGCCTTCGAACAAGTGGCCGGGAATGATTACAACCTGTCTGTCAGCAGCTACGTGGAAGCCAAAGACACCCGAGAAATCGTTGATATTACGGAACTGAATGCCGAACTGAAAACTACCGTCAGCAAAATCGATCAGTTACGCAAAGACATTGATGCGATTGTGGCAGAGATTGGAGGCAGTGAGGACGCAGGCATTAGTGGGTTGAACTATCTGGAAAAACTGTTGGATGGGGCTGAGGTCGAATGGAAGCCATTGGGAGATGTTGTCGATCTTCAGCGTGGTAGACGGCTTGTAAAATCTCAATTAGAAATCAGTGGCAAATATGCAGTTTATCAGAACAGCATGACACCACTAGGTTACTATCATGAATCTAATGTCGCCGCACAATCTTCGTTCATTATCTGTGCGGGTGCTGCCGGTGAAATTGGTTATAGCGAAGATGAATTTTGGGCGGCCGATGATGTTCATTTTGCAATCACACCAGAATACATAAATGACAGATTTCTGTTTCATTTTTTGTTGACACAAAAAAATAAAATTTCAGGGCAAGTACGCCGTGCCAGTATTCCGCGCCTCTCAAAGTCAGTACTTGAAAAACTTGAATTCCCAATCCCCTGCCCGGACAATCCAGAGAAGTCCCTTGCCATACAGTCTGAAATCGTACGAATTCTGGATAAATTTACTTCGCTTACCACTGAGCTTACCACTGAGCTTACCCTGCGTAATAAGCAGTACGAATATTATCGGGATACGCTACTTAGCTTCCCGAAGCCGGATGTGTTAGAGGCGTGACATGAACAAGACACTCTCGGAAATAGCCCAGCAGCTGAGTACGCCTAAAAAAGTTAAGAAAACTGTCCCTGAAAAAACTAAGGAAGTTGAAGAGACAAGGCCCGTACCAAAGGTGCAGTTAATCTACGCTTTCAACGGCACGGGCAAGACACATCTTTCCCGGGATTTCAAGCAATTGATTGCGCCCAAAGTCATTGACGGAGAAGGTGAAGACGAAGCTGAACAGTCCGAGTTGTCGCACAAAAAAATCCTCTATTACAATGCCTTCACCGAGGACTTGTTTTATTGGGACAACGATCTGCAAGAAGACGCCGAGCCGAGGCTGAAGGTGCAGCCTAATTCCTATACAAACTGGTTGCTGACCCTACTCAAAGATTTGGGACAGGATGGCAATATCGTCCGTTATTTCCAGCGCTATGCAAACGACAAGCTAACGCCCCACTTCAATACAGATTTTACCGAAGTCACGTTTTCAATGGAGCGCGGCAACGATGAGCGTTCCGCCCATATCAAGTTATCCAAAGGTGAAGAAAGCAACTTCATCTGGAGTGTATTTTACACCTTACTGGATCAAGTGGTAACAATTCTCAATGTCGCCGAACCCGATGCGCGCGAGACCCGCGCATTTGATCAGCTGGAATTTGTATTCATTGATGATCCAGTCAGCTCCCTTGATGATAACCACTTGATTGAACTAGCAGTTAATCTTGCGGGCCTGATCAAATCCAGCGAATCCAATTTGAAGTTCATTATCACGACGCATAGCCCAATATTTTATAATGTGCTTTTCAATGAGTTGAACGGGAAAGCTTGTTACATGTTGGAGAGTTTTGAGGATGGTACATTTGCCCTCACAGAAAAACATGGCGACTCTAACAAGAGTTTTTCCTACCATCTCCACCTAAAGCAAACAATCGAACAGGCAATCGCTGACAACAACGTTGAAAGATATCACTTCACGTTACTGCGCAATCTTTATGAGAAAACGGCCAGCTTTCTGGGCTACCCTAAATGGTCTGAACTCTTGCCTGACGACAAGCAGCTTTATCTGAGCAGAATCATCAATTTCACAAGCCACAGCACTCTATCAAATGAAGCCGTTGCAGAGCCAACGCCAGCGGAGAAAGCGACTGTCAAACTGTTGCTCGATCACTTGAAGAACAACTGTGGCTTCTGGCAGCAGGAACAAAAAAATGGTTGATTGCACCAAGTCAATTGCTGAGTCCAATAATTTCATTATTTTGGATAAATACAACCCAGAATGGAAAATCACCGAGAGCTACCAAAGCGAAGGTGATCTGGAGCGTGAGCTGATTCAGGATTTGGTTAACCAAGGCTATGAATACCTGCCAGCCTTGAACAATACCAAGGCTATGCTGGCTAATATCAGGGAACAGCTGCAAATCCTTAACAATGTAGAGTTCCTGGAGGCTGAATGGCGTCGCTTTGTGGAAACCTGGATGGACAAGCCCAGCGATGGCGTTGTCGAAAAGACCCGTAAGATTCATGATGACTATGTTCATGATTTCGTCTTCGACGATGGCCGTATTCAGAACATCTATCTACTGGATAGAAAAAACATCCTTCGCAATAAAGTGCAGGTGATCAAGCAGTTTGAGCAAAGTGGCACGCACGCCAATCGCTACGATGTAACCATCCTGGTCAATGGCCTGCCGCTGGTACAAATCGAACTGAAAAAGCGTGGCGTGGCAATTCGTGAAGCCTTTAACCAGATACACCGTTACAGCAAGGAAAGCTTTAACAGTGACAATTCCCTGTTTAAATACCTGCAATTGTTTGTCATTTCCAACGGTACAGATACCCGTTACTTTGCCAACACCACCAAGCGGGATAAGAACAGCTTTGATTTCTCCATGAACTGGGCGAAGTCCGATAACACGCTGATTAAAGACTTGAAGGACTTTACCGCCACGTTTTTCCAGAAGCATACTCTGCTCAATGTGCTGTTTAATTACAGCGTGTTTGACAGTAGCCAGACGCTGCTAGTGATGCGCCCCTATCAGATTGCTGCCACCGAGCGAATCCTATGGAAAATTAACAGTTCCTTTACCGCCAAGAACTGGTCAAAGCCGGAAAGCGGGGGGTTTATCTGGCACACCACCGGATCAGGCAAAACCCTGACCAGCTTTAAGGCCGCACGGCTGGCAACTGAACTAGACTTTATTGATAAAGTTTTCTTTGTGGTAGACAGGAAAGATCTCGATTACCAGACCATAAAGGAGTACCAGCGCTTCTCCCCGGACAGCGTCAATGGTTCTGACAATACTGCAGGCCTTAAACGGAATCTGGATAAAGACGATAACAAAATTATCGTCACCACAATTCAGAAATTGAATAACCTGATGAAAGCTGAAGCTGACCTACCCGTCTATCAGCAACAGGTGGTGTTTATTTTTGATGAATGTCACCGTAGTCAGTTCGGCGAAGCACAGAAGAACCTAAAAAAGAAATTCAAACGTTTTTACCAGTTCGGTTTTACCGGTACGCCAATTTTCCCGCAAAACGCATTAGGGTCGGAAACTACCGCCAGCGTGTTTGGGCGAGAGTTGCATTCTTACGTGATTACCGATGCCATTCGTGATGAAAAGGTGCTGAAGTTTAAGGTGGACTATAACGATGTCCGCCCGCAGTTTAAGGCGCTGGAAACCGAAACCGACGAGAAAAAACTCAGCGCCGCGGAAAACCGGCAGGCTTTTCTTCACCCACTGCGCATTCAGGAAATCACACAGTACATCCTGAATAACTTCCGCCAGAAAACACATCGCACTTTCCCTAGTGCCAGAGGTTTTAATGCCATGCTGGCAGTAAGTAGCGTGGATGCGGCAAAAGCATATTACGCGACGTTTAAAGAGCTACAGGAGGAGGCGGCTAATAAATCAGCCAGCTATAAACCGTTGCGGGTGGCAACTATCTTCTCTTTTGCGGCTAATGAAGAACAAAGTGCTATCGGTGACATTACTGATGAAAGCTTTGATACCAGTGCAATGAATAGCAGCGCCAAAGAGTTTCTGGATGCAGCCATTGATGACTATAACGCTCACTTTAAAACCAATTTCAGCACTGACAGCAACGGCTTTCAGAACTATTACCGTGATTTAGCCCTGCGAGTTAAAAATCAGGATATCGACCTGCTCATTGTGGTGGGAATGTTTTTAACCGGTTTTGACGCCCCGACGCTGAACACCCTGTTCGTCGATAAAAACCTGCGTTATCACGGTTTGATGCAGGCATTCTCCCGCACCAACCGTATCTTTGATGCTACAAAGACCTTCGGCAATATTGTGACGTTTAGAGATCTGGAACGCGCAACCATTGATGCCATCACGCTGTTTGGGGATAAAAATACCAAAAACGTGGTGCTTGAGAAAAGTTACAAAGAGTACATGGAGGGCTTTACCGATATCGTGACAGGTGAGGCCAAGCGCGGCTTTATGGATATTGTTACGACATTGGAATATCAGTTCCCTGATCCGGCTAGCATTGATAGCGAGAAGGGGAAAAAGGCCTTCGTTAAATTGTTTGGCGAATACCTGCGGGCTGAAAATATCCTACAAAACTACGACGAATTTGCCATGCTGAAAGACTTGCAAAAAGTCGATAGTAGCGATCCCGATGCCGTGGAAACCTTCAAGTCAGCGCATTATCTTGACGATGAAAAGTTTGCCGAATTACAGACCATTCGTCTCCCCTCAGAACGTAAGATTCAGGACTATCGTTCAGCCTACAATGATATCCGTGACTGGCAGCGTCGCGAAAAAGTGGCTAATGACAAGGATAAGTCAACCACTGACTGGGATGATGTCGTGTTTGAAATTGACCTGTTGAAATCTCAGGAAATTAACTTGGACTACATTCTTGGTCTGATTTTTGAACATAACAGGCAGAAGAAAGGTAAAGAGGCACTGACTGAAGAGGTTAGACGGTTAATCCGCTCCAGTCTGGGTAACAGGGCCAAAGAAGGTCTGATTGTTGACTTTATTCAGCAGACTAATCTTGATGACATGCCGGACAAAGCCAGCATCATTGATGCGTTCTTCATTTTTGCTCAGCGTGAGCAGCTGCGTGAAATTGAAGCGTTGATAAAGGAAGAAAACCTGAACGAAGAGGCTGCAAAGCGCTATATCCGTACATCGCTGAAACGCGAATATGCCACCGAAAATGGTACTGAGTTAAACGAGACTCTACCAAAGCTTAGTCCGTTAAACCCCCAGTACAAAACGAAAAAACAAACCGTTTTTCAGAAAATTGGTGAGTTTATTGAGAAGTTTAAAGGGGTAGGTGGGCAAATTTAGTTGTGGGCGCATAGGGGGACAAAGTGGTCCCCCTGACCTATCCCAGTGTTCTATACAATTGTCAGTGAGAAAAACCTGGTTTTTGACTGAAGTGCAAATTCCAGTGTATTAGATTACAATCGAAAAAAACCATCTTTAAAAGATGCGGTCTATTTCTTTAAAATGACAGATTTGGATAACCTAACCTATCTGTATGGCTTTATTTTTTATTATATTTGGTGAGCACCTACTCGCCCACCTTTATTATATTTACTATTCCATCGGTTCGCAGACAGAACTTTTAAATATTACTAATTCTAAACACCTCGCTGTTCATTAATCTATATTGCTTCTAATTCGCTATCATATTTCTTATTGAAATATTGGAGCGGATTATCTATTCCAGAGCGCTTTGTGTATTTTTCCTGTCTGGTAGATAATCAGAAACCAGATCGATAAACTCTTTAAAATCCTTGTCCTCTACCACCAAGCGGTTGACGGATTGCCAGTCAATGCTGGTTCGCTCTCGCGCAGGAATCAGAGTTTGCCTATTACCGGGATCTTGCGGATTAAGGAGGATCACACCAATACCATGCAATGCACACAACATCTGCAGCTCTCTTTCTACGCAACGCTGCTTATCTTCATTTATTTCGGTCGCGACGAGATAACCAAAATGGGCCCAGCTTGAATTGCTCACAGCCTGGAAGAAACATTCTCGAACATTGCTACGGTTAAGGACCACAGACGGGTTAAACGCCCTTCGCTATACCGTACACAGTTTTGCACGACACTATCCCAGCCTTTATCGAGAGGCTGCAATGCAACAATATCAGGATAAAGCCAATGGTTTACCCCAAGACCTTTGTTGTTGCTTGAACGCTTTTCATCGATACGGCGACAAAGCAATTCTTCTTCTTCAGAAAGGTACTCAATCAAAAGCGGGTAAAGAGCATGCTCAGAAAAACCTACCGTCTCAGCAGATGGAGTCGGAGCAATATCAAAAGATGACTCTTGTTGCACACCATTATCGATTTCCTTACCCCAGTAAAATAGTCTAGGCCGAGGTTTGTCACGCGTCATAACCTGAGGACACATCGCTTTTGCCTGAACGGTTCTGCTCCCACCAACTTCAGCAGCTATTTGACTCAAGAAATCTTCATCACTGGCGAAACAAGGGTTTTAACGCTTTACAGCAAGCTCTGCGCCATAGTGATCTATGATTTTTTTGGCAAGCTGACGGGCTGTAAATTGTTCATCAGGATTAGCCTGAAGAACATTAATAATCATCTGTGGGCGACTAGTCATAGCTCCTGCCTTTGATGTAACAGTAAGAACGCTTCTATTTGAAAGGCTAAATCTTGGATGCTGCTTTTCTGATGACACAGTGTAAAACTACCTATCACTTGAACCAAGCTTACAATGTGAGTTTTTGGCATTGAACAACAGATTTTATCACCAAAATGTACAGCCCATCAGAAGCAATATTTTAGAAAAAATAAGGTATGTCAGATACATACCTTATATATTTCTAATCAGCCCGTATTTAATTTGGCAAAATCAAACGGACTCCCCCCCTTCTCACGATTCGCATCAAGAAAATCAGCCCACCATTGCAGCATCAATCTGCGCTCATCCAGATGCTCGGCCTTATGAATATAAGCCGCACGCACAGAGTTACGCTCCATATGGCTCATCTGCCGTTCAACCGCATCCCTCGACCACAATCCCGATTCTATCAATGAACTACATGCCATCGTCCTGAAGCCATGTCCACAAACCTCTACCTTAGTGTCATAACCCATAACGCGTAGCGCCTTGTTTACTGTGTTTTCGCTCATCGGTTTGCGATGGTCGTGATCGCCAATGAAAACAAAATCGCGATCGCCACTAAGTTTGTGTACCTGTTTAAGGATTGCTAACGCTTAACGAGAAAGCGGCACCAGATGAGGTGTACGTATTTTAGAGCCACGCTGCGAATGCTTTACCCCTTCAATAGCTTCTCGCTCGGCTGGAATCGTCCAGATAGATGTTTCAAAATCGATCTCAGACCAACGAGCAAAACGTAGTTCGCTGGAGCGGATGAAGACAAGAAGGGTTAGCTCAACGGCAAGACGAGTCAAAGACCTACCGGTATAGCTCTCAATGCGCTGAAGCAGTTCGGGAGTACGTTTCAACTCTAACGCAGGCCTATGCTGCCGGTTACTCGAAGCAACAGCACCGACCATCTCCTGCGCGGGATTATAGTCAAGCAAACCGCTCTGTACTGCATAACGCATTATTGCCGTAGTGCGCTGTTGTAACCGAGAAGCCACTTCAAGTCGCCCAGACAGCTCAACAGCTTTGATGGGCGCTAAAAGGTCCCGCGTTTTTAGTTCGGCAATATTACGCTTACCTATGGCTGGAAAGAGGTTGTCCTCCAGGCTTTTGAGCACTCGTCGACTATGTTCTTCCGACCACTTTTTATTTGTGGCATGCCACTCAACAGCGAGCTGCTCGAAAGTTCGGGTTTCTTCCTGCTCAATCTTATCGTTTTTCTTTTTATCTCCCGGATCGATGCCGTTTGCCAACAACTTACGAGCCTCATCACGACGAGCTCTGGAATCTGCAAGAGACACTTCAGGATATACACCTAAAGCCAGCATCTTTTGCTTTCCGCCAAATCGGTACTGCAGACGCCAGTATCTTGAACCATTTGGGTGAACGAGAAGATGCATACCGTTGCCATCGGTCAGCTTGTATTGCTTATCCGTTGGCTTGGCTGTTCTGACTTTAATATCTGTTAGGGCCATGCTTATCCCCTCCCTGTTGGTACAAGCATTATCGAACCGGAAATACCATCATCTGTACCAACATCTGTTGGTAGATGTACGTTGAAGTCGGTTGACCTTGAGAGAGTTAATATAGCGGGAATGATGGTTAAGTACAGGATTTCAGGCACAAAAAAAGACGTCCGTTGACGTCTATTGATGTTCCGATGGTGCGAAGGCCGGACTCGAATAATAAGTTAATACATTGTTTTTAAATTAGTTTATTAAAAAATATTATTATGATGCCCCTTTTTATGCCCCCAAGACCAGAATTATTTACTACTATTTCATGTAACCGATTAAATTTAAATAGAAAATTAATACAACAGGTATGGCGTAATTTTAAGTTACAGTCTATTTCGTTACGTGATTTTATTTCATTTGAGATACAAGATAACTCCGTGGTCTTTTCAACTCTCTTAGTGGACTTGTTAAATTTTTTAACAAGTCCACTAAGAGAAGACAAGCGTAGCGCGTCAGCTAGAAAACGCCCATGTCATAGTCATCAATAAGCTGATTTCGTCAGCGTATCTAATCAACCGTTTAACTAACTGATTAAATTATCTGTTCCCTATTGCTACGTGTTACATCCTGCGTTAACCTTGCTACACTTAATTGCTGTCATCGACAGCCGCCAATGTTTCCGAGGGATCTGTGAGGAAACGCTTTCGAGTGATCCGCTATTGCTGCCATTGACAGCACTCAATGCTTCTAAAAGGTCTGTGAAGAAGCGCTTTCGAGCGACCATACCTAAAATTCTCCCTGATCTGAAAAGAGAAGGCCGTCAGATACCATGAGGCTGATAACCCCACTTATCCTTTGAGAGCGGGGATCGCGAAATGAAAGCGATGAAGGTGCACTTATACATTTGACTCACTCACGGGTTGTTTATCCCGGAGGAAAAGAGTTCTTCTTATACCCAGGAGTCAGACAGGACAGCTTTACTTGCCTTTCGCTCCAATGAGATTAAGTTACACGTTTAACCTCATTCACTTCACGTAAGTTAAAGCATCCGCGGTTTGTGGTTTGCTTGGCTCACACTTTAACTACTGCTGCCTGAGTTATCAGGCGGTCAGGTAGGTTATTTCTCAATATCAGCATATTGCGACAGTTTTACACTGCTACGGGCAGCACTTTGCTATGCCAGCAGGCATCAGCAAACGCCTATCCTGCTTCTGTTTACTCACTCCGATGTTCAGGAGTCACTTTTCGCCGGTTTACCGCTGAAAGTGACGCCGCAGTATAAAGGCAACATTCGTATTACAGGTGTATGCCCGTTCAACAAATCAGTGCTTCTGTCACTGCTAATTAAGATTAAAAAAACATTAAAAAGGAAGGCTTGACAATATCGAGGCTGGCTTTTGCCAGAGGGGATAACCTGTTCACACAGGCGGTAGTACAGCGTACTGAAACCGATGCCCCGCAATACCTCAACAGCGTTCACTCTGGCGCACAGGTATCGTTCAAGGGCAAAACAGATAACCTCTGTTTTGTCAGAATTGTCGCGCGCCAGAGATTTAATGTTATCAGGTGAAAAATAAGGGGTGATATGAGTCGATTAGTCAGGGAAATGCAAACTTTTGCCCGACAGGCCGGAGGCAGTCATAAAACCTGCCATGACCGTATTAGGATAGCGGGACGATTAGGCGAGTTTTTACTGAGGCTGAATATCCAGGTGAAAAGCCTCAGCCATTTAAAGACCAAACACATTGAAAGTTATATCCATGCCCGTCTGTCTCAAGGGATAGCCAAACGTACCCTGCAAAATGAAATGTCGGCGCTTCGCCATATCTTTCTTCTAGCGGGTCGGACCAAGTTAAGCACCTCTCCCCGGCTGAGTAATCAGGCATTGGGATTGAGTGGCGCCAGCCGAGCAGGGACAAAACAAGCTATTCCTGATGTGCTTTTTCAGGCGGTTTATCAGAAAGCAACAAAATACGATGCCGGACTGGCTGTCACTCTCCAGCTTACTCGTTTGATGGGGTTACGTTCTCAGGAAGCCGTTCAGTGTAGTGCTTCGCTGAAAAGCTGGCAAAAACAGCTTAACCAGCCTGAACCTAAACTTCATATAATTTTCGGCACCAAAGGCGGTCGCCCAAGGCAAACCCATGTACTGAATGTGGAAGCCGTGAAAAAAACCGTTGAGAAAGCCATTGAAATTGCAGAACAACGCAGCGGTAGGCTGATTGATAAACCCAACCTCAAACAAGCTATGAACTACTGGCGTGCTCATACGACACAATTGGGATTAACAGGCTGTTATGCCCCGCACAGTTTGCGCTACGCATGGGCACAGGATGCATTGAAGTTTTACCAAGAAAGCGGTTTTACTCGTCAGGAAGCCAGAGCCTTAGTCTCAATGGATTTAGGTCACGGTGATGGTCGCGGGCGTTATGTTGAACGAGTTTATAGTCAAAAGGAAGATTGAAAAATGGCAGAGACAACCTTAATACGTCTGGCGGATGTCATGAAAAAAGTCGGTTTAAAGAAATCATGGATTTACCATTTGATGCAGCAAGGCGAGTTTCCTAAATCTGTCAGTCTGGGAGCACGCTCAGTTGCATGGGTAGAAAAAGAAATTGATGAATGGATTATCAATAAAATCAACAATCGTAAGGAAACACAGGGATGAGTCTGAATGAGGCTTTTAACCTTAATTATAAGTTGATAATCAGTAAATTACTGAGGTATAGTTCACGCGCTGCGGCAAAATCCGCAGCCGGAGTTAGCGTTCCGATTAACATGATGGCAGCATTAAACGCCTGTTTTAGGCTATTCAATGCTGGTGCCTTTGTACACCTGTTGTCTATGGTGGCTCAGGCAGGGGCTTCGAAAGAAGCGCCGGTTTCCATTGTGTCCGGTAACGCTAACCCTGTCTGGGCTGCCACCCTTGAGGTTAGCGTCTCTGGTGGTAGCGATAGTTCGCACACAATGGAGGCTGCCTTATGGCTATACCCCCTCTTAACCTCTACCTACCACCCCAAAACTGGCTGTTTTATCTACAATGTCAACTATTCTCCCGTTCTAAGACTTTTTCTCTGGCAGGGGTGTTTTATGCATGATTACCGCCCTGAAAACTCAGAAGAAGTACTCGACCACTGCCGGGCACTTATCAATAGTATTATTGAGCAAAATAATCTCGCGTTTAAGGAAATCCTAGCTTTCATTTTATGGGAACGCATTGAACTGCTCAGTAAAATGCTGGTTGGAGAAACCACTGAGGAGGAAAGTCATGCCCTCCTTCGTTTCTGATATTGTCCGGCAGTCCCGCCACCGCTGGCCCGCGATTCTGTCTCAGGCGGGCATTGTTGTGCCTGCCAATCATCGTCATGGGCCTTGCCCCATGTGTGGAGGGAAAGACCGGTTCCGATTTGATGATAAAGACGGTAATGGCACATGGATTTGTAATCGGGCTGAATGCGGTCATGGAGATGGACTGGATTTATTGGCAAAATTTAAAGGCTGTCAGTTGATTGAAGCGGCAAGGTGGATATCTGAGTTGTCAGAACTTCCGTCAACAGCGCCAGCCAGAAAAAAAGCCTCTGTTATTCAGGTGCCGATTGCTGAACGGGTCAGTTTATTATTAAATCAGTGCATTAAGGGCGCAAGCCCTTATTTGCTCCGCAAAAATTTAGCTGAACCCGTTTTTCTGTTCCCGCCGGCTTACTGTCAAAAGACAGGCAATGTGATGTTTCCAGAAAATACACTGGTGTTGCCACTGGTTAATATTTCGGGAGAATATTGCGGCGCCCAATTGATTCACCCTGACGGCAGTAAGCGACTATTATCCGGCAGTCAGTTAAAAGGGGCTTTTGCTGTTGTCCGCGAGCCTGATTCTCATGATGACATTATCATTACAGAAGGTTATGCCACTGGCTTATCACTGGCCGTTATTAACCGTAACAGTGCAATCTATGCCGCCATTTCCGCTAATAATCTGCTCAATGTAGCAAAAACGCTTAAAGCTCAACATCCCCACGATGTTTTTATTATCGCGGGGGATAATGATATTAATGCAGATGAAGAGAACACCGGAAAAATTAAGGCAGAACAGGCCGCTAATGCAATACAGGGAAAGGTTGCCCTGCCACCAACAGACTATCAGGCTGACTGGGATGATTACCGCAGGCAATACGGTGATGAAGCCACCCGAACAGCCTTTTATCATCAGACAGATAAAATCATCAGTCCCCTTCCTGTAACTTGTCTTCCGACGACTTACAGCACATCATTACCTTTACGCAGAAGTTCTGAAGGATTTGATACTCATCAGGATTATCTGATTAAAGGCCATTTGCCCAGTAACTCCTTAGCCAGTATTTACGGCCCCAGTGGTTCTTATAAATCTTTTTTGGCGGTGTCATGGGCATGTCATATTGCCACAGGTAAAGCATGGGCAGGTAAACGAGTCAATCGGGGAGCGGTGGTTTATGTGGTAGGTGAAGGTGGTCTGGGCGTTCCTCGTCGTATCCGGGCATGGGAAAGCAGCCTGAATGATAACAGCCCGATAGACGCCCTTTACCGTATAGACTGCCCGGTGTTTCCTGCTAACCCGGAAAGCGCTGAACAGGTGATTTGTGCAGCCAAAGATGTCGAACAGGAAACCGGATTACCTGTTCGTCTGATTGTACTTGACACCCTCGCCCGTTGTTTTGGCGGCTCAGACGAAAACACCGCTAAAGATATGGGCGCGTTTATTCAGGGTTGCGACTATATCAAAGCCAAAACAAACGCCACCGTACTTGTTGTGCACCATTCCGGCAAAGACCAGGATAAAGGCGCAAGAGGCTCCAGCGCCTTTCGGGCAGCACTGGATGCGGAGTTTAATATCCGCCGTGAAAATGATAAAGAAGCGCTGATATTAAGCTGTACTAAAATGAAAGATGCTGATGAACCGCCACAAGTCGCTTATGACCTGCATCCGGTCAGCATTTGTATTGATGAAGATGGCGAAGAGATTACCTCTCTGGTGTTGTCAGATCAGCCCAGACAACCACGGGATGCCGCAGCCGGTGATATCGCACTGGCCCATGTCCGGCGTCTGTCAGGTAATCATCTAGCCCTATGGGAATCTGTTCGTAACCGAACAGCCCAAAGCGATTCCTGCACAAAATCACAGGTGCGGGATGACTTACGAGCAAAAGGCATCGATGTATCAAAGAAATTCAGCCGTTGGCTGGACAAACTGGAAAATGATGGCTTATTGACCGTATTGGGTGAAGATATCCGCATTAATCAACGCCATTCCAATACGGGGGAATAAATGGTAAATGTGGGGGATATTGTCAGAAATCCGGCAATACTCCCCACTTGCCACTTATTAAGTACACCTAAAAGGGGGAAGCACGTGAAACCCTTATTCTGTCTGACCTTAAGCGATTTTAATAATATCAATGTGGGGGCAATAAAAATCCATATATCGTGGGGGATAAAACGGGGGAAACATGGGTATATTTCTTCTATGAATACATCGTTATTTAACCCGTTCATAATATAATATCTAAAACAATCCTATTCAGTGACATTCAATAGAATATTTACATTGTTCTGTAATTATAAAAACGCCTTTTTTATTTAAAGGGAATGAAATGGGTAATGAATGGGGGAGTTCCATTTAAACGGGGGAATAGTAAAATAATAGTATTTTTTAACTTTAACTATTTACAGATAGAGTCCATGAAAGGATAATTATTTTATGTCACTACTCAGGGGAATATAAAATATGATTCAACAAGATTGGCACCCAGCCGATATTATTGCCGGACTAAAAAAGAAAGGAATAACATTAGCTGCTTTATCAAGGAGCGCTGGATTAGCTTCATCTACACTAGCCAATGCATTGACACGCCGCTGGCCTAAAGGAGAAAGAGTTATTTCTAATGCGTTAGAAATTGCGCCAGAAATTATCTGGCCTTCCCGTTATAAAAGGTAACAATATTAAAGTATCCAGGTCAGAGAGATTTTATAACTCTTAAAAAAACATCACTAACCCAAAACATCTATTGCCCACTATTCAAAGTGGGCTTTTTTACACAGTGAATTAATATGTTTCTATATGGCTATTTACTATTTTTATTTGAGAAAACGTAAGGAGCAATAAACTCTTTTTTACATTGATCCAAATAATCCGCCCACCACTGGATCATTAATCGCCGCTCCTCCAAATGTTCAGATGTATGGATATAAGCAGCTCGGACACCATTACGCTCTGTGTGGCTCATTTGTCTTTCAACTGCATCTTTTGACCATAGTCCTGATTCAACTAAAGCGCTACAAGCCATCGCTCTGAAACCATGCCCACATACTTCCGTTTTTGTATCATATCCCATTACTCGTAACGCATTATTTACCGTATTTTCACTCATGACTTTATTAGGATCATGGTCGCCGGGAAAAAGCAGCTCATTGTCCCCACTAAGCTCTTTAAGTTGCTGTAAAACATCTATTGCTTGATTACTGAGCGGTACAATATGGGCTGATTTCATTTTCATACCACGGTAAGAATAACGAACCCCTTCGATTGGGTTTCGTTGGCCGGGGATCTGCCACACAGAGATATCAAAGTCAATTTCATCCCATCGTGCAAAACGTAACTCACTAGAACGCACAAAAGTGAGTAAAGTCAGTACTACTGCTAAACGTGTAATTTTCCTGCCACAGTAACGATTTATACGTTCCAATAATTCAGGAAAGCAATTAGATGGCAATGCAGGATAATGTTTAGTTTTAGGCATGGTCAGCGCCCCGGCCATATCTATAGCCGGATTACTGTCGATAATGTCATTTTGTACGGCATAGCGCATGATAGCTGTTACCCGCTGCTGGAGCCGTTGAGCCACATCATGCTTTCCTGCATCATCAACCACTCGGATAGGTGCCAATAGATGACTAGTCTTTAACTGACGAACATCAACTTTACCAATATGGGGAAAGATGTATTGTTCAAGGCTGCGCAGTACACGCGCCCGGTTATAGTCACCCCACCGCTTATTACTGGCGTGCCATTTTCTAGCAATAGTTTCAAAATTAAATTCGCCAGATACCTCAGCTTGAGCCTCTTTCTGTGTTGCTTTGGGATCTACACCACTAGCTATAAGTTTTTTAGCCTCATCACGTTTAGCTCTGGCATCAGCAAGAGAAATTACCGGGTAAACACCAAATGCTAACCTGTCTTCTTTTTTATCTGTTGGTCGGCGGTATTTCATACGCCAGTATTTTGAACCTCGCGGAGTAATTTCCAGATACAACCCTCCACCATCAGCGAGTTTATAAGCTTTATCTTTTGGCTTTGCTGTCTCTATTTGCCTAGCATTGAGTTTCATTTTGGGGGCACATTCTTAATCGAATCGGAAGATGCCCCTAATTATGCCCCCACAGATATGTGGATTGCAACGGACGATAATAGACCTTGATAGACTATTTTATTTGATTTACAAGGAGTTTTCTTAGATAAGTGGACTTTAGTGAACTGCTATGAACATAGCAATGGTGCCGAAGGCCGGACTCGAACCGGCACACCCGAAGGCGGTTGATTTTGAATCAACTGCGTCTACCGATTTCGCCACTTCGGCACTGAAGTAGTATGCGGAGAACGGAGGCCATTATACTTGTCAGCGATCTGTTAGCAACTGTTATCCTTCTGATTTAGTTTAAGTGTCGAAAAAAAGAGCATGTTGCATATGTTCAATGCAAATCATCGCTCAATTTCCAAGCACAAAGCCTCATCACAAGGTACTGGATACACCCAACAACATCTTTTCTACCCGAAATAAATTCCCAACTAAGCACTAAAACAACAACTGATAAATATCCCAAAATAATTTTACAACCATTAATGAGCTGAAACATCTAACTCAGATAGACAACCTATCATCACCTTATATAATCTCAGGATGATAATTCACTGCGAGGTAAATAATTATGACGATTATTAGCTGGATTGGCGCCGGGATCTTTTTAGGCATTGTCATTGGCGCGTTGATGATGTTGTTTAAGAGGAACAAGTAGCAGTTTCTGGTCTCTCTATTCCGTTCCTGTATTCACTGGAAGTATGCCTGATTGGTTAATTCAAAATGAATAAACTGCTTTTTAAGATCTTCCCGGTTTCCGCCATAGTATTGGCTCTTGCGGCCTGCTCTTCTTCCGATAAAACATGTTCGACAAAGTTTCTGCAACCAAAGAGACAACCATTGAAATGGGAAGTGTTTGAAGGCAATGCGAGAACTAAAAAGCTAGCTTCACAATTGGTCGATCAGTATGCACAGGATATTTTCAACGGCAGTAATGCTCAAGGAATGGCAATAGTGGCGATTGATAATAATCAGGTAGTTTACCGTAGCTTCGGTGAAACACGTCCGGGAAGTGGCATCCGTCCGAAACCTGATTCCATTATCCGCATCGCCTCGCTGACTAAGCTGATGACCAGTGAGATTATGATCAAACTGGAAGAAGATAAGGTTTTACGCTCCACCGATCCATTACAAGACTATGACTATTTTGGCGTGAAAGTGCCTGAATATAGTCCCCTTCAACCTATCCGGTTGTTCCATCTGGCAAGCCATACCAGTGGGTTACCTCGTGAACAACCAGGAGGAAAATGGGGACGACCTGTTTTTGTCTGGCCGACACAAACCAATCGTTGGGCCTGGTTGAACTCGGCTCGATTAGATATGCCTCCAGGTACAACAGCTTCTTATTCCAATCTAGCTTACGATTTATTAGCAGATGCGCTTTCTAAAGCTGCTGGTAAGCCATATACCCGCTTACTATACGATAAGATCACCGGCCCTTATTATATGAAAGACACTACACTGACACCAAACCGTTCTCAGTGTGCCCGTTTAATGGAAAGTTATAAGCCCAGCCCGTGTGTCAATACTGTTGCAGCAGCAGGTAGTGGTGGAGTCTATTCAACACCAAAAGATATGCAACGCTGGATGCAGCAGTTTCTATCATCAGACAATCAGTTACGTAAACAGACCGCTAGCCGTGAGCAGGGGGTCTATTTTAAGCGTGCCGCTCTGGCTGCAATTAAAGGAATGGATGTTGCCGGTCAAGCAGATGGCCTTGGTCTTGGCTGGGTTTATATGAGTGCTCATGGTGATATCCCCAATATCTATCAGAAAACCGGTGGGGGAGGTGGATTCAATACGTATATAGCAATGATCCCCGAGCAGAATATCGGAGTATTTGTCGTGATTACCCGTAAGCAACACAGTAAGTTTAGCAGCGTAACAACAGGGGTTAACCAACTCGTCACTGCATTGTCGAGGAATCATAACCAAGCTTGATGTAGACACTTTATAAAGAGATACCAAGGATGGAGTTGTCTGTTTATCAACCCCATCCCTGCCGTTCCTCTAAGTCTGGTATCATTACCAGACCGCATTGCTAAAAGCTATTGTCTCTTAAGCAGTAAATAAATACTTAAGGTAAGGAATAGTAAGCTTGGTAACAGTGCGGCCAGAACTGCTGGCATACTGTAGACCAAGCTCAACGGGCCAAAGATCTCGTTGAGTAAGTAAAATAAGAAACCCAAAGTGATACCTGTTATTATCCTAACTCCCATCGGTACGGTACGCAGCGGCCCGAAGATGAAAGAGAGTGCCATCAACATCATTACCGCAACTGAAAGTGGTGCAAAAATCTTTTTCCACATATTCAGTTGATAACGTCCAGATTCCTGCTCACTCTGTTTAAGATAACTGATGTATTGATACAAGCCACTGATGGAAAGCGCTTCAGGATCAAGAGCAACAACCCCCAATTGCTCTGGCGTTAAGCGGGTTTTCCAATCAGCAGAAATACGCTGCGACCCAGTGATTTTTTTGCTGTCTGTCAGGTCAGATTCCTCCACCTGAGAAAGTTTCCACAGATCATTATTCTCATCATAAACAGCACTGTCTGCATACTTCACAGAGAGTAGTTTTTTATCATCATTAAAATGATAGATATTAACGCCTTTAATCTCTGTGTCGCTCATTACCCGCTGGATGTAGATAAAATCGGCACCATCTTTCGCCCACATACCTTTGGTTGTTGAAACCAAAGAACCACCAAACATCTTCTGAGCCCGGTAGTTACGTGCCATCTGCTCACCTTGTGGCGCTACCCATTCACCGATAATCATTGTCAAGATCACCAGCGGAATAGCCGTTTTCATGACTGAGCCAGCAACTTGCATACGGGTAAAACCGGAAGCCTGCATAACCACCAGCTCACTACGCGTCGCCAGTGCGCCAAGTCCCAGTAATGCACCAAGTAAAGCTGCCATTGGGAAGAATATCTGAATATCTTTCGGCACACTCAGCAAAGCATAAAGACCAGCGGAAATAGTGGTATATTCCCCTTGTCCCACTTTTCTCAACTGATCAACAAACTTAATAATGCCAGAGAGTGATACCAGCATAAACAATGTCATCAGAATAGTCTGAAGAATAGTTCGCCCAATATAACGATCTAATACACCAAACATCAGGCTACTCCTCTGCCTTTGAGACGAGACCGAATCCTGCGTATCGGCACGGTGTCCCAGATATTGAGAACCAGCGCCAGCATCAGATAAGCTCCGTTAACCGTCCACATCCAGATCAACGGGTCCAATTTTCCTTTACCTCCGTTAGAGCGCAGAGAACTTTGCAGCAAGAAGAAAATTAGATAAAGCAGCATCGCAGGCAACATACTCAGCACCCGCCCTTGACGCGGATTTACCACACTTAACGGTACCACCATCATGGCCATAATCAGTACCGAGAGTACTAGAGTCAGACGCCAATGGAACTCAGCACGGGAATCCTTGTCATTATCCCGCCATAACTGAGCAATGGATTTTTGTTCAACTTTATCACCATCTACGACTGAAGCCTGATGCCCAACAACCGCCTGATAATCATTGAATTCAGTAATCCGAAAATCACGCAGCATAGCAGTACCTTCGTAACGTGTACCATGATTAAGGATAACCACCTGTTTACCATCAGGCCGTTCCACCATATGGCCACCATCAGAAATAACAACTGAAGGACGCTGATTATCCACCGGACGAAGCTGGGCGAGGAATACGTTTTTAAACTTATCGCCGTGTACGCTACCAATATAGAGTACCAGATTGCCATCATTGGAAGGTTTGAACTTCCCTTCCATTATCGCTGCCAGGCTTGGGTTGGCCCTAGCGTCAGCCAGCACCTGCTCCTGATATTTAGAGGACCACGGCATCATCCAAATAACATTCACTGCGGCCAATGCGGAAGTCAACAATGCGAGAATAAGTGCCGAAACCACCAACACACGTTTCCCCAAACCACACGCATGCATAACAGTAATTTCACTTTCAGTATAAAGTTTACTGAAAGTCATCAACACCCCAAGAAAAAGACTCAGAGGTAAAATAAGCTGCGCCATTTCAGGCACGCCTAATCCTAATAAGGATATAACCAAATTTGCCGGGACGTTCCCTTCCACTGCTGCACCCAAAATTTCTACTAACCTTTGGCAAAAAAAGATCAATAAAAGGATAAAGAGTATCGCAACTTGGCTTTTTAGGGTTTCCCGTACCAGATATCTAATGATGATCACGCTTATTACGCCTGTGAAAACTTGTTTTTTTGCAGGAAAATCGCTAACTTCATTGTATATATACCATTTATTATGTGCATCAGTTTGGCTTCCTCGCTGCTAAAATGATATCGAAGCATTCCATAATTAAGGTCCCCAGTCAGAATATACTTATAGTTAGCTAAACAATAACAAATAGTGTGTTTAGCTTAGCATAAATAGTTAACTCTCTATGGGGTAGATTAATGCAGAACGTTATATTTTAGCGATAGCATCCGTCTTTGTCTTTAAGATTCAGGAGAACGCATGGAGTTTAGTGTAAAAAGCGGTAGCCCGGAAAAACAACGCAGTGCGTGTATTATTGTCGGCGTTTTCGAACCTCGCCGCCTATCCCCTATTGCCGAACAACTTGATAAAATAAGTGATGGTTATATCAGCGCCTTGTTGCGCCGTGGTGAATTGGAAGGCAAAGTTGGTCAATCACTGCTGCTCCACCATGTTCCCAATGTGTTATCTGAACGTATTTTGCTCATCGGCTGCGGTAAAGAGCGCGAGCTGGACGAACGTCAGTATAAACAAATTATCCAAAAAACTATCAATACCCTTAATGAAACCGGCTCAATGGAAGCAGTCTGTTTTTTAACAGAATTACATGTTAAAGGCCGGAATAATTACTGGAAAGTACGCCAAGCGGTAGAGACAGCAAAAGAGTCTCTTTATGTTTTCGACCAGCTTAAAAGTAATAAAAATGAGCTGCGCCGCCCACTGCGTAAAATGGTGTTCAATGTTCCTACCCGTCGGGAGCTAACCAGTGGTGAACGTGCAATCCAACACGGTCTTGCCATTGCTATCGGTATCAAAGCAGCTAAAGATCTTAGCAATATGCCACCAAACATCTGTAACGCAGCTTATCTGGCCTCTCAAGCCCGTCAGCTCGCAGATTCTGCTAATAGCCACATTACAACAAAAGTAATTGGTGAAGAACAGATGAAAGAGTTGGGAATGAACGCTTATCTGGCCGTTGGTCAGGGTTCTCAGAATGAATCCCTGATGTCAGTCATGGAATATAAAGGCAGCTCTGATAAAAGTGCCAAACCGATCATCCTGGTTGGCAAGGGCCTGACTTTTGACTCCGGTGGTATTTCAATCAAACCTGCTGGTAGCATGGATGAGATGAAATACGATATGTGTGGCGCTGCAACAGTTTATGGTGTTATGCGTGTGGTTGCTGAACTACAGCTACCACTCAATGTCATCGGTGTCATGGCCGGCTGTGAGAATATGCCAGGAGGTCGTGCTTACCGACCAGGAGATATTTTAACCACCCTATCTGGTCAAACGGTCGAAGTGCTCAATACTGATGCAGAAGGCCGTCTGGTTCTGTGTGATGCATTAACTTACGTCGAACGTTTTGATCCAGAATTGGTCATTGATATCGCCACACTGACCGGTGCTTGCATCACCGCTCTTGGTAATCATTACAGTGGGTTACTATCCAACCATAATCCACTGGCTCACGAGCTACTAAATGCTTCAGAACAATCCGGTGATCGCGCATGGCGCCTGCCAATGACCGATGAATTTTTCGAGCAAATTGATTCCAATTTTGCCGATCTGGCAAATACTGGTGGCAGTGCGGGTGGTGCGATTACGGCTGCCTGCTTCCTGTCCCGCTTCGCAACAAAATATCATTGGGCACATCTGGATATCGCCGGTACTGCATGGCGTTCAGGTAAAGCGAAAGGTGCAACAGGTCGCCCAGTTGCACTATTGTCACAATTCCTGTTAAATCGTGCTGGTAGTACAGGTATCAATAACGACGATTGATTTATACCCCGCTAATCAAAAAAGGGCATTAACAATGCCCTTTCCCCGTAATAGAGACATTATGAAAAGCGCCACGTTTTATTTACTGGAACAGCCATCACCTCAGGCAGATTTGCAAGCTCACGAATGGCTGGCATGTCAATTTGCGGCTGACCAATGGCGAGCCGGAAAACGGGTGCTAATTGCTTGTGAAGATCAGCAACAGGCAGAAAAGTTAGATGAAGCCTTATGGCAAAGGGAACCCCACCAGTTCGTCCCGCATAATCTTGCTGGTGAAGGGCCGAGATATGGTGCACCCGTTGAGTTATGTTGGCCACAAAAACGGGGAAATTCTCCCCGTGATATATTGATAAATCTGCTACCGCAATTTGCAGACTTTGCCACCGCTTTCCATGAAGTGATAGACTTCGTTCCTATAGACGAGAATTTGAAACAGTTGGCGCGTGAACGATATAAAACATATCGCAGCGTCGGCTTTAATTTGACCATGGCAACGCCGCCAACATACTAAGTATCAAGATAAAATGGAAAAAACACCCACTAATCAAACGCAATCTGAGCCATCTCTCGATAAAACTTACAATCCTAAAGAAATTGAGCAACCGCTTTACAGCCATTGGGAGAAAAGCGGTTATTTCAAACCTAACGGTGATACCAGCCGCGAGAGCTTTTGTATTGTTATTCCACCGCCAAATGTGACTGGTAGCCTGCATATGGGCCATGCATTTCAGCAAACCATTATGGATACCATGATCCGTTATCAGCGGATGCAGGGTAAAAATACTTTGTGGCAGTCTGGTACTGACCATGCAGGTATTGCTACTCAAATGGTAGTTGAGCGTAAAATCGCAGCAGAAGAAGGCAAAACGCGTCACGATTATGGCCGCGACGCTTTTATCGATAAAATCTGGCAATGGAAAGCCGAATCCGGCGGTACGATTACCAATCAGATGCGTCGTCTGGGTAACTCGGTTGACTGGGAACGTGAGCGTTTTACCATGGATGAAGGTCTATCCAACGCGGTAAAAGAAGCTTTTGTTCGTTTGTATCAAGAAAACCTGATCTATCGTGGCAAACGTCTGGTTAACTGGGACCCGAAACTACACACTGCAATTTCTGATCTGGAAGTTGAAAACCGTGAAGTGAAAGGCTCTATGTGGCACTTGCGTTATCCACTGGCTGACGGTGCAAAAACTGCCGAAGGTAAAGATTATCTGATCGTTGCAACCACCCGGCCTGAAACGATGTTAGGCGATACCGGCGTAGCAGTTAACCCAGAAGATCCGCGCTATAAGGATTTAATCGGCAAAGAGATCATTCTGCCATTGGTTAATCGCCGTATTCCTATTATCGGTGATGAACACGCGGATATGGAAAAAGGTACTGGCTGCGTGAAAATCACACCTGCCCATGACTTCAACGACTATGAAGTGGGTAAACGCCATGCTTTGCCAATGATCAATATCATGACACTTGATGGCAATATCCTTGATGAAGCAGAAGTTTTCGATACCAATGGCGAAATTTCTGATATTTACAGTTCTGATATTCCAGCTGAATACCGGGGCATGGAACGTTTTGCTGCCCGTAAAGCAATGGTTGCTGAATTTGAAAAATTGGGTCTACTAGTTGAAATCAAAGCTCATGATCTCACTGTTCCTTACGGCGATCGGGGCGGTGTAGTGATTGAGCCAATGCTGACTGATCAGTGGTATGTCCGCACTGCACCTCTGGCAAAAGTCGCTATCGAAGCCGTTGAGAATGGCGATATCCAATTTGTACCTAAGCAATATGAAAATATGTACTACTCCTGGATGCGCGATATCCAAGATTGGTGTATTTCCCGTCAATTGTGGTGGGGCCATCGCATCCCGGCGTGGTATGACGCTGAAGGTAATGTCTATGTCGGTCGCAACGAAGAAGAAGTTCGCCGTGAAAATAATCTGAGTGCAAATATCATCCTCAACCAAGATGAAGATGTACTGGATACCTGGTTCTCTTCCGGTCTGTGGACATTCTCCACCCTTGGCTGGCCGGAACAAACCGAAGCACTGAAAACCTTCCATCCAACGGATGTGTTGGTTAGTGGCTTTGACATCATCTTTTTCTGGATTGCCCGCATGATCATGATGACCATGCATTTCATCAAAGATGAAAATGGCAAGCCTCAGGTTCCATTTAAGACGGTCTACATGACTGGACTTATCCGGGATGAAGAAGGTCAGAAGATGTCCAAATCTAAAGGGAATGTCATTGATCCACTGGATATGGTTGATGGTATTGCCCTGGAAGATCTGCTGGAAAAACGCACCGGCAATATGATGCAACCACAGTTAGCCGAAAAAATCCGCAAGCGCACAGAAAAACAATTCCCGACAGGTATTGAAGCACATGGCACAGATGCCCTGCGCTTTACATTGGCAGCACTGGCCTCGACAGGCCGTGATATCAACTGGGATATGAAACGTCTACAAGGCTACCGTAATTTCTGTAACAAACTGTGGAATGCCAGCCGTTTTGTTCTGATGAATACAGAAGGTCAGGATTGTGGACAAAATGGTGGCGAAATGATGCTGTCATTGGCTGATCGCTGGATTCTGGCTGAATTTAATCAGACAGTAAAAGCCTATCGTGAAGCTCTGGATACATATCGTTTTGATATGGCAGCCAATATTCTTTATGAGTTCACCTGGAACCAATTCTGTGACTGGTATCTTGAACTGTCTAAACCGGCGATCAACAAAGGTTCAGAAGCAGAAGTCCGTGGTGCCCGTCATACTCTGATTGAAGTTCTGGAAGGATTATTGTGTCTGGCCCATCCTATTATTCCATTTATCACTGAAACCATCTGGCAGCGAGTAAAAGTCGTTAAAGGGATTGAAGCCGATACCATCATGCTACAACCGTTCCCAGAATTTGATCAGGAAAAAACAGATGAACTGGCTCTGAATGATCTGGAATGGATTAAAGAAGCAATTATTGCGGTACGTAATATTCGTGCTGAAATGAACATTGCGCCTGGCAAACCACTGGAAGTTCTATTGCGCAATGCTGACCCTGACGCACAACGCCGTGTAGCAGAAAATCTGAATTTTATTCAAGCAATGGGCCGCCTTTCTTCAGTTACTCTTCTGTCTGCGGGCGAAGAAGCCCCGGTTTCTGTGACCAAACTGATTGATGGCGCAGAGGTGCTAATCCCAATGGCTGGTTTAGTCGATAAAGAAGCCGAGCTGAACCGTTTGGATAAAGAGATTGAGAAGTTGGACAAAGAGATTGGCAGCATCGAAGGTAAACTGTCGAATGAAGGCTTCGTCAGTCGTGCACCTGAAGCCGTTGTAGCTAAAGAACGTGAGCGTCTGGCAAACTGCAATACATCAAAAGAGAAGCTGCTGGCTCAAAAGGAAACCATTGCGGCGCTGTAATATTCTCAATAGATAAGTATTTCATCCAAAGCCACTACATTATGAAGTGACCCCCAATAGTTGGACAACCACTTACTGGGGGTTTTTTTATGTCTAAATATAGTCGTGAACTAAAAATCATTATTGCTAAACGATGTCTAGCAGGTAACACATCGGATAAGCTATCAGCGGAATATTCAATCTCTTCTCGACAAATTCGATACTGGGCTCAAGTTGTTGCCATTCATGGCGATAACGCCTTTTTGCCAACGTCTCACTCTCTTTGTGCTGTAACAAAACTCCAAGCTTTAAAATTAATGTGGACACATGATTGGTCTCTCACTCACACTAGTGCAGTTCTCAATTTAACGACTCCAGGTACCTTATCAGTCTGGCTTGATAAGTATAATGAAACCGGTATCAAAGGACTCGAAAGTCATCAGCGAGGAAGACCCCCAATGAAATCCCGACCTAAAACCCCGCCGAAGTCTGATGACGAAATGACAGTTGAGGAACTTAAAGAAGAATTAGCTTATTTGCGTGCAGAAAATGCTGTCCTAAAAAAGTTAGAAGAGCTGGAACAGAAGAAACGCCCACTAGCAAAGAAAAAGCGTTAATTGTTTTAGCTCTTAAAAAGAAATATCCATTAAAGCACTTACTTTGTGCCATTAATCTTGCAAGAATCGTGTTTTACTATCAATGCCAAGCGCTTAAAAAAACGCGTGCTTATGAACAAGAAATAGAGATGATTAAAACTATCTATCATGAGCATAAAGGTCGTTATGGCTATCGCCGCATTCATTTAGCATTGAGAAAAAATGGCTTTAAAATCAATCATAAAACAGTCCAACGATTAATGGGGCAATTAAACCTAAAATCCACGGTAAGGCCGAAGAAATATCGTTCTTATCGTGGGGAAGTTGGAAAAACAGCACCGAATTGGTTGGCAAGAGATTTTCGCGCGACAAAACCTAATGAGAAATGGGTAACGGATGTGACGGAATTTAAAGTGAATGAACAAAAAGTCTATCTATCACCTATTATTGACTTATTTAATCAAGAAGTTATCGCTTACAACGTGGCGAAAAAGGCGAGTCTGCCTTTAGTGACAGAGATGCTAAAAGGGGCATTAGATGGGCTAGATGCTCACTCTAAGCCACTCATTCACAGTGATCAAGGTTGGCAATATCGGCATAGGGCTTATCAAAAGCAACTTGCTGATAAAGATATTAAACAAAGTATGTCGAGGAAAGGGAACTGTTTGGATAATGCGATGGCAGAAAACTTTTTTGCCTTACTCAAAACAGAAATGTATCACCAGCAGCACTTTAAAAGTGCGGATGAACTGATTGAAAAAATAGAAGAATACATTGAATATTACAATACAAAACGGATCAAGGTGAAATTAAAAGGCCTAACTCCGATAGAATATCGAAACCAGGCCTTACACGCCGTTTAACTAAAATGTCCAACTTTCTGGGGTCAGTTCAATTATTAGTGGCTTTTTAGTTTATATACCCTTCATCTTTCAAGTTGCTGCTTTGTTGGCGGCTTTCCACTTGCAGCCGCGCTGCAACTCGAAATATATTAGGTATAAACCAAACGGTAGAATTTAGAATAAAACGTAATTTCAACTAATTTTATATAAATATCATCGAATATATTGAAAATAATAATCCTTATTTTCTTAATATGAAAATATCTCATAATTATTTATTTCATTAATTTCTAACCTTTATATATTTAAAATTACAATATGATATAATTTTATTTTATATATAAATCATTAGAATTGGCATATTATATTGAAAATAAATTCACAAAAATAAATATTTATTACTAATAACGAGTTTAATCATCATGTATTTTGGTTTTATTTAACAGTCGATTATTTTATTAATCTTAACAATCTATTCCGATAGACATTATTAGGTAACAATAAATAGTGAGCCCGAACAACATACAGAAACTACAGCATACACGTAATACATGATGACCACGTATTTCCAGATAAATTGCTTCACTAAATTCTAATAACCCGGAGAAATAAAATGAAAATACTTCTTACCCTATTATTAGCAAGTACTATTCAATTCGGTATTGTACATTCAGCCAATGCTGAATCAACTTTTGATAAAATTAAATCAACGGGTGTATTCAGGATTTCAACCGAAGGGGCTTATTCACCGTTCACCTATCACGATACTTCAGGTGCTTTAACGGGCTTCGATGTTGATATCGGTCGTGAAATTGCACGGCGACTAAATGTAAGACCAACATTTATTGAAGGAAAATGGGATGGGCTTATAGCCGGGCTGGATGCTGGACGCTCTGATGCGGTAATTAATCAAATTGCAATTACACCTGAGCGCAAGAAAAAATATGATTTTTCCATTCCATACATCACATCTCAAGCCGTACTTATCACCCATAAAGATAACAACAGTATAAAAACATTCAGTGACTTACGAGGAAAAACCTCAGCACATACTCTGACCAATAACTTCGCCCAAATTGCAAGACATAACGGCGCAGAAATTATTGGCACTAATGGGTTTAGCCAGGAAATCGAACTGGTTAGTACAGGCAGAGCCAATGCCACAATCAACGATAACCTATCTTATCTGGATTATAAGAAGCACAAGCCAAATGCGCCGGTGAAAATTGTTTCTTCCCATCCCAACACAGGGCAGACAGCCATTTTACTCCGCAAAGGAGAATCCGAACTCAAAGCTGCTATTGATCAAGCAATAACTGATATCAAAGCTGATGGCACCTACCAACGCATCTGGATTCAATACTTTGGCGTCAATACTCCCGAATAAGTGAAACATCTCTTACTTAAGTGTCCTCGTTCCCTAAAAGTCGGATACAAACTCTGACCTGGGAACTTTATCGTTAATCTCGTTTAATCGAACAATTAGGCAATATTTTAATCAAATATAAAATATATTAATTTATACAATTTTTTCGATATATCGAAAAATACAATATGATATAACTTTATTTTATATATATAAACTACCAGCTTGCCATATGATATTTAAAAAATTACATATAAATATATTCTTATATTCACACAATAGGGAAAATATATGGAACCCTCCTGGTTCACTTTAGTACTCGATTCTTTTTGGCCTATGCTTTATGCCGGTTTTACTTTCACTATTCCACTCACTCTGATTACCTTTACCCTTGGTATCATACTGGGTTTTATCGTTGCACTAATCCGGCTTTACGGTCCGAAACCCTTTGTTGCTGTCGCTAAATTCTATGTATGGCTGATCCGTGGTACGCCACTGCTTGTACAACTGTTTCTTATTTTTTATGCTTTACCCAGCGTCGGTATTACGCTAGGCGCATTTACCTCAGCCGTTATCGGTTTCACTCTGAATATCGGTGCCTATACATCTGAGGTAATCCGCGCTACTTTATTATCCGTGCCAAAAGGGCAGTGGGAAGCCGCTTATTCTATCGGCATGAGCTGGACACAATCATTACGCCGGATCATTCTGCCTCAAGCCGCTAGAATCGCTATTCCACCTCTCTCAAACACATTTATTTCACTGGTGAAAGATACTTCGCTGGCCTCAGTAATCACAGTACCGGAACTTTTCCTTGCCGCACAACGTATTGCCGCAGTGACTTATCAACCTCTCATTCTTTACACCGAAGCTGCAATAATTTATCTGATAATCAGTTCAGTATTATCATCATTACAAGCCCGCCTGGAAAAGAAGTTTTCGCAAAAGAGTGATACAAAGGAATTAGAAAATGATACAGCTCAACGGCATTGAAAAAAGTTTTAACGGGCAAAAGGTCCTGCAAAATATCGATCTTACCATTGAGGAAGGCAGCCTTACCGCATTAATCGGTCCATCAGGAAGCGGCAAAAGCACGCTGTTACGCTGTATCAACTTATTAGAAATTCCTCAGTCCGGGAAGCTGCAAATTGGTAATGAAAGTATGACCTTCATCGGTAAAGAACGAATTGCTCACAAGGACGTACAACGAATCCGTCAGCAAACCGGCATGGTGTTTCAAAACTTCCAGCTTTTTCCTCACCTCACCGTCATTGAAAACATTATGGAAGGGTTGATCTGGGTTCAAAAATGGTCACATGAACAGGCAAAAAAACGGGCGCTCGAACTGCTGGAAAAGGTGGGTATGTTACATAAAGCTGATGTCTTGCCAGCCACTCTATCCGGTGGTCAGCAGCAGCGTGTCGCGATTGCCAGGGCACTGGCACCTTCGCCCAAAGTGTTATTATGCGACGAGCCAACTTCCGCGCTTGATCCAGAATTATCCCAGGAAGTTGTCGCCGTATTAAAGCAGTTAGCTAAAGAAGGAACCACTATGTTAATGGCCACCCATGATCTGCGTCTGGCTGCTAATCTTGCTCACAACGTCATATTTTTAGAATCTGGGGAAATTATCGAATCGGGAACATCGAAAACGATTTTTACCCGGGCCCTTAAACAACGTACTGTGGAATTTGTTTCAACCTTAACCAATACCTTACCGGATTGGGAAATATAATCCACCGTTAAAAATACCTTGTCATCATTGCTCCTTACATCAAATCAATGATGATCAAATAAATAAATTTTTTGACAGATTGGAGAAACAAAATGAAAGTATTCTTTACCGCATTATTAGCTGGTGTCATTCAATTCGGCATTGTACATTCTGCCAGTGCAGAATCTAGCCTTGATAAGATTAAATCAACGGGTGTATTCAAAATCGCTACCGAAGGAACCTATCCACCCTTTACCTATCACGATGCTTCAGGAACTTTAACCGGTTTTGATGTTGAGATTGGCCGCGAAATTGCCCATCGCCTAAATGTCAAAGCAGAGTTCACTGAAGGAAAATGGGATGGGCTTATTGCCGGCCTGGATGCTAAACGCTACGACGCTGTAATCAATCAAGTCGCTATTACGCCAGAACGCAAGAAAAAATATGACTTTTCCGCTCCGTATATTATCTCCAAGGCCGTACTTATCACCCGCCAAAACAATGACAGTATCAAGACGTTTAGTGACCTTAAAGGTAAAACATCAAGCCATAGCTTAACCAGCAACTATGCGCAGTTAGCAAAACGTTTTGGTGCTGAAATCGTCCCTACCGAAGGATTTAATCAGGCAATCGATCTGGTTGCTACAGGCAGGGCTGATGCAACCATCAATGATAATTTGTCCTATCTGGATTTTAAAAAACACAAACCTAATGCGCCGGTAAAAGTTGTCGCATCTGAACCCAATGGCGATCAGGTCGGTATTCTAATCCGTAAAGGCGAACCAGAATTACAAGCGGCTATCGATAAGGCACTCACCGACATTAAAGCTGATGGCACCTATCTGCAAATTTCTACCAAGTATTTCGGTACCGACGTTTCCAAATAAGAAAGTGACCCTCTTTTCTTTCAAGAGATGGTTTCTCTTAATACCTGGAATATTGTACAGTACTTAAAATATGGGTAGCGAAGGTCTGACACAGAATTCTGAACACATTCAACCATGCAACGGAAGCGTTCAGAATTCTGCACTTCTGTTTATTAAATTACGCTAAATTTTACCACTGATAATATTTCATTTTATCCTTATTTAAAATATATTCCTTTTGGAAAGTATTGTCTGATGAAATTATTGATATTCTCATTTATCCCTCTTCCCCATAGAAGATAGAATTTAAGGCTATAAATTGAATCTGGTTGCTCACCTAATTCAAGTTCACAGAAACATTATCAGATAAAACAGTACAGTATCTGAATTCACCGCCTGAATTATGTTTAATAAATTATTATTTATTTCCAGACGGGATTAAAACAATCTGTCACAGAAAAATACCATTAATATTTCCCTTAAAATATTGAAACCGGCATCTTCAAGTTGAATGGGTATAAATAATCACAAAAACCTTATCAAAAATACTTCCTCAATTAATAATTGGCGGCTTATTACGATTTATTATTACTCCATTATTAAGGATGGCAAATAATATATAGCATTGCTGAATCAACTAATCATAATTTTATATTTGAAATTCGTATCGATATTTGAGAGTATCCTTCCCGCATGCATTATAGATGAAATAATTTAATTAATAGGCAGAAATTTCATCCATAAATATTATCTTTAATAAATAGTGTTTGGGAGCTAACAATATATTTCAGGAACCAAAATCTTTGGTTCTTAAAGAAGGGCATTTGATCTACACCCCCTTCTGATATCACTCAGAATAAATTATGGAAGAGCTTTAAATTAAGCGGAGATAAATGTAGAACCCTTATCTCAATTTCATCGTTATAAGAGGTAAATATAATGCAAGTTCATTATCTTAATATTATTACTAGCGGAGATAAGTATAATGCGAAACCATTATCCTAATATTATCATCGGTGGAGGTCCTGCTGGGCTAAATATGGCCCTTGAATTTAGTAAACGCGGGATTGAATATCTCTTACTTGAAGCAAACGAGACTGTTGGTGGTCAATGGGATCGATTTCCCGTATGTGGAGAACTGATCTCACTCAACAAAAAATATGTTCCCGGAGACAATCATACCTACCGGATGCGCTATGACTGGCACACCCTCAGCACCATTGACGCTGAAGATGTGGCAAATGATCCAAAACTTCGATTTACAGAATGGACATCAGCGCATTGGCCATCAGCAAGAATCTATAAAGAATACCTAAAATACGTGGCTGAAAAAATGGGGCTCGTAAAGTGTATACGCACCAATATGCGCGTTCGGCGTATAACGAAAGAGAATGAACATTTTATTATCGAAATTTCTGATTCTCTGCATATCTCAGCGGATCGGATATTTTGTGCTACCGGCGTATCAAAGCCGATTGTGCCAGATATCAAAGGACTTAATACTGAGACCTGTACCTTTTACGAGAACTTCGATCCAAATACCGCTACTGAGCGCTATAGAAATAAAATTGTTGTGGTACTTGGACGAGGTAATTCTGCTTTCGAAATTGCACACCACCTTATCGATATCACAGCCGAAACGCGTGTTGTCACGAGATCATTACCGCTATTCGCCCGACAAACTCATAACGTGCATGATTTGCGAGCTCAAGTCTCAGATGTTTTCGATTTAATGCAACTCAAATCCAACAATAATATTGTCAGTGACCGCATTGTTGAAATTCGTCGAATTGCTAGTGGGAAGCATAAAGGGCGGTTATTAGTCAGCTACGAGACACCCTGCCCACATTGGTCTCCACCAAGATGGATGAAGCGAACAGGTATCGTTGACGATGTCATTGTATGCTGTGGATTCAACTATACCTTATCAGATATTTTCGACATGGATACTGTTCGACCAGATGTTGATGAAAAAGGCAAATACTGTTTACTCACATCAAGTTGGGAATCAGTGAACGTACCTGGGCTCTATTTTATTGGTGCCCCTATGCGAGTCAATGATCCAGATGCCGCCTCCGGATTTGTGCATGGCTTCCGATGTAATATTCAAGCGCTTGGAAATATCATCGCTGAGAAATATCACAGCATAGCTCTCAAGCCAATATTTGAATGCAGAATACCTCTTAACAATCCTTCTGACGCGCTGGTATCTCTCTCCAAGTTTCTCGTAGACCTTGTCAGTACAAGCATGCCACTATTTGAGCTTTTCAGTTATTTTGGAAACATTGTTACATTCGAAGAGTGTGATGATGAAAATGTTGTATGCGCGCGCGTATGGCCTCCATTTTCACGAGAATATAACAACGAGCGTTGGGGAGATAAGCAAAATCGCCTTGAGGTAGTATTCGAGTATGGATTCTATCGATATGGCAATGGCCAGCTCCCGACACATTACTTTACGTTACCCGCTGATCATTTCGACACTTCTCAAAGTGCTTATATCCACCCCGTGTTTCATGTTTTCCGCGAGGGTGTAGAAGTGAACTCCTTTCATATGCAAGAAAGTCTTATTGGTCGTTGGGACCTTGATGACTATGTAAATGCCGAGACTAATGTTGATCAGTACAGGAACGTCGCTTTCAATGCCTGCGCCTGCGCACTTGGCATTGAAGAGCGCAGAAGCATGTTGCCCGTGCTTGATGAGTTTGTCGATAAGTGCTACCCCCTCATGAGCGAAAAGGAGATCGCAGAAGCGCTTCGGATTCAACCAAACTTGGCATTACTTGCTAAGCAATCATGATTATATTGTACTAGATGTATACTGCGAAATTTAACTAACACGGCAGGGGCAGGATAACAATTTTTATCTAAAAAATTCATGTCCCTGCATCAGATGACGAAGGCTACTTTATGTTCACAGATTTTACTACACTTCAAGGTCTGTTAGGACTCTTACTGACTAGCTCAATACTAATCGCTATTCCTGGCCCAAGTATCATGTTTATTGTGGGGCAAGCGCTGTCAGTAGGACGGGCCAACGCATTACGTGGAGTGATTGGTAATGCAATCGGAACCTATTGCGTTGCCGTGGTCCTTGCCTTGGGAATTGGCTCTTTGCTCACACAATCCAGCACAGCTTTGATGGTTATTCGTTTGCTGGGTGCTATTGCCTTACTGGTCATCGGTTTTCAATATATTTTTTTCTCGAAGCCGCTGCAAGCTGGGGAGAATATTAGTTCCAAGAAAAATAAACAAACATTGGCACTAGGAATAATCGTTGGTGCAACAAATCCGAAAGCATTGATTATGTTTGGTACGATAGTTCCAAGCTTTTTAACCGAAGGAATAGACAGCCCTATTTTATCCCTGCTCAGTTTTTCATTGATACCGATTGGCTTAGGCTTGGTGATAGATACAGCATGGGTCGCTGCCGCGCATGCGGTGAGTTTGCGCGCATCTTTTACTGAAAAAAGAATGAAGTTAGTGAATATACTGGGTGGAGGAATGATAATCATAATGGCTATTTTTTTAGCAATGGGAGCTCTACTTTGAAAAATCAGCAGATATTAACGTTCAGTTCAATTGGAATATAAATTCCTATAAAAAGGAAATAAGAATTAACCACTGCTTTAAATTAATAAAGGGTAACTTACAGAGTGGAAACCTGTAAGCTATCCCTCTATTTATTTCTTACTTCGATACCTTAATGAAGCCTATCTCCTCCGTGCTCTGATAGATCGTCTTCATCATCTTCATCTTGTTCATCAGGATCTTCAAAGTAAGTACCCCAGCCATCATAATTGACACCGATTTTTTCGGCCAGATTCATCAGTTGTTCAACTTGGGTATCGATCAGCTCTGCATTCAATCCACATTCACTGATAGCATCACAACACATAAGGATAGTGCCATCCTCAATCTCCAATTCTTCCGCATCGGTCACTTCATAACCTAGTTTAAAGGCTTCAACAGCAGCCTTTTCCAATAGATTAAAATCTTCTGCAGAAAAGTGGTGTTCAATGGCATAAAGCGCATCTGGGTCACTACCATCTTCCAATAACTCTTCAATAATAAGGCGCGTTTCTTCGCGCTGTTCTTCTAAGTCTTTTTGATTTGCCATACCCAATACCCTCAATCAGTTGGCTGTCCTGGCGTTCATTCTCCCACACCACAGTCAGCCTAACCACTGTTTACATCAAAGAAATCTAACACGGAGTTGAAATTGAATTTTTATAGATATAAATTGAATATAAATGCATAAAGTGAATACAGAGGTACCCAATAATGAATCCATTATATCAACGTAATTTCCTAAGGTTACTTGATTTTTCTTCAACAGAAATCCACTCCTTTCTAAAACTGGCTGCTGAATTAAAATCGACCAAAAAATCTGGTGCTGAAAAAGCTTTATTAACAGGCAAAAATATTGTGTTGATCTTTGAAAAAGATTCCACCCGTACCCGCTGTTCATTTGAAGTAGCTGCTTTTGACCAGGGGGCAAATATCACTTACCTCAGCTCTAGTGGCAGCCAGATTGGCCACAAAGAATCAATTAAAGATACCGCTCGTATACTTGGTCGCATGTATGACGGTATTCAATATCGCGGCTATGCTCAAAAAGTCGTCGAAACACTAGCAGAACACGCCGGCATCCCCGTATGGAATGGCCTGACAAATGAGTTTCATCCTACCCAGTTACTGGCAGATTTACTCACTATCCAAGAACATCAACCAGAGAAACCGCTATCAGAAATCAAATTTGCCTATCTGGGTGATGCCCGTAACAATATGGGGAATAGTATGCTAGAAGCCGCTGCATTGATCGGTATGGATGTTCGACTAGTTGCTCCTAAAGAATACTGGCCAGATGCAACACTGGTTGCTGAATGCCAAAAGCTGACTGAAAAAATCGGTGGTAAAATTACGCTAACTGAAAATATCGCCGAGGGTGTTAAAGATGCTGATTTTCTTTATACCGATGTCTGGGTTTCGATGGGAGAGCCAAAAGAAATTTGGCAACAGCGAATTAGTCTACTGAAACCTTATCAGGTCAATATGGATGTAGTGAAAATGACAGGTAATTCACAGGTAAAATTCCTGCACTGCTTGCCTGCATTCCATGATGAAGAAACAGCATTAGGTAAGCAACTGGCGGCCGAGTTTGATATGTATGGCGGACTGGAAGTCACCAATGAAGTTTTTGAGTCAAAACACAGTATTGTATTTGATCAGGCAGAAAATCGCCTACATACCATTAAAGCAGTAATGGTAGCAACACTGGCAAAGGATTTGAAAATCTGATTACTTAAGATATCTGTAAGATTATGTCTATAAAGGCGAATGCTGCCAATATCATTTTTCTTCCGGCAAGTACTTGCTGTGAGATTTTTCACGAGTATAATGCGCCGCAATTTGCCGGGAGAAATCATGGAAAACAACGCTTATTTTCGTCAAGCTAAAATACGAGTGCAACTGCCCGAAGGCAGCCAGCAGCCATTGTTTTTCCCGCAGCTAAACCGATCATTTAATGCCCCTCAATGAGGGGCTTTTTTTTGCCCGGTAATCAATTGAGATCGCTACACCCGGATGTCAGCATTAGAGGAGAGTGAAAAATGGCTAATCCGTTATATCGCAAACATATCATCTCGATAAATGATTTGAACCGCGAAGAGCTGGAATTGGTATTGCAAACTGCCGCCGCCCTGAAAACCAGACCACAGCCTGAATTGCTGAAACACAAGGTTATCGCCAGTTGTTTCTTTGAAGCATCTACTCGTACTCGCCTCTCTTTCGAAACAGCAATTCACCGTCTTGGTGCTTCAGTAGTCGGTTTTTCGGATAGTAGTAATACTTCCCTGGGAAAGAAAGGCGAAACACTGGCAGATACTATTTCCGTTATCAGCCAATATGTTGACGCTATCGTGATACGCCATCCACAAGAAGGTGCACCGCGTCTGGCTTCTGAATTTTCCGGTCATACTCCGATTATCAATGCTGGTGACGGTGCAAATCAGCATCCGACTCAAACCTTGCTGGATCTATTCACTATTCAGGAAACCCAGCAACGGCTGGATAGTCTGAATATCGCCATGGTTGGTGACCTAAAATATGGTCGCACCGTTCATTCTCTGTCACAAGCACTGGCGAAATTTAATGGCAACCATTTTTATTTTATCGCCCCAGAAGCACTAGCAATGCCAAATCATATTCTGCATATGCTGAACGAAAAAGGGGCTACTTATAGTCTGCATACCAATATTGAAGAAGTCTTACCCGAGTTGGATATTCTTTACATGACTCGCGTACAAAAAGAACGCCTTGATCCATCCGAATACGCCAATGTAAAAGCACAATTTGTCCTACGTGCTACTGATTTAACTGGAGCAAAAGAGAACCTCAAAATTCTGCATCCGCTACCACGTATTGATGAGATTACTGTTGATGTAGATAAAACACCTTATGCTTATTATTTCCAACAGGCAGAAAATGGTATTTATGCTCGTCAAGCACTATTATCTTTAGTTTTAAGTGAATGATTAAGACAAAGAAAATACTTGTTAATCCGCGAACATAACCGGTTATTATTTTCTTTCTAGAATGGAAGGAATATCGATTCTTAATAATTGTCTGGAGGGTGAATACAGAAAAGTTTTACCAAAATGTATTCACAAAAAATACTATGACCCAAGATCATAAACTACAAGTCGAAGCCATTAGATGCGGTACCGTGATTGACCATATCCCAGCTCAAGTAGGCTTCAAATTACTCTCTTTATTTAAACTGACTGAAACTGATCAACGTATCACCATCGGCCTGAACTTGCCTTCCAATCAATTAGGTAAGAAAGATCTCATCAAAATCGAGAACACATTTCTTACAGAACAACAGGCTAACCAACTTGCTATGTATGCGCCTAACGCAACCGTGAACTGTATTGAAGACTATGAAGTTGTCAAGAAACTGCCAATTAACTTGCCCGAGCGCATTGATAGCGTGTTAGTCTGCCCTAATAGCAACTGCATTAGCCACAATGAGCCAGTAGAAAGTAGTTTTCGGGTTAAAGTCACATCCGAAGACGTGGTGCTAACCTGCAAATACTGTGAGAAAGAGTTCGACCGCAACGTGGTGATACTCAACGATTAAACGATCTATGTCAGTTGCTGAGGCAGATACGGGCACTATAATAGTACCTTTAATGAAATATTCATTTATACCCTATGGATTTCAAGATGCATCGCGACGGCAAGGGAGCGAATCCCCGGGAGCATAGAGAACTATGTGACCGGGGTGAGTGAGTGCAGCCAACAAAGAGGCAACTTGAAAGATAACGGGTATAGTTATCACATTAACAGGAGAACCTATGTCATACGAGATTAATACCGATAAAGCCCCAGCTGCAATTGGTCCATATGTTCAGGGGGTTGATTTGGGTAGCATGGTAATCACTTCCGGACAGATCCCGGTAAATTCAAAAACAGGTGATGTTGCAGAAGATATTGCTGCTCAGACTCGTCAATCATTGGAAAACGTTAAAGCCATTGTTGAAAAAGCAGGTTTGACTGTAGGTGACATTGTTAAAACAACCGTTTTCGTTAAGGACCTGAATGACTTCAGCACCGTTAACGCAACCTATGAAGCATTCTTCAAAGAACACAATGCATCTTTCCCAGCTCGTTCCTGTGTTGAAGTAGCCCGTTTGCCAAAAGACGTTAAAATCGAAATCGAAGCTATCGCGATTCGTAGATAATCTCCCCTGCTCCGTTTTCTACAAACCCTTAGTTAGTCGCTAACTAAGGGTTTTTACTTTTCTCCGCCTTCTAAACCTAGTTGACTATTCTTTGTCTTAGATCAAATCAGCTGGTTATTATCTTGCTTCGAATTACCATATATTGTGTTTAAATATTAAATTAAATCTATATATAGATTTATCCATATTTAAGTTAATTATCCGAACGGGTATGGCTGATATCTATGGATAATATTCTCAAGGAGCTATATTGTGAAAACTGTTGTGATAAAACGAGATGGTCATCAGGTACCATTTGATGGAGAGCGTATCAGGGATGCTGTAAAACGGGCCGCCTCTGCTGCTGGTGTCACAGATGATGAATATTGTGCTCAAGTTGCATCCGTAGTGACACAATTAATGACTAATCACAGCCAAGTTGATATACGGGATATTCAAAACGCAGTAGAAAATCAATTAATGGCTGGCAACTATAAGCACCTTGCCCGTATCTACATTGAATATCGTCACGACAGAGATATTGCCCGCGAGCTACATAGCCATCTTAATCAGGAAATCCGTGGCTTGGTTGAACAAAGTAATGTTTCCCTACTCAACGAAAATGCCAATAAAGACAGTAAAGTTATCCCAACTCAACGCGACCTGCTGGCAGGAATTGTTGCTAAAAATTATGCCAAACAACACATTCTGCCGCGTAACGTAGTATCAGCTCACGAAAAGGGGGAAATCCACTATCACGATCTCGATTATTCCCCCTTTTTCCCAATGTTTAACTGTATGCTGATTGACCTGAAAAACATGCTAACCAACGGGTTCAAAATGGGTAATGCTGAGATAGAACCGCCAAAATCTATTGCAACCGCAACGGCGGTAACGGCACAAATTATTGCTCAAGTTGCCAGCCATATTTATGGCGGTACCACCATCAACCGTATAGATGAAGTATTGGCCCCTTTCGTTAAAGCCAGCTATGAAAAACACTTGGCAATTGCCGAACAGTGGGATATCAGCGATAAAAAATCTTACGCCGAAGCACGAACAGAAAAAGAGTGTTACGACGCTTTCCAATCACTGGAATATGAAGTTAATACACTGCATACCGCCAATGGGCAGACTCCTTTTGTCACTTTTGGCTTTGGTTTGGGGCTGTCAAAAGAGTCCCGACTAATCCAGCAATCTATTCTGCGTAACCGCATTGCGGGTTTGGGTAAGAACCACAAAACAGCGGTATTCCCCAAACTGGTATTTGCTATCCGCAATGGTCTAAATCACAAGCTTGGTGATCCTAACTACGATATCAAACAATTGGCTCTCGAGTGTGCTAGCAAGCGGATGTATCCTGATATTCTTAACTACGATCAGGTTGTCAAAGTGACAGGCTCCTTTAAAACTCCAATGGGTTGCCGTAGTTTCCTCAATGTTTATGAAGAAAATGGTGAGCAAATTCATGAAGGACGCAATAATCTGGGAGTTATCAGCTTAAATCTCCCTCGTATTGCTATCGAAGCCAAAAGAGATGAAAAATACTTCTGGCAATTGCTAGATAAACGTCTGACATTGGTGAAACAAGCATTGATGACCCGTATCAGTCGTCTGGAAGGGGTCAAAGCACGAGTTGCTCCAATCCTTTATATGGAAGGTGCCTGCGGGGTTCGCCTGAAAGCTGATGATAATATCGCTGAAATCTTTAAACATGGCCGGGCTTCTATCTCTCTGGGCTATATTGGCATTCACGAAACCATTAACGCATTGTATGGCGACCAAGTTCATCTATTTGATGATCAACAATTACGTGCAAAAGCACTCTCAATTGTTAAACGTCTGCGAGAAGCCACTGATCAATGGAAGAAAGAAACTGGTTATGGTTTCAGCCTATACAGTACACCAAGTGAAAATCTATGTTACCGTTTCTGCCGCCTTGATACCGCTGAATTTGGTGTTATCAAAGGCGTGACAGACAAAGGCTATTACACCAATAGCTTTCATTTAGACGTTGAAAAGAAGGTCAATCCTTACGATAAACTGGATTTTGAAGCACCTTATCCACCACTGGCAAATGGCGGTTTTATCTGTTACGGCGAATATCCTAATCTGCAACATAATCTGAAAGCATTGGAAGATGTCTGGGATTACAGCTACCTACATGTGCCTTATTACGGAACCAATACTCCCATTGACGAGTGCTATAACTGCGGATTTACGGGTGAATTCTCCTGTACCAGTAAAGGGTTTACCTGCCCACGTTGCGGCAACCATGAATCTTCAAGAGTATCAGTAACCCGCCGCGTCTGCGGTTATTTGGGGAGTCCTGATGCTCGCCCATTCAATGTAGGTAAACAAGAAGAAGTAAAACGCAGGGTAAAACACCTGAAAAATGGGCAGTTAGGCTAATAAAACAGGCTAAGAAAGTGAATTATCACCAATATTACTCCGTTGATGTGGTCAACGGTCCCGGAACTCGCTGCACACTATTCGTCGCGGGATGCGAACACCAATGCCACGGTTGCTATAACAAAAACACCTGGCGAATTAACTCTGGCCACCCATTTACGCAAGAAATAGAAGACCATATTATTGCTGATTTACAGGATAACCGCATTAAACGACAAGGATTGTCACTGTCTGGAGGCGACCCTCTCCATCCACACAACATTCCTGCAATCCTAACATTAGTAAGACGGGTCAAAACAGAATGTCCTGGAAAAGATATTTGGCTCTGGACTGGCTATCTGTTAGATAACCTTAACGAAGCTCAGCAGGAAATTGTCAGTCATATTAACGTACTGGTGGATGGGAAATTCGTACAAGCTCTTCATGATCCCGGTTTACTATGGCGTGGCAGCTATAACCAGATTATTCATAAATTAAGATAATTTCATCGCTGCCAATAGATTTTCTTACCAAATCCCAGCGTGTTATCAGTCATTTTTATCTCTCTGAGATTCAGTTGCCAAATAGGCGTTTCAGCCGCCATTGCCACTGGAAAGCGGCGACAATAACGTACTCTGGCAACTTTATCTTTTTCACCCTCAAGACGAATGACTTCCCCTTTAAACTGAATCCCTTTTATCTGAGCAATATTTCGAATTTGTCCAGCAACAGTACCTGCAACCTGTGGGTTTATTTGCATCATTCTCCCATGCCGAGTATGGGATTCCGTCATAAACAAAAAGGCTACGTTATCGACATCGAAAATATAAAAACAACTCGCACACCAAATATCATCATCGGCGACGGTACAAAGCGTAAGGACATGTTGTCTTGCGAGGTATTGACGGATAAGTAGGAAGTTTTCAGTAGTATTCACACTCCCTCCGATAGGAGGATTTTATCTGCCTGGATACCCAGAACCACGCCCGGACAAATATTACCCCGCGGCGTGTTCTGACATCTCCTGACAGAATCAGGGTTCAGTATGCTCTACTATAAATTAGTTATAGATTTCAGCAACACCTGATAATTGGTTCTTACCACTAGCAGAGATAATACGGAAAGAAGATGCACCAGCTTTGTCAGCTTTTTTGGACAATTCGGTACTCAAGCTTTCCAAGGTATCAGCTCCAGTTACAGAAACCACACCAACTTTAGGAGATGAAGAAGATTGAACTTCAGTTGCCGCCATACTACCAAAAGAGATAGCACTTAAAGCTAAAACAGCAGCGATATATTTTACGTTTTTCATAATATGATCCTTAATCAATTTTTAACGGAATGAGTTACTCTCTGTGATGTGGATCATAGTATGCTCTAACGGCCAGAATAAAAATTAGCAATTATTGCTATTTATTTTCAAATTTTTTGAACAAATAGCGCTATATCTATGAAATTGATATGTAACAATTTTTAACAAAGTTGTTATATAATAATAACTTAAAATAAATTATTCCAAAAAATAATATAGAATGAGCACTTGAGTAAAACATAGATATCAAAAGTAAAAAATTAAGAAAAAAGTTATATGACTAAAAATCAGTGGGTTCTTTATTTGCTAAAAACGAGAACAGGAATGCTGTACACAGGAATAACGACAGATATCAACCGCCGTTTTGCGCAGCATGAAAATGGTAAAGGAGCAAAAGCGCTAAGAGGGAAAGGACCATTGCAACTGGTTTTCAGCAGTCATATCGGTGATAAAGCCAACGCCTCACGATTGGAATATCAGGTAAAACAGTTGAGTAAACAACAAAAAGAAAGGCTGGTCATTTGCCAGCCTATCTGTATAGCAGAATATTTAGCATCAATTCAGAAACGATTAAAAGGTGGAGAGTAAGTAACCAGGCCAGTATGGTCAGCCAAGAAGCTGTCAGCTAATTCGTATACCTGAAAATAGGGTTCAAATGCTGGCCACTGACTACGCAACTGATGTTGACTCGCAAGCATAAAACCAAACCGACGGTAATAACGAGGATCACCTAAAACAACGACTGCGCCATAGCCAAATTCATTCAGACTATCCAGACCTTCATAAACCAATCTTTCTCCAATCCCCTGCCTGCGATACTCTTCAGCAACTGCCAATGGTGCCAAACCGACCCACTGGTGATCCTCACCATTAATATCTACCGGACTGAATGCCACGTAACCGATTACCTGACCTTCGTCATCTGTGGCAACCATGCCTAGTGTCAACAATCCATCCTCTCGTAATTGCTGCACCAATTCCGCTTCTACCGGGGTATCAAACGATTTCCGTAATAACCGATCTATCCCGACTGCATCTACCGGAATCTCTACCCTAATCAACATGATAATCGCGCATGATCGTATTGATCCGCGCCCTCCAGGGGACCGATTTTAATATAAAACTTTAGTCCAGCCTCTTCTGCGATACACAAACAACGACGCAGAAAGGACGGAGTATCAGGGTCTTCTTTACGGGTAGCTATCAATACCAGACCATTGGTTTCGTTGCTAAGACCAATATTTTTCTGCTCACACTGACTGATAACCCAATGATTATCACGGACAGTAACAAACCAACGCAGATTGAGATCGCAGATTTTTCCTAACACAGCTCAGACTCCTTACTCGACAAAGTAATGTAGCTATTCTGCCAGAATACATCGGTATTTCTCCGATCCTACATCAAGAATCCAATGCAGAACCAGCTGTAAATTTTACCTTTCAGTTATTAAAGTAACATTTGCTTATAAACTGCTCTAAATCAAAACATCGCCCCTTTAATTCAATTAAAATTACTAATCATTATTACTTTATTCCGGTATTTTATATCGGGAAACTTTATCCCACAAAAAACCTATATGAGGAATAAAATCGTTGCAGATAACAGGGCCGATACCATCGATATCATTCTAAAGTAGGAGATCAAGGCCCGTTATTCTCTCAATCTTATAACAAAATAAAAACACAGATAAACATACAGTTACAAATAAAATTGTAAACATAAGTTGCATGTTAAGATCTAAATTTACACATCTTGATTATAGCGGATTGCAAATTTTTAGCTTAACGTATGACATCAGTCCATACGTATTCCTTACGGTTATTCTTAGGAATAATGCTAAAAGCACGTATAGATTTCATTAAGTATTGCTTCTGGATTTACTATCCTTAGGCTGTCATTTGTCACAAACGTATATTAGTTCGATCTTTATACAGTAAATAGGAATGGTATATGGAAAGCCAAGATATTTATTCAAAATCCATTGGTAAGAGGATAAAGCTATGGATGGATGAACGCTTCCCGCTACAAAACGCGCCACTTTTCTTTATCTTTTATATTATCAGCTATTCCGTAGCTTTTTATTCGATAGGGGAAAAGCCCGTTTTATCATGGGAAATCCTGCTCGGTTGCTTAATGTCCTTTTCTTATTTTTTACTATTACGGATATTTGATGAGCATAAAGATTATCAGTTGGATTGTGAACACCACCCACAGCGGATATTACAGCGAGGTATTATTACGCTGAAAAATCTACGGGTACTTGGTATCTGCTGTATTGCCCTGCAATTGGGAGGGAGTTTATTTTTAGATCAGGGAATTGGCTCAGTCACTTTTGCCTGGCTGTCAGTCTTTATTTGGACCTGTCTGATGGGGAAAGAATTCTTTATCAGTGAATGGTTAAACCAGCACCTCACTTGGTATGCCATTTCCCATATGTTGGTCATGCCACTCATTATCTGGTGGCTGGTTAACATCGCCAGTCCCAACCTCACACTCACTTTCCCAATATGGATTTTGATGGGGTTATGCTTTTTCTCTGGATTTAGTTTTGAAATTACACGCAAATGTAAAGGTCCAGATGAAGAACGCCCGGAAATACCGACCTATTCATCTATTTTCGGCAAAAAAGGGGCTGTCGCTATTATCGCGGCACTACTCACCATAATGTTAGTGTTACAAATTTGGCTCATTAACATCACCACTGATGACATAGCATTATGGGCAGTAATTATCTTGGTAGTTTGTTATGCATTGTGTCTGTGGCAATTGGGTAAATTTCTCCGCCACCCCACCATTCAAAATCGCAAACGCGATGAAGCTGTCGTGGGAATATTTATGGTTCTGGGTTATTCAGTTTGCGCTGCCAGTATTTTAATAAAGCTTGGGTTTGCTTAAGTATTGAAGGAAATATAGTTATGTTGCAAAAAAATATCCAATCATATGTGAGTAATATCTCAGATAATACCACAACTCATATAGAAAGCTGTGCACTGGGTTCAATTCCAGAATTATCACGTGACATATTCAGCAATAAACGCCAAGAGGTGTCTGCCGTTCATACAACAGCAGCCCAGGTAAAATTATTACCCCGCCGCCATCTTTATACATATACCGAGGAAGCCCGGCAAAAACGTCTGGATTATTTGGCAAAACATACCGGGCATGCATTGGAGCATGTAGCAAATACCCATCTGGACGCGACGAAACTAACAAAAACTCTTGAGGGATTTATTGGTTCAATAGAAATTCCTGTGGGGATCGCCGGCCCTCTCTTAATAAAGGGACAATACGCTCAAGGGGTATATTATGCACCACTTGCCACCACGGAAGCCGCTTTAATTGCATCGGTATCCCGTGGCTCCTCAGCCATTATGCAATCAGGGGGTACGACTGCCCGTATGCTCGGCCAACGCATGATACGAGCTCCCCGTTTTGAATTCTATAGCGTCTCACATAGCATGATGTTCAGTGATTGGATCAACGAACATATCAGCGAACTACGGTATGAAATTGGACGTCACTCCAAACATGCACAATTGATGGACATAAAACCACACATCATTGGACGCAGCGTCCATCTGCAATTTATCTACAATACTGCCGCGGCTGCCGGTCAAAACATGACCACCATCTGCACTTGGTATGCATGTCAATGGATACAACAACAGCTAGCTAAAATGGCGTTTATCCCACTGCGTCATTTTATGATCGATGGTAATACATCCAGCGATAAAAAAGTGTCTTATCAACCTTTCATCGAAGGACGTGGAACTCGTGTGGTGGCTGAGGTTTATCTAAATGCTGAATCCTGCCAGCAGATCTTGAGGGTCACTCCACAACAACTAGTCACGGCTTATCATCATGTCTGCGAGGGAGCCATCGCTTCAGGGATGGTCGGCATAAACATTAATGCAGCAAATGTTATTGCCGGGATGTTTACCGCTCTAGGTCAGGACATCGCCTGTGTACATGAATCGTCAGTCGCACATTTACACATGACATTAACTGCCGATAACCGCGTCTATTGCAGTATCACACTGCCTTCATTGATCGTAGGTACAGTCGGCGGTGGTACCTATTTGCCACATCAACGCGAATGCCTGAACATGTTGGGCTGTACCGATGAAAACGGTACTGCTCGCCTGGCTGAAATCATCGCTAGTTATTGCCTGGCCCTTGATATTTCAACACTATCAGCCATTGCTGCGGATGAGTTCGCTCAATCGCATGAAAAACTTAGCCGTAACCATCCAGCTCCCACCGGTGGCATTATTCCGCGTACCCCACAAGAGCTTGACCTGTCATTCTTCCAACAAGCAAATTTTAATCCGGTGTTACAAGGGGCGCACCCGACCACCATCAAACCCAAGTTTTCTGGGGATGATGGACACAGCATGCTGACACATTTGAGCTCAAACTATGCGGAACGTTTAATTGGTCTATTTCCCTTTGCGATGACCACATCCGCACAGAGTACTCTGCCAGTGATACTGAAGCTAAAACCATTGGGGAGTGAAGTCGTTAATATGGTCCTGGATATCGCCAAACACTGTTCCCCTGAGTTGTTTGCCGTTTTTCAGGATTTCGCGCATCAGCTTGAATTTAACCAAAGCCATACCCGCGAGCTAGCCATTATGAACCAGCGGGTTCCACGGCTCATGCGCTATATTCCAATTATCTATGGTGTGATTGAAAACGAAGCAACCGGAACCTATGCCCTGATTGAAGAATTACTTCACGATATGGTGTTAATGAACAATATTAATCTGGAAATACCTTGGGAACAGCATCACTTTGAAGCTGCCATCCGAGGAATTGCCGATGTTCACGCCATCTGGTTAGGGCAAGAAGAAGAGCTTATGTGGAAATTCCCACAACTGCAAATTTCGAACGCTGACACGGTTTCACAAACGAAACCTCTATGGCAAAAACTTGGCAATTTTGTTCACCAAGTGTTCCCGGATTTGTTGACCGCCGAGGAACACCAAGATTTCCAGCACTGGGTAGATAACTCAGCCATCTGGTGGCAAGAGATCGAACAGATGCCTCGGACACTGATCCATGGTGATTTCAACCCACGTAACATCGCTTTTCGACAGCAGGAAGAAGGATTACGTTTATGTGCCTGGGATTGGGAGTTGTCTACTTTACATCTGCCACAACGTGACCTTGTCGAACTATTAGCCTTTAGCTTAGACCACCAGCAAATCGATGCAAACAGTGTGGCCTATTATATTGAATTACACCGAATTGAACTTGAGCAAAAATCGGGAGTTTCTCTTGATCCGATAAATTGGCATCGCGGCTATGAGCTCGCGCTACGTGATTTCTGGATGAGAAGAATCCCGCTTTATATGATGGCACATAATGTTATTGGCTACCCATTTATGGAGCGCACGATGAAAACTATCCGATGGCTTATTTCATTAACGCGGAATCAATAGTAAATCGAATTAGGTTACTTAATTTACTCTTCCTCTAATAATAAAGGGTGCAGCAATAGCTTGTAATTCATGCGTATCTTATTGATCTATTAACCCACAAATATTATGTGCAAATAAGACCATGATATATATACGTGTACTATTGCTGCATTGGTGGAATAACATGAAATATCTCTATACTCAAGATAACGCTATTAAATTAGCGGAGCATTCCTTAGGTGGCAAAGCGGCTAATTTATTATGGCTGACACAAAATGGTTTTCCTGTGCCTAATTATTGGGTCATCAGCAGCGAGGTGCTAAACAGCTTATTAGCTAACGATACATTTGCGATCAACATCGTGGAACAGTTAGCCGCCGTGCCACATGATATCAGCCAGGAAAAACTCGACGCTATTGCCGCCCCTTTGCGCCAATGGTTAAAATCACTCCCTCTGCCTGAGGAATTAGAAGAAGAGCTGGCTCTATTGTCAGAGAATCACCCGGATACGTTTTTTGCTGTTCGCTCATCCGCTATTGGAGAGGACGCCGCCAATGCATCTTTTGCCGGGCAGATGGATAGCTACCTATTTCAGCGTGGCAAATCCGCACTTGCCGACAGTCTACGAGCTGTGATGGCTTCAGCCTTTAATACCCGCGCGTTACAATATCGCCTACACAAACGACTGCCGATGGGTAATATCCGTAGCGCAGTCATCATTCAGGACATGGTTGCCGGTGAAGTTTCTGGTGTCATGTTTACCGCACACCCAGTTACCGGCAGCAGGCAACATTACTTAATCTCATCCGCTTGGGGCACTGGGGAAGGCGTGGTTTCTGGTGAATGTGATACCGATGAGTTTTCGGTTCATCTCACCATGCCAAAGATCGAACACCATATCACACAAAAAGGAACAGCAAGTATCTTCGATACTGCTAACGGCAGCGGTACAGTGACAGTACCTGTTGCGGAGGAAAAACAGTGGGTGCCAACCTTATCCGATGATGAAATATATGCATTGCGGGATATTGGCAAAAAAATTGCGGCAGCACGTGGTTGCCCACAAGATATCGAGTGGACGGTTCAAGACCATCAAATATTTATTCTACAGACCCGGCCAATAACCAGATTACCCCGTCTGGATGATAAGAATGAACATCGTATTATCTTCGATAACTCTAATATTCAGGAATCTTATTGTGGAATAACAACGCCACTAACTTTCTCTTTTGCACGTGCTGGTTATGCCACTGTTTATGAACAGACAATACGTGCATTGGGTTGCTCAGATAAACAAGTTAATCAACATCGTTCCATGCTGGAAAATATGCTCGGCTTAATTAAAGGCCGGATCTATTACAACATCAACAATTGGTATAAAGGGCTATTATTACTCCCCTCTTTCCAAACTAATAAGAAAGATATGGAAAGAATGATGGGGCTGGAAGATCCCGTCGATTTCATTGAAGATAAAGAGCTTTCATTAGGCGATAAAATAAAAAGACTGCCCAAAATGGGGTGGGCACTGCTGCGATTGCTATATGCTTTCAGAACGATGGATCAACGAGTAGAGTTGTTTTTAGCACAGTTTAAACAGCATGCCGCTGCTATAAAACGAACAGAACTGCATACCTGCAACAGCGGCCAACTGATCGAGAAATTAAAATATCTAGATGAGTACCTGCTACGACGCTGGACGACGCCAATTCTGAATGACTTCTACGTAATGATGTTTAATGGCCGGGTACACCGGGGGCTAGCTGCTGCTGGCATAGAAAACCCGACGGCATTATTGGGTGATCTCCTCTCAGGGGATGAAGATATTGAAAGTACCCAACCGACCAAGGTACTGTTAAGGATGTGCCAATATGCGCGCCAGCGTCCTGAATTATGCACCCTGCTAACGAACGGCGATGCACGTACTTTGCTAACCCAAGTACGCCAGCTTGATGAACCATTCTACCAACAGTGCATTGATTATATTGAAAAATATGGCGATCGTACTATGGGTGAACTGAAGCTGGAAACCATTACACTAAAACAAGATCCCAGTTTTCTGTTTCTGATAATAAAAAACTACCTTGCTATCGATAACCTCACACCAGAGACGTTATCCAGCCGGGAAAGAAAATTGCGTACTCAGGCAGAAAATACCGCATTTCAGCAAATACGCGAGCGACTTGGCTCCAAACGTATGGGCACCTTTAAAAAGAATTTGCAGAAATTGCGCCAGGCAATACGCCACCGGGAAAATATGCGCTTCACCCGGACGCGTATGTTTGGGCTATACCGGGATATTTTCATACAACTTGGTCAGGCATATGCACTAGAAGGACTCCTTGCTGAACCCCGCGATATTTTCTATCTGACGCTAGAAGAGATCTACAGCGGCTACGAAGGGACAACAGTACAAACCCAACTTAAGCCTTTAGTTGCTATACGCAAACAAGAATATGCCAGCTACGAAACAGAGGATGAACCTGCTCACCACTTTTTCACTAGAGGTTCACTATATCAACAACAAGATTACAGTTACCCCTACCAAGAGCAACAACTCCCGACCGATAGCAGCGTGCTGCAAGGCATAGGTTGTTACCCAGGGCAAGTTGAAACGACTATCCGCTTGATTAAAAACCCACAGGATGAAATGTCATTGGCAGGGCAGATCCTTTGTACCGTGCGTACCGATCCTGGCTGGGCTCCATTATTCCCTACAGCAGGCGGATTATTAATCGAGCGCGGTTCCACACTCTCACACTCCGCCGTTGTCGCTCGTGAACTTGGGATACCCGCAATTGTCGGTATTCCCGCCATTACACAAATTTTGAAAGATGGCGATCGAGTACGCATGGATGGCGCAACAGGGAGCGTTATCCGCTTGCACGACACCACAACAGAAGAGCTGACACCAAGGAGTGAACATGTCTGACATATTCATGGGAGAATGGTCTCCGACCAATCCACTGCCTAAAGGCTTTCTTGAGCTTCCATCAATCATTTACCGCGATTGGCCGCTTTGGCCTGGTGAAGATCAGGAAAAGATACAACAGCAGTTCAGCCTGACCAATCCTTGGTTTAATCACAGTAAAGCTTGGATTGGTTGTATTCCAGGGAAAACCCGTCTTGCCGGCTTTTTGGTGCCTCATAGCGTTGATGGACAACCTGCCGCATTCTTCGGCTTTTGGGAAACCGATCATGACCTGGCAAGCAACACCATGCTGTTTAGCGCCCTGGAACAATGGGCTAAGGAAAATGGTGCGCGCGCGCTCTACGGGCCAATCAACTTTTCAACCTTCGGGCATTATCGTGTCCGGCTTGATCATTTTGATGTCCCTCCCTTTGAGCATGAACCTTATAATCCTCCTTATTATTCCCTGTTATTAGAAGGGTTGGGATTTGGTACCCGTTACCGCTATACCTCGTTATTCAATGACACCCGAGCAATAGCAAACAACTTTCGACAAGATTATCTACGCGCACAAAAACTCCCTGATCCCCAAGCAACATTACTGCCGTTAACACCGGAATTATGGATGCAGGAACAAGTTAGGCTCTATTCTTTTATTGACTCGGTATTTGGCGAGAATTTCGCTTATACCACGCCATCCTGGCCAACGTTTCAACAATATTGTGGTGAGGAATTTATTAAACCGTTTTGTCGCTATCCTGCGTCATTCCTGGCTAAAACCACCAGCGGCGAGATTGCTGGGTTAATTCTTAGTCTATCGGTCCTGCAAGAAGGTCAACCCGCAATCGGATTGTTGAAAACTGTGGCCGTCGCACCGCAATACAGAGGCAGCCGGCTGTATAACACGCTATATGACTCATTTGAGCGGAGCGCCAGCCGCGTTCATCCCCGTTTAGGGGGCGCTCTGATGCGTGAAGATAACAAATCATTAAAGACCGCAGAACGGCTCTTCAGTACCCCTACTTCCACCAAACATCAATATGCGCTTTATTACAGGAGGATCGCATGACAAATATTTGTCAGCCAATTGTCGATGCAGCCCAAAAACATCCTGAACATTTAGCCCTGCAAGCGCCACATCCACTGGATAACGGCTGTAGTTTAAGTTTTCGGGACTTCTTTTCTCATGCGTCCCATTTCCAGAGTCTGTTAACTCAAGCTGGATTCGTGGCCGGTGATCGCTTGTTAGTCATTGTTCAGCCTGGCCTGATACTTTACCCATTACTTATCGCCATTTTAGGATTGGGACTCGTTCCGGTTATGCTTGAGCGCGGGCTTTCTAAAAAGCAATTTAGAAAGATACTGCGTCACAGTAAATTATCAGCAGTGATCACCCAACCTACATTAGGAAAATTCTGGTTTCTGATCCCCGAACTGTGGCGACTGCGTCGTTTTGTCATTGGACAACGTATCTGGGGCATGAAAGTGCTGGAAACCCCCAGCCAACATTTACCGCTAAATAGTTTTATCTGCCGTGATTTACCACCTGATACGACAGGGTTAATTACCTTTACCTCGGGTTCCACCGGCATGCCCAAAGGTGCAAACCGCACCCATGACAGCCTGTTAGCACAACTTTACGCTATAAAGGCGCTTTTTCCCGAAGAAAAGAATGAGATTGACCTGCACAGTTTTCCCGTTATGGTGCTGCATTCATTGTGCTGCGGTAACGGCAGTATTCTGCCAAACTTTGACTTTGCCCATCCCGCAACCGTCGATCCGCAAAAAATCGTTAAGCAATTGCAAGATAAAGGCATCACATGTCTCAGCGGTGCCCCTGCCTATATGAACAAGGTCACTAACTATGCCAGAAACAACAAGTTGTCATTCCCCAATGTACGGACGGTTATCGTAGGTGGTGCGCCTGCCAACAAGTCACTGCTCGAAAACTGTCTGGCCGTTTTCCCACATGCACGGCATTTAGTCGTCTATGGCTCTACCGAAGTCGAACCAATCAGTACAGTCGAAATGTCAATTCAGTTAAACCAATGGGCAACACATGATGGCTATCTGGTCGGAAAACCGGTTACACAAGCAGAAATATGTATCCGGGAGATAACCACCAATCCCCAGCAAATTACTCCACTCACCACCGGTAATGTCGGTGAAATCCTGGTTGCTGGACCTCATGTACTTAAAGACTATATTGATAATCCTCAAGCAACGAAAGAAAACAAACTTCCACGAAAACAGGGAGGTATCTGGCACTGTACCGGTGACGTTGGCTACATAGACGCCACAGAACAACTTTGGTTGCTTGGGCGGGTAAAAGACAAAGTAGTGTTAGATGATGGGCGAATTATCCATCCCTATATGGTAGAAAAAAGAATCAATGAACTCCCCGATGTCACTCGGAGCGCATTCGTGTTGCATCCTTTGGGAGGAGCCGCTCTAATACTGGAAAGCACTACCACACCGGCAGATTTACCCGTCATTTTAGACGAACTGAATATTACGTTAGTTACCCGTCTTTATTATATCAATCCTATCCCTGTCGACATTCGTCATAACAGCAAAATAAACCGCATTGAGCTGATAAATATGCTCAGGAAAGGCCAATTATCCTCCATTGCATACAAGGAAAAATTATGAACAATAATCATTTTATTATCCAATTAAACAAAGCAGACTATATTACTATTGGTGGAGCGGTATTTAGCGCTCTGGCTGTAGCCGCAGCGTTACAACATTGGTATTACTTAGCTATTGCGTTTTTATATCTTGCCATGCTTGGTGACGCGCTCGATGGCATTCTCGCCAGAAATTTAGATATTGTTCGCCCGTTTGGTCGTTATCTTGATGGATTTATGGATCAACTTATTTACTTGATCTCTCCAGCCATTATTCTCTACCTTTCCGGTTATCAATCTTGGTATTCCCTGTTCATTATCTTAATGATAATTAGCGGTTGTCTGCGATTATCTGTATTTAATGAAGTCGGGAATATTCAGAATGAAAATCAGCTCTCCTATCTTGGTATGCCTGTATTCTGGAGCTTATTTATTATCAGTGGTTACGCTTTGGTAAACCTGGTAATCGAGCCGTGGTTAAGCCATTTCTTACTGACATTAGCGCTCCTTACATTCAGTATCGCCATGCTATGGGATCGCCCGTTTTATAAGTTCAAGAGTCTCAATACTATCATCAGTACAACACTTGCAGGGTTTGTTTTATTTACCGGTCTTCATTTCTGGAGTCTTTATGCTCAATAGTTTTTATCACGGATGGATTCTAATGATCCCCATCATCCTTGGTGGCTGTTTACATATGGTGATTGTGACGAAAAACTATTTTGCCCGCTGGGCTATCCCAATACATCAACGTTATTTCGGCCGTAACAAAACCTGGCGCGGTTTTATTACTGTACCCATCGTTACCGCGCTATCTTCACTATTGTGGTTAGTTCTCGACACCGGAACACAAGACACGACTATTCCCCAGACTATTTCCTCCTGCTTATTTACCGGTTTTCTGGCAGGTTTCGGCTATGTTATTTTCGAACTACCAAACTCCTGGCTAAAAAGGAGGCTCGGCGCACCACCGGGGCAACACCCAGAGAAAAATAAACGATTGTTTATTTTATTCGATCAACTTGATTCCGCTATTGGTGTCACAATAACCTATTTTATTTATCTTAATCTTACTTATATCGATGCACTTTTCTTTTTCCTCTGTTTTTTAATCAGTGCCTTTGTTGTTAAAAATATACTATTTTTGCTTTCGCTGAAGAAAACGAGATTTTAGGTAGGAAACTCGACGTAAATACCGCAGCAAAACAGCTGCGGTTTCGCAGCTTATATAATAAAATTCAATTATATGAAAAATAGAAATATACCCTTCATCCTTCAAGTTGCTGCTTTGTTGGCTGCTTTCACACACCCCAGTCACATAGTTATCTATGCTCCTGGGGATGCGTTCACTTGCCGTCGCGCTGCAACTCGAAATCTATTGGGTATATAGAATTATTACCTAAATATTTTACGCAAATAATAAGTTATTTTCCTGAATTCACCATTTCGAACCATCCCGATCATAATTCCTAGTAGCATATAAACCACACCAAGGATCAGCATCATAGCAATATCTCCCAAAATATTCTGTAATGACAGCCCCATCTGGTTAATACCGGCAATCGCTTTTGTCGCCCAAGTAGAGGGTAAAGCAAAAGAGATGGCTCTTACCCAATCAGGCATCGCTTGTACAGGCCAAATTGTGCCGGAAATATAGAACACAGGCGTTGTCAGAAGAGCGATCGTCAAATAGATCATTTCTACACTGCGCATACATTCTGTCACCAATTTCCCCAATCCGAGTACTGCCAACATAAACAGGAAAGTCAGCATTAATAACAGCGGAATTGACGCTTCCTGTCGATATCCCAACACCCACGGCCAAAGCACGAAAAATATGATGGAGAGAAAAATCCAAATTGGTAATAACGCCGACAATGCTCCCAAGTAGACAGGTAATGGAGGTTTACCTTTCGGCGTTCCTCGCATCGTAATACTGACCCGCACACAAGATATCAACAATGAATGTTGTAATAACATCACCAACAAACCGGGAAAAACAATTGCAGCAAAACTAACACCTGGGTTAAATAACCCAACCGTTTCACTACGAATTGGCATCAGTAATAATTTTGTCTGCTCTGGACTGAAACCATATTTCAGTAATAATTTGTTGTTATATTCATTCAACAGTTGCCGGTGAGCAAAGGTCAACTCTTGCTGAATTTGCCCATTGGCAAGACGACTCGTTGCATCTCCATAAATCGGGAAAGTAATATTTTTTCCATTAAGGATATTTTTCTCCAGATCCGCCGGTATGATAATGATCGCGAAAATTTCACGTAATAGTAGATCGTGACGAGCATCAGCCAAATTGTCATAGCTGTGGACAGCAATTTTAGCCGTGGAATTAAGCTGACGTATTAGAGCACGACTGGCAAAGCTGTGATCCTGATCGATCACGGCAACGGGCAGATCCCATACTGTTGGCCGGACATACACCAGACTCATTAGACACAGGGAAGCCAACATTAACATCCACATGGGTTTTTCCAGCATCCCCATTAGCACCCGACGGAAAGTTTGCCAATACATTCGCATTATTCACCGCCTTGTAGCAGGCTAAGTCGTTTCAATAACCGATTGCGCACAAGCAGGGAGCAAATGAGCGGGTAGATCAGTAACAAGGCACAAACAGATAAGATACCCAGTAAAGAAACTTCACGCAGAAAAATATCAAACATCGCATTCAAAGCATGCGTCAAAGGCTCGATATTAGCAATTATCCTCGCCGGTAATATCATTGATAATTCTGGTACTGACATACCTGAAAAGGTCATCGCGATACTCACTAGTACCCCAATAAGGCTATAAGCAGTCAGTGTGCTATTGGTGAAAGTAAACAGTAGCAGGCCAATACTTTGAGCAGCAATGACATAGAAGAAACCCACTATCACCATATATATTGGATTACCATTCACTTTTGCATCAAATACGCCGATCAGCGCCGCCAGTTCTACAATCAACAAAAGAGTAAAAAACAAGGTATAAGGTGCCAGTTTTCCCAGTAGAGCACAGGTAAACGGCTTCATTGTCATCAGCATATTGCCACGTGCCATGCTATAAATCGTGCAGGTTACGACAAAAAGCTGTAACAAATGGATTGTGGCCGCAAACTGCTGATAATAGATGTAACTACCGCTGGCGTTAAAAAGACTGTCATAAACGAGCGTAACATTAGCTAACGGAGGTAACTGATGACCCATTTCTGTCGCCAATATGGAACGATACTTCGTATTAATCTCCGCCATTACTCCACTGAAATCCTGAATAGAATAACTTCCCGCGCCATAAAACAACGCGTTGTAATACATACGCACTGTTGGCTGGTACCCCCGGAGAGCATCAGCCTCAAAATCATTCGGGATATAAAGCAGAGAGTAATCCTTAGCATTACCAAGCCGCTCAAGAGATTCCTGCAATCCACCATCGTAGGATTTAATTTGCGCATGAGAAGCTGCATCCAAGTTACGGATCAGAGTACGTGACAATGAACTATGATCATTATCTACCACCGATACTGGCAGATTGAGCAACGTCCCTTCTGAGAAATTAGCGCTGATCAGCACAAATAGCATCAAAGGGAATAGCCAGCTTAGCCAGTGAAAAACCGGACTACGAATCGTAGCCCGAATTTCTTGACTAAAAGCGCGTTCGAAACTACGCCATGCAACCTTGCTCCGCATCCGTTACCTACTCATCCCAATGCCATAAAGCACTCATACCAGGACGTAAACCTTCAATAGGCTGTACAGGATACAAACGAACTTCAAAAGTTCTTAAGTCGAAATCACCAGTCGCACGAGTTGCGCGTTTAGTCGCATAATCTCCCATCGAGGAGATATAACGAACTTCTGCTTCAATTTCTTTATCACCTAATGCCGGAACACAGAGTTTGACTTTATCCCCTTTGCGCACTTTGGCCAGAATATCTTCCCTCAGGTTATAAACAAAATAAGCTTCTGGTACACGGACTAACGTCACCAGCGGGCTATTGGCATTAAATAATTCCCCGACTTCTGCCGGAATCGGCCCAACTTCACCCGCTACAGGCGCTTTAACCAGCAAATCATCACTTTGGGTCTGTAATTCAATCAGTTGTTGTTCAGCCTGACGTAGAGCGGCTTCATATTTCTGACGTATTTCAATCCTGTCACCATGCATACCCTCATCCAATGCAGCTTTTGCTCCTTGCATTTTCTGATAGGCAACATCCCTGCTTCTACGGGCATTATCCAGTTCATTTGGTGAAACATAGCCTTTAGATGCTATGTTCTGGATACGGTTGTACTCGCGCATCGCATTATCATATTCGGCCTGAGCTTGCGCCAGACCGGCTTCCAAATTCCGGATACTTTCTTCACGAGTACCATGGAGAGACTGCTCTAACTGGGCTTTAGCCTGATCACGGGCAGCTTCCAGTGAGGCCACCTGAGCCAGTAATTCAGGATTTTCAAGCGTAATCAACAACTGACCCGCCTTAACATCATCCCCTCGTTCTACATGGCGCGCGATCACCCGACCTTTGGCTTTAGATGCCACAATCACTTCCGGCGCATCAACTTCACCTTGCAACAATAAGTATTGGTTATGAGAACGGAATAACACAGCCATTGCTGTGAGCAAAATAACCAATAAGATCGTAAAAAGTGTTCTTTTTTTCATTATGCCTTACACACCCAAAATCGCCCGGCCTGAAACTAATAGCATAGTCTCGCATTGTTTTACGGAAAATTTCTTATATGTTTGTGCGTATAATCACTGACAGAAAGGAAAAATTTTTACCATAGTGGAATGGTTTATAGCTCTTGTCAAATATTGCTCTACTTAAACCAAATTGTTAATAATATTATTAACAATTTCTATACACTGGTAACATTAATAATCTTCCCAGAAAGCCTATGTACGAATTTAACCTCGTGTTGTTATTACTACAGCAGATGTGTGTCTATCTAGTCATCGCCTGGCTACTCAGTAAAACGCCGCTATTTATTCCACTCTTACAGGTCACAGTGCGCTTACCTCACAAGTTACTATGCTACGTCATTTTCTCTATTTTCTGCATTATGGGGACTTACTTTGGTCTACATGTAGGTGATTCCATTGCCAATACTCGTGCTATTGGTGCCATCCTTGGCGGGTTGTTGGGTGGGCCTAGCGTTGGCATGCTGGTTGGATTAACAGGTGGACTACACCGTTATTCTCTTGGTGGGATGACCGCTTTTAGCTGCATGATATCGACTATTGTCGAAGGTTTGATCGGTGGAATTATTCACAGCTACCTAATAAAACGCGGTCAAATAAACCGACTAATTAATCCCTGGACAGCTGCTATCGTAACGTTCTGTGCTGAAATAATGCAAATGGGAATTTTACTACTACTTGCTCGCCCATATAGTGAAGCATTAGCGTTGGTAAAAAATATCGCCTCTCCAATGATTGTCACCAATAGTATCGGCTCAGCAATGTTCATACGTATTCTGCTCGACCGGCGCGCTATATTTGAAAAATACACCAGTGCATTTTCTGCTCAGGCACTCAAGATCGCCGTCTATACTGAAGGTATTCTGCGGAAAGGATTTAATGAAAATAACAGCATGCGAGTAGCAAAAGTTATTTATCAGCAATTGGAAATCGGCGCAGTTGCCATTACAGATAGGGAAAAACTACTGGCGTTTATTGGTATCGGTTCAGATCATCATCTTCCCGGAACACCTATCGCCTCAGCTCTATCCCGTCGGGCAATTGAAAATAACGAGGTCGTTTATGCCGACGGCAATGAAATACCTTACCGCTGCTCAATCAACCCAACCTGCAAACTGGGTTCCACCTTGGTTATTCCACTACGGGGAGAAAATCAACAAGTGATCGGAACGATTAAACTTTACGAGGCTAAAAATCGTTTGTTCAGCTCGATCAACCGGACTCTTGGGGAAGGTATTGCCAGCCTGTTATCTGCCCAAATCCTCGCCGGACAATATGAACGTAATAAACAATCACTGCTCCAATCAGAAATTAAGTTGCTTCACGCGCAAGTGAACCCTCACTTTTTATTCAATGCCCTAAATACCCTGCAAGCCGTAATCCGCCGGGACAGTAATCAAGCTTGTCAGTTAGTACAATATCTCTCAACTTTCTTCCGTAAGAACCTGAAACGATCAGAAGAAATTGTCAGCCTGACTGATGAAATCGAACATGTGAATGCTTACCTACAAATTGAGAAAGCCCGATTCCGTGATCATCTGCAAATGCGTATTGAACTACCTGATTCTCTACTTGATGCCAGACTCCCTGCTTTTTCTCTCCAGCCGATAGTAGAAAATGCCATCAAACACGGCACATCACAATTACTGGAAACCGGCAAAATTACTATCCGAGCCCACCAGCAAGATCAATTGCTGATAATGGAAGTAGAAGATAATGCCGGTCTTTATAAACCAGTTTCCATGGGAGATGGATTAGGAATGAGTCTGGTGGATAAACGACTGCGACTTCGCTATGGTGAAAATTATGGTGTGCAAATAGATTGCCAGCCAGAACAATTCACCCGCGTAACTTTATGTTTACCACTAGAATACAGAGGCTGATAAAACTGTGTGAATATGAATATATTAATTGTTGATGACGAACCACTAGCGCGAGAGAACCTGCGCTGTTTACTAGAAGAAGAACAAGATATCCAAATCATTGGCGAATGCGCCAACGCCATTGAAGCTATTGGTGCGATCCATCGCCTGAAGCCAGATGTTGTGTTTCTAGATATCCAGATGCCACGTATTACCGGATTAGAAATGGTCGGGATGCTCGATCCAGAGCATCGCCCCGATATTGTTTTCCTGACGGCATTTGATGAATACGCAATACAAGCGTTTGAAGAACACGCATTCGACTATTTATTAAAACCACCGGAAAAAAACCGCCTAACCAAAACCTTACAACGATTACGTCAAGGGCATCAGAAACAAAATATTTCCATCCTGAAAGCAGAAGAACCACTAAAATATATACCATGCACTGGCTATAGTCGCATATGGCTTGTTCAACTGGATGAAATACTTTATGTTACCTCCCGTCCTAGTGGAGTTTACGTTATGTGTACCAATGGCCAAGAAGGATTTACTGAACTGACACTTCGTACACTGGAAACTCGTACATCACTGATGAGAAATCATCGTCAATATCTGGTTAATATGACCCATCTGCGCGAAATCCTATTTGGTGATCACGGACAGGCTGAACTGATTTTACGTAATGGTAAAACTATTCCTATTAGCCGTCGCTACCTAAAGCCATTGAAAGAGGCGTTAGGATTAAAATAATAAGTGATATCCATCACATTTTCAGCAGGTTAGTCAATTTTTGCTAACCACTTACCTGCTGAATCTAACCACTCAACCCACCATACAACCACTCACTCAGACACTCCCCTATTACTTCCTTTACCTGTGACAAGATTGAGTAAAAACTTACCGATCTCAGGAGAAGAGAAATGCAACACGCTCTTACATTTGTTATTGCGACGTTGTGTATCCTGGTCATCTGCTACCGCTTGTATGGTGTATTTTTCGTTAAGAAGGTACTGAAAGCCGATGACAATGAGGTTACACCTTCGCATTTACTGGAAGATGGCAAAAATTATGTACCTACAAAGAAATGGGTCAATTTCGGCAGTCACTTCGCTGCAATTGCTGCGGCCGGCCCGTTGGTTGGCCCCGTATTAGCAGCTCAATACGGTTATCTGCCCAGCATGTTATGGCTATTAATCGGCTGTGTCATTGGTGGTGCAGTACACGATACCGTTATTCTGTTCGCTTCAATGAAACATAGCGGTAAATCCCTGTCAGAAGTTACCAAAGCAGAGCTTGGTCCGATTGCTGGATGGTGTACAGGTCTTGCAATGCTATTCATCATCACTATCACCATGTCAGGTCTCTGCATGGTGGTAGTTCACGCTTTGGAACGTAACCCCTGGGGTACATTTGCAGTATTTATGACCATTCCGGTAGCGATTGGTGTCGGTCTGTGGGAACGCTTTACCGGTAATATGCGCGGTGCAACCTGGGTAGGTATTATCACCATTATGGTATGCGTGATCGCCGGCCCTTACATTCAGACATCCTCTTTCGGTGAATGGTTGAGTTTGCGTACATCAACCGTCAGCATGGCACTGCCAATCTACGCATTCTTCGCAACTGCTCTGCCTGTATGGATGCTACTAACTCCACGTGGCTATCTTTCCAGCTTTATGAAAATCGGGGTATTCGGTGCGCTGGTTGTGGGCGTGATCTTTATTAACCCAGAGATACAATTCCCGGCAGTCACTGAATTTATTCATGGCAATGGCCCTGTGCTGGCAGGTCCGGTATGGCCATTTATCTCTATCACTATTGCTTGTGGCGCAATCTCTGGTTTCCACGCATTTATCGGCTCTGGTACAACTCCTAAACAGATCGATAAATGGAGTGATATCTTGCCAGTTGGCTTCGGTGCAATGCTAGCAGAATGTGTCGTTGGTGTAATGGCCCTGATCGCTGCCACTTCCCTGTATCCTGCTGACTACTTCGCGATTAATGCCTCTCCAGAAGTCTTTGCCACATTGGGTATGGACGTTGTTCACCTACCAACGCTAAGTCAAGAAATCGGCCTCGATCTGAATGGCCGTACTGGTGGCGCAGTAACACTAGCAGTAGGTATGGCAGATATATTCACTCGTATCCCTTGGTTTAACCAGTTAACGTCCTATTTCTTCCAGTTCGTTGTCATGTTCGAAGCAGTATTCATCCTGACAGCCGTTGATTCCGGTACGCGTGTTGCCCGTTACCTACTGCAAGATTTCCTGGGCGATATCTGGGCACCGCTAAAACGCATCGACTGGTTACCGGGTTCCATTGGTTGCAGCATCATTGCTTGTTTACTATGGGGCTACCTACTGAATTCCGGCGACATCAACTCAGTCTGGGCACTATTCGGGGTATCCAATCAACTGATGGCATCTATCGGCCTGATGATTGGTGCAACAGTTATCCTACGCCTGTCTGAAAAACGCTGGTATATGTTGACCTGTCTGATCCCATTAGCTTATCTGTATGTTACTGTGAACTATGCTGCTTACTGGATGGTGAAGCACGTTTATTTCAACTCCACAGCAAAAGGTTTCAACATTTTTAATGGCACTATCTCAATTGCGATGGTTATCCTTGGTGCCGTAATTCTGGCTGCTTCTATTATGCAATGGCTGAAACTATGGCACGCGCGTAGTGCCAGCAATCCAATTAACGCTCTAAATAATTGATCTATTTCTATAGATCAAAAACGGCTCCTGTAAAAAGGAGCCGTTTTATCATTTAAATATCAGTCAATTACTGCGCGTTACTATTGCTATAACGGCGGCGTGGGGCAGCAGATGGGCCATGGTCATCACTACGACCACGGAAATTGCTACGGCTTTGGCCTTCACCACCACGACGTTCACCACTGAAGCGACGACCACCACCATTGAAGCTTTCACGATCACGACGAGGAGCATTGCCATTACCGTTACGTCCTCCACCACGACGTTCGCGACGTTCAAATGGCTGTGCATCACCCATTAACTGCATATTCATTGGCTTATTCAGAATACGGGTACGGGTAAAGTGGGATAACAAATCACCTGGCATACCTTTTGGCAATTCAATCGTAGAATGTGTTGCAAACAGTTTAATATTACCAATATAACGGCTGCTGATATCACCTTCATTAGCAATTGCACCAACGATATGACGAACTTCAACACCATCATCGCGGCCCACTTCAATACGGTACAGTTCCATTTCCCCAACATCACGACGTTCACGGCGAGGACGATCACCTCGTTCGCCGCGATCATCAAAGCCATTACGACGACGATCATCACGTTCGTTGAACTCACGGCGAGGGCGACGAACCGGATCTGGTGGTAGAATCAACGGACGTTCACCCTGCGCCATTTTCAATAATGCTGCAGCCAGAGTTTCTATATCCAGATCTTCCGCAGGTTGCAATTTGGACAACAGAGCACGGTACTGATCCAGATCGCTACTTTCCAATTGCTGTTGTACATTAGCTGCAAATTTTTCCAGGCGACGCTGACTCAACAACTCAGCATTTGGCAGTTCAACTTCCGGGATAGTCAGCTTCATTGTACGTTCAACATTACGTAACAAGCGGCGCTCACGGTTTTCTACAAACAATAACGCACGACCAGCACGTCCCGCACGACCAGTACGACCAATACGGTGAACATAAGATTCTGCATCCATTGGAATATCATAGTTAACAACCAAGCTGATACGCTCTACATCCAAGCCACGCGCAGCAACATCAGTTGCAATCAAAATATCCAAACGACCATCTTTCAAGCGTTCCAGAGTCTGTTCACGCAGTGCCTGGTTCATGTCGCCATTCAAAGCGGCGCTGTTGTAACCATTACGCTCCAGTGCTTCAGCCACTTCCAGGGTTGCGTTTTTAGTACGCACAAAAATAATCGCAGCATCAAAATCTTCAGCTTCAAGGAAACGCACTAGTGCTTCATTTTTACGCATACCGTAAACAGACCAGTAACTCTGGCTAATATCAGGACGAGTAGTTACGCTCGCTTGAATACGTACTTCCTGTGGGTCGTTCATAAAACGGCGAGTAATACGGCGGATAGCTTCCGGCATAGTTGCAGAGAACAACGCAGTTTGGTGCTCCGCAGGGATTTGACTCATGATGTTTTCAACATCTTCGATAAAGCCCATACGCAGCATTTCGTCAGCTTCATCCAAAACCAAACCGCTCAGATTAGACAGATCCAAAGTACCACGCTTCAGATGGTCCAGGAGACGGCCTGGTGTACCCACAACAATTTGTGGCCCCTGACGCAAAGCACGTAATTGAACGTCATAACGTTGTCCACCATACAGTGCAACAACATTTACGTTACGCATATGCTTAGAAAAATCTGCGCATGCTTCAGCTACCTGTACCGCCAGTTCACGGGTCGGTGCCAGCACAAGGATCTGCGGAGCTTTCAGCTCAGCATTAATATTATGCAATAAGGGCAAGCTAAACGCCGCAGTTTTACCACTGCCAGTCTGTGCCATACCCAGCACATCACGGCCGTTTAATAAGTGAGGAATACATTGTTGCTGAATTGGAGATGGCTTTTCATAGCCAAGATCTTCCAGTGCAGAAAGAATAGGTGCTGATAAACCCAGATCAGCAAAAGAGATTTCAGTCTCAGTGGTCATGTAATGGTGCCTCATTAGTTATGGCGGCCAGTCTACATAACGCATCGAAAAGAATTTCGGTCATTTTCATTTAAAATGTGAACTGGCTCAAAGTATTTAATTAAACGAACAAATAAGCCCTCATCGGTCAAGATGATGGACTTTGTTAATCGATCTCGAAAAATGTTCGTCAGCTATTGCTGGTCCGATTCTGATAGGTCGTCTTGTTCCTGGCCTAACAGCGCCAACTCCAACAATGCATAGCGGTGCTCAACAAAGTTATGTGCATTATTAGCTACCGTCAGTTTGAATAACGCAGATGCGCTATCCTTGTCCCCCAGACTTAGGTAATGCTTACCTAAATAGAAGTCAGTTTCACTGAGATGCTCAGCGAGCGAAGTGTTATCCGTTGCATTCTCTTTTAAGCGATCCATCAATGTATATTCACTGATTTTACCTAAGTAGAATTCAACTATATTCCAGCCCCATTGCCCCCGGTTCGCTTTTTCGTAGTGTTGCGACAAATTTACCATCGCTCCTTTAGGATAAAATTCTTTTTCCACTAGGTACAACCACAACGAACGAAAAGGATCATTTGGATCGTCTTGATAAAACGCCTGCAGATCATCCTGCGCTAACTTATACCGGCCACCGTAATACAACGCGATGCCACGGTTCAGACGCGCGTAATTGTAAGTTGGATCAAGCTCTAATACAGAATCAAACGCTTCATAGGCGGCATCAAAATTGCCAGCCTGCGTAAAGTAAATCCCGAGATAATTAAAAATCTCGGGAATATTCGGGCGAATAGATAAGGCAGTAGAAAAATCATTCCGTGCCAAAGCTCTCAGCCCGAGACTATCATACAGCACACCTCTCTCATATAAAAGCTGTGCGTACTCATCTTCTGTCAATGACCGACTCGCAAGAATCTGTTCCATACGAGCCAGAATGACTTCCTGCTGCAATGAAGGTTGTAACGGAATAGCAAAAACTTCGTTTTTACGCCAATCCTTGCTGCTGCATCCTGTTAAAATAAGTATTGCCACAGCATAACACCAGCGCAGAAAAAAATTCATTTCCTACTCCCGAAAGTCAGACATTGATAAGAATGCCCTATCACCCATATTGCATTTATTGGGCCTCCTGCCCTTGAGTCTATTAAACGGCGCTCTTTTACAAGACACCGTTTATAGCATCAAATTTATTCTGCTGATTGTGGTGCCTGTACTTCCTCAACAGTTGTACCCACTATTGCTTCTTTAATGCTCAAACGAACACGGCCTTGGCGATCAACTTCTAGTACTTTAACTGATACTTCCTGACCAACCTGCAAATAATCAGCCACTTTCTCAACACGTTTATCAGCAATCTGAGAAATATGTACTAAACCTTCTTTACCACCACCGATAGCAACAAACGCACCGAAATCAACAATACGGGTTACTTTACCAGTGTAAACACGACCAACTTCGATCTCCGCAGTAATTTCTTCAATACGACTGATTGCATGTTTCGCTTTTTCGCCATCAGTTGCAGCAATCTTCACTGTACCATCATCTTCAATTTCAATAGTAGTACCGGTTTCTTCAGTCAATGCACGGATAACTGAGCCACCTTTACCGATAACATCTTTGATTTTGTCAGGATTAATTTTAATAGTGTGAATGCGTGGTGCAAATTCAGAAATATCATTACGTGGGCAATTAATCGCTTGCTCCATTACACTCAGAATATGCAAACGTGCACCTTTTGCCTGATTTAGAGCAACTTGCATAATTTCACGAGTGATACCTTCAATTTTGATATCCATTTGCAGCGCGCTAACACCTTCACGGCTACCCGCTACTTTAAAGTCCATATCTCCCAAATGATCTTCATCACCCAGAATGTCAGACAGAACAACAAAATTGTCCCCTTCTTTCACCAGCCCCATTGCAATACCAGCAACAGCAGCTTTAATCGGCACACCTGCGTCCATCAATGCAAGAGATGCACCACAAACAGATGCCATTGAAGATGAGCCGTTTGATTCAGTAATTTCAGAAACTACACGAACAGTATATGGGAATTCATTAGCTTTTGGCATGACTGCCAATACACCGCGTTTGGCCAGACGGCCATGACCAATTTCACGACGTTTTGGAGAACCAATCATACCTGTTTCACCAACAGAGTATGGAGGGAAATTGTAATGCAACAGGAAGCGATCTGTACGTTCACCCATCAGCTCATCAATGATTTGTGCATCACGCTCTGTACCCAAAGTCGCAGTAACCAAAGCCTGAGTTTCACCACGAGTAAACAGCGCAGAACCGTGGGTACGAGGCAGAACACCAGTACGTACATCCAACGCACGAACCATATCCTTTTCACGACCATCAATACGTGGTTCACCACGCAAGACACGACTGCGAACAACATTTTTCTCTAAGTTACCCAAAATCTCATGGATTTCGGCTTCATCCAGCGCTTCATCCTGTTCCAGCAATGCTGCTATAACTTCATCTTTGATAACATCAACTTGAGCATAACGCTCTTGCTTCTCAGTGATACGATAAGCATCACCCAGACGGCTTTCGGCCAATGCAGCGACACGATCATGTAATTCTTGGTTAATAGGCTCTGGCGCCCAATCCCATTTTTCCTTGCCCGCTTCCGCAACCAACGCATTAATGTTATCAATAACCACCTGTTGTTGATCATGACCAAACACCACTGCGCCAAGCATTTGCTCTTCAGTTAACAGATCTGCTTCAGATTCAACCATCAGTACAGCGCCAGCAGTACCTGAAACCACTAGATCTAAACGGCTATTTTTCAGCTCATCACTGGTTGGGTTCAGTACATATTGATCATTAATATAACCAACACGAGCAGCACCAATTGGGCCATTGAATGGAATGCCAGAAAGTGCCAATGCGGCAGAAGCACCAATCATTGCAACAATATCAGGGTTAACTTGTGGATTAACAGAAACAACAGTTGCTACGATCTGAACCTCGTTCAGGAAGCCTTCTGGGAATAAAGGTCGCAAAGGACGATCAATCAAACGAGCTACCAGCGTTTCACCTTCGCCGGGACGGCCCTCACGGCGGAAAAAACTACCTGGAACACGGCCAGCAGCGTAAGTACGCTCCTGATAATTAACAGTCAGTGGGAAAAAATCCTGACCAGCTTTTACTTTTTTCTGACCAACAACAGTGACGAATACAGCCGTGTCATCCATATTTACCATAACAGCAGCTGTGGCCTGGCGAGCCATCATACCCGTTTCGATAGCGATGGTATGTTGGCCATATTGAAATTTACGAACAATCGGACTCAGCAAAATAATATCCTTTCGTTAACGTTGCCTTTGATATTTAGCAGACAACAATGAATGATCTCTTCATGCCACATCCTCGCGACTAATGACAGAACTTACCCCCTTAAGTACTCTCATTAGCCGCGCGAACCTCTGTAACCGAAGAGCCTTACCAAAAACCACCATCAGCATTCTTATGCTGTTACATAATGATGGCTTTTCAGAAGAAAAGGGGCCATATATGGCCCCTTTCCACTGAAACTTGCTTGATTAGCGACGCAGGCCGAGACGCCCAATCAGCGCAGTGTAACTTGTTACATTTTTACGCTTCAGATAGTCCAGCAATTTACGGCGCTGAGAAACCATACGCAGCAGACCACGACGGCTGTGGTGATCTTTTTTATGCTCTGAAAAATGACCTTGCAAGTGATTAATCTGCGCAGTCAGCAGAGCAATCTGTACTTCACTAGAACCGCTGTCATTCGCATCACGACCAAATTCAGCAATAATTTGCGCTTTTGCTTCAGTACTTAGAGACATATTACAACTCCAAAAATATATAAATTAAAATCACAGGTGCCGATCTCTAATTCAGCCGCCCAACATATAGCTGCGCCATTCTACGCCGCAAATAAGTTAAGCGCAAGATAACCCCCAAATACCCTAGTCCCTGCTTTCAACAACCAAACGACGGGGAGCGACAAGACCATCATCATTAATAGCAGCAATGCCGATGAATTTCCTTTCATCACCTTCAGTTACACGCACCATACTTTCAACCAGAGCCGAAGATTTTGCACTTCGCACAGCTTGACCTTGTTTGAAATAAGACGCAACGACAGGAAGTAAATTAACTTCAGGAAAATGAGCAACTGCACTATCCATTGGCAATAACAATGGATCAATTAATTCTCCCACAGGTATTTCCCGATCTTCAGCCTGATTTTGCAATTCATATAATTGCTCAAGTGTCACCATTCGATCATTTGGGTAATTTGCTACCTGTAAACGGCGTAAATAAATAACGTGAGCACCACAACCTAATAACTCGCCTAAGTCATCAATAATAGTACGAATATAAGTTCCTTTCGAACAATGTATCTCCAATTCCAGCTCATCCTCTACCCAACGGATAAACTGTAATTCATAAACCGTAATTGGCCGAGCTTCTCGTTCTACTTCAATACCCTGACGGGCATATTCATACAGTGGTTTCCCCTGATGTTTCAGTGCAGAATACATAGAGGGAATTTGCATGGTATTACCACGAAATTTATTCAAAGCTGTATCAAGTTGTGCCTGATTTAACAGGATTGCTCTTTCACTGATGATTTGCCCATGTGAATCAGATGTGTCAGTTCGCTGACCAAGGCGGGCTACCACCCGGTAACGCTTGTCGGAATCAAGTAAGAACTGGGAAAATTTAGTCGCTTCACCGAGGCAAACCGGCAGCATACCCGTTGCCAATGGGTCCAACGCACCAGTGTGACCAGCCTTGCTGGCATTGAAAATACGTTTTACTTTTTGCAGTGCATCATTAGAAGAAATGTCTTGCGGCTTATCCAGTAACAGCACACCATGTATATCGCGACCGCGACGACGACGCCCCATTAGTTCTCCTCTTTGTGATCCGCAGAAGCCCGACGTTGTTCATCATCCTTAACGACATTCGTGACCAGATTCGACATTCTCATCCCCTCTACCAAGGAATTGTCATAGGAGAATGTCAATTCTGGTACAACACGTAAACGCATTGCTTTACCTAGCAGAGAGCGAATAAAACCAGAAGCTTCACCCAACGCCTTAATACCGTTTTTCACCACATCAGAATCATGCTCTTCAGTCAGCACATTTAGAAAAGTGACGAAAACTTTGGCGTAAGCCAAATCACGTGAAACTTCAACACCAGAAACAGTTGCCATACCGATCCGTGGATCTTTTACTTCTCGCTGCAAAATGATAGCAATTTCTTTTTGCATTTCCTGCGCAACACGCTGAGTACGACTGAATTCTCTTGCCATTGTTGTATCTCCTGACATTTGGGGGGCCTAAGCCCCCCAACAATGAAATTAACCAGCGGTAGGAATTAAGCGATAGAACGTTTAACTTCAATTATTTCAAATACTTCTATCATGTCACCAACACGAACATCATTGTAGTTCTTGACACCGATACCACATTCCATACCGTTACGGACTTCGTTAACATCATCTTTAAAGCGGCGCAGGGATTCCAATTCACCTTCATAAATTACCACGTTATCACGCAATACGCGGATCGGGTTATTACGCTTAATGGTACCTTCAGTCACCATACAACCTGCAATTGCACCGAATTTCGGTGACTTAAACACATCACGAACTTCTGCAAGGCCCATGATCTGTTGTTTATATTCAGGTGCCAGCATACCACTCATTGCCTGTTTAACTTCATCAATCAAGCTATAGATGACAGAGTAATAACGAAGATCCAGGTTTTCATTTTCAACGACACGGCGCGCAGAAGCATCAGCTCGAACGTTGAAACCTAGAATAATTGCATTAGAAGCAGCAGCCAGTGTAGCGTCAGTTTCAGTAATACCACCTACGCCAGAACCGATAATTTTCACTTTCACTTCATTGGTAGACAGTTGTTCCAATGCTTCGCGAATCGCTTCACATGACCCCTGAACGTCAGATTTCAGAACGATATTCAATTCAGAAACTTCCCCTTCTTCCATGTTAGCAAACATGTTTTCCAGTTTAGATTTCTGTTGACGAGCCAGTTTCACTTCACGGAATTTACCCTGACGATACAAAGCCACCTCGCGGGCTTTTTTCTCGTCACGTACAACGGTTGCTTCATCACCAGCCGCAGGTACGTTGGACAAACCAAGGATTTCCACAGGAATAGATGGACCTGCGGAGAATATTTCACGACCCAACTCATCACGCATTGCGCGAACTCGCCCATACTCAAAACCACAAAGTACAATATCACCTTTGTTCAAAGTACCTTCTTGAACCAGTACTGTCGCGACTGGGCCACGACCTTTGTCCAAGAATGACTCGATAACAACACCGCTGGCCATACCAGAACGAACAGCGTTCAGTTCAAGAACTTCAGCCTGTAATAAGATTGCGTCTAACAGCTCATCAATACCGATACCTGCTTTAGCAGATACATTGATAAACTGAGTTTCACCGCCCCACTCTTCAGGCTGAACACCGTGCTGAGAAAGTTCGTTTTTAACACGATCTGGATCGGCTTCTGGTTTATCAATTTTATTAACTGCAACAACCACAGGAACATTCGCTGCTTTTGCATGTTGGATAGCTTCAATCGTCTGAGGCATCACACCATCATCAGCAGCAACAACCAGAACTACAATATCAGTAGCTTTCGCACCACGTGCACGCATTGAAGTAAACGCAGCATGTCCCGGGGTATCCAGGAAAGTAATCATGCCACTTTCAGTCTCAACATGGTAAGCACCGATATGCTGGGTAATCCCACCAGCCTCACCAGAAGCAACTTTCGTAGAACGAATATAATCCAGAAGAGAAGTTTTACCGTGGTCAACATGGCCCATGATGGTAACAACCGGTGCTCGAGGTTCTGCTACAGCTTCACCTGTATCACGGTCGCTCATCAGCGCCTCTTCTAACTCATTCTCACGACGAAGGATAACCTTATGGCCCATTTCTTCAGCAACCAGTTGAGCTGTTTCCTGATCAATCACCTGGTTGATAGTTGCCATTGCCCCCATTTTCATCATGACTTTGATGACCTGAGAACCTTTAACCGCCATTTTGTTAGCCAGCTCAGCAACAGTAATAGTTTCACCAATCACAACATCACGGTTAACCGCTGCTACCGGCTTATTGAAGCTCTGTTGTAATGTACTGGTTTTACGCTGTTTGCCTTTTGTACGGCCAACTGCACGGGCTTCCTCACGATCGGCTTTAGATTCTGAATGTTTATTATTTTTCTTCTGGCGAGTAGTTTTACCACTACGACTGCGAGTACGACGATCACCTTCAACTTTGGCATCGTTTTCATCTTCTGCAGCACGGGCGTGGCGAGAGGTAGTCATATGATAATCATCGTTATCGCTGGAATCTGAATCATTTAACCATTTATCCTGATTCTCCTCAGCCATACGACGAGCTTCCTCAGCAACGCGCCTAGCTTCCTCTTCTACCTTACGGCGCATCTCTTCTTCTGCTTTACGCTTCAGGTCAGCAGCTTCTGCTTCACGACGCGCTTTTTCATTTTGGACTGTTTTATCAGTCTGAGCTGGTTTTTGTCTATGTTCGGTATGTTGATTGGTCACTTTTTCATTTTCCGCTGCCTGGCGCTTAGCTTTTTCAGCCGCTTCACGTTTGGCTTTTTCCTCTGCCTCACGTTTAGCCTGATCTTCAGCGAGTTTCTTCACTGCAGCTTCTTCGGCTTCGCGTTGCGCTTTTTCTTCTGCTTCACGCCGTGCTTGCTCTTCCGCTTCACGCTTCGCCTGTTCTTCCGCTTTAGCCTGTTCAATTGCATCGCGGTTCACATATGTGCGCTTTTTGCGGACCTCAACGGCTACCGGTTTACTTTTACCATCGGTGCCTGAAACATTCAGTGTACTACGTGTTTTACGCTGTAATGTTAATTTATCAGGTTTACCAGCTAAACCACCTTGTTCGCGGTTCAAATGTGCCAGTAAAGCTTCTTTTTCTTTCTGGGAAACAAAATCAGCTTCGGTTTTTTTAATCCCTGCATCAGCAAATTGCTGTACCAGGCGATCAACCGATGTCTGGATCTCTTCTGCCAGTGATTTTACAGTTACATCTGTCATACTGTTCCTTCCTGCTACAGTTTATTACGCATCATCGCCAAACCAACAGATATTGCGGGCAGCCATGATAAGCTCGCCTGCTTTCTCATCATTCAAACCTTCAATATCAGATAGGTCGTCGATACCCTGCTCGGCAAGATCTTCCAGCGTACAGATGCCACAGGCAGCCAGGTCAAATGCCAAAGTGCGGTTCATGCCAGTCAGATTTAACAACTCTTCAGTTGGTTGTTTATCACTGAGGCTTTCTTTCTGAGCCAGTTCCAGAGTAGTTAAAGCAGCTTTCGCACGTTCACGCAGGACTTCGATAGTTTCCTCATCAAGACCCTCAATTTCCAGAAGCTCATTAATTGGTACATAAGCCAATTCTTCCAAAGTTGAGAAACCTTCCTCGACCAGAACGGTAGCGAACTCTTCATCAATATCGAGATGCTTAGTGAATATATCAATAGAAGCATGAGCTTCTGCCTGATGTTTTGCTTGCAACTCATCAGCAGTCATGACATTCAATTCCCATTTGTCATCACCGCGGTGTTTTTTCAACAACTGAGCAGCCAGGCGTACATTTTGGCCATTACGGCCAATAGCCTGAGCTAAGTTGTTGCTTTCAACGGCAACATCCATCGTACATTTATCTTCATCAACAACAATAGATGCAACATCAGCCGGAGCCATAGCATTAATTACGAATTGAGCAGGATTATCATCCCACAGTACGATATCAATTCGTTCGCCGCCCAGCTCGCTGGAAACAGCTTGTACTCGCGCCCCACGCATACCAACACAAGCACCAACTGGATCGATACGTTTGTCGTTAGTTTTTACTGCGATTTTAGCGCGAGAGCCTGGATCACGGGCGGCAGCTTTAATTTCGATAAGCTCCTCGCCAATTTCCGGAACCTCGATACGGAACAGTTCAACCAACATTTCCGGGCGGGAACGGCTGACAAACAATTGCGCACCTCGTGCTTCAGGGCGAACATCATACAGTACACCACGCACGCGGTCACCTGGACGGAAATTTTCCCTTGGTAACATATCCTCACGAAGGATAACTGCTTCAGCATTATTGCCCAAATCAAGAGTGATATTCTCACGATTTACTTTCTTAACCACACTGGTGATGATCTCACCTTGCTGTTCACGAAACTGGTCAACAACCATAGCGCGTTCAGCTTCACGTACTTTCTGTACGATAACTTGTTTAGCTGTCTGTGTTGTAATACGATCAAACGTTACTGATTCAATTTGATCTTCGGTATAACTACCCAAAGTGATTTCAGGTTCTTCAAATCTAGCCGCTTCCAGTGTAATTTCACGCGTCGGCTGAGTCACTTCTTCAACAACTAGCCAACGGCGGAAGGTATCAAAATCGCCAGATTTACGATCAATACTGACACGAACATCAATATCTTGTTCATATTTTTTCTTGGTGGCTGTGGCCAGTGCTGTTTCCAGCGCCTCGAAGATTTTTTCGCGTGGAAGGGATTTTTCGTTGGAAACCGCTTCCACAACAGCCAGAATTTCTTTATTCATCCTAGTTGCCTCATCCGAACTTTAAAAGTGGGGTACCAGGTTCGCTTTCTGGATGTTGCTCAGTGCGAACACTTCATCTTTTCCATCCACCGTAACCGTGATCATTTCGCCGTCGACAGTTTTGATAACACCCAGCCATTTCCGACGGTTTTGCATTGCTAGACGTAAAACCAGACTGACTTCCTCACCAATAAAACGCTGGTAATGTTCAGCAGTGAACAACGGACGCTCCAAGCCAGGTGAAGAAATTTCCAGGTTATAAAGCACTGAGATAGGATCTTCGACATCCAATACCGCACTGACCTGGTGGCTAACATCAGCACAATCATCAACAGTGATACCATTCTCACTATCAATATAGATCCGCAGTGTAGAAACACGCGCACGAATAAACTCTAAGCCGACTAATTCAAAGCCTAAAGCTTCAACTGGTGCTGAAATCATCGCTGTTAATTTTTGTTCTAATGTGGACAAGCCCACCCCCAAGACATAAAAAAAGGGCTTATTAGCCCAGTAGTTCTGTTGTCAAATAACAAAAAACCCCGAAATTCGGGGCTTTATGCAACTGGACCCTGTTTGCTGCCAGTGGCTTCAACCACTCACTTCATGCACCTTTCAAATCAGGATCAATATCTTAAATATTGCTGAATTATTTCATTCAAAAAGGTGCATCTTATTCGTTAAGAAGTGGTTGCGGGAGCCGGATTTGAACCGACGACCTTCGGGTTATGAGCCCGACGAGCTACCATGCTGCTCCATCCCGCGTTCGAAAACGTGGCAAATATTACGCCGATAACCGCAAAAACGCAAGTTATCTGAATAATGGTACCGAGGACGGGACTTGAACCCGTAAGCCCTAGTGTGGGCACTACCACCTCAAGGTAGCGTGTCTACCAATTTCACCACCTCGGCACTGATATGAGGCCATCTACCTAAACTGACAACCCCACCTTAATTCTTCGTGACGATTACTGAGGAATGTCACTATTTGGTGTTGGTGCTGCTGGCGCTGTCGGAACTTCTGTTGATTTCTCGACTTTAGCAGGCTCACCAATATTTTCCCACTTACTACTCGTACCAGTTTGGTTACTAGTCATATTACCGAGCACTAGACTAATAATGAAAAACAGAGCGGCAAAAATCGCCGTCATGCGGGTCATAAAGTTACCCGAACCCGACGAACCAAACAGTGTTGCAGACGCACCCGCACCAAAGGAAGCACCCATATCAGCACCTTTACCCTGCTGTAGCATGACTAAGGCAATCAGCCCGATAGCTACTAGCAAGAAAACAATTAAAAGAGCTTCATACATATGTTGTACCTGTGTCCTCGTGGGGTTTACCACAATCTACGTGGTTACCTTAATACTGATCACCCACTCAAACAGATTAATCACCTGACTGAGTGGGTCTGAATACTAACCAAACCACATCTGATACGCAAGGTTAATTTCAATAATCAGAATCACTTGAAGAAAAAAACAACAAATTAACCTGCGTGTTTCACTGCATCAGCAATACGATGCGCCAACGCAGTTACCTGCTCATTATCTTCACCTTCTACCATGACACGAATTAATGGCTCAGTACCAGACTTACGTAACAATACCCGTCCACAACCATTTAATTCAGCTTCAACAGACTTGGTAACATTAATTACATTTTCTGATTGAAGTGGATCATATGAGCCGGAGAAACGAACATTTACCAACACCTGTGGTAAAAGTTTCATACCACTACACAAATCATGCAAGTTCATATGGTTGCGTACCATTGCACTCAGGACCTGAAGGCCAGCAACAATGCCATCACCTGTAGTCGTTTTATCAAGTAGGATAATATGACCAGAGTTTTCTGCACCTAAGCGCCAGCCTTCTTCCTGTAGTTTTTCCAGTACATATCGGTCCCCCACTTTAGCACGCAAGAATGGGATACCAAGCTGTTTCAATGCCAACTCTAATCCCATATTACTCATCAACGTGCCAACAACACCACCACGCAATTGTCCCTGTCTCAACGCTTCACGAGCAATAATATAAAGGATCTGGTCGCCATCAACTTTCTGCCCTAAATGGTCAACCATAATAACGCGATCACCATCACCGTCGAATGCCAAACCAACGTCTGCTTTCTCCTCAACAACACGTTGCTGCAACAAACGGACATCGGTAGCACCACATTTTTCGTTAATATTAATACCGTTTGGCTCGCAGCCAATCGTCACAACGTTAGCCCCCAATTCTCTAAGTACATTTGGAGCAATGTGATAAGTCGCACCATTAGCGCAATCAAGTACAATTTTCAATCCATTGAGACTTTGCTCACTTGGAAATGTGCCTTTACAGAATTCAATATAGCGACCTGCCGCATCGACAATACGGTTTGCACGCCCCAATTCAGCAGATTCTACGCAAGTCAGGGATTTTTCCATTTCCGCTTCGATAGCTTCTTCCACATCATCTGGCAGTTTTGTGCCGTCGATAGAGAAGAATTTAATACCATTATCGTAATAAGGGTTATGAGAAGCAGAGATAACAATTCCCGCTTCAGCACGGAAAGTACGGGTCAGGTAAGCAACAGCAGGTGTTGGCATAGGGCCAGTGAATGAAGCAGACAAACCAGCCGCCGCCAAACCCGCCTCTAAAGAAGACTCCAACATATAGCCAGAAATACGGGTATCCTTACCGATAATGATCTTACGAGAACCATGACGGGCCAATACCTTACCTGCCGCCCAACCGAGCTTTAACACAAAATCCGGTGTAATCGGACTGTCACCCACTTTGCCACGGATGCCATCAGTGCCAAAATATTTACGATTACTCATAATTTTTCTCTTCCTTTGCTGAAAGTGTTGCTTCGACAATTCGCATTGCCTGCACGGTTTCTCTAACGTCATGTACCCGGATAATCTGCGCTCCTTGCATAGCAGCAATAACAGCACAGGCCACACTACCGGCAACCCTTTCTTGTGGCGGTACATTAAGTAATTGACCTATCATAGACTTACGAGACATTCCTGCTAGCACAGGCAAGCCAAATTGATGAAATTCATTTAAATGCGCTAATAATTGATAATTATGTGTCAAGCTCTTACCAAAACCGAAGCCCGGATCAATAATAAGCTTATTTTTTCCTATCCCTGCCGCAACACAACGTTCAATTTGTTTAGTAAAAAATTGTTTCACTTCACTTAATACGTTTTCATAATGTGGCGCATCCTGCATAGTCCGTGGCTGCCCCTTCATATGCATCAAACAAATAGGTAAGCCAGATTGAGCAGCACTTTCTAAGGCACCAGGCTCCCGCAATGAACGAATATCATTAATCAAACAAGCACCGGCTTTTGCCGATTCACTCATAACCAATGCTTTTGATGTATCAACAGAAATCCAGATATCAAAGCGCTGAGCTAAAGCTTCAACAATCGGTACAACCCGATCTACTTCTTCCTGTTCACTGATTTCATCAGCGCCAGGACGAGTAGATTCTCCGCCGATATCAATGATCGCAGCTCCTTCAGTAATCATTTTTTCCACATGTCGTAAGGCCATATCAAAAGTATTGTAAGCACCACCATCAGAGAATGAATCTGGAGTAACATTCAAAATGCCCATCACTTGTGGACAAGAAAGATCGAGAACACTATTTCTGGCTATGAGTTGCATTTTGGTCCACCTTTAATGTCAAAACCCCAGGGTTTACCTGGGGTTTGAGGAGTATATCTACCAGACTCAGGGAACAATTACCGATCATTGCTTCCTGGTTTCCCTGACTGTTCTCCACCTTGTACCGATGTATCGACATCACCAGTTGATTTTACAGGCTGTAACGGAGATGTATTATCTGCTGGACGGCTGCTATTGTTGCTACCATTACCATTTTCCCATCCTGCCGGTGGGCGCACATTTGTGCGATTCATTAAATCGTCAATCTGAGGTGCATCAATGGTTTCATACTTCATCAATGCATCTTTCATTGAATGCAGGATATCAAGGTTATCCATCAGAATCTGGCGGGCACGTTGATAATTATTATCAACAATTGCCTTAACTTCCTGATCAATCAAACGAGCTGTTTCATCAGACATATGTTTAGCTTTAGCAACTGAACGCCCGAGGAATACTTCACCTTCTTCCTCCGCATAAAGCAATGGACCAAGTCTTTCCGAGAATCCCCACTGCGTCACCATGTTTCGGGCAATTGAGGTCGCGACTTTGATATCGTTAGATGCACCAGTAGAAACATTGTCCGGACCGTAAATAATCTCTTCTGCCAAACGCCCACCGTACAAGGTTGAAATCTGACTTTCCAGTTTCTGACGGCTGGCACTAATCTGATCACCTTCCGGCAAGAAGAACGTCACACCCAAAGCTCGGCCACGCGGAATAATGGTAACTTTATGAACTGGGTCATGCTCAGGAACCAGACGACCGATAATCGCATGGCCTGCCTCATGATAAGCAGTTGATTCTTTTTGCTCTTCCGTCATCACCATGGAGCGACGTTCCGCACCCATCATGATTTTGTCTTTCGCTTTTTCGAATTCAACCATAGAAACCACACGTCTGTTGCCACGAGCAGCAAACAAAGCAGCTTCATTTACCAAATTCGCCAAATCAGCACCAGAAAATCCTGGAGTACCACGAGCAATGACCGAAGCATCAACATCAGTATCCAGAGGAACACGACGCATATGAACTTTTAAAATCTGCTCACGACCACGTACATCTGGCAGACCAACAACAACCTGGCGGTCAAAACGGCCAGGACGCAGTAACGCCGGATCAAGTACGTCAGGACGGTTAGTCGCAGCAATAACAATAATACCTTCGTTACCTTCAAAACCATCCATCTCAACCAGCATCTGGTTTAAAGTCTGCTCACGCTCATCGTGGCCTCCCCCCAAACCAGCACCACGCTGACGACCTACGGCATCAATCTCATCGATAAAGATGATACAAGGTGCGGCTTTCTTCGCTTGTTCGAACATATCACGAACACGGGATGCACCAACACCGACAAACATTTCAACAAAGTCAGAACCAGAGATAGTAAAGAACGGAACCTTCGCCTCACCAGCAATTGCCTTTGCCAGCAAGGTCTTACCAGTACCTGGTGGCCCGACCATCAGAATACCTTTTGGAATTTTCCCACCCAATTTCTGGAAACGGCCTGGTTCACGTAGGTATTCCACCAACTCACCAACCTCTTCTTTCGCTTCGTCACAACCAGCAACATCCGCAAAAGTGGTTTTAATCTGGTCTTCTGTCAGCATACGAGCTTTGCTTTTACCAAATGACATTGCTCCTTTACCACCACCACCTTGCATCTGGCGCATAAAGAAAATCCAGACCCCGATAAGCAGCAACATCGGGAACCAAGAAATAAAAATAGAAGTAAGCAAGCTTGGTTCTTCCGGCGGCTCACCAACTACTTTCACATTCTTATTTAGTAAGGTATCTAACAACTTTTCATCCTGTACTGGCAGGTAAGTGGTATATCTGCTGTTATCTTTCTTACTAACATTAATCTCACGACCTGAGATACGAACTTCGCGCACCTGATCCTGGGCTAACTCATTGATGAAGGTAGAGTAATCCACCCTACGACTATTAGAATCGCTGGGGCCAAAACTCTGGAATAACGACATCAGCACAACTGCGATAACTAACCAGAGAATCAGGTTTTTCGCCATGTCACTCAAGGGATTAACCTCATATTACAACTGTGTTAACAAATAGCATTCAGGGTACTACAGTTTCCGCCCTGTCGCTACAATGTATACTTCACGCGATCGTGCCCGCGAAGCGTCTGGCTTACGAATTTTTACATTCGTAAACAGGGAGCGAATTTCCCTCAGGTATTCATCAAAGCCTTCTCCCTGAAATACTTTGACAATGAAACTCCCCCCGGGGGCCAGCACATCACGACACATATCCAACGCCAATTCAACCAGATACATGGATCGAGGAATATCGACCGCAGGTGTTCCGCTCATATTGGGTGCCATATCCGACATGACTACCTGGACTTTATTATCACCTACTCGCTCAAGCAATGTTTTCAATACAAGTTCATCACGAAAATCACCCTGAAGGAAATCGACTCCAACAATGGGATCCATCGGTAAAAGATCACAGGCAATTACCCGCCCATTTTCATTAATTTGACTCACTGCGTACTGAGACCATCCACCAGGGGCTGCACCTAAATCGACAACGGTCATGCCAGGCTTAAAAATTTTGTCACTTTGTTGAATTTCATCAAGTTTAAACCAAGCACGAGAACGAAGCCCTTTTTTCTGTGCCTGAAGAACATATTTATCACTAAAGTGTTCTTGTAACCAGCGACTGGAACTTGCCGAACGTTTTTTATTGGCCATTGTCCTTTCCAACTATACTAATAAAGAGCCAGACATCTATTGCTCGACATACCAAACACAACACACTATTTATGGTGATAGATATGAGATGGCGGTAGAATGTCCCGTTTTCAATCCTAACTAAGCAAAAAAACAATGACTCTTAACAAAAAACAAGTGCAACACCTAAAAAGTCTCGCTCACCCGTTAAAACCTGTCGTCATGATTGGAAACAACGGTCTGACTGAAGGCGTGTTGGCTGAAATTGAACAAACGCTGGCACACCATGAGCTTATCAAAGTCAAAATCGCAGGCGAAGATCGTGAAATCAAAAATTTGATCGCCGATGCAATTGTCCGTGAGACCGGCGCATATAATGTGCAAATTATCGGAAAAACTCTGGTTCTTTACCGCCAATCGGAAGAGCGCAGAATTATTTTACCGAAATAATCAAATCACATTTATATAAAAATGCCATGCGCATTATTATGATAAAAAAGGCCGCTTCTGGCCTTTTTTACTTTCTATACATCTAGTGTAACTTTACCTAACGAAAATCGACAGCAACAAGCTGATCCTAAAGTTTAAATATATTCAACTTTCAAGATTTCATATTCAACTTCACCACCAGGAGTCTTGATAGTGACAATGTCATCAACTTCTTTACCAATCAAGCCACGAGCAATCGGTGAATTCACGGAAATTAAATTTTCTTTAATATCAGCCTCATCATCACCCACAATCCGGTAAGTCTGCTCTTCATCAGTGTTTACATTCAAAGCTGTAACTGTAGCACCAAAAATAACACGTCCAGTCTTGGGCATTTTTGTGACATCAATCACTTGTGCATTAGAAAGCTTAGCTTCAATTTCCTGGATACGACCTTCGCAGAAACCTTGTTGTTCACGAGCTGCATGATATTCAGCATTTTCTTTCAGATCACCATGTTCACGCGCTTCAGCAATGTCTGAAATAATTTTTGGACGGCGTACGTTTTTCAGATAATCTAACTCTTCACGCAACTTATCCGCGCCACGTACCGTCATTGGAATCTGTTTCATTATATTAATCCTCTAAATCTTTCCTGAGCAAAAACCAAGCATCATCCTGATGTTTTCAGATAACAGCACAATGCGCACGCCTTGTCGGGCGAGCTTCCAGACAATAAACAATCATGTAAACTACAGAGTTACCCAAAGTTCACAATCATTTCTACATATTAATGTATCATTCTAACGTAGACTTGGTGATGGGTCATCGTTTACTTTTCCCCACTTTGCACCTTAGTATTGTGGCATGTCCACATCCACATGCGAAATTTATGTCCTTTTTTAAAATGGCTAGCAGATTAGTTTGCGTTACCAGTCTGTGTCTAACTATCACCAATGCAAACGCTACACCTGTTAAGGAATATGCACAATATTTACCTGATGGCACTAATCTAGCGTTAATCGCTCAAAAAGTTGGTTCCAACACACCGTTACTTGACTATCACGGCCAACAAATGGCTCTACCAGCAAGTACTCTGAAAGTTGTCACAGCCCTTGCAGCATTGTTACAACTGGGCAAAGATTATCGCTTTATCACTACATTGGAAAGCAATGGCAAAATTTCAAACAGTGTTTTGAAAGGAAATTTGACTGCTCGTTTTGTTGGAGATCCGACACTAACCCGTCAACAACTTCGCAATATGGTTACTGTTCTACAACAATCCGGCGTGAAAAAAATTGACGGGGATCTTCTGATAGATGTTTCCGCTTTTGCCAGCCACGATAAAGCCCCAGGTTGGGTATGGAACGATATGACCCAATGTTTCAGTGCTCCACCTGCTGCTGCAATTGTCGATCGAAACTGTTTTTCAGTTTCACTATATAGTGCGGAACGCCCCGGTGATACTGCCTTTATCCGTATCGCATCCTTTTATCCAGTGAATATGTTCAGTGAGGTTAAAACCTTAGCAAAAGGATCACCTGAAAGCCAATACTGTGAATTGGATGTGGTTCCCGGAGAACTTAACCGTTTTACGCTAACCGGATGCCTCACTCAACGCAGTGAACCATTACCACTAGCCTTCGCTATTCAAAATGGTACCAGCTATGCAGGGGCAATCCTCAAAAACGAACTACAAATTGCAGGAATTGAAATAACAGGCCATCTCAGACGCCAAAGCTTGCCAACCGAACCCGGTAAAGTTCTTGCCCAGAATCAATCAGCACCATTACATGATCTACTCAAGGTCATGCTAAAAAAATCTGACAATATGATCGCTGATACCGTATTCAGAACAATAGGCCGACAACATTTTAATATACCAGGAACCTGGCGTTCAGGCTCTGATGCAGTGCGGCAAATATTGAAACAAAAAGCCAGTATCGATCTGGGAAATACCGTTATGGTGGATGGTTCAGGATTATCCCGCCACAATCTGATCACTCCAGCAACCATGATGGAAGTATTACAGTTTATTGCACAACATGATCAAGAATTAGATTTTATTTCTATGCTGCCATTAGCTGGTCATGACGGTACCTTAAGATATCGGGGTGGGTTGGATGAAGCAGGAGTAAACGGAAAAGTTTCAGCTAAGACGGGTGCCCTGCAAGGAGTTTATAATCTCGCTGGCTTTATAACCACTGCCAACGGTCAGAGAATTGCCTTCATACAGTTTATTTCTGCCTATGCCGTACCACCAAAAGAACACCGCAACCGCCGAGTTCCTTTAGTAAGATTTGAAAGCAGACTGTATAAAGATTTATATCAATACAATCAATAAAAATAGGTGCCACAAACATGTGGCGCCTTTTAATTGTAATGAAAGAATGGAAAAATCAGCGTTTATAAATAAACTCAACGCCTTCATTGTCATCTTCGTCCCAATCGTCATCCCAATCATCGTCTGTTTCCGAAACCTGATTTAATTGCTCTTTATGATAATCATCCCACATGAATTCAACTTTCTCTGGCTGAACTTCACCTTCTGTCGTATTCATATTACGAGGCTGAGTTTTCATAAACTCCATGATATCCCAGCAAAGCTCTTTAACACCCAGACGATTTATCGCTGATATCATATAGAAACCACCTTCCCAACCCAATTTATCAGCAATGTCTTGTACACGCTGTTTAGCTTCTTCAGGCTCCAGCAGATCAACCTTGTTAAATACTAACCAGCGTGGTTTTTGTGCTAATTTTTCACTATATTGCTGTAGCTCGTTGAAAATAATCCGAGCATTTTCAACAGGATCTGATTCATCAACAGGGCAGATATCGATTAAGTGCAATAGCACCCGGCAACGTTCCAAATGTTTTAAGAAACGGATGCCCAAGCCTGCGCCATCAGAAGCACCTTCAATAAGCCCTGGAATATCCGCGACAACGAAACTCTGCTCGTTATCCATCCTTACTACACCCAAACTTGGCACCAGAGTTGTAAACGGATAGTCTGCAACCTTTGGTTTAGCAGCAGAAACAGAGCGAATAAATGTGGATTTACCCGCATTTGGCATCCCCAGCATACCAACATCCGCTAACAACATGAGTTCCAGCATCAGTTCACGGGTTTCACCTGAAGTTCCCATCGTTCTTTGACGAGGAGCCCGGTTGACAGAAGATTTAAAACGGGTATTACCAAGTCCATGGAACCCTCCTTTAGCGACCATCAAACGTTGCTCATGACGGGTCATATCACCCAGAACTTCACCGGTTACCACATCGCGAACACGCGTACCAACGGGCACTTTGATCGTAATATCCTGACCACGCTTACCTGTACAATCTCGACTTTGACCATTTTGCCCACGTTCTGCCCGGAAAGATTTTTCAAAACGATAATCAATCAGTGTGTTGAGATTTTCATCTGCTAACAGATAAACATCTCCACCATCTCCACCATCTCCACCGTCTGGCCCACCTTTCGGAATATATTTTTCACGGCGGAAGCTGACACAACCATTGCCACCATCCCCCGCTACAACCAGTATTCTGGCTTCATCTACAAATTTCATATCTTTTCTCCGTATGTTAGCCATATAGTGCTGGACGGCCGTTTTACCCAGAGATGGCGTATTCAGAATAATAAAAAGCCCCGCAACACATGCAGGGCTTCTGATTCGGTTTATAACTCGAAAAACTTATTCAGCTTCGATGCTGATAAACTTGCGGTTTTTCGGGCCTTTAACTTCGAATTTAACTTTCCCGTCAGCTAATGCGAACAGAGTGTGGTCACGACCACAACCAACGTTACTACCAGCGTGGAATTTAGTACCACGTTGACGAACAATGATGCTGCCTGCTAATACAGACTCGCCACCAAAACGTTTTACACCCAGACGTTTACTTTCAGAATCGCGGCCATTACGAGTTGAGCCACCAGCCTTTTTGTGTGCCATTAATCTGCTCTCCTAAATTTAAGCGATGCCAGTGATTTTAACATCAGTGAACCACTGACGATGGCCTTGCTGTTTACGGCTATGTTTACGACGACGAAACTTAACAATTTTAATTTTCTCGCCGCGACCATGAGCAACAACTTCAGCTTTGACTTTAACGCCTTCAACTACAGGAGCGCCGATTTTGATGTCATCACCATTAGCGACCATCAGAACCTGGTCAAACTCAACAGTTTCACCTGTTGCGATGTCCAGCTTTTCCAGGCGAATAGTTTGACCTTCGCTGACTCGGTGTTGTTTACCACCACTTTGGAAAACCGCGTACATATAAACTCCGCTTTCCGCACGCCCCCTAAATATCATTCCAGAGCGCGCTATAAATATTCATAATAGGGCGCGAATTCTACGCAAAAAAGCCTAAGAAGACAAGAGCAGAATTAGAACAGGCGATAAAAAAACGTAGTTTATGAATTGTCATTTATTTGAACTGTTTTTCGAGTACAATCAAGACACAGCGATAACTATTGTAATGTTAATATGAACACAGCTCTGCATTAGAATCCATAGCCGAAAAAAACATGAATTTAGAATCTATTATCAAGCTAACCGCTGATGATATGGCAGCGGTAAATGAAGCCATTCTTAGTCAGTTAAATTCTGACGTTGCTCTTATAAACCAACTGGGCTACTACATAATCAGTGGCGGTGGAAAACGTATCCGTCCAATAATTGCCATTCTGGCTGCCAGAGCATTAGGTTACCAGAGTGATAAGCATATTACTGTTGCCGCATTAATTGAATTTATCCATACAGCTACCCTATTGCATGATGATGTTGTGGATGAATCAGATATGCGACGCGGCAAAGCAACGGCCAATGCCACTTTTGGTAATGCGGCAAGTGTATTGGTTGGTGATTTTATATACACCCGTTCTTTCCAGATGATGACAACTCTTAACTCTATGCGGGTTCTCAAATTGATGTCAGAAGCCACAAATGTTATCGCTGAAGGTGAAGTTCTACAGTTAATGAACTGCAATGACCCCAATATTTCTGAAGATGATTATATGCGGGTGATTTACAGTAAAACAGCTCGGCTATTTGAAGTTGCCGCGCACTCTTCTGCAATTATTTCTAACGCTACACCAGAACAAGAAACTGCTTTACAAGATTACGGACGCTATTTAGGTACCGCATTCCAATTAATTGATGATTTACTTGATTATGATGCTGATAGCAACACATTAGGCAAAAATACTGGTGATGATCTTAATGAAGGTAAACCTACATTGCCATTACTGCATGCGATGAATCATGGTAATCCAGAACAATCGCAACTCATCCGTAAAGCAATTGAAAAAGGTAATGGTCGCCATTTACTCGAAACCGTACTGATAACAATGAAACAATGTGGCTCGCTGGAATACACTCGTAAACGGGCAGAAGAGGAAGCAGATAAAGCAATTGCTGCTTTGCAGGTGCTGGAAAGCTCCCCATACAAGCAAGCACTTGTGGGGTTAGCCCATATTGCCGTACAACGCCTTTCTTAATTATTGATATAAAACCTGGAATTAATCTGAATCCAGGTTTTTTTCTGCGTCTTCAACACCTACATCAATATAACCAATTAGCTTTGCCAGCCCTTCCCTCAGGATAAATTTCACAATTTTTTCTCTCTCAACTTTAGTCAGTTGATAATAAGCCTCGGCCCAGATTAAAAATGGATCTTGCCGTTTATTTGTGTAATCAATTGTGCTTTCCCCTACAGATAACACATTAAGTACATCTTCAGGCAAGCTGTTCATATGATATTCAAGAGCCTTGCCCTGAACACCCCGTTTACGTCTGTATTCCCATCCCTCCCGCCTTGCCATCAGGTTTATTCCCTGTGGCGAAGAAGGAAGTCCAGCAATACCAACCAGCTCTTTAGCTGAATACCATTCTTTTTTCATACTTTTCTTCTCACTTTGCACCGGGATAATGAAGAAGAAGCCAAGTTAGTTGGCATTTTTACTTTCCAAAAATGAGTCAAACAACAGAAAGCTTTTCCAAAAAACTTCTGATACCATCCCGTAAAATCATAGCTGTCACTACTTGTTTCTCAGATTCCGACAACTGGTGAAAAGCGCCAACCCAAACCGATAAAGGATCTTGCTTCTGCACCTGATACTCAGAAGGTGATTCATGAAGTTCCAATGCTGCAATGGTCGTTTCCGGAAAACAGGAATAGTGATATTCGACTGCTTTACCTTGTACACCTTGTCTTTTCTGACGTCTCCACTCCTCACGTTTTGCTCTGGCATTAACTCCTTGTGGTGATCCTGGTAACTCACCCACACCGATTAACTCCTTGGCCGAATACCACTCTTTTTTCATCACGTTTCTCTATTTTTGTAACCAAGTTCAAAAAAGAAGCTTTTAAGAAAAAATTTGGAAATACTTTTAGAAAAATAATGCTATTTTATTTCTCAATAACAGGTTTAAGTTCGTTATTGCTCTCATGCAGACCTGTTATTTATACCACTAACATAGCATCAAATTTAATAAAAAAAGGATTAAAAATGATTTCAAGGAAATCTGATTGGCATCCTGCTGACATAATTGCAGCTTTACGCAAACGGGGAACAACCTTAGCCGAAGTATCACGTAAGGCAGGGCTTAGCTCATCTACACTGGCTAATGCGCTATCCCGCCCATGGCCAAAGGGAGAATGGATAATTGCAAATTATCTAGAAATACATCCTTCAGAAATTTGGCCAAGTCGTTATTTTGATCCAAATACCGGAGAACTATTAGAAAGGAAAATACGCGAACAAACAAATAATTAATTAGTTAACGAATTAAATTCGTTAAATAAAAACCGCCGGTCATTATCATACCAGCGGTTTTATTATTTCACAGATATATATCTTTTATTTATAAAATATATTAATTAGTTATTAATAAATTTTTCACCTAATTCTATATCTTTTCTCAATACGTCCAACATCCCTTCCAATGCTTTCTGTTCAAAATCACTCAGCTTACCGATGTCTAAACGCTCTTCTACACCATTTTTGCCCAAACGAACCGGCTGAGCAAAGAAACGGGCATATTTGCCATCACCTTCAACATAGGTACATTCCACAACATTGCTTTCCCCTTGTAAGCCACGGACCAAAGAGAGGCCCAAACGAGCGGCAGCTTGTCCCATGGACAAAGTGGCAGATCCACCACCAGCTTTAGCTTCAACAACTTCAGTACCTGCATTCTGAATACGTTTAGTCAGAGTTACCAACTCTTCATCGGTAAAACTCACGTCAGGGATCTGGGACAACAGAGGAAGGATCGTCACACCAGAATGACCACCGATAACCGGTACTTCAATTTCCTGTGACTTTTTATCTTTCAATTCAGCAACAAAAGTATTGGAGCGGATAACATCCAGGGTTGTTATACCAAACAAACGGTTTTTATCATATACACCGGCTTTTTTCAGTACTTCAGCTGCAATAGCTACCGTTGTGTTAACAGGGTTAGTGATGATACCAACCAGTGCCTTCGGACAAGTTTTAGCTACTTGTTCTACCAGATTACGGACAATACCCGCGTTAACATTAAACAGATCTGAACGATCCATACCTGGTTTACGAGCAACACCTGCAGAAATCAATACAATATCCGCACCTTCCAACGCTGGCGTGGCATCTTCACCAGCAAAACCTTTAATTTTCACTTCTGTTGGAATGTGGCTCAGATCAACAGCTACCCCCGGGGTAACTGGGGCGATATCATATAAAGAGAGTTCTGAACCTGAAGGAAGCTGGGTTTTTAGTAGAAGAGCAAGAGCCTGACCAATGCCACCGGCTGCACCGAGAACTGCAACTTTCATCCTGATACTCCTTAAATCGTTTATACTTTAAAATGCTGTGAATTCATCTGGTTACAAACCATAGATTACTACGTTTGTGACTTGCTCCCGCCGCTAAGTCACAAATGACTCTGGCGGGGACTTCTTATGACCCCTATTAGTAAAAAACTAATAGCTTTCGTTGCAATACCTGCGCTGACAGGGATAACTGCAAGGGAACTCTTTACATAACCGCTATGCCTAGCGTATCAGCTAATCCTTGTGATATTACAGACCGATGACAGCCCTTAGGCTGCTGACTATCCATTACACCCTCCCCCTACTCAAAAACTCGCTTCGCTCTCAATGAGAATTTAAGCGGGAGAATTCCACAGTTTTGTTAAAAACAATCTATTAACAACCAAATCGTGGACTTACGCTCTAATAATGGGACGTCAAAGTCGCTGTATTCTAGGCAAAATGCTTATCTGTTAATGAGATAATGGACACTATTTTAAGAATTTCCCTTTGATTTTATGAAAAAATCGGTTAAATACCTTACACCCAACAACAATGCCAAACAACATCATTTGATTAACAATGTATTTACCAGATAATCAATTACATAAAACAAATCTATCATATTCATATTTTATGAATTTCTATTTATCATAAGACCAATTTACACTTCCCTGCCGTAGTCAAACAATCATTTTTATTGCATAAAAATTCACTTATATGCATAATATGATCTACATAATTAATTGAATAATGGTGGAATATGCGTACTCCCTCTAAACAGGAAGATTTAATAAAAGCTTTCAAGGCGTTATTGAAAGAGGAAAAATTTAGCTCTCAGGGCGAAATTGTCACCGCTCTACTGGAAGAAGGTTTTGAGAACATTAATCAATCCAAAGTTTCCAGAATGCTCACTAAATTTGGCGCAGTTCGCACCCGCAATGCTAAAATGGAGATGGTTTACTGCCTGCCTGCTGAGCTTGGTGTTCCTACTGCCACTAGCCCAATAAAAAATCTAGTATTAGACGTTGATCACAACCATTCCATAGTTGTAATTCGCACAAGCCCTGGTGCTGCTCAGCTTATTGCTCGTCAGCTGGATTCTCTTGGCAAAGCAGAAGGTATACTCGGCAGTATTGCAGGTGATGACACCATTTTCATTACACTTGCCAGAGATTTCACCGCAGAACAGCTGCGTGGCACCATCCTTAAGTTTTTCGAACAAGAGCTTTGAATGAACGCGCCAACATGGCGCGATTCATTTTCCTGCTGCCATTTTCAAAATTGATAAGTTTTTTTACTTAGCTTAGAGAGTAGTTTTTCATGAATATCACCAAATCCGCCATTACTCATAACCAGAATATGATCCCCCTGCTGCGCCTTATCAACAATCATATTCACCAGTGAATCGATATCAGCACTCCAATACGCTGGCTGAACACAGTGATCTGCAATTTCCGATACATGCCATTTAATATTGGCTGGCTGGAATAAGAATACTTCATCAGCACGCCCCAATGCCGGTGCGATCTCATTCTTGCTTATACCCATTTTCATCGTATTCGAACGCGGTTCCAGTACGGTAATAATACGGGCGGTTCCTCCAACTTTACTACGCAGGGCTTCGAGTGTTGCCAAAATTGCAGTCGGATGATGAGCAAAATCGTCATAAACAGTAACTCCGTTTTCCTGACCACGTAGTTCAAGGCGACGACGGGCATTAATAAAATCGCTTAAAGCACGACAAGCATCCGTAGGTTGGACACCAACATGGTGTGCTGCTGCAATTGCAATCAGCCCATTACGCATATTATGTTCACCAACTAATGACCAATTCACCTCTCCAACAACTTCACCACAATAAAACACCCGATAATCGCTGCTGTCTGTACTTATCTTTTTTGCCTGCCAGCTACCAGTTTCTCCCACCTGTTCCAATTCACTCCAACATCCCATAGACAAGACCTGCTTCAGGTTAATATCATTGTCTGGGGCAAAAATCTTACCACTACCTGGAACGATCCTGACAAGATGATGGAACTGTCTCTGGATAGCAGCCAGATCTCCGAAAATATCGCCGTGATCGAATTCCAGGTTATTCATGATCAGAGTCCGTGGACTGTAATGAACAAACTTAGATCGTTTATCAAAAAAAGCACTGTCATATTCATCAGCTTCTATGACGAAAAACGGACTTTCCCCGATTTGAGCTGATGTTTCAAAATTACCGGGAACACCGCCGATCAAAAAACCCGGTTTATAGCCACAAGCTTCAAGAATCCAAGCTAACATACCGGCGGTTGTTGTCTTGCCATGGGTACCTGCAACTGCCAGAACCCAACGTTCAGGTAAAACATAGTCGTGTAGCCATTGTGGCCCAGAAGTATAAGGAATCCCGCGTTCCAACACAGCTTCTACACAAGGATTCCCACGGCTCATAACATTACCGATGATGACCATATCTGGCACAGAATCCAGCTGTGCCGGGTCATATCCCTGAGTCAGGCTAATCCCATGTTTTTCCAGTAAGGTACTCATTGGTGGATAAACATTGGCATCTGACCCCGTCACCTCATGGCCAAGAGAACGTGCCAAAATTGCCAATCCCCCCATAAAAGTGCCGCAGATACCAAGAATATGAATACGCATTGATTTTCCATTCCATAGCATGAAGTTAGTCACTATTCTAACCATCAAACGCAAGATAAGAAATGGAATAGCCTATGAATCATCCCTTTCTTTGGCTAAACTGCCCGCGTAAGAGTGCAATGGACACTCAGAAACCACTATCAAATCACATTCAGGACTTTCGTCATGAAAACATTAGGCGAATTCATCGTCGAAAAGCAGCACGATTTTTCTCATGCCACAGGTGAACTCACTGCATTGCTTTCCGCTATTAAACTCGGGGCAAAGATTATTCACCGTGATATCAATAAAGCCGGTTTAGTCGATATCTTAGGAACCAGCGGCGTATCCAACGTCCAGGGTGAAGTGCAGATGAAGCTGGACCTGTATGCTAACGAAAAACTCAAAGCAGCACTGAAAGCACGCGGTGAAGTTGCCGGTATTGCTTCAGAGGAAGAAGACGATATCGTTATTTTTGAGGGCGACCGCGCTGAAAATGCAAAATATGTTGTTTTGATGGACCCACTAGATGGCTCTTCAAATATTGATGTAAACGTTTCCGTTGGTACTATCTTCTCTATCTATCGCCGTATTACACCTGTCGGCAAACCCGTGACTGAAGAAGATTTCCTGCAACCGGGTAACCGCCAAGTTGCAGCCGGATATGTTGTTTATGGCTCTTCAACTATGCTGGTCTATACAACCGGCTGTGGTGTGCACGCCTTTACTTACGATCCATCTCTTGGGGTGTTTTGCTTGTCCCATGAAAAAGTACAGTTCCCTCCCAAAGGCAATATGTACTCCATTAACGAAGGGAACTACATCAAATTCCCTATGGGGGTAAAGAAATACATCAAATATTGTCAAGAACAGGATGAAGCGACTCAACGCCCGTATACTACTCGTTATATCGGTTCATTAGTTGCTGATTTCCACCGCAATTTACTGAAAGGTGGCATCTACATTTACCCAAGTACCGCCAGCCATCCATCAGGAAAATTACGCCTGCTATATGAATGTAACCCAATGGCATTCCTGGCCGAACAAGCAGGAGGTAAAGCCAGTGATGGCGCCAACCGTATTCTGGATATTGTCCCATCCAAACTGCATCAGCGCGTACCTTTCTTTGTTGGCAGTAAATCAATGGTAGAAAAAGCCGAAAGTTTTATGGCTGAATTTCCAGACGAATAATTTCATCTGTTAATCATGAACAAACGGCGGGGGGTTCCCAGCCGTTCTTCATTTTGCAAATTTTTACCGAGAAGGTGCTGGAAATAGTGAGATTTAATGAGATTTCATCATCATTCTGGCTATAATAGCCCCCACTCTATTCTGGTTTGAAATAAAGGAAACTTTCATGAGCCTGAACTCAGTATTGGCAGGAAAAGAACTGCCTGAAGATATCTATGTCATTATTGAGATCCCTGCAAATGCAGATCCGATCAAATATGAAGTTGATAAAGAATCCGGTGCACTGTTTGTAGACCGCTTTATGTCTACCGCAATGTTCTATCCATGCAACTATGGTTACATCAACAACACTTTGTCCCTGGATGGTGATCCGGTTGATGTTTTGGTTCCAACCCCATACCCATTGCAGCCAGGTTCTGTGATCCGTTGCCGTCCGGTTGGCGTTCTGAAAATGACTGATGAATCAGGTGAAGACGCAAAACTGGTGGCGGTTCCACACAGCAAATTGACCAAAGAATATGATCACATTAAGGATGTGAACGATCTACCAGAATTGCTACGCGCCCAGATCACTCACTTCTTTGAACACTACAAAGATCTGGAAAAAGGTAAGTGGGTTAAAGTCGACGGTTGGGATAATGCCGAAGCTGCTAAAGCAGAAATTATCTCCTCTTTCGAACGTGCTGCTAAGAAATAATTTTTCTCTGCCTAATTAAGAAAACCTCTGCCAGAAGATCTCTGACAGAGGTTTTGGTATCACAGTCCCTTTATCTTCAGTGTTAAAAGGGAACTCTACTTTACTCTTTCTCGTGGCGCTTCAGCCAGTCACCGCTTTTTATCCGCCGTAAACCAGCTACTGGAAACTGATAAAGATATATCCATGCACTGCCATACGGTGTCTGAATCAATTCCCTTACATACTCCCGAGAATTATCTTTCAAATCATCTAACTCTGTCAGGATAGTAGAATTGATGCGATATACCTCACACTCAATACTCCCGTCACCACGGATTACCGCAGGATAATGCCCAAGGTCGTACAACTCATAGCCTTCCAGCTTGTGATCCCCTAACCATTGAGCGTCAGTCATCCAGTGATGATTGCCCTGTTTGCGCCGTAAGCTGCCATAAACAATAATTCGCATTTTTAAAACTCAAACTGATAGAGCAAATCCAATGCCTGATCAATACCAGACATTGCTTCCAGATACAATCTAGGCATTAACCTATAGCGTAAGGTTAATGTTGCCAACGAATCAAATATACCAACACCATACTTAACTTGCAGATCTTTTGTAATCTTTCCGCTAACAACTACCTGTGATTTATCTCCGACCCCCTGTGTATCCAGTGCCAAATCAGAAACACCAAATGTTTCACCGATTTTACCCACCAGTTGACCACTTTGTGCAACTCCTAAGCCTATCAGTACTGCCGTCATTTGTGAGTTGTCAGAACCACTGTTCTCTAATCCTTCACCGCGCAATAAGTAAGAAAGCGCTTCCTGCTGTGATTTAACCGGTTCTGAGAAAATTTCCACTTTTGGCTTATCTGCCAAACCCGTCACTCTCACCCCAGCAATAACACGACCATCGGTTGACTCTGGGTTACGGATAGCCTCAATGTTAAGCAATGGCTGATCCGGTGGACCTGAGAACATAATCAGCCCCTTACGGACAATCAAATCCTGCCCATAAGCATGAAAACGGCCATCAAGAATATCAACTTGTCCATTTAAGCCCAAACCTTGCTTATCTTGAGCAACTTTCAGATCACCTTTAAGCTGAGCTTTAAGGCCAAAAGCACTGAGGCGAACATCCTCCCCTATATGAATCGTCAAATTACTTTGAATCGGAATTGATGCTTTTTTCTCTTCTAGTGGCTGAAAGTTCTCATTTAATATAACCTCATCCGATGAGGCTTCAACCGCCGATTCTGGTAATTCCTTAACTGTAATAAGCGCCCAAGGAATATCAACATTACCATCTAGTTTCAACAACTGAGGTGAAGCCTCAAATACCAGATCAGGACTAACATCAATTTTTACTATTGGAGGAAAAGTTACCCTCAACTTATTACCGTTAGCGGCAACTCTTGCATGCCATGTATCCAAATCATGCCAGTCAGCATCACCGCTCAGGTTAAGTTGTCCTTTCGGCGTTTTAACAACACCTTCAAGGACAGAGCGTACTCCATCAAAATTCACCCCAAGTTGCCCTTGAGTAATATCAAATGGAATCCAATGACCCGAAGCTTGTAGTGAACTCAAGCCCAGTCGACCAAACAGCAGTGGATTTTTGGCATTCCCCCCCAAGCGCAGATTGGCATTCAAGTGACCTTCAGCCTTATCCCCTTTACCAAGGATCGGCTTAATCAATGCCAGAGAGATATCCTGAATACCTACATTGCCAGAGAGTTCGCGCCCCCCCTCAAGATCTACAATCTGTACGTCACCGTTAAACTGACCATTCCCCATAATTTTAAACAACCAATCCAGCTCTGCTGTACCATTCTTCAAGCCTGCATTGAATGTCAGGGTTTGGAAATCTATGGGCAATGCGACGCCATCGACCATCTGTTTAACCTGCACCTCACTACCACGCAGATTAACATTAGCTTGAGGTAATCCATGTCCCGCACTCCATTTAATATTCGCATTACCACTAAATACACCTTTCAGTTGTGTTTCAGGTCCCAATAATGGTTGGATCATGGCGAGATCAAAACGTTCAAGAATAATAGATGCGCTGCCGCTAGCACCAGCTTCAATCGGTTTAGGTACACACAGTTGAGCATGTGGATTCAGCCAGCAATGAGTACCCACGGTCATTTTTTGCTGCTGGTTAAGGTAATCAACAATAATAGGTTTAGTTAAACGCCATTCTCCTACCGGAGTATCAAAGCGGGTATTGTTGATATTACCTTTCCATCGTTGCTGCTTACGATCAAAACTACCATTAAGTGCAAGCTGACCGGAAACAGGTTCACCATCGATCTTCAGCTGCAAGTCATGCTGCTTTTCATTGCCTTTGGCATTCAACGTTAGATTACGGACGATCAAATCAGCCTGTTTTAACTGACGGACATTGACAGCTAAATCACCTTGGATCTGCTCCGCAGAACGCACATTCCCCTTCACATTTACACTATCAATGCGCAGATCCTGCCATTTCAATCCATTAGCATTCAGATCTGCTAAAAGCTGCGGTGCTTGCACATTACCACGTAGTTTCAGTGTCCCATTCACTACGCCGCCAAGCCCCGGCAATAAGCCATCTAGTCTCGGTGCAATGATGTCACCATCAAGTTTCCATTGTTTAGACAACTGCCCTTGGAGATTCATTTTATTGTGCCCCACAGCCAGCTCAAACTGAGGAATATTCCACTGACCAGCAGCATTACCAGAAATTTTACCCCTGGCTTTTACCAAGTTCTGCTTTACATTACCATCCAGTATGATTTCCGGGATCTGGAGCTGCCAACTACCTCCGTGCAAACTACCACGGGTAACAATTTTGCCATCTATTCTGGCAGGCCATTCCGGCCACTGTTTCGCAGTATTGATCCCAGAGAGTGTCAGCACCGTATTCCAACTTACAGCTTTACTCCAATCAGCCACACCGGTTAATTCCGCTCTTCCCTGCAAAGCAGACAGACGTAAACGAGTCAGTCTGAACTGCTCTTCATTACCTTTAGCATCCAGCACAAGTAATACAGGTGGAATTTCGTTACCTTTCATACCTGAGCGTAATGACAAATCATAACCACTGGCCTTACCATTCAGCCGCATTCTTATGCTATCAAGCTGATACTCAGGTTCTCCGGTCAGAGGCCAGTTAAATTGCTCACTTTCAAGCGTTATACGCATTGGCAAACCTACCTGAGCCAATTCTGCTTGGGCATCAAGTTTAGCGCTGACTGGGCCAGACAAATTCAAAACCAGGTTGAGTTGTTCCAGCAAAGCTCCATCAAGCTTTAAATCAACTTTTTGCCTCCGCATCTCTTGCCAATTCAATTCACTTTTTATTGTCAGTTTTACTGGCCATTGCTGTGCCAAAATCGCTGAACCATTAATAGCCAAAGAACCTTCCGGCGTATTAACATTCAGTTTATTGAGCTGAATCTGCTGCCCCTGATTGCTCAGTTGCAGTAATAACTCATTGATTGTGATATTCGTATCACCAGTCAGCCGTAATTGCTTACCACTAATCCCTTCAACAGTAATATCCAGTGGAATAGTCACTTCTGGTAACTTTGCCAATAATGGTTGAGAGAACAATTTCTTCAGGGTTTCTCCCAGCGACTTTTCCGGTTCAACCTTCTGTTTTATGTTCTTTGCTACTTCCGCAGTTTTCCATTGTTCAGGAGCAGTTTTTGGTAATCCTATCAACAATCCATTGATTTGAGTTGGCTTGAAAGTTAACGCTTTTTGCTGCCACTGAGCCGCTGTTCTGAATTCATCAAAGGCAATTACCATATCATCTACAGTAACAGTAGCATTTTTAACAGATAGCAAATCAAGCAAAATCGGATACGGAGTCCTCAACTCAGTCAGAGGTTCTGATTCAGGCGATGATTCTTCCGAAGCAGGAAATTGTTTAGTGTTAATCACAACTTTCACGCCTTCCGTTGTCAATGCATTAATACATAACTGACTATTTTTCAGACAAGAAAGACGTAACGAAAAGTGGAATTGATCCACATTTACATCAACACCGGGCATCTGATACCTGACGCCTTTTAGCGTCAAGTCACGCCAACCACCGTTAACGCTAGTTATATCCAGCCCAGGCACCCAACGGGAAGCACTATTAATCATAAAATGCAGGCCAGATTGCGTTCCTACCAACCCAACTACAGTAATAACCAACAGAGTAACCGTCAGCAGAAAAACAATACTGATCTTTTTAATCCATCTCATAATTCAGATCCCAATCCGATGTAGAACTGGATACCATGGGAGTCTGAATCCCCTATTGGTCGAGCAAGATCAAACTTAATTGGCCCGACAGGAGAAGCCCAACGCACACCAATTCCTGCGCCGGTTTTGAAGTCGCTGTTTTTAATATCATTGACTGCTTCACCTGTATCGACAAAAACCGCGCTCCACCAATCTCCCGTTACGTTATATTGATACTCAAGAGAACCTACTATTAGCGTGGATGCCCCTGTTAATTTTCCTTTATCATCTTTAGGCGAAATTTTCTGATATTTGTAGCCTCTAATGCTGTGATCACCACCGGCAAAGAAGCGTAAATCAGGTGGAACTTTCTGGAACTCATTAGTTTCTATCCACCCCAGATTTCCCCGAGCAACAAAGCGGTGATTATCCCAGTAAGTTCTTATCCAAACATTTTTCGCCTGTAATACCAAAAAATCTACATCAGACCCCCAAGTAGTATCAGAGATATCAATGGAATAGCGCTGACTATCGCCCCAATAGGGCATCGTGCCACCACGCTGACGAATACGACTGACATTTGCTCCTGGATACAACAACATAGTAGTGTTAGTGACATCAGCCTGAGTAAAGTGGCTGAGACTCCAGCGCATGTTAATCCCATACTGCCAGCCAGTAGAAAGGTCCCAGTTACGGGAAAGATTCACCGTCGCAGTATCAGATACGGTATCGTTGAGATCCTTGCGTTTATAACCGGTCTGTAACGCATAATACTGTTCCAACGGGTTCACTTTTAGCGGCATTTTATAGCTGGCATCAACAATTTGTTCAGGTGCAGAAAGGTTGATGCTGGTGTTAAGGCTGTGTCCACGGGAATTAAGCCACGGTTTTGCCCATTTAGCCTTAACCCGTGGCCCTACATCTGAGCCATAGCCGCCACCCAGTTCAACATAGTTTTCGGAACGCGGGGTTAATACCGCATCAAGAGGGAGAGTCTTATTGCCATTTTTTCTGCCAGTCTCAAAATCAGGTGTCACTAATGCCGAGTTAAACCAACCTGTTTCTGCCAGTCTCCGATTCAGCTCTGCCAGTTGCTCTGAAGTATAAAAATCCCCTTCTTTGAACGGAACTAAATTCCCCAGATAATCTTCACGGATCTGTGAACCTTGATAATTTACCAGACCAAAGCGATAACGTTCACCACTATCAACATCAAAATCCCAGAATGCCTCATGCCGCTCTTTGGAAACACCTAATTGGCTCTTCTTCATGATGGCGTCAAAGTAACCCTTTCTAATAGCCAGCCCAGTTAGAGAACTTTTGAAGCTTTCATATTCACCATGATTAAGAATTGTTCCCTTTTTCGGGCTGTTGCTTTTGACAAGTTTGGCATAATCTTCATCTATCTTGGCACCACCTTCCAACACAACACTAACACCAGCAATTCGCACAGGTTCACCCGCGATAACTTTTGCTGTTAACACCGAACGAGTGGGAGGTTTATTTTCCCGATAGGTAAATTCAATGATAGGTTCATAATAACCAAGAGGTCGCAGACCTTCACGAATCGCTTTATCTACACGAGAGCGGAAACGGCCATCAGCAGCCACTTCGTCAGTACTGATAGTTGAAAGATGAACCCGAGCATTTTTTTCTAAACTACCTGTTAATCCTTCTAATTTCAGACGAAGATTAGCACTATGAGCGATGGGAGTTGCGACAGACACACAAAGAAGACATAAAACGGGGTATCTCGACACGCGAACTCCTAACCTAATCGGAATAATTTGACTATAATAAAATTTATTTTGATTAAAGTTTATAATATATACAATCTATTAATCTCTGAAAACCTAATAATTGCGGGAGGGAATTTTGCCAACTTCAACTAACAAGAGCCAATCTATTGATTCTAAACATATATTAACAGGCAGAACGGAACCACTTAAGATTTCACCTGACCATGTTGTCACCAACCATGCGATAGAGCCTGTTCCAGAAAATATGGAAGTAGCCTATTTTGGTATGGGATGCTTCTGGGGCGTAGAGCGCCTATTCTGGCAGCTACCTGATATTTACACGACCTCCGCAGGTTATAGCGGTGGCACAACACCGAATCCAACTTATGAAGAAGTCTGTAGCGGCCTGACTGGACATGCTGAGGTTGTCAGAATTGTTTATGATCCGGTAAAAAATAGTTATGAAAACCTATTAAAACTTTTTTGGGAAAACCACGATCCAGCTCAGGGAATGCGCCAAGGCGGGGATATTGGTACTCAGTACCGCTCCGCAATTTATACTGTGTCACCTCAGCAATATGAAATGGCAGTAGCCAGTCGTGAACATTTCCAAAAGGCAATGCAACAGCAAGGAGATAACCGTCCTGTGACAACGGAAATCACAGAAGCTGGACCATTCTATTTTGCAGAAGACTATCACCAACAATATCTGTTCAAAAATCCTGAAGGATATTGTGGGTTAGGTGGTATTGGTGTTTGCCTGCCATAAACGGATAAAAATTAGCCGATTTATTTAAGTTAATGTTATAATTATTACTTTAGTAAATAGTTTCACTTTGTATTTATTGTAACTTTTTATTTTATATGATTTTTACTGTTTCCTCCGGTGTTCTTTCAATGACAACCTACCCTATCACCGGAGGTAAAACATGGATACTTTATGTTAAATAGTCTACTAGTGGTCCTTTTATTGTGTGCAATAAGCGCCTTTTTTTCGTTATCTGAAATTTCTCTCGCCGCCTCAAGGCGGATCAAATTAAAGCTGATGGCCGATGAAGGTAATGTCAACGCAGCCCATGTCCTCAAACTACAAGAATCGCCGGGAATGTTTTTTACTGTCGTGCAAATCGGCCTAAACGCCGTTGCCATTTTGGCAGGTGTTGTCGGTGAATCTGCCTTCTCTCCTTCACTAAAAGCCTTTTTCATTAAATTTATGAGCTCTGAATGGGCAGAACAACTAGGCTTTATCTGCTCATTTGCCATTGTGACCAGTCTGTTTATTTTGCTTGCTGACCTGACACCAAAGCGTATCGGCATGATCAAACCAGAAGCTGTCGCAGTGAAAATCGTTAACCCAATGCGTTTCTGCCTGGCAATTTGCCGCCCATTAGTCTGGCTGTTTAATGGTCTGGCTGATCTTATCTTTAAGATCTTTAAAATTCCGATGGCTCGAAATGAAGACATCACATCTGACGATATTTTCGCTGTCGTAGAAGCCGGCGCTGTTGCTGGTATCCTCCGTAAACAAGAACATGAACTGATTGAAAACGTATTCGAGCTCGAATCTCGCACTGTTCCTTCGGCCATGACCTCACGAGAAAGTGTTGTCTATTTTGATAAAAATGAAAGCGAAGAAAGTATCAAACAGCAGGTTTCCACCCAACCACATTCCAAGTACCTGATATGTGACGGAGATATCGATCATGTTATCGGTTATGTCGATTCAAAAGACCTACTCAACCGTGTCCTAAGTGGTCAGAGTTTGAGCTTCAATAAGGGTGTTCAGATCCGCAACGCCCTAATCATTCCAGATACCCTGACACTCTCAGATGCCTTGGAAAGTTTTAAAGCTGCTGGTGAAGATTTCGCTATCATCTTGAATGAATATGCACTAGTAATGGGGGTAATTACTCTCAATGATGTTATGACCACACTGATGGGTGATTTAGTTGGTCAGGGACAAGAAGAGCAGATTGTCGTCCGTGACGAAAATTCATGGCTGGTTGAAGGCGGAACACCTATTGATGATGTGCAACGAGTACTGGACATTGATGATTTCCCTGACTCCAGCAACTACGAAACCATCGCGGGCTTTATGATGTTTCGACTGCGGAAAATTCCAAAACGTACTGATTCAGTTAAGTTTGCTGGTTATAAATTTGAGGTTGTCGATATTGATAACTATAAAATCGATCAACTACTAGTCACAAAAATCACTGATACAACGACAGCCTCAACGCAAGACTCCCCCATTCAGTGATAATCAATAAATAAAAACGGCTCATTTTTCTTAAGCCGTTTAATATTCTCGCATTAAGCGCCACTTCGCTTGTGGCGCGGATTATTCAGTATGCTACTCGCCTATTCTCGTTATCTACCCTATTTCGGCCTGCAAACGTAGCACCTGCTGATTAACTTCACTCATCACACTAAAATGGCGTTTATCTCTTACTTTCGGCGGCAAAATTTTACCGCAGTCGAATTCAAAAGCCCCCATATCTTTAATATATAAACGTCCACGGAACAAGGTTTTAACGTAGAGAGCAATTTTCAGTGGGTTATATTGGTGAAAAATTTTCATCTCTGTTTTTTCCTCTTATGCTTCTTACGGTTACATTTGGTGAACCAATTACATACACCACACCGTTATGTAGAATAGTAGACTGAATTTATCGAGTTTTGTTCCTCCTGTTTTTGGTTTTATTCACCTAATTTACATAAAATGACAGATATTTAGATATACATAACTATGTAACTTGATGTCTTACTTAATGTTAAAAAATTGATCTTCTTTAAAGGGATAAATCCATTAATAACCGCTATGCTAAAGACCCGTGCATCGTCACATTAACTTACCAAGGAAAAATTATGATAAAAAATTTCATGTTATACGCTGCGTTACTTTGTTCTCCCGCTTTAGCATTCGCTCACAATATTACCTTGGAACAACAAGTTCCTGCGGTCAGTATTTCTGATAAAGGAGAGCTGCTACTCAACAATAACAAGTTTAGCTACCAAAATTGGGATAGTGGAAAACTGATTGGAAAAGTGAGAGTCATACAACATATTGCAGGTCGCAGCGCAGCTAAAGAGATGAATGCTCCACTGATAGAAGAGATAAAACGTGCTGATTTTTCAAAGGAAAAATATCAAACAACCACTATCATCAATACCAGTGATGCAATATTCGGTACAGGGCCATTTGTTCGTAGCAGTATTGAAGACAGTAAAAAAGAGTTCCCATGGTCGCAATTTATCGCAGATAGCAATGGCGTAGCCAAAAAAGCATGGCAGCTAGAGCCTAAAAATTCTGCCATTATTGTCCTGGATAAAAACGGCGTAGCGAAGTTTGCCAAAGAAGGAGCACTAAATGGTAGCGAAGTCAAACGCGTCATTGAATTAGTGCGTAAAGAATTACAATAAAATATTAGTGGTGATAACGACTTGCAGATATGTTTCGGTTTGTCAATATCACCACAATCTTTACTGAAAAACAGCCACAGCTAAAAAATTGTTACTCTGAATCCCGGATTCAAAAATGATTCACGAGGCGTATAATCCAGAGTTTGACCTTTCCAGTTTGTCACATGAGCGCCAGCAGCAATTGCTACAGCGTGACCCGCAGCGGTATCCCAGACATGAGTTGGTCCAAAACGAGGATAAAGTTGCGCCTTTCCTTCAGCCACTAAGCAGAATTTCAATGAAGAACCAACAGAGACAGTCTGGTGCTCACCTAACTGATTGAGATAATCTTCTAATTCTGTATCCATATGAGAGCGGCTAACGACCACCATCGGGGGATTGGCATCACGAATTTTAATCGGCAACCACTGCCCACCACAGGTTTTTTTCCATGCCTGTCGCCCCTGCCCTGAATAAAGCGTATCCTGCACAGGAGCATATACCACACCCATTACAGGGACTCCCGCATCAATCAAGGCAATATTAACCGTAAACTCACCGTTACGATTAATGAATTCCTTAGTCCCATCCAGAGGATCAACTAACCAATAACGCTTCCAATCACGCCTATCTTCCCAAGCTGGAGGTTCTTCTTCCGACAACAGTGGAATTTCTGGTGCGATACGAGATAATCCAGTTTTAATTATTTTATGAGCCACAATATCAGCAACAGTAACCGGTGAATCATCCTGCTTATGCTCAACTTTCAAAGGATGTTCATCCTGGTAAATTGCCATAATAGCTGCGCCAGCTTCCCGGGCCAATTGGCAGATTTGTTCTAGCATCATACACCTCTGCGGTTAGTTACCTGTTATCATTTTAGACTATATTACTGATTGAGCTTTTATTGGAATTGTAAGAATTTTATTACCATCATCAAAACAAAAACAGCCGGATATACCGGCTATTTTTAATCATATTCCTGGATAAAATTACAAAATATCCAGTAATTCCACTTCAAAAATCAGTGCACTATATGGCGGGATCGATGCACCAGCACCACGCTCGCCATAAGCCAAATTATGCGGGATATAAAGTTCCCATTTAGAACCAACAGGCATCAAGGTTAATGCTTCGATCCATCCGGCAATCACACCATTCACTGGAAATTCAGCGGGTTCACCGCGCTGAACTGAACTATCAAACACAGTACCATCGATCAAACGGCCGGTATAATGAACACGTACATGGTCGGTACGGGCAGGAATTGCACCATCACCCTGTTTCAGTACAGAGAACTGCAAACCAGATTCTGTAGTACTTACACCATCACGCTGAGCGTTTTCTGCCAGAAACTTCTGACCCTCTTCTGCCATAGCCTGCTGACGTTCACGGCGCACACCGTCTGCACGTTCATGCATTTCACGTAAAGCACGATGCAGCGTTTCAACTGGCACCGCTGGAGAACGACTTTCCAACGCATCACATAACCCTGCTAACAGTGCTTCGGGTTCCAGACCTTGCAGGCCAGACTCCAATAATTGCTGACCGACTTGCAAACCAACCCCATAACTTGCCTGTGCTTCGATAGAGTCAAAAGAAAGTTTTGCCATGAAAATACCTGTAATTAAATCAAATTAGGCTTGCAAGCATAGCAGTGCTATGTAACATGGTAAACTGAAGATATAGCCAGAGGAGATATTCAAGCCATGATTCCTCATTCTTTATAGGTAGAACAAAGGCTTACAACCGTTTTTAAAATTTCAGTATAAACAATCTCTTTTGAGATATTTTTACTTATAATTGATTATATGAATAAAATATTACTGATATAAAATTAGTTCCATTGTAAATATTATTTAATGAGAGAAATCTTATGAATACTTTATTTCACGAAATTTTATCAGAAATTCAAAAGGCTAAAACGATACCAGAATTAGAGAAGAAAGTATTAAATGCTATAAACTATCTGGATTTTGAATTTTACTCAATTTATCAGGAAGAAAAATATCCATTCACAACAAAAAAATACGTTCTAATAACCAATTTACACACAGAAACCATGGGTAATTATGATAAAAACGATAATCATGACAGTGATCAACTAATGAATGGTGATTTTATTTTTTCCATTCCTTCAATTTATGATGAAAAAACATCGAAACACACTGATTTTATGATTGAAAAACCCAATGAAAATGAGATTAAAAACATTATTTCCATTAAAATTAAAAGCTACCATGGAGAAAGATCAATTTTTTCAGTGGCCAGAAAAGAAGGCCCCATCTCACACAATGAAATACTGAATAAAGCAGGAATGTTAGGCATATTAGCGAATGAATGCATAAAAACATTTAATAATTTAAAAAATAAAGAGGATAAAATAATTGTCCCAACCCTATCCACAAGAGAAGTAGAGGTAATAAGATGGACTTGTGAAGGAAAGACGTCTGCTGAAATAGCCAATATATTGGACATTTCAACAAGGACAGTTAATTTCCATATTAATAATATTATGGAAAAATTAGTTGTCCCTAATAAAGTCGCTGCTGTTGCTAAAGCAATAGCATATAATCTAATTATATAATAATTAGAGCCCGATTAAAGCTCTAATTAAATGTAACTATGAAATATAATTCGCCAAAATACCTTGCCAATCATCATTAATCTCATTCATCAGGGATTCACATTTGATATGCTCATCATTAATATGCACACAAACATAACCGCAGAAATCATTATTACTCTTAGGTGTCTCGTAAACGTATGAATTCTTATACAAATTAATTTTTATTGCAATTATTTCATAATCTAATTTATTCAGGATATTATCAACAGATGCCAATAATAAATTACTCACTTCTGTTTTATCAAAATTATCATTAATTTTTCCATCTTTGCTCGCCAGCAAATTAATCAGGAATGCTCTACCTTTCGCCTTAGGTAATACCATTTGATCACTAAACCCTTTGACTAAATGGTCAACCCAAATTTCCTGCAAACTGATACCATATACCCGATTCGCCATATCCCAAATACGCATACCCGCAGGTCTACGATTAGTTTCAACAAGAAAGGTTTCTCCTGTTTCACTATCTTGCTTAATCTCATTATGGAATGCACCGAGAATTTGCCCTGAAATTAAGTTCATCGCTTGTCCAGCCTTATGTAACGCAATAGCGTGTCTTCCATCACATTGAGCTGGAACTATTTGCCCTATTTCAACAGGAAATTCTCCTTTCTGAGAGACTTTCTGTGTTAAAAAAGCCATACAACCAATACCATCGTACGAATATTCTGTATCGAAAGTAATAAGTTCTTCTGCAAGAATTTGATTACCACCAGATTGTGCAACAGATTGAGCAAAAGCAGCTGGAATGTTATTTCTATCTTTAACAGCCACCACACCTAAATTTGCCCGGCCACAGTTGGGTTTAATAACCACACCATATGGAACAGAATCATAAAATTCTTCCAATTCTTTAATATCATTGATGAAAGCATATCGGGGAGTCTTGATATGTTGGGCCATAAGCAGTGGTAATATCCGAGTTTCTTGTTGACGGAACTGATATTTCTCAATACCTGCGAAACTTAATTCAGGGTCATCACCATAAACATTTAATTTCTTCGCGATAACGGCAGCATACCCAGATACTGCATCCATAAAGGGGAGAATACCAGCACATGTCATATTAAGTTCAGCAATAACTGCCATCACACTATCAACATAATTTTCTGTTCGAACAGGAATATGATAGACAAATGGTGTGATATCTTTTTCCTCACCAGACAACATATCACTAATAATCACCAACTCAAGGGAATAATTATGTCGAATATAGTCACGAATATTAGCGATTTCACCAATTCTCGCCGGAAGATAATCAAGCACTAATAAATATTTTTTCGGATTCATACTATCTCCATTATTGACTATTATGCAGATTAAATTTAAGTGCGCGATAAGGATTAATAATAATAAACATCAATAAAACAAATACAGAAAATATCAGATAAATACTATTATAAGAAAAATAATTCAGTAAATTAGCACAAATAAAACTAGTCAAAGGTGTCGCGATCTGATTTAGAACAAGTACAACACCAAGATACTGAGAAAAACTTCTCTTCGGAATAAGACTTGCGCGATAAGAACGGGAAAAGAGATTAAAACAACCTTCCGAACCAATAACCAATAAGAAACCCAACGTATAAATGGAGAATAGCGGACTGGTAGCAAACAATGTCAGGCCACATAACGCAATAAGGAAAGCTGTCACACCAACGATACGAACATCAAAAATACGGCATAATTTCGGAGCAATAAAAAATACACAGCAATTCACCACTCCCGCATAAGCTAAAAGCCGAGCATAACTCCCTTCCGGCTGCGAAAAAATACTGGTGATAACATAAACCGCCGTTGATAAAATAGCTCCTTGCATCACATTCATCAGAAATGTCAGGCTAATGACGCGTAACAATGATGGGTTTCCTATCAAGAACTTAAAAATAGCCAGCAGATTATAACTTTCTCTATTAGTACGCTCTTCAATCCGGTTTTTTCTTTGTACTTGAAACCATATCAAACTACTAATCAGGAAAGGAAAAAAAGCAAATGCAAATACTGCATAAACACTGAATTTGTAAACCAGCACACCAACAACCACTGGGGCTGCGATATAAGTAAACTGTTCAACAAACTGTAAACGAGAATTAACAGAAGGTAATTCTATTGCACTAATGTTCTTAGAGACAAAACCTTCTAGATTGACATATCCCGCCCCACTAAAAAAGGACAAAACACACGAAAGTGGAATAACAATATATACGATATTATTATCAGAATATATAAATGAAAGGATAAAAAGAAATAAGCAAACCAATGATCGTAGAATATCACTCAGGAATAACATAACCAGTGTATGCATCCTGTCGCCCATCCAACCAGAAATAGGGAGTGAAATTACCCTAAATAGTCGTTCAAGTCCAAAAGCAAAGGATGCAAGTGAAGCACTATTAGTTGAGGTATATACTAATACAGGCACCGCAAACATAACAAATGCCTCTGAAAAAACAGAAAAAAAACGAGCCAGTATGATCCTGTTTATCATTAGAACTACCTCAACTTTATTATCTATCCCAATAGGCTATTCTATTTATCAATTTGAAGCTGGGCAACACTCAAATTAACTTCATCAATTATGCCTACTGGGATAGATTTTTATCATACAATACTTAATGAATCGATTTAATCAAATAATTCCCCAAAACTAAATAATCAATATTTGTTTTCATGAAAGTTTTAATAGCATCATCAGGTGAGCAAACTATCGGTTCACTATCGTTATAAGAGGTATTCAGCAACAAAGGTACACCTGTTTTCCGATAAAATTCCTCAATTAACTGGGCATAACCTGGATTTGATGCACTATCCACAACCTGAACTCTGGCAGTACCATCTTCATGAATGACTGCCGGAATTTTTGATGCTTGATCCACTTTAGCATCCATCGCCAACAACATATATTTTGCAGCTTCCGGTAATTCTTTCCGAACATGGAACCAATCAGCAACATGTTGACGTAATACACTAGGTGCAAACGGTCTAAACATTTCACGATGTTTAACTTTACGATTCATTAAATCCCGAATATCTTTGTTTCTCGGATCAGCCAACAAGCTACGATTACCTAACGCACGCGGCCCAAATTCCATTCTCCCCTGGAACCAACCAACGACATTATTTTCAGCCAGCAAGCCTGCGACGACTTCATAAATATCCTCTTCATATGTCCAATCCAAACCATAGGCTTCTAAACTACGCTGGTAATCATCTTCACTATATTCAAGCCCCCAATATGTGTGAGTCAGAGGGTAACGTTGATTATTTTCAAGAATCTGATGCCAAATAAATAACGCCGCACCTGTAGCAGTCCCTGCATCATGTGCGGCAGGCTGAACAAAGATATCTTCGATATCCAATTCCTCATATAATCGTTTATTCGTTATGCAATTTAATGCAACACCACCGGCAAGACAGAGTTTATTCGTTGCGGTTTCCTGCAAATAATGACGAGCCATATTTAAAACTATCTCATCAGTTATTTGCTGAAGAGATGCAGCAATATCATAATATTCCTGTGCAACTTCTCCACCAGGCACTCTTTTCTCAATACCAAACAGAGATTCTAATTTAGAAAATTCTTCTATGCGGAAATCGAGAATGGTGTGATCGATAGTAAATTCGCCTTTCTCACCAATCTTGACTAATTGTCGGAACGCCGGCATAAAACCTTCAGGCTTACCATAAGCGGACATTCCCATCACCTTACAGGCATCGTATACAGAGAAACCCAGGAATTCTGCTAATTTTTCCCACATAAAACCGATTGAATGAGGATATTCAATGGTTTTAATTTTTTTCATGCTATTACCATTGCCCAAATATACCCCTGCGGTATTATCCTCTCCAACACCATCCAGTGATAATGTTAGCGCTTTATCAAATGGCGAAACAAAATAAGCAGACGCAGCATGAGCAGTGTGATGTGGAACCCAATGAAATTGACCGCGAAATCCCATTGATTGCAAAATTTCTGGTACTGAAGTGATTTTATGATAGAAAATTGATTCACCTGATTCACTTCCCCAGCTTCCTTCATTCGTTACTTCATCAATGAAGATTGACTTTCTTCGTTCTATCGGGTCAATAGAATACCCGATATGGCTCACATCCTCCAAAGTAATACCCGCAAAGTTTAATGCAACTTCAATGGAAGCTAATGGTAGTTCATCCGGATTATCAATATTTGCTGGTTTACCATGTTTCCTCCTATTTAATCGCTCTTCCTCAATAGCGAAAATAGTTTCTCCATCTTTTAATAAACAAACTGCTGATTCATGGTAAACAGAATTTATACCCAATATATACATGGCTTATCATCCTCATAGTTATTTTATTTTTAATACCAGGCAGCGTAAACTTCCGCCACTCTTTAAGAATTCACCCATATCACATTTGACAACATTGTAACCATAATTATTTAATTGATGTTCAACCTCAACAGAACAACCATGCATTATAATATCTTTACCTATTGGAATGTTATTACAGACAAAAAGTTCTTTAGCATCATGTTCTGATATTGAGATCCTGCGTTCAAATGTTTCAGCAATATAATCCTGGCTTTCTTTAGTAAATGCTTCTGGGTAGTAAATAACCGTATCTTTGTCAATAAATGAAAACGCCAAAGCTACATGAAAGAAAGTATTATCCTGAATATGCAACTCACCTTTAACTCTTAACTCTGGATATACTTCTTTAATTTTATTTATCGCCTCCTTATCTGATCGAGGACCATAACCAAATATAATGTCATTATCCCAATAGATAATATCTCCAAGCCCTTCAAAATAGACATCGTCATCAACACGATATATCTCATAACCTAATTTTTCCAGATAATCTATGTAGTACTGACTTTCACCCTGACGTTCCGCATGCCGAAAATTACTCGCAAGAAATTTATTATTATGCACCATGCCACAATCACCTGAGAAGGTCATATCCGGCAGACCGTTAACAGGATCAATAGTGCGAATGCGGATGCCACGTTCAGTTAACCGTTCATAAAGAAAATCCCATTGTTGCTGTGCCAATTCTTTATTGACTTTATTATTAGTATCCATCCAATCATTAATAACGTATTCAATATCGTAAAAATCCGGTTTACACATTAATAATTCTTTAATCATAATATTTGCCTCATTTTAGATTTAGCACTTTGCTTAGTATGAATATTAAATATTTTTGCAAACCCCTCTGTATCACTTTGACTATATAAATGCCCACAGTTATATATTGCTAGGTTATGATCATAAATACTGGTCTTTGAAGTACGAGAACAAACATTGACATACTTATAGCCCAGTTCAAGTTTAACCTCACCATTAACATTTTGGTTCATACTATCAATAAAATAGTTCAAATGAGTTAATAAAGGATCATACCAAAGCCCAGAATAAACCAGTTCAGCCCATTTTTTATCGACTGTTTCTTTAAACCAGTTTTCTCTACGATTACTACAATAAAGCTCCAAATCACGATGTGCAGTAATTAATATGTGTGCGGCAGGTGATTGATAAATTGCCCGCGTTTTCAAACCAACAATACCATCTTCAACAATATCAAAAATTCCAACCGATAACTTTTTACCAATTTCATTCAATATTTCAATAATTTCAGCCAATGATTTATTTTCACCATCAAGTGATACAGGCACACCATGTTCAAAACCTAATGACAAAAATATTGGTTCAGTCGCTGATAATGCATGTTCAAACAATTTTTCTTTGACGTCTTCAGGAATAAATGTTTCTGGTTCTTCCAACGAACCACATTCGATGCTGAAGCCCCATATATTTTCACTCGTAGAATAAGGATTATTACAACCAAACTCTTGAGGAATACCATACTGAGCAGCATAATTATTTACAACATTCTCGTCATATTTGAAATCTCTCAATGAAGCAATAGGTATCTTATCCAGAATTTCTATATTCATATCCATCCTGGCTTGATCATTACCTCTGAATTGGTGTGCAATATAATTAATATCAAGTATATTAGCAACTTCAACCGCAGCTTCAGCAATCGCAGGCCGGGAAAGTGCAGCACTGAGAAAATAACCATGCTGATAAATAGCATTTGCTTTTATCGCTTTTGAAATAAAATTTTCAGCATATTGCTTTCGATAATCTTTATAAATAAATTTATCAGCACCCGCAACTATACATTCCAATTCAATATCATCAATATCCCTTACCTGTCCTTCATCAATATAAAGAGCAATGACCTCTTTAAATCTAGATTTAAGATCTCTGATTATAAGAGGATTATAACGACGATTATAATAAATCACCAAAACACTATCAGAATTCATTGAGTGTACACCCCATTCTCATGATAATTTCTTTTAACCCTGGTTCTGTTGTACTTTCCTCAACTAATTCTGAGAAATTATTTTCAGATAACCAAGCATCGTTATAAATCGTATCTATGTAACGCTCTCCACTATCAGGAATGATGACAACGATATTATCTCCGGGCTTAAAATCATCTAAGCGATCCAATACAGCACACACAGAACAAGCACCCGTTCCACCAAGCAAAATACCTTCATCTCTGGCTAATTTTCTTGCCATCCGGAACGCATCAATATCTGTAATCTTCAAGGTAATATCGATGTTGCTAAGATCTAAAATAGAAGGTACAAACGTCAACCCGGCACCTTGTACCAAATATTTTCCTGGCTCACCACCGAAAATAACTGACCCAACAGGCTCAACGCCATAAATTCTCACCCATGGGTTTTTCTCTTTCAAATAACGGGAAATCCCTGTTAACGTTCCACAACTTCCTGCCGTCGCAAAACAAGCCGTCAAATTATCACCAAAGGTTTCATATAATTCACGCCCTGTAGAATGATAATGTTCATCAGGATTAATCTGATTTTCAAATTGCATAGGGCTAAATGCATTTGGGTAGGCTTTTATAATCTCTTTGGTTAAATCGATTCGATATTTGACAGTATCTGTTCCCGCTTCAAATTCTGGCAAAAAAATAATTTCAGCGCCAAACGCTCTTATTTTATCGCGTTTCGCTGCCGGCACCATACGGTCTAAAACAGCAATAAATCGGTAACCTTTAACAGCGCACGCCATTGCTAAACCAATCGCAGTATTACCCGATGATGGCTCAACCACCACCATACCCGGCCTTAATTCTCCCTGAGCCTCTGCCTTTTCCAGCATAGCAACTGCAATACGGTCTTTAATACTTCCACTAGGGTTAATATTCTCCATTTTAAGAAAAATATTAACACCTCTAGTATGTCTACCATCCAACATAACTACTGGAGTATTACCTATAATCTGTAATATATTTTTACCCAGCTTCATATAAGTTTTACCTCCCATTTTTCGGTCAATGTGAAGAACATACAATGATGACGAGGTATTTTTATTAACAAATAAAAAATTTTAATATCTATTAATCTATTGATGAAATTACCCACTTTATAAATAACTTTTAGGAATAACGCCATTCCTTCCCAAAAAACAAGTTCATTTATTTTCGCTCTCACACAATGATTAATTAACACAGATGATAATTATAAATTTACTCCCAGAAGTCTACTGTCAATTCTGACAGCTATATAAATAAAATTTCATATAAATTTTTGATATTATTATTTAATAATAAAAATATATATCATTAATTTTCCATATTCTCATATAGAATAGGATAAAATAAATGACCATTATAGATATAATCATGATGATTATATGAAAATATATTTTTTAATTATTATGAAATAATAATACATGTAATTAACCAGATTTATTAGTAGATAATAGAAATACAATTTCAATTAATTATAGTCAATAATTCTATAATTAATTATATCTCCACTATAATGGACTAGAGATTGATTAGAATATAAAGGCAGTAAACAGGAAATAAGTCAGATTAATCTTCAGTTCAATGGAAGTCAGCAACGAAAACCTTATAAGCTGATGAAATAACAGTAAGTTGAGGCAATAAAAAACGCCAGCATTGCTAGCGTTTTTTACTTGTTTACATCCGTTAATTATAAATTAAGCTTCAGCAACAATGTTAACGTTCAGTTTTGCGAATACATCGCTGTGTACCTGGAAGTGAACTTCATGTTCACCAGTGGTACGCAGAACGCCATTAGGCAGGCGAACTTCGCTCTTAGATACTTCAATACCAGCCGCAGTAACTGCATCAGCGATATCACGAGTACCAACAGAACCGAACAGTTTTCCTTCGTCACCTGCTTTAGAAGCAATAGTGACGGAACCCAGCGTATTGATTTTCTCAGCGCGAGCTTCTGCTGCTGACAGAACGTCAGCCAGCTTAGCTTCCAGTTCAGCGCGGCGAGCTTCGAAGAATTCGATGTTTTTCTTAGTCGCAGGGACAGCTTTTCCCTGTGGAACTAAGTAGTTACGGGCATAACCCGGTTTAACGTTAACTTGATCACCCAGGCTACCCAGGTTAGCTACTTTATCAAGCAGAATAATTTGCATTACCTTATCCTCTCTGAGTCGTTAATGGACTGTGCCGATTACTGATGACGATCAGTGTAAGGCAACAAAGACAGGTAGCGCGCGCGCTTGATAGCACGAGCGAGCTGACGCTGGTATTTTGCACGGGTGCCAGTGATACGGCTTGGTACAATTTTACCGCTCTCTGTGATGTAGTTTTTCAGCGTAGCGATGTCTTTATAATCAATCTCTTGAACGCCTTCCGCGGTGAAACGGCAGAACTTGCGACGACGGAAATAACGTGCCATTTGGCTAGTCTCCAGAATCTATCAATTCAATCTGCTCGGCATGAAGAACCAGTTTATTAAGACCATTGCGACCTTGATGGCAACTAATGAATCCTGAAACGGTTAATCGACTGCCGACCGTTATACTGTGAGTTAAAACTTGTAACGATTGTCCACTGGCAATGACGGGCATTCTGCACCATGCTTGCCTGCCTAGACCGGCTTCCCGTTGCTGTGAGCGATGCTCTAGTACAAACTGACAATGAGGGATACCGGCAGGACTGACTTTTCGAATAGGGGCTTTGCACACTGTGCCAGAAAGCACCAAACGATTAGTTGTCACAGTTATTACTCTTCAGAATCCCCAGCTTCTTCAGCATCAACACCGGCGTCTTCCAGAGAGTAATCGCGGCTGCGACGTTCATCTTTGGCTTTAACCATTGGAGATGCTTCAGTTACCGCGTGCTTAACGCGCATAATCATGCTGCGGATAACGGCATCGTTGAAGCGGAAGTTAGTTTCCAGCTCATCAACCGCTTCCTGCGGAGCTTCAACGTTCATCAGAACGTAATGAGCTTTATGCAGTTTATTGATTGGATAAGCCAGTTGACGGCGACCCCAGTCTTCCAGACGGTGAATCTGACCTTGCGCGTTAGTGATAGTCGCACTGTAACGCTCGATCATGCCCGGAACCTGTTCGCTTTGGTCAGGATGGACCATAAAAACGATTTCGTAATGACGCATTAGAATTGCTCCTTACGGATTATTCAGCCTCCTGTCAGGGTCAACCGCGGCCCGTGGAGGCAAGGAACTTGTTTAAGTGCGGCTGAAAAATTGACGCGTAACTATACCCGCCTCACATCAAAAACTCAAGGAGTGAACAACGCTTTATATTTTGGATTACTGCGAGCTGCGCTGACGCACCGCTTCAAACAAGCAAACACCTGTTGCGACAGACACATTGAGGGACGAGACAGAACCCGTCATAGGAATACTAATCAACTCATCACAGTGTTCACGGGTCAAACGACGCATACCTTCCCCTTCCGCCCCCATCACCAGAGCTATAGGGCCTGTTAGTTTGCTCTGATATAGCGTATGGTCGGCTTCCCCGGCTGTGCCAACCACCCAAATATTGTGTTCCTGCAACACACGCAGAGTACGAGCAAGATTGGTTACACGAACAAGTGGTACGCTCTCCGCAGCACCACATGCTACTTTTTTCGCAGTAGCATTAAGCTGAGCGGAACGATCACGGGGGACAATAACAACATGTACACCTGCTGCATCAGCACTGCGCAAGCAAGCGCCCAGATTATGTGGATCTGTCACGCCATCAAGTACCAGCAGAAAAGGCGTTTCCACCTTTGCCAGCAAATCGGGTAAGTCATTTTCCTGATATTGGCGCCCTGGCTTCACTTTGGCAATAACTCCCTGATGCACAGCACCTTCCGTTTGATTATCCAACCACTGACGATTTGCCAGTTGGACGGTCACCCCGATGTTTTCCAGCTCATGAATCAGAGGGTTCAAACGACGATCTTCCCGTCCTTTCAGTACATAAACTTCCATAAAACGCTGCGGATCGCGATCCAGTAAAGCTTTAACGGCATGAATACCGTAGATAATTTCACTCATAATCTTCTTATTTCACTGTTATACAGTACTGACTGATACTATGAGCCTATCTATCAGGCTCTCTGTATTCAAGACACTAAAATCAGGATTACTTCTCTGCACTTTTCTTAGCACGCTTGGCTTTGAATTTAGCAGCAATTTTCTGTGTTTTAGCTGAAAGGCTTTTTTTACCTTTTTCCTTATTCCGTTGCGGCTTATCCACAGATTTCTTTTTACGGAAAACACCATCAGGCTCAAAGTGAGTCTCTTTGCTATAACCACGCCCTTTCTTACTACTATCTCTACGGCCAGGCTCTGCTTTTTTCGCCCTGTCACGCGCTGTTTTGCCAGCATTCCGGGCTTTGCGGGTAGAGGTGAGCAATTTAAAATCAATATTACGCTCATCCATATGGACAGCTTCCACACGGATTTCAACTTCATCCCCCAACCGGTAAGTTTGACCAGAATTCTCACCAATTAAACGTTGTCCCACATTATCAAAGTGATAATAATCATTATCCAGTGTGGAAACATGTACTAAACCGTCGATAAACAGATCATTTAGACGAACAAAGAAGCCGAAACCTGTCACACTGGTGATAATTCCGGTAAAAATATTACCCACCTGATCTTGCATAAAGTCACACTTAAGCCAATCGGCAACATCTCTCGTCGCTTCATCTGCCCGGCGCTCGGTCATAGAACAGTGTTCGCCCAATTGCAGCATATGTTCTATATCACTATGCCATCCACCGGTTGGTGTCCCGCAATGTTCAACAACACCTTCCTGTTTTGCCAGCAGATATTTTATCGCCCGATGCAGCACCAGATCAGGATAACGGCGAATAGGTGAAGTAAAGTGCGCATAAGAGTTTAATGACAGGCCAAAGTGACCACGGTTTTCCGGGTCATAAATCGCTTGTTTCATTGAACGCAGCAACATGGTTTGCAATAATTCACGATCAGGACGTTCCGCCACTTGATGCATCAGTTGCGCATAATCCTTTGGCATTGGCGTCATGCCACCAGGCAAAGTCAGTCCCAATTCGCTAAAAACCGAACGCAGGTTAAGAATGCTCTCTTCCCTTGGTCGATCATGAATACGGTAAAGTATCGGCTCTTTGTTTTTCTCCACGAAACGCGCAGCCGCAATGTTTGCCAGAATCATGCACTCTTCAATCAGTTTATGTGCGTCATTGCGAACCACGGGTTCAATTCGCTCAATTCGGCGTTCAGCATTAAAGATAAACTTCGCCTCTTCTGATTCAAAAGAGATCGCGCCACGTTGCTCACGGGCATTTTCTAACGCCTGATAAAGCTCATGTAAATGCTCAATATGCTGAACCAGCGGCTTATAATGCTCACGCAACTCTTCATCTCCCTGCAACATACGCCATACTTTGGTATATGTCAGGCGAGCATGAGAATTCATGACTGCTTCATAAAATTTATAAGATGACAATTTTCCTTGGGCTGAAACTGTCATCTCACACACCATACAAAGGCGGTCCACCTGTGGATTCAACGAACAGAGGCCATTGGAAAGCACTTCTGGCAACATAGGAACAACCTGAGACGGGAAGTACACTGAGTTACTTCGGTTACAAGCTTCTGTATCCAATGCCGTTTGTGGGCGGACATAGTAACTGACATCAGCAATAGCAACCCATAAACGCCAACCACCGCTTCGCTTCCTCTCACAATAAACGGCATCGTCAAAATCACGAGCATCTTCACCATCAATTGTCACTAATGGTAAAGCTCGCAGATCAACACGGCCTTCTTTCGCAGATTCAGGTACCTGTTCATCCAGAAATGCCACCTGATTTTCCACTTGTGGCGGCCAATGGTGTGGAATTTCATGAGTACGCAAGGCAATTTCCACTGCCATATTCGTTCCCATGGTTTCACCCAACACTTCAACAATTTTACCAATCGCTTTTGTGCGACGCGCGGGACGTGTGATCAACTCCACTACGACGACATTCCCCATGCGCGCGCCACAACTCTCATCTCTCGGGATCAAAATATCGAAGCTCAAGCGACTGTCATCCGGTACGACAAACCCCATACCCGAGTCAAGAAAATAACGGCCAACAATCTGGCTGGTCTTAGGTACCAATACACGAACAATACGCGCTTCACTGCGCCCTCTACGATCTGAAGGCAACGGCTGCGCCAATACAACATCACCATGAATAGCCATTTTCAACTGCTCGGCAGAAAGATAAAAATCGTCTTTGTATCCTTCCACCCTCAGGAAACCGTAACCATCCCTGTGACCAATAACGGTACCTTTCAATAAATCCAGTCTTTCTGGCAAGGCGTAACATTGACGGCGGGTATAAACCAGTTGCCCATCACGCTCCATAGCCCGTAAACGGCGACGTAATGCTTCAAGCTCTTCATTATTGGTCAGATTTAGCTCTTGTGCCAATTCTTGGCGGCTTACCGGTACAGTGCGTTTAGAGATAATATCTAAGATGTACTCACGGCTTGGAATAGGAGCTTCATATTTTTCCGCTTCGCGTTCCAGAAAAGGGTCTTGTGACATGGCAGTTCCTCCGTTGTCATCAGCAAGCTGTTTGCGCCATTTCTTCATTCGGTCAGCAGCAGCTTATAAAGGGGGATATTGTCTTCAACCATATCAGCTAAAGTATGCTTATCCAGTTCTTCTAAAAACTTCTCGGCTGCCTGATTTAATACCACTTTCAGGCGACATGCAGACGTAATATGGCAAGATTCCTGACTACAGTTAACCAATGATAATGGCTCGAGAGCACGCACTACATCACCAATTCTGATATCCTTTGCTGGTTTACCCAGACGAATGCCGCCATTTTTACCACGAACAGCATCCACTAATCCTAAGTGGCTCAATTGGTTAATGATTTTTACCATGTGGTTACGAGAAACACCATAAACATCAGTGACCTCAGAAATACTGGTCATCTGGCTTTGCGGCAAAGCGGCCATATAAATTAGCGCGCGCAATCCATAATCTGTAAAACTCGTTAACTGCACATCAACCTCTGGATAATGAGATATAAGTTAATATATCCGAGAACAAACTGAAAAAATAAGTATTTGTTCAAATTATATACCATGAATTAGCCAAAATTCTGTTGACCTTCTGGTAGTTAAGCAAAAAAGGCCATGATAAATAGCAAAAAACCGGGCTGAAAAGCCCGGCTTTACCTAATTATTGGCACAATCAGGCATCAAACGGATCACGCAGAATCATTGTCTCTGAACGATCTGGGCCTGTAGAAATAATATCAACAGGAACACCGGTAAGTTCTTCTACACGTTTAATATAGTTCAACGCTGCCAAAGGCAACTTGCTGTGCTCTTTCACACCAAAAGTACTTTCATCCCAGCCTGGCATTGTCTCATAGACAGGTTCAATACCTTCCCAATCATCCGCAGCCAGAGGTGTGGTTTCAATTACGCAGCCATCAGGCATACGGTAACCAACACAGATTTTCACTTCTTTCAAGCCATCCAATACGTCCAACTTGGTCATACAAAAACCTGACAACGAGTTGATCTGTACTGCACGGCGGATAGCAATAATATCCAGCCAGCCAGTACGACGGCTACGGCCAGTAGTCGCACCGAACTCTTGACCTTTTTCACGCAGATAACTGCCCGTTTCATCAAACAATTCTGTTGGGAACGGACCTGCTCCTACACGGGTAGAATAAGCCTTAATGATCCCCAGAACATAATCAACATAACATGGACCTAAACCGGAACCTGTTGCAACGCCACCAGCCGTAGTGTTGGAAGAGGTCACATATGGATAGGTACCGTGGTCGATATCTAGCAAAGTGCCCTGTGCTCCTTCGAACATAACCAGTTCGCCTTTCTGAGTTGCTTTGTACAGCAAGTCAGAAACATCAATAACCATGTCCGTCAGAATATCGGCAACAGCCATAATTTCATCAAGGGTTTTCTGGTAATCAACCGCAGGTTCTTTATAATAGTTAACCAGTTGAAAGTTATGATATTCGATAATTTCTTTCAGTTTGGCAGCGAATACTTCTTTATCAAACAAGTCACCAACACGTAGGCCACGACGTGCAACTTTGTCTTCATATGCAGGACCAATGCCACGACCGGTCGTACCAATGGCCTTTGCACCACGGGCTTTCTCGCGGGCATTATCTAATGCAACATGGTATGGAAGAATAAGCGGACAAGCTTCTGAAATAAGCAGACGTTCGCGAACAGGAACACCGCGGGACTCTAATGCGTTCATCTCTTTCATCAGTGCATCAGGCGCTAATACAACCCCGTTTGCAATGATGCTAATAACATTTTCACGCAAAATCCCCGATGGGATTAAGTGGAGAACGGTTTTTTCACCGTTGATAACCAGTGTATGACCAGCATTATGGCCACCTTGATAACGAACAACATACTTAGCTCGTTCAGTCAGCAAGTCGACGATCTTGCCCTTGCCCTCGTCACCCCATTGGGTGCCCAATACGACAACGTTCTTACCCATTTCAAAATTCACTCGGTTGCTTAAAAATGGATTCTAACATCTCATTTCACACCTTTCAGTAATTTTTATCACATCCGTTATTTTTGTTAACCCACCAAACATGACAAGGCCCGCCTGATGCGGGCCTTACTTATAGACTTAAAAGTCTATCAACGCTGAACAGCTCGCCTTTCAGGCGCTTTCATATAACGGAAGAAATCAGTATCTGGGCTTAACACCAGAACATCTTTCCCACCTTCACTAAAGCTTTTCTCGTAAGCACGTAAGCTACGGATAAAGGCATAGAAATCCGGGTCTTGACTGAATGCATCAGCAAACAATTTAGCCGCTTCTGCATCACCGGAACCACGCAAAGTACGGGCTTCACGCTCCGCTTTTGCCAATGTTTCAGTGACCTGCTTATCCGCTGTTGCACGTAATTTTTCTGCTTCTTCCTGCCCCTGAGAACGGTGACGGCGGGCTACCGCTTCACGTTCTGCACGCATACGCTGGAAAATAGCTTCGGAAACTTCCAACGGCAGGTTAATCTGCTTGATACGCACGTCAACAACCTCAATACCCAGAGCAGCCATGCTGTTCGGATTAACTGCCGATTGTTTACCCGCAGTTTCTTTCTCTACACGAGCCGCAGCGGATGCAATAGCATCATCTGCTTCGCTGGTTGTTACCGCTTCGCCGTCAGTCGTACCTTTGTTCAGAGCATCACGAACATCGGTAGTTAATCTGCCACGAGAATCAGTCACAATACCACGAACATCCAAACGACCAATTTCAGAGCGCAAACGGTCACTGAACTTACGTTTCAACAAAACCTCAGCCTGAGAAATATCACCATTACCAGTAGCCAGATAGTAACGACTAAAGTCGATAATGCGCCATTTCAGGTAAGAATCAACAATCAGGTCTTTATTTTCACTGGTCAGGAACCGATCAGCCTGAATATCCATAGTTTGAATACGGGCATCAAGTGTTTTCACTGTTTCAATAAATGGCACTTTAAAGTGCAAACCAGGCGCATACACAATTGGTTTATTTTCTGCATCACGGACAACCTTACTAAAACGCAGAACAATGCCGCGCTGTCCTTCATGCACAACAAACACTGAGGTATACAGAGCAACCAGTACAGCGACAATAATAACAATAAACGACTTACGCATGATTATTGTCTCCCTACTCTAACAGTGTCATTACGCAGATTATCTGTATGGTTATAATCTACTGTCCGGTTTGAACTCAACGGTATTGTCGGACGAATAACCCGCGGACTGGAAGCTGTTGTATTACCCGGCTGACTTTCCATGACCGTTTTACCACTGGCTGCATCATTACGGAACAATTGTTCTAATGGCAGGACCATCAAGCTATTACTGTTCTCATTAGCAACAACTTTGCGGGTATTACTCAGTACTTTTTCCATGCTCTCAATATACAAACGCTCACGAGTAATTTCCGGTGCAGCTTTATATTCAGGTAACATCTTGGCAAAACTCGCCACTTCACCCTGAGCTTCCAGTACCACACGTGCTTTATAAGCCTTAGCATCTTCGATTAATCGTTGAGCCTGGCCATTTGCACGTGGTTGAACTTCATTAGCATAAGCTTCCGCCTCACGAATGTACTGCTGTTCGTTTTCACGAGCAGCAATCGCATCGTCAAATGAAGCTTTTACTTCCTCTGGTGGACGGGCAGCCTGGAAGTTGACATCCAGCAGAGTTATACCCATTTTGTATGGACGAATAGTTTCTTCCAGTACCCGTTGGGTATCACTACGTACAATAGTACGACCTTCAGTCAAAATTTTATCCATGGTGTATTTACCAATAACACCACGAACTGCACTGTCTGTTGCTTGACGCAAGCTGTTATCAGGGCTTGTTACGCTATAGAGATAAGCGGCTGGATTAGTCACACGGTACTGGACGTTCATTTCCACACGAACAACGTTCTCATCGGAAGTCAGCATCACACCAGATGCCGCCAGCTCACGAACAGATTCCACGTTAACTGGAACAACTTCATCAATGAACGTTGGTTTCCAGTTCAGACCAGGCTGCACAATATGGCTCAATTTACCCAAACGAGTAACAACGCCACGTTCTGTTTCTTTAATCGTATAGAAACCACTAGCGGCCCAAATGACGACTATAGCGACAGCGGCAAGGCTAACAATACGCCCACCAAATTTTGCCCCTTGGTCAGAACCATTACCGCCCTTATTCCCACCGAAACCACCAAGTTTACTACTCAGCTTACGGAACAGATCGTCGAGATCAGATGCCCCACGGTTTCGACCACCTTTATTCCCGCCAGAGTTGCCGCCATTATTATTGCTGCTCCCCCACGGGTCGCGGTCTTGTCCGTTGTTCCCGGGCTGATTCCACGCCATGTTTTAGCTCCATTCTTTTATGATTGGTTTTTCAGGCTAAGAGCTGCTTGTAAACAAGCCAACTCTCAATCACACAAGTTTTCTGATATTCATCCGCCAGACAAATCAGACGATGTAATCAAGCAAACCCTGTTCTTGTTTGCACAGACGGCACCAGTCAACAATCGGCATTCTCACTTCGATACCAACTTTGCCGTCCTCTTCTATCCACTCTTTCTCTATTGCCTGAAGTTGATAGAAGCGACTGCGTAAACGACCCGCCTCTGGCGGCAAGCGCAACTCGTAGTGTGCGATTTCACCCGAAAGACGCTCCGTCAACGCTTTTAACAACAACGGGATACCTTCACCGGTTCGCGCAGACAACCAAACTCTGACCGGTAAGTTATCTTCGTTGCGATCAATACGCGGTGTAAAATCCCCCAACATATCAATCTTATTCATCACCAGCAGTACCGGAATTTCATGAGCGTCTATCTCTTCCAGTACACTGTCAACTGCTGCAATATTTTCGTCTATACGATTATCTACAGCATCAACGACATGCAACAATAATGTTGCCTGCCGGGTTTCCTGCAATGTGGCTTTAAATGCCGCCACCAGATCATGAGGCAAATGGCGGATAAAACCAACAGTATCAGCCAACACCGCGGTGCCAACATCATCAACTTCAATCCGCCGCAATGTTGGGTCCAGTGTAGCAAATAGTTGATCAGCCGCATAAACCTCAGCGGAAGTCATGCAATTAAACAAGCTCGATTTACCCGCATTGGTATATCCTACCAATGAAACCGTCGGTATATCCGCTTTATTCCGCGCCTGACGCCCCTGTTCACGCTGTTTCTCAACCCGACTGAGACGACTCAAAATCTGGCGAATTTTATCCCGCAATAAACGCCTATCTGTCTCAAGCTGAGTTTCCCCCGGCCCTCTTAGACCAATCCCACCTTTTTGGCGTTCAAGGTGAGTCCATCCCCGGATAAGACGGGTAGAAAGATGGCGTAACTGCGCCAATTCTACCTGTAACTTCCCTTCGTGAGTTCGTGCCCGTTGGGCAAAAATATCCAGAATCACGCCGGTACGGTCGATCACCCGACATTGACAAAGCCGTTCAAGATTGCGTTCCTGTGCAGGGCTAAGTGCATGATTAAATAACACAACATCAGCACTACTGGCCTTTACAGCCTCAGCAATCTCCTCAGCCTTACCTTCTCCGACAAAATATTTCGGGTGAGGAGCTTTTCTACTCCCCGTGACAATTTGCACAGGAACCACGCCAGCAGAAGTTACCAGTGATTCAAATTCACTGAGATTATCTGTGTCTTTATCCTGCGAGAAGAAAACATGCACCACAACGGCTTGTTCACCGCCTTCATAACGCTCAAACAAAGGTGCGACCTCTCAGGCTGAGTCAAAAATTACAGGAAAAAACATAGGTAAAACCTCCCTACCTATGTTTTTCTTCATTCAGTCATTCTCAAGCTTATTCAGCGCCATCACTTTCCTGTTGTGCTGCTGGAGCAGAGGCTCCCCCGGGGTGATAATTACCTACACTGGCCCCTACACCAGCATTGCTACTATGATGAGAAACCGGGCGAGAAGGCACAACAGTAGAGATGGCGTGTTTATAAACCATCTGGCTAACTGTATTCTTCAGTAAAATGACAAACTGGTCAAAAGATTCAATCTGACCCTGCAATTTGATGCCGTTGACCAAATAAATAGAAACCGGGACCCTTTCACGCCGTAATGCGTTCAGGAACGGATCTTGCAAAGATTGCCCCTTAGCCATTCTATATTTTCCTTATTTTGTTGTTTTTAACTAAGAACCTGGAGGTTCGAAAAAATGAACTACTCAAAAATTGCGCTTTGGTACTCATCAATTGTACACAATCAACAAACCTATGCACTAACAACCTGCATCACAGTGTTTAAAGCCTGCTCCGGTTGGGAACTATCCAACCAATGAACCTGCTTCCAACCTCTAAGCCAAGTCATCTGACGCTTTGCCAACTGGCGCGTCGCACAAATACCACGATAAACCATTTCATCGTAGTCAATCTCGCCGGAAAGGTAGGACCACATCTGGCGATAACCAACACAACGAATAGAAGGTAAGTCCACATGCAAATCATTACGAGCATAAAGTGCTTTAGCTTCTTCTTCAAACCCTGATTCAAGCATTTGATGAAAACGCGCTTCAATACGCTGATGAAGGATCTCACGCTTCGCTGGAGCAATAGCAAATTGGTAGACACGATAAGGAAGATCTTCGCCTGACAATTTAGTCAGTTCAGTAAGAGTTTTACCTGAAATAAGAAAAACTTCCAATGCCCGGGAAAGTCTCTGCGGATCATTTGGATGAATCCTTAATGCAGCCACAGGATCAATTTTCTGTAATTGCTGATGCAATACATCCCATCCTTGTTCTGCCGCTTGTTGTTCTATCTTTGCCCGAATAATCGGATCAGCAGAAGGCAAAGGTGATAAACCTTCAAGTAATGCTTTGAAATAGAGCATAGTTCCACCAACCAGTAGGGGAATACGCCCAGAAGCTGTAATTTCTGCCATTTCTTTCAATGCGTCACGACGGAAATCAGCCGCAGAGTAGGACTGAGAAGGGTCCAAAATATCGATCAAACGATGAGGTGCCAATGCTTGCTCTTCCGCAGTCGGTTTAGCCGTGCCAATATTCATTCCACGATAAATCAGCGCAGAATCAACGCTTATCAGTTCCACAGGAAGATGCTGGCGTAAAGCGACAGATAAGGCTGTTTTGCCTGAAGCCGTCGGCCCCATAACAAAGATTGCCGTTGGCAGATATTGAGTTTTCTGATCACTCATGAGTAAGGGATGCCACCACTGCTTGTAAATCAATTAATTGTAATAACCCACCTGGCGGAGATTTTACCAGTTGTGGGCAAAGCCGCTCAACATCAGCCAACAACTGTACTGCCTGAGCAACATTCCACGTTTCATGCTCACTACCGATATGATCAACAAACCAGGTTACAACCTGTTCTACCGATGCTGACGGCTGCTGTGCCAAATAACCTAACAACTGAGAAATTAATTTAGGCAGATTTTGCTGACGCAATGGTAACGATACCGCACGTAGTGTTGCTTTTCCATGAAATACAGATGCTTCAATACCAAAAGAGCCTAATAAGTCACTATAACGATTTAAAGCATCAGCTTCTTCTTTACTGAGAGAAAGTTTTAGCGGTATCAAAAGTGGCTGTGATTTCAATCCTTGTTCCGTTGGCGTTAACTGTACTTGTTTTAACCAACGTTCAGCAACTGGCAAAGATAACAATCCAATGCCTAACGGAAATTCAATCAGAGCATAGCATGGCGGATATATGCTCAATACCTTACCAAAACTATGACTGTTATTTTTAACCTGAACAGGAATAGAAGTTATCTTTTCCGCCGTAACAGGAGCGGTTCTTGTCGGAAATAACTCTCTCTTCCCTTCAGGCTCCGGTACAGATTGCATCATTTTCTGATACAACTCCCCCTGACGTTTCTGATAATTACCACCATGATATTGATAGTTTTCACCACTACGAGAAGAAACGGAGCTGCTTCTGACTGACGAAACTTCCTTGGGTAATGAAGTTGCCACAGATGCGGCGCTATTTTGCCGGGAAAAATGATTTTCGCCTGCGGATGGGCGGTTTTCCGGTTCCCAAACTGGGGCAGGTTCACAGCATGCCATATCCAGCTCGGTGCTGCTTCCGCGTTGTTTTAATACGGCTGTCACACCCTGATAGATAAAATCATGTACCAAACGGGCTTGATGGAAACGAACTTCATGCTTTGCCGGATGCACATTAACATCCACCTGATGCGGATCAACCTCCAGATACAAAACATAAGACGGCTGCTGCTCTCCCTGTATCAAATCCTGATAAGCCTGACGGATAGCGTGATTGATCAAACGATCGCGCATCATACGCCCGTTAACATAGCAATACTGAATATCACCACTCGCAGTAGCATTCATTGGATCAGCAATCCATCCTTTGATAGATAAATCTCCATGCTGCCACGAAAGAGAAAGCGCTTGCTGCATAAAAGCAGTACCACAAATAGAGGCCAACCGCCGTTCATGCTGTGATTCATCTTTGGCTGGCCGGTACTGGCGAACCAGTTTACCGTTATGATGCAGATTAATTGATACATCCAAACGCGCCAGCGCAATACGTCTTATAACTTCGTCAATATGACCAAATTCCGTTTTTTCTGTTCGCAAAAATTTGCGCCGGGCCGGTGTGTTATAAAACAAATCCAGCACTTCGACAGTACTGCCCACCGGATGCGCCGCCGGTTTTACTGTCACTTCCATATCCCGCCCTTCAGCGTATGCTTGCCAGGCTTCATTTTGCTCTTCTGTACGAGAAGTCAATGTCAAACGCGAAACCGAGCTGATACTGGCTAACGCTTCTCCTCGAAATCCCATACTAATAATGGCTTCCAGATCATCCAGTGTTGCAATCTTACTAGTCGCATGACGAGCCAGCGCCAGAGCAATATCCTGGTGGTTGATTCCACAGCCATTATCACGGACACGGATAAGCTTTACCCCACCACGCTCAATTTCAATATCAATGCGGCTAGCTCCAGCATCAAGGCTATTCTCCACCAACTCTTTTACTACTGACGCGGGACGTTCTACTACTTCGCCAGCAGCAATTTGGTTTGCTAATTGAGGAGGTAAGATCTTGATCGCCATATTTTTAACCCTTACTTCCCGGCTGTTCCTGGTGCAGCCTGTAATGGATTTGCCAGAAAATAGTTACGCAATCCTTTGTGGATAGCACTTGCCAGCTTATCCTGAAAATCACTAGATCCAAGTAATGTTTCTTCAGCTGAGTTACTGATAAATCCTGTTTCTACCAAAATTGAAGGGATATCCGGTGAACGTAATACACCCAAGCTGGCATGCTCTGGAGAACGTTTATGTAATGAACCAACTTTACGTAATTCACTCAAAATTTGTACAGCAACATTATAACCTACCCGTTGAGAGTGGCCGAATTGTAAATCCAGCACTGCCTGACTCAGATAAGGATTTGTACCATTAGCCAATACATCACCAGCCCCTCCCAGTAACTCAGACTGTTTCTCATGTTGTTCAAGCCAATTCCCCAATTCACTGTTTGCACGCTTGTTTGACAACACCCAAACAGAGGCACCACGCGCACTGCGATTAGGTGCAGCATCCGCATGAATAGAAACCAGCATATTTGCGCTATGCTTACGCGCAACCTCGGAACGACCAGCGACAGAAATAAAATAGTCGCCATCACGAGTCAAAACAGGTTTGAACATAGGATCATTACGTAACAACGCCTCAAGTTTACGCGCTACGCTGATAGTGACCTCTTTCTCTTTCAGTCCACGTTGTCCGATTGCCCCAGGATCTTGTCCACCATGTCCTGCATCAATAGCAACAACGACCTGCTGACCACCTTTAGGTACTCTTTGAGGAACAGCTTTCTTTGTCGCAGGTAATTTATTGTTAGTGGGTAACGGCTTACTTGCAGCCACCTGTGAACTCTCTCTGAAAACAGGATTGCTGACAGATATGTCGGAAGCCCGCAAGGTAAAGATAACCCGATATTCACTCCCAGATTGCTGCACTATAGAGTTGACTTTAACTTTATGATTTAGTTCAAGCACGATACGTTTTTTTTGTGGCACAGGTGGTTGACTGGATCGGATTTTCCTCACTAAATCCTGCCCCGGCAAGCTCATTGGCAAACCAATAATATTTCCAGACTGGTGAATATCTACGACTAAACGTTCCGGTGAATGTAGTGGGAAAAAACTGTAATCAGGGCGACCATCTGAAAAAACCATGGTCACTTTAGCTTCACTTATACTGTTGCTGACGTGAATATTGGATAAAGTTGCCGCTATTGCTGTTGTCACCATCAAGCTGTTCATTATGATAAACAACGAACAAATCATCATAAAACTAATTTGCCATTTCTTTATCATTTTTGCGACTAAAGCACGAATCATACTCGGGTGATCCCTCATAAATATTTCAAATTATCTAACAGGCTCTCACCATATTCAGACAAAGCGATAAAATGTGCCTGTCGCCCTTCAGACTGGTAACTCAAATGTAATTTAATATCTGCATCCGGTAATACACCTTCTCCTTGCTGAGGCCACTCCACCAGACAAATAGCATCCTGATGAAAATAATCGCGTATTCCCATAAATTCCAATTCTTCCGGATCAGCTAACCGGTAAAGATCGAAATGGTAAACCGGCCTCGGTATTAAAGCATAAGGTTCAACCAAAGTATAAGTTGGACTTTTTACATGCCCTTTATGACCCAAAGATTGCAAAAAACCGCGACTAAATGTAGTTTTACCGGCACCTAAATCACCATATAAATAAATTACACTGCCACGATTACAGGCAACCGCAACTGCACTCCCAAGAGAAACCGTCGCATCTTCATCTTGAAGTGACAAAACAAGTTCTTTCATCGAATAATATCTGCTGTTTTATTAATTCATCAGCTAAAACGATAACCCTAACACAGCCCTATTATCAACATTTAACGCCTTCTATTCAGGTTTCATTGTTTCATTACCAAACCCATTATTTTTAGCCCGAAACAAATTATGCTACACTAAGGTTCCTTACAGCATAAACTAATTTCCACCATGGCAACTCCTCTCGACCTCAATCTCCTGACCGCAAATATCAAACAATGGGGTCTCTCCCTTGGTTTCCAGCAAGTTGGTATTTGCGATACTGATTTATCAGTGGAAGAGCCAAAATTTCAGGAATGGCTGGATAAACAGTATCACGGCGAGATGGCATGGATGGAACGCCACGGTATGATGCGTACACGCCCTAATGAACTACTGCCAGGGACATTGAGAGTTATTAGTGTAAGAATGAATTATCTTCCTGCCAAAGCCTCTTTTGCCAGCACGCTAAATGATTCTGAACTCGGCTATGTAAGCCGCTATGCCTTGGGAAGAGATTATCACAAACTACTACGCCAACGCCTGAAGAAACTGGGTGAACAAATTCAAGACTATTGCTATGACTTTGAATATCAGGGAACCCTAAATTTCCGACCTTTTGTTGATTCAGCTCCGATAATGGAGCGCCCGCTAGCTGCTAAATCCGGTTTAGGCTGGGTTGGCAAGCACTCACTTATTCTTAATAAAGAAGCTGGCTCATGGTTTTTCCTTGGTGAGCTGTTGATTAATCTTCCCTTGCCAATAGACACTCCACAGGAAGAACATTGTGGCCGCTGTGTGGCTTGCATGACAACCTGCCCAACAGGTGCTATTGTCGCCCCTTATGTCATTGATGCCCGCCGTTGTATTTCCTATCTCACGATTGAACTGGAAGGTGTTATTCCTGAAGAATTTCGCCCATTAATGGGAAACCGCATTTATGGTTGTGATGACTGTCAGATTATTTGTCCATGGAACCGCTTTTCTCAACTGACAGATGAAGGTGATTTCAGTCCACGAGCAACATTACATACACCGAAATTATTAGATTTATTCAATTGGAGTGAAGAAAAATTCCTGCGAATAACAGAAGGTTCTGCAATCCGCCGCATTGGTCATTTACGCTGGTTACGCAACATTATTGTTGCTCTGGGAAACGCGCCATATCAAGACGATATCGTTCTTTCTCTACAACAGAAACTAGGATTAAACACCATGATTGATGAACATATTCATTGGGCTATTGAACAACAGATGACTCGCCGAGACGCTAATATTGTCAATCTACAAACTTCACAACAAAAACGGCTTATCCGAGCGGTAATCAAAGGCCTACCCAGAGATGCTTAATTATTAGCCATTTATATAACGCATAAAAGAATCAGATAATTCCCCTGTGAATAAAATAAAAAACCCTTGCTGATCAATGCTCAAAAAAAGCGCAAGTGATCAATATGACATTTATTAACAAAGAAGCATTCCGAAAAGCTATCAATAGGTTACAGAAGAAACATCTATTTTGTAAAACTTAGAATAAGAAAAATTTAAAGGAAGCAGCCTGTGGATAAGTCTGTGTGGTAATTTTAAGGTGTCGTACTTATTTACCGAGCGATTACTTTCCATTCTGTGGATAAAAAGCAAGAGCCTTGACCGAAGAAGGCAACCCCAAAAATCGAATTAAAATAAGTAAGTACTACCACTGAATAAGCAACCTGAAACGAGAAGCAAGCCTGTTAAATCTACATAACTCATTGATTAATAAGATATTTTTATCATTTACGGGCGATGAAAGGAGTGCATTATGTACTACCTTGGAAAATTTGGCAAGCGGAAGTTGAAAAATATTTTGGAATTCTTGATATCAGCCCTATTCGCAAAAGGGCTGACATTTGTTGTGCAAACTATCTCAGATATACAGTTAGTAACTGTAAGTGAACGATACCAGCTCCTGCCCGGCTGGGCTGTGATAATACGAAGGTGTGCCGTTTGTCACCACATGACGGATAACCACTCTAACGCCATTGTCAAACCGATAGTTGTTAAATACATCAGTACTTCCTGCCGAATTGAGCGCAACGGGAATACAAAGAACCTCCGTCGAAGAATAAGGTTGGGAGTAACAGAGTTCCGCTCGCTCTCCAGTTGTGGTGGGATAGGACGAAGTCCTCCAGTTAACTGATGACAACTTTTTGGTTGCGTTCAATGTCCCAGAAGGGAAATCAGTCGATAACAATGAAAACTGACTAAGAGAAGAGCCGGTACCCGTTGAGAACACCATTAGAATAGGTGGATTAACAGTCTTAACAATAGTGTGTGACGCAGCTAGTACAGGAGATACTGCCCCCAATAATGCCAGAAAAAGTAGTTTTTTCATTTCTTACCCCTATTGCTCTTTATTGAAATTAAGTTAGTTACTTTCGAACAAACAACCTTCAACCGAACAACACCTACCTGAAAAAACACAAAACTTCGGCGCACCTAATTTTCACCAAGAATACGTCATGCACAACCCTCCAGCGCAATTAGCACATACGCCTTCAACTAATTATCAGCGAACCGACCGATTACGGCAAAACCTTAACCATGGCAACAAGATGACGCCGATCAAACTATCCATAAAAACCTTTTTCCGTTCTCACAAGGTAGAGTCACAAATCCCACATCTACTCGCCTATCCATAAGCCATTGCACGACTTGCCTTCAGGTCCCTCATCAACATGAACCTTAATACCTGTAAAGTCTGCGATAGTCAGCCAGTACCGCTGGCAACAGCCGCAGGGATGAAGTTAGATCAAATGATCCGATCCTCAACGTCCCCATTTCATCCCTCGTACATTGGAGGCTTCTTGTCGCATAGTCTGAGCCAAACCAAGAATAGCTTGGGCTTTCCGAAGCAAGCTGTCCCCTATATCTGTCAGTTCAATAATTCCTTGATACCGATGAAACCACTCTACACCAAGCTCCTGTTCAAGGATTCTAATGGCATAGGAAACTCCAAATATGGGCAGACTCAAGAAACTATGGCGTTGTTAAAAATTTTGGCTTTAGGGCAACAACAGGTTAAAACGGGTGAAGTCACACCAGTAAAAGATGCGGTTCAACGTTTAAAGAATAAAGGGAAATTCACCTAATGCCACACCATGTAGATGTAGTGCTGACTAAAAACCGAAGCGGAGAAGGATATTTTAGGCTATCGATATGATAGGAAGAATTGGAGCGGGAAACGAGACTCGAACTCGCGACCCCAACCTTGGCAAGGTTGTGCTCTACCAACTGAGCTATTCCCGCGTCACTGATTGGCTAATGATAGCCTGAAAAAACATACTGATTGCAAAATTTGGAGCGGGAAACGAGACTCGAACTCGCGACCCCAACCTTGGCAAGGTTGTGCTCTACCAACTGAGCTATTCCCGCGTCGCTGACTGGCTAATAATAAGCCCGTAACAACATACTGACTACAAAATTTGGAGCGGGAAACGAGACTCGAACTCGCGACCCCGACCTTGGCAAGGTCGTGCTCTACCAACTGAGCTATTCCCGCATATCTTTTTTAGTATGTCATCCATACCTTATGAAATTCTTCATTGGTACGGGGAGCGCATTATACGAGAAATCCTTACGCCCGCAAGCCCCCCAACGCAAAAAAATAAACTTTTCTATCGAGTGACGATTTAAACACCAATGTAGATTAATTAATCGCCATACTGAGCTTGCGTGATCATCTCAACAAAGAATAAAAATAAAACGTTCTTAATTACGATTGAATAAAATGTTCCCGATAATAAGTCAATTCAGCAACTGATTCGCGGATATCATCCAGTGCCTGATGAGTATTTTGCTTCTTAAACCCAGCCAAGATCTCTGGTTTCCAGCGACGGGCTAACTCTTTCAGAGTACTGACATCCAGATAGCGGTAATGGAAATAGGCTTCCAACTCAGGCATATAACGAAATAGAAAACGTCGATCTTGACCAACACTGTTGCCACAAATGGGAGAAACACCTACTGGGACCCACTTTTCCAGAAATTCAATCGTCGCCTTCTCTGCTCCATGAGCATCAATCTTGCTTGCTTTAACACGTTCAACCAACCCACTACCAGTATGGGTTCTCACGTTCCATTCATCCATCAGAGCAAGTTGTTCATCAGACTGATGAATCGCAATAACTGGCCCTTCAGCTAGGATATTCAAATTTGCATCAGTGACAATTGTCGCAATTTCAATAATGCGATCCCGCTCTGGATCTAAGCCCGTCATTTCCAAATCTATCCAGATAAGATTGTGTTCACTTTTTGACATATTATATCCTAGGTTGGAGAGATAATTCTGATTAATAGTGTATCATAACGCTTTTAAGACATAGCAGCGACACATGTGGAACAAGTGAGGTTTGGTTGGCTAAACATAAACTATCCAAAGGCCAGCAACGGCGAGTACAGGCAAATCATCAACGCAAGCTGAAAAAACAGGATAACAAACCTGAATTGGATGATAGCCAGTTAGGTGAACCTCAGGAAGGGCTGGTTATTAGCCGATTCGGCCAACATGCTGATGTCGAGGCAAAAGACGGTTCAATACAACGCTGCAATATTCGCAGAACTATCCGTTCATTAGTAACAGGTGATCGAGTAGTATGGCGGCCTTCACTGCAAACACAAACGGATGTTAAAGTGAATGGTATTGTTGAAGCGGTTCATGAGCGTGTTTCTGCACTTACGCGTCCCGACTACTATGATGGAATTAAGCCTATCGCGGCCAATATTGACCAAATAGTCATCGTTTCGGCAATTCTTCCTGAACTTTCACTCAATATTATCGATCGTTACCTTGTTGCCTGTGAAACATTGAACATCGAACCATTGATTGTACTGAATAAAATTGATCTACTCGATGAAGAAAGCCGTGAGTGGGTCAACGAAGTGATGTCTACGTACCATAACATTGGTTACAGAGTATTAAAGCTATCCAGCCATACTGGCGAAGGTATGGAAGAATTGGTGAAAATGCTCGCTGGCAGAGTCAGTATTTTTGCCGGTCAATCTGGTGTGGGTAAATCAAGCTTACTCAATACCCTCCTGCCGGAAGACGAAGAAGAAATTCTGGTCAATCAGGTTTCAGACGTTTCTGGTTTAGGTCAGCACACCACAACTGCCTCCCGCCTTTATCATTTTCCACATGGCGGTGATGTTATCGATTCTCCTGGTGTACGGGAATTTGGGCTATGGCATTTAACACCAGAACAGGTAACTCAAGGTTTCGTGGAATTTCATGATTATCTGGGAAACTGCAAATTCCGTGATTGTAAACATCGGGATGACCCAGAATGTGCGTTGCGAAAAGCGGTAGAAGCCAATGAAATCGCTGAGGAGCGTTTTGAGAATTACCATCGTATTCTCGACAGCATGGACCAAATTAAACCACGCAAGACATTTACAAATAACAATAGCTAACTGACATTAAATAAAAGGGCAGGTACAATAACGCCCTTTTGTCTAATTCGCCGATAATAAAATCCAAGAGGTTGACGTGCTGGATAACATTAAAATCAGGTTGCATTATTTACTCCCTAAACAGGGACTTACTAATCTGGCAGGCTGGTTTGCAAACAAAAAGGCTGGCTGGCTGACTCAACTGGCAATCAAGGCATTTGCCCGTGTTTATAAAGTGAATATGAATGAAGCGAAATCGCCAGAATTTTCTGCCTATACAACATTCAATGAATTCTTTATTCGTCCATTAAAAGATGATGTTCGCCCAATTGTCTGCGAAGAACATCAATTGGCACTGCCTGCTGATGGAATCATCAGTCAGTTAGGCCATATCCGAGCAGATCAAATTCTCCAGGCCAAAGGGCACCACTATACACTTGAAGCCTTGCTAGCCGGAAATCACCAGTTAGCAGAAATATTCCGTGATGGGCAGTTTGTAACTACTTACTTATCGCCGAAAGATTACCACCGTGTACATATGCCTTGTGATGGATTATTGAAAGAGATGATTTATGTGCCAGGTGATCTGTTCTCTGTCAATCCATTGACTGCCGCCAACGTGCCAAATTTATTTGCTCGTAATGAAAGAGTCATCTGCCTGTTTGATACTCAATTTGGCCCCATGATACAAATTCTGGTTGGTGCAACTATCGTCGGCAGCATTGAAATGACCTGGTGCGGTACAGTGACACCACCACGGGAAGGTATTATAAAACGCTGGACTTACCCGGAAGCCGGTACAACTGGCGCAATTGCTTTCAAGAAAGGTGAAGAAATGGGGCGTTTCAAATTGGGCTCTACCGTTATTAACCTGTTTGCACCAAATCAGGTACAACTAGCCGGGCATCTGAGCAGTGGCTCAGCAACCTGCATGGGTGAACTGTTAGCCCAAGCTATCACGCCAGAATAATCCACTGACAACATAAGCTAGTACCTTTCCAAGGAGAGCCCTCTATCGTGCGCCTGATTATCAGCTTATTGCTTAGCCTGCTCATTATTAATCCGACTTTTGCTGCTATTCAACTTAATGAAAACCAGCTCAAACAAGAGCTGAAACAAATTGAATCCAGCAAAAATCCGCAGGATGCAGAAGTTGCCCAGGCGCTGCAAGGCGCACTCAATTGGATTGCCGATACTAAAGCCGCTAATGACAGAACGCAAAAGTATCAGACTGCCATCGATGATTTCCCTAAAATAACGAAAGAACTTCGTCAAAAATTACTCTCTGAAAGTGATACTCCGCGCCCAATTCCTGCTAACCAACCCATTGCAAACATTGAGCAACAGATTATTCAGGTCAGCAGCCGGTTAATAGAACAAGGAGGACAATTACAGCAAGAGCAGGATAAAGGACGGGAAATCGGCGACTCTCTAGTACTATTACCACAGCAACAATCAGAAGCGCGACGCCTGCTAACTGAAGCATCCTCTCGCCTGCAATCATTAGGAACACCATCCTCCCCATTAGGAGAGGCTCAATTTGCCTTTACTCAAGCTGAAGTCAATGCCCACAAAGCGACAGTCAATGAACTCGAAATAGCTCAACTTTCTGCTAATAATCGGCAGGAAATTTCCCGTATGCGGGTTGAACTATTCAAAAAACGGTATCATCGACTTGATCTTGAGCTTCAACAACTCCGCAATCAACTCAACGCACAACGCCAGCAAAAAGCAGAATTAGCCCTAGAACATACAGAGATGCTGGCAGAACAAAGTGATCAGCTACCCAAATTTCTGCTTGATGAATTACAACTGAACCGAAATTTATCTCAGGAACTCAATCAGCAAGCACAACGAATGAACATCATAGGCGACAAACAACGCCAAGCAGCCAGTGATATTATTCAGGTTCGGCAAGCATTGAGTACCATTCGAGAACAAGCTCAATGGCTTGGCGACTCCACAACGCTTGGAGAAGCGCTCCGAACGCAGCTTGCCCGTTTGCCTGACATGTCTAAACCCCAACAACTCGATCGGAACATTGTGAAATTCAGGGTCGATCGACTGAAATACGAAGACATGCTGGAGCAATTACAAAAAGAAGCAAAACCAATACAAAAAAGTAATGTTACGTTAACCAACGAACAAGAGCGGATTTATGATTCTCTCATTCGTACCCGCAAGGAATTACTCAATTCATTATTATCTGGTTATGACAGTGAAATTCTTGAACTGACTAAACTGAAAGTGGCTACTAACCAGCTAAATGATGCACTGACAGAAGTCAAAGAAGCCACACACCGTTATCTATTCTGGGTTGCAGATGTTAACCCTGTTGCGCTCGATTACCCAATCAATGTCGTGCATGATTTAACCCGTTTATTATCGCTGGATACCTTCTCTCAGTTAAGCAGAGCTCTGATTGTCATGCTGACCACTCAGGATACACTACTGTATCTATTTGGAGCGCTATTGCTGGTGATATTCAGCATTAGTTCTCTCCGCCATTATCACGCATTCCTAGAACGTGCCAGTAACCGTATCGGCAAAGTAACCCATGATCACTTTTCCCTCACTTTACGTACCGTATTTTGGTCGGTTATTGTCGCGTTACCCTTGCCAATGCTCTGGTCTGCGGTTGGCTACGGGTTACAAAGCGCCTGGCAATATCCTATGGCAACCGCCATTGGTTATGGTGTCAGTGCTACAACTCCCGTCTTATGGATCTTTATATTGAGTGCTACTTTTGCACATCCAAACGGATTATTCATTGCTCATTTCCGTTGGCCAGAAGAGCGGGTCAAACGGGCATTACGATTCTACCAGCTATCTATCTTTGTTATTGTGCCATTGGTGATGGCATTGATAACTTTCGAACATTACAGTGATCGAGAATTCTCCTCCACACTTGGCAGGCTCTGCTTCCTGGTATTGTGCGTATCATTAAGCCTGATTACCAATAGCCTGAAACGGGCAAAAGTCCCACTTTATCTGGATAAAAACGGTTCTGGTGAAAACGTTATCAATACAGCGCTCTGGTGGATTTTGCTTTCCGCTCCAATAGTCGCGGCTCTGGCTTCTATCCTGGGATATTTCAGTACATCACAAGCATTGTTGGGGCGTTTGGAGACCTCTGTTGCTATCTGGTTCTTCCTGCTAGTTATTTACCATATTATCCGTCGCTGGATGTTAATTCAGCGACGCAAGATCGCCTTCGAGCGGGCAAAACAGCGGCGAGCAGAAATTCTGGCCCAACGTGCCAAAGGAGAAGATGATACAACGGGTTCAAGCAGCATCGAAGGTGCTATTGAAGTTGAGGAGCCCATTATTGATCTGGATGCAATCAGTGCTCAGTCATTGGGGTTGGTACGCTCAATTCTCACCATGTTTGCACTAGTTTCATTGATTTTACTCTGGTCAGAACTCCATTCAGCTTTCTCATTCCTGGAAAATATTCGCTTGTGGGACGTCACCACAACCGTAAACAACGTAGAAACTATTCAGCCCATCACCATGGGTTCCATATTAATCGCCATACTGGTGATTATTATTACCACCCAACTGGTACGTAACCTGCCCGCATTACTTGAACTGGCCTTATTGCAGCATTTAGAACTCACTCCAGGTACTGGCTTTGCCATTACCACACTGACCAAATACACCATTACCCTGATTGGTGGCTTAGTAGGCTTCTCATTGATCGGTATTGAATGGTCAAAACTGCAATGGCTTGTTGCGGCGCTTGGGGTTGGGCTTGGTTTTGGTTTACAAGAGATCTTCGCCAACATCATTTCCGGTCTGATGATCCTGTTTGAAAAACCTATCCGTATTGGTGATACCGTCACCATCCGTAACTTGACCGGGAGCATCACCAAGATCAACACCCGGGCAACAACACTTTCAGATTGGGACAGAAAAGAAATTATTGTTCCTAACAAAGCATTTATCACCGAGCAGTTTATTAACTGGTCATTGTCTGACACGATCACCCGTGTCGTACTGACAATCCCTGCTCCCGCAGAGAACGACAGCGAACAAGTCACCCAAATCCTGTTAACTGCGGCTAAGCGTTGCACGCTGATCCTTGATAACCCAGCGCCTGAAGTCTACCTGGTCGACCTCCAGCATGGCATTCAGATATTTGAACTCCGGATCTATGCTGCTGAAATGGGGCACAGAATGCCTGTCCGTCATGAAGTCCACCAGCTTATTCTGCAAGAGTTTCACAAACATGGCATTACTCTGCCATTTCCACCATTTCAGGCTAGCATTGATATAATTGGTCAAAATATACGCAGTACTACAACCAATATGTCAGGCCGAAATCCACCACGTCAACCGGGTAGTTTGTAAAAAAATGATGAAGAACTGAACATACGTACTTAAATCATCCCGTTCTATTTCAGGCAAAGTATTACCTTTTACTGCCATCCTATGCCTGAAATAGACTTTGCGAAGCAATCAATGTCGCCCCACAAGAGGTTTTCATTCCCTCCAGAGCATATGTTTGCCCATTAGAGCCGACTATTCCTGGCGTCCCCTCCACGATAGTTTGATTGCCGCCACATTTTGGACAGGATACAGCATCCCCAACCCGAGCCGCTTTCTTCCCTAACACATCACAGTTTTCATCACCTGTTAACACCTTGCCACCATGCGAAGTTGAATCCCCAACCACAATAACAGAACGTAACATATTTCCCTCTCTTAACTATTCATGGAATATTAATTTCCGCTGCCGACATCTGACGCTCACGGTGGCATAACTTAATTAAGGCAAATTTCCCCAAATAAAATTCATGAAAATAAACGATATAATCAAGTTACTTGAACACCTATAAAATTTACATCACCAAATGTTTTAAAACACAATTTTCATACATTCAAACAATCAACCTTGATATTCATCAGCTCAAAATATAAATTTACATTAATAGTTGAATATAAAAGAGACAAGCGTAAGTATGAAAAATTTTGAAGACTTCTATAGGGAATCGCTTTCACAAATAAAGCAGGATATGCGGCAACGCGGCGCAAGAACACCCACACCTTGCTTCATTTACCGCCGAATCAGGTGACCCTGATATTCTCCGATTACTGGAGGGTTTTGCGCTTCTGACCGCCGGAATTCAGCAAAAAATTAATGATGGTTTCCCTGAAGTTATCAATCCTCTTTTACGAGAGGTATGGCCGATACCGCTACATCCGATCCCTTCAACCAGTGTTATCCAGTTAGATATTCAACCGGGCAGCATGACTGAAGCCACACATATTGCCAAAGGCAGTGAAATTTCCGCCATACAACATAACCAAGCCATTACGTTCAAAACTACCCAAGATATCAGCATTGAGCCAGTCACTCTAATCCATAAGACCCTGGCGCACGGCGAAGACAAAAGCCTGATATCACTGACCTTTCAATATCACGGACAAACCAGCAATTGGAAGACAGGAAAAGTCATGCTTTTTCTGGGAGCAGATCAAAAACTGGCGTCTTTACTGACGAAATACACAGATCAATCACTGAATAACACTTATCTGAAAACATCCCTCGAAGAAAAGAGGATGTGCCTGTCTATCGAGATCGCTCCACGTCTGAAAGAAAATCTTGTCCTGCCGAGGCCACATGACTATTTCTGGCCGTTGCAGGTGCTATACGAATACCTTTATCTACCCCATGTTAATGACTTTATGTCATTTGATTTATCGGAGGAGATCTCTGAACTTCCTTTGGGAGAGGATAAACAATTTACCATTATTTTAGAGTTTGACCGTCATATTCCCATAGAGGATATTACACCCGCATTTATTCCCCACTGCGTACCGGCTATCAACCTGGTTTCGGCCAAAACAAAACCGATAGCATTTGAAAACGGCAAATCGCGTTATGTCTTAGCGGCAGACGAAATCTTTGGTATTAACAACGTTAAACTCCAATCTGAACCAGAGGAAATCTCTGGCGGTTCTGATCACGACATTCCTCTTATCAATAGCGCGCAACTAGCAGCCTGCTATTTTGCCGAACCCGGTGACAAAATACTGCTTTATGACCATATACGAGAAGAATCTCCATTTGGTGGCAGTCAAATTAATCTCATGTTTTATGATCATCAGGCAAAACCTGTAACAGAACACCATTACCGCGATTTTTACTGCCAATATCAGAAAATTAATACACAAGCGCGTACACTGGGCATCGGGCAAATTTGCACACCCAGCGAGCAGATACTCAGCCACATTCAGGCCAGAAATATTGTACCGGCATCAAAAGATTTTCCTGCCGTCATAAACAGTCATCAGCATTGGCCGATACTATCTTTGTTATCGATTGGACCCTTTTTTCTCAGCCATATCGATACCGTAAGATCTCTGGTCAAACAACTTGATACCTTCACGCATCTGGACGCCCCGCGTAGTCGGCGTATTCAGCGCATGGCCGATGGCCTCAGCAAAATCTACACTGATCCATTTTATCATATGAGTAAAAGTATTCCTGTGAGAGCCCAAAAAATCACACTTCGTATGACACCAGAGAATTACCAACACGAAGGGGAAATGTATGCCTTTGCCAAGACATTACATACCGTTTTCTCTCTCTGCCTGGCAGAAACCAGCCTTCACAAATTAACTGTCATCAATGACACCACAGGCGAGTATTGGGAATTTTACAACATGCCCGGACATCAGAAGATCATGTAACGTAACGAGGAGAAATCATGAAAACCGGACTCTGCTTTTCCTGCACTATCGGCAACCTGGAACCCAAGACTTTTGCGGTAGTTGACTTTACGTTAGACGAAGCACTTTCATCGTTATTTACCCTGTCTCTGACACTGGCGGCACACCGTTCCGATATTGATACCGATACCCTGCTGCTCCAAACCGCACTGCTCACCGTCACTCGTGACGATATTCTGCAACGTGAAGTGAAAGGATTGGTTGCAAGTGCGGTTATTGGTGCCACAAACCGGCATCAAACACTGTATCACCTGACCGTCAGACCAGAAATGTGGCTTCTGACCCTCGATCAGGACAGCCGAATCTATCACCAGCTCAGCGTTCCCGACATTTTACAAAACATCCTGAAACAGAAGAAACTCAGGGCCAATATGCATTTGAATAACCCGCATACAATACGGGAATACGTCACCATGAAAAGGGAATCCTCCTATGATTTCTTTACCCGCCTTGCGGCTGAAGAGGGGATTTTCTTCTGGTTTGCGGATGACGGACTCTATGTGAGTGATAGCCACTTAAACATGAGAGCACCCGATACGCTGATGTACAACCCAGATGTCACCAGCGCAATAGCAGAAAATGTTATCTACACATGGTCTCTTGGCTCCCACATGCGCCCTGAATCTATCGACCAGAAAGACAGAAATTACCACAACCCTAATTATGCTTTACAGCATAACGCAACGGATTTTGCGGCAGAGAACAGTACACCCTTTCGTATTTTCGAAAGTTACGGACGGTTTCAGAAGGATAAAGAGGGCATTCCATTTACCCAATACCGGCTGGAAGCTTTACGGGCTGACAGCAAATCAGGACAAGCGGACAGTAATTGCATTCGACTCATGCCGGGCAGGATCTTCACACTAACTAACCACCCTATTGACGCCATGAATGACCGCTGGCAAGTCGTCTCTTCCCAACATCAAGGGCATGTTCCTGCTGTTTTAGGTGATGGCGGCACTGGTACAACGCTAAATTCACAGACCCAATTTATTCCAGGCCGCAACGATTGGCGTCCACCCTACCGCTATAAACCACTGGCTGATGGCGATGAAATCGCAACAGTTGTCGGGCCAGACACTGAAGAAATCTATGTCAATAAAGATGGTGCGGTTCGCGTTCACTTCCACTGGAACCGTTATGACGCGCCTGACGATCAGGCTTCCTGCTGGGTTCGGGTTGCACAAGGATGGAATGGCAACGGATTTGGCTTTCTGGCAACCCCACGAGTCGGTCAGGAAGTGATCATCTCCTATCTCAACGGCGATATTGACCGCCCGATTATTACCGGATGCACGTACAACGGCCTTAACCGTCCACCGCTGAATTTACCTGCGGAAAAGACCCGCACTATATTCAGAACCAAAACCCATAAAGGTAATGGTTTTAACGAATTGCGTTTTGAAGATGAGAAAGGAAGCGAAGAGGTGTTTATTCACGCTCAACGAGATATGAATACACGGGTTCTGAATGATGAAACCCGTAATATCGGGCACAACCGGACACATCATATCAAACATGATGCTCATTTACGCATTGACAATGAATACCGCGTACAGGCAGGCAATGACATTTCTCTGTCTACGGGCCAAAAGCTCCATATCAAAGCAGACGATGCGCTGTTAACCCAAAGCGGCAATGAAATTCACCTGAGTTCTGGCACTAAAGTCGTAATTGATGCCGGCAGTGAACTGACCCTACAGGCTGCCGGACACTTCCTCAAAATCGATGCAAGCGGTATTACCAGCAGCGCGAGCATTAACTTTGGCAGCGGCTCACCGGGTAATGGTTCAGGCTGGGGCGGTAAACTGCCGGATATGCTAGATGGGCTGAAACAAGCGAGTGTGGCGCAGGCAGAGAAACTCTTAACCACTCCATTGGAGGAAATCTGTCTGACCTGCCTGATGAAAGCGGAACTGAATGGTACGGCAATGGTTATCAGGGGGCAGTCATGACACCGGAATTACAGAAAAAATGGAGTGAATACAGAGAAATGCATCACGAAATGAAATGGTATGCCTTAGTCAATGGCCTACAGTATGAACGTCATTTTACTGAGGAGATTAAGTATATCGACGGTACGAATAATCCCCTGTTCCGGCAATACCCAGACGCCAAAATTGCGTTCGCGGGGCCATGGTTGTTTGATATGGCTTATGCGGAATCATGGGAAGAAAAGCTATTTACGCTGGAAAAGGTTGCTCCTTCGGTGTCCTGGCTACACACCACACTGTCTTTGGACAAACTGACTCGTCACCTTGAAAACTACCTGAATGTTGAGTTGGAAACAGGGGAAACAGCATTACTGCGTTTTTACGATCCCCGAATTCTGCATCAAATCCGGAATATTTTCAGTCCAGAGCAATTGTCGGCATTCACTGACGGTATTCATGAGTGGGTATATTCTTTTGATAATAATGATTATTTTGTTAAGGCAACACAATTATGTTGACACTCAGTAAGGAACAAGTCGCTAAATTTATTAATGCGGAAGATGAGGCTTATGTGACCCAGATCCGACAACGTATTCTAGTTGAGCATAGTGAATTAGTCGAAAATGAACACAACCTGCACAAACGGTTAAAGAAGGCTTATCTGGATTTAATTGCGATGGGGTTTAAAAATGAAGCATTGATCCGCTCTTATTTATACTTCGTTGCGTTTAATCATGATTTTCACGGCTCGTCAGAAATCCAGAACATGTTGAACACGGGCGATAGCCCAGAACAACAATACCGTGATTATTTACGTGTTATGGATAATTTATTAAAAAGGAAAAATTGATATGCCATTACCACTTCTTGCGCCAGCGACTCCTGCTCTTTTAGCGGCTGCTGAATGGACACTGGCTGCCTGTACTGCAGGATTAGCCGCCGTTGGTGTGATGGAAAGCACCAAAGACAGAGAAGGTGAACAAGACAAAGCAAAAGCGGACACACAAACAATGACTTCGTCCCGTACCGAATGTGAAAAATGTCCGGCTATTGGGAACGTTACTATGGTTTGGGAAAAGACCACATCGTATTCAGACATAACCATTGCCTACCAAACAAAAATCGCCGGGACGATATATAACCCTGAATTAAACATTATTGAAACCTGGTTATGCATGGGTACAAATTTTGATGGCTGGAAACCTGCACAATGCTTATTTCTTGAAGCTAAGGCTCTGTATGATCAGTTTTTTGAAGATGGGTTACCCAAATGGTTTTATGCGGAATTTAAGAAAAAACCGACAGATAAGACCGGGCTTGAAAGCATGATGTGGCAAGCAGAAAGGCAAAATAATGTATGTGCTTCATTAGAAAATATTCCTAAATCACATTGGCATTTTATGCAACCAGTATCTTTCGGATATTTTATCAAGGCTTTTGCTAAATTTATTAACATTAAAACATTTAATACACTTTAAATATGGATATTTATTTTTAAATTAGGATTAAAAAGATGAACATAATACACGCTAGAATAGAAATGTTTTATGATTTAAGAGAAAAGATAACATCAGAATTAGCATTGCATGACACATACTGCATTATGCAACAAATAAATAAGGTATCTAATAGTTCAAGTAGATGGCATCTGCCAGGATATGATCTAGACGAAATAAAAGAAAATAATGTTTTTGATGAAAACGGCATTACTGAATATGCCATAAATCAATTCAAAGAAAGTTATGATGAATATTTTAAATCCATCATAAAAACATTATTTGATGTTCCAGGTGATGTAAAGTTAAAAAATAGAATTATGTATTCAAGTCGTGACTATGGTAATAGGCTAGGAAAAACGGATGTAAGCATTGATCTTAGTTTTGAAAGAGAAAATTTTAATCATTCTAAGTATATTGATTTCGTAGATTCTTTAGTTAGCAACCATTACTCTCCAATAATCATGGTGGATGTCAGAGGATATTCTCTAAAACAAAAACAAGTTTTTCCAGATAGAGTTTATGCCGGTTGGATGCTCTATTTACCAATTGAAATAGACCCAGCTTTAGTCCCAATGGCAGAAGAAATAATACCTGTTTCTGATAAAAATGACAAAAAAGGTTCATTGATTATTACGACAAAAGATATTTTTGACATCGAAAATCAGGAACATATCAATAAAGCCAATGATATTGAAATCTGCTTGCGGGATCTACAAATATTACCATTGATGACAGAGTTATAAATATGACAGACAGAGCCGTGATCCGTTTAAACGACCTAACCGATCATGGTGGTAAAGTCATTACCGCCATTGATGATTGGGTTTATCAAGGCATGCCTGTTGCTGCTAAAGGTGATTTAGTAAGTTGTCCTAAATGCAAAGGGGTTTTCCCTATTGTGGAAGGCAGTGATGACTTAAAGCATCAGGGAAAACCTATTGCATTGGAAGGTATGCAAACAGCCTGTGGCGCAAAACTGATTGCCAGCCAGAAAGATTTGCTCGCTTAATTTAGACGACAATCGCTTTGGCCTATTTAGAACAACACTGACGCGCTGCACTTGTCTTCTCCATTTTACCGGGCTAATACATTCATCCGGTAAAACGGAGAGCCGAGAAAAATACCATGATTATTTGCAGGTTATGGATAATTTATTGAAAAGGAGAAATTGATATGCCATTACCACTTCTTGCGCCAGCGACTCCCGCTCTTTTAGCGGCTGCTGAATGGACACTGGCTGCCTGTGCCGCGGGATTAGCTGCCGTTGGTGTGATGGAAAGCACCAAAGACAGAGAAGGTGAACAAGACAAAGCAAAAGCGAACACACAAACAATGACTTCGTCCCGTACCGAATGTGAAAAATGTCCGGCTATTGGGAACGTTACTATGGTTTGGGAAAAGACCACATCGTATTCAGACATAACCATTGCCTACCAAACAAAAATCGCCGGGACGATATATAACCCTGAATTAAACATTATTGAAACCTGGTTATGCATGGGTACAAATTTTGATGGCTGGAAACCTGCACAATGCTTATTTCTTGAAGCTAAGGCTAAGTATGACCAGTTTTTCACAGATGGAGAACCTAATGACTTTTATAAGAATATAAAGTTAAAGGGAAAAATGTCTGGATATGACAGTATGATTAATCAGGCTAGAAGGCAGAATTTAGTATGCGAGACATTAAATAATATTCCAAAATCCCATTGGCACTTCCTAGAACCAATATCTTATGAACACTTTCTTACGGCATTTTCTATATTTTCTAACATTACGGTATTTAACACTGAACTTTAATTATTCTCACAAAAAGGAGAGTTAAAAATGTCAATTATCTTTTCAAGAATAAAATTATTTCATGATTCAAATGAGGTTTTAACTCCTGAAAACGCATTACTTGATTTATATCAAATTACACGCAAGATAAATAAGTTAACAACTAGAAAAAGTGGTTGGTGTTTGCCTGGTTATACTCAAGAAGAAAGATTAAAAAATAATGCATTTGATAAAAATGGACCTACTAAATACGCCATAGAGGATTTTAAAGAAACTTATAATGAAAACTCCAAATTTATTGTGAAATCATTATCTGATGGAATCGACGAGAACAACAATAGTATTCTATATATGGGAGAAGATAAAACCCATATTAATCCTGTTAGATTAGGTAAAACTAATATATCTATAAGCATCAATTTAGACAAAGATAAGTTTAATTTTCAAGATATTATTGAATTTTTAAAAAATTCAATATCGGTTCGAAACTCTCCATTTATTTTAGTAGATACAAGAGGCTACTCGCTAAAACAAAAACAAGTTTTTCCAGATAGAGTTTATGCCGGTTGGATGCTCTATTTACCAATTGAAATAGACCCAGCTTTAGTCCCAATGGCAGAAGAAATAATACCTATTTCTGATAAAAATGACAAAAAAGGTTCATTGATTATTACGACAAAAGATATTTTTGACATCGAAAACCAGGAACATATCAATAAAGCCAATGATATTGAAATCTGCTTGCGGGATCTACAAATATTACCATTGATGACAGAGTTATAAATATGACAGACAGAGCTGTGATCCGTTTAAACGACATGACCAATCATGGTGGTCAAGTCATTACCGCCACTGATAATTACATGTATCAAGGCGTGCCTGTTGCCACTAAAGGCGATTTAGTAAGCTGTCCTAAATGCAAAGGAGTTTTCCCTATTGTGGAAGGCTGTGATGACTTAAAGCATCAGGGAAAACCTGTCGCATTAGAAGGTATGCATACGGCATGTGGTGCAAAACTGATTGCCAGCCAGAAAGATTTGCTCGCTTAATTTAGACGACAATCGCTTTGACCTATTTAGAACAACACTGACGCGCTGCACTTGTCTTCTCCATTTTACCGGGCTAATACATTTATCCGGTAAAGCGGAGAGCCGAGAAAAACACCGTGATTATTTACAGGTCATGGATAATTTATTGAAGAGGAGAAATTGACATGCCATTACCACTTCTTGCGCCAGCGACTCCTGCTCTTTTAGCGGCTGCTGAATGGACACTGGCTGCCTGTGCCGCGGGATTAGCCGCCGTTGGTGTGATGGAAAGCACCAAAGACAGAGAAGGTGAACAAGACAAAGCAAAAGCGGACACACAAACAATGACTTCGTCCCGTACCGAATGTGAAAAATGTCCGGCTATTGGGAACGTTACTATGGTTTGGGAAAAGACCACATCGTATTCAGACATAACCATTGCCTACCAAACAAAAATCGCCGGGACGATATATAACCCTGAATTAAACATCATTGAAACCTGGTTATGCATGGGTACAAATTTTGATGGCTGGAAACCTGCACAATGCTTATTTCTTGAAGCTAAGGCTCTGTATGACCAGTTTTTTAAAAATGGGGAGCCTAAAAACTTCTATAAAGATGTAAAATTAAAAGGAGATATGTCTGGACATGACAGTATGATTTATCAGGCTAAAAAACAAAATTTAGTATGTATAACCTTAAACAGTGTGCCGAAATCACATTGGCATTTTTTGCAACCTGTATCTTATACATACTTCTCTAGAGCATTTACTAAATTTAATAACATTAAAGTGTTTAATACTGTGATTTGATAGTTGTTTAATTATATTAATTTTTTTGCGTAAAAAGGTAAAGATATGACAACAATATACCCAAGAATAGAACTATTTCACGATCTAAACGAGAGCATAACCCCCAAGGTGGCATTGAATGATTTATATCCGGTGGTGCAACAAGTAAATAAATTATCAAATAAGCAAAGTGGTTGGCATTTACCTGAGAATTCTTTGGAAGAGAGATTATTGTACCGAGCATTTGATGAAAATGGACCTACTGAGTACGCATTAAAACACTTTGAAGCAACTTTTGATGAAAAATTTAAACTTATTGTTAAATCTTTATCAGATGGAAATGATGAAGACAATAATAGTATTTTATATACAAGCGAAGATGAAATTCATAATAACCCTATCCGATTAGGGAAAACCAACATATCAATTAACATTAATCTTAAAAAAGAAGACGTTAACTTTGAGAAATTTATAATATTCATTAAAAATTTAATATCTAATTGTAAATCTCCATTTATTTTAGTAGATACAAGAGGCTACTCGCTAAAACAAAAACAAGTTTTTCCAGATAGAGTTTATGCCGGTTGGATGCTCTATTTACCAATTGAAATAGACCCAGCTTTAGTCCCAATGGCAGAAGAAATAATACCTGTTTCTGATAAAAATGACAAAAAAGGTTCATTGATTATTACGACAAAAGATATTTTTGACATCGAAAATCAGGAACATATCAATAAAGCCAATGATATTGAAATCTGCTTGCGGGATCTACAAATATTACCATTGATGACAGAGTTATAAATATGACAGACAGAGCCGTGATCCGTTTAAACGACCTAACCGATCATGGTGGTAAAGTCATTACCGCCATTGATGATTGGGTTTATCAAGGCATGCCTGTTGCTGCTAAAGGTGATTTAGTAAGTTGTCCTAAATGCAAAGGGGTTTTCCCTATTGTGGAAGGCAGTGATGACTTAAAGCATCAGGGAAAACCTATTGCATTAGAAGGTATGCATACGGCATGTGGTGCAAAACTGATTGCCAGCCAGAAAGATTTGCTCGCTTAATGAGACGACAATCATTTTGGCTTATTTAGGGCAACACTGACGCGCTGCACTTGTCTTCTCCATTTTACCGGGCTAATACATTCATCCGGTAAAACGGAGAGCCGAGAAAAATACCATGATTATTTGCGAGTTATGGATAATTTATTGAAAAGGAGAAATTGATATGCCATTACCACTTCTTGCGCCAGCGGCTGCTGAATTCAAGGAAGCTCTGGAACAAGCCAAATTGACCTTGAATGGTGATACCGCAACTCTGGAAGTGGTATTCACCGAAACGAAAGGAGTTTTTCCTCGTGGTAGCGAACTGTACTGGTACTATGAACAATCAGAAAATGTCATCGCCCCTCTTCGTTATTTTTGGGGAGAAACACTGACAGCGGAAAATACCATTAAGGGCAGTTTTGACGGAGAGCGCATACTATGAAACAACGATTAAAAGATTTATTTAAAAAATAGTTTCCCTCTACCCATCCATTGCCAGCCAAACGGCTGGCTCGCTGGGAAAAAGAGCTTCTGGCGGCACCACCAGATATTAAAAAAACCCTATAACAACGTAATTGACTGGTATTATTGGGCTTTCCTGAAAAAATCTGGATAATCCTGTACTTTCATAAAATACCCTAAACTAATAACGACCGTTGGTTTACCGTTCTGGCGAGTGATCATAACGGGTTTGTGGTCATCATTCACTTTATCCAAAGTCCTGGCTAAGTTAGCCCGAAACGCGCGCTGAATAGCTCATCGTATTCATAGTCATTACCTCCCAATGTTGTCCCCATAACTGTACTTGTACAAATATAAGTACGTAAGTGTTGAGCTAATGATATTTCTGTCACTCCGATCCAATCTCATGAGGAAAATTACTGAGTGGGAATTTTTGGTGATAATTTCATGTTGTCCATCCAGGTTTTTCATCTGACAAAACCAGCGATAAGCTTAAACAATAAAAAAATGAGAGGTGTTTTTTTAGAGCTTAAACCCTGAAAAATTAACCATTTTATCCATTTTTCTATTGCATTATTTTTTAAGGTTTTCTTCATAAAATAGCGCTTAAATACCCATCTTTTCAGACAATATTCTTTTACATGCTGATTTCTTTTCAACTCTTTATTAATGGTTAATGACTTCGATTAAATGTGATTAACTATCTTTCTGAAAATTTACATATATCTAGTTAAATCCATCCTTAATATAAAACTTTTAATATCTCTGTATTTACTCTTTTAAATGATCATGGCTGGTTAGGTAAACGTAAAATGAATAGATTATGGAATCATTGGTAAATTAATTAAACAGACTTTTTTAGTCACTTTATACCTATTTAAAAACTGGGCATTAATCGATAATCTATTTTTAACCTTTGGTAAATAAGATAACTGAGTTAATCACCGATAAAAGAAATTTTCAATCGATATTTTCTTTTTTTAGTTAACGCGTCGTTTTTTAATAAATTTAAAATCCGCTTTTCCTGAGTTTTCTTTTCCAATGTCAGTGTAAAATCGCATTTTTTACTCGCTTAAAAAAACTTTAATCATTTCTATTTTACCTTTAATGATCATATACCCAATAGATTTCAAGATGCATCGCGACGGCAAGGGAGCGAATCCCCGGGAGCATAGATAACTATGTGACCGGGGTGAGTGAATGTAGCCAACAAAGAGGCAACTTGAAAGATAACAGGTATATCTAATAGATTTCGAGTTGCAGCGCGGCGGCAAGTGAACAAATCCCCAGGAGCATAGATAACGATGTGACTGGGGTGAGTGAAAGCAGCGACTTGAAAGATGAAGGGTATAAAGCTTTACCTGTTTCTTCGTAATATGGTTACCCTTCTTCCATATTTTAAAACCACACTGATTTTGTCTCAGGGTAATAGTAAAAACAAAAAACCGCGGGATGTCTCCATCCACACGGCTTGATTTGAAAAGACAGTTACTCATTAAGTGCCAATTAAACTTGGTACATTTTGCATAAATAACGGGAAACAGCATCATCCGCATTTGAGCCAATCACATCCATATCTGGCAGGATATCTTTCAAACGTTGGTGAGCATCCCGCATAATACAGCCCTTACCTACCGCCATTAGCATTTCCAGATCATTCATTCCATCACCAAAAGCTATGCAATCACTTAGTTTATAACCCATAGATTTAGCAACCTGCTCAAGTGCATGACCTTTGGAAACACCACCAGCCATAACCTCCAGACAATTACGCAATGAGAAACTCACATTTACTCTGTCACCCCAACGCGCATTAATTGCTTCTTCCAGAGTAATTAGTAAATCATGATCTTCACAAGTAAAGTAAACTTTGCACACACCATCAGTCTCAAAATTATCACGCTCAAAAAGCTGATAATGAAATACTGACTCTTGGAAAAAAACTTCCTGCTCAGGGCTTTCACGATTCATATACCAGTCGTCATTACAGTAATAATTCGTCAGAATATTGGGATTATCAAACTCCATTAGACACAAATCATGCACAATATCAGGAGCAACATTGTGACTGAAAACCAGTTCACCCGCGGTATCGTGTACCCGGGCACCATTGGAGGTGATCATATAGGCATCAATACCAAGACTGTCACGGATTTGTGCAACATCCACATGATGACGGCCAGTCGCAAAAATAAAATGAATGCCTTTGTTTGTCAGTAAATTAAGTGTTTCCTTGGTGTAAGAAGTTAATTTGTGATCAGGAGACAGCAAAGTGCCATCTAAATCTGAAGCAACAATGTGATACATAGTTATAGTTCCTAAATTAAATCAATTTTGATCAAAAAAATCACAAATGGCGTTGAGTGCCTGACTACGTAATTTATCTTTTTCAAACAGGATTTCATGATGTGCCCCCTGTATAATCAAAGGCAGCGACTCTTTAATGAAAACCTCTTCTTTCTGGCGTGATTTACAAAAAGCCTGTAATTTTTGATTATTAATGACCTGATCTTCACTGGCTTTTAAAACCATCAGTGGCGTCTCAATTTTTCCTGCCTTTTCTATCAGCATGTCGCCAACCCGCATACTTTCCCTTATCCAATGGTATGTTGGACCGCCTATACGTAATTCTGGGTAATCTGTGTAATAACGAAGGTAGCGACAATAACGCTCATAACTATGTGTTAGAGGGTTTATCAAATAAGGCAACGGACGCCATTTCCCTGTCAATACCGCATAATTGTTGCGTCTGTCCGGGTATTTTTCTGCCCGGTTTACCAGAAAGGTTGCTAACCAACGTGGCATTGGCAAGTTAATACCAAACATAGGTGCACACAGCGCTGCTGCATCAAAAACCTGGCTGTGACGTAATAATAATCCCCCTAATATTGCCGCCCCCATGGAATGGGCCAGCGCATAACAGTGAGAATAATGACGAGGGAGAATGTCTTTTTCTATAAACGTTTCAATATCATCAATATAGTCATTAAATTGTTCTACATGCCCTTTTTGTGGATCTTCAAGTATCCTGCTGGATCGCCCCTGCCCACGATGATCAATAATAAAAACGTCGTAGCCAAGGTGATAAAAATCAAATGCGACTTCCGGGTATTTGACATAACTTTCACTGCGGCCAGGTAAGATAACGACCGCCCTATGATTCTTTGTTGTTGTACAAAAACGGGCATAGCGTATCAGCACATTATCGACACCGACAAACTCACGTTCTTCTCTGGATTGCCAGAAATCCAACAAAGGCCCGTTAGCAAAAGCAGAGAACTGTATCTCACGATTGAGCCAGCTTTCTTTCAACCTTTCGGGCGTCATAAATTGTCCTCAAGCTATTTGAATTCCTCCAGATGTTCATGGATCAACGCCATAAAAACACCACCAAAACGTTCAAGTTTCCGTTGCCCTACTCCGTTAATTAATAACATTTCATCAGCAGTGACCGGGCATTGCTCTGACATTTCAATCAAAGTGACATCGTTAAATACAACAAAAGGAGGGATATTATTTTCGTCAGCAATCGATTTTCGTAATTTACGCAGCTTAGCAAACAGCTTGCGATCGTAATTACCACTATAAGATTTACTTTGCTGACTGCGTCCTTTCAGACTCTGTATTCGTGGAACAGCCAGTTTCAGCAGAACCTCACCACGCAATACTGGTCGTGCTGCTTCTGTTAATTGTAATGCTGAATAATTGGTGATGTTTTGACTGATAAAGCCTAAGTGAATCAGTTGCCGCAATACACTGATCCAATACTCCTGACTTTGCTCTTTACCAATACCATAAACTGGCAAACGGTCATGCCCCATATCACGGATACGTTGATTATTCGAGCCTCTGAGCACTTCAACGATATAACCGATACCAAAACGCTGACCAACCCGGTAAACACAAGAAAGCGCTTTTTGCGCATCCACCAGACCATCATAATTTTTAGGTGGATCAAGGCAAATATCACAGTTGCCGCAAAGGTTTTGCTTATTTTCACCAAAATAATTCAGCAATACCAAGCGGCGGCAAGTTTGTGCTTCAGCAAAAGCGCCCATTGCATTAAGTTTATGCCGTTCAATATCCTGTTGTGTGCCAACAGGTTTTTCTTCCAAACAACGGCGAAGCCATACCATATCAGCGGGATCATAGAACAACACCGCTTCCGCAGGTAGGCCATCACGTCCGGCACGCCCTGTCTCCTGATAATAGGATTCAATGTTACGTGGAATATTAAAATGAACCACAAACCGAACATTGGGTTTATTAATTCCCATACCAAACGCGACTGTTGCCACAACTACCTGCAAATCATCACGTTGAAATGCATCCTGTACCCGAGCACGTTGGTTGTTATCTAGACCAGCATGATATGGTGCAACACTTAAGCCACGTTTTTGTAAGCGCTCTGACGTTTCTTCAACTTTACTACGACTGTTGCAGTAAATGATGCCACTTTTACCTTTCTGAGCACGGATAAATAGCCATAATTGATCTAATGGCTTGTATTTCTCTATCAAGGTATAACGAATATTAGGGCGATCAAAGCTGCTGATATGGATAAGCGGATTATTAAGGTTCAGTAGTCGGACGATATCATTACGGGTGGTTTCATCAGCGGTCGCGGTCAACGCAATGACAGGCAATGTTGGAAACCGTTGCCTGAGCTGACCCAACGCCCGATATTCAGGCCGAAAATCATGGCCCCATTGTGAAATACAATGTGCTTCATCCACCGCCAGTATAGCTGGTTGCCATTCCAGAAGTTGCTCAAGGAAGTTATCCATCATCAAGCGTTCAGGAGCGATATACAGCAATTTGACCATCCCCTGACGACAACGTCGGATCACATCAATCTGCTGTTCGCGAGCCTGAGTTGAATTCAAACAATCAGCAGCAACACCATTCGCCTGCAATTGATCCACCTGATCTTTCATCAAAGAGATCAATGGGGAAACAACCAACGTGACGCCTTCCTGTATCAGTGCCGGAATTTGGTAACACAATGATTTACCACCCCCCGTCGGCATAATAACCAGACAATCACGCCCTTCAAGAATGGTATTGATAACTTGTTGCTGACCAGGCCGAAATTGCTGATAACCAAAGGTTTCCCGCAATACCTGCTCTGTCAGTGATATCGTATTGATGACTTCTGCGGTAGACACGCTTTTCCTCAACCATTAAAAAATCACAGACATTATTCAAACGCCTTGGCATTATGCTATCTCACTCTTGGAATAATTACAGCATGTCATTGAACAATCAGTTGGATACCAACGCCGTCTGGGACAAATCTTTGACTATTTCCCTTTCCCCGAACTTAATCAGTTGACTCCCATACTTTTAAATGTGAAACAGTCTATTTTCAGTCAGTTAAGCCCAACATCGTGGTTCTATCTGTTTCAATTTATCATGGTTACATCCAATCATATTATTTAGTAATTTGATTTTTTTCAGGTTATTACTCTATATTCTTGGCAAACTGGCAAGGTTAGCAACAAAAGCATAATATTAACAATTCATTAACCATACCCAATAGATTTCAAGTTGCGGCGCGGCGGCAAGTGAGCGCAGCCAACAAAGCAGCAACCTGAAAGATAACGGGTATAAAGTAATGTTAATAACACATACCTTATTTGGGATTAAATTAAATGCCTACAACTGAAATAGCCCTAGAGGAAGCCCGCCAACTGATTGGGGATGCTTTTGTTCACCATATGCCCTTTAACCAATTATTAGGGCTTGAATTACTTCGATTTGAGCAGGATTATGCAGAAATACAGTTCCATAATCAGAGTAAACTGGTAGGTAATACCGCGCAGCAAATTTTACATGGTGGTGTGATTGCCTCAGTCTTGGATGTATGTGCTGGATTAGTCTGCATCGGTAATACGTTAAGCCGTCTAACCCCCATTTCACGAGAAGAATTAGAAAAGCGATTATCAACAATGGGAACTATCGATTTGCGGGTGGATTATCTACGCCCAGGCAGAGGTAAATTATTTACTGCTACCAGTAGTATTATCCGTAGTGGAAATAAAGTTTCTGTTGCCAGAGCAGAACTCCATAATGAGCAGAGAGCCCATATTGCCAGCGTAACGGCGGCTTATCTGGTAGGCTAATCATATAATTTTAACTATTTAATCCATTGCGTAATATTCAGCCCGGTGACATATTATTTCCACGTTAACGGGCTAACAACTCATTACATTTTTTCCACCTTATTATTTGCATCAGGACAATATGAACAAACCACAAACGACCAAAGGAGTTCTATACGCCTTCGGAGCCTGCTTTATCTGGGGGATTGCTCCGGTTTATTTTAAACATATTCAGCAAGTACCTGCTGATGAAATTCTGACCCATCGTGTTATATGGTCATTTTTCTTTATGTTGCTGCTGATAACATTAACTCGCCACTGGCCACAGGTAGTCAAGGTTTTTCATCAACCTAAAAAAGTGTTGTTGCTGGCCGTGACTGCTACCGTCGTTGCCTGTAACTGGCTGATCTACATCTGGGCAGTAAACCACGGTCATATGTTGGAGGCCAGCCTGGGTTATTTTATTAGCCCACTGGTTAACGTTTTATTTGGTATGCTGTTTTTGAGTGAACGTTTCCGTCGAATGCAATGGACTGCTGTTGCTCTGGCCTTTACCGGCGTGTTAATCCAGCTATGGCAATTTGGCTCTATACCTGTCATTGGTTTAAGTTTAGCGGTCACTTTTGCCTTGTATGCCCTGCTTCGTAAGAAGATGAATGTTGATGCACAAACAGGTATGGCAATTGAAACATTATGGTTACTGCCAGTTGCAGCCACTTATTTATTTGGTTTTGCCGACACCCCAACCAGTGATTTAAGTTCTAACCCAGCGACACTTAATTTATTGCTGATTGCCGCGGGCATTATTACTACTGTGCCATTACTGTTATTTACAGAAGCTGCTGCTCATTTGCGCCTATCTACGCTCGGATTCTTCCAGTATGTCGGCCCAACACTGATGTTCCTGCTAGCAACCTTGGTTTACGATGAACAAATAGGTACCGACCGGCTGATTACTTTTGGCTTTATCTGGGCTGCATTAGTGCTGTTTACATTGGATGCCGTGTATACACAGCGTAAATCGCAGAAATAGCAAAAGTAATGAAAATAACCATCAGATTAGCCAAAACAACAGAATACATTGCCCTTGAAGCACTTCAGTTACGTGCCTCTTTGATGTGGGAAGATGATCGCGAGTTATTATTAGCAAATCCTCACGCGATAGAACTCCCTACAGAATATATTGAAGCAGGGTATATACCCAATAGATTTCGAGTTGCAGCGCTACGGCAAGTGAACGAATCCCCAGAAGCATAGATAACTATGTGACTGGGGTGAGTGAAAGCAGCCAACAAAGCAGCAACTTGAAGGATGAAGGGTATGTTTATATTGCGGAACAAGCTGGCGTGATTCTAGCGTTCAGTGTTGTATTGCCGCTATCTGATGGGAATGCAGAACTGGACGGATTATTTGTTGAACCAACCACTTGGTATCAAGGTATTGGCAAACAATTGGTACAAACAGTATTGAATAATCTTCATACAAAAGGAAAAACATCATTGCGGGTACTGTCTAATCCTCAAGTTGAAGGGTTTTATATTGCTCTTGGCTTTGAACGTTTGGGGGAAGAATATACTCAATTGGGGACGGCAATTTGTATGATTAAGTACACACAATGAAATAAGTTATATACCCAATAAATTTCGAGTTGCAGCGCGGCGGCAAGTGAACGAATCCCCAGGAGCATAGATAACTATGTGACTGGGGTGAGAGAAAGCAGCCAACAAAGCAGCATCTTGAAATCCATAGGGTATATACAACACAAGTGGTATTAATAGTTGCCTAGATTATAATAAAACTTCATTATCTGGTGAACAGAACTTGATTAAGACAAAATGCCGGCTCAAAAACCAGCACTTTGTCAGTAAGCGGTAATAAACTAAAGCCAATTCTTACGCTTAAAATAAAGATACGGCGCAAGGCCAGCCGCAATCATTAAACCAATTGCGCCCGGATAACCAAATGGCCAGTGCAACTCCGGCATAAACTCAAAGTTCATACCGTAACTAGAAGCCACCAACGTTGGTGGCAGAAATACCACAGAGACAACTGAGAAGATTTTGATAATCCGGCTTTGTTCGATATTGATAAAACCCATTGCTGCCTGCATCAGGAAGTTAACTTTCTGAAACAGGGATTCATTGTGTGGCAACAAGGATTCAATATCCCGCAATATTTCACGGGCTTGTTCAAGCTGATCAGCCGGTAAACGGGCACGTCGCACCAAAAAATTAAGCGCGCGCTGAGTATCCATCAGGCACAAACGAACCTTCCAACCGATATCTTCCTGCTCAGCAAGGCTGGACAAGGCAATATCAAACTCATCCCCCTGCTTTCCTTCCATAATGACTCGGCTCAAGGATTCCAGCACGCTGTAAATATTTTCGATAACATCAGCCAACTGTTCGATTTTTGTTTCAAACAAATCCATCAGCACTTCATAGGCATTACCATCGACTAATATCTGATTACGAGCACGCATACGGTACAATCGGAATGCGGGGAGTTCACGCTCTCGCAATGTATAGAGACGACCATCACGAATAGTAAATGCAACGGTTGCGTTGCCAGCATGGTCTTCTGCGTCTTCAAAGTAAAAAAATGAGTGGACGTGTATCCCATCTTCATCTTCAAAAAAACGCGCGGATGCCTCAATGTCATCCAATTCCGGTCGGGTTGCCAAAATTTGGCCTAGTTCATTTTGGACATGAAGCCTATCTCGTTCTTCCGGCTCGACCAAATCTACCCACAAAGAATCGGATAACTTTTCTCCCTCTTCTAATTCAAGACGGAGCAGGCGATTATTCTCTAACTTAAATGCGCTCAGCATGTATCATAAGTCTCCTTGACTCCCTACGTGATCGTAAGGCGCGAATGTTACGCTTAGAAGAAAAAGCGTGTCAACATTCAACCTGGATATTATTTTCAGACCGTTTCAAGCCGGGCATAAGCAGCTACCAGCCACTTAATCCCTTCTCCCTGAAACGCAATTTGCAACCGGCTATGTTCACCATTCCCCTCAATATTCACAATGGTTCCTTCACCAAATTTAGAGTGACGAACACGTTGTCCGAGAGCATAACCACTATCATTGGAACTTATTGGCGTACCTAACCGACGATGACTAACGGGACGAGATACTGTCGCACGTAACCGAACTTCTTCAATACATTCTGCCGGCAGTTCCCCAATAAAACGGGATGGCCGATGATAAACCTCTTTGCCATACAAACGGCGGCTTTCTGCATAAGTAATTGTCAACTTTTCCATTGCGCGTGTCAGGCCCACATAAGCCAGACGACGTTCTTCTTCCAAACGTCCACCCTCTTCAATCGACATCTGGCTTGGGAACATACCTTCTTCCATTCCGACAATAAATACCTGTGGGAATTCTAACCCCTTAGCCGAATGTAATGTCATCAGTTGCACCGAATCCTGACTGTCATCTGCCTGACCTTCTCCTGATTCCAATGCTGCATGAGAAAGAAATGCCTGCAATGGCATCAAATCTTCGTCCTCGTCTTGATAACTGAATTGACGAGTTGCAGTGACAAGTTCCTCAAGGTTTTCAATACGCGCCTGTGCTTTTTCACCTTTTTCCTGCTGATACATCGTCCGCAGGCCAGAATCACGAATAACCCTGTCAGTTTGAATATGCAATGGCATATCTTCAGTTTCTGTCGATAACGCCTCTATCAATTCAAGAAAACGCTGCAAGGAAGAAGCGGCACGACCGGCCAGCGCTTTCTCCTGAAGCAATATTTGACAGCAATCCCACAACGTTTTCTGCCGTTCACGGGCAGCCTGGCGCACAATATCCAACGTTCTGTCGCCAATACCACGCGCTGGCGTATTCACCACACGTTCAAACGCTGCATCATCATTGCGATTAGCAATTAAGCGTAAGTAAGCCAGTGCATCTTTAATTTCCTGACGTTCAAAGAACCGCTGACCACCATAAATACGGTATGGCATCGATGCCTGTAACAGTGCTTCTTCCAGTACACGGGACTGAGCATTGTTGCGGTAAAGTATGGCACAGTTTTTCAGCGCCCCCCCGTTTTCAAGCCAGTTTTTAATCCGGCTGACCACATAACGGGCTTCATCCAACTCATTGAATGCAGAATAAAGGGAAATGGGTTCACCCTCTACACCATCAGTCCACAGATTTTTACCCAGACGATCACTGTTATTAGCAATCAGTGTATTTGCAACCTTCAGAATATTACTGGTAGAACGGTAGTTCTGCTCCAAACGGATAGTTTCAGCGCCAGAAAAATCTTTCAGAAAACGCTGAATATTCTCAACCTGAGCCCCACGCCAGCCATAAATAGATTGATCATCATCCCCGACAATCATCACGTTGCCCGTTTCCCCCGCCAGCAAATGAATCCAGGCATATTGAATACTGTTAGTGTCTTGAAACTCATCTACCAAAATATTAGTAAATCGACCACGATAGTGTTGCAAGATCTGCGGTTTATTCAGCCATAATTCATGGGCTCGTAGTAGAAGTTCTGCAAAATCCACCAGTCCGGCACGATCACAAGCCTCCTGGTAAGCCAGATAAACTTTATGCCATGTCATCTCAACAGGGTTGCCATAACTTTCAATATGCTGTGGCCGCAACCCTTCATCCTTTTTACCATTGATGTACCACATCGCCTGACGTGCCGGCCATTGTTTATCATCCAAATTCATCGCCTTGATAATACGTTTGAGCAAACGATGCTGATCTTCGCTGTCAAGAATCTGAAAATCCTGTGGCAGATTAGCATCCAGATGATGTGCCCGTAACAAACGATGAGCCAAACCATGGAATGTACCAATCCACATTCCTCCTTGACTGGTACCGATCAAGTTTTCAATCCGGTGACGCATTTCTGCGGCAGCTTTATTGGTAAAAGTCACTGCCATAATGGAAAATGGTGAAGCATTCTCCACTGATAATAACCAGGCAATCCGGTGTACCAGAACCCGGGTTTTACCACTCCCAGCTCCAGCTAGCACCAACATATTTGTCCGCGGGGCCGCTACAGCTTCCCGTTGTTTATCATTCAGACTTTCGAGCAGATAGGAGACGTCCATAGTTACCATCAATTGATTAGCCAGCGACCAAAGGCTGCTATGTTTTTATACAGAATAATTTCTTGATTATATCAATGCTGTCAAAGAAGCCAAATCGGAAATCTCAATGTGTGGCAGCAAGCGACTTTCAGCTACTTGCAATAGTTTTTTATTTTCTGTATTCATCCAACAAGCCTGCATACCACTACGAAGTGCCCCTTCCACATCGGTATTCAGATCATCACCGACATGCAAAATTCGCCCAAGCGGTAAACTCAGACGATCTGCGGCTAAACAGTACATATCACTGTAAGGTTTTGAGCGCCCATCTGGGCCCGCTTTCAACACAAATTTAAAATAACGAGCAAGACCACAAGCCGCAGGTTCGGCATTACCATTCGTAATGGCTACCAATGGTATCCGTTCAGCAAGGACAGCTAGGGTTTGGTGTGTTGCTTCAGGCACATTAATCTGACTGCGCCAGTGTGCAAAATAAGCCATAATCTCATCTGCCCCACGACAAGCATCTTCACGGCTAAAACCATAATGACAAAACATTAGCTCCACAGACTGCCAACGCAATAAAGTCATGTCATGATAAATATCAGGATGTTGCTCCAGTATCGCTTCGCGGAAAACATACAGATCTTGATAATCAAGGTGACTAAACTTAGGTGAGTATTGCCGCACAAAATTCAGTACCTTTTCTTCTGCCTTATCTAACACCGGACGATTGTCGTAAAGGGTATCATCCAGATCAAATGTCATTGCTGAGACAGGCGCAAGAGGCCGGTAAAAATGCATCACGATTTCCCCCGTTTGGCTCTGGGATGAGCGACATCATACACTTTTGTCAAATGCTGGAAATCCAGATGAGTATAGACTTGAGTGGTAGACAAGCTGGCATGACCAAGCAGCTCCTGAACCGCACGCAAATCACCACTGGATTCTAGAATATGAGTAGCAAAAGAGTGACGCAATTTATGCGGATGGATATGGCTGTTTATCCCCTGACGTATACCCCACTGCGCAAATCGCTGCTGTACATTCCGTGTTGATATCCTCCGCCCCCTGTTTGAGATAAAAACAGCATTATCCCCCGGTTTAAACAATTCTCGCATCTCCAGCCAGCGATTAAGCCATTCAACAGCAGTCTGTCCCAAAGGGACCTTCCGCTCTTTACTCCCTTTACCTGAAACCCATACCTCTCCACTTTCAAGATCCAAATGTCGACAATCAAGACCAACCAGTTCCGATAAACGCAATCCAGCACCATACATCACTTCCAGCATAGTCCGGTCACGCACTGATAATGGCTCATTGAAATTGATATTTAGCAATTGGTTTACTTCATCCACATCAATATTTTTCGGCAAATGGCGCTTAGTTCCCGGTGTACTGACGGCTTTACCAGGATTAACGGCCATCACGCCCTGAGTCACCTGCCAATCAAGAAAACTGCGCAAAGAAGATAAGCGTAAAGACAGGTTAGCTGACTGCAAACCAGCGCGGCGACTACGTATTACCAACATTCTCACTTTGGCAGGATCAAGATCTTCCCATTGTCTAACATCTATTGCTAAAACCATCTCAGCCAGTGCAGAAAGATGACGACGGTAATTAATGATAGTCACCGGGCTTAGCCGACGCTCTACCCTGAGATACCGCAGAAATGCCTCAATCGGCTCCAGTAATAGATCGATTTCCTGCGTCATATCCGTTTAATCCAACGGGATAGCATATCCGGCAATAACTTAGCCAAATGATCAAGCATGTCTGTTCCCATGCCTTCCTGATAATGCTGATGATTCCGGCTGTTAAACATCACCATACCCAACTCTCCCCTAGCCCCCAGTAGAGATACCGCAACTGAACCTACATGACGAATCTGTGGCAACAACAATAAACTTTCCGGTCCATTCAACATACCAAGATAATGGTTATTATTACCAAAACGCCGAATACGAATTGGTTCGAAAGCATTACGAGAAAGTGCTAAATCAGGTGCATTAAACGGTGCTCCAATATGCCATTTATCACTGAAAAGACGGATAGCTGCGCCATTTAACCCCAAATTTTTAGCCCATGAGTTCAACCGACCAAGCATATCCTGTAAACTTTCTGCTGCAAACAAATCAACAAGTAATTTAAACAACTGTTCAAACAATTGTTCATTCACTCTGGCCCGTTCCATTAGCAGAGTTATATCTTCTTCCAGACAAGCAATACGAGCCCTCTGACGGCTCATATACCATTCAACCAAAGAAACTGTTTCTCTTACCGGATGAGGAACCCGTATCTGTTCAACGGCACGTGCATTGCGGATAAAAAAATTGGGGTTTTCTAACAAATAATCCACAACAGTCTGATCATCAGGTATGCCATTGATGCTTAACTGCTCTTCTTTTTTCTCCATCTTCCGATGCCCCGCGGTTCAAAACAGAATCGATTACAGATGAATTGTGCCATCATAAACATGTGTCGCCGGTCCCGTCATATAGAGGGGGTTTCCCGGCCCTGCCCAGCAAATAAACAACGAACCTCCCGGCAAATCTACCCGGACATTACTATCGAGTAATTGCTGCTGAATACCAACTGCCACCGCAGCACAAGCTCCGCTACCACAAGCTTGCGTTTCTCCAACACCACGTTCATAAACCCGCAAACGGATGTGACCTCGGTTTAAAATTTGCATGAAACCAATATTAGCCCGTTCAGGAAATCTTTCGTGGCTTTCCAGTGCTGGCCCCAGGATTTCCACTTCAGCAGTCTCCACATCTGCTACCTGAATCACACAATGAGGATTCCCCATAGAAACAACACTACAAAGAACCGTTTTTTCTATCACTCTTAAAATATAGGTTTTTTCTGCTCTTAACGCGCGGAATGGTATATTATGGGGCTCAAATTCAGGTTCCCCCATATTAACGCAAACCTGATCATCATTAGTGATACTCAGTACCATACGTCCTGATTGAGTACTCACTTTAATCTCACGCTTATTAATTAATCCCTTAAGACGAACAAAACGAGCAAAACAACGGGCACCATTGCCACATTGTGCTACCTCGCTACCATCGGAATTAAAAATGCGATAATGGAAGTCCAGATCCGGATCATAAGGCGCTTCAACAACTAATAATTGATCGAAGCCAATACCCGTATTCCTGTCTGCCAGACGGCAGATCAGTTCTGGTGAGAAATAAACATTTTGGGTCACAGCATCAACGACCATAAAGTCATTACCAAGACCATGCATTTTGGAGAACTGCATATAATGCTCCACCGTAAACCGCGGTAACTACCCGGCTTATCTCGCTTATTTCTGAGAGATACTGCCCACTTTCTGTTCTTGCTGCGCGCTATCTTCATGTATCTGAGCCGCAGTTGTCGTTTTTTCTGCCGGTGGTTGTTCTGGTGGAAAATAGAGAGGGCCTTTTAGTCCACAGCCGGAAAGTGTAAATAAGGTTATGATAACCAGAAACTCGCGTAATTTTTTCTTCATTGCATTAATGCCTGTAATTCATACGTCAATATTCTCTATAATCGCAGTTAGACCTCGAAAAGCAAATAGGAAATGAAGATGAACGACAGTGAATTTCATCAGTTAGCTGACCAACTGATGCTTTATATTGAAGAGCAATTGGATAACTATGATGGCAATGCTGATATTGACTGTGAAACCAATGGCGGTGTCATGACCCTGAGCTTTGATAACGACAGCAAAATTATTATCAACCGCCAGGAACCTTTCCATCAAATCTGGCTGGCAACAAAAAACGGAGGTTATCATTTTGACTATAAAGATAGTCAGTGGATTTGCGACCGTAGCGGTGGAGATTTCCTCACTATACTGGCGCTGTCCATCACAGAACAAAGTGGCGAACAATTTAGTTTTGAATGATTAATCTATACCCCGCGCAGCGGGGTAAATCAGTAATGTGATACAGAACGATAAAGTTCTGGCGGTTCCTCTGCACTGTTTTCCCCATCATCCGTTACTCTCAAATGTGAGAAAGATGATCCACTGAATGGAATAACCTGAACCTGGCCTCCCATTTGGACAATTTGATAAAACTGCGGCAAGTTAAAATTAATAAAACTTGATCCGTAAGTAAACCGATCATGAGATGAAGAATAAAACCGACTGACATCACGCACCAGTTCTTCCTTACTCCCCTCACAATGAGAGTAAATTTCTACCCGATTGGCTTCATCCAGAATATAAATATTAAAGCCCTTATCATCTTCCGTATTTTCGAAGAAAAATTGAATAATCCCTTCGCTAGCAAAACCATCAACCACAGCGGGTAAGTGCGTCTCTTTGGTATTGATTTTCACTGGCAACCCATGCAATTTATTGTTAGAAATTGCCCCATAAAATTCCACGGCATTCTCTAACTTCTGCACAGATACGTTAAGACGTTCAAAGAAAAGCCCCCAGGTCTGGCCTGCAATGCGCAATGCCTTAAAACGGCCCGGGTCCTGACGATTGCTGGATAAACGCAACTCAATACATTCAGATACGAGTTGCTGGATTCGGGTACGGATAAGCCCACGTAAATGTTGGCTGTAACAGAACACTTCAACCGCGGCTGGTGGCGCAGCATCCTGATGCATTTTTCCCAAAATGGTTTTCAATGCTTCCAGCACAGATTGTTCACCATTAAAATGTAAAGTTCTCACTTCATTCCATGAGTTGCGGTAAAGTAAGTCAATACTGCCAACCAAACACTGTTGCGATTCACCAAAGCTGAATACATCAAGCTTACGGAAATCAAAATGTATGACTTGATTGGCGAACTCAGCAGTCGGATCTTTCTCCAGATTGACAATAATTGCCAGATGGCGAATCTCACACGGGCTATAGAGAGCCTTTGGCGTCGGAGCTGGCAGACGGATAGGGAAATGAACAGAAATATCGTTAATTAATTCATGCAATTTCAGCTCATCACACTGAGCTTCACCATTATGAATATGAATACAGGATTTTTCTGTCAACAAGCCATTAAAATAAGTCCACGACACCAGTTTATTCAGATAACGGTTATATTCCAGAGGCTGATGACCAATAATTGCTTCAATAGTTGGTGACTGATTGTAGAGATACCAGCCGCTACGATTTGCACGTCCTTGAGGAACATAAATAAATGTTAAATTTTTTTCTGACAAGTCTGGCGAAATCTGTGGATTAACTAATGTCACCTTCCCTGGCAACGCTTCAAATGCAGCGTATAGTTTACGGGTCAGTACACCAATATCCTGTGGGCTGGCACTGACACTCAGATTATTGCGGCGAGCGAAGCGGATAAGGTTACGATAACTCTGCATCATGGTATCAAGCAGTTCATTATGAGCGTCACGAACCTGTTCGATTTTCCATGAGTTACGGTTATCCAAGATTTCCAGCCGCTCTGTATCCCACTTCCACTCATATACCAATTGAGCTAGAACCTGGCGCCGCCAACCAGTACAACCTTTATCATCTTGATCAAGAGAGAGCTTTTCACAAACTTTTAAATAGAAGCATCGACGTATTAGATCCAAGCGAGTCGTATCATTAATTTCTGTCAGATAACGGGTAACACGCTCAAGCATCATGCTATATGCATCAAGACCAAAGGAGACGATTTCACCCGCGTGCAAACGCTGCTTCATCTCCATTGCCAATAACTTACCATTGGGATATTCCCAAGAATATGCTTCTAATAACAGGCTTTTCAATACAGCTTTATAAGGAGAGTCGATACTTTTGTACAGCTGCCATAAACTGGCACCAAAGTATTCTTCAGCGGATAACTCACCCAACCCTCCGAGATCAAGCCACTCATTTGGAGTCAGAACACCTTGTGCATAAAGCGACAAAACATATTCATCATAGTGGCTCTCTTCTTCTACCGGCACCATCTCCCATAGCAAACGCTTACCGGCCATACGTACAGCGGTACGATAAAATTCATCAAGTAACAAAATATGCTGAGTAGAACCACAATCCTCACCACCAAGACTACCACTGGTATTATGGCGAAAGCGGTTTTCATCAATAAGAAAAAAATTAACTTCGATGCCAAGCGCCGCAGACCACTGTTCAATAAGAGTACATTTACGTTGCAGTAAAAGACGCTCATCATTATCAAGCCATGACTGATGACATACCCAAATATCCAGATCGGAACAACAGCTTTGCCCGATTGACGAAGTGCTCCCCATTGAATAAATACCCGTGATAGGAAGCTCACCATTAACAGGCGGTTCTATGACGTAATTTAATTTATTCTCTAAATCAATAAGATAAGATTTTTGTACTTCATCATGCTCAAAAAAACATACGCCATAGGGAACATTACCATTGATGTAACCTGGCATCATCGGATGATGATAATGCAATAATACTGGCAGTAAACTGTATACCTGTTTGAATTCCGCACTCATGGCGGTAGAGGCGCGCTCTAACCTGAGTTGGTTTATCGCGTCCAGTCTCTGCTTCAGCGTTTCGATATAAAGGTACAAGACGTCTCGCCCAATTGAGTTCCAGTGCCCAGATAAATCCCCCGCTTCCGGCTGATATAGCTCAATGGAATTATTTATAATGATTCTTACCAATTTATTACCGGAAACGTGATCAATTTAACACCTTGTAGATAAACCGTAAAGTCAGTAAAGCAATTGAATTGCAATGTCCCTCCCAATAAGAAACCAAGTAACACATTGTTATATATAAAAATAACAACAAAACCCACACTTTTTATACTTTCTTTTATATAAGGAAATTTCCCCTGCCCATTTTTCAGGTATTATATGTAATTCTTTGTTATCAACGACCTTATAGAAATCACCTTATTGGTTATATTTCAATTAGCAACTCTTTCTATTCAGAATTCTCCAATTACAGAAATAATTTACTGGAAAATTTAATTCACATTTAAATCAATCCATTGGCATTGACATAAAAATAATTTAAAAATTAAAATTTATTTTATATTTTAATATAATCTGTATATTATCTTCCCAGGTCTTAGCTGGAAAAAAAACTGTCGAAGTGTTAAAACAGGTATCATGTTTTTCATTTATATGACAGCTGCAAAGCCTGAAAAATACAAGCATATATGTCAACTAAAACTATCCGTATCGCGACCCGCCAAAGCCCTCTGGCTATGTGGCAAGCATTATATGTTCAGCAAAAATTGCAACAATTTTACCCAGATCTAGAAGTGCAACTGGTTCCCATGGTAACCCAGGGAGACATCATTCTGGACACCCCCCTGGCAAAGGTGGGTGGTAAGGGACTATTTGTCAAAGAACTTGAACTAGCTCTGCTTGAAGGACGGGCTGATATCGCTGTTCATTCGATGAAAGATGTCCCCATTTCTTTTCCTGAAGGGCTAGGATTAGTCACTATTTGCGAACGTGATGATCCACGTGATGCTTTTGTTTCTGCCAAATATCACTCTCTCGATGAACTACCAACAGGTAGCATTGTTGGTACATCAAGTTTACGTCGTCAATGTCAACTCCGTGAATTACGCCCGGATCTGACTATCCGTGACCTTCGGGGCAATGTTGGAACCCGTCTGAGTAAGCTGGATAATGGTCATTACGATGCCATCATTCTCGCTGTTGCAGGATTGAAAAGGTTAGAATTGCATGACCGTATCCGTACACCATTATCTGCAAAACAGTTATTACCTGCCGTTGGTCAGGGAGCCGTGGGGATTGAATGCCGTCTTGACGACCAGCAAACACGTGCTCTACTGGCACCATTAAATCACTATGATACAGAAATCTGTGTTCTTGCCGAACGAACAATGAACACCCGTTTGGAAGGAGGCTGTCAGGTACCAATAGGTAGCTATGCCATCTGGCAGGATGGAAAAATCTGGCTGCGGGCATTGGTTGGAGCTCCAGATGGTAGCGTTATTATTCGTGGTGAGCGAACGGTCTTACCCAAAGATGCATGTCAAGCAGGCCTTGAATTGGCAGAAGAATTACTGGAACGGGGAGCAAGAGAAATTCTGGCGGAAGTTTATCGAGGTAATCCCCCCACATGAGTATTCTGGTGACACGCCCTTCTCCTGCCGGAGAAGAATTAGTCAGAAGGTTACAGACCGCGGGCAAAACTGCTTTCAGCGCGCCTTTAATCGATATTCGCCCAGGTTCAGAACTATCACAACTGGCCGAAAAACTTTGCTGCTTGAATACCGGTGATATGGTATTCCTGTTGTCAAAAAATGCAGTTTATTACGCAAACTCACAGTTAAAAAAGATTAATCTATCATGGCCGAACAAGCTGATTTATTATGCTATTGGTAGATCAACTGCTCTGGCTTTTCATCAACTGACTGGTATAAATATTACCTGGTCATCAGAGGGCGAAACCAGCGAAACTCTACTAGAACTCCCCTCCTTACATCAGGTTAAAAATAAACAAGCTTTGCTACTCAGAGGAAATGGTGGGCGTGAACTTATTGCCCAAACTTTGACAGAAAGGGGTGCCACAGTTAATTATTGTGAATGTTATTTTCGCCAGCGAGTAGATTACTCGGCAGCAGAATTCAGCGCCCGCTGGCAGAGATATGGAGTACAGACTTTAGTTGTAACCAGCGGCGAAATACTGCAACTGTTATATAACTTAGTACCCAAAAGTGATCGAAACAGGTGGCTATTGAATTGCCATCTTATTGTGGTAAGTGAACGTCTTGCATACACCGCCCGGAATCTGGGTTGGCAAGATGTCAAAGTTGCTAAAAGTGCAGATAACGATGCCTTAATTCAGGCACTAGAATAAACTGACATGGGATGCCCACTATGACGGAACAAAAACAGTCCTCCGAGACAGTTGAAAAAGCAATAGAAACGGTTGAACCCCCGCAACAGCCCGGAGAACCTCAGAAACAAGAAATTCCTAGCGTTCTGAAAAACATTATTGCTATTGCAATTATTCTGGCAATCAGCGGTGGCCTTTATTACTACGGACAACAGCAAAGCCATTTATTGAGCGCTGAGAACCAAGAGCTGCGCCAACAACTGGAATCGCTAAAACATCAACAATCACAAGATCAGCAACGTATTGAAGCGCTGTTCAAAGGACAGAAGCAAGCTTTTAGTCAAGTTGCTGCACAAACCGCACAAAATGAGCAATTGGATAATCGCCTGCAAGAATTACAGGCAAAAATATCTGCTTTATCCAGTTCTGATGTAAAAAGCTGGCTGCTAGCACAAGCTGATTTTCTAGTCAAAATGGCTGGCCGGAAATTATGGAATGATCAGGATGTAATCACTGCCGCTGCTCTGCTAAAAAATGCAGACGCCAGTCTTGCTGAGATGAATGATCCAAGCCTGATTGAAATCCGCCGTGCAATTACCCAGGACATCAGCGAATTGTCTGCCATCAACCAAGTTGATTTTGATGGCATTATCCTGCGGGTTAATCAGCTCTCTAACCAGGTAGACAACCTGCGGCTGGCTGACAATACCACCGATAGCTCACCCATGGACGAAGACAATGATGAATTAACCAGTACGTTATCTGAATGGCGCCAGAACCTAAGCAAAAGCTGGAACAGCTTTATGGATAATTTCATTACCATCCGTCGCCGTGATTCTGCTGCTGAGCCATTATTAGCACCAAATCAAGATATCTATCTACGGGAAAACATCCGAGCCCGCTTATTGATTGCAGCTCAGGCAATACCGCGCCATCAAGGAGAAGTATTTAAACAATCACTGGAAACAGTTTCAACCTGGGTCAGAGCTTACTTTAATATTAACGATCCAAATACTAAAGCATTCCTGGAAGAAATTGATTCACTGAGTCAGCAACCTATTTCCATAACTGTACCGGATCATCTTTCAAGTCAGCCTTTACTGGAAAAGCTGATGCAAACCCGAGTCCGCAGCTTGCTGTCCCAATCTTCTGAAATCAGTCAGGAGGGCTAAGTTATGCTGAAAGTCCTGTTACTGTTTGTTGTGCTGATTGTTGGTATCGTGCTTGGTCCAATAGTTGCGGGTCATCAGGGGTATGTTCTCATTCAAACTGACAACTACAACATTGAAACGAGTGTTACCGGTCTATTTATCATATTTATTCTCTTACAGTTAGTACTTTGCTTTCTTGGCTGGTGCTACCGTAGAGTTATGCGCACAAGCTCACGCACTCGAGGCTGGTTCCTTGGGCGCAAACGCAGCCGTGCCCGTGCCCAAACAAAAGAAGCACTGATAAAACTGGCCGAAGGTGATTTTAAACAGGTAGAGCAATTATTGACTCGTAATGCTGATCATGCAGAACAACCTGTAATCAACTACTTACTGGCCGCTGAAGCAGCCCAGCAACGGGGAGATGAGTTCCGTACCAACCAATATCTGGAGCGCGCAGCAGAAGTCGCAGACAACAATCAATTACCTGTTGATATTACCCGTGTACGCATTCAATTGGCGCAAGGTGAAATTCATGCCGCCCGTCATGGTGTGGACAAACTTCTAAATCAAGCTCCACGCCACCCAGAAGTCTTGCGCCTGGCAGAACAGGCTTATACAAGATCAAATGCTCACCAATCACTGATTGATATATTGCCAACCATGGAAAAAATCCGCCTGCATGACGAGTTACAAATTCACAGGCTGCGTCAACAAGCCTATATCGGTTTGATGAATCAGTATATGGCAGAACAAGGCAGCGAAGGTTTAAAGCGTTGGTGGCATGACCAAAACCGCAAAATTCGTCACGATGTGGCTTTGCAAGTTGCAATATCTGAGCATTTGATTGAATGTGATGATCATGAAACTGCACAAAAGATCATTCTGGAAAGTTTAAAACGTCAGTACGATGAACGTTTACTGCTATTGATCCCACGGTTAAAAAGTGAAGATCCGACGCCAATACAAAAAGCATTAGACCATCAGCTAAAGCAGCACGACGCAACCCCTCTGTTAAACAGTACCCTTGGACAAATTGCCTTGCGCCATGGACAATGGGAACAAGCAACAAAAGATTTCAAAGCAGCATTAGCTCAGCGGCCCGATGCCCACGATTATGCCTGGTTAGCAGATGCATTGGATAAATTACGTAAACCGGAAGAAGCAGCACAGGTTCGTCGTGAGGGATTAATGCTAACATTAAAGCGCGAGAGTAATGTAGTTCATAGCCAATAGCTCAGATAATACGGTATCTTCACAATCCAGTTACCGTTATTCCTTTGGCATTTTTCACACTATTCATTAAAAATGCCCTCTATATATGAGGGCACTTTTCTAGCCATATTTTCTGGCAAAATCTTCATCGGAAATACAGAGATAAATAATAAATTCAATGAATGAGATAAGTGAAGGAATGAACGTCCAGCAAAATACCAGATATAAAATTCCCATACCTCTCTTGCCCAGATAAAACTTATGGCACCAAAACCACCAAGAAAAAATGCCAGTAATGCAGCCACAATTCTGTTTTTACTGCCAGAAGAATATGCCTTTATCACCGCACCACAATGTGGGCACGACCGCGCAGATTCATACAACATTTTTCCGCAGCCAAAGCATCTGATCATTTTTAACATTTATATATTCCTCTTAACTGTGTTAAAAGTAACCAGATCTGTTTTATAGCGAAACCCGCAATCATATTTTAAACTTTAATTATATTAGATATTAATGCCTGAGCCGTTTATATACCCGTTATCTTTCAAGTTGCCTCTTTGTTGGCTGCACTCACTCACCCCGGTCACATCGTTATCTATGCTCCCGGGGATTCGCTCACTTGCCGTCGCGATGCATCTAAATCCATAGGGTATAAACCTATAAGACATCCCTAAAAATGGGCAAAAAAAACACCTACCTTAGAAAGATAGGTGTATAAATACAATCAGGTCTACAGACGGATAGTGCCTCACTCAACGTTGAGTCCGATCGGTGATGAAAAGATAACTACATCTTATTCATCTGTGACATGGACAATAGGCACCGATAATCGGCTCTGCATCATCCCTGGGTTTATGAAGCCTATACTGTCATAAGAAATAGGATGAGCATCTACGTCTTTGAATAATGCATTTAACATGCCAACTTTTATTTAGATAAAGACTGCCTCGCTTCATCAGCTATTTCTCCATGTATTACAACAAGAAAGCAAGCTATCACAAAACCCACTTCACTCACTGTCTCTTATTTGAGACAACACCTCACGAATTTTAAATTTTTTATTATAATTCAAAACATTAAAAGTCTCTTATTTGAGACAGTCAATATATTAGTTGTCGTCAGAACATAACAAAATGATAAATTACTATATAAAACGGGCGGTTAGAGTCAGGAAAAAGAAAATTCACTAAACCTCTCTCAACAAAACATACATCGAAATAAGAAATTAAGGGGGGAGCAGAAAAATTGAAGGAATGAAAGGCACAAATGCAAAAAACCCTGCTTCAGCAGGGTCTTTCAGAATCTGGTCGGCGAGAGAGGATTCGAACCTCCGACCCACTGGTCCCAAACCAGTTGCGCTACCAAGCTGCGCTACTCGCCGAAGTTTTTCCTTTTTTCATGGTGCGAAGGGGGGGACTTGAACCCCCACGTCCGTAAGGACACTAACACCTGAAGCTAGCGCGTCTACCAATTCCGCCACCCTCGCATGTCATAAAAAAAGATGGGGTGGCTAATGGGACTCGAACCCACGACAACTGGAATCACAATCCAGGGCTCTACCAACTGAGCTATAGCCACCATAACAACTATTTATACTACTAATTCACTGCTTACAACAGCAGAATGCATCACCGCAGCTCTTGCACGCAAATAATGGCGCGCCCGACAGGATTCGAACCTGAGACCTCTGCCTCCGGAGGGCAGCGCTCTATCCAGCTGAGCTACGGGCGCTTAACGCCGTTGCGGATGGGGATAGTACGGATTTAATGATATACTGTCCAGTGCTTTTTTAAAGAAATGATGCGTTTGATTACACCTTGTTCATTTCGTCGATAAAGCCAGCTCTTAATTTTCCTACCACCCCAGCTATGACAGCAAATCAATCTATCGGACCATTGGCTTTCTGCCACTAAAAAACTTCACCAACCAATAGATCAGCGACACTATTAGCAAAAATCCCCCGCCTACCAACAGTGAAAAACGGGTATCAGGGTTAATTGCCATGCCTACCAGCACACAACATAAAAATGCCAGTGTCAGATAATTTACATATGGGAATAAAATAGATTTGAAACTATGTTGTTTCAGTGCCGCTTGATGATACCGACGAAAACGCAGCTGGCTCATCAGAATCACAAACCACGGAACCATTCCCGGCAGGACACTAGCACTGTAGACATAAACAAAAACCGCCTGTGGATTTGGGATCAAATAATTCAAACTGGAACCCACCATCAGACATAAGATCGTAATGGCAATACAAATTACCGGGACACCATTCTTTGACACTTTAGTTAGTGATGAAGGTAACTGACGGTTTTGTGCCAACGCATAGAGCATACGTCCACCACTGTACATACCGCTGTTACAACCGGAAAGCGCTGCAGTCAATACAACAAAGTTAATTACGGCTGCCGCTGAAGTGATCCCTACTTTGGTAAATGTCATCACAAACGGACTACCCTGTGAACCAACTTCTGTCCATGGAAACAATGTAACCACAATGAAAATTGCACCGACGTAGAAAATCAAGATACGCCAGAGGATATTGTTAATCGCCTTTTTTAACGTCACCTGTGGTTTTTTAGCTTCCCCCGCAGTGATGCCTACCAGCTCCACCCCCTGATAAGATGCAACCACAATACAGAGCGCAAATAGGAATCCTTGCCAGCCGCCAGCAAAAAAACCGCCATGAGCTGTCAAATTATCCAATCCAATAGGTTGCCATTGATTACCGATACCGAAAAATATCAACCCCAAACCAATCAGGATCATCACGATAATTGTGGTTACCTTAATCATGGCAAACCAAAATTCTAGCTCACCATAAAGACGTACCGCCGCCAAGTTTGCCAAAGCAACCAATGCCACTGCAATTAATGCTGACACCCATTGGGGAAGTTCAGGGAACCAGAACTCGGCATAAACGCCAATAGCTGTTATTTCTGATATCCCTACAGCCACCCACATAAACCAATAACCCCAAGCGGTCAGGCATCCCCAATATGGGCTGAGATATTTATGACCAAAAGAAGCGAAAGAACCCGTGACAGGTTCAAGAAACAGCATTTCACCCATGGATCGCATAATAAAAAAAACAAAAATTCCGGCAATAATGTAAGCCAGCAAAACAGAAGGCCCTGCCCATTTCAGCGTGCTGGCTGAGCCCATAAACAGACCGACACCAATAGTTCCGCCTAATGCGATTAGCTCAATATGACGGGCTTCTAAACCTCGTTGCAGGCCCTGTTGTTGATCTGCCATAAATTCCCTGTCCATTGTTATGTGTTGTAATGTGTGATAGTCAAAATATACAAGACTGGTTTTGACCAGCCATAAAAATGGCAGGGATCAAAACATGTTTTTCCACTCAGTGGAACAAAAAATTACCTAATAATTAGTACAGATGACAAAAGCCCGGTAGGATCAAACGGTTATATAGACGCTGTGAAATGAATTTTTTAACAACCTGCCGCAAATTGCGATACGACAGGCAGACAATACATTTACAAACGATTTCTGTAGTAATATCCCAGAAACTTCAGTAGCTTAAACTGACGACGGATACGGCTTGGTTGTGATAACAAACGATAAAGCCACTCAAGCCCGAGGTTCTGCCATACTTTCGGTGCACGTTTTACATGACCGGTAAATACGTCATAAGTACCACCAACCCCCATATAGAGAGCATCGAAATGAATTTTACGACAGTCGCGCATGAAAATCTCCTGCTTAGGCGACCCCATTGCAACTGTCACAATCGCTGCTCCGCTAGCACGAATCCGTTCAAAAACAATATTACGCTCTTCTGGCGTGAAATAACCATTCTGGCTGCCAACAATATTAACATTCCACTGAGCCCGTAGCTTGTTTTCCGTCTGTTCCAATATCTCTGGTTTTCCTCCAACTAGAAAGACAGGTGTGCCTTCCTTACCAGCACGTTCCATGATAGCTTCCCACAGATCTGCACCCGCTACACGGGAAACTTCAGCATCAGGGTATTTACGACGGATAGCACGTACAATGCTAATACCATCAGCATACAAATATTCTGTTTCACTCAGCAGGGTCCTTAAAGCTGTATTCTCCTCTGCCGTCAGAACTTTTTCTGCATTAATCGCAACTAAAGTACCCGCCCTTACCTGCCCGCGTTGGAAAATATGGCCAAGAAAATGTGCCATATCGCGGAAGCCCCAAATATTTAGGCCACGAATATTATATTTAGGAATATTGTTTAGCTCCATTTTCTTTCCTTACATTGCCGCGGATGTTTTTGTGATACAACCATGTTGCAAGTCAGATACTTTTTAATCAGCCCTGCGCTCTCAAATAGCCAATACAACAACTTAGCAATTACCAAACATAAGCCAAAAACAATACAGAAAAACACCACACGGGAAACAAATGAATCCACACCTTCACGGGCTAATACAATCATGTTGAAGATCGCACCAAAGCAAAATGCCTGCAAAATAGCAGCCTTATAACGATTAGTCTCCTGTTTCCCTAATTCATAAATCCAGTCAAACCACTTAATTATTAACCCAACAACAATCGCACCAACCGGAATAAACAGTACGCCCCCCATCACAACCAGAGAGCCTATCATAGTTGGGGAAATTGCCAGACCAGAGTGGTTATCCAGTACTTCCCAGGTAAAATAATTCGCAGAATTCAACACGACATCAGGGCGTCCAGACCAAAGCCAACTTGGAATAAAGACATAAAAATCACGGATAATAGGTGCCAATCCCTGAAAATCAATTTTGTCGTAATTATTCAGCAATAATGCAAGATTTTCCCACGGAGAGAAAGTATCCCTTGTAAGGTAGAGGAAAGTATAAAACGCTTCTGCACCACTGACATCCAAACTATAGCGTTTAAGTGCCAACCAAAACATGCCAACAATTCCCACTGCTCCCGCAGTTATCAGCATCCACAAGGTTATCCAACCACGAACAATGCCGATAAACAGAAACAACGCAAATGCAATAATAATATTAGCCCGTGTTCCCCCAACAATGACATAAGTCATAATCCCAAAAGCAACTGTACTTATCAGGAAAAACAGCCAACGTAACTGTGTCGGCTTCAAGAAATAAACTACTAGCATGGCGGGAATAAAAAAGTAAAAGAACCGTTTTAGGGCCACACCGGAAACCTGGCTGGAAAAAATTTGACTGTACGATTGTAATTTAAACAGTAGAAAACCATTCTGCAGGAAGAATAGCCCAACTGTCACCACCGCAACTAATGTCAGCAGTAACCATGTCAAATTAGTTTCTACCCGGTTCATGGTGAATACCGGTGCTTTAGATTGCCCAGAAGGTTTTTTCAGCCGTGTTTTATAACTGACGTAATAAATGGCATAAAAACAAGTTGAAGCCAACAGAGCATGTAACAAAGAGTCTACTGGTACCACCTCAACATCAAACTGAAAAACCAGCAAGCACGTCAGTGGGAAACCAAAATAGAATGTCAGTAAATAAAGTAATGAGAAAAACACATTAAAATTAAAACGTACACGCCGGAATTCCTGATAAGTTAACGTCAGAATAAAAGCCAGTGATATCAGGTAAACAACAAATAATCCGCCAAACTCCGTTAAAGTCATTACTGCTCTCCTGCGGCTTTTGCCAACGCCTGCCGCCAACCATCAACAAAGTTCGGGCTAAAGAAAGCTATTGCATTTCTGTCTAAGGAAAGCATCTGCCGTTGTGCTTCCGCAATCAATTGTCTATCCAGATGATCACCGAAGAAAAATATCGGTACCTGCTGTTCTGCCAGATCCTGCCAGAAAAGATTTCGACGACTAAGTACAACCGGGACACCAAATTGTATCAATAGGCAAATTGTTCCAATCCCTTGTTGGCGGTCAAACATGAAATACCCTAAATCGCAACGACGCAGTAATGCCAGATAATCATCAAACGCCATATTTTGCTTAAGAATAGTCAAATTTTCTGGGCAAAACAGTGATAAAGCCGTTTGCTCAACCTGAGCAATATAAGCCTGATTATTTTCAGGATAACCCATTGGGATAATGATTCGGACCTTATCACCAAATCGCTCATGAATAGTTTTCAATGCTGTAATATGACGGTTTGATCGATCACCAGAGTTCCCCAACAAAATTGTCATCTTGCCATCTTCAACAGATGTTTTTTCTGTCATCGTTAAAGTAGGGTCCATTCTGGTTGGAAAATAGAGTAACGATGTTGGTACGTTCGGATGATGTTGAGAATAAAAATAAAGATCTCCACGAACTGCAAATACATGCCCTACCCGACGTTGCGCCAGACGACGCAGGAAATAGAATAGACGGAATTTTAACTGATTAGAGTCTTCATACAGATCAGCTCCCCAAGCATGCCACCAAAATTGATTACGTTTAATTTTTCCTAACAACAATGCCAACCACAAACCCGTATTAAATTGGCCATGAAAAAAAAACCGGCAAGCTCTGTCTGACCGCGCTTTAGCCGTAACAGCCCGCGCCAGAGATTTTTTACTACCAAAAAATGTCATATCCAACTCCGGATAATCATCCAGAGAAACTCGATTCCTAGCCACCACCATAAACTTGGGTTTGTCTGAAAAACCAATTTCTTGCATTAAAACGTCATTAAAAAAACGCAATATCGTTCGATTGTGATGTAGGATATCAGATCCCAAAACGTGAATTAGGGTTGTCATGCTCGCCTGCGGTAAACAAGAAATACACCACAACAAAGGGTGAAATAAACAATATAAGTTGTCATATAAGCTTGCGTTGCACCTAACGCTCCATTGACAGGAATAAACCAATAGGAAAAACCAGTAAGCAGCAAAAACTGGCTAACCTCAGTCAGCACATAAAAACGCAACGTAGCTTTAGCAATCACCAGATAACCAAAAACATAGGCACCCACTTTCAAGACATCACCAATCAACTGCCAGGCAAACAAATCACGCATGGCAGTAAACTTGTCAGAAAACAACAATGAGATGGCAACATCACGCAACAACCATACGATGAAACTCACAATAACCACAGCAGGCAAAACAAACTTCAGCGCCTTAATTATTTCATCTGATATTTCACCTTTACCCTGCAATCGTGAAAGTGTTGGCAATAGATAAACACTGAAAGAAGCTGTGATAAATTGCAGATAAGCATCGGAAATACTACTTACACCTTGCCAAATTCCCACATCATCCCAACTATAATGCGCCGCCAGCAGGTTTCGCATCATAATGTAAGCAATCGGTAAAGTGATAGAAGTCAATAAGGCCATAAGGGTAAATTTGCCGAGCTGACTAGCCAGTACATTATCCCACATAGGTTTAAGATCAGATAACGAAACCTCTTTGCGGCACAAAAGTATCAGCCCCGCAGGAAATATTATCAGCGCAGGCGCTAAGGCCAAGCCAGCCAAAGCACCTTCATACCCTCCAAGGATGAAACAGAGATAATAGGCAATCACTCCGATCAAACTGCCAAGAATAATTGCCAGCGCATTCCCCTGAGCATCCCGGTATCCTTTCAATACAGCCAAAAAATAGTTGGCACAGGCAATACCCATTTGAATAAATGCAAGCGCCCTCACAACTGGCTCATAATCCCGATGGCCAAATAACCCTATACTGATCGGCCCACTACATAGCAAAAAAATCACTGCCAACAGTGTAGAAAACCCAATGACAATGGCAGAAGAAGTTCCTAATACCGTACGCAACCTTTCTGGCTGCTGCTGATATTCAGCAACATATTTCGTCACACCATTAAAAATACCAGCGCCAGCCAATACCCCCAAAACGGTAATAAGTTGACGGAAATTACCCGCCTGTCCAACACCGCTAGGGCCAAAAGCAACCGCCAGTAATTTAACGACCAAAAACCCTACACCAATTTTTATCAGTGTAGAGCCAGCAGTCCATACCGATGCTTTAGCCAATGACATATCAGGCGAAGTATTCTCGAATATGTTTAATGACAATCTGCTGTTCAGCGTCTGTCATGTTGTAAAACATTGGCAGACGTACCAGACGATCACTTTCACTAGTGGTAAAATGGTCTTCTCCGTGCAAGCGGCCAAATTTTTCACCACCCGGGCTGGTGTGCAGAGAAACATAATGGAATACCGTTAGTACTCCTGCATCTTTCATATAGTTATTGAATGCAGAGCGTTCTTCAACATCTTTCAGCTTGATATAGAACATATGGGCATTATGCTTCAATCCTTCCGGTATTACAGGCAATGTCAGGCGACCAGCATCAGCCAACGGTTTTAATGCCTGATAATAGGTATTCCACAAGGCGAGACGACGTTCATTGATTTTTATAGCTTCTTCGAGTTGAGCCCACAAATAAGCAGCCTGAAGATCTGACATAAGATAACTAGAGCCGATATCGCGCCAGGTATATTTATCGACCTGACCACGGAAAAACTGGCTACGGTTGGTCCCTTTTTCTCGGATGATTTCCGCTCGGGGGATCAATGATTCGTCATTGATAAGTGCAGCACCTCCTTCACCACCAGAAGAGTAGTTTTTAGTTTCATGAAAACTATAGCAACCGATATGCCCAATAGTTCCCAATGCGCGACCTTTATAAGCAGACATTACCCCCTGGGCTGCATCTTCCACTACAAACAGATTATATTTCTCTGCCAGGGCCATGATTTCATCCATTTCACAAGCCACACCCGCGTAATGAACAGGAACAATCACACGTGTTCTATCTGTAATTGCAGCTTCTATCTTAGTTTCATCAATATTCATGGTATCTGGACGGATATCCACAAAAACAATCGTTGCTCCACGCAGTACAAATGCGTTAGAAGTAGAAACGAAAGTGAAACTCGGCATGATAACTTCATCACCGGGCTGGATATTTAGCAAAATAGCCGCCATTTCTAGCGAAGCTGTACAGGATGGCGTCAATAGAACTTTCGGGCAATTGAAATGTTGTTCCATCCACTCTTCACAACGTTTGGTAAAACCGCCGTCCCCACAAAGCTTACCGCTCTCTATTGCCTGCTTCATGTAATCTAATTCAGTGCCGACTACTGGTGGTCTATTAAATGGAATCATTTTGTCCCCGGTATAACCAATAAGCGATGCTTTCAACGAATGCACCATTGCGTGTATAAAGACGCAAAGCAGCAATGTTGCTGGTTTGTGTCGCAATCCTTAATTGCCGTATTTGATGGCTTTGGCACCACTGCTGTGCCGCCGCCATTAACTTTGAACCAATCCCACAACCCGTCTTTTCTGGAAATGCTGCCAGCAACCCCATACGAGCCTGACCTTCCCCTAACTCCCGCAAAGTAACAAACCCTGCTGGTTGCCCGTTATCCCCATTCACCAGTAAACATTGATGATCAAATGTACCCAACACAGCTTTCTCAATCCAGGTAGAATAGAAACGACCACTATCCTGCGGCTGATACCAAGGAGTGCGGAAACGACTTAAAGAAAATACTTTAGACGCCATTTCTTTCAACATTGGAATATCTTGCTGTGTTGCCGATATCATCTCACCCTCAGAATTATCACTATCATTCTTCGTAGTAATATAAGCATCTTTTGTGCCAATCATTAAGGAAAGGTCTATTTCCCCTTCTACCAACGAAAAACCCAATGCCGATAATCCATCAATAATGTCTGGCCGCTGTACAGGCACTTTAGCCTGCACTAAAGAATACCGTTCTAATTGAGGTACAGTTAATAACTTGGAATCAGGTGTAAAATCAAGACGAGCCGTGGAAAATCCAAAATAATGGCTATCCCACTCTAATGACTCAATATTGGCGTGAACGAACATGAAGTAGATCCAACAGATATTGGCCGTAACCAGTTTTTGACAAAGATTTTGCTGCTGCTGCTAATTGTTCATCACCCAACCAACCATTACGCCAGGCAATTTCTTCAAGGCAGGCGATTTTAAAACCCTGACGCTTCTCAACAGTCTGTACGAAAGTGCTGGCCTCAATCAGGCTATCGTGAGTGCCGGTATCTAGCCAAGCAAAACCACGCCCTAACAGTTCAACATTCAGTTCACCACGTTCCAGATACATCTGGTTAATACTGGTAATTTCCAATTCACCCCGTGCAGAGGGCTTCACCTGTTTGGCAAAATCCACAACCTGATTATCATAGAAATAAAGACCTGTTACCGCCCAGTTAGATTTTGGTTTTTCTGGTTTTTCCTCAATAGAAAGAACATGAAATTCATCATCAAATTCCACCACACCAAAGCGCTCAGGGTCCATTACCTGATAACCAAAAATAGTCGCCCCTTTTCCGCGGGAAACCACTTTCTTCAGTTTCGGACTGAATGCTTGCCCAAAGTAGACATTATCTCCCAATACCAAGCAACAGGATTCGCCGCTGATAAACTTTTCACCAATCAGAAATGCCTGAGCTAAACCATCCGGGGATGGTTGTTTTTCATAACTTAAACGAATACCAAATTTGTCACCATTGCCAAGCAATCGGTGGAAAGAAGGTAAATCTTCTGGTGTGGAGATAATTAAAACATCGCGTATCCCTGCCAGCATTAATACTGACAAAGGATAATAAATCATTGGTTTATCATAAATCGGCAGTAATTGCTTGGAAACACCTAGTGTTATCGGATGTAACCGGGAACCCGATCCTCCTGCCAGAATAATGCCTTTCATGTTACCTCCAACGTAGCTCAGTCTCTACCTAATCCGAGGCGCTCACCGGCATAAGAACCATCCTGAACTCTGCGCCACCAGTTTTCATTTTCCAGATACCACTGAACTGTTTTACGAATACCTGATTCAAAAGTTTCCTGGGGTTTCCAACCCAACTCATGCTCAATTTTTGCTGCATCAATAGCATAACGCATGTCATGGCCAGGACGATCTGTGACATGAGCAATCAAATCACGATAATAAGCAATATTTGCTGGTTTCTCTGGACAAAACTCTTCCAGCAATTCACAAATTGCACAAACCACATCAATATTTTTTCGCTCATTATGACCGCCAATATTGTAGGTTCTACCTGGTTCTGCTTTTGTGACAACCAGATAGAGCGCTCTGGCATGATCCTCCACATACAGCCAATCACGAATTTGTTTTCCCTCACCATATACTGGCAAGGATTTGCCTGCTAATGCATTCAAAATCATTAACGGTATCAATTTTTCCGGGAAGTGATAAGGACCGTAATTATTTGAACAATTAGTAATAATTGTCGGTAAACCATAAGTTCGATGCCATGCTCTTACTAGATGGTCACTAGACGCCTTGGATGCTGAATATGGGCTACTTGGTGCATAAGGAGTCTCTTCAGTAAAGAAACCATCCTCACCATGTAAATCACCATACACTTCATCTGTTGAAATATGATGAAAACGGAAAGTGACTTGTTTCTCCTTACTCAATTTTTGCCAGAAAGCACGAGCAGCTTCTAGCAGAACATAAGTACCAACAATGTTAGTTTCGACAAATGCCGCAGGACCATCAATAGAGCGATCCACATGGCTTTCTGCCGCCAGATGCATTACACAATCCGGTTGATACTGCTCAAACACCCGATCCAACGCTTCACGCTGGCAAATATCAACCCGTTCAAAAGCATAACGTGAGCTATCTGCAACTGAGGCAAGGGACTCTAGATTGCCAGCATAAGTCAAGCTATCAACCACAACTACACTGTCTTGTGTATTATCAATAATATGTCGCACAACAGCAGAACCAATAAAACCCGCTCCACCTGTGATTAGAATACGTCTCAACGCCAGACTCCTTTTGTATCCACAATCCATTTCTGTTTAATGTCATAACCATTTACCGCTTTAAACTGATTATGATCCACCAGCATCAACAGAATATCCGCTTCTTCCAACGCTTTCTCCAAGTTAACCAATCGAACTATTTCCTTCAAAGAAGTTGGTAATTCATGAACATTAGGTTCTACAGCCAGCGTCTCACCTGCATGCCATTGCGCAACCATACGGGTGATATGCACCGCTGGACTTTCACGCAAGTCATCAATATTTGGTTTAAATGCCAAACCAAAACAGGCAATCTTCACTTCTCCAGCGCGTTTTCCACTTTCAGCCAGACAATCCGCAACAGCAGCTTTTACTTGATCGATTACCCATAACGGCTTTCCATCGTTAACTAAACGCGCTGTATGTATAAGACGTGATTGTTTAGGGTTTTGGGAAACGATGAACCACGGGTCAACAGCAATACAGTGCCCTCCTACACCAGGGCCAGGCTGAAGAATATTTACGCGGGGATGACGGTTTGCTAAACGGATAAGCTCCCACACGTCGATACCTTGATCAGCACAAATAAGGGAAAGCTCATTAGCAAATGCAATGTTTACATCTCGAAAGCTATTTTCCGTCAGCTTACACATTTCTGCTGTCTTTGAATTAGTGATAACACATTCACCTTCAAGGAAAATTTTATACAGCTCGCTGGCTCTGGCTGAAGATTTTTGCGTCATACCACCAACAACACGGTCATTCTTAATCAACTCGACCATCACCTGGCCTGGTAACACGCGCTCAGGACAGTAAGCGATATCAATATCAGATTCCTCACCTACCTGCTGAGGAAAAGTTAAATCAGGACGCGCGGCTGCCAACCATTCTGCCATCTGCTCCGTCGCACCTACTGGTGAAGTAGATTCTAGAATCACCAGATCGCCTTTTTTCAGAATTGGTGCCACTGATTCAGCGGCGGAACACACATACTTCATATCCGGTTCATGCTCACCTTTAAAAGGCGTAGGGACAGCTATCAAAAAAGCATCTGCTGGTAATGGAGAAGTTACTGCTTCCAAGTAACCCTCCTCCACCGCCGTTTTCACCACTTTATCCAGATCCGGTTCTACAATATGAATTTCACCGCGATTAATCGTTTCCACCGCAAGCTGATTAACATCGACCCCGATGACTTTCTTATTACGGGATGCAAACGCCGCCGCAGTGGGTAAACCGATATACCCAAGACCGATAACAGAAATAGTTTCAAAACTCATAATGTCACCTGATTTTTTTCAAAGCGTCGAGAATTCGTTGACAAGCATCACCATCCCCGTAAGGATTATGAGCTCGACTCATTTGCTGATAGGCGGCATCGTCTGTCAACAATCGAGTCACCTCTTCTACGATAGTTCTTGTATCTGTTCCTACCAAACGTACCGTTCCGGCATCAACTGCTTCTGGCCGTTCGGTAGTATTACGCATCACCAAAACTGGTTTTCCCAAAGAAGGCGCTTCTTCCTGAATGCCGCCAGAATCCGTCAGAATCATATAGGAATGGTTCATCAGATAGACAAATGGCAAATAATCCTGTGGTTTTATGAGAATGATATTATCAATATTATGCAAAATGCGTTTTACCGGCTCACAGACATTTGGGTTCAGATGAACTGGATAAACTACTTGTACCTCTGGATGAGAGCGGGCTATCTGCGCCAAAGCTTCACAAATTCGCTCAAACCCACCACCAAAACTTTCACGACGATGACCCGTTACCAGAATCATTTTTTTATTAGTATCAATAAACGGGTAATGTTCCGCCAACTTACTTCGCATAGTCTCGTCATTCATTATCCGATCGCGTACCCACAACAACGCATCAATCACGGTATTGCCCGTGACAAAAACCTGATTATCCGCTATTGATTCTTTCTGTAAATTCTTACGAGAGTTTTCCGTCGGAGCGAAATGATACATGGCCAAATGCCCAGCAATCTTACGGTTTGCCTCTTCCGGCCAAGGGGAATAGAGATCGCCAGTTCTTAGTCCAGCTTCAATATGTCCGACAGGGACACGCTGGTAGAACGCAGCCAAACTGGTTGCCATAGTTGTTGTAGTATCTCCATGAACCAACACAACATCAGGCTTAAATTCAGCCAAAACAGGCTTCAATCCCTCCAGAATACGACACGTGATATCCGTTAAATCTTGCCCTGATTTCATAATATTGAGATCAAAATCGGGAGTGATCTCAAAAAGGTGCAACACCTGATCCAACATTTCCCGGTGTTGGGCAGTAACACATACTTTCGCTTCGAAGGCTTCATCCTTTGCCAGCGCATGTACCAACGGAGCCATTTTGATGGCTTCCGGCCGGGTACCAAACACAGTCAACACTTTCACAGTGACTCTCTTATTAGTCAGTAACTTGCAGATCTCCCTGCAAAAACACTCTTTAATACTATTTATTTCCGCTTCTGGTTTTGTGAAAAATATCTTTCAAAAGCAGTAATTTATTATAACCATTTGGTTACTTACGCGGACGCCGCACCAGTGCCATTCCAGCACCAACTAAAGTACCAACAGTGCCCCACATGATGACAATGAACATTCTACGTGGACTGTCTCTGGTAACAGGTTCCTCAGGAGTTCTCAGATAACGATAAGTCTGGAATTGATCCTGCAATGTCGGATGAACATTCAATGTCGCTAACATCGCAATATTCTGGTCATAGTCCACATCATAATCAGGGCCTGTTGCTTGCAGAGTTTCAAGCTGAGCCTGTAACAACGGTGCACCTAACATAAACATTTTTGAATCAGGCAACTGATCAATTGGTGTATCAGTTTGATTGCGCCGGATTCCTTGCTTTTCCGCAATTTTCAAGGATTGTTGCAACACATTCATTTCGCGGTTATAAACCGCTTTAGCAACCATTTCTTGTCGCTTAACCAATGCATTCATAGATTGAGTACGGGTATCCCATGCGCCTCTTACTTCATCATTCAAATGAGTACTGGCGCGACTGTTGGCAAAAGCAATGTATTGGCGTAAGAGTTGATTTGCTTGTACAGAAGACTCTGCTGTCAGTTTGATACTGTCATTCAGCACTTTCTTATCATCATGAGGAATGAACTGAATATTATTGATTAACTCGTCCAGTAAAGCAGCATCTGCTCTGGCATCACCTTCTTGATGTTGTTTGTAGTAATCAGATTTTAACCAAAATTCACGGCGGGTATCATATGCCGCTAGCTGAGTGATGAATTCTTTATAAGCTTCTTCTGGAATAGACGGTAACTGAGTTTCCTGTGAAACGTTAATGTGAGTATCCAAATTGCGCAAGAATTGCTGCTGAGAGTAATAACTACCTAAATGATTAGTCGTAGGCAAGTCAGTGGTTGCCGTTGCACTCCATTTTTGTTGCATCAAATAAGATGCCCCCAGAGCTATAGCAGCGAAGATTATTGCTAGTACGACAATCCATATCTTTCCACGCCATAAAGCACTGCACAAGGCTCCGATATCCAGCTCATGCTCCAGAGTCTGTTCATCTTGAATAGATTTCGTTTCTGATTTTATCACTGCACAAAACCTCTGTTGATAGATGTTTAATGGTTAGCAGAATAGCGTATACGACGTTTTTGCCGTTTAATGAAACGAGCTACCCGCCATGCACGTTTGATGCAATAGCCATACAACATAAATGCAAGCAAGAACAATGCCAACATTACCCACTCAGGAACAAATTCCAGCCATTCGCCGATCATTCCAACAGCCGCTAATAAAGCTGCGGCAACAGTGATCACAACAAATGCCTGACGTGATGAAAATCCAGACCGCATAATCAGATGGTGAATATGTTGTCTATCTGGAGAAAATGGGCTCATTCCTTTACGCAAGCGACGGTACATGATGGCAACCATGTCCATTAAAGGAATGGCAATAATCCACAATGCAGTAACTGGACTCACAGGGGGTTCATTTCCCTGAGTAGACTCAATAAGCAACCAGATAATGGTAAAACCAATCAGTGTACTGCCTGCATCACCCATGAATACTTTAAAACGTTGGCTCAAGAAACCAAGATTGAGAAGAATATAAGGAACAATAGCCGCAATAAATGCAAAACACCATAATGCCAGTGCCGTGTTACCACTTCGATATAGCAAGATCCCCAAAGCACCGAAAGAGACACAGGATAACCCACCTAACAGTCCATCTATCCCATCAACCATATTGAATGCATTAATAGCAGCCCAAACAGCAAACAGCGTCACAACATAACTGAATGGCCCAAGATTCATATCCCAAGGGCCAAAAGCATAGCCAAGGCTATTTAATTTCAAGCCGGCAAAATACATCATCGCAATACCAACCAGAGCCTGAATAGTTGCTCGGACCTTAACGCTGATATCAAAACGATCATCCAATGCACCAACAAATACCAGTACAGTGGCACAAATTAAGTACGACCATTTATGAGGTATAAACTCGTTTGTTATAACAAAAGCAAAACAGATCCCAGCAAATACAGTTATCCCACCAACCAGAGGCACTAACCCCTGATGATGTTTACGATAATTGGGTTTATCAACGAGGCCGATTTTCCTTCCTGCGATACGCGCCATAAACAGAAACGCAAACGAAAACAGAAAAATGCAAAAAATTTCAATACTCATGCTGGAAATATTCACGATAAAAACTCTCCGTGAAAAACAAATATAACCTGGTTATTTATTATCCACAGCCACATGGTTTTTCTGGCCAGGAACCAACCCCATAAATTCTCCGTTTCGTGAGGATACTTTTCTTTACTGTAGAAAAATTAATAACCTTTACATCATAATCTACGACGCTTATTGGAAAATGGGTTTCATGCAAAATACATACCATATCTATATATGGATGGTGCTATAGCAACGGATGCAAAAAACGCCACAGAGCTGTGGCGTTGAAAATCATCATGAACTAAGTTAAAAACTACGAACGTTTCATCATGTCAAAGAAATCGTCGTTTGTTTTACTCATAGCCAGTTTATTGATAAGGAACTCCATCGCATCTATTTCTCCCATTGGGTGAATAATTTTGCGAAGAATCCACATCTTTTGTAGTTCTTCAGATGTGGTAAGTAACTCTTCTTTACGTGTACCGGAACGGTTGTAATCAATAGCAGGGAAGACGCGTTTTTCAGCAATTTTACGTGAGAGGTGCAACTCCATATTACCAGTGCCTTTAAACTCTTCGTAAATCACTTCATCCATCTTCGAGCCTGTATCCACCAATGCAGTAGCAATAATGGTCAAGCTTCCACCCTCTTCTACATTACGTGCAGCCCCGAAGAAACGTTTTGGACGATGCAACGCGTTAGCATCTACACCACCAGTCAGTACCTTACCGGATGCCGGAACAACCGTGTTATAGGCACGTGCCAAACGGGTAATAGAATCAAGCAGGATAATCACATCTTTTTTATGTTCAACCAGACGCTTTGCTTTCTCAATGACCATCTCTGCCACCTGAACGTGACGGGAAGCCGGCTCATCAAAAGTAGAAGCAATAACCTCACCCTTCACCAGACGTTGCATTTCAGTGACTTCTTCTGGACGCTCGTCAATTAGAAGTACCATCAATACACAATCTGGATGATTGTGAGCGATGTTAGCCGCAATATTTTGCAGCAACATAGTCTTACCCGCTTTTGGTGGAGCAACAATAAGACCACGTTGCCCGCGGCCAATCGGTGCAGCCAGATCCAGAACACGAGCCGTCAGATCCTCAGTGGAACCATTACCCCGTTCCATACGCAGGCGGTTATTAGCATGCAAAGGAGTTAAGTTTTCAAAAAGAATTTTACTGCGGGCATTTTCTGGTTTATCAAAGTTAACTTCGTTAACTTTCAACAGTGCAAAATAGCGTTCACCTTCTTTAGGTGGACGGATTTTACCTGAAATTGTATCACCGGTACGGAGGTTAAAACGGCGGATTTGGCTGGGAGAGACGTAGATATCATCGGGACCGGCAAGGTAGGAGCTGTCTGCTGAACGGAGGAATCCAAATCCATCCTGCAATATCTCCAGCACACCGTCCCCGAAGATGTCTTCTCCACTTTTCGCATGCTGCTTAAGGATAGAGAAGATAATATCTTGTTTACGCATACGGGCCAGATTTTCCAGCCCCATATTTTCGCCGAGTGTAATCAATTCAGATACCGGCGTATTCTTTAATTCGGTAAGATTCATAATGGTGGGTTCTTTAACTCGGGGTATATCTCGAACTATGAACGTGAATAGTATGGCAGCGTCATCGATGCCTGTTTATTTTGTACAAAAAACAAATAAAACCTTTTATACATTATTTATATAAAAAGGTAATAATTTGAAGTACCAAGATTGAGCTCAAATAAGACTGACAGGCTGTCAAAAACGCTGTTGAGATAATGCCGAAACACTACTGATTTCTATAAAAAAACTATCTCAACATAATGAGTTATACACCAAGTTATTCCCGTACAACCCATTGGATATTTTAGACTATCCAGAGATAACAGACTTATCAGACACTACAGATTATTCAGTATGCAACATACTTCTAACATGAGGTATGTGATACAAGCAGTGGCGCTAACTTATCACGCTTCTTTACGGACGTCTAGCGGTCAATGAAATAAATAGTGATATACGCTAAACGTCCGGTATTAGTGTGATCTCACTTCAATCAGAGATTAGCATCCAAAAATTCTTTCAACTGAGTTTTTGACAATGCCCCCACTTTGGTGGCAGCTACCTGACCGTCTTTAAACAGTAGTAGCGTAGGAATGCCGCGGATACCATACTTAGGAGCAGTTGCCGGGTTATCATCAATGTTCAGTTTAGCAATAGTCAGTTTACCTGAATATTCTGGTGCAATTTCATCTAAAATAGGTGCAATCATCTTACATGGACCACACCATGCAGCCCAAAAATCGACAAGAACTGGACCCGCTGCTTTCAGAACATCAGCATCAAAGCTATCATCACTCAAATGAATAATTTTATCGCTCATTTTTTACTCCAAAGAATAATTTTTACCATGCTAGTGTAACATTACTGATATAAGGTTGCCTTTATTTCAGAGGATACACTTCCGTAAAACAACGGTTAACTGATATTCTACCACACTATGAGTAAAACACACTTGACAGAAAAGAAGTTCTCCGACTTCGCCTTGCACCCCAAAGTCATAGAAGCTCTTGATAACAAGGGGTTTTCTAATTGTACGCCTATACAGGCACTGACACTACCTTTCACTGTCGAAGGTCGCGATGTCGCGGGGCAAGCGCAAACTGGTACCGGGAAGACGCTAGCATTCTTAGCGTCTGCTTTTCATTATTTACTGACTCATCCCATAGCAAAGGGGCGTCAAACCAATCAGCCAAGAGCGCTGATTATGGCTCCTACCCGTGAGCTAGCTGTACAGATTTACTCTGATGCAGAAGATCTGGCACAAACAACGGGATTAAAGATGGGTCTTGCTTACGGCGGCGATGGTTATGACAAACAGCTGAAAGTGCTGGAATCCGGTGTTGACATTCTCATCGGCACAACCGGGCGTCTGATCGACTATACCAAGCAAGGGCATATTAACCTGAATGCCGTTCAGGTCGTGGTTCTTGATGAAGCCGATCGTATGTACGATCTGGGTTTTATCAAAGATATCCGCTGGCTATTTCGTCGAATGCCATCTGCCAATGAACGCATGAACCTGCTGTTTTCTGCTACTCTGTCTTACCGAGTCCGAGAACTAGCATTTGAGCAAATGAACCATGCAGAATATGTAGAAGTGGAACCGTTACAGAAAACGGGGCACCGTATCCGCGAAGAGCTGTTTTATCCTTCTAATGAAGAGAAGATGCGTCTGCTTCAGACGTTATTAGAAGAAGAATGGCCGGATCGCTGCATTATTTTCGCCAATACCAAACATCGTTGTGAAGATATCTGGGCTCATCTTGCTGCTGACGGACATCGCGTTGGTTTACTAACTGGTGATGTTGCACAGAAAAAACGGTTACGCATTCTGGAAGAATTTAGTAATGGCAATATTGATATTCTGGTTGCAACTGATGTGGCAGCCCGTGGATTGCACATTCCATCCGTAACTCATGTTTTTAACTATGATTTACCCGATGATTGCGAAGATTATGTTCATCGCATTGGTCGTACTGGACGTGCCGGGGAAAGTGGTCACTCTATCAGCCTGGCCTGTGAAGAATATGCTCTGAACCTGCCAGCAATAGAGGATTATATTCAGCACCAGATCCCTGTCAGTAAATATAACAGTAATGCATTATTGAAAGATTTACCGGTTCCTAAACGCCGCCATCGCTCGCGTTCTGGAAACCATCAGCGCCGTAATAATTTGTCGCATCGTAATAATACACCGCGTAATAACCGTAAACGTTCAGGCTAAATTAAATGATGTTGAGCACCTCTTCTCTCTATGCGGCTATCGACCTGGGTTCAAACAGTTTTCATATGCTGGTCGTACGTGAAATATCCGGCAGTATGCAGATCCTGGCACGAATCAAACGTAAAGTCAGATTAGCCGCCGGACTGGATAAAAATAACTATTTATCTCAGCAGGCAATGGAGAGAGGCTGGCAATGCCTCAGGATTTTTTCTGAACGCTTACAAGGTATACCACCATCACAAATCCGCGTTGTTGCTACAGCAACTTTGCGTATCGCCGGAAATTCTAGTGAATTTGTGAAAAAAGCGGCAGAAATACTTAGTTGCCCAGTTACGGTAATCAGTGGAGAAGACGAGGCTCGACTTATTTATCAAGGTGTCGCTCACACAACCGGCGGCCCCGAAAAACGGCTGGTTGTCGATATTGGCGGCGCAAGTACAGAACTGGTCACAGGAAATGGGGCAAAAGCTAATCAGTTATCTAGCCTAAGTATGGGTTGTGTTACTTGGCTTGAATGTTACTTTAATGACCGTAGTCTGACAGAAGAAAATTTTGCCAAAGCCGAATCTGCCGCACATGAAACTATGAAACCTGCTGTTTCAAAGCTTATAGAACAAGGCTGGCAGATTTGCGTCGGAGCTTCCGGTACAGTTCAGGCACTACAAGAAATTATGATTGCTCAAGGTATGGATGAGCTGATTACTTTGCCAAAACTCCAGGAACTCAAACATAAAGCGATTGAGTGCGGTAAGTTGGAAGAACTGGAAATTGAAGGATTAACACTGGAACGGGCACTCGTCTTCCCAAGCGGTCTTGCTATCCTGATAGCTATTTTTCAGGCGTTAGACATTGAAAGTATGATCCTTGCTGGCGGCGCTTTACGAGAAGGTCTTGTTTACGGCATGCTAGATTTACCGATAGAACAAGATATTCGCACCAGAACCTTACGTAATATACAACGTCGCTTTCAGTTGGAAGTTGAGCAATCTCAACGAGTCAAACAGTTGGCCGAGCATTTCTTACAACAGGTCGCTAAACCTTGGGCGCTTGATAGTCGGTGTTATGAATTATTACTTAGTGCTTGTCTGATACATGAAATTGGTCTGAGTGTTGACTACCGCCAAGCTCCATCACATGCAGCCTATCTTATCAGTTACCTCGATCTCCCCGGCTATACCCCCGCACAGAAAAAGCTATTAGCTATATTATTGAGAAACCAAAGTGCCACTATTGATTTGGTTTCCTTCAGTCAACAAAATGCTTTACCTCTGATACAAGCCCAGCGTTTATGCCGCCTATTGCGGTTGGCTATCATATTAGCCAGTCATCACCGAGATGACACCTTTTCTGCTCTGCATTTAAAAGTGAGCGGTGAAGAATTGATGATCACTTTACCTCATGGCTGGCTAACGCAATATCCTCTACGGGCAGAATCTTTACAGCAAGAAATTCTGTGGCAAAACCATGTTCAATGGCCTCTTGTGCTGCAAGAATTGGATAGTTCAAACCTAAATTAAACCATACTTCCCTATGTCTTTGCGATATAGGGAACTCCTATATACCCTTCATCCTTCAAGTTGCTGCTTTGTTGGCTGCTTTCACTCACCCCAGTCACATAGTTATCTATGCTCCTGGGGATTCGTTCACTTGCCGCCGCGCTGCAACTCGAAATCTATTGGGTATATATCTTTTATTGCTTACTTTTTTGCCCAAGACCTAAACGTGACTTAATATCTGCAATATGTGATTTCCCTTTTTGCATTCTCTCTTCAGCAGTCACTATTTTTTTATCTTGCGGCCAATGCAAATCATCTTGTGGCAACTCATGTAAAAAACGACTTGGTTCTGGACAGATTAATTCACCGTATTGACGACGTTCTTTACATAAAGTGAAGAATAGCTCCCGTTGAGCGCGGGTAATTCCCACATAAGCCAATCGTCTCTCTTCATCAATATTTTCTTCATCAATACTGCTCTGATGAGGCAACAGCCCTTCTTCCATGCCGACCAGAAATACATACGGAAACTCCAACCCTTTGGAGGCATGCAAAGTCATCAATTGCACCTGATCAAACTCCTCACCATCTTCACCACGCTCTAACATATCTCGCAATGTGAAACGCGCGACTACTTGAGATAAAGTCATTGGTTCGTTCAGTTCATCACCTTCCAGCATTTCACTCATCCAAATGAATAGCTGATTAATATTTTTCATCCGCATTTCAGCCGCTTTCGGACTCGGTGAAGTTTCATACAACCAACTTTCATAATCCATACCATGTAACAGATCACGCACAGCAAGCAAAGGTTCCCGTTCAATTTGACGAGCGATCTCATCCATCCAGTGAGTAAAGCGCTGTAATGCTGCCAACCCACGCCCAGTCAAACTTTGTTCCAAACCAAGATCAAAACTGGCTTGATAAAGACTTTTATTGCGTTGATTCGCCCACTCGCCCAATTTTTGAACTGTAGTCGCACCAATTTCGCGTCTTGGTGTATTAACAATTCTCAGGAATGCGCTGTCATCTTCAGGATTAGTCAGCACTCGCAGATAAGCCAGCAGATCCTTAATTTCAGGGCGAGCAAAGAAAGAAGTACCTCCAGAAATCCGGTAAGGGATACGGCTTTGCATCAACATTTTTTCAAACACCCGAGATTGATGATTTCCCCGATAAAGAATAGCGTAATCTTTATATTGGGTTTTATTAATAAAATGATGTGCAATCAACTCCCCGACAACCCTTTCCGCCTCATGCTCTTCATTATTAGCAGTGATGACTTTCAGCATATCACCATATCCCAGTTCAGAAAAAAGCCTTTTTTCAAACACATGGGGATTATTAGCAATCAAAATATTAGCCGCTTTCAGAATACGACCAGAGGATCGGTAGTTTTGCTCCAACTTAACCACATTAAGCTTCGGAAAATCTTGTTTCAATAACACCAAATTTTGTGGTTTTGCACCACGCCATGAGTAAATCGACTGATCATCATCACCGACTACTGTAAAACGAGCCCTTTGCCCCACCAGCAATTTAACCAATTGATACTGGCTGGTATTGGTGTCCTGATATTCATCTACCAACAGATAACGGATACGGTTTTGCCAGCGTTCCCTGACTTCTTCATCACGCTGCATCAGCAAGGTAGGTTTAGTAATCAGATCGTCAAAATCCAACACATTACAACTCGCCAGATGTAAATCATAGCGGCGATAACATTCAGCAAACTGATGCTCCTGAGCAGAACTGGCTAATTCCGCTGCTTGTTGTGGAGAAAGTAGATCATTTTTCCAGTTTGAGATGGAAGCAATCAATTTTTGTAGCAGTTCCTTATCTTCTTCCAACAAATCTGCGGTCAGATCTTTCAACAAAGCCATCTGGTCCTGCTCATCAAATAGCGAGAAATTGCTTTTCATTCCCAGAGCCTTGTACTCGCGCTTAATGATTTCCAGCCCCAAGGTATGGAAAGTAGAAATCATCAGCCCTTTAGCTTCTTGACGTCCCAGAGTCTGGGCTACACGTTCTTTCATTTCCCGTGCTGCTTTATTAGTAAAAGTCACAGCAGCAATATGACGAGGTTGATAGCCACAAATACGGATAAGGTGCGCGATCTTATTCGTGATCACTCTGGTTTTGCCGGAACCAGCCCCTGCCAAGACCAGACAGGGACCGGTAACAAATTCAACTGCTTGTTGTTGGCTGGGATTTAATCGCATGGTATTTAATGAGTTATATCAGGACAGAACTTCAAGGAATGGAATTGTAGCAGAAAGGGGGAAAGGAGACGCCGTTTTCTTTAAAGCAACAAGCCACCCGTCTCGATAACGATGGTTTGTTACTCAACACCTTGGCAACATTAATCTCAGAAATCATTTTTGTTGAATTTAAAAGGGAGGATTAACCTCCCTATATCTTTAACACAAATTTGATATTAACCACCAACAGAAATGCGTTTCATATCTGTCATGTAGCCACGTAACACACGGCCAACAACCTCAATTGGATGGTTACGGATAGCTTCATTAACATCACGTAACTGGGCATTATCAATACCACTTTCTACAATAGGCTTACCTAAATCACCTGCCTGTAGTGAACCCATAAACTTCTCTTTCAGCAGTGGAACTGCAACATGAGAGAACAAATAGTTACCATACTCCGCTGTATCAGAAATAACCACGTTCATTTCATACAGACGCTTACGAGAGATAGTATTAGCAATTAACGGCAATTCATGCAGAGATTCATAGTATGCAGATTCTGCAATAATGCCGGTATCAACCATAACTTCGAATGCCAGTTCAACCCCAGCTTTCACCATAGCTACCATCAAAACACCGTGGTCAAAGTATTCTTGCTCACTGATTTTGCCATCATATTGCGGTGAATTTTCAAACTGAGTGTTACCGGTTTCCTCACGCCATCCTAATAACTTTTTATCATCATTAGCCCAATCCGCCATCATACCGGAAGAGAATTCACCAGAAATAATATCATCCATATGTTTTTGGAACAGTGGCGTCATGATATCTTTCAACTGCTCAGATAACGCATATGCACGCAATTTTGCCGGGTTAGGCAAGCGGTCCATCATCAAGGTAATACCACCTTGTTTCAGTGCTTCAGTGATGGTTTCCCAACCAAATTGGATCAACTTTCCTGCATAACCTGGTTCAGCACCATCCTCTATCAACCTGTCATAACACAGTAGTGAACCCGCTTGTAACATACCACACAGAATGGTTTGTTCACCCATCAGATCAGACTTCACTTCAGCAACGAAAGAAGATTCCAGCACACCGGCGCGATGCCCACCCGTTGCCGCTGCCCATGCCTTAGCGATCGCCATACCTTCACCTTTCGGATCGTTTTCTGGGTGAACAGCGATCAAAGTAGGAACACCAAAACCCCGTTTATATTCTTCACGCACTTCAGTACCAGGACACTTAGGCGCTACCATCACAACAGTGATGTCTTTACGGATTTGTTCACCTACTTCAACAATATTTAAACCATGAGAATAACCCAATGCAGCACCTTCTTTCATCAACGGTTGAACAGCTCGGACAACAGAAGAGTGTTGCTTATCTGGCGTCAGGTTAATCACCAAATCAGCCTGCGGTACCAACTCTTCGTAAGTGCCAACTTGAAAACCATTTTCTGTTGCTTTACGCCATGAAGCTCGTTTTTCGTCAATGGCCTCTTTACGCAGGGCATAAGCGATATCCAAACCAGAGTCACGCATATTCAGACCTTGATTCAGTCCCTGCGCACCGCAACCGACGATAACTACTTTTTTGCCTTTTAAATATCCTGCCTCATCAACAAATTCTTCCCGTACCATAAAACGACATTTACCTAACTGCGCCAACTGCTGACGCAAGTTCAGCGTATTAAAATAATTAGCCATTAGTAACTCCGTTGTCATGTTGTGTTCAGCAATAAAAGTGCTGCGACTATTTTTAATATTTACCTCAGCCTGTGAGGTGTCTGCATACTTTCAATATATGACATGAAATCCATTGCTTAAATTGATATATTAACAAGACTATATTGCATTTTATGCAATGCTGATTATGAGATAAGAAAAGGTAAATGGGTTATGGATATACGTGATCTCAAACTTTTTTTACATCTGGCCGAAAGCTGCCATTTTGGCCGCACAGCGAAATCAATGTATGTCAGTCCATCTACATTATCTCGCCAAATCCAGCGCATTGAAGATACTCTGGGGCAACCATTGTTTTTACGGGATAATCGCTCGGTAAAGCTAACATTCGCTGGAGAGCAACTTAAACAATTCGCCCAACAAACGCTGTTACAATATCAGCAACTACAACACTCACTAAATCAACAAAGCCCATCACTAAGTGGCGAGTTACGCCTGTTTTGTTCAGTGACTGCAGCCTACAGTCACTTACCACAGATTCTTGATCGTTTCCGTGCAGAACATCCCCTAGTTGAAATCAAACTGACTACTGGTGACGCCGCAGATGCAGTCAATAAAGTGCAATCTAATGATGCCGATCTGGGAATCGCTGGTAAGCCAGAAAAGCTACCAGATAATGTCAGCTTCACCAAAATCGGTGAAGTTCCACTAGTATTGATTGCGCCTTCCCTTCCCTGTACTGTGCGAACGCTCGTCACACAAGAAAACCCTGACTGGAATACTATCCCCTTTATTTTGCCGGAACATGGTCCTTCACGTAAACGCATTGAGTACTGGTTCCGCCACCATCAAATCAACAATCCATCGATTTACGCTACCGTATCCGGCCACGAAGCCATTGTTTCTATGGTTGCACTAGGTTGTGGAATCGCATTAATTCCCAATGTAGTTGTAGAAAATAGCCCTGAGCCAGTACGCAATCGCATATCTTTACTGGACAATATTTCTCTGGTGGAACCGTTCGAGTTGGGGATGTGCGTACAGAGAAAACGACTAAATGAACCCTTGATTGAAGCATTTTGGGGATTGCTATAATGAATTTTTATTCATTACAAACCCAATATAACCCACTTCTCGCATTATGCTCATATGCTTATGATTGGTGTGACATAATTCACAAAGAATATAAAAAAATAACCATACAGTTTTCACGATAATATGTTTAATATAAGTTATAGCTAATCAATAATAATTATATGAAATATTGACTCATCATTAAATTTTTGGTCACTAATTATGTTACTAGAGGAAATATCTATAGTTAAATCAAGTGGATAGTGATATTGATCACTGAAAAATTCAGATATTGTTAAGATTGATTAGCAAAAGCAAATCACTTTGGATATTTCATCAGCTAAAAACATAGCTGTGAAAAATTTTCTATGCCATGTCAAAACGATATTTGCCCATAGTGAAATCATTTCTTAAAAGATATCAGAGGAAACAATTTCAATTTCATAATAATCATTTAGTAATATCAATGTAATATAGTTTCTAATAATAATTATTTAACAAGTTAATAGCATTCAATTAAAAAATTAATATCATGGATTTATTATAATTACAGGAAACAATTAACTAAAACACACACAATAATTTAATAAAGGATAAGATTATGTTACATAAAATACCGTATTTTATTAAATTCTATAAGTTCCATCTGCAAGATTTAGTTTTCTCTTATAATATGAAAACAGAATGGCATCGCCATCCCTGTATACAATTCAGTGTAACACCAAATAATTCACCTATGAGGATTGATACTGACCACGAATCTAGACAAGTACATGGATTTATTATTTCTTCTAATATTAAACATAGATTACACACAGAAGGACAACTCTGTTTTAATTTACTAATAGATCCAGCCAATCCTCTATGTCATTTGTTATCACATCAGATGGGAGACTCAGATATAATATATTTAAATCAAGAGTCATCCAATTTGATAGCAAATTATTTCATTAATTGCTTACAAGCAGAAACCTCTCCGGATATTTTTATCTTAAATAACCTCTTAGGTGAAATAGAAAATTGTCATTGTTACCAGGATAAAAGGATCATGAAAGCGGCCTCTCTTATTACTGAACTGCCAGTCAAATGTATCTCTTCCCGAGAAATATCAAACCAACTCTATTTATCTGAAAGTCGATTCTTACATCTATTTCGAGAAAAAATGGGAACAAATTTCCGCAGCTATCTATTATGGAAACGCCTACATCATGCCATTGATGAGATACATTTGTCCGATTCTCTTACTTTATTAGCCAGTAATAGTGGTTTTTCCGATAGCGCACATTTTAGCCGTACCTGTATGATGCTATATGGATTAAGACCATCTGAATTAAAAAATGCTTGTATGAACAAACCACAACAAAAACAACTCAATTTTTCATCAACATTAGCAGGACTGAATTTTCCAAAGCAAAATATCTGTGCCATGAATAAATAGTATTTTTGATAAATTACCTAAAATAAAGAAATTCTATTTATAATTATTATTATCAATATCGGCATGTTAAAGATTCTGTATCATTCTACGCCAATAACATATTTATAATATGAACTTTTAGCAATGATACAGAATTAAGAATAAATTCATAACAATATCAACCAACAAATTACGAATCCACTACAAATAAAACATACAGAGTAAAATATTACTATCCTGCACTAATCATTCATTTTAATGATACGTGCTCTTTCAGATAATTCTCAACCCATTTAGCTACCCGGTTTGCATCTTTATAAGCACCTAACACTAGTTCAGAACCACGGCTACTCAGCCACTTTCGCCCAACGATAAATAACCCTGGGTAAGGTGTTTTCCCACCTTCTGCATAACCACTTTTACAAACAAATCCGTTAGCATCCGCAGCGCCTGGAAGAGTCAACCATGCTGTATTATCTTTATAACCTAAGCACCAAATAACAGTATCTGCCTCATATTGATGACCAGACAAATCGCATAATTTATTATCTTGTATATCAACCAGCCTATTTGCTATTTTTACACCAAAAGCAGCTAACCGATGATTTTTCAGATCCCCACAAGGAATGGGATTACGCCGCCGCATGATTTTTCCCACTAGACTATAATAATTAGCAAACAACAGACCACTTTTACTCAACCACCAAAAGATATCTTTACCCATTATTCTATTCGGCAAGAGAGGACGGGAAGAACTGCAAAATAACGTCACATTCGTAGTAGCCGCTAAATCTTTAGCAATTTGGCGCCCACTAGCACCATCACCAATGACGGCAACTAGACTACCTTCTTTAATTTGCCTGGGTTCCTGATATTTATCTGCCGCCAATTGCTGTATCTCAGCTGAAAGTTGCTTAGCAAATGCAGGAACATCAACTAACTGATTTGCGCCCGTTGCATTAACCAGACAAGGTGCATTAAATACTTTTCCATCTTTTGTTTTAACACGATAGCCGTTTTTATAATGCTTCACTTCAACCACTTCGGTTTGAGTATGTATATTAAGGCTATGATGTATAGCATAGCGTTCGAGATAATCGGCAACTTCATTTTTATCCGGATATCCATCTTCGATTCCAGGAAATGGGAAGCCATGAAGCTGGGTCATACCACGTGAAGTAAATAATAACATATTATCAGGGCGCCTACGCCATACATCACCAATACGCTCATCTCGCTCTAATATGCAGACATTAATATTCTTAGCCGCGAGGATAGCAGCTAAACTTAGCCCAGCTTGACCGGCGCCCACAATTAAACAGTCCATTTTCATCATGCGTACTCGTTTTTAATTCGTAATTTATCTGTATTTCATTTTTATCATTATCCCAATCTTAGGACAATAAAAAATTTTATAAAAACTATTCAATAGATTAAAACACAATGAACTTCACGAAAATATAAAAGATAATTAAATAATTTACTTGAATTAACTGGTCACATTCGTATTAAAGTGGATATTTTGAATAAATCAGCTGTTCTTATCATGAATTTATCAGTATTGACAAATTCATATAGTTATCAGCAATAATAATACAGCCGATTTATTCAATAAAATGATCCAATAAATAACTATCCTTTTTGCCTACGTAATTTATGCATTATTGCTATAACATATAATAAACAAAGATGAGTTCATCTACTCTACCGGAGATGCAAAAATGGAAAATATCAAAAATATATATGATGGTATAAAATCTCGAGGAGGAAATCCGCTAAAATGGTTAATAGCAGATGTCGACTTTCTCTATAAATTGTCTAAAGAAGAGCAACAAGAATTAAAAACCTGTTTACTTAAGGATGCTTTTCATTTCCATTACCATAATAACCCTTACTATAAAGATATCTGTGAAAAACAAAATATTAAACCAGAAGATATCCAGAGTTATAATGATTTAGTTCGCATTCCACTGATACCTGTTGCAACGTATAAATCAGCCGAAAGTCATCGTTTATTAAGCAAACCTTTATCCGAAATCGAACATGAAATGCGCTCAACCGGTACCAGTGGAATTCCTAGTGTTTATCGTCGTTGCCACGATACTATGGATCACACAGTATTAGCTGTTTACTCTAATTATCGCAGCATGTTCAAAGTATCTGGCGGGGCTGTCTTATGCTTATGCCCTTCAACAGAAGATATTCCAGAAATGGCGTTGGTCAAAATCTTTAATTTCTTTACAGGCTTATTAGATACTCGACGCTATATGATCAATCAAGATCGTTTTTCACCAGAAGATGCACTGAATCAATTAATCGAGTGGAAAGGCAAGTTCACCCGGCATTTAATTGGTCCTCCATTCATGATCCATCGTTTTATCACGTTCCTAAAAGAAAATAATACCAAGCTCACTTTAGATCGCGATAGCATGGTAATCACAATGGGCGGTTGGAAACGTTTTACCGGAGATATGATCTCCCGCGGCGAACTGAATGCAGATATTGAAGAGTGGATGGGAATTCCAGCATCCCGGACACGTGATATGTACGGTCTGGTTGAAGCAAACGTTCTTGCCATAGAAGATGAATATAACCATAAGCATGTTCCTCCTTATATTCATTTCTCCGTCCGTGATCCTAATGATTTATCACGCGAATTACCTGATGGTGAAACAGGACAATTAGTCATTCTGGACCCGCTTTCTGTTTCTACCCCAGGTATGTTACTGACAGAAGATTTGGTCTACTTACGCACTGACGCTAACAAATCTTGGCGTAATTCTCAGCGAGTTCAGTTTGTTATGCGCACTGCTGCTGCTAAAGAGTTTGGTTGTTGTGCGGTCAATCTTGAGAAAAAAATGTCAAACGACGAAGATTCCTCAGCTACCCCCGCTGTATAAATAGCAAGGTGGAATTATGTTTAACAGCATCATTATTGACAATTTTTGTAATCCTGACTGCCAAGGGGAGTTATCCGAACCCACAATTAAACTGGCGTTAGGCAACCCTGTATGTGGTGACAAGGTTGATATTGACCTGATATTGGATAGCCAGGGACGGATAGATAATGCCTGTTTTCGTGCATGGGGATGCACCGCATCCCTGGCAATGTCTAACCAATTTTGTCGTCACGCTAAAGGCAAAACTCTCGAAGAATTAAACACATTATCACCTGATGGCATTGATGCGTTATTAGGAGAGTTAGAACCAGCCCAGCAACACTGCCTTGATATGCTGCATAAGCTATTCGAGCAGCTAAAGGGAAAAATATGACAAGCCTATACTTCGACTACAACGCCACAACACCGCTAAGTATAAAAGCGCAGTTGGCGATTAAAGACGCTTTGTCTATTTTTGCTAATCCGTCCAGCCACTACAGCTTAAGCGACATGGCTAAAAACTTGCTCACCGACGCCAGAAGATCTATGGCGTCATTAATGGGCACGGTACCAGAACAAATCCTATTTACATCAGGAGGAACCGAAAGTAATAACCAGGCGTTGTCCAGCCTGCTAGCTACACTCCCCGGTTCGGATCTGTCTGCATATCATGTCATTAGCTCTTCCATTGAACATCCGTCTGTTCTAGCGCCATTACTCTGGTATCAACAACGCGGACTTCAGCTGACGCTGATCGATCCTGATAATCAAGGACGGATAAGCGTACAAAGCATCGAGAAAAACTTGCGACCTGAAACACGACTGATCACATTAATGGCAATTAACAACGAAACCGGTGTGATACAGCCCTATGAAGCCGTCGCTTCATTGGCAAAAGAAGCCAATGTTTATCTGCATATAGATGCAGTACAAGCTATTGGTAAACTTCCTTTTAACTGTGACAAATTTACTGGCATAACAACCGTTTCTTTCTCTGGCCATAAATTCAATGGACCTAAAGGTATTGGTGGTCTCTATCATGCACCAGGCACTCAATTAACCCCTTTGTTACACGGAGGGGGACAAGAGCAGGGAATACGTAGTGGTACTGAGAACACTTTGGGCCTTGCAGGACTGGCGGCGGCGGCTAAAGAATCTCTGAACGGATTGAAAGAACGTTTCGATACTTACAAAATACTCAGAGAAATCTTGCTATCTCTATTGAAACAGCATCATGTTAACTACCTAGTTAATGGCAGCACAAACCCAGAGTTTCAAGCACCCTGGACACTAAATTTAAGTTTCCCTGGGGTCCGAGCCGAATCATTGGCTAGTAGGCTGGATTTATGTCACGGAGTTTCTTTATCTTTAGGATCAGCCTGTAGCAATAACAAATCAACGCAACGTTCTCATGTTCTGGTTGCTATGGGGCTACCTGATGATCGTATTGATAGCGCGGTACGTATCAGCTTTGGATATACAACAAGCCAAAATGATATTGAAATGCTGGCTAACGCTATCAAACAAGAAACTTATAACTTGCTGAAAATTTCGGGGCAATCTTTAAACGCTTAAGAATAACAGCAAAATAACATTTAAAAGATGGCATATCAGGAATAGCTAATTTATATCCATTAATACCTATATTCCTGAGCCAAAGCTCCACTAATGTTTTTTTAGCTTTTAAGAGGATATTAATATGAAACTATTTGAACTACTGCAATCTCAAATTACTGAATTGACTGATCTTGAACCAGAAGACATTACTCTTGACACCTTACTCGACGATATTCATCTGGTGAGTCTAGATTTTGTATCCATTCAAGTTGCTTTAAAAAGAGAAATGGGTATTCAACTAAATTTCGATAAATTCCAGCGGAATAATACGACGACAATCGGCGATTTCGTCAATTACGTTAGTGAAGCAATAAAATAATTACTATCAATACACTTGGATGTTAGCTGTCTATGGCATATCACAACACAGCTAACATTTATTTTTGTGATGCTTTTATCTACCAACTCCATTATTTGGTTGTATTAAAAAAATAAAGCATGTCACCAGGAACTTACTTTTGGAGATAATGTTTCATGAGTTTTCAAACTAACTACCGCCGCGTTGCCATTACAGGCTATGGTGCTATCTGTTCTCTTGGACAAAATACTCAAGAAATTTGGGATGCGATCCTAAACTATCGTGTAGGTTACAAAAAGGAAACCCACCCAGACGCTTCTGTTGTTGCAAAATTTTTCGGCAACATATCTTTCTCTCCTGATGTATCACGATTTTCCAAAAAGTTGCTAAAGAACCTTCCCAGATTTAGCAAACTCGGGCTGATTGCTGCGGATGATGCAATCAAAATGGCATTTGGTAACGATAAAACAGCCCTTGACGAAAGTTATTCACCTTTTGAACGAGGTGTCATTTTTGGTACTGGGTGGGGCGGAGAGGATGCAACCGTTGAAAACAACCATTCCTATGCTACCCAAGGTATTGCCTCACCCATGACGAATATTATGTCTATGCACAGCGTAGGTACGGCAGCTATTTCAATGAATTGGAATTTACGGGGATATCAGAATACCCCAGTTGCAGCGTGTGCAACAGGCAGTATGGCAATCGGTGATGCTTTTGAACTTATCCGAAGCGGACGCACTAAAATGATGCTGGCAGGTGGCGGTGAAAGTATCAGAGATCCTTTCATCGTCTGGAGCATAGACATTCTTGGCGCACTGAGCAAAGAACAGGAATCTGTCGAAAAAGCCTGCTGTCCATTTAGCAAAGACCGTAGTGGTTTTGTTATGTCAGAAGGCGCAGCAGTATTATGCCTTGAAGATTATGACAGTGCAGTTGCCAGAGGGGCCAAAATACTGGCAGAAGTCATCGGCTATGGTAACTGCTCAGATGCATCTGATATGACAGCGCCAGCACCAGATTGCAAAGGACGAGTAATGGCGATTCAAGCGGCACTGGAACAGGCCCAACTCTCCGCGTCAGATATTCATTATATCAATGCTCATGGAACATCAACCCCGTTAAACGACATTAACGAAACGGATGTTCTAAAAATGAGCTTAGGGGATCACGCTTACCATATTCCTATTTCCAGTACAAAATCCTATACAGGCCACCTTATTGCCGGGGCTGGAGCAATTGAATCTATTTTCTGTATCAAAGCGATAGAAACGGCCACTATTCCCGCCACTATGCACTTAAACCATCCTGATCCACTATGCGATCTCGATTATGTACCTAACACCCACCGCACTCACCAAGTTATTGATACTGCTTTAAATGTTAACTATGGATTTGGCGGTACAAACTGCGCACTTATTTTCAGGAAAGCCGGCAGATGAACGTTCAATTTAGCAAAGAAGATCTCAGACAGTGGGCTGAATTCTCTGGAGACTACAACCCCATCCATTTTGATGAAAAAATCGCAAGAGAAGTTGGATTGGGTGGCATTGCAGTACACGGCATGCTGGCAATGATCCCCCTCAAAAGTGGATATAACTATCCATCGCAACCAGCCGAGAGCCTTGGCAGGCAATGGCACGCTAATTTACGAAATCCCGTGCCTTTGGATGCTTGCTATTGTGTCAAAACTAAGCACACTAATTTGAATGGGAAAACGACTTTCAATCTGCAAGATGAAACAACGAACCTAAAGCCTTTAGTTGGTCATTATAGTCACTTCGATTTTTCGAAAAAAACCAGCTTTCCGGAAAAACCACAGTGTCAGGTTCCCCTACAAGAAACGATAAGAAAAGCCATTGAATTCAAGAATACCTTCCCTGAAGTTAACGAGTTCTGGATCTTTCTGGATGCCCTGATTTTTTATCTCTTTATGCAACAAAGTGCAAAAACTGCACTGGCAACAGAATTTAAAAACTATTTTGGCAAACAAGGAAAACATGATGAAACATGCCTCAAAGATCTCATCGTCTTACACGTTATGCATACAGTGAGTTTCTCTCCAGCTCTACTCAATCGCGAAATCCCTGATGAAATGCCAAGCATCGAATATTCAATCCTGCCTAAGGATACCTTTGATGTTGATGGCTCATTATACGGTACGTTGGAAATTCCGATCTGGCTAAATGGAGCAATCGCTTTAGTTGTTGAGATGAGCCTGATGGGAACAACAAAAAGAAAACCGATTACTAACTAAGGTTGATGAATTCTGTATTGGCAGACGGATGGCATAAATTTAGAGGAATAAATTAATGAATATCAGCATACCCTGGGTTTTTGTTTCAGGAGGATCACGTGGTATTGGTAAAGGCATAGTAAAAATGCTAGCCACTCAAAATTATCATGTGGTTTTTACCTACAAATCAAGCACAAGCGAAGCTCAAATACTTTGTCAGGAAATTAAGCAACAAGGTTATAGTTGTGAAGGCCATCAATGTAACGTATCGAATGCTGAAGAAGTCTCGGTACTATCGGCAAAGCTTATCTCACAATATGGCCCTCCCTATGCAATTATCAATAACGCTGGAATTACACAGGATGCATTACTGATAAATATGACAGAAGAAGAGTGGCACAACGTGATTTCCACCAATCTTTCCTCTGTTTATTTAGTCAATCACGCATTTCTACCTGAAATGCTCACTGCTGGAGATGGCTGTATTATCCACATGAGCTCAGTCACCGCGTTCAAAGCTAACTCAGGACAAGTTAACTACGCTGCAACCAAAGCCGCAATGATCGGCATTACCCGCTCATTAGCCGTTGAAGTTGGCCGATTTAACATTCGCGTTAATACCATCGCTCCAGGCTTGATTGATACTGAGATGCTAGATCACATCCCATCACCACATAAGAAAAAACTATTATCCAATATTCCACTGGGTCGTTTAGGCGCAGTAGAAGATATTGCTCTGACAATCAATTTCTTGCTCAGCCCCGGAGGATGTTATATCACTGGGCAAACATTCGTTATTGATGGGGGAATGACTGCCTAATCAGTTTAAGCAATTGGCATCAGTGGTTACTGTATCCATAATCCAACGGTTATTTGTACCCAGAAAAATATTCTGGGTACTGACATCCAATGCCATTAGTCATAAATCACACCATCTGATAGACAACTGGCATCTCAGATAAATGTTAATAACGATGATAAATAATTTCAGTGATAATAATATAATTAGCATTAAGTGCTAAATATCATAAATTTTAAATTTATCAATGCCAATAAAGCTTGACCTTGAAGTCGACTCCAAGGTGTTTAATCAAACACAAATACATTAACAAGAATAATTTATTTTTGATCGCTGTTATGGGAGAGGGAATATGGCCGAAGAAATACAATCACCTCCACTTAATGAGAAAAAGTCAAAACGTAAGTTAGCGCTGATCCTCGCAACTCTCTTATTTATTTTTGCCGGATTAAGTTACGTTGCCTATTGGTTTGTTGTAGTACGTCATTATCAAACTACTGATGATGCTTATGTTGTCGGTAATCAAGTGCAAGTCATGGCACAAATCACAGGAAGCGTAACCACTATCTATGCCGATAATACCGATTTCGTCCAGCAGGGAGACATTCTGCTACGTTTAGATGGTATTGATGCAGAGCATGCCTTTGAACGGGCAAAAAACACCCTAGCTAATCATGTCAGACAAACCCACCAGACCATAATTGATAATGAAAAATTGCTGGCTAATATTGAGTTAAAACAAACTGTATTACAGCAAGCTCAGGATGATTTAACACGACGTGAACATTTGGGAATAACAGGCGCTATCGCTAAAGAAAATCTCATTCATGCCCGTAATAGCGTTCGAATGGCAAAGTCTGAGCTGAATGTTGCCCGACAACAATATTATGCTAACAAAGCATTAATTATAGATACCCCATTAGACCAACAGCCAGCCATTAAACTTGCAGCTTCCCAGCTCCGGGATGCATGGTTAACTTTACAGCGTACTCAAATTGTAGCCCCCGTAACAGGCTACGTTTCACGCCGTAGTGTTCAGGTAGGATCGCAAATAAAAAGCGGCTCCCCGCTGATGGTTATCGTGCCTACTAATCAACTTTGGGTTGAAGCTAACTTCAAAGAGGTTCAACTTGCTGATGTGCGTATTGGTCAACCAGTAACCCTGATTAGTGATTTCTATGGTAGTGATGTCACTTATCAAGGCCGAATCGTAGGTCTTGATATGGGTACTGGCAGCGCATTTTCTTTACTACCCGCACAAAACGCCACCGGTAACTGGATCAAAGTGGTCCAACGTTTGCCTGTCCGTGTTGTACTGGATGCACAGCAACTTATTGATCATCCTTTACGCATCGGTTTATCCATGCACGCCACTGTCGATACCAGAAATCGAGATGGCCTGGTGCTTGCCGATATGCCTCGCAATGGCATTGTTTATGAAACCAACGTCTTGTCTTACAACACCGGAGAAATTGATCGACTAATTAACGAAATCATTCAAGTTAATACCAGTCAAAATGAGTGAGGTTAACATGCTAAAAGAGCCACTATCAGGAGCCAAACTTGGCTGGCTAACCCTGGCTTTAGCATTAGCCGCTTTTTTACAAATATTAGATCTGACCATTGCTAACGTCGCAATATCGACAATTGCCGGAGACTTGGGTTCATCGGTATCGCAGGGTACCTGGGTTATTACTTCATTTGCTGTTGCTAACGCGATTTCTATCCCATTAACTGGCTGGTTAGCTAAACAGTTTGGCGAAGTTCGGGTTTTCTTAATTTCAATGATCTTGTTTGTGATAACTTCCTGGTTGTGCGGTATTGCTAATAGTTTGGAAATGTTGATCATTTCCCGCATTTTGCAAGGTGTCTCAGCCGGGCCAATTATGCCCCTTTCACAAAGCTTATTACTAAACAACTACCCTCCACTAAAACGAAATATGGCGCTGGCAATGTGGTCAATGACCATCGTTGTCGCTCCAGTTTGTGGTCCCATACTCGGTGGTTGGATCAGTGACAACTATCATTGGGGGTGGATCTTCCTCATCAATGTCCCGGTCGGCTGTATCGTCATCGCTATTACCTGGGCGCTATTAAAAAATCGGGAAACTGAAACAAAGATCAGACCAATTGATGGCGTAGGGCTGATTTTATTAATTACCGGGGTCGGTTGTTTTCAGTTACTGCTTGATAGAGGAAAGGAACTTGACTGGTTTAACTCAACAGAAATTATTGTATTAGCGATTATCGCGATTATTGCCATTACTTTCCTGATCATCTGGGAACTGACCGATGATGATCCGATCATTGATTTATCACTATTTAAATCACGTAATTTTACTATCGGTACTTTATGTATCAGCCTGGCCTTCTTACTTCACATCGGCACTCTGGTTCTACAACCTCAGCTATTACAGATGGTCTTTGGCTATACTGCCACTTGGGCAGGGCTGGTAATGGCCCCATTAGGGATAGTACCGATAATACTTGCTCCACTCATTGGCCGTTTTAGTTCAAAAATCGATATGCGTTATTTGGTTATGTTCAGCTTTATCGTTTTTGCACTGTGTTTTTTTTGGCGGGCTTATACCTTCGAACTATCAATGGACTTTGCTACTGCTGCCTGGCCACAATTTATTCAAGGCTTCGCTATTGCCTGTTTAATAATGCCACTAGCAGCCATTATATTATCCGATGTCGAACCCGCTAAGGTCGCCTCCGCGGGTAGCTTGTTCAACTTCCTACGCACTCTGGCAACATCTGTGGGCACCTCAATTACCACTACTATGTGGTCCCGCCGTGAAGCTGTCCACCATGTTCAGTTAACTGAATCGATAACCCCGCATAATCCCATTGCTCAGCAAGCCTATCAGAAAATGGAGCTGTTAGGGATGTCACAGGCTCAAGCTAGCAGCTCCCTAGCGCGCGAAGTCACTAATCAAGGATTGATTATTGCCGCTAACGAGCTTTACTGGCTATTTGGCTTTATTTTTCTAATCTTACTGTTCCTTATTTGGTTGGCAAACCCCACAATTGGAGAGAAGAAATAAGACAATAACAAATAAAACAAAATACACTTGTTAACAAGCCCATGAACATTAATAGCAATAATTGCAGAACCAGCTTAGGGCTATCTAATCTCAGGTGGAAATCTCGGCGAATACTAAACCTTATTAAAATAGCACCCTGAAAGGTGCTATTTTATTGTTTTATAGAACATGTTTTTCCATCATCAAAACTACTGATTAACCTGATACCTGACCCATTAAGAAGAATTTAAATGCAGGGGTATCCGTCTCATCGTGATACTCATAACCCAACGCATCAAGATGACGCTTAAAACGCACTTCTGTTCCTGACAACTCGAATGCTGCTAATACTCGGCCATAATCTGTCCCGTGATTACGATAATGGAATAACGTAATATTCCAATAAGTTCCCAAAGTTTGTAGGAATTTCAGCAAAGCACCCGGCGATTCAGGGAATTCAAAACTAAACAAACGTTCTTTCAATGGCTTAGATGGACGCCCCCCAATCATATAGCGGACATGTAATTTCGCCATCTCATCATCTGAAAGGTCTGCAACCAGATATCCTTCAGCTCGTAATTCTTCAATGATCTCTTGTCGCTCCACCTCACCACGGCTCAGACGAACACCAACGAAAAGACAAGCTTGCTCAGGATCAGCATCCGTATAACGGTAATTGAACTCGGTTACCGCTCGATCACCCAATTTCTGACAAAAGCGCAGGAAACTACCTTTTTTCTCAGGAATAGTCACTGCCAACAATGCTTCTCGTTGTTCACCCAGTTCACAACGTTCAGAGACATAACGTAATCCGTGGAAGTTTACGTTAGCACCAGAAAGAATATGCGCCAACCTCTCACCTTCGATCTGATGCTGCTGGACATACTTTTTTAGCCCAGCCAGTGCCAATGCACCAGATGGTTCTGCAATAGCACGCACATCTTCAAACAGATCCTTTACTGCTGCACAAATGGCATCACTATCTACCGTAATAACATCATCTACATATTGCTGACACAAACGAAAAGTTTCATCACCGATACGTTTAACAGCAACACCTTCGGCAAACAGACCCACTCTTGGTAAATCTACCGGATGCCCTGCTGCCATTGCTCCTTTCAAGCAAGCGGAATCTTCTGCTTCCACACCAATAATTTTGATTTCTGGCATCAGTTGCTTAATCAACACAGCAACTCCAGCAATCAATCCCCCACCACCTACAGGCACAAAAATTCGATCCAAATGCACATCCTGTTGCAAAAGTTCCATTGCCAGGGTCGCCTGACCTGCAATGACATCTGGATGATCAAACGGAGGAACAAAGGTATAGCCTTCCTGCTGTGCCATTTTTATTGCTTTGGCTTTAGCTTCATCAAAATTGACACCGTATAACAGAACTTCACCACCGAGACTACGGACCGCATCAACTTTGATATCCGCAGTGGCAACCGGCATCACAATCAGGGACTTAATTCCCAGACGATTAGCAGACAGTGCAACACCTTGAGCATGATTACCAGCGGATGCAGTAATCACACCCCGTTTTTTTTGTTCTTCAGTCAAACCCGCAATCATGCTGTAAGCCCCCCGGAGTTTGAAACTGTGAACAGGCTGCCGGTCTTCCCGTTTTACCAAAATAGTATTTCCTAAACGGGCAGAAACTTTATTCATTTCCTGTAAGGGAGTCACCTGAGCAACTTCATAGACAGGAGCGCTTAATGCAGCTTTTAGATATTCCGCACCGCTTGGCGCAGAAGTTAAGGGAAGAAATGCAGCCATGCTCTATCCCCCTAACTTAGATTTATCACGAACAGCCCCTTTATCCGCACTAGTCGCTAATGAAGCATAAGCTCGCAAAGCAAAAGATACCTGACGTTTACGGGATTTTGGAGTCCACGCTTTATCACCGCAAGCGAGTTCCAACTCTTTACGGGCAACAAGGGTACTCTCATCTACATCAAGCCAAATTTTCCGCTGTGGAATATCAATATCAATAATATCGCCATCTTGAACCAAACCGATTAGGCCACCATTAGCCGCTTCTGGAGAAACATGGCCGATAGACAAACCAGATGTACCACCAGAGAAACGACCATCAGTGATCAATGCACAACTTTTACCCAACCCCATAGATTTTAGATAAGTCGTCGGATACAGCATCTCCTGCATTCCTGGTCCACCTTTTGGCCCTTCATAGCAAATGACGACTACATCACCAGCAACAACTTTTCCCCCAAGAATCGCATCAACTGCATCTTCCTGGCTTTCATAAACTTTGGCTGGCCCACGGAACGCCAAGCTACCCTCATCAACCCCCGCGGTTTTTACAATACAACCATCCACAGCCAAATTACCAAACAAAACCGCCAGGCCACCATCTTGGCTATATGCATGTTCAATGTTACGAATACAACCTTCTGCACGGTCTGTATCCAAAGAAGGCCAGCGACAATCCTGTGAAAAAGCCTGAGTAGTACGGATACCCGCCGGACCTGCTGAATACATTTTCTTCACCGATTCATCTGCCGTCTGCATCACATCATATTGATTAAGCGTTTGTAGCAAATCCAAACCCAAAACATTTTTAACCTGACAATTCAACAGACCCGCTCTATTCAACTCACCTAAAATACCAACCACACCACCAGCACGATGGACATCTTCCATATGGTATTTTTGTGTACTTGGTGCAACCTTACATAGATGAGGAATCTGACGAGACAAACGGTCAATATCCGCCATAGTGAAATCAACTCCCCCTTCCTGCGCTGCAGCCAGTAAATGAAGCACAGTATTAGTTGAACCTCCCATTGCAATATCCAACATCATCGCATTTTCAAATGCGGCTTTCGTTGCAATATGACGCGGCAAAGCACTGTCATCATCTTGCTCATAGTAGCGCTTAGTCAGCTCAACAATACGTTTGCCCGCGTTTAGAAATAGCTCCTTGCGATCTGCATGAGTCGCCAGCAACGAGCCGTTCCCCGGCTGAGACAAACCCAGCACTTCTGTCAGACAATTCATGGAATTAGCAGTAAACATTCCTGAACAGGAGCCACAGGTTGGGCAAGCTGATCGTTCAATCTGATGACTATCTTCATCACTGACATTAGGGTTTGCGCCTTGGATCATCGCATCGATCAGATCAAGTTTGATAATCTGATCCGACAATTTAGTTTTACCCGCTTCCATGGGGCCACCGGAAACAAAAATCACCGGAATATTCAAGCGCATTGCCGCCATCAGCATTCCCGGCGTGATTTTGTCACAATTGGAAATACACACCATGGCATCAGCACAGTGAGCATTCACCATATATTCGACGGAATCGGCGATCAATTCACGTGATGGCAGAGAATAGAGCATACCACCATGCCCCATTGCGATACCGTCATCTACCGCTATTGTATTAAATTCTTTTGCAACACCACCTGATGCTTCAATCTGCTCAGCAACTAATTTACCCAAATCCCGTAAATGAACATGTCCTGGGACAAACTGAGTAAATGAGTTAACTACTGCAATAATCGGCTTACCGAAATCTGCATCGGTCATCCCTGTCGCACGCCATAACGCGCGGGCCCCGGCCATATTACGGCCGTGGGTCGTGGTGGCAGAACGGTACTTAGGCATTATTTTTCACTCCCGTGTTATCAAAACAAACAGGCGGGGAACGAACCGCCTGTAAATTATTTATAGTTCTATTAAGAGTTTATTGGATCTAACCAACCCCATTTATCTTCTGTCTCGCCATTAAACAAGCCAAAGAACGCTTTCTGGATTTTCTTAGTGACAGGCCCACATTTACCAATGCCAACCTGAATACCATCAACACTACGAACTGGTGTGATTTCAGCCGCAGTACCAGACATAAACACTTCATCAGCCAGATACAAAGATTCACGCGACAGCACCTGTTCACGTACTTCCAGCCCTAAGTCTTTCGCTAGTTTAATAATGGCATCACGAGTAATCCCTGGCAGTGCAGATGAAGTAAATGGCGGAGTGAACAGTATGCCATCTTTTACTTCAAATAGATTTTCACCGGCACCTTCAGAGATATAACCATGAACATCCAATGCAATACCTTCCTGATACCCATGACGGCGAGCTTCACTACCAACCAAAAGAGAAGATAAATAGTTACCACCTGCTTTAGCCGCAGTTGGCGTTGTATTTGGTGCTGCACGGTGCCATGAAGAAACCATAGCATCAATTCCTTGATCCAGTGCTCCTTCTCCGAGATAAGCCCCCCACGGAAAAGCCGCAATCATGACATCAGTTTTATAACCAGCGGGTGGATTAACACCCATGCCAACATCACCAATAAAGACCAGTGGACGTATATAAGCACTGACTAAATTATTTTTACGAAGAGTTGCCCGGCAAGCTTCCATCAACTCATCGACACTATGACTCAGAGGCATACGATAAATCTTTGCAGAATCATGTAAACGCTGCATATGCTCACGATGGCGAAAAACGACAGGTCCTTTATGAGAGTCATAACAGCGAATTCCCTCAAAAACAGACGTACCGTAATGTAAAGCATGGGACATGACGTGAACTTTAGCATCTGCCCAAGGAACCATCTCACCATTGAACCAAATATAATCGGATTGCTTCGTCATTCTCTTATTCCTTATTTCTTCTACAATTATGCACGTATTAGTTGTGATTTTTGTTGCAGGATCTTGACACCAGCGACATCCACTAATTTAGTCAATTGCGAAGACAACAAATTAACAGGTCTTTGGCTGGCAACAATTAATTCGATATTAACATTATCGCCATCCATTGTTTGATCCATATTCATTGAACATATCTGAAATCCACGATGGCGCGTTACTCGTAAGATACGCTCTAATATTTCAGGGCAGAAACGAGCCTGGATTGCAAGTTGATGCTGCATCATAACGATTTCTCCAACATAGTTTCATTGCTTGCACCGGGAGGAACCAACGGCCAAACGTTCTCTAATTCTTCGATGGATACCTGTAGTAAATATGGTCCTTTACTGTTGAAAAATGTATCCAGGGCTTCATCAACCTGTGATTTTTCAGTGATATGTTGCCCAGGAATATCAAAAGCTTTCGCTAATGCGACAAAATCAGGATTATCTGTTAGTATTGTTTCGCTATATCGTTTATCAAAAAACAGCTCCTGCCACTGCCGCACCATCCCCAATCGCTGGTTATCCAGCAGTAAAATTTTTACTGGTAGTTGTTTGCGTTTAATTGTCCCCAATTCCTGAACATTCATCATGAAAGAACCATCCCCAGATACACAGATCACCATGTCTTCCGGTCGGGCAATCTGAGCGCCAATTGCAGCAGGGATACCAAGTCCCATTGCTCCTAACCCACTGGATGTAATGAAATTTTCAGGTCTGTCAAAGGTCATATGCTGAGCAGTCCACATCTGATGCTGCCCAACATCAGTGGTAACAATCGTGTTTAACACTTTACGATCTGAAACCTGTTTTAGTAACAAAGGCGCATAGATGCTCTCGCCCTGATGGTCATAACACCAAGAATATTCAACTTTCATACGCTGAACTTCTTGTTGCCAAGACATAATTGATAATGGCTGCTGTAAACGAGGTAATAATGCCTTCAAATCTCCGAGTAACGACACATGAGTCTGGCGTAATTTACCTAACTCTGCCGGGTCGATGTCCAGATGAATAACCTTTGCATTTGGCGCAAAAGTGTTGAGTTTGCCAGTCACGCGATCATCAAAACGAGCACCTGCGGCAATCAATAAATCACATGACTGAACCGCCAAATTTGCAGACTTCGTGCCATGCATCCCAAGCATTCCCAGATAATATGGATGTCCTGCATCAGCGGCACCTAAACCTTTCAACGTGGAAACAACTGGCATACCCGTTTCTGCAACAAAATCACGCAGAACAGAGACTGCCTGAGACATACCGACACCGCCACCAACATACAACACTGGTTTTACTGCAGCGGCAATCATCTTCCGGGCCTGTTCTAACTCACTTTCCGGACAGAGTATCTCTTGCTCAACAGGAACTAAATATGGAGTCAAACTCCCCTCTTTCAGTTGAATATTTTTAGGAATATCAATCAAAACCGGACCAGGTCGACCATTGGTCGCAATAGCAAAAGCTTTCGCCATAATTTGAGGCAAATTTTCCAAGGAATCCACTAAGAAACTATGTTTGGTGCAAGCAAGGGAAAGACCTAAAACATCAACTTCCTGAAAGGCATCAGTTCCAATAAATTCAGAACTCACCTGACCGGTGATAGCCACAATAGGAACAGAATCTAACAATGCATCAGCTAATCCAGTGATTAAATTTGTTGCTCCCGGTCCCGATGTAGCGATACAAACTCCCGGTTTACCACTGGCTCTCGCATAGCCGATAGCGGCCATAACAGCCCCCTGTTCATGTCGGCACAGCAAATGTTCCACACCTCCATCGTATAAAGCATCATAAACCGGCATGATCGCACCACCAGGATAACCGAAAACCTTATCAACTCCCTGCGTTCGTAATGCTTTTACAACCCACTGCGCCCCATTCATTTTTCATATCCCCTGTGTTTACCCTGTGAGACAAAATTTTGTTCTATATGTATGTTTTTGCCTCTGCTTGATTTTCACCTGCCGAAAAAAAACCCCCGCGCCTTTCGGTGCGGGGGTCTTCGAGAGATCTGGCTGTTTATCTAAGCCTGTCTTCGTCCAAGTGCAGCCCCGCACGGTGGGATAATAATCACCACCACGCTGACGATAACTAGGCTAATCACTTGGATGAATGCGTTCATAATTCTGGTCGTTTAACTCGTTTGTTTTACGTATATTTAAGAGTTACCATGTTCTTCATAACTAAACAACATTTATTTTATTTTTTTACTTCACATTAAGAAATATCTTTTATTTTCAATAAAATAACCAAACCCCAAATTATTTACCCATAAAATAGTCATCCTTAAGTGAGAAAAACCAACTAATTTTAGATAAGAACAAAATAATCCATAAGAAATAAATAAGAAAATCAAATCATTCAACTATTATCGGATAAATATCTTATTATTAATCACCTGCGTGACAAAAATCTCTAATTATTAATAAAGCATAATTATATAAAATACCAACTTTAATTACCGTATTAATAATATATTAGCTAAAAGTTTAAATATGCAAATTCACTAAAAAATCAATTCATTAACATTATTTAAAGAATAAACAAATCTCACAAAAATAATAGATATAATCATCAACATCATAAGCCAACAAAACAAAACAAATAAAATCAATAAGTTAATTAAAAATCACTTGTGAATTATTTTTTACAAAATAACTTTATAACCACTTCGAAAAATATTTCTCAGAGCCGTCTCGCAAAAAAATAACAAGGCACTATTTATTATCTAATTTCAAGCCATCATATGCGTTTTATAATTAAGGAGAACAGGATGGCCCTCGCTGTTATTTATACCAGAGCGACTATTGGTATTCAGGCACCCATTGTTACTGTTGAAGCTCATATTAGTAATGGTTTACCTGGATTAACTCTGGTCGGCTTGCCTGAAACAGCTGTCAAAGAAGCCAGAGATCGTGTTAGAAGCGCGTTGATCAACAGCGGATTTACTTATCCACCTAAAAGAATCACAATCAATCTTGCCCCAGCAGATCTGCCTAAAGAAGGTGGTCGTTATGATTTGCCAATTGCTATCGCTATTCTGGCAGCTTCAGAACAGATACCTACCGATAAACTGAATCATTACGAATTTCTTGGTGAACTCGCTCTATCAGGAAGCTTACGGAAAGTAACTGGCGCAATTCCAGCAGCGCTCAGCTCAAAAGAGGCAGGAAGACAACTTATTCTATCGATAGAAAACGAGACTGAGCTGGCAATATTATCTCAGAATGAAACCTTAATGGCAGAACACCTCTTACATATCTGCCACTTTCTTCATGGAGAAAAACAACTACTAACAGCACCGGTCAGACATGAATTTTCAACAGAACAATCACAACCGGATCTACAGGATATTATTGGTCAAGAACAAGCAAAACGTGCACTAGAAATCGCAGCAGCAGGTGGACATAATCTTTTACTACTAGGCCCACCTGGGACAGGAAAAACAATGTTGGCAAGCCGCCTATGTAGCTTATTGCCGCCATTAACAAACAAAGAAGCCCTCGAGGTTGCTGCTATCAATAGCCTAATGGACACCTACCTTCCACCTGAACAATGGCATACACGTCCATTCAGAGCGCCTCATCACAGCTCTTCAATGGCAGCACTAGTTGGCGGAGGCGGACTTCCTAAACCAGGTGAAATCTCGCTTGCTCACAATGGAGTGCTGTTTCTGGATGAACTGCCTGAATTTGAACGCAGAGTCCTTGATGCCCTCCGGGAACCATTGGAATCAGGGGAAATCATCATATCCCGGGCCAGAGCAAAAGTTTGCTTTCCTGCACAAGTTCAATTGATAGCAGCAATGAATCCCAGTCCTACAGGCTACCATCAAGGAATTCATAATCGAAGTAATCCTCAACAAATCCTTCGATACTTGGCAAAACTATCCGGACCTTTTTTAGATCGTTTTGATCTCTCAATTGAGGTCCCCTTGTTACCTATTGGCACATTAAGTAGCCCAATTAGATCGGGCGAAAGTAGCAAAGATATAAAATTAAGAGTTATGACAGCACGAGAAATACAATTGAAACGCTGTGGAAAAATTAATGCTCATCTGAACAGTAAAGAAACAGAATCATTTTGCAAACTTAAACCCAACGATGCAGTATTTCTGGAGGAAACAATTGTAAAGCTAGGGCTTTCAATCCGAGCATGGCACCGAATTCTAAAAACATCCCGGACACTAGCCGACTTAGAAGAAAAAAAAGAGATAGAAAAGCCACATATCATGGAAGCCTTAAGCTACCGTAGTATGGACAGATTATTAATACAGCTACAAAAGCAATCAGGTTAAAAATAAAAGGGGCAAAGCCCCTTGTACTCATAACTTGTGATGATATTAATCATCAGTGTCGGTATAGTCATCAGAAGAATCAACCTGAGGCTTGCCACCGGAAAGAGTATGAAAACGCTTTGGACGACTAATCCTTGCAAGATACTTAGTCCAGACTTTTTCTTCCATTGTTACAGGCTGACGCTCACCCCGGCAAACAGCAACAAACAGTTTTTCTATTTCTGTTTGAGGCTCACGTTTACCGAGATCTAACTCATTAAACGCATAGCCATGGCGCTCTAGTAATTGCGCCTCTTTAATGGTGAAATCGCCATGACGGGAAAACCCGCGAGGATAATGTTTGTTATCAAAAAAACGATTAGTCGTGATGAAGCTTTCAGCCATCTGACACACTCCTAATTCTAGTACTGTTACTATCATGCCAATTATGGCGCGGAGTATTAGATAGGCCCGACGTTCTGTAAAACAAAAAATTTAAATCTTAACGATAAAAATTATTGGAGATATATGTGGATACTGAATTACTGAAAACCTTTCTGGAAGTCAGTAAAACTCGTCACTTTGGTCGAGCAGCCGAATCACTGTACTTAACACAATCAGCAGTCAGCTTTCGCATACGCCAATTAGAAAATCAATTAGGTGTTAATCTTTTCACTCGTCATCGCAATAACATCCGTCTCACAGCAGCTGGTGAACGCCTTGTTCCCTATGCTGAATCACTGATGAATACCTGGCAGTTGGCTAAAAAAGAGATAACACATGCCTCTCAGCATACTGAATTAACAATTGGCGCTACCGCATCACTATGGGAAGCTTATCTAACACCTTGGCTACAGGATTTCTATAAAAAACATCAGGAATTAAGATTGGAATCCCGGGTTTCTACACGGCAATCTCTTATAAAACAACTTCATTCACGTGAGTTAGATCTACTAATAACCACAGAACTACCTAAAATGGATGAGTTCCAGAGCCTACTGTTAGGGAATATCTACCTGAAATTATTAACGACAGAAGAAAATCTGAAATACCAAGTTAAAAATTACATCAAACTAGAATGGGGAGCTGATTTCCATCATCAGGAACAACGAATTTTGAAAAGTGAGCAATTACCCATCATCACAACCACTTCAGCACATGTAACCCGTCAACTACTTAATAGTGTAAGAGGAACCGCCTTTTTACCAATACACTGGCAAAATGAATATTCAGAACTTGTTTCTTACCTAAATACTGAACTGATTGAACGCCCATTATACGCCATATGGTTACAAAAGAATGATCAGCAAACACTCATCCAGCAGCTATTAAAAATACCTGTCATAAACACCTCAATAAATGGCTAAGGAACATTTTATGCAAAATAAATCTATTTTCATTTAATGAGCAAATATGTATTTGTCCACCTTGTTTTCAAATCAATCAACGAAAACAAAGTCACTATGACAAGACAACTATTATACCCCCAGAGCTCAAACACAAATTTGTCGCATGGTTAGCTCGAAAGAAACAAATCCGTGCCCACATGACACAAGAGCAATATCAGTTCGGGTCAGTATGTTACCACTAAGCCCCTTATAGTTACCCTGCAAATGAGCCGAATAAATATCATCTCTGCACCCAATAGAATTAGAGAACTGACTCTTATGCAACTAATAAGCATAAACACACAGATCCAATGCTATCTAAAACTCAATACTGATGAAGCCACTAATTTGAATATCATAATTAACCTGAGTTCTGGATAAAAAATTGACGAGAAGCCTGTTCCGGGAGCAAAGTTTTGGTGAACGCCGAAAACAGCTCCGGGGAGGAACAGGCTATGGATAAGTTAGTGGAAATTTTCTGCGATGTCGACGATTTTTGCCGTTTTTTCATCCCTCTGTGGACGCAGTTTTGTCTTGATAACGGATACCGTCTACGCCGCCGACAAGGTCGCATGTATCCCAGTGAAATCATGGCTATCCTGATCCTCTTTCATCTGTCACATTACCGGGATTTTAAACATTTTTATCTGGAGCATCTTTGGAAATATCACCACAAGGATTTTCCCGCCTTGCTCTGCTATACCTGTTTTATTCGTGTCGCGCCTTCCGTTTTAGCGCCATTGTGCAGTTATCTGACTCAATTAAATTAAAAGGGAAACCAACTGGCATTGCTTTTATTGATTCCACAAGTTTGCGTATTTGCCATAACATCCGCATTGCCCGTCATTAGGTTTTTTGAAGGGAGCACAAAACGAGGAAAAACCTCAATGGGATGGTTTTACGGCTTCAAGTTACACCTGGTTGTTAACCCTCTGGGTGAAATTCTGGCGCTGAAAGTGACTGCGGGTAATGTGGATGATCGGGAACCGGTTCGCGAATTAACAAAAGAATTAACGGGTTCTCTCTATGGAGATAAAGGTTATCTCAGCCAGGAACTGGCAGACGATTTGGCCAAAACGGGTGTCACTTTCATCACGCAGAAACGTCGTAACATGAAAGCGCGTATGCTGGCAGAGTGGGATAAAATCATGTTATCAAGGCGTTTTATCATCGAAACGATTAATGGGCAATTAAAAACCCTTTCTCAAATAGAGCATTCGCTCCACCGAAGTATAACAGGATTTCTGTTGACCGTTTTAGGTGGTGTGATTGCTTACTGCCTTAAATTAAAAAAACCATCACTGAAAGTTTTCTACTCAGAAGACGATTTGCCAGTGATGTCTTAAACAGAATTCGGGTTAATTAATTCAATCGCTGATGAACTTTCTCCGCAACTCATTCAACATAAAGCTATGGGATTAGCTATACATCACAATTTTCAATAACAGTAGGATATAATCCTGATAATTTACGTTATTAATCTATATAAATGATAGCCTCATCAAGACCATATACGTCGTCTCTAGAGCATACATAAGAAAAAACCCAGCTAAATATAGCTGGGTTATCAATATCAGGAACTACTTTAATTATTACTTTAATTTGTAATTGGCAGGGGCGGAGAGACTCGAACTCCCAACACCCGGTTTTGGAGACCGGTGCTCTACCAATTGAACTACGCCCCTAGATAAGGTGGCGGTGCGGACGGGGCTCGAACCCGCGACCCCCGGCGTGACAGGCCGGTATTCTAACCAACTGAACTACCGCACCACCGAATTCCTTGTGTCCTATGTTGCTACCACAACACAAAACGCTAATTTCAAGCCTGGCAGTGTCCTACTCTCGCATGGGGAGACCCCACACTACCATCGGCGCTACGGCGTTTCACTGCTGAGTTCGGCATGGGGTCAGGTGGGACCACCGCGCTATCGCCGCCAGGCGTATTCTGTTTTACTCCGACCGTTGCGACGCTCTCTCCCGCAACCACCGGAACCAATCTCTGAACAAGCTGAAATTCATCTCTCTTCTGACAGCTGTCCACTGTCTTCTGACACCAAAACACCTTCGGCGTTGTAAGGTTAAGCCGCTCGGTTCATTAGTACTGGTCAGCTCAATGCATCGCTGCACTTACACACCCAGCCTATCCACGTCTTCGTCTTAAACGTTCCTTCCGTGACTCAAGTCAAGGGAAGACTCATCTCAAGGCAAGTTTCCCGCTTAGATGCTTTCAGCGGTTATCTCTCCCGCACTTAGCTACCGGGCTATGCCATTGGCATGACAACCCGTACACCAGCGGTGCGTCCACTCCGGTCCTCTCGTACTAGGAGCAGCCCCTTTCAATCTTCCTACGCCCACGGCAGATAGGGACCGAACTGTCTCACGACGTTCTAAACCCAGCTCGCGTACCACTTTAAATGGCGAACAGCCATACCCTTGGGACCCACTTCAGCCCCAGGATGTGATGAGCCGACATCGAGGTGCCAAACACCGCCGTCGATATGAACTCTTGGGCGGTATCAGCCTGTTATCCCCGGAGTACCTTTTATCCGTTGAGCGATGGCCCTTCCATTCAGAACCACCGGATCACTAAGACCTACTTTCGTACCTGCTCGAGCCGTCACTCTCGCAGTCAAGCCAGCTTATGCCTTTGCACTAACCTCACGATGTCCGACCGTGATTAGCCAACCTTCGTGCTCCTCCGTTACTCTTTGGGAGGAGACCGCCCCAGTCAAACTACCCACCAGACACTGTCCTCAGCCCGGTTCACGGGCCCAAGTGAGAACATCGAACATTCAAGGGTGGTATTTCAAGGTCGGCTCCATGCAGACTGGCGTCCACACTTCCTAGCCTCCCACCTATCCTACACATCAAGGCTCCATGTTCAGTGTCAAGCTATAGTAAAGGTTCACGGGGTCTTTCCGTCTTGCCGCGGGAACACTGCATCTTCACAGCGAGTTCAATTTCACTGAGTCTCGGGTGGAGACAGCCTGGCCATCATTACGCCATTCGTGCAGGTCGGAACTTACCCGACAAGGAATTTCGCTACCTTAGGACCGTTATAGTTACGGCCGCCGTTTACTGGGGCTTCGATCAAGAGCGTCGCCTTGCGGCTAACCCCATCAATTAACCTTCCAGCACCGGGCAGGCGTCACACCGTATACGTCCACTTTCGTGTTTGCACAGTGCTGTGTTTTTAATAAACAGTTGCAGCCAGCTGGTCTCTGCGACTGGCTTCAGCTCCAGAGGTCAACTCCTTCACCTAATGCCAGCGTGCCTTCTCCCGAAGTTACGGCACCATTTTGCCTAGTTCCTTCACCCGAGTTCTCTCAAGCGCCTGAGTATTCTCTACCTGACCACCTGTGTCGGTTTGGGGTACGATTCAATATGACCTGATGCTTAGAGGCTTTTCCTGGAAGCCGGGCATCAACCACTTCACCGCCGTAGCGGCTCGTCATCACGCCTCAGTGTTCACAGAAGAGCGGATTTGCCTGCTCCTCCCACCTACCCGCTTAAACCGGGACAACCGTCGCCCGGATGGCCTAGCCTTCTCCGTCCCCCCTTCGCAGTCACATTCAGTACAGGAATATTAACCTGTTTCCCATCAGCTACGCTTTTCAGCCTCACCTTAGGGGTCGACTCACCCTGCCCCGATTAACGTTGGACAGGAACCCTTGGTCTTCCGGCGAGCGGGTTTTTCACCCGCTTTATCGTTACTTATGTCAGCATTCGCACTTCTGATACCTCCAGCAGGCCTCACGGCGCCACCTTCCACGGCTTACAGAACGCTCCCCTACCCAGCGACACTTACGTGTCGCTGCCGCAGCTTCGGTGCATGGTTTAGCCCCGTTACATCTTCCGCGCAGGCCGACTCGACCAGTGAGCTATTACGCTTTCTTTCAATGATGGCTGCTTCTAAGCCAACATCCTGGCTGTCTGGGCCTTCCCACATCGTTTCCCACTTAACCATGACTTTGGGACCTTAGCTGGCGGTCTGGGTTGTTTCCCTCTTCACGACGGACGTTAGCACCCGCCGTGTGTCTCCCGTGATACCATTCTTCGGTATTCGCAGTTTGCATCGGGTTGGTAAGCCGGGATGGCCCCCTAGCCGAAACAGTGCTCTACCCCCGAAGATGAATACACGAGGCGCTACCTAAATAGCTTTCGGGGAGAACCAGCTATCTCCCGGTTTGATTGGCCTTTCACCCCCAGCCACAAGTCATCCGCTAATTTTTCAACATTAGTCGGTTCGGTCCTCCAGTTAGTGTTACCCAACCTTCAACCTGCCCATGGCTAGCTCACCGGGTTTCGGGTCTATACCCTGCAACTCATTTCGCCCAGTTAAGACTCGGTTTCCCTGCGGCTCCCCTATCCGGTTAACCTTGCTACAGAATATAAGTCGCTGACCCATTATACAAAAGGTACGCAGTCACCCCACCCCAAAACGCTCCACTGCTTGATTGTTGTGTTGGGCGTCGCTACCGCTCCGCCAACCGCGCATCAGTGATGCCGTTACGCATTTTGTGCACCACACAAAGCGAAACGCTTTGGTGGTGGGGCTCCCACTGCTTGTACGTACACGGTTTCAGGGTCTCTTTCACTCCCCTCACCGGGGTTCTTTTCGCCTTTCCCTCACGGTACTGGTTCACTATCGGTCAGTCAGGAGTATTTAGCCTTGGAGGATGGTCCCCCCATATTCAGACAGGCTTTCTCGTGTCCCGCCTTACTCATCGAACTCACACCCCACACACCTTCGAGTACGGGGCTATCACCCTCTCTCGCCGGCCTTTCCAGGCCGTTCCTCTGATGTGCAGGCTGATGCTGGTTCTGGGCTCCTCCCCGTTCGCTCGCCGCTACTGGGGGAATCTCGGTTGATTTCTTTTCCTCGGGGTACTGAGATGTTTCAGTTCCCCCGGTTCGCCTCATTAACCTATGGATTCAGTTAATGATAGTGCACCGCAGTGCACTGGGTTTCCCCATTCGGACATCGCCGGCTTATCACGCTTCATATCAGCTCACCGACGCTTTTCGCAGATTAGCACGTCCTTCATCGCCTCTGACTGCCTAGGCATCCACCGTGTACGCTTATTCGCTTAACCTCACAACCCGAAACTGTCTCGGATTGTGCAGCTTGAGAGACTCGTCAATAATACCTCGGTGATATTATCAACAGTTTCAATTTTTCAGCTTGTTCCAGATTGTTAAAGAGCTTATATCGCTAAACCGATTCTTAAAATCCGCTTAAAGATACATCAACGACCACGCCTTTCACCCGTCGTCCCGCAAGGTGGCGTCCCCTAGGGGATTCGAACCCCTGTTACCGCCGTGAAAGGGCGGTGTCCTAGGCCTCTAGACGAAGGGGACCCGATAGTCAGCTTCGCAGACGCACCCGTGCTCTACTTTCATCAGACAATCTGTGTGAGCACTGCACTCAACGCATCTCAGGTAAGGAGGTGATCCAACCGCAGGTTCCCCTACGGTTACCTTGTTACGACTTCACCCCAGTCATGAATCACAAAGTGGTCAGCGCCCCCCTCGCGGTTAGGCTACCGACTTCTTTTGCCACCCACTCCCATGGTGTGACGGGCGGTGTGTACAAGGCCCGGGAACGTATTCACCGTAGCATGCTGATCTACGATTACTAGCGATTCCGACTTCATGGAGTCGAGTTGCAGACTCCAATCCGGACTACGACAGACTTTGTGTGTTCCGCTTGCTCTCGCGAGGTCGCTTCACTTTGTATCCGCCATTGTAGCACGTGTGTAGCCCTACTCGTCAGGGCCATGATGACTTGACGTCATCCCCACCTTCCTCCGGTTTATCACCGGCAGTCTCCTTTGAGTTCCCACCTCAACGTGCTGGCAACAAAGGATAAGGGTTGCGCTCGTTGCGGGACTTAACCCAACATTTCACAACACGAGCTGACGACAGCCATGCAGCACCTGTCTCAGAGCTCCCGAAGGCACAACCTCATCTCTGAGGTCTTCTCTGGATGTCAAGAGTAGGTAAGGTTCTTCGCGTTGCATCGAATTAAACCACATGCTCCACCGCTTGTGCGGGCCCCCGTCAATTCATTTGAGTTTTAACCTTGCGGCCGTACTCCCCAGGCGGTCGATTTAACGCGTTAGCTCCGGAAGCCACAGCTCTAGGCCACAACCTCCAAATCGACATCGTTTACAGCGTGGACTACCAGGGTATCTAATCCTGTTTGCTCCCCACGCTTTCGCACCTGAGCGTCAGTCTTCGTCCAGGGGGCCGCCTTCGCCACCGGTATTCCTCCACATCTCTACGCATTTCACCGCTACACATGGAATTCTACCCCCCTCTACGAGACTCTAGCCAACCAGTCTTAGATGCCATTCCCAGGTTGAGCCCGGGGATTTCACATCTAACTTAATTGACCGCCTGCGTGCGCTTTACGCCCAGTCATTCCGATTAACGCTTGCACCCTCCGTATTACCGCGGCTGCTGGCACGGAGTTAGCCGGTGCTTCTTCTGCGGGTAACGTCAAAATTTAACCCTCTTCAGGCCAAACCCTTCCTCCCCGCTGAAAGTACTTTACAACCCGAAGGCCTGCTTCATACACGCGGCATGGCTGCATCAGGCTTGCGCCCATTGTGCAATATTCCCCACTGCTGCCTCCCGTAGGAGTCTGGGCCGTGTCTCAGTCCCAGTGTGGCTGGTCATCCTCTCAGACCAGCTAGGGATCGTCGCCTAGGTAGGCCATTACCCTACCTACTAGCTAATCCCATCTGGGTTCATCCGAGGGCGTGAGGCCCTTTCAGGTCCCCCACTTTGGTCTCGCGACATCATGCGGTATTAGCCACCGTTTCCAGTGGTTATCCCCCGCCCTCGGGCAGATCCCCAGACATTACTCACCCGTCCGCCGCTCGTCAGCAAAAGTGCAAGCACTTTCCTGTTACCGCTCGACTTGCATGTGTTAGGCCTGCCGCCAGCGTTCAATCTGAGCCATGATCAAACTCTTCAATTTAAAGTTTGATGCTCAAAGAATCGTCCTGTTAGTTCGTAATGAATTAACTGTTGTTCACTCTTCAAGACTTAAAACATATTTTTTTGTGATACCGTCTTGTGAGTGCCCACACAGATTGTCTGATTAATTGTTAAAGAGCAGGCCAAATCAAAAATTAATATTCTCGGTCAGCCGGGCTGCGTATATTACGCTTTCCGCCCGCAGAGTCAAGCCCTTATTGGCTTTTCTCTGCCTGGCCTGACAACGTTTATCAGCGTTGTGTCGGTCAGTGGTGGCGCATTATAGGGATCTTAAATTTTTACACAACCCTTTTTTTTAGATTTATTACCAGTAGGTGTTTTTTCATACTTAATGAGTTAAATTCAATCGATTTTAACTAAGCCCAATAAGCTTCTTTATAATATTGCATATTAGTATTTTCCTCACTAAGATCCTTAAGAATAGCAGATCCCCATTTCTTTCATTAGAGCCCTTCATTAGAGGTATATATGTCTGGAGTGTTACGTAGTTACCTTGGTACTCAACCTAAAATTGGCCAAAAAGTTATGTTAGATCCATCTAGTGTAATCATTGGTGACGTCAAGCTTGCTGATGATGTCAGTATATGGCCTTTAGTTGTCATCCGTGGAGACGTTAATTATGTATCTATTGGCACACGTACTAATATCCAAGATGGTTCTGTATTACATGTGACACACAAATCCGCTGATAATCCTGGTGGTTTTCCTTTAATTGTCGGGAATGATGTCACCATCGGGCATAAAGTTATACTTCACGGCTGCACTATTGGTAATCGAGTCCTCATCGGTATGGGCTCCATTCTACTTGATGGCTCAGTTATTGAAGAAGACGTTATTATTGGAGCTGGCAGCTTAGTAGCCCCAGGAAAAATATTAGAAAGTGGATACCTTTATATTGGCAGCCCTGCCCGTCCAGTAAGAAAACTAAAATCTGAAGAATTAGATACATTACGTTATTCAGCAAGTCACTACGTTAGTTTGAAAAACAACTATTTGCAGGAAGGTAACATGTAACGTCCGAAACGATCATCATCCCCATTATTAATTACTAATTCGAATTCTTCCTCTAGATCCCAACGATTTTGTCGAAAAAGACTTAGTGGATGATGATCTTCCCCATAACGGTATAAAAGATCCTTGGCACTTATAACACATTGAACCAATAATCCATTTACTAGTGCAGGAAAAATGACTATCTGCTCTTGTTCGTTCCACTCCTCTCTATCAGGAAATTGGACAGATTGATTCATGAATGTAACTCCTGTTTTAATGTTAGCAATACAGGAGCAACTTCTGGCAGTACACCATGCCATAATTTAAATGAATGAGCAGCCTGCCTCACTAACATCCCTAACCCATCAGCATAACTAGAAACACCATGTTTTTTGGCAAAGGAAGTAAAAGGCGTCAAGTTAGCCTGATAAAACATGTCATAACAAACACAATTTTCATTAAATATTGACGGAGATATCTCTGGGATCTCACCATTAATGCCAGACGCAGTCGCATTAATAATAAGATCAAATTCAGGTCTATTTAATGTTTTCATTTCAACAGGCTTAATGCTACCTATTGACGAGAAATCATAAGCAACCTGGGCTGCACGATTAAACGTCCGGTTTGTAATTGTAATTTCACAGCCAAATCCTAATAGTGAAGATAAAACACCTCTAACTGCACCACCAGCTCCAATAATTAAAATATGTTGCCCCTGCGTAATAAATCCGAGTTGCATCAAATCTGTTAATAACCCTATGCCATCCGTATTATCACCAAGCAATTGATTATTATCCAGCAATTTCAACGTATTGACTGCACCACTGAATTTTGCCCGTTCAGTTAGCTCATTTGCCCGGATAAATGCCTGCTCTTTGAATGGTACAGTAATATTAGCTCCTATCCCGCCCTGTTTAAGAAACATGTCCAATGTCTCTTCAAACTTATTTATAGGAGCCAAAATCTTCCCATAACGATACTCAATACCTGTTTGCTCAGAAAACAACTGATGGATACGAGGAGATTTACTATGCGTAACAGGATTACCAAAGACGGCAAATCGATTCATATTTATTTACCCTTGACGATAAAGTTCACCAGTTAAAGCATCCCGAATTTCTGAAGGATTTTCACGCCCTCCAACATCACCATTTAATATAGGAAGTTTATCTCCAAACTGTTGCCTAACTTCTTCCGCTGTTCTACATGGTTCTAGGCCATTCAAATTTGCACTGGTTGATACCAATGGCTTTCCATAAAAAGTACATAACTGCTTTACCAAAGGATGATCACTAACTCTAACAGCCAGGGTAGAAAATTGCCCTGTCAACCATTTAGATGTACTAGATTTGGCAGGTATTACCCAAGTCATAGGCCCAGGCCAACAAGTAAACATAGCTTCTTTTTGTTTTGCCGTTAGAAGCTTATCATCAAGATATGGCTGTAATTGTTCATAATTATCTGCAATAAGAATCAACCCTTTTTGCCACGGACGCTTCTTTAATATAAGCAGTTCATTTATTGCTTTTACACTATCAGGATCACATCCCAGTCCAAAAACCGCTTCTGTCGGATAGGCAATCACTTTTTCTGCTTTTAATGCTGTTAATACATTTTCAAATGCAGGTGATGCTTCATTACTCATTTTGTAACTCTGTTTCATTTTATTTGCTGTTTTCCACACATCTTACTAGCACAGAATAACTTTGTACCTTGTGATGTACGTTTTTCCATCAGCAACGGATAGCGACAAAACACACATTCACCCGAAACTGGTTTACTATTTAATGCAAACTGGCAATTAGGGTAACCGTTACACGCGTGAAAAATTTTTCCGAAACGTGATTTTCTTTGCAATAGTTGCCCTTGTTTGCATTGAGGGCAAGCTATCAACGTTTCATCCGGTTTATCAATCAATTCTACATGGTCGCATTCAGGATAACGACTACAACTAATGAACATTCCATAGCGCCCTTGACGTAAAGCTAAACTAGCTCCACATGCAGGACATGTCTGCCCTTCAAGTTCTTTTACCACATGGCCGTCACTTTGTCCTTTTAATGAACGAATATATTGACATGATGGATAATCAGAACATCCAAGAAATGGGCCATGAATGCCATTACGGATGGCTAATATAGAACCACATTCAGGGCAACATTCAGCTTCATTAGCGGTAAAAGGAACTATTTTTGCCATACCATTTTTTCACTTGAAATTTATTTTTACATGACATTGAGCAAAACTCAGGCCACTTAGTTAATTAATTTACACGGACATAACCACCAGCAACTACAGCCACTTTACCCAGTAATTCCAGTTCAAGGAGCTTTGCCATTACCTCATTTATAGGTAATAAAGAACGCTGAGCAATGATATCAACAGAAGTTATCTCGTCACTTACGTTAACTAGTACATCAGCAAATGGCAACTCAGTTTGCTCAAATTGTGGCTTTACTTCTTGTTTTGTTCCTTCCATATGCAACCACTGCAGTGAACCATAAACATGTTCTACAATATCCATTGCGCTTGTAGCCAGATATGCACCTTGCTTTATTAACCAATGATTCCCTTCACTCACTGAATTACCCAAAAGACCGGGTAATGCAAATACATCTCTTCCTTGTTCAAGTGCACAACGTGCTGTAATTAACGACCCACTATTTTTACTCGCTTCTACAACGATAACTGCCGAACTTAACCCACTGATAATCCGATTCCTTCTAGGAAAATTTTTTGCGCGCGGAGGAGTGTCCGGAAAAAATTCAGAAACAAGAGCGCCATTTTCTTCTATCTGTTTTGCTAACGACACATGTCTATGTGGATAAATATGCCCAAGCCCACTACCTAGTATTGCAATTGTTTCACCTCCACTATCCAGTGCAGAACGGTGACAAATACCATCAATACCGATAGCTAAACCACTAGTTATAACTAACTCATGTCCAACCAATTCGCCCGCAAAAATTTTTCCCCATTTTTCTCCATAATAGCTTGCTGTCCGACTCCCAACCATTGCTATCTGTTTCTTTAGAAGGAGTTCTAATTTTCCTGATACAAAAAGCGCAAGAGGTGGAGCATGTATCTGCTTTAATAGAAGTGGATACGAAGGGTGAGAATATGTCAATAAATGATGTTCTGACTGTTCAAGCCACTTTAAACACGAAGTTAGTACAGTTTTATTTGCTTTAGTAAATTGCAAACATTGTACTGGTGATAACCCACTATCTTTCAGTACAGTGGAATAACGATTCCCGGCATGCAATAACCTTTCTACAATATTTACTGCTTTTTCTGTTGCCAAATGAGAGATCATCTTCATTCGCAACCATACTTCCATAGCTTCCATATGTCATCCTGACTGAGATTGACGGACAAAACCAAACTGTTTAATTAGCAATCGATACTGTCAATCCAGACGGGAAATGTCTAGAATAGGCATAGAATACCATTCACATTTTGGATACAAATCTAAACATATATGCCAATATTACAAATATTACATTACCCAGATGAGCGGCTTCGCACTATTGCAACACCCGTTGAAAAAGTTGATGCAAAGATTCAGAGTATCGTTGATGATATGTTCGAAACTATGTATGCAGAAGACGGAATTGGCCTAGCAGCAACACAAGTTGATATTCATCAGCGTATTATCGTTATTGACGTATCAGATACTCGTAATGAACGCCTTGTACTGATAAATCCAGAGTTACTGGAAAAAAATGGTAAAACAGGGATTGAAGAAGGTTGCTTGTCCATTCCTGAGCAGAGAGCACTAGTGTCACGAGCTGAAAAAGTTAAAATCAGGGCCTTAGATTACAATGGTCAATCATTTGAATTACAAGCTGATGGCTTGCTAGCTATTTGTATTCAGCACGAGATGGATCATTTAATTGGTAAACTTTTTGTAGATTACTTATCTCCGCTGAAACGCCAGCGTATACGCCAGAAAGTAGAAAAATTATATAAACAAAGAACCCGAACCCAATAAACTATATTAATACAGGAAATAAACGTGCCTGATTCTTTACGTATTGTTTTTGCCGGAACACCTGACTTTGCGGCACGCCATTTAGAGACTTTATTAACGTCTCAACATGAGGTGGTTGGTGTTCTCACCCAACCAGATAGGCCGGCCGGGAGAGGTAAAAAACTAACACCCAGTACCGTAAAAGTATTGGCAGAAGAACATAATATTACTGTTTTTCAGCCAGCCACTTTACGTTCAGAAGAAAATCAGCAATGGATTCTCAAACAACAACCTGATGTTATCATAGTTGTAGCATATGGATTAATCCTCCCTAAGGCTGTTTTGGACATCCCAAGATTAGGTTGCCTAAATGTACATGGTTCCCTATTACCACGTTGGCGTGGTGCAGCACCAATTCAACGTTCACTTTGGGCCGGTGACGCGGAAACGGGAGTGACTATTATGCAAATGGATATAGGTCTTGATACCGGCGACATGTTATATAAAGCAAGTTGTCCTATTGCACCTGAAGATACTAGCGCCAGTTTATACGAGAAATTGGCCAATATTGGGCCAAATGCGCTGCTTAAGACATTATCATTAATAGCATCAGGTAAAAGCCAACCTGAAACTCAAAACGAAAAATTAGTTACCTATGCTGAAAAACTAAGCAAAGAAGAAGCCCGAATAAATTGGAAATTATCCGCGGCCCATCTTGAACGCTGTATTCGTGCATTTAACCCCTGGCCCATGAGCTTTTTCGAGATAGAAGGACAGCCTGTTAAAATTTGGAAAGCAGATGTCATTGAAAAACAAACTTCAGCAGAACCAGGAACTGTGCTACAAGCAGATAAGAAAGGCATTCATATTGCTACTGCTAATGGAATTCTGAATATCACACAATTACAACCAGCCGGTAAAAAGGCAATGTCAGCAGAAAATCTACTCAACTCCAAACGTGAATGGTTTACACCAGGTATCAAATTAGCTGAATAACTTTCTATTAATGCTGTCTTTTATCAGCCTTTTTAACTATGAAAAACACATATAATTTGCGAAGTATCGCTGCGAAAGCAATCACTCAAGTTCTAGATCAAGGACAGTCTCTCAGTACTGTCTTACCTAAACTACAACAGAATATAACTGATAAAGATAAATCCTTATTACAGGAATTCTCTTTCGGGGTATTGCGTGTATTACCTCAGTTAGAATGGATAATAATCCAATTAATGGCAAAACCATTAAAAGGTAAACAACGTACTATTCACTACCTTCTTATGGTCGGAATATACCAACTTGCGTATACCCGTATTCCTGCTCATGCAGCACTTGCTGAAACAGTAAATGGAGTCGTAACTCTAAAGTATCCTCAGTTAAAAGGGTTGATTAATGGTGTCCTTCGCCAATTTCAGAGACAGCAATTACAGTTAATAGAACATTCACAAAGTCACTCTAGCTACCATTTACACCCTGAATGGTTATCAACTCGAATCCAAAAAGCCTACCCACAAGAATGGCAACAACTTATTAATGTTAATAATCAAAAACCACCTATGTGGTTACGTGTTAATCGTATATATCACAGCCGGGATGAATATCTTACCCTTCTTCATAAAGCAGGAATTGATGCGGAACCAGCTATCGAATTACCTTTTGCTATCCGTGTAATTTCCCCTTGTCCTGTAGCAATATTACCTGGATTTGACAAAGGTTGGGTCACTGTTCAAGATGTGTCTGCACAAGGGTGCGCCGAGTTATTGCAACCGATTAATGGGGAAAAAATTCTCGATCTTTGTGCGGCACCAGGAGGAAAAACAACACATCTCCTCGAAATAGCACCAGAATCTCAAGTATTAGCTGTAGATATTGATGGGCAAAGGCTCAAACGAGTAGAAGAAAACCTCCGACGCCTTAATTGCCACGCCACAGTAAAAATCGGTGATGGACGCTATCCTGAGTATTGGGCTGAAAATCAGCAATTCGATCGCATTCTTCTAGACGCTCCTTGTTCAGCAACAGGAGTAATCCGCCGCCACCCTGATATCAAATGGCTGCGTCGCGAAGAAGATATCGCTCAGTTAGTTCAATTACAATCTGAGATTATTGATGCAATCTGGCCATATCTAAAGAAAGGTGGAACACTGGTATATGCAACCTGTTCTATTTTACCGGATGAAAATAGCCAACAGATCAATGCGTTTCTAAAACGCCATCCAGATGCAGAATTATCAGGACCAGACACAAGAGAAGCTCCAGGAAAGCAAATAATACCTGAGTTAACTGGCGGTGATGGTTTTTTTTACGCTCGATTAATTAAACGGTGATATACCTCTATACTTATAGAGATAATTATCCGTTTCTAATAAATTAGAAAACTCTATGAAAATAATTATTCTTGGTGCTGGGCAAGTTGGTGGTACATTAGCTGAAAATTTGGTAGGCGAAAATAACGATATCACTATCGTCGATACTGACCCCAACCGCCTGCACCAACTACAGGATAAATTCGATCTCAGAGTAGTCAATGGTCATGGTTCTCATCCCAGAGTATTAAGAGAAGCTGGTGCTGAAGATGCTGATATGTTAGTTGCTGTAACTAATTCTGACGAAACTAACATGATTGCATGCCAAATTGCATATTCTTTATTTAATACACCGAATAAAGTTGCAAGAATACGTGCAGCAGAATATATCCGGGAAGCAGAGAAACTTTTTCTCCCTGATGATATTCCTATTGATTACCTTATCTCGCCAGAACAACTTGTCATAGATTATATTTACAAACTAATTCAATATCCCGGAGCTTTACAAGTTGTTAACTTTGCCGAAGGGCGGGTAAGTATTGTTGCAGTAAAAGCTTATTACGGTGGTTCACTTGTAGGAAATGCACTTTCTTCACTCCGTGAACACATGCCACACATTGATACCAGAGTTGCTGCAATATTTCGTCAAGATCGCCCGATAAGACCGCAAGGCTCTACAATTATTGAAGCTGGTGACGAAGTTTTCTTTGTTGCTGCATCACAACACATTCGTGCTGTAATGAGTGAACTACAACGCTTAGAGAAACCCTACAAACGTATTATGATAGTTGGTGGTGGTAATGTAGGTGCCGGACTCGCATTACGTCTTGAAAAAGATTACAGAGTTAAATTAATTGAACGAAATCAGCAAAGAGCTACAGAACTAGCCGAATTATTACATGACACCATTGTTTTTTATGGGGATGCATCGGATCAAGAGTTACTGGCCGAAGAACATATAGAGCAGGTAGATGTATTTATTGCTCTAACCAACGATGACGAGGCAAACATCATGTCTGCAATGCTTGCCAAACGCATGGGAGCTAAAAAGGCTATGGTTCTCATTCAACGTAGTGCATATGTCGACTTGGTACAAGGCGGTGTCATTGATATTGCAATCTCCCCGCAACAAGCAACTATTTCAGCTCTGCTAGGTCATGTTCGTAAAGCAGATATTGTCAGTGTTTCTTCATTACGTCGAGGAGTAGCTGAAGCTATTGAAGCGATTGCTCATGGAGATGAAAAAACCTCAAAAGTTGTTGGTCGAGCTGTAGGTGATATAAAATTACCACCAGGTACCACAATTGGAGCAATAGCTCGCGGTGATGAAGTGATTATTGCTAATGACTACAGCGTCATCGAACAAGGAGATCATGTCGTTATGTTTATTACAGATAAGAAATTTGTTCCTGAAGTAGAGAAACTATTCCAGCCAAGCCCTTTTTTTCTTTAAGCGTTTAAAAAACAATTATCTGTCAGTCAAATAGTCAAAAGAATATATGATTTTTTTAAGGCGGCTTATAAATTTGTCATGAAAGGTGATTTTACTAATTTAATTGGCAACGTAATTTTTGACGTAACTTCTGTACAGCATTGTATTACTACTAAATAGCTTTACATACCACTATTACGCCCTTATTTTATCTAGTTAACCTGAATTCTGAATAAGGAATTGACGAAGTGCCTGTTCCAAGAGCAAAGTTTTGGTGCACACCAAAAACCGCTCTGGGGAGGAACAGGCAATGAACAAATTAGTTGAAATTTTCTGCGATGTCGATGACTTTTGTCGTTTTTTCATTCCTCAATGGGCGCAATTTTGTCTCGACAACGGCTATCGTCTGCGGCGCAGGCAAGGTCATATGTATCACAGTGAAATTATGACTATTTTGATCCTCTTTCACCTGTCGCATTACCGTAATTTTAAACATTTTTATCTGGATCATATTTGGAAATATCATCATCACGATTTTCCAACCTTGCTCAGTTATACCCGTTTTGTCAGTGTCGCGCCTTCCGTTTTGGTTCCACTGTGCAGTTATCTGACTCAATTAAAAGGAAAACCCACGGGAATTGCTTTTATTGATTCCACGAGTTTACGCGTGTGTCATCACATCCGTATTCCCCAGCATAAGGTGTTTGAGGGGGGTAGCACAGCGAGGAAAAACCTCAATGGGCTGGTTTTACGGTTTCAAATTACACTTGATTGTTAACCATCAGGGCAAAATTTTGGCACTCAAAGTCACCTCCGGTCATGTGGATGATCGAGAACCTGTCCGCGATTTAGTAAAAGAATTAACGGGTTCTCTTTATGGTGACAAAGGCTATCTTAGCCAGGAACTGGCGGACGATTTAGCGCAAACGGGTGTCACTTTCATCACGAAAAAACGCCATAACATGAAAGCAAAGGCACAGGCAGAGTGGGATAGGATAATGTTATTAAAGCATTTTATCATTGAAACCATTAATGGTCAATTAAAAGAAATTTCTCAAATAGAGCATTCTCGCCACCGAAGTATAACAGGATTTATGTTGACTGTTTTAGGCGGTGTGATTGCCTACTGCCTAAAATGGAAGAAACCATCACTGAAAATTTTCTACTCAGAAGAAGATGTTCCAGTGACGGTTTAAACGGAATTCGGGTTAGTTAACCTGAGGTTTGCTTAAGAAGAGAACTAAGTGCCTGAGACACGATCAAAGTTTTTGCTAAATAAAACAGAATCGTGGAGATCCTCAGGCATGTCTAATTTAGAAGAACTTTACTGCGGCGTCGATGACTTTTGCCAACAATTTATTCCTCTCTGGCATCAACAGTTAATTGAAAATGGCTTGCTCAAACGTCGCCGCGACGCTTCCTTTTCTCTCAGTGAAGTGATGACGACACTCATTTTATTCCACATGAGCCATTATCGTGATTTTAAAACGTTTTATATTCAGCATGTTAAACACTATCTTCAGGCCGATTTTCCCGGATTGGTCAGCTACACCCGTATGTTAACCTTGAAGCAAAGGTCGCTCATTCCTCTCTGTGCTTTTCTTTCGTCACGCAAGGCTAAAACCCTGGGGCACGCTTTTATTGATTCAACCAAAATTGCCGTTTGTCACAACCGCCGTATTCCCCGTCATCGCGTATTTGAGGGCGTTGCCCAGCGAAGGAAAACGAGTACAGGCTGGTTTTAGGGTTTTAAACTTCATCGGGTTATCAACGATTGTGGTGAACTTTTAGCGGTTAAGTTGACCTCAGGAAATCAAGATGATCGTCATCCCGTCAAAGCGTTGGTACAAGGGTTAACAGGGGGTTTGGCGATAAAGGGTATTTGTCACAGGCCCTGTGCGATGAACTGGAAGCAGAAGGAATAACGTTAATCACTCATGTCCGTAGTAACATGAAAGCAAAAGCGTTATCTCTCTGGGATAAGCTGATGTTAAGAAGGCGATTTCTGATAGAAACGGTCGTGGATCAGCTCAAAAATATTTCTCAAATAGAGCATTCAAGGCACCGCAGTCAGCTCGGTTAATGAGATGATCACCCCCATCCTGTGAGAGGTACGCTAGCAGGGTATTTTATTTTAGAGGGAACCATCATGCAAAACGTTACGCTTATTGGTATCGATCTCGGTAAACATTCCTTCCATGTCCACTGTCAGGACAGGCAGGGTAACACCCTGCTGCGTAAGAAGTTTTCCCGCACTCAGCTTATTAATTTTCTCGGTTCCTGCAAGGCTGCAACCGTAGTGATGGAGTCCTGCGGTGGGGCGCACTTTATGGCTCGCCGGATCGCTGATTTAGGCCATGAGGCAACGCTGATTTCTCCGCAGTTCGTCCGTCCTTTTGTTAAGAGTAACAAGAACGATTTTGTCGATGCTGAAGCTATCTGCGAGGCAGCTTCCCGGCCCTCCATGCGCTTTGTGCCCCCCCGCACAGAGGACCAACAGGCGATGGCCGCCCTCCATCGCGTCAGAGACGCATTGATACGGCAACGCGTTAAAACCACCAATCAGATGCACGCTTTTTTGCTGGAGTTCGGCGTCAGTCTGCCGCGCGGTATTGCCGTGATACGACGTCTGGCCGCTATGCTGGAAGAAAATGACTTTCCGCCTTATCTGGCAAGGGTTCTGAGCAGACTCCACAGTCATTATGTTTACCTCAGCGGAAAAATTGAGGAAGTCGATAAGGAACTGAAAACGCATCTGGCGGAAGATGAAACCGCGCAACGCCTGCTGACCATTCCTGGCGTTGGCGAGTCTGTTAGCCATGCGGCTGGGGGACGGTAAAAACTCTGCCTGCAGCCGTGACTTTGCGGCTTCAACAGGGCTGATTCCCCGCCAGTACAGCACGGGTGGAAAAACGACACTGATAGGCATCAGCAAGCGGGGTGATAAAAATCTGAGACGGCTGCTGGTGCAGTGTGCCAGGGCCTTTATGCAGCGGCTGGAGCATAATCCAGGGCGTCTGGCAGAGTGGGTGAACAGGCAGCTTGCCCGCCATCACTCGAACGTTGTGGCGTGCGCGCTGGCGAACAAACTGGCCCGAATAGCCTGGGCCGTTACGGCACATCAGACGGTGTTCATTAAATAAAAGAGCCAACGAAAAACGGCATTAGCTCAGTAAGTTAAGCAGTTACCATCTGGTTTTGCGACGACAGATAATTGATGACATGAACGGCATATCGGCCTGCTGATGAACCTGATATAAAAAATGGCTCTCTGAAGCCGACCGGTTTTTCAAGGCGGATAACCGCCTGTGTGGTGGGCAGAAGATTTGCGGTCAGATAAGCGATAAGTTCCTGCGTCTGTGTTTCGCTGAGGTGGCTCTGAGAGCCGCCATTTTCGGGCTTCAGTTTGCGGTGATTAAGGTAATCGCTGATATGACGATTAACGGTCGTTTCATGCAGGCGCAGGGCCTGAGCGATCATGACAGAACTCCAGCCCTCAGAGGCCAGAAGGACCGCTTTGATGCGATCACTCTCCCTCTTATCATGGCAGGTGTGATGGAGGTGCTCAAGTTCGGCTTTTTGTTCATCGGTAATGAATATTTTCATGACGGATACCCTGAACCTCATTTGGGCGAAAATCAAGCAGTTTCAATGAGCACAGGTATATCATCAGCTTAAGAAACTGACGGAGACAAATAGAGTGATGATCCTCACTAATTAAAATAGTTTATTGATACTATTTCATCTGGATTTCAAACGTACAAAAAATTAAATACCCATCCAGAACTGGAATTTGGCATCATCAAAATTAGAAATTTATTTCGATGACGTAACGTAATAATGTTGTATAGCTTCCTTTCCCTTTTTTATTTTTCTCAACTCGTTGTTTGAATAGTGGATCACGCAATAGAGCTTCAATAGCATTATCTTTTATTACACCTTTTTTATGGTGATATACAGTCATAATATTCCTTTGTCATCTTCACTTGTCTAAAAAATAGAAATTCTATTTGTTAAATTTCCAATAATACAAGGAAATTATTTATTCCTTATTTAAAGCGCCTTGCTCTAATGTTTCAAGAATGGAACAATATGTGCTTATATGAGAACTACCACAACAAGCATCACTTAACCTCTTAAGTGAATCACGCATCTTTCGCATTTCAAGAAGTTTCTCCTCCACTTCCACCAATCTAGAATCTACAATTTGCTTCGATTCTTCACAAGTATGATGATCAGGATCTACACGAATAGACAATAATTCAGTAATAGCTTCCAATGTAAATCCTAACTGCTTAGCATAACGTATAAATCGAAGACGCTGTAGATCTTGCTCAGTATAAAGCCTATATCCCCCCTCAGTACGGTTCTGATGTTCCATCATTCCCTGTTTTTCATAGAAACGTACTGTATCAGGTGTCACATTCGCTAATCTAGCTAGTTGTCCAATACGATACATCTTTATACCTCCTACAATAGATAATATTGTTTGAAATATCAGCATAACAGGATTGAAAGAAATAAGTGAGATATTCGAACATACAGATGTAAAAAAACCGGGATAAACCCGGTTCTTTTACATGCTCTACAGATTACTCCGCAGTCGCAACTTCTGTTTGAGGCTCAGCAGCACGGTCAACAAGCTCGATGTATGCCATCGGAGCATTATCACCAGCACGGAAGCCACACTTCAGAATACGAGTGTAACCACCTGCACGGCTCGCAAAACGCGGGCCCAGCTCATTAAACAGTTTTGCCACGATTTCGTTATCACGAATACGGGCGAATGCCAGACGACGATTAGCTACGCTGTCGATCTTGGCAAGAGTAATCAGCGGCTCAACGACGCGACGCAGTTCTTTCGCTTTAGGCAGAGTCGTCTTGATGATTTCATGACGAACCAAAGAACTTGCCATATTGCGGAACATAGCTTGGCGATGGCTGCTGTTGCGGTTCAATTGACGACCACTCTTACGATGGCGCATGACCTTATCCTTCTCAGTAAAACCTTAACCTGTGATCTAGTTATTCATCAGCAATACTTGCTGGTGGCCAGTTTTCTAAGCGCATGCCCAGAGATAAGCCACGTGAAGCCAGTACGTCTTTGATCTCTGTAAGAGATTTTTTACCCAGGTTAGGCGTCTTAAGTAACTCAACCTCGGTACGCTGTACCAAATCACCGATGTAGTGGATAGCTTCTGCCTTAAGACAGTTAGCAGAGCGGACAGTCAATTCCAGATCGTCAACAGGGCGCAGCAGGATCGGATCAAACTCTGGCTTCTCTTCTTTTACTTCTGGCTGACGTACATCACGTAAATCAACAAAAGCTTCCAGCTGTTCAGCCAAAATGGTAGCTGCACGGCGAATCGCTTCTTCAGGATCGATTGTGCCGTTAGTCTCCATCTCGATAACCAACTTGTCCAAATCGGTACGTTGTTCTACACGCGCTGCTTCAACATTGTAGGCAATACGCTCTACTGGGCTATAACAAGCGTCTACTAACAAACGACCAATAGGGCGCTCATCTTCTTCCGAATGAATCCGGGCAGAAGCCGGCACATAACCCCGACCACGCTGAACTTTAATACGCATGCTAATAGAAGCAGTTTCGTCTGTCAGGTGGCAGATTACATGTTGCGGCTTGACGATTTCGACATCACCGTCGTGGATAATGTCGGCTGCAGTCACAGGGCCAATGCCAGACTTATTCAAGGTAAGAATAACTTCATCTTTGCCCTGAACTCTTACCGCCAGCCCTTTCAGGTTGAGGAGAATCTCCAGGATATCTTCCTGTACACCTTCTTTGGTGCTGTACTCATGCAGTACACCATCAATCTCAACCTCAGTCACCGCACAACCCGGCATAGACGAAAGCAGAATACGGCGCAGTGCGTTGCCTAGAGTATGGCCAAAGCCACGCTCTAATGGCTCAAGGGTCACCTTGGCGTGCGTCGAACTGACTTGCTCGATATCTACCAGGCGCGGTTTTAGAAACTCTGTCACAGAACCCTGCATTGTGTCCTCTCTTTGGTGCTAAGCTTTACTTAGAGTAAAGCTCGACGATCAGGTGTTCGTTGATATCAGCGGACAGATCGGCACGTTCTGGAATACGTTTGAACACACCTTCCATCTTCACAGCATCAACTTCCAACCAAGTTGGTTTCTCACGCTGCTCAGCCAGCTCTAAAGCCGCCTTAATACGAGACTGCTTTTTCGATTTTTCACGAACGCTGACTACGTCATTCGGGGATACCTGATAAGAAGCAATATTAACAACACGACCATTTACCATGATAGCCTTGTGGCTCACCATTTGGCGTGATTCAGCACGAGTTGCACCGAAACCCATACGGTAAACAACATTGTCCAAGCGACCTTCCAGCAAACTCAGCAAATTTTCACCTGTGTTGCCTTTCAGACGAGTTGCTTCTTTATAATAGTTACGGAATTGACGCTCTAGAACACCGTAAATACGACGAACTTTTTGTTTTTCACGTAACTGTACACCATAGTCAGATAAGCGCGGTTTACGTGCGCCATGCTGCCCAGGTGGTTGTTCCAATTTACACTTGGTGTCAATCGCGCGAACGCCAGATTTCAGAAATAGATCTGTACCCTCGCGACGGCTCAGCTTGAGCTTAGGACCCAAATATCTTGCCATTTTCTTTCTCCAACAAACCTAAAAAGTAAACGCTATTAAACGCGACGTTTTTTAGGTGGACGACAACCGTTATGAGGGATCGGAGTCACATCAGTAATGTTAGTGATGCGAAAACCTGCCGCATTTAACGCACGGATAGTTGACTCGCGGCCTGGGCCTGGTCCTTTAACCATAACTTCCAGGTTCTTAATCCCGTATTCTTTCACTGCTTCAGCGCAGCGCTCTGCCGCAACCTGGGCTGCAAACGGAGTAGATTTACGAGAACCACGGAAACCGGAACCACCAGCAGTTGCCCAACCCAGGGCATTGCCCTGACGGTCAGTAATAGTCACGATGGTGTTGTTGAAAGAAGCATGGATATGAGCCACACCGTCAGAGACTTGCTTTCTTACACGCTTACGTGCACGAATAGGTGCTTTTGCCATTATACAATACCCCGATTATTTCTTGATCGGCTTACGTGGACCCTTACGGGTACGTGCATTGGTCTTAGTACGCTGACCGCGAACTGGTAGACCACGACGGTGACGTAAACCACGATAAGTACCAAGATCCATCAGACGTTTGATGCTCAGGGTTACTTCACGACGCAAATCACCTTCTACAACGTATTTGGCAACTTCGTCACGCAGCTTGTCAATTTGCTCTTCAGACAGCTCACTGATCTTAACATGTTCAGCAATACCCGCTGCAGCACAAATGGCTTGAGAGCGAGTTTTACCAATTCCGTAGATCGATGTTAAAGCGATTACGGTATGCTTCTGATCAGGAATGTTAATGCCTGCTATACGGGCCACTATGCACTCCTAGAATTATTTACGGCAACACTATTCTGAAAAGCCCGTTTTCAGGATACTCAAACAATGTTGCTGTGATATAAAAAAGATTGGCTGGCTAATTTAGCCAGCTCAAACCGACTTTGCAAGAAAAATATGCTATTTTATTAGCCTTGGCGCTGTTTATGCTTAGGCTCTGCGCTGCAAATCACACGAACGACACCGTTACGCTTAACGATTTTGCAGTTGCGGCATAATTTCTTGACGGAAGCACGAACTTTCATTTTTACTCTCCGTAACTTCTCGAGCAAACCAATTAGCGGTTATAACCTTTAAGGTTTGCCTTCTTCAATGCAGACTCGTATTGACTTGACATCATTAGAGTTTGCACTTGAGCCATAAAGTCCATGATGACCACAACTACGATAAGTAGTGAAGTACCGCCAAAATAAAATGGTACTTTCATAGCATCACGCATGAACTCCGGGATTAGGCAGATAAAAGTAATATACATCGCACCAACCAAAGTCAGTCGTGTCATTACCTTATCAATGTACTTGGCCGTTTGCTCTCCCGGACGAATTCCTGGTACAAATGCACCGGACTTCTTCAGGTTATCTGCTGTCTCTCTCGGGTTGAAAACCAACGCGGTATAAAAGAAACAGAAGAAGATGATTGCAGACGCGTAGAGTAACACATAAAGCGGTTGCCCAGGCTGCAAGTACATTGAAATAGTAGTCAGCCAGTTCCAACCGGTTCCCCCCCCGAACCAAGAAGCTATGGTACCAGGGAAAAGAATGATGCTGGAAGCAAAAATTGCGGGGATAACCCCAGCCATATTCACTTTCAACGGTAAATGTGTACTCTGTGCTGCGTAAACTCGGCGACCCTGTTGACGTTTCGCATAGTTAACAACGATACGTCGTTGGCCACGCTCCATGAAAACAACGAAGAAAGTTACTGCAAACACTAACACTGCAACCAACAGCAACAGGAGGAAGTGCAGATCGCCTTGCCTAGCTTGCTCGATGGTATGGCCAATAGCCGGCGGTAAACCCGCAACAATACCAGCAAAGATTATGATAGAAATACCGTTTCCAATACCTCGCTCAGTAATCTGCTCACCCAGCCACATCAGGAACATCGTTCCAGTAACCAAGCTCACAACAGCCGTGAAGTAGAAAGCAAATCCTGGGTTAATTACCAGCCCTTGCATACCTGGCATATTCGGCAAACCGGTAGCAATACCGATCGACTGGAATATAGCCAGCACTAAAGTGCCATAACGGGTATACTGACTAATCTTACGACGACCAGATTCTCCTTCCTTCTTAATCTCAGCTAACGTTGGATGAACCACTGTCAGCAGCTGGATAATAATAGACGCAGAAATATACGGCATTATTCCCAGCGCAAAGATAGAAGCACGACTTAAAGCACCACCAGAGAACATGTTAAACATTTCAATGATGGTGCCTCTTTGCTGCTCGAGCAATTTGGCAAGCACAGTGGCATCAATACCAGGAATAGGAATAAAAGAGCCAATACGGAAAACAATCAGCGCTCCAATAACAAACAACAGTCTGCGTTTCAGCTCGCCCAGTCCACCTTTAGCACTTTGAAAATCTAATCCTGGTTGTTTAGCCATCTGTTACTTATTCCTCAATTTTACCGCCAGCAGCTTCAATTGCAGCACGGGCGCCCTTAGTAACACGCAGGCCACGCACAGTTACTGCGCGATTGATTTCGCCAGAAAGTATAACTTTCGCAAATTCAATTTGAATGCCTACGATGTTTGCGGCTTTCAGTGCGTTCAGATCGATAATATCGCCTTCAACGGCAGAAAAATCAGACAAACGAACTTCTGCTGTAACCATTGCCTTACGTGAAGTGAAGCCAAATTTTGGCAAACGACGATATAAAGGCATCTGACCACCTTCAAAACCGCGACGTACGCCACCGCCAGAACGAGATTTCTGACCTTTGTGACCACGGCCACCAGTTTTACCCAGGCCAGAACCAATACCACGACCTACACGTTTAGGCGCATGCTTGGCACCTTCAGCCGGAGACAGAGTATTTAAACGCATCTGTTACTCCTCAACTTTAACCATATAGGAAACCAAGTTAATCATACCACGTATAGCCGGAGTATCTTCACGCTCTACTGTATGACCGATACGACGCAGACCTAAACCAACCAGAGTTGCCTTATGTTTAGGCAGACGGCCGATTGAACTGCGAATTTGTGTTACTTTAATAGTCTTAGCCATGGCCATTACCCCAGAATTTCTTCGACGGATTTACCACGCTTAGCTGCGACCATTTCTGGAGACTTCATGCTGTCTAAAGCATCCAGGGTTGCACGAACCACATTGATTGGGTTAGTGGAACCATAGGTTTTAGCCAGTACGTTACGAACACCAGCTACTTCCAAAACAGCACGCATAGCACCACCGGCAATGATACCAGTACCTTCATGAGCAGGCTGCATGAACACGCGGGAACCGGTGTGTGCACCTTTCACTGGATGATGCAAAGTGCCGCTGTTCAGTGCGACGGTTTTCATATTGCGACGGGCTTTTTCCATCGCTTTCTGGATTGCTGCCGGAACTTCGCGTGCTTTGCCATAGCCAAAACCAACGCGACCATTACCATCACCTACAACAGTCAGTGCGGTAAAGCTGAAAATCCGGCCACCTTTTACGGTTTTAGATACGCGGTTTACCGCGATCAGCTTTTCCTGCAGTTCGCCAGCTTGTTTCTCGATGTGAGCCATCTTACACCTCTACCTTAGAACTGAAGGCCAGCTTCACGGGCAGCATCTGCCAGTGCCTGGACTCGACCATGATATTGGAAACCAGAACGGTCAAAGGATACATCTTTGATACCTTTTTCCAGTGCACGTTCAGCAATTGCTTTACCAACTGCTGCTGCTGCTTCTTTATTTCCAGTGTATTTCAATTGCTCATTGATAGCTTTTTCTGTAGTAGAAGCTGCCACCAAAGTTTCAGAACCGTTTGGTGCGATAACCTGCGCATAAATATGGCGAGGGGTACGATGTACCACCAGGCGAGTCGCACCCAGTTCCTGGAGTTTGCGGCGTGCGCGGGTCGCACGACGGATACGAGCTGCTTTCTTATCCATAGTGTTACCTTACTTCTTCTTAGCCTCTTTGATACGCACGACTTCGTCGGCGTAACGAACACCCTTACCTTTATAAGGCTCAGGACGACGATAGGCACGCAGTTCTGCCGCAACCTGACCGATTACCTGCTTATCAGCACCTTTCAGTACGATTTCAGTTTGTGACGGACATTCTGCAGTAATGCCTGCTGGCAGTTCGTGGTCAACTGGATGTGAGAAGCCCAGAGACAAATTAACAACATTGCCCTTGACTGCTGCACGATAACCAACACCTACCAGTTGAAGCTTCTTAGTGAAGCCTTCGGTAACACCAATAACCATAGCATTCAGCAAAGAACGAGTAGTACCCGCCTGTGCCCAACCATCTACATAACCATCGCGTGGAGCGAAGGTCAGTTGGTTATCTGCATGCTTAACTTCAACTGCATTGTGGATTGTACGACTCAACTCGCCGTTTTTACCCTTAATCGAAATAACCTGACCACTGAGTTTTACCTCTACGCCGGCAGGAATGACGACGGGTGCTTTTGCAACACGAGACATTCTTTCCTCCCGAATTAAGCTACGTAGCAGAGAATCTCGCCACCAAGACCAGCTTGGCGAGCTGCACGATCAGTCATTACACCTTTAGAGGTAGAAATAACAGCAATACCTAAACCCGCCATAACTTGTGGCAGCTCATCTTTTTTCTTATAGATGCGCAGACTTGGGCGGCTTACGCGCTGAATACTTTCTACAACAGCTTTACCTTGGAAGTACTTCAATACTAATTCCAATTCCGGCTTGGTGTCGCCTTCGATTTTGTAATCTTCAATATAGCCTTCTTCCTTCAGCACTTTGGCAATTGCCACTTTCAGCTTAGAGGAAGGCATGGTGACCGCAACTTTATTCGCGGCCTGACCGTTACGGATACGGGTCAGCATATCCGCGATGGGATCTTGCATGCTCATCTGTCTTTACTCCCGTGATTCAATTGGTGACAATTACCAGCTAGCCTTTTTAAGGCCCGGAATTTCACCGCGCATAGCGGCTTCACGGACTTTAATACGGCTCAACCCAAACTTCCGCAAAAATGCATGCGGACGCCCAGTTTGGCGACAGCGGTTACGCTGACGAGAAGGGCTGGAATCACGTGGCAGCGTTTGCAGCTTAAGAACAGCATTCCAACGCTCTTCATCAGATGCATTCACATCAGAAATAATAGCCTTCAATTCTACACGCTTAGTAAAGAATTTCTCAGCCAATTTCACACGTTTTACATCACGTGCTTTCATTGATTGCTTAGCCATGAATACCCTGCCTTACTTGCGGAACGGGAAGTTAAAAGCAGCCAACAGTGCGCGGCCTTCATCATCAGATTTCGCAGTTGTGGTGATAGTAATATCTAAACCACGCACACGATCCACTTTATCGTAATCGATTTCAGGGAAGATGATTTGCTCACGGACACCCATGCTGTAATTACCACGACCATCAAATGACTTAGCAGATAAACCACGGAAGTCACGAATACGAGGTACAGCAATAGAAATCAGGCGCTCAAGAAACTCCCACATACGTTCACCACGCAGGGTAACTTTACAGCCGATCGGATAGCCCTGACGGATTTTGAAGCCTGCAACTGACTTGCGTGCTTTGGTGATAAATGGTTTTTGACCAGAGATTGCAGCCAAATCTGCTGCTGCATTGTCCAGCAGTTTTTTATCAGCAATCGCTTCACCAACACCCATGTTCAGGGTGATCTTCTCGACCCTAGGGACTTGCATGACAGAATTGTAGTCAAACTGAGTCATCAGTTTTTGGACTACCTCGTCTTTGTAGTAATCATGCAGTTTCGCCATCGCATTACTCCAAATTACTTGATAGTTTCACTATTAGATTTGAAGAAACGAACTTTTTTACCGTCTTCAAATCTAAAACCTACACGGTCAGCCTTACCGGTTATCGCATTGAAGATTGCAACGTTTGAAACTTGAATTGCAGCTTCTTTTTCAACGATGCCACCCGGCTGATTCAGAGCCGGAACAGGCTTCTGATGTTTTTTAACCAAGTTAATACCTTCAACAATGACCTTTCCAGTAGAAAGAACCTGTTTTACTTTACCGCGCTTACCTTTATCTTTGCCAGTCAGCACGATAACTTCGTCATCACGACGGATTTTCGCTGCCATTGTCCGCTCCTTAGAGTACTTCTGGTGCCAGGGAGATAATTTTCATGAACTTCTCATTACGAAGTTCACGAGTTACCGGCCCAAAAATACGCGTACCGATAACTTGCTCACTCGTGTTGTTTAACAACACGCAAGCATTGCCATCGAAGCGAATGACAGAACCGTCAGGGCGACGAACACCCTTCTTGGTGCGCACCACTACCGCTTTCAGGACATCACCTTTTTTCACTTTACCACGAGGAATTGCTTCCTTGATGGTGATTTTAATGATGTCGCCGACGTGTGCGTAGCGACGGTGCGAGCCACCCAGAACCTTGATACACATTACGCGACGTGCACCGGAGTTGTCGGCCACGTTCAGCATAGTCTGTTCTTGGATCATTTTAGTGCTCCGCTAAATGTCAACTACTACTGAGCCTACTTCACTATTAAAGAGGCCATTCAGATACCCCATATCATAAGGGCGCGGCATTATAACACCACATATCAGATATGGATAGAAAAAATAAACGGCTCATTGCCTGAGCCGTTTACTCTATTCGAGTCAGCTTACAGAATCGCTTTCTCTACAACGCGAACTAAGGTCCAAGATTTAGTTTTGGACAATGGACGGGTTTCGCGGATTTCCACCACATCACCTATTCCACATTCATTGCTCTCGTCATGTACGTGCAGTTTAGTCGTACGTTTAATGAATTTACCATATAGAGGATGCTTCACCTTACGCTCAATAGCAACAACAATAGATTTCTCCATTTTGTCACTAACAACACGACCTTGCAGAGTACGGATTTTATCGGTCATTACGCACCCGCCTTCTCAGTCAGTAAAGTCTTAACGCGTGCGATATCACGACGCACTTGTTTCAACAGGTGAGACTGTTGTAGCTGGCCACTCGCTGCCTGCATACGCAGGTTAAATTGTTCACGCAGCAGGTTCAGCAGCTCAGTGTTCAGCTCTTCAACGCTTTTTTCGCGCAGCTCTTGTGCTTTCATTACATCACCGTCTTAGTTACAAAGGTGGTTTTGATAGGCAGTTTCGCTGCTGCCAGCTTGAATGCTTCACGAGCCAGCTCTTCAGGCACACCGTCCATTTCATAAAGGACTTTACCAGGCTGGATCAAGGCAACCCAATATTCTACGTTACCTTTACCTTTACCCATACGTACTTCGAGTGGCTTTTCAGTGATTGGTTTATCTGGAAACACACGAATCCAGATTTTACCTTGACGTTTAATTGCACGAGTCATAGCACGACGTGCCGCTTCAATCTGACGAGCCGTCAGACGACCACGGCCCACAGCTTTCAGACCGAAAGTGCCGAAGCTAACATCCGCACCTGCTGCCAGACCACGGTTACGGCCTTTGTGCACTTTACGGAATTTCGTACGCTTTGGTTGTAACATCAGCGACTCTCCTTACTTGCGGCCTTTACGCTGCTGCTTTTTAGGTTGAGCAGCCGGTTTTTCCGCCTGTTCAACAGCAGCCATACCACCCAAGATCTCACCTTTGAAGATCCATACCTTAACGCCGAGCACCCCATAAGTGGTGTGTGCTTCTGAAGTGTTATAATCGATGTCTGCTCGCAATGTGTGCAACGGTACACGACCTTCACGATACCATTCAGTACGCGCGATTTCGGCACCACCCAAGCGGCCACTTACTTCCACTTTAATGCCTTTAGCACCTAAACGCATTGCGTTCTGGACTGCACGCTTCATAGCACGACGGAACATAACACGACGTTCCAACTGTGAAGTGATACTATCAGCAACCAGTTTTGCGTCCAATTCAGGCTTACGAACTTCAGAGATATTAATTTGCGCAGGAACACCAGCGATTTCCGCTACTGTTTTACGCAATTTTTCTACGTCTTCACCTTTCTTACCGATTACGATACCTGGGCGAGCAGTGTGAATAGTTACACGAATGCTTTTAGCAGGACGTTCAATAACAATGCGTGAAATAGACGCTTTTGCCAATTCTTTATTCAAGTATTGGCGCACTTTAAAATCGCTGTCCAGGTTATCAGCGAATTCTTTGGTATTCGCATACCAGGTAGAGTTCCAAGGTTTGACAATACCCAGGCGAATACCATTAGGATGTACTTTCTGACCCATTGCTAGTCTCCAGAGTCTCAGCGATCGGACACAACCACAGTAATGTGGCTGCTGCGCTTCAGGATGCGATCTGCACGACCTTTTGCACGAGGCATAATACGCTTCATGGTCGGGCCTTCGTCTACGAAAATCTTCGTGACTTTCAGATCATCAATGTCAGCCCCATCGTTGTGTTCTGCATTAGCAATAGCAGACTCAAGTACTTTCTTCACTAAACCAGCAGCTTTCTTATTGGTATAGGTCAGAGTTTCCAGAGCTTGCGACACTTTCTTACCGCGAATCAGGTCAGCCACAAGGCGAACCTTCTGAGCAGAAGAACGAGCGTGGCGATGTTTAGCGATAGTTTCCATCTCTTCCTCCTACCTTAACGCTTTTTAGCCTTTTTATCGGCCGCATGGCCGCGATAAGTACGGGTCGGTGCGAATTCACCTAGTTTATGACCAACCATTTCGTCGGAAACAAAAACTGGTACATGCTGACGACCATTATGGACAGCGATGGTCAAACCGATCATGTTAGGAAAGATCGTTGAACGACGGGACCAAGTCTTAATAGGCTTTTTGTCTCCGCTTTCCACCGCTTTCTCTACCTTCTTCAGCAAGTGCAGGTCAATAAATGGACCTTTCTTGAGAGAACGTGGCATGGCTTATCCTCTAATTATTTTTTAGTACGGCGACGTACGATGAACTGATCAGTACGTTTATTACTACGGGTCTTCTTACCTTTAGTCTGAACACCCCAAGGAGTTACAGGATGTTTACCAAAGTTACGACCTTCACCACCACCATGTGGGTGATCTACTGGGTTCATCGCCGTACCACGAACGGTAGGACGAATACCACGCCAGCGACTTGCACCAGCTTTACCCAGAACGCGTAACATGTGTTCTGCATTACCAACTTCACCTAAAGTAGCACGACAGTCAGACAGAACTTTACGCATTTCACCAGAACGCAGACGCAGGGTCACATAAGAACCATCACGAGCAACGATCTGAACATATGCACCAGCTGAACGAGCCAACTGACCACCTTTACCCGGTTTCATTTCTACGTTATGTACAGTAGAACCAACTGGGATATTGCGCATTGGCAATGCGTTACCAGCTTTGATAGCCGCGTCAGCACCAGATTGGATTTGATCACCAGCTTTCAAACCTTTAGGAGCGAGAATATAACGACGCTCACCGTCTTTATACAGAACCAGAGCGATGTTTGCTGAACGGTTTGGATCATATTCCAAACGCTCAACTACAGCAGGAATACCATCTTTATTACGTTTGAAATCAATCAAACGATAATGTTGTTTGTGGCCACCACCAATGTGACGAGTGGTAATACGACCATTGTTATTACGACCACCGGTTTTGCTGTTTTTTTCCAGCAATGGAGCATAAGGTTTGCCCTTATGCAGCTCAGGGTTAACCACCTTAACAACGTGGCGACGGCCCGGAGACGTAGGTTTACATTTAACAATTGCCATTGTCTTTACTCCTCCGACTTACTCTGCGCCACCAATGAAGTCCATATTCTGGCCTTCCTTTAAAGTGACGTAAGCTTTTTTCCAGTCGCTACGACGACCAATACGCTGACCGTGGCGTTTAGTTTTGCCTTTAACCAGCAAAGTGTTAACACCTTCAACTTCAACTTCAAATAATTTCTGAACAGCAACTTTGATTTCTGCTTTAGTCGCGTCTTTCGCAACTTTGAGAACGATGGTATTGCTTTTTTCCATCGCTGTAGAAGCTTTTTCAGATACGTGCGGCGCGCGCAGTACTTTCAGCAGACGTTCTTCACGGATCATGCCAGCATCTCCTCAACTTGCTTCACAGCATCAGCAGTCATAACCACTTTATCGAAGGCGATCAAACTAACTGGATCGATACCAGCCACATCACGGACATCAACCTTGTACAGATTGCGAGCTGCCAAGAATAAATTCTCATCAACTTCACCAGTGATAATCAGCACATCTTCCAGAGACATTTCTTTCAGTTTCTGAACCAGAAGCTTAGTCTTAGGAGCTTCTACAGAGAACTTCTCGACAACGATTAAACGATCTTGACGTACCAGCTCAGACAGGATGCTTTTCAGAGCACCACGGTACATTTTTTTATTAACTTTTTGACTGTGGTCCTGTGGCTTAGCTGCAAAAGTTACACCACCAGAGCGCCAAATTGGGCTCTTAATAGAACCAGAGCGTGCACGACCAGTGCCTTTCTGACGCCATGGCTTTTTACCTGAACCAGAAACTTCAGCACGGGTTTTCTGAGCACGAGTACCTTGACGTGCACCAGCTGCATAAGCAACAACTACTTGATGCACAAGCGCTTCATTAAAATCACGCCCGAAGGTAGTTTCGGAAACAGTCAGCGCGCCTTGCGCGTCTTTCATTACCAATTCCATTCCTATCTCCTCGACGTTACGCCTTGACAGCCGGTTTTACAATCAGGTTGCTACCAGTTGCACCTGGAACAGCACCTTTGACCAGCAGCAGGTTGCGCTCAGCGTCAACACGTACTACATCCAGACTTTGAACGGTTACACGTTCATTACCCAGTTGGCCTGCCATTTTCTTGCCTTTAAATACCTTGCCCGGCGTTTGGTTCTGACCAATAGAACCAGGGACACGGTGAGACAAAGAGTTACCGTGGCTAGCATCTTGGGTACGGAAGTTCCAGCGCTTAACAGTGCCAGCAAAACCTTTACCTTTAGATGTACCAGTAACGTCGACTTTCTTAACGTCAGCAAAAATCTCAACGCTAATGCTTTGACCTACAGCATATTCTTCGCCTTCAGATAGACGGAATTCACGTAGGATACGGCCAGCTTCAACACCAGCTTTAGCAAAATGTCCCGCTTCAGGTTTGTTTACACGGCTAGCTTTTTTACTACCAGTAGTAACCTGAATTGCGCGATAACCATCATTATTCAAGTCCTTAACCTGAGTAACGCGGTTATTTTCAATTTCGATAACAGTTACAGGGATTGAAACGCCATCTTCAGTGAAGATGCGAGTCATACCCACTTTTTTACCGACTAAACCAATCATTGTTTCAACCTCTCAATCGTTCAATGACCTGATTAACCCAGGCTGATCTGCACGTCTACACCGGCAGCCAGATCCAGACGCATCAGAGCATCAACGGTTTTCTCAGTTGGCTCAACGATGTCAACCAGACGCTTATGAGTGCGAATTTCGTACTGATCACGCGCATCTTTATTAACATGCGGAGAAATCAGAACGGTAAAACGCTCTTTACGAGTCGGCAGCGGGATCGGACCACGAACCTGCGCACCAGTACGCTTAGCGGTCTCGACAATTTCCGCAGTTGATTGATCGATCAAACGATGATCAAATGCTTTCAGGCGGATACGGATTCTTTGGTTCTGCATGAGACCAGAGCTCCAACTATTTTATAAACGTAAATAATTACTCCTCATCCCCATTTCGATTGATGGGAGAGTGTAATCGTTCAATGTATAACCCCCATATCGGGAGTATTTTAAATGGTAGTAAACGAAGCCACTACACATTCACTGATTGACAAACCAGACCTACAGAATAAATAGGTCTATGTATTATACGCAAATCAATTAGCAAAGCAAGATACAGATGAGAATTTGTGCTGATAAACCTGAACTCTGGATAAAAAAATGGAACTAAGTGCCTGTTCCAAGATCAAAATTTCCGACCAAGAAAAAAGTGATCTTATCAGGAACAGGCATGGATAAATTAGTTGAACTCTTCTGCGATGTCGATGATTTTTGCCGTGTATTCATTCCACTCTGGGAACAACAGTATATTGAGGAAGGTCATCGTCAGCGCAAACGTCATGGCCGTATGAGTGCCAGCGAGATTATGACCATTGTGATTGCTTTTCATATGTCACATTATCGCGATTTCAAAAATTTTTACTTTGGATTAGTCCGACGATACCATCAACAAGACTTTCCCACCCTGCTCAGCTATACCCGGTTCTTAGGCGTCGTTTCCTCAGTTTTAGGACCGCTTTGTAGCTATTTGACGCAGGTGAAAGGGAAACCCACGGGGCTCGCTTTTGTCGATTCCACAAGTATTCGTGTTTGTCATAACATTCGTATCCCTCGCCATAAGGTGTTTGACGGCATAGCGAAACGAGGAAAAGGGTCAATGGGATGGTTTTTCGGTTTTAAGCTGCATCTGATAGTCAATCATCAAGGAGAAATTGTGTCAGCCAAACTCACTCCGGGTAATGTCGATGATCGGGAGCCTGTCCGTGAGTTAGCAACGGGATTAACAGGAACGCTTTACGGCGACAAGGGATATATCAGTCAGACTCTGTTTGATGATTTAAACGCGACAGGGGTGACATTGATAACGGATACGCGCAGTAACATGAAGGCCAAAGCGCTCTCAGTGTGGGATAAGGTGATGTTATCAAAGCGTTTCATCATAGAAACCATCCATGATCAGTTAAAGAATATTTCTCAGATAGAGCACTCACGACACCGTAGTCTACAGGGATTCATGTTGAATGTGTTAGGAGGGCTAATCGCTTATTGTTTCAAAGAGAACAAGCCGTCACTGAATATCTCCCACTCAGAAATGGACATATTAGTGACGGCTTAACCAGAACTCAGGTTGATAAGGAAATTAAAATGCAGACAAACAAAAAATGCCCCAACTGCATAAATAGGGCATTAATCGCGACTATTCTCCTTCAAGAATTTGTGCTTGGGTATAATTTTGAATTCCCATTCGTTCAATTAATTCAAGTTGGGTTTCTAACCAATCAATGTGCCCTTCTTCTGCATCTAAGATATCTATCATCAAATCACGGCTGACATAGTCATGAATTGAATCAGCATAAGCAATCGCTTCTCTCAAATCGTGAGCTCCTTGCAATTCGAGATGCAAATCAGATGTGAGCATTTCTTCAATATCTTCTCCGATGTTAAGTTTCCCCAGATCTTGCAAATTAGGAACTCCTTCAAGAAAAAGAATACGTTCAATGTACCTATCGGCGTGCTTCATCTCATCGATAGATTCATGATATTCCTTCTCATTCAGGCGGGTTAGCCCCCAATTTTTGAACATCCGAGCATGCAGGAAATACTGATTAATTGCGACAAGCTCGTTTCCAAGAAGTTTATTTAAATAAGCAATGATTTTTTTATCACCTTTCATAGTATACCTCTCCGCTTCCAGTACTTAAAGTGTAGTACTTCTTCAGCAGAGTAGTAGTAAACTTGTCTTATTTTTTATCAAGCAACTTTATCTATCTTAGGCAATTGGGCGATTTCCTCATTAATTAGCTCTCTGACTCGACGTATGCATTTCCCACAATCACGGCCTAAAGGGACAATACATTTTAGCTCTCTGATAGAGTGAATGTGATGCTGACGCACCGCATTACGTATTGTTTTATCACTCACCGCATTACATAGACATACATACATAAATAGCACTCTTTGGTACATATTATAGTCCATAGTAAATAATAATGAGTATTATTTCAATAATCGTTTGTATTTAATTATTCGTTCCAATTTCTTCGATTGCACCTCATTCCTATATCAGAATTTTATAATAAAAACAAACAGATATAGACATCAAATATCACTTACTTGCATTTAATTTAAAAGAAAGAGCGCAACTTACCTGAGTCTGACCCATGCGAGAAAACTGTATACTATCTCTGGCGTGTGCTCGATGACAGATGATGTATCTACTATAAATGGAACTAACAGAACGGATGAATAAGATAGCTGCTGCCAGCACAAGAAGGCATTTGACTACACCAAAAGATAGTTTAGAGGGCAATGTAGAAATCTACAACCAAGGAAAAATTATATAAAGCCTTAAATATCAAACACCTGATATAGTATATCAGGTGTCTATCTTCGATAGCTCTAGAACAAGCCAAGCCAGTATATGAACCTACTCTAGAATCATAATTATTAGCAATTAAGCAACAACTTTAGCAACAACACCAGCACCCACTGTACGGCCACCTTCACGGATAGCGAAACGCAGACCTTGATCCATTGCGATTGGCGCAATCAGGGTCACTTTCATCTGAATGTTATCACCTGGCATTACCATTTCTACGCCTTCTGGCAGTTCAATGGTTCCTGTCACGTCAGTTGTACGGAAGTAGAACTGTGGACGGTAGCCTTTGAAGAATGGCGTATGACGGCCACCTTCATCTTTGCTCAGAATATAAACTTCTGATTCAAATGTGGTGTGTGGCTTGATTGAACCGGGTTTTGCCAGTACCTGGCCACGTTCGATTTCGTCACGTTTTGTACCTCGCAGCAGAACACCAACGTTCTCACCTGCACGACCTTCGTCCAGCAGTTTGCGGAACATTTCTACACCCGTACAAGTGGTCTTCGCCGTATCTTTGATACCCACGATCTCAACTTCTTCACCCACTTTAACGATACCGCGCTCCACACGACCGGTCACCACGGTACCACGGCCTGAGATAGAGAATACGTCTTCGATTGGCAGCAGGAATGGCTGGTCAACTGCACGCTCTGGTTCTGGGATGTAGCTGTCCAGCGCTTCGGCCAGCTCAAGGATTTTATCTTCCCACTCTGCCTCACCTTCCAGTGCTTTCAGCGCAGAACCACGGATAACTGGGGTATCATCGCCTGGGAAATCGTACTGAGACAGCAGCTCACGCACTTCCATCTCAACCAGTTCCAGCAGCTCTTCGTCGTCTACCATGTCACATTTGTTCAGGAATACGATGATGTAAGGAACGCCTACCTGACGACCTAACAGGATGTGCTCACGAGTCTGTGGCATTGGACCATCAGTCGCCGCAACTACCAGGATCGCGCCGTCCATCTGAGCCGCACCGGTGATCATATTTTTTACATAGTCAGCGTGGCCTGGGCAGTCAACGTGTGCATAGTGACGGCTTGGGGTATCGTATTCTACGTGAGAAGTAGAAATGGTGATACCACGCGCTTTTTCTTCTGGTGCGTTATCGATCTGGTCGAATGCACGAGCGTTACCACCGTATTTTTTTGCCAATACAGTAGTAATTGCAGCAGTCAGGGTAGTTTTACCATGGTCAACGTGGCCGATAGTACCAACGTTAACGTGCGGTTTTGTACGTTCAAACTTTTCTTTAGACATTAGATTGTCCCTCTAAGACACGGAATCGGCGGTTTCACCACATCAACCAGCAATTGCTTGTTGAATCGCTTACAGGAAGAAAACCAGGAGGCAAGGACATTAAAGAGGTGGTGCTGATAGGCAGATTCGAACTGCCGACCTCACCCTTACCAAGGGTGTGCTCTACCAACTGAGCTATATCAGCACATCTTGGAGCGGGCAGCGGGAATCGAACCCGCATCATCAGCTTGGAAGGCTGAGGTAATAGCCATTATACGATGCCCGCATTGAACTCGGCTACCTGACTTCAATCAGCTGTACATTGTATCTCAATGTGCTTTGCTTTGAGCAATCAAATCGAGCATAACACTCAAGATTAAATCCGATTGTTTGGTGGTGGGGGAAGGATTCGAACCTTCGAAGTCTGTGACGGCAGATTTACAGTCTGCTCCCTTTGGCCGCTCGGGAACCCCACCTTATCCAAATTTTTAATGGTGCCGGCACCAAGAGTCGAACTCGGGACCTACTGATTACAAGTCAGTTGCTCTACCAACTGAGCTATGCCGGCATCAAGTGCTGCGCATTCTAGGCAGTGTGAGCGCTCTATGCAACAAAAAAATTGCTTTTGCTGATCATTCGATTATAAAACGTCCGCCCTTGCCTGGCTTGCTGATTTTTTCAATAATTTCAGCTCAAATAATCAACGAAAAATTATCTATACCCGCTTAACTTGAAGATGCAGGATTCAGAACCTGGAAGTTGTCATTAATACGGCACGACAGGTTCCCGGCAAGTTCCGGTAATATTTCCGTAAAAAAGTGATGTATCGCCTGCCTGAACAAAGCCGCCGAGGCGAAGTAACGATTATTTCTGACTTGTTCATTCATCACTTTCCACAGCCTTTCTATCGGGTTCAGATTCGGGCTGTAGGGCGGTAAGTAATGAAGCTCGATATTCATCACATAAGCCCAGTCTTTCACCAACTCACTCTGGTGATAACCGGCTCCGTCAAGGATAATATGAACTTTCTGACTGACCGGATAGGTTTCACGCAGGGCAATGAAAAATTCGGCGATGTGATAACTGTCGATACAGTCATACTCGCGTACTACCGTTTTACTGATATCGGCCAGATTAAGGGCCCCCATCAGGTTCAGACGGGGACGGCTTCCCGTGGTTTTCACCGCGGTTTTCTGGCCTTTACGCATCCAGCCATAAGCCAGTTTCGTCCCCTGCGTGGGATGGACGCCATCAATGAACAGGATGGGCTCATGGTCTCCGGCTTCCTGCTTGAGTTTCCCGTAGGTTTCTATAAAGGCCCGCTGCTGTTCCGCGTTGAACTTGTGTGGCACGCCGGTCGGCTTTTTATAACTGAATCCCTTGTGATGCAGCCATTTATTCATGCCGGGAACGGTGTAACGGATATCCCACGCTTCTTTGACAAGGCGGATAACCGCCTGTGTGGTGGGCAGAAGATTTGCGGTCAGATAAGCGATAAGTTCCTGCGTCTGTGTTTCGCTGAGGTGGCTCTGAGAGCCGCCATTTTCGGGCTTCAGTTTGCGGTGATTAAGGTAATCGCTGATATGACGATTAACGGTCGTTTCATGCAGGCGCAGGGCCTGAGCGATCATGACAGAACTCCAGCCCTCAGAGGCCAGAAGAACCGCTTTGATGCGATCATACTCCCTCTTATCATGGCAGATGTGATGGAGGTGTTCAAGTTCGGCTTTTTGTTCATCGGTAATGAATATTTTCATGACGGATACCCTGAACCTCATTTGGGCGAAAATCAAGCAGTTTCAATGAGCACGGGTATATAACTATATGACTTGATCACAATATTCTATAGAACTTGATAAATCACTTCATTCTCTTCAGTTAAATTTCCATCATTATGAAAGAAAAATCCAAGCTAACATTCAGTAAAACAACTTAATTTTTTTACGATTCTGCATTTCTTATCAAAAAAAACCGCTAAAAATATAAAAAAGTCTACGCCTGTTGCCCTTCAATCGATATGATGCAATTTATTTTTTGTCGGGTACAGATTGCTTATTACAACCTGTCCGAACAGGCAGATGTTAGTTTATGAATAAAAAAGAACCTTTTTTGGCTACTCCATATTTGCAATTCAATCGTAAACAATGGGCTACCTTGCGTGATTCAGTTCCACTAACATTAACGAAAGAAGAATTAATTGATTTAAAAGGGATTAATGAAGAAATTTCTTTAGAAGAAGTTATTGAAATTTATCTTCCTTTATCTCGTTTACTCAATTTTTATATCAGTTCAAATTTACGACGCCAAGCCGTACTTGAACAATTTTTGGGTACTGATGGACAAAAAGTCCCTTATATCATAGGTATTGCTGGCAGTGTTGCCGTTGGTAAAAGCACTACTGCACGCCTATTGCAAGCGCTGCTAAGTCGTTGGCCTGAACACAGAAGCGTAGAACTAATCACTACAGATGGTTTCCTGCATTCTAACAACGTACTGAATGAACGTGGATTGATGAAAAAGAAAGGGTTCCCGCAATCATATGATATGCACAGCCTAGTGAAATTTGTGTCTGATATTAAATCAGGTTCTAAACAGATATCTGCACCCGTTTATTCTCATCTTATCTATGACATCGTACCAAATGAAAAAAAAACCATTGAACAACCAGATATTTTGATTTTAGAAGGTTTGAATGTATTACAAAGTGGTATGGATTACCCTCATGATCCACATCATGTATTTGTCTCCGACTTTGTCGACTTTTCCATCTATGTCGATGCACCAGAAAAATTACTTAAGAGCTGGTATATCAGTCGGTTCCTGAAATTCCGTCAGGGTGCTTTTTCAGATCCAGATTCTTATTTCCACAGTTACTCTAAGTTATCAGAGGAAGAAGCTATAAATACCGCATCTGACATCTGGCAAGAAATTAATGGATTAAACTTACAACAAAACATTTTACCAACCCGAGAACGAGCAAGTCTAATCATGACGAAAGGCACTAATCACACTATTGAAAGCGTAAGACTGCGTAAATAATAGGTGATTTTAAAGCCGGAAGATATCTCTCTTCCGGTTATTACTAACAACCTCTCAAAGAAATCTCACCGCCAATATATGGAGTGATAGCACCATCTTGATCAAGTAACAAAGCTCCTTGCTGGTTAATACCTTTAGCTATACCATACACTTCCTGATTGCCAATAATCAATTTCACCGGTCTATCCATAAAATTATCTAACTCGAACCACCGAGAAACAAATGAAGACAGACCTTCATTTTCAAACTGAATCAAAGCCTTTCTTAACTCAAGGACTATCTCCACTACCAGCTTATTACGATCAACTTCAATCCCTGCCTGCTGCAAGTTAATCCATTGTTGATTAATAGATTCTTTATCCTTATGATCCATAGCAATATTTATACCAGCACCAATCACAACCTGGGCAGCATCACCGGTTTTTCCCATCAATTCGACTAAGATCCCTGCTAATTTCTTATCATCAAGATATAAATCATTTGGCCATTTTACTTTAATTCTATCAGCACCTAATCGGTGTAATACTTCAGCAATAATAATACCAACAACTAGACTCAATCCGATTGCAGCAGCAGGCCCTTGCTCAAGACGCCAGTACATAGATAAGTAAAGATTCTTTCCAAAAGGCGAAACCCATTTTCGACCACGTCGACCTCTACCAGCATATTGATATTCAGCAACACAAGCATCTCCTGATTTCAGTTCAGATAAACGCTCAAGTAGGTACTGATTAGTCGAATCAATAACTGGCAAAACTGCGATACGGCCCTCAGGTAAATATTGTAAAATAGTATATTCATCAAGTAACTGCACAGGAGCTAGAAAACTATAACCTTTACCAGGTACTGTTTCCAGCTTAATTCCCCATTCACGAATAGCCTGTATATGCTTATTAATTCCAGCCCGGCTCATCCCTAAGTTTTGCCCCAGTTGCTGCCCTGAATGAACTTCGCCATCAGACAAAATTTTAATCAATTGCAATGGTACAGTTATATCTTTCATGAAATACATTCCACAGCATCAATTTCGCCTTTAGTTCCAATAAAGCGAACTTCAGGTTCAAGTAATACACCAAACTTTCTTATCACTTGTTGTCGAATATAGGTAGCCAATGCGATTACATCTTTACCTGTAGCATTTTCTTGATTTATTAATACCAAAGCTTGCTTAAAGTGCACAGCTGCCCCACCAATACGATAGCCTTTCAAATTACACTGTTCAATAAGCCAACCTGCTGCTAATTTAAACGTTCCATCAATATGAGAATATTGAGGGCTATCAGGATAGTTTTCTTTAATTGTGGCTGCAATTTCTGCACTAACGATTGGATTCTTAAAAAAACTACCTGCATTTCCCGCTATTGCAGGATTAGGTAGTTTACTAGTACGCATTGCACACACTAAACTGAAGATCTGATGAGGAGTTACACTACCTTTCGATAACTTAGTTAAATCTCCATAGTTCAATATCGGTTGCCAATTCTTTTTTAACAATAGCCCCACAGAGGTAACAGAATAGTTCTCTCTATATTTATGCTTGAAAACACTATCCCGATATCCAAACTGGCATTCATCAGCACTAAGGCGCATTCTTTCTCCATTTTCCAGATTAAGAATATCTACGTATTCACATACATCTCTAAATTCAATACCATACGCCCCAATATTTTGAATTGGTGCCGCACCAGCACAACCTGGAATTAAGGCCAAATTTTCTAACCCATAAATCCGATTTTCAAGAGAATAGCAAACTAAATCGTGCCAATTTTCTCCTGCTCCTACATGTAAACGCCATGAATTATCAGTTTCCTGACATTGAATCCCCATGATTCTATTCAGGATCACAGTTCCTTCAAAATCCTCAGTAAATAAGACATTACTACCTCCACCAAGCAACAATACAGGTTGTTTTTGTTTTTTAGCTTCTTGCCATAAAGCCAATAAAGATTCGGTAGATTCAGCTATATCTAAATGTTTAGCGTGGGCTGATAACCCAAAAGCATTAAACTTTTTAAGGGAAAGCATTTACTTAATACTCAACAAAAATTTAATAAGTAGTTTATCAGCCTATAGGCGTAGAAAACAGTTGGAAAGTTAAGTTAGTTTTTTCGCTAAATGCAAAAAGGCCATCCAACAGGATGGCCTTTTCATCTTCAAATAAAGTCTGGCAGTTCCCTACTCTCGCATGGGGAGGCCCCACACTACCATCGGCGCTACGGCGTTTCACTGCTGAGTTCGGCATGGGGTCAGGTGGGACCACCGCGCTATCGCCGCCAGACGAATTCTTTATACATTTCATAATGGTGCTGATACCCAGATTCGAACTGGGGACCTCACCCTTACCAAGGGTGTGCTCTACCAACTGAGCCATATCAGCAAGAGTGTTTCACGGTCACTATCGATGTAAGACCCTGAAATATAGCTGGCAGTTCACGAACAACTTGTGTTCGCCCTTCGGAACATCGCGCTTGCGATATCCAACCCTGTTCCTAACGGGGTTGTCCTACTCTCTACTTTTACACCCTGTCTCATCATCACACACGGCATAACGCTTTATTCAAGCCTGGCAGTGTCCTACTCTCGCATGGGGAGACCCCACACTACCATCGGCGCTACGGCGTTTCACTGCTGAGTTCGGCATGGGGTCAGGTGGGACCACCGCGCTATCGCCGCCAGGCGTATTCTGTTTTACTCCGACCGTTGCGACGCTCTCTCCCGCAACCACCGGAACCAATCTCTGAACAAGCTGAAATTCATCTCTCTTCTGACAGCTGTCCACTGTCTTCTGACACCAAAACACCTTCGGCGTTGTAAGGTTAAGCCGCTCGGTTCATTAGTACTGGTCAGCTCAATGCATCGCTGCACTTACACACCCAGCCTATCCACGTCTTCGTCTTAAACGTTCCTTCCGTGACTCAAGTCAAGGGAAGACTCATCTCAAGGCAAGTTTCCCGCTTAGATGCTTTCAGCGGTTATCTCTCCCGCACTTAGCTACCGGGCTATGCCATTGGCATGACAACCCGTACACCAGCGGTGCGTCCACTCCGGTCCTCTCGTACTAGGAGCAGCCCCTTTCAATCTTCCTACGCCCACGGCAGATAGGGACCGAACTGTCTCACGACGTTCTAAACCCAGCTCGCGTACCACTTTAAATGGCGAACAGCCATACCCTTGGGACCCACTTCAGCCCCAGGATGTGATGAGCCGACATCGAGGTGCCAAACACCGCCGTCGATATGAACTCTTGGGCGGTATCAGCCTGTTATCCCCGGAGTACCTTTTATCCGTTGAGCGATGGCCCTTCCATTCAGAACCACCGGATCACTAAGACCTACTTTCGTACCTGCTCGAGCCGTCACTCTCGCAGTCAAGCCAGCTTATGCCTTTGCACTAACCTCACGATGTCCGACCGTGATTAGCCAACCTTCGTGCTCCTCCGTTACTCTTTGGGAGGAGACCGCCCCAGTCAAACTACCCACCAGACACTGTCCTCAGCCCGGTTCACGGGCCCAAGTGAGAACATCGAACATTCAAGGGTGGTATTTCAAGGTCGGCTCCATGCAGACTGGCGTCCACACTTCCTAGCCTCCCACCTATCCTACACATCAAGGCTCCATGTTCAGTGTCAAGCTATAGTAAAGGTTCACGGGGTCTTTCCGTCTTGCCGCGGGAACACTGCATCTTCACAGCGAGTTCAATTTCACTGAGTCTCGGGTGGAGACAGCCTGGCCATCATTACGCCATTCGTGCAGGTCGGAACTTACCCGACAAGGAATTTCGCTACCTTAGGACCGTTATAGTTACGGCCGCCGTTTACTGGGGCTTCGATCAAGAGCGTCGCCTTGCGGCTAACCCCATCAATTAACCTTCCAGCACCGGGCAGGCGTCACACCGTATACGTCCACTTTCGTGTTTGCACAGTGCTGTGTTTTTAATAAACAGTTGCAGCCAGCTGGTCTCTGCGACTGGCTTCAGCTCCAGAGGTCAACTCCTTCACCTAATGCCAGCGTGCCTTCTCCCGAAGTTACGGCACCATTTTGCCTAGTTCCTTCACCCGAGTTCTCTCAAGCGCCTGAGTATTCTCTACCTGACCACCTGTGTCGGTTTGGGGTACGATTCAATATGACCTGATGCTTAGAGGCTTTTCCTGGAAGCCGGGCATCAACCACTTCACCGCCGTAGCGGCTCGTCATCACGCCTCAGTGTTCACAGAAGAGCGGATTTGCCTGCTCCTCCCACCTACCCGCTTAAACCGGGACAACCGTCGCCCGGATGGCCTAGCCTTCTCCGTCCCCCCTTCGCAGTCACATTCAGTACAGGAATATTAACCTGTTTCCCATCAGCTACGCTTTTCAGCCTCACCTTAGGGGTCGACTCACCCTGCCCCGATTAACGTTGGACAGGAACCCTTGGTCTTCCGGCGAGCGGGTTTTTCACCCGCTTTATCGTTACTTATGTCAGCATTCGCACTTCTGATACCTCCAGCAGGCCTCACGGCGCCACCTTCCACGGCTTACAGAACGCTCCCCTACCCAGCGACACTTACGTGTCGCTGCCGCAGCTTCGGTGCATGGTTTAGCCCCGTTACATCTTCCGCGCAGGCCGACTCGACCAGTGAGCTATTACGCTTTCTTTCAATGATGGCTGCTTCTAAGCCAACATCCTGGCTGTCTGGGCCTTCCCACATCGTTTCCCACTTAACCATGACTTTGGGACCTTAGCTGGCGGTCTGGGTTGTTTCCCTCTTCACGACGGACGTTAGCACCCGCCGTGTGTCTCCCGTGATACCATTCTTCGGTATTCGCAGTTTGCATCGGGTTGGTAAGCCGGGATGGCCCCCTAGCCGAAACAGTGCTCTACCCCCGAAGATGAACTCACGAGGCGCTACCTAAATAGCTTTCGGGGAGAACCAGCTATCTCCCGGTTTGATTGGCCTTTCACCCCCAGCCACAAGTCATCCGCTAATTTTTCAACATTAGTCGGTTCGGTCCTCCAGTTAGTGTTACCCAACCTTCAACCTGCCCATGGCTAGCTCACCGGGTTTCGGGTCTATACCCTGCAACTCATTTCGCCCAGTTAAGACTCGGTTTCCCTGCGGCTCCCCTATCCGGTTAACCTTGCTACAGAATATAAGTCGCTGACCCATTATACAAAAGGTACGCAGTCACCCCACCCCAAAACGCTCCACTGCTTGATTGTTGTGTTGGGCGTCGCTACCGCTCCGCCAACCGCGCATCAGTGATGCCGTTACGCATTTTGTGCACCACACAAAGCGAAACGCTTTGGTGGTGGGGCTCCCACTGCTTGTACGTACACGGTTTCAGGGTCTCTTTCACTCCCCTCACCGGGGTTCTTTTCGCCTTTCCCTCACGGTACTGGTTCACTATCGGTCAGTCAGGAGTATTTAGCCTTGGAGGATGGTCCCCCCATATTCAGACAGGCTTTCTCGTGTCCCGCCTTACTCGTCGAACTCACAGCCACCCCCACTTCAAGTACGGGGCTATCACCCGCTATCGCCGGCCTTTCCAGACCGTTCCTCTGAGACGGTGGCTGATGCTGGTTCTGGGCTCCTCCCCGTTCGCTCGCCGCTACTGGGGGAATCTCGGTTGATTTCTTTTCCTCGGGGTACTGAGATGTTTCAGTTCCCCCGGTTCGCCTCATTAACCTATGGATTCAGTTAATGATAGTGCACCGCAGTGCACTGGGTTTCCCCATTCGGACATCGCCGGCTTATCACGCTTCATATCAGCTCACCGACGCTTTTCGCAGATTAGCACGTCCTTCATCGCCTCTGACTGCCTAGGCATCCACCGTGTACGCTTATTCGCTTAACCTCACAACCCGAAACTGTCTCGGATTGTGCAGCTTGAGAGACTCGTCAATAATACCTCGGTGATATTATCAACAGTTTCAATTTTTCAGCTTGTTCCAGATTGTTAAAGAGCAAAATAATTCGCAGCATACTGTCACCAATATACTCTGAACTAGTTTCATATGGTGGAGCTAAGCGGGATCGAACCGCTGACCTCCTGCGTGCAAGGCAGGCGCTCTCCCAGCTGAGCTATAGCCCCATACAGAAAAATGCCATTACCGTCTATCTGACCAACTCGCTTAGCCGCCGGGTATTTCAACGCGAGTAACGCAGTGTGCGCGAGCACATGAGTCACGCAGCGTTTGGAAGACCCTAGGATAAGTAGAGTTGGTAGGCCTGAGTGGACTTGAACCACCGACCTCACCCTTATCAGGGGTGCGCTCTAACCACCTGAGCTACAAGCCTATCGCGATAACGTCATTCTCTTCTTTCATCAGACAATCTGTGTGAGCACTGCACTCAACGCATCTCAGGTAAGGAGGTGATCCAACCGCAGGTTCCCCTACGGTTACCTTGTTACGACTTCACCCCAGTCATGAATCACAAAGTGGTCAGCGCCCCCCTCGCGGTTAGGCTACCGACTTCTTTTGCCACCCACTCCCATGGTGTGACGGGCGGTGTGTACAAGGCCCGGGAACGTATTCACCGTAGCATGCTGATCTACGATTACTAGCGATTCCGACTTCATGGAGTCGAGTTGCAGACTCCAATCCGGACTACGACAGACTTTGTGTGTTCCGCTTGCTCTCGCGAGGTCGCTTCACTTTGTATCCGCCATTGTAGCACGTGTGTAGCCCTACTCGTCAGGGCCATGATGACTTGACGTCATCCCCACCTTCCTCCGGTTTATCACCGGCAGTCTCCTTTGAGTTCCCACCTCAACGTGCTGGCAACAAAGGATAAGGGTTGCGCTCGTTGCGGGACTTAACCCAACATTTCACAACACGAGCTGACGACAGCCATGCAGCACCTGTCTCAGAGCTCCCGAAGGCACAACCTCATCTCTGAGGTCTTCTCTGGATGTCAAGAGTAGGTAAGGTTCTTCGCGTTGCATCGAATTAAACCACATGCTCCACCGCTTGTGCGGGCCCCCGTCAATTCATTTGAGTTTTAACCTTGCGGCCGTACTCCCCAGGCGGTCGATTTAACGCGTTAGCTCCGGAAGCCACAGCTCTAGGCCACAACCTCCAAATCGACATCGTTTACAGCGTGGACTACCAGGGTATCTAATCCTGTTTGCTCCCCACGCTTTCGCACCTGAGCGTCAGTCTTCGTCCAGGGGGCCGCCTTCGCCACCGGTATTCCTCCACATCTCTACGCATTTCACCGCTACACATGGAATTCTACCCCCCTCTACGAGACTCTAGCCAACCAGTCTTAGATGCCATTCCCAGGTTGAGCCCGGGGATTTCACATCTAACTTAATTGACCGCCTGCGTGCGCTTTACGCCCAGTCATTCCGATTAACGCTTGCACCCTCCGTATTACCGCGGCTGCTGGCACGGAGTTAGCCGGTGCTTCTTCTGCGGGTAACGTCAAAATTTAACCCTCTTCAGGCCAAACCCTTCCTCCCCGCTGAAAGTACTTTACAACCCGAAGGCCTGCTTCATACACGCGGCATGGCTGCATCAGGCTTGCGCCCATTGTGCAATATTCCCCACTGCTGCCTCCCGTAGGAGTCTGGGCCGTGTCTCAGTCCCAGTGTGGCTGGTCATCCTCTCAGACCAGCTAGGGATCGTCGCCTAGGTAGGCCATTACCCTACCTACTAGCTAATCCCATCTGGGTTCATCCGAGGGCGTGAGGCCCTTTCAGGTCCCCCACTTTGGTCTCGCGACATCATGCGGTATTAGCCACCGTTTCCAGTGGTTATCCCCCGCCCTCGGGCAGATCCCCAGACATTACTCACCCGTCCGCCGCTCGTCAGCAAAAGTGCAAGCACTTTCCTGTTACCGCTCGACTTGCATGTGTTAGGCCTGCCGCCAGCGTTCAATCTGAGCCATGATCAAACTCTTCAATTTAAAGTTTGATGCTCAAAGAATCGTCCTGTTAGTTCGTAATGAATTAACTGTTGTTCACTCTTCAAGACTTAAAACATATTTTTTTGTGATACCGTCTTGTGAGTGCCCACACAGATTGTCTGATTAATTGTTAAAGAGCAGGCCAAATCAAAAATTAATATTCTCGGTCAGCCGGGCTGCGTATATTACGCTTTCCGCCCGCAGAGTCAAGCCCTTATTGCTTTTCCCTGCCTGACCTCACCCTGTTTCTCAGCGTTGTGTCGGTCAGTGGTGGCGCATTATAGGGCGTTCTTCGGCGCTGGCAACAATTATTTTGAAAAAAGCTAACGACAGCCGATTATTTCGGCAAATTTAACTTAAGTCGTCAATTGCTCCAGTTTTGAGAATCCATATGCCTGCAAAACGGGGATTAATGCATCAGTATCAACGTTCATTTTCATACAATAGGCAAGGCTATCTATTGAAGTACAAACCAAGTTTTCTTGATGCTTAACCAACCATGCTGTTCTCCGGGCAATAGCAGCGCCGGAATCAATTAAACGTGTGCCATCAGGTAATACCTGAATTAATTCTTCCGCCAATAGTGGAAAATGAGTACAGCCCAACACCACTGTATCAGGTGGTTCTTTCATTTTGAGCCAAGGTTTCAATATCTGTTTTAAAGCTTCGGAAGATACCTTATTACCATGCAGTTTAGCTTCAGCTAATTCTACCAACTCAGCGGAACCTATAGATTCAATTCTACAATCTGCCGCGAATCTTTCGATAAGTTCTTTTGTATAGGATCGGTTAACTGTTGCTCTCGTCGCCAACAGTCCAACTATGCCATTACAAGTTAACTTCGCTGCGGGTTTTATTGCTGGAACCACACCAACTACCGAGAAATGAAATCGTTCGCGCAAAGCTGGCAAACTGACGGTACTTGCTGTGTTACATGCAATAACGACTATTGCCAGAGGGTGTTTTTGCTGAACAGCACTAACAATTTCAACGACTCGTTCAATGATAAATTCTTCCGATTTTTCACCATAAGGGAATGCTTCATTATCAAAAACGTATATATAATGAAGATCCGGCAATAGCTGTCGGATCTCCTGGTAAACAGATAAGCCGCCTACACCAGAATCAAACACTAAAACTGTCGGGCGGACAGTTTTATTCATCAACTCAGAAGTTATAGCTCCCAGTAAGGTAGTATTCACGTCCTGGAATGCGATAGCCATAAACTGTCTCATAATCTTTATCAAGCAGGTTAGCTATTCTACCACGAATTGTCAGAGAAGAAGTGACCGGATATGAAACAGTTAAATCCCAGAGACTAACTCCACCTAATTTCACACGTTTAGCCGGGGATGTACTGAAATCATTATCATGACGTTGCCCCAAATATTGATAAGTTAACCCCCAATCAAAATCATATAGCTGCCAGTCAAGCTGATATTTCACTTGCTGCTTCGCACGGCGAACTAAAATCTCATTAGTTTCACCATTACGTGGCTCAATATATTGCAATGTCAATTGATGTTGGAATATGCCAATATCCACTGAACCAGTCCATTCAATACCTTTAATTTCTGCTTTGCCAATATTGTAGTAGCGACTATTTGTATAATCGATCAATTGTTCAATGTCATTACGATATGCAGCAAAACGCCAGTTCAGCAGACCAGTTATGCCTTCAATACCACCTTCCCACTGTTTACTTTCTTCAGGTTTTAAATCATGATTACCACCATAACCATACATCTGGCTCAGCGTCGGCGCTTTAAATGCCGTACCATATGAAGCAATCAAACGATAACCTTCAATAAACTCCCAGCCTGCACTGGCTTGCCACGTTGTATTCCAACCAGCCTCTGAATGTTTATCCGAACGAATTGCACCTTCCAGAATAAAATCATTTAATTGCTGCTGTGCTGTCAGATATATTCCTGTATTACGTACTGTTTCCCCCGTCGGAATATAACTTGTTCCCGCGTCTATAGACTGTTTTTGGAAATCAACACCCGTACTTACCATTCCTTGGTATAGCTGAAAAGCATTCCCCCATTGCAGATTATATTGTTCAGAATTACCAAAACTAGCAGATTTGTCATAGCGCCCATATTTAGGATCAAAGTTATAGTCTTTTATATGACTATAACTTGCGATTAATTGGGATGAGTAGATCCCTTGGTTAAATCGAATCCCTGCATCATAATGACGGCTATAAAGTTCACGAGTATCTGGTCTGGCATATCGATAAACCCAATTAATATCCGCATCATAAGATGTTTTATTATCATAACCATAAGCACGGGCAAATCCGCTGAATTGATCATTAAATTTTTGGTCGACTCCCAGCCAGAGCATTTTACTCATAAAGCCGTCACGATCAGGCTGTCTAAAACCACCGGTATTACCATCAGCAACAACATCGTATCCTTCGGTATAGGTATAATTAGCTGCTGCTGTCATCACTGTGTTTTCAGCTAACTCTTGCTGAATTGCACCATCATAAGTCTGATAACCATGTGAGCCGATACCTACGTTAAGGTTAATTCCTGATTTCTCCCTATTAGTGATGATATTAATAACACCACCAATCGCATCAGAGCCATAAACAGCAGAACGTGGACCACGAATATATTCAATTTTCTGAACCAACGATACAGGTATTTGGCTTAAATCAGAGGAACCACTGATGCCAGCCTGATTCAAACGTATTCCATCCATTAGTACCAATACATGACTAGATTGAGTGCCACGAATAAACAGAGAGCTTAACTGTCCCATACCACCATGTCGCGCAATATCAACACCTGGTAGACGACGTAAAATATCGGCTACACTATTTGATTGCCAGCGAATAATTTCATCTCGTGTTACAACTGTATAAGGAGCCAATATACTGGATACAGGCTGTTTAAAACGGCTTGCCGTAACAACCAATGAATCCTGCGGCTCCTCTGCAACAGAGGAATGGTTCCAACCCAAGAGCACCACGATTGAAACAACAGATAATAAAAATCGGTTTCTATTTATCATGAGAGAATACATCCCACAATCTATTGTCATAAAGACACGCTACGACAAAGTATATTGAGCTATTCAATAGTAGTAAGCATAGACAAGATTATGCATGAGTCATAAGAAAACTGGACATCCTTTGTTCTTTCCCTACAATTTCGCACGAAAATTTTTCTTACTACCAATATAAGAGAACAAACATAATGCAAAATCCCCTGCCAACGGAAAGTTATGAACAACAACTTACAGAGAAAGTAAGCCGCTTAAAAAGCATGATGGCATCTTTCCAAACCCCGGAGCCAGAGGTTTTCCGTTCACCAGTATCTCATTACAGAATGCGTGCAGAATTTCGTATTTGGCATGAGCAGGATGATTTGTACCATATTATGTTTGATCAACAAACAAAACAGCGTGTTCGTATTAATCAATTTCCTGTTGCTAGTAACTTAATCAACAAAATGATGGAAGGATTAATTGACTCCATTAGATCTGAACAAACCCTACGCCATAAGCTATTTCAGATTGATTATCTATCCACTTGCAGTAATAAAATCCTCGTTTCTCTACTGTATCACAAAAAATTGGGGGATGAATGGACACAACAAGCATTAAAACTGCGTAATGAATTAAGAAATAAAGGGTTTGATGTTGAACTCATTGGCAGAGCAGCTAAAACTAAAATCATGTTAGATCATGATTACATTGATGAAGTTTTATCTGTTGCAGGCCGAGAAATGATCTATCGCCAAGTGGAAAACAGTTTCACTCAGCCAAATGCCAGCGTCAATATTCATATGCTCGAATGGGCGATTGATATTACCAAAGGTTCAAAAGGCGATTTACTTGAGCTTTACTGCGGTAATGGAAATTTCTCTCTGGCATTAGCTCAGAATTTTGAAAAGGTACTGGCAACAGAAATTGCCAAGCCATCTGTTGCTGCCGCTCAATATAATATCACCGCTAACAACATTGATAATGTGCAAATTATCCGAATGTCAGCTGAAGAGTTTACTCAGGCAATGAATGGAGAGCGTGAATTTAATCGCCTTCAGAACATCGATTTGAAAAGCTATCAATGTGAAACCATTTTTGTCGATCCACCACGTAGCGGCCTTGATGAAAAAACGGTTAAAATGGTCCAAGCATATCCGCGAATTCTTTATATTTCCTGTAACCCGGAAACTCTTTGCCACAATCTAGAAACATTAACCCAAACGCATAAAATCAGTCGATTGGCTCTATTTGACCAGTTCCCTTACACACATCATATGGAATGTGGCGTACTGCTGGAAAAATTAAGTTAATATTCGGCTACTATATAAAACAAAAACGCCGCAAATATTTACCTTTGCAGCGTTTTTGACCAACTAATCGCAACCTTCTACAATTGTCTGATTTTTACGGATTCTTATTTTTCTATAAATCCAGAACACCAATACGGTACCAATTACCGCAGGTAAAAAATTAGAACCAATTTCAGGATATTCAACCCTAATAATCGCACTATAACTAAATAATCCTAACAGGAAGCAGGCGACAACCAGCTTAGGCATTCCATCTGACATTGAGTAATTCAAATAGCGCTGATGGAGACAGTAAATAGATAAAACCAGAGTTATCAGTGGGAAAACTGAAAAAGAAACAACTGAGCTAAAAACTGCTGAAAACGTTCCATTAGTTGCTAATCCGACAATAAAAGCAAGTAACAATGTACTTTTGTCCTGGCGGTATTGTTCCATCATTTCGTTCTCCTTCTTCATAGTTATTTAAGTTTAGGGTTCGGTGAGTTCATTTCTCTGCGATACCAATAATATGCACCTTTAGCAATCATCCGTAGTTGCAAGACTAAACGTTCTTCCAAACGCTGTCTTTTCTCCAAATCAATATCCAGTGCTTCTGCACCTGCACTGAATACTATTGTTACCATTGCCTCTGCCTGCACTTCAGTAAAATGTCTCGGCATATGACTTTCTTGCTCTAAATAGTCTGCCAGTTCAGCAATAAAATGTTGGATTTCTCGTGCTACAGCAGCACGGAATTCAGCAGAGGTACCTGAGCGTTCACGTAATAGTAATCGGAATGCATTTGGATTATTACCAATAAATTCCATAAAAGTTGAAACAGATGTACGGATGACACTGCCGCCTTTAGCAATACGTTGTCGGGCTTGCCTCATTAACTGACGTAGCATCAAGCCACTTTCATCAACCATAGTAAGTCCTAATTCATCAACATCACGGAAATGACGATAAAATGAAGTTGGAGCAATACCTGCTTCACGGGCAACCTCACGCAAGCTAAGGCTAGTAAAACTCCTTTCAGCACTCAGTTGGCTAAATGCAGCCTCAATCAGTGAACGACGGGTTTTTTCTTTCTGTTTCGCTCTGACGCCAGTAATGTTACTCACACGAATCCTGAATTCTCTATCTGAATATAACTAAATTTTATGATGATGCTCTTATCATGTCACTGATACTGATCTGTTTCATCATTAAACTGTGACACAAAATCCTTATGGCGTTTGGGTTATTAAGTCAACCAATGTTAATATAGCGTTGTAATTTTGTGTAAAAACAGGTCTTTCCTCTATGCAACATATTCATTTTGACGCCATTGTTATTGGCTCCGGCCCTGGTGGAGAAGGAGCGGCAATGGGACTGGTGAAACAGGGTAAAAACGTTGCTGTTATCGAACGTTACAATAATGTCGGTGGTGGTTGTACTCACTGGGGTACTATCCCATCTAAAGCCCTTCGCCATGCCGTCAGCCGTATTATAGAATTTAACCAAAACCCTCTATACAGTGATAACTCCCGTATTCTGCGTTCTTCATTTGCTGAAATCTTACGCCGTGCTGAAATTGTCATTAATCAGCAAACTAAAATGCGCCAAGGATTTTACGAACGCAATGGGTGTCGTATGTTTTCCGGGGAAGCCACTTTTATTGATGAACACCGGGTAAGTGTGTGCTATGCCGATGGTAACTACGATATCTTAAGTGCAGACAAGATTATTATCGCAACCGGTTCCCGCCCCTACTGCCCACCAGATGTTGATTTCACACATTCACGTATTTATAACAGCGATTCAATTTTGAAACTGGATCACGAACCACGGCATGTCATCATTTACGGTGCCGGGGTGATTGGTTGTGAATACGCCTCAATTTTCCGAGGATTAGGTGTGAAAGTTGATTTGATCAATACTCGTGACCACTTACTGGCTTTTCTTGATCAGGAGATGTCAGATGCACTTTCCTACCATTTCTGGAATAGCGGTATTGTGATCCGTCACAATGAAGAATATTCCAAAATTGAAGGTGTTGATGATGGTGTTATTGTTCACCTCAAATCCGGTAAAAAAGTCAAAGCTGACTGTCTACTTTATGCCAACGGTCGAACAGGCAATACCGATACTTTAGGGCTGAAAAATGTTGGTCTGGAACCAGATAACCGCGGTTTATTAAAGGTCAATAAGATCTATCAAACCAACAACGAAAATATCTATGCCGTAGGAGATGTTATCGGTTACCCAAGCTTGGCATCCGCGGCTTATGATCAGGGCCGAATTGCCGCTCAAGCGATGACCAAAGGAAGCGCTGAAGCTCATCTAATTGAAGATATTCCAACAGGTATCTATACCATTCCTGAAATCAGCTCTGTGGGAAAAACAGAACAACAATTAACTGCAATGAAAATACCTTATGAAGTTGGACGCGCACAATTTAAGCATCTCGCGCGCGCCCAAATTGCAGGAATGAATGTAGGAAGTTTGAAAATCTTGTTTCACAGAGAAACAAAAGAGATTCTTGGAATTCACTGCTTTGGGGAACGCGCTGCTGAAATCATTCACATTGGTCAGGCTATTATGGAACAGAAAGGTGAAAGTAATACTATCGAATATTTCGTCAATACTACTTTCAATTATCCAACCATGGCTGAAGCTTATCGCGTAGCGGCCCTAAATGGCCTGAACCGACTATTTTGATTGCCCATAATAAGCACTCATTTTTGCTCTAATCGCCTCTGCCAATCGCTCATAGCGACTACGCAGAGGTGAACCAGGACGATAAATCAAAATGACAGACCGTTTAGGTTCAGGGCTGCTGCATTCCAGATAACAGACGCCATCACGTTTTCTCTCCTGTGGAACAGCTAAGTCAGGCAATAACGTTATTCCACTACCGGCAGCAACCATATTACGTAGAGTTTCCAAGCTGGTTGCACGAAAATGTGTATCTTCTTTCGCTCCAGCCTGAAAACAGAAACCCATTGCCTGCTCACGCAAGCAATGGCCATCTTCCAGCATTAACAATTTCTCACCAGCCAATTCATGCATGGCAACTTTTTCTCGGCCCGCCCAAGGATGGTTATCAAAGATTGCCAGTTTCATCGGCTCTTCAAACAACGGTACTTCAATGAAAGCTCCCGTCTCCTTAACCATCGCCAGAATCGCACAATCCAATTTACCACTATCTAACTGAGCTAACAGACTTTGCGTCTGGGCTTCATGCAGATACATTTCCAGCTTAGGGAACAAACCATGAAGCTCGGGAATAATATGAGGTAATAGATATGGGCCAACTGTTGGGATCAAGCCGATATGCAGAGGCCCAGCCATATTTTCCCCTTGAAGTGACGCCATCTCCTGTAAAATCCTGACCTCACGGAGAACCGTTCTGGCCTGTTCCACTAATAACATCCCTTGCTGAGTGAACAAAACCTTACGGCTGGTACGTTCCAATAGCATTACACCCAGCTCATCCTCAAGTTTACGAATTTGACCGCTTAAAGTAGGTTGGCTAACGTGGCAAGAATCAGCAGCATGGCGAAAGTGCCGGTGCTCCGCAAGAGCCACAAGATATTCCAGATCGCGGATATTCATTCACACCTCAACATATTCAATATAAATGATAGAAACTACCAATAGATAATTATATCAATGTGAGGGAATAACTATCAGATAATCCTTAGAAATTTATATAAAGATCTTATTTATTTTACAGGAGATATATTCATACCTCCTGCTATTATCATTAGCCTAGTTTCAGTCTCTGCTTAGCATCCGCAATTGCTCTCATGACCTGCTTTTGTGATACACCACCTTTAGCAAGGCGCTTATCCAGACAAGATTGTAGAGACAAAATATCGTATACATCTTCAGTAATCGTACTGCTAAATTTCTGCAATTCTGCTAATGGCAGCTCTTCCAGTGCCTTACCCTGAGCAAGTGCCACAACCACGATTTCCCCGACAATATGGTGAGCTTCACGGAATGGAACACCCTTTACAACCAGATAATCAGCCAGCTCAGTTGCGTTGGCATAGCCTTGTTTAGCCGCGTCTTCACAACGTGAATGCTTTACCTGAATTCCATCCAACACCAGCGCTGTCATATGCAAACAATCCAACCAAGTGTCCAGTGCATCGAACAATCCCTCTTTATCCTCCTGCATATCTTTATTATAGGCAAGTGGTAGACCTTTCAGAGTCATCATCATCCCAGTCAATGCACCTTGAACCCGACCACATTTCCCGCGAATTAACTCCAATGCGTCTGGGTTTTTCTTCTGTGGCATCAGAGAAGAACCGGAAGTTACCCGATCGGACAGCTCAATAAACCCTGCTTCACCACTGTTAAAGAAAATCAGGTCCTCAGCAAAACGAGAAAGATGGATCATGCTAATACTAGCATCAGATAACAATTCCAATACATAGTCACGATCTGAAACGCTATCCAGACTATTACGGGTCGCAGCAGCAAAACCTAACCATAATGCCAGTTGTTCACGGTCAATATCATACGCAGTTCCTGCCAATGCACCGCATCCAAGCGGGCTAATATCCAGTCGCTTTAATGCATCCTGTAACCGGCTTTCATCACGGGCTAACATTTCTGTATAAGCCAAGCACCAGTGAGCAAATGTGACAGGCTGCGCTCTTTGCAGATGGGTATAACCCGGCATCACCACATCTTGATTATTCTCTGCGGTAATCACCAATGCCTGCTGTAATTCCACAATTGCTTGATGAATAAGTGTAATTTGCTTTTTACACCAAAGTTTAAGATCTGTCGCCACCTGATCATTACGGCTACGGCCAGTATGGAGCTTTTTAGCCAAATCACCGACTTTGCTGATCAACTGCCCTTCCACCCAACTATGAATATCTTCTGCATCACTTTGCAGGATGGCTCGTGGATTAGCTTGAACTTCGTTCAGTAGTTCATTTAATGCCAGTTCCAGTTTTTGTTGTTCCTCAGCAGTCAGTACATCAACTGTCACCAACGCTTTTGACCATGCAACTGATCCCGTAATATCCTGTTCAGCTAGTCGGTAATCAAAGCGTAATGAATCATTAAACTGTTTGAACTGTTGATCTGCTTCCCGACTGAAACGTCCACCCCAAAGTGCCATATTTTCGTTCCTGATTATCTGATGTCTGAGCGATTATTGACTTTCTATAAACCACAATTTCATTCACAGTGTGGAAATAATAGGCCAGAAAAGTCAATCCAAGGATAGATTCATGATCTGGCCTTGTCCCCATTACCCCGGACGATGAAATTATTTCTTACTATTTAATGCCCGAATACGTGAAGGGAGAGCATATAGGCGAATAAACCCTTCAGCATGGCCGTGATCATAGACCTCATCTTCACCAAACGTTGCAAATTCCTCAGAATAAAGGCTGTTTGCTGATTTCTTCTGGATCGCCGTCACCTGACCTTTATAAAGTTTCAGGACCACTTCACCACTAACATCTGCTGCCAAAACCTCAGCGGCCGCTTGAATAGACTGACGCAACGGTGCAAACCAACGTCCGTCATAAACGACATAAGACATTTCCAATCCAAGTTGCTGACGCCATTTAAAGCTATCGCGGTCTAGAACCAGTTGTTCGACACCACGTAATGCAGCCATCATGATGGTTCCTCCTGGAGTTTCATAACAACCACGAGATTTCATACCTACCAAACGGTTTTCCACGATATCGATCCGACCGATACCATGCTTTGCACCTAAAATATTCAGCTGTTCAAGACATTGATATGGAGACAACGCTTTACCATTAACCTTAACAACTTCGCCTTTCTCAATAGTCACGTTTACCAGTTCAGCTTCATTTGGCGCTTCTTCTAGCTCTGCGGTCCATACCCAGCAATCTTTATTAGATGCATTCCAAGTACTTTCCAGTACTCCACCTTCTGTAGAAATATGCCATGCGTTCTCATCACGGCTGTAGATCTTCTCAAGTGTTGCTGTAGTTGGAATATCTCGCTCTTTCAGGTAATCCAACAGCGCTTCGCGGGAACGTAAATCCCACTCTCTCCACGGTGCTACCACTTTCAATTGGGGGGCTAATGCAGTATAAGTGCTTTCAAACCGAACCTGATCGTTACCCTTACCTGTTGCACCATGAGCAAGTGCATCTGCTCCCACTTTCAACGCCAGCTCAACTTGTGCTTTAGCAATAATTGGTCTTGCCATTGAAGTTCCCAGTAAATAGCTACCTTCATACAACGCACCGGTTTTCAGTACCGGATAAACATAATCTTTGATGAACTCCTCTCGTAGATCTACAACATGGCATGCCGATGCTCCAGAGAGCAGAGCTTTCTGCTCCACCCCCTCCAAATCTTCACGGCTTTGGCCCACATCTGCGACAAAAGCGACAACTTCGCAGTTGTCATAATGCTCTTTCAGCCAAGGAATAATGGCAGAAGTATCTAGGCCGCCAGAGTATGCGAGAACTATTTTTTTAATATCTTTAGTATGCATGAAGTTACCCTTTAAAATTCCTTTGTTGTTTATCAACAAAGCCTTACTAAAAATTAATCAAACTGATTTAAGCCAGAATACGAGTACCGACGGGAATACCATTAAATAAAGCAGTCAACTGGTCCGCATGACGCCAACTGGCGATATCTACTGGGCGGCCTAATGTTCTGGCTGCATCCAGAGCGGCATTCACCTTCACAATCATGCCGTCAGTAATGATGCCCTGTATGATAAGTTGTTCAGCTTTCTGAGCATTCATGTCAGGGATTTTCTGCCCCTTACCATCCAAAATACCGCTAACATCAGATAGCAATACCAGATCAGCCCCCAGCGTCTGAGCTATCGCCGTTGCCGCTTGATCTGCATTCACATTCATCAGTTCCCCTTCATTCGTCACTCCAATCGAACTGATAATCGGTATGTAACCAGCATCCAACAGAATTTTCAGCAAGTTAGCATCACCTGGCATCGCTTTCCCCACGTGCCCCAGCTCTTCACTCAGCCGGGAAACTGTCGCAACATTACCATCGCCTAGATATAATCCAACTGATGCCAACTGATACTTAGTCGCCCACGACAGCAAAGTTTTATTGGCTGTACCTGCCAGCGCGCCAGTGATAATTCCAATCTGATCAACCGGTGTCACCCGTAATCCTTGATCCTTCACTACTGGTAGTTGCAACTTCTGCATCAGTTCATCTACCAAATAACCACCGCCATGAACAATAACCAACTGACGTTTGTGTGTTTTCCGATACTCCTGTAATGCCGTAAACACACGCTCCAGTGCTTCTTCATTATCCAGTAACACGCCACCTAACTTTATGACTAACGGTTCCATCTGCTTTACTCCTTCACGTCAAGAATTAAAGTAATGCCTGAGTTTCTTCAAACCCAAAACGTATATTCATACACTGAACCGCCTGAGCTGCTGCACCTTTTAAGAGATTATCCTCTGTACCCACAATAATCAGGTGATCACCCTGTACAACAAAACCGATATCACAGAACGGCAATCCAACAACCGATTTCAGCACTGGAATCCCTTTGCTGTAGAGCCGCACCAATGGCTTATCTTTATATGCTTTCTGATAAACTTCATTAATCTGTCCTTCAGTAACACCTGGCTTTAATTTACAGGTAATTGTGGCAAGAATACCCCGCACGAAATTCCCAAGATGTGGAGTAAAAATCACTCTGATGCCCAAATGCTCCTCAATCTCCGGTTGATGACGATGAGTAAATATCCCATAAGGTTGTAAACTGACCTCACAGAAACTATTAGTCATGGTAGCTTTCCGGCCTGCTCCACTTACGCCACTCGTAGCATTAATTACTGGCCAGTGACTAGTATCTAGCAAGCTATTTTCCAGCAGTGGCTTCAAGGAGAGTTGAGAAACCGTTGGATAGCACCCCGGAACAGCAATCAACTGCGCCTGTTTGACTTTTTCAGCCTGCCATTCAGCAAGTCCATATACAGCTTGTTCTAACCATTCAGTATGCTTATGTTTAAATCCGTAGTATTGTTGATAAATCTGAGCATTTTGTACGCGATAAGCACCAGAGAGATCGAACACTATGCAACCAGCTGCCAAAAATGCTGGCGCAATGTCATGACTGACTTCATGGGCAGTGGCAAGGAAAACCACATCAACCCCTTTAGCAACATCAGTAATGTCAGTCAGCGGTTGCAATAGCAGATCAATGATGCCTTTATATTGTGGATGTAAATCTGAGAAGAATTTACCTGCATCAACACTTTGAGCAGAAACCATCAGTCCAATCAGATTTGTATACGGGTGACGATGCAGATATGCTGCCAGCTCTGCTCCGGTATAACCACTTGCACCAACAACCAGCGTATTCAACATAGGATATCTTCACCTTGTGCTCAGTATTTAAATGTCATAATGGATTTTTATTCAAAAAAAATGCATTAATATTGATACTATCATGGATAAAGGCTGTCAACAGTGAATATGAAATTACCTCCATTTATTGAGCTATTTCGGCAAATAATCGCTACTCCATCTATCAGTGCTAGCGATGAAAGCATTGATCAGAGTAATGAGTCTTTAATCAATCTCCTGGCAAGTTGGTTAAAGGAAATTGGTTTCGAGATTGAGATACAACCCGTACCCGAAGCGCGCGGAAAATATAATTTACTAGCGACTCTGGGGAGTGGCCCAGGTGGATTATTGCTGTGTGGGCACACTGATACCGTACCTTTTGACGAGGGACTCTGGACTAAAGATCCTTTCACCCTGACAGAACGTGATGACAAACTATACGGTTTGGGTACGGCAGATATGAAAAGCTTCTTCGCTTTTATCATTGATGCCTTGCGGGATATTGATGTCAGTAAGATGACCCGTCCACTATACATTCTGGCTACCGCAGATGAAGAAACGACAATGGCTGGTGCTCGTTATTTTGCCGCAAGCGCAACTATCCGGCCAGATTTCGCTATTATCGGCGAGCCAACATCATTGCAGCCTATCTGTGCACACAAAGGGCATTTATCGAACGCTATCCGCATTATCGGCCAATCAGGACACTCCAGTGATCCAGGCCGTGGGATAAACGCCATTGATTTGATGCATGAATCTATTGGTCATCTGATTGAATTACGCAATACACTCAAAGAACGTTACAACAACCCAGCGTTTGCTATTCCATATCCCACAATGAACTTCGGCTATATTCATGGAGGTGATGCGGTAAACCGTATTTGCGCACATTGTGAATTGCATATGGATATTCGCCCATTGCCGGGGCTGACATTACAAGATCTGAACGGACTATTAAATGAAGCCCTGGAACCCGTGAAACAACGTTGGCCTAGTCGTCTGACTATCAATGAATTACATCCCCCAATTCCTGGTTATGAATGCCCAACAGACCATAAGATGGTTGATGTAATAGAAAAATTGCTAGGCCGTAAAGCTGAAGTAGTGAATTACTGTACCGAAGCGCCATTCATTCAGGAATTATGTCCAACGTTGGTCCTTGGCCCAGGTTCTATTGAGCAGGCACATCAACCAAATGAATTTATTGATATGTCATTTATTGAACCTACCAGAAAGATAATTGCTCAATTAATCAATCATTTTTGTCTAAACAATAATTAATTGTTTCAACATGTCCCTCTAAAAATCAGAGGGACTTAAACATCAAAACAAACAATAAAAGCGCCTTTCCCAAGTGCTCTGGCACATAAGTAATACTTATAAAATATAACCAACCATTAAATTTTAGAAATTTCTCCCAAACTGATCATTTTCTGATATGAATATGAGGGATTAGGGTGAATGCAACACTATGGTGCTACAAAAAAATAACTTTTCGCCCCTTAGATAAAATTTTCCTACAGGAACAGAATCAACATTCTGCCAGCAATAAAGGCCAGGAGTCACATGAACCAACAATATTCCGCAATGCGTAGTAATGTCAGCATGCTAGGTAAGCTGCTTGGAGACACCATCAAAGAAGCGTTAGGGGAAGAAATTCTCGATAAAGTCGAGACTATCCGCAAATTATCCAAATCATCCCGCGCAGGCAATGAAGCACACCGCCAGCAACTACTATCCACATTACAAAACCTATCTAATGATGAACTGTTGCCAGTTGCCCGCGCTTTCAATCAATTTCTCAACCTAACAAACGTCGCAGAACAGTATCACAGCATCTCCCCACATGGTGAAGCTGCCAGCAACCCCGTTGCGTTAGCGAAATTATTCACCCACTTAAAAGAAAAAAATTTCAGTAACAACGACCTAAAAAAAGCGGTAAATGAACTATCTATTGAACTGGTTCTCACCGCTCACCCAACTGAAATCGCGCGTCGTACATTAATCCACAAACTAGTCGCAGTTAACACCTGTCTGTCGCAATTAGACCACGATGATCTGGCGGATTACGAACATAACAACATTATGCGTCGTCTACGTCAGTTAGTTGCCCAGTCATGGCATACTGATGAAATCCGTAAAATTCGTCCTACTCCAATTGATGAAGCTAAATGGGGCTTCGCAATGGTGGAAAACAGCTTATGGGACGGTGTGCCAGCATTCCTACGCGAATTCAACGAACAACTGGAAGAATCAATTGATTACAGCCTGCCGGTCGAAGCAGTACCTATCCGTTTTACTTCCTGGATGGGTGGCGACCGCGACGGTAATCCAAATGTAACGGCTGAAGTGACTCGCCATGTGTTACTACTTAGCCGCTGGAAAGCAGCCGATCTGTTCCTTAAGGATATTCAGGTTCTGGTTTCCGAGTTATCTATGTCTGAGTGTACACCCGAAGTTCGCAAACTGGCGGGTGGAGATGAAATTCTGGAACCTTACCGGGAAATTGCCAAAAAACTGCGAGTACAACTTAACAATACACTGGCATATTTAGAGAAACGACTGAAAGGCGAACAAGTTCTACCTCCAACTGACTTGCTGTTAGATAATGAACAGCTCTGGCAACCGCTTTACGCCTGTTACCAATCACTGAAAATCTGCGGGATGGAAATCATCGCCAATGGTCAATTATTAGATATCCTGCGTCGCATCCGCTGTTTCGGCCTATCACTAGTACGGATTGATGTACGTCAGGAAAGCACCCGCCATACAACGGCCATTTCCGAACTAACCCAATACCTGGAATTAGGTGACTACGCAAGTTGGTCAGAAGAAAAGAAACAGGCTTTCCTGCTGTATGAACTGCATTCCAAACGTCCGCTGATCCCACATAACTGGCAACCAAGCGCTGAAACGCAAGAAGTTTTCGCAACCTGTAAAGTGATTGCAGAATCACCACAAGATGCTATTGCGGCTTACGTTATTTCAATGGCCAAGGCACCTTCTGATGTATTAGCCGTTCACTTGCTACTGAAAGAAGCCAGTTGCCCATTCACCTTACCCGTTGCCCCACTGTTCGAAACCCTAGATGACCTGAATAATGCCGACAATGTCATTCAGCAATTGATGAATATTAAGTGGTATCGCGCCCTGATTCAGGATAAGCAGATGGTGATGATTGGCTATTCTGACTCAGCAAAAGATGCCGGAGTCATGGCTGCCGCATGGGCGCAATACCGGGCACAAGATGCCTTGATCAAAGTCTGTGAAACAGAAGGCGTCGCACTGACTTTATTCCACGGTCGTGGCGGTACCATTGGCCGCGGCGGCGCACCAGCACATGCAGCGCTGCTTTCCCAACCACCGGGAAGCCTGAAAGGTGGCCTACGTGTAACCGAACAAGGTGAAATGATCCGTTTTAAATTCGGTCTACCACAAGTCACTATCAGTAGCTTAGCGTTGTATGCCAGTGCCATTCTGGAAGCAAACTTACTGCCACCTCCGGAACCAAAACCGGAATGGCATCAGGTGATGGATACCCTGTCTGATGTTTCCTGCAAAATGTATCGTGATTATGTGCGTGAACAACCCGATTTTGTGCCTTATTTCCGTGCTGCAACACCTGAACAGGAATTAGCTAAACTACCTTTGGGCTCTCGCCCTGCCAAACGCCGCCCGACAGGAGGGGTAGAAAGTCTACGCGCTATCCCGTGGATTTTCGCCTGGACACAGAACCGCTTGATGTTACCAGCCTGGCTAGGAGCAGGCGCTGCGCTACAAAAAGTGGTGAATGATGGTAAACAGGATGTACTGGCTGAAATGTGCCGTAATTGGCCTTTCTTTACAACTCGTATAGGTATGCTAGAAATGGTCTTCGCTAAAGCTGATTTATGGTTGGCAAAATATTACGATCATCGTCTGGTAGATAAGAGCCTGTGGCCATTAGGCCAAAAATTGCGTAAACAACTTTCTGCGGATATCAAGACGGTATTAGCCATTTCCAAAGATGAGCACCTGATGGCAGATTTACCGTGGATTGCAGAATCTATTGCCCTACGTAATGTTTACACTGATCCATTAAACGTCTTACAGGCAGAACTACTGCTACGCTCTCGTCAACAACAATATCCTGATCCACAAGTTGAACAAGCATTGATGGTAACCATTGCCGGTATAGCAGCCGGAATGCGAAATACAGGTTAGTTGCTGTACGCAGGAGACAATCTCCGCGCAACGGTAGTAACATTATTGAGCACAGTACTGGTATCTTTTTTCTCCAGACAACCCCGTACAAAATGTGCTCAATACACAACGAAAAAGAAGCTATTTCTCACCAAGTGAAGTCTAATTTAAGAAAAATTACTTATCATTAATCCGTTCCTTACTACACAATGAGATACGAAAATACGCAATCACAAACACCAAAATCCCGATCATTACATAAATAAAATTTAATAATGCGATTTTTGCTCACTTCCCTAGAATTGTGTTTTTCTATTTCTCAGAGGACTCAATTATGAAGAAAAGTAAACTCGCCATTTTGTTATCGCTTGCTTCCTTGTTTGGCGTTAATGCCTATGCCCAAACAGAGCAACTACCGAAAGTTCCTGCTGCTCAAAAAGTCCTGATAGAGCAATCCCAGCTACTGCCTAACGTTAAGAGTCCCATCCGAGCCGAAGAGCGGGATCTCAAAATCGAGGATGGGTCTGTTCACGCTCCTGCACCTGGGCTAACCAATATGTGGGTTTATGCTGTTGGCTCAACGAATTGCGGATGGGAATACACTTCCAACTTATTTGCAACAACCTGCGATCACGGAGGACAGCAGCTCCGTGCCGCCGTTCTGGAAATTGGCTACGGGTACAGCTCCTTTGCTTGGATGAACGGCGGTCTACTGCCTAACTCAGCGATGTACTCTTCTAAAACAGTTTGTATTACGAACGGGTACTACACTTGGCCGTGCACTGCGGGCCAAACTGTGGTTGGCTACCTTCATGAATATAATCTCGACGGTAACCAGAATGGCACCTTCAGGTACCAGAACACGTCCACGAATTCTCCTTGGAATACCATGTCTGTGCAGATTAACATTCTTTAACCTGCTGAAATCTACTTAATCTACAAGGGCTGGGAAACCACCCTTGTTCATTTCTACACACAGGTATCAAAGTAATTGACCTATTACGCTAATTCTCATCGTAATTAAGAAGTTATATTCAATTAATTTAAATAATACAGAAAAACCACAATTGAATTTAAAAGATTACCTCTTGTGAGTTCCTCATAAATCGCTGCCGTCAAGTTCCCCCGCAAAGGTCAATTGTGCCTGCACTTGAGCTTATTGAGTTTTCAGATAGTTTTTTGCATTTTAGCCACTTCACGAAATGACAGTGACTCCAGTTGTGCATTTAACTGATTAATCTCCGCGTGTGTATTGTCACGCTGAATTTCTTATTATTCCTAACGGCGATACACTTCCAACTGCCCAACTTTTTCCGTATTAACCATCTTAACAGAGGCACTCAATTCAATATCATCAGTAATAGCACCATAATGTATACCACCATCAACCAGACCAAAAATATTAGGTGCCATATCAACCCCCGCACTAACCATGCGGGAAATCTGCACGCTTTGAAACTCAACAGCAGATTCTGAACGTAGTACCCGTGCCCGTTGCTCATCAACATTAATATGCTCTTCATATATACCCGTTATCTTTCAAGTTGCCTCTTTGTTGGCTGCACTCACTCACCCCGGTCACATAGTTATCTATGCTCCCGGGGATTCGCTCACTTGCCGTCGCGAAGCATCTTGAAATCCATAGGGTATAGTTGGTTATAGCCAGCAGAATTCAGGTTAAATGGTATGTCTTTCTTACCTATAAAAAAGACGATAAGAATCAGTCACTGCAATTATATTATCTTTGTGAGTTACTTTATTTTCTAGTAATTGACTGAATCGCTATTCACATCTATACGACTATCAATCAGATAATATTCGGAAAATAGAGAGTGACAATAATGCAAAAGATATTATGAAACGCACGATAACCATTGAAATTATTTATTACCGTTTAAATCCCCATCATTCATTGAATTAAACACCAAAAATATAAATATGTTAACTCTAAATATATTTACCTTATTTATCCTATAAGACGAAAAAAAACTTACTCTTGATCGAAATAAAGCAGCAAAAAAACATGCTCTTACTAAGAAATTCTTAGTAAGAGCCAACGATTAAGGACGAACACCCAAAGTATGGCAAATTGCATAACTCAGTTCCGCACGGTTCAAGGTATAAAAGTGAAAATCTTTCACACCTTCACGGCTTAAAATCTTTACCATATCCATTGCAATAGAAGCACCAACCAAATTAGAACTTTCAGGATCATCGTCTAACCCATCAAACATTCTGGTCATCCAGCTCGGAATACGAACATTAGTCATTGCAGCAAAACGCTGAAGCTGACGGAAGTTGGATACCGGCAGAATTCCCGGAACAATTTCCACATCAATCCCAGCAGCAACACAACGGTCACGAAAACGCAGATAACTTTCCACATCAAAGAAAAATTGGGTAATAGCACGGCTTGCACCAGCATCAATTTTCCGTTTTAAGCTAATCAAATCAGCTTGAGAACTTTTCGCCTCAGGATGAACTTCAGGGTATGCAGCAACTGAAATATCAAAATCGGCTTCTTTCTTCAGTAATTCAACCAGATCAACCCCGTACATTTTTGGTTTTTCGCCGTTATCCGGTAAATCACCACGTAAAGCCACGATATGACGGATACCATTATTCCAGTAATCACGGGCTATTTTGCACAATTCATCACGGCTGGCATCAATGCAAGTAAGGTGTGGGGCAGCTTCAAGACCGGTTTTCTCTTTTATTCCCTTGATAATGCTATGAGTTCGATCACGTTCACCAGAGTTAGCACCATAAGTAACGGAAACAAATTTAGGCTTGAGGGTGCTCAATCGACCAATCGATTTCCACAGGGTTTTTTCCATCTCTGCTGTACGCGGTGGAAAGAATTCAAATGAAACACGGATCTGCCCTTCCAGTTCAGCCAGATTCTGATTCAGCGCCTCTCGCTGATTAGCGTGAAAAAAACTCATACCCTGTACCTCGTTAACAAGCGGAATAATTTCTTATTTTATAATTTGCCAGCCATTCTTATTTAAACATCTAAACACCTATACGTTTAGACGTCTAAATAAGATGAAGGATCGGCATTTCTTAGTCAACAACAAATTTGGGTTAAACGAGTGAGTAATATTCATCCTGAATCGGAAAAAAATTCATCAATAGATACTGGGTTACGTTTACATCAACTTGGCAGATCAAAATGTCCAAGACAACAATGAGGAAAAGCGTTCTTCTCAGCACAGCCTTCCTCACGTTTCATCGAAAATTAAGCGAAGGAAATCACATTAGATAAAGTAAAAATTTTGTAACTCAAAGCAGCTGCGACAAACGGTTAAGATCAGATTGAATTGCCCCTGCTGTCACATCGCGACCAGCACCCGGTCCGCGGATCACCAGCGGATTATCACGATACCAGCGACTCTCAATCGCAAATACATTGTCGCACGGCAACAAAGAAGCCAGCGGGTGATCAGGACATACTGCCTCAACACCTACTTTTGCCTTACCATTCGCATTAAAACGAGCAACATAGCGCAATACCATACCCATCTCCTGTGCGGCAGCAAATCGCTGCACCATTTGCTCATTGATAGCGCTGCTGTTATCAAAAAATTGCTCAACAGAACCTAATTCTGCGTCTTTCGGGACGAGTGACTCAACACGTACTTGCTCTGGTTCAATCTCATACCCCGCTTCACGAGCGAGGATAATCAATTTACGCATCACATCCTGCCCTGAGAGATCAATACGTGGATCAGGCTCTGTCAATCCCTGTTGCCAAGCTTGCTCGACTAAGTCACTGAATGGTACGGAACCATCAAATTGTAGAAACAGCCAGGATAATGTACCGGAGAAGATACCACTGATCGACAGAATGGTATCACCACTCTCTCGTAAATCTCTCACGGTATGGTTGATTGGTAAGCCAGCACCCACTGTCGCATTATAAAACCAGTGACGACCTGTTTTAGCGAATGCATCACGGATAAGACGATAATCGTTACTACTGGAAGAACCAGCAATCTTATTAGCACTGATAACATGGAAACCGTAGCTGGCGAAATCGGTATAACATCGGGCCAATTCTTCACTGGCAGTCACATCCAAAATGACCAAATCATCATAAGGATGCGCTCTCATCCACAAGAATAACTCATCGACATCATGCTCTGTCGCCTCATTATCAAAGAAAGCTAATGCTCGGCTGGCATCAATTCCCTGATAATCGAGCAAACTTCGGCGGCTATCCACCACCCCTGCCAAAATAAATTCAAAATCACTACGAGCAGAAATATTTTTCTGCTCACGGGTGAATAACTCCAACCAACGGGAACCAATATTGCCTTTACCGAATAAGATCAGGCCAATCCGCTTTTCAGCACGGAATAAACTCTGGTGCAACCCCTGAATGACATGTTCAGTCTGATTAGTTCGCAGCACAGCAACAAGGCTAATACCATCCTCTGCATGCCAGATAAATTCTACTGGCTGATCTTTAAGTTGCTGATAAAAACGATGACAATGCAATGGATTCTTACACACACCTGCTCCAACCAGAGCCACCAGCGCCAGACCTTCTCTCAGGGAGAGTTTCCCCGGCAACGCAGCATCTTCCAGCACGTTCAAAGCGCTACTCACCACTTCGGAAGTGTAACAAAGCTGAATCAGATTACAGTCAGGATGAATACCTGTTGCCAACGGACGAATCTGCCCCTGTTTTAACAACAAATCAATATCTTTATAGATCTGTTTAAAATCATGATGCGCAGCCACATGCAACTCAATCAGGCAAACATCATCATGACTAGTAACAATTTTCGCTCCAGTCCCAGTTGCCAGCACTCTTTCAATACGAGTAGAACCCTGCTCTGGTTGATAGCTGCAACGCAGCAACAGATCAATATCACTGACAGAAACAGGCTGCAAGGTACGAGTATGCAACACAGGCGCAGCAAGACGAGCCAATTCACTGGCTTCATCCAAACGCAATAAAGGTAACAAGCAAGCGTCTTTTACTCTTCTGGGATCAGCACTGTAAACGCCAGCAACATCACTCCAGATAGTCACTCGTTTAGCCCCAGCCAAAACGCCAACCTGAGTTGCAGAATAGTCACTGCCATTGCGTCCCAACAGAACTGTTTCTCCCTCATGATTGCTGGAGATAAAACCCGTCACAACCAGTCGTTTACTTGGATTTTGAGTTAACAACTGACTCAACAACGGCTGAGAAAGTTCAACATCAATTTGTGGCTGAGCTGCCCGTTCTGCACGTAAGAACTGACGAGCATCCACCCAAGCACTAGGCACCCCTTGAGTTTCTAGCACTGCTGACATCAAACGTGCAGACCAGATCTCTCCGTGACCAACAACTTCAGCATAAGTCACATCACCGATCGGCTTATCCAGTAATGCCCCCAACCTTTCCAGATCAGCAATAAAGCACTTCATCAATTCTTCAGCAACAGTTTCAGGTAGCAATCCCTTGATCAGATCCTGCTGATAACGGCGCAGAACCTGCTGTACCTGATGGGCAGAAATACGATCACTCTGACTGAGCTTAAGCCAGTTAATTAACTGGTTAGTGGTGCTGCCTGCCGCGGATACCACCATCAAATCACCGGGTTGGCTATAATTAGCCATAATCTTGGCTACCCGTTGATAACATTTCACATCCGCGAGACTGCTTCCCCCAAACTTATGTAATTGGCGGCCATTTTCCGCCCCTGCTACTGCCAGTGCACTCATGGTCACTCCTTTACTACTGCCTGAAATGCATTTTCCAAATCAGCGATTAAATCCTGACTATCTTCGATACCCACAGAAACACGTAATAGTGAATCCGTAATACCCGCTTCTGCCCTTGCCTGTGCTGACATCCCAGCATGAGTCATCGTTGCCGTATGGGAAATTAAAGTTTCCACACCACCTAATGATTCCGCTAAAGTGAATAATTTTAACTCAGACAGAAAACAACGTATCGCCTGTTCACTACCATCTAACTCAAAACTTATCATTGCGCCAAAACCAGATTGCTGCTTACAAGCAATTTCATGTCCTGGATGATCTTTCAAAGAAGGGTAAAAAAGCTTTTTCACTAACGGTTGCTGTTGAAGATAATTCACAATCTCCAGCGCATTATTTTGCTGTAAAAGTACCCGTGGCGATAAAGTACGTATTCCACGCAGCAGCAAATAACTATCAAACGCCGCACCAGTTACACCAATATTATTTGCCCACCAAGCAAGCTCCGTTGCTATATCTTCATCCTTTGCAATAATCGCTCCGGCAATAACATCAGAATGCCCGTTAAGGTATTTAGTACAGGAATGAACAACCAGATCCGCTCCTAATTCCAGCGGTTTCTGTAATACAGGGCTCAGAAAAGTATTATCAGCAATGACTGTCGCCCCCACTGCATGGGAAAGCTGGCATATACGGGCAATATCTACAATACGTAATAAAGGATTACTTGGTGTCTCAATCAATACCAACTTTGGTTTTCTGGACAACACCCGCTTTAACGCCTGTTCATCCCCCTGATCAACAAAAGCAACTTCATACGCACCACGTTTACTCTGACTGTCAAACAATCGGTAACTGCCACCATAACAATCATGAGGAGCAACCAACAAATCGCCAGGCTTTAGAAAAACGGTGCATAGTAGGTGAATCGCTGACATGCCACTGCTAGTCATGACAGCACCTACCCCTCCTTCCAATTCAGTCAGTGCTCGCTGCACCATATCACGACCAGGATTACTCCTGCGGGAATAATCATGTGTCCTCGGCTGATTGAAATCAGTAAAATTATAAGTACTGGAAAGATAAATAGGTGGAACAACGCAGCCATATTGTTCATCATGATTCAGCCCACTGCGAACTGCTATTGTTGCCTGCTTGCGTGTCATATCAGTTACCACTGTCTGCCATAAATTGAATCAAGGAAGAATATCCTCTACCATAATAGACGTCAACACATCTAGACATCTAAACCTCTTTACGGTTAGATTAAGCAGTGGGATAATTATCCATCATAATTATGATACTTTTATTAGTAGCGATTAGTTTATCGAATATACTATAACTGTATAATTGATAAGGAAATCACGATAAAATGGCAATATTTCACAACGAAAGCTGCCTCTGTTATCTGGCTTAATTTTATGACTATACGACTATTTAAGGTACCCCATGGCTGAATGGAATGGTGAATATGTCAGCCCTTATGCTGAACATGGCAAAAAAAGCGAACAAGTGAAGAAAATCACAGTTTCAATTCCTTTGAAAGTGTTGAGAATTCTCACTGATGAGCGTACCCGTCGCCAGGTAAATAACCTGCGTCATGCAACTAACAGTGAATTGCTATGTGAAGCATTCCTGCATGCATTTACCGGGCAACCACTTCCTAATGATGATGACTTACGCAAAGAGCGTAATGATGAAATCCCAGAGGCTGCAAAAGAGATCATGCGTGAATTGGGCATTGATCCCGACACCTGGGAATATTGATAGTGGCACAACAAAACCTACTGAAAAATTAAGGTCTTTTGTCATGTTCATTTAAAATGCAAAACGCCCGATGCAAAACACCGGGCGTTTGTACCAGTTGGCCTACCTTATTGGCGGGCGCAATTCTGCAATTACTTGCTGACACCTGGAACGTTGAAACGTTTCTTGAAGCGATCAACACGACCACCGGTAGCAACATCACGTTGTTTACCAGTATAGAATGGGTGACATTGACCGCATACGTCCAAATTCAGGGAGTGACCAACGGTAGATCTAATTTGTATTACATTACCGCAAGAGCAAGTTGCAGTAACTTCTTCATACTTAGGATGAATACCTTTCTTCATGGGATAACCTCTGTTTAAGGCCGTGTCGCTATCCAGCCCTGTTGCCGCCAGACACCACACGTCACGTTGATAAAATAAGTTTGGTATCTTCCGTACCAAAGGCGGCGGATCATACAGAATATCTGCCTCTCTCGCAATGAAATCCACTCAACATCTATGGTACTCTATAATCAATTTTTGATTATATTTTAACTTACCCATTGATTTTGTGGAATAATTTTATGGCTGTTGTTCAGGTTGCTCTACCTGTCCCTCTTACTCGCTCTTTTGACTATCTGTTGCCCGCAAACAGCCAATTACCCGTTGTAGGGATGCGGGTAACAGTACCTTTCGGCAAACGCAAAGCAATTGGTATCGTCACTGGAACAACCGATAGTAGTGATATTCCGGCAGAACAACTGAAACCGATAGAATCTATTCTCGATACTCGTTCCTTATTTTCAGAAGATCTTTGGCAATTATTACGTTGGGCCTCCAACTATTACCATTATCCCATAGGAGAAGTCCTGTTTCATGCCTTGCCGGTATTACTTCGTCAGGGAAAACCGGCTGAATCAACCCCGCTCTGGCAATGGCAAGTGACTCCGACAGGTGCCGAAATACCGTTGGCACAATTGAAACGATCACCAAAACAACAACAGGCTCTGGCAACATTGCGCCAGAAAGCGATATATCGCCATCAAATTGCAGAACTGGAATTGAGCGAAAGCGCTCTTCAGTCACTTAAAAAGAAAACACTTATCGATTTGCACCCTGTACAACCTGAGTTTGAAGACTGGAGGAACCATTTTCAGGTCACCGGTGAACGCCTGCAATTGAATACAGAACAGGCCACAGCAGTTGGTACTATCCGTGCAGAAGATCAACAATTTTCTCCCTGGTTACTGGCTGGAATCACTGGCTCAGGTAAAACAGAAATTTATCTCAGTGTACTGGAGAATATTTTGGCACAAGGTAAACAGGCACTGATACTTGTACCGGAAATTGGCCTGACACCACAGACAATCCGCCGTTTCAATGAACGCTTCAATGTACCAGTTGACGTTCTTCATTCAGCCCTAAATGACAGTGAACGCCTTGCTGTATGGCTACGGGCGCAACGCGGTGAGAATGCAATTATCATCGGTACACGCTCAGCCCTATTTACACCATTTGCCTGTTTGGGTGTCATCATTATCGATGAAGAACACGATAGTTCTTATAAGCAACAGGAAGGCTGGCGTTACCATGCCCGGGATTTAGCCGTGTTCAGAGCAAAAAAAGAGAATATCCCAGTTATCATGGGTTCTGCCACGCCAGCACTAGAAACACTTTATAACGTACAACAAGGCAAATATCGCCAGCTAACCCTATCCAAACGAGCTGGGAATGCTCAGCCAGCCACTCAATATTTATTGGATTTAAAAGGTTTACCCCTAAAAGTCGGGTTATCTCAGCCACTTATAAATCGTATTAAAGAACATCTGAAAGCAGACAACCAAATAATGCTGTTCCTCAACCGCCGTGGTTATTCACCCGCTTTACTTTGTCATGAGTGTGGTTGGATTGCAGAATGCCAACGCTGTGACCATTATTACACCCTGCATCAGCATCATCGTCAGTTACGTTGCCATCATTGTGATCGCCAACGCCCAGTTCCTCGCCAGTGTCCACAGTGCGGCTCCACTCATCTTCAACCTGCTGGCCTCGGCACAGAACAGCTTGAAAGTGGTCTTTCAGCCCTGTTCCCTGGTGTGCCTATTACCCGCATTGACCGGGATACCACTAACCGCAAAGGAGCACTGGAACAGCGACTGACGGATATTCATACCGGAGGTGCCCGCATATTGATTGGCACACAAATGCTAGCAAAAGGCCATCATTTCCCTAACGTCACACTAGTCTCCTTGCTGGATGTTGACGGTGCCCTATTTTCTGCGGACTTCCGGGCAGCAGAACACTTTGCGCAGCTTTATACGCAAGTATCTGGCCGGGCAGGCCGGGCAGGTAAACAAGGAGAAGTTGTTCTCCAGACCCATCACCCTGACCATCCATTACTGCAAATTCTATTAAATAAAGGTTACGACGCCTTCGCTACTCAAACTATGGATGAACGACAAAGCGTATTTTTGCCGCCATTTACCAGCCATATTATCTTACGGTCAGAAGATCACGATAATCAGCAATCGCCCGCTTTTTTACAACAATTGCGTCTGCTTTTTGAAAATCACCCTCTGCGTGACGATAACTTATGGATCATGGGGCCGGTTCCGGCATTACAGGCGAAAAGAAGCGGTCGTTATCGCTGGCAGCTCCTGATTCAACATCCATCTAGAATTTCTTTACAGAAAATAATGGCCATGGTCTATCCACAAATAACTTCATTGCCACAAACTCGAAAAGTGAAATGGAGTATTGATGTAGACCCAACTGATAGTTAGTGATTCATAACCTTTATTTTTAAGCGCATAAGTTTATCAAATAAAACATACTCCTATAACTACTTGGAAAAATCACACTTGATAATAAGCAATCAATGAAAAATTATTTACTAATTTGCGAGCCACATCGAATAAATGATTCATATCACCTTTTTTTGCAAACTAAGGAGCAAACGAATTTGCCAAACTGTTTAGAATGATCCCTTAACAACATTGTCATAATCCTAAACCCAAGGTCGTTATTTTCCTTGAAATGACTGATGGACTCCCGGCAACCAGAAAATGACAATCGTTTAACTAATCAGTCAGGAAATGAGGAGTGAGTTTTGGAGCAGAAAAAGAATGGCACCTCCGCAACAATGAAAGATGTCGCAGAGGTGGCTGGCGTTTCTACCGCAACAGTATCAAGAACACTCATGAATCCGGAAAAGGTTTCTTCCCAGACACGTCAAAAAGTGGAACAAGCTGTACTGGCTGTGGGCTATTATCCTAATAACTTATCACGCAATCTTAAACGCAGTGAGTCAAAAACTATTTTGGTGATAGTGCCAAATATCAGTGACCCTTTTTTCACAGATGTCATTTGTGGTATCGAAGAAACAGCCTCACAACATGGCTATTTAGTGTTAATTGGTGATTGCCAACATCAGCAAAAACAGGAACACGCGTTTCTCAATCTGATTATCACTAAACAGATCGATGGTATACTACTGCTCGGTTCTAACATCCCATTTGATGCCAGTAAAGAAGAACAAAAAAACTTGCCACCAATGGTAATGGCAAATGAATTTGCACCAGATTTAGAACTGCCGACTATTCATATTGATAATCTGACCGCAGCATTCAACGCCACCCATTACTTGCAAACACTGGGGCATAAACGCATTGCCTGCATTTCCGGACCAGAAGATATACTACTTTGCCGTTATCGCCTTCAGGGATATATACAAGCATTGCGCCGTTCTGGCGGGACAATTCGTGAAGATTATATTGTCCACGGTAATTTTACCTATGAAAGCGGTGCTGAACTGACCAAACAGTTGGTCTCTTTAGCGGAGCCTCCTACCGCCATTTTTTGCCACAGCGATGTAATGGCGATCGGTGTTATGTGGCAAGCTAAAAGAATGGGTTTAAGAATACCAGAAGATTTATCAGTTATTGGATTCGACAACTTAGATTTAGCCATGTACAGCGATCCACCACTGACCACAGTTGGACAGCCCCGTTATCAAATTGGCTACAAGGCAATGTTACTGTTACTCGATCAAATCCAAGGCCACGCAACATCTGGCGGTTCTCAATTGCTGGAATCGGAATTAATTATTCGGCAAAGCACCTGTTCGCCTAAAAGCTAGGCAAATAACCGCAGGTTAAGTAACATATCGTTTATTTTCTTTTACTTAAATAACTCAGCGAATTAGACAGTGGCACAACGAGATTATGTGAGTCGCGGGCGTTCAAACACCCGCCGTAAAAATACCGATAAGAAAAAATACCAAACCCAAGGTCTGCCAAAAACAACATTGGCAGTAGCAATAGCATTGGTGGTTATTTTTATTGGTGGCCTTTACTTTATTACCCACAATAAGCAGGAAAACGTTCCAGACGCACGACCAAAACATCCTCAACAAAATCATGGCTTGCCGCCAAAACCGGAAGAACGCTGGCGCTACATCAAAGAGTTGGAAAATCGTCCTGTTGGCATAGAGACTCCACGTGATCCATCATCTAGTGGGCAAATAAATTCACAGACCCAATTGACCGCAGAACAACGGCAACTACTCGAACAAATGCAGGCAGATATGCAACAGCCAGCAACTTCATTGCCAGAAGTTCCATACAATGGCGTTCAAGTGCCACGTTCACAAGTTATCATCAAGCCACCAGCAGAGACGCAGCAACAGCCGCTGGAAACAAAGCCACAGCAACAAGTTCAAACAGCTCAGCCGCAAATACCACCAGCTGAAACCAGTAAATCTAAACCAGCAGAAACCGCACAACGCATGATTTTACAGTGTGGGTCATTCCGCAATATGGATCAGGCTGAATCAGTACGCGCCAGTCTGGCATTTACCGGTATTGAAAGCCAAATCACAACAGGAGGTGGTTGGCATCGTGTCGTTCTTGGTCCTTACAGTAAAAGCACCGCAGAAAAAATGCAGGAACGTCTGAAAGGTGCCGGAGTATCTGGTTGTATTCTCCGTGTAACAGGGGGTTGAAAAATTATAATTCTCCCCCATTTATAACTGCTAGCACCGTGCACACGGTATTTTCGATAGCCATATACACTGTCGAAAATACCGTGCGTCACATTTATCTATTTTTGTAACCAAGGGCTTACTCGTGACTACAATCGTAAGTGTTCGCCGTAATGGCCAGGTCGTAATCGGTGGTGATGGACAGGCAACGATGGGTAATACCGTCATGAAAGGCAATGTCCGCAAAGTTCGCCGCCTCTATAATGACAAAGTAATCGCGGGTTTTGCCGGCGGTACAGCAGACGCTTTTACTCTGTTTGAACTGTTTGAACGTAAACTGGAAATGCATCAAGGGCATCTGACCAAGGCAGCTGTTGAACTTGCCAAAGATTGGCGTACTGACCGTATGCTACGCAAACTGGAAGCATTACTAGCAGTCGCGGATGAAAACAGCTCCCTAATTATTACAGGTAACGGCGATGTTATTCAGCCCGAAAATGACCTAATTGCCATTGGTTCTGGTGGTCCATACGCGCAGGCTGCCGCTCGGGCAATGCTGGAAAACACCAATCTCAGTGCCAGAGAAATTGCAGAGAAAGCGCTGACAATTGCCGGTGATATCTGTATTTACACTAACCATAATCACAACTTCGAAGAACTTCCTTCAAAAGCGTAAGGATAGATAGTATGTCTGAAATGACTCCACGCGAAATTGTCAGCGAACTTGACAACTATATTATTGGTCAGGACAAAGCGAAACGCGCTGTAGCTATCGCACTCCGTAACCGCTGGCGTCGTATGCAGCTAAATGAAACGCTGCGTTACGAAGTAACGCCTAAAAATATTCTGATGATTGGCCCGACTGGTGTCGGTAAAACCGAAATCGCACGTCGCCTGGCAAAATTGGCCAATGCACCATTCATCAAAGTTGAAGCAACAAAATTTACTGAAGTTGGCTATGTTGGTAAAGAAGTCGATTCTATTATCCGTGATCTAACAGACGCTGCGGTTAAAATGGTTCGCCTACAATCTATTGAAAAAAACCGTTACCGAGCTGAAGAGCTGGCAGAAGAGCGTATTTTGGATGTGTTGATTCCACCAGCAAAAAATAACTGGGGGCAAGCAGAAATTCAGTCTGAGCCATCAGCAGCACGCCAGGCATTCCGTAAGAAATTACGCGAAGGTCAGCTTGATGATAAAGAAATCGAGATCGACCTTGCTACCGCACCCGTGGGTGTAGAAATCATGGCTCCTCCTGGCATGGAAGAGATGACCAATCAGTTACAATCCATGTTCCAAAACCTTGCCGGTCAGAAACACAAATCACGTAAGCTGAAAATCAAAGATGCCTTCAAACTGCTGGTAGAAGAAGAAGCTTCTAAACTGGTTAACCCGGAAGAGTTGAAACAGCAGGCAATTGATTCAGTTGAACAACACGGCATTGTCTTCATTGATGAAATCGACAAGATCTGTAAACGCGGTCAGACTTCAGGCCCTGATGTTTCCCGTGAAGGCGTTCAGCGTGACCTACTACCACTAGTGGAAGGCTGTACTGTATCCACTAAACATGGCATGGTGAAAACAGACCATATCTTATTTATCGCATCCGGTGCATTCCAGGTTTCCAGTCCTTCTGATCTGATCCCTGAATTACAAGGGCGTTTACCAATCCGCGTGGAACTGCAAGCATTAACCACAGAAGATTTTGAGCGTATTCTGACTGAACCTAGTGCATCCCTGACCGAACAATACAAAGCACTGATGGCAACAGAAGGAATGAACATCAGCTTCACAGCTGACGGAATCCGCAGAATCGCTGAAGCAGCATGGCAGGTAAATGAATCAACCGAAAATATCGGGGCTCGCCGCTTACATACTGTGCTTGAGCGCCTAATGGAAGATATCTCTTTTGAAGCCAGCGAACGTCACGGTCAGTCAGTTGATATCAATGCTGACTACGTTAAAGAACATTTGGATGAACTGGTTGCAGATGAAGATCTGAGCCGATTTATTCTATAATCGGGGTATGTGATTCCTTGATTCGCTATAATTAATGATGGGAGGCTTGCCTCCCATCGCTTTTTTATAACACTAAAAGGAGCGAGTTAACGCAGAAATGAACTCATCAACTTCCATTAGTCAAACCCAAGCATGGCTGGAAAGTTTGCGCCCGAAAACGCTTCCGCTAGCACTTGCAGCCATCATTACCGGATCAGCCCTTGCTGCCTGGAGCGGGCATTTCAAGCTCCCTGTTGCCTTGCTCGCATTATTAACAGCAGCCATACTGCAAATTCTATCCAATCTCGCCAATGACTATGGAGATGTTGTTAAAGGAAGTGATAGCGAAAAACGTATCGGACCGCTGCGCGGCATGCAAAAAGGGATGATTACCGCCTCACAGATGAAAAAGGCACTGAAGATTATGGTGTTGCTGGCTTGCCTATCTGGCGCTATCCTGATTGCTATTGCCTGTGAAGAGCCCAGAGACATATTAGGTTTCTTGGTACTAGGTTTACTGGCAATTATTGCCGCAATTACTTATACAGTCGGTACAAAACCTTATGGCTATATGGGACTCGGTGATATTTCAGTACTGATTTTCTTTGGCTGGTTAAGTGTTGCCGGGACTTATTACCTGCAAGCTGGTTTTTTTGACTCAATCGTCGTACTGCCGGCAACGGCCTGCGGTTTTTTGTCTACCGCTGTTTTGAATATTAATAACTTGCGCGATATTGAAGATGACAAACGAAATGGCAAAAATACCCTGGCTGTCCGTCTCGGCCCTAAAAAAGCCCGTTATTATCATGTCAGTCTGATAATCGGAGCAATATTCTGCCTGGTATTATTTACCATACGAAATTTGCCTGGCTGGTCCGGTTGGCTATTCCTGCTCGCTCTGCCTTTATTATTTAAGCACATGTGGTATGTACTTAATGAACCCACACCAGAAGGAATGCGTCCAATGTTGGAACACATGGTTAAAATAGCATTACTGACTAACATTCTTTTTTCTGTCGGTCTTATTCTTAATTAGTCAGACAGAATTCGATCTTTTGTACCATTTTATCAATTGATGATTTTGCTAACATCAGCCAGGAAGGGATATACTTATTGTCCCATACCTTAACCAGACGTAAATCCTATGAAATATGATACTTCCGAGCTTTGTGATATCTATCAGGAAGAAGTAAATGTGGTAGAGCCTATGTTCTCCAATTTTGGTGGACGTACTTCATTTGGTGGTCAAATCATAACAGTTAAGTGTTTTGAAGATAACGGGTTACTTTATGACCTGCTCGAAGAAAATGGTCATGGCCGCATTTTGCTAGTAGATGGTGGTGGTTCTGTACGCCAAGCATTGATTGATGCTGAACTTGCACAACTCGCGATGCAAAATGAATGGGAAGGCATTGTCGTTTACGGTGCTGTACGTCAAGTTGATCAACTGGCAGAGCTAGATCTTGGTATTCAAGCTATAGCGGCCATTCCTGCCGGCTGTCGTGATGAAGGTACCGGTGCTAGCGATATCCGGGTAAATTTCGGCGGTGTAACTTTCTTCTCCGGTGATTATTTGTATGCTGATAATACCGGAATCATCCTATCTGAAGAGCCGCTGGGGCTTGATGATAGTGAAGAAGACGAGATAATCTAACAACAATGCATAAAATTAAGGGCGATTCTTAAATCGCCCTTTTTTGTCTGCCGGAAATTGTAATTACTGGACATCTTCCATTTTGCCTAACAAAGCACGAAGGCGCTCTTGCCACCCCTGCTGCTCTTGTCTTAATTGCTCATTTTCATGAGCCAAAGACTCATTGCTGCTGGTTGCATTCTGAATTTCCTGAGATAAAGATCTGTTTTTTTCTTTTAATTCTTCAATTTCCATTTGTAGCAGGGTAATAGTATCAACCGCCTGCTGAACCTTAGCTTCCAGCTTTTCAAAAACTTCAAATGACATTCTCGGTTCCCCCTTATAAGCAATCGTCTGATTGTATGTAGCCAAAGCGCCCCTGTCTAGCAACATCCCCAGTACAAGTAAAATAACTATTTAAATAAAAGCACAAAGCAGCTCACACTTTGATTTTTGGCAAAACAATAGAAAGATGCGAATTCGCTCATTTTGTTGACACAACACACACATTTCAATTGCGCTATTTCTCGTTTACGAACATTAACGATAAATTTACATAATCCACCTTTCAATGCCTGAAAGGCGAAAATAACAATGATCACTCTAAAATCTTCTTAGTAGGATAGAACATATGAGCCAAACTACTAACACAACATTAACCGGACAATGTATCGCTGAGTTTCTTGGTACCGCACTACTGGTCTTCTTTGGCTTGGGTTGTGTTGCCGCTGCCCGTATTGCCGGCGCACAACTAGGCTTGTGGGAAATTAGTATTATTTGGGGTCTCGGCGTTGCTTTAGCTGTTTATCTTACCGCTGGTGTTTCCGGAGGTCACCTTAACCCAGCCGTGACCATTGCCTTATGGCTGTTTGCACACTTTAGCGGCAAAAAAGTCATTCCTTTTATCATTGCACAGATGATTGGTGGTTTTGTTGCTGCGGCTATCGTCTATACGATGTATTACAATATATTCCTCGATTACGAACAGGTACATAATATCGTTCGTGGTACTCCTGAGAGTCTTTTTACCGCAGGTGTATTCTCCACTTATCCAATGGCATCACTTTCTATTCCTCAGGCATTTATGATAGAAACCATCATTGCCGCAACCTTGCTGTGCCTGATTATGGCGCTGACTGACGATGGTAACGGTATTCCTCGCGGTCCTTTGGCTCCATTACTGATTGGTATCCTGATTGCCGTTATCGGTGGTGCATTTGGTCCACTAACAGGCTTCGCTCTGAATCCAGCCCGTGACTTTAGCCCTAAATTAGTTGCTTATCTGGCTGGCTGGGGAGATATTGCCCTAACTGGTGGACGTGAAATCCCTTACTATCTGGTTACTCTGACAGCTCCAATTATTGGCGGCATTATCGGAGCATTTGGCTACCGTAAACTTATTGGTCGCAATCTGCCAACTAGTATTGGTAAAACTGAAAACCAGAATAAAAAGAAAGCTTAAAGTAGAGGATCTCCAAACAGGTTATTATCATGACAACACAGAATACGATTGAGGAAAAATATATCGTTGCCCTTGATCAAGGAACAACTAGCTCACGAGCCGTCATTCTTGATCACAACGCTAATATTATCTCCATTTCACAAAGAGAATTTACCCAGATTTATCCGAAACCCGGTTGGGTCGAACATGATCCGATGGAAATCTGGGCAACCCAAAGCTCAACGCTGGTAGAAGTATTAGCGAAAGCGGATATTAGCTCTGATCAGATTGCAGGCATCGGTATTACTAACCAGCGTGAAACAACCATTATCTGGGAAAAAGAAACTGGAAAACCTATCTATAATGCCATTGTGTGGCAATGTCGCCGTACTGCGGATGTCTGCACTAAACTGAAGCAGAAAGAGGGGCTGGAAGAATATATTCGCCAGAATACAGGGCTAGTTGTGGACCCTTACTTCTCTGGTACCAAAGTGAAATGGATTTTGGATCATGTCGAAGGCGCACGTGAACGGGCTGAAAAAGGCGAGTTACTATTCGGCACTGTGGACACTTGGTTAGTATGGAAAATGACTCAAGGCCGTGTCCACGTTACGGATTTCACGAATGCATCTCGTACAATGTTATTCAATATTCACAATCTAGATTGGGATCAGCATATTCTTGATGAATTACAAATCCCACGCGCCCTACTGCCAACGGTTTGTTCATCTTCTGAAATTTATGGTCAAACCAACATTGGCGGTAAAGGCGGCACCCGTATTCCTATCGCAGGGATCGCAGGTGACCAACAGGCTGCATTGTATGGTCAGCTTTGTGTTCAGCCCGGTATGGCGAAAAACACCTATGGGACAGGCTGTTTCCTGCTAATGAACACAGGCAAAGATGCCGTGCGTTCCAACCATGGATTATTAACCACCATCGCTTGCGGCCCCCGCGGCGAAGTAAACTATGCACTTGAAGGTGCCGTTTTTGTTGGTGGAGCCTCTATTCAGTGGTTACGTGATGAGCTAAAACTCATTGCAGATGCTGCTGATTCCGAATACTTTGCTACTAAAGTTAAAAATAGTAACGGCGTGTATGTAGTTCCCGCTTTTACCGGCCTTGGTGCCCCCTATTGGGACCCCTACGCCCGCGGTGCAATCTTCGGCCTGACCCGTGGTACCAACAGTAATCACATCATTCGTGCAACACTGGAATCCATTGCCTATCAAACCCGCGATGTCCTGGATGCAATGCAGGCTGATGCAGGGACCAGATTGCAAGCACTACGTGTAGATGGTGGTGCAGTTGCCAACAATTTCTTGATGCAATTTCAATCAGATATTCTTGGAACCCGTGTGGAACGTCCTGTTGTACGTGAAAGTACTGCATTGGGAGCTGCCTTCCTCGCAGGATTGGCAGTTGGCTACTGGAAAGATCTGGATGAAGTGAAAAGCAAAGCCACCATTGAAAAAGAATTTCGTCCAGGCATTGAAACCACAGAACGTAATTACAAATATAATGGCTGGAAAAAGGCTGTTGCCCGTGCGCAAGATTGGGAAGACAAAAGTTAAGTTTCCTTATAAAAGGGTGGAATTTTCCACCCTTGTCTTATGAAATGAACCCATCATTAAACTGCATGTTCTTGACGCTGCATCCTATGCGCCAAAGGTAACCAACAAAGCAGAATCAAAACTGACATCAAGAACATCAGCATACCGACACTGAATTGGCCGTTTTGTGGCAACATTGCTGATAACCAGGTTGCTACGCCAGAACCAACATTCTGTAAACCGCCAACTAATGCCCCTGCTGCGCCGGCCAGATAAGGAAATGGTTCCATTGCTCCCGTTGTTGCCAGTGGAAATAACATTCCGGCACCGAAGAAAAAGAGTGCTGCGGGAACCAATAATGTCCAGATATTCATGACACCGAACCATCCCGGCAACCACATCAGCACACCAGCCAGTAAACAACAAATCACAGAATGCCACATCAGGTTATAAAAAGATTTTCCTTCCCGTCCTGCACGCCACGCACCAAAAAAAGCCGCTGGAATTGGCAGAATAAATAAGATACTGACAGCGATACTGTTCAGTCCAAGCACTCCGCCCATCAGCACACCACTACTGGCTTCAAAGACCGCAATACCTGACAAACCACCAATTAACATAATCAAATAGGAAATGAATGGACCATTCGATAAAAGATGACAAAAAGAAGTGAACATTTTTCGTTTTTCAATTTGCTGTGGCCGAGTTTCTGGTAGCTTACGAAACACATAATAAACGACGCCCGCGCACAGAATCAGCAAAAACAGATAACAAGAACGCCAACCAAAAAAATGCGCAATAACACCACCAATCATCGGCGCTAATAACGGGCTCACTAAAATCCCCATATTTAGCAAACTATTGGCGTAACGCAGCGCAGTACCCATATACAAATCCCTCGGCATCGTTCTGGACATGACGCCAGCAACCCCCGTCCCTAGCCCCTGTAACGCACTGGCAACAACTAACACATCCAGATTGGGAGAAAATAAAGCACAAACAGTAGAAAACAGGAAAATCATCATGCCAGCCAGAATCACTGGACGACGGCCAATCTGATCTGAAAGAGGACCATAAAAAAGCTGTGAAAGCCCGTAAGAAAACAGATAGGCCGCCATCACACGTTGTACAGAACCGGTTGGCATATTAAAGTCTTTAGCAATATCTGCAATCACAGGCACATAGATTGTCTGTGTCATCTGCCCCACAGCAACCAGTGCAATCAATATCAGCAACAAATGAAAGTTATCTAATTTTCTCATCGAATTCACAACAAGTTCATATAATTAAATAAAAGTAACAATAAGATCGTCTGGCGATTAGAAAACAGACTGTAATCACTTACTCTACCAATGTGACTAACTTAACAAATTTTAGATTTTTTTCGAGATGGTACACAATTTTATTTTCGGAAAAAATGACAGACAATTACGCCACAAATGGCAATAATTTTGTACATACAAAACCATACTCAAGGAAAAAACCAGTCAATTTACCTATGACACAGAATCGATAATGGTATTGGTATCCATAGATTAGAATAGCGGCGTAAAAATAAACTGTTCCGGGATTTCAGGATAGGAGATGAGTTCTAATGGCCAACTGGGTTACAGGAAAAGTTACACAAGTTATTCACTGGACAGATACTTTGTTCAGTATCAAGGTGCATGCACCTGTTGAAGAGTTCACTGCTGGTCAATTTGCGAAACTGGCGCTGGAAATAGACAATGAACGGCTTCAACGCGCCTATTCTTATGTTAATGCCCCGGCAGATAACAACCTTGAATTCTATTTAGTAACAGTTCCTGAAGGTAAACTCAGCCCACGGCTAGCTGCATTGCAACCCGGTGATGATCTATTGGTCACAGAGCAAGCCGCAGGATTTTTTATTCTTGATGAAATACCTAATTGCAAAACATTATGGATGCTTTCAACCGGGACTGCGATTGGCCCTTATCTGTCTATCCTCCAGCAAGGGGACTCTCTGGATAGATTCGAGAACATCGTATTGGTACATGCGGTTAGACTCACACAAGATTTGAGCTATCTGCCCCTTATGCAGCAACTGGTCCAGCGTTTCAATGGCAAGTTACGGATTGAGACTATCGTCAGTCGCGAGCAAAACCCCACTTCATTGACTGGCCGTATCCCCGCATTGATCGAAAATGGCGAACTTGAGGCTGCTGTCGGGCTTCCTATGAACAGCGACAACAGCCATATTATGTTATGCGGTAATCCTCAAATGGTGAAAGACACCCAAAACCTGCTGAAAGAACAGCGTGGAATGACAAAACACCTGCGCCGCAAACCTGGACATATCACCAGCGAGCAATATTGGTGATTTTAGTCAGCTTTGACAGAAACAAAATTGACTTTTTCTGCCACGTTGCCAAATCGGTTTGGCCCATCGGTGCCACGAAATACACCACAATCAAGCACCATCATAACGATTATCAATGTGGGGATAAAACGTCCAATCCCCCATTGCCAGAATGGTTCCATGCCACCCCAATCAACAGCAATCAGCAACCATGCCAGCAATAAAAGCAGCGACCAACCTCCCCGCTTGTTTCGGTCATGCAAACGCTTAGCCATTATTGCTGCTGCTGGATACATTACCAAACCAACAGCAAAAACCGCATAATGCATGGGAAAATAACCCATTCCCTGAATAGTAAAAATAACCAACATCAGAGCCAGACAAACACCGATGCCAATCCAGAATTCACGTCGTCCAATTCGCCCTTTGAATGAAAAAACCCATTGTTGTAATGTCATCTATTCTTTTCCAATCGTATATTCTGTTTTTCAGCGCAGTTTAACCTAAGCGAGCGGCAACATGAAAATCAGCGTCAATAAATTTTTGGTCATGATATTAATAGCAATCAGCACCAACCTGCCATTGGTAGCCAATGCTGATAAATCAACAATAACTCAGGCGATTTATCTCCTACCGAATGCATCATCCTTTGATGAAACCATCCCACTGTTTCGTGAAAAATATAATCGCCGCAATCCAGCATTGCCACTACATGAGTATCGTGTAATCACCGGTAAAGATATTCCTCTGCCACTGACACGGGCAGCCAGTAAAATCAATGAGAAACTTTACTCTTCCGCCGTTCTGGAACGGGGAAATGAAAAAATAAAAAGCCTACAACTCACGTTGTTACCATCAGAAGATGAAATAGAAACCAAAAAAAATCAAATTTTGATAGAGCAATATATGATAGCTCTGATGCGCCACTTTAACCCGACCCTCTCACCAGAGCAAGGTAAAGAAAATATTGATAATTTATTGAAAAACGGCAAAAAATCACCATTTTACAGCCAAAATATCGGGGCAATTCGCTATATTATGATAAATAGTAGCGAAAAGGTACTTACTTTCGCGATTGAACCGATTAAGCTGTCACTATCTGAGCCGGACGACTAATCAGGATTAGTGATAAAAAACAAAGCTATTGTTTGTAATGATCACTATACTGTGGACCCTGACTACCGAATCTATTCCAAGAATGAATTTCATTCAATTCACTACTTAAAAATTCTCTGGTTGGAGGAAAAAACATGCGGCATCCACTAGTTATGGGCAACTGGAAATTAAACGGCAGTACCCACATGGTTAACAAACTCATCACTGACCTGCGTAAAGAATTGTACAATGTCGCTGGCTGTGAAGTCGCTATTGCACCACCAGCACTTTATCTTTCTCAGGCTAAACAAGCACAAGTAGGCAGTCACATCGCTCTGGGCGCACAAGACGTCGACGTAAACTTGTCTGGCGCATTTACTGGTGAAACTTCTGCCGAAATGCTGAAAGACATTGGCGCAGAATACATTATCATCGGCCACTCCGAGCGCCGTACTTACCACAAAGAAAGTGACGAATTCATTGCGAAAAAATTTGCTGTTCTTAAACAACAAGGTCTGATCCCAGTACTGTGCATCGGTGAAACGGAACAGGAAAACGAAGCCGGTCTGACTGAAGTTGTATGTGCAAGGCAAATTGATGCTGTGCTGAACTTACTGGGAGTGGAAGCATTTCAAGATGCAGTAATCGCTTACGAACCTGTCTGGGCAATCGGTACCGGTAAATCAGCAACACCAGCACAAGCTCAAACTGTGCACAAATTTATTCGTGATCATATTGCGGAGAAAGACGCGGCAATCGCCGAACAAGTCATTATCCAGTACGGCGGTTCTGTGAATGCAAATAACGCGGCTGAACTATTCGCTCAGCCAGACATTGATGGTGCTCTGGTTGGTGGTGCTTCCCTGAAAGCCGACGCTTTCGCTGTTATCGTAAAAGCCGCGGCAACAGCGAAAAAAGTATAATTCATGGTCTTATCAATATGACCATAGAGTAGTCATTGGCCGCCGTATAGCTACGGTGGCTATTTATTTCTGGCGCTGAATAATCTCGTCAAACACGCCGCCGGTCGCAAAATGTACCTTCTGAGCTTTTCCCCAACCACCGAATACTTCGTCGACAGTAAATAATTCCAATTTAGGAAAAACAGACCGGTATTTATCGGCAATCACTTTATCACGTGGACGATAATAGTTTTTAGCAGCTATCTCTTGCCCAGCCGGAGAATAAAGGTATTGCAGATATTCCATTGCCAATTCACGGCTACCACGTTTATCAACCACTTTATCAACGATAGAAACTGTTGGTTCAGCAAGAATTGAAGAGCTTGGTGTCACAATTTCGAATCTGTCTTTATCAAGCTCATTGATAGCCAATAACGCCTCATTCTCCCAAGCAATTAATACATCACCAATACCACGTTCGACAAAAGTATTAGTCGCCCCCCTTGCGCCTGAATCCAACACTTCAACATTTTGGTAAAGCGCTTTCACAAATGCTTTCGTTTTATTCTGGTCCTGATTGTTATGAGCCAATCCATAACCCCACGCAGCCAGATAATTCCAGCGCGCTCCACCTGATGTTTTTGGATTTGGTGTTACAACAGATACACCTGTACGAATTAAATCTGGCCAGTCCTTAATCTGTTTTGGATTACCTTTGCGCACCAGAAAAACAATAGTTGAAGTATAAGGTGCTGAGTTATCTGGCAAACGCTTAATCCACTCTTTATCTATCCGACCGTGCTGTGCAATCGCATCCACATCATAGGCCAGAGCCAGCGTCACAACATCCGCATCAAGACCGTTGATGATAGAAGTTGCCTGCTTACCAGAACCGCCATGAGATTGCCGGATGATTACCTTATCCCCAGTCTTTTGCTGCCAGTAATGACTAAATTCCTGATTATATTGTTGATATAATTCTCTGGTTGGATCATAGGAAACATTAAGAAGCTGAAGATCCTTTGCCCACAGGCTGCTACTAGTAATAAACAGTAACGCCAACCCCACATGCCATCTGACTTTCATCTGGATTTCTCCCAAGCTGTTTTAACTGTTATGAAATTCAAGGCTGACAGAAAGCGTTATCTCTCAGAAATAATTAAAAACATTTACTTATACACAAGAGGAATATACTAAGGAAAAATTACAGCCTCCAAAGAGGCTGTAGCAGATGCAAATTTTCCTGCATTTATGGATAACAGGAAGTGATTAATACAGTTTTTTCGCAGTTTCCAGCCAATCCTGTTTAAACACACGTTTCATATTCTGCACCGCATCAATGATGTCATGGTGAACAAGTTTCTCGTTCTGGATACCAACACAACGACCACCATAACCTTCCAACAGCAATTGAATAGAATATGCTCCCATGCGAGAAGCTAGAATACGGTCATAAGCAACTGGGGAACCACCACGTTGAACATGTCCTAAGACTGTTGCGCGAGTTTCATGGTGAGTCTCTGTTTCAATATGCCTCGCAAGCTCATATACATCACAAACGTGTTCAGTAATCGCAACGATAGCATGGCGTTTACCTTTATCGATACCTGCTTTAATTTCAGCAACTAGTTCATCACGGCTAAATGAGACTTCGGGCAACACGATAAACTCACATCCCCCCGCAATCGCGGCTGACAAAGTCAAATCACCACAATAACGCCCCATCACTTCAACAATGGAAATACGTTTGTGAGAAGTCGAAGTATCACGCAAACGGTCGATAGCCTCGACAACCGTTTCCAGCGCAGTGAAATAGCCGATAGTATAGTCTGTACCCGCCACATCATTATCAATAGTACCCGGCAGGCCGATACAGGGGAAACCCGCTTCTGTCAGCTTCTTAGCCCCAAGATAAGAACCATCACCACCAATGACAACCAGCGCATCAAGACCATTCTTTCTCATATTCTCAATAGCAATGGTCCGCACCTTCTCATCTCTAAACTCAGGAAAACGAGCTGAGCCTAGAAAAGTACCACCACGGTTAATCATATCGGATACGCTGAAACGATCGAGTTTCTTCATGCGGTTTTCATACAAACCAAGATAACCGTCATAAACCCCGAAAACCTCTAACCCTTCGGTTAATCCTGCACGAACCACACCACGAATAGCAGCATTCATACCTGGCGCATCACCGCCACTCGTTAAGACACCGATTCTTTTGATCTCATTAACCATGATGACCTCTGACTTGTAGATGTAATATTTGCAAACCCGCTGGATGGCCGACTTCGTATGCTATCACTTCGCTTAAAACAGAAATCTGCCTTCTTATATCTGTTATTACTTTTAACCTGTTACTACCGTCGTACTGAAACAATCATGCTGAATTGATTCAACCCTCCATATAATACGGTAAAAAACCAAGTCTGCATTAACAATGAGTCCTTTTTGAGATCTATTTGATAAAAAGTAATTTAATTATGCTCCCTGCTCTTACTGCTCATCGGTCAACCGCCAAGAAATCCTATCCTTAATCTCCCCATCCACAAAGCGAAAACCAGCACTGTGGTAAACACCACCACAGTGCTAACATTTATAACCCTCATTCATTACGCTAATATTTTTCCATTACGTATAAAAATAACGTGTCAAATGGAAAAATACTGGGGCAGAAAAACATAAAGAATCGATTCGGTCTAACATACCTCCGTGACCTTCAATCATTTCACCAAAATCTTTAATACCACTATCGCGTTTTATCGCTGACATACACAAGCCACCAATAAAACCCATCAACGTAATCGCTAACGACATCAAACCTGCTTCCCACGGAGAAAATGGCGTTACCCAATAAAGCGACATTCCTAATAAAACTGAAGCCAAAATGCCGCCGACAAAACCTTCAACTGTCTTATTAGGACTCAACTTAGGCACAATAGGATGTTTGCCAAATAATTTACCGAACACGTACTGCAAAACATCCGACATCTGCACCACAATCATCAAAAACAGGAGTAATTCGACGTTTTCCCCTTCATAGCCAGGAATATTCAACATCAATAAAGCAGGTGCATGACTGATACAAAATACAGCAACTAACATTCCCCACTGTATCTTAGCCGTCCGCTCAAGAAAATTAGTCGTATCACCAGCCAACGCAATACGGGCGGGTAAAAACAGGACAACATAAACAGGAATAAAAATAGAAAACACACCATACCACTGAATACCAACAGCAATATATTGCAATGGCATAAAAATAAAGAAACACCAGAACATGGCCTCATGGTCACTTCGTCGTGTTGGAGTCAGAGTAAAAAATTCCCGTAAAGCGAAAAATGACATACTTGCAAATAATAAAACCGAACCGATTGGCCCAATAACTACTGATAACAAACAAATAACACACATCCCCCACCAACCTCGGATGCGGGCATTCAGATTATCGATTGTCGCATTACTGTTATCCTTTGAATATTTCGAGGACAATACTGCGCCAACAATACTGGCAACAATTAACGGCACGAACATGCCACCCAGTAACAGGAGTAATTTATTATTAAGCACAGTCATAATATTAACGCCTCCAATGCCAGACGAGCTCTCTGGAGAAAATCGGCTTTTTCCTCTTTTTCCCTCAATTTTTCCAAAGGCTGGCCAAATGTTGCCGAACAAATAACAGGAACAACAAGTGCCGATCCTTTTGGTAAAACTCTGTTTAAATTTTCCAGATAAACAGGAATTAGCTCAACATCTGGATATTTCTTCGCTAAATAATACAGACCACCTTTAAATTTATTGATTTGTTCCCCACTTCCTCGTGTCCCTTCAGGAAATAAGATTAAAGACTCTCCCCGTTTTAACACTTCCTCCATTGGTGTAAGAGTACTTTCTTTTAAACCATCCTCTCCTTTACGATCAATCAGAACAGCCCGAAAAACTTTATTTATAAAATACCTACGCAAACGGGTTTTACTCCAATAATCACGGGCAGCGACCGGATGCACCCGATAACGTAATACTCGAGGAAACCCAGCCCAGATAACTAATCCATCCAAGTGGCTAGTATGATTGGCATAATAAATCCGGGAAGCCACTGATGGCTTACATCCAATCCAGCGAATTCTCACACCTGTTAATAAGCGGCAAAGCCCAGACAAAAAAGACCCCATACCCTTACTGACCAATGTCACTTCTTGGGATTTATTCATTACAAGCATCCTTCTCTTGCAATTCATTCAACATGACTCTGGTTCGTCGAATACATGTCCAGAGACAACCCAATGTGATCACGATTAATACCATTAGTAAAAGATACTGGCCCCATAACGGAGGTAAAAAAGCCGCGACAATTGAACCAACAGTAATCAATGCTATCCGATGCTGTTTCGCCATCGGGCCAAGGAAACGCTGAGGTAAACCGCAAGTACCACCTAATAACCGAATATAAGCCGTCAAAACAGCCAATAACGCAGCAATACAGCCAAGAGAAATCGCAAATGGAAAAAGAGTTAAACCACAACCTAAACCAATTAAAATAAAAGAATCAGCGATACGATCTGGAAGATCATTAAAAACAGCGCCAACAGATGTCCTCAGTCCTCCCTCAATAGCAACCATTCCATCCAGTAAATTACACACTAATCTGGCTTGAATAAGTAAAGCTCCAATAATCAATAACCCTGAAGTTAGCCAAGAAGAGCGGCTCCAAAAACAGATTGCGAAACACAATCCGGCTAATGCCGCAAAAACAACGCTAGCAACAGATATGCCATTTGGTGTCACCCCATGATATTGCAGCCATTTAGCCGCTTTTCCAGCCCATATTGCATCGCGCGTTTTAATTGGACGTCGATCTTTTATCTCATTACCAGACATAAGTATTTCCCTTCCTGAGAACCATGAATAATTAAATCTACTTAAGTTAAATGAAATAAGATAAACAGGATTGGTCAGAATAACAACAACAAAAAAACCATCAAATCAGCAGGGAAAAAGACAGGGATGGAATTCACTTTATTAACGCAACACAATGTAATAAAAGATTTATTTAAATAAGCACCCACACCTTGACCACATCGACATAAGCCCCGATTTTTTTCTGGGTTTCTACCCTCACAACACCCAACCAACCATAAGTATATGAAATTTATAATAAAATAATTATTTTGAACTCATTAATCAGAAACCATCAAAAATGAGGTTATCACCCCTGCTTATAATGAAGATACACAAGACATAAAAAATCTAGTAAAACGTACGATTGTTTACGGCCGCCATTGTATTGTGGAATACGATATATGAACCAGGTGGAAAACTCCTTGCAATAGGGCCATTGACACTGAAATTCGTAGGGTGACTCCAACCGGACATAATATATCTTTCTGAGTTAGGTTTTACTGAGCAAGAGGCTCAGCAACTTCATGCAATCTCTTTACGAGAAATAAAAAACACACTGCAAATCAAAGAACACCTAATGGAAGAAATTACTTTATGAATTGTGAATAAAAAGGTAAGTAAATTCACCATTGACGCATTAGTTAATATGTTAACCCGTATAGGGAAACCTGTTCAGATTACAGTGGGTTAAGACCTACACATAAAGTTATTCAAGAGACACTTAGAACGGGGGCCTCTTGGTATTTCAAAAGACTCAACCTTTCGGTTCAATATCTCGTTCCCGCCGTTCTTACGCAAATTGGGTAAAAAATCAGATAGACAAAATTTAAGCGATCCACTCAATTTATGGTGGTTACATCATGGACAAAGTTGCTTATAAAACTTTTATCTGGCTGGAATATTTTTTAGATTCACTTCAAAGTTTTTTACTTAAAAAAGCCCGGTTATTTTTCTAGAGGTATGCAATATTCTAAGAATTTTTATACTTTCTATATCCTCATCGTAACGGTAAAGCATGATGAAAGGAAAATGAGGGACAACTAGTTTTCTATAACGCTCATCTGGGCTGTCACGAGCCTTTATACCTATGCCTGGATACGGGGTAACTTTCAAGAGTTCAGCCATTTCCGAAAATTTTGTATCAATTTTATCAGCCAATAACAGCCCAGCCTGTTCAAAGAAGTAGAGATAAATTTGCTCCCGGTCAGTTTGGGCGGTTTCTTCCCATGAAATACGTATCACTTTATCCCCTGCTCAGCTTATTACGCAGTAGGGCCATTCGGCGATGACTTTCAGAATCATCAATAAAATGAGCCAAGCCGTTTTCACATCGGTCAATTGCTTTCTCAATTTCCGCTTCTAACCAGTGAGCATGGATATTTTTTTGATACTCACGTTCTTCGTTCGCCAACTCTTCGGCTTTTTGTCTCATTAACTTTGTTAAGTCTGTCTGATGGCGTTTGGCAGTTTGCATGGCTAAGCGCTTGGTTTCTTCATCAATACGAAAATGAATCGTCTCCATTCATCCTCCTTAGTTCACTATTGCCTCAAGACATGTTGTCATTTGTGTTGTCATATTAGCACAATAGCCTATAACAACACACTATGGCGTATACTCATCTAGCACCCGACTATTTGCAATCACGTTAAATCCACTAAATAGCGGCATAGAAATTTAGCAGTAACAAGCAACCGTAACACTCAAAAGTGTCCACACTTAAAAATTTCCGCGTTACTTACAGTTGTTTACAAAACATTTATCTGATTAATTTTAAAATGAATTAATCTTAACCGGATAAAAAAAAACCGCCAAATCGGCGGGGGAAAAGACAGGGATGGTGTCTACATACAACACATAACATATTGAAAATAAATATACTTTTTCTATCATCGTCCACCCAATGTCCACATTGACGACAAAGCCCCTTAAACGGGGCTTTCACCACAAATTACTCTCATAAGAAATAATTAATTAAAATTTAATAATCACATTAACAGATCTATCAATCCCACATACTGTAGGCTTTTTCATTTATCAAGGCCGAACAGGAAAGTATCTTCGATAAGTCACTATTGCAGTATCTGTTATCGCTGAGGTAAGAGTATATCAACCTAGCTGGGAATTACCTCTGGCGCAACAGCATAGACTACTACGACCACTGTTGCCGGATTAACGTACTTTATTTTCCGAATCCTGAGATGTCCCTTAAATATGCGTAATGTGGTACTTCCTAGCAAATTCTTTAGCAAAGTTACTAAACATTATAATACTCTTTAATAGCTAAATGATTACTGTTAGTGTCGTTAACACTATACCCTTCATCCTTCAAGTTGCTGCTTTGTTGGCTGCTTTCACTCACCCCAGTCACATCGTTATCTATGCTCCTGGGGATTCGTTCACTTGCCGCCGCGCTGCGGCTCGAAATTTATTGGGTATATATGATTTTTGTTAAGTAAATTTTGACAAAAAAAGCACTAAGAGATGTTAAATATATCGTCAGCTACATTTCTAATAACTGATGGTTAACTTTATGATTAACAAACGTTTAAAAGCCGCTCGTTTACGTGCAAATATCACACAAGAAAAACTCGGGATTGCGGCTGGCATAGATGAAAAATCAGCACGAGCGAGAGTATCGCAGTACGAAAATGGAACTCATCAACCGACCTTCGAAATAATGTGTGCATTTTCCAAAGTATTAAACGTCCCTGAGTGCTATTTTTATACTGTAAATGATGATCTTGCTGATATTGTTTTGTCTATCCATCAGATTTTAGTGAATTACAAGCACGCTCCCGAAAATTGAATATAGTTTGAAGTGTCACTGTAGCGTGTTCCGGCTGGACGATGGGGGTTTGTTCAGTCATGGTGAATGTTCCTATAGTGAAGATGATAAGCGTTCAATTGTTACAAACCGATGGCGCGTCGGTGGGCTTCCAGACGGTCAACACCACCAACAATTTCCACCATATTAACGGTGTCGATTTCGACCAGGACTTCTCCGTCCCACGTCAATTTGAAGTAAGTGTTTTTGGCGCTGACTTTGGTCTGGCTGTTGTCGCCCTGTTTATAGCTGCCGTGGTCAAATTCCGAAAAGCGGCCACGCATTACGACTTCGACCTCAATCACTTCCCCGGTATCATCACGCTGAAAGGAGCCATTAAAGCGCAGAGAAACGCCGTCCACCTTCTCAATGCCCCACTGGCGGTAAAGTTGGGACTCGACACCACCGAGAGAAAATTCGGTATCTAGAGCGCCATCATCCAGCCCCAAGTCCACCGAAGCAGTGCCATTCATGCCACCGCCTCGATAAGCTTCAAGCTTACGGCTCAGTTTAGGAAGCGTCATTTCTTCCACAACGCCGATGTAATTATTGCCATCATTAAATAAATTCAGGTATTTGAGTTGACGAGGTAATGCCATGAGTAGCCCCTTAGCTGTTAATGCTGTTGACGAAATTCATCAGGTACTGGTCAGTGATGCGCTGGCGCAACAGCAGGTTTTCCAATGGCGGGATCGGCGTGTAGTTATAATCGATGAACAGCTTGCCTGCTTTCAGGGTGTCCTTGGTGTTAGCGCTTTCGTCATACCAACACTGGCCGTCTATCAGGTAACCATTGGCTTTTAGTTCGCGCAGCCTGGCATTGATGCCCTCGATAATGTCGCGTACCAATGAAGGCGTCAGCGGCTTGTCAATTGCCCACATATGCGCATCAGCCATCGTGTCAGCCAGTACCTGCGCCGTGCGTGTGTAACTCTCGAACTGAAACAACGGATCATCCGAACAGGTGCGAGAACCCCAAAAACGAAAACCATTCTTGCGGATCAAGGTTGTAACGGCGTTCTGGTTAAGCAGGTTGGCATCAGTGACAACATCCTGCAAATCCCAAAAGACATCGGCAGAAATCCCTGTCACACCATTGACACCAACGTTGGACAGGGTTTTGTGCCAGCCGGTTTCTTCGTCGATTTTGGCACGCAGGCCCAGCGCACGTGCAGTTGCGTATGCGATAGACTCGCTATTTTTGACCGTATCCCAACTGAGGAAGTCCGGCCAAATCAACATCAGTTCACGCTGGCTAAAGTTGTTGCGATATTTGATAGCATCGGCAATGGTCTTGCAGCCATAGGCATTAACATAAGCCATTGTCCGCAGCTTTTGAGCAATGTCGGCAAGGGCTGTTGCGACGGGTTGGGTATCGTGACCGGGTATACCTAGAATGCGTGGTTTAACACCGAGCTGCCCTTGTGCCGCAAGTAGCGCCTGCATTCCCGTTTTTTTGCCCTCGTCGGTAACGCCACCAATGATATTCGACATGGTTTCTACTTCAGTTTCCCCCCGAGCCACACGCACAACAACAGTCACGGGTTTGGACTGGTCAGCAATCGCTCGCAGAGCATGAAACAATGTGCCCGTTTTGCCTGCCTTACTACTGGCAGTCAGAACGTCGGTTAACAAGACTGGTGTGTTTAAGGGAAAAGCTTTGGTGTCAACATCATCCGCTGTGCAGACTAGCCCGACAATAGCGGTGCTGACAGTGGTAATAGTGCGCGTGCCCTCGTTGATTTCCTGCACGCGGACGCCATGATGATAATCTTGTGCCATAGCGAAAGACTCCAGTGATGGTGATTTCGCTATGGTGAGCGCTGTGACAATAAAATTCAGTTGATTGGGTAAGTATCAGGAATGGCACAAAGTGGAGGATATAAAAGGAGTATTAGAGATGTCCATCCTTAGGTAATCAAAAGACTCATGCCGAGCACGATAAATGAAGCGACAATTCTTGTAACTTTACTCAGAATTGTATAAAATTTTATACAATCAGGTAAGGAAGGGAAACTATGACGAAAATCAGGAGCGGTACAGAGAAAGAAATTGCCTGGATTGGCTCTTCTTATGAAGATTTGTTAGCCTTTCCTACAGATGCACGTAAAGACGCAGGCTATCAGCTTCATAGAATACAGCATGGAATAGATCCTGAAGATTGGAAACCCTTTTCTGACATCGGTTCTGGCGTAAAAGAAATACGACTAAGAGACTGTACAGGTATTTATCGTATTATGTATGTTGCTAAATTCGATGAAGCTATTTATGTATTGCATAGTTTTCAGAAAAAAACTCAACAAACGAATAAACATGATAAGGATATCGCTAAAGTACGATATAACGCAGTTATCCAGCAGCGGAGAAATATCAAATGACCACTAAAATTGACACTGAAATTCGTAGGGTAACTCCAGCCGGACATAATATATTTTCTGAGTTAGGTTTTACTGAGCAAGAGGCTCAGCAACTTCATGCAACCTCTTTACGAGAAATAGAAAACACATTGCAAATCAAAGAGCAGTTAATGGAAGAAATTACTTTATGGATTGCAGATAAAAAAATGAAACAAACTGAAGTAGCAACGGTATTGCACATTTCTCGTCCAAGAGTATCTGACGTTGTGAATAAAAAAGTAAATAAATTCACCATTGACGCATTAGTTAATATGTTAACTCGTATAGGAAAACCTGTTCAAGTTACGGTAGGCTAAGACCCACATATAAAGGTGTTAGAGCAATTCAAAACAAGAGGCACCTAGAATGGGTGCTTCTTGGCATTTCACAAGATTCAACCTTTCGGTTCAATACCTCGTTCCCGTAGTTCCTTACGCAAAATCCGCTTGATCCATATAGCTGAAAAGGCCGACCTCATAAACCAGCACCCGCTCCAACCTAGATCGGAACGTTTATCTGCGCAAAAGGAGCACAGATAGTCCCAATTGTAGTGTTAGCCAAGTAAAACGTGTATAGACACTGCACAACGCGGGGTATAAAAAAACAATTTCAGGGATATTAAAACCCTAATTGTTCTACCACATGGTTAACTGTGTGAATCCCTCTTTAGCTATGCTATCTGATGAAACTGGTATAGATAGAAAGGTATCAGCATATTGAGGAATATCTTCTTGGGATTCTTTTTATGAGAACACTTGGCTCTAATGATAACAAATGTGCTATATGAACAAATTCCACAATATCCAATCTTCTTTCACCATTCTCAACCTTCGCAATAAACGATTGAGGGCGATCTAGCGCTTGAGCTAAATTCTCTTGTGTGACTCCCTTTGCTATACGAGCCTCACGGAGTGCTTTGATAACTACTTGATATTCATCAGAGTAAATTGAAACCATATATTCAATCCTACTAAACATTTAGGATTAAATATCAACCGATTGTTGATTTATACCAAAATGGGATTTTTTATTTTATAAGCTCTGATCGTATTAGCTTGTTAGGTAGTTTTTTGAACAGTATTTTTCCTAAAATTAGTCCATGATCGACAGATAGCAAATGTGCTATATGCACAAATTCAACCACATCCAACCTTCTTTCACCATTTTCAATTTTAGCAATAAATGATTGAGGTCGATCTAAGGCTTGAGCCAAGCTCTTTTGAGTAATACCTTTTTCTATCCTAGCTTTACGAAGAGCTTTTATAACCAGTTGATATTCATATGAATAAATCGATGCCATTTCTTTAACCTTGATTAATATCCCAAAACAGGATAATTCATTGCGTTTGTTATATGGAGATATAAAGAAAATGAATAAAAAAGATTGGCATACCGCCGACATTATCGCTGCCTTACGTAAGCTCGGCACTACCTTAGCAGCGGTATCACGTAAGGAGGGACTTAGTTCATCTACATTAGCTAATGCTCTATCACGACCTTGGCCTAAAGGAGAATGGATTATTGCTAACAATCTCGGAGTACACCCCTCAGAAATTTGGCCAAGCCGATATTTTGATGAGAATGGACAACCTATTGAACGAGTTATCCGAAATAATTCCTCAAAGTGACTAATTCTCAACTAAATGGTCTAAGTTCGGTATAATATCGAACCTAGGCCATGTTAGCTGCCTAGACTGTCTAACTATTGGAGCCAGTTTATTGCAACCCTTATTCTATTACTCTGGGTTTTTCGGGCCAATGAATATCTGGCACTAAATTAACATCAACGCGGTTCAGTAATACCCGATATTTTTTCAAAGCGGCTAACAGCGATTTTTCCTCATCACTCGCCATCTCCAAATCTACCGCATCTTGTAACGGAGCAATCTGTTTACTTACAGTGAGCATAAGTTGCTGTTTCTTATGTTCTGCTTGTTGTTGCTGTTCCCGTCTAAGCTTTATTTTATCACTTTCTGATATTATCCACTTTTCACCATCATATTTATGATAAACGGACGGAGCACGTTCAATGAGTACTGGATAACCTTCTTTATTACTGACAATTGATAAACCGCGCGATTGCCCGGCGAGTAATTCATTGTGTTTTTCTGCTGTTATTTCAACGCATTCTTTATAAGCTTCATTATAAAAAGCGCATTCTTTTCTGGAGAAATAAACCATTTATACCCCCCAAAATAATATATATACAACTCTGTCTGGATTCTCATTACTGTTAGGAGTGCCAGCTTGATATTCAAATGTCGATAGTGTTGCATTACGTACTAATGTGTGACCTGTTGATGTATTGACACTCGACATACTTGCGATATAGCCAAAGAACTTATTTTTAAAAGAAATTGGATAATTGACTTTTACCCATGATTGTTGACTGGATGCAACTTTAACCCATTGAATCATTATTCCCGTATCCCCGCATTGCCACCAACCATTTTCAGATTTTATCGCTGCATTTTGTAGCGCAAGGATACCGCTTCGCTCAGGCATTAATATATTGTAACGCCGCCGATTGCTCTGATCGTTAGAATAAATATGCAACAATTTTCCTTCTGAGCCGTTAATTCCTATCACATACCCATCTTTCGATTTGAAACGCAATTCAGGAAAGGGCGTTTTGCTATCAATCAGTAAACTACCAACAGTGGCGCTTTTATCGCTAAAAATACGCAAGAAAGTATTATCACTCTCTGCTCGCATATACGCCCCTACATCTCCAGCACCCAAACTAAGATCCCCAGTCAACGCCTTACCGTTGATTTTCCGGTTGCTCGGTACTGCCCCTTTAGCCAACACCACCGTCTCCAACAAATTGAGGTTTTTCACAAAAGCATTTTTGTCAGAAATGTCAGCGCCGTTCTCCTTCCTGGACAATCGACTATTAGCATTGTCATTATCATCAGTCGCATTCTGGTTTGCCGTGCTTGCCAATATTTTAACTTCATTCACACGAGAATCGATTTCCCCTTTGGTATACGCTCCAATATCCCCCGCATTCAGTGAAATATCAGAGGAAAGCGCCTTCCCGTTCACCTTACGATTAGCAGGCACACGGCTATTAGCGTTATTATCCGCGACATTTGCCAAGTCATATGCCGCCTTAACCGCCTTCGAGGTTGCCGCGTAGGTTTCACTGCTGCTGTCTACCGCACTGCTCAAGATAACGAAACCCTTATCTTTTAGCGTAGCGTCAGGATGGTTACGGTTATTCACATGAGTTTGAATCAACTCGTCCACATATTCCCGTATTGCCAACACCACCGAGGGATCAACTTTCAATGTTACTATGTCGGTGCTGCTGACAATCAATACCATGCGAATAGTCTGTGTACGCCCAGAACCTTCCTGTAACTGCGGTTTGTAAGTCTCCGCGCAATTCCCGACTGCAATCAGTACGCCGTCTTTATCAAACAAACCAATTTCCCGAATCCACCAACCGCCCTCATTTTCGGGGGATTACTTGCTCAACAATAATTTGGTTAGTGTTCTTGGGATCAACATTTAGTTCATTCATCGCCGCACAGCGGCGTTCGTTAACCAGTTTAGTCTGTGTAGTATCGGGTGTCGGCAAGTTTCCGCCACCATCACCAACAGCCATATGGGTGATTTCAATCTTGGTACCCAACGCGGCAGCATTTGCCAGCTTATCCGCGCCCAATCGGGTTAACAGGGCAAAATATTTGGTCCTCATGACTCAATCCTCACATCATCAATAATATGCACTCCAGCCCCTACTACACCAGAGCCAGTGACGGTGACGGTGATTGATTCCGGGATATAGGGGTAAACGGTTAATACATCACCGCTGTAACTGGCGACCGCGCAATAATTTTCGCCGCCGGTCTTCAACTGAATAGATATTCCGACCAAATGCCGTGAAGCGGGTTTGGCATCAAAAATCAATCGCTCTAGTTCTTGATAGGTGGTCTCGGTGATACCCGTTTCCATGACGCCAATATCCAACCGGAAAGTGCCGGGGACATCATTGGTTTGCCACCATTGATAACACGGATGAGATAACCGAATGGCTCCACCACACGGCGGATAGCGCCTATTGTTCCCTTGTGCTTATGAACAAACATCGACATCTTAATTGACACGCGTTTAGTACTCTCCGGCCAGTCCATATCCCAGCGATCAACTGACCACGCCCACGCCAGATAGGGGAGCAATTTCACTGGACACCGCTCAGGACTCCACAGTTCACGAAGGGGAACCGGCACATCTGACAGACTGGCGAGGGCTTCAGCGGCGGCCACTTCCAACAGTGATGATCCGACAGGCAACAAGCTGTTATTCATCTGATCCCCCAACCACTACCTGCGCATGCGAGCAAAAACTCGCCTGAGTTTTACCCAGAATCACATCCCGCGCCGGAGCTTTCAGGTGAACACGCTGAACACCAGGCATATGTAAAACAGCAAAAATGGCACTGCGCACGATATCGCGGCCAATCCGGTGTTGCTCGGCAGTGTAACGCGCCAGCCGTTCACGCACAGCCTGCAATATCGGCTCATATTCTGGGGTTGGGTACAGGTACAGCACGGCATCAATTTGATAATCAACAATCTCCGCAGACTGTACGGTCAGGCGATCCGCTACGGGGCGAACATCCTCATCATTCAGAGCAGTATTCACGACCGCAATCAATTCATCACTGGCCGCACCGTTCCCCTCACGTGACAAAATACTGACTGTAACACAGGCAGGCGATGGACTTATCACCGACGCATCGGCAACCCGTCCGTCAGCACTGCGCGCATGGTATTCATAGGACGCCACAGGGCCGGCGACGCTTAACCCCTCGAACGCTTGCGGAATGCGTACCCGAAAATCAGCGTCAGATTCCAACACCGCAGAGATAGGCGGTATGGCGAGATTGTTAGCGGGCTGCAATACTAAACGCCGCACATTGTTATTCATCCCCAGTTGGTCTAAGTCGCGGCCTGTGGCATACGCCACCATTGCCGCCCGCGCTGCCTCATTGACGCGCTGACGCAAGAGCAATTCCCGATAGGCGTTTTCCTGCAATAGCTTGGTGATAGGTTCGGATTCCAGCGCCAACGTGCGGGTGATAGCATCGCGATACTCTGGCGGATACAGTGAAATCAGTTTTTCTTTTCGCTCAGCCAGTAGGGTTTCGAAATCCAGTAGTTCGACAACCTCCGGCGGCGGTAACTGACTAAGGTCGATAGGCGGCATGGTCACCCCAAAGGCACAGAAAAAGCAACCGGGACATTGGATAGCTGATATTGGCCGCTGATATCAACAGTCATGTGTCCGGCTTCACCCTGATTGATAGTGATAGCGGTCAGGGTAATGCGGGGTTCCCATCGCTGGATGGCGGTATAGCACGCAGCCATAATTTGCAAACGTAAAGCAGGATTTTGGGGCGCATCAATCAGTTCGGATAACAACGAACCATATTGGCGGCGAGTAATACGGCTACCCATCGGCGTTAGCAAGATATCGCTGACTGACTGGCGAACATGGGCGATATCGCTGATAGCCTCACCCGTTTGTTGATTCATACCAAGGTACATCATGATATGGGGACTCCCGATGTACTGTCACCGGAGCGTACACCATTGTGTCGGTGCGAATCCACCACAACCCCGTTAGAACTGAATTCACCGTTTATATGGGTGATATTACCGCGCATAGTACCGCCTTTTTTCACTTCCAGACTGCCCGTAATCAGATGGTTGGTACAAATGAGGGTCGATGTATCTAATGTAATCTGATTGCCAGCCATACAAGTGATTTCTGGAGCAGTAACATGCACGGAAGCCAACGCGGTAATCATGGCGGTCTTAATGCCTGTGACAGTTAAGGCGCTGGTCTGTGGTTCATATTCCATCACAGCACCATCAGGAAAAGCGATACACACCGCTTCCGGCGATGCCGAAGGGGCTGGAAACTCATCAGAAAAAATCGCAGGCAGTATAAAGGCTGTGGTCAAGTCACCACCAAGAGATAGCAATAAAACCTGCTCATCAACACTGGGCGCCCACCATGTGCGGGAGTTTCCCGCTCTGGATGTCAACCAGTGCAACCAATCGGTTTCAAGATTGCCGGTCATAACCCGGCACATGCCCCGTGTAGTATCTACTTGGGTGATGACGCCGATTCGGATCAGGTTGCGCAGTCGGCGCAACAGTTCAGTTAATTGTGTGTTCATGCAGACAACAATGTCACCCAATACCCCTACCTGCACGTCATCGGGTTTGTGTGCTAGCTAGCACACATCCACGGGTGAGGTGAAAAAGTATCTGATCTTCAATATGTTGAATATCGCTCTGTGTCAGTCCCAAAAGTCGCCGCGATGGATATTTGACTTCAATGTTTTTCCCTTTCATGCGTTCCTTTAACCCAAACTGATGCACACGGGCGATAGCAGCTACCTTTGGAGCAAAAAAGATCACGGCTTCCCGGTCATTAGCAGACAAGCGTAAGTAACGCGCAGTAGCCAGTTTCTTAAACATTCGGGCCTTTTTATTGGATTTCCGGGTACTGATCCGATCGGTTTTGACGTCCAGGAAACGCTGGATATCGCATTTGTAAAAAGTACGCTGACCTTTACGCTCGGCATCATAGCCGGTAATCGTTTCACCCTTCTTGCCCTTGCGGATTTGCCAACCTTTCAGGGTGCGAGGTTCACCGCGCCAGATGAACTTCATACCATGCTGTATAGTGAGGGCTTGTGCCTTACGTTGGGTAAAGCGGCTACCGTCAGGATTACGCTGGGATCGGATACGCTGCATTTGGTTCTGTCGCAAGTCTCGCGCAATATCACGGGCCAGTTGCTTTCGACTGATGGGAGAAAGTTGATTCAACAAGGCGGTTAGTGCGGTATCCAAAGGCTGCAATGCGTCACTGTTCATCTCACCACCTGTCAAATGGGTTTTCAGGCTCAGGAATGGCGCTCACTGTGCTGACCTGCCCTTGCTGGGTGACCAGTACACACTCGGTCAGTTTCAGATCAATACTGATATCAGCGGTGTCATCATTGAGAATATTCACGTCAAAGGTAAAGCCGCTGCGGCGATTGTCAGGATTAGCGAAAATATCTGGCTGGTGCTCACGTATCCAGTACACGATAACCGCCATGAGCACATCCTGATCATCGGGATAGGCTTCAATAATCAGGTTTAGCGTGTATTCATATTCGTAAGACAAGGAGAGTGCCAATGTCGCCAGCACGGTGCCATCTTCAACAAATAAGTGCAGGTATTCAGGGTTGTCACGCAAGTAGGAGATCTTTTCTGTCAGAACTTTTCGCAAGGCGTTAGGCTTATTCATGTGTCACTTCTCTAGTCTGTTCTATTTGTCGAATGGCCTGTTTATCCAGATTGCACTGTTCAATAACCGCCAGTAACTGTGCATTCAGCAACAAACTATCACCCCATGTCATTGTGTCGGATATGACCGGGGGCAGACAGTCAGCGAGCAGATGCGTCGGAATCGGCATCAACGGTACCTGAACGTATTCGGTTCGCGTGCTGCTGCAACCGGACAACAGCCCTATCAGGAACAGCACGACTAGCGCAATCATTACCGACAACAACAGTTTTGATAGCCGCCTGAATTTGTGCGGAATCCACCGCTGATCGCTTGCGATTTTCGTTATTAACCCGTGTGATATCATTGATTATCCTGATGGTTTGGAATGCGTTATCGGTAATGGTTTGCTGTTGTTCATACCGCTGGCTCAGTTTTTGATATTCATCGCTTTTCTGCTGATACTCACCGTAATAGAACCAGAGCAGGCCAGACACTGCCGCCAGCATAAGCATACTCAAGGTGAGTATGTGCAGATTGAACCTCATAACAGCTCAAACGCCCGTTTAATGATCGTATCGGAATATGGTTGCTGTCCGTTCTCTATTTGAATGATGGCGCAAACTAATCGGGTCATGATCACCTGGTTATCAACATCAATTACCACGTTACAGAGAATACCAACCGACCGGCTCATATATGCAATGTAACTTTCGGTATCATTTTCATTCGGGGGCGCCCAACGAGAAATTATCTGCCGGATACTGTTCAATCCGTATTTTCGTTCATAATTGCGGATAATCTTGATAATGGCCCGTATGCCGTATTCTGGTGATACAAATTGACAAAATGACGGGTCTGTTTGTATGTCGTGCAATCCCAGCCATTTATCGCCGTGGCGGATATTGCCCGGATTATGGTTGCGAACACCTCTAGTCATGTGATTTGTCTCCCAAACGTTTATTGATTGCACGAAGGGCAAATTCACGTAGTTTTTCAACACCAATAAAACCAATGGCGCCCCCCAAAGCCGGTGAAACACTGCTAGGAATGCCAAACAGTTCCAGCCCGCTGGAAACACCCCACGACAACGCGCCACATAGCAACGGTTCAACCCAGCGTTTTCTCCGCTCTACGCCGTCATAAATCAGACGGCCATAACAGATCAATACAGCCAACAAGGAGCCGGATATTTGCGGCCATAAATTTCTCAGGCCATTCAATAAATCGGCCCATAAATCCGGTTGTTTGTCCATTTTCTAATCCCATAATTGAATGATGGGCATGACAGGGGAAGGAGTGATTTCAGGCAATTCAACCTCGGTACCATGCGGCAGGATGGCCCCAAAATCGGCCAAACCGGGATGGCTTCTAATACCAGTTCAGTGACTCCCTGTGTTCGTCCATAGTAGCGCCAGCATAATGAATCCACGGTGTCATACTGTTGTGCCCTTACCCACATTAGATCAACTCCACAATCACATGATTCTGTCCCTGTATCCGGCGCATCGCCCATTGCGCATTTCGCCACAAGTCGTCAATAGTGGTTTCCATCGCCTCAGCCTTTTTACTGCCAGTCTGGGTGGTGTCGATATCGCGGTAATGCTCAGTCAAATTGACTTTGGTCAGGCTAAAGATGGCGCGGTAATACAGATAAACCAGCTCGCTTTCTTCATTAATGCAGGCTGAGGGAATGGCGTTTAATGTGTGGTATCCCTTAGCAATATTGAGCAATCGCCAACGATTCAGCTCGCGATTGACCTCGACAATAGCGTTGGTGATGGCCTGCTTTAAGCGCTCTAGTGTTACAGTGCCATCGGTGCGCATCTCGTCACGGTAGCGGCTGATCTTGATCGCGGGGAAAAAGTCATCGCCGGCCATAGTGGTGTCGGCATCCGTTACGGGTTCGGTTGAAATAAAATCCATACAGTTCCCCTGAATAGGTGGGCGGTGGACGAAGTTTTGAATGAATCGCCACTCCGTGCCGCCCCAGCGCGTTGGCACGTCCCGTTAACTGTTGGCGTGCTCTTGATTGCGAAGTGCTCTGGCGAGTTGCTCCAAATCTTTCTTCACACCAACATGATTGTTCAATTCTAAGGCCCGACTCAGTGAACAATAGGCTGGTTGTGGCAGGTCATTATCCCGCTGACTGTAACCGAGCCATTTGTACAACTCGGCGAGTACCTTGTCGGGCATATCCTGATCGTGAGTCAGGTATATCGCCCGCTCCAGCGTGGCAAGGGGCATCTGTGACTTGGCGGTATAGCAACGCTTGGCTGCATCGGCAATTTCCTCGGCAATAGCACAACCTGTTGTACGTGAATGCGTTTCTGGCATGGAGAGCCGATACCGCAAGGCATACTCTGCAATGTCCAGCGCCCCATCGTAATCACCGGCATCAATACGCCACAGCAAGATATACATCAGTACATCATCCTGCCCACCACGGCCACCCTGTAAAACGCCCGCTACCCACGGCGCATAACGGGGCAGAAACTGCCGTTTCAGTTCGGCCTTGCGTTCCATCGACTGAATACGCTTAAGCTGTCGGCGGTCTTGCTCCAACATCAGCAGCATCTGGTTATAACCACCGTTATTCTGCAAGCCGGGGCCATTCAGTTGAGCCGCTTCTTTCGCCTGCAAGTGCATCCGGTGACGTTGCCACGGGCTAGCCATTCTGGCTCTCATTATCAGAAACTGTGTTTTGCTTGGTCACAATATTGATAGATTGCGGCTGTCCAGTCTGGCTTTTCGCCGCCAGCATTTCGATATTTTCAATCAGGGCCACGCCGCGATAATCCTCAACGACATATGCTTCATTCACCGATTCGTAGTTTTCGATGCGATCACGTTTGGGGTTATCCAACATCGAACGTCGGCGAGTGCCTTCCTGATAGTAAATGGACAAATTATCCAGTCGGGAGATAAACAGCGCTTTAGGCGGGAAGTACGGCACCCGCACCGCAGGCAAGTTACCAATGCGTTTCTGGCTGATAATCACGTCCGCCGCCATTCTCTCGGTGTTAGGCTGTACCTGATTGACCAGCGGGAAATATTTGTCAGCCAGCAATTCACGACCACAGATAACCACCAGTTCGGTGTCGTCCTGATATTCCGGATCAATGGCATTGTTGACCGCATCCATGACCAATGCATCAAGATTATTGAAATCGCCGCCATCGCCGACACGGATAATTTTGGCAATCACTTTGCCGTTATCGTCGGTGATACTGCTCATCACATGATCGGGGGCATCCTGCCGGACTTTTTGCAACCAGCCGATATTCACATCTTCCAACATCGGATACTGTACCCTGTTTGAGGTCTTGGCGCGCTTCACCCCGTTCCAGCCGATCATAATTCGATCCAGTGCCTGACGTCGGATAATGGCGTTACGGATACGTAGCTGGAAATTCTTGAACTTCGCCCACAAGTCCAGTTTTTTATAAGTTAGGCTTGTATCAAAGTTCGTCTGTTCGCACTTGTACTCTATAACGGTCATACGACTGGGATCGGTAGTTTCTCGCTCTTTATCATCGGTGTCGGTGGTACCGGCAATAGTCGAACCCACACCCAACCCAATCGCCTCACCCGACTGTTCACTAACGGGAACCATGTTGATTTTTTGCAAGAATTCTGCACTTTGCTGGATTTCATCTTCCAGTGTCTGTGCTACTGAGGGTTCAACTTGCACTTTGCCACTAAAGGCGCTGGCTTCTACACCGTGAATTTCGCCTAGTCGGGTCAGATAGGCGTTAAATTTCAGGCGGGTTTCGTTCTTCATCGGATTTTGCTCCGTTAACAGTTAGTCAGGTATTCGCCGGTTGCGGTGTCGTGAGTCTGTGTTCCCAATGAAACTGGGCGCTGTGTTGTCTGACTGTCTTGCTGGCTTAACTGGATTTTCAAGTTGTTAAGTTGGGTTTCCAGTGCAACCTGTTGTTGTTTCAATGACGCGATTTCACCGATCTGTTGAGACAATTTCGTCACCTGTTCAGCCGTGTTTTGCTGCTCTTGTGCGCACAGTTCAACGGCCTGATGGATGTCGGTAAAACGTGTATCATCGTTCTGCTGCTTTTTCTGGAAGAACGTCTGTACACGGGAAAAGAGAGATATTTTTTCGGTTTCCTCTGGCGAATTAAGAAATTCGAACTGAGTTTCTTCCGCAACGGTAAAAACATTGTTTGGGTGCTGCTTGCGTGAGTTCAATGGGTTATTAGCCGCGTTGGCGCTGAACTGCAACATTTCCGTGCCAAGACTGGCTGGACTGTCTGTAACGGCCAATCCCACCAGATACGCGCCGCCGAAATCAGCAAAATCCAGGTTGATTTCGGCGGAAGTGTAAACTTTTTGGCGCTGGCGGTTCATTTCCACCAGATCATCAGTAGGTGAAAGAACCCCATACAGCCCCAACTTACCCGCCAACACACCTTCCTTGATTTCTTCGGTAAAAACTGATTCCACGTCACCAAAGCGCGGACTCCATGAAAAATTGTAATGTTCCATGTTGATACGTGCGCCGTAGGTCTGCGGGTCATAGTTGGCGGCAATCTGCGTCAGCCATTCGCGCTGGACCTTGCGCCCGTCTGTGGTGGCGCCTTCCACACAAATTCGAAAGGGTTTGGATTTTTTCGGCATTGTAAGCCCCGGTTATCTATGGGTCAGTCATGACCTACTAGTTTGTATCGTCAGGTCGAGGAAACAATAAAATGCGGTTGTGTCTGGTCTGGCACATAGGGCAGACACAGAGAAATGACGGGCGGGTCTGTAGTCTGGCAGCATGAAAACAACACCTGATTTTGATCCCCGTAAGCACTCAATGTACCTGTATTTTAATGGGTACCGGATTGCACGGATTGCGGAAATGCTCAACGAAAAAGCGGCCACTATCCATAGCTGGAAACGCCGTGACAAATGGAATGAGGTGACCCCGTTTGAACGAGTCGAGTTGTCCCTTGAAGCCCGGTTATGTCAGCTCATCGCTAAGGAACAAAAAGAAGGTAAAGACTTTAAGGAAATTGACCTGCTGCACCGTCAGTTAGAACGACAGGCACGGATCAAGAAGTACAGCAGCGGCGGCAATGAAACCGATCTGAACCCCAAAATTGCCAACCGCAATAAGGGCGAGCGCTGGCCACCAGAAAAGAACGTGTTCAGTGAAGAACAAGTCAAAAAGCTGGAAGACATTTTCCGATCGACCCTGTTCGATTATCAACATGACTGGTATCACGCCGGATTAACACATCGTATCCGCAATATCCTAAAATCCCGTCAAATTGGCGCGACATTCTTTTTTGCCCGTGAAGCCCTGATCGATGCGTTGACTACCGGACGCAATCAGATTTTTCTCTCTGCCAGTAAGGCTCAGGCCCACGTTTTTAAGCAGTACATTCTGGAAATGGCACGGGAAGTAAACGTCGAACTAAAAGGCGATCCAATCACCTTAAGCAATGGCGCCACGCTGTATTTTCTCGGTACCAATGCCCGTACAGCACAAAGCTATCACGGTAATCTTTATCTAGATGAATATTTCTGGATACCTAAATTTCAAGAACTGCGCAAAGTAGCGTCTGGTATGGCGATGCATAAAAAATGGCGCCAGACCTATTTCTCTACCCCGTCCAGCCTAACCCACAGCGCTTACCCGTACTGGTCAGGCAAACTGTTTAACCGTGGCCGCGCCAAGGCCAATCGTATTGACATTGATATTAGCCATCAAGCATTAGCCAGCGGCCTACTATGTGCCGATGGTCAGTGGCGGCAGATTGTCACGGTTGAAGATGCAGTCAGGGGCGGCTGTAACCTGTTTGATATTGATCAGTTACGGCTGGAATACAGCCCGGACGAGTACCAGAACCTGCTGATGTGTGAGTTTATGGACGATATCGAATCCATTTTCTCACTGCAACTGATGCAGGGTTGCATGGTCGATAGCTGGGAAATCTGGAACGATGTGCAACCCCTAATGCTGCGCCCCTATGGTTATAACCCCGTCTGGATCGGCTATGACCCCGCCAAAGGGGGCAAGAATGGCGACAGTGCCGGCTGTGTCGTGGTCGCGCCTCCGCTGGTACCAGGCGGCAAGTTCCGCATCCTTGAACGTCACCAGTGGCGTGGAATGAACTTTCGCGCCCAGTCTGACGCAATCAAACGACTAACGGAACAGTACAACGTCGAATATATCGGCATTGACTCGACTGGCGTCGGGCATGGAGTTTACCAAAACGTCAAAGAATTTTTCCCATCCGTGCGGGAATTTGTCTATAACCCATCGGTGAAAAACGCCCTGGTACTTAAGGCATGGGACATTATCAACCATCGCCGGCTGGAGTTTGACGCCGGCCAGACTGACATTGCACAAAGTTTTATGGCTATCCGCCGCTCTACTACCGCCAGCGGCAACCGCCCGACCTATGAAGCCAGCCGCAGTGAGGAAGCCAGTCACGCAGATCTGGCATGGGCCACCATGCACGCCCTGTTTAATGAACCGATTACCGGTGACACCCCCCACCATAGAAATATTGTTGAGGTTTACTGATGAGCCGTAAAACCAGAAAACGCAATCCGGCGGTGAAAACCACAGCCACCGCCAGTTCGTCCACATCCATTGAAGCATTTAGCATTTACTTTTGGTGACCCGATCCCCGTCCTTGACCGGCGCGAGGTGTTTGATTATCTGGAATGTGTGCTGGTCGATAGTTGGTATGAACCCCCGATTAGTTTTAACGGGCTGGCGCTGTTGTTTCGCTCTGCACCGCACCACAGTAGCGCGGTGTATGTGAAACGCAATATTTTAACCAGCACGTTTATCCCGCATAGCTTACTGAGTCGGCAGGCGTTCGACTCATGGGCGCTGGACTTTATGCTGTTTGGAAATGCCTACCTTGAACAGCGCAAGAATCGCCTCGGCCAGCCTTTAAAGCTGAATCACTGCCCGGCCAAGTTCACCCGACGCGGTGAAGATTTGGAAACCTACTGGTTTGTGAAATATGGCTACAACAGCCAGCCATACCCGTTCCCAACGGGGCAGGTTTTTCATTTGATTGAACCCGATATTAATCAGGAACTCTACGGCCTGCCGGAATATCTAGCCGCACTGCCGTCGGCATTACTGAATGAATCGGCTACGCTTTTTCGCCGCAAGTATTACCTGAACGGTTCCCATGCAGGTTATATCCTGTATATCAGCGACGCGTCGCAAAACCTGTCCGATATCGACAATATCCGCGATGCGCTGAAAAATTCCAAAGGGCCAGGTAATTTCCGTAATCTGTTTCTGTATGCCCCCTGTGGCAAAAAAGACGGTATCCAAACTATTCCACTGTCTGAAGCAGCAGCTAAGGATGAATTTTTAAATATCAAGAATGCCAGCCGCGACGACATACTGGCCGCGCACCGCGTACCACCGCAGATGATGGGGATTATTCCACAGAATACCGGTGGCTTTGGCTATGTTGAGAAGGCGGCCAAGGTGTTCGTGCGTAATGAACTAATGCCATTGCAAAGTAAGATGAAACAATTAAATGATTGGATAGGGGAAGACGTGATCCGGTTTGAACGGTATTCGTTGGATCTGGATGAAGACGAATAGCCCGCGTTATTGATTGTGAGGCCGCCTACTGAGCAGTCTTTTTTTGTCTGGAAGAAATATAGTTTCAATAAATAATTATTACATTATGAAATTTGAGACCAGCACAGCTACCAGACGCCACCGCGCACAGTCGTGACCCCGCCGCGCCTGCCTACTAAATATAGTGCTTTTTATGCACCTGTAAGGAATCGTTAAAAGCGCAGCAGTACTGGTGCTTGGCGGAGCATGAGATCCTTGTTTGATCTTGCGGATTGGTGCGGGGAATGGGGGGATTGTGCACCCTTTGCGCACCCGCAACAAAAGAATAAAAAACGATCACTTTGTTAATGATAAGGATATTTTGATATCGTTAACACCACAGGCACGCGCATAGCGACTGAGTGTATCAATGGATGCCTTAACGATATTTCTTTCTATTTTTGATACAGTCGGTGGTTTGATACCCATTTTTTCAGCAACCTGAGCGCTGGTCAGCCCAGCATGTTTCCGCCATTCAGTCAGCATATTCTGCATCTCAATCGCTAACTCAAGCTCTTTCTCCTCTTCCGCTAACGTGGCTTTAAATCGGGGGTTTTCTTTGGTTCTTTCCTCAATGTAGAGGTCTAAGTCATCACGCATCATATTTCCTCTTAATCTCTTGATGGTTCTGTCAGTTCATTTTTCCGCGCAATCGCTATCCTGAGTTCATTCAGGGGAGTAGCATTAGTTTTTTTCACAAAGCATCGTAACAGATAGATTTTCTTCCCTGTGGCATAACAAAAAAAACTTCTGGCTATTCCGTCTTTGGCTTTTGCTCTCAGCTCAAACAGCCCTTTATATCCCTCTATCGGTTTTGAATGCGGCTCTCTCAGGCTGGTTGGGTTTTCCCTCAAACGCTTAATTAACGCGACCATGCGCAATTCCAGCGAGTCAGGCAGTGATTTTAATTCTTCCTTAAAAGCATCATGAAACTTAATTTCAAACATTCGGCAATCCCCTATTCATGCCTAAATAATAGTCTTTTAGCCAAATTAGCGCAAGGGCTAACTTAGCCCTTGCGCTAATAATCTCTAACCTCGCCAAAGAAGCAGCATTCCGTCACCGGATGCGGATCAGCAACGCCAGATATTCAACCACCTCATAGGGATCGTGCCCCGGTCGTTTCAGTGAACAATTTCGATTTAACGAGATAATTCGTCATTTCCTAGAGTGATACTCCGTTGTAGCGCATCATTATTTATTCCTCGCTTGCATTAAAATTCGTTTCCCAATCCATGCTATTACAGGCACAGCCATTGAATTTCCGATTGCCCGGTAACGGTGACCATCAGGACAATCAGCCGAAGCCTTGCCATTCCACGGAATTTGGGTGTGATTATCGGGAAAACCCTGCAACCACTCGCACTCAATAGTCGTTAAACGGCGCACGACACCCCGCGTTGCGATCAGGTCAGTGGCGCTTTTATCGTCCCTAGCTCTCAGGGTTGAAGAAATATCATCCGTTCGGTACTCACCAAACGAGAGCAGACGGTATGTTGATATCAGCCCACTGCCACGCTGAGAAAACAGCTCCTGATTGCTCATTCCAATATCGCTAACGTCGTGGCTCTGGTTTAATGTCGGATGCGGGTTTAGTCCTGACTCCCAGTGGCTGCCGATAACAACACGGTTTCCAGCATTTCCGGTAATTGCTTTCTCCGCCGTTTCGCGCGGTTCAAAATGCCGGCGCACGCTGTCCGGCTCAAAAAGTATTTTTGCGGGACAGATGTCTGTTCTAGCACTTGCGACAACAAACACACGGCGACGTCGTTGGGCCACTCCAAAATATTGAGCGTCCAGCACTCGCCATGCAACAACTCTTTATGGTCCAGACACATAACCTGAGTTCGTCCATTTTTTCCCTGACGGCTGCAATGGTTCATCTTCTCCGGCAAGTCCCGCAAGAAAACAACCAAAGGCATTATCTTTACTGGATAGAACTCCGGGGACATTTTCCCAGACGATAATTGAAGGCTGTTCGCCGTTTGCTGCTCTGACTGAATCAATGACATTTGCCAACTCCACGAATGATAATGTTAGTTTTCCCCGTTCATCGTCCAACCCATTACGCAAACCTGCAATGCTAAACGCCTGACAGGGTGTACCACCAACCAGAATATCCAGCGCATCGGCTAGATTTTCGGTAATCATGGCGGGGATTTCTGCCATATCCCCCAGATTTCGGACATAAGGCCAGTGATATTGCAGTACCGCGCTGGGGAATTTTTCGGTTTCACTGAACCATGCCGGAGACATACCCAGCGGTTCCCATGCCACACTGACAGCTTCAATACCGGAACAAACCGAGCCGAAACGCATATTCACGATAGGTTTTTCCTCATTTCACCAATATTCTTAATCCGCCGCCGCAACACATCGCAGCGTTCCTCCTTCTGCCGTTCCGTCTCTATCGGAATAAAGCTGCCATCCGCCCGTAACCTGAACGACTGTTCACCAATGTTAATTTTTCCCCCAATGATTAATGATTTCGCCATAGCCCGGCAAAAATCCATCCCGATTGAATCCGCATAATCGATAATTTTTTCGACTAACCGCTCACCCCCGCTGACCGTACCGTAACTCCCCGTACAGTTATTGACAGAACTCCAAGGGGCAGAAACCCCCAACCCCCTCCCTTTAACATCAGCGTTAACTTTCGGCACAATTTGCCATTTGACCTCACGAGTAAGATAAGAAGAAGATTCCCCGATACGGGGTGAGTAGACACCTGAAATACGTTGTACATCCTCACCGTAGTCATTGCCCTGTTCAGTGATTTCATAGGACAACCGCACGGTTAAATCTTTCCGTGCCACCAATGGCCCACCCTGAAATTCGGTGTAAGCGAACCAATCTCCCACATCCGCAGCAAATCGGACATTATCCATATCTGCATCAGACAAGATTTGCTCATCACCACTCAAACGACGCAATTCTCGCCAGACGGAAACCGGCGCACCGCCGATCTGCTGAAACTACCGGATACGCCAGCGACTCGCCCAGGCAGAAACAGACCGTGACATATCCTTAAGAAGTTGACCTGTTTCCCCATCCTTTTCACCGTCCAGTGCATAACCGTCGATATTCTTAGAGATGTACTTGGCGATATAGCCCGTGGCCGAGCCTTTTGTCTTATCGATAGGCTTCACATGGAATCGTGCTTTAAGTGCCTTTTGCCCTTGTAACTCTTCTGAATCTTCCAACCGGGCGTAATAACATATGATGTCACGCATTTCATCGACATGTTCAGGACGCATAAACAGCAACATGTGCCAATGCGGCGTGCCATCATGGTGAGGTTCAACTACACGAAAACCAAAGGCGCTGATCCCTGCACGGGAATAAGCCGCCCTGATTTTCGCCCAGACGTTGCACAAATATTTTTGCGTATCGCGGGGACTGGCCCCGTTCCAATTTGAAACAAAGCCACCGACACTATGGACAGCATGATATTTTGATGGAGCCGTAATAGTATAAAATTCACCGACATAACCAAGCTCATCAGCCAGATTTTCAAAACCGCGTATTCTTACCATCAATTCACTACGGCGGACAGCGGGATTAACCACACTACCGAGTACCATATCTTCCAGCGGCACCCTGTCGCCCTGTTCATTCTCAACATCAAACTGTTTGATAAAATCCCAATTACGGCGCTTCTGTTCTAACCACTCACGCAGCGTACTACGGGAAACATAGGGAGAGGCTGATTTCTGTACTTGACCTACCGCAATAGCCATATGCTCGGCGCGAATGTCACGCATTCTTTTCAAACGGGCATACCACCATTTATCCGACATCATGCGCAGGAGACCGGCACACAACTGATCGACTGTGGCGCCTTCCCTGCCTTTGGTGAACTGCTGCCAGTAAGGGGCTGTAGTGCCGACTTGTTGAGTCAGTTTTGCTAATAACTATAGATACGGATCAAACGTTCTCTGGCATCTTGTTCGCTCGCAGGTTGTTGATTGACATACTGAGCCGATGCATTTTCGTAGTTCTCGGCTATAAAATGGGAAATTCCCCAGGCAAGCTGTCTGATATCCTTACGCTCCAGCGTAACCAATCGCTCTAATTGCTCAATAAAGGGGAACGGAGTAACGCCGGATACCCGATTCTTGAACTGATAACGTTCAGTGACTTTATTTAGCCGTGGTAATACATTCTCGCCAAACTGACGCAAAAACGTATTAGCACAGCGGCGACCATTACACCCTGACTGGGTAAATATTTTTTTGTACCGAGTAGCAAAATAGAGCGCCAAAAAATCGGGCAGATTGCCGACAATATTATGGCGCCAGCCATGATCGTCAGGATTCACCTGCCACATAATCTGTTCAGCTAACGTTGATTCGCGGGGCAAACCGGGTTTGAACATCTCATATTGCAGGCGTTTTGACTTCTGGTAATCGCTGTTGTGTTCCTGCAACAAATCGATTAATTCACTCATGCACTCGCCTCTAACATCGCAATAATCTCTATTGCTGGCTGACGGTCACCATTAACGGCAATGGTGCTCGGTGCTTCTATTTTATGGATAGTGAACCCCAGATCAGCATAAAGTTCTTTAGCTTCAATGGAATTGGAAACGGTGACAGGAACACACAATAATTCATTGAGCTGTTTCAGAGAAGTAGCAAGCTCCTGATGGTCATTATGAGAAAAGCCATTTTTGCAATACTGCGTGAAATTAACGCCTTTGGTGAAATAGGGAGGATCGCAATAAACCACATCCCCAAAATCAACTATTTTCAGTATTTCGCGCCAATCGGCACAATGGATAGAGGTAATCTTGGATTTCTTAGCAAACTCCAATATTTTCGTTGCAGGAAAGTAAGTTTTTTTATAGTTCCCAAAAGGTACATTGAATTCACCTCTTGAGTTATAACGGCACAGGCCATTAAAACAATGCCGGTTTAGAAACAAAAATACCGATGCGTGCCATATCTGTGATTTATATTTTACATCGTCAGAATTAAATACACATCATATTGAGTATTCACCATCACTGACCTGATATTGGGTAATGTGAACTACGACGTTCTTGCGTAAAGGCCGAATAAGTAATTTTCCAAATTTTACCCGCCCCTTTTTGTATTCCTCTGGTGTTAGGATCTGAGTCATAACACGCACCTTATAGCCCAATCCACAATAGCCACGCATCACACTATTCTTTTGGCCGGTTGTAGAATGCCTCGCGCATAGCACGATTAAACTCAGGAACATAAATCCACTTCTCCCCTACCCTAGCTTTTGGTTTACTCGGATCACGCCATTCAATAAGTGGCAACTTGTTCTGCTTTACCATTTCTTGAACAGCTGCTTCTTTTTTACCGATCAACGCCGCAAATTTTGGATACGGTACTGCATCAACTGGATATTCAACCTTGTACGCTTCTTCACTCATTTGTTAACCTCGTTAGATCAAACACCTTTAAACCCGTTCTAACACTGTTTACAAGGTGTTTTGCTCGTGCTTGATGGTTCCGACTTTTACACCACCAAGCGAATACTAGATCAATACTCGGAACTAAGTCAATGAACATAGGAGAAAAAATAAAGGCCATGCGTAATGCAGAGAACCTGAGTCAATCACAATTCTGTGAAATCATGCAGCTCCCCCTTAGCACATTAAAAAAATTAGAGGGAGGACATAACGAACCCGGCTGGAACACACTTTCTAAATTAACTCAACACCCTAAGTTCAAAAAATATACTCTGTGGCTAATGACTGACACTACAGCACCGGAAGCTGGTCAAGTCTCGCCGGCTATCTCGCACAATGGGCCAGAGAACGAAACCTCATTCCACTCAAGCCAGAAAATTGGCTAGATATTTGTTATGCGTATGCTGACGAGTTGTGGTCACAATCTGTCAGTTTCATCGAAGGGCTTACTTATGGCAATTAAGAAGCTCAATGATGGACGCTACGAAGTGGATGTAAGACCCTACGGCAGCACAGGAACAAGACTCCGTAGGAAATTTAATAAGAAAAAGTGAAGCAGTTGCCTTTGAACGTTACACGCTCACACAGGCTAGCAATAGTGAACCATCCACCACGAATGATAAGACACAATTTAGTGATTTCATCAATATTTGGTGGCTATATTACGGACAAAACACAGACAATGGAGCAATAGAGAAGCGACATCTCACCAAAACAATGAGGCAGCTTAACAACCCCATAATAGGTCACCTCACAAAGAGAGTCATCATGGAACATAGGGGAAAACGGCTGGCTGATGGAATAAGCGCGAAAACTGTAAATCGAGATATGTACAGACTATCCGGTATGTTCTCGACTTTAATAAAAATTGAGGAATTTACTGACACAAATCCTCTACAAGGATTAGAACCATTAAGCGAGAAAAATGTTGCTATGACCTATCTCACAACACCAGAGATAGAACTACTGCTTAATTCTCTAAATAAAGAGGAAAAAAAGCTGGCTTTACTTTGCCTTAGCACTGGCGCTCTCTGGGGGGAAGCGGAAAGTCTGGCAGCTCAACAGGTATTAAAAGGCCGTGTAATTTTTCTAAATACCAAAAATGGAGATCAACGCATCGTTCCCATTTCTGACAAATTAGAGAAAGAAATCCGTGGTAAAAAGAAAATGGGCAAGCTGTTCAATGTTGACTACATAAATTTCTGTAAGATCTTACATGTAGTAAAGCCCGACTTACCTAAAGGACAAGCAACTCATGTCCTCAGACACACTTTTGCCAGCCACTTCATGATGAAATGGAGGGAATATAATTGCATTACAACAGATATTAGGGCACGCCAGCATAATCCAAACAATGGTCTATGCACACCTTGCCCCGGACTATCTGCAACATGCTATTACATTAAACCCTCTTAAGGGTGGGATAGACGTAGAATAAAGCTAGAGAGTGTGGCGAGCGTCCACACTCAAAAACTTTCGTATACTTTCTAACCCTTTAATACTTTTTTATATTGTTGTTTTATAAAGAAATGTATTGTAAGTGACTGAAAAAAAACCCGCCAAATCGGCGGGGGAAAAGACAGGGATGGTGTCTATGGCAAGGAAAAATTTTCGTTTACTACTAATTTACTGCTATGAATACAACAAAATCAGTTCGACAACTGAGACATGTATTGCCGATGCTGCTGCTCCAATTGCACTTGCTGCTCAGGAGTCAACAGTTGATACATTTGGTGATGAATACGAGCCATTTCTACCTGACGCTCAATATCATATTTAGCCATCTTTTCAGCCTGAGCTTTGACTGCCGCTTCATCAAAATCTTTCGCGGTCACCAGCTTACGCATTTCTTCTCGTTCTGCACGATTCATCAACATTGATGAACGCTGCTGATGTTTCTGCGCCATCAAATCACGCATTTGCTGGCGCTGGCGCTCGGTTAAAGTAATGCCATTAAACAAATGATCATTATCACCAGCTTCATTATTATGATAATGATGACCTTCGGAGCTCTTATAACCACACGATGCACAAATACCGGGGGTTGTAGCAGCATGAGTTGTATTTGTTGTTTCAGCTAAAGATGTTGTCGAACCAACAACAAACATTGACGCAAAAACCAACGCTGCTATGTTACGCATTAAACAACTCCTCGTCCCCAAACGATATTCGATTCAATGTAGACAACTATACCTACGCGGCTGCAAACTAGCGTCAGAGCTTGTAAAAGAACGTAAAGTCGTGGAATGGCAAAGTTTGTTATCGTATTTTTGTTCCTGGAGGAAATAATCAATGCATAAAATCCTATTAGTTGATGATGACCGCGAGCTGACATCACTATTAAAAGAATTACTTGAAATGGAAGGACTTAACGTTGTTATCGCTCATGACGGAGAGCAAGCATTAAAACTCCTTGACGAATCGATTGACTTACTATTACTTGACATTATGATGCCGCGTAAGAATGGCATTGCAACATTAAAAGAACTACGGCTACATCATCAAACGCCAGTAATTATGCTGACAGCACGTGGAAGTGATTTGGATCGTGTTCTGGGGCTGGAATTAGGTGCCGATGACTATCTTGCCAAACCATTTAATGATCGTGAACTCGTGGCCCGTATCCGTGCTATTCTGCGCCGCTCAAATTGGAGTGAACAGCAACAAACGGACAACAGTCCTGCCACACTTCAGGTCGATAATCTACAATTAAACCCTGGCCGCCAGGAAGCCAGCTTCGCTAATCAAATATTAGATTTAACAGGAACTGAATTCACATTGCTCTATTTATTAGCTCAACATTTGGGGCAAGTTGTCTCCCGCGAACATCTAAGCCAGGAAGTCTTAGGCAAACGACTGACCCCATTTGATCGGGCAATTGATATGCATATCTCTAACCTACGCCGTAAATTACCTGAACGAGAAGATGGCCAGCCCTGGTTTAAAACTTTACGCGGTCGCGGCTACTTAATGGTTTCCGCAACATGATAAACAGCTTAACGGCCCGCATCTTCGCCATTTTCTGGTTCACTCTGGCATTAGTCCTGATGCTGGTATTGATGGTACCGAAACTGGATTCCAGGCAATTAACCTCTCTGCTAGAAAACGAATATCGGCAGGGCGTTATGCTAGAACAACATATTGAAGCAGAATTAGCGCAAGACCCTGCAAATGATTTACTTTGGTGGCGCCGTTTATTTCGTGCGATTGAAAAATGGGCTCCACCAGGACAACGCCTCATATTGGTGACCAGTGAAGGACGGATTATTGGCGCCCAGAGAAATGAAATGCAAGTTGTTCGCAACTTTATCGGACAATCAGATAATGCCGACCACCCTAAGAAGAAAAAATATGGCCGTTCTGAAATGCTAGGGCCATTTTCTATTCAGGATGGAGAAGATCATTACCAACTTTACTTAGTTCGTCCAGCAAATAGCCCTCAGTCGGACTTTATTAACCTCATGTTCGACCGACCACTATTGCTATTAATTGCCACTATGTTAATCAGTGCGCCGCTCCTATTATGGCTAGCCTGGAGTTTGGCTAAACCCGCCCGTAAATTAAAAAATGCCGCAGACGATGTTGCTAAAGGCAATCTACGCCAACATCCAGAGTTAGAAGCTGGCCCACAAGAATTTCTGGCCGCAGGTAACAGCTTCAATCAGATGATCAGTGTATTGGAGCGAATGGTCACCGCACAGCAACGACTCATCTCCGACATCTCCCATGAACTACGCACGCCCCTCACCCGCCTACAACTTGCAACAGCATTACTTCGCCGCCGTCATGGTGAAAGTAAAGAATTGGAAAGAATTGAGACAGAAGCCCAACGGCTAGACAGCATGATTAACGATCTGTTAGTACTCTCCCGCAGCCAGCATAAAAATGAGTTGCTGAGAGAAAATATTAAAATGACAGATTTATGGAACGATATTCTCGATAACGCCAGCTTTGAAGCTGAACAAATGGATAAAACCCTCGAGACAACCTCACCACCGGGTCCCTGGACCATTTACTGCAACCCATCAGCACTTGGCAGTGCTTTTGAAAATATTGTACGCAATGCCTTACGCTACTCTCACCACCACATTGCGGTGGGTTTCCACGCCGATAATCAAGGGATTACCATCACCGTTGACGATGACGGGCCTGGCGTCAACCCGGAAGACCGCGAACATATATTCCGCCCCTTCTACCGTACAGACGAAGCCCGTGACCGAGAATCTGGCGGCACTGGCCTTGGCTTAGCCATCGTTGAAACCGCAGTTAGTCAGCATCGTGGCTGGGTACGTGCTGAAGACAGCCCACTAGGCGGCTTACGCTTGGTTATTTGGCTACCACTTCATGGTCGGTAATACAGATTCCTTCCAACCTTATTCTACAAATTAATTAAACAGATAAATTTTTATTATGCTTGACCCGGAGAGTCTGACGGTTTAACCTCCCCTGTTATTCATTAAAAACACTTATATTTTTTGCTTTTTAATTACAGCCGACAAAAACATTGGAAAATCAAAACAATAGGTAAAATCATAAAATTCCACGGAATTCTGGGAGCCAATAACCTAGTGCGGTAGCTTTGTTATTACATTATTTATTATTCCAATAATATATCTTAAACAACCTATTTAAAATAGATTGTTAAAGTTTCACTTGCCAAATAAAACTTGTAAAAATAGATAGCATTCTATTAAAAACCAAATGTAATTTATTTTCACAATTTCATTTTTAAGTCATCATCTTAAAAGGCGAAATATGTCCTCACTCAGCATTCTTACCGAGAAATTTGATAATAAAACCGCCATCATTGCCATTGTGGGTCTTGGTTATGTGGGTTTACCTTTAATGCTCCGATATAACGATGTCGGTTTCAAAGTTATTGGTTTTGATATTGACAAAGAAAAAACAGATAAATTAAATCGAGGTCAAAGTTATATCGAACATATTCCCTCATCCAACATCACTAAAGCCATCAATACCGGTTTTGAAGCCACAACGGATTTCACCAAAATCACTGAATGCGATGCCATTATTCTTTGCGTTCCCACACCGTTAAACAAATACCGTGAACCCGATATCAGCTTTGTCATTAACACCACCGACCGGGTAAAACCGTATTTAAGAACCGGGCAAGTCCTCTCCTTAGAAAGCACCACTTATCCAGGCACCACGGAAGAAGAGTTATTACCCCGGGTTGAAGAAAGTGGGTTAACCGTCGGTGAAGATATTTTCCTGGTCTATTCCCCCGAACGGGAAGACCCCGGTAACCCTGATTTCGAAACCCGCACCATCCCTAAAGTCATTGGCGGCCACACGGAAAACTGTTTAAAAGCCGGTATCGCTGTTTATCAGCCGGCCATTGACCAGGTTGTCCCGGTGAGTTCAACCAAAGCCGCTGAAATGACAAAACTGCTTGAGAATATACACCGGGCGGTCAATATTGGCTTAGTCAACGAGATGAAACTCGTTGCCGATAAAATGGGGATTGATATCCATGAAGTCATTCGGGCTGCGGCAACCAAACCCTTCGGCTTTGTCCCTTATTACCCCGGTCCCGGATTAGGCGGTCACTGTATTCCGATTGATCCCTTCTATTTAACCTGGAAAGCCCGAGAATACGGTATTAATACCCGCTTTATTGAACTCTCCGGTGAAGTTAATTCCTCCATGCCAGATTACGTGGTCACCAAAACGGTATTAGCCCTCAACAAGGCGAATAAATCCATTAATGGCAGCCACATCTTAATACTCGGCATCGCCTATAAAAAGAATGTGGATGATATGCGAGAAAGCCCCTCGGTACATATTATGGAAAAACTCCGAGAGCTCGGTGCTAATATCGAATATTCAGATCCACACGTCTCAGCTTTTCCTAAAATGCGGGAACATCATTTTAATTTAACCAGCCAACCTATCACTGAAAATAACCTCAACACTTTCGACTGCGTTATTTTAGCTACCGATCACGATAAATTTGATTATGAGCTGATCATCAATAACGCCAAATTAGTCGTCGATACCCGTGGCAAGTATTCTCCCAATCATAAAAACATCATAAAAGCTTAACTTAGGATAAGACATGCTGAACATCATTAAAGACAGAAAGATAAGATTTGCTTTAGTGGGATGTGGGCGGATCGCAAAAAATCACTTCCATGCACTGGAAGTCCATCAAGCAGAGGTCGAATTAGTTGCCGTCTGTGATAACGAGCAAAATGCATTAAACGCAGCGGTAGAAAAAACCGGCGTTCCGGGTTTCAGCGACTTAAACGCGATGCTGGATAATATCACCGCCGATATCATTATCCTGACCACGCCCTCCGGCCTCCATCCAGAGCAGGCGATGACCTGCTTTGATAAAGGCTTTCATGTCGTCACCGAGAAACCGATGGCCACCCGGCTGGCTGATGGTGAAAATATGGTTAAAGCCGCCGATAAAGCCGGCAAACACCTCTTTGTTGTCAAACAAAATCGCTTAAATGCCACCTTACAATTACTGAAACGGGCCGTCAGTGAAAAACGTTTTGGCAAAATCCATATGGTTCACCTCAATGTTTTCTGGACCCGACCTCAAGCCTATTATGACCAGGCCGCTTGGCGGGGCACCTGGGAATTTGATGGGGGTGCCTTCATGAATCAGGCCAGCCACTATGTTGATTTAATTGAATGGTTAATCGGTCCGGTCAAAGATGTTCAAGCCATGACGTCTACCCACTTGGATATCGAAACGGAAGATACCGGGGTACTCAATATCCGCTGGCGGGATGGCACCTTAGGCTCGATGGCTGTCACCATGTGTACCTATCCGAAAAACCTTGAAGGCTCCATCACCATTCTCGGGGAAAAAGGCACAGTTCGGGTGGGGGGCATGGCCGTCAATGAAATCCAGGAATGGCATTTCGCTGACGAACAAGAGTATGACCAACACGTCAAAACCGCGAGCTATGAAACCACCTCCGTTTATGGATTTGGTCATCCCCTCTATTATAAAAATGTCATTGATGTCATGAAAGGCAAAGCCCAACCCATCACTGATGGCCGGGAAGGCTTAAAATCCTTAGAGCTGCTTATCGCCGCCTACCTGTCAGCCAGAGATAATAAAACCATCTCCTTGCCTTTAACCTATTAAACCCATGGAACTGGTCTCATGTCAGCAGAACAATTAATGATACATCCCAGTGCCATTGTTGATGAAGGAGCACAAATCGGGAAAAACAGCCGTATCTGGCATTTCACCCATATCTGTTCTGGCGCTCAAATTGGTGAAGGCTGTTCTTTAGGACAAAATGTCTTTATCGGCAATAAAGTCACCATCGGTAATCACTGCAAAATACAAAACAACGTCTCTGTTTATGACAATGTTCATCTAGAAGACGGCGTATTTTGTGGCCCCAGCATGGTTTTCACCAATGTTTATAATCCCCGCTCATTGATTGAAAGAAAAAGTGAATATCAGAATACGCTCGTCAAGAAAGGAGCGACCTTAGGCGCCAACTGTACCATTGTTTGTGGCACCACCATTGGCACTTACGCTTTTATTGGTGCCGGCGCGGTGGTCAATAAAGATGTTCCTGATTATGCCCTGATGGTGGGCGTGCCGGCCAAACAGATTGGCTGGATGAGTGAATTTGGTGAACAATTAGATTTACCCCTGCACGGACAAGCCACCACCATTTGTCCACACACTCACCATATTTATCAACTCAATGACCATACCGTCGTGCGAATTCAATAAGCAAGGATAAAGGCATGAAATTTACCGACTTAGCAGCACAACAACACAGAATTAAAGATAAAATTGACGCAAATATCCAAAAAGTCCTCACCCACGGCAAATATATTTTAGGGCCGGAAGTGGCCGAATTAGAAGAAAAGCTGATTGCATACACCGGGGCGCCATACTGTATTACCTGCGCCAATGGCACCGATGCGTTACAAATTGCCTTGATGGCAATTGGCATCAAACCCGGCGATGAAGTCATTATCCCCGGATTTACCTACATTGCCACCGCTGAAACCGTCGCATTGCTGGGCGGTATCCCGGTTTATATTGATGTCAAACCCACGACATATAATCTAGACCCTGCACGACTTGAAGCCGCCATTACGCCGAAAACCAAAGCGATCATTCCGGTCTCCTTATTTGGTCAATGTGCTGATTTTGACGAAATTAACGCTATCGCCGCAAAACACAACATTCCCGTAATAGAAGACGCAGCCCAAAGTTTTGGCGCCACCTATAAAGGGAAACGCTCCTGCAACCTGACCACCATTTCCTGTACCAGTTTCTTCCCCAGTAAACCGTTGGGTTGTTACGGTGATGGCGGGGCTATTTTTACCCATGATGAAGAACTGGCGAAAATTATTCGTCAAATTGCCCGTCATGGACAAGACAGACGATACCACCATGTCAGAGTCGGAGTGAATAGCCGTTTAGATACCCTGCAAGCCGCCATTTTACTACCTAAACTGGACATATTTGATGAAGAAATGGCATTACGTCAGACAGTTGCCACAAACTACAATCAGGCGTTGAATGACATTGGCATCCTGACCACGCCCTATATCGAGCCACACAATCTCTCTGCTTATGCGCAATATACTATCCGGGTTAAAAATCGTGATAAATTGCAACACAAATTAAAAGCACAAGGCATTCCCACCGCCGTGCATTACCCCATTCCCTTGAATAAACAACCTGCGGTAGCCAGCAATATTGCTCTACCTGTAGGAGACGAAATCGCTCAGGAAGTAATTAGTTTACCGATGCATCCATATTTATCCATAGATTTAATTAATAAAATTACCAGCTCCATTTAAAATCTATGAATTATAAATTATTGCGGAATATATCTGGCTTATTACTCTCATCATTAGTCAGCCAGATATTATTATTACTATCAACGCCGGTATTAACACGATTATTTTCACCTGAAGAATTGGGTACTTACGCTTCATTTTCATCACTATTAAGTGTTTTTGCCGTAGGCGCCTGTCTTCGTTATGAATTTTCAATAAGTTCATCAGAAAAGAATCGTGAGATTAATTCATTAGTCACATTATCTTGCATCATTCCAATAACCATTAGTTTGATAATTATCGCTATCTTTGCAATATATAATCCATCAGAAAAAATAGCCATAGGAAACTATATATACTATATCCCGCTGGGTATTATAACTTATGGATTTTACCGAGCTGTCAGTTTCAATAGTATAAGAGAAAAACAATACCGTGAATTCTCTATCACCAAAATAGCTCAGACAATTGCTATGATTAGCATTCAAATCATTGGTGGTATCGCTAGTTTAGGAGCAAGCAGCCTTATATTAGGCCAGATATTAGGTCAATCATTAGGTGTTCTATTTTTAGGTAAAAAATCTCAATATCGCTTTATTACAAGCAAAAATGAATTCAAAAAAATAAAACTACTGGCTAAAAAATATTATAAATTCCCAGTTTATGATTTCCCGGCAGCTTCAATTAATACATTTAGTAATGAACTACCTCAACTATTTATCATGTCCACATATGGGCTAAAATCAGCAGGATTTTATTTGATTGCATCTAGAATATCAGGCTCCCCAATTACACTATTAAGCCAAACCGTTTCGTCTATATTACAAGGATACTTAAAAGACCCGACTACATCACCTTTCTTAAAGATCAAAAAAACATTTTATTGCCTAACGCTGATTGCTATTTTATTTGCTATAGTGACATATTTAACGGGTATACCCATAATAACCTTTATTTTCGGTGAAGAATGGCGTGAATCAGGTAAATATCTATTATGTTTAATACCTCATTTCTGCGGACAAATAATATATTCATCTTTATCAATATATCTATCCATTTATGAACACCAGAAAAGCAATTTATTTATTCAAACAACATCTATTACATTAAGATTTATATCCCTCTTCACCGGATATATGCTAGGAGATATTTACCTGACCCTTTTATTATTTTCACTCACAAGCTTTATTCTTTATCTAATGAGTACGGCTTATATTTTAAAATTATCTTTCATGCGCAAAGAAGGTTAAAATGAAGAGAACCAAAAATATAATAAAAATAATCCCCTACATTATTATCGTGATGATTGTAAGTTATACATTCAATAAATACGCTTATGAATTAGATGAATTCAATGGTAATGTAAGAAGCTTAGTCATGAAAGGAAAATTTGCTCAACGCGAATTTAATAATAATGGTTTTCCCCTATCACATTCACCTCATATTCCCGAGCCATTCTTATCCCCATTTTATGTTGTACACTATGGAATGATATACTCTTCTTTAGCCTTAAATAAAGATAATACCAATATATTATGGCGGACGGATTCATCCTTATCCGGGTGGAACGTACCACCGCCTAAATTCAATAAAGACCAATTGCTTTCTAATTTTAAATTTTCTGCTGATTGGTTATCAAGTAATACAAAATTATTTCATGGTGAAAACCATTACTTATATGATTTTGACTGGTCATATAAAGGATATAAAAACAATAAACTCTCTGCCCCTTGGTGGTCTGGACTAACAGATGCCTATGCCATTATTCTCCTATTAAGGGCTTATGACCATTTTGGTGATGATAAATATCTGTCAACCTCGAAGCTACTATACCAATCATCACTAACACCTATCCATAAAGGCGGCAGTTTAACAACATTAGATGATCTGCCCTGGATTGAAGAATATGTTGATCCCCAAGCTAATTCAGATAAATTGGCTTTTGTATTAAACGGCATGATCTACTCTACTTATGGCATTGAATCCTTTGAAAACTATCTAAATATAGATGAAAGCAAAAGGGTGTCCGAAAGTTTATATCAATCAATCAGTCATAATATATTTAAGTTCGACATAAGAAATGAATGGTCCAGCTATGATTTAATTGGAAATCCAAGTAATATCAAATATCATAGAATACATACTCTACTCCTAAAAGATCTGATAGAGAGAAATCAAAATTTTAAAAATAAAGAAATAATGGATTTATATAATAGTTGGAATAAATCCATCTCTAATATTGGCTATTATTACATAAAACATGGCCCTATTAGTTGGGCATACTATCAATTTATTACAATGTACTTCCTATCTATCTTATTATTATCATCCATTTATTTCTTTATCAGAAAAAATGCAAAATAAAATTAAAATAACCCTGAAAATATTTCTATATCAGGTTATTATTTACCTGAATTCGGTGCTTATATTAGACACATTCCATGAGGTAAGAGGCTATAATATTACTCCACAAGGTTACTTAAGTATTTTTCTCTGTTGGATATCATTCCTACCTCTCATTTTACTTAATAACAAAAAAAATCCAGTTATGGTTTTTCTATGGTTAATATATATAACTTACATCATACCAGTATCAATTATATTCCCATTAATTAATTCAGCCTCCCTCAATTCAACAATTTTCATACTCACAATAAACATATTATTTTTCTTATCTATATTGTTTTTCCGCATAATAGATAGAATAACGATGCCGAAACTGAAAATTCCATGGGATTTATATAAAATAATTATAATAGGATGTGGTATTATTGTGCTGTTATTCGTTATTAGCAATCCTGGATTCAGTCTAATACCACCAAATATATTTAGAGTTTATGCTGTAAGAGAACACTTTAAAGAAAATACCCCGCTACTCACCATGTACATCATCACAAATGGGGGATATGTTATCTCACCATTGCTATTACTGGCTTCACTTTATGTAAGAGGTTCTATTAAATATATCCTCATTACGATAAGCATTGCGATTTCCTATTTAATCTATAGCTCTTCTGGATTAAAAAGCATAGCATTCATGAACCTTGCCGTTATCATTCTATTCTTCTATATAAAAGGAACAAGATCGATAAGTAATTCAGTGATAAACATCATTCTCTATTTATTCCTTACCGCCGGGATATTATATTTTATTTTTGATTTTTATGATCCACTTATACATTGGCTACGTAGAGTATTCTTCACACCCACATTAAATACCTATTACTTCTATGATTATATCTACAACAACAATAGTGAATTTACAAAAGAAGCTCCTCAAATAATTTCTCAAATATATTATGGCACATCAGGATCGGCCAATACAGGCTTTATCGGAGACGGTATCGCCCGATATGGCACATTTGGTTTATTAATAAACTTTTTCATATTTAACATATTAATCTTCGCAATGAACCTGAGTTCAAAAAAAGTTCCATTTGAGTTTTCAACCACATTATATCTACCCTTCGTATATACGATATCAAATTCAGCGATTACAGCGCTGCTACTGACATATGGGCTGCTAGCATTAAGCATATTATTATTTTTATTTCCTACAAAAACTAACAAAATACCCTTATGAAAATCACACATATGACTTCGGTACATTCACGCTTCGACATCCGTATTTTCCTGAAAGAATGTTCTGCCTTACAAAAAAAACATGAAGTCTCCCTTATTGTTGCAGATGGTAAAGGTAATGAAATAAAGAATAACATTGCTATCATTGATGTCGGTATATTAACAGGCCGACTAAATAGAATATTTAAAACAACCAATAAAGTTTATAAAAAAGCATTAGAATTAGATGCTGACTTATATCATTTCCATGATCCGGAACTCATACCTATCGGATTAAAACTCAAAAAGAAAGGTAAAATAGTTATTTTTGATGCCCATGAAGATGTCCCTAAACAAATTTTTAGCAAACCTTATTTAAATAAATTTAACAAAATTATTATCTCTAAATTATTCGCCCTCTACGAAAAATATGCTGCTGCTAAATTTGACGGAATTATTACGGCTACCCCATCAATAAGAAATAAATTCTTAAAATTCAATAAAAACACCATAGATATCAATAATTACCCCATATTGGGTGAATTATATAATAAGAACGCCAACTGGCATGAAAAAGAAAAACAAGTCTGCTATGTCGGCGGTATTTCTGATATCAGAGGTATAGCCGAGATGGTTAAATCCATCTCTCACCTCACAACAAATACAAAAATGAAATTAGCGGGTAATTTTTCTGACAAAGATTTAGAGAATAAAATAAAAAACATGAAAAATTGGCACAAAATAGATGAACTGGGATTTTTAAATCGAGGAGAAACCAAAGAACTTTTATCTAAATCTATTGCGGGTATCGTTCTATATCATCCACTACCCAATCATATCGATGCCCAACCCAATAAAATATTCGAATATATGAGTGCAGGTATTCCTGTCATCGCTTCAAATTTCACATTATGGAAAGATATTGTTGTAAAAAACCATTGTGGCATTTGTATCGATCCATTAAACCCTAAGGAAATAGCGAATGCGATAGATTACTTATCAAATAACACTGATATAGCAGAAGAAATGGGTAACAATGGGCTTCTGGCAGTAAATGAAAAATACAATTGGGATATTGAACAAAATAAACTTAACGAATTTTACCAACAAATTGGACGTTAATCGATATGAAAAAAATCATTACTGTATTAGGTGCCAGACCACAATTCATTAAAGCAAGTCCAGTATCTCACGCTTTAAAAAATCACCATAAATTTAAAGAGATTATCATTCATACCGGCCAACATTTTGATACGAATATGTCTGATATATTTTTTAATGAATTAGCCATTCCCAAACCGGATTACACACTCAATATTCATGGTGGCTCGCACGGTGAAATGACCGGTAAAATGCTAATCGAGGTTGAAAAAGTCCTTATCACAGAAAAACCCGATGCAGTCATGGTATATGGAGATACTAACTCAACATTAGCGGGTGCATTAGCCGCATCTAAATTACATATTCCAGTTATCCATATTGAAGCCGGTTTACGTAGTTTTAATATCAAAATGCCAGAAGAAATAAACAGAATATTAACAGATAATGTGAGTTCAGTTCTTTTCTGTCCAACAGACACCGCCATCAATAATCTACAAAGAGAAGGATTTGGTTCAAAGCCAGTTACTATAAAAAAAGTCGGCGATGTAATGGAAGATGCAGCTTTATATTTTAGCCAAATGGCAAAAAAACCTGATGGTCTAGATTCTATCCAACATTTTATATTAACAACCCTCCATCGTGCTGAAAATACCGATAATCCTCAGCGTTTAGCTGAAATAGTCAATGCATTGAATGACATTCATAAAAGGATTGCTACTGTTTTAATACCGATTCACCCAAGAACTAAAAAAATGTTAGAACAATACAACTTGCATTTAGATGTTCATTTAATTGAGCCAGTGGGATATTTAGAAATGATCTGGCTCCTCAAAAACACCTCCCTGATTATTACAGACAGCGGCGGTCTACAAAAAGAGGCTTTCTTCTTCAGAAAACCTTGTGTAACCGTCAGGGATCAAACTGAATGGGTAGAATTAATCGAAGCCGGCGTGAACAGACTTTCAGCCGCTGAAAGTAAAAAAATAATCCAATCAGTTCACAACATGATGAATATCAACATAGGCGAAGTTCAATCTATGTACGGCGGCGGTATCGCTGCGACAAGAATTGCTGACGAATTAGAAAAATTACTATGAATATAGTCTATATAAACCATTATGCGGGTTCACCGGATCTTGGTATGGAGTTTCGTCCATATCATTTAGGCCAAGAATGGATTAAATCTGGACACAAAATTACCCTACTCGCAGCCTCTTATTCTCATGTCCGGACAAAACAACCTAAACTGACAGACAATAAAAAAACCACCGAAAATATTAACGGGTTAGAATTTATCTGGTACCCAACCCCAAGCTACAACGGAAATGGATTAGCCAGAGTCAAAAATATCTTCTCTTTTTTACGACAAATTTGGCTCGACAGTAATAACCTGGTCAAAAAATATCAGCCTGACGTGGTCATTGCATCAAGCACATATCCTATGGATATATGGGTAGCAAAACGTATTGCTCAAAAAGCTAATGCCAAACTGGTCTTTGAACTGCATGATTTATGGCCTCTTTCCCCCATAGAATTAGGTGGAATGTCACCTAGACATCCATTTATCCAATTATGTCAACTTGCTGAAAACATGGCTTACAAACATGCCGATATCGTTATTTCCATGCTCCCTAACGTAAAAGAGCATATGCAAGCTCATGGATTAGAGCTTAATAAATTACATATTATTCCTAATGGAGTGGTTGTAGATGATTGGATGAATCAACGCACGCCATTAAACAGCTTACTGGAAACGTTAATCACAGCTGAAAAAAATAAAGGGCACAAAATTGTATGTTATTGCGGCGCTCACGGACGACCAAATGCGTTAGAAAAACTACTCAAAACAGCTTCACTGCTTCATAATAAACCCATTACTTTTTTATTGGTTGGCACTGGCTTTGAAAAGGACAATTTAATTAAAGAATCTGAATCACTGGGCATAAATAACATTATATTCTTTGATCCCATTCCAAAATTCCAAATTCCAACACTACTCAATAAAATTGACATTGCCTATATAGGCTTACAAAAGCAATCATTATTCAGATTTGGCATCAGCCCCAATAAACTGATTGATTATATGATGGCGGGTAAACCTATTTTATGTGCGATTGATGCAGGTAATGATCCGGTTTCTGACGCTAATTGCGGCATTACAATTAAATCAGGCAAGCCCGAAGATATTGCACAGAGCCTATTAAAACTCTGTGAATTATCAACTAACGAATTAAGCCAAATAGGGCAAAGAGGTAAAATTTACGCTTTAGAAAATCACGCTTATTCCGTATTAGCAGACAATTTCATAAAGGCAATAATAAATCATGAATAATAAATTCCTTCCTTTTGCATTACCTGAAATTGGACAATCTGAAATTGACGAAGTCATTGACTCACTTAAAACCGGCTGGATAACGACCGGCCCTAAAGCCAGAAAATTTGAACACGATTTTGCGCAATACTTGGGTTCTGATGTTGAAGCCATTGCGGTAAACTCAGCCACAGCTGGATTACATTTAGCGCTGGAAGCTATTGGTATTCAACCGGGTGATGAAGTTATTGTGCCTACTTATACCTTCACGGCAACCGCCGAAGTTGTCCGTTATCTAGGCGCGCATCCTATTTTTGTTGATTCTTTACCTGACAGCCTAAATATTGATCCAACAGCAATAGAAAAAGCAATAACCGCCAAAACTAAAGCGATTATGCCGGTACATTTTGCTGGTTTATCCTGCGATATGGATGCAATCATTGCTATCGCCAAGAAATTTAATTTACGAATCATTGAAGATGCCGCCCATTCATTCCCAACCCTATATAAGGGAAAGAAAATTGGCACACTTGACACCGATGCAACGGTATTCAGCTTCTACGCCAACAAGACCATGACGACAGCGGAAGGGGGAATACTCGTATCCAGAAATCCAGACATTATAAAAAGAGCCAAAATCATGCGCCTTCACGGTATCAGTAAAGATGCTTTTGATCGATACCAATCTAAAACACCGGCCTGGTATTATGAAGTCATTGAACCGGGTTATAAATATAATATGCCAGATATTTGTGCCGCCATTGGTATTCATCAATTACAGAAAATAGACGCTTTTCAGAAGAAAAGAGAAGCCATGGCCAAATTTTACGATAATGAATTAAAAGATCTACCAATTACCTTACCCACTAAACCTAAAGAACCTAATAGTCAGCACGCCTGGCATTTATACACCATTAGACTCAATGACGGAGTCAAAATATCAAGAGATGACTTTATAATAAAAATGGCAGAGAAAAATATCGGCTGTTCTGTCCATTTTATCCCACTACATAAACAGCCAATATGGAAAGATACCTATTCTCTGGACAAAAACAATTTTCCTATAGCAGAAGAAAACTTTAAAAGAATTGTATCCATTCCTTTATATACAAAGATGACAAAAGATGATCAGATTTATGTCATTAACACAATTAAAGAGATTCTTGAATAAATGAAAACAACTTATTCAATTATAAAAAGAATTTTTGATCTAATCTCATCTTCGATTGGGTTAATCATCCTTTCACCTCTTTTAATTGTAATCGCTACTTGGATAAAAATAGACTCAAAAGGACCTATTTTTTTCCGACAAAAACGCGTAGGACGATATAATCAAAATTTCTATATTCATAAATTTAGGAGCATGACTACCGGATCAGAGCAAAAAGGACAACTCACTATCGGTCATGATCTGCGTATTACCAACTCTGGAAAATTTATACGCAAATATAAAATTGATGAATTAGCTCAACTCATTGATGTTATACAGGGAAAAATGAGTTTAGTCGGGCCAAGACCTGAAGTGCCACAATTTATGGACAAATACCCAGATAACGTTAGAAACAAAATATTATCAGTAAAACCCGGCATAACCGATTTAGCTTCCATAGAAATGATCGATGAAAACCAAATATTAAGCCAATATCAAGATCCTCATCAAGCTTATATCGACATTATTATGCCGATAAAAGCCAAGTATTACCTAGAATATATAGATAAAAAGTCATTTTTCTATGACCTGAAGATTATTTTCAAAACAATTTACAAAGTAGTTTTTAGGTAATTAACCATTATGAACAAGAGAATGTTTTTCAATCAAGATAGATTAATCAAGACCATCGTTCTCCTCATCGTAGATATATTTATCATCAGTATTTCATACTGGCTAAGCATGTGGCTACGCCTTGATAGAGAAGTACCCATCTATAGCTTACAACATTGGTTAACGATTATATTAACCATACCTCTCACCCTATTTATTTTCTTAAGAATCGGCTTTTATAGATCTATATTAAAATACGTTAACATGAGTATATTGAAATGGGCCATTATTGGCTCATTTCTATCTACTCTACTATTGACCGCAATCTCCTTATATCAACAGGCATTTCTGCCAAGAACCGTACCAATTATTTATTTCTCTTTTCTGGTGATATCACTCTGCGGTACCCGATTTTTATATAGAACACTACGTAATCTATTAAGATATAAAGGAGCTCCCGTTATTATATACGGAGCAGGAGAATCCGGTCGGCAACTTTTACCCATATTAAGAGAGCATCGAGAATTCAATCCTATTGCTTTTGTTGATGATAATACGAAATTACACGATTTATCTATTCATGGGGTTTATGTCTATTCTCCAGAAAAAATAACACTTTTAGTAGAGAAATACAACATCAAGAAAATATTATTAGCAATACCTAGCGTATCAATATCCAATAGAAAAAAAATACTTGATCGATTACAAAAAGAGCATTGTGAAATACTCACTATCCCAAGCTTCAATGATCTGGTTGAAGGAAAAGCCCAAATAAGCTCACTCAAACGCGTTTCTATTAACGATCTACTCGGCAGAGAACAAGTTAACCCATTACAAAATTTACTCAGTAAAAATATTAAGAATAAAAACATCCTCGTTACAGGTGCCGGTGGTTCAATTGGATCAGAGTTATGTAGGCAAATCATCACTCAGTCTCCCACGCAGCTGATATTATTTGAATTAACCGAGTACTGCCTTTATGCAATAGAAAAAGAGTTACAAAAGATAAATTCAGAAAACGATTTGAATATCACTATTATTCCAATTTTAGGTGATATAAAAGATTTAGATAAGATAAACAAAATAATAAATAAATTCAACATTAATACAATATACCATGCTGCCGCATATAAACACGTCCCTCTGGTAGAAATGAATACCATAGAGGGGGTGAATAATAATATCTTTGGCACACTTTCACTTGCCAAAGCAGCAATTAATCAAAAAGTTGATAAATTCGTATTAATTTCTACCGATAAAGCTGTCCGCCCAACCAATACCATGGGAGCGACAAAAAGATTTGCTGAACTGATACTACAAGCTTTTGCTAAAGAAAACAGCGATACAAAATTCTCAATGGTTCGTTTTGGCAACGTTCTGGGTTCATCCGGTTCCGTGGTACCCCTATTCGAAAAACAAATAGAAAATGGCGGGCCAATAACCCTAACTCACAAAGATATTACCCGTTACTTCATGACGATCCCAGAAGCTGCCCAGTTAGTTATCCAAGCAGGTGCACTCGGCAATAATGGCGATGTTTTTGTTCTCGATATGGGAGAATCAGTAAAAATATACGATCTTGCCCGGAAAATGATCAACCTTTCCGGACTGACAGTTAAAGATGAAATCAACCCTCACGGTGATATCGAAATCAAAATTACCGGATTAAGGCCCGGTGAAAAGCTTTATGAAGAATTATTAATTGGTGATAACGTTTCTGGCACAAGTCATCCGAGAATCATGACCGCCAATGAAGTCTTTCTGACTTGGGATAAATTAAATCCGTTATTAAATAACCTAAAAGCATCGTGTGAAAATTATGATTTTGAGAATATTAGGAAGATCCTTATTAATGCTCCTATTGATTTTCATCCTAAAGACTACATTTACGACCTTTTAAAATAACATCTAAATTTTCCAAATAAGTAATCCTACCACTACGCCTTAAACGGCTCCCTATTGATTTCAGAAGAATAGATGGTAGTTTTCATAAAAAATTTATTTTTGAAGCAACGTAACTCGGAATATATTAAAGAAAATATTATTCTTTAGAAAAGAAAGAAAATAAAAAATGGTGAAATATATATACCCTATGGATTTCAAGATGCATCGCGACGGCCAGGGAGCAAATCCCCGGGAGCATATGACCGGGGTGAGTGAGTGCAGCCAACAAAGAGGCAACTTGAAAGATAACGGGTATAAATTATTGTATTTAACCTCTTAGCACAAACCAACAAATCAACGGAACAGTACCAATAATGGCTATATTCATCGATCGTAAAATAACAGCCAATGCCTATGGACTGTCCTCTGGTATCTTCTGGGGGCTAAGCGGCGTACTTTTAGCATTATTATTAGAAGATACCGTTCTCTCCTCCTACCTTCTTATTCCCATTGTACTTGCTTTTCTGAATGACACGATCTCATGTGGATATATGTTTATATATCTTATAGTCAAAGGAAAATACCAAGCAATACGCCTTATCCCCAAGAACAAGAAAAATAGAATAATTGTACTAGCGGCTATATTTGGTGGCCCAATAGGCATGTCTTGCTATATTTTAGCTATTCAATACATTGGCATTAGCTACACAGCAACTATTTCAGCCACTTATCCTGCTATTGGGGCCTTAACTTCTTTTTTCCTACTTAAAGATCGCATTCACCTTATTGGAATATTAGGACTAATATTAGCCGTTGTATGCACTATGATACTCGGTTACTCAGCATCAACTCAGACAATATCTGGTTGGACAGGCTTTCTTTTCGCTTTTATATGTGCACTAGGCTGGAGTTCCGAAGTTGTTATCAGCTCTTACGGGATGAATAAAGATATACCGGCTGACATTGCTTATTTCATAAGGCAACTATCATCCTCTGTGGGCTATTTAATCATTATCATATTATTCGTTCATTCTTTTCCTGGTGTCGTACATATTTTCTCAAACATAGAATTATACTCCTTATTATTCTTCACTTCCCTGATCGCCACACTATCGTACCTCTTCTACTACAAAGCAATCAGCATGCTTCAGCCTATCCGTGCTATGAGTTTAAATATCACTTATGCTATCTGGGCTGTCATCTTCGCTTGTTTACTGGTAGATGAATCCATCTCTATCAAGCTATTACTCCTATGTATAGGAGTTTCTACCGGCTCATTCCTAACTACTGTAAATCCACTTAACATCAAAAAATTAATTTTGACACTTAAATGAATGCGACTCTATATTGCAACAGTTTAAGTACATTTTAATACTACAACTAAAGAAAACCACTAAACTTACTGTCTATCAATAACATAACCTACCCCAATCCCGCTCCCATTTTCTAACATTTAGATAACAATCACTGACAGATTTACCGATACCTCCAAAGATGATGGATTGTAGAATTAGAAATATTTATTTTTCTAATCAATATCAATCCTTTGTTATCGGATGGATACAAGAAAAAAGTTACCAATCTAAAAAAACAAATGTAAAGCTGAAATACTCCCTACTAAACGAATGGAATAGAATAAAACTCTTTGAAAAGTAAGACATCATAGTATGTTATTAACGAATCTAGCTACCACTTCATGGGCGATAATACAGATTTCAGCTAACCGTATTCTACCAATTAGTTAAACAAGTGGTTTGTTAAGCTTGACCAGACAGAATTTACAGTTTAGTCTCCCCCCAATGAGTTACAAAATCTTATCCCCCATTACTTTTTGTTAAAGCAGACAAAAGTATTGGAAAATCAATACAGTAGGTAAGATTACCGAATTTTGCAGGCGTTCTGGGAGCCAATAACCTAGTGCGGTAGCTTTGTTTAATGGTATTTAAGCATTAGTTCAGATTTTCCATATATACAAATTCCCTATATTTTAAGAAAAAATCATTAAATAAATTCATTTAATGATTATCGTAAAATTAATTTAGATTCAGAAACAATATGAATTATTTGGTCAAATTAAAATTAATATGAAAGGCATTATCTTAGCCGGTGGCTCCGGCACCAGATTATACCCTATAACAATGGGTATATCTAAACAGCTCCTTCCAGTATATGATAAGCCAATGATCTATTATCCATTATCAGTACTGATGCTAGCAGGGATCAAAGACATTCTTATTATTACGACTCCTGAAGATCAAATAAGCTTCAAACGCCTTTTGAACCACGGAAATAGCTTAGGAATAAAGATTAGTTACGCAACTCAGGATAAACCTGAAGGACTGGCCCAAGCATTCATTATCGGTGAAGATTTCATTGGTGATGATTCAGTTTGTTTAGTTCTAGGAGATAACATCTTCTGGGGGCAAGCTTTCTCACCAAAACTACAAAAAGCATCTTCCCAAAAGACTGGAGCTACCATCTTCGGTTATCAAGTAAAAGACCCTGAACGTTTTGGAATTGTTGAATTCGATGATCAGATGAAAGCAATTTCTATTGAAGAAAAACCTAAAAAACCCAAATCTGATTATGCTGTCACCGGTCTTTACTTCTATGACAATCGAATCGTTGATTTCGCAAAGAAAGTCACGCCATCAGATCGTGGTGAATTAGAAATCACATCAATTAACCAGATGTATCTTGATGATGATTCTCTAAATGTAGAACTTCTTGGCCGTGGTTTTGCATGGCTGGATACCGGCACCCATGAGAGCTTACTAGAAGCCGCCACCTTTGTTGAAACTATTGAAAAACGCCAAGGGTTTAAAATTGCTTGCTTAGAAGAGATTGCATACAAAAATAACTGGCTAACAAAAGAAGAGGTCAAAGAGAAAGCCAAATTAATTTCAAAAAATAATTATGGAAAATATTTATACTCTTTATTGTAATAATTATGACAATCACAATTTTAATAGATTTGTAAAAGACTTAATTTCAATTTTATTCGTTCAATAATAATTACGACTCCATCTATTATCTCTAATAGATCCTAAATAGGTGGAACAGCAATAATTCTCAACTAAAGAAGTTATTATGGATAACAAAAGTATACCTGTAACACAACCATATTTACCCCCTCTAGAAGAATTCATACCATACTTACAAAAGATTTGGAACAACAAATGGTTAACTAATAATGGTCCATTTCATCAAGAGTTAGAAAAAGAACTTTGCAAATATCTTAACGTTGAGCATATTTCTTTATTTACTAACGCAACTATTGCACTAGTGACAGCATTACAGGCATTACGAATTAGCGGGGAAGTTATTACAACACCTTATTCGTTTGTTGCTACAGCACACTCAATCCTCTGGAATAATCTCACACCTGTTTTTGTAGATATAGATCAAAAAACTTTTAATCTTGATCCAAAAAAAATCGAAGAAGCAATTACACCTCGTACAACAGCAATAATGCCCGTTCATTGTTACTCTAATCCATGCGATGTTGAAGCAATTCAAAAAATTGCTGATACATACGGTTTACGTGTTATTTATGATGCAGCTCACGCATTTGGTGTTCAATACAAAGATCAAAGCCTATTGAAATATGGTGATTTATCCATATTAAGTTTTCATGCCACAAAAGTATTTAATACATTTGAGGGTGGTGCGATTATTTGTCCTGATGCAAAAACCAAACAAAGAATCGATTACTTGAAAAATTTTGGTTTTGCAGATGAAATCACCGTCACCGCACCTGGTATTAATGGAAAAATGAGTGAAGTCAATGCTGCATTTGGTTTATTACAATTAAAACATATAGATAATTCAATTTCTCAAAGAAGCAATATCGATTTACGTTATAGAGAAAAACTACAAAACATACAAGGAATCACTATTCCTAAGCTATCTGATTCTGCAACTAGTAATCATTCATATTTTCCTATTCTAGTTGAAAAAGATTATCCATTAACTCGTGATGAACTATATCAAAAATTAAAAGATAATAATATTTTATCAAGAAGATACTTCTACCCTCTAATTAGTGATATGCCAATGTATCGTGGTTTACATTCATCATCATCCAATCTCAGCAATGCAAAAGAAGCCTCAGAGAAAGTTTTATGCTTACCAATATTTACATCTTTAGAAAAAAGTCAGCAGGATATCATTATATCCTTAATTAAGGATATCTAATGAAAATTGCTATCATGCAACCTTATTTTTTTCCATATTTAGGGTATTATCAATTAGTAAGTAGTGTAGATAATTTCATTTTCTTTGATAATGTAAATTTCATAAAAAAGGGCTTTATAAACAGAAATAATATACTAAATAACAATAAAGCTTCTTTATTTACAGTTCCCGTGGAAAAAATCAGTCAAAATAGAAAAATAAACGAACATTTTTATACTGGAAATTTTCAACCGTTTCTTAATCAGATTAACTCATCCTATAGCTCATCTCCGTTCTTTAAAGAAATATTTCCAATAATAGAGTTTGTCGTTTCATCAAGTGATAAAAATGTATCAATAATCAACAAATCTTCAATAGAAAGTGTATTCAAGTATTTGGAAATAGAAAAGAAATTCAGTAAAGCTTCAGATTTTAATATACCAAAAGACAAAAAGGGAGTTAAACGCATTATTGATATTTGCCATTTACTGCAAGCTAATACATATATAAATGCTATTGGTGGCAAAGCGCTTTATGATAAAGAACTTTTTAGTAAAAAAAATATAAAAATTAAATTTTTAAATCCTGATTTACCATTTTATTCACAAAATAATAATATTTTTATTCCAGGATTATCAATTATAGATATTTTAATGAATTGTGATAAAAACACTATAAGAAAAATGTTATCAGGAGGAACTCTTGAATAGTAGAATTGCACTATTAAGCTCTACCGGAGGCTCTGTTGTAAAAACTTTGCTCAGAAATAACCCTGATATTAACCTCGATTTAATTATTACAGACAGAAAATGTCCAGCTGAAAATCTTTCAGATGAATTTTCAATCCCCCATGTAAGAATAGATGAAAAATCTAATATTAAATTTTCGGACAAATTACTAGAAATACTTATTTCAAATGATATAGATTATGTTGTAGTTTTCTTCTCCCGTCTACTTCAAGGTAATATCTTAAATAATTATAATAATAAACTAATTAATTTTCATCCTGCACTATTACCTGATTTTCCTGGAATGAATGGATTCGAAAAGGCGATAAGAAATCAGAAAAAATTTATTGGCAGTACAGTCCATTTTATTGATGAAGGAATGGATACTGGTAAGAAAATTATTGAACTCAGATATTACCTCAAAAATGAATGTAAAGATAAATTAAGGCACATTGTTTTTTCACAACAGGTAGCATCTTTAAATGAAGTCCTTAAAAATTTAAAAAACAATATTACTCTTAATATTTTAAGACCTGAAAATGAAAATGAAAATGAAAATGAAAATGAAAATACTAATCTCGACCTATTATCTAAAGAAAGTTTATTAATATATAAGAAATTAATACAATCATCATGATCAAAAGAAATATAATTGCTAATTATATTGGTCAGTTCTATCTGGCTATTATTGGATTGGTGGTAATCCCCTTCTATCTTGAAAAATTAGGTTCAGAAGGCTACGGATTGATAGGCTTTTTTACAATGCTCCAAGGATGGATGCAATTGTTAGATATGGGCATATCAACAACAATAGCACGAGAAGCAACAATAGCTAAGAATAATCAACAAAAAGCCATATTTTTTAAGGGATTACAAAAAGCCATAACATATTTTTTTCTCCTCATAGCCATGATGATATTCCTATCAGGAATAATGAGTGCAGAATGGATCACTAAAAATTGGCTGACTACATCTCTATCAGTTAGTCTTGTCACTTTCTCAGTTTCATCAATGTTTGTTACAATAGCTTTTCGATGGCTTTGCGGTCCTTGGAGAAGTACACTAATTGGATTAGAGAAACAAATTCAACTTAATATTATAAATATAATTATCGCCACATTAAGGTTTCCTGTTTCTGTTATTATATTAATATTAACCCATAATTCACTATATTCTTATTTCATATATCAAATTATTATAGCATTTATAGAATTAATTATCTTCTATCTTTCAGCTATATATCACACCCCTTATAAAGATAAATCACCAAGAATAGATAAAAAATTTATTCGTGAGTCGATCCCAATATTAAAATTTGCATTAAGCATTGCATTTACATCAGGTGTATGGGTATTAATTACTCAAACAGATAAATTATTATTAAGCTATCTACTTCCACTAAATGAATTTGGATTTTATTCAATGGGTGTAATTGCTGCATCTGGACTAATGATACTAAGTCAACCTATAGCACAAGCCATTCTCCCCAGATTAACTTCTCTACACGTTGAGCAAAAAAATAAAGAGCTTATTTTTGTTTATAGAAACTCAAGCCGTATAATGGCATTAATAATATTACCTGTAAGCATATTATTAAGTGGATATGCTTACCATGCAATTTATATATGGACGGGAAGCCATCAAGTAGCCAAAGAAGTCACGCCAATACTATGTTGGTATGCATTAGGTAATGGTATTTTGGCAATATCTGCATTCCCCTACTACTTACAATACGCGCATGGAAATATTCGACTACATGTGATAGGAAATATTATATTTCTTATTACATTTATTCCAACAATCTATTTCACCGGAATAAATTATGGCGCAACTGGAGTCGCTAAAACTTGGTTTTTTCAAAATCTAATTTACCTAATAATTTGGGCTGGTATTGTCCATAAACGATTTCTACCAAATTCACATATTAAGTGGTTGTTCCTCGATATTATGCCATTTATGTTATTCCCTTTATTATTCATTTTTTTCCAGAAAAATATAGAAGCAGTTATCCCTGATAGTCGCGTTATTTGGTTTATTTTGCTCATATTACTGGGTGGCACTTGCCTTATGATTAATAAAATAATCTTAAAAACTTTTAAAAATGAATGATCCATTATTTTCTGTATACATTGTCACTTATAATCAAGAAAAATACATTATAGAATGCTTAGAAAATATTATTTTATAAAAGGTCGACTCTCGGAATAAAGTCTGTAACGTAATATATCGAAGAGTTTGTTAAAACAACAAAGTCGAGTGAATATCGTGTTAATACTAAAAGTGCTATTTCTAAGATATGTCCCCTGAAAACTAGAGAATTATACGCATTTCATTCCAATTATTATAATAGATGCGAAAAAATTAATAGCCTATACGTCAAAATTCAAAAAATAGCCACCCAACCTTAATTATATGGAGAACAATATGGTATTTCTACATAAGATATTGAATTTTATATTCAAAACTATTTTTTTTCTATATAGAAAAAATAAATTAAGATTAGCTTTAATTAATGGAATGAATGTTGGAAAGAATTCTAAATTTATTGGAATACAAGATTTTGGCTCAGAACCTTATCTTATCAAAATTGGTAATCAATGTTTAATTACCGATGGAGTTAGATTTATAAACCATGATGGTGGGATCCAAGTCCCTTTTATAAAAACAGGTGAAGATATTGATAATATTTATGGAAAAAAGTCTATTTTTGGTAAGATAGAAATCGGGGATAATGTCTTTATTGGATCATCATCATTGATATTAATGGATACATATATAGGAGATAATACAATAATTGCCGCAGGATCTATTGTAAAAGGAACTTTCCCACCAAACTGTATTATAGGTGGTATACCTGCACGTATAATCTCTGACATAGAATCTTATCATGCTAAGAACGATTCAAAATTAATCATATTTAGTGAAAATGAATCATCTCAATTAAGAAAGAAAAAGATAATTAAAATATTAGATTAAACAATAAGACAAACTATGTTATAAAATTAAAGAATATCATAAAAATGAAAACTATTTTCGAGTAATTTCAGTCATCCACTTCGCCGGCATGAATTATGGAGTGGCTAGTGTATTATTAAAATTTTATTTTTTTCAAAACCCAGTTTGGTATTATCCATAGAAAATTCCGTCTAATCACATATTATTACTCCTCTATTTTACACTATACCATTTTTATGTTATTCATTCTCTTCCAGAAAAATACAGAGGCAACCACCCCTGATAGCCGTATTACTTGATTTATTTTACTTACATTCTACTGGGCCAGGTAAAAATATGATTGGTCACACAATAGCTTAATCTTGATTTATTTCTGGTTGTCCAAAATGTGAGCATTTACTCATAACTCTCGCCAAAAATATATTCGCGCTCCCGTCCTGTATTATTGAGTAATATTTGTCTTGTCGCCCTTGTAGCCAATAGTTAATTTTAAAGTTTAAGGTTTTTAAGAATGAATGTTCCATTAGTTTCTGTATGTGTTGTCACTTATAATCAAGAGGAATACATTACAAAATGTCTAGAAAGTATTGTTTCACAAGAAACAGACTTTGATTTTGAAATCATTATCAGTGATGACTGCTCTACAGATAGAACTCCAGATATTATAAAAAATTATGCAAATAATTTTTCTTCCATAAAAATAATACAAAGAGATAAAAATTTAGGTGCATTAGAAAATTTCTTAAGCACCCATTCATTTGCCACAGGAAAATATGTTTGTCATATTGATGGAGATGATTACTGGCTACCCAATAAATTAAAAATACAAGTTGCCTTTATGGAAAAAAATCCAAAATGCAATATATCATGGCATAGAGTGAAAGTATCTTATCCAGATAAAAGAATAGTTGATGACTTATTTACTAAAAAAATTATAAATGGAAAATATTATAGAAAAGATATACTTCAATATATCGCTATTGGAGTGAATAGCTCAAAAATGTATAGGAGAAATACCTTCTTTTACCCACAAGTAGATATACCCATTACAGATTATTTTTTGAATGTAGAACAGGTAGGTGATAATTATGCTGCATTTGTCGGAAATGAAATCTTAGGTGTTTACAGAGCAGGAATTGGTATTGCTTCAGATGGCAATAAGACAAAAATAATGCTTTCTAAAACATTTTCCTATTTTAAAGAAAAATATCCTGACCTAAAGAGTCATATTGTTGCAGCTGCATTAACTCTTTTCTTAGCCGCATTAAAAAATAAGAGAAAAGAAAACATGAAGATATTTTATAAACATTTGTTCTCAAGAAAAATTCTCATTGCATTATTTATTTTAATAAAAAAATATTCTATAATAAAAAATTTCAAACTACCTTAATGGATATATTTAATGAGCTTAAAATATTTTTATAAAGACCTAGATGCTGTTGTGAATAACAAGAGCATTTTAATAAAATTAAAATGGCTTATCTGTAGTCATACTCTACATTTAGTCTTTTTTATTAGACTTGGGCAAAGCCTAGCAAAAGTACCTATCTTTGGGATATTCTTTAAAGTTCTTATCGAGTATTTAATCAGAATTATTTATGCGAGTGATATATCCCTAAAAGCAAAAATTGGATACGGGCTTATAATATCTCATGGACATGATATTGTTATAGGTGCAGATGTAACAATAGGAAATAACTGCAAGATATTCAACGGAGTTACATTAGGGAATAAGGACATTACTCTACCCAGCAAAGATAATCAACCTAAAATTGGAAATAATGTCGTTATAGCTACAGGAGCAAAAATACTAGGTCCAATATGTGTAGGTAATTCATCTACTATTGGTGCTAATGCTGTAGTTATAACAGATATTGGTGATGGTAAAACAGCTGTTGGAATACCCGCAAAGTGCAATTAAATTAGTAATATTTTTATCTACTAAACCGACACTAACTCAATATAATTAAAAAACCTATAAATAGATCACTTTATCTAAATGGATAATAAAAATCAAATATGAGAGATAAAAATTACAGAACTTTATGGCTATTTATCTATATACTAATAAATATAGTTTCGACTATCATAATATTATCCTCTGATAAACTAATGGGGGATGTTAATGGTAAAAAATCACATGATAGCGGCTTAATAATTATATCCAGCTTATCTATTATAACATCTTATATTATAATACTTTATTTTATTTTTGAATTATATCTTAAGGTAAAGATTAAGCCACTTTATCCTTTTCTGACTCATCCTAATAACTCTAAATATATATCAAATAAAATCGGCTTTCTAATTTTCATTTTACAAGTGTTCTTTTTGATTTATTCTATTTATAATGGACATAACTCATCTGAAGTTAATATTGAAAACAATAAAAATATATGGAGAATTTTCTGGATATTTATTCCCATTGACATGTTAGTTTTTATATATTATGGCTACTTCAGAGGAAGCAAATATTTTAGGCTAAATATCTTTTTATGGTTGATTTCAAATATAATCAGAGGATGGAGTGGCCCTTTACTCATAATTATATTTATGGAAGGCCTTAACTATTATAAGAAAAAAAACTTTAGCATTATAAAATTATTATTCATAATTTTATTAATAATATTACTATATCCTTTCATTTTTATACTAAAAATGAATTTTAGACTTACTACAGAAGGTATACTCTCTATCCATTTTTTTCATGATTTTATATCCTCGCTAACAATAAATAATTACTTTACTATCGTATATGAGGGATTTTATAATTTAATTGGCCGTATCCAACTCATTAGCATGTTATCTGAAACGATTAGATATTCAGGATATATAGAACACGCAATGGAAAACAATCAATTCCGTTCTTTTTGGGCCGATGGATTACATGGAATTATATATGATCACTTAGTATACGGATTTAAACGTGATAACATAGGGACGTATATCACTACCACTGATATATTCTCTCACTTCAAAACAGACAGACAATGGAATACTAATATATCTTATCCCGCTTGGTTTTTTATATCCCCAGTATTAAGCATATATTACATCATTTTTACATTGTCTCTATTATGGTTATCTATGTTTTTAGTAAAGAAAATAAATTTAACATATGATGCTAAAAATATTCTTTGGTTATCATGGTTAATATATGTTATGCCACCTTGGTGGGGAACATTTACTACATACTGTTATGCCTTATTTCTATTCTTATTCTTACTCGCCATAATAAGAAAATTATCGACTATAGTACTATGAGTAACATGACTATTATTCATCTGATCATTTCCTTGCATCAAGGTGGAGCAGAATCCCAATTAGAAAAATTGATATTACACTCCCATGCTAAAAATATAGAACATATTGTTATTTCACTAATAGATAATCAAACACCATTGATGATAAAATTAAAGTCTCATGGAGTTAGTGTATATACAACAAATTTCAGTAGAAAAGGGGGGTTGACAGGAATTTTTCAACTAAGAAAACTACTAAAAACTCTGGTAAATAAAGATACTATTATTCAATGCTGGATGTATCACGCTAACCTCTTAGGTTTTCTTATAGCAAAAAGCTTAGGAATTACATCCCAAATTATCTGGAGCATACGCAGAACAGCAATACCAAGTGGAATCACTGGTTTCATCTCTAAGGTTTGTGCAGCAATATCCAAAAGATACCCTATTCCTATTATTTGTTGCGCAGAATCAGCTAAAGAATCTCATATAAAAGCTGGTTATTCTGGTAAATATATGTATGTATTCCATAATGGCATAGATACAAATCTATTTTCACCGGATAAAGAAAAAAGAAATAATACACGCAATAATCTAAAATTAAGCAATGAAAACTTTATAATTGGTATGGTGGCTCGATATTCTCCTATTAAAGGACACATTTACCTTCTTCAAGCTCTCCAATACTTGATTGAAAATATTCCAGAAGATAAAATAAAAAACCTTAGGCTAGTTATGATTGGGCGCAACGTTGAAAAGGCAGCATTATTACAACCATATCTTAATAACTTGTCTCTTAGGAAATACTTAGTAATGAAACCCGAAATCAGGAATATATGGGATATAATGCCCGCATTTGATATCTTATGCATGCCGTCAGAAAGTGAAGGTTTTCCTAATGTTGTTGCTGAATCAATGAGCTGCGGAGTTGTACCTTTAGTGACAGATGTCGGTGAAGCAAAAGTTATTGTTGGTGATACAGGTTATATCGTTCCACCATTTCAACCTGAGTATATAGCAAAAGCCATCATAAAATTAATAAATATGAATGAAAACGAGTTAAAAAAACTAGCTAATTTAGCCCATCTACGTATTAAAAATAATTTTTCTATCGAAAAAGCTTGGGCTGACTATAAAAACTTTTATCAAAACCAAATAATTAATAATGGTAATTAACTATGTGTGGATTTGCAGGATTTTATTGCCCAAAGGGATTACATTCAGATCCATCGGCTGTTCTTCAAAAGATGGGAGATGCAATATCTCACCGTGGTCCTGATGATAATGGTATATGGTTTAATATAAATACTGGTATTGCGTTTTCTCATCGTCGATTAGCTATAATTGATCTAACCAAAACAGGGCACCAGCCCATGCATTCTCCTTCCAAACGTTTTACTATTTCTTTTAATGGTGAAATATACAATCACCTTAATCTTAGAAGAGATTTAAAAAATATAACCTGGAAAGGAAATTCTGATACTGAAACTTTACTTTGCGCCATTGAGCATTGGGGATTAGAAAAAACATTACAAAGATCTACTGGTATGTTTTCCTTTGCTCTCTGGGATAATACTACACATACACTAACTTTGGCACGTGACCGAATTGGAGAAAAACCTCTTTACTATGGTTGGCAAGGCAACTCACTTTTATTTGGTTCAGATCTGATATCATTTAAACATCATCCTGAATTTATACCTGAAATAAACAGGCAAATTCTAACTGGTTATCTAAAGAAAGGTTATATTGAAGCTCCTAATAGCATTTTCGAAAACATCTTTAAGCTTACTCCAGGTACATTTAAAACTTTCTCCAATTATACTCCAAAAGAAGGAGTAGAAAATGTTTACTGGTCGAAAGAAAAGGTTATTTTGAGTAGTATTGAAAATCCTTTTATAGGCACCCATTCTGAAGCAGTTGAACAATTAGAATCTTTATTATCCAAGGCTATCTCACAACAAATGTTGGCTGATGTTCCATTAGGTGCATTTCTTTCCGGTGGTGTTGACTCTTCTACTATCGTTTCTCTGATGCAGAGTCATTCAAAACGCCCCATACAAACGTTTACAATTGGATTTAATGAGGAAAACTATAATGAAGCTGAATATGCAAAGGCAGTAGCAGAACACTTAGGCACTAATCATACCGAATTATATGTCACCGCACAGGATATATTAAATATAGTACCAAATATCTCAAAAATATACTCTGAACCATTTGCCGATTCTAGCCAAATTCCTATGTTCTTAGTTGCGAAAATGGCAAAACAGCATGTCACTGTAGCATTATCTGGTGATGCCGGTGATGAACTTTTCTATGGATATAGCCGATATAATAATACACTCAGCGCATGGAACAAGATTAATTCTCTTCCTATGTCTTTACGTAAGATAGGGAAAAACTTCATTAATTATATTTCACCAAATTTAATTAATAAACTGGGTTTAGTGCTTACATCTGGCAAAAAAGTATACCTTGGCGATAAAATACATAAAGGAGCTGAGTTATTAGAAATAAGTAATTTCGAATATTTTTATAAGAATTACTTACTATCTCATTATAACAGCACTGATAAGTTAGTATTGAATGCGTCTACCGATGACAAAAACTCCTTGGTATCCAGCTTTGACTCGTTAAATAATCAAGAGAAAATGATGGCAATAGACTCATATTCTTATTTACCAGATGATATTTTAGTCAAAGTTGATCGTGCCGCGATGGGAACCTCTTTGGAAACTAGAGTCCCAATGCTTGATCATCATGTTGTTGAATTTGCTTACTCGTTACCAATTTCCTATAAAGAAAGAGACAATTCCAGTAAATGGCCATTGAGACAAATTCTATATAAGTATGTTCCACCCTCCCTCATTGAACGCCCTAAAAAGGGCTTTAACATTCCAGTCCGTGACTGGCTTAGAGGACCATTATATGAATGGGCAAATGACCTTTTAGATGAAAATAGAATAAAACAAGAAGGTTTCTTTGACCCTATTCAAATTCAGAATCTTTGGAAAGAACATACTGACGGAATTAGGAATTGGAGTAATGTTCTTTGGGCAATACTAATGTTCCAACAATGGTATCAAGATTACAACACTTCTAATTGAAGTGTTATTCAACATATTAGATATAATAGATTCAAAAAACCCTATTTTTAATTACAGGTAACTATTTTACATATTTTGAGGAACATTAAGGATGAAAATCGCTGTTGTTGGCTTAGGTTATGTTGGCCTACCTCTTGCTGTCGCGTTTGGTAAACAATTTGATACTATTGGATTTGATCTTTCTAAAAACAAAGTTTCTGCATATAAGAATCATTATGATCCTACCGGAGAAGTTTCTACAAAAGAATTAAAAGCAGCAACTCGAATAACTTACCATACAGATCCATCCTCTCTCAAAGAGGCTGATTTCATTATCGTTGCTGTTCCCACTCCTGTAGATGAAGCGCACCGCCCAGATTTCACCCCGCTGATAAAATCTTCAGAAACAGTAGGGAAATATATGAAAAAAGGAGCAATAGTTGTTTATGAATCAACTGTCTATCCTGGCGCTACAGAAGAGATTTGTATTCCAGTGCTCGAAAAATTTTCAAACCTAAAATGGAAGAAAGATTTCTATATCGGGTATAGCCCAGAGCGCATTAATCCAGGTGATAAAGAACATACAGTTACAAAAATAATCAAAGTAGTTTCTGGAGATACTCCAGAAACTTTAGAAGTCGTAAAAAATACCTATGCAGCAGTTATAACTGCAGGAGTATATCCTGCAAGTTCAATCAAAGTTGCTGAAGCTGCTAAAGTGATTGAAAACACTCAACGGGATCTCAATATCGCTTTGATGAATGAACTTGCAATGATATTTGAACTCGTTGGAATTGATACATTAGAAGTACTAGAAGCAGCCGGAACTAAATGGAACTTCTTACCTTTTAGACCTGGATTGGTTGGCGGTCATTGTATTGGTGTTGATCCATATTATTTAACAAATAAAGCAGAAATGCTAGGTTACCATCCCCAAGTTATTTTAGCAGGTAGAAGAATCAATGATGGCATAGGTAAATATATTGCAGAACAAGTTGTTAAAAACCTAATAGCTGCCAGTATTCCAATTAAAGGAAGCAACGTTGCAATTTTAGGATTAACATTTAAAGAAAACTGTCCAGATTTACGCAACAGTAAAGTGATTGATGTTATTCATGAGCTAGAAGCCTATGGTATCAATGTATTGGTTCATGATCCATTAGCTGATAACTCCGAAGCACAGCGTGAATATAATATTTCATTAACAAAATGGGATGACCTGCCAGAAGTACATGCAATAATAGCTACCGTCAATCATAACAATTATCGCAAAATGGGTTTGAATACTTTGCTATCAAAACTAACTAAAGGAGGTATATTTGCAGATGTAAAAAGTACCTGGCCGGTTGAAGAAATAAAAGCCAGAGGCGCACATTTATGGAGACTATAACAAATGATTTCATATGAACAATTAAAGATTCAATTACAACAAAAACCAGCAACTTGGCTGATTACAGGTGTTGCTGGGTTTATAGGAAGTAATTTATTAGAAACTTTACTCAAATTAAATCAAAATGTTATTGGGTTAGATAACTTTGCTACTGGCCATAAACATAACCTTGAAATTATTAAAAACCTTATTACACCAGAACAATGGCAAAAATTTCATTTTATTGAGGGAGATATACGAAACCTAGATGATTGCCAAAAGGCAAGTGTCGGTGTTGATTATATTCTTCATCAGGCAGCCCTAGGATCTGTGCCTCGTTCAATAGAAGATCCAATTACAAGCAATGCTACCAACATTAGTGGCTTTTTAAACATGCTAGTAGCCGCTCGTGATGCAAGAGCTAAACGTTTTGTTTATGCCGCTAGCAGCTCTACTTATGGAGATCATCCTGAACTTCCAAAAATAGAAGAGCGCATTGGAAACCCACTATCTCCTTATGCAGTTACAAAATATGCCAATGAATTATATGCTAGTGTTTTTGCAAGGACTTATAATTTACAAAGCATAGGCTTACGCTATTTCAATGTATTTGGCCCACGGCAGGATCCCAATGGATCTTATGCTGCAGTAATTCCAAAATGGACAGCCACAATGCTTGCAGGTGAACAAATCTATATAAACGGGGATGGAAAAACTAGCCGTGATTTTTGTTTTGTCGCAAATGCTGTTCAAGCCAATATATTAGCTGCCACAACCATAAATCATAATGCAATAAATCAAGTCTACAATGTTGCAATTAGTCAACAGACAACTCTCAATGAACTTTTTGAGATGATTAAAAGTGAACTGGTCGCCAATAATTTTAATGATGATAATATATTACCTGCTATACATCGTGACTTCCGAAAAGGAGATGTAAGACATTCATTAGCAGATATTAATAAAGCGTCAAATCTTCTTGGCTATAAACCAACACATACAATACGGCAAGGAATAAAATTAGCTACTCAATGGTATTTGAAAGAATATAAAAATAATTAGTATATACTATAAGGGGGACTTAAAATACAAGATTAAGTTCTCCATTTTTATATCTAAGGTGTAATTTAGGATGAAAAAATTACTTTTTGTTGTTAATGTCGATTGGTTTTTCATTTCACATCGACTTCCTATAGCTTTGTCTGCAATGAATCAAGGCTATGATATTCATTTAGCCTGTGGCATTACAAATCAATATCATTACTTAATAGGACTTGGTATTAATGTTCATCCACTCCCATTATCCCGAAGTGGTACATCATGGTTCAATGAACTAAAAACATTTAAAACAATTTTTCAAGTTATCAAGAATATTAAACCTGATATTATTCATATGGTAACATCTAAACCGGTTATATATGCAGGCATTGCTAGTTTAGTTTTAGGAATTAATAAAAGGGTAGCATCTATATCAGGTTTAGGTTATATATTTATTGATAACACAATTAAATCGAAGATAATACGATTTTTAGTCATTAAATTTTATAAGTTAGCTTTACATAATAACAAAACAAACGTTATATTCCAAAATAAGAATGATCGAGATTTATTCTGTAGTCTAAATATATTAAAAAAAGATAATAGTTTAATAATTAGAGGTTCAGGAGTAAAAGTTGATAACTACCGTGTAATTCCAGAACCTAATGATATTCCTGTTGTAATGCTAGTCGCTCGATTGCTTTATGATAAAGGTGTTATGGAATTTGTCAATGCTGCAAAAATTTTGAAGTCAGAAGGTATTCAAATCCGTATGGTCCTCGTTGGGAATACTGACGAAAACCCAAAATCAGTGAAAAAAGAAGAACTAGATCATTGGGTCAAACAAGGAATTGTTGAATATTGGGGATATAGACACGATATTGATAATATCATGTCAAAAGCAAACATAATTGTATTACCATCCTACCGAGAAGGTCTCCCGAAAAGTCTTATTGAAGCTGCGGCTTGTGGTAGAGCTGTAATAACAACCGATGTACCAGGTTGTCGAGATGCAATTATAAACAATGTAACTGGTTTACTTGTACCTGTTAAAGATTCATTTGCCTTATCTGAAGCTATTCAAGATCTGATATCTAATAGTGAAAAAAGAAATAATATGGCAAATGAAGGACGTAAATTAGCTGAACGTGTATTTGATATATCTTTAGTTATTAGTAAACATCTCGAAATATATGATGGAAAAGGATTTTTATAATGATTCTTCTGACTGGTAGCTCAGGGTTCGTTGGCAGAGCCATTCTTGATAAATTATCAGGAAAATTAGTTAAAACTCTTGGTCGTACTCGCCCAACAAACCAATCCTCTAATTTTTTCAGTGGCACTATCGACTGCGATACTGACTATTCTCTAGCACTAGAAGGTGTTAAAGTTGTTATCCATTCAGCCGCTCGAGTCCATATCATAAATGATTCAGTACTGGATCCATTAGCTGCATTCAGAGAAGTCAATGTTGAAGGAACTCTAAATTTAGCACGCCAAGCAATAGTAGCTGGAGTTAAGCGTTTTATTTTTATTAGTTCTATCAAAGTAAACGGTGAAGAAACAAACCCCAGCACCCCATTCCGATATAATGATATACCAGCACCAAGTGACGCTTACGGGCAGTCTAAAGCTGAAGCAGAAGAAGAACTAAAAAAATTAGCACATCTTACGGGAATGGAACTAGTAATCATTCGTCCACCTTTAGTCTATGGCCCTGGCGTTAAAGCTAATTTTAAGTCATTAATGACAGTAGTGAACAAAGGATTACCCCTGCCACTAGGCGCCATTCATAATCAGCGTAGTTTAGTAGCACTAGATAACCTAGTTGATTTGATCGTGACCTGTGTCGATCACCCACAAGCGGCAAATCAAACTTTTATAGTCAGCGATGATCAAGATATCTCCACTACCGATCTTCTAAAAAAAATGGCCAATGCTCTGGATAAACCATCAAGATTAATCCCAATACCAATGAATTGGATTCGTTTCATTGCCGGTTTATTTGGTAAGAAACCCGTTGCTGACAGATTATGTAGCTCTTTACACGTGGATATTACTCATACTAAGCAAGTTTTAGGTTGGACCCCACCAGTTACAATGGATGAAGAATTAGCCAAAATTGCCAGTGCGGAATTTAATAAATAAATTGGAACAATTATTACCCATGACCACTTTGATAATTCGTATATTTGATATTATATTTTCCTTAACAGGATTGATTATAACTTCCCCGATCTTATTTATCTTAACTATTATCGGATTATTTGACACAGGCTCACCTTTATTCCGACAAACACGTGTGGGGCGATTTCAAAAACCGTTTACTTTGGTCAAGTTACGTACTATGAAAATAGATACAGCTTCTGTTGCAAGTCATTTAGCCAATTCTTCTTCTATTACCAAATTTGGTAGTTTCTTACGTAAAAGTAAGTTAGACGAGCTGCCACAATTATGGAATGTGTTGAAAGGGGAAATGAGCCTTGTCGGACCTCGTCCTTGTCTCTTTAATCAAGAAGAACTAATCACTGAAAGAAAACTGCTTAATGTATTTAATGTGAAGCCAGGAATTACAGGGTTAGCACAAGTCAACACCGTAGATATGTCTACACCAAAATTATTAGCTGAAATGGATGCTCATATGATTAATTCACTCACATTAACTGATTATTTCAAATACATTATACAAACGGTTGCTGGTAAAGGCTCTGGCGATAGGGTCAAATATTAATAGTTTTTTCTCATGTCTTTGTAATGTTACAACTATTTAAAATAGCAATATTAACCTCAACCATGCAGATTAATAGGCATAAAATATAATGTTAATTTATTTTCTTGCGCTTCCACGAAAGCTCAAACGAACTATTTCTATTTTAGTGGACATAGGACTATTGAGTATTGCTTTTTGGGGAGGATATTGGGTTCGTCTTGATGCGCAAATTCCCATTTCTAATTTACCTCAATGGGGACTATTAGCAATACTCACTCCAGTGACTATACTAGTTTTTATAAAATTAGGATTATATCGAGCAGTATTGCGCTATGTGGGCTTCAAAGTTTTATGGACAGTAGCCCTAGGAATTTTGGTATCTACTATATTATTAGTAATATCTGCTTTCTTTTTCAGCATATCTCTGCCACGTACTGTACCTATAATTTATTTCGCATTTGCTATACTGTTAGTTGGTGGCGTTAGGTTATTTTTCCAAATGTTGGTTAATAGAAATAAAAACAATAGAATTCCTGTATTGATCTATGGAGCAGGGTCATCAGGCCGACAATTACAATTAGCTCTAAACCAAGGGCAAGAGTATTTCCCTGTTGCATTTGTTGACGATGATATAACCCTACATAAGACAATGATTCAAGGAATTAGTGTCTATCCCGCTGAAAATATCGATGAATTAATTCTTCGTTTTAACATTAAGAAAATATTATTAGCAATACCTAGTGCATCTAGGTCAACACGCCAAAATGTCATCCACAGCTTAGAACATTTTCCGTGTGAAGTTCTCTCTATTCCAGGGATGACTGACTTAGTAAAAGGGAATGCATTTATTGATGAATTAAAAGAGGTTTCTATAGAAGATCTATTAGGACGTGATCCTGTAGAACCAATACCTGAACTAATGAATGCGAATATAACAAATAAACATGTCATGGTGACAGGGGCTGGTGGTTCTATTGGTTCTGAACTATGCCGTCAAATATTACGCTGTAAACCAGCTAAGTTAGTATTATTTGAATTATCTGAATATAACCTTTACGCAATTGATAAAGAACTTAATGAGCAATGTCATCGTGAAGATATTAAAACTGAGATTATACCTCTTCTAGGTTCAGTTCAGCATCAGTGTCGTTTAAGTACTGCAATGGCTAGCTTTCAAATTCAAACTGTCTACCATGCAGCTGCTTATAAGCATGTTCCTTTAGTTGAATATAACGTAGTCGAAGGAATACGTAACAATATATTTGGTACTCTTTATAGCGCTCAAGCAGCTATAAAAGCGGGTGTTGAAACCTTTGTTCTCATTTCAACAGATAAAGCAGTTCGTTCTACCAACACCATGGGAGCTACTAAGCGTTTGGCAGAATTGATTTTGCAAGCTTTAGCTGAAGCACAAAACCAAACCCGTTTTTGTATGGTTCGTTTTGGCAATGTATTAGGATCATCAGGTTCTGTCGTTCCACTGTTTCGCAAGCAAATTCTGAATGGTGGTCCCATCACTGTAACTCATCCCGATATTATTCGTTACTTTATGACAATTCCAGAGGCTTCCCAATTAGTAATTCAAGCTGGGGCCATGGGTACTGGAGGAGATGTCTTTGTACTTGATATGGGCAATCCTGTTAAGATCCTTGATTTAGCTCACCGTATGATTAGATTAAGTGGCCTAACATTGAAAAACAAACAGAACCCAGAAGGAGATATAGAAGTAAAAGTAGTAGGACTTCGTCCAGGTGAAAAATTATTTGAAGAATTATTAATTGGCGATGCAGTAAATAACACGGCCCACCCGCGTATCATGACTGCTCAAGAAAGCATGTTACCATGGCCGATATTACGTGAACTTTTAATCGAGTTAGCAGATGCATGCCGCAGTTCTGATCATGAAAAAATTCGCCGATTGCTATTAAAAGCGCCAGCAGCATTCGCACCAACAGATGGGATATGTGATCTAGTTTGGAAAGCCCAAAAAAAGCTTGATTTTGATGTAATCCAAGCCGAAAAACATGATATTGAATTTTTTATATCCGAATTACATACCCCCTTTCCCTGATCATTAAAATAATTAACTCCCATAATAATTGCATCAATTATTTATGTGAGAAAATTTATTAAAGGATTCAAATGATTACTTTAATCACCGGCGGAGCCGGCTACATCGGTTCTCATACCGTATTAGCGCTTCTAGAAAAAGGAGCAGATGTTGTCGTTATCGATAATCTCTGCAATTCATCACCAGAATCTCTTCGTAGAGTTGAGAATCTCACTGGCAAATCAGTGAAATTCTATCAAGGTGATATTCTTGACCTAAATTTATTAAATAAAATTTTCCAAGAAAATAAAATAGACACCGTCATCCACTTTGCTGGATTAAAAGCAGTTGGCGAATCCACCAGAAAGCCTCTTGAATATTATCAGAACAATGTTACTGGCACTCTAGTTCTGTTGCAGGCTATGCGTACCAACGGTGTACATCAACTGATTTTCAGCTCATCGGCAACAGTTTATGGCGATCCTGAATCTGTCCCGCTAACTGAAAATGCCAAAGTAGGTGGTACAACTAATCCTTATGGCACTTCTAAGCTGATGGTTGAGCAAGTTCTAAAAGATTTTGCCGCTGCCGAACCAAATTTCAAGATCACCAGTCTAAGATATTTCAATCCTGTTGGTGCTCATTCATCAGGTATGATCGGCGAAGACCCTAACGGTATTCCCAATAATCTGCTGCCTTATATCACTCAGGTTGCTATTGGTCGTCTGGAATGTTTATCCGTCTATGGCAATGATTATCCAACCAAAGATGGAACCGGTATTCGTGATTATATTCATGTGATGGATTTGGCTGAAGGCCATATTGCCGCTATTGACTACCTGAATAAGCAGCCATCCTATGAAGTTTTCAATTTAGGAACAGGTGCTGGTTATTCCGTACTTGAACTACTTCATGCTTTTGAAAAAGCAGCAGGTAAAACAATTCCATATAAGATCACAGACAGGCGCCCTGGAGATATTGCTGAATGTTGGTCTGATCCATCCAGAGCTCTCAATATTCTTGGCTGGCAAGCAACACGCAATATTGACGATATGATGCGTGATAGCTGGAACTGGCAGAAGAATAACCCCAATGGTTTTAGTGGCTGAGAAACTGTCACCTACTCCTCAATAAAATCTTCCTGAATATCTATCTGATTTCTGCTAATCTGTGCCCCTCATTTCTGGGGGGCATATGCTAAACATTGTTTTATTTGAACCTGAAATCCCACCTAATACCGGTAATATTATTCGTCTTTGTGCTAACACCGGCTTTCAGTTGCATCTGATTCAGCCTCTGGGTTTTACCTGGGATGATAAAAGGCTACGTCGCGCCGGGCTGGATTATCATGAGTTTGCCAATATCAAGCAACATCATGATTATCACTCCTTTTTGGAAAACGAAGGGGTTACAGGAGAATCTTTTGCCCGTTTGTTTGCTCTGACGACAAAAGGAACACCAGCACACAGTGCAGTTAGTTATCAAGCTGGAGATTATTTGATGTTTGGACCAGAAACCAGAGGGCTACCGTCTTATGTTCTGGATAATATGCCACCACAACAAAAGATCCGTATTCCAATGCTGGCAGACAGCCGCAGTATGAATCTTTCTAATTCGGTCGCAGTTGTGGTTTTTGAAGCTTGGAGGCAATTGGGTTATTCAGGCGCTTTATTAAAAGAATAGCAGCTATTACCAAAGCTAATGCCGTGCATCTGACCTATTAAAAAACACGGCATTTTGAAGTGCTCTGCTTTATAAGCAGTATATTGCAGCGATTCAAGAATCAAATCCCATCACCATACTCAAAACCATGGTTGATTCCATTAAAGTGCTGGTTCATATCCAGTGATGGCTTTTCGCTTTCAGGTTTACCAACGATACGGGCAGGCACCCCGGCAGCTGTTGTGTGTGGCGGAACAGAGCGAAGTACAACCGAACCAGCGCCAATTTTTGCCCCACGACCAATTTCGATATTGCCAAGTATTTTTGAACCTGCACCAATCATTACCCCTTCCCTGACTTTAGGATGACGATCACCACCTGATTTACCTGTACCACCAAGGGTTACAGATTGCAGGATGGAAACATCATTCTCCACCACAGCTGTTTCACCAATCACAATACCAGTAGCATGGTCAAGCATAATGCCACAGCCAATCTTTGCCGCTGGGTGAATATCAACGCCAAAAGACATTGAAATCTGGTTTTGCAGGTAAATCGCTAATGCTTTACGCCCCTCTCCCCATATCCAATGCGCAATACGATAGGCTTGCAATGCATGAAATCCTTTAAGGTAAAGCAGAGGAGTCGAGTATTTATCTACCGCAGGATCACGTAAACGTACCGCTATGATGTCTCGAGCAGCAGAGACAATCATCTGCTGGTCTGAGCCATAGGCTTCTTCTACAATTTCTCTGACAGCAATAGCCGGCATAATCGGTGTGGCCAGTTTATTAGCCAACATATAGCTTAAAGCACTACCAAGATTTTCATGCTTGAGTAACGTCGCATGAAAAAAACTGGCCAACATCGGTTCACATTCAGCCAGTGCTCTCGCCTCTGTTTTTATGTTCTTCCAAACTTCGTCCAATTCTTCTAGTGACATAATATTTACTCTCACAATAGAACCTATTTCATTATATTTTTTATGTTTTTATTTAAGAGCGTACATCATCGCTCTCATCCTTTCTGGCTCTACCTAACAATGCCTGAGCAGCTTCTATCACATTTTTATTGCAATACAGTATCTGATAGATTTGCTCTGCAATCGGCATTTCTACCCCCGCGCGATTAGCTAACTCACGCACTTCTTTAGTATTGCGATAACCTTCAACAACCTGACCAATCTGGCTCTGGGCTTCTTCAACACTCACTCCTTGCCCCAACATCATGCCAAAACGGCGGTTACGTGATTGGTTATCAGTACAAGTTAAAACTAAATCACCCAATCCTGCCATGCCCATAAAGGTGGAAGGATCAGCGCCGAGCGCTATACCAAGGCGACTCATTTCTGTTAATCCACGGGTAATCAATGCAGTGCGTGCATTAGCACCAAATCCCATACCGTCAGATATTCCGGCACCAATAGCAATGACGTTTTTTACGGCACCACCAAGCTGAACACCAATAAAATCGGGGTTTTTATAAACACGGAAGCTTTTGCCACAATGGAGTAATTGCTGAAGTTCATCACCAAAAGCCGGTTCAGTCGCTGAGATAGCGATCGCAGTGGGTAAACCCGCCGCAAGTTCTTTAGCAAATGTAGGACCCGAAAGCACCGCCAACGGTATTTTGTTACCTAATATCTCACGAGCCACATCCTGCAATAATCGGCCAGTATCAGCTTCTAAGCCTTTACTTGCCCAGACAATACGAGAATCAGGCCGCAAATGGGGTTGTACCTGCTTTAACACTTCACCAAACACATGGCTGGGGACAACAACAAGAATGTTGCGGCTTGCCGCCAATGCTTTTGTCAGGTTTGCTTCAAGCAATAAACTTTCAGGAAAAGTCACATCCGGCAGAAATCCCTGATTGCAACGTGCTTGCTGCAAAGCTTGAATATGCGCTGGATTATGCCCCCAGAGCACAACATCATGACCATTACGTGCTAACGTAATGGCTAATGCGGTGCCGTATGAACCGGCACCGATAACTGTCATAGAAGCAGTGTTATTCATTAGGCTTCCTGTTGAGCCTGCTCACCATCCTGAGATTGTTCTGCCTGCTGTTGCAGGTAATTCATGAACAAAGCATCAAAGTTTACCGGAGCCAGATTAAGTTGTGGAAAAGTACCACGACTCACCAGACTAGTGATGCATTCACGGGCATATGGGAACAGGATATTTGGACAATATGCACCCAGACAATGAGCCAGCTGGGTCCCTTCGATACCTTCGATAGAGAAAATACCGCCTTGTTGTATTTCACATAAGAATGCAGTCTCTTCACCCAGAGTTGCCGTCACAGTGACACGCAGAACAACTTCATAAACCCCCTGAGCCAACTCACTGGAAGCCGTATCCAAGTCCAGTTTTACTTCCGGCTGCCATTCCTGTTGAAACACCTGTGGCGCGTTTGGTGCTTCAAAAGAGATATCTTTGGTATAAATACGTTGGATCTGGAAAGTCATTTCTGTGTTGTTTTGGTCTGACATAATAATTGCTACCTTTCTTTAGATGTCCTTATTAAATTTTCTATGTGAGTGTAACCACTCACCCCCAAATGATTACTTTTTACCACGCGCCAATGGCAAATTTTCTCCTGTCCAGCCAGCCAATCCTTCTTTCAGAGAACATACATGCTCAAAACCAGCACGGATAAGACTTTCAGCCGGAGTACGAGATTCAGTACCATTAGCTGAAACAACAATCACAGGCTGTCCTTTATGTTTTTCCAACTCTGCCAGATTGTTGTCTTTAATTTCAGATGGCGTCAGATTTATTGAACCAATGATATGCCCTTTGCGGAAATCTTCACGGGAACGCAAATCCACAACGATAGCTTCTTCTTTATTGATCAGGTTAATAGCTTGTGCACGAGTTATCTCTTTGGCTTTAGAGAAGAAACCTCTCGCTGTAGTCACAATAACGGCAACCAGCAGCGCAATCCAGATGAGGCTGATGATCATGTGCTGATTAATAAATTGCATGATTTCTTGCAGCATGAGGGCAAAAACTCCGTTGGTTAATAACAAATATCTAAGGTTCCAGAGTATACCTTTGTGTTGCGTCAATTACAGCCAAATAGCGCAAGCTCAATGAAATTTTGCGGAGAGTTTCGAGAAAAATAAAAATATCCTGAAGATGTCGGGTTTTAAGTACATACCCAGAATATTCTCTGCCACACTGAATACATACAGGAATTTCGGCAATAAATAGGCTAAAGTGGCTAATATGTTTATTGTTATCCGATTTCAATGTTAAGACAGCATTATCTGAAAGTGTAAAAAATCAACACAATATCTGGTAAGTAATTGTTCATCATGGAATAATATGGGGTATATTGTAGCAAGGTATGTCTATAGAAATGGCTGACAACAAAGAAATATATAGCCGTAATTATCGGCGCAATCAGAACCTATGGCGGAATAAAATCCATGTCTTATTGTTCTGTGCTTTCTTGTCTGCTGTTTTCAGCTTTAATGCCTTTGCCAACCAGATTACCGACAATAAAAACCAGCTTAAAGATCTTCAGCAAAACATCGCAGAAAAAGAGAAGAGTGTGCAACAACAACAACAACAACGCAGCACGTTGTTAGGTCAACTGAAAGATCAGGAAAATACAATTTCTAATGTTGGCCGCTCCCTATACAGTACCCAAACTCAACTCAATAAGCTGGATAAAGAAATTACTGCTCTCAATGCCAATATCAAGAAACTAAGAAAACAGCAAAAAGTGCAACAAGATATGCTGGCACGCCAGTTAGATGCTGCATTTCGTCAGGGACAACATCAAGGGCTTGAACTTATGTTCAAAGGCGAGGAAGGCAAACGTGGGGAGCGTATCCTCGCTTACTATAGTTATCTTAATCAAGCTCGCCAGGACACGATTGTTACGCTTGAGCAAACCACCGTTGATTTGACTGAACAGAAAAAACTTGAGCAGCAAAAACAAGAAGAACAGAAACAAATTCTGTCCGAACAACAGCAACAAAAGCAGCAGATGGAAGTTGCCCGCAACGCCCGGCAGAAAACCCTGACAGAACTGGAGTCTTCCCTGAAGAAAGACCAGCAATACCTTGCTGAATTAAAACAAAATGAAACCCGTCTGAGAGATAAAATTGCCAAAGCAGAGCGAGAAGCGAAAGCACGTGCTGAACGGGAAGCCAGAGAAGCAGCTCGCGTCCGCGCTCAAATTGCAGCAAAACAAAAACAAGCACAGCAGAAAGGTTCTAGCTATAAACCCACTGAAGATGAACGTGCATTAATGGCTCGTACCGGTGGCCTTGGACGTCCGGCTGGTCAGGCAATCTGGCCTGTTCACGGACGAGTGATCCATGGGTTTGGTGAAGCTCTGCAAGGTGAGTTACGCTGGAAAGGTATGGTGATTTCTGCCAAAGAAGGTACTGAAGTCAAAGCGATATCCGATGGCCGGGTACTACTCGCTGACTGGCTACAAGGCTACGGATTAGTCGTCGTTGTAGAGCACGGCAAAGGCGATATGAGTCTCTATGGCTATAATCAGAGTGCCTTGGTCAGCGTTGGCCAACAAGTTCGTGCTGGGCAACCCATCGCACTGGTCGGTAACAGTGGCGGCCAAAACCAACCCGCGCTTTATTTCGAAATCCGCCGTCAGGGGAGAGCCGTAAACCCACAACCATGGCTTGGGAGATAATCAGATGAGACAACTCTGGTTCACAAAATTCATTGCTATCGCTCTGCTATTTTTCAGTCTGCAAACCAGTGCCTCTCGTCTGGCCATTGTTATTGATGACTTTGGCTACCGTCCTCATAATGAAAGCAAAATATTGCAGATGCCAGTTGCGATTTCTATCGCCATTCTGCCAGATTCCCCATATGGCAGGGAAATGGCAGAAAAAGCATATAAACAAAGACGAGAAATTTTAATCCACCTGCCAATGGCTCCTTTGAGTAAACAACGGTTAGAACCAGATACACTCCAGCCAACAATGAGCAGTGAAGAAATTGACCGTATCATCCAGCAAGCAATACAAAAAGTCCCTTATGCGGTAGGAATGAATAACCATATGGGCAGCGCTATGACTTCAAGCTTGCCAGGAATGCAAAAAGTGATGCACTCACTGTCCCGTTATCGTCTCTATTTTCTCGATAGCGTAACAATCGGTAATTCTCAGGCGACAAAGGCAGCTAAAGGTACACCTGTCCGCGTTATCCGCCGTAATGTTTTTCTAGACGATGTACAATCAGAGGCGGAAACTCGCTATCAGTTAAACCGGGCAATCTCTATTGCCCGTAAGAATGGCTCAGCTATTGCTATCGGCCATCCTCACCCAACAACTATTCGCGCATTACAAAAGATGCTGCCAACACTTCCCGCTGATATTGAATTAGTCAGCCCAAGCATGCTGCTAAGTGGCACACCTGCTGGTGGCAATCAGCATAAATGGGGTAAGCAGTGTGAAATAAAAGAGGCACCAGATACCGTTACCAGCAAAGACTATCTGGCAATCATTGGCGATACCCTGGTTGGTAACCCTATTGTGAATATGGTGAACCAACATATCCAAAAATTGGCTGAAGATAAATCTCAGCAAGAAGAATAAAAAATTATCCTACAAGGCAGAATGATAGAGTTCATTCAATGGCGGTATGCAATATCGCCAATGCCTCTCAACTACAACCTGATCACATCTCACTATCAGTTCTGCCCACATATAATGTCGAATTTACGAATAAAAAACAGACGCTCAAGAACTGAAAGCGCCTGTCAATCTTAGTGGTAATTTACTGATTAATCCCAGTTCAGAATAACTTTGCCAGATTGACCTGAACGCATAATGTCAAAGCCTTTTTGGAAGTCATCAATAGAGAATCGGTGAGTGATAATGGGTGTCAAATCCAAGCCAGATTGAATCAATGCCGCCATTTTGTACCAAGTTTCAAACATTTCACGGCCATAAATACCTTTAATAAACAATCCCTTGAAAATAACCTGGTTCCAGTCAATTGCCATATCTGACGGTGGAATACCCAACAGTGCGACACGACCACCGTGATTCATGGTATCCAATAAGGTACGGAATGCGGCAGGAGCGCCGGACATTTCCAAACCTACATCAAAACCTTCGGTCATGCCTAACTCTGCCATGACATCTGTCAGGCTTTCTTGACTGACATTTACCGCACGGCTAACGCCCATTTTACGTGCCAATGCGAGGCGATATTCGTTAACGTCTGTAATAACAACATGACGCGCACCAACATGCTTACACACTGCCGCAGCCATAATACCAATTGGCCCTGCCCCGGAAACCAGCACATCCTCACCAACCAGATCAAACGAAAGCGCGGTATGAACAGCATTGCCAAATGGGTCAAAAATAGAAGCTAATTCATCGGAGATGTTATCCGGGATTTTGAATGCATTAAATGCAGGAATAACCAGATATTGGGCAAAACAGCCTGGACGGTTTACCCCCACACCAACTGTATTACGGCATAGGTGAGTTCGACCACCACGACAGTTACGGCAATGGCCACAAGTAATATGCCCCTCACCAGACACTCGGTCACCAATTTTAAAACCTTTTACTTCCTGACCAATGGCAACAACTTCACCAACATATTCATGACCGACAACCATCGGTACAGGAATCGTTTTTTGTGACCAATCATCCCAGTTATAGATGTGTACATCCGTACCACAAATCGCAGTTTTACGGATTTTTATCATCACATCATTATGCCCCAGCTCTGGCTCGGGCACATCGGTCATCCAGATGCCTTCTTCTGCCTTTAACTTTGACAATGCTTTCATAGAGATACCTTATGCAATTACTCTTAATTGCTTACCAATTCGCGTGAACGCTGCAACTGCACGCTCAATTTGCTCTTCCGTATGTGCCGCTGACATTTGAGTGCGGATACGGGCCTGATTTTTAGGGACTACCGGATAGAAGAAACCTGTAACATAAATGCCTTCTTTCAGTAATTCTGCGGCAAATTCCTGTGCCAATTTTGCATCGCCTAACATGACAGGGATAATCGCGTGGTCAGCACCTGCCAAAGTGAAACCTGCCGCAGTCATTTTTTCACGGAACAGATTCGCGTTCTTCCACAGACGATCACGTAGCGCATCCCCCTCTTTTAGCATATCCAGTACTTTAATAGATGCCGCGACAATTGCCGGTGCCAGTGAGTTAGAGAACAGATATGGACGGGAACGCTGACGCAACCACTCAACAACTTCTTTACGCGCCGCAGTATAGCCACCTGAAGCACCACCCAACGCTTTGCCTAATGTGCCGGTAATGATGTCAATACGATCCATTACGTCACAATATTCATGAGTACCGCGACCATGAGCACCAACAAAACCAACAGCATGAGAATCATCCACCATGACCATTGCATCAAATTCATCAGCCAGATCACAGATAGATTTCAAGTCAGCAATGACACCATCCATCGAAAATACGCCATCTGTTGCAATCACAATATGGCTAGCATTATCCGCTTTTGCTTTCTCCAACTGTGCTCTCAGTTCCTGCATGTCATTATTAGCATAGCGATAACGCTTCGCTTTACATAAACGGACACCATCAATAATAGAAGCGTGGTTCAGAGCATCAGAGATAATGGCATCTTCCGGCCCAAATAAGGTTTCAAATAAACCTCCGTTAGCATCAAAACAAGAAGAGTAAAGAATAGCATCTTCCATGCCCAAGAATTCTGCCAGCTTTTGCTCCAGCTCTTTATGAGTATCCTGAGTTCCGCAAATAAAGCGAACAGATGCCATGCCAAAACCGTGGCTATCCATTCCCGTTTTAGCCGCTGCAATCAGATCGGGATGATTAGCCAAACCTAAGTAGTTATTTGCACAGAAGTTAATAACATGGCTACCATCAGCGACAGCAATGTCAGCATTCTGTGCAGATGTGATGATACGTTCATTTTTGAATAGCCCTTCAGAATGGGCTTGTTCCAATTGTTCATTAATTTGCTGGTAAAATGATGCTGACATTGATTTTCTCCTGATTAAATAAAGGGGTAGTGACATATTTTACTGATTGATCAGGCTACTGACGACATTACCAGGCAGATAATATTAACTTTGCTGTGCCCGTCACGTCATGCAAACTGAATTAGCATATTATTTCAGTATATGCCCCTGTTTAAGCTGCTGCCCTCAAAAGTGTTAGATGTTATTATAGGAGCCGTTTGCTTCGTATAACCCTGTTGATTGAGGTGAGTCCGATGATAGTTGTTACTGGCGGTGCTGGATTTATTGGCAGCAATATTGTTAAGGCACTGAATGACGAAGGATATAAAGATATTCTGGTCGTAGATAATCTAAAAGATGGTACTAAGTTCGCCAATTTGGCTGACCTGGATATTGCTGATTACATGGATAAGGAAGAGTTTCTTATTGGTATCCTGGCCGGTGATGATTTAGGTGATATTGATGCTATTTTTCATGAAGGTGCTTGTTCATCCACAACCGAGTGGGATGGCAAGTATATGATGGATAATAACTATCAATATTCAAAGGAATTATTGCACTATTGCCTCGATCGTAAAATTCCTTTCCTTTATGCCTCTTCAGCAGCAACTTATGGCGGCCGCAGTGATAACTTTATTGAAGAGCGTCAATATGAGAAACCACTTAATGTTTATGGTTACTCTAAGTTTCTGTTCGATCAGTATGTCCGGGAACTTTTACCTCACGCTGATTCACAGATTTGTGGTTTCCGTTATTTCAATGTGTATGGACCACGAGAAGGACACAAAGGCAGTATGGCCAGTGTTGCATTCCATCTAAACAATCAAATCAATCAGGGACAAAACCCGAAATTATTCGCGGGCAGTGAAAACTTTCAACGTGATTTTATTTACGTTGGCGATGCCGCTGCGGTTAACCTGTGGTTCTGGAAAAATGGCGTTTCTGGTATTTATAACTGTGGGACGGGTCGCGCTGAATCTTTCCAAGCGGTTGCAGATGCAGTGGTTGAATTCCATAAAGATAAATCGCCAACCGTTGAATATATTGATTTTCCTGAACATTTGAAAGGTCGTTATCAGAGCTTCACTCAAGCAGATCTGACTAACCTCCGCGCAGCTGGTTATGATAAACCATTCAAAACAGTTGCCGAAGGCGTAACGGAATATATGCATTGGCTCAATCAGGATAAGTAATCTATTCGCTATGAAAATATTGGTGATCGGCCCTTCGTGGGTGGGTGACATGATGATGTCACAAAGCCTTTACCGAACATTAAAGGCTTTGTACCCTAATGCAGGAATTGATGTTATGGCACCAGCCTGGTGCCGCCCACTGCTGGCAAAAATGCCAGAGGTCAATCAAGCATTAGCAATGCCATTAGGCCATGGTGCATTGGCATTAGGTGAACGTCGTCGACTTGGTGTCGCACTACGTGAACATAAATATGATCGCGCTTATGTGCTACCAAACTCTTTTAAATCTGCGTTAGTTCCTTTTTTCGCCAATATTCCTCTACGCACCGGCTGGCGCGGTGAAATGAGATATGGATTGCTTAATGATATTCGTATACTGAATAAAGAAGCTTTTCCATTAATGGTTCATCGCTATGTCGCATTAGCCTACGATGCAAAGCAGATAAGCAGTGCAACAAATCTCACTCAGCCATTACTATGGCCTCAGTTGAATGTCACTGATGAAGATATTGCCGAATCTACCGCGACATTCAACATTTCTGATCACCGACCGATTATCGGTTTCTGCCCCGGTGCAGAATTTGGTCCGGCGAAACGTTGGCCGCACTATCATTATGCTGCGTTAGCTCAACAACTTATTACGCTAAAGGGATATCAAATTCTGCTGTTTGGCTCTACTAAGGATCACGAAGGTGGAGAAGATATTCGCAAATCACTGACGGAAGAAGCGCGTGAATATTGTATCAATCTTGCCGGACAAACATCTCTTGAACAAGCGGTCAATATTATCGCTGCTTGTGATGCAGTTGTGACTAACGATTCTGGTTTGATGCATGTTGCCGCAGCACTTAATCGCCCTCTCGTTGCACTCTATGGCCCAAGCAGCCCAGATTTTACCCCACCATTATCTGACAAAACAGAAGTTATCCGCCTTATTACTGGTTATCACAAGATCAGAAAAGGTGACAGTGCACATGGCTATCATCAGAGTCTTATCGATATCCAACCAGAGCAGGTTATGGCTTCTCTGGAAAAATTATTAAAAGTGGAGAATCAGAATTAATGCGGGTTTTACTGGTTAAAACTTCTTCCATGGGAGACGTACTCCACTCTCTCCCGGCACTTACTGATGCAGAAAAAAATCTGCCTAATGTCCGTTTTGATTGGGTGGTGGAAGAAGGCTTTGCACAAATCCCAGGTTGGCACAGTGCTGTTGATAACATTATTCCTGTTGCTATTCGCCGCTGGCGTAAAAGCTGGTTTAGTAAAGAGACCTGCTCAGAACGCCGTTTATTCAAAGAAACACTAAAATTACATCAATATGATGCCATTATTGATGCTCAAGGGTTATTGAAAAGCGCATTACTGGTCACTCGCTTAGCTCATGGCCCCAAACACGGTTACGACCGTAAAAGCATCCGAGAGCCGTTGGCAAGTTTCTTTTATGATTTCCGTCATCCAGTCAGTAAGCAACAACACGCTGTAGAACGTATCCGGGAATTATTTGCTGTCAGTCTTGGTTATAGCAAACCGACAACACAAGGTGATTATGGCATTGCCTGCCATTTTTTAAAGCAACAACCAAAAAATCAAGACGATTATCTGGTTTTTCTCCATGCCACTACCCGCGACGAAAAACATTGGCCGGAAAGCCACTGGTGTAAACTGATTGCTGAAATTCAACCAACAGGTATACGAATTAAACTCCCTTGGGGAGCTGAACATGAGCATCAACGTGCACTGAGGCTGGCAGAAGGTTTCCCTCATGTGGAGGTACTGCCAAAACTGACTTTAGCCCAAGTAGCCCAACAACTGGCGGGAGCAAAAGCGGTTGTTTCTGTTGATACTGGCCTGAGCCACCTCACCGCGGCACTGGATCGCCCTAATATTACGCTATTTGGCCCGACAGACCCGGGCCTGATCGGGGGCTATGGCAAAGAACAAATGCCTTTAAAAGCAGAGGATGGGGATATCAAAAGTATTACGCCATCGCAGGTGTTAGCACATCTTCAGAAAGAACGAGTCTAAAGGTAACCCAGAAAACAATTTTGCATAATTGCTTTCTCAACAAGCGGTTAGAATTATTTAAGCATATTTATATTGCACTAATAATCCACCTGACTATTAGTGCAACTCTATTAATAAACTACAATATGTAATTACAACCATTATCAATTCTGTTTTCTCTAATACCCATCCACTGAGTAAAAATAGATAAGAAACTGAAAACACTTCAGGAAATAAGCAATATATTTTTTATCTTAAATTTCCCAATAAAAGATCTTAATAACAGATGGATAAACTGCGGCTCATGTTTTTTGGCATTTGATATTAATTTAATATCAAATCGAATAATACTCCTACAATCAGATGATTGTAGGAGTATTAAATGTAAAATTTACTAATATTATAGTCGTAAAAAATAATAACACATTTAAACATATAGCCTGATAAAATGCACATCTCTGTTTAAATATGTCAAAGCATGAATTATAAGAATATAAGAAATAGTAAATAAATTTTCACCTATTTCTTTCCTGTCTCTTTGACTGATAATATTCAGCCAATGTCATACCCTGAACTTTGGGTTTAAGATAGTTAAACAATCCTTCTAAGTCCTGATAAAGACGCTCAATTTGTTCCTCATCTTTAAATATTGGACTACCACCCGGCATAAACTCAGAGGAATGCAGCATAAATTCAATATAATCACTACCTTCAGCCAATGTTTGCTGAACAACTTTTTTCATTTGTTCCAGATTACCACCTTTTGGCCTCAACCAGTTAACAGATGGAGAACGCTGTTTCCCACGCAAACTATCATATTTCTGTTTAAGGAAGTTCATCAATGGTGGATGCTTATATTGAATACTCATGGGTACCTCTAACAAAGAAGAATCTCCCCGCTTAGAAATATCCTGTAAATCCATAAAATAGGCATAAGATGGAAAGTGACTGTAATCAGTTCCACCATCACCACTAGGATCGCCTTTTGTGAAACTCCAATTAACTCTTGGTGTTACAGAACAGTCAACTTGATAACCATATTCCACTAACAACTCAGCATAATATTCATTAAATGCCCAACGCCCCGCTCGATGACTTAGCATTTTAGTTTGTAGTTTATCTTCCAACAGGTTAGTCATCAGATCAACCTTCGCCCTGATTTGCTCTTTCGGAAATTCAATCAGATAAGGTTTATAACGCATATCATCGTCTGTAAGAGGAACAAGCGGTGGACTATTCCAGGCATGTAAATGCATACCAATTTCACCCTGCCCCCTGGCAATCACATCTTTAGCAAAGTCGATGTATAAATCATCCATTGCCATCTCATAGTTCGTTAGCCAAACAGGTTTAAAACCAAAACGTTCACATAAGCCCTGAAATCTTGGTAAATAACGCGTATTCTCTGTCGAAATCTGACTGTGGTTTCTCCACAAGTCATCACCTTCAGTATCAATAGTGATAATAAATGCTGGTAAAATCATCAGATGCATGCCTAAAACACAACCAAATTTGGGTCTTTATGGTACTCAGGTCAGTGACATAGCGCAATTAACTTAACTATTAAATGGTAGTTTTATGTATGCTTCATTTAATTCTGGAACTGGATCGCATTATTTACTTAAACAGAATAAATAAAGTAGCAGCAGCCATGTCCCTCTATTAAAATCATTATATTGTTAATTTGCAGAATAAATAATAATGGCAAATAAAATTGGCAATTTTCAACGAATCTTAGTGATAAAACTCCAACATCATGGAGATATGCTGTTAATCACTCCAGTAATTAGCACATTAAAATATCATTATCCAGAAGCCGAAATTGATATTTTGCTTTATCAAGAAACTCAGCCAATGTTAGAAAATTCTCCCGATATCTCCCGTATTTTTTCCATTGACCGAAAATGGAAAAAGTTGGGAACTAAATCACGTCTCCGTCATGAATATCAGTTACTTAAAAAATTACGAAAACGCCATTATGATTTGGTTTTGAATCTGGCAGACCAATGGCGAAGCGCATTTATCACTTTATTCACTGGCGCGCCAATCCGTTTAGGTTTCAATTACCCCAAACGGCAGAACTGGAAATGGCATCTCTGCTATACTAAAGTTATTAATACAGCTCAGCACCATTCAATGCATACTGTAGAGCAAAATCTTTCCATTCTAAATCCTCTGAATTTATCCTCATTTATGATTAATGTGAAGATGAATTACAGTGAGAAAGATTTAATCTGGGTAAAAGAAATTTTGGCTCAACATGCTATTGGACAAAAATACATTGTTATTCAGCCAACATCCCGCTGGTTTTTTAAATGCTGGGATGAAAAGAAAATGGCAGAAATAATAACTTCATTAAAAAATGATGGAAAGCAAGTTATCTTAACATCAGGCCCCGATGAACGAGAGATAACAATGATAAATAATATCTTATCGTATTGTCCCGATAAAAACATAATATCTTTGGCCGGACAATTAACTTTGCCAAAATTAGCTGCACTCATTGACCATGCTCAGTTACTAATCAGCGTTGATTCTGTTCCTATACATATGGCTGCCGCTTTAAGCACTCCCTGCATTGCCCTCTTTGGCCCATCCAAACTAACACTTTGGCGACCATGGCAAGCGATTGGTGAGGTTATTTGGGCTGGAAATTATGGTAGACTGCCCGACCCAGATGATATTGATACCGATACCAACGAACGGTACTTAGACTTGATCCCAACAGAAGCTGTTATTTCCTCGGCAAGGAGGCACCTCTTATGAAACATTTGCGTTTGGCTATCATTCGTCAGAAATATCGTCCCGATGGAGGAGCCGAACGTTTCGTTTCAAGGGCGCTGGAAGCTTTGAGTCATCAGCAATTAGAGCTGAATGTTATCACCCGATCCTGGCAAGGAGAAAATAACCCAAATTGGCATCTTCACTTATGCAATCCGATTAAATTAGGCCGCATTAGCCGAGAAAAAGGCTTCGCCAAAGCAGCTCGTTCTATTTGGCAACAAGAAAAATTTGATTTAGTCCAAAGCCATGAAAGGATTGCCGGCTGTGATATTTATCGCGCAGGTGATGGGGTTCATCGCCGCTGGTTATTGCAACGGGCAAAAATTTTGCCTAAATGGCGCGCAACGTGGTTGTTGAACGATCGCTATCATCGTTATGTTATGGATGCAGAAAAAGAGATGTATTCAGCACCTGAACTCAAAAAAGTCATTTGTAATGCTGAAATGATCAAAAAAGAATTGGTGGAGGATTTTAACCTTGCCGAAGATAAGATTTCTGTCATCTATAACGCCATCGACCACAAAAAATTTTACCCCGCAAACGAGCAAACTCGGTTACAACTGCGGAAAAAGAATTACATTCCAGTAAATACCAAGTGTTTAATTTACGTTGGTTCTGGGTTTGAACGGAAAGGATTAGCCTCCGCAATTAAAGCTATTGCAAGAACGGGTGATTACTTGTTAGTTATCGGTAAAGATAAAGAGCAAAAAAAATATTTCGCTCTGGCAAATTCCTTAGGTTGCAACGAACGTATCCGCTTTATGGGATTACAGAAACACACTCTTCCTTTTTACCAGATGGCAGATGCTTTATTACTGCCCACATTGTACGATCCATTTCCAAATGTCATTCTTGAAGCGATGGCCTGCGGTTTACCCGTTATTACCAGTACGACATGTGGTGGTTCCGAATTTGTCATTCAAGAAAAAAATGGTTTTGTTTGTGACGCTCTTGGCATTAGTCAACTAACAGAAGCGATTCAATGTATACCTGATAACATCTTGGGCACAAAAATGTCATCCGAAGCAAGAAACCGAATTCTGCATTCGACACCCGAACATTTATCACAGCAACTTATTCATCTTTATCAACGAGTATTGGCACAGTGACAGAACATATCCTTTTTATTATCGATGGATTACCTGGTGGTGGCGCAGAAAACGTCACACTTAGGCTCGCCAATGGATTACATCAATCTGGTTATCAAATCTCCATTCTTTCACTTGATACCAGGCTGGCTTATACCATCCCTGACGGGATTAATTACCTTGTCGATGCGGATCATTATCAAGGCCCCTTAAGAAGACTCAATGAGCTTAATCGCAGAGCTAAATCTATGGATAAAGTTTTACAGAAACTTTTCCAAGAAAAAAATAAACCGGCTCTTGTAATCTCTAATCTGCACAAAACTGACAGAATCGTTGTTAAATCAAAAGTTTTAGCTGATTGTAATGTCTGGCATTGCATCCACGGTATCTTTTCTCAATCTTACCTTGGTAATAAAAGCGGACTTGCTTACTGGATAAAAAAAGAAAAAATTAAAAAAACCTATAAAAACAGGAAGCTTGTTTGTGTCTCTGATGCAGTAAGTGATGATTTAAAAACAAATATTTCTCTGCAACCAGCAGAAGTACTGACTATTTACAATCCATTTGATTTTAAAGAAATCAAAGAAAAAGCAAATCAAGACAATCCTTACCACGGAATAGAATATCTGCTACACGTTGGTCGTTTTCATGTAGTTAAACGCCATGACCGCCTTCTGGAAGCCTTTGCTAAAGCGGAACTTCCTTGTAAGTTACTTATCGTTGGTAAAGGGGAAGAACAAGCTGAATCAGAGATTAAACAGAAAATCAGTGAACTTAATCTTACCGATAAAGTTATTTTAGCTGGCTTTCATGCTAACCCCCTACCTATTATTCGTGAAGCAAAAGCCGTCGTTATCAGTTCAGATAGCGAAGGTTTACCAACGGTTCTGATTGAAGCATTAATCTGTCACACACCGATTGTCAGCACTCAATGTCCCGGTGGTGTCAATGAGATTATGACGGGTGAATTAACGCAATATTTATCTCAGCTTACGCCTGACTCGTTAGCTGAAAAAATGCAATTGATCTATAATCACCCCCCTGTAATTACTGAAGATATGTATAAGAAGTTTGATAGTGACCATATACTGCGACAATATGTGTCACTGATAGATAAACGCAGCTTTTAAGACATCAACCGTCTCTATCTTATACAGATATGCATTTTCACACTTTCCTTGAAGCAGTGTGATACTATTGGCGCTAATTTATATAAATGAATTTGATAGAATGTTATTGCGTTTATATCAGGTACTTCTCTACCTCATCCAACCTCTGATTTGGTTGCGTTTATTTCTTCGCAGCCGCAAGGCCCCTGCTTACCGTAAGCGCTGGGGTGAACGTTACGGTTTCTGTGCTGGTAAAGTTGCCGCTGGGGGCATCCTGCTTCATTCAGTTTCCGTCGGAGAGACGTTAGCCGCAATCCCGTTGGTCAGAGCTTTACGTCACCACTACCCTTTCTTACCGATTACAGTGACTACGATGACGCCGACCGGCTCAGAGAGAGTGCTTTCTGCTTTGGGAAATGATGTTAATCACGTCTATTTACCTTACGATCTGCCTGGCTCTATGGAGCGCTTTCTCAATCAAGTTAATCCAAAGTTAGTTATCATTATGGAAACAGAGCTTTGGCCTAACCTCATTTTCCAGCTTCATCGACGTAATATTCCTCTAGTCATTGCTAATGCCCGTTTATCTGCTCGTTCGGCTGCGGGATACCAAAAAATAGGCCATTTCGTAAAAACAATTTTGCACAAAATTACCTTGATTACAGCGCAGAATCAGGAAGATGGCGAACGTTTCATTGAATTAGGTTTGAGACGCTCTCAATTGGCTATCACTGGCAGTTTGAAATTTGATATTTCAGTCACACCTGAATTGGCAGCTAAGGCGGTGACATTACGACGACAATGGGCTGCTCGTCGTCCTGTCTGGATAGCCACGAGTACCCACGATGGAGAAGAGAGTTATATTCTGGATGCTCATTGCAATTTATTGAAACAATTCCCAAATTTGCTACTGATTCTCGTGCCACGCCATCCTGAACGTTTTGCTAAAGCTGAAGAACTAACAAAGAAAGTCGGGTTAAGTTATATTCTTCGCAGTTCCGGGAAAATCCCCGAAGCCAATATCCAGGTTGTTATTGGCGATACAATGGGTGAGCTGATGCTACTCTATGGTATTGCAGATCTGGCTTTTGTTGGTGGCAGCCTGGTTGAGCGCGGTGGACATAACCCACTAGAAGCCGCAGCCCATGCCATTCCAGTGTTAATGGGCCCCCATACCTTTAACTTTAAAGATATCTGCGCCAAATTGGATCAAGCTAATGGCCTGATTACCGTTACTGACAGCCAATCTCTGTTCACCGAAATCAACAGCTTGCTGACTGATGAAGATTATCGCTTGTACTATGGCCGCCACGCCGCAGAAGTATTGCATGAGAATCAGGGTACCCTTCAACGTCTGCTTAAATTGCTGGAACCCTATCTCCCCCCACGGAGCCACTGAATGAGTAAGAGAAAACGTCTTTCCGTTGTCATGATTACCCAGAATTCAGCGGATCTGATCAGAGATTGTCTGGCCTCAGTCAGTTGGGCTGATGAAATCATCGTGCTTGATTCTGGCAGTTCAGATGATACCTGCCAGATAGCACAAGCCATGGGTGCAAAAATATTTTCCAATACAGAATGGCCGGGATTTGGTCGCCAGCGCCAGCTAGCTCAGCAATACGCTTCTGGTGATTATATTTTTATGATCGATACTGATGAGCGTGTAACGCCAGAACTGAAAGCATCTATACAGCAAGTTCTGAACCATGCTGATAACAACAAAGTCTACAGCTGCGCCCGCCGGAATTTATTTCTTGGCCGCTTTATGAAACACAGTGGCTGGTATCCCGATAGAGTCCTTCGCCTCTATGCCCGTGATCGTTATCAATACAACGATAATCAGGTTCATGAATCGCTTGAAACCCATGGAGCACCGGTTGTTATTTTGAAAGGGGATTTACTTCATCTTACTTGTCGTGACCTGATGGAATTTCAGAGAAAACAGCTAAATTATGCTAAAGCATGGGCCAAACAACGTCACGAACAAGGTAAACAGTGCAGTTATTTTTCGATTTTTAGCCATACTTTTGGTGCTTTCGTTAAAACCTGGCTGTTGCGGGCCGGCTTTCTTGATGGTAAACAGGGATTAATACTGGCTATCGTTAACGCTCAATATACGTTTAATAAGTATGCCGCGTTGTGGGAAAAGAGACAGCAATAAGGGTAAAATTAATGAAAACCAAAGCTATTTATCCCGGAACATTTGATCCTGTTACCTACGGACATATCGATATTGTTACCCGTGCTGCGGGTATGTTTGACCACGTTCTGTTTGCTATTGCTAATAGTGCCAGGAAAAATCCGGTGTTTACTCTGGATGAACGCGTTGCCATGGCAAAAGAAGTAACCTCACATCTAGATAATGTGGAAGTAGTGGGTTTTTGTGAATTGATGGCTAATTTCGCAAAGAAGCAACAGGCCAATATTCTTATCCGCGGCCTTCGTTCAGTGTCTGATTTTGAGTATGAATGGCAGCTTGCAAATATGAACCGCCACTTTATGCCTGAATTGGAGAGTGTCTTTTTACTACCATCACAAAATCTCTCGTTTGTATCTTCGTCCTTGATTAAAGATGTCGCCCGTCACGATGGCGATATCTCATCATTCCTGCCAGAACCTGCTGCACAGGCAATGCTAAAAAAATTAGGTAAATAAGCTTCTGAAATTATCGGGATTAGCCGGGATACTCCCTATCCCTAAGCTTCTCCCCGATATCCAACATAAATTAATGCTGGCAATGACAGCAAAAGAAAGTGCTACGTTGCCCAAGCTTAATACTTGCTATGTTTCCACCACAAATCCGGCATGGCTCTCCGGTTCTGCCATAAACAAACAATTCCTGAGCAAAATAGCCGGGCTTACCATCAGATTGCAAGAAATCCCTGAGTGTCGTTCCCCCTTGCTCAATAGATCGTTGCAGAACCTTTTTAATCGTTTCTACCAATAAATACACTTCACGCTCTGCCAACGTATGTGCCGGGCGCTCAGGCTGAATATGAGCAGTAAACAACGCTTCGTTCGCATAGATATTACCAACGCCTACAACTAGCTTATTATCCATTAGCCAAGGCTTAATCAATGTTTTTTTATTCCTTGATCGGGCGTAGAGATAAGCGCCATTAAAGTCATCAGAAAGTGGCTCCGGCCCCAAATGAGTCAATACTGAGCACTGATTGAGATCATTACTCCATAGCCACGCCCCAAATCGTCTGGGATCGGTATAACGCAAGACCTTACCATCGGCCATGACTAAATCCACATGATCATGTTTTTCCGCAGGACGTTCCTCCGGCAGTATCCGTAAGCTACCCGACATACCCAAATGGATAATAATCCAACCCTCTGCTAACTCAATCAGCAAATATTTAGCTCGTCGTTGAACACTGAGTACAAGCCGGTCACTCAGCGTCATAATTTCTTCCGCAACAGGCCAGCGTAGCCGCCCATTTCTGACTACCGCATACTGAATTACATTTCCTACCAGATGTGGTTCTATTCCTCTCCGGCTGGTTTCTACCTCTGGTAGTTCTGGCATGATGATAACTCCTGTATTATGTATATTGTTTCAACTCTATTGCATCTCAGCAGATTAAGATAATATTTTCGTGTATCATTTCCAACCAGACTCAACAGGAATGAAAATAGATTGATGAATATGTTTGATGTTAAAAATCTCAACAAAAAGTCATTATGGAACTTATCCATCATTGGGATTTATATATCCCTCGTTTATCTGCCTGATATAACACGGTATAAAAACCTGGTTCTTATTCTGATTGGCATTACAGCGCTGACCTATTTGGCAACAGACTTTCGTCAAGTGATGCGTTCTATGCGCAATTCATTGTTGCTATCCATTCTGTTATTTACCCTAGCAATGTTCTATTCAGTGGCGATTTCCGTCGAACCTGCCTTGAGCTTTCAAGAGATGAAGAAACCCATCCTGAATGGGTTGTTACTGTTCAGTTTTACTTTTCCGGTTGTATTGTACAAAGAGAGTAAAGAAAGCATTGCCAAAATGATTCTATATTCATTTACCATTGGGATGCTGGCAATATGCCTGACTGATATTGGTAAATATTTTATTGACTATAGTCAGGGTAAAATGCCTTTTACCAACTTCGATCACCGGGAATTTTCTTATGGTTTTATTTTCTATTTCCCCATTCTACTTTGCACTTGGGCACTGTGGAAGAAACACACCTTAGTTAGTTGGCTGATACTAGCTGTTGCTTCAGCTATCAGTTTGTTTTTGTTATTAGGTACCTTAGCCCGTGGCGCTTGGGTAGCTGTTGCTGTTATAACTGCCTTTATCATCATGATTAATCGTGAATGGAAACTGACCATAATAGCGAGTTTAATCCTTAGCTTTTCAGTTGTCCTTTCTCACACTACGATAATAGCTAATGAAAATACTAAATTACTATTTTGGAAGCTTACTCAAACTGATAGCAGCCAGCGTTATGAAAATGGCACACAAGGGGCTGCTCTTAATTTGATTCTAGAAAATCCAATTAAAGGCTATGGTTATGGCAATAAGGTCTACCATAAGGTTTACAATGAACGAGTTGCCGATTATCCAAACTGGGTATTTCGTGCATCCATCGGCCCCCACAATATCTTTCTGGCATTCTGGTTTGCAGGTGGAATAATCGGCCTAATTACAACCTTACTAATGACCATCTCCGCACTGTACACTGGTAGCCATATTATTGGCCGTAATAGTGGCATAATAAAGCAGGCAGGCATTATTCTATTAACTGGATTTATCGGATTATTTATTGTCCGCGGAGCTTTTGAAAATACTTATATTAATGAGATAGGCATTTTACTCGGTTTGATGATTGCACTATATAAAAAGAAAAGTGAGTAATCAGATATCCCGGTCATATCATCAGTGACTGCATATGACCGCCACCACACCGATTACTGTGCAGAAATATCCTTTGATATTGTCTGCATAATAAGCCTGGCTCGCTGATCCCAATTAAAACGTTCTGTTACCAACATTTTGGCATAACTGATTTGTGCTTTAACCTTTTCCGGATTAGCTCTTAATAACCGAATTTGCTGAGCAAAACTTGCCGCATTCTCACTATCAGCAAAACTAACCGCGTTTTCATCAACCACATCACGAATAGAAGGAAAGTCAGAAATCACCACAGGTTTACCCATCGCCATATACTCGAATAATTTCAGTGGAGAGGTATAACGGCTGCCAATGCTGGTCTTAGTTAATGGCAACAAACAAATATCATTATCTGCAATCACCTGAAAACGCAATCTGGGTTGAATAAACCCCAAAAAATTAACTCTGTCACAAACACCAATCTGCTGAGCAATCTGCTGTAATTGTTGAATTTGTTCTGGCTCACCACCCACAATATTCAGCACTGCATTTTCAAGATAAATCATCGCTTCAATTGCCGTTGGAACTCCCTTCCAACGATGCAAACTTCCCAGATAAAGGATCTGGGTGGGTAATTCACGGTCAGTCGACATAAATTTATCTGATGATATCGACTCCACGGCCAACATATCAACACCATCTGGTGCAACAACAATTGGTGTGCTGACATTATATTCACTGATAATGTCATCATTCAGTAATGACGTCAGAACAAAAATAACCCTGGACTGATTATAAACAAAGCTCTCGGTTTCTTTCAGTTTCTGATATTTATACTGATTTTTATTTTTACTCAAATCATGTGATTCTTTAAACGACTGAGCAAAAATTTCATGACTTTCAAAAAACAGAGGAATTTCTGGATGTTCACATAATAGATATTTTGCCATTTTCAAATTACGGGTAAAAACCGCATCTATGCTGTTCTTTTTCAACCAACAGGAAACCTGGAAATAGAACATCTTTTGAGTATTGAGCGGAAAGTACCACTTACGCCGGATATTGCGTAAAGGCATCAGTTTAGCCGATGATGGCAATATGCGCCCAAGTATCTCCTCAGCAGTATTTGTACCCTCTGGCGTAACCAAGTACACATCAGCCCCCTGACGGGCAAATGCGTCAACATTTTGTAAGATTTGTAATGATGCCACCCGATAATCAGGAACCGGATAGGGGTCGATATAGGCAATCTTCATTATTTATCTATTGCTTTCAGTAAACGATTTGCTGAATGTTCCCAGGTATACATTGTTTCAATCCGCTGACGCGCTTTCCTTCCCATGTTTTGCCCTCTGTCTGGCTGGGACAATAAAATATTAACCGCATCGACAATGGCTGAAGCATCCCCTGGTGTGACCAAAATACCTGAATTATTTTCATTACCGACCACTTCAGGTATGCCTCCGATATAACTGGCAATAACAGGTCTACCACACGCCATCGCTTCCGCAATAGTGATCCCAAACGCTTCATCACCAACACTTGGGAAAATCCCCGCGTCACCAGCAGCATAATATTCAGGTAATTGATCATGTCCTACCGGTGGATGGAAGATAACTTGTTCTTCCAGTCGCAGGGCTGCAACTCGTTTCTTCAAACGTTGCAGATCTTCACCCGCGCCGATAATCAACAACTTAACATCTTTATCCTGTAACCGAGACATTGCATCAATCGCCACATGCATACCTTTCCAGCCAACCAGACGCCCAGCAAAAGTTAGCAAAAATGTTTTATCACTGATCCCAAGACGCGTTCTGACAGAAGAATCTGCTGGCCTGAACTTATTAATATCAACACCGTTGTAAATAACCTGAGGAAATTGTTTAAAATGGTGCTGAATCTGCCAGGCATTAAAATGACTACATGCCACCCAAGCTGAAATTTTCTTACTCAGCCCCCTGTCCCCCTTGAAGAAACTGGTTCCACCACTCATATAGCAAAACTTAGTACGACTCTCTTTTGGCATCATTCGTGGCCAAAAAAAATCAAACGGCTTAGTTAGAATAATCCAGTCAAAATCTTCAGCAATGACAGCATGGCGGGCATGGCGAGCAAATGAGTAACGTTCAACAATACGCTGAAAACGTCGGCCAATATTAATCACTTGCTCTCTGGGGGTGAATGGAAAAGTATGGATCTGTATAGCCCTGTCACCGAGAGCTGGCTGAACATCCCCCTTCCCACCAAAAATATGAATTTCATGGCCGGCATCAGTCAGCGCTTTCGCAAGCTCCCAAACTGCCGTCTGAATACCACCGTAAGACATCGTCACAGTGACATCAACTAAACCTATTTTCATCTTGTTGTTATCCCTAATGACTGAGTTTCTAGTAACTTTTGAGTTTCCTGCCAGATTTGTTCAACAGATATAACAGACATCGAGTCTTCACATGTAGCTTGCATATAGTGAACCAGATGTTCAATAACCGCCAGATGTGGATGCTGCCGCCGCATAATGTTGGCAAAACGCAATTCCTCTTCACTAACACAGTAATTCAACTGCCAGTCACTTACTTCAACCCCAATCTCACTAGCAAGCATGGCACGTTCCTGCTGAGCCGGCAGCAACTGCTCTGGCTTTTTTACCGTCAACCAATTAGGTTGCCACGAAGACTTATCTGAAAATGAAACTGTTAAGCGTGATCTACGTTTCGCATACTGCAATAAAGGTTCGTCGTCGCCATATACTAAAGCTATATCATAATGTCTACGGGTAAACCAGCGACACCATTTTGCCTTACTTTTTGAAAAAGCAGTCAATCTATTGATATCACTTATATTTTCCAAGGTATGTTTGGTTCTTTTATACGCCATAACATCAATATTCGCACCAAGCCATTTCTGTTTTAAAGCACGAATAACCGTCATCACCAGTAAGGTGTCACCGAAACGTGCTATAACAATGACCAGAATATTTTCGATTTGCATAAGATAATTATCTGATTAATCTGCTATAAAATTCAACAAAACATCCAAGAATCTATTTTATATGCTCTTGATAAAGATAGGGTAATTAAATTAACAATAGATTTAAAAACAAATTAATATCAATTAGTTAAATGTCATTCAAAACCATAAATCAAAGAATAACGCCTAGAAAAAACTTAAATTATGTTAATATTTCTTGTCTTTAATACTGTGAAAAAAGACCTTTTCCATTTTATCTAACATATTATCCATTCCAAATAAAGCGACTGCCCGCTCCAATGAAGAATGGCTGAATTGCAAACGCAATTCATTATTATGAATCAACAACTCTAAACTTTCTGTCAATAACTCTGCATTTCTAGGTTCCACAATATAACCGGTTTCACCATCAACTACCGCTTCAGTAATTGCACCAACAGAGGTTGAAACAACAGGTATCCCACACGCCATTGCTTGCATAATTCCTTGTGGCACGCCTTCATTACCAAAAGAAGGTAATGCAAATAAATCCATTGCATTCAAACAATCAGGAACATCCTGACGATTACCTAAAAAAATAACACTATCCGACAAACCTTCTCGCTTCACTAAAGGTTCCAGTGACTTACGTTGTGGACCATCACCAACAAACAAAAGCTGCCAGTCAGGGTATTTCTGGTGCAGAACTTTCCAGCTTTCTAACAGATAGCGATGCCCTTTCCAGGTTCTCATGGTCGCAACCACACCCAATGTCGGTTTATCCTGTATACCAATCCGCTGACGGCAAACTTTCTTATCTTCCGGTCGGAAACGATCTAGATTGATTCCAGTGGGCACTGATGTCATATGCTGTAATGGATAACGATTATTGATATGCAAATTTTGACGTAGTTTTTCACCTGTAGTCGCAATATGCCGGCATGCTTTTAGATACAACCAACGGGTTGTTATTGAATTGGATACATTGGTAGAAACGTGCCTGGTTCTAACCATTGGCGGCATATGCCTTAACGTTGCACAAGCCACAGCAACCAACCATGAATCTGTTGAACTATGCGTATTAATAACGTCAAACTGACGGCCTTCTTTCTTTAACCAATTACGCATAGTAAGCAAGCAGGATAAACGTTTTTTCTCAATAGGCAAAGCAACAACTGGAACGCCATAAGATTTTGCTTCGCGGTAGATATTAGAATTAGGACAACAGACAATAACCACCTTATGTCCACGTTTTATCATCCCTTGAGATTCCGTCAGAATACGTATTTCCTGACCTCCCCAACCGCAAGAAGATTCCGTATGTAAAATATTTAGTTTTTCTTTAGTCATTTCAGCTCTATATCCAGCCTACCGGAAGGCGTTAGTATAGCGAAACAGCATTTTACGTCTACGAATAACAGGATATATATGAAACTCTGAGAAGAAAGAGTGAGTATCTGTTTTAAAATTCTTCAAACAACAAAAAACCCGACCTAAGCCGGGTTTTTATCAAATCAGCCAAAATTATTTAATCTTAGCTTCTTTGTACATCACATGCTGACGAACAACTGGATCAAACTTTTTCATTTCCAGCTTCTCAGGCATGGTGCGCTTGTTCTTCGTAGTGGTATAGAAGTGACCAGTACCAGCTGAAGAAACCAGCTTGATTTTATCGCGAATACCTTTAGCCATTTTTCAGCTCCTTAGTACTTCTCACCACGGGTACGAAGTTCAGCCAGAACTGCATCGATACCCTTCTTATCAATCACACGCATACCTTTAGCAGATACACGCAGAGTTACAAAGCGCTTCTCGGACTCAACCCAGAAACGGTGGGAATGCAGGTTAGGCAGAAAACGACGCTTAGTCGCATTTAATGCGTGAGAGCGGTTATTACCACTCATCGGGCGTTTGCCAGTAACTTGGCAGACTCGGGACATGTCTATTCTCCAAAAATCAAATCAGCTCGAGCTTTGTATTGGGTATGGCCGCCTCGTCAGGCTTAGGAGCCCATCTCAGCAAATTCTACTGAAAAGACTCACATTTACTCAGAAAATGTGCTGAGATAGGCTCTTCTCGCCAAACCAAAGATCCTCAAAGGTGGCGTAGTATACGCCCTCAATCGCTGACGCTCAAGTCCCGCACAACTAAAGATCCGCAAGGATCTTGAAAAAGTTAGACTAAATCCATCCTCGTTCCGCAAATGAGACACAACATTGTCGGCCAATAACAAGATGATCCAGCACCTGTATACCAACCAGATTACAGGCATCAATGACTTTATCAGTGACAATCTTATCCGCCAAGCTAGGCTCCGCATGGCCTGACGGATGATTATGTGCCAAGATAATAGATGAAGCATTCACCTTTATCGCCGATCTGACAATTTCACGAGGATGAACTTCAACTTTATTGATTGTGCCTTTAAACATCTCCTCATGGCAGATAACTTTGTTTTGATTATTGAGAAACAACACAACAAATATTTCCCTGTCACGCCCTGATAATAAGTTTTGCAAATATTCTCTGGTTACACTTGGGCTACTCATAATATCTTCATGTATGAACTGGCTGGAGAAAAAACGCTTTGCCAGTTCTGCAATGGCTTGCAATTGCGCGTATTTAGCTAATCCCATCCCTTTATGAGAACAAAAAGTGTCATAATCAGCAGAAAGTAAATGGTATAAAGACCCAAATTCTTTCAGCAGAAATTCAGCCATTCGTAAAACAGGAACACCTCTAGTTCCAGTACGCAGAAAAATAGCCAGTAACTCAGCATCTGTCAGAGAAACCGAGCCATAGGCCAGCAATTTTTCTCTGGGAGCTAAATTCGAATATATTTCTTCTGTATTTTCAGCAACATCAACTACCATATATTCATCTCCCAGCTTTGTTCATCTGATATATACCCGTCATCTTTCAAGTTGCCTCTTTGTTGGCTGCACTCACTCACCCGGTCACATAGTTATCTATGCTCCCAGGGATTCGCTCCCTTGCCGTCGCGATGCATCTTGAAATCCATAGGGTATAAACAGTATTCCATGCCGCAAAAATAGGAGCGAATGTCATATTCAAGAGCTGCGTAGCCGCTCGCAAACTTACCCTTTTTTACTATCAAAACGCAGACTATCCTCAACTCTGTAATCTCTTGTGATAAAATCCAAAACCCTTTCAACTTATATTCGGACAATCATGATGGCAGGACTTTCCGGCAAACAGATTGTGCTCGGTATCAGCGGAGGGATCGCCGCTTACAAAACTCCCGAGTTAATACGCCGTTTGCGTGATCGCGGTGCGCAGGTACGTGTGGTAATGACACCGGCAGCAGAAGCATTTATTACCCCACTGACATTGCAGGCAGTTTCCGGTTACCCCGTTTCCGATGATCTATTAGACCCAGCAGCAGAAGCCGCTATGGGGCACATTGAACTTGGCAAATGGGCTGATCTTATTATCCTTGCCCCTGCTACTGCGGATTTATTCGCTCGCTTGGTGGCGGGTATGGCTAATGATCTGTTGACAACTGTTTGTCTAGCTTCCGCGGCCCCCATTGCTGCGGCTCCTGCGATGAATCAGCAAATGTTTCGTGCTCAAGCGACACAACATAATCTCAAGATTCTTGAAGAACGGGGAGTTCTTCTGTGGGGTCCAGACAGTGGCAGCCAGGCTTGTGGTGACGTTGGCCCTGGTAGAATGCTGGACCCAATGGCGATTGTCGAACTGGCCGAACAACATTTTCAAACGAGCCAAGATTTAGCTCATCTAAAACTTGCTATTACCGCTGGACCAACTCGTGAAGCGCTGGACCCCGTCCGCTTTATCAGCAATCACAGCTCCGGCAAAATGGGATTTGCTATCGCCCAAGCAGCTGCAACACGTGGTGCAGAAGTTACCCTTATCACAGGCCCGGTTAATTTACCAACACCACCGGGGGTTAAGCGAATCGACGTAACCAGTGCCTTAGAAATGAATGAACAAGTACAGATAGTCGCTAGTTCACAGAACATTTTTATTGGTTGTGCCGCAGTTGCAGATTACCGCGCTAAACAAATTGCCGCAGAAAAAATTAAAAAACAGGGTGATGAGATCACTTTCACCCTGATCAAAAACCCGGATATTGTTGCTAATGTAGCGGCAATGCAAGAAAACCGTCCTTTTGTTGTTGGATTTGCAGCTGAAACCCAGAATGTGGAAGAATACGCACGAAGGAAACTGAACCAAAAACATTTGGATCTAATTTGTGCGAATGATGTATCCCTTACTGGCCACGGCTTTAACAGCGATACTAATGCATTACATTTGTTCTGGCATGAGGGGGAAGTCCGTTTACCCCATAGTAATAAGTTATTACTCAGCCACCATTTATTAGACGAGATAGTCAGGCACTATGATGAAAAAAATCGACGTTAAAATCCTTGACCCACGTATCGGGAAGGAATTTCCTCTGCCAACTTACGCCACTCCAGGCTCTGCCGGTTTAGATTTGCGGGCTTGCCTTGATAAAGCAATAGAACTGGCCCCAGGACAGACTGAACTTCTTCCGACCGGGCTTGCCATTCATATTGGCGATGAGCAACTGGCAGCCGTTATTCTGCCTCGTTCGGGCCTTGGACATAAGCACGGCGTCGTTTTGGGTAATTTGGTTGGCTTGATTGATTCCGATTATCAGGGCCAACTGATGGTTTCGGTCTGGAACCGTGGTGATAAAGTTTTTACTGTCGAACCGGGCGAACGTATCGCTCAGATGGTTTTTGTCCCTGTCGTTCAAGCTGAATTCAATTTGGTAGAAGATTTTGAAGCCAGTGAAAGAGGCTGCGGTGGTTTTGGCCATTCCGGTCGCCAATAACTCTCTGTAAAACCTAATACCATTCATCCATTATCATATCCTTTGCTCAACTATCATTGAGCAAAGGATAGTTGATTTGTTTTGCTGCTCTTAGCAGGGGGTCCTATCCAACATGGTAGAAAACGAAAATACGAAGAAGAGAAACAGGCGCGAGGAAATCTTGCAAGCTTTAGCGCATATGTTACAGTCCAGTGATGGTAGCCATCGAATAACCACCGCTAAACTGGCCGCTAATGTGGGTGTTTCTGAAGCCGCACTATATCGGCATTTTCCCAGTAAAACCCGGATGTTTGACAGTCTGATTGAGTTTATTGAAGACTCATTAATTTCACGGATTAACCTGATTCTGCAAGACGAAAAAGATACCATTGCTCGTATTCGCCTGATATTAGCCTTGATTCTAGGCTTCTCAGAAAAAAACCCAGGGCTGACTCGCATCATGACAGGCCATGCTCTGATGTTTGAACAAAACCGGCTGCAAGAGCGCATAAATCAGTTGTTTGAACGAATTGAAGTACAGCTCCGTCAAGTTTTGAAAGAGAAAAAATTACGTGATGGGCAAGGTTTCAGTTATGATGAGTCGCTGTTAGCCGCCCAATTACTGGCATTTTGTGAAGGGATGCTATCACGCTTTGTCCGCTCAGAATTCCACTATCGCCCAACACAGGAGTTTGAAGCGCGCTGGCCATTATTACGGGCTCAGTTACAATGATTTATTCTACTACTCACCCCGCCCGTTATTGGGCGAGGGCTTTTTTTTAACGCTGATGGTCAAACACCATACTGCTCACGATATACTTCCACTGCATCCAAATGCTCTTTCATTTCTGGCTGACCACCTAAATAATTAATCAAATCATTCAAGGTAATAATGGAAAACACTTTACAGTGGTAATCTCGTTCAACTTCTTGAATTGCTGAGATTTCACCATTCCCACGCTCCTGACGATCAAGACAAATCATCACACCAGCAAGAGTCGCACTATGCTGCTTAATAATCTCCATAGATTCACGGATAGCAGTGCCGGCAGTAATAACATCATCAACCAGTACGACATTGCCTTTAAGTGGACTACCGACTAAAGCCCCACCTTCACCATGATCTTTAACTTCCTTGCGGTTAAAACAATACGGCATATCAATATCATGGTGCTCTGCCAGTGCAACCGCCGTTGTTGTTGCGATTGGGATACCTTTGTAAGCAGGTCCGAACAACAAATCACACTGAATACCACTATCCAACAATGCTGCGGCATAAAAACGCCCGATTAACGCCAAATCACGCCCGGTATTAAACAGCCCGGCATTAAAGAAATACGGGCTTTTTCGTCCTGATTTCAGAGTAAATTCCCCAAACTTTAATACCTGTTTTTTTAGCGCAAGCTCGATAAATTCGCGCTGATAGGCTTTCATTGGTGTCTCTCCTCTTAGTTCTGATTATCCGCCATACAACAGGCACAAAAAAGGCGACTATTACGTCGCCCCGATCAACTGAATTATTTTAACGCAGTTCTCTGCGCTGCAAAAATGGTCTCTAGTCCCCCTTTAGCAAGGGACAATAAGGACAACAATTCATCATGACTGAATGGCTCTCCTTCCGCAGTGCCTTGCACTTCAATCATCCGACCATCTTCCATCATCACAACGTTCATATCAGTTTCAGCCGCTGAATCTTCCACATATTCCAAATCACAACGACCTTCGTTATCCACAATACCAACAGAAACCGCAGCAACCATTGATTTCAGCGGATTCTCTTTCAATTTGCCCGCTTCAACCATTTTATTCAGTGCATCAACCAGCGCTACACAAGCACCAGTAATAGAAGCAGTACGGGTACCACCATCAGCCTGAATAACATCACAATCCAGAGTAACGGTATATTCACCCAATTTTTTCAGATCAACAGCGGCACGCAGTGAACGGGCAATCAGACGCTGGATTTCCATAGTACGCCCGCCTTGTTTGCCTCTCGCTGCTTCACGAGCATTCCGGCTATGAGTAGAACGCGGTAACATGCCATACTCAGCCGTAATCCAACCTTGTCCTTGACCTTTCAAGAAACGGGGAACGCCCTCTTCAACGGATGCATTACATAACACCTTGGTATCCCCAAACTCCACCAGAACCGAGCCTTCCGCGTGTTTAGTGTAATGACGAGTTATAGTGATAGGACGCACTTGCTCTGCCGCTCTTCCTGCTGGGCGCATAGTGTTATCTCCGTTGTTAAATCATTATTGGAGGCGCATTATACGGCCTAACGGGTCTAATGCCTATCCTACATCTACGACGAGCGTTATAATCCCTTAATCTTTTGTTTAAATGGGAACGAATCATGATTCGTAGTATGACTGCTTTCGCGCGGCGAGATATCAAAAGTGAATGGGGAAATGCAGCTTGGGAACTGCGTTCCGTTAATCAACGTTATTTAGAGACTTATATCCGCCTGCCAGAACAATTCAGAAGTTTAGAACCCGTGATCCGTGAGCGCATTCGTTCCCGCCTGACTCGCGGAAAAGTTGAGTGTAACCTACGTTTTGAACTGGACTCACGCGCTCAGGGTGAACTCATCTTAAATGAAACCTTGGCAAAACAATTGGTGAATGCAGCAAATTGGGTCAAGCAACAAAGTAATGAAGGTGAAATCAATCCTGTTGATATTTTGCGCTGGCCGGGCGTTATGGCAGCGGAAGAGCAAGATCTGGATGCTATCAGTACCCAGCTGTTGAAAGAATTGGACACAACACTGGATGCCTTTATTCAAAGCCGTGAAACCGAAGGCACCGCACTCAAAACGATGATTGAACAACGTCTGGATGCTGTCACTGAAGAAGTCAGCAAAGTTCGCCAACAGATGCCTGAAATTATGCAATGGCAACGGGAACGCCTGCATACCAAACTGGAAGAAGCCCAAGTACAGCTTGAAAATAATCGTATTGAACAGGAGTTAGTTCTGCTAGCTCAACGCCTTGATGTAGCAGAAGAATTGGATCGCCTGGACGCTCACGTCAAAGAAACCCGCAATATCCTGAAGAAAAAAGAAGCCGTTGGCCGCCGCCTGGATTTTATGATGCAGGAATTCAACCGCGAATCTAACACGCTTGCATCCAAATCCATTAATGCCGATATCACTAATTCCGCTATTGAATTGAAGGTACTGATTGAACAGATGAGAGAGCAAATCCAAAACATTGAATAGTATTTCATAGCCTCTCACAAAATTGCAAAAAGCCAGTAATACACAGATATTACTGGTTTTTCTTATTTCTGAAGATTTCATAGAGTCTTACAATAACGCATGATTAAGGGGTATATCTTAGATATCTAAAACTAATTTAGGTGTACCCACCTTAATTATTGGAAATTGCACAATACCAAAGTTCACAGATAAGCAAATAAGAACGTGAATAAAATCCAGTGAATGATTCGAAAGAAAATCGAATGGAAACGGTTTTTATCTAACTGCTGCTATAACATGAGCTACTGGAACAACTTTAGGGGCTATGGCTATAGCTGGAAAGAGTATTATTGTTGCTGCAGACATTGTTCTTGCTGTTGGAATCATCGTTACTATTGATTTGAATTTTTCACAGATGTCACCAACAACCTATGTGAAAAATTTATCACTTTGTGAATGAAAACTTTTGTAAATATGCCATCCTCATGCTTTCCTATGTTTAGCCTCTAAAACTTAGAAACTTTTTTATTATTTATCATGATGTTAAATAATATTTTAAGCACATAAAACCTATCACAAAACATCATGAGAAAATTACTCAAATTACGACGATTTAACTACCCAGATACGCACCCTTCTCACTAAAGCAGAAGGCGAAAAGCGCTCACTGAGCGACGACGAAGCGAAACAATTTGACGAACTGCGCAGCCAGTCCAAATCCGTGAATGTTGAAATTGCCCGTTATGAGGTACTTTCTTATGCCACTGAAGAAAATGGAGGGTAAAACACACACACCAGACTCAATAAAATCAAAGTGGATGAGTCATTACTCAATATTCAAGACACCAAGCACTGGCACTGCTAGCTGATAAAACTCACTAAGCTTGAAAAGGGAATAGCATTAAAGGGAACATCAGGCTGCCATGTCATGTTTATATTTCCTATTTTTTCGACACATTGTGAGTATATGTTGACGGCATCAACACGCAAAGGTCTTATGTCGATGAAATCATTAAATTTCGACACGTGTTCACGATATGTCGATGATATCGACATATGGCACCATTTTATTGGTAGAAAACCACTGCCCCATTTGTGCTGCCGCTACTGTCTGCCAGGGTTTGTGTCGCGCTGAGTTGAACGTTTTTCAGGAGATACTTCAAGCTCAAGTTAAACGAGTAGAGTATATTCTCACCGGTTCACGGCGCTGTACTTATCGCATAACTAACCATATTCAACCGGAATAACGTGATATCTTTGGCAACACTAGCCTAATTAAACTACTCCGCTACTTTCTCTGTTGCCTTCTTTGTTTCCTTCTCCGTTAAACATAAAAAACAGCGTACCAGTCAGTAATATCAACCCACCACATATTATTAAAAGAGATTGAACACTAATATAATCAGCAACTGGACCAAACAACACCATACCTAATGGCAAAGAACAGGACATAGCTATTTGGACTAAACTAAATATCCTTCCCATCATCTCAGGTTTAACCTTTTCCTGGAAAGTTGCTACTATCGGTGCGTTAAAACAAGGCATTATCATGCCCAAAAAGACGTTTAATGCCAGATAAAGCGGGAACCAATACGCATAGCCAAGAGCAATCATAAATATCCCAGAAAATGCGCAAGCTACTGCCGTTATACGCAATTTATTTTTATATTCATTCAAGAAAGAAATCAGCAATCCACCTAAAACTGCTCCTGCACTAAATGTCACTTCATTAATAGCTAAACGCCATGATTCTTCACCAAATGTTCGGTTAACCAATAGCGGCGTCAAAAACGCAGCAGGACTAACCAAGAAACAATCACAAATCAGGAAAATCAAAAGATTCCTAATGAGCTTATTCTCTCGCAGATAGCGAAAACCATCTAAAATCGCCTGAAATTTATTATCCGGCATGGAATCAGAAGCTACTGTAGGAATAGGAATAAATGCAACAATACTAATGCCAATAATGGCAGTCGCCACATCCACTAGAAAAATATTTTCAAGCGAAGTTTGAGAATACAAAAAACCACTGATAGCAGGAGATGCCAACATCATTAGTGAAGTCAGAGAAGTATTAATACCATTGACCCGCAATAGTTTCTCTTTCGGGACCAATTGTGGAATGATGGCACTCACAGCCGGAGTCTGAATTCCAGTACAAAATGAACGGAGAAATAGGGCTACAAATAGTAACTCAATGCTCTTGAATCCGAGCATAAAAGAGATCGCCAAGCCAAGAGTCACTAATGCAATTAACGCATCAGAGGCGATACTGAGTAACTTACGGTTGTAAGTATCAGCCCAAACACCAGCAAATAAAGAGATTAATACCTGGGGAAGAAATGCACAGAGTACCGAAATAGCCAACATCTCTCCTGATGAGGTACTTAGGGTGATATACCAGACAATCGAGAACTGGACAATGGAAGAACCCAGCAGAGAAATTGTTTGAGCTGATAAAAATAAAGCTGTTTTTCGTTTCCAATCTGGAAGTATTGCACTCATTTTAGCAAAGCCCCTTAATATTTAAGAGGTGCAGTGTTTGAAGGTTATTATTCAAACACAAACTCCTCTAGCTCTTTTATAGTTGGTGCCCCAGCAGCACCAGAACGGTTGACAACAATGGCAGCAACACGATTGCCAAGCTTAACAGCATCTCTCAAAGACATCCCTTGTGATAAACCTGCCAGCATGCCACTACTATGAGCATCACCAGCTCCGATGGTATCTACCACTTTCACCTTATAGGCAGGAACATGTTCAGGAGAGCGGTCCGGCAGGCATATCCATGCACCTTGTGAACCTAACCGACAGATAATCGTGATTTTTCTTTTACTGGAGTAACAGCTAGCCTGAGTGACAGAATCACCTTCTCCACACAACATAGCAACCTCATCACGGTTCAGAGTCAAAATGGTCCGGTCAGCAGGTAATGCATCAATGAAAGCAGGATCTATTTCTGGTAAACGAGGACCAAAATCCAGTAATAACGTCTGTCCAAGAGGTAACGTCAGCAACCAGTCACACAAAATCGCCGTAGTTTTACTCGCCATGACATAACCACTGGAATAGATATATCCCTTTTCTGGTAGAGCAATAGAAGAGAGCATTGCCTCACTCCAGTCAACTTCGCAACCACTCACAGAAACAAAACTTCTTTCACCATCCGGTTCGACCATTGCCAAACACCAGCCATTATCAAGATATGAGTTGGTTAACGTGACCTTAAGTCCCAGAGCTTGCATTTCCTTAGCTATCTGCTCGCCCCAGTATCCATTACCAACCGGAATACCATTAATCACCGGGATTTGCAGACGGACCAAAGCCCGGGCAACATTAAAACCTGAACCGCCGATCTGCCGATCAATTTCTTTTGCTTCCCGGTCTTCACCGCTGCGGGGAAGCCTTGGTAAACAGAGAACAATATCTCCCGCAGCAGCCCCGATCACAGTAATCGGCAGTACCCCCTCCATCAGACTCTCCTTTTCTGGCCAAATATAAGCTATGACCCTGCTTAATAAAGAAAGAGACGAACAGTCCCAAGGCTGAAATTCTCACCAACAAACTATCAATTCAGAAGACAGACCGAGTGTTTGACCATCGCCATAGAAATAACCTGGAATGACATCTGATTACGGGTTTGGTCATCTTTAATTCCCAAACACAATGCATAAGAAACGCTTATACTTTAACATCAATCGAATCCAATAAGAATTGGCCGGTATAATTATGTGATTACTAACCTAAATCCATTGACCAGATTGATATTGCATTTATATGCTGATGTACACCGAATATATTTATACCCGTTATCTTTCAAGTTGCCTCTTTGTTGGCTGCACTCGCTCACCCCGGTCACATAGTTAACTATGTGACCGGGGATTCACTCCCTTGCCGTCACGAAGCAACTCGAAATCTATTGGGTATAACTTACGATATTATCAATAACATAAGGTGATTTTATTGTCTGAATATGCGAACAACTTAAATAAGGGAAGTGATTATCCTTGCTACTATCTTATTACAATAAACGATTAAGCGCGTAATTGAAGAGCGGTTACAAAAAGTTGAAGAACATTTACCCGCATTTGCAGTACAGCAAGTGCCATGTAAATATGGCACCCGCTCACTTATATTTTATGATTTACTTTTTATCAGCAACTTCTAGTTGCTGATAAATATAGTGTTTATAGCTATTCACCAACTCTTTATCCTGACAATCATCTAACGCTCCTCGGCAGAGATGGCGCATCGTCATATTCGCCCGATAAAAAGGTGAAACATTCAGTTTAGCTCTCTCCATAATCATTCCACCAAGGAATGAAATATCCGTCAACTCATCAGTCTGAACCGGTTCTCCCTGTTTCAAATTATCTCGCATGGTGAACTGAGTGATATAACCGGGATTTGAAAATACACTATCGTACTGATCTAAGTTAATATTGGGTTGATGATCACCGAAATAGAGGAAGATTGTTGGTTTTTCCCGTTTAGCAACAAACTCGCTGAAATCTTTGATTGCGGGATCAGAAGCCTTGATTTTTTCCATATAATGACTGAACTTACCAACTGCCTGTAAATTTTTCACATGTCCGGAAAGTCCGTAATCATCGGAATGATCTTCATCATATGGGCCATGTTCATACATAGTCAGGGAGAAAATAAACAACGGCTTATCGGTTTCCTGTCCCAAGATTTCTTTCACGTAATTCAACATACTCTGTGTAGGGATAGTCCACAGATTTTCGTCAAGACTGGCGGGATAGCCTAATTCCTGCGGTTGAATAATACGGTCAACACCCAGCGTCTGGTAAGCATGACCGGAGTGATAAGAGGATTTATTAAATGGTGTCAGAACAACGGTGTAATAACCATTCTGTTTCATCTCACGGAATAGACTGTATTTCAAGTGATCAACGATAAAATAAAAAACCGCATTTTTACGTGAACCAAAATCATCAGTATTCAAACCTGTCAGAGCAGAGAATTCGGATAACCAGGTACCACCGCCAAAAGTTTGTACCCTCATTGGGCTTTGAGCACTAACCCCAGTATTTCGCTGGAACATATAAAGATTAGGTAGCCGTGAATCATCCGGTAATTGATAGATATGTGGAGTAACCGTTGATTCCTGCAATAACATCACCACATCTGGCTTAATTTCAGACTGTGGCACAGGCAGCGTGACACGCTTAGCCTGTTGCAGAAAATAATCGGATGATTGTCCAAACTGAGGAGCATGATATTTGGCATCTTTAGCTGACATCACCATATTAGTGACAGTACCACGTCCTTTTGGTAGCGAAGATTCCCATTGCTCTCTAAACGCATTGGCGGTAACACTCACTTCCCATACACAAACCACAACCAACACCAATCCGACAGTACGCCATTTGAAACCACGGGAAGGTGATGACTTTTTCCAACTGAGCACCATATTAAAAATCAACCAGATAAGCATAGCAATGACTGCCAGGCCAGCTAGCCAATAATGCCGCAGTGTTTCCTGATTAGCAGGATCAAACATCAGGTTTAGGTCAGAGAACATGAGCTGTTCTTTGTAGTAATGAACTTTTATTTGATTGAGAAACTTAAAGATAATAAACAGTGTTCCGGTAAAGGCAACAGAAAACAGTAACCGGGCCGACATAAAAAACACCAGTCCAAATATCACACCAAATACACCGAGAGCTATCAATGCTGGATAAATAGCATCACTTTTTTCAAAAACCAGTATTAAAGTTGCAATAAACAATAACCCTAGATAAACACTCGATATTATCTTCTTTTTCATATCGTACTAAACCCAGTCAATAGGAAGCTCACACTAGTAACAGTTGGCAAAAATAACACAGGCAAGTTAAATCAATCGAAATAAAACATTAATTTTGTTGTTCCCGTCTCCTTATTGAACAAGAAAAAATTATCAAAACAGCCCATTATCCCTGAGAATATGTCGCTCAGCCTGACGACGAGTAAAACCGCTGCGATCAAAGAATTCCAATATCTGAATAGCCAGTTTACGACCAATACCCAATTCATCACGAAAATCGGCGGCAGTGATCCCACCATGATTTTGATTAAACTTACGGATAAGCTCTGCGAATTGCTGAATTCGTTGGCTACCATAATAGCGATCATGAACAACGGCGGTAATATGTCCCAATTGTGCCGCTTTTTTCAATACACTGCGAATTGTCACCTCTTCTTCCTCTAAATCAGCCGCCAAATCACGTACCCACCAGGGATCATCTGCAAAATAAGGTGCTATTCGCTGCCACAATTTTCCCTGTTCGTCACTAAAAGCCAAACCATGTTCAGGAAGAAATAACCAACCACGCGCTTGTTCCAATTGCCCATTATCGAGCAATACATCAATTAGACTATAAACCAACGCTTCATTTAATGTTGGTAAAGCCATCCGTTTTAAACGTGCCTTCCCCAAACCCAGTTGATCAACATGTTGCTGATGATATTCAGCTAAAACCTGTAATAGTTTCTGTTTTGCCAGCTCAGCATGACTCTGTGACAGCACCATACCATCAGAGATCATCACATCCATATTAGCTATTAGCTGATGGAGAGTCTCTTCCGTTAACTGACGCGCCCAAGAAAAAATGGTTAAGAGAAAGAGCCCCTCGTGATAAATAGAGCATTAAATTAGCGGCATGATCCGATGCTCTGGCAAGCTGAGTGAGCCAATGCAAAAACTCAGGCTGACGCTTACCACGGCGAGGAGAATTTAAATTTATCACTCGTGCGCCGGCCAGCGTTCTTCTGGCGCTAATATCACGCAATATCAATCGGTCATTCTCAACCAGCCACAACGGGCTATCCAGGACCAATTCAGCTAACAGAGGCTTATCAGAAGGCTGATTGAGTAATGAAATCCGACCGGTGATATGGCTGGCAGCATGATGAATATGAAGAGATTGCCAGTTTCGCAAAGGTTCATCAGTTTCTAGTTCTACCAGCACCTTTTCCACATTCTCAGAGGGCTGTTGGGAAAGCAGCCAATCACCACGGGAAATCTGTTCCTTACTAATATCACCGGCAATATTCAGTGCAATGCGCTGCCCGGCCTGGGCCGTATCTGTCTGTCGATTCTGAGCATGCAGGCCACGCACCCTGACTTGATTATCACAGCCAGTCAGCCAGAGGATATCCCCATACTGACCCTGCCAGCTAATGCCGTTCCCGTCACCACCAGACCCGCGCCTTTTACACTGAAAACACGATCTATCGCCAGACGAAAACGCTGATTCAGCTTTTCATGCTGTCTGTTTTGTTGGTGTAGCTGCAACAGATGCTGCCGCAGAAGGGCAATACTTTCTTCATCAGTGGCTGCTGTAATAAACAAAGGAGCACCAATCCAACCCTGAGTTGCCAGTTCATACTCAATCTGTTGGCGCACATCAACTACCCGCAACGATGCCACCCGATCTGCCTTAGTGAGCACAACTGTAATTGCCGGGCAGCCTATCAAACGTAGAATAGCCAAATGCTCTTTGGTTTGAGCCATTACCCCATCGTCACAGGCAACCACTAGCAAAACATGATCGATACCCCCTATCCCTGCTAGCATATTGGCAAGAAATTTTTCATGTCCGGGCACATCAACAAAACCAACCGAAGACCCATCTGATTGCGGCCAATAGGCATAACCCAGATCAATGGTCATAACTCGTTTTTTCTCTTCCGGCAAACGTGCCGTATTCACACCGGTAATAGCTTGAATCAGCGTAGTCTTACCATGGTCAACATGACCTGCGGTGGCAAAAATCATATATAGTTTCAGAAAATTAGGGTAGTTCCAGAAAATTAAAGTAAGAGTGCCTGCAACAATGCTTTTCCGTCTTCAAGGCAACGTAAATCCAACCACAAACGTCCTTCAGAAATACGTCCAATAACCGGTTTCGCTAATCTACGCCAGTGCTGAGCCAACTGTTCCAATGTCCGGCCCTGACCATCAATGGCAGTGAAAGTCAAAGCCCAGCTAGACAAAAGCTCGACTGGCAATGAACCACTGCCAATCTGTGAGTAGCACGGCTCATTACGAACAATAAACTGGCCACCGTAATATGCCTGAATCTGAGGTAATAACTGTTGTGCCAAATCATACATTTCTTGCTGTGAACGCGTTAACAAACGTAACGTTGGCAAACTGATAGCAAAAGTTGTTCAGGGCATTGATACAATCGCAATGTCGCTTCCAAAGCAGCCAGAGTCATTTTATCCGCCCGCAAAGCGCGCTTTAGTGGATGACGCTGGATAGCTTTCTATCCACTGTTTCTTACCAAGGATAATTCCAGCCTGCGGGCCCCCCCCAATATTTATCACCAGAAAAAGTGACCAGATCGATGCCCTGATTCAGTATAGTCCTGAGGCATAGGTTCGGGCTGGCCAAGCCATGATTGAGCCATATTGATCAATAGAACCACTACCCAAATCAATAGCAGTAGGAAGTTGGGATTTAACCCCCAGTTTCGCTAATTCACAACCGGAGACTTCCGCAGTAAACCTTCAATACGGTAATTACTCGTATGAACTTTCATCAGAAGAGCGGTCTCTTCATTGATAGCTTGTTGATAATCTTTCAGGTGAGTACGATTAGTGGTGCCAACTTCAACCAATCGGCATCCTGCCTGAGCCATCACATCAGGAATACGGGAATTGCTCCACCAATTTCCACCAATCACCCGGAAACCAACAACTTGCTTACCGGATTGCTAACAGTTGCTAACATAACAACACAGCTGCTGCCATTGTTATTAACGACACAAGCATCTTCTGCCCCGGTTAATTCGCATAACAAAATTCGACCAAGAAGCACAATCACGGTGCCCACGCCCAGCACCATCGAGGAATATTCCAACGTTACCGTGAACGCATCACTTGTGTTACCGCTTCAATAACCGATTCTGGCCATTAATGCCCGGCCAAAGTTGGTATGAAGTTACCGTACCACTAAGGTTAAACACCGGCTTTAAGGACAAAACCTGTCTTTGTTCCAATTGCTGACCCAGTGCTTACTGCCCAGTTATCGCACCAATCAGGCAGTTCCTG
>NZ_RBLJ01000003.1 GCF_003634575.1 Photorhabdus asymbiotica
AGACCTAAAGAGTTTATCGTTATAGCAATATCTGATCCTTATACCATATTACTAAACACTATTACTGGTGAGGTTTTTGTTATGACCAGTGAATCTATCAATGGATGCACTTTGAACAAGTTTCAGCTATTTTGAATTATTTATCAGAGGCGGTGCTGGAACTATTTTCTTAGGTAAAGAAACATTCACAGAGAATTATCAAATATGTTGGGCCTCTCAGACAAATGAGTTGGGAAGAAATAGCAAATTAAATGATGTTAAGGTCGGAAAGATCCGGCGTGATCTTCCGGCCTTCTTATTGATCTATCTTGGCGCATACCCTCGGTAAGCCAGAGCAGATCGAAGCTTAGAGATCGCATCCTTAATCTGATACGCTTCCTCGTCATTCACCGCGCAAGCCCGTATCTCCGCCCAGTTCAGCCGCTTAACCAGTTGGGCCAAAGGCCAGCGCTTCAATGTGGGTTAACTGAATGTCCTGTAAATGTTTCAATCACCATTTTCATTTTATCCCCTCCCTTAGCCCGCGTTGTACTCAGCCAGCATCTCACGCATCCGCAGCTTAAATCTCATTAAGCTGGTTCTGTTGCCGCTGGTATTGCTGATTGCTGTTGTTGGGTGGCTTCGCTGTCCTGGTATTCAGTACCAGACAGCCATCCATCAACCTTCACCGTAATCTGGCCGCCGGTATTAAACCCCGCCTGTTAAGCCACTGGCCCTTAAGATGTATTGCCGGGGTGACATTGTTGACCTTATTCCCGTTCGCACATACCCCACCGTGTAATAACGTTTCTGTTTTCACGGCTTTATTTATCGCCGCTTCTGCCTTAGAATGCGCCTTAGCCATAGTAACTACCCTTTTAGTTGCTTGTGGTAAGCGGCAGGGGTGAGGTGCGAACTCACTGTCTGCCGCGCTATTCTCAACGCTTAGTACCGTTAAATCCCATTGCCTGTTTCAACCATCGCTTTCTTGACAAAGCTGTCAAGTACCACGATCAACGCTTGTTGATCGGTATCTGGCAACAGGTCCGCTTTTTGCCACAAGGAATGTAATGTGTGGTTGCGGGATCTTCACTTCATCCGATATAGCCTTGCGGCCAACCAATTTCATCTATCGTGACCTGGAGTAACATCAGCGATCTTAATAACCGTTTCCAGATGGGGCGCACTCGCGCCTTTCTCCCAACGATTATAAGCGCGTGGATCAACTCCCAGCAGCTCAGCCAGCCGAACCTGACTTAAATTACGTGCCTCACGCAACAAACGAAGACGCTCTGCAAATGCTGACATATCCAACCCTGCACACAATGAATCAATAGGGTTCATTGTACCGTCTCCTTTTTTAGCTGCCTGTTGCAAATCCCACAATGTATAGATAATATAATCTACATATATGTCTATTGACAAGGGTTTAAAAGGAACATTTTTATGGCCCGCATTCCCGAAACCGAATTACAGCACCTGAAAGCCGCCGTCTCCTTAGTCGCCGTGGTGGAGCAACAGGGGCGACAGCTCTTTAAACGCGGCAAAGATTACGTGCTGCTGTGCCCGTTCCATCAGGAGAAAACCCCGTCAATGGTTATCTCACCGGCAAAAAATCTTTATCACTGTTTTGGCTGTGATGCCGGCGGCTCCGTGCTGGACTGGGTAATGAAAACCAAAGGCTTAAGTCTGCGCCGGGCCGTGGAACAGTTGCGCGGGATACTGGGAGATAACCCCTCGGTGGTGCCCGCTGGTGCAACCGGATGAACCCGCCATGCTGGCCGATGATGACGCCGGACGGCAGGCGCTGCTCAGTCGGGTCGTCGGGTTCTACCATCATACGCTGTTGAATGCCCCCGAAGCCCTGGCTTATCTGGAAAAACGGCGGCTCAACCACCCGGAATTAGTCGCCCAGTTTAAACTGGGCTTTGCCAACCGCACGTTAGCCTATCGCCTGCCCATCAAGGCGGTGCAGGCCGGCGCACAGATCCGCGCCCGTCTTCGGGCCGTGGGGCTGATGCGCGACAGCGGGCACGAGCACTTTACCGGTTCGCTGGTCATACCGGTTATCGACCCGAACGGCCAGATCCGTGAGATCTACGGGCGCAAAATCACCGACCGCTTACGCAGCGGAACGCCGCTGCATCTGTACCTTCCCGGCGCACATGACGGGATATGGAATGAGCCGGCGCTGATCAGTTCAGGGGCGGTTATCCTCTGTGAATCCTTGATCGACGCCCTGTCGTTCTGGGTAGCCGGTCACCGCCATGTCACCGCCGCCTATGGGGTGAACGGCTTCACCGATGAGATGCGGCAGGCGTTTCAGCGGTATGGTGTTAAGCAGGTCTTGATCGCCTACGACAATGATCCGGCAGGCAATGAAGCGGCGGTAAAACTGGCCGCCGAACTAACCGCCGTCGGTATCACCGTGTTCCGGGTGGTGTTCCCCGAGGGCATGGATGCCAACGGCTATCTGTGTCAGGTCGCCGAGCCGGAACGGGCCTTCGGGTTGTTGCTCGACAGTGCCGTGCCGATGCAGGAAGCGGCAGAGGTACAGGCCACCACCGCAACAGAGCGGGCCGCACTGGCTGAACATCAGCCGGTTCCGGTGCCGGAAACGGTCAGCACCTTAGCCGCCGGTATAGCCGCGTTGCCGTCAATGCCGAATGTGGTCTGGGAAACCGGCGCTAATGGTGAGATATCCCTCACCCTCGGCACACAACAGTGGGGTATCCGGGGCCTGTCACAGGTGAAAACCGGGGCGGCGGTGATGAAAGTGAATGTCCAGGTCGTTGATACCGACAGCGGCGTGATGTTCGCGGACAGCGTGGACATGATGAGCGCCCGCAGCCGGGGCGGGTATGCGCGACTGGCCGCCACCGAACTCGGGCTGGCCGAAGGCGACCTGCGCCGGGCGCTGGGGCAGGTGTTGCTGGTACTGGAACAGTGTCAACAGGCCGGTGTCAGTGAACAAACCGAAACCCCACCGGTTCCCGAACTGAGCGAGGACCAGCGTGCAGCGGCGCTGGCGCTGCTGCAAGACCCGAAACTGAGCGAGCGTATCACCGCTGACTTAGCCGCCTGTGGTGTGGTAGGGGAAAGCACCAACCTGCTGGCCGGTTACTTAGCTGCCGTCAGTCGCAAGCTGGACCGTCCGCTGGCCGTGCTGATACAGAGCAGTAGCGCCGCCGGGAAAAGTTCACTGATGGATGCGGTACTCAATCTGATACCGGAAGAAGAACGATTGCAATACAGCGCCATGACCGGCCAGAGCCTGTTCTATCTGGGCGAAACCAATCTCCAGCATAAAATCTTAGCCATTGCCGAAGAGGAAGGGGTGCGGCAGGCCGCCTATGCGCTTAAGCTGTTACAAAGCGACGGCGAACTGACCATTGCCAGTACCGGTAAAGATGACGCCAGCGGCAATCTGGTGACTAAACAGTACACGGTAAAAGGCCCGGTGATGCTGATGCTCACCACCACGGCAATAGATGTCGATGAAGAGCTGTTAAACCGCTGTCTGGTGCTGACGGTGAACGAATCGCGGGAACAGACCGAAGCTATCCACGCGTTGCAGCGCCATAAGCAGACCCTCGAAGGCTTACTGGCGGAGAATGAAAAGACGTATATCACCGAACTGCATCAAAACGCCCAGCGGCTGTTACGCCCGCTGAATGTCGTTAACCCTTATGCTTCACAGTTAACGTTCATGAGCGATAAAACCCGCACCCGACGCGACCACATGAAATATCTCACCCTGATACAAAGTATCGCCCTGCTGCATCAGCACCAGCGGGAGGTGAAAACCGCGGAACACCGGGGCAAACGGCTTGAATATATCGAGGTGACCAAAGACGATATTAGCTTAGCCAACCGACTGGCCCACGAGATATTAGGCCGCACGCTGGATGAGATGCCGCCCCAGACAAGGAAACTGTTGCTGCTGATACAGCAAATGGTGAAAGAGACGGCGGCAACGCAGCAACGCCCGGTGAATGCTGTCCGTTTTACCCGCCGGGATATCCGCAGTTACACCCAATGGAGCGATAACCAGTTAAAAGTCCATTGTCAGCGACTGGCCGACATGGAATACCTGTTAGTCCACGGCGGCAGCCGGGGCCATCTGTTGCAGTATGAACTGCTGTGGAACGGCGACAGCGCAGAAGAAGCCCACCTGTGCGGCCTGATTGACCTGACAGCGCCGGAAAAACCCTGAATATGACTCACGCAAGTTGGACTGACTGAACCGCAAGTTGCCCCTAAGTTGGGGTCAAGTTGGGTCCAAGTTGGAGGTCGTAAAACCGGCTTCAGGCCGCAGCAATACTGGATGTAACGGTTCGCAAGTTGGGGAAGGCTGAAAAACACTGTTCCGGCAATAATAAGAAAAAGTCGTCGTATCGTACTGCCAGCTCATCATCGAACCCGAAAACCCGGAATACGACCGACGCAAGTTGGACTGACTGAACCGCAAGTTGCCCTCAAGCTGGGGTCAAGTTGGGTCCAAGTTGGAGGCCGGAAAATGGACGCCAGACCGCAGCAATACTGGGTGGAGCGGTCCGCAAGTTGGGGCAGACAGAAAAGGACTGTTCCGGCCACTTAAAAATCAAGCCATCGTACCGGAGTGACGTATCACACACCGATAACAATAACCGCTGTTCCCTACAGGAAATCCCATCATGTCATCACCCGTTAAACATCAATCCACCCCCCGCCCGCTGACCCTGCGCCAGCATCTGGACGCGTATCTGGATACCCTGCTGTTGCAGGGGGCGAGTCAAAAGAGCCAGTCCGCCCGTCATGAACGGCTGTCACCGTTCGTCAACTGGTGTGAGGAACAGGGCATCCTGTCAGCTTCACAGGTGACCGGGCCGTTACTGGAAAACTGGCAGCAATATCTGGCCCGGTACCGCAAAACCAACGGTCAGCCTTATACGCCGGACAGTCAGCGCCGACGCCTGCGCGCCTTACGCCTGTGGTTCGACTGGTTGCAGCAACAGCACGCTATCCCGACCAGCCCGGCGGCAACACTGGCCGCGCCAGACAGAAAAAAACGCCCCTCAGTGACGGAGACCCACGGTCAACCCGACGCCATACCGGCCCGCTTCGCCACCTTACGCCAGCATCTGGCCGCCTGGCTGGAAGCCGTGCGGGGACAGGGCTTAAGCGAACGGACTCAGGAGTCCTATGAAGAGCGGCTGTTGCCGTTCATCAGCTGGTGCGAAGCGCGTGGCGTGATGACGGCGCCGCAGGTCAGCCTGCCGTTGCTGGAAAGTTACCAGCGCTGGCTGAGAAGCTCCCGTAAAGCGAACGGTCAACCCTACAGCCCGGGCAGTCAGCGGGACCGCCTGAGTGTCTTACGTCAGTGGTTCCGCTGGCTGCTGCAACGTCACCATATCCTGTATAACCCGACGGATAACATGGTATTGCCAAGAGAAGAAAAACGGCTGCCGGCGCAGGTGATGAATGAAGACGAAACCCACACGGTATTAGCCGCAACGGATATCAACACCCCAACCGGGCTGAGAAATCGCGCTATCCTTGAAGTACTGTGGAGTACCGGTATCCGGCGGATGGAAGTGGCGAACCTGCTGTTAAGCGAGGTGGACTTCGGGCGCGGCGTAGTGCTGGTCAGACAGGGTAAAGGCGGTAAAGACCGGGTGGTGCCCATCGGCGAACAGGCGCTGCACTGGTTAAGTCGCTGGCTCAGCGTCCGGCCCGAGTTAACGCGGCGGGGGGACAGCGGTCACCTGTTTATCACTAAGAAAGGCCGGGGACTGGCCAGAGGCACGTTAACCCAGATAGCCGCCGACAGCATCCGTAAACAGGCGCAACTGGCTAAACCGGGGGCCTGCCATCTGTTCCGCCACTCAATGGCAACCCAGATGCTGGAGAACGGCGCGGACACCCGGCACATCCAGGCGATACTGGGGCATGAAAAGCTGGAAACCACCCAAATCTATACGCGGGTGGCAATCGGCCACTTAAAGGAAGTGCATGAGCAGACGCACCCGGCAGAACGGCAGTCAAAGCAGGCAACGCCGCCAGACGATAAGCAGGCAAATAGCGACCAGCCGGACAGCCCGAAGCCGGTCTGAAACCTCAGTGCGGCTGGACAGTCCGAAGGTTAGCCGGTTCCCTGTAAGCGAGTGGGGTGCAGTGAAAGGCAGACTGTGCGCGTCCCTGCGCACAGACTGCCTCCCTACCTTCGGCGTGCCCGGCAGTAAATGCCGGCCGCCCGGCGCTGAACCCCGGCGTTCTCTGTGACAGTCGTTGCCGGTCAGCCGCCATTCAACATAATGTGGCATTAAGCGCAATGGGCCTGAACGGCCCGCCACGCTTAACAAAACATTATGTCGGCGCCGCCCACCCAAGGGCGCTGCGCGGTCACCTAACCTCCGGTGCGCGGCTGGCCGCCGGGTTCAGCCTCTCAGCCCCAGCGGCGCACCGGGTTCGCTCGCTCACCCGCTGCTGTCACTATCAGTGCTAAAATCCACCGCCGCAGTCGCCGCCGTCCGTGGCGGCTCCGGCGCCCAAACCTGCCTTAAATCGTTGCCGGTCAGCCCGTTAAGGTCAACGGCCCTGAAGGCAGGCCAGCAAGCTGGCGCGGTTTATGGCCCCCGCCCAACCCCGCTGCACTGGCTGCGTCCGGCTCGCAGTCGCAGGCTCCTCGCTCGTTCCCGTCCTCGCCATCTCCGCCCCGTCCGCCCCCGCAGGCAGGGGCTCCCCGCTTAACGGCTTCACCTGCGGGCCTCGCCGGCCCGCCCCCGGCCAACCCGCGTCAGCGGCGCAGGCAAGCTGCCCCGCCGTCGCGAGTTCCCGATAAAACCCGGTTCCGGCAGGAAAAGGGGGCTGAAACCCGGCGCTGACGTCGGGGAAAAAGTGAGCTACAATCGGCAAAGTGCCCGTCGGGGCGAGTTGGCATGCTCTTTAACAGGGTGGGAAAAGGTGGCCAGAAAAAAGGCTGCTAAATCAGGGGGAAAAGTCGGCTAAACCGTATGATGGCGTCGGAATAGTGCCGAAGACCCGCTCGGGCTGGAAGGGGGTCCGAATCCCTATTCGTATGTTCATAACCCGGCGAACTGGATTGATCCGCTTGGTCTTGCTAGTTGCCCTAGCACAAAAGAAATTTCAAGGGGTGATAATCCTTATCAAACAAGGGTAGATCCAAGAATCCCAAATAGACCTGATCCCAAGTATTCAATAGACACAAGTACTTTCACTAGTGGCAAAATGACTGCTAATGGTGGTATCAGAAACAATAAAGAATTTTGGCAACAATGGAGTAATTTGCAGCCAGATTCTTTGAGTAAAAGTAATATGTACCGAATAAAAGAGTTAGGATTATCACCTAAAATAGATAATCAATGGATTAAAGCGTTTCCAGAACATGTGAATTACAAAGGTGAAACATTAATTCACCATCATGTTGATTTTGGGCGTTACGCAATACCTGTCCCGAGTTCAACTCATGTTGGCAGCGGCGGTATATGGCATACAAAATAAAAAGGAGAATTTTATGTTGCTAACGATCAAAGAAATAAGCGAACAATTAGATGAAAAATTCTCACCGTTAGGCGATGACTTTGATGATCTGAAATTATCGAAAAGATACAAACCGTTATTAAACGTTGAAATTTCAGAAAAAAAACTGAATATCATATTCCCTAAAGAATTTCTATCATTCATGAAAGACTATGATTTAGATAATTTTTCATTAGGAAACATATCATTTGGTAATAGTTCTGATTATCTCGAAATGATAGTAAATATTAATAGTGAGGGTACTTTTAATCATTGGTGGATTGGTGAAAATAGACCTAAAGAGTTTATCGTTATAGCAATATCTGATCCTTATACCATATTACTAAACACTATTACTGGTGAGGTTTTTGTTATGACCAGTGAATCATCAATGGATGACTTTGAACAAGTTTCAGCTAATTTTGAATTATTTATCAGAGGTGCTGGAACTATTTTCTTAGGTAAAGAAACATTCACAGAAATTATCAAATATGTTGGCTCTCAGACAAATGAGTTTTGGGAAGAAATAGCAAATTAAATGATGTTAAGGTCGGAAAGATCCGCGTGATCTTCCGGCCTTCTTATGATCTATCTTGGCGCATACCCTCGGTAAGCCAGAGCAGATCGAAGCTTAGAGATCGCATCCTTAATCTGATACGCTTCCTCGTCATTCACCGCGCAAGCCCGTATCTCCGCCCAGTTCAGCCGCTTAACCAGTTGGGCCAAGGCCAGCGCTTCAATGTGGGTTAACTGAATGTCCTGTAAATGTTCAATCACCATTTTCATTTTATCCCCTCCCTTAGCCCGCGTTGTACTCAGCCAGCATCTCACGCATCCGCAGCTTAATCTCATTAAGCTGGTTCTGTTGCCGCTGGTATTGCTGATGCTGTTGTTGGGTGGCTTCGCTGTCCGGTATCAGTACCAGACAGCCATCCATCACCTTCACCGTAATCTGGCCGCCGGTATTAAACCCCGCCTGTTTAAGCCACTGGCCCTTAAGATGTATTGCCGGGGTGACATTGTTGACCTTATTCCCGTTCGGCACATACCCCACCGTGTAATAACGTTCTGTTTTCACGGCTTTATTTATCGCCGCTTCTGCCTTAGAATGCGCCTTAGCCATAGTAACTACCCTTTTAGTTGCTTGTGGTAAGCGGCAGGGGTGAGGTGCGAACTCACTGTCTGCCGCGCTATCTCAACGCTTAGTACCGTTAAATCCCATTGCCTGTTCAACCATCGCTTTCTTGACAAAGCTGTCAAGTACCACGATCAACGCTTGTTGATCGGTATCTGGCAACAGGTCCGCTTTTTGCCACAAGGAATGTAATGTGTGGTTGCGGATCTTCACTTCATCCGATATAGCCTTGCGGCCAACCAGTTCATCTATCGTGACCTGGAGTACATCAGCGATCTTAATAACCGTTTCCAGATGGGGCGCACTCGCGCCTTTCTCCCAACGATTATAAGCGCGTGGATCAACTCCCAGCAGCTCAGCCAGCCGAACCTGACTTAAATTACGTGCCTCACGCAACAAACGAAGACGCTCTGCAAATGCTGACATATCCAACCCTGCACACAATGAATCAATAGGGTTCATTGTACCGTCTCCTTTTTTAGCTGCCTGTTGCAAATCCCACAATGTATAGATAATATAATCTACATATATGTCTATTGACAAGGGTTTAAAAGGAACATTTTTATGGCCCGCATTCCCGAAACCGAATTACAGCACCTGAAAGCCGCCGTCTCCTTAGTCGCCGTGGTGGAGCAACAGGGGCGACAGCTCTTTAAACGCGGCAAAGATTACGTGCTGCTGTGCCCGTTCCATCAGGAGAAAACCCCGTCAATGGTTATCTCACCGGCAAAAAATCTTTATCACTGTTTTGGCTGTGATGCCGGCGGCTCCGTGCTGGACTGGGTAATGAAAACCAAAGGCTTAAGTCTGCGCCGGGCCGTGGAACAGTTGCGCGGGATACTGGGAGATAACCCCTCGGTGGTGCCGCTGGTGCAACCGGATGAACCCGCCATGCTGGCCGATGATGACGCCGGACGGCAGGCGCTGCTCAGTCGGGTCGTCGGGTTCTACCATCATACGCTGTTGAATGCCCCCGAAGCCCTGGCTTATCTGGAAAAACGGCGGCTCAACCACCCGGAATTAGTCGCCCAGTTTAAACTGGGCTTTGCCAACCGCACGTTAGCCTATCGCCTGCCCATCAAGGCGGTGCAGGCCGGCGCACAGATCCGCGCCCGTCTTCGGGCCGTGGGGCTGATGCGCGACAGCGGGCACGAGCACTTTACCGGTTCGCTGGTCATACCGGTTATCGACCCGAACGGCCAGATCCGTGAGATCTACGGGCGCAAAATCACCGACCGCTTACGCAGCGGAACGCCGCTGCATCTGTACCTTCCCGGCGCACATGACGGGATATGGAATGAGCCGGCGCTGATCAGTTCAGGGGCGGTTATCCTCTGTGAATCCTTGATCGACGCCCTGTCGTTCTGGGTAGCCGGTCACCGCCATGTCACCGCCGCCTATGGGGTGAACGGCTTCACCGATGAGATGCGGCAGGCGTTTCAGCGGTATGGTGTTAAGCAGGTCTTGATCGCCTACGACAATGATCCGGCAGGCAATGAAGCGGCGGTAAAACTGGCCGCCGAACTAACCGCCGTCGGTATCACCGTGTTCCGGGTGGTGTTCCCCGAGGGCATGGATGCCAACGGCTATCTGTGTCAGGTCGCCGAGCCGGAACGGGCCTTCGGGTTGTTGCTCGACAGTGCCGTGCCGATGCAGGAAGCGGCAGAGGTACAGGCCACCACCGCAACAGAGCGGGCCGCACTGGCTGAACATCAGCCGGTTCCGGTGCCGGAAACGGTCAGCACCTTAGCCGCCGGTATAGCCGCGTTGCCGTCAATGCCGAATGTGGTCTGGGAAACCGGCGCTAATGGTGAGATATCCCTCACCCTCGGCACACAACAGTGGGGTATCCGGGGCCTGTCACAGGTGAAAACCGGGGCGGCGGTGATGAAAGTGAATGTCCAGGTCGTTGATACCGACAGCGGCGTGATGTTCGCGGACAGCGTGGACATGATGAGCGCCCGCAGCCGGGGCGGGTATGCGCGACTGGCCGCCACCGAACTCGGGCTGGCCGAAGGCGACCTGCGCCGGGCGCTGGGGCAGGTGTTGCTGGTACTGGAACAGTGTCAACAGGCCGGTGTCAGTGAACAAACCGAAACCCCACCGGTTCCCGAACTGAGCGAGGACCAGCGTGCAGCGGCGCTGGCGCTGCTGCAAGACCCGAAACTGAGCGAGCGTATCACCGCTGACTTAGCCGCCTGTGGTGTGGTAGGGGAAAGCACCAACCTGCTGGCCGGTTACTTAGCTGCCGTCAGTCGCAAGCTGGACCGTCCGCTGGCCGTGCTGATACAGAGCAGTAGCGCCGCCGGGAAAAGTTCACTGATGGATGCGGTACTCAATCTGATACCGGAAGAAGAACGATTGCAATACAGCGCCATGACCGGCCAGAGCCTGTTCTATCTGGGCGAAACCAATCTCCAGCATAAAATCTTAGCCATTGCCGAAGAGGAAGGGGTGCGGCAGGCCGCCTATGCGCTTAAGCTGTTACAAAGCGACGGCGAACTGACCATTGCCAGTACCGGTAAAGATGACGCCAGCGGCAATCTGGTGACTAAACAGTACACGGTAAAAGGCCCGGTGATGCTGATGCTCACCACCACGGCAATAGATGTCGATGAAGAGCTGTTAAACCGCTGTCTGGTGCTGACGGTGAACGAATCGCGGGAACAGACCGAAGCTATCCACGCGTTGCAGCGCCATAAGCAGACCCTCGAAGGCTTACTGGCGGAGAATGAAAAGACGTATATCACCGAACTGCATCAAAACGCCCAGCGGCTGTTACGCCCGCTGAATGTCGTTAACCCTTATGCTTCACAGTTAACGTTCATGAGCGATAAAACCCGCACCCGACGCGACCACATGAAATATCTCACCCTGATACAAAGTATCGCCCTGCTGCATCAGCACCAGCGGGAGGTGAAAACCGCGGAACACCGGGGCAAACGGCTTGAATATATCGAGGTGACCAAAGACGATATTAGCTTAGCCAACCGACTGGCCCACGAGATATTAGGCCGCACGCTGGATGAGATGCCGCCCCAGACAAGGAAACTGTTGCTGCTGATACAGCAAATGGTGAAAGAGACGGCGGCAACGCAGCAACGCCCGGTGAATGCTGTCCGTTTTACCCGCCGGGATATCCGCAGTTACACCCAATGGAGCGATAACCAGTTAAAAGTCCATTGTCAGCGACTGGCCGACATGGAATACCTGTTAGTCCACGGCGGCAGCCGGGGCCATCTGTTGCAGTATGAACTGCTGTGGAACGGCGACAGCGCAGAAGAAGCCCACCTGTGCGGCCTGATTGACCTGACAGCGCCGGAAAAACCCTGAATATGACTCACGCAAGTTGGACTGACTGAACCGCAAGTTGCCCCTAAGTTGGGGTCAAGTTGGGTCCAAGTTGGAGGTCGTAAAACCGGCTTCAGGCCGCAGCAATACTGGATGTAACGGTTCGCAAGTTGGGGAAGGCTGAAAAACACTGTTCCGGCAATAATAAGAAAAAGTCGTCGTATCGTACTGCCAGCTCATCATCGAACCCGAAAACCCGGAATACGACCGACGCAAGTTGGACTGACTGAACCGCAAGTTGCCCTCAAGCTGGGGTCAAGTTGGGTCCAAGTTGGAGGCCGGAAAATGGACGCCAGACCGCAGCAATACTGGGTGGAGCGGTCCGCAAGTTGGGGCAGACAGAAAAGGACTGTTCCGGCCACTTAAAAATCAAGCCATCGTACCGGAGTGACGTATCACACACCGATAACAATAACCGCTGTTCCCTACAGGAAATCCCATCATGTCATCACCCGTTAAACATCAATCCACCCCCCGCCCGCTGACCCTGCGCCAGCATCTGGACGCGTATCTGGATACCCTGCTGTTGCAGGGGGCGAGTCAAAAGAGCCAGTCCGCCCGTCATGAACGGCTGTCACCGTTCGTCAACTGGTGTGAGGAACAGGGCATCCTGTCAGCTTCACAGGTGACCGGGCCGTTACTGGAAAACTGGCAGCAATATCTGGCCCGGTACCGCAAAACCAACGGTCAGCCTTATACGCCGGACAGTCAGCGCCGACGCCTGCGCGCCTTACGCCTGTGGTTCGACTGGTTGCAGCAACAGCACGCTATCCCGACCAGCCCGGCGGCAACACTGGCCGCGCCAGACAGAAAAAAACGCCCCTCAGTGACGGAGACCCACGGTCAACCCGACGCCATACCGGCCCGCTTCGCCACCTTACGCCAGCATCTGGCCGCCTGGCTGGAAGCCGTGCGGGGACAGGGCTTAAGCGAACGGACTCAGGAGTCCTATGAAGAGCGGCTGTTGCCGTTCATCAGCTGGTGCGAAGCGCGTGGCGTGATGACGGCGCCGCAGGTCAGCCTGCCGTTGCTGGAAAGTTACCAGCGCTGGCTGAGAAGCTCCCGTAAAGCGAACGGTCAACCCTACAGCCCGGGCAGTCAGCGGGACCGCCTGAGTGTCTTACGTCAGTGGTTCCGCTGGCTGCTGCAACGTCACCATATCCTGTATAACCCGACGGATAACATGGTATTGCCAAGAGAAGAAAAACGGCTGCCGGCGCAGGTGATGAATGAAGACGAAACCCACACGGTATTAGCCGCAACGGATATCAACACCCCAACCGGGCTGAGAAATCGCGCTATCCTTGAAGTACTGTGGAGTACCGGTATCCGGCGGATGGAAGTGGCGAACCTGCTGTTAAGCGAGGTGGACTTCGGGCGCGGCGTAGTGCTGGTCAGACAGGGTAAAGGCGGTAAAGACCGGGTGGTGCCCATCGGCGAACAGGCGCTGCACTGGTTAAGTCGCTGGCTCAGCGTCCGGCCCGAGTTAACGCGGCGGGGGGACAGCGGTCACCTGTTTATCACTAAGAAAGGCCGGGGACTGGCCAGAGGCACGTTAACCCAGATAGCCGCCGACAGCATCCGTAAACAGGCGCAACTGGCTAAACCGGGGGCCTGCCATCTGTTCCGCCACTCAATGGCAACCCAGATGCTGGAGAACGGCGCGGACACCCGGCACATCCAGGCGATACTGGGGCATGAAAAGCTGGAAACCACCCAAATCTATACGCGGGTGGCAATCGGCCACTTAAAGGAAGTGCATGAGCAGACGCACCCGGCAGAACGGCAGTCAAAGCAGGCAACGCCGCCAGACGATAAGCAGGCAAATAGCGACCAGCCGGACAGCCCGAAGCCGGTCTGAAACCTCAGTGCGGCTGGACAGTCCGAAGGTTAGCCGGTTCCCTGTAAGCGAGTGGGGTGCAGTGAAAGGCAGACTGTGCGCGTCCCTGCGCACAGACTGCCTCCCTACCTTCGGCGTGCCCGGCAGTAAATGCCGGCCGCCCGGCGCTGAACCCCGGCGTTCTCTGTGACAGTCGTTGCCGGTCAGCCGCCATTCAACATAATGTGGCATTAAGCGCAATGGGCCTGAACGGCCCGCCACGCTTAACAAAACATTATGTCGGCGCCGCCCACCCAAGGGCGCTGCGCGGTCACCTAACCTCCGGTGCGCGGCTGGCCGCCGGGTTCAGCCTCTCAGCCCCAGCGGCGCACCGGGTTCGCTCGCTCACCCGCTGCTGTCACTATCAGTGCTAAAATCCACCGCCGCAGTCGCCGCCGTCCGTGGCGGCTCCGGCGCCCAAACCTGCCTTAAATCGTTGCCGGTCAGCCCGTTAAGGTCAACGGCCCTGAAGGCAGGCCAGCAAGCTGGCGCGGTTTATGGCCCCCGCCCAACCCCGCTGCACTGGCTGCGTCCGGCTCGCAGTCGCAGGCTCCTCGCTCGTTCCCGTCCTCGCCATCTCCGCCCCGTCCGCCCCCGCAGGCAGGGGCTCCCCGCTTAACGGCTTCACCTGCGGGCCTCGCCGGCCCGCCCCCGGCCAACCCGCGTCAGCGGCGCAGGCAAGCTGCCCCGCCGTCGCGAGTTCCCGATAAAACCCGGTTCCGGCAGGAAAAGGGGGCTGAAACCCGGCGCTGACGTCGGGGAAAAAGTGAGCTACAATCGGCAAAGTGCCCGTCGGGGCGAGTTGGCATGCTCTTTAACAGGGTGGGAAAAGGTGGCCAGAAAAAAGGCTGCTAAATCAGGGGGAAAAGTCGGCTAAACCGTATGATGGCGTCGGAATAGTGCCGAAGACCCGCTCGGGCTGGAAGGGGGTCCGAATCCCTATTCGTATGTTCATAACCCGGCGAACTGGATTGACCCATTCGGGTTAGCAGCTTGTCCAACACAAAAATACGAAGTTAGTACATTCGATGATTTACAGAGACGTTCTAAGGTGGGTGATAAATTAGATATCCACCATGCGGCTCAAAAACATCCTGCGGGGCAGGTAATTACTGGTTATGATCCTAAAGTAGCTCCATCAATAGCTCTCCCTAGAGGAGAACATAAACTGATTCCTACTATGAAAGGACCGTATACGGGATCGGCTAGAGATTTATTGGCAAAAGATATTAGAGATTTGCGCAATTATACTAATGCCCCTCCTTCAGCAATAAAAGATTTGCTCAATTTAAATAAAGAAATGTATCCAGAAGCCTTCACTAAAATAAGGTAATAAGATGAATTCTCAACTATTTGTAGATATATTAAAGCTTGTAGTAAGAGATGCTGCTATCGAAGACACTATCTCAATACTTGAATCTCCCCCAGGTAGAAAGCCACAAAGGGAATTAACTGAACTATCTGATTTTTATAATGAAAAATCGAAGGAAGAGAAAGAAACAATCAATAAAATAATAAGAATAGTGGCTGATAATACACTGTTCGGTATTCTTTGTGTTATTGATGGTGTACGTGCAATAGAAAATGAAGAAAATAAAGGTGAGCTAATATTGACCTATAAAAAGGAAAGTATAATTAACTTAAATAAAAATAGTAATCTACACGATATATATAATGCTAGTTAATTAATAAAGTCGGAAGATCCCCGAGATCTTCCGGCTTTATTATGATCTATCGTGGCGCATACCCTCGGTAAGCCAGAGCGGATTGGAGCTTAGCGATCGCATCCTTAATCTGATACGCTTCCTCGTCATTCACGGCACAGGCGCGTATCTCCGCCCAGTTCAGCCGCTTAACCAGTTGTGCTAAGGCCAGTGCTTCAATATGGGTTAACTGAATGTCCTGTAAATGTTCAATCACCACGTTCATTTTATCCCCTCCCTTAGCCCGCGTTGTATTCAGCCAGCATCTCACGCATCCGCAGCTTAATCTCATTAAGCTGGCTCCGCTGCCGCTGGCATTGCTGCTGATAGTGTTGCGTGGCTTCACTGTCAGGAATGAGCACCAGACAGCCATCCATCACCTTCACCGTAATCTGGCCGCCCGTATTAAACCCCGCCTGTCTGAGCCACTGGCCCTTAAGATGTATCGCCGGTGCAGCGTTGTTGACCTTGTTCCCGTTCAGCACATAACCCACCGTGTAATAACGTTCTGTTTTCACGGCTTTATTTACAACGACTTCTGCCTTAGAATGCGCCTTAGCCATAGTAACTACCTCTTTTAGTTGCTTGTGGTGAGCGGCTGTGACAGGGGGCAACCTGTCTCAGTCGCGCTATCTCTCTTTACTCTCTGTTATGACCAATCACCGTATCCAGCATCTCCGACACAAACTTCTGTCTGGCTTTCGGCAACTGACTGATAATCTCAATCTGTTGTTCCAGTCGGGAACTGGGTCCCCGTTTACTATTACGCCTGACCGAGGGCAATCCAAGCAGTTCATCCAACGATAAGTTCAGTATCTGCGCCAGTAATGGCAGAAGTGCCGCTGAAACTTTTAATCGCCCGCCTTCATAATGCGCCATTGTCTGCTGAGCAATCCCCAACTGGTCCGCCAGTTGCTGCTGGGTGAGTTGTTGCTCCTTGCGAGCCAGCGCAATCCGCGCGCCTAACTCTTTAAAGAATGTTTCATCCTTCGTCTTCATGGCCTGTATCTGCCTGTGAGTTAACGGTGCCATGAGGATACTCCCTGTTTTTAATCTTACAGTTGACAATACTCTATTTTAGAGTACTCTGCAACAGAGTTATTTTTACTCTTTGCATCTTGACAGGTTTTTGGAGGAACAGCTATATGGCACGGATACCCGAAGCCGAATTACAACACCTGAAAGCCGCTGTCTCCTTAGTGGCCGTGGTGGAACAACAGGGCCGAAAGCTGGTTAAACGGAGCAAAGATTACGTGCTATTGTGCCCGTTCCATCAGGAGAAAACCCCGTCAATGGTATTGAGTCCTGAAAAGAACCTCTATCACTGCTTCGGCTGCAATGAAGGCGGCTCGGTACTGGACTGGGTGATGAAAACCGAAAGCTTAAGCCTGCGCCATGCGGCAGAACGGTTGCGTGCCTTGCTGGGCGAAAATCCGGCGGTCAAGCCGCTGGTTGCGCCGTCTGAACCAGCGTTGCTGGCCGAAGATGAAGCGGGCCGGCAGGCGCTGCTGCATCGGGTGGTGGAGTTCTATCACCATACGTTGCTGAACGCGCCGGAGATGCAGGCGTACCTGACACAGCGGCGGCTCAATCACCCGGAGTTAGTCGCTCACTTCCGCCTGGGCTTTGCCAACCGCACGCTGGGGTATCGGCTGCCGTCGAAGAAGCTCAAACCGGGCGCGGAAATCCGGGCGCGACTGCGGGCAGTTGGCCTGATGCGGGAATCGGGTCATGAACACTTTACCGGCTCGCTGGTTGTGCCGGTTATTAATCCTCAAGGGCAAATACAGGAAATCTACGGACGTAAAATCGGTGACCACCTGCGGGCGGGTACGCCATCGCACCTTTATCTGCCGGGCGCACATGGCGGCGTCTGGAATGAAACGGCGCTGATGGCCGCGAAAAGCCTTATCGTGTGTGAATCGCTGATTGATGCGATGTCGTTCTGGGTCACCGGTCATCGGAACGTGACCGCCGCTTACGGGGTCAACGGGGTGACAGCCGACCACTGGCAGGCGTTCGAACGGCATGGCATCAAACAGGTGCTTATCGCGTTCGACAATGACAGCGCGGGCAATGAAGCCGCGGTGAAACTGGCGGAGGCGCTGCTTGTGCGGGGTATCACACCGCTGCGCGTGATGTTCCCCCCTGAAATGGATGCCAACGACTATCTGTGTCAGATGGCCGAGCCGGAAGCCGCTTTCGCCCTGCTGCTTGAGAGCGCGACGCCAATGTCAACCGCAGTGACAACGCGCACGGAAGTGAAGGTATCAGCAGAAGCCGCCCCGCCTCCGGCTTTAGCCGCTGCTGTGGCGGCAGTGCAAAACCCGACGCCCGGCCTCATCTGGGAAGCGGGGGCAGACGGGGAACTTAAGGTCTCGCTGGGCAGCCTGCACTGGTGCATTCGGGGGTTGTCTTCCGTGAAAGCGGGCGCAGTTGCCATGAAGCTCAATGCGCAGGTCATTGATACCCAAAGCGGCGTGATGTTCCTGGATGGCGTTGACCTGATGAGCGCACGCAGCCGTCAGGGTTACGCGCGGATGGCAGCGGCTGAGCTGGGGCTGGCTGAGGGGGATATTCGCCGGGCACTGGGACAGGTATTACTGGCGGTTGAACAGTGGCAGCAGCGGGCGGAAATGGGAACTGAGCAGAAAACGCAAGAAATGAACGACGCCGAGCGGGCAGCGGCGCTGGCGCTGCTGCAAGACCCGCAACTGAGTGAGCGCATCACCGCTGACTTAGCCGCCTGTGGCGTGGTGGGGGAAAGCACCAACCTGCTGGCCGGTTACTTAGCTGCCGTCAGTCGCAAGCTGGACCGTCCGCTGGCCGTGCTGATACAAAGCAGTTCGGCGGCAGGTAAAAGCAGCTTAATGGATGCCGTACTCAATCTGATACCGGAAGAAGAACGGCTGCAATACAGCGCCATGACCGGCCAGAGTCTGTTCTATCTGGGGGAAACCAATCTCCAGCATAAAATCTTAGCCATTGCCGAAGAGGAAGGGGTGCGGCAGGCCGCCTATGCGCTTAAGCTGTTGCAAAGCGACGGCGAACTGACCATTGCCAGCACTGGTAAAGACGATGCCAGCGGTAATCTGGTCACCAAACAATACACAGTGAAAGGACCGGTGATGCTGATGCTCACCACCACCGCGATTGATGTCGATGAAGAGCTGTTAAACCGCTGTTTAGTCCTGACCGTGAACGAATCGCGGGAACAGACCGAAGCTATCCATGCCTTGCAACGTCATAAGCAGACCCTTGAAGGTTTACTGGCGGAAAATGAGAAGACCTATATTACCGAACTACATCAAAACGCCCAGCGGCTGTTGCGCCCGCTCAATGTGGTTAACCCTTATGCTTCACAGTTAACGTTCATGAGCGATAAAACCCGTACCCGCCGCGACCACATGAAATATCTCACCCTGATACAAAGTATCGCCCTGCTGCATCAGCACCAGCGCGAGGTGAAGACAGCGGAACACCGGGGCAAACGGCTTGAATATATCGAAGTCGCCAAAGAAGATATCCGCCTGGCGAACCGGCTGGCCCACGAGATATTAGGCCGCACACTGGATGAGATGCCGCCGCAGACGCGCAGGCTGTTGCTGCTGATACAAAACTGGGTCAGGGAAAGCGGGCAGCCGCGCCATGAAATGTTATTTACCCGCAAAATGTTGCGGGATGCGGTGCAGTGGGGCGATACCCAGCTGAAAATCCATCTCTCGCGGCTGGTTGAAATGGAGTACCTGCTGTTGCACCGGCGCGGGCTGACGTTCATCTACGAACTGTTGTTCGACGGGGAAGACAGCGACACCGCGCACCTGAGCGGGCTGATAGTGCCCTGAATGGGACAGTATGAAATCGTCCGGTCGGGGTAAGGCGTTAAATGGTCGCCTTCCGGTCGGTATCAAGTCGGCGAGAGGTCGGGTTAACCGTATCAGCGCAAAGGCAGGCACAACAAGGCTTCACAACAAAACGGTCGGGTTCAGCGAAAAATCACTGTTCCGGCAGGACAGAATAAAAAATCGTAGCGTACCGACAGCACACCCATAAGAGGCAGACGATGGAAACACAACCGACTTTTACCCTTGCAACCTTACGCCAGCAGCTTGAGGCATATCTGGAAATCCAGACCGCCAGCGGGCACAGCACCCGGACACCGGAAACCTACCGGGAATGGTTAACGCCGTTCGTGGACTGGTGCGAGATGCGGGCGGTCTACCATGCGCCGCAGGTCTCTCTGCCGTTGCTGGAGAGCTGGCAGCGGTATCTGCGCCGTTACCGCAAGGCAGACGGACAGCATTACGGCAACAACAGCCAGTTACAGCGACTTCGTTGCCTGCGGGGTTGGTTCCGCTGGTTATTGCAACGCCACCATATCCTGTATAACCCGGCTGACATGCTGATACTGCCGAAAGAAGAGCAGCGGCTGCCCGCGCAGGTACTGAGTGACGTCGAGACGGAGCAGGTACTGAACAGTCTCGACACCCAGACGCCTCTGGGTCTGCGTAACCGCGCCGTGCTGGAAGCGCTCTGGAGTACGGGTATCCGGCGCACAGAACTGATTAATCTGAGACTCGGCGACATAGACCGCCATCGCGGAGTGGTAGTTGTGCGACAGGGAAAGAACGGACACGACCGGGTGGTGCCGATAGGGGAACGGGCGCTGGCGTGGCTGGAACGGTATCTGGCTGACGTGCGCCCGCAACTGGCTTACCGATATGACAGCGGATATGTGTTTATCACCGTCAGAGGTAACCCGTTATCACGCAACACCTTAACGCAGATGGCAGGGCACACCATCCGTGAGGAAGCCAAACTCGACAAAGCCGGGTCATGTCACGTGTTCCGGCACTCAATGGCCACGCAGATGCTGGAGAACGGCGCTGATACCCGGCATATCCAGGCCATACTGGGGCATAAAAAGCTGGAGACGACACAAATCTATACGCGCGTGGCTATCGGTCACTTAAAAGAAGTCCATGAGCAGACGCACCCGGCAGAGCGGAAACCGAAAAAGCAGAAAACGCCGCCGGACAACAGGCAGACGGAGAGCGCTAAGCCGGACAGTAAGCAGCCGAACTGACTGCCCACAGTCGCCGGAGAATTTTTAATGTTAGCCGGTTCCCTGTGAGCGCGTGGGGTGCAGTGAAAGGCAGACCGCGCGCGTCCCTGCGCACGGACTGCCCCCCTGCCATCGGCGTGCCGGCGGTAAATGCCAGCCGCCCGGCACTGAACCCCGGCGTTCTCGGTGACAGTCGTTGCCGGCCAGCCGCCATTCAACATAATGTGGCATTAAGCGCAATGGGCCTGAACGGCCCGCCACGCTTAACAAAACATTATGTCGGCGCCGCCCACCGCAGGGCGCTGCGCGGTTACCTCAACAACGGTGCGCGGCTGGCCGCCGGGTTGAGCTTCTCAGCCCCAGAGGCGCACCGGGTTCGCTCGCTCACCCGCTGCTGTCACTATCAGTGCTAAAATCCACCGCCGCAGTCGCCGCCGTCCGTGGCGGCTCCGGCGCCCAAACCTGCCTTAAATCGTTGCCGGTCAGCCCGTTAAGGTCAACGGCCCTGAAGGCAGGCCAGCAAGCTGGCGCAGTTTATGGCCCCCGCCCCAACCCCGCTGCACTGGCTGCGCCCGGCTCGCAGTCGCAGGCTCCTCGCTCGTTCCCGTCCTCGCCATCTCCGCCCCGTCCGCCCCCGCAGGCAGGGGCTCCCCGCTTAACGGCTTCACCTGCGGGCCTCGCCGGCCCGCACCCGGCCAACCCGCGTCAGCGGCGCAGACAAGCTGCCCCGCCGTCGCGAGTTCCCGATAAAACCCGGTTCCGGCAGGAAAAGGGGGCTGAAACCCGGCGCTGACGTCGGGGAAAAAATGCGCTAACATCGGCAAAGTGCACATCGGGGTTTTGGGTTCGCGGGGGGGAGTGAAGTGGGGAGATATGGCTCTTTAACAGGCTGTTATTAAAGAAAAAAATCCCGTCTAAAAAGTATGGTCGTGTCGGGGTAATCCCTAAGACCCATTCGGGTTAGCTCCTTGCCCAACCCCGCCTAAAAAAATCAACCTAACTAAAGATGGTGTTTAGCATGTTAAGGATAGGCATGTTGGTAACGTCCCTGGCTGGTCACACAAGAGTAAGTGGACTCTCAATAATGCTGATGTCAAATCAACCATAAGGGATGTATTCCGTAAGCCAGATATACCCAATGGATTTCAAGATGCATCGCGACGGCAAGGGAGCGAATCCCCGGGAGCATAGATAACTATGTGACCGGGGTGAGTGAGTGCAGCCAACAAAGAGGCAACTTGAAAGATGACGGGTATAGAGTTATTCGAGATGGTGATCGTTTTATATATGAAAAAACTTTGAAAAGGGATGTAGGTATAACTCCAGAGGGGGAAATGTTGAATAAAGTAAGGGTTGTGACTGAATCAAATGGTGATCTAGTTACGGCATTCCCGCAAAGTGTGTTTAAAGATCTTAAGCCAACCGATGTGATTTTTTGAGGATATTATGGGACTAGATATACATTTTACGACAAAAAATAATGAAATTATTCATATTGTTATGAGCAAAACTCTACATTCAAATATATTCTCCTCTTCAACCAGATGGAGTAGTGCAAAGAATTTAAGAAAGATTAAAGATTACTATAAAACTGATTGTTTATTGAAGAACAAGGATGCCAGTTCTTTTATTCACGAATTGTCTGAAATGAAAGACAGAATCATTGAAGGAAAAGATAAGCTGCATAAGATCATTGAAAAAATAAACGGAAAAGAAATCAGTTTTATTAGAATAAGCGGTGATTAGTAATCCTTGAAATCAGCCGGAAGATCCCCATGATCTTCCGGCCTTGTTGTTTCTTACCGTGGGGCATACCCGTGATACGCCAGCTCGACTGGAGCCGCCCTATTGCAGCCTTAATCTGCCAAGCTTCTCCATTATTCACCGTGCAGGCATGTATCCAGCCCCTACTATCCAAGAGGTTAAATCTCACCCATCAGTAAGTATGGCTATAGCAATGAAATCTCTCTCTTATTCCTTACTTTTCAGTACCTATCTGCGGATCATCACCCACGGCAATCAATTCCTCCAACAAAACTAAAAGCTGAGCCAGCTTCTCCGGTGAAAAGGCTTTTTCAATAGCCTGATATCCCTGTTCCACCTGCTCTTTTGCCTTTTCATAAAGTTTCTGCCCTTCCGGCGTTAAAGAAACATAAAGTTTGCGCTGGTCATTTATCGGCTTAAGGCGAAAGATCAATCCATCACGCTCCATGCGCGTCAGTATTCCAGTCAAACTTGGACGAAGAATGCAAGTCTGGCAGGATAAATCATAAAAATCGATTGACCGGTTATCAGATAGCACACGAATGATACGCCACTGCTGTTCAGTCAAATTATGACTTTTAAGGATTGGGCGAAAAAACCCCATCGCGGTTTCCCGCGCCTGAAGTAATGCAATTGTCAGAGATTCATGCATGAGTAGTGAAGGCTCTTATCTTAGTTAATCACTAATTTACTCCCTGTCGAGAGTCTATACCCTTCATCCTTCAAGTTGCTGCTTTGTTGGCTGCTTTCTCTCACCCCAGTCACAGAGTTATCTATGCTCCTGGGGATTCGTTCACTTGCCGCCGCGCTGCAACTCGAAATCTATTGGGTATATATGTCATTTTATAACCACAACAAAAAAAGACTAACACGTCCTACCACTAACCACAAAGAAAAAATCATAAAGATATTAATAAGTAAACAAAAATAAAACGCTAATACAAGGTTAATAAAAAGTTAATATAAAAATAAAGCTTTTATTTGTAAAAATATTAATACATTGATTAATAACAACAAAAAACAAATTTAGCAAAGAAATTGTTACCAAGATCACAATTAAAACTAACAAAAACATTAGCATATTGCAACAAAACGATTTATATTTTATTAACATATTAATAAATGCATCTTAAAACTGTCTGCTTAAGTTTATGAGGAGTTGTTAATGAAAGGCACTGTTTTCGCCGTAGCCCTCAATCATCAGAGCCAGGTAGATTTCTGGCATGACTCATTTCAGCAAGAACCTTATAAAACCTTACCTAAGACACCTGTATGGTTTATCAAACCACGGAATACCGTCATCAGCTCCAACGAAGTTATCCCCCACCCTACAGGTGAAGAAGTTCAGAGCGGTGCAACACTAGCACTCGTAATAGGCAAAACTGCTCGCAAAGTCGCCATTGAAAACGCAGCCAAATATATCGCAGGTTATGCGTTAGCGAATGAAGTTAGCCTGCCTGAAATAGCTTTCTATCGCCCAGCAATTAAAGCTAAGTGTCGTGATGGTTTTTGCCCTATAGGTCAAATGGCAAATCCAGAATCAATTGATGAGCTGGATATCATTACTGAAATCAATGGCCAGGAAGTTGATCGTTGGTCAACAAAAGATCTGGTGCGCTCCGCCGCAGAATTAATCGCAGCATTAAGCGATTTCGCAACACTGCAAGAGGGTGATGTGATCCTACTTGGAACGCCACATCAACGTGTATCCATCAAACCAGGTGACAAGGTTGTTATCCGGGCAGCAGGCTTCCCATCGCTGGAGAATCACGTTGTGCAAGCAGGAGAAAAAGCATGAAGCACGCAAGAGTCCATTATCAGGGTCAAGATCTGAATGTTACTGTTGATGATCAGGAAAGTATCTGTCTGCCAGATGGCAGTAAAGTCAGCTGCGAATCCGTTCAATGGCTACCACCAGCAAATGGCACGCTATTTGCCCTCGGTTTGAACTATGCTGATCACGCTACTGAACTTGAATTTAAACCACCTGAGGAACCACTGGTTTTTATCAAAGCATCCAATACCCTGACCGGTCATCGCCAGATTTCTGTTCGTCCTGATAATGTGGAATACATGCATTATGAAGCTGAGCTGGTTGTTGTCATCGGCAAAACCGCCCATAAAGTTACCAAAGAAAATGCCATGGATTACGTTGCCGGATACACCGTCTGTAACGATTACGCGATCCGCGATTATCTGGAAAACTACTATCGCCCTAATCTCCGCGTCAAAAGCCGCGACACACTGACACCGATTGGTCCGTGGATCACAGATAAAGCCGACGTACCCGATCCCCATAATCTGATATTAAGCACCTGGGTCAATGGTGAACTACGTCAACGCGGCACAACTGCCGATCTCATCTTCGATATTCCTTTCCTGATTGCTTACCTAAGCGACTTTATGACTCTGCAACCGGGAGACATGATCGCCACCGGTACACCCAAAGGGCTATCTGACGTAATTCCGGGTGATGAAGTTGTTGTTGAAGTTGAAGGTGTTGGGCGTCTGGTCAACCGTATTGTCAGCCAGCAAGAATATGAGGAGAGCTTGTCATGACGATGATTAACCATTGGATAAACGGCAAAAACGTCACCAGCAAAGAGTATTTTGAAACCACAAACCCTGCTAGCGGTGAAGTACTAGCTGAAGTTGCGTTTGGTGGTCAGGAAGAGATTAATCAGGCGGTTGCCGCGGCAAAGGAAGCTTTCCCGAAATGGGCTAATCTGCCAATGAAAGAACGTGCTCGCCTGATGCGCCGTTTAGGGGAACTGATTGATGAGAATGTGCCTGAAATTGCAGCAATGGAAACCAAAGATACCGGTTTGCCAATTCATCAGACGCAAAATGTTCTCATTCCACGTGCTTCTCACAATTTCAATTTCTTTGCCGAGATTTGTCAGCAAATGAACGGTAGTACCTATCCAGTTGATGACAAGATGCTCAACTATACGCTGGTGCAACCCGTCGGTGTTTGTGCACTGATCTCGCCGTGGAATGTGCCATTCATGACTGCCACCTGGAAGGTTGCACCTTGTCTGGCGCTGGGCAACACCGCTGTTTTGAAAATGTCAGAGCTTTCTCCATTAACCGCAAATCGGCTTGGGGAATTGGCTCTGGAAGCAGGAATTCCTGCCGGTGTACTGAACGTGGTTCAAGGCTACGGTGCGACTGCCGGTGATGCACTAGTGAAACATCACGATGTACGCGCCGTTTCTTTTACCGGCGGTACCGCAACGGGTCGCCAGATTATGAAAAATGCTGGCCTGAAAAAATATTCAATGGAATTGGGCGGTAAATCGCCGGTTTTGATCTTCGAAGATGCCGACATTGAACGCGCACTCGATGCGGCCCTATTTACGATCTTCTCGATTAACGGTGAACGCTGTACCGCAGGCTCACGTATTTTCATTCAGGAAAGCATCTATCCTGAATTTATTAAACGTTTTGCTGAACGCGCTAATCGCCTGCGCGTTGGCGACCCGCAAGATCCAAACACGCAGATTGGTGCACTTATCAGCAAACAGCATTGGGAAAAAGTCTCCGGTTACATCCGTCTGGGTATTGAAGAAGGCGCAACTCTGCTGGCAGGAGGCCCAGATAAACCGATTGATTTGCCGGAACACCTAAAAGACGGCAATTTCCTGCGCCCAACGGTTCTGGCGGATGTTGATAACCGTATGCGCGTCGCTCAGGAAGAGATCTTCGGCCCGGTCGCTTGTCTGCTGCCATTCAAAGATGAAGCAGAAGGTCTGCGCCTGGCTAATGACGTGGAGTATGGTCTGGCTTCTTATATCTGGACGCAAGATGTCAGCAAAGTATTACGTCTGGCCCGTAATATCGAAGCAGGTATGGTATTTGTCAACACCCAGAACGTCCGCGATCTGCGCCAACCATTCGGCGGCGTGAAAGCCTCCGGAACAGGTCGTGAAGGCGGTGAATACAGTTTTGAAGTGTTTGCTGAGATGAAAAACGTCTGTATTTCTATGGGCGATCACCCAATCCCACGTTGGGGGGTGTAACAGATTCATCAGCGTTAACCACGGCAAACCCCGGTTTGCCGTCCTGATATCAAGCGAGGATTTTATGGGTAAGTTAGCGTTAGCAGCCAAAATTACACATGTGCCATCTATGTATCTGTCTGAACTTCCGGGGAAACATCACGGTTGCCGTCAGGGAGCCATTGACGGACACAAAGAAATCAGCCGCCGTTGCCGTGAAATGGGCGTCGACACCATTATCGTGTTTGATACACACTGGCTGGTGAACAGTGCCTATCACATCAACTGCGCCGATCATTTCTCCGGCATTTACACCAGTAATGAATTGCCACACTTCATCCGTGATATGAGCTATGAATATGACGGTAACCCTGAACTTGGGCAAATAATTGCAGAAGAAGCCCGCAATATGGGCGTGCGAGCTCAAGCACATGAAATCCCAAGTCTGAAACTGGAGTACGGTACTCTGGTACCAATGCGCTATATGAACAGTGACAAACATTTTAAAGTGGTCTCTGTCTCCGCATTTTGTACCGTCCACTCTTTTGAAGACAGTCGTCGTCTTGGGGAAGCCATTCTGAAAGCCATTGAAAAATATGATGGTACGGTTGCCGTGCTAGCCAGTGGTTCCCTCTCTCACCGCTTTATCGATGATCAACGGGCCGAAGAAGGTATGAACAGTTATACCCGCGAATTTGATGAACAGATGGATCACCGGGTCGTCCAGCTTTGGAAAGAAGGTAAGTTCAAAGAGTTCTGCAAGATGCTGCCAGAATATGCAGATTACTGCTATGGCGAAGGTAATATGCACGACACCGTGATGCTGTTGGGATTACTCGGCTGGGATAAATATGACGGTAAAGTGGAATTTTTGACTGAATTGTTTGCCAGTTCCGGCACGGGACAAGTCAATGCCGTATTCCCGCTGCCTGATTACATTACTAATAAACAAGTTATCGCCTGATTTGGAGTAACCCATGCCACATTTTTATGCTGAATGTACGGAAAACATTCGTGAACAAGCCAATCTGCCAGAGTTGTTTAGTAAAGTGAATCAGGCGCTGGCGGAAACTGGCATTTTCCCATTGGGGGGAATCCGCAGTCGCGCCATTTGGCTGGATACCTGGCACATGGCTGACGGTAAACATGATTACGCATTTGTCCATATGACGCTGAAAATCGGCGCTGGACGCAGTCTTGAAAGCCGTCAACAGGTTGGTGAGCTGTTATTCACGCTGATTAAAGAACACTTTGCCTCGCTGATGGCGCGACAGTACCTCGCCCTCTCTTTTACGATGGAAGAGTTGGACCCGGTATTAAACTACAAACAAAACAACGTCCATTCCCTATTTCGTAAGGAATAACGATGCCGAAGCCCTTTAATCAACATCCCCCGCGCTGGCTGATCCCTTTATTGGGTTCACTGGCGGCTTTCGGGCCGCTGTCGATTGATATGTATCTGCCGGCCTTGCCAGAAATGGCAAGGCAATTACAAGCAACACAAGGACAGATGCAATATACCTTGGGCGCATTTTTCATCGGTTTCTGTATTGGAATGCTGTTATATGGTCCATTGAGCGACCGTTTAGGGCGAAGAAAACTGTTGCTCAGTGGTATGACGTTATTCGTCGCCGCCAGTCTGTTGTGTACGCAGGTGACACAAATTGAGCATCTGATTTTACTGCGTGCATTACAGGCATTTGGCAGCGGTGCAGCGGTTGTCATGGCCAGAGCCATCGCCCGTGATATCTATGGCCCACAGGAATTACCCCGGGTGATGTCACTCATGACTTTGGTGACCATGATAGCGCCACTTATCGCACCGTTACTTGGTGGCCTACTGTTAACCAGCTTCAACTGGCGGGCCATATTTATTCTACTAACCCTGGTCGGCTGTATCAGTGGATTATTATTATTGTTTTTGTTACCAGAAACACTGCCTGCCAATCATAACAGTGGAAAGCTTATCACCACGTTTAAAAACTACGGCAAGTTACTGGCTGACGGTGAAGCAATGGCAATTATCAGCACGGTGGCGTTCTCTTGCGCTGCCATGTTCGCTTTCATCAGTGGTTCACCTTTCGTTTATATCAACTATTTTCAGGTTCCAGCCAATTATTACGGACTATTGTTCGGCTGTAACGTATTGGGCATGATCGCTATGGTGTTGCTCAATGTCCGGTTACTAAAAGTTTACAACCTTTCCCGTCTGTTATTGATCCAAACCAGTGCGCAATTACTGTTTGGCATTTTATTGGTTATCTTTTATCAGCAAAATCTTACTGTTATCGTTACTTTGGTCGTACTGGTTATATCACTGGTTAATGCCATTGGTACTAATGGCCTCTCTTTATTACTTCAACATCGAGGCCAATTTGCCGGCAGTGCCAGCGCACTCGCTATTGCTACGCAATTCGCTATGGCGGCACTCGCCAGCATTGCAGTTTCCTTATTACAGGATGAAACCCCTTTTGCTATGGCTCTTGTGATGGCAGTTTGTGCTGGATTGAGTTGGTTATGTCAGCAACTGGCAACCGCTCGCCAGCAAACATCATGCACACAAGTTTTTTCAGGAGAAAAAAAGCAATGACAAATAATAATGTCAATATCGCCCTACTGCGTCAGCAAGCTTATATCAACGGACAATGGATCGATGCTGATAACAAAGTGACTTTTAATGTGGCTAACCCAGCAAATGGAGAAGTTATTGCACAAGTTAGTGATCTGGGCGCTGCTGAAACAGAACGCGCCATTGAAGCGGCTCAACAAGCCCTGCCAACCTGGAGAGCAATGACCGCCAAGCAACGTAGCCAACTTCTGCAACGCTGGTTCCAGTTAATAATGGAAAATCAACAAGCACTAGCTGAATTACTCAGTCTGGAACAAGGGAAACCACCAGCAGAAGCAATGGGAGAGATCGCTTATGGCGCCAATTTCATTGAGTGGTTTGCGGAAGAAGGTAAGCGTACTTACGGTGAAACTATCCCAAGCCCTCTACCGGGCCGTCGGCTCATCACTATCAAGCAGCCAATTGGCGTTGTTGCTGCCATCACGCCGTGGAATTTCCCTAATGCCATGATCACCCGCAAAGTTGGCCCTGCTCTGGCAGCCGGTTGTACTGTGGTACTAAAACCCGCCTCAGAAACACCGCTTTCAGCCTTGGCTCTGGCGGCTCTGGCTGAACAAGCTGGTATTCCGGCTGGCGTACTGAATGTGGTCACCGGAATCAATGCGAAAACCATCGGCGGCGTTCTGACCCGAAGCCCAATTATCCGCAAACTCTCTTTTACCGGTTCAACCCGCATCGGTAAGTTACTGATGGCACAAAGCGCCGATACCGTGAAAAAGTTATCACTGGAACTGGGTGGAAATGCACCATTTATTGTCTTTGATGACGCGGATATTGATGCGGCAGTACAAGGCGCATTGACAGCCAAATTCCGCAACAGTGGCCAAACCTGTGTTTGTGCTAACCGTATTCTGGTCCAGGAAACCATTTATGACACATTCGCAACACGTCTGGCACAAGCGGTCAATACATTGCATGTTGGCCCAGCCAGTGATGTCAAATCACAACAAGGCCCGCTGATCAATCAGGCTGCTATTGATAAAGTGCAGGAACACATCAGTGATGCCATTTCTCACGGCGCACGCATACTGACTGGTGGAAAACCACATGCTCTGGGCGGTTTATTCTTCGAACCTACCGTGCTAGCTGATGTCAATGAATCCATGCTTGTCTCCCATGAGGAAACATTCGGCCCCATTGCGCCTCTATTCAAATTCCGTGACGAAGCAGAAGCTATTCAGCTGGCCAATGATACTGAATTTGGACTGGCCGCCTATTTCTACTCTCGTGATATTGGCCGAATCTACCGCGTAGCTGAAGCGCTGGAAAGCGGCATGGTCGGAATCAACGAAGGTTTGATTTCTAATGAAGCCGCTCCATTCGGCGGCATTAAACAATCTGGGCTAGGGCGTGAAGGCTCACGTTACGGCATTGAAGATTATCTGGAAGTGAAATATCTCTGCTTTGGTGGCATAGAAGATGCAGGAGCTTAACCGCATGTTACAGAAAGAAGTCATATCACAAATTGCACACCGGCTGCATCAGGCAGAGAAAAGCCGTGAGCAAATACGCCAGATCTCGTTGGATTATCCTGAAATAACCATTGATGAGGCTTATGCTATTCAGCGCGAATGGGTAGATTTAAAAATTGCGGAAGGTCGCATACTCAAAGGCCATAAAATTGGCCTGACCTCTAAAGCCATGCAAGCCAGTTCGCAGATCAGTGAGCCAGACTACGGTGCGCTGTTGGATGATATGTTTTTCCCTGATGGCAGCGACATTCCATGTGATCGCTTTATTGTTCCCCGTCTCGAAGTCGAACTGGCATTCATATTGGCAAAACCTTTACGTGGCCCGAACTGCACGCTGTTTGATGTTTACAATGCAACAGATTATGTCATTCCAGCACTGGAATTGATCGATGCCCGTTGCCACAACATCGATCCAGAAACCCATCGTCCGCGCAAAGTGTTCGATACGATTTCAGACAATGCCGCCAATGGCGGTGTGATTATGGGAGGACGCCCGATTAAACCAGAAGAGTTTGATCTGCGCTGGATCAGCGCCCTGCTCTATCGCAATGGCGTGATTGAAGAATCCGGTGTCGCGGCAGCGGTACTTAATCATCCAGCTAACGGTGTCGCATGGTTAGCAAACAAACTAGCCCCACATGGTGTTCAACTTGAAGCAGGACAAATCATTCTCAGTGGCTCTTTTACTCGCCCGGTTCCAGCAAATAAAGGAGATACCTTCCATGTGGATTACGGCCCCATCGGTGCTATCAGTTGTCGTTTTGTTTAAAGAGGAAAAATATGGATCGGTTAACCAATAAATTTAAACAAGCATTAAAAGCAGGCCGCCCACAAATCGGCTTATGGTTGGGGCTTTGCAGCTCCTATAGTGCAGAATTAGTTGCCGGAGCCGGTTTCGACTGGTTACTCATTGATGGCGAACACGCTCCGAACAACGTTCAAACGATTCTAAGCCAATTACAAGCAATTGCCCCATATCCAAGCCATCCCATTGTACGTCCGCCCTGGAATGATCTGGTGATCATCAAGCAGCTACTGGATGTGGGTGCCCAAACTTTATTAATTCCCCTGATACAAAACGCCGAGCAGGCTTACGAAGCGGTTCGTGCAACCCGTTACCCACCAGAGGGTATCCGTGGTGTAGGTAGCGCTCTGGCAAGGGCTTCCCACTGGAACAGAATTCCTGATTATCTGCATCGTGCCAACGATGAAATCTGCGTTCTGGTTCAGGTAGAAACCCGTGAAGCACTGCGTAACCTGCCGGAGATCCTCGAAGTAGATGGTGTGGATGGTGTTTTTATCGGGCCGGCGGATTTGAGTTCAGATATGGGTTTTGTCAATAATCCGCAACACCCTGAAGTAAAGGCCGCAATTGAGCAGGCAATCGCCCAAATCAAAGCAGCGGGTAAAGCACCGGGCATTCTGATGTCAGCGCCTGATGTTGCTGAACATTACCTGAAACTCGGCGCGCTATTTGTTGCTGTTGGTATTGATACGACTTTGCTGGCACGTTCAGCAGAAGCGCTGGCTGCACGATTCGGCGCAAGTAAAGACCTGCCAGCAACACCTTCATCTGATGTCTATTAATCTCAACTAGCGCAACATTAACAACCGATTTACCCGACAACTTTTTGATTTGCCATAACAATGTAATACAGATAAAAAAATAATAAGGAAAATTACAATGAGCGATTCATCAACTGCCGCGCAACAGCCGGGCAATCTAGCAGCTCAACATAAGCAACTCACGGCACAACAGCAATCCGTCATTAATAAACTATTTCGTCGTCTGATTATTTTCCTATTCGTATTATTTGTATTTTCATTTCTGGATCGAATCAATATCGGGTTTGCTGGCCTGACAATGGGTAAAGATCTTGGACTGAATGCGACAATGTTCGGTCTGGCAGCAACGCTATTTTATGCCACTTATGTCATCTTCGGCATTCCCAGTAATATCATGCTTAGTATTATCGGGGCACGACGCTGGATAGCCACGATCATGGTGCTCTGGGGGATCTCTTCCACTGCCACCATGTTCGCCACCGGCCCAACCAGTCTGTACATCTTACGTATGCTGGTCGGTATCGCCGAAGCGGGTTTCGTACCGGGTATCCTGTTGTATTTGACTCATTGGTTCCCGGCTTACTATCGCGCCCGTGCTAATGCGCTGTTTATGGTGGCAATGCCGGTAACAATGGCTTTTGGTTCTCTGGCTTCCGGTTATATTCTGGAAATGGATGGCCTGATGAACCTTCACGGCTGGCAGTGGCTATTCCTGCTGGAAGGTTTTCCTTCAGTATTACTAGGAATTATCGTTTGGTTCTATCTTGATGATTCGCCAAAACGAGCTAACTGGCTGACAGATGAAGACAAAAAATGCTTACAAGAGATGATGGATAACGACCAGTCTGCTCTGGAGCAATCGGCAGACTCATCAACTCATCAGGCAATGCAAAAACGCAGTATATGGCGTGAGATTTTCGCGCCAATCATGCTGATGTATACCTTGTCCTATTTCTGCCTGACCAACACACTAAGCGCGATTAATATCTGGACGCCGCAGATTGTGCAAAGCTTCAATCAGGGCAGTAGTAACATTACGATCGGCATTCTGACCGCCATTCCTCAGTTTTGTACCATTGTCGGGATGGTTTACTGGAGTCGTCGTTCAGATCGGTTACAAGAACGTAAAATACATACAGCTCTGCCCTATCTGTTCGCTGCCGTGGGCTGGATATTGACCTCATTAACCAACCACAGTGTCATTCAACTGCTTGGGATTATTATGGCTTCAACCGGTTCATTTACCGCAATGGCGGTCTTCTGGACCACGCCGGATCAAGCTATCAGCTTACGAGCAAGAGCGATCGGCATCGCAGTTATTAGCTCTACAGGTAACATAGGTTCAGCACTCAGCCCGTTATTAATCGGCTGGCTGAAAGATCAGACAGGGAGCTTTAATACCGGTCTCCATTTCGTCGCCGGATTACTGGTCATTGGTGCCGTCATTATCTGGATGATCCCAATGAAACATTCCAGACAGAAAACAACGTCATAATTTTCAATAAAAAGGAAAAACCGTCATGATTGAGCCTATCATTGCCAATATTGATATCAGCAAAGACTATGATGAGACTCAAGGCACTGATGATGTGCATTATCAAACATTTGGCCGAATGGCAGCATTTTTCGGTCGTAACATGCAGGCTCATCGCCATGATGGTTTCTTCCAGCTTCATTTTCTGGTCACCGGACATATTGAATTACAGTTAGATGAGCAACACTATTCTGTACAAGCCCCGCTGTTTATCCTAACGCCGCCATCTGTTCCTCACGCTTTTTTTACTCAAGATGACAGTGACGGATACGTCCTTACCGTGCGACAGGAACTGATATTACCGCTATTAGAATCACTCTATCCTGTAAACAAAGACGTTCTTGATATTCCCGCTATTTGCTTATCTGTCGCAGATAAACCGGCAGAGTTAGAGGCTTTTAACCATTATTGGGCGCTGATAGCTCGCGAATCATCTAATAACTTTGCCGGGCGGGAACAATCATTAACATTTTTAGCGCAAGCATTATTCACCTTGCTATTGCGCAATATTCCTCTTGATGACCATCCCGTTAATGGTGTGCGAGGGGAGATTAAAATATTCCAGCGATTTAACCAACTAATAGACAGCTATTACCATCATCACCTTGCCGTACCAGAATATGCTAACAAATTAGGAATTACAGAATCGCGGTTAAAAGATATGTGCCGGAGGTTTGCCAACCGGCCACCTAAAAGATTAATTTTCGATCGCCAGTTACGTGAAGCTAAACGACTACTATTATTCAGTGATTGCGCCATATTTGAAATTGCCTATCAACTTGGGTTCAAAGATCCCGCCTATTTTGCTCGTTTCTTTAATAGATTGGTTGGCTGCTCCCCCAGTTTTTGGCGGGAAAGACATATTCATGAAAAATAAATGTCAGTGCTGAACAGCAAAAACTAAATAATCAAGTATGCTCATCAGGAAAATATGCCTATTTTATTGTTTGCAGAAATAGCTATATTTTTCGAACAATGGATTAAGCATTATATTTAGGTAGCGATAACTGAACGCTACCTATACCCGTTATCTTTCAAGTTGCCTCTTTGTTGGCTGCACTCACTCACCCCGGTCACATAGTTATCTATGCTCCCGGGGATTCGCTCCCTGGCCGTCGCGATGCATCTTGAAATCCATAGGGTATATACCCGTTATCTTTCAAGTTACCTCTTTGTTGGCGGCACTCACTCACCCCAGTCACATAGTTATCTATGCTCCTGGGGATTCATTCACTTGCCACCGCGCTGCAACTCGAAATCTATTAGGTATAAATGTAAACTAATATACGCGATCTTCACAAATACTATATCCAGATGTCCCGGCGATATAGTGCTTCCAGGTTATATTTTGATAAGAAATTGACAACATTTCCTCTGGTTGATTATCCGCATGAGTTACTGAATGAGGATACAACACACTAAAACTCTTTATCGTGGCCTTGGTAATCATGACTGAATAATATTTTTCCTGAGCACCTATACTTGACGTTCTGTAGAATTCAAAAAGAAGCTCCAGCTCTTCATTATCAGAGATAGCAATACCTAATAACGGCGATGATTTATCTATTGGTTTGACAAATCTAACAGGTTGATGATTAACATTTTGCTCTCTGGTAATATCATGTTCGAAAGATAGAACAAATATCTGATCCTCATGACCAATTTGATATTTATTACCAATGGAATCATAAGATGAACACCCAGCAGATATCAGTCCTTGTTTCTTTCCTCTTATCGTAACGTAAATGGAGTTAGCCATTTATCTCTACCTTTTTAATTTAGTTAGTAAAAAATCATATAAAACATCTACTCTTAGGCTGGATATCGTCCTCAGCCATAAACTCAGCATACAATAATAGTACTTAATTATCGCATCATGCACAGATACTTAAACACTAAAGCACTCATAGATACTTTCCTCCTCTTTCTTCTCTCCTTCCTATATCACCCCATCAATTTGTACGCAAGGCTAATCAAAGTTGCTACTATTAATTCTACAGATAACCCAAGTTCAGCACTTCGTCTACTATTAACTATCTGTCTGAAAACCCAGACAGACTGTTTTGATTTTATTCTATATTTCGTTATCAAATTATTAATTCTGAAATTATCTGGATGATGCCAATGAAAAAAATCCCAAACTAAAAGCAATACCATGGCTTAAATAAAGAAGAAGAAATCATTATGACTGAATCTATCATTTAAACGACAAGCCATATAACAGCTACCGTCCTATCTGCTTTTTAGTTGTGACGACTTTCTGTTATCAACTTATCCAAGATTTAACCATTTTTATTACAAAACCTCTTTCCTGAATTAAAATTCTGAATATACTGGAGCTTTACGATTCACGGTAACTATGAAGGATAAGTGATGGCAACCGGAATGCCAATATAGATAATTTTATCAAATAAAAGGAAATAACAGATGAAATCTCCTTACTATACGGTAGATAAATTGGGATCTTTAGGTTCTGATGTGACATATCCCATACTCCATAAATGGCTACCTAATAACTCGCGCAATGTATCTATACCCAATAAATTTTGAGTTGCAGCGCGGCGGCAAGTGAACGACTCCCTAGGAGCATAGATAACTCTGTGACTGGGGTGAGTGAAAGCAGCCAACAAAGCAGCAACTTGAAGGATGAAGGGTATAGTCAAAGCGGTTTACGGGTATATAAGGCAATCTGTTCACAAAGCAAAAAAACTTAATAATAAAGTACGCTCACTAAGGTAAAACACCTATTTTACTATTTATGGAAGTAGAGAAAAGACAATGCATTTAATCATGAGAGTTCCAGAATGAGCAAATTAGCTTTAAATATCACTTATGCCATCTTTTGTACGTTATTTATATATATGATGTCCTCTTTAGAAGAAGAATATTACACCAATGGTAGTAATGTAAAGGACATCTGTGATACTTATAGAGCACTGCTAGATGATACCCGCGAGCTATTCTCTCCAACGTGTTTACTGATTATATCACCCCTAATTTATGCAACTGTAAAAAAAAGATTTAAATCATTTTCCCTTAATATCATTACATTCACTCTATTGGCATATTGGATATGGCGTTTTTTTATCAGACTAATGATATGTATTTAGAATAATTTCAACTGTTCAGGTGGTGACTGGCAGGGGCTGCCTGAATATAAATGCGATTGTCACAAACATGTTCCCCGAATACGAATAGCTCAAATTCTTAAGTCCACTTTGTATTAGATTTTTTAGCTAGCTATTCTTATGTTTTTTCATTTTCATGCTTTCATTCTCTTTGACAAATGTAAATTATTTCAAATTTACAAATTTATGGTTGATTTTTACACACCCCCTACTTTATACATTTCTTGACTCAGAATCGAAAAAGCTGCATTAAGGAGTAACGAGTATGGCAAATATCATTTATTTAACACTGAAAGGTAAAAAACAGGGGCTGATTTCTGCTGGCTGCGGCTCCTCAGACTCTATAGGAAATAATTATCAACACGGCCATGAAAATGAGATTTTTATTTACTCACTTCAACATTTAATGACGAGAGAACAACATGTATCTCATCATCCGGTTATGGTGATAAAACCCATCGATAAATCTTCGCCTCTATTGGCTCGAAGCCTTGACGAGAATGAGGAACTAGAATGTCTATTTGCGCATTACAGAACATCGCTCACTGGAGGATTAGAAAAACACTATTCCGTCAGACTGGGTCATGCCTCTATCACCAGCATAAAATACAATTTTCCGCATTCTAAAGATAATAATGCAGGCATACCACAAGAAATTATCTGTTTCTCTTACAAAGATATCACATGGAACAATATTATCTGTTCAACAGGTTCTTATAGCTTCTGGGATGACAGAGTTTATTAATATGAATAATACTGCCTATTTGACTGATGACACTGTTGATTTAGATTCTGAAAATGGATTACGCATTGTTTTATCGCCGGTTCAGCTAGCGGCAATTCTGTCAGATAATACCATCACAGAAGAGGAGACCTGGAGTAATAGAATATTAGGTGGTGCGGGTTTAGCCGCAGGGGTAGTTGAACTTATTGGCGCTGGCGGTCTTTGTCTGGCACCTGATCCGACAACACTAACTAAGGCTGCCTGTGTTATTGTCGGGGCACACAGTCTTGATGTGATGAATGCTTCTGTCAGTCAAATGATGACTGGCAGAGAAACAGCGACGGAAACTTATCGTGCAGCAGTAGAACTAGCAAAAGAATTTGGTGCTGATAATTACACCGCTTCTGAAATAGGACTCACCGTCGATATTGCTGTACCGTTGTCATTCGCTTCAATGGTGGGTGCTATTAGAGTTGCCTCTGTACGGGTAGGCAGAATTAAATTAATTGAGCATGAATCTCCTACAGGTTTAAAACCGGGCGGCCATACTTTAGCTAAACATGTTGGGTTATCTGAGCAGGAATTGAGGACTAGAATACTAAACAGTAAAGGAAGATTAAGAGAAGCAAGCACATTTTATAATCAAGATGTTGCAGAGAAAGTGATTTCGAAAGCCTTAAAGAATAATCAGATAAAAATAACCACTTTATTGAAATACACCCCAAAAGGAGTAAGACAAGAGATAGATTATATATCAAACACGCCTGTTGGTTTCGGATTTATTAAAGGATCTGAAAACTTGCAAGAATTATACAAAGTTAGAATAGTTTTAACTCATTCCGAATTTAATGGTAAACTGTATTATATATTAACAGCGTTTCCCACATATTAAGATCTTAGGAAAGAAAAATGGAACTAAATCGCCTAATGTTTGCTTATTTCAATCAAGACTATGACATAATATCTGGCCCTGAGCTTGATGATGTTATCAATGACTATCTTGATACCACGAATGAAGCAATGAAGAAAAATCTAATACAGGAGATAGCGTCTTTTATCCATAATTCAGAAAACATAGAGAAAGATTTTCAAGCGCTCTATTATAGTTCCAGTTTTTGCCCTAAATTATGGGATACCACAGCACTTGAGTTTTTAGAGCACGTATCAAAAAAAGCACAAAATTTCCTAAACGAGCATACTAAAAAAGATGAATACAAATAGTTAAAGTATTCTTAAATGAAAAAATACATAAATAGGTTTAATTCAATGGAAAGAGGAATAGAAAGAAAATCTATAGCTAATTTAATGACTACTTATTTTTATCAATATTATCAATCATTTGATAAAACAACAGATGAAATAATGGCTGACCATCTAAACTGTCAATATCCAATAATCATAATAAGTTTAATAAGAGGAGTTAATAATTTTACCCGTAATTCTGATGACGTAGAAAAAGACTTTCATAATTTTAATTATGATGAATTTGTTCCTAAATTAATGGGAAACCACCACGTTAGACTTTCTAAATCATGTATCCAAATCAGCCCAATAATATTTGGATAAAGATGGCTAACCATAGTGATTTTTAATGTAACAGTAAATAAAAAGGTCAAATACAATGGGAATGAAAGAAAGATTACAATATATAGATAAGTTTAAAAAAGCTTTTGATCGTCAAGATTATGAGTTACTTGGCAAGATGCTTAATGAATTAGGTGAATTACGAATGAATTATCTTAATACCGTACCAATAGTATTATTAGACAGTATTCATTTACTTATCTGCTATGTTAAAGATATCAAAAAAAATTCTGCTAACTCGCATTACAATGAATTTGAGCAGAAATTACGTGAAACTATTGACACTATATTAGAACACTTAGAGAATACATCTCAAATAATGCAAAATTTTATAAATGAACACCTTGAAAAGGATGAATAAATCAATTTTATCACCGTGAAATTCTTAAGTAAAAACAGGCGCTTTTGAAGGTAATAAATAATTATACCCAATAAATTTCGAGTTGCAGCGCGGCGGCAAGTGAACGAATCCCCAGGAGCATAGATAACTATGTGACTGGGGTGAGTGAAAGCAGCCAACAAAGCAGCAACTTGAAGGATGAAGGGTATAGACATTATACTTCAAAAGCGCCATTCAATGATAATCTATATCCAATAGATTTCGAGTTGCAGCGCGGCAGCAAGTGAACGCATCCCCAGCAGCATAGATAACTATGTGACTGGGGTACGTGAAAGCAGCCAACAAAGCAACAGCTTGAAAGATGAAGGGTATATACCTAGAAAATAAATACTGACCGATGATTAAGAAACATATTGAATAGGCAAAAATGAAGCCATTTAAAATTCTTATAACTGAATAAGGTGTTTCTTCTCAGAGAAGAAACACCTCAAACTATTAAGGTTTGTTTTTGGTTGTTATAACTCAATCAGCCCCTTCTTTGAAAGTGATGTCGATGATCTGGCGGGCGTTAGCCATAGCATCGAAAATACGCTCTTCAAAGAAGCACACATCATCCTGCGACATTGACAGGTTAGAATACATTCGCGATAACGGTGAGAACTGGATGCCGTAGTGTTTGGCAGTCTCACGAATGATGATGTCGCAGATCTTTACCTTATCACTGTAGTCTTGGGATCGTTCGAGCGGCTCCTGTTGACAATGATACACCAGCGCGGTTGGCATGCCCTGAATCACCAGCGGTAAATCAGCTGCTTCAGCCGCCTTGACGAAGACGTTGGACAGTTGACGGGTAATGTTAGCCATGCGGTCGTAGCAACCCAGATCACGCTCAATCAGAGAGAGGGTTGCCTTGATAGCCGCCAGCCCCAGCGGATAACCGTTAAAAGTACCGGCATGGATCACCTTGCCACGGGTATACAAGTCCATGATGTCGCGGCGGCCAACGATGGCAGAAACCGGCATTGCACCGCCGCCCAATGCCTTACCAAAAGTCGCCAGGTGTGGGGTAACGCCCAACAGTTGCTGTGCACCGCCAAGACCCAAACGCACACCAGTGATAATCTCATCGAAAATCAGCACAATATTGTATTTTTCACACAACGCCTTGGCCTTCTCCAGATAACCTTCACGCGGGAAAATGCCACCACCGTTGAGGCAGATAGGCTCCATCAGCACAGCGGCGATTTCATCATGATAGCGCTCAATAGTAGCCTCAAGTACGTCGATATCGTTCCACGGCAGCATAAAGGATTGCTCAGCAATCGAGCCAGTCGCTCGTCCCCAAGTATCGAGCAAGTCGCCCTGGAATTGCTCCGGCACCGGATAGTGAAGATCCTGCTTATTCCGCCATCCAATGATATTATCGGCACTGCCGTGGTAATGACCGTGGAAACGGATAAAACGATTTTTACCGGTAAAACCACGTGCCAGACGTAATGCGTTCTGTACCGCCTCAGTACCACTCAGGCAGAAGCGCACCATCTCAGCACAGGGAATATGCTTCACCATGGTTTCACACACATCCACTTCCAGATCGCAGGTATCCACCGACGTGACCTTACCCATGTACTGGATCAGCGACTCGTTATAGGCTTCGTTATGATGGCCGACAAACAGCGCGCCGAACTTACAGAACAAATCGAGGTATTCATTACCATCCAGATCCCAAATACGTGAGTTGCGCCCACGGTTGAACGGGATCACCAATGGCCGTTCAGCATCGCCGAAGTTGTAATGAGTGCCACCTGGCAACAGATCGCAGCACTTTTTATAAAACTCTTTTGACCTTTCCAATGACAGTTTTGTTGCTGTGTCCATAAATTGCTTACTCTCCACCTGTGTTTGTGATGTCAAATTACCGTTGGTATAGCTCGCATCTTTGAATAAGTTAAACGGCACGTACCGTTTAACCGATTCTGGAAGTGTGACGTGCATCAGTTCAAGCAGGGCAATGCGAGTCAGGTAAGCGGCACCATTCATCAGTAGATGAGCAAGTTCTGCCACCTTGCGCTGAGCCACGTCCTCCAGTGGCGTGCCCTGCAACCACTCGTTCATCGCCCCCATTGCCGATCCGCACCAAATCTGGTAATCCATATGCCGGGTCGCTTCACCGTTTATCGCCCAACGTGATGACTGACCGAGATACCACTGGAACAACAACGCCATTTTTTTCTTTGGCCGCTGTTCCGCCTTTTCAATCTCCGCCGGCAAGTTGCAACGCTGGAAATAGGCCACCGTTTCCTGCCAGATATCAGCCAGCGGTTTATGGAAGATCTGCGTTTCCAACAAGGCCACGTCCTGCGCCGAGAGTTCATCCAAACTGTCGTACTGCTTATATAGTGCCTGAAGTTTCTGGGCGCGTATTGCATACATATTGCCCAGTTTTAGTACCTGTACTTTAGCGCCCAACTCAAACATATCCGCCGATGGCACCATCGCCACGTCGCCTATTTGGGCCTTACCTAACATCTGTTTTACCACCTCAGAAGTGCCAGCCTCTATACAAGCTTGGTTTATTGACCCAGTCACCACATACGCTGCGCCAAGAGCAAAGGCAGACAAAATAGCGTGAGGGGTTCCCAAACCACCGGCTGCCCCAATCCGCACTCGGAAACCATAGCAAGATTCGCGCTCAATATCGTCGCGTAGTTGTACCATGGAGCGAAAAATGCAGGACAGCACCCCTTGATCAGTATGGCCGCCGGAGTCCCCTTCCACAGTAATGTCATCTGCCATCGGTACCTGACGCGCCAGCTCTGCCTGCACGACAGTAATCATTCCCTGATCCAACAGTTTTTTCAGCATGTTTTCCGGTGCCGGACGCAAGAAATTTTGGGCAACCTCACGGCGTGATACCTTGGCTATGATGCGGTTTTGGCGCAGGATGCTACCATCTTGTTGCTGTGTCAGCCCACAAGCTCGGTAGTACACCAACGCCACGCTCAGGTTGATATAAGCCGAAGCCTCAATCACCCTGACCTGTTGCTCCATGCACAACCGCACACAGGCCATTTCCCATTCCGGATTGCTGGGAGTATGAAGTAGGTTGACACCGAATGGCCCGTTAGGGAGATGCTGGCGCAACGTGGTAATCGCCTCAGCAATGCGTGAAATGCTCAACCCGCCAGCGCCAAATATGCCCAAGATACCTTGCTGGCCCAAGGCAATTACCATCTCTTCCGAGTGAATGCCATTTGCCATCGCCCCAGCGTAATAGGCCAGACGTACACCATAATCCCGTCGGAAACTGTCATCCCCCAGATCGGCTGCCGTCACCGCCGGTAACGTGCCGAGCACAACCGCCTGTTCAGAGGGAAGTGGCTCACTGGCCGGTAACAGCACCACTCCGTCACCCAATTGCACGACTTGCAGAGCATGGTCAAGATCATACAAACTGGCAGATTGGTTAACAAATAAACGATAACTCATTTTTTCATGCTCCCTGTGTCAACAACATCGTAGAAGAAGTGGCTGGTAGAGACAGGCGCCGGGTAAAGCCTACCCCCAGGTTATCGCACAAACCAATGACGTTGCCGCGATAAATGATTTCAGCAATGAAGATCAGCGAGATAGCCGTCAAGGCGGTGCCATTATCTTGGTACTGTGCATCGATCGATTTACAGGTCAGACGATAACGTAACACGTCGCGCTCACGCTTGACTTCACTACGGAATTTGGCGCTGTACTGAAGGTTATACAGTGTTTGGGAGACCAAATCGCTTTGCGACTTCAACCCCAGATAATATAGGTAGAACTTCATCAGTTGTTCACAGCCTTCAACCAATAACGTGGCCGGCATGATCGGATCGTTCTTGAAATGCACTTCGAATACCCAGTGCTCGGGATCAATATCCACTTCACCGATCACCTCCCCCAAGCCAAAAGGCCCTCCGGACAGGTCAACATCCAGTACTCGGCTAAGCATGCGTGAATGTGGAGCAGAAAGTCTGCCAGTGCCTTCAACGGCATATTGCGGGCCAAAACAGGCGGCAATGTCTCCTTGCATCAGAGCATTAATATGTTGTTCGTCAAAACGTCGGCGCGAACAACGTAGTGGCGGAGTGAAGGGCTTGGCCCGTTTTGCGGCGGCAAAATACGGCGTGGTATCTATCTGCCTGACTTTGGCAATGTCGCGCATAGTGAAAAAGCCCGAATTAGCCTCCTGTTTTAACACCAAACGCTCACCGACATAGCAGTAATATTCATAGGCAATTAAGACCATGCCTCCAGCTCGCACGCAGGATTTGATATCAACCCGGCCACGCAACACCTCACCCACCTTCGGCATCTCGCTGTACATCGTGGTTTGGCTGTCTACCGCGCGGTAGCTCAATTGTCCTTTGAATAAGTGGTCGCAGCCAATGACGGTGAAAGCCACTATCAGCGCGTGGGACGATTCCAAGACGATAAAATCCGGAGTCTTACCGTCTACCACATACCAGGCATCAACAGGGATATCGTACTCCCACTCAATGTAACAAGGCTCAAGCCGATCCTTAACCGCGGACAACGCGGTAATGCGCGAGACAAACAGGTAAGGTGGAGATGGCATGCGGGTACGTACCGGATAACAATCCACCTTGTCATACTCAGCTCCCAGCACATTCGCCACTAAACCGTCAGTCAGTTCAACAATCTGACGTTCATCAAACAATGGCGCACTAGCGACGGGGGAATGCTCGTTTAGGATGCGATTGAGCAACTGATAATAGGACTGTTCAAGGCGCAGGTACTGCAACTGAGTTTGCGCATTGCGCACCAGGTACTTAAGCGCGGTAGCCGTAGGGGTTATCTGAGTATCAGGGTTCGCCGCAATATTCACCGCACCAGAGAAACGTGCCAGATTGGTCTCATTGATAATGAAATCAACCAGCATTTTCTCCCCGGCGGTATAGACCGTAACTTTCAACCCCTCCGTAGCAGGTGCTATGGTTTTCGCAGGCCGGGTACGGGTGCCATCCTGTGGTTCGCGCAGGATCATATGACTGTAAGCGCGGTCAATACCGATATGATTGATCGCCGCACGCCGTAATCCCCGTGCCGGTTGCGGCCAAAACTGTGTTTGCCTTGGTAGGGAAAAATGATCTCCGACGTTATCAGCCAACTGAGTGGATTGTGCATAAATGGGCAACGCCGGCAGGTAACGCTGGGTTAGTTGCAACGCTACCTTGATAATTCCCAACAGACCATTAGCCGCCGACAGATGACCATAGTACGCCTTCAGTGTGCCTAAGGTCAGCGGTGCCTGACGCTGCGGTGAGGCATATACCCGGCTCAATGCGGCCAGCTCGGTGGCAATCTCATCAGGCCGCCCACCAGCGTAAACTTCAACGTAGCCGATCTGTTCCGCAGTGCAACCCGCGGCTACCAGTCCCTGCGTCGCCGCAGCAACCATCTCCTTTTCATCGATTTTAAACGCCAGTTGGCGATCCACCGTATGACTGATTGCCAAACCTTCAACTACGGCATAAATAGGGGTAGCCTCACGCAGAGCATCCTGTTCACGCCGCAGCACCACAACACCACCACCATCTCCCACCGCTTGATTCGCCTGACATGACTGATGATCCCATAGGACATTTTCCACCCCGCCGGCAAAACTACAGCTGGCAACAATCACGGCCTCGACTTGTTGACGGGCGAGCAGGAATTGCGCCAGCTCAAAAGCTTTGAACGGCGCGCTTTCTTCACTGTACAACGAAAACACCGGGCCATTCAGGTGCAAGTGTGCGGCAAGCCGACTCGCCACTACGTTACCAATTCCACCAGTAATACCCTCTGGGTACGGGGCTGAACATAGACTGTCCTTCAGGATGGTTTGTAACGCCAGCACATCGGTATCAGGTAATTCAATGCCATGACTGCGCAGACTATGTTCCAGTTGCCAGCCAATTTCATTGCGTGCCTGACTACGCAGGCTGCCATAGTCCACTCCACCGGCCACAATTACGGCAATATTACGTTTACTGCCATCTAGCGTATAACCCGCATCGAAAAAAGCTCGCTCAGCTACCGGCAATAAAAACAAATGGGAAAGTAGATATGGACTGACTACATTCGGTGGTAGTTTGAAACGTTTGCAGTCGAATTCGAATTTCTCAATGTAGGAACCCAACGGTGGTTGTTCTACCCCACGCATCGCCAACACATCAGCTCGCTGTTCGATCCCCTGCCAACGCGTTCGCGGCAATGGATACAGATGCTGTATCCCCTGCTGTACCACTTGGTCCAAGGTATCGGTATCTTCTGTCTGCGCCAAGTGTACGCCCACACCCACCAGCGCCAAAGGCTCGATCGCCAGCGGACGCCAGGATTCGCTTTGTGTAGCTCGCAGCCGTGGATGATCCTCACTGATCACCATATGAGCATTGACACCACCGAAGCCGAACGCATTAATCCCAGCACGCTTTGGTCGGCCATTGGCAGGCCACGGCAGGGCACTACGAACCACGTGTTCCAAACCAATCTGGCCGCCCGGCGTAGTGACCAGTTGCTGAACGCCAAGGGTCGCTGGAATCAAATCGTGCTGCATGGCCAGGAGCACTTTCAACAGGCTGCCCATGCCAGACGCTGTCAGCATGTGGCCATTGTTGGCTTTGTTGGCCCCCAATAGTGGCCTCTTTTCCACGCCGTCAAAGAAGGCTTCGACCGTCGCCAATTCGATTTGATCACCTACCGGAGTACCAGTAGCGTGGCACTCGAGGTAGTCGATCTCCGGGCTGCTGTTGCGGTAGGCACGCTCCAGCGCCAATCGCTGCCCGTTGATGTCTGGTACCAAAATATGCTTGGCACCGGCGTCGTTGGATAAACCGACCGATTCAATTACGCCATAAATTTTGTCATTGTCGCGGATAGCATCGGCATAGCGTTTAATCGCCACAATGCCAACCCCTTCACCAGCTTTCAATCCTTCAGAAGTGCGGTCAAAGGGCACCGATGCACCACCATCTGGGAAAGCCCGTAAAACATTAAACCCTTGATTAACATAGATATGATCGGCATGACAAACAGCACCGGCCAGCATCATCTCTGCCTTGCCGCTGGCAAGGTAATCCATCGCCATTTTTATCGCGTAAAGCGCAGATGAACAGGCGGCATCCAGAGCATAACTCGGCCCCTGCAAGCCCAATGCCTGAGCGGCGATGGTGGCATTATGTCCACCGGTTATCAGGTTAAGGTCTGAATGCTCTTCTTCCGGCCAAAATTGATCAAAGCCGAAATCAGGACGCCCAATTAATTGCTGGATATATGGCGTTAATAAACGATGGTAAAACGGATTCATCAAACGCTTACCGCTGTGCGTCGGCATACCGATGTTACCAATTAACAACCCTGTCTTTTTTAACACGGCTGGCTTATCTCGATATCCGCTATCATTCAGCGCTTTTGCAGCCGCATAAATCGTCCACTTAAACAAATTATCTAAAGTAAGTATTTCATTCTCAGGCAGCGCATAGCCTTTCGCATCAAAGTGAAAATCGCGAATATGTCCATTTCGGTTATAGTTTATTTTATCAACAGTGCCTGAAATCGGATGATAATAAAGTGCAGGATCGACACCGAGTTCCTTAGCAGACAACGGGGTTGCACTATCATTTTTCAGGCAAAGATTTTCCCAGTATTTTTCAATGGTATCTGCCTCAGGAAACAGACAACCCAACCCCACAATGGCAATATTTTCCATGACAGAGTAACTCCTAAGCATGACAAAATTTCCCTGAGTACAACGTCTGCACTCAGGGGCATACCAAACTGATTTCGTTTTACTCGGAAAGATTAGCTTGTGTTTTTTCCACCTGTTTCGAGTCGATTTGGGTGAATAATTCCCTCAACGCAGCCGAGACGATAAATTTGACATTATGCAAATGGCTGTAAACATTCCCCATTGAGTTATGTAAGGTAATATCAGCAACTAGCTCTTGGGCAGTTTTGGTATTAATTCGCATAACGGCATAGAATTCCTCACCAAATGTCAAGGCAGCATATTGTTCAATTTTACCAATTGCGCATGGCAAGCCTGCTTCATCAGATCGCTGCATTAACCAGAATAAGGGCAATTGCAGAGCAACATCATGAATAAACAGGTTGAAGGAATTAACTGGGAACTGTCCCTGTAATTCAGGCGCTACATTATCCAATCGGCATTTCAATATCAGATATTGATCATCAATATAGATAACCTGACGTATTCCCCGGAATATGCTGCCATGGAACAACATACCGCCCTGACGCATATCACCATATAAAGGATACGTCTGGGCAATCTGAGTGTTCAAATCGGTATACAACGCTTCGCTGGCCGCAGCCCGGCAATGGATGGCGAGGAATAACGTGGCTTGATAGTGTCTGATCACACTTTTTCCCTGCTGACTAGTAATGGCAATATCTAACGCCAGCCTCTCATCCCCGCGCATATAGCTACAGTTGGGCGTCAACACCGCGGTGTAGTTGCCAATCTGGGTACCATCAAACACAATCTCCTGCAATACACTGAAATCCATCACATCCTGAAGTTGGTAGCCCGGGAAACGCTCTTCGCAGATACGCGTCATCCAGCTGATCGCTGCGGTGGCAGGTAATACCGGGTTGTTGTTGATAACATAGTGATACAGGAACGGGTTGGCTTCCAGCGTTAGAAAACGCTCAACTTGCTCCGCATCCGGCAGCGATTTCACTCGTTGCGTAACCTTGTAGTTTTCACCACCAACAATCACCTGCTTAGATTTGGTATCAATAAATTCCTGTACGAAATAGTGGGTTCCCACGCTACCAGGGATGATCACCATGTTGCGGGCACTATAGGAGCGTCTTAATGTGTCGTTGACCATGCCTGCGTCCCACGGTCCCCAGTTGATAGCGCGGATGACCAGACTGTTGTCTCCTTTCAGCGGCAAGTAGGCAAATTTATTTAGGGTTTCATTAGCCATCGCATAATCGGTTTGCCCGGCATTGCCGAAATAACCAACAACAGATGAAAACAGCACCACATGGCGCAAGCTGGCGATATCCATAATCCGGCACAGGTTTTCTAACCCTTTGATCTTAGCGTCAAACACCGAGCGCAAATCATCCAGCGTTTTCTTCTCAATAAACTTGTCCGCCAGGTTGCCGGCACCGTGAATGATACCAGTCACTGGCCCAAATACCTGCTGAGCTTCGGCAATCGCCGCCGCAACCTGTTGCACATCGGTAATATCACAGTGCAAGTAACGGGCTTCGCCTCCAACCTGCGCAATCTCTAGCAAAGTTTGGTTAATCTCATCAGCATGTACCAACCTACTCAGCATAGTGTCGATCTTTACCGGTGTGGGCTGGATCTGCTGAGATCGCAGGTAAGCTATCGCGGCAGACTTGCGCTCATTAAGCGTAGTGGCACCCCGTGCCCATGTTGGCAAAGGTGCATCTAAATCGGTTCTTCCCAACAAGACAAAACGAGCCTGACTGCGTTTAGCCATCTCGATGACACATTGGGCCGTGATGCCGCGTCCTCCGCCGGTCACCACAAAAACGTCTTCACGGCTGACCAAGAATGGTGCATCAATGGGTGCCTTCGTAGCAGGCGTCAGCACCAGCGTCATCCGCTCGCCATTCACACCACGACCAACTTCGGCCAAATCGGTACGGCTATCCTGTAGTTCTTCAATCAGGATCTGAGCAACATCATTAGGTTCCACCCAAACGTCGACGTCGAGAGTACGGCAGAACACGTTTTTCCACTCAATATTCAGTGATTTGGTCAAGCCGCTGATCCCGCTAGCAACCACCTCAGACAGCTCATTGTTATCCGATGTTGACAGCGCACCATCCCCACGGACGACAACAAAGAAATAACCCACATGGTTTTCATCACGGTTCAAACTGCCCTGCAAACGCTTAGCCAACAGGAACGTGGTTTCAATCGAGAGATAACCCTGCGCGCTGAATACCTTAGCCAGCGTTTTCACGCTCTGCCGTGGCGACTGAAGGTAGATCACACCATCTATCGGCCCCTGCGCCTGTTCAATTTCACTGATTGCCACATCCAATGTGGCTTCATCAACGCGGTTCAGAGCGTAGTATCTGGTAGTTTTGGCACATTTTTCATTTTTTGCTATACCCGCTCCCAAAGTCAGTATCGACACTTGCTGGCCCTGCTGTTGCAGCTGTTTAACCACTTCATCGACGGCTGTTTTGCCCTCATCCACCACCAGCCAGTGCCGAGACAACGCAAACGCCAGCGGGTAACAATCCGGGGCCGGTAACGACTGTGATATCACCGTATAACGTGCAACCTGATGTTCAACTGACGCGACCTCTTCGGCAAAAATAGACTGAACCGCAGGCATAACGCTCAGTTGCGGTTCAGCCAAGACTTTTTTGCGCTATCGGCCTTTGGCACAGAGGAAGTTGAAGTCACGAAGCCCAGTGTGCGCAACGGTGCTTCTGCCCTCCCCCCTTCTAACGCTTGCAGGCTATGCTGGGTCTGGCCGTTCCCCTGTTCACGAGCATTGTCGCCAATCAAGGAATCCTTCGACGCCGCCGCTTCCTCTATCGGTACATCACCTGAATTTTTACGACGAATATCGGCGATAATCTCATCGTTCATCTGTTTAAAGAACATAGAGATCTTACGGATATTACTCAGCACTTCGATATCAAAGGCTTCCAGATATTTGTTCTTCAATACATCGTGATAAATGCCGGAGTCTGCGGAGAAGGTATCAAACATCGCGCCGAAAATTTCCAGACGTTTGATAGAGTCAATGCCAAGATCGGCCTCAAGATCCATTTCCGCATCGATCATATCCTGCGGGTAGCCGGTTTTGTCGCTGATGATGGCAACCAGTTTGCCAATGATGTTTGCCTCGGTAATTTGCTCTAACCGTTTGATTTTTAGTTCTAATTCCGGGTCACCTATACTGGGTTTAGCCAATGTAACTGGCTGATTCATCACCGGCGCGGAAGGGGTGACAAACATGGCCGGACGCGGCTCAACAATTTCCTTCATGATCGGTGCCGGCGCGACGACAGGAGTAACCTTCGGCGTCACAACGGCAGCCACTGACTGCACGGCCTGCCCTGACTGGAACAAACTCTGCTGGGTAGCAAAATATCGCTCATGATTGGAGTGATACAACTCCAGGTTTTTTTCCAGCAACTGCACACTTTGCCCCAGACTGGACAACATAGTCGGCAAGTTCTGGTGATCTTGAAACTTTTCCAACAAGGTATATTGCTTGTTCAACAACGACCCCAGTAGTTGGATATACTCTTTCTGGTTGGTCTGAAACTGCTCATGCAGCTGGCTCATGACCCGCTGCGCCTGCAACAGCCCCTCCAAATTGCTATCCCCCATGTTCTCATTCAATTGATTATTTTGTTCCATAGGATTGTCTCGCTTCTGAATTGCAACTGACGTACTTCGCTGTAAGAGTGGAGTTGGCCCCTTTGGCGATCCCGTCTGTATCACCGGCGCTGGTGGCGGTTTGGAGATGACTGGTGCTGCCACAACAGGCGCACGATTGGCCATGAACCGCTCCACCATAGCGGTGTCGCCATCACGCATCGCGCGCTCGCGCCGTGCCTGATTCTTATCTGACATGAAAAAACCTCCACTGAGCCTGAAAGTCAGATGGTTAGTTTTTTCCTCCGATGGCAGTTGTACACGGGCATGCCGATCCAAAACATTTAACCTGACTCCCTCTGCCAGTAACCTGGCCTGAGCCCGAGCCAGCTGTAACCTCTCCTCACCTTTATCACTGGTATTGACCGAAATGATACTGTGCTCCCTGCCATTGAGGATGTCCGCAACCAACTTACTCAATACCCCTTTTGGACCAATTTCGACAAACAGGCGGCCACCTCGTTGATAGATGGTTTCGATCGTTTCGCGGAATCGTACTGGCATAACCAATTGTTCCGCCAGCAGGCTGGCAATGTCCGCAGGTGACTGACTGTAAGGTGCCGCCGTCGCACTTGAGAACAGTGCGCACTGAGGTGACCGAAAGCTGATTTGCTCCAAATATTCACGGAATGGCGCATAAGCCGATTGGATAAATTCCGTGTGGAACGCAGCTGATACAGGTAACAGGCGGCAGTGGATTTGTCTGGCCTTCAGTTCATTATGTAGCTGGTGGATCAACGTTGTGGCCCCAGCCAGCACCACCTGCGAGGCGGAGTTATCGTTAGCAACAGTAATCTCCGGATAGAGTTCGAGTATATTTTCACGTTGTTCTAGTGTTAACGACGCCGCCAGCATTGCCCCAACGTCTGCTCCCCGGTCATCGACAGCCGACGCCGCAGCCATTCCTCGCGCCAGTGACACCCGGTAAAAATCAGCATCCGACAGCACACCAGCCGCCCATAAAGCGGTAACTTCACCATAGCTGTGGCCGGCAACAAAATCAGGGTTAAAGCCACTCTCTTTCAGAATCGCAAAATAGCCGGCGCTGATAGCCCCCAATGCCGGTTGGGCATTAGCCGTATCGGTCAGGATAGCGTTTTGTTGTTGCCGTTCAGCGTCGGAAAACACAGGTGTGGGATAAATCACGTGTGACACCCTCTGGCCGCGCTCGTTGACCGCGATTGCATCCAAAGCCTCCAACGCCTGACGCATTTCAGGGTAATCATTGGCAATATCACGACCCATATTGACATACTGCGATCCCTGCCCGGGGAACAACGCGACCACTTTACCATCCAGATTTTTCGCCGAGGGCTGGTAGTAAATTCCCAGTGGGTGTTCCCAGCCACTCGCACTCTTTTGCTTTAACTGTTCCACCGCCACCGCCATAAGTTCCGCCGCCTGTGTGGCAGACGTAGCAACAAACAGCAAACGCGCTTGATGAGGTTGCAATCCATTAAGATCCTGATGTACAAGGTGTTCGCGTAACACTTGCCCAGCAGACGACGCACTGCCAAAGCGTGCTAGCGCCGCCTCACATCGGACCAACAATTGTTGGGGGGTCTCGCCGCAGAACAGCAAGGTGACTGCTTGTCCATTCAAACGATAGGCACCACTCTGTTCCGGCTCGTACTCTTCCAGAATTGCGTGGAAATTGGTTCCGCCAAAACCGAAAGCACTGAGAGCCGCGCGACGCGGCGCACCGTTGAGAGGTCGTAACCAAGGGCGAGGCTCATTGTTGATGTAGAACGGTCCATTATCCCCGGATAGCATTTCGTCAGGCTGGCTGACGTTAATCGTAGGAGGTAACACCTTGTGGTACAGTGCAAGCGTCGTTTTAATCATTGATGCTGCCCCCGCCGCACTACGGGTATGCCCAATCTGAGACTTAATGCTGCCTATAGCCACTGATTTCGCCGCGATATTATATTCATCAAAGACCATACGCAGGCTTTTTAGCTCTGTATTATCACCGGTAGCTGTCCCGGTGCCATGCGCCTCGATCAGTTGAATATCTGCTGGAGTGAGGCCGGCACTAGCATAAGCACGCTTAAGTGCTTTTACTTGGCCTTCGTAACGAGGGGCAAAAATGCTTTTTGCTTTACCATCGCTAGACGCTTCAATCGATTTGATCACCGCATAGATTTTGTCACCATCCAACTCGGCATCTTTCAGACGTTTCAACACCAGCATGCCCACACCATCACCGAGCATGATGCCATCGGAGTCACGATCGAAAGGACGCGACAAGTTGCTTTTCGACAGAGCCGGGGTCTTGCTGAAACAGATAAAAGAGAACGCTGAGTTCTCCAAGTTGACTCCCCCCGTCAGCACAACATCACAGCTGCCTGAATTGAGCTCACCGATGGCAGCTTTAATCGCCGCCAAACTGCTCGCACAAGCAGCATCCACCATGTAGGTCGTCCCTCCAAGGTCAAAATGGCTGGCGATACGACCACAGGCCACATTACCGAGAAAGCCGGGTAAACTGTCCTCATTCCATTCAAGGCATGAATCATGCACCCGATCGATCACCTCGTCCACAACCTCCTCTGGTAAGCCGGACTTGATCATGATTTTACGCAGATACGGGGTTTGCTGGCGAGCCGACAGCGAGAATAAGGTATTGCCATTACCGCTGCCGCCCAAAATAACGCCGATACGATCGCGGTTCACGCACTTATTTTCCTGGCCAATTAATCCGGCATCCAGCATTGCCTGTTTAGCCACATACAATGAAAATAATTGGATGGTACTGATTGAATCAATGATAGTTGGTGGAATTTTAAATTCCACTGGGTCAAAATCAATGGCAGGAACAAAACCAGCTTTGTGACTATATGTTTTGTCTGCAACCGATGCATCTGGATGATAAAAATCCTCTTTACTCCAATATTCTATCTCTGACACCGTGGTAATATCGGTCAAAGAATCTCTTTTAGCTATTATATTTTCCCAGAACTCATGCAAATTTGAAGCATCGGGGAAATGGCTAGCCATGCCGATAATAGCAATATCGCCCTGACCTTTCTTACCATACATTGAAATTGAATATGTCTCAGACATATACTCCTCACGCTGTAAGTGAAATAATCTCATGCACAACACACATCAATAAATTGTATTAGGCGCTGTGAATTCACCGCCGTTATTGATACCAAAATGATCTTTCCATGACCGTTTAATAACACATCAAAAATTTCTTACTGTAATATTGTTATATTTCCTGCGACGACAGCAATTACGGCGATTAACGCTACAATAACCGTAACCTGCATCGCAGAGAATGAATCAAGGGAAATTATAAATATGGCGACGATGATAAACGCACTGAAGGCACGGATTAAAAAGTACATTAACCATTCTCCCAGCGTTTATACCCTTCATCTTTCAAGCTGCTGCTTTATTGGCTGCGTTCACTTGCCGCCGCACTGCAACTTGAAATCTATTGGGTATATAAGAATATTATTACCAAGATAACTCTTATTTTCACGATCATATTTTTTGACAGTCTGTATCACACTGTCAAAAATAACTTCCACCGTAACGGAAACAATCGCCACCAGTGAATATAATGCCAGAAAAATATCAATGGAGGTTGGATTTCTTGCCATGCTACTGAGGAAAAAATAAATACCACCAATAAGCATAGTATCAATAACACTACGAATCACAGAATTAAGGAAAACCGATCTAGATAACCTGTTACCCCTAAAAATTGCGGTCATAATATTCTCTTACCTTGCTAATAGATATACCCCACTATACCCTTCATCCTTCAAGTTGCTGCTTTGTTGGCTGCTTTCACTCACCCCAGTCACATAGTCATCTATACCCGTCATCTTTCAAGTTGCCTCTTTGTTGGCTGCACTCACTCACCCCGGTTACATAGTTATCTATGCTCCCGGGGATTCGCTCCCTTGCCGTCGCGATCCATCTTGAAATCTATTGGGTATATGCTCCTGGGGATTCGTTCACTTGCCGTCGCGCTGCATCTTGAAATCTATTGGGTTTATTTTGTATTTTCCAAGGCAATAAAACCGGCCTTATTTTATAATAATTGATATACATCGGTTTAGCTTAACTTTCAAATTTCAGTGAAAATTGATTTCTATCAAGAACCAAAGATAATATATCTCCTTTAAATCAATTAAATACAAGAATAACCACGTATTAAGAAACCTTTATATCTATAGACAATGGTAAAAAATGGAAGATAAGACTACAAAAAAATAAAAAATAATATTTTATACCAAATAAAATAAAAAATTAAAAAATACAGCGGAATAGATAATAAAATCGTAAAAATTACGTTAAAACAAACTCATCACTAAAAGATCGCCTGGATCACAGTTTAGTGACAAATCACAGCCGCTCAACGAAAAGTACCAGCGAACCTTCCAAAAATCTATTCAAGAAAAGCCGTTCTGAGGCTTCAATTAAGAAACACAAAATAAACATTAAATTAACATATCAGTGCCAATATTGATTATATTTATACCCAATAAATTTCGAGTTGCAGCGCGGCGGCAAGTGAATGCATCCCCAGGAGCATAGATAACTATGTGACTGGGGTGAGTGAAAGCAGCCAACAAAGCAGCAACTTGAAGGATGAAGGGTATATATCAAAACAGGCGCTTTTTATTCAGACTGTGAGGTAGACATGAAACCAGAAGATTTTCGCGCCGATAAAAAACGCCCGTTTACCCGTGAAGAGTACCTAAAAAGCCTTCAAGATGGCCGCGAAATTTATATTTATGGTGAACGCGTAAAAGATGTCACCACACATCCTGCGTTCCGTAATTCTGCTGCTTCAATCGGTCAATTATATGACGCACTGCACTCCCCAGAAACTCATGATACTTTATGCTGGAATACCGATACCGGCAGCGGTGGGTATACTCACAAATTCTTCCGCTTTGCCACCTGCGCAGATGAGTTACGTCAGCAACGTGATGCTATCGCTGAATGGTCACGTCAAACTTATGGTTGGATGGGTCGTTCACCTGACTATAAAGCGGCATTCGGCAATGCACTAGGCGCATTTCCTGAATATTATGGTCAGTTTTCCGACAACGCTCGTATCTGGTATAAACGCATTCAAGAAGCGGGCGTTTACTTTAACCATGCCATCGTTAATCCACCAATCGATCGTCATAAACCCGCTGATCAGACGCGTGATGTTTATATCCAACTGGAAAAAGAAACAGATGCAGGTATCATCGTCAGCGGTGCAAAAGTGGTAGCGACCAACTCAGCACTGACTCACTATAATTTTATTGGTTTCGGTTCCGCGCAAATAATGGGAGATAATCCTGATTTCGCCCTGATGTTTGTCGCACCAATGAATGCTGATGGGGTAAAACTAATTTCCCGCGCTTCTTATGAACTAGTAGCAGGTGCAACAGGTTCTCCATTCGATTATCCCTTATCCAGTCGCTTTGATGAGAATGATGCGATTCTGGTAATGGATAAGGTACTTATTCCTTGGGAAAATGTCCTGATTTACCGTGATTTTGACCGTGCTCGTAACTGGGCAGTTCAAGCCGGATTCGCAAGCTTATACCCATTACAGGCTTGTGTACGTCTGGCCGTGAAACTGGATTTTATTACCGCCTTACTGCAAAGGAGTCTGGAATGTACCGGAGTGATAGAATTCCGGGGTGTTCAAGCTGATTTGGGTGAAGTGGTTGCCTGGCGTAACCTATTCTGGTCGCTGAGTGATGCAATGTGGGCCGAAGCCAAACCGTGGAAAGGCGGAGCTTATATGCCGGATATTCAAGCGATACAAACTTATCGGGTTATGGCACCAACGGCTTACACTAAGATTAAGAATATTATTGAAAAAAATGTTACCAGTGGCCTGATTTATCTGCCATCCAGTGTACGCGATATGAATAACCCAGAAATTAACAAATATCTGGCCAAATATGTTCGCGGTTCCAACGGCATAGATCACGTTGAACGAATTAAGATCTTAAAACTGATGTGGGATGCAATTGGCAGTGAATTCGGTGGTCGTCATGAGTTGTATGAAATCAATTACGCTGGCAGCCAAGATGAAATTCGTATGCAATGTCTACGTCATGCCCATGGTTCTGGCAATATGAAAAAAATGATGGATATGGTTGATCGCTGCCTTTCTGATTACGATCAGAACGGCTGGCTCAGACCACACTTATACAACAATAACGATATTAACCAGTTAGATAAGCTGCTGAAATAACCAGTAGCAGGAGGCCAATTATGTCTGTAGAAAATGAACATCGCCTGCGTTTCAGAGATGCGATGGCGAGCCTGTCAGCAGCGGTGAATATCGTCACCACCGATGGCAATTCCGGATGCTGTGGTATTACTGCCACAGCGGTATGCTCGATCACCGATACGCCACCCACTCTGATGGTATGTCTTAACCGTAACAGTGCTATGAATGTCGTTTTTCAGGAAAATGGCCGCCTGTGTGTGAATATCTTAAACCACGAGCAAGAATTGATGGCACGCCACTTTGCTGGTATGACTGGAGTTAGCATGGAAGAACGCTTTCGCTGGAATATTTGGCAGAAAGGAGTGCTAGGTCAACCTGTATTGACCGGTACCCTCGCCAGTCTTGAAGGTGAAATTGAACAAGTTCAGGAAATAGGTACTCATAATGTATATCTGGTCCAAATCAAGCATATTACGGTGAGCGAACAAGGACATGGTCTAATCTACTTCAAGCGTAATTTCCGTCCAGTTATGCTGGAAACGGCAGCCGCTGTTTAACTACCTATCCATCAGATAACTTAAACTGCTCCTCCAATATTCAGGCCCTAAGCGGCCTGAATAGTCTTCTTTTCTTGTCTGACAGTTAACCACTCTACTAAACCCTACAATTTTTGATATTCACCTGATGAATATACTATTAAATTCGACATTGTTATTCATATTAGTGTGATCGGCCACTAGGAACCCATTTTAACCATATAATAATCTACCTTTCTCACAAACAATCGGACAAATCATATAAAAATATAACATTATCGACAGATAATGTTGCTAAACGTTACTGTACATTTCTGTGTGTATTCCAATCCATAATATTAACTTGAGGCAATTAACTATGAATAAACCCGCTTCCATCGGTTTATTACAACAACCCAAGCCGTTCTTTATGATTTTCTTTGTCGAGCTTTGGGAGCGATTCGGCTACTACGGCGTACAGGGTATTCTTGCTGTTTATTTTGTACACAAACTAGGATTTTCCCAAGAACAAGCATTTACCACCTTCGGAGCATTTGCTGCGTTGGTCTATGGCCTGATCGCTATTGGTGGCTACGTCGGTGACCACTTACTGGGAACCAAACGAACCATTGTGTTAGGTGCCATCGTTCTGACGGTTGGTTACTTTATGACAGGTCTTTCCATCTTGAAACCTGAATTAATTTTCTACGCATTAGGAACAATCGCCGTTGGTAATGGCCTGTTCAAGGCCAACCCGGCCAGTCTGCTATCTAAATGCTATCCACCGAAAGATCCTCGTCTGGACGGAGCATTTACTTTGTTCTACATGTCAATCAACATCGGCTCATTGTTCTCACTCGCGATTGCACCAGTCATTGCTGAAAAATTCGGTTATGCCGTTACCTACAATATTTGTGGTATTGGCCTGATTATCGCCTTGTTGGTCTATGTCTTATATCGCAATACGGTTCGTAATATTGGCTCTGAACCGGATCATCGACCAATCAACTATAAAAACCTGCTTCTGGTTCTGGCAGGAACTGTTACGATGGTTTTCGTCTGTGCATGGCTGATGCACAATGTGAAGATTGCGAATATTGTTCTGATTGGGCTGTCTGTGGTTATCGTGTTTATCTTCTTCCGTGAAGCATTCAAACAGGATAAAGTTGGCCGTAACAAAATGTTTGTCGCTTTCATTCTGATGCTTCAAGCCATTGTGTTCTTCATCCTATATGCTCAGATGCCAACATCCTTGAATTTCTTCGCCATCAATAACGTTCACCATCAGTTACTTGGTTTTAATATCAACCCAGTCAGTTTCCAGGCCCTTAATCCATTCTGGATAGTGGTTGCCAGTCCGATATTAGCGGCTCTATACACTCACTGGGGTTCTAGAAGTAAAGACCTGACAATGCCAGCTAAGTTTACAGTTGGTATGTTCCTGTGCTCCTTAGGTTTCCTGACTGCCGCGGCTGCCGGTTTGTGGTTTGCTGATGAACAAGGTTTGACTTCACCTTGGTTTATCGTTCTGGTTTATCTATTCCAAAGCCTTGGTGAATTGATGATCAGTGCACTCGGTCTGGCAATGGTTGCGGCTCTGGTTCCTCAGTACTTGATGGGCTTTATTCTGGGGATGTGGTATTTAACGCAAGCAACTTCATTCCTACTTGGTGGCTATGTGGCAGCCTTTACCGCGATACCTGAAGGTATTACTGACCCACTAGAAACATTACCAGTCTATACTAACGTATTCGGCAAAATTGGGATTACAACCTTTATTGTCGCCATCATCATGGCAATCACCGTACCGTTGTTAAACCGTATGATGAATGGAAAACAGAAAGCATAATTTACTTCAAATAAAACCTCGCCAAAGGAGGTTATACCGCTCGTTTATATATTTTATGCGGGCGGAATTCGCTACTTTTCCTCTATTCATAGTAAAATATTAACAATCTTATTTTTAATAAGCATATGAAATAAAGGTTAATTATTTCTTACATTTATTATTAGAAAGTCCTATTACAAATTTTATAATTGTTTTATCTCTGATATTTAAAAAAAATAATAGCGCTGTGATTTTCTGAAATATTTGGATGATATATTTTTACTCTCTAACCAATTCAGTTCAAATTTCATCCAATCATCAGAAATCATATTTGTTGCCTCTTTCCTGACAGGAATATACCCAATAGATTTCAAGTTGCAGCGCGGCGACAAGTGAACGCAGCCAACAAAGCAGTAACTTGAAAGATGAAAGGTATAAATAACCTTTTTATTTTATCCACGATACAGGGGCAACATGGATATTTTATTTACCTCATATTTAAAAGGAATCAAAGCATGAGCTCATACACACCAGAACCAGCGTGATATTACTTTAAATGTTAATGGCAAAATTGAACTGGGAAATATCAGATCTAAAACCGATTTTAATCTGAGTGCTAAAGAAACTCATATTGCGCCAAATATCCAGATACAGGCAGGACAGGATATTACTCTGGCAAGTACTCAATTGGATAATAAAGGCAGTGTAACAGCCGACCGGGATATGCGGATATTTGGTGATACTCTGCGTAATAGCGGTGATAAAGCCTTGCTACAAGCCAATAATAACATGTGGATACAGAAAGATGCTCAGGGGAATAAAGGTAAACTCGTCGAGAATAGATCGGCGACAATAAAAACCGTCAATGGAGATTTGGTTGTCAGGACTCATGAACTGAATAATATCCGGAGTATCTATTATTTCGAAAAAAGAGAAACCGTACCCAACCCGACAGATAAAAATTTTGATATCCTTGCAGCACAATATAAGAGTGAATATAAATTAAAAAGCATGCAACCCAGTGTCATCCTGTCTGGCGGAAATATTTATGTTAACAGTGACCTGTTATCAAATCAGGAAATGAGCAAAATTAAAGCCGGAAAAGATATATTTTTGACGGGCAAAAATCTTTCCAATACCAGCAGAATATCTGAGGACACATCAGGATCTTTTAATCTCTTTGAATACTTCCCTAAGGATACTTATGTTTCCATAACCGATTCACTTAATATCCCTACGGGTATCTATCAACTGGCTTCTAATGGTATTTCTGGAAAAATTGAAACCTATCATCAATGGGATGATAAAAATTATCATATCTTACCAAACGGTGCAGTGAAATATGATATTCGAAAAGACAAACTGGTTGCTGAACGCGCAAGTATCATCACAAAAGGTCATCTTGTCGCCGACTTTAGTGACAGTATTCATATTGATACTCATTATCCTTACAGTTCCCCGACGGGGTTAAGTGTATTCCATTATCCCGTCGACAGTGAAAAACTGCCAGCAATACTGTCCGCTGAAAATATCTTATTGCATGCGGGAAAAATAACCCTCAGGGATAAAATCACAGCGGCTCATGATATCAATATTGTTTCCGAGAGTGATATCACCCTAAAAAATTCCATACTGTTGTCACCCAATAGTTTATCTATGGCGGCTATCAATAATATTCATCTCTGGCGCAGTCATATAAGCGGAAAGGATGTGACCACTATCAGCCGTCATGGGGATATTGAATTTCATAACGGTGATGAAGTCGGTTATATTTGGGAACAACATAAAACGGGTGAGCATCCTGCATCTAATCAATTAAATGCCAGCGGTAATTTAACTATCAACTCGGGTAAAAACCTGCTTTTACAAAATGTCTATTTACAACCGAGTGAAAATATCTCTTTGTCAGCCCATCATGATGTTACGATAGAAAACCATGCAGATACTTATACTTTTGCAAAATCAAACACAGCCAATCGGCATAATGCCCCCATATCGGGGATTTTACATGCCTTAAAATCATTAACGATTAATGCGGGGAATAATCTTTCTGCCAAAGGCTCAGAGATGTCTGCCGGAAAAGAGATTTATTTAAGTGCGGCCAAAGATATTGATCTGAGTGCCTATGAACCCACGTATCAGGCTGATTTACCTTTATCTAAAGAATCAACCGAATTCAGCAGCAAAATCACGGCAAAGAATCATATCAGCGTGATGAGTGGTGGAGATATTAATGGGACATCCGCTCAGATACAGGCCAACGGTAATACATTATTATCCGCAGGAAGGAATATTACTCTCTCTGCCCTGACTTATTCTGCCCTTAATAAGACCAACGATAATAATAAAGATGACCGGCATATTATTGCTCAGGTTCGTGGCGATAAAAAATTGACGATGGCGGCAAACGGTGACATCACCACCGCAGGTTCTCAGTTGACTTCGGGGGGTGACATCACGCTCTCCTCCGGCGGCAATATGCGTTTTGAATCTGTCCAAAACCACATCTACCGGGAAGGTAACCGGGAATTCACCGAATCCGTCACTCAGCAGGCCACTGAACTGGTCAGCGACGGCGTCCTGACGGTTATCTCAAACGGCAGCATTCTGTTTCAGGCCACCAAACTGGCTGCCAAAGGGGCCATGGATATCGCGGCGAAAGGGGGTTATCTGTACGCTCAGGCCATGGAAGAATCCAGCCACTATGAAAAAACAGAAACTAAACGTCAGTGGTATGGCAAAAAGAAAACCATTAAACGTACCCGTCATGATGTCACCAACAAAGTCACTGAATTTACCGCGGGGGGTGACATCAATCTGCTAAGTCGGGACGACAGTACTTATGAAGCCAGCAAAATTGCCACTCATCAAAATGCCAAACTGACCAGTACACACGGTAAGGTCGACTTCAAAGCAGTAAAAGACAGCACTTTTGAACAGACTATTACCCACTCAAAAGGCTTTTATATCAAACAGACGGATAAAGGCTATACCGAAGATAAGTGGGTGCTTCCTGCTATCTATATCGGCGGAGCATTCACCGTCGAGGCGGCCAATGGGGTTAGCGCGGATATCAAAGCCCAGAATGGTCAATCGTTACACAATGCGGTGTCAGTCTTCGGCAATACGCCGGAAACCGCCTGGCTGAAAGGGCTGAATGAACGTCAGGATGTGCAATGGAATTTAGTCAAAGATGCGTATGACAGCTGGGATTACAAAAGCCAGCAGCTAAATCCGGTGGTTTCTGCGGTGATAGCCATTGCGGCAGCGGCGGCAACCGCAGGCAGTTCTCTGGCTGCATCCGTTGCATCTCATGCCGGCAGTAGCGTGGCCGGCGGGGCGTTAACGGCGGGAATGTCATCACTGTCGGCACAGGCGGCGGTCGCTATTGTGGATAGTCAGGGGGATCTATCCAAAGCATTAAAAGCGTTGGGGAGCAGTGATGCAGTGAAATCCACCATTACTTCCATGGTGATGGGGGGCGCATTGGCGGGCTTTGATTCCTATATGGGATGGGATAAGGCTGCGAATGGCACGCCAATTGACCCGGCGAAAGCAACATTACCTTCACTGAGTAATGGTGACTGGAGCAAAGTGGCTCAACGAGTAGCAGGCCAGTCCGTCATCAGTTCCAGCCTGAACACCACCATTAACGGTGGCAGTTTTAAAGACAATTTCACCGCCGCACTACTTGCCAATGTTGGTAGCCAGATTAACGCCGAAGGTGCCGGGTTAATTGGTGATAATGGTCAGGTGTTAGGTTTACCCGGAAAAGCCATCAGCCATGCGGCGGTCTCTGCACTAGCGACGGAAATTGGCGGCGGGGATGCCAAAGGGGCTGCTGCCGGGGCATTGGCCGCAGAACTGGCCGCTATCACGCTGGATAAAACCTTCAGCGACCCGATGGCAATTCAGGTAGGTGGCAAAATCATCGGCGGCGTTGCGGGGGCGATTGTAACCAACAGCGCAGAGGGCGCTAATAGTGGTGCCAATGCTGGGGAAATTGTGATTCTCTTTAACCACCTGCACTCCATAAATGCCTATAATCTGGTCAGAGAACTTCAGGAAGCGAATAAGCAAGGCACTTCTACTGAAGCAATCTGGAACAAATATAGAAACTTAAGTGCAGCGGAACGGGCAGAATTTTTGTCTAATTGTGCCGGGAACGGGGGATTATGCACACTCACCTATCAGGCCGAAATGGAAGGTGGAATAAAAACAGCGGATGCTATTAGTGGTTTAAGATGGATGTTTGACTTATCGGCTGAGGATGCCCATCGTATCAGCCAGTTTGTGACGACAGAAAATCAGAACGATTTAGGGCTGTTATATAACTCGTTGCCAGCTTGGGAAAAAGGAGTCCTGATAGCCAAAGAGGCGATAGAATCTGCCGGTATTGGTGGTGCTATCGGCGGTAAAGCTTCGGTTGCTTCGATTGTTAGAGGAAATAAATCAACTAACATAGGGAAAGGAAGTAATGTACGTATTAATAGTGAATCATCTGTAAGATCAAATAATCAGATAACTATTCCTAAGTCACGAGTTGGACATATTTTCCGCAAAGCGGAAGGACACGTGGCTGATACTCCTGAAAATAGAAAATTAATATTGGATGTTGCAAATGATAAAACGGCTATTTTAGGTGGTGATCGTTATGGTAACAGTTGGTCTGCACGCATGTTGCCGGATGGAACTCAAGCTTGGGTTCAAACTCGTGGGGACACAGTGATAAATGCTGGGATAAATAATCCACCTAAATCATATGACCCTCAGACAGGACTATCTTCACTGAAGCCAAGAGGTAGTAAAAATGGACAATAAGATGATTACAATAGAACAAGCTTACAAGGCTATGTTTTATTTTTTGGAACATGAATACGAATTGACGAAGTCGGATGATATCGGTTGTTTATTGGGATCAATGGATTGGACGATCTGGGATGATTCAACTGGCCCAGCAGATCCAGCTATGTGGGAAGAGTGGTTAGCTGCGGTTAAACGGACTTTATAATAGATTAGAGTGAACTGCACCCCAAAAGTTGGATACTCAACTTATAAAGGTGCAGTTCACACGGCCAGCTTGGGAAAAAGGTGCCCTGATAGCCAAAGAGGCGATAAAATCAGATTAAAAACGTCACGTTTAAAACCAGTAAGCGATATCAGGGGAAGAGTATTTATCAAGCTAGAACTCAAGCCGTACAATGGAGAAAACTTAAAATAGCCTGACGATATAAAGACACCCTTTTATGTTTTTTCATATAATCCCCCTTTTTTCAGGATTTAAATTCTGCTTAATTAACCTGTTTTCCTGTTTTTTTATTGCATGATTTTAATGACTTGCTTGGTAAAATGATGGATAGAAAATACCTGAATATTAGCTTGTGCGGATAATATTCTTTTTCTTACTGATTTCTTTTCAATTCTCGGTTAAAGATTAATGGATTTCGATAAAATGTCATTAACTGTTCTGCTAATAATTTTCACTTATTGGATTAAATCAGGATTTTATATGAGGTTTTTAATCTATCTGTATTCTCATTTTTAAATGATCATGGCAAGTTAAATCAATGTAAATAAAAGGAGAATTAAATACATTAAATATGATAAGAAGCAATCCGTTTTTAATTAATCCGTGTTTTTTAAATAGAGTATTAATGGCGTGCTGATTTTTTAATCCTGAGTTAACCTACTACCGATAAAAAAGGATAAAGTAAAAAGAGAAAGTGAATAATTTAAAAAGATGAAAGGGATAAACCTGTAAAACGATTATTATTACGGTGGTTTATTATTTTTTTAATTAAAAACTTATTGAGTAAATAAGGTTTCATAATTCCGCCACACGTGGTTTTCTTCAACCCATTGTTATACATAGGATTGTTAGTAGATAAGGTGTAGCACCATTTTGGAAAGTTATTTACATGACTTTCATTAAACCATTTTTTTAAACGCGAATGGCTTTTTCCTTTTTCCAGGTTTAAAATCCAAGAGGGTAAAAGACAGGCTAAGGGGATTAAAATTAACCCCCTGATTCTTTAATTATTTTTAATGATGATAAATAAACCTTTTGGTGACTTTTTCACGGCTAATGTGTTTAATGAGGTTAATTTTGTTAAAGGTTTTAATCTCATCGCATATTCTTATTATTGGGTTAATTCTGTCATTTGGTCACCTCATTTATCAGTTTAAAATCCGTTTTTCCTGACATTTTCTCTTTCAATCAGTCCGATTGATATAAGATTTAAAACAAAATGAAAGATATAGGATTTCATGGTGGTTATACCGTTTATGAGCATGGCCCTGCTTCAGATGTGATTGTTTTTTTCAGTGTATAACTATCTATACCCGCCATCTTTCAAGTTGCCTCTTTGTTGGCTGCACTCACCCCGGTCACATAGTTCTCTATACTCCCGGGGATTCGCTCCCTGGCCGTCGCGATGCATCTTGAAATCCATAGGGTATATACCGAATATGATTTTAGTTTATTAACAGATCGTCTCTATCGTCGTTATCTGAAACAAAATGAGCTCAGACCAGCAATGGAATTTATGTCTATTGTTGAGCGTTTATTTGGCAAGATTCAAAGCAATACAGCTGATTGGAAAATGATGGGAGTGAATTTTGAGGTTTGGTGAACAGAACTTAGTTAAAACAAAGTTCCAGACAAAAAACCAGCACTTTGTCAATAATCTGAGCCCCAAAAACGGGGCCTGTAAACAGTCAGAATTGTTCCTTTTGTTACTGTTCCCCGCCCAGTGCAAGGGTTTACGGCGGATTTTTCTAACTATTCCCACAGCCTATTACAAAATATTAATCATCTTATTTCGTAAAGCTTCGTCTAAAATAAAAACAATTATTTCATGTACTTATTATAATCATAAACAACTATTATTGATGAAACTATAAATTTTGTTATTGCATAACAACGGCTGTTTAAATAAACAATAATGTAATAACGTTATGAAATAGTTAATAGTTGAATGATTTCTTTTTATTTGTCAGTTAATTTCAATTTATTTCAAACCATTATCAGACGTTATATTCGCTGCCTTCTTTTGATGAATATATACCCAATAGATTTCGAGTTGCAGCGCGGCGGCAAGTGAACGCATCCCCAGGAGCATAGATAACTCTGTGACTAGGGTGAGTGAAAGCAGCCAACAAAGCAGCAACTTGAAGGATGAAGGGTATAAATAACCTTTTCATTGTATCCATGACACCCATGGCAGCAGCATAAGTGTTTTATTTATTTAATATTTAAAAGGAATAAACATGAAGACACTCACGCCCGAATTCAAAAAAGTATTAAAAGATAATGGCTTTAATTCCCCGATAGATATTTGCCACCTCTCTTTTGACGAATTTCACCACAAGATGGACGGCAAGCTCTCTTGGTCAAAGATCCTAAGCTTATATCTTAATGCACAACAAGATAATCGATTACATGAAGCACGTATTCTCAAACGTGCTAATCCTCAGTTACAAAATGCCATACATCTTGCTCTCACAACCCCTCATGCTGATCTGCAAGGTTATAACCGTAAATTTGGTGGTAGAGCCAATCAATACGTAATGCCAGGAGCGGTATCTTCCATGTTTTCTCCTGCAGCTTATTTAACAGAACTTTATCGTCACGCGCAGGATTTACATGTACAAAGTTCTATTTACCATCTAGATACACGTCGCCCGGATCTAAAATCACTGACACTCAGCCAGCAAAATATGGATGATGAAGTTTCTACCCTTTCTCTGTCTAATAAGGTGTTGCTGGCAGGGATTAAGACTTTACCCGGGTTGGAAAATCATACTAAGGTAATGCAAGAGTTATCAACCTTCCGCCTTGCTGGTTCAATGCCGTATCACGATGCCTATGAAAATATACGTCAAGTTATTCAGTTACAGGAGCCAATATTAAACCCATTTAATATATCCCCAGAAACCCCAATTGCTAAGCTGATATATCAAACCTCCTTGCTCAAGATTAATGCTTCTGTCTCTCCTGATTTGTTTAATATTCTAACAACCAAGGTTACAGAAGATAATGTCCAAGACCTTTATCAACTGAGCTTTGGTGATATTTCCCCCACTCTAATGGTCAAATCAGAACAGTTGGCAGGTTATTATCATCTGACTGATCAAGAAGCCCATCGATTTATTAAACAGGAAGAAATTGCACGAGTACATCAGCTGATGAGTGATGAAGACAGTGATCAACCCGCTCAATACTATCTACTGAGAATCAATAAGATTATTCGTTTGTCTCGAATAACAGAACTCTCCCCAGCCATCCTTAAAAGCATTATCTCTAGTAGTATCCATATATCTCAACCTACAGCATCTGAAGATGAAGATATTTATGACATCATAGAAGTTCCCGCCCTTCCTCCATACAATGAATTTCGTGACGAGCCGGATATTAATACAGAGACATTAAGAAAGGTCTTTCATGTTAAATATTACATGCAACGTTACGGTATTGATGTGGCAACTGCACTGATACTGTGCAAAATTCCCATTTCAGGAGAAGCTGATACAACAAATTTTTCTCACCTCAATTTGACCAAATCGCTGGCAGATATTCATCAGTTAACTATTAATGAGCTGGATTTATTGCTAGTTGCCATCGGTGAGAGAATAAACAATTTATCCGATATCAGTGATAGCCATCTGTCTGCTCTAATTGACAAACTTTATACCGTTACCGAGTGGCTACGTACACGAAAATGGAGTGTGTATCAGCTGTTTGTCATGGCTACCACCAGCTATGACAAAACGATAACCCCCGAAATCCAAAACTTACTTGATACTATCTACAATGGCTTGCAAGGCTTTAACCATGATGAAAGTAAGCCGGGCCAGCTATTGGCGGCCCTGTCTCCTTATGTCGCTGCTGCCCTGCAATTGCCGTCTGAGAACGTCGCTCACCATGTGCTCACTTGGGCAGATCAACTAAAACCTGGCGACGGCACAATGACGGCAAAAAAATTCTGGGAATGGTTGCAAGTTCAACATGATTCAGAACAACCATCACTTTCTGTCACACCAGAACACGCTGCCCAGTATTGCCAATGCCTGGCGCAACTGGCGCTGATTTATCACTCCACTGACCTCAGCGAAAACACCTTACGTCTGTTTGTGACAAAACCACAACTCTTTGGCATGACAGCGTTAACGCACAATGCATTATCACTGATAATGCTGACGCGTTTTGCTGATTGGGTTAATTCACTAAGAGAAAAAGCCTCTTCTATATTGGTCAAATTTGAAGAGGAAACATTGACAGCTGAACAACTGGCCAGCGCTATGGATCTTGATGAAAACCTACTATTGCAAGCCAGTCATCAAGTGCAAAATAATTTATCTAACTGGGCATCTATCGACACCCTCCAGCAATGGGTTAGCGTCGCACGTCAATTAAACATCTACCCCCAAGAAGTTTCTACGCTGGCACAACTACTTACCGCAGAATCTCCCCCTACCTATGCTCAATGGGAAAATGTAGCTGCGATATTAACCGCTGGACTGAATACTCAAAAAGCCAATGCCTTATACACTTTTCTGGATGAATCCCGTAGTACTGCTTTGAGCGAGTACTATATCCGTAAGGTCGCCAACGTAAATGCAAAAATTAAAAACCGTGATGACCTGTATCAGTATTTATTAATCGATAACCAAGTTTCCTCCTCTATCAAAACTACGCCGATCGCGGAAGCCATCGCCAGTATCCAGCTGTATATCAACCGGGCATTGAAAAATATGGAAGGAGATATCGTCACAAACGTCACCTGCCGTCCATTCTTTACCGATTGGGATAAATACAATAAACGCTATAGCACCTGGGCCAGTGTTGCTAAGCTCATTTATTACCCTGAAAATTACATTGATCCGACAATACGTATCGGGCAAACAAAAATGATGGATGCTCTGCTGCAATCCATCAGCCAAAGTCAATTAAATACCGATACCGTAGAAAATGCTTTTATGTCTTATCTGACATCGTTTGAACAAGTCGCTAATTTGGAAGTCGTCAGTGCCTATCACGACAATATTAATCGTGATCGAGGGCTCACCTATTTTATCGGACACAGTAAAACAGAAATTCATCAATATTACTGGCGTAGTGTGGATCACAATAAATTCAGCGATGGTAAATTCGCGCCTAATGCCTGGAGTGAGTGGCTCAAAATTGACTGCCCGATGAATCCTTATAACAGCACTATTCGTCCGGTCATATACCAATCTCGCTTATATTTGATCTGGCTGGAGCAAAAGAAGATCGCTAAACAGACAGCAACTAATCAAACAATCGAAGACTATTATTACGAACTGAAACTGGCACATATCCGTTATGACGCCACCTGGAGCGCACCAATAACCTTCGATGTGAATGACAAAATATCTGTTGTTTTTAGAACATTAACACCGTTAGAACAAGTGAACACATCGATATTATTAGAACAATTAATCAAATATCAAAAGCAGCTAGGGGAGAAACTGACGGAACAACAAGACATAGAAGAGAAAACAAGGTTAGCTGGTATGACACCACTAAATCCACTCAGTCCACCCATTCCTGAGGAACCACAGGAATCGTCGGAAATATTGCAGGCGTTAATAAAACAGCGGAAGGAACAACTGAGACTATGGGAGGAAGAACTGAAACAACGAGGACAATCAACGACGGAAATAAGCATACTGAAAAAACAAAAAGAATTGAATCAACAGGAGATACAGAAACAACAGTATCTGCTGGAACAAAAACCGGGGTTCTATTGTGCAAGTGATCAAGACAATAAACTACTGGTAATGTTCTATCAAAAACAGGAGACAGTAAATAAATACACAATAAATGAACCAATAACCGGGCTGAATATCACCTCAAATATGTTATCTGAAGATATAAATCTCGGAGATTACATAACTAATACTCGTAAACAGTTTGATACCGGTGCTGGAATTAATAGTGTCATCAAGGTCAATAACTCGTATGAAACCGCATCATCAACAGGGGCTAATAACGATAATATCTTAACGCTTTACCATAATATAAACGGGGCTCAGTATATACAGTGGGGAGCTTATCGCATTCGCCTTAATACCCTGTTTGCCCGTCAATTGGTTAACCGCGCCACTGCCGGAATTGACACTATTTTAAGTATGGAAACTCAAAATATTCAGGAGCCTCAGTTAGGTAAAGGCTTCTATGCTACATTTGTGATCCCCCCCTATAATCCATCGATTCATGGTGAGCGTTGGTTTAAACTTCATGTCAGATATCCTGCTGGTGATAATCCATATACTATCTACTCAGGTCAGTTAGAAGATACCAATGTAAATATCACGCTATTTATCCCGCTAATCTCCGATCCTAATGCTCTTCCCAATCCTGATTATCACGTCAGAGTTAATATGACTTTCCAGAATGTCCGGGAAGATTCATATAATTACCGCCCAGGCTCTCTCTTTATTAAAAACCATCAAGAGCAAGTATTCGTAAAATTTGATTCTAATCTAGAACATTTCCAGAGCGTCGATGTTCTGAATGATATTAGCAGCGAACCCATGGATTTCAGCGGTGCTAACAGTCTCTATTTTTGGGAATTGTTCTACTATACCCCGATGTTAATTGCTCAGCGTTTGCTAAACGAGCAAAACTTCGATGAAGCTGATCGTTGGCTGAAATATGTCTGGAGTCCATCCGGTTATATTAAACATGGTCAGATTCAACACTACCGCTGGAATGTCCGTCCACTGCTAGAAGACACCAGCTGGAATGATGATCCCTTAGAATCAGTCGATCCTGATGCGGTAGCACAACATGATCCAATGCATTACAAAGTTGCTACTTTTATGCGTACCCTTGATTTGTTGATAGCTCGTGGAGATTACGCCTATCGGCAGTTGAAACGAGAGACGCTCAATGAAGCTAAAATGTGGTATATGCAAGCGTTGCATTTGTTAGGTGATAAACCGTATCTATCGTTCAATTCAGTGTGGAGTAAACCAAGTCTGGGTGATGCCGCTAAAACCGAAAAACAAAAAGAACACTCCAGCGCAATAGTCGCCTTGCGGCAAGGTAATGTTGAGTTACACAACAACCCAACAGATCTCTTTCTGCCACAAGTTAATGAAGTGATGTTGAACTACTGGCAGACACTAGAACAACGACTGTACAATCTGCGCCATAACCTCTCCATTGATGGTCAGTCATTGCATCTGCCGATATATGCTACACCAGTAGATCCTAAAACATTACTCAGCGCTGCTGTCACCAACTCACAGGATACTAAAAATCTGCCATCTGAATTTATACCGTTATGGCATTTCCCTCTGATGTTGGAAAACGCCCGCAGCATGGTGAATCAGTTAACACAATTCGGTTCCACATTACAAAATATTATCGAACGTCAGGATGCAGAAGCATTAAATAGCCTCCTGCAAAATCAGGCAAAAGAGCTGATATTAACGACTCTGAGCATACAGGACAAAACTATTGAAGAATTGGATGCTGAAAAAACTGTACTGGAAAAAACCAAAGACGGAGCGCAATCACGCTTTGATAGCTACAAAAAGTTATACGATGAAAATGTCAACGCCGGTGAAAACCGAGTGATAGCGTTGCATGCCTCCGCTGCCGGCCTCAGCACAGCCTTTCAAACATCACGTCTGGCAGGTGCCGCTCTGGATCTCGCACCCAACATTTTCGGTTTCGCTGATGGAGGCAGCCGCTGGGGAGCGATTGCCGAAGCGACAGGTCATGTCATGGAGTTTTCTGCCAATGTCATGAATACAGAAGCGGATAAAATTAGTCAGTCCGAAGCCTACCGTCGTCGCCGTCAAGAATGGGAAATCCAGCGGAATAATGCCGAAGCAGAGATAAAACAAATCAATTCTCAACTCAGTTCGCTAGCAATACGCCGTGAAGCCGCGGTATTGCAAAAAACTAGCCTAAAAACACAACAGGAACAAACCCAGGCACAATTGGCTTTCTTACAACGCAAATTCAGCAATCAAGCGCTGTATAACTGGTTACGTGGTCGACTGTCCGCTATTTACCTCCAATTCTATGATTTGGCAGTAGCCCGTTGCTTAATGGCAGAAATGGCCTATCGCTGGGAGACTAATGATACTTCTACCCGCTTTATTAAGTCCGGGGCCTGGCAGGGAACACATGCCGGCTTGCTTGCAGGCGAAACCTTGATGCTGAATTTGGCACAAATGGAAGATGCACATCTGAAGTGGGATCAACGCGCTCTGGAAGTAGAACGTACTATCTCATTGACACAAGTATATGAAACATTGCCAGAACAACCGTTTAATCTGGCAACACGTATTTCTACCCTGCTGGTAGGTACAACCGAATCGCCTGACGATGACAATCATCCTGTCACGCTGAAAAACAACCAACTACGCACCACAATCTCTTTGGCAAGTCTATCCCTACATAATGACTATCCAGAGGATAACGGCGTCAGTAACATCCGACGCATTAAACAGCTCAGTGTTACCCTACCAGCCCTGTTAGGGCCATACCAAGATGTGCAGGCAATTCTGTCCTACAACGGAGATACCTCCAGGTTAGCCAAAGGATGTCAGGCTCTCGCCGTTTCTCATGGCATGAATGACAATGGTCAATTCCAGTTAGATTTCAACAATGGAAAATGTCTGCCATTTGAAGGGATCGCTATTAATGATACAGGCACATTAACGCTGAGTTTTCCGAATGCGACAGGTAAACAGCAAACTATATTGCAAACATTAAGCGATATCATTTTGCATATTCGCTATACCATTCGCCAATAACCCGCTCAATTCAGTGCTAAAACAGGCTCCTAGTGGGGTAATGCCGATCAGTTAAGGATCAGTTGAACGATCCAGTGGTTGTGTAAGAATCCGGAAATGTTCCTTATTTCCGGATTTTTTTATGCGTATTGCTCAGGCTCTTGACCTCGTTTCCTGTTATGACACCACCCGCAACCCACTAACCTCCCTCGGAGATTTTCTCAACCCTGACCTTATCGTCCGCTGCCTCGCCGAATCTGGCACTGTCACCCTGCGCAAACGTCGTCTCCCCCTGGAAATGATGGTCTGGTGTATTGTCGGCATGGCGCTGGAGCGCAAAGAGCCCCTTCATCAAATCGTCAACCGTCTGGATATTATGCTGCCTGGCAACCGCCCCTTCGTTGCCCCCAGCGCCGTTATTCAGGCTCGTCAGCGCCTGGGAAGCGATGCTGTCCGTCGTGTGTTTACACAAACAGCAAAAATGTGGCATGACTCTGTGACTCATCCCCACTGGTGCGGTCTGACATTACTGGCCGTCGATGGGGTGGTCTGGCGAACTCAGGATACCCCGGAGAATGATGCCGCCTTCCCGCGTCAAACCTACTGCGGACAACCGGGACTTTATCCCCAGGTAAAAATGGTCTGCCAGATGGAGCTGACCAGCCATCTGTTAACCGCAGCCGCCTTCGGTACGATGAAAGAAAGTGAATATACGCTGGCGGAGCAGCTGATAGACCAGACCGGTGACTACACCCTGACCCTGTTTGATAAAGGTTACTACTCGCTGGGGTTGCTGAATGCCTGGCATCAAGCGGGAGAGCATCGTCACTGGATGATACCGTTGAAAAAAGGGGTTCAGTACGAGGAGATACGGCGGCTGGGTAAAGGTGACTCCCCGGTCAGGCTGAAAACCAGCGCTCAGTCGCGGAAAAAATGGCCGGGACTGGGAGAAGACATGACGGCCCGGTTGCTGACGTTTACCCGGAAAGGAAAACTCTGTCATGTCCTGACCTCAATGACAGACGGCATGCGCTACCCGGGAGGGGAAATGGCAGACCTTTACAGCCATCGTTGGGAAATTGAGCTGGGTTATCGAGAAATCAAACAGACAATGCAGCTGAACAGGCTGACGCTGAGGAGTAAAAAACCGGAACTGGTAGAGCAGGAGTTATGGGGCGTGCTGCTGGCCTACAATCTGGTGAGATATCAGATGATAAAGATGGCAGGAAGCCTGAAAGGTTACTGGCCGAATCAACTGAGCTTCTCAGAATCGTGCGGGCTAGTGATGAGGATGCTGATGACGTTACAGGGTGCCTCGTCGGGTCGAATCCCTGAACTGATGCGAGATCTGGAGAGTATGGCGCAGTTAGTGAAGCTCCCGGTAAGGAGAAAAAGGGCCTTCCCGAGGGTAGTAAAGGAAAGACCTTATAAATACAGAAAAGCCCAGAAAAACAGCCAGTCAGTTGCTTAACTGACTGGCATTACTCCTAGTGGGGCCTGTATCTCTTTGCTAAATCAGTATTACAAAATATTAATCATCTTCTTTTTCATAATAGACCATATGTAACAAAAGCAATTATTTCATTTCGTTATTGTTAATTAATTATATTACTTTGGATGCAATTATAAATTTTGTTATTGCATTATAACGGCCATTTAAAGAAATAATAGATAATAACGTCATGAAATAGTTGAATGGTGTTCTTTATTTACCCACGACGTTCAATCTATTCAGTCGGCTATCAAACGTTGTTTTTGCCGCCTCTTTTGATGGATTTAAACAACTTTTTTCATCGTACCCACGATAAGCAAGGCCGCATAAGTGTTTTATTTACGTAATATTTAAAAGGAATAAATATGAATACACTCAAACCTGAGTACCAACAAGCATTAGGAGAAAGCTTTACTTCTCTGACCGATATCTGCCATCTCTCTTTTGATGAACTCCGCCAAAAGGTACGGAACAAACTTTCATGGTCACAAACCCTCAGCTTATATCTTGATGCAAAACAGGCGCAAAAAGATAATCGACTGCATGAAGTTGGTATTCTGAAACGCGCTAATCCTCAGTTACAAAATGCGGTACAACTTGCCCTGATCAACCCCCATGCTGACCAACAAGGTTATAACAGTAAATTTGGTAACCGTGCCAGTCAATATGCAGCACCAGGCTCAATTTCTTCCATGTTCTCTCCTGCCGCTTACCTGACTGAACTTTACCGTCAAGCATGCGATTTACATGCGAGAGATTCTAATTATCACCTGGATACACGCCGCCCAGATCTACAGTTACTAACGCTAAGCCAGAAAAATATGGATACTGAAATATCCACACTTTCTCTGTCTAATAATATATTGCTGGAAGGTATTATTAGCCATCAGGGAGGACGAGGTAGCTATGCTGAAATAATGGAAAAATTATCAACCTTCCGTTCTTGTGGATCAATGCCATATCACGATGCTTACGAAAGCGTGCGTAAAATTATTCAGTTACAGGCTCCAGTATTTGAACAATCCAGTACATCACCGAAAACAACCATCGCCAAACTCATGTATCAAATCTCTCTGTTGGAGATTAATTCATCTGTCTCACCTGAATTGTTTAATATCCTGACAGAAGAAATTACCGAAACCAATGCAAAGAATCTTTATAATAATAATTTTGGTAATATTGATCCTTCCCTAATAGAAGATCCGGAATATCTGAGAAATTATTATAATTTGACTGATGAAGAATTTAGTCATTTAACTAAATTAAATATTACATTAACTACAAAAAAAATAAGAAGCATAAGACCTTCTGTCGAAGAATATGATTATCTTCTGCTGTTGAAACTGAATAAATTCATTCGTTTGTCCAAAGCAACAAACCTGCCAATAACAATATTGGTAGAAATTACCCTTAATACCAACCCAGAGCTAAACATCAATGCAGAAGTATTAAAGAAAGTCTTTCGTGTAAAATACTACATGCATCGTTACGGTATTGATGCTGAAACTGCACTAATACTGTGTAAAGTCCCCATTTCACAACGTAATGATAATAACAGCTCCAGCCAATTTGATCGTTTATTCAATACGTCAAAACTGCATGGACCAGATTTTTCTGCCGAGAATAAGGAAATTGATTTAAATCCAAACAATACTAACGACTGGAAAAAAACTGCGCTTAAACGTGCTTTTAATGTCGATGATGCCTCACTTTATCGCCTATTAAAGATCGTCAATGGTGGTAAAACGACTAGCAAAATTGTCCATGATATAGAGAATCTTTCTCATCTCTATCTAGCCAAATTACTGGCAGATATCCATCAGCTAACTATTGATGAATTAGGTTTATTACTAATTGCTACGGATGAAGGAAAAACCAACTTACTCAAGATCACAGCTAATGAGCTGGCCTCGTTAATTAACAAACTCTATGACGTTACCAAATGGCTGCATGCACAGAAGCTAAGTGTATATCAGTTGTTCATCATGACCACTAATGACTATGATAAAACCCTGATCCCAGAAATATATAACTTACTAGACACTGTATATAACGGCTTACAAGATTTTGATAAGAAAGCGGATAAAACCAAAAAAAATCTGTTGGCAGCCATTTCACCTTATATCACCGCCGCTTTGCAATTACCGTCTGATCATGCGGCACATGCCATCCTCACCTGGGCGGATAAGCTAGAACCCGGCAAAGGAAAAATGACAGCTGAGAAATTATGGAGCTGGTTACGGGTAAACCCTGTTACCACTCAATCGGAATTCCAGAAACAGGCTGAACCCGTTATTCAGTACTGCCAATGCCTGGCACAACTGGCGCTAATCTACCGTTCCACTGGTCTCAGCGAAAACGCTTTCCATCTGTTTGTAACAAAACCGCAAATCTTTGGCACTACAGCCGAAACGGAATCAACACCTAACGCATTATCATTGATCATGATGACACGCTTTGCTGACTGGAGTCATTCACTAGGTAAAAAAGCCTCTTTTGTCCTGACCGAACTTGAAAAAGGAACATTAACGGCAAAACAGCTGGCTGGCGCTATGAACCTTGACAAAACTCTGCTATTACAAGCCAGTACCCTAGAACAAAAACATAGCCCATTAATTTCAGTAGTTACCAACGAAATAAAGCCAATCAATCCCTTCCTCAGTTGGACATCTATCGACGCCATTCTGCAATGGGTTGACACAGCACGCCAATTACATGCCTCTCCAGAGAATGTTTCAGATCTGGCGGAATTACTCACCAACAATCTTTCCGCTGCTTATAGCAAATGGGCAAACATAGCTACGACATTAACCGTGGGTTTAACTACCCAAAAAGCCAATACTCTGCATGCATTTCTGGAAGAATCCCGCAGTACGGCATTAAGCGAGTACTATATCCGCAACGTCGCCAACAAAGACCTCGCGATTAAAAACCGTGATGACTTGTATCAGTATTTATTGATTGATAACCAAGTTTCCGCCGCGATTAAAACTACGCGAATTGCTGAAGCGATTGCTAGCATCCAACTGTATATTAACCGGGCATTGAAAAACATAGAGGAAAATACAGTCCAGAATGTAACCAGTCGTCAATTCTTTACCGATTGGGATAAATATAATAAACGCTACAGCACTTGGGCCAGCGTATCGAAACTCGCTTATTACCCTGAAAATTACCTTGATCCGACCATGCGTATCGGACAAACAAAAATGATGGATACATTGCTGCAATCTGTCAGTCAAAGTCAATTAAATACCGATACTGTAGAAGATGCCTTTAATTCTTATTTAACGTCATTCGAACAAGTGGCTAATCTGGAAATCGTCAGTGCCTATCACGACAATATTAATAGTGATCAGGGACTAACCTATTTTATCGGACACAGTAAAACAGAAGTTAATCAATATTACTGGCGTAGTGTGGATCACAATAAATTCAGCAACGGCAAATTCGCCGCTAACGCCTGGAGTGAGTGGTACAAAATTGACTGTCCAATTCATCCTTATAAGGACACTATCCGCCCGGTAGTTTACCAATCCCGCCTGTATATAACCTGGCTGGAACAAAAGAAGATAACTAAACAGGAAGAAAATAGCCAAAAAACTACCCAAGAATATCATTATGAATTGAAGCTGGCACATATTCGCTATGACGGAACTTGGAATACCCCCATCACCTTTGATGTAAATAGCAAAATATCTGCTTTAAAATTGGACAATAAAGCACTCGGATTCTATTGTGCAGGTTATCAGGGGGAAGATACCTTGCTGGTTATATTTTATGGCAAGGAAAATAACTTGAATGATTATAAAAATGTCTCAATGCAAGGATTGTATATTTTCTCAGATATGTCCTCAAAATCCATGCCAATTACACAAATTACATCTTATCGGGATAATAGCTATCAACACTTCGATACCAACAATATCATAAGAGTGAACAATCGATATGCAGAGAAATATGAGATCCCCTCATCAATAAACAATAATAAGGGTTACGATTGGGAAGAACATTACCTCGGTATGGTATATGGTGGGAATATTTCAGCTATCAGCCTCGAATCTAAATCAGATAATTTAAAAATCAAAATCTCACCTAAATTAAGAATTATTCACAACGGATATGAAGGCCAACAACGTAATCAATGTAACTTAATGAAGAAATATGGCAAATTGGGCGATAAATTTATTATCTATACCAATTTGAGCATCAACCCAGATAACTCAACAAAGAAACAACTATTTTTCCCCATCTATCAGTACAGTGGAAACACCAGTAAGCTTGATAGAGGAAGACTGCTATTCCATCGGGATACCAATTATTCATCTAAAGTCGAAGCATGGATACCTGATGCAAAGCGAACATTGCGCAAAGATAATGCTGCCATTGGTGATGATTATATTACCGATCCCCAGAATCAGCCGAATGATCTTAAGAAATACATCTTTATGATTGACCACATGGGAATTGCTACTGATGTTTCCGGACCAATAGATATCAACACGGAAATTTCTTCGACAAAAGTTAAAGTAACTGTGAATGCTGGCAGCAAAGTACAAACTTTTACAGCAAATACACATGTTGCCACTCAACCATCACCCAGCTTCGAAGAGATGATTTATCAGTTTAATTCCCTCGAAATAGATGGTTCGGGTCTGAATTTTATTAATAATTCAGCCAGTATCGATATCACCTTTGCCGCATTTGCTGAGCCATTTGCCGAAGGAGGAAATGATCGTAAGCTGGGAGAAGAACATTTCAGTATTACTGTCACTCGTAAGGTAAATGCCGATAATAATGTCCTGACCCTTTACCATGATGCAAACGGGGCACAATATATGCAGTGGGGGCTCTACCGTACCCGCCTTAACACACTGTTTGCCCGCAAATTAATTAGCCGCGCTACCGCTGGGATCGATACTATTTTAAGTATGGAAACTCAGAATATTCAGGAGCCACAATTAGGTAAAGGTTTCTATGCTACGTTTGTAATACCCCCTTATAACCCATCGATCCATGGTAATGAACGCTGGTTTAAGCTTTATCTCAAACATGTCGTAGATAATAACTCACATATTATCTATTCAGGTCAGCTAGACGATACCCATGTAAGCATGACTTTATTTATTCCTCTTGATGATGCTCCACTCAATCAAGATTTTCACGCCAAGGTTTATATGACCTTTCAGAAATCACCGTCAGATAGCACTTGGGGGGGACCTCATTTTGTCAGAGATGCTAAGGGGGTAGTCACAATAAACTCTAAATCTATTTTGACCCATTTCGAAAGTGTCAATGTTCTGAAAGATGTTAAGGGCGAACCGATGGATTTCAGCGGCGCTAACAGTCTCTATTTCTGGGAACTGTTCTATTATACCCCGATGCTGATTGCTCAACGTTTGCTGCACGAACAAAACTTTAATGAAGCTAACCGTTGGCTAAAATATGTCTGGAATCCGTCTGGTTATATTGTTAATGGTCAAATTCAGCATTACCGCTGGAATGTCCGCCCATTACAAGAAGACACCAGTTGGAACGATGATCCACTAGATTCTGTTGATCCTGACGCCGTAGCTCAACATGATCCGATGCACTACAAAGTTGCTACGTTTATGCGTACCCTCGATTTGCTAATAGCGCATGGAGATTATGCTTATCGTCAGTTGGAGCGGGACACGCTCAACGAAGCAAAAATGTGGTATATGCAAGCTCTACACTTATTAGGTGATAAACCTCATCTTTCACTCAATTCAACGTGGAACGAACCTGATCTGAGAGATGCCGCTGATATTGAGAGACAAAAAGGCCATTCTCGTTTAATGACAGACTTACGACAAGGCCAATCTACAAACGACACATTAACAGACCTTTTCCTGCCGCAGATAAATGAAGTCGTACTGAGCTACTGGCAGAAACTGGAACAACGGTTGTACAACCTGCGCCATAACCTGTCGATTGATGGTCAACCATTGCATCTGCCTATTTACGCGACACCAGCAGATCCGAAAGCGTTGCTCAGTGCCACCATCGCCAATTCACAGGCTGGAGGGGCGCTTCCGCAACCATTTATATCACTATGGCGTTTCCCTCACATGCTGGAAAACGCACGCAGTATGGTAAGCCAACTCACCCAGTTTGGTTCCACATTGCAAAATATTATCGAACGCCAGGATGCAGAAGCATTAAATACGCTGTTGCAGAATCAAGCAGCAGAACTGATATTGACCAATTTAAACATACAGGACAAAACCATCGAAGAGTTGGATGCTGAAAAAACGGCGCTGGAAAAAAACCGTGCGGGAGCTCAATCACGTTTCGACAGTTACAGCAAACTGTATGATGAAAATATCAATGCCGGAGAAAAACAGGCAATGACGTTGCGTGCCTCCGTAGCTGGCCTTTCGACTGCTCTTCAGGCGTCACATCTGGCAGGCGCAGCACTTGATCTGGCACCCAATATTTTCGGTTTCGCTGATGGCGGCAGCCATTGGGGGGCGATTGCTCAAGCTACCGGTAATGTCATGGAGTTCTCCGCCAGTGTCATGAACACAGAAGCGGATAAAATCAGTCAATCTGAAGCCTACCGTCGCCGCCGTCAGGAATGGGAAATTCAACGTAATAACGCTGAAGCGGAACTAAAACAAATTGACGCCCAGCTCAATTCGCTGACTATACGTCGTGAAGCCGCGGTATTACAGAAAACCAGCCTGAAAACCCAGCAAGAACAAACTCAGGCACAACTGACTTTCTTGCAACGTAAGTTCAGCAACCAAGCACTGTACAACTGGCTACGTGGTCGACTATCCGCTATTTACTTCCAGTTCTACGATTTGGCGGTCTCACGTTGCCTGATGGCCGAAATGGCCTATCGTTGGGAAACTAATGATACTTCTGCACGCTTCATTAAACCCGGAGCCTGGCAAGGAACACATGCCGGCCTGCTCGCAGGTGAAGCCTTGATGCTGAATCTGGCACAAATGGAAGATGCACACCTAAAACAGGATCAACGTGTATTGGAGATTGAACGTACAGTCTCACTGGCAGAACTCTATAAAAATAAAGGTCAATTTTCTCTGACGGGAAAAATGACAGAACTGGTAAATAAAAGATCAGACTATGCCGGTAGTGGAAATAATACCCTGAAATTCGATGCAAGAATTAACTCTCTACAAGCATTGATTTCATTAGCTGATTTAAAAATCCGCGATGATTATCCAACAGATAGCGGAGTAGGCAACATTCGCCGTATTAAACAACTCAGTGTCACACTGCCAGCGCTGTTAGGACCATATCAGGATGTACAAGCGATTCTATCTTATAGTGGAGAGGTCGCCGGATTAGCTGAAAGTTGCAAATCACTGGCGGTTTCCCATGGGATGAATGACAGCGGTCAGTTCCAGCTGGATTTCAATGATGGCAAGTTCCTGCCGTTCGAAGGAATCTCAGTCGATAATGGTACTCTGACCTTGAGCTTCCCAAATGCAACGGGAAAACAAAAAGCCATGCTGGAGAGTCTGAGCGATATCATTCTGCATATTCGCTACACCATTCGCCAATAACCATCTCAACCAAGTATTAAAACAGGCCCCAAAACGGGGCCTGCAAGGAGTCTTTATATGCAAAACTCACAAGATTTCAATATTACGGAGCTGTCGTTGCCCAAAGGGGGGGGCGCTATCACAGGTATGGGTGAAGCATTAACACCCGCCGGACCAGATGGTATGACCGTACTTTCTCTGCCGTTACCTATTTCTGCCGGGCGCGGTTATGCCCCCTCATTAACCCTGAACTATAACAGCGGGTCCGGTAATAGCCCATTTGGACTAGGCTGGGATTGCAACGTTATGTCGGTTCGCCGCCGCACTCATTTCGGTGTCCCCCATTATGACGAAACCGATACCTTCCTCGGACCAGAAGGCGAAGTTCTGATTGTCGTGGATCACCCACGCGATGAATCCACATTACAAGACATCAATTTGGGTACCACTTTCACCGTTACCCGCTACCGTCCCCGTTTGGAAAGTCATTTCAGCCGGTTAGAGTACTGGCAACCGAAAACAACAAACGCAACAGATTTTTGGCTGATATACAGCCCAGATGGACAGGTACACTTGCTAGGCAAAAATCCTCAAGCACGCATTAGTCACCCATCAGAAACCAAAACAGCTCAGTGGCTACTAGAAGCTTCAGTGTCACCGCATGGTGAGCAAATTTATTATCAGTACCGCCCCGAAAATGAAACAGGTTGTGAAACTGATGAGATTACAGCACATCCACAAGCTACGGCTCAACGCTATCTCCACACCGTACACTACGGCAACCTGACAGCCAGCGAAACGCTGCCAGGTCTGGATGGTCATGTCTCGTCACAAGCAAATTGGCTGTTCTGTCTGGTATTTGATTACGGCGAACGCAATAATGACTTACAAACACCGCCAGCATTTACAACAACGGATAACTGGCTTTGCCGACAGGACCGTTTTTCCCGCTATGAATACGGTTTTGAATTGCGTACTCGTCGCTTATGCCGCCAGATATTGATGTATCACCGTCTGCAAAAACTGGCCGGACAGGCAAAAAAACACGATGAACTGACGTTGGTTTCACGCTTGATATTGGATTATGACGAAAGCGCAATAGCCAGCACGCTGGTCTCTGTTCGCAAAGTGGGGCATGAACAAGATGGTACCGCCATCACCCTTCCACCATTAGAATTTGCATATCAGGACTTTGCGCCACAGCATAATGTTCGTTGGCAACCGATGGATGTGCTGGCAAATTTCAATGTAATCCAGCGTTGGCAACTAATTGATCTGAAAGGCGAAGGGGTACCCGGTCTGTTGTATCAAGATAAAGGGGCTTGGTGGTACCGTTCTGCACAGCGCCAAACTGGAAGCGACCCCAATGCCGTCACTTGGGAAAAAATGCAACCCTTATCGGTTATTCCCTCTCTGCAAAATAATGCATCACTGGTAGACATCAACGGCGATGGCCAGCTTGACTGGGTAGTCACCGGGCCAGGATTACGGGGATACCACAGCCAACTTCCAGATGGCAGCTGGACACGTTTTACCCCACTCAACGCTCTGCCAGTAGAATATTTTCATCCCCGTGCCCAACTTGCCGATTTAATGGGAGCCGGGCTGTCTGATTTGGTCCTGATCGGGCCAAAAAGTGTGCGTTTATATGCCAATACCCGTGACGGTTTTACCAAAGGTCAGGATGTAGTGCAATCCGGTAATGTAACCTTGCCAATACCGGGCGCAGATGCCCGCAAATTAGTGGCTTTTAGTGATGTACTTGGCTCCAGCCAAGCACATCTGGTTGAAGTCAGCGCAACTAAAGTTACCTGCTGGCCAAATCTGGGACACGGGCGCTTTGGTCAGCCAATCATCCTACCGGGATTTAGCCAGCCTGAAGCTGAGTTTAACCCAGCTCAGGTTTATCTGGCTGACCTGGATGGTAGCGGTCCGGCTGACCTGATTTATGTTCATACAAACCGTCTGGATATCTTCCTAAATAAAAGTGGCAACAGTTTTGCCGCACCTGTGACATTAACCTTTCCAGATGGTCTACGTTTTGATAATACCTGTCAGTTACAAGTCACCGACATTCAAGGCTTGGGCGTCTCCAGCCTGATACTGAGCGTACCACATATGGCGCCTCATCATTGGCGTTGTGACCTGACACTGCATAAACCCTGGCTCCTCAGTGAAATGAATAACAATATGGGGGCTAATCACACGCTGCGTTATCGCAGTTCCGCCCAATTTTGGCTGGATGAAAAAGCCAAAACACTCGCCTCTGGACAAACACCGATTTGCTATTTGCCCTTCCCAGTACATACTCTCTGGCAAACGGAGACAGAAGACGAAATCAGCGGCAACAAATTAGTGACAACCATGCGTTATGTTCACGGTGCCTGGGATGGACGTGAACGAGAATTTCGCGGATTTGGTTATGTTGAACAAACGGATAGCCATCAATTAGCTCAAGGCAGTGCACCTGAGCGTACACCACCAGCGCTGACCAAAAACTGGTATGCTACCGGTCTCCCTGAAATAGATAACACATTATCAACCGAGTATTGGCAAGGCGATACTCAGGCGTTTAATGGTTTTACACCACGCTTCACCACCTGGGCAAATAACCAAGATGTTCTCCTGACACCAGAAGACGACAACGCCCGATACTGGTTAAGCCGGGCGCTGAAAGGCCAACCGCTACGCAGTGAACTGTATGGGCTGGATGGCAGTGCACTAGAACAAATTCCCTATACTGTCACCGAATTCCGTCCACAGGTACGCCGATTACAGAATACAGATAGTCGATATCCTGTACTTTGGCCATCCGTGACAGAAAGCCGCAGCTATCACTATGAACGTATTGCCAGCGATCCACAGTGTAGCCAAGATATCACGCTATCCAGCGACTTATTCGGCCAGCCTCTGAAACGGATTTCAATCCAATATCCACGTCGCAACCAACCTACAATCAGCCCGTATCCCGATACATTACCCGAGACCCTGTTTGCCAGCAGTTATGATGATCAGCAACACAAATTACGGCTAACCTATCAACAATTCAGTTGGCACCATCTAACTAACAATACCGTTAGGATGCTGGGATTATCGGATGGTACCCGAAGTGATACGTTTACTTATGACGCTGAATATCTCCCTACCGGTGGTTTAAACCTGGAAATTCTGCATGCTGAAAATAGCCTCATTGCAGATGACAAGCCGCGTGAATACCTTGGTCAGCAAAAAATATTTTATACCGATGGACAAAATACAACACCTCTGCAAATACCAACACGGCAAGCACTGATTGCTTTCACAGAGACAACTGTATTTAATCAATCCACATTGTCAGCGTTTGATGGGAGTATCACATCTGAGAAATTGCCAACAACGCTGAAACAAGCAGGGTATCAACAAGCAGATTATCTGTTCCCTCGTACCGGAGAAGGCAAAGTTTGGACAGCGCGTCATGGTTATACTGATTACGGTACAGCCACGCAGTTCTGGCGCCCGCAAAAACAGAGCAACACCCAGTTCACGGGAAAAATCACATTAACCTGGGATGTCAATCATTGTGTTGTGATACAAACACGAAATGCTGCCGATCTGACAACATCAGCGAAATATGACTGGCGTTTTCTAACGCCCATACAACTCACCGATGAGAACGACAATGTACACTTTATCACGCTGGATGCACTGGGCCGCCCGATAACACATCGCTTTTGGGGAACAGAAAACGGTGTGATGACCGGTTATACCTCACCGGAAAAGACCGCGTTCCTTCCACCAACCGATGTAAACGAAGCTATTGATCTGACTGGACCGCTCCCTGTGGCACAGTGTCAGGTCTATGCGCCGGAAAGCTGGATGCCAACATTAAGTCAGAAAACCCTAAGTATATTGTCAGCACAAGAACAACAAATGTTGCAAAATTCCCGAATCATCACCAAAGACGGGCGTATCTGCATATTAGCTCATCGCCGCTGGTTACAAAGCCGAAGCGTATCCACTCAATTAATCAGCCTGTTAAACAGCACCCGTTTACCCCCTCACAGCCTCACACTGACTACGGATCGTTATGACAACGATACTGCTCAACAAATTCGTCAACAAGTGACATTCAGTGACGGTTTTGGCCGTTCGCTGCAAGTAGCGGTCCGACATGAAGCGGGCAAAGCCTGGCAACGCAATAAAGAAGGGTCGCTGGTCACGAAAATTGAGGACACCAATACTCGCTGGGCGGTAACCGGACGTACTGAATATGACAATAAAGGACAACCCATACGGACCTATCAGCCTTATTTTCTCAATGATTGGCGTTATGTTAGCAATAGTAGCAGCCGACAAGAAGCTTATGCTGATACCCATATATATGACCCCGTTGGTCGAGAAGTGAAGGTTATCACCGCAAAAGGCTGGTTTCGACGAACCTTGTTCACTCCCTGGTTTACTGTCAATGAGGATGAAAATGACACAGCAGCTGAGGTGAAAATGTAACTTGATAAATCCCGCCTGGCTAACGGGCGGGAAACAAATATAGAGGTGAAAGGTGTCGTTCATAATACCGTCAGATACTCAACTTATTATCTGGTTGATCGTTGGTTTTATTGCGGCCTGGGGTGGATTAGTCAGATATATCATAGACATGCAGAATAAACAGTATACATGGAGTTGGATTAACGTACTCTGTCAACTCATCATTTCCTGCTTCACTGGTGTGCTAGGAGGATTACTGAGTTTTGAAAGTGGCGGCAGCATCTATATGACTTTTGCAATTGCCGGGCTGTTCGGCACAACAGGAAGTACTGGGCTGAATTGGCTCTGGCGCCGACTTTCTATTCACCACGGAGGAAAGTAATAACCGTTTTTTTTCATTAACAAGAATCTAACCGCCATTATATGAACACCTCAACACCAACTATGCTGAGGAAACTGCGATCGCAGAAATAATTAAATGCAGCAATATAATAAAAGAGGCAAGTCATGAAAGACATGAATCCCAAACTTTATCAATCCACTCCCACCGTCAGCGTCCATGATAACCGTGGCCTGACTATCCGTGACATTGGTTTTCATCGTGTTATCCACCATCAGTATGATGTTCGCGGGAACTTGAACCAAAGCATTGCTCCGCGTCTGTACGACGAAAAGCAAAATGATAGTACGATAAAACCTAACGTTATCTGGCAGTATAATTTAACCGGCAATACCCTGTGTACAGAGCGCATTGATGCAGGTCGCACAGTCATCTTGAATGATATTGAAGGCCGCCCAGTATTAACCGTGACTGCAAGTGGTGTCATACAAACCCGGCAATATGAATCTTCTTCCCTACCCGGCCATCTGCTGTCCGTAACAGAACAAGAACCAACGGAAAAAACACCTCATATTATCGAACTCCTCATCTGGGCCAGAGGTACTGAACCAGAGAAAAACCATAACCTTGCCGGTCAGTGTGTACGACACTACAACACCACCGGAGTAACCCGACCAGAGAACTTCTCGCTGACAGGTACCGTTTTATCACAATCCCAACAATTGCTACTCGATGGTCAAGAGGCAAACTGGGCCGGTGACAATGAAACCATTTGGCAGAACCTATTGACCAGCAGAGTCTATACTACCCAAAGTACCTATGATGCCACTGGCGCTTTACTGACTCAGATTGATGCGAAAGGAAATATCCAGCGTCTGGCCTATAACGTAACTGGTCAATTAAAAGGTAGCTGGTCAACGCAAAGAGACCAAAATGGACAAATTATCGTCAAATCTCTGACTTATTCCGCTGCCGGACAAAAATTATGCGAAGGACACGTAACAGCGTGATCACCGAATACGGTTATGAACCGGAAACCCAGAGGCTTATCGGTACCAAAACTTATCGCTCATCAGACTGCAAAATATTGCAGAATTTACACTACGAATATGACCCAGTAGGTAATGTCATTTGTATACATAATGACGCAGAAGCCACTTGTTTCTGACGTAATCAAAAATTAGTATCGAAGAACACTTATCTCCATGATTCTCTGGATAATTTAACCAAAATCCAGCATAGAGCATCTGCTACCCAAACAATGACACCGCAGATAGATCGCTTAATAGAAGCATCGCCCTTTAGGGCGGTGAGCAGTCACAGAGGTCGGATGCTAGAAATGAAAAAAGTATTTCATTTCTAGCAATCTCTAATACAGCACGTTATTCACAATGATAGGCGATTAAGCACCAAGTGTTGCACCACCATCGATGACAATATCTTGTAAAGTAATATGGCTTGCCAGATCAGAAGCCATAAACAATATCGCATCAGCAATTTCTGTTGGCGTCGCTATCTTCCCAAGCGGAATGCCAAGTTTGAATAATTCAGAAAATCCCTGAATAACTTGCTGCTTAGAAGCTTCTGTTTGCCACATATCACGCTGCATTGGCGTATCTGTCGATCCCGGTGAAACAAGATTACAACGAACGCCATAAGGTGCTAATTCCAGCCCAACACTCAGACAGAGACTACGTAATGCTGCTTTAGAAGCACAATAGGCCGACATTCCAACACGAGGAACATGAGCCGCATTTGACGCAATAGTGACGATAGCCCCCGCTTTTTGACGTTGAAACTGGGGAATAGTCGCCTGAAATAGATTGAATGCCCCCCCCGCGTTGACAGACAAGCACTGTTGCCAATCTTCAAACGTTATCTCTTCAGTCGCTCCAAGGCGTAATATTCCTGCACCATTGACCAGTACATCAAGTCGTGGCTGTTGTACAAGGAGCTGTTCGCAACAACGTGAAACGGCAATCGTATCGCTGATATCAAGCAAATAAGGTGTAAAGGGCAAATCCCCCTCTGGGAAAGTGATATCAAACCCAATCACTTTCGCACCCGCTTGCTGAAAACGGTAAGCTGTCTGATAACCAATACCGCTACCAGCGCCGGTTATCCAGACAATTTTATCGCTAAAATCAAGCGTAATACTCATTTCAGGCTCCCTGATGCTCAGTGAATAACGCCATCCAACCATTTACTGTTGGATTTTTCATTAATGAAATAAAATCCACTTCATATCCTTGCTGGCGCCAATGGGAAATGAGAGACATGATGCGTACAGAATCCAACCCATAATCGAGCAAGTTTTCATCGTCACCAATATCACCACTATCCTCATCTAATAAAGGCAGTAATAGCCCTTTTAGGCGAGTCTTATTCCATTGCACTTGTTTTGCATTTAAGGCAATAAGAAGTTGTTCGGTAGTCTCTACACGTCCACAGCGCCCAGCGGTATATTTAAGCGCCATCATATGTTCTTCATAACTGAAATCAGCTAAAGCATCCGCCACCATAAAGGGCTGTATATCACGCATAAACGCATCAGTTGCTGTCATTAGACAACCAATATGTGCATAAACCCCACAAATAATCAGTTGATCACGTCCAGCTACTTTCAGCTGTTGCTCAAAATCAGTACGCTGAAATGCGCTATATCGCCATTTCTCCATAACAGTATCGCCAGCCTGAGGTACGAGCATATCTGTGATCTTTTGCAGTTCGGGGTGGCAGTTTAGCCCTGGCCCCCACATATCATTCAACAACGCCCTCTTCTCATCACTTTGCTGGTTAGGTTGAGCGGAATAAAATACCGGTATTCCATTCTCCCGACAGGTTTCTACCAGTCTGGCAATATTAGCCACAACTTGATTAATTAATGGGCTATTTTCTTCCCAGAAGTTAAGAAAGTAATTTTGCATATCATGAACTAACAATGCAGCCCGATTTTTATCCAATGACCAATTGACCTTGTTTGTTGGAAGTTCTTCTGCCACGGGTAAATCATAACTATTCAGTTTAGGAATGCTCATTTCTTTCTCCAACAAGTGATGACTGAACAAATTGCTTAACAAATTGACGTAATTGTTGCTTGTCTATTTTTCCAATATGTGTCAATGGCAGTGAAGGGACAGATTCAAACCGGTCAGGTAATTTATAATCTGCTATTCCCTGTTCACGTAGATAACGTCGTAAGGCTACGGCTTTTATCGGTTTTCGTGATACGACAAAAGCACAGCTTTTTTCCCCCATTAACTCATCAGGAACAGCGACAAGCGCGGCATAAATGACATCAGGATGCTGAAGTAATAGATTTTCAACTTCCTCTGTAGCAATTTTTTCCCCACCGCGATTGATTTGATCTTTTTCACGTCCTACTACTTGTAAATAACCATCAGGTGTCATGATGACAAGATCACCAGAACAATAGAATCCATTACTATCAAAGCATTGCTGATTATGCTGTGGACTGCGGTAATATCCACGGAAAGTATAAGGCCCCTGAGTCATCAATCGGCCAGCAATACCATGAGGAACAGGATTACCATCGTTATCAGCAACCCAAACTTCATCATCCGGACTTATAGGGCGGCCTTGGGTCATAAAAATATGCTGTTCGTCATCATCCAGCCGGGTATAGTTCACTAATCCTTCAGCCATACCAAAAACTTGTTGTAATTGACATCCCATTTCTTTTGGAATACGTCTGGCCAGGCTCTCGCTTAACCTTGCCCCACCGACCTGTAGCAATCGCAAGCTTTTTAGTGCGTCGCAGTTACCACCAAGAGCTATCGCTTCAAGCCACACACTGACTGCTGGCGGTACCAGTGCAACAGCATTCACCCGATGTTGCTGGATCAGCGGAAAACAACAATCAGCGCCGGGGTTATGCGCTAAAATAACCTGTCCTCCGCAGTAAAATGCCCCTAACGCTCCCGGTGAACTCATAGGAAAGTTATGCGCAGCAGGAAGTGCACATAAATAGCGAGTTTCAGCATTAAACTGACAAATTTCCGCACTAGCGCGAATACTGTAGTAATAATCATTATGCGTTCGGGGAATAAGTTTAGGTGTTCCCGTACTTCCTCCCGACAATTGGAAAAATGCAACTTCATCAGCAGGTGTTGGATTAGCGACAAAGTCGCCAGCACCTTGTGCCAACAGAGTCTCAACATCCAGAATACTGTCATTATCACCACGTAAGACAACGTGACATAAAGACGGGATACGGATTCTGAGTTCATCAATAAAATCGTCGTCGCTAAATAAGGAATGGTTGCGATCGGCAATTAATAATGCGGGGTTAATCTGATCAGCATAAGCACAAAGTTCACTACGCTGATGGCTAAATACCGCATTAATCGGAACTACGCCAAGTCGCAATAACGCAAAGAAAACAATATAAAACTCAGCCTCATTGCCTAATTGAACTAAGGCGGTTTGTCCTCGTTTAACGCCTCGTTGTTGTAGTGCTGCGGCTAAACTATCCACTAGCAGATTAAGTTCAGCATAGCTGAACTGACGTTCTCCACAGATAAGTGCAATTTTTCCGTTGTCTGACTGACGGGTAAAAATGTCACAAAGAGGGAGATCTATCCAATAACCAAGCTGACGATAGCGTTGTTCCAACGCTTTCGGCCAACGATTAAATTCAACTATCATGCCGGGCATACCTCCTGTGAAAACTCGAATGCACGTAACATTGTTGAAAACTTAACCTCTGTTTCCTGCCACTCTGACTCTGGATTCGAATCAGGCACAATGCCAGCTCCCGCAAACAACCTTATCCGCGAACCAATCACTTCACCACAACGGATAGTCACCACCCATTCACCATCCCCTTTCGCATCGCACCATCCCACAATGCCGCCAAAGAGATTTCGTTTAAACGGCTCTAATTTCTCAATTAAGTTTTTCGCAGTCTGATACGGCGTGCCACAAAGAGCTGGCGTAGGATGAAGCAAACAAGCAACAGAAAGTGCGTTTTCCTGCGGTGCCTTTAGCACTCCTTCGATATCAGTCGCAAGGTGCCATAGTACAGGCGTACTGATGGTGGAAGGCATTTTAGAGATATGTAGCTTTTGGCAACGGCTTTCGAGTACGTTTCTGATCATATCGGTCACCAACCGATGTTCATAATTATCCTTGATAGACTGAATAAGCGCTTGGCGTAATTTGTGATCATCTTCTGGGTTTTCACTACGCTTTGCTGAACCTGCCAACGGTTGAGAAAAGATAGTGTTGCCCTGTTTACGTACTAATAATTCTGGGCTAGCACCAATCAATGCCCCATTTTCCAACGGAACATGGAAGTTGTAACACCAACTATTTTGCTGATTAAGATGTCGTAATAATTGAATGGAATCTAATGGCTGATGAGTTTCGATATCAAGTAACCGCGAAAGGACAACTTTGTCTAATGCATGATTGTGCATTGCATCAATAGCGGTATTCACCATATGGCTAAAGTGTACTTTATCAGGCCACTGACAGCGTCTCTTTTCTGTATAGATAGAATTGGAAATAGGCGCTGGAAACTGCTGTCTTTGGAACCAATGGCATTTTTTAGGAACAAAAAGTGCCGCATTTTGCTGTTTATCGAATGGAATTGCCCCCACCAGAATAGGATTTTCAATCCCATCATTCTTCGCTTGCTGGAATAATTGACCTATTTCTTGCTGAATCAAGCTATCAGGGTTTACTGCATCATCAAGTGGCTTTGATAAAATCGCATATTGTCCCTGTGCTAACAGACTTTTACTGGATGAAAGAAACAGAAAATCCTTATTATTAAGATTATTAAAACCAGTCAGCAAAGCATCTCTATATAGATCTAGCACAAGTCTTACCTCTATCGGTTAATCGTGTAATCACGAAAATGGAATTTCCCTCGATATAATTTTGCATCACTTGCTACAAATAAAATTATGACTTAGATGGTCAATAATTAAATTTCGATATAATTTAATCTTATTAAAGTCTATATCTTAAAAATATTTCTCTCTTATTCCATTTAGATATTTTATTCGTTCCATCCTATTATTCTGTCCGATATTAAAAGTTATTGCTTAAATCTATCAGGAATATCATTTTAATAAATAAGTTTAAAAATCATAGCTATCCCCCGATAAAACGCCGTCTTTGCGGGATAATTAAAGGAGTATGACTGATGGGATCATCAATAATGACACAATCGAGCCCAAAAACCTCAGAAACCAATGTTGTCGTCATAATCTCACCAGGAGCCCCTTCCACCACAATCCGCCCTCCAGCCATCACAATCAAGTGATCTGCATACCGGCAAGCCTGATTTAAATCATGAAGTACGGCGATAAGTGTATATCCAGCTTCTTGATTAAGGCTACAAAACAACTCAAGCAACTCAATTTGATGAGCAATATCAAGATAGGTTGTCGGTTCATCAAGCAATAACAATGGCGTTTGCTGAGCCAGCACCATGGCAATCCAAACCCGTTGGCGCTGCCCGCCTGACAGCTCGTCAACAACACATTCAGCAAGCTGTGTTATACCGGTCATATCCATTGCCTGGCGCACCGCTTCATAATCCTCATGACTCCATTGACGCAATAACCGCTGATGGGGAAAACGCCCGCGTGCCACTAAATCAACAACTGTGATCCCCTGAGGTGCTTGTACACTTTGCGGTAATAATCCCAGCTGACGAGCCAAAGCGCGTGTCGGTATAGTGTGAATATCGTGGCCATCAAGGCAAACTCTGCCATATTCCGGACGTAGCAGGCGGCATAAACTTCTTAACAGCGTAGATTTACCACAGCCATTAGGGCCGATAATCACGGTAAAACGACTATCAGGAATACGCAGATTCAGTTCATCACAGACGATATGTTCACCGTAACCCAAGCGCAATTCTTCCACACTCAAACGACAAGGTAATAAAACACTTTGGCTATCATGTTTTGGCGTCAACGTTGTCATCAACTCTCTCACAGAAACACTATTAATCAGCCAGCATCAATATTCATATAAATTCTGACTTCAAGAGGATCATTCAGTATTAAATAGAAACCCTTATTCAAAGGGTATCTATACCTGTTATCTTTCAAGTTGCCTCTTTGTTGGCTTCACTCACCCCGGTCACATAGTTAGCTATGCTCCCGGGGATTCGCTCCCTGGCCGTCGCAATGCATCTTGAAATCCATAGGGTATATACACGTGGATAATCTTGGTAAGATCGCTCTAAGCGGTATATCGCTATCCTGTGTTTTTGCAAACAGTATCAAAATGTCATTGATAGTTTCTGATATTTGAGCGATTTGAGCCGTACTATAACGATCTGAACGATAATTAAATAAAACACGTACCGTTTCTTCACCTGCAATCATTTCTTCCGTAATTTCAAAGTGAAGCCCCAGCAGAGATTCCTGTTTTTCCAAAACAACCTGTTGAAATGCAATCTGGCTTCCATCCAACATATGGAATTCACCGCTCAAACTACTTTTCGCATGAAACTGAATATATACCTCAAACAAATGATCTTTTCCTTGATCTGAGTGGCCTGATAAAGCTTCTTCAATCAGATCAATAGGAATATCGGTATAAGGTAACGAGTCATTGATGTTACTCTTAACCTGAGTGATAAGATCAGTAAATGTCATTTGTTCAGTAAAACGAACCCTGTGTATCACCAGTGTGGTAAAATAACCAATAGTATCAAAGAAGCTCGCATCATCACGTCCCGAAGCTGACGTTCCCACAAGCAGATCATCAGTTGCCCCCAGTAAATTGAGCGATGCAACAATACTGGCGTAAAGAATATTAAAGAATGAAGCACCATTTTTTCTGGCCAGTGACTGTAAGCCTTGAGCCACCACTTTTTCAATCTCAAACTCAACAGCTTCACAGGAATTTGCCTGCCCAGATAATTCGCTGGCCGCATTTTTAAAAATGGGTTCTCCGCTTGGTGCCCCCCGTAAATGATTAACCCAATAATCAAGATGAGACTGATTTATTCCCTCATCATTTTGTCTAATTGCATATTGATAGAATGGTAAGGGTTGCTCTTGCCACGCAGGCGTCTCATTTATCAGCCTATATTTATAAGCATGTTTAAGCTCTTCCATTAACAAAACAATAGACCACTCATCAAGTACGACATGATGGAATAACATGGATAAAAACTGCTGGCCTGAAGCGTTATCGGTTACAAATTTAATGCGCAAAGGAAGTTCTTCAGATATATCAAACTGATATTTTCCCTCTTTTTTTAATATTTCTTCCGAGGAAAGGGAGCCATATTCGCGAGAACCCCAGAACCACTGGTAATTCGATAAATCTTTCATTGGGACGACACGTTGATAAACTTCTCTCTCTTTCTCATAAAATAAGCTACGCAATACAGAATGTCTTTGCAGTACATCAAAAAAAGCTTCCTGGAGTACCCGCTCATCGATATTTGCAGAAAATTTTAAAATAAAAGGTAAGTTGAAGATATCGTTGAAATCAAATGCCGCATACGCTTTCCATAGCGATTTTTGCGCAAGGGATAAAGGTGCAACAACCGCAATATCTCCTTCAAATTGTTCTTCACCCAACTCATTGTTGTTCTCATCAATAGGATCATGACATTGTGCATATTCGGCAAGTTTCCATGCCGTCGGATAACTAAAGAGATGATTAATATGGATCTCTATGTTATGTAAGCTCAGTAATCTGCCTATCACACGGGTGCCAATAAGTGAGTGCCCGCCATGATCAAAAAAGTCATCACTGGCTGTCATTTCTGGTGAAGAGAGCGCTTGTCTGAATTCATTTAAGATAATATTGGCTATTTTACGCTGGTTATCGCTTCTGTCAGTTGCTTCATGTTTTTTTTGCTGTTTGACAACAGTCAGTGATGCGTCACTGATATCTTCATGTTTTTTCTTCGCTGGAAGCGAAAAAATAGACGTAAATTTTGGCGCAATAGCAACATTTTGTTCATGAATAAATGTGCAAAAACCTTCTAACAGAAATGCACCAATATGTGCAGACACTGACGGACCCGTTATTAATTCAAAAAACCATTGTTCCTCATTTACATTTCCAGCAGCCAATGAGATATCAAAATGGGCATTCAACGGTGGAATGGATAATAACTCAACAATTGCATCATTCAACCTAAGTGATAACTGGGATTCATTAAGCCAAGTCACAAGAATATGTGGGTTGTCATGCCCGTACTCTACTTCATTGCTAGCTTGTGGATTGCCACTTTCTATCTGCCTTTCAATATCGACAATTATTTTGTTAAAGCTTCTATCATCCTGGCACACACGCAATGACATCAATTTTGAATCGAAAAATGGGCTGTTGAGTTCATCATGTGTATATTCCGGGTCGCACGATACACTAACATTCACATCCAAATGAGAGCCTATCACTGCAATATAGCAACCGAACAATGTCACTATCGTTGCCAATGCTGAATATGCTGTTTTCTCCGTAGGTAAAAATGGAGCAAGTGCATCAACATCAATTGTAGTACGATATCTAGTTACAAGACGATCATGAATGGAATCATCGAGATAACTAATTTTACCCGTTTCTTTAATTAACGCGTTCTTGGCGGTATCGGATTTATAGAGCCAGGGAATGCCTATTTTTCCAGACTCACATGATAACCATTTAGCCGAAAGTCCCTGTCTAAATAAATCTTCCTTTCCAAACCCGATGGTCTTCAAATCATTATTATAAGCATCGGAAAGCATGATAAGCATCTGCGATAATGATACAGTATCTCTCAGAATATGATGCACGATCACACCCAAAATAACCCCACGCCTTCCATTCATAAACAACATAAATTTAACAGGTGGATGTTCATCAAGACCGATAGGTTTACACTGTTCCTTGAGGAGACTATTTATCGCTTCTTCATCAGACTGAACCTGATAAATTTCAACAGGAGAATTCGCTGTTATATCGAAATACTTACGCAAATCGCCTTCATCATCAAAACGATACCGAACATTAATTCCAGCCATCTCTTTAGTAAGAAACGCTAGTGCTCTGATAAGCCGACCTATGTTGATATTTCCTGTCAATGACCAAGCACAGGCAAACTGACCAGAAGTATCAGAATCCTGTTGATGATGAAGCCACATCATCTCTTCAAATTCCGTTAAATCCTTTTCAATTTCCTGGACTTCCGAAGGTGAATAACTATCAGCATGGGTATGAAATACTTCATCCAGAAGCAATGCTTCATCATCTGTCAGTAACCGCTTAAACTCTCTTGCCATATTCCCACTTCTCCAGTCAACGCTGGGTTTACATATAATCTTTTACCATTTTTCGGACAGAGGGGTGCCGTGATTCCGCTTATACCTTTGTCCGGTTACTTATTGAGTTATTGTTTCAAGCCGTTGATTGATCACCTTAAAACTTCAGTTCAAACGTCGCACCAATCATTCTCGGACGCTGATAAATTGCTGAATTAACATTATTATCTGGAACTAATAAACGTTTGTCGGAGTCGAACAGATTCTGCGCAAATAATGTGGCACGTCCCCACTTGAAGTTATAACCAAGCTGAAGGTTAGCTATCCAATATGCTGGGATTTTCCCGCGGGCAGAATTGTCATACTGAGAGTAGTAAGTATCTGAGAACATAACATTGCCGCTAACATCAATATCTTCTGTCAGTAAATATTTAGCCAAGAGGTTTGCGGTATATCCTGGCGCCCGAGGTAATTCATTACCCTGAATACCGCTCTCTGAGAAGCTTTTAATCTTCGTTTTCAGCAAACCGAGACTACCGTTTAGCTCAAGTTTTTCAACCGGCTGCCAGCGAGCACCCACTTCTGCACCATACGTTTCAACCTGATTAGCATTACGTATCATGGTTGCATTTGGCCCCAGGTAGTAAGGTAACTGCATATCCTTATAATCGTTATAGAAAAGATTAGAAGTGAGTTCCAGCTTACCATCCATCAAGCTGTTACGTGTATAAAGGCTGTAGTTCCAGACATATTCAGGATCATAGGTATAATTAGGATCACCGGTATAAGTATTGTCAAGGATAATCCCTGCACCACCTGCGTTATAGCCTCGACCAACAGCTATTCCGATGGTTTGATCTTTCTGCGGTTTCCAGGCGATATCAATTTTAGGCAGAAAAGCGTTATAGGTTTCATTAAAATTAATTTTTACACGTTCGCTTCCCCCTCCTTTACGCGTTCTATGCTCACGTTCAAAGCGGCTTGATAAAGTTACATCAACCTTGGGAACAACCGTGTAGGTCAAGACAGTATAGGCAGAGGCTGTTTCTGTTTTATCATCAAATTTGCTGCCCCCGAAAAGATCGATAGACTCATCCTGTTTACCATAGAAATAACGCACACCCGCCAAACCATTCAGCCTATTATCAAGCCCTTGAAAACGGATAAGCGGTTCAAATTCTAACTCTTTACCATCAGTATCCGCTTTTGGAATTTTAGACGAAGTTAATCTGTGATAAGCAAGATCGGTATAAATTAATTTATTTTCCAAACTAATGGTATCTGACAAAGCCCATGAAACATCCCAGATCCCACTGGTCGTTTTTCGTTCTATAACTGGCCTGAACAGCTCATGCCTTAAATTAAGCGTATGCCTTGGATTGTATGCTTCGTTCTGAGGAGCCCGACTATCAAGATGGTTAACCGTTAATTTCGTGGATAACTCTGGAATAGACAGTGGTTCAAACAGCAGCTTCGCGCGGACCGTGGTTGATTCAATTTTGTGCGGATCGCCAACAGGATCATAAGAGACCAGGTTTGCAAAGCTGTCGCGATCTTGACGATCGACACTAAGACGGAAAGCCAGTTGATCTTCAATCAAAGGGCCAGAAGCCATCGCAGCAATTTGCTGATAGCCCTGATTTGCGAAACCACTTTTGATTGCGCTCTCCCAATAAAAGGTAGGATCGAGTGATTTAATGATCACTGCTCCTGCAATTGCGTTCCTTCCCTGAATATAACTTTGTGGATCACGAAATACCTCGACACTTTCTACATCCCATAAAGATTGTGTACCAAAAGCCAGCTCATTATAGGTAAACGAGCGCCCATCAATAGAGACGTTGATTCTGGGCCGTGTCCCACTAAGGAAAGCCATCCCGCCCTGTGAAGGGCCTGAACCATCAACACCGCGAACAGCAGGGAGAGCATTACTAATACCGTTATCAACAACGTTTGGTGTCATTTGCAGTAACGTGTTGACATCAGGGTTGGGAATAGATTTTATTTTACGAAGATTATAAACAGAGACACTGGAACCACTATCATAAATCGAGCGGTTGACTTTCTCTCCGGTTACCACCAACACATCTTCTTCTGGTGATAATGCCTTGGTATCTCCTTTTCGATCGTTTTGTGTGTTTTTTTCCTCTGCCGCAATAGCATCAGTGCCTGTCAACACAATAGCACCGAGAAATAAGGCACTAAAAGTACTTACAAAACGTGATTTTTTAGTATGCTCTCTTTCTGATGCATCATGTTGCAGAGTTGAGTGCAGCCTATTCATTCATTTGTCTCCTTTAGCCAGCTTACACGAAATAGTTTTAATTGATTAATAAATTAAATCGTGACATTGCTGACCGGTGTACCCCAGTCTGTAAAAACATGGTGCGACTTAACCCATGTTAATTTCGTATAGAATAATTTCGTACTATTATTAATACTTTTATGTTTTGGTCTATTATTTCTTAAATAGTAATAATTATCATAACAAGGTATATTATTATATGTAAATAAAAATCATTATCATTAAATGTGATCAGCACAACAGAAAAATAAATTTCCCATACAAAACAATTTTTTATTTCAAATAAATAAAGAAAACAAAAGATAACTCGGTAAAATATGTGGTTTTAGCAAGGTATTTAGCCAGAAAAGAAATTAACTGAGAATATATCCCTATATTTTATGGAATTAATTTTTAGTCCTAAAAAACAAGCTAGGAAAATAAAGAAGTAATTCACAGCCTAAGTTAGCAATATAAATAACTAAAATCTTCCGTCAATTGAGGAAGATAATGAACCCCAAAATAAATATATACCCTTCATCCTTCAAGTTGCTGCTTTGTTGGCTGCTTTCACGCACCCCAGTCACATAGTTATCTATGCTCCTGGGGATGCGTTCACTTGCCGCCGCGCTGCAACTTGAAATCTATTGGGTATAGAGGTTTTTATTAAATTTGCCGAGAACGGGTCAGTAACCAAATCAGATAAACTCCGCCAACGAGCCCTGTCATTAGTCCGATGGGAACTGCTGCTTGTAAAGGTAAAAGCTGTGTAAACAGATCAGCTGCCAGCAAAAGGCAAGCACCCATTAATGCGGCACTGACGATAGGAATATTTTTCGAACAGGTCAAGCGAACGACAAGCTGAGGTGCGGCCAAAGCAACAAAAGCAATCGGCCCTGCTGCGCCGGTGGCAAGAGCAGCTAACACTACAGCACAGAAAATCATGATAAGACGAACGCGTTCCACCTTAATGCCGAGCTGACTGGCAATATCATCCCCCATCTCGATAATGTTCAATTTCCTTACCGTAAAAAGAGCCAAAGGTACCAGCAATACAACTCCCGTTAAAACAGGAAAAACATGTCCCCATGTGCGCGCATTAAGTGATCCAGCAAGCCACAAATTTGCCATTACGGTATTATCCAGATTTCCTTTTACCAGTAATAAGCCATTCAGGGCAGTTAGCACTGAACCCACACCAATCCCCGTTAAAATAAGACGATATCCACCTATTGCACCCGATTTTAAAGATAACAGATACACAACTATTGCAGTCAAAATTCCACCAGCAATAGCGGCAATCGCCACTTGTGTTGCATCATTATCAGATAAAACTATCTGCATAATGGCACCCGTCGCCGCACCTGTTGTAAAACCAATTACATCTGGAGAGCCTAATGCATTTCTAGAAATAGACTGAAAGATAGCACCAGATACCCCCAGTGCCGCGCCTACAAAAATTGCGGTTAACACTCGAGGTAAACGAATATCCATGATGATCTTTTCGCTGATAGTACCGGAGTCCGCCCCCAAAAACGTACTGATAATTTGTGTGATTGTAATATTGAATTTGCCGATAGTCATAGAAAAAACGGCTAATACCATAATCAACAGTAGCATAACACAAATCACCATAAGGTTTCTGGGAACAAAAACAAAAGACATTTTTCCTTGTCGCCAGACCTTACCGGAAATATTAATCTCAGTCTCGCAGTAATTCCGTCTGCTCATAATTGGACAATTTTCCATTTTCTGATAAGGAAAACAAAGCACGGCCCTCCGATTAACGCCACCATAATGCCAACACTAATTTCCCCAGGATACCCTACGACTCGTCCCAAGCTATCAGCAGCAACCACCATCACTCCAGATATAAGCATAGAATAAGGAAGTACCCAACGATAATCAGGCCCTGCAATTAAACGAGCAAAATGAGGAGCTGTCAGGCCGATGAAACTAATGGGTCCTGCGGCTGCCGTTGCACCGCCAGATAACATAATGATAACCAGTGCAGATAAAATCCAAACTTTGGTTTGATTAACACCCAGTGATTTTCCCAGATCATGACCAAGTGCTACCGTATCAAGAGACTTTGTCAGCATTAAAGCGATCATCACTCCTGAAACTACCAGAATAGAGATAGGGAAAAGTACTTCATAACCTCGCCCTTGAAGTGAACCCACCACCCAGTGCCGGAATTGATTAAATACCTCGTCTTCACTATTTATGGTGATAATCTGGGTGACAGAGAATAATACAACGGACAAAGCAGCACCCGCCAATACCATTCTTACCGGGTTCAAGCCATGCTGAATTCCCCCAAGTAAATACACTCCACAACCCGCAATGGCCGCCCCTGCCAGACCAAACCACATATAGCCAATAACGTCGGAAATACCCCAAAAAGCAATTGCTGAGACAATCGAAACCGCTGCCCCAGCATTGATACCTAGGATACCCGGATCAGCCAATGGATTACGGGTAAGTGCCTGCATAATGGCACCAGCGACCCCCAATGAACAACCAACAATAATCGCTAGCAGAGTACGAGGCACTCTCAGATAACGAACTAATAAATGTTCACTATTAGCAGGATTAAAAGCGGTGAATGCCTCCCAAGTGACTTTTAGCGTGACAGGACGAGTCCCAACAAAAAGACTAAAAACTGAAAATGCCACAAGTAATAACCCGCAAATCAGCAACCCTTTTCGCTGAAATTTAAATTGCCGGTTATGGGATTGCGCACCAGAATTAGCAGCTGAAAAAATCAATTTTTTCATATCCAGCTCAAATAATTACTCAGTTATTTCGCTTTCTGCTTAATGCCAAATCGTTTAACAATGCTGTCGGCAATTTCTTTTGCACTGTAATAGTCAATTCGAAACGAATTCACACCAAGACCATAGACTTGTCCTGTTCTAACCGAAGCCAAATTAGCAAGTACAGGGTCCTTTAAGAATTCAGCAGCTCTGTCATTTCCTGCACTTAAAAGAAATGTCGTGGGTGCGGTTAACTGCGTAATATTTTCATATTGTGCCCAAACAAAATCGCCGGTTTTATTTCCACTGTTATGCCACGCAGGATCTGCCGGCTCGATAGAAAATCCAAGCTGTGAAAGCAGTAAAGCATGTGGACTTATACTCGTTGATATGGGGTTAATCGTTCCCGGTCCCCCATAGCTGATAATATTAACCTTACCCTCAGGTATTGCAATTTTTGCCCGGCATTCAGCAAGATAGTTATCAAAACCAGTAATTCTGGCCGTCACTTTATCTTCAAGCCCTGTCGCTTTTCCTAATTCAGTCGCCAAACCTTGCCATGTCTGTTTACCATAATCCAAGATAATCGTAGGCGCGATTTGTTTAAGTTGTTCTACCTGAGCATATGCAGAATCAGCGCCACTCATAGAAACCACAATCAGATCGGGTGCAACAACATAAGCCATTTCCAGATCAATATTGCCGGCTTGCCAGAGCTTTTCCAGTCCCCGTTCTTGGGCAACATTGTCCCATTGAGCGAAAAATTGCCCATTCGTGGCTGTTGCACTTGCGACCACAGGGGCATCAATTGATAACAGTATTCCTGTTATCGAAACGGTAGCTGATAAAATACGCTGGGGTTTTGTGGGGATAGTGGTGATAGAGCCATCAGCATTTTTAAAATCTCTTGGCCAAGAAAGGCTTTCCGTCTGAGCTGCATTTTCTGCATTTGCAGCATAAACAGTCCCCCCAAATAAACTGACCAGAGTAATGACCAAGCCATATACAAGGGTTAACATCGATTTCATTCTGGCATTCTCAGATAGTGATTGTAGTTCAGCGATACAGAAACTTCGCATACCCTTTCAGATAATCCAAAGTGGACGTAATGTATCATTTTGTCTAATATCCGACAATGAGATTAATAATGATTATCATACACAATAACGATGATCACGAAATACGTCACATTATTGTTGTATTACACAACAAATGTTTCATTTTCTCAGTAATAAAACCAACTCAGATCTCAGCCAGAGTAATAAATGAAAAATGGTACTCAAACAGGAGAGTGAATGTCATGGGAACAAATAGGCAATTATGCATTGGCTTGTCCATCGCAACGACTTGGTTACTTGGCCGTTCAATTCATTTACTCAATTTATACCCAATAGATTTCGAATTGCAGCGCGGCGGCAAGTGAACGCATCCCCAGGAGCATATACCCTATGGATTTCAAGATGCATCGCGACGGCCAGGGAGCGAATCCCCGGGAGCATAGATAACTATGTGACCGGGGTGAGTGAGTGCAGCCAACAAAGAGGCAACTTGAAAGATAACGGGTATAGATAACTCTGTGACTGGGGTGAGTGAAAGCAGCCAACCAAGCAGCAACTCGAAGGATGAAGGGTATATTCCTGGAAGAGCTGATATCTGCATTAACTAAGGAAAGCTTGTTCAGATGGGAATATCGTGGCTCAACATTGCGTAAACACCTATCACAAGCATAGAAGAGAGTTTTATCCATTTTTTTATTCTATTTTCTATGATGAATTCATAAGGTTTATCCAATGCTAAATATCACTCAAACTTCTAGCTGGATGCCATTGACACAGGCACAACAATATTACTGGCACGAGTTCAGCCTGCATTCTGAAAAAGTTGTTTCGACTGTCGCCCACTATCTGGATATTCAAGGTAATGTCGATCAGGAAGCACTTTGCAAAGCAATAACGATGATGATTAGTGAAACAGATGTACTCTCTATTCGTTTTCAGCTCCTCAAAGAAGAGCGGTTCCCTTCACAACAACCGAATCAAGCCACCACACCACAGCTAAAATTCATCGACTTACAGACGCAACCCGATGCCTTCCAAACAGCGTTACAACTTATGCGGGCCGATGTGGAATCTCCGCTGAATTTATTAACTCAACCGCTATCCGCTCAGTGGCTATTCAAATTAAGTGAGTCTCATTATCTCTGGTACAACCGCGCTCACCATATTCTTCTTGATGGATTTGGTATGGCACTTATTGAACATCATTGTGCGCATTTCTATTCATACTATCTTGGTAAGAAAACCAATTCTGATACTTCCTTTCATTCACTCAGCAGCTACCTCACTGAAGAACAAGAGTACTGCAACAGTGAGCAATACGAAAAGGATCGCTTGTACTGGCAAAATTACCTTTCATCCACGCTCCTTACAACCATGGATATCGCCCGTGCCGATTATAGTACCAAACACCATTACGCCAGTTGCACGCTCTCCGAAGATATTGCCACAGGTTTAACGCGTTTATCGGCAAATATAGGGATCGCCTGGCCTGATCTGTTAGTGGCACTTTCAAGCATCTACCTACTTCACCATTTCTCTACACAGACACAAAATGGTGAATATTCAATGCCGTTATGGTTACCCTATATGAATCGCCGAACCCGTTTCAGAACCAATACACCGGCATTAATGACGAATATTCTTCCCTTATTGATAAACGCCAACCCGAATGAGACATTAGAAACCTTTTTGAAAAAAACGATCAATGCACTTCATACTCAACGGACTCATGCCAGATATCGTATCGAACAAATCTTTTTAGATCATAACTTACCTCAAGATACCCGTTATTTATTTTCTCCACTTATTAATGTATTACCTTTTGACTCTCCCCATTTTGTCAATTGCCAGACTAAACGCCACATACTCACCAGCGGGCTTTACGACTGTTTTAGCTTTAACATTATCTATCGCGGGAAAGTCGATGCTGGGGAATTAGTTGTTGATCTTGATGCTGATTCATCAATGTTTGGCAAAAAAGAGGTTGAAAATCATCAGAAAAACCTGACTGATTTTCTACAAAAAGTACTTACAGGAAACTGGCTTTCACTGCCTATAAAAGCGCTTTATTCATAGAATAAAAAAATCACTTACCTATAAAAGAACCGGAGTCTGACTCCGGTTCTTTAGCAAAAACAGGTTACATGCTTTGTGAAAGCAAAGAGAAAACCTGCCGGGCATTCCTGCATTTAACTAAAAGCTGAGGCGTCAGAGCAACACCAAATTTTTCAGTGAGACACAACGCGATTTCTTTGAGATGAGAAGGTCTTAATCCCAGCGCTAAAAACTCAGAATTTTCATTCAAACCAGATAACTTCTGAGCACCAATGGCATGCAAATAAATGCCAAGGATTGATTGGTAATATTCATCTTCTGCGCTGTTATTGACTCTTTGACTCTCCGATATAACGGACTTGTTATCAGCCAAATTATCTGTCTTCGATTGCGTAAAGAATGCCCTAATTTGATGTCGATCTATTTTACCGTTTGCAGACAAAGGAAATGCCTGGATATGAGCAAAACGTGTTGGTATATGAGAGACAGGTAAAAGTTTGTGAGAAAAATCCCGTAATTCTGAAGCAGGAATTTCCCGACTATTTAGTGTCGTATACATAGCGCCTAACGTTGCGTCACCATTTTGCTCATTTGGATAATCAACGATCACAATATTATTGATTTGTGGATGCTTACATAGCTCACTTTCAATATCAGGCAGAGACACTCTAATCCCCCGAATTTTGACATAACCATTTACTCTGCTAGCAAAAATAATTGTGCCATCCTTTCGGTAATAGCCCTGATCTCCTGTTCTAAATGCTCTTAACTGTTCACCTTTAGGCGTAGTGATAGTAACAAAATCTTTTTGCACCACAATACCACCTTCAAGATAACCTAAAGCAAGATTAACGCCCGTAGTATAAATCCGGCCAGTTACAAACGCCGGACAATGTTCATGGCTATCATTACAGATAAAATATTGAGTCGCCGGTAAGGGCTTACCATAGGGAATAAGGCTAACATCCTCTGAGGTAATTTCATGCCATATACTCCAAATTGTCGTTTCAGTCGGTCCCCCCAGAGAAAATAATCGGATATCAGGATAAGTTGTTCTAATTTCCTTGATGACCATAGGCTTAATATAATCACCACCCTGCGCTATCAGTCTGAGAGAAGAGAGAGAACTTCCTTTTTGGCATGCAATTAACATTTCCAAAATTGCAGGCACTGAACACCAAATAGAAACTTTGTGTTTCGAAACCAGCCGATTCCAATGGATAGCATCTTTCTCTTCATGAGGTTCAGGAATAACCAGTGTTGCACCGATAGTCAGTGATGCAAAAAGGTCGAAAACAGACATATCATGATGTAATGGCGTAACGGAAATAAACACATCATCCTGTTTAACCTCCCATTTATTCATCGTTTGCTCGATAACATTAGATGTTGCTTTGTTATTAAGTACAACACATTTGGGTTTACCTGTTGTTCCGGAGGTATACAGATAATAAGCGGGGTCAATGCTATGACTCAGTGATGATAACGTCTCTAAGGAGAATAAAGCGTTTTCAGAAACCGATGTGAGTAGTGTCTCCAGTGTGATGGCTTTATCACTATTCAACTCTCCGGTATTTACAATGAGATCAGGATGGCAATTCGTTAGCAAATACTCCAAACGTTCAGAAGGGGAATTAACATCAATCGGCACCCAGATAATCCCCAAAAGCGCACATGCGATTGTCACCATTACGTGCTCAGGACTACGAGGCAAACAAATCGCAACAACACTCCCTTTATGCATCCCACAACGATGCAGGTTATTCACTATCTTTTGAACATATTCCCCCAACTCAGAATAAGCAATTTGCCGCTCCCCACAGATAATGGCGGATTTTTTTAATTTTCCCCCCAATAGGTTATCTGCGATACGAGTTAGGAAATTTGAACAAATGAAATCACTATCATCACCGTTATCTTTATAATGGTGATATTCAATCGCCTCAGAAAAATCCACCATGAGATTTCCCTGATGGCAGATAAGCGTTATTGTCTGAGTGATTGTTTGTAAAATATCCTGCACGATATTTTTTTCTAGCGCTTTTTCCGCATAATCAAGGGATAACACCAGATTTTTATTCTGGTCTAGGGACAAACGAATATCCATCGCAACTTGTGGCGTCTGCGTTAATCCATCATAAAAATAGACATCGCTAGATGCAGATAGTGTTTTCCATGACAAACCATTCGTTAATACAACGGGTAACGCTAACCCTATCTGATGTTGATTAAATATCAACTTATTAATATCAACACCGGAAAAATCCCGATGTTCCAAAGATGCAAAAATATCATTTTGAAAAGCACTTGCTCTTTCCAAAAATGGCACTTGGTCTCTTTTAAAATAAGCAGCAATAAATGAAGACTCATTACTAAACTGCATTTTCTGGCCGGGAATAGCAACCGGAACACCGATACATAACGTACTATCTTGTGTCCAAAATGACATTATTTCCAAGATAATCGTGGATAAAATCGTATTTTGAAACAGGCCATAAGATGAAGCTATTTTAGATAAATGACTCAATGTTGCGCTGGGAACGGTGACCGTCTCCCTGCTGTAACGAGAGGATTTAATTGATTCTGGTGGTCTCTTCCAAGGCAAAGTCGGCGGGCCAGGATATTCTTTCAGTTTTTCCGACCAATATTTAGCATCACTTTGTTTTTTCGAGATAGAAGGCTGTGGAAGCAGGTGAGCAATATTGCTCGTTTGCCTACCGCCTTTCTGTTCATTCCCCTCTTCCTCAAACAATTTAAACAATATTAGAGAAATAGCACTGCCATCCAAAATCAGTGCGTCAAAACTCACAAACACCATTGTCGTAAAATGGTCATTATCCTCATCTTCTGGCTCTGCCAATTTAATGACCCAAATATGCCAAGGAGAGCGAGAGAGATCGTGGATTTTATGAGAATACATCTGCCTCATCTCATCGATCTTTTGATAAGCCACTGAACGCGGGATACCTGTGAAATCAATTTCATCAAGATTCAGAATAATGGCATCGGAGACATGTTGCACCAATGAACTTTCATCTATATGGGTACGTAACGCATCATATTGCTGTACTAATCTGGTTAGCCGAGTCCTAATGACAGAAAACTCGATGTTACCTCTAAATTCCCTGAAATCATGCATGGCAACACCACCCAATGGTAGCAATTCACTTCGGCCAAGTAGGTACGCGCGTTGTAATGGTGTCAGTGCGGTATCCATGATATTCCCTCGATTTTTGATTATGAGAAAGAACAAAACCTACGTTAACGAACTAAATATTTAACACCCTTCAAACAGAAAGATTACTTCGGCCTGCTAAGGATTTTCAGTAGTGCCTCAGCCGTCTTTTCAGCCATTCCCTGCGATCTCAACGTTATCGTCTGCGCCAGTGCATTTAATGTTCGATGAGTCTTAATATCTGCAATTATCAGCTCTGCCTGTGGGATATATTTGTTAATAAATGCCGTTAATTCTTCCGCGACATCAACATCAATATCCAATGCAGAAAGAGAAGTATTAGCGTTGATATTTTCTTCATTCGTCAGCCGAGACAGTAGAAGAATGAGCATTTTCTCAACACAAGAGGAGGTCACCTTTTCAGTATCCACATCCTGATGCAAAGCAGAAAAATGAGATGAGAAAAAATAATCCAAGGGCTGGTTTATCAATTCAGGCGAACGAATGATCATCCGAATCAAAGAGAGATATGTATCAAACATTCTGCGGATATACGGTTCAGGAAAAATATCCAGACGAACATCCCAATTAACCAAAATTCCTTCATAAGAAGGCGCAACCTGGACATCCAACGCAACCTGTGGCCCTTGCGAAATAACAAAGGTCATTTCACCAAAAGCACGGGTTACATTTTCGGAAAATAAATTATCGCCACTGATACCAAAACCGGATGTAAAAACGATGGGCGAAATTTGCATGTTACCGTGGTACCTGGAAAGATCTCGCATAACGCTGACTCCCGGGTAAGCACGGTGAGAAAGGAGTAAAGCGATTTGATCCGCAAAATGATGGCATAACGTAACCATCGACTCATGACGCTGTAATTCAACACTTAAAATAAATAAATCTGAAAAATCACCAACAATTTTGTCTACATCACCGAGGTAATATTCTCGCTGGAACGTAGGCACATTTAATCTAAACTTGTCAGACTGAGTGCAAATCCCCACCGTACAAGCGAAAAGAGATAGGAATAGTGTTGATAGCGTAATCTGATATTCTTTAGCTGTTGCCTTTAACGATTGCTTTTCTTCTTTAGTCAGTTGAACAGCTAATCGATCACTACAATATTCTCCCGTTGGGAAATGGCGATGCATATGAGGTAACTTCGGGGCTTGTGGAATTTGCGCAATACGCGTACTCCACCACTTTTTATCACGCTCACGTAAAGCCAATAAAAGTTTATCAGCCTGCATCCGCTCTAAATAGTGAAAATAAGTGCGCCCTTCTTCTTTCGGTTGATGTTCAGGCTGGTGATAAAATCGGGCTAGATCTTCCATGAGGATACGAAAACTTTGCGCATCACCTGCAATCATGTCCAGATCAACATGCAAACGAAAGTCTCCATCCTTTAAAAGAGTGACACTCAAATCGATAGGCTGACCATGTTCAAGATCCAGTCTCTGGTGAGTTTTGCTTTTTCGTTTCCTTTCCAAAAAATCAGCAATGCCTTTTTCGTCATATATGCTGACATCATCAATGTGCAATTTGTTATTGGAAGACAGACTTTCTATAGTTTGCATGCCATCCGGTGTAACGCGCAGTCGTAACATCGGATGAATATCAAAGAGGTACTGTACAGCAATTTTCAGCCGTTCAAGATCAAGTCCCGTACCATCAAATTCTGCATACAAATGTGCGGTAACACCACCCAACGTCTGTTCATATTGCCGGCCAACCCAATAAGCGGCCTGCATGGTCGTTAGCTCTCTCATTTGGTTTCCATAAAGTTTAGATTATCAATGACAACAAGAATACGTATTACATGAGAATGATAATAAAAATTATTATTATTTGATAAATAAAGCAACATGAATATGAATTATCCTGATGTTGAATATTGATCCTATTGATCATGTTGAGAGTAATCTAAAGGTAAAAACTGCCTGGTTCTATGAGCGCCAAGTCCTTATGGGAAGAATCATGTAAATTGATAGTATTTTATTAAGTCAGTTATAAAAATTCGGCCCTCGATATATAGTTAATATTTTTCACCATAATCAGGGCTGAATATAGTGACTTTCTGCCACTACAAAGTGACAAACAACTTCAGCCAGGATACATATCACGATCTGACTCTTTAACTCCTATCAACTTAATCTTAAAAAGTAACAACGTGTTTGCATTAATAATATAGTAACAAATCGCTTTCCTTGCCCATTTAATGATAAGTTTTTTTTGTTGTTATCGTGACTTAAACTTCCCCTCAGATTAAACAGCACAAAGGAACTGAAATATGAGCAGTTATCATTCCGCAATTTCTCAAAAAACTCCATCAATCAATGTATTAGATAACAGAGGAAGGAATATACGCACTCTGGAATACTTACGTACTCAAGCTGATGAAAACAGTAACGAGCTGATTACTCTCTATGAGTTCAATATTCAAGGGTTTCAGGTGAAAGGTACTGATCCACGCAAAAATAAAGACCAGAGTGGCCCTAACTTCACGCGTATCTTTAATCTGGCAGGCAATGTTCTACGTGAAGAAAGTGTTGATGCTGGTCAGACTATCACTCTCAACGATATTGAAGGCCGCCCGGTGTTTACCATCAATGCAACAGGTGCCCGCCATAATCATCACTACGAAGGCAACACGCTGCCCGGTCGTCTGCTCACTATCACCGAACAAATACAGACAGAAGAGAAAATTATTGAGCGCCTGATCTGGGCAGGCAATACAACTACAGAAAAAAACAATAACCTTTCTGGCCAGTGTACTCACCACTACGACACAGCAGGTTTAACCCAACTGAACAACCTTTCTCTAACTGGAGCAGTTTCATCACAATCTCAACAGTTATTAATCGATGGCCAAGTAGCTGATTGGACCGGTGAAGACCAAAGTATTTGGCAGAAAAAACTGAGTAATGATATCTACACGACTCAAAATAAAACTGATGCTACTGGCGCTTTATTGACCCAAACCGATGCAACAGGGAATATCCAGCGTTTGGCCTATGATGTAGCTGGACAACTAAAAGGTAGCTGGTTAACACTCAAAGGCCAGAACGAACAGATTATCGTTAAATCCCTAACTTATTCCGCCGCCGGACAAAAATTACGTGAAGAACACGGTAACGGCGTTATCACTGAATACACCTATGAACCGGAAACCCAACGGCTTATTGGTATCACCACCCGCCGTCTGTCAGACACCAAAGTGTTACAAGATTTACGTTATGAATATGACCCGGTAGGTAACGTAATCAGTATCAATAATGACGCAGAAGCCACTCGCTTCTGGCGCAATCAAAAAGTTGTACCAAAGAACACTTATACCTACGATTCCCTGTACCAACTTATCAGTGCGACAGGGCGTGAAATGGCAAATATTGGGCAGCAAAGTCATCAGCTCCCCTCCCCGGTTCTGCCCTCTGATAACAACAGCTACACTAACTATACCCGCAGCTACAGCTACGATCACAGCGGCAATCTGCTGCAAATCCGACACCATTCAGCCGCCACTCAAAATAGCTACACTAAGGACATAACGGTATCAAATCGAAGCAATCGAGGGGTTCTCAGCACATTAACTACAGATCGAAATAAAGTTGATACACTGTTCGATGCTGGTGGACATCAAACCAGTCTGTTGCCCGGACAAACTCTGGTCTGGACTCCACAAGGTGAGCTGCAACAAGTCAACAACGGTACAGGAAATGAATGGTATCGCTACGGCAGAGATGGGATTCGGCGACTGAAAGTGAGCGAGCAACAAACACAGAATACTACCCAGCAACAGCGAGTCACTTATCTACCTGGATTGGAACTCCGCATAACACAAAATAGCACCACCATAACAGAAAACCAGCAAGTTATCACAGTCGGTAAAGCCGGTCATGCGCAGGTCAGAGTACTACATTGGGAAAATGGTAAACCAGAAGCCATCAGCAACAATCAACTGCGCTATAGCTACGACAACCTTATCGGCTCCAGCCAGCTTGAACTGGATCACGAAGGACAAATTATCAGTCAGGAAGAGTACTACCCATTCGGTGGTACCGCACTATGGGCGGCAAACAATCAGACAGAAACCAGTTATAAAACCATTCGTTATTCAGGTAAAGAACGTGATGCAACGGGGCTATATTATTACGGCTACCGATATTATCAGCCATGGGCAGGACGGTGGTTAAGTGCTGATCCAGCAGGGACAGTGGATGGATTAAATTTATATCGAATGGTGAGGAATAATCCTATATCCGCATTTGATGATAATGGATTAATGTTTTCTAAAGCGGTGATCAAAGGAGTTACTTCAGCAATAGCCGCTGCCGGTGGACTTGGCTATGAAGCCTATAAACATGCTAATAAACCGCCAGAAACACCAGCCGTTGAACAACAATCCATTTCAAGCGTAGGTAATAATAAAATTCATACACAACATCTGAAAGCAGCCGAAAAGCAACAAAACTTTAGTCTACTTGATACAGTGAAAAAGAACTTTTCTGGCAGAGGAAAAGTCTTCTCAGATGCAGCTGAAGGCAAATTACCCGCTCATGAATCAGTAATGAATGAAGGAGGAAATATCGCAGCATTATATGAGTTTTCTAAAACGGGTAATATTTCTCAGTTGGATAAAACGAGCTTGTTGAGTAATGCCGCACAAGATGCCAAGGAAAACATTCCCACTCGCTTTAAACAAGCTACAAAGGCATTAGTAACAGTGGGTACAACAACGCCTGAAGGTGTAAAAGAACTTGCAGAAACCGCTAAAAAAACCGTCGATGTTATGGAGGATACCGCCATCGTTGGCGGCTCAATAGCTCTCGCAGGTAACGCTGCAATTACTGCGGCCAAAATCGCTTTTCCTGTTGCGTCTATCCCATTAACCATTGCACAAGCAGCATGGGTTGCAAGCTCGGTAGGAAAAACAGTTAACGACGTTAATGATGTAGCGAAAAAGCATATTGAAAAAAGCGAAATTACGCATAACACAAGAACTGATTTATTAACTCAAGTTAAACAAATTAACAAAGAGAACCGGCAAAAGATCATATTTGGCAAAAATGAATAATTCCATACGAATAAAATAAATACTCAACTAATGCCAGTCAGTTAAATCAATAACTGGCTGGCAGTTTCAGAAACAGCATTCTGTCGCACAATAGAATTTTTTCAAAATAGCGGATACGTGTTGCAAAAAGCCCCCGCTATAGTCGCGGCGGGAGCAAATCACTTACAACACATCAACTGCATTTAATTCCTTGAAAGCCTGTTCCAGACGGGTGGTCATAGAAACCTGGCCTGCACGCAGCCATACGCGCGGATCATAGAATTTCTTATTTGGTTTATCTGCGCCTTCTGGGTTACCCAGCTGGCCTTGCAAATAGCCTTCGTTCTTCTTGTAGTAGTTCAGAATACCTTCCCAAGTCGCCCATTGCGTGTCAGTATCGATATTCATTTTAACGACACCGTAGCTAACAGCTTCTTTGATCTCTTCTGCTGTAGAACCAGAACCGCCGTGGAAAACGAAATCCAGGCTATTGTGTGGCAAATTGAATTTTTCAGAAACATAGTCTTGAGAATTACGCAGAATTTTTGGCGTCAGCTTAACGTTACCTGGCTTATAAACACCATGAACATTACCAAAAGAAGCCGCAATGGTGAAACGTGGGCTGATAGCATTTAGCTTCTCATAAGCGTAAGCAACGTCTTCCGGTTGAGTATATAGGGCAGAGCTGTCCATATGGCTATTATCAACACCATCTTCCTCACCACCAGTACAACCCAATTCGATTTCCAGTGTCATATCAATTTTTGCCATGCGAGCCAGATACTTACTGCAAATTTCAATATTTTCTTCCAGGGATTCTTCTGACAAATCGATCATATGAGAAGAGAACAACGGCTTACCGGTCGCTGCATAATGCTTCTCACCAGCATCTAACAAACCATCAATCCATGGCAGCAATTTACGTGCACAGTGGTCAGTATGCAGGATCACAGGAACACCATAATGCTCAGCCATCTGATGAACATGGTGAGCCCCAGAAATTGAACCCAGAATAGCCGCTTGTTGGCCTTCAGCTTTCAACCCTTTACCGGCGATAAAAGCAGCACCACCGTTAGAAAACTGAATAATAATTGGAGAACGAACTTTTGCGGCAGTTTCCAAAACTGCGTTGATTGAATCAGTACCTACACAGTTTACCGCTGGCAACGCAAAGTTGTTTTCTTTGGCTATTGCGAACACTTTTTGAACATCATCACCAGTGATGACACCCGGTTTTACGAAATCAAAAATTTTAGACATGTTACGTGGGTCCTGTTTGGAGCGGGCAGATAAACCTGCCCGTCATGACTTAATTACTGTTTTGCACGTTCTTCCAGCATCACAACCGCAGGCAGTTTTTTTCCTTCTACAAATTCAAGGAAAGCCCCACCACCGGTAGAGATGTAAGAAATCTTGTCAGCAATACCGAACAGGTCGATCGCTGCTAGAGTATCGCCGCCACCTGCGATAGAGAATGCATCACTATCAGCAATTGCGCGGGCTACAATTTCAGTTCCTTTACGGAAATTAGGGAATTCAAATACACCAACCGGGCCATTCCACAGAATAGTCTTGGCATTTTTCAAAATCTCCGCCAGACGTTGAGCAGATTCATCACCCAGATCGAGGATTTGCTCATCATCTTTAATATCGCTGGTAGATTTCAGGGTTGCTTCTGCGGTTTCAGAGAATTCTGTCGCTACCCGAACATCCGTCGGCACCGGGATATCACAACTTGTCAGCAGCTTTTTCGCTTCTGGGATCAGATCATCTTCATATAGGGAACGACCAACATTATGGCCTTCTGCGGCAACAAAAGTATTCGCAATCCCGCCCCCCACAATCAGTTGATCAGCAATTTTTGACAACGTGTCCAGAACAGTCAACTTAGTTGAAACTTTAGAGCCACCAACGATAGCAACCATTGGACGAGCTGGCTTATCTAATGCTTTACCCAAGGCTTCAAGTTCTGCGAACAACAACGGACCCGCGCAGGCAATAGGAGCAAACTTAGCCACACCATGAGTAGAAGCCTGAGCACGATGAGCCGTACCAAACGCGTCCATGACATAAACATCACACAAGGAAGCGTATTTTTTAGCCAGTATTTCGTCGTCTTTCTTTTCACCTTTATTAAAGCGAACGTTCTCCAGAACAACCAATTCACCTTCTGCTATATTCACCCCTTCCAGATACTCTTTCTCCAGACGAACCGGAGAAGATAATTTCTCTTTCAGGTAGTCTACTACTGGTTTCAGCGAGAATTCTTCCTTATATTCGCCTTCAGTAGGGCGCCCAAGGTGAGAAGTGACCATGACTTTGGCACCCTGTTTTAATGCTGCTTCGATGGTCGGCAAAGAAGCACGAATACGCGCGTCAGAAGTGACTTTGCCATCCTTTACCGGAACGTTCAGGTCAGCACGAATCAAAACTCGCTTACCCGCCAGATCTAAATCGGTCATCTTAATTACAGACATGGTGAATCCTCTCGTTGATTCTCTAAATTATTTAATCTTATGCCGTGTGCAGATCTATTATGCACCGTCTGCCAGCAACAGATCATTTAAACCCGGTAGCAGCCATCGCTAACGTTGTATCCAACATTCGGTTAGCAAAGCCCCACTCATTATCACACCAAACCAGTGTTTTAATCAGATGTTGACCACTGACCCTCGTTTGTGTGCCATCAACAATCGCACTGTGGGGATCATGGTTAAAATCTGTTGAGACTAACGGCAATTCTGTATAGTCAACTATACCACGAAATGAAGTCGCTGCTGATTCCTGCATTAATTCATTGATTTTTCTAACATTTACTGGGGATTTTACCGTAACACTCAAATCGATAGCCGTAACGTTAATCGTTGGTACACGTACTGAGATAGCTTCAAAGCGGTCACAGAATTTTGGAAAAATCCGAGTTATCCCTACCGCCAATTTAGTATCCACCGGAATAATAGATTGGCTGGCTGCCCGGGTACGCCGTAAATCTTTATGATAGGCATCAATCACTGGCTGGTCATTCATTGAGGCATGAATTGTTGTCACTGTGCCGGACTCAATTTCAAATGCATCATCCAATAATTTAATGATGGGAATAATACAATTAGTGGTACAGGAAGCATTGGATACAATGCGATCCCCAGTTGTCAATAAGTGCTGATTTACACCATAAACCACCGTCGCGTCTAAATCATTTCCCCCCGGATGAGAAAACAGCACTTTTTTTGCACCACTGACAAGATGCGCTTCCCCATCAGCTCTGCTGCCATAAATCCCGCTGCAATCAAGGACAACATCAATCCCCAGTTCTCGCCAGGGTAGAGCCGATATATCTGGTTGATGAAACAAGCGAATATTATCGTCACCAACCTGCAACAAATCATTGTTCAGACGCACATCCCAAGCAAAGCGGCCATGGCTGGAATCATACTTCAGCAAGTGAGCAATTCCTTCGGCATCTGCCAACTCGTTAACAGCAATAATGGCTATTTCTGCCCGGCGACCAGATTCATAAAGAGCACGCAAGACACTGCGCCCTATCCTGCCAAAACCGTTTATTGCTACCTTGATTGTCATGTTACTCCCGAATAATAGTAATTATCACGCAACCGCTTAGAATAACCGACTCAATCATTAATGTACCGACTGTTTATCACAAAATTGTTAAAACAATGACACCCAAAACGCCTTCAGACAACAAAATGAAACGATTCAGCTATTAAGGCCATGAGATTACGGGAAAAGGAAATTGAGCGCAATAGCAAAAAGTAATCAATTCACAAGTTGATAAAACTTATTACGTTGACATCCTCCCCGCCCTAAATAGGGTGCCGCAAAAGACTGGCATTGAAAATAAACCCACAGAGATTGATGGCCTGTTATTGGGACTGACACCCCATAACAGGCTAAAAATAACCCATAATATCAGGGCAACGGCCCTTGATAAGTTATAGGCTATGGCGTGCAAGGTAAATTCCCCTCTGACTGCCGATAAACCTCTGCGCCGAAAACGCTCCAACCCCTGGATACCCCGTAAGGCAGAAAATACCGGATTGACTGTAATGTAATACGGCCGAAGCTACCCCTTCAAAAAACGAGCCCATCAGTGTGGATTGATGTTGAGAGTCCTGCAGGGTGTGAGTTTTTTAACGCCCGTACGACGGTGTTATGCCGAGCTTCAGCGTTCTTGCTGTATCCCTGACTTCTGCGCCGTTATGTGCCATTTCAACGAGTTGCTCTTTAACGCCAGGTTTTCGGGCGTCATAGGTATAGGTCAGCTGGAAAACAATCAGGTTGATAGTGATTGGCATTCTAATAACACAGGTTCTGCTTTTTATATTTTATCATGTGCGTGTATTCAAATTTAATTTCTACTAATCCACAATGTGTTTGTGCTATTGCATTCATATTAAAAATTAACTATTTCTCGTAAATAATAGGGCACTGAAATAGTACCCTATCAGAGTTATACCCGTCATCTTTCAAGTTGCCTCTTTGTTGGCGGCACTCGCTCACCCCGGTCACATAGTTATCTATGCTCCCGGGGATTCACTCCCTTGCCGTCGCGATGCATCTTGAAATCCATAGGGTATATATTAATCATCACTTGCCAGTGCTACAACAATAGCTACAGCACACGCTAACAGAGTTCCAAGCACCCAGGCAAAATACCACATAGTCTCTCCTTAAACTCAGTATAGCGAGTGTGAATTTTCTTCAATCATATGTTCATCAAGACGGACGAACATTTTATAGTAACACCAGATAGTATATATCAGGATAACAGGAACCATCACGCCTGCAACTACTGTCATGATCTGCAGAGTAAGCTGACTTGAAGTACTGTCCCACAGTGTTAGGCTGACATTTGGCTCGCTTGATGAAGGCATAACAAACGGGAACATAGCCACAGCCACAGTACTGATAATACCCAGAATAGATAATGATGAACTGAGAAATACCAGACGAAAATGATTAGCTCTGGCAAATAATGTGGATACCAGAGGCATAACTATTCCTGTTAATGGAAGCCACCACAGAACTGGATTATGATAATAGTTTCGTAACCATGCTCCGGGTATCTGTGCAACAGTTTTTCCCAGTGGATTTGAGAGCGCAGAATGATCGAGCTGTGAGGTCAAAACAAAACCCTCGATATTTTCCATCACCATACTTCCGGCAATGAGGAAAAGCACTGTAGTCAGCACTCCAGCGACCTGAACACTACGCTTTGTACGTACATGTATACTCCCGGATGTACGTAACAGCAGGAATGCGCTTCCATGCATTGCAAACATACATAATGCTATTGCGCCGGTTAAAATCCCAAACGGATTAAAAAGAGCAGGAAAGCTACCAATGTATGTAATACGCATCCATTCATCAATGTGAAAAGGAACACCTTGTAGCAAATTACCGATGATTAGACCAAAAATAAATGGTGGTACTACACTGCCAATAAATATTCCCCAGTCCCACATTCCACGCCAGTAAGGATTCTCAATTTTTGAACGATAATCGAAACCCACTGGTCGGAAAAACAATGATGCCAATACCAGAATCATTGCACCATAAAAACCTGAAAATGCCGCAGCATACACTATAGGCCAGGCTGCAAACAGTCCTCCACCAGCGACGATCAACCATACCTGATTTCCATCCCAGTGAGGGGCGATACTGTTGATCATAATACGTCGCTCTATATCTGTTTTACCAATAACACGAGTCAGTCCACCAACCCCCATGTCAAAACCGTCAGTGATAGCAAAAGCCACACAGACCACACTTAATAATATCCACCAGATAATTCGAAGTGTTTCGTAACTTAACATAAATTGCCTCTGTGACAATATGAAAGATTTCAGCTTCTTTCGAAATGATAACGACCGGTATGGAGACAACTGGGTCCCAGACGGGAGAACTTAATCATCAGAAACATTTCAGCAATTAAGAACAGACTATAAAGTCCACAAATTATTAAAATCGAAGTTATCATATCTGTAGTACTTAGGCTGGAGTTAGCCACGGCAGTAGGCAGGATTTCACCAACAGCCCATGGCTGACGACCATATTCAGCCACAAACCAACCTGACTCACAGGCAACCCACGGCAGAGGAATACAACAGAATAGAACCCAATTAAGCCAGCGTGACTGTCCTGCCCGTTTACGTATCACACTAAAGAACACCAGAGATATGGCAATCAGCAGCATCATTCCACTTGCGACCATAATACGGAATGCAAAGTAAAGTGGGGTGACAGAAGGAATACTGTCATCAGTAGCTCTATTAATATCAGATTCTGTAATGTCTTCTGGATGAACACTATACTGCTTTAACAACAGACCATAACCAAGATCTTCCTTTACCATATCAAACTGCTGGATAATATCTGGAGAGTCTTTACCCTGTCTGATATTCTCCAGTAAAGCCCATGCTTGAATGCCATTAATGATACGTTGGCGGTGCTCAGCTTTAAGGTCTTTCAAACCGGTGACTTGTTTATTTAGTGACCGTGTAGCAATCAGACCTAATGCATAAGGGATCTTAAGAGCATACTGGTTGGTCATATTCTCCTGATCGGGTATGGCAAAAAGATTGAACGATGCGGGGGCTGGGACGGTATCCCATTCAGCCTCAATTGCCGCAAGCTTCACTTTCTGAACTTCTCCCATTACGTATCCAGATTCGTCACCAAGAACAATCACAGACAGGCAGGACATCAGCCCAAACGTTGCAGCTATAATAAAAGAACGTTTAGCAAAAACAACATCACGACCTTTCAGCAGATACCAGGCACTGATACCAAGGACAAAAAATGCGGCAGTAACGTATCCTGCCGATACGGTGTGTACAAACTTTACCTGTGCAACCGGATTGAAAAAGACGTCGCTAAGACTTATCATCTCCATGCGCATAGTTTTTGAACTGAATTCGGCCCCTACGGGATTCTGCATCCATGCATTAGCCACCAGAATCCACATAGCTGAAAGGTTAGATCCTAATGCAACCAGCCAGGTTACAGTCATATGTTGTACTTTACTAAGACGATCCCAGCCAAAGAAAAACAGACCAACAAAAGTCGATTCCATGAAAAATGCCAGCAGTGCTTCTATCGCCAATGGCGCACCAAAAATATCCCCCACATAGTGCGAATAATAAGACCAGTTTGTGCCAAACTGAAATTCAAAAGTTAACCCTGTAGTGACACCAAGGGCAAAGTTAATAGCAAAAAGCTTTCCCCAGAATCGGGTCAAATCTTTATATATCTCTTTATTGGTAATGACATACAATGTATTCATTACAGCCAGCATCACTGATAACCCAAGAGTTAAGGGTACAAAAAGAAAGTGATAAAGTGCTGAGGCAGCAAACTGAAATCGCGAAAGTGTTACTACATCAATATCGATCATAGCTATCTCTTCTATAAAGATAAAACTAATAAATTACAGAGTGTTCTGGCCATAGAATAACTCTGGCTATATTTAGTATTTAACGATCGACTTTACTTTATTTTTTAAAATAGGATCGAAAGGCTACTTTTAACCAGTGGTCGACACTCAAGTATTTACCGCCACCGTAGACTAATAGAACTAGGAGCATGATGAAATAAGTTGCAGAAAATTCAATTCCATTATTAAGAATTACAGGGTCACCTAACTGTGTAATATAGTTATACCGTCCAGGGAAATTCTCAATTAACCACTGCAAAAAAGCCGTCATTCGTTGACTGGATTCCATATTGTTACTGGCAATGGCTAGCCATCCATGAGACCAGTGAACCATCAGGCTGGCCACACTCATTACAACCATCATTGGAATAGCCATAATACGAGTAAAGAGACCGAGAGCAATACATATCAGTCCCAATACCTCAGTAGAGGTTGCCAAAAATGCCAGCAACCATGGAAATGGCAGGCCGAGTCCGCCCTCTGCTGTCGGTTGTGCAAACCAGGCAACGGTACCACTGAAGCCTAATACCTTCGAGTGCGCTCCTTCATAAATTACGGGAATTAAATATAGACGGATTAGCAATAGCGCAATGAAATCCAACTTCATGATTGTAGATACGATAGTATTATATCTTGAAACTACTTTTGTAAACATATGATTAACCCCTGTACTTTAATAACAAAACTTCGTCACTACTGTTGGTTTCCAGCCACGACATCAAATTTTCATCAGAAAATAATGACAGAGAATCACGCTGAATAAAGGTTTCCACTGTCATTCTGCCATTAATCTCTGATATCAACTTTAAGTCTTGATCGTTAATATTCTTTTGGTAAATTGAATTATCCCGCTTTCTATATATTATATAATAATACATGAGTGGGAAATTTTCATAACACGGCTTACCTTTTTTAATTTGGAATGGCAAGCAAGTTATTTTTAACGTTGGATTTATTATAATGTCAACACAATGCATTTTCTCTGTCAGCGAAATTATTTTCTGTCCCTTTGAAACATTGCTATCATCAATTTCAATTGAATATATTAACCATTCATATTCAAGTAAAGCCAGATATCTGAGTGGTATATTTTTTTGATGGCAAATAAAAATAAGTAATTCAGTCGCTATCTGATGAAATTCTGGCTGACTGGCACAGTGCGCATAAATAAAGTCATTGACCAGTGTACACATACAGTCGCCGCTAATGTTCTGACAAAATAAAGGGAAAACGCTCTGTAAAACACTATCAATATTTTCTCGTATAATCTTCCTGTAAAGGATTTCTCCAGGAGACAGTGCTTTCCCCTCTATATTCCTGGTACGAATTAGTGTAGAAAATGCCTCTTCCGCTGAAGATAATAATACAGGCACTGAATGATGTGCTTTCATTGTACCTCGATTACGAAATGTATTTTCTTATTTCTGTTAATTCTGAGCATAGTTCATCCAGTGGAGGAACATTATTATCCCGCTCAAGTAATAATGGCCTGGTGCCATGGATCTTAAATGTCATTTTCGCCAACTCAAGTACATCGTCTGCAACAGGCATACCATGTGTATCAAGCAGGAATTCGTCATATGCCAGATGACCAGCAATGTGATAATATACAATAGAGTTTGTTGGAATGCAGCGGATATACTCTAAGGCATCAAACTTATGATTATAAGCATTTACATACACATTATTAATATCCAGTAACATTCCACAACCCGTACGAATTAGTAGCTCTCCCCAAAACTCAGCTTCAGGCATTTCGCCTTCATAACGATAATAAGATGATATATTTTCAAGTACCAATTGTCGACCTAACACATTCTGTACCTGATCTATTCGCTTAGACAGATAAGGCAACACCTCGGGAAAAGCAGGAACCGGAAATAAATCATAAAGATATCCTTGTGAGTCACGTGAAAAACTTAAATGATCGCTATAAGTATCAATGTGATATTCGTCCAGAAATTGACGAATATCATTTAAATAAACCTCATTTAGTGGATTAGTATCCCCAATTGATAAACTTAAACCGTGGGCGATAAAAGGGTATTTTTTTCTAATGTCCAGCAAACACTCTTTTTTCGCACCGCCAATATTCATCCAGTTATCCGGAGCCAGCTCAAGAAAATCAATATCCCTTCTTGGTGGCTGCTGTAGCAGTGCCATTATATGTTCACTCCGGAGCCCTATACCCACACTGTTATTAACTATTTCCCGCATATGCCATTGACACATTTACTATTTTCTACCTGTTGAGGGGATTCTTTATTACCAATTCCTTTCCCGGACAAACCGCATTTACCATCTCTGGAACGCACCAGTTGATCCTGTGGGTCATGCTTCAATTCTGCCTGACCATAAATTTTCTCTGTTCCACATTTACCACTGGCACATTTACCGGTACTGGTTGGTGATTTATTCTCTATCTTGCTAGCCTGTAAAGCCTCAGTTGCAGCTGCCGAAGCAATTCCTCCTACCGCTATACCTGCTACAACTACAATTGATAGTACAATATCTCTTTTCATTGATTATTCCTTCTCATTAGCTAAGCGTATTGGAAAACAAGAAAGATCCCGACTGCTATACACTGCACCATGGTAATACTGCTTCACAATCTTGATTGACTGTTCTTTTTGACGCAGGCCTTTTCCCATAAAGTGATTTAAAATAAGTACCTTAGGATTGATTTCGGCAGCCACTTTGCCAACAACTTCAGGAGATGCGTGCAGAAAGTTAGAAGTTTCATCTGCATTCGCTTCAATTGCCAATGGCATGACCAGCATGTCAGCACCTTTGGCAAAAGGAATGAATGCTTTATTACTACCATTCTGGTCAGCTGAAATGACAATTGTACCTTTACTGGTTTCAATACGAAACGCCAGACAGGGCACATCACCATGTGGAATGCCAATAGCAGTAATTTTCATTTCTCGATCCTGATATACCAGTTGAGGTTCTGCTGATGAGTAATCCACATCTTTTATATTGCTGGATATTTTTATACCGTCAGTGGCGTTATACACTCCATTTAGATAGGAATAAGCTCCCCCTTCCTTTTTAAACAAATCAGAAAAATATTTCGTCATTGAAGGGAAAGCTCCGCCTCCTGCAGGCCCAACAATATCAATATTCTCCTTATCCTTCAGAAAATACCCACCCTTTAAAATTGCAGCAAGATCAGATACATGATCAGTATGAAAATGCGTTATACCGATAAACTTCAAATCCTCAAGACGGGCTCCAGACTGACCAAAACGGAGAAAAACGCCACCGCCAGCATCGATCAAAATAGCTGATTTGCCATTTAACCAGATAAGCTCGCCTGAAGAGGCTCGTTGATCATCGCTAATTGGCCCACCAGAGCCTAAGATCTGCAGTGTAAAGTCCTTTTTTTCGCATTGCATACCCGCAGCTAACGTATTAGCAGATAATACTATTGAGAATGAAAGTAAAACTATTTTGCTGAGTCGAAAGTGCATAATATACATTTCCTTTTTATAATCACGGGAATTATGTTATTGATGAAAAATATATTACATTCCCTTAAAACTATAAAACTGATTATATTTGTAATATTAACCACTTTTATCAATATAAGAGTATGTAAACAGTTCTCCTATTTTATCAATAGGTTACCTTTTTATACTTTTTGTATGATTTTTTAGTAATGTCTCCAATCAATAGAAATCTCTGGCACTCTACTGGTATTTTAGGTTTTCTGTGGCTACCGTTACTGTTCATTGCCCCAGCTGCCATTCAGATGAAGTTTACGTCATGGTCATAACTGTTCCCAACACGAGCGCTTTCAGCTATCAGGATGTCATCCCAAAACGCTCTTACTGGATGCCGGTTATTTTCATGATGAGGTTATCGCTGAGGCTCAAAAACACGGTTTATTTATCATACGGAGAAAGACCTGTATATTTGCTCGGCTAATGACAGGTTACGTCATGTCAGTACAGTCAAACCGTCCGAAAAAAGCCGTGGGCATCGGGCCTATATTCTGCCTTACGGGGTATCTAGGGGTCGGAGCGTTTTCAGCGCAGAGGTTTAGCGGCAGTCAGAGTGGAATTTACCTTGCACACCATAGCCTATAACTTATCAAGGGCCGTTGCCCTGATATTATGGGTTATTTTTAGCCTGTTATGGGCTGTCAGTCCCAATAACAGGCCATCAATCTCTGTGGGTTTATTTTCAGTGCCAGTCTTTTACGACACCCTCTAAAGGAGGAGCTTTACGGCGCATCGGATAAATCAATAAAGAGCACACCCAGCTAAAGTTTGATCCGGATGCGCTCGCTGACAAACCTACTGATTATTTCAGTAGCGCTTTAGCCTTAGCGACTACATTTTCTACAGTGAAGCCGAACGCTTTAAATAATTGCTCGGCTGGCGCTGATTCACCAAATTGATTCATGCCAACAATAGCACCATTTATACCGACATATTTAAACCAGTAATCAGCAATACCGGCTTCGATTGCAACACGTGCAGAAACCGTAGCAGGCAGAACAGCTTCGCGATACGCCGCATCCTGTTTATCAAAAGCATCAGTAGACGGCATAGAAACTACACGTACCTTACGGCCTTCCTGAGTCAATTGATTGTAAGCCCCTACAGCTAATTCAACTTCTGAGCCTGTTGCGATCAGAATCAGCTCTGGCTGACCTTCACAATCTTTCAGAATGTAAGCACCTTTCTCAATATTAGTCAGTTGCTCAACGGTACGTTCTTGCTGAGCCAAATTCTGGCGAGAGAAAATAAGTGCTGATGGACCGGTTTTACGTTCGATAGCGTATTTCCACGCAACCGCAGACTCAACCTGATCACACGGGCGCCATGTACTCAGATTTGGCGTTACACGCAAACTTGCAATCTGTTCCACCGGCTGATGGGTTGGACCATCTTCACCTAAGCCGATTGAGTCATGGGTATAAACAAAGATGCTGCGAATTTTCATCAGTGCCGCCATACGCACTGCATTACGAGCATATTCAACGAACATCAGGAAAGTGGCACCGTAAGGCACAAAACCACCATGCAGAGCAATACCGTTCATAATGGCTGACATGCCAAATTCACGCACTCCATAATGGATGTAGTTACCAGCCTGATCTTCGTTCAATGGCTTAGAACCTGACCACATAGTCAGGTTACTTGGTGCCAAATCAGCAGAACCGCCCATAAACTCAGGCAACACTTTACCGAATGCTTCCAACGCATTCTGAGATGCTTTACGGCTGGCAATATTGGCCGGGTTCTGTTGCAACTGTTCGATAAATGCTTTTGATTCAGCTTCCCAATTTGTGGGTAATTCACCACAGGTACGGCGTTTAAATTCAGCCGCTAATTCAGGATACGCTTTTTCATAAGCAGCGAATTTTTCATTCCAGATTGCTTGTTTTGCTTTACCCGCTTCTTTTGCATCCCACTCTGAATAGATTTCCGCTGGAATTTCAAATGCTGGATGATTCCAGCCTAACGCTTCACGAGTTGCGGCTATTTCTGCATCACCCAATGGAGCACCATGAGAATCGTGAGTACCTGCTTTAGTTGGTGCGCCAAAACCGATCACCGTTTTACACATCAACAATGAAGGTTTATCAGAAACTTTACGGGCTTCTTCAATCGCTGCTTTAACCGAGTCTGCATTATGCCCATCAACACCGCGAACCACATGCCAGCCATAAGCCTCAAAACGGCTTGCTGTATCATCGGTAAACCAGCCTTCAACATGACCATCAATGGAAATACCATTGTCATCATAGAAAGCAACCAGTTTGCCCAGTTTTAATGTTCCCGCCAAAGAACACACTTCATGAGAAATGCCTTCCATCATGCAGCCGTCACCCATAAATACATAAGTGTTATGGTCAACGATATCATGACCGGGACGGTTAAATTGCTCAGCCAAGGTACGTTCAGCAATCGCGAAACCTACCGCGTTGGCAATCCCCTGCCCTAAAGGACCCGTCGTAGTTTCTACGCCTGGAGTATAACCATACTCAGGATGGCCTGGGGTTTTGGAATGTAACTGACGGAAATTTTTCAGATCTTCGACTGAAACCTCATAACCGGTGAGATGCAACAGACTATAAATCAACATAGAACCATGACCGTTAGACAATACAAAACGATCACGATCGGCCCAATGTGGGTCAGTTGGGTTATGATTCAAATAATCACGCCATAAAACTTCAGCGATATCAGCCATTCCCATAGGCGCACCAGGGTGCCCTGATTTTGCTTTCTGCACAGCATCCATACTCAGGAAGCGAATCGCATTGGCAAGGGTTTTACGAGTGGTCATTTTTTACTCCAAGTGGGATAAAAGCGTTTAGGGGATAATTTTCTCAGCACAGCGTACAAACCGCAATCTTTAAAGCCCAAAAGGGAAACTATCTTAATTTCACCTGGACGGCAATTCTTTGATTTAGGTTGCTGCTTTACATGAATTTCAGCGTTACCAGAGCAATAAACAAGCTAACTACGTAATATTGAAGAAATGAGTTCATTAAACATAACCATTAGCCACAAATCAAGACATAAGGCGGCAAGACATAAAATACCCAATTGAATGAAAATACGTCTTTGATTTATGGTAATTTCCAGCTCTTACATTCGTTGTTTATATTGGTCATATATTGCATATCAATATCCTGTCAGTGTTCTGATTTATAGATATTACTGTCACACTCAACAAAAAAATTAAATAATGCAAAATAAAATAATAATTATGGTTATATTTTCTTACATGATGAAATTTTTACGAAAAATAATAAGTAATTCTATTAACAAACATCGATAAAATAAAAAATTATTATTTTTTAGTGAATTAATTATTGCAATCCATTATATGATCAGGTTATTTTAAATAGAATAATAAAAATAGCCACTCAGATAACTATTTAATTAATCATTAGGACAATTCTTATGTCGAATAGAAAAAACAGACCAAATAATATCACTCCGCAATTAATTTATATGTGGGAAAAAAGTGATGAACCATGGGGAGCCAAAGATTGCCAGTCAAAATTTATATATGCAAATCCTGCTTTTTACCAACTGCTCAACCTGCCTGAAGATTTCGATATTGTAGGACGTTCTGTCGGTGAATTACCCTCAACCATTGCAGAATATGACGAAGAATTCAACCTTCAAGATCAAAAAGTCATTCAAACAATGCAAACAGTCACTTCATTTAAGACCCATCTGTTTGGCAAGAATAAAGTTAAACAAACCTACCTCTGCGATAAATATCCACTTTGTGATGAAGATGGTAACTGCATCGGTATCACTTTTCACCTGTATAAAACGCAAGATTTTTCTGTTTCTTACTATTATGAAAGAACATCGCCAAGAGCTCTGGAATTCACGCCTCCTAACGACACACTAACTCAAATTGAGTGGGAAGTTCTTTTTCTGGCCCTGCGCTCATTGGATGAAGAAAGTATCAGCGAAGAATTAATGATTAGTACAGAGGATGCAATTAACCATATTCAGTCAATTTACCGAAAATTCAATCTACCTCTACATATAGAACTGGAAGATTTCTGCAAAGAAAATAACTTTGATCTTTACATTCCTGAGAGATTTGCCGCTATAAGAAGCAAATCATTATAAGTTATTACTCATTACAGGCTTCATAAATATCCAGAACTAAGGTCAAGGCTCAGGTATTTTTTTAATAAAATAGGGATTATACTGTGCATTACAAAAAATTAACTGTATCTCCTCAAATTATTAATATGATGGAAACCAGTCATGAACCGTGGGGAATTAAAGATGCAAGCTCCCGCTTTGTTTACGAAAACAAAGCGATGGCAATGCTGAGAGATCTTCCCGTTGGTTTTAATGTCGAAGGGCGTCTTGATAATGATTTGCCATGGGCAGGTGCAGAATTTGCCGAGCAATTCCAAATACATGATAGAGCAGTAATGCAATCAGAACAAAGAATATGTTCATTAGAAACACATTTATATGGTAAAGAAAAACTTCTTTCCTCATATTTCTTTGAAAAATTCCCCTTTTATGATGAAAGTGGTCAATGTGTTGGCACCATTTTTCATGCCTGGAAAGCCGAAGCCTTTTCTCTAACACGCTTTTTTTATGGTAAACTTCCAGCTTCTATCATGTTTCAGCCTCCCTCTGAATTATTTACTCAACGGGAATGGGACGTCATTTTCCTATTTTTGCAGAAATACACCAGCAAACAAATCGGACGAATATTAAATATTTCTTATCGCACTGTAGAAACGCATATGTTACGAATATATAAGAAAATTGGTATTAATTCCGGTCAACAATTAGAAGAATTTTGTCGTCTTAATGATTTCGATTTGTATGTTCCTGAAAGATTTTTAAAACCAGGAAGTAAAATGTTTATATAAAATTAAGAACAAAAAATATGAAAACTAAACACAATATATCGGCACAGATAATAAACACAATGGAAAATAGTTATGATCCTTGGGGAATTAAGGATAAAAGCACTTGTTTTATTTACGAAAATAAAGCAATGACTATGTTACAAAATATTCCTGTTGATTTTAATGTCGAAGGGCGTTTTGATAGTGAATTACCCTGGGCGGGAGCTACCTTTGAAGAACAATTTCAACGACATGATAGAACAGTAATGTATTTGGGAAAAAGTGTATATTCATTAGAAACACATATATTTGGCAAAGAAAGACTTCTTTCCTCATATTTATTCGAGAAATTCCCTTTTTATAATGAAAATAATGAATGTATTGGCATAATTTTCCACGGGCAGAAAGCAAAACCCTTCTCTTTAAAACAGTTTTTTAATGGAAAACTACCACCTTCCATTATGTTCTGCTCGCCCTCAGAGCAGCTTTCATCGCAAGAATGGGAAATTATTTTTCTTTTCCTAAAAAAACACAGTAAGAAAAAAATCAGTCAAATACTTAACATTCCTTATCTATCTATAGAAAATCATATGGAAAGAGTATACAAAAAACTAGAAATTAATTCTTATTCTCAATTAGAGGAATATTGCCGATTAAATAATTTTAATTTTTATATACCGGAAAGATTTTTATTTCATTACATATAAATACTATCTTTATAATAAATTTTTTATAAGTTATATCACATTATCAAGGGAAAATATCAATCTTTCCAGGAAGAGAAAGAATTTTATTTTAGTTATTTTAATGTAATTTTTATTAAAATAACTAAATTTTCTAAAACTTTATTATTACAGCACATATTGATGAAAAATTATCTATACCCGTCATCTTTCAAGTTGCCTCTTTGTTGGCTGCACTCGCTCACCCCGGTCACATAGTTATCTATGCTCCCGGGGATTCACTCCCTTGCCGTCGCGATGCATCTTGAAATCCATAGGGTATATACCCGCTTAACTTGAAGATGCAGGATTCAGAATCTGAAAATTGTCATTAATACGGCGTGACAGACTCCCGGCAAGTTCCGGTAATATTTCCGTAAAAAAGTGATGTATTGCCTGCCTGAACAAGGCCGCCGAGGCGAAGTAACGATTATTTCTGACTTGTTCATTCATCACTTTCCACAGCCTTTCTATCGGGTTCAGATTTGGGCTGTAGGGCGGTAAGTAATGAAGTTCAATATTCATCACATAAGCCCAGTCTTTCACCAACTCACTCCGGTGATAACCGGCTCCGTCAAGGATAATATGAACCTTCTGACTGACCGGATAGGTTTCACGCAGGGCAATGAAGAATTCTGCGATGTGATAACTGTCGATACGATCATATTCGTGTACGACTGTTTTGCTGATATCGGCCAGATTCAGGGCTCCCATCAGGTTCAGACGGGTACGGCTTCCCGTGGTTTTCACTACGGTTTTCTGGCCTTTACGCATCCAGCCATAAGCCAGTTTCGTCCCCTGAGTGGGATGGACGCCATCAATGAACAGGATGGGCTCATTGTCTCCGGCTTCCTGCTTGAGTTTCCCGTAGGTTTCTATAAAGGCCCGCTGCTGTTCCGCGTTGAACTTGTGTGGCACGCCGGTCGGTTTTTTATAACTAAATCCATTGTGGTGCAGCCATTTATTCATGCCGGGAACGGTGTAACTGATATTCCACGCTTCTTTGACAAGGTGGATAACCGCCTGTGTGGTGGGCAGAAGATTCGCGGTCAGATAAGCGATAAGTTCCTTCGTCTGTGTTTCGCTGAGGTGGCTCTGAGAGCCGCCATTGTCGGGCTTGAGTTTGCGGTGATTAAGGTAATCGCTGATATGACGATTAACGGTCATTTCATGCAGGCGCAGGGCCTGAGCGATCATGACAGAGCTCCAGCCCTCAGAGGCCAGCAGGACCGCTTTGATACGATCACACTCCCGCTTATCACGGCAGGTGTGATGAAGGTGTTCAAGTTCGGCTTTTTGTTCGTCGGTAATGAATATTTTCATGACGGATACCCTGAACCTCATTTGGGCGAAAATCAAGCAGTTTCAATGAGCACGGGTATATACCCGTCATCTTTCAAGTCGCTGCTTTGTTGGCTGCACTCACTCACCCCGGTCACATAGTTATCTATGCTCCCGGGGATTCTTTCCCTTGCCGTCGCGCTGCAACTCGAAATCTATTGGGTATAAACCCATTGATCAATTTTCTAATCTTTTTAAAGAACATAATCGTAGGTCTTAAAACACATATAGAAGTCGTTTTTACAATATACCATTATAAAAAGAGTGGGTAATAATTCTTTATTCAGCCATAATATTAGAACTAGATTTATCACTAGTGAAACTAAAGTTTCATATCCTATTGTAGGAAAATAGGATTAAAGTACCTTTGAGAAACTATAAATCAACTCAGCTATTAAATTAATAATACTTCACAAGAATAATAAATTTGATCTTTACATTCTACAATAACACCTTCAATATATGGGGAATATTCTTTTCAAACCATCCATTAAATTATTAAGTATTCTTTTCTATAGCCTCTTTAATTCACCCTCATTGATAATCTGTGCTTAATTACTATTAAACAATAAAAATATTGATAATTTATTTGTTATCAATATTTCCTCATAATTAAAATCAGGAGATTATTATGGGTATCCAAGATTGGCATCCGGCAGATATTATTGCAGCCCTACGCAAACAAGGAACAAATCTTTCAGCGGTTTCCCGCAAAGCAGGCTTGGCATCATCTACACTGAGTAATGCATTACATCGCCCATGGCCAAAGGGAGAAGCCTTGATCGCTATCGAATTGGGTCTACATCCATCCGATATTTGGCCATCGCGCTATAAACCCGGCAAAGAAAATAAGTTCCTGATAAAAGGCATAGAATGCTGGTAGCGTACTAATGTCTTATTTCAATGCAATTTCACCATTGTCTATAAAGAGATTATTATGTAGATATGACGTCAATGAAAAAGCCCCGGGAAATTACCCAGGGCTTAGGAATCTTGGCGGTGCGGACGGGACTCGAACCCGCGACCCCCGGCGTGACAGGCCGGTATTCTAACCGACTGAACTACCGCACCGCGCAGCGTTCTGGTTGAGAACGTGTTGAATACTACGAATCCAAATTCATTCCGTCAATGTTTTTTATAACAAAGCGGCGTGTTTGATCAACTTTTCACCCTAAAAGGTAATTTATTTGCTATTTTCTTTTAACTCTGTCCAGAATTTGTACGCCACAAGCAACTTCCACCTTTCTTCTCAACTAAATCCAACCTGGATTCATGAGCCGCAAGTTCTTCACCTGTTGCATAAATAACTTTTAACGCAGTTTGCGGACGAGTAATACGCTGCACTTCAGAAACATTAGCACTACCAGATACTTCACCTTCCATCGAAAATGCAAGAGCAGTCTGCCCGCCTGTCATTATTAGATAGACATCTGCCAATATCTCAGCATCAAGTAATGCCCCGTGCAGGGTTCTTTGAGAGTTGTCTATATCATAACGATCACACAACGCATCAAGGTTGTTTCTTTTCCCCGGAAATAACGCTCTCGCGAGTTGTAAGCTATCAGTAACCTTGCAGAAATCAGTAGTTGGCGGGATATCACGGTTCAGTTTCCCAAACTCATAATCCATAAAGCCGATATCAAAGGGAGCGTTATGGATGATCAATTCGGCACCGCGAATAAATTCAATAAACTCATCTGCAATATCAGCAAACAGCGGCTTATCTTGCAAAAATTCATCACTTATTCCATGAACTTCAAATGCTTCAGGATCGACCAATCTATCAGGCTTAACATAGATATGAAAATGGCGCCCAGTCAGACGACGGTTAACAACCTCTACAGCCCCAATTTCAATAATTTTGTGTCCTTCATAGTGAACACCTAATTTATTCATACCAGTGGTTTCGGTATCGAGGACAACTTGTCGTGTAATTGCAGTGCTCATAATGCCTTTTTGTGTCAGACTTAAGGTTTTGGATGAATAAGAAGAGTCTACCAGAGATGAGCAAGCAGGTAGAAATTTTCACCGATGGATCTTGTCTCGGAAATCCGGGGCCAGGTGGATACGGTGTTTTACTACGTTATCAACAACACGAAAGAACCCTCAGCCAAGGCTTTCATCACACAACTAACAACAGAATGGAGCTGATGGCTGCCATTATTGGTCTGGAAACACTGACCCGCCCCTGCAAGATTGTGTTAACCACTGATAGCCAATATGTACGTCAAGGCATCACAAAATGGATTCATAACTGGAAAAGACGCGGCTGGCGTAAAGCAGATAAATCCCCTGTCAGCAACGTAGATTTGTGGCAGCGCCTTGACCAAGCAATTACTCGCCATGATATTGACTGGCAATGGGTCAAAGGTCACGCCGGGCATCATGAAAATGAACGTTGTGATGAATTGGCTCGCACCGCGGCAAACTCACCAACAGAAACCGACACTGGATATATCGAAAACACAGATTAATTGCGTTTTCGATAACATTTTGTTGCGCCAACTGCACTATTCAATTTGGGCTTTAGCAGTGTGACTTTTATCTGATTTAGGGTTAGTGGCAATGTCCGTTTACGGGCAATAATCAGACTCACACAACCAAATACAGGGAAGTATCGATTAAAAAAGCCGGTTTCATTTCGCCAGGGTAATACCTGAAAATTTCCGCGATACAACACTTCGTAATTAAGCAGACTTAACCAGTCAAGTTGGCGCATCAGGGAAAACATATGGCTACAATAAGGCTGATAGCGCCATAATCCGGGCACTAATTTCCCTAAACCAAGCAGACTCAATGAATTGAAGCCACTAATGATCAACCAACCATCATCAATCATCACGCGATCAACTTCTCGTAACAGGCGATGCGGATCATCACTGTAAGCCAGCATATGACTAAGCAGACAAGCATCAACACATTTTTCTTCAAATGGCAAATGGTAAGGATCGGTAATCACCTGCATATTCTTCCCTTCCTTACCGACATTAATCTGATTAAAAATTGGACACTCTTTACTATCAATTTCGGCACTCAAGTTACCGATTTTCAACAGATGGAAACCAAATATTTTCTGCCACCAAGGTTGCAATTGACGTTCCAAAGCGGCACGGTAATATTCCCCCCAAGGTAAATCAGCCCAAGAAGCCGGGGGACTCATGTTCTGTATTGTATGTGCAGATTTCATTGGCTTCTTTCCTTAATAAACTGCTGTTAATAAGAGGCATACAATGAAGCTTATCAGCATTCCTGCCCTTTCAGATAATTACATTTGGTTACTCTGTGATGACAATAGACATTCTGTAATCGTCGATCCGGCGGAATCACAGCCGGTTCTTGATACCTTAAAATCACACGGCTGGATACCCGATGCGATTCTACTTACCCATCACCATCATGATCATGTTGGTGGTGTTCCAGGCATTCTTGATCAGTTCCCTGAACTACCAGTATACGGCCCGGAGGAGACACAGAGCAAAGGTGCTACCATGATAGTACGTGGCGGTAATAGCATCAATTTTGGTAATTTTTCTTTCCAAGTTATAGATGTTCCAGGCCATACTCTGGGACATATTGCTTTTTATCAAGCACCTTACCTCTTTTGTGGGGATACATTATTTTCCGGTGGCTGCGGGCGACTCTTTGAAGGAACGGCTGAGCAAATGTATACATCTATAGGAAAAATAGCCGAGCTACCTGATGACACACTCATCTGTTGCGCTCATGAATATACCGTTTCTAATATGAAGTTTGCGCACGCGATTTTGCCCAATCAAGCTATCAGCGAATATCAACAAAAAGTAACCCAAATGAGGGAAAATAATCAACCAACAGTACCAACTACGTTACAAATAGAGAAAAAAATCAATATTTTCCTAAAATGTGATGATATTGATTTACAAAGAAATATTGGAATTAAACCTAACTCTCAACCACTTTCCGTCGTTTTCCGTCAACTCAGAATAAATAAAGACCGATTCTGATTTAGATAGTTGCCATATCAAGCTAAGATAAGTATCATTGCTCGTCTTTTAAGCAACTATAAAAATTAATCATGAAGACAAAAGCGATCCTATTCGCATCTGTCTTGCTGGTTGGCTGTCAATCCGGGCCAGATTGGTCAACGACAGCCGGACAACGGGCACAGAATTCGTCTTCAACGAGTCTGAAAACAGGCAAGACCGCAGCAACTGATGATACCGGTCAGTTTGCTGCCCGCTGGAAGGATGGTGATCCTGGCAGTCAACAAGAGCTGTGGGAATACATCCGTGATGAGTTGAAGATGAAGTTCCCTGATAACTACAGGGTTCGTGAACAACGAAATTACTACTTAAAACACAAGAGCTATCTCCACGATGTAACTTTACGGGCTGAACCGTATATGTACTGGATAGTCGGGCAGATCAAGCAACGCGATATGCCGATGGAACTGGTGCTAGTGCCCATAGTGGAGAGTGCTTTTAACCCGCATGCTACCTCACGCGCTAAAGCAGCAGGTCTGTGGCAGATCATCCCAGATACTGGCCGCAACTACGGTCTTACTCAAGACAAATGGTACGATGCACGCCGAGATGTTGCCGCCTCAACAACTGCCGCATTGGACCTATTGCAACGCCTTAATAAAATGTTTAATGGCGATTGGCTATTGACTATTGCTGCTTACAACAGCGGTGAGGGCCGTGTTATACGTGCAATGAAAGGGAATGAAGCAAAAGGCAAGCCGACAAATTTCTGGTCATTATCACTGCCAAGAGAAACTGCGATCTATGTGCCTAAGGTTCTGGCGCTTAGTGATGTTATTCGCAACAGCGATAAATATGGCGTTACGCTGCCAAAATCCAATAATCAACGAGCTCTTGCGCAAGTTGATGTTGGACAACAAATCACACTGTCTCAAGCCGCAGAAATGGCAGGCATGTCTCTGACTTCTATTAAGGCATACAACCCTGGATATAAACGAGGAGTGACATCGCCTAATGGCCCGCATTACATCATGCTGCCAAAGGCAAAAGTTGATCAATTTAAAAACTTACTGGCAAATGGAACCGTTTTAAACAATATTCGTCAGGAAGTTGCTAAAAACAACCTCCGCCTGAATAAACAAAGCCAATATAAAGTTCGTTCAGGTGATACCTTATCCGTAATTGCAAAACGGTTTAATATTTCCATCCGTGAATTACAGCGTATGAATAACCTAAGGACTGCTAATTTATTGAAAATTGGGCAGACATTGAGGGTAAATAACGACAACGCCATTATCTACCGCGTTCGTCAAGGCGATTCAGTGGCCAGCATTGCTAAACGTCACGGTATCAATATCAAGGACTTAATAAGCTGGAACGATGGTATAAAAATTACAGATGTAAAACCTGGAATTGAATTAACGCTTTATGTCAATGAATTTTCTGATGAAGCGTAAGATCTTTTCCAAGTGATATTTTATTGTTGAAGCAAATAATAGATGGCCCTCTTTGGGGGCCATTATCTTTACATCCGGCGAGATAAAACTAAAATTGCAATAGGCATATACCTAATAGATTTCGAGTTGCAGCGCGGCGGCAAGTGAACGAATCTCCAGGAGTATAGATAACTATGTGACTGGGGTGAGTGAAAGCAGCCACAAAGCAGCAACTTGAAGGATGAAGGGTATAGATCACAGTGCAGTATCTGTTACACATTGGATAAAAGGTTTTATCTCTTCACTTCTTTTCTTATCTAAAGGTTTTTTTGTTTCATCGGAAACACTAAACTTTCCTTTAAATTTTCCATCTGCATTCGCTGTTTTCTTATCTGACTTTCCAACAATACTAATTGTGTACACATGCCCTTTAGGCAATAAATCCGTACATTTACTTAAAGCACCTTTTTCTTCCGCATTAATTTCATTATTAACATCATTTACTGATATTTCTGCAAAAGAAAACGGAATGTAAGCCAAACCAAGCAATAAAGCACATGATAGAAATTTCATCTCTTTTCCTTATTTAATAAATTGATATAACAATTAACAGCACTAACTAACATTGACATTTCTTTAATAAAGACAGATTCTGTTCGGTAATTACTATTAATAACGCGAGATCTTTAGATTTCACTAAGCTAAAGGTTAGTCATTCGATCCAATTTTGAAGAATCTGTCATACCTACCCCCATCCTCAAACATGATTACACTATAGCCTAAAATTTCCCCAAAATAATACTTTCTTATCGTAAAACGATAATAATTTTATACCCTATTAGGATAATTAAGTAAAAGATACCTTTTACCTTTAAGAACCTATCTCAGTTGGGATTACCTCATGATATAAAAAACAAAATATACTTCAGCTGTTATGTCGATTCATTATCTGGAATAAACGCCTATTAGGATAAATACTAAATAAATCCGCTATCAAAACATTAATTCATTAAATAATTCACATTGTCAGTATTGCTGTTGTTTATGGCAATTAGATGCAGACGAAATTATTAATATAAATAAAAAACGATGAGTAAAATATATAGTCACATCAGGTAAAATCAATTTAATCAACATATAACAATTAGATAAAATTTTTATTAAAAATAATCTTTAGATTAATTCTCGACACTCTATCCAACATAGATAATTACAGTAGAATTAATAACGAATGTAAAAATAACCATATTCACGGGCCAATAAAAAGAGTAATAAAACATAATTATTAAGATCTATACCCAATAGATTTCAAGTTGCAGCGCGGCGGCAAGTGAACGCATACCCAGGAGCATAGATAACTATGTGACTGGGGTAAGTGAAAGCAGCCAACAAAGCAGCAACTTGAAGGATGAAGGGTATAGGTTTAATGAAGAAACGGATTAATACACTATAATAGAAAAAGATAAATATATTTATACCCAATAGATTTCAAGATGCATCGCGACGGCAAAGGAGCGAATCCCCGGGAGCATAGATAACTATGTGACCGGGGTGAGTGAGTGCAGCCAACAAAGAGGCAACTTGAAAGATAACAGGTATAAACAAAATTTTTCAAACTCAAAGGTAAACAAAGTGGAGATAAATTATGTCGAATACAACTTATCAAGTTCCATTTCCAAACTTCTTTTATTTCGAACTAATAAGAATGGAAGATCTGAATGGCTAACGAATTTCACCCAAGAATCGAAAATATTTACGAATAAAACAAAAATTCTATCACTACACCTAAGGAATACGACGATGGAAAACTCCTCAACAATGCGAGCACCAGTGAAACTACCACCAATGCCATCTGAAAGCACCGCCTTAAAAACCTGTAAATCGGTTAACATGGCACGATCCCGTCTGGAAGGGGAGGAACTCATTTTTACTGACAATGACGGCTTCGAACGAGCCATCCGGGATGGTTTTTTCCTCTTGGAAGCGCCATCCTACATGAATTTTAAATACGGCGATCGATTGGCATACCATTTCTTTGAACCCGCTACAGAAGGGGATCTTCGGCCTTATACGGGATTCAAATCGTATACTTTCTCCAACAGTTACGAAGGTTATTCCGATAAAAAACATGATCAATGGGAAAGTTTCCGCATCGAACGGGAACACTGGAATCTCATTCCAGCCGAGGTTGCAACACTTGGTCGTCAGATGGTACATGCTGGTATATGTATATTACGCTCAGTATTAAATTATGTTGGCATTCCTCGCAGTGACTGGGAATTAGTCACAGGCGGCTGTTCAGAAGGGCTGGGAACCCAGAATATAAAGTTTAATCATTACCGATCAGAGAAAGCCACTCGTGGCTCCAAGCTTCATCGAGATGTAGGATGGGTAACAGTCCTAAGAACAACTGAACGGGGTCTTCTGGCCTATATAGATGATAAGCTTTTAGCTATCGATCCCGTTCCTGGTTACCTAATTATTAACTTTGGTAGTTCAATCGAAGTGTTGACAGAAAATCTAATCAAGAATGTTCGGGCCAGTATACATGGCGTTGTTCGTACAGAACGAAACGGGCAGCGCGATAGAGTGTCATATACAGCGTCTTTAGCCAACAATCTGACTGATAATATCTACAAATATGGTCCAAAAGGCCCAATCAGCGTTCAATCCGTCAAAGAATATGTTGCCCAGGAAGTTAGTCGGTCATACGATGATGATGATAATACTTTGTAGATTACTTCTTTAATGAAAGCACCAAATATATTAAAACTATTTTCTAGCAACCTGTTTACGACAAATTTTTCTTTATCTAAAACCGAGAGAATAGGAATAATGTAAACAGGTTTTCTACGTGCTTTTGATTTGGTAAAAATATCAGCGAATACGTATATCACTAATAAATATAACAAAGCTTTATCCTTTGAAATAAGCTTTAAATAATTTTTTAATAAAATTATATTGCCACCTCATTCCTTTAAGTTACTCATCATCAACAAATTATAAAATAGCCATCTATACAGACCAGATTAATTTCAAAAGGAGATCAATTCGTAATAGAATGAAAAAAAATGAATTATTTCTGCAACACAGAATAATTATGAAAAAACAACGCCAGATTGAATAACATCCAGTCAGTTAGCATTCTAATCATAACAATTCTATAAACTTTCTACTGTAAGAGATAATTATATTAATCTGTTACAATGTTTAAACTCAAAATCTGAGTTTTAATTTATATACCTATGATTAAACAAGAGATTAAATTAAAACAGAACGTTTATTATCTTACTCGATATCAATAATTGCAGAAAAACCAATTCCAATTCTGGAAAAATTTCATCTATAAATTATCATATTTATCAAAACATAACGGGATGATTTATATGATTTTTATTAAAAATAAATTTTTAACAAAAAAATATATTGTTTTTTTATCGCAGCCATTTGCTTTTTAATTCTTTCTATGCCATATATTAATTACATAGATAAGAAACATTAATTATGTAAATGCATATGTGGCGAAATTGTTACTTATAGCTATGATAAATAATTATATGCTATCTCTTTTCTAAAAAACGACCAATATCGAGTGAAGATAAGTTTACTTTTGCATCCACAATTGGACCAAGGGGGGATTAATATTTCTATCAATATGACAAAAATAGCATTCTGACACCAATAAAACCATTCCTCAATTTTCAAAATAAGAAGATTGAAGAAATCATTTATGAATTTAATTTAAATTAATAGCCTTTTTGCGACATTATCGCAGGACCATAATCATGAAAACATCATCAACCATGCGATCTACAATTAAACTACCAGCAATGCCATCCGAAATAATTGCTGCAAAAACTTATAAATCAGCAAACATAGTACGCTCCCATTTAGAAGGAGATAACCTTGTTTTTACTGATAATGATGGCTTTAACCAGGCTCTTCGACATGGTTTTTTCCTCCTGGAAGTTCCACCTTATATGGATTTTGAATATGGTGATCGATTTGCATACCACTTCTTTGAACCCGCCACAGAAGGAGAACTTCGTCCCTATACGGGATTTAAATCATGCACATTTTCCAACGGCTACGAAGGTTATTTCGATAGAAAACATGATCAATGGGAAAATTTTTATATCGAACGAAAGCACTGGAACTTAATTCCGACCGAAGTTGCGACACTTGGTCGCCAGATGGCACATATAGGTATATGCATATTACGCTCGGTGTTAAACCATGTTGGTATTCCTCGTAGTCACTGGAAATTAATCACTGGTGGTCTTTCCGAAGGACTAGGACACCAAATGTTTGGATTCAATCATTACCGCTCAGAGAAAGCGACCCGAGGCTCCAAATTTCATCGGGATCTAGGTTGGGTAACTATCCTAAGAACAACTGAACGAGGGCTGTTAGCTTATATAGATGATGAGCTTTTGGCTATCGATCCCGTTCCTGGTTATCTAATCATTAACTTTGGTAGTTCAATGGAAGTGCTTACAGGAGATTTAACGACGAAAGTTCGGGCTAATATACATGGCGTTGTTCGTACAGAACGAAATAGGCAACGTGATAGAATGTCATATGTGATGCTTTTAGATAATAACGCAGCTGGTAATATCTACAAATACGGTTCAAAAGGACCGATTAAAGTTCAATCTGTCAAAGACTTTGCTGCCCAAGAAGTTAGTCGGGCATACGATAGTAATGATAGCGTTTTATAAATATTTTCAGCACAATAAACCTGTACTCAATAGATATTGTCGTTTGAATATAAACGATAGAGATAAATAGGAATCCGCCAAGCTATAAAACAGCAAACTTCCGGCGCTATTAATAGATTTAATTATATGGTAAAAGATGGTTTCTTCTGACAATCGCAACCTGTTTGCAAAAAACTTCTCTGCAAACAGGTTTTTGCTTACATTTCACTGATAATAGTCTTAATAAAATACCAGCGAAAGCTGATATCCTTATAACCTCTCTGTATATAAAGAGGATGGAATGTAAACCAAGTAGAATTGACACAATGTGCTTTTTGTTCACAGGGCTCCCGCAATAGTAAAAGGAGAAAACTGTTTTAGGAAAGCCTAAAATATCGTGTATACCCTCCACTGGCCTTTAGTAAAACTGTGTCATGACGTGGATTTACGATTTATTAAAACAACCACAATTATGGTTAAAAAAATACCTATAAATGTTGTAAAAAAAACGATACTTATGGAAAAAAAATAAGATATTGTGGAACCTATCAAAGGGCCAATAAACATGGAAAAACCAACAGAAATTGACGTTAAGCCAAATATTTTAGCCGAGTTATCATGAGTTGCGAATTTTTGCATATAAATAGTAACAATAATATTATTCATAGACGATCCTATTCCTATTATTACCATTGCTAAAAATATAAAAAATAAATTGATTTTATCAGGAAATAAATCGTTAAATTGATTTGCTATTCCTATTAAAAGATACCCCGCCCCCCACAAAAAGAATGAAAATAATATAATATTTAAAGATATGTTAATCTTATACTTTCCAAATACTAAACCAACTAAAACACCTGAAACACCAGAAAGACACATGGCAAAACTATAATGGCTACCATTTAATCCCAGCGCCATAAAGCTAAGAGCTATCAAGCTATCTGATAGATAGCCAAAACAAGTTAAAGTGGAAATAACAATAAATGGAAACAATATTTTATTATCTTTCATTATATTGAAGTAATTAGTTAGTGATATCTTGTTTTTCTTGCGGTTAACATTAATCAATGGTTCTGAAATAAAAATATATAAGATTGCTGAAATAAAATAAAGCATTGATATTAAAATAAGAGTCTGTTTTATTGAGTAATAGATAAGAATAAAACCTAAAAATAACGGGGCCGCCATTTTATATATTTGAAATAAAACCTGCCAATAACTAAATTTCTTTTCAAATTGGTTGGTTGATATGTTTTTTAATATTATAAAATTAGAAGGCCCTAGAAATAAACGAAGGATGTTTTTAATAAAAGAATAAAGAATATATATATTAACGTCATCAATGTTGTATTGAAATGTGGTAATAACACCACAAAGTAACGAAATAATAATAATACATTTTTTTGGTTTTATATTTTCATCTACAAATGACGAAACATAGGGCGTTAGAAATAGTAAAGATGCAGCATATGAAACAGTATATAAAGATGAATATATCGCTCCACCATTCCAATGATATGTGATTAGCGTGAATGATATTATCATCTCCAAATACAAGGTGAAAGAATTTCCTGATGAGGCTAATATTAATTTTCGAAATTCTTTATCCATCATTTTTCTCCAACTAAAATAGACTTAATAAATATAGTGCTTACAGTAATTACATCTTTCTTAGTATTTCCCCTTGAATAATATCCACGGTTAATTTAATGACTGCATCTTTAGTTAAAGTGTCAGTATCAATAATCTTCCAAGTGTCATCATAAAATGTCTGGTATTGATTAAGAACGTGTTTTTGATACTCTATAAAATCATATTTTTCATTTTTCTCCAATTTTCCAGATTCACTAGGCTTTAACATTTTTTTTCTTTTTTCGGCAATATCTGGAGGAACATCAAGATATATAACCATGTCCGGCTTTGTATTTATAGATAGAACCGAATTACTTAATTCTGCTAATTCCGTAGATTTAAGTAAGAACCTTGCTAAATATTTATAATACCAACTATCACATATAATAATTTTACCTTGCAATAAACTAGGTTGAATAATTAAACTATCCAAAACAGCAAACCATGATGCTATCAGTAGAATCCAATGCCGGTCACCCAATTCACCCAACGGAGCTGAAATGTCATAATCCCAAAGCACATCTCGTATTTTCCCCATGTGGTACATACTATAGCCAGATGGTAGTAAAGGATAATTCTTATCTAAAAAAACAATATTATTATAATCTAGAGATAAAATATCATAAACTTCGCGTGAAATTGTCGATTTACCTGCACCATCATTCCCTTCAAAAGCTATAAATAAACCGCGTTTAATCATTTCTTTTTTCCCCGTAGTACGCCTCAGTATCAAGTGAATTTCTACCACTACCGATAATAAATGGTTTGAATCCATATTTTTTATATAACTTATGCATCTCAGCATATGTTTTATAAATATCTTCAAAAATAGGTCTAGGGTGATTTTGATATTCAGAACCATGATCGGGATGAAAGACTGCTACTGCTGGAACTATGCCATTTTTTGAAAAAAACTCCATCCCTTGTACTAAATCATTTACAGGTTCTAATCCCGCTACAAACCCAACATAAACATTACCTTCACCTAACTCTGAAACAGCAGCCAGGTATGCTGCTAATAGATTATTTCTCCCGTAGTCTTGTGATTTACCAGGGCATATCTGTTCAAATAATTTAGGATTAAATATTTCTAAACTAATAGCCCAGCTATCAACAAACTCAGAAATCCCCTTTATTTTATTTAAATCTCTAGGAGGCATTGATATTAGATGACTGTTAAGATCGTTTTTTTCACAAAAAGGTTTTAGAGAAATTAATAATTGTTTGTGCATTTCAAAACCAATATCATAATTACGAGTTGTACCTCCATTGATGAGTATTCTTTTATATCTATTAATGTTGTTAGCTTCTATTATGTTCATAACTTCAATTACTTTTGACGGTCTAATAGACTTTTTATGATCTGATAAACTATTTCTAGCTTCACCTAATGAACAAAATTTGCACTGGCGGCCATCATTAAAATAATAACAATGCCCAGGAGAGAAAAAACCCAAAGTTGTATCACCATACACCGTGACGTATTCTTCTACTCTACTGCCATCTGAAAGTTCTATACCATATATGTCTGGTTTAATGGGAAATATAACCTTAAACAAAATGTTGTCGGCTTTTATGTGAAAATTTCCATTTTCATGTATTAAATCATAATCAGAATTTTCATTATAGTTGCAGGCAATAATTGTACCATCTTCTAAAATAATTTCTTGAGGTACGGAATGTGTTGTTTCTAATTTAGAACTATCACCTGTTCCATACGCCCTTCTTTTAGGAATAAAACTCCTTTTATTGTACTCATATATCACGTTTTTATCATATTTTAATCCAGAACATAATACTCTAATTTTTAATTCTATAGTGTTCATTTTTTTATATCCTCAGTAATTCTAATATTGTATCCCCTGCACTTTTAGAAGAAACAGCTATGATTGCTTTTTTCTCAAAAAATAAAGAATCTGTAGGTGATAAAATATTATAACTATTTCCATCACGAGTCATTATGTATCCCCCCGACTCCTCAAGGATTAGTTTAGCTGCTGCTATATCTACACAACGTTCGTGACCCATAAGTGATAAATCTAAGAATGTATGTAGAACGCCACTAGCGATCAAGCATATATCTAAACTTGAACAAGATGAGATTCTGACTTTATTTGCTTCATTAATAATTTTATTCTGAACCTCTGTATACTGATTATTTTTCGCCCTATGAAATGATACTCTCAAATCGTTTAGTTGAAATGAGGGACTTGTATATATTCGCTTGCTGGTATATATGCTTTGTATATAAGAACCTTCTCCTAATGATGCTTTATATATAATGTCTCTTGGAATATCATATACCCAGCCCATAATGTATCTATCATTCTTGTAAACAGCTATTGATGTAGTATAGGCAGGATAACCCATAAGTAAGTTATGAGTACCGTCAATAGGATCAATGAGTAAGTAAACCTCATCTTTAATATTTACAGATTGTGATTCAGAATCGTCTTCTGAAATAATGGTGACCTTTAATTCTGATTTATCTAAGTGCTCGTAAATTATATTATTTAAAATGATATCTATTTCTACTGTTTCGCCATGATATTTGTTATCATATCCGATATGAATAGTGGAAAGCTTGGCAAGCCATATTCTACGAATCTCTTCTCTGAGTTTGTGAAGGTATATTTCTAAATAATTGCTAACTTCATTATTGAATACATACCTCATGTGACATGATCTCCCAAATAAATGAGTTTTTTATGCCAATCTTCGGCTGTTAAATATTCTATTGTCTTTTTTACATCAAATAATCTGCCTGCATAAATTGCATAATCTGACGATGAAAATGCTCCTAATGTTTTTGGCGAAAACGATACTTTATATATTTTCGATTTGTACCCAACTAAACTTACAAGCATCTTGTAAGCTAATTGAATACTTCCGCCTGTGTAGGATTTATCAATTATCAGCCAACTTTCATTTTCTTTTCCTTTAAATTTTGGGTATATTTCATTGAATAACTTTCTTTTATGCAGCAAACCACTATCATTTTCACGATGTATTTCACAGAAATATATATTATTGTCTAGTGTTTTTGCATGATAAGATAACGCAAGGGGGATTCCTCCTGAAATAATAAATAATTTGTTTTTAGCTATCGTAAAAACCTTATCCCACACATAATGATCTTGGTAAATGTTTTCTATGTTTAATGTGGGTCAAGTTTCCAATGAAAATAAATTAATACTTTTACTGTATTCGTAACGAAACTCATCATATAAATCAATTGTTTTTTGTGGCGCGTCCTTTAATTTTACCGATTTATCAAGCCCTCTTGAATATATTAATTCTAATTTATTTGTTATTCCTTTGTTCAATATTGTGGATAGGATATTTTCTTTGTTTTTTCTCAACTCGCATAGTTCAGTACCATATAAGGCTAATTCTGGATCTAAGCCATATCCATTTACTAAGTTACCCATATCAGATGTAATTTTATTTATATTTAAATAATCAACTAGTTCATTCCAAATATGTATTATTTCAGTGCTTGATAATCTTGATATGGGTGATGACAAATTACTTAAGTCCATTAGCATTTCTTCTGCATCACGTAGATGAAATATTGTTTCTTGTAATTGGCATCCATTATTTATTTGGTTCAAATATTCTTGAAAATTATTGGTTTTGGTTCCCTTTAATGTTCTCCAGCAGTGGTGCTTACTTATAATTTTTATTCTTTCCATTGTATTTCCCATATGCATTATTTATGATAATGCCCCTAGTCTTTCGAATTCCGATATGTAAAAATTAGCATTTTCATTAGTTATTCCAATTTTTTTCAATTCTGAAACAACTTCAAACTCTGTTTTTTCATTATCTATTACTAACCAAACCTTATATGCATCTGAATTAATTTCACATAATGCTTTTTTTGCGAAAAGTATTAATTTCCCATCTTTGCACAAGACTCTATACCATAAATTTTTTATTATTGGTTCGTTATTTTTATCTGATAATAAAATGTCGGATGTATTAGCTATTCTTTTTTTCGTAAAAGATACATTGTAACTGAAAATATCTTTTCCTTGACAATAGTCTAAAGTTAACTGCCACATTTTAGCAACTGAGTTTATGTAATCAATTGTTGAAATATCATTGATTACATTAAATTTCGAACAAATCATCAAGTATATAGATGTTATTGGATGGTCTTTTCCAAACACCTTCATTGCATTTTGATAACGCCACTTTATTAAGGTGGATGTGTTTTCACTTGAAGCCAGAATATAATCCATTGCTGAATTAACTGTTCGTTCAAAGTTGAATGCTGCTGATATTAGGTCATTATTTAAAATATTTCCAATCCCATCGGAAAAGCACTTTTCGCCAAAGTTTTTTGCTTTGGTCTTAAGTATTTCACATAATTTAGCTTTATTTATGTCTCCTTTTAATTTGTTAAAATTATTTGATTTTATAATCGATTCCCCTGTTAATATCCTATGAGATAAATGCAATTTATACCAATCGGAATTTGGGCTTCCACTGTTGATTATCTTCATGATTTCTTTTATCTCTTTTAAAGAGATGATTGTCACTTCTAACATTCCTATATCGGATGGTATAAATATCTCTTCGCATTCTACCTCTAGCTCTCCTTCCAATATAACATAGACATCATAATCAGATTTTGGTGTTGCAAATCCTTCAATAACAGAGCCTGATAAGTAGCAAGTATACAGATCAGTATCATTAAATTTTTTATTTATTATTACTGTTATTGCCCTTTTTACGTTAATAATGTCCATGTTTTACCTTTTATCTTATAAATGAAAGGACAAATAAAGGAATAAAGGTTACGGTATACCTTTATTCCTTTCTCTATTAATTAGGGGATGAATTCATTAAACCATTATCATAATTTAATGTTTCATCATTAGTTAGTGGTCTAAATGCTTGTGCTGTTATCATATTCACCTTATCCTCCTATAGGATTTTTTTTAACAAATATACCGGGTTAAAATTTAATCCAGCTTTGTAATATTAACAGTTTTTATTATTTCAGCTATATAATAGTTAATATATTTGTGAATTCCATCACAACTAAAAATATAACTTATTGAAAAATAGTAAATTATTTGTTGATTTTTGTGATAAAAATTGTATCAAGCTTGATATGCTTTCCAATAGGTTTATTTGATGTAATTATTTGAATTTATTGTCATTATTTTTTCGATCATGTATTCAATGCGGTGATCATCATATAAAATTCTGTCATTTATTAGAGAATTCTTGATGATCAAAGTTGACGTGAAGTTCCCGTTTTATCAGCAGACCTCACCGGTGAAAAACATGGGTTAGGTTCATCCGTATGAATCTTTTTCCTCTGGCTTTTCTCCCCCGCCAGCATATTGGGCGGGGTCGTGCTCAAAGGAACATTAATTAAGCTTTCAGTTACAACCAGAAGAACCAAGCAAACAAAGAGATGATAACGATACAAGCAATGTTTAAAACCATCCCCACTCTTACCATTTCAGTCTGTTTGATATGGCCGGAGCCGAACACAATCGCATTAGGCGGTGTGGCAACCGGCAACATAAAAGCACAAGACGCACCGAAACCGATAATCAATGTCAACGTCATCACCGGCATACCCAATGCTTCCGCAACTGTGGCAAATACTGGCACCAACAAAGCTGCACTCGCTGTATTACTGGTAAATTCAGTCAGGAAGATAATAAACGCCGCCACCGCAATAATGATCACAAACCAATGGCTTGCACCGAAAGTCGCCGCCATACCATTCGCCATAATTTCACTGGCACCTGAGTTTTTCAAAATGGCGCTTAAAGTCAGGCCACCACCGAACAGCATCAATACGCCCCACTCGGTGTTATGCTGAATCTGAGCCCAACTCGCAACACCGGTTACACCAATCAGAATAGCGGCACCAACAGCGATAATGGTATCCAGATCTTTCACACCACCTAGAGCTGAGCTAATTACAGTACTCGATATCCAACAGCACACCGCAGACAGAAAAATCAGCATGGTCATCAAACGCTTGCCAGTCCAATCTAGTTTTTCTAGCTTCAGGTCGAATTTATGATTCAGATTTGGGCGCAACATCAGATACATGACTCCCACCATCATCGGCATCAAAATAACAACCAGAGGAATACCAAATTTCATCCAACCAAAAAAATCGATGCCCAGTTGAGCCGCCGCAATCGCATTTGGTGGGCTACCAACCAACGTACCTAAACCACCAATACTGGCACTATAAGCAACCCCCAGCAATACAAACACAAAGGTATGGCGCTCAGTACGTACATCTAAGTTAGACAAAATCCCCAATACCAATGGCAGCATCATCGCGGCAGTCGCTGTGTTACTGATCCACATGGAAAGGCCAGCGGTAACACCAAACAACAACATCACCGCGACAGACAAACGTCCACGGGCAATCATCAGCAAACGATTAGCGATCAGTCTATCTAGCCCTTGTATATGAAGTGCCGTTGCCAGTGCAAAACCACCAAAAAACAGAAAAATGATGGGATTAGCAAAAGATTTCAGCGCATCCCCCGTATTCATCAATCCCATGCCAACAGCCAGAATTGGAATACATAACGCAGTAATCGTGACGTGAATAGCTTCAGTCAGCCACAACACACCAACAAATACCATCAGTGCCAAACCCGCATTGGCTTTTTCATCAAACGGTAAGGTATTCAGTAGAAGAAACAGTAATACAATATCAGCAGCCAGAATAATTAAGCCTTTTTTATTAGAAAAATTTGGCTTCATGGCTGGTGTTAACGATTCAGAAGCATCCATGGTGACTCCATTAGCGCCGGTGATATCTAATCCACCATTGCTACAATTATTAAAGAATACAAGGCGTGTGAATATAAGGAGTTCAGCTTAGGAAGAAAATGCAGTTCTTTGAATTTTGGGATCTAAAGCGTGAGAATCAAGCAGATTAAATCATAACAGACGGCGTTTTATACAAATTTTCATTGTTACATCACATTATTACGTCTTGATAGGTATAGTAAATCTCTGCATTTTATGCATTTTTTAGGGTTCAAAAACAGATGCACTTTACCTTTCCTTAAGTATTAACGAGACCACTTTTTTACTGATAACTCTATAATGAGTAGATTTTAAACTGTTATTATACCCAATAAATTTCGAGTTGCAGCGCGACGGCAAGTGAACGAATCCCCAGGAGCATAGATAACTCTGTGACTGGGGTGAGTGAAAGCAGCCAACAAAGCAGCAACTTGAAGGATGAAGGGGATAAAAGCCATTATTTGCACTTCTGGTTTAATCGGTATAAAGTTTTGATGATTTTTTCACTACTTTTCATGTCTATTTTTTTAAGTTTAATCATCATGGATGAAATTATGAACGATAAAAATATGAGTTTCTCTGTAAACAAAGATCTGGATGTTCATTCAAAAAGCTTTGATGCCTTCATATCATACATGGAAAACAGCAACGATCTTTGGGTTATAAAAGACAACGAATCTCGATTCGTCTATGCTAATGATGCTACACTTTATTACAGTGGCCTGCCTAAGGGGTTTAACATAGAAGGGAAGCTTGATAGTGAATGTCCAGCACCGTGGGCTGAGTTTGCAGATATTATACAAGCTAATGATCAAAACGTAATGACTAGTTTAAAAACCATTCCGGTATTAAACACCTTAACTTATGGTGGGAGGCAAAAAATAATCCAACCATTTCTAGCCAATGTCACACCGCTAATGAAGGATGGAAAATGCATTGGGGTTGTTGGTCACGGTAAAAAACTAGAAATTTATTCCATGTATCATTTTGAAAACAATCGACATCCTGATTCATTAACTCTTGGCACACCAACTGATCTATTTACTGATAGAGAATTCGATATCGTATTTTTTGCGTTGCAATCACTAAGCGCCAAAAATATAGCCAAAAAATTAGGTATTTCATATAGAACGGTACAAAGTAGGTTACAACTTATTTATCAGAAAATAGGGATAAATTCATTAAGTCAGCTAAAAGAATATTGCAGGGGTAAAGGGTATGATAACTATGCTCCTACCCGATTTATTAACCCTAATCCCTATATACCTCTGGTATAACAATGCTCAATATCTATGCCGTCACTATGCTATTAGGGCTCTGCTTAGCAGAACCCTATACCCCGTCGAAATTCGCTTATTTTCACGCTTTAACACAAGTGAGGCATTTTAATTCTCGCTACCAACCGACAAACTCATTTAAACTGTTATTAAAAACCATTGTATTAACTCCTGAGTTTAATCGGTATAAAGTTTTAACGATTTTTTTACCACTTTTAATTCTACTTTTTTAAATCTTTGTATAAGGATTGAATCCTGCCACATTAACCGTTTTACCCTCCCCCCTTTTTTATCGTATTATTTTTATGGCTTGATTCGTAAAATAACAGAGAGAAAGTAACTAAGTATGCTCCTGTTCGGATAATATTTTATGTACTTTAAATTAAATCCATATTTTCTATAAAAACTTTTATCTCGCTATATTCGTGTTTTTAAAATCTGGTATTAATAGGAGGGATTTTTTTAATCCTTATCTGACCGCAGGGTAGATTAATACATTTAAAACTTAAAAAACGTCATTTCCAGAGGCTATTGTTTTAAATCCACGAAACATAATTATCCCTCTAGTCGTAAAAGTGATAACCTCACACAGAAGTTATTACTGCTTTATAGTTTTATAGTTTTATAGTTTTATAGTTTTATAGTTTTATAGTTTTATAGTTTTATAGTTTTATAGTTCAATCATGATAGGTGAAATTATGAAAGATAACACTATGAGTTTCTCTGTAAACAAAGATCTGGATGTTCGTTCAAAAAGCTTTGATGCCTTTATATCATACATGGAGCACTGTAATGAGTTTTGGTATATAAAAGATAAAGAGTCGAGATTTATCTATATGAATGATTATGGACTTCATCATAGCGGACTACCCAAAGGATTTAATGTTGAAGGTAAACTGGATAGTGAATGTCCGGTTTATTGGTCTGAGGTTGCTGATATCATTCAATCTAATGACCGTAGAGTGATGGAGGAAAAAAAAGTCATTCCTACTTTGATTACATTTATGTATGGTGGTAGGGATAAAATTATTCAACCATTTATGGCGGATGTCACTCCTTTGATAAAAGATGGAGAGTCGATTGGCGTAGTAGGCAGAGCCAAAAAGCTAGAAGTTTTTTCAATGTATCATATGGAAATGAATAAACCTCCTGAATCACTATCATTTGGCAATCCAACTGAGATTTTTACCGATAGAGAGTTCGATATCGTATTTTTTGCGTTGCAATCACTCAGCACTAAAGATATCGCTAAAAAATTAGGTATTACCTATAGAACAGTACAAAGTCGGTTACAATTCATTTATCAGAAAATAGGGATAAACTCATTAAGCCAGTTAAAAGAATACTGCCGGGGTAAAGGGTATAATAATTATGCTCCTACCCGATTTATTAATTCTAATCCCTATATACCTCTAGCATAATATTGTTGTCGTCATTATGCCATTAGGGTTCTGCTTGGCAGAGCCCTATGCTCTCATCACTCCGTATATCAAACTTTCTCATTCCGAACCCCGATCTTCGACACGCCTTTAATGCTCGCTAAAATGCTCATGGGTTAGATATACCTGTCATCTTTCAAGTTGCTCTTTGTTGGCTGCACTCACTCACCCCGGTCAATAGTTCTCTATGCTCCCGGGGATTCGCTCCCTTGCCGTCGCGATGCATCTTGAAATCCATAGGGTATATATTAAATAAAAAATATCCGCGAAATCAGCAGAAATATAAGAGAGGGGAATGTCAACATAATACAAAAAATTAAGTAATTGATGCAGAAAAATTATTTATGACAAACATCAAGCCAAGATGTTAACAATCCTATTTTAATCTTATGATCATACCTGAAGCTTTCCAAAAGACATAAGAAAATTTTCAGGTACTTAATATCTTCTCATTAACTCTTTTACGAGAATTTTATTTTAATTCATGTAGAATATCTGCTTGGCCATATTTCAGAAGGCTCACAATCTAAAGCGGTAGCAATGAGTTGCTCACCCTTAGGCCACCGACGATGCAAAGCATTTGATAAAGTGGATGATGCAAATCCCGCTTCTCTTGAAATAGCAGCTAACGACGTTCCTCGTTTTTTAAGTCCTGCAATAATATCCGCTGGGTGCCAGTCGTTTTTTACAATCATTCCTTCCTCTCCTCTCCGTTTGGTTATTCAAGGTGCTATATTCATACTCTCTTCAAATTAATATTTTTATATTGTTACAGCTTTTCCCTGAGTCCACACTGGTGCGAAATACTAAAAAATAGCTGTACTAAAACGTTAAATCTCGCTAAGTTCAGCTAAATATTTTCCGAATAGAAAAACGACTAAAAGGTCATAAGTGAACTTTAATTGCTCAAAAATGCTCTTTTATAGATACTAGAATGTTCAGAAAGTTTAGTTATTTTCAGAAATATTGGAAGTCGCATTAAATACGTTAATGAACATCCTAAAAAAATATATTTATTAAAGCATTAAGGAGGGTTTTACCCCTCCTCTTAATACTTAATTACTAATTAAGCCTGACCTTTTACTTCTTTCAGGCCCCTGAAAGGAGCGCGGTTACCCAACGCTTCTTCAATGCGGATCAGTTGGTTGTATTTAGCAACGCGATCAGAACGGCTCATAGAACCTGTTTTGATTTGACCAGCGGCTGTACCAACTGCCAGATCGGCAATAGTTGCATCTTCAGTTTCACCGGAACGATGAGAGATTACTGCGGTATAACCTGCATCTTTTGCCATTTTGATAGCAGCCAGAGTTTCAGTCAAAGAACCAATCTGGTTGAATTTGATCAAAATGGAGTTAGCAATGCCTTTCTCGATGCCTTCTTTCAAGATCTTAGTGTTGGTAACGAATAAGTCGTCACCCACCAACTGGATTTTTTCACCTAACACTTTGGTTTGGTAAGCGAAACCATCCCAATCAGATTCGTTCAGGCCATCTTCGATAGACACGATTGGATATTCTCTGGTCAACTCTTCCAGGTAATGCGTAAATTCTTGAGAAGTGAAAGTTTTTCCCTCACCTTTCAATTCATAGTTACCTGTTTCTGAGTTGTAGAATTCAGAAGCTGCGCAATCCATAGCCAAAGTGATATCTTTGCCCAGAACATAACCTGCTTGTTCTACCGCTTCTTTGATCGCAGCCAGAGCCGCAGCATTAGACTCTAGGTTAGGTGCATAACCGCCTTCGTCACCCACAGCCGTACTCATGCCTTTTGCTTTCAGAACCTTAGCCAAATTGTGGAATACTTCAGAACCGATACGAACCGCTTCTTTCAACGTTTTTGCACCAATCGGCTGAATCATGAATTCCTGAATATCAACGTTGTTATCCGCGTGCTCACCACCATTGATGATGTTCATCATCGGTAATGGCATAGAGAATTTACCCGGGGTACCATTCAGTTCAGCAATATGCTCGTACAATGGCATACCTTTCGCGGCAGCAGCAGCTTTAGCGTTAGCCAGAGAAACCGCCAGTATCGCGTTAGCACCGAATTTCGATTTGTTTTCGGTACCGTCCAGATCGATCATGATTCTGTCGATGTTAGCTTGATCTTTTGCATCCTGACCGATAACCGCCTGTGCAATCAGGCCATTTACCGCATCAACCGCTTTTAGTACACCTTTACCCATAAAACGGGATTTGTCACCGTCACGCAGTTCCAATGCTTCGCGGGAACCGGTAGATGCACCAGATGGTGCGGCCGCTAAACCAACAAAGCCTCCTTCCAGATGCACTTCTGCTTCTACGGTTGGATTACCGCGGGAGTCAATGATTTCACGACCGATCACTTTAACGATTTTGGACATTAGGTTTTCCTCAGTACAAGTTATATTTCAAGTAAGTGGCAGAACATTTCATACCGCCACTTACTGCACATCTTATTTGAGCTGGCCTTTCTGATATTTACCGGCGGCTTTTACAAAACCAGCAAATAACGGATGACCGTCACGAGGAGTAGACGTAAATTCTGGATGGAACTGACAAGCCACGAACCAAGGATGGTCGGGGATCTCAATAATTTCCACTAATTTATTATCTACTGAACGACCTGCTACCCGCAGACCAGCATCTTCAATGCGTTTCAGTAGCAAATTATTAACCTCATAACGATGACGATGGCGTTCAATGATAGTATCCGTACCATACAAGGTACGAACCAAACTGTCTTTTGTCAGGTGGCATGGCTGACCACCCACACGCATCGTTCCACCGAGATCACTTTCCTCGCTACGCACTTCTAAATTACCGTCCTCATCACGCCATTCGGTGATCAGGCCAACCACCGGGAATCTGCAATCAGGCTCGAATTCTGTTGAACTGGCTTTTTCCATGCCTGCGACATGGCGTGAGAATTCAATTAATGCGACTTGCATTCCGAGACAAATCCCTAAATAAGGAATTTTGTTCTCACGGGCATAACGGGCGGTCATGATTTTGCCTTCCACACCACGACCACCGAAGCCACCTGGAACCAGAATCGCATCCAAACCCTTCAATAATTCAATGCCACGAGTTTCAATATCCTGTGAATCAATCAGCTTAATGTTAACTGTCAAACGATTTTTTAATCCACCGTGCTTTAATGCTTCAATCACGGATTTATAAGCATCAGGCAGTTCAATATACTTGCCAATCATCCCGATAGTCACTTCACCGGAAGGATTCGCTTCTTCGTAAATAACCTGCTCCCATTCGGACAGATTTGCTTCCGGACAATCGAGGCTGAATCGTTTACAAATATAATCATCTAATCCCTGAGATTTCAATAGCCCTGGGATTTTATAAATGGAATCAACGTCTTTCAGAGAGACAACCGCTTTTTCTGGTACATTACAGAAAAGCGCAATTTTTGCACGCTCATTAGCCGAGATGACACGATCTGAGCGGCAAATAAGAATATCTGGCTGAATACCGATTGAAAGCAACTCTTTTACAGAATGTTGAGTTGGCTTGGTTTTTACTTCTCCAGCCGCAGCCAGATAAGGAACAAGTGTTAGGTGCAAATATAAAGTATGTTCACGACCAACTTCTACCGCCATCTGACGAATAGCTTCAAGGAATGGCAAGGATTCAATATCACCGACAGTACCACCGACTTCCACCAGCACCACATCATGACCTTCACCACCGCTGATGATGCGATCTTTAATTTCATTGGTGATGTGAGGAATAACTTGAACGGTTGCGCCCAAATAATCGCCCCGGCGTTCTTTACGCAGAACTTCGGAATAGATCCGACCTGTAGTGAAGTTATTACGACGCGTCATTTTAGTGCGAATGAAACGCTCGTAGTGACCTAAATCGAGATCAGTTTCAGCGCCGTCTTCAGTAACGAAAACTTCCCCATGCTGGATTGGACTCATCGTTCCCGGATCAACGTTGATGTACGGGTCCAGTTTCATAATAGTGACATTGAGTCCACGGGCTTCGAGTATAGCGGCTAAAGAGGCTGCGGCAATGCCTTTCCCCAGAGAGGATACGACCCCGCCGGTCACAAAAATATAATTAGTTTTCATGCTGAACCTGAAAGTTTAGGTTTAAAGATGATGGATATAACAGGACGGGAAAGCAGTATACCTTAACCTTAAATGCGCTACAAATAATCTGCGCATAAATATACCCGTTATCTTTCAGTTGCCTCTTTGTTGGCTGCACTCACTCACCCCGGTCACAGAGTTATCTATGCTCCCAGGGATTCGCTCCCTTGCCGTCGCTAAGCACCTTAAAATCCATTAGGTAATAAGGTTATTTTCCCCTTCACCGCATTCTCAATATAGACATGAATACATACAAAAACTTAATTTCTCATGAAGCCAATCGTTATTGGCCCTGCTCAACGTCGAATGATTTCAGTGACATAATTGATTAAAAAACAGTATGATTGCTTCCGCCGTGATCGTTTCGTCTGAATTACACACAGATAAAAGACCCAATATAGGTAATTATAGCTTATGAGTTAAGGAGCGATGCCATGATTATACTGACTCAGGAACAATTCGATAAACTTATTGATACAGAGGACAATGCTCATATTGAAAAAATCAGGCAATGCATTTTGTCAGAACATGCCGACTTGGTTGTACATGAGGATGAGAAAAATTTGCATAAGCGACTTAAAGAAGCATATCGGTATTTAATCGACGATCTGGGCTTTAAAGATAAAAAGCTGATTAGATCATACCTTTATTTAACGGCATTTAATCGTGACTTCCATGATGCACCAGAAATCAAAAATGCCCTTGAAGCAGGAGAAAACCCGGAACAACAATACAAAGATATCTTGAGAATAATAGATAACTTGTTGAAAAGGAGAAATTAACATGCCTTTACCTCTGGTAGTTCCGGTCGCACTGACTGCTGCTGAATATGCAGCATCAGCCCTTACGGGCATATTGGTTGGCGTTGGTGTTGGCCTCGGCGTTACGGAAATGACAAAAGACAAGGATGATGAAAAAGAGCAAGAGGAAACCCGAACGGATATAATCAGTACAGCAAGGGAAGAATGCAAAGCGTGCCCAGCCATTGAGAAAGTGAGCCCCAGTTGGGAGAGTACCAGTTCATATTCACAGGTTACCCTTGATTATCAACTCCAGATAGCCAAAACCGTTTACAAACCGGACGCAAAACTCATACAGGTATGGGAATGTCTGGGAGTCAGTTTTGATGGCTGGCGACCAAAAGCATGCCTGTTTCTAGAATCCAAAGCTAAATATGATCAGTTTTTTAGGAAAGGAAAGCCAATGGGATGGTGGACGGGAAAAGATTCAATGAGAAATCAAGGAGGGCGGCAGCAAGAAGTATGCACTTCATTGAATAGCATTCCACGTTCCCACTGGCATTTTATGGAACCTATGAGCGCAGCTTACTATTCAAAGGAATTTTCTAAGTATCCCAATATTAAAGTATTTCACACCCCTTACTTGGATAATGCGAGGCAATAAATGATTATTTTATCACCAGAGATAAAACTGTATTTTGACCGGCAGGAACCCTTAACTCCCCAAATAGTATTGGCTGATTTGTATCGAATTACTCAACAAATCGATCACTTTTTTAGTCGTCATAAAACCTGGTATTTGACTGGACACACTCGTAAGGAAGCATTAGAGCATCCTGTTTTTGAAGGACAGCATCCAACGAAAAAAGCAGTTCAGGTATTCGAAAAAAATTATAAAGAAAATTTCCCTTTTATAGGAAAAAGTATTTGGGATGGTGAAGATGACGATCTTGCCTGTTCGCTATTTTATGAGAACTATCGTAGTGACAGGCTAGGACAAACTGAGATAACAATAGATCTCAATATTGACGAAAAAGAGTTTCAATTTTCACGGTTGATTGATTTTATTACTTTTTTAGTTCTCAGCCGTAATGCCCCCTATATTATGGTGGAAACTAACGGTTATACCTTGCAGCAAAATCAGGTATTCCCCGACAGATTAAGTGCAGGGTGGATGATTTATTTACCCTTTGTTATAGACCCCGCATTATTACCGATGGCAGATGAAATCTTACCTATTACCAATGATAAAGAGCAACTGGGGACATTAATTATCACCAAAAAAGGCATTTTTGACGGCGAAAATCAGGATGATATTGATAAAGCCAATGATGTTGAAATTCAGTTGTTGAATTTGGGATTACTGCCATTAATTACTGAGGTTTAACGGCAATGGCGTTGTTTTACATTCGGACAACGCTACATTTTTACTGATGATGACATTGAACACATTCCACTGACAGCCAGTTCTAATGCCCTGTTACTCACCTGACACTCCAGAGGATAATGAGTTTTATGGACAAGCCATTTTTTCTAGCATTCATTGAAGATGAATCATTGGTCACAAATAGTTTTATTTTCAGAGAAATAAAAATTCATACCTAAAAATCTATTTATACCCTGTGGATTTCAAGATGCATCTCGACGGCAAGGGAGCAAATCCCCGGGAGCATAGATAACTCTGTGACTGGGGTGAGTGAGTGCAGTCAACAAAGAGGCAACTTGAAAGATGACGGGTATATTGGATAGGTTATAAGTTCAATTAGGATATTTTATTCCTCATGATGCATTATTTTATTATCATGTATTTCATAAGTAGTGAAGTTTAATCCCTGTAAAAAGCTGTCATCATGTGAACTAAAAATAACAATTTTCTCTTCTGCCAGAGAAAGCATCAATTCTATTAAAAATGTTATAGCATTTGAATCAAGCCCATTTGTTGGTTCATCAAAAATATAAACATCTGCATCTGTAATAAAAGCGGATGTCAAAATAAGAACTTCTTTTTTGTTCCAAGTGACATTTGTCCATATTCAATACCAGAATATTTGGATATGCCAAAACCATTTAAATAGTGGTCTAATTGATATCTTAGATTACTTTTCCTATAACGTTTGCCTAGCTTTATTACATCCATTCCAGTAATAAAATTATAAAAATCAATATCATCCGAGACGTAAAAACCATGTTTCTGTAAACTAAATCGATATTTTTTCTCATTTTTTATAAAGTTAACCATTCCTTTTTTAACCTTGTTTACACCAGCAATACTTGAAAGAAAAGTTGTTTTACCCGCCCCATTAATTCCCGCAATACGGTTTAATCCAACACAAAAATTACAATTTACCCCTGAGAAAACGGTCTTATCATTAATAACAACTTCCAGTCCAATAACTTCAAGCATAAACAACCCCAAAAAAGTATGTGAAAGAGAAAATAACACAAAGAATAATAAATTTCGTATACTGTGTTCTCAATAAAGAGATAAATGAGAGAATAACTGAGAGAAAAACATAAGATATAAACATAATAACAGGAAATGATTTAACAACAAAAAAACAAAAAGAAAAAATTAAAATAGAAAATATAAACAAAGAAATACAATAATTATAAAACAAAATTTTTTGCATAGATAAGAAATTAGATAAATATGAAAATAAATTCATTTCAATATATGAAAAATTATAAAACGATAACATACAGATATATATAGCGACACTGAAATATATTAATAATATATAATCAGACTTGGTTGGGATTTGAGAAAATGCACTTTCACATAATATATATAAAATCATAACAGATAACAACATAATAAGTGACGATATTTTATTTTTATGAAAATGATATCGTAGATTTATAATATAAGGTAATGAAAAAAATCCTGCTGAAAATAACTTCTTATTTTGGTTAATTATGTGACATGATGCAGAGTTTAAATATAATCTAAATGCCATTAATAAAATAGCCAATGTAAAAATAAAATTATATAATACTCCACTTCTGAATGATGCAGAAAAAATAAAGAATGTAGCAAAAAACACAAAATATAATAAATTTAACTCAAATAAACAAAATCCAATTACAGCAAAAGAAATAATCAAAAACAACATAGATGAAAAATAAGATAAATAATTAACATTTACAGAAAAAGAACCTAAAAAAAAGAAAATAATCATCGGAAAAGTACTATAAATAAAAAACACGATATTACAAAGAAACAATGTTTTTTTATCTACCAAAGAAACAATGATTGAATTTTTTCTTGCAGTGGGGAAAAATCTTTTATTAACTGAATAGAACAAAACATACATTATTAAAGATATAAAAGAGAAATAAAATGATTTTATGTAACTCTCTGGAGTAACAATATTAGAAGACAAGACAATCAAGATTTCAAATATACCACTGGCTTTTGCCGGAAGTAACAAAAAACAAAGAAATATAATGACATTTTTATTCCCGGAGGCAAATTCTTTTATCCTGCCTTTATATTCCAATGCATCAGCCATTATTAAATTCATACAACCCTCTAAAACCAAAATCTAAATAATGTCCTTTGTGAGTCTTTCGGAAATTTCGTCCTAGAATGTAAATACAAATAATTACTAAACACAATACATTGATCTTTCCTTAAATGCAATCGGTATTGATTTTCCTTTTGATGTATAAACATATTGATATCCATAAGCATAGAATAAACCTCTTCTGTACATTTAAAATTATTGAGTAATGGTGAAAACGATATTCCAATATTACCTTCTATTCTTGAAAATATTCTTTTTTGAAAAAACCTATCATTGGAAAAATGAGAAAGACATTCATCATGAAATAATAGATTTCATATTACGTTGTAGGATAATAAATTAAGTAACTTCCTATAATGAAGCTAAACAATCCAGATATGTTTAATAAAAATTCAATTTAACAATACTTAATTCCTTCTCAAACAAAGCTCAGGAAAATTTATTCAATATATACCCTTCATCTTTCAAGCTGCTGCTTTGTTGGCTGCGCTCCCTTGCCGCCGCGCTGCATCTTGAAATCCATTGGGTATAAATTTTTCCCTCAAAAAATAAAATTTCTAGCTTTCAAACTATTGTTTCAAATTACTGTTTCTTAACCTGTTGCCACATTTGCTCCATTTCTTCCAATGTCGCGGTTTCCAACGTATGGCCTTGACCCCGGATTAGCTTTTCCACTTCTCTGAAACGACTCTCAAACTTATTACATGCTTTCTGTAATGCAAGTTCAGGTTTGTACCCCAAATGACGCGACAAGTTCACAGCAGCAAATAGTAAATCGCCAATCTCTTCTTCCAAATGCTGCTCATCAACAACAGCCTGATGAGCTTCATCCATCACTTCGTCTATCTCTTCATAGACTTTGTCCAGCACCGGCCCCAAAGTATTCCAGTCAAAACCAACGGAAGCACAGCGTTTCTGGATTTTATAGGCTTTCATTAGTGCCGGCAGGCTCGCCGGAATATCATCCAAGACGGAATGAAGATCTTTTTGCGCTCTTTCCTGCGCTTTCTGTTTCTCCCAGCCTCTAACAGCCACATCACTGCTGATATTCTGCTGCTGAGCAAATATATGCGGATGCCGACGTTCCAGCTTATCGCTGATCCCATTGCAGATATCATCAAAATCAAACAGTTGCTGTTCTTTGCCCATTTCAGCATAGAACACCACTTGAAATAACAGATCACCCAATTCTTCTTTCAGATCAGAAAAATCACCGCGCTCAATAGCATCGATAACTTCATAAGTCTCTTCTAACGTATAAGGCGCAATCGTTTTGAATGTCTGCTCTTTGTCCCAAGGACATCCCTGCTGAGGATGGCGCAACTGCGCCATAATCCCCAGTAACCGTTTTATACCCGTCATCTTTCAAGTTGCCTCTTTGTTGGCTGCACTCACTCACCCCGGTCACAGAGTTCGCTATGCTCCCGGGGATTCACTCCCTTTCTTATCCCTTTTCTCTGCTGTCAGTTGCCATGAAGACGTTTAGCTTCAATGACATCCGGTAACTGATTGATTTTTGCCAATATCCGTCCCAATACTTGCAGGTTATAAATCTCAACATCCATATCAATAGTAGCAATCTGCTGTTTTATATCACTACGGCTGCTAACCCCCAGCACATTGACCTTTTCATTAGCTAAGATCGTGGTGATATCACGCAGTAATCCACTGCGATCATTTGCCACAACACGCACAATCAATGAGTAACCACTGGAATATCTCTCTCCCCAAACCGCATCCACTACCCTTTCAGGGGCATTTGCCTGCAAATCTGCCAGTTGTTCACAGTCAACCCAATGGATAGATATTCCCCTTCCTCGGGTAATAAAACCAACAATCTCATCCCCCGGGATTGGCTGACAACAACGCGCTATGTGATGCATCAAATTACCTACACCTTCTACCACAATCCGCCCATTGTCTTTAGCAGAACTACGCTGTACATGGGGTTTACTTTCCAAATTGCGAAGCGCTTCCCGATCTGCATCTTCTGCAGTCGTTTTATTAAATTTGCTCTGCAAGAAGTTAATCAACTGGTTGATACGGATATCACCAACGCCAATTCCTGCCAATACTTCATCAAGTGTGTGGACGTTATAACGGGCAATCAGCAGTTTTTCGGCTTCTTTTAGACTGATCCCCAAGTGTGTCAGTTCGTTATCCAACATCTGACGCCCAGCAATGATGTTCTTATCCCGATCCTGTTTACGGAACCAGTTATGAATTTTCGCCCGGCCACGGCTTGTCGTGACATATCCCAAATTTGGGTTCAGCCAATCGCGGCTTGGGTTCGGGTGTTTTTGCGTGATGATGTCAATCTGATCACCCATCTGCAACTGATAGCTGAATGGCACAATACGGCCACCAATTTTTGCGCCAATACAACGATGTCCCACATCGCTGTGAATATGGTAAGCAAAATCCAGTGGTGTGGAACCCGCCGGCAGATCAATAACATCCCCTTTAGGCGTAAATACATAGACTCGATCATCAAACACCTGGCTGCGAACCTCATCCAGCATTTCGCCAGAATCTGCCATCTCTTCCTGCCATGCGATCAGTTTACGCAACCATGCAATACGCCCTTCATATCCCGCACGGTTAACCGCTGTTGCACCCTCTTTATATTTCCAATGTGCGGCAATCCCTAATTCAGCATCTTCATGCATCTGACGGGTACGGATCTGAATTTCCAGTGTCTTACCACCCGGCCCAAGTACGACAGTATGGATAGATTGGTAACCATTGGGTTTTGGGTTGGCAACATAATCATCGAATTCATCCGGCAAATGGCGATAGTGAGTATGTACTATCCCTAAAGCCGCATAACAATCCTGTAAACGTTCCACCACAATCCGCACCGCCCGAACATCAAACAGCTCATCAAATGCCAGTGATTTTTTTTGCATCTTGCGCCAGATGCTGTAGATATGTTTGGGCCGCCCGTATATCTCAGTCGTTACGTGTTCTTTGAGCATATATTTACGTAATGTACTGACAAAGTGATCAATATACTGCTCACGATCAATGCGACGCTCATGCAATAGCTTGGCAATTTTTTTGTATTCATCAGGATGGAGATAGCGGAAGCAGTAATCCTCAAGTTCCCATTTGAGTTGACCAATTCCCAGACGATTAGCTAATGGCGCATAAATATTGGAACACTCTTTGGCAACCAGTACCCGCTCATCTTCTGCCGCTTCTTTGACTTCCCGCAGATGCGCAATCCGCTCCGCCAGTTTGATGACAACACAGCGAAAATCTTCCACCATTGCCAATAACATACGACGGACATTATCAACCTGCACAGAACAGGTTGAATCGTTATGTGTGGCTTTCAACTGGCGAATAGCATCCATTTCCATCACGCCGTTCACCAGATTAGTAATCGCACCGCCAAACGCAGCTGTGACAGTTTCATCATCGAGTAATTTGGCATCAACCAATGGGAACAGTAACGCAGCACGCATACTGTCATTGTCCATACTCAGCGTAGAAAGGATCTCGACCATTTCTACGCCACGCCACAATAGAAGTTCTGAATCAGGATGATTTTGCGCTTTTTCGTAACAATAACGCCAGGTCTCGGCCAATTTCTCGCCCAATTGAGGATTCACTATACCTAAACTCGCGATCCACTTATGTACTGCAAACTCTCCCGCAGGGGTTAAATGAGCACTTCTTATTGCAACCATAATCTCTCCCACTTCTATACCCTTCATCTTTCAAGCTGCTGCTTTGTTGGCTGCACTCACTCACCCCAGTCACATAGTTCTCTATGCTCCCGGGGATTCGCTCCCTTGCCGCCGCGCTGCAAATCGAAATCTATTGGGTATATACCCTTCATCTTTCAAGCTGCTGCTTTGTTGGCTGTACTCACTCCAGTCACTGAGTTATCTATGTTCCCGGGGATTCGCTCCCTTGCCGTCGCGCTGCATCTTGAAATCCATTGGGTTATAGCAACTACCCGCCGCAATCAATACGACTAAATAGCACCATTGACTCCAAATGACCTGTATGCGGAAACATATCCAACATCCGCACACTGATAATATGATAGCCAGCCTCAAGCAGCGTCTTACTGTCCCGCGCCAATGTTGTTGGATTACAAGAGACATAAACCACTTTTTCAGGGGCTAGCTTGACGATGTGTGACATTACTCCTGCTGCACCCGCACGCGCCGGATCTAATAAAACCTTATTAAATCCCAGTTTTGCCCAAGGTTGCTGATGTATGTTAGCTTCCAAATTTTCATGATAGAAAGAGATGTTATCCAAATTATTTAATTTAGCATTATATTGCCCATTAGCTACTAGCGTGGCAACCCCTTCCACGCCAACCACTGCCTGCACTTTTCGCGCAATAGGTAAGGTGAAATTCCCCATCCCACAGAACAGGTCAAGGACTCTGTCATTTGGTTGTAAGTCGAGCCACTCCATCGCCTGCGCAACCATTTGCTGATTTACCGTCTCATTAACCTGAATAAAATCTCTGGGGCTAAACACCAGTTTTAACCCATCCACCTGATACCAAGGTTCCGGCGAGTTATTTAATGGCTCAAGTGTGGTCTCATCTGCCATCAGATAGACAGCTGCATGATGTTGCACCGCAAACGTGCATAATTTCTCTTTATCTTCCCCTTTCAAGGGATCAAGATGACGCAATATTATCAATGGCCCATTATCTGCTAACACCAGCTCCACATGCCCCAACCGTTTAGCTGCTTTCAAATTACTCAGGCACTGAGATAATGGCTGCAATAACTGTTCCAATTCCGGCTGCAAAACCGGACATCTTTTTACAGCAACGATTTCATTGGATTGATTTTGCCGAAAACCCATCACAAGTTGACGTTGTTTCATGTGATACTGTAGGCCAAGTCTTGCCCGGCGCCGATAGCCATATTCAGGGCTGAGAATCACGGGTTTAGCGGAAACTGTGACACCGGTTTCCCGCCAGATAAGATGTTCCAGAACACTGGCTTTACTTTCACGTTGTAAATCAGGTGCAACATGTTGTTGCTGACAACCGCCACATACGCCAAAATGCGGACAACAGGGGCTTACACGATATGGACTATCAGAAAGACGCTTAACCAGTTTTGCTTTTGCAAACTGGCGTTTCTCTTCTGTTAGTTGGACCTGTGCCTGTTCGCCGGGCAATAACCCAGCGACAAAAACGGTTTTGCCTTGATGGCGAGCCACGCCCTGTCCCTGAGCATCCAGATTATCCGCAGTGACTGTGATGATATGTCGATTTATTGTTCGACGATTAGGGGAATAAAATTGCACCATGATTCTTATGGACTATGAATTATTAATTCCCTATCCCAATAGGGCTATTGGGATAGGCTCTAAGTCCTTATTTTCCCATACATAGGCGCCTATGACCAAATATAGCTTACTCCTGCGAATGATGAGCCTGCTTTTAGTTCCAATTTTACTCATTGGCATGTTTCTCAGTGTCTCATTTATCTATTACCACTATAGTGAAATAAAAAACCAGATCGTCCGATCCGGCATCAGTATTATTGAACCTCTTACCATCGCCAGTGAAATTGGCATAAACCTACATAACCGTGAGCGTGTCAATTCATTGATAACCCGGCTTCACCGCAGAAATTCTGAGATAGTTCGGGCAATTGCTATCTTTAATGATGATAATCAGCTATTTGATATATCAAACTATAAATACGATTCAACCCAACTACAAATCGCACCAAATACCCCACTCCCCCTCACTCTGGCAAAAATGGAGATCAAAAACAGTATTATCTTACGAATGCCAATTATCTCAGAGCATCACTTATCCAAAAATCAACAGAATGCAGATCCCCCCGCCCTGCATCCCATTGGTTATATCGCCATTGATCTTGACTTACGAGCCGCTCACTTACAGCGATATAAAGATATCGCTATCTTTATATTACTCTTGGTCATTTGCCTCGGCGGAGCATCATTATTTGCCTACTATTTGGTTCGTAAAATCACGGAACCCATCAGCGAAATAGTTCGTACTGTTGATAGAATTCGTCAGGGACAGTTAAACAGTCGTGTCAGCGGCAAGTATTTTGGTGAACTTGATACGCTAAAAAATGGCATTAATGCCATGGCAAAATCCCTGTCTAGCTATAAAGAAGAGATGCAACACGACATTGATCAAGCCACTTCGGATTTGCGGGAAACAATGGAACAGTTCGAAATTCAGAACGTTGAGCTGGCAATAGCAAAGAAACGCGCTCAAGAAGCCGCCAGAATAAAAACGGAATTTCTGGCCAATATGTCTCATGAATTACGTACACCACTGAATGGCGTCATTGGTTTTACCCGCCAAACCCTGAAAACATCCCTGACAATACAACAAACTGAATATCTGCATATTATTGAGCGTTCTGCTAATCATCTGCTGAATATTATCAATGATATATTGGATTTTTCACGACTTGAGGCTGACAAGTTAATACTCGAAAACATTCCATTTCTCCTACAAGAGACTATTGATGAGGTTATTGTTTTACTGACACCGAGCGCCAAAAATAAGAATATTCAGCTTACTCATAGTATTGATCCGCAAATACCGAATTTAGTCATAGGTGATCCTATGCGTCTCCAGCAAATATTAACCAACCTCATAGGTAATGCGATTAAATTCACTGAACAAGGCTCAGTAAAAATAGACATTAATTTGGTGCAACAGCAACATCATAAAATCAATTTAGCAATGACTGTCAGCGATACCGGTATCGGTATCAGCCCTGAACAGCAACCTCATCTGTTTCAAGCTTTTCATCAGGCAGATGCCAGTATCTCCCGCCGCTATGGTGGCACCGGCCTTGGTCTGGTGATTACACAGAAACTGATCCGCGAAATGGGCGGAAATATCAGTTTTACCAGCGAACAAGGAAAAGGTTCTGTTTTTCATTTTGATTTGTGGCTGGAAAAAGATGATTTCATTCTGACCGGGTCCGTTGTGCCACAAAAAGTACTTCCTCATTCCCCTCGTTTACCAATAACAACCATGGCCGTTGATGACAATCCAGCTAATCTCAAATTAATCGGCTCATTACTAGAAGAAATTGTGGAAAAAACGGTTCTGTGCAGCAGTGGAGAAGAAGCTTTACAAGCGGCAAATGATCACCACTTTGACGTCATTCTCATGGACATTCATATGCCAGGTATGGACGGCATCTGCACTTCTGAACGCATCCATCAGCTACCACAACACCGAAGTACACCAATCATCGCGGTCACCGCCTATACCTGTCGGCCCAAGGTTGATGCAGCTCAGTCACCATTTAAGGGTTTTCTGACCAAACCACTGGATGAACATCGTCTAAGATCTATGTTAAGCCGCTATGTCAAAACGTTCGAACCACAACATATTGATTGGCAGTTAGCTCTGCAACAGGCCGCAGGCAAAGAGCAACTTGCGCTGGATATGTTACAAATGCTGGTAGATTTACTGCCAGATATTAAAGCAATAACAGAGGCCGTTTTGTCAGGAGAAATGGTTGAAGATTACCCGCAACAGATCCATAAGCTGCACGGTAGTTGCTGTTACAGCGGCGTGCCACGACTAAAAGCACTCTGCCAATTGATTGAACAACAATTACAAAAAGGTGTTTCATTCACGGATATAGAACCTGAATTGCTGGAACTGGCGGATGAAATAGATAATGTCCTCACCGCTGCGCAAAAAATATTGAACAACGGTTGAAGCATTAATTACGTACTGTGAATTTACAGTATTCTTCATAGGCATAATTATCTGTCATGCCACTGATGTAATCCTGAATAAGACGGGCGCGATAATAAAACTCGATCAGGTCTTTTTCAGATTCATCAGTAGCAATAATTTTTTCTACCGCTTCGCTGTAAGCCAGACGATGTTTGGTGGAAAGTTTATGCAGCATCCGGGTTTCGATAAAATATTTTTCATGGCAATTATTCTGGTCTAATTCCACAAAATGCTGACGAGGCATCTTTAATAATGGGTAGTAAAAATCCAGTAGCCCATTAATAACTTTGTATCCCTGTAACTCTAGTTCTTCAACTTCTGGATGATTAAATACCCTTTTGCAAGCAACGTTTTTCAGCGTCTTAAGTAACCGATGCTCTTCACTCTTATCCTCAAGCAATGCCTGATTAAATGTCCCTGCAAAAACGGTAGGTAGATGATCAATAAAACGGCGGGCAGTATAAGGCACAAGTTTACCGGTAATATAAACCCTTAGATACATAAAGAATTGGTCTTGCTGGCTACGGCGTAATTCGTTGCCAACCGTTCTCTCATAAGCCTCGTTGATAGTCGTTTCAAATAAATCCCCCGCCCGATGACCACCGCTTTCTTGCCACTCCTGTTTGAGATATTCCATCAGCATATCTACGCCAAAAATATCTTTTTCAACAGCATCATCCAGATCAGCAATGCAATAAGAGATATCATCTGCGGCTTCCATAATATAAGTCAGCGGGAAGCGGCAAAATTCCCCCATTTTAAGCTCACGGCATAATTCGCGGACAAAACTCTCTTCCGACCAATAAAAACCCGGTTTTTTCATCAAGTAATTAAACTGTTCCGGTTCTGTTTCAAGACGAAAAGCCGGCAGAGTATATTTTAAAATACAACCAATTTGGGCATAAGTCAGATTGAGTTTTAGCAGGCTGTGGACCATACGGATCGCCTGAGCATTCCCTTCAAACTGACATAAATCTTTACGCAATTGGCGACGGAAGAGATCCTTTTTCAGATCACCGCTTAAATGCAATGCTAATATTTCACATTGATCTTTTTGCCCCATATTTTTCGGGTCAAAATTAGGATCGAGCTTTCTGGTAAACCAATCTTTAATCGCAGCTTCACCAAAATGACCAAAAGGTGGATTACCAATATCATGCATTAAACAAGCCATTTCAATCAGGCTTTCAAATGGCAACAGACGTTTATCCAATCCATAATGAGCTAACAAATTACGCGATTTCAACTCACTAATAATGGTTTTCGAAATATAACGTCCAATTTGCTGCACTTCTAATGAATGAGTCAGACGACTGCGAACAGCCGCATTATGTTCCAGTGGGAAAACTTGTGTTTTCTGTTGTAAACGGCGAATAGCCGCTGAATTTATTATCCGTCCGCGATCACTTTCAAACTGGAGAATAACTTGCTCTTCATTATTAGGATCAACATCATACTGACTGTATTTACGTTGATAATTAAGCTTCTGACTAAAGTCTATTCCGGACATTGATCCCCCGACTTGTGAGATAGCACTGTTTTACATCACAGATTATCTGATTGTTCAGTATTCGATGTTAAACTCAAGAACTGAATGATTTTATATGATTAATTAATCAACAGCGAGTATGACATAATGAAAGTAGGCGTGATAGGTGCTATGGAGCAAGAAGTGACTTTACTGCGTGATCAAATTGAAGATCGCCAGACATTGTCACAAGGTGGCTGCGAAATCTATACCGGTAAACTCAACGGCGTGGAGATCGCACTGTTAAAATCGGGTATTGGTAAAGTTTCTGCCGCAATTGGTACGACTTTGCTGCTTGAACATTGTCATCCAGATGTGATTATCAATACGGGTTCAGCGGGTGGCCTTGATCCGCAATTGCAAATTGGTGACATCGTGGTATCCAGCGAAGTTCGCTATCATGATGCTGATGTGACTGCTTTTGGTTATGAACCCGGTCAAATGGCGCAATGTCCTCCAGCTTTTGTGGCGGATAGCCAGCTAATCACATTGGCAGAAAAGTGTATTCATGCACTAAATCTAAATGCGATACGTGGGCTAATTTGCAGCGGTGATGCATTTATTAACGGTGCTGAGCCTCTGGCACGTATCCGGGCTAATTTCCCACAAGTCACAGCGGTAGAAATGGAAGCTGCAGCGATAGGACACGTTTGCCAACAATACAACACCCCGTTTGTTGTTGTACGCGCTATCTCCGATGTGGCAGATAAAGAATCTCATCTCAGCTTTGATGAATTTCTTTCGGTGGCAGCCCGCCAGTCCACATTAATGGTTAATGCAATGCTGACCGAATTAGCCGAAAATAAATAAGATATACCCAATAGATTTCGAGTTGAAGCGCGACGGCAAGGGAGCGAATCCCCGGGAGCATAGATAACTATGGTGACCGGGGTGAGTGAGTGCAGCCAACAAAGAGGCAACTTGAAAGATGACGGGTATATTTCAGAGAGCACATCTTCATGAGATGGATAAAAAGCCTGAGTTCAGTTTGGTTACTGCTTTTACTGCTTCTCAATGGTTTCTGTCATTCGCTATATGCCAAGCCTCTGCGGGTAATCAGTTTATCCCCATCAACCACAGAATTAGCCTATGCCGCCGGATTAGGTGACAATTTGATCGCAGCCAGTGCTTATTCTGATTATCCTCCTCAAGCCAGTAAACTGGAACAAGTGGCTAGCTGGCAGGGCATTAATCTGGAACGTATTGTTACTCTTAAGCCCGATATCATTCTGGCATGGCGTGGCGGTAACCCCCAACGCCCACTGGAGCAACTCGCTTCTCTTGGTATTCAAATCTTTTATTCCGATCCGGAAACCACCGAACAAATAGCTCAGGATTTAGAACGGCTGGCTGAATACAGCTCACACCCCGAACAGGCAAAAAAATCCGCAACGGAACTTCGCCAACGATTTGCCGCGCTGAAACAACAATATGCTGCTATCGCACCAAAACCGGTCTTTTTACAATTCGGAACTCATCCTCTGTTTACCGCCTCAGGACATACACTACAAAGTGAAGTGCTTTCAATCTGCGGCGGTAGAAATATCTTTGCTGACAGCCCGGTTCCCTGGCCCCAGGTAAGTCGTGAGCAAGTACTCACTCGAAAACCTGAGATGATTGTTATCAGCGGTGGAGAGGAACAGATCAGATTAATCGAAAATTTTTGGCATCCACAATTGCATGCCAAAGTGATTACATTAAATGAAGATTGGTTTCATCGCGCAGGGCCACGCATTATTCTGGCAGCCGAACAACTATGTCAGCAATTGAATGACAAAGGTTCTTGATAAGCAAAATCATTTAATCGGATTGTAAAAGGACTCTCGTAATGGGTCATATTATTCAGCCCCATTACGAGAAACAAATAACCCAGAATCAGATACTGAAAGAAGAGCCGCAACCGCAGGTTGTCTTCGCATTAGGGTTGGTAACGATAAAACGTGAACCTTCCAGACCTTCGGTATAATCAACACAACCGCCAACCAAATATTGCAGGCTCATCGGATCAACAACCAACTCTACACCTTGTTTCTCAATGGTCATATCACCTTCATTGATTTGATCATCAAAGGTAAAACCATATTGGAAACCACTACAACCGCCACCCGTGATATAAACCCGTAAACGCAGGTTCGGATTTTCTTCATCAGAAACCAAGATCTTCACTTTATTGGCGGCAGCATCCGTAAACTGTAAAGGTAACGCCATATCATCGCTCATCATTTTTTACTCCAGACCGGAACCCGGCAAAAATATTGAGAAAACCACAAAATTTGCCGATTATTAATATACCCTATGGATTTCAAGATGCATCGCGACGGCAAGGGAGCGAATCCCCGGGAGCATAGCTAACTCAGTGACCAGGGTGAGTGAGTGCAACCAACAAAGAGGCAACTTGAAAAATAACGGGTATAGCTCGAATTATCCAATACCTGATGAGTTCGTTCAAGTTTTGTCATTATCGGTGAACACGAACCACTAAAAAACTGTCACATATTGGGCTTACCATCATTGATGCTATTTTATCCAAAAACACTATCCTCAATCAGGACAATCAGCTGTTACCTATAATTAAACCATTTGTTAATCAATTAACAGTTAAGGAGGAAAAAATATTGATTTATTATGATTATTAGTTAACTTGCTAAACGTTTATCAAAGTAATAATAGGGAGTTTCTATGCGAAAAATATTGCCACTTATGCTGGTTATCACCCTGGCGGGATGTACAGCTCATAGCAAACAAGTTGATATTGACAGTAACACCGCGAAAAAAATTAACGACATTATAGAAAATCAGGTAAAACCAGCCAATAAAGACAATCCTGGTGAAATAATAAAAAACGTATCTTATAAGTTCCTGAACACGCCTTATGCCGCAAACAAACTGATAGGTTCTCCTACGGAACCTGAGAAATTAGTGATAGATTTTAGCGGACTGGACTGTTTTACTTTCCTTGACTATGTAGAATCTTTAAGAAAATCCAACGACCAAAATGATTTTGTAAAAAATCTCATCCAAACAAGGTATATCGACGGAAAAATTAACTTCTTACACAGAAAACATTTCTTTACCGACTGGTCAACCCGAGAAAAATTAAATGCCAAAGATGTAACAGATGAAATCAGTTCCTCTTACATAAAAATCACAAAAAACCTGAATATAAAACCGAATGGTAGCGAATATATCCCCGGACTCGGTGCTATCAAAAGGGATATTAAATATATTCCAGGAGATAAGGTCGATGATTCCGTTATTAAGAACTTAAAGACCGGCGATTATATAGGAATATATACCCATCTTGCCGGGTTGGATGTCACCCATACCGGGATTTTTATTATGACAGATCATGGCCCAATGCTTAGGAATGCCTCCTCACTTGCTGCGAATAAAAAAGTTGTCGATTCGCCATTTCTTGAGTACGTCAAGAATAAACCCGGAATTATCGTTCTAAGAGCATTATAATCCGAGGGTAAACGGCAAACTCACTTAAAAATAGATTCAGGAGCCTTTCATGAGCCAGTCCGACATTCTTTACTCTCAGGCAAAGCAACTTATTCCCGGTGGTGTCAACTCTCCGGTACGTGCATTTAACGGTGTTGGCGGTACTCCGTTGTTTATCAAACATGCTGATGGCGCTTATCTCTATGATGTTGATGGCAAAGCCTATATCGACTATGTCGGCTCCTGGGGGCCAATGGTACTGGGACATAACCACAGCGCTATCCGTAATGCCGTCATCAAAGCCGCAGAGCAAGGGTTAAGTTTTGGCGCCCCCACAGCGGCTGAAGTGGAAATGGCGCAGTTGGTGACTGAACTGGTGCCATCAATGGATATGGTGCGCATGGTTAACTCAGGCACCGAGGCGACCATGAGTGCTATCCGTCTGGCTCGTGGCTATACCAACCGCGATAAGATCATCAAATTCGAAGGTTGTTATCATGGTCATGCTGATTGTTTGCTGGTAAAAGCGGGTTCTGGTGCTCTGACTATCGGTCAACCCAACTCTCCGGGGGTTCCAGTTGATTTCGTCAAACATACGCTAACCTGTACCTATAACGATTTGGACTCAGTGCGGACAGCGTTTGAAAGCTATCCTGAAGAGATAGCCTGTATTATTGTCGAGCCTGTTGCCGGTAATATGAACTGCGTACCGCCACTGCCAGAATTCCTCCCGGGTCTGCGTGCACTGTGTGATGAATTCGGTGCTCTGCTGATTATCGATGAAGTGATGACAGGTTTTCGCGTAGCGCTATCTGGCGCGCAATCTTATTACGATGTCGAACCTGATCTGACTTGCTTGGGTAAAATCATTGGCGGGGGTATGCCAGTTGGCGCTTTCGGTGGACGTTATGCAGTCATGGAAAAATTAGCGCCAACCGGCCCGGTGTATCAGGCTGGCACCTTATCTGGTAATCCAATTGCTATGGCGGCGGGTCTTGCCTGCCTGAAAGAAGTCTCGCAGCCCGGCGTACATCAACATTTGACTAAACTCACCGATAATCTAGCCGCTGGCCTGACGAAAGCAGCAAAAGCCGCCGACATTCCGCTGGTGGTTAACCATGTCGGCGGAATGTTTGGTATTTTCTTTACGGATGCGGAGGAAGTCTCCGGTTATCAGGATGTGATGAATTGCGATATTGAACGTTTTAAACGTTTCTTCCACCTGATGCTTGCTGAAGGCGTTTATTTAGCACCTTCTGCATTTGAAGCGGGTTTTATGTCTATCGCTCACACTGATGAAGATATTCAGCGCACTGTTGATGCTGCCGCCCGTTGCTTTGCCAAACTGAAATAATTTTTTATTTTAAATAACAGCGCCGTATTCTTACGGCGCTCATTCTTTCCATCCTTCGAACGGATCACGAGATTGCTCTTGTTGACACCGCTCTTCTTTACTCAAAAAATCATCGGGAATAATTGTCTCCTTCAATGCCGCAAAAAAACCATCCCAGTCGGGTAGATTACAGGACAGCATTACATCTCCGGTCTCAGTATCCTTCCGAATAAAAACTTCATCAAAGTCAAACCGATAAACCGCTGGTAAACTCACCGCTTGATTCCTCCCATTCATGAATAATTTCTCTACAATATCAAAACATATGCCAGACATTGATACATATCAAGGTACAGACCAAATATGATGCTATAAAGCTATCGATTTAACGGTAAGTTAAAAATCCGTTATCCGTCAAAAAAACGCCCTGTTTCACTTGACCAGTACAAAGGATACAAGTATATATTTTTCATAAATTTTCTTTATATACCGTATTTCAGACTCATATTTATTAAATGGATATCCTGGCTTTATTAAGAAGTTGAGTTTTCTTTCTATCTTTTGTTTTAAATCACAATTTACTATACCCAATAGATTTCGAGTTGCAGCACGGCGGCAAGTGAACGAATCCTCAGGAACATAGATAACGATGTGACTGGGGTGAGTGAAAGCAGCCAACAAAGCAGCAACTTGAAGGATGAAGGGTATAAATCAGAAAATATGAAGGAGAGAGGATGAGCAGCGCTATCAAAGAAATAAGTGATGCTAACATTGCATATGCAGCAACTTTTGATGATGACAAAAAAAACCTTGGTTTACCTGCTGTCAGACGATTTGCCATTTTAACTTGTATGGATGCCAGATTAGACCCAGCAAAATTTGCAGGTTTATCTGAAGGTGACGCCCATATTATTCGTAACGCTGGTGGAAGAGCCAGTGATGATGCCATTCGTTCACTTATCATTTCTTACAAACTTTTCGGAACAAAAGAGTTGTTTGTCATTCATCATACTCATTGTGGGATGGAGCTTTTTACAGACAATATCATGGGCGATTTACTGGAAAGCAGCCTGGACAGTGTCATCATGACGGATGAGGGATTTAAAGATATCGGCACCAGCACCGGTTCACCTGAGGGAAAATATATCAAATGGCTTACCATTGATAATCAAGTTAATAGTTTAATTGAAGATATCCACCGTATTCGTACTCACCCCCTTGTACCCGCAAGTATCGCCATATATGGGTACATCTATGATGTGAAGTCAGGAAAATTAATTGAAGTTCCTGAAGCAACAAGCCTTGCAAATGCAGAGTCGTAAATCAAACTTGTTGGTATACCGTAATCATTGAAGATGTTTAATTTACGATAGGCTTTTGTGATTTACTCCCCACGTTCAATCTATAAGTGATGAGCGTGGGATTTCTTACCCGCAATCTATACTTTGCTTATTTTACTGCTATATACCCAATAGATTTCGAGTTGCAGCGTGGCGGAAAGTGAGCGAATCCCCGGGAGCATAGATAACTATGTGACCGGGGTGAGTGAGTGCAGCCAACAAAGAGGCAACTTGAAAGATAACGGGTATAGATAACCATGTGACTGAGGTGAGTGAAAGCAGCCAACAAAGCAGCAGCTTGAAAGATGAAGGGTATATACTCAATAGATTTCAAGTTGCAGCGCGGCGGCAAGTGAACGCATCCCCAGGAGCATAGATAACTATGTGACTGGGGTAAGTGAAAGCAGCCAACAAAGCAGCAGCTTGAAAGATGAAGAGTATAAACATTTAAAAATTCGAGCATCTGAATATTAAAGCTTTTATATAAGGGGCGGATTTAACCGAATAAATGCAGATTTTCAAAAAGATAATTAGCAATTAACTGCGTTTAATCGAAGCCGATTAATCTTAATAAAGAGTTAAAAAACAATCAGTGTGAAAAGAATATTATCTGAATAGACTAATATTAAAACGTATTCTCACCGTTATTTTATGCAATAAACCCGAAAAATAACACAATAAAAAATGGATAAAACGATTAATCTGGCAGGATTTAAGACCTAAAAATAGGGGATTATCCGTGAGGACAACTTATTAAAACTATTCAGGATTACCGGTAAAACAGCATCATTAAAACTAAAATCGGCTATGATTAACGTTCATTAAACGTAAAACCACGATATGCCATGATGATTAAACTTGATAAAAATCAGATGGTAAAACTTTACACCGACTAAAACTGAGGATTAACACGATAACTTTTAAAACAGTTTAAAACCGACTTATTATAAAACCATCAGTAAAAAATGAAAAATAAAAATCAACTCTACTAATTCTTATATCCATTTTTGAAAAAAAGAAAAATAAGAACATGATTCGTTTAATCAGAAAGTATATTTTCCAAAAGGAAATGATTTTATTAACTTTTTCAATCTGAAGTAAACTTTATCGTAGATAGATTAAATAGTCATAATTAATACATTTTACCCCCCAAATAATAATTAAAAGATTGCTTTTCAATAAAAAGTTTCCTGATAAGATTTTTTCAGGTTATTTATTAAAACTTCAACATTAACCACCATTATTTTTACAACCTCTTTATCCAATAAAAACATAAAATTGGAAAAACATTCAAATTATTAACCGTAATAATTTCCTTTTCAATAAATTACTCTGCGGTTTTCTCTCAGCAATTTATTAACACATTAACATTAATCACCTTTATTTATATAATCCCCGTTCTTGGTTAAACCAATTCATCTGCTATTTGGATTTCCAAGTTTCTCACAAATGAATTGGCTCTTAAAAAGAATCTCCCATATTTATTATTGACTACCAACGCACTTCTGATATGGGTAAAAACATGACAGAATTAACATGCTCAAACAAATCATAATCAACCTGCATACTGGTTGGTATCCGGAAATCCAATAGCGTATACAGTTCCGTCCAGCCAACATCTTTCTTAAGAAATTTTCTCGGTGGGAGAACCTTTTCAGGCTGACCAAACTGCTCATGAATCCATTTCCTGAACATTAAGGGCTTCAAGGGAGAAGGTAATTCATTAGGGAATTGGTATGAAGATTTCTTCTGATCAAGCAAAAAAAGCTCTACAGCGAATAAAATCTTACCATCTCTTTTAAAAGCTAAGTGCATGCCCTCTTTAGCCATATTCAAGGCAATAAACGAAGCTCCAGGGTATCCTGTTGGTTTGGTTTTATAAGGGATTAATCCTTGATCAAAAATCTCCTGATAAGATTTTCCCAAGCTATTTATTAACGCTTCAATGTTTGTCGCTATTATTTGTATAACCCCCTGTTTTTGGATTAAGCTAAGATTATATTTTCCGCTCAAAAACCAATCCTCTAACACGCAAGTCAACTAAATATAGGACACGAATATTTGTATCAGGATACATAGAGTGAAGTTTCCGAATATAACAATCATGTCCGCCGACAACACCAATCACAGGAATTTTTGTTTCCTCTGAAGTAACATCAGGTTCCCCCATCAATGCTCTGACAGCAACTTTATCCATTAACAATGTAAACGGAGGAGGCATTTCCCCATGATACATTTCACTATTTCCAGAACGTCTAGAAGTACTAAGCAGTGTAAATTCAACTGACTTCAATTTTCTCGATTTATCATCGAATACCAATATAAGACCAGCTTCAGGCTCATAATTAAACGTATCAACTCCTTCAAAAAGGTATTCAAATTTTTCATCAGAAATAAGTTTTTTTTCAACTAGCTGCTCTACTGTCTGTCCCAGACTTTTAATTATCGTCGTAATATCTACCATTATTCATACCACCCTTTTTCTTTATTCAGTCGGTGTAGTTGCCCTAATGCTTTGCCCAACTGCTCATCGGTATAGCCTTCTTCCCGTAGGCCAAGAACTTGGGCGTTAAAATTACTGTCTACGGCAGCTTTTAGATTCATTGAATCTTTTACTGTTTTCTCTGGAATATTCCTATCACCATAGGTTTCACTATATTTTTGGTGTACTCGCTTAGGAATAGCAATCGAGATACCCTCTTTCAAAGCATTTTTAATATCTTGCTCTTGAATCTTTTCTCCGTAGGTTCTTATTAAATACTCTCTCAACGCTGCCTTAGAAGGAATATGATCAATATCCAACCCATCATTACGACTACGTCCAGCCAGATCCTGATATTCTCCCACTTCCAACGGTTTCACCGGCGGTTTACTCAAATACACATACACCGGCGGCATATTCGGAATAGGGAGTACCAGAATATAATCGCGGAAATCCTTTTCTTCCGGCATCGGTAGCGATTCAATATCGCTGCCCACTTTGTCCGGGATCGGCAATACGGTTATTTGCGATGGAATAAACGGCGGTTCTTCATTCCCGGTATGGGCTGGAACTTTGAATTCCTGTTCGTTCGGCGTCCATAAAATCGTCGGCCTGTTCTCTCCCGGTTCCCAGAACTCGTAATTCCCCGTGGTCCGGTTCAATCTCATCACATGAACCGGTACTTCATCCAGCCCACTTTCCGGGCTGACGTGATACCCCTGAACCGTCATCCTGCCGCTTTCTTCATCTCTGATCCAGCGGAAACGAACACGAGTCAGCGCTTTACCAAACTGTTCAGCTATTTGCCTGAGTTGATACTGACTGAGATAATCCTCCTCACCCTGATTCAGCGACGGCGAATAGAACAGTCCCATTAGCCCCACCGTTACCGGATTCGGGGCCGCCAGCCAGCGTCCGGCACTGATAGCACTACCACCGATGTAACGCATCGCCAGTGCTTCCCCTTCCGCTACTGCGCTGCGGGCAGTCGCAGCCACCGCGGTCGCGGCGGCTTCGGTTTTATCTTTGCCATCACTCAACCACCGTTTATACCACGGCAATTTTTTATCCTGCGATTTATCCGGTTCCGGCGGGTGTTTCTTACTTGGTGGCGGTGGTTCCGGTTTCGGCGGTGTCACCGGCGCAGGCGATGACGAAACCTGATATATTCCCATGCGCCCGAAATTATCCGCGGGTTCCGCGTCGGTTCCAGCATCAGTACAGCCTTTACCCCGCAGACAAGACTTGGTAAACACCGGGGTTGGCGGCGGGGCTTTTATCACCGGAGGCGGCCCGGATTGCACGCTTTCCGCTTCCTTAACCGGCGATGAGATATTCTGAGCCGCCATATTAACCGGCGCTGTGGCCGGATGATTGGGCTGCTCCTGTTTTTCGTAACTGTCCCTCTCCGAATTAATAAACCGGGCCCGACAGGGGCAAGTACTGACACTGTCCAGTGTTCCAGCCAGTTTTCGCACCATGTCAAACACATCTGAAACACCCCCGACAATCATATAAGTACCGGGATGTTTACCACAGATAACTTTATCCCCTTCACGCGCGGTTGCCCGCCCGTTAAATGTCATGGTGTGGTCACCGGTAATAATCTGTCCACCACAGGTTGTTTTGTCACCAACGAGCAGAAAATATCCTATTGCCATCTATTCACTTCTCCATTGACTAACCGCATGAAGAGTGGATCTGACTGGAATTATCATGTTCTTACCACCTATTACTTAATATTCATGATTAATAATTCATCAGATTTCACTTTAGAAAGATATAGGAATATTCAGAAAGTTGCCGATTTTTTCGTCTCAGATGGGGGCAAAAACCCATATATTGCAATATTTTTTATACAAATAAACAACATTTGTGAGCATTACTACTGCGATAATGGTGTAAAGCCGAAAAGGTAATGACGCGGTATGTTTGGGAAACTGGTGAAAAAAACGGTGAAAGGTGGCTTTGCAGACGAAAAATAATATTCAGAAAGTCAAAACGCTGACCAGAAGCTCAGCGTTTTGTCATTTATCTTATCAAATATTTATACCCTATGGATTTAAAGATGACGGGTATATACCCTTCATCCTTCAAGTTGCTGCTTTGTTGGCTGCTTTCACTCACCCCAGTCACATAGTTATCTATGCTCCTGGGGATTCGTTCACTTGCCGCCGCGCTGCAACTCGAAATTTATTGGGTATATTATTGGCCAAACATCTCCCGCAACCAGCCCGGCGCTTGTTCTTGTTGCTCAATAGGTTCTGGCACAGCTGCTTGCTGGCATAAACTCTGTGGATCATCAGTCCAAACCGGTAATGTTCTCCAGCCACTACCACTGCAGTTAAAACTGCCATCTTCATTAACCGCCATATCCACAATCCCTTCTGGCGGAATGTTGTTCAACATGAGCGGTGTCTGATTTTCCAGATAACGACGATATACATTTAACGCACCAGTAGAACCCGTCAGATTAGTCGGTTCATTGTTATCCCGACCAACCCATGAAATCACCACTTCTTTACCATCGATACCGGCAAACCAAGTATCACGCAGGTCATTAGTTGTACCTGTTTTACCAGCCAAATTATAACGACCAAACTTAGCCGCCAGAGAACGAGAAGTCCCTCTCGCCACAACCTGCTGCATACCATACAGCGTCAGATAAGCCGCCTGAGCAGGTACAGCCCGTTCAGCTTGCGGGTAACTCTGATATATCACTGTGCCATCTTCCATGATGACAGAACGTAACGCAGAAAGCGTCGCGCGGTTGCCGCCGCTCGCCATCGTCTGGTATTCCTGAGCCACTTCTAATGGTGTCAAACTAAGAGAACCCAGTAACATCGCCGGAACCTGATGAATAACTTCCTTCGGCACGCCAAGCCGGACTAAGGTGTTGCTGACATGATCAAGTCCAACAGCTAACCCAAGATTCACCGTCGGAATATTTAATGAACTCGCCAGTGCATCAACCAACATGACTCGCCCACGGAAACGACGGTCATAATTTCTCGGCGCCCAATCCTTACTGTTAGGCAGTTTTACCTTAAGGGGTTCATCTGCCAGCCAGGTATTTAACCGATATTGATCAGGTTCACTCAGCGCCGCCAGATAAGTAGAAGGTTTTGCCAGCGAACCAATTGAGCGACGTGCCATCATCGCCCGGTTAAATCCCGCATACTGTGGTTGAGAACCGCCAACCATCGCCCTGATTTCACCACTAATGCGATCGACAATCACCATCGCCCCTTCAAGATCAGCAATCTTGCGGGTTTTTCTCAGGCTGGCAATCCCTTCTTCCACCGCATTCTCTGCCGCATCCTGGGATACCGGGTCCAAAGTAGTGAAGATTTTCACCCCCGACAGATCATTAACTTTATCGCCCAGTTTGTCCTGTAATTCCTTGCGAACCAGTTGCATAAACGCCGGTTGTGGGGTAATCACACCACTTTTCGGTTTTACTCCTAATGGACGAGCACTCAGTAACTTGTAAAGATCTTCATCAATAATTTGCTGATTTTGTAAAAGCTTGAGCACCACATTACGACGTTCAAGAGCCAACTTGGGATTACGCCACGGGTTATAAAGAGAAGCCCCTTTCACCATACCAACCAACAATGCTTGCTGATCCAAACTCAATTCATCCACCGGGCGACCAAAATAATAGAGGCTCGCCAGTGGGAATCCTCGAATCTGTTCATCACCACTTTGGCCTAAAAACACTTCATTCAGATACAGTTCGAGAATCCGATCTTTGCTATAGCGGTAATCCATCAGAAGCGCCATGTACGCTTCATTGGCTTTACGTACAACAGTACGTTCATTGGTCAGGAATAAGTTTTTGACCAATTGTTGCGTTAGGGTACTTCCTCCTTGGACGGTGCGCCCCGCAACCAGGTTAGCTAACGCCGCACGCCCGATAGAAAGAACACGGATACCATCATGCTGATAGAAATAACGGTCTTCTGTCGCCAGCAAGGTATTAACCAGTAAATCTGGAAATCCCGAACGCGGTACAAACAATCGCTGCTCGCCATTGGGCGACTGCAACATAGTAATCAGTTTCGGATCAAGGCGGAAGAAACCAAACTGGCGCTGGTTTTCGATATTTTCGATCCCTGCCAGATGATTATCACTGAAAGTCAATAAAGCGTGGATCTGTCCTTCTTTACTGTCAGGGAAATCAAACGGTCGACGCAACATTTCAATGGTTTCGCCTCTGACAGAAAACTCCCCAGGACGGGTAATTTTTGTCACCTGACGATACTGCATTCCTTCTAGCAGATGTACCATCTCTTTTTTACTGTAGTTCATGCCCGGTTCAAGGTTAACCATCCGGCCATAAACTGCTGCTGGCAATTCCCAGACTTTTCCATCAATGCGGTCACGGATTTTGCCATCCAGATAGACACCATAAATTCCCACTAATACGGCAAAAACAATAAATATTTTGAATAATAACCAGAACCAACGCCACTTTTTCTTAGGTGGACGGGCATTTTTTCCTTTCTTTGTCATAGGTTGGTCCTCTTCATCATCGTAGTCACCATCTTCTTCATAGCCATCATCATAATCATCTAACAGATGCCGTCTTCTTAATGATGGCGGTTTACGACGGGATACAGATTTTTTGCCTTTACGTCCGATTGGTTGACGATCTTCACCAGACATTCCAAAATTCTCCAAAACCGTTCAGATGCTAATAATTGATCTTTATATCTTTACTCTGTCACGAATATTTTTTTACCCGCCGGGTTGGTGCCGTATTTGCCGGATCATCCGGCCATAGATGTTTTGGGTAACGTCCTTTCATCTCTTTTTGCACTTCGCGGTATGATCCTTGCCAAAAAGCAGCTAAATCCTGTGTGATCTGCAATGGCCTCTGGGCCGGCGATAATAATTCAAGCACCAATATTACCCGACCTTTTGCCAGCGATGGGCTTTGCTGTTCACCATACATTTCCTGCATCCTAACTGATAATACGGGTGGTTTATTATCAAAATAATGGATTGCTATCCGACTGCCAGTAGGTACAGTGTAATAAACAGGCAGTTCATTATCCAGACACTGTCGTTGTTGCCAGTCCAGTAAACTTTCCAAGGCTGGCAATAAATCAATCTGTTTCAATTCTTTCAAATCGCGCACACCAGCAAGAGAAGGCATTAACCAATGATCAAGAGAAGCGATTAGTGAATCATTATCTACCGCAGGCCACTGCATTTCAGGCAACCACTGAGCTGCACATTGGATACGTGTGCATAACTGAACAGCCGCAGATGACCAATTCAATTCATGTAATCCCTCACTACGTAACCAGTTTAGCAGGGCCTGCTGTAATTGCTCATCCGAAGGTTTTGCCAATAATTGGGCTTTTACTGTCAGGTTGCCGCATTGCAACCTTTTCCAGGCCCTTAATGTGCCTTTATTATCATCCCATTCAACAATATTTTGTTCGCTGAATAAATCCGGTTGTTGTTGTGCCAGTTGCTCAATGTCCAGTGAACAAGCTAGCAAAATGCGGGCATCAGGGGTTCTGCTGCTTTGTAATAATGAAGGAGCCACCAGCCACGATTCGTCAGATAATTTTTCTTTTTCATCGATCATCGCCCCTAAACCATTTGCTAGTTGAAAGCGACCATGTTTATCTCGATTTTTAGCTATTCGGTCAGGAAAACCCTGAGCCAACAACATTGCGACAGCTCCACAGGCTGGTTCGCCAAAATGACCGCCAATATTTCTGACCAACTGCTTTGCCCGCCGTAACCACTGAGTCTGACGCTGCTCAACCCAATAAGTGATATCCAGCTGACCATCACGGGGAGGCTCCTCCAGAATCGCTGTCAGCATAGCGGCGGTTGCCAGTGTATCAGCGCCCTGCGCCAAACCGGCACATAACATAGCAGCCAGACGCGGATCACTGCCAGATTCCGCCATTTTCCTGCCTCTAGAAGTCAGCTGACCACTATGATTTACCGCGCCTAACTGTAATAACAGCGATTTCGCTACCGCCAGCGCAACAACTGGCGGCTTATCCAACCAGTGCAGTTGGGAAATATCATGACATCCCCACTGTAATAAAGAGAGCCATAAGCTACTGAGGTCAGCATTCCGTATTTCTGGCTCATTATGCTCTGCGGCCCTTTCGGCCTGTTCCTGGCTGAATAGATGCCAACAAATTCCAGCTTCCAACCGTCCTGCACGTCCAGCTCGTTGTGTCATAGAAGCCTGACTAATGCGTTGAGTGATCAAACGGGTCAATCCGTTTTTTGGCTCAAAACGCGTCGTGCGTTCAAGACCGCTATCAATCACCAACCGAACTCCTTCAATCGTCAGGCTGGTTTCTGCAATGTTAGTCGCCAAAACAATTTTACGGCGTCCAGGTGGTGAAGGTTCAATCGCTTTTTGCTGTTCAGCTAACGATAAGGCACCGTATAACGGACAGAGATCGGTATCTTCTGCCACTTTCCCGTAAAGCAATCCCAATACCCGTTGAATTTCCCCAATTCCCGGCAAAAACAGCAATAAAGAACCCTGTTGCTGTTGGAGTAATCGCAATACAGTGGTAGCCACACTTTGCTCAAAAGGCTGATGAGCCGGTAACGGATGATAGTTTCTGGTTACAGGAAAGCTGCGTCCTTCAGAAATAATCACCGGCGCATCAGGTAATAAAGAAGAGAGGCGCTGATTATCCAACGTCGCCGACATGATCAGAATCCGCAGATCATCCCGCAATCCTGCTTGTACATCCAGAAGCAATGCCAGCGCCAAATCAGCCTGTAAGCTACGTTCATGGAATTCATCCAGAATCACCAGAGAAACCCCTTCCAGCATCGGGTCCTGCTGTAACATACGCGTCAAAATACCTTCTGTTACCACTTCAAGACGGGTTGCCGTACTCACTTTCGTTTCTGAACGCATCCGGTAACCGACCGTCTGTCCAATATTTTCATTCAGTTGAGCCGCAAGACGGTTAGCAACACTACGAGCGGCAATCCGTCGTGGCTCCAACATAATGATACGTCCGGAAAAATCAGCTTTTTTCAGGAGTTCCAATGGTAACCCCGTAGACTTCCCAGCACCGGCAGGAGCATGCAGTAGTACCTGCAGTGAACTTTTCAAAGCATTCAGAACAGGTTCGATGACCTCATATACAGGCAATAAAGACACAAACACTCCATTCAAGAAGGTTAACTTTCAACGATCAACATTGTAGCATTACCTGCTTCGTTCTTATGCCATCGGCCATTCAGGAGTTTTTATGGAGTTCCACCCTCCCTTGCGATCTGCCACTTTAATCCGTCGTTATAAGCGTTTCCTGGCTGATGTCATCACACCAGAAGGAGAAACACTGACCATCCATTGTGCCAATACTGGTGCTATGACCGGCTGTGCTACACCAGGAGATACCGTTTGGTACTCCACGTCCGACAATCCAAAACGTAAATACCCCAACAGTTGGGAGTTCACAGAGACACAAAATGGTCACTGGATTTGCGTCAATACTCTCAGAGCGAATGATTTAGTGGCAGAAGCTATTAAACAAAATGCTATTTCAGAATTTTCTGAATACAAAAAAATCAGTCGGGAAGTAAAATATGGTGAGGAGCGCAGTCGGATAGATTTGTTGTTACAAGCCGAGCAGCAAGTTAACTGCTATATTGAAGTGAAATCAGTCACGCTTCTTCAGGAAAATTGCGGCTATTTCCCCGATGCTGTAACCACTCGCGGACAAAAACACTTACGGGAGTTGCAGCATATAGCAGAACAAGGACAAAGAGCGGTGCTATTTTTTGCTGTCTTGCACTCTGGGATCAAACAGGTCGCAGCGGCGGCACATATTGATCACAATTATTCATCTCTCTTGGAACAAGCGCAAAACTCTGGGGTCGAAGTTATCTGTTACCAGGCCAACATGACAGAAAAGGGGATGGTTTTAGGTGATAAATTATCTTTTATTCTGAATGATTAATTTATTGATTCACCTAATATACCTAATAGATTTCGAGTTGCAGCGTGGCGGCAAGTGAACGCATCCCCAGGATTATAGATAGCTATGTGACTGGGATGAGTGAAAGCAGCAACTTGAAAGATGAAGGGTATATATACAGTCAGGTTGTACAGAGTGTAAAGACATCCGATACGTTTGTCTTCACTCCATTGTGAAACTAATAGCAGGAACAATTGCCAACCCATGCTCCATCTGCTATTTATAGCGGCCTGTTTTTTTCCCCGCTAGGGGTTCGTTTGATAGTGCGTGTGTTAGGAGAAGTATTATGCAAGAAGGGCAAAAACGTAAAACCTCGTCCTTAAGCATTCTCGCCATCGCTGGGGTAGAACCTTACCAAGAAAAGCCAGGTGAAGAATACATGAACGATGCCCAGTTGGCGCATTTCAAGCTAATTCTTGAAGCATGGCGCAATCAACTCAGGGATGAAGTAGATCGTACTGTATCTCATATGCAAGATGAGGCAGCGAACTTCCCTGATCCAGTTGACCGTGCAGCGCAGGAAGAAGAGTTCAGTCTTGAATTACGTAACCGTGATCGTGAACGTAAATTGATTAAGAAGATCGAGAAAACACTGAAAAAAGTCGAAGATGACGATTTCGGTTTCTGTGAATCCTGTGGAATTGAGATAGGTATCCGCCGATTGGAAGCCCGTCCAACCGCAGATTTGTGTATTGATTGTAAAACCTTAGCCGAAATCCGCGAAAAACAGATGGCTGGCTAATTAATCGTGTTCTAATACGGCGTCTTCATGGCGCCGTATCAACCCTCACTGATCCCAATATGATAAAACCTGAACGTCCCTACGCTTATATTGGGCGTTTCGCCCCATCACCTTCGGGCGATCTTCACTTTGGTTCATTAATCACAGCAATTGGCAGCTATTTGCAAGCTCGTGCTCATCAGGGAAAATGGCTGATACGTATTGACGATATTGATCCACCCAGAGAAGTTCCCGGCGCTGCCAGCCGTATTCTCCAAGCCCTTGAACATTATGGCCTACACTGGGATGGTGAAATTCTCTATCAATCCCAGCGTCATGAAGCTTACCGCGATGCCCTTAATCAGTTGCAACAACAAGGCTTAAGCTACAACTGTATCTGTACCCGTCAACGTATTCAGCAAGCTAATGGTTTTTATGATAAAAACTGCCGTGAATTAAATCTGCCTCTTAATCATGCAGCAATCCGACTTAAGCAGAGCAATCCTGTTTATGGTTTTGAAGATAAATTACTAGGATACCTGAGCGCAGACCCTGCCATGGCTGAAGAAGATTTCATCATTCATCGTCGTGATGGCTTATTTGCCTATAATCTGGCAGTTGTTATTGATGATGATTATCAAGGAGTGACCGAAGTCGTAAGAGGAGCTGATTTGATTGAGCCAACCGTTCGGCAAATTGCACTTTATCAGCAATTAAAGTTAAAGATACCTGGTTATATTCACCTACCACTGGCTCTGAATAAAAACGGCAATAAACTTTCCAAACAGAATCACGCCCAACCAATCCCACTGGATGATCCCCGACCGTTACTCATTGCAGCATTATCTTTCCTTAATCAGCCCGCCATAGAAAACTGGCAAGATCTTTCCCGTGATCAATTGTTGAAGAAAGCAACAGCACATTGGGAGCTGGACCGGATTCCACGACAAGGTAAAATATACAAGTTACATGAATAAAGTTACCGTTAGTCATAACAACCATTCTCAAAAAATACACAGTAGGCTATGATTAGCCGCTGTTTTTTATTCGTTTTACATGATTAGTTACTTATCGAGGTGTACCATTTTTAACCGAGTAGCAAATTTCTGCCGTAATTTATTGATCCGCGAGGGAAAAATTAACCGCGAGCTACAGGCAGCCAGTGAAAGGCCAGTCACCGTATCTGACCGTTCTTCTCAGGAAGAGTACGTAACTCTTCAATCTAATCACCAAAATACCTGTCAGCTTTCATCCAGCGTGAACGCTCAAGAGGAAGTTGAACAGGAAAATCTTCATTCAGATTTACCCATAACGGTAATTTCACGGGAACAACACAATATTTCCCGCAGGGATATCAGTGAAAATGCACTGAAGGTACTTTACCGTTTAAATAAATCCGGTTTTGATGCCTATTTGGTTGGCGGCGGTGTCCGTGACTTGCTGCTAGGCACAAAACCGAAAGATTTTGATATTGCAACTAATGCAACACCAGAACAGGTCCGTAAATTATTCCGTAACTGCCGTCTGGTGGGACGCCGTTTCCGCTTAGCTCATATTATGTTTGGTCCGGAAGTGATCGAAGTTGCAACATTCCGTGGTCCGCATGAACAAACTGATGCTAATAATGAGAAAAATCAGTCACAACAGGCTCAGAGCGGTATGCTGTTACGGGATAACACCTTTGGTTCCATTGAAGAAGATGCTATGCGCCGTGATTTCACGATCAACAGCCTCTATTATGGCATCAATGACTTCTCTCTGCGTGATTACGTTGGTGGTCTTAATGATCTGGAAACTGGCGTTATTCGTCTGATTGGTGATCCAGAAACCCGCTATCGGGAAGATCCCGTAAGAATGCTGCGGGCAATTCGTTTCGCCAGCAAACTGAATATGACCATCAGCGAAGATACCGCCGAACCTATTTCTCGTCTGGCTTTTCTATTGAGTCATATTCCACCAGCCCGCCTGTTTGAAGAGTCTTTGAAGCTTTTGCAAACAGGCCAAGGCTACAGCACTTATAAGCGGCTACGCGAATATCATCTGTTCCAGCCACTATTCCCATTGGTTGAACGCTATTTCACCGCAAATAACGATTCTCCAATGGAACATATGCTTAATCAGGTTCTGAAGAATACCGATTACCGATTACAAAATGATAAACGGGTTAACCCGGCGTTTTTGTTCGCTGCGATGCTTTGGTATCCACTCATTGAACATGCTGAAAAACTATCTCAGGAAAGTGGGTTAACTTACTACGACTCTTTTGCATTAGCGATGAATGATATTCTGGACGAACAGTGCCAATCTATTGCCATTCCTAAACGTCTGACAACCATCATGCGTGATATCTGGCAATTGCAGTTACGTCTGCCGCGCCGTCATGGTAAACGGGCAAACAAATTGATGGAGCATCCTAAATTTCGTGCCGCCTATGACCTGCTGGAACTGCGTGCCAATGTTGAAAACCGTAATGAGCTAAAAGACCTTGCCCACTGGTGGGGAGAATTCCAGCAAGTCAATGCCTCACAGCAACGGTGTATGATTTCCGAACTGGGCAATGATATTGTTCGTCGCCGTACACGAACACGCCGTTACTACAAACCCAAATTAGGCAGGGATAGCAGATAATCATGGCCCGTGTTTATATCGCGCTTGGTAGTAATTTGGCGAAACCCGTTCAGCAAGTAAAAAACGCGCTTGCTGCATTAAAAGAATTACCAGAAACAGAGTTTATTACCTGTTCCTCGATGTATCGTACCAAACCTATGGGGCCACAGGATCAACCTGACTTTCTGAATGCGGTGGTAGCACTGGAAACCACTCTAGCACCGGAAGAATTACTCAATCACACTCAAGCGATTGAATTGGCTCAAGGACGAGTAAGAAAAAATGAGCGCTGGGGGCCAAGGACACTTGATCTGGATATCATGCTATTTGGTGATCAGGTCATTAATACCGAACGCTTGACGATTCCCCACTATGGATTAAAACAGCGCGAATTCATGCTTTATCCGTTGGCTGAAATCGCCCCTGACCTCGTTTTCCCTGATGGTGAAGCTTTATCTGAAAGACTGAAACACATCCCAGAAAACGGCCTGGCACTCTGGCTACAACTACAGCCCTCTGAGCCCAATAATTGCCTATAAGGATCTCAGTTCAGTCCGTGGCCGCTTTCTGTACATAACAAGAAAAATTGCAGGAGAAGATAGATAATGAAACCAATGACCATGACTGATCTGAATCAGCTCAAAAAAGAAAAACGTAAATTCGCGACGATAACCGCTTATGACGCCAGCTTCGCTCAACTGTTTGCCGAGCAAGGTATTAATGTCATGCTGGTTGGTGACTCTCTGGGTATGACATTACAAGGGGCTGATACCACCATTCCAGTGACCGTTGAAGATATTGTCTATCATACTCGTTGCGTCCGCGCCGGTGCACCCTATACTTTTCTTATTGCCGATATGCCTTTCATGAGTTATGCCACACCTGAGCAGAGTTGTGAAAACGCGGCCAAGCTTATGCGTGCCGGCGCTAACATGGTTAAAGTTGAGGGCGGTAGCTGGTTATACGATACCGTTAAGATGCTTACCGAGCGCTCCGTACCGGTTTGCGCTCATTTAGGGCTAACGCCCCAGTCGGTCCATGTTCTGGGAGGTTATAAAGTTCAAGGACGTGATGAAATATCGGCCAATGAATTGATAAAAGATGCTATTACATTAGAAAAGGCGGGTATGCAATTGCTGGTACTGGAATGTGTTCCCGTTGAATTAGCTAAACGTATCACCGATGAATTACAGGTCCCAGTAATCGGTATTGGTGCCGGTAATATGACTGATGGGCAAGTTTTAGTGATGCATGACGCATTAGGCATTACAGCAAGCCCACCTAAATTTGCGAAAAATTTCCTTGAAGAAGCTGGAAATATACGTGATGCCATCCGTCTATATAAAGAGCAGGTGGAAAATAGCATCTACCCTGGCAAAGAACACTCATTTTATTAATAACTCACCCTTGTTAGCTCAAAAGCTTTGAACAAATTAAGGAGTATTAAGCAATGCTGATTGTCGAAACTATACCGATTCTACGCCGTGAAATCCGCCGCTGGCGTCAAGAAGGGAAACGCATTGCACTAGTGCCAACAATGGGTAACTTGCACGACGGTCATATAACGCTAGTCAATGAAGCCAAAGCGCAAGCAGACGTTGTTATCGTCAGTATCTTCGTTAACCCGATGCAATTTAATCGTCAGGATGACCTGGCAAAATATCCACGTACCTTACAAGAAGATTGCGAGAAACTTCACCATCATAATGTTGACCTCATATTTGCGCCTTCTGATAAGGAAATATACCCTAATGGTATGGAACATCAGACTTATGTTGAAGTTCCTAAACTCTCTACCATGCTAGAAGGTGCCAGCCGTCCCGGTCATTTCCGAGGTGTTTCAACGGTAGTCAGTAAACTGTTTAATCTGGTGCAACCGGATTTGACCTATTTTGGCGAGAAAGATTTTCAACAATTACAGCTTATTCGCAAAATGATTGCCGATCTGGCTTATGATATTACTTTGGTTTCAGTACCGACTGTGCGCGATAAAAATGGCCTGGCTCTCAGTTCACGTAATAACAACTTAACAGCTGATGAATACAAGATTGCGCCAAAACTAAACAAGATCATGAAATCTATAGCTGAAAAAATGGCACAAGGTGAACGCTACACAGAACAATTGCTCACTGAAGCTGCCGAACAGCTACGCGAAGCGGGCTTTATCCCTGATGAGCTGTTTATCCGTGACGCCGAAAATCTGGCCCCGTTAAATATCGAGAGCAAAAAAGCGGTTATTCTGATGGCTGCCTGGTTAGGACAAACCCGTTTGATCGATAATCAGCAGGTAGATTTAACCCAATAATGGCCCGTTGTATCAGACATTATTGATGCAGGAAAACAAAATAACAGATTCTAAGTTGTCATCGAATCAGGAGAAAAACCATGTTGCGCACTATGCTACAGGGGAAGCTTCACCGAGTAAAAGTCACTCAGGCAGATCTACATTATGAAGGTTCCTGTGCAATTGATCAGAACTTCATGGATGCAGCGGGTATTCTGGAATATGAAGCCATTGATATCTATAACGTGGATAACGGTGAGCGTTTTTCCACTTACGCGATTGCGGCTGAACGTGGTTCTAGAATAATTTCAGTCAACGGTGCCGCAGCGCGTCGTGCCGCAGTAGGTGATAAGCTAATTATCTGCTCATATGTACAAATTTCAGATGAAGACGCCCGTCATCATAAACCGAATGTTGCTTACTTCGACGGCGATAATATTATGAGCCGTATTGCCAAAGCAGTACCGGTTCAGGTGGCTTAAATACTATACCCAATAGATTTCGAGTTGCAGCGCGGCGGCAAGTGAACGAATCCCCGGGAGCATAGATAACTATGTGACCGGGGTGAGTGAGCGCCGCCAACAAAGAGGCAACTTGAAAGATGACGGGTATAGATGACTATGTGACTGGGGTGAGTGAAAGCAGCCAACAAAGCAGCAACTTGAAAGATGAGGGTATACAATTAAGTCCTCAATCCCCGCCCCGCTTCAATCAAATACCAAGCTACAAGATAAAAAACTGCAATAAATGCAGCCAAAACCCCCAACGTTATGACTAAAGAAACATCGGTAATTCCCAAGAAACCATAACGAAAGCCACTGATCATATAAACTATCGGATTGAGTTTGGAAACAGCCTGCCAAAATGGGGGTAATAATGTCAGCGAGTAAAACACCCCGCCAAGATAGGTCAGTGGCGTTAATACGAACGTTGGAATAATACTAATATCATCAAACGTTTTAGCAAAAATTGAATTCAGCAATCCCCCTAATGAAAACAGAATGGATGTCATCAACAACGTGATAACAATCATCCACCAGGAATGAATATGAAGCGGAACAAAGAGCAGAGAAACCAACGTCACCAAAATACCGACACAGACACCACGAGCAACACCACCACCAACAAAGCCCGTGATAATAATATGCGTTGGTACCGGCGCTACCAGTAATTCCTCAATACTGCGCTGAAATTTCGCCCCAAAGAAAGAGGAAGAAACATTAGCGTAAGAGTTAGTAATCACCGACATCATAATAAGGCCTGGGACAATAAACTGCATATAATCCACGCCCCCCATTTCCCCAATACGCGAACCAATCAAACTACCGAAAATAATAAAATAGAGTGACATGGTAATAACCGGCGGTAATAAAGTTTGTACCCAGATACGACCAAAACGGGTAATTTCTTTAATCCAGATGGTTTTGAGTGCCACCCAATACAACTGAATCATTTACCACCTCCTTGCACGTTATTGACCAGGCTAACAAACAGCTCTTCCAAGCGATTCGCTTTATTACGCATACTCAGAATATGCACCCCCCGAGCGCTTAATTGGGTAAATACGCCATTTATTCCCTGCCCACGTTGAACATCCACTTCCAAAGTAGACGCATCCAACAGCCGATAGTCATATCCTACTAGTTCAAGAATTGGGTTTTGTGTTGCCAGATCGAAGATGAATGTTTCAGACTCGACCTGACTAAGCAGATTTTTCATACTGGTGTTTTCCACCAATTCACCATGCTGAATAATACCAATATTACGGCACAGCATTTCTGCCTCTTCCAAATAATGGGTGGTTAAAATAATCGTGGTTCCCTGCGTATTTAATTCTTTTAAAAAATTCCACATCGAACGACGAAGTTCAATATCGACACCCGCTGTCGGTTCATCAAGGATCAATAACTTAGGCTGATGCATCAAAGCACGTACAATCATCAGACGACGTTTCATACCACCGGATAGACGAATCGCCCGTTGATCACGTTTCTCCCACAGATCCAACTGAGACAAATAGGTTTTCGCTCTAACCTGAGCCACATTCCTAGGTACACCGTAGTAACCTGCCTGATTGAGTACAATCTGCAACACCGTTTCAAACGGATTAAAGTTAAATTCCTGTGGAACAAGACCTAACTGACGTTTAGCATTGACAAGATCCGTATCAATATCGTAGCCAAACACCTTAACCTTACCACTGCTTTTATTAACCAGAGAACTAATAACGCCGATTGTGGTGGACTTCCCTGCACCATTCGGACCTAATAATGCGTAGAAGTCTCCTGCTTCCACCTTCAGGTCAATCCCGCGCAGCGCCTTAATACCACCAGTGTAAGTCTTGGTAAGCTGCGTTAACTCCAATGCATAAGTCATAAATTAAAAAACACCTTTATTATCTAGCCGCCTTTGCGCTCAATATGAAAATATAATGCTCCTTTCCTGATTCACTTTCTTTGCAAAAACAGCAGAAAGATTAAAAACAAGCAGTAACAAAATATTAAAATTTCAATTGATGTTGTATATGATTCTATCTTAAAGAAACACTAACAGGCTATTAACCATGATGAAAAAAATAGAAGAACTGCTTGCCAATAACAAACAGTGGTCAGAATCGGTTAACGAAGAGAATCCGAAATTTTTCAAAGAATTAGCAAAAAAGCAGAAACCTCATTTCTTGTGGATTGGTTGTTCTGACAGTCGAGTACCCGCAGAGAAACTGATTGATGCTGCTCCAGGCGACTTATTTGTTCACAGGAATGTCGCAAACTTGGTTATTCATACTGACTTAAATTGCCTTTCTGTTATTCAATACGCCGTAGATGTACTGGAAGTTGAACATATTATTATCTGCGGCCACTATGGTTGTGGTGGTATTGAAGCGGCAATTGATGGTACCGAACTAGGATTGATTAATAACTGGCTGTTGCATATTCGTGATCTTTGGTACAAACACAGCTCTATGCTAGGCGAATTGCCACCGGGTGAGCGCTTAAACCGTCTGTGTGAAATTAACGTTGTTGAACAGGTATATAACCTTGGTCACTCAACCATTATGCAATCAGCGTGGAAACGAGGTCAAAAAGTGATGATCCATGGCTGGGTTTATGGAATCCATAATGGTCAGTTACAAGATCTTGAAGTCACAGCTGACAGTCGCGAAAAGTTGGAACTTGCCTACCGTCAGACCGTATCCAAACTGACGAATAAAAAATAAGTTTTCAGATAACTAACAAAATACGCTGTAGAAAAGATTATATTTAACCTCTTCTACAGCGTAATTAAACTAAGACTTACATACCCTTCATCCTTCAAGTTACTGCTTTGTTGGCTGCTTTCACTTACCCCAGTCACATAGTTATCTATGCTCCTGGGGATGCGTTCACTTGCCGCCGCGCTGCAACTTGAAATCTATTGGGTACATACCCTTCATCCTTCAAGTTACTGCTTTGTTGGCTGCTTTCACTTACCCCAGTCACAGAGTTATCTATGCTCCCGGGGATTCGCTCCCTTGCCGTCGCGATGCATCTTGAAATCCATAGGGTATACAGATTTTAATTTTATTAAATCGCAACCTATTTAAGTATCAAGTATCTATTTTAATTTCTTTATTTTACGAATGTACGCATATGGTAATAAAAAGAAAACAAAATAATTCATGAAAAAGAACATTTTTATGGGCTATCGAATCACATTACCTGTAATAACAATGTTGACACTTAGGCAAAACCACTCTAAAGTGTCAACAATGTGATAACCGTTACTTACGAGGAAAGTTCTATGCTCACTCATGTCAGAAAAATTGGGAACTCTGTTGGTACTATTATTCCAGCTCAACTATTGAAATCCCTCCACCTGAAAGAGGGTGACCAATTATCAATTGTCGAAGAACAAGGGAAAATCGTGATCTCTGCGGTAAACCATCGTCCCAAGTACAAATTAGCCGATCTACTTGCTCTATGTGACTCAGAAGCACCAATGCCTGAAATATTAAAAGAATGGGATGCCAGTAAACCTACAGGGAATGAAATGTAATGGCAATATTTCAACGAGGGGATATTGTTGAGGCTTGCTTAAACCCAGTCGCTGGTCAAGAGCTGCAAGGTGATAAAAGGCCATGCTTAGTAATAAGTCCATACGATTTTAACAAATTAGGTTTAACAATTATTATTCCGATAACACAAGGAGGAAATTATGCCAGGTTTGCAGGTTTTGCCGTGACATTGATGGGCACCGGAACACAGACTCAAGGAGTTCTATTAGCGAATAGCATTCGTTCAATCGATCTAAATGCAAGACAGGCAAGAAAAATTGAAGAAGCACCGACGTCTGTAGTTAATGAAATTTTAGCCATGGTATTCAGCATATTGGAATAAATTCTGCCAGGGATATCTGCTGATATAGTTCTACGGCTGGATTAGGCACCCGTGCTGAAATGCAGATAGGGGCGCAGCCCTATGCATTATTCCTGAATCACAAAATAAAAACAGCAACCCGAAAGTTGCCGTTTTTAAACTCGATAAAAATTACTCTTCCAATAAAATCACATGCCCGATATAAGGCAGGTGGCGATAATGTTGTGCATAATCAATACCGTAACCCACCACAAATTTATCTTCAATTGAATAACCAATCCATTCAACCGGAACATCAACCTCACGGCGGGAAGGTTTATCAAGTAAGGTACAGATTGCCAATGATTTTGGCTCACGCAGTGCCAAAATTTCACGCACTTTATTCAGCGTGTTACCTGAATCAATAATGTCTTCCACAATCAGCACATGCTTACCACAAATATCTTCATCCAGATCTTTCATGATTTTCACATCACGAGTGGAATTCATACCATTGCCGTAACTGGAGGCCGTCATAAAATCTACTTCATGAGGCACCTGAATTTCACGGCATAAATCCGCCATAAAAATAAAGGAGCCTCTCAGTAATCCGACCAGCACCAATTCACTACCGCTATCACGATAATGTTCAGTGATCTGTTTTCCCAGCTCAGCGATACGTTGCTTAACCTCCTGTTCGGAGATCATAACTTCTACAGTGTGTTTCATTATAAATTTAACCAATTGTTTTTAATGAATAAGCATATGAAAATCAATAAAAAATCATAACCAGTTGACATGCCAATTAATACACTGTTCTTCTAGCAATATTGTTGAACAGTTCCTTTTCCCTAGGATATCTAAAGGCAAGTATGGCATAAGATAAGGATGTTTATAGTATTTAGAAGAGAAACCAATCTACAGATCATACACCAAAACTATTATTTAGTAACATAGCTCACCATTAACCGAGAAATTGTTCTAACGATGCCAATATATTGCGCTTCTGACCACGTTTCATTGTTGGGGAACGCTTAACCGCCTTATAATCCCTGTACAACGCTTTGTTATGCTCCATTGCGGTCAGCACAATTATTTACTGACAGTAAAACCCAGCATCATACCGGTATCTTCATGTTCCAACAGATGACAGTGCGCCATAAATGGATGTTTGGCTCCCGCTGTATGCTTGAATTGAACCAACACTTCACTTTCCTTACCTTCCACATGAACAATGTCTTTCCAACCACTGCGGTGAGCGGCGGGTTTACGGCCATTTTCACTCAAAATACGAAAACGGGTACCGTGGATATGGAACGGATGCAGCATCATATCGCCAACCCCCGAAATCACCCAGCGCTCATATTGCCCCTGTTTAACATCAAAGGCAGGTTCTGTCATTGAGAAAGCCTGGCCATTGATGGTATTCGCGTGACGGAAATTTAATTCACCGCCCATATGACCACCTTTCATCATACTGCCGCCATGATCCATATTTTCATGAGACATATTTCCATGATGCATTTCCATACCTGCCATGGCTTGTTCACCATAGCGCTGAGACAGCAACATCATGCCCTGCATATCCAAACGACTATCCATCGCCAGATGCAAATGACGCCTGTTCAATCCTATAAGGGAAGGCAATGCAGGAAGCGTTACAAGCTGCTCCGACAATATCGTGCGACTCGACGTCAATAACGGTTGAATACGCAAAACTGGTAGCGGCTGATCAAATGGCGGTAATGTCATACCCATCTGAACCACAGGTAAGGTTACCAGATCAAAAGGTTTGCCATCCGAACCATCTATCACTATCTCAAAACGTTCTCCTGCCAAAAGCGGCAACTCATTAACTGCCACTGGCTCCGCTAACAAGCCTCCATCACTGGCAACAACATACAATTGACGGCCATCACTGGTCGCAATATTGAGACTACGGGCATTACAGCCATTCAGCAATCGCAGACGTAACCAACCTCGTGGTGCAGTATGTTGAGGCAAGACAACACCATTGGTCAGCAGCATATCGCCAAACCAACCCACAGCCGCATTCATTACATCCAGTTGATAATCAATTTGTCCCTCGTTATTCAAGCGCTTATCCTGCAACACCACCGGAATATCATCCACGCCCCATCGATTTGGTAAACCCGTATTAATACTGTTCTCATCTTCAATCAGTACTAATCCACCAAGCCCCATTGCAACCTGATAACCCGTCTTGCCATGCGTATGTGGGTGAAACCAACAAGTTGCTTCCGGTTGTTCAGGCGTAAAACTAACCGTCCGACTCCCACCTGGCGCAATCATCGCATGCGGGCCACCATCTGCCTCGCCAGTAATCTCCAGACCATGCCAGTGAACCGTGGTCTCTTCTGGTAGATGATTACGAATATCGATAGTAACGGGTTCACCAGAAGTCAATTTCAGTGCCGGACCGAGCAAATCACCGTTGTAACCCCAAGTCTTAGTCACCGTTCCTGCTTTAAAACTGGATTTTCCCGCTTTGATTTCAATAGCGATTTTACCTGTCGCATCTGGCTCCAGTTGCGGGGGGATAGGTAGTGCCGGATAAGATTCAGCTAAGGAGAAACGGCTCCATACAGGCAACATACTGGATACACCAATAACAGCACCTAATTTAATAAAATCACGTCGTTGCATATTCATTTCCTGATTAAATCAACCGAAAATAAACGATAAAAAGAAGAAACCTAAAGGTTCCCCTTACAGGAAGGTCAAGTGATGGGAATGTGATTTAGGTCGATCTTTACAATAATTTAAAAAAATAAATTTTAGCGAAAAAAGATATTAATATGTTAACGTAACCTGACATGAGTTGATTATAATAAGACAGATGCGAAAATTACCCCTCTTGATTTACATATTAGTTCTTTTCGGTTTTTCTCACCCCGCAAAAGCGCTGACAGAAGATGAAGCTGAAGATCTGGCAGATCTAACAGCAGTGTTTATCTACCTAAAATATGACTGCGGTTACAGCCAAATTCCTGACCGGGAAATTAAACGAGCCATTATCTATTTTGCCCAGCGTAACAAGTGGGATTTAAATAACTACAACAGCCAATTGATGAACACACTTAATGAAGAAAGCTATCAGGATCTGAAAGGTATTTACCTATCCAATGCGATAAAGTGCCATGCGCTCGCCAGAGATTCCCTGAGTTTATTCGCCTACGTTAAATAGCCCTTTTCCTACTACTCCTTAAGGAGTAAATTTCACCGTGCAACTATGAGAATTGTTGGCTATTATGTGGCCCAATTTTCACAGTTGTCACAGTGGAGGAAAGCTGGGACATGTCACAAAAAGAAATTTGGCACGAAACCCTGCATGCCAATTTTGGTCAGTATTTTTCGGTCGATAAAGTGCTCTATCATGATAAAACCGACCATCAAGATCTGATTATTTTCGAGAATGCAGAGTTAGGCCGCATTATGGCGTTGGATGGTACGGTACAAACGACTGAACGTGATGAATTTATCTACCACGAAATGATGACCCACGTTCCTCTATTCTCCCATGGTAGCGCCAAGCGAGTGTTGATTATCGGTGGCGGTGATGGCGGTATGTTACGTGAAGTCTGTCGCCATCAATACCTTGACAATATCACTATGGTTGAGATTGATGCTGGCGTCGTTGAATTTTGCCGCCAATATCTGCCTAAGCATAATGCCGGTGCTTATAACGATCCTCGCTTCCAGCTAATCATCGATGATGGGGTTAATTTCGTTAATACCACCGATCAGAAATTTGATGTCATTATCTCTGATTGCACTGATCCGATCGGACCTGGCGAAGGGTTATTTACATCTGAATTCTATCAAGGTTGCCAACGCTGCCTGAATGAAGGGGGTATCTTCGTTGCACAGAATGGAGTCTGTTTCCTGCAACAGGATGAAGCAGTCACCAGTCATAAAAAACTAAACCGCTATTTCATTGACAGCAGTTTCTATCAAGCGGCCATTCCAACCTATTATGGCGGAATTATGACCTTTGCATGGGCAAGTCAAAACCCGACATTACGTCATGTAGATCTAGTAACGCTACAACAGCGCTTCAACCGCGCAGGCTTCACCTGCCGCTATTACAACCCAGCCGTTCACGCAGGTAGCTTTGCCTTACCGCAATATTTGCTGGATGCACTATCTATAAACTAATAATCACCTATTAGCCAGGAGGTGAAATAAATTGCACAAGTTGAAATTGCACGGCTTTAATAACCTGACAAAAAGCCTGAGTTTTTGTATTTATGATATCTGTTATGCAAAAAGCCAAGCCGATCGGGATAGTTATATCGCTTACATTGACGAACAATATAATGCTAATCGTTTAACGGAAATTCTCAGCGAGACCTGCTCGATCATTGGTGCAAATATTTTAAACATTGCCCGCCAGGACTATGAACCACAGGGGGCCAGTGTCACTATTCTTGTCAGCGAAGAGCCGATCGACCCAAAGAATGTGGATAATACCGAAAATCCAGGTCCATTACCTGATTATGTTGTTGCTCATTTGGATAAGAGCCATATCTGTGTTCACACTTACCCAGAAAGCCATCCAGATGGTGGCATATGCACTTTTCGAGCTGATATTGAGGTATCGACCTGCGGTGTTATTTCACCTCTCAAAGCGCTCAATTATCTGATCTACGAACTGGAGTCTGACATTGTCACAATGGATTACCGCGTCCGTGGTTTCACCAGAGATGTTAATGGCGTGAAACACTATATCGATCACGAAATCAGTTCTATTCAGAATTATATGACTGAAGAAGTACAATCGCAGTATTACATGATGGATGTAAATATTTATCAAGAAAATCTATTTCATACAAAAATGATGCTAAAAAGATTTGACCTGAATGATTATCTATTTAATGCCACACCAGAGCAACTCAGTGAAACTGAAAAGCAGGAAATTACCCATCTCTTGAAAAAAGAGATACAAGAAATTTATTATGGTCGTAATTTACCTAGTATTTAGGTTTCACTAATTTACATTTAGCTGGCAGATACTCTATTTTCAGGTATTTGCCAGATCATTTCTTAATAGCTTTACAAACAAATTATCCTGATTATACATCTAGCGCAGTACTGGTTGTGATTTCCGCCCCATAAATAGATTTAAGATAATCAAGAGCTGCTTGTTGATCGACACCGGGAAAGACACACACAGCATCTGACAACACCTTAATTCGATAACCACGCACAAACGCACCATAAGCAGTATGTCTGACACAACAATGAGTATGTTGGCCGGTTAGCACCACTTCCGTCACACCATACTCTCTAAAAACCTCTTCCAAATTGGTGCCATCAAAAGCCCCATAAAATCGCTTAGGTGAAACAATTTCACGATCTGCTCCGACAGGAGCCAGAGCCTCAATAACATTAGCACCAGGAGTTCCGGCCATTGCATGTCTGCCCCAGATACTCATTTCCCGATCATCGGCTCGGTGAGCATCATTAGCATAAACTACCAGCCAATCAGGTTGGCATCGGGCGTAATTAATCAACCGTTTAATTACCGGTACGATCTTCATCGCATACGCCTCATTAGCGAGTGCTCCTGTGACAAAATCGTTCAACATATCAACTACAATCAACGCTTTCATTAATTTTGTCCTTTAAATGGATTCTTAAAAAACAATTACTGTGACTTACCCTACCGCTCAGTCACAGGCAATTCTGACAAGATCTTCTTATGATTCATATTAGCCCATAAAACTGGGTTGGTCGGATTTTTAACTGCTCCAACATCTAATAAAACACCATCACAATAGTTTCCCCAAATAATCACTGCCCTGAATAAAATAGTTTATTCAACGAATCTCTATAATAGTGATTTTGTTTTTTACAAAACTGGTCAAGCCGGACAATTGGAATTATTCTGTAAAGTAAAAATTACTGAAGCCACTATTACTGATATTTCTTTTATACCCGTCATCTTTCAAGTTGCCTCTTTGTTGGCTGCACTCTCTCACCCCGGTCACATAGTTAGCTATGCTCCCGGGGATTCGCTCCCTGGCCGTCGCGATGCATCTTGAAATCCATTGGGTATATATACCCGCATTCTATAAATTATTTTAATGCCATACCATATGAAAGTTTTTTTCTAAATTAAAAATTCATCTCATGAAATCATATAACAGCCGGCCCATCTGCCTATAATACATAGGACGATCACACCTATTGAACAATTACCACCTCCCCAAGAGGTGGTTTAAGAATGACAATGTAAATAAACATAGCAGCATACTATGCTTATTTACATAGAGAGATATCTTTTACATATTTATTAGGTGCCATCCATGACGATTTACTACACGTTATATACCCCTCTGTCTTTAATTTATCATCAACATAAAAAGACACAAATAAAGTAAGAATAAAACCGGCTATTGACACATAGGAAACATAATCTCCTATTTTACTATTAAGACGTTTCATGTTACCCAAGGAAATTCTATATAAAAGATAAGCAAGATAAATCAACACAGGACTAAACCAAATAGCTCCCGCGCTTTTCCATGAGAATGTAATAACACCATCACCCTTAAAAAAACCGACATAATCACTAAATGAAAACATTATAGACAACATTGCCATAAAAAGAAGCAATAAAATCCCTAAATATAATTTTGCTTTATTTTCATTTATATTATCCACGGCTAAACCTCCCCCACATATTAAGAAACTGATCTGGATGATATGGTGTCGAATTTATTTTTTTATTCTTTATATTTTTAATTACAGTTTCACTCATTTTAAAGTGGTCATCTAGCCAATATAAAGCAAGAGAAGTTAAAAACCCGATAGCAAAAACGCCAAGGGTTACAAGCATAAGACTCCCCCCTATAGCTAAGAGTGGAGAAACCAGTAGAGTATTAGCGGCCGTAGCAATACCTATTGAGATAGCTAATTTTGCACCATCTATTGTTAAGTTAACGAACAAATCAACTAATCCATATTCGTCTTTAAATATTAACTCAACTAATCTATATGCGGCTGAAAATACTACACCAAATCTAGCACCTTGGGCAATTCCAGCTTCAATATCTAGCGTACCTACCCCAAAAGACACTATACGGGGATTATTAGCAAGATACCTTGTAGCATTTAAATAGTTTCTTACACCAGGGTAACCTGATAACTTTATATACTTTCTTCCATCCTTACCAAAATACTCTGTTGCTTCCACACTAAAACTTCTTAAATCATTTACTATTTTTGCCACTCCATAAGAATCTTTTATATTGCTAGCAAATGATGAAGATGGATCAGCATATGAATAAAAGGTTTTAACATTATTTTTCCATTTATTATAGAAATTATGATCTCGTGTTTTTATATAAGCCATTGCCTCATCCTCTGTTAATAACGGGGATCATATTTCATCTTATAACTCTATTTATAGTTAATTGATATCTTATCGGAATCGGCCATTTTTTCTTTAATTTTTCTGAACTTTTGTGAATTGGATCAAGTTTCCCTGTTACAGCCGGCCCATCTGCCTATAATACATGGGACTATCACACCTATTGAACAATTACCACCTCCCCAAGAGGTGGTTTAAGAATGACAATGTAAATAAACATAGCAGCATGCTATGCTTATTTACATAGAGAGATATCTTTTACATATTTATTAGGTGCCATCCATGATGATTTACTACACGTTATATACCCCTCTGTCTTTAACTTATCATCAACATAAAAAGACACAAATAAAGTAAGAATAAACCCCATTATTGATATACACGAAATATAGTCCCCAATTTTACTATTGAGATCTTTTGTTCTATCTTTAGCAATCCGTAATAAAACATAAGAAATATGAATAAGTAAAGGAGTAAACCAAATAAATCCCGCACTCTTCCATGAGAATGTAATAACGCTATCACGTCTAAAAAAACCTATATAATCATTTAATGAGAAAAATACGAATAAGGCCGCCATAAAAAAGACAAATGACGAACCTAAGTATATTTTTATTTTATTTATATTATCCATGGCTATATCTACCCCACATATTAAAAAATTGATCTGCCGCAGGTGTTCCCACAAGAACATTTCTTTTTCTATTTTTTATATTTTTAATTATGCTTTCACTAATTTTAAAATAATCATCCAACCAATATAAAGCAAACGAAACTCCAACCCCAAGAGCAAAAACGCCAATAGTTACAGCCAAAAGACTCCACCCTATAGTTAAGAGTGGGGCTGCTATTAGTGAATTAACGCCCAAAGCAACTCCTGTTGATACCGCTAATTTTGCACCATCCATTGTTAAGTTAACAAACAAATCAACTAATCCATAATCATCTTTAAGTATTAACTCAATTGCTCTATATGCAGCTGAAAACACTATACCGAATCTAGCACCTTTAACAATCCCATCATGAATACCTAGAGTACCTACTCCAAAAGATACTATACGTGGATTATTAGCAAGATACCTTGTGGCGTTTAAATAGTCTCTTACACCAGGATAACCAGTTAATTTTATATATCTTTTACCATCTTTCCCAGCATATTCCGTTGCCTTAATACTGAAACTTCTTAAATCATTTACTATTTTTGCCACGCCATAAGAATCTTTTATATTGCCAGCAAATGATGAAGCTGGATCAGCATATGAATAAAAGGTTTTAACATTATTTTTCCATTTATTATAGAAATTATGATCTAGTGCTTTTATATAAGCTATTGCCTCATCCTCTGTTAATAAAGCAATAACCTCTTGGTTTAGTTTAAATTGATGTTCCAATTCCAATAGCATACGGTTATATTTTTGATCTTCTATTTGTTTCTTAAAATTAAGATGGTCCTCATATCTATAATCATCCTCAACAAATGTTCTTAAACGGGGATCATATTTCATCTTATAACTCCATTTATATTTATAGTTAATTGATATATTATCGGAATCGACAATTTTTTCTTTAGTTTTCCTGAACTTTTGTGAATTGGATCAAGTTTCCTTGTTGAGGACTGACACTCTGTTTTAATCTGTTCGATAAGGTGATAAATGGCTGCAATTACGTTGTAATCTCTCAGCAGGTCATAACATCACTCAAGGAAAGCACGACAAAAATCGTCGACATCAAGAAAAGTTCAACTCATTTGTCTATGCCTGCTCCTTAAGTTAGCCTTAATGACTTTAGAACCACATTGGGAACTGAAGATAAATACTCAAAATTTAGAGATTTGAATAAATTTTTCTTTAAAACCAGCCATTAAACAATTAAATCAAAAAATAAAATTGTGATTTGAATCACCATTTTTACAATTAATTTTAATGCAAGTAGCAAACAATATTTTAGATTTCTATTTCTTGATTTATATTACTATTGTAATTTTTACTTATGTATTAGGTTACATACTTCACTTACTTAGAATATTAAGTTTAATTATAAAAATTTAGGATAGTAATTTTATGTCATACATGATTTATTTGTCTTTGAATGGTAAAAAGCAAGGACTGATCTCTGCTGGGTGTTCAACCCTAGATTCAATAGGAAATAGGTATCAAAATGGACACGAGGACCAAATACAGGTATTGAGTTTAAACCATACAATAACAAGGCAGCAGAATGTTAGTCATCAGCCCATACAATTCATTAAACCAGTAGATAAGTCATCACCATTGTTAGCTATGGCAATAGATTCAAACGAATCTCTAAATGGTGTTTTTATTTTTTACAGAACTGGTCAAGCTGGGCAATTAGAATTATTTTATGAAGTAAAAATTACTGAAGCCACTATCACAGATATTTCTTGTATATACCCGCATTCTATAAATGATTTTGATGCCATGCCATATGAAAGGGTTTTTCTAAATTACAAATCCATTTCATGGAATCATATAACAGCCGGTACATCTGCCTATAGTATATGGGACGACCGAACCTATTAAATAATCACCACCTCCCCAGGAGGTGGTTTAATGATGTCGATAAAAATAAGCATAGCAGCATGCTATGCTTATTTACATAGAGAGATATCTTTTACATATTTATTCGGTGCCATCCATGATGATTTAGCACATGTAAAATAATTTTCATCTTTAAGTTTAAAATCAACATAGAAAGAAAAAAACAAAGTAAAAACAAATCCAATCATACCTATAAAGGTAAAAGCTCCTCCGATTTTACTACTCAAAGTTACCTTGTTTTTATTACTTAAAGTTATCTTTTTTTTATTTAAAAGAGACTTAAATAATAGCAAAGATAAATACATACACAGTGGGCTACACCAAATAAACCAAGAGCTTTTGGTTGAAAATGTAATAATGTCACTTCTAGTTAAAAGCCCTAGATAATCAATTATTGATGCTAGCCCACCAAATATAGAAACACTCATGAATATGAGTGCAGAAATAAATATTTTCACTCTAGATGTAGCATTTACATTACCCACGAGAATATTTACCCCACATATTGAAAAATTGATCAGGATGATAAGGTGAAGGATGTTTTGTCTTATATTCTTTTAATTTTTTAATTATACTTTCACTGATTTTTAATTCATTATCTAACCACATTAACCCCCAAACAACAGCCACTCCAACGACAAAAACACCGAAAGCTATGGCAGTAGCACTAAAGGCTGTGGTAACAATGAGCGAAGTTGCTCCTGCAATTGCCAACCTAGCTATTGTCGTAGATACAATTAACTTCGCCATATCCATTGATACATTAACAAAAAAATCCGTTAGACCATATTCATCCTTAAGCAGTAATTCGACAGCTCTATATGCAGCAGAAAATACAATGCAGAACTTAGCACCTGAAACAATACTACCTTCCATAGCGACAGCCCCTACTCCAACCTCTATTATTTTTTTATTATCGATGAGATATCTTGTCGCATTCAAATATCGTCTAACCGCTGGATAACCAGATAACTTTATATATCTTTCACCATTCTTACCTAGATATTCTATAGCTTTTACACCTTTTCCTTTTAGTTCATTTACTATATGAGTAATTATTCCTACATCTATAGGCTTGAAATGTTTGGCTACTTTAAAGACTCCAGGAGCATCTTTTACATTTCCAGCAAAATTTGATAATGGATCAGCTACTGAATAAATAGAATCTCGCCATGATTTAAGATCATTCTCAAACGTTTTCAAGTAAGTTAGAGCTTCGTCTTGAGTTAGTAATGCATAATGTTCTTGGTTTGTATTTAACTGTATTTCAAGGTCTTTATATCTTTGATCATCTATTTGTTTCTTAAAATTAAGATGTTCCTCATATCTATAATCATCCTCAACAAATGTTCTTAAACGTGGATCATATTTCATCTTATAACTCCGTTTATATTTATCCCCTTCATCCTTCAAGTTGCTGCTTTATTGTCTGCTTTCACTCACCCCAGTCACATAGTCATCTATGCTCCTGAGGATTAGTTCACTTGCCGCCGCGCTGCAACTCGAAATCTATTGGGTATATAGTTAATTGATATCTTATCGGACCCGGCTATTTTTTCTTTAATTTTTCTGAACTTTTGTGAATTGGATCAAATTTCTCTGTTATAGCCGGCCCATCTGCTTATAATATATAGGACGATCAAACCTATTAAACAATTACTACCTCCCAAGGAGATGGTTTAAGAATGACAGTAAAAATAAGCATAGCAACATGCTATGCTTGTTTACATAGAGAGATATCTTTTACATATTTATTAGGTGCTATCCATGATGATTTAGCACATGTGAAATAATTTTCATCTTTTAGTTTAAACTCAACATAAAAAGAAAAAAACAAAGTAAAAATAAATCCAATCATACCTATAAATGTAAAAATACTTCCTATTTTATTGTTGAATGCCACCTTATGATTAACTATTGTGAATTTAATAAACTTTAAGGAAAAGTACATAGATAAAGGACTAAACGAAATAAACCAAGAACTTTTACTCGAAAACGTAATTATGTCACTTCTAGTTAAAAATTCTTTATAATCAATTATTGATGAAATCCCACCAAATATAGAAATACTCATAAATATGAGTGACAGCATAAATACTTTCACTCTAGTTTTAATATTTAAATCATCCACAAGAATATCTACCCCACATATTAAAAAATTGATCTGGATGATAAGGTGAAGGATGTTTTGTCTTACATTCTTTTAATTTTTTAATTATACTTTTGCTAATTTTATATTCGTTATCTAACCACATTATCCCCCCAACGACAAAAACACTAAAAGTTATAGCAGTAGCACTAAAGACTGTGGTAACAATGAGTAAAGTGGCTCCTTACCAACCTGGCTATTATCTCTGACCCGGCTATTTTTTCTTTAATTTTTCTGAATTTTTATGAATTAGATCAAGTTTCCCTGTTACAACCGGCACATCTGCCTATAATATATAGGACGATAGAACCTATTAAACAATTACCATCTCCCAAGGATGGTGGTTTAAGAATGACAGTGAAAATAAGCATAGCAGCATGCTATGCTTATTTACATAGAGAGATATCTTTTACATATTTATTAGGTGCCATCCATGATGATTTAGCACATGTAAAATAATTTTCATCTTTTAGTTTAAAATCAACATAAAAAGAAAAAAACAAATTAAAAATAAACCCTATTACAGCTAAGATACCAAAAACACTCCCTATTTTATTATTGAATACCACCTGTTTTTTGGTTATAAGGTATTTGAATAGCAATAAAGAAAAATACATACATAATGGACTAACCCAAATAAACCAAGCGCTTTTGGCTGAAAACGTAATAATTTCATTTCTAGTTATAAACGAAATATAATCATTTATCGATGCTAATCCAGCAATCACAGCAACACACATAAATGCTGCTGCGACTACAAATACTTTTAATCTGTTTACATTACCCACGAGAATATTTACCCCACATATTGAAAAATTGGTCTGTGTGATAAGGTGTAGGTGATTTTATCTTATGCTCTTTAAGTTTTTTAATTATAGTTTCACTAATTTTAAATTCGTTATCTAACAAATATAAAACATAAGCAACACCGAGTCCAGCAGCAAAAATTCCAATAGCTACAAGGGTAGCACTAGCCCCAATAGCAAAAATTGGCGAAGTTACTATTGCTCCAACGGCAAGCCTAGCTATTGTCGTAGATACAATTAACTTTGCTATGTCCATTGATACATTAACAAAAAAATCCGTTAGACCATATTCATCCTTAAGCAATAATTCGACAGCTCTATATGCAGCAGAAAATACAATGCAGAACTTAGCACCTGAAACAATACTACCTTCCATAGCGACAGACCCTACTCCAACCTCTATTATTTTTTTATTATCGATGAGATATCTTGTCGTATTCAAATATCGTCTAACCGCTGGATAACCAGATAACTTTATATATCTTACACCATTCTTACCTAGATATTCTTTAGCTTTTACGCCTTTTCCTTTTAGTTCATTTACTATATGAGTAATTATTCCTACATCTATAGGTTTGAAATGTTTGGCTACTTTAAAAACTCCAGGAGCATCTTTTATATTTCCAGCAAAATTTGACAATGGATCAGCTACTGAATAAATAGAATCTCGCCATGATTTAAGATCATTCTCAAACGTTTTCAAGTAAGTTAGAGCTTCGTCTTGAGTTAGTAATACCATAATGTTCTTGGTTTGTATTTAACTGTATTTCAAGGTCTTTATATCTTTGATCATCTATACCCTTCATCCTTCAAGTTGCTGCTTTGTTGGCTGCTTTCACTCACCCCAGTCACATAGTTATCTATGCTCCTGGGGATTCGTTCACTTGCCGCCGCGCTGCAACTTGAAATCTATTGGGTATATTTGTTTCTTAAAATTAAGATGGTCCTCATATCTATAATCATCCTCAACAAATGTTCTTAAACGGGGATCATATTTCATCTTATAACTCCATTTATATTTATAGTTAATTGATATATTATCGGAATCGGCCATTTTTTCTTTAATTTTTCTGAACTTTTGTGAATTGGATCAAGTTTACCCAAATAATCGTTGCCCCGAATAAAATAGTTTATTCAGGGCAGGTTAATAACACTGTGATTATTTCGATGGCGTCAGAGAAAAGGTCAGTGTCTCTAACGGCTGAAGGGTAATCAGCGCCGTTTTATTGATAAACTTCGGCACCGAGTTGTTCTCACCATAATCGATATTAACGTCATATACCGAAGGTTGATCATCAGGTAATTCGAGATCGCTTTGCAGATCCAGATAATATTGTTTCACTTCATCCGCAGGATTGCGCAAAGTAATAATCGACTTTTTCGGACTCCAGGCTCCCCAACCGTACACCTCTAGATCCGTGGGATCTTTCCCAATCCAATGGGTATCAAACAATACATCTTGGTTTTTCTCTGACCATTTAGCCGCGTTTGCCAGCGTATCCCAATCCTCTATAGTCAACAGTTCAGGCGTCACATACATCTCCTGTAACTGAGTACCGCTGCCAAAATAGCTCCAGACTTGATCAGAAAAATCTTTAGGTGACTGTTTATCCAGATGCCTAGCCTGTTTAGCATAAACAATGCCATGTAGCATCAACGAATTCAGTGGGAACAGCGGCCCCTTTCTTACGACATTACGATAAGTTTCCGCATCACGGTAGGTAAGCCACTGCTGCACTTTGGAACCTTTACCGTAAAACTCAACATCATAGCCACCACGCCAAATAGAATCGGCGAAAAATAGCCAGGAAGGCGTGGCTTTGGTGCCGGTCGTCAAGTTGATAAACAGATCGTTTCTTGTACTGCGCATATCTTCAATTAGATGGATAGCCGCATCAAAATCACTGGTGAATGAACTCCCTTTAATCACACGATCAGCATTGCCAGTGCCATCTAACTTAAACATGGATACATTTTGTTGTTGAATTAAGTTGAGCACCCGGTTATGGAAATTGGCGTAATAATTAGGGCCTGAAAGCGCAAATCTGCCATCTATTACTTCATAACCAAACTCCGCCGCATGAGAAACACGTTGCTCACCAGGTGGGCCATAACCGCCCCAAGGAGAAAGCCAAATACCTAAACGAGTACGATATTGATCTGCTGCCTGTTTAAGATTTTTGAACTCATGGGGAAACGCCTGACTAAAACCCCAATCTCCTTTGAGGTTATCCCAACCATCATCAAACAGATAACCATTCAACGTCACACCGCGCTTAGTCACCAACTCCTGCCCAAACTGATTGATACGGGTCAACGCCTCCTGTTCGGTATAAGGCGTGAAGAAACCAATATCGTACCAAGAGTTGTAATGTAGGTAAGGACTATATTTACGCGGACGAGCATTGTTCAAAAACTCATTGACGTTGCGCCGCAATTGCCCTTCCTGATAAACACCAATATACGTCTTATAACTTAACGTTTTCCCCGGCTCCAACGGGATAGAGAGTGCAATTTTTTGCGAAACGCTGCCTTTATAAGCCTCAGTGTTAATCAATGGATTACCAGGAACAATAAAGAAGCTATCGCTGATAATCGGTGAACTGACGATAGAGCCGTGAACAAAAGGAATTGTAGAGCGAAATGGCATCAACGAGACAGAGCTGAGCTCCAACGCGTTTTCTTGCGGTGTAATGGTGATTTCAAACGAGCCGTATTTATCTTTATCCTCCACAGTAATTATATTTTTTACCTGTATGTCGCCATGTTTCAGGGAGACAACAATACGATTGTGCTTTTTGCTGATATCAGTAATCTGAAAATCTTTAGCCGCAAGCTTCTCTCCTGATTTCAACGTGATTTCAAACAGATTGTCAGTGATAATTTGATCGCGGTTTTTCGGGTTCTCAAATTTTAACTGAGTGGTTTTACCCTGCTCGTCGCTAACAGCCACGCGGTAATTATCCCCCTGCAACTGCCAACTACCCGCCCAAACCGATGTACTACACAGCACAGAACTGGCTAACAAACTAAGCGTAATTTTATTTAACGTTCTTATTTTCACAGCAATTTCCTTTATCAGATAATTGAAAAAACAGAACCTTACCTTTACAACTTACCTGCACTGCCACAAATCTGAATCTTTTCTTCAACCACTGCCTGCATAGCCTGCTTTCCTGGCACGATATATTTGCGTGGATCATTCGCATCCGGATGCTGAATAAAATAGCTTTTTACTGCATCAGCAAAAGCAATTTTCAGATCAGTTGCTACATTGACTTTACAAACGCCAAGCGCAATCGCCTGATGTACCATAGCTTCAGGAATACCCGACGCACCATGCAACACTAACGGAATATCTACCTGTTCCCTGATCGCCGCTAACCGCTCAAAATCCAGATGAGGTTCACCATGATACAAACCATGAGCAGAACCAATCGCTACCGCTAGCGAATCGATACCGGTACGGGCCACAAAGGCTTTCGCTGCCAGCGGATCGGTAAAGAAGCTATCGGCGTTGGAAACATTCAAATCATCTTCCTGTCCCCCCAGCCGCCCCAATTCCGCCTCAACGCTAACATCGTAACGATGGCAAAATCGTACCACTTCAGTCACTTTACGAATATTCTCTTCAAAGGGTAAATGCGAGCCATCAATCATTACCGAACGCACACCTACGGTCACTTTATGGCTGATATCCTCCAATTCCTCATGATGATCGAGATGTAACGCCAGCGGCAAATTATGACAACGCGCCGCTTCCTGACAAATCGACACCAAATAGTCAGTACCCGCATAGCTAAAGGTAGCTGGTGTACCCGCTAGAATCACGGGGGATGCCAGACGTGCCGCGGTTTCCGCTACCACCTGAACCGTTTCCAGATTGTGGACATTAAAAGCAGGGACTGCATAGCCTTCACGCAGAGCTTTTTTCAGCATTTGACGACTGGAAATCAGATACATATAAGCTCCTTAGATACCATCCAAATTTGGGCTGCTATATCCCTGTTTCTGCTGTTCATGCCACAGGCTAGTCAACCCGCGCCGCCCACACTCTAGCGCCATATCACGAAATGCTTTTGGCACCAGCCCCTCACGATCCAACATCATTTCTACCGCCAGTTGCATATTAGTCCCCGTGATAACTTCATAATGTGGATTGGTTATCGCGAGTTGTGCCGCCTGCCGGAACGGTGACCCCCCCAGTAAATCACTGAGAATAATCACACCATCACCACTGTCGCAGACAATGCAAGCCTCCTCCAACAACACCAGCAATTGTTCCGTACTGACTCCTTCCGGAAAATCGACAGCGCAACATTGGGGCTGTTGCCCTACTATCTGTTCCACTGCTTGCAACAAACCGCTGGCGAAACGACCATGCCCGGTGATTACAATACCTAACATTCCATCCCCTCAACGTCGCTTGTTAAAGAAAACCAACAAATTTACCTACAATGCCGAGCACTACCGTCAAACCAATTAACTTGACCGGCGAGAATCCTTTTTTCATCAGCCAAAACACCAACAGGGTGAAACACAATGGCAGCAAGTTAGGCATCAATTTATCCAACACATCTTTTTGTAGCGCCACACTCGCTTTACCCGCATTGACCACCACCGGCGTCGAAAAACGGACATACGAAGCCACTAGTGCTCCTATCACTGTCATCCCAACGATTGATGCCGCATGGGAGATATTTTTAGTGTGTGTTTTTAACAACGCTAATGCATTGATACCCGCCCGATAACCATAATGGGCCAAACCAAAACGCAAACCGAAATGTACGATGTTGAATAGCAATAAGAATACGATGGGACCAAATAAGCTCCCCTGTAGCGCCAAAGATGCGCCAATACCGGCGCAGATAGGTAACAGCGTCAACCAGAATAATGCATCACCAATCCCGCCCAGCGGTCCCATTAGCGCCACTTTCACCGCGCGAATAGTGGAAATTTTTTCCTTATTTCGCTCCATCGCCAGCACCAAGCCCGACAGTAAAGTGGCATCAAATGGATGCACATTGATAAACTCCATATGCATCTTCATTGAATTCCCCAGATCCTGCGGGTTCTTATGGATCTTACGCAATCCGGGAATCAAGGTGTATAACCAGCCCCCCGCTTGCATACGCTCATAGTTAAATGATGCCTGTAACAACAAAGAGCGCCATGCCATACGATTCAGATCGCCTTTAGTCAGCGCCTCACCCGGCATACTGTCCTGATAGTCATCTTGCTCAACCTGACTGGTCGCCAACGCCTGTGCCATCCTTTTCTCAGCTTTATCTGCCATAGCAGTATCGGTGTCGTTAAATGCCATCTTCCATCTCCTGAGATTGGGTGGTAGGTGCGCTGCGTTCAGCCACATCTTCCATACGGGAACGGTTAAAGAAATCGATTAAAGCAATCGCAAATGCACCGAGTGCTACGGCGATAATCGGCATATTAAGGAATGTGACCGAAATGAAACCCAGAATAAAATAGGCAACATAGGTTTTTTTCATCATCATTTTCATCAGCATTGAAAAGCCGATGGCAGGCATCATACCGCCAGCAACCGCCAGACCATCTAGCAGCCACTGTGGTGCTTTCTGTACCATGATACTGGCAGCGTCGGCACCAAAATAAATTGGCAAAAATGCCACGATAAAATAGAAACAAAACAGAATGGTAATGCCCAGATAGTTGACCCGCTCCACACCGCGCCAGTTCAATTCTTTCACCATCTGATCGCATTTATGCATCATTGGTGAGAACACAGTAAATAGCAGGGTAATGCAACCCTGTACCGCAATGGAGAATGGCACTGCAATACCAATTGCTACTTTAGGATCAGCATTCGTTAGAATGGCAAATGCCGTCCCAATCACACCGCCAATCACCACATTAGGCGGCTGGGCACCAGCCAGCGGCACCATTCCCATCCAGACCAGCTCCAGCGTCCCCCCCACCAATAAACCCGTCTGTACATCCCCTAAAATCAGTCCAACCAATGGACCAATTACTACCGGACGGTGAAAATGGGTCAACCCATCAAATAGATCCACCCCCGCCAACCCAGCCAATAATCCTATCAATATCGCATCAATCAGCATAACTCACCTCTCAGGCCAGTAACTTAGCGATAGGTTCTCCCGCTTCGTCCGGCACTCGTCGAACCTCGCAAGTGATACCTAATTGCTCCAATTCACGAAACACCACCACGTCACTGTCATCAACCGAAACCGTCTTATGGATTTGACGCTTGCCTTCGGCAAAATGCATATTACCCACATTAACAAAACTGATAGGTACTCCTCCCTTGACCAAGGTCAGTACATCCTGTGGCGTTTTACAAACGATAAAAATCTTCTGGCGTTCAGCCGCTTTATGGATCACATCAATGGTTTTCTGTAAGGTGAAATAACGAGTCTGAACCCCATCGGAAACCACCATATCCATTAGGTTTTGCTGCACCAAATCACTGGCAACTTGATCGTTAGCCACCAATACCAGATTAGCTCCCAGTGAATTGGTCCAGGTCACACCTACCTGACCATGCACCAACCGGTTATCAATTCGAGTCATTAAAATATTCGGTATCGACATAATCACTCCTACTACATTCAGTTGTTTGTGAGTACGCTAGATGGAAAGGATAAATTTCCACTCCCTTCACCACACGGTTGACTTCCCCTGTCGGACATGGATTGTCTGGCGTTATGCCCAGAGCCAGCGAGGTTTCAAACGCTAACATCTGCAAAAACATCAAATAGGGGAACAACAGCCAGATATCATCTTGTTCACTATTAATTACCGTGAACCCTTTCCCCTGTGTGCCACTCAATGCCACAATTTGACACGCCAATCCGTCATGATTCAGCTCATGCCACAAATCGAGATCATAACGACGGCGATACTGATCAGCAGAGAGCATCATGACGACCAGCGTATCCCGTTCGATCATAAACTTCGGCCCATGACGTACTCCCATTGACGAGTCGTAACGCGTAGCAACATACCCGGCAGTCAACTCCAACATCTTGAGGGCGCCTTCTTCTGCTACGCCGGTAAAACAACTGGAACCCAGACACATCATGCGCTTAAAACCACTGCGTGCTAGCAACTTAGTCTGTACCTGCCACTGCTTCCATTCCCGCTCACATAACGCGGCCATCGTCATCAATGGCGCTCGACTCTGTTCCAATGTTAACGGTCCCAGCAACAACGCAGTTGCCAGCGTCATACAACTAAAACTGGAAGTCATGGCAAAACTTTGATCATGAGAACTCTGTGGCATGTTCAGTGAGTAAACGTGGGAACGACCTTCGGCATAACGCGCTAATGCGCCATCAGGATTACAAGTCAGCATCAAGTGATAACAGCACGGCAACAACTGATCAGCCAGCTGCACCGCCGCCACACTTTCCGGGCTATTGCCCGATCGTCCGTAAGAAATCAGCAATGTTGAACGCGTTGGATCAAGATACTGCAAAGGAGCAGGCACAATATCTGTCGTGCTGTACGCTACCACCTTCAGCCCACATTGCTCACGTAACCAAGGTGCCAGAGCACGCCCAACAAATGCTGAGGAGCCTGCACCGCACAGCACTATTTGTAATTCCGGATCAGACAACAAAGGTGCCAAAAATGGTTGCCACAGTTCTTTCTCACGTTGCAGGTTTTGATATAACTGACGCCAAAGCTCAGGCTGCTGATGAATTTCTCTGGCCGTGTATAGCGCGTGATGCTCACGTAGCCAGGCTTCGGTGTAGGAAAACAGTTCACTCATACTAACGCTCCTTGTACCTCAAACTCACAAGCCTGAGCATAACTCAGCAACACAGACCGAATCTTATCCAACACCCAAGCGTGCGGATCATTGTCCAACCGTCCAGCGTTAACTGCCTGCGCTTGCTCTGGCAGGTACTGACTTAGCAATGAAAGGGAAACAGGACGACGACGCAGGTTATCCATCAAAGTGTTAACGGCTTGCTGTACCTGCGGGTGCGGCCAGTAGTAACGCACGCGATCGCTCAAACTGTATTGACGATCAATAAATTGTTGCTGCGGTGTGCCGTGGTAATAACGATTCCAGTGCTCCGGCTGCTCAAGCATGACCTGTTCCAAAGTGGCACACAAATGAGCGGCTTGCTGTTCACTATTCCATTCACTATCAATCTTATCGAGTGCGAAAAGCGCTTCACGCAGGGCAAAAGTCAACGCTGGGCCGACTTTCAGAATAGCGAAATGATCACGTACCAGTTCACGGTAAGCTTGTGCCGTTTGATAATCAGTAGAATGAGCTTCATAGACCAAATAGGGTTGGGATTCGATATATTTACTCAGTGCCGCCGCACGCTTAGGTTGGTAGTGTTCGATATGATGGTGATCGAACTCTACACCCGGCTGAACCACCAGCGCAATTACTCGCGGCCATACCTGCTCCAACCCAGCCAACTGCCAGGCTTGCCGGTGCACATTCAACGTTGTGGCCGCTGCCTGAGGCGTAGTGACTTGCATACCTGCCAGTGCTTCTTTAGCGCCACCCGGTACGGGCACTTCGGTACCAATTACATAAACAGGCGGTTCTCCCCCCACCTGTTGCCAACAGCGCTCTGCCACCTGACACAAACGCGCAGCCCGTACCGCAACCTCCTTGTCACCAAGCGGTATCGGATCATCAGCACAAGACATAGAGCAATCAAGGTGGATCTTACGAAATCCCGCCGCCACATAATCATGTACCAAGGTTTCTGCCAGCTTCATTGCTTCCTCTGCGGGGTGATCTTGCCAGGCATTCGGCCCAAGATGATCACCGCCCAACCAGATACGATCACGCGGTAAACCAATGCGATCTGCTTGTTGCCAAACTGCATCACGAAACTGAACGGGTTGCATACCGGTATAACCGCCAAATTGATTGACCTGATTAGATGTTGCTTCAATCAGTACCGATGTCTTACGCTCTTTAGCGACGCACAAAGCACTTTCCAATACCCAAGGATGGGCAGAACAGACTGAATAGATCCCCACCGCTTCACCTGATTTGTGGCGACGGATAAGTTGTAATAGTGATTGCATGGTATCTCCCATGCGAGCAAGAACCTTGGTAAGAGCTACTCGTCGGCAATAATTACATCTACGCCGAGTTCAGTTAATGCCCGCCTGTAGTTATCGGGGACCCGGCTGTCAGTAATCAGCCGATGAATCTGTCCGGCCTGACGGATCATACAAAAGCTTCTGCGCCCAAATTTACTGGCATCCGCCACAGCGATAATTTCATGTGCCACCTCACACATTACGCGATTAAGGTGAGCTTCACCGGAGTGTGGCGTGGTTATCCCTGCTTCCAGATCAAACCCATCGACGCCAAGAAACAGAGTATCAAAACGATATTGACGCAATTGCTGTTCCGCAGCCGGACCATAGAGTGAGTAGGAGTTCTGACGTACACTCCCGCCAAGTACCATCACATTTATCTGGTCAAATCCCGCTAGTTCATAGGCGATATTCAACGCGTTTGTCATGACCACCAAATCACGCCGTTCCTTAAGATGTGGCACGATTTGCGTAGTCGTTGAGCCGGAGTCAAGGATCAATGCATCACCGTCCTTAACAAACTGTGCTGCTTTAGCCGCAATGCGCGATTTCACATCACGATTCATTCGGCCCTTATCTTGCAGAGGGCGATCAAAGGCAAATTGCTGATTTAACATGGCACCGCCATAGGAACGCAAAACACAGCCTTTCTGTTCGAGATAACGCAGATCATTACGGATAGTGACGCTAGAAACCCCAAAACGAGAACTCAAATGCTCAACACGTACACTGCCCTCATGGCACAGCAGGTCGATAATCTGTTCACGTCTTTTTACGGTATCCACAGCCATTCCACTATGCTCCTCAGATTTCCAGCGACATATTCACGTCACCTGTGATGGATTGCTTTCTCTCTCTTTCGGTTTAATTACAGCAAAAGCAATGAAATGAAATTGTGATCGGTATTACAGTCTATTATATAGCCAAAAACCAACCAAAAAACTTTCGATTAGAAACAAAGTGAAAGAAAACATTCAATTCTCTGGTTACTGACTATTTACCCAAGAATCAGTTTTCATCCACATTTTGGGTAACAATTGATATGAAGAAACGAAAGCGCTTGGTTTTCAATCATCAACCGCAAAGTTTTATTTTGTCAGGTGATAAAGATCACAAATTTTGTAATTGGGTGTGCAAATCCTGATAAAATCTAGGACTGAAAGTACTCACTGTAATTTAGGAAACGACACAAATGACAAAACGATTTTCGGTGCTGACTGGCAGTCTGCTGCTTGCCGCATCTCTCGGCGTTCAAGCCTCGAATACACCCGATCAGACCCGTCTGACAAATACGGTTGATAAGACCATACACTCCCTGATGCAGGAATATGACATTCCAGGAATGGCGATTGCGGTAACTTTCCGCGGTCAACATTTTTTCTATCAATACGGTGATGCATCAAAAGAGAGCAACACGCCGGTCACCAAAGAGACAATCTTTGAATTAGGTTCGGTCAGCAAAACCTTTGCCGGCAGCTTGATTTCCTGGGCACAGGTGACGGGAGCCATTTCCTTCTCCGATAAGGCCAGCCAGCATTTTCAACCGCTTGCAGGCAGTGCTTTTGACAACATAAACTTGCTGAATATTGCCACCTATACTGCGGGCGGCCTGCCATTACAATTCCCTGATGAAATCGACAACAATAGCAAAATGGTAGACTGGTTCCAGCACTGGCAGCCAAAGTACCCCCCCGGAACCTACCGCCAGTACTCCAATCCCAGTATTGGCCTGGCAGGCTATATCGTTGCCCAACGCCTTGAAAAACCTTACTCAATACTGGTGAAAAACCAGATCCTTTCACCGCTTGGTCTGCACCATACCTGGTTTAACGTGCCCGCGCAGGAGATGAAGAATTATGCATTGGGTTATTCAAAAGAGAATAAACCGATTCGCATAAACCCGGGCGTGCTGGATGAGGAGGCCTATGGCCTGAAAACCAGTGCACAGGATCTGATCGGCTTCGTTGATGCGAATATCGATCCTTCCCGCGTAGGTGACAGCAAACTGGCACAGGCCATTCGGGCAACTCATACCGGCTATTACCGAACGGGTGAGATGACGCAAGGGCTGGGCTGGGAGCTTTATCACTGGCCCGTTACCCTTGAGCAGGTCCTGAGCGGTAACTCCGCGGAGATCGCTTATCAAGCCAACAAAACCACGGAACTATCACCGCCAGAGCCGCCAACGGATGCGCTTTTTATCAATAAAACCGGTTCCACCAATGGCTTCGGCGCGTATGTCGCGTTTGTGCCGCAAGAGCAAATGGGTATTGTGCTACTGGCCAACAAAAACTATCCCAATGAGGCACGCATCAAAGCGGCCTGGCAAATCCTCAAAGCACTGAAATAACACGCAATTGCGTTAAGTACTGGGTCTTTAAATACCGTGTCTGTTAGCAGCGATAACGCCTCCCAGGAGGCGTTGTCCATGACATATCGAGTCGTTAAGCCAGTAAGGCTTCCAAACCAGCGGTCACCGACTCCATACGGTGACCACCTGAGTCCTCAATCACATAACGCTTGCCCACCTGGGAGCTGGCATCCAGACCAAAAATGCCATGTTCAACCTTTTGACTCAGCGGATCATTACTGGTATTGATGTGGGTGACATTGACACTATCCAACTTGTCGGCTAACCGATCCCGCAATCCTACATGCAATCCCATGCTATTGAATACGGTGACCTTGATCCCATGTTTGATGCCCGCATATTGCGCCAACCCGCCGCCCAAGGAGTGACCTAGAACCTCAACCTTATTGCCATATTGTTTAGTAAAGGCTTTAATCAAGCGGTCTGCATCTTGAAACGCGCTGTCCTTGATCCCCAAAGCAGCGCAGACATCACTCTTTATAGTACCAGGACGTTTAGTTGGCTGAGTGCCCACAAAGGAAAGCACCACGGTATCGTCACGCTTGTAAACAGCGACCTTGAGCGCAGACCAGGCATCTCCTTCAAGGATTAAAGGATCATTCTCCCCCTTGCCGGGACGAACATGCAGGGTTAACGCCTCGCCGGTCCCGCCACTACCATCCTCTCTGCGAGCCAATATCGAAGACGGGATATCAGCCAAAGTGGCATGACTGTAACCTGTCGGCATCTCCCGATAACTACTGGAGCAACTGATTCTCGCCAATCGGGCCGCATCCATCACTGCTCTGGCTCCTGCAACATTCAACGGCTCTTGCTCTGCTTTAGCTACAAACGTTGGTTTGACGAGTACTTTGGCAGTATTCAGCAATTTCTCGGCACGCGTTCTAGCCTGTAAATGATCAGACACACCAAGCGGTAGATACGAAACTCCCTTCATAACCGCTCCAGACAGCCCTAAGGCTGAAGATACCAACAAACGCCCCGTGAATTCCGCCAGGTTTTTAACTCCGGCAACACCGACCGAGATCGCACCACTTATTACACTACTAGCGCCGCCCATGATATTGGCCAATCCCTTAATAATGGCCCCAGTCCAATAAAGCGCCTTACCTTTAGCACTTTGTGCATGGGAGTCATGTCCTCTCTGTATGGCAGTACCAATCTTGCGAACTGGGGCATTCAGAGTCAGACATTTCAGTGTGGTGGTCAGCACCTTGCCCGGTGACACTTGGGTACCAAGGCCAGTACTGGTATAACGGGAGGCAAGACGATGCTCAACATTATGACAACTTTTATCCATTAACTCCTGAATACGGCGTTCTGGTGATGACAAATGATGTGCTTTTGGAGATGATTTTTTTTCTGCCGGCTTAAGGACCCCTATAGTCTCCTCATTTTCTGATTTAAGTTTAAGAATGTTTGGGTTCTGTTCCTTAAATTCTTCGACATTTTTCGGAGTATTTTTGTTATGTTGTAAAGAGGTATTTTTTATCCCTGTTATTAGTTTTGCTAGGTCTGAATTTTCTGCTTTTGCTGCTTCGTTTACTTTGGTAGATCCACATAATAAGTGCGACACCGTTACTCTGGCAGTAGACATGTTCGTATTCCTTTAAATAACTCATTGGATTTATACCCTTCATCCTTCAAGTTGCTGCTTTGTTGGCTGCTTTCTCTCACCCCAGTCACATAGTTATCTATGCTCCTGGGGATTCGTTCACTTGCCGCCGCGCTGCAACTCGAAATTTATTGGGTATACAATCGGTATTTTAAATAAGATTCCCAAATAGCATCACATCTTATCCCACTCATAATTCTATTTATAACAATGAATTAAGAAGGCCATGTGTGGCAGAATTATGAAACGTTATTTAATTATTTTATTAAATATTCATACATAACTTATCTGATTTTTATAGCCAGATTTACTAAACTCCCTCTTAATCCATTTCTCTAATAATGTTTTTAACAAATTTATAGAAAATAGAAGTTATGTCATTTATCGCACTTATGGAACAGAAAAAACAATATCTCGAGTGTTTTCTGTTTTTGTTGCATAACAATCGCACGCATATGTGAATTCAAAACCACAATATATTTCCTTGTTATTTCAAGAGATAACTATATCAATATCGTGTGGAGATTTCAGTTTACTAGTTGTGATTATTTTGGATTTTTCGTGAAGGTGACTTGTTCCTTAATTAGATATCCGTGGTTGTGTGCACAGCCTTATCCGGTTGCCAAAACCCAGCTCATCAATATTTTCATTTCTATCGAAGATTACCCCTTCCAGATTTCCCTGGGGACGATAAACTTTCTTTAAAAAAAAGCATAGACAGTTTTAACTTCTCTTAATTCCTGCTCTCTTAATCGTATCCAATGTTCAAATTCAAGGGGGATAAAGACGCCTATTTTCTATTTTTCATCACTAATAAGTGACATGCAACCAAACTAATGTTAATGATTGTAAAAATAAATATCATGAAGTTGTCATATTATTGATAATAAATGACTTTATTAAATCACCCCTTTTAGTCCCTATAGTATATACCCTTCATCCTTCAAGTTGCTGCTTTGTTGGTTGCTTTCACTCACCCCAGTCACATAGTTATCTATGCTCCTGGGGATTCGTTCACTTGCCGCCGCGCTGCAACTCGAAATCTATTGGGTATAAGGCATTGAAAATACCGTATAACCATATTGTTGGCATATAAAGAAGGAAGTAAATTGGTTTGTAAAAAGGAGGATCGAAAGAGTGTGTCTACTCTCTTGGATTAAATTAATTGGTGAAACAACAGGAGCTTGCCGTAGCAGTTGGTGTAAGCTATGACTTGGTAAAAAGCGGGGAAAGTAAACGTTGCCAACCAACTGGCGCAGCAAGAAAGCCGCTTATTTTATTGCAGATTAATCCTTTTATTATTAACCAGATCAAATCTACCTGACGTTATTTCAGCGCGCCTAAATGGGCGCGCTGCATTTTGTACCAGGGATTTAACACTCATTCTTCCCATTTTCACCCATACTCAACGTTATACAGGTTGATCACAAACTCAAGGCTAACAAACCCGCTCTTTCACTGAATCTACTTAATTATCACGTAAAAATTCACTAAATTTGTTAGCTTTCTTACAGATTTAGTTGATTAATTTGCACAACCTGCTTTTCCTGCACATCATGTAAGTTATTGTGTTTATAATTAATAACAAAAATTATGATTAGAATTGCACTTATTGACGACCACGTCGTTGTCCGTTCCGGCTTTGCCCAATTACTGACTCTTGAGAATGATCTTGAAATCGCCGGACAATATAGCAGCGCCAACGAAGCCTGGTTAGATTTACTCAGGAACCCGATTGATGTTGCGGTAATGGATATCGCGATGCCGGATGAAAGTGGTTTGCACCTGCTCACCCGGTTACGGCAAAAACGGCCCGATTTCCGAACCATTATTCTCAGTATTTATGACACCACCGCATTTGTACAAAGTGCATTGGATGCCGGTGCCTGCGGCTATCTCACCAAACGATGCGGCCCAGAAGAGTTGGTACAAGCCGTTCGCTCAGTACATAAAGGCGGTTGCTATTTGTGTGCTGATGCACTGAAAGCCCTACGTCAAACACCACAAGACATTAAAGCACTGCAAATTCTCACCCCCAGAGAACGCGAAATATTTGATCTGCTTATCAATGGCATCAGTGCTAAAACTATCGCCGAGCAACTCAATCTCAGCCCTAAAACCGTCCATGTTCATCGTGCCAATATTCTTGGTAAATTACAGTGCGATAGCACCATCGAGCTGGTTCATTATGCCCTGCAACACCAACTTCTAACGAGGACTCCATGAGCGGTGGATTACGCTTTAGCTTGTTATCACTATTTCTGCTGATTTTTTATTCACTGAGCTGGCTTTCTCTATGGACCATCAGTTTCTACCTGAATGATAACGGGCAACAAGCCACACTACTTCTACCACAAGGATTAAGGCTAGCGCTGCTTATTCTACTGGGGCGGCGCTATCTGCCAACCTTATTAGTCACTGAAGTCATCATCTTACTATGGCTCGGCAGCGAACAGCTTATTACTGACAATATCATTCTGTTATCGCCATTTCTCAGCCTGATACCCACTTTTATGGTCCAGCGGATCTGGTGGCGCTATATCTTGTATTGGCAGCGGCTCTCCATTTTACTGGCAGGTGTAGCCATCAATAGTGTATTGCAAGCGGCTTGTTTAGGATTTGCTCTGACTGCGGAACCCAGCTACTTATTTCTTACCTCTCTAACTGGTGGTGTTCTACTGTCACCCTTTGTTTATCTGATCTATGAATATCTGCGCCAGCAACATCTGAAAAATATGCTGGATTCTGGCTATTTTGATCCACAATTACGCACTTCCCTGCTGATGTGGTGCTGCCTGTTCTGCTTACTCGGGCTGAGTGCCCAAATCTTTATATCACCAGAAATTGAGAGTCTTTTGGTGATACTGATATTTATCCCCAATGTATTTATGGCCTATCGCTATGGCTGGCAAGGTGGTGTGCTGGCTGCTTTATTGGGCAGTCTGATGATCACATCAGCCCGACAACTCAACGGAGCTTTTAACGATTTAGGCGAACTGGAAATGTTCCTGATCATTCAGGCATTGTTAGGAATCGGTCTTGGGATAGCTATCAGCCGTCAGCAACAACTCGCTGAAAACCTGCAACGTTACCGTGAACTATTGGAGCAAGAGCTAACCGCCCGCCATATCCTGATGAAGAAGCTAGTTCACACAGAAGAAGACATCCGTAAAAGTATCGCCCGCGAGTTACATGATGAAATTGGTCAGAATATTACTGCTATTCAGATTCAGGCAACGTTGGTAAAACGGACTGCCACTTCTCCAACAACAGAAATGATCGCAGAGCAGATCAACCATCTTGCTCAACAAATTCATCAATCCACCCGCCAATTACTGCGCCAGTTGCGGCCTCCAGTTTTGGAAGAGATGTCTTTAGAAAAAGCGCTCCACCATCTGATCGATGAATTCGCATTCAAACAACAGGATATTGATTGTCAATTAAATTATCAGCTTCCCCAAAATCCAGTGAATGAAACGGTGATTTTTACCCTTTATCGTCTGGTTCAAGAGTTGCTGAACAATATCAGTAAACATGCCAAAGCTACCCACATCAATATCACGTTGCGACAACGCCGGGATGTGATTGAACTCAGAATTAGTGATAACGGAATCGGTATCACCGAAGATAAAAGGAAAAGCGGTTTTGGTCTTCAGGGCATTGAAGAACGTATCCAGGCGCTAGGCGGAGACTGGCAGTTAAGTAATGATAACGGTACACGCATAATTGTTAACCTGCCCACAAATTCTGATGAAAATCAGGCATAACTAAGCATTATTCTTAGTTACCTAAAACCTTATCCCATTCATTTTCATTAATTTTTCTTTACATTCATTTTCCATAGCGGTCGGGCTGACGGTGTTAGCCCACGGAGGGAAGGTAAGTCTTGACTCGCGTCACTGCGGGTCCGGCACATCTCTGTGAAGTGGGAATCCTCTTCTTTAAGTAGAAGTAGAAGAAGGAACAGTCAAGGAGGAATCGCCTATGCAAGCCACCAACCAAGAACAGATCTTACAACGCTATCGCTATTGGCGTAGCCGTTTACTGATTTCTATGATCATTGGCTATGCCGCATTTTATCTGACGCGCAAAAGTTTTAACTTTGTCATGCCTGTTATGCAGTTAGAACTAGGGCTAGATAAAGGAGATATCGGTTGGATAACCAGTCTATTTTATCTGGCTTACGGCAGCTCAAAATTTGTTTCCGGTATATTCCACGATCTCACCGGCTATCGCTGGTTTATGGGGGCCGGATTAGTGATGACAGGCGTATTGAACATTATGTTCGCTTTCTGCTCATCATTTTCTGCCCTACTGATCATCTGGACGTTGAACGGCTTCTTTCAGGGCTGGGGATGGCCCCCCTGCGCAAGGTTACTGACACACTGGTACTCCCGCAATGAACGAGGCTTCTGGTGGGGATGTTGGAACATCTCTATTAATATTGTTGGCATCACTATTCCAATGTTGTCAGCTTTTCTGGCAACAACTTACAGCTGGCAGGCTGTTTTGATGATGCCGGGAATTATCGGCATTTTATTGGGTATCTGGCTCTGCTATCAGTTATGTGGCATACCACAGCAACAAGGTTTACCCAGTATAGGACACTGGCGACAGGATTTACTGGAGCTGCGACACGAACAGCTATCGCCTCCCATGCCAATGATGCAGATACTGCGGGATACCATTCTGACTAATAAGACTATCTGGTTATTGGGACTATCCTACCTTCTGGTCTACCTCATCAGAATGGCGATTAATGACTGGGGGAATCTGTGGTTGTCAGAAATACATGGCACCAATCTACTCAGTGCCAATGCAACACTTTCACTGTTTGAACTCGGTGGTCTGGCAGGTGCGCTCCTCTCCGGTTGGGGATCTGATTTGCTGTTCCGCGGCCAGCGCGCCCCTATGATTCTACTATTCGCGCTGGGATTATTTATCTCTGTCACCGCATTGTGGCTAACCCCCATTCATCACTATGCACTGTTGGCAGCCTGTTTTTTCAGTATCGGTTTTTTCGTATTTGGCCCGCAAATGCTGATTGGGCTGGCAGCAACAGAATATTGCCATAAACAAGCCGCCGGAACGGTCACTGGTTATCTGGGATTGTACGCCTATCTGGGCGCTGCCATGGCAGGCTGGCCAATGAGTCAGGTGATTGCACATTATGGTTGGTCTGGAATATTTGCCCTGCTTACCGTCGCAGCTGCCATGATGGGTTTGCTATTGATGCCTCTGTTAATGGCAGACGTTAGTAAAAGGGAACATATGGCCGGGTAACACCGCCACTTTCCTCCAATGATAAGAAGTTCTGAATACAAAGGACAAAATAATGAAACTAAAACCTCTCTCTACACTCATCGCAGCAGGTCTAGCCGTCGCTGCATTCACCAGCAATGCTCAAGCAGCTGGCCGTTTGATTGTTTATTGCAGTGCAACTAACGCCCTATGTGAAGCTGAAACCAGAGCATTCGGTGAAAAATACGATGTCAAAACAACATTTGTCCGCAATGGTTCAGGCAGCACACTGGCAAAAATTGAGGCAGAAAAACGCAATCCACAGGCTGATGTCTGGTATGGCGGTACGCTAGACCCGCATTCTCAGGCGGGGGAAATGGATCTACTGACCGCATATAAATCACCTAATCTGACGCAAATCATGCCGCAGTTTCGCGATCCCGCTAAACGTAAAGGCAACTACACCTCCGCGGTTTACGTTGGTATTCTTGGCTATGGCGTCAATACCGAACGCCTAAAAGAGAAGAAGATCCCAATTCCTACCTGCTGGAAAGATCTGACCAAGCCGATATATAAAGGTGAAATTCAAATTGCTGACCCTCAAAGCTCAGGCACGGCTTATACCGCACTGGCAACTTTTGTCCAATTATGGGGCAAAGATCAGGCATTTGATTACCTGAAAAAACTGAATGCCAACATTTCTCAATACACTAAATCCGGTGTCGCCCCGGCACGTAATGCAGCTCGTGGTGAATCGGCAATTGGTATCGGTTTCCTGCACGATTACTCACTGGAAGTCGAAAATGGCGCTCCATTAAAACTTATCGCACCATGCGAAAGTACCGGTTATGAAATTGGCGGTGTCAGTATCCTTAAAAATGCCCGCAATATGGACAACGCTAAACTGTTCGTTGACTGGGTGCTATCCAAAGAAGCACAAGAATTGAGTTGGAAGAAAGGCAAAGCTTATCAGATTCTGACCAACACCACGGCGAAAGCTTCTCCTTTGGCACTGAAATTATCCGATCTGAAACTGATCAATTACGACATGGATAAATATGGCACCAATGATGTACGCAAAGAATTAATCACCAAATGGGTGACCGAGGTGAAAATGGCTAAATAAGGTCAATTAAGGGCGGTCTACTCCGCCCTTAGAAGCTATCTATCAAGCTACCTCATTAATCACATCCTGGAGGATAGATTCTTACTACTGTTATCTCACGATAATAATAAAAAAGAGGGAAATTATGTCTCACACTTTTACTTTGCCTATCAGACAGAAGCGGGATGCTATGTTCTGGTGGATTGCTCTGATATGGCTGGCTTTCGCGCTTTTACCATCATGGAGCCTGGACTATGGCCTTTTCGATTCTACTCAAGATGAGCTTTTCACCGCCTATGGTTGGAACGGATTAAACATCAGTTTACTGTGGTTCCTGTTACCATCAGCGCTACTACTACGCCCACTGGCACCAGCAAACCGCAATCAGCGCAACCGCCACTATTTCGATGCGGGTTATGCCTTATTATGCGCTCTATTGGTCATTATCAGTGCGGCCATTATCGGGCGTGGGCTAGGTTACGCTACCATTATCCTGTTTATCTCACTGGGAGCGATTATCACTCTGGCCCTGTCTCGCCTTGAATGGCTAGGGGGCGACAGTTTTGTCATTGGCTCACTGGTGGCAGTTATTGCCCTGATAGGCGTATTTATCCTTTATCCGAGTATCGCCATCTTTATCCCAATGTTTACGGATGATACCGGTCAGTTTGCCCCATTTGCTTTTATATCAATACTGGGGCAAGCACATATTATTCAGGTTATCATTAACTCCATTTTGCTCTCTCTGGCCGTTGGTGTCGGTTGCACTTTCTTCGGGCTAGTGCTAGCAATTTATACCGCCAGAATCGCGCGCCGTTCCGCTATTATTGGCCGGGTATTTTCTATTTTACCCATCGTAACACCGCCGTTTGTGGTCGGTTTAGGTGTCACATTGATGATGGGCCGCTCTGGTTACATTACCGAGTTTATGGCAACCTGGCTCGGCCTGACCAACACCAATTGGCTGTACGGTTTTACCGGTATCTGGCTAGCTCAGGTACTGGCCTTTACGCCAATGGCATTTATGATCCTTGATGGTGCCATCAAAACCATCCATCCCTCACTAGAAGAAGCCTCCTATACTCTGCGCGCCAATCGTTATCAGACTTTCTTTAATGTATTTATCCCACTGCTGAAACCAGCACTGGCAAACGCTTTCCTGATCGTCATTGTTCAGTCACTGGCGGATTTCAGTAACCCATTGGTACTAGGCGGTAGCTTTGATGTACTCGCGACCCAAATTTATTTCTACATAACCGGTTCCCAACTTGACTATCAAGCCGCCAGTACGCTCGGTGCTTCACTGCTGGTTTTCTCTCTGCTGATATTTTGCGTCCAGTACATGTGGATTGGTAAACGTTCCTACGTCACGGTTTCTGGTAAATCCTATCGTGGAGATGTACAGCCGTTGCCAACTTCGCTGGTTTGGGGTGTCTGCGCCATCTTGTTTATTTGGGTTGTGTTCAACATTTTATTGTACGGCAGCATCTTCTACGGCAGCTTCACCGTCAACTGGGGGGTGGATTACACCCTGACTTTGGATAACTTTATCAAATTGTTCGGTCAAGGAATGCATGACGGCGCATGGCCTTCATTACTGGATACTTTACTCTACGCCGGTATCGCTGCCCCTATCACCGCCATCCTTGGTCTGCTGATTGCTTATATTGTTGTGCGACAGCAATTCCGCGGTAAGAAAACTATAGAATTCACTACCATGCTGTGCTTTGCCGTACCGGGTACGGTTGCAGGGGTTTCCTATATTCTGGCCTTCAACGATTCACCTTTTTACCTCACAGGAACCGCCGCTATCGTCATTATTTCCATGACCATGCGAAATGTACCGGTGGGTATCCGCGCCGGTATTGCAGGTCTTGGACAGATTGATAAATCATTGGATGAAGCCTCTCTGAGCCTGCGAGCCGGATCAATGAGAACCATTTTCCACATTCTGTTGCCGTTACTGCGCCCAGCAATTCTATCTGCACTAATTTACAGCTTTGTCCGTGCTATTACCACCGTCAGCGCCATTGTATTCCTGGTGACGCCGGACACTCGCGTGGCAACTGCCTATATCCTGAATCGGGTGGAAGATGGTGAATACGGCGTCGCCATTGCTTATGGTTCGATCCTGATTGTGGTCATGCTGGCCATTATTTTCCTATTTGACTATTTGATTGGTGAAGCGCGGATTTCTCGCTCTAAAGCCAAAAATACACAGTAATCACGGAGTGACGACATGACACAACAAAATTTTGTCGAACTGAAAAATGTAACCAAACGGTTCGGTAACAACACCGTGATCGACAATCTGGATCTATCTATCCCACAAGGGCATATGGTAACGCTATTAGGGCCATCTGGTTGTGGTAAAACTACGGTATTGCGTTTAGTTGCTGGTTTAGAAAAACCTAGCGAAGGTAAGATTTTCATTGATAGTGAAAACGTTACAGATCGTTCTATTCAGCAACGGGATATCTGTATGGTATTCCAGTCCTACGCCCTATTTCCGCATATGTCACTGGGAGAAAATATTGGTTATGGGCTGAAAATGCTAGGACGGCCTAAAGCGGAGATACGCGAGCAGGTAAAGGAAGCTCTGGAATTGGTCGATCTGGGAGGTTTTGAAGATCGTTATGTTGATCAAATCTCCGGCGGTCAACAACAACGGGTTGCTCTCGCTCGCGCCCTGATACTCAAACCCAAAGTACTGCTATTCGATGAACCGTTGAGTAACCTTGACGCTAACCTACGTCGCAGTATGCGCGAGAAAATCCGCGAATTGCAGCAGCAATTTAACATCACCTCGCTGTATGTGACTCATGATCAAAGTGAAGCATTTGCGGTTTCCGACACCGTATTGGTGATGAATAAAGGCAAAATCATGCAAATTGGCGCGCCACAAACGCTTTATCGTCAACCTGCCTCTGAGTTTATGGCGAGTTTCATGGGAGATGCCAATATCTTCCCTGCTACTTTGGGTCCTGATTATGTGGAAATTTTCCAGTATCGCCTGCCACGACCTGAAAACTTTATCAGCAATCGACAATCGGTAACGGTAGGTGTCAGGCCAGAAGCCATTACGCTAAGCCATCACGGACATGCAAGCCAGCTCTGCACCATCAGCCATGTGGCTTATATGGGGCCACAATATGAAGTGACGGTAAACTGGCAAGATCAAACTTTACTACTACAAATTAATGCTACCCAATTGCAACCTAATGTTGGTAATCATTACTATCTGGAAATTCATCCATTCGGCATGTTTATTTTAGCTGAAAAAAGTAACCGTTAATTTGATTGTAAAAAATCCTAACTTTCGATCAGCAGGCCGCCATACGGCGGCCTTAAACTGATTTCGCAAGCTTTTTCATAATCGGTGTGGGACAGAATTCAACTCTATGAAATGGTGTTCAGGTGTTCATAATTTTCTTTGCTGGTATTATTAACATTAGCAAACCTGATTAAACAAGAGGAGTGAAGCTCGTGGAATGGGTGATTGGTGGAATAATTTTATTGGTGATTCTTGGTGCGATATTGAAGCCAAGTAGATGTGATATTTGTAACACTGGCTTCAAAAGAAAATATTACACGTGGGAAATTGAAGGTAAAAAACAGCATTTATGTCCTAACTGTAGTAGCAAAATGGACAGAAGAATGAGCTCGAAAAAATTTAAAGACAGGTTCGGTTAATTATTCAATACATTGTTTTTATTATTTTTTCTTCAGACATCCCGGTGAGTTTAGACAAAACTAAACCAAAAACGATAAGCCAAGCTTTAAAAAGTAACAAAAATTAGACACAGGGTGAAAAGGATTTCATACATCCTTTTCACCAAAGATTTAAATATTTTTATCTATACCCAATAAATTTCGAGTTGCAGCGCGGCGGCAAGTGAACGAATCCCCAGGAGCATAGATAACTATGTGACTGGGGTGAGAGAAAGCAGCCAACAAAGCAGCAACTTGAAGGATGAAGGGTATAGATATTCAGCTAATATCCTGATAATAACTAGAGATTATTTTTAAAAATATCCTTACCAACTCATGCCAATGAAACAACTTTCTTTGGAATCAGATGGGAGACGATAAATAGCAGACCGATTGAAATGAGCATTATAATAAACCCATCTTTGCCAAAGATCGTCATGGCGGTCCCCGTCATTAAAGGACCTAAAAGGCTTCCCACTCCCCAAACAACCCCAAAAAGAGAATTTACAGCAACTAAAGCCTGCCCTGAATATTTTTTTCCTACCCTGACTAATGAGAGAGTATAAATTCCACCACCAAATGCCCCTAATATAACGACATTAATCCATAAAAGAATGGTATTGATAGTCAGCGGTAATAACAATAAAGAAATTACGAAGACGGTTCCACAAATAACATGCACGCGTTTTAAACCCACTCTATCAGCAAACCAGCCCAGAGGCATTTGAAAAAGTGCATCTCCGCAAAAAAGCAATGTCACTAAAGTAATCGTCACTTGCTCGGATATTCCATTTGATATCCCATATAAAGGGAGCATCGATAATGCAGTTGCATCAAAAAAAGAAAAACAGAAAACACCAACCACAAGGCAAGGAATAGACATCACCAGAGATAAAATAGGCAATTTAGTCTTTTCCTCTGTTTGCTGTGATAATAAGGAAGATGGGTTTGTTAATATCAGTATAATACAAAAGACAACTAAAAATGACAGCAAAGCTGAGGGAATTAAAGATTTTACTCCAAATACTGAAATTAATAGCGGCCCTATTAGCTGGCACCCGGTAAAAACCGAAGTGTATAACCCCATTAATGTCCCTCTATATTTATCACAGATATTGCTACTCAACCATGATTCACCAATGACAATGATAACACCACATGCAAAGCCCATCAGAAATCTTGGCAAAGCCAGATAAAGTAACCGATTAAAATAAGAGGAAAACAAACAGGACGCTGCCAATAAAAATAAACTGATAACCAGTAATTTATTTAAACTCCAGGTACGAATAAATATTGGCATTAAGGTTGAAGAAATAAACATTCCTATAGCCGGAAGCGCTGACATAATACCTAGCATAGCAGGATTATGTTCTTGACTTGCCAACTTCAAACTGACCATAGGTAATGTATATCCCATTGCCAATCCCACGAGAGATGAACCTAATATCATTGATATTATGTATGATTTTGGTGTTTTGAAGCTGGCTTGCATTTATTTTATCCGTTATAGGGCTCAACTAAATAGTGATATATATCGCGCTGTGGTAACGTACTTCCACTAATTCTATTACCTTCATACCAAAGGCATGACGCTGCCGGTCCTTGACCACCATATGGAAGATAACCGTGTTCCTCTCGATGTAAGTCAGTATTACTAAGAATACTATCAGGCAAGTGAAAATGTTCACTGAGTTGATTATGGATATATTCACTTGTACCAAACAAAGAGATATACATAGCATTAGTTGCATACAAAGGATCAGAGAAATAATGGGTTAATTCTTGATCATGATAATATCTTTGTAGGAAAAAAACAGGGGCAAAAAACTCTTTATAATTACCGCCTAACGATAATTCCTTCTCAAAAACAGTTGGCTTTATCATGCCATTTATAGGATTGACGTCTCCTCCATACGTACAATATGGCCTGTAGGCTTTAAATACTGACGCAATTTTCACACTGTGATCAATATCGCTATTGGGACCGACTATATTTTTATAATCACTATAAGGCCCAACTTTATCTTCAATATTCTTCAAATCAGAGATTAACCGTTCCCTGAATAAATCGTATATATCATTGTGTACTAATATCGTGTTCGGACCAGCACAATCTTGCCCTTGATTATAAAGAACAACTCGCTTGGCACTTTCAACTGCCAAATCGATGTCTGCATCTCTTGAAACAATAAGAGGATTATGGCCCGCGCCATTAAGGATAAATAACGTGTTTTTCCTAAAATGCTTACGTACTTTGATAGCATTCTCTGGCGTTCCCGTAAAGATTACCGCATCAGTTATCTTTACTCGTTGACTTAAAAATAACTCTTTATCTTCATAAGAAATAGATAATGCCGGAGAAAACTCAGATAAATTAAGAATTTTCTCAAATCTTTTATAATGTGTATGCATTGCTGTAGGTGGGCGTATACATACATTTTCTGCCATCAGTGAGGGTATAAAACCAAAACACACAGAAGCATAAATAGGCTGATTAAGAGGGAGAAATGATGTGACACCATAAATTTTCTTTCTAAAATATTGACTATTTTTTTCAATATTACTTAAAACATCTACTGAACGAAGAATTTCATCTTCAGTTACATTTTTACATTGATAGCCAGAGAGCGCATCAACCAAAGCTTCACGGTTATTCTGTAAAGCTGAGGAAAGCTCGCCACATTTTCTTTTGATTTCGCTGAAATCAATATTACTGTATAACTTAGTCATATGTATTTGACCCTCCTAAATTATATCTCTTATTAACATATCTTTCTGAGCTATACCCGTCATCTTTCAAGTTGCCTCTTTGTTGGCTGCACTCACTCACCCCGGTCACAGAGTTATCTATGCTCCCGGGGATTCGCTCCCTGGCCGTCGCGATGCATCTTGAAATCCATTGGGTATATATTGTTTTTACTAGTCACTATATTTTTATCATGACTTTTATACGGATTTTCAAAATGAGCTAAAATATGCTTCATACAATTTAAATATAACCATGTTTTAATTCGTGGCCCTTCGATATCTCCAAATAATCCTCTATAAAGTAGAGACCATACTTGGGATAATTCATTATCCGGAAAATATTCTTCATATATCTTAGTTATCAGTTGGAAAAGTTGATCTTTAGATGATATTTCTCCAGAGCTTATCGAGTGAGAAATGGCTGAAAAATATTTTTCTTCTTTAATGTTTCTTAACCCTTCATTTTTGCCATCACGTGTCCTTTCGTAATAGTTATAACTTATCTCTAATTCCTGAACTGAAATAGATTCTTCCTGTTTTTTATACAGATTTAAGAAATTTTCAGCTGCGAGTCTACTTGCCGGTTTTGATGCGCGTAATATTCTTACCATCTTTGAAAAAGACAATCTTTTCCTATCGTGTTTCTCAATATTCACCTGATCATTTAGGCGTGGTGCCTGTTCTATATAAAATTTATAAGATTTCTGTGGCTCTTTTGATAAGTAAATTCGGATTGCATCTCGTGTAAGCAAATTATGAACATCATCCAGAGAGAAACCATTTCCTTTTGATTTCGATATTTTTTTACCTGAAGCATCAAGAAAAAGTCCATATTTGTAAAAACGTGGGCCCGGTTTGTTTAATACACCAGCGATCTTACTCGCAACAGATGCGGAGGCCAGCAGATCTTCACCATGCATTTCAAAATGAATATTTCTAGAAAGTAGGCGCATACCCCAATCTGCTTTCCACTGAAGTTTAGACTTACCATTCAGTACCGAAATAGTTTGCTCTTGATCCAAGACTTCATTTTTATAAAGTTCCCGAATTTCTACTCCGTATTCATAACCAGGTTTATTAACGACTTCATCACCAGGTATGTAATAGGTAATTTCCCCAGATTCTGGGTTTACGCCTGTCACAACAATATGCTCAAGTACTGTCCCAGTCTTTTCAGAAATGGGCATTATTATACTATATGTTCTTTGTCTTAAAGGTCCCGTAGATTCTTTGCATATTTGATTTATCGCTGAAAAATTTTGAAGAAACAATTTAATTTCATCATTGTAATCCCCATTTTGATAAGCTAAAGAGTTTCTTACCAGCTTACAATCTATTTCGTATTCTGCTGCAAGTTTCATTAATTGGTATTCAGCCATTTCAGAAAATGACTGGAAGTTGCCGAAAGGATCTGGCACCTGACTCACTGATTTACCTAAATAGGGAGTTAACTTTTCAGGATTTAGAACATTCAAAGGAATTTTTCTAAAAGGGTCCAAATCATCTGAAACGAGATAAAAATTAACTGTTCTGCCTGCTTTCTCCAATTCAGTTTTTATAAGATTAGCACGAAGAATTTCACAAAGGGTACCTATATGTGGAAGCCCTGTTGGTCCAAAACCAGCTTCGATATTGATTGATTCCCCAGACGGTACAGCCTGATTAATTTCAAATGCTTCTTTAACATACCATTTCACTTACAATTACCTCCTTCATAACATGATACTTATTTAGGGTTAATGGTGATAAATATGGTAGTACTGCCAGTTTGACAGGAAACTCTTAATAATCCTGATAGAAGAATTCTTCAAGATGTTAAATTATTCTGTTTTTTATGTAATTCACTAACCCTCTATATGACTTTTAAAAAGCAAACAATTAACTCTAGTTAATTAAATAATGCACTGTTTAGGAACAAAACAAAAATAATGTAATTGTTGTTTATGGTCAAGCAGTACTCATAAATTTTTTTATATTTTTTCTCCCCTTCTTTATAAATTATTTTGATTAACATGTTCGCACTAAATCCTTTTCACCAAAAATGCTAATAAATTTGCATAGATGAAATAAATAGGCTATGGAAAGTAATACAATAAGGCGACTGAAAGTGAATTTTTATCTTTAATAACACAATATTAATTTAATATTTTTATCTAGGACAGAATCCTGAAAGTGTATTTAAAGCCGTAAAGACATCACAAGACAAGAATAACAAGCCAGACTTTAAAAAGTAGAAATAATTAGGCAACCCGAAAACGTTAAAATGCAATATAGATAATAACCTCCTTTACTAGACCGACATTCTGTACGATTGAATAATAGAAGTTTTTTTCACAGTAATACCAAAATATAAGATTTTTATCGTGTCTGAGATTATTTTGCTAATAAAGCGCAATAACATGCAATATCCACATTCCCGCCACTAACAATGATCCCAACTCTTTGCCCTTGCAATTGCTAACTTATTTTATGTACAGCAGAAAAACTCAAGCACCTGTCGGCTCGACAATCATCTTCATTCGTTCAGCATAAAAACGCATTGTCTCTACCAATTCCTCATCAGAAACAGTGAAAATATCATCAATATTTTTTCGAATAATTTCGAAAGTATATTGCCCAATATGTTGAGTTTGCGCGCATCAGCAATCGTTTTAGAGGTATCGATATGAATAATTTTACCCTGACGAAATGACTGTTGGGCATCATTGCCCGCTTCCGGCTCTACACCATAAATTTTGCATCCAGGAGATAAATAACGGGCAGCAAGTGCACTCCTTGAAAGCAAACCACCGCCACCAAGACAAACAAATAACGCATTAAAAGCACCACGAAATTTAAACGCCCCCATCTGCTGGTAGTTTTCACATTTGAAAAATAACCTGGCTCCTGTCATTTCGTTAGCAGTCCGGGAAGTCAGGACTGGAGTACGGTAAGCATAGTTTTCTATACGCCGGGCGGCGGAAATCACATCTTCGTATATGGGGATATTTTGCATTAGGGATAACTATCAGCTAGATGAAATAGAGACAAAATACCCACTGCAAGAAAATTTTTCAATGATAAATCTTTATTATTCAACTGGTTATCTAAAGTAACTATAACCCTGAATCTCTGTGCGCCTGATTAATAATGGCTTTTGCCATCCATTTAGTGATTTCAATAATTTCTGCATCATCCATCTGCCAGATATCCTTCATCACCAGAAAAACTTCGGAACCATAAATCAGGGAAAAAGAACGAATGACATTCTCCAAAGTGTCTGGCGGGAAATGCTCTTTTAATGGTTCAACAACCATCGAAAGGATCTCTTTACGGTGCCCACGTACCAATTTCTTTTCCTGTTTATCCTCAGATAAACGCCCCTGTGCCCATTGCTGTAATGAAACCAAAAGAGCCGCTCTCAATGCACCTTCATGTTGGAACATTCGGGGATAGGCAAAATCCAATAGTTCAATAATCCGCTCCTCAGTTTTTTCACTGGCAGGCTTCCAAGTAAGGATCGGCCCAAGGCTGGCACTAACGATTGCATCAATTAAATCACTTTGCGTCGGAAAATAGCGGTATGCCGTCGCTCTAGAAACACCAGCATACACAGCCAATTCGGAAACCGAAGGTATCGCTCTCTGTTCAAAAAGCTCCAATGCAGAATTTATTAGCAATGTATAAGTTTTTTTCCGAGTACCAGTAAGAGGTTTAATATTCGAGTCCATCATTGACACAACTCTTTCACAATAAGATTCTCTATAAGCGTATGGTAAAATATCTTTTCGACATCATCACTCTACTAAACTATCTACAAAACGCCCAAATTGATTCAATTTATTTATAGATAAAATGAGACGGCTGTCTCAATTTGATGATATAACAGTGATACTAGAGTCTCATATTGACTATAATCTGTCCATGAATTAGTAGCCAGCACCAGGGGAAACATTCATAATTATAATGAAAATTAATCAAGGCTATATCTATATTGTCACCATTTTTGATACCAAGAGCGCAGAAATCTTCTACGTCAGGGATCTAATAAAAAAAACTGGCCTTGCCGTTCGTACCGTGGACTTGACTACTAAACCTAACCCACAGGAAAGAGGGGCGGATATTACTTCATTAACAGTAGCAGAGCATCATCCACAAGGCAAAGAGGCCGTTTTCTGTGGTGATCGAGGTAAAGCAATTTCCGCAATGGCAATCGCCTTTAAGACTTTTTTATCAAAACAAACTGATGTTTTAGCTATTCTAGGACTAGGGGGTTCTGGCGGGACAGCACTGATTACACCGGCCATGCAGTCTTTACCTGTAGGCATACCAAAACTTATGGTTTCTACCATGGCTTCCGGTGATGTTTCTGGTTATGTTGGAGTCAGTGATATCGCTATGCTGTATTCAGTTACTGATGTATCTGGCCTTAACCGGATCTCCCGCCAGGTATTGAAGAATGCGGCCAACCAAATTGCTGGTGCCGTTTATTTTCATGAAGAGAGCAATATTGAAGACAAGCCGGCTATCGGATTAACAATGTTTGGTGTAACAACACCTTGTATACAGTTATTGACCAAAGAATTAGAACAACAATATGACTGTTTGATTTTCCATGCAACTGGCAACGGCGGCAAAACCATGGAAAAACTGGCTGAAAGCCGCTTGCTTAACAGTCTGCTTGATATGACTACAACTGAAGTCTGTGATTATCTGTTTGGTGGTGTTCTGGCCTGTGATGCCGACCGTTTAAGTGCAATAGCCCGCACACAAACGCCTTATATCGGTTCTTGCGGCGCGTTGGATATGGTGAATTTCGGTCACCCGAATACTATCCCAGGACACTATAAAGGTAGGCAATTTTATTGTCATAATCCTCAAGTGACATTAATGCGTACGACACCAGAAGAAAACCATCAAATGGGGATTTGGATCGCTGAAAAACTTAATCAGTGCGAAGGAAAAGTAAAATTTATTATTCCTGGGGGCGGTTTTTCTGCGCTAGATATTGAAGACGGGCCATTCTGGAACCCTGAAGCGACTCAAGCATTCATCAACGCTTTTGAGTCTACATTTATAGAAATGGAAAATAGACAACTGATTAAGAGTGCTCATCATGTGAATTCATCTGAATTTTGCCAACAGGTGATCAGCGAATATCAGCAAATGATGAATTCAGTTGTATAGATTGGTCAGCATTGAAATAGGAGGAAAACTTAATGAAACAGAACACTGATGATAATACCAGTATAAAAACAGTACTAACACTGAAAGATTATGTACAACTAATTAATGACTAGGCAAAAAGTTGCCAAAACAGGGCATTCTGATGTTATTGTTCTATCAGTCGCGACTTCTACGGCATGTCTGTCGAGTAATCGCACTAAAAAGGATAAAAGCAGCCAAGTACTCGTGTTCCAAAGGGAAGCCACAAGAACTTCCTGTTAATAACCTAGCTGTAAGATGTTGGAAGTTAACAAACTAAATTAAAACATAAACATACTTGCTTTGTTTTCTTCCTTTCGGAGCTTATCTCCGTCAACACCAGGCTCCTGCGGCCCCCACCGCAGGAGTTTTTTTATGAATATACAGGCAACTGGCTAAAATTTGTTAACATCCACCATGGCCTAAAGGATGTGGATGCTTACTGATTCCAGACTAAAATCGGCGTACTTGGCTGGTACAAGTTAACTTGACCACCTCACCATCGCTGCTGACAACACATCTCATACCAGCAACGCGGCGGCAAGTGAACGAATCCCCAGGAGCATAGATAACTCGGTGACTGGGGTGAATGAAAGGCAGCCAACAAAGCAGCAACTTGAAGGATGAAGGGTATATACCTATTTTCGCAGCATCAAAGGTCAGGAATAATAATGGATCAACATAAACCTTATTGGAATCGTATGGTTCCAGAACTTACTGTCACAAATTTTTCTCTATCTCTGGATTTTTACCAAAGAATCCTCGGCTTCCAATTACTTATTCGTCGAGATAACCCTAACTTTGCATATTTAGCATTAGGTGAAGCACAACTCATGCTAGAAGCTCGACATAATGATGGTTGGAACACAGCTTCATTAAATTACCCTCTGGGAAGAGGAGTAAATTTTCAGATTGAAGTCGATGATTTGACCCCTTTATTAGATAACTTAAAAGCTAATTCGATAAAATTATACCGAGAAGTTAAAGATAATCACTACTATGTTAATGAAGTCATTGCATGCCAACGAGAATTTTTAGTGCAAGATCCTGATGGCTATCTGCTACGATTCAGCCAATTCATAGAAAATATAATAACATATTGAACATAATATTCTACTATACCAAATAACCTCCTCACTTTTTCCAATATCTAATATGAAACTATTTAAGGGTTCTTATACCCAATAGATTTCAAGATGCATCGCGACAACAAAGGAGCGAATCCCCGGGAGCATAGATAACTATGTGACCGGGGTGAGTGAGTGCAGCCAACAAAGAGGCAACTTGAAAGATAACAGGTATATAACCCTGATTCCCCTGTGCTAATCGCTTTCATTACAGCCCGATGGGCTGCTGGATATCCATCTCCCCTAACCCTCAAAGTTCGCTTCGCTCTCAATGAGAATTTAAGGGGAGAAATCCGCAGTTTTGTTAAAACGACTCAATTGAGTATCATCGAATTAAAACAGGTCAATCAAATATCCCAAGAATGAAATCAGGGAACGAGAAGACAACGACAAAGTTAATAAAACTCGTCGTAAACCCTCGCATTAGATAAGGGTTTATCGCTGTTTTTGCTAAATATTTTCATATTTAGCGATAATCATATCCCTTGCGTATAATGTACTTATTTTCTCTTCTGTACTAGATTCGATTATATCAACAGGTGAGAAAAAGGCACCTTTTGACCAAATATTTTTTCTTAGCCAAACAAGAGTATCTTCATAGTTTAAATCACCTATTTTTTTATATATCTGTGATGCATATATATAACCGAGCATATAACATGGAAAATAACCCAAAAAACCTGCACTCCAATGAATATCCTGCATACACCCATTTTTATAATCGTTCCCTGAACTTATTCCTAATAATTTTAAGGAAAGTTCATGCCATAATTCAGGTATATCATTAACAGTTATATTTTTATTAATCAACTCCTTCTCAATTAAATAACGCAGATAAATATGCTGCAAGTAATGTATTTCATCTGTATTTATCCTGGTTTCATTAGGTTTTAATTTCAATAGGTGTTTCTTTATACTATTTGCTGATATATTAAATCCATATTTAACTGTTTTTTTTGATAAATAATTAATAAAAGAGTCAGAATAACCATAACACATTTCAAAGAATAAACTCTGACTTTCATGTATTCCAATAGAACAAGGATAAGATACTGGCATACCTAAAAATTCATTGGGAAGATTTCTCTCATATAGAGAATGTCCGAATTCATGCAAAGAAGCATAAATTCCACCAATAAAATTAGAATCTGAGTATTTATTCGTGATTCTTATATCATCTCTGGTTCCACCACAAAAAGGATGAGCACTGACATCCAATCGTCCTTTGGAAAAATCAAATCCTAGTTCAGAAAGCATCTCTTTATTTATCTCTATTTGCTTTCTAATTGGAATTTTCTGATTTATATTTCTATTTAATAAATTTGATTTAAACCGTTCTGTTAAACCAGGTAGCCATATCTGAATCTCTTCAAAAAGATTATCTAACATATCCGTCTTCATCATTGGTTCATACTCATTCAATAATGATTCATAGGGACTGACGCCTGAAGCCTCAGATAAAATACTGGCTTTTTCTCTTAATAATTCGACTAATTTTGTTAAATCTTTTGAGAACCCCTGCCAATTATTTATTTCTTTATTTTTAATCCATGAATATTCACACTGACAGGTAATCTTCTTTATTTCCTTTACTAATGAAATAGGAAGTAGTCGGTTTTGTTCAATGTCCTTTTTAGCAGAAAGAAGGGCCATTATTGTGACATTATCCAGATTATTATCTAAGAGTAATTTTTCTATCGCATCAAAAATAGCTTGTGATGTCTTTTTTTCATGGATAATTAACTCTGCTTCTGAAAGAGCTTCAGCCCTTGCTAAGAAGCTATTCTCAGGCATCATCGTAGTTTGATCCCAATAACATATATCCATCAAATGCTCGATATTATATATTGATTTATAGTACTCTTTTATATCAGATAATTCCCTCATTTCTTTTTCCCTCTAAATACTATTATGACACTGGAAAATATAAACAACATGCCAACAAACATATTCCTAGTGATTGATTCGTTTAGAAAATAATAAGATATCAACACACTAAATATAGGCGATATAAGTGCAGAATAAGCAGTTAACTCGGCCCCACCACGCTCTATCATGTAAAACCATAAAATATAAACAACAACCCCACTCGCTACCCCCATATATAGAATAGGCATAAAAATATGGGTAAATGCTTGAATAAAATCACCATTAAAGTTAAATATATTAAGGTTTGTAGATAAAAATGGCGTTATAGTTATCATTAATAAAAATGAAACAATATTTTGATACAACACCTTTGAAAATATATCTAACTGAGTGGGTATTTTCTCTGATAAAAAGGTTCCTAATGCCCATACGAAGGCACTGATTAATATAATACACTCACCAAAGCTTATTTCTTTTAAGGATATGAATATCAAAACTCCGGATATACAAAGTATAGACACAGTAATTGATCTAAAACTTATCCTTTTGCTACTTATCATTGTTAGAAAAGAGGTAATAGCAGGCATTGTGTATATAAGCACTGATGCTTTTACAGAATCTGTATATTTTAATGATATGTTATTTAAAATAGGAACTAAGAAAACATTTAAAATACCCAGTGGTATACAAAATAACAGATCATAAAAATTCGGTTTCTTTTTGTATAAAATAAAAACCAGAAAAATTAATATCAATACGGAGGTAATCGTTGAGTAAAAACGAAAAGGCCATACTCCAATTTGCTCAATAGCTATTTTTGAAACAGGAAATCCACCTCCCCATAATATTGCTATTAGGATAGCGGAAAAAAGTACTTTTTTATTTCTAGTCATATCTAACCACCAAGGCCATCCTCTTTTTTTTACTCTCAGCAGTCACCATAGACACAAAATGAGGTATTTCCTTTTCACTGGTATCGAAAATCAATGTCGTCAAATTATATGGAACTAACGTATCCACGATAAATTTACGTTCATTATCAAGAATAACCGTTAATCCTCCATGGTTTGGATTCCAATTATCAGTCAGATTTATTACTATGCCAAAACTTTCTCCTGGATCACAATGCGTCGTTAAAAAATCACCTTTATCAAATCTGTTTAAATATAACAAAGCCATTTTCTTAATCTTCCTACCTGTTATTGATGTAAGAAACGACTTAAATTTTTCACTGCCTACTATGTCTTTTATTGCAGAAAAATAGGTTATTTTCCCACTTCTATCATTATCGGGAAGTCGCCTGAAAGAAAATGAAAAAACACCATTATTATAGTCCTCAAATGAAAGTAATTTCTCCCTTTCAATTTCCTCCATACTATTTTCACTTAAATAAAAATCATGCTCTCCATACCTGTTTTTTATAATATAAGACCATTCACTGTCATTAATTGAATTAAAATTATCTGAAAAAAAAGAAAATTCAGGAAAAAATTCATCTATTGAAAAACTCACATAGCCTTTATTCTTAAATGCTGCGTGCAGATCTTTAATGCTCATCAAATATATGCTCCTCTCTGGTTTTAAAATCCCTAAGCGAGATATAAAGCTTTTTACCGACAAGAGCGGGTTCATCATATCCAGTGATTATTTTTACCACCTGATCAGCAACCAACCCAGACATTGCCGCTAATGATGGTGCACTTTGCCACGCATTAACCTTCCTGTTACCGTCTAAGAATTGCTGTTTCATCCTGGCTTCTTGAAATTTCTTTACATCATTATTTTCACTATAAAATTGTCTTTTAATACTTTTCTTCGCATCAAAATAAGTCTTATCCTGCCCATTATTTAAATAAATTGGCCCGACAGATATTTCAAACGGATCACCTCCAAGTTCTATAACTGGTATATTTTTATTACAAGCAAGTTCATGTACCATTCCCTCAACAGTACTTTTCCTGAAATAACCTAGACTGGCCCATGCAAGTAAGACCAAATCAACACCATCTAACATCTCTTTAAGTCTATTTTCATCTGTTGTGGCAAATTCAAGATATTTTTCTACATTCGTGTATTTATTGTGCCTTTTTATTCCTTCCTCAGCAGCATCTACTTTATTCTTTCCAATATCATCAAAAGTATAAAGAACTTGCCTGTTCAAATTAGATAATTCAACATCATCACCATCAACAATTCTTAATGTTCCCACACCAGCTAATGCTAATTGTAATGAGCACCAAGTTCCCCATCCCCCCATACCAAGCACTAAAATTCTACTTTCTTTTAATCTTTCTTGGTATTTTATCGAATTTATATTTTCGTTATCTATTAAAGAATATTGCAGAAGTTGTCTGTCGTATAACTCAATTTCCTGTGATGTAAGGATATCTGAAAATATTGAGTTATCTTCAATCAACCCAAATGAATTTAACTTCTCAATAAAATTAACAATTTCGTGATCATTTATTTCATATCCCATATGTGAGATTTCTTTTATTATTCTTGGGATCGTATGGAAACCATCAAGTTTAGACAAAACAACTTTCACCCATTCTGGCGGATTTTTAATAATTTGGGATTTTTTAGGTATTTCACCTATACAAATATCACCATCATCAGAAAGGATGATGTGATGAGAACGCTTAATCAACGGCTTAGTAACTCTCATATTCATTTCCCACAAAAGCCGCCTGATTGGCGGCTTTTATCCAGTTCTTATTCAAGTTCAATAGATTCTTCTTCAGTGTACATAGCTTTTTCTTCACTGATAGAAGAGATACGTTCTTCGAGTTCTACAAAAGACATTTCTTGATTCATGGTATATACCTCAACTAGATTATTACGTTATGTTTTCCTGTATTAGCCATTTAATTACAATTAGCTAACAAATAAATTAATAATATAAAAATAACTAAAGTCAAGTGTTTTTATAAAACTACAGTAAAACTATTAATCAGATAACGTTTTTACCTAAAAAATATGATAATTTATAAAGAGTTATCTAATACCAAACTATTTAAATTATCCTAATAATCACAAATAGTAATCATCACAATTATAAATAGTTTTTTTAAAACATAATTTTATTAAATAAGTTATTTCTATTTAATATGAAAAAAAGTATTTTCAGTCAAAACAATAAATATAATCATCATCCCTTAACAATACATTTAAAACTTACTGCCTACCTATTAGGTAATTATACTTACCCTTATTTATCATCAAAGATAAATATAAAATGAATTCAGACTAGCTGCAAAAATTATGCCGACTTTAAGATTAACTTAATTACAGAATCCGCCCTTATTACAGGGCGGAATAGAAAGAATACAAAAACAGAAACGAAATTCCGTATAACAAAATAATTGTGCCACTTTTGGAAATTAATACCAATTTCGATTAATTATTGTCCCTTAAATATAATAGGAGTTGAATCATTGTGACTATTAGAACCGATAAGACATGTTGCCATATTAGGTGAAGAAATAATACATTTCACAGCACATATAGGTAAATCTGGCGCAAATATACAAGCATAGATAGACGCAGAGAAAGTAGAAAAACAAGTCAATGTTAAAATGGCTATAAATAACTGACGTTTTAATCTGTTTATCATCATATCACCTCGTTAAATAGTACATTTTTATTTCCATATATTCTGTTCCCTGAATTAATTGTAGAACAAAATTTAATCACATATATTTTTTTATAATTTCGTTGATAAAGCGTTTAAGTTTCAATTAAAACCCCAGGGAATTATTTAAATAAATTTAACTATAAATACCTTACAAATATAACCATAAATAAAATTTAACGAATTTGTTAAACATAAAAACATTAAAATATTAAAAGAGATGTCGAGATAATAATTTAATCGCATGCTTAATAACCTCACCTGACATACCTATCACCAACGTTAACAATTGATTAAATAAATTATACAAATGATATTCTATAATGAAAAGTTTCAACTTCTTTATTAATTGAAATATTCATTTAAATACTTAACGCTATAATATAGCACTCAATACTTAACTGCCTCTTGATTTAAATACCCTTGCAAGTAAATAGTGCCGGTATTTCCATCATCAGCATACACATCAACAAACTGTCTTATGGTTACAGTCGCATTATCTTTATTCCCTCACTGTTAACCGTTGAATAAACCATGTAGAATGAGTGAATATCTTCTGAGTACGCTGCATTTCAAGAAACAATTAATTTTTACCTTTTTCAACAACAGGTTTTTCAAATGCATCAAACCGATGTTACTGAGCACTCGCTCTTTTCATTAAGCTGGCCGATTTTTATTGATATTCTTCTTCATCTGGTCACTTTATTAATTAACACCTACATGGTGAGCCATGTTTCTACTTCCTATCTGGCCGCTATGGCAGTCGGTAATCAGGTATTTGACCTGTTTATCACTATCTTCAATTTTATCAGCGTCGGTTGCAGCGTCGTTATTGCTCAATACATTGGTGCTGGCAAACGAGATAAAGCCAGTCAGGCGATCCATATTTCTATTGCATTCAACTTTTTACTTGGATTCAGCTGTGCATTAATTACTATCTTCTTCGGCTATAAAATCTTGCATATCATGAATATGCCAGAACATCTCATGAAAGATGGTTTTAGCTATCTGCACATTCTGGGTATTTGTCTGATCCCTGAAGCGATTTCAATTATTCTGGCAGCTTGTCTGCGGGTTTATGGGAAATCTAAGGCTGCAATGTATGTCACGTTGATTGCTAACTTGCTGACTGTATTGGGTAATATGATTGTCCTGTATGGCTTCTTCGGGTTGCCTAAATATGGTCTGGAAGGTGTCGCTTGGTCTACAGTCTTTGGCCGAATTGTTGCTGTGATCCTGTTATTCTGTCTGCTCAGTTATGGCCTACGGATTAAATTTACGCTGTCAGGTTTCCTGTTCTGGTCAAAGAGTATGTTGGGCAAAATCTTACATGTCGGTTTACCCGCTGCGGGCGAAAATGTCGTGTGGATCTTACAATATATGGCTGCCATCGCCTTTATTGGCTTGATGGGCGAAACCTCACTGGCCGCCCAAACGCTCTACTTCCAGCTATCGCTGTTTGTGATGCTGTTTGGTATTGCCACCAGCATTGGTAATGAAATCATGGTCGGCCATTTGGTCGGCGCTAAACGGTTTGAAGACGCTTATATTCGTGGACTCAACAGCCTGAAAATTGGCTGTGTCGTGACAATTGGTGTTGTCACCGCTTTTTGGCTGTTCAGAGTACCGATTCTGCATTTTCTGACGCAAGATGAAGCCATTATCAAGCTTTTATTGCCATTATTCTTACTATCTGTATTTCTGGAGCCTATCCGTACCGCAAATATCGTTATGGTGAACGCATTGCGAGCATCCGGTGATGCGCGTTTCCCGCTATATGCTGCTCTATTCTTTATGTGGTGTGTTGCTATTCCGATAGGGTACTTTCTTGGGATAAAAATGCAGATGGGTATATTAGGTATTTGGATCGGTTTCTTCTGTGATGAATGGCTGCGTGGACTCACGAATACATGGCGTTGGAAATCTAAGAAATGGCAAACCAAACGATTAGATATTTAATCAACAATCACTAATCACCAAAAAATAACGGTGATAATAAGCAGGATGTTGCTAACTGCCCATTATCACCGTTTATACCCTTCATCCTTCAAGTTGCTGCTTTGTTGGCTGCGTTCACTTGCCGCCGCGCTGCAACTCGAAATCTATTGGATATATCCATTTAATTAGCGGTTAAATGTTCTTCTTTGCCGTAATGTTCAGAACGTGGTCCATAGAGTAAACCTCGGCGGCCACCCGCTGTCAGTAGGCGATAACTTGTAATACCCGCAATTTCATGACCTTTATCCGTAATGGTATTCGCGATTTGTGAAATTACCGCCGACACTAATATTCCAACAAGATTACCATTCGAATTGCTGTCATTTTCAGTCGATGAGGCAACAGCCCGACCATTCCACAAGTGTTTGCCACTACGCAGATCCACCAGCTTCGCTGAAGCCGTTACCCGGGTATCACTGTTAATAATCTGATATTGCGTACCGTATTCTTCAATATCCAGATAGAGCGCTGAATCCGCACCAAAAATCTCATGCAGTTTTTTATAACTGATATTTTGAGCATCCTGCGCCACTGTCACGCCATTTTGCTGCAACGTTTCTTCTACAACGGCAACCGGAAAAACATAGTAGCCAGATTCCGCCAGTGGATAAGTTACTTGAGAAACCAAGCTGTGCCCCGCTTTTACTTCTAGAGACTCATTCACTGCCGGCAACACCAGAATGGATTTTGGTTTGCTCTCTTTAAATGCCGTGTAATCATAAGGGACTGATTTGCTACACCCTGTTAGCATAAATGCAGCCAATAAACTTAACGCCACAAGAATACGGTTCATTGCATTGTTCCTTTATTTTTATTTAATAAAAAATCCATAAATGGCGCTGATTCAGGAAACAATTTTTTCTCTGCTTCAAACTGATGGAACGCTTCTGAAACACGACCAGACTTGCTATAGAGCAAACCCATCTGTGCATGCAGCCCAGGTGGTACAGGTTTATCTTTCGCTTTAGCTTTTTCAATCACTTGCTGCAAAGCCTGTAGCTGCTCTTCAAATCCCATCTTATCTTGCTGATAATACTGATAAATTGTAGGTTCGTATTTACCCCATTCATAAATCGTTTTTGGTTGACTGATGCAACCCGCTAAGAACATCACTGCCAGTAATAAGCCCGTTTTTTTCATTAATATCATGAGAATATATCCCTAAATCTCTTAATTAGATGGCTTCCATGCACCAGTTTCAATATTTTCAACTAGGCTATTTACCGCTTCACGAATTGCCAGATCCAGCACTTTACCATTCAACGTAGAATCATAGCTGGCAGTACCGCCGAAACCGATAATTTCACGGTTAGATAATTTATATTCACCAGCCCCAGCCACAGAGAAAACCACTTCAGACGTTTCTACATTCACTACATTTAGCATAACTTTTGAATAAGCTACTTGTGATTTACCTCGTCCGAGCAGGCCCCATAACTGATGATCACCAACTTCTTTGCGACCAAATTCGGTCACATCGCCGGTAATGATGTAGTTAGCGCCTTTCAGCTTCTGCGGCTTGCCTTGTAAGCCTGCTTCGGCTCTCAGTTCCGTCATATTAGTACGTTCCAGAACCGTAAAACGTCCAGTCTGTTGTAAGTGGGTGATTAAAATCGTTTTAGATTGATTACCCAGACGATCAACTCCATCAGAGAAAATCCCGTTTTGATAACTGGAACGGTTTTCAAACTTACCGATAGCAATTGGGCTACGAACGCCTTGATATACCGTGTTATAAGAATTAACTTTCTGTACCTGAACGGTATTGGAAGATTCAGTGGCACATCCAGTTAATATTGCTGAAGCCAAACAAATTGAAGATAAAACCAACTTACCTTGCATAACAACCTATTCCTACATAAAGAATTATTCGTTTATCCGCCTGATATCAGCTTGTAAGATGCAAAAATTGGCAGATAACATTTTCATTAAAATTTATTTACATCAGAAATTATTATGAATAAGCCTGAGTTGTGTGGCTAGCACTTTATACTAAAACAGTAAAAAAACACCTGTTATATCACATTGTTATTAATTGCCTTTATCTGTGTAGTTAATAAAACCGCATTAACTTAAATTAAAATTTAAATATTTTATTAATGTTTATATTATTAATTAAATTTTTCGCATTCTCTGTCACAAATGTTCATTTATTAATGACTAAATATCATTCAAAAATAACCGGTTAATTAAGTTAAACAGGTAAAATAGCCATTTTTCAACATGGAATAACATAATCGAGATAAATATGAATAAAGGAAAATTGCTATCCAATTAATCTCACTATCCCCACTGATGAAAAATTCGGTATTTATATACACAAGCCTCTGGCAGAAAAACACCAGAGGCATTTTTTTGAACTTCCTTTTTTCCCCACCGTTTAACACATTATTTTTGCGAGCTACCCGGCTACCTACTGCATGGATTGCTTCACAAATTCCGCAAATAGCTTTGCATTCTTTCCTACCGAAGCCGATTCCAATGCCGATAGATACTGAGTTCTATTTTTAAGCTTAATCACTGTCCAGGGGTATCCACCGATTACCAGCAAGAAATTCATTAAAAATCTGGCAGTACGGCCATTACCATCAGAGAACGGGTGAATATAACCCAGAAAAAGATGACCCAAGATAGCCTTGACTACAAAATACTCTTCATTCGCGATCAACTCTTTCAGTGCTTCCATACAATCCATCAGCTGCTCACTGGCTGGCGGTACATGCATTGAAGTACGGATATAAATCGGCACTTTACGGAACCCCGCCAAATCCAATCTGTTGATAATTCCAGCATCCACACAGGGGTTAAACAATGCTGTGAACCAGTCAGTCAAACCAACATCGACCAGATAGCGGATATCCAGGCTCTCTCTATCCCCATGTGCCTCACGTAGCAGCCCTTTAACCTTATTAAACGCATCATAATAACCTCTGGCAGCCAGTGCGTCCTTTTGCTCCTTATCCTTTTGAATTGTATCTGGCGACCAGTCACCATTAGATAAACACTCAATTAACTCTGGCATAACCTTGTAACCTTCGATAGATAACGAGTTGTAGGCATCGCTCACGTAGAGACTGCTCATCATCGCATGTATCTCTTCGATTGAACGCTCAAAGAAGTCAAAACGGGGTGGAAAATCGTCAAATACTTCAATTACATCCTGTCTCATCTCCTGCCACAGAATCCGCACACGAATTGCACTTGGGGATTCTCCCCGACTAGCGCCTACAATTATCGGAGTATGGTCAAATGGGTTAACCCACTTAACACCTTCAAAACCGGCACCCTCCATGATGGTTTGTAATTTTCGGCTTTCGGCTTTCATCTTTAACTGTTCATAAGCTCCAATTAACCGGTTTCCCGATGCAAGGTTCTTAGTGGTCAGCAACGCTTCTGAAAGCAAACTTAGATCAGCACGCTGGAGCGCCAACTGAATATTTAATGGATTAGCTTTGAAGGTTTGTGGGCCCGTTTCAACTAGCGCACTTTCCAATGAAGGGAAAATTAATCTAATTCAAATATACCGTCACCTTAATTACAAATAATTTCACAACATAATTATAAAATAATTTTAATATTATTGCTTATTTTACAACAAGATTATCTATATTTAACAACATAATACTCTTTATGATACTATGGATAATAATAACCTCAGGTAGTTTATAACTCATCAATGCAGTGGGTTCTCCGCGATACCCAGGAGTGTTTTGAATGAAAAACGAGCCGGGCTATGAAAGCAATTTCGCCTGATTCGTCAAGGTGTTATTGCATCAAAAGTAAAGCAATATCGTCATTCAAAAAATTAAGGAGAAGACCGATGCAGGTCAGCAGAAGAGCTTTCTTCAAGATCTGCGCAGGTGGTATGGCGGGAACAACAGCCGCCGCGCTGGGATTTGCTCCATCCGTTGCGCTGGCTGAGACTCGTCAGTACAAACTACTGCGCTCACGTGAAATTCGTAATAACTGCACTTATTGCTCCGTTGGCTGTGGCATTCTCATGTACAGCCTAGGTGATGGTGCGAAAAACGCCAAAGAAAGCATTTTTCATATCGAAGGTGATCCTGATCACCCAGTCAGTCGTGGCTCTCTGTGTCCGAAAGGTGCCGGAGTGCTTGACTATATTCGCAGTGAAAACCGCCTGCAATACCCCGAATACCGTGCTCCGGGTTCTGATCAATGGCAACGTATCAGTTGGCATGAAGCAATTGAGCGGATTGCTCGTCTGATGAAAGATGACCGTGATGCCAATTTTGTTGAGAAAAACGAAAATAATGTCACCGTCAATCGTTGGCTGACAACAGGTATGCTCTGTTCCTCCGCCGCCAGCAATGAAACCGGCATCCTCGATCAAAAATTCACCCGCGCAATGGGCATGATCGCCATTGATTGTCAGGCACGTCTGTGTCATGGCCCGACGGTATCGGCTCTGGCGCCAACGTTTGGCCGTGGTGCTATGACCAATAACTGGGTCGATATTAAAAACACCAACGTTGTCCTGATCATGGGCGGAAATGCTGCCGAAGCGCATCCAGTCGGTTTCAAATGGGTTATTGAAGCCAAAATTAAAAATAATGCCCAAGTGATTGTGGTTGATCCGCGTTTCAATCGCAGTGCCGCGGTAGCCGATTTCTACGCGCCGATTCGTGCCGGTTCAGATACCGCCTTCTTACTGGGTATGATCCGCTATTTGATAGAGAATAATGCTATCCAATCTGAGTACGTTAAAGCTTACACCAACGCCGGTTTCATCGTTCGTCAAGATTACCAATTCGAAGATGGCTTATTCAGTGGCTTTGATCAAGCCACCAAAAGCTATGACAGATCCTCATGGCATTACGAAACCGATGAGCAAGGCTACGCCAAACGAGATGACACACTGTCTCATCCACGTTGTGTATGGAACTTATTAAAAAATCACGTTGAACGTTACACCCCAGAACAGGTTTCCAACCTGTGTGGGACTTCAAAAGAAGATTTCCTCTATATCTGTTCCCAGCTGGCAAGTACCGCAGTCACCAACCGCACCGCAACCATTCTCTACGCACTCGGCTGGACTCACCATACTGGCGGTGCTCAAATTATCCGCGCAGCTGCTATGATTCAATTACTGTTAGGTAACGTAGGAATGCCGGGCGGCGGTGTTAATGCATTGCGTGGTCACTCCAATATTCAGGGCTACAGTGACCTTGGTTTACTGTCGCTTAACTTGCCCGGCTATCTGCCTTTACCAAGTGAAAAACAGGAGAATCTCACAACCTATCTGGCGCAAACCACACCGAAAACCATCGTGCCAGATCAAGTTAATTATTGGAAAAATACACCGAATTTCTTTATCAGTTTGTTGAAAAGCTTCTGGGGGGAGCACGCCACAGCCGAAAATGATTGGGGTTATGACTGGCTACCGAAATGGGACAAAAGCTACGATATCATGACACAAGCTGAGTTAATGGCTCAGGGTAAAATGAATGGCTACATTGTCCAAGGTTTTAACCCGCTGGCGGCATTCCCAGATAAAAATAAATCCAGTAAGGCACTCTCAAAACTGAAATATCTGGTGGTGATTGATCCATTGGTCACAGAATCATCTAACTTCTGGCAGAATCATGGCGAGATGAATGATGTCAATCCGGCTAATATCCAGACCGAAGTTTTCCGTCTGCCCTCCTCCTGTTTTGCAGAAGAAAACGGATCAATCGCTAACTCAGGCCGCTGGCTGCAATGGCATTGGGCTGGCGCACAACCACCGGGAGAAGCACTGCATGACGGTAAAATTCTTGGCAAGTTGTTACTACGTCTGCGTGAACTTTACCGAATAGAAGGTGGCGCTTACTCTGAACCTATCATGAAGCTGTCATGGGATTATCAAAATCCTGAAGATCCAACACCAGAAGAAGTTGCCCGTGAAGCCAATGGTAAAGCCTTAGCGGATATTAAAGATGAAAATGGCAATATCATGCTGAAAAAAGGCCAGCAACTTTCTAGCTTCTCTCAACTAAAAAATGATGGCACCACAGCCAGCTTCTGCTGGGTTTACACTGGTTGCTGGACCGAAGAAGGCAACCAAATGGCGCGCCGCGATAATTCAGATCCCTCCGGGCTGGGTTGTACTCCGGGTTGGGCTTGGGCATGGCCGCAAAACCGCAGAGTGCTCTACAATCGTGCATCGGTTGATCCACAAGGTAAACCGTGGGACCCAAACCGTCAGTTAATCAAATGGGATGGTAATAAATGGAGTGGCTTTGACGTTGTTGATTACAGCAATGCCGCACCGGGAACCCATGTCGGACCGTTTATCATGCACCCAGAAGGGGTCGCTCGCTTATTCTCCATTGATAAAATGGCGGATGGCCCTTTTCCTGAACATTACGAACCGATCGAATCACCTATCAGCACAAATCCACTTCACCCAAATGTTATCTCCAACCCAGTTGCGCGGATCTTTCATTCTGATGTTGCTTATATGGGAGAAGCGCATGAATTCCCTTATGTTGCAACCACTTACTCCATTACCGAGTTGTTCCGTCACTGGACAAAACACGCCCAGCTTAATGCCGTCGTTCAACCCGAACAGTTTATTGAAATCGGTGAAAAACTGGCGGCAGAAAAAGGCATTATTCAGGGTGATGAAGTCAAGGTGTCCTCCAAACGTGGTTTTATCAAAGCCAAAGCAGTTGTCACCAAGCGCATTCAACAACTGACCATTAACGGTAAACCAGTTGAAACCATTGGTATTCCTTGCCACTGGGGATTTGCTGGGGCAACCCGAAAAGGTTTTCTAGCCAATACGCTCACGCCTTCTGTGGGTGATACCAACGCACATACACCAGAATACAAAGCATTTTTGGTAAATGTGGAAAAGGTATAACAGGAGCGAAGATTAACCATGCAATCTCAAGACATTATTCGTAAATCCGCCACGCATTCCTTCACTCCAGCCCCTCGTGTCCGTGATCATCAGGAACAAGTGGCAAAACTGATCGACGTTACCACCTGCATTGGTTGTAAAGCCTGTCAGGTGGCCTGTTCAGAATGGAATGATCTCCGTGATGAAGTCGGTTTTAACGTCGGTGTTTATGATAATCCTACCGATCTGACGGCTAAATCCTGGACCGTGATGCGCTTCTCCGAAGTCGAAGAACACGGCAAACTGGAGTGGCTGATTCGTAAAGATGGCTGTATGCACTGCGCTGATCCGGGCTGTTTAAAAGCTTGCCCATCAGAAGGTGCAATTATTCAATATGCCAACGGCATTGTGGACTTTCAATCAGAGCACTGCATCGGCTGTGGTTATTGCATCGCGGGCTGCCCGTTCAACGTGCCGCGAATCAATAAAGAGGATAACCGAGCGTACAAATGTACTTTGTGTGTTGACCGGGTTGGTGTCGGTCAGGAACCCGCCTGCGTGAAAACCTGTCCAACTGGGGCCATTCATTTCGGCACCAAAGAAGACATGAAAAATCTGGCATCCGAACGGGTCACTGAGTTAAAAGGTCGCGGTTATCAGAATGCAGGTTTATACGATCCGGCTGGCGTTGGTGGCACTCATGTGATGTATGTTTTACATCATGCAGATAAGCCACAGCTTTATCATGGCTTGCCTGATAACCCGACCATCAGCCCAACCGTGACTTTCTGGAAAGGCATCTGGAAACCACTGGCTGCTGTGGGTTTTGCTGCAACCTTTGCCGCCAGCATTTTCCACTATGTTGGCATTGGCCCAAACCGTACCAGCGAAGAAGATGAAGAACATGCCCGTCAGGATGACGAGGTGCCTGAGCAATCCACTCATGGGGAGAAATCGTGATGAAAAAGAAAGATACTATTCTCCGCCACTCACCGATTGAGCGAGTAAATCACTGGGCGGTCGTACTCTGTTTTCTATTTACCGGGATCAGTGGGTTAGGATTCTTCTTCCCATCCTTTAACTGGTTGATGAATATCTTAGGTACGCCCCAGTTAGCCCGGATACTGCATCCGTTTATCGGTTCAGTGATGTTTTTCTTATTTACCTTTATGTTTGTCAGATATTTCAAACATAACTTTATCGACAAAGAGGACATTGTTTGGCTGAAAAACATTCGTAAAATCATCAGGAATGAAGAAGCTGGCGATATCGGTCAGTACAATCTTGGTCAGAAAGGGATCTACTGGTCTATTAGCATCTGTCTAATCTTACTGGCAATGAGTGGCGTGATTATCTGGCGTCCCTATTTCGCTGATTTTTTCTCCATCCCGTTGATCCGGCTTGCGCTTTTGGTCCACTCTCTGGCTGGCGTTGGCCTGATCCTGCTGATTCTGATACATGCCTATGCCGCGTTTTGGGTGAAAGGATCTATCAGAGCAATGGTTGAAGGCTGGGTAACTCGCGGTTGGGCGAAGAAACATCATCCTCGCTGGTATAGAGAAATTCGTCAGAAAGAGCAGCAGGAGAAAAAACCTTAACTCATGGTCTAACTGGATTTATCTGAACCATGCCCACTTGATGTAACAATAGCGATATTCCGGCATGGTTCTTTTATGCAAAGATAAAGGTAGTGAAACACTGCAATATTTTATACCCGTCATCTTTCAAGTTGCCTCTTTGTTGGCTGCACTCGCTCACCCCGGTCACAGAGTTCGCTATGCTCCCAGGGATTCACTCCCTTGCCGTCACGATGCATCTTGAAATCCATAGGGTATAAATAATTATTTTATTCTGTTATATTCCCACTTTGCCTATTTAATGCCATAACATTCACCATTATTTTTTTACAATTGTTTGTTCTTTTCACTTAAATTTTCCTGTTCCCTGTTTATCAGGCAATGAAAAGAAATGAAAATCAATTAATTACAATACTTCACTATGCAATTGACACCATTAAAAAACAATTCCTATTTTCTCCCCAGAGACAGTCAATCACACTGTAAATGGAAAATTATTTCCATCTATCTTCTTAGAACGACAAAATAATAAAAAGATTTCTCTGCATTGTGAGCTACCATCCATACATAATAAAAAAACCTGTACAAAATAGGGTTATTGCATCATATCGTGCAGTACCCCTCTCCATAACACTTACATTTTTAACGGAAATAATAAGCGAGAGCCATTATGGAAACGGCAAAAAATAATCATGCCATTATCTCAGATTCTCCCGCAGCAAAGCGGGCAAACATGACCGAAAGTGAATGGCAAAAAGCGATCAAATTCGACAATACTGATGTTGGCTGGGTCATCATGAGCATTGGTATGGCAATTGGTGCCGGTATTGTATTCCTGCCGGTCCAAGTCGGTTTGATGGGACTGTGGGTTTTCCTGCTGTCATCGGTGATTGGTTATCCAGCGATGTATCTGTTCCAAAAGCTGTTTATCAATACGCTGGCGGAATCTCCTGAATGTAAAGATTATCCCAGCGTTATCAGTGGTTACCTCGGTAAAAATTGGGGCATTCTATTGGGTGCTCTCTACTTCGTGATGCTGGTGATTTGGATGTTTGTTTACTCAACGGCCATCACCAATGACAGCGCTTCCTATCTACAGACTTTTGGTGTCACGGAAGGTCTGTTATCTGATAATCCACTCTACGGGCTGGTATTGATTTGTATTCTGGTTGCGCTCTCATCCCTTGGTGAACGACTGCTGTTCAAATTATCCAGCGTTATGGTGCTGTCCAAACTGTTTGTAGTCGCAGCGCTGGGCTTATCCATGATCGGTCTGTGGCACTTATATAATGTTGGCGTGCTGCCACCGGTAGAAAAACTGATAAAACAGGCGATCATTACACTGCCATTTACCCTGACTTCCATTCTGTTTATTCAGACCTTAAGCCCAATGGTGATCTCTTACCGCCATCACGAGAAAAATCGTGAGGTTGCCCGCTATAAAGCATTAAGAGCGATGAATATCGCCTTTGGTGTCCTGTTCTGTACCGTCTTCTTCTATGCAGTTTCATTCACCTTAGCGATGGGACATGATGAAGCCGTTCAAGCTTATGAGCAAAATATCTCAGCTCTGGCGATTGCCGCAAAATTCCTCCCCGGTGGCTGGGTAACCGTTATCAGTGTCTTATTGAACATCTTTGCTGTGATGACCGCCTTCTTTGGCGTCTATCTTGGCTTCCGCGAAGCCACCCAAGGCATTATTATGAATATTCTGGCACGTCTCATGCCAACAGAAAAAATCAATGAAAACTGGGTACAAAAAGGCATCATGGTTTTCGCTATTCTGCTGGCTTGGGGAGCGATTATCCTCAATGCACCGGTACTGAGCTTTACCTCCATCTGTAGCCCAATCTTCGGGATGGTCGGTTGTTTGATCCCTGCTTATTTAGTCTACAAAGTGCCCATGTTGCATAAATATAAAGGTGTTTCTCTGATTCTGATTATTTTCACCGGATTGCTGTTGTGTATCTCACCATTGCTAGCATTTTCCTAAGTTAAAATAAAAATATTAATTAAGCAAAGCGCAGTCCGATGACAGACTGCGCTTTCTAAAAGCTTAATTCACTCTTGAACCTTCATATTTACATTTCAGCTCAAAATAAGAAACAATCCTAAACTGATTTGATTTCGATTATTTAGGCTGCCTATTCCTTCCTGTCGATATTTCCAACGCCTTATACCATAAGTCTTGAAGGGATATTTTTATACCCTTCATCTTTCAAGTTGCTGCTTTGTTGGCTGCACTCACTCACCCCGGTCACATCGTTATCTATACCCTTCATCTTTCAAGCTGCTGCTTTGTTGGCTGCTTTCACTCACCCCAGTCACATAGTTATCTATGCTCCTGGGGATTCGTTCACTTGCCGCCGCGCTGCAACTCGAAATCTATTGGGTATATATTTATCTTTACTAAACTCATTATTATTGAAAAATATAAAACAGAAAAAAAACAACAATAACCTCAACAATTATTATATATAATAAATACATATGGCAAATTTATTATTTACAGATGAAATAGATACTACTTTAATTAATAAACTTTAAAATATACATCACAAAAATATCACTAGTGAAATTAGCGTTAATTACTTGCACCATTCAGTCCAATTTTACCTCATCCACCATCAAATTACCTCCTATTAAGTAAATGTCAAATTAAGTAACCTAACAAAGCTACAAAAACCATTAAATCAATTAATAATTTTATTGAGGAATTTTTCCTTTTCATTATTGTTCACCAATGAAGTTTTGATTTAGTTCATTCAATTAATTAGCTCATTTCAATAAATCAAAAGGGACTTCTGTTAATCAAGTTAAAACCTGTAATCGTATTAATCACAATTGTTATTAATTTAAAATTATATATTTGGATGCATCAACGATGAATAAGGAACCATTCGAAATATTTCCCTCTGTCGATATTGTTGACGGAGTCGCCATGACATCGAATTCTGCCATTCGATTAACTCGTGGTGAAAGTCCAACATTACGGAGACCCTTAGGTACCCCGGTCGAGGTCGCACTCGCCTGGCAAAATGCCGGAGCGAAATGGATACATGTTGTTGATCTTGATGCCGCATCAGGACGAGGCTCAAACAGCCATCTTATTGCTGATGTTATTGCTGCGGTCGATATCAACGTGCAAATCTGCGGCGGGATCAGGGATGAAGTGATTTTGAACCGCATATTAGCGACCGGATGTCAGCGAGTTAACTTAGGAACAGCGGCATTAGAAAAACCAGATTGGTGTGCTCGGGCTATTGCAGAACATGGCGATAAAATCGCAATTGCGCTAGACGTAAAAAGCACATCAGAAGGCTATCAACTGGCAACACATGGATGGAATGTAAGTAACGGCAATCTCTGGGATGTCCTTGAACGCCTTGACAAACAAGGTTGTCAACGCTACGTCGTGACCGATGTTGAACGGGGCGGCATGATGAGTTCGCCAAACTTTACTCTATTACGTGAAGTCTGTGCACAAACTTCATCACCAGTGATTGCGGGCGGCGGAGTATCTAGTCTCAATGATCTCCGTGCTCTAGCAGATATGTCTACCCTCGGTGTCGAAGGTGCAATTCTTGGTCAAGCTTTACATATTGGGTTGATTTCTCTCGAAGATGCCCTTGCCGTCACCCAATTACCGAAGGACTGAATATGTCCAAATCTTTATTTCCTATTTTGGATTTTCGCTCTATAGGTTTACTGGGTGAGTTACGCAGCGTACCTGAAACAAACTTTTTAACCAAAAAAGTGATGACACTTCCCGGTTTATTGGCCAAGAAATCAGTATTTGTCGGTTCGCGCGGCGTCGCTTATTACGAACAAAGATCCTGCCATGAACTCCTGACGGCAGCAAAATATTACACGCAGTACATCACTGAACTTCAATGTACAGACAAACAGTGTGCCGCCTCAGCAAAATACATTTTGGCGGATCATAGCCTGGCAAAGTTACTCAGAGTGGTTGATAGCTTATTAAGCTCTCCCCAGATTGTTAACGAAGATATCGTGCCGTTCATTGATGGGATTAAGGAATGTGCCAAGGTTATTAGTTCAACGTTGACCGGCACTGCATTCACTTTTTCACCCTCTTTAATCGATGACCTGAAATTACCTCTGTCTACTGAACACAAGGTACCCAGAACGTTTATTGACGGGGATAACCATCTGTTAACTTTAGTTGCGGCACAAATTGACATAAATCCAAACTCCTCTGTAGTTGGAGTCATGTTGGGGGGATCAGCAGCGGCGGCAGTAACCGCCGCCACATGGAATAGCGATCTCCATTTAGTGAAAGTTTCACGTTACGACGATGCATCACATAAAAATCATCGTCTCTGGGGACGTGATATTCCATCTGGACGAACGGTTACGATTATTGATGATAATTGTGGAACAGGCGATACCTTACATCAAGCAACCGATCTGGTCATAGCGCAGACCGGACTACGCCCAAAAGCACGAGCTGTCGAATTACATTGGGGAAAATTATTACGAACCCGTGTTTATGGGCATCCGGATCGGGTCTTTAACCCCGAAACATTGGATGTATTAACACCTTGGTGTTTCAGACATCATCGGGTCCTGAATAGTTTGGTCGATCAGATGTTAACGGATGGCAAGCATGCGCATACAACTACGGCGGATTGGCTCGCCTATTCACACAGTTTGTTATCTATCCTTAATGACAGCCTGACAGGCTCAACATGGACAACAAAATTATTGCGTCTTTTATCGAGTCTGAGATCACAAACGTCTCTGAACAATGAGCAGCCGATAGATGCTTTTAAAGCTTTGGCATATCAATGCCCTGAATGTTCAGCTCACAAAAGTTAGTTTGGAAAAGGGAATAAATTAGTCATGACAACAGCGCATATTATTTGGGATTGGAACGGAACATTGCTTAATGATGTCAATGCCGCATTGAATGCAACGAATTTTGCACTTGCTGAAATTGGCATTGAACCACTGACTCTGGAACAATATCGGCAATATTATTGTGTTCCAGTACAAGCTTTCTATAAACAAGTGATTGGACGTGAACCATCATCTTCTGAATGGTCAGTGATAAGCAATACGTTTAATCTTCATTATCGACCAGGTCTTCAGAAAGCCAGCTTAACAGACGGTGTCAGCCAACTACTGGCTTCCAGATATCAAGCCGGTGCAACTCAGTCTTTATGCTCACTGATGCAACATGATGAGTTGTTACCTATGATTGACAATCATGGTATTGGCAAATTCTTTACCTATATAGATGGTAGAAATACGCCACTATTAACAACTGGCAAATCAGTGCAGTTAGCTAATCACATAAAAAATCTGAATATTCCTCCTGAGCAAAGTGTTGTTATTGGTGATGCCACCGATGACGCAATCGCTGCATTAGCGGCAGGCACTCACGCCATTCTTTATACCGGAGGAACCCACAGCAGGGGAAGTCTTGAAACCGCAGGTGTTCCCGTTGTGGATACATTAAGCGAAGCCTTATTAATAGCGGATTCGTTGGTATATAAACAATAAGAAGGAAAATTCCGCAAATAATTAATTCTCTCAAATAACCATATAAGAAAAAATTCACCTGGTTGTTTAAAAAATTAATGATTCATAACGGAGTATAAATAGAGATTCAACGCCAAAATCCAAAGAAGAAACTTAGCATCGTTAAACAAACAGTAAGATATAAAATTATTATTTAGAATGGCTCAATAAATAAAAGGAATAATTTCATGTTAATAGCTGTAGTTGGTCTCCAATTTGGAGATGAAGGCAAAGGAAAATTTGTTGATTACTTATCTGGCAATGTAAATAATATTGCCAGATTCAATGGCGGAGCCAATGCGGGTCATAGTGTGCAATATGGTAATATAAGAGTTTCATTTTCTCAATTACCCTCATCACTCAATAAAAAAAATCTATATATATGTCAGGGAGCATTAATCAGCCTGCCGATACTCATTAGAGAGATAGAGTTCATACAAAGAGAAAATATTCATTCTAATATACTTATCGATCCCCGCTGCCATATCGTATTACCATTACATGCTGAGCTAAATAAAGCATCAGAAAAATATAAAGGAAAAAATAAAATAGGTTCGGTTGGTGTAGGCATCGGTGCCTGCGTTGAAGATAAATCTAATCGTCATGGCATTCGTCTTATTGATACCTTAGATAAAGAAAGATTAAGGAGTAAATTAAAATTTCTTTGGGATATTAGAGAGAAGCAGATTAAGCATGTTTTTAATGGAGATAACACATTAGATTTTGAAGAGATGCTAGAGAAAACGCATCAATATGGAAAGAGAATAGAACCTTATTTCACATTCACTAATGAAATTATCGGTGATTTACTGAATTCTGGTGAAGATGTTTTACTTGAAACATCGCAAGCTACGTTCTTAGATAATAGTTTTGGTACTTATCCTTATACTGTAGCGTATCAGACACTGGTTCAAACTTGCTTTGCGATGATAGGTATACCAGCACAGAAAATGCATATTGTCGGTGTGATGAAATCCTATATGATTCGTGTAGGCCATGGACCATTCCCCACCGAGTTATTGTCAGAATTGGCTGATTATATCAGGGAACGTGGAAACGAATATGGCACCGTTTCAAAAAGACCACGGCGTTGTGGTTGGTTGGATTTATGTCTGATTAAACATGCGGTAAAACTCAATGGGGTAACAGAACTGGCCATAACAAATACTGATGTTCTGGCTGACTTACATGAAATAAAAGTCGCTATTGCCTATGAAATTGACGATAAAATTGTTTGTTGCGATGACGCATTATTACAGTTTGATAGAGTAAAACCCATCTATAAGTCATTTAAAAGTTGGGGAAAACTAAAAGAGTCATACACATCTTTAGCAGAACTTCCCATTGAACTGATTGACTTCTTATCTTTTATTCAAGACTATGCTGGAATACCAATTAAATACATTTCGTATGGACCAGACAGAAATCAGACATTAGTCATAGAATAGTGGGGAAGATAATGATTAACTATGTAACAGGGTTTATGTTTTCTAAAGATAAAAAACATGTATCCCTGATTTCAAAATTACAGCCCAGTTGGCAAAACGGAAAACTTAATGGAATTGGCGGAAAAATTGAAGCAGGTGAAAGTCCTCAGCAAGCCATGGCAAGAGAATTTGCTGAAGAAGCCGGAATTGAGACACACCCAGAAGAATGGCGATTATTTACAGTCTTAACCCGCCCTGAAGTTTATCGGGTTAATTTTCTCTATATGTTTGATGATCGTGTTTATTCGGTAAAATCTGTTGAAAAAGAGATCGTCAATATTTATGAAACCAGTGTATTACCAGATAATGTCATCTATAATTTGCGTTGGTTAATTCCTATGGCTGCCGATGAACATTTACGTTTCGACAAAGCAGTAGAAATAACAGAAATGCGCGGTTAGATACGCTATTATTGATATAATTAATACTTTATACCCAATGGATTTCAAGATGCATCGCGACGGCAAGGGAGCGAATCCCCGGGAGCATATACCCAATAGATTTCAAGTTGCAGTGCGGCGGCAAGTGAACGCATCCCCAGGAGCATAGATAACTATGTGACTGGGGTAAGTGAACGCAGCCAACAAAGCAGCAGCTTGAAAGATGAAGGGTATAGATAACGATGTGACCGGGGTGAGTGAGTGCAGCCAACAAAGAGGCAACTTGAAAGATGACGGGTATATATGATAAATATTTTATAAATACGGAAGCATCTGTATTTTAAATGGGTGCTTCTATCTATCATCAAGGACTAAAATATCGGTAAAGTCGTTATAAAGGAAATTTAGATAAATACATAAAAATATCATTTATCCAAAAAACCTTTACAAACTAAAAATGCTCTAATTTTATCGTGGAATTTCAATAAGAGTAGACCAGTAAAGAAAATCAAAACCATTATCATGTTAAATATTATTAAATTATTAATTGACGAGAAAATAAAGAAAGAAAAACAGAAGAAAAAAATAGAGCCGCCAATAAAAAAACCAATAATTGTCTCTATAAATTCGAAAATTAAATTAAGAAGATACTTCATTTTTTCATTCACCTACGTTCTCGATAAATCTTTCAATTATATCATTAATCGTACTCTGACAGCCTTACAAGAAGCCAAGTAACTGGAAATAAAAGCAAAACATCGTTATCACTCCGTAGAAGCCATGCTCAAGGGACTGAATAATAAGCAATAAAGATAAGATAAATAGATAAAAACGAACTATTTATTTCTAGAGATGGCATCGCTAATTAATAAAAAACCATGAAAGTGACCGTTCCATCGGTCACGCAACTAACCGTAAACCCGTTTATGCATCCTCCTATTTAAGCTGTATTCAATTAACAACCGAACTTACCCAATGTTGCTTCTGCAATAGGGATATATTGGTCCGTTAATTTATTAATATTAATCTTAGTTGCAGGGGAACAACAATCAAGGAAAAACCAGTTTATCGGTGTATCCAATATTGAAGCTATCTGCACCAAGTGGGACAAATCAATTCGGTTTATCCCTCTCTCATAACGTGAGAGTTGTTGTTGGCTAATACCAATTTGTCCCGCCAATTTTACTGCGGTCATACCTAATTCTTTCCTTCTTTTCTGAATACGCTTCCCTACTAATAGATGATCTTGTCTCATTTTCACCTAGCCCTTAGCTTAAAAAAACACCCATTTATGGCATTGCCAAAATAATTGCGCCTGATCCTGAGAATGGCCCGGCTTCTACTCTGCCGTTTTTCTGTAAAATCGATTTCACCGTAACGGGTACAGTTCCTCCAGCCGGTACAAAAATAGGAACGCCTTGTTCGCCTTTTCGGTCATTTAATAACAATTGGGCTTTCAAGCTTCCATCGCCTCTCAAAGGTACAACTCCTCTATCTGGCCCAGTCGCGGTCACGACAATATTCATATCCCGATTACAGGTGACATTGATATTTTCAGATCTGGTTGCACCTTCCAATTTTGCTTCATCAATGTTGCCGTAGTTAAGTTCAACTGAGCCTTCACTCACCTTACAAAAACCGATCGGCGGGGGCGCAACACCACATAAAGAACCGGGCAATAACCTTCCCCTAAAACCATTACGATCTGTTTCATAAAATAACCCGACACATTCCTGGTGAGACTGAATAGCCGGGCCAAAATGTTTTGCCACCCCAGTGATCGGAAAACTTGTTTGTTTCAATATCACCTGCTGAACTTGTTTCATTGTCCTGTATCTTTCTACACGAATATTGAATAGCCTAAATGGTTGCCCTGAATAACCATCTACAGTATGACGGTGGTTAATAGATATCCAACAAGCTGAATAGCCATAACAAGGATTTGGCGTAAAATCGTCTTCTTCGTCCCAGCGTTCAATGACAAAGGTATAATATGCATTAGTCGGAATACCTTCCGATTTAGTGATATACGAAAATATTGATGCCGCAGCCCCTGATGAGAACAGTGATAAGAGTACCAAACAAATAAGAAATAACTTTTTCATTTAGGTTACCTAATAATAAAATCCAAGCCGTGCAATTAGTCATAATTCAGATTAAACGTGGCAACAGCATGAAATGTGCCACGCTTAATCGTCTGGTTGGCGATTGCAGCCGGCTCAGCCTGCACATACGCTTTCAATTCAATTAAGGTTTCACCCTCTTTTAGCGGATATGTATCCCCTTCTTTATTCAGTGGCAACCGTTTGCCTTCAGCAGTTTCCATCCCAATAGCAACCCCAGAAGCCAAACTACCCGCTCCTAACGCTAATAAGCCCGGAAGCTGCGTATTCTCTATGCCACTGAATGTCAGTTTTATCGACTTCCCTACACTGATATCACATCCAGATAGCCTTAGTTGAAAAGGCTCGCTATTAGTCCGACCATGCTGGTATAAGTATTTTTCACCAATGGTTCCAAAATCGAGTTTGATATCTTCATCACCCGGTTGAATCGTGCAGGGTTCTTCAACTAATGCCCCATAAAAACGCATATTATCCGCAGCCTGTACGGCCTGATTGCAGTAAGCTGTGGTAGCAATCACCATAAAACCAATACGCAACACGAATAATTTAAAATATTTCATTGGTTTTCCTTTCACTGGTATTCCGCCAGTAATGTCGCCGTTACTTCAAACGCCCCCTCCGGCAATGTACTTCCCGGTTTTTTCACTGGTACAGCCTGTATTACTGGCTGTTTTTCTGAGGTAACTGAAATACGTTTGTTAAGCGTAAATGCTTTACCATCCAGAGTGAGACGGATGCCCAAATTAGCGATATTGGTTTTTAAGGCGGCATCATCAAATGAGGCTTGTGGACCAATCACTGTCAATCCTAGATTCCAGCCAGAGGTATTAGGCACACATACCAATTGATAATTCACTGGCCGGGTATAATTCACCCCATCCACCTTATGTATTCCAACATTGTGACCAAAATAGACATCAATCATATTGCCGTCATTGATAACACAAGGAGGTGGTTCCAGCAGTGTGCCGTGAAACCACATATTATCTGCTGCCCAACCCGGTATCACACTGATCAAACCCAGGCAAACAGTCCAAAAAGCACGATAAATCAAATGATTCATCTGTATCTCCTGTTCACTGGTACTCAACCATCATAGTGGCTCCGGCACCAAAATTGCCGCCTTTCAATACCGCACTCATCTCTTTCACTGGTACCGCATGTAATTCAGGAAAATTGGGATAAGTAAATTTCATCCAGTCATTCACAGGTAATTTCTGTCCGTTATGAATAACAGCAATCCCAAGTCCAGCACGATTAGTTTCTAACACCATCCGATCAAAACTGGCAGTGTTACCCGCTATCTTCATTTTCATTGCATTAACCGGCATTTTTTCGCATTTCACTGTGTATTTAACGGGTTTCATGTAATTAACCCCATCAATCCGGGTAATCATCACTTCACCAAAATCCACATCAATGGTATTACCATTATTAATCTCACAAGGTGGAGGAGCGATAACAACCCCATAAATGTTGACCGGCGTTTTACCTGAAGGATCGTTTATCGGTATTGCCGCTATATTTATCCTTTTTGTCGGTAAATCAGCCTGAGTACCGACACTGAGCAAACAACCAAGCAGTAATACGCTCAGTTTTTTCCGCCAGTAATACGGTCCTTTCATTCGCAGAGACCTAATCATAATTCACCCTGAAATCGACAACTGCCCGGTATTGCCCGGTTCCCAGTGCTCTCGGTGTCCGTACCGGCGTCACGTAATATTCCAGACTGTCCTGCTCCGACGCGACAAAACGCGGGTGGCCCCGTTCTCCCAACCGGATATCATTATTCTCAGTGTCCGTTATCTGTAATCCCAACCCAGTTATACCCATTACTCGTACCAGATGGGGATAATCCTGATCCGCAGGTGCCACAAAACTCACCGTTACCACCGGCTGTAAATGACTCCACGTCAGATGACCTGTCCGCGCATCACGCACGGCACCTTTGGTCCGCAGACAGTCACGAAACTTCAGCGTAAACGGTATCGGCGTGCCTTTATCCCCTGGGCGACGTAAATCACTGCTCGGTGTTGTCCCCAGAGACACTTCCTGCCACTCAGAGGTCATATCCAGACGGCATGCCGCCTCAGTCAGCGTACCAAACACCTGTAGTTCGCCGTGATATCCCTCGATATCTACATCTGTGGCTCGGTTATCTACTGCCTGACTGACCGCAACCGGTATCAGCAAGATCACCAATGCCAGTGCACGGCCAGTCTGTTTGATGTGCATCGTCCCTCCTCTCTACGCCGCCCGCTACGATTAACGTTTAGCTACCTGACAATGGTTCCCTGCACAACTAAAAGTCAGTTGTGGTCGGCCTCCATAATCATTGATATACGTTAGCACTGGCGCACTCCCTAACGCCCCCACATGACCTCTCAGCACCGCACTACTTTTTGGTGCCACCATCAACGGCTGAAAACCCGCCACAGTCGGCCCTTTAAGTTGGTTCGACGCATCGACCACGGTGATGTAATACGGTGTCGGGTTGTTTACCTGATACTGGTCACCCTGACGCGTTAGTGTCATTTTTTCCTGCCACGGGTTATCCAGCTCAGTGCGGCCAGCAAAAATCGCTTTTGGTCGATAAAACAGTTTTATTCGGGTTTGCAACGCAATCTGTAATGTGTTCGGTTTCTTACTACGTGGCGGAATCTCACGCAGGTTAAAATAGAACAAGCTCTCCCGATCCTGTGGTAATTGTGCTGTTGTTGGTAATGACTGTATTTTTACCTGACTCCTCTCGCCCGGTTCCACTCGCTGTACGGGAGGTGTCACTACTAACGGACCGTTGATTTTGTTACCCTGCTCATCCTCTATCCAGCCCTGAGCCAAATATGGTAGCTCTTTGTTTTGATTGCTAATGTCCATACTGGTGGATTTTTCCTCACCGTTAAACACGATCCTGGTACGATCCAATGCAATAGCTGCCCTTGCCTCACTGACTACTGACAGACTCAGGACAGCGATCGTTGCTGCATTCATTGTGTTCTTCAATTTCATGCTCAATTACTCATTCTCAGAATATGTCATTTCAGAATTAGTTACGGGCCTCTGCCGTCAACGTTGATGACGATAGCGAGGCATTCGCGCCATGGCTGTTATTACCGTTGGCCAACTGGCACAGCAACAACAAGGAAGCCATCTCTTCTACTGCTGGTAACTTGTGTGGCAACTCAACGACACACTGCAATTCACCATCCCAGCGCACATCCAGCTTTTCACCTGGATTTATCCCGCTCAGGTAGGTATTCCCGCCATCATTGACGATACCGATTTCCCGTTTATCCTTATTCAACACTGCCGCACCAAACGGTGGCGTACTCCCATCGGATAAACGGATCAATCCCATGGCCTTCTCTCCAGATATCACCTGGAATTTACGGTAACCAATCGCACCTTCTGTCAATGTTGCTTGTTGTACGGAACGTATTGCCTCCACATTGTCTGGCAGTTTATTCAAGTCAATGCTCGCACTATTACGATAGTAGTTATTCACATCAGAGATCACCGCCTTACCGAATATATTGGTATGGGTAATCGCACCGAAGCCTTTCACGGGTACTCCCCCCACACCTTCGGTATCCACCATCAGGCGCGTTGTTCCTGGCATATTGATACGGTGCAGCGCCGCGCCTTCTGTCGTAGCGGTCACTCCGCCTTGGATAGAAAGTGCTGCCGTGGTGTAACGTCCATCCTGATAACTCGCACTGGTCGTCAATTGGGCGCGGTCACCATAATGAGTGAAATAACCGTTAGCCGCTGCCTTACCATCAATACTGGTACCCGCCGCTAAACGATAACTACTGTTCTCATTCATCCGTCCGTAATAACCAACCGTGTTGGAGTTACCTCTCCGATTGACCATCGCGTTATAACTGATCGTTCCTGAATGCCCCCACGGCAAGGACAATGTCAAATACATGCCGTCGTCATTCTTGCCTTCATATTTATTACGATAAGCCGATAAGTTCAGGTTAATATTCTTAAAAGTACCAATATCGAAATAGCGCGATACAGATACGTTATAGCGATCATTATTCGGTCGATTCCAGTAAGTCTGATGGCTGTAGTTCAGGTAGGTGCTAATCCCCAAAGTCGTAAACTGTTTATTCAGCATAATGTTATAGAGTTCTTTTCCACTCTCCGCATCGCCATCGTGATAACGGCGATCCAGATATTGACTCATGCTCATGAAATCACGTTCTGAGAAGCGATAACCCGCAAAAGTCACCTGGCTGTCATACTCTTCAAAGCGCTTGGAATAACTCAAGCGATAAGACCCTCCGGTCAGAGTTTGATTCTCATCCGGTAAATGAGCGCGGGATTCAGTGACATCAAAGGACAGAGCACCGAAGGCCATCAGATCACGCCCTAGCCCCAGCGACAATGCGTTATAATCTCCTGCCCCCAGTATCCCACCATACAGTGACCAACCATTGTTTATCCCCCAGGAAAATTCCCCGACACCAAAACCCTTGCCTTCACCGTGATGCTTCCAGTTGGTCGGCTTACCTGCTGCGAGTTTGTACTGTACCCGCCCCGGACGGGTCAGATAAGGAATACTTGCAGTATCAACTTGAAACTCCTGTACGCCACCTCCCTGCTCTTCCACTCGCACATCCAATTTGCCACTGACTGCATCATTGATGTCCTGAATACGGAATGGCCCCGGCGCAACCTGAGTCTCATACAACACCCGCCCTTGTTGACTAATCGTCACTTTGGCATTAGTTTTCGCCACACCGGTCACCTCTGGCGCATAACCCCGTAGGTTTGGCGGCAACATGTTGTCATCAGTTACCAAACTTGCCCCGGTAAAACGGAAGCTGTCAAAGATACCTGAATTGAGATAATCCTCACCCAGCGTCAGCTTGGCCTGCAAATGGGGTATTGCCCGATACATGTAGTAACGGCTCCAATCCCAATTCCTCTCTGTGCTACCTGTCCGGCCAGTGACGTGGTTATATTGTGCCTGCCAGTCTGCCCGCAGGCGCCATGCCCCAAAGTTTATCCCTGTCGTACCATTGGCGCTGACATTCTGATTTCCGTTGCCCTTAGTTGGTTTGGATACTTGGGCGTTGACGTTGTAATCAAACAACATTCCCAATACTCCCTCATCCCAACGTGACGGCGGGTCCCAATCCGGCGAGCTATATTCAAGATAAGCCTGCGGCACACTCAGATATAACGTATCGCTGCCCAAATCCCCACGCACCATCATGCCGGGGAGCGTTTTAACCTCCAAGCATTGATTATTATTCCACCAAGTAATCTTTGCTTCCCATTCCGCCCGTAGACCCAGTTGTTTCACCAAATCCGGCGGCAAACATGCCACACTCCCTCTCGGATCATCTGGTGGTACCATAAAAGTCACCGGCATCTCCGGCAGTTCACTGTTATTCAGACGTACCATCATCTGGTAATCCCCCGGCATGATATAACCCGCACGGGAAAACTCTTTTAAATCAATCCGCGAGCGATCCTGAACATCCAATACATCCGTATTAAATTCAATTTCTTCTTCCGCATACGCAATGTGAGTACCCATCACAGCGAACAATACCAAAACAGCGAGAGGTTTCCGGACACACCGAGCCAAGGCCACCCTGTCATGTTCAGTGGTCAAACCCAAAAACAAAGCCATAACATTCTCTGAATCGATGATTAGTAATAATCTAGCCTGAACCGGACGGTGGTTCGATATTGCCCCACCTGTAATAACTGATGATTACCCACTAAGCGCATCGCGTAATTAAGGGTCATATGCCCTTCTTGCAAAGCACCTACCGGCAGTGGGGTCCCCGGATATGCCTGATTGCCCCGTGTATCAGTAATTTGTAACGCTACACCTCGTGCCACACCGTATAACCGGAAATTATTCCCATCCGGCGCACCATCAAACGTCACCTGAAAGTGACGCCAATCTGGTGTACCCGATGTCACTGAGGCAAGTACACAGTTAATCAAGCGGATGGAAAAGGGGCGTTTCGGCCCCTGTCCATCACGTATCACCCGGCTGACTGGCATAGTGGCCAATTCAATCGTTTGGTCACGACTACCCGCATCAATCGCACAGGCCGTATCAATGATGGCTCCTTGCATGCTAACGCGACCATGCCCTTGTGCTGCTCCTCGTGGAGCAATCGCTTCAGCACCAACAACAATGCAAGAAAACATTAGCATGCAGGGCACCACACCAACGACAGCATATCGGCTCATGACTTTTCTCCGGCTAAACTCATGCAAAACTTTTTATTAGGAAACGCCTACTGCCAGTAAGCGTTTCCATGCATGAAAAGAGTTATTGATAAGCTAGCTGGAAATTGGCAATACCAGTGAATTCACCTGGAACAACTGCATCAGGCGTTGTATCCCCCTGAAGATAAGCCGCAAAGTTGAGATCATTATTACCATCATGCAGCGCTACAGCGGGAGAAGGCGTGCCCAGTTTAATCTTATTCCCGCCTGCATCAGTGATTGCAATACCTGCACCTTTAGCCGTCCCTTCAATACCTAACAGACCGTCACCGCCAACTATATTGGATTTGGCACCGACAAACGTGGTTGTTACCGTACTTATCGTATCGGTAGTGCAGTTTTCTAAAGAAATTTTGAACGACCTGGAGGAAGAACGGCCACCGTTTTTCAACGCTGCGTTAGAAATAGCACCCATTGGTACAACCTGATCAACCGTTTCCGGTGTGATAGAACAAGGTGCATCAATGATAGAACCAGTAAAAGTCACGGTTCCATGACCTTGACTAGGGTTAGCTGCATTTACAGAGCCCACAGCTAGAACCACACCTAATCCCAGAGCCATAACCAATTTATTCAATTTCATGTAAGTTAATTCCTTGAATTTAAGGATAAAATACCCATAACCATAAACAAATAGCAGTGCAGGATTCCAACTCCATACACCAGATATCCAGCGCAAAATAGGGTTTTAAAATTTCGGATTAATATTTTTAAAACCAAACAAAATGCACCAAACTGTTTTATTTAGTTAAAAAAACTAATCATAAGTAATAATTTGAAGTAAAAATTCAAAATTACATACAATTTTGAATTTATAATCTAAGTGATTAACTAATATCTGATTGAATTCAGATGAACTAACTGATTTTTTACAATATATTAATAATGAAACATGAAAAATAGTAAAATATAATGAAAAAATCTCCTATATTATAAATAGTTAAATATTGGCAATCCTACATTACACAAAATTTGACTTAAGAGGTAGTTTTGTAGGAACATATTTACAGTTTGGTGCATTCTGTTTAGTTTCTCTTTATTACCTAATAGTTTCTTAATATACAATTACAAAGTTTACAAGCTGATATTTTCTATTAAAAAATGGCTATTTATGACTATCTAAAAACAGTCTTTATAGATTTTCTCCCAAATAAATAGAATTACCAGCTAATAATTTTATAATAGTTCTATTAATTGGTATATTCCGGTAGATTAATATTATTTTCTACCCATAACTATCTGCTCAAATTTCACAGGAACTATTTTCATGAAGAAGCGTAAATTCTTAACCAGACATGAAATTGATGCGATCTTAGAAAAAGCACGTCAGGGTCGTCATGCTGAACGAGATTACTGCATGTTACTCATGTGCTTCATTCATGGGTTTAGAGTCAGCGAGCTATGCAATTTAACACTATCCGACCTTGACCTTAGTTCAGAAATTATTCATGTGAGGCGATTAAAAGGGGGTTTATCAACAACACATCCATTAATATCTGAAGAAATTAACGCATTAAATCAATGGCTTAAAATCAGAAAGAGTTGGAGGGAAGCAAATACACCGTGGGTCTTTTTATCGCAAAAATCAGGCGCTATTTCACGTCAACAGGTTTATGGTTTATTAAAGCGATATGGCAAGCAAGCATTAGTCAGTATTTCACCTCACCCACATATGTTAAGACATGCCTGCGGCTATGCTCTTGCTGATTTGGGGAGAGATACGCGCCTTATTCAGGATTATCTCGGTCACCGCAATATATCCCATACCGTGATTTACACAGCGAGTAATGTAAAACGATTTTCCAGAATATGGGAAGTTCCGTCAAAAAGACTCCTCGATTAAAATATCTCTTTTTTACAAAAATATTTTAATATGAGTTGTTATTTTCCTTGAAGCCTTAAAATATCATCTGATTATCCAAAATCCTCGTCTATATACTGATGAGGATTTTTTATTTTATAAAATAACCATTAACATCATAAAATACTTTTATTTATTTCTTATAATTAAATTAGAAATAAATTTTTTTAGAAACTAATAGATGATGTTATTAAATAAAAATATGTATTTTTAATATCTATACCCTATGGATTTCAAGATGCATCGCGACGGCAAGGGAGCGAATCCCCGGGAGCATATACCCAATAGATTTCAAGTTGCAGTGCGGCGGCAAGTGAACGCATCCCCAGGAGCATAGATAACTATGTGACTGGGGTAAGTGAACGCAGCCAACAAAGAGGCAACTTGAAAGATGACGGGTATATCTAAATCCTCTTTTCACATGAATATACCCAATAGATTTCGAGTTGCAGCGCGGCGGCAAATGAACGCATTCCCAGGAGCATAAATAACGATGTGACTGGGGTAAGTGAAAGCAGCCAACAAAGCAGCAGCTTGAAAGATGAAAGGTATATAATACAAGGAGCCAAAAACCTCTTAGCTCCTTTTATCACACCATCAGTTCATCAAAGGCCAAAATGAAACTGCCTGTACGGCAGTGAACCGATCTGGAAAGATGATGGCATTATGGTTACTTTTCTAAGCTGCCTGTACGGCAGTGAACATCGGAATAATGAAATTGTTTTGTTGCTGTGTTTTCTAAGCTGCCTGTACGACAGTGAACGTTAGATATTAGCGTTAACCCGCTGATTATTAAAGAGCGATAGTAATAAAAAGTGAAAAAACCCTTTTTATAAGCAACAATTTATTTCCAATATAAATCAAAATGTTACGATTTACCGCAAAAAAAGGGTTACAACCAAAGTAGATCACCAGCCCCAAAGTATCGAAGGAAGTATTAAAACATGCTTAATACCCCACTACTGGTAGAATACAATGAAAATGTTGAAAATATCAGTAAATTAGCTGAAAACAGCAGCCGAGTTTACTTCCAATACGATAATAACTATTTACCCGTATAATAAAAGCTCTATCGCCATTTAACCTCAAATTTGATAACTCATTACAGGTTACATAGCCGATGATAAATGACAACTGGCATATATCCCCTTTTTACGACATTATGTATAGCCCATCGCGCTATAATGAACATATGACAGCTTTCAATGGTTACGGATCAAATATAACAAAAAAAACAATAGAATTAATGGTAGGGCTATCTGGGGCAAAAGTAATTATTAATATCGCTACTGAAATTTATGACATCGCTAAAGACTTTCACAGGAAGCTAAAGTTGTTGGTATTCCAACAATTTTAGCCAAAGAAATTCAACGAAATATTGACAACAAATGGAACCCGTTGAAAGAATCATTCCGAAACCCTTAGGAGATGAGTAATGAACGAGAAATTCTATCAGTTAAAAATTACCCTCATAGATTCACAACCTGCTATCTGGCGACAATTTGTCGTTCCTGCCTCGATCCCACTCGACAGATTGCATGATGCGATACAAATCGTTATGGGATGGCAGGATAGCCACTTGCATGAATTTCGTATTGGCAAGCAGCGGCTAACGGAAATGCCAGAAGAGCCATCTGATGGAGAGGAAGAAGGTTTATATCGCCTGATAGATTTAGTTAAGCAAAAAGGCCGAACGTTTAGCTACATCTATGATTTTGGCGATAACTGGGAACATGAAATTACCTTAGAAAACAGTAATTATCCTGAGAAAGATCTTCCTCTGCCTATTTATTGTCTGGATGGTGCACGCGCCTGCCCTCTTGAAGATACTGGCGGTGTCTATGGCTATGAGAATTTAATAGCAATACTTAATGACCCTTCCCACGAAGAATACGAAGAAATGCGGCAATGGGTAAATGGATTACTTGATTTAACGGAAAATGATCATTTCGATCCTGAACTATTTTGTCCAAACAGCATTAATGGCTTTTTAGCCCTTTATTATCGCTGGTCACGCGATCGTTACCAACCCTTGTGGAATTGAAAAATTTCAGATGAATCACTATTACGGACCTTGGTGCTTGATTTGAGCTACTTTTTTCATGGAACAAATAATATGTAATTCAGTATTGAGTGCAGTTTCGACGGTGTTGTAAATTAACTCCGGGCAAACTGCACAGGTACTTTACACAACAATCATACCGTCCTCGCTAGCCCACTCGCTTCTTCAATACAGGCACTTAAAATACCTAGCCCTGGCTAATTCTCAACTGAATGAGCCGTATCACACGCGTAAATATGTAACGCAGAAACAGGATATTATTCTCTTATTTGCCAGCAACGAAGATTTAACAATCAATAAAACGGATAAGCAGATGATGTAATTAATCATTTTAAATAGAAGATAAATAAATTCGAAACTTCTTTTTTTTCATTTTGATACTTTTTTAGGTCTATTTAATTATGATATCTGTTTTTAGCTTCTAACATTCTCTGATCAATTTATTTTTTGTAATATTAAAAAAATAAATTTTTTTCTTGCTATTCGATGACAATTTAATAATTATTGTTCTAAATTTCATCACATGGGTCAGATAAAGAATAGTTCGGGTTTTGTTCCTCTTATTCACAAGAATGAATCGAGTGGAAGTTCATGCCTGTAATCTTGTCGTCCAATTGACTATTCATCACCACATAGACTGTGCTTTTTTTGTGGCAATAGGATTTTCAGTATCTTATTTCTTTGGTGAAAAAATTAATCATTTCAACTTCTGACAGAATTAAGGAAATAATATCGATGAGCAAATTAAGCCCACTTGATTGTCTTGACTGTAAAAAAATTCTGAAACACTGGGTAGAATTTCAGTTGGTGGATGAACAGGGAAAACCGCTGGTAAATATGTCTTATAGCCTGATAAGCAGAGGACTACCGAATTATGTGCGTCGAGGGAAGACGGATGGTTTCGGAGTGCTCAGGGAAGAAGACCTGTCGGCTCATCCAGTGAAGTTGTATATTCACGCCCAATCGCTGGCGGATGAGATGGAACGGCGTCCGTTGCGGGAAAAACGTGGTGAAGAGGCATCGGTAGTGAAGCCAAAAGCCGAAGCGGAAGGTTATCAATACCAATATGTGACGATCGGGCTGATCAGTGATGGTTTGCCTGTGATTAAGGATTGGTATGATCCTAAAAAAATTCCGCCCCCTTATCATTTCCCTAACCCAGAGCCAAAGGGTTATGAGGTTCATCCGTTAAACCAGCGGTATGTATTGGAGGTGTGTCCGTTCCGAGCCTGGGTTTTGCAATTGCATCATCAGAAAGAGTATTCGATTGTGAATGCCTATAACCAGAGTTTGATGAGCGTGCTGGCTTATGCCGGTAAGGATGTCGATGTTGAAGGCTCTGTACTTCACTTTTTTAACCGGCAAATGGTGGATGTCTCGAAGCTGCCTTATCGGGTGGAAAAAATGTCGGCAACACCAGTGGTTTACGATGTGCCGTTCAGTGAACGTTATACCCGGGTAGAGTTTATTGATTCAGAAACAGCAAATAAACAGGGTGATACCCGACTGTTTTATATCGCCAGCCACAGTGATGCTCTTGTTAGCTGGCGGGGCACTGCCAGTCTGACGAATGACCTGACTGATGCGACTTTTCAGCCGTTAAGCTTAAGTTGCGACGATGATAAAGCCCTGTGCAGTGAGTTTATTCACCGTGGCAAAGTGCATAAGGGATTCTGGGAGGCATTCAGTCTGGTTGGGAAGTTAAAAGTTCCCAGTGATAAAACCAAAGAAGTATTCGGTGATATTCTGAATTTGGTCACAAGAAAAAGGTTATTCATCTGTGGTCACAGTCTAGGGGGCGCACTGGCATTACTGCACAGCGCACAATTGAAAGAAAATAATCCCTGTCTCTACAGTTACGGGATGCCAAGAACATTAACCCGCAGTGCAGTACAGGAATTATCTTCTATCATCCATTATCGCCATGTTAATGAAAATGACCCCATTCCTTTGGTGCCCTTTGAACAGGATATGGATAATGTTTTCTTCAATTACTGGACGCCCGCAGGGTATGAATGGGAAATCATGAAATTGTTGTCACCATCACCGATTATTCAGGCAATTAAACAAGCAACAGCCAGTAAAGAAATTTATCTGCATCATGGTAAAGTGGTTCATTTTTTAAAAGCCAGTGCCTGCCCGGAGTGGCTGATTGCCGCCAGTAATGTATCGCTGATAACGGGATTGAGTGCAGAAAAAATATTAAGTAATACAACAAAACTGTATTTAATTCCTGAGCTGGATAAAGAAACAGAACGTTTTTTCGCTCAAGCCGGTGAACAGCAAAATGCCCTGTTTAATCAGCTAAGCCCACAAGAACAGGATAAACTGTTTGATGAAAATAAAAATCCTGATTTAAAAAGCAGATTAGGTATTCTTAATCACAGTTCATATAAATATGCCGGTTATATTGATGCACGCCTTAGAGAGTTATGCGAACCAGATAAAACAACAAGTTATCAGGACAGCCAACGCCGATTTAAAGAGAAAATGGACGCTGAAAAAAAACTTATCCCAGATACTATTTACTACCGTAATCTCTGTTTTCTGGAAATGGATAAACAGTTAATAAAATCATTGGCCGTCAGTCAACAGGAAGAAAAATGGGTATTGGCTTTACAGCATTACTGCGATGGGAAGGAACTTTCAGTATGAGGATATTAAAAGTCACATTGTTATTATTACTGTTGTCTTTTATTTACTGGTCGATGGGAGATACCTTTTTTAACTGGCTATTTCCCTTTTCATCTAAGGGAAAAGGGCCATGGATAACGATGGACGGTGTTATGCCGAAATACACCGCGCCGTATGTGGCGGCAAGGTATATCTCAAAAGATTGTCTTAAATATGAGTTTGATGCGGGGATGTCACCTCATAAAGTACCGACTTATAACGTGCTTTATCAGGAGGTAACCGCAGATCCCAAAACCGGTTATTTTCGGACTAAATTGCCTTTTAGTGGCGGAGGCTGGTGCAAATGGAAAATCGAGCAAGCTTATGTATCAGCTTACTATACCGATGTCAGTCACCTGGTGAAAGATGCCGTACCCTATTCAGGGACAGGTTTAACCGCTTTTATCAACGATGCCGCACGAGAGCAGTATTCTGAAGCCTCTGAAACTCGCGCAGTGAATACAATAGATTATAGCCCGGTTATTTACCCTGTTTTGAAAATGGTTGAAGGACGTCCAAACAGAATTTCCTTACAGGGTGTGGTGGATTCATTTCCCTTTCGATTGCAATTAATTCCAGGAGCAGAATGGAAAATCACCTTTAAACCTAAGCTGGATGAAACCAAAATGCCGAAGGTCATCGTGACTAAAGAAAAGGAATTGGTTGAGTATCCTAATGGACACATTGAAACCGATACCCAAATGGTAGATATCCGTTACATAAAATAATGCCAGTGGGCTTTCCAGCAAGATAAATGAAAAGAATTACTATCATTGCTCCTGATTATTTAGGCAATTAAGGCGAAAATGGATACTGATAAAAAACTTATCCCAGATACTATTTACTATCGTAATCTCTGTTTTCTGGAAATGGATAAACAGTTAATAAAATCATTGGCCGTCAGTCAACAGGAAGAAAAATGGGTATTGGCTTTACAGCATTACTGCGATGGGAAGGAACTTTCAGTATGAGGATATTAAAAGTCACATTGTTATTATTACTGTTGTCTTTTATTTACTGGTCGATGGGAGACACCTTTTTTAACTGGCTATTTCCCTTTTCATCTAAGGGAAAAGGGCCATGGATAACAGTGGAGGGTGTTGCACCAAAATATACAAAGCCGTATGTGTCGGCTGTATATAAATCAAAAGATTGTCTTGAATATGAGTTTAGTGCGACTATGACACCTCATAAGGTACCAACCTATAACGGATTAAGTCTGGATGTAAAGGCTGATCCAGAGACTGGTTATTTTCAGGCAAAATTGCCTTTTAGTGGCGGTGGCTGGTGTAAATGGAGAATTGAGCAGGCGTTTGTAACTGTAGGTTATACCGATGTCAGTCATCTGGTAAAAGATGCTATTATGTCTGAAGGAGGGAGAGGGACAGGTTTAACTGTATTTATCAACGATGCACCTCGGACATATCTTAGCGAAACTGAAGCATTAAATACCATCAATTACAGTCCTACTATTTATCCTATTTTAAAGATGGTTCAGAGTTGGCCCAAAAGAATATTCTTACAGGGTGAATTAGGTATGCGTCCCTTTCGGTTGAAATTAACGCCGGGAGCAGAATGGAAAATCACCTTTAAACCTAAACTGGATGAAACCAAAATGCCGAAGGTCATCGTGACTAAAGAAAAGGAATTGGTTGAGTATCCTAATGGACACATTGAAACCGATACCCAAATGGTAGATATCCGTTACATAAAATAATGCCAGTGGACTTTCCAGCACAAGATAAATGAGAAAAATTACTATCATTGCTCCTGATTATTTAGGCAATTAAGGCGAAAATGGATACTGATAAAAAACTTATCCCAGATGCCATTTACTACCGTAATCTCTGTTTTCTGGGAATGGATAAACAGTTAATAAAATCATTGGCCGTCAGTCAACAGGAAGAAAAATGGGTATTGGCTTTACAGCATTACTGCGATGGGAAGGAACTTTCAGTATGAGGATATTAAAAGTCACATTGTTATTATTACTGTTGTCTTTTATTTACTGGTCGATGGGCGATACCTTTTTTAACTGGCTATTTCCCTTTTCATCTAAGGGAAAAGGGCCATGGATAACGATGGACGGTGTTATGCCGAAATACACCGCGCCGTATGTGGCGGCAAGGTATATCTCAAAAGATTGTCTTAAATATGAGTTTGATGCGGGGATGTCACCTCATAAAGTACCGACTTATTTAGTGCGACTATGACACCTCATAAAGTACCGACTTATAACGTGCTTTACCAAGAGGTAACCGCAGATCCCAAAACCGGTTATTTTCGGACTAAATTGCCTTTTAGTGGCGGAGGCTGGTGCAAATGGAAAATCGAGCAAGCTTATGTATCAGCTTACTATACCGATGTCAGTCACCTGGTGAAAGATGCCGTACCCTATTCAGGGACAGGTTTAACCGCTTTTATCAACGATGCCGCACGAGAACAGTATTCTGACTCGCGCAGTGAATACAATAGATTATAGCCCGGTTATTTACCCTGTTTTGAAAATGGTTGAAGGACGTCCAAACAGAATTTCCTTACAGAATGTGGTGGATTCATTTCCCTTTCGATTGAAATTAATTCCAGGAGCAGAATGGAAAATCACCTTTAAACCTAAGCTGGATGAAACCAAAATGCCGAAAATCACTATTACTAAAGAAAAAGAATGGGTTGAATATCCAAATGGCCGAATTGATCTTAATCGGCAATCAATAGATTACTGGAAAATAACGTCACCAAAGTCTACGGCAGACAAATAGAGAAATACGGCCTTAACACGCTATACAGATAACGCTACGAGGAAAACTGACCATGATAAATACCATATTACTCATCTGTTTAAATACCAATATCAGAAATAAGGAATCCCAATGAATGATGGATTAAAACCAATTTATGCTGTTCCAACACAACGGGAAACTAATTTGATTATCGATAACCAGGAGGATGTATGAATATTTCAATGACTTGGCAACAGTGGCTGCACGCCCCTAATAAACCCCCTGTTTTCTTTATGCTCAATTCATTGGCAGAACCTAACCCCGTTGCTCTGTTCTATACTAACGACTGGGTGGAGCAAGCTTTTCCGCTGTATAGCTGTACGCCAATGGATCACTTGCTGGCACAAAGCCCTTGGCTGATTCAGCCCAAATTAGGTTCATTGTCCATCATAGGTCATTTGCTTGACAGCCACTCCCTGAGTGATAACAGCTGGGGCTGGGCTTATCGCAGTAATGATCCTTGGTCGCAACAGCTGAATCACTGGCGCTCACGTCAGCAGGTGATATTGCATGAGAAAAAGGTGATTCTGCGCAGTATGGACTCGCGGGTTTTCAGCCAATTATTACCGGCAATGATCACGAGCGATTGGTCAGCATTTTTGACGCCAGTGAGTGAGTTAATGATCGATATGCCTGACTCCCAGTGGTATTCCCGCCCTGAAAATTGCGGTCAAAGTGGAAGTGAACAGCCCTTTGTCTTGGGTAATCATTTATGGCATACCTGGCATCAATCCGATTACGCCCTGAGAGGAATGTCATTCAGTATCTGTAATGATCTGTGGGAACACCACGGTGGACTGGCTAAGAAACTGGATGAGCCAGAAGGAAAGTTACAAGAAAAGATTATCGATTGGCTAAAAGAGCATCGGGAAAACAAAGGTAACATTAGCAACCTTACCAGTGCCGATTACTTACACATGCTGAATGAAAACACTTGACATCCTCCCTGCCCTAAAGAGGGTGTCGCAAAAGGACGGGGTTTTACGGCGCATCGGATAACCACGATATCCCCATATGCACAGGGAACACTTCACTCTCATTACTTAACTCTTTTCGATTATCGGTTTATCCCCGTAAATACGGGGAACCCTTTTACCCTGCCATCATCACAAAGCCTGAATCCGGTTGATCCCTGTGAACCTGAATAACTTTAGCACCCTATCGGAGTTTCCTCTCGGAGAGCAAAACCCTACAGGCCACAGGGAACACATTGCTATAGACAAAAATAGCTCTGTTTTTAGCGGTTTATCCCCGTCAGTACGAGGAACGAGTATATCCCTGTTGTATCAAACGCTAACTGTTCGGTTTATCCCCGTAAGCACAGGGAACATTTTACCAAAACCAGAACACATCAGTATCAGTTCGGTTCATCCCCGTATATACCCTTCATCCTTCAAGTTGCTGCTTTGTTGGCTGCTTTCACTCACCCCAGTCACAGAGTTATCTAGGCTCCTGGGGATTCGTTCACTTGCCACCGCGCTGCAACTCGAAATTTATTGGGTATACAAGAAACGTTTATTAGTACTTTTAGCCTAACATCCAAAACCGTTTATCCTCATAGTACAAGGAACACTGATTGCTGCTTCATTACATCTCTGTTGCTGTCCGGTTCATCCCGCAGAAACAGGAACGAAGGGAAAACAAATCAGAAGTGTCATTTTCATACGGTTTATCCCCGAAAGTACAGGGAACATTTCTTTAACCTTATACCCTTCATCCTTCAAGTTGCTGCTTTGTTGGCTGCTTTCACTCACCCCAGTCACAGAGTTATCTAGGCTTCTGGGGATTCGTTCACTTGCCGCCGCGCTGCAACTCGAAATCTATTGGATATATACTATTTAGAGCACTACTCGGTTCATCCCCGTGAAAACAGGGAACATTTAGTGAGCAAAATAAAGCATCACTCTTGACGCGGTTTATCCCCGTAACGACGAGGAACACCTCAGAAAAATGACCGACCCATTTTAAATACTCTGGTTTACCCCCGCAAATACAAGGAACATTCACATTATCTCATTGATAAGATTTATCGAGTTTGGTCCATCCCCGTCAGTACAAGGAACATTACTTCACGTTATCTCTTAACTCGTTAAGTATAGTGGTTTATCCCATTGAGCACAGGGAATACATTCTTTCTGGTCCGAATGTACACAGAGCTTATGTTCATCCCCGCTAGCGCGAGGAACGTGGTAATCATTTTACCGATGCTTTTTAGAATAGCGACTAATTCCTGCTCTATCAAGGAAATCGCAACGTTAATATGTTTATTCCAACGAAGATTATTGAATTACGATCTTCAATAAACATGCCATTATACTGTTCTGATTAACATTAATCCGCATCCCATAGCCTTAGCCCGACCAAACCCCTTTGCATACTGAGCCAAATATAAATCACTATTAGTAACGGTCAGCAGACCTTGAAAATCGACGCTGGAAAATTGTATCTTCTGCCCTTTCTTTTTTACGCTTCGATGCTGGGTATAACCTTCAACATCCAGTAAATCATCAAACTGAACACCCCATTTCTGCATACGACGATTATTCAGGAGCCAATTACGGGCAGCATCCTCCATCATGTCCTTTATTTTTTTCTGTTCAGTTTCCCCTCTCTGCCTTGCCTGAAACTTAGCATGCATCAAGACGTCATGACGCCGACGTTTTCCAGAAGGCTCGAAAGTACAGATTGTCGGATTGACACGTAATTTGAATGCTAAACGTTGTCCCTCTTTTAACAGTGGATAAAATGCTTTCGTTTGAACATCGAATAATGGTGATTCAACTTGCGGTGAAGTTTTGGACAAAACATAGAATACCGGTAATCCTATTATTCCAATTTCTTCCCGAAATAAAAATTGACGTTTTTCATCTTCTGAAAATAACTTCCATAACAATTGATGAGAAGTATAAACGCCATTTCCACCAAGTTTTGCCAATATATTTGCAGTCTCACTTGATTGTCGGAGCATAATCTTAGATAGATACATCAACACCCTCCTCAACAGAAAGTTGATACATAATACGTTGCCTGAATTGCCAACGCCCTCGATTAATCGGCTCATCCCAAGGATGGTTTATCAAGATATTTCTAGCGATCATTTCATCTTTATTCCCTTCCCAAAAATAAGTAACAAAGCCATTCGCTCTCAGCCATGATTTATCTTCTTTATCAGAGTGAGTCAGCGGTGGAAAAGGCGTATCTAATGCAGCCTTTAATTTCGATGATTTAATCAATTTAGGACAAAGAGGTAAAGCTGGCGGGCAAGATTTACGTCCAAGATACAAAACAAATACCGGTTTAAGTAAAGCATCCCGCAATTGTTCAAGAGTAAGAGAAGCATGCCTCGTTAATGAAATAGCAACTACCCAAATACCATCACAACGATAATCCCGATTCGATAATATGGTATTCAGTTTATTTACACTTAATTCACTTTTACGGCTCTGATGAACAACATTATTATCGTGAGTCGGGACTTGTGTCGTATGATAATCACGTATTAAAAAACCGGGAACAATTTGTTTAATTGCTATCAATACACTTTTTTGTAATTTTGCTAATTCAGATTCATTATCTCGTCGAATCCCTAATGCCGCCCCCAATAATCCCAAAATTGCAGAGCGGCCAGGATACAATTCCGTTAACCTCTCCCCTCCAATCGCAGGCTGTCCCCAGCTTGCCATAGGGCCATATAATCGGAAGACTAAATATGCTTTCATTCTGCCCCCCATTACTGCACCACAAATTCAAGCAGTTCAGCCAAACGCCCTTCCCCTGTAAATGCGTTAAATTTATATCGCTTATCCGCGCAATCACCATAAACCTTATCAATATTTTGCATCTGCTTTTCCAATGCATTAATTGCAGAAGGACCTAGATCACTGTCATTTATCGGTTTTAAAAATGCGACAGATAAAGAACGGGGTTGCTGTTCTCCTTTTTCAGCAAGAGCAAAACTGGCATAAGCGCGAGAAGCGAAACTATTTTGTTTACCCGTTGGCGATATTTTTATAGCGGCTTCTGTCAATGCTTTAATCGCTTTATTAGCAAGCACTTCATCACCGCCTAAATTCTCTATTAATTGCGTTTTATTAATACAGACATAGCTGTAAAACAGTGCAGCCGCAAAACCCGACTCCCCTATATGGGCTGAACCAGTATCTGATTTACCATCATTTAAATCATCCACCGCTGTAAAATAATCATCTTCAACGACAACACTATGTACACTAATTGCATGAGCAACCTGGCAAGCCGCTTCGACGTTAAATGCAGGACTTGAAGCTAACATTCGACCAAACAAGGCAATATCTACCGCCGTTTGCTCAGCTTTTAACAAATTAAGTTCTTCGGATGTCGGCGCTCGGTTTTCTTGCGCCAATATAGCAACCAGCGACATAACAGACCGTTGCTCTGCCGGGCTGATATGTGCCAATTGTTCAATTTCTAACGCATCTTTTTTCGTTTTTCCAAAAACACCCGCAATCGTTGAAGCTAATGCCTTAGCCGATTTTTCTTTCACGCCGGCACTGAGCAAGGCTTCAAATACCTTAATACCAAAACGCTTTGTGCGAATACCAATATTCTCTGATAACGCTTGCTCAAATAATTCAGAAGTACGCCAGTGACGTTTCAAACTTTGAGAACTCACACGTAAACGTTCAAATCCCCCCATTTTGGCTGTTTTAGGGCGACCTAAATCATCACGATTAAGGTTAGATGGCGCATAGGAAGTTAACAGGTGTAATTGAATAAACTGACTCATAATAATTATCCCAGAATTAATTAACGAAAATCTGATAAATCAATCGATTTGCCGCTTGCAGCACGGTAATAATCCATAACCCATTTCACATTGATACGCTTATCTGCCCTACATGGCTGTAATTGTCCATATTCAGCAAACCATTCTTCAATATCCTGAGCCAAAGCCAGAACAGAAATATTACCTTTTACTTGCTGTAGAATTCGACGTAATCGGCGTAATAATTCATTAGGCGTTTTAGCACTTTGTAATTGTGAAAATCTCAATTCACTGACAACCGATTTATTTCCTCCACCTTTCCTACCTGCTGCTACCCCCAACTTTATGTTACTGTTACTTCTAACATAAACTAATGCGACCGCTATCATCGCCCAATATTCTATTTTTACCGGATTACTAGATAAACTAATTTCATCAGGTAAGTGGAGCCATAAATCGCGAAAGCCTTCAGTTAACATGGCCATTTCGATATTTTCACAGCGCTTCAGTTGAGCTTTATAAGTAGAAGGTGCCGGAGTAATACCTTTCTCTTTTAATTGTTCTGGTGATAAAAACATGCTTTGCCACCAGCGCAACAATATGATTTCAATTTTACAGTCCATGACTCTTCCTATTTACCAGATTGAATATGGTTATTGGAAATAAATATTTTGATCTCTCTTAAAGCATTCTGGCCATACAACCCCATCATTAACTGCTGACGCGCTTTGATACGTCTCGCGACTGAACGCTCATTGCCAAGCACAGATAATTCAATATGTTCATCAAATAAATCTCTACAAAGATGGCACAAGGTATTGAGCCAATGTTCGGCTTGCTCAGGAGTAAGAATAGGCTTCTTTTGTTTTGCATTATCGATAAGTTGATAAGCGATTGAAAAGAATAAAGACTCACTGCGTTGCCAAAAAATCAGGTCAATAAAAGCAATATCGCCTTTTACATCAATAGGCTTTTCAAACCAAGCCGCTTTTATCTGGTTTCGGCATAGCCAAATTACATTGGTTGCCAGCTTTTGTAATTCTTTGACTTGATTCAGAACCTGTTCTTGTTGTTCCGGTAAGACAAAAAATAATGGCATAGAGACAGAATACCAGCAACGTGCTTTCATATTATCCATATCGTAGCCAAACACCCACAAACGAGGCATTACACTTTGTAGTTCAGTAAAATCACGACATAAAGCATAAAAATGGCTTACTACAGGCGCACAACGTTGTCCTCTATCCCGATGGCTAAAAACCAAAATATCCCAGATTTTATATGTCACCCCTCCCGGTTGGCCTTTCAGAGATAACTGTTCTGTTGGTCTTTTAGTATCCCATTTATAAGGTGTTAACGGATGAACCCAATTACCGGAGTAATTGCCACCATAGTTTTGTGCACGATATTCAGAAACAGTCAACGCAGAACACTTACCTGAAACTTTGCAAACTTGCTTATTCTTCATTACAACAAGACGTATACGTCTCGGCATCGCCCAATACATATGTAAAGGATGAACATCCGCAGCACAAATTTCCGTCCCTTGCTCAACACTCACTTTTGTTGGTGCTAACCAAGGAAAAACTTGGGCACTCGTCAAATCAGGCTCCGCATAATGCCATTCGCTGCGATTAATGACGTTTAACCATAGTTTTCGCCATAACGTTACATCATGTTGTGGCAGCAATAATGTGGTTAATGGTCCTCCGCCCCGTAATCCAACACGGTGCCCCGATCCCCCCGACGGCGCATTAATTTGTAAGGTAAAAAGTGCCAATGCTGCCATTTCAAGAGACATCACATCCCCAACACCTCGTTTAATAAAATGATCCGTATTAAGTTTTAAACCATTAGCTCCCGGTGCTTCAATTAATAGCCCAGCAACGGTGGTTGATTTTATTTTTCGCAGCGGATCAAAATCCTGCATAAAAAGAGGCCCTGTACCAGTAACATTAAAAGCATGTACAACTTTATTAAAAGCTTGTTGTAATGTTTTCTTATCAGGTGATACTTGATACAGAGAATGCCATTGATATTTATCTTTCGGCGCAAAAACAGTTTGCAATAAACCAATAGCAAATTGGTAAGCAGCTCCTTGAAAATCAGCTCGCGGTAACGCAAAGTCCATAACATCATGATCACATATCGCATTCATAGGCAGTATTTTTTCACTACCATCACGTAAGCGGAAAGGTAACCACGGGTCCTGAACTAAGTTCATAACGCCTCCTGCTTTTATTTTTTACAAAAGCCTATTGTTGAAAAATAAGTAAAATTCGGATCTTTTTCTGGCAACCAAGGTTGCAAGTATTTAATTTGATGGTATCGCTGTTGCAATCTATTGAGCGCCGGAATTAATTTAGTCGGAATTCGGGCTAATTTATCCGCATATTTATTTTTAGATAATTTAACCGTACTTAATGGCACTGAAAACTCAGCCGCATTTACCCATGGTACGAGTTGTCCCGAATCGGTCTGTCTAAGTAATAACACCTCAACAGTTTCAATATCGCAGTAGCGCGTATTAATACCTGAATTATCTTCATACCAACTGTCCGCACTTCGATCACAGTAACCATATAACTGCCATTGCAACCAATAAGATTTAGCTTTAGCTGCCTGACTTCGCTCTTCGCCAATTAATTCATCTTCTCGATGTCTTAGCGCTTCAGGTATTTGTTCATCATCGTAACCATAAACTGCTTCAATTAATTGGCGGGCATCCGTAGGCATACGTATTGCCCCTAATTTTCTCAATACTCGCATGCCTAACCACAAACGTGCCGGAGATCGATAAACATATTGTGTATTACGGAAATTATGGCTTAACCAATCTGATTCAGGATTTTCCTTCCAGTTAGGAGCATGGACAAAGAGTACTGGAGCAGAGCGTGAGTCTTTAATGCCATGTTGATAAATACCATCACTATCACGCGTATGGCGATGTAAACGTCCAGATCGCTGAATCAGATCATCGATAGGACAAATATCTGAAATCATAACATCGGCATCAGTATCTAAACTTTCCTGAAACACTCGCGTAGCAATTAACGCCTTGCCCCGACGCATCTCACCATAGCTATTTTTACCAAAGATCGTCAGCACACGACTTTCAATTTCTTTTCGATGTTGCAGTACAAATCGGCTATGAAATAATAAGCAACGCTCAGGTTCAGTGAGCAAATTTCGCAACGCTTGATAAGCTTCGATTGCATCATCTACTGTATTCCGAATCCAAACTACGCATTGCCCTTGTACAATTGCGGCCAATACTTTTTCAACACAACTTCCAAAGCTATTTAAGAACTCGACCTTAACTTCCCGATTAACGTCTTTTCGACTCGATAATGGTTGTTCAATAATGGGTGCTACAAGGTTTAAATCTATTTTTGTTGCTAGCGGGAAATCAATTTTTCGCAGTAATTGAGAATTCAATCCACCCGTATTCAACCAAATATCCGCTAAACGTTGACGCTGTTTAAGGGTCAGTGTTGCTGTTAATAAAATAGCCGAACCACCCTGATAAAGGTGCAACGCTAATAAATTTTCCAGTAAATTAAACATAAATTCATCAGCAGCATGGACTTCATCAACGATTAATACCTTGTGATTAAGCCCCAATAATCTCAATGATTGATGACGCCTTGGTAATACAGCCAATAATGCTTGATCAATGGTTCCGATACCAATAGGCGCTAACAGTGCTTTTTTACGTGAGTCTGCTAACCACTGACTACACAGCGCTGAAGCCGTGATATCTTTTTTACCATCTCTGCTATCCGTATATCCTGAGACCAAAGCAGCGGCACGAAATTGCTCATTCATCCTCCGTACATCATGAGCCAAAACAATATTTGGCCCGCTACCATCTTGTGTCGATAGCATTTGTTGATAATGCTCAACCACTCGGTTAAACATTGCATCGGATGTCGCCATACTAGGCAGACCGAAATAAAAACCATCAGCAGCTTTTGCTTGCATCAAACGATGTGTGAGCGCTAATGCCGCTTCTGTCTTTCCTGCCCCTGATACATCTTCCAAAATGAATAATTGGGGAGAATTATCTATTGGTATTGATTCAGCCCATTGTTGCAAAGGAGTTGCGGCAAACCCGTAATATTCTTGTATGGAAATAAATGGTTTTACTATTGGCACCTTACCTAATTCTGTCGCCAGAACCGCTTTTTTTGCCACTATTTGCGCATATTGCCAATAATCCGTTAATGGCATAGGTTCAGACTGATATTTAAAATAGTGATTATCAGAACCAATCCAATCCGCCAATACCGTAATACCGGCAAACTGCCAACTCACTTGCTCTAATCGTCGTCGCCATTCTTTAGATTGTAGTTTTTCAATAGGAAACTCAGGTTGTAATAATTCAATTAAATGATGAGTAAAGAGTGTAGCAGCATTGAAGTTATGAGGTTCAGTAAAACGTTTAATCGTTTTATAGTCTGTTTTATCAATTGGCTGGCCATGATGTCCTAACACACAATCCATGAACACCATTAAGGTATCAAGCATTTCTTGCTGCTCTCCTTGCTCAATACCTTCAATATTAACGAGTCTCTTAAGTAACTGAGTTTTGATATTTTCCCAAAAATATAACCCCAGACGAGCATGGCTAAAATAACGGCCATTATATTTCTTCAAGCAATAGGGTTTAAACAGACCGACTGCTTGATGGGAAAACAATCTTTGAAAAGCAGACGCAAATTTACCAATATCGTGCAAAGCTAATACAAAAGAGGCTATGCTTTGTAATTGCTTCGCAGATAATGCCAGAAAACTAGCAAGATCTTTGGTCAATGATCTTTCTAAAGAAAGTAGCTCTATTCCTACCGCAGCCACATCCAAACAATGATAGGGAAGTAGATGATAATCTGCATTATTAGCCTCTGGCTCTTGCTTCGACTTACCCCAGTATTGAAAATAAATTGGTATTTCCATCTAAAACCCTTCACTTAAACACTTTTTCAACATACTTTTAGAACATAATGCGAAAATTTAGATCAAAAAAATACTACTTTCTGTTTTTTTAGGATAATTCTGTATAACCCACCCATCCAAACAGATTAAATTTCACACTGCCCCCTCCAAACATCAACCTGAATTAGCATGACATCGTATTGCAATAAAACAGCTTGATTGGATAATCCACCGATAAATAGGTATTTGATAAATAGAGAGAATCATATGAAAGGTCCGCACCATTTCACCAAAAATTCATTTAGATAGATTACCCCGCCCATAGGACGTCAGGTCGATATGAGATGAAACTACTGATGGGTGTTTAGCTCTGTCAATATACAAATAGATTTATGAATCACATTTCTAATCATTGACCGTATAAATTTAATCCCTGATGCAAAAACATAGTGAAAGAGTTAATTAATCAACTTACCTGAAGCAGTAGCATGATTAACATATACCCAATAGATTTCAATTTGTAGCGCGGCGGCAAATGAACGAATCCCTAAGAGCATGGATAACTCTGTGACTGAGGTGAGTGAAAGCAGCAACTTGAAAGATGAAGAGTATAAACGCTCTTGATTTAATCGAGTGAATACGACTATCGGTGTTTTCCCTTCCATTGTTTAAACTGAGAAGGCCGAAGTCCATACCGCGCCAAAACACCTTCATGCAATCGCCGTAATTCCTCAATAACCAATGCTTTTAACGTGTCACGTTCAGATGAACTTAATTCATTGGAAATTAATTTATCTATAACCTCGATCGAATCCATTTCCGGTGTCACGACAACCTGATAAACAATCCGCTTAATAGTATTTCTATATTGCAACCTTAACGGGTCTGGTTCAGTTATTTCCTGTTTAAGAGCCAGATATTCTTGAGTAGAACGCTCGTAAGCCCATAAATAAAGATCTCGCAACAATTCAACTCTGGTCATTTCATAAATACCAAGCATTGCACGGCTATATGCCTCTTCTGGCACATCCAGAAAAGTCAATGGACATAGATTTGAACGAAGCAACGGCAAATTAGCCGCCAGGCGGGAAGTTCGTTTATTGATATCTGCAAAAGGTTGTAAATACGGCAAGTGGACCATTATAAAAAAGGATTGCTCAAATGGATCTGAGATAACTTGTGCTTTCGCCAGCAACGAATCCAAAATTTCACTAATATAGACCTCTCCTGATAACGGTCTGAAAACACTTTTTCCTATTTCAACCTGATGCTGACGGATACGCCCTTCATCTATAGGATTGAACAGTAAATTTTCAGCTAATGTACTATGCAAATTGAGAATGGTATATCGGTTAAAATCAGCTTCCGCTATGCCATCAATAAGTAATTCAATAGCGGACTTATGGTTGAGGATCATTTGAGTTTCAATCGCATTTTTTCCTACCGCAGCTTTGCCATACTCAATTAATTCGATCGTATCTAATCGACTGTAAGTATTCCCCTCCAAACGACTTGAAGCCCACGACAAATCAATGAGTAAACGATCCAGAATATCTCTACCATAAGTTCCCGCTGGTTGTGAGGTTTGTTTTGTATCTCCCATTCTCCGAAGCTGATTACGAATTGGAACTGACAGGTAATGAGTCACATTGGGTTCATACGATTCCAGAAACTCTCGTTGATAACCAACTGGCACCCTGACCTTCATGGGTTGATCAATATAACGGAGAATATCCTTACTATCTTCAGACAATGGAATATAGCTCGGGAAATTGCTGGATCTTTCTATTACTTGCTTCGATGTTTTTCTCGCAGAAATAACATAGCGACGACTTCGTCCCTCGCCCAAAGCGTGTACTTTTCCATTTCCAACAAGCTGTCCTAAACAACGTTGGACAGTCCGTCTGGAAACAGAAGGATGCACAGCTAATAAATCCGAAACAGACATAGGTTGTGATGCAACACACAACGTCTGGTAAATATTGTTCATTAAGTTCATAGCGAAAGAGATTCCTGTGAAAATATGGCGCGATTATGGCGCAATTCAGATAATCGCGCCACTTTTGTGCCAGTCAAATGGCGCGATTATGATGACTGCCAGATAAAGTGATCTCATTCTTCAATTTTTAAGCCATATGTCTTAAATTTCTCAAGCACAATCGCTATTTCCTCTTGACTCAGAACAGGGACTGGATTTTGGATCACTAGGGTTTGTAAATACAGGCGAGCGAGTATTTCAACTTCATGTGCAAGCCACAGTGCTTTTTGTAAATTAACCTCACAAGCGATCATCCCATGATGCTGTAATAAAATGGCTTTTCTATCTTTAAACCCATCAAATACATAGTCAGAGAGTTGTTTAGTACCAAATGTTGCATAAGGTACACAGGGAATAGAATCGCCTCCCGCCGCCGCAATCATATAATGAATAGCCGGGATAGATTTATTTAAAATAGAAACCGCGACGCAATGAATTGCATGATTATGGATAACTGCATTTGCATCGGGTCTGGCATGGTAGACCGCCTGATGAAAACGCCATTCACTAGAGGGAATCTTATGGTCCTCGTGTTGACCATTTTCATCTACATAGACAATATGTGCTTCAGTCAATTGTTCATAAGGTATCCCTGTCGGAGTAATTAACATGCCATTTTTATAACGGACACTGACATTACCTGCCGTGCCTTGATTCAATCCGAGTCGGGTCATTTCTAAACATGTATCAATAATTTCTCGAGATAATGTATTTCTTTTCATTATTATTTACCCAATTTAAAATTGAATGATGAGATTCACTCTTTATTTTTTGTATTACTTTGTTGTTTTTAAATAAACGTTTTAGTTAGTTTTTGTGATTAAGCTCAAATGTTTTTACTACTTTCTCTGTTTTTTAAATATCTCTATTTATTTTTTTATTCCGTATTTTTCATTTCTAACTTAAACAGTCATTTATTGGCTTGATTGACCGTTTTTTTATAAAAAAAATCATACGGTCATTTTTATGACCAAATTAAATAAAAAGAAAAGATAGATAAACATCTGTAATAGGTTTATTTCAGTGATTAAGTTCACAGTTTAGCAGCCTGAATAAATAAATGTGATTTAGATCCTTTTTTCATCTCATAGATGACTAAAAATACTACTGCTTCTGGATCAGCTGTAATATAGAGGGTAATATGGATAACATATCGATACAACCAAATATAGCTCGAGATAAGAAGAAAAACAGAGGTTACTTAATTCCTTTTGCTATTTTGTGCTCTCTCTTTTTTTTATGGGCTGTGGCAAGTAATTTAAATGATATATTATTGCCTCAGTTTCAAAAAGCGTTTACCTTAACAAACTTCCAAGCGGGATTAATCCAATCGGCATTTTATTTTGGTTATTTTATTATTCCTATTCCTGCTGGCATATTAATGAAGAAGTTAAGTTATAAAGCGGGGATAATGACTGGATTATTGTTTTATATTGCTGGCGCTGCTCTTTTTTGGCCCGCGGCAAAAGCGATGAATTATACACTATTCCTGTTCGGGCTTTTTATTATCGCCGCTGGGTTAGGCTGCTTAGAAACAGCGGCTAACCCTTTCGTCACCGTGTTAGGACCCGAAGAAACGGGGCATTTTCGAATTAATCTGGCACAAACGTTTAATTCATTTGGCGCAATTATCGCCGTTGTTTTTGGGCAAAATTTGATTTTATCTGACGTTCCCCATTTGCCCCAAGAAACACTTGATAAAATGACCGTTAAGCAACTTGATGCCTATAACCACAGCCTGGTCTTAGCGGTACAGTCTCCTTACATGATTATCGTTGCCGTCGTTTTAGTCATTGCCTTATTAGTTTTATTTACCAAATTTCCAGTAATACAAAGTGATGTACATAATAATCACAGCTCATTCTTTCAGTCTTTGGGACGTATTATCAAAATCAAGCATTGGCGCTGGGCGGTATTAGCCCAATTTTGCTATGTCGGTGCACAAACCGCTTGCTGGAGCTACCTTATACGTTATGCCATTGATGAAATTCCGGGGATAACTCCGGGGTATGCCGCCAATTACCTGACAGCAACAATGGTCTTTTTCTTTATTGGTCGATCAAGTGGTACTTGGTTAGTTAAGCGGTTCGCTCCAGAAAAAGTACTGGCTTATTATGCCTCGATATCCATGATCCTTTGCATTATTTCCGCATTCGCAGGGGGATACATCGGCTTAATTGCATTGACTATTTGTAGCATGTTTATGTCTATTCAATACCCAACCATCTTCTCATTAGGCATTAAAGGATTAGGTCAGGATACCAAATATGGCTCTTCATTAATTGTCATGACCATTGTCGGTGGCGGCATCGTAACGCCTATTATGGGATTTGTCAGTGATACTGTAGGCCATATTCCAACTGCTGAGCTGGTCCCCGCCCTCTGTTTTGCTGTGATCTTGATTTTCGCAAAATTCCACGCCAATACGGCGCCTAGTAATTCGTTTAATTAAAGAGGCAAATAACATGAAAAAGCATATGAATCTACCTAAGATTGGTATTCGCCCAGTTATTGATGGTCGTCGTCTGGGGGTACGTGAATCACTCGAAGAGCAAACCATGAATATGGCAAAAGCGACAGCTAATTTATTAACTCAACATATTTGCCATACTTGTGGTACCCCTGTTGAATGCGTTATTGCCGATTCGTGCATTGCCGGTCTTGCTGAATCTGCCGCTTGTGATGAAAAATTCAGCACATTAAATGTTGGTCTAACCGTGACTGTCACACCATGTTGGTGTTATGGCAGTGAAACAGTAGATATGGTACCAACCAGACCGAAAGCTATCTGGGGTTTTAATGGGACTGAACGTCCCGGTGCAGTCTATCTTGCCGCAGCTTTAGCGGCTCACGCGCAAAAAGGTATCCCCGCTTTTTCTATATACGGACATGAAGTTCAAGATACTGATGACCCGCACATTCCTGATGATGTTAAAGAAAAATTGCTACGATTTGCACGGGCTGGATTAGCTGTTGCCAGTATGAAAGGAAAAACTTATCTCGCTGTTGGCGGTGTCTCAATGGGCATCGCAGGCTCAATTGTTGATCATAACTTTTTTGAATCCTGGCTTGGTATGAAAGTCCAATCTGTTGATATGACTGAATTACGCCGTCGGATTGATAAGCAAATATATGATGAAGAGGAACTTGAACTCGCTTTATCTTGGGCAGATAAGTATTTTCAATATGGTGAAGACCTGAATGCTGAACAATATCGCCGTTCACCAGAAAATCATCGTCAAATTCTGCGCGAAAGTCTACTTATGGCTATCTGTATTCGTGACATGATGCAAGGAAATCCAACACTGAAAGTTAAAGGGTACAGCGAAGAAGCTCTCGGCTACAATGCGATTGTCGCAGGCTTCCAGGGACAACGTCACTGGACAGATCAATACCCTAATGGCGATATGGCAGAAGCCATTTTAAATAGTTCATTCGACTGGAACGGCATTCGTCAGCCATTGATGATTGCAACAGAAAATGACAGTCTAAATGGCATTGCGATGTTATTTGGTCATCTGTTAACAGGCACAGCCCAGATTTTTGCTGATGTTCGCACTTTTTGGTCTCCAGAATCTGTTGAACGTGTCACGGGTCAAAAACTTACGGGACCGGCAGAAAATGGGGTGATCCATCTCATTAATTCAGGTTCTGCAACATTGGATGGAACCTGTTGTCAAAAAGACGAGCAGGGTCACCCTACAATGAAACCTCACTGGGAAATTACCGAAGAGGAAATGAATGCCTGTCTGGCTGCAACGCAATGGTATCCAGCAATCCATGAATATTTCAGAGGTGGAGGATTCTCCTCCAAATTCTTAACGAAAGGGGGCGTTCCTTTCACCATGAGTCGGGTCAATATGATTAAAGGTCTTGGTCCTGTCCTGCAAATAGCTGAAGGCTGGAGTGCAGAATTGCCCAAAGATATTCACGACGTTCTGGATAAACGCACCAATGAAACCTGGCCCACAACCTGGTTTGTTCCACGGTTAACCGGTAAAGGCGCCTTTAAAGACGTCTATTCTGTTATGGCGAATTGGGGAGCTAATCACGGCGTACTTTCTATTGGTCATGTTGGCGCAGACTTCATTACATTAGCAGCAATGCTAAGAATCCCAGTTTGTATGCATAACGTGGATGAAAAAGCCATTTATCGTCCTGCTTCATGGAGTGCGCATGGTATGGACCCTGAAGGTTCAGATTACCGAGCCTGCCAAAACTATGGCCCTCTCTATAAGCAATAATTGCTGTTGGCGGTACCCATTGTGCCGCCGCTATCCATGACAGGAGATCGCATGACTCAAAATGCCATTTTAGTTTTAGATTGTGGAGCGACGAATGTGCGGGCTATTGCGATTGATCCACAGGGTAATGTGATTGCAAAAGAATCAACACTAAATACCAGTGAGCCTGATAAGACCAATCCTGACTGGCATCTATGGCCACTGGATGCCATTTTAGGGCGGCTAGCGAGCTGTTGTCGTGTGATTATCCCTAAATTATCAGGTTATAAGATACACGCAGTCACAGTGACAACCTTTGGTGTTGACGGAACACTGGTCAACGCAAAGGGTGACTTACTATATCCAATAATTAGTTGGAAATGTCCACGCACGATCCCTATTGTTGAAAATATTGCTCGTTACTTCTCTGCTGAGAAATTACAAACGATATCCGGTGTCGGGCAATTTAATTTTAATACACTTTATAAGCTAATCTGGTTAAAAGAAAACTATCCTACCCTTTTAAATCAAGCTCATGCTTGGTTATTTATCTCTTCTTTAATCAATTATCGCTTAACCGGAGTGATGTCTACTGACAGAACCATGGCCGGAACCAGCCAGTTACTCAATATTCATCATGATCAGTTTAGTGAAGAAATTTTAGATACGATTTCTATTTCGGCGTATTTATTTCCTAAACTCGTTTCTGCTGGCGAACCAATTGGCAATTTAACACCAGCAGCAGCCAGAAAGTTAAACTTGCCTTCAGGAATCCCGGTTATTTCTTCTGGACATGACACACAATTTGCTTTATTTGGCTCAGGCGCTGATTTAAATCAACCCATCTTATCTTCGGGCACCTGGGAAATTCTGATGGTACGCACCCCTCATGTGAATACCCATATTTTACCTCATTACGTGGGTTCCACTTGTGAATTGGACGCGAGAAAAGGACTCTTTAACCCAGGATTGCAATGGCTGGCTTCCGGGGTACTTGAATGGATACGACAACTTTTCTGGAAAGATATTCCCCCTTCAGAAGCCTATCCCCAAATGATCCATGAAGCTCTATCGGTGCCTCCTGGTTCGAATAACTTAAGCATGAATTGTCATTTATTAACCTCTAAAGCGGGATGGTGTGGAATAACATTGAATACTGAGCGCCGTCATTTTTATCGCGCCGCATTAGAAGCTTTGGGATATCAATTAAAACAAAACCTGTCTCTTTTAGAAAAAATAAGCAGATTTCATGCTAAAGAATTAGTGTTAGTAGGTGGAGGTAGCCGAAATCATCTCTGGAATCAAATAAAAGCAGATATTCTAAACCTACCAATAAAAGTACTTAATGAAACAGAGACGACGGTACTAGGCGCGTCTTTCTTTGCCTGGTCTGGCGCAGGTTATTATGAATCGTCGGAAAAAGCCCGTGAACAATTTGCTTATCACTATGAACTTTATACACCCGGCGAACATCAAGCAGCTTATGATTCATTAGCCCAAGATTTTATATAAAGAGATTCCCCTATGAGAAATGAGCGTCATCAAAGAATTATGGATCTTCTCCATCAACATGAATCATTGACAACGACTGAACTTGCCCAAGTTTTACACGTAAGTAGAGAAACAATACGTCGAGATCTGCGATTGCTTCAGGAGCATGGTCGTCTTCTGCGTTTACATGGAAGAGCAAAAAGCTTAAACAGAGAAACACTAGATAATGGAGACCCTTTTAGCATCCGAGCTAAAAGCCATTTTTCGAGTAAATCGCTTATTGCTAAGCAAGCTGTGACTTGGATAAGCGAAGGAATGATCATTGCACTTGATGCAAGTTCAACTTGTTGGTATTTAGCAAAACAACTCCCTGATATTAATATCACTGTTTTTACGAATAGCATTCGTATTTGTCATGAATTATCAAAGAGAAAAAATATTCAATTAATCAGTTTAGGGGGAGTTCTTCATCGTAAATATGCTTGTTACATTAGTTCATCACTTATTGCACAATTAAAAAATTTAGAGATCGATCTCTTCATTTTTTCCTGTGACGGCATTGATGTAAATGGCGATTTATGGGATTCGAATATTGATAACGCAGCATACAAAGAGATTCTTATAAAACGAGCATTACAATCAATTTTATTAATTGATAAAAGCAAAACTAACCGAAAAAGTGAAATTAAAATAGAAAATCATGGAAATATCACTGATATAATATCGAATGACTAAATGGTAGTTGTTAACTGTTATACCCTATGGATTTCAAGATGCATCGCGACGGCCAGGGAACTAATCCTCGGGAGCATAGATAACTATGTGACTGGGGTGAGTGAGTGCAGCCAACAAAGAGGCAACTTGAAAGATGACGGGTATATAATCCTTCCTGATATTTTCACATAATAAGTCTGATACTGGTTTCCATGGGCCTTTATAGCTAATAGATTTTAAAATCAAAACAAAATTTACAAATTAATACCAGACTCCATCAATATCAGCTGATAAAGCAATCAAGTCATTAGTTCATTTAAGTTGTTATAAGTAAACCATTAGTAAATATGATTGCAAATAAATTCACTAAATAATTCAATTTTTTCATTAAAAATTTTTATTTTCATTGTTCATTTCCTGTATCTGGCTATTATTTCACATGGAAACAAAATAATTATTATACAAATATATTGCAAATAGAAACACAGAGTGATTTTCAAATAAAAAACAGTTTATATTTAATTAATTATCTTTGAACAATTACATGTAAAAAACATATCAACACACGGCGTTTATAATATATAATTATATTTATACCCTATGGATTTCAAGATGCATCGCGACGGCAAAGGAGCGAATCCCCGGGAGCATAGATAACTATGTGACTGGGGTGAGTGAGTGCAGCCAACAAAGAGGCAACTTGAAAGATGACGGGTATATTTGATGATCTATTGTTCATAAATCAGCATCAAATAAAATATTAGCCTAACAAAGCAATTATCTTGCGTATTAAATGGTTATTTAGTGAATCTGAAAGATTATTTTTTTAATGAGGCGTATATATGAAAATAAATTCGGCTGAAACATTAAATCTATATAATACTGAATACTCGATAAACGCATTATCCGGAGTTGTCTCGCTGGGAAAAAATGCAGATAATCGGCTCGAAATTTTCGGTGTAGGCACTGACAATGCCGTGTGGCACAATTGGCAAACGGTATCAGATACAAGCTCCACCTTATACGGCTGGTATTCACTCCGGGGAACAGCGACTAGCAAACCTGCCGTTCACATCAATTCAGACGGTCGATTGGAAGTATTCGTTCGAAGCACAGATAATGCACTATGGCATAACTGGCAATTCTCTCCCAATTCCGGTTGGGCAGGCTGGTGCTCTTTAGGTGGCTCGCTCACCAGCGACCCGGTGGTAGTATGTGCTAACTACGATGGTCGGCTTGAAGTCTTTGCACGCAGCAGTGATAACGCACTCTGGCACATCAAGCAAACAGCTCCCCATTCCTCTCCATGGTCAAGCTGGCAATCGCTAGGTGGCGTGCTCACCAGCAACCCAGCAGTATATGCCTATCCCGGTGGGCGACTTGAGATTTTTGCACGTGGCACCGATAACGCACTCTGGCACATCTGGCAAACAGAACACGCGGGTCCATGGTCCACATGGGAATCATTAAATGGCGAGATCACCAGCGAACCAGTGCTCATCAGTAACGCCGATGGGCGGCTTGAGATTTTTGCGCGCGGCACCGATAACGCACTCTGGCATGTCTGGCAAAAAACATACGCTGGTCAATGGTCGAATTGGGAGTCGCTAGGTGGCACGCTCACCAGCAACCCAGCGGTAGAAGTCAACACTGACGGTCGTCTAGAGGTTTTTGTGCGTAACGCCAATAATTCAGTCGGGCACATCTGGCAGACGGAAGCCCATTCAGGTCCATGGTCTGACTGGGCCTCATTAGGTGGCGCGATTACCAGCGCGCCAGTCGTAATGAAAAGCTCCTCCGGTCGGTTTAACCTCTTTGCACGCGGTACTGATAACACACTCTGGCTCATCCAGCAAAACACACCATCCAAACCATCGTGGGATACTTGGTGCTCCATTGGCGGCATCTTGATCGACGCTTCCGCGGCCAAATAGTCTGAAAGGTCCCAGTTTCGTACAAGACAAATGTAACCTTCAGCCCGATGCAAAAAAAATCTTCACTGTGCCGCATCGGGCCTGCGGTATCTCATTTGCTAGAATTAACCCAATATTCGACACAAAAATCCAATAAAAATTTAAATTCACACACATTACTTTGATGACAAAAGTCTATTTTGTCTATCCAGAACAGAGTCTTAGCTAAATATTCTCAGAAAACAATTTCAAACAAAGCATCCATTTCATAGAACATTCATAAATTAAAATCTTTGTTTTTTTAATCTCCAGTCTGCAAGCTATGCGTTTTCGTAAAATTTAGATGATAATTATAAAGATACATTTCGAAATATAAGCAAAAAGAAATTTTAAAACAGCAAAACAATTCATAAATAACTTTTTATTTTTAAATAACAGCCTGTAAAAAATATATATAAACACATGGAGTTTTATAATGTAGCATCACATTCACCAGACACCTTTACGGATCATAAACAAACATCAAACAGAATATTAATCATTTCTTTAAAGAATAAAGCATGAAAGTGCGAATATGAATTCAAAGAATTAAATACCTTGCTTATTAAATGACTATTTTAGTGAACCCCAAAAATTATTTCTAAAGAGAATATATATGCAACCCATTAATACATCAAATCCAGATAATACCGCATCATATGTTAAAGACGAGGTAGAAATAACGAGTTCTACAATCGCGTTGTCTGAAATTGTTTCAGTGGTAAACACCTCTGACGGTCGGCTTGAGGTTTTCGGTGTGGGCACTGACAAGGCTGTATGGCACAACAGGCAAATGGCACCACATACAGGCTCTCCCTGGTCCGGCTGGAGCTCACTTAAGGGACAGGTCACCAGCAAACCCGTCGTTTACATCAATACAGATGGTCGACTGGAAGTATTCGCACGCGGCACAGATAATGCACTCTGGCACATCTGGCAAACCGCCACCAATGCCGGTTGGTCAAACTGGCAATCTTTAGGTGGAGTGATTACCAGTAACCCTGCGATATATGCCAACACTGATGGCCGCCTTGAAGTTTTTGCACGCGGCGCTGATAACGCACTCTGGCATATCTCACAAACTACCGCTCATTCCGGCCCATGGTCGAGCTGGGCCTCGTTGAATGGCGTGATCACCAGCAACCCCACAGTCCATATCAACTCCGACGGTCGGCTTGAGGTCTTTGCTCGTGGTACCGATAACGCACTCTGGCACATCTGGCAAACCGCTCCTGATTCCAACCTGTGGTCAAGTTGGGAGTCACTCAATGGCATAATTACTAGCGACCCTGTGGTCATTGACACCGCTGATGGTCGGCTTGAAGTCTTTGCGCGTGGTGCCGATAACGCACTCTGGCACATCTGGCAAACTATTTCCCATTCCGGTCCGTGGTCAGGCTGGCAATCTTTAAATGGCGTAATCACCAGCGCTCCTGCTGTAGCGAAGAACTGCGACAACCGGCTAGAAGCCTTTGCACGCGGTACCGATAACGCACTCTGGCACACCTGGCAAACAGTTTCCCATTCCGGTCCATGGTCAAGCTGGCAATCTTTAAATGGCGTGATCACCAGCGCACCAACGGCGGTAAGGGACGCCGATGGCCGGCTTGAAGTCTTTGCTCGTGGTACCGATAATGCACTTTGGCTCACCTGGCAAACCGCATCATCATGGTCCCCTTGGATATCCCTCGGTGGTGTCTTAATCGACGCTTCCGCGATCAAATAATCTAAAAAGGAACCCATTTCTCCCGAGGAGAGCGTAACCTTTCTGGCCCAATATGCTAAGGAAAACATTCACTGTGTTATATCGGGCCAGTGGTATAACCGAATTTGCTAGAATTAGCCCAACGTTCAGCTAATAAAATATACCTATACGAATTGTGTTCCTTAATAACGATTATCAGATATTTTTAATAAAAACAAAATCGTCATTAAAATAATATCTACAAAATAGAAAACAAAAGAGATTTTAAAATAAAAAAACAGTTTATATATGATTAGTTTTTTGGCTGGTCATATTTAAAAAGATATATCAACACATATAAAGTTATAATATAAGGTCAAATTTTTATGCTAATTTAATAATCAGGAGTTAACTTCAGATAAAACATTCATTACCCATTTTGCAAATAAAAGGATGTGAACAAAAACATTAATATTAAATTCAATATTTTTCTTATTAAATTGCTACTTAGTGAATATAAAAAATAACTTTTAAAAAGGGTATATATATGCAAAAAGAACCTATTAAAACATCCAATCCAGATAATACCGAGTCATATGTTAAAGACGAAGTAGAAATCGAGAATGCTGCAATCGCATTGTCCGCAATTGTTTCAGTGGCAAACAACTCTGATAATCGGCTCGAGGTTTTCGGTGTGAGCTCTGATAATGCGTTATGGCACAATTGGCAGACTGCCCCTAGCTCCGGTTGGTCAGGTTGGCAGTCATTGAATGGCACAATCACTAGTGACCCAGCGGCATTTGTCAACGCCGATGGCCGGCTTGAAGTTTTTGTACGTGGCGCCGACAATGCACTCTGGCACATCTGGCAAACCAAACCTCACGCCGGTCCATGGTCTCAATGGGAATCGTTAGGCGGCGGAATTACCAGCAATCCAGCGGTACATATCAACGCCGACGGTCGGCTTGAAGTCTTTGTACGCGGCGGGGATAACGCACTCTGGCACATCTGGCAAACCAAACCCTCTGCCGGTCCATGGTCTCAATGGGAATCATTAGGCGGCGGGATCACGAGCGATCCGGCAGTACATCACAACGCCGATGGTCGACTTGAAGTCTTTGTGCGCGGTGGTGATAACGCGCTCTGGCACATCTGGCAGACCAAGCCTTCTGCCGGCCCATGGTCTAAATGGGAATCATTGGGCGGCGGGATCACGAGCAACCCCGCGGTATATCACAACTCCGACGGTCGACTCGAGGTCTTTGTACGCGGCGGTGATAACGCGCTCTGGCACATCTGGCAAACCAAACCCTCTGCTGGTCCATGGTCTAAATGGGACTCATTGGGCGGTGTAATTACCAGCAATCCGGCGGTAAATATCAATGCCGATGGTCGGCTTGAGGCCTTTGCACGCGGCGGAGATAACGCGCTCTGGCACATCTGGCAGACCAAGCCTTCTGCCGGTCCATGGTCTAAATGGGACTCATTGAAGGGGGTAATCACCAGCGCCCCAGCAGTCGGGAAAAATTCCAACGGCCAACTTGAAGCCTTTGCACGCGGCGGAGATAACGCACTCTGGCACATCTGGCAAACCACATCATCGTGGTCCGCTTGGGCCTCACTTGGTGGAACCTTAATTGACGCTTCAGTGATCAAATAATCTGGAAGGAGTTAGAATTAGCTTCACACAAGATAAACGTAATCTTCTGGCTCGATGCATTAAAGAAAACATTTACTACACTGCACTGGGCCAGCGGTACTTAATTTACTGGAGTTAGCCCCATTTTAACTTCCAAAGGGTACTCCCGCCGACACAAGGCGGGAGTACCCTTTGGAGGAAAAGATGCAGAATATTTATCCATGAAATAATCCATTATTGAATCTCTAAGACCAAAATAAATCCTTTTTCTGCCGTTCTTCTAATTTTTCTGTTATTTTTTAATTTCATCGCGCTGTAGCAGTATATCTGTCCTTACTTTCTGACTGATCTATTCAGATCCTTACAATTTAACCAGACCAAAATTACAACTCACTTTGCGAATTACTTCCAGATTTTACTTGTGTAAGTTTAAAGCTTGGTGCGATACCATAACGAAAGAATTGATTCACAAACTTAACTAAGACCACTGCATGATTAATACAGAAACTTTCGACACCCACACGCCCATGATGCAGCAGTATCTCCGTCTTAAAGCGCAGCATCCCGATATCCTGTTGTTCTACCGAATGGGAGATTTTTATGAGCTCTTTTATGACGATGCCAAAAAAGCAGCAAAACTCCTGGATATCTCGCTGACCAAACGAGGACAATCCGCCGGTAATCCGATTCCAATGGCAGGCGTGCCACATCATGCAGTAGAAAACTATCTGGCTAAATTGGTTCAATTGGGTGAGTCAGTCGCTATCTGTGAACAAATTGGTGATCCTGCCACCAGCAAAGGTCCTGTTGAACGTAAAGTCGTTCGCATTGTGACTCCTGGAACGGTGACAGATGAAGCTTTATTACAAGAACGGCAAGATAACCTGCTAGCAGCTATCTGGCACGATAATCAGGGATTTGGTTACGCCACTCTGGATGTCACTTCCGGTCGCTTCCAGATATCTGAAATGGCAGAACAGGAAACGATGGTCGCCGAATTGCAGCGTACCCGTCCCGTTGAATTACTCTATCCTGAAAGCTTTGAACATATGGCTCTGATTGAACATTGCCATGGTCTGCGCCGCCGTCCTTTATGGGAATTTGAACTGGATACCGCAAAACAGCAACTGAATCTGCAATTTGGTACCCGTGATCTGGTTGGTTTTGGTGTGGAAAAAACCGCACTTGCTCTGCGCGCCGCAGGCTGCTTATTGCAATATGTCAAAGATACTCAGCGCACAGCTCTGCCACATATCCGTGGCATTACGATGGAACGCCAGCAAGATACGGTTATTATGGATGCAGCAACCCGCCGTAATCTGGAACTGACACAAAACTTGTCTGGTAGTACAGATAATACTCTAGCTTCCGTTCTTGATCTGTGTGTTACCCCAATGGGTAGCCGAATGTTAAAACGTTGGTTGCATGCTCCTGTCAGAGATCGCCAGATATTAGAAAATCGTCAACAAGCTATCGCTACCTTGCAGGAAATTGGGTTGGAATTGCAGCCATTTTTGCTACAGGTAGGTGATCTCGAACGTGTGTTAGCACGTTTGGCTCTACGCTCTGCTCGGCCAAGGGATCTGGCAAGAATGCGCCACGCATTCCAGCAACTACCAGATATCCATCAAATTATGGACTCCTCAGATTCCCCCTATATCAAGCAATTGCAGAAAAATATCGGCAGGTTTGATGAATTACAGGAATTGCTTGAAAAAGCGATTGTAGAAATACCCCCAGTATTGGTTCGGGATGGTGGTGTAATCGCACCGGGTTATAACAGCGAACTGGACGAATGGCGCACACTGGCTGATGGTGCCAGTAACTATTTGGAACAACTGGAAATCCGCGAACGAGAAAAACTGGGTATTGACACTCTGAAAGTCGGCTTCAACGGTGTTCATGGCTACTATATTCAAGTCAGCCGAGGACAGAGCCATCTGGTGCCAATTCATTACGTCCGCCGCCAGACACTGAAAAACGCCGAGCGTTATATCATCCCTGAGCTAAAAGAATATGAAGATAAAGTTCTGACCTCCAAAGGGAAATCTCTGGCAATAGAGAAAGCGCTTTACGAAGAATTATTCGATCTATTACTGCCTCATTTGGCCAAATTACAAGCCAGCGCCGAAGCACTGGCTGAACTTGATGTATTGGCAAATCTGGCAGAACGCGCTGAGACCCTGAATTATGTTTGCCCAACATTGAGTGATAAACCAGGAATTCAAATCACCGGTGGGCGTCATCCGGTTGTTGAGCAAGTTCTGAGTGAACCATTTATCTCAAACCCGCTCTCTTTATCTTCACAGCGGCGTTTGCTGATTATTACCGGTCCAAATATGGGCGGAAAAAGTACCTACATGCGCCAAGCAGCATTGATTACACTTCTGGCTTACATCGGTAGCTTTGTACCTGCTGAGAAAGCTGTCATCGGCCCGGTTGATCGCATATTTACCCGAGTGGGTGCTTCCGATGATCTGGCATCTGGCCGTTCAACCTTTATGGTAGAAATGACAGAAACCGCAAATATTCTGCACAATGCAACAGAGCAAAGTCTGGTGTTAATGGATGAAATTGGCAGAGGCACATCGACCTACGATGGTCTTTCTCTGGCATGGGCATGTGCAGAAAATCTGGCGAACCGCATTAAAGCAATGACCTTATTTGCCACTCACTATTTTGAGTTGACTACGTTACCGGAAAAACTTGAAGGAGTGGTTAATATTCATCTGGATGCGGTAGAGCATGGAGATACTATTGCATTTATGCACAGCGTACAGGATGGTGCGGCAAGTAAGAGTTATGGGCTGGCAGTCGCCTCCCTCGCAGGAGTTCCCCGCGAAGTCATTAAACGGGCACGTCAGAAGCTTAAAGAGCTAGAATCTTTATCCAACCATGCAACCGCAAGCCATGTCGATACACCACAGCTTGCGTTGCTAACAGAAGAGATATCACCGGCAGTCGAAGCATTGGAAAATCTCAATCCAGACTCATTGACTCCGCGTCAAGCATTAGAATGGATCTATCGGCTAAAAGATATGGTGTAAGAACGTGTTTGACAAAAAACTCTTACAACCAATATACCGTTTTTTGCAATGTGAAACCCCGGATTTGTGGGTAGACAAAGCAAAACAGCCTGAAAATTTACCTGTGCTTCTACGGGATCATCTGTTATGCGAACTAAAAGCAGCACAGAGCGCTATGTATTTGATCCGAAAATATGCTTTAGATCAGCAAAGTGCGGATACACTTCTGGCATGGTTTAAGCCTTATGAAGATTTTGCTTATAAGAAGATTGGCGATCTTAATTCATTAAGAGGTCAAAATCAGGCTACCAAGCAGATCACCGCCAAAACGAATTCACCATATAGTCAAGATCTGATTGATAAAATGGTATTGCTGATTAAAGAAGAATTACATCACTTCTACCAAGTGCTAGAGATCATGGATGCACGTGATATCAGCTATGAAAGCATCAGCGCCAGCCGTTATGCCAAAGGCATGCTTAGCCATATCATCAACCACGAACCTTATACACTGGTAGATAAGCTGATTATCGGCGCTTATATCGAGGCGCGTTCTTGTGAACGTTTTGCCAAACTAGCTCCTCATCTGGATGAAGATCTGAGTAAATTTTATATCTCACTGCTTCGCTCTGAAGCACGTCATTACCAGGACTATCTTTCACTGGCACAATCTATTGCTAATAAAGATATTACTGAACGAGTTAATTATTTTGGTCGTGTTGAAGCTGAGTTGATTCAAAATCCAGATAGCGATTTTAAATTCCACAGTGGTATCCCTGTAATTTGAATATAGCAATGTCGCATTGATTAAAAAAAGGTGAGCTTATACTCACCTTTTTTAACTCAATCTGTTAAACCCAATTAAGCTTTCGGACGGGTAAGGAGCACAAATATCCCTAAAATGATATCCCCAACAAGCCAAATCCCCAGAATCATTGCAGCACCAAGTCCTGTACCAATAGCCGCACCAATCTGTTCAGCATTAGATAATTGATCCATATTTTCAGTAGCTGCATTCATGCCACCAATGAGCCAATAGGCCATGAGCAGATTAAACGCGATAAATACCCATTTAATGATCTTGCCAAAAAAGCTCCGTTTAGGCTTTCTCAATTGAACACCGCAAGTCGGGCATTTAATCGAAGTGTCGCTAACACTATTTGAACATTCAGGGCAATTTATTAATGCCATTTTTTATCCTTAATTAACAGTTCTCACCGAGAAAAATTTAAATAAAAATTCTGGATTTTTCATAGATCCATCAGTGGTCATGCTCTTTTCTTCGAAAGAGTCAATCGATGATGAGAAGAAATACCCGGAAAATTCGATTTTCTGGCCAACAGATAACGAAAAGAGCTCATCGTAAATAGCAGAGTCTTTTTCAATTAACGTACCCGAACGAATATCAGAAAATTCATTATTCCATGTTGCCAACTCAATATTTGGCGACACCTTTACTGACAAAATAGCTTTCCCGTCATTGTTGGTTCTTAGCTCGACTATCGTACCAATCCAAGAATTAACAGAATTTTGAGTAAATGCGTCAGCAAGTGCCTCTCTCCGCTGCTCCCTTAAAGATGACTTTTGGAGTTCGTTTTTTGCACTCGCATATTTATCCACGAAAGATGATACTATCCGGATAAATTCAGCCTGATCGGATGGTATAGTGACTTCATGTTTTTTTATTACAGTCTTAGTACCAGAAGCCGTATCCGATTGAAACTTTGCATCATCCTCATCCCAACCCACTATCATCTTAATCAATATTAAAATAGCGATGCACAAAACAAGAATTTTAATAAGATTTGTTTTTTTTATCTTTACACCGCATCCCGGACAAAATTTAGCTGTTTTACTAACATCTTTTCCGCAAGCTTTACATTTCTTAAAAAGACTATCGCTACTCACTTGCCCCCCAAGTCAACACACTATCATATGCAATCATTGCATTCTTTAATTGATTTACTTATTAATACTACTAAATACATTTGGCGTCTTATTTTTATAAGCGCAAATCAATGAGAAAATTTCAGATTATAGGTTTTCGCACACTTAAAACTAAGCTTTAGCATTTTCTATTCCAGTAAAAATGCCATATACCCATTTGTTCCTGCTGCTAAACAGTGATTTAAACTAATTCCGAATATACCCTTCATCTTTCAAGTTGCTGCTTTGTTGGCTGCGTTCACTTGCCGCCGCACTGCAACTCGAAATCTATTGGGTATATACCTCATTAGATTTTGTTTTTTGCATAGAATATATTCTCTTTTTCTAACAATAGAAGAGATACAAATACTTAAACAACACATTTTTCTCCGATAATTAAAAGCCAAATTACATAAAATCTGGTTTATAGTATAATAATTTATTGAAAATAACCCATCATTTGGCCATTAAACAATCAATCACCTTATGGAAAAATACCTGTATATCACAATCCAGTGTTAATATCTCTACAAACTATGTTGATTTCGCTGATATTCATTTACCTACAAAGCCCAAAGGCAACTGTCGTAGCTCTGTTTTTCCCAACACTAAGAATATCCTGCCGAGAATCTATCCCTACTTCTTTAAGTTAACAACTTATTCTATCTTTCACTCATAAAACCAGCCCTATATATTATCAGCAAAAATATATTTGTCATTAAATTTATTAATTCATGACAGATATGACCGATAAGTAAATTTTCTCAGAAACACGATCAATTGCTATAGCAGTCATCTCCCTCACCCAGGGAAAACGACTATAGCCTATGGCTAATAAAGTGATAAGAAATCCGTTTATAATTAGTGTAACCAATTCTCAATTAGAGATAATTTTGACTACAGAGTACTGAAGAGCTTAATAACAACACCGAGCGCCAACAACGCAAAAATACGGACAACAGCTCTTCAGTACCCAAGTAACTAAACTACTCAACCATTAAGTACGGAACAGCGCTTCAATATTCAAACCTTGGGTTTGCATAATATCTTTCAAACGTCGCAAACCTTCGACCTGAATCTGACGCACTCTTTCCCTTGTCAAACCGATCTCTTTACCCACATCTTCTAAAGTTTCCGCTTCATAGCCCAAGAGACCAAAACGACGCGCTAATACTTCACGTTGTTTCGAATTTAATTCAAACAACCATTTGACGATACTCTTTTTCATATCGTCTTCCTGTGTTGTTCCCTCCGGACCTGTTTCATTCTCATCTGATAAAACATCCAATAGCGCTTTATCAGAATCGCTACTAATAGGTGTATCAACCGAAATGATACGTTCATTCAATCGCAACATGCGGCTGACATCATCAACCGGTTTATCCAGTTGTTCTGCTATCTCTTCTGGACTGGGTTCATGATCTAATTTGTGGGCAAGTTCTCTTGCAGTACGCAAGTAGACATTAAGTTCTTTAACAATATGGATAGGCAACCGGATGGTACGGGTTTGATTCATAATAGCCCGTTCAATAGTCTGCCGAATCCACCATGTTGCATAGGTAGAAAACCTAAACCCACGTTCTGGGTCAAATTTCTCAACAGCACGGATAAGACCAAGATTACCTTCTTCGATCAAATCAAGAAGAGCTAAGCCTCTGTTACTGTAACGACGGGAGATTTTAACAACCAATCGCAAGTTACTTTCAATCATTCTCCGGCGGGCCAATACATCGCCACGTAATGCCCGCCTTGCGAAAAAAACCTCTTCTTCTGCCGTTAACAGAGGAGAAAAACCAATCTCTCCGAGATAAAGCTGTGTTGCATCAAGAACCCGCTGGTTCATACCTTGCAATACATCTAAGTCATTCTCAAGATCAGTTAGGTCATCCTCACCATTCTTCAACAATTTCTCATCGAAGTCGTCAGCTTCAATACCACTTTCATCTAAATCCGCATCATCATAAAACTCACTAACTTTCAGCGTATTTTGGCTCATAAGCTGCCCCTACCCGAGATAATGCAGGCAGAATTCAGCATTCTGCCCAGTTTATCGCTGCGGAAGATAACGCAGCGGGTTTACGGATTTTCCCTTGTAACGAATTTCAAAGTGTAATCTTACAGAGCTAGTACCGGTGCTACCCATAGTGGCAATTTTTTGCCCTGCTTTAATATCCTGTTGCTCACTAACCAGCATTGTATCGTTATGAGCATAGGCACTCAGGTAGTCATCGTTATGTTTTATAATTATCAGATTTCCATATCCACGTAAGGCATTTCCGGCGTAAACTACCCGACCACCTGCTGTCGCAAATACTGACTGACCACGACTACCTGCAATATCAACCCCTTTGTTACCCCCTTGGGTATCAGAGAAATTTTCAATCACTTTACCTTCAGCAGGCCACATCCAATTACTGACAGCACTATTTCCACTGCCTATGGTTGTCGTAGGTGATTTTACATACGTATTGTTTATTGTTGAGGTCGTTGCCTGTGGCAACATTTTTACACTCTTTTGTTTTCCGGAATTTGCAGGATACGCATTAGTTGATTGAGAATCAACCAGGGTTGTTTGAATTTGATTATGGTTATAAGTGGTTAACATCCCACGACTACCCGTCCTCAAAGTCTGCCCCACTGTTAGACTATAAGGCTCTGAAATATTATTTTTGCTCGCAAGATCACGAAAATCATTGCCCGTGATCCATGCGATATAAAACAGAGTATCACCATGTTTTACAGTGTAAGTATCGCCGTTATAACTACCTTTAGGAATACTGTCATAATTACGGTTATAAACTATTCCCCCTTGTGAACCATCACCAGTAACACTAATTGATGAAGGTGAAGATGCCATTGGTGTAGATATAGCAGAGCTGCCAGAAGATATTACCGGACGATGGATACTCCGACTTTGTTCCTGATCAACACTGGTGATAGGTGCTGGACGAGTTGGTGTATTTGCACAACCAACTAACCAGATTCCTACCAATGAACAAGCTACAATCCGCTGTATTTTTTTCATTGGGCTTCCTGAATTCATACTTCTTTCCCCCATAACGGCAAATATAAGCGTAAAAACCAATAATTCTCAAAGATCATACATAATCACAAAAATCGCAAAACAAAAATATTTCGCTTATTAAAGCAAATATAACCATTAATTGAAAAATAGTTGCAATAGGCTACGAAATTAAGCTAATTCCCCTTGCACAAGAGGAACAAAACGTACAGCTTCGATCACTTCGCTGTGAAAACCATTGCCATGACGTTTCACCGACTTAAGCAGCTGTGTATGCTCACCAACGGGCAAAACCATCACACCACCATCAGAAAGCTGGGACATAAGTTCCTGTGGGATATACGGAGGAGCTGCGGTCACAATGATAGCATCAAACAACCCACGCGATGGCCACCCTTGCCAACCATCTCCATGGCGGGTTGAAACATTATGCAAATCAAGTTGTTTCAATCTACGTTTAGCCTGCCACTGTAAACCTTTTATCCGCTCTACCGAGAAAACATGTTTAACCAAATGAGCTAATATTGCCGTCTGATAGCCAGAGCCGGTACCAATTTCCAGCACCTTAGCATCCGGTGTTAATTGAAGCAGTTCAGTCATGCGAGCAACAATATAAGGCTGAGAAATCGTTTGCCCGCAACCTATCGGTAAGGCGGTATTTTCATAAGCTTTATGAGCCAGTGCTTCATCGACAAAACGTTCTCTGGGTACAGCAGAAATAGCGGACAGTAAACGCTCATCTTTTACTCCCTGCTGGCGCAATTGTGTCAGCAAATTTTGCATTGCTCGACTACTCAGCATTCTCCATCAACCTCAGCTTTAACTAACCAATCTTTCACTAACTCCTGCGCTTTATACGCAGTCAGATCTACCTGCAATGGCGTAATAGATACATAGCCTTGCTCTACAGCCGCAAAATCTGTTTCCGGACCGGCGTCACGTTTATCTCCCGGCGGCCCCAACCAGTAAAGCATATTTCCTTTGGGATCTTGCATGGAATAGACTTCTTCCGCTGCATGACGACTACCACAACGTGTAACCCGAAAACCTTTAATTTGCTCAAGTGGCAGATCAGGAACATTCACATTCAGAATATTACCCGCTCTCAAAAACGTTGTTTGTAACATTTGTAACAAACGACACGTGATTTCTGCCGCTGTTTCATAATGTCGATCGCCATCGAGTGAAATAGCCAACGCAGGTAATCCCAAATGACGACCTTCCATCGCAGCAGCGACTGTGCCGGAATAAATCACATCATCCCCAAGGTTAGGACCTCGATTAATACCAGCGATAACGATTTCCGGACGTGGGAGAACCAGACGATTAACACCGAGATAAACACAATCTGTCGGTGTACCATCCAATACCGATATGTCGCCATTCTCCAGGGTATTAATTCTTAACGAACGATCAAGTGTCAATGCATTAGATGCGCCACTCCGGTTACGATCTGGAGCAACAACTTGAACATAATAATTTTCCTGCAATGCTGCCGCTAAAACCTGAATTCCTGGTGCAGTGACACCATCATCATTACTCAATAATATTCGTAACATCATTTTGATCCTGATTGATAATTTCCCTGACCACACTGGTAGCAAAACTACCAGCAGGTAACCAGAAACTGATTTTTACGGTGGCATTATCCAACCATTCCCAACTCAGGTTCTGAGGTTGCACCAGTATGGCCCTGCGGGAACAATCCACTCTTTCACGCTTAATGAGTTCCCACAATGACTCATAAGGCTGCAAATACTGCCGTTCAAAATCCGCAGACTGATGCTGTGTTCCTAATTCACCATCGCCAGGCAACGGAGCCGTTATCTGTAGTTCACCGTCAATGACCCGCTGTTGCAATGCGGGCAACTCGGCTTCGCTAGCCACAAACCAACTGCCTCGTCCTGTCAATTGTAAAGCGTCACCATTAATCACTTGCTGTTGCTGACTCCGAGCAATCCGCGCACTGGCCACCGTATTAAACATAGCACTGCGGCTGGCTGAAAGATAAAAACTACGTTTATTTCTCTCTCTTACACGGATTTCATTATTTGCCCAACGCTGTGCTTGAACCAGATTTTGTCCATCTCGCCCAAAACGCTGTTCGCCAAAATAATTAGGCACTCCGCCTTGCTGAATCAGTTGTAATCTATTTTCAACAAACGGGTGATGACTGATTTCCCGTAAAATCAGCGTGAATGAATTTCCTTTTAGTGCCCCAATGCGGAGTTTACGTTTCTGACGCTCTGTCGCCAGAACTTCACATCCTTCAAGCTGAAACGAGGTAAAATCAGGGTCTTGTTTACCCGGTAGGTGTAAGCAAAACCACTGTTCTGTCACTGCATGACGGTCTTTTAAACCCGCATAGCTAACCGATTTAGAAGATACTCCAGCAAAACGAGCGAGGCTATCTGCAACAAATTGAGTGTTGCAACCGGTTTTACGGATATGCACCATCAAGTGCTCTCCTTCCCCGTCAGGAGAAAACCCCAAATCTTCACACACAATAAAATCTTCTGGCGAAGCTTTTAATATTCCGGTTGCTTCCGGTTGTCCATACAGCCAGTTTAATTCAGCCAATACCATCAATTATTCCTTAACCAGCAAAGCAACCGCTTCGCAAGCAATACCTTCTTTACGCCCAATAAACCCCAATTTTTCAGTGGTTGTAGCCTTTACATTGATATCATCAATGTGGCATTGCAGATCTTCAGCCAGATTGACTCTCATTTGCGGAACATGCGGCAACATTTTTGGTGCTTGTGCAATAATTGTGATATCCAGATTACCAATCCGGTAACCCTTTTCCCTAATACGGCGGTAGGCTTCACGCAATAACTTACGGCTATCTACCCCCTTAAGTGTGGGATCAGTATCTGGAAACAATTTCCCGATATCTCCCAACGCAGCAGCGCCTAACAAGGCATCTGTTGCCGCATGGAGCGCAACATCACCATCAGAGTGCGCCAGTAGTCCTTGCTCATAAGGGATACGGACACCACCGATAATAATCGGCCCTTCACCACCAAATTTATGCACATCGAAACCATGTCCAATTCTCATGATGCCTGTTCCTTACTTTTTTCTAGACAGATAAAATTCTGCCAATGCCAAATCTTCAGGGAGCGTGACTTTTATATTATCCGAACGCCCGTTAACCAATATTGGTTGATAACCACAATATTCCAATGCAGAAGCTTCATCAGTGATGTTGACATGTTGTGAAAGCGCTTTTGACAAGCAGTCCCTCAGTAACATCAATGGAAAAAGCTGCGGTGTCAGTGCATGCCAAAGATCTTGACGCTCTACCGTATGGTCAATAATTTCCTGGCCAGTCCGACTACGCTTCATCGTATCGCGGACCGGAGATGCCAAAATACCACCACATGTCATATTTCCCTGTTCACCTGATTCTGTCAGTTGTAGCAAACGTTCAAGATCATCACGGTGTAAACAAGGACGAGCTGCATCATGAACCAAAACCCAGTAATGATTGTGTTCGGCCAAATGCGCCAGATAATTTAAACCTGCCAATACAGAATCTGCACGCTGTTCACCACCGGTTACCGTAGTAATGCGTGGATCTGAAGCAACTTCAAGGAATTGAAACTGAGTGTCAACAGGATTTAAAACAACCACAACGCGCTGAATACGGGGGTGATCAAGTAATGCAGCTAAGGTATGTTCAATAACAGTTTTTCCCACAATAGACAGATATTGCTTTGGGCAATCCGAACTCATTCGGCTACCAATACCTGCTGCCGGGATCAAAGCAATAACATCAGCACAGGAATGAAATAATAGATTGTTCATTTTGATTATTGAGTATTATTAGGTGTCGAGGGGTGTGGAGTGTTTTCTTTGGATTTATCAGCGACTAAACGATAGAAGGTTTCACCAGGTTTTACCATACCCAGTACACTACGCGCTCGTTCTTCAATGGCTTCCTGCCCACCATAGAGATCATTAATTTCCGCCGATAGCTGCTCATTGCGCACTTTAAGTTTGCTGTTCTTGAACTCTTGCACAGCAACATCATTCTTAACCTGCGCATAATCATGAATACCATTTTTGCCAAGCCACAGCGAATACTGCAACCATCCGAGTAAAACCAATAATAGCAGCGTTAGCTTACCCATTTCCGCCCCCTGAAATATCCGTCAATCATCCCATAACTCAAAGAATGACGCTACTACCACAAAACATGATAGGGGAAAAAATAGTTGAATGAAGCCATTGCATAAGCACATCATAGAAGTTTTATAATGTGCCTTATATAAATGTTATACCGGATTAGTTGCTAAACGTATAATTCCGCCTTTTTCCAGTTCCATCAGCAACTGTTCCACCGATGCTTCAACGGGTTGCTGGCCTGAAAGATAAATTTCCGGGTTATCAGGAATCTCATAGACTGAATCAATCCCCGTAAAATGACGAATTTCACCCGCGCGGGCTTTTTTATATAGCCCTTTAGGATCACGGGATTCGCAGATTTCCAACGGTGTATCAACAAAAACTTCAATAAATTTCCCCGGCTCCAGTAGTCCACGAACCTTTTGCCTCTCTGCTTTATGAGGGGAAATAAAAGCAGTCAGCACGATTAAACCCGCATCCACCATCAGATTGGCAACTTCACCCACACGACGGATATTTTCCTGCCTGTCCTGTTCAGAAAATCCCAAATCACTACAAAGGCCATGACGCAGATTATCGCCATCAAGCAGATAAGTTTTTATTCCTCGTTGAAACAGTGCCTGTTCCAAAGCACCGGCCACCGTGGATTTCCCAGAACCGGATAAACCTGTGAACCAAATAACCAGTGCAGGATGTCCATTTTCAGCTTCCCGCTGCGCTCTGGTCAGTTGATGCGCATGCCAGACCACATTTCCCGGTGCCAAACTTTCAATTTCAGCCAATTTATTTACCTCCCAGTAAATCTCTGGCTCCCCAGTGCGGGAAATGACGACGAATTAACCTGTTTAATTCCAGTTCAAATTCGCTAAATTCTTTTGGTCCTTCATAAACATCTGTCTGAATTTCTCGTACCAAACCCGCACCAACAGTAACATTAGTCAATCGATCAATAAAAATAATGCCGCCAGTATCACTATTTTGCTGATAGCTATCGAGCATTAATGGTTCTTCAAAAGAAAATTCTACCAATCCAATCGCGTTCAAAGGCAAATCAACAGTAACCCGTTGTGTCAGGCTAGTGATATCCACTTGATACTGAATATTCTCAACTTTTCCGCGACTTTTTTTACCTGCCACTTTGATATCAAGATTCTGCCCCTGCACCAACGGCTGTTCAGACATCCACACCACATCCACCAACGCATGCCGAGTAACAACCATCTCATCATCAGCAGAAATTAGGAGATCTCCCCGGCTGATATCGACTTCATCTTGCAGTACCACGGTGATTGCTTCACCAGGCACCGCAAAATCCAAATCGCCATTGAAAGTCACGATCCTCTCCACTTGAGAGCTCACACCAGACGGCATGACTTTAATTTTCTGTCCCTTACGTAAAACACCAGATGAGAGAGTGCCACTGTAACCACGAAAATCGAGATTAGGTCGGCTGACATATTGTATCGGAAAACGTAATAATTGCTTCGATGCTTCTTTCTTCACATCTACTGTTTCAAGAATATCCAACAATGTTGACCCTTCATACCAAGCCATATTGGTACTTCTGGTAACAATATTATCGCCATCCAGTGCAGAAATCGGAACAAAATGAACAGCCAAATCTATCGGCAATTGAGCGGCGAAGTTCATATAATCCTGTTTAATATGATCAAAAACTTCCTGACGGTACTCCATTAGATCCATTTTATTCACAGCAACCACTAAATGGCGAATCCCCAGTAATGTACTGATAAAACTGTGACGACGGGTCTGCTCCTGAACACCTTTACGGGCATCAATTAACAGAATAGAGAGATCACAAGTCGATGCGCCAGTCGCCATATTGCGGGTGTACTGCTCATGACCCGGTGTATCAGCAATAATAAATTTGCGTTTTTCTGTTGAGAAGTAACGATAAGCGACATCAATGGTAATACCCTGTTCGCGCTCTGCAGCAAGACCATCCACCAGCAAAGCCAAATCCAATTTTTCACCCTGAGTACCGATCCGTTTACTGTCATTTTGCAAGGTTGAAAGCTGATCTTCGTAGATCTGACGGGTATCATGCAACAGACGTCCGATCAGCGTACTTTTACCATCGTCCACGCTGCCACAGGTCAAGAAACGCAGTAATCCCTTATCCTGTTGAGCACGCAGATAAGCCTCTACACCACCCTGTTGTTTAATTTGATGAACAATAGCTTCATTTTGTGCGAGTGCTGACATGGTTGTTCTCCTTAGAAATAACCCTGACGTTTTTTCAGTTCCATAGAAGCAGATTGATCACTGTCAATCAGCCGCCCTTGCCGCTCACTTGTCGTAGATATCAGCATTTCTTCAATAATTTCGGGTAGCGTTTCAGCATCGGATTTCACCGCGCCTGTTAGCGGCCAGCAACCAAGTGTACGGAATCGCACTTTACGTTGGCTGATAACTTCGCCAGGTTTCAGATCGATCCGGTCGTCATCAACCATAATCAGTGTGCCATCACGCTCCAGTATCGGACGCGGCTTGGCAAAATAGAGAGGAACGATATCTACTTGCTCCAAATAGATATATTGCCAAACATCCAGTTCAGTCCAGTTAGAAAGCGGGAATACACGAATGCTTTCACCTTTGTTAATCTGGCCGTTGTAATTACGCCACAATTCAGGGCGCTGGTTTTTAGGGTCCCAGCGATGCGAACGATCACGAAATGAATAAATACGCTCTTTGGCGCGCGATTTCTCTTCATCACGACGCGCACCACCAAAAGCCGCATCAAAACCATATTTATCCAATGCCTGCTTCAATCCTTCCGTTTTCATGATGTCAGTATGTTTGGCACTGCCATGAATAAATGGGTTTATTCCCATCGCCTCCCCTTGCGGATTGCGATACACCAATAGTTCAAATCCATAATTCTTGGCGGTACGATCACGGAACTCGTACATTTCACGAAATTTCCAGCCTGTATCTACATGCAATAAAGGAAATGGCAATGTTCCCGGATAGAACGCCTTACGCGCAAGATGAAGCATGACTGAAGAATCTTTACCAATGGAGTAAAGCATCACCGGATTTTCAAACTCCGCAGCCACTTCCCGCATAATATGGATACTTTCAGCTTCAAGCTGCTGCAAATGTGTCAATCTTTTCTCGTCCATTACGGCTCCCTTATGCAAAATCGACTATTGCCGGACGGCTTACCGTGGCAATAGGTTGTTGCCCGAACCAGGCTATCTGATGATGGAGTTGAGCAACTTCTCCCACTACCAGTAAGGCCGGTGACGGTGCCTGATGTGCTAACTGTTCCAGTTCGAGCAAAGTGCCTGTCAATACTTGCTGTTCTGGGCGAGTACCACAACCAATGACGGCTACGGGTGTATCTTCCGCTCGCCCATGTAAAATAAGTTGGTGACTTATCAAGGCGGCTTTTACCGTTCCCATATAAATCACCAATGTCTGATGACCTCTGGCCAAAGCTTGCCAATCCAACTCATGACCATTTTCTCGGCAATGACCGGTAATAAAAGTGATACTCTGCGAATGTTCCCGGTGAGTTAGCGGAATTCCGGCATACGCCGTCGCTCCAATAGCGGCAGTAATTCCCGGTATAACCTGAAAAGGAATACCTACTAATGCTGCAACTTGTAACTCTTCTCCCCCGCGACCAAAAATAAAGGGATCACCACCTTTAAGACGAACTACTTTTTTCCCTTGTCTGGCAAATTTCACTATTAACCGGTTAGTTTCCGCCTGAGAAACAGAGTGATTACCCGCTCTTTTACCAACGCAAATTTTATCTGCATCACGACGAACCAGATCCAGTACATCTCTACTGACCAAATGATCATAAAGCACCACATCAGCCTGCTGAATAACTTGTAATCCCTTTAACGTCAGTAATCCCGGATCACCTGGGCCCGCCCCAACTAAAGCCAGTTCTCCCTGTGAATCAGGCTGTTCCAGTTGTTGTTCAAGCTGTTTTTCCGCCTGTTGAATCTGACCGTTTGCAACCAACATTGCGAAACGTCCATTGAAAACCTGTTCCCAAAAAGAGCGACGCTGACGCATGGAAGTGAATCGCTGTTTTACGCGTTCACGCCAATTCCCAGCAATTTTAGCCATCGTACCAAGACTGGAAGGCAGTAATGCTTCCAGTTTTTCTCGGATTAAACGTGCTAATACCGGTGCTTTTCCGGCTGATGAAATCGCCACCAGAACGGGCGAGCGGTCAATTATTGATGGAAAAATAAATGAGCAATGAGACTGATCATCAACCACATTGACCAAAATACCGCGCTTATCAGCCTCGGCAAAGACCCAATGATTAAGAGCGTGGTTATCAGTCGCGGCAATCACTAAAAAGATGCCATCAAGATATTCAGGCTGGCATTCTCTCTTATCCCATTCCAACTCACCAGCTTGATAACGCTGTTGTAATTCTGAGCACAATTCAGGGGCTACAACCTGTAATAATGCACCTGCCCGTAGTAGTAGAGTGGCTTTACGTGCCGCCACCTCTCCTCCACCGACAAGTAATACAAGTCGCCCTTTCAGCTCAACAAATATCGGTAAGTAATCCACAATTGCCCTTGATATCCAGTGAAATATTTATAAGTACTGAAACTGTTTCGAATGAATATATGAGTCGGTGGTAAAGTTACAAAATGACAAAAAGGAATTTTATGTTCTGTAATGGAATATAGGTGACTTCGTCGAAATAGTTTTTCATGAGATTGCATGAGGATAAAGATGAAAGTACAAAATATAATGGTAGTAGCTGGGCTACCGGCTGTTATTAGTTACGAGCCGGAAATCGGCATGTTCAGGGGTAAATTTTTAGGGCTGTCTGGTTATTGTGATTTTATCTCTGATAGTATTCAGGGATTGCAAGATGAGGGTGAAATATCTCTACATGAATATCTTGAAGATTGCAGCGCATCAGGTATTGAACCTTATGCAGGGCAGGAAAAGCTACTCCAAATCACTTGAGGAGCGATTGCATTGTGCAACAACTGAACATCAAATTTCGGTGAACGCGTTTATCATTGAAACGTTAAATGAGCGAATGAAACACGCGTAAGAGCCCATTGAATAAAGGATTAAATTGTTTTTCAGACTATTTATACCCTATGGATTTCAAGATGCATCGCGACGGCAAGGGAGCGAATCCCCGGGAGCATAGATAACTATGTGACCGGGTGAGTGAGTGCAGACAACAAAGAGGCAACTTGAAAGATAACGGGTATATATTAATCATCACCCTCGCCCTAAAACAAGGCTAGGGTTTTATCATTATTCCCACTCAGGAAATACTGGTTTTTTTAATTCTCATGTAACCCACATTCTCGCTTCAAGCCAAAAAAACGGGTTTGTTCTTCACTCATGCCCGGTTCCCATTTTTGGGTTGTATGGATGTCACCAACAGAGAGATAACCTTGTTCCCATAATGGATGATATTCCAAGCCATGCTTTGTCAGATATTGATGCACACGCCGGTTATCCCAGTCAATAATTGGTAGAATCTTAAATACTCCACGCTGTACAGCCAGAACCGGTAATTTTGATCGACTTTCAGATTGCTGACGGCGCAACCCCGCAAACCAACTTTGCGCATTCAAATTTTTCAAAGCGCGATTCATTGGCTCAACTTTATTAATCTGATTGTAACGTTCTATTCCTTCTACACCTTGTTGCCACAATTTTCCATAACGAGCTTCTTGCCAGGCTGGAGAATATTCAGCACTGAATACTTGCAGATTCAGTTTCAGCTGCGTTGTGAGTTTATCGATGAATTGATAAGTTTCAGGGAACAAATAGCCGGTATCAGTAAGAATGACCGGAATATCCGGGTATTCCTGTGTCACTAAATGAAGACATACCGCCGCCTGAATACCAAAGCTGGAGGAAAGAACAAACTCCCCCGGCAAATTTTCCAGTGCCCAGTTTACCCGCTGGGGAGCATCCATCATTTCAAGTCGTTGATTGATTTCCGCCAATGATTGCTCTTGCTGTTCAGCCGTCATACCAACAAACCGAGATAAGCTGAATTGGCTCATATCGCCTCCTGCCAATCGTAGAAATCGCGGGCTGAATCCAGTACTGGCTTAATAATATCCGTGCGGATCAGGAAATCGCCAAAGCCTTCATTTGGCTGCCGACCTATAGCCCAGCGTCCGATAAGTTCATCCATGATGGATAAGATCTCTTCCGAACTGATATTCTCTTTATACATGCGTGGAATACGGGTACCGATCCGATTACCACCAAGATAGAGGTTATAACGATCAAGCGCTTTACCCACCAACCCCACTTCCGCCAACATAGCTCTGCCACAGCCATTGGGACAGCCTGTCACCCGTAAAACAATATGTTCATCACCAATACCATGTTTATTCATTAACTGTTCAACGTAGGTAACAAACTCCGGTAAGAAACGTTCAGCTTCAGCCATTGCCAACGGACAAGTTGGGAAAGAGACACAAGCCATTGAGTTTTCACGCTGAAGAGTGGTTTTATCATCAATCAACCCATGTCCACGAGCGATAGATTCAATTCGTTGCTTATCACTTTCAGGAATACCCGCAATAATTAAGTTCTGATTGGCAGTCAGACGAAAATCCCCTTTGTGAATTTTTGCAATTTCAGCAATGCCACTTTTCAACGGTCTACCGGGGTAGTCTAAAAGGCGCCCATTCTCAATAAACAGTGTTAAATGCCATTTATCATCGATTCCTTTTAACCAACCGATTCGATCACCACGACCAGTAAATTCATAAGGCCGAATTGCTTCAAATTTCACACCAGCGCGTTTCTCCACCTCTTCCTTAAAGGCGTCAATACCAACTCGTTCCAACGTATATTTGGTTTTGGCATTTTTACGCTCAGTCCGGTTACCCCAATCACGCTGAGTTGTCACCACAGCTTCAGCAATCGCCAATGTATGCTCAAGCGGAATATAACCAAACTCACTCGCCAAACGCGGATAGGTATTTCTATCGCCGTGAGTCATTGCCAAACCACCACCTACCAACACATTAAAACCAATCAACCTGCCACCTTCTGAAATGGCAACAAAATTCAGATCGTTGGCATGTAGATCAACATCATTCTGTGGAGGGATAACTACCGTTGTTTTGAACTTACGCGGTAAATAAGTCGGTCCAAGAATCGGCTCTTCATCGGTCGTTGCGACTTTTTCTTTATCCAACCAGAGTTCAGCATAAGCACGAGTACGTGGCAGCAGGTGTTCTGAGATTTTTTTTGCCCATTCGTAGGCTTGCTGATGCAACTCCGATTGAACCGGGTTTGAGGTACAAAGCACATTTCGGTTAACATCATTCGCTGTCGCAAGCGAATCCAAACCAACCTGATTCAGCAACTGATGCGCAGGTTTTACATTTCCTTTCAAAATGCCATGAAATTGAAATGTCTGGCGATTAGTCAACCGAATACTGCCATAAAGGGTATTCTCCTCAGCAAACTTATCAATGCCCAGCCATTGCTGTGGCGTAATAACTCCACCAGGCAGACGGCAACGCAACATCATTGCATGACGTGGTTCCAGCTTTTGCTCTGCTCGTTCGGCACGGATATCACGATCATCCTGCTGATACATGCCATGAAAACGAATCAACAGGAAATTGTCCCCTTCAAAGCCCCCCGTCAAGCCATTAGTTAAATCTTCGCTGATCGTACCTCGCAAGAAATGGCTCTCTCGCTTCATACGCTCACTGTCAGCCAGTTTACCTTCGACAATCAAAGGACCATGTTGCTTATTGTTCATTAGTACACATCCCTCTGATAACGGCGCTCAAGGCGCAGTTCACTTAAAAATTCATCTGCCTGTTCGGTATCCATGCCACCATGCTCAGAAACGATATCTAACAACGCATGTTCCACATCTTTAGCCATGCGGTTTGCATCACCACACACATACAGATGTGCCCCCTCCTTTATCCAACGCCACACTTCTTCACCTTGCTCACGCAACTTGTCCTGAACATAAACTTTATGCTGCTGATCACGGGACCATGCCAGATCAATGCGGGTTAACAGACCATCTTTTACATAACGTTGCCATTCCACTTGATAGAGAAAATCTTCAGTAAAATGTGGATTACCAAAGAACAGCCAATTTTTCCCTTCAGCACCATCAGCCTCTCTTTGCTGCATAAATGCCCGGAATGGTGCAATCCCAGTCCCCGGTCCAATCATGATGACAGGCGTTTGTGGATCGGTCGGCAAACGAAAATTATCGTTATGCTCAATAAAAATACGAATATCATCCTCTTCCGATAAACGATCAGCTAAGTAGCCGGACGCCCCGCCAGTACGAGCTCGCCCATCAATTTCATAACGAACAACACCTACTGTAATATGAACTTCATTTTCTACTTCAGCCTGAGAGGACGAAATTGAATATAGCCTCGGTGTCAGAGGTCTCAATAAATCAATAAATTGCTGTGCTTCGGGCTGAGAAGCTGCTTCTCTTATCATATCGGCGATAGGTTTATTATTGGCGTATTGCTGTAATGCCTGCTTATCGGCAACCAAAGAAAGTAACTTCTCATCTTTCGCCAGAACAGCGTATTTTTCTACAATCACACTGGTATTTTGCGTGAGTTCAACATGGCTGAGCAGTGCTTCCCTTAATGATAATTTCTGACCATTAACTTCAACTTGTTCCGTTCCCTTCAACCAAAGCAGATTCAATACTTCATCCACTAGATCTGGATCATTTTCAAACCAGACACCCAAAGCATCACCTGGCTGATAGCGTAGACCTGAATCTCCCAGATCAATTTCAATATGGCGAACATCTTTATCAGAACCACGCCCAGTTATTTTCTGACCAGTTGATAAGGTAGCGGTCAATGGTGCTTGTTTAGTATAAGGGGATGAGAAAACTTCATTTACCGAGTCGCTCTGTGTAGAAACAATCACAGTGTCTGTCTGAGCAGGAATACGCTGTTTCAAGATTTCAGTTAATTGCTTACGCCATTGAGTTGCAGCTTCCTGATATTCCACATCGCCATCTACACGATCCAGCAACCGTTGAGCACCCAGTTCACTCAGACGGTTATCGAAATCTTTTCCTGCCTGGCAGAATTTCTCATAAGAAGTATCACCCAGACTAAAAACCGCAAATACAGTATTACTCAGATTTGGTGCTTTTTTAGAATGAAGATATTTATATAGTGCAACCGCTTCTTCAGCAGGTTCTCCTTCCCCTTGAGTAGAAGCGATAATTATCAATACCTTCTCTTGAGCAATTTGCTTAAATTTATAATCACCGGCGTTGACCAGATTAACCTTGAGTTTTTCTGCCAGCAAAGCATCACGCAGTTGCTCAGCTAGACGACGAGCATTACCTGTCTGTGAGGCTGAAATTAATGTAATCGCCTCTTGTACCGGGGCTGCCGAAATCACAGCCTGAGGCTGCGGTTGTTGATTCACCATTCCCCAAAAATAACCAGACAGCCAAGCTAACTGATTTGGAGAAAAATCCCCAATTGCCGATTGCAAACGCGCTAACTGTTCAGGCGAAACGGGAAGAAGTGAAATTGAAGGTGGTTTTATGCTCATTATCCTGTACTGCCCTTTACGATTACCAGTGTCCGTTATTTTTAGTAAAGAAAATAAATAGGGATAGTTAGTAAGGTTATCTCAGCAACTTGTCACTAATTAAAGAAACTATCGCAATATCAAATAACCAAAACGCCTAACCATATTTACAGATTTAATATATCTATAAAACAGTTAATAAGGACAATTGCAAAAAAAGGAAAAAACCAAGTTTAATTCAGAAGATCGGGTAGAATAGCGGGTTTTTTGAAGTCAGGGAGAACCACTATGAGCACAACGATTTTTAAAGACTTTCAGTTTGAAGCCGCCCACCGTCTGCCACATGTTCCAGAAGGCCATAAATGCGGACGCCTACATGGGCATTCGTTTATGGTACGGCTGGAAATTACCGGAGAGGTAGATCCTCATAGTGGCTGGATTATAGATTTTGCTGATCTAAAAGCTATTTTCAAACCTGTTTGGGAACAGTTAGATCACCAGTACCTAAATGATATTCCAGGGCTGGAAAACCCAACCAGCGAAGTACTGTCAGCCTGGATTTGGGCTAAAGTTAAACCTAAAGTTCCACAACTCAGTGCTGTTATGGTGAAAGAAACTTGTAACGCAGGCTGCATTTTCCGCGGAAAATAAAAATAAGTTACTGCACCAGGGAACCTCCAGTGCAGTAATCTCTTCTCAAGCAATATTCAGATATTTATGTGTTTGCATAGAAAGCCGCCAATTGCGGGCAATACAGGTTTCAATACATAAACGGGTAGCGTCTTCTTTCTGGCTTATCGGTTGCAATGCAATAATACGCGATGAGTTGTTATCTAATGTCGCCAATAACTCATCTAATGCCTCAATATCTCTTTCCCGTGCAACTGGATGTTTTATTTCATTAGCTCTTTGCAAAGCTTGCTGCAATACCTGATAACCACCACGCATTTTAACTTTTGGTGAAACAGTCACCCAAGTAGCAGCAGAGCATTCAACATGATACGTACCACTGGTTTCTATCTGACATTGATAGCCAAGATTTTCCAATTCTTCTGTCAAAGGAATAAGATCATAAATACAAGGCTCACCACCAGTAATCACAACATGGCGCGCGGTATATCCCTGTTGAACAAAAAGTGTCGCAATTTGCTTAGGTGATGCTTCACCCCATTCATCACTTTCATTCGTCTTCAGTAAGATTGTCTCCAACATCTGCTGCTTTTCGGCTTTTTTCTCCCAAGTATGCTTAGTATCACACCAGCTGCAACCGACCGGACACCCTTGCAGACGAATAAAAATTGCTGGGACTCCCGTGAAAAAACCCTCTCCCTGCAATGTCTGAAATATTTCGTTAATCGGGTAAAACATAAAAATCTCTGGTTTCATTAGGTAAGAGCGCATTATTGCAGATATCTATCCCGCGAACATCAATCTTTATGGTAAGGTACAGGGTTTGCTTCGCTTGGCTAACATGCAGCTCGTCGGGGCACTGTGTGCTTAAAATATATCTAGCACTGAGAAAGTGACAGGAATAAATAATGCAGAATAATGAAACTCAGCTGAAACGGGGTCTAACCGGGCGGCACATCCGCTTTATGGCATTAGGCTCCGCAATAGGCACTGGGCTGTTCTATGGCTCCGCAGCTGCTATCCAGCAAGCTGGCCCAGCCGTATTACTCGCCTATTTAATCGGCGGTGCCGCCGTATTTATGGTGATGCGTGCATTAGGTGAAATGGCTGTTCACCATCCAGTAGCCGGCTCTTTTTCACACTATGCTAGCCATTATCTCGGTCCTTTGGCCGGATTTCTGACCGGATGGAATTATATATTCGAAATGTTAATCGTCTGCCTGGCTGACGTTACTGCATTTGGTTTTTATATGAAACTTTGGTTCCCTCATGTGGAACAATGGATCTGGGTACTGAGCATTGTCTGCTTCATTGGTGCAATTAATCTTTGCCATGTAAAAATTTTTGGTGAAATGGAATTCTGGCTTTCTATTGTGAAAGTCACTGCAATTATCGCTATGATTGTTGGCGGTATGACCATTATGATATATGGATTCGGTCAACAAACAGACCACGTAACTGGCATTTCCAGCTTATGGGAATATGGTGGTTTTATGCCTAATGGCATTAGTGGTGTAATAGCTTCACTCGCTATTGTAATGTTTGCTTTTGGTGGTATTGAAGTCATTGGTATTACAGCTAGCGAAGCCAAAAATCCCGAAAAAACTATTCCAAAAGCAATCAACGCTGTTCCTTTCCGTATCCTACTATTCTACGTATTAACCTTATTTATCCTTATGTGTATTTACCCGTGGAATCAGATCGGTCAGGAAGGTAGCCCATTCGTACAAATTTTTTCTAGCCTGGGCATCAATTCCGCGGCAAATATTCTTAATATCGTCGTTATTACTGCCGCAGTTTCGGCGATTAACAGCGATATTTTTGGTGCTGGTCGTATGATGTATGGTATGGCCCAAGAAGGACAAGCACCTAAATCATTCACCAAACTGAGCCGTAATGGTGTACCATGGATGACAGTTGTCGTCATGTCAGTTGTCCTATTGGTTGGTGTTATACTCAATTATCTAATCCCAGAACAAATTTTCATTATCATTGCTTCTATCGCAACATTTGCCACTGTGTGGGTATGGCTGATGATTCTACTTTCTCAGGTTGCTATGCGTCGCAAAATGAATAATGAAGAAATTAAAACGCTAAAATTCCCTGTTCCTATGTGGCCAATAGCACCAGCGTTAACAATTATCTTTATGGTATTTGTCATTGTATTGTTAGGCTATTTCGAGAAAACCCGTATTGCATTAATTGTGGGAATTATATGGATAGTTTTATTATCAATTGCCTATCTCTTGACCATAAAGAAAAAAAAGAATTCTAAATACCATCGAACTAAATAAATAATTTATACTAATAAGTGCCAGATTATTCTGGCATTTATTTTTATCACTCTGAATATTTCTATTTAATTATTTAAATGGTAAGTTAAATTTATTTTTACAATACATAAACAATAAATAACATTAAAATATCCAAAATTTAATTTTAAACACAATATATTAAATCCCATATATAAATACAAAATTATAATAGTAGATATAATTAAGAAATTAATTTAATCTTATGAGCCATTATCTCATTATCACAAAAATAAATTATAATTTTTTCAAAAAGTTAAATTAAGTAAACATTTGCTATCAATAAAAAAATCTATTTTATAAAAAAATATTCTCAAAATAAAAATATTAATAAAAACTTACAATAAGGGGATTATGATCGGAAGCGTCGGTAGGCATAACAGTAGCATTAGCTACACTCAATTCTCGGTAAAAAATAAAATCCAACGGTCTTCCAAACACAATCGTTCGACAGTCATCAACAAAAGAAACTTCATTAAGATGCAAATATCGGGTAAACCGTTTAAGGGCATTTAATCGTTGCTTACTCCATGCATTAAAATCACCAGCCATAATTACCGGGCCATGATGTAAACGAACGTGGGCACCAATATTACTAAGTTGACGACTATATACATCTACACCAAAACTAAAATTTATCGCATGTACATTGATAACCATTAGCTGACGATTATCCTGTAAAGGGTAAACAGTAATAAGAGCTGATTTAGATAAACGCAAAAGAGGTTCTTTCTCTCTCAATGGACAACAATAAATAGGATGAGAAGTTGCTAATGTCATCACACCAGAGGGATGCTGTGGCAATACAAAGGCAGGAACTTGATCAGCTGTCAGATAATTTGAAGTAGCAAACTCAACTAAATCAGGAGTTGTTTGCGCTTCTTGTAATAAAATTAACTGGCTTCCTTTAGTTAGCTCCTTCAAAACTTCTCGCCATGAAGGCCGCTGCTGTTTATAGATATTCCAGACAACAACCCTAAGCCCATTTGTATCAGTAATTAAAGGCATTCCTACAGGCAATGACTTCCCAAGCTGATGAGCTGACATAGGAAAGACACGTTCAACAGGCTGTCCAGCGACATATCTTATTGCATAGGTTTTCTTTACCACGAGAAAAACCCCTTTAATGCACAAAGCAACTATTATTAAAACAATCTGATTTTATCAAATATAATAAGATAATTAACCCGAATTCTGTTTAAGCCATCACTGGCAAATCGTCTTCTGAGTAGAAAACTTTCAGTGATGGTTTTTTTAATTTAAGGCAGTAAGCAATCACACCACCTAAAACGGTCAACAGAAATCCTGTTATACTTCGGTGGAGCGAATGCTCTATTTGAGAAAGGGTTTTTAATTGCCCATTAATCGTTTCGATGATAAAACGCCTTGATAACATGATCTTATCCCACTCTGCCAGCATACGCGCTTTCATGTTACGACGTTTCTGCGTGATGAAAGTGACACCCGTTTTGGCCAAATCGTCTGCCAGTTCCTGGCTGAGATAACCTTTATCTCCATAGAGAGAACCCGTTAATTCTTTTGTTAATTCGCGAACCGGTTCCCGATCATCCACATTACCCGCAGTCACTTTCAGCGCCAGAATTTCGCCCAGAGGGTTAACAACCAGGTGTAACTTGAAGCCGTAAAACCATCCCATTGAGGTTTTTCCTCATTTTGTGCTCCCTTCAAAAACCTAATGACGGGCAATGCGGATGTTATGGCAAATAGCAGAGCAAGGCGGGAAAATCCTTGTGGTGATATTTCCAAAGATGCTCCAGATAAAAATGTTTAAAATCCCGGTAATGTGACAGATGAAAGAGGATCAGGATAGCCATAATTTCACTGGGATACATGCGACCTTGTCGGCGGCGTAGACGGTATCCGTTATCAAGACAAAACTGCGTCCACAGAGGGATGAAAAAACGGCAAAAATCGTCGACATCGCAGAAAATTTCCACTAACTTATCCATAGCCTGTTCCTCCCCGGAGCTGTTTTCGGCGTTCACCAAAACTTTGCTCCCGGAACAGGCTTCTCGTCAATTTTTTATCCAGAACTCAGGTTAATTATTGATTTTAATATTTATAAACAAAAAAACCCTGAGATTTCTCTCAGGGTTTCCTTTGGAAATTAGGTGGCGGTGCGGACGGGGCTCGAACCCGCGACCCCCGGCGTGACAGGCCGGTATTCTAACCAACTGAACTACCGCACCACCGAATTCCTTGTGTCCTATGTTGCTACCACAACACAAAACGCTAATTTCAAGCCTGGCAGTGTCCTACTCTCGCATGGGGAAGCCCCACACTACCATCGGCGCTACGGCGTTTCACTGCTGAGTTCGGCATGGGGTCAGGTGGGACCACCGCGCTATCGCCGCCAGGCGTATTCTGTTTTACTCCGACCGTTGCGACGCTCTCTGCCGCAACCACCGGAACCAATCTCTGAACAAGCTGAAATTCATCTCTCTTCCGTCTTCTGACACCAAAACACCTTCGGCGTTGTAAGGTTAAGCCGCTCGGTTCATTAGTACTGGTCAGCTCAATGCATCGCTGCACTTACACACCCAGCCTATCCACGTCTTCGTCTTAAACGTTCCTTCCGTGACTCAAGTCAAGGGAAGACTCATCTCAAGGCAAGTTTCCCGCTTAGATGCTTTCAGCGGTTATCTCTCCCGCACTTAGCTACCGGGCTATGCCATTGGCATGACAACCCGTACACCAGCGGTGCGTCCACTCCGGTCCTCTCGTACTAGGAGCAGCCCCTTTCAATCTTCCTACGCCCACGGCAGATAGGGACCGAACTGTCTCACGACGTTCTAAACCCAGCTCGCGTACCACTTTAAATGGCGAACAGCCATACCCTTGGGACCCACTTCAGCCCCAGGATGTGATGAGCCGACATCGAGGTGCCAAACACCGCCGTCGATATGAACTCTTGGGCGGTATCAGCCTGTTATCCCCGGAGTACCTTTTATCCGTTGAGCGATGGCCCTTCCATTCAGAACCACCGGATCACTAAGACCTACTTTCGTACCTGCTCGAGCCGTCACTCTCGCAGTCAAGCCAGCTTATGCCTTTGCACTAACCTCACGATGTCCGACCGTGATTAGCCAACCTTCGTGCTCCTCCGTTACTCTTTGGGAGGAGACCGCCCCAGTCAAACTACCCACCAGACACTGTCCTCAGCCCGGTTCACGGGCCCAAGTGAGAACATCGAACATTCAAGGGTGGTATTTCAAGGTCGGCTCCATGCAGACTGGCGTCCACACTTCCTAGCCTCCCACCTATCCTACACATCAAGGCTCCATGTTCAGTGTCAAGCTATAGTAAAGGTTCACGGGGTCTTTCCGTCTTGCCGCGGGAACACTGCATCTTCACAGCGAGTTCAATTTCACTGAGTCTCGGGTGGAGACAGCCTGGCCATCATTACGCCATTCGTGCAGGTCGGAACTTACCCGACAAGGAATTTCGCTACCTTAGGACCGTTATAGTTACGGCCGCCGTTTACTGGGGCTTCGATCAAGAGCGTCGCCTTGCGGCTAACCCCATCAATTAACCTTCCAGCACCGGGCAGGCGTCACACCGTATACGTCCACTTTCGTGTTTGCACAGTGCTGTGTTTTTAATAAACAGTTGCAGCCAGCTGGTCTCTGCGACTGGCTTCAGCTCCAGAGGTCAACTCCTTCACCTAATGCCAGCGTGCCTTCTCCCGAAGTTACGGCACCATTTTGCCTAGTTCCTTCACCCGAGTTCTCTCAAGCGCCTGAGTATTCTCTACCTGACCACCTGTGTCGGTTTGGGGTACGATTCAATATGACCTGATGCTTAGAGGCTTTTCCTGGAAGCCGGGCATCAACCACTTCACCGCCGTAGCGGCTCGTCATCACGCCTCAGTGTTCACAGAAGAGCGGATTTGCCTGCTCCTCCCACCTACCCGCTTAAACCGGGACAACCGTCGCCCGGATGGCCTAGCCTTCTCCGTCCCCCCTTCGCAGTCACATTCAGTACAGGAATATTAACCTGTTTCCCATCAGCTACGCTTTTCAGCCTCACCTTAGGGGTCGACTCACCCTGCCCCGATTAACGTTGGACAGGAACCCTTGGTCTTCCGGCGAGCGGGTTTTTCACCCGCTTTATCGTTACTTATGTCAGCATTCGCACTTCTGATACCTCCAGCAGGCCTCACGGCGCCACCTTCCACGGCTTACAGAACGCTCCCCTACCCAGCGACACTTACGTGTCGCTGCCGCAGCTTCGGTGCATGGTTTAGCCCCGTTACATCTTCCGCGCAGGCCGACTCGACCAGTGAGCTATTACGCTTTCTTTCAATGATGGCTGCTTCTAAGCCAACATCCTGGCTGTCTGGGCCTTCCCACATCGTTTCCCACTTAACCATGACTTTGGGACCTTAGCTGGCGGTCTGGGTTGTTTCCCTCTTCACGACGGACGTTAGCACCCGCCGTGTGTCTCCCGTGATACCATTCTTCGGTATTCGCAGTTTGCATCGGGTTGGTAAGCCGGGATGGCCCCCTAGCCGAAACAGTGCTCTACCCCCGAAGATGAACTCACGAGGCGCTACCTAAATAGCTTTCGGGGAGAACCAGCTATCTCCCGGTTTGATTGGCCTTTCACCCCCAGCCACAAGTCATCCGCTAATTTTTCAACATTAGTCGGTTCGGTCCTCCAGTTAGTGTTACCCAACCTTCAACCTGCCCATGGCTAGCTCACCGGGTTTCGGGTCTATACCCTGCAACTCATTTCGCCCAGTTAAGACTCGGTTTCCCTGCGGCTCCCCTATCCGGTTAACCTTGCTACAGAATATAAGTCGCTGACCCATTATACAAAAGGTACGCAGTCACCCCACCCCAAAACGCTCCACTGCTTGATTGTTGTGTTGGGCGTCGCTACCGCTCCGCCAACCGCGCATCAGTGATGCCGTTACGCATTTTGTGCACCACGCAAAGCGAAACGCTTTGGTGGTGGGGCTCCCACTGCTTGTACGTACACGGTTTCAGGGTCTCTTTCACTCCCCTCACCGGGGTTCTTTTCGCCTTTCCCTCACGGTACTGGTTCACTATCGGTCAGTCAGGAGTATTTAGCCTTGGAGGATGGTCCCCCCATATTCAGACAGGCTTTCTCGTGTCCCGCCTTACTCGTCGAACTCACAGCCACCCCCACTTCAAGTACGGGGCTATCACCCGCTATCGCCGGCCTTTCCAGACCGTTCCTCTGAGACGGTGGCTGATGCTGGTTCTGGGCTCCTCCCCGTTCGCTCGCCGCTACTGGGGGAATCTCGGTTGATTTCTTTTCCTCGGGGTACTGAGATGTTTCAGTTCCCCCGGTTCGCCTCATTAACCTATGGATTCAGTTAATGATAGTGCACCGCAGTGCACTGGGTTTCCCCATTCGGACATCGCCGGCTTATCACGCTTCATATCAGCTCACCGACGCTTTTCGCAGATTAGCACGTCCTTCATCGCCTCTGACTGCCTAGGCATCCACCGTGTACGCTTATTCGCTTAACCTCACAACCCGAAACTGTCTCGGATTGTGCAGCTTGAGAGACTCGTCAATAATACCTCGGTGATATTATCAACAGTTTCAATTTTTCAGCTTGTTCCAGATTGTTAAAGAGCAAAATAATTCGCAGCATACTGTCACCAATATACTCTGAACTAGTTTCATATGGTGGAGCTAAGCGGGATCGAACCGCTGACCTCCTGCGTGCAAGGCAGGCGCTCTCCCAGCTGAGCTATAGCCCCATACAGAAAAATGCCGTTACCGTCTATCTGACCAACTCGCTTAGCCGCCGGGTATTTCAACGCGAGTAACGCAGTGTGCGCGAGCACATGAGTCACGCAGCGTTTGGAAGACCCTAGGATAAGTAGAGTTGGTAGGCCTGAGTGGACTTGAACCACCGACCTCACCCTTATCAGGGGTGCGCTCTAACCACCTGAGCTACAAGCCTATCGCGATAACGTCATTCTCTTCTTTCATCAGACAATCTGTGTGAGCACTGCACTCAACGCATCTCAGGTAAGGAGGTGATCCAACCGCAGGTTCCCCTACGGTTACCTTGTTACGACTTCACCCCAGTCATGAATCACAAAGTGGTCAGCGCCCCCCTCGCGGTTAGGCTACCGACTTCTTTTGCCACCCACTCCCATGGTGTGACGGGCGGTGTGTACAAGGCCCGGGAACGTATTCACCGTAGCATGCTGATCTACGATTACTAGCGATTCCGACTTCATGGAGTCGAGTTGCAGACTCCAATCCGGACTACGACAGACTTTGTGTGTTCCGCTTGCTCTCGCGAGGTCGCTTCACTTTGTATCCGCCATTGTAGCACGTGTGTAGCCCTACTCGTCAGGGCCATGATGACTTGACGTCATCCCCACCTTCCTCCGGTTTATCACCGGCAGTCTCCTTTGAGTTCCCACCTCAACGTGCTGGCAACAAAGGATAAGGGTTGCGCTCGTTGCGGGACTTAACCCAACATTTCACAACACGAGCTGACGACAGCCATGCAGCACCTGTCTCAGAGCTCCCGAAGGCACAACCTCATCTCTGAGGTCTTCTCTGGATGTCAAGAGTAGGTAAGGTTCTTCGCGTTGCATCGAATTAAACCACATGCTCCACCGCTTGTGCGGGCCCCCGTCAATTCATTTGAGTTTTAACCTTGCGGCCGTACTCCCCAGGCGGTCGATTTAACGCGTTAGCTCCGGAAGCCACAGCTCTAGGCCACAACCTCCAAATCGACATCGTTTACAGCGTGGACTACCAGGGTATCTAATCCTGTTTGCTCCCCACGCTTTCGCACCTGAGCGTCAGTCTTCGTCCAGGGGGCCGCCTTCGCCACCGGTATTCCTCCACATCTCTACGCATTTCACCGCTACACATGGAATTCTACCCCCCTCTACGAGACTCTAGCCAACCAGTCTTAGATGCCATTCCCAGGTTGAGCCCGGGGATTTCACATCTAACTTAATTGACCGCCTGCGTGCGCTTTACGCCCAGTCATTCCGATTAACGCTTGCACCCTCCGTATTACCGCGGCTGCTGGCACGGAGTTAGCCGGTGCTTCTTCTGCGGGTAACGTCAAAATTTAACCCTCTTCAGGCCAAACCCTTCCTCCCCGCTGAAAGTACTTTACAACCCGAAGGCCTGCTTCATACACGCGGCATGGCTGCATCAGGCTTGCGCCCATTGTGCAATATTCCCCACTGCTGCCTCCCGTAGGAGTCTGGGCCGTGTCTCAGTCCCAGTGTGGCTGGTCATCCTCTCAGACCAGCTAGGGATCGTCGCCTAGGTAGGCCATTACCCTACCTACTAGCTAATCCCATCTGGGTTCATCCGAGGGCGTGAGGCCCTTTCAGGTCCCCCACTTTGGTCTCGCGACATCATGCGGTATTAGCCACCGTTTCCAGTGGTTATCCCCCGCCCTCGGGCAGATCCCCAGACATTACTCACCCGTCCGCCGCTCGTCAGCAAAAGCGCAAGCGCTTTCCTGTTACCGCTCGACTTGCATGTGTTAGGCCTGCCGCCAGCGTTCAATCTGAGCCATGATCAAACTCTTCAATTTAAAGTTTGATGCTCAAAGAATCGTCCTGTTAGTTCGTAATGAATTAACTGCTGTTCACTCTTCAAGACTTTAAAACGTATTTTTTGTGATACCGTCTTGTGAGTGCCCACACAGATTGTCTGATTAATTGTTAAAGAGCAGGCCAAATCAAAAATTAATATTCTCGGTCAGCCGGGCTGCGTATATTACGCTTTCCGCCCGCAGAGTCAAGCCCTTATTGGCTTTTCTCTGCCTGGCCTGACAACGTTTATCAGCGTTGTGTCGGTCAGTGGTGGCGCATTATAGGGCGTTTTTCCGCGCTGGCAAGTGTTTATTTGCAAAAAACTTTCGACAGCGGATTTTTTCAACAAAACGATGATATAAAGCACAAAAATCCTATTTTTTGATGTCTTTAATCACTTTAGGCAAGTCTACTAAGCTATTTATTATCAAATCAGCTGCTTGTTCAACTTCATGAGTAACTGGTTTACCTGTACGAACTAATACTTTAGTACCAACTTTTGCTTCCGTTGCTGCTTGCATATCTTCCAGTTTGTCACCAACCATAAAAGAAGCACTCATATCAATATTAAGCTCTTCCTGTGCTTCCAGAAGCATACCTGGTTGTGGTTTACGACAATCACAACTCTTCTTATATTGTTCTTCAGTCGCATCTGGATGATGAGGACAATAATAGATACCGTCCAAATCTACCCCACGGTCTGCCAGTGACCAATCCATCCATTCTGTCAGTTGCAAAAATTGCTCTTCATTGAAAATGCCGCGGGCAATGCCCGACTGGTTTGTAACTAATACCAGTGCATACCCCATTCTTTTCAATTCAATCATGGCTTCAATTACACCATCAATAAATTGAAAACTATCTATTTCATGCACATAACTATGATCGATATTTATTGTTCCGTCACGATCTAAAAATACAGCAGGAATACTTTGCGTCACCCGATTGCTCCAAAAATGTAAGAAGGCTTCAGTATCGCATGATTTAGCCATGAATGAGAATGCAGCAATTAATTTATTCCCGGTTGACTTAGCCGTCTAGACACCTTAACATCCAATTCAACGGGTGGTTTGTTTTTTCAAAAATGTTCAAGCTATCAATTTCGAATTTTTATAAGAATAAATAAAGAATAAAAATGATAAAACTGTCTCATATCAACAAAATATTCCAGCAAGGTGCCCGTTCTATCAAAGCACTTTCAGATATCAGTCTACATGTCCCACAAGGGCAAATTTATGGTGTCATCGGCTCATCGGGTGCGGGTAAAAGTACACTAATTCGCTGTGTGAATATGCTTGAACGCCCAACTTCCGGGCAAGTACTGGTTGATGGCCAAGATCTTACTATCCTATCTGATAGTGATTTAACCCACGCACGCCGTCGGATCGGCATGATTTTCCAACACTTCAATTTGCTGTCTTCGAGAACAGTTTTTGGCAATATAGCCTTACCTTTAGAATTAGATAATGTTCCAAAGACTGAGATCAAAAAGCGAGTAGACGAGTTATTAGAACTTGTTGGTCTTGCAGATAAACATGATGCTTATCCTGCAAATTTATCTGGCGGACAAAAACAACGTGTTGCTATTGCCCGCGCTTTAGCTAATTCACCTAAAGTACTTTTATGTGATGAAGCAACCAGCGCTCTAGATCCAGCAACAACGCGTTCTATTCTAGAATTATTGAAAGACATTAATCGTCGTCTGGGTCTAACTATTCTATTGATCACACACGAAATGGATGTCGTCAAACGGATTTGCGACCAAGTCGCGGTTATCAGCGGTGGACAGTTGATTGAGCAGGATATAGTCAGCGAAGTGTTCTCTCATCCCAAAACACCTATCGCTCAAGCATTTATTCAATCAACTTTGCATCTGGATATCCCGGAAGATTATGTACAAAAAATGCAAAGCAACCCAGCACCAGATCTTAGCCCGCTACTGAAATTAGAGTTCACCGGTCAATCTGTAGACGCGCCACTGATTTCAATGTCGGTACGCCGTTTTAATATCGATATGAACATATTAAGTTCTCAAATTGACTATGCTGGCGGCGTTAAATTTGGTGTGATGTTGGCTGAATTGCACGGTGAAAATGGTAGTGTCGAATCAACAATTAAGTTTTTACAAGATCATCATGTGAAAGTGGAGGTTCTCGGTTATGTCTGAAGGAATGATTTTATTGCTAGTTAAAGGCGTCTGGGAAACTCTAGTAATGACTTTTGTTTCTGGTTTTTTTGGTTTTATTATCGGGCTGCCAATAGGCGTATTATTATATGTCACCCGTCCGGGTCAGATTATGGAAAGCAATAAACTCTATCGTTTTCTTTCCGCGATAGTTAATATTTTCCGTTCTATCCCGTTTATTATTTTACTGGTTTGGATGATTCCCTTTACCAGATTAATTATGGGAACATCTATCGGTTTACAGGCGGCCATTGTTCCGTTAACTATAGGTGCAGCGCCATTTATTGCTCGTATGGTGGAAAATGCTTTATTAGAAATTCCATCAGGATTAATTGAAGCAGCTCGCGCAATGGGAGCAACTCCATTCCAGATTGTGAAGAAAATTCTGTTACCTGAAGCATTACCAAGTTTACTCAATGCAGCCACTATTACTTTGATAACTTTAGTAGGTTATTCCGCAATGGGAGGTGCTGTAGGTGCAGGCGGTTTAGGCCAAATTGGCTACCAATATGGTTATACCGGCTATAATGCAACAGTAATGAATACCGTATTAGTGTTGCTGGTTATTTTAGTTTACTTAATTCAACTAGGTGGTGACCGTTTAGTTAAAGCCACAACACGTAAATAATAAAATTATTTTAATAACAGCACTGACATCAGTGCTAATAAATCAGTATTCAATAGGGGTAAAATATGTCTGTTAAATTAAAAACTATCGCAACTATCAGCGCCCTTTTAGGTTCATTAATCTTGGTTGGTTGTGGTCAGGAAAAACGAGATCCAAATCATATTAAAGTAGGCGTTATCGTTGGTGCAGAACAGGAAGTTGCTGAGATTGCAAAAAAAGTAGCTAAAGACAAATATGGTCTTGATGTAGAATTGGTAACTTTTAATGATTTTGTACTACCAAACGAAGCTCTGAGCAAAGGTGATATTGATCTAAATGCATACCAACACAAACCATATTTGGATCAACAAATCAAAGATCGTAGTTATAAACTAGTCACTGTTGGCAACTCTTTTGTTTATCCAATTGCTGGTTATTCCAAAAAAATCAAATCGCTGGATGAATTACAGGATGGTTCTCAAATCGCACTACCAAGTGATCCAACGAACTTAGGCCGTTCTTTATTGTTGTTACAGAAGCAAGACCTAATCAAACTGAAAGATGACATAGGCTTATTGCCAACAATTTTAGACATTGTTGAAAATCCTAAAAACCTAAAATTAGTTGAACTGGAAGCCCCTCAATTACCACGTTCACTGGACGATCAAAAAATTGCTCTGGCAATTATTAATACGACGTATGCAAGCCAGATTGGCCTGACTCCGGCAAAAGATGGTTTATTTGTTGAAGATAAAGACTCTCCATATGTAAACCTACTTGTTAGCCGTGAAGATAATAAAGATGCCGAAAATGTTAAAAAATTCGTTAAAGCCTATCAATCTGACGAAGTTGACGAAGCTGCTAATAAGATCTTTAATGGTGGTGCAGTGAAAGGTTGGTAATCTTTCATATTGCTCTCATCAATATTAGAATAATCAGGCGGACAGATTGTCCGCCTGATATGTTATGACATCATATTTTCGATACATTTTTACTAACCTGATCGATTAACTTAACTCTAATTATCACAATTCAAGGGGTTATTAATGCGTTGGCTACTTGTTCCTTTATTAGTACTGTTCATAGCAGGATGTTCAATGCAACAGACAACTTTTACTGATTCTTCCCAGTTATCGGATATGAGACTCAAAAAACTACCAACCGAAGAAAAAGGGAACCTTTCTTCATCCGTAAAGTTATATACCAAGAGTGAAGAATTATTAGGTACCCCATTTAAAGATTTAGGGATTGTCTCTGGTCAATCATGCCGTAATTCGTTACAAGACCCACCAGCTAATATCACCATAGCGCGTAACCAGATGATAATGAAAGCCACTTATTTGAATGCTAACGCCGTTTTATTACATCAATGCGAAATGTTATCAGGTCAAGGATGCTACCAGATAGCAATATGCGAAGGTTCAGCTCTGCTTATTACCCAATGACCGACTTTCATTTCACACAAATAGGGGTTATTCACTCCCCTTATAAAGAGAAATTTGCTGTTCCCCGACAACCAGGTCTTATTAAAGATGGCGGCGGGAAATTAGTCCTTCTTCCGCCTTATAATCAGCCAGATGCAATTCGAGGGTTGGAACAATTCAGTCATCTATGGGTGATTTTTATTTTCCACCAAACAATGGAAGGCGGATGGAAGCCAATGGTGCGCCCTCCCCGTTTAGGTGGTAATGCAAAAATGGGTGTATTAGCAACCCGTTCAACTTTCCGGCCAAATCCAATTGGTATGTCTCTGATTGAGCTTAAAGGAATTAAATGCACAAAAGGTAACGTGACTCTAGAACTGGGTAGCATGGATTTAGTTGACGGTACCCCTGTTATTGATATCAAGCCTTATCTGCCTTTCGCTGAGTGTCAGCCACATGCAATAGCAGGTTTTGCTCAGGAAGCGCCTCCTGCTGATATGGATGTGATATTTTCACCTGCCGCTGAACAGCAGCTCATCTTGATTCAAAGCACTTACCCGAATTTACGCCGATTTATCAGTCAGGTTCTAGCTCAAGATCCTCGCCCTGCTTACCGTAGAGAAGAATCGAAAAATCGGGAATATGCTGTTCATTTGCTAAATTTTAATGTGCGCTGGAAAGTTTGTGGCACACTTACCGAAGTGGTTTCCATAGAATCCCGCTAAAAATCAGCATATACCCTTTTGGCATCTTAAACTCACTGGTAGACTAAAGGTTTATTTTCACTATTTTATTGGCTGGCAAATTTTTGCCAGTCAGAAGCAATTTGCTGCTCTAATGGAACCCTAATAATGCGCACTAGCCAATATCTGCTCTCTACATTAAAAGAGACTCCCGCCGATGCAGAAGTTGTCAGCCATAAACTGATGCTTCGTGCAGGCATGATCCGTAAGCTCGCTTCGGGCCTATATAATTGGATGCCTACAGGTATCCGCGTACTAAAAAAAGTCGAAAAAATTGTTCGTGAAGAAATGAACAATGCTGGAGCGATTGAGATATCTATGCCTGTAGTGCAGCCAGCAGATTTATGGCAGGAAAGTGGTCGCTGGGAACAATACGGCCCAGAATTACTGCGTTTTGCTGATCGAGGGGATCGCCCTTTTGTATTGGGTCCAACCCATGAAGAGGTTGTCACTGATTTAATCCGCAATGAAGTCAGCTCATATAAACAGTTACCACTGACTTTGTTCCAGATCCAGACTAAATTCCGCGACGAAGTTCGACCTCGTTTTGGCGTAATGCGCTCGCGTGAGTTCCTGATGAAAGATGCTTACTCTTTCCATACTACCCAGGAATCATTACAAGAAACTTATGACAATATGTACGAAGCCTACAGCAAAATCTTTACCCGCATCGGTTTGGATTTCCGTGCTGTCCTGGCTGATACTGGTTCTATCGGCGGTAGTGCTTCCCATGAATTTCAGGTCTTAGCTGCCAGTGGGGAAGATGATATCGTTTTCTCAACAGAGTCTAATTATGCAGCTAATATTGAATTGGCTGAAGCTGTTGCTCCTGCTTATGATCGCGCTGCACCAGCAGAAGATATGTATCTTGTTGATACCCCGAATGCAAAAACAATTGCTGAACTAGTTGAACAATTCAATCTACCAATTGAAAAAACCGTTAAGACTCTGATTGTTCACGCTGCTGAAGATACAGGCCATAAATTAATTGCCTTACTGGTTCGTGGCGACCATGAACTTAATGGAATCAAAGCAGAAAAATTACCTTTGGTTGCCAGTCCCTTAACTTTTGCCACAGAAGAAGAAATTCGCACAATCGTTGGAGCCGGTCCAGGCTCATTAGGCCCCGTCAATCTGCCAATGCCAGTTATCATTGACCACAGTGTGGCAGTGATGAGTGACTTTGGCGCCGGGGCCAATATTGATGATAAGCACTATTTCGGTATCAATTGGGAACGTGATCTACCAATACCAGAAATTGCTGATATCCGTAATGTTGTTGAAGGTGATGCCAGCCCAGATGGTAAAGGTACATTGCTCATCAAACGTGGTATTGAAGTTGGTCATATATTCCAACTCGGTACAAAATATTCTGATGCAATGAAAGCAACCGTTCAAGGAGAAGACGGCCATAACCAGATCATCACTATGGGTTGTTATGGTATTGGTGTTACCCGTATTGTCGCAGCAGCGATTGAACAGAATCACGATAATCGCGGTATCATTTGGCCTGATGCAATTGCACCATTCCAGGTTGCTATTTTGCCGATGAATATGCACAAATCATATCGTGTGAAAGAAATTGCAGAGAAACTGTATGCTGATCTGCGCGCCTGCGGTATTGATGTTATTTTTGACGATCGGAAAGAGCGCCCAGGCGTGATGTTCGCTGATATGGAACTTATTGGCGTACCACACACTATAGTTATTGGTGACCGTAATCTGGATAGCGGAGAAGTAGAATATAAATATCGTCGCTGTGATGACAAACAGATGCTAAAACTAGATTGCGTTGTTGACCATCTGAAACAACAACTTGGTTTTATTAATTAGAGTTATTACAACAACTCATTGAACAGTATGGTGATAATGGTCAGATCACTAAGATAGAGTAGCCATTATCACCATCAAATACTGAAACTAGAATTATTTCTTCATATTACAAGATTTCGATTTATCGAAATGGATTTTACCCGTCTGAATTAAGGCTGGATCAAATTGTCCATCTTCCATTGAAGGTCGAACGCTGTAATAACCTTCAACTTCAACATAAACTGGCGTTCCTCCTTCTACGCCAACTTGATGATAGCCTCGCTCCAAATCCAAACTTTCCGTTACGGCATACTGCTTACCTGTATTACAATCAGTAAATGAAGCAGCATCAGCCATGTAACTGTATTCGCCAATCAGTTTCTTCGGTTTTACCCGTTTCAGCTCATAGTTGAATTGTGATTCAATTGGATTACCTTCAATATCCAACATCACCAAGTTTCCACCTTTCGACAGATAGTAATATTTTTGATTATCTGATTTTGTCAGGCGAATTTTTTCTCCATTTTTCACCCATTGACCGGATTCAAAGAATGATTGATCACCATCACGGGTACCAAGGTAAGTTTGTTCCAGAATATAACTACCATCACCATCCAATAACAGAGTGGTATCAATACCAGAACAATCAGCACAAGGAAGAACCCCCTGAAAAGTTTGATCTACTGGCTGTGAACTTGTTTGTTGTGGCAAGTTACCTTTACATCCTATCAAAGTACATACGCTCACAGCAGCTAACGTTGCCAAAAGTTTTTTATTCACATTTATCTCCAAACAGTATAATGGGCTTTGTGACTCGCCCTTTTAAAGGCGTTGCCCAATGATAGCGAAATGATCTGATTTTAATACTTTTGTCAGGAACTTACTGTGAAATCAAACTTTTATTTACTTACTGTTCAAAGGAAACAGCCAGAGTTATTCATTAATCACGACTGATTTCCTGTGCTATAGTCATTAATAGTGCTTTTGAGTTACAATTTTAACAACCACAGGCGGCAATAACCGCCACTAACCATAGTGGTGAGCAAATATGTCTATAAATACTGAATATCAACCAATTAACTGTGACGACTATGATAACCTTGAGTTAGCTTGCCAACATCAACTCCACCTACACATAAAGTTGCGAGGGGGTGAACTTATTGAAGGAAAAGCCTGTGATTTGGTTTTAAGGAAAAAAGTTGAATACCTGATAATCGAAACAGAAGACAACCCCCGTGAATTACGGTTGGATTATATTGCCAGTTTCAGTAATCCTAAAATTGGTACTGTTATTATTCAACACTCCGAATCCTGAATACAAAATAGCCGCCAAAGGCGGCTTAACTTGTTATTCTAACAGCGTTTTATTCCAATGAATTGTCAATATTTCCTGCCCTTCTACCACTTCGCCTTCTTTAGTGACAAAAATACCTAATGCAGCCATCAGTTGTTCATTGTAATAAAGCAATGGAATTCGCTCTCTAAGCCACGGAGCAACCCCAAACTCTTGCCACAATTTCTTACTGTGCCGAGAGTGTTGACGGCCTACAATACTCATCATTCCTTGAACACCAAAACGGATAGTCACCCGCTCATTATCAGTTGGAGCTCTAACTTTAACACCGCAATCAGAAATATTCAGTTTTCCTAAGCTATCCGGTAATAACAAAGTGTTGCAAATATCCCATTCAATAACAATGCCTCTCAAAGGTTGCAATTGAGGAACCAGCCAAAGTTTTTGCTTGTAACGACGTACATCATGCTGACCAAATTGTAGCCTAGGCTCAGCATCAGTGCGGGCAAGAGCCACCTCATACCAAAGCCTACAAAGCTGCTCTCGCGAAGGCATTTTCATACCATGAAAACCAAACCAGCGACGCAGCAAAGCATTTCGTTTAACTTCTGAATACCCATCTAAAGGCGAAATAGCCAGAGCACCATCCTGAGCTATCAATTTTTTCAGCGATTCATTCAATAACTCATCAAGAAGTTGCTCTTGCTCACCACATAAGTTTGCACTACGTGCGACAGACTGTGGAAAATACGGCCAGCGTTGATTCAGTAACGGCATAATATGTAAACGCAGAAAATTTCGATCATAGCGATCATCTTGATTACTGTCGTCTTCAATCCAATTTAGACAGTGTTCATTGGCATATATTTCTAGTTCATTCCGGCTATAACCAAGTAACGGGCGCAGCAATAATGTATCGGCAAATACCGCGATTGGAGGCATAGAAGCAAGACCAGCCGGGCCACTACCACGCTTTAATGCCAATAAAAAAGTTTCTGCCTGATCATCAAGATGCTGAGCTGTTACCAGAATTTCATCTTTTTGTAATTCACGCTTAAATACCTGATATCGGGCGTCACGAGCAGCAGCTTCAATACCTTTTTGGCGCGCATCTATCGTTACTTTTTCAAAAAAGAATTCAACTTGCCAATCATCACAAATCTGTTGGCAATGTTTAACCCATTGATCTGCTTTTATGTTTAAACCGTGGTGAATATGAATTGCTCTTAATTGAACATTCTGATTGTATTGATTGCGCCAATTAACCAGCAAATAAAGCAAAACTGAGGAATCTAACCCACCACTGAACCCAACCAATATTTTCTTATGTTCACCAAGCTGTTTAGTCAAAGTGACAAATAGCCGCTCATCAATGTTTGTCATTACAAATTCAAGAGTTCCTTAGCTTGCAACAATATGAATTGATTACCATCAACTTTATTAAGCTTAAAACTACTGCTAGTCAGATAACATTTCCCGCTATTTTCATTAAGAATATAAAATGGCAAAAAAGCAAATACAACAAGGGATGAAGGTGATTGAAATTCATTGATTCCAGCCACTTCCATCCCCTATTCAAATGGTTAATTCAGATATCAACAATAACCATATTGCATCAGGCGCTGATATCGGCGGTTAATCAATTCTTCAGATGCCAAATGATCAAGATCGGCCAGATCAATCAACAACTGAGCCTTCAATGATGCTGATATTGCTTCGTAATCACGATGAGCACCACCTAATGGTTCCGAGATCACGGTATCGATCAATTCCAACTCTTTCAAACGAGGTGCGGTGATCCCCATCGCTTCCGCCGCTAAAGGTGCTTTCTCCGCACTTTTCCACAAAATTGAGGCGCAACCTTCCGGGGAGATAACAGAATAAGTGCTGTATTGCAGCATATTCACTTTATCACCGACACCAATCGCCAAAGCACCACCAGAGCCACCTTCACCGATTACAGTACAAATAACAGGCACAGACAAACGAGACATCTCACGAAGGTTGCGGGCAATAGCCTCAGACTGACCACGTTCTTCTGCACCAACACCAGGATATGCTCCTGGAGTATCAATGAAAGTGATAATTGGCAGTTTAAAACGATCTGCCATCTCCATCAAACGTAAAGCCTTGCGGTAGCCTTCTGGCGCTGGCATACCGAAATTACGGCGAATTTTTTCTTTAGTTTCACGGCCTTTTTGATGACCAATAATCATCACCGGACGCCCATCAATACGAGCCAAACCACCAACAATCGCTTTATCATCAGCATAAGCGCGATCACCCGCCAACTCTTCAAAATCAGTAAAAATATGCTGAATATAGTCCAACGTATAAGGACGACGTGGGTGACGTGCTAGCTGAGCAACCTGCCAAGCCCCTAAATCTGAAAAGATTTTGCGAGTCAATTCCAAACTCTTTTCCCGCAAGCGTTGTACTTCTTCATCCAGATTTATATCTAATTTTTCATCTTGACGGCTAACTGCGGTTAGCGAATCAATTTTCGCTTCCAGCTCGGCAATCGGCTGTTCAAATTCAAGAAAATTCAGACTCATAACATTCCTATTTTAGTCAAATTCTAATTCTACCTGCTCATTACCCAGCAGAGTTCGCAGATCTGTCAGAAGGTTATCCGTTGGCGTTACCCTCCACGTCGCGCCGAATCTTAAACGGGCGCGGGCGTCTTCCCTCTGGTAATAAAGATGAACCGGTATCGTACCCGAACGATACGGTTCCAATGTGCCACGAAGACGGTTTAACAATTGATCATCAATTTGCCTGTCCAACAGCGAGATAGCAAGACCACGTGCATATTTTTCACGCGCTTCGCTAATATCCATTAATTCACGAGCTGTCATTTTAAGACCACCATTAAAGTCATCAAAGCTGACCTGCCCCGTAGCTATCAATATTCGATCTTGTTCCAGCAAATGCCGGTGTCTTTCCAAGGCATCGGAAAATAACATAACTTCCAAGCGACCTGAGCGGTCATCCAGTGTACAAAGACCTATCCGGTTACCTCGTTTGGTCATAATCACTTTGGATGCCAGCACCAAACCTACCACAGTTGTTACTTGACCACGTGGTGTCGGATTCACATCCTTTAACCGCAGCCCATTAGTATAGCGCTCAATTTCTTTTAAATAACGGGTGATCGGGTGCCCAGTTAAATAGAGTCCCAGCGTTTCTCGTTCACCGTCAAGAACTACCTGTTCTGGCCATTGGGAAACATTGGCATAAGAGCGCTCAACTTCTTCCGGCGCTTCTGCCAACACACCAAACATATCAGTCTGACCAATAGCCTCTGCTTTGGCATGTTGATCTGCCGCCTTCAAGGCATCTTCCAAAGAAGACATCAAAGCTGCGCGGTGTGGCCCCAGACGGTCAAATGCCCCTGACATGATCAGTTTTTCCATCACCCGGCGATTTAATTTCTTGGTATCAACACGGGCACATAAATCAAACAGTTCTCTAAAATAACCGTCTTTCTTTCTGGCTTCGATGATCGCTTCAATCGGGCCTTCACCTACTCCTTTAATCGCACCGATGCCATATACGATCTCTCCATCATCATTAACATGGAAATGATATAAACCGCTGTTAATATCAGGTGGTAAGATTTTCAGCCCCATGCGCCAGCATTCATCAATCAATCCAACGACTTTTTCTGTATTATCCATATCAGCAGTCATTACCGCAGCCATGAATTCAGCAGGATAATGTGCTTTCAGCCATAAAGTTTGATAAGAAACCAGCGCATACGCAGCAGAATGAGATTTATTAAATCCATAACCGGCAAATTTCTCTACCAAGTCAAAGATTTTCATCGCCAATTCGCCATCAATGCCGAGTTTTTTGGCACCTTCCTCAAATACAGAACGCTGCTTAGCCATTTCCTCCGGCTTTTTCTTGCCCATTGCCCGACGAAGCATATCTGCACCACCGAGAGTATATCCCGCCAGTACCTGAGCAATCTGCATCACTTGTTCCTGATAAAGGATTATGCCGTAAGTTGGCTCCAACACAGGCTGTAAAGATTCGTGCTGCCACTGTATATCTGGGTATGAAATCTCTTCCCGACCATGTTTACGATCAATGAAGTTATCAACCATGCCTGATTGCAAAGGGCCTGGACGAAACAATGCCACAAGCGCAATCATATCTTCGAAGCAGTCGGGCCGCAGACGTTTGATAAGATCCTTCATACCACGGGATTCAAGCTGGAATACCGCTGTCGTTTCAGCCCGTTGCAGCATATCAAAACTTTTGTTGTCATTTAGTGGAATCGCTGCGATATCAATCGGCTCCAAACCTTTTTTCGCTCTGCGTGCGTTGATCATCTCTAACGCCCAGTTGATGATAGTCAGCGTCCTCAATCCGAGGAAGTCGAATTTCACTAACCCAGCATATTCCACATCATTTTTATCAAACTGAGTCACCGGGTTCAAACCTTCCGGATCACAGTAGAGAGGCGCGAAATCAGTGATCTTAGTTGGTGCGATAACGACCCCACCCGCGTGTTTCCCGGCGTTACGGGTGACACCCTCCAATTTACGCGCCATATCTATCAGCGCCTTAACTTCTTCATCCGCTTCATAGATTTCAGGAAGTTGTGGCTCTGCAACAAATGCTTTTTCCAGGGTCATTCCCGGATCAAGCGGTATTAATTTAGAAATTCTGTCAACAAATCCGTATGGATGCCCCAGCACACGACCAACATCCCGGATTACGGCTTTCGCGGCCATCGTACCAAAAGTGATAATCTGAGATACGGCATCACGGCCATATATATCAGCCACATGATCAATCACCAGATCGCGCTTTTCCATGCAGAAATCGACGTCAAAATCAGGCATAGAAACACGTTCAGGGTTAAGGAACCGTTCAAACAGCAGGTCAAACTCCAAAGGATCGAGATCGGTTATTTTCAGGGCATAAGCCACTAAAGAACCCGCACCGGAACCACGACCGGGCCCCACAGGAACACCGTTGTCTTTCGACCACTGAATAAATTCCATCACGATCAAGAAGTAGCCTGGGAATCCCATCTGGTTGATAACCCGAAGCTCAACATCAAGTCGCTCATCATATTCAGGGCGTTTTTCTGCTCGTACTTCAGGATCTGGATAGAGAAATGTCAAGCGCTCTTCTAATCCTTGCTTAGATTTCTCAATCAGATAATTTTCAGTACTCATTTCCCCTGTCGGGAATTGTGGCAGGAAATATTCACCAAGACGGATAGTGACATTACAACGCTTGGCAATTTCTACACTGTTTTCCAGCGCCTCAGGAATATCAGAGAATAACTCACACATTTCCTGTTCACTACGCAAGTATTGCTGAGGACTGTAATTTTTTGGACGTTTGGGATCAGCCAATGTATAGCCATCATGAATCGCTACACGAATTTCATGCGCATCGAAATCTTCTTTGTCGATAAAGCAAACATCATTAGTCGCAACAACAGGCAGATTCTTTTCTGTTGCCAATGCAACCGCTGCATGAAGATAATTTTCGTCATCTACACGACCAGTACGAATTAGTTCCAGATAATAGCAGTCGGGGAAATGTTCCTGATAAAACTCAAGGCATTGGTCTACCATGGCCCGATTACCGCGCAACAGGAATTTGCCCACATCCCCCATGCGACCACCAGAGAGCAGGATAAGCCCTTCTTTGCGGCTTACCAGCCATTTCTGTTTAATTGTTGGACCGGCAGCACCATACCCCTGCTGATAAGCCTCTGATATCAGTAAAGTCAAGTTATGATAGCCAGTATTATTACGGGCAAGAATGGTCAAATTAGCATACTCATCCCCGAGCAGCTCACTTTCCATATAAAAATCAGCACCAATAATCGGTTTTACCCCAGCCCCATGAGCACTACCATAAAATCTCACCAACCCACATAGGTTAGTAAAATCAGTGATCGCAAAAGCCGGCATACCTAACTGAGCCACTTTTTTAACTAAAGGGCTAGTTTTGGCTAAGCCATCAATCATTGAATAGTCGCTATGAACACGTAAGTGTACAAAACGGGGATCAGCCATGTGTTTGTCCAGATGATTAATTGATTGTGCTTTATATCTTTAATATCAGTTCGAAGAATAACTATACCCTTCATCTTTCAAGTTGCTGCTTTGTTGGCTGCTTTCACTTACCCCAGTCACAGAGTTATCTATGCTCCGGGGATTCGTTCACTTGCCGCCGCGCTGCGGCTCGAAATCTATTGGGTATATATTCAGTCAACAAACTTACTTAAAGACCAATTGCTCTTTTAACCGGCGCAAAACTTTTACGATGATGTTTTGTCGCTCCCAGCAGAACCAACTTTTCTAAATGAAGGGCCGTTGGATAGCCTTTATGCTTAGCAAACCCATATTCAGGAAACAACTGATCAAGTTCAACCATTTCCCGATCTCTGGTAACTTTTGCCACAATAGAAGCCGCACTAATTTCAGCAACCAATCCATCGCCTTTTATAACCGCCTGTGCCGGCATTGGCAATTCAGGACAACGGTTACCATCAATCAGCACATATTCAGGAGAAATAGATAAACCAGCCACAGCCCTTTGCATTGCCAGCATGGTTGCATGCAAGATATTCAGTTGATCAATTTCTTCCGGCTCTGCACGCCCTAAGCTCCAGCATAACGCTTTTTCTGTGATTTCCAGATACAGCTCTTCACGGCGCTTTTCACTAAGTTTTTTAGAATCGGCTAACCCAGCAATCGGGCGAGATGGATCTAAAATAACAGCCGCAGTCACAACCGCACCGACTAATGGGCCTCTGCCAACTTCATCAACTCCAGCAATCAGATTCGCCGAAGGGTATATAAATTCCATCATTTTCCTGCTAGTTCCAGTACAGCCTGTGCAGCTTGTTCATCAGCATTACAACGAATACTTTCGTGCAGATGTAAAAACGTCTGTTTCAGTGCTTCAACCTTTTCACTACCTTGTAGTAACGGCAGCAATTCATCTGCAAGTTTCTGTGGCTGACATTTTTCCTGCAATAATTCTTTAACCAGCTCCTTACCAGATAACAAGTTAGGTAATGAAACATAAGGTGTTTTTACAAGGTGTTTTGCCAACCAGAAAGTAAACGGCTTCATCCGGTAACCTACTACCATTGGGCATTTTGCCAGCATACATTCCAGAGCAGCAGTTCCAGATGCCAAAAGTGTGGCATTACTTGCGATCATGATTTCTCGCGCCTTGCCATCCACCAGATGAATATTCAGATCCGGCGCAATTTCCTGTTTAATTCTCTCAAATTGTTCACGCCGTTTAGTATTCACCAGGGGCACAAGCACATACAAACCTGGAATTTTTTGCCGTAATAACTGAGCAGTTTTAAGAAAATCAGCACTTAGCATCTCAACTTCAGAATGGCGGCTTCCCGGCAACAAAGCCAGACAAATAGACTCTTGTGGGATTCCTAATAGCTCACGCGCAGCCACTCTATCTGGTTTTAATGGCATAGTATCTGCCATTGTATGTCCAATAAATCGGCAATGAACATTAAACTTATCGTAAAACGCTTTTTCAAAAGGCAAGAAGGCCAAAACCATATCTGTGGCTTTACCAATTTTGAAAACACGTTTCTGACGCCAAGCCCATACTGATGGGCTGACATAATGAATGGTACGAATGCCCTGCCGTTTTAACCGACCTTCCAAAGTGATATTAAAATCCGGCGCATCAATACCGACAAACACGTCCGGTTTCAGCTCCGTGAAACGGGTTGTCAGGTCCTTACGTATCTTCAGCAAACGAGGCAAACGCTCAAGAACTTCGACAACCCCCATTACAGCTAGTTCTTCCATCTCATACCAAGCTTCACAACCTTCAGCTTGCATAAGAGGACCTGCAACACCAACAAAACGCGCATTAGGCACTTTGGCTTTTAATGCACGGATTAAACCTGCTCCAAGGATATCACCGGAGGTCTCTCCGGCGATTAATCCAATAGTTAGCGGGCGTAGACTATCAATAGAAGAAATGGTAGCCAAAGGAGTATCCTTCATCTACTTAACGGATAATGCCACGGGTAGAACTTGCCAGAAAATCGCTGAAGATTTTTACATACTGATTATCTTCAGCCAGCTCAGCAATTTCTTGTTGTGCTTCTTCTAAAGTTTTTCCGCTACGATACAACAACTTATATGCATTTCTGATTGCATGTAGTGATTCTTTATCAAAACCACGACGCTTCAGACCTTCGACATTAATACCAAAAGGTGTTGCATGGTTACCCTGAGCGATAACATATGGTGGAACATCCTGCACCACACCAGAACAACCACCCACCATGGCATGAGAACCAATCTGACAGAACTGATGAATCGCACTCATACCACCGATGATGACATAGTCTCCCAGAATAACATGCCCACCCAAAGTACCATTATTAGCAATGACACAGCGATCACCAACAATGCAGTCATGAGCAATATGGGCATTAATCATCAGCAAATTATCATTGCCGATTTTCGTTATCCCCCCTCCCTGAACTGTTCCACGATGAATGGTCACATTTTCACGGATACGATTACGATCACCAATTTCAACCCTAGTTGGCTCACCACGATATTTCAGGTCCTGATTCATTTCCCCAACAGAGGCAAACTGAAAGATCTGGTTATCACGGCCAATTTTGGTTATTCCATTGACAACAACATGAGATTTCAGCTCTGTACCTTCGCCAATCTCAACCTGAGAACCAATGCAACAAAATGGGCCAATACGAACATTGGCACCAATAATCGCACCATCTTCCACAATAGCACTGGGATGTATATAAGCGGTTTCATCAATCATAGACTAAGCCTCACGACGGCGAGCACACATCATTTCTGCTTCGCACACCACTTCTCCATCGACTTTTGCTACGCCTCTACAGCGAGCAACCCCGCGACGTTCTTTAAGAAACTCTACTTCTAACACCATTTGATCCCCTGGCACTACTGGGCGTTTAAAGCGAGCACCATCAATAGCAGCAAAGTAATAAAGTTCATCTGACTTTAGTTTACCCACACTCTTAAATGCCAGAATTCCAGTAGCCTGCGCCATAGCTTCAAGGATCAAAACACCTGGGAAAATAGGTTTGCCCGGGAAATGTCCCTGAAAGAAGGGTTCATTAAAAGATACGTTTTTGACTGCACGTAAGAATTTACCTTCCTCAAAATCAAGAACGCGATCCACCAATAAAAACGGATAACGATGTGGAAGCAAATCCAAAATTTCTTCAATGTGCAGAGTATGATTTTCACTCATCTAAATACTCTTCCTGTCTAAAAAGGACTAATGGTATCAACGACACGGCCCGCTTAAACCCCAAATCCAGAGTTCCCAGGCAGGCCGCAAAAATAAAACACAACCAAAAATACAGTGTAATTACTCGTTTTTGTCTTCCAGCTTACGCTCCACTGACTTAAGACTCTTATTCATTTCATTGATATTCATGACTAAGGCCGCCGTCTTACGCCAAACTTTATTCGGTTGTGCCGGAATGCCAGAAGAGTATACACCAGGTTCAGTGATTGGACGCATAACCATGCTCATGCCCGTAATTGTCACCTTATCGCAGATTTCCATATGCCCGTTAATTACACTAGCACCACCAATCATACAATAACGACCAATTTTCAGGCTACCAGCCATGATCACACCGCCAGCAACTGCTGTGTTATCTCCAATAATAACATTATGAGCAATTTGACATTGGTTATCGATAATGACGCCATGGCCAATAATGGTATTATCCAGAGCACCCCGATCGATAGTCGTACAGGCTCCAATCTCAACCCGGTTGCCAATTATAACTGAACCTAATTGAGGAATTTTGACCCAATTACCACGATCATTTGCATAACCAAAGCCATCAGCGCCAATAACTGCCCCTGACTGAATCAAACACTGTTCACCAATTTCAATATCATGATAAACCGAGACATTCGCCCAGAGACGGCTACCCGCGCCGATATGAGTATTTTTACCAATAAAACAACCAGCACCAATCACAACATTGTCGCCAAGAACAACACCCGATTCGATAACAGCATTAGCTCCAACAGAAACATTTTTACCTAACGTTACCTGAGGTGAAATCACTGCCGAAGGATGAATATCTTGTGCAGGAGCTGGTGTTGTATCCATAATCTGAGCCATATAGGCATATGCCAGATAAGGATTGGAAACAACCAAGGCAGGAACATTACAATAAGAGAGATCAGGTTCACTAAGAACCACAGCAGCAGCCTGACATTCACCTAAGCGCTCGCGGTAACGACTGTCAGACAAAAAAGTGATTTGCTCGTTATTAGCCGAATGCATTGGTGCAATACCAGTGATGACCACATCGCCATCACCATGTAATTGCGCATTCAACTGCTGAGCTAAATCAGCTAATCGAATTGAAGACATCTATTATTTAACCTGTTTCAATACATCTGCGGTAATGTCTTTACCGGATACTGAATAAGCAACAACATTCGCATTAATTACGACGTCATAACCTTCTTTAGCTGCAACCACTTTGATTGCATCCTGAATACGGCCCAGAATTTTATTACTTTCTTCCATATGGCGACGGCGGTTATCTTGTTCAAAAGCCTGAGCTTTTTTTCCAAATTCTTCACGCTTAGCCATAACGTCTTTTTCCAGATTAGTTCGCTCGCTGGATTTCATAGTAGAACCATCGCGTTGTAACTTCTGGATTTTAGTCTGCAAATCATTTTCCATACGTTGCAGTTCAGATGCGCGGCTTTTGAACTCATTTTCCAACTGCTTCTCAACAGCTTCACGGGCAGGCAACTGCTGGAAAATCTCACCTACATTTACAACGGCAATTTTGTCTGCTGCCTGAGCACCAGCAGAGAAGGCTAATGCAATACCAAGGCTTGCTGCACACAACAATTTCTTCACTATAAACTCCTTAAACCACGCTATCTGTAACATCTTGGAAGATTTAGCCAATGCCCTGAAACCGAAAGTTTCAGGACTTGCCTTATCAATAATAAGATAAAAACGCATTATCACCAGGTTTTGCCAATATTAAATTGGAATTGCTCTGATCTATCACCTTCGTAGTCTTTGATCGGCTTAGCATACGAGAATACCAACGGTCCCAAAGGAGATAACCATTGCAATGCAATACCTGTCGAAACGCGGATATTACCTGGTTTACTATAATCAGGTATACCTCTGTCTCTCATCGTTGCAGAATCACTCCAATTAGTATCCCAAACCGTACCTGAATCAATAAAGAATGAAGTCCGAACAGAGTTCGAATATTTACCATCAAGGAATGGCGTTGGCGTGATCAATTCAAGGCTAGCCACTGCCATGGCGTTCCCCCCGATAGCATCACGAGATGGACTATCTTTCTTAGGATCACCATTTTTATCTAGGTAAATAGCTTTAGGACCGATATTGTTAGAACGGAAACCACGAACAGTACTGGAACCACCGGCATAGAAGTTTTCATAGAATGGTAATTCTTTACCACCTAATCCATCACCATAGCCTAAACGACCACGCCCCAGGATCACCCAAGTACGAGCATCATTAATTGGATAGTATGCAAAGGTATCAAGGGTAATTTTATAAAATTTGTTATCCGAACCAGGGATCGTCACTTTACCATTCAAAGTCGATTTCACACCTGATGTCGGGAAGAAACCACGGTCAAGATTGTTGTATGTCCAGCCCATAGTTAAAGCAAAGTCATCCGCTTTAAACTCGGCTTTCTTTTCATAATCAGGTTTCTCACCCATAGAATTCAAATAACGCCACATCGCTGCCTGCGGGAGCATATCAGACAAAGAGTTATGAACATAACCCAATCTAAAATTCAGAGAGTTATTTTCATTAACCGGGAAACCGAGGAAACCATCCAAGCCATAGGTTTTATTGGTATAACCGGACAAGTCAGCATCATCAGCTCTAAAATCATTGTAGAACACCCGACCACCGAGACTCACACCATTAACAGTGAAATAAGGATCAGTGAAAGAGAGTTCCGCATAAGTTGAGTAATCATTCTTACTGGCATTAATCCCAACAGAGTTGCCCGTCCCCAACCAGTTATCCTGCTGAGCACCAATTTGGAAACTGACACCACTTTCTGTACCGAAACCAATACCAAAGTTCATAGAACCAGTATTGCGCTCTTTAACTTTATAAACGATATCTACCTGATCAGAGCTGCCTGGTATACGCTGAGTTTCAACATCAACAGTTTCGAAATAACCTAAGCGATTCAGACGCTCTTTGCCCAGTTCAACTAGATCACTCCCCAACCATGCCCCTTCCATCTGGCGCATTTCACGGCGTAAAACGGAGTCTTTACTGGTGTCATTACCAGAGAAACGAATTTTACGAACATAGAAACGGTTACCTGCATCAATGTTGACATGCAGTTTTACGGTTTTGTCCTGATCATTGATTTCAGGTTGAGTCATCACCCGTGGGTAAGCATAACCATAACGGCCAAGCAGATTTTTGATTTCACTTTCCATTTTAGTCACCTGAGTCCCGTTATATAAGGAACCAGGCTCAATGGTAGCCAATTTAGTGATTTCTGACTGATAACCCGCCATATTACCGTTCAGATCAATACCAGATATTTTGTACTGGTCACCTTCAGTAATATTCAACGTGACATAAATACCTTTTTTATCTGGCGTCAAACTGACCTGAGTCGAATCAATGTTGAAACGGGCGTAACCGCGATCAAGGTAAAAACTGCGCAGTGTTTCAAGGTCACCGGCCAATTTTTGTTTCTGATATTTCTGATCAGCAGTTAAATTCCACCACGGTATATCATCTCTCAGTTGGAAACGATTCAATAACTCATCAGAAGAAAATGATTTATTACCAACGATATTAATCTGCTGAATTTTTGCAGACACACCTTCAGCGAAAACTAATTTTAAATCGACGCGGTTACGTGGTAGAGGTGTAACAACCGCTTTTACACTGGCATTGTATTTCCCTACGCTGTAATAGAAATCTTCCAGCCCTTTTTCGATATTGGACAACATCGTGCGGTCAAGCGCTTCACCGACCCGAACATGAGATGCTTCAAGATTTTGTTTCAGCATGTCATCTTTCACCGATTTATTCCCGGAGAAAGTAATGTTGGCAATAGTCGGCCGTTCTTTTACCTGAACAATAAGTGTATTGCCATCACGCAGGACACGAACGTCTTCAAAGTTACCAGTAGCAAATAGTGCCTGAATGGTACGACCGATATCTTCATCGCTGACCGTATCACCTACGCGAACTGGCATATTCAATAATGCTGCACCTACGGCGACGCGCTGAAGACCTTCAAAGTGAATATCCTGAACTACGAATCCGTTTGCACCGTATGCAGTGGCGCTGCCGAACAGCAGCGACGCTATGAGTAACTTTTTCATCGCCATCGTTGTAATGCGTCTTCCTAACCAGTCTTCCGCTCTAGAAGCGGGAGAAATCATTGAAAAGTGCAAGCCCCATCAATAACACCAGTAACATGGTACCAATGCGATAGCTGAAGTCTTGTACGCGCTCGGAAACTGGCCCACCTTTTATCTTTTCGATAATCAGAAAAAGCAAGTGTCCACCATCTAACACAGGTAATGGGAGCAAATTAATGATCCCTAGATTGACACTTATTAGCGCCAAAAACATCAGATAATACACCAAGCCTGAATCAGCCGACACCCCCGCCCCTTTGGCGATAGAGATAGGCCCACTCAGGTTATTGATTTTCACATCACCAACGATCAGCTTGCCAATCATACTGACAGTTAACCGCATCAGTTGCCAGGTCTTATCTCCTGCCTGATAAATAGCAGAGAAAGGCCCATACTGCTGAACTATTTTATATTCATCTGCCAACGGTATAATTCGCAGTTCCACACCTGCAAACCCCAACTCTTTACCACCGGCCTGCCGTCGCGCTTCCGGTGTCATTGAGAGAGAAATAATATGACCAGCCCGCTCTACTGAAAGTTCCAGCGGAACATTAGGATTATTACTGACAAAGGATGTAAAAGTATGCCAAGCATCTATTTCCTGACCGTTGACTTTAACTATCCGGTCCCCCTTTTGTAAACCCGCTTTTTCTGCCGCGGTACCAGGAGTAACCTTATTCACCAGAGAATCCAATCGGGGGCTAACAGGCATAATCCCTAATGACACCACAGGATCTTGCTTATCAGGATTAAAGCTCCATTGCCGCAAATCCAGAATTTTCTCTATCGGATGGGATGAGCCAGAAGGTATGACCTGAACAGTCATATTGTCATCACCTATCTTACCGACCAGAGCAAAACGCGCTGTATTCCAGTCAGGCGTTTCGATACCATCGATAGCTTTTAGTTCCATTCCCGACGAAATATTTGCTTGGGCAGCAATAGAATCAGGTTTGATATCTGCAATGATTGGACGTATTGCTGGCACACCAATAATAAACACCAGCCAATAAGCCACAATCGCCAGTAAAAAGTTAGCGACTGGCCCTGCACTAACAACCGCAGCACGTTGGCCAATAGTTTTATTATTAAATGCCATATGCCGACGTTCAGGAGAAACAGGTGAAACACGCTCATCAAGCATTTTCACATATCCCCCCAAGGGAATAAGAGCTATGACATATTCAGTTCCCTGACGATCTGTACGCCGCCACAACGCTTTACCAAAACCAATGGAAAAACGTTCAACATGAATACCACACTTTCTAGCAACCCAGAAATGACCGAACTCATGCACAGTGATCAATATACCTAACGCGATAATAAAAGCCGCCAGATTCCAGAGAATTCCCATCATATTCCTTTAAATGCCGTCAAAATAGAGAGATCAAGATACCAGCAACATCAGGCCGGCAAAGACAGGGATCGCAGCAGTTAAGCTGTCGATACGATCCATAATACCACCATGCCCGGGAATTAGCTGACTGCTGTCTTTAATACCAGATTCACGTTTGAACATACTCTCAGTCAAATCACCAAATACTGAAGCGATCACAACAATTGCAGAACACAACATGAGTTTTTCAGGCATTGCAGGCACTGGAGCATATTTACCAAACAACCATGAAATAATAGCCGCAGTCACTAAACCACCAATTAATCCTTCCAGCGTTTTTCCCGGAGAAACTTTTGGTGCCATCTTATGTTTACCTAAAGTACGTCCAAATAGATAAGCCCCAGAGTCAGCTCCCCACACCAGTAACATGACATACAATAACCACCATGCACCGTGATATGAATTATCGTCATACCCCTGAACCCGTAAGGCAATCATTCCACAGTAAAACGGCACTAATGTCAGGACACCAAACAGAAGACGCAATAAAATGGATCTTTTCCAGATTGTAGCGGAAGAAGGATAGGTAATGACCAAAAGAGTGGCAATAATCCACCAGATCATCCCCGCCCATAAGATAAAAATGATTTGCTGTTGTTTGAGCAAATCAGTGAAACTTGGCAAAGTATATTGTAAAGACAGTAAACTTATCGCAAACAAAACGGCCAAAATAACCCGTTTCTTTTGGCTAAATAAGCCAACAAACTGCCCCCATTCCCATGCAGCAAGGACTGACACAGCAATAATGACCAACCCAAACGCTGTTGGCGGCAACAAAAACAAAGCTGCAATCACAAGAGGGATTAATATCACAGCCGTTATAAGACGGTACTTTAGCAAGAGTTCCTCCTATGATCCCGCATCGGCATCGTCTGGTATTGTTCCGCCAAATCGGCGTTCTCTTTTGGCAAAGGCATTAATTGCACCTTCAAAAACTGTTTCATCAAAATCAGGCCAGAGTATATCGGTAAAATAGAATTCTGCATAAGCTATCTGCCATAACAGAAAATTACTTATACGGTGCTCCCCTCCGGTTCTGATTACCAAATCAACCTGAGGCTGCTGGCTCAGGTTAATGTAATTATTAACCAATTCTTCAGTAATATCCTGTGGTTCAAGCGAATTATCCTTAATCTGCTGAGCAATTTTCTGAACACTTTGAACTATATCCCAACGACCACCGTAATTTGCAGCAATATTAAGTTGCAAGCCAGTATTATTAGCAGTCAACTTAACTGAGCGACGAATACGCTCCTGCAAACGCTCACTGAATCGGCTGATATCGCCAATAATAGATAATTTGATATTATGTTTATGTAAGCTTTTGATTTCATTGTCTAGTGCAAAAATAAACAATTCCATTAGAGAACTAACTTCTTGTTCTGGCCGGTTCCAGTTTTCACTACTAAAAGCGTACAGAGTCAACGACTCAATTTTATGTTTAGCTGAGAAACTCACCGCACTCCGTACCGCCTTAATCCCTGCACGATGACCAAAGACTCTTAATTTCCCACGTTTCTTTGCCCAACGTCCGTTACCATCCATAATAATAGCAACGTGCTTAGGTAATAATGACGACAAATCGTTATGATGATCGCTGGATAATATCACTCAATTAATCCTTTACTGGTCAAGGTAATTCTCTTACAAATGCAGGCATTCAAATATAAATAAAGCCGTGTCTGGCATCACGGCCTGAGTAACCGCCTAAATTATCTATACCTGTTATCTTTCAAGCTGCCTCTTTGTTGGCTGCACTCACTCACCCCGGTCACAGAGTTATCTATGCTCCCGGGGATTCGCTCCCTTGCCGTCGCGATGCACCTTGAAATCTATTGGGTATATAAGATAATCCTCCAAAATTTGAACTGCTAATTATATCAACCCAAAGTTATACACAAACTATACCACCAGCTAAAAATGCGAACAAATCCCCCTTTACCTATCAGGAATACTACCTGATAAACGAACTGATAGTCTTTATCGCCAAATCTCTCGCGAACTTATCAATCTGTAAGACTTCTTCAATACTCTGAGGTTCCGGTAAATTCAGTTTTTCTACAACCTGCCGATTTATAATCGCAATATCTGTGAAAGAGATTCCATTTTGTAAAAAAACCTTAACGATTTCTTCATTTGCCGCATTCAACGCCGTAGTTGCAGCCTGACCTTCGTGGCATGCTTCAATAGCCAGCTTCAGGCATGGATATCGCTCATAATCTGGTTTCGAAAAACTCAATGTACCTAGAGAGCAAAAATCAAGAGGTTTAACACCAGAAGAAATACGTTCTGGGTATGCCATTGCATAGGAGATCGGTGTACACATATCCGGAGTTCCCAACTGAGCAATAACGCTACCATCCAGATAACGGACCATAGAATGAATGACAGATTGGGGATGAATCACCACTTCCATTTCAGCAGCAGAGGCATTGAACAAACAACAGGCTTCAATGTATTCCAAACCTTTATTCATCATTGTTGCGGAATCTACAGAAATCTTGCGCCCCATCGACCAATTCGGGTGAGCACATGCTTGATCTGGTGTAACAAAGGGCAACTGTTCCAAAGACGTATGGCGAAAAGGCCCGCCAGATCCGGTCAGAATAATACTAGCAATACCGTGTTGTTTCAGTTCTTCGCGCCCAAGATTTTGTTGTATTACCTCAGGTAAACTCTGAAAAATAGCATTATGCTCACTGTCGATAGGTAACAATTGAGCATTGTACTTCACTACAGCATCCATAAAAAACCGACCACTGGTGATCAACGATTCTTTATTAGCAAGTAAAATCTGTTTACCCGCCCGGATAGCAGCTAACGTCGGCAATAGACCGGCAACCCCGACAATCGCAGACATAACCTGATCAACATCATTCAAAGCAGCCAAATCACATGCAGCCTGTTCCCCGAAAAGTACCTCGGTTTTACAACCTTGTTCAATCAGTAACTGACTAAGCTCTTTTGCGGAAGATTCATCTATCATTGCCGCGTATTGAGGCTGAAATTCCAGACATTGCTCAACCATAACCTGAACATTTTTCCCGGCAGCCAGTGCCGTTACTTCAAATTTCTCAGGATTATTGCGAACTACAGCGAGTGTACTTTTGCCTATAGAACCCGTGGAACCAAGGATGGTCAACCTTTTCATACTGACGCTCTGAATTGTTCTGTTTGATGTGTGTTAATACTTGCTGATTTGTCTGGCTCAGAATATGAATATCCATGACTTCAGAAAAATGCCGGATAAAAAATAGCGCCGCACGATAGCGACGCTTAGTCTATCTCATGAAAGAGATTAGAACTCCATAAGTTCTTCTTCTTTCTTGGCTAAAGCTTCATCAACCTTTTTAATGAAATTATCAGTCAGCTTCTGAATTTCATCCTGTGCACGACGCTCATCATCTTCACTGATTTCTTTATCTTTCAGCAAAGCTTTGATCTTATCATTAGCATCACGACGAATATTACGTACAGAAACGCGCCCTTGTTCAGCTTCACCACGCACAACCTTAATCAGATCCTTACGACGCTCTTCAGTCAGTGGCGGTAAAGGAACACGAATAATTGTACCTGCTGAAGATGGATTCAGCCCCAAATCAGAAGACATAATAGCCTTTTCAATCGCTGGGGTCATAGAACGGTCAAATACCGTGATAGCCAGAGTACGCGCATCTTCAGCTGTGACATTAGCAATCTGGCGCAGAGGTGTTGGTGCACCATAATATTCAACAGTGATACCATCCAGCAGACTAGGAGAAGCACGGCCAGTACGAACCTTGCTGATTTGGTTTTTAAGTGCTTCGACGCTTTTTTCCATACGGTCTTGTGCGTCTTTTTTGATTTCATTAATCACGTTACAAACCCTTGGGAACTGGTTGTTTTTCAAGCCATAAGTCATTATGACCATGTATTGTTAAATTTGGCATATCTGGCGGCTAATCATAGCGCCAAACATCACTGGTGTCTCTGAACATTATTCATGAGAAATCAGAGTACCTTCATTTTCACCCATAACCACACGACGCAACGCACCAGGTTTATTCATATTGAATACACGAATGGGTAAGCTGTGATCACGAGCCAGAGTAAATGCTGCCAAATCCATGACTTTTAATTCACGTTCTAACACCTGCTGATACGACAACTTATCGAACAAGATTGCATCCGAATCTTTTGCCGGATCAGCAGAGTAAACACCATCTACTTTAGTTGCTTTTAGCACAACATCCGCTTCAATCTCAATACCTCGCAAACAGGCTGCCGAATCTGTAGTAAAGAACGGATTGCCAGTACCCGCAGAGAAAATAACAACACGGCCATGACGTAACAAACTAATCGCTTCTGCCCAACTATAGTTATCACAAACGCCATTTAAAGGAATAGCAGACATTAGACGGGCGTTCACATAGGCGCGATGTAATGCATCCCGCATTGCCAGACCATTCATCACTGTTGCCAACATGCCCATGTGGTCGCCTACTACACGGTTCATTCCTGCTTCTGCCAAACCAGCGCCACGAAACAGGTTACCACCGCCAATAACGACACCGACCTGTATGCCTAACTCGACCAGTTCTTTAATTTCCTGAGCCATGCGGTCTAAGACGCTGGCATCTATACCAAAACCTTCTGCACCTTGCAGGGCTTCGCCGCTGAGCTTAAGCAGGATACGCTGATATACGGGTTTTGCATTGGTTGCCATGGTGTTCTGTCCTAAGCAGAAAAGTATATTGGGGATTTACATACATCTGGGCCACTCTGACCAGATGCAAAAACTCAGTGCCTATTGGGTAGGCAGTTTAGATTGGATAAAACAGAACCGCCATTTGGCGGCTCTGCTTATAAAAGTTAAGACTGTTTGCTCATTGCAGCAACTTCTGCTGCGAAGTCAGCCTCAACTTTCTCAATGCCTTCACCAACTTCATAACGGATGAAGTTAGTTACTTTAGCATTGTTTTCTTTCAGCAGATCGCCAACCGTTTTACTTGGGTCCATAACAAAATTCTGACCTGTCAGAGAGATCTCGCCGGTGAATTTATTCATTCGGCCAGAAACCATTTTCTCTGCGATTTCACGTGGTTTGCCTGACTGCATTGCGATATCCAGCTGAATTTGATGCTCACGATCAACAACATCAGCAGGTACATCACTTGGGTTAACATATTCTGGTTTGCTTGCAGCGATGTGCATAGCCACATGCTTAATCAGCTCTTCATTAGCGCCTTCAGCCACAACCAGAACACCAATACGTGCACCATGCAGGTAAGTACCCAGTTGTTCACCTTCTAATACAGAAACGCGACGAATATTGATGTTTTCACCGATCTTAGCAACTAGTGCAGTACGCTGTTCTTCGAATTTAGCTTTCAGGATTTCAATGTCAGAGATTTTATCAGCTAATACTGCTGCCATAACTTCTTTACCGAAAGCAATGAAACCTGCATCTTTAGCAACAAAATCAGTTTCACAGTTCAGTTCAACCAAAGCGCCGAATTTGCCATCAGCAGCGACTTCTGCCAGGATGATACCTTCAGCAGCAACACGGCCAGCTTTCTTAGCTGCTTTTGCCTGACCTGATTTACGCATGTTGTCAATGGCTAACTCGATGTCACCATTAGCTTCAACCAGCGCTTTTTTACATTCCATCATACCTGCGCCAGTACGCTCACGCAGTTCTTTTACCAAAGCAGCGGTAATTCCAGACATTTGTTTTATTCCTCGATGTATCCCGCGGGAAAAAAATATTCCACATGGATAGTTCTTATATCAGATACGTAAAAGGGGGCCATAACAGGCCCCCCTAACCAATATATTCCAATACCTGGTTAATAAGGGCTCAATTCACTGAGCTTGCCTTATTATTCAGCTTCTACAAAGCTTTCTTCTGCCTGAACAGCCAGATCTTGAGAACGACCTTCACGAACAGCGGTAGCAACAGCACCCAGATACAGTTTTACTGCACGGATTGCGTCATCGTTACCAGGGATGATGAAATCAACACCATCTGGATCAGAGTTAGTATCAACGACAGCAAATACCGGAATGCCCAAGTTGTTTGCTTCTTTGATAGCAATGTGTTCATGTTCAGCATCGATAACAAACAGAGCGTCAGGTAAGCCACCCATATCTTTGATACCGCCCAGGCTGTTTTCTAACTTACCAAGTTCACGAGAACGAATTAACGCTTCTTTCTTGGTCAGTTTATCAAAAGTACCGTCCTGAGACTGTGCTTCCAAATCTTTTAAACGTTTAATGGACTGACGAACGGTTTTCCAGTTAGTCAACATACCGCCTAACCAGCGGTGATTAACAAAGTACTGATCACAGCTCTGAGCTGATTCTTTAACCGCTTCACTTGCAGCACGTTTCGTACCAACAAACAGGATTTTGCCTTTACGTGCGGCAATTTTGTTCAGCTCAGCTAACGCTTCGTTGAACATTGGAACAGTTTTTTCCAGGTTGATGATATGCACTTTATTACGAGCACCAAAGATGAATGGTTTCATTTTTGGGTTCCAGTAACGAGTCTGGTGACCGAAGTGAACGCCCGCTTGCAGCATATCGCGCATGGAAACAGTTGCCATTGTAAACCTCTGTAAAATATTAAGTTGGGGTTATGCCTCCACGAACCCCATAACACCGACTCCTAACCGCATATTCTGCATGAGAGCACCCCGGTGTATGTGCCGGCCCGTGTGTGTTATTTACACAATGAGTATATTTAGCGTCCTTATTGTTTCGTCTCAGTGACAAATACACAAAACGCCGGCGCGCTTTATATCATAAACCGGCCTAAGACACCAACTTTTGTTGTCATTTTTTGCCGGCTCAGTGGGGGGTAAAAAGTGCCATTTACAGCAGGTATTGTTGGTAAGCACCGCTAACGAGGGAAATATGGCTGTCAACGGTTATTGGCAGATATTCTGTAGGCTGATACCATTAGTTCAACACTTTTTCCTTGTTAATAATCATACAACCAGCAAATTTGCTGGCTTTGAGTGGGCAGATTTCATGGCAATCTCAATTAAGACATCTGAAGATATTGAAAAAATGCGCATCGCTGGTCGTTTGGCGGCGGAAGTACTAGAAATTATTGAACCTTACATAAAACCCGGTATAACAACTGGTGAATTGGATCGTATCTGTCACGAACACATCACCAATAAGCAACAAGCTATTTCAGCTTGTCTTGGTTACCACGGTTTCCCAAAATCTGTTTGTATTTCTGTTAATGATGTCGTCTGTCATGGCATTCCAAGTGATGATAAGACGCTGAAAGATGGCGACATCGTTAATATCGATGTTACCGTCATAAAAGAGGGTTTCCACGGCGATACCTCAAAAATGTTTATTGTCGGTAAGCCAACCATTCAGGGTGAACGCCTGTGCCGTATCACTCAGGAGAGCCTCTATCTGGCATTGAAAATGGTAAAACCCGGCATTCGTCTGCGAACGCTTGGTAAAGCCATTCAACAATTTGTTGAAGCTAATGATTTCTCTGTGGTTCGTGAATATTGTGGTCATGGCATCGGTGCAGTCTTCCATGAAGAGCCACAAGTCCTGCACTACGATGCAGATGATGGCGGCGTCGTATTGCAAAAAGGCATGGCTTTCACTATTGAGCCAATGGTTAATATCGGCGACTACCGCATCCGTACCATGAAAGATGGCTGGACCGTCAAAACCAAAGACCGCAGCCTGTCCGCCCAATATGAGCACACCATTGTTGTTACTGACAATGGCTGTGAAATCATGACACTACGTAAAGAAGAAGAGCCGTCTCTTTCCGCAATACTGATTAACCAATAATTAATCGTAAATATGAAGCCTTGCCTTGCTGAAACCATACAAGGCTTCCAATCTCCTGACCATAATCTCTCCTGTTCAACACAACATTTTCTCAGTAATCTGGCCGTTATAATTCGCTTTCTCTCGGGTTCATACTTATGCCAGCAGATATCGCCGCAATTCAAGCACCTATCCCACCATTTTCTCCATCTGATTTCTCCAGTGAAGACCTTTGCTACCCAGTGTTGAAACAACACCTCGAAGAATTTCAGCTTTGGCTAGAATGTGCATTTAAAGCGGGTATTTCCGCAGAAGCCTTGATTTCCGCGCGTAGTGATTACATAGACCAATTACTACAACGGCTATGGCATGCCTATGGATTTGATAAAATTTCTTCACTTGCATTAATCGCCGTCGGCGGATATGGCCGACAGGAACTGCATCCACTCTCTGATATTGATTTGCTGATACTCAGTGAACACCCACTCACACCACATCAAGCACAGAATATCGGGCAATTTATCACCTTACTGTGGGATATACGACTGGAAGTAGGCCATAGCGTCCGCACATTTGAAGAGTGTTTACTGGAAGGGCTATCAGATCTGACTGTTGCGACGAATTTAATTGAATCACGTTTAATTTGTGGCGACTTACCTATTTTTCTCCGCTTACAACGATACGCATGTAGTGATGGTTTTTGGCCTTCTACTGAATTCTTTGATGCCAAAATTGCTGAACAACATGAACGCCACAAACGCTATCACAGCACCAGTTATAACCTGGAGCCTGATATCAAAAGCAGCCCTGGCGGATTACGGGATATTCACACCTTACTGTGGGTTGCTCGCCGTCACTTTGGTGCAACCTCAATGAATGAAATGGTTGATTTCGGCTTCCTGACAGATGAAGAACGTAATGAATTAAATGAGTGTCAAAGTTTCCTCTGGCGTATCCGTTTTGCCCTTCACTTGGTCGTTAATCGTTATGATAATCGCCTGTTGTTTGATCGCCAATTCAGTATTGCTCAGTTACTGGGCTATCAGGGAGAACGTAATCAACCCGTAGAATGGATGATGAAAGATTTCTACCGGATGACACGCCGTGTCAGCGAACTCAACAATATGCTACTACAACTCTTTGATGAAGCCATTCTGGCACTGGAAACCAATGAAAAACCTCGTCCACTAAATAATGAATTTCAGTTACGCGGACAATTGATTGATCTGATTGATGAAACTCTGTTCATCAAAGAGCCCGCCGCTATTATGAGGATGTTTTATTGCATGGCTGAACATGCAGAAGTTCAAGGCATCTATTCGACTACACTACGCCAGCTCCGTTATGCCCGCCGCAATTTACACCAGCCATTATGTGAATTACCCGAAGCCCGCCAAATCTTCATGGACATCCTGCACCACCCCAGAGCAGTAGAAAGCGCATTTGTGCCCATGCACCGCTACAGTGTTCTTGGGGCTTATACACCGCTTTGGGGCAACATTGTCGGCCAAATGCAGTTTGATCTGTTTCATGCCTATACCGTCGACGAACATACAATCCGAGTGTTAAAAAAATTGGAAAGTTTTGCTGATGAGAATAATCGCACAGCTCACCCACTTTGTGTCGAGTTATACCCTCGCCTGTCTCAACTTGAGATCTTGCGCCTTGCCGCGCTGTTTCACGATATCGCCAAAGGACGTAATGGTGATCATTCGGAACTTGGCGCTGAGGACGCATTAGCATTTTCACTGCAACATGGGCTGCATTCACGAGAAGCTGATTTGGTGGCTTGGCTGGTTCGCCATCATCTCTTAATGTCAATCACTGCTCAACGGCGAGATATCCAAGATCCGGAAATCATCAAGCAATTTGCCCATGAGATACAGAATGAAGCTCGGTTACGTTATCTGCTCTGCCTAACCGTCGCTGATATCTGCGCAACCAACGCTAGCCTGTGGAATAGCTGGAAGCAGAGCCTATTAAGAGAACTCTATTTTTCTACAGAGAACCAATTGCGCCAGGGAATGCAAAATACGCCGGACTTGCGGGAACGTATCCGCCATAATCGCTTTCAGGCACTGGCTTTGCTGCGCCAGGATAATATCAGTGAACAGAAACTTCATCAGCTCTGGAGCCGCTGTCATGCAGACTATTTTCTACGCCATACACCAAAACAACTTGCATGGCACGCTCGTCACTTGGTGAAACATAATTCTCAAGAACCGCTGATCCTGATAAGTACCAAGCCAACCCGCGGCGGTACAGAGATTTTTATCTGGAGTCCGGACCAACCATCCCTATTTGCCGCAGTTGTCGGCGAACTGGATAGGCGAAACCTCAGCGTTCACAACGCTCAAATATTTACCAATCGTGATGGTATGACGATGGACACCTTCGTGGTACTGGAACCTAATGGCCATCCTTTAGCATTGGATCGCCACGAAATAATCCGCAACGCACTTTTACTGGTTGTTCTGGCCCCACATACTAAAACGCCAAAAGTACGAAGCTTGCCAGCCAAACTGCGTCATTTCAATGTACCAACGAAGGTGAGTTTTCTGCCCACTCACAATGAGCGGCGAACCTATATGGAACTGTTCGCACTCGATCAACCAGGATTGTTGGCCAGAGTCGGCAATATTTTTGCCGAAATGGAAGTTTCACTGCACGGCGCGCACATCACCACTATTGGCGAACGTGTCGAAGATTTTTTTGTCCTGGCAGATAAAGACCATAAAGCACTAAATAAAAAAGTCAGAGAAGAATTATCAGAAAGGTTGACAAAAGCCCTAAATCCAAAGGATAAAATGTCACTGAATACAAACTCATGATTCGGTTGATAACTAAGGAACCAGATGCAATGCAGCAATTAAAATCCATTATCGAAAGTGCTTTTGAAAACCGCGCAGCTATTACTCCAGCGACAGTAAACAGTGAAACACGTGATGCTGTTACTCAGGTCATAAATCTGTTGGATAGTGGAAAACTGCGTGTTGCAGAGAAAATTGATGGTCAGTGGGTTACGCATCAATGGCTGAAAATGGCTGTGCTGCTCTCTTTTCGTATTAATGAAAATCGGATCATAGATGGTGCTGAAAGTCGTTATTTCGATAAAGTTCCGATGAAATTCTCTGATTATGATCAGACAAGATTTGAACAAGAGGGCTTTCGCGTTGTCCCTCCTGCGGCAGCACGTCAGGGCAGCTTTATTGCCCGTAACTGCGTATTGATGCCTTCTTATGTCAACATCGGTGCTTATGTTGATGAAGGAACCATGGTAGATACTTGGGCAACGGTTGGTTCCTGTGCCCAAATCGGTAAAAACGTACATTTATCTGGTGGTGTTGGTATTGGTGGTGTATTAGAACCTTTGCAAGCCAACCCGACTATTATTGAAGATAACTGCTTTATCGGTGCCCGCTCTGAAATTGTAGAAGGTGTCATTGTCGAAGAAGGCTCTGTCATTTCAATGGGCGTCTATATCGGCCAAAGCACCAAAATCTATGATCGTGAAACGGGCGAAATCCATTATGGCCGCGTTCCTGCTGGCTCCGTTGTTGTCTCTGGCAACCTCCCATCAAAAGATGGAAGTTACAGCCTGTATTGTGCTGTCATTGTGAAAAAAGTGGATGCTAAGACACGGGGAAAAGTGGGCATTAATGAACTCTTAAGAGCGATAGACTAAACCTAAAAATATAGCGGATAATAAGTCCGCTATTTTTTTGCTTTTTATCATCTTTACCAATCTCAGTCAGTGTTATTAATACGGATAATCTGAACATGGACAACGTGCATAACCCACAGTGTACATAAAGTACATAAAGAGTTTGCATCCGTCCCATATTCAAAATGACGCATAAAATAACCAACTTGGAAAAATACCCTTAAGGTGGTGCCATGTACGATAACTTAAAGAGTCTAGGAATCACATATCCCGAAGAAATTGACCGCTATAGTCTGCGTCAGGAAGCTAACAACGACATTTTGAAAATCTATTTTCGCAAAGATAAAGGTGAATTCTTTGCCAAAAGCGTGAAATTCAAATATCCACGTCAACGCAAAACGGTTGCTGCAAACGATGCAGAACAAGGATACAAAGAGATTAACGAAATCAATACTAACTTACGTTATGTGATTGAAGAGTTGGATCAAATTTGCAAGCGTGATCAGGTAGAAATGGATTTAAAACACAAAATCCTTGATGATTTGCGTCATCTTGAACACGTTGTTGCCAATAAGATTGCCGAGATTGAAGCCGATCTGGAAAAACTGACTCGTAAATAAGGCGGTTCTATTAATCACACCGCTTATACCCTACCCGGTATAAGCAGTGTATTAAAAACCTGGATTACTCAACTAGCTCGCCCCACTGTTTAATCCAGGGCTGAGCAAACACTTCCGGTTCAGCTTCTTCCACTGCATCCACCAGAAGAATTTCACCAATTCTTATTGCGCCTTGCTCTTGTAGTAGCTCATCAAAAGTACGACCACCACCGCAAAAATTCTCGTAACTCCCATCACCCAAAGCGATAACGCCATAGCGTAATTCTGGCTGATAACCTAATTCATCTCTCAAGGAACAATAAAGTGGCTGAATATTATCGGGTAAATCCCCTTGCCCAGTCGTTGAAGTGATAACTAAAATCACCTGATCAAGATAGGATTGCCACTGCTCCAGCTCTCCTTCTTCAAATACTTCTATCTCATGACCCTGTTGTTCAAGGATCTGCTGTGCTTCTTCTGCAACTGCCAGGGCATTACCGTAAACAGTACCAACAAAAATACCAATTTTCGCCATAGCTTCTAATCTCTTTTTAAAGGAATTATTAGTTATCCTCGCTGACAACAACAGAAAACTCCCCTCTGCCCAAATTAGGCGATAAGGATAATGACACTGCCAGCTAAGAGCCTATCCCTCCCTTTCAGGCCGCCCTAAAGTGCGTTCAAAAGCTATCGCTTTTGCCGGAACACTGCCCAAGTTCACTCTTTATTACAAAATCGAAGCAAATAAAAGGGCTTTAATGGGATAGACAGTAAGTCGTCGTACCAAATATTGCCATTATTAAGTTCAATCTGTCATGTAAACAATATCCCGTCAGCACTAATGACTAACGATATATCTGCCAAACTAATTACAGGCAGATGAACTGATCAATGATGGTGGTTATTCTACACAAAACGGTAACAGCTGATGATCAAGATCATTGTTATCTGTGATAACTATTATGGAACAGCTAAAGTAAGACAACATTAAACTCAGTTATTTATTCGATAATAATTTAATGTTAACATTACTTCCTGAAACAAATTTAGCCATAATATTTTCATGCATATTAAAGAATACGACATGCTCTATTTCAATAAAAAATAGCAAAAACAAATCATTAATAAAGAGAGCAAATCACCATATTTAATAATAGAGCCGTTATGCTTAATATGTTATATAGTAGGTAATATCATGCAATTATTTTCTCTTGGATTCTGTCTACTTGGCATTATGATAAATTCTGGCATACTCTATTTGCTATTCACAATTACGGTATTTTTAGCTAATACAATTATGCAACCTGTTTTCTTCTCTTATCTAGGGTTATATTCAAAAAAAACACTTTATACTTTAGGTATGCAATCAGGAATTTATGTATTTATTACTATGATTATTCTTTTTTATACCATTTACTTAGGTGTTGGTATTGAAGAAATCGTTACTGGATTTACAATATTATTAATTTCTTCAGTAATTATCTCAACGCTTTTTCTTTCAAAAATAAATTTAAAAAACACTAATATTAACCAGTAAAATAAAACCATATATACCCAATAGATTTCGAGTTGCAGCGCGGCGGCAAATGAGCGAATCCCCGGGAGCATAGGTAACTATGTGACTGGGGTGAGTGAAAGCAGCCAACAAAGCAGTAACTTGAAAGATGAAGGTTATATTAGCAACCTTTATTCATAATATCTCAACCTTGCCTTATCTCTTAATTGCCTCAATTAAGAAATAAGGCAAAAGGGTATTCTTTGAAAATACGCTAATCTATAAAATTTTCTACCTTACTCACTTCATCATATTCCAAATCAGGGATAATACCCTGCCAACCAAACTGTTGAATTAAATGCTGCCACGACGCATCCCATTTTGCCGTAAGCGATAACTGCTCACCTGTAACAGGATGATCTAGCTTAAGATGACTAGCATGAAGCATTAACCGATTAGTCTGATAATGAGCGCTAATTCCTCTGTTTTGCCGTAAATCGCCATGTGTCGTATCACCAATAATTGGATGCCGAATATGTGCCATATGGCGTCTCAACTGATGTTTCCGGCCTGTTTTCGGCGTCAATTCCAATAAACTAAAACGGGATGTAGGATAACGACCAATTTCCACTGGACATTCTACTTTGGCCAGTGGGCGATAATAAGTAATACTCGGTTGCGCCCCTTTATCACTATCCGCAAATTTATCTGCGATCTTATCCAACTCTTCAACCAGAGCATAATCAATAACATCTGATTCCAGCACATAACCCCGCACAACAGCATGGTAGGTTTTCTGTAACTGATGATGTTCAAACTGTTGAGAAAGCTGACGAGCAATATCACTGGAAAGCGCCATCAATAATACGCCTGATGTCGGCCTGTCCAGACGGTGTACAGGGAAAACATGCTGACCAATTTGATCACGCAATGTCTGCATAACAAAGACTGTTTCGTGACGTGCCAACCAACTACGATGAACTAACCAACCAGCCGGCTTGTTAACCGCCACAATATGATCATCCTGATATAACACTTCCAACATATCAGGCATTATCCTGAATAAATAAACGATCTAATGCGCGAAGATGTCCAAGTAGTTGATGATAACGACCGGCAGTATCTTCTTTATAAGATTCCTCAAAATAAGGCGCAATAACGAATGCCGCCGGTAACCCCGCCCCCTGCTCCAATAACGCATACATTCTCGGAATTAATACCCACTGCAACCACTCTTCCGCTAACATCGTATCAATTGAAAATGGTTCAACACTTTCAAAAGCCTCCGCCTTAGGCGGATACTCCTGCCACAGGTTAATTTCCTTCATTGTTTTTTCAATTAATTGTAATATATGCAGAATTTGTTTTTCAGTACTCATATTTCCAGCCTAATAAATATTTGCCCGAAGCGACAAAGCTGATAAGAATATCACTGATATCGCTTAAGCTGAAAATCTTACTTTTTCCGTCAAACACAAAAAGAGAAGGGAGCGAACAAACGCTCCCTTTAAATTGATTATATAGCAATCCCGCTAATAGTTTGCTCCCTGCTCACTCCCTGATAAATTGTCCCTTAATGGTTATCCTTTACCCATCATTTTTATTTATATTGCATACGATCCAGTTATGCATTGTGTCAGTCATATTGACCATCATCACATAATCTATCCTTGAGAGATTGTAGGCAGAAATTCCTTTTCCTGCGGAAGACAGAATGAATTAATTCGATTTATGAAACAAGCCATATAAATGGAACTGTTAAGTCAGTGAAAAGGGGATAAAATCCGTAATTATTTATAGGCTATTGAAATAAAATAAAAATAATAAACCAATGTGAAACTCACTGTAGTAAACATTGATATCTCTTACATGAAGTGTAAGAGATATCTCACAAATGCTCAGTTAAAAATCCGGGCCTAACAAATGAAGACCGGTTTAATTGCACTAAGAAACCCAATTAAATCGGTAAACAGCGGAGTTCTCTTATTACTACCAAACTGCTCCAGGATCACTTCGCCGGTCAAATTACACAGAGAAATAATACTCATATCCGAATCTACAGTCGCAATGAACGCCGTTGGTGACAATCTTAGTCGCTTCTGCGTCACCAAATGCCCTATTAAGTTTTCCTGCAAACGGATAAAGTCCTCTTCACTCCAGACCTGAATCAAACTAAGTTGTTGGCCTTCAAACATTGCAGTCATATCACCAGCCAATTGGAAGGTATAAAAATCATGAATTGCTGGCTGCAATTGGATATCCAGTGCAACTTCAACTTTATTCAATTTATCTTCCGAAGGAAAAGGTCGCGGAAGCCAGTAAACAATGTCATCGCCAGTATGGGTAATACAAGGTGATGGCACACCATAAAGTTCACTGCTGGCAGGTGAAACTCCTGTTTCTTTTTGCCACAAATCAACATAACGACGGGTAAAATCAGCCAACGCCTCTGTAACATTAGAAATCATATTATTTTCAACCAGTAACTGTTAGGGTGTACTTAATATTTTGATATACAGGATGATATCTTCCCCAGTGACTGCTCACCGCCCTGTGCAGAGGTTTACGGCGGATTTTGCTAAAAACTCAGTAGAAGATTTCTGTCCAATAAACGCCATTGTACAACCTGACAGTACCATTCCTCCACAGATAAGCGCAGCCAGTGCAACCGACGTTTCAGCTTCAAGGCATTCATTCTATACCTGTTATCTTTCAAGTTGCCTCTTTGTTGGCTGCACTCACTCACCCCAGTCACATAGTTATCTATGCTCCCGGGGATTCGCTCCCTTGCCGTCGCGATGTATCTTGAAATCTATTGGGTATATAGTTAGATAAAATAAGGGTTGGATAAAAAAGTGACACATATCACATAAATTTGTAATTAATAATTTATAAATATACTTAATTTGTGATTCACATTAAATTTATTACACCATATTAATAAAACTCGTGTAAATAATTTAAATTATGTTTATATATACAAAGTTAAAAATAATAGATTACTTGAAGTGAATGACCAACACGCAAATATACTAGCAATAAGTCAAATATTTATTAACCTGTTATCAAAGATAATCAATAACTCTGATATCATGTGAAGGCACTATCTTATTTCAAGATGCGCATATATTTGAGTTAAAAAGTGCGTATCCGTTAGTTCTATTCCCTTACTTTGAAGGAAAACAAGCTCAATTTTATTAACATTCATGATTTAAAACAATCAAAGTAACTTATTAAATCATTTTTTCATGAAATTACTATTTATAAATTATGCTATCAGTCCCCTTAAAGAAATAAAATTGAACAACAGTGACAATCGTAATATGAAGCTATGACACGGAATTATTGTTACCAATCCATACGATATTACCCAATAGATTTCGAGTTGCAGCGCGGCGGCAAGTGAACGAATCCCCAGGAGCATAGATAACTATGTGACTGGGGTGAGTGAAAGCAGCCAACAAAGCAGCAACTTGAAAGATGAAGGGTATAAGTCATTAAACATGGTAATAAGTATCAATATAAAAAGCCTAAAAATGAACAATCAGCTTTTTTAGTTTCTGACGACGCCAAATGTTGCCCCAATTTTACTAGCAAAATCGACGACAGTTTCTTTTGTCATCAAAGCCAATAGACTGATTCAGTTATTTTTCGCAATTTGTAGTTTAACCAATACATTGAAGAAAGCATTGATATCCCAAATGGTTGTTTCAGGATTTGAGAACTTGACTCAAGGGCGGTAGCATTCTTATTTTCTTCTGCTGAAAAATTTTTTCACCGCTTTTCATGACGGAATGACTCAAGCGAAACCCATCAACCATTTTTAGTTTTCATACAAGACGGCATTCATTAATGAATGAGTGCTTTTCAATACCGGACTGTTAAAAACCAATTTTCTTATGAAAATATTGATCATAATTCCTCCTTATATACCAAGCTATTTTAATGCTGGTCACCATCTACCTATTTTCCAAGTTTCCGCTTTTATACGGAGAAACTTACCGAATGTCGATGTTCAATGTCTAGATGCAGCGGCATTAAATGTACACTGGAAGAATATATGCGAGCTACTAATTAATAACGAGTTCGATATTATTATAGCGATGAATGATTTTGATGGCATAGACACATTCCAAAGATTTGTACATTACTGCAAAAAATTATCCCCCAAAAGCAAGTTGGTAACATTTGGCCGTTTGAGTAAACAAAATCCATTTATTTTTAGACAATTTGGATTTGATGCAATTCATTATTCTGGCGACTATGAAGCCGCAATATTAGACTACATTCTGGGATTAAGAAACGGGATTACCGCATCGGGTTTTCTTGTCCAGGAACTGGGTATTTACCATAAAACGGGTGACGGGCGAATGCTTGATCCTACACAGTGGGTTTTTCCTAATGTCGAAGAAATTCCTTATATTCATTATGATAAAATGTATATTGATGATTTTAATAAATTTTGCGGCATTCCCCAACGCCGTGAGTTAGTCGTACCTGTAGCCAGAGGATGTAGCGTTGGTTGTCAATATTGTGATGTACCCGCAATGCAAGGCAATAAGGACCGACGCGTAACGGTAGATTGCACTTTAAATTATATTCAGGATACCTTTTCCAGACAGCCCTTTGACTATGTGACTTTTTATGCTCCTACTTTTACATTGAATAAACAATGGGTTATTGAACTTTGCCAACAGATAGAAGAAAGGGAAATGTCAATACCGTGGAAATGTGTCACCACCTTATCCTTCCTCAATGAACGATTGATAAAAGCTATGGCCCGTGCTCATTGCATCAGAATAAGTTTAGGCGTAGAAACCATTGAAAGTAACGTCGCCAAAAATAATTTACCAAAAATAAAAATCGATGCGTACAATAAACTCGGAAAAATTTCAAGAATTTGTCAGGAAAACAATATTGAACTTAATTGTTTCATCATGATGGGAATGCCTGGTGATTCAATTGAGGGTTTAAAAAATACAATTAAATATATACATGATAATAATGCCCGTTATCGACCAACTATTTACACCTCTTATGCGGAAATTACAGATGACATGCAACTTTTTGATGTATCCCTATTTAATCGACAACTGTTCGCAAACCGTAACTATAATGATATTGATGAAATTGAATATTATCGCCTTTTTCATGGTTTCGAATACCGGAAAGACTCTGCAATAAATAACAAAATATCAATAAATAAGGCAGCGAAGTAATAATATTATTTCTAATCCTCATTTAATGGTCGCAACCTCAATCATTATTATCGTATTAATATTACGGCTTATCATAAAAATAACAAAATTATAATAAAAACACCTACCCAATAGATTTCAAGATGCCGCGTGGTGGCAAGTGAACGCAGCCAAAAAAACAGCAACTTGAAGGATGAAGAGTATACTTCACTTATGAAATCATTAAAGGTAACACCCAGCCGACTGACGGGGGGAAATATCAAAGTTAGTGGCTTTAAACATGCAGTAACTTTAGTTATGGCTGCTTCTGTTGCTCTAAATAACAAAGTTATTATCCGCAATGTTCCCCATGTTTTAGATACCATTATTATTAGCCAAATTATCAATGAGCTTGGTGGCACTTGCATCCATAAAAATGATTACCTAGAAATCATATGTACTCAGTTAAACACACCAATAATTCCCCCTTTCATGGCAGATAAAATCCACGGTTCTATTTATTTGATTCCGGTATTACTGGGAAAATTAGGTCAAGTTACTTATCAGTCTTTTGGTGGATGTACAATAGGTCAGGGAGGTTCCAGACCAATTAAACACATGTTAAGTGTGTTAACACGCTTTGGTGCCAGCTTCTCGACTGCTGGTGAAACGACGACTGGTTATACTAACGGATTTAGTGCTTGTTCAATAGATATCATGGACTATTCGGATGTTGCCGATGAATTGACAGGCTCTTTGGTCTCCGGAGCGACTAAAACAGCAATTTTAGCAGCAATGTTTGTCACTAACGGTCAAACCGTGATTCAAAACCCCTATATGAAACCGGATGTTACCGAATTACTGGATTTCTTATCGACTGCGGGTTATCGGGTATCTGGAACCTCCAAAGAAATAATCATTGAACATGGTACTGTTGATTCTGCTGAGAATACTACGCGTATTATCGAAATGACGCTTGTATCCGATGTCTCAGAAATCATTACCTACCTTACTTTGTCTGTTTTGGCTAAAGTTTCCATTCAATTAGAATGCAAAAAAATTGAGAAAGTTCAATCAGGACTTTGTGCTGAAATAACACTGTTCAAGGAGATGGGTATTGATGTAAATTTCAATAAAGATAAAGTCTTTATCCTAAAGGTCCAGCAATTATATAAAAGTAAAATTATCGTCAAAAGCCACGGCATTTATAGCGACCATCAACCATTTTTTGCACTTTTAATGTGTTATGCTGATGGTCATTCATGCATAGAGGAAAGGGTCTGGGCAGAGCGTTTTGCCTATGTTCCTGAATTAAAAAAATTAGGTGCTAATATAGCAAAATGCGCTAACCGCATATCGATATTTCCCAACGTGTTACACGATAATCAAACCGAAGTTTTCGCCACTGACTTAAGAGCCGCCGCGGTCCTGTTAATTGCTTCATTAATTAGAGGCGGTGAAACAACAATTAAAGGAGCACACCACTTAGAACGTGGTTATAGCAATATGCTAGCTAATTTACGAATGCTAAATGCCAACGTGGAAACTATCGAATAAATTCAAACCCCCATCAGTCTTCCCTAGATGCTAATTTATAATTAACTAATAACCACAAATTAAATTGACTATCATGATGAATTTTTCTAATTTTAAAACGGGTACTCCTTGGCCATGGAGTTTAAGTGATAACATACTAGCAACTCCTGTTATTAATAACCTTATAGATAACTTTCCTGAAAAATATTTACAAATGTCAGAAAGAAAAAATGGCTCTGATAAGACTTATTTATGCAAGCAACTGAAAATTTACAGCGAGTTTGAAACTTCTCCGATATCCATTGAACTCAATAAATGTTGGTTAAACTTTATTGAATATATTAAATCGAATCAATACAGAAAGAATATAGAACGTATCACCAACTGCAAACTTGCTAACGGGAAAATTGAGATCATTTTAAACCAATATATTGAGAACTGTTTTATGTCCCCACATACTGACCGGGAACCTAAGTTAGTCACCCACCTGATTTATCTCAGTGGTAGTCTTGGTACCGATCTTGGCGGTGAATTTGTGGTCCACGATACTCATGGAAATGTTGTAAATATGATAGAACCCTACCCTGGAAGGTCTATTGTCTTCAAACGTTCAGACCACTCTCTACATTCCGTTAATGCCATGCGTAAAAATTATAAAAGAAACTCGATCCAAATAGTATTTTGGTCATCTCAACCTAAAAACTCACTTAAAGGAAGGATAATACATGCCTAAACGTATTAACGTTAGGTATTATCTTGCCAGAAACAGTGGATAAGAAAAAACCGTAAGATTGTTTGATGTTGGTAGAACCTCTCTGCGGCTCTGGGTTAAAAAAATCGGATATTTTATAATTACCATTATCCATTTTGAGAAAATATTACCGAAAATAATTGATGGTGAAATTTTGAGAATTATAACGAGTAAAGGCTTAGAGTTGGATTATTATGATGTAATAGAAAAAAGCAAAAATCTATCCTGCTCTATTTATAACATTCCTAAAATTTATGCACTCTGTTGCTGGTCAAAAGAAAAAATAGATTATATTTTTTGCTATGAAGCCGCACAGATTTTAGATATTCCTTTTATTCCTTTACCTTCATCAATTGAATTCAGTTATGTAAAATCACTAATCCAATCTCTCCCTTTTGCTGTTGCAGTTTATAAAGATAATAACATTATACCATTCAATAATACTCACACTCATCTTGTTTCCGATTGGTTACAGCTGGCAAGACTCTGTTTTTTTACTTCAGGTTCTACCGGAGATAAAAAATTGGTATTTCTGTCTGATAACAACATCAGCACAGCAGTTTCATCTATCCAAGAAAAATTAAAATATTCTCACACGGATCGAGTGATAAATTTCCTGCCGATGGCTTTTGATTATGGCTTTTATCAATATCTTCTAGTCAAAAATATTGATGCAACTATTTGTCTTATTGATGAAGGTATGTCAATCTCATCCGTAAGTTTTATCGACAAATTTGATGCATCTATTTTACCTATTGTCCCCTCTATGGTTACAGCACTTATTCCGCTTTTTAGAACACGATTTAATGGTGATTCAATCAAGAAAATAACTTCTACCGGTGAAGCCATTTCAACTGGTCTGATTAATCAGATAATCGATTTATTTCATAAAACCGAATTTTACACAATGTACGGACTAACTGAATGTAAAAGAGTCAGCATTTTACTGCCCGATGATAAACCTGATTTTCCAGGGTCAGTTGGACAGGCAATTTCCTGCGCAAGAATAGCTATTGATAATCCTGATTCTCAAGGCAGAGGAGAAATTATTGTTTCAGGATCAAACGTTGCACTAGGAACACTTTCTTTTATGCCTTCTGGCGAAATTATTCGTAAAAACTTCCATGGAACATTAAATACCGGAGATTTAGGCTTCACTGACAGTAAGGGATTCTTATATGTTGAAGGAAGAAAAGATTCACAAATTAAAATCTTGGGTCAAAGAACCAGTGCCGTAGAAATAGAAAATGCGGCATTGTCCATCCCTGGTATAATAACCTGTAAAGCCTCCGCCGACGCTTCTGGATGTTATTTGCAATGCATCTCTGATAACACGATTACAATACAATATATTCGTCAATCTCTGATTAAACAGCTAGGTACAATTGCAACTAAAATAGCTATAACTATCTCAACCCACTTAGATATGACTGCTAATTATAAATCCAAGAGGCCGGAATAAAGATGAAACATTCTACTACCCGATTTATTTATCGTCTTAGCGAAATTAAAGAACGATACAACGAACTAAAATCATCAATTCCTGCCCACAGAATTTACTACTCTATTAAAGCCAATCCTAATATTGAAATTTTAACGTTTATATCACAGCTGGGCTTAAAGGCTGAAGTGTCATCACCAGGAGAGCTAATTATTGCAATAAACGCAGGTTTTAACCCCGCTTACATTGTTTATGGCGGGCCAGGAAAAACCATTAAAGATATCGACTTTGCAGCAGAAAAAGGCGTGAATTATTTCAGTTTGGAGTCACTCTCTGAGCTTGATAAACTTGATATCGTTGAAAAACAAATCGGAAAAAATTTTAAACGGATTCTACGCTTATTCATTCCTAACAATAATGGCCGCTTAAATATGATGATGCCAAATTCTAAATTTGGTATCACTCTTGAAGAAGTGAAAAATTACGTCGCAAATGGTGATAACGATGTGTATGGCATTCATCTTTATAGTGGCACACAAATAAACGAAACTGGATTCAGAGCTTCTGTTATTCAAACCAATCAAATTGTATCTGAAATCGAATCCATAATTGGATATAAATTAAAGTATGTTAACTATGGCGGTGGCCTAGAATGGCCATTTATGCGCTCTGGAAAACCCATTATTTCCCCTACTAAAGTAGAAGGTATTTTGCCTGATATCGAATCATGCTTTGAGTTCGGAAGATATCTTGTTGCATCATGTGGTATTTTAGAAACAGAAATTTTAGATGTTAAAGAAAGAAATGGTTATCAAATATTGATCATAAGTGCCGGTATAAATATTTTAAATGGGATTTCAGCTAGTGGCCGATTAATCCATCAACAGCCGGATTTTCATGTTTCCAATAATAAAAATAACAATATCATGCTACCTACAGCTATATATGGTCCTCTATGTACACCAGTCGATTATTTAACCCTAAATACGTTATTACCGCAATTATTCCAAGGAGATATACTAACGATTCCTAATTGTGGCGCTTATGCTGCTAATACAGGGATTTCAAATTTCCTCATGCGAGAACCAGCCCAGGAGATTACTGTTGAATAATAATATTAAAAACTCCCATGAGTCTATTCTTAGGACTTTTGGACTAAAATATTTTCAGACCTGTGATTACAATAATGAGTTTCCTCGTGAGTATTTTAATTCATTAAAAGCCAATAACCTACTTTATCACCTTATTACTGATTATGAATCTGCTAATCTCTTCAGTTATATAGCGCATCTTATTGGTCAATACTCTATTTCTGCATCCATTTGCTGGGTTATGCATAACCAACAGATAAATACAATCCGTCAATTATCTCCGAAAATATATGAACAGCTTGTGCGTGATCAATCATTAATTGCTTCTGTAACTTCTGAATATAATGAAATAGCGAGTAATGTTCTGTCTGAAGAAAGGGATAAACTGAGGGTGATACGCAGCGCTCCGGTCTGTAGCTATAGATATGATGCTGATTTTTTTGTTATTTCCATGCAACATAAAGACATAACGCCTTCTGACAGATATTTAGTTTTACTGCCAAAGGAATACGTAAAATCTACTAGCGGCTACCCTCTGAGCAGCAATAGATCAACCTCTAGCGGTCCAATTGAGATTGATACTTATATCAATACTGAGCAGATAATAGGCAACCTTTCAACAATCTTTGCATCAACTTTTGTTCCAATTGCGCACATTGGCTGGATGTCTTCTTATAATGGTGGACTAGAAGGTGTCCTTAGTCGAATAAGATCCTCTTTCCGGAAAAAAAAGAGTCTGTTGAGCAAAAAGTTATCTGATGCCTTATTTCGAAATCGTATATCCCAGGTCATCGCTTTAGAATATACCAACAGATGTCTTATTCAGGACTGCTTATACAAAAATTACAGTATCTCTGATACTTCTCGCAAACTTTCTTTAAATGTTATCAAAACAGAAACTGCAAGAAATATCCGTAATGCATCATATCTTCTTGAAGAAGCACTAGGTTTAAAATATACCATGACACCTTTTGATGAGTTTGGCGCTGAAATATTCTGTCGCGATGCTAAGTCTGCCAGTCTAATGGTTCATAATGATAGGTTTTATCAAGATATTTTCGATTTATGGATTTTAAAAATGACCTAGTAAAATATAACAAACAATTTATTCATACCAGTATCTTTCTCATAATCCAAATTATAGATAACGCTTGCTATGTTTAAAAAACTTAACATTAATAATTGGTTTGCTAACTGGATTAAGCCTTTTAATTCTATTGGAAGTATGCCACCAGATTCATCCATTAAATTCATTACTCATTATTTAAAACAGGCAAAGTTGCCTATTTTTTTCATGTTACTGTTGAGCGGTTTTGTTGCCGGAATAGAAGCGGGTATGTTTTATTTTATTGGCCATATTGTTGATATGCTCAATACTTCTCCCAAAGATTTATCTGCACTAATCGCATTATACGGCACTGAGCTTTTTATCATGGCTGTCATCATAATCTTTATAAGAACGTTATTCACTTGGTTATTATCGCTAATTCAGAATTTAACCATCACACTGGGTTTCAGTATGATGGTACGCTGGCAAACATATACCTACATAATTCAACAAAGTTTGAATTTCTTTAACAGTAACTTAGCCGGTTCCATAGAACGTAGAGTCTGGGATGCGGGTGGTTCTATCGTGAATTTAATCAACACGCTGATCCAAACGCTATGGTTTATTATTATATATACATTGACTACCATATTCCTCATTGGCAAAACTGAACCCATGATAGCGGTTACGTTACTCATCTGGGTTGCTATTTATTTTGCGATTGCATTCTTTTATGTTCCCAGAATCCGTAAGTACGCAGTGCAACATTCTGACAGTGGTTCAAAAGTAAAAGGTGCAATTATAGACAATTTTGCTAATGTCGTTACTCTGAAACTTTTTGGTGCTAATAGTCAAGGTTCAACTTTTGTCAGAAATAACTTCGACGAATACTATTCAGATACAAAACTACTTACCGGTAATATCTCAAATGCCACCAATTTAGTTACATTATTATCAGGTTTAATGATCGCCATGACGACGTGGATTTCATTTATCAGTTGGTCAGATAACGTATTAACAACCGGCGCAATCGCTTTTACACTGGGCTTAGTGTTACGGTTAAATACCATGCTTTCTGGCCTATTGTCGCAACTAAATCTTCTCATGCGTCATATTGGCGCTCTGCAAAGCGCCGCCAAGCTAATATCAAAACCGCTTGAAATAACTGATGCTCATGACGCAACAGAATTAAAAATATCCACAGGGGAAATCGTTTTTGAAAATATCTGCTTTGGCTATCGTTCAAATAAGACCGTAATAAATGATTTAAATCTTAAGATTAGACCCGGTGAGAAAGTCGGTATTGTTGGTCCATCCGGCTCCGGTAAGACAACAATTCTCAACCTACTTTTACGTCTTTACAACCCCAACTCTGGCAGGATTCTGATTGATGGACAGGATATTGCTAAAGTCACACAAGTCTCTCTGCGTAATGAAGTTGTCGCTGTTACCCAAGAAGGCGGGTTGATTCACCGTTCTGTCCGAGACAACCTTATTCTGGGTAGAGATGATATTAGTCAGAATGATATAGAAATCGCGGTAAAACTTGCCAGAGCTGACGAATTCATTCAAGACCTTGAAGACAAAAATAAACGCAAAGGCCTTGATGCTTTTGTTGGAGAAAGAGGAATAAAACTTTCCGGAGGCCAACGACAGAGGATAGCCATAGCCCGAGTTATGTTAAAAGACGCTTCAATTTTCTTATTTGATGAAGCCTCCTCGGCTTTAGACAGTGAGATCGAAGCAGCTATTCAGCAAGAGATATTGTCTAAAATGGAGGGTAAAACGGTTATTATGATTGCTCATCGTCTTTCCACCATTACTTCAATGGATCGATTAATCGTCTTACGAAAAGGTGAAATCGTAGAACAAGGAACTCATGACCAGTTGCTTAATGCAAACGGCATATATAGCAGATTATGGAAACTCCAGTCCGGCGGATATCATTGATCCCGTGTTTAACTTCATTAATACAGGTAAATCACAATGACAATAAATATTGCTCCCTTTCAGTATTATATGCTCGAATATGAAAAAATTTTCCTTGCCCGACAAAATAATGCCGCAATTCTTTATGAATTGCCCAGTGATGTATCAGATTTACAAGTTAAAATAGCCGCTTTAGGTATTTTTGAGTTATTTCCAGCATTAAAGTCAGTCTTTAAGAAAACTTCCGGCGAATGGCACGCCTCTCTGAATACAAAAGATGTCTCTCTATATTATTCAGAAATAGAATGCCATGAGGATGAGCAAATTACGGAAGCAGCCAACAGGATTTTCCATGACTACAATTATCACCTTAATATTTCGGAAGGCCCATTAACGCATTTTATTCTAATTAGAAAAGATACGGAACGTAATCTCCTTTTTATTGGAAATCATCTTGTCTATGACAAGCTGTCTTTAAGGAACATAGAATCCAGTATGTGGAAATTACTTCATAATAAAACCGCCATCTTACCCCATTGCCGTTTTCTAGATTGGACGTCTGAAGTTACACACTATCTCCATAATGACTTCCATAAAGATATTTCTTACTGGCTAAACACTGATTGGAACAAATCAGCTCAACTTCCTGTATTTCAACATATTGAAACTAAACCTGCGACCAGAAAAAGCTGGACAGTCCAGTTTTCACCTTCAGCCAGTCAATATCTTCTTTCTTCAATGGGTACTTCTATCACATTAATTGATATCCTGCTGGCTAAACTTAATTTAGCTGTCTCTGAATTTATGTCCTCTTCTTCTCTGTCTGTCGAGCTATGGGATAATGGACGAGACTCTCTCAAGGATAGATCTTCCGTTGGGCCTTATACTTCTTTTTGGCCTATTCTCATTAATAAGTCTTCAGGTTCTTTACTGGACGAAGCAAAAAAGATTGGGTACACAAGAGCAACAGTACCACCTAAATATGGCTATCTATTAGGGCGTTTTAAAGGAAGAAGCGAATATGAACGACGCCTTTTTGAAAGTATCCCCACTCCTCAGTTTAAAGTAAATTTCCTTGGACACATATCGGGAACGCGCAGAAATACAAAGAAATTATTAAGAATAACTAAACTACCTTCATGTATTCCTATTGATCATTTAGCGTATTCCCATATATCTATTATCTTTTCTGTTGAAAATGGTATTGTCACCATGAACTGGTCACATTCTTCCGCAGCACACAAAGAAGAAGATTTAAAACAGATAGCCAAAATAATGATTGATATGTCTCTTTAGACCAAAAATAGAAGTGTATCGGATCATTATTGGTCAATATAAAGGAATAAAAGCCGGGCGGTAACAAGTTCATAAAATAGATCGATTCATATATTTCCAAAGTTACCAGCACTCATTTGAAATATAAAAATCACCTTTTCATATAAGAGCTTATATAATGATAACTGTAGAAGAAGTCTGCGCGCAAATCTCAATGATTGTTCCTGATGTTACTGTTAATCCAGATGATAAACTGGATGAAAGTGGAATTGATAGTATGACGTTGGTACGATTAGTTTTGCAACTTGAAAATGAGTTTGACATTATGATTCCTGATGCATTATTAGGCCCGGAAACATTTATACCCGCTTAACTTGAAGATGCAGGATTCAGAATCTGAAAATTGTCATTAATACGGCGTGACAGACTCCCGGCAAGTTCCGGTAATATTTCCGTAAAAAAGTGATGTATTGCCTGCCTGAACAAGGCCGCCGAGGCGAAGTAACGATTATTTCTGACTTGTTCATTCATCACTTTCCACAGCCTTTCTATCGGGTTCAGATTTGGGCTGTAGGGCGGTAAGTAATGAAGTTCAATATTCATCACATAAGCCCAGTCTTTCACCAACTCACTCCGGTGATAACCGGCTCCGTCAAGGATAATATGAACCTTCTGACTGACCGGATAGGTTTCACGCAGGGCAATGAAGAATTCTGCGATGTGATAACTGTCGATACGATCATATTCGTGTACGACTGTTTTGCTGATATCGGCCAGATTCAGGGCTCCCATCAGGTTCAGACGGGTACGGCTTCCCGTGGTTTTCACTACGGTTTTCTGGCCTTTACGCATCCAGCCATAAGCCAGTTTCGTCCCCTGAGTGGGATGGACGCCATCAATGAACAGGATGGGCTCATTGTCTCCGGCTTCCTGCTTGAGTTTCCCGTAGGTTTCTATAAAGGCCCGCTGCTGTTCCGCGTTGAACTTGTGTGGCACGCCGGTCGGTTTTTTATAACTAAATCCATTGTGGTGCAGCCATTTATTCATGCCGGGAACGGTGTAACTGATATTCCACGCTTCTTTGACAAGGTGGATAACCGCCTGTGTGGTGGGCAGAAGATTCGCGGTCAGATAAGCGATAAGTTCCTTCGTCTGTGTTTCGCTGAGGTGGCTCTGAGAGCCGCCATTGTCGGGCTTGAGTTTGCGGTGATTAAGGTAATCGCTGATATGACGATTAACGGTCATTTCATGCAGGCGCAGGGCCTGAGCGATCATGACAGAGCTCCAGCCCTCAGAGGCCAGCAGGACCGCTTTGATACGATCACACTCCCGCTTATCACGGCAGGTGTGATGAAGGTGTTCAAGTTCGGCTTTTTGTTCGTCGGTAATGAATATTTTCATGACGGATACCCTGAACCTCATTTGGGCGAAAATCAAGCAGTTTCAATGAGCACGGGTATAAAACGCCTCGCAGCATAACCAATGCGTTGAATATGAGTAAAGAATAAAAACGAGCCATATAAAATGACTACCAACCTAATTTTAATAAATCAGGAATTTATAATTTTCTATGATAATAATTTAAACGCGTTAAACTCCTAACCTATCCATTCTTGAGAATACACAATACTATGAAAGGCAATAATTAGATGCAACATATCCGTTTAAGCTTTGCAGGAGAATTTATAAGCATATATGGCAATACAGATATATGTGATAACGTCCAGGACTGTTTGCTACCCGCATTTAAAATCCATGGCAATGCTGATGTACTGAAAATATTGTGCCATTTTGAACTTAACGCTGTAGATAACCTTCACAGCGTTATTCGTGAACTGAACATCGAATTGGATTACAGTAAACCTCATCGCCTTCCTCCAATATTAATGACCGATGAAGTACTGGGTGAAGGAATGAGGATTTTAAAATATGACGGGCAGACTACAAAAATATTGTGTGAAAAGACACCTGAACAGGATGAAATTCTCATCGATATTAGTCAGCAAGGTACAAACTGGAAGATCACATACGAGCGAAATAATATGCTAGCGGGTAGAGCTATTGTTCGTATGATAAAATATATCGTTGGCTGCGCTCTGTTTAAAAAAGGCTGTCTATTTTTTCATGCCTCTGGCATTAACTATCATGGACAAAATTATATTTTCTATGGTGTTAAAGGTGCAGGAAAAACCAGTACCATGTTTAAATCCTGTTTTCACTTGGGTGCAAGTTTTTTATCAGATGATATGATTGTCGGCTGGCTTGATGGTGACGAATTAAAATTCTCCGGCTGGCCTAAACGTGTTGGGCTGAACTTAAGTGCAATTAGCCACGATCATTTGTGTTCATTGGATATTAATTCTAACCGTCCCCAAAACATCTCCCCTGATGAGATTTATCGATATGCGGGACAACATTTACCGCCGGATGAGCGAAAACGACTTGAATTTGACACAAAAGAGTTTATAAATATTTTTAAACTTAAATATCAAGGAGATAGAAAAAATGCCATTTTTATAAACCTGAAATTTACAACCCGTGATATATTTTCAATTGCCGCACAAGATCTTAAGCATAGTGAATTATTCCTAGAAGAGAAAAATATAAAATACTTTATTGACTACTTGTCTATTACCCCCAAAATAACGCAAGACATTAGAGAAAAAGTGAAAATGAAGCTTAGTAAATTACCCTCTTACGGTTGTTGCTATAGTTATAACGATACGGAAAATTTCGATTTATTCTTTAATAAAATTATTAAATTTTGCAATAATAGACAATAAGAAACTTTAATGAATATAATTAACATTAACACTTATTACTGAATAACCATATACCTTGATGGAATAAAGCATATGATAAAAAGAATAATTGAAGTTGTTGAGTACGATTCACAATGGCCTGCATTGTATCAAACAGAAGCAAATTTATTAAATAATATACTTAACGGAAATATATACCGAATCCACCACATTGGTAGTACCAGCGTCGAATACCTCGCTGCCAAACCAATCATCGATATTTTAGTGGAAGTCAATGATATTAACGAACTCGATAACTATACCGATATTATGCAGTCTCATGGCTATAAGGCCAAAGGTGAATTCGGCATCACCGGCCGGCGCTATTTTCAAAAAGGGGGTAACAACAGGACACATCAGGTACACGCATTTAAAGTCGGCGATCCACAAATCGTAAAGCATTTAGCTTTTCGTAATTATTTAAGAAGACATCCCCATATTGCAAAAGAATATGGCGATCTAAAAAAACAAGTAGTAAAAATCTGTAATAATGATATAGACAAATATTGTCATGGTAAAGAGGCATTTATCATTCACCATCTTGTTGAAGCCCTTAAAGAATATCCAAATTATATGACTGAATAAACGCAAGCTAACAACCGGTAAAAAAATGTTTAATATATCTGAATGCAATCAAAAAAAATCGAAAATTACAGACTTTTACCAATTAATTTATCAAAGGAAACAGTACGATAGTGCTAACGATATCCTGGCAGAAAACTATTCTGGATTTTTTCTTAAATATCCACAAGTCAAAGGAATCAGTGATTTTATAGCTAGCGTAAAAACATTTCACTCAAATTACAGTAATATTTCTATTGATATAGAAAGATTTTATTTTAATAACGAAAATGAGGTTTGTATTATAGCTAATATGAACAGGACACGAAAAACAAGTGTTAATTCACATTTTAGTGAGGAAATTTCCGAAAAGCTTAAGTTCATTGACATATATGCCTTTGATGAAAAAATCAGAATCACATCAAGGCGACATTACAAAATAAACTCTTAATCTCAAAATATAAATTATTCGAACAACAAAATGATTGATTTTAATGCAATAAAAAATGCCGAGTTATTGGTTAAACCTTTTAAAGTTGGCATCACAACCAATCTATTTACTGATCCCAAGCCACTTTTTAAGTCTTATCCCAATAGTGGTTTTCACAATATAGAAAAAGGAACAGAACATGAGAAACAGTACCGCTTTTCAGTTCGTGAAATCACCACTTCCGATCTTGAGAATGATTTTAAAAATCTCGGGAAATGCTGGCAAATTCTATATCAGGAAGTTTCTAGTGTTCAATATCGAGATGCTATTCTTAAAGCCATAGATTTGGATATATCGGGACTAAAATTCAAAATGGGATTTTATAAATATTACCGTACTGGTGATTGGATTTCACCTCATAAGGATAAACCTGAAAAAATTCTGAATCACGTGATGTTTTTTAATGAAACCTGGAATTGTGCCAATGGCGGACAATTTTTAGGTTTAAGATCACAAAATATGGATGATATTGTTTTTGAAGTTGAGCCACTAGTCGGTAACTCAGTGTTTTTTGAACCGAGAGAAAATTCGTGGCATGCTGTGAGGCCATTACTCTGTGACCAGCCACGGCTTTCTGTCCAGATTGAAATTTTCAGAACTCAATTTTAATGTGTTACATTTATCCCAGGAAAAGATGAATTATGATCATATTATTGTTAGGTGCTCCAGCCACAGGAAAAAGTACTCTTGGGCCTTTATTAAATGCAATTATCCGGTTAAATGAGAGAGTCTGGAAACTGGATTTTCTCAGGCTAAATACTTTACTTGACCAATTAATTGAATCATTTGCCGGACAATATTCACAATCCGACGATAAAACAGCATTAGAACATCTTATTCGTATAGGTAATATCTCGGTTCCAGACTTCCACTGTCTAAATAATCTCAGAGAAAGTGATTTTAAATGTGCAGAAATTGATAATTGCAAAGACTACCGTGATGGTCAAGGAAATCTGAAAACAGATTTAACGTTTAAAGCCCATGCTTTTATTCAGCAGCAAGTAATTTACGATATCAGCCGAATCCTTATTCCTGGTACCGGAATGTGGCTTAACAGACTATTGCCTTTATTAGAAGAAAAACCAAACACACTATTTAAGGTCGTTGTCCCTGACCCACAATTACAAGGTTATTTTTTTAATGAATTGGCATTGGCAATAAAAAGAAGGTCTTCTAAACAAGCTCAAAAACAGCAAAAATTTGTTACTCAAGAAGTTATGAAAGACATTTATAACCGACAACGACAGTTTCTTAGCACCAATGGCCCCTGGAGTAAAATAAAAGGATGTCAAAGCGGCAAAGCACTCTCAAATAAAATAAAGCATGTCCTTAGCGATATCGGCGATCCAGTGCGGTTAAACCAAGAAACCCAAAAAATCCGCGATGAACTCAAACAACTTCTCCAATACAGCGACACACGGGAGGAATAGAATTGTTAGTTGTTCAAAACCATAGCGAGGTAAATGCCGTTGAATGGAATGCGTTTATGGTTCATCATTCCAGTACGCCCTATCCTCAAACGACTATTCACGCGGAATACGTCCAACAGTGCTATAGCGCATCACCGTTATACATCACAATACAATCTGAACGTGCAGAATTAAGATGTCTGATCTTTATCAATAAAAAAAGCGGTACAGTCACTTGGTACTGTGGCCCCGTCATCAAAGGAACCAGTGTAGTAATAAACATATTAATTGACAGATTCTTGCGCTGGATAACGCAATTTGGATTTCCAATCAGAAACGCCAGCTGCATCGAAATGGCTGGCCTGCAAGCGATATTAACCAGCAATGAAATACTGAATTATGCCGCTCAATATAATATTACGTCTACCCTAGCCACTCTCATTAAAATAAGACTGGATTGCGATATCTGGGAACAAGCTATTTACCACACGGGAGGAAAGAAACGGAAAATTAAAAACATGGTATTAAAAAGCGTTAGAGACGGAGTAGTGGTAAGTTCATCGTCGGAATTTCTCCCCCTAGAAGAATCAGTCTTATATATGGAAAAATATAAAACCCTAATGGAACGAGGATTTCAGCGCAATGCCATTACACAACAGGATGCTTCAGGTGCATGCAAAATATTACGGTCTCAGGACAAGAGAGGAGACAGTAAAACTTTTTTTGCTTTTAAAGGGAAAGATGTTTTAGCATGCCTTAATTTCGCAATTATTGGGTCAGAAGCATATTTGCGTAAGCTGGTTTACGACGACAAAAGCTATCTATCCAATAGCGGAGTAACCTATCATGTAATGATGACCGCCGCTGAATGGGCTCAGTCTCAGAAACTGAAAACACTTAATCTCACCTCGGTGCGATTATCTAAAGACGACAAAACAAGGCATATGAGACAGTACAAAACACGCTTTGGTGGAACTATTTTCCCTATATATGAATTTTCCTCTGAAAAATGATTAACATTAGAAAACTCAGTTTTGCTGGCATTAACTATTATCGAATGGCTTTAGGTTACGGAGACATTTCCTTTTGTCCAGAATTGCTGGATGTGCTGGTTGATTTTCGTAATCCTCAGGAAGCCATTCGTAATACAACTATAGCGAAATGTTGTATTAATTTACCAATGACGGATGCAGGCAGTAAATACCGTAATATCCGTATACCCTGTATCAATGATCTGCTGGAATTTTATATAGAGATTGTAGAGCGTTATCAGCCTGAATTTCGTCAGTTAAATACCATAGTAAGCAGCAATAAATTAGTGGGTTTCGGTTGTTATTTTGGTAAAGACCGAACTGGAATCGCTTCATATTTTCTTAGTAAAATGTATGGTCTTCCTTGGGAAGGGATTATCTATGATTATGAACAATCTGGCATAGAATTGATAAGAAAAATTGATTATTTTTCATCTCATTGGGAAAAAAGAAATATAACCAAACAAGATTATATGAACAGATTAAAAACGGATGGAAAAGCTATTTTGCAATTAGACGACTACATTATAAAAAAATATGGTTCTGTTGCTAATTACTTAATATCATAGTTTAATTTTCTCAGCTATATACCCTGCATCCTTCAAGTTGCTGCTTTGTTGGCTGCTTTCACTCACCCCAGTCACATTGAACTGGGGATTCGCTCTCTTGTCGCCGCGCAATCTATTGAGTATATAAAAAATAAGATTCACTCCTATTAGCACTACAAATAAACACATAAAATTACATTTAATATCTGTGAATTTTAACACAATCACTCGATTTATTTATCGCCTCATTAAACTGATGGTAAAATTTATAATAGAAAACTATTTTCTTAAAGAAAAACTTTATATTGAACTCCCTATACCAGCCAGAATAACTCGTATTTCGCTCTTTTTTGCAAGCTCGCATCACAATACGTCTAAAGTAGCGATAAACGGCTTTATACCAAGTACAATTCAATATTATGATATCACTACAATAATGCATACGAAACGCCAAAGTCTGTAAATAGTTTCCCGCAATAATCCACTCCTCCAACTCCAAAACCTGTTTTAAATTTTCTTTAAATGTTGCATCATCTGGACGCCGCCATCCTTTTTCCCAATAAATATCATCCAAGTCAAAAAGATTTATCCCTGTCGTTTCAGATAACTGTTTACCAAGAGAAGTTTTACCGCTACACGGACGGCCTACTATTAGAATTTTCCTTCCCTTAAAATCGTTTAATCGAATCAATCAATTTTCCTCTTGCGTCTTCCTTACACACTGTCACTCTATAATGATTTTCAAACCCCGGAATGTGGTTCAAATTCGCAACATAAACCCCTTGAGAAAGTAACTCTTTCCACAACTCCCCAGAAGAAGCGGTTTTTAGCAATTTAAATAATACAAAGTTACTCACGCTCTGCGTATAAGTTTCAATACACTCCAGCATGACCATTTTATTTATCAGTTGCATTCTATTGTATTGAATACTATTGCGATATTGTAATAAAAAATCAGGTTTTTTAATTAATTGATTCGCAATATAGAGACTGATACCCGACAATGTTGATTCAGGAAACAAACAACCTATATCTTCTATATTTTTTGCATTACCCGCAATCCAACCAACTCTTAATCCTGGTAATCCATAGGATTTAGAGAAGCTGTTCAGTACGAGTAAATTATCATAGGTTTTAGTGAGCATAATATCTGAATCACGGCCAAAACCCGAATAGACTTCATCCAAAATAACAGTGATGCCACGGTCTTTGCAGTTCTGGAGAAATACGGTGATCTGATCGCGTTCAAAACAATCACCAACAAAAGGGTCTGGGTTAGTCAAAACCAATAAATTACACTGATTCCTTAACGCCTGTTCATATAAAGATGATAAATCAAACGGGCTATCTGGTGTTCTCGAACACTGTACATAAGGTATTTCATTAATATTAAGATAAAGAGAATAGCCATCATAATTTGGTGTCGTTAATAAAACTTTATTTTTTATCTTATCAAGGCTACTAAAGAGTACTCTAATAGCATCATGGCAACCGCTGGTCAATACAATATTTTCAACACCAAGATGTGATTTAAGACGATGATATATATCATCGTAAACTGGATACTTAAGAAGCTCAATAGGATCGACATTATTTAGTAATGTCCGAAAAAACAAGGGATCATCTGTTACCAGATTTTCATTACTCTTCAGATTTAAATATCGCCTTTTGTTCTCTTTTGTTCGGCGAATTATCTGTATTCTTGAATTGATGCTATGTAACATATTGCAATACCTTTGCGTCTAATTTTTCCATCTGCGTGTTCACTCTAATATCAAGTAGCGAAATATAAACTTGAATGGTTATACTCGTTATCTTTCAAGTTGCCTCTTTGTTAGCTGCATTCACCCCATTCACAGAGTTATCTATGCTCCCAGGGATTCGCTCCCTTGCTGTCGCGAAGCATCTTGAAATCCATAGGGTATACACACAGGTTATTTTCATGATTTTAAAAAAATAATTTGCATACAATATCTATCCACACCTTCAACCTTAACAGGAGAGACGCTATGCCATGATTTATCGTCAGTTTTTATCACCACTGAGTTTTGATAGTGTGGTTCAATATGGGCTATAACTGAAGCCTCATCAGACGTTGTTAGAATATTCAAACAGCCACCATAGGATTTTAGCCATTCCTCACTAAAATAAATAAGATGAGTAACATATTTTTCGGCTTTATCTAAATGCGGTGATAAATAGTTTTGATTTGAATATTTCCAGATATTGATGACGCACTCTTTATCCAATAATGCTGCTGTTGTGAACTCACTTAACGCTTTTATATATTGAATAGAGCGTACATCTTTCAGTAATTCATTTAATCTCTCTCCCCGCACATTCTGTCTATTAGTTTCAAACAACGACATACTATAGCTTTTGTCACTTCTCTCTGCCGCAATAGGACGAAAATCCAACCATTCTATTTCAGATGCAATTTGAATCGCATCCTGTCTTGTTATTAAATTATTAATAACGCCCCATTCCCAAGGATAATTATTAAATTTAGCAGATTGAAAGGCTGATAACTTTAAGATTTTCATACTAGCATTTTTATTCAGTTATTTTTGGTTAATAGTATTTAAAATCATTATTTTTTGCAATACATATCGTATATTTCCCCTCCCACCTGATGTCAACTTACCGGGCTGATTCAATACCAGCTACATTGTAAAGGGCTTTAATAAAAAACGCCTAAAAATAACATTGTGATTTAATAAAATCCTTAAAGAATATATAGTTGCACACCCTTGGCAAATATTATAGCATAAGAATATTAGATAATTTATACCCTTCAAGTTGCTGCTTTGTTGGCTGCTTTTACTTACCTCAGTCACAGAGTTATCAATGCTGCTGGGGATTCGTTCACTTGCCGCCGCGCTGCAACTCGAAATCTATTGGGTATATTCATTTTAGAAATAGAAAAAGTAAATTTTAAGAACAAAATCAATCAATACATACTGACGGATGTAAAAATATGCACGATATTCTTGATAAAAAAAACATAACCTCAGCCAATTATATCATCAGTGATTATTTAGGTATAAAAAAAAATGAGGACTTAGATTTAGATAATGTTATCTCTGCCGATCTGCATTTTCTGGGAAAACATAAACTCATTCCAATATGGTTTGACCTGATAAAAAAATATGGTGAAGTAAAGAAACTCACACGGCAAACTTACTATATGCTGTCATCATATCTCACGTATATGAGAAATCAGCAAGAAACAAAATTGCAGGAAATACAGAACATTGGTAAGCAATTTGATCAAAATAACCTGCCTTATGCCATTAGAAAAGGGCACGCTTTATCATCTCTGTATAAAGATAAAATACACAGGAATTATAATGATATCGACTTATTAATAAACAATTCACAACTAGAAAAGTACTTAGATATTCTTTATTCACAAGGCTATATTGAAGGGATTTACGACTATAGCAAACAAGAAATTATTAAATATTCTCGATTCGATCTGATTAAATACCAGTTAAGCCCCGACCATCATCCACATCTGATTAAATTAATTGATGATATACCTGTCGCTATCGATCTCGCATACACATCTTGCTGGCACACTCACCCAGAAGCAAAAACATTTCATATAAATAACTCAGATACAGAAATTATTGATGGCGTCCGCTGTCTGAGCGGTAAATCTCTTTATTACGATACGATGTTTCATCTATACAGAGAAAGTCGATTTCTTAGTTCATTAGAAGGTAGATCTCCATTTTTATTAAGTTACATAGATCTGATGCTCTTGAAAAACAGTTATCCTGGCCTCATTCAACCTAAATTTAAAGAAAACGAAGCACTCGAAAAAGATATTTCTGTCATTTTATCAGATGATATTGATAATATCCTAAATTATAAAGTTAAATTAGCTGATATAAAAAACAACACTTTCTTTAATCTCTTTTTATACACCGCCAAGAGTTCAAAAAAGGAAGCTAAAAAAATGATTGAAGACGTTAGAAAAGAAAATTTGAAAAACAGGAAATAAATTTATTATGAAAACAAAAACGACTTTTTTTGCTATTTCATTTATAGCGATACTATTAGCTGGCTGCGGCTACAATCAGCAAGATAGTGAAACGATTCTCACAAAACAAAATACCAGCGCTGTGTTATGGATGCAAAACTCCAGCGAATATCTCGCATTAGTGGCACAAGCTTTTAATATAGCAAAAGACGCTTTTGATCGTGCAGATAACATACCAGGTAAAAAGAAAGCTGTTGTGGTAGATCTTGATGAAACGATCTTAAACAGCACATCATATAACGCTCAACAAATTAAAAGTGGTGAATTGTCTAACCAGAGAAACTGGGAAGAATGGGTATCAAAGGAAAAATCCAGCCCTATTCCTGGCGCTGTTGATTTTGTAAATTATATCATCAATAACGGTGGAGAAATATTTTACGTTTCGAATAGAAAGTCTGACGATTACCAGCATACTATGAATACTCTGATCAAAAATGGGTTCCCACATGTCTCAGAAAAAACATTACTTTTACGGGATAAAACGTCCAACAAACAACACCGTTTCAACACAATCATTGCGTCCGGTTATCACATCGTGGTATTTATGGGAGATAATTTAAACGATTTTGGCGATATTTTTTATCGTAAAAAAAACAATAAACGTAAAGAATTAGTCATGATGAATGCTCCGAATTTTGGTTATAAATTTATTATGATGCCAAATCCTATTTATGGTTCTTGGGAAAATGTATTAACTGACAATTACCCTAGATTAAACCTCAATGGAAAAATTGAAGCACGTAATAAACTCATTCATGATAAGAGTTATAAATAAAACAGGTCATCATTAAAAACCTATCCCCAAAGCCGGTATTTGTACTTAGACTTGTCAAGGTTTAGTCGGGATTGATATCTCTAAAGCTTCTCTGGATATCACTGCGGGTAGTGAAATAAAACAATTCACTACCCGCAGTGATAAATGATATTGGATGGCTTTGACACCATTTTCGGCAGTAAATAAATAAGACTCTGATAAAACCCCGTAGCTTGCTAAACTTGGGCAATGACTACGATCACTATTATACCTAATAGATTTCGAGTTGCAGCGCGGTGGCAAGTGAACGAATCCCCAGCAACATAGATAACTCTGTGACTGGGGTAAGTAAAAGCAGCCAACAAAGCAGCAGCTTGAAAGATGAAGGGTATATCAGATTTTGAGGAATAACATGTCGTTATATCAGGATCATCAAGCTCTTGAGCCGCTTACTCTAGGTAAAACCACTTCATACCATGACCAATACGACGCCAACTTGCTGCAAGCAGTGCCGCGCAGTATGAACCGTGAACCCCTGAACATTTTTCCTGACAATTTGCCGTTCCACGGGGCTGATATCTGGACGCTTTATGAACTATCATGGCTGAATAGTCGTGGCTTGCCGCAAGTTGCTGTCGGGCATGTCAGCCTGAATGCAAAGAGTAAAAATCTGATTGAATCTAAAAGTTTCAAACTCTATCTGAATAGCTTTAATCAAACCCGTTTTGAAAACTGGCAAGCCGTTGAAGAAACATTACAGCGTGATCTCGCCGCTTGTGCTGATGGTCATGTAACAGTGACACTTCATCATTTAGATCATTTCAATAACCAACCGATTTCTGCTTTTACCGGTGAATGTATTGATAATCAAGATATTGACATTACTGAATATAATTTCAACCGCGATTATCTGCAAGGTGCTGCGCAAGGCCCGTTGGTGGAAGAGGTTTTGGTTAGCCATCTACTGAAATCCAATTGTCTGATTACCCATCAACCTGACTGGGGATCTGTCCAGATTCACTATAAAGGAGCAAAAATTAACCAAGAATCGTTACTACGTTATCTGGTATCATTTCGGCATCATAATGAATTTCATGAGCAATGTGTTGAGCGTATTTTCAATGATTTACAACAGCTATGCTCGCCAGAAAAACTCTCGGTCTATGCCCGTTATACCCGTCGCGGGGGATTAGATATCAATCCATGGCGCACAAATAGTACCGACTTTGCACCAAAAACAGGCAGACTGGCACGTCAATAAATAGAGTTTACTGAGTGCAGTCGGTGAAAACCAAGCTGAAATAGGAAATGTGACAGATTTAGCAAAAACCGTCGTAAACCCTCGTCCAGTACGGGCGGGAGCAGTCGTTTTACGATATTGAGGTGAAACCCATACACGATATAAGGAGTCATTCTTGATTACACATATCAACCCACTCGGTTCAATGGATTTATTATCTCAACTTGAAGTAGATATGCTGAAAAGTACCGCAAAAAGCGATCTTCATCGCTTGTTCCGAAACTGTTCACTGGCTGTACTCAACTCTGGTAGCCAAACTGATAATAGTAAAGAGCTCCTCGCTAAATACACGGATTTTGATATTAACGTATTGCGCCGTGAGCGTGGAGTGAAACTGGAATTGGTAAATCCACCAGAAGAAGCATTTGTTGATGGGAAAATTATCCATTCACTACAAGCTAATTTATTCGCAGTGCTGCGGGATATCTTGTTTGTTCATACTCAGATTACTGATTCAGGAAAACAGCATCATCCCAATCTGGAAAATGGTGCCTATATCACCAACACCATCTTCTCTATTCTGCGTAACGCCAGAGCGTTACATACCGACGAAGATCCCGATATGATTGTCTGTTGGGGCGGCCACTCAGTGACTAAACAAGAGTATCAATATAGCCGTAACGTTGGTCATCAACTTGGACTACGAGGGCTTAATATCTGTACCGGCTGCGGCCCTGGTGCAATGGAAGCACCGATGAAAGGTGCAGCCGTAGGTCATGCACAACAGAATTATAAAGATAGCCGTTTTATCGGTATCACCGAGCCATCAATCATTGCAGCTGAACCACCTAACCCATTAGTGAACGAATTGATTATCATGCCAGATATAGAAAAACGTCTGGAAGCCTTCGTTCGTATTGCCCACGGTATCATTATTTTCCCAGGTGGCGTCGGCACAACAGAGGAATTACTCTACCTGTTGGGTATTCTGATGGACCCGGAAAATCAGGAACAGATATTGCCATTGATTCTTACCGGTCCGAAAGAAAGCGCAAATTATTTCCAAGTCTTGGATGAATTTATTGTTCATACATTGGGAAAAGAAGCACGACGCTACTATCACACCATTATTGATGATCCACCTGAAGTTGCCCGGATAATGAAAGAAGCAATGCCATTAGTAAGAGATAACCGTCACAGTACCGGTGATGCATACAGTTTTAATTGGTCAATGAAGATCAACTATGATTTACAACAACCGTTTGCACCCTCTCATGAAAACATGGCTAATCTTAATCTCCATCCTGATCAGTCGCCTGACAAACTGGTAGCTGCACTACGCCGTGCTTTTTCTGGGATTGTTGCCGGCAATGTGAAAGAAATTGGTATTCAAGCGATTGAAAAACATGGCCCATTCAAAATCCACGGAGATGCTGAAATAATGCGCCATATGGACAAGCTGCTGGCAGACTTTGTAGAACAGCACCGGATGAAACTACCCGGTGGGACTGCCTACGAACCTTGCTACGAAATTAGCCGATAAAACTTACTGCCCGAAAAAATATCTGCTCCATGGATGGAGCACAATGCTGCTTAATAGTGAACCCTATGATACACCTTCTAATTGTTGATGCTCTTAACCTTATCCGCCGCATTCACGCTGTGCAGGGTAGCCCATGCATTCCTGCTTGCGAGAACGCACTAAGGCAGTTGATCCAACATACCAATCCTACCCATGCTGTCGCAGTCTTCGATGAAGAGGCTCGTAGTAACAGTTGGCGGCATCAAATATTGCCTGACTATAAAGCCGGTCGCTCTCCAATGCCTGACAATCTGAAACAAGAGATGCCGCAGATCAGAATATCATTTGAACAACAAGGTATTGCCTGCTGGCATGCCCAAGGGCATGAAGCTGATGATCTCGCCGCAACGTTGGCAGTAAAAGTCGCTGCTGCCGGTTACCATGTTACGATTGTTTCTACTGATAAAGGTTATTGCCAATTACTTTCACCCAATATCTGTATTCGTGACTACTTCCAGAAACGCTGGCTAGATATGCCATTTGTTCAACAAGAATTTGGTGTTGCTCCGCAACAATTGCCTGATTACTGGGGATTAGCGGGGATCAGTAGCAGTAAAATCCCCGGAATTCCGGGAATTGGACCTAAAACTGCCACTATTTTACTGCAACAGTCCGGTACGCTGGATAATCTTTTCCAGAACCTCAAGCAACAACCTGATAAATGGCGCAACAAATTGGAATCAAATAAAGAAATTGCGTTTATCAGCCGGAAAGTTGCGTCATTACGTACCGATTTAGCTTTAAATGGCAACTTACAACAACTCCGGCTGACAACAGCAAACTAACGAAAATACCCGGCTACCTTATCCAAATGTTCACCTTTTAACTCACCGGCCTCATTAAGTAGGCCGACCCAAGCTTTAATATAATTATATTTGGCCTGAGAGAGATCACGCCGGGCAGTATATAGCTGCTGCTCAGCATTCAGAACATCCACATTAACCCGCTGCCCAAGAACAACGCTCTTACTGGTTGCATCCACCTGCAAGCTAGCTGATTCAACGGCCATTTCATACGCATTAATCCGCTTTTCGCTATTCAGGTACTGATTATAATTCCGACGTAATGCATTAAGAACTTCTCCTGCCTGGGCATCAAGCTCATATTTGGTTCTTCCATATTGCGCCGCCGCCTGACGCACAGCAGCAGATGTACCACCACCATTATAGATATTCATGCTCATCCGTAATCCAATGGTATCGGTTCGATACTTCTGATCTACCGTATTATCGCTGCTAGATTCGCTTTCAGAATGGGAAGCATAAAGTTCCAACTTAGGTAAATATCCTGCCCGATTACGTTGCACTTCATGGTACGCCGCTTTCACTTCCTGACGGGAAGCGGCCAGAACCGGATTGTTAGCTAATGCCAGTTTTTCCCATTCTTCATAATGGCTTGGCGACAACTGCAATATTTTAAACTGCTTTTTATCTGATAACCGCTGCACCGGTAAATCAATGGGAAGAGGAACACCAACAATCAATTGTAAGCCTCGGATTGCGGCATCCAGATCGTCTTTAGCTGCTATCTCATCCGCAATAGCCTGGCTGTAACGGGATTGTGTTTCCACCACATCAGTGCGTGTCCCTTCACCAGAAGCAAACAATTTCCTGTTCAATTCCAATTGTTTTTCATACGCCATTCTCTGACGTATCACTAAGTCAATCTGATCCTGTGCATAAGCCACATCCACGTAAGCATTCACTACCCGGACAGCCAGTTGCTGAAAATCTGCCCGAAAACGTTCATTGCTCATCAACGTATGCGCCTGACTGGCTTTATAACGTGCCCATATCTCAAAATCTATCAATGGCTGAGTCAACACAACTGCCACGTTATAACTGCTATATTGGCGATCCCGGCTGGCAGTTGTCTTATTTCCCCGACGATCATACGCAGGTTGCTCCATATGTTGCCAGTTCCTCGGTGAATTCTGATAAGACATCATCACCTTAGGTAACAATTCTGCCCTACCTATCTTTTCATACTCTGCTCCACCTTCTCTCTCTTTTACCGCTGCGAGGAAAGTAGGATCATTTTCTAATGCCAGCGCATAAGCCTCTGTCAGACTCAGTGCCCATACAGGAAAAGAGAACAAACTGACGCTGAAAAGAATCAACAAACCCACTGATAAAGAAGCATGATTTAGTCTCATAATCACTCCTCTATCAACGATGTCGAAGCCCGATCCCACAATGGCTTAAACAGATAACTCAACAAGGAACGTGAACCGGTTTTGACAAATACCTCAACTGGCATCCCCGGCCTAATATCCAGCCCTTTCAGTTTTTCCATCCCTTCAGGGGATACGACAGCTCTCATCTGATAATAAGGTTGGCTAGTCACGGGATCTACCAGTCTATCTGCGGAAACCATGACCACTTTTCCTTCAATTTTGGGTGTCCGGTTCTGATTAAAAGCGGTGAACATCAGATCTACATCCAGTCCTTTGCTGATTTTATCCGCCAAATTAACCGCAACCCGGGTTTCCACTTCAAGCGCCATTTGGTTCGGCAAGATTTCCATCAGTTTTTCACCGGGAGCAACAACACCACCCTGTGTAAAAATATTTAACCCAACAACTGTGCCATCAACCGGCGCCACAATTGAGGTATGCATAAGTTCAAACTGGGCAGTATCCAACTTATTTCTGTATTCACTGGCGGCAACCTGCTCTTCTGCCAATTGCGTGCGCACTTCACGCTGATAGTCTGCTTTACGTTGAATGATACGTTGTTGGGTTTCCTGTAGCTGTTTTTCAAGCTGACCGGCACGTCCTTCCATTTCCGCTATGCTGCTGTTCAGCTCAGCCTGTTCACGCAGAAGTTCCAAATAACGATTACGCGGGAAATACCCCTCATCCGCTAAAGATTTAAGATTAGTCATCTGCTCTTTAAGTGCTGTCTGTTGCACTCGCTTACTGACAAGAGAAGCTTTCAGTCCTTTAATCTGAAAATGGGTCCCTGCCACAGACTGCTCAAGCCCTGCCAAATCGCTTTGCAGCATTTCACGGCGTGATGCGAACAATTGTTTTTGCAGCGCGATAATTTCTTTCACCCGAGGTTCAGATTGTAATTGCTGCAATATTTCGGGAAAAACCAGCATGTCATCACCATGCTGTTCAGCCAATAAACGAGTTTCCGTTGCTAGCGTGGTATACAGTTGATCCTGAATCGCATCTACCTGCGCTTTTGCCTGCACCTGACTGAGCTGGACAAGGGTTTGGCCCGCTTTTATCGTTTCTCCCTCAACAACCATAATCTGGCTGATAATACCGCTTGCCGGAGCCTGAACCGTTTTGCGGTTGCCATCCACAACCACCACACCTGAAGACGCAACCCCTTTATCCAACGGCGCGAATGCTGCCCAAATGAGAAACCCCAAGATCCCCACACCAATCACCAACCATCCTAGTCGTAAAAAATGCCCTTCTTCTAGTGGCAACAATCCTTTTCCATCCACTACCGGCGTATTCTGATCAGACATATCCACTCCCGGACAGAAATCTCCGTCTCAGCTATTTGATATTATTATAATTAAATGCCTATTTACTTATGATGCCTGAGCAACTGCCTTAGTTGCTGAATGTTCCTGACTCTTATTCTGTTGTGATAAAGCCGTCATTACTTGTTGAGATGACCCAAACATCTTCATTTTTCCCTGAACCAGCAGCAATATTTTGTTCGTCTGTGACAACAATGATGTGCGATGAGTAATCACAATCACGGTTTTTCCTTGCGCTTTTAGCTGAGCAATAGCTTGATTCAATGCTCTTTCACCCGCTTCATCCAGACTGGAATTCGGTTCATCTAAGACCACAAGTGACGGTTCATCATACAACGCACGAGCAAGACCGATTCGCTGCTTCTGCCCACCAGATAGTCCAATACCTCCAGCACCAATAATGGTGTCATAACCCTTATCCAGCGCTAATATCAGTTCATGAACCCCAGCTTTCTTTGCCGCCTGAACAACTTTTTCGGGTTCTACCTCATTGAAACGAGCAATGTTCTCAGCGATAGTGCCGCCAAACAGCTCAATATCTTGCGGTAAATATCCTATTGAAGAGCCCAATTCATCTTTGTTCCATTGATAAATATCTGCATTATCCAAACGGACTACACCTTCCTGTGCCGGCCATATTCCGACCAGTAACCGGGCGAGGGTCGATTTCCCCGAAGCACTGGGGCCAATTAATCCCATCACATCACCCGCATCCAGCGCGAAACTGACATCCTGCAACACAACCTTACTGTTTCTTCCCGGAGGTGCTGCTGAAACTTTTTCTACCACCAAATTGCCTTTTGGCGCCGGTAATGACATTCCCGATTTCCGTTCCGGTTGCTGCTCCAGCAGATCGGTTAACCGTTGCCATGACAAACGAGCGGAGCTCCAACCTTTCCAAGCTTGAATCAGCTGTTCAATTGGCGAAAGTGCCCGCCCCATCAGAATTGAAGCCGCAATCATCATTCCCGGCGTAATATGCCCACCAATCGCTAACCAACCACCTAGTCCGAGGATCAGCGACTGTAACGCCAAACGCACCGTTTTAGTGACCGAATTAATCACTGAAGCCCGTTCACTAGCAATACGCTGGAAATTCAGAAAACGTTCATGTAATCCAAACCATCTCCGGCGCAGTACTGGCAACATACCCAACGCCTCTATTACTTCAGCATTACGCAAGTTGGTGCTGGCAAGGCTAGCTGAACGCAGAGCAAGTTTATTGGCTTCTGATAAAGGCTGACTTGATACCCACTGATTCAATACAGCAAGGGCGATCAATACCAACGCACCCACCAATGACAACAAACCAAGCCAGGGGTTAAAAAGAAAAATAACCAACAAATAGATTGGAAACCAAGGAGCATCAAAGAAAGCAAATAAGGCGTTACCCGTCAGAAACTGGCGAATATTTGCCAAGTCATTGAGCATCTGACCCGCATCTGTTGTACCATTTTTCAAATTTGATTCGTAAGATGCGGTATAAACCCGATTATTCAGCTTCATATCAAGCTGACTACCAATACGGATAACAATCATGCTGCGGATATATTCCAGCATTCCCATCATGGCAAACATGCCAAGAGTGATCAGGGTCAACATCAGCAAAGTGATTTCATTGCCCGATGGCAACACTCTGTCATAAACCTGCAACATATAAACAGACGGAACTAACATGAGCAGGTTAATAAAAGCGGTGAACAACCCGATAGTCCAAAACACCCGACTACGGGCACGAATGACGTCAGCAATCTCATCCTTTGGGAGTAGTAATTTCACGGCACTTCCTTAATAACTATCTGATATATCTTGTTGTTATAAATATATGACTATCTGATGTTAACGTTCCTTGCCTTATTCCCTTTGCTCACCAGGTCTCATTATCAGTTCCCGACCATCAGCAAACCGGGCAAACCAACCATCTGATTCATGAGCAAAGAAAGCCAGACCACTCCCCTGATTATCTGTAATCGTGATGCCATCAGGTGTAGGCCGCCAACCAGCAGGTACTTCGCCAAACATATCCGCCAAACAAGCATTATCACCATTAAGTGACCAAATTGATCCTTCCGGTAATGGCTGGTCAGTCAATGACACATCACATTGTTGACGTTTATCTGATAGTTGCCATATGCCTTTCAATTCACTGGCGTGTGGGAGATCAAGACTACTTGCCATACTTCCTCCGATAATGCCGAATGTAAGAGCAACAAAGAATGCAAATTTCAGATACCAAACTGCAAAAACCATGCCGCCTCCAAACGAATAACCGCATCCAAATCAGATGCGGTTGTGTTGTTGTGTTATGAAAGGATGAAATCAGACTCTAATATTGGTTCTCCGACAATTTTTACCCAAAAATCATCGTAAGATAATTTTCCACCCATATTAATGACGAAATCATTCACCTTATCAACGGTGTTATAACGAAGCACAGCTTCTCCAACGGCACCAGTGAACTCCTCGACAAACTTAACGCCTCCTTTCCCTAACTCACCCAGATCGAATAATGACACATCAATCTTGTCCTCACCTGAAACAAAATCATGTATCCAATCACGCTCAAGCGGAGGAGATTCTTTGGCGCTCAGGTAGACAAATGTATCTTTACCTTCTCCACCCCAAAGATTATCTGCTCCCAGACCACCGTAGATGATGTCATCACCAGCACCACCCTTCAGAGTATTGTCAGCATCATTGCCTATTAGGACGTCATTGCCACTGCCACCAATCGCATTTTCAATCGTTACACCACGAGCAATAGAAACATTCCCTTTCAGACCACCAACATCCGAGAAAGAAGCTTCATTCAGGTTGATGCGCTGATCCTGCGTAAAACCAGAGAAATCAAACGTATCATTACCACCCGCATCCCAAGCAGTGAACAACAGTTTGCTGTTCTCATCTTTTGCAGTATAGAAGTCGCGCTCTGTATTGGAATTAAAGCCATATATCGTGTCATCGGTACGGGTTGTATTATTAGCGCCGTACACTTCCTGAATGGCAGAAATATCGTTAAGTAATGGTGCAGAAGAATAAATACCTTTAAAGTCTTGCCCGGTATTTTTCTCACTGAAATAACTCATGACGGTGTAAGCACGACTATCTTCAAAATAGGTAGCACTATTCTTATAAGTTGGGCTCACTTTATCAGACGCATTATAATCAGCCGGATGCTGTAACCCCAATGTATGGCCGATTTCATGAGTAAACGTTTGACGGCCATAACCATTCACGTCGATATCATTATTTGTGAAAGTACGGCTTTTGGCGTTATACCAAGTTCCTAATTGTGTCTTCTCCGGCCTCGGCAGATAAGCAAATGCATAACTCCCCGTCAAACTAACATCAAAGAACCCAAAGGTGATATTCGCTTCCTTGACATCAGAAGTTTCAACAAAATTAATATTAGCAACATCAGCCCAAGATTGTATTGACAGTTTTGCGGCCGCTTTTTGCTCTTCATTAAATGCTGAAAATTCAGAAATATGCCATGGCATATCATCCGGTTTACTTTCCAGGAAATTATACTTTAATTGGAAAGCTTTCGATTTATCGTCGTCCTGATGCCCCCAACGATAATCACCTCGGATTAATTCTTTAGCGGCATCTTTGCTGGGCTCATGTTCAACGACAATATTAGAATCCTTACCTGGTATATAAGCCTGTAACCATTTCAGCAACTCATTTGCCTTTTCTGAACCGCTAACTTCTTCCGAGTATGAAATTTTTTTCTTTAAAGACATATATTTCTCCATAAATTCAGGACTTAGATATAAAAATCTTTTTATTTTATTAAATACAAGTCAATAAAACCTGAAAACGACAGACCGCCCCTGGTCAGATAAATTAAGAACTAAAATCCCTTTCACATCAAAGTAACACTAAAGTTAATTATGTAAAAAGCAATTAACATATTTTTTTAATATAAACGTGATAAAAATAACATAAAACAAATAAGCGATTGTTTTATATAACATAACTATTTAAGGCGAAAAAAATACCGCTAATTTCTTAGCGGTATTTTATTACTCATCAATTATCTATTATTTAACTATCTCATAAAGTAAACTTTAAAAAATTTATAGAATTATTGTTGATAATTTTAATAAGAAATTATCCCAGACCGTTATATGAATAGACAAAATAAGAATAATCTTCCTTATTCAACTGCAATATTGAACGACATGACGCATTATAGAAGGAATCTAACTCAGTAAATTCCTATACATTATTATCAAACAAAGTAATAACAACTTGGTTAAATCAATAAAAAATATATATCACATGATGGTTACTACTTTATTTATTCTAAATCATTATTTGCTGATATAATTAAATTATATTTTCAGTTTTCATCAATTAAATAATAATATCAGCACAACTGATTAAACATTCTTAAAAATAAGATACAAATTCAATATATTCATAAGGATATCAAGTTTAAAACCGTAACTTAAGTTAAGATAATATTTATCTTAACTTAACACCACAATTAAATTTCACACTCTAAAATTAATTTAACAAACAATCAACTCCATTATTTTTAAGTTTATAATATCAATTTATTAGATTATTTTACATTAATATTATGTTTCATTAATCAATTATAATAATATACCCTTCATCCTTCAAGTTGCTGCTTTGTTGGCTGCTTTCACTCACCCCAGTCACATAGTTATCTATGCTCCTGGGGATTCGTTCATTTGCCGCCGCGCTGCAACTCGAAATTTATTGGGTATATATTTATTTTGTTATTTATTTTAAGTCAATTTAAAAAATCAACAATTTCTCGACGCAAATCATACAATATTCATTGTCATATTACATCACAATAACCTCGCAATAGAATATTATTGTCATATACTCTCTGTTGAATAAATAGGTTAAATCACTTCAACATTCCACTTTTATTATACATAGGAGTGAAAAACAAAATGCAATAATGTCATTAAATATTTAAATAAAAACGCCTCAGAATATCATTGAGGCGCTTTATGAAGTCTTATTTTAGGAATTTATTCCAAGATAATGATGAACAACAGTTAATCAGTCATTATTCCGACTAGCTGCATAAGCAGACCAAATACGGCGAACATGAACCGTTATTTCTTCCCTGTCATGATAAAGGTGCTTTGCCTGAATTTGTGCATTTATACCATTCTCTTTTAATTGCAGATTCATTTTCTGCAAATTATGCGCAACTTCTTCATAACGCTTTTTCATGGGCAATTTGAGATTAAAAATAGCCTCCCGGCACCAACCATTAACCAGCCAATCTGCCATTAATTGCGTCACTTTTGCTGGCTTTTCTACCATATCGCACACCAACCAATAGATGTTTTTTACCAAAGGTTCAAACTTAAAACCATCCACTTTGTGATGCCGAACCTGCCCGGTATCCATCAGGCTTTGCGACATTGGACCATTATCCACAGCATGAACCATCATACTGCGTTTCACCAATTGGTAAGTCCAACCACCAGGACATGCCCCCAAATCAACCGCATACAGACCACTAGCTAATCGCTCTTCCCATTCGTCATAAGGAATAAAAACATGAAAAGCTTCTTCCAACTTCAGTGTTGAACGACTTGGTGCATCTGAAGGAAATTTCAGCCGGGGAATGCCCATATAAAATGGCGAGTTGTTATGACTGTAAGAATAACCAACATAACAGCAACCCGGCGCAATAAAGAAAACGTGTATTACAGGACGCTTGGTGTTTTCCCTAATCTGCAAAATTTTTTCCTGGCGCATCGCATTACGCAACGGCACAGTAAATTTCCGGCAGAATTTCAGTAACTCTTTACTTTCATTAGTATCAGGCACTTCAACCCGCAAGTCGCCTGCTCGTTCAATGACACCGTGCAACATACCAACGATTGGACTTACCCGATCTTCAGGCGGCAAATCGCGCAATAATTCACCCACGACCAACATTTGGCGGGCAAAAATCAATTCCCGAAAAGGTATCTCACGAATAAGCCGATCTGCATCTTCATGCTGATAACACTCAAACAGGACATAACCACTGTTGTCTTTTACCCGGGCAAAACCGTAAATCTCTTTTTGACCCGCTTTATCGGTGATTTCTGCCGCACACTCTTTTTCAAAACCAGGGCGACAATATAAAGCAATTTTATTCATGGCGAAGCGCCGATTTCCTTAGACGCAAAGCGCCGATTAATACTAAGAGCCAGCCAACAAGAAAGCTGAACCCTCCAATTGGAGTAATATAAGCGAAAAATTTAACCTGTAATAAGGCCATACAATAGAGACTGCCACTAAACAACAAAATACCTACCGCGAAAAAGACACCACTCCAGTAAAACCAGAGAACAACTTTACGCATCAACATGGCAGATATAGCCATCATTGCCAGAGTGTGAATCCCCTGATATTGCAGGCCAAGTTCAATCCAACCTAGCTGATATTTTGCCATAATCGGGGACAATAAATGCGACCCGATAGCACCAAACGCCACATAGAAAAAACCACTAATACCAGCAAAGATAAGCATTAAACGACTATTCACTGTTATCTTCCTTTTTCATATTTATACCCGTCATCTTTCAAGTTGCCTCTTTGTTGGCTGCACTCACTCACCCCGGTCACCTAGTTCTCTATGCTCCCGGGGATTCGCTCCCTTACCGTCGCGATGCATCTTGAAATCCATTGGGTATATACCCTTCATCTTTCAAGCTGCTGCTTTGTTGGCTGCGTTCACTTACCCCAGTCACATAGTTATCTATGCTCCTGGGGATGCGTTCACTTGCCGCCGCACTGCAACTTGAAATCTATTGGATATATATCTGAGAGCTCTCGTAACCCGAATGACTTATCCTTTTCTTATTCATTGGTAATAAAACCCAATTTTTCCTGCTCACTAGCAGCCTGTGCCAGAACCCATTGCCGGAATGCCGCGATTTTCCCCAACTCAGCCTGACTGTCATGACAAACAAGGTAAAATGCATTCTTACTCACTAACACATCATTAAATGGGCAAACTAAACGCCCAGCATCAATTTCAGTCTGAGCCATGACATTATTTGCCAATGCAACCCCTTGTCCATGAACAGCCGCCTGGATCACCATTGCGCTATGGCTAAAGATCGGCCCTTGCTGAACATTTATCTGCTGCTGCATATCAAGTTGGCGTATATAAGCCTGCCAATCACGGCGAGAAGAATCGTGCAACAATGTATGACGCGCCAAATCTGCTGGTGTCTTCAGAGGATTCTCCCCAGTCAGTAGCGAAGGAGAGCAAACAGGGAGCAAATATTCTGCATAAAGACGATCCGTCCGCAACCCTGGCCAGTTTCCACGACCATAAAATATAGCAACATCTACATCATCAGCGAGTTTATCTTCTTCCCGATCCACCGCTTGTATCCTGACATCAATTCCTGGATAAGCTAAATTAAAGCCAGATAACCTTGGAACCAACCACTGAATAGCAAAACTGGGTGACAGGCTGACAGTCAAAGCCCCTTTCGCACTCCGCGCCTGAAGTTTACGCGTTGCTTCATTTATCGACGTGAAAATTTCTTTAATATCCAAATAATAGCTTTGTCCCTCTTCAGTCAACAACAGTGATCGGTTGCGACGACGAAACAGCTTTAGCCCCAGAAAATCCTCTAAACTTTTCATCTGATGGCTAACTGCGGCCTGCGTCACAAATAACTCCTCAGCTGCCTTAGTAAAACTTAAATGGCGCGCCGCAGCATCAAAAACCCGCAACGCATTAAGTGGTGGTAAACGTTTGGACATGTGAGCCCTTATTCAATATTGGTGATACCGGTAACTCTTTATATTTAGTTATTAGTTTTTGTAATCCGAACCATTATAAATTGTCCATTGAGGATACACCAGTAAATCCCTATAGTGGCGCCACTTCCTAAGCCGGAACGAAAAGTGAATTAGCAGTAACGCTATGAAACTTTTGGCTTTGTGGTTGTGATGTTGTGTTTGCAAGTTGTCTGGGAAACTAGACTGTGTAGCTTAAGCTACTGTTTTTTTTCACTTCCTGTACATTTACCCTGTCTGTCCATAGTGATTTTTTAATGCACCGCAGTTGCGGTGCTTTTTTTTGGCATAATCACTGGAACATGGCACTATTACTTAATGTAACAACCTATCCATTTTCAGCCAAAAACAAACGACTAATCGCTATTACCAACAGAATAGCCTGATAAACAACAACGAAATAAAATCAACTATGAAACAGTTCGAACCAGAACAATTCCGCCAGCAATTTCCAGCCCTACAACAACAGACTGTATTTTTGGATAGTGCAGCAACGGCACTCAAGCCACAAGCTATGATAAAAGTAACGCAGGATTATTATCAGTGCAGTGGTACTACAGTACATCGCAGCCAACATCACGCTGCACTGGAAACCACATCCCGCTATGAAAATGCTCGGCAGCTGGTTGCTGAACTCATCAATGCCCCAAAACCTGAGAATATTATCTGGACAAGAGGAACAACAGAATCCCTCAATCTAGTTGTTCAGAATTATTTTCGTACTCATCTCCAACTAGGCGATGAAATTATAGTGAGTGAGCAGGAACACCATTCCAACCTAATCCCTTGGTTAATGCTGGCAGAGCAAATTGGTGCCAAGGTTATTAAATGGCCTTTAGGCAACGGCAAGTTGCCAGATATCAACACCTTGCCTGATCTTCTGAACCAACACAGTCGATTGATAGCCATTAGCCAAATGTCCAACGTGACCGGCGGAGCAGTTGATTTAACTGCAATAACAAAAATAGCGCACCAACATGGTTGCCTGATCGTAGTTGATGGCGCGCAAGGCGTTGTTCATAATCCTGTTGATGTTCAGCAAACAGATATCGATTTCTACGCATTTTCGGCTCATAAGCTCTATGGTCCAAATGGTGTTGGCGTACTTTATGGTAAAAGTGAACTACTTGAATCCATGTCTCCTTGGCAAGGCGGCGGTAAAATGCTTACCCAGGCATCATTCAGCGGTTTTACACCGGAAGCTGTACCATTCAGATTTGAGGCGGGTACACCGAATGTTGCCGGTGTGATTGGTTTTGCTGCCACACTGGAATGGCTGAAAGATCTTGATATGACCAAAGCTGAAGCCCATGCTGTCACTCTCACTGACTATGCCGAAGAACAACTTTCCGCTTTACCCGGATTTATCAGCTACCGTATTGCCGGTTCCAGCTTATTAGCGTTTAATTTTGCGGGTATTCATCACAGTGATTTGGCAACCATTCTGGCAGAACAAAATATTGCTTTACGCTCTGGTCAGCACTGTGCTCAACCACTGATAGAGACTCTCGGTATCAGTGGCTGTTTACGGGCATCTTTTATGCCTTATAACAATCAGCAGGATGCCAACTCTTTAGTTCAAGCAGTAAAATTCGGCCTTTCTCTATTACAAGATGAATGATATATGACACAATCCACTGAAACCTTGACTGCCCCACATCCATTCGGTCAAGAAATTAGCCAACAACAGTTAATCGAAACTTTTAACCAATGCCGCCAATGGGAAGATCGCTATCGCCAGTTAATTTTACTGGCAAAGAAGCTACCAACATTGCCTGACAATTTGAAACAACAGGATATCGAAATGTCAGGCTGTGAAAACCGAGTTTGGTTAGGGCATCAATTACTATCAGATGGCAATTTGCACTTTTATGGTGACAGCGAAGGCCGCATTGTAAAAGGTCTTCTGGCAATAATCCTAACCGCCATAGAAGGAAAAACACCGAAACAAATTTCGGAAGCTCACTTGCTGGCGTTGTTCCACCAGCTCGGACTAGAGCAACAGTTAAGTGGTTCACGGTTGAACGGCGTGAAATCGCTGATTCATACCGTGCAAAATATCACAAAACATTACATCAAGGGTTAAAGTTCACCTTGGCGTTGAGCTTTAGCCACCATCTTTTTCAATGCATGGGAAACCGCAACAAACCCAAATGTTGCCGTGACCATCGTCGCGGCACCAAAACCGGAAGCGCAATCCATTCGTTTACTCCCTTCGGCTGTACTTTTAGCGGCGCAAACAGAACCATCGCTTTGCGGATAAACTAATTGCTCTGTTGAAAACACACAATCAATTCCCAACTTGCCTTTACTATTCTTCACAATGTGATAATCAGATTTCAGCCGTTCCCGCAACTTAGCTGCCAACGGGTCCTGAATAGTTTTCGCTAAATCAACAACCTGAATCTGTGTAGGATCGAGTTGCCCGCCAGCGCCCCCCGTTGTCACCAACGGAATTTTATGGCGACGACAATAAGCCAACAAAGCTGCTTTTGGCCTAATGCTATCGATAGCATCAACCACATAACTGAACCCGGCAGACATAATTTCCTCGACATTATCTGGTGTGAGAAAATCATCAATACACGTCACTTTGCATTCAGGGTTAATTGCCAGAATACGTTCTGCAATCACTGCCGTTTTGGGTTGCCCAATATGCTGTTTTAAAGCATGTAACTGACGGTTAGTATTCGTAATGCATACATCATCCATATCAATCAGGGTGATCGCACCTACTCCGGTACGAGCCAAAGCCTCAGCTGCCCAAGAACCCACACCACCGATGCCCACGACGCAAATATGGGAATGAAAAAATAAAGAAAGCGCTTTTTGACCATATAAACGAGCAGTACCCGCAAAACGTTGCATGTACGCATCAGAAAGAGAAACTTGTATCACTGAATATCAATCCTGAAAACCTGTTATAAAATCCATGAAGAAGCACTACTGATTTACCATCAGCATAGCCGGTTGCTCTTTTTTCAGCACCCAAACTCGACCATAGTGGTTATAAAACCCCGCTATCATACCAGCCTCACGACCAATACCATGATAGATATCGAAGTGATGACCTTTTATTGCACCGCCGACATCCAATGCAATCATCAGACGCATCTGATACTGACCGGTAAATTTACCCTGTTTATCCAACAAAGGTACCTCTGCCAACAATGTTGTTCCTGGCGGAATAAGCCTTTTATCTGAAGCCACAGACGCTTTTGCAATCAAAGGAACAGCACTAGCTCCCCGCACCGGGGCGTAAACTTCAGGTTTAAAGAAGACAAACGAAGGGTTCTGTTCCAGCAGCTTGCGGACTTCTGCCTCACTATGAGATTCAATCCATTTACGAATCGCCAGTATAGATATATCTTCCTGCGCGATTTCTCCGCGGTCAATCAATAGCTTGCCAATACTGCGGTAAGCCCGCCCATTTTTACCAGCATAACCCAAAAAGATCAGCGGCCCACCATCACCAAAATCAACATAGCCACTACCCTGTACTTCCATTAGATAATTATCAATCAGTGAACGACTGTAACCAATAACCAGATTAGGATTGAGGGCGCCATTATATATCTCAGCCCGACTTGGTAAGCGATATCTGCTTTTGGGAGGCATGCGGTACAGAGGATATTTAAATTCACCTTGTTTAACACGGCGAGCTTGTAATATCGGCGTATAGTAACCCGTGAACTGGACATTACCGTAATTATCCACACCTTCCATCTGATAAGCATGTAAATTAAACAAATTCAATTTACTGGTTTCTCCACCAGCTAACATCCAGTTCTGAACAGCATCAAAAGTCGAGCTATTATTCTTATACAGACGAGGGGCAGACTGACTAATAAACGCAACCTGCTCTGAAAAATCTTTAGCATTAACCGGCCTACCCTGAGCATTAGGTTGATTCACTAGCAATAAATCCTCAGTAATATGACCATCTTTATATTGTTGGCCCTGATCTATTGGGCGGGAATGACATCCAACCAGCAGTGAAATCATGACCCCACACAGAAGATGCTTATTCCAAAGTCTCATTGTTGCTCTCTCTCACCAACATGCTCAGCGGCAAACAATACCAAACCAACAAAAATAATGAAACTTACCATAAAAAATAACGTAACGAGACAACGACACAAACGAACAAAAATACGCCAATATGCAGAGTAACTAATCAAAAACGTAATGAAACAAACAATAATTAATAAAAAAACTTGCAACGGATCTCATCCTGAGTATAGTGCCCGCATCGGACGCGGGGTGGAGCAGCTTGGTAGCTCGTCGGGCTCATAACCCGAAGGTCGTCGGTTCAAATCCGGCCCCCGCAACCAATACTATGAAATAGTTAGATATTTGCGACTAAGAGCCTATTCCGGTAAGTATTATCAAGGCAAGATAGGTTATGACGGACGCGGGATGGAGCAGCTTGGTAGCTCGTCGGGCTCATAACCCGAAGGTCGTCGGTTCAAATCCGGCTCCCGCAACCAATTTTTCGCAACTCAGAATACTAAAACGGACGCGGGGTGGAGCAGCTTGGTAGCTCGTCGGGCTCATAACCCGAAGGTCGTCGGTTCAAATCCGGCCCCCGCAACCAATTCTCTGTGCATTTCAGCATACAAATTCCAAAAAAAATTCATCGATGCTTTTATCTCCATTATGTCCGCGTTCAGTTTAAATGGCGGGTATTTCACCGCCGAACCAAATCACCACCATTCCTAAAATAAGCTTTGATACCCGCAAAAATTGACTCTGCTACCTGTTGCTGGAAACGCGCAGTTTTCAGTTTTCGCTCCTCTTCCAAGTTACTAATAAACGCCGTTTCTACCAGAATGGAAGGGATATCTGGGGCTTTGAGTACCGCGAACCCTGCCTGATCTACCCGGTTTTTATGCAATTTATTCACTTTGCCCATGCGCCTGAGTACTTCACTGCCAAATTTAAGGCTGTCATTGATTGTCGCGGTTTGTAGCAAATCAAACATTGTATGATCCAGATATTTATCGCCGCTTTTACTTACCCCACCAATCTGGTCAGCCTCGTTTTGAGTCTGAGCTAAAAAACGTGCGGTATTACTGGTCGCACCTTTAGTAGAAAGTGCAAAAACTGAAGAGCCACGTGCCGCTCGGTTAGTAAAGGCATCAGCGTGAATAGAAACGAATAAATCAGCTCGCATCTTACGCGCTTTTGCCACCCGAACTTTTAGCGGAATAAACACATCTTCATTGCGGGTCATATAAACTTTCATATCTGGCTCACGCTGGATAATACTTTTCAACCGGCGGGCAATTTGTAGCACAACGTCTTTTTCTCGGGTTTTATATTTACCAATAGCACCAGGATCTTCTCCCCCATGTCCCGGATCAAGCATAATAACAATCGGCCTGTCCTTACCTGCTTTGCCTGGTTTTGGGGTTTTCGCTGGCAAATCCTCGGCCAAATTACCTTTATTATATTCCTCAAGCAGAGCAAGTAGTGGATCATCATCGGTATTAGTTCCCGCTGCCGGATAAAGATCCAGTACCAGACGATGCTTAAATTCTGCCACTGGTTTCAAAGTAAACATGTGTGGGCTGACCGGCTGTTTAACTTCAAACACCAAACGAACAGTTTTAGGATCAAATTGCCCGGCCCTAACCAGTTTAAGATAAGGATCACGGGATTGGATCTGTTCTCCCATCCCTTTTAAGGTGTGATTCAATTGTACGCCTTCAAGATCAACAACAATTCTGTTTGGATTTGTCAGCATAAATTGGCGATATTTGAGTGGAATATTAGACTCAAGCGTTACACGGGTATAACTGGATGCAGGCCAAATACGTACAGCAATAATTTTTGATGACGATGCGTAACCCACATGGCTGACACTAAGCAACCACATTGCCGCGGCTCCCTGCAACAAGCGACGTCGTGACAGATTATGATCTGAATGACTCATCTACTATTTTATTCCATTCATAAAATACAAATATTCAGAGTGATATTTACCAAAGGAAACAGCAAGTGAAAAACTCTAACCAATCAACATTATGCTGTCATCAGCAAAAGGCATTTTATATTCTGCAAATTATTAACGTCCACATCTATATCGCAATGTTTTTGTCTTAATTGCCTCTTGCCATTCCTCCCCAAAAGGAATAAAAATACATAAATTTCGAATAAAAATTCAATCGAGAGTCTGTTATGAAAGAACGAAGCACCGAATTAGTTGAGGGATTTCGCCACTCGGTTCCGTACATCAATGCACACCGTGGCAAGACTTTTATTATTATGCTTAGTGGAGAGGCAATTGCTCATGATAACTTCCCGAACATCATCAACGACATTGGATTACTGCATAGTTTAGGCATCCGTCTGGTTGTCGTTTATGGGGCCAGACCACAAATCGAACAAAATATTGCAGACCATCATTATGAGCCGGCTTATCACAAACACACCCGTGTAACTGATAACAAAACATTGGAATTTGTCAAGCAATCTGCTGGCTTAGTGCAACTGGATATCACCGCTCGTCTTTCCATGAGCCTGAATAATACTCCATTACAAGGGGCGAATATTAATGTTGTCAGCGGTAACTTTATTATAGCTCAACCTCTGGGAGTTGATGATGGTGTCGATTATTGCCACAGCGGCAGAATTCGTCGCATTGATGAGAATGCCATCAACCTTCAGCTAGACCATGGCGCAATAGTGCTGATTGGCCCTGTTGCGGTTTCTGTCACTGGTGAGAGTTTTAATCTATCATCCGAAGAAGTTGCTACCCAGTTGGCTATCAAGCTACAGGCTGAAAAACTGATTGGTTTCTGCTCTTCTCAAGGTGTACAAGACAAAGATGGAAAAATTCTGTCCGAAATTTTTCTTAACCAAGCCCAAGAATACATTGAAGAATTGGTAGCCCAAGGTGATTATTATTCAAGTACAACCCGTTTTTTACGCAGTGCTGTGAAAGCTTGTCGTGGTGGTGTTCGTCGCAGCCACCTATTAAGTTATCAGGCAGATGGTGCTCTGGTTCAGGAATTATTCTCCCGTGATGGTATTGGCACCCAAATAGTCATGGAGAGTGCAGAACAAATACGCAGGGCTAACATTAATGATATTGGTGGCATTCTCGAACTTATCCGGCCACTGGAACAACAAGGAATTCTGGTACGGCGTTCAAGGGAGCAACTTGAGAGGGAAATTGATAAATTCATCATTATTGAACGCGACAACCTGACTATCGCCTGTGCTGCACTTTACCCTTATCCTGATGAAAAAATTGGAGAGATGGCTTGTTTAGCCGTTCATCCCAAATATCGAAGTTCGTTAAGAGGTGAAGTACTATTGAATCGTATCTCAGAACACGCTCAACAGCTCGGGTTAGAAAAACTTTTCGTCCTGACTACTCGTAGCATTCACTGGTTTCAGGAACGGGGTTTTGAACCTGCCGAAATCTCCATGCTACCGATTCAGAAACAAGCACTATATAACTATCAGCGCTGCTCAAAAATCCTTATGCTGAGTTTGGAACCACAGTAATAAAATGACCCGTGCCGAAAGGCTTACATTGCCCTTGACGCGTCGGCAATGATATTAAACCTACGGCACAGACTTATTAATTCAATGGCATCTTACAACCAACATTCAAGATAATGTTTTTCCTTATTCTATTTTTACCTTTAAAATAACGAACAATCCCATTTTAACTTCAAGCCATTGGTAATAATGTGCAACGCTACTTCTCATCCTGATCTGAGACTACCAAAACAAACCGATGTTTCTTACTAATCCACCAGCCGGCTAAGACGTTCAGCCAACCCACTACGCCTTTGAGTGGGCGTTTGAATGGCCTGACGCAATACCGCATCATGTGTATAAAGCGTTAGCTTCTTTCTAGCCCTAGTCATCGCTGTATAGACCAGTTCTCGGCTAACAACCGGTACAAACTGCGTTGGCAGTACCAGAGCCGTATGTTCAAATTCTGATCCCTGCGATTTATGTACAGTCATCACATATGCTGTTTCATGCTGTGGTAAACGGCTTGGTTGAATTCCTTTAATCTGTCCATCTGGTAGTTGAAAATAAGCACGTAGTTCACTATTTTCATCCCTGAGCATAATACCGATATCACCATTAAACAGGCCAAGTATACTGTCATTACGGGAAATCATAATTGGTCGACCTGCATACCCACGACTAAAAATCCCCATAGGGCGACGAATAAGCCCCTGACGATGTAATAGCTGTTCTATACGCTCATTAAGTCCACTAACACCAAATGGCCCTTCTCTAAGTGCACACAACAAACGATAGCGGTTAAATTCATCCAAAACCTCTTTAGCCGGTGCTTGCTTTGCAACCAGTTGCAAATAAGAGCGATAACTCAATACCGTTTCAGCCAGTAACCGCTGATAATCTTCATCGTCAAGCAATGGGTAAAAACAGATATCATTCAATGGCTGTTGCAAGATAGAGAGAGCTTGCCGACTCTTTCCCTGATTAACTGCCGCAGCAAGTTGACCTATCCCCGAATCTACATCAAAACGATAACTTCTGCGTAAAAGGCACAAACGATCACGAACTTCCGGGATATTCTCCTGCTCGCCTGCAACTAACTGGCATCCAGTCAATCGGCTTAGCTGCTCCACTCTCACGGCGCTATATCCCATCTCAACAAAACGGCATACATCTCCCAATACAGCTCCAGCCTCCACTGACGCCAATTGATCACGATCACCAAGCAAAACAATTTTTGCATATAACGGTAACGCATCAACCAACCTAGCCATCATGGGCAAATCCACCATTGAAGCTTCATCTACCACCAAAACATCCAAACTCAATGGGTTATCTCGGTCATAACGTAACTGCTGACTATCCGGCTGAGCCCCTAATAAGCGGTGAATCGTCTGGGCCTGATCTGGCATAGATTCAAACTGTTTCTCCGTCAGAGAAAGCTTTCTGACAGCACTGTTAAGAGATTCTGTCAATCTGGCAGCTGCTTTTCCCGTCGGAGCAGCCAATCGGATCACCAGATTTTTGTCAGGATTAAGTTTGATTAAAGCTGCCAATAACTTCGCAACAGTTGTTGTTTTCCCGGTTCCCGGCCCACCAGAGATAACTGAAACTCTGCTAGTTACCGCTACAGCAGCAGCCACCTTTTGCCAGTCCATTGTCTCATCAGATAGCGTAAATAATTCATCCAGAATAGTTCTCAGCTGCTCTTCCTGAATACTATCGGTTGATTGATTGTTGGTAGAGAAAAAAGCAGCAACTTGGCACTCACTTTGCCACATCCTTTGCAAATAAAGTCGGTTATGCGAAAGAACAACGGGTGCTGGCTGAAAGCCATCACTAACAGCAGCACAACTCTCTAATGCTGCACGCAAGCTCTGCTCATCAGGTTTCCCTGCCACCTGCCATAACTGCTCTGCAAATTCACGCTGCCGCCCATCAAAAAAATATTCAGGCATTATCCGGCTAATAGGTAGGCAAACATGCCCAGCACCAGCTTCAGCACTTAATAGCGCCATCACCAGCAACAGAGCAGGATTTTCATCCCCAATCAACGCATGAGCGAACTGTAAATCCAATGAGCGCAGAAGCCTGAGATCTACTGCCTGTTGTAATAACGAAATCATCAGTTTTTCTCTTTCTCAGGTTGTTCATTGCCACTAAACAGCAGATCCAAAGCATTAACAAATTCGGCCGATGGCCGACAACTGAAAATACCATTTCCCGGTTGTTGTTTATTAATTCCTCTCAGGAACAAATAAATCACTCCGCCAAAATGTTGCTGGTAATCATAACTAACCAGCCTGTGACGCAAATAACGATGCAGTGCTAGTGTATAAAGCTGATATTGCAAATCATAGCGATGCTCAATCATAGCGGTTTCCATCGCTTCACGGGTATACGCCTGGCTATCATTTCCCAACCAGTTTGATTTGTAATCCAACACATAGAACCGATTTTGCCAACAGAAGACTAAATCAATAAACCCTTTCAGCATTCCTTTCACTTGCTGAAACTCCAATTGGGGACAACGGGCAGAAATAGGATCATAGCGACGCATTACTGCATCTAGCTCTTGGGATCGTAAAAGTTGTTCAACCGGCAAATAAAACTGCATTTCATCTTGCTGATGATGAAGCGGAATTTCTGAAAGCTGCATACCTTCATCATCCAAGGGAGTCGTAAAAATATCTACCATCCACTGCCGTAATATCTCACTCCAATGTTCATCAAACCCAGCTGATTTCAGTTGTTCAACCAACCATTCCTCATCAGGTAATTGGCTGAAATTGAGCTCTTCCAATATCGAATGCAAAAAAGTGCCGGCAGAGGCTCCCCGTGGAAACGTATGTGGCGTCATTTCATATTGTTCTGCTATTTGCTTTTCACCATTAGCATCAACATCCAATTTTGGTGCAATAGACTGAACAATGACATCAATAGATTCTTCGCCAGCAAAAGGGAAAACCGTACCGCGATGAACAACGGCGTTTTGTAAACCAGAATAGCTGGTAATACGCCAGTCATCCTGAATACGGCGCTTAAACTGCTTTGCCGACAGCCCCAAATCATGTTGGCTTTGTGACTCCCAAGGATGATCACCCATATCATTGATTGATGATACAGCGATTCCATCTCCGCTTAATTCTTTAAGGCATGTGGCCAAAAAATCAGCATCACCTTTAGCACCATTTTGCAGAAGGTAACCCAGAGCACACTGATGCAGATCAGTATCCCCTACCTTTTTCTTATTACCTTTTATCAGTGGAGCCACGCCGACACTGCAATGGTAAACAGAACGTGTCAATGCGACATAAAGCAAACGCAAATCTTCTGCCAATCGTTCTTGCTCAGCCAATTTGATGGTTTCCTCACCAGGGAAAATATCAAGACAAGCATCGAAGCTTACACGATCATGATATATCGCCTGTTTCTGCATCCTGAAATTACAGGCAAATGGTAACCATACCAGCGAGTACTCCAGACCTTTAGATTTATGGATAGTACAGATTTGTACCAAATGACGATCACTTTCCAGCCGCATCTGTTGGTTTTCTGATTGTGGATCAGGATGGGATATTTGCTGAGCCAACCAACGGGTGACCGCATGTTCACTATCGAGTTGTAAAGATATCTCTTGTAACAACTCGCCGATATGCATCACATCCATCAAACGCCGTTCACCGTCATAACTGGCAAGTAAATTCTCAGCAATATGGTGGTTTGTCATTACTGCCCGTAACATAGGCAACACCCCACGACGCTGCCACAAACGGAAATAGCCATCAAACTCCTCAACGAGCTGATCCCACGCCTTTTCATCATGATTCAGTTTGTCTATCTGCCGAGCAGTCAAACCAAATAAACCACTGGCAAGCGCACTTCTCAAAATCCGTTCTTTCTCTGGTGACAACACAGCTTGCAGTAACCAAAGAATATCCTTTGCTTCTGCGGTATCAAATACGCTCTCCCGATTAGAAAGAAACACAGAAGGAATAGATAACAGATTAAGTGCATCACGGATCAGTATGGCTTCTTTTCTGCTACGAACCAGAACAGTGATATCAGCAGCAGTAACAGGCCGAACCTTCTCATCTTTATGTAACAGAGCTCTCCCTTCACTACCCGCTTGCAACCAATCACGAATTTGTGCTGCACAGAATCGTGACATCATTTGCTCATAATCTCCGGTAGAAACCCCTTCCCCTGGCTGTAACCAAAAATTCAATGCGGCTTGTTCCTTAGTACCATAACTAAAAGCAAACCCACGGTTTTTCTCCGCCGCAGAAACCTCAACAAAGGGAATTTGTTCAAACAAAAAGGGATTTTCTGAACGCATAAACAACTTGTTTACTGCCCGTACCATTGACTCAGCAGAACGCCAGTTTGTCTCTAGAGTATAGTGAGCACTTACCTGAGAGCGAGCGCGAATATAAGTAAAAATATCGGCACCACGAAATGCATAAATAGCTTGTTTAGGATCACCGATAAATAACAATCCATTTTCAGGCTGATTGCCATAGATGGTGTGGAAAATTCGATATTGCTGTGGGTCGGTATCCTGAAATTCATCAATCAACGCAACTGGATAGCGCTGACGGATAGTCTGAGCAAGTAAATCACTACCAGGGCCTTTCAAAGCATCATCAAGGCGGGTTAATAAATCACCAAACCCCATCTGACCACGCATTAATTTTTCCTGACGGATTGACTGGCGAACCTCGATAATAGCTTTAGAGATAATCAAATCACGTAATGTCAATGGTTGCTGATACAAATTATCTATCGCAACAAAAAGTGAGTGCTCAGGTACATTACCTTTTTTTGTCTTTTCCACTAATACTGACTGCCGGAATTTCTCCAGCTCTTTTGGCAACTGATAATCTTCTGTAGGCTGCTGAGCCCAATCAGTAACTCTGTTCAGCCAGTTTGGTAAGTGCTTACTACTGTAACTTCTTTTATCTACACCAGAACCCGCGATTAAATCATGCAACTCTCCAGCAGCTTCATTCCATTGACATTTAACTCCATAGATAAACTGTGTAATTTTTTCATGACGGCTTAACAGCGTTTCATCACTGTTTGGCGCATCAACGATATATGGCACATCCCCTTGCAAATAAGGGTGTAATTCGGCCAACAGTGCTTCCGGCCCACTCCAATCCAGGCTAATAACCCGGGCCATTGATAATGGTAACGGATAACAGTGTCGCCGCCAGAAATCGGCACACCCCTGCCTCTCTAATGGATGTTCATCCTGAATTAATGTCTGTTCAAATAAGATTCCGGATTCAAAGGCATTATGTGCCAGCATTCTTTGACAAAAACCATGAATGGTATAAATCGCAGCCTCATCCATCTGTCGTTCTGCGGCCAGCAACCAGATAGCGGCCTGCTCTTTATCTGGGATTTCATCTAATAGCTGTTGATAGGCAGACTCTGTACCTTCTACTTCATTTCGAATACAAGCAAGGCGAAGTGTATGGATGTTTTCACGGATACGCCCACGTAGCTCATCTGTTGCTGCCTCAGTAAATGTCACTACCAAAATTTCTTCCACGCTTAAGGGGCGAGGAAAAGCAGCATTTTTCCCCAACCCAAGTAGAAGACGCAGATATAGAATACCAATAGTGTAAGTTTTACCCGTCCCGGCAGAGGCTTCAATCAGCCGCTGACCATTCAGCGGCAGAGTGAATGCATTAAGCTTGTGGACAGATATCTCTGTACTCACTGACTTCTTGCCTCAACGGGTAGCTGTTTCTGAAATTCAGTAACATCATGATAAGTTTTCCAGCCTTTCAGTTTCGCATATCCATCTGAGCTTCCTGATTTACCAATCACTTGTGAAATAAATGACAGCCCACGATGCTTTATTACCGCATCCCGATAAAAATTAATCAGTTGTTTCTGTGTGGTTTTCTTCAGTATCTCAAGCATTTTATCTCTGCTGTCGAAACTAAAGTTATTGCGGCTGAAATCACCAGAGAAACGAGCAACTTCGGCATAGAACGTTTGTGGCGGTTGCTGCCTTGCATTAATCAGTGCGTTCTTGTACTGCTCAAAATCAGTTTGGGACATGGCCTCCAGTTTACTGCTCGCCTTTTGGTAGAAATCCTGATAGCGCTGATTCAAATATTTTGGTTGCTTACTATTACTTTGTAGTAAAAAACCCAGCCCCCATTGCTCCCCAACACTGATATTGAAAGCAAACACCGCATATCCCAGCTGCTCTGTTGTTCTCAGTTGCTCATAGAACCACGGATTGAGCATATTGCTTAGCAAACTCGAATAAGCATAACTTTCTATACGGTTATAACCAGTCGGAATATAAATTTCTGCCAAGGCTCCATCGGTACTACTACCAACACGCTGAAAATTAACCCGGTGATTTTTATCAATCACCACCTTATCGCCCCCCCACCAATGACTTCCTTGGTTCGCCAATTGATTATGGGCAGATTCAGCAATGATTTTGCTCTGCTGTTCGGTCAAGTTTCCAATTATCATCATCTGCAAAGCAGAATTTTTTATTAACTCATGGCGATACTCCACAATATCCTGAACGGTGATAGACTCTAATTCTTTCAAACGAACGGACTGTTCAGTATAAGGCACCACAGAAAGACGTTTCAGCGGCTGCATCGCCATGTCATAAGCTTTCGCGTTATTAGAAACCGCTATCTGTTCACGATACCAAGATTTAGCTTGTTCTAGTTGATTCTCAGTTGGCATAAACGCCATGTAATCATTAATTAAAGAGGTTAGAAGCTCTGGAAGATTCTGAGTGTAACCACTTACACCCAATTGCAGCCCGTCCGATGAACTAGTAAAAATATTCATTCCTGCAACAGAAGCCTGATAACTAAGCTGGTCAAGGGAAAGCCCGGCCAAATAGTCAAGTAAAGAGGAAGTTACCTGCTTACGGGCACTATTCAAGCTTTCGTCGTTGTGCAAATCAAGAGCGATACTGGCTTTTGGCTCATCAGCAAAATATTGGCTCGGCATATAGAGTAAGCGCACATTCTGCTGTTCAAGGATCATCTTTGGATGCTTCTGACTTTTATCTGCCTTTATTAACTGCAAGTCATGGGGAATATAAGGATTTGGCACCGGCAGAGCAAAGTTCATCTGCTCCTCTAACTGCTGCCATTTCACTCGTTGCTGTGATGTGATTCGATCAACCTGATAAGGTGCTTGGACAAAATAAGCCTGTTTATTGTGCGGCTCTTTTGGACTGATATACCAGATACGTGCATTTTCAGGGGTCAATTCACCGAGTCTGCTGGCGATTGCTTTTGGATTATAGTCATCAGCCAAATAACCAGCATTAAGTACATTGGAAACAGGAACTCGCAGCATAGCATCCGATAACCATTCTATGTAATTCATATTACGAACAATGGAGCCATACCGGAAAGACAGATTCAAAACCTTTGCGATTTCATCAAAATAACTTTTCTGAATGCCTTTTTGTTTTAACAAATTAATATAAGCAAAAATGGCCGCAACAACCTGATCCCGATGTTCAAGCCCTTTGTCTGTCAAGGTAACATAAATAAAAAATATACCTTTGTTGCGGTCAATCATCGGTTCAGCTCCGGCACTGATACTTTCTGCCAACCCCTGAGTTTGCAACCAGTCTGATAATGTATTCAGGCTACGATTACTTATCATATAACCGAGATATTCATCCGTTTTACTGCGGAAATCAGCACTGTTATTGTCAATACTGAACTCCAATTGCAACGCTTTTTGCGGCTGAGCAGGAACATAATGGATGATAATCCCTTTCTCTTTTTCTGTTACTGCTGGAACAGTAATAGCAGGCACACTGGCTTTTCTATCAGGTATCCGACCAAAAGTATCAACAGCTATCTGAGTTAGTTTATCGATAGGCTGATTGCCGTAAATGACACCTTTCATCAGATTAGCTGAATAATAGCGTTGATAGAAATCCACTAACTCTGTTTGTAATTTACTCCCTGGTTTATCTTTCAATGTTTCTAGATTACCACCAGAGAAACGGGCATTTGGATGTGCAGGATTCAAGGTTTCTGAGCGTATTTGAGCAACCCGCATCCCATCACGAGAACGCGCCATTGTTAGCTCTGCATTAACGGCATTTCGTTCCCGATCTGCATTGACCGGGTCAAGCAAAGGTTCTGCCAATGCATCAGCCAAGCGATCTGTAGCATTAGCTAACGCTTCATTTTCCACTTCAAGGTAGAAAGCCGTGCGATAAGAAGCAGTGCTGGCATTATGACTACCGCCGTGTTTTTGCAAAAATTCAGATAAACCGCCCGACTGCGGATAACGCTGAGATCCCATCAGAACCATATGTTCCAGATAATGTGCAAGCCCTAGCTGACTGTCTGGGTTTTCCATACTGCCAACTGGAATCGCTACCGCTGCCAGAGATTTCGTTGCCTTTTCATCAGACACCAGCAAAACCGTCATATTGTTTGCCAACTTGATTCCCTGATACTGACGATGATCATTTTCGCTTTTATAAATTGTCTCTTGCAGTGGCTGCCACTGTGGTGTTTGAGCATAACTTGCCGTTCCCCAAAAAAGCAGGAACATCACAGCAACCATGCGGACAAAATGTTTATGCATTATCTAATATTCTCCCTATGTACTCTGATATCGCGCTATCGGTAACAAATAATTGAGCGCTTCCTGTTTAAGTTTTGCCAAAAATAATTTATCAACCTGCCTGAAAGCTCGCTGAACATAAGGATCATCGCCTTCACCTTTGCGTCCTTGATCCCCAAACCATGTTTTTAGTAGCTGACCTTCAGCTTTTAACTGAATCTCATCACTGTCATCAATCTGGCCAGTTTCTTTATTCATACATGCGGAAAGCCACATCCAACCACTTTTACAAAACAGCGGTAAAGGCACCGATATTCCTCGTTGATAACCTTCAACCAATTGATTTAGATAATCTTTAGCTTGTTCTGAAGCTACAGGAACAAAACGCCATTCGCTGTCGTCACGCCCATAACTACGGCTTTCACCCTGACCACCCGCAAGACAGTAAGCCAAATGCTCAATCCATAATTGCATGCCATCATTGGCAGTCAAACTAGCTGGACGCCAGCGTAACAAGCCATCCGGCTGTACCTTATTAATTCGCCCTGTCAGAATGACCTTCCCTAAATCATGATGTAAATCGACAGACAAAGCTTCCATTTGTTGTTCACGAATCTTATCCGCCAAAGGTTGCATCTCTTTCTGCTGCTTCAACCAATAAACCTCCCCAAAAGCGCCAAAAGGCAATCCTCCAGCAGCACGAAGACGATTGAAAAGCAATACAGGTGATTGCTGCTCAATCAGCGTATTCAGCAATAACTGATTAAATTGATAACGTCGAAGATTATCCAAAACGAAAGGTTCTTCCTCTGGTAATTCCGTTTCTTCAATGACAAAGTTTACTTTCAAGCAACGTTGGAAAAAAAACCTAACAGGATGACGATAAAAGCGACTCAAATCATCGAGTGTAATCTCCCGAATTTGTTCCGCTTCAATAGGTTGACAAAATTCAGAATGTGCAGCACCTTGTTCAGATGCTGCCGGCAGCCATTCTGCTGCATAACTTTGCTGATAACTACCCGATATAAAATTTCCCGGCGCAAATGGAACACGAGTATGAAGACACAGCAGATGTTTTCTGACATTAGCAGCACTTTCATCAACATTGAATTTCTCACTTCCTGGCAAACAAAAACTTTGGCAAACATAATCCAGCAATTCATTAACCAGTACTGAAGGATTGCATTCCGTATTATCACGAATGGATTTACCAATGTAACTGATATAGAGGAATTGTTCGGCAGATATCAGAGCTTCAAGGAATAAATAACGGTCATCATCCCGTCGTTTTCTATCTCCCCTTTGGCTTTTTTCTGCCATCAAGTCAAACCCAAGCGGTGGAATTGAACGGGGATAAATACCATCATTCATCCCCAATAGACAAACAACTTTAAAGGGGATAGAACGCATCGGCATCAGGGTACAAAAGTTGACAGATCCAGCGAGAAAACGTTGACTAATTTTTTCATTATCAAATCGGAGCGCCAATTCATCCCTTAACAAAACCAATGGCACGCTTTCCTGATAGCAGGCATTCAACCCATTACCTATGACTCTCTGCCACTGCTGTTCTATCATTGCCAGAACTAATTCAGTTTCACTGTCTGATGCAAAAAATGCTTCCAGCAACTGTTGGCAGACAGGTAACCAATCCCCTAATGTCTGGCTCTCACTAAGAATTTTGCGCCAATAGCTCAGTTGCATTAAAAACTCAGCCAATTGACCTGCAAGCTCCGCGGCTAAACCACTGGAGTTATCATAAGGCAACACATCTTTCCAAGGACCTGACCGGCTATCCATTGCATAACCCAATAACATTCTAGTCAATCCAAAACGCCATGTATGCTGGCCTGTTACCGGTAAGGATAACTCTTCCACATTATCATCATCCAATCCCCAGCGAATACCAGATTCATCAACCCAACGCCTTAATAAACGCAGCCCATCTTCATGAATGCCAAATTTATTTGCCAACGCCGGAACTTCTAGCAATGCTAAAACCTGCTCAGTGGTAAAACGGCTTTGAGGTAAATCAAGCAGTGTAATAAATACCTGTAAAATTGAATGCGCCTGACGAGCCTTACGATCAGAAATGGCAAATGGAATATAACGTTCAGCGGAGGCATTACCAAACACCGCCTGAACATAAGGGGTATAACTGTCAATATCTGCAACCATCACAATAATATCTCTTGGCGTCAGTGATGGATTATCTTCCAGTAACCTTAGAAGCTGATCTTGTAAAACTTCCACTTCACGTTGAGGGCTATGGCAAACATGGAAAGATAAAGAACGATCTAATGGATTAAGCAGCCGTTTTTTCAGGCTATTTTCAAATGCTTCCTTCGTTGAGCCAATTTGAGCATGATCTTCCAGATAAAGGAGATCCCTTTGCAGCTGATGTAATACATTATCCGGTTCTAACTCAACAAAGGCGTGAACATCTGAACTTTGCTCAAGTTGCGACAATAAATAAAGATTATCACGACCTAATCGTCCCCATGACGCTAATAGAGGATTACTGACATCCTGTTCACCCTCATCATTAAACAATGATTGAGCATTTCCAGGATCTTTAAAATATTCCAGTTCTCGCTCACTCTTATAGTGACGTGGCTTACGGTTACTCATTTTTGCCAGAAAAGAATAATTCTGAATATCTCCCCAATAATATTGACATGGATTAGTAAACATTAGGTGAATATCAATGTGCCGTCCCAATGCCTGTAAAGCCTGTAAATAAACAGGCGGTAAAGCCGAAATACCACAGATAAATACTCGTTTGGGTAAACAACAAGCTGAAAAGTCAGCACTATTTTCCAGTGTAGAAATAAAACGCTGATATAAGTTAGCACGATGCCATTTAGGTTGTTGCAACTGGTGAGTATATTCCGTCAGTTCCAGCCATAATCTTTTTTGCCACAACTGATTATCACTCAAACCATCAATAAGCTGCCCTTGCTGCCAACTTTCCAACCATTGTGGGCGATAAACAAGATATTGGTCGAACAGGTCAGCAACTCGTCCAGCCAATTGATGAATCTTCCGTTTATCAAGATCTTGATCAAGGTAGTGCCTGAGTGCGACAAATTCTGCTTCTGGCAATAATTGCGGCAATAATGCCATCAATTTCCATGTCATAGCATCCTTACTGAAAGCGCTTTCTTTAGGAATATCAGACAATACTTTAGTAAACATATCCCAGATAAAAGTAGCCGGAAGTGGAAACGAAATATTAGCTGATATGCCTATCCTTTCAGCTAGTTGGATTTGCAGCCACTGTGACATTCCAGGGCTTTGTACCAAAATAACTTCCTGTTCAAACGGATCAGGCAGCGGATGATCCCCGATAAATATTGCTATCAATTCTTTAAGAAGATCTAACTGATTAGAATGATAAACCTTGAACATCAGAACTCCCGTTTGAACAAATCCATCGGCTTGATTTGCTTTGCTGATTATAAGGTGTTGTTACTATAACTGTAAGCTGATAGCAATCGGACGACTGATAAGTTGTCTGAAATTCAGCATGCCATCCCGATGGCAATGTTATTTCTGGTAAAGGACTTTGACCTGCAATTAATTCATATTGTTCCAGATACTCATGAGATAATTTGTCTGCCCTTGATTGTTGCCAATGTTGCTGAAACCCCAATAATAACGCTTGATGATAACGTATTAATCCTAACAAAGAGATAGAAAAGACCATAACGGCAACCATCACTTCGGGTAAACTCATTCCTGACTGATATTCATGAAAAGGCTCCGATTTCATGAACAAAACCCCATATCTACTTCAGGACAAAAATCCAACCACCCACTTTCTACCGGAATAAGAGAATCACTTCCACCATAAGAGACTAATTTCATCCATTGATATAATCCAACAGATTGCCCAGATGCCACATCTGCCACACCTTTCAGCAGAAAAAAATTACTCGATTGCCTTTTTAAACAGCTTGTTAGATAGAACTCATTCTGTTGCTGGCAATGCCATTCTTCTGTTTTATCACTATGAAATGGCCATGACTGAGTCATTCCCCATGCCAATGAAGATTCTGCTTGCTGAAAAGCATTTAAATATCTGCGTTCATCAACCATCATGATTAATGCATTATCCAGATGATGGTGCAAAGCTTTCAACATCATCAGGCTCACAGCCAACAACATTAGTACTGAAATCAGCAATACATTACCTTGCTGAAATTGAAGACAGATATTCGGAGAATGCTCAGCCATGGTACCTATTCCCTGATATTGCGCAAACGTATTACTGCCTGATATTGGTAGTTTATCGATGGATGTTTAAACCAATGTGCAATAAGCACCAATTTAATAAAAACTAAGCCATCGTTTGTTCGTAATTTTTCAATTGTGAATGAATCTACTCCTATTTCATTTGGATCAAATAATCTTTCCCAACCATTTTCCTGACAGTTACCAGCCCCTCTTTTCCACTCTACTGACTTATTACTAAGGCGATAGCCGAAGAATTCCGATTCACTGTGTTCTGGTGGCTCCCATCGGTTATTAATGTTAAGATCATAGGCAATAATTAGGCATGAATTCTCACTTTCATCACTTTTATTATTGATTAATATTGGATTCCCATCGCAATAATGTTGACAATATCCAGCACGACGAATGTCTTTCTCTATAATATGTAATGCTTGTTTAACGAAGTAAGCCAAACGATATCGCTGATATAATTCCATTATTTGTCTGGTGAAAACCGGATAACTTTTGGCAATCGCCATTAAGATAATACTACCAATAGCCATTGCTACAATCACTTCTAATAACGTCATTCCAGTTTGGCTTTTATTTTTCATTATTCCAATATAACACCAATTATTGTATAGGAAAAAGCATATACCCGTTATCTTTCAAGTTGCCTCTTTGTTGGCTGCACTCACTCACCCCGGTCACAGAGTTATCTATGCTCCCAAGGATTCGCTCCTTTGCCGTCGCGATGCATCTTGAAATCCATAGGGTATAATTAACTACAAGCTGGAATACTATTAAACTTATTATTACTACATGCTCTTACCCTGCCTCGTGAAGAAAAAATAACAGATATTTCACCAGCGGAATTAGCCAGAGTAAAACTCGCAGGTATCATCGTGTTTCTTATCCCATGAAACGCTATCTGCTCCTTAGTTGCTGAACTTATAACAACATCCTGATAAGGTGATTTTATTCCCTCAATATTCTCCAAATCACAATCAACAGATACAGTATTAGAAAGCGCTATGCACCAATCTTTACCCGTTCTTAACCACAGTACTACTTCTTTATTCAGATAATTTGCTAAAGATTGCTGCCTGGCTATAAATGTCAATATTTTTTGTACTGAATCCTGTAATCTGGTTCTTTCTTGATGATTACCCCATTTTTGTATTCCCCATAAAGAAAACATTGACACTAAGACAATAACAATCATCAATTCCAATAAAGAAAACCCCAATTGATTATCAATACTATAACTACCAATTATATTAATATTATTTCCCATTAGTAATTCCTTATATCCTTTTGTAAGACATTCTATTCATTTTAAAAACAGAATAAACATACAGTTCAATTTTATGCGAGAATGAATCAATAAAAAAACCAAAATACGTTATTGTTACATTTAATTTGCGTAGAGCTTCGCAAAAACCAATAAGAGTGAATATTTTTGTTTTTTATTATTTTAATACGCAGTAAACTCATATGGCTATGAAAGGGAAGTGTCAGGAATACAATTAAAGGGAAATATCGCATTTCAAATAACAAACCTATTTTTATTAAAACGATCTATACCCAATAGATTTCAAGTTGCAACGCGGCGGCAAGTGAACGAATCCCCAGGAGCATAGATAACTATGTGACTGGGGTAAGTGAACGCAGCCAACAAAGCAGCAACTTGAAGGATGAAGGGTATAGATATCAACAATGACTCTTTCTATAGGCCGAACCCATCAGGACATGTTTGACCAATGTGCCATTCTGGTTGGTGCCTTGAACAGTTTCGGTACCGATCCCTGTAGAGTCTATTTTATTAATATCAACATCTATTTAATATTCACATTTTGCAAAGTAAAAATTCACATATTGTAAAATTTTATTTTTGGAGTATACTATCCGAACAACTTAAGGAAGGGGAACAATGCGGGTTATATCCAGAACACCATTTATTGAGGCGCAAAAGCGTTTCCCCAATGAACGTGACGCTATACAGGGTGTATATCTCCTACTTAAGTCACTAAATGTCAAAACCCCGCTTGAATTAAAGCAGTATTTCCCCAGTCTTGATCGTTTTAAGTATCGCGCTCGATGGTGGTGTATTGATATTGGTGGTAACAATGTCCGGTTACTGGCCTTTATCGAGTTTTCAATGGGGCACTGTTACATTAAACACATCTTATCCCACACAGAATACGACAAGTTAACCGACTACTACCGGAGAAACAGAGCATGATCAATTTTGTAGTCGTTCAGGAACGAGCTAACGCTCTGTTTTCAGAGATCCCTTGGCTGACTTACATCAATACCTCAGAACAGCACAAAGAAGCACTGGATTTGATTGATGAGCTTTTTAAAAACTATGAAAATAACAAAGGGTTAATTGAAATTCTAGCTACTGCAATTGAACGCTATGAAGATACTGCCCCTGAATTTGCAGAATTTAATCAGGCTATTGAAAATATTCCTACCGGGGTTGCAGCCCTGAGGGTTCTGATGGATCAACACGGCCTTAAACAAGCCGACCTTAAAAACGAAATCGGGGGAGCTTCCCTCGTATCACAAATTCTGAGTGGAACGAGATCGCTGACAGTAACACACATAAAAGCCTTGAGTACACGCTTTAAGGTTTCTAGTGCAATTTTTATCGATTAGCTTTATCTGTTCCCTTAAGGAGACAATTTATAATAAATTGTCTCCTTCCAGATTGCGGCTAACAACTATACCCAATGGATTTCAAGATGCATCGCGACGGCCAGGGAGCGAATCCCCGGGAGCATAGCTAACTATGTGACTGGGGTGAGTGAAAGCAGCCAACAAAGCAGCAACTTGAAAGATGACGGGTATAAACAACTAAATAGCAACCGGCGCCTTTATACCTGGATGCGGGTCATAATCCACGATTTCAAAGTCATCAAATTTATAATCAAAAAGTGACTCTGGTTTACGCTTAATCATCAGCTTTGGCAATGAACGCGGCTCACGGCTGAGTTGTAATTGCGTCTGCTCCATATGGTTACTATACAGATGAGTGTCACCACCGGTCCAAACAAAATCGCCCACTTCCAAATCGCACTGCTGCGCTATCATATGCACCAACAATGCATAGCTGGCGATATTGAACGGCAAACCAAGGAATACGTCACAAGAACGCTGGTAAAGCTGACAGGAAAGTTTGCCATCAGCAACATAAAACTGGAAGAAAGCGTGGCATGGCGCTAATGCCATTTTATCCAGTTCCCCCACATTCCAAGCCGAAACGATAATTCTACGTGAGTCTGGGTCACTTTTAAGTTGTTCCAGTACGGTTTTTAATTGGTCGATTTGGCGGCCATCAGCAGCCCCCCAGGCACGCCATTGCTTACCGTACACAGGACCCAAATCGCCGTTTTCATCCGCCCATTCATCCCAAATAGTGACACTATTATCATGCAGATATTGAATATTCGTATCACCATTAAGGAACCAAAGTAGCTCATGAATAATCGAGCGAATATGACAACGTTTGGTTGTAACAAGTGGGAAACCATCCTGCAAATTGAAACGCATCTGATGCCCGAAAATGGAGATAGTGCCAGTCCCAGTGCGGTCTGCTTTCGAAGTGCCCTCTTCAAGCACTCTTTTCATTAAGTCCAGATACTGTTTCATTTTACCTCTTGTACCTTATTACTTTGGCATTTGTATGCCCATACCATCATTAAAATTCCCGCCAGAATCATTGGAATGGACAGAATCTGTCCCATGCTGATCCCATCAAATAATCCTAGCTGTGCATCCGGTTGACGGAAGAATTCCACTATTATCCTGAACGCACCGTAACCAATTAAGAATAAGCCAGAAACACTGCCCATTGGACGAGGTTTACGGATAAATAAATTCAAAATAATAAACAGGACGATCCCCTCCAACACCATTTCATAGAGCTGTGAAGGATGGCGGGGAAGAACACCATATTGTTCAAGTATTGATAGCAATGAAGGATCAGTTGCTGCCAAAGCAATATCTTCACCACGGGAACTTGGGAACAACATAGCCCACGGCGTATCCAATGTGACACGTCCCCATAATTCGCCATTGATGAAATTACCGATTCTCCCCATGCCTAAACCAAAAGGTACTAGCGGTGCAACGAAGTCAGAAACTTGTAAGAAATGGCGTTTAGTTCTACGGCCAAACCACCACATGGCGCAGATAACCCCAATCAAACCACCGTGGAAAGACATTCCTCCATCCCAGACTTTAAACAGATAAAGAGGATTATCGAGAAATACCGGGAGATTATAAAACAGCACGTAACCAAGACGACCACCAACAAAAACACCAACAAAACCCGCATAGAGTAAGTTCTCTACTTCGTTTTTTGTCCAACCACTATTTGGTTTTGCTGCCCTGCGTGTTGCCAGCCACATAGCGAATACAAACCCTACCAAGTACATAAAACCATACCAATGGAGGGATACGGGACCTATTGAAAAAATCACCGGGTCAATATTAGGAAATGCCAGGTAGCTGTTACTCATCGTTCCCCACTTAATATTTAAATTAATGCCCTAAGGCAAATGATTACAAATCACAGCACAGGCCATTAAACGGATTAAATGCCACCTCTGACCAAACCGCCAACCCCATGCTGCTCCATAAACGTTGCAGATAACTCCTTGACTCTTACACTAGTTTCAGCCTGTAGCACTTCAGCCATTAACTTTTCAACCTGAGCGATTTCCAGATGGCGTAATAAATATTTAATTCTTGGCACACTACAACCACTCATACTCAAGCTGCGATAACCAAGGCCAATCAATATCAAAGCTCCCATAGGAGAACCCGCCATTTCACCACAAATACTAATCGCAAGACCTGCTCGCTGGCTATTTTCAAATACCAATTTTAATGCCCGAATTACAGCCGGATGCAAACAATCATAAAGGGAAGCAACGTGTGTGTTATTTCTATCCACTGCTAACAGATACTGTGTCAAATCATTAGTTCCAATCGAAACAAAATCGACCCTGTTTTTTAATTGTGGCAACAGAAAAATAACCGAAGGAACTTCAATCATCACGCCAAGCTGCGGCATAGGTATTTGGCGCGCCAAAATTTGCTCAACTTCTTCTTTCGCTCTGTCTATCAACCGCTTAGCTTCATCAACTTCCTCTATACTGGTCACCATTGGCAACAGTATTTTCAAATTACCCATCTTGACATTAGCTCTGAGCATAGCTCTAAGCTGAATAAGAAAAATTTCCGGCTGATCCAACGTTACTCGTATACCACGCCAGCCCAAACAAGGATTTTCTTCTCTAATCGGCATGTAGGGTAGTTGCTTATCTGCACCAATATCCAGTGTACGTAACACCACAGGTTTATCGGGAAATAATTGTAGCATCTCCTGATAACGGGCTTTTTGCTCATCTTCTGAAGGGAAACCACAGTGCAACATAAAAGGTATTTCGGTTCGATAGAGACCAACACCATCAATACTATCAACTATCTGTAATTCATATTTCAGGCTTAAACCAGCATTAAGCTGAACAAGAACACGCTCGCCACTTTTAAGTCGGGCTTCCTGATCAACATTTCCCTCAGCCAGCTTACTCAGTGCTTTTTCCTCTTCAATTATCTGCTTATATTCCTGAGAAATGAGCGGTTCAGGTTCAATAAAGATTTCTCCGCGGAAACCATCAAGAATAAGCATACGATTGTGAAGAAGTTCTGGTTGAATATCAGCGCCCATAATCGCAGGGATACCCATTGCACGGACCAATATGGCAGAGTGTGAGTGAGTTGCGCCATCACGAACAATAACCCCAGCCAATCTCTCCTGCGGCATTTCTGCCAACAAATTAGCACTCAATTCATCAGCAACCAGAATAAACCATTCAGGCCACTGATGGCTGATAGTCAATGAATCATCCAGATGAAATAGTAATCGCTGCCCAAGTGCCCGTAGATCTGATGCTCTCTCCCGCATATAAGCATCCTGTAAACCAGCAAATTGCTCTGCGTATTTTTCAATAACTTGTTTAACAGCCCATTGCGCAACATATCCCTGTTCAACACAGGAAAACAGATCTTGTTTTAATTGGGGATCATTCAAAATGTAGGAATAGAGATCAAAAATAGCGGCAGTTTCTTTCTGAGAACCAGCGGTAAAACGCTTACTCAGCCGTCGACATTCTGCTGTCGCATCTTCAAGCGCCCTAATCAGCCGAGAACGTTCTGCCGCATGATCAAGAGTCGATGCTTTAAAAACTTGTTCAAGTGACGGTTGGGAGCAATCCTGCCAGCCTTGAGCCATGACGATTCCATTGGAAATTGCCAGCGCTTTAATTCTGGTTTGTCGATAATGACCAAACAAGCCCTTTGTTTGAGCCTGAGCAAGAATCACAGCCAGTTGCGTCGCCAATGTCACCATAAAAGACTCTTCGCTTTCATTGAACAAACGTTGTTCCTGCTGCTGAACAACTAAGACACCTTGCAGCTGGCGACGATAAATAACCGGAACCCCAAGAAAAGCACGAAAATTATCTTCTTTAACCTGAGGTAAATATTTGAAACTTGGATGACTACGCACATCAGCCAGATTGATCAGTTCAGATAATTGGCCAACTTGTCCAACTACCCCTTCATCAAAAGCCAGACTGATAGCCCTTCCCCGGGGTTTCTGCAATCCCCGCGTTGCCATCAGGTAATAACACCGCCGTTGATGATCAGCAAGGTAGATAGAGCACACATCCGTGTTCATCGCCAGACAAGTTTCATTTACCAATAGCTCAAGCGCTTCGGCTAGATTAGTCGCCATAGCAACCTTTTCAACAATTTCCCGTAAACGCATCAACATGGGACTAACCTAACTTCTTTTACGACGATAAGAATATGAAGGACGCGGCAACAATAGGTTTTCCTGTATTGGCATCACAGCTGAAGCAAATTCTTTCATCACACGCCGGTAAACATCACGTTTAAAAGAGACCACCTGCCGGACAGGATACCAGTAGCTGACCCAGCGCCAACCATCGAACTCCGGCGTATTACTGTGCTGCACATTGATATCTTCTTCATTACAAAGCAGTTGTAATAAAAACCACCGCTGTTTTTGGCCAATACAGACAGGTCTTGTATCCCAACGCACCAAACGCTTGGGTAATTTGTAACGTAACCAATTACGAGTGGAAGCCAGAATACGTACATCTTTCCGACCTAAACCAACTTCTTCATACAGTTCCCGGTACATAGCCTGTTCTGGTGATTCCCCCGGATTAATGCCTCCCTGAGGAAATTGCCAAGAATGCTGCCCATAGCGCCGGGCCCACAAAACTTGGCCTTGCCGATTACAAATTACAATTCCTACATTCGGGCGGTAGCCATCATCATCGATCACAGACTACCTCGATAAACTAAATTTGAAAGATAGCTAATTGTTTCATACTACCCTCAAGTGGTAAACCTCTATCATTGGACTTTGCAGTAGCCAGCTAAATCTCTACAATAGCGTCATCTCAACGGGGTGCTGGCTGTTTAAAACAGCCTTGCTGAGAGTAAACCCGCCGAACCTGATCCGGCTAATACCGGCGTAGGGATTTGAGCTGCTAATCATTTCACAACGGAAACTATCTTTCCGTTTAGCACTTCCTCAGATCCTTTGCCAATCCTCTTATTAAGGAGAGCAAAGTGTTTAAGACGTTATTTTCTAAATTAATCGTACTAACAATATTGCCAATCTCTGCTTTGTTACTTAGCCAAGTCGCACAGGCAAAACCGGTATTAACTGTTTATACCTATGATTCTTTTGCCACCGAATGGGGTCCTGGGCCTGCAATTAAAAAAGCGTTTGAGACTGAATGTGACTGTGAACTGAAACTGGTTGCTCTGGAAGATGGTGTATCTCTACTTAATCGCCTAAGAATGGAAGGAAAACGGACCCCTGCCGATGTCATTCTCGGGTTGGATAACAACTTAATTGAAGCCGCTCAACAAACAGGTCTGTTTACTGAAAGTAAAGTGGATATCAGCAAACTGAAACTCCCTGTGCCATGGCATAACAATGTATTTATTCCTTATGACTATGGCTATTTTGCCTTTATTTACAACAAAAATACTTTGCCACATCCGCCTAAAAGCATGGATGAACTCATTAACAGCCACAATAATTGGAAAGTTATCTATCAAGATCCCCGAACCAGTACCCCAGGACAGGGCTTACTGTTGTGGATGCAAAAAATTTATGGTGATGACGCCCAACAAGCCTGGCAAAAGCTTGCTAAAAAAACCCTCACTGTCACTAAAGGTTGGAGTGAAGCTTATGGTCTGTTCCTGAAAGGGGAAGGTGATCTGGTCTTGAGTTATACATCTTCACCGGGTTACCACCTCTTATCTGAGAAGAAAGACAATTATGCGGCGGCAACTTTCAGCGAAGGTCATTATTTGCAAGTCGAAGTTGCCGCACAACTGGCTTCCAGCAAGCAGCCAGAACTTGCCCAAAAATTTATGCAGTTCATGCTAACTCCAGCTTTCCAACAAGAAATCCCAACCACTAACTGGATGTATCCAGTCATTGATATCAAACTCCCTGAAGTGTATTCGCAGCTTTCAGTACCAGAAAAATCTCTGCAATACAGTGCTGAAGAAGTTGCCAAACACCGTAACAAATGGATTCGTACATGGCAAAGCGCTGTCAGCCACTGATTGCCGGATGGCTGTTGCCGGGGGCTATTACCTCCGGTTTTTTACTGTTGGTCGCTTTACTGGCGTTTGGCACACTTTGGTTTAACGCCTCCGAAGGTAGCTGGCACCTACTAATAGAAGATAGCTATCTGTGGCATGTGGTTCGTTTTACCTTCTGGCAAGCTTTTTTGTCAGCTCTATTCTCTGTTATTCCAGCTATTTTTCTTTCCAGAGCACTTTACCGACGCAATTTTCCAGGTCGAATCTTGTTTTTGCGCCTGTGTGCAATGACACTGGTTTTACCCGTATTAGTCGCTTTGTTTGGCATTCTGACTGTCTATGGCAGAGTCGGCTGGTTGGCACAGTTTTGCGAATGGATCGGCATCAATTACCACTTCACACCTTATGGTTTACCAGGGATTTTGCTGGCACATATCTTCTTTAATATGCCATTGGCAACACGACTTTTACTGCAATCACTGGAGAATATTGCGGTGGAACAACGACAGTTAGCGGCTCAGTTAGGTATGAATGAATGGCAACATTTCCGTTTTGTTGAATGGCCTTATCTGCGCCGCCAGCTCCTACCAACAGGTGCACTGATTTTTATGCTCTGTTTCGCCAGTTTTGCCACTGTACTTGCTTTAGGTGGCGGCCCTGCTGCAACGACTGTCGAACTGGCAATCTATCAAGCGCTAAGCTATGACTACGATCTTAACCGTGCTGCCTTGCTAGCTTTGATTCAGCTTACTTGTTGCCTTAGCTTTGTTCTCTTTAGCCAGAAACTTAACAGTGCTCTATCTGTTGGCTACAGTACCCAACAACAATGGCATAATCCACAAGATACGTTGCCGAAAAAAATCTGTGATAGTCTGCTAATTGCCGCAGCCTTATTACTGCTGGTGCCACCATTACTGGCTGTCGTCGTGGATGGCTTGAATAGTGGAATACTGAATGTATTACGCCAACCTGCATTGTGGCAGGCGTTTATTACCTCAGTTGCCATTGCCTTAGGTGCGGGATTCTTGTGTGTTTTGTTCACTATGATGCTGCTGTGGAGCAGCCGCGAGCTATACCTGCGTCATTCCCCCCGCTGGGGACAAACGATGGAAATCAGTGGCTTATTGATCCTGGCTATGCCCGGCATTGTATTGGCAACAGGGTTCTTTCTGTTGCTTAACGATACCATCGGCTTACCCCGTTCACCTTATGGCCTGGTGATTTTAACCAACTCGTTGATGGCAATCCCTTATGCACTGAAAGTTCTGGATAATCCGATGAAAGATTTGGCCGCCCGCTATAATCCACTATGCCGATCCCTGAATATTCAAGGTATTAGCCGGCTGCGCTGGATTGAACTGAAAGCACTGAAAATTCCGCTGGCACAAGCTCTGGCTTTTGCCTGTGTCCTCTCCATTGGTGATTTTGGCATTGTGGCGCTGTTTGGTAATGAAGATTTTCGTACACTTCCTTTCTACCTATACCAGCAAATAGGGGCTTACCGTAGTCAAGATGGCTCTATCACCGCCTTATTGCTGTTATTATTATGTTTTATGCTGTTTAGTTTACTTGAACGCTTACCAGGACGACGTAATGCTTAAACTTGAGAATCTGACTTACACCTATGAACATCTGGCGATGCTCTTTGACTTGCAGATTCAGGCTGGAGAACGTATTGCCATTCTTGGACCCAGTGGAGCAGGTAAAAGTACGCTACTGAATTTGATTGCCGGTTTTCAAACAGCAGAAAAAGGTTCCCTATGGCTGAATGGAAAAAATCATACCAATACATCGCCTTCTCAACGCCCTGTATCCATGTTGTTTCAGGAAAATAACCTCTTCTCTCATTTGACGATTGAGCAGAATATTGGGCTGGGGTTACACCCCGGATTGCGCCTTAATAGCAAACAGAAGCAGGCGTTACAGCAAATAGTCTCCCAAGTTTCGTTGGAAGATTGTCTTAGCCGTCTGCCAGCTCAGCTTTCTGGAGGGCAACGACAGAGGGCAGCATTAGCGCGTTGTCTGGTACGCCAGCAACCCATTTTATTACTTGATGAGCCTTTTTCCGCCCTTGACCCAGCATTGCGTAATGAAATGCTGGTATTACTGGAACAAGTTTGTAACGAACGCCAGCTTACATTACTGATGGTTTCGCATAATCTGGATGATGCCGCCCATATAGCTGACCGCGCTTTATTAATTGTTGATGGCAATATTCATTATGACGGATCAACAAACGCGTTGGTTACCGGTACTGTTTCTGAGGCGGCTATTTTGGGAAGACAGGTCGATGCGGTCGGACATTATTAACTCTTTCGTTTTCCCCAGAATTACAGACTACTTTTTTGACCTCAATTCAGTTAATTGTGATATAAAGAAGGTGGCATTGATATAATCACTTCAATATTTAATTTTAATCTCATTGAGTCATTTTTATATAACTTATTTTTACAAGTTATATAATTCATTTAAAAAAATAAAATTAGATTAATTATCTATTTTATTTTCGTCACCGTCTTTATTCTTTATTAACTCTATATTTATTCCACTTGATTTATAGCTTATTGCTAAAACAAACAAATATACGGTGTATATTCTGTCAGTATTTTAAGCTTAATCCTATTTTTAATTTTATTAGAATCCCCCATAAATAACTTAAAATCACAATCATCAAAGTAGTATCTGTAATTTCATTTAATTCCCATTACATATTTAACACTTATTTTTAATATCGTTAATATGCCGTATGTTTTACAAAGTAACTAAAATTTGGCGATTTGTATAAAACTGTGTTGATGTTTTTATAAAAGGAATACAGTATTTATGTTAAAAAAACAGTTAATCTATAATCGTAAATTAACCTACTATTTTATTAATAAACATCAATCTATTTAACTCAAATTTTAAACGTTCAAGTTACTAGAATTATTCTATATTATAAATATAATTCCTATAGCAATCATAATAGCTCCCAAAAAAATCAAATATAATCATTTAATTTAAAGTGATTCACATCACACTCTCTATTAGTTTTGGTTTTAAAATCGAATAATAGATGTAACATATTCCTGATTTTGAGGTTATTTAACGTTATTATTTTTCAAAGAGAATGATAAATGGATTATCAGAATTTATTTCAATTAACTACTTTGGGAAAATTCTACGGTTTAATTAAAGAAAATTTGGTAGGAATACGTATTGAACCAGACGATTTAATTTATACCCGTCATCTTTCAAGTTGCCTCTTTGTTGGCTGCACTCACTCACCCCGGTCACATAGTTATCTATGCTCCCGGGGATTCGCTCCCTGGCCGTCGCGATGCATCTTGAAATCCATAGGGTATATATAGACAATAGATTTACTTTGCATTCAAGGGATAAATTCACTCCAACATTCGATAATATAGGAACACCATTACGCTGGTTACAACGTGTATTTATCTCATCCAATCTTTGGAATCACAGATATCTAAATCAAATCGAACATAGAATTTTCTCTATTTAGAAGGATCTCCAAATGTTAAATGTTTTCTTTTCAATCCTGCCTATATTCTTACTAATTATCCTTGGCTTCTTATCCAAGAAATATATAAAAGATATTTTTATTTTTTGGAACTTTTCAGATAAATTTGTTTATTATCTCTTTTTCCCAGCTCTATTAATTTTAGATATTAGTGAAGCTAATTTTTCTGGTGCTAACAATTTCTACCCAATAATATCAACGATAAGTTCAACAATCATCATTGCTATTATTATTTTTACCAGCAAATTTTTCTTTAATACTACACCCGCTCTATTTACCTCTATCTTTCAAGGTGGAGTTAGATATAACTCATATGTTTTTATAGCACTTTCACAATCACTATTTGGCAGTGAAGGTGTTGCATTATCTGGATTTTTTGTAGCCTATATGATAATTATCACTAATATTATGAGTGTACTGGTAATGAATCATTATGGTAGTGGAAGTAAAAAAAGCCTCAGTAGCGCTATTTTCGCTTTAGCCAAAAATCCGCTAATTATTGGTGCAATCCTTGGCGTGTTACTAAACTTTTTTAACATTCATATTACTGGCCCAATTAAGCAACTTTTTGTCTACTTATCGAATGCAGCGACACCATTAAGCTTAATGTCTGTAGGCGCAGGATTGATTATTAACATGCACATAAAAAAGATACTTTCAATATCCTACGCAACAATACTTAAATTGCTTGTAATGCCATTGATAACCATATTAATAATTAAATATTTTGGTGCATCAGGCGTTCCTGCGAATATTGCTATTCTATATTCCGCAGTACCTTGTGCTGGTAATGCTTATATATTAGCTAGACAAATGGGAGGTGACCATGAAGCAATGGCATCCATTATCACATGGACTACGTTATTATCCATCATTACTGTCACATTAATTCTCGGTAGTACAAGCTTATAGAAATACATATAAGTACCAAAACACAAAAATATAAAAAACGTATTACTAAAAAAATGTAATACGTTTTTTATTATTAAATTTCCATAGGAACATTAAACAACTCAAAATTATATAAATATTTTCACGAATCAAAAATCTATTTATTCTGATGTCATTAATACTTCAATAATAAAATAATTAAGTTATTCACATGCAATTGGCATTCATGATTTAGTATTATTATCTTCTTATAAAACCAATATTTTAATTCCCCAAATTATTTACATATGAAAATCTTAATAAGATAAATATTTGGACTCAAAAGCACCCTTGAGTTGGAATTTGAAATTCACTCTTGCCATTTTCTGATGTCAACCATCCGTGGTGCTGAACAAAGGCAGTACAAAACGTTGCCCGGTCTGAGTGGTTATAAATAAAACAGTACGCATTGACTGAACACCTCTGGCACAGGATTTCCAGAAGCAACTATATTCACTGGTTTTTCATGAGCAGCCCTATCAGGAATTTATCCGTAGCTATGTATTACCAGTATCCTGCAAGGTAAATTTGGTGATAAACTAACCTGCCGTAATAAGGTTGGGCCATAAGCTGTCTGACTATCAGCGTAATGTGCCGCCACATGTAAGAACAGCAAGACTGGCAGATGAATACAATCTGCAACATAACCGACCGGCGCAGTATAAAATGGTGGTTGAATAAGTTATGTCATGACACAATCCGAGCCAGAACCGCAGAAAAACCAGCATGCGTCACTGGATTATGATCACGATATCAATAAGCAACTTCAGCCTATCTCCGATGCTATCTTGCTATTTTTACAGGATAATTTTATAACTTTGCTCATCGGGCAGAGGGTAATGCCTTTTAGCTAACCACTATTTGGCTAATTACTATTTTTTGCAGGTGACGACTAGCTTTGCTTCCATTAACATATCGCCCCTTTAACGAGTGATAAGGGGATTTATGGGGCATCTTTGCATCTGCCCATTATCTCCGTTAGATCAAATAAAAGCTGTCGTCCTTCACCTATCAATAACATTTATCTAACAGAAACTGAGTCAAAATTTATGCCATTTACCCTCGGTCAACGCTGGATCAGCGATACAGAAAGCGAACTTGGATTAGGAACCGTTGTTGCATTGGACGCACGAATGGTCACTTTGCTTTTTCCTGCCAGCGGAGAAAACCGCCTTTATGCACGCAATGATTCCCCTATTACCCGTGTGATGTTCAACTCAGGGGATGTTGTCACCAGCCACGAAGGCTGGCAACTCAAAGTAGATGAAGTCCAACAAGAAAATGGCCTGCTCATTTATGCAGGTACACGCCTTGATACCCTGGAAGAAAATGTCAGTCTGCGCGAAGTATTCCTCGACAGTAAACTCACCTTCAATAAACCACAGGATCGCCTGTTTGCTGGTCAGATTGATCGGATGGATCGCTTTGCTCTGCGCTTTCGTGCCCGTAAATATCAAAGCGAGCAATTTAAACTTGCTGAAAGCGGTCTGCGCGGTATTCGTGCAAGCCTGATCCCCCATCAGCTTCATATCGCTAACGAAGTAGGCAAACGCTATGCCCCAAGGGTGCTGCTGGCTGATGAAGTTGGCTTAGGTAAAACTATCGAAGCCGGGATGATCATCCACCAGCAACTGATGGCTGGTCGTGCTGAACGTATTCTGATTATTGTGCCAGACAGCCTGCAACATCAATGGCTGGTAGAAATGTTGCGCCGTTTCAATTTACGCTTTGCCCTATTTGATGATAGCCGCTATACCGAAGCACGGCATGACAGTGATAATCCATTTGAAACAGAACAATTGGTGTTGTGCTCACTGGATTTTGTCCGCCGTAATAAACAACGTTTTGAGCATATGCTTGAAGCCAATTGGGATTTGATGGTGGTGGATGAAGCTCACCATCTGGCCTGGAGTGAAGATGCACCAAGTCGTGAATACCAAGTTGTTGAAGAATTGGCTGAACAGATCCCAGGTGTTTTGCTGCTAACTGCAACCCCGGAACAATTAGGGCAGGAAAGCCACTTTGCCCGCCTGCGCCTGCTTGATCCAAGCCGTTTTCATGATTATCAAGCTTTTATTGACGAACAACAAAACTACCGCCCGGTTGCTGATGCTGTCACTCTACTGCTCTCAGGTGAACAGCTCAATAATGGCCAATTAAATCTGATGAGTGAGCTGATTAGCGAACAAGATATTGAGCCGCTGTTGAAAGCCGCTAACAGTAGCGGTGATGATAGTGAAACCGCACGCCGTGAACTGATTTCCATGCTGATGGATCGCCACGGTACCAGCCGTATTCTGTTCCGTAATACCCGTAATGGCGTAAAAGGTTTCCCTCATCGGGAACTACATCAGATTAAATTGCCTCTGCCTGCTCAATATCAAACAGCCATTAAGGTCTCCGATATTATGGGCGCTAAAAAATCGCTGGAATCCCGCGCCAGAGATATGCTTTACCCAGAGCAGATTTATCAGGAATTTGAAGGCGAAAACGCCACCTGGTGGAACTTTGACCCTCGGGTAGAATGGTTACTTGGTTTCTTAATGGCAAATCGTGATGAAAAAGTCCTGGTAATTTGTGCTAAAGCCACCACAGCCCTACAACTTGAGCAAGTCCTGCGTGAACGCGAAGGTATCCGCGGTGCTGTTTTCCATGAAGGGTTATCATTGGTTGAACGTGACCGCGCCGCCGCTTATTTTGCTTCTGAAGAAGATGGTGCTCAGGTATTACTGTGTTCTGAAATTGGTTCAGAAGGCCGTAACTTCCAGTTCGCTAACCAGTTAGTCATGTTCGATTTGCCATTCAATCCGGATTTGCTGGAACAGCGCATTGGACGTCTGGATCGTATCGGCCAAAGCCGTGATATCCAGATCAATGTGCCATATCTGGAGAATACCGCCCAAGCTGTCTTGATCCGCTGGTACCACGAAGGTCTGGATGCGTTCGAACATACCTGTCCAACAGGCCGTACTATTTACGATCACTATTACGAAACGCTGCTAAATTATCTTGCCAAGCCGAATGAGCAGGAAAAATTTAGTGAATTTATTGATCAATGCCGCCAACAACATGAACACCTCAAACAACAATTAGAGCAAGGGCGTGACCGACTGCTGGAAATGAATTCCAATGGCGGAGAGCACGGTTTGCAATTGGCGGAAAAGATTGCAAAATATGACAATGATATTGAATTAGTGAATTTCTCTCTCAACTTGTTTGACATCGTTGGTATCAATCAGGAAGATCGCAGCGACAACATGATAGTGCTCACCCCCTCTGACCATATGCTAGTCCCAGATTTCCCAGGGTTACCACAAGATGGCTGTACTATTACATTTGATCGGGAACAAGCACTGTCTCGAGAAGATGCTCAGTTTATTAGTTGGGAACATCCGATTATCCGTAACGGGTTAGACTTGATCCTGTCTGGCGATACTGGCAGCTGTGCTGTTTCTCTTTTGAAAAACAAAGCATTACCTGTTGGAACGCTGTTGGTAGAGCTGATTTATGTGGTTGAAGCACAAGCACCAAAACATCTGCAATTGACTCGTTTCCTTCCACCAACCCCACTGCGGATACTGATGGACTTGAAAGGTAATAATCTGGCTGGTCAGGTAGAATTTGAAAGTTTTAACCGTCAGCTTAATGCTGTAAACCGCCATACCGCAAGTAAGTTGGTTAATGCAGTACAAAAAGAAGTTCACGCTATTTTGCAACAAGCAGAAGGTTTGATTGAAACACAAGCTCAATCATTAATTGAACAGGCAAAGCAAGAAGCTGATGAAAATCTCACTGCTGAACTTTCCCGCCTGGAAGCCCTGAAGGCCGTCAATCCAAATATCCGTGATGACGAGTTGGAAGCAATTGAATCTAACCGTCAACAGTTATTACTTAACCTGAATCAGGCAAGCTGGCGTCTGGATGCTATTCGTCTTGTTGTTGTTACACATCAGTAAGAAAGGTTAGAAATACTCGGATTTAGTGCGGGATGGACATAAACGCCATTCCCGCATTTTCCCCCCAATAATCTAACTTTTTTAACGAACAATATTGATATACCCAATAGATTTCAAGTTGCAGCGCGGCAGTAAGTGAAAGCAGCCAACAAAGCAACAGCTTGAAAGATGAAGGGTATTTACTGTCCTCTACCGGAGTCTCAATGGAAGCTTATAACCCTCCTACCGATCCCTGGCTACATGTGCTCTATCAGGATCAGCATATTATTGTGGTCAATAAACCCAGTGGGCTGCTCTCTGTTCCTGGCCGCGCTGAAGAACACAAAGACAGCATTATGACGCGGATACAACAACAGTTTCCTGCTGCGGAATCTGTTCACCGGCTAGATATGGCAACCAGCGGCATAATGGTCGTTGCACTGACCAAAGATGCAGAGCGTGAACTGAAGCGTCAGTTCCGTGAACGGGAACCGAAAAAAACCTATATTGCGCGAGTTTGGGGATATCTAAAACCAGAAACCGGCACAGTTGATCTTCCCCTGATTTGTGACTGGCCAAACCGACCAAAGCAGAAAGTGTGTTTTGATACTGGGAAATCAGCGCAGACTGAATATGAAGTACTCGTTTACGAAGATCAAGCAACCAGAGTTAAACTTTCACCGATCACAGGTCGTTCACATCAGCTTAGGGTACATATGCTAGCACTTGAGCACCCTATTCTGGGAGACCGGTTTTATGCTCATCAGCAGGCAAGAGCAATGGCACCTCGCCTGCAATTACATGCTCAAGAGCTATATATCACCCACCCGGCCTATGGAACTCCAATGCATTTTCAATGCACCGCTGATTTTTAATCAGTTCACAAATACAGTTATCGAATCTAAGGAAGCCAATATCAAACACAAAGCTACGCCAAAACCACCTAAGAGAGCACGGATATTTGCCATTTTTTGCATCCCCCTTTAGTTAAAGTAAAAACATAAATCATAAAAACATCTAATATTTTAGAGCAATAAAAAATAAACTCAATAACAGTAGGGGAGATTATTCCCCTATGTATTTAATAAAATGTTTTTTAAAAAGAAAAATTGATTACTTGAAACCTTTTTCTTTTTTAATGAGATCATACGCAGCCTGAATTGACTGGGCTTTTTGTTTAGCAATTTCCATCATTTCCGGTGGTAAACCTTTTGCCACTAGCTTATCTGGGTGGTGCTCACTCATCAATTTGCGATAGGCGCGTTTAATCACCGTCACATCATCATTTTCAGCTACACCCAGTACCTTACAAGCATCTGTAAATGTTGGCCCCTGAGCTGCTCTCTGATAGCCACTATACTGTTGTTGCCACTCTTCACCACCACCGAAATTGCGGCCACCTTCCATCATGGCAAGGAATTGTTCAAACTGGTTACGAGAGATCCCAAGTTCATCCGCTATGATAAACAGCACTTTCCTCTCATTCGGATGCAACTGACCATCAGAAAATGCAGCCTGCAACTGAATTTCCAAAAACATCCGAACCAAATCAGACCGCCCAAAACAGGCACGACGTAATTGTCTCAATGTCTCACGCAAAGGAAAATTGGGCTCTTTACCCTCACGAAAAGCTTGCTGTGCCGCTATTCGAGCTTGTCCGTGAAGTTGCATCCGGTCCATTAACCGGCTGGCGAGCTGGATATCCGTTTCGGTTACCCGTCCTTTTGATTTAGTTATATGCCCCATCACTTGAAAAGTACTGCTAAAAAACAGTGTCTGACGGGACTGATTATTTGCAAAAAACCCCTGGCTTCTGCGTACACTGGCCCTATCAAACATATGACCGATAAATAAACCAATGACAATGCCCCAGAAGCCTGCTCCAGATATCACGCCAAAGATCAACCCAACCAATTTTCCCCAATAATGCATATACTCCTCAATTCACCAATGCCCTGAGCGCAGTTTTGCATTATCATACTATTCATTCAGCTCCATGCCTAACGGCAAGATAAGTAAAGGTGTGACTTTACGCTGGCGCATATTCATTGAGTGCGCTAGTCTCTTGAAGTTTGCCGGCATAATGCCACTGATGACGGAACCGCATAAATATCTATGAAGAAATGTTATCCAACTTTGCTGGCCACAACGGTATGGGCCGCACTTTATAGTCAGCATGCACATGCTGATCTCGCAGCACAATGTATGCTGGGTATACCTATTTATGATCAGCCAATAATTAATGGCGATCCCAATCAATTACCTGTCAATATTCTGGCAGATGATTCACGCGCAGATTATCCACGCTCTGCTGAATTCAGCGGTAATGTCAATATTAAGCAAGGTAATAAAACGCTGACCGCCGATAAGGCACAACTTGAGCAAACAGAAGATGAAGTTCCGCTAAGAACAGTTACTGCAACGGGTAATGTTCATTACAATGATCCGCAAATTATTCTAAAAGGTCCACGAGCCTGGTCTAATTTAAATAATAAAGATACAGATGTTGATCAAGGTGATTATCAGATGGTCGGGCGTCAGGGACGCGGCACCGCAGATAAAATGAAGTTACGCGGTGCAAACCGTTATACCATTATGGATAACGGTACCTTTACTTCCTGCCTGCCGGGTAATGATAGCTGGAGCGTTGTTGGTTCTGAAGTCATTCTCGACCGTGAAGAAGAAGTGGCTGAAATATGGAATGCCCGTTTCAGGGTAGTTAATGTTCCGATATTTTACAGTCCATATCTTCAATTACCGATCGGTAGTAAACGCCGTTCCGGTTTCCTTATTCCTAACGCCAACTATTCCAAAAATGACGGCATTACATTTATGTTGCCCTATTACTGGAATATCGCACCAAATTATGATGCTACGATTACGCCGCACTATATCAGTCAACGCGGTTTAAAACTGAATAATGAATTCCGTTACTTAACTAAAGCAGGTACAGGTACACTGGCACTGGACTGGCTAAATAATGACGAACAATATGTCAAAGACAAAAATGCCAGAACACGTACTGCCAGAGAAAGTGATAATCGCTGGTTATTTTATTGGAATCATAATGGTGTGATGGATCAAGTATGGCGTTTTAATATCGACTATACCAAGGTCAGTGATCCTGAATATTTTTCTGATTTCTCTTCTCAATATGGTTCTACCACTGATGGCTATGCCACACAAAAATTCAGCTTGGGATATGCTCAACAAAATTGGAATGCCACACTATCAACTAAACAGTTCCAGGTATTCTCAACCGGCGGCAACAAAAATGCTTATCGCGCAGAGCCACAATTAGATCTGAATTATTATCAAAACGATTTGGGTCCATTTGATTTTCGTATCCACGGTCAAGTGGTAAAACTCACCAGCATTGAAAAAAATAACCCTGAAGCCACCCGCTGGCATCTGGAGCCATCTGTTAACCTGCCACTCTCCAATGGTTGGGCAAGTATCAATAACGAAGTTAAACTAATGGCAACCCACTATCAGCAGGATATTCCTGACATCAGAAAAAATTCTGAGTTAAAGGAATCTGTTAACCGGGTTCTGCCACAGTTTAAAAGTGAAGCCAAAATGGTGTTTGAACGTTCAATGTATCTGAACAACGATTACACCCAAACATTGGAGCCGCAGGTTCAGTATTTGTACGTGCCATACAAGAACCAGGATAACATCAATAACTACGATTCGGCCCTGTTACAGGCTGACTATACAGGTCTGTTCCGTGACCGATTTTACGGTGGTTTAGATCGTATTTCATCCGCGAATCAGGTCACTACCGGTCTGACTACTCGTATTTATGATGAAGATTTAGTTGAACGTTTTAATCTATCATTAGGTCAAACCTACTATTTTGAGCGTCCACGCACTGGTACCAATAAGGAAAATCTCATTAACAGTAAAGATGGGTCAGATATGATGGCCTGGGCTGGTGACACCTATTGGAGGATTAATGATTCCTGGGGCTTGAAAGGTGGTTTACAGTACGATAGCCGCCTGAGCAGCGTGACAATGGGGAATGCTATACTGGAATATCGCCGTGATGATGATAGGCTTGTGCAATTGAACTACCGTTTTGTTGACCGAGATTATATCCAAGCAACCCGTTTGCGCACTTGGGATCAAAAAGCAGAAACTGCCCCCGCATTTCAGCAAGGGATTTCTCAAATTGGTTTAGTTGCAAGCTGGCCGTTAAATGATCGCTGGGGTTTAGTTGGTGCTTACTACTATGATACTAAGAAACAGCAACCTGCAAGTCAGTTAGTGGGCTTGCAATACAACACCTGTTGCTGGGCAGTTAACGTCGGCTATGAGCGTAAGATCGTTGGTTGGAAAGATGATAGTAGCGAATATGACGACAAATGGTCATTTAACTTTGAACTCAGAGGCTTAAGTAACAATCATAGTCTGGGTAGCCAGAAAATGTTGCAATCTGGCATTATGCCATACCAACGCGCATTTTGATGCTAATAACACTTTGATATTAAACACTATAAATCTGCTAATGCGGAATTTACATATGATGGAAAAAGTATGAAGAACTGGAGAACTCTCATTCTTGGATTGATGTTTTCAGTGAGTACTGCCTTCGCTGCGCCTCAACAAATGGATAAAATTGCTGCGGTTGTTAATAACGGGGTAGTTCTGGAAAGCGACATCAACAGCCTCTTACAGTCCGTTAAACGGGATGCACAACATGCAGGCCAGCAAATACCGGACGAACACACTCTACGTCATCAGATCCTTGAGCGACTGATTATGGATAATATCCTGCTGCAAATGGCAAAGCAGATGGGGATCACTATTCCTGATCAAACACTGGACTCTACCATTGCCAATATTGCAGCCCAGAACCACATAACGCGGGATCAAATGAAACACCGTATCGTTGCTGACGGAATGAGTTTCGATACTTACCGTAATCAGATTCGTAAAGAGATGCTGATAGCAGAAGTGCGCAACAATGAGGTTCGCCGTCGTGTCACAATTCTGCCGCAAGAAATCGATACTTTGGCTAAACAGATTAGCAACCAAAATGCTAATGATAGTGAGCTGAACATCAGCCACATTCTGATCCCATTGCCAGAAAATCCTGATCAGACACAAATGGAAAAAGCTACAGCTGTAGTACACAAGATTATGTCTGAGCTAAAGAATGGCGTTGATTTTGGTAAACTGGCTATCGCTTATTCCGCTGATCCACAAGCCCTGAAAGGCGGTAATATGGGTTGGAGTAAGCTTCAGGAATTGCCAACCCTGTTTGCAGCACAACTGCAATCAGCCCAGAAAGGCGCTATCGTTGGCCCAATTCGTTCCGGTGTTGGTTTCCATATCCTCAAGGTAAATGATATCCGTGGTGGTAATGCAACAATCGCAGTTACTGAAGTTCATGCCCGCCATATTCTGCTGAGAATTTCTCCTGTCATGACCGATGAGCAAGCGCGCGCTAAGTTGCAACAAATCGCCGGCGATATTCGCAGTGGAAAAACTGATTTTGCCGATGCAGCAAAAGAGTTTTCAGAAGATCCAGGTTCAGCCTTACGTGGCGGTGATCTCGGCTGGAGTACACCTGATATCTTCGATCCTGCTTTCCGTGACGCGTTAATGCGACTGAATAAAGGTGAAATCAGCCAACCTATTCATTCGTCTTTCGGCTGGCACCTGATCCAACTACTGGACACCCGCAAAGTTGATAAAACAGATGTCGCCCAAAAAGATCGTGCTTACCGTATGTTATTCAACCGTAAATTCACTGAAGAAGCACAAAGCTGGATGCAGGAACAACGTGCCTCAGCTTATGTGAAAATTTTAGATGGCAGCGATGCACAACAATAAACCTATTGTTATTACCCCCGGCGAGCCTGCCGGGGTTGGACCCGATTTAATTGTCGCTCTTGCTCAGCAAAGCTGGCCAATACAATTGGTCGCCTGTGCAGATCCTAATTTGCTTCTGGACAGAGCCAGACAGCTCAATTTTCCTTTGCAATTACAAGAATATTCTCCGGATAAAGCGCAGGAGCCACAAGCTGCCGGAACATTGACAATATTGCCAGTTCCTCTTCATGTGCCAGCAGTCGCTGGTGAACTGAATCGGAAAAATGGCAGATATGTCACTGAAACTTTGGCAAGAGCCTGTGACGGTTGTTTGAACAGAGAATTTTCAGCGTTAGTCACAGGGCCAGTTCATAAAGGAAACATCAATGATGCCGGTGTGCCCTTTATCGGCCACACTGAATTCTTTGCCGATCGCAGTGGATGCCAGCGGGTTGTCATGATGCTTGCTACAGAGGAGCTCCGGGTTGCTCTGGCAACCACTCATCTACCCATTGTTGATGTGCCAAAATCCATTACTTTCGATAGCCTGCGGGAAGTCATCACGATCCTTAACCATGACTTAAAAACAAAGTTTGGTCTGCTAAGACCCTGTATTTATGTTTGTGGTTTAAATCCCCATGCAGGAGAAAGCGGTCATATGGGACATGAAGAGATTGATGTCATTATTCCTGCATTAGAAAGTCTGAGAGCAGAAGGCATTGTGCTGGAAGGCCCTTTACCCGCTGATACCCTGTTTCAGCCAAAATATCTTCAACATGCAGATGCCGTTCTCTCGATGTATCACGATCAGGGGCTGCCTGTGCTAAAATATCAAGGTTTTGGCAGAGCTGTGAATATTACGTTGGGCCTGCCGTTTATCCGTACTTCTGTCGATCATGGCACAGCATTGGAATTGGCTGGTAAAGGTCAAGCTGATGTGGGAAGCTTTATTACCGCATTGAATTTAGCAATTAAAATGATACAAAACAGTAATGAATAACAGAGTCCACCAAGGGCACTTTGCCCGTAAACGCTTCGGGCAAAACTTTTTAACCGATCAATTTGTCATTGACAGTATTGTTGCAGCTATCAACCCACAACCAGGCCAAGCCGTGTTAGAAATTGGCCCTGGTCTTGGTGCATTGACTGAGCCGGTTGGAGAACGAATGGATAAAATGACCGTGGTTGAGCTTGACCGCGATCTAGCAGCACGCCTGCAAGTTCATCCACAATTAAAAGATAAACTTACTATTATCCAACAAGACGCAATGACCGTTAATTTCGGCGAACTGTCTCAGCAAAGAGGGCTGCCACTGCGGGTCTTTGGTAATTTACCTTATAATATTTCTACGCCATTAATGTTCCACCTTTTTAGCTATACTGATGCTATTGCTGATATGCATTTTATGCTGCAAAAAGAGGTAGTGAACCGTCTGGTAGCCGGTCCCGGCAGTAAAGCCTTTGGACGTTTAAGTGTCATGGCCCAATACTACTGTCAGGTTATCCCGGTACTGGAAGTACCACCAACAGCATTTACTCCCGCACCTAAAGTCGATTCAGCCGTTGTACGTCTGATACCGCATAAAAGCATACCTTACCCGGTCAAAAATATTCGTATGCTGAGCCGGATCACCACTCAAGCTTTCAACCAAAGGCGTAAAACTATCCGTAACAGCCTGGGTGATCTTTTCACTGTAGAACAACTCACCGAATTTGGTATCGATCCAAGCACACGTGCAGAGAATATTTCTGTTGAACAATACTGCAAAATGGCAAACTATCTATCGGAACAACCTGAAATGCAGTTATAACAGGAGTCAATCATGATTAATGCGCCTAGAGTTTCTATTCAGGTACAAAGTGTTTATGTAGAAAGCCAATCGTCTCCCGAACAACAACGTTTCGTTTTTGCCTATACAATCACTATCCGTAATCTTGGGCGCGAACCGGTTCAACTACTTAACCGTTACTGGCTAATTACCAACGGTGATAACCACCAGACTGAAGTCCAGGGGGAAGGCGTTGTTGGTGAGCAACCAGTAATCCTGCCAGGTACAGAATACCGTTACACCAGTGGCGCTATATTGCAAACGCCTCTGGGTACGATGGAAGGCCATTATGAAATGGTCGATCACAATGGTGATTTATTCCGCGTTGATATTCCGGTTTTTCGGCTGGCTATACCAACTTTGATTAATTAATTATGTCTACATATCTCATCGGTGATATTCATGGCTGCTATCGTGAATTACGTACTTTATTAACTAAGGTCAATTTTGATCCCAATAGAGATACATTATGGCTGACAGGAGATCTCGTTGCCCGCGGCCCAGATTCCCTTGATGTTCTCCGATATGTTAAACAGTTGGGTTCAGCTGTAAAAATAGTATTAGGCAATCACGACCTCCATTTATTGGGGGTTTATGCCGGGATTAGCCGTAATAAATCCAAAGATAAAATCGATGAGTTACTATCTGCCCCAGATGCTGACGAATTAATTAATTGGTTACGTAAGCAGCCGTTATTACAAATCGACGATGATCTGAAATTGATTATGACTCACGCAGGTCTCACACCTCAATGGGATCTGGAAACCGCTAAAATGTGCGCCCTTGAAGTTGAAACTATGCTTAGTAGCAGCAGCTATCCTCTGTTTATCGATTCAATGTATGGAGATATGCCAAACAACTGGTCACCGGAGCTCTCTGGACTGGCACGTTTACGTTTCAGTACTAACTCATTGACACGTATGCGTTACTGCTTTCCTAATGGTCAATTAGATATGGTTTGCAAGGATAAACCTGAAAATGCTCCTGTGCCATTAAAGCCTTGGTTTAAGCTACCACAGCAAATCCCAGAAGAATATTCTATTGTTTTCGGTCACTGGGCATCACTAGAAGGTCAAGGGGCACCGGACAGATTTTATGCATTGGATACAGGTTGTTGCTGGGGAGGCAAACTGACAATGTTGCGTTGGGAAGATAAACAATATTTTACTCAACCATCGTTGTCAGCAATAAAAAAGTAGTGTTAAAACCAGACACGCCGTGAAAAAAACCATCGGCGTGTTTTGTCAATTAGGTACGGCGTTGTAAAATCTCAAAACAGTAGCTATGAGAGTTCAATTCATCTGCATCATGGTATTCAGTAAATTCAGAATCCCATTCATCCGGTTCATAGTCAGGAAAATAGGTATCACCTATCACCTCTGCATCAATATGAGTTAGATACATACGGTTAGCCAATGAGATAAATTGGTCATAAATTTTACCGCCTCCTATAACCATAATCTCTTCGGCATCACCTGCTACAACCAGTGCTTCATCAACTGAGCTTACCCAGGTTACACGCTCATCATCACCCGGTTGGTTACTCAATACAATATTGAGTCTCCCGGGTAATGGTCGACCAATGGACTCATAAGTTACTCGCCCCATAATGACTGGTTTATTCAGTGTATTACGTTTAAACCAGGCCAGATCCCCCGGCAGATTCCACGGCATTGTCTTATCCATGCCGATGATCCGATCCATAGCTAAAGCAGCGATCAAGCTGATATTCATTAAGTCACCTTATAGGCAAATAGTATAAAAATTGATGACACTATACGGAAAGGGATGTACCCAGTCGATAGGATCAACGCTTTCTTAAGCATAAAAAATTAATTTATACTTAATTTGTTACTTAAGACATTCATTGATCTAAATAATAACAAATCTAATATTAACTATAGGGTACATTATGCTGGAAACATCACTCGTCGTTATCACTATTTCAACTTTAGGAATGCTCTCTCCTGGCCCCGATTTCTTTCTGGTAGTCAAAAATGCCATACGTTACCAACGCTCTGCCGCAATGATGACAGTGATGGGCTTAATTGCCGCTATCACCTGTCATATGTCTTACTGTGTCGCTGGGTTGGCTCTTCTTATCACCACAACTCCGTGGCTATTCAACCTGATGAAATATGCCGGAGCTGCCTACCTTATTTGGATTGGGATCAACAGTCTGCTTTCTCGCAGCGGAAATACCATCACTCTTGATGACCAGCAGCAACAAATTATCTCCTTTAAAAAAGCTTTTATGCAGGGATTCTTATGTAATCTACTAAATCCTAAAGCAACTTTGTTCTTCCTAGCGATATTTACTCAAGTGCTAAATGTCAATTCTGGTGTTGATGAGAAATTATGGTATGCCTTTATTATCTGGGGATTGTCGATAGTCTATTGGCCATTACTGGTAATATTAATCCAGAGTGCACCGGTACGTTGCGGATTAGCTAAGACTCAGAAGATGATTGATAAACTGCTTGGTGTTGTTTTGATTAGCCTAGGTATCAAAGTAGCACTGGGATAACAGAAATTCGTCCCGTTGCTTTAAGAGCCCAAAAACATATTACCCACATTTTCAATGAGTAAAAAAGATGCGCTTAACAAAGCGCACCTTTTTATTACTTCAATTAATCAGAATACAAATTAATCATCAATCTTCGCATGCATTTCCTGTACAGAAATGACTTGTTCTGTTGGATCTGCACTTAGTGCCATTGCTGTCGCAAAACCACCGTTCAATGTGGTGTCATAATGAACTTTATATTGCAATGCACTACGACGAATAAGTTTGGAATCCTCAATCGCCTGACGACCCGCAGTAGTATTCACAATATAGCTATACTCACCGTTTTTGATTCTATCCTGAATATGCGGACGTCCTTCGTGAACCTTATTCACCAGACGAGGATTGATTCCTGCTTCACCCAGTACAATCGCTGTACCATGAGTCGCATCCAGTTCAAAACCCTGTTTCAACAACTTAGCGGCCAAATCCACCACCCGACTTTTATCACCTTCACGTACTGACAGAAGTGCTCTGCCACTTTGTGGAATTCTGGAGTTACACCCCAACAATGCTTTTGAGAAAGCTTCAGCAAATGTACGCCCAACGCCCATTACTTCGCCAGTTGACCGCATTTCAGGGCCAAGAATTGGATCTACACCAGGGAATTTGTTGAAAGGTAATACAACTTCTTTCACCGAATAGTACGGCGGAATAATCTCCTGAGTTGCGCCCTGTTCAGCCAGAGATTGACCAACCATCACACGAGCAGCAACTTTCGCCAGTGGCAAACCAGTAGCTTTAGATACAAATGGTACAGTACGAGCTGCACGCGGGTTAACTTCAATCAGATAAACTTCATCATTCTTGACGGCAAACTGGACATTCATCAAGCCACGCACACCCAATTCAAATGCCAGTTTTTCTACCTGTTGGCGCATGACATCCTGAATTTCCTGACTCAGTGTATAGGCAGGTAATGAACAAGCTGAGTCACCAGAGTGAACCCCTGCCTGCTCAATATGTTCCATAATGCCACCAATCAGCACACGCTCACCATCACAGATAGCGTCAACATCCACTTCTACTGCATCATCTAAGAAACGATCAAGCAATACCGGAGCATCATTAGATACACTTACCGCAGTCTGGAAATAACGACGCAGGTCAGCTTCATCATATACAATTTCCATCGCCCGACCACCCAAAACATAAGATGGACGAACCACCAACGGGTAACCCAGAACATTTCCCTTCTCAACTGCCCGGTCAATCGTTGTCACCGTAGCATTTGCAGGTTGTTTCAGGCCAAGGCGATTTACTGCTTGTTTGAAACGTTCACGATCTTCAGCACGGTCAATCGCGTCCGGGCTAGTACCAATAATTGGAACCCCCGCTATCTCCAATTCACGAGCCAGTTTCAGCGGGGTCTGTCCACCATATTGAACAATCACACCTTTTGGTTTTTCAACGCGTACAATTTCCAACACATCTTCTAACGTCACTGGTTCAAAATAGAGACGATCTGAAGTATCGTAATCCGTTGAAACTGTTTCTGGGTTACAGTTCACCATGATAGTCTGATAGCCATCTTCACGCAGTGCCAATGCTGCATGAACACAACAATAATCGAATTCAATCCCTTGTCCGATACGGTTAGGACCACCGCCCAATACCATTATTTTTGGCTTGTCGCTATTCGGATTAGCTTCACACTCATCTTCATAAGTGGAATACATGTATGCAGTATCGGTCTCAAATTCTGCCGCACAGGTATCAACCCGTTTGTAAACCGGATACAAATTATACTTATGGCGCAGTTTGCGGATCTCTTTTTCAGCCACACCAACCAATTTCGCCAGACGCGCATCAGCAAAACCTTTACGTTTCAGATGACGTAGGAAGTCAGCAGTTAGGCTGTTAATTCCCTGCTCTGCCACTTGCTCTTCCAACCGCACCAGCTCTTCAATCTGCACCAAAAACCAGCGGTCAATATCCGTCAAATTAAAAACACCATCAACGGACATGCCTGCACGGAAAGCATCAGCGATATACCAGATACGCTCACCACCCGCATCTTTCAATTCACGGCGAATTTTAGTCAATGCTTCGGGATCATCCAGATCAACTTTCGGGTCAAAACCAGTTGCACCGACTTCCAAACCACGTAATGCTTTTTGCAGAGATTCCTGCTGAGTTCGGCCAATCGCCATCACTTCACCCACAGATTTCATTTGGGTTGTCAGGCGATCATTAGAACCGGCAAATTTCTCGAAATTGAATCGAGGAATTTTAGTCACCACGTAATCGATAGAAGGTTCAAAGGAAGCCGGCGTGCGGCCACCCGTGATATCATTCATCAGCTCATCAAGGGTATAACCCACCGCCAGTTTAGCGGCAATTTTCGCAATCGGGAAACCGGTCGCTTTTGACGCCAGCGCAGAAGAACGGGAAACGCGCGGGTTCATTTCGATAATAACCAAACGGCCATTTTTCGGGTTCACCGCAAACTGTACGTTAGATCCCCCAGTTTCCACACCAATTTCACGCAGTACCGCCATCGAAGCGTTACGCATGATTTGGTACTCTTTATCTGTCAGCGTTTGCGCCGGCGCTACAGTAATGGAATCACCTGTGTGAATCCCCATAGCATCAAGGTTTTCAATAGAACAGACAATGATGCAGTTATCATTTTTATCTCGCACCACTTCCATTTCATATTCTTTCCAACCAATCAGAGACTCATCAATTAATAGCTCTTTGGTTGGCGAAAGATCCAGACCTCGCTCACAAATCTCTTCGAATTCTTCGCGGTTATAGGCAATACCGCCACCACTTCCCCCCATAGTAAAGGAAGGACGGATAATACAAGGAAAGCCAACTTTTTCGGCAACTGCCAACGCTTCTTCCATTGAGTGTGCGATACCAGAACGCGGTGTTTCTAAGCCAATCTTTTTCATTGCTATATCGAAACGACGGCGATCTTCCGCTTTATCAATCGCATCTGCGGTAGCGCCAATCATGGTAACGCCAAATTCTTTCAAAACGCCTTGACATTCCAGTTCCAACGCACAGTTCAGCGCTGTTTGTCCTCCCATTGTTGGCAGGATTGCATCAGGACGCTCTTTTTCAATGATTTTACGTACCACTTCCCAGTGGATTGGCTCAATATAAGTAGCATCGGCCATTTCCGGATCAGTCATAATGGTCGCAGGGTTTGAATTCACCAGAACGACACGATAACCTTCTTCCCGTAACGCTTTACAAGCCTGTGCACCTGAATAATCAAACTCACAAGCTTGGCCGATAACAATTGGGCCAGCACCTAGGATCAGGATACTTTTAATATCAGTACGTTTTGCCATTTTATTTGCTCCTGATTACTTGGTGTGATGACGATTATTTTGCTGACAATACTGTTCGATCAGTTCGATAAAATGATCGAACAATGGAGCAGTTTCATGCGGCCCTGGGCTGGCTTCCGGATGCCCCTGAAAGCTGAATGCAGGTTTATCTGTACGATGAATCCCTTGCAAGGTACCGTCAAACAGGGATTTGTGGGTAACACGCAGATTTGCCGGCAATGATTTTTCATCCACAGCAAAACCGTGGTTCTGTGCAGTAATCATCACAACATTACGATCAAGATCTTTTACCGGATGGTTACCACCGTGATGGCCGAATTTCATTTTCATTGTTTCCGCGCCGCTAGCCAGTGCCAACAGTTGGTGCCCAAGGCAAATACCAAAGATAGGAATATCTGTCTCAAGGAGAGTTTTGATTGCTTCAATTGCATAGCCACAAGGGGCTGGGTCACCCGGCCCATTCGACAAGAAAATACCATCTGGATTAAGTTTCAGTACATCTTCAGCAGGTGTCTGAGCAGGAACAACAGTCAGACGGCAACCACGATCTACCAGCATCCGCAAAATATTGCGTTTTGCGCCAAAATCATAAGCAACAACATGATAAAGCAGATCTTGTTCTTGCTTCTCTTCCGGTAATCCGTCTGCCAGAGTCCAGCTTCCCTGTAACCATGGATAAGTCTGTTCAGTTGTCACTTCTCTTGCCAAATCCATTCCTTGCAACCCTGGAAATGCTTTGGCTTTTTCCAGAGCAACCTCTGCATCAATCTGCCTACCTGCTATAATACAACCATTCTGTGAACCTTTTTCTCTTAACCAACGAGTCAGTTTGCGCGTATCGATATCTGCTATTGCAACAATATTATGGCGTTTAAGGTAATCAGAAAGGGTTTCTTCACTGCGGAAGTTACTGGTCAACAGTGGTAGATCACGAATTACCAGCCCTTGAGCTTGTACTTTTAGTGATTCTTTATCAACTGAGTTAGTACCGACATTACCAATATGGGGATAAGTAAGAGTGACAATTTGGCGGGAATAGGAAGGGTCTGTGAGAATTTCTTGATATCCGGTCATCGAGGTATTGAAAACCACTTCCCCAACTGCCGCCCCTTCAGCACCTATGGCGCGACCATGGAATTGGGTTCCGTCTTCCAGAACCAATATAGCTGACTTAATCAAAACGCCCTCCAAAGAATAATTACTCGCAATTAGTGCATATTAATTCAGATTTATTCCTCAAAATCAATGCCAAACCTGCTTTTTAGGCAAAATTTTGGCAAATTGCGCGCATTCTAATGATGAGAGGGGGGGTTGTCTATAAAAAATGTTACTTTTCTTATTTTTTTGCTCACTTCACTAGAAAAACCAATAAAATAAGACTAAAAATAGAAATAAAGTTAGTTTAGAAAACGGTTACTAGCATAGAAGATTTAGTTTTCAAATAAAGAATTGGAAATAACGATGAAAGTGAGGAAAAAGAAGATAATAAAGGGTTAAAATAAGACAAAAACAAACAAAATAAACAAAAAATCAATTTAATCATATAAAACAATTAAAAATCGCATAATTTAAAATTTAATCATGCGATATCAATTAGTTATAAAAATAGCATTTCTAAATTAAATCGAGATTTAAAACATCTTTCATAGTAAAAAGACCACTATTTTTACCATTTAACCACAATGCAGCCTTTACCGCTCCATTTGCAAACGTCATCCTACTGGAAGCCTTATGGGTTATCTCCACTCTCTCACCAACATCTGCAAACATAGCGGTATGTTCACCAACAATATCTCCCGCGCGGATAGTAGCAAAACCAATACTTTTCGGATCACGTTCACCAGTATAACCTTCACGGGCATACACGGCACACTCTTTGAGATCGCGCCCTAAAGCATGGGCAATAGATTCTCCCATCGCTAACGCTGTACCTGACGGCGCATCTACTTTATGCCGATGATGGGCTTCGATAATTTCAATATCAGTATACTCACCCATCACTTTCGCCGCTTTTTCCAGTAACTTAAGCACCAGATTCACACCAACACTGAAATTTGCCGCAAATACAATCGGGATATTAGCGGAAGCATCTTTAATCGCCTGCTTACCTTCGTCATCAAAGCCAGTTGTACCGATGACTATCGCTTTACTATGCCGACGGCAGATTTCAAGATGTGCAAGAGTTCCTTCCGGACGGGTAAAATCAATAAGAACATCAAAATCATCAACAACATTTTTTAGGTCATCGCAAACCGTCACACCGATATGACCAATACCCGCTAATTCTCCAGCATCTGTGCCAAGCAGAGAAGAACCAGAACGTTCCAGAGCAACACCAAGAACAACCCCACTCAACTGATGGACAGCCTGAATTAACTGACGTCCCATACGTCCACCAGCGCCAACAATAGCAACACGAATATCTGTATCAGCCATAAACCCTCACTATGAATAGCCCTTTTCCTGATTTAACACAGGCAATCAGATGAATATATTAAGTAAAATGTTTACACGCTGCCTTAACTCTTATCTGTCGTCCTTTTAGATTGCTTAACTAATCTCTTTAACTTCGACACGCAGCTCTTTTGGCACTTCGAAAACAATATTTTCTTCCCTGCCATGTAATTCCTTAACAGAATCTGCACCAAGATTTTTCAGGCGATCAATCACTTGCTGAACTAAGATATCCGGCGCCGAAGCACCTGCTGTCACGCCAACCGCAGAAATGCCTGTAATCCATTCCTCTTTTATATCATCAGCAGAATCTATCAAGTAAGCCGGCTTACCCACCCGCTGAGCTAATTCAGCAAGACGATTAGAGTTAGAAGAATTCTTCGAGCCAACAACTAAGACAACATCAGCATCAGATGACAAATCCCGGACCGCTTCCTGTCGGTTAGTCGTCGCATAGCAGATATCATCTTTGCGAGGACCTACAATATTTGGGAATCGTGCATTAAGTGCATCAATCACTTCTGAAGTATCATCAACAGATAATGTTGTTTGCGTCATAAAACACAGGTTATCTTCATCTTTGACTTTCAGATTCCATACATCCTCAGGAGACTCAACCAAATACATTCCACCTTCAGCATTGTTGTACTGGCCCATTGTTCCTTCAACTTCTGGGTGCCCAGCATGACCAATCAGAATAGCTTCTTTACCTTTCCGGCTGGCTCTAGCGACTTCCATATGGACTTTAGTCACCAGAGGACAAGTCGCATCGAACAACATTGTCAGATTGCGAGAACGAGCTTCAGCACGAATAGCCTGTGAAACTCCATGGGCAGAAAAAATTAGAATTGCATCATCGGGTACTTCTGAAATTTCTTCAATAAAGATAGCGCCCCGTTCACGCAAGTTATCTACAACATAACGGTTATGCACAACCTCATGACGAACATAGATAGGCGCACCATATAATTCTAGAGCACGCTCTACAATACTGATAGCACGGTCAACACCGGCACAAAAGCCTCGGGGATTAGCCAGCAATATCTGCATGGTTTTCCTCCAATTGTGGGTCAATTTCCAGCACTTCAATTTCAAACGTGATGTTCTGATCTGCAAGCGGATGATTAAAGTCAACAGTAATAGATTCTTCTGCTACTACTTTCACTATACCTGGCATTTCACTGCCATTCATTGCCGTAAATAACATTATAGTTCCAATTTCAGGAATACCCATTTCGGCAAAATCACGCGGAGTAAAATATTGGATTAAGTCAGGATTTGGCTTACCAAATACCGCCTCTCCAGCCAGAGTGAATGTATGTTTATCACCCTCTTTCAGCCCAGTCAGTTGTTGTTCCAAAGGTGAGGAAAGCGTTCCATTGCCTAAACGGAATAATGCAGGTTTACCCTGATTGTGAGAGGAATCAGCAACAGAGCCATCTTGCAGCTTTAAGGTGAAATGCAGTAAAACCGCACTGTGCTCTTGTACCTGCTTTGACATATTATTCAGAACCTATTTTATTTGTCATTCTTTGCCATAAGAGCAAATTTGGGCAGTGCTCAGACAAAAATACTCGCTTTTGCATTTTAACGCTGCCCAAATCCAAATTATCTACAACAATAACGCCGGCTAAACTAGGCTCTTATCCTGCATTAATCGTTTTTTCATCTTGACTGAAAAAACTCTCAATAATCACTAACGCAGCTCCAATGCATATCGCCATATCAGCAATATTAAAGGTTGGCCAGTGCCAGTCGCCAACATAAAAATCGATAAAATCAATAACAAAGCCATGAACCAGCCGATCAAACAGATTACCCAATGCTCCACCGACAATCAGAGCATAAGCAATATTGCTTAGCTTTTTCTTTGCACTGGAACGATACATCATTACCGTCAACACAATTGAAATACCAACAGCAACTAATGCAAAGAACCAGCGCTGCCAACCATCTTTATCTGCAAGAAAACTAAAAGCCGCTCCCAGATTCTGGGCATAGGCCAGATTGAAATAAGGTATCAGTGGAACGGATTCATACAGATGAAAATGCTTAAGCACTAACTGTTTACTACCCAGATCCAAAATCAATACCACAACAACTAACCAAAACCAGCGAAGGCCAGTGGAGCAAATGGGTCTATTCATCAGGCAAACTTACGCTCTTCGCCGTTACCGGCAACATTAATTACACAGCGGCCACAAAGTTCTGCGTGTTCCGCCACCAAGCCCACATCTTTAGCGTAATGCCAGCAACGAGGACATTTTTCGCCATCCGCTTTATGGAAAGCAATTTTCAAGCTATCAATTTCGCTTTGCTGTGCATCTTCACCAGCCAGCTCATAACTTGCGACAGAAACCTGAGAGGTCAACAGAACGAAACGTAATTCATCCCCCAGACTGTTCAGTTTGTCTGCTAGTTCATTATCTGCATACAGAGTCACTGCGGCTTCTAATGAGCTACGGATATGTTTGTCTGCACGGGCCTGCTCTAGTACTTTGTTAACTTCACCGCGAACAGCCAGCAAATCGGCCCAGAAAGCATCGTTCATCTGCTCACCTGCCACCAGACCGAACAAACCGTCATACCACTCTTCTGTAAACACATACTGAGCGCGTTTGCCGGGCAATTCATTCCAAACTTCATCCGCAGTGAAGGAAAGGATAGGTGCCATCCAGCGAACTAGTGCTTCCGCAATATGATACAAAGCTGTTTGGCAACTGCGACGAGATAAGCTATCACTCTTAGCTGTGTATTGACGGTCTTTAATAATATCAAGATAGAACGATCCCATTTCCACAGAACAGAATTGCATCAGACGCTGAACAACCGTGTGGAAATCATATTCCTCATAGCATTTAGCAATGCCTGCCTGAGCCGCCTGAGCACGACCTACAGCCCAGCGATCCAACACAGCCATCTCTTCTGGCTTCACCATATGCTGTTCAGGATCAAAACCATTCAAGTTTGCCAACAGGAAACGTGCCGTGTTACGAATTCGTCGATATGCATCAGCAGAACGTTTGAGGATCTCATCAGATACCGCAATTTCGCCAGTGTAATCGGTAGAGGCAACCCATAGACGTAGAATATCTGCCCCTAATTTATCCATCACATCCTGCGGGCTGATGGTGTTACCAATAGACTTAGACATCTTACGGCCCTGGCCATCCACAGTGAAACCATGCGTTAATACTTGGCGATAAGGTGCTTTACCTTTCATTGAGGTTGAGATCATCAGAGAAGACATAAACCAGCCACGGTGCTGATCTGAACCTTCAAGATAAATATCCGCCGAGTTACCCTGGAATTCAGAACGGGCATCAACAACAGATGAATGGGTTGATCCTGAATCGAACCATACATCCAGCGTATCAAAGATTTTGACATAATTAGCGGCATCATCACCCAACAGTTCGGCAGGGTCTAGATCCCACCACGCCTGAATACCATCAACTTCAACACGTTTGGCAACTTCTTCCATCAGTTCAATGGTACGTGGGTGAAGTTCTTCCGTCTCTTTATGGACAAACAGGGACATAGGCGTTCCCCAAGTACGCTGACGTGAAATACACCAGTCAGGACGGTTTTCAACCATTGCTTCAATGCGGGCCTGACCCCAGCCAGGAATCCACTGAACATCGTTGATTTCTTTCAGAGATTGTTTGCGCAGACCATTTTGATCCATGCTGATAAACCACTGTGGCGTAGCCCGAAAAATAATAGGTGCCTTGTGACGCCAGCAGCAAGGATAACTGTGCTGTAATTTTTCCAAATGCAGCAATGCATTGTTTTCACGCAGGATATCTAAAACAACATCATTCGCCTTAAAGACAAACACGCCATCTAAAGAAGGATAAGTCCCAGGCAGATAGCAACCATTCGGCCCAACCGGGTTTGCTACTTCCAAACCATATTTCTGGCCAAGAACGAAGTCGTCTGGACCATGACCTGGTGCAGTGTGAACAGCACCGGTGCCCGCATCCAGTGTAACGTGCTCGCCCAGTACAACAGGTGAATCGAAGCCCATAAACGGATGTTTGAAACGTAACAGTTCCAACGCAGAACCTGCACAATGGCCCAGCACTGTCCATGAAGTAATACCTGCTCGCTGCATCACACTTTCTACCAAATCAGCAGCCAAAATCAGACATTCACCTTCAATTTGTACTAACTGATAATCAAATTCAGCATGCAGAGCAATCGCTCGGTTAGCCGGTAACGTCCACGGCGTGGTTGTCCAGATAACCAGAGATACCGGCTGACCCGACGCCTGCACACCAAATTTCTCGCAGACAGCTGCCACATCGACGGCATTAAAGCGCACATCAATGGATGGAGAAGTTTTATCATAATATTCAACTTCCGCTTCAGCCAATGATGAACCACAATCAGTACACCAATGTACAGGCTTAGCGCCTTTCAGCAAGTGACCATTAGCAATAACACGACTTAATGCACGGATGATGTTGGCTTCGGTCTTAAAATCCATCGTCAGATATGGACGTTCCCAGTCACCTAATACGCCCAGACGGATAAAGTCTTTCTTCTGTCCTTCAACCTGTTCTTTGGCATATTTGCGACACTCAGCACGGAATTCAGCGGCGGAAAATTTTTCCCCCGGTTTACCAATAATCTGCTCAACCTTGAGCTCAATAGGTAAACCGTGGCAATCCCAACCGGGAACATATGGCGAATCATATCCCGCCATCCCTTTGGATTTAATAATAATATCTTTGAGAATTTTATTGACTGAGTGACCAATATGAATACTGCCATTTGCATATGGAGGACCATCATGCAAAATAAATGTTTTTTTACCGGCTTTTGCTTTACGAATTACCTGATACAACTCATCCTTGTACCAACGTTTTAGCATATCTGGTTCGCGCTTTGCTAAATCTCCGCGCATTGGAAACCCTGTTTCTGGTAGATTCAGGGTGTTTTTATAGTCACTCATTCGATTCTCAATTCCAATTTTCCGCTAGATACATGACACAGGTAGCTGCTTAAAAAATTCCCTTGCAGCGACCAAATCATTAGCAATTTGCTGCTTGAGTGCATCAAGAGAAGCAAACCGCTGCTCATTACGCAGTTTCTTGCGTAACACCACATCAATGTAACGCCCATACAGATCCAGTTGGGTATCAATTAGATGTACTTCAAGTTGTTGGCCATGACCTGAAACTGTTGGACGTGTACCAATATTGGCAACACCTGGTACAGGCTTATCCCCCAAACCATAGACTTCAACAACATAAACGCCTTGTACGGGAGCTACTAAACGTTTTAATGGTAAATTAGCCGTGGGAAAACCAATAGTGCTCCCCAGCCGTTTACCATGAACGACCCGACCACAAATGCTATATGGATGTCCCAATAACGTTTCTGCTAATACCAAGTCATCATTTTGCAGTGCCTGACGGATAGCCGTGCTGCTGATCCGTAAGCCGCCATCACAAAAACTTTCGCTGTTGGTCACTTCAAAATCATATTTCTCACCAGCCTGCTGTAAAAAGGCGAAGTCACCACAGCGAGCCTTACCAAAACGAAAGTCATCTCCGACAGCCAGAAACTTAACACCCAATTTTTGCACGAGCAACCGTGAAACAAAGGCTTCTGGCGTATTTGCCGCAAAACTTCTATCAAATTTCACGCATAATAAATAATCCACGCCACACTGGGCGAGATATTTGGCTTTATCCCTCAATCTCGTCAGACGCGCAGGAGCATTACCCTTGGCAAAAAACTCCAAAGGTTGTGGCTCAAAAATCATGACCATTACCGGTAATCCCAGACGCTGCCCTTCGTGTTTTAAGTGCTTCAGTAATGCCTGATGACCTCGGTGAACGCCATCAAAATTACCAATCGTCAGCACGCAACCGCGGTGACATGCCCGGATATTACGTATACCGCGAATTAGCTCCATAGCTGGCTCAATACCCTGGAAATTGCCAAATTATACCTTGTACAAAGCTCAAGGTTAACCCGCCATCGTAAAGATGGTTTAAATTAATAGCCATGATTCATACAACAAAAACGGGCAAGAATCCCGTAAAATATTCATTTTATTTCTTATCTGGACTATTCAATGAGATTTTTATTGTGAAAGACTGTATTCCAGCTAAGTAAGCTGATAAAATCCTGCGCCATCACAACGAAACAAGTGCCGCAGTACAACGGCGCTTATTTGCACAAATCCATTGACAAAAGAAGGCTGAACAGGCATATTCCTCGGCCTTTAATTGTCCTCGATAGAATATATTTGGGAGTTGGACCTTGGCTAATATCAAATCAGCTAAGAAACGCGCTATACAATCTGAGAAACGTCGTCAGCACAACGCTAGCCGTCGCTCTATGGTGCGTACCTTCATCAAGAAGGTAAATGCTGCTATCGCTACTGGCGATAAAGAAGCTGCGCAGAAAGCATTCAATGACATGCAACCTATTGTCGATCGCCACGCTTGTAAGGGTCTGATCCACAAAAACAAAGCAGCACGTCATAAATCTAATCTGACCGCTCGAATCAACGCAATGCAATAATTTGCTTTTGAGTTGCTAAAAAACCGGCCTGTGCCGGTTTTTTGTGTTTGCAATTATTATCGATTATTTTTCAAGTGCGCTTCTTAGACGGCACATTAAACAAAGCAGAAAAATCTTTATTGCATACCCTTTGAACAGCCGGATGTTGAATCATTCGTTCAGCAAAAATCACATAATACTCTTCCTGTACTGCATCTAACCGGCCAATTTCAGCAATATCATTGTCAGCAAAAATATCATTGGTATACAAAGACGGCGCAACGAAAATCGCATTATGGTACATACCAAACGCCTTCATTAATGCGGCATCGTCAAACTCACCCAAAACTTCAACCTGAAGATTTTTATTGCGAATCCACGTCAACAACTTACGCCCCAACATAGAGCGACGCCCTGGAACCAATAAGCGACGTTCCTCCAAACATTCCGGGAATGGCTTTTCTGGGACAGGTTGCCGACAGAAGAAACTCACACTACATTCACCCAGTTTTACCGAGAACAGCCCTTCCTGTTGGGAAGAGTCCACTGGGCAATCAGACAATATCATGTCGAGTTTGTGCTGGCTGAGTTGTTCCAGCAACAATTCATGGGTTGATTCAAAACAACGTAGATGGATCTGTTCATGCTCTACAACCGCCGTTTCCAATACCTGGCTAACCAAGCGTTTGGACAATGCATCCGCAACACCGACATCAAATAAAAGGTTAGATTCACGGCTATAATTAACGATATCTAACATCTCCTGACTCAGCATAAACATCTTATCGGCATAGCGGAAGATAAGCTGCCCCAGTTCTGATGGCACTAATCCCCTACCCTGACGTTTGAACAGTTTCCCTCCTAAGCGTTCTTCCAACGCTTTTATCTGTCCTGTAATCGTTTGAGGTGTTAAATAAAGGGCTTCTGCCGCACCAACCACAGAACCTTCTTTACAAACATGCCAGAAATAATAGAGATGATTAAAATTCAGATGTGAAACCCGCATACGTTTTTCCTTATGTATCGCTTTCGTCTGGTCGACAACGCCAGCCATACATTACTAATTCACCGCCTCCCGGCGATTTGCTGTTTTTTCACTACATAAAATATCTGCGATACAATTTTAGTTGTTGCACCACGAGTACAAAAATGATGAGTCAGTTCGGAAATTGTCTCTAAAATATAAACTTCATTCGATTAAATTAATGAATTTATCGCCACTCTGCCATCACTTTTTCTTTGGTAAGACCATTCTTAATAAGCCATAACCGGTCAGTGCTGCTACTGTTGAACCAATCAGAATCCCCAAGCGGGAATAAATACTGAAAGACTCACCAGCGCCTTCGAAAGCCAATCCTGAAATGAAGATAGACATCGTAAAACCGATGCCACAAAGAACGGAAACAGCAAATATCTGTTTAAGATTAATCTCTTGTGGCAGTTTAGCAAATCCCATTTTGACGGAAATATAGCTGAAAAGAAAAATTCCTAATGGCTTACCAAGAAACAAAGCCGCAGCAATACCTAACGGTAATATATTGATCAAACCATCCAAAGTCACTCCACTCAAGATGATTCCGGCATTAGCAAATGCAAATAATGGCAAAATAAGATACGCCACCCAAGGATGCAATCCATGTTCAAGTGATTCAGATGGTGAATGACCATTTTGACCGCGTAAAGGAATAAGAAAACCAACAATGACTCCAGCCAAAGTTGCATGAACACCAGATTTCAGAATACAGACCCAAAGAATTAAACCAACAACCAAATAAGCTGATGTTTTTTCGACACCACGCCAATTCATCCAAATCAGCAAAGATATCATCACTACTGACAATCCAAGTGCCACTAAGGAAACTGTTTTGGTATAAAACAGAGCGATGATCACGATAACCCCCAGATCATCAATAATGGCTAATGCTAATAGGAAGACCTTGAGTTCAGTTGGTACTCGCTTAGCCAATAGCGCCATCACACCAAGAGCAAAAGCAATATCTGTTGCAGCAGGAATAGCCCATCCCTGACGGTTAAGCTCATCACTACCATTAAATAGCAGATATATCAGTGCTGGAGCAGCCATACCACCAATAGCGGCGACGACTGGAAATACCGCTTTATCACGCCCTGTCAAAGAGCCTTCTAATAGTTCACGTTTAACTTCCAGTCCAACAATTAAAAAGAAGACAGCCATTAGGCCATCATTAACCCACAACAATAAGGGTTTATTGATCTCCAGTGCCGAAAATTGTATGACCACTGGGATATTCAGAAATTGCTGATAAATACCCTGTAATGGCGAGTTTGCCATTATCAATGCAATAATGGTCGCAATGATAAGAAGAAGCCCTCCAGCCGCTTCTAATTTCAGGAATTGACGAATAATTGCTGTCAAGATGATTAACCTCTGAAATTGATCGGATTATGCATAGTACTCCAAGTATGATTTCGAAAAAAATCGATTTTATAGCCGAAATAATTCGTCATAACCGATTTATTGGTGATCTGCATCTCATAAAACGTAGATTATTAATTGGAGAGAAGTAGTCAAGTAACTTGCCTTTTTGAAGTTTCCACTTTAACTAAACGGGATGAATAGCAATAATGGATGAAATGAAAAACAATAGAATAAGTCCAGAAAATCTGCACAAAATATATTAAGAATATTCTTAATATACCCTATGGATTTCAAGATGCATCGCGACGGCAAGGGAGCGAATCCCCGGGAGCATAGATAACTATGTGACCGGGGTGGGTGAGTGCAGCCAACAAAGAGGCAACTTGAAAGATAACAGGTATATACATAAATTTTTAGGAAAACCCCTAATATTGATTAATGGTTAGTAAAGAACTTTTACCCCCTACAACCCATTTTTTATGAGCAGGAGTTATTGAACCATATTCTTCGCTATTAGTTACAATAACCGGAGATATCAATTGGATCTGATTCTCTTGAAGAAATTCAAGATCAAAATTAACTAATACGTCACCAGCAACCACTGTTTGTCCTTCTGCAACTTGCAAATCAAATCCCATTCCCTGCAAGCCTACGGTCTCGATACCAATATGAATTAATAACTCAACCCCTTGATCGGAAATTAAACCAACGGCATGTCCAGTCGGCGTAATCATTGAAACTTTACCACTAAAAGGCGCTTTAACCACACCTTCTGTCGGAATAATAGCAACACCATCACCAATAATTTTTTCAGAAAAAGTATCATCCGGTACACTTGAAAGAGGTTCAATTTTACCGGTCATAGGAGAAAGTAATTTAATCTTTTTAGCTTTCGAAAGATATGGATTTGCTGACATTATAGAATTAACATTGGATTCTAATTTCATTAATAAAGTCAGTATAAATGCAACTAAGAAACTACTGAAAATTCCAAACAAAATAAAAAGTAAGTTATGACTATCTTTTTGCACATAAAAAGGCAGTGACATCAATCCTGGTAGACTAAAAGCAAATATTTTCGCCGGAAAAATACCGACAATACATCCACCAACAGCGCCGCCAATTAATGCAGCATAAAAAGGTTTTTTTAATTTAAGAGTAACACCATACATTGCGGGTTCAGTTATCCCTAAAAACGCAGAGAATGAAGATGAATAAGCTAATGATTTCATCTGTCTATCTTTAATTTTAATTGCAACCGCCAATGTAGCACCGGCCTGGGCAATATTACTGATGAAACTGATTGGTAATAACATAAAATCGTATCCGAGAGATTTAAAATTGGCAAAAACACTCGGTAAAAAAGCATAATGCATCCCTGTAATCACCAGAACAGGTATCATTCCTCCCAGCAATAATCCAGCAAGAGGACCAATGACAGAAAATAACATTACAAGCACATGTTCAAGATACAAGCCAATTTTATTTCCCAGTGGGCCAGCAATAATTAATAAAATCGGCACAGAAATCAATAAAACCAATAATGGTGTCAGTACCATTTTTAATACCACTGGAATAAATCTATCTACCCATCTATGGATATAACCAAGTAACCAAACACCTAAGATAATTGGAATGACAGTATAGCCATAATTAATAACCGGAATAGAAATCCCAAATATATCAAAATATTCCCCACTAGAACTACCGACAAGACCAGATAATGTTGAATAAATTAAAATACACGCCAACGTTGCAGCAATAAATTCATTCGTTTTAAATTTCCTTGCCGCCGAAAAAGCCAAAAGAATAGGTAAGAAATACAGAGGTGCATCAAAAATAACATATAATAGTTTATACTCATTACTCTCTTCTGAAATCCAATTCATCGCGTTAAAAAAAATTAATCCGCCTTTCAGTAAACTAGCTCCTACAATTGCCGGTAATATGGGGAGAAATATACCTGCAATGATATCAAGCATGTTGCTAATAAAATTCTTTTTTGAATCATCACGATTTTCTTCCACTTCTTTTAATTGCTTAATTATTTCATTAAATATTTCAATAACTCTATTACCAATAATGATTTGCAACTGTCCACAGTGAAAACGTGCCCCCATAACCCCTTGCATTCTCTTTATAGCGATAATATCTACTTTACTATCATCTATAATATCAAAACGCAATCTAGTAACACAATGCCAACTTTTATTTACATTCCCTCCCCCTCCAATAAATCTAACAATATCTTTTGAAAAATCTTCATAATTCATTTTAACCACCATCTATAATTTATGAACATAAATATCAACATAAATATAAATACATTACTCTCAGTTATTACTTAGGTTAATACCTGCCTACACATCCGCTTGATGATCCACGTGTTATGAATCTTTTGCCTTATAACTATCATTGACCACCCGTTCTATATGAATAACCAAATAAATCAATTCATCATCGGGAACCTTCCACTGATATTTTTCTCTCAAATACTTAATTAGTTTTACTGCACAATTGTAACTTTTGAAGTATTTTTCTTCTATCAATTCTTGCAATGAAAAATCCATTTCAATAGTAGACGAATGATCATTATTATTTTGCCTGATTAAGAAATAGCGCAGATGAGTAATAAAACGAGAATAATTTACTGATGTTGGATCAAGGTTAACATGAAAATAATAGTGAATAAGTTTAACGGTTTTATTAATTAAGTTCGTTAATTTTAAGGTATCCCCCATAGTTTGCCCTTCATATTGAGCATTAACAAAATGCAAAGCAATCAATGAAGCTTCTATCTGAGATAACGGTTGTTTAATCTGGTTATTAATATGGATAAGTGCCTGTTTACCAACTTCATACTCCAACGGGTAAAGATGCGGGATCTCCCATTGTAAGACATTACCAATCTGGTATCCTTTATTTACACGCTCAAATGCAAAACTTAAATGTTCTGATAACGTAATGAGTAATGAATCGTTAAGCGGTTTGGCAAGAAAATTTTTTCCTATTGTGATAATTTGTTCTGTCAATTCTATAACTGAAACAGGGATGGTAGAAAGGATCTGACTTATCTTATAGTGCTTTTCAACAGTAAAAACTTTTGCAATATCTTGAACATGCAACCTATCCCCTTTCTTCTTATTAAATCCTATCCCCTTATCCATGAGAATCATTTCGCTATTATTCTCATCAATAGCAAGAACCACATTATTATTTATGAGTTTTATTATAGTTAACAAAAGATATACCTTACAGGATAAACCATTATCTGCACTAACCTATAGAATAGGCAAATACATCCGTGACTTGGTTGTGCCTGATCGAGTCAGTGACACTCCTGTACACTATATTCATATAGATATTTCATCCATCAGGCTAAGACATAATTTTTATAAAGTCAATGACACTGCAACGCCTCCAATTTATCTGCTGTATTTATGATAAGAATCACATTTTCGCCAAAATTAATACTAATAACTTGCAAGAACCATAAAGAGTAACTAGCTTCTAAATAACGATTAAATAGGCTTGTTACCGACTTAGCTGCTAATGTCGGGCAAAACCTAATCCATCATCTACGATATATCCCTATTCCAGGGTTATTGAAGATCATGGATTAGGTTTTTTTTTGACTTAAATTCGGCCTTTTGCTGTTTTCAACTTAAAAAAGGGGAAGTCTAATGAAGTACGAAAGTCTGTCTGATGAGATAGTCAGAGCAATAGGAGGGAAAGAAAATATATCGAGCCTTGTCCATTGCGCTACACGTTTACGGTTTAAACTTAAAAATAGAAACTTAGCTAATAGTGAGTTACTCAAACGAATTACAGGAATTATCACCGTCGTAGAGAGCGGTGGTCAATACCAAGTGGTTATTGGCAGCCATGTAGGAGATGTTTACGATAGTATCAATAGTAAATATTTACAAGATAACACAAACAATCCCGAGATTAAACAAAGTGTAACATCACAGAAAGAGATAAAAAAAGAGAACTCAAAAGGTTTAAAACGTATTCTTGATACTGCAATCGATATTATTTCCAGTATTTTTACACCACTATTGGGCGTACTGGTTGCTGCCGGATTGATTAAAGGAATACTCGCTTTATCCGACGTATTTGACTGGATGAATCCAGAGGGAGGCACCTATAAAATTTTATTCGCTACTGGCGATGCAATGCTTTATTTCATGCCCATTTTATTAGGGTATACCGCAGGTAAACGATTCGGAGGTAATCCTTTTATTACCATGGTTATTGGGGCAGTATTAACCTATCCAACAATGACTGAGGCATTTAAACTTTCGCAAGCTACCCCAGCTGTTCATTTAGATTTTCTCGGTATTCCAATTACTTTCATTAATTACAGCTCGACAGTTGTTCCCATTATTTTATCAGCCTGGTTTAGCTGTTTTATAGAAAAAAAGCTCAATAACTGGTTTCATTCTTCTTTCAAAGCATTTATTACGCCGTTCCTGTGCCTATTGATTACCGTTCCGTTGACCTTCCTGATAATTGGCCCTGTGGCAACAGAACTCAGTAACGGTCTGGCGAAAGGCTACCTCTTTTTCTATCAACTAAACCCTGTTATTGCGGGTATTTTTATGGGAGCACTATGGCAAATTTGCGTTATCTTCGGACTACACTGGGGATTCATCCCGATAATAATCAATAACATGATGACGCAAGGAAAAGATATGCTCTCCCCACTGCTCCAACCAGCAATATTCGGTCAAGCCGGTGCAACATTGGGCGTATTGTTACGTACACGCGATAAGAAAATGAAAGCGCTATCAGGAACCGCTCTGATATCAAGCCTCTTTGGCATTACTGAACCCGCAATCTATGGTGTAACGCTGCCACTAAAACGCCCATTTATCATTGGTTGTATTGGTGGTGCACTTGGTGGTGCTATTGTCGGTTTCTATTCAGGAACAGCCCATATCTTTGGTGGTATGGGGATCTTTGCGTTTACCTCATTTATTTCCCCGACTGGAGGATTAAATAGCGCTTTCTGGAGCGTAATATTAGGTTCACTGGGTTCATTCATCTTCTCCTGTATCGCAACATATTTATTCGGTGTACCGTCAGAAACTAAGGGATCACCAATAATATCCCGTACAAAAAATTAATTTAAACGTTGAGAGAAATAATCACATTAAGACGATATCTCTCAAGTTTAATAAATCATTAAATGAGGAAAACCATGAAAAAACAATTTCCAGAAAACTTCCTTTGGGGTGGTGCATTAGCAGCAAATCAGGCTGAAGGAGCCTATCAAACAGGTGGAAAAGGGTTATCAATCTCAGATATGCAACCCTACGGAGTTATTGGCGGTAGTATGGAGCGCAATACGGATGATTTTAATATCAAGGATATCAGCATTGATTTTTATCACCGTTATCCTGACGATATTGCACTGTTTGCTGAAATGGGATTTAAATGCCTAAGAACATCCATCGCCTGGACACGTATATTTCCGGAAGGAGATGAAGAAGTACCAAATGAAAATGGTCTAGCTTTTTATGATCGCCTTTTTGACGAAATGAGAAAATATCATATCCAACCATTAATTACCCTTTCTCATTTTGAAATGCCTTACGGCTTAGTAAAAAAATACGGTGGTTGGGGAAATCGTAAAACAATTGAATTCTTTGAACGTTACGCCAGAACGGTTTTTGAACGTTACAAACATAAGGTAAAATATTGGCTGACATTCAATGAAATTAACATGTCTTTATTTTCTTGCTTTACCGGTGTAGGGTTGCCAGAAGACAGTGAAATTCAAGATATTTATCAAGCTTTACATTACCAGCTAGTTGCCAGTGCCAAAGCCGTTAAAGCCTGCCATGAAATTATTCCAGATGCAAAAATTGGTAATATGGTGGCAGCAACATCTTACTATCCATTAACCTGCCATCCTGATGATGTATTAGAATCATTAAAAAAGAACAGAGAATCGCTGTTCTTTTTTGATGTTCAGGCTCGTGGATATTATCCATCCTATATGACTCGCCTATTTAAAGAGCAGAATATTACACTTGATATAACCGATGAAGATCAACAAGCATTAAAAGAAACCGTTGATTTCCTTTCTCTCAGTTATTACATGAGCTGTTGTGCAACTACAGATCCAAATATGGTCAAATCCGCCGGTAATATGATTAATCCGGTAGAAAATCCTTATCTAGCCAGTTCAGAGTGGGGATGGCAAATAGATCCTCAGGGGCTGCGTTATCTTCTCAATACGTTATATGACCGTTACCAAATGCCATTATTTATTGTAGAAAATGGTCTGGGCGCAAGAGATGTTATTCAAGATGATGGTTCTATTATTGATGATTACCGAATTCAATATCTCAACGATCATTTATTTCAGGTACGGGAAGCCATTGAAGATGGTGTGCAGTTATTAGGATATACCTCATGGGGACCAATAGATTTAGTCAGCGCTTCTACAGCAGAAATGTCAAAACGATACGGATTTATTTATGTCGATCGTGATGACCAAGGCAATGGAACACTGGAGCGTCGGCGTAAGAAAAGCTTTAACTGGTATAAAGATGTTATAAGCAGTAACGGGAATATTCTTACAGCACCGGGAGTAAAAAATGAAAATAGCCAATAAAAATAAATTTTTTTTGTCAGCACTGCCGCTTATTTTTTTGTATAGCAATATAAATATGGCGGCAGAAAATAACTGTAACGCATATAATGACCTTTTACCAAGAGGACCAGAAACACCTTCTGTTTCATCAGCATGTGATACTGTATTTCCCGAATGGGGTGGTCTCAGAAAAGAAATGGCAGATCGAGGCTTTTATGCAAATTTTCAAATGCTAACAAACCTTACCTATGACGTTTCAAGAAACTGGAAAAATACGCCTAACCCTAATTATATGGGCCAACGCTTAACCACCGGTAATATGGTTATGACTGAGCTTACCTATGATTTATCGCGGATTGGTTTCACTGATAAAGCGCAACTGCGTGTAGGTATCAACTATGCCTATAATAACTTTAAAAACAATGGTCAAGATGGGCATCCTTTTATCTCAGTTTTTTCTATTAACCAGCCCTTATTTAACGATAGGGTGATATTGAATTACGGTTATACAACGCTGCTTTCTCATTTCTATGGTCTATTTTTAGGTAGCAGTACCGCATCATCGGCTTTGGGACCAACCAGCGTGATGTTGTCCCAAGCTGGCTTGCCCAGTACAAAACCCAGTCCATCGCTAGATATTCGATTTTTATCGAAAAATAAACGTTGGTATGACCACATTGGGGTTGCCAGAAGTCAAAGCTCGGAAGGTTTAAAAGCAGATTCAAAATACAATACTTACGGTCTGCGCTGGAAAGTTCCTAGTGCGGGTACATTGGTCATTAATGAATTAGGTTATCGTGTTAATGCCGATGAAACGGAAAATATGATCTGGATTCGAGGCGGCTCGGTGTTCAATAAAACACCTTATTTTAACTATAACAACTCAAAATATGAAGACCACACCTATTCCCATTATATAGCGGCTACGCGCCAGATAACCAAGCCGGATGCATCTATGCCTTTCCGTGGATGGTATATTGACGGCAAAGCCAATTACGCACCAAAGGATCGTAACTTATTTAATGCCGATGTTTCATTATCACTGTTTAGCATTGGACTACTCGATTCACGCCCAAATGATATGCTTACTTTTGGGTTGTCATACAATAAATTCAGTGATGATGCGAAAAATTACTTTGCCCGCAATGGCCAAATTGCTGAAAGTTATAGTGCAACCGCATCTGCATCATACTCGTATCGTGTTTCCAACGGAATCTATTGGACGAATAGCTTATCGTATACCCATCATCCATCGGTAACACCAAAAGAGGACGATGCTTATAATTTACTCACACAAATTACCTTTAGCTTATAATTTTCGGCCAGAGCAAAAAGTCCTCGTATAAAAACGAGGACTTTTATCAATAAGCTGAGCTACATTTAGCAATGCAACGCTACTATGGAGAGTCGAATATTATTTGGTTAAATCATCAAAAAATTTCTTTACGCCATCGAAGAAGCTTTTAGAACGCGGACTATTGGTTTCTCCACCAGTACCACCTAAAGACTCACCCAATTCACGCAGTAATTCTTTCTGCCTTTCATTCAATTTAACCGGCGTTTCTACCACTACCCGGCACAACAAATCCCCTTGGGCTCCACCACGAATAGATTTAACACCTTTACCTTTCATGCGGAACATTTTACCTGTCTGTGTTTCAGCAGGTACTTTCAGTTTCACACGACCATCAAGCGTTGGTACTTCAATTTCTCCACCCAGCGCTGCCATTGCAAAGTTAACTGGCACTTCGCAATAAAGATTATTTTCTTCACGCTCAAAGATATGGTGCCGTTTCACCTGTACCTGAACGTACAAGTCACCAGCTGGTGCACCATTGCTACCCGCTTCACCCTCACCACTCAGACGAACACGGTCACCGGTGTCCACACCAGCCGGGATTTTAACAGACAATGTCTTATATTTTTCAACACGCCCATGACCACGACACTTATTACAAGAATCTTTAATGATCTGACCACGGCCATGACAGTGTGGACAAGGCTGCTGAACAGTAAAGAAGCCCTGGCGCATATGAACTTGACCCGCACCTTGACAGGTTGAACAGGTTACAGGACTGGTTCCGGCTTTCGCACCACTACCATGACATGCATCACAGGTTTCCAGCGTCGGGATACGGATCTCTTTGGTTACACCACGAACCGCTTCTTCCAGCGTCAGTTCCATGCTGTAACGTAAATCAGCACCACGGCTTTGGCGCTGTTGACGGCGACCACCACCGAAAATATCACCGAACACATCACCAAAGATATCACTGAAATCAGCACCACCACCAAAACCGCCGCCACCCATGCCGCCTTGTTCAAAAGCAGCATGACCATACTGGTCATAAGCAGCGCGTTTCTGATCATCAGTCAGAATTTCGTAAGCTTCTTTAACTTCTTTGAATTTACTTTCTGCATCTTTATCACCCTGATTACGATCGGGGTGATATTTCATTGCCAGTCGCTTATAAGCTTTCTTAATCTCTTTTTCGTCCGCTGTTTTGGAAACGCCCAAAACCTCGTAACAGTCTCTCTTTGCCATCTCTTATTTTACCCTTAACATGCGCGCACGGGCGCAGAGTTCCCTCAACGCCCGTGCCGGTTAATCAGCAACAGCTGTCATAGCTGTTACCGCGCCCGCTAAGGGCAATTATTTTTTGTCTTTCACTTCTTCGAATTCAGCGTCTACAACGTCGTCATCTTTTTTCGCACTATCACCAGCATCTGCTGCACCACCAGCCTGAGCCTGCTGCTGAGCAATTTCTAACAGCTTAGCGGAAGCCTGCACCAGAGCCTGAATTTTCGCTTCGATATCAGCTTTATCTTCGCCTTTAGCCACTTTTTCCAACTCAGCCACAGCGCTTTCAATAGCTGTTTTATCTTCCGCTGGCAGTTTTTCACCTGCTTCTTCTACTTGCTTACGCGTGCCGTGAACCAGTTGATCTGCCTGGTTACGGACCTGTACCAACTCTTCAAACTTACGATCAGATTCCGCGTTAGCTTCTGCATCACGAACCATCCGTTGAATTTCTTCCTCATTCAGACCAGAAGAAGCTTTGATAGTGATCTGCTGTTCGCGGCCACTATTTTTGTCTTTAGCAGACACATGCAGAATACCATCAGCATCAATGTCAAAAGTCACTTCAATCTGAGGCATACCACGAGGTGCTGGCTGAATACCATCCAAGTTAAACTGACCCAGAGATTTGTTATCACCGGCACGTTTACGTTCACCTTGCAACACATGGATAGTTACCGCTGCTTGGTTATCCTCTGCTGTAGAGAACACCTGGCTGTGTTTGGTTGGGATTGTGGTATTTTTCGCAATAAGGGAAGTCATCACGCCACCCATTGTTTCGATACCCAGAGACAGAGGCGTTACATCCAACAACAGCACGTCTTTTACATCACCAGCCAGAACACCGCCCTGTACTGCCGCGCCCATGGCTACCGCTTCGTCAGGGTTCACGTCTTTACGTGGCTCTTTACCGAAGAAATCAGCAACCACTTTCTGAACCATTGGCATACGGGTCTGACCACCCACCAAAATCACATCGTTCACATCAGAAACTGACAAACCAGCATCTTGCAATGCAACTCTCACCGGTTCCATAGAACGTTTAACCAGATCTTCTACCAGTGACTCCAGTTTCGCACGGGTCACTTTGATGTTCATGTGCTTAGGACCGGTTGCATCAGCCGTGATGTATGGCAGGTTAACGTCGGTCTGTTGAGCAGAAGAAAGTTCAATTTTCGCTTTTTCTGCTGCTTCTTTCAGACGCTGCATTGCCAGCGGGTCATTACGTAGATCAATGCCTTGCTCTTTCTTAAATTCGTCAACCAGATAGTTGATCATACGGCTATCGAAGTCTTCACCACCCAAGTGAGTATCACCGTTGGTTGCAAGAACTTCATACGTTTTTTCGCCGTCAACTTCATCAATTTCAATAATAGAAATATCGAAAGTACCACCACCAAGGTCATAAACTGCGATAGTACGGTTACCAACTTCTCTGTCCAAGCCATAAGCCAGTGCAGCCGCAGTTGGCTCGTTGATAATACGTTTTACTTCCAGACCAGCGATACGGCCTGCATCTTTTGTTGCCTGACGCTGAGCATCGTTAAAATATGCAGGTACAGTGATTACCGCTTCAGTTACCGGCTCACCCAAATAATCTTCAGCTGTTTTCTTCATTTTTTTCAGAACTTCAGCAGAAACCTGAGGAGGAGCCATTTTCTGGTCTTTCACTTCCAGCCATGCGTCACCGTTATCTGCCGCAATGATTTTGTATGGCATGATAGCTACGTCGCGTTGTGCTTCTTCGTCCTGAAAACGACGACCAATCAAACGCTTAATAGCAAACAGCGTATTTTGCGGGTTAGTAACAGCCTGACGTTTAGCCGGTTGACCAACCAGAGTTTCACCATCCTGGGTATAGGCAATGATGGAAGGGGTTGTACGATCACCTTCGCTGTTTTCTAATACACGCGCTGTCGTGCCATCCATAATAGCTACACAAGAGTTGGTAGTTCCCAGGTCGATACCAATAATTTTACCCATCTAAACGCCTCCACAAGAAATTCGTAATCAGTCAAGTTGCTAATCAATATGAGGATAAGTGTCTGCTTTTCAATGGCACCTATTTTTATGCCTCTATGCGATCCCTCACTTTTGCTTATATACATCAGCTGTATAGAACAGCGACTAGCAACTGCGGTTGATTATAAGATGGGGCCGTTAAAACCAGCATCAAGGGGGGAAGCGAAAAAAAACCTTTTTATTATTTCACAGGTCATTGTTTCCTTGCTGACAGATCATTATGATTCGCCACCTTTGCTATTTATTACGATTTTCTTTCAGAGGACTTATGAGCACTAATCAGTTGGCAAATCCCGGCCCTTTAGGTTTGATGGGATTCGGCATGACAACCATTCTGCTTAATCTGCATAACGCAGGTTTCTTTCCACTGGCATCAGTTATTCTGAGCATGGGCATTTTTTATGGCGGCCTGGCTCAAGTCGTTGCGGGACTTTTTGAATACAAGAAAGGCAATACTTTTGCCGCAACCGCTTTCACCTCTTATGGACTGTTTTGGCTCAGTCTGGTCGGGTTGTTATTCCTGCCCAAAATGGGACTAGCAGAAGCCACCAGCAACCAGTATTTAGCGGTATATCTTGGTCTGTGGGGTATTTTTACTCTGTTTATGTTCTTTGGCACCTTTAAGACTAACCGAGTACTACAATTTATCTTCGGTGGCCTAACACTGCTATTTACTTTGTTAGCTATCGGAAACTTTACCGGAAACACAGCTCTTCTAACTATTGCCGGTTATGAAGGGATAATTTGTGGTGCCAGTGCATTTTATCTAGCAATGGCAGAAGTGCTGAATGAGCAATATGGCCGCACTATTCTGCCAATTGGCGAAATAAAACAGTAATAAACTGGGTTGGAAGAGGGAAAGTTTTTTCGGACCCCTCTTCCCGTCCAATAATATATTGCCGTTTAAGCATCTGCTATTACATTGCCACCGAGCCTGAACCATCCGAAGCTTGGCACACATAAATAGTTTCTTTCAGACCTGACGATGCAAAATAGTGTTGTTCAACCGTAGCTTTAACAACATCAACCAATGTTTTTGGCACCAAAGCAACGACACAACCACCGAACCCACCTCCAGTCATTCTCACTCCACCCTGTTTACCAATGGCTTGCTTCACAATATCAACCAAGACATCGATTTCAGGAACAGTAATTTCAAAGTCATCACGCATCGATTGATGTGATTGCGCCATAAGTTCTGCGATGAATGGCATATCACCCTCTGCTAACGCTTTTGCTGCCAGAAGCGTACGTTCATTTTCTTTAATGACATGGCGTGCACGTTTAGCCACTATATCATCAAGCTCAGCGCGACGTTTTTCAAATTCATCTAATGTCACATCCCGCAAAGCTTTAACACCAAATAATGCCGCTGCTTGTTCGCATTGAACCCGACGGATATTATATTCACTACCAACCAATTCCCGTTTTTTATTTGAGTTAATAATCATAACCGCTATATCTTTGGGCATAGATACAGCCTGTATAATTAAATGCCGACAATCAATTAATAACGCATGATGCTCTTTACCTTCTGCTGAAATTAATTGATCCATAATGCCACAATGACAGCCCACAAATTCATTTTCAGCCTGCTGCCCATTTAACGCAATTTCCGTTTGGCTCATCTCTAAGTGGTAAAGGGTTTTAAATGTTTGACCAATCACCGTTTCCAGTGCAGCTGATGAACTCAACCCAGCCCCTTGCGGTACATTACCAGTCACCACAATATCTGCCCCTTTAAATAGATATCCTCGACTGAGCAGACATTTTACAACACCGCGAATATAATTAGCCCACATATTACTTTCGTGCAATGTAATCGATTGACTAATATCAAATTCATCTAACTGATTATCATAATTAACTGAGACAACACGAACAATATAATCCTCACGTTTCGTCGCAGCAGCAACAATTTGGTAATTAATAGCACATGGCAATACGAAACCATCATTATAATCAGTATGTTCACCAATCAAATTGACCCGACCCGGCGCTTGAATAATATGTGTCGGTGTATAATGGAATATCGAATCAAAAACATCTTTAACACGATTAATTAAAGTTTTCATGGTGTTATTCTCAAATATGCCATTAGCAACAAATACTGTTAATAAAAAATCGCGCCCGATTATTACTGTTGCTCTTTATAATGTACGTCGCTCAATGCACGTAGAACCTGAGCCGCTTGCTCTGCCGTTAAATCACGTTGCATCTCAGCGAACATTTCATAGCCCACCATAAATTTCCGCACAGCAGCAGATCGCAATAATGGCGGATAGAAAAGTGCATGTAATTGCCAATGTTCAATATCGGTTCCTTGTTCAAAAAACGGTGCAAAATGCCAGCCCATGGAATAAGGAAAAGAGCAGTGAAATAAATTGTCATAACGGCTGGTGAGTTTCTTAAGTGCGACCGCCAGATCATCGCGTTGCTCATCGGTTAATTCATTCATGCGACGCACATGAGATTTAGGTAACAACATGGTTTCATAGGGCCATGCTGCCCAATAAGGAACAACCGCCAACCAATGCAAAGTATCGACCACAATCCGCTCACCATCAGCTAATTCAACCTGAATATAATCCACCAGTAAGTTAGAACCATGTTCTTGGTAATAGGCACGCAACTGTTTATCTTTACGTTCGATTTCGTTTGGTAAAAAACTATTTGCCCAGATTTGCCCATGCGGATGAGGCTGAGAACACCCCATTAACTCGCCTTTATTCTCAAAGAGTTGAACCCAAATATATTCTTTACCTAATATTTCAATTTGTTGATTCCAGGTATTAATTACCTGACGAATTTGTTCAATGGACAATTCAGGCAATGTCTTACTGTGATCAGGAGAAAAACAGATCACGCGACTTAATCCTCGTACTCCCTGCACCTTAAATAGCGGATGATGTAATTGCGGTACATCAGGCGAATCTGGTATTAAGGCTGAAAAATCATTATTAAAAACAAAGGTTCCTTGATAATCCGGATTTTGATCACCAGAAATACGCTGGTTCGACGGGCAAAGGAAACATTGCTCATCATAGTGCGGGATATCGTCTACCAATGGCTTCTCATCACTCCCATTCCACGGCCGTTTCACCCGATGAGGAGATACCAAAACCCATTGTCCAGTCAAAGGGTTATAACGACGATGAGAATGTTCAACCGGATTAAATTGAATACTTTTTTTGACCATTTCATTTTTTCATCACGAAATCTATTCCAAACAACTAATCAACATACTAAATGAATTGCAGACTTAATGTTGAAGTTGTCTTTCGGTGGTGGCAAATAAAAGTTCGATTTTTTGATTCTTTCTACACTCCACTCATTGCTCAGCGACGAGCGATTTTTGGCCTGAAAGCTGCAACCACTTTATCATCAGTTTCCACATATGGCCCATCCAACAATTGGATACAATAGGGCACGCTGGCAAAAATGCCGGATACCAGAACCTTACCATTTTCGTCTTTCAAACCTTCCAGTGTTTCTGCTATTGCTTTTGGTTGCCCTGGCAAGTTCAGGATAAGAGCCTGTTTGCGGATCACACCAACCTGGCGGGACAAAATTGCTGTCGGAACAAATTTTAAACTAATTTGGCGCATCTGCTCGCCATAACCCGGCATTTCACGGTCTGCAACCGCCAATGTTGCATCGGGAGTCACATCACGGCGCGCCGGGCCAGTTCCACCAGTCGTTAGAACCAAATGACAATCGATTTCATCTACCAATTCACACAGAGTTTGTTCAATAATGATCTGCTCATCAGGGATTAAACGAGTTTCTACACGGAAAGGCGTCGTAATAGCACTTTTTAACCACTCCTCCAGCGCAGGAATCCCTTTGTCCTGATAAACCCCGCTTGATGCACGATCAGAGACAGATACCAGACCAATACGCAACTCATTCATATAAACCTCAAAACACAATTAACTAACAGCAAAAAGGCGGCTAATTATGCCGCCTTCAACACTAAAAGAATAGTTTATGACCTATCATTACAGCAAATCAGCGATCATCTTCTCAAGTTTGCCCTGATCTACAGCAAATTTACGGATACCATCCGCCAGTTTTTCTGTCGCCATTGCATCTTGGTGGTGTTCCCAATAGAACTTAGCTTCACTCAATGGCTCTGGGCGCGTTTTAATTTCACCGGTATAACTCAACTTACATTCAACCTCACCTTGAGCTTCGGATAATTCTTTCAACAACGCAGGGGCAATTGTCAAACGGTCACAACCAGCCAATTCTAAAATCTCTCCGGAGTTACGGAAACTTGCTCCCATAACAACGGTGTCATAGCCATGTTGCTTATAATATTGGTAGATCTCGGTCACAGAAATAACACCTGGATCTTCGTGCGGCGCGAATTCTTTTTTATCGCTGTTCTCTTTGTACCAGTCAAGGATGCGGCCAACGAATGGCGAAATCAGATAAACCCCCGCTTCGGCACAAGCACGTGCCTGAGCAAAGGAGAACAGCAGAGTCAGGTTACAATTGATACCTTCTTTTTCTAACTGCTCAGCCGCACGGATACCCTGCCAGGTTGAAGCCAGTTTGATCAGAATACGATCATTGCTGATACCCGCTTCGTTATACAGCTTTATCAAACGCTTAGCTTTAGCTACGCTGGCTTCGGTGTCATAAGACAGACGAGCATCTACTTCCGTAGAGATACGGCCTGGGATCAATTTCAGAATTTCCAAACCAATATTCACCGCCAGTTTATCGCTGGCATCCACAATCTGCTGCTCGCGGGAGCTACTCTGTTCACGCGCCCACGCAATTGCTTCATCGATTAGCTTGCGGTATTCAGGGATCTGTGCAGCGTTAAGGATCAGAGATGGGTTAGTCGTAGCATCTTGTGGCTGATAAAGTTTCATCGCCGCAATATCCCCGGTATCTGCTACCACTGTTGTCAGTTTACGCAGGGAAGTTAGTTTATCGGTCATATTGTCATATCTCATCGTTATGCGTGAAATTGTGGCATTGTTACTGCGCCATCCATGGATAATAACACGGTAACACCTTGCTGCAAGGCGGTAAAAACGATTACTCGATGCAAATACACAATTGTTCCAATAAATCTTCTTGAGGATAATGTGAGAAGTCGTAAATTGAAATTATTATCAGAAATTTAATTTAAAATAAATCACTTTAATATTAATTTATTCTCAACTTCAGCACTTATTTTCTTCGAAACAAAAACTGAGCTCAAAGAACACATTGCAAAAAATACAAATAAAACACTACTTCCTAACAAAGGGATTAACCATATTATTATAATACCAAAGGCTGACTGATAACTTCTTGAAATTGCATCTGAAGACGATATTATTCTCGCAAAATATTTTTCTGGCGTCAGCTCTTGTCCTGATGTATAGAGAGATATCTTTAAGAAAGAAAGTCCGATAAAAATAAGCATAGTTCCCAATGTATAGAATAACAAGACAATTCTTGACAAAGGCATAGCCCAAAGCATACTCCCAACTGCAATCAAAAGGGAACCAAGAAAGAAAGATTTTTTTAACTTATTTATATCAAAATAAGCACCAGACAAATAGGAACCAAATAACATTGAAATAGAAGCCACAAAGGAAAAATAAGCGATTAAATCAGAAAAAGAAAATGAATACCATTTAATAAACAAAGAGACAATTGTTGTATAATTAGAGGTCATAATATAGGTTGAAATTACTTGATATGACACCATTGCAGTTAATATACTTATCCTAAATAACAATATATTTCTCTGAGTATTATTCTTAATAATATATTCTAAACCACCATATTTCATAGCACTCTCTTTCTTCTCTGTTCTAGAACCCCAATCAACGATAAAAAAGAGAAATGTAATCGATAAAAGAAAACATATCGATTCAATAAGAAATACAAAACGTATCGAAGTCATATTTATCAAAAATCCGGCTATCAATGGGGAAGATATAGAGAATAAACCATAATAGAATTGTTGCTTTGATATAAAAGCAACTCTTTCTTCTGAGCTGACAAATACCTGATATGCCACTGACCTTATTGATATATTCAAACCTGAAAGAAATGACAGAAGAAAAGATATGAAGAACAATACATATATATTACTTACAAACACAGCAAGAAATATTATTACCGCTCGAAAGAAATCCGAAGAAATACAAATAGCCCGCATATTAAACCGAGAAATTAGTCCCCCAATCAACGTAAAAACTAATATACTCGCCGTTAACCTTATAGATACCATTAAAGACGTATCTATTTCTGATCTCGTAATTGAATATACCAGTGCAAGCAGTGCTATTTCACTTATTCCTGTGCCAAAGATAGATATTATATCAGATGATAATAGTTTGTTATTATTCTCCATGCCTTATCCCATTTATATTTTATTATTCAATCGATTTCAATCAAATAAGAAATTTGAAATATAATATAGCTGCTTACTTTTAGAATAATTACTCTATTACAATCCAAAAAAAATCGATCTAACGCACAAAAACTGACATTCCAATAACCTTATAAACTTTATTTATTCTTATATATGAATTTAAATTAAAATATAACTATATAAATTATTTAAATATTATGAACATTAAAGATAATATCGATCAGCAAAACGGAATGTAAGATTATCAGCTTGTTACCCACAGATATCACGCACTCAGTTTCTGCTATCGTTGCTATTAATTCTTTATTATCCTATCTTTTGTTAAAGCCACTTAATCTAAACAATCGGGATGACATTATGCTTATCACTATTTCACCGGCAAAAACTCTTGATTATGAAAGCCCGCTTACCACGGAAAAATATAGTCAGCCAGCATTACTCGATCAGTCAGAACAGCTAATTAGCATCTGTCGTAAACTAACACCAGCCCAAATCGCCAGCCTGATGGGTATCAGCGATAAACTTGCCGGTCTAAATGCAGCCCGCTTTGGCGAATGGCATTCTAATTTCACGCCAGAAAATGCACGCCAGGCTATTCTGGCATTTAAAGGTGATGTGTATACCGGCATGCAAGCTGAAGCTTTTTCCGATAAGGATTTTGATTTTGCTCAAGATCATCTGCGAATCCTATCTGGCCTTTATGGTGTGCTCCGTCCTTTGGATTTGATGCAACCCTACCGGCTGGAAATGGGGATCAAACTGGAAAATAAATGTGGTAGAGATCTTTATTCTTTCTGGGGAGATCTGATCACAGAAAAACTTAATGAAGCCCTAGAACAGCAAGGCGATAATATATTAGTTAATCTGGCTTCTGATGAATATTTCAAATCCGTTAATATGAAAAAATTAGCCGGTAAGATTATCAAACCCGTATTCCTTGATGAGAAAAACGGTAAATATAAGATTATCAGCTTTTATGCGAAAAAAGCCCGTGGGCTGATGAGCCGGTTTATTATTCAGAATCAGTTAACACAAATTGACCGCCTGATGGAATTCAATTTGGATGGCTACGCTTTTGATGAGTCGCTATCTAAAGGAAATGAGCTGGTATTTAAACGTTCAGAACAACATTAAAATTTTTACCATCGATATATACCTATACCCTATAGATTTCAAGATGCATCGCGACGGCAAAGGAGCGAATCCCCGGGAGCATAGATAACTATGTGACCGGGGTGAGTGAGTGCAGACAACAAAGAGGCAACTTGAAAGATGACGGGTATAATAGATTTCGAGTTGCAGCGCGGCGGCAAGTGAGCCAATCCCCAGGAGCATAGATAACGATGTGACTGGGGTGAGTGAACGCAGCCAACCAAGCAGCAGCTTGAAAGATAAAGGGGATAAACGCCGCATGATCTATGCGGCACCTATTTTCTTGATTACTTAGGGGCTCTTTCCATCAAGAAAGCACGTAATTTAACAAAATCTGCCGGCAAATCATGGGATAACAAGTCTAAATCAGCCCGTTCTGCCAAAGCTTTAGGCAATGGTAATTCCTCACCCAGAATCTGTTCCACACTCTCTTTAAATTTCGCCGGATGAGCCGTACCGAGAAATAATCCGTATTCATCTTCCTGTAATTGATCACGCAAGACGCGGTAAGCAACTGCTGCATGAGGTTCAGAGATATAACCCAGTTTAGCCAATTCCTTGATGGTCTCTTTAGTGACCTCATCGCTGACTACGCCATATCCCAACTCACTTAATGACCAGGATTGACAACGAAAAAGTTCTTCAATACGCGGCCAGTTATTTGGCTGGCTAACATCCATCGCGTTGGAAAGAGTAGCAACTGTCTGATTAGGCAGCCATTTTCCATCTGCCAGATAACGTGGAACCGTGTCGTTAACATTAGTCGCCGCAATAAAACGTTTTACCGGCAATCCCATTGATTTCGCTAATAAACCCGCGGTCAAATCACCAAAATTCCCACTGGGCACAGAAATAACCAATTTTTCGCGCTTATCTTCTGGTACCTGAGCCACCGCCTCAAAGTAATAGCAAATTTGTGCCAATAAGCGGCTAATGTTAATTGAGTTAGCTGAATTGAGATACAGAGCTTGTTTCAATTCCTGATCATCAAACGCCTGTTTGACCAACGATTGGCAAGCATCGAAATCACCATCAATCGCAACCGTGTGAATATTACCGCCCAATGTACAGAACAGTTTTTCCTGTAACGGGCTAATTTTACCCTGCGGATAGAGAATAACCACCTGTACATTGTTCAACCCATAGAAGGCATGCGCTACTGCGGCACCAGTATCGCCGGAAGTCGCAGTCAAGATAGTCACAGGCTGCTCACCAGCAACCTGTGCCAGTATTTGTGCCATAAAACGACCACCAAAATCTTTGAATGCCAGAGTCGGGCCGTGGAATAATTCCAGCGTTGCAATATCCTCTGCCACTTTTGCAACAGGTGCTGGAAAAGTAAAAGCACTCTTAACCCTTGCCGCTAGTTGTTCTGGCGGAATTTCATCGCCAATAAATGCTGAAAGAATGCGGCCACTGCGGGTAACAAAATCCAGTTTCAACAGTTGGTCAATTTCTTCACGACTGAATTCGGGTAAATCTTGCGGGAAGAAAAGTCCTTGTTGTTTACCTAACCCCTGTTTTACTGCCTGCGCAAAACTCACCTGCTCGCTGTTGTCTTTTAAGTTATACAGTTTCATCGGTTACCCTATCTGTCGTGCGCCTGCGAGATCCAGACGGCAAATGTGTACAAAACCTTCATCATTCTGAACATAATGCTGTTGCAGCCACTCAGCCATTTTCTCGGCGGTAGCCATATCATTACAAATGGAAAACAACGTCGGACCGGAGCCAGAAATACCACAGGCTAATGCGCCTATCTCTTTTGCCGCTTCACGAGCTTTAGTAAAACCTGGCAACAGTTGCCTGCGGTACGGCTCAGCAATAACATCTTGCATCAATCTGGCTGCTAGTTCAGGTTGTCGTGTATGACAAGCATGAATAAAGCCAGCAAGAAAACGCCCATGGTCGATAACATCCCGTTTCGAATATTTTGCAGGTAAAATTGCTCTGGCTTCTGCGGTAGAAACTTTAATACCCGGATAAGCCATCACCCAGAGCCATTCATCAAATGAAGGCACCGACTGACAGATAATATCCCCTTGTTCCATAATCAGTTGTAAACCGCCAAGGTAACATGGCGCGACGTTATCATAGTGAATGCTGCCTGAAATGCGCCCTTCCAACTCGCCCATCATTTCCAGTAATTGACCTTCACTGAATGGGCGTCCCGTAAACTCATTCAGGGCCATTAAACCAGCCACAACAGAACAAGCGCTGGAACCAAGGCCAGAACCAATTGGCATATTCTTTTCTAACGTCATTTCTACAGGTAACTGTTTACCTAAATGCTGGCAGAACAACTGCCAGCATTGATAAACGATGTTGCACTCCGGTTTCTCTGGTAGCTTCCCCACAAATCGTCCTTCATTACGCAAACTGAAACTATCCGCCGCACAAACAGCAACACAGTCACCTAATAAAGTACCATCAACGGGAGAAACTGAGGCTCCCAGCACATCAAACCCAACACTAACATTCCCAATAGATGCGGGAGCATAGACTTTAACCACAATTAAACTCCCTGTTTCCAGGATAAAGTACGCAGCATATCGGCAAAAACACCTGCTGCTGTAACATCATTACCGGCCCCGTAACCACGCAGTACCAACGGTATCGGCTGATAGTAACGGGTGTAGAATGCCAGCGCATTTTCGCCATTTTTGACTTTATACAGCGGGTCATTACCATCTACCGCAGTAATTTTCACTCTGCAACGACCATTCTCAATCATGCCAATATAACGTAACACTTTCCCTTGAGCTTGCGCTTCTGCTACACGCTGGTTGAAATCCTGATCAAGAGAAGGTAGACGCTCAAGGAAAGCCTCTACGTTACCGCTGTCATCAAAGGAAGCAGGTAACACCGGCTCCACATCAATATCATCCAATTCAAGCTCACGACCTGACTCACGAGCGAGAATCAACAGCTTACGGGCAACATCCATACCAGAGAGATCATCACGAGGATCTGGCTCGGTATAGCCTTTCTCTTTCGCAAGTAAAGTCGCCTGAGATAATGATATCCCTTCATCCAGCATACCGAAAATAAAGGAAAGAGAACCGGAAAGAATACCGTTAAACTGAACCAACTCATCACCCGCATTAAGCAAATTCTGTAAGTTCTCAATAACAGGCAAACCCGCTCCCACATTGGTATCATACAGGAATTTACGCTTGGATTTTTCCGCTGCTTTACGGATCTGATGGTAATAAGCCATTGATGCTGTGTTGGCTTTCTTATTCGGCGTGACTACATTAAACCCATCACTCAGAAAGCTAGCATATTGATCTGCCATTTGCTGATTAGAGGTACAATCCACTATCACTGGATTAAGCAGATGATACTCTTTCTCCAAGCGGATCAGACGACTCAGGCTAAATGGCTCTTTAACTTCTGACAAACACTGCTGCCAATTATCGAGACAAATACCTCTCATATCAGTCAGCATAGCCCGCGAATTAGCGATACCACATACCCGTAAGTCAATGTGTTTTTGTTTTAACCATGTTTGCTGGCGACGGATCTGCTCAATTAAAGCGCTACCAACACCACCGACACCGACAACAAAAACCTCGATCACTTGATCAGTGTTAAATAATATCTGATGGCATAGACGGACTGCGGTAGTAGCCGCTTCATTGTCGATAACGGCAGAAATAGAACGTTCAGAAGATCCCTGTGCAATGGCAACAATATTGATGTTACCGCGAGCAAGGGCCGAGAAAAAACGGGCAGAGATACCGCGCAAAGTGCGCATACCATCACCAACAACAGAGATAATAGAGAGATTTTCCATCACATCTAGCGGATCAAGAACACCATCCTTCAGTTCGAGATAGAATTCTTCACTCAACGCCCGACGTGCACGTTCCAATTCTCGTTGAGGCACACAGAAGCTGATGCTGTATTCTGAAGATGACTGAGTGATCAGTACAACAGAAATCCCGGCACGAGACATCACAGCAAATACCCGTGCGGCCATCCCAACCATCCCCTTCATACCAGGACCTGATACGTTGATCATCGCCATATTGCTCAGGTTGGTAATACCTTTTACCGGCGCACTTTCATCTTTCTGCCCATCACCGATAAGTGTTCCCGGTGCATCTGGATTAGCGGTATTTTTAATTAAACAAGGAATCTGAAATTGAGCAATCGGAGCGATAGTCCGAGGATGAAGCACTTTAGCCCCGAAATAAGAGAGTTCCATCGCTTCCTGATAGGACATTCCCTTTAATAAGCGTGCATCTGGCACGATTCTCGGGTCACAGGTATAGACGCCATCTACATCAGTCCAGATTTCGCAACATTCAGCACGCAAACAAGCAGCCAAAACAGCAGCAGAATAGTCAGAACCATTACGCCCTAAAACAACTAATTCTCCTTTATCATTTCCAGCAGTAAATCCCGCCATCAGAACAATATGATCACTAGGAATATTCAAAGAAGAGATACGCTTCGCAGACTCATTAATATCTACCGTAGATTCAAGGTAATGACCTTGTGCCAACAGATTTTTTACCGGATCAATCACCGTGACCTTGTGACCACGAGCCTGCAATACAGATTCCATGATAGCAATAGAGAGTTTTTCACCACGGCAAATCACAGAAGCGTTAATACTGTCCGGGCATTGGCCTAATAATGAAACACCATGCAGCACCTGTTTCAATTGAGCAAACTCTTGCTCAACCATCATTTTTAACCGCTCATAATCAAAACCGGGTTGCGCCTGTATTAGACCCTGTAGTAAATCAGCAAAAATCTGTTCAGCATCATGCATATGGGTAATAACATCTTGCCCAGCCACAGTTTTTTCGATCATCGCGACTAAATGATTAGTCATTTTTGCCGGGGCAGAAAGCACCAACGCAACCCCTCCTTGAGAAAGTTTCTTCTCAGCGATATCGGCGACACTCAGCACACGCTGGCAGTTAGCGACCGAAGTTCCTCCAAATTTAAGCACTAGCATTGACATGTTTCTCCTGATTTCGCGCCAAAAAAAAGCCCGCATCTGATTTGGATGCGGGCTTTTTTATCTATTTTATGTATGCGTCAGCCCGCCCCGCAACCTGTGGTTCCGGTGGTAATAGTAATTGTGGTTTTCAGGCTGATAGTTTGCATAAGTTCCTGTCTGTCATTTAATTAACTCGACCCTATATTGGTTAAAGTAATTTGTGCACAAAGTCAAACATTTTCTCTAAACAACCTTATGTTTTTGATATTTGCTGCATTGGAATAATTTATTTTATAGTCACCAATGCAAACAAATATATCCAATTGAATACCCTGTTTCAGTTGTTAACTCTATTTTTAACAAGATTAACAATATGTTTTGTCTTTTAGTAAAAATCAGGTATTTTTGTTCACAAGCAAGCACAAAATCGACCATTTTTTATACAGAAGTATTTTGCGTGTTAACAGAAATTTGTCATTTTCCTGCATAATACAAAGTATAAAATAACAAATATAAATAATATTAACGTGCTACAATCAATTTTGATGTACGTCAATAAAAGGTAGTTTTTTTAGATGGTAAATGCATTGCAAGCTGTTATATTGCTGTTAATAGACTAACATAATACTGTTTAACCAGTTTTTTCGGGTACATACCCCCAAAGGAAAAGCAACTTTTACTTTCAGTGTAAAGCATATCAATAAATGTTATTACTGACTTAAGCCATAATTTCAGTGATGACAAACAATAACCAGTAAATATCCTGAGATAAGAGTAGTTTGAGTCATTCTGATTTTATTTTTAAGCGATTTTAGGTAGCAACCATGCAAACCCCGCACATTTTGATTGTTGAAGACGAAATTGTCACTCGCAACACCCTAAAAAGCATTTTCGAAGCTGAAGGGTATGTTGTTTATGAAGCCACTGATGGTTCAGAAATGCATCATATTCTATCGGACAGTGACATTAACCTGGTGATTATGGATATCAATCTTCCAGGCAAAAATGGCTTGTTGCTTGCCCGCGAATTGCGCGAACAAGCGAATGTTGCTTTGATGTTCCTGACTGGCCGTGATAATGAAGTGGACAAGATCCTTGGGTTAGAAATTGGGGCAGATGATTATATCACCAAACCATTCAACCCACGTGAACTGACCATTCGTGCCCGCAACCTGCTTTCTCGCACCATGAATCTGAGTAATATCAGCGAGGAACGCCACCAGGTTGAAAGCTACAAATTCAATGGCTGGGAATTGGATATCAATAGCCGTTCTCTTATCAGCCCTGCTGGTGAGCAATATAAACTGCCACGTAGTGAATTCCGCGCCATGCTTCATTTCTGTGAAAATCCAGGCAAAATCCAGACTCGCGCAGAACTACTGAAAAAAATGACAGGCCGTGAACTGAAACCCCATGATCGTACTGTTGATGTGACAATTCGCCGTATCCGTAAGCATTTCGAATCTACCCCAGATACTATGGAGATCATTGCTACTATTCATGGTGAAGGTTATCGTTTCTGTGGTGATTTAGAAGTATGATTTGAATCATTAATAAACCTATACCCAATAGATTTCGAGTTGCAGCGCGGCGGCAAGTGAACGAATCCCCAGGGGCATAGATAACGATGTGACTGGGGTGAGTGAAAGCAGCCAACAAAGCAGTAACTTGAAGGATGAAGGGTATAAATGACAGGATGGGATACCCTCCCATCCTATTCTCTCAGTTTCCTGCAACTTTCCACGGCATAATTGGCACAGCACTAAGTGCATTCTTCGGTGAACCATCAATCATTTTGTCTGAATAAGTCAAATAAACAAGTGCATCACGGTTTGCATCATAGAAACGGACAACCTGAAGTTTTTTAAACACCAGCGAAGTTCGCTTCTGGAAAACAACCTGGCCCTTCTTGCTGCTCTTCTTAATCTTGTCTGTCAGCTCAATAGACCCAACCTGTTGGCAGGAAATAGCAGCATCAGCGGTATCTTCCGCCAGTCCTAAACCACCTTTGATTCCGCCTGTTTTTGCCCTACTTAGGTAACAAGTCACATTTTTCACATCAGGATCATCAAACGCTTCAACCACAATTTTATGATCAGGCCCGATAAATTTAAAAACAGTATCTACCGAACCAATCTCTTCAGCTTGAGTCACCAGAGGTATGAACAACAATGTGGTTGCTAAAAATATCTTTCTGATCTTTAACATATTTAATCTCATGCCTTAACCAATTCAGTGTACAACTTCACCACAGTGATACCAGATAGAATCGTAATACTATCGATAACAATAGTTACATATAAATATAATTTCACAAAGTAATGAATGAAATAATAATCTTAATAAGTATCCTATTGTAAATAGGAGACTTGTTTTACACTTAGTGCTTATATCCAGTAGAATTATTGTTGAATGCTATTCTTGTCAATAAATTGTGAACACGGACAGCACGTAGAAACCGGAACGTATATGCAATACATGAGAATGCCCATTTCGCTGACTCTACGTACTTGTTCAGAATGGCAAACAAAATAGCCTAGTGGTATAGGCTCTTATATTATTCGTTCTGGTCTTAATGACTAAGGAGATGTATGGATCAAACCAACATCATTCGTGATTTATTACGTTGGCTAGATAATCACTTAGATCAATCGTTATCACTCGACAAGGTTGCAGCCAAAGCAGGCTATTCTAAATGGCACCTGCAACGTATGTTTAAAGACGTTACCGGCCAAGCTATTGGCTCTTATATCCGCGCCAGAAGGTTATCACGGGCCGCCGTTGCTTTACGTTTAACCAGCCGCCCTATTCTGGATATTGCTTTGCAGTACCGATTTGACTCCCAACAAACTTTTACCCGTGCATTTAAAAAACAATTCAACAAAACACCAGCACTTTATCGACTCAGTGAAGAGTGGTGCGCTACAGGTATCTGTCCGCCGATATTACTGGATAAAAGGCATATTCCTGAAGCAACATACACCACACTGGAACAACAACAACTGGTTGGTATAGAGCAGTCTTGTTCCTATACGCTGGAACAATGGTCAAGTTTTTGTACTGAAATGCGCCACAATTTCTGGACATACTATCTGCAAAATGCAGAAGTGTTACCGCCAGTGCTTTATGGTCTTCACCATGCTATTCCCAATCCAGAAAAAGAAGATGAGCAGACGGTGTTCTACACCACAGCAGTAGAACCCAAATATGCACAGTTTGATGTAGCAGGCAGCCAACCCGTTACATTACCGGCTGGAGAGTATGTCTCATTCAGTTACTATGGCACCAAAGAAGGCTTACAGGATTTCCTGTTCACCGTCTATGGTATTTGCCTGCCAATACTGAATTTAACCCGCAGAAAAGGATACGATATCGAACGTTATTATCTCACTAATACAAATTATAGAGACAAGGAAGCGGAGAATCATATCGTCGAATTTCAATATCTCATCCCTATCCTAAGTTAACGTTGTAATTCATCCAAAGCAGGCGTATCCAGATGTGTGATATCGCCTGCCGTTTCTACAATCCAACCAGATGCCAGCCACGGGCTGCTTTGGTAATCCACTCTGGACAAAGAACAATTACGCAAACGAAGACGACGTTCAGCATGTGCTGGTAATCCTAATATTGTACCAACTAAACATCCCAGAGCGATTCCATGACTGACTAATAGCGGTCGACTACCATTAGGCAGATTACGGCAGCTTTCCAGCGCGGCTCGCATACGCACAGCTAATTCATCCATAGATTCACCTTCAGGGATACGCCCACCAGGTGTACCATCGAGCACTTTCTTACGCCAGCTTTCCTCTTCAGAGGTCAGTGAATCAATATTTCTGCGCTCAAGCACCCCCATATTCAATTCACGTAAACGTGGCTCCAAGATAATTTCACAATCACAAACCTCCGCAATGATTTCTGCGGTACGTCGTGTACGTCCAAGATCACTGGTAATAATATGAGTAATACTTTCAGATTTTACTCTTTGCGCCACTAATCTGGCCTGATATTCGCCTGTTTCAGTTAAAGGGCTGTCAGATTGTCCCTGAATACGACGCTCCGCATTCCATTCGGATTCCCCATGGCGAACAAGATATACCTGTAACATTTTCATTTTCCGTTATACTGCGTAAATATTAGTTCAAAGGATAACTTATTTATTATGTATCACGTTATTGCTGCAACCACCAACCCCGCCAAAATTAAGGCTATTAGTCTCGCATTTGACGATGTCTTTGGGCCAGGTACATACCGGATTGAAGATATCAACGTAGACAGCAGTGTCCCACAGCAACCCATTGGTAACGCAGAAACCCGCACCGGTGCCCGTCAGCGTGTGATGGCAGCCAGACAAGTTCGCCCTGAAGCAGATTTTTGGGTTGGAGTGGAAGCGGGTATTGAAGATGATATGACGTTCGCCTGGATGGTCGTAGAATATCAGCAAATTCGTGGAGAATCTCGCTCAGCCAGTCTGATGCTACCAGAAAAAGTTCTTAATGGTATTCGTGAAGGCAGGGAATTAGGCCATGAAATGACTTATCTTACAGGCATTGATAACATCAAGTGGAAAGGTGGTGCCATTGGCTTTTTCACCAATGGTATCCTGACTCGTACCAGCGTATACCACCAAGCTCTAATACTCGCTTTAGTACCTGTACATCATGAAATTTATAAAGAACTGGATGCCCGTTAAACAAACATTCATCATGGGCCGCAACCGGCGGCCTATTATTTCAACAATTGTTCTTCTAACCAAGCTTTCACATCGTCTGGCGCGGATTTTAGACTATTAGAACCGCGTGTGATAGTCGCAATTCCAACCCCAAGTTCATTTTTCAGCTCACGTTGGCTCATTTGCCCGCTCATTAATTCCTGGATAATTCGAACCCTCGTAGCCAACGCTGTGCGTTCATCCGGTGTTAGTAATAACTGCAAAACCGGATGCTGTAGATTTTGTGTAAAAGCCTGTTGGAGTAACGTTACAAAGCGTTGCCAGTCTTCATTATTTTGTGGCGAAAGTGCCGGATCTGTCAGATGATTTGGAGTCATAATCAATTATTTCATACTATTTAACTAGTACATCAGCATAACATAGTTTGCCATAAATCAGTAACGCCTTTGCCATTCTGCGTTAGTCAATACATCTGATAACTTACCCATGAAATTACTGTAGAAAACATCATAAGCCAAAACATTTTTGACATAATTACGGGTTTCGGAAAACGGAATACTTTCAATAAAGGCTATCGCATCTAACCGTCCACCACTGTTAGATAACCAGCGATCTACACGAGTTGGGCCCGCATTATAAGCGGCGCTGGCAAGTATCCGATTATTTCCAAAACGTTGATAGACAGACTCAAGATAAGCGGTACCAATTTCGATATTAGTCAATGGGTTTATAAGTTGGCTACTGTTTATATATCCCTGAATACCATTTTGTTTAACCGTATCTTCCGCAGTGTCCGGCATCACCTGCATCAAACCAACTGCACCGACAGGAGAACTCACTTGCGGGTTCCAAGCGCTTTCCTGACGAGCTATCGCCATCGCATAACTCTGAGAAATCCCTTTATCTGAAGTAAAGTGGTTGAATTCCTGCCGCCACGCTAATGGAAAACGTTCTTCGAGATGATCCCACATTTTTCCGGTTATTGTCGCTTGCACACTAAGGGCAGCCCATTTCTGATCAAAAGCATAACGTGCAAGTTGTTCTTGTTTTAATTTATCTTGGCTAGCGACCAGATAACTCCACTCAATACGGGCAAGATTATCCATTTGCCAATACATCAGTTCCCTTACCCTTCGCACTTCGGGTATTGAAGCAATCGTCGCATCTGGTTTCTTTGCTGTATTAATGATTAATGAATAACTGATATTCAATTTTTGCGCAGCAACCATTGGATAAAAACCACGACCTTCTGTCAACTTACGCAATATTGCCTCACCTGCGCTTTTCTTACCCTGTGCCAATAAAATACTAGCGCGCCAATAACGCCACTGATCTTTATTCTGGATCTCTAACGGTAATAATTTGATCCACTGTTCCAGACCACGCTCATCTGCGTTACCCAATGCCAAACGAACGCGTCGCTCAAGTAGTGAAACAGATTGGGTATCGCGGATCACATCATCACGCCACTTTTCCTGCTCATAAGTCACATCGCCCATCAACTGCCATGCAACAATCTCTTTCAACCTCTGGTGCTCACTTTCATTCATCTTTTGCACTTTGGCAATTGATGGAATGATCGCTCTTGCCTGATCTGGCTCTTGACGGGCAAGGCGAGAAAAAGCGGCTATGGTAGCTGCGCGTGTAAAATCAGTCGTCCCAGTATTACTAGCAAAATCTAATACGGTAGCAGGATCATCTTGCAATTTGATCAGACCATCACTGATACGTTTGTATCCTAGTGGTAATCGCTTAGCGAGGTAGCTGACCAGAGAAGTATTCCCCGCTTTCAATGCAAGATTAATGCGCTGTAATATCAGTTCTGCTGATAAATAACCAGCCTGCTGCCAGATATCCAATAATTTATTGCAACTGGCTGGTAAAGAGTGACCATTTAACCAAATATCTTTCGCTCCCTGCCAAGCAGCCGACTTCTCACTTGTAGCCCATTTAGCAAAATAATAATTACAACGGGCCGTAATAGATTTTGGCACCGTAGAGCTGAAAGCCAGCACACCACTCCAATCCTCACGACGGGCAAGTTCATTGATAAAACGGGATGATAGGGAACGTGCAGGTGGCAAATTAGGATAACTATCAATAAAGTCACGTATCTGTTTTGATGTCACAAGAGCGAGATCATGAGTTAATTCTCGATATTCCAGGTAAGGATAAAGCGGATAGTCTTTCAATGTTGGCATCAATCTCGCCACTTCCGCCATATCGCTAGCATCCCACGCTTGCTTAATCTGCTGATATCTTTGCCGCTGGTCATTCAGAGAATCAGCGTTTGCTGTTACAGATACAAAAACCAATCCTACAGCCATCGCAAGGTGTTGCCATTTAGCCATTACCACAGACTCCTCCCGGAGATCAAATTGAACAGATTAATATTTGCACACATATATACCCTATGGATTTCAAGATGCATCGCGACGGCAAGGGAGCGAATCCCCGGGAGCATAGCGAACTATGTGACCGGAGTGAGTGAGTGCAGCCAACAAAGAGGCAACTTGAAAGATAACGGGTATAAACATCATAATAATGTGATTACCACTAATTACCACACTAATTTATCACATTATAAAATATTTAACCGAATATCCAATAAAGGTAAGTTTTTTATCTAAATAAATTAATCATGCTTAATAAACTCAGCCCTGAGTCATGTTATTCCAGCAATCGGGTTATAGAGTTTATTAACTTAAATCGGGTAAACTACGACAAATCATGTTCAGATGAGCATAAATAACCTAACTTGATATACCCTATGGATTTCAAGATGCATCGCGACGGCAAGGGAGCGAATCCCCGGGAGCATAGATAACTATGTGACCGGGGTGAGTGAGTGCAGCCAACAAAGAGGCAACTTGAGAGATAACGGGTATATAATCAAATACCAATACGTCCTGTCCATGCGACTTACTTCGCAAAGCAGGCATTATAACAATCAGAGATAGCGAGGCTCATAGCAACGTGGCTCAATATGTTTACTCTATGCATCGGGTCGGTAAAATTGTTCCCCCGAAACGTCATATTCTGAAAAATATCTCCCTGAGTTTCTTCCCGGGAGCAAAAATTGGTGTCCTTGGTCTCAACGGTGCAGGTAAATCCACCTTATTGCGTATTATGGCCGGTATTGACAAAGACATCGAAGGGGAAGCCCGCCCTCAGCCGGGAATTAAAATTGGTTATCTACCACAGGAGCCAAAATTAAACCTTGAGCACACAGTGCGCGAAGCGGTGGAAGAAGCGGTCAGTGAGGTGAAACATGCACTAACACGTTTGGATGAAGTCTACGCAGCCTATGCCGACCCTGATGCTGATTTTGATAAACTGGCTAAAGAACAAGGTGAACTGGAAGCGATTATTCAGTCACACGATGGCCATAACCTTGATAATCAGCTTGAACGTGCAGCTGATGCATTACGTCTGCCACCATGGGATGCAAAAATTGAGCATCTATCCGGAGGTGAACGCCGCCGCGTAGCAATCTGCCGTTTACTGCTAGAAAAACCAGATATGCTGCTGCTGGACGAGCCAACTAACCACCTCGATGCCGAATCTGTCGCTTGGCTGGAACGTTTCCTGCATGATTATGAAGGCACTGTTGTTGCCATTACCCACGACCGTTACTTCCTTGATAACGTTGCCGGCTGGATTCTGGAACTTGACCGTGGTGAAGGTATCCCATGGGAAGGTAACTACTCTTCATGGCTGGAACAAAAAGATGCTCGCCTAGCTCAGGAAGCATCAACAGAAGCTGCCCGCCGTAAATCTATCGAGAAAGAATTAGAATGGGTTCGCCAAAATCCAAAAGGCCGTCAAGCGAAAGGTAAAGCACGTTTGGCCCGTTTTGAAGAATTAAATAGCGTTGAATATCAGAAACGTAACGAAACCAGCGAACTGTTTATCCCACCTGGATCACGCTTGGGTGACAAAGTTCTGGAAGTAGAAAATTTGACTAAATCCTATGGCGACCGGGTTCTTATCGATAATCTGAGCTTTTCCCTACCCAAAGGAGCTATTGTCGGGATTATTGGGCCTAACGGTGCCGGTAAATCCACCCTGTTCCGTATGCTTTCTAACCAAGAACAACCTGATTCCGGCACTATCACGTTAGGAGAAACTGTCAAACTGGCTTCTGTCGATCAATTCCGTGACAATATGGATGATAAGAAAACCGTCTGGGAAGAGATTTCCGGCGGTCAAGACATCATGCGTATTGGTAACTTTGAACTCCCAAGTCGCGCTTATGTTGGTCGTTTCAACTTCAAAGGTGTTGATCAGGGTAAACGTGTCGGTGAACTGTCTGGCGGTGAAAGAGGCCGTCTGCATTTGGCTAAGCTACTGCAAGTTGGCGGTAATATGCTGCTGCTCGACGAACCAACCAACGATCTGGACATTGAAACTTTGCGCGCACTAGAAAACGCCCTGCTAGAATTCCCAGGTTGTGCAATGGTTATCTCCCATGACCGCTGGTTCCTTGACCGTATCGCAACTCACATCATTGATTACCAAGATGAAGGTAAAGTGACTTTCTTTGAAGGCAACTTCAGTGAATACGAAGATTATAAGAAGCGGACTCTGGGAGCAGAAGCGCTAGAGCCGCATCGCATTAAATACAAAAAAATTAGTAAATAATCATATTAAAAACGGCCTGACAACAGGCCGTTTTCCTCTAATTATCCTCATATAAGCTCATAGTTTTATTCATGATGCTATATGTAAAATGCGTATCATGGATAATTTTCCCTTCTTTCAAAGTAATAATACGATCTGCATGCTTAATAAGCCTATTATCCTGCGAAGCTACAACAACAGTTCCCCTTTGATGACGGGCAATAAAGCTTAAGATATCAATGGCTGTTTGGCAGTCATATTTATCAAGATAACAAGTTGGCTCGTCAGTAAACAAATACCGGGGACTATTCACAATTGCTCTGGCTATTGCTACCCGTTGTCTTTCACTATCACGCAATTCCTTGGGATATACATCTTTCTTATGTTTCAGACCAACAATATTGAGTGCCTTAGTTGCTTTGGCTATCGACTCCTGACAAGAGGTCATGATTCCACAGGATAAGGACAATAGCAAATTATCCAAGACCGTGAGTTCATTAGATAAATTAATTCTTTGAAAAATAAAACCACAATTTATCGAATGAAATCTATCTAATTCACAGTTATTCAGTTTACCCAACTCATGCTCAGCAATTAATATTTTTCCTCTGTCGAGATGCAACAACCCAGAAATCATTGCCAGCAAAGTACTTTTTCCTGAACCGAGATCCCCAGTAATCAAAGTAAATTCACCTGGAAAAATAGAAAGAGTGATGTCTGAAATCATTTTCTGGTTAGTTTTACTGTTAGAAAAACCATATGAAATATCAATGGCTTCAATCGTAGCGATTTGATTCAAATTCATTATCTCAGCATATATAGTGTAAGAAATCTGGCATTATCAGTAACACTTACAGCCAGAACAATCCGTAAAAATACAGATATTCATCATTATAAGATTACACAAACGAGGGAAAATCATATAAGAAATATCTTAATTAAAAGTATATCAATATTTCTACCAGTGACTATTTCAAATGGCTACCTGTATGCTAAAATCAAAATTTTACTAAACAAGATCAACCCTTTCCTATCAGCCATTCATTAACGGAAGACCATTATTTGGTTAGTTCAAATACAAAAATAACATCAGATAAATAATTTTTTATAGATAAAAACACCCTAATATCATAACAACAGGTTAAGGTTAATATTTAATTTTCATAATAACAATGGAGCACGAAACATTAAAATATTTAATACAAAAATCAACCTTATCTTATTTTCCAATAAATCATAAAGAGAAAAATTTTATTTATAAATCAACAGGGAAGTATTTAATTATTAATTTTGTTTTTATTCAAGGAATAAATAATCAATAGAAGTATCAAAAATATTAATGGCCATTATATATTTTATTACTTATAGAAATAAAAATATCCAACCACAATTCACATCGTAGTTAGATATATATCGAATATATTTATTAATTTATCATATAAAATATTATATATGAATCTAATTATAAACGATTCAACTGATATTACGTTTAGGGTTAGGGTTAGCCGCTAAAAGTTGCTGAATCAGTTCAATACAACGCAAAAAACGTTGCTCATAATCCGGTGAATCCACATTAACATACTCAATATTATTATTTTTTAGCATATACTCCAGCAATTGCTGGAACTCTTTACGATCCTGATCGCTACCAAGACTACGCAGACCATCAGCGATCCAAGGTGTATTATTTTCTAGTAGAATGACCAGATCAAATCGGTATTCATCAATCAATGCCTGAACAAATGGGTGTTCACGTCCTTCATATCGCTTACAGAACGCTTGGGTAGTCACAAAATCAGTATCCACAAATGTAACTTTATTCGCATATTTTATTGCAAAATCAATATACTGTGCCTGCCCTAATGCAATCTTATCATAGTCTGAATATTGCAACGCCATCTCATCACCACCCAGATGAGAGAAAACATAATCACGACCATATTCCCAAGCACTAGTCGTATTAAAAATATTTGCTAATTTGTTAACCAACGTGGATTTACCACTGGATTCTCCACCAAGAATAGCGACAGTACGAACAAAGAAAGGTTTTACTTCCGTAGGAATATATTCCCAATGACGGAATGGATCTTGACGAATCTGTCGACCGCTGATCTTCATAAAGGATCGCTGTGGATCGATAAGGACAGTCTCAATTCCCAATTGTTCTTTATATCGCGAAGCATCCTGAGTTTCACTGGAATAAATATAACTTGGATTAATCCCCTTATTCGACATAAAGGCTTTCATGCCCTTGCTCCACACATCCCAACCATGCGGATATGGCTCAATTCCCTGTTCATCAAAAGAATGAATATGAATATTTTTCTGATACTTAAATGTCTGAAGCAACCAGCGCAGACGATCACTGACTGTCGGTTGCTGAGACATGGAACTGTTCACAAACAGCTCTCTATCTCTCGGTTCATCATGGCAAAGGATGACATGTAGCTCATCGACCTGACTATAAGCCCGTTGAATCAGATAAATATGCCCGGTATGCAATGGATAGAACTTGCCGAATATGACTCCAACGGTCTTATTCTGCACAGGATATTGCAATCCCAGATAGTTGTGGAGAGAAGCCAATTTTTGGGCACTGGGACTTTTGATCTTATTATTAATTAACTGGCTGAGATAACCTTTGGTCATACCACTTACATCAGCAACTTGCTGCAACGTACAACCCGTTTGTTTAATCGCTTGTTTAAGGTAGTCAAATTGACCCATATCTCCCCCCGTTCAATCAAGATCGTCCATAACAGATAAAGCATCTGCCAGCTTTTTCACACCGAACACTTTCATCCCCGGCAACTCTTTTTTCGGCATATTGGCATAAGGGACTATCGCCCGTTTAAAACCATGTTTAGCCGCTTCTGATATTCGCTCCTGACCACTGGGTACAGGACGGATTTCACCAGCCAGCCCCACCTCACCAAATACAACCAAATCACGGGGCAAAGGCCGATCCCGAAAACTGGAGACTAAAGAGAGAAGTAAAGCGAGGTCTGCACTGGTTTCCGCTACCTTAACCCCACCAACCACATTGACAAACACATCCTGATCAGACATTTGCAAACCACCATGACGATGAAGAACCGCCAACAAGATAGCCAATCGGTTTTGTTCCAAACCAACAGCCACCCGCCGCGGATTCGTCATCATCGAATGATCCACCAGCGCTTGAATTTCCACCAACAGAGGACGGGTACCTTCCCATACCACCATGACAGAACTGCCAGCTGTCACTTCATCACCACGACTAAGGAAAATCGCTGACGGATTACTCACTTCGCGCAACCCCTGCTCTGTCATAGCGAACACGCCAAGCTCATTGACAGCACCAAACCGGTTTTTATGGCTGCGTAGAGTACGGAAACGGGAATCAGCTTCACCATCAAGCATCACTGAACAGTCAATACAATGCTCCAACACTTTTGGGCCGGCCAGTGAACCATCTTTGGTTACATGACCCACCATAATGATGGCAATACTACGGGTTTTAGCGAACCGAGTAAGATAAGCGGCGGTTTCCCTGACCTGAGCGACACTTCCAGGAGAAGACTGAATATCCGCCATATGCATCACTTGAATGGAGTCAATTACCATCAGTTTTGGCTGCTCCTGCTCTGCAATCAGGCAGATCTGCTCAATGCTCGTTTCTGACAGCATATTCAGATTATCAACCGGCAATCCCAACCGGTAAGCACGCATCGCAACCTGTTGTAACGACTCTTCTCCCGTGACATATAACGTTTTCATCTGCACGGACAGTTGACACATTGTCTGCAACAGTAAGGTACTTTTTCCAGCGCCCGGGTTACCACCAATCAGAATGGCACTACCGGGCACAACACCACCACCCAGAACCCGGTCAAATTCTTTGAATCCAGTGGAAAAACGCGGAAGTTCTTCCAGACTAATCTCTGATAATTTTTGAACCCTGCTGACCCCCGCATCTCCCGCATAACCACTGAATCTGTCACTACGAGAGGAAGGTACGGCGGCTAAACGCACCTCAGTAATGGTATTCCAAGCATGGCATGCACTACATTGTCCCTGCCAACGCGGATAATCCGCCCCACACTCATTACAGACAAATGCTCGTTTTGCTGCTTTCGCCACTCTGTACTCCCTAAAACAACTTCATTAACGTTCTTCGTGTTTAAGACCACCACTTAACACACACAATACCCCCATCAGATCAGCATGGCGGATTGTCACCTTCGACTGAGCATAAACCTTCGGTTTAGCATGATAAGCAATACCCAGCCCTGCTTTACGGATCATTTTCAAATCATTGGCACCATCACCAATAGCTACGGTTTGTTCCAACGGGATATCCAGTTTTTTAGCCAATCTTACCAATGTGGCAGCCTTATATTTGGCATCAACAATTGGTCCTTTAACCTTACCTGTCAACTTGCTATTTTTTACTTCTAACTGATTTGCTACCGCAGCAACCAAACGTAAATTCTGGCGCAGGTGATCCGCAAAGTAGGTGAATCCCCCCGACGCAATTGCCACATGCCAATCAAAGGATTGCAACTTACGCACCAGGCTGGTCAACCCTGGCATAAGTGGTAAATCTTCTACAACCTGTCGCAGAATATCAGCATCAGCCCCTGCAAGCTGAGAAACGCGCTCTCGCAAACTCTCAGAAAAATCCAACTCCCCTTGCATTGCCCGCTCAGTAATTTCGGCTACCTTGTCACCTACACCGGCCAAACGGGCAATTTCATCAATACACTCAATTTGAATTGCCGTTGAATCCATATCCATTACCAGCAAACCTGGTGAACGCAACCGTGGGATCTGCCCCAAAGGAACAACATCCAACCGACACTCATCAGCAAGCTTTTTAATACGCGGTGTCAGACTACCAGCAATACGCACTACCTGATAATCATCAATACGCCATGAAGAAACAATAACAATTGCCGCCCCAAGCCGATGCTGAAAGTTACTGATACGTTGTTTATCCAAACCACGGCCATATATCAGCCAACCACTGTCACCAGCCCGATAATCCAATGGCATGACTTCTTCACCACTCAATGAAAGTGGTAATCCCGGCCACTTATGGACCTCTTCCGGCAAATAACGATAAGCCAGGTTATTAGACATGAATCCCTACTCCTGTAATCCCATATGACTCTGGCAGCAAAAAATTGCATTTCAAACTATCCTCTCTGTATCGCATCTGGCAACATTGAGCTAACCAAAGCTTGGAAGGGATAACTATGACCAAAGCTAAATTAAAATTTCGACTGCATAAAACAGCTATTATATTGATTTGTATTGCTTTATTAGTGCTTCTCATGCAGGGCGTTTCTTATTTTAGCCGCTCTCACCAACAAGCCCAGATAGATCAGTTTGAGGAATTGGCAAAAACCCTGGCAAAACAAGTCGCATTCAGCTTATCCGATTATATGGAGAGTGGCAGCAAAGATCTTAATAATGAGCAGATACTCGCTAATTTGAATTACCTAACCAAAAATAGCCGCATACTCGATGCGAGTGTTTACCTTCAAAATGGCACACAAGTTGCCCATAGTGGAGAGAATGTATCAGTACGCGATCGTTTATCGTTAGATGGCAAAAAAGCAGGCAGCTATTTTAACCACCAAATCGTCGTTCCCATTCCAGGAAAAGATGAGCCAAAAGGTTTTTTGCGTTTGACACTAGATACACACAAACTGGCAACAGAGTCCAAACAGGTAGACAACACAACTAACCTGCTCAGGATTATGATTCTCTTGGCTTTAGCAATTGGCTTTATTCTGGCGCATAATCTGTTGCAATTGGCACCAAGCCGCTGGCAGCAATCACCTTATTTGCTGACAGCCAACAGTAAATCAAGTGAAAAGGAAGAAGAGTAAAGTAAAAATCCTTCTTTATAAATGATTACTTTTATACTGGTAAACTCTTATGGTTGGTTTATATTTTCATTGAGTTTTCACCAATGATAAAACAGATGTTAATAAAAAACGTTTTTTGTCTGTCAGTGTCGTTTTCAAAATCTGGAAAAAAAGGCACGCGTATCGTGAGAAATGGGTAAGAACTTTAATCATCAAAAGGTAATAAAGAAATGATTAAGGTTTTTTTACGGTGGATAAGAAAACTGATACAGTACTGACATTAGAAGAGAAAACATCGGGAAAAATAGTTTTAAAATAAAAGAATAACAGTATTAACCCAATAACAGAAATACCGAGATATCAAAACGTTTAACAGGATTGCCACGCTCGAATAAAAGATTTTTCACGACTACAAAAAGTTTATGAAAAAGCAGAAAAAAAATAATTAAATGAAGTGAAAAATCACCTGGATTAACCAGATTAGTCGAAGAAAAAAACGTTTAGCCACATTAAAAATGATTAAAGAAATGGACATTGTTTTTAATACCATTATCCTATTGTTCTCTTTGATTTTAAACCTAAAAAATCAAAGCCTCATTAATGTCAGATTTTTAAAAGGTACAGATTGACTAAAAACCGTCTATTCCCTGCTATGTTTAATTTATACCCAATAGATTTCGAGTTGCAGCGCGACGGCAAGTGAACGAATCCCCAGGAGCATAGATAACTATGTGACTGGGGTGAGTGAAAGCAGCCAGCAAAGCACCAACTTGAAGGATGAAGGGTATTAATAAATTAAATCTTTTCTCAGGGCATTTAATCGGAATTCATTAACCATTAACAGAGAGTTGAAAAGAAATTATCACGCAAAATAACATTATCCGAACAGATTAATATTCAGATTATTTCTCACCGCCATTTTATACAGCAAGCTATAAAAAAGATAAAACGGGTATGATTAATTCTCGCTATTAAACATAAAACTCGATATTCCATAATGATTAAATTTAATAAAAAGCAGGCATCAGAAAGGGTAAAAGCAACTGTTAAAACCTTATATTGATTAAAACCAGAAGTAAAAAAATGACTTTTAATAACGAATTAAAACCTACCCATAATAAAGTTATAAGTGAAAAATAAGAAACAAAAACTGGCTTTATTCATGCTCATATTCCTGGTAAAAAGGATAAATAAGAAAATAAATAATTTAATCCAGCAATCTATTTTCCAAAAGGAACTGATTTTAATAATGTTTTCAACTGACAACAAATCTGTTATAAACCAGTTAAATAATCGATTATAAAAACTCTCTCATTTGGATAACTATGTGACTGGGGTGAGTGAACGCAGCCAACAAAGCAGCAACTTGAAGGATGAAGGGTATAGGTTTTATTTTAATAAGATCCCGACAGTAAATTAAACGATTTCATTTACGCCAAGCTTTAATAAATTGGGAAATCTAAACATCTATACTTCTTTACATCTAAAATAAAATTAATATATTCCATTTGGCTATATATGGTTGCTATTCATTCTTTCAAACAAATACGTCTACAGAGTTATCCTCCATAACTATATGAATACAACGGATTATCTGGAGATGATATGACCACATCACGCTCTGTTCTCGATATGATTGGTAATACCCCATTGTTGGAGCTAACGCATCTGAATACCGGTCCGTGTCAATTATTTATTAAACTGGAAAATCAAAATCCCGGTGGCTCAATTAAAGATCGCGTTGCCCTTTCCATGATCGAGCAGGCGGAAAAACAGGGCCTACTCCAGCCCGGCGGTACAATTATCGAAGCCACTGCCGGCAATACCGGTATTGGATTGGCATTAGTCGCCGCCTTGAAAGGATATAAACTGATTCTGATTGTTCCAGATAAAATGAGCCGGGAGAAAGTGTTCCATCTGCGTGCACTGGGTACCGATGTACGTCTGACCCGTTCTGATGTCAGTAAAGGTCACCCAGAATATTATCAGGATTATGCCCTACGTCTGGCTCAAGAAATACCAGGCTCTTATTACATTGATCAATTCAATAATCCAGCCAACTCAGCCGCTCATACTACTACCACCGGCCCGGAAATCTGGCAGCAAATGGATCACAACGTCGATGCCGTGGTGATCGGCGTCGGTTCCGGCGGAACGCTAGGCGGTCTGAGCAATTATTTCGCTCAAGTCTCACCAGAAACCGAGTTTGTATTAGCCGACCCGAATGGTTCTATTCTAGTAGACTACATCGAACACGGTGAATATGGTGAAGCCGGAAGTTGGCAGGTGGAAGGCATCGGCGAAGATTTTGTGCCTCCCTTGGGTGATTTTAATCGGGTGCACCACGCCTATCGAGTCAGTGATGCTGAAGCCTTTTCCAGCGCACGTGATCTGCTACTAAAAGAAGGCGTACTGGCGGGTTCTTCCAGTGGTACGTTACTGGCCGCCGCACTGCGTTACTGCCGCTCGCAAACCACCCCAAAGCGTGTGGTTACATTGGCATGTGACAGCGGGAACAAGTACCTGTCAAAAATGTTTAATGACTACTGGATGCTGGAACAAGGGTTCCAATCACGTATACCACAACACGATCTGAGCGACTATATCACCTACCGCTATCAGGATGGTGCCACGGTTTTTGTATCGCCGGAAGATACGTTGAAAACCGCTCATACCCGAATGCGTCTGTATGAAATTTCCCAGTTACCCGTGCTGAAAGATGAACAAATCGTTGGCATTATCGATGAATGGGATTTAATGCACACAGTGCAGGCTAATCCACTCAATTTTACTCTATCCGTTAGCCACGCCATGACCCATCAGGTTCAAACTCTGGATAAAAGCGCTTCTTTGCAACAACTGATGGCAACGTTCGACGCCGGGCATGTGGCACTCATCGTCGACAATGGCTGTTTCCTTGGGCTCGTAACTCGCACAGATGTGCTGAACGCATGGCGTCAGCAACTTAATTGATTTTCTCGTAGGAATAACACTATGACCAAGTTTGATACTAAAACTGTTCACGCTGGCTATACACCTGATCACACCGGCGCAGTAATGCCAGCAATTTATGCGACTTCGACCTATGCCCAGCCTGCCCCCGGCCAGCACACTGGCTATGAATATTCCCGCAGTGGCAACCCAACACGCGACTCACTAGAAAGCGCTATAGCAGAACTGGAGAACGGCAGTCGGGGCTATGCTTTCAGTTCAGGACTGGCAGCCAGCTCCACCGTGTTGGAACTGCTGGATAAAGATAGCCACCTGGTAGCAGTAGACGATCTATACGGTGGTACCTACCGGCTGCTGGAAAAAGTACGCCGCCGCACTGCTGGTTTACGTGTTACTTACGTGAAGGCGGATGATATCACTGGCCTTAAAGCGGCAATTCGTCCCGATACAAAAATGATCTGGGTGGAAACTCCCACTAATCCATTGCTGAAACTGGCCGATCTGGCGGCTATCGCGCAAATAGCTCAACAGCACGAAATCATCAGTGTCGCAGATAATACTTTCGCTTCCCCATATATCCAACGTCCACTTGATCTGGGATTCGACATTGTTGTGCACTCCGCGACTAAGTACTTGAATGGTCATTCCGATGTCATCGCAGGATTAGCCGTCGTAGGAAAAAATCAGGAGCTAGCAGAAAAACTCGGTTTCCTACAAAACTCAGTAGGAGGCGTACTCGATCCATTTAGTAGTTTTCTGGTTCTGCGTGGAATGCGCACGCTGGCTCTGCGTATGCAACGCCACATTGATAGTGCCGCAAAGATTGCTCACTGGCTGGAACAACAACCACAGATCGAAACCGTTTTTTACCCCGGCCTCGCTTCTCACCCTCAGCATGAGCTGGCGAAGCGTCAAATGCAGGGTTTTGGCGGTATGATTTCTGTTCACTTAGAAGGTGATGACGATTATGCCCGTCGGCTGATTCAAGAGTTGAAATTATTCACACTAGCGGAGAGTCTGGGAGGCGTGGAAAGTTTAATAAGCCAGCCTTTCAGTATGACTCACGCTTCTATTCCATTAGAAAAACGCCTTTCTTCCGGGATTACACCACAATTGGTACGTATCTCAGTAGGTATAGAGGATGCCGAAGACCTGATCGCCGATTTAGCTCAAGCATTAGAAAAAGCAGCCCAATAAAAGCGAGAAAAGAGAAATGCCAGTCAAGCGCTTCACTGACTGGCATTAGCTTAAAAACTATTCTTTATTACTCGACCGAAAATAAAAAAGCAGGGATTATTTATCACCCAACAGAACCGATTCCAACGCGATTTCAATCATTTCATTGAAGGTTGTCTGACGTTCTTCTGCAACAATTTGTTCACCCGTGCGAATGTGATCAGAAACGGTACAAATAGTCAGTGCCTTGGCACCATATTCAGCTGCAACGCTATAAATACCTGCTGCTTCCATTTCTACACCCAGAATACCGTACTTTTCCATTACATCGTACATTTCTAGATCAGGTGTATAAAACAGTTCAATAGAGAAAATGTTGCCTACATGCGCCTTAATGTTTTTTGCTTTAGCCGCATCAACCGCATTGCGGACCAGATCGAAATCAGCAATTGCTGCAAAATCGTGATCTTTAAAACGTATGCGGTTAACTTTGGAATCAGTACATGCCCCCATACCAATAACGACATCACGCAGTTTAATGTCATGACGTACCGAGCCACAGGAACCCACACGAATAAGAACTTTAACACCGAAATCAGCGATTAATTCTTTCGCATAGATAGAGCAAGATGGGATACCCATACCATGTCCCATCACAGAAATCGGGCGACCTTTATAAGTGCCGGTGAAACCTAACATTCCACGAACATTATTTACCTGCCGGACATTCTCCAGAAAAGTTTCAGCTATGTATTTTGCACGTAGTGGATCACCCGGCATTAAAACAACATCTGCAAAATCGCCTATCTCAGCATTAATATGGGGAGTGGCCATAATTAAGTTCCTTGTTTCTTATTTAATGATTATTTTAGTGAGCATATGACTACCCGAAAGCAGTCAGTAATCAGATTCAAAACATAGATTTGCCGTATTCCATTGGCGACAAACCAAAATATTTAGCAACAGTCTGTCCAATGTCAGCAAAAGTTTCACGATGGCCCAGTGAGCCTGGTTTTACTTTCGGTCCATAAATCAGAACTGGAATGTGCTCACGGGTATGGTCAGTACCAGGCCATGTAGGGTCACAACCATGATCCGCAGTCAGGATCAGGATGTCATCATCTTTCACCAGTTCCAACATTTCAGGCAAGCGTCGGTCAAACAGCTCCAATGCCGCAGCATAACCCGGGACATCTCGACGATGACCATAAGAAGAATCGAAATCAACAAAGTTAGTGAATACAATGGTGTCATCACCCGCTTTTTCCATCTCAACCAGAGTTGCATCAAACAGCGCATCAATCCCGGTCGCTTTCACTTTCTGCGTAATCCCAACGTTTGCATAGATATCTGCAATTTTACCGATAGAAACAACTGTGCCATTTTTCTCATCAACCAATTTTTTCAGTATGGTTGGCGCAGGAGGTTCTACAGCCAAATCGTGGCGATTACCAGTACGCTGGAAATCGCCAGCCTTATCGCCAACGAATGGTCGGGCAATCACACGGCCAATATTATAACCACCGTCAGTCAGCTCTTCGCGGGCGATTTCGCACAGCTCGTACAAGCGATCCAAACCGAAAGTTTCTTCGTGACAAGCAATCTGGAAAACTGAGTCAGCAGAGGTATAGAAAATCGGTTTACCCGTTTGCATATGCTCTTCACCCAGTTTGTCCAGAATGACAGTACCGGAAGAGTGGCAATTACCCAGATAACCCGGCAGATTTGCGCGTTCTACCAGTTTGTCCAACAGTTCCTGCGGGAAGCTATTTTCTTCATCTTTGAAATATCCCCAGTCAAATAGAACCGGTACACCCGCAATTTCCCAGTGACCAGATGGAGTGTCTTTCCCTGAAGAGAGTTCGCTGGCATAAGCGTAAGCACCAATAATATCTGCGTCTTTATCCAGACCCACAGGAAAAGTTCCACAGGACTCCTCCGCAGCTTTACCCAAACCTAAACGGCTTAAGTTCGGCAAGTGCAAAAGCCCTTTGCGACCGACATCAGCATCACCACGAGCACATACTTCTGCGATGTGTCCCAAGGTGTTAGATCCTTGATCACCAAATTTTTCGGCATCTTCACTGGCGCCAATGCCAAAAGAATCCAATACCATGATGAATGTACGTTTCATAATTTTCTCCTGCGTCAAATCACGCTAACAATGCGGAAATGCCACCGTAGTTTAATAATAAGTATGGTTATGATTCGCTAATTTGGCGATAAACCATCGGTGTGGCTGGTTTGGCTTCTGCGCCCAGAACGATAGCTTTACGTACTGCCTCTGCCGCTTCCTGCCATTGGTTCTCATTATTGGCATGAATGATAGCTAAAGGAGTATCTGCACTCACTTCTGACCCCAGAGCAACGATATTGCTCAGCCCCACACTGTAATCAATGAGATCCACTACTTTACGGCGCCCTCCACCGAGGGAAACCACAGACATACCCAGAGCACGGGTATTCATATCAGTGATAAATCCATGCTGTTCAGCCAATACCGGCTTGCTGAACGAGGCTGTTGGTAAGTAACGGTCGTAACGCTCAACGAAATCAGTCGGACCTTGCTGGGCAGCGATCATACGACCAAAGATTTCTGCTGCTTTACCGTTATCTAATACAGACTGGAGTTTATTACGGGCATCTTCGCGGCCTGTCACCAGATTACCAGATACCAGCATTTCAACACAGAGTGCCATTGTAACTTCGAGTAAACGTGGATTACGATATTCACCGGTCAGAAAGCGAACAGCTTCACGAACCTCAAGCGCATTACCCGCACTGGATGCCAGAACCTGATTCATATCCGTCAATAGTGCTGTCGCTTTACAACCTGCACCATTAGCCACACTAACAATAGATTCTGCCAATTGCTCTGATTTTTCATAAGTCGGCATAAACGCACCTGAGCCAACTTTGACATCCATCACCAAAGCATCCAAACCTTCAGCCAGTTTTTTACCCAGGATAGATGCCGTGATCAAAGGAATAGAATCCACCGTTGCGGTAATATCACGGGTAGCATAGAAACGTTTATCTGCCGGTGCCAACGAATGAGTTTGGCCGATAATCGCAACACCAACATCCTGAATAATTTTACGAAAACGCTCGTCATCAGGGAAAATATCAAATCCAGGGATCGCTTCTAATTTGTCCAGCGTACCACCGGTATGGCCCAGACCACGGCCTGAGATCATCGGCACATAACCGCCACAGGCAGCTATCATCGGGCCAAGCATCAGGGAAGTGACATCACCAACACCACCAGTCGAGTGTTTATCCACAATCGGGCCATTCAGATGCAAATTTTTCCAATTCAAAACCGTACCGGAATCGCGCATAGCCAATGTCAAAGCCACACGCTCTTCCATCGTCATGTCGTGGAAGTAAATAGACATCGCCAGAGCAGCAATTTGCCCTTCGGAAACAGTATCCTCACATATGCCATTAATGAAGAAGCGGATCTCTTCTTCATTCAATGGATACCCATCACGCTTTTTACGGATGATTTCCTGTGCCAGCAACAAAGCATTCTCCTAATTATTATTAACATCGGAAAAGTTCAGCAAATCACACACTGACTGATGAGGTACATGATTATCAGTAATCGCTGCTTGGTTTTTGCCCCTGATGACCCAGAATATTCAATAAATCCCCTAACAGGCTGGAAGCACCAAAACGGAAATGACGGGCATCAGCCCATTTGTCCCCCATGATACGATCAGCCAATGCCAGATATTGTGCCGCTTCTTCAGCAGTACGCACACCACCCGCGGGTTTAAAGCCAACAGTTTCACCAACGCCCATATCATGAATAACCTGAATCATGATTTCTGCACTTTCCAGCGTGGCATTAACCGGCACTTTACCTGTAGAGGTTTTGATAAAATCAGCACCTGCTTTAATTGAAATTTCAGCTGCCTTACGGATTAGAGATACTTCTTTCAGTTCACCCGTTTCGATAATGACTTTTAACAGAACACCCGCTTCTGCACAGGCTTCTTTGCACACTTTCACCATCTCAAAACCGATTTGTTCATTACCTGCGATCAGCGCACGATATGGGAAAACCACGTCTACCTCATCAGCACCATAAGCAATAGCCGCATGGGTTTCAGCTAACGCGATATCAATATCGTCATTACCGTGTGGAAAATTTGTCACTGTTGCAATACGGATTTCAGGCGTGCCCTGTTCACGTAATACCTTACGTGCCAGAGGAATAAAACGAGGATAGATACAGATAGCCGCGGTATTACCTGCCGGACTTTTCGCCTGATGACAAAGTGCCGCTACTTTATCATCGGTATCATTATCATTAAGTGTCGTTAAATCCATCAAACTCAGCGCACGTTGCGCTGCTGCGGTTAAATCGGTCATAAAACTCTCCAACGTTATTATCGTGGCTGGCTTCACGCCAGAGCCACACATTCTTTTAAGCGATTGTTTGTTGGCGAGCGGACTTGGTTCCTTAAAGATGTAGCGGTGGTATGCCCACGGCGACAGTTGAACTCCTTTTCACCGCGCTATGCTCTCTTCGGCTTATGGTCCCTAATGCGAGCCTCGCCTTTATCCATGAAATTACTGGCACATCTTAATTTGAACATTTAAACGCTCAAAGAATTGTGCCTGATATCACACTAATAAAATGTAACTTGCAAGATAGTAATTTAATATGTGACTTAAATCACAATTTATCAGGTTTATCTCCCCCCTGATTTATCTGCAAATCGGGTATTCCTACCAAATGATACACGATAAAAAATATAACTCACTCCCAAACAAAGAACCCAGGATATGGAAACACTGTTTTTCATCATTAATTAGCCTTACCTCTGTTGTAAGAACAATTAATTCATTTAATTACATAATGGATAACAGTGGCAAAATCAGGTTAAATATTGTACACACATGCACAACCATCATTTTAAATTCAGCTAAAACTGTACTGTCTCTATTCAAAATTCTTATTGAGTTCTTTGATTAAAAAACAACGCAATTGATTCTTTTTCAATCATTTTATTTGGGTTATATTGCGATCTGATAGCTCAATATAGGTAATGATTGCTTATGGTTAATGATTTTAATTCAGAACGAAGCGGATTGATCTTTACACTCACCGCAGACGATCTCCCAGAGAAAACATTTGCTGTAGCCGAGTTTTCTTTGCAAGAGGAATTATCCCAACTGTTTATTCTGAACTTAACTTTAGTCAGTAAACGGGCAGATATTGATTTGGAATCACTGTTACTCCAGTCGGTGAAATTCCGGGTTGTTTTTAATGGTGTTGAGCAGCGTCAGGTCAGCGGTGTGATTGCACGGGCCGAACGGGGTAATACCGATGCCCATCAAACAACTTACTTTCTTATCGTCCGGCCTGCACTCTGGCGGCTAACGCTTAATCAGGACAGCCGGATTTACCATCAGCAAAGTATCCCGCAAATCCTTAACAGCCTGTTGCAAAAACACCGTGTTTTGTCTGATTCTCAACTGGATTCGTCACATCTCACGCGTGAGTATGTGACGCAGAAACGAGAGTCCGATTATGAATTTTTTACCCGGTTAGCAGCAGAAGAAGGGCTGAGTTTCTGGTTTGAAGATGACAAATTATTTTTTAGTGACAGCCATTTGGGGATGATGGCCACACCACCGCTGGTCTATAACCCTCAGATACGGCAGGCTACCGAAATGAATGTCATTAATCAGATTCATCTGGGGGTCTCCATGACGCCGCAACGGGTGATTTATAAAGACCGTAATCCCCGCAATCCCGATTACCGCCTGACGCACCGGGCTGATATCAATCCCGATATTTACGGACAGGAAACGTTGTTCACAATCTTTGAAAGCTATGGCCGTTTTCAGAAAGATGCTGAAGCAAAACCCTTTGTCCGCCACCGTCAACAGGAATACCAAAATCAACGTCAGACCGGCAGCGGGCAAAGTAACTGTTTTCAATTGATGCCCGGTAAAATCTTTGAGATGAGCGAACATCCGGTTGACGCGATGAATGATCGCTGGCAAATCATTACCATTCGTCATTATGGCCGGTGCCCACAGGTGTTACAGGAAGCCTATGGGGAACAAGGAACCTTCTTTTCAAACGAGTTCAGTTTTATTTCCGGCTATGATGACTGGCGACCGCCATATTATTACAAACCGCTGGCCGATGGTAAGGAAGTGGCGACCGTGGTTGGTCCGGCAGAGGAAGAGATTTATGTCAATGAGGATGGCTGTATCCGTATCCATTTCCACTGGAATCGCTACGATGAGGCCGATGACAGCGCATCCTGCTGGGTACGGTTCACACAGGGCTGGAATGGCAGCGGCTACGGTTTTATGGCGATCCCCCGTATTGGTCAGGAAGTCATTGTTTCCTATCTAAATGGCGATATTGATCGCCCAATTGTCACCGGCTGTACCTACAATGGTCTGAATCGTCCACCGCTGGATTTACCTGCCGAAAAAACCCGAACCACTTTTAAAACCCAGACTCACAAAGGGGAGGGTTTTAATGAACTACGGTTTGAGGATGAAAAAGATCGGGAAGAAATATTTATTCATGCTCAGAAAGACATGAAAACTCAAATCTTAAATGACGAAACAATCAATATTGAACATGACCAAATCCACCATATTAAGCACGATGCTCACTTACGTGTTGATAATGAATATCGCGTTCTGGCTAATAATGACATATCCGTTTCGTCCAGAAAAAAATTGCATGTCAAAGCCGATGATGCGCTATTAATGCTGGGGGAAAATGAAATTCATCTGAGTTCAGGAGCTACCCTGGTTATTGATGCCGGAAGTGAATTAACTCTCCAAGCGGCGGGACATTTTATCAAAATTGATGCTGGCGGCATCACCAGTAGCGCTGGAATTAATTTCGGTAGTGGGACACCGGGTATAGGTTCTGGTTGGGGAGGGAAATTACCTGACACGTTACAAAAAGAAATAAAGCAAATCAGTGCAAATATTCCTGCACAAATACCGAAAATACCCAATAAGGGGCTGTGTATCAGTTGTTTGCTGAAAGCAGAACTGGAAGGAGCAACAATGGTTATCCGAGGGCAATCATGATATTAGAATTAAATGAAAAGCTAATGAATTATCAGAAAGAGCACCCTGAAACTCGGCTTTATGCTCTGGTAAATGGCCTGCAATATGAGTGCTATTTTCAGGCAGAAATTAAATATATTGCTGGAGTAAATAATCCTTTATTCAGGTATTACCCTGATTCAAAAATTGCGTTTGCTGGCCCTTGGTTATTTGATATGGAATATGGACATCATTGGCATGATAAATTGTCAGAGCTAGAAAATACCTATCCTTCTGTATCGTGGATATTGACACCTTTATCATTAGATCAATTGACCCGACATCTGTTGCCTTATTTAAATATCCAGTTGCCGACAAAACAGACGGCGCTTTTCCGTTTTTATGATCCTCGTGTTTTACATCGAATTCGGGACGTTCTCAATGATGAGCAGTTGGTGGAATTTACGCGCGGAATGACTAAATGGCTTTATCAGCATAATGCGATCTATTATTCGGTGTCGGGAGCAATGTTATGATTAAACTGACTCAGGGACAATTTGATAAAATTATTGAGTTAGAAAAACAAGAATTTGTTGAAAAAATGGAAAAAGAGATCTTGGCTGAATACGCAAATTTGATCCCTTGTAATTCTCATCTCAGCAAACGATTAAAAGGGGCTTATGATTATTTATTAGCATTAAACTTTCAGGAAAAAAATGCTATCCGGGCTTATTTATATCTGGTGGCCTTTAATCCTGACTTTCAGAATGCTTCACCAATCAAGGATGTATTTGAATCTTCCGGTCAGAATCTAGAACAACAGTTTAAAGATTTCCTTCGTATTGCAAAAAATAGGATGAACAGGAGACATTGATATGCCAATCCCCTTACTGGCCCCGGTCGCCGTAGGTGCTGCTGAATACGTTATTACTGCCTGCACCGGAGTATTAATTGCAGTTGGTGTGATGGAAGCAGGAAAAAAGAGTTCAGTAGAAGAAGATGACAACATTATTCGGCATCAGAAAACGGATTTTGTAATAAGCCCTGAAATCACGGATCAAGATCGCAATATTGTCTGGAGCGCAGAAGCCCACGCCGATTTTTGGGAAGATGATGATTTGGATGATGGTCCGGTTGATGCCTCTGCGGTTCAAACACAAGCAACGACCAAAACAGAAGAATGTGAAAGTACGGAAAAGCAGAAAGCGTGCGAAGAATGTCTGGCTATCCCAGTGACAAGTGAAAAATATCGCAAGGTCAATCGCTGGAGCGCCATTACTATTAACTATCAGCGATTTATTGCCAAAACCCGGTATGACCCAGTGGCACAAATAATTCAGGAGTTTCAGTGTCTGAAAGTGACGTTTGATGGCTGGCAATCCAAACGTTGTTTATTTCTAGAAGCTAAGGCGCGGTATGACCAGTTTTTTAATAATATGGGTAATCCTAAAGATTGGTGGAAAGGTGATATCTCAGGAATAAAACAAGCTGATAGGCAACAAACTGTATGCGATTTATTAAATAATACTCCACATGTGGAATGGCATTTTTTACAACCCGTTAGTTATAGTTATTTTAAGGAAATATTTATTAACTATAAAAATATCAGTGTTTACTATACGCCGTGCTCTGAACTGAGTGGTGGGGTTTAATGAGAGGTTAAGATGACTACAGTCCGTATAGAGATCAATGTTCGTTATGAACAACATGAAACAATTACTGTTGACACAGCATTAATGGATTTATTCTATATTACTCGAGAACTCAATACTGTTTTTAATCAGAAAAAAACATGGTTTTTACAAGGGTATTCTAGAAAAGAGGCATTGAAATATAGAGTCTTCGATGAGCACGGACCAACTAAGATGGCAATTGCTGATTTTGAAAAATCTTATAAAAAAGATTTTCCTTTGTTAATCGAAGGCATATGGGACGGTGAAAAAGATGACCTATCCAGTGGAATTAGATATCGTAAGATGCTAAGTGCCCGTCCAAACTGGGTTTGGTTAGCACTTAATCTAACAATCGATACAAGCCACCTTTATATTTCAAAATTAACAAGTCTAATTAAATATTTATCCATGACTCGTGATACTCCTTATATTCAGGTGGAAACTAATGGTTACACTCGTAGAGAAAAAAGAGTTTTCCCTGACCGCCTTAGTGTCGGCTGGATGCTTTATCAGCCTAGAATAATTGATCAATCCTGTCTTCCTATGGCAGAAGAAATACTTCCCATTTATCAAAACGATCAGCAAATTGGCACATTAATTATCACCAAAAAAGGGATTTTTGATGGTGAAAATCAGGATGATATTGATAAATCCAATGATGTTGAAATTCAATTGCTCAATCTGGGACTGCTGCCATTAATTACTGAGATTTAAGGGCAACGATATTATTTTTCTAATGGTAAAACAATAGAGAACTTTAATGTCAAAGGCTGTTATCCTGCTGGGTGATACAACAGATCATAGCGGTAAAGTGATTACCGCCATTGACCAATATACTTACAATGGTATTTCCATTGCAGGTAAAGGGGATCAGGTCGAATGTTCCCGATGCAAAGGAGTTTTTCCTATTATTGAAGGTGCTGACTCCCTGCAATATCAGGGAAAATCCATTGCACTTGAAGGAATGCAAACAGCATGCGGGGCAAGATTAATTGCCCGTCAGCATAAACTTACGTTTGTCAGTTAATGAGAGTTTTATTCGCAACATTTAAACCTCTGGTTTAAATATTAATATTGCAAAAAATAAGATAAATAGGAGGAGTTAATATGCCTATACCTTTATTAGTCCCGGTTGCTATAGGTGCTGCTGAATACGTTATTACTGCCTGCACCGGAGTATTAATTGCAGTTGGTGTGATGGAAGCAGGAAAAAAGAGTTCAGTAGAAGAAGATGACAACATTATTCGGCATCGGAAAACGGATTTTGTAATAAGCCCTGAAATCACGGATCAAGATCGCAATATCGTCTGGAGCGCAGAAGCCCACGCCGATTTTTGGGAAGATGATGATTTGGATGATGGTCCGGTTGATGCCTCTGCGGTTCAAACACAAGCAACGACCAAAACAGAAGAATGTGAAAGTACAGAAAAGCAGAAAGCGTGCGAAGAATGTCTGGCTATTCCGGTGACAAGTGAAAAATATCGCAAGGTCAATCGCTGGAGCGCCATTACTATTAACTATCAGCGATTTATTGCCAAAACCCGGTATGACCCGGTGGCACAAATAATTCAGGAGTTTCAGTGTCTGAAAGTGACGTTTGATGGCTGGCAGCCTAAGCGTTGTTTATTTCTGGAGGCTAAAGCGCGGTATGACCAGTTTTTTAAAGGTAAAGCGCCTAAAAAATGGTGGAGAGGCGTTTTCTCAGCCCAAGAACAGGCAGAACGGCATCAGAAAGTTTGTGATGCACTAGAAGGTACTCCCCATGTTGAATGGCATTTTTTACAACCAATCAGTTATGCGTATTTTAAGATTGTGTTTAGTAAACACAAAAATATCAGCGTTCACTATACTCCCTGTGACAGTTTAGTTTAATCCGAGGTCAACATGGCAATAATTTGTTTAAAAATAAATGCGTATTATGAGCAGCAAGAAACTATTACCGTCAACACAGCGCTGACGGGCTTATTTAATATCACACGACAAATCGATATTTTCTTTGGACAAAAAAAAACCTGGTACTTAACCGGTTACTCCCGAAAGCAAGCATTGCAACATGTTGTGTTTGATGAACAAGGACCAACCGAAGTTGCTATCAAAGACTTTGAAAGAAATTATAAGAAAAATTTTCCGTCACTGATTACTGGCATATGGGATGGGGAGAAGGATGAATTATCCTGTGGTATCAGTTATAGAAAAATGTCAAGTGTACGTCCTAATTGGATTTGGTTGACACTCGATCTAAGCATTAATTCTAACCAGTTGAATATATTCAAGTTGATTGATTTAATTAAATATTTGGCTATCAGTTGTGATTGTCCTTATATTCAAGTTGAAACTAACAGTTATACATTATCTCAACATAATGTTTTCCCTGATCGTCTCAGTGTCGGTTGGATGCTTTACCAACCCAGAATAATTGATCAATCCTGTCTTCCTATGGCAGAAGACGTACTTCCCATTTATCAAAACGATCAGCAAATTGGCACATTAATTATCACCAAAAAAGGGATTTTTGATGGTGAAAATCAGGATGATATTGATAAATCCAATGATGTTGAAATTCAGTTGCTCAATCTGGGATTGCTGCCATTAATTACTGAGATTTAAGGGCAACGATATTATTTTCTAATGGTAAAACAATGGAGAACTTTAATGTCAAAGGCTGTTATCCTGCTGGGTGATACAACAGATCATAGCGGTAAAGTGATTACCGCCATTGACCAATATACTTACAATGGTATTTCCATTGCAGGTAAAGGGGATCAGGTCGAATGCCCCCAATGCAAAGGGGTTTTTCCTATTATTGAAGGTGCTGACTCTCTGCAATATCAGGGAAAATCCATTGCACTTGACGGAATGCAAACAGCATGCGGGGCAAGATTAATTGCCCGTCAGTATAAATTTACACTTGTCAGTTAATGAGAGTTTTATTCGCAACATTTAAACCTCTGGTTTAAAGATTCATATTGCAAAAAATAAGATAAATAGGAGGAGTTAATATGCCTATACCTTTATTAGTTCCGGTTGCCGCAGGGGCCGCTGAATATGTTATTACTGCCTGCACCGGGGTATTAATTGCGGTTGGTGTGATGGAAGCAGGAAAAAAGAGTTCAGTAGAAGAAGATGACAACATTATTCGGCATCAGAAAACGGATTTTGTAATAAGCCCTGAAATCACGGATCAAGATCGCAATATCGTCTGGAGCGCAGAAGCCCACGCCGATTTTTGGGAAGATGATGATTTGGATGATGGTCCGGTTGATGCCTCTGCAGTTCAAACCCAAACAGCGGCCAAAACGGAAGAATGTGAAAGTACAGAAAAGCAGAAAGCGTGCGAAGAATGTCTGGCTATTCCGGTGACAAGTGAAAAATATCGCAAGGTCAATCGCTGGAGCGCCATTACTATTAACTATCAGCGATTTATTGCCAAAACCCGGTATGACCCGGTGGCACAAATAATTCAGGAGTTTCAGTGTCTGAAAGTGACGTTTGATGGCTGGCAGCCTAAGCGTTGTTTATTTCTTGAGGCTAAGGCTCGGTATGACCAGTTTTTTATTAGTGAGGATGAACCTAAGGGTTGGTGGAAAGGCATTAATTCTGCCAGAAATCAAGCTATCAAACATCAAACTGTTTGTGATGTTCTGAAAGGTACACCTCATGTTGAATGGCATTTTTTACAACCAATCAGTTATGCGTATTTTAAGGTAGAATTTAGTGAACATAAAAATATTAGTGTTCACTATACTCCCTGCGACAATTTAGTTTAATCCGAGGTCAACATGGCAATAATCCGTTTAAAAATTAATGTTCGGTATGAACAACAGGAAACCATTACACCCCATACCGCGCTAATGGATTTATTTCACACTACACGGCAAATTGATATCTTTTTTGGAAAGAAAAAAAGCTGGTATTTAACCGGTTACTCCCGAAAACAGGCTTTGCAACATATTGTGTTTGATGAACAAGGGCCAACCGAAGTTGCTATCAAAGACTTTGAAAAAGATTATAAGAAAAATTTTCCAATACTCATTACTGGAATATGGGATGGTGAAAAGGATGAACTATCCAGTAGCATTAGTTACAAAAAAATGCGACGTATCAGTCCTAACTGGGTTTGGTTGGAAATGAACTTAAGAATTGACAGTTCTCAGTTTGAGATATCCAGATTAATTGATCTTATTAAATATTTAGCATCTAGCCGTACCTCTCCTTATATTCAAGTCGAAAACAACGGCTATACCGTAAAAGGTAGGCAGGTTTTCCCTGACCGTCTCAGTGTCGGCTGGATGCTTTACCAACCCAGAATAATTGATCAATCCTATCTTCCTATGGCAGAAGACGTACTTCCCGTTTATCAAAACGATCAGCAAATTGGCACATTAATTATCACCAAAAAAGGGATTTTTGATGGTGAAAATCAGGATGATATTGATAAATCCAATGATGTTGAAATTCAGTTGCTCAATCTGGGATTGCTGCCATTAATTACTGAGATTTAAGGGCAACGATATTATTTTCTAATGGTAAAACAATGGAGAACTTTAATGTCAAAGGCTGTTATCCTGCTGGGTGATACAACAGATCATAGCGGTAAAGTGATTACCGCCATTGACCAATATACTTACAATGGTATTTCCATTGCAGGTAAAGGGGATCAGGTCGAATGCCCCCAATGCAAAGGGGTTTTTCCTATTATTGAAGGTGCTGACTCCCTGCAATATCAGGGAAAATCCATTGCACTTGAAGGAATGCAAACAGCATGCGGGGCAAGATTAATTGCCCGTCAGCATAAACTTACGTTTGTCAGTTAATGAGAGTTTTATTCGCAACATTTAAACCTCTGGTTTAAATATTAATATTGCAAAAAATAAGATAAATAGGAGGAGTTAATATGCCTATACCTTTATTAGTCCCGGTCGCCGTAGGTGCTGCTGAATACGTTATTACTGCCTGCACCGGAGTATTAATTGCAGTTGGTGTGATGGAAGCAGGAAAAAAGAGTTCAGTAGAAGAAGATGACAACATTATTCGGCATCAGAAAACGGATTTTGTAATAAGCCCTGAAATCACGGATCAAGATCGCAATATTGTCTGGAGCGCAGAAGCCCACGCCGATTTTTGGGAAGATGATGATTTGGATGATGGTCCGGTTGATGCCTCTGCGGTTCAAACACAAGCAACGACCAAAACAGAAGAATGTGAAAGTACAGAAAAGCAGAAAGCGTGCGAAGAATGTCTGGCTATTCCGGTGACAAGTGAAAAATATCGCAAGGTCAATCGCTGGAGCGCCATTACTATTAACTATCAGCGATTTATTGCCAAAACCCGGTATGACCCGGTGGCACAAATAATTCAGGAGTTTCAGTGTCTGAAAGTGACGTTTGATGGCTGGCAGCCTAAGCGTTGTTTATTTCTTGAGGCTAAGGCTCGGTATGACCAGTTTTTTGATAGTAAGGGAAAACCTAAAAGTTGGTGGAAGGGGGCAAAATCAGGAAAAAAACAGGCTGAGAGACACCAAACAGTCTGTAATGCATTAGATAATATGCCTCATGTGGAATGGCATTTTTTACAACCCATAAGTTATAAATATTTTAAGGCACTATTTATTGAACATAAAAATATTAGTGTTCATTACACACCCTGTTCCGATTTAATGATAACAGTTTAATTCGAGGTAAATATGGCTATAATTCGTATAGAAATCAATGTGCGTTATGAACAACAGGAAACTATTACTGTAAATTCAGCGTTAATGGATTTGTATTTTATTACACGACAAATAGATATATTTTTTGAAAAGAAAAAAACATGGTACTTAACTGGTTACTCCCGAAAAGAGGCATTAAAACATGTTGTGTTTGATGAACAAGGTCCAACGGAAAAAACAGTGAGTTATTTTGAAAAATCTTATAAAAAAGATTTTCCGTCACTCATCGAAGATATGTGGGATGGAGAACAAGATGAGATAGCTAGTAGTATTAGTTATAATAAACTATCTACTAGAGGCCCTAACTGGGTCAAGTTAGAACTGAACCTAAAAATTGACAGCAACCAGCTTAATATTTCCCGGTTAGTTGAACTTGTCAAATATCTAGTGAACAGTCGTGATTTCCCCTATATTCAAGTTGAAACCAACGAATATACATTACAGAATAAACAGGTTTTCCCTGACCGTCTCAGTGTCGGCTGGATGCTTTATCAGCCTAGAATAATTGATCAATCCTGTCTTCCTATGGCAGAAGAAATACTTCCCATTTATCAAAACGATCAGCAAATTGGCACATTAATTATCACCAAAAAAGGGATTTTTGATGGTGAAAATCAGGATGATATTGATAAATCCAATGATGTTGAAATTCAATTGCTCAATCTGGGACTGCTGCCATTAATTACTGAGATTTAAGGGCAACGATATTATTTTTCTAATGGTAAAACAATAGAGAACTTTAATGTCAAAGGCTGTTATCCTGCTGGGTGATACAACAGATCATAGCGGTAAAGTGATTACCGCCATTGACCAATATACTTACAATGGTATTTCCATTGCAGGTAAAGGGGATCAGGTCGAATGTTCCCGATGCAAAGGAGTTTTTCCTATTATTGAAGGTGCTGACTCCCTGCAATATCAGGGAAAATCCATTGCACTTGAAGGAATGCAAACAGCATGCGGGGCAAGATTAATTGCCCGTCAGCATAAACTTACGTTTGTCAGTTAATGAGAGTTTTATTCGCAACATTTAAACCTCTGGTTTAAAGATTCATATTGCAAAAAATAAGATAAATAGGAGGAGTTAATATGCCTATACCCAATAGATTTCAAGTTGCAGCGCGGCGGCAAATGAGCGCATCCCCAGGAGCATAGATAACTATGTGACTGGGGTAAGTGAAAGCAGCCAACAAAGCAGCAACTTGAAAGATGAAGGGTATATACCTTTACTGGCCCCGGTTGCTGTAAGTGCTGCTGAATACGTTATTACTGCCTGCACCGGAGTATTAATTGCAGTTGGTGTGATGGAAGCAGGAAAAAAGAGTTCAGTAGAAGAAGATGACAACATTATTCGGCATCAGAAAACGGATTTTGTAATAAGCCCTGAAATCACGGATCAAGATCGCAATATTGTCTGGAGCGCAGAAGCCCACGCCGATTTTTGGGAAGATGATGATTTGGATGATGGTCCGGTTGATGCCTCTGCGGTTCAAACACAAGCAACGACCAAAACAGAAGAATGTGAAAGTACAGAAAAGCAGAAAGCGTGCGAAGAATGTCTGGCTATTCCGGTGACAAGTGAAAAATATCGCAAGGTCAATCGCTGGAGCGCCATTACCATTAACTACCAGCGATTTATTGCCAAAACCCGGTATGACCCGGTGGCACAAATAATTCAGGAGTTTCAGTGTCTGAAAGTGACGTTTGATGGCTGGCAGCCTAAGCGTTGTTTATTTCTTGAGGCTAAGGCTCGGTATGACCAGTTTTTTGATAGTAAGGGAAAACCTAAAAGTTGGTGGAAGGGGGCAAAATCAGGAAAAAAACAGGCTGAGAGACACCAAACAGTCTGTAATGCATTAGATAATATGCCTCATGTGGAATGGCATTTTTTACAACCCATAAGTTATAAATATTTTAAGGCACTATTTATTGAACATAAAAATATTAGTGTTCATTACACACCCTGTTCCGATTTAATGATAACAGTTTAATTCGAGGTAAATATGGCTATAATTCGTATAGAAATCAATGTGCGTTATGAACAACAGGAAACTATTACTGTAAATTCAGCGTTAATGGATTTGTATTTTATTACACGACAAATAGATATATTTTTTGAAAAGAAAAAAACATGGTACTTAACTGGTTACTCCCGAAAAGAGGCATTAAAACATGTTGTGTTTGATGAACAAGGTCCAACGGAAAAAACAGTGAGTTATTTTGAAAAATCTTATAAAAAAGATTTTCCGTCACTCATCGAAGATATGTGGGATGGAGAACAAGATGAGATAGCTAGTAGTATTAGTTATAATAAACTATCTACTAGAGGCCCTAACTGGGTCAAGTTAGAACTGAACCTAAAAATTGACAGCAACCAGCTTAATATTTCCCGGTTAGTTGAACTTGTCAAATATCTAGTGAACAGTCGTGATTTCCCCTATATTCAAGTTGAAACCAACGAATATACATTACAGAATAAACAGGTTTTCCCTGATCGTCTCAGTGTCGGCTGGATGCTTTACCAACCCAGAATAATTGATCAATCCTGTCTTCCTATGGCAGAAGAAATACTTCCCATTTATCAAAACGATCAGCAAATTGGCACATTAATTATCACCAAAAAAGGGATTTTTGATGGTGAAAATCAGGATGATATTGATAAATCCAACGATGTTGAAATTCAGTTGCTCAATCTGGGATTGCTGCCGTTAATTACTGAGATTTAAGGGCAACGATATTATTTTCTGATGGTAAAACAATGGAGAACTTTAATGTCAAAGGCTGTTATCCTGCTGGGTGATACAACAGATCATAGCGGTAAAGTGATTACCGCCATTGACCAATATACTTACAATGGTATTTCCATTGCAGGTAAAGGGGATCAGGTCGAATGTTCCCGATGCAAAGGAGTTTTTCCTATCATAGAAGGAACCCACACTCTGCAATATTTAATGAAGTTGACATCCTCCCCGCCCTAAAGAGGCTGTCGCAAAAGGACGGGGTTTTACGGCGCATCGGATAAACCGGCAGGAAAATTGATAGCAGGCGGGATTATCCCACCTGCATATTGCAATAAAGCTACAGAGCCAGGAAGAATCCGGCAATGGTTGCACTCATCAGGTTAGATAATGTGCCCGCTATAACAGCTTTCATACCCATACGAGCAACATCTCCGCGACGGCTTGGCGCCATACCGCCCAAACCACCCAACAGAATAGCCACGGAAGAAAGGTTAGCAAAACCACACAGCGCAAAGGAGATGATTGCTTTGGTATGCCCTGACAGAACCTGCAAACCAGACGCGGCAACCACATCATCCGGTTTCAAATAGGCACCAAAGTTCATAAAGGCAACGAATTCATTCACAACCAGTTTTTGGCCGATGAATGAACCTGCAACTGTTGCTTCATCCCATGGAACACCAATCAGGTAAGCAATTGGCGCACAAATCCAGCCCAGCACCAATTCAAGAGAAAGTTGTGGGTAATCCCACCACGCACCGATGCCACCTAGAATACCGTTGACCAACGCAATCAAGGCAACAAACGCCAACAACATTGCACCAACGTTCAGAGCTAATTGCATCCCAGCTGCAGCGCCAGAAGCGGCTGCATCAATGATGTTAGCAGGGCGGTCTTCTTCCGCAACCAGTGACATTGCATCAACGGTATCGCAGGTTTTTTCAGTCTCAGGCACTATCAGTTTAGCGAACAACAAGCCACCTGGTGCCGCCATAAAGGACGCCGCAATCAAATAATCCAAAGATACGCCCATTGATGCATAGCCAGCCAACACCGAACCCGCAACGGATGCCAAGCCACCACACATAACCGCAAATAATTCAGACTGGGTCATCGTCGCAATATAAGGACGAACAACCAACGGTGCCTCAGTTTGACCCACGAAAATGTTGGCTGTCGCAGATAAGGATTCTGTACGTGAAGTTCCGAGAACTTTTTGCAGGCCACCACCCAATATTTTGATAACGAGCTGCATGAGACCAATGTAGTACAGAACAGCAATCAATGAAGAGAAGAAAACAATAATAGGCAGTACACGCAAGGCGAAAACAAAACCATCACCACCAAATAGTTCAAGCATTCTGGGGGAAACTAACCCTCCAAAAATAAAATCCATTCCTTTCTGACCATATTGGATAACACTGGAAACTCCCTCAGACATACCCACTAATATTTTCTTACCCGCGGGAACGTAAAGTACAAAAGCACCGATAGCGATCTGAATCAAAAAGGCACCAAGGACAGTACGAAGTTTAATAGCGCGATAGTTACTGGAAAAAAGTACTGCGATCAAGATCAGCACTACCATCCCGACCAGGCTCATAAAGAGTTGCATTGGAAGAATCCCTGTTCACTTAATAATAAATTAAATATGTCAGTTGAATGTAAATCGTTCACTGACGCTAAGTCGGCGCTGATTATACTCAGTCATCGGAATGAACCAGCAACCTACATCACAAATACCTACTGAAAAAAGCAATGAAAAAACAAAAAACGTGATCGGCATCACAAAAAATTACAGAGATAATCTGCAATAAGATAATTTGATCGATAAGATGGCGAAATAAAAAACAATCAAGAGATGATTATCAGGTAAGCGTAGTTAAAGTTTTATGATGTTCCACTCAACAATTTAACCCAAATAATTCCATACCATTATTATAGAGCTGGCGAGCAATTTCATCAGGGGATTCACGACGAAGTTCACATAACGAAGTAAAAACCCCAGCAATTCTTTCCGGTCGGTTAGGCTCACCTTGAAACCCGGAAAGCGGCATATCGGGTGCATCTGTTTCCAAAACCAGAGAAGTTAGAGGCAATTCAGCGACTACATGACGCGTTTTCTGTGCTCTTTCATACGTAATAGTTCCTCCTACCCCGATGTAATATCCCAAACCTACAAAAGCCTCCGCCTGAGATAAACTCCCGGCAAATCCGTGAACGACTCCGGTACGAGGAAGATTAATTTTTCTCAGGATCGCCGCCAGTTGATCATGACTTTTTCTAGAATGAAGCATAACCGGTAATTCATACTGTTTTGCTAACCGCAATTGAGCACACAGTAATCTTTCCTGCACTGCAAACTGAGGTTCAGCCATATAGAGATCGAGGCCAATCTCTCCGACAGCCACCAATTTTTCATTTTTTTGCTTCAATAATCGTTCCAGATCTGCAAGATGTGATTCCTGATGTTCGTTGATATAAAGAGGATGCAAGCCCAGCCCTGCATAGATCTCTGAATAATTACGAGCTAGTTCAAATACCCGTTGCAAATTTTGCCCACTGACAGCAGGTACAATAATTTTATCCACACCAACCTGAGCTGCCTGTTGCAAACTCTGCCGTTCGTCATCACAAAATGGTGGAAAATCAAAATGGCAATGGGTATCAATAAACATGAAGCTATCCGTTATTAATCTGCTGTTCTGGTGACTCGACTAACGTAGCCGATGGCTTAACCGAATCGCCACTTTTTACACTCTGGTGTAAAAAGTTACGGTTCAAATTATAATTTTTACGCTCAGCAATACCGAACTTATTATCCACAAACGCGTGACCAACTGTTGCTAGAAAATAGCGACCACAACGACGACCAAGATGATAATCCTTATTTAGTGCAGGCAAACGGCTACCTAATGCGCTAGCAGCTAATGGAGCAGGCGGATAGATTTCAAAAATCTGCACATCATCAGGTGGATTCTCAATAAATTTTTGAGTGCGGTAGTAGCTTTTCGCATGTTGTTGTAACATCCGCACCATCTTTTGCAGGCTACTATCCCCCAACCAGTGTTCCATCCGTTTCACCCAATCAGGCGTGTAATAGAGCTGGGAAGGAACTGTGCGGATCACCACTATGGTATCGGCTCCACGGCGATAAGCTTCTTCCACCGGAATGGCATCGCTGATACCACCATCATAATAAACAACGCCATTGATAGTGACACCGTTGCGATAAAACCCAGGAATTGCACTTGATGCCTTAATCACTTGCAGCCAGTTTTTCTCATCAGGATGAAAATAGGTAGGTTCAAAATTATCTGCACGACACGCACACATATAAAATTCACAGCCAGCCTCAAATTTGCGTAAAGCTGCCGGAATATCCAACGGAAGCTCTTTAGACGCCGTGTCTACAAACCAGTCTAAATCAACTAAGTGACCACCACGAACAAAACGCAGAGGATTGAAGAAAGCAGGATTTGTTGTATAGCGACTGATAGCCCGCCGAGCATATCCACGTTGTCCACAGATATAAGCTGAAAGGTTCTGAGCCCCTGCCGAAGTACCAAGTAACAGATCAAACGGGTTAAATTCAACGCGCATAAATTCATCCAGCACACCGGCGGTAAAAATACCGCGTTGCCCTCCCCCTTCACAAACAAGCGCAATTTTTCCAAATTTAACAGGCGATTTATATTTATAGGATAATAAATCAATATTTCCCAAAGTTATCGGTATACGTTTCCCCACACAGCCCCCAAGAAAATAAATGACGGATAGAGAGCATAACTTGGGGAGTTATTATCCGTCATTATATTATGGTGCTAAGCAGTCAATATTTTGATGAAAGACCCCTGGTGAGGGCGCATATCTTGTTAGTACAACTAAAATTTGTTGGATGGGAAGCAACCACCCAAGACAAAGAAATATATTATTTTTTTATGGTTAAACCATTTTGAATAGATTTGACCCCTTTCATTTTAGCGATAACAGCTAAAATTTTCCTGGATTGTTCCTCACTTTTCACAAAACCAGAAATATAAACAACTCCTTTTTCTGTTTTTACAGAGATGTCATTACTGCTGATACCCCTTTCTGCCAACAGCTCACTTTTAATTTTTGCAGTGGTCGCACTATCTCCCACATAGCCATCAACACTTTTCATTGAATCATCAATTTTTTGACCAGCACTGTCAAATGCTTGTGTCGCTTTATTTTTAAAAGACTCTTCCGCCAGCACATTACCACTGACCAAGGCTGTACCTAAAACAACAGCCATCAACGAGTGAGTCAATTTAACATTCTTCATCTTATACCTTCCTTCTGTCGGTCAGATTTCTGAATCTATAAAGCCATTCAAACTGTCTTTGTACAAAGTAATCTAAACGTAATCTAAACAAAATGACAATTCGTATTAGAACTAAAAACGGCTTATTACTTCCAACAGCTAAGCTAAATTGGAAAATAAAAACACCGATACAGTAAAGACCGGGAAATAATAACAGGAAAATAAAGCAAAGCGCTATAAAATAAGACGAATATTGCCGACTAAATTATAAATTATTCTTGTGTTACATATATTTTTGTAAAGAAAAAGGCTAACCTATTGTTAGCCTTATAAATATTAATGCTCTCGTGTCTTACGAAAATTAACATCAGGGTAACGTTCACCAGTAAGATTCAGATTGACCATGGTTGGTGCAATATAGGTTAAATTGTCACCACCATCGAGCGCCAGGTTCTGTTCATTCTTACGTTTAAACTCTTCCAATTTTTTAGCGTCATGGCATTCAACCCAACGCGCAGTCGAAACATTTACTGGTTCATATAAAGCTTCAACGTTGTATTCGCTTTTTAGACGAGCAACAACAACATCAAACTGTAGAACACCCACAGCCCCTACAATTAAGTCATTGTTCATCAGAGGACGAAATACCTGTACCGCACCTTCTTCAGATAATTGAACCAACCCTTTCAATAATTGCTTCTGTTTTAGAGGATCACGCAGGCGAATGCGACGGAATAATTCTGGCGCAAAGTTAGGAATACCCGTAAATTTCAGATCTTCCCCTTGGGTAAAGGTATCGCCAATCTGGATTGTGCCATGGTTATGCAAGCCGATAATATCGCCAGGGTAAGCATGATCAACATGAGAACGGTCACCTGCCATAAATGTCAGCGCATCAGAAATAACAACATCTTTCTTAATTCTTACCTGATGCAACTTCATGCCTTTTTCATATTTACCTGACACCACACGCAAGAAAGCCACACGGTCGCGGTGTTTTGGGTCCATATTGGCCTGAATCTTAAAAATAAATCCGGTAAATTTATCTTCTTGAGCAGAAACTGCGCGGACATCGGTCTGACGAGGCATTGGTGCAGGTGCCCATTTAACCAAACCATCCAGCATATGGTTAACACCAAAGTTACCCAATGCAGTACCGAAAAATACAGGTGTCAGTTCACCTTGCAAAAATGCCTGATGATCAAATTCATGGGAAGCGCCCTGCACTAATTCCAGTTCCTGACGCAATTGCTCAGCCAGATCTTCACCAATCGCAACCTCCAATTCAGGATTATTCAGCCCTTTGATAGCACGGACTTCCTGAATAGTGTGCCCTTGTCCAGTCTGATAGAGGTACGTTTCATCAAGATAAAGATGATAAACCCCTTTAAAAGACTTACCGCACCCAATCGGCCAAGTGATTGGGCAACAAGCAATATTCAATTCATTTTCCACTTCATCCATCAGTTCCATGGGATCACGGATATCGCGGTCAAGCTTGTTCATGAACGTTAGAATCGGGGTATCACGCAAACGGGTCACTTCCATCAATTTACGTGTACGATCCTCAACCCCTTTTGCGGCATCAATGACCATCAAGCAACAGTCAACAGCCGTCAGTGTCCGGTAAGTATCTTCGGAGAAATCTTCATGTCCTGGTGTATCAAGCAAATTAACCAAGCAATCCTGGTAAGGAAACTGCATCACCGAAGTCGTAATGGAAATACCACGTTGTTTTTCCATCTCCATCCAGTCAGATTTCGCGTGCTGATTTGAACCGCGACCTTTCACCGTACCCGCTTTCTGAATCGCCTGTCCGAACAACAACACTTTTTCAGTGATGGTAGTCTTCCCTGCATCAGGGTGAGAAATAATTGCAAAAGTTCGCCGTTTAGCGACTTCTTGCTGAAAAGGGGAATTTGACATCTATAGAATCTTCTGCTTTGTATACGGGCTTGTACTCAACATCAGGCGCTTCCCCACCAGGAAAACAGTTTCCAAACCCATGGATGAATAAAAAAATTGGCGCTTATTTTCGCTGAAATTGGTGCTATAAACAATCAATCAATTTCATTGCACCAATCAGAAAATAACGGCAATGCCATAATAATGGCATCTTCTTTACCTGTTGCAGTAGGATAGTAATTCTTACGCACCGAGACTTGATTAAAGCCTAGCTGTTCATACAATCGGATAGCGGAATGGTTCGATCGTCTTACTTCAAGCCATAAGGTATTCATTCCTTTACCAGGCAGAACGGATATTAAATACTCCAGTAATGCTTTACCGTAACCTTTCCCCTGATAGTCAGGATGAACAGCAATATTGAATAATGTTGCTTCATCTAATACCAACTGGACGATAGCAAAGCCAATAAGTTGTTCATTAATTTCTATTTTATAATTCAAATACCGCTCGCCCTGATTACTGAAAAACGTTTTTTCATTCCACGGGAATGCATGACTGGCTTTCTCAACCAGAAAAGCAGACGGGAGATCAGCGGGAGTTAATAGAGAAATGTTGTTCATATTGAGAAATCTGCTGCCAAAGAGAACGTTTTGCCTGTCCATCACAATATAAATCATTTAATGCAGGGCTTCTCAAAGAAATTCCTTGCCATGATAGTGTAATATCTACGCCCAGCAGCCAACATGGGCACTTAACCTGTTCCGGTAACATCGTAACATTGTCCGATGTAATGCAGTAAACAGAGGATTTATTCAGCCCCATAGCTGTAAAAATATCTATTAATAATGAATTAGTTAAATCAATGTGGTCATTGGTAATAATTAACAGACGGGTGGCATCAGGTAGGTGAACAGCCAATTCACCTTGTAAAACCGCAGGGTTACGTAAGGTCCATTGGGTAATCCCCAATTGAGCTAATAACCTGTCGCGCCGGGTTACCATATCTATTCACCTGCTGTAAAAAATAACAGTAATATGTTATCAGAGGCCACTATCCGCGCCAATATTGGGTTTTAGATTTATCATTCCCTGACACTTGAGCACAGAAGTATGAAGGAGCTTATAGACAAATGTCTGCGTTAACCCCCGCTAGTGAAGTTATTTTGCGTCACCGTGAGCAATTTTGCTCTCATCACTTACTGTTCGCCGGTGATATTCAAGACACACTGGCAACCCAAATTGATGCTGCCAGTGTGCGAGTGCACACTAACCAATATCATCACTGGCAATCACTGATCCGTACTCTGGGTGATAATGCCTGGTTCGGTCTGGTAGCCGAAAAAGCATTTACCCAAGGTTGTGACACCCTGATCTATTACTGGCCTAAAAGTAAGCAAGAAGCTCGCTTTCAATTACGCAGCCTGTTCTCTGTTTTGCCAAAAGGTATCAATATCTTCATTGTCGGTGAAAACCGTAGCGGAGTACGTAGTGTCGACAAACTGATGGACGGCATGGCTACTTTCCAAAAAATCGACAGTGCCCGTCGTTGTAGCCTCTTTTACGGCCAATTAGAACATGAGGTGCTGTTTGAACAGGATAACTGGTGGAATAGTTATCAAGTGGAAAACACCATAGTGAATACTTTACCTGGCGTATTTAGCCAAAATGAACTGGATGTTGGCAGCCGTTTATTACTTTCTACCTTTGACAAACCTCTCTCTGGCAATTTACTGGATATCGCATGTGGTGCTGGCGTCCTGGCTGCCGTATTAGGTAAAAAGAATCCTGAGTTAGCACTTACTCTGAGTGATGTTAACTCAGCAGCTATTGCCTCCAGTAAAGCAACTTTAAAAGCCAATAAGCTGGAAGGTAAAGTTGTTGTCAGCAATGTTTATTCCAATATTGAAGATAAATTCGACTGGATTATCTCTAATCCCCCCTTCCATGAAGGATTAAGAACCAGTTTACTGGCAGCCGATGATTTGATCCGCCAAGCGCCCAGCTACCTCAAACCCGGAGGTAAGCTACGGATTGTTGCTAATGCCTTCCTGCCTTATCCCGATTTACTGGATAAAACTTTTGGCACTCATGAAGTCATTGCTCAGACGGGGAAATTCAAAGTTTATCAGGCAATCAAGGCAATCAAAAGATCCTAACTTACCTACCCTGTCCTTAATCCAAGGACAGGTTATCTTTGATAACAAAACAGTAAATGACGATGATTTTTACGACAATCATGCAACGCTATACCCTACGGATTTCAAGATGCATCGCGACGGCAAGGAAGTGAATCCCCGGGAGCATAGCGAACTATGTGACCGGGGCGAGCGAGTACAGCCAACAAAGAGGCAACTTGAAAGATAACGGGTATATAATAAATAATGATTGACGTCTGCTAAAAAACCTCTAGAATCCGCCACCGTACTTTCAATCAAGGTTGCTCTTTCAATCGAGGTTGATAGTGTCTGAATTTGCGAGGGTGGCGGAATTGGTAGACGCGCTAGCTTCAGGTGTTAGTGTCCTTACGGACGTGGGGGTTCAAGTCCCCCCCTTCGCACCAAATCAGACAACTGCTGATGAGATTCAGCAACAGAAGATAACAGTACCTGCGAGGGTGGCGGAATTGGTAGACGCGCTAGCTTCAGGTGTTAGTGTCCTTACGGACGTGAGGGTTCAAGTCCCTCCTTTCGCACCAATCTGTTCATTTTCCGTATCAATTCACTTCTCTGTTTTTCTTCTGTAAAGCATCAAAAGCAACCAAACCGATGTACTCCAGCCAACAAGGCACATAACACAGCAAATCCTGATGGTATTAACAGGAAATGACGTGACCTCTGATTCAATAGCATCAATAAAGTTAGCAACATTGCGATTACTACACCTATTTTGAACTGCTCGACTCCAGGATTAACTATTATAAATAGCATTCCCGCCAGACTGGATAAACCCACTCCCCACAAGCTGGTCATACCCTGCCAGAAAAGAGATCTTTGTCTTTCTTTAGCTCTTATCATAACTCGCCCTAATACGAATGATAATGATTACCAATATCATATACAAAAAAGTACGAAGTACAACCCAGTTGATCCTCTTTGATCAGATGGTAATGACACAAATTTATGCACAGTCTCTGGCCGTTAACATTAATGACAACATAGCCCCAAAGCATTACCATCCATTTTATAAATTAAATTTATACCCGTTATCTTTCAAGTTGCCTCTTTGTTGGCTGCCACTCGAAATTTATTGGGTATATAAAATGGATGGTAAATTAGACGATATTATAAAACCTATTTATTCTGAATAAGACACTCTCAGCGAAAATAATTCACCAAAAACTGGAAATATTTCAGTCTTTAAACCTTTATTATATCGGGATGATATATTCAATACTTCCTCTTCTTCATCCTGTGCTAATTTAGGCCACTCAAAAGTAATTGTATTGAATCCCGGTTTAGTAAGAGAACCTGGAATAATGAATTGGCGACGAGACCATTCCGATGATGGCGCCATTTCTTCAAGCAATTCACCGTTAATTAGAATCCTAACTTTACTTTCTTCGATATATTTCTTAACTCTGCTGGTAATTGCCATATTGAGATCACGATTACCACTAGTGATCAGCGTAAATGATGATGTTGGCCACCATGATTTAAAATATGGAACGCTTCTTCGCGTATTGACTTCAGGATCTATAGAAACTCTAATAACCGCACTAGCTCGCTCAATATATTGAGGTTCAGTCAAATCCACGCCGTATTTAAGTTGGTCGATATAACTCTTTTGATAATATTCTTTCAATACATGACCATGGCGACCGTACTTATTAAGTATTTCACAAATTGCGTCAATCGTTTGCGCATCTGTGCCTGGTGATGTTTGAGCAATATAAAAATCGTGTGGAGAATTGACAAGTTCAAGTAGCTTTTGTCCTGCTCGACTTAGACTAAATCCTGCGCCTTTCTCACAACTTCTGGCTTTAACATAAAGCTCCATAATATCCAGTATTTCAGCCGAGTGTTGAACAGCTTTATCGAATAACTTAACTACTCGCCTTCTTTCCGCGACTTCATCAATCGGTCGATTAATATGACTGTTGTATAAAGCAGTATAAAAATAAGAAACAGCTAAATCATATGAAGATACATTTAAATCAATGGCTTCTCTTGCCATAACCTCCCAGTTGACATCTTGCTTATCTTTTCCATGATTAATTAACCATTCTGCTACAGAAGACATCGCAACTTTGAAACCTTCTGGTGTCATATGGCAGTAATCAAAAAAAAGTGCATCATCTAACAGACTCGTACCCAAATACTTAGTGAAATAATATTCTAGATCGATAATTTTGATACCAACGCTTTGTTGGAAAATACGCTCTTTAACAAATGAGGGAGTATTTGGGAATGATGTTACAAGATCATACATTAACGCATAGCTACATTCTGCGTCTAAATATGGCTTAGCTTCTTCAGCTCGATTTAACGCAATTAAGCTATTAGCTACAATACGGTTAGAAGTCGCCGCAGCTCCGCCATCAATATCGATCATGCTCAGACCTAATTCTAAAGCCTCGACATACTGCCCACTCATTATTGCTTGTGATGCATGGCGATATAATTCATACCATTCAGCGGTTTTGCCATTACCCAACCAATGAAGTGGCGTTTTCCGCTCCCAATCTGCATAATTGACTGCCGGTAAAGCAAAAATAAATTCAGTACCGCTTTCCTTAGATATTTCATCTATTCTACTTATCAATATTTCGGTATTCTTTTCCAACTTTTCCTTATATTCAACCGCAATACCATTAGGACCTGAATTTGCAAGTACATTGGCATAATTTCTGCGTCTTTCCAACGGTGGATTATGCTCAAATAACACATCTGAAAACCAGTTATTACCCGCAAGGATAACGACATAATCCGGTTGTAATTGTAAGCTTGCCTTACAAGTCTCCAATAGCCCCCCTGCATTCATGCAACTTTTTGCAAGATCGATAACTTCCCATTCGATATTAGTATACCGGTTCAGTAAATGCGCTAATGTTTTGGCTGGCGTAGTATGAGGAGAGAAAAGCATGCCAAGCGCAACAGACTCACCGACAAGGCATACCCTTTTCACATTTTTTGCCTTATTCACCGTCAGCTGCTGCTGTGAACTTTCCCAGAAAATGGAATCAGACTGCTCACGTCTGACAAAAATAATTTCACCATCAATTTTCGCTGGATGCCATGTCCCGATAGCCGTATATCCATCAATATTTTCACTGCATGAAGGAATATTATTAAAAAATTTAGCATCGTTATTGTTTTGATCTTCACTCATTAAATAGATTTGAGCTAATCGCATAACTTCCAAAGCATCTTCTTTATTATCAGAAAGAAACGTTGCTAACTTTTCAGTATTGACGTTAGGTTTATTCATATTATTTTTTCCTAAACACTTAAGTTTATGCTAGATAAAAGTATAAATAGCTTCTATAGCTTGCCCGGTAAATAGATCATTTGATGGCTTAATAAGGCTAAACTCTCTTGCTGCCATCTCAGAAAATGTTTCCGAAAGCATAGAGCGATCAATAATAAAATCTTCCAATACCAAAACATCAATGCCTGAATTACCGAAACACCTGATCGCATCGAGTGGAGTACAAACGATCGGTTCTCCCCTAACATTAAAAGAGGTATTCACTAATATTGGGCAATTCGTCGCGTTATAAAACGCCTTCAGTAAAGAATGAAATTTGGGATTCGTATCAGCGGTAACTGTTTGCGGTCGACAGGAACCATCAACATGAGTAATTGCGGGTAAACTTAAATCTGACGTTACCTGACAAGTTTCCAGCATAAATGGGGTTGGGATTGATAATTCAATATGACTTGCCGCTTCCTCTTCCAAAATAGCTGGTGCAAATGGTCTAAATCCTTCTCTTTTTTTAACTAAGGCATTTAACCGATCTCGCATAGTAGGATCTCTTGGGTCCGCAATAATACTTCGTGCTCCTAAAGCTCGCGGGCCAAATTCCATCCGCCCCTGAAACCAGCCAATGACTTTGCCATTGGTCAGCATTTCAACAATAGTCTGCTCAAAACTTTCTCTATCCTCCCGGAAATCCAAAGCTTCAATCTCCATTGAAGTTAGCATCTCCAATACTTTTTCATTATCAAACTGTGGACCGAGATAAGGATTGGTAAATGGCTCGTCACTGTGTCGTTTTCCCATTATCTCAATATGGGCCAACGCAGCTGCCCCCAAAGCAGAACCAGAATCTCCAGCAGCCGGAGGAATAAAAATATTATTAAATAGACCTGTCCTACGGATAGCATGGGTAGCAACACAGTTTAGTGCCACACCGCCTGATAAGCATAAATTTATGGAATCAACTTTTTCGCGCAAATTATAAACTTGCGCGATGAGAATCTCTTCCAGTACAACCTGCAAACTTTTCGCTAAATCCATGTGATGTTGCAACATCACAGATTCTTGCTCTCTTGGAGGAAAACCAATCAAATCGATAAAAGCATCCGTATACATTCGATTCATTTGGCTAAAGTCAAAGAATTTCATATTCAGTTTAAAACTGAATTTATTCTCCATGCTGAACATTTCTCGTAACTTATCGGTATATATTGGCTTACCATAAGGAGCCAATCCCATGACTTTATATTCACCGCTGAGTACTTTAAATCCCAGATAGTTAGTAATAGTACTATAAAAGAGACCGACTGAATTGGGATATTCGATTTTCTCGAATAAATTAATACTCTCGCCGTGCGCATATCCAAAAGTCGATGTTTCCCATTCACCTACACCGTCGGAAGTTAATATAGCTGCGTCGGTGAAACCAGAAAATAGGTAACTCCCGGCGGCATGAGCTATATGATGATCGTAAAATTTAATCTCTTTCTCATACCCTAATATTTCAGTGATATCACGAAATGGCTTGTGACAATCCAACCAAGGAAGGCCATCGGTAGCAGAAAAGTTAAAATTGGAAGCGAGTTGCCTGGATAACTTTTTATACGGATTTTCATAATAAGCGACACAATCAATATCAGTAATATCTATCCCGCCCTCTTCTAAACAATACCTGAAAGCTCTAACTGGCAATCTAGAATCATTTTTAAATCTAGAAAATCGCTCTTCTGAAGCAGCTGCTACTAATTGACCATCACTGATCAACGCACAGGAAGAATCATGAAAATTTGCAGAAATACCAATTATATTCATAGCATTACACCCTATTTTCGTTGGGGTTAAGAATAAATACGGATCGGGTTACCATTTATTATTTTAAACGAAATAATATTTTTTATTTTCATTTACACACTGCAACATTTTATATATATTTTTACCAAAAAAACAATAACATACCAATACTGATTTAACCGCTATTTATTAGGACATTCAGATTATTAATATACTCAAACATAAGCACTAGAACGAATAATAAATTCAATCAATTAAATTTATTTCCATAATTGATTTTACAATAGAAATAATTGCTAACTTTTACTTGATATAATATTTATTTGAAGTTCATTATCTAAACATTATAATCATTTTTAATTAACAATATCAGTCTCGCACCAAAAATGTAAGCCTTGCTGAGTCAGTTTTGTGATCATTATTAAAACAAAAAATTATAAATCATCACCACTTATCTCTTCACTCCACATGAAAATCAAATACTCACCTCTTCAATAAATTAATATTAATTCATTACTTATAAACAGATTAATAATCACAAGAATAATTAGTCAAATAAATTAAGTAAATTTCTACGTGAAATAGGAATAACATCAATATTAAATTGGTATTTAGACAGTTTAATTGCCAATCAATCATTGCCAAAGGCACACAATTAGCCCATTTTAAAATAGGCTAATTGTGTCAGAGCTAAATAGAAGTATCTGGTTTCTGACTATTTTTTTGACTGTTTCTTACCTCTATTGCGTTACGGAATTTAGTCGTAATATTCCGGTGCCTTACGAAATGTTGGCCAGACATCCGGATCATGTCCCGTTACCACAATCGCATCTGTACGTTCAGCTAAATGCCGTAACTTTTGCACCGAACGCACAGTTTCAACGGTGGATGTGAGGAACCCAGGCAATGCACGTTCTTCCCAATGATCGAGAGTATAAGCAGCATCAACTGTTAACAACAGGCTGCCACTGTTCGGCAGAGTAACCAGTAGTGATTGGTGTCCCGGCGAATGCCCCGGAGTAAATACCGTTTTTAAAATTCCGTCTCCGTAGACATCAAACAAATCATTGCGTTCTCCGTCCAGAAATTCCCACTTCAGCCCAGGACGATCAAAATCCCTGCGAATATAGCCACCAGCAGCAAACCAGTCCGGTGTGTAAGCGTATTCATATTCACGTCGTTGTACAATATGCGTCGCATTAGGGAAGCGTCCTATTGCGCCAGTGTGATCAAGATGAAGATGAGATTGCACCACATAGCGGATATCTGCGGGATCAATCCCCAATTTTTTCACTTGCGCTACACAGCCTTCATCTTCACGCATGACCGGCCAGTAAATTTTTGTGATAGTTCCCCAATAGCCTTCGGGATCGGTTGCAGTTTCAACCGCATTGCCGCCGTCAATCAATGTATGGCCCTTAGGATGAGTGAGTAAAAAAAACGGAATCGGAATTTCATAATTGGCACCATTGCCCTGATTCATCTTAATATTGTGAACCTTACATTTGATGGAGCCAGTTTGCAGCATATACAAGCGAATGTCTGACATAATGATGTTAACCTCATTTATCGGATTTTTTGTAGGATATTTAGAATTTGAAGGCTTGCTGATAGAAGGTCAGTACGTCGGCTTCTTGACCTCTACCGGATTATTCATTAACAACAGACGCATCTGTTTTATAGCATCAGCTACCAACATCGACAAGGCTTGTAAACAAGTCTGCCCGCTAATCAAAAAATCTGACTAACGGGCAGGATATAAAAAAATCTTACTCCCAATCTTCACCACTCAAAACATGATCTGGCAAAAATCATTTTAATTCCATCGCACTACGTATAGTGAAAAAGAGATCTGTCTGGTCAGTCAAACCAACAACATTCGCTGCCTGAGGGCCATAAGCAGCAACGCGGAGCTGAGCCCCTGTATGTTCTTGCTCTTCCCCCTCAGAATCACTGTAACTCACTGCCATCACTGAACCATCTTTGGTAACCAATGCTTGAGCCAGTCCTGGAGACTTCACACCCGCTTCAATAATCTGGCTAGAGTGAGCATGATCAGCCGTGACAATCACTAATGTATCACCGTGCTCACGCGCATACTTCAAGCCAACTTGAACCGCTTCATCCAATACAACGGTTTCACCAATCTGCCCACAAGGGTTAGCTTTGTGATCCTGCTTATCAATAGAGCCACTTTCTACTTGCAGGAAGAAACCATTCTTATTTTCTTTCAACAGATCGATAGCTTTCTCTGTCATCTGTGCCAAAGTTGGCGCATTAGGATTCCGTTTAGAGTTCACTTTACAACTCACTGGAGGGTTATCAATATTACCGTGATAAACCGCTTTAGGTCCTTCCCAGGCAATATCCATATTGCCTTCATGGAACAGACCCAATAGCGGTTTTTTCTGATTTGCTTCGTTAATTGATGCCAGTGATTTAGCATCTCTTACCAGCTGATAGCCCTGTTCTAGGGCCTGTTCTTCCAGCGTTTTACCTTTTCTATCTCCAGCAACAGATTTCTGGGTGAAAATCTTGGCACCACCACCTAATGTCACATCAGCACGAGCCACTAACAGCTGTTCTGTGATAGAACCTCGCCCGCCATTTTCCAACGCATTCGTCGGGCATTCTTTTGTCGTCTCTTTCGGACCATAACAATCACGGCCGGTCACATGTGCATACAGTGCAGCCGGTGTAGCATCCTGCACCCTAGCCGTTGTGACATTGCCTGTCCCTTTGCCATTCGCTTTTGCCAGCTCAAGTAAAGTTTGGTGATCTTTACCAAATACATCAACAGCCAATGCACCATTATAGGTTTTTATGCCAGTAGCCCAAGCGGTAGCAGAAGCCGCAGAATCAGTCACATAGTTAGGTTTATGGGTCCCTTTATTGAGAGAATAGTGTGTGTATTGTCCAGTAAATGGTAAAGCATCAATGCCTTTGAAAAATCCACCGGCACCCTCTGCATAGTTACGGGCGATAGTAATTTCAGAATCGCCCATCCCATCACCAATAAACAAAATAACATTTTTAGCTTTATTATTATTAATTGCAGCCTTCAATGCCTCAGTCTGATTGTGAGTCATACGGCGAGCACCACCAAATTCAGTAATATTGCCTTTTACCGCACGCTCTTCCATCATAATTTGGTTAGCCCCCTGATCACCAACCGCCAGTACCGGTAGGCTGCCCCCTGAAATTAAGGCTGAGATCATGACTGCCATCAAATTTTTTGTATATTTTTGCGACATGTATATTTCCTTGTTAAAAAGCAATCGGAGTAAAAACTAGCGTTATCGACTAAAAGGGATACTAAACAAACTATGTGACAATTATGTGAAAAAAATACGTCCAATTTACCATCTTGCGACTAATGACTTTGTTCCGTAATACAACGTCTCACACCATGCAATATAATTGTGGCCACTGGAAATTTCGCTGGATTCAACCGGATAACCTTTTTGCAATAAGGTTTCTTTCAGATGACGGTTGTTATGCAGAATGCTCTTTAATCCATCCCGAGCCTCAAGCAACCCTGCTTGTAAATAGAAACGAAGCGGTTTTTTCTCCGCTTTGGCAAACTCACGAATTAACCATTCGGGTGCTTCTCCCTTAGGTGCCCACCAATATGAACCAGACATACTCAGGACATTACCGAACAATTCAGGATGATTAAATGCAACCCATGAAGATGCCAGCCCACCATAACTGGAACCTGAGATGATAGTATGTCTTGCTGGCGCTTCAATACCCTGTGTAGCCAGCCACGGCATCAACTCATTAGCCATAAATGCAGCAAAATCAGGATTGGGTGGTAGCTCTTGCCCCCTGCGTACATTATCCAGGCTATCAACAAACACCACATACATTGGTGGGATTTTGCCCGCTTCAATCAAGGAATCAAAAAATCTATCGATATAATACTGTTTACGGTAAATCACCCCATCAAACAGCACCAACATAGCAGGCTGTTTCATTGGGATAACTGGTTGATAAATAGAAATTTCCCGACAATTTCCCAGAATCTTACTCTCAAACTGATGAACCTTAGTATTACCTTGAAAAGGTAATTGTTTTAATTGTGCGACGTCACACAAAACCGGCCTTAACGCCAGCAATGAATCGTGGTTAAACACATCTTCCGACACCTCTGGTACCACATTTTTATTCAATGGATCAGCCTGAGCTGTAATCAGAATCGACCTGCGTTGCTCATCAACAGCGCCTTCAACTAGCGGTAGATCTGGAGCTAATTTATATTGCATCAAAGTATCTGACGGAATGATATAACTGCGAAACCAGACATCAGTGCCTGCCAAACGTGACATAGGATCATGCTCATGACTCGGTGCACCAAAAATAAAAACATTGGCTTTTGCTCCACGCCACAGGAAAGTCACTCGTTTATTTTTACTATCATAATCTTCGAACAATGGCGCTCCATTACAGGTAATTTCCTGCCAGAAAGCCTCAGTTCCTTTTCCTGCCGCCACTTCAATTTGTAACTGTTTTAAGCGCGGACTTTCTGGCTGCTGTCCGTAATCATTATCTCTGGGAATATAAACTGGAAATGATAGTGTAAACTGCCATAGTTCTCCTGCCTTACCCTTAGCCACTAGCCGGTATTTTCCAGCTTGAGGAACGGTAAATGCAATTGATTGATGAGCATCTATCGGGCTATTAGTAAAAAGTGTACGTATATGTTGCTGCCCATCTTTCTGAACCACTAATTTTTGCATGCCAAATACAGTCCCACGCACATAATGTTCAGCCGAAATATCAAATTCAATACAAACCATTCCCTGTGAATTAAAATTCCCTGTTACTACTTGCGAATTTTCTGTGGATTTTATTTGATAACTCTCAGAAACAAATACATTTACAGAATCCATAAGAGTACATATCTCTATATTCTTTTTCATTTTCTTCTCTTTATATATTTTTAACTACGGATCTTCAACCATTTCCCGTGCAAAATCATGCAACAAATCCGTACTTAATAATAAGAACAAATATTATTACCAATATACCCTTCATCCTTCAAGTTGCTGCTTTCACTCACCCCAGTCACATAGTTATCTATGCTCCTGGGGATTCATTCACTTGCCGCCGCACTGAAAATTGAAATCTATTGGGTATATATTCTATCCCGCTTCTTCAAAGTATAGATCGTTAACTACATGCGAAATTAAATACAGAATTTAATTCATGTCAATAGAATCTAAAATCCCTCTACTCATACTCTTAGCAAAATCCCAATCATATTGTTCATAAACACGAGACAAAGCCATAAAATGCGCTCCTGAATAGAACATTTCATATTGAGTATGACGCGATGCGAACTCAGAACCAATGGCATCCCATACTAATTTCAGCAGCTTCACGCGTTCAATAGGTTCCAATAAGGTTGAATATTGCGTTTTTTCTATTAAGCCTCTGATTTCTGGGTTTGCAAAGTCAACATAGTTTGACGGTAGCATAATTACACCACCACCTGAAAGTTTTCTAATATTCTCCATTACCTTCGGATAAATTGATTGCAGCACAACCTGACAAGCATATAGTTGTAATCGACTGGGAATATAGTATTCATTACATCGTACCGGGTTATGAAGCAAACCACGAAATAGCCCTTCCATATTAGTGGCATGACAAGCAAGCTCAGCTAATGACTGACGAACAGCAGGAAACTCATTGATGCCTATGGCTTCGGTAAGCTGATGAGCCAAACCCGATAAGAAATGCAGCTTAACTGCATATCGGGCCATGCCTTGAACATCCATTAAAACATCAGCCGCAGTTGCCTGAAATTGTCTGCGACACATACCCGTATTTTTATAAACAAAAACTCTTTCCCACGGAACAAAAACATCATCGAAATAAACGACAGCATCATTTTCGTCAAATTGATGCGATAAAGGGGAATCAAATTTATTACTTCCCATTTCATAGGACTTTCTGGAAAGAGTTTTTATTCCTTTAGTATTCAAAGGCAACGCAAAAGATAAAGCATATTGATCATCCACAAATTCCTTAAGCGGATTGAACACACCAACAAAAACTTCTTCTGCAAGGACTGCGGCTGTCCCTAACATCTTTGCCCCGCGAACAATGATTCCTTGCGGTTTTTCCTCCAGTACCCGAAGGGTATGAAATACATTTTTTACATGCTCACTGGGCGTTTTAGATCGATCACCTTGTGGATTAACTAATGTGAAAGTCAAATAAATATCTTTATCACGGGCATATAAATAGTAGTTTTTTAACGCCTCGGCCCTGTCCTTAGAGTATTCCTCAAATACTTCCAAATGAGTGATCATTCCAGCAAGAGCAGAAGCAACATGATCTGGACTTCTGCCTAACCAACCACAACTCTGCATTGCCCAAGCATACGCAGCCTCCCCTCTGGCAATCAATTTTTCTTGAGTATCAGGAAGCTCCCAACTTAAACCAACATGCTTACCGCCAGGGATTTGAAACGTCATCCGATCGGCATGTTCTGCCTGATAATCATAAAGTGATGCTACAGTCCTGATTGCATTTCGAAAAGCAGGGTGATCCACGTGATTAGTGATCTTTTCTCCATTCAGAAAAATAGTTCTTCCATCACGTAGGCTTTCAATATATTCCTCACCTGTTCTAGACATTAATGACTTCCTCCGAAACGGGATTGACTTTAGGTAATCGATCTTCAAAGGTCTAAAAAATAGGAGTACTTAACTCCATACAACCAATATACAACGAAAATGACTCTCACTGAAAATAATATATTTTCGATACATCTGTGCATTACTAAAATATTACAACAGCTTTTTAACAATATAACTTCGTAGTCATTCCGATAAATAAATGACTTTTATATGGTAAGGTCATGATACTATAATTAATATTTAAACTTTCTTGCCGATATTATTTTACATATATTAAGCAACAATGACTTGATAAAAATTTCAATAAATCTTCTTAAATACCTGTAATACCTACCGTAATCTTACAAACAATCATATGATTCATCACAGACATAATGATTTCACCACATTTACTACGAAAAGATATTCTCACCTACGATTGGAAAACATCGATCAGCTTGTAACTACTTTATTTCAAATACAGCAAGAAATTCTGTCGCAATCTGAATACCTATTTCACTCACATAGCCCCCGATTCCTAAATAAATATCGATGGTTTTTATTTAAAAATAAACAAGAATTATGCGTATTTTACGTTTTTTTCATCCAACTTTCCTATTAACTGACTAAACATCAGCAAGGTACTGAGCAACAAATGACGCTGCTCAGGACTCAGACGTAAATAACGACGACTGGCCGGTAATCGACTGACGACCTCAGAAGCCGCAAAATGCTCCACCTCAAGCTGCCATTGTCCCTGATAAATACTCAATGTGAGATACCGAAAATCCAGCTCTACTAACGTCTCACCAATCAATGGATACTGATTGAGTAAATCAATAATCGGTTGTCCAAACTCTGCACCATGACAACAGTAATAAATCACTGCCTTTCGCCGAAATATTCCTTTCACTTTAGCTTTAATGACTATTTTTTCCTTTAATGAAGTGATTCCCTGCAAACGAAAACAACAACTGACAATATAAGCCAGAAACAGAGCCTTCGGCTTTTCATAAACTTCAATCTGCAACCCATCAGGTAACATAATTTGCAAACTTTCTGCTGATAAACGCTCACAACAGTAAGGTGACAAATTCTGTTGCAACCAGTTTAGAGTCATACCAGCCTGATAGCCCGAAGGATGACGGGGTTTATTCAACCGCCGCCAAATACCATTAATTAAGGGAACGAAGTGGCTCAAGTTGCGCCTCCGACAATTCACCCTTAGTAAAAGTATGCGAAAGCACCTGCTCAACGGGTACTGGTTTAAACGGATTCACACGTTGTACACATAGCGTCCAAAACAGGGCATAACTGGCTGTCAGACCCAACATAATGGCGAATGGGATATACACATCACCGGGATTCATTCCCGGAGGTGTGATGTGAATAATCGCCAAAATAATACCCACACTGGAGATAATCTGAGGCAATGGGAAAAACGGTGATTTATAGGCACGATGCAAATCAGGTCTGCGGATACGCAGCAATATCACGGAACACGTCACCAATAAATAAGCCACACACCAGGCACATACGGCGGCCAGTACTAAAGGCATAATCCGATTCAAATCACCTTGAATAATGAAAGCATGTAAACAGGGGATCATTACCGCAACCAAAATCCCAAATATTGGTGTTTTAAAACGTGGATGCAAATAAGCAAAAATACGCGGCAATGCGCCATCCAATGCCATACCGTAAAGAATACGAGGTACCGCAGCCATCAGGGTATTAATCGTTGCAGCCCCAGCCAGCAATAACCCGATACCAATCCAATACTTACCAAAATCTCCCATCACCTGACCAGCAAACGCAGGGATTGCCATTGGTGTTTCCAACAAACGAACATTATTTTCCACATCAACCAGCACATTTTCTACCTGATGACTGATTGATGCCCCGTATAATCCCATACAGAAAGCCACACCACACAACCCCGTCATCATTGCCCGCGGAATCACTTTGGCAGAATTTTTAATTTCAGGTGCCATTGGTGTAACCAGCTCACAGCCAACAAACATAAACATCGCCATACCCACCAGACTCAATACCCCTAGCGGATCGCTCAGATTAAGCCCCTCACCAAACCAACTTTCCAGCGGCACAGAAAACGGCATCAATAACCCACAAATACTGAAAATAACCAAAGTACTCCACATACAGAACGTCAGTACAATTTCAACTTTACTAAACGCTTCAATACCCAACGCATTCAGTAATCCGAAAGTAATAACCAGTCCAACGCCAACCATCCATGAAGTATTATTACTTTCCATCACCGTATTAAGGCTGTCAAAATTAACTAATGCCATAATGCCAGACAGGATCGTTTCTGCTGTACCAGCAAAAATATGGACAATTAAATAAGCCGAAAGCGCGCCGGTAATCGCCCAAAACCGCCCCATTCCACAAGAAATATAATCATAGACAGAACCAGATGTCGGCAAAATAGCTGCCGCTTCAGAAAAAGTTGTCACTTGAGCCTGCATCATGATAAAGCTAATCAGCATTGCCAGTACGAAAGTATCACCACCAATACCAAAACCACTTGTTACAGTCAGAATAACTGGGCTTGCCATAATTACCCCGACGGAACTTGCAAGCGTGGTAGGAAATCCCACCACGCCCTTTTCAATATGCGAAGTCAGTCGCGTTGACATATTCATCATTTTCCCTCTTATTCTGGCCATAAAAATAACGTTAACAACTATTCATTTGTGAATTTTTTGTAAATTTCATTAGTGATAAATACACTATAGAAAGTGAAGCGGAATACCGGCCATCGTCCTAAAGGACGATATCTAAGGGGAGACTAATGGCGAAAAAAATATCGCAAAAAATACCAGAAAATAGAGAATGAAAAACATAACCACTTAAATATCAAACAATAAAAAAACATAACAACTCATTAACACACTAAAAAATCACTTCAGAAATGTACCAAAATAGAGTTGTTAATCAGTAACTATCACCTTATAAAATTTTATTTATTGTAATCTATGTCACGTTATTAATATGTTTATTTTGTGTTAATTCCGCACTTTAATTACCCTTTTATTAATCATCACTATTAACTTACCCAATTAGAGACTATTCTAAGGGAGAACGTTCTTGTCTACCTTACCCTCAACCAGTCGTGAAAATACGTTAATCTACAGTTGCCTGAACACTATTGCTCATTTAGTTCCTATCTCAGCCGCAGCATTCTATCTAGTGAACGATAAATTACGCCCTGAGAATTACATTCTGTATGGTATTTCAGACGAAACACACAAGAATTATCTGACACATTTTCAACATTTAGATCCACTCAAACCGGTCAATTTTCAACAAAATGATATTAATATGGTTGGCATGGATCAAAGTACACTGACTAAACATAATAAATACTACTATGAATTTATGCTGCCAAATAACATACAAGATATTGCAGAAATATTTATCCGCCAGCACAGCCGCATTATTGCTGGCGTTTCTTTATTAAGGAATACTCTATTTACACCGAAAGATTTTAATCGCCTCAGTACTATCCTACCATTAATTGAATTAGCCACTAGAGACTTACTTCCTGAAACACCAACTATTCTGACAGCTAAAGAGCAGGAAATTATTAATTTGGTAAGGGCTGGATCAAGTAACAAACGTATTGCTCAAGTACTCAATATTTCCCTGTCTACCGTCAAAACCCATTTGCGCAATATCTTTATCAAAACTAAAGTGACCAATCGTACTGAACTCGTTTCCAGTGGGTTTATTACTCGGCACCTGTAATTGGCAGATTTTATAAATTATATGTAAAAATAACATGGCTAAATAGCTTTTCAAAATGCAACGGATTGAGCTAGTTTAAATAAGAAGTCTTTCATGGATGGTTTTGCATGTACAATCAAAGTGATTATTCAAATAAAAGTCAAGTAAGGGAGCATATCAGATTAAGGATGATATTTGTAAGCACCAGCACACACTGCCCAACTGCGGGAGATTGAACATTTACAGGATATTCAGTTAACCCACATTGAAGCGCTGGCACTCGCGCAACTGGGCGGAGATACGCGCCTGTACGGTGAATGACGAGGAAGCGTATCAGATATCGACAAACTCCTGTCGGCGCTGACTTACCGTGGATATGCGCCACGGTAGATTATGAATAAGACCGGAAGATATAGCAGATCTTCCGGTTTAAAATTTTATTTATTAAGTATTAAATCAACTTCCATTTATATCAAGCAAATAATCAAGTTTTGGTTTCCATATATTTTTCCATTTACTTTCTATATCTATTGAATAATTCTTTATATGGTAATAATCATTCTCATCATGATGAGATAGAAAACATTGTTCAACGCAACCAATAACCCATTTCAATAATTTTTTAATTTCAAGATCATTATCATAACTTAAAAAAATCTCAGCAATTTCAATAAATTCCGTCATCAAGTTCGGGTAAAAAATGGATTCTTCAAATAATGAATAACAAAATGTTCCCTCAATTAAATCATCCTTATTTTCTAGAAGGCGAAGTTTAATATTCTCATTCATATCAGCAACCTGGCCCTTTTCTTTTTGCCGCCTTAATTGATTTTTTCTCATTATAGGAACCATCTAAATTGAACACTCCTTTGGACTTATCCAATGATGAAAATGTCTCGTAGTGATCTTTGTGAAGATTATCTAAATAAAAATAATCATTTTTCTTAAACGCTACACCTTCAACTTTTACTTTGCCTGTAAATTTATAAATTTCAGCCCCTTGAAATTTCTTTCCAGTTGTTTGAGCCGCATCACCGACGATTTCAAGAAAACTCCATCCCCACGGATCGATCCAGGTCACCGGATTCGGGGCATACTGATATAAGTTCAGGCCCCCTGCCAGCCCTAGTGGATCGCGGCGCCAATCAACAAAACGCCCACCCCGATACAGGATGCAGCCAATCCCGCGATAAAGAGAGCGCCGGATAAAATTCCTCCGGCAGCTGAAATTAATGACCCGATGACGGTGCCGGCAATCAATCCGGCCATGGCACTGGAATGCCCGATGGTATCCCCCACGCGTGCGGCTTCTGGCATCGTGCCTCCCTAGAACTGGAAACTTTTCAGGCAGTCATCCAGCCACTGTCGCTGAACATCAGAGAACGCCTGCGGGGATGACAGCGTAAAAATCAGTGCTTTTTCTCATCCAGCAGGAAGACCGCCTGATATTGACAGACTTGCTGCCCCTTTTTAGGCCGATAACGGGAGTGGAGGATCATACCTGGCAACAGGTTATCGCCCAGCGTCGCGGGCTGTTCTGCCAATAATTGCCAGTCACGCAGGCCCTTTTTCAGCAGATCTTTCTGGCGGGTGAGATAACGGGCGAGATCTTCGCCTTCAACCAACTGGTCGCGCGAGATGTTGAGTGCCGGCGCATCAGGCGCAATGATGATGTTTACAGTCTGTTCCTGATAGCCTGCCGGCAACGTAATGCTGCCTTCAGTGAACCGACAACGGGGGCAAGTGTCCATTTTTCTTTTGTCTTATTAAATCATTAAGTGATGTTGCTGACAGAGTCAGAATGCACCGACAACTTTAATTGATAAATGCCATTAAATTGATTTAATGGCATCATCTTCAAAAATATCAATAAAGTTACACAGTCAATAATATTGTTTGATGAATATCCGGGCAAAAAGATATCCCAAAAACCCAACGGTGTCTTGATGATTAGCCAAATTAATACCGGGTAAATTTAATGAAATGCAATTATTATCACAAAATAATACTAATACTCTCGCCAGAAGCCCGTTTTAATGAGTTAAACGATTAGAGATCTATTAAATAAATTCGCCTTACCCAATGTAGAGATCTTGTATAAATAACCAAAAATGATTAATTATGTATTTTATATCATATTTATAAAACTGAACAAAATTAGGGATCTGGGACACCTCATTAACTTCTGTTCTGCTTAATTTTGACCGTGGCCCCTTTCAATCAAGAGGCCTTCCTTATTTTTGATCCGAATATCAAATCAATAACGAACCATAACGGATTTCAATTCAGTATAGTGCTCAATAAAGGCACTACCGAATTCACGGCCAATACCTGACGATTTCACGCCACCGAATGGTAATGCAGGATCGAGAAAGGTATGCATATTGACCCAAACAGTCCCTGCTTCGATACGCGGGATCATACGCATCGCTTTGCTCAGATCATTGGTCCACAAACTCGCTGCCAAACCAAATGGGGTGCTGTTCATCAACTCAATCAGCTCTTCTTCATCGTTATAGCTGAAGAAAGTTCCTACAGGGCCAAATGTCTCTTCCTTCATCAAGGAATCTTCAGCGCTGTTAGCACGAATAACCGTTGGTGCCACAAAGAAACCCGGGCCAGTCAGAGCATGCCCCCCATACACAATCTCGCTGCCTTCCTGACGAGCTTGCTCAAATAGAGACAAGATCTTGTTATAGTGCTCTTTATTGGCTAAAGGCCCCATTTCTGTTGATTCATCCAGTGGGGAACCCATTTTCATTGCGGCAAGTCTTTCAGACAACAATTTCAACACTTCATCCATATGACTTGCAGGAATGTAAAAACGCTCAGCCGCAGCACAAATCTGCCCCTGATTGAGATAACCGGCTTCCAGAACACCATCAACTATCTTTTCAACGGGCATATCCGCCAAAAATGCCGCCCCGTTTTTCCCTCCCAACTCCAGCGTGGCGCGAGTTAATCCCTGTTCCATCGCTGACTTACCAACCGTAATACCTGTTGGTACGGACCCTGTGAACGTCACTTTGGCACACAATGGATGGCCTATCAGTGCTGGGCCAAGCACCGAACCTGAACCATTAATCACATTAATCACACCATCAGGAATACCCGCTTCTTTGGCTAATTCAGCCACTCTGAGCATTGTCAGTGGGGTGTATTCGCTGGGTTTCAGCACAATGGTACAACCACAAGTCAGTGCAGCCGCCATTTTCCAGATGGCAACCATAATAGAGAAATTCCACGGAATAATACCCACCACGACACCAATTGGCTCACGCCGGGTAAACGCCGTGTATTGTTCCCCCTTAAAAGAGGGCAAAGAAACATTCAGGGTTTCACCGCTGATCTTACTTGACCATCCGGCAAAATAACGCAGGAATTGAGCAGAAGAATCAATTTCCAGCATACGGGACAACTGGATCGTTTTACCGGAGCAGAGGCTTTCCAACTGCGCCAATTCTTCCCGATGTGCTAGCAACAGATCTGCCAGACGATTCAGACAATGACCGCGCTCCATAGGGGAAGTCTGCGCCCATACACCATGAAAGGCAGTATGTGCCGCTTGCATAGCAGCATTCACTTCTGTTTCACCGCCTTGATTCACAGTTGCAATGACTTCATCAACCGCAGGGTTCACCACAGAAAACGTTTGATTCTCCTGACCATGCACTGACTGGCCATTAATATAATGACCATGATTGCGTTGCAGAAAGGCGGTAACTTGTTGTAACAGGGTGATATCACTCATCATTTACCTCTGGTCAGACAGATGCTTTTTAACTTTTAATACAAGCCAAATAATGCTTCACAAAACGGTCGGTGGTCACTTCCCACAACACTTCAGTTCCTTTCGCAGCAAACCAGGAATCCCCCGGATGATATTCAACAGTTTCACCACTCTTCACATCCGTCAGTTTCACCGAACCTTCCGAAACGGTTGCATGCTCATCAAACGGGTACACCATACTAAACTTGCCACGAGTACAGGCGAAAATACCGCAGGTCAGGTTATCCGTCGGTTCGCCAAATACCATCGCAACACTTGCCTGTGGATCACCTTCCAACACAATAGAACCCAAATTGCTTACGCTACCAATATCCAACAGCTCAGGCAGTGGTTTATTCAGTAAAAGTGATTTAATCATGATGTTCTCGTTTCAAATAAAATAATTTATATACCCTTCATCCTTCAAGTTGCTGCTTTGTTGGCTGCGTTCACTCACCCCAGTCACATAGTTATCTATGCTCCTGGGGATTCGTTCACTTGCCGCCGCGCTGCAACTCGAAATTTATTGGGTATAAATTGTTCAATGAATAATATTGATATCAATAAGTTAACGACGACCTTTCCAGTACCCTGACGTTTGATGCCAAATCTTGCCCGCAGATACCATCAAATGTCGCAACTTATCTTTGCCGAAAATATTCACATGAGGAATTGAACTCATCAGATCATAACGTTCAGATCCTTCTGACATCCCTTCCGCCAGTACCTTACAAACGATATGACTTGGTGTGACCCCAAAACCGGAATACCCCTGCACAAAAAACACATTATTGTGCTGCGGCAAAGAACCAATTTGTGGGAATAAGTTTGCGCTGCAACACAACGGCCCTCCCCATGCCAGTTCAACCTTCACATCTTTCAGATAAGGGAAAACTTTCAGCATTAAATGGCGGTTCCAGGCTTTCAAATCAGATGGGATATGTTCAATGAAAGGAGTTGCACTACCGAACAAGAGACGGTTTTCCTTCGTCACCCGGAAGTAATCAATCACCGGGCGAATATCACTGTATGCGCCACGAATCGGACTGACTTTCTCAATCAAATCATCCGACAATTTTTCCGTCATTAACTGGAAGGCATAAGTGTTAACCACCTTTTTATAAATATACGGCTCAAGGCCACTATTCAGAAAGGCGTTACAAGCCCACAGCATTTTACTAGCACGAACCGATCCCATCGCAGTACGAACCGTTACTCTGGAACCATATTCAACATTCAGCACCTGGCTGTTCTCAAAGATTTTGACGCCAAAGTCTGTCGCCGCTTTTGCCTCACCTAGCAACAGGTTCAGAGAATGAACATGTCCAGCTCCCATATGCTTCAACGCGCAAGTATAGGCATCAGAACCGATCACCTTTTTCACATCAGAGCCGGTGTAAAGCTCAATATCTTCATCAGGAGAAACCGCCTGAAAATCTTTTAGCCAGCTACGTAGCGTCTTTTCTTGCCGATTATTCATGCCAAGGTAGCTATAACCACGGCAAAGATCAGCATCAATATTATATTTAGCAATACGATCACGAATGATACCTGCACCCAGGTTGCTGATCTTAAAGATCGTTTCCAGCCCTTTATTACCAATATGGCGCTTGATTACTTCCAGATCGTGACCGATCCCCGCCATAACCTGACCACCATTACGACCGGTACTTCCATAACCAAGATAACGACCTTCTAAGATAGCAATATTAGTGATACCTTTTTCTGCCAGCTCCAGCGCAGTATTAATACCGGAAAATCCACCACCGATAATGACGACATCTACATCCAGATCTTCCCTTAATGTTGGAAAACGAAGATCATATTTTTTAGTCGCAGCGTAATAAGTTAATGAATCAACACCATTGTTCATATGATACCCCAATTAGCATCTGACATAATCACCGGATTATCTGTAGCGCACAGCCATATCACCATGTCCCTTTAGGGACATTCGCAACACAGTATTAACATTTGTGACTCAGGCAAAATAACGAGCGGTCGGTGTCATGAACAGGTTAAAAAGCTCTGCTTGTGATCTAATTTGCAGTTTTTGATAAATATTTTTCCGATGATTTTTCACAGTTCCCGTACTGATAAAAAGTTTCTCAGCAATCTGCGGAGAGCCTTTACCTTGCAATATCAACTCCACAATCTCACATTCTCTCGGCGTCAAGGCATAACGAATCTGAGTATCCAGACAAACCATTTCAGCAGCAGGAGCTTGCAGCATCATCTCATCATGTAATCGCGCCACACTGCGGATAATTTCCAGCACAGTTCGCAAGCTTTTCTTATGCTGTTTTTGTATTAAAAGCAGCCGATTTTCATTACCAAAAAATAGGCCAAGCTGTCTTTGGGGAGAGAGCTTCAACAAAACGCCAGCTTCATCCTGCCAGCCAGTCTTACTATAAAAATTAAGGTAGTAATCAGTATGATAAAACCCTACTGGCGCAAGTTCTCTCAGGGTAAACAGATCCGTTTCAGCGCCATTTGTCAGGGCTTGATAGAAAGGATCTTGCAGATAAGCTCCCTGTTGATAAAGCTGGTTCACCACATCGCTGTTTTTCTTCTCGGCTTTAGTCAAACAACGTGGAGGAACGCCTTGCCCGAAGGCATAGACAATAGCGTTATCAAAGGCAATAAACTGTTTCAGCCAGGTAAGTAAATTAGGATAAAACTCGCGGGTCGCCACTGATTCAATCACCATTGATAATCTATCCATATGAATATCCATTCCAGCCCTCGCAATTATTAAGAGATAAACAATAAATCCGAAGCAGATATTGTTCGCCTATTCCATAGCGAAACTATAAGAATCACACTCAAGTTGGATGTACAACTCAATTGTTGTTTATATGTTAATAAAATCACAATTATCAGACATTTTATTAAGCATTTATGAGAGCGCTAACCCAAATTTAAGATTTCATCACGGAATAGATGTTTTAACTGAATTATGCTGATTTTTCGTATAGTTTTCTCTGCAAGGAGTGAATAATGACCACTAAAAAGATTATTCTTGATTGCGATCCGGGACATGATGATGCGATTGCGATGTTACTGGCGCATGGCAATCCTGATATTGAGCTATTAGCCGTCACAACGGTTGTCGGTAATCAGACTCTGGATAAAGTCACTCACAATGCGCTGACGATAGCGCATATTGCCGGTATTACTGGTGTTCCCTTTGCCGCTGGCTGTCATCGTCCATTGGTACGCAATATTGAAACTGCACCGGATATCCATGGTGAATCTGGTCTGGATGGCCCGAAACTCCCGAAACACACTCGGACTCTTGATCCTCGCCACGCGACGGATTTGATCATTGATACCATTATGTCCCATCCACCAAAAACGGTGACACTGGTTCCTACCGGCGGCCTGACCAATATTGCTCTTGCTGTTCGCAAAGCACCGCAGATCGTCGATCGAGTAAAAGAAGTCGTCTTAATGGGCGGTGGATATCACACCGGTAACCGAAGTGCAGTTGCAGAATTCAATATCAAAATTGACCCAGAAGCCGCGCACATTGTTTTCAATGAAAAATGGCCTCTTACCATGGTTGGGCTGGATCTGACACATCAAGCACAGGCCACACCAGAAGTTAAAGAAACGATTTCACGTATCAATAGCAAAATCTCTCGGTTTGTCATAGAAATGCTGGATTTTTACGGCAAGAACTATCAAAAAAGGCGTGGTTTCAACTATGCACCAGTACATGACCCTTGCGCCGTCGCCTATGTGATCGATCCAACGGTGATGACAACGCAAAAAGTACCAGTCAATATTGAACTAAATGGCACCTTAACCGTCGGCATGACAGTAGCGGATTTCCGTTATCCACTACCAGAGGATTGCCACACTCAGGTTGCGGTAAAACTCGATCACCAGAAATTCTGGCAACTGATTATAGATGCGTTGAAAAACATTAGTGATACCTGCAATTAAAGGTGGAAAATCATCGTAGCTATTAAACGGCTTTCAGCGCTGCTCTAAGCCGTAGATACCGACGAGCCAAACGCCAACGTAATCTAAATCCGCGGGCATTTTTCCAAATCATTGACCAAATACCGCGCTCAAACAATTCATGAACAATTTGTCGCTTCATAGCAGAAGATTCTATCTCATTAATCGTATGCAAAATTCCCAGCCCTTCTTTCGCGATCTGCCAATGACATGCTGGCACCTGTTTGACTTGCTGTGGATAACGCTGATTAATATTATTCAGCATTTCCAGGATTTTCATATAGTGGTGTGCGGTTCTTACCTTAATACGATCATCGGCAGGAGTATGAGATACCGAGGAAGAATGAATCAGATAGTCATAAAAGGATTCATCAATATATTGCACACGGCTTGCTGTCAACAGAAGTTCTGTCGTCCACGGAATATCCTGATGATGCAACCCCGGTTCAAACTGATAATGATGTTTTGTTAGAAAAGCCCGTTTATAAACATTTAACCAAGTTACATGTAGGAATTTGCGTGAATTCAGTGCTCGTTGCAACCATTCTGGCCCACTCAGCACCGCGGTAGAAGAGAGACGATCAGAAGGGAAAATCTTTCGGGCTGGTCGACCGTCCTCATAAATATAATGACCATTGCAAGTGGCAATATCCAGATCATTATTCCGAGCAATCTCTAACAGCCGGTTATACATGCCCGGATAAATGACATCATCAATATCAGGGAAAGCGACATAATCCCCACTTGCTCTCGCTAAACCGGTGTTACGGGCGATAGAAACCCCTTGATTCTTCTGCGTGATAATTTCTGTTTTTAGAAATTTCCCGGCATATTTCGCCAGAATTTGGTTACTATTATCCGTAGAACCATCATCAACCAAAATTAATTCAAAATCAGTCAGATTTTGTCGGGATAAATTAGCAAAAAACTGCGGTAAAAACCGTTCTCCATTATAGACAGATGCGACAATGCTGAGTTTTAGTGATATAGACATAAAATCAATATATTCCTTTAACACAAAGGTGTTATCTTCTTATATTAAAATCATCCTGATATTTACTAGGAAAATAATTTCCACAGATAAAAACAAATCCAATAACTATTTATTAACATCACATCACGCCTACTACTAAAATAGTAATAATTTATCGTGGATTTTATTTTAAATCGTTATATTTAACCCACACCATATAACCAAAAGTATTTTATTAATTTATATTTTAATGTTACATCTATTTCAATTAATTATCAAACCAATATAACTATTAATTATTTCTATCGCTCGATTTTATCGATAGCTATCATTTTCGCCATTATCGCAGCATTAAACCCACAATACAGCAGCCGTAACTAAACAGTTACTGAATACCCATCAGTATAATTGCGTGATTGTTTATCTTTGGTTTTATTCAAACGTGGATAATAGTAGTCTAAATACAGCTAACCTGTACTGGTGGCACTTACTATTCTGCGTGGTACCACTACGCTATTTATTTCAAGTGCATCATGTATTGGGTATCCACACAACAAAAAGGAATCTAATCTTATGAAAAAACAGGGAAAAACAACTTGCCGAGCGTTTATCTCTGCAAGTCTGCTGACACTGATAGCAGGTTGTAGTCATATGAAAAAAACCCCTATTACTGAAGAAAACAAGCCGGTACTCTCTACCAAACTGAATATCCATCAACCTACAGCACTCATTATTCCTGTCACTATCTCCGGGAAAAAATATCAATTCTGGTTGGACACTGGTGCCAGTTATACCGTCATTGATAATAAGCTGGCCAAAACACTGACACAAACCACACCGGAATCAAAAATACCAGTTACATTCCATCGTATGTTGTCCGAGGGGGTCACTACTACCAGTGGAACATTACACAAAGCCGACTTAACATTATGGCAGCCCTTGGCTATTACTATCGGTAGTTACACCGTACCTGGCTCCGATCCCTGGATTGGTCTTGATATGAATCTCTTCAGTCAGTCGATTGGTCAAAAGATAGATGGCATTCTTGGAATTGATACTTTCCGTCAGTTGAGCTGGGAGATCAATAATCTGAATCATACTCTGACAGTATGGCGACATGCGCCTTCAATACTAAATTATCAACAGTGTGAACCTTACAGTGACAGTTACAATAGATCTCCTGCAATCCAGGTTTCCAATGTCATCTTTAATATAGATACCGGAGCCAGTCATAGCTATGCTTCTCAGGAATTTATTGAATATCTGAAGAAAGAGCATAAGGATAGAATTTCTGAAGGAATCAACGTCAAATATGCATCTGCCAGCGGGCTTGATAGTAGCAAAGAGTACCTGATTGATGGTTTTTATTTACAGCAACTGCCGGTGGGGCGTCTGCGTGTCAGTGAAAATAAACAGGATCTATATAGTCTTGGGCTGAATTTCTTCTCGCGTTTTGATGACTATCTATTTATTCCAAATAAAATGTTGCTCTGTTTTAACGCCAAAAACTTTACTCGTTATGATAATAAACTATTTCGAGCTATCATGGTTCGCTATTTTAATAATAAAATAGAAGTCTTTTATAACGAACCAAAAGATATTGAGAAATTTGGCTTGAAAAATGGTGATATTGTGCTAGAAATTAATGGCCAGAAAATCCTGCCTAAAGACATAACCTACGTTCGTAATCAGTTGTCAGAAACCCCTGCGGGTAAACTGACAATAAAAATTGAACGAAATGGCACACAGCAAATCATTAATATCTAATAGCATTATTCAGAGGGAGAAATTTATTCTCCCTCCAAGGATTATAACAAATTCTACCAATTTAATTTCAATCCTTAATATCAATAAAAAATTCAACTTTGTTATCTGGTAAGTCCTTATTTTTCTTATAAGCAAGATATGTTTTAGGTAAATTTTTTTCTTTTAGTGCCTGCCATATTTTCAGTGCCTGTTTTTTCCCTTTACCTTTATTTTCCGGATCAGCAATGAAATCGCTAATAAAATTATTCAAACGAGCAGAGGGGATCTGTGGAAGCCTCCCTTCCTGCTGTCTCAAAGAAGCCAAATGCTCGACTAAATCGCCATAGGTAATTTTGTTATCATTAGCAATTTGCATCTTACGCCAATGATTTAACCAATACCATTGTCCTGATTTATCCGGTAATGGCCCATATCGACGGCCCACCTGTTCTAACAAGAAATTTTTCGTTTGTTTATCACTGACGTAATTGATTACCAAACTTTTCAAGGTGAGTAAATCCCGACCAGAACGATCCCTTTTGTTAGGAATAGCTACAGGCAAATCGCCAGAATAACCAAACAGATGTGACCGAACATGCAGCTCAAGCTCATGCTTTTTTAAATTACTTGGTGTAATTCCCAAAGACTTAGCAAACTGTCGGAGTTCAGCTACATAAAAATAACCATTCTCGAACGCTTCCTCACTCATGCCTTTATATAATTTACTCACAATGACATTTCCTTAATCGTTCCTGCCAATCACTGTTAACCCATTTGCTCGATCTCATTAAGGGTTAACACCGCTATTCGTTCTAACAGCAAGACCATAATTTCCCATGCTTGAGCACAAAGCTGCTGTAACGCCAAACTCTCCTCATGAGAAATATGTTGATAAAACTCACTGCCTAACGCCGAATGACCGTGGTCTAAAGTAGAATGTGCTGCTATATATTCACCTGGCTCACTAATCTGTGAACTGGCTAGCAGGTGGAACATATCAGCGCATTTCTCCAAGACCAAATGGACAATAATCAACTTCTCTAAGTTATCTAACTGAAACATTTTCAATACGAACCAATTACCATAAGAATCAATTTGTGCATCCCAACCACGCTTAGGCGGTAATAATTCATCATGACCTAATTCATCCTTGAAATGTTCCAGGAATAAAGGATGATATCGACTATCAACGACCATAGACTGACGCGCATACATAATATACTGGAAAATTTCCGACCATTGTCGTAAGTGGCTCTTAAATATATTTAAATTACTCTCATCGTTCATCCGACCGTCTTTGAACATCTGGAAAAATAGTGTCTGTTCCGCTTTTACACAACACTGCTCATTAAAGTTTAATAATGCTTGCTGAGGTGTTTCTGATGCAGAGAAATTAATATTAGCGTGCTTTTCACTAAAGAGCCCATCAGCGTCATATTGAATCGATAATGCAGACAGAATTTCCCCTCTATCACAGCGAAACCCATGTTTATCACCTGCTGGGATACATATTACATCCCCTTTCTCTACGAAAGCGGTAGTGTCGCCAATAAGCGTTGCTTTACCTGAAGTGATGATCACCATGCTGGCAACATTGTGCTGGTGCGGTTTATGCACCTCACCTGGAGCTAGCTCTGCGAAACTGATACTTAATGGCTGCTGATTTTTTACAAAATCCTGATATTGAGGATGCTGAGCCAATGGCTGTACCGCCCCAATCATATGCTCCACACCGTCTTTAAATACCGAGTTAATTATTGGTATAGAAGCACGCTTTATAATATTGATCATCTTTTTACCCTCAGAGAATTATTTCATAACTGGAACAACGAGCTAGCAAAGAAGGCATAAGTTTGGATAACACCGTTTTTTTACCAGGCTCAATGAAAAACATCGGCCCGTGACGGTAGATAAATTGAATACTCGATTGTCAACGCACAAGTTGAGTCAATTGTTGTACCAATTTCTCAAAAGTATCAGCAAAACCATAGGGTTGTACTGTCACATTCGAGATCACCGAAACACGCAGAGTAGCAAACTTAAACCCCATTAAATAATCATGGAATATTTCCGCAATCCCCGCCATTAGCCGTGTATGAAATAAATCATATACCTCCAGAGGATATAATATCAGAAGGGTAATTTTTACTTTTCCCTAATATTAATAACCGATTAATTGAATAACCTATCTATGTTTATAAAATCATCCAATAATTAATTTGCAATCACGATTAAAATTAACTTAATTGCCACAAAAAGCTTAGGAACAGAGGTACTGAAGTATTCATTCAAAAAGGAGAATAAAAAATTGCTAAAGGGTAATGAGTTTTAATTTTTTAATTCCGTACTGAAATCAAACAGATCTGTCAGCTCAATCTGTAAACCACTTGCAATAATATTAATGACTTCAAGTGTCGGATTCCTGATCCCTCGCTCAATTCCACTGATATATGTACGGTCAATTCCACATTTATCGGCAAAAGCTTCCTGAGACATCCCAGACGATTGTCTAAGATGCCTAACTCTTTGTCCAAAAAGGGATTTTATAGCATTTGGCTTTTTCATCTAATAAGTATCGAATTATGTTACTTATCAGACCACGGACTATGAGTCACTTTTTACTGTAAGTTATGTTATTATATGTGACGTATAGTCTACTATGTAACGATTTATCTTTTCATATCAAAGTTATCCGTAACGTGGAGGAATAAGATGAAAAATCAGGACTGGCACCCAGCAGACATTATAGCCGAGCTGAAAAAACGGGGAACATCGTTAGCAGCAGTTTCAAGGAAAGCAGGATTAGCATCATCAACCCTTGCCAACACCCTGCAACGTCGTTGGCCTAAAGGCCAACAACTTATCGCTGATGCTTTAGATCGCGATCCTACCGAAATATGGCCTTCAAGATATATAAGGTAAGTGGCTATATATTATTAGAACAGCGCATCGCCAGGATGTGCTGTTTCAGTTTTATGCGATTCGGTAAGAAAGTGATTACTATGGCAGCAACATCAAATCTTCTGGGAGGAACTAAAATCGAACAGATCTTTCAGTTCGATTTGCAAGCCACTTGCAATCACATTGATAACTTCAAGCGTGGGATTCCTAACTCCACGTTCAATACCGCTGATATAAGTACGATCAAGCCCACATCTATCAGCGAAAGCTTCCTGAGACATACCAGATGCCATTCTGATATATCTAACTCTTTGTCCAAAAAGGGATTTTATATTATTAGGCTTTTTCATCCGATAAGTATCGAACTATGTTACTTATCAAACCACGGACTATGAGTCACGTCTTCCTGTAAATCAGGTCACTAATATGATTTATCGCCAATCACTCAAAAGCCCCGAAATTGAACTGCCCCCCTGGAGCATAGATAACTCTGTGACTGGGGTGAGTGAAAGCAGCCAACAAAGCAGCAACTTGAAAGATGCAGGGTATAAATAAATTTTTTATTTCAATTAGATAATAATAAAAAATCCAGAAATGCTGACGGGGTATTAACAATTACTATACTAGCAAAGATGATTCAACAAAGAAGAAATGACTTGTTAATTCCCCCCTTGGTAAATCCTGCCCTACCAACGTAGCACTAGCAAAACCTAATTCGGTAAGTAAACAGTTAATATCCTCTATATCGTAACCTTTAAAATAGCCTTCATATATATTTGACTTGCCCGTCATTTCAATTACCATATTGCGATCAATCAGTACCTTCTCATCATTCTGCCATATTCGTTTACACAACTTATAATGTGGCCTACTCGACAAAAGACCGCCTTGAGGAAAATATTCCCAACTGCCATCATCATTAGCCAGTTGCTTCATAAACTGAACGCTCATGAATTCCAACAATATTTTTCCTTGCGGCTTCAGGTTATTTTTGACTTTTTTTAACAACTTTTTCAGATCAACAATATTGTTCGCAATACCAAACAGCATCAGGACTAAATCAAATTTTTCACTACATTCAAACTGATTAAGATCACAGTGAACATATTCCTCCAATACACTGGCATTTTTCTGAGCATATCGAATAGAAGCTGGCGAAATATCATATCCCCGGGAGCGGACCCCATATTTTGCTAACTTTGATAAATACAATCCTGGACCACAAGCCAAATCAAGAACATGACTATTTGCATTGAGATATTGGTTATAAATAAATTCAACCTGAGTGCCAATTTCTGCCCTATTTCGACTCGCAAAATCATGTTCTTGCGATAAATGTTCATAAAGCATTCTTTCACTAAATGCTTCATCGCCAAAATCCATTGCATATTTATCTTGCAGACTATCTTCAACTAAGAATTCGGACAAATGTTTATCATTCATACTATGTATTCCATTTAGTTATGTAATAGTTTATTCCAGTAATATACTCTTCATCTTTCAAGCTGCTGCTTTGTTGGCTGCGTTCACTTACCCCAGTCACATAGTTATCTATGCTCCTGGGGATTCGTTCACTTGCCGCCGAGCTGCAACTTGAAATCTATTGAGTATACATTCATTGGCGTTTCAGTTTCACCCCTTGATGGCTTTAATTAAAGTCGATTAAGATACTTTGTTATTTTTATACTTTTTAATTTTTTTAAGCGCCATTTGCCTTTTCAGTGGTGACAAATAATCAATAAAAATTTTTCCATGCAGGTGATCAATTTCATGTTGCATCACAATAGCCAGGAAATCTTCACTTTCTACCGTTATTGTTTCTCCATGCCGGTTCAACGCTTCAACTTTCACCTTTTCGAATCGTTCTACATCAGCATAATAGCCTGGGACAGATAAACATCCTTCTTGCCCGATAACACTGCGATCTTTTTCAACGATTTTGGGATTTACCAGAATTAAGGGCTCATCCCGAGTCGCTGAAATGTCAATAATTATAACCGCTTCTTTTCGTCCAACTTGTGGTGCGGCCAAACCGATCCCATTATCAGTGCTATACATGGTATCGAGCATGTCATCAATAAGGCCCTGGATCGCCTCAACATTGGTAACCTCGACACATTTCTGCCTCAGTCTTTCATCCGGAATAGTCAATATTTCTAATGTTGCCATGACAAATGATTCTCTCTTTTCGGGCAGCTTGTCGTCGCTTTCAGTTGGTTTTGAACCACTCTATAGCGCTACTATCCAAGTTGCTTTGTTTTTAAATTCATATAGTTAATTCGTTTTTCGTACCAAGTTCAGCAGTCACTATCCCTTCTGCGATATGTTTTCCATGATAGAAATTAACCGATATCATATCATCCAATACGCCTTTAAAACTGTTAAATAGCACTAACGGCATATCACTCGAATAAAGATCTTGGCTGCATTCTATTATTAGTACTAATTCATCATCAAATAATGTCGCAGTGAAAACAGTATCGAAACGACAATATGGACTAGTAAGCTCAAGCGTCTTGCCATATTTCTCGTCTCTATTTCCACGATGGAAAGAGAAAACATTTTGAATCAAAGGAGAGTAATAATCATATCTTGGTATCCCCAACTTCTGGCTTAATGCTGGGATTGAGGAAACTCGGTGTTTGATGCTCGCTCTGATCTCCTGAACCGTTTTCTTAATCGAGTCGTAGGGTTGTGTAATCGAACCTTCAGTGCATCGCAACGGCACAATTTCAACAAAATAACCGATCCTATCAACAATCCCATGCTCTATTCGATCAGAATAAGGAAATCCAATAACAACATCAGCTTGTGCCGCGACCTTTTGAAAACTCATTTGGTAGATCGCACACAGCACCTCAAAATAAGACGCCTGACTCTGCATGGCTATCATTTTTAGTTGTTCAACATACGTTATGGGCAGGTTAAAACGACTCTGATAGCCCAGAGGAACGGGTAAACAGGTTCTCTCCTTACTGGGTTTTAATGTCGCCACACCATGATATCCCATCAGTCTTTCTTGCCAGAATTCGATAGCTTGCGACGGCATACATTTAGAACCCATACTTTGGATATAATCGCAATAATCTAACGATGGTGGAAATTCTGTCGTCTGCTGGTAATAGTGTTCAACGATGTGCTTAAAGATGACATCTATACTTTGTCCATCAGCAATAATATGGTGGATGTTAATGAACAATACCGACGTATCTTGATCTTCAATGTCTATATAGTGGAAATTAACTAATGGCTCAGCCAATAGATCAAATTGATATTCCGCAAGTTCAGTACATAACAATTGTGCAGAATCGAGATCTTTAACTTGCCAAGTTTTCATCTCCGCACAGGTATATTGGTGAGGCTGAAGACAGAGTGTTTCATCATCATCAAAAACAAGTGCCGCCGAAAGTGTTCTATCTAACTCAATCAATGCCTGAATAGAACAGGATACTCGATCAACCTCCAAAGCAGGAGAAAATACCCTGGCATACGGAATGTTATAAAGAGCCTTATATTCAGCGAGCTCATGAGAAAAAAGTAAATTCAATTGTGACTCTGTCGCCACGTATAATTTCTGTGCGCTTTTTTGTAAAGTTGGATAGGTTCCGTTGTCGTGCTTATTACCTAACTTACCGGCTAAAGTGCTAATAGTTGGGTTGGCAAGAAAATCAGACAAGGTTACGCTACAGCCATAATTAGATTCTAATTGAGCAATGATCCTTGGTATCAATAGAGAATGTCCGCCCAAATGGAAGAAATTATCAAATATACCGATCTCCTCATGCCCTAATACTTTAGCCCAGGTTTTAAATAGAAATTCTTCCTCAGGCGTTCGCGGCAGAGTTGCTGATAATTTCACTGATGTTGGTAATGGCTTCAGTCGCCGGTAATCCACTTTGCCATTGACAGTTAACGGTATTTCATCAAGAAACACGAATAATGAAGGACATTGGTAAGGTTCAAGTTTGATCGTTAAGTAGGCGTTCAATTCAGCACGAACCTGAACATTATCGGCATCTTTATCAGATTTAACCAAATAAGCACATATCCGTTTTTGCCCCTGACTCTCATCAACATGCACTACTGCGTTTTTAATCTGTGGATGTTGGCAGATTACGGCATTAATCCCATTTAATTCGACTCGATGTCCCCTGACTTTTACCATCTTGTCTTTACGGCCAATATATTCAATATTAAAGTCAGGTTTATATCTTGCCATATCCCCAGTTTTATAAAGAATCTGTACCCCATCAACATGACAGTATGGATTAATAACAAACTGATGCCGATTTAGTTCGTCCCGATTATGGTAGTTCGGTTTCAACCAAACGCCACCAATATAAATTTCACCGATTTGTCCCGGCTGACAAATATTCTCCGCGTCATCCATCACATAGACTGTCGTGTGATTAATTGCTTTACCAATCGGTACACTATTATCCGTCGCAGATAAATTCAGAATATTAAAGTAAGTGGAAAACGTTGTGCATTCTGTTGGACCATAGCCATTGATAAACTGGCGTAATTTATTATGCGGACCAGAGATGAAACTCCTCACCAGCGAAATATTAAGCGCATCTCCGCCAATGATGAGATTATCAAAGTGCTCCAGAATACCTGGTTGAGTTGTATAGATGTCATTAAATAAGGAGACGGTCAGCCAGGCAGTATTAACCGCCATATCCTGCAATATTTGTTCAAAAACAGGATAATTCAATACATCGGCTTTAGTGATAATTCCACAACTGGCCCCATTTAGCAGCGGAACAAAGATCTCAAAAAGTGACGCATCAAATGCAACTGATGACGCCACAAGAAAACGATCCGCTGGGCAAACAGCGAGATAATTGGGTTCCACACACAATCTCAGCAGGGATTGATGAGATATTTGTACACCTTTGGGAACACCTGTCGAACCTGACGTGTACAAAAGACACGCTTCATCTGGGCTGATTGGTATCGGAGAAGATCCCAATATTTTCAGGCTCAATTCAGACGTTATTGGTACAACATCTTCCTCACCATCAACTAATGCCGTTGGCAGCAAAACAGACTTAATACCGGAGTCTTGCAGAATGAAATCTAAGCGCTCTTTTGGATAACTGACATCTAATGGCACGAAACTACAGTCATGGTGCAATATAGCAAACAAACTGTATATATATTGTATCGACGACGTGAGTTGTACCCCAATTCGACACCCTGACTCAATACCATGCTGTATAAAGACTTCCCGCACTACCTGTATTTGCCTGCACAATTGGCGATAGGTCATTTGGCAATCCGGTTCTAATACCGCGGTACAATCGCTAAATCGCTCAACAATGTTGAAGAACCGTTGAGTTAACGTCCCTAAGATCGGCGCTGGCGACCTTAATGCAGACACGGCAGCAGGATATGCGGGTTTAACTTCACGCTGATCAGATTCAATCGTGTTCAAAATAGCGCGTTTCATTAATGCTGCAATCGTATCAACGTATGAACGCTGCACATGCGCACTATCAAATTCATACTTAAAAATTAACTCCCCTTGATCGTAACTACAGTGTAAAAAGAGGCTAAATTGAGACGCAAGCACAGGGAGCTCAAGCCGCTGAGAGTCACAATTTGGCAACATCAGCACACTATCGTGTCCGGTATTTTGTAATGCTATCCCCACTTGTAGCACATCAATATTCGCGTCTACTTTCTGCGTGGATAATGTTTGTTTAATCTCATCCAAATAGACAGAAGAATGGCTGATACATTGCTTAAGATTATCGCTAACACTCTGCAATCGGGTGGCTAAATCCGTGTTTTTATCATATGAAATGCGAATCGGCAGAGTATTGACAAACATTCCCACCACATCTGAACAACCTTCACGATTTGCCGTAGGGACGGCAAGTAATAACTCTTCAACGGCGGCAAATTCTGCCAATGACTGGCTAAACAGAGTCAATAAATATGTAAAAAGCGTCACATTATGAGTAGCGGCAAACCGCTCAAACAAACGGGTTTGCTCCACATTAAATGAATCACAGACCAAATTGTGACAACTAAAAGTCTCACGCTCTAACTCGTGAGTCATCGCAACTTGCGTAACAGGCAGAAGGTTTTCAGTGTGACAGCCATCTAAATATTGCACCCAAAAATCTCTGGCGTGAGCAAATACAGGAGAATGGCGAAAATTGAGTAAATTTCGCGTTACCCCCCAATAATCGCCTCTCTCTTCCCGCGACGCTTCGCCCGCATTTCCGTTCAAATGCAGGTGATATGCGTTTGACAACTGTTCAATAAGCAAGCTAATTGACCATCCATCAACCACAATATGATTGGCATAAATGAAAAATAGGTAGTCATGTGCTCCTATTTCAACCAGCCTGAATCGAATGACATCTCCTTTAGCCAGATCGAAAGGCCGTTTTGCTTCATCCAAAAACAGCGAGCGCCACTCATCTGGCGTTTTCAATTGAATGAAATCAAAGTTAGCGTATGGGTTCACAATTTGTTGGCACAACTCATCCTGATAAAGCGAAATAGCACATCTCAACGCAATATTGTGCTCCACTATCGTGTGGCAAGCATGGGAGATAACATCAGGAAGGAGATTGCCTGTAATCTGATAGCCAAATGTCAGTAAATTCGGCGAAACTGGATGCTCAAGCGATTCAATAAACCATAACCTTCGCTGTGCGGGCGACAACGCTATCCGCATCCCTGTGGTTATCGGTTGCATCGCAGGATTATCCTGTTCAACATCAATAATCCGACTCTCTAATAATGCCGCCAAACCAGCGATAGTGTTGTTTTCAATGAATTCCTTAACTGACACAGTAACTTTCAAGCGGCGCTGAATAAGATTGACCGTTTGATATATTTGCAGCGAATTACCACCAAGCTCAAAAAAGCTGTGATCTACGGTTACCTGCATTTTATTTGGCCGCAACACCGATTGGTAAATTTGGCCAACTTCGTATTCCATCGGTGTTGAATATGCAAATATTGCTGGTTCAGATATCGCATATTGCTCAGCCAAAGCAGCAACATTGACTTTGCCATTACGCGTCAACGGCACTTTATCAACGATCACAATAGTGTTAGGGATCATATAAGCAGGCAATGCACGAGACAAGCGAGCTCTAATATGTGTTGTCACAGTTGCCGCATCTTCAGGATGAGCAGTAACCAATTGCACATAAGCCACCAGCCCTTCTTGTCCCAATTGTTTATCTGGGCGCACATAAGCCACCTGCACATCATCCATCTGAGTCAAACACAGTTCGATCTGAGACAGATTTATCCGTAGCCCTCGTATCTTAACTTCATTATCTCGGCGTCCGACAAACACCAGATCCCCAGTCTCCAATCGTTGCACCAAGTCCCCGGAGCGATAAAACATTTGTCCATCGAGTTGAAGAAACTTCTTCTCAGTTTCTTGTTGTGATGTATAACCAAGAGCGAGTCCAGTACCACCGATCAGTAATTCTCCAACATCGCCATCAATCACTTGATTTAGGTTATCGTCTACAATCAGCAGTTGAGTGCCTGAGATCGCTTTACCAATCGGTACTGAGGAGTGTTCAGGGCGCAATTGCCGGATATCAAAGGTCGTGGTAAAGGTGGTGTTTTCTGTCGGACCATAACCATTTAAAAATTGCGTCAGATGGCAATACGGGCTGTGTAAAAAATCGCGGACGATACTGATATTGAGTGCATCTCCCCCAATAATTAAACGTCTCAAAGATAAGAATAGTTTTGGATACTGTAAGTACAACGTATTGAACAGAGCGACAGTCAACCACATTGTTTTGACCTGACCAAGATCTATCTGCCGAGCAAGCTGCTCAAAATCCAATAAATATTCTTTCTTAATCACATAAACCGTCCCACCATTTAAAAGTGGTAACCAAATCTCAAGGGTCGATGCATCAAAGCCAATTGAAGAGCAATGACCTACGATGTCTCCAGGTGTACAACTGATATAATTAGCATTGATGACTAATCTTTTAATTCCCTCATGCCCAACAATCACACCTTTAGGACGACCTGTAGAGCCAGAGGTATACATGATATAAGCAGGATTAAGAGAAGCTTCGCTACGCCTATCAACATCTATTTCAACAACATGTTCAATAACTTGCTGACTGATATAACAAGGAATATTCAGAGCCAGAGGGGCATCACTAATCATGCATGCCGCCTGACTGTCTGCAAGAATAAATTCCAATTGCTCCTTTGGATAACTGGTATCAATGGGTAGATAAGTTCGTCCAGCTTTTAATATCCCCAGCATCACAATAATCGCGGAAAGAGAACGATCCATGAACAATGCAACCGGATGAGATGACACGCCTGCTGTTTTCTCAAGAAAATTAGCGACCTGATTGCTGAGTTGATCAAGCTCCCGATAAGTCAAACGTTGGTTGTCATCAGCAATAGCAATCTGATCGGGATATTGATCGACGATAGCGACGAAATGCGATTGTACAGTCATAATTCTTCTTCGATTGTCGGCAAAAATTGGCTAAAGTGCCCCCGCCTTTATCAGGAACACTTTATGATTAGATAATTTTCTACTCACATTGGCTGAGATGGGAAAAACGCCACCTGTTCGAGATAGCCAACCAAAGCAGCAAGGAAAACATCAGGATGGGGATAGGTAATCTCGGATTGTTGGATCAGAGTCGTGGTATTAATGATCTCCACATTATGCAAATCATGGGGTAACGACGTATCTGCCTCTTCTCGATAAGTGTAATAAGAGAGAATCGGATATAGCGCGTTATCCTTGGTTACCTTTACCAACTCCGTATCTACCCAGGCTTCATGGGACAATGGCATCAGTGAATAGCCTCTATTTTTCAGGTAAACAAAGATGTCATTCATTTGTATCACATGCGGATTGGGGATGTTATAGACTTTGTTCTCATTGTTTTGACATATCGCCACAACAAGTCTGGCAACAAAATCCACCGGTGACATGTTGACCTCATTCTCCATTTCTGGATAAGTGCCCAACTGCAAGCACCCTTTGATAAACAGCCACAAGTGATCATTATCGGGATTAAACATGCCTGTTTGGGTATCACCGACAATACTGGAAGGTCGAATCACATTTACCGAGAAACCACGCGCTTTTGCTTGTGCTAACAATCTTTCTGCCGCCCACTTAGAACGAGCATAACCATTAGCTTTCCCAAACGGATAGACATGCTCATCTGGCAGCACTTCTTCATATTGATTGTTTTCACTCAAACTAAATGCACAGGCCAACGTTGAAATAAAATGTATACGTTTTGCTTGATAGGTCCCCGCCAATTCAATAACGGATACCATGCTATCGGTGTTGGTCGATTTTAAGGATTGGTAATCCAGAATGTGATGCACATGAGCAGCATTGTGGATAATATCGGTGGCCTCCTGACTAATGGCGCGGTAATCGTCATCATTCAAGCCAAAATGAGGATGAGTCACATCGCCACATAAGACCTGAAGTTTATTAAGAGAAATTTTATCCTCAGAGACGAAACGGGCAATCTCTCGTAGTACCCTTTGATACGCCTGATCCGTATTGTCAGCCCTGACCAAAGCATACACTTTCTTGACATTGCTTTGCTTCAAAAGCGCAATAACGATATTTACCCCCAATAACCCTGCCGCCCCAGTCACCAAATAAACGGAGTTCTGCTGTTCAGTAACCGGCGTCAGAGGCTGGTAATCATCAGGGAGTATCACATCGTAATGGTTTATCATGTCTGGCGATTGTGACTGCCCAACGATCATATCCGCCAACGCATTTACCGTCGGTTGATTAATAAATTCATGTAACGGGAGATTGAAATTAAACTGGGCTTTAATCTGGCTGGTCAATTGTGTAAAGAGCAATGAGTTTCCACCGAGATCAAAAAAGTTATCTTCCATTTTGATTTCATTAATCCCTAATAAAGCCCCAATCAAACTGAGTAGCGGTTCCCTAATGGTCATTTTAGTCCAGTTTCCAGCTGTGATTTCCTGGACCAAAAGCCGGGTGATATTGTCAACCGTAGGCTCATTAATAAACTTATGCAGTGGTAGCTGAAGTCCCAGAGAAGATCGGATCTCAGCAGCCAGCTCAGTAAACAGAACCGACTGTCCCCCCAAGTCAAAGAAATTGCTCTGATCTTGCAGATCGGTTACCCCAAGTATCGAACAGAAGATCTCTCGTACCTTTTGGCGGATCTCATCCGCTGTTATGGTAGGGTTAACCTTCACCACAGAGTGAGTCGCGCTTTCTCCCTTCACCCATTTACTCAACCTGTCATCAAGGGAATGAGTCGACACCACCATATGGCTCATATGAAGATGAGAAAAAACTTCATCAAAGATAGCTTCGCAATCATCACGCCCAATGGCGGTCAACTTGATGGACGCTGGCAAAGTAGGATCATCATTTAAATCCCAACCATCCCAAGAAATACTCATCCACTGCGTGGCATCTGCTCTTTTTAACCAGGAGTAGCCATTCATGAAACCGTTCACATAGCCATATAAACCCAACCCCATACCGCCAAGTAATGTAGAGATAGAAGACATCAAAATACAAAAATCTGGGCGATACGTTTCACAGATATTAGCCAAGATCTGGGTACCCAAAATCTTAGGTTGGTAATGTCGCTCAATATTATCTTGAGTCTCATTCAAAACTGGGCGTAATCCAGCAACAGCAGTATAGCCAGCACAATGCACGATACCCATTAGCTTGCCAAACTGCGACACCAGACCTGCGATCACACCGTCAGCAACACTTTCATCTTCTATGCTCTGCGAAACATAATAAACGTTCAGATTTTCCCTTAACTGATCAAACGCATACCGATTTTGAATTGAGCTGGAAATGGATTCAGGTAATTCACTTAAAGCAAGGTGACCACTTTGTGCTCCTTTTCTCCCCATCAATATTATCGTGGCCTGAGTTCGGCTTGTCAGATAAAGGGCGAGTGCCAAACCAATATTACCTAACCCGCCAGTGATGAGAATAAAGCCGTCATCTTGCCATTGATATTGACGATGATCAGACCCAGCGTATGGGACATACTTTTTCGTCCAAGCTTGAGCGCCATCAAAATAGACCACTTCACTGTTCGGAGATAACGCTGAAAGATCGTAGTGTAACAGCTGTTCCAAGCTCCAATCGCAGGTTATGTTATACAACCGCGTACTCAATGCCTGATTTTCCTGATTTAACACCGTAACCAGTGTTTCCAAAGCCCCCATATAACAATCTGCAAGATCACCAGGAAATGGGAGAGAAGAATAACGCACCAAAATGTGGCATTGCTTGATCGCATCACCCAAGGTACTGACGGTTTGAAGAAACTTTTCAATCTTATGGGGAGTTAACGTTGTCTTATGCCAAAAACCGACATAAATTGCGACCTCCCCATCCCGATACCAATCGTCTTGTTCGCTGCTCAAGTGATTCCGTGTCTTGTTAAATGAACCAACCGGATCGATACACCACGCTTCTTTATACAACCATTGATTAACCGGCTTTTTCAATGCAACGCTGGCACTGGTCGATGGTGTCGGCGCCATAAAGTATTCATTTGAATCAAATACATAGCTTGGCAAACGCAACTTACTCCAATGCTCCGGCAGGAACGTGCGCCAGTTTATTGAGGCACCGTGCGCCCATACAGTGCCAATCAGCGTATAAACCTCAGCCAGACAGGTGATGCGCCGCACCGAACAACAACGTTCACGTAATTCAGGCTGATTAGCGGCTAATAACTGGCTCATGGTTCCATTTTGCCCTAAATCCACTACAACCGTACGCTCAGGGTTAATGTGCTCGATAGCAGTCGCCATCTTCACCGGTTTCAATAGTTGCTGTAACCAATATGCTGGCGTCGAAGCTGTACGCCATGCCATGCGCTCACCGGTTAAATTTGAATACAACCAGCCAGACGCTTTCTGAAATGTCATCGATTCCAATTTCGCTTTGAGAGGTTCAATTGCCGGCATGATCAGGGGATGATGAAATGCTTTGTTAGTATTTAACCGCTTAGATTTAATACGTTTTTCTCGCAAAGATTCCATCAGCAGGGCTAAATCCTCAGCTAAGCCAGCAACAACCGTCATAGCAGGCCCATTAAAGCCGGTAATACTTAAAGAACCGTTGAGATAAGGCGTCAGCACATCTGCTCCAGTGAAGAAAACGGCCATCTGCCCATCCTGACATCGTTGCAATTCCACCGCCCGCAACGCAATTAACTCGACCGCTTCTCGCAGATCCCAAAGCCCGGCAATCACTGCCGCGATCCACTCGCCTAAACTATGCCCAATAAAACCAGCAAACCGCAGTCCCATCTCTTCAAGCATTCGAGCAATAGCATACTGAGTGGAAAAAAGGATAGGTTGCGCATAAAGGGTCTGTTGCGAAGAAATATCACGCGCCATTTCTGTATCCAGAGCAACCTGAACCAGATCTTGCGGGATACCTTCACAGGCTAAAAACAGAGCCATACAGGTATCAAAATGTTCTCTGAATCGATGAAGCTGTTGATAATACTGCGCTGCTGCACCTGAAACCTGATCGCCCTGCCCTTCCACGGCCACGACCAATTCAACGCCTGCCCGCGCATTAACAACTACCCGTTCTGTTTTCATCGCAGCTGTCAGTTCAGCAAGAGAACTCGCAACGGCAAAACTTCGTACTGGTTCTTCTGCCCGACAACCAATCAATGTTCCAGCGATATTCCCTAACGTGTAAGATTCCGACGCGTCGACAAATTGGATCAACTGCTCAATATTTTGATCGAGTGAAGTTTTACTTCTGGCTGAAAAAGGAATAAGACACAGGCTATCTTTATTTTCGGTATGAACGCTTTCGGTCTTAACGGAATATTTTGACAAAATCAGATGGCAATTCGTCCCTCCCATACCGAACGAACTAATAGCCACTTTCGGCTCTTGACCATGAAACGGTTTATTTTGTCTGGGAATATAGAATGGTGATGTTTCAAGACCAAGCTCTGGATTAGGTTCCGATAAATAAGGAGAGCCAATAATCATATTGTACTTAAGAGACAACACCGCCTTGATAAACCCAGCTACCCCCGCCGCAGAATCAGTATGACCAATATTCCACTTCACCGAGCCAATCGCACAAGTCTGGCGATGTTGTCCTTCATAAGCTGAGGCCAATGCTTCAATTTCAATCGGATCACCTAACAGGGTTCCCGTACCGTGACATTCTATATACTCAATATCGCTGGCTGATATCGCACTGTTTTCCAATGCCTGTTCAATAACCTTGGCTTGCCCCTGAATACTCGGTGCGGTGTAACCGACTTTTTCTGCTCCATCATTATTAACCGCACTGCCTTTGATGACTGCATAGATGTTATCCCGATCCGCAAGGGCATCCGATAATCGTTTCAGTACAACGATTCCGATACCACTCGATGGGATCGTCCCATCACTGTCTGACGAAAAAGGGCGGCACTCACCCTTTTCTGATAACACGCCTCCAGTGGCATATTCGTATCCCTCGCCATGGGGAGTCAATACCGTCGCACCGCCAGCGAGGGCGCAATGACTTTCCCCTGCAAGCAAACTCTTACATGCTTCATGAATTGCAACAAGTGAGGAAGAGCAGGCTGTGGAAATGGTCAGGGCGGGCCCCTGAAGATTAAGGTGATAAGCGACTTGAGTCGCAACACAATTCTTATCGTTGCCAATTGCCAATCGATAATGGTTATTTTTGTCTTCGTGGTGTCCCCCCTTCATCAGGCAATTATGAAGATAGTGATTTGCGCCAACACTCAGAAATGCGCCTATATTATTTTCAGTAAGATTATCAACGACATTAGCATCCTGAAGTGATTTCACGGCGTGTTCAAGCAGTTTTCTAAGCTGCGGGTCCATGAATTCAGCATCTTTGGGGTTGATATTAAAATAGTGGGCATCAAAACAGTATGGTGTCTTCAATATCCCTTCGGCTGCAATTTTATTACCTTGGTTTTGTGCCCCTTGCAACTTAGTGACACAAATATTGCGACTAATAATATCCCAATATTCATCTATATTTTGTCCCCCTGGAAATTCACAAGAAATACCGATAACCGCAATATCGCAGCGCTGACTTTCACATGAACGCATATTTGAGACCTATTTAATTATATTCTTGAGTATAGAAAGAACGTCTAATATCAATAAAATAAAAAACCTCTTTACTGCCTGTCTCAATAGGGCTATCAGGACAGGCTCTTAATCTGGCATTTTTCATTTTTACTAAACGTGAGGGTAGAGATTCTTACATGATCAAGACCGATATTTTTTCTTTATATCTCCTTAACTGCTACTGGTGAACGGGAAGAAATCCGTTGTAAATCCATATTAAGCTGGAGCATATTTGCCTGATCAAGCACAGTGGCATTGGAAAACAGGTCATTCATCTTTATTTTAATACCGAACTCTTTATCCAATTCACGTTTAAGCTTGAGTAACAATACCGAGTTTCCACCCACTTCAAAATATTTATCATCATAGGAAACCGATCTATTGCCTAATACCTTGCGCCAAATATTCAACACGCGATCTTCAATACTTTCAGATTCACTATTTTCTGCTTTAAAGCCATCTAAAATTTTTACTAAACTACCCTTATCAACTTTTCCATTAAAATTAACAGGAAAAGCATCCAGCTTAATGATCTGTGAAGGCAACATATAATCAGGTAAAACTTGTTTTAATGCCTGACTGACCTCAGATTCACTCATTTTTCCATGACAAATAAAAGACACTAAATAACGATTCTCTTGATCGTCACAATACAGCAGAGTTTCGGCAATGACATTCGGCTCGATAGCTTGAATCGCATAAGTGACCTCATTTAAATCGACTCGATAACCGTGGAGCTTAACCGTATTTCCCTTTCGCCCGATAAATACAAACTCCCCAAATTCATTCAGTGTCGCCAGATCAGAAGTTTTAAAATACCGCTTACCCTCTAATTCTATAAATGAAGCATGGGTCAACTGTGGATCACCTAAATATCCCCGTGACACCCCCGCTCCACCAATTAAAATCTCCCCTTTAACACCCGCTTCTGTAATTTGTTTACCTTGTTCATCAATCAACATCGCTGTCGCATTAGCAAACGGTTTACCTAAAGGAATAGACTCCCATAACTCATTTAATGTTTTCTTCAAACAAAACACGGTAGTTTCTGTCGGGCCATATACGTGAACAATTTCAAAATCCAATTTATTAAACACGGGTATAAGTGCATTTCTCTGAACAGCTTCACCACCAAAATAGAGCCGCCGAAATGACGCAATACCAATAAAATGGTCTAAAATCCCATTATTAATCAATGCAGTGGTAATAAATGCCATTGAGATTTTGTTTTCAATTGCTGTTTCATAAAACCGGTTTTTATAAAGAAGTGTTTCAGAATCAACGACGCACATTGAAGCACCATATGATAACGCCACCCACAATTCAAAAACGAAGGCATCAAATGAAATAGAGGAAAATTGAGCAATACAGTCCTGTTCTGTGACATCAACAAACGTGCCAACAAAACTCACAATATTTTCTTGGCGCAACATAATGCCTTTTGGCGTTCCTGTTGAGCCAGATGTAAATATAACCGTAGCAAGATCGTATGTTAATGGTTTTATTATCGTCTGTTGCAAATTATCTCGTTGTTCTAAAATCTCAGAATAGCAAACCGCTTTATTAATATCAAAAGTGACAGGCTCGATAGTAATCACAAGCGATAATTCTGCTTTTTCGGCGACGAATTGCTTTCGATTATCTGGATAAGTTGGATCGATACAGACATATCCATTGCCTGCTTTTATTGAACCTAATATACAAATTACTAGCTCAATAGAAGATTTCAAATGTAAACCGATCAACTGTTCAGTAAATTGATTTTCTTGAAGATATTTAGCAACTAAATCAGACGCAGCATCAAGTTGTCTATAAGTTAATCTTCGCTTACCCTCTTTAATTGCAATTAAGTCAGGAAATTTATTAACGGAGTCAGAAAACCTATTCAAAATATCCATAAAAATATCCATAGAAATAAATAAGCAATTAGCTGATAGATATTAACTCTATAAGTATTATCAACTTATTGCTGCATATAGGAAATTTCACTAAACCCAGCTATTCTTAAAAATCGCTAAGCAACTGATGATACATATCTGGCCTATTTATGATTAACCAAGACCTAAAAATTTAATACTCGTGATCATGAAATGAATTGATCATAAAACAAAAGTATTGAGTTATAATTTACCATACTAATTATTAACATTATTTATTACCTTATAGTATTAAATGGCTACCGCACTTGTTCATTGAGTTAAACCCAAACAAGCATAACTTTATAGATAATCAATTGAATAAATACATTACAAATATATCATTTAAACTTATTAGCCATCTAAATAATTCTGCTAACCTGATCACAGGTATTATCTTTTCTTAATATCAACCAACTTAACTATATAAAAGACAAGTAATTATAAAATTAGAAGTGAAAAATTCATTTATAACATTGAGATATGACAGAGTTAAAACCACTCAATATCACCAAAAAAGTCATTAACGATCTATTTTATCATTAATTAAATATGACAATAAGGTGAATAATCAGAGCAAAGCACTCTATATGAATATATTATTATCTTCATAATTAAGACCATGGAAACCACTTAGATTATGAAATTCCAACCCGGAATTATTATCTATACATTTTCAAATGAGAATATAATTTTAGTTTATTAGTTTAATCTCCCCAATTAAATAGGAAAAACTTTATTAAACTATTAATTTTTATCATTTTTTATCCCCAGACAACCTACCAAGCCCTCTTGAATAATAGAATCTCCCCCTATTGCAAATGAAAATCCAACATTACCAATCATTCCAGGTAATTTCCTATGCAACATCTCTTTTAATATTCTAAGCTTCCCTTTTACTTCTGAGAACTTAGTAAAACTGGGATTAATTTTCGGCTGTTAATGCACCAGTTCAATACGTAAAAACAACATCATTAGAATCAATACCACCATAGCAAGATATTGAATACCTGTGTTGTCTCCCGTACCAATCGGACTCGTTATTACAGCGACTCCTGATAAAAATGGCAAGGCCAAGATACTCCCTTCTGCCGCTGCCAGTACATTCGCTAAAGAGTTATTGTCCACAACAACGCATTCCATTGCGAAGTTGACCGTCGAACGCCGATTTTCCCTATACACTCAGTCAGTTACAACCTGTTTTTCCCAGCACGGTTTGACACCCAATCAACAACGTCCCGACACGACTTTTCAACCTGATAAGCCATTTTGTCCCGGCGTAATGACACTTCACCTTTAGAGCTAAATCGTTGTCCAACATCTGGGTGCAGTTCACAAAACCGGGATTGATGTTTATTTATCAAGCGGATAGTTGTAATGCTCTGGGATTACGTAATTTTCTGGAATAGAAGGTAATTCACACAGTTCACCCCAACCAACTTTTTCAATATCTTCAAAGATATTCAGGAAAAAATTTGATAAATCAAGCGAAATAACTCGAGCCATAACTAAAGCACACTTGGCCGTCACCATATCTTTTCTTTGAACTGCATCTGTCAATAAATTCAACTCAGTCTCTAATTTAGCTAAGTCTTCTTGCAATCTCTTATCAAGATCTAATTGATAATCAATACTCCAATCTGAATCAACAAACTTAAAATCAGCGGTATTGATTTTTGAAAGTTCTAAGATGGCACGTTTGATTTGATCCAAACCATTCATTTCAATTTCCTACCCATAGCCTTGTCTGTTTTGGCTTGATTGATAGTTCCATCAAGGTTAACAACAACCTTAAAGTTCCCTCTTTTATCAAAGATCTCCAAGTGATTCTTATGATCGCCATCCAAATAAAATTGATCACCCTTTTTGATGTGAGTTCCAATATCACTTGAAGCTTGATAAATACTCTGACCATCATACATTTTACTGGTTTTTTGTGAGTTAGATTTCGCTTGACTCCCAAAACCCGTCTGCCTGAAAAACTCTCCCATATTCCCAACAGCACCCTGATTTGGCTGATATTTCTCTTTACCTCCCTTTGCGCCAACCTTACCAACTCCCCCTGCCACTCCCGCAGACGCAGCAATTCCCGTCTGCCCCATAATCTTCACGATTTCCTGGGTGGTTTCTTCTGAGCCGCCGGTGACTTGGGCACGATGGAGAACCAAATTCCGTGATGCATCAATATTCGACATCGCACCCCGTAAATCAGCCCATTCCCGCACTTCTGCCGGCGTGAGGGAATCCAGCCCCTGCATTCTGGCTTTTTCCTGAATTTCACTCATCCGGGCACTGTAATCACCCTGTAATGCCCGCAATTCTTTGGCAACCGCAACGCACTGGTCAGCCCCTGAACACGTTGCTATCCGCGCCTGAACTTGGTCATATTCCTGCCGATATTTATCCCTGACTGTCGTACGGCAACTGCTATCTCCCTGACAGTTGACCAGTTCTTCGCTCCTTGAGCGATTCTGGTCAACGCTTAAGTGGTTATTATCGACAGCAACGCATTCCATTGCGAAGTTGACCGCCGAACACCGATTTTCCCAATGTACTCAGTCAGTTACAACCTGTTTTCCTGTGTGGTTTAATACCCGGTATCATAATGCCCCGACGCGATTTTTGAGCCTGATAAGCTATTTTGCTTTGATACTGTTAAAAGGCTGCGAATTAAATGGTTGAATAATATTCAAATACTTTTGAAATTATTTCATTAACTTCACTCTTATAAAGAATAGCCTCTCTGATATCAGGATTAGCGATCGTTTCCCAAAAACCATTCCCATGTTCGTCTTGTTTTAATTCACTATACTTAGCGCCGAGTATCCTAACCATATCATCATGAGAAACAGCAAAAACAATAAAACCAGCATCATTAATATTTTCTGTTGACGCTTGATATTGGTAAGATTGCTCAAAATTTTCAGGCTCATCTTGTCCTATCAACTCTGGAGAAATCATTCCTAACATAAAACTAAAAGCATCTTTAGTTCCTTTTTCAAACAACACTTTATTTTCCTGAAAAGAAAATAAAGCATTAGTATTGTCTTTCAACGAAAGGACATCTACCCAAAGGGTAGATGTCCTTATTTCCTCAGGGAAGAAATAACCATCAATACAAAAATGGAAAAGTCCATTTTTATAAGTATCATCACTCCATTCTGGAAGATGTTGTATTAACACTGCAAAACGATATGGATCACCAAAAATCATTTTTATCTCCATTTTCCAGACAAACCAAGTTGTTTTTTGACTTCATTAGGAATGTCATTTTTATTCAATGGATTTTTTACATCACCAGTACTTCCATTCCAGTGATATTCCCCATTGGTCCCGTCGAACCGATGAATATTACCTTTTTCATCCTTAGCGAATCTAACTTCTTTATTACCATAATTCTTGGAACTTGGAATTGAGTTTTCAAAAAGTTTCAATGAGTCTTTTGGTTCTATTCCTGCATTACGGAGATTTCCATTCATGAAAATACTCAGTAATCATTGCACAGAACATCTTGGAGTTTTAGCCGTGTCTGAAAGGACTGAACATTGAGCTATTTAACTCCCGTGTATTATTAACTGGATTAAGTACTATCCCGGCTTGTTAAAACCGGGATTTATCTGTATTAGATGTTTTTAAATCTTGGTAGTTGTTCTATAACATTTTTGACTGTATTTTTCTTCAAACGCTTTATCTCTACAGTTAATCCTCTATCACAGGTATAAATAATAAACTCATCCTCACTATTACTTGTAATATAGTAAAAAATATAGAATCCAACATCTGTAAATTCTACAGGAGTTAAATCTATTCCTTGTTGTTCCATCTCTGGAAACTCTAGACCATCATCATCATCTGTATCCAAAAGGATATGATGTGAATGAGCAATAAACTCCATAATTTCTTTATTCTTACTCAACAATGACGTATCAATTTTCTTGCATAATGGAAATTCCATCAAGCTGTCTTTCAGATGGTTTATCACCATATGAAGTGTGTAGTTTGAACCGATGGCAGGAACAATCACGTCATCTATGACAAAATTAAATATTCCATATTGCCAATATTCATCTTCTGATGATTCACAAACTTCATAAGTAACCGCAAATTCATCAGGAAGTCCATAAATCATTTTTTACCTCCTAGTTGCTTTATTTCACTATTAAATTTCCGAAGCTCATTATGGCCAAGAGCATTTTTACCATCACCAGTGCTCCCACTCCAATGGAATGAACCTGAACCATCTTTCCTCTCATTAAAAAATCTATGAATATTGCCTTTTTCGTCTATCGCTAATCTAACTTTAGGATCTTTTGTTGGTATTGATTTTTCAAATAAATTGAAAGAATTTTGCGGTTCAATACCAGCACTTAGTCTATTTCCATCTCCTCCCAAAGTATGCTTAGGGTTTGATTTATAAACTAACCCATTATTCGCTGTCACTGGATTAGGTACTGGTATAGCACCTCCTTTTACCCCTTTCGTTCCAGCCTTACCGATCCCTCCGGCCACTCCCGCAGACGCAGCAATTCCCGTCTGCCCCATAATCTTCACGATTTCCTGGGTAGTTTCTTCTGAGCCGCCGGTGACTTGGGCACGATGGAGCACCAAATTCCGGGAGGCGTCAATATTCGACATCGCACCCCGTAAATCAGCCCATTCCCGCACTTCTGCTGGCGTGAGGGAATCCAGTCCCTGCATTCTGGCTTTTTCCTGAATTTCACTCATCCGGGCACTGTAATCACCCTGTAATGCCCGCAATTCTTTGGCAACCGCAACGCACTGGTCAGCCCCTGAACAAGTTGCTATCCGCGCCTGAACCTGATCATATTCCTGCCGATATTTATCCCTGACTGTCGTACGACAACTACTATCTCCCTGACAATTGACCAGTTCCTCGCTCCTTGAGCGATTCTGGTCAACGCTTAAGTGATTATTGTCCACAACAAGCTAACAGAGGAAAAAATCCCAGCTCAGTGGCTGGGATTTTGGTCACTCAGATAATGGTTCCAAACTAAGCAGGTGAGCTTTTGCCTTTTCTACAATGTGCAGAAATTCATCATATCTGAACTCTAAAATATTATTATCAGGATAAATAATAATATTCACTGATTTTTTGTCCTCAGATAATGATATTTCCCCCCACTGGACCCTATTGAAAGATAGTTCAGCATAAAGATCATCTCGGTCAGCAGAACTACCTACACTATATTCCAACATATTTTTCCTCTCTATCATTTACTGGATGGCTCACGGAATCCAATCAATCTTGTACCATCAGCATTAAATCGCAACGCACGTCCATCAGGAGCAGTTGCTTCAACTACAGTAATCCTCTGTTTATTTTCAAAAACAATCCTAGATTCTATTTTGGTATTTGGATTACTTAGTATTTCACTAACTATAGTTTGAGCTTCCTGATTTAAGACAGATGCTTTCTGGCTAGAATATGAATACACAGAACCTTCCCTTCCTCCGTGCTTTTGTAATGCACGTCCAGCATCCGTCAAGCCATTACGGTTAGGGGCTGAAGCAGCTTGATTAAGATTGTCCTTAGATGGAAGCGCACTATTATTACGTGCATTTTCCTCATCTCGCGGCTCCCAACCATCTGGTGATCCAGAACCGACTCCTCCATACTTTGTCTTTTCTTCATTCGTCAGGCTCTTCCCTACATTTGGTTGATTTTCACCATCCACATAATCTGAAGAACATACCCGTCCAAATGAACACTCTGTAGCTTTATCTAGCGTTTCTCCTATCTCCTTTAACTTTTTGTCCAAAGCTGAAGCTATCGTCTGATTGGCTTCGTTCACGGCTTCACCCGTGTTTGAACTCGCTATCGGTGGCGGTGGCATGGGTACAGCTAGAGCATTATTGTCAGTTGCGTTCTTCCCAGCCTGCGCCCCAGTGAGCACACTAGCCGTAGAATCACCGGCAATGCCGCCGGCCAGTCCCGCTGCCAGGGTGGAGAGGGTACTGATGGTCTGTTTCTGCTCCTCCGTTAACTCGCTGACTTTAGCCGCGTCGCCGTAAAGCTGCTTTATCAGCACCTGAGCCGCCAGTTCGCCCGACGCGGCCCCGGCTGCTCCCGCCAACGCGTTGTTACCACTGACTTCCGCTGCTACCGCCCCTAAAATCGCATGGGCCAGCGTGTTGGTGGCGATATCCACCTGATGGGTTTGCGGGTCGGTGGTCAGCTCTTTTATCACGCCCGCCAAATAAGGCGAAGCACCGCCGGCCAGTGCTTGCCCCAGATTATTTCCGGCCAGTCCCTGAATCGCTGCCGTGGCCGCCTGTAAGGCTTTCTGGTATGGGCCACCGGTGCCAAAACCGGAGTCATTCAACGCCTGCGTGTAAGCGGTGTCATAAACTTGCTTATTGATATCCGCTGGCGAGGGGGCTTTATTACCTGCGTTGATCAACTTTTCTCTGGCATCGGCTTTATCCTGTTCACTGATATGATTGAGTTTCGCTTTCGCCGCCTTAGTGGCGATAATTTTCCCTTCCGTGCCGGCTATCTCGGTCATCTGGGCGCTGAGTTCGCCCATCAGTTGCGCCTGTTTCAGCCGTTGTTGCGCTTTCTCCTTATCAAATATCGGCCTCAGGACATTGGCCGCATTATCGGTATCACGGCTTAAGTTCGCGATATCCTGCGTCTGGTGGTCCTTATCCCGAATAATCAGGGTGCCGTCACTGACCGCTGCGTGCGTGGTACTGCGGTCATGGCCCTGATTATTTGAGCCGGTCAGCGCATTGACCGCCAGATTATTCAGCACCTGACCGGTGGTTGGCTGACCAAGGCTGACGCCGGCACTTTGCTGCTCAACGCTAAAGTCTGCTTTATTTTGAATATCTTTAAAGCCCAGTGTCCCGGTGTTGAGGGTGTTTTTCGCGTTGTCGGCCTGACTCGCTATCACGGCCCCGTCCAGTTGGGTGTGGTCCCCCACATTAACCTGATAGCCGCCTTTACCGGCAAACAGCCCGGTCTGCTCCTGCACCGAATCGTAATTGCTGTGCAGTTTGCTGCGGCTGGCATTGAGGCTCAGGGTACCGTCCGGCTGTGGCCCCACTGTCGTACTGACCCCGGCCCGGGCGTTGTGTTGCTGGCTGTCATAGCGCTGGCTGTCCTGCTCGCTGCTGAGTGTCAGATGGCGTTTTACCTCGGCGGTCATCTGTTCGCCGCTGACCTGAGCCCCTTGCAGGGTGGTATCCCGGCCACTGTTTAAGGTGACGGCCTGTCCCGCCGCTAAGGTGGTGTTATTGTGGCTGACACCGTGACCGGTTTCATGGCCGTTGCCCCGACTGACATTGGCCGACACCGAAAAGCCAGTGCCGCCCGGGCCGGCGGTGACGCCCATGCCCATTGCGCTGCCGTGACTGCGGCTCTTGCCGGTGGTCTGTTCGGTGTTCTGGCTGGACGAGAGCGCAATATCCCGACTGGCATTGAGTTGTAGGTCTTTGCCCGCCTGTAACTGGCTGCCCTGAATGCGGATATCGCCGTTCGGACCGGATGCCCCTTTATCGTCACCGTGCGCCGTTATCGTGAGGTTATCCCCGGCGGTCAGGTGGCTGCCCTGTTGGGTAGTCTGCTGGTGCTGCTGTTCTGAACGGGAAGACTGACGACCGTAGGACAGGCTCACCCCGGCCAGGGTGTTATTGCCTTTATCACTGCCCTGGGCTTCGGCCAGCCGGGCAGCCTGTGTCGCCTGTACCCCACTGAGGGCGGCCTGAGTGTGTTGCAGGGCTTTGAGGCGCGGGTCTTCGGTTTGCTGCGCGGCCCGGGCCGTCTGCACCGCACTGTTGAGGGCGCCGCCTGCCGTGCCACTCAGCGCCACCGTTAGGCCACTTTGTTTCTGTTCGGTTTTGGTCAGGGTAGTGTGATGGTTTGCCGCACTGGTGATATTCACGTTCTGGCCGGTCAGGGTGATGTCCTTGCTGGCCACCAGGTCACTGCCGTGAAGGTTGAGCTGGGTACCGGCATTGAGGGTGACATGGCCCTGGCTGCTGCCCACGGTGCTGCCTTTATTCCGCTGGCTGTCGCTGTCCGTGGTGACTTTCTGGCTGGCCTGGCCTAATGTGAAACCAATACCGCCCGTGCCCATCAAGCCCGATTTTTTCTCCTGCCGCAAATGGGTTTCACCGTGAGATTCTGCGGCGGTGGTGACGGTCAGCTGATGACCGGCGTTCAGGCGGACATCCTGTGTGCCCGCCACATTGCTGCCGCGGATATGCAGGTCTTTACCGGCCTGTAAAGTCACTTTATCGCCGCTGAAGGTGGTACTGAGCGCCTGCCGGTCATGCACTTCGTCGTGGGTTTCCACGGACGAGGTTGACAGCCAGCCTTTGCTGGTTTGCTTACTGTGCTCCACTAAGTCGGATGAGGCGGTACCGGTTGTCAATGTCAGGTTATTTCCGGCCTGCGCCGTCAATTGTTGACCGGCATTGACGTGGGCGGCGGTAGCGGTCAAATCCTGCCCGGCTTGCAGGGTCACCTCACCGGCGCCGGTTATCTGGCTGCCGATATCCTGTTGTTGGGTCAGATGGCGATAGTTATCTTTCCCCCAGTCGCCCTGTTCTGTACGGTGCGTGCTTAGGGTGTCCAGCGTCAGGTTATGGCCGGCGGTTATCTCGGTGTGGCTGGCTTTTCCGGTATTTTTTACCTCACTGGCGGTTATCTGAACGTTGTTTATCGCATTGAGCGACAGGGTGCCCTGGTCGTTCTGCACATAAATCCCCGCCGGACGGTCCAACCCGCGGTTAGTCTCATCCCCGCGCACAGTTGATGCACTGGTGATATCGCGACCTTTCAACGTTACCCGGTCATCTCCCTGAATCTGGCCGCCCCGGTTGGTGAGCGTCTGTTGGGCCGTCACATCCACTTTACCGCCGCGAATAAAGCCGCTGTTGGTCAGGTTGTTGGCCGTCAATTGGGTAACGTCACGCCCGCTAATCGTGCCGCTGTTGGTGATATCGCCCTGACTGTTGAGCGCCACGGTATTACCGGCCAGTAAAGCGCCGTCTCCGCTCAGGTCGCCGGGTCTCACCCGGGCGTAAACCTGGGGCACCGTCACCACCTGCGTGCTGCCGTCCGGCAGAGTCACCGTCTGGTTGGTCAGCCAGATAATGTCGGCGGTCAGCAGCGCCATCTGGGCCGGACTCAGGGCAATGCCGGGGGTGAGTTGTTGTTCCTTACCGAAAGCCACTCCGGCATCCATCAGCGCCTTAAACTGCGCTTCATCGTTATGGTAACCGGGCAGGTAGCGCTGGCCGGTCAGCTGGGTAATCTGCTCCCGCACCAGTCGCTGTTCATAGAACCCATCGCCCAGGCGTTTGTGCACCAGCGCCGGGTCGTGCGTTAACTGTTGCCGCATATAATCCGAGCCCAGCCACTGTTTATACTGGGTAAATTTCGGGTCGGTCTCGACCAGATAGTGGCTGTCACTGGCCGGTTGCACCGTATACAGGCTGTTATCCGGCAGGCGGGTATTGGGGGTCACGACACGTATCACCGGGTCGATGGGTTGCCCTTTCACCGTTTCCGGGGGCAAACTCAGTTCAAACGGTTGACCAGGTGGCAAGACCCGCGGCTGGTCGTTTATCCCGCTCACCGGTTTCACCGCCGTGGGAGCCGCGTGAATTTGGCCGGTCTGTCGGTCCGTAATCGTGATATCGGTGTTCTGTGGACGGGCATGGTCCTGCCAGGCCAGCGTTTTCAGGTCAATCGTTTCTACCACCGGCGCAGGGTTATAACCACTGCGACTTTTTCCCTGCGAAGTTTTGGTGCCGCCGATGCCGAGTTTGTTCCGTTTTTTCTTGGCGTACCAGTGGGTCTGGCTGCCGGTCTCGGTGGTGATACGTTCGCCCTGCGTGGCGAGATTGTGCAGTTCGCCAATCGTGCCCGTCAGCGCGCCACCGGCAATAATTTGGCTGTCGTGGTTAGTCACGTTTGCACTGTTAAGGGTGAGATGGCCGCCGGCCAGAATTTTACCCGGGTCGCTGTGTTTGACCTGCGTTTCCGTCACGGTACGGGTGTACTGATACTCATAGAAGTTATCGCTGCGGCTGCCGTCCGGCATCCGGGCGGTATGCACGCCGTATTTGTCCCGCCGGGCGGTGTCTACCTGCGCCCAGTCATAGCGGGCAGTCTGGCCGCTGAGCGCCGCATCGTGATGCCGGGCGTGTTCGGTTTCGGCGACCTGAGTCACCAGCCCGGCGTTGGTGTTGTGGAGCTGGTTCGCATCAATCGTCAGATTACCGCCGGCTTCGAGGGTGGCGGCGTGGTTAGTGAGTTCACGCGCCTGACCGGTGGCGGATAAGGTGTTATCCAGCTGGCCGCCGATATGCGTCTCGCCCACACTGTAAATTTGCGCATGATGCTGGTTGTTCAGGGTGTCAGTGCCGATAGCCAGCCGGTCACGGGCGGCAATCACCGCCGCGTTGCCGGCGTGCGCGGTGTTATTGAGCGTCCCCGTCTGGAGGGCGAGATGGTCCCCGTAAATCCGTCCGGTGCCGGTGTTGGTCAACGTGTGAGCTGTAAGATGGGTCAGGTTGCCGTCAATCAGTCCGGTATTGGTCAGCGTATCGTGGACCTTGATTTGCGTTTGTTCGGCGCTGATTTCACCGGTGGCGCTGTTAGTAAGATTTTGCGCCCCAAGATGCAGCGCCTGACCGGCTTTTATCGGGCGGTCATTGAGGAGATTGCCGGTGGTTTTCAGGGTCAGATTGCCATTGGCCGCCGTGTTGCCGGTATGGTGAAAATCCTCGGTTAAGGTCACCGCCATATCGCCCTGCGATAACAGTTGGCCGTCACCGCTGAGCGTATTAGCCTGAATATCGACCTGTTTCCCGGCAATCAAGGTGCCTTGTGGGTTGTTAATCCTCAGAGGCGGTTGCTGAGCCTCGCGGTTGATAGTGAGCTGTTTGCCTGCGGAGACCAGCCCCTGAGTATTATTCAAGGTCTGGCTGATATTCGCTTGCAGGTGGTCGGCTGCCCGTAAAGTGCCCTGACTGTTGTCCGCCTGTTGGGTGCTAACCGTTAGGTTTTGGGCTTCCAGTCCTTTATCCGTCTGCGCCGTGTCGCGATTAATCAGGTGAGCGGTGCTCAAGGTCAATTGCGCACCGCCACGAATCAGGCCGCCGGTGTTATCGGTTTGGGTTTTAACATTCAATACGGTGTCGCCCACCGCCTGCACCTGCCCATGACGATTGTCGAGCTGCTGGGTTTTCAGGTTGAACGTACCTGCCGACAACAATTTGCCGTCCCGGTTATCTGTCTGCGCCTGTCGGGTGTCAATAACCAACTGTCCGCCTTGCAGATGACCGTGGCGATTGTCCAGCGGGCCGCTGGTGACGGTGGTGATGCCATCGCCGAGAATACGGCCCTGCTGGTTATCCAGTCCCTGTCCATCGGTATCGAGATTCAGCGCATCGGCGGATTGTAAGGTGCCCTGACGGTTGGTCAGTTGCTGACTGTGAATGTCCAGTCCGCCATTGCCGGCTATCTGTCCCCGGGTATTGTTAAGCGCGGTGCTGCTCAGGGTAGTGTGGCCGTCTGCGGCGATGATCCCGCCGGTGTTGTCGATATCGCCGGTATGCAGCGTTAAGTGTCCGCCGCTCAATAACTGGCCGCCTTTTTGGTCCGTCGTGGCGGTGTTGGCGAGCCAGTGACCGTGAGTTTTCACCGTCATGTCGCCCCCGGACTGTAATAGTCCGGCGGTGTTTTCCAGCTCACCACTGTGTAAGGTCAGGGTATCTTGCGCGATCACTTGTCCGGCGGTATTGGTGAAGCGGTGCCCGGTCGTCTGGCTGGTGATGTGTTGCGCCAGTAATGTCCCCTGGGTGTTATCCAAAGCCTGACTGGTCGTAGTGAGTCGGGTTTTGGCTTCGATATGGCCGTGGGTGTTCTGAATCTGTTGCCCGATAGTCAGCGTGGCACTGCCCCCAGAGGCCGCCAGGGTTCCCCGGCGATTATCCAGTTGGGTCGCGGTGAGTTGGATATCGTTACCGGCTTCCAGTCGGCCATTCTGGTTATCCAGCGTGTCGTTAACCGTCAATGTCAACGAGCCGTTTTCAGCCGCCACGATGTTGCCATGGCGATTATCGACTGTGGTTGCCTCAACATTCAGGTTTCCGTTACCGGCAATCTTGCCGCCCTGATTATTCAGCGTGTTGACCGTCAGGGCCAGGGTATCGGTGCCCGATTGTTGCATCACACCCTGCTGATGATTCAGCGTATCGGCGTTGAGAGTAATGCGATGAGCGCGGGTCTCGGCCTGATTCAGTTGCAGGTCACCGGCCTGAATAGCCAGCGTGCCGTTGGTCAGCAGTTTGCCCTGATGGCCCAGCCAGTGTTGGGCTGTCAGGGACAGCTGACCGTTGCCGGCCAGTTGCACTTGCCCCTGAGTGTTGTCTGCGGTTTGCGCGGTCAGGTGGAAGTTATCCCCCTGATTGACGAGGTTGCCCTGACGGTTATCGAGCTGGTCGGTGGTGATCGTCAGCCGTGACCCGGCATTAAACAGGGTGCCACCCCGGTTATTCAGGGTCCGGGTGTGGAGGGTCAGTTCACCGGGACCGGTCTGGGTCATTTTTCCTTGCTGGTTCGCGATATCGGGCGTGGTTAAATGGATTTCCCGCGCTGTTAATTGCCCTCCGTTATTATTAAACTGGCCCGGGGTATGGGCAGTAAAACGGTCTGCGTTAACGCTGGCGTGTGCCGTGCTGATGCCCGGTTGACTGGCCGTCAGCTGAATGTCGCCCGCTACAGTTTGACTGCCGCTGAGGTCAATCTGTTGACCGTGAATATTCAGCGTATGGGTCGCCAGATTTTTCCCGCCAGCCTGAACCTGCTGGGCGGTCAGGGTCAGTGAGCCGGGGCGGGTGGTGTTCCCGTTATCATCCAGTCCGGCGGCCCAGACACTGTGGCGGTCACTCTGTATCGTCTGGGCGGTGGCGGAGATATCCCCCCGCGCCTCAATCCGGCCCCGGTTGTGCAGTGGGCCCCCAGCCTGCAAAGTGACCGTCGATTGCGACAGCAGTTTGCCCTGATTATCTATCCCGGCGGTACTGGTTAATTGCAGCGCATCCCGGCTGCTGATTGTGCCCCGGTTCTCAATCCGGCCATCGGCGGTGACGAAGACTTCCCCCGCGGGCACGCCGATATCGCCGGCATTCCGCACCCCGACACCGGCTTCGGTGCCTATCAGCAGAATCTTATGAGCATACATCCCGCCGAGTGCCGTACTGTCCAGCGCGAACAGTGGGTGGGCCTCATCTTCAGCGGCGGATTTTTTCGTGATGGTCTGGTGTGCGGCATCCACGCGATTGCGCCCGGTGGTCACTTTCAGGTTCTGGGCGTGTAATTTGGCGTTGAGGGCAACGGCGCGGGCAATGATGTCCGTGTAATTTTGCTGCCGGCTGTCCATCCCTTGCCCCTCAATACGCACTTCGCCCTGATTCACGTCAAAACCGGTCAGATGCCCCCGCTCCATCAGGGCTTCACCGGTGGTCAGGGTGGTGCGATGGGCATTGATAAAACCACAGCCATTACAGGTAATCCCGGACGGATTGGCAATCACCACCTCAGCCTTGCGTCCGGCGACTTCAATCCAGCCATTGAGGTGGCTGGGGTCACGGCTGTTGACTTCATTGAGGATCACTTTGGCTTCCCCTTTAGCCAGCCAGGGATTGCCGGCGACCATGCCGCCCAGTTGGGTCTCGGTCGCCTTTGCGCTGTTGTTGAGGATAACCCCGCGTTTATCGACATCAAACTGGCGGTAAGTATTGTGGGACACGCCGGCAGCGCTGGGGGTCTGGATATTCACCTGCGGCGTGCCGTTGGCACTGGGGATAATCGTCGGCTGTTGCTGACCCGGTGCCTGTCCATCGGCCACAATCGCCGCCTGGGCGGTGAGTGAAATCCCGCCCAGGGCCAGCAATAAACCGAACTGGAACGCGGTAAGGCGACACAATCGTTGAGCCGATGGCCGACCGCGACGGCGCGCGGTGCTGCCTTGCCCGGCCCGGGCAATCTCCGCCACCACCATCAGCCTGTTTCGGGATCGGTTAAAGATAAGACGATATAACTGTTTGTTCATGGGGGGTCTCCACGCACAGACTACACACGGGCAGCCGGGTTATTTGAATGAATACGGCCAGTACTGAATGGCGGGACCCGGGCAAGGGGAAAGCCGTGTGCTGCCGTCGGAAAGGCGGCGGGCGAGGTTTTTTCCAGTACAGACAGGCGAACTGCTTCAGGCGATGGAGCTAATTGGGCCTCCAGTGCTTGCTGACGCGCCTGTTGATGAATACGTTGTTGATCTGAGAGGTCAGCGGCCTGACTGCCTGAAGCCGTGCTATAAAAAACCGCTAATACCAAAATACTGCTTTTCATTGCTTTTCTATTCCACAATTACGAAGCGGTATTAACCATAAATTTAACTTAGCGATCAATGTTTGAGGTTTATTGTCACGCAGGTAACTAAAAGCAGGGATGGGGTTAAGATAGCAGCAAAAACAAGGGGTTGTATTTTAATCAAAAAATAGACCCAGGTTATTATTGTGTTACAAATCATATAAAAAATACATTAATATTAGTTATTTAATAATCAATAGTAATAATTTCAAATTAATTTCATTTTTTTGTTTTATTTTGTGACACATATCACAACTTTAACGCAATTACAGAAACAAGTTACTTGAAAGATGATTGTTTAAGTTATGTCGATATTAATCATCATATTTTGTTATCTAATTCCGTGGATTATTTTGAGCAAAGTGTGTGCAGAGCAAGCGATGTTATTGCAAGTTGAGAGATAACCGTCAAGTAGAAGAAATTACTCTCTACAATTGAGGGTCTTCATAAATAGAATTAATAAATCGTTACCATGTTTCTGCAATTAACCCTTATCTCGACGACACATACGCAGGAGTGCAATCTATGGCGACACAGAAAGCCATTAATTTTGTGAAGGTTCGACGCTCATCATTAATCGCCGCCATTTTCCTGATGGCAACGTCAGCAATTGGTCCCGGATTTATTACTCAGACAGCAACATTCACTGCAACTATGGGCGCCTCCTTTGCGTTTGGCATTCTGGCATCTATCGTGATTGATTTTTTTGTGCAGCAAAACATCTGGCGTATCGTGACCTTAACTCGGATGCGGGCTGCAGATATTGCCAACACGGCAATACCCGGTAGCGGCTATCTGCTAGCGCTCTTGGTGATATTTGGTGGTTTGGTTTTTAACATCGGCAATATTGCCGGTTCCGGCTTGGGGCTAAATGCCTTAATTGGTCTGGAGCCTAAGTGGGGTGGATTGTTGAGCGCGATCATGGCTATTTTTATCTTCTCATCCCAACGCGCAGGTATTGCCATCGATCGCATTATTATCGTTCTGGGCGTTGCCATGATCATCCTGACATTGTTCGTTGCTTATGTTTCCAACCCTCCGCTCGGCGAAGCATTACGACAAACTGTTTTACCTGACAACATTAATTTTGCCACTATCACCACAATTGTTGGTGGCACAGTTGGCGGTTATGTCTGCTATGCCGGGGCGCACCGCTTATTGGATAAAGGTATTGCCGGAACTGAAAATATTCAGGCTATTTCCCGTGCAGCAACCAACGGCATTCTCGTGGTTGGCCTGATGCGCTATATCCTGTTCCTTGCCATTCTTGGCGTAGTCGCCAGCGGCGTAGTAATCGACATTTCCAGCCAAGATGCAAATCCAGCATCACAAGCATTTCAGGCCGCAGCCGGGCAATTTGGTTTACGTATTTTTGGCTTGATCCTTTGGGCAGCAGCAATTACCAGTGTGATCGGTGCCTCTTACACTTCCATTTCCTTTATTACGGTATTTAGTCAGAAATTCACTGAACGTAAGCGCAATATTGCAACCATCATATTTATCGCCCTCTCTCTCTTGGTCTATCTTGTTTTAGGGACACCTCCCGCTGCTCTGTTGGTTTTTGCCGGTGGCTTTAATGGGCTGATCCTCCCTATCGGGCTAACCATTTTTATTTATGTCGGCTGGTGTCGAGCAGACCTGATGCAGGGCTATCACTACCCGCGTTGGTTGTTATGGCTGGGAGCAATTACCTGCGCACTAACCTGGTACATGGCTTTTATGTCCATAGAACCTATCTTTTCGTTTCTGAAAACAGCTTGAGGAAGATAACAATGATCAAAACTATCGATTTAAATAGCGATCTTGGTGAAAGCTTTGGTCAATGGAAGATGGGTGACGATAATGCCATGCTGAGCATTGTCACCAGTGCCAATGTGGCGTGTGGATTTCACGCAGGTGATCCCGCCGGAATTCTTCAAACCCTAAAAGCGGCCCATGAAAATCAGGTCGTTATTGGTGCCCATGTGTCCTATCCCGATCTTGTCGGATTTGGCCGCCGTAATATGGATATTGCCAGCGATGAGCTGATTGCCGATGTTATCTATCAGATCGGCGCTCTAAAAGGGCTGGCAGCCGCCGCCGGAACTACCGTGAGTTATGTTAAACCTCATGGCGCCCTGTACAACACCATTGCTAATGATGAGTATCAGGCACTTGCCGTTATTACCGCGATTCGTGAAGTGGATGACAACTTAACACTAGTCGGGTTAGCAGGTGCAAAAATATTGGATCTGGCAAGGGAAAAAGGTTTACGTACTGTTGCGGAAGCTTTTGCCGACAGAGCTTACACTCCACAAGGCACGTTAGTTTCTCGGCGAGAAAAAGGCGCAGTACTGCATGATGCCAATGTGGTTGCTCAACGTATGTTGCAATTGGTGACTGAGGGCGGTGTTGAAGCGATCGATGGTAGCTTTACACGCATTCAGGCTGACTCCATCTGTGTACACGGTGACAGCCCCGGTGCGGTGGAAATGGCCCGTCAGGTGAAAATGACACTGCAACAAGCTGGAATCACCATACAGTCTTTTATTCAAAACGGGTAACGTAGTTGTCATGGCATCATGCACCGTTTTACATACTCATTATCAATGCTGCTTCATTCCGGGAGTACTCCGTGCGTTTTCTACCCGTTAATTTGAACGCTATTATTGTTGAACTTTGCAATCTGGATGAAACACTGGCTTTATTTGATTCACTTAATTCCAGCCCAATTTCAGGAGTAGAAGAAATTATCCCGGCAGCCAGAACACTGCTGATCCGGTTTCGTCCTAATATTATTGCCGACAGTCAACTTGCCAGAGAAATCAACCGTCGCAACCTGAATACTCGCGATAGAACAACAGGCAAACTGGTTGAAATCCCGGTGTATTACACTGGCGAAGATCTGGCTGAAGTGGCGGATATCCTCGGAATAACCATTAAAGAAGTCATTAAACGGCATACAGAAAATGAATACACTGTGGCTTTTACGGGTTTCGCTCCCGGATTTGCTTATTTAGTAGCAAATTCTAATGTTTTGCATGTTCCCCGCCGAATGACCCCACGGGCGCGCCTGCCAGCGGGATCGGTAGGGCTAGCAGGAGAATTTAGTGGTATATATCCCCAGACCAGTCCTGGCGGGTGGCAAATCATCGGCATTACACCAGAGCGCATGTGGGATCTCTCTCGCAATCCCCCTGCCCTGTTGCAACCGGGCTTTCGGGTACGTTTCAGAGATAAAAGCAAAGGTACAACAGTCACCATTACCAAGCCTGAAAGCCAGATTACTCCCACAATAGATGTCATCTCTTCACAAGTTGATAAACGCCCATCTCTGGCAATCTTATCAACCGGGATACAAACGCTTTTTCAGGATTTGGGCCGTTCCGGGCAGGCTGGTTTAGGGATTGCTGCGGCGGGTGCGCTGGATAAAACAGCGCTGCGAAGTGCAAATCGTATCGTCGGAAATCCTTCCGATAGTGCATGTCTGGAAATTGTGGAAGGTGGATTAAGCTTCATTTCCCATGGCTGCGTTATTATCGCGGTCACTGGGGCTGATTGTCCTATTGTTATCCAAACGGCATCTGGCCGGAAGTTTCAAGCGGGTAGCTATCAACCTGTTGATCTAAGCGAAGGTGATAAAGTGACATTAGGAACGCCCAAAGCGGGAGTGCGTTCTTATCTGGCAGTACGCGGAGGTTTTGCGCAGCAACCTATTCTTTCCAGTCGATCTTACGACACGCTGGCACATATTGGCCCCAAACCTGTTGCTACAGGCGATCTGTTGAATATTCTTTCCGTCACACGCAGTTTTGCGGTATCCATGGATGAAGGCCCAGCCTTTAATATGCCAGCTCCTGACGATATCGTCACACTGGATATTATTCTGGGACCACGAACCGACTGGTTCACGGAAGAAGCGCTATCTCTGTTACAAAATCAGCTCTGGCGAGTAACACCACAATCTAATCGGGTTGGGATTCGCCTGAACGGAGGCACCCCATTATCACGCATCAACCATGAAGAGTTACCTAGTGAAGGAACGGCCGTCGGAGCCATTCAGGTTCCTGCCAGTGGACAACCGGTTCTGTTTCTGGCAGATCACCCCTTAACCGGCGGTTATCCCGTCATTGGTTCAGTTGCCAGTTACCATCTTGATCTTGCTGGACAAATTCCTATCAATGCCCATATCCGCTTCAATCCAATTAATGAATTTCACGAAATACAGGAAGCGTTGACTGTTCATGAATAATAAGGACAACCCAATGAAGAAAATTCTGATCGCTAACCGCGGTGAAATTGCTGTCCGGATCATCCGTGCCTGCCGGGATTATGGCTTACAATCCATTGCCATTTATGCCGATTCGGATATCAATGCACAACACGTACAACTGGCTGATGAAGCTTATGGTTTAGGGGGAAACAACCCCGCTGAAACTTATCTTAATATTCCTCGACTACTGGATATTGCTAAACGTTCAGGTGCCAGTATGGTACATCCGGGATATGGATTTCTGTCCGAACGGGCAGAATTTGCCCGTGCAGTTATTGATGCAGGGTTAATCTGGATTGGTCCTGAACCCGAGACAATTGATGCTCTGGGTGACAAAGTTAAAGCGCGTAAAATCGCCCAACGTGTAGGGGCGCCACTGGTTTCAGGTACGGAAGAACCGGTGAAAAACGCAGAGGAAGCCCTGACATTTGCTGAAAAATATGGCCTACCAATCGCAATCAAAGCGGCATATGGCGGTGGAGGGCGTGGCCTGAAAGTAGCATGGCGTCTGGATGAAGTGACAGAACTCTATAATTCAGCCGTTCGTGAAGCAACCGTAGCCTTTGGCCGTGGGGAGTGTTTCATTGAACAGTTTCTGGATAAACCTCGTCACATTGAAGCACAAATTCTGGCTGATAAGCATGGCAATGTCATCGTACTTGGCACACGTGACTGCTCATTGCAACGACGCAATCAAAAGCTGGTGGAAGAAGCACCCGCCCCATTTCTGACTGATAATCAGCGCCAGCGTATCCATCAAGCAGCTCGGGATATTTGTGCCGAAGCTCGTTATACCGGAGCGGGCACAGTGGAGTTTTTGCTTAGTGCGGACGGGACTATTTCCTTTCTGGAAGTTAATACTCGTTTACAAGTTGAACATCCTATCACCGAAGAAACAACGGGTATCGACATCGTGATCGAGCAATTTCGAATTGCCGAAGGTAAACCTTTATCATTGACAACAACGCCAATTCCTTCAGGACATTCTTTTGAATTTCGTATTAACGCAGAGGATACCGGTAAAGGATTTTTGCCCACACCAGGAACAGTGACGCTATTTTCTCCGCCTTCTGGTCCTGGAATAAGATTAGATTCTGGTGTTGTAACGGGTTCCGTAATCCCAAGCACCTTTGATTCCCTGATGGCTAAGTTGATAGTCACTGGAAAAACTCGTCAACAAGCTATTGCCCGGGCGCAGCGCGCATTACAGGAATTCAACATTGAAGGCGTCGCCTCAGTACTGCCTTTTCATCAAGCAGTCATGCAGCATCCTGATTTTATTTCTGATGATACATTCAAGGTCCATACACGTTGGATTGAAACTGACTTTATCAACCAAGTAAAAATATCTCCGCGTCAGGAAAATCATTATCCAGAAAAAGTAACTCGTACTTTTATCGAAATTGATGGCCGTCGTCATCAATTGGGGTTACCAGCCGAATTATTGAGAGGACTTTTATTATCCGATCCTGAACAGAATTCGGTGACTAAAAACCTCAATAGCGCAGCTGAAGAAACAATCACCGCATCTAATCAGATACCTGCTCCAATATCCGGCATTTTACAATCTTGGTATGTACAGGAAGGTGATGAAGTTAAACAAGGTGATGTCATTGCTGTGATGGAAGCCATGAAGATGGAAACACAACTGACCGCACATCGTTCCGGGAAAATTATTATCCATGCAGAAAAAGGTTCTTATCAACAGGCAGGAAATGCGTTGGCCAGTATTAATGAGGATTAAATTTAAGAATATTAAATAAAATCGAAATTAACAAAATAAAAGTATTGACCTTCATACCGATATTAAGGATTAAATTGACCTAAAAAATAAAGCATCACGAGAAAACAATGTATTATGGATAGCCATACGAAAAACAGAAATTATGACATCGCCCAATGAGAGCAAATTCATATTCTAGTTAGTTATCAGTTATTGTATTATCTTTAGCTGCGGTAATTTTTGTTACCGCAGAGTTACCTTGTCCAAAAACAATTATTTCCTCTGAAGATGTTAAATCAGGAAAACCTAATCCAGCAGGATATTTATTGGGGGCAAAATTATTAGGTTTACGTATCGCAGATATTTTAATCTTTGAATATTCTACTACAGGTATTATTGCTGCCCTATGGAGTGGGACTACCTTGGGTGTTATCGGTGATTGTCATTCAGCTTGTAATTCAGAATGGCTGAAACTCCCCGATTTTACGCACATATCAATAAAATCAACTTTATCATCGGTTCACTTTATTGCGTAATGCCAAATTTTATTGAAATAGAAATTTTTCCAAACCAAAAAACCATCAGACTATTTATCAAATTTTTTAATCTATCTATTCCAATTTAAAATCAATCGACCAACATATGTAACAACTATAAAAAAACCAATAAAAAATTAACAAACACATGACGAACCTTTATTTTTCTCAACAAACACATTAAATGAAAATGCTATTTTCATTAATTCAATAAAAATATTATTTCCAAAAATACAATGCTTATTATCTAGAGAAATATTAACTTCTAACTCACTCAAAAATAACCCAAAAAACATTATCCATCTAATTTAATAACATAGACTCATAATCTTTCAATAATACCATTGTATAAAAATCATTTGTTAACTTTATAATCACTCATTAAATCAAAAAATCATTCGTAAATTTACAGTGATTTTCACAATAATTTTTATATAGATTGATATCACAATTTCAATATTATTCAATAAAACAACAATGCTAAAAAATTGCAATATTTATTAAATACCATAATATTGCAGCGATAAAAAATGCTTTTTGTACTCTTTCTTTGATTTTCTACGAGAAAATCACCCCATAAGAGTTGATTAAAAAAGGGAAAAATACTAATCACTCTAAATTATGGTAATAGTAGCGGGTAAATAACAAGGAGAGAGACGTGAAAACAAATGATTACGAGTTGATCACTGCGCCAAACAGTGTACCGGTAAAAATGTGGACTCATGGCGTACCCGTCGAGGCAGAGGCTCGTGAACAGTTATTAAACACGGCAAAAATGCCATTTATATTCAGCCACTTGGCAGTAATGCCCGATGTCCATCTTGGCAAAGGTTCAACTATTGGCAGCGTAATCCCGACACGTGGAGCGATTATTCCCGCAGCTGTGGGGGTGGATATCGGTTGTGGAATGATGGCAGTACGTACCTCATTAAACGCCAGTGACTTACCAGACAATCTGTATGCTATCCGCCGTGCTATTGAAATCGCAGTACCACATGGTCGTACTGTAAACCGCTCTGGTCACGATAAAGGCTCTTGGCAGAAACCACCAGCAACCGTTGATCACCATTGGAACATGTTACAGTCTGGGTTTAAACGCCTGACCGATAAATACCCGCAGCTACTGAAAACCAACAACTATCAGCACTTAGGTACGCTAGGTACCGGTAACCACTTTATCGAACTGTGTCTGGATGAATCTGATCAGGTATGGGTCATGCTACACAGCGGTTCGCGTGGCGTTGGCAATGCGATTGGTAATCTATTTATTACCCTAGCCCAGCAGGATATGAAACAGCACATCACTAATCTGCCTGACCGTAACTTAGCTTATTTTGAAGAAGGTAGCCGCCATTTTGCAGATTATATGGAAGCTGTCGGTTGGGCACAAAATTTCGCCCGCCATAATCGTGAAGTCATGATGAAACACACGCTAACAGCACTGGCTACTGTGATTACAAAACCCTTCACTGCCATGGCAGAAGCTGTTAACTGCCACCACAATTACGTGCAGCAGGAGCAGCACTTTGGTCAAAACGTACTGGTAACACGCAAAGGCGCCGTAGCCGCACACAAAGGAGTGATGGGTATCATTCCAGGTTCAATGGGCGTCAAAAGCTTTATCGTTCGTGGCCTGGGGAATGAAGAGAGTTTCTGTTCATGCAGTCACGGTGCAGGACGGGTATTAAGCCGCACAGCAGCAAAAAAGCGTTTCACAATAGAGGATCAGAAACGTGCCACGGCTCACGTGGAATGCCGTAAGGATAGCGATGTAATCGACGAAATCCCAATGGCTTATAAAGACATTGAAGCGGTAATGGCCGCCCAGTCTTCACTGGTAGAGATCGTTCACACCCTGCGTCAAGTGGTTTGCGTAAAAGGATAACAACATGAAAGAAAAATGTGGTGTCAGTGACACTATGAAACAACACATACTCCAAAAGTTGGCGCAACTTGAAACAGAGCAACAAATACGAATACTTTATGCTTGTGAATCCGGTAGCCGTGGCTGGGGATTTGCTTCAACAAATAGTGATTACGATGTACGTTTTATTTATGTACATGCCCCGTCATGGTATTTACGCGTTGATCCACCGAGGGATGTGATCGAATTACCGATCAATGACGAACTGGATATCTCTGGTTGGGAACTGCGCAAAACGCTGGGACTACTGAAACGGGCTAATCCAACATTGATGGAATGGGCAGATTCACCAGTAGTTTACCGCGAAGACGTGGAATTTATGACAGCACTACGCACCCTACTGCCGGACTACTTTTCCAACAATAGAGCACGATATCACTATCTATCTATGGCAAAGAAAAACTTTCGGGGTCACCTGCAAGGTAAGGAAATACGGCTGAAAAAATATCTTTACGTACTACGACCATTGCTGGCGGTGCGTTGGATAGAAGCAGGTAAAGGAGCCCCTCCGATGAAATTCGATACTTTGCTAGCCGCAACTGTCGAGGATGCAGATCTGATGCAGGAAATACAAACTCTGCTTACTATCAAACGCAACGCCAACGAAACAGATTTCGGCCCACGTTTTAAGCACATCCATAAATTTATTTGCCATGAGCTGGATCATTCATCGACTCGGTGCAGGCTAAAAGATGAAAGACTCCTTTCAGACACCAAATTGGATTTACTTCTGATGCACACAGTATTCAGCAATAACACGGGAGGTATATGTTAAAAAACAACTGAAAAAAACGGTAAAGGGATATAGCATTCCAATGACAAAAGTTGAATGCTGACAAAAAATCAGTAACAGCAGAGTGTTCCGCTATTGTTGACTCGACAGCCAGTAATCTAAAATAAGTTACTGGCTAAATTCTCAATTCAATATTCGATAACACCTATCTCTATTGTCACTCGAATCTTTCTGTAAAGGGAGAGATAAAGAAATGGCACGTGCACCCGGACGGGATAACCAGCTTTCATGGTAAGTAAACAACATCGCACCACCAGCAGATTTCTCTAACAATCCGACAATAGTTCCATTAAGAGCAACGACGAGTTTATTCATTACCTACCACTCCTGATCCCAACCCTGCTGATCATGCAAACCTTCTTGGTTTTGAGCTGTATTAGAGGATGATGACCAGGAATTCAATGACGCTCCTCGTTTAGTTACCTGGAGTTCCAAATCCAGAGCTGCGAGCAATTTAAACAACGTTTCAAGCCTGGTTCCATCAGGGTAATTCTCAAACTCTGAAACCGTTGACTGTTTGATGCCAATGCTATCAGCAACTTTACCCTGGCTTAATTTGCGCTTTTTACGCTCATTACGCAGAGCATGCGCCAACATTTTTGCAGATGTGATACTCATATTATCCCCCATAACGGATTTTCATATATTATCCCTTATCAGGGATAAGTCAATTTTATCCCCTTATAAGGATAATATAGAGCTTATCTTCTTTAAGAGATAAAATTCTATTTTGATCACAACAATAAGCAAAAGGCACTATAAACTCATACAGATATCAAAATAATGATATTATTTAACTAATATTATTCTGGTGCATCGGTAAAGCACACCTTACCAGATGTGCTTTATACTTCAGACTATAATCTGATAGATAATTCAATATCTTTAGCAAAGGGGACAGAAACATAATTATCACTAATACGAACATAATGGCAATATTCTGGTGCCCAATCTGCATTATCGGCCACGATCAATGTTCCCGTGTGCATACGATCTTCTAACATCATTAAAATAGGGTGATAAAGACTTTTTGCGCCGTCTAATAGAATAAAATCAATTCCTTCTGGTAAATTCCGTCCTAGTGTCTCGATAGCATCTCCCTCCCGAATTTCAACTAAATGCTCGACACCCGCCTTTTCCATATTTATACGTGCTTGTACCACCTTTTCATGTTCAAACTCGGTACTAATTACCTTGCCACCACCATTATCTTTAACGGCTGCGGCCAAATGTAGAGTAGATATTCCAAATGAAGTACCAAATTCAATTACCGACTTGGAATTATTAGCTCGACAAAGTATATACAATAAATTACCTGTATCCCTTGATATTGACATATAATGATGTTTAGCTCTGGTATAAAACAATTTATAGTTTTCACCAACTGCTTCTTTCATCAACGCTTGCTGCTCGGTTTCGGGTAGAGCACCCAATGTTTGAAAAAGTCGGGCTTGAGAATTGTCAGATTCGGAGAAAAGTTTTTCTAATATTGTGCTCAATGGATGAGTAGTTAATGTATTCATCATATTTCCTCTATGTATAAATAGTTCCGCTAACTATTGAGTGATAGAATACGAGTAATTATTCATATTGAATATTCGCATATCAGGAAAAGAATTATGAAAAAGAAAAATTCCTCTTTTATTTCAGTTAGAAAGGCTCCCAAACAGACACGCTCTATGCACTTAGTTGCGAATATTCTGGAAGCCGCTACTCGCATTTTACTCCAGGAAGGAGTCCATTGTTTTACGACAAGTCGAATAGCGGAAAAAGCGGGGGTTAGTATTGGATCGTTATATCAATATTTCCCCAATAAGCAGGCTATTCTTTTTTCACTGCAAGAAAACGAATGGAAACAAACTCAGCAAGACTTAGCCAATATTCTATTTGATTTCACTATTCCACCACTGCAACGTCTACGTTTGGCAATAAAAAAATTTTTTCATACAGAATGTGAAGAAGCGGTATTACGCACAGCACTATCCGATGCAGCACCTTTTTTTCGTGATTCATATGAAACAACACAGCAAGAACAAGAGACCATGTTACTTGTACTAAGATTCATTAATGAAACTATTCCCAATATAGCCGATGAGCATCGATATTTTATCTCTAAGTTATTTTTAGAAATGATGTTATCAATAGGAGAACGACTTGCCAGTCATACAAATTCGCTTGAAGAAGTAGATAAATGGGCTGAGGCTGTAAGTGATATGTTGTGTTATTATATTGAAAATAATATATCCAAGGATTCTAATAATAAATTAAGGTGAGAATTAATTTCCACCAAGAGATAATTTCATCGTCACTTCACCTATACTAATTTATCTATTAAGATATCCATAAGACATTATTATCAAGCCAATAAAACACAATAAAAAACACATTAATAAATATGCTATTTAAAATAGCTGTAACAATACCCTCAGCTCATATGGCCTATTGCTGGAAATATAGGTGACAAAATAACATAATATTTACACGTTATATGTAAGATAGGTTTAAAAATGGCAGCTATCGGTAGTTTTCAAATTATTCCTCCTGAAGTAAGTCGGATATGCGCATGGAGCCCCACCTAAAAGAAATCATCCTGAATGGCCAGATCAATAGTCACCGCATAACGGCTAAAATACGTTCGGGTTTCGCTGTCTTCCAGAACTAACGTATAACTATGTCGGCGGTCAAACCGCTTACCCGTAAGTTTCAGCGTAACATCTCGCACACGCTGCTCCATACCATGATTATCACTATCAAAATTCACCGTTTCTTTGGCTGAGACGACATGGTTTTCTGAATCAACAATATAGATAGTGAGCTGGCGTGCACGATATTGTTCGTTAACTGGCTCAGTCTGAATAAAACTGACTTTGTCAATATTGCTGACTAATTTAATATTTTGGCTTTTCGCCACGACCCCCACTAGTCGCTGTTGTCGCCTTTCCACCCGCGTTTTTTGCAAGATTTTCACCTGTAATATGGGTACACAAATCTCTTGCAGCATCGCTCCGCCGTGAGCAAAGCGTGCCCCACCGGTAAAATGAAAACGCTGTATCCCCTTAGGCAATAAAAATTCGCTGTTATCACGACTACCTGCCGTATCAGATAATCTACCATGCCAACAGAACGCGTCGTCTGGCAACTGATGGCCAATGATAAAGCGTTTCTTTGCCTCAATTGTGTTTTCAGGCTTGATCTGAAGTTTAGTTTTATCTGTTTCAGATAGCGGTTGCTGCTGGAATAAGAAACCGTGATCGGCAGTAATATAAACACGGGTAGCATTCAAGCGGTTAATCACGCGAGCAACTAAATCTTTTAATTCATTGATCGCTTTTCGGCAGGCTTCAAAGGTTTTTTCTTCTGTCGCCCCTTTATCACCAATCGCGTCAATAGTGTCATGCCAGATATAAACTACTTCAGCATTACGGATTTTGTCGCGACCTTCGCTATTATTCCAATTAAATAATTCGTTAGCACTGACCGCCATGCCATTAACTTTTCGTAAAATTGCATCACGATGGGCAATACCCTGCGTCGACTGTCCATCGGCATAAACAACACCTGAGTTATCAGGCAAATAACTCAGTTCTTTGTGTGGTAACAGCGCTGCCATGCCTAATTGAGTATAACTTGGCAACACGCTTGTTTGAGAACGCAACTCGGCGCTAAAGCGTTTTTCGCGCTTAATCAGACTAGCCAATTCTTGAGCAACTTCATAACGTAAAGCATCAGAGATAATCACAAACACGCGTTTGACCTGAGAAGTACTCAATTCACGCTTCACAACGTCACTATAGAAGTTCCGCTGTAATGGTATCCCGCTGAATTCCCAGCTATGGATTCTTTGCTCACCATCCAGTAGTCGGTTCCATTCGCGACTTAACTCAGCCAAATACCAGTTGGTATAGAGCGCCTCGATATGTCCGTCGAGGTCTCGCAAAATATCCGCACCTTTGCGATGAACCAACATCGCTTGCTCATTGAAGAGGCGATAGGCTTGATCAAAACGGTAAATCTCTGTGGTATATGCCTGCCATAGAGATGAAGAGTCAGGATATTTAAAACCATCAATGTGGTGATTACGTAAATTTAGCAAACGTTCCGCATGCCGCAGAGCTTCATAAATCGCATGATACTCTGGCCGAGTTTGGCACCAATGGGCCGCCAAACGCTGTGACAGCAAATTTTTAAACATCACGCGATCCAAGGTGGTGCTCTCTTCCAGTAACTGCGTAACCAAAGCCTTAATAATAAATTGTTCGATAGCTTCAAAGGTTTCACACTCTTGTAGCGCATAGGGAGAGCTATGGCGATAATGCTCAGTCAGATCAAATTTTCCGGCTAGCTGACCCGCAATAAAATCATAATCTTCACTAAAACGGCGATCAGCGCGCCAACCAACCATGAACGCTAAAGCCGAAGCCTTGCCCGCTGCCGTGGGCAGTACATTATTGCTGAGCCAATCTCGATGCGCTTTGTCACCTTGTAACCAAAGATCGGTACAAAACAATTTAAGGATAAAATCATCCAGCAATGGCTTTTCACTCTGGTAGCTCATTTCTTGTTCTAGCAGCCACCAAAGTACCGGCGCTAATTGCAAATGCTCCATCACTGCTAACGTGTTCTCAAGCGCGCTATCTTCTTCATCCTTATGTTGGCCGACATATTGCTGTAACAGGCTAAAGAGAATTTCTTTCGTTTCGAATGACTTAGCACCAACGACTACTGCTAGCATTTTTTTATCCAACGAGTCTTCAGATTCATCTTCCGTGATCCAGCTTTTTAACGTCTGAATACGTGTATTCACTGAAAAGAAATCCTGGCGACGTTGAATATATTCACGTAGTCCTGATTGAGGGATCTTTAAATCGCTAAGGATCATCGCTGCATGATCAGCATGGAACTCACTGCTGTAGAGACGAATGTCCAGCAACCAATCTAACTCACGAGCGGGACGCTCCCGTGCAAAATACAGTAAGAACTTTTGTTCTGGTTGATCAAGTTCGATCAGTTTCTTCGTTGCCAATAATGAGGCACCGTGCATATTCAGCACAGAGATACCGTCCAGTTCAAGCTTAGGCAATACTTCACTAAAATGTTGCTTCGGATCGTACCAAAACACGATACGGTGATGGATAAAGTGGTCCATAAGCCTGCGAAGTAAATCTGCATGTTGCATTACGCTACCTCCGGTGGATTGCCAGTGATAACTTGCACATCCACCAGCAAGTCACCAAACTTGCCATAATTAACCTTAACGCCATCATCCAGATCAAGGGTGATTCTCATATCTGCATAGTGGCGCAAACGATCGTCAAAACTGCGCAGCTCATTAAATTTTCTGGTGAAACCTTCCTGTCTTTTCTTCAAGAGATTAGTTTCAGCAGCAGATGATGCCCCATCGCGCTGGTCTTGCAGGAGATCAATATGACGTTGATAACGCGCCAACAACGGCACAACATATTCGGTACGCATACGAGCCAGCGTGGAGTCATTATAGCGATGCAGGTATACCAAACTCTCAAATGCCTTCTCTTTACCAGAGCTGAACAACCAATAAATCGGGCGTTTTTTGTAGGTTTTGAGGTGATCTTTCCAAAATTGGCTAGAAAGATAACGACGGATGGTCTCCAGTGACGACTCACCGCGTTTCTCTTTGATCGCGTACAAACACAAGCTTTTGGCGATAAAGTCGAGGTTTTCTTGTAGATGATCCTCACCCCAAACTTTACGGACAAACTCACGCACTCGTACAGTGATATCACCATCAAACCAGTCGGAAGTCATCAGTGGAAGAATCCCATCGTTATCTGCCGGGAAAGTTTTATAGGCACCTTGTGCTACTAATTCAGCAAAACCTTGGTTACTCGCATGAGCATAAACTAAACCTGCTTGATCGAGAGAATAGCGACCCATCATGCAGCCAATGATATAGCTGATAAGCTCGGCTAAGGTGTCGGATTGGAGACGATTTTCCAATTCTTGCTCTGTTGATTCGTTACCGTAACGATAATGTGGATTACAGGTTAATGTTATCTCATTTAAAACTATATCAATGCAGACATCTTGCTCTAATGAACTATTTTTTACAATGACCGAATTATTTTCAAACTCAAGATCTTTCATTATTTCAATATTATTTGAAAAATCAGCTCTCATTTTTTTATATGATGATAACAACCTCCTTTCATTATTTTCGACCATTGGATTTCTTTTGAAATCCCAAGAAATCTCATAGTTATCCCAATCCTCTTTAGCAATTTTAATGAGTTTAGATGAATTTTCAGAAATAACATCAATCCAATTTCCTTGAAGACAAGGCAGCTTAGCAATATGCCCGCTTAGAAAATCTAATGTAGGTGCAATAAATTCTAATAATACTGTTGCGAGTTTTGAATTTAATAATCCAGCAAAGAAGTACAGTGTTTTCTTATCGCTTTCTTTTGGAAAAAGGCTAGGGCCAGTCGATTCAAAAATAAAACTATCTTCAAAATATCTGAACGCTGTACTTGCACTAGATACTCTAGTCCATGAAATCCCTTCCCTAAAATAATTATGGACATTTCTTAACGTAGATCCTTTGAATTTCTTTAATCTTTCACCATTATTTCCCCAATCAATAACAAATTCATTATTACCATACCACTTTCTATACGACCCACCTTTTTGACAAGGGACCCAATCTCTATTCAAATGATTAATCTCTGTCCACATCTTAAGAAATCGATCATTATTTCCTGTACTTAGCCCTGTGCTTATATCAGCATAGTGTTCCATAGGTAAATTACTTTTAAAAAGATTCATCAATCCCGTAGAGATCCAATACGCAATCGGTACTCCTGGGATTTGTCTGAAACTATCCTGTTTAACTTTATCAAAACGGTTTTTCTTTTCTATTAACAAACTTTTTTTCTCTTCCTCCCCTCCTTCAATCAAACGGAAAAATACCGGCAAATAACCATCAACATGGTATTTACTCATTATCCAAGCCGTAGTCTGAACCACCTCCCCCGAAATCTGCCCAAATGCACGAGAGCCTAGGTGCGCCATAGTGACAAAAATCTTAGTATCTAGCAGCCATTCACGTAGTGCCTCGTAGCTAGATAGAAACATCCACGACTGCATATTCACTTGAGCATTAAAGCCATTCATCTTCAACAAACTAAATGCGTGCTGCATAAACATCGCAAACAAATCTGATTTACTGTCAGGGAACTGCTTCCTGGCAAATTCTCTCAGATCACCATTCATTCCCTTTGTGCCCATATACGGAGGATTCGCTACCACCACATCATAGCGCTGCGCCAGCAACCATGCTTGATGGATAAAAGGAATTAAGATACGCGCAGCCTCTTTCTGATGAGTATCACCACTAGCTTCCAACTCAATGAGCTGTCGTAACAACACTTCCAACGCTTCCTCATCCTGCTGCGGAACCTGAATCAATGAACCAAAGGTTTTTGCCTGCGTAAATAACGCTAACGTCCTTTCCAGCAATTGATATTCATCAGCACTTTGGCTATTAGTGCTGATCTCGTTCTGAGCAAACATATCAAAAGTACTACCGGTACAGCTTTGTTGATGCAAGTTAATCCCCTGCCACAAAGCTGAAATATCTAGCTGGGAGCTTTCCTGCAACGACAATACATTCAGGCGAATATTACGGGTAAAGATACGACGATCGTCTTGACGCGCCATCATTAACAGCACAAAACCTGAGAGCTGAACCGCACGATCATCAATATCCAGACCAAAGATATTATTTTCCAGAATTAACCGCGGAATTTCACGACGGCGGTATCCGCGCTCCTCATATATTCGCTTCAGCACGTTGTAGGCTTCGATTAGGATATGACCGGAACCACATGCAGGATCAAGTACTTTAATACTCTCTGGTTCAATGCTATCTGGTGTAATGGTCGCTAATTGCACCTGCACTTCGGCAATCTGCTCTGCGGGTTCAATATAGTATGGCATGCACTCCTTGAGCGGAGAGTCAGGATAGGTTTGCAACCACTGGCGACCCACAGAGTTTTGCACCAGATACTGCACGATCCAATTAGGGGTAAACAGCTGAGTGGCTGCGGGAATATCTTCGCTTTTCACGACCTTACCAATAACCTGCTCTTTTCTTTCAGAGATGTAAAACTGATACAACCAGCCGATGATCTCTACCTGCTTCCAGTCCTCTTCGGGAATACTGTCCACCAGCCCGCGTAGGATCGAGTCAGTGCGTGTCAAATTATCCGGCAACAGAAGCTCAGTTTCATCATTTAGCGAGTCAAACAGGAACGGCATAGCTTTATGCAGGAAATGACACTGTCCTAACAACAGCTCGCGATACAACGCTTCATCCTGATCACCCGCTAGTTTCATTTCCACCAGCTGCTGAGGATTGCTTAACGCCAGGTTCCCAACCACCTCTGGAACATGCGCTAATACCTCAAAACCAATAGGATCTGTAGGATGAGATAGCACACGGAAACCATGATCCAGATACCCATGTAGCTCCATGTAACGAATAGCGCACAGGCGATTAAACCAAGTGTAGGCGACATGCTCAATTAATTGGGTATAACCCTGTACATGCGCACGTTCAACTAATCGATTACGGCGCGCCAATACCGTTTTAGGATATTCATAGCGACCAAAACGGACCCAATCGCCTATTTCAGTAACATCAGCAATCTGCAAGTCACTGTTTTTATCAACACTAATCCCTAACGATGTCAGTTTTTGGGTAATGGCATGACAGAACTGGATTCGAGCCAGAGGAGCGTATTTTTTGATATTGGAAGTATTCATAGGCAATCCTTGCAGGCGTGATAAACGCCCACCTGATTAAGTCACTGAAGGCGAACACGGTCACCGGCTTTAAGGGCATCGAATAACGTCTTACGTAGCTGCTCAAGCGCCTTTTCCATCTGCTCGATCGTTTCTAATACGTCCCCATCAACGGCTTTTTTCATTTCGCGCGTAGCGTGGATCGCAAGCGTCTTTTTCAAAACGGGTATAGGTTGTACGGTAGGCGGGTCAGATACCGGTATCGACGTCACTGGCGATCTCTGTCCATCGTTACTAACCGATTTCTCTATCATCTGACGTTTTTTCAACTGCTCATCAATCCAGCCGTTCATTAACTGTTCAGCCTGTCCTTGCTGTAATTGGACCTCACTTTGCTCATGATAGATTTCAGGTATCGACTGTGTATTGACTACACGCTCACGACTTTGCTGCATTGGATACAACGCTCGATTCAGTAATGAATCAGGAATCTGACTCTGCTGCATCTGTTTTTTAACTTCTTCAATGCGGGTATCAATACGCTGTAAACCGTACTCACGGGCTTCAGTTAACAAACGCTGATTCACCTCCTGCACCTGTTCAATGAGCGGAACAATACAGCAGAGCTGAGAATAGGGTTTTGCCATTTGGTAAATGTGGCACAGTTTAGTCAAGGCTTGATGAGCATTTTCGTCTTTTTCTAACGCGCTACGATTAGCCTTAAAGCTACCATTTAGCACCATTGCCAACTGCTGCCAAGACTGGAGCTGATTGCCATAAAAATCACTGAGATCATCGCGTGTTTCAGCAAAGTCTTCCAATGCGTTAGATTCATCGATCACTTTCTCCACCAGAGAAAAAGCTTCCTTCTGCGCCAAAAGCGATTTAATCAGTTGAAGCCCTTCCTGAACCGCTTTTTCTCCAGGGAACTGCCCTGTTTGGGCGGTGATTTGATAGCCAACATACTCACGTTCCCAACTTTCCAAAGTGGTACGAATATGCTTTGCCAATCCTTGCTCTTCGCGTTCGTTGAAAGACTCCTGCGCAACCTTGTTCATAATATGTGCCGCCTTGCGCAGTTGTTCTTCATCATGCTGACGGACTTTCAGCAAACGTAACTCGCTATGCCGACGCGTATTCGAGAAAACATCCCACGCCTGTTTCAAGCTAATTTGATTGTTTTGCAGGGTAAAATTGATTTTGCCTGAACGAGCCAAACGCGCGACCAACAATTTGACCTCATCCTCTGGCCAGCCAAAAGGGCGGCGTCCAAAGTGATTAAGTACATCCCGCAGGTAAACAGGCTTATGATAATCGACACTCATACTAATCCAGGCTTCAACTTCTCGCATAGCTTCTGGATTACATTCCTCAGAGCACATATCAAGATTGATTTGTGCAGAATCTTCTATGGTCAGGAGCGAATGAATTTCGCGATTGATATCACGACTTGTTGGACGCAGCAATTTCAGTTTAGCGAAACTATTTTCAATCACATATCGACAAGCTTCATCCACGATGGCTGTTGGCGAGGCAGATTTTTTCGGTAAACGGACACCAATAGCATAAACCGTCGCTTCAGCGAGCAGTTGTTCAATACGTACACGTAATGTTTTTTCACGACTCTGGTTTTCGCGATCCTTTTCCTTCAACAGCACATCCTGTTCTGGTCGCTGTCCACATTGTTTGTTAAGGAAACTGTCTGTCTGCACCATTATTTGCAAATCTTTCCACACCAGCAATTCATCGGCCAGTCGGATCAAGATACAACCGTTACCCTCTGCGGAATAAGGAATACAGGTAATATCATCACGATAATGGTTATAGCAAGTATCCAGCGGGGTTAATATTTTCACCACTAAATCTTCCAGATTAGCGCCGTCCAAAGGATGTCCATTACAGAAGCGACTTATCGGGAAATCCTGCTTATTCACCGGATAACGATATTTACGGTTTTTGAGCAAGTCATCAAAAATGAGGTTTGAGAGACGACGATTAATCGTGGTGTATTCTACTTCCACATTACGAATTTCATTCTCAATCTCTTTTTCTTCATTAGTTAAGAACAAATATTCATCACCGCTACGGGCAATCAATCTTTGATTTTCAAGGCATTGGAGGCTGTTCTCAAGCTGACGACGTAATGTGATCTTATCCGTATCAATCCGGTCGATAGTCAACGTCACCAGATTATCTAAGGTGCTTTTTAGCAGATTAACATAACGAATCAAGAATAGTGTCTTAAGCAGTTGGATATCCTGTTCATGGAGCCCTAATCCCTCTGCTTGCTCGATAGTTCTCTTAACTGCGGGCTCAAGAAAGCCCTCAATAGGTTCATAGAAACGCCAGAAAGGGATCAACGTATTTAAATCATCCGACTGAACCTGCTGTGCCGCCGACTGAAACGCCGCCAGCAAGGAACGCTCCCCCATTGCTAAATGTTTGCCCGTTGCCCCTTTGGTACGAATAGACTCAAACACTTTTTGTACCAATTGGAAATGCCAGGGTACAAACGGGTAGTTATCAACAAATTCAGCTGATTGCGTATAGGGTTTCAGGGTCGCTTTGGTCGTTGCATCAAAACCTAACTGATTACGTAAAATGTCACCCTTCTGGGCAAAAATGGTTCGCAATGCTTCAACCGCTGATTCGGTTTTAGTTAATAAGCGTTTTTGAATAACCTCGCAGGTGTTTGAGCTGGAAAGCTGTAAACGCGTCGTGAATCGTCCCTGAATCTTAGAGAAATCCAGGCCATCACGATGCTCTATGCCACCAATAGCCGCATCGATATCCGCTTGCGACGTCACAATAACCCACGCTCGGCCACTACAGATCGTGCCAAGATTCTCAGTAATCGTCTGTAGCTTCAGCATCATCTGGGTATTTTTGCCAATAAACTGACCGACTTCATCGACCATAAACAAGATGTTGCCGTTCTCACGGCTATCCAGGTACTCTTCAACCCACTTGCAAAAGTTAGTGATATCTAAAGGAAAATTTGCATCAAACTGTTCCGCCCATTGGCGCGATGATTCCTCACTTTGCCCGCTGGCTATACTCAATGCCTGTGCCATTTCATCACGGAAAAAGTCGTAAGCATCTCGCTCAGTTTCCCACGATGAACCACTGATAGCGGCAAAAGCGTCTTTAAACGCTTGATACTGTCCACGGCGGTCAAGTTCACGTTCTAAATGCGCGATATGTGGGAAGTCTGCACAGTAACCTACGCGTTCGTTAAACACTTTTAGAAAGACTTTCAGGATCGCATCTTCACGATCATCAGCATTAGCACGGGAATCAATATTGAACAAAAGCACTTCAGCCGGATATTGCACCGCTTTGCGAATATCCGCTAATAACAACGCATCCTCTACCTTGTCTTCAAAAAAAGACAACGCACTACGTCTGTCACCATTGTGGATAACCTGCCGGTTTGCCAGCAAGTAAGATAAGATTTTGATGAAATGTGATTTACCTGAACCAAAGAAGCCAGAAACCCAAACACCGATATTATTCTTAACACAACCCCGTTCTGGACCAACAGCGGGTAAATAAGCGGCAAAAAAAGCACGGAAATGACGATCAAGCTCACGTGTAATGACATATTCATCCAATTCAATGTAAGCACTTTCATTGTCAATTTGTTCGGCTTTCACCACCCCGTTAATATTTCGGGTTAGAGGTTTGGTAAAGATTTGTTCAATATTCATCACTATGCTCTTTAAGGATTATTCAGCAATACCGTAGGGCCAGTTTCAGGAACCAATCGGAATGCACGATAGTAATTACGGGAATCAATACCCGTGAGAGGTGTCAGGTCATAGCCGCTGTAAGTTCCCGGATAAAACATCAACAAAGGCGTGAAGCCCATTACATCCTGTAAGGCACTCATCAATTCGTGACCACGCACAAAAGGCCATGCATTCCCCAAGCCTGAAATAATCGCCAATTCTTGATCTTTTAAAGAAGTGGTATTAGCAATGTGCTCAGCTATTTTTTTCTGACTGAGTAAACCTGAAAGCTGCTTTTTCATCGCTTCGGTACCCATCTGTTTTTCGCGTTCACAAACACGTTCAAACAAATTCCGCGCCTCCAACATATCAATCAATATCTTGAAGATATTTAAATGAACAAATGTGCGTTTCTTTTCCAATCGCTTAACCAAATATCGCAAGAATTCCCGCACCCGAATCTCTTTTTCAGCCGGATAATCAAAAATCCAAAAACTGATTTCATTACCGGGGCGAGTATTACGTGGAATTCCCTCCATCTCTATGCGAGATTCAATTTGTGCTAGTCGGTATTCCAAAACCTTATCAATCACTGTTTTCCCTCCATGAGAGGAATCAAATCGCTGCGTTCAAGACGCACCAACAGATCATGCACTTCAGGTAGCAGAAACACGGTTTGTAGATGGCGACGGCAAGGAGCATCAAGATAACGGGCTTCACTTAATGCCTTTATCGCGTTATTGCCCATTTTCCTTAATGAAGATTCAGAGAAGCTTGCCAACTCAGGATGAACCCGACGTTGATCCTCAACAAAAACCGCCCATACGTTGGCCGGTAAGGATTCACGGAATTGGCGTTTTGCATCATTAACCACCGATGAAATAAAAGCAGCGACGACAGGTGACTGCAACATCAACGCCACCATTAAGCACTGTTGACGTTCGCGTTCACCCCCATGTACGACCAACTCCAATCCTTGACTGTCCAACATGGATAGACGCAAACGAAGAGTACGTGCATAACGAATCGCTGTCCTTTCCGAAGATGTCTGTAGGATATTTTCAGTGACAAGATGCCGCTGCCATTGCTCTTTGCTTGGTGATTGCAACATAACCTCAGCGATTAAACAGCTTTCTCGGCTCATTAAAGAACCCCCAAGGAGATCACCAATCCAGGTTTTGTCATACTTCATATCGTTTGTAACCAGTGTTAAGAAATAGCCTGCTTTTGTGATGTATTTCGTAAAATTAGAGAAGGTAGTTGTACTGGCCTTAATTAGGTCGATGTCATCCAATAAAAGAGGTTAATCATCAACGCCTCACTTGCTAGAAAAAAATTTCTCATTTTTCGTTGGTTTTTCTGAAATTAAATAACCTCACCAATAGTTAAATTACTAGAAAAAGAGACCTATACCCTTCATCCTTCAAGTTGCTGCTTTGTTGGCTGCGTTCACCCACCCAGTCACATAGTTATCTATGCTCCTGGGGATGCATTCACTTGCCGCCGCGCTGCAACTCGAAATCTATTGGGTATATATATTGATACCAAAACAACAATATAAATAAAACATATTGCCGATTAATTAGCATATAGAATCATAATTAGCAAACTTTACTGGTCAAATAATACGATAATTAATTAAAAACTTTTTCAAAAGAATTCGATAAAAGATTATTTATAAAATTAGGAATTTGAAAAAACCGATAGGTAGGAATTATTAATAAACACACAATGTCCATCATGACAGGTGATCATTCTGGTACTGCCAGCACCATCCTGATCACCTGTTGTTCAACGTTAGAAAATACTTTTTATAACATCAAATGCTGTTAGTCGTTCGCAATGTTGACCACAATGCTTTCATTGCCTTTCCTTTAGGGAAAGCAATGTATTCCGGCGCAATTAACGACGGCCGCCAGCTCATTTTATATTGGCGTTGCGAAGCAGCAGGATAAACAATGCCGCCTTTTGATGACATCCATTTGGCAATTTTATGGAATATTGCCGAGTCGTTGAAGCAGCTATCCTCGCCAAACTCCACCAACGGCGTGAAGCCCATATGAAGATAAGAAACTGCCCCCTCTGCCAGGAAGTCATTGATCGCCGTTTCATTAATAAACTGCATGGTTCCATCGGGTATATCTGGTTTTTTTCGAGATAGATTATGAAACCACCCCGATGTCTCCCCCCAAGTGTAACTATAAACGATATATGCCTGGATCTGTTCTCCCCGAGTTGCAATATATACTCTGTGCTCACCTGAATTTACTTCTACAGTGTTGAAATCAATCACCAGTTTTTTCAGGGCCTTTGCATGTTTTTCCTTCAACCAAAGCTGATTAATATGTTCTAGTTGTGGTTTAAGTCGATAGTATTCCTCTTGTGAGCAGATCTCTCGGATAGAAACTCCGGCTCTTCTGGATTTACTAATTTTATTTCTAAGCTGCTGGAAGCGTTTGCCTGTCATGCTATACCCATCAAGAAGCACAGAATAACTCGCCCCAAGTTGGTTAACAAAAAAGCCGTTATTCCTCAACAGAGCAAAATCACTCTCATCACCATGTAGAAACACCGGAAAAGCCCGTTTTTCTCTGGTGAAGCTGAGAAATGACTGCAAAAGTGCAACTCGTTCTTCGCCAGGTGCCAAAATACCACCCACACACATATGTAGATTTTTGTCCTGGAAAAAACCTATAGCCCCCTTTTGGTTCGTAAACCAATGTGTTTCAGTATTGAACAACAAGCTACTCAGTGGGTGCTTAGAATAACAAAGCACTTTTCTAAGATGACTGTTGCCAAGAACATCCTGAGCGTTCCCAGTGGTAATAACCTGAGGAACATCAGGCAACATGCTCATAACGTTCACCTTGATCATTTCGGGTATATTGGACAGGGATGAACCCATGCTTTCTTGCGATATCCCGGATAGCTAATGCATCATTGTAATCAATAGACTTACCGATGCTTTGATGCACAGTGACTCCTTCAAGTGCAACAGCGATAGTTTCCGACAAACAGGCGAGATTGACTCCCGCAGGTACGTCGATCAAGTTGCAATCGCTATAGGTAACTTTCTCAGGCTGATGGACCAAACCGCCCTCATAGATGTGACGGTTGCCATCACGAATGAAATCGAAAGGTCTGGCTGCATCAAAAACGACGGCAGAACCTTTCAGATAATGGGTATTTAAGAAAGGCTTACCTTCGCTGGTTGCTGAGACGATAAAATCAGCTTGGCTCAAGGATTGTTCATAGCTTTCTATCGCTTCCAAACCAAGAGTTCCGATGACTTCAAGAATTTGCTCATGTAATACGCGAGCATCTGTCACACCCGGATTTTGTTTAAATAGCCATTTTCTTATCTTATCCATAACAGAATCTGGCTGGATAACATCGTGAGTCTTTAACACCGAGGAAAGCAGTGCTTTAGTCAGTTCTGAGAGCAGTACGCGTGCTTTGTTAGGTCGGCTAACCAGGATAATTCGACCAAAGTTATGAGCCAAACCAGTGACTGACAGCCTGCCAACAGACCCCCTGGCACCAACCACCGCCAAAGTTTGCCGATGTGCATTTTCAGTCAGCATTGAACGGATACCTTCAACCACCGCCATCGCTGTCAGCGAGTTACCATTAGTCAATATCCGGCCCTGCCGATTATTTACCAGACTATTACCTCCGTCAGTAATCACGGAGGTGTAAGCACCTAAACCGACGATTTCAGCGCCATTTTTCTCCGCCAAATCAAGATACTCCTTCATCAGCGCTGCCCGTTCTTTGGTTGGCAATGCCATCATATCTTCAGGGCTGATAGGTGAGAACAAAAGCATGCCATTAACGTATGCCGTTGAGCTTTCAACACCAAATTCCACAGCGATGTCAGGATTAAAATCAATAGCAGAGATTTGCATGATCCAGTTGCCAAGTTGTCTCTGCTGCTCCGCAGTATAATTTTCCTTTATTGACAGACAATAGGAATGCGCAAATTCATTAACCGAAGTTGAATGAATCAAGAAAGCAAATTTCTTCCCCTCGACCAATTGAGGGATAGGCGCTTTAATCTGGGCAATATTGTTATTTACTGAAATCGGATAACTGACCGAAGGTGGCGGCAGATCAGTTACAGGCATGTCTATCAAATGCGCAAACAAAACATCATATCGTCCATTTCGGACCAAGTTACATACCTCATCAAAAGCGGCAAAAAATGTCTTAATGTCTTCTTTGGAAACATTAAGCGGTGGCTCAAAACGTACAGAACAAGGACGAGACATTAACGGCATGGTGAAAATACCATAGTGTTTCAATAAGAAACTACAAATGATATAAGCCAGACCACCACTCCTTTGGCTAAAGTTAATAAATACGTTGGAAACCGCTTTGCTGTCCTGTATTTCAAGACCACGCATCAACCCCGCACCTTGCCAGCAAAAATGTTCTGGATATTTAGCCGATAATTGTTCAAGGCACTCATCAACACAATGGCTGACTTCCTGAACGTGCGTTAATGCCTTGCCATCATCTTTAGTCAGATGCTGGATAACGGCAATCCCCATCGTCGCGGCCAGAACATTATTGGCAAAAGTGGAACTGTGTTTCTTATCGAACTCAGACAAATAAAGTTCATTTGAATATAACATTGCACCAATAGGTGACATACCTGCGCCCAACGCCTTAGAAAACAGAATGACATCGGGTTTCAGAGAATAAAGTGTGGCGGCACAGAATGCCCCCAACCTGCCTATCCCCGTCTGAACTTCATCAAATACTGATAATGTGCCATTTTCCTTACACAATTTCAGAATACTGGACAATGTATCCGATGGAATGACTTTCATTCCACCTTCTCCTTGTACCGGTTCAACAATAAATGCGGCAAATTCTCGGCTCTCCAGCTTCCTTTTAATTTCAGCCAGATCTTCACTATCAACATGTTCATACAGTTTATCATCGTGAATGAAATCAGCTTTAAACCGATTTGAACCTGTAGCGGATAACGCCGAATAAGTTTTACCGTGAAAACTACGATTCAAACTCAAAATACTTTTTCTGCCAGTCACTAAGCGCGCAAACTTAATTGCAGCTTCTACTGTTTCAGCACCGCTGTTAGTAAAAACGCAGTGGGTGTATTTCTCCTTATCTATTTGCCCGGAAAGCATTTCAGCCAATAATCGTACTTTTTTGTGAATATTGGGCTGAACAAAAATAGCTTCTTTGTTTTTAATGAACTTGTCGATTTCAGCGATAGCGAAATCGGGATTATGCCCAAATGGTAATGCGCCATATTGAGCCAAAAAATCCTTAACAACCCGGCCATCCGATAATGTAAGCCGGTTATCTTGAGCAGATTGAATATCCAGCTCAAGGCCCACAGAGTTTAATAAACTCTCACGATATTGATTAACAAACATAGTTCTCTCTCTTTTTTTAGGTGCACAAAGTCATACTGTAAACAGCATGAGAAAATCCTTGAGTTATAAATAGGTGATCTAAAAAATCATTAAATTTGCTGCATTATTTGGCTAACCATCTGGAATTCTCCTATGGGATGAAATTTGAATAACTGTATAGCCGAATAGAAATTCATAATTTCTGGCATTGTCATCACCTGAATACCACCGCAACATCGGAGTATGAAGCTGGCGGTTTCTTCGAGGATCTTTTCTAGGGTATAACGCAGTGCCAGGATATTACGAATGGCATTTTCATCCCGGTAGGCATCATGGGCTATAGTTAACATCTGACCGAGAATAGCATTAATCTTATAATCAGCTTGGATTAAGGTATATTTAATTGATTGCTGTTCTGCCACTCTCCCAGGAATAAAACGGGCAAGCCCATTAAGAATTCCTGAATACGTATTAGCAGCAAAATAATTAAATAATGATAAACCGTAAGAAAGTACAACCTGCTGCTCAATTCCCTTATAACGGGAAAGAAGTTGCGGCGAAACTTCGGTATCCGAAAATTTAACTTCCTGATTATCACTTTCAAACAACACCTTCAACCGCCAGAAAGGAATAACATTAATATTCTGTGCCGATTTAGAAACTAATACTACCCTCATTTCATTGTCATTATCGGTATCGCTGACCGATAACACATAATAATCAGCAATAGAAGACAGAGAACAAGGTTTCTTCGAACCATTAACAAACAGCTTTCCTTCCTTAGAATGCATTTTAAGTGATGGTGCAAAAATATTTGTCCCCGGCAGACCTTCAGCAAAAGCAGAAGCGACCAGCACTTCTGAAGCCATAACTTCATTTAATAATTTATTATTATCTTCGAATATGTCAGGAAATTTAGCACAAGCCAGCACAATATGATTATGCATGGTTAAAGCAATACCTATTGAGGGCAGCCATGAGGATACCTCACGGATTGTATTACCCACCTGGCAAAGTCCCTCTATATTAGATTGAGCCGCTAAACGCAGGCATTGTGAAGCAGCCCCAGAATCCAACAATAATTTCTTTACCCCTTCAGGCGTTAAGTTCTGGCATTTCTCGCTACTTTTCCTAATTTCTTCAACAATATCTGTCATTTCCAACTCTCCTCTGAACACCCAAACAACTCTCACTACAAATTTAATATCTACACTAAGCCCATATACTCAAGGCGGGACTGCTGCATCTGTTCAACCAAGAAATGAGACAACTCAAGTCGGGATTCCACAGTAGATTCGGACAACAATACCCCTGGTGCTAACTCATAACCTTCAATAAAGCGCAAATTGCTTTGCATACCCCGTTGATAAAATGTTTCACGCTCCACAAACAGATCATCAACAGATACCTGGTTCCACAACGCCAATCCTTCTTCTATACATTCAAGGGCCGGTTGTTTTAAAGAACGGTCATTTTCGATAGCTGTTTTGACAATGTTTGCACATACGGTCAGGTGTCTTAATTCATCAGCGTTAGCTCTGGCTTGTGTCTCGGCAGCCGCAATATCAAAGGGACGCCACTTGATCTCACTGAGTTCTGATGTTGGTGCCAGCACACCTTCCAGCACGACAGTAATGATCAGCACACCTGCGATGTAATCATTTTTCAACACCACCCATTTGTCAAAATAGGTTCTCAATGTCTCCAGCATATTGGTCATTTTTCCCCGTAAGAGACTTTCCATTTTGCTGGCTACATTATTGATATCTGCGAAGCCTATTTTAACCAGATGTTCTCTAAATAATTTAGCATGCCTACCTTCGTCAAATATTTGGGTCAGCATATAATCAAAGTTAATATTATCCGGGGCCTTATCCGCAAGCAGTAGCAAGGCTTTAGTTGCTTCATATTCTGAAATCGATTTGAAAGAAAGCTCCCTAATCAGAGATTCCCGCAAATCACCAGGCAAATACGTTAATTTAGGATCATTGGCATAACTGGTTTTTTTTCTTTGTTCAACCTTTACCTGTTCAGCAAACCACTCATCTAATCCCCACTCCTTAGCCTGCATTTCTATTTCCGATGCCTGTTTAATTAAACCCATGATGTAAAACCCTCTTTAAATAACGTATCTCTCTGTGATAATTTACTTTAATGAACAGTTGGCTGCTTAAACACATTAATTGATAATTTAGGAAAATTGCCTAATACGCCTCTGTCTAAGCAGATATGAACAAATAACGCAATAACACTGTAATTATCCTTAAATAACCATAACCAGAGCAAACTAATCATGCTAAGCGTAAATACGTTGTGGCAAATATTATAAATGGTATAAAAACCCGCTGGAGGAACCTCTTTTTTATTCAACAAACTCCAGATTCGTCCTGGGTAATAGCCAATAATATCAATCAGAAAAAATAACAAAATAAATTGCCACCAGCTTATATAGTCCTCAAGTTGCCAGGTCAGAAATAAACTAATAAAAAATAACCCCAGAAATTCCCAACGCAACATTTTCAGTGTGTTAATCATTTTTCTTCTCCAGCATTTTTCTTTTCATAATTTTAATAATCTCTCCTGGCTGCTTAATCCAGGCACTATGAGGATTGCCCTTAATATCCATAGCTATTTCGCTAACCTCTGAGTGAGGTATCAGCCCTGCTAATTTCTGGGTAGATTTTAACGGAGCCCAATTATCTCCTTTAAAACATATATAAACAGCCTCGGATAAGTTATTATTCTTTTTACCTTTGTAAGCACTGACATGATAGTAGTTTCCTGTACAAGCAGTTCTGGACCAATCTCTCATCAACCCCTTAGCTTCTCTTATGCCAAACCCAATCTTTTTTCCAGGAAGATAACCATATAACGCCGTCAGAATTCTGAAAACCACCGCTGCTGTTATTATCTGTATCTGCCCAATACCCTGCCAGTTCTTGTACCCCACGTTCCCAGTCGCCACACAAAACAAAGAAAAAGGTCTGTCAGTTGAGCAGGCAAAAAGTGTCGCAATATGCCCACCAAGACTGTGACCAAAGACAATAGGAATTTCTTTAGCATTTAATTCAATAGCCTTGTCCAACATCGCCGGAAGATAATCCCGTAGCAGATCGGAATAGTTATAATCATTTTCCCGACTGGGTTTGGGTTGGTTATTTCCATAGCCAGGCATCTCAGCGGTTACAACTTGAAAACCTTCTTTTACCAACTGTTGTATCAGCGTTTCATATTTCCTAATTTCCACACCAATCGCCGGTAACAATACGATAACGCTGCCGTTACCATCTCCCTGATAAATCTCATATTTACAGATAAACTTACCAGCCACTTCAAAACTATCACCTTTAATATTATTTTTCATATACTTGCGCTCCCATTGACCTCACACTCCAGTGACTAGCATTGAAGATAAGCCCTGCCAAAAGACATTCATGCTTTGAATGCCAAGTGTTAAATACTCGTCTCTCTTTGGGGAATCGATGATTTTAGAATCTATGATTAATCAATATAAAATCCCCTTATACTTTCTTAGTAACAGGCTATAGATAAATCAAGAAACATATCTTATTTTACAAATTATTTGCTGGAAAAATTATTTTACATGCTGTTTATAGCCTAATTTCGTAAAAAAACTGTTTCATATATATATTAATACATTGCGTTATGAATTAATAAAAATATAACAACCAATCTCATTAGGTCTATTTTTTAATATTCTTTGTCAGGGAAGTACTTAGTTAAAAGGTAAGAGATTATATTAAAAACTCACGCCACATCGACTAGAAAACAAGCTATCACGTGTATTTTCTTAAAACAATATCCTAAGTTCACAGTATAACGCTATATATTTTAACCTTGTTATTTAAGTCATTGTAATTAACAATAAAATTACAGAATAGATATTTTAATTAAGTTTCATTTTCGTATTTGTCTTATTGTTTACACGCCTTTTAACGCAATAACAATCTGACTAATCAGAAAAATAAGAAAATAAATAGATTTAAAAATTAGATTATTATAGAAAATGAAAAATATGATAACGGATTTAAATCTTATATACCCTTCATCCTTCAAGTCGCTGCTTTGTTGGCTGCTTTCACTCACCCCAGTCACATAGTTATCTATGCTCCTGGGGATTCGTTCACTTGCCGCCGCGCTGCAACTCGAAATCTATTGGGTATATTATTTCCATGACTGGTTTTATATTGACTTTAATGCCAACCACTAGTTTTATAGAACTAATTCGCTCTATTCCAAAGACTGGCTGTACCCAATCCCAAAAAAATAATTAGGAGAAGAGCAAGTAAACCACCCACCACATTAACATGTAACCCGACAACAACGAGATATATAACAGGAACATAGATAATACACGTAATATAGGTACAAATAATTAACATAATCAGCGCGATACTAAATTTATTAAACTCCCGCAACATTAAATCCATAAGCAAAAACAACAAAACAGGTAATGCGATAAGATAAGATGCAGTAGGTACAATCAGTGCTGCGGCCAGGCTCAGTAATCCAGCAAATATCCTCAAAATGGTTTGCATATTCGATACAGTTTTAGATGAATGTGAAAACCATATATTTTTCATGGCCAATGATATAGACAGTACAAATGCCAACAACCCCGCAATAAGAGCCACAAATACAGGCATGATAATAAGCCCAATGTAAGGTACTGGGAAATAAACTGCATCTACACTTTCTCTGGAAAAACGCGTGACCTCTTTAATCGCAAAATGAATACCTAAATCCCGAATGGTTCGCTGATATCGCCACAAAGTTCCAAGGTTAAGATTCTCAACAGTATCACTCATACGATGGTAATGCTCGTAACCCAGAATCGTAGCAAAATTTATCCCGGCAAACCCCATATCCAGGAAAACACTAAAATCTGTTTCATTCGTCAACATCTGATACACGATAGGACTAAATGAGAAGGCAACCGGTTTATAGGCACTACGATTCCATTCTGAAACAAGAGCAAAATTTTTCTCTGATGTCTCAAACAAAAGAGGTACGCCATTATTTCCACGAGCATCAAAGTTAAAAACAAGGTCTATTGATTGAGATGTTATTTCATCAATATTCTTAACAAAATGGCGTACTCCAAGTAACCCCAATTCTTCGGCATCCGAGAATAAAAATATCACATTATTTTTTATATCCGTTCTTTTGGAGAGATCCCGCATTAATTGAAGTACTGAGGCAACGGCCATTCCATTATCACTGGCCCCTGGCGCTGTTCTTACGCTGTCATAATGTGAAACGATCAACATAGTTCCTTTTGGAGAAGGAACCTTCAGCTTTGCAATAAGATTCGTCCCACTTAATTCAGAGTGAGTAGAAATTTCATCTTCAACATTGCCCCTTCCGTCTCTCACAAACTTTTTATCAAAAGTTTGGCGTTGCTGACTATTAAGTTCTGAAGATACTTTTTTCTGTCGAAATACCAAGTCATTCGCGGTGTAGTGAAATTTCTGCTCAGTGACTTTGTACCCCATCTCATTCATCTCTCTAATCAGGTAGGCCCGGACTAACTCTTGCCGTTTTGAAGCCGCAGGATGAGGTTCTGCTGCAATGACACCAAGTGTTCTCATGACATTCTTAAATCCGTTTTCTCTAAAAGATTCAACTGAGACTTTATCAGGAAGTACCAAACCGATACCCTGAATAATAGCGACAATTAAAGCAGCCAAAAAACATATAATCAGAAAAATACGCTTCATTAAACTCTCCCATTCTAATAATAGAGGTCTATCTCCCAAAATATGTATTTAAAAATTCAATCATTAATCACAACTTATTATTTTTCACATAATCAATAATACTCCATATTGCTTTTCATCACTAAAAACAAATCATTCCGAATAATTCCAATTAATTCAAAATAATATAAAGCACTGTCATTAATAATGATAGATTCCCTTTTGTAATCATACAACTAAAAAATGGTTAGATAAAAAATTATATTTCTCTCCCCATCAGTCCCCAATGGAGTTATTTAAAACCCACTATTCAGATATATTGTTTATACATTCTTACCACTAGAATATTCTCAATATTGCGAGACAATACCTAAAAAGAGTTTTAATTCCCTTCCTTCCTAAAAAAATCACCTAAATAAACTAAAGCCAATGTAATGCAGAAAGCGATAGTGAATTCCAGTCACTCGAATCGCACTGAATACATCCATAAATCTACACGTTTTCCCACACATCGGATGAGTGTTTTTTAGGTTTATCGTCCATAATAAGAAATGAAAATGAATTCCATCTTATCATTCAGAGGGTATTTCGATGAGCACTGCCGTTACCATTAAAAAAACAAAAAGAATCAGGATTACAGCGAATAATGCTGCTGCTAACGGGCAGGTACAGTCATTAAGTCGCGGATTGACTCTTTTGGAATATATTTCCGAATCACCAGGCGGTATCGCACTGACTGATTTGGCACAACAAGCCGGATTACCAAACTCCACCACTCACCGCCTTCTAACCACTCTACAGCAACACGGTTTTGTCCGCCAGATTGGCGATTTAGGGTTATGGGTTATCGGTTCACACACTTTTATTGTCGGCAGCAGTTTCTTACAGAGCCGCAATTTATTGGCACTCATTCACCCAATCCTTCGCCGCCTGATGGAAGATTCTGGTGAAACCGTTAATTTGGCTATTCTTGATCACAGTGAATATGAAGCGGTTATTGTCGATCAAGTACAGTGTAACGCACTGATGAGAATGTCCGCACCTATCGGTGGTAAATTACCTATGCATGCTTCCGGTGCCGGCAAAGCACTCCTTTCAACACTACCAGACAACAAACTGGTTCAATTACTGCATAAGAAAGGGCTTCACTCTTATACACAATACACCAGGACCACTCCTTCGGCTTTAAAAGAAAATCTGGAGCAAACACGTAAACAAGGGTATTCATTCGACGACGAAGAACATGCTTTGGGCCTACGCTGTATTGCTGCCTGTATTTATGATGAGCATCACCAAGCCTTTGCGGCTATTTCCATTTCCGGCCCAGTATCACGGATCACCGATGATCGTATCACTGAACTCGGTGCATTAGTTATCCGGGCAGCAAAAGAGATCAGTAAAGAATATGGCGGGATTCGTTAATTCTTTTTTCTGATAATTATACCCGTCATCTTTCAAGTTGCCTCTTTGTTGGCTGCACTCACTCACCCCGGTCACATAGTTATCTATGCTCTCGGGGATTCGCTCCTTTGCCGTCGCGATGCATCTTGAAATCCATTGGGTATATATCTTTCACAGGGCATTGATTTTTTAGTGCCCTGTCTTTTCAGAACAATAAATTCAATTTAATTTATCATTCCGCCGAAAATATTATCAGCAATATAGTAGAATAATAACGAAATTATTTAACCAGTTTAGCAATAATATCTGTGAAAAATGAGATGAAGGTTCAGAAAACAATTATATTTCCGGAACCTTACAATATATAAGTATTAGTTAATGGAACACTAATCGATGAATGTCATCCTGATTAAATCGCTTTTGATAAATTCCAAGTACCTGTCCCATTGCCTCGATTAGAAAGAAGTGAAGTATATACCTTATATACTTCACCAGGAATGCCCGCAGTGAAACAAGTATCGAGAAATCCTCCATGTACGTTATTATAACCATTAAGAAAACGGGTTATATCACCCTCGCGAACTTTTCCATCATACCCACTTGTTGTATCTGAAAAAATGTACCATGTCAGGGTCTCAACCGGGCGTGCTGTTTTATCCGCAGTGTAAATATTATAGAGTTCAGGCGACGGCGCATGACCATTAGTGCCAAGATATCCCCCATTATTCTGGTAAAGATTCACCAGAAATACCGTATCACCACTGTAAACTTCTGTTCCTATACCTTTTCCTGCTGTAGATAAAATTTGCCATGTGCCCGTACCTGGACCACGTGTCGGCGAAGTAGCCGTGTATACGTTATATTTTGCTCCTTGCGCGGTCGCATAACCATTAGTGTCTAGATAGCCACCATTTCCAAGATAGTTATTTCTAATATGGAGTTTATCACCGTATAAAATTACACTAGCCATTATTATATCCTTAAATACTTCCACGAAGTTATATCTGTGTTATATGAGAATTTCTATGTGTTTAATTAAGAGTCAAAAATATCAATTATTTTTACAGCCATTAGTCGCAGTTAAAAATCTTTGATTCCCAAACTCTATAAAATTATAGAACCCCCACAAATAAGTGGATCTATTTTTATTTATTAAAAATAATTATTAAGTATATGTTTTTGACTCATAATCTAATTCATAATTAATTTAGAGAAATAATTTAATGAGGATAATAATATTAACTACTGATGAAAACGGCGGTTGCTAACAGCAAACGCCAATTCCCAATAAAATCAGGCTGAAACTTTGGCAATAGAGTTAGTTTCTATCTCAGTACGTTGACTGAACCGTTGTTTACGACGATATGCAAACACATCTTCCACATGACCACTTTTAATCCGTTCCTGTAGCGCTCGCCAGTAGTCTGGTTTAAACAAATCACCATGCATCTCTTCAAAATAGCAGCGAATACGACTATCTGTACAAAGAAAATGCCGGAATTCTTCAGGAAAAACATCATTTGGTGCCACGCTATACCATGGTTCACTGGCAAGTTCATCTTCCGGGTAACGCGGTGGAGGTATATCCCGGAAGTTAACTTCCGTCATATAACAGATTTCGTCATAGTCGTAGAACACCACTCGCCCATGCCGTGTCACACCAAAGTTTTTGAACAGCATATCTCCAGGGAAAATGTTCGCCGCAGCAAGTTGCTTGATGGCATTACCATACTCTTCGATAGCATCCTTCAGTTTCTGTTCATCTACCTGTTCCATATAGATATTCAGCGGTATCATCCGGCGCTCCATATACAGATGCTTAATAAGGAGCTTATTACCGAGATCTTCCAGTTTTTCCGGTACTTCTTTCTGCAACTCTTCCAGCAATTCAGGGCTGATGTGAGCTTTATTAATAACGAAATTTTCGAATTCCTGTGTATCTGCCATCCGCCCTACACGGTCATGCTCTTTGACCAAACGGTAACACTCCTGTACCCGCTCCTGAGTGACTTCTTTCTGCGGCGCAAATTTATCTTTAATGACCTTAAAAACTCTATCAAGTGAAGGTGAAGTAAACACCAGCATTACCATCCCCTTAACACCCGGAGCAATGATAAATTGCTCTTTAGAGAAGGTAATAAATGCCAGATATTCCCGGTAATACTCTGTCTTACCATGCTTCTGACAGCCAATTGCCATATAAAGCTCAGCCGTTGATTTGGCAGGTAATATTTCTCTTAACCACTCAACTAACGCCGCAGGCAACGGCGCATAAACCATAAAATAGGAACGCGCGAAACCAAATACGATACTGGCATCAGCATGATCGGTTAGACAGGTATCAATAAAAATCCCGCCGGATTCGTTATGGTGGATCGGCAACAAGAAAGGATAAACTTTATTTCCAATTCGAATTTTACCCACCAACCAGGCCGCTTTGTTACGATAAAACAGTTCATTAGCTATCTGAAAAGTCGTCTGTAATATTTCTTCCGCTGGAAATGTTCGTTGTAGATAATCCATGATATAACGAATATCTCTTTCCAGATCTTCCCAAGGCAGACGCAGCGGCAAATCATTAAGCATTGTTCGTAACATTGAAGCAAGATTGCCATTAGGGAAAAAGTCACGCGATAGCGGACGAGGAATATCCCGAAATCTGCGAACAGGCTGGGAAGTAAAGATATATAACTTATCTGGCGTCAAGTTACGATGTTCAAACAGACGACAATAAACAGAATTAAAAAAACTCTCCGCAATTTCAAACCGGGGATAATCTGGTAATAAACTGGTATAAACAACCTTTACTTTAGCAATGTAGTCTTCGTCATATTCGAAAGCACCATGTATACATTTAAGTTGTTCAACAACCAGACCAACATGATGATCATAAAGATTAATACGCTTTTTCATAGCCTGCTGAACCGCGTGCCAGTCAGCCTGCTCAAAGCGTTGCTGTGCGCCCGAAGTCACTTCCAGAAAGCGACCATATTGTGCATCAAATCCCTGCAAAATAGTCTGCGCTATCAGATGTGCTGAATCTATCCCCATCGCAACTCCTCAATATATTCAGCCTACAATAGGTAGGCTGAATAGAATCAGAAAGACAACACAATCAGAACTGCTGTTCTTCCGTAGAACCTGTCAATGCGGTTACTGACGAAGTGCCACCCTGAATAATGGTTGTGACTTTATCGAAATAACCGGTGCCAACTTCCTGTTGATGAGAAGAGAAGGTATAACCACGCTCCATGGATTCAAATTCTCTTTCCTGTACTTTCTCCACATAATGTCTCATGCCTTCACCCTGTGCATAAGCATGTGCCAGGTCAAACATGTTAAACCACATGCTATGAATACCCGCCAGAGTAATAAACTGGAATTTATAACCCATTGCTGACAGTTCATCCTGGAAACGCGCAATCGTTTTATCATCCAAATTCTTTTTCCAATTGAATGATGGAGAACAGTTGTAAGCCAGTAACTTTCCGGGATATTCAGCATGAATCGCCTCAGCAAAATGACGCGCCATTTCAATATCAGGTGTTGATGTCTCACACCACACCAAGTCAGCATACGGTGCATAAGCCAAACCACGACTGATCGCCTGATCGATACCTGCTCTGGTACGGAAAAATCCTTCAGCAGTCCGTTCGCCAGTAATAAATTCACTGTCATAAGTATCACTGTCAGAAGTCAGTAGATCAGCCGCATCAGCATCTGTACGGGCAATTAACAGTGTTGGTACGCCAGAAACATCCGCAGCCAGACGCGCAGCAACTAATTTCTGAATAGCCTCTTGTGTCGGAACTAAAACTTTACCGCCCATATGACCACATTTTTTCACCGCAGCCAGTTGGTCTTCAAAATGAACCGCCGCAGCACCAGCCTCAATCATCGCTTTCATCAATTCAAAAGCATTTAAAACACCACCAAATCCTGCTTCCGCGTCTGCCACAATTGGCAGGAAATAATCGATATATTCCTGGCTATCAGTACCATTTGCCCATTGAATCTGATCGGCACGACGGAAACTGTTGTTAATACGTTTTACCACCGCCGGAACCGAATCCACCGGATAAAGAGACTGATCCGGGTACATACTGGATGCAGTATTAGCGTCAGCCGCAACCTGCCAGCCAGAAAGATAAATTGCCTCAATCCCCGCTTTTGCCTGCTGTAATGCCTGTCCACCGGTCAATGCACCCAATGCGTTCACATAACCTTTCTTGGCCTTACCATGCAGCAATTCCCATAGTTTTTTGGCCCCCAGTTGTGCCAATGTATGCTCAGGATTGACCGAACCACGCAATTTAACCACATCTTCCGCGCTGTACGGGCGGATAATCCCTTTCCAGCGATCACTTTTCCATTCCTGTTCCAATTGAGCGATTTGTTGAGTTCTGGAGATTGTCATGACTTCTACTTCCTATCTTTATTAAATTAATCGGATAAATGGTGTTTTGTTATTATTCGTTGCTTAGTCGAGCAATTGATATCCCGGTAAGGTCAGGAAATCTATCAGCTCGTCCTGAGTGGTAATGCGCTCCATCAACTTAGCCGCATCGTCAAATCGCCCTAGGCTGAAACGTGTTTCTCCAACCTCTTGCTTAATGACTTCCATTTCCTCTGCCAACATCTGTCTGAACAAGCTTTTCGTAATCTTTTTACCGTTGGATAATGATTTTTCATGATGAATCCACTGCCAAATGGAAGTCCGGGAAATTTCTGCTGTCGCCGCATCTTCCATCAAGCCATAGATAGGTACGCATCCATTGCCTGAAATCCAAGCCTCAATATATTGAATCGCTACGCGGATATTAGCCCGCATACCTTCCTCAGTACGATCGCCTGGGCAAGGTTCCAATAATTGAGCCGCGGTAATCGGCGCATCTCCTTCACGGAAGATATCTAACTGGTTTTGTCGCTCTGCCAAAACCTTATCGAAAACCTCCATCACTGTGTCAGCAAGACCTGGATGGGCAATCCATGTGCCATCATGACCATTACGCGCTTCCAATTCTTTATCCGCCTGAACTTTATCTAGTACCCAGTTGTTGCGTTCAATATCTTTACTGGGGATAAAAGCAGCCATTCCCCCCATCGCAAATGCCCCACGCTTATGGCAGGTTTTGATCAGTAAACGGGAATAAGCACTAAGGAAAGGTTGATCCATCGTGACTGATTGACGATCAGGCAAAACCCGATCACTATGATTTTTCAGTGTTTTAATGTAGCTGAAAATGTAATCCCAACGACCACAATTGAGACCCACAATGTGATAACGGAGGTGGTAAAGAATCTCATCCATCTGGAATACAGCAGGCAGAGTTTCAATCAATACTGTTGCTTTGATTGTGCCTCTCGGCAGATCAAAACGATCTTCTGTAAAACTGAATACATCACTCCACCACTGTGCTTCGTGGTAAGACTGAATTTTTGGTAAGTAGAAATAGGGGCCACTGCCTTTTGCCAACAATTGTTTATAGTTGTGATAAAAATAAAGAGCAAAATCAAATAATCCACCGGCAATTGGCTCTGCCTGATAGAGAACATGTTTTTCTGGTAAATGAAGCCCTCTTACTCGTGCGATCAAAACAGCAGGATCTGAACGCAGCTGGTATTGTTTACCCTGATCATTAACGTAAGAAATTGTTCCATTAACTGCATCGCGTAAATTTATTTGTCCTTCAATAACCTTATCCCAAGCCGGTGCTAAAGAATCCTCGAAATCAGCCATGAAAACTTTTACATTAGCATTCAAAGCATTGATAACCATTTTCCGTTCTACCGGACCAGTGATTTCTACTCTGCGATCACGGAGATCTGCTGGAATATTTTGAATTTTCCATTCACCATCACGAATGGAACTGGTTTCCGAAATAAAATCAGGTAATTCACCATCATCAATCTTCTTCTGCCAAATATCCCGATCGGCTAACAATTTATTCCGCGTATCAGAAAACCGAATAATCAAGTCTGTCAGGAAATCCAACGCTTCAGATGTCAAAATCTCCTGCTCTGCCGCCCCAAACCGTTTAACAAACGATAATTCAGTCACTAAAGTTTTCTGCGTCATCTATCCACCCTCATTTTAAAGCGCACCTGAATAAGAGTAATAGATATTTAAAATAAATCAAAAACGATTTCCATTTTTTTAAATTTTTATTTTTATAATATAAAAAACAATTAGTTAAAAAGAAAAATAACCATTTTAAATTAGAGAAACTGATTCCATAAATTATGAGATCATTTTGTTAAGTTTTTGTTATGTAAGATAAACTAAAAAAATTGCAGTGTCTTAGCAGAAATGAGAAAAAAATCAGGATAAGTAAAGTGGCTGAAATTTAGCCACCCAGAAGGTATTAATCCAGCGTTGGATGATAAGTAAAAAAGACGTCCTCTGCTGCTGAGTACATATCTCAGATGTGTAAACAAGCTTTGAAATTCTGTCGAGTAAGAAAGTTTTCTATTAATCATGCACTTGATGACTTAACCATTCCTGATGTAGGTAAAAAAACAAAATAAAAGAGACAAAATTTTAACTGATAATGAACTTGGTCAATTGTTGGAAATCTATAAATACAAATACCCATCATCATTATTATAGGCGTTTATCAACAACCTTCATTGTATTTAATTATCGCTCACAGGAAGCTAGATTATCGAAATATTCAGAATAGGATCTTGATTATATTCTATGGACTGAACAAAAATAAAACAGCAAGTCAAGAGAAAAAATTATTCGTCCAATACCTGCCAGAGAAACTAGATGCTTTAAAAAAATGGTGTGAGCGGTTGGATATGCTAGCGGGTAATTATGAGAATATGGTTTTAATCAGTAGTAAAAGCACACAGGATTATTTCTACAACGTTAAATTTAGGTGATGATGCTAAAGGCTTCCTGCTGTTCTATACCCTATGGATTTCAAGATGCATCGCGACGGCAAGGGAATGAATCCCCGGGAGCATAGATAACTATGTGACCGGGGTGAGTGAGTGCAGCCAACAAAGAGGCAACTTGAAAGATAACGGGTATAAACGCAGAGACTTGTAATCTCCCTTATATAAAGTTTTGACGTTAAATACGCACTCTATACACCAATAATTAACAGTAAAGGTGAACAGATCGCGCAGTTGAGAGGGAAAAAATACTTTTTAAGGAGTATATTCTGGCAGGAATTAAATTGTTTTTGTTGACCCTGCTTGTTATATAAACCAAGATGTCAAAATAATTAACATTAAACTGGTGTAAGGAGGACACATGACATATAAGAAATATGATCCCAGTGTGGAAGGTTACATGGGGGATTTTTTAAGGGGGAATGTGGGGATTAATCAGCTAAAGCCTCAACATGAATTTTTTGATGCTATAGGGTTAGAAAAGGTATTAAGTGATAATACCATATATATTGCCCTTCTCATTCCAGAAGAAGCGGTGAGTATTCTAAGTGATATCAATCCTTTTTCACCAACAAAGCCAAAAATAAAATTAAATAATTACCATGAGAAGGTTTTTACTGTTACCGATTCCATTTCACCTTTTACCGGAAATATACATGATTTTTTTTGGATTTTCCGCGATTGTCCGAGAGTTTAAAAGTATAGGGATCACCGCAACGGAATATTTCGATAAAAATGGCAAGTGTTATATAAAAATATCAGGTCATGCAGGTCCTAGACGTATTATTACCGGAACACGATACGGTGCTAACAATCCTAAAATGTTGGCGATGGGTATAGAACAACAAGGTCTTAATTCAAGTATTGTTAAAGGAGTTAAATTCTGCATTATCTTTTCTGTTATGTATCGAACGATTGAAGCTGTTTTTAAAGATGAATATACCTTAGCGGATTTTATTGGCAACATAACTGTTGACATGGCTAAAACTGCCGTTATAGCAGCTACTTCTTGGGCTGTGGGTTCATTTTTGACTACTACAGCTATTTTAGGTGGTAGTATTATTGCCGTTGCTGGAATAGTTATTCTTATTGGATTTGGAGTTGCTGTTGGTTTAGAAATTCTCGATACAAAATATGGAATAAGTAAAAAGTTAATAGAGTTAATAAAAGAGGAAATGAAAAGAAAACCAAAGTCACCAGAAGGAAATTTACAACATGTATTTAACAGCTTAGGTAAAATAAAGTGAATAATAAGTATGTAAAAATCACATACGGAACAATATTATTGCTAGTAGTCACATCTATAATGTACTTAGTGAGTGACTGTGTTTTTTCATTAATTTTAATGAAAGAAAAAATAATATTTTCTGGCCCTATTGTTATGTATTTCATTTCCTTTAATATTCTATGCTATATCAGGTTCTATTTTTTCTTTGTTTTTGATCGATTGCCGAAACTTAATAAGCTGATTATCAGATATTTAACTATGCTGATGATTGCATCATTTATCGTTAGTTTTCCTATCTCTCTTTATGTTAACTATAAGTTAAAAAATGATGGTTATTTAACATGTGACAAAATATCGTGGATGTCACCAACAACTTACGTGAAAAATTTATCACTTTGTGAATGAAAGCTTTTGTAAATATTCCGTCCTCATGTTTTCCTATGTTTAGCCTCTGAAATTTAGAGGCTTTTTTATTATTTATCATGATGTTAAATCGTGTTTTAAACACATAAAAATTTATCACAAAACACCGCGGAAAAATTACCTGAATTGCGCCAGCAAAAAACCGATCTGACTAGTTAAATGCATTCCCTTCTCACTAAGGCGGAATACGAAAAGCGTTCGATAAGCGATGACAAAGCAAAACAATTTGACGAACTACGCCCCCTGAATGCTGAAATTGCCCGCTATGAGGTACTTGCTGGTGAAGAACGTTCCCGAATGAGTAATCCTGTTCAGAGAGGTGATCGCCTCAGCAATAAGGAGAATAGATTATTGCGAGCAGCCTAGGAATACATCCCTCAGAAATTTGGCCGAACCAATATTTTGATGATAATGGGCATTCCATCAAACGAATTATTCGAAAATTTTCTACTGAACAGCCCTGATATGATTAAACCATGTTCTGAGGATTACTATATATTCCTGAATCATGAAACCAAAAATGCGTCATCGTTGATGTTCTCATCTTATGCCGCATTTACGCGATTTTATGGCTATTCATGTATATACCCATTATCTTTCAAGTTACCTCTTTGTTGGCTGCACTCACTCACCCCAGTCACAGAGTTATCTATGCTCCCGGGGATTCGCTCCCTGGCCGTCGCGATGCATCTTGAAATCCATAGGGTATAAATACTTATATTAAATACAAAATAATGACATCTTAATCATATGAATTTATTAAATTTATATCAAAATTAATCAGATCATATGGAGTGATCTGATACACATAATAATTCAGCCAGTTGGAAAATAATAAATGCCCATGGCTACGCCATGATGCCAGCGGCTTTCTTTCTGGATTATTATCCGGGAAATAATTTACTGGGATCTTTGGATCTAAATCTGCTGCTAAATCACGTAAATATTCACTAGCCAATGTTTCACTATCATACTCAGGATGGCCGGTGACAAATACCATACGTTTATCTTTACTGGCCAACAAGTATGCCCCTGCTTCTTCAGAGCTGGAGAGAACTTCCAAATCAGTATGTTCACGAATAATATGCTCAGGAAAGTCTGCATAGCGGGAATGAGGGGCAAAAAAAGATTCATCAAAACCACGAGTCAATAATGCCAGAGGGTCCAAAGTAGAGTGAGAATAAACACCGGATAATTTCACTTCTCTGGTAAATTTAGGCAAACCATACAAAATATTCAACGCAGCTTGTACAGCCCAACAGATAAACAAAGTAGAAGTCACATGCTCCTTTGCCCAACTAATTATTCTTTCGATCTGTCCCCAATATGCCACATCTTCAAATTCAACTAATCCCAACGGAGCACCAGTGACAATTAAACCATCAAAATTTTGGTGCTTTATCCGTTCAAAATCACAATAAAAATTGTCTAAATGCTCAGCAGGCGTATTCCTACACTTGCGGTTATCTACTCTGAGCAGTTGAATGTCTACCTGTAAAGGCGAATTGGATAACAATCGTAAAAATTGATTTTCAGTCTCAATTTTCTTTGGCATCAAGTTAAGCAGCAATACCTTTAACGGACGTATATTTTGAATATTTGCACGAGTAGATGTCATCACGAACACATTCTCATTTCGTAAAAAATTCACTGCGGGTAGTTCATCCGGTATACAAATTGGCATGCTATGACCTCAATTTTTATCCATTTATACGCTTAGACTTCTAGACAGCTAAATCTAACTAAGTATTAACCGAATGTCGAGGCTTTACAAGTAAGCTGAAATTATTTCATTTTTGGTCATATCATGATGTTCAACATGACAAAAGTTAACAAATTTTTAATATTTAAAATTAAAAATAATTTACAATATATTTTTTACATAGAAAAATTATAAGGTAGGTTGATTCAATTCCAGGGTAAAACATCCCAGGATTCAATGATAGAAAGCCGTAAAATAACGCCGGAAGTGAGAAAATGGATAAAGCGGTTAATTTGGAAAGAATTAAGTCCTGAACAGATCGCTGATTATTTGAAGCAACATAAAGGGATATTTTTGCATCATGAGACGATTTATATGGCTCGACAATGTTAGCCTCATTCAGACTGGATAACCATGGCAGGATGAACGCGGGGAGACAAGAATCGCAGAGCAAGATGGATTCGTCCGCTCACCTGGCCCCATACGGATCGCAGTAGTAACCCGGTATCCCCCCCAATACGCAAAAAACCCCCAGCACACGCTGAGGGTTTCCATGGTATATCAAGCCTGGCAGTGTCCTACTCTCGCATGGGGAGACCCCACACTACCATCGGCGCTACGGCGTTTCACTGCTGAGTTCGGCATGGGGTCAGGTGGGACCACCGCGCTATCGCCGCCAGGCGTATTCTGTTTTACTCCGACCGTTGCGACGCTCTCTCCCGCAACCACCGGAACCAATCTCTGAACAAGCTGAAATTCATCTCTCTTCTGACAGCTGTCCACTGTCTTCTGACACCAAAACACCTTCGGCGTTGTAAGGTTAAGCCGCTCGGTTCATTAGTACTGGTCAGCTCAATGCATCGCTGCACTTACACACCCAGCCTATCCACGTCTTCGTCTTAAACGTTCCTTCCGTGACTCAAGTCAAGGGAAGACTCATCTCAAGGCAAGTTTCCCGCTTAGATGCTTTCAGCGGTTATCTCTCCCGCACTTAGCTACCGGGCTATGCCATTGGCATGACAACCCGTACACCAGCGGTGCGTCCACTCCGGTCCTCTCGTACTAGGAGCAGCCCCTTTCAATCTTCCTACGCCCACGGCAGATAGGGACCGAACTGTCTCACGACGTTCTAAACCCAGCTCGCGTACCACTTTAAATGGCGAACAGCCATACCCTTGGGACCCACTTCAGCCCCAGGATGTGATGAGCCGACATCGAGGTGCCAAACACCGCCGTCGATATGAACTCTTGGGCGGTATCAGCCTGTTATCCCCGGAGTACCTTTTATCCGTTGAGCGATGGCCCTTCCATTCAGAACCACCGGATCACTAAGACCTACTTTCGTACCTGCTCGAGCCGTCACTCTCGCAGTCAAGCCAGCTTATGCCTTTGCACTAACCTCACGATGTCCGACCGTGATTAGCCAACCTTCGTGCTCCTCCGTTACTCTTTGGGAGGAGACCGCCCCAGTCAAACTACCCACCAGACACTGTCCTCAGCCCGGTTCACGGGCCCAAGTGAGAACATCGAACATTCAAGGGTGGTATTTCAAGGTCGGCTCCATGCAGACTGGCGTCCACACTTCCTAGCCTCCCACCTATCCTACACATCAAGGCTCCATGTTCAGTGTCAAGCTATAGTAAAGGTTCACGGGGTCTTTCCGTCTTGCCGCGGGAACACTGCATCTTCACAGCGAGTTCAATTTCACTGAGTCTCGGGTGGAGACAGCCTGGCCATCATTACGCCATTCGTGCAGGTCGGAACTTACCCGACAAGGAATTTCGCTACCTTAGGACCGTTATAGTTACGGCCGCCGTTTACTGGGGCTTCGATCAAGAGCGTCGCCTTGCGGCTAACCCCATCAATTAACCTTCCAGCACCGGGCAGGCGTCACACCGTATACGTCCACTTTCGTGTTTGCACAGTGCTGTGTTTTTAATAAACAGTTGCAGCCAGCTGGTCTCTGCGACTGGCTTCAGCTCCAGAGGTCAACTCCTTCACCTAATGCCAGCGTGCCTTCTCCCGAAGTTACGGCACCATTTTGCCTAGTTCCTTCACCCGAGTTCTCTCAAGCGCCTGAGTATTCTCTACCTGACCACCTGTGTCGGTTTGGGGTACGATTCAATATGACCTGATGCTTAGAGGCTTTTCCTGGAAGCCGGGCATCAACCACTTCACCGCCGTAGCGGCTCGTCATCACGCCTCAGTGTTCACAGAAGAGCGGATTTGCCTGCTCCTCCCACCTACCCGCTTAAACCGGGACAACCGTCGCCCGGATGGCCTAGCCTTCTCCGTCCCCCCTTCGCAGTCACATTCAGTACAGGAATATTAACCTGTTTCCCATCAGCTACGCTTTTCAGCCTCACCTTAGGGGTCGACTCACCCTGCCCCGATTAACGTTGGACAGGAACCCTTGGTCTTCCGGCGAGCGGGTTTTTCACCCGCTTTATCGTTACTTATGTCAGCATTCGCACTTCTGATACCTCCAGCAGGCCTCACGGCGCCACCTTCCACGGCTTACAGAACGCTCCCCTACCCAGCGACACTTACGTGTCGCTGCCGCAGCTTCGGTGCATGGTTTAGCCCCGTTACATCTTCCGCGCAGGCCGACTCGACCAGTGAGCTATTACGCTTTCTTTCAATGATGGCTGCTTCTAAGCCAACATCCTGGCTGTCTGGGCCTTCCCACATCGTTTCCCACTTAACCATGACTTTGGGACCTTAGCTGGCGGTCTGGGTTGTTTCCCTCTTCACGACGGACGTTAGCACCCGCCGTGTGTCTCCCGTGATACCATTCTTCGGTATTCGCAGTTTGCATCGGGTTGGTAAGCCGGGATGGCCCCCTAGCCGAAACAGTGCTCTACCCCCGAAGATGAACTCACGAGGCGCTACCTAAATAGCTTTCGGGGAGAACCAGCTATCTCCCGGTTTGATTGGCCTTTCACCCCCAGCCACAAGTCATCCGCTAATTTTTCAACATTAGTCGGTTCGGTCCTCCAGTTAGTGTTACCCAACCTTCAACCTGCCCATGGCTAGCTCACCGGGTTTCGGGTCTATACCCTGCAACTCATTTCGCCCAGTTAAGACTCGGTTTCCCTGCGGCTCCCCTATCCGGTTAACCTTGCTACAGAATATAAGTCGCTGACCCATTATACAAAAGGTACGCAGTCACCCCACCCCAAAACGCTCCACTGCTTGATTGTTGTGTTGGGCGTCGCTACCGCTCCGCCAACCGCGCATCAGTGATGCCGTTACGCATTTTGTGCACCACACAAAGCGAAACGCTTTGGTGGTGGGGCTCCCACTGCTTGTACGTACACGGTTTCAGGGTCTCTTTCACTCCCCTCACCGGGGTTCTTTTCGCCTTTCCCTCACGGTACTGGTTCACTATCGGTCAGTCAGGAGTATTTAGCCTTGGAGGATGGTCCCCCCATATTCAGACAGGCTTTCTCGTGTCCCGCCTTACTCGTCGAACTCACAGCCACCCCCACTTCAAGTACGGGGCTATCACCCGCTATCGCCGGCCTTTCCAGACCGTTCCTCTGAGACGGTGGCTGATGCTGGTTCTGGGCTCCTCCCCGTTCGCTCGCCGCTACTGGGGGAATCTCGGTTGATTTCTTTTCCTCGGGGTACTGAGATGTTTCAGTTCCCCCGGTTCGCCTCATTAACCTATGGATTCAGTTAATGATAGTGCACCGCAGTGCACTGGGTTTCCCCATTCGGACATCGCCGGCTTATCACGCTTCATATCAGCTCACCGACGCTTTTCGCAGATTAGCACGTCCTTCATCGCCTCTGACTGCCTAGGCATCCACCGTGTACGCTTATTCGCTTAACCTCACAACCCGAAACTGTCTCGGATTGTGCAGCTTGAGAGACTCGTCAATAATACCTCGGTGATATTATCAACAGTTTCAATTTTTCAGCTTGTTCCAGATTGTTAAAGAGCAAAATAATTCGCAGCATACTGTCACCAATATACTCTGAACTAGTTTCATATGGTGGAGCTAAGCGGGATCGAACCGCTGACCTCCTGCGTGCAAGGCAGGCGCTCTCCCAGCTGAGCTATAGCCCCATACAGAAAAATGCCATTACCGTCTATCTGACCAACTCGCTTAGCCGCCGGGTATTTCAACGCGAGTAACGCAGTGTGCGCGAGCACATGAGTCACGCAGCGTTTGGAAGACCCTAGGATAAGTAGAGTTGGTAGGCCTGAGTGGACTTGAACCACCGACCTCACCCTTATCAGGGGTGCGCTCTAACCACCTGAGCTACAAGCCTATCGCGATAACGTCATTCTCTTCTTTCATCAGACAATCTGTGTGAGCACTGCACTCAACGCATCTCAGGTAAGGAGGTGATCCAACCGCAGGTTCCCCTACGGTTACCTTGTTACGACTTCACCCCAGTCATGAATCACAAAGTGGTCAGCGCCCCCCTCGCGGTTAGGCTACCGACTTCTTTTGCCACCCACTCCCATGGTGTGACGGGCGGTGTGTACAAGGCCCGGGAACGTATTCACCGTAGCATGCTGATCTACGATTACTAGCGATTCCGACTTCATGGAGTCGAGTTGCAGACTCCAATCCGGACTACGACAGACTTTGTGTGTTCCGCTTGCTCTCGCGAGGTCGCTTCACTTTGTATCCGCCATTGTAGCACGTGTGTAGCCCTACTCGTCAGGGCCATGATGACTTGACGTCATCCCCACCTTCCTCCGGTTTATCACCGGCAGTCTCCTTTGAGTTCCCACCTCAACGTGCTGGCAACAAAGGATAAGGGTTGCGCTCGTTGCGGGACTTAACCCAACATTTCACAACACGAGCTGACGACAGCCATGCAGCACCTGTCTCAGAGCTCCCGAAGGCACAACCTCATCTCTGAGGTCTTCTCTGGATGTCAAGAGTAGGTAAGGTTCTTCGCGTTGCATCGAATTAAACCACATGCTCCACCGCTTGTGCGGGCCCCCGTCAATTCATTTGAGTTTTAACCTTGCGGCCGTACTCCCCAGGCGGTCGATTTAACGCGTTAGCTCCGGAAGCCACAGCTCTAGGCCACAACCTCCAAATCGACATCGTTTACAGCGTGGACTACCAGGGTATCTAATCCTGTTTGCTCCCCACGCTTTCGCACCTGAGCGTCAGTCTTCGTCCAGGGGGCCGCCTTCGCCACCGGTATTCCTCCACATCTCTACGCATTTCACCGCTACACATGGAATTCTACCCCCCTCTACGAGACTCTAGCCAACCAGTCTTAGATGCCATTCCCAGGTTGAGCCCGGGGATTTCACATCTAACTTAATTGACCGCCTGCGTGCGCTTTACGCCCAGTCATTCCGATTAACGCTTGCACCCTCCGTATTACCGCGGCTGCTGGCACGGAGTTAGCCGGTGCTTCTTCTGCGGGTAACGTCAAAATTTAACCCTCTTCAGGCCAAACCCTTCCTCCCCGCTGAAAGTACTTTACAACCCGAAGGCCTGCTTCATACACGCGGCATGGCTGCATCAGGCTTGCGCCCATTGTGCAATATTCCCCACTGCTGCCTCCCGTAGGAGTCTGGGCCGTGTCTCAGTCCCAGTGTGGCTGGTCATCCTCTCAGACCAGCTAGGGATCGTCGCCTAGGTAGGCCATTACCCTACCTACTAGCTAATCCCATCTGGGTTCATCCGAGGGCGTGAGGCCCTTTCAGGTCCCCCACTTTGGTCTCGCGACATCATGCGGTATTAGCCACCGTTTCCAGTGGTTATCCCCCGCCCTCGGGCAGATCCCCAGACATTACTCACCCGTCCGCCGCTCGTCAGCAAAAGTGCAAGCACTTTCCTGTTACCGCTCGACTTGCATGTGTTAGGCCTGCCGCCAGCGTTCAATCTGAGCCATGATCAAACTCTTCAATTTAAAGTTTGATGCTCAAAGAATCGTCCTGTTAGTTCGTAATGAATTAACTGTTGTTCACTCTTCAAGACTTAAAACATATTTTTTTGTGATACCGTCTTGTGAGTGCCCACACAGATTGTCTGATTAATTGTTAAAGAGCAGGCTGACATAAAAAGTGATATTCTCGGTCAGCCGGGCTGCGCATACTACGCTGTTCGCCCGCAGAGTCAAGCGCTTATTAGCTTTTTCTCTGCCTGACGACATAATCTTTATCAGTGTTGTGTCGGTCAGTGGTGGCGCATTATAGGGAATTCTTTGACGCTGGCAAGCGTTTAATTACAAAAAGAATCTATCCGAACATCAATTAAGCAAAAACAATGCTAAATTGCGATTTAATACGCAAAATGATAAAAAAAGAGGCAGTTTCCTACCCCTTCTACTATCTCTCGTTAAATATAAAATTATTGCTTTGCTACGATCTGGCTATTTTCTACATCCAGAGTCACTGGCTTGCCTGGCAATAGTTGGCCGGAAAGTATTTTTTGAGCTAATGGGTTTTCGATTTCCTGCTGGATGGCTCGCTTCAATGGCCGTGCACCATAGACAGGATCGAACCCAGCTTCTGCCAACATTTCCAATGCTTGCTGAGTAATCGCAACTTGATAACCACGTTCTTCCAGACGTTTGTATAAACGTTGCAACTGGATATCTGCAATCGCTGATAAATGCCGACGCCCTAATGGGTGGAACACAACAACTTCATCAATACGGTTAATAAATTCAGGTCTAAAATGATGGCTAACAATTCCCATCACCATATCTTTCATTTCACCATAATTCAGACCACCAAAGCGTTCCTGGATCATGTCTGACCCGAGATTAGACGTCATGATTACAACCGTGTTACGGAAATCGACAGTACGACCTTGCCCATCAGTCAATCGACCATCATCCAACACCTGCAATAAGATATTGAACACATCCGGGTGCGCTTTTTCTACTTCATCCAGCAAAATAACAGAGTAAGGTCGACGACGAACAGCTTCTGTTAGATAACCACCTTCTTCATAACCAACATACCCTGGAGGTGCTCCTACCAACCGTGATACAGCATGTTTTTCCATAAATTCAGACATGTCGATACGCACCATTGCATCATCACTGTCAAACAGGAAATTCGCTAACGCCTTGCACAACTCAGTTTTACCAACACCAGTTGGACCAAGGAACAGGAATGAACCAATCGGACGGTTTGGATCAGCTAATCCAGCACGGCTACGACGGATCGCATTAGATACTGCATCGACCGCTTCATTCTGACCAATAACACGTTTATGCAGCTCTTGCTCCATGCGCAACAATTTATCTTTTTCACTCTCAAGCATTCTGGCAACAGGAATACCTGTCCAACGAGCAAGAATTTCTGCAATTTCCGTATCGGTAACTTTGTTACGAAGCAGTTTCATATTCTTACCTTCAGCTTGTGTGGCTGTGGCAAGCTGTTTTTCCAATCCAGGTATTTTTCCGTACTGAATTTCAGACATCTTCGCCAAGTCACCACTACGGCGGGCCTGTTCTAAGCTGATACGGGCATTTTCCAGTTCTGCTTTTATATGCTGAGTACCAGTAAGCTCAGCTTTCTCAGCTTTCCATTCTTCTTCCAGTTCAGAATATTCACGTTCTTTTACGATCAGCTCTTCATTAAGCATTTCAAGCCGTTTTTTACTGGCATCATCAGACTCTTTTTTCAGTGCCTGCCGTTCCAGCTTCAATTGAATGACCCGACGTTCCAGACGGTCCAGCGCTTCCGGTTTTGAATCCATTTGCATACGTAGACTGGCTCCGGCTTCATCAATCAAATCGATAGCTTTATCTGGCAACATACGATCTGAGATATAACGATGAGATAATGTTGCTGCCGCGACAATTGCAGGGTCGGTAATTTGTACGTGATGATGTAACTCATAGCGTTCTTTCAAACCGCGCAAAATAGCGATAGTGTCCTCTACAGAAGGTTCTGCAACATAGACTTTTTGAAAACGGCGTTCCAGCGCTGCATCTTTTTCAATGTATTGACGATATTCATCCAGTGTTGTTGCACCAACACAATGAAGTTCGCCACGAGCCAAAGCAGGTTTCAACATATTGCCGGCATCCATTGCCCCATCAGCTTTACCCGCACCAACCATAGTATGCAACTCGTCAATAAACAGAATGACATTACCTTCCTGTTTGGAAAGATCACTCAGCACACCTTTCAAGCGTTCTTCAAATTCACCACGATATTTGGCTCCTGCTAACAGCGCTCCCATATCCAGAGAAAGAACCCTCTTATTTTTAAGCCCTTCTGGAACTTCGCCATTAATAATCCGTTGAGCAAGCCCTTCAACAATAGCTGTTTTACCAACCCCGGGCTCACCAATTAAGACCGGGTTATTTTTGGTACGGCGTTGTAATACCTGAATAGTGCGGCGAATTTCTTCATCACGGCCAATCACTGGATCAAGTTTGCCTTGTTCAGCACGTTCAGTCAGATCAATAGTATATTTCTTCAGAGCCTGACGTTGATCTTCCGCTCCCTGATCATAAACTTTTTCACCACCACGCATTTGTTTTATTGCCTTAGTAACTTTTTCTTTTGTTGCTCCAGCAGCTTTCAGTATGTCACTCAATGAGCCTCGTTCTTCCAGTGCTGCCAGAACAAATAATTCAGAGGAAATAAAATTATCCCCCTCCTTTTGTGCTAGTTTGTCACACAAGTTTAAATGCCGAATTAAGTCGTTAGATGGTTGTACATCACCACCAGCACCTTGTACTTGCGGCAAACGTTCTAAAACTCGCTCAAGTTGATTGCTGAAACGACCTGTATCGATCCCAATTGACGTTAATAATGGGCGAATAGAACCACCGCCTTGTTTCAACAGTGAGCTCATCAAGTGAATTGGTTCAATAAATTGATTATCATGCCCCAGTGCAAGGGACTGGGCGTCAGAGAGAGCAAGCTGGAATTTATTAGTAAGACGATCCAGACGCATAACACCTCCAATACTGATCAGAATTTTGCTACTGGAGATTAAATGAGGCCATTCCTCAAATATTCAAGGTTTATTCTGAAAAGCAAATTGTGAGACATTATTCTATGCGCCAGCGGATCGCCCTATGGAATAGGTTATATCAGCCAGATTAAAGTTGCCATACGTCCGGTGATCCCATCACGACGATAAGAGAAAAATTTCTCTTTATTACTGACAGTACACTCATTCCCGCCAAAAATCGCTTTCACACCAACAGATTGCAATTTTAACTTTGCCAACAAATAGATATCTGCTAAATACTTTTCGCCAAAAGGTATAAAAGCTTGACTCAAATCAGCATGCTGGATAGTGAATGCTTGCAAAACCTCACTACCAACTTCAAATTTTTTCGCGCTAATCGCAGGTCCCAGCCAAGCCTGAATCTGATCAGGCTTAGCTTTAAATTGAGTAATCGTATTCTCCAGCACGCCGGCACACAAACCACGCCAACCGGCATGAGCTGCCGCAATCTCATTACCATCAAAGCTACAAAACAGCACCGGCAAGCAATCTGCTGTCAGCACAGCACAAACCTGCCCAGGAATGTTGGTGTAAACCGCATCGGCTTTATTATCTTCTACTGGCTGACCGTCAAGTCTCACAACCCGAGCACCATGAACCTGTTCTAACCAAACTGGTTGTCGAGGTAATTCGGCTACTTCAGCTAATATCTGCCTATTTTTTTCAACAATATCAGGATTATCTCCAACATGCTTACCAAGATTTAAACTATCATAAGGTGGCAAACTGATTCCGCCCAAGCGGGTAGAACTACAGGTTTTTACTGTTGTAGGTTGTGGCCAGTTTGGAAAAATAAGCGATGTCATCTACCAATCCATATCATCTTTGAACACTTCTGCATCTGCTTTTAATGCATTGATCAAAATGACCATATCTTCCGGTAATTCAGCATGCCATTCCATTTCAATGCCGGTTATCGGATGATAAAGACGTAACATTGTGGCGTGCAATGCTTGACGATCAAAGTTACGCATTACCTCGCGAAACTCATCGGAAGCCCCTTTCAAAGGACGAGGACGACCACCATACAGAGGATCTCCCACTAATGAGTGACTAATATGAGCCATGTGAACACGTATCTGGTGTGTTCTGCCTGTTTCCAATCTCAGACGCAAACGGGTATGTGCCCTAAAATGCTCCATCACCCGGTAGCGGGTAATAGCAGGTTTTCCCATCGGATGAACTGCCATATGCGTTCGTTTTGTCGGGTGGCGTGAAATTGGCTCTTCAACTATTCCACCAGCAGTCATGCGTCCTGTCGCAACTGCTTCATATTCACGGGTAATTTCGCGCAGTTGGAGTGACTCCACCAAACGAGTTTGAGCTGGAACAGTTTTAGCAATAACCATAAGCCCTGTCGTATCCTTATCGAGGCGGTGAACAATGCCTGCCCGGGGAACATCAGCTATTTCAGGATAGCGATATAACAGAGCATTTAATACCGTACCATCTGGATTTCCTGCTCCAGGATGAACAACCAAATCGCGTGGTTTGTTTATTACTAGAATATCATCATCTTCATAGACAATATTTAACTCAATATTCTGAGGCTCCCAACGCGCATCTTCCTCAATGATGGCATCAATTGAAATTTCTTCACCTCCCAGCACTTTTTCTTTTGGCTTATTGATTAATTTACCATTAACCTGAACTCTATCACCCAAGATCCATTCTTTTATGCGTGATCTTGAATAATCAGGGAACATTTCGGCCAAAGCCTGATCTAAACGTTGACCGAGCTGAGATTCGGCGACTGTTGCATTAAGTCGTATTTGTTGTGCCATATATTGTTTCTACACTTACGTTGAGTTTTGACGGCAGAGCCGTTTAATTTAATATAGTGTGCTATTGTAACTCGATCTTTTACCGGGAGCTTCATGGATAGTCTCCCAGAAAACACTCAGAGGATAATCAACACGTGATGATACGCATGAAATATCTGGTGGCAGCAGCCACATTGAGCCTGGTACTTTCCGGGTGCTCTGGTAATAAGAATGTTGTCCCCGACAGCCCACCTTCGGAAATTTATTCTGCGGGTCAAGAAAAGCTACGAGACGGTAACTATAAAGCTGCTATCACTCAATTGGAAACCCTCGATAACCGCTATCCATTTGGTCCTTACTCACAGCAAGTACAACTTGATCTGATTTATGCTTATTATAAATCTTCTGACTTACCAATGGCATTAGCTTCTATTGACCGCTTTATGCGCCTAAACCCAACTCATCCCAATATTGATTATGTTCTGTATATGCGCGGATTAACCTCACAAGCGTTGGATGACAGTACACTGCAAAGTTTCTTCGGGATTGATCGCTCAGACCGTGATCCTGAGCATGCCAGAGCATCATTCAGAGATTTCAGCCAGTTAGTACGTCATTATCCTAACAGCCTGTACGCTGCTGATGCCAGAAAACGTTTAATGTTTATCAAAGAGCGCCTGGCAAAATATGAACTATCTGTTGTGAAATATTATAACAAACGAGGCGCTTATGTCGCAGTGGTAAATCGCGCTGAGCAAATGCTGCATGATTATCCTGATACCCAATCAACTCTCAAAGCACTGCCTTATATGGAAAGAGCCTATACGCGCTTGGGTTTAACTGCACAAGCAGACAAAGTAACAAAATTAATTGCCGCTAATCCAGCATAAAGAAGCACAAGAATAAAACAGCAACTTCGGTTGCTGTTTTATTTTTACTTAAAAATTCGAAAAAAAGACCATTTATCAATAGGATTAAAATGGCTTAACTTATCAATAATGGCTCATAAGCTTTAACTTCGCAACAGATATTCTTCGTATTCTTATTATTAATCACAATTACTTCAATTACTTGTCAATTACCTGATTAAAAGTGATTTAAATCACCTTTTCCGTTAAAAAGAAATGTATGCTGAAATCATTGAAGGCGGATTATCAATGATGAGAGGTAACTATATGATAGTGAATATTACCAGCAAACAAATGGAAATTACCCCAGCAATTCGCAACCACGTAGAAAACCGTCTGAACAAACTAAATAAGTGGCAAGTGAATCTGATAAACCCTCATATTATTCTATCAAAAGGACCGCAGACTTTTATGGCTGATGCAACCATAAGTATACCAAATGGTACACTGGTTGCCGGTGCAAAACATGAAGATATGTATATTGCTATCAATGAGCTGTTAGCGAAACTAGAGCGTCAGTTGAATAAAGTACAGCACAAAGGTGAAGCACGCCGTACTTATAATAGTGTTAAAGAATCAAATCTTAACCTGGCAATACAACAATAGAATAACGATATCCTATCTCTAACGCGCCCAAATTGGACGCGTTTTTTTATTGACAGAAACAATAACATGAGGTTAATTAAAGTATATTGTTTATGCAGATGGTAAGTACAATGAATGCAAACCTGTTTTTCTTCTCTTTCTTTTTTCATATTCCCCTAAGGGAGGCTTTCATCGTTTAAGAAAGAACAAGAAGACGAACAGTTAGCCTCCCAAATTGGGAGGCTTTTTTCTGTCCACTGCAAACATATTATTCTCAGAATATGAATAACCAATTAGGAACTCATTATGGATCAAAACAATTTGCTGCACATACGGAAAAAAGTCAGCGACCTTGATTTAAAGTTACTGATTTTACTGGCAGAACGTCGCAAATTAGCTTCTGATATTGCACAGACTAAACTACAGTGTAATCGCCCTATCAGAGATAAGGATCGTGAACGGGAACTACTAGATGTTCTAATTACAAAAGGAAAAAATCACGGACTTGATGGTTTTTATATCACTCGCCTGTTTCAAACGATTATCGAAGATTCCGTACTTACGCAACAAGCATTATTGCAGCAACACCTTAATCAAACACCTTACGATACAGCCCGCATCGCATTCCTTGGGCCTCGTGGTTCCTATTCTCATATTGCCGCTCGCCAATATGCGGCACGTCATTTTGATCAATTAGTTGAATGCAGTTGCCACAAGTTCCAGGATATTTTCTCTTTGGTCGAAACAGGTCAAGCTGATTACGGCATATTACCGATTGAAAACACCAGCTCTGGCTCTATCAATGATGTTTATGACTTGTTGCAACACACCAGCCTATCAATTGTAGGAGAAATAAAAATTCCTATTAATCATTGCCTGCTGGTTGCAAACGATACGGAACTCTCGCAGATAAAAACCGTTTACAGTCATCCTCAGCCGTTCCAACAATGTAGCCAATATATTAATCAATTCCCGCATTGGAAAATTGAATATTGCGAAAGCACTGCCGCAGCTATGCAAAGGGTAGCTGAAGAGAACTCACCAAATATCGCAGCCTTAGGCAGTGAAGCTGGCGGTGCACTTTATCGATTACAAGTTCTAGCCCAAAATTTGGCAAACCATTCACACAATATTACTCGTTTCATCATCGTTGCTCGCCAGCCTATTGATGTTTCAGAGCATGTACCAGCCAAAACGACGTTTATTATGGCAACCGGGCAACAAGCTGGTGCATTAGTGGATGCACTTATGATTCTAAAAAAACATAATATTATTATGAGCAAACTGGAATCCCGCCCAATTAATGGAAATCCATGGGAAGAGATGTTTTACATTGATGTTCAAGCCAATCTGCGCTCAATCAACATGCAGCACGTCTTAAAAACATTAGCAGAAATTACTCACTCACTAAAGGTACTAGGTTGCTACCCGACAGAAAGTGTAGTACCAGTTAACCCTTCCTGATTAAAAAGAACCGGATATTAAAATATCCGGTTCAGATTATTGGTTTTTAATATTTTAGATTACCAATGAGAAAACTTTTACTGCCTTTAATCTTTTGGTTTAAGGTTCTTTATTTATTTCTTAAATCTCGATAACTCAGATTAAATAATCTGAGTTATCGCTTTTCCTGCCATCTGAAAACAAGGAATTAAAAAATTTCCACTTATTCACGTAGGGTTAAATACGTTTTATCTGAATGTGATAAAATCGATGTTAATAAAAATCGCTTTTCATCTATCACCTCGGTTTTAATATCGAAAAAAACAATCAGCATATCACGAAAAAGAAGGCAAAAACTTTAATCATTAAAGGTAAAATAGAAATGATTAAAGATTTTTTAAAGCAAGTAAAAAATTCGGTGTTATACTGACACGGGAAGAGAAAACATCAGGAAAGATAGATTTTAAACTTATTAACAAGGTGACAAAATGACAACATTAACCATAGAACAAGAATATAATATTGTATCAGCACATTTATCAAGAATAACCTCATTAAGAAAGTTTGCTCAAACAAAAGATGTTGAATGGTTAGAAGATGTTTACAAAACATTAGAGATAGTCGTTCAAGAAAGTAAAGAAACCTTCAGATTAATGAGTTTAGAAGCAGAGCAAAAAGAACAAAAACGTTTAGAAATATTAAAAATGATTGAAGAAATCGGCCTTAATATTAATACTATTAACACACCTATTACCCTCTCTGATTTTAAGCCTAAAAAATCAAATGCAAGAAAAGGAAAGACGAGAAAACCTAAGTATCAATTTAACGAAAATGGAGAAATTAAATACTGGTCAGGAAACGGAAAAAAACCATTAGGTTTACAAAAATTACTCAATGAAGGCCATTCATTAAATGAATTTCTAATTACAAAATAAAAAACCTCGGAATGAGAATAGCCTCTCAGACTTATTATCTGATTAATATTATTTACTTCTTTTTTGCTTGCATTTGCTTTTTGAGGCGATCGCAAGCGCCTTTTTATTAGTGATTAATTAAGCTATTCGTCAAACAAGTGTTAAAAAAACAGGTTTCCATTAATACCAAATTTTTAAAAGGTACAAAACACTTAAAAATGGCCCTGTATTAGTCTCAACTTAATCTGACATAACCATTTATACCTGTTATCTTTCAAGTTGCCTCTTTGTTGGCTGCACTCACTCACCCCGGTCACATAGTTATCTATGCTCCCGGGGATTCGCTCCCTTGCCGTCGCGATGCATCTTGAAATCTATTGGGTATAAAATCACGAATATAGAAAGATTAATGTTTTTATATAAAGACAGATTTAACCCAATTAATGCAATTTTTCAGCAAGAAAGTTAATTGTACTTAATTAAAATCCATCAACCATTAACAGAAAGTTGAAAAGAGATCAACACGTAAAAAAAATATTATCCTAACGGGCTAATATTCAGGTATTTTTTCACCATTACTTTACGAAGCAAATTATAAAAACAATGCAATGAAAAAGGGTAAAAATACTATCAAAACCTTATACCGATTAAATCCAGAAGTTAACACCATGACTTTTAATAACAGCGTAGAAACGGCCTATCATAAAACCATCAGTGAAAACACAAGAAATAAAAATCGCTTTTGTTAATGCTTAAAAAGCATATGATTAATGTTCATTGAGCGTAAAACACGACATATCATAATGGTTAAATTTAATAAGAATGGCATTAAACGAGGAGAAAACAACGGTTAAAATCTATATTATCTCAGCTCTAACAATCACCGGTTATTTATACAGGTATCTGTCAGATTAAATCCAGTTCAGATTTTTCTGCCTCTGATTCATTTACCATCTAAAAAACAAACGTTAAAGGGGATAAAAACACGATTAAACCTTATACCGATTAAATACAAAAGTTAACACCATGGCTTTTAATAACAGAGTGAAAACCGTCTATCATAAAACCATCAGTGAAAACATAAGAAATAAAAATCGCTTTTGTTAATGCTTAAAAAGCATATGATTAATATTCATTGAGAGTAAAACACGACATACCATAATGGTTAAAATTAATAAAAATGGCATTAAACGAGGAGAAAATAACGGTTAAAATCTATATTATCTCAGCTCTAACAATTACCGGTTATTTATACAGGTATCTGTCAGATTAAATCCAGTTCAGATTTTTCTCCCCCTGATTCATTTACCATCTAAAAAGCAGACGTTAAAGGGGATAAAAACACGATTAAAACCTTATACCGATTAAATCCAAAAGTTAACACCATGACTTTTAATAGCAACGTGAAAACCGTCTATCATAAAACCATCAGTGAAAACATAAGAAATAAAAATCGCTTTTGTTAATGCTTACATCCTCCGAAAAAAAGGTAAAAGAAAATATGAATAGATTTATCTATTTACCAGAAAATATATCTCCAAAAAGAAGCCATCTTTAATAACGCTTTCAACCAAGGGATAAACTTTTTTTAAATCAGTTAAATATATCGATGATAAAAATCGGCATAACAAAGTCCGAAAAAAAAATAATTTAACCCAATAATAATTCAGTTACTTTAAACATTATTATATTGCACATTTACTATGTAAAATTAAATACCTTAAATACGCCAGTTTAAACTCGCTTTACACGATTTCAATCCGTCCAATAGCATTGCTTTTCTACGGTTTAATTAAACTATTCCTCTATTTTATGTCTTTAATATGATCTAATCCGCAAAGCTTTTCACCCTCATTAATACAATTAAACTTGCCAACAGTTTGAACCGGGTACTGTTATACCCGTCATCTTTCAAGTTGCCTCTTTGTTGGCTGCACTCACTCACCCCGGTCACAGAGTTATCTATGCTCGGGGATTCGTTCACTTGCCGTCGCGCTGCAACTCGAAATCTATTGGGTATATATCCGGTTCTTTTTAATTATTGGCGGCTATCATTCGCTTGTTGAAGCAATACCCTGCTCTCTCTCATAAAATGAGGTGCATAATCACCAAACCATGCACTAACATCTTCAAAACTGCTGACAAAAGCCCGTTTGTCCCGACTTTCCAATATCTCTAACGCTTGTCCAAAACTTTGATGATAACGACGTATCAAATCAATATTCTCTGGTGATGACATAATAATATCAGCGTAAAGCTGAGGGTCCTGTGCAAATAACCGCCCGACCATAATGAGTTCTAACCGGTAAATTGGCGAGGATATTGATAATAATTGCTGTAAATCAGCGCCTTCCTGTGCAAGATGTTTCCCGTAAACAAAAGTTGTGAAATGGCGTAATGCTTGAATAAAGCTCATACTTTTATCATGCTGTTCAGGATTTATCTGGTATAAACAAGCCCCCCAAACCAACAGTTGTTCCAAAAACCACTGATAAGCTTCCCGCTGACGACCATCACAGTAAACAACAACTTGTTTTGCAAAACTACCGACATCCGGCCCAAACATAGGATGTAATCCCAATACCGGACCTTTATGCACATCAAGCATCGCCTGTAATGGCTGCTGTTTAACAGACGCCAAATCCACCAAAATGCAATGGTCAGGTAATGGCGGTAAACGGCGAATAACCTCTTCTGTCAAATGAATAGGTACACTGATAATCACCATACCCACTCCCGCCAGAATCTGCTCTGCGTCAGGCCAATCCTGTGGTTCCAAATTTCTGACTTCATAACCAGACAATGTTAACAAGCGACCAAACAGTTTCCCCATTTTGCCCAAACCACCAACAATGACTATCGGTCCCAATTGCGGACAAAGCGGTTTAAACCCTTTGTTATTTTCACTGGTGTAGGACTCGCGCATAATGCGGCGCAGAATATCTTCAATTAAATCCGGTGGAACACCAAACTCTTCAGCCTCCTGCCGACGTGCAGCAAGCATCGCCATTTCTCTGTCAGGTGCATAAATTGGCAGCCCATTCCGGCTTTTTACCTCACCAATCTCTGCAACCAATTCCAGACGCTTTGCCAACAAACCCAGCAAAGCTTTATCCACTTCATCAATCTGATCCCGCAATTGAGATAATTCAACGACCATATTTATTACCCTGCTTTTTTCATTGCCATAATTCTTTGCGGCAATTGTGAGCTGATTTGCTGATGCAATTTTCTCAAAATCGCTTCTGTAGTTTGCCAATTAATACAAGCGTCGGTTACTGATACACCATATTTCATTTCACTACGAGATTGTTCAGAAGATTGATTACCCTCATTAATATGGCTTTCCAACATAACACCGGTAATTGATTGATTACCGGAAACAATTTGCTCTGCTACAGAATCCAAAACTAAACTTTGGCGACGAAAATCTTTATTAGAGTTACCGTGGCTACAATCAATCATCAAGGATGGTAATAATCCAGACTGTATCATTTGCTGTTCACATTCCATTACATGTTCAGCGCTGTAATTAGGTGTCTTGCCACCACGCAATATGACATGTCCATTCGGGTTACCATGTGTTTGTAATAAACATACTTGCCCCGACTGGTTTATTCCCATAAAACGGTGTGGCATAGCAGCTGCGCGCATCGCATTAATAGCTGTACTCAAACTACCATCGGTTCCATTCTTAAAACCAATAGGCATAGATAGGCCAGAAGCCATTTCCCGATGTGTCTGAGATTCAGTCGTTCTTGCTCCAATTGCTGCCCAACTAAACAAATCTCCCAAATATTGTGGAATATTCGGATCTAAAGCTTCTGTTGCAAGAGGTAATCTCATTTTCACTAAACTAATTAGTAAACGACGAGCAATATGCAAACCAGCTTCAACATTAAATGAGCCATCCATAAATGGATCATTAATAAGACCTTTCCAACCCACTGTTGTACGAGGTTTTTCAAAATAGACACGCATCACTATATACAGATTATCACTTAATTCAGAAGAAAGTGCTGTCAAACGGTGGGCATAATCCAAAGCTGCATCCACGTCATGAATAGAGCAAGGACCACACACCACCAGTAAACGAGGATCGCGTCGCTGAATAATATCAGCAATTATCTTACGTGCATTTGCAATAGTATGCAGATCACTATCATTCAATGGATACTGTTGCTTTAATCTTTCGGGAGTTATGAGAATTTGCTCATCTTTGATGTGAACATTATTTAGCGCATCTTTTTGCATGATCATTTCAGTTACCTCCTCCAATTGACATTCTGTATTAATTTATTTTTATCTATCTGACCGATAACATATCACACGAAGTAAAGAATACAATCCAAATATGTAAATAAAACCAAAATAACGTAAATAATAGTTTACAAAAATGAGAGTTTAGCCTAAAAATAAATATACAACCAATATTTATTAACAAAATGAAATTATCTCATTAACAAATATATTAAAAATAATTATTATTTTTAAATAGAAATATGTTTTCCCAAAAGAAATTAATACCAAGACAAAGTGGTAATATTTTGTTGTTATTTCTATATATTTAAAATCATCAAGAGAAAATAAGATATTTATCCCTTTTCATTACCAAAAATAAATAATATGAATATTGCAATTAATGCTCAAAATAAAAAATCTAAATTTATTGATATAAAATTATACTAATAAAATATTAAATTTATACCCAATAGATTTCGAGTTGCAGCGCGGCGGCAAGTGAACGCATCCCCAGGAGCATAGATAACAAAGATAAAAATATCCCCGATGTTGGGTACTCCCGTATTTCCCTCGCATACCTTCCCCCAATAACAGGATTTGTCTGTCGCTCTTTTCACTGCGTCACTGACTTTTTGGAACCACACGGCTCATTAGCGGGATGGAGCGGCCATCACAGGCAAAGCTGGCACTAGCACGCAGTAACTGAAAGGCTTCACCGGGGTAACTGCTCCTGTCAATTAAAATGAACGAGCAAGCATAGAGTTATCTCATTTAATCTCAAATAAAATCAATAAGATAATAAAACTCCATGCCTGTCTCGTTTTATGGGGATACCTCAGGGGAGATCCGACCTTCTCATTAAAATATTCATTACAGAGCCTGCTGTAAGAAAGCAACCAGTTCCTGATTAACTTTATGTGGTTGCTCCAATGTGGAAATATGCCCTGCATCTTGGATAATAATATGATCACAGTGCAGTATTTCAGCCATCAAATAACCCTCCAGAGGCGGACGAGGCGTATCTTGTTCCCCCGTAATAACCAGCGAGGGGATATCTAGTTTTTCCAACAAATGTGTTCTATCTTCACGCCCAAATATTATTCTACCTAATGGAACAATACTATTACGCAATACTTCCGCAGGAATGGCTACCAGACGCTGAGTTAATTCATCAACCAAATGCTGAGCCGGTTGCTGGCTAAAGAAGGCTGGAACTATCTGTTGTTGCAAAATAGATTGAGGAATTGCACCAACCTGCTCTATCGCATCCAACATGGCAAAGTATTTTGTATGAGTCACCTCCGGCTCTAATCCGACAAAGGTATCCATCAAAACCAGTGCCTTAACTCTGTCCGGTGCCATAGCTACCAACTCAATTCCCCACATACCACCAGCAGATAAACCAATGATAGCGAATTCTTTAATGCCAAGTTGATCCATCAACGCCAGGTAATCCCGAGCTAAATCAGCTAACGTGCTATGTTGTTCTGGTAGCTCTCCCGAGTTTCCATGTCCCCAGAGATCAGGAGCAATCACCCGGTATTTTTTACTTAGGGCCTCGATCTGAGGCTCCCACATAGTAGAATCAAACAAATAGCTATGCCCCAGTAATAACGGGAAACCTTCACCCTCATCTCGGTAAGCCATCGTTTTGTTATGTATTTGAAAAGTTTTCAAAGCAAATCCTCTTATATACCCTTCATCCTTCAAGTTGCTGCTTTGTTGGCTGCTTTCACTCACCCCAGTCACAGAGTTATCTATGCTCCTGGGGATTCGTTCACTTGCCGTCGCGCTGCAACTCGAAATCTATTGGGTATAGTTAGTTAATCATGTTTAAAATTATTCTAAAATTCTCAAAATAATTGTCTTTAAGATTATTACGATCTAGTAATAATATATTGTCGAATGATTTATCGATGATCAAAAATCCCCCTTTATACAAGGCGGCATTGATTACACTCTCAGGAGTGTAATCAAAGATTCGCTAAAAACCCGCCCGCATTTAACCTGATTCTTCATTACAAGAATTAAAAATACAGGAGAGCCAAAACCAAATTGATGACCACTCCCGCAAAACGAGGTTTTAAGTTGAGAATAAAAAAAGAGGTCAGCAACCGCTGACCTCTTTAACAATAACTTTCGGATGTAACGAAAGCGTATTATTTGCTGCTCAGACGCTCTTTAATACGAGCAGCCTTACCAGAACGCTCACGCAGATAGTACAGTTTAGCTCTACGAACAGCACCACGACGTTTAACATTGATGCTGTCTACGACTGGGGAGTGAGTCTGGAATACACGCTCAACGCCTTCGCCGTTAGAAATCTTGCGAACAGTGAATGCAGAGTGCAAACCGCGGTTACGGATAGCAATAACCACGCCCTCGAATGCTTGCAGACGCTTCTTAGAACCTTCTACGACCCATACCTTAACTTCCACGGTGTCACCCGGACGGAACGAAGGTACGTCTTGCTTCATCTGCTCTTGTTCAAGCTGTTTAATAATGTTGCTCATAATAACTCTCTTACCCTAGGTAAACTGATATATCAAAGACATTCCCTTCAGGGATATGTCTGGATTAACTTATTGCCTTAGTCAGATATTCCTGTTGGAACTCTACTAGCAATATCCTCTGCTCGTCAGTCAGAGCTAGGTTTTCCAGAAGTTCAGGTCTTCTAAGCCAAGTCCGGCCAAGCGACTGTTTCATACGCCAGCGATTAATCTCAGCATGGTTACCCGACAGCAGAACCGACGGAACCGCCATACCATCTAATACCTCTGGGCGGGTATAGTGCGGACAATCCAGTAATCCATCAGCAAAAGAGTCTTCTTCTGCCGATGACTGATGCCCCAGAACTCCCGGAATAAACCGGGAAACGGAGTCAATCATAGCCATCGCAGGGATTTCACCGCCACTAAGCACGTAATCACCGATAGACCACTCTTCGTCAATCTCAGTTTGAATGACCCGCTCATCTATCCCTTCATAGCGACCACAAATCAGAATCAGTTTCTCATTTGTTGCCAGCTCACAAACTCCCTGTTGATTAAGTTTGCGTCCCTGAGGTGAAAGATAAATCACTTTCGCACCTTCGCCTGCCGCAGTTTTTGCTGTATGAATAGCTTCCCGTAAGGGCTGAACCATCATCAACATGCCTGGACCACCGCCATAAGGCCGGTCGTCAACGGTACGATGCCGGTCATAGGTAAAATCCCTCGGACTCCAGCACTCAATACTTAGCAGGCCATTTTTTACTGCCCGGCCAGTTACCCCATAATCGGTTATTGCGCGGAACATTTCAGGAAACAGGCTAATAACCCCAATCCACATTACAGTGTCCCACTCATTTCAACCGTTTATAACCGGAGTTTAAAAACCAGGATCCCAGTCTACTTCAATAGTTTTAGTAGCGAGATCGACTTTCTTGATAACCTGCCCATCAAGAAACGGGATTAACCGCTCCTTGATACCGAATGCATCTTTCAGGTTTGCTTTAACTACCATCACGTCATTAGAACCGGTTTCCATCATGTCACTGATAGTACCCAGGCTATAACCTGCTGTGTTCACTACCTGACACCCCATAAGGTCCTTCCAGTAGTAATCACCTGCATCCAGCTCCGGTAGTTGCTCTGAATCTACGATAATTTCACAATTAGTCAGTAAATTCGCAGCATCCCGATCATCAATACCTTTAATTTTGATGACCATATCTTGATTATGGTGTTTCCAGGCTTCCAATTCGATGTGCTGCCATCGACCTGCCCGTTGGATAAACCACGGTTGATACTCAAAAATGTTTTCGGCATGTTCGGTGGAAGAAAAAACTCTGAGCCAACCACGAATACCATAAGCCGAACCTAATTTTCCCAATACAATTGGTTTCACAGGAAGCTCAAAATTGGCTTGTTTGCTCATAGTTACCACCGCGACAGATTAAGCTGCTTTTTTTGCGTCTTTGATCAGTGTAGAAACACGATCAGACACTGTTGCACCCAGACCAATCCAATGTTCGATACGGTCCAGATCTAAACGCAGTACTTCTGCTTTCCCTGTTGCAATAGGGTTGAAGAAACCAACGCGCTCAATAAAGCGACCATCACGCGGACTGCGGCTATCGGTCACTACTACTTGGTAAAACGGACGCTTTTTAGCGCCGCCACGAGCTAAACGAATTGTTACCATAACATCCTCATTAGTTAACAAAACAACCAGACTTCATCGAGGAATGAAGTCCGGTTGTCAGATAAAAAGCCCGAAAAGTTTACTCACTTTGGCGCAAAAAGCAATCCAAAGTGAATATTCTTCGAGACTTTATCAATTAGCGGCCCATAAATCCGGGTGGCATCATGCCTTTCATGCCACGCATCATTTTCGCCAGACCACCTTTTTTCATTTTCTTCATCATGCGCTGCATTTCATCGAATTGTTTAAGCAGGCGGTTAACATCCTGAACCTGGGTACCGGAACCATTAGCAATACGGCGCTTACGGGAGCCTTTGATAATTTCTGGTTTTTCCCGCTCCTTACGCGTCATCGAATTTATAATAGCTTCCATTTTCACCAGCACTTTATCATCCATCTGGGATTTCACTGCATCTGGCACTTGAGACATCCCCGGCATTTTACTTAACATGCTGGCCATGCCGCCCATATTGCGCATCTGCTTAAGTTGGTCCAGAAAATCATTTAGATCGAAACCATCGCCTTTCTTCAGTTTGGAAGCCAGCTTTTCTGCCTGAGTACGATCAACTTTACTTTCAATCTCTTCAATCAGGGAAAGAACATCCCCCATTCCAAGAATACGAGATGCAATACGATCCGGGTGGAAAGGTTCCAGTGCATCAGTTTTTTCACCAACTCCCAAAAATTTGATCGGCTTACCGGTAATATGGCGAATAGACAACGCAGCACCGCCACGAGCATCACCATCGACTTTAGTCAATACAACACCTGTCAGAGGCAATGCTTCATTGAAAGCTTTTGCCGTATTAGCGGCGTCCTGCCCGGTCATAGCATCAACGACAAATAAGGTTTCTACCGGATTGATGATTTCATGAACTTGTTTGATTTCATCCATCATGGCTTCGTCAACATGCAGACGACCAGCGGTATCTACTAAAAGCACGTCATAGAATTTCAACTTAGCGTGCTGTACAGCTTTCATCACGATATCAACGGGTTTCTCCTGAGCATCAGAAGGGAAGAAATCGATGCCGACCGTTTGCGCCAATGTTTCAAGCTGTTTAATAGCGGCTGGACGATAAACATCCGCAGATACAACTAAAACTTTTTTCTTCTGTCTTCCTTTTAGAAAGTTACCCAGTTTAGCAACACTGGTTGTTTTACCCGCACCTTGCAAACCTGCCATTAATACAACAGCTGGAGTCTGAGTAGAGAGATTCAGTTCACTGTTAACTTCTCCCATCGCCTTGACCAGTTCATTCTGAACAATTTTGACAAATTCCTGACCAGGTGTAAGGCTCTTGTTAACTTCGTGGCCTACTGCACTCTCTTTAACGCACGAAATAAAGTCACGCACTACAGGCAATGCAACATCAGCCTCAAGTAAAGCCATGCGAACTTCGCGCAGTGTTTCTTTAATATTGTCTTCAGTCAGTCGCCCACGGCCACTGATATTGCGCAACGTGCGCGATAGTCTGTCGGTTAAATTATCAAACATTGTCTCTGCTCAATTTTTAAAAATGGGCTGCCTGTAAAGCGTATTCTGAAAATTATAACACGATGATAAAGGGATCTCTGCACGGAGATTTGCACGGATGAATTAACAACGGTTGGAGGCTATCCTTGCTAGCGCTATACTTAAGCTTGGTTCAACCTAAAACTATCGTTAAAACGACTAACGCTATGCCAGTATTCTTTATAATTGCTCTACTCGCTTATTTATTCAGCCTGGTACTGATTATTCCCGGCTTGCTGCAGAAACCGAATGGATACCGCAGACTGGCATTGATTTCTGCGATTGTAGCCTTAATTTGTCATGCTATTGCGCTTAAATACCAAATCTTTCGCGTCGGCAGTGGGCAAAACCTCACACTACTGAACTTAGGTTCTATTGTCAGTTTGCTCATCTGTATCATAATGACAATTGTCGCTTCCCATGGTCGTGCCTGGTTTCTGCTGCCCATAGTATATAGTTTTGCCATAATAAATCTGGCATTAGCTAGCCTTATGCCAGGTGAATTTATTACCCATTTAGAGGCTAGCCTTGAATTATCCATTCATATTGGGCTAGCGCTTCTTGGTTATGCGACTTTACTCATTGCCGCGCTGTATGCTTTACAGCTTGGGTGGCTAGATCATAAGCTGAAAAATAAGAAACTGACTTTTATTCAAAATATGCCACCATTGATGTTCATTGAACGCAAGATGTTCCATATCACTCAGGTTGGCGTAATATTACTGACTCTGACACTCTGCACTGGCATTCTTTATATGGATAATATTTTCAGTAAGGAAAATATCCATAAAGCAGTCTTGTCTATCATCGCCTGGTTTGTCTACATTGTTTTATTATGGGGTCATTACCATGATGGATGGCGCGGGAAACGAGTCATCTGGTTTAACCTAATTGGTGCATTTACCCTGACACTTGCCTATTTTGGTAGCCGATTTCTACAGGAAATCATGATTTATTAAAAATCATGATGGTCAATCAATAGTTAGAAGGAAACCTGCTTTGGAGCATGTCTCAACAAGCACATTAATTATTATTTTAATCATTATGCTTATTGTTTCTGCATACTTCTCCGCTTCAGAGACAGGTGTGATGACACTAAACCGCTACCGCTTACGTCATCTGGCAAAGCAAGGAAGCCGTCCTGCTCGCAGAGTTGAAGCATTACTTCGTCACCCTGACAGACTGATAAGCCTGATTCTTATCGGCAATAACCTGGTTAATATTCTAGCCTCAGCACTCGCTACTATCATTGGCATGCGTCTTTATGGCAATGCCGGAGTTGCTATCGCAACAGGTGTTCTAACCTTTGTCGTGTTGATATTTTCTGAAGTTATGCCAAAAACAATAGCAGCCCTCTACCCTGAAAGGATCGCTTTTCCGAGCAGTTTTCTGCTACAGCCATTACAGAAAATCATGATGCCGTTAGTTTGGCTACTGAATAAAACCACTTTGATGTTAATGCGTTGCCTTGGTATCAAACACCCTATTGGCTCTAGGGATGCAATCAGTAAAGATGAATTGCGTACTATTGTTAATGAATCAGATGCTAAGCTATCACGGCATAATCAGGATATGCTGATTTCAATTTTGGATCTGGAAAAAATAACGATTAGCGACATTATGGTTCCCCGTAATGAAATTGTTGGTATTGATATTAATGACGACTGGAAATCCATCATACGACAGTTAACTCACTCACCTCATGGTCGGATTGTGCTTTATCGTGATTCACTTGATGATGCTATTGGTATGCTCCGGGTGCGTGAAGCTTACCGACTAATGACAGAGAAAAAAGAGTTCACTAAAAGGAATTTGATTAAAGCAGCGGATAAAATCTACTATGTCCCGATCAGCGCACCACTTAATGTCCAATTGGTGAACTTTCAACGCAATAAGGAAAAAGCCGGACTGACCGTTGATGAATACGGTGATATTCAAGGGCTGGTAACTGTTGAGGATATCCTCGAAGAAATTGTTGGTGATTTTACAACATCAATGTCTCCTTCCCTGTCTGAAGAAGTTTTACCACAAAGTGATGGGACTGTTTTAGTTGACGGAACAACCAATATCCGCGAATTGAATAAAGTTTTTGACTGGGCCTTGCCTGTTGATGGACCACGAACTGTCAATGGTATGGTACTTGAAGAATTAGGAGAAATACCTTCTCTCAATGTACAAGTACAAATTGGTGGATATAATTTTGAAGTACTTTCAATGAACGATAACGTCATTAAACAAGTTCGAGTAACACCTGTTAGCCAACTTCCTGAACAAGAAGCACAAACAACATAACTGCTCCCCGCTCTATCGACGAGGTTTTCCACTTCATCAGCTGTGGTTTTTGCCAAATAACTGCTGAAAAGAACCCCATACCGTTGGAGGTACGTAACCCGCCTCCAACAGCATATTCCTCTAATATCTTATCTCAGGAATCCGAAATATCATCACTACCGAACTACACACGCAATTCTGTCAGTTTTTCTTCTGGCAATGCTAATTCATCATTCTTATTAACACGAACATCCGAATCAAGAATATGGCGCGCAATATCCTGAGCTTCTGTCAATGAATGCATGTGATAAGTACCGCACTGATAAACATTCAGCTCTGGAATCTGACTCTGATCTTTCACTTTTAAGACATCAGCCATAGCCGCTTTCCACGCATCTGCTACACGGATTTCTGCCGGGGCACCAATCAAGCTCATATAAAAACCTGTTCGACATCCCATTGGCGATATATCAATAATTTCAACCCCTTCACCATTGAGGTGATTGCGCATAAAACCAGCAAATAAATGTTCAAGTGTATGAATGCCCTTCTCAGGCATAACCTCTTCATTCGGTACACAGAAACGTAAGTCAAAAACTGTGATGGTATCACCATGAGGAGTATTCATGGTCTTAGCAACTCTTACAGCAGGTGCAGCCATACGAGTATGATCAACAGTGAAACTATCCAGTAAAGGCATTTCTTCATCTCCATAAAAAATTCAGATTTTTACAAACAAATGAAACCTTTTCATCTGCCACCGATTGTAAAGAATGAAAGACGCGTGATTATTATCTCTATTTCTAAAAAATTCTATTTGGCCACTTTTACTCAGTGGCCATTTTCTTTCCTAGCATCCTGCCTGTTGTTTCAGATATTCATCAAAACTAATGGTATCTTCTCGTTCCAACGCGTCTTGCCGTTCCACGGAGGCTCGGCGTTCTATAGCAAACTGTTCGTCGCTAATAACCTCATATTCTTCATTAATCAATTGCTGATGATATTCATCTGCCAACTCTAACCCAAAACTACCAATACCTTGAGTTTTCATTTTTTCCAGCACACGAGCCGATAACGTCAGTGATGAATCATCAAACATAGCAATCAATCCTTCGCAAACCTTCCGATATTGCGAACCAGAACAACTATCCAATATTACAGCAACCCGTTTCAAGTCATTGAATAATTTTTTGCCAACTTTTGTTAATGGCTCTTCTACATTTCCACAACCAAGACCAATCACTTGCCCTGGTTTACGTCCTTCAAGGATTACCCTATCCCAATTTTTGCGGCAACAATCCAACTCATCACTGCTCATTTCCGGCGCTTCAGCAAGCACACACCATATTAAGAATAGATCAAGAAACCGAATTTGTGTTTCATCGACACCAATCGCTGTGAATGGATTAATATCCAATGAACGGACTTCAATATATTCCACGCCCCCACGCAGTAAAGCATCAGAAGGCGATTCATTCTCTTTTGTGACACGCTTAGGCCGGATCGGTGCATACAACTCATTTTCAATCTGTAAGACATTTGTATTGAGCTGAATATGTTTATTACCTTGCTTAACTCCCAACTTAGCAAACTCTTCAGAAGGTTTATGAATGGCTTTTTTCAGTTCCGCTACATAGGTTCGTAAGTTATTAAACGTAATATTCAGATCGCTCTGTGATTTATTGGTATATCCTAAGTTACTCATCCTCAATGAAGTCGCATAAGGCAGATAACAAGTCCCCTCTTCTATTTGTTCAAAAGGCAAAGAAGTCTGTCTACCACGCAAGAATGAAGAACAAATCGCCGGAGAAGCACCAAACAGATACGGGATCACCCACCCAAAGCGATAATAGTTACGGATCAGGCGGAAATAACCATCAGAGATCTTATCCTTACCACTCTCCGCATCTTCAACGCCTGCCCATGCCTGCCAAAATTCAATTGGTAATGAAAAATTATAATGAACCCCCGAGATGGTCTGCATTAGAGCGCCATAACGATTCTTCAAACCTTCGCGGTATAAAGTCTTATAACGACCAATATTCGATGTGCCATACTGAGCCAGAGTGATGTTTTCTTCCGCATCAATAAAACATGGCATACTCAAAGGCCACATTTTTTCTTTATCCAACATACGCGCTGTATGACGATGAATATCTCTAAGAAACGAAATAGTATTTTTAACGTCACTATCAACTGGTGTTATGAATTCTAACAATGACTCTGCAAAGTCAGTAGTAATCCATTTATGCGTAAGCGCTACGCCAAGTGCTGCTGGATGCTTCGTTACTGCCAAATGACCATCTGGAGTAACACGCAATGTTTCACGTTCAACACCGCGACGAATTCCCTTTAAAATTGTCGGATGCGCCTCTAACCATGACAGAGCTTTTGATACGTCCGGGATCAATTCGACCTCCCGTAGTGTTTTAGAAGAATTTTTATAAGCGTTTACTTTATATTAAACAAGCCGAATTGTCGCTGATTAGATATATAAGCCAAAACGTTTCAGTTCCATATTAGGAAGCTGGTTATGGAAAGGAATAGAAACAAAAGCCCCAGCTGTTTAGCTGGGGCTTGATATGGCGCATCCAGAAGGATTCGAACCTCCGACCGCTCGGTTCGTAGCCGAGTACTCTATCCAGCTGAGCTATGGATGCGTGGTCTGTTTGTTACTCCGGTAAAAAGGCAAATTGCTTTGATTACCTGAATGGTACCTTGAATGACTTTACCTCAAGGTTAATATGGCGCATCCAGAAGGATTCGAACCTCCGACCGCTCGGTTCGTAGCCGAGTACTCTATCCAGCTGAGCTATGGATGCGTGTTCTGTTTGTTACTCCGGTAAAAAGGCAAATTTGCTTTGGTTACCTGAATGGCACCTTGGATAACTTCATCTCAAGGTTAAGTATGGCGCATCCAGAAGGATTCGAACCTCCGACCGCTCGGTTCGTAGCCGAGTACTCTATCCAGCTGAGCTATGGATGCGTGGTCTGTTTGTTACTCCGGTAAAAAGGCAAATTTGCTTTGGTTACCTGAATGGCACCTTGGATAACTTCATCTCAAGGTTAAGTATGGCGCATCCAGAAGGATTCGAACCTCCGACCGCTCGGTTCGTAGCCGAGTACTCTATCCAGCTGAGCTATGGATGCGTGTTCTGTTTGTTACTCCGGTAAAAAGGCAAAATTGCTTTTATTACCCGAATATCACCTTGGACGAATTCATCTCAAGGTTAAATATGGCGCATCCAGAAGGATTCGAACCTCCGACCGCTCGGTTCGTAGCCGAGTACTCTATCCAGCTGAGCTATGGATGCGTGCTTTAAATGGCGGTGAGAGAGGGATTCGAACCCTCGATGCAGCTCTTAACCGCATACTCCCTTAGCAGGGGAGCGCCTTCAGCCTCTCGGCCATCTCACCTTACGCTTTCTTTCGAACCGTGGCGAAGAACTTTTTTTTAAGCTCCTCGTCACTGCGTGGCGCACATATTACTTTCCCAGACTTATAAGTCAAACAATTTTTCTAAACCTGTGTTTGTTTGAACACTTCACACACAAGATGGCTAGTTTAACATCGGAAAGTGTGCTTTATCAGCTGTAAACTATCTCAAAATTGAAATTTATATATACCCGTTATCTTTCAAGTTGCCTCTTTGTTGGCTGCACTCACTCACCCCAGTCACATAGTTATCTATGCTCCCGGGGATTCGCTCCCTGGCCGTCGCGATGCATCTTGAAATCCATAGGGTATAAGTCATTATTCACTACAATAACATCATAGGAATTGCCTTTTCTTATAAAAAAGAGGCGATAATAGGTAGGAATAAAGCTCCACAGAATATTAACAGGGGGGAAATACCTCAAAAATGGCGCCCGGTTCTGACAGAGATAGGACGCCAACTTAGAGTCAATAAGTTGTTGGCTGAGATTTTTCGGCCTGAATCCGCTGATAAATTTCTTCACGGTGAACAGAAACTTCTTTAGGGGCATTTACACCAATACGAACTTGGTTACCTTTAACCCCCAGTACTGTAACTGTTACCTCATCGCCTATCATGAGTGTTTCACCAACTCGACGAGTCAGAATAAGCATTCTTTGCTCCTTGAAAATTTAAAAGAGTCGGGTCATTAGGTTTCCCCGCTATTATCCATCAAACACCGTGAAAACGTAAAACAATGGTATATGCTTAAAGTATAAGCAATTTTGAGCGCATTTCCTACATATTATAGTTTAGCCAAAATAAATAAATATGCACTCAACCTTTTAACAATTTCACAACAAGATTTCAAGGCACCATAAAACAACTATTATGGTGCCTTTAAAACTCAGGTAACTTAGGTAATACCGCTTATAAACGCGATGCTACCCAATCTTCCACACTATCCAAAGCAGACGGTAATGACTTAACATCAGAACCCCCCGCTTGAGCCATATCAGGACGGCCTCCACCCTTGCCACCGATTTGCTGAGCTATAGAAGAAATTAATTCACCTGCTTTTATTCTAGCAGTCAGATCCTTTGTGACACCAACAATTAAGCTGACTTTATCATCACTTATAGTAGAAAGCACAATAATTGCTGAACCTAGTTGATTTTTCAGATCATCGACCATAGTTCTCAACGTTTTAGGTTCTGTATTATTTAATTGGCTTACCAATAACTTCACACCTTTCACTTCTTTCGCTTTGCTTGCCAAAGAAGAGCTTTCCTGTGCTGCGTTTTGATCTTTAATCTGTTGAAGTTCTTTTTCTAGTACTTTGGTTTTATCCAGTATTCCCCGTACCTTATCGTTCAGGTTATTGATATCACCTTTCACCAGCTGAGCAATATCCTGAAGTAAATCGAACTGTTGATATACAGATTCTAGTGCCTTTTTGCCTGTAATTGCTTCTATCCTACGTATACCAGCAGCAGTGCCTGATTCGGCAGTAATACGGAATAAACCAATATCACCGGTACGGCTTGCATGAGTTCCTCCACATAATTCAGTGGAAAAATTCCCCATTGAGAGTACACGGACTTTCTCTTCGTATTTTTCACCAAATAGTGCCATTGCCCCTTTAACTTTCGCTGCTTCCAGATCCATCAATTCAGTAATGACAGATGAATTCTTACGAATTTCAGCATTAACTAGATCTTCTACCTGACGGATCTGTTCCGGTTTCATCGCCTCAAAATGCGAGAAATCAAAACGAAGATATTTATCGTTAACCAAGGAGCCTTTCTGAGATACGTGCTCACCCAAAATCTGACGTAGTGCCGCATGTAATAGATGAGTTGCTGAATGATTTAAACGGATCGCATCACGGCGTTTTACATCAATAACCGCATTGAGCTCATGGTTTACACTTAAGGTCCCTTTTTCAAGCTTACCGATATGGCCGATAGCTTGACCATATTTTTGTGTATCAATAACACAAAAAGCACAATCGGCATTACTCAGAATGCCTGAGTCACCAACTTGTCCACCAGACTCAGCATAAAAAGCCGTCTTATCCAGTATAACAATCGCTTCTTCACCCGCTTGAATTTGATTGACTGATTCACCATTACGGAAGATAGCAGTTACTTTTGCCTGCTGTTCGTTATGATCGTAACCAGAGAAATCACTGCGCTCATCAACCTTAATCAGTTCGTTATAATCAGCACCAAAACCACTTGATTCACGCGCGCGACGACGCTGATTTTCCATTGCTACTGCAAAACCGTCTTCATCAACCTTAATATTACGCTCACGACAAACATCAGCGGTTAAATCTACAGGGAAACCATAGGTATCGTACAGACGGAATGCGGTTTCACCATCCAAGATATCACCAGACAGTTTTACCAGTTCATCATCCAGCAACTGAAGCCCACGTTCCAGAGTACGGGCAAATTGCTCTTCTTCTGTCTTCAAGACTTGCTCAACAATTGCTTGCTGGTGTTTAAGCCCTTCTCCCGCAGCGCCCATCACTTCTATCAATGGCGCAACCAGCTTATAGAAGAAAGTATCTGTAGCCCCCAACATGTTACCGTGACGGATAGCGCGGCGGATAATACGGCGCAGCACATAACCACGGTTTTCATTAGAAGGTATGACTCCATCACCAATCAAGAAAGCACATGAACGAATATGATCAGCAATAACCCGCAAAGATTTATTATTCAGATCATCTGTAGCACCAGTAACATTAGCTACAGCAGCAATCAAGTCACGAAACAGATCGATCTCATAGTTGGAATTGACATGCTGTAGTACAGCCGCAATGCGCTCTAGCCCCATTCCCGTATCTACGGATGGTTTTGGCAATGGTTCCATCGTGCCATCAGCATGGCGGTTGAACTGCATAAAAACGATGTTCCAGATTTCGATATATCTGTCACCATCTTCTTCTGGGCTTCCAGGCGGCCCCCCCCAAATATGGTCACCATGATCATAGAAAATTTCAGTACAAGGGCCGCAAGGTCCGGTATCACCCATTTGCCAGAAGTTATCTGATGCATAAGGGACACCTTTGTTATCACCAATGCGGATAATTCTTTCTGCGGGTATTCCAACCTTATTTTGCCAGATATCATAGGCTTCATTATCTGTATGATAGACAGTCACCCATAATTTTTCTTTAGGCAAATTGAACCAATCTTTGCCAGTCAGAAGTTCCCAAGCATAGTTAATAGCATCATGTTTGAAATAGTCACCAAAACTGAAATTACCCAACATCTCAAAAAAAGTATGATGACGCGCGGTGTAACCTACGTTTTCTAAATCATTATGCTTACCACCGGCACGAACACAGCGCTGAGCAGTTGTTGCTCGGGAATAAGATCTTTTGTCCAGTCCAAGAAATACATCTTTAAACTGATTCATTCCTGCGTTGGTAAATAGTAGCGTTGGGTCATTATTTGGAACCAAAGAACTACTTGGCACTACCTGATGCCCTTTAGTATGAAAAAAGTCGAGAAACGCTTGACGGATCTCAGCGGTGCTTTTGCTCATAATTGTCCCGAAATCAAGCTGGAAAAAACAGATTTATGAATTGGTCAGGTGGAATGTTTCATCACCTATTTTCAACTCACGAATAAACAAAGTGGGGATAAGATAAAATTTCTTCCATTAGAAGTAAAATCCCAGATACATCCATTCGCTGGCGACATTGTAAATCGTCTGGGTATTTTCTGAAAGCATGATCGCATTATACGGATAACACTTGCTCTCTCAGGGAGGAACCGCACCATCATCAACGCGGTTTAAGTTTAATAGTAAACTAAGTTTAGTAATAAAATTTTACCGACGTAATATCTCCAGTCTTTATTACAAGAAACTTACCATTTCACAGGCCATGGCTGTTTGTGCCGAACTGATCTTATATAAGATTCCACATAGACAAAAACAGTATATACCCTTCATCCTTCAAGTTGCTGCTTTGTTGGCTGCTTTCACTCCCCCCAGTCACATCGTTATCTATGCTCCTGGGGATTCGTTCACTTGCCGCCGCGCTGCGGCTCGAAATTTATTGGGTATATTTCACCACTTATATCCAGAACACAACGCATTACTTTCGTTTTTATCCCTGTCCAATATTAGACAGGGTTTATGGAAATTTTTGCTAATACAGGCTATCGATACAATTAGACTAAAATTCTTCGTTATTAATCTCTTCGCTTCCACTGTCTCCGTCTTCATAGTCAGAAGCGGCACTGCTAAATTCTCCAGCATTATGTAACAGCATTTCGCGTAATTTTTTATCCAACTCAGTAGCAATTTCAAGATGCTCTTTCAGGTAGGTAGTAGCATTCGCTTTGCCCTGACCAATTTTATCGCCATTGTAGCTGTACCATGCACCTGCTTTTTCTATCAGTTTATGCTTCACACCTAAGTCGATTAATTCCCCATAAGTGTTGATACCTTCACCATACATAATCTGGAATTCTGCTTGCTTAAATGGCGCTGCCACTTTGTTTTTCACAACCTTAACGCGGGTTTCACTACCAATAACCTCTTCACCATTTTTTACAGAGCCAATGCGACGAATATCCAGACGGACGGAAGCATAGAATTTCAGTGCATTACCACCGGTTGTCGTTTCAGGGTTACCAAACATGACCCCGATTTTCATACGGATCTGGTTGATAAAGATCAACAGTGTATTAGAGCTTTTCAGGTTACCCGCTAATTTGCGCATTGCCTGGCTCATCATACGCGCCGCCAACCCCATATGAGAATCGCCAATTTCCCCTTCTATCTCGGCTTTTGGTGTTAAAGCAGCAACGGAGTCTACAATAATGACATCAACAGCACCGGAACGCGTCAGCGCATCACATATCTCAAGAGCTTGTTCACCCGTATCTGGTTGAGAACACAGCAGGTTATCAATATCAACACCCAGTTTCTTAGCATATACAGGATCAAGAGCGTGTTCAGCGTCAATAAACGCACAGGTTTTACCTTCGCGTTGTGCTGCGGCAATAACCTGTAATGTTAGCGTTGTCTTACCAGAGGATTCTGGACCATAGATTTCAACAATACGCCCCATCGGCAAGCCACCAGCACCTAACGCAATATCCAGTGACAGTGAACCAGTGGAGATAGTTTCAACGTCCATTGAACGGTCTTCGCCCAGACGCATAATGGAACCTTTACCAAATTGTTTTTCAATTTGGCCTAGTGCCGCAGCCAGTGCTTTTTGTTTATTTTCATCAATAGCCATTTTTACTCCCTCGTAAGCAATGAAAGGTTACCTCACTGCCGATGAATAATTGTCTGAACAAAATGTTGCCTGCAATTATACTGTATAATCATACAGCATCAAGCTAATTTTTTATAATCTCTGATAGCAACGTCTCTAGAGAATAAATTGCAGCTTGAAGGCGAACTTCATTTCGATCACCGCTAAAACAGCAATGACGGGTGACAACCTTTATTCCATTTGCTGTACGGTATGCAAACCCAAGCCATACTGTACCAACAGGTTTTTTTTCGCTGCCACCATCAGGCCCAGCGATACCGCTGACAGCAACGGCAAGATCTGCCTGCGCTGCTTTCAATGCCCCTGTTGCCATCTCTTTCACAACCTGCTCACTGACAGCACCATGTTGTCGTAAAACCGTTTCTGATACACCAAGCATCTGATGTTTAGCTTTATTACTGTACGTCACAAAACCCCGGTCAAAATAAGCGGAACTCCCCGCAATATCCGAGATTGCTTTCGCCAGCCAACCACCTGTGCAAGATTCAGCAAAGGTCACCCACAGTTTTTGCTGTTTCAATTTCGTTCCCAGCTCAATACTAAGCTGAGTCAAAATTTTTTCATCCATAACCCACCTTTTATCCGGAAAAAGATCCATTTTTCTGAAACCGATTCCAAATCCACAAACTAGTAATTGTCAGCGCAAATAACATACCAAAACCTATTCCTACAGTAACAACCGGGACACCTATTTTAATGGCCAGTGAATACAAACCAAGCATCAGCAACATGGCTGTATTTTCACCTAAATTCTGCACTGCAATTGCATTACCAGCGCCAACTGTTTGTCTGCCTCTTTCCTGCAATAATGCATTCAATGGAACAACAAACATTCCCCCGAAAATACCGAGAATAATTAATATGATATGAGAAGCCCAGATATTCTGCTGAACAGCAAAAATTACCACCATCACACCAATTAAAATGCCAGCCGGCATACAACGGTACACTGTTTTTAAAGTAATAAGACGGGCAGCAACACCGGCACCAATAATAACCCCAATCGCCACCATGACATTAAGTACTGTCGGTGTACTGTTATCCGTAATTCCCAGAACGACAGGTACCCATAAGACCAACAGAAATCTCAATGTTACACCCGCTCCCCAAAACAAACTGGTGCCAACCAAAGAAAACCGTGCTCCTTTGTTATGCCAAAGAATACAACATGCTGAAATAAAGTCTGTCAGCATCCTTTTCAGATTCCAATCCTTATTTTGATGGACTGCCGATAATCGAGGAATAAAGAAATTAACAATGACAGCGATACCATATATTAATGCACAAGCAAATAACGCGACTATCAAATTCCAATCAGATAAAAAACCACCAGCAACAGAACCAATGAGAATAGCCATGATGGTTGAAGCCTCCATCAAACCATTAGCCTTTACTAAACGATCACCATCGGTCAGTTCAACCAAGATTCCGTATTTAGCCGGTGAATATGATGCTGCACCAATCCCAACCAAGGCATAACCAAAAAATGGATCATAACCCAGGCAAAGACTAAGCGCGCCCAATAACTTGAAGCTATTAGCAAATAACATCACTCTGCCTTTTGAGAAGCCATCTGCTATTCGCCCCACAAAAGGCGCTAATAAAATATACGCAAGGACAAACACGATTTGCAATATCGGCTGGCTCCAGTCTGGGTAAAACTGCGCTTTCAACTGTGCCAGAATTGCAAAAAACAGAGCATTATCTGCAAACGCCGAACAAAACTGCGATATTAATACTGCTTTCATGCCGCGGGTTAATAACGGTTGAGCAACAACAGAAGATTTATCCACAATTGTTATTCCTGTCCAGCTTCAGTTATTTTATGTTTCATTCTACCGAGAATAGTACAGAATCCCTGTTTATCAATTGAAACAATATCTCCAGTGTCGTACCAACCAAATTGGATATTCCCATATTCATCTTCCACCGATGGTCGTTCCAAATGATTTGGATCTTCAACTCTCAGATACCCTTTCATCATATTTGGACCTCGTAATTGCAAACATCCTCCTTCTTTGATACCTGCTACCGATATCAAACGGAATTCCATTTCCGGCAAAATTCGCCCGACAGTACCAACTTTAGCCATCATCGGCACATTCAATGCAACCACTGGCGCACACTCTGTTATTCCATACCCTTCAAAAATGCGAATACCGAATTTATCTTGCCAAATGCGCTTAGTATTTTCAGAAAGCTTTTCAACACCCGCCACAACATAGCGAAGACGTGCAAAATCATATTGATGAGCAAAAGAGGCATAATTTTCCAGGCAAGTGGATGTGCTTAATAATACAGTGCAATTGCGTTCATATACCAATTCTGATACCACCCGATAGTGCAATGGATTTGGGTAGAGAAATATCCGGCAACCAGCCAACAGAGGAGTCAATAGACCAACAGTCAAACCAAATGCATGAAACAATGGTAGAGAAGACATAAAACGATCAAGTGGATTGAAATCAGTAATGGTTTTTATCTGTTCCACATTGGCCAATAAACTGGAGTGACTATGAACTACCCCTTTTGGTACAGCCTCTAAACCGGACGTAAATAACACCAAAGCGTCGTCATCAGGTTTTTGTTCCACCATCGCTTGCTTCGGAAAAAAGAGGTGCCACAAGATCCATAATTTATCCAGAAAAGTCACTGTACCTACCAAATCCTCAAGATAAACCCAGTTAACTTCAGTAACCTGTTCAGATAAATTAGTTAACTTCTCCTTTTGCAGAAACTGCCGGGAAGTCACAATAGTCTTAATACTGGCTGCTGTTACAGCATTTTTCAGCCCATTACTATCTACCGTATAGTTTAACAGAGCCGGTATTCTTCCTCTCAAAGATGCACCAAATATAACAGACACCATAATAGTAGAATTTGGTAAAAGAAGACCGATACGTTCACCCTGACAGGTAAAACGCTGCAATATACGGCTGATACTCAGTGTTTTCTTAAGTAAGCTGTTATAGCTATCCTCTTTAAAAGAAATATCTTCAATACAGGGCTTAAAACGGCCAAATCGTTTCTGTGCAGCTAATAAAGATTCAAATATTGTTTCTTGCGGACGAGCTGCCATTCGTGCATTCATCATTATTTGATGCAAGCGTTCTCCCGCTAAACGACGTTTCTGTTCCGCGTTAGATGCATCCGGCATCGGTAATTGCGTGGCTGGTAGGATTTTTATTGTCACCTTCGGAAAAAGATGAAGTTTGAAAATACCTTTTAATCGACTGAATATCGTTTTTTCCAACCCTTCAATACGCACTGGAACTATCACAGCTTCTGATATCGCTGCAATAAAAGCCGCCCCATCATAGGTTTTCATCAAAGAACCGGTAACAGTAATTCGCCCTTCAGGGAAGACAACTATTGGCCGTCCTTTTTCTATTTCTCTGACGAGTAACCTGACTGCCATGGGATTGATGGGATCTAAAGGAACTATTTCAACATAGCGCCTTACAAATTTCATAAAACCTAGGTTGGCAATGCTGGAGTAGACAGCAAATACCGGCTTGGTTGGTAAGAAAAGTGTTAACAAAACACCATCAAGAAAAGAGACATGATTAGGTGTAATAAGACATTTTGGGTAGGTAAATTGTTTAATATCCCCTTCTATTGTTAAACGAAACATCAAACGAAAAACAAACCTTAGAAATTTAAACAACATATCCGTATCTCAGCTTATTTGAAAAATAAATAGAAAATACTATTTATTATTCAATACCATAATATTCTTATTTTCAAATAAAAAAATTCTCAAATAGCGTTAAGAGATTATTCTGGAAAGAATAATTTCTTTCACACAAGTTGTAATTTTTTCCGGTGAAAGTTGTGCATTAATAATATGATTTGCACATTCACAATAGAGTTTTTCCCTTGCTGCAAGCACTTCTTCCATTTCTTCAACAATAGATTTTCCTGTCAAACTAGGGCGTTGAGTATTTTCCGGATGCTGCATTAATCGTTCTGCTAATATGTCAGCTGAAGCCTGAAGATAAATCACCATACCATTTTGTTGCATATACTGGCGATTTTCAGCTGAAAGAATGATCCCGCCACCAGTAGAAATAACCCGATTTTTTTGACTAACTTGTTGCAAGGCTTGACTTTCCAATTGCCGAAATTGTTGCCACCCTTGCCGATTAACAATATCAGCAATTGTCATATTACTGGTTTGTTGAATATGATGGTCAGTGTCAATAAATGTGTACGACAATTCATTCGCTAATAGTTTTCCAACCGTCGTTTTTCCTGCTCCACGTGCACCTACAATAAACAATATTGGGTTCATTGCTTGATATCCTTGGTAAATTTCATCATTAAAAATATATTAGCACCTATAGTAACCAGTACCTTACATCAACGTAAAATCAAAAGTTAATGATACATGGAAAAAACTACCCCAAGGCATGATTCTACTGATATCTCAATTAATCAAATACGCTTTTGGGGTAACAATAAAACAGATTATTGACGGATTAGATCATCGCCATAACCAACCCATTTATATGTAGTCAACGCATCCAATCCCATTGGGCCACGGGCATGCAGTTTCTGAGTGCTGACTGCAACTTCTGCTCCCAAACCAAATTGTCCACCATCAGTAAAGCGAGTACTGGCATTCACATAAACTGCTGCGGAATCCACCTGACGAACAAAATAGTCAGCATTGTGCAAAGATTGCGTCAGAATTGCATCAGAATGGGATGTACCGTATGTACGGATATGGTTAATTGCCTGCTCAATATCACTGACAATTTCTACATTCATATCCAGAGATAGCCATTCATCACTGTAATCTACTTCTGTTACCTCTACGACCTTAGCGGGACCTTCTAGCAAAAATTCCATTGCTGATTTACTAGCATGGAGGGTAACCCCCTGTGCTTTCATGTTTTCACTCAGCGCAGGTAAAAAGTCTGCCGCGATCTTCTCATGTACCAGCAAAGTTTCCAAAGCATTACAGGCACTTGGACGTTGCACCTTAGCGTTAGTGATTACAGTCAATGCCTGATTAAAATCAACACTTTCATCGACAAAAATATGGCAGACACCAATACCTCCAGTGATAACCGGAATAGTTGATTGCTCGCGGCACAGTTTATGCAACCCAGCACCACCACGCGGAATCAACATATCCACATAACGGTCCATTTTCAGTAGCTGAGTGACTAACTCACGATCCGGTTTATCTATCACCTGCACAGCTGCGGCAGGCAATCCACTCTGTTCAAGTGCGCGCTGAATCACTTTAACTGTTGCCTGATTGGTGTTGTGAGTTTCTTTACCACCACGCAAAATAACCGCGTTACCGGTTTTCAAACACAGAGATGCAACGTCAATAGTCACATTAGGGCGCGCTTCATAAATCACCCCAACCACACCAAGGGGTACACGACGACGCTCCAGCTTCAAACCACTGTCGAGCAAACTGCCATCAATTATTTGTCCAACCGGATCAGATAAACGGCATACCTGGCGAACATCATTCGCGATCGCTGTCAAACGTTCAGATGTCAGTAACAGACGATCCAACAATGCTTCATTCATTCCCTGTTCACGGGCTTGAATCATATCAAGTTGATTAGCTTCAAGAATGACAGCACTTTCCTGCTCCAGCAAATCTGCAATGTGGATTAATGCCTGATTTTTCTGTTTTGTACTTAACTGTGCCAGTTGCCATGAGGCTTCTCTGGCAGCCTTTCCCATTTGCTCTAACATTATGAATCCTTAACTCACGATCATGTCGTCACGATGAACCGCAACAGCGCCATATTCATAACCGAGGATTTGGCTTATCTGCTGTGAATGATGACCGGCTATCAAACGCAAAGCATCACTATTATAGCGGCTAACACCACGTGCCAAATCCCTGCCAGATAGACTACGAATGCAGATAACCTCTCCTCGGGAGAAATTGCCTTTAATATTTTTAATCCCTTTCGGTAATAAAGAGCTGCCTTTTTCGCAGATTGCCGTTCCGGCACCGTGGTCAACAATAATTTCACCTGCGGGAGGTGCGCCAAAAATCCAACGCTTACGGTTTTCCATTGGGCTTGCCAACCCATGGAAGCGAGTACCTACCGGGTTACCTTCAATGACATCAGAGATGACATTAGATTTACTGCCCGCTGCAACAATCACATCAATACCGGCACGACCGGCAATTCCCGCAGCCTGAAGTTTAGTTGCCATTCCCCCCGTCCCTAAACCAGAAACGCTATCACCAGCAGCCATACGTAATTCGTCACTGATATCATAAACTTCCGGGATAAGTTCTGCATTTGGATTACTACGTGGATCAGCGGTATATAACCCTTCAATATCAGTCAGCAATAACAGCTTATCTGCTCCACCCAAAATTGCTGCCAGGGCAGATAAGTTATCATTATCACCAACTTTAATTTCAGCAGTAGCAACCGCATCATTCTCATTAATTACAGGAACAATACGATTGTCGAGCAAAGCATGCAGAGTGTCTCTGGCATTTAAAAAACGCTCACGATCTTCCAAATCTGCACGAGTCAATAACATCTGTCCAACATGAATACCATAAATAGAAAAAAGCTGTTCCCATAACTGAATCAACCGGCTTTGACCTACCGCAGCCAATAATTGTTTAGAAGCAATAGTGGCAGGCAAATCCGGGTATCCCAGATGTTCCCGACCTGCCGCAATCGCACCGGAAGTCACAATAATAATGCGGTGGCCTTTTTCATGTTGCTGAGCACATTGACGAACAAGCTCCACAATATGGGCTCGATTGAGGCGACGCGATCCACCCGTCAATACACTTGTTCCCAGTTTCACAACCAATGTTTGGCTGCTATTCATCATATTTCTGCCGTTATATTTAATTTGAAGAAAACAGTGTTCAGTTTTAACAGGAGAAAAGCATAATGCCAACAGGCATCATGCTAAATTAAAAAAATGTTAGTTTAAAACAAGCTTATGCTATTAATTTCAACTGAAAATGCGCTAACTCTTCAGAACATGCTGTTTTAATTTGCAAGAGTCAATAGCTCCGATAAAGCATTTAGGGGAATCCTGTAAATTGGTTAAAATCATCAAGTAAAAATAATTAATAACAGATTTTATTTTTCAACCATTGACTGGTCTCTTGTAACGCCTTATCGAAACTGCTGTAAACAGGAGTCGCCGGAATAGCCAGTAATTTACTGTCCATAGACGACATTGCTATCAGCTTCGATTCTTCTTTCGAGCTGAAAATATCATTCTGCCAGTAACCAGCCAACATAGGAACGGGACAACGCCGACCTAACAAACCTTGCTTTTTAAGAGAATAACAACTGAGTTCGAGACGAAACGCATTTTCATCCACATTATCAATACCCAACCTACTGGCAAACATATCAAGATACATTGCTGGCGCATTTTGTTGGCGCTCAACATTATTGAGCCATTCATGAACAATAGCACCAAGAACCGCAATTCCCTTAATACGTTTAGGCTCCAAATAGGCTAACCGGACAGCGACATTAGCACCAAAACGGAAACCAAAGATGCCAACCCGGGTATGGTCAATCCAGGGGATTTCACTCAATTGATGAATGACTTGCTGATGAAGAGTACAGGTATCTTGTGTCAACTTTAGACGTGAAGAATAACCAATTGAAGGCATATCCACCGTCAACATAGCAAACCCGAGAGGAGCCAAATAATCGCGGAATAGCCGATAATAATCACTTTGCAAATTATCTAAACTGCCACAAACCAAAATGGTTGGAGACGGCCCTTGCAGTTGTTGAGGCAAGTGAAGGAAACCGGTCACACAACCACCTTCTTTCAGTTTGAACTCTATTTTCCTCAACTGATAGTTAGAGTAATGAGCTGCATTTTCATAAGCTTTATTTGCCAAAATAACTGCCTGTTGAGACAACTCATCACCTTTAAGATGGGGATAACCGGCAATGCTATACAAATTAGCTGCTTTCAACCAAAAACTGCCAGCTTCTGGAGTTTGTCCGGTTTGCAATGCTTTCTGTTGCCAGAACATAGCCTGATGTGACCACTCAAAAACCCAGTTACCTTTACGATATCCAACTACAGTATCCAATAAATCATCATGACTACGTTGAGAGCTTGTTATGGCAATCCGGCACAATACTTCTTCTATTTCAAATGGATCAATTCCTCGCCAAATCCACATCAGCCGGTTAATCATACGATACCAACGACCGTGGCTATTACCGTCCAGCGTATTGTAATTACCGGCAATCAATCGTGGATAGCGGTGTTTTATCAGCGTAGAGGTTTCCTGATGTTTTTGCTTTGGCTTAAAAAGTGATTCTGAAAGATTCTGTTTTGCCATAACCAATGCTGACTTTATTTACCTTCACAAATTGGTGGAACGAATACCACGCCCATATCCCAAGGTTGCTCAATCCAGGTATCTTGTGGAATATCAATAACATAATCATCAACCAAAGGACGACCTGCCGGTTTGGCAAAAATAGTCACAAAATGAGCTTTTGGATACATTTCACGAATAGCCTGAGCGGTGCCACCAGTGTCAACTAAATCATCGACGATGATGAAACCTTCACCATCACCTTCTGCTTTCTTCAATACTTGCAGCTCACGTTGATTATTATGGTCATAGCTGGAAATACAGACTGTATCCACATGACGGATGCCCAGTTCACGCGCAAGGAGCGCTCCAGGTACAAGGCCCCCACGACTGACAGCAATGATGCCTTTCCACTGTTCGACAGGAAGCAAACGTTGTGCCAATTTACGGGCATGTATTTGTAACATATCCCAGGTTACGACGTATTTTTCGCTCATAAGAATTGATCCCGGCAACTAAGAATATTTCAGAAAAGATTTTTTGCAGAAAAAAGTTGCGCGAGATTATAGTGATTTAAGTGAGTAAAAACCAGCGGAAACAGGGAATCGACGAATCATATTATTCTTACTAAAAGAAAGTGGTATTCTGAGTTTAATAACATCATAGCGTTAAGCGCTCGTAATAATAAAACCTATATCTCGGGTAGAGATTAGTATTTTCATCTTATTGAAATGCAGTCACAGGAGATTCGTCGTGTCAGAACTATCACAATTATCCCCTCAACCTCTATGGGACATCTTTGCCAAAATCTGCTCTATTCCTCACCCTTCTTATCATGAAGAAGCGCTGGCAACTCACATTGTGCAATGGGCGCAAGAGAAACGCTTACATGTTGAACGCGATCAGGTTGGCAACATTCTGATCAGAAAGCCAGCCAGTAAAGGGCTGGAAAATCGCAAGTCAGTTGTTCTGCAAGCACACCTTGATATGGTGCCGCAGAAAAATAACGATACAGAGCATGATTTTACTCAAGATCCTATCCGTCCTTATATTGATGGTGAATGGGTTACTGCACAAGGTACAACACTCGGTGCTGACAACGGTATTGGTCTGGCATCAGCATTAGCTGTACTGGCTGATGACAATGTAAGACATGGTCCGCTGGAAGTTTTACTGACCATGACGGAAGAGACCGGAATGGATGGTGCTTTTGGCCTGCAACCGGGCTGGCTTAAGGCTGATATTTTAATCAATACCGATTCAGAAGAAGAAGGCGAAATTTATATGGGTTGTGCTGGCGGTATCGATTTCACGACAACTTTAGCACTGACTCGTGAAGAGGTTCCGGCTAACTACAAAACATTAAAACTGATAATCAAAGGTCTCAAAGGCGGGCATTCCGGTTGTGATATCCATTTGGGGCTGGGTAATGCCAACAAACTTCTGGCACGATTCCTTGCCGTCCATACTGAAGAGTTAGCGCTAAAACTGCTCGATTTCCAAGGCGGCACTCTGCGTAACGCTATTCCACGCGAAGGCCATGTTATTATTGCCATCCCCGCCGATAAAGTAACACAGCTTACCCAACTGAAAGATAAATACCTAGACATACTGAAAAACGAATATGCCATCGTTGAGAAGAACCTGACGATATTGCTGGAAGAAGTTGAAACCAATATTCAGGCATTAACTGATGACTGCCAAAACTGTTTTATCTCATTGCTAAACAGTACTCCCAACGGTGTTATCCGTATGAGTGATGTCATCAAAGGTGTAGTAGAAACTTCCCTAAATGTGGGCGTTGTTGCAATGGAACAAGATAAGGTAAACATTATTTACTTAATCCGTTCGCTTATCGATAGCGGCAAATCTTACGTCATCAGTATGCTCTCTTCTCTGGCTAAATTGTCAAATGCTGAAATTTCCGCTAAAGGTGATTATCCTGGCTGGCAACCAGATGCAAATTCTCCAGTCATGCACTTGGTACGTGAAACCTATCAACAGCTATTCGATAAGACACCTAATATTATGGTGATCCACGCAGGACTAGAATGTGGACTGTTCAAGAAACCTTACCCTGATATGGACATGGTATCCATCGGGCCAACTATCACTGGCGCTCACTCCCCTGACGAACAGGTTCACATTAAGAGTGTCGGGCAATATTGGCAACTTCTGACCGCAGTCCTGAAAGCCATTCCTGAAAAAGCTTAATCAACTCTCCCCTGCCTTGATGTGATGGCAGGGGAATTACCATTCAAGCAAGTTACCATTCAAATAAAAGTTGCCGCTCAATTTCTGGGTCCTGCAAAGTCACGTGCAAACCAACTAAACGAACGCCACGCCCTTCCCGGCGAGATGTCCATGTTTTCTGGGCCAATTGTAGTAAATCCTGCTTATCCAATAGTGGATGAACATGCTCCTGAGTTGTTAATTGAAAATCTTCAAATTTCAATTTAACCCCCTGACGGGCAATCCGAAGATCAGGTTTAACGTTACTCAATCGTTTTTCCAATTCCAGATATAAACTCTCTATCAGTTCAGTGCACTGTTCCCATTGATGAATATCCTTCGCAAGTGTCTGCTCCACACCAATTGATTTTCGCAGACGATCTGGATTCACCAATCGTTCATCAATACCGTGACAACGATCCCAAAGTACCTGACCAAATTTCCCCAACTGTTTTACCAAAACAATGACGTCATATTTTTGTACATCAGAACAAGTTTCCAGCCCCATATTAGTCAGCCGTTGCACCATGACTTTGCCAACCCCCGGAATTTTTCCCAAAGGTAAAACCTTAACAAAATCAGCCACTCGATCAGGAGGAATGACATATTGCCCATTCGGTTTATTAATATCGGAAGCGATTTTTGCCAAAAATTTCACCGGTGCAATACCGGCTGATGCCGTCAATTGTAATTCATCAAAAATGGATTTACGGATCTCCTGTGCGATAAGCGTGGCAGATCCATAACAATGATGGCAATCAGTGACATCCAGATAAGCTTCATCCAATGACAGAGGCTCTATCCACTCAGTATAACGAGAAAATATCTGACGGATATTCTGGGAAACTTCCTTATACAGTGCCATACGCCCCGGAAGAACTTTAAGCTGAGGACAGAGTTTCAGCGCCATTGCCGTAGGCATTGCACTATGTACCCCAAAACGACGAGCAGGATAATTAGCCGTGCTGATAACACCTCGTTTATCTGCACTGCCACCCACCGCTATTGGAATATGACGGAGTGACGGATTATCACGCATTTCAATCGCTGCGTAGAAGCAATCCAAATCTACATGAATAATCTTTCGCATTCTGCTTCGACCAATCACCAAAAACTGTATAAATATACAGATTAATACACTTGAGTTCAATCCAATGACAAAACCAAGAGTGCCTCATCGTGTTCCTGTGAAAAGGCATTTGGAACTCAGTTCTGAAAATATCTTAATCAACCAGAAAAAAGTTAATGCCGTTATTAACTTTTTTCTACCCGATTTTCTTCGTTAAGTGACCTGTAAAATACGATCCTTTTATTTAATGATATTTGAGGGGTGTTTATGACTATTAAAAATAGTAGGAAACCGCAAAAAGCCTCCGCAACAACGACTACACAGCAAATTAATCGCACTATTCATTATGCCTTATCAGGCATAATCGCACTTAGTGCAGGTCTGCCCAATTATCTGGCCGCACAGGAAAATGAGGTGCAAAAAACTGTAGAAAAGCCGGAAAAATCAGAAAAAGTGCTCGCATTTCCTGCACTTTCAGTTGTTGGTGACTTAAACAATAGCGTCAGTGCAGGAAGCTCAGTATTGAAAAAATCGGATATTGAACGCACTCAAGCGGACAATATAGCCGAGCTGCTCAATCAACTTCCCGGCGTTTCCATGTCAGGCTCGCCTCGTCCAGGAGGTCAAACCTTGAATATTTGGGGAATGGGCGACACAGAAGACGTAAAAGTCACCCTGGATGATGCACCAAAAGGTTTCGAAAAATATCGCCAGGGATCTATCTTCATTGAACCTGAATTAATCAAACGAGTAAATGTCGATAAAGGCCCACATAATCTACTTGATGGTAATGGCGGATTTGGCGGAACAGTTAAAGTTGTCACCAAAGATGCCAGTGATTTACTACGCCCGGGGGAAGATTTTGGTGGATTGCTGAAATACAGTTATCACACCAATGACCGACAAAATATTTATAGCAGTGCCGTTTATGGCCGGACAATAGAAGGCTTTGCTGATGGCCTGTTATATATGAGCAAACGAGATGGCGGCAATATTAAACGACCGGATGGTACCCGCTTTGCTTTTTCCAAAAGTGATCAAGCATCCTACTTACTAAAAACTAACTTTTATTTAAACGATACTCACACATTAACGCTTTCCGCTATGCGCTCTGAATCTAATGGCTGGCAACCGTGGGCCGCAAAACGTGATGAAATAGCTGTTCCGTCAGAAGCCGACGTTGAAAAATATGGTTGGAATGAAGCCTGGCGCCAGAAATTGGTTTATCGCGATCAAACAGACCAAAATTACACAGCTAAATGGAATATTGCACCGGAGGACAATCCATTACTTAACCTGACAGCAACCTATGCCTATTCGAAAACAGAACAGCATGATAAACGCTCTAAAAAAGCCCATAACGGTTTTATTGGTTCATTGGGAAATGAAAGTTGGATCGACTATGTAGATAACTTAGTAGACATAAATAACAAAAGTGATTTTATAACCGGACCAATAGAGCACACATTATTAGCTGGGGTTCGTTGGCATAAAAATCAGCGTAATACCCTAATTCATGATAAAAGTAAAGACAAAAGACCTGAATATAATTATGGCTATTTTCAGCCAACCTATATGCCTTCAGGCGAGCAAAAAACGAATAGTTTCTATTTGCAGGATACGATGGTTATCGGCAGTGTTACTGTGACACCCGGTGTTCGCTATGACCATATCACCAATATTGGCAAACCCAATATCGCGGCAATCTACAATGATAACTCACCAAATGTAGGCCATGATTACAGCAATGTCACCTATACTGGCTGGTCTCCTCATTTTAGTATCATGTGGAAAGCAACCCAAAACCTGTCGCTATTTTCGGATATCAGCCGGACATGGCGCGCTCCGTTGGTAGATGAACAGTATGAAATGCAATATGCAAAGGCAAGTATCACTGCCACCAGCCGTAACCTGGATGTAGAGAGAATAACGGGCTTACGCTTCGGTGCGATTCTGAATTTCAATAGTCTGCTGGCAGACAGAGATAGTTTGCAAATCCGTACAACTTTATTCCGTAATAGAGGCAAGGATGAAATATTTGTCCGTCGTGGAATAGTGTGTAAATCACCGGACTGCGGAAAACCTTTATCCAACTACCGCAATTTACCGGGATACACCATTCAAGGGCTGGAAATTGAGACTTTCTACGACAGCAATTACCTGTTCGGAAAACTTTCTTATTCAACTATCCGTGGTCAGAGAGATGCTTCACCTCGCGATCCTTGGGGTAATAAAACCTGGATTGCGGAAATTCCACCAACCTCTGCCCGTGCCATGTTAGGCATAAAAATCCTTCAATGGCAGATGGCAATGGGCTGGACCGGAGATTTTGTCCGTAAACAAGACAGATCGCCTAAAGATGGAGATCCAATGGCAACCCTCTGGTCAATACCCAAAAGCCAAGGTTATACACTGCATGGCTTATTCGCCAGTTGGCAACCTGATTTCTGGCAAGGGCTTGAAGCACGTGTAACAATAAATAACCTGTTTAATCGCGATTATAAACCATACCTCGGCGAATCTGTCTCCGGAATTGGGCGTAACATTAAATTCAGTGTCTCCCAGAAGTTCTGATATCCCACCTGAGAGTCCCTTCTATAACATGAAGGGACTCATTCATGACAATAACTTGACAGCCAACGATTATATTAAAATAATAATCATTATCATTTGTTAGAGTTGTTAAAAATCATAATGCCGACGCAGAAAGCCATATTTGGGTCTAATAGTTTTGCTAACCAACTTTATTCTGAGCATTATGACTGGTTATATAACTGGTTACGCCATAAAGTCTCCTGCCCCTGCCATGCTGAAGATCTTACTCAGGACACTTTCCTGAATGTTCTGTCTAACTCAAACTTATCAGATATCCGTCAACCGCGACCTTTTCTGGCAACTGTAGCCCGCTGCCTCATTGCCAATTACTACCGTCGGAGAAAAATTGAAGAGAACTATTTGGAATACATAAATTCCATACCAGAAACTGCCATTCCTTCTACAGAAAGCAAACTCGCTGCATTTGAACAGCTTGAAAAACTAGAAATCACGCTTGATAAATTGCCTAACCGGGTAAAAGAAGCTTTTCTGTTGGCACAACTACAAGGTCTGCGTTACAACGAAATAGCGGATCAGCTTGATATTTCCTCCAGTTCAGTGAAACAGTACTTACAACAAGCACATAACAAATGTAAAAAAATTCAAATTCTTACTTAAAATTTAAAAAACCGTGTTACATTCAAAATTGATTTCATTATGAAATCATTTGAAACGTTAATTATTTTAATTTAACTGGATATTATGGAGAAAACTATGCGACACGGAATTACCGCGACAATCCTACTTTGCTGCTCTGTCAGCGCTTTCGCAACAACACCACAAATTATCGCCCATCGTGCTGGTACGGGTGATGCACCTGAAAATACCGAGTATGCAATTTCTAAGTCCTTAGAGAATAAAGCAGATGCTATCTGGATCACTATTCAGCTTTCAAAAGACGGCATTCCAGTACTTTATCGTCCATCAGATCTGAATAGCCTAACCAATAAAAGCGGGCCTATTTCTGCCTATAAAGCAAAACAATTGGCAAAATTCGATGCGGGTTACAAATTTGGCTCTGATAGTGACCATCCATTCCGTAATAAAGGATTAGGTATCCCTACTCTGGAACAAGTCTTAAAAAAATACCCAGATACTTTCTTCTATATCGATTTAAAATCACCGGATGCAGATCCAGCACAACAAGCCAAAGAGTTAGAAAAAGTACTGGCCAAACAGAAGGCTTTTACTCGTACCCGTTTCTATTCCACTGACGAAACCTACCTTAACGCATTACCAAAAGAGATTCAGCGCTTTGAAAACCGTGATAAAACCCGCACCATGCTGGCAAATATTACCATGGCCCATCAATGTGATATCCCTGCAAATACCGACACCGCTCGCTGGTACGGTTTGGAAATGCGCCGTAACGTAGAAGTTGTTGAAAAATATACGCTTGGTGAAGCGCGCTCCAAATCAGTATTAACATGGGATAACGAAGCAATGAAATGTTTCCGTGCTAAAGGTGGCGCCAACATCATTTTATTTGGCATTAAAACTGAGGAAGATTTCAAACAAGCTGAAGAGCTTGGTGCCGATGGTGTGCTGGTGGATTCTCCCAAACTGTTCAGTACTTTTAAAACAAATTGACATTCTTCTCTGTATGAACGCATCCCAGTTTGCAAGGCCCTTGTTGTTCTGACATCGACGAACAGTTGTAGCTCTGTTATCCACGGGCCCGGCTCTTTTACCCGCAAAGATGCCGCCGCCCGTGCTCCGTGGATAAACAGTGTTCGCAGGTAGGTGTCGCCACGTTTACTTATCCCCAGCAGCTTCACTGTACCGCCAGAACCTGTTTGTTTAGGAACCAGCCCTGTATAGGCTGCGAACTCCCGCCCTGACTTAAAGGCTGAAATTTCTCCCATCGCGGCAACGGCGGCCGTGGCGTTCAACGGCACCACCCCAAGGATTTCCAATAACCTCTGACAGGTTTCATCTAAAGATATGCAATAAATTTATAAGTCATACTGGTAATTTTATAATCACAGGGGTACCACGTACTCCAAGATAAACCCTAATTCTTTCTATCCTGCATAGTATTCAGTCACATGCTCTCCGTATCTACGGAGATAAACCATGAATGAAGTGGTAATTCGATTTATTTCAACCGCTGTTCCCGGTGCTTACAGGGATGAGAACAGAATTAGGTTAAGGTTAATATCGGGAGATGCATAGAAAATTATCTATACGTAATAGATTTCGAGTTGCAGCGCGGCGGCAAATGAGCGAATCCCCAGGAGCATAGATAACTATGTGACTGGGGTGAGTGAAAGCAGCCAACAAAGCAGCAACTTGAAAGATGAAGGGTATATAAGCCCAAATTAGATAAAACTAAGATGCCTAAAATTATTATTCCCGCCGGCTAAGCTCCCTCAGAGATTGAATATCCTGAGAGTCGAATGAATATCAGCGGTAATGCTATTGATGACTAGAAAATAACTTGACAAGAGTTATCTGCCAACTCTATTTAAATACATTAAGGATAAAAAATGAACAATGGATTATCGCCCTGTTATGTCACAGGGTGAATCCTAATGTTTTCTATCCTAATAATCCTAATTATCTGTTCTTCGTATCTACGGAGATGAACCGAGAATAACAGCGGGGTCATTCGATTGACTGTCATCATTATTTACCTGTGTTGACGGGAATGAGAACCGCTTGTGTTTTTGGGTGTAATCGTAATTCAAAGAAAGAGGCGTGATATTGATGAGTAAATTAGGTCCATTGGATTGTATAGACTGTGCGAATATTCTGAAACACTGGATAGAGTTCCAGCTAGTGGATGAGCAAGGCGAGCCGATCGTGAATATGCCTTACCGGTTGAGAAGTCGGGGAAATCCGCGAGATGAACGTCGGGGGGTAACAGATGGTTTTGGTATGATCCGGGAAGAAACTTTCCCACCGCATCCAGTAACGCTGTATATCGGTGCTCAGGAACTGGCGAATGAGATGGAGAGACATCCGTTACGGGAAAAACGCGGTGAAGAGGCATCGGTGGTGAAACCAAAAGCCGAAGCGGAAGGTCACCAATACCGTTATGTGACGATAGGGCAAATTAGTGATGGTTTGCCGGTGCTTGATGACTGGAATGATCCTAAAAAAATTCCACCTCCCTATCATTTCCCGGACCCAGAGCCAAAAGGTTATGAAGTCCGTCCGCTAAATCGACGGTATGTACTGGAAGTGTGTCCCTTCCGGGCCTGGGTTTTACTGTTACATCATCAGAAAGAGTATTCCATTGTGAATGCCTATAACCAGTGTTTGATGAGCGTATTGGCTTATGCGGGCGGGGATATCAACGTAGAAGGCTCAGTGCCTCACTTTTTTAACCGGCAGATGGTGGATGTTTCGAAACTGCCCAATAAGGTAGAGACATTGTCGGCAACCCCAATTGTTTATGATGTACCGTTTAGTGAACGTTATACCCGGGTGGAGTTTATTAATTCAAAAGCCGGAGATAATAAGCAGGGTAATACCCAGCTGTTTTATGCGGCCAGCCAGTGTGATGTAATCGTCAGTTGGCGGGGCACAACTAACATGACGGATGCTATTACTGATGCTACATACCAACCTTTAGGATTGGATTGTGATGAAAAAGCTCTGTGTAGCGGGTTTACTCACAGCGGTAAAGTGCATAAAGGGTTTTGGCAGGCATTCAGTCTGGTTGAACAGTTAAAGGTTCCTAGTGATACAACTCAAGAAGTATTCAATGATATCATTCGGCTGGCTAAAAGAAGAAAGTTATTTATTTGCGGCCACAGTTTAGGAGGTGCACTGGCATTGTTGCATAGTGCACAACTGAAAGAACATAATCCTTGTCTTTACAGCTATGGGATGCCGCGAACCTTAACGCGCAGTGCAGTACAGGAACTGGCTGCTATTACCCACTACCGCCATGTGAATGAAGATGATCCGGTCCCTGCCGTACCGCCAGAAAAAAGCTTGGATAACTGGCTTTATAATTGTTGGGGACCGTTAGGCTATTTGTTCACTCCCGTTGAGTTGCTGGATTTTACTGACAGCGGGGAAATTTATCTGCATCATGGAAAAATAGTCCATTTTTGCAAAATCACTCTGGTCATTGAATGGCTGGAAGAGCGAAACCCAAGTAATCATGTACGGCTCAGAACTACCTTACCCACTAAAACAAAATTATATTTAATTCCATCACTCAACCCTGAAACAGAAAATAATCTGAAAGAGGCTGGGAATATTCAGAAAAGATTTTTTCAACAAATCAGTGAGGCAGATAAGGCTAAATGGTTTCCGCTGAATGAAAACCCTACTTTAAAAGATGCACTGGGTTTTCCTGATCACAGTTCGCTGAAATATGCCCGTTACGTTGGTGCACGATTAGCAGAACTGGTTGCGCCGGAGAAATATCATTTTTTCCGCGATCAGGAACAATTATTTGAAAAAACATTGTGTGAAAGGACCGATATTGTTGCGGATATTCGACAGCGCGATACCTTGTTTTTACAGATGGATCACCAGTTGAAACAAGCGTTAATTTGCACTCAACAGGATAAACAAGGCTTATTGGCTTTAACGCGGTATGCAGAAAATGCTGTTGGGATTGAGGACAATCTACCATGATAAATACAAAAAAATACCTTCCGGTATTGTTAGTCATATTCATATCGGGCTGTGCAGATCCGAATGAACCACTTTCGCCCCCGAAGGATAATCAGTGGATAACAGTGGAAGGGGTGGCGCCGAAATATACAAAACCCTATGTGTCGGCAGAATACATCTCGAAAGATTGTCTTGAATATCAGTTGCATGCGGATATGTCGCCTTATAAGGTGCCGACTTATAATGGATTGCGTTTGAATGTGAAAGCTGATCCGCAAACCGGTTACTTTCAGGCGAAATTACCTTTCAATGGCGGGGATAGGTGCAAATGGAAAATCAACCGGGCTTTTGTGAGCGTAGGTTATACCGATGTCAGCCATCTGATGAAAGATGCTGTTCAGGATGCAGGAGCTGAGGGGACAGGTTTAACTGTGTTTATCAATGATGCGGCCCAGACATATCTTAGCGAAACCGAAGCATTTAATATCATAAATTACAGTCCTGTTATTTACCCTGTTTTGCAAGTAGTCTATGGGAGTCCAAATAGAATATTCCCACGGGGTGAATTAGGCATGCGTCCCTTTAGATTGAAGTTAACTCCAGGAGCGGAATGGAAAATTATCTATAAGCCCAAATTAGATGAAACTAAGATGCCAAAAATTATTATTCCTGCCGGTAAAGAACCTTCAAGAGTTGAATATCCTGATGGTCGGGTGGATATTAACAGAGATTCTATTGACTATTGGAAAATAAAATAGCGTTATCCAACTGGCAATTTGGCTTTAACATGCTACACCAATAACTCTATGGGGATTGAGAGCGCTAATCATGATAAATACAAAAAAATACTTCCCGGTATTGTTAGTCATATTCATATCGGGCTGTGCAGATCCGAATGAACCACTTTCGCCCCCGAAGGATAATCAGTGGATAACAGTGGAAGGAGTGGTGCCAAAACATACAGAACCGTATGTGTCTGCTGTGTATATATCAAAAGACTGTCTTAAATCTCAGTGGCATGCGGATATGTCTCTTTATAAGGTGCCGTCCTATCACGGGTTACGTTTGGATGTAAAGGCCGATCCCCAAACGGGTTACTTTCAGGCGAAGTTGCCTTTCAATGGAGGAGGTTGGTGCAAATGGAAAATTGACCGAGCCTTTGTGTCAGTGAGCTATACCGATGTCAGCCATTTGGTGAAAAATGCTGTACCGTATGTAGGAACAGGTTTAACTGCATTTATCAACGATGCAGCGCGAACAAATTATTCTGAAGCGTCTGAGACTCAAGCATTAAATATTATAGATTTCAGCCCAGTTATTTACCCTGTTTTGAAAGTGGTTGAAGGTCGTCCAAACAGAATTTTCCTACAAGGTGTGGTCGATTCATTTCCTTTCAGACTAAAATTAACGCCGGGAGCCGAATGGAAAATTACCTTTAAACCTAAACTGGATGAAACCAAAATGCCGAAAATTACCGTGACTGACGGCAAGGGCGAGTGGGTTGAATATCCCAATGGGCGAATTGATCTGAATCGGCAATCAATAGATTACTGGAAAATAACGGCACCAAAACCGCCAGCAAAATAAGCGGGGAAAGATGACCTTGACACTCATATAGATAACGCTGTAGATATTGAGGACAATCTACCATGATAAATACAAAAAAATACCTTCCGGTATTGTTAGTCATATGCATATCGAGTTGTGCAGATCCGAATGAGCCGCTTTCGCCCCCGAAGGATAATCAGTGGATAACAGTGGAAGGAGTTGCGCCGAAATATACAAAACCCTATGTGTCCGCTGTGTATACATCAAAAGACTGTCTTAAATCTCAGTGGCATGCGGATATATCGTCTTATAAGGTGCCGACCCATCACGGATTGCGTCTGGATGTGAAGGCAGATCCGCAAACGGGTTACTTTCAGGCGAGGTTACCCTTTAATGGCGGGGGCAGGTGTAAATGGAAAATTGACCCGGCTTTTGTGACAGTGAGTTATACCGATGTTAGCCACTTGGTGAAAGATGCTGTTCTATACGATGGAGGAGGAGGAGGAACAGGTTTAACTGCATTTATCAACGATGCGGTTCGAACAAGCCCTAGCGAAACAGCGGCATTGAATACCATAGATTTCAGCCCGGTTATTTACCCTGTTTTGGAATTAAAGGATTTCCAATAACCTCTGACAGGTTTCATTTAAAGATATGGAATAAATTTATAAGTCATGCTGGTAACTTTAGAATCAAAGGAGTACCATGTACTCCAATATAAAGGAGGTTTTCCAGTGAGTCATGCGATAAAGTTTATCGAAACTAGTATTTTTACCCGACAGATAAAAGAGATTGCCACTGATGATGACTTAAAGAACTGCAACGAGAGCTTATCGAGTCACCAGATAAAGGTGATCTAATCCGTGGTACTGGAGGGTTACGTAAAATCAGAATGGCTATAGGCTCACAGGGAAAAAGCGGTAGTGCCAGAGTTATCTATCTTCTAGCGACTGAAGATATCATCTATCTGGTGATGGTTTATCCGAAAAGTAAAAAAGATAGCTTAACGGATGCCGAGAAAGCAGAACTGAAAAAACTAACAAAATTACTAAAAGATGAGGTGTAATATGAGTTTTTTTGACGAGTTGAAAGCATCCCTCGAAGCAGCAGTTGAAATTAAACAAGGTAATAAAACCGCAGCACGTGTGACCCGATACGAAGTTGCCGATGTTAAAGCTATCCGTGCTCAACTTAACATTTCACAGGCAGAGATGGCGGAAGCTTTGGGCACTAGCCTTGATACAATTAAAAGCTGGGAGCAGAAGCGTCGAAATCCGACAGGACTAGCGGCAAAGGTGTTAGCTATCATCCAAGATAACCCTAATTTCTATAAGGTTCTGGCGACGCATTGATTAGCTAGTGTGCTGGTAGATTCTCCCAAACTGATGAGATTTTTAATAATCAATCCCCAATTTCTTTAAGCGTGAGATCAATGTTGTTGGGTTCATTCCCAACAATTTTGCTGCGCCGCCATCACCAAAAATTTTCCCCTTACATTGTTTAACGGCAAGAGAGAAATTTTTAATTTCCAAGTCTTTCAGTTGTTGCATGGTCAGCACATTTTCGATTTGTTGAAGTTCATTATGAATATTCTGATGTATAGTTTCATTTTGCTGTTGATCTTGTTCTAACAAATATTTAAAGGAAACAGCACCATGTTTAGCTGTAATTAGTGCGCGTTCAATGACATTTTGCAACTCACGAATATTGCCAGGCCAGTCATATTGCTGTAGTTCTAAAATATGCTTTTGTGAAAATGGTAGATAATTAATTTTACGCTTGTCACAAATCAATTTAGTAAAGTGTGTAACTAACAGCGGAATATCTTCTTTACGGTCACGTAAGGCAGGTGAATAAATCGGGAATACATTTAAACGGAAATACAGGTCTTCACGAAAGCGTTTGTGTTTAACTTCTTCTTTTAAATTGCGATTGGTGGCGGCAATAATCCGCACATTCACATGCCGCGTCTTTTCTTCGCCGACCCGCTCAAAAGTGCCTTCCTGCAATACACGCAGTAATTTACTTTGTAACTCAACAGGAATTTCGCCAATTTCATCTAAAAACAATGTGCCCTGATCTGCCAATTCAAAACGCCCGGCACGATCACGCACCGCTCCAGTAAATGCCCCTTTGACATGTCCAAAAAATTCACTTTCAAACAGTTCAGAAGGAATAGCAGCACAGTTGACCCGAATAAGCGGTTGCTGTTGACGGTGACTGGATTGATGAATGGCACGGGCAATCAGTTCCTTGCCTGTACCTGATTCACCATAAATCATCACGTTGGCATCGGTTGGAGCGACCACCTTGATTTTTTCAATAATCTGCAAAATGGATGCACTGCTACCAATAATTTCATGGTATTTATTTTCCTGTAAAATTTCTTCTTGCAGATATTCATTTTGCTGTTCCAGTCGGCTTTTTAAATCTTGTAATTCTTCAAGAGCATGGGTCAGTTGTCTTTCAGTATTCAGCCGATCGGTAATATCACGGAACACCACTACCGCGCCAATAATTTCACCGTCACAAATCACTGGGGTACTGGTAAATTCTACTGGAAAGCAACTGCCGTCACGGCGCCAAAAAATTTCCTGAATACCTTCATGTACAATACCATCATGTACCGCTGCATAAATCGGGCACTCTTCTTCAGGATAGGGTTCGCCATTTTCATGAGTATGGTGATGAATCCTATGGATATTGTCACTCAATACATCTTCTGGTTGCAGCCCCAACATTTTAGCCCCAACAGGGTTAATAAAGGTACACAAACCTTGTTTGTTGATACTATAAATACCGTCACCGACTGAACTCAGCAATAAATGCTTGCCTGTGTCAGAATCAATAAATAACTCTTGTAAGGCTTGCGATTCTTTTAATTCTCTGAGGATAACTTCATCGGCATTTTTATTGAATTGGCGTAGTTCTAACTCTTTAACATCTACTAGCGACCATATCAGCAAAGTTTTATTTTTATAGGGCAATGAAATGGAAGTAATATCCAACTGGATTTTTTCACCATTTTTATCAAAAACATACAGCTTATTGTTCCAAGCCCGACCTTTTGCCAAAGCTTCTTCAGTAAATGCCACAAGATATGGCAATTGTCTGGAATGACCAAAAATGGAAGTTACCGTCTTTTGAATAATTTCATGACGTTCATATCGTAATAATTGGGTGGCGCTAATATTCACATCAATAAACTGGTTTTGATGTGGGTCCAATACAATTAATGCCTGTGACGTGTGTTCAAACACCAACGGGCGAATCGAATCTTCAAAAACTACCCAGTCCGAGATAAAATCAGTCGTATTCATACTATGAAATTTCATAATTGAAGCTATGGAATTTCATAATACTACGAAAAATCCCAATTCCCTAATAGTTCAATTTATATCCACGGAAAATATTTTCATAAAAATTAAATGATATTTTTCAAAATGATAAGAATTAACTTCCGCTCCAAAATATAACTTGGCACAACTCTCGCAATAATATCTCGCAATAGTACAGACAGACTACATGTTGGTTCATTCCCAAATAACATTGAACTAGGAGTTGGTTATGCCAAAGATTGATATCGAACAATATAAAGACGGCGATTTTCTCGTTGATTACGAAGAAAAAGTATTTGAGGACGTCAAAGCACAGCCAGGTGAAAAGGCATTAGTGACTTTCCATACCGTTGCATTTGAAGGATCAATTGGCTTGGTCAATGTGTTACAGGCAAAGCGTCTGTTGCGCAAAGGCTTTGAAACCAAAATTTTGCTTTACGGCCCAGGCGTACAGTTGGGTGTACAACGTGGTTTTCCAACTTTAGGAGCAGAAGCTTTCCCAGGTCATTTAGCCGTCAACAATCAGTTGAAAGCTTTTATGGCAGAAGGTGGCGAAGTCTATGCCTGCCGTTTTGCGTTACAGGCATTTTATGGTCAAACCGAAAAAGCGCTTATTCCGGGAATTCGTCCAATTAATCCATTGGATGTGATGGATTTAAAGCTGCTGATGCGTCGCGACAATGCCTTAATCATTGATACCTGGACTGCCTAAGTAAACATAAACTATAAGGGGGATAAGGTTATGAAACGAATCGTTAAAGCTGCCGCAGTGCAATGTAGTCCGGTGCTTTATAGTCAGGCCGCAACGGTAAAAAAAATCTGTGACATTATTTTAGAGCTTGGAAAACAAGGGGTAAAATTTGCCGTCTTTCCTGAAACCGTCGTGCCTTATTACCCTTATTTTTCCTTTGTACAGCCACCATTTGCCATGGGCAAAGAACATTTAAAGCTGTTAGATGAATCGGTGGTTGTACCTTCCGAAGCAACCTTAGCGATTGGTCAAGCCTGTCTTAAGGCCAGTATGGTAGTGTCGATTGGCATTAATGAACGGGCGGGCAGTACGATTTATAACGCGCAACTATTATTTAATGCCGACGGTTCAATCATTCAGCATCGCCGCAAAATTACCCCAACTTATCATGAACGAATGGTGTGGGGGCAAGGTGATGGCAGTGGTTTACGTGCCATTGATTCTGTAGTGGGACGTATTGGTTCGCTGGCATGTTGGGAACATTACAACCCGTTAGCCCGTTTTGCCTTAATGGCAGATGGTGAGCAAATTCATGCTGCCATGTTTCCTGGTTCGTTGGTAGGGCAAGTCTTTGCCGATCAAATCCGCGCCACCATTCAACACCATGCTTTGGAGTCCGGTTGTTTTGTGGTCAACGCCACCGCATGGCTGCATCCCGAACAGCAACAGCAAATTATGCAGGATACTGGCTGTGATATCGGTCCAATTTCAGGCGGATGTTTTGCCGCCATTATTTCTCCCGAAGGCAAACTCCTGGCTGAACCGATCACACAAGGGGAAGGTTATTGCATTGCCGATCTGGACTTCAGCCTGATTGATAAACGCAAACGCATGATGGACTCGATTGGACATTACAGCCGCCCTGAATTGCTCAGCTTATTGATTGATCGTCGTCCAACACATGTATTACACGAACTGAAAGTTGAACCATCAGATCAAAGTCATCTCGAAAAGCTCTCAACATTTAATAAAGAACATGTCGAAACCACATTGATGTAAACCCAATCGATAGGGGGTTAAAAATGTCTGCAATACAACTACTGACCGATTTGCAATGTAATGGCCTGAAATGGGAAGGCGAGTTTGGCTTGGCCCGTAAAGGCGGCGCAGGACCAAGCGATCATAAGGCGCTAAGCCTTGACGGGCAGACCATGATGATTCCTGTGCTGAACCTTGCAGCACAAGATTCTCCCTATACCGCAAAGCCAGAACCGCACTCTGACAAGGTGATTGTCTTTAAAAACCGGATTCCCGTGGCAACCTTAACTGCACCTGCACGACCACGTTTTTACGATTTAAAAACCGCAGAAGGCATTGCCTACGAACAAATTGCGACCTTACACAGCCGTGATGTGTTGGCGACAACGGTGTTACAGCATTGTATTCGTATGAAGGATAAGGCAACAGCCTGCCAATTTTGCTCGATTGATCAGTCTTTAAAAGAGGGGCGAACCTTGCCCCGTAAACGCCCGGAACAATTGGCGGAGGTAGCAAAAGCCGCCGTTGAGCTAGATGGCGTCAAGCAAATGGTGATCACCACAGGTACACCAAACACGGGAGATCGTGGCACCAAAATTTTATATGACTCCGTTAAAGCGATTAAGGCACAAGTAGATTTGCCGATACAGGTACAGTGTGAACCACCTGATGATTTTGCATGGTTTCAACGTCTAAAAGATGCCGGAGCGGTGTCGATTGGCATGCACCTTGAGGCGGTAAGCGAACGTGTACGGCAGAAAATTATGCCAGGCAAAGCCGAAGTATCGTTGGAAAAATATTTCGCGGCATTTGAGGCAGCCGTCGCGGTGTTCGGTCGAGGACAGGTCAGTACCTACATTTTGGCCGGTTTGGGCGACACCGAGCTGGAAATCGTGGAGATGACCGCCAAACTGACGGAAATTGGGGTATATCCGTTTGTAGTACCGTTTGTGCCAATTCGAGGTACGCCATTAGAGCATCACCCTAAACCTGATCAAGCTTTTATGCAGTCGCTCTACCCGAAAATTGGGCAGCAACTCAAACAACATGGTTTGAACTCAGAAAAGACTCAAGCAGGCTGCGCCAAATGTGGCGCTTGTTCTTCGCTAAAAGCATATGAATAAGGAGAATGTGATATGAAACTTTCGCACTATCCTTGGTTACCTGAGCTAAATGAAGAGCCAAAACAATTTATTAGCGATGATATTGCTATCAAAATTGTGTCGGAAGACTGGGAGCGTCGCCAATATTATCGTTTACGTGAAATGACCTTTCGCGATGAACAAAAAATCTTAAAAGAAGATCGTGACGAATATGATGTTAAAGCATTAGGCATTGTTGCCATTGGGAAAATGTTTGGTGAGCATGACCGAGTAATTGGTGCGGTACGGATTTTTCCAGATGGCAAACAGACGTGGTATGGCGGGCGTTTATGTGTAGAACCTTTATATCGACGTCGCCACATCATTGGTAAAGCGTTAATCAATACCGCGGTATCGACCGCCAAGAACTTGGGATGCCGTACTTTTTTAGCCACCGTGCAAAGTCAAAATGAACACTATTTCCAAAGGTTGTGTTGGGATAGTTTGCGTCAGTTAACCATTGCCAACATTCCACATGTATTGATGCAAGCACAGATTGAAAACTATCCATTACCGCATGTCCCGATGCAAGCCTATATGCAAAAGAAGACACGATGATGGAACTCAATCAATTATTCGAAATGCTAAAACAGACACCTGCTATGCAGTCCAAGCAGGCGCTTGCTAACAATGTTTCAATCAATACAACTTGCCATGTGGACTCATTGGATAGCTTATATGCCTATCCCGGAGATGACACAGCGGCAGTGTTGCTAGATGGTCAATATATATTGCACGCCTGTGAAGGCATGTTACCCAGTTTTGTAGCTAATCATCCTTATTTTGCAGGATGGTCAGCAGTCATGGCGAATATTAGTGATATCGCCGCAATGGGTGGCCGGGCATTGTCAGTAGTGAATAGTTTTTGGCATACCAGTAGCGAACATGCCCAGTTATTAATGCAAGGTATGCAGGATGCTTGTCGTGCTTATGGTGTGCCATTGGTCGGCGGACATACCAATCTTGGCGTGGTTTATCAGCCCACTTTATCCGTTGCGATTCAAGGCATAGCGCGAAAACTGCTCTCAGTATTGCATGTCAAACCACAACAAAAAATTCTGATTGCTTTAAATCTGCAAGGGAAATTCCACTCCAATACCACTTATTGGAAATGCTTTGAGCGTGTGTCTGACCACATTTTACAGTCACAAATTGCCTTGTTGCCGCAATTGGCAGAGGCAAATCTGGTTCATGCCGCCCGTGATATTAGCAATGCCGGTATTTTAGGCAGTTTGTTGATGCTGCTCGAAGCTACGGCATCGGGAGCACATATTAACCTGGATGCTATTCCTAAACCTGATGATGTGGATTGGTTTAAATGGCTACAAATCTTCCCCAGTTTTGGTTTTCTACTGACTGCCGATGCAAAGGAATGTGACGAAATTATCGCGCTGTTTCACCGTCAGGGCATTGCCTGCACGGTGATTGGTGAAACCAATGTCGGTGGTGTAGTTGCCGTGCAGCAGCAACAGCAATACGGCATATTTTGGGATTTTAACCGCCAGGTGTTTACCGGTTTTTGTTATGCCGATGCTTTAAAAAAGTTACCGGTTCAATCCGTACAAAGTAATCCTAAACGTCAGCAGGAGTCTATGTTATGCCCAGTGTGAATTTTACTGTGAAATGGCCTGATGGGAAGTTGACTCAATATTACTCACCCTCAACGGTAATTTATGAATATCTGTCCATTGGTCAACGTTACCCAAGTATGCAATTTTTGCATCAAGTTGAAAATGGTCTACATGCCGCATCGGAAAGGGTACGGGCACGTTATGGCTTTTTCTGTAGTTCGGCCATGGACAATCTGGCGCTAATCAAACGCCAAGCCAGACTCTTCGGGCTAAGTCCAGAAGATCAAATTGAAGTTATTGAAATGACGAATCAATGAGAGGGATATTCCATGTTAAGTATCCAAAATCAAATGTTACAACCCAATTATGATGTGGTGATTGTTGGTGGCGGTCAGGCTGGTTTATGTATCAGTCATTATTTGCAAAAAACAGGCATTGACCATGTGATACTGGAAAAAGAATCCGAGTTAACCCATAGCTGGCGTCGTAAACGTTGGGATAATTTTACCCTAGTGACACCGAACTGGCAGTGTCTATTGCCTGAACATCCTTATCAAGGGAACGATCCTGACGGCTTTATGAAAAAACATGAAATCGTGGCATATCTTGACGAATTTATTGAAAAAATTAATCCTCCTGCCATTTTAAATATTCAGGTGGAACACGTGAAAAAAGTGGCAGCACATGGGTTTGTCATTGAAACCAATCACGGTACAACCACAGCCAAACAACTTGTCGTTGCAGCGGGTGGGTATCACACCCCAATTTATCCAAAACTAAGCGATTCCTTGCCGGAGCATGTGAAAGTGATGCATTCGGAAGAATACTTAAATGTGGATCAGCTACCTGAAGGTGCAGTGTTGGTGGTCGGATCAGGCCAGTCTGGTGCACAGATTGCCGAAGATTTACATCTGGCAGGCAAAAAAGTCTATTTATCGACAGGCAATGCACCACGTTGTGCTCGCTTCTATCGCGGTAAAGATGTGGTGAAATGGCTATTTGATATGGGTTATTACGAAACTACGGTCAAAAATCATCGTTATAGTGAAGAAGTACGCAACAGTACCAACCACTATGTTACAGGGCGAGATGGTGGACGTGATATTGACCTACGTAAATTTGCCTTAGAAGGTATGCAACTGTTCGGGCATTTTGATGATTTTAAAGAGGGTCAATTCTGGTTTAAACCCAATTTATCAGAAAACCTGGACAGTGCTGATGACACTTATAATCGCATTAATGCCTCGATTGATGAGTATTTGGAGAAAAACAATATTACCGCCGATGAACCTGCATCGGTGTACCAACCGGTTTGGCAACCTGAGCAGGAAATCACACACATTGATTTAGCAAAAGAAAATATCACTTCAGTGATTTGGTGTATTGGTTTCAGACCAGACTATTCATGGATTGATTTAGATATTTTTCAAGCTAATGGTTATCCAGAGCATGACCGTGGTATTACCCTTGATCCGGATGTCACGTTTATTGGTTTGCCGTGGTTATATACATGGGGTTCTGGACGTTTTCTGGGGATCGATCAGGATGCCGCCTATGTGGTGCAACATATTGAGCAACAAATAAGTCAGCAAAATATACATATACTACCTACTCTGATCAAAGGTGCTAAATCTGCAATCAAAGATAAAAGAATATCTCAAATGTGAAACGCCTAACTTCGCCTGACAGAAGATTTTTAAGCTCTCTTAGGTGAAGTAGAACGGACAGATCACTCTGGCCGTTCTACTCATCCTAGACCCCCCTCAAAAACCTGTCCCGCCCTGAGGATGAAAAAACCGGCACGAAGGAAAGGCATAATGGTGCGAATACATTAAAGGACAAGGCACAACGACGGGTCATTGGCATTTTTCTATTATTTAACGCTGAGAATATCGCTCATTTCAACAATTGATGGTATGACATCATTATTATAAGAATAATAGTTTCCAAAAAAATATCATAAGTATTTTATATTTATTTCCTGATATTTATCCGAGAATTAACCAATATAAAAATCATATCTAATTCATCACTAATGTATTAATATATAATAAGAAAAAAACTTTCAGTAATTATTAATTCATACTATACCCAATAGATTTCAAGTTGCAGCGCGGCGGCAAGTGAACGAATCCCCAGGAGCATAGATAACTATGTGACTGGGGTGAGTGAAAGCAGCCAACAAAGCAGCAACTTGAAGGATGAAGGGTATAAATAATACATCTCTTCAATACATAAAGTACTTTGGCCTTTAGCTAAGGATAAAAAACATGAAAGACGACGCTTTATATGATCCTATTGCACATCTTTACGAGAATTTTTCAGATACTGCTGCCCATATCAAAGTAGAAATCAGAACTATCTTCGATCTGGCAGGAGATATACACGGGAAATCAGTGTTAGATTTAGCCTGTGGATATGGTCTTTTTAGTCGAGAATACAAAAATCGTGGCGCGTCAAAAGTCATTGGAGTCGATATATCAGATAACATGATAGCCATTGCGAAAAGCAAATCACAACAATACAGTGACGATATCGAATTTCACGTAAGAAATGTCTGCAAGATGGAGTCATTTGGCAAATTTGACATAGTCAATGCAGCCTGGTTATTCTGCCATGCAGAATCTATTGAAGACCTTGAAACTATGTTCCGTGTCATTGCCGCTCATCTCAAGCCTTCCGGTAAATTAATTGCATATACCGCTGAACCTGATTGTCAATTAGACAAAGTGAATTATGAAAATTATGGTATAAAAATTCTGAGTAAAGAGCCCGTGAAAGACACAACTTTCGTGAGAGCTGAATTTCTTACCACACCACCCAGCCCTTTCACTATGTATCACTGGAGTCGTGAACAGTATCAAACAGCGATTCAAAAGGCGGGGTTCAAACAATTTAGATGGCAAAAACCAATGCTGTTAAAAAGCGATATTGAGGAATATCCCCTAGGTTTTTGGGATGATTATCAACGAAATTGCCTTGATACAGCGCTTGTTTGTCAGTTTTAACAAGGTAATCCCCTAGATCCTCTGTCTCTCCTACACAAATCCCCCGATGAAAATCGAGGGATTTTTTTGAATTTCCCTCATCCCGCTAGACAACTTTTCCAGACCTCCAACCTGACCATTTAAAAGAGTGAATATAAAGAGATTAAAACTTTCATATAAACAGGCTAATTTAATTCAAAAAATGAAATTTTCAAACAAATAGTAAATTATGTTTAATATAAATTCATTAAAAAAGAATTGAAAATAAATTAGCAAGAAAAAAACACAATATAAATAGATTCATATTAAAGTATTTTCTCGCCATTATTTTACGAAGCAAACCATGATGATTATACTTAATAAAAAGCAACCCTTTCTTTCCGAAAAAAGGATAAATAAGTAGATGAATAGCTTTAATACCGGGGTTCCTTTCTAAAACACAGAGGCTTTTATTTACCTGTTCGAGTTAATCGTTTTGTTTGTCGGAAAAGGTTGAGGGTTGGGAAAACAAAATTTAAAGCATTTTATTTTATCATTTTCATACTTATATACCTAATAGATTTCGAGTTGCAGCGCGGCGGCAAGTGAATGCATCCCCAGGAGCATAGATAACTATGTGACTGGGGTGCGTGAACGCAGCCAACAAAGCAGCAACTTGAAAGATGAAGGGTATAAATTCATTTTCGTCTCGTCAGGTTAAATCAGATTTAAGTGTGGGGCTTTGCTCTGTTACTCAGTTTTAAGCATGATAAAAGATTAAGCCTGTAAAGGGTTTGAGTTATTATATAACCGATGTGGTTTTTTTTTACACAATGATGTTATACTCAAATTGGAAACTCAATCCGTTAAATACCGATGTGATAATTTTTGATTTTAAGAATATTAAAGGAAGTTTCGCGATGACATATATACCCTATGGATTTCAAGATGCATCGCGACGGCAAGGGCGTGAATCCCCGGGAGCATAAATAACTCTGTGACCGGGGTGAGCGAGTGCAGCCAACAAAGAGGCAACTTGAAAGATGACGGGTATATACCCAATGGATTTCAAGATGCATCGCGACGGCAAGGGAGTGAATCCCCGGGAGCATAGATAACTATGTGACCGGGGTAAGCGAGTGCAGCCAACAAAGAGGCAACTTGAAAGATGACGGGTATATACCCTATGGATTTCAAGATGCATCGCGACGGCCAGGGAGCGAATCCCCGGGAGCATAGATAACTATGTGACCGGGGTAAGCGAGTGCAGCCAACAAAGAGGCAACTTGAAAGATGACGGGTATACAAAGATACAGACCCTCTTGGGAAGGCTATATGGGGGATTTTCTAACAGGTCATGTTGGGATTAATCACTTAAAACCCCAATATCAGTTCTTTAATGCTACTGGTCTTGAAAAACAGTTAAATGAGAATACAACGTATATTGCACTACTATCCTTATACCCAATAGATTTCGAGTTGCAGCGCGGCGGCAAGTGAATGCATCCCAGGAGCATAGATAACTATGTGACTGGGGTGCGTGAACGCAGCCAACAAAGCAGCAACTTGAAGGATGAAGGGTATAGAGGAAGCGAAAAATGTTTTAGAGGATATTAACTCTCCAAAACCCAAAAGCCCATTTATGAAGAAAGTGTTTTCGGTTGCCGATCCCATATCACCCTATGCAGGTAATATGCATGACGCTTTTGACTTTATAAATGTGGTAGGAGAATTTAAAAGAGTGGGGATTAAAGCCACAGAGTATGTTGGTAAACATGGGCAAAAATATATTAAAATTTCAGGTCATGCGGGACTTAGAAAAATCATCACCGCTTCAAGATACAGCGCTTCTAACATGAAGATGATATCTATGGGGATAGGACAGCAAGGAATAAATAGTGGCATAGTTAAGGGAGTTAAATTCAATATCTTATTCTCCGCAGCTTATCGAACGGTTGAATATATCTTTAAGGATGAATATACCCAATAGATTTCGAGTTGCAGCGCGGCGGCAAGTGAATGAATCCCCAGGAGCATAGATAACTATGTGACTGGGGTGAGTGAACGCAGCCAACAAAGCAGCAACTTGAAGGATGAAGGGTATATACACTGGCTGATTTCTTAGGCAATATTGCAGTAGATCTGGCTAAGGCGGCAGTAGGGGCTTTTGCTTCCTGGGTTACAGGTGCTTTTTTTTCAACTTTCTTTGTAGCAGGTGCCAGCGTAATTGCTGTAGCTGGGGCAATGCTCTTTGTAGGTGTTTTAACGACGTATGTACTTGATACTGTGGATAAAAAATTTAAAATTAGTGAAACTGTGATTAATTTGATCAAAACAGAAATAGAGAGAAAACCAAGAACACCAGAAGCTAATTTCAATCAATTTCTTCATAACTGGGTGAATTATGGTAAATAAAAAAAAGATTATGCATATCACCGGCGCTTTTGCTATTTTTATTTTAGCGTTATCAGGTTTATTTCTGACAGGAGAAAATCTAATTTCTTTAATTAACATGGATGATAAAATAACATTCTCAGGTCCTGTTTTTATAATATTCTTTTCTTTTCCTTTTCTTTCATACCTTATAGCTTCTGTTATTTTCTTTAATATAAAAAATCGCTATCCAAAACATCACGATAGTTTCACTAACTATTTTTTAGTGATAGCTATTGTTTCATTTGTCTTAAGTTTCCCCCTATCTTTCTATGTGGATTATAAACTAAAAAGTGAGAATTATTTGGTATGTGAACGAATATCCTGGATGTCACCTAATACCTATGTAAAAGATATTAAACTATGTGATTAATATTATTGTGTTTAATTTATTAATAACTGGGTGAACTATGGAAAATAAGGAAAATATCTTACCAATAATCTGTGCTCTTGCTATTTTTATTTTATCGTCATTCGCTTTCTTTTTGGCCGGAGAAAATTTAATTTCTTTAATTAATATGGATAAAAAAGTAACATTCTCAGGCCCTGTTTTTATAATATTTTTCTCTTTTCCTTTGATTTCATATCATATGATTCTATCTATTCGTGTTAATATAACTGGCCGTTATCCTAAGCATCATAATACCTATGTTAAATATTCAGCTGTGATAGCTTTTTCTTCATTTATTTTAAGTTTTCCACTATCTTTTTATGTGGATTATAAATTAAAAAGCAAGAATTATCTGGTATGTAAAAGAATATCTTGGACATCGCCTAATACCTATGTAAAAGACATTAAACTATGTGATTAATATTATTGTGTTTAATTTCTTCATAACTGGAGGGTTTATGATAAATAAAAAAAAGATTATACATATCATCGGCGCTTTTACTATTTGTACTTTAACGTTATTTACTTTCTTTTCGACAGGGAAAAATTTAATCTCCTTAATCAAAATGGATGAAAAAATAATATTCTCAGGTCCTATTTTTATAATATTCTTTTCTTTTCCCCTGTTTTCATATAGCATGATTTTTGTTATTTACTTTAATATAACTGGTCGTTGCCTAAAATATCACGATAATTTTATTAACTGTTTTGGCATGATAACTGTCATCTCATTTTTTTTGAGTTTTCCAATATCTTTTTATGTAGATTATAAACTAAAAAGCGAGAATTATCTGGTATGTAAAAGAATATCCTGGACATCACCTAATACCTATGTAAAAGACATTAAACTATGTGATTAATATTATTGTGTGTAATTTCTTAATAACTAGGGTAATTATGGTAAATAAAAAAGAACTTGTACATACCCGATTAAACTTGCTTTACACTGTTTTAATCGGTCACATTTAATCTGACATCCATTCTTGATAGTTGTCAGCTCAGCTAAATGTGGTTTCGTATACGCTTTAATAACTCTGCATACTCGGACTTACTTGCCCAAATCTTGATGATTTTCGTTCTACCCGGTATAGCTTGTTCCTCCTCACAAAATGACGTCATTTTGTCACAAATATTGACTTTTGTTAAAACAGTGTTATATTAATCAATGAAGGAAACTTAGCATTTCACCAAATAATATGTTCCGCTAGATCCAAATAAATAGTGTAAGAGAGTAGTGGATATCTATAATGAACTAATAATTAAGAACTAATAACCGCAATGCGGTAGGAGTAAAGCTTATGGCCACATTAGCAAATGAAAGAATCACTACAAGGGTGAGTTCAGAGACTAAAGAGTTACTCGAAAGAGCGTTATCATTATCAGGGTATGCAAGCTTAAATAGCTTTATTGCAAATGCTGCTGTAGCAGAGGCAAAAAGACTTATTGAACAAAATATGCGTATTCGATTGTGTCAAGAAGATGCATTGGCGTTTGTGCATGCACTGGAAAAACCAATCAAGGTAAATGAACGTTTCCTTCGTGCTGCGCGTAGACATAAAGAAACAATAACAAATGAAGATTGAACGTTTAGATAAAAACAAACACGACAGAAACAATTTTGACTGTGGTGAACCCGCGCTAAACAACTACTTGAAAGCAGTATCGGGACAACATGATAAAAAGGACTTATCAAGAACATTCGTCCTGACAAGTAGTCAAAATGGAACTCAAATAAAGGGATACTATTCCCTAGCACTATGCACGGTAGAACTAAACGAACTACCAGAAAAAATATCGAAAAAATACCATTCAACACTACATTGCGCACTTATTGGTCGCCTGGCTATAAGTAAGTCATTTCAACGCCAGGGATTTGGTGAAATCTTACTTATAGATGCAATTCGAAAAGCTATGCAGTCGTCAAAATCTATTCCCACCCCGATGATTATCGTCGATGCTAAAAACGACATAGCCAAAAAACTGTATATGAACGTAGGGTTTGAGGAATTTCCTCAGACAAAGAGTAAACTGTTCATGCCTATGACTGTTGCAATAGAAATGATAAAAAGGGTAGATGCGATGTAACATATCGCTACTTTTCAAATCATTTTCGCGCCCTGTTAACGCTTGAATCTCCATTCAACCCACTTTTTACACCTATCTCCCCCAAATACTAACAGTTCGCTTTGCTCTCAATTAGTATTCAGGAAGGAGAATAGCGCAGATTGGTTAAACTCAGATAATCCGATGTTTTTCTAATTTAACCTGCCGCGCCGCTTCACGCGCCATTCGCCTTTTACGAACATCACAAGGTTCCGGGCAATCACAGACTTTCTCTACGCCAATGCTGCTTAAACCACCACAGCTCCCTTGTATGCTTTTACGTTTAATCATATAGCCCAACGACATTCCCGCAAAAGCCAGCAGGAAAAAGACGAAGGCTGCAATAAATACTTTCAGCACTTCTTTCCCCTTCTCATTGATTTTTCTGTAGGTATGGCTCAAAGGCTTTACTGTAACGCTCTTCAAAACCTGTTTTCGTTTTTACAATCATAAAAACCGGAATATTCAGCTTTTCTGCAATTTCCATCCCTTTTTCCGGCCCTAAAACATTCAATCCGGTAGAAAGCCCATCAGCGCTCATACAAACCGGAGCAATCACTGTAATAGAGACTAAATTATGAGAAATAGGGTTTCCCGTTTTTGGGTCAATCGTATGTGAATAGCGCACACCATCTTGTTCAAAGTAATTGCGATAATCACCAGAAGTCGCTATCGACATATTCCCAGGCGTTATCACTTCCTGAGCATTTTGTGCTATGCCAGTGTCAGATGGCTTTTCAATCGCAATCCGCCACGGCAGATCTTTACCATTATGGCCTGATGTGCGAACTTCACCGCCAATATCAACCATATAATCCTGAATATTCTGCGATTCCAGATATTCAGCAACAACATCTACGCCATAACCCTTAGCGATAGATGATAAATCAACATACAGTTCTGGAACGGTTTTAATCAGGTTATTGCCTTCTACTGCCAGTTTTTCAATCCCAGTCCATTCACGGCGTTTTTCCAGTTCACTTGCAGAAGGTGCTTTCGTCACACGGCCTTCAGGGCCAAACCCCCATAAATTAACCAATGGGCCAACTGTCACATCCAACGCGCCATCGGTTAATTTATTAATGTAGATCGCTTCTTTAACCACTTTGGCTGTCGCTGGCGATACAGGGAATGGCCGATTAATCTCACGACTTTGATTAAAACGACTCAATTCAGAATCCGGGCGATATGTCGACATCTGGTCGTTAACTTCCTCCAGCAAACGATCAATCTCTTTTTGTAGTGTTTCTGGCGAAGGAGCCGATGACCCCGTGACAAATTTAATGGAATAGTAAGTCCCCATTGTTTGCCCATGAATATTTTTCTGCTCCAGACCATCACATGCCGCCAGCAGTAATACTGCAAATATTAACGCTATCCAGCTACTTATCTTTTTACGCACGATTAATTACTCTTTCCGAATTGTTAGCGCCCACAAAGTTGTGGGCGCCAGTCATTAAAATCAAACTATACCCGTTATCTTTCAAACTGCCTCTTTGTTGGCTGCGCTCACTCACCCCAGTCACAGAGTTATCTATGCTCCCGGGGATTCGCTTCCTGGCCGTCACGATGCATCTTGAAATCCATAGGGTATATTTATGGCTTATCAGCCACCGAAATCATCCAACATGATGTTTTCATCTTCAACACCGAGATCTTTCAACATCTTGATCACCGCAGCATTCATGACCGGAGGCCCACACATGTAAAATTCACAATCTTCAGGCGCTGGATGATCCTTCAAATAATTCTCATATAGAACATTGTGGATAAAACCAGTGTAACCATCCCAGTTGTCTTCAGGCAAGGCATCAGATAGAGCCACATTCCAGGTAAAGTTTTCATTTTCAGCGGCTAGCTGATCAAAATCCTCTGTATAGAACATTTCACGTTTAGAACGAGCACCATACCAGAAGCTAATCTTACGTTTGGAATTCAATCGCTTCAGCTGATCAAAGATATGAGAACGCATCGGTGCCATACCTGCGCCCCCACCGATGAAGATCATTTCTGCATCAGTATCTTTTGCGAAAAATTCACCGAACGGACCAGAAATAGTCACTTTATCACCGGGTTTCAGTGACCAAATATAAGAAGACATAATTCCCGGTGGGGCTTCTGAATTTCTTGGCGGCGGCGTGGCAATACGAACATTAAGCATGATAATACCGTGTTCTTCTGGGTAGTTTGCCATTGAATAAGCACGAACTGCTGGCGCTTTCACCTCAGAAACGAAACGGAACAAATTAAATTTATCCCAGTCTTCACGGTATTCCTGCGGCACATCATAATCCGCGTAACGTGCAATATGTGGCTGAGCTTCAATCTGAATATAACCACCTGCACGGAAAGGCACAACTTCCCCATCAGGGATCTTTAATTTCAACTCCTTAATGAAAGTTGCCTTGTTATCATTGGAGATAACTTCACATTCCCATTTCTTAACACCAAATATCTCTTCTGGCAGGTCGATTTTCAGGTTCTGTTTTACATTGACCTGACAAGCCAAACGACAACCTTCCTTTGCTTCACGCTTATTAATATGAGAAAGCTCCGTCGGCAGAATATCGCCACCACCATCTTTAATTTTTACGCGGCATTGACCACAAGAGCCACCACCACCACAAGCCGAGGATACAAAAATACCCTGACTTGATAACATATTTAGCAATTTATCGCCGGCTGGAGCCGTAAAGCTCTTTTCCGGATCACCATTAACTTCAACTTTAATATCCCCAGTGTTAACTAACTTTGATTTTGCGAACAAAATTAGGGCCGTTAGTACCAACACAATTAGGGTAAACATCACTACGCCTAAAATTATTATATCCATGAACTCTTCTCGCCCTTATAGCTGCACACCGGAGAAAGACATAAAGCCCAATGCCATTAAACCCGTAGTGATAAAGGTGATCCCCAACCCTTTCAAACCAGCCGGAACATCAGCGTATTTCATCTTTTCACGGATAGAAGCCAACAGAACAATTGCCAGCATCCAACCTATACCTGAACCGAAGCCATACACGATGGATTCAGAAAAGTTATAGTCACGTTGTGCCATGAAAGAAACACCACCGAAAATCGCACAGTTAACGGTAATCAGTGGTAAGAAAATGCCAAGAGCGTTATAGAGTGATGGAAAATAGCGATCCAGGATCATTTCCAAAATCTGCACCAACGCCGCAATCACTCCGATAAAGGTAATAAAGTTCAGGAAGCTAAGGTCAACCCCTTCAACCAATGCGCCATCACGCAAGACCAGGTTATACACCAAATTATTGGCAGGAACAGAGATCCCCAGCACCACTGTTACAGCGATGCCCAGACCGAACGCTGTCGCTACATTTTTCGATACCGCCAGGAAAGTACACATTCCAAGGAAGAAAGCCAACGCCATATTTTCAATAAAGACAGCGCGGACAAACAGGCTAATATAATGTTCCATATTGTCAGTTATTCCTTCTCAACCTGCGCCGGCTTCAAAGTCCGCAGACCCCAAATCAGCATACCAATAATGAAAAACGCGCTAGGTGCTAACAGGAATAATCCATTAGGTTGATACCAGCCCCCATTCTGTACTGATTCCAAAACGGTAATACCAAACAGCTTACCGGAACCAAATAGCTCACGCAGGAAGCCAACTAGTACCAAAATAACCCCGTAACCCAAGCCATTACCGATACCATCCATAAAACTTTCAATAGGTGGAGATTTCATAGCATAGGCTTCTGCACGCCCCATCACGATACAGTTAGTAATGATAAGGCCAACAAATACAGACAATTGCTTGGAAATTTCATAAGCATATGCCTGTAAAATCTGATCTACGACGATAACCAGCGATGCAATAATTGCCATTTGTACAATGATTCGCACACTGCCAGGGATGTAATGACGGATCAGTGAGATAAAAAAGCTGGAAAACGCGGTAACCAACGTGACCGCCATAGTCATCACCAATGCGGTTTCCAGTTTGGTTGTTACAGCCAGCGCTGAACAGATCCCCAGAACCTGTAATGCAATCGGGTTATTATCCAATAGTGGCCCAAGAAGGACTCGTTTTATTTCTTTACTATCAGCCATCTTTCAACGCTCCTTCGCGTACTTTTTTCAGGAACGGACCAAAGCCGTTGTCCCCTAACCAGAAATTAAACATATTCTGCACACCGTTAGAGGTCAGCGTCGCACCAGACAGGCCATCAACACCATAAGAATCATCAGTAGCAGCGCCGCCGCGGACAATTTTGAGCGCCGGATTACCTTCATCGTTATACAGTTTTTTACCTATCCACTGCTTACGCCATTGTGGATTATCAACTTCACCACCCAGCCCCGGTGTTTCACCGTGCGAATAATAGGTGATACCACGAGCCGTCTTACCGTCTACATCAACGGAGATAAAGGCATACATGACAGACCACAGACCAGAACCATAAATAGGCAGAACGATTTCGCGAGTTTTACCCTGCTCATTCTTCACCAAATAGACCTCAGCCATGTTGGCACGACGGCGTATTTTCGCCAGATCCTTCTCAGGGGGTAATGCGATACTGGTATCATCACTGCGCAACGCATCGTTCAGGTTAAACTTACCCTGACTGCTTTCAAGCGTTGCCGTTTCCAGATTCAATAACTCGGTTTTAATTCGGCTTTTGAATGTTTCTTTAACTTCATCAGCGCTCATTTGAGGTTTCAATAAGCCAGCAACATCGAGAATATTACGCTGTTTATCCAGCAGTTTTTGTTCCTGTTGCTGAGATTTCAAGCCTACCGCAGAACCTGCCACAACAATTGAGCAAACGAGACATAGCACAAAAACAACAATAAACGTTCTGCCGATGCTGTCATTATTTTTTGGTTTATCATTAGCCACGGGCTTTTCTCCGCTTAATATTGGCTTGCACTACCAGATAATCAAACAATGGCGCAAACAGGTTTGCGAACAGAATCGCCAGCATCATACCTTCTGGATATGCTGGATTAACGACCCTGATAAGAACGCACATCACACCAATCAGAATGCCGTACCACCATTTACCTTTGTCGGTAAATGAAGCGGATACCGGATCTGTCGCCATAAAAATCATACCAAAAGCGAAACCACCCAGAACCATATGCCAATACCACGGCATAGCAAACAATGGGTTAGTCGCTGAACCGATAGCATTAAATAGGTAGGAAGTTGCAATCATACCCAACATCACCCCAGCGACAATGCGCCATGAAGCAATACGGGTAAACAGAATGATTGCGCCACCAATGAAAATCATCAGAGTAGACACTTCACCGATAGAGCCAGGGATATTGCCAATGAAAGCATCCATCCAAGTAACAGGCTGACCAGTAACGGTGTTCACTAATCCCTGACTACCACCAGCCGCCCACTGAGACAACGGAGTTGCACCAGAGAAACCATCAGCCGCAGTCCATACCAAATCACCTGAAATTTGTGCCGGATAAGCAAAAAACAGGAAAGCACGGCCAGCCAGTGCCGGATTTAAGAAGTTACGACCGGTACCACCGAAGACCTCTTTCGCAATTACAACACCGAATGTAATACCCAGCGCCGCCTGCCACAGAGGAATTGTTGGTGGAACAATCAACGCAAACAAAATAGAGGTAACGAAAAATCCCTCGTTAATTTCATGTTTACGGATCATGGCAAACAGCACTTCCCAGAAGCCGCCAACCACAAATACAACGATGTAAATAGGTAAAAAGTAAGTTGCGCCAAGCAACATTTCGCTACACCAGCTAGCGCCTGGCGTCAGTGATGCACCGAAAAACTGAGCAACACGATAGTGCCAATCAGATGCCAGAAGTTGTTGTAATTCTGCACCACTGTATAAATGATATAACGCAGGAATCGCCTGCTGACCAACGTTATACATCCCCCAGAACATTGCCGGGAATACTGCCAACCATACCGTGATCATCATACGCTTTAGATCGATAGCATCACGGACATGGGCACGGCCAGAAGTTACTGTACCTGGTGTATAAAAAATCGTCGTTACCGCTTCATATAACGGATAATATTTTGCTAACTTGCCCCTGGGCTCAAAGTAATGCTCAATTTTTTCAAAAAAGTTTTTCAGGCCCATGGATCATCCTTCCTGCTCAATCTTAGTCAGCACTTCACGCAGTACCGGACCATATTCATATTTGCCCGGGCAGACGTAGGTACAAAGTGCCAAGTCTTCCTCATCTAACTCTAAGCAACCCAGCGCCTGAGCGCTGTCAGTATCACCCGCCAGCAAATCCCGCAGCAAATGCGTTGCCATAATATCCAAAGGCATAACACGCTCATAGTTACCGATTGGTACCATAGAACGCTCACCGCCGTTGGTTGTGGTTGAAAAAGCAAAACGCTTATTTTTCAGGAAATGACCAATAGTAGTGCGGGTAATGGAAAATTTATCGATACCCGGCATAATCCAACCAAATAGCTCTTTTTCGCGACCTTCACACAAAACAGAGACCAAAGTGTGGAAACGACCAAGATAATGATGAACTTCATCTGACTGAGTACCGCACAATACGGAGCCTGAAATAATACGGTTTTCACCCTCTTTAAGCTGATCCTGAGTTAACTCAAGCAGATCAGCCCCTAAACAAGTACGTATAAGGCGTGGGTTCTCAACCTGTGGGCCTGCTAGTGCAATAACACGGTCAGTATAAAGTGTGCCGGTAGTAAACAACTTACCGATAGCAATCACATCCTGATATCCCAGATGCCATACCGTTTTAGTCGCACTAGCGGGTTCAATAAAGTGAATGTGAGTTCCAACTAATCCCGCAGGATGCGGACCAGAGAACTGATTATAAGTAATTTGTGCATTATTACCGGCATTCGGCAAATTTCCTACACCGTGGCAAACATGGACTTTACCTTCAGTCAGTTTAGTCAATACATTCAAGCCATCAATGAAAGCCTCTTCTTCGGTAGCAATAATAATCTGTGGATTGGCAGCCAGAGGCTGAGTATCCATAGCAGTTACAAAAATTGCTTTTGGCGAGGAACCAGGAACAGGAGTTCGACTGTAAGGACGGATACGTAGAGCAGTCCATAACCCGGAATCGATGAGGTTCTTTTCTACTTGTTGACGGGATAACTGAGAAAGTTGGGTTCGATCATAATGGTCAAAATTGACCTGTTCATCTCCCGTTATCTCAACCACGATTGACTGCAAAACACGTTGTTCACCGCGATTAATCGCCACAACCTGCCCACAGGCCGGACTGGTGAAAACCACACCTGGATTCTTTTTATCTTCAAAAAGAATCTGCCCTTGCTTAACATGCTCACCTTCCTTAACCAACATAGAGGGACGCATTCCAACATACTCTTCACCTAACAGTGCTACATGGCGAATCGTCGGACCGTCTTCTATTACTTGAGCAGGCGCCCCTGCAATCGGGAGGTCGAGCCCTTTTTTAATTTTAATCATAAGATTTGCACAAGTTTATCAATTAAATCATATGCTACAAATTACCTGGTGGTAACAGAGCTACTCTATAAAAAAACCCTTAAGTCACGAATCGCGCTCGGGTTATTATTCTCCGATAATTATTACGATTTTCTTAATCTCTGGGCGGCAATTTTAACATCTCCCCCCTTAAGCTGTCTGACTAATCAAGTGATTTACTTCAAGCAAACAGGAATAATTTTGGCACTGAACCGTTAATAGATCGCAAAAAACGAATAATTATATCACCTTTATCAATGGTTGATTGTTTTTTGATCTTATAATCACTTTGTAGAAAAAAGCCACGGTTATTATTTTTTATTCACAAAGTTGATAACTCATGGCAATCTTAAGCTAAATTTTCAATTAATTCCCTACGTTTCTATATGGTAGTCACATGAAAAAAACGGCTGCTTTTGCTGCAATAATATTGATGTTCTTTAGTTCACTCCCACCTACCTATGCTCAGGATACTCCAATTGAGTTAAAGTCAACCCCATCTACACAACTTGGTTATCCTGTATTCATCCAGATATTCAAAGAAGAGCGGATACTAGAGCTTTATACTAAAGATAGTCATGGAAACTACCAACTGGCTAAAAGTTATCCCATCTGTAATTACTCTGGCGGCCTTGGTCCCAAAACCATGGAAGGGGATCTGAAAAGCCCGGAAGGCTTTTATCGTGTGAAAACCAGTCAATTAAATCCGAATAGTCGGTATTACCGATCTATTAATCTGGGTTTTCCAAATGAATACGATAAATCCAGAGGTTATTCCGGCAACTATTTAATGATCCACGGAGAATGTAAATCTGTCGGTTGTTACGCTATGACTAACAATTACATGAATGAAATCTACCATTATGTAGAAAGTGCATTACTGAATGGACAATACGAAATTAATATCAGTATTTATCCATTCAGAATGACACCGCAAAATATGTTACGTCACCAGGCATCTTCCCATTATATGTTTTGGCTGCAATTACAACCGGCCTATGAGTATTTTATAAAAACTCGTCGACCGGCTGCTATTAGCGTCATCAATAATCAATATGCCGTTAATGATATAGCTGCTAAATCGCCACTTTCGCAAAATCAATCACAATATGCGTTCACCAAGGTGAAATAGTGCATAGCAACCCGGCTCAATCCGGTTCCAGGATTCATTGCCGGTTAAAGGCTGGGTAACAATGACGGAAACGACATCATCCGGCTGTGTGTGCTGCTGGAAATCAATTTCAACATCCTGATCCAAAAGCTTTGCTTTCCCAAACGGCGCCCGGCGGGTAATCCAGTGAAGATGAGTTGAACAATATGCCATGACAAAACATCCATCTGACAATAGCATATTAAATACCCCTTTTTGTCTCAGTTCGTCCGCTAATGACGCGATGAAACGAAATACTGCTGGCCAGTTAGAGGGAGTCCTTGGATATTTTTGTGAAAGTCGGTGCAAAATCCAGCAGAAAGCATGTTCGCTGTCAGTTTGCCCGATAGGGCGATATTGACCTGTTTCAAGCTGCCGATAGCCTCGAAGCTGCCCATTATGGGCATAAGTCCAATTACGTCCCCACATTTCACGAATAAAAGGGTGAGTATTTTCCAACGCAACATTACCGCGGTTAGCCTGCCGAATATGGGAAACCACCACTCTGGATTTAATCGGGTATTCCTGTACGAAGCGGGCAACGGGCGAATGACAACCCGGTTGATGATCTTTAAATGTGCGACAGCCCCGCCCTTCATAAAAAGTGATCCCCCAACCATCTTTGTGGGGTCCAGTATGCCCACCACGCTGAATCAGACCACGCAAACTAAAGCAGATATCTGTTGGCACATTTGCACTCATGCCAAGTAACTCACACATTTCCCACCTCTGTAACCTGTAAAATCAGGCTTTAATCATCTCTTTTTCAATCAGTTGAATCAGGATATGAATAACTTTGATATGAATTTCCTGAATACGATCTGCATAACCAAAATGCGGGACACGAATTTCCACATCAGCGGTTCCTGCCATTTTGCCGCCATCTTTGCCTGTCAGCGTAATTACTTTCATACCTTTTAAACGAGCAGCTTCAATTGCTTTAATAATATTACCGGAGTTACCGGAAGTGGAAATACCCAGTAATACATCTCCTTCCTTCCCCACAGCTTCCACATAACGGGAGAAAACAAATTCATAACCAAAATCATTACTAACGCAAGAAAGGTGACTGACATCAGAAATCGCAATCGCCGGATAACCAGGGCGATTTTCGCGGTAACGGCCTGTCAATTCTTCAGCAAAATGCATCGCATCACAATGCGAGCCTCCATTACCGCAGGACAATACCTTGCCACCCGCTTTAAATGAATCAGCCAGTAATACTGCTGCTTTTTGAATTGCTTTAATATTTGCATCGTCACTTAAAAACTTTGCCAGCGTATCCGCGGCTTCATTCAATTCACTACGGATCAGTTCTTGATACATAGGCTCCTCACTTCGGTCAGGTAATCTTTAATGTTGTGCTGAATGGCAGTTTACCGGATCAAGAGAATTGAAAGAAGACAACACCACGTTTCTGGAGAATTAATCCACTGCCAATCACCATGAGTTTGTGAGCTACATTGTAATTAAGATGTAAAGATATTGCTAAAAACAATTTCCTGGTCTAAAAAGAAAGGAACAGCACAACAGGTCCGACCTCTGACAACTTACCTGACCCTGAGATTAACCAGGAGCTTTTATTATGACCACATTGAGTATTGTTCTATTCTTAGTATTGATTGGGATACTTTGCTATCACAAAGTCAATCTCAGCCTTAGCAGCCTACTACTCCTTGTTTATACCGTCTTGATGGGCGCTATTGATACATGGAGCTACTGGATGTTATTACCAATGGCTATTATTCTGTTCCCGCTGAATTTTGCGCCAATGCGTCACTCCTTACTTACTGTTCCAGCTTTAAAAGCCTTCCGTAAAGTGATGCCGAGTCTGTCCCGCACAGAAAAAGAAGCTCTTGATGCCGGTACTACCTGGTGGGAAGGAGAACTGTTCCGCGGTAAACCCGACTGGAAAAAATTACATGACTATCCAAAACCTCAACTCACCGCCGAAGAGCAAGCATTTCTGGATGGACCTGTAGAAGAAGCTTGCCGGATGACCAATGATTTCCAGATAAGCCACGAACTAGCTGATTTACCACCTGAGTTATGGCGTTACCTGAAAGAACATCGTTTCTTTGCCATGATTATCAAAAAAGAATACGGTGGTCTGGAATTCTCTGCTTATGCACAGGCACGAGTATTGCAAAAACTGGCGGGGACTTCCGGCATTCTGGCAATCACTGTCGGCGTACCTAACTCCCTCGGCCCCGGTGAATTATTACAACATTATGGCACCGAAGAGCAGAAAAACCGCTATCTACCCGGGCTTGCCCGTGGTGAAGAGATCCCATGTTTCGCACTGACCAGCCCGGAAGCCGGCTCAGATGCCGGAGCTATCCCAGATACTGGCGTAGTCTGTATGGGAGAATGGCAAGGTAAACAAATTCTGGGTATGCGTTTAACCTGGAACAAGCGCTATATCACTCTTGCACCTATTTCTACCGTGCTTGGCCTGGCTTTCAAACTGTCTGACCCAGACCATTTACTGGGTGATACAGAAGAATTGGGCATCACCTGTGCATTGATCCCAACCAATGTACCCGGAGTAGAAATTGGTCATCGTCATTTCCCACTGAATGTCCCATTCCAAAACGGCCCAACTCGCGGTAAAGATGTTTTCGTACCAATTGACTACATCATTGGTGGACCGAAAATGGCCGGACAAGGCTGGCGTATGCTAGTTGAGTGTCTGTCTGTTGGCCGTGGCATCACTCTACCTTCAAATGCAACGGGGGGATTGAAAAGTGTTGCTATGGCGATTGGCGCATACTCTTATATCCGCCGTCAGTTCAAAATGCCAATTGGTAAAATGGAAGGAATTGAAGAGCCACTGGCACGCATTGCGGGTAACGCCTATCTGATGGACGCAGCTTCAACTCTTGCTACAACCGGTATTATGCTGGGCGAGAAACCTTCGGTATTATCCGCTATCGTCAAATATCACTGTACCCACAGAGGCCAGAAATCTGTTATTGATGCGATGGATATTGCTGGTGGTAAAGGGATTTGCCTTGGTCCATCCAACTTCCTTGCTCGCTCTTATCAAGGTGCACCTATTGCTATTACCGTTGAGGGTGCCAATATTCTGACCCGCAACATGATTATCTACGGTCAAGGCGCTATTCGCTGCCATCCTTATGTACTTGATGAAATGGCCGCAGCTGAAAATAACCGTATTAAAGATTTTGATAAAGCATTGTTCAGTCACCTTGGTCACGTTGCCCGTAACATATTACGCAGCTTCTGGCTTGGCCTGACGAATGGCCGTACCAGCAGCACACCGGTCAATGACGCAACACTCCGTTACTACCAACAATTAAATCGCCAATGTGCCAACCTTGCTCTGTTATCAGATGTGGCAATGGGTGTATTAGGTGGCAGTCTGAAACGCCGTGAACGTGTTTCCGCCCGCCTTGGGGATGTTCTGAGTCAAGCTTATCTGGCTTCAGCAACGTTGAAACGCTATGAAGATGAAGGTCGTCAAAAAGAAGATTTACCGCTAGTACAGTGGGCGGTTCAGGATAGCCTGTACCAGGCTGAACAAGCGATAGATAACTTACTACGTAACTTCCCAAACCGACTGGTTGCTGGTTTGATGCGTGTTATTGTCTTCCCATTAGGACGCGTGCATTCAGCACCATCTGACCATCTGGACCACAAATTAGCGCAGCTCTTACAACAGCCTTCAGCTACCCGTGATCGCATTGGTCGTGGTCAATTCCTGACACCAAGCAAATATAATCCTCACGGATTATTGGAAGAAGCGCTGCAAGACATTATTGCCGCAGAGCCGATCCATGCTCGTCTGAGCCGCGAAGCGGGTAAACGTCTCGGCTTTACCCGCCTGGATAAACTGGCGGAACGAGCACTAGCAGAACGTAAGATTACTCAAGAAGAGGCTGACATTCTAAAACGTGCCGAAGCAAGCCGTTTGCGCTCTATTAATGTCGATGAGTTCGAACCGGAGGCGCTGGCTGTTCCTGCTCCAGTTAAAAAGCCAAAAACAAAAGCGGCCTGATGCTGACAACTAAAGAATGGATGTCATTACGGGACGATACCTTAGGGTATCGTCCCGAGTTGCCAAGGTAGGATTGCGCTTTGCGCAAAAAAATAGACACAGTCAAAAATATCCGATATTTCCTTTGAAAGAGTAGATGAAATTTACTCTCTACAGCACCCTACTCACGATACAGACGACAATCCGCTTGTAATGTCACACCAGCACATCCTTCAACATAGCTTTGTCGAGGCTCAGATCGGCAACCAACTGATTCAGTTGCAATAACTGAACAAATGGTTAAACATAATTTTTTATCGTAGTTTATTGATACACCAGACAGTTAAACTCACTCAACAGTGGTGCTTATGGACAAGTTAAGAGCAATCAGCGTCTTCCGGCGTGTTGTAGAACTAGGCAGTTTCAAAGCCGCCGCCCAAGATCTGGGCTTATCCAAGGCAGCTGTCAGTAAAAACATCAATCAGCTTGAAGAGTATCTCAAAAGCCCCCTGATTAACCGAACGACCAGAAACATGCACATAACCGCAAACGGCAGGAATTACTATCATCAGGTGTGCAACATCCTGGATGAGCTTGAGAATGCTGACTTATCGGTTATGGAAACGTCTCACACTCTGACAGGCTCGATAAAAGTCAGTATTCCAATGTCTATGGGGCTAAAGGCATTAAATCCACTGATATGCCAGTTTATGCATACTCACCCTAGTATTTCTGTAGAAGTTGTCATGATTGATAAATATATCGATCTTATTGAGCATGGAATAGATGTTGCGATACGTGGAGGAGGTGAACTGAGCGACTCCAGCCTTCGTTCTAGGAAACTGATAAAAGTCCCCCGAGTCTTATGTGCCTCACCAGCATATATTGAGGCTTCTGAAAAAATACTCATCCCTGAAAATCTCACCTCCCATAACTGTCTTGTCTACAGTTTATCTTCTTCTCCACGACGCTGGATATTTCACAATCAAAATGATGTGAAAGTCGTTGACCTTAAGCCCGGAACCTATGTGGTGAATAACGGGCTTGCACTCAAACAGGCGGCTCTTTCCGGACATGGTGTGATTTTACTGCCTGAATTACTGGTCACTGATGAGCTGCTGTCAGGCAAACTTGTCAGACTACTTCCGGAATGGGAAGCTGACATGCAGGCACTTTATGCCATACAACCCTTTCATAAAGAACACTCTAACAAGACAAGGGCTTTTATCGATTTCCTTATAAATGCACTAGACAAAACCTGCTGAATATCTGAAAAGTGATCGGTGATTTTAAATGGCAAATCTCCGGTTGAAATAAATGCCAGGCCAACCGGTTTTGAAAAGTCATGGTCAAATCAGAGAAGACCCTATAATTGTTTACTATCAGTGCACAATGTTTTCACATAATAGGCATTTTAATAAACTATCTCTCTCCCTATACTCGGTTCTGCAAATGAACTTATCGGTTACATCAAAATTGAGGAGATGTAGATATGAACAGTTCCGTTACTTCAACATCAGAAAATCTTGTTCTGTCCTATCTTGACGGACGCCAGCCGACCGTTGGCATTGAGAACGTAAACAAGGTCTTATTTTCCATCGGGGTTCGGGTCAGTACAACGCCGATCCCTAAAGAAGCCAGACCTATTCTTGAAGCGTCAAAAACCCGTGCGCTCACGGAAGAAGAGAGCGAGAAGCTGATTTCGCTGTTTCCTTTACACCGAGGAGAACTTCTGGAACAAATCCGACTGGCTGGCCGCCAGCCGGAAGCTCACCGCGGCGGTTTCCTGTCAACGTCGGAAGTCGGTGTTGCACCTTATCCTAAAGTTTACGATATGAAAGCAATTTCGGCTGAAACCAGAAAAACTGTTCTCGAAAAATTCGGTAAACTGCATGTGAACAGCGCTGAAAACGGGATGGGTATTGATGAAGTCATGACAGTTGTGGCTGGCGGACCGTGGACTTGGTTCTTCCGTCTGCCAGATGGCGTGATCACAAAGCTGTCGATAGGACGTGTGGAAGCTGGCGATCCTGCTTGGCGTCTCAGCTATCCCGGGCTAGGAATGCATGCTGCGTTTCTGGATGCTGAGGATGGATTAATCGTGGCATTTGCCCACGGACCAAAGCATTTCGTTATGCGCTATGATGAACCCAGTGTTGACAGTGCAGAGATGCTGGGCACCAACCCGTGGATTGATTTCAGCGTTGATATCCCGAAATTAGTAAAATAACATCCTAATAACGCTTTATTACATCAACGATAATGAAAAGTCTGGCGGATTAATCCGCCAGAAAAATTATATACCCAATAGATTTCGAGTTGCATCGCGACGGCAAGTGAACGAATCCCCAGGAGCATAGATAACTATGTGACTGGAGTGAGTGAAAGCAGCCAACAAAGCAGCAACTTGAAGGATGAAGGGTATAGGTATTTAAGCGTTAACAGGGCGCGAAAATAGCTTGGAAAAATAACGATATAAATTGATTTTAGCGTTAAATCACATTAATGATATAAAAGGGGAATAGTTTAAATCAAACAGTAAAAAAGAAGTGCTATCGGACGGGTTAAAGCAATGTAAAGCCTGTTTAAATTGACGAATTTAAGGTATCACGGTTTTGTATAATAAATGCAATATCATAACGCTGAAAGTGACCCAATTCGTATTCTATTAAATCGTTTATTTCGGATTTCGTTATTCATATTTTTCATGATTTAATAAATTCATTCCCTGATTGAAAACATTATTGAAGCCGATGCTTTTTGAAAAATAGATTAGGATATCTTCAAATATATCCATTGCCTTTATCTCTTAATTTAATCAATTAAAAGTAAAGGCAAGGTTGAGATATTATCAATGAAAGCTTATTTATATAAACTTATCGCTTTTCACTACCTGACATTATTATTTTTTTGAATTAACCATTGAAAGAAAAATAGTAGAAATAACTATTGAAGAAATTAATAATATTGTAAATCCAGTAATAATTTCTTCAAGGCCAACACCTAAGTAAATAGTATAAAAGAGAATAATCATAGTAATAAATACATAAACCCCTGACTGCATACCCAAAGTATAAAGAGAGTTTTTTGAATATAACCCCAGATAAGAGAAAAAAACAGGTTGCATAATTGTATTAGCTAAAAACACCATAATTGTGAATAGCAAATAGAGCATGCCAGAATTTATAATAATTCCAAGTGAACAAAATCCGAGAGAAAATAATTGAATGATATTACCTATCATGATCCTTTTTGTTAAAAATACCGATTTCATGATGCCAATTGCACAGGGGAACCATATAATCAGCAGTATGATATACATTTGAACCATATCAATATGTTCAAAATATTTTGTTCGCATTGCTGGCATAATCATTAAAGAGAGGAAAAAACAAACATTAATTATAACCAAACTTGAAAAGGAAAAGAAAACAACCAATTTATTGTCTGTTTTTACAGAATCCTTAATATTATGTTTTTGCTTTTTTGCATTATTATTTTTAAAGCCAGTAAAATAGATAATTGAAGCAATAGAATAAATAAAAGCAGAAAAAAAATCTGCTGATGTACGGGAGTTTAAACCGAAGAAAGAGAAAGTGACTGGGATTATAAATGGCAGGCTTAAGATAGAAAAATCCTTATTCGTCTTCTTTTCATTTCATTTCCTTCGGTTATAAGAATATTTCTTCCCATTATGACAATAAATCCACTTATTACTCCCCATAATATTCTATGTAGAGCATCCAGCCAAACTGAAATAAGTATTGTTTCTCTTGCAAAGAGAATGCAGTTTATAGTTGCTAAGAATAAGAAGAATCCAAAAATATTTTTTTCAAAAAGAGCAATATTCATTTTTCGAATGAGGAAGGATATGGTCATACACCCCAGAGATAACCCCAATAAATAGGAAAAAACAGTAACATAAGCGTATAGAATCATGCCTCCATCTTTAAGCATAGTATCTACCCAAATCATCAGACCAGAAGAACCGGTGATGTTTGCAGAGATTAATAACACATTAAGCATAACAACTCTATTATTAAACATGATGATCGTTTTCCTTTTGTTCATTACTTGTTTCTTTTATTTTGTTATTAACTACTTAATATTATTAGATTATTCTATTTGTCATGTTGCCTTTGATAGCATTCTGAAAAACCTATAGTTGTTGAATGTATTTAGTTGACTTGTAGATATCGTCTCGTTCCCCTATGGATAAGCATTATTCCAGACTTTAAATTTCTTATACTCCCGGTGCTTGTGCATATTCGTGTCAACGATATATTGATAAGAATACTCGGTGTTAATAATACTAATAATTAGCTATATTTATCACTGATACGATTGAAACTCAAGCTAAAGAATGGATAAAGGTAGGATATATACCCTATGGATTTCAAGATGCATCGCGACGGCAAGGGAGTGAATCCCCGGGAGCATAGATAACTATGTGACTGGGGTGAGCGAGTGCAGCCAACAAAGAAGCAACTTGAAAGATAACGGGTATAACTAAATGGTTATATAGACACCGACTTAATTCAAGATTCTTGAAGATACTATTTTACGAGATGGTGAACAGGCACCTGGTATGGCATTCAATCGTGAGACAAAATTAAAAATTCTGGATGCTTTAATTTATTGTGGTGTTAAATGGATTGAAGCTGGAATTACATTATAATATTGATATAGGGATTAAAACTGAAGCATTGAAAGGTCTCTGTGAGTATGTATCGAAAACAACCAAAATACCTCTTTATCCTTGGCAGCCTATTGTTGGTGATAACATTTTTTCACATGAGTCTGGGATTCATGCTAATGGAACACTAAAAAATAGTGCTTCTTTTGAGCCGTTTTCTCCCGATCTTGTTGCAGGTATTCGAAAAATTATAGTGGGCAAGCACTCAGGTAAAGCATCAATTAAATATGCTCTTGAGAAACTGGATATTAGTTATAAAGAACATGAATTAGCTCCTTTACTTGCGATGGTACGGGAAGTAGCAATAATTAAATCTTCAAGTCTATCTTTTCAGGATGCTGCGGATCTCCATTCTATACTACGTAAAATATGAGCCATGAAAAATCATCTATTTGTTTTCAATCAAGGTGCAATTTCCGCATTATTGAATAACCACAAGAAGTCTCTGGACGATATACCATTTCTTAATCTTACTCTTAAAGGCGAAATATTTTTCAATGATTTCAATAGCATCAAGGCTTTTGCAAGTTCCATTAGTTTGCCAGTGCAAGATATTTTGTCTTTGCTAGATAATTATCCTTATGATCTGGAATCTGGAGTAAAAATTAGTCGCAAAGGAACTCAATTTGAGAGAATAAAAACAAGTGAGGCTGGTGATCTTTATCATTACCGTCATGTAATGAAAACGCTTGCTGACCCTGAGTTAATGGTGCTTAAAACTACCCCACTTTGCAATGATTTGTATAAAATGAAATTGAATACTGGCCATAAGGCCAAAGAAGTTGTTTATGTTCTTCAAGGAGAAGTTGGTGTTTTATGGCTGAATAAGCAGAGAGAACGCCGTAGGGATAGCCTTAAGCAAGGGGATTCCATTTACATTGACTCTTGGATTCCTCATGCTTTCTACTCAATAGTTAAGGATTCCCATATACTTGCCATTGATTATTTTTAATTTATCGGGCTGGTTTATCCAGCTCGTATGAATTATCTCCAGTATTATGGACATCCTTTATCGTTATAGTTAATCTCAGTTTTATGTAAGGATAGCTATTTCAAAATTACACAAATTTAAGCTCGGCTTTTTCGACTGAAAAGTGTAGGCAATTAATCCTGACACGACTTCCAGCAGAAAACTGATAACACTACAATGTCTTGAAGGTTCTATCTGAGAGATATTTTTCAACTGAGACGCCGCAGTAAAGTTCTTCTAAATTAGACATGCTTGAGGATCTCCACGACTCTGTTTTATTTGACAAAAACTTTGATCGTGCCTCAGGCACTGAGTTCCCTTCTTAAGCAAACCTCAGATTATAATTATAAGGCAGTAGATAATCCGTTATTCCGACATACTTGCCGCTTCCCGTATCAGATGCCAAATCATTGTGCCTGTCTCCGCACCTCGAACATCAAAAACAATAGCGCCCTGAGCAAAGAAATATTGATTCTTAGGCTGTCTGTCTGTTCGCCAGAATCCACTGACCAAAGCCGGATGGCCTCCCCTCAAGGGGATGATATGCAAAAGATACCTCTTCCAATGCTAATAACTCTTCAATCGTTTGACGACGGCGAATCAATCGAAACTTGCCATTAATAAACAGCACTTCGGGGATAAGCGGACGGCTATTGTAATTAGAAGACATTGACGCACCATAAGCACCGGTATCATGGAAAACCAAATAATCTCCAACCTGAACAGGCGGCAACATTCTTGGCGCAACGCCTCCACCCTCAACCTGTGTAAAAACATCACCTGATTCGCATAACGGGCCCGCAACTAACGTTTCTTGCAATGGCAACTGCTCAATCTTACGTCCATCAGCAGGCAAAACTGAAATATGGTGATAACTGCCATACATGACTGGACGCATTAAGTCATTGAACCCCGCATCCACCAGAACATAATTACGGCTACCCATCTGCTTAACCGCACGAACTTCTGACATCAGAACGCCAGATTCCGCAACCAAAAAACGTCCCGGTTCAATTTCTAGCTCAACTTTATGACCTAAATGCTGCTCAATTCTCTTACGAGCATCATCCCACAACCCAAAATAATGAGCGATATTGATCCGTTCATCTCCCTGCTGATAAGGAGTCGATAAACCGCCACCTGCTGAAATTGCCTGAATATCTTCACCACAGAGAATAACCTGCTCAACCATTGCATCGCACACACTGGCAAGGTGCTGATAATCAACGCCAGAACCGATATGCATATGTAAACCAAGCAACTTCAATTCATAGTGACGTATTTTCTCAATTGCCAGTGGCAGATCCTGATACCAAATACCATGTTTGCTATTTTCACCACCCGTATTGGTTTTCTGACTATGACCATGACCAAATCCCGGGTTAATCCGTAACCATACCGGATGCCCTTTTCTATATCGGCCAATATGCTCCAACATATCGATAGAGCCTGCATTAACCGGGATACCCAATTTGGTTACTTGTTGCAACGTCGGCCCATCAATTAAATCAGCAGTAAAAACGATGTCTGACTCTGCTTGTCCTGGACAGAACCCGGCCCGCAAAGCACGCTCAATTTCCCCTAGCGAAACAGCATCAACTTTCACACCATATTCACGCATCAGGCGTAAAATATGAGTATTAGAACAAGCTTTCTGAGCAAACCTAACGACATCAAACTGACATAACAATTTAATTTTTTGAATAATTGTTTCACTATCATAAACCCATAACGGAGTACCATACGCTTCTGGTAGACGACTCAAATTCTCCGGTATCAGATCAGGACAACTATTGCAGGTAAAAGGGCTCATCAGGGTTTCTCTCACAAAGTCAGCAGATAACCCATTATTGGCAGTAAAAAACAGGAATAAAAATATCTATTTCGTTATAGTCTATTCATCTGTGATATAGAATTATCATCTGAAGGAACAATTTATGCCTTCTTGTTCATGGCGCCATATTGAAATTTTCCATGCGGTAATGACGACAAAAAACCTGACAGAAGCGGCTATTTTATTACAAACATCACAGCCAACAGTCAGTCGTGAATTAGCACGGTTCGAGCATCTAATACAATTCAAACTATTTGACAGAGTAAAAGGCCGCCTGCATCCGACAGCACAAGGATTGCGTCTTTTTGAGGAAGTTCAGCGTTCTTATTACGGACTTGAAAGAATAATGAATGCGGCTGAAAGTATCCGCAAATTTCAGCATGCCCGGCTTTCCATTGCTTGCTTGCCGGTATTCTCTCAATCATTGTTACCGAAAGTTTGTCACAATTTCACTCGCCAATATCCTGATACCAATTTGACAATCATTCCGCAAGAATCCCCTCTGCTAGAAGAATGGTTGTCAGCTCAACGCTATGATCTTGGTTTAACTGAACATTTGCAAACACCACCAGGTACTCAGAGAGAAACCCTAATAACGATGAATGAGATTTGCATACTGCCCATCGCTCATCCACTCAGTCATAAGTCATTACTCACACCGGAAGATTTCAGAGAGCAAAACTTTATCAGCCTGTCGATAACAGACAGCTACCGCCAGCTCATTGATGGGATATTTGCAGAGCATCATGTTAACCGCCGGATGATTATGGAGACTCACAGCGCTGCGTCAGTATGTGCCATGGTACGGGAAGGTATCGGTGTTTCTATTGTTAACCCACTGACTGTACTCGATTATATGGGCTGCTACAGCGAATCTGAAATATGCGCCCGCCCATTTAGTATTAACATTCCTTTTACTGTCAGTCTGATAAAGCCCATTCATCGCCCTTCTTCGGCACCAGTCGATGCCTTTATTGAACACCTGAAAACTCAGATTATATTATTTCCTCAGAAACTGGAGTCAGCTTTTCAACATTAGTTTTTGCCAGTATGGTGATGAAGCAAACCATTTCGCTAAAAAATCCAGTAATGCCCTCAGCGTTGCTGGCATATTTTGGCGACTGGCATAAATGCCATAAATTCCCATAGCCTGAGGTTGATATTCCGGCAACAAATGAATCAATTTCCCTGATGCCAAATGAGAAGCAACGGAATAATAGGGTTGCATAGCAATTCCTGCGCCTTGTAATGTTGCTTCCATTAACACCACCGATTCATTGGCACTCAAAATACCGCTAACAGGAACAGAATACTTTTCCCCTTGGCGTTCAAATAACCAAAGGCTTTTACCAAAAAAGTTATAAGTCATGCAGTTATGCAAGGCTAAATCAGCTGGCTTTTGAGGGATCATTTTACCTGTCAGATAGGAAGGAGCAGCACAAACAACAGAATGACAAGTCGAGAGCGGTCTGGCGATCAAATTTGGTTCTAAATTATTAGTGATTCGTAATGCCAAATCTATCCGTTCTTCAACCAAATTTATTGCCTTATTGCTCATCTGCATATCAATGGCTATCTGAGGGTAAATTTGCATAAACTCAGGGATAGCGACAGACAATGCACTCATTGCCAGAGACTGAGAACTGCTTATCCGCACAAGACCACTAAGTTCCTGTGCTTCCACTGGCTGATGAACGGGTATTTCCTCTGATAATTGCAGTAGTTTACGGCTGTGCTGATAGACAATCTCTCCTGCTGATGTCAGGCTGATCTTTCGCGTTGTGCGATGTAACAGACGCACTCCCGCCCATTTTTCCATCTCAGCCAGATAACGGGATACCATTGCCCGCGACATATCCAACCGTTCCGATGCAGCAATCATGCTGCCTTGTTCTACAATTATAGTGAACACTTGCGCAGCAGTGACTCTATCCATCAATTAGCTCGATTTATGCAACAAATAATTGCCAATTATGTGGTTTTTCTATCGAAAAACGCAACTTATTATGAACCTCGTTCGCACAACATCAGGAATTCAATCATGACTCGCAAAACAAAATTAAACATCGTACTGGCTGGTATCCTTTCTGTGGGTACAGTTTCTCTGGCACAAGCCACTGAACTGAAGCTGGATGTTTACAATCCAGGTGAAAAAAGCATCTTTCCCGTCTCTTCTGAAATCATCAGTGGTGATAAAGAAGTTGTATTGATCGATGCCCAATTTCAAAAAAACGATGCTGAAACGCTGGTCAAAAGAATTAAGGATACCGGCAAAAAACTGACCACCATTTATATCAGTCAGTCCGATCCTGATTTCTACTTCGGCCTTGAAGTACTAACCAAAGCGTTTCCTGACGCAAAAATCATTGCATCACCAGAAACAATTAAAGAAATCAACCAAACCAAAGATGGCAAACTGGCTTATTGGGGAGGTATCCTGAAAGATCAGGCACCCAAAAAGGTTATCGTACCGAAGCCGTTGGAGGGTAACACTTTTACAGTTGATGGTGAAAAGCTGATCGTCGAAGGTCTGAATGGCCCCGCGGCTGACCGTACTTTTGTTTGGGTACCAAAACTAAAAGCGGTAGTAGGCGGTGTCACCGTTTCAAATAACATTCATGTTTGGATGGCAGATACACAGACTAAAGAGTCTCGTAAAAACTGGGGGCAAACATTAGATCGTATAAAAGAGCTGAAACCAACAATTGTGGTTCCGGGACATTTCATTGGTAACACACCAATGACATTGGAATCCGTTCATTTCACGCAAAAGTACCTGACTGTTTTTGAGAAAGAGCTGGTAAAAGCGAAAGATTCAAAAGCGCTAATAGCCGCAATGGAAAAGCACTATCCAAAACTTGGAGACAAATCCAGTCTCGAATTAAGTGCTAAGGTGCTGAAAGGCGAAATGAAGTGGCCCCAATAAGTGAATTAACTCTTTTTCAGGAATAAGTAATATGCCCGGAATGACTCTGCATTATATCTATGATCCACTATGTGGCTGGTGTTATGGCGTTTCCTCTCTGATACAAGCAGCAAAAGAGGTCGCAAATGTGAAAATTGAATTGCATGGCGGCGGAATGCTGACAGGTGATAATAGACGCCAAATAGACAGTGCATGGCGTGATTATGTCCTTAGCCAGGATAAACGGATCGCAAACCTTACCGGGCAAGTTTTCAGTGAGCAATATGTCACACTGCTAAACGATAAATCACTGATTATGGATTCATTACCACCGATATCAGCCATTCTTGCCGCAGAAAAGCTAGCTGGTAAAGGTGTCGAAATGTTACTGGCAGTACAAAAAGCGCATTATGTTCGTGGATTAAAAATCAGCGAAACTGAAACATTATTGAATTTAGCAAATGAATTACAGCTTAATTCACAATTGTTCCAGCAAGAGTTGACACTGAATAATGAATCAGAAGGTCTCCAGCATATTAGTAAAAGCCGTGAACTATTAGCACTAGTTGGTGGCTCAGGCTTCCCTAGTTTTATTCTGGAAAATGATAGAAATGAGCTATCTGTTATTTCTCTGGATAAATACCTGGGACAACCCAAACGTTGGCAAGATGCGCTGATTCACTCTCAATTTTAATACCACAATTTTAACTGCTGGCGCCTATATAACTTATTCAGTTATCGGGCGCCATCCATGATAATCCATCAATTCCCTTTAAATTCATGTAGATCATGATGATCGCAGAAATAGCTATATATGGGCCAAAAGCAACAGATTCCTGGTAATTTCCTCGTATTCTCCACATCCACAAACACCCAATAACACCAAATAGTGAGGATAAAAACATTAATAAAGGAATTGCACCAATCCCCAACCAGGCACTAATCGCCGCCATTAACTTAAAATCACCATATCCTAATCCTTCTTTATGACAAAATATTCTAAATAACCAATAGAGCGACCATAAAATCAAATAACCCGCAATCGCACCGGTCACGGCTTGTTCGATAGACACAAAAGTTTGATTCAAATTTAATAATAGTCCTAACCATAAAAGTGGATAATTTATTATATCTGGCAATAATTTAATTTTCACATCAATAAAAGAAAGTATAATTAGCATCCAAATAAATATTAAAACAATATATAAATGAAAACCTAATGGAAAATAAATCATAAAAAAAGCCGTTATAAACAATGTCGTTAATTCAACCTGAAAATAACCAAAAGATATTTTTTCACATCCATAAATAACCTCAGTAAATAACGACATCATTTTATTCAGAATTATTCCCGCCACTATTCCAGTAAAAACAGCCAGAACAAAAACATTAATATTAAAATCCATTTAATAAAACACCTCTAACTTTATTATATAATAAATATTTTAATTAAATAACAAAACAAATATCCATTATACTTTTGGCATAAAAAGATAATAATAAATATCGACAATTTAAAACAACAAAATAAATATAAAAAAGTTAATTTAGATATAAATATGCGAGCAGACTCGCAATATCCACCCAGAGATAAAAATCAGTGTCAGAGATAACTTGATAGTTGTATTGGGCCTCCCTTATCATAGCCACCATTATTTATTACCATGTGTACAGCTATATACCCCGCAGGAAGGAAAAAAACATGCGTATACCCCGCATTTATCATCCGGAATTACTCTCATCTAGCACTGAAATTTATCTCAGTGATGAGGCAGCTAACCATGTCGGGCGGGTACTCAGAATGAGTCATGGTCAACAGTTACAACTCTTTGATGGCAGTAATCAAATCTTCAATGCTGAAATTACAGAAGCCAGTAAAAAATCGGTCAAAGTACATATCAGTAATAGCACACTGGCCGATAATGAATCACCACTTAATCTCCATCTAGGGCAAGTCATATCCCGCGGTGAGAAAATGGAATTCACCATCCAAAAATCTGTAGAGTTAGGGGTAAACACCATCACACCGCTAATATCCGAGCGCTGCGGCGTAAAACTGGATGGAGACCGACTAGCTAAGAAACTTCAACAATGGCAGAAGATCGCTATTGCCGCCTGTGAGCAATGCTGCCGTAACCGTATACCTGAAATCCGCCCAGTTATGCAACTTGAACAATGGTGCGCAGAAAATGACGGTAGTTTAAAACTGAATTTACATCCACGAGCCAACCAAAGCATCAACACTCTGCCTTTACCTGTGGAAAAAGTACGTTTACTCATTGGCCCCGAAGGTGGTTTATCAACAGATGAAATTGCTATGACGGCTAACCACCAATTTACTGATATCCTGCTAGGACCACGCGTCCTGAGAACAGAAACCACAGCACTCACCGCAATTACTGCATTACAAGTGCGTTTCGGCGATTTGGGTTAAGGAAAAAAAAATGATCAAACTCGGAATAGTGATGGACCCAATTTCATCCATCAACATCAAGAAAGACACAAGTTTTGCTATGCTATTGGAAGCACAACGCCGTGGCTGGGAACTCCATTATATGGAGATGAGCGATCTCTATTTACACCAAGGAGAAGCCCGCGCACGTACTCGCCTATTGCAGGTAGAAAACAACCCCCAACAATGGTATCAACTTAATAAAGAACAGGATCTGGCATTAGAAACATTAGACGTTATCCTGATGCGTAAAGATCCTCCATTCGATACTGAATACATTTACACCACATATATTCTAGAGCGCGCTGAAGCGAAAGGTACTCTTATCGTCAATAAACCCCAGAGTCTGCGCGATTGTAACGAAAAGCTATTCACAGCCTGGTTCCCTGACTTAACGCCAGATACACTAGTCACCCGCAATGCCATTCGTCTGCGTGAATTCCATCAAAAACATAGTGATGTCATCTTTAAGCCTCTGGATGGTATGGGCGGTGCATCGATATTCCGCTTGAAAAAAGATGATCCAAACGTTGGTGTTATTATTGAAACCCTGACGGAACATGGCAGCCGCTTTTGCATGGCACAAAATTTCTTGCCTGCTATAAAAGAAGGCGATAAGCGGGTATTAATTGTCGATGGCGAACCTGTTCCTTATTGTCTGGCGCGAATTCCAGCGCAAGGTGAAACTCGTGGTAACCTTGCTGCGGGTGGACGTGGTGAAGCACGCCCACTTTCAGAAAGTGACTGGGCTATAGCCAAAGCTGTTGCTCCTACTTTACAAGAAAAAGGGTTAATTTTTGTTGGACTGGATATTATCGGCGACAAACTGACCGAAATTAATGTCACCAGTCCAACCTGTGTACGCGAGATAGAAGCCGCTTTTCCTGACATTTCAATAACTGGCATGCTGATGAATGCTATTGAAAAACGATTAGAGAAATAAAAAGCTCTTTTTATTAATTTGCCCGTCAAGATTTGTCATTTACACTTTTAGCCCACATACTATGGGCTAAATAACTCTCACATAGCCAGGTAATTACTAAAAATAAAATGAATCTACAGCACCACTTTCTTATCGCTATGCCCTCATTATCTGATCCCTACTTCAAACGTTCAGTTGTTTACATTTGTGAACATAATGAAAACGGGGCAATGGGATTAGTGATAAATAAACCTATTGAGCAAATCTCTGTTCGGAAAGTTCTACAAAAGCTGAAAATATCACCAGAAGATCAGGATGAAAGTATTAATCTAAATAAACCTGTCATGACTGGTGGCCCCCTTGCTGAAGATCATGGTTTTATATTACACACGCCAAAACCCGGTTTTAGCTCAAGTATCAAAATCTCCGATGACACAATGATCACCACATCCAAAGATGTGCTTGAAACCCTAGGTACTCCTCGTCAACCAAAACAGGTATTGGTCACGCTGGGATATGCAAGTTGGGAAAAGGGCCAACTCGAAAAAGAGATAATGGAGAATAGTTGGCTGACAGCAAACGCTGATCCACATATTATTTTCAACTCACCAATTGCAGACCGCTGGCGTGAAGCTGCATCTTTACTCGGCATCAACATCTATAATATTGCTTTACAAGCAGGACACGCTTAGATGAGTAACCGCACAATAATGGCATTTGATTTTGGCACCCGCAGCATTGGCGCAGCTATTGGACAGGAAATTACGGGTACTGCCAGAGCATTAACCTCGTTTAAAGCCACGGATGGTATCCCCAATTGGCAACAAATCGAAAAATTGCTCAAAGAATGGCAACCCGATCTAGTTATCGTTGGCCTTCCTCTCAATATGGATGGTACTGAGCAATTTGTAACAATACAGGCCCGTAAATTTGCAAACCGGCTGCATGGCCGGTTTGGTGTACAAGTTGAGCTACAGGATGAACGTCTGACAACGGTTGAAGCCCGTGCTCATCTATTTGACCGTGGTGGTTACAAAGCCTTAGATAAAGGTAAAGTAGATGCTACATCTGCTGTCATTATTCTAGAAAGTTGGTTTGAGCAACATTATTAACAAAAGTCACTGAGAGCATTTTCTTTAATCTTCATCTCTTCCTACTCTGCTAGTAACCCCTGTAATTTACGCTGCTGCCAGCCTTGCTCATAGGTTTGCATCCCACTGGCAGCACCTGTCTGCATAAGCGTTAATATCTGATGATTTTTCCCCTCCCGTATCAGATGACTAACCGCTTGATTAACCACCAATATTTCATACACAGCAATTCGCCCTCCTCCCCGCGCCGAGACTAATTGCTGTGCTATCACAGCCTTTAAACTCCCAGCCAATTGGCTACGTACCCATCCTTTTTCTTCAGCTGAAAAAATATCCACCAGCCGGTCGATTGTTTGTATAGCCCCTCTGGTATGTAAAGTTGAAAATACTAAATGCCCCGTTTCTGCCGCAGTTAACGCCAAGCGAATTGTCTCTTTATCTCGTAGCTCACCCAACAGCAGTACATCAGGATCTTGTCGGAGAGCCCCTTTCAACGCTTCTTGATAGCTGGACGAATCCAAACCAATTTGTCGTTGTTGTATCAGGCAATTGCGACTATTGTGGACAAACTCCACAGGATCTTCCAATGTAATAATGTGATGACAACAATAACTATTCAGCCTATCCACAATGGCAGTTAACGTTGTTGATTTCCCGCTACCTGTAGCCCCCGTTACCAGAATCAATCCACTTTCTTCTCGCAAAATCATTTCACCGATAATGTCAGGCGCTTTTAATTGTTCCAAAGAGAGGCACTGAGATGTAATTAAACGTAAAACTACTGAAAACCCAGATTGCTGGCGAAAAAAGTTTCCTCTCAATCGTTGGCCATTTTCTGTCTCCAGCACAAAATCCACCTGTCCACTAGTTAATAGCTGTTGTCGCTGATTTTCTGATAAAAACTGCCGGCTCCACTCTTCCAGCAATGCATTATTTATAGATGGCAGTTGAGTTTGTGGATAAAGCACACCATCTATACGTAATACAGGAACCTGCCCAACACAAAGATGCAGATCTGAAGCATTATGCTTTACACTAAGGGCCACTAACTTATCCATATTCATTTTTTAATCTCCTGAGTCACCATGAACAATATTGAACAAAATTTACAAGATGTCAGGACCCACATAGTCATTGCCGCACAGAAATGCGAACGCGCTCCAGAAGAAATTACTCTGCTTGCAGTCAGTAAAACTAAACCTGTGGAAGATATCGAAAAAGCAATCATTGCCGGGCAACGCCAATTCGGCGAAAATTATGTGCAAGAAGGGGTAGAAAAAATTACTCATTTTGCAAATCGTGATGATCTGATATGGCACTTTATCGGACCATTGCAATCTAATAAAAGCCGGTTGGTAGCAGAAAATTTTGACTGGTGCCATACCATTGACCGCTTAAAAATAGCACAACGACTGAGCGAACAACGCCCAGAAGGAATGAAACCGCTGAATATTCTTATTCAAATTAATATCAGTGATGAACAAAGCAAATCAGGTATTCAACTTGATGAATTGCCAATGCTAGCAACTGAAGTGAATAAACTTCCCCATGTGAAGCTACGCGGTTTAATGGCAATCCCAGCACCGGAACCTGACTATGAACGTCAATTGATGGTTTTCAGGAGAATGAAACAAGTTTTCCTTAATCTGAAAACTAAATATCCTCAAATAGATACCCTTTCAATGGGGATGACTGACGATATGGCTGCCGCTATTCATTGTGGTTCCACATTAGTACGAATTGGAACAGCAATTTTCGGTGCACGTCAGTATCACAACTAACCATTTCAACGCTACGAGGTATTTAATGGAAAAACGTAAAATTACCTTTATTGGTGCAGGAAATATGGCTCACGCCATCATTGCTGGATTGGTAAAAGGAGGTTATCCCGCTGATCTGATTAATGTTTGTACCCCAGGTAATACTCGCCGTGATGTACTGGCAAAAGAATATGGCGTCAACAGCAGCAGTGATAATATTCGCTACGCACAGGAAGCTGATGTTATTGTTCTGGCCGTAAAACCGCAAGTGATGGCAGATGTTTGCCAACCTCTAAAAAATCACGTGGATTTCAGTAACAAACTGATTCTATCTATCGCCTCAGGTATTTCCGTTGCACGCTTTGATGCTTTATTACAAGACAAACTTAATATCGTCCGCGTCATGCCAAACACGCCAGCATTAGTTGGTCAAGGTTTAAGTGGATTATTTGCATCTGCACAAGTCAGTCAGTCTGATCGTGATTTCACTCAAGCATTAATGAACAGTGTCGGTAAGACCTATTGGGTAAAAGATGAAAACGGCATCAATGATATTATCGCCGTAGCAGGCAGTGCGCCCGCTTATTTCTTCCTATTTATGGAATCAATGCAACAAGAAGCAGAACGTTTAGGTTTTGATAGCAAAGCAGCCCATGAAATTGTTTTGCAAACGGCAATAGGTTCTGCGGCACTGGCCGCATCAAATGCCGATCTCCCTTTTGCAACCCTGCGTGAACAGGTAACATCTAAAGGCGGTACTACTGCGGAAGCATTACGTATCTTTTATGAAGGCAAATTGCCGGAAACCGTATCCAACGCTATGCAAGCGGCTATTCGCCGGGCACAGGAAATGGAAAAACTATTTTAATTTTATCAAGGCTGCTAAATGCAATTTTTAACCTTTATTCTATTCACAGTTCTGGATCTATACATCGCTGTTTTATTACTTCGTGTATGGATGCAATGGGCGCGTTGTGATTTTTATAACCCATTTGCCCAATTTATTGTGAAAATAACTCAACCGATCGTTCGGCCATTACGCCGAGTTATACCAGCTATTGGCTCGCTCGATACTGCCTCCATTGTTGTCGCCTACATTCTGGTATTGTTTAAATTAGTCATGCAACTTTGGTTCAGTACCGGTACGGTTACCTTCCTCACACTTTTTATCCCTATCGGATTAATCGAATTGCTAACAGCAGCAGGTAAACTGGTATTTTGGTTAGTGCTGGCCCGTGCTTTACTAAGCTGGATAAGCCAGGGACGCAATCCAATTGACTATGTTCTGATGCAACTGACAGAACCATTGATGGCACCTATCCGCCGTATTATCCCAACAATGGGCGGCCTCGATTTCTCCGCTATGATCGTTATTTTGATTCTTTACGCATTGAACTATCTTCGTGCGGATGTTATCTCATGGCTAATACAGTAAAGTAAGAATTTAAATTAGGTTCAAAATGATGCAAAAAGTTGTTCTGGCAACCGGCAATCCCGGAAAAGTTCGTGAACTGGCGCAATTACTGGCTGATTTTGGTCTGGATATTGTCGCTCAAACTGAGCTAAACGTAGATTCAGCCGAAGAAACCGGGCTAACATTTATTGAAAATGCCATTCTTAAAGCCCGCCACGCCGCACAAGTTACTGGCCTACCGGCGATTGCAGATGACTCTGGTCTATCCGTAGACATCCTTGGCGGTGCTCCAGGTATCTATTCAGCTCGTTATGCAGGCGAAAATGCCTCTGATCAGCAGAATCTGGAAAAACTGTTAGATACGATGAAAGATGTTCCTGATGATCAACGCCAAGCTCAGTTTAACTGTGTGCTGGTTTATATCCGCCACGCACAAGATCCAACACCACTGGTATTTCATGGCCGCTGGCCGGGGATTATCGCACGTAAACCTACCGGTAATGGTGGATTCGGCTATGATCCCATCTTTTACATACCGGAATTAGGTTGTACCGCAGCTGAATTAACTGGTGAACAAAAAAATGCCGTTTCGCACCGTGGTCAGGCACTAAAGATGATGTTGGATACACTAAGTAATGCTTAAGCTCCCACCACTTAGTCTTTATATCCATATTCCGTGGTGTGTACAAAAGTGTCCTTACTGTGATTTCAACTCTCATGCATTGAAAGGTGATGTTCCACATCAAGAATATGTTGACCATTTATTGGCAGATCTGAAAACAGATCTGCCAATGGTTAAAGGACGAGAAGTTACCACTATCTTTATTGGTGGTGGAACCCCCAGCCTACTCAGTTCACAAGGGATGCAACAATTACTGGATGGTGTTCGTACTCTCCTACCGGTATCGACACAAGCTGAAATTACGATGGAGGCCAATCCGGGTACGGTGGAAGCCGACCGTTTCAGCGGTTATCAGCGAGCAGGTATTAACCGAATATCCATTGGCGTGCAGAGTTTCAGTCCGGATAAACTGGTACGCCTTGGTCGGATTCACGGGCCAGATGAAGCCAAACGAGCAGCACGTTTAGCTGCCAGTCTGGGGCTACGCAGTTTTAATCTGGATTTGATGCATGGTTTGCCAAACCAAAGCCTGAATGAAGCACTGGATGATTTACGTCAGGCTATCGCATTATCACCACCACACCTTTCATGGTATCAGTTGACTATTGAGCCCAATACCCGCTTTGGTTCCCGCCCCCCGGTTCTGCCTGATGATGATGCGTTGTGGGATATTTTTTCACAAGGTCACCAATTACTGACAGCAGCGGGTTATCAGCAATACGAAACTTCTGCTTATGCCAAACCAGGTTACCAATGCCAGCATAATCTCAACTACTGGCGCTTTGGGGATTACCTTGGTATTGGCTGCGGTGCTCATGGAAAAATCACATTTGAAGATGGTCGTATTCTGCGTACAGTAAAAACCAAGCATCCTCGTGGATATATGCAGGGGCGCTATTTGGATAAACAAAATCAGGTAGAAAATGAAGATCGGCCATTTGAATTTTTTATGAACCGATTCCGTTTACTAGAAGCAATGCCAAAACAAGATTTCAGTAATTTCACTGGATTATCTGAAGCTTCAATCCGCAACCCAATAGATCAAGCTTTAGCCGCAAACTATCTTTCTGAAACAGCAACACATTGGCAAATTACCCAGAAAGGTAAATTATTCCTGAATTCATTATTGGAGCTATTTCTTTAACACAAAATTATCCCCGAAGAATTCAGCTTCACAACTATCATCTGGTACATGAAAGGGTTTCGAGTCTACTCATCATATACCCGTCATCTTTCAAATTGCCTCTTTGTTGGCTGCACTCACTCACCCCGGTCACATAGTTCTCTATGCTCCCGGGGATTCGCTCCCTTGCCGTCGCGATGCATCTTGAAATCCATAGGGTATACACTTATCCCTACTGAGCTTCAGTGGGGATTCCCGGGCAGTAAGACTAATTGCTCAATATCAGATTATGCTTCAGCAAGGCTAATTGTCCCGCTGAAATTCCTCTCCTTCCTGATATCAGAAGAAGTACTTTTGGCGAATTGATAACTCTCCCAAGATTAAAATACATGATGTCTCAATGAATAAAGATAGTAGAGTAATGCCCTAAAAATCCCTGTTCCCAACAGTTGGGCAAACTAATAACCGAAGAATGGCTTAAATATTTAGTCAAAACAGATATATCCATATAGAAAGTCATGATATTTTATATATCATTACTGTAATCAAAAATAAAATAATATATAAGTTACAATTCAATTAAAAACAATAAAATGCCAATATATTTAAAAAATAATTATCCAACAGCAATAACATCAATATTTTTAATTCTTCCTGATAATATATTTATCCACGTGGACAATAGTTAAAAACGATCATCAACAAACGTATTAATCCCAATAAAATAAAATTAAAAAATATATTTACCGCAAGATTACAGCAATAAATTTTAATATATGTGAATTGCGACACAATAATATCATTTAAATTATCTCAGATACGACTATATTTAATTTGTGCTTGGTTACATTTCTATTTATAAGCACGAATATTTTAAAAAATAATTTTTAATTTCACTTTGCTTGGGGTAAAAAATGAATATTGAAAATAAAGAAATGTTATATACCTTGTCCAAAGAAGACCTTGCCGCAGAACTCACTCCATATTATCAAGATTTTTATGACCAACTTTCCGATCATCAAAAGGAAAATATTAGCTTTGACATGGTTGTAAATGATGCTTACAAGAGATTGCATTTTAATAATTCAGCTCCAACTGACACTGATGGAGGATTAAAATTAATAGAGTACGCAGGTGTATCTCCATGTACTCTTGCCATTGGTACAGTTGTCGCAGGTGCTTTTAAACTTGCATTTAAATTCATGGGCATACATGAATCCGAAAGAGAATCAGCCACACAGATATTATTGAAAAAATTAGGTCATGATGCTATACATGAGTTATTTAATATAGTTCATAGCCTTAAGAATTCGAATTCTATTACTGATAAATCAAAGAATACCTGGTCATTAATTTCCGCAGTTGAGGGTAATATAGGTATTTCTGGAATAACTAATTGCTTAAAAGAGTCAATGCATTGGTACAACTGGGTTATTACTGGAATAACTGCAATAGCACAATTAACCATATGGTTTGCTACAGGTGGAGCTGCATTTATTGCAGAAATAGCACTGGCTGGTCCTGCTATAGCCAGATTAGTACTTGACTCTGTAAACGCAGTTAATACTTGCTCATAAAATCTTTATCTATAATTTCATTTAATTATCAAGGAACTTATTATTTATTATAAGTTCCTTTCAATATAAATATCCTATTTTATATCACAAATGTAAATAGGTTAAATACTAAACATATATACCCAATGGATTTCAAGATGCATCGCGACGGCAAGGGAGCGAATCCCCGGGAGCATAGATAACTATGTGACCGGGGTGAGTGAGTGCAGCCAACAAAGAGGCAACTTGAAAGATAACGGGTATAAAATCAATAATGATTACTAGCCATCTATTGAATATGAAAATTATGACATTTCGCCCGGTTATTATTTTTATATTTCACCAAGTGGAATAACCCAGAATTTAACAAAGACCTTCGTATTAATTTTCATTGCTGAAAACAAGAAGATAAATAAAACTTCATAATAATATACTTTCTTTATTTGAATAACCAATTTGATTGTATATAAAAAAACATCCATAACAGATTTATTATTTAAACTAACTCAATTCTTTATTTCGCAAGTACTGAAATAAACCACAACAAAATGAAGTAGTTAAAAACACCTCATAACAACTTATATACTGATTTAAAAGAAAGAGATTCTGATAATATCTGACAGTAAATTATCTCAACCGGAATTCATCCTGACAGTTATCAGTATAATAACCGATAACTGTCAGACCAGATCTGAACAAATATATTGCAGAACTTTAATCACTACCACAAATTTAACATGATCAAAGCCACCTAATTAAAGAGCATCCTCAACAGCATTGATTTGTGCCGTCAAGCTTTCCAAACCACCACCAGACAAGTACCACAGATCAGATTTTAGATAAGTAATTTTGCCATTCTTATAAGCTGAAGTGGATTTTACTTTATCATCTTCAAACTGTACTTTGTCCAGCTTACCTGCATGAATTGCTTCACTGCGATCAATAATTAAAATCACATCCGGATTAGCCTGAGCAATCATGTCAGAAGTAACTACACGGCGTTTAGTTTTATCCTCATCAGCAGCTGCGGGTAATTCCGCTCTGTGTGCCTTAACCACGTCATATACTACGCTCTGGTCACTCAGAATTAATTTACCTGCGTTATGCAGCAATACTAAAACCTTAGCACCAGAAGCCTGAGCTTTATTCTGAGCTTTAGCAATTATTTTTTCCAGAGCAACAATCTGTCCTTTTACTTCAGTTTGTTTACCAAACAATTCACCTAATAATGTTAGGTTACTTTCAACTGAAGCCAAATAATTTTTGCTATCTGTTCCCAGATTAATTGTTGGTGCTATTTTTGACAGTCTTTCGTAGAAAGGCCCTTGACGGCCAGTGATAACTATCAGATCCGGTTTAAGCTGAACCAATTTTTCCAGATTTGGCTCTTTTATTCCACCCGCACTTTCTACCCCTTTAGGCAGACTATTACGGAGATATTCAGGTGTATTACCAGTAGGTAATGCAACAACCCGATCTGATAGACCTAATTTAGCCAATGAATCATAAGTACCGAAATCAAATAAAACGACTTTCTGAGGATTCCTCTTGACCTCGGTTTCTCCAGACAGATGTTTAACTGTAATCTTATCATCAACCTGAGCTGTTACAGCATTTGGGGTGAATACAGCAGACGTCTGACTAACTGCGGAATGGCTTGCAACAACAAATAATGAAGCCAGAAAGACAGGGATTATCTTTTTCATATATCGCGCTCCAAGAAAGAATATTAGTAAGAATTTGCATTCTAGGTGGAGAGAAAAATATGTCAATCTAAATAAGAATCAATTTGAAATTGATTCTTATTTGTAATCATTGAGAATTACTTAATAGAATTCATTAATTCAATTCTTTGTTGTTCAAGAGTACTGACTTTACCGCAAACCTTTTTACCAAAACGCTGAAAATCTTCTTCTTGTACTTTCCATTCAGCTTTCAAATTATTCTGCAATCCCCCTAAACTACCCAGCAAAGATTGTAGCGCCTGATTATTATCACCATTCAGACTAAATTGTTTATTGCCAATTTCATTAATGCTGTCCTGTAATACTCCACCAAGGCTCTGTTCAATTAAGCTACGACTCTCTTTTTCAACTTGCTTAATCGCCTGATGATGAAATGCCATACCATCCGAGCGGGTTTCAATAATCTGGTTTATCTGTTTATTCAGCCCTGATTCAAGTTCGGACAATCGGTTACGCACATTACTATCCTTACCCATAGTATCAATAACGACTTTGTCCAAGGATTTACGAGCAGTTATCAAATGCTTGCTAGTCTCTTGTTTAATCCAAGGCAAATCCTGCCGCAAAGCCTGCTGATAATGTCGTGCTTTCTGACGCTGTTCAGTATTTAAGTTCAGGTTTTTACCGTCACGGATAATCGAGCCATCAGGTGAAATCTGGAGATTGCCACTTGCCCCCACAACCTGAACTGATTTAGGTGTGATAATAATGTCATTCTGTGGGTTTACCTGACATTCATAACCTGCCTGAGCCTGAGCAACAAATAGCAAAGATACTGCAATAATAGTCTTGCGTAACATATTTTCTCCTAAGAAAACCACCTGAGAGTTAAAAAACAGATCGACCTATACGATCGGCTAATAATTCTAAGGCAGCACAACCGGCTAAAGAGTTCCCCGAACGATCCAACTCTGGTGACCAAACGGCAACAGTAAACTCTCCCGGCACGACACACACAATCCCACCACCAACGCCTGATTTTCCCGGCATACCAATTCTGAATGCAAATTCACCTGAACCATCATACATACCACAGGTCATCATCAATGCATTAATCTGCCGGGTCTGGCGGGGGCTTAAAATCTGCTGTTCAGCACCTATCGTACTCCCCTGATTCGCTAAGTAAACGAAACATCTGGCAAGTTCAATACAATTCATTTTTAAAGCACAATAATGGAAATAAGTTTGCAACACAGCGAGCACATCATTATCGAAATTACCGAAGGATTTCATCAAATAGGCAATCGCCGCATTCCGGTGAGAATGTTCCATTTCAGAACGAGCAACTTTGTTGTCGTAACAAATATCAGAACAACCGGCAAGCTTGCGTACAACTTCTAGCATACGCTGTTTAGGTGCACTCAACCGCGACTGCAACATGTCACATACAACTAATGCACCCGCATTAATAAAAGGGTTACGGGGTTTACCTTTTTCCAGTTCCAACTGAACTAATGAGTTAAATGGCTGACCGGAAGGTTCCTGCCCGACTCGCTGCCAAATTTCCTGTTCCTGATAACGTGTCATCGCTAAAGTCAGGCTAAAGATCTTAGAAATAGATTGAATCGAAAAACGCTTCTCAGCATCTCCAGCATGAAATATCTGCCCATCAATGGTGCAGATAGCTATTGCCAGGTTATCAGCGGGAACTTCCGCCAGTGCAGGAATATAATTTGCCACTTTCCCTTGGCCAATCAGGGGGCGAATTTGTCGCAAAATATCCGACAATAACGTGTTAGAGAACGTTGTACTACTCACTGATTTTACTCCAGACAAGGGCACCCGATTAAAACTAATAGGTACCCCTGTTGTTATTCAGGCTATTTTACAGCGATATGTTAATCAATCCCACCAAACGTCAAACAATTCCGAAGTCATGACGTCTTCCATACCACGATCCTTCAGCCATTTCTCAACCAATTGGCGATGCTCTTCTGTACACATACCAATTTTTTGCAGGCAGATTAAACCTTCCCAATGCAAATAACCACTGGCATCCAATGCTAAGCCATTAGATTCAATTAATTCATCAATAAATGCATCAACAGTACTGTCGATAACATCAACAGGCGTGTCAGACGGAAAGCTCCACTTAACAGAAAAGCCTAACTCTTTGAATTCATCAATGTGCATCTTTTTACGCAAACGACGACTGCGGTTTTTAGCCATTATTTAATCCTCTTATACATGATATCCCACACGCCATGCCCCAACCGCTGACCGCGCAATTCAAATTTCGTTATCGGGCGTGAAGATGGACGCGGTACATAATCACCATTTTCAGACAAATTAAGGTAATTATCCACGCTATTCATCACTTCCAACATATGTTCAGCATATGGCTGCCAGTCAGTCGCCATGTGGAATATACCCCCCACCTTTAACTTGCTTTTTATCAGCTCAGCAAATGGTGGCTGTACAATCCTGCGTTTGTTATGACGTGCTTTATGCCACGGATCTGGGAAGAAAAGCTGTACCATTTCCAGACTGTTATCCGGGATCATATTCTCCAGCACTTCAATAGCATCATGACACATCACCCGCAAATTGCTGATTGCTTCATTTTCAGCAGAAGCCAAGCAAGCACCGACACCAGGCATATGTACTTCAATCCCGAGAAAGTTTTTTTCAGGATTTTGGCTTGCCATTGTGACCAGAGAAGCTCCCATACCAAAGCCAATTTCCAACACAATAGCGGCTTCACGTCCAAAAAGTGCCCCCATATCCAGCTTTTCTGCCTGATATTCAACGCCCATTTTTGGCCAAAGATTATCAAGCGCTTGTTGCTGACGATTAGTTAACCGACCCTGACGGCGAACAAAACTCCGGACACGACGCAGTGCCCTGCCATTCTCATCAAATTCCGGCGAAATTACGTTATTTATCATAGTATTTCTGTCAGTTTTAGCGGCATTTATTCAAGAATTCATGGCTGCTTTACTGGCAAACCACCTAAAGAGAGCGCATTATCCAAAGATGGGCGATTTTAGCAAGCCCGGAAGTTACAAGTACAATTTTAATCCTAAATTGCGCAATACCACGGAAATAAAGTTCCGGTTTACAGCGAGGTTACACTATGTTGCAATCTTGTTCACGAAACACTGATTTTCCCTGAAGATAATTATCCTAATGATAGAAGCAAAGCAATTCTCCAAAGTGGTACTGGATTGGTACCACCTTTACGGTCGTAAAACCCTGCCCTGGCAACTGGAAAAGACGTCTTATCACGTCTGGCTTTCAGAAGTGATGTTACAACAAACTCAAGTTGCAACAGTCATTCCCTATTTTCAGCGCTTTATTTCACGTTTCCCTGATGTGGTTTCACTTGCCGCAGCACCACTTGATGAGGTCCTTCATTTATGGACTGGCCTTGGTTACTACGCCCGTGCCCGCAACCTACATAAAGCAGCACAACAGATCGCAGAGCGGTATCATGGAGAATTCCCGACAACATTTGATGATGTCGTTGCCTTACCTGGTGTCGGTCGTTCAACAGCAGGTGCAATCCTTTCACTTTCTCAGGGTAAACATTTCCCTATCCTTGATGGCAATGTTAAACGCGTATTGGCTCGCTGTTACGCAATGGAAGGTTGGCCGGGTAAAAAAGAGGTTGAAAACAGCCTTTGGCAAATCAGTACCAACGTAACACCGGCAAAAGAAGTGGAATACTTTAATCAGGCAATGATGGATTTAGGCGCAATGGTTTGTACCCGCAGCAAACCAAAATGCGAAATTTGCCCGTTGAATCAAGGATGTATTGCTTATGCAAACCATAGCTGGACAAAATACCCGGGCAAAAAACCTAAACAGAGCATTCCTGAGAAAACAGCTTATTTCCTACTGATGCAAAATAACGACTCTGTCTGGCTGGAACAGCGCCCGCCAACTGGGATCTGGGGTGGTTTATTCGCGTTTCCTCAATTCGAAAGTATAGATTCATTGAATGATTGGCTGGAACAATCCGGTATTTCTCATAGCAAACATGAGCAACTCACCGCATTCCGCCATACATTCAGCCATTTTCATCTGGATATTGTACCGATAAAAATAAATATTTTATCTTTTGCTGCCTGCATGGATGAAAATAAAGGACTTTGGTATAACTTACAGCAACCCGCGACTGTTGGGTTGGCAGCACCAGTTGAATATCTGTTACAACAACTGAGTTGAATCCCATACCCGCTATATTTGAGGATAGATTATGAGCAGAACTGTTTTTTGTACTTTCTTACAACGCGAAACCGAGGGACTGGATTTTCAGCTTTATCCGGGAGAGTTGGGCAAACGCATTTTCAATGAAATTTCCAAAGAAGCATGGGGGCAGTGGATGAGCAAGCAAACCATGCTAATCAATGAGAAAAAGCTTAACACCATGAACCCGGAAGATCGTAAATTGCTTGAACAGGAAATGACTAAATTTCTGTTTGAAGGTCATGATATTCAAATTGATGGATATACCCCACCGGAAAAATAATATATACCCAATAGATTTCAAGTTGCAGCGCGGCGGCAAGTGAACGCATCCCCAGGAGCATAAATAACGATGTGACTGGGGTAAGTGAAAACAGCCAACAAAGTAGCAATTTGAAGGATAAAGGGTAATATTAGCTTTCATCAGAGCCGCTGGCTCTGATGTTGTATTCAACACCAGATGGCAATGTAAGATGAAAAAATTGTTAGCTCTGTTTGTTATTGCCCCACTTCTCGTTTCCTGTACCAATACCAAAAATATCAAATACAACGAAGAATATATAAAAGATACCAATGGCTTTGATATTTTGATGGGCCAGTTCGCTCACAACATCGAGAACATTTGGGGGTTGCACGAAGTATTAATTGCAGGCCCAAAAGATTACGTTAAATATACCGATCAATATCAAACCCGCAGCCATATCAATTTTGAGGCAGGGACAATCACGATTGAAACAATTTCTCCGACTGAACCGACAGCACATTTACGCCAAGCCATCATTGCTACCTTATTAATGGGTGATGATCCAGGTTCAGTTGATCTCTATTCTGATACTAACGATATTCAGATCAGTAAAGAACCATTCCTTTACGGGCAGGTTATGGACAATAACGGCCAGCCAATCCGTTGGGAATGGCGAGCAACACATTTTGCAGATTACCTGATTACCAATAAATTACAGAAACGCCAGTCCGGTTTACATATCATCTGGTCTGTCACTATGCAATTGGTACCAAACCATCTGGATAAACGTGCACATAAATATCTGCCATTGGTTCGTCAAGCCTCCATCAAATATGGAGTGGATGAATCTCTGATTTTGGCAATTATGCAAATAGAATCTAGTTTTAACCCGTATGCTGTCAGCCGTTCTGACGCACTTGGGCTAATGCAAGTTATGCAATATACCGCTGGCCGTGATGTCTTTAAGATGAAAGGCAAATCAGGACAACCAAGCCGCAGTTATCTGTTTGATCCAGAAAATAATATTGATGCTGGTACTGCATATTTATCGATATTACAAAACAGTTATCTGGGAGGCATCACTAACACAACATCCCGCCGTTACGCAGTAATAACCGCTTATAATGGCGGTGCAGGCAGTGTATTACGAGTATTCTCCAACGATAAGAAAAAAGCGGCTCAAATCATTAATAGCATGGCACCGGGTGATGTTTATGAAACTTTGACGACCAAACATCCATCGGCAGAATCACGCCATTATCTGATGAAAGTAAATACTGCCCAGAAAAGTTATCATCATTAGAATATTAAAATGTTAAAACAATAAAGTAATAACGGAGAGCAGTTTTTCTACTCTCCGTTATTTTTACTTATATTTTTAGCCAACAGACTAATTTTAGAGCATACATTACTATTTCAGAAGAAATCTATTGACGAGTTCTACCAAATACGGTTTAATGCGCCCCGTTGCCCGGATAGCTCAGTCGGTAGAGCAGAGGATTGAAAATCCTCGTGTCGGTGGTTCGATTCCGCCTCCGGGCACCAATTCAAAGTGCGTTGGTTGAGAGATTAAAAAACTCGACGGGCGTTCAATACAGGAACCTAAATGCATCGTTTCAGTTGACTTGATCTTGCATCGCTTCGATATAAAGTATAAAGGTTCTAGATTCAGGATATCTGAGAAATCAGATGTCCTTTTTTCGTTCGAGCGCAATATTTACAAGTTCTATTGCAACTGTCAAGCCATCCAAACTAAAATCAACGAATTAATTAACACGATGTTGTATATCGGTTGTTAAGATTTCCCAATTGATCAGAAGAAGGTGAGTTATGGAAGATTGTATCGGTTCAAAAAAATTCCCCATCTTGCAACAGGGAATTATTTATGTAGAAAAAGGCAAATTCAGACAACAGCGAGAATATTCTGTTTTATCCGATTAGCATTTCGCCTCTTTCTGGCTCAACATCAATATACAGCATCAACTCACGCTCCAGCGCGCGCCCGGCAATATCCAGATTGATATCAATATATTCCATCGTTGTGGCAATACTGCGATGGCCCAGTAATCCGCGCACCATTTGCAAATTACGATCAGGCGCTTTCATCAGTTCAGTTACCAAAGTATGCCGGAAACTGTGGGGGCCCACATCAAATCCACACTCCTTTGACAAACGCCGAAAGAATGATTTTATTGTCTGTAATTGATCAGTTTCATTTCCTCTGTCTGTTTTGGCGGTAAAATAGTTCACACAGAACTAGGGGATCACTGAGTTTTGCCCCAGCGGCTTGCGCACGTTCCAGCAAAATCTCCAGCCTCGGATACAACCATTTCACCACCAGCACCTGGTGTTCATAATGGTTCTTACTCCCCTCAGAGCAAAGAATAATCCGGCGTTCTTTCAGGTCAATATCCCCGAGTCGGATATGTAATAACTGATTTTGCCGCATCCCGGTATAACGCAACGTATCCAGTACCGTCAGCCAGTACCAGGTCGGATATAATGCACAGAGACCTTGATGACTATTCCCTGCCTGCCGCTCCTGCTCTTCAAATTTCCCCATCGTGAGATACAACGCTGTCAGTTGTTTTTTGGTTAATGTTTTCTTTTTCTTCTTGTTCGCATTAACCACAACCCCATTGAATGGGTTTTCCTCCTGGGGCAGTATTTTTTCTTTTATCGCGAAATTAAACAACGCCCGCATATGCGCAATCTTACTATTCCAGGTCACACCTTTATACTGCTGACGATTTTTCCTGAGACGACAAGGCCAGTTTCCCAGCCAATGTACAGGAGTATACATGACCCGATGACGTTCATTCGTCAGTGCATCACCTATCACCACCTCCCCAGGTATCCCCAATAGAGAAAGCTGGATATAGGCCATCGAAGCCGCCACAACATCAATATCCACACAGGATACCCACATATGCTGAGCAGGATTATAACCTGACATTTTCAACACTTCCGCTGCCGCAATAACCATACAACCCGCACCACAAGCTGGCTCATATAAGGTGAAAAAGGGCTGCCTCGTTAAGCGTTGCCCGACGTCACTCAACTGCATTTTCGCCATTGCCAAGCTGATGGGCCAGGGAGTAAAGAATTGCTTCAGGTGTTTGTTGCCCAGATTCAATTGCATAAAAACACCGCCAAGAAAATCATGGGGTTCAAATTCCAATCCCATCATGACATGTTCAAGCAGTTGAGAAAACCGGCTAACATCTTCCGGCTTATAGTGTTTGATGATTTGCCGATATCCTTGCTCCAGCTTACTGTCCGGGCAGACTGCATTATGCAGACTAATTGCCGCACATTGTACAAAATCATCGAATACTCGGTTACGATAATAATAACGGGCAGTTTCATTAAACAAGGTAATAAACGCTTTTTTATGATCAATCAAGACAGACAAAACATGCTCCTGGAAAATGGGGAACATGTCCCACCAAGGGATATATTCCCCCTTGTGGGTAAATCGCCGGCGTAATACCCGCCGGCAGTCGCGTTATCAGACGCTCAGGCAAACCTGAACTTTTTTATGTCAATTCACCCCAGGGAATTTCCCTGCGAGATAACACTGTCAGCGCACTAACAGCCGTCATGTGAAATATTGCCGAGAATGTAGGCCGGCCCTATCACCTTACGGATACCGTCTTCCTCACCAAATTCCAGCTCATCAACGCTACCTTCTTCCCACTGCCCATTCCGGTATTTGTCGTAACCACAAAAGCCACAGACATCTTCAAAATAATGGGTGATATGGCAGTGATATTGTTTGGATAAAGGAACCATGATTTTTTCATACCACGGCTCCCAAGGTGCTGCGTCAAAACTCCCGGTTAAACTGCCATCATCATTGTGCTTCCAGGCTATTTCATAACCTCGCGGCCGTACCATATCGTACAATCGGAAATACAACTCATGAGTTGTCTCGTAACCCCTTAACAATCCGCCGCAAAATCCATTGATTTCACTCGCAAGATGGGTCGGTATCAGCAGAAACAAGTCACAAGGCACCGTCTCTGTCAGCCGATCATCAAGATGAGACCACAGCATTTCCGTGTCACGTTCTCCGTTCCAATCAACCAGACCGAACCAGTCACAGGACTTTTGGTTAAATAAAGCCATGATGGTTTTCTGCGCTGCCGGGAGCAACGTCTCCCATTTTCGCTCGGCCAGACCACTTTGTTGGTATAGCCTGTCAATTTGTTGGCTGGTGACTTCATCAAGCGCAACATTCTCTTTTAACAAGGCCAGCCATTGCTCAAATGCCCAATTTTCCGGTGACATTTCACCCACTCCACTCGCTACCAGCGCTGGATAAAGTGGGTAATCTATTGTTTCAGTCGGTTGCAGAAGACCAGCACAGCCCGCGACAAACAGCTTAATACTTTGATGGATCGCCTGCCCGTAATAGGGAATTTTGTCTCCCAATCCCCATTGTTGCAGGGCATCCAGTTGGTCAGGTTGGCCAATGATATTCAAACGATTGGCGTACCACTTCGACATAGTAAAACATCCTCTTTTTTTACCGGAAAAAGGGCACACCTTGTGAAGGCAATGCCCCCACAGGCAAGTGATAAGTTCAACAATGTGAAAAAAGGCTATCCGGCTTTCGGATAGACCCATTCAAGTTATTTATAACCGGACAGCCGGTCTCCACAATTTTGTGGCCTGTACATCAGAGCGCCTTCTCTTTCCAAACGCCGCGATAATCCTGCCCGTCATCACTCGGTACAAATCAGGCCGGAAACGCCTGCCGTGGCGACGGGCAGTTTTATTCTTACGAACGATTTTTAGGTAAGTTTTGGTATGAATCTTTTTCATCAATAATGCTCCGAAATAAAAACGGGCATTATCCCCTGAGGGGAAATAACGCCCGTCAGGGTGAAAACAACTGCCGGCAGCCCGGCAATCAGGGGTAAAATTGTGTGATAATTTGTGTGGCTGTCAGCGTCACCTTCAGATCACATTTGTCATTCAGTAACCGGTTGAGTGTAGATATGGAGAAACCCAGCTTTTCCGCAAAATCATCGCCGCCCGCTTCCTCCCAGGCACGTTCATACCAGCCTTCGTCCTTCTCCGGATGATAACCGCAAGCATAAGCGACAAGATATTTGCCGTTTTGCATCGAACCGATATCAGACATGATATAAATGCTCTGATCCTTGACCAGCAACACGTCACACTGATGGGCTATCGCTTCCTGCAACACAGGTTTCAGATCTTTAGCCTTAAAAAGTAACATCGTCATTCTCCTGAGGAGAAACGTTCCCATTGAGGGAACATGTCCCCCAATGGGTTAAAGTTTCGTTATGCTGCCAGCCTCTGTACTGGCGAAGACAAGCTCACCGAACGGGTTTTCAGCACAAACTGCTCATCTACCCATGTGATTGCCTCATCCACCACATCCCGATAATCCTTGAGTGCTGGGTTATTAACATTTTCAATGTCTACATCTGATCGAAAACTCTCTATCACACGACCATTTTTGTATACCACATCAACCTGGAACTGGACTGGCGTCATGAGTCCATCAGAGACCTTATCGATATAGTCTTCGAGATACCATGACTCAAATTCCTCTGCGTCAATATTGTGTAAATCCTGTGGCCCCATGAAGACATCGATGTAACCGACAGAGAAGGAAAAACGCCGTATTAAACGGGGTTCAACCTGTAAATGACGAAGAAATTGACCCAGACGTTCAAAACAATACAGACACGTTTCTGTCAACTGCTTATCCAAATAGTCCATAAAACGTGTCCAGTACTTTTGTGTTTTGCTGAACTGTTCCAGCCCAATTTGTTCATCTTCCGGTAGATTATCCTGCGCCGTCAGACGCAAAAACTGCTCTGCCGTTAGATTCAGTAACACGGCTGTATCCGGCCGGATAAGGGTATCCACACGACCACTGCTTTCCGGATGGGTATAAGGCATCAGCAACGGATCCTGATAAACATGAGATATCGCATCCATCCCCCGTATCCATAACGTCAGGATACGTTCACTATTTCTGCATCTAGCCCGGTTTGCCGGATCCTCAGACAAGCTGTCCAAAAGATGAGTCATGACAGGCAAAAGTAACGCTTTGGTAAACTTTATATGGGTATTGACGTAGTCTCCCTGGCTTTCATTAAACAGACAGAAAATAGCGTCGTCATCCAGCTCCAGCCCCATTCGTTCTACGAATTGATGCCGGATATAAAAACGTAATAAAGACATAAGGGAAATCTCGTGATTGACGGGGTTCCCCCTGTAGGGGATATCCCCTATCGGGTTAATGTGATGCCACCCAATGGTGACTTGAATTAAAAATGTGTGTCAGCTGGCCTTGCGCATCGCTATTTCATCTTCAGCTTCCTGACGCTGACGTTTAAATTGCCAGAATCCTAAATGGTACATTGGCGTCACCATTTGCTGAGACATGACATTAGTGAGTGAATTGCCCACCGTGACCACGGCCGGGACACCCAGCAACGACAGTTGGATATAAGTCATCATCGCGGCAACCGGGTCAATATCGACACAAAACGCCAACATCTGTTGCTGAGGATTAAACCCCGCTTCCAGCATGGTCTGATACATCGCAATAATCATCCCGCCGGCACCACAATCCGGATCAGACACCGTGATATATTCATGCTCTCCGGATCCCAGCCTCGCCAAGCCCTCAGCGAGCTTCATTCTGGCCATCATATGATTGACCGGAAACGGCGTAAAATACTGACCAGTCTGGTCATTACCTAATTCCAGCGCCATGAAAATAGCACCAAGAAAATCACCGACTTCATACTCCAGCCCCATAATAACTTCACTCAGCAAACGACTCAGCCGGAATGCATCTTCACGGGAATAACGTTTAACCCGCTGCATATAGTCCGCTTCAAATTCATCATTTTGCAACAGCGCGTTGTACAGTGAACAAGCTGCCATATGCACAAAATCACAGAACACCTGCCAGCGATTTTCATGCGGCGCAATCTGGTTAAACAGTCTGATAAAAGCCTGTTTATGTGGATTCGGTTCCCGGTAAGTGGCCGCCAACGGCAATTCCACAACGTTATCGTCAGACGGATCATTATCTTCATCTTCACGGCTACGGTCAGACGCCACCGGCGGTAACAGCAACCGTTCAGATTGTGATGATCTGTCCGGTTCACAGGTATCAGCCGGTTCTGTCGCCGGGATCCGAGAATAGTTCAGACACGATGGCTGGCTGGAAAATAACGCCAATGCCTCACTGGCCTGCCCCAATTCTTCCGGAAACAACCTGCCTTCTGGCTGGTCACGCCGTTCCCAGTGATATATTCGGGCTAAAGCACTGACAGCCATCAGCGGTGTGATACCCTCATCAATATGGCGCTGAACCACCTCATCATATTCCAGCATGGTGTCATTCAGCGGCAGACCATAGTGCTCACTGAGCAATACGGTAGCCATCTGCTGCCACAATTCCACCTGGCTTGGTAACTGCTGTCGCCGGTCTTGCAAATAATCCATTGCACGGCGGGCATCATTAGCAGCCTGAAATAACCACCACGGATCTGAGTCCAAAGCGTGTTCCCAGAGTATCGTATTATCAGGATATACCAGGTTACCCCGGACACCCGTCAATGCAGCCAAAAACGCGGCGCCTAGTGCTGTCACCCATTGTTCCCGACTTTCATCCCACTCACTTCGGGTTGTCAGGCCAAAACGGTTTAACCGGGACGGATGGCCAGAGGCATGAACCAGTTGATGCAATAAATCATGCCAGTATTGTCTACTTTCGGCATAGTCCTGACAGCCAGGCAGTTCAATACGGTCATGCAACGACCGGTAAACGGGCACAATGCCTGACCGATGAACCACCGGGATCCCACTGGCCGTCACCAGTTGCTGAACAGCGGCAAAACCGGGAGCCGGACGGGGTGGTAAAGGGCAACCTGGTTGGAGTTCTGCCGGCAGTCCTTCACATTGTTCCAGATTAATCACACGCATCAGCGACATTGAAGGCCGGTAACGGACGATGGTTGTCGGTTTTTCACCTTTGACCACACATCCGCCTAACGCTCTTAAATCATCACCGGTTAACCAGCGGTTAGATATCAGCTGCCGCTGCAACATAGTTTGCCAGAGCAACAGCACATTGATACCGCTAAACGGTTGTCCGGTCAGTGCATGCTGCGGCAAACCGTACTCACTGGCCGCTTACCAAGGCTGCTGCCAGAGCACCCTTCCACTTTCCAGGCTGTCTGTAAGACGTCGGGTTATTAACCGGCAGATATCGTCCGGTAGGTAAGAAATGGTCATCATCTTTCCTGTCTAAAATTAAGGAAGAGACCATTCCACAGGGAGTCGTCTCTCCCCTGGAGATAAATAATTAGCGCATGAAATAATTAGCTATTCTGGCCGGTAACGCGGTCAGCCCGTGATAAACCGCTGACAAATCAACCTCATAAGCGTGAAGAATCAAATATACTCCCGTCACCAGCGACGTCAATGCTATCCCGGTCAACAGCCAACGACGACGCTGCCTGAGTTTCTTCTCCTTTAGCTGAATCTGTTGATACAGGAACAGCCCCAGAGTCTGCAACTCACTGAACCGGTGAAATTCCTCACGCCGTAAGGCTTCACATGCCTCATCGTAACGCTCAAGCTCTGTCGGATGATGACGAGCAAGAAAACAGCGGTAACCGTGATTTCTCAGGGTGTGATAGTGATTGTCGAATTGCGCCTGCAACCACTGATTAAACCGGCTACGGGTTTTTTTGAATATCTCCGGCTCAGCCAGCGCCTGCACGGACAGGGACTGGGACGGTGACCGAATGTGTTCTTTAGTCGTCATTGTACTCATAGGGTTAACTCCTTTTGTAAAAAAATGACTGACGGAGTTAACCCTCACGGGTTTCCCCGTCAGGGTAATCAATAAAATTAGGCGTCCAACGCAATCAACAACCGATCAGATTCATGTTTAAGCCGCAGCGCTTGCCATAAGGGAGCCTTCATGTCGCCGTCATACGGCAAACAGAAAAAACCAAACGTCACCTCACACATTCCCGGCTTTGTTGCCGACCAGGCTTTGAATGCCTGGTAAATCAGTTGATGAAACCGTTCTGTTTCATATTCCGGCGCAGACGGATAACTCACCATTCGCCGCCAGACTGGCTCTTCAATCGCTACAGCCGGCATCACCCACCGGGTAACGGCAGTCAACGTCTCATTGACCATTATGCGGCCTCATCATAAGCATGCGATAAACTACGCTGTCTCAACAGGCGCGTTAGCATCTGTTGTGCCGAATCCACCGCTTCCGTTTCGTCGATAAGGTACCGTTCGCCATAAAACGGCTCCGGACTCTCCTCACCGAAATACAGCAACTCCACACCCGGTTTGTAGCTGTGTCTATCTCTGACCACAACCGGTCTCCCGCATGACTTCGCGTCATCAGAAAGTTGCCATTTACCCGCATACACCGTTTGTCTCCGAGCCTGGGTCATATGAGTCACCGGCAGTCTCACCTGTCTTCGGCGTAACAACCAGGACATCACATGGTAAAACGACAGAGAAATCCAACGAATAACGCCCAAAAGTACTGTCGCAAAGATCATTAACATCGTTCGTCTCCTTTATCCCCATAACAACTGGAAAACCAGCAACAGCACACCTAACGTCAGGATCCCCGCAACTTTGAACAGCGTTATCATGCCCAAAAGTTTAAGGAGTGCGTCACGATCCCGATAATCACACTCATCACGGATCAAATCGCGGATAAGTGAGCATTGTTTCGGCGTTAACATCTCTGAAGCCGACAAGGTTGTCGTATCAGTGGGGGGATGAAAAGCAGGCATTAACCACTCCTGTTACCGGGAGCCTGCCCTTGACGGGGACAAGCCCCGGGAAATGTAAGGAAGATGTTCATCACGAACATCATACAAAGTAAATAAATCCGTCAGGTCAATCCCTGTCAGGATGCCTGATAAGTATCGCCAGCCGAGGCAATCTCCCCGGCTTAACTTTGCGCCCAATCAGTGCTTCAGACCGGACAGATTTCATCAATATTTCAGTTAATCACGATAAAGTTTGCATAATATTTCCTCAAATGTAAAAAAATGAGGAATAACCTCATCCCTCAGGGAAAGGCATTCCCCATCAGGAGGTGGTTGTATGACAGAGACAACAGAGAACTAACCCTGTCCCTCGGAGGTGAAATCATCAAATGGCAAGCCTGCCACCGTGTGTTACTAAAAATGCACCTTCATCACTGTAATCAGTGATACCCGTTTTCAAAGGATAAACGGGTGTACCGCCCAAAGGCACCATCTCTCAGGTTACAATGGTTTTATGACGAGTCACCCAAAGGCGTCAGTCTCAGACTCGTCTGACATTGGCCGTTGTCCGAAAACAACAAGTTAACCCGTTGATATTAAGCCCAGGGCTATTTCGATTCAAGCCAAATTCAAAAGCCAATTAATCATCACTGCACTGTTTATTGTAGACACGGGCAACATAATGTCCTCGTCCATCTCCATGTCCCAAATCCATTGAAACCATCGCTTCCGCTTCTTTTCGACTTAATCCTTCCGACAAATGATAATTTATTGCCTCAACAGCATAAGCATAACGCAAACTGTGTGGTGAAGACTTTCCGGTTAACCCTGCTTCCCTAGCTATATTCCGGTAACGATCAATGGCCGAATGTAAATTCGGCTTATCAATCAAACGCCCCTTATTTTTATTGGTATACTTTATTGCCGTCCTGACTGCCTGGAGCACTTTATCCCGATCAACAACTGTCGTATCACGAGGACGTCCTCCTTTTGTACCAAACACCACCCTCACTCTTTCATCCCCACGCAATAAAGCTTTTTCCCACGTTCTTAATGATTTTGCCGCCTGAACAGCTTCCTCCGTTCGTAGGCCTAGATAACGAGAAAGTTGCATAGCAGCAGCCACACCTTCATCTTTCCCACGAACCAAAACAAGCGTCGTGTGATAACGCTCATCCGAAATCGCCATTTTAGTTCCCTCCCGGCTGGCGCCAGATAATCCGAGCGCACGATTACTTAACCGCTCGTGATGAGGGTTAGCTAATTGAGATCTTCCCGCCATAGCGAATATCGCCCGAACAGCCGCCATCTCATTTTGTAACGTTCGCTTTGAAATATTCTCTGACTTTCGGCTATCAATATATTTTTCGATATGACTAGTTTTCATATTCTTAATATCACGGATTTGAATATTTAATATCGCCATGCTTTCCGCCAGACGTTTGGCTATTTTCATTCTGTCTGAAACGGTTTTAAAACTGCCGCCAGCCTGACGGGCCAAGGTTACTAACTGTTTACTCAATTTTGACATTCAAACGATTCCCTTTTTAACACACACGACACCACCGCTTGCAACCTGACGGACGCAAGCAATACTAAACGGCATTCTGAATGTCATATCTCAACCCCAACGGCACGGTTTGGTTTGCGCTTCCTGCGGCTCGACTGATATCTGTGCATCGGGGCGGTGAGATTGTTGAGTTCTTACGAGGCACCCCAGCTCTCTGAGCTGTTCGCGGTTTACACCGTCCTGACCGTTGTCAGACTACCTCCAACGCCAGTTTTCACTGACGTCGCCATCAATACCGAGTCGATTGTTCTCCTTCTTCTGAATATAAAACGTCAACATGATTATTTTTCACTCAAGACGTTAAGGTGAATTGCGATCTTCAAACCCTCCGACCGGTGTACTACGTATTGATCAGAAGGTAGAAGATGCAAGGAAAGCTTGTATTACGTGGTTTGGGATGTTGTACGCTGGCAGCGTCACTTGGTTTTCGTTATCACGCCAACAAGTGACGCTGCCCGTTTCCTCCGCGCCCAATGCGTTAGAAGATATCCAATAATATATCGAACCTGGCAACGGTCTGCCGAAACGCTGAACAAAACCGCCAAAACAAGCAAATCGCAGGTTATTGTCTGATGATACTGACAAGTCAGAAAATTATATGTGAAATTGCACCTTCATCACTGTTGTTAGTGATACCCGTTTTCAAAGGATAAACGGATTTACCGTCCGAAGACGCCATCTCTCAGGTTATGATGGCATTGAGATTCAGTCACCCGAAGGCGTTCCTCTCAGACTGCGGGAACATTAACGATCGCTTACGCGACTAAGAAATGCTCCTTTAAGTTACTCAAGGTTTATCTCAACGTCAAGAAAAAGGCTTTTCATGCTGTGATGGGAGAATAATTTATACTCTTCAAAAAGATGAACAAAATGACAAGTTTAACAGTTGACAAAAACCAGGATTGGCATAGACAAACCCTCACTGAAGCTCTTTAAGCTCCTTAGGATTCATGATTTTTTCCAATCTGTGAGTTAATTGCGGCGTGATAGCACTGGGTTTATTTTTACTTGATATAGTTTGTTTAACCAAAGATCGATATGGACAGTCCAACTAAGCATCAAGTCCGGTAATAGAAAAATCGGGTGCATACTTACTACCCCCACTACCAATACCTGCTGTTTGATGGTTACCTCCCTACTGCTTTTAATCCGCAATAACATAGCCTGTTCTGCCAACTTAGCTAATATAATCAGAAAAGAAAACCTATTACTACGCGGTAACGAAAATCCTCTTTATTGCAAGTGACTTTTTCCGGTAATGAGACCTATTTTTGTGACGCACATCACAAAATAAAACAAAACAATGAAATTAATTTGAAATTATTACTATTGATTATTAAATAACTAATATTAATGTATTTTTTATATGATTTGTAACACAATAATAACATGAGTCTATTTTTTGACTAAAATATAACCCCTTGTTTTTGCTGATATCTTAACCACCCCCCGCTTTTAGTTGCCTGCGTGACAATAAACTTCAAACATTGATCGCTAAGTTAAATTTATGGTTAATACCGCTTCGTAATTGTGGAATAGACGTACAATGAAAAGCAGTATCTTGGTATTAACGGTTTTTTGTCGCCTGGCTTCAGGCAGTCAGGCCGCCGACCTCTCAGAGCAACAACTCATTCATCAACAGGCCCGTCAGCAAGCACTGGAGGCCCAATTAGCTCCATCGCCTGAAGCAGTTCGCCTGTCTGTACTGGAAAAAACCTCGCCCGCCGCCTTTCCGACGGCAGCACACGGCTTTCCCCTTGCCCGGGTCCCGCCATTCGGTACTGGCCGTATTCATTCAAATAACCCGGCTGCCCGTGTGTAGTCTGTGCGTGGAGACCCCCCATGAACAAACAGTTATATCGTCTTATCTTTAACCGATCCCGAAACAGGCTGATGGTGGTGGCGGAGATTGCCCGGGCCGGGCAAGGCAGCACCGCGCGCCGTCGGGGGCGGTCATCGGCTCAACGGTTGTGTCGCCTTACCGCGTTCCAGTTCGGTTTATTGCTGGCCCTGGGCGGGATTTCACTCACCGCCCAGGCGGCGATTGTGGCCGATGGACAGGCACCGGGCCAGCAACAGCCGACCATTATCCCCAGTGCCAACGGCACGCCGCAGGTGAATATCCAGACCCCCAGCGCTGCCGGCGTGTCCCACAACACTTACCGCCAGTTTGATGTCGATAAACGCGGGGTTATCCTCAACAACAGCGCAAAGGCGACCGAGACCCAGCTGGGCGGCATGGTCGCCGGCAATCCCTGGCTGGCTAAAGGGGAAGCCAAAGTGATCCTCAATGAAGTCAACAGCCGTGACCCCAGCCACCTCAATGGCTGGATTGAAGTCGCCGGACGCAAGGCTGAGGTGGTGATTGCCAATCCGTCCGGGATTACCTGTAATGGCTGTGGTTTTATCAATGCCCATCGCACCACCCTGACCACCGGTGAAGCCCTGATGGAGCGGGGGCATCTGACCGGTTTTGACGTGAATCAGGGCGAAGTGCGTATTGAGGGGCAAGGGATGGACAGCCGGCAGCAAAATTACACGGACATCATTGCCCGCGCCGTTGCCCTCAACGCCAAATTACACGCCCAGAACCTGAAAGTGACCACCGGGCGCAATCGCGTGGATGCCGCACACCAGACCATCACGAAAAAATCCGCCGCTGAAGATGAGGCCCACCCACTGTTCGCGCTGGACAGTACGGCACTCGGCGGGATGTATGCTCATAAGATTCTGCTGATAGGCACCGAAGCCGGTGTCGGGGTGCGGAATGCCGGCGATATCGGCGTGCCCGCGGGGGAAGTCTTCGTCACCGCCGATGGCCGGATTGAGAACCGGGGCACAATCAGCAGCCGGGACGCGCTGCAATTAACCAGTACCGCCGGGATAGATAATCAGGGCAAACTGCTGTCGCAATCGACGGTCACTTTGCAGGCTGGGGGCCCACTGCACAACCGGGGCCGGATTGAGGCGCGGGGGGATATCACCGCCACCGCCCAGACGATACAGAGTGACCGCCACAGTGTCTGGGCCGCCGGACTGGATGATAACGGGAACACCACCCGCCCCGGCTCACTGACCCTGACCGCCCAGCAGGTTCAGGCTGGCGGGAAAAATCTGGCGACCCATACGCTGAATATTCACGGTCAACAGATTGACCTCAGCGGCAGTCAAACTGTAGCGGGCGACATTCAGCTGACGGCCAGTCAACCGGGCATCAGCACGGCACACGCCAGCGTTAACGCAGACCGTTTTACTGCCCATACCCCGGGCCAGTTTAATAATACCGGGGGGCAATTAACAGCGCGGGAAATCCATTTAACCACGCCCGATATCGCGAACCAGCAAGGAAAAATGACCCAGACCGGTCCCGGTGAACTGACCCTCCACACCCGGACCCTGAATAACCGGGGTGGCACCCTGTTTAATGCCGGATCACAGCTGACGATCACCACCGACCAGCTCGATAACCGTCAGGGCAACCTCGTCAATCAGGGGGATAACTTCCACCTGACCGCGCAAACCGCAGACAACACTCAGGGGCAAGTGCAACTGGCCGGCAACGGTCAGCTGTCCCTGACAGCCCAACACTGGCTGGGCCATCAGGGCAAACTGCTGACCAACGGCACGCTGGCTATTCAGGCCGGTGACCTGCAACTGAATCAGGCCGAGACCCGCGCTCATCGCATTACTCTCAACGCCGATACGCTGAATCATCAGCAGGGTGTGATGCAACAATCGGGCACCGATACCCTGGCCCTGACGGTCAACACGCTGAATAATCAGGGCGGCAAGATTGCCGGTAACGGAAACCTGAATGTTGAGGCAACCACAGTCGATAATCGCCATGGCAACATCGTGGCGGCTGAAAACGGCTCGTTGACATTGACGGTTAACGACACGCTGGATAACCAGAATGGCCGACTGGAAGCCGGTAACGATATCCAACTCACCGCGACCCAACTGGATAATCGCCGGGGAACCCTGGCGGCCTCTGGGGGCAGTGCCACGCTGACTATCGGGCAACAGATTCAGAACACCCACGGCCATATCGAAGCCAAAACCCGACTCACTACGACCAGTCAGGCTTTGGATAACACCCAGGGGACATTACTGGCGCAACACATCACCAGCCAGACGACCGGGCACCGCTTCACCAATACCGCCGGACAAGTGATCGCGCAAGATACCCTGACCTTACACAGTGGTGAGCTGGAAAACACCGCCGGACTATTACAGTCCGGGGGCGACATGACGGTGAAAACTCACGGTCACTGGCTCGCCAACACCGCCACGACGGACCAAAAAGGCGGCCAGTTATTGAGCGGCGGACACTTAACGCTGCATACCGGCGATATCGACAACACCGGCGGGATCATCGCCGCAGACGGCCACACTACCCTGACCAGCACCGCGCTTAACAATACCCGGGGACAGATAGCCGGCAATGGCGGACTGGACATTCACAGTCAGCGGCTTACCAACCGTCAGGGCACCTTACAATCCGCCGATGCGCTGAATCTCGATACCGATGGACAGGGACTGGATAACCAGCAGGGCCGTATTCTCGGCGATGGCATCACCACCGTCACCAGCGGCCCGCTGGACAATCGCCACGGTCATCTGCAAGGCGGACAGTTGGTTATTGGCACCCGACAGGCGCAGACAGATAACCGGGACGGCAAATTGTTGTCGGCAGGTACGTTCAACCTGAAAACCCAGCAGCTCGACAATCGTCATGGGCAGGTGCAGGCGGTGGGCGACACCGTATTGAATGTTAAAACCCAAACCGATAACACCGGCGGCCTGATTCGTGGCGGTGCGCAATTGACCTTGAGCACCGCTCACCTGATTAATCGCGACACGGCGCAGACGGATAAAGGACTGGAAGCCCAAAACCTAACGGTTAGCACCCAACAGGCGGACAACAGTCAGGGCACTTTACGGGCCGCCGACCACCTGCAAGCGAATATCAGCCAGACCTTGAATAATACTCAGGGGCGGGTCTCCGCAGGCAAACAGCTCACTATCAACCGCGAGGCTCAGCAACCGCCTCTGAGGATTAACAACCAACAAGGCACCTTGATTGCCGGGAAACAGGTCGATATTCAGGCTAATACGCTCAGCGGTGACGGCCAACTGTTATCGCAGGGCGATATGGCGGTGACCTTAACCGAGGATTTTCACCATACCGGCAACACGGCGGCCAATGGCAATCTGACCCTGAAAACCACCGGCAATCTCCTCAATGACCGCCCGATAAAAGCCGGTCAGGCGCTGCATCTTGGGGCGCAAAATCTTACTAACAGCGCCACCGGTGAAATCAGCGCCGAACAAACGCAAATCAAGGTCCACGATACGCTGACCAATACCGGACTGATTGACGGCAACCTGACCCATCTTACGGCTCACACGTTGACCAACACCGGCACCGGACGGATTTACGGGGACCATCTCGCCCTCCAGACGGGGACCCTGAATAACACCGCGCACGCCGGCAACGCGGCGGTGATTGCCGCCCGTGACCGGCTGGCTATCGGCACTGACACCCTGAACAACCAGCATCATGCGCAAATTTACAGTGTGGGCGAGACGCATATCGGCGGCCAGCTGGATAACACCTTATCCGCCACCGGTCAGGCGCGTGAACTCACTAACCACGCCGCCACCCTCGAAGCCGGCGGTAATCTGACGATTGACGCCAACCAGCTCCACAACACCAACGCCGGGCTGGTGACTCAGGTCGCCGAAACCGAACACGCCCGGCATCACGATGCGGCGCTCAGCGGCCAGACTGCCCGCTATGACTGGTCGCAGGTAGACACCGCCCGGCGGGACAAATACGGCGTGCATACCGCCCGGATGCCGGACGGCAGCCGCAGCGATAACTTCTATGAGTATCAGTACACCCGTACCGTGACGGAAACGCAGGTCAAACACAGCGACCCGGGTAAAATTCTGGCCGGCGGCCATCTCACCCTTAACAGTGCAAACGTGACTAACCACGACAGCCAAATTATTGCCGGTGGCGCGCTGACGGGCACGATTGGCGAACTGCACAATCTCGCCACGCAGGGCGAACGTATCACCACCGAGACCGGCAGCCAGACCCACTGGTACGCCAAGAAAAAACGGAACAAACTCGGCATCGGCGGCACCAAAACTTCGCAGGGAAAAAGTCGCAGTGGTTATAACCCTGCGCCGGTGGTAGAAACGATTGACCTGAAAACGCTGGCCTGGCAGGACCATGCCCGTCCACAGAACACCGATATCACGATTACGGACCGACAGACCGGCCAAATTCACGCGGCTCCCACGGCGGTGAAACCGGTGAGCGGGATAAACGACCAGCCGCGGGTCTTGCCACCTGGTCAACCGTTTGAACTGAGTTTGCCCCCAGAAACGGTGAAAGGGCAACCCATCGACCCGGTGATACGTGTCGTGACCCCCAATACCCGCCTGCCGGATAACAGCCTGTATACGGTGCAACCGGCCAGTGACAGCCACTATCTGGTCGAGACCGACCCGAAATTTACCCAGTATAAACAGTGGCTGGGCTCGGATTATATGCGGCAACAGTTAACGCACGACCCGGCGCTGGTGCACAAACGCCTGGGCGATGGGTTCTATGAACAGCGACTGGTGCGGGAGCAGATTACCCAGCTGACCGGCCAGCGCTACCTGCCCGGTTACCATAACGATGAAGCGCAGTTTAAGGCGCTGATGGATGCCGGAGTGGCTTTCGGTAAGGAACAACAACTCACCCCCGGCATTGCCCTGAGTCCGGCCCAGATGGCGCTGCTGACCGCCGACATTATCTGGCTGACCAACCAGACGGTGACTCTGCCGGACGGCAGCACGCAGGTGGTGACGGTGCCCCAGGTTTACGCCCGGGTGAGACCCGGCGACCTGAGCGGAGACGGCGCTTTACTGGCCGGTAATACCGTGGCCCTTAACAGTCAGGGCGATATCACCAACAGCGGCACGATTAGCGGGCGTGACGTTACCCAATTGACGGCCAACAACCTGACCAACAGCGGCTTTATTCGCGGCGGTAAAGTGGATGTGACGGCCCGGCAGGACATCACCAACCGGGGCGGCCAGATTCAGGGGGCGGATAAAGTTGTGCTGCAAGCCGGTCGGGATATCACCAGCGCTGCGACCCTGCGCGGAGATGCCGCGAACCGCTGGCGGGACCGTCCGGCGGGGATTTATGTGCAGAACGACCAGGGCACCCTGTCGCTGAGTGCCATCAACAATGTGCAATTAACCGCCAGTGAGGTGAAGAACGCCGGTAAAGACGGTCGCACCGAGATAACCGCCGGCCATAACCTGACGCTGGATACCCTAAGCACGCACCGTACAGAACAGGGCGACTGGGGGAAAGATAACTATCGCCATCTGACCCAACAACAGGATATCGGCAGCCAGATAACCGGCGCCGGTGAGGTGACCCTGCAAGCCGGGCAGGATTTGACCGCTACCGCCGCCCACGTCAATGCCGGTCAACAATTGACGGCGCAGGCCGGAAATAACCTGACATTGACAACCGGTACCGCCTCATCCGACTTAGTGGAGCACAGTAAGCAAACCAGCAAAGGCTGGCTGTCAACCTCGTCCGTGGAAACCCACGACGAAGTGCATGACCGGCAGGCGCTCAGTACCACCTTCAGCGGCGATAAAGTGACTTTACAGGCCGGTAAAGACCTGCATATCCGCGGCAGCAATGTGGCGGGCACACAGGATGTCCGCCTGAACGCCGGTCATCAGCTGACCGTCACCACCGCCGCAGAATCTCACGGTGAAACCCATTTGCGGCAGGAGAAAAAATCGGGCTTGATGGGCACGGGCGGTATTGGTTTCACATTAGGCCAGGCCAGCCAGAAAGTCACCACGGACAGCGACAGCCAGCGGAATAAAGGCAGCACCGTGGGCAGCAGCCAGGGCCATGTCACCCTCAATGCCGGTACCCAGCTCAACCTTCACGGCAGTGACCTGGTGGCCAGCAAGGACATCACCCTGACCGGCCAGAACGTGAATATCACCAGTGCGGCAAACCATCACACTACCCTGACCAAAACCGAACAGAAACAAAGTGGCCTAACGGTGGCGCTGAGTGGCACGGCAGGCGGCGCCCTCAACAGTGCGGTGCAGACGGCCCGGGCCGCGCAGCAAACCGAAGACCCGCGCCTCAAAGCCCTGCAACACACTCAGGCCGCCCTCAGTGGGGTACAGGCGACACAGGCTGCCCGGCTGGCCGAAGCCCAGGGCAGTGATAAAGGCAATAACACCCTGGCCGGGGTGAGCCTGTCCTACGGTCGTCAGTCTTCCCGTTCAGAACAGCAGCACCAGCAGACTACCCAACAGGGCAGCCACCTGACCGCCGGGGATAACCTCACGATAACGGCGCACGGTGACGATAAAGGGGCATCCGGTCCGAACGGCGATATCCGCATTCAGGGCAGCCAGTTACAGGCGGGCAAAGACCTACAACTCAATGCCAGTCGGGATATTCAGCTCTCCGCCAGCCAGAACACCGAACAGACCACCGGCAAGAGCCGCAGTCACGGCAGCGCAATGGGCATGGGCGTCACCGCCGGCCCGGGCGGCACTGGCTTTACGGTGTCGGCCAATGTCAGTCGGGGCAACGGCCATGAAACCGGTCACGGTGTCAGCCACAATAACACCACGTTACAGGCGGGACAGACCGTTGAGCTGAACAGTGGCCGGGATACGACGCTGAAAGGGGCACAAGTCAGCGGCGAACAGATGACCGCCGAGGTAAAACGCCATCTGTCATTGAGTAGTGAACAAGACAACCAGCGCTATGACAGCCGACAACAGAATGCCAGCGCCGGCGCCAGTGCCACCGTAGGCCCGCTCACCAACGGCAACGGCACCCTGAGCCTCAATGCCAGCCGCAGCAAACTGCACAGCAATTACGATTCGGTGCAGGAGCAGACCGGGCTGTTTGCCGGTAAAGGCGGCTATCAGGTTAATGTGGGGGACCACACCCAACTGGACGGGGCCGTGATAGCGAGTCAGGCCGACAACGCGAAAAACACCCTCAACACCGGAACACTGGGCTTTAAAGATATTCAAAATAAAGCGGACTTTAGCGTTGAGCAGCAAAGTGCCGGCGTCAGCCTTGGTCAGCCAACCACCGGTCAGGTGCTGAATAATCTGGCGGTCAATGCGCTGACCGGCTCAAATAATCAGGGCCATGACCGCAGTACCACGCACGCTGCGGTCAGTGACGGCACCCTGATTATTCGGGATAAGGACCACCAGACGCAGGATATCGCGAACTTAAGCCGTGATACCGATAATGCGGCCAATGTCCTGAGGCCGATATTTGATAAGGAGAAAGCGCAACAACGGCTGAAACAGGCGCAACTGATGGGCGAACTCAGCGCCCAGATGACCGAGATAGCCGGCACGGAAGGGAAAATTATCGCCACTAAGGCGGCGAAAGCGAAACTCAATCATATCAGTGAACAGGATAAAGCCGATGCCAGAGAAAAGTTGATCAACGCAGGTAATAAAGCCCCCTCGCCAGCGGATATCAATAAGCAAGTTTATGACACCGCTTACACGCAGGCGTTGAATGACTCCGGCCTGGGGACCGGCGGCAAATACCAGCAAGCGTTACAGGCGGCCACGGCAGCCATTCAGGGGCTGGCCGGAAACCATTTGGGGCAAGCACTGGCCGGTGGTGCTTCGCCTTATCTGGCGGGCGTGATAAAAGAGCTGACCACCGACCCGCAAACCCATCAGGTGGATATCGCCACCAACACGCTGGCCCATGCGATTTTAGGGGCGGTAGCAGCGGAAGTCAGCGGTAACAACGCTGTGGCAGGAGCTGCCGGGGCCGCGTCGGGCGAGCTGGCGGCTCAGGTGCTGATAAAGCAGCTTTACGGCGACGCGGCTAAAGTCAGCGAGTTAACGGAGGAGCAGAAACAGACTATCAGTACCCTCTCCACCCTGGCAGCGGGACTGGCCGGCGGCATTGCCGGTGACTCCACCGCCAGCGCGCTCACTGGGGCACAGGCTGGGAAGAACGCAGTTGAGAATAACTCGTTGTCCGGTGATAAGGCCAGAGAGTCAGTCAAACAAAGTACCGAATGGTGGAAAAATCAGGTTAGGGAAAAATTGGGTGAAGGTAAAACTTCAACGGCTGTGAATAGTGTGTTAGGCGCCCTCAATGATGCCGGTGACTTTGCTCTTGCGGGCGCTGATTACCTTTTTGACGGTGCAGCCGCTATTACATCTTGTGCTATTGGGGATAATTATTGTCAGCGTGCGCTGAATGATCTGGAGGGTAAAAATCAGGCTGTCGCGGGTAGTGTGAAATCACTGATGACGGGTGAAAGTTGGCAGGCCATCAAGGAAACTGCTAAAAAAGCGGGGGAAGGTGATCAGTTAGCTTCAGAAAAACTGGGTGCAGCTATTGCTGGCGCCTTGATCCCTGGTAAGAAAGTTCCCACTGTGTCATCAGCTGTTTCTGGCACTAATAAACTTGAGTCAACGGTAGCCAGTGCAAACAAAACGACAAGTGGTGCCGAGAATATCGCCATTTATCCGAAGTTAAAATCAGATCTAGTTCAGCAAAATCTGGATAATATTGCAAAACAGGACTCAAGGTTGGCGGCTGTAGTTAAAGGTGATAATGGTAAGCTCAATTATAGCATTGGTACCGGAACTCGAGCAGAAGCGGATAGATTAGGCAAAATCTGGGTAGGAGATGGAGCCAAGAAGACTACTGGAGATGGCTGGGTTAGTGCAGATGGTACGAGAGGTTATAGACCGCCATCAGAGAAACCTAATAGTGCCCATGCCACTACTGGAGTGCAAGCCAATTTTGAAACATATTCTATTGATTATAAAGGAAAATCAAGTAAAACTGGGAACGGTCATTTAAATATTCTGGATTAAAGGAGGATGCATTAGTGAAAGCAGTACTAAAAGGCATAGATTGTATGCATAAAGATCCAGTTATGTACTCCGGTGAAGATGACGGCACTATTAATATAACCTTATCCTTATTAATCGGGCCTGAGTCGGAAAGTGGGAGTGAATATTTTGATCTTTTTATCTGTACACCTGAATGGCTTTGTAATCATCATTGGCAGCCGGAATTGATACGTCATACGCTTCTGGTACGTAAATATGATCTGGCTGAAATCCAAAAGACCATCACGGATTATATTGAACAGTGTGAAGGTAATGACTGGATGGAGATAGCCCAAAAGCTTTCCCGTGTCTTTGCCTGGGAATATGAGGATTATCAACCTTAACCTGTTGTTATCCAAAGAGTCCAGCTAAAGAACTGGACTCTTCCTTTAGCCGTCAGTCATTCTCAGCCAGTTGAATGATTAACTGCCCGGCTTCGCTGGTAATAGTGATCGGCTTCCCTGTGGTAAAGCCCAACGCAGCCAACCAGCGCCCCTTAATGGTGAGCTGCGGGTACGGATTGGGCTTGCCCCGGTTAGGCCGGTAGCCCACGGTGTAATGCCGTGGCTTCACAGCCTGCCCTTTAGTTGTAATGGTTTTTGCTTTAGAATCGCATTTAGCCATGATGAACTACCTCTGATAGTTGGTGATGGTAAGCAGCGTTATCCGGGTAGCCGCCCGGTAATGCTGCGTTAATAAAATCGCCTTTTCTGTAGCAAATCTTTTCTACGATGTCAGTAACTGCGTCATCTTTGAACGTTTAAGCAAACTGTCCATTAACACAATCAGCGCCTGCTGATCTTCATCTGACAACGAATCCATCTGAGTCACGAGCGCCTGTAAACGGGGATTATGTATCTGTGGCGGTGCCATCGGTTCCAGCCCCACGAGTGCATCCAGGCTACTCTGTAATACCTGAGCAATCCTGACCACAGCATCCAGTTGAGGAACAGAAGCGCCACGCTCCCAACGGTTATAGACCCGGCGATCCACATTGAGCAGTTCAGCGAGTCTGGCCTGTGTCATTTTACGGGCTTCTCTGGCTTCCTTTAGCCGCTTGGCAAACAGTTGCATATCTTCCTCACAAATCCAATGCGGTAATGCGATGTGCATTGTAAGCCCTCCTTTTTAATTGCTTGACTCAATGGCTATATTATAGTCTCATATTAATGCTACTACAATGTCTATTGACAGGTTTTTACAGGAGGTAACCGATGACCCGCGTTCCCGATACCGATTTGGCTCACTTAAAGCAGTCCGTCTCATTGCTGGGGCTGGCGCGTAAGCAAGGCCGTCCGATGAAAAAACGCGGTGAGGATTATGTGCTGCGTTGTCCGTTCCATAACGAGAAAACTCCCTCAATGGTCATCTCACCGGCCAAAAACCTCTATCACTGCTTTGGCTGTGGCGCCGCGGGGTCGGTGCTGGACTGGGTGATACAAACGGAAGGGGTGACGCTGAAAATTGCTATCCGCCGGCTGCGGGAACTGGCCGGGTTACCGGACATGGACAATGCCGTGGTGGCCGCTTCTTCTTTAGCCGCCCAGCCGGAATCACAGGCGGCCCCCCTGCCGCGCCCGAAACTGGCCGATCTGGACGATGACGGGCAGGCGCTGTTGCGCCAGGTGATTGATTTTTATCATCAGAATTTACTGGCGTCACCGGAAGCGAAAGAATGGCTGGAACGACGCGGACTCAATCATCCTGAACTGGTCAGTCACTTTAAGCTGGGGTACGCGGGCCATCACGGGATCGGCGGTTCAGCGGGGTTATTGCCGTCCAAAAGCAGTCAGGAAGGCCAGCAACTGCGTGACAAGCTATCGGGTCTGGGCGTGTTGCGTACGACCACCCGGCAGGATCACTTCCGGGGCTGCGTCGTGGTGCCGGTGATCGGCTGGGCCGAATCGGCCAGTGTAGCCAGCCGCGGGCGGGTGCTGCAACTGTATGGCCGCCGAACCCAGCCGGATTACAAGGTGCTGAAAGACAGCCCGAAGCATCTGTACCTGCCGTCGCCACTGGCCGGGGTCTGGAACGAGGAAGCGATGAAAGCGGCTTCGGAAATCATCCTGTGCGAAGCACTGATCGATGCGATGACCTTCTGGTGCGCCGGGTTCCGCAACGTGATCGCCGCCTACGGCGTGAACGGTTTTAACCGCGATCACCTCGACGCCTTGCAGTATCACGGCGTGAAACGGGTGCTGATTGCCTTTGACCGGGACGAGGCCGGAGACCGTGGCGCGGCCAGTGTGGCGGCTGACTTACTGGAATCCGGCATTGAGGCGTGGCGGGTGCAGTTCCCGCCGGGCATGGATGTCAATGACTATGCCGTCAAAAGTGGCAACGCCGAACATGCGCTGGGGCTGGCCCTGCAACAGGCGGTCTGGTTGGGACAGGGAACGGCACCAGGTGCGGTGTTCAGTCATGAGCGGCCCGTCTCGTCAGATATGACGGAAAAGCCTCACAATGCAGATGTGGCTAAACCGGCTGCCTTAGCCGCCCCACCAGAGCTGACTGTTGCCCCCGTGCCTTGTGAGCGCACGGCCTGCGGTGAACTGCTGATGAAAAGCGGGCCCCGGGTCTGGCGGATACGGGGGATGAAAAAATCGCCGGTGCCCGATGTGATGAAAGTCAATGTGCAGGTGCGGGATGAAACGTCCGGCCTGTTCCATGTGGATACACTGGACATGTATCACGCGCGGCATCGTCAGAACTACATCAGCACGGCGGCGCAAGAGCTGGAATGCGAGCTGTCGGTCATCAAACGCGAAGCCGGGCGGGTCTTGCTGATGCTGGAGCAGCAACAGGACGCGCAACAGCAGGCCGACGCCGAAGCCTCAGGGACAACCGTAGTCACGGTCAGCGCAGAAGATGAAGCCGCCGCGCTGGCGTTGCTGACATCGCCAAACCTGACAGAACAGATTATCAACGACATGGCCGCCTGTGGCGTGGTCGGCGAATCGACCAATCTGCTGACCGGGTATCTGGCGGCAGTCTCGCGCAAACTGGATAAACCGCTGGCCGTGTTAATCCAGAGCAGCAGCGCGGCAGGCAAGAGCAGCCTGATGGAGGCGGTGCTGAACCTGATGCCGGAAGAGGAGCGTATCCAGTACTCGGCGATGACCGGGCAGAGCCTCTACTATCTGGGAGAAACCAGCCTGCAACACAAAATACTGGCTATCGCCGAAGAGGAAGGCGTGCGGCAGGCGGCCTATGCCCTGAAACTGTTGCAGTCGGACGGCGAGCTGAAAATCGCCAGCACCGGCAAGAACGAACAAAGCGGCGAACTGGTGACGCGGGAATACAAGGTACAGGGGCCGGTCATGCTGATGTTAACGACCACGGCCATTGATGTGGATGAAGAGCTGCTGAACCGCTGTCTGGTGCTGACGGTCAACGAATCGCGCGAGCAGACGCAGGCCATCCACGCCATGCAGCGGCACCGTCAGACGCTAGAAGGGTTGCTGGCTGACTCGGAGAAAGGCTATCTGACGCAGTTACACCAGAACGCCCAGCGCCTGTTAAGGCCGCTGAGAGTGGTCAACCCTTACGCCCATCAACTGACGTTCCTGTCAGACAAAACCCGGATGCGGCGCGACCACATGAAATACCTGACGCTGATACAGGCCATTGCGTTGCTGCACCAGTACCAGCGGGAGGTGAAGAAAACGACCCACCGCGGACAGGTCATCGAATATATCGAAGTCACGAAAGCGGACATTGCTCTGGCCAACCGGCTGGCGCATGAGGTGCTGGGGCGCACGCTGGACGAAATGCCGCCGCAGACCCGCAAGTTGCTGTTGCTGATACAGGAGATGGTCGGCCACATCGCGCAGCGCCAGCACTGCCAGCCAAACGAGGTGCGCTTTACCCGGCGGGATATCCGCGCCTTTACCCACTGGAGCGACAGCCAGCTGAAGAACCACTGTCAACGCCTGACGGAAATGGAATACCTGCTGTTGCACGGCGGCAGCCGGGGGCACCTGCTGCATTATGAACTGCTGTGGGACGGGGAAGACAACGGCGCCGCCCATCTGTGCGGCCTGCTGGAGGTGGGGGAACCGGACGCAGAAACCGCCGGCAGTGAACGCAAGTCTGACGTGGAAGCAGATAAGTCTGCCCCAAGTCTGGGGCAAGTCCGGCCTAAGTCTGAGGAAGAAAAACCCGCGTCAACCCGGACAGTACAAGGGTTAGACAGTGCGCAAGTCCGGTCAGATGAAAACGCAGTTATTAAAGAAAATCATCACGGAAACGCATTGCCTGTGCCCGACAGGGATAAAACGCCGGCAGCCATCCCGACAGGTCATGAGAGCAAGTCTGACTTAACTAAACGCCAGTCTGCCTCAAGTCTGGGCCAGGTCCGGGTTAAGTCTGGGATGAAAAAATCCCCATCAAGGCAGGCAGAACACGGGGTCAGCGTGCCGCAAGCCGGGGTAACGGAAAACACAGTGATAAAAGGAAAAAAGAAAACGCGCCCCTTGTCTGCACCCGCCCCTCAATCTCAACCGGAGGTCAATCATGGCAAACCGTAAACCCCGCAAGGGGAGTCTCCTGACCGTTAATGACGTCTACCGTCAGCCTGTGGGGCCGGCGCACGACCCGAAGAGTCTGTATGCGTTGTTGCTGCGCTTTGTGGTGTGGCGGCAGGAGCGGAACTGGTCGGAGACGACATTGAAAGTGCAGACCCATCACACCTATCGTTTTATCCTGTGGGCCACCGAACGGGGCCTGTACTATGCCGCGGATATCACCCGGCCGATACTGGAACGTTACCAGCGTTATCTGTATCAGTACCGCAAGACCAACGGGGAGCCGTTAAGCACCCGAACGCAACGTACCCAGCTGGAGCCCTTGAAGGTCTGGTTCAAATGGCTGACGAAACAGAACCTGATACTGGCGAACCCGGCGGCGGACCTTGAGCTCCCCAGACTGGAAAAGCACCTGCCGCGCTATATCCTGACCATCGATGAAACCGAACAGATACTGGCGCAGCCTGACCTGACGACGTTGCAGGGGGTACGCGACCGGGCGTTGATGGAGTTGCTCTGGTCAACCGGGATGCGTCGGGGCGAATTAACCCGGCTGGATGTGTACAGCGTTGACGGGTCACGCAAAACGGTGACCATCCGGCAGGGCAAGGGGAATAAAGACCGGGTGTTGCCCCTCGGCGAACGGGCCTTAAGCTGGCTACAGCGCTATCAGCAACAGGTGCGGCCACAACTTATCGTCAATCCTGACGTCAAGGCATTATTCGTCGCGATGGATGGGCTGGATGGCTTACAGGCCAACGGTATCAGCAATCTGGTGACAGCTTATATCAACGCGGTGGGTATTGAGAAAAAAGGGGCCTGTCACCTGTTCCGGCACGCGATGGCGACCCAGATGCTGGAGAACGGGGCAGACCTGCGCTGGATACAGGCGATGCTGGGGCATGCGAGCGTGGAATCAACCCAGGTGTATACGCAGGTCTCCATCCGGGCCTTGCAGGCGGTGCACGCCAGTACGCATCCTGCGGAGCAGATGGCAGACGAAAAAGCCGGCGACGCCGATGAGGTGGGTTTACTGGCCGACCTGTACGCCGAAGCTGACGCCGGCACAGACACGCCGCCGGACGGTTCGGCGCCGACCTCAACTCCCGATACCCGCTGACTGTCCGCCCGCCCCCGTTGAGTCAGGCGGGTACGGTGTGGGGGCAGACCGTGGCCGGACTGCCCGTTGGCCTCGGCGCACGCGGGGGTAAATAGTCGTCAGGCGGCCCAACCGCTGGCGTCCCCGCTAAGCCGGAACAGGCCGCCCAACGCCTATTGAACATAATGCGGGGGAATTATACGCACTGCGCCGATAAGCAAAGGTAACCACCTGAGCATCCATGAGCGGCTTAATGCGTATAATTGGCATTATGTCTGGCGCCCCCGCGGGTTAGCATCGGAGGGTGCGGCGCACAAGGCTGACGCCTTCTGCTGTAAGCCGCTGAGCCGGCCATCGGCAACCCCAAGTTCTTCTTTAGCTGCCGCGTTATCGTCCGGTTAACACCCCTGAAGGCAGGTCGGCCTGCGGCCTCCGCTAATTTACTGCCCCCGC
>NZ_RBLJ01000004.1 GCF_003634575.1 Photorhabdus asymbiotica
CTAAAGAATTTCTATCATTCATGAAAGACTATGATTTAGATAATTTTTCATTAGGAAACATATCATTTGGTAATAGTTCTGATTATCTCGAAAATGATAGTAAATATTAATAGTGAGGGTACTTTTAATCATTGGTGGATTGGTGAAAATAGACCTAAAGAGTTTATCGTTATAGCAATATCTGATCCTTATACCATATTACTAAACACTATTACTGGTGAGGTTTTTTGTTATGACCAGTGAATCATCAATGGATGACTTTGAACAAGTTTCAGCTAATTTTGAATTATTTATCAGAGGTGCTGGAACTATTTTCTTAGGTAAAGAAACATTCACAGAAATTATCAAATATGTTGGCTCTCAGACAAATGAGTTTTGGGAAGAAATAGCAAATTAAATGATGTTAAGGTCGGAAAGATCCGCGTGATCTTCCGGCCTTCTTATGATCTATCTTGGCGCATACCCTCGGTAAGCCAGAGCAGATCGAAGCTTAGAGATCGCATCCTTAATCTGATACGCTTCCTCGTCATTCACCGCGCAAGCCCGTATCTCCGCCCAGTTCAGCCGCTTAACCAGTTGGGCCAAGGCCAGCGCTTCAATGTGGGTTAACTGAATGTCCTGTAAATGTTCAATCACCATTTTCATTTTATCCCCTCCCTTAGCCCGCGTTGTACTCAGCCAGCATCTCACGCATCCGCAGCTTAATCTCATTAAGCTGGTTCTGTTGCCGCTGGTATTGCTGATGCTGTTGTTGGGTGGCTTCGCTGTCCGGTATCAGTACCAGACAGCCATCCATCACCTTCACCGTAATCTGGCCGCCGGTATTAAACCCCGCCTGTTTAAGCCACTGGCCCTTAAGATGTATTGCCGGGGTGACATTGTTGACCTTATTCCCGTTCGGCACATACCCCACCGTGTAATAACGTTCTGTTTTCACGGCTTTATTTATCGCCGCTTCTGCCTTAGAATGCGCCTTAGCCATAGTAACTACCCTTTTAGTTGCTTGTGGTAAGCGGCAGGGGTGAGGTGCGAACTCACTGTCTGCCGCGCTATCTCAACGCTTAGTACCGTTAAATCCCATTGCCTGTTCAACCATCGCTTTCTTGACAAAGCTGTCAAGTACCACGATCAACGCTTGTTGATCGGTATCTGGCAACAGGTCCGCTTTTTGCCACAAGGAATGTAATGTGTGGTTGCGGATCTTCACTTCATCCGATATAGCCTTGCGGCCAACCAGTTCATCTATCGTGACCTGGAGTACATCAGCGATCTTAATAACCGTTTCCAGATGGGGCGCACTCGCGCCTTTCTCCCAACGATTATAAGCGCGTGGATCAACTCCCAGCAGCTCAGCCAGCCGAACCTGACTTAAATTACGTGCCTCACGCAACAAACGAAGACGCTCTGCAAATGCTGACATATCCAACCCTGCACACAATGAATCAATAGGGTTCATTGTACCGTCTCCTTTTTTAGCTGCCTGTTGCAAATCCCACAATGTATAGATAATATAATCTACATATATGTCTATTGACAAGGGTTTAAAAGGAACATTTTTATGGCCCGCATTCCCGAAACCGAATTACAGCACCTGAAAGCCGCCGTCTCCTTAGTCGCCGTGGTGGAGCAACAGGGGCGACAGCTCTTTAAACGCGGCAAAGATTACGTGCTGCTGTGCCCGTTCCATCAGGAGAAAACCCCGTCAATGGTTATCTCACCGGCAAAAAATCTTTATCACTGTTTTGGCTGTGATGCCGGCGGCTCCGTGCTGGACTGGGTAATGAAAACCAAAGGCTTAAGTCTGCGCCGGGCCGTGGAACAGTTGCGCGGGATACTGGGAGATAACCCCTCGGTGGTGCCGCTGGTGCAACCGGATGAACCCGCCATGCTGGCCGATGATGACGCCGGACGGCAGGCGCTGCTCAGTCGGGTCGTCGGGTTCTACCATCATACGCTGTTGAATGCCCCCGAAGCCCTGGCTTATCTGGAAAAACGGCGGCTCAACCACCCGGAATTAGTCGCCCAGTTTAAACTGGGCTTTGCCAACCGCACGTTAGCCTATCGCCTGCCCATCAAGGCGGTGCAGGCCGGCGCACAGATCCGCGCCCGTCTTCGGGCCGTGGGGCTGATGCGCGACAGCGGGCACGAGCACTTTACCGGTTCGCTGGTCATACCGGTTATCGACCCGAACGGCCAGATCCGTGAGATCTACGGGCGCAAAATCACCGACCGCTTACGCAGCGGAACGCCGCTGCATCTGTACCTTCCCGGCGCACATGACGGGATATGGAATGAGCCGGCGCTGATCAGTTCAGGGGCGGTTATCCTCTGTGAATCCTTGATCGACGCCCTGTCGTTCTGGGTAGCCGGTCACCGCCATGTCACCGCCGCCTATGGGGTGAACGGCTTCACCGATGAGATGCGGCAGGCGTTTCAGCGGTATGGTGTTAAGCAGGTCTTGATCGCCTACGACAATGATCCGGCAGGCAATGAAGCGGCGGTAAAACTGGCCGCCGAACTAACCGCCGTCGGTATCACCGTGTTCCGGGTGGTGTTCCCCGAGGGCATGGATGCCAACGGCTATCTGTGTCAGGTCGCCGAGCCGGAACGGGCCTTCGGGTTGTTGCTCGACAGTGCCGTGCCGATGCAGGAAGCGGCAGAGGTACAGGCCACCACCGCAACAGAGCGGGCCGCACTGGCTGAACATCAGCCGGTTCCGGTGCCGGAAACGGTCAGCACCTTAGCCGCCGGTATAGCCGCGTTGCCGTCAATGCCGAATGTGGTCTGGGAAACCGGCGCTAATGGTGAGATATCCCTCACCCTCGGCACACAACAGTGGGGTATCCGGGGCCTGTCACAGGTGAAAACCGGGGCGGCGGTGATGAAAGTGAATGTCCAGGTCGTTGATACCGACAGCGGCGTGATGTTCGCGGACAGCGTGGACATGATGAGCGCCCGCAGCCGGGGCGGGTATGCGCGACTGGCCGCCACCGAACTCGGGCTGGCCGAAGGCGACCTGCGCCGGGCGCTGGGGCAGGTGTTGCTGGTACTGGAACAGTGTCAACAGGCCGGTGTCAGTGAACAAACCGAAACCCCACCGGTTCCCGAACTGAGCGAGGACCAGCGTGCAGCGGCGCTGGCGCTGCTGCAAGACCCGAAACTGAGCGAGCGTATCACCGCTGACTTAGCCGCCTGTGGTGTGGTAGGGGAAAGCACCAACCTGCTGGCCGGTTACTTAGCTGCCGTCAGTCGCAAGCTGGACCGTCCGCTGGCCGTGCTGATACAGAGCAGTAGCGCCGCCGGGAAAAGTTCACTGATGGATGCGGTACTCAATCTGATACCGGAAGAAGAACGATTGCAATACAGCGCCATGACCGGCCAGAGCCTGTTCTATCTGGGCGAAACCAATCTCCAGCATAAAATCTTAGCCATTGCCGAAGAGGAAGGGGTGCGGCAGGCCGCCTATGCGCTTAAGCTGTTACAAAGCGACGGCGAACTGACCATTGCCAGTACCGGTAAAGATGACGCCAGCGGCAATCTGGTGACTAAACAGTACACGGTAAAAGGCCCGGTGATGCTGATGCTCACCACCACGGCAATAGATGTCGATGAAGAGCTGTTAAACCGCTGTCTGGTGCTGACGGTGAACGAATCGCGGGAACAGACCGAAGCTATCCACGCGTTGCAGCGCCATAAGCAGACCCTCGAAGGCTTACTGGCGGAGAATGAAAAGACGTATATCACCGAACTGCATCAAAACGCCCAGCGGCTGTTACGCCCGCTGAATGTCGTTAACCCTTATGCTTCACAGTTAACGTTCATGAGCGATAAAACCCGCACCCGACGCGACCACATGAAATATCTCACCCTGATACAAAGTATCGCCCTGCTGCATCAGCACCAGCGGGAGGTGAAAACCGCGGAACACCGGGGCAAACGGCTTGAATATATCGAGGTGACCAAAGACGATATTAGCTTAGCCAACCGACTGGCCCACGAGATATTAGGCCGCACGCTGGATGAGATGCCGCCCCAGACAAGGAAACTGTTGCTGCTGATACAGCAAATGGTGAAAGAGACGGCGGCAACGCAGCAACGCCCGGTGAATGCTGTCCGTTTTACCCGCCGGGATATCCGCAGTTACACCCAATGGAGCGATAACCAGTTAAAAGTCCATTGTCAGCGACTGGCCGACATGGAATACCTGTTAGTCCACGGCGGCAGCCGGGGCCATCTGTTGCAGTATGAACTGCTGTGGAACGGCGACAGCGCAGAAGAAGCCCACCTGTGCGGCCTGATTGACCTGACAGCGCCGGAAAAACCCTGAATATGACTCACGCAAGTTGGACTGACTGAACCGCAAGTTGCCCCTAAGTTGGGGTCAAGTTGGGTCCAAGTTGGAGGTCGTAAAACCGGCTTCAGGCCGCAGCAATACTGGATGTAACGGTTCGCAAGTTGGGGAAGGCTGAAAAACACTGTTCCGGCAATAATAAGAAAAAGTCGTCGTATCGTACTGCCAGCTCATCATCGAACCCGAAAACCCGGAATACGACCGACGCAAGTTGGACTGACTGAACCGCAAGTTGCCCTCAAGCTGGGGTCAAGTTGGGTCCAAGTTGGAGGCCGGAAAATGGACGCCAGACCGCAGCAATACTGGGTGGAGCGGTCCGCAAGTTGGGGCAGACAGAAAAGGACTGTTCCGGCCACTTAAAAATCAAGCCATCGTACCGGAGTGACGTATCACACACCGATAACAATAACCGCTGTTCCCTACAGGAAATCCCATCATGTCATCACCCGTTAAACATCAATCCACCCCCCGCCCGCTGACCCTGCGCCAGCATCTGGACGCGTATCTGGATACCCTGCTGTTGCAGGGGGCGAGTCAAAAGAGCCAGTCCGCCCGTCATGAACGGCTGTCACCGTTCGTCAACTGGTGTGAGGAACAGGGCATCCTGTCAGCTTCACAGGTGACCGGGCCGTTACTGGAAAACTGGCAGCAATATCTGGCCCGGTACCGCAAAACCAACGGTCAGCCTTATACGCCGGACAGTCAGCGCCGACGCCTGCGCGCCTTACGCCTGTGGTTCGACTGGTTGCAGCAACAGCACGCTATCCCGACCAGCCCGGCGGCAACACTGGCCGCGCCAGACAGAAAAAAACGCCCCTCAGTGACGGAGACCCACGGTCAACCCGACGCCATACCGGCCCGCTTCGCCACCTTACGCCAGCATCTGGCCGCCTGGCTGGAAGCCGTGCGGGGACAGGGCTTAAGCGAACGGACTCAGGAGTCCTATGAAGAGCGGCTGTTGCCGTTCATCAGCTGGTGCGAAGCGCGTGGCGTGATGACGGCGCCGCAGGTCAGCCTGCCGTTGCTGGAAAGTTACCAGCGCTGGCTGAGAAGCTCCCGTAAAGCGAACGGTCAACCCTACAGCCCGGGCAGTCAGCGGGACCGCCTGAGTGTCTTACGTCAGTGGTTCCGCTGGCTGCTGCAACGTCACCATATCCTGTATAACCCGACGGATAACATGGTATTGCCAAGAGAAGAAAAACGGCTGCCGGCGCAGGTGATGAATGAAGACGAAACCCACACGGTATTAGCCGCAACGGATATCAACACCCCAACCGGGCTGAGAAATCGCGCTATCCTTGAAGTACTGTGGAGTACCGGTATCCGGCGGATGGAAGTGGCGAACCTGCTGTTAAGCGAGGTGGACTTCGGGCGCGGCGTAGTGCTGGTCAGACAGGGTAAAGGCGGTAAAGACCGGGTGGTGCCCATCGGCGAACAGGCGCTGCACTGGTTAAGCCGCTGGCTCAGCGTCCGGCCCGAGTTAACGCGGCGGGGGGACAGCGGTCACCTGTTTATCACTAAGAAAGGCCGGGGACTGGCCAGAGGCACGTTAACCCAGATAGCCGCCGACAGCATCCGTAAACAGGCGCAACTGGCTAAACCGGGGGCCTGCCATCTGTTCCGCCACTCAATGGCAACCCAGATGCTGGAGAACGGCGCGGACACCCGTCACATCCAGGCGATACTGGGGCATGAAAAGCTGGAAACCACCCAAATCTATACGCGGGTGGCAATCGGCCACTTAAAGGAAGTGCATGAGCAGACGCACCCGGCAGAACGGCAGTCAAAGCAGGCAACACCGCCAGACGATAAGCAGGCAAATAGCGACCAGCCGGACAGCCCGAAGCCGGTCTGAAACCTCAGTGCGGCTGGACAGTCCGAAGGTTAGCCGGTTCCCTGTAAGCGAGTGGGGTGCAGTGAAAGGCAGACTGTGCGCGTCCCTGCGCACAGACTGCCTCCCTACCTTCGGCGTGCCCGGCAGTAAATGCCGGCCGCCCGGCGCTGAACCCCGGCGTTCTCGGTGACAATCGTTGCCGGTCAGCCGCCATTCAACATAATGTGGCATTAAGCGCAATGGGCCTGAACGGCCCGCCACGCTTAACAAAACATTATGTCGGCGCCGCCCACCCAAGGGCGCTGCGCGGTCACCTAACCTCCGGTGCGCGGCTGGCCGCCGGGTTCAGCCTCTCAGCCCCAGCGGCGCACCGGGTTCGCTCGCTCACCCGCTGCTGTCACTATCAGTGCTAAAATCCACCGCCGCAGTCGCCGCCGTCCGTGGCGGCTCCGGCGCCCAAACCTGCCTTAAATCGTTGCCGGTCAGCCCGTTAAGGTCAACGGCCCTGAAGGCAGGCCAGCAAGCTGGCGCGGTTTATGGCCCCCGCCCAACCCCGCTGCACTGGCTGCGTCCGGCTCGCAGTCGCAGGCTCCTCGCTCGTTCCCGTCCTCGCCATCTCCGCCCCGTCCGCCCCCGCAGGCAGGGGCTCCCCGCTTAACGGCTTCACCTGCGGGCCTCGCCGGCCCGCCCCCGGCCAACCCGCGTCAGCGGCGCAGGCAAGCTGCCCCGCCGTCGCGAGTTCCCGATAAAACCCGGTTCCGGCAGGAAAAGGGGGCTGAAACCCGGCGCTGACGTCGGGGAAAAAGTGAGCTACAATCGGCAAAGTGCCCGTCGGGGCGAGTTGGCATGCTCTTTAACAGGGTGGGAAAAGGTGGCCAGAAAAAAGGCTGCTAAATCAGGGGGAAAAGTCGGCTAAACCGTATGATGGCGTCGGGATAGTGCCGAAGACCCAATCGGGCTGCTTGGAGGAGAAAATCCCTATGGGTATGTGCATAATCCGTTGACCTGGGTAGATCCTTTGGGGTTGTGCCTTATTAAATCTGTTAGCCCGCCATATCTAACCCGGTTTTCCAGTACCTTACCAGCATTAGTTGTTCGGTCTTCTACTTTACCAGCTGTTTGGTCTTCTACTTTATATCGACCCCCGTTTTCTAGTACTTTACCAGTTGTTCTGTCTTCTACTCCACGTTCTTCCCGGCTTTTAAAATGTAGGGGTAGTTCAAATACAGAATTTGGATGGATTGGTCCGATATGGATTAGGCTAACTTCTTCCTATGTTGGACCAGTTAATGAAATAAAAGATATCGTTGTTATTGATCCTCCGAGGGGGATTGCCCCGGCTAGGGTAGAAAAGAAAGAGTCTTATGTGCCGTCATCAGGTGGGAATAAACAAATTGGGAATGTTATCAAAGTGCCAGTCAAGGTGCTTGATATTGGATCTTATAAGGAGTTAAAAGATAGAGAAGTTCCAGGTGATGAACTTGAGCACGATCATATTCCATCATTTGCTGCCCTAAAAAAAGCAAAAGAAAGTGAGTTAGGACGCCCTCTGACAGATGAAGAGGCCAAGAATCTTTATCAAAATGCTACAGCAATTGAAGTTCCTAAAAGTGTTCATGCTGCTGGCCCAACTTATAAAGGTAGGAACACACAAAAACAGATTGAGCAGGATGCAATGGATCTCAATGCTGCAGTCAATCGTGATGTTGGTGCATTGAGAATTAATATGTCAAAATTAAGTTATGATCAAAAATCAGTTGATGTTGATAAGGCAGTTGAAGAAATCATAGAACGAAATCGACAAACGGAGTAATCAAATAATGGTTGATTGGATGCAGTTTATCAATGCCCTCGGTACTACTGAGGTATCGAAGAAATTTTATGATCTTAATTTAGCTATAGAGGAAAATGCTCAACTATATGAAGATCCAAGTGAATACAATGATCCTATAGGACATACAAAATATTATAAATATCCACATTCAGGTTTAGAAATTGGTTTTAGAAAAGATGTATTAAATCATATTCATTTTTACTTCAATGAGAATGAAGGGTACTCCATATTTAAAGGAAACTTAATGTTTGGAATAAATTCAGAATGGAGTGAGATAGAAATTATACAGGCATTAGGTGAGCCGTCAACAAATGGGGGAGGAAAAATAGATATATTATTGGGATATATCAATCGTTGGATAAAGTATGAAAATGAAAAATATGCATTGCATCTACAATTTGATCAAAATAATTTTCTATATCAAGCTACGTTAATGATGCAAGTAAGTAATAATTACTGAAAATACAATTGAGGTGAGTCCCTTGTTTGTTCAGTTTCTTTAAACGATAAAATCCCAGTTTAAAAGTTGGGATTTTACTTCCATTACTCCACTAAATCTTCCCGAAATATGGCAGTGGATTGTTTGCACTTTTTATGAGCAATTTTCTGTTTTATGGCGAGGTTTTTATTGACAATATCTATGTAACTAATTGATTTATTTTAGATGAAAAGTGTCTGTTTTGTTACGTTGTTTTTCACACGGAAATACTTTTAAGTTATTGAAATTTTACTTGTTTTGTTTTCCCTATTTATACTCTATAATCCGGCTAAATTTTTTATTTAGAACAGTACTGGATAGAAATGAAAACAATAGAAGTTGATGAAGACCTTTACCGCTATATTGCCAGCCATACACAGCATATTGGTGAAAGTGCATCTGATATTTTACGGCGAATGCTGAATTTTAACGCCGAACAGCCAGTACAAAGTGCACAGCCTGCCTGCGCTGTGGAGAAAGCGCCAATAGCCCGCCCGCGTGATTCTGTTCGTGTGATACGTGAATTGCTACTTTCAGATGATTATGCTGAGAAGAAAAAATCAGTTGATCGCTTTATGTTGATCTTATCCACGTTATATAGCTTGAACAGCGAAAGTTTTTCTCAGACTACCGATGCAATGCATGGTCGCACCCGGGTTTATTTTGCCGGTGATCAACAGACATTACTTGCTAGTGGCAAACAAACTAAACCACGTCACATTCCAGGTACACCTTTTTGGGTAATTACTAACACCAATACTGACCGTAAGCGTAATATGGTTGAGCAAATTATGCATGATATGAAATTCTCAGCCAATCTTATTGAAAAGGTGTGTGGCACGATTTAACTGATTAAAGCTGCGCTGTGAAATAGACAAAGCGGTGCAGCTATCCAGGAGAAATTAAAGTGGCAATTCATTCCCGCGCGGGGCAGCTTACCCGCCAAAGTGATCTGATAAACATAGCGCAACTTACATCACAGTATTACACCTTACATCCTCAGCCAGAAAATCCGCTGCATAAGGTTAAATTCGGTACATCCGGCCATCGTGGCAGTTCTCAGCGTAGTAGCTTTAATGAAGCCCATATTCTGGCAATTGCTCAGGCAATAGCAGAAGTTCGCAAGCAACAGGGGATAAACGGTCCTTGCTACGTGGGTAAAGATACTCATGCTTTGTCGGAAGCGGCTTTTATTTCTGTGTTGGAAGTGTTAACCGCCAACCATGTGGATGTGATTGTGCAGGAAAATAACGGGTTTACCCCAACGCCTGCGATTTCTCATGCCATCCTCTGCTATAACCGCCAGAGGGGAGAGCTGGCTGATGGGATTATTATTACGCCATCCCATAATCCACCAGAAGATGGCGGTATTAAATATAATCCGCCTAATGGTGGCCCCGCAGATACTGATCTGACCTCGATTATTGAACGTCGTGCTAATGAGTTGCTTACAGAAGGTCTGAAAAGCGTTAAACGTCTGCCATTTGCTCAAGTATTGAGTAGTGAATATCTGCACCCGCAAGATTTAGTTGAGCCGTATGTTGCTGCGCTTGGGGATGTGGTTGATATGGCCGCTATCCAGAAGGCAGGATTAAAAATCGGCATTGATCCTTTGGGTGGTTCCGGTATTGCATTCTGGCAGCGTATTGGTGAGTACTACAATTTAGATTTGACGTTGGTTAATGATCAGGTAGATCAAACATTTCGTTTTATGCATCTGGATCACGATGGTGTCATTCGCATGGATTGCTCGTCCCCTTGGGCAATGAGCGGTTTGCTGGCAATGCGTGATAAGTTTGATCTGGCGTTTGCAAACGATCCTGATTATGACCGCCACGGTATTGTGACTCCTGCGGGGTTAATGAACCCAAATCACTATCTGGCAACCGCGATAGATTACCTGTTTCGCCATCGTCCGCAGTGGTCAGCAAATGTCGCAGTCGGTAAGACGTTGGTTTCCAGTGCCATGGTTGATCGCGTCGTGGCCGATCTGGGGCGTGAATTGGTAGAAGTTCCGGTTGGTTTCAAGTGGTTTGTTGACGGCCTACACAAAGGTGAATTGGGCTTTGGTGGTGAAGAGAGTGCCGGCGCTGCTTTCCTGCGTTTCGATGGTACGCCATGGTCCACAGATAAAGATGGCATTATCTTGTGCTTGCTGGCGGCAGAAATGACCGCAGTAACAGGGGAAAATCCACAGCAGCGTTACAATAAGTTAGCTGCCCGTTTTGGAACACCAAGCTACAGCCGTATTCAGGCGCCGGCAAGTCATCAGCAGAAAGCATTATTGGCTAAGCTATCGCCAGAAATGGTGAAAGCGGACAAACTTGCGGGTGATCCAATCACCGCTCGGTTGACGAAAGCTTCCGGTAATGGAGCATCAATCGGCGGTTTGAAAGTGATGACAGAGAATGGTTGGTTTGCGGCCCGCCCATCAGGGACAGAAGAAGCTTATAAAATTTACTGCGAAAGTTTCCTTGGCCCTGAGCATAGGGAAAAGATTGAGCAGGAAGCATTGAATATTGTTAATCAGGTTTTTGCTGCTGGTTAATAGGTTATTCAATTAAAAAATCCGCAATTGACTGTAATCGTTTTTTGCGGATTTTTATTTAAATTGATAAGTTATTTCGGTTAGTAGATATTTTAATTTAGTTGGATAGTTTCCAGTTTTTATCGCCGATGTTCCCTCTAATTAGTAAATAATCATTACCCGTATCCAATTGTGAATCAGATTCCGTTTTCTATTTTTAAATTTATAGAAAAATCAAATATATCAGATGAGAAAAAATATTTGTTGTAAAAACATTAATTATTGTCTGGAAGAAAACATGATATTGATAATCAAGTATTTCTTGAATTTATTAATAAAGTTTAGATAATAACTGTTTTTACTATAACCAATAAATTTCCAGTTGTAGCGCGGTGGCAAGTGAACGCATCTCCAGGAGCATAGATAACGATGTGACTGAGGTAAGTGAAAGCAGCTAACAAAGCAGCAACTTGAAAGATGAAGGGTATATACCGGAATACGCTAATGTATAATCTTATTGCTACAGATCTCGATGGAACGCTTTTACTTCAAGGGGATACGATTGGTAAGTTTACCCGCCAGGTGTTAACTGATTTATCAAATATGGGAAAGCAAATAGTGTTTGCTACCGGCAGGCATCATACTGATGTAAATTCTCTTATTGATGGCTTTGATATACCGGTACACTTGATTACCTCTAACGGAGCCAGATTAACAACTGCTTGTAGGAACTTAGATATCAGACAATATCTACCGGGCCACATCGTAAAAAAACTGATTGAAGAGACGCAGGCGGATAATGATTTGGTGATTAATATGTATTGTGGTTCTCAATGGTTAACCAGTGAAATACACCATAGTTTCAGTGACTTTAATCAGAATGATAATTTTAGTCCAACGGTCAGATCGGTTGATGAAATGCCTTGTGAGATGGTTGAGAAAATTTTTTTCATTCATAAGAGCAGAGATCATGATGCGTTGGTTAAATTAGAGCATCATTTAAGTAATCTATTTTCTGATAGTACCAATATCGCTTTCTCATTCCCTTGGTGTCTGGAAGTCATGGATAGCGTTGTTTCAAAGGGATGGGCTTTAACTCAGTTAGTTGAGTTTCTTGGTATTCCAATCAGTCAAACTATTGCATTTGGCGATGGAATGAATGATGTGGAAATGCTTTCAACGGTGGCTAAGGGCGTGGTAATGGGAACTGCGCATGATCGGGTGAAACAAGCGCTTCCTCACGCTGATGTTATCGGTTCTTGCCACGAAGAATCTGTGGCTCATTATTTATCTGAAAATATGTGTTAGGTAAACTTGAGGCGTCAGGATTCAGGTCATGGCGCCCTGTGAAATCCATAGGGTATACATCCCGTCTATTAATTATTTTGCAATATTATTCCTATTGTTTTAATTTGCAAATTAATAGTTATGGATATTTAATGGAATAATAATGAATAAAGAAATGTTATGCTGATTTTATGCTATGAATTTAAAGAAAAAATATGAGATTGTTGACAGTGATTGACATTTTAAATAAACTGAATGGCGCTGGTGAATTAGGTTTGTAAATACATAATATGACAAATTATTACTTTTGATGGCAATTTTTATTGCCGAATAGCATCTATTTTAGAATGCGTATGCCATTATTTTCATCATCACTTTGTTGATATTTCTCACTTCTATTCTATTCTTTTTTGTAGGTATTAAATTCTAAACTCTCATCAAGAATGCGGCGATATCTATTGTCAATTTATTCCCTATTAATATGAGGTTCCAGTATGTCTAACGATAAAATAGGAAGACCATTAAAACAGGTAAATAGTGAAAGAGACGTCGAAATTCGTGATCGAAATTATTTTCGAAAACTGTCCCTATTCGATGATACTGTTGTGGCCGGTGCTGAAATGATCGGCACAAGTTATGATGTTTTTGGTAAATATTGCAACGTGGGAAGTTGTATGCATTCGCTTTTCGATGAGCGAAAAATTAATGCCAGTGAAGATAATTTCAAGAAAATCACTATCCTCGGCAAAACTCTAAAAGTTCCCTATTATGTCGATTGTTATAGTGTCGGGGATTTAAAATATACCAACGCGTCAGGCGAATCTATTGAGTCATATCAAAGCAGTATTTCCAGTAAAAGCCGTATTAAAGGCAACTATGTATTCTTTAGCGCATCACTGAGAGTCGATTTTGATACAGACAGCCTGACGGCTTTTGAAAATGCGTTTTCCCGCATTCAGTATACTTATGACCTCTATATACTGAAAAGTTCAGCAGAAGCATTAAAAGAGTTTCTTAAAGAGAGTGTTAAAACGGCCCTTGATAAGGCGGATACTGAGGAGGATATGAATGACCTATTTAATACCTGGGGCTCTCACTTTCTGAGTGGCGTGATCATGGGTGGCTGCGCACAATATGCATCATCTACAAACAAATATACATCGAATCTAACAAACTCTTTTGACGTGGTTGCCGCCGCCTCATTTGCGGGATTTATCGGTCTCTCTGCTCGTACAGCAAATTCATTTCAGGAGGATATAAAGAAATTTCGGTCAACATCTAACATAAAAACCCACGCCATTGGCGGTGACTTATCTCGGTTTGATCCTTTTGGTGGCGCGACAAGTGCAGAGCAACCTTCCGCAGAAGAAATAGCCGCAGCGAAAAAAGCATTTGAAGACTGGAAAGCCAGTGTTCCCAATGCCCCTGAATTAGTTAACTTTACAGACTCCAACCCCTTGACGGGGATTTGGGAACTGTGTTCAGACAGAACACAAAAGGCCAAGCTTAAAAAGCATTTTGAAACTGTCTGGGCTCCGGCGGAATCTGCTAAACGACGTATACATGTGGATTATATTGATGAGATTATTATTGGGATAAATAATACTAACATTCCTCCTGAAGGGTATATTGGATTAAAATCCACTAAAGATGAAAATCTGAATAATAAGGGTAATATTTGTCTGTTTATGCATAAAGCAAAATATGATCCCAATATCGATAATAAGGATTGTATCACTGAGTTAAAGTTCATCACTGTAAAAGACAAAAATCCGGAGGGAGATTGGGTTAAGATCCCTCAAAATATTTATAGCTCATCCGATCAATATTTATATTTATGTTACTTACCAGCAAAATATTCTGCTGAAAAAGCGATAAAGGACATTCAATTGCTATGTAGCAGTTGTGGCTCCAGCATGATACTTCCTTATGGATATAACGATGTTTTGGATGAAAGAGGTGAGAGAGCTAACGCTACTGAGGATGCAGATGTTCATTATCTTATTTATAGCGCTGGGTGGAACTGGAAAATCTGAATAGGTGAGTTTTAGCCATCTGGAAATTGCTGAAAACAGCGTTATCTTTGGGGGGAATTATTTCCCCTTTATTAATTTAAAATATTCTCACCCCATTATCTCACTATATCTTCATAATGAATTTACGGATTTGTTCAAACTTTGCAGTTATTGTGAATTTGAGCACCAGTGAATTAGCAGTGGGAGTGAGTCACGGCATAAAACGATAGCCAACGCCGGTTTCAGTTAGCAAATGTTTTGGTCTGGTTGGGTCGGTTTCTAGTTTTTGGCGCAGATGTCCCATATAAATCCGTAGATAATGGTTATGTTCGACATAGTTAGGACCCCAAACCTGATTTAGTAGTTGGCGTTGAGTGAGTACTTTACCGCTATTTGCTAATAATTCTCCTAGCAAACGGAACTCAATGGGAGTTAGATGTAATTCTTTATCGCTTTTAGTTATCCGGCGATTAATGAGATCGACGGTGACATCAGAAAAATGAACGATAGGTTCTTCCTGATGGGTTCTGGCAAAACGGCGCAAGGCAACCCGGACTCTTGCTAACAGTTCACTAATACCAAAGGGTTTACTGAGATAATCATCCGCGCCGGCATCCAGTGCTGCCACTTTAACGGTTTCTGTATCACGGGCAGAAAGAACAATAACCGGAATTGAACTCCACTGGCGCAGATCACGGATCAAATTAATGCCGTCACCATCGGGTAGCCCTAAATCAAGAATAATCAGATCAGGCTTACGAGTTCCTGCTTCAATCAGACCTCGTTTCAGCGTATCACTTTCAAATACGCGACAGCCTTCACCTTCCAACGCTAGCCGAACAAAGCGTCGGATCTCTTTTTCGTCCTCAATAATTAAGATGGTACTGTTGCTGGTAATAGTCACATTTCCTCAGTGAGCTCTTCAATTTCAGGTGGCTTCTCTAACGGTAGAACAAAGTGAAAGCTTGCTCCACCTTTTTCGTTGTTGGCAGCCCAAATATTCCCACGATGGATTTCAATAATTGCGCGACAGATGGCTAATCCAAGGCCGACTCCAGGAATGGCAGATTCTTTGAGGGCGCGGGAAAATTTATCGAAAATTAATTGTTCCTGTTGTGGTGGAATGCCTTTGCCTGCATCCCAAACTTCAATGTGAATCTGATTTTTTTCTGTTGTTGCCTTAATGCCCAATGGGGTTTGCTCAGCTGTATATTTGATGGCGTTTTCTAATAGATTGATAAAGACACGTTCCAGTAAACTGCCATCACAATGCAGTAATAAGCCCGATGGTAGGGAAACGGTGACCGGGTGACGATTGAGCGCATATTCCAGTGAACGCAAGGTACTGCCGACGATCTCTTCCAGTGATTGCCATTCCAGATTGAGTTGAATTCCCCCGGATTGGATACGTGCCATATCCAGCAAATTGTTGACCAGACGGGAAGTACTGAGAATTTGCTGACGGATTTGATTCACTTGCTTAGTGTGTGGAGAGCCTTCAGCGGATAAGTCTAGCATCAGGATTTCTGCTTGGCCGAAAAGCACCGTCAGAGGGGTACGTAAATCGTGTGAAAGTGCTGCCAGAAGTGAGTTACGTAATTGTTCCCGTTCTGTATCCAATTTAGCCAATTCTGCCTGACGGGAGAGTTGTAATCTTTCTAGTGCGTTGGCAATTAATCGGGTAAAAGTTTGCAGTAATCGCTGTTGCTCAGGGATAAGTAGCTGGCGTAAATAGGCGGGTTCAATAGCCAGTACACCAAAAGTCTGCGAGGGGGTTGCCACTGGTAGTAATTGATAAGGTACGCTGGGCAAGGTATCGGTTCCCGCGCCCGCTGGTTGGTTCTTATCAAAACTCCATTTCGCAATGGCATCATCAATCAACATATTACCGCCATTATTTGACGTGAGCTGGCGCAATTCACCATCATCATTGGGTAAAAATAGGCCGGTTTTAGCCTGAAAACCATTGGCAAGGAAATGGTAACTGGTTTGGGCAATATCCTTTTCATTCAGGGTTCGGCTAAGTTCACGGGTCATTTCATACAGATGTCGGGTGCGCTGCTCGCGGTAACGAGCAATGCGCGCCTGATATCTCATTCCAGCTGTTAGGTTTCCTACCACGACCCCCACGATTAGCATGACGGTAAAGGTCAATAGATACTGCATATCCGTGACAGCAAGAGACCAGTGCGGTTGGACAAAGAAAATATCGAAACTGATGACATTAATAAAAGCGGCAAATACTGACGGCCAGCGTCCATAAAACAGCGCGATAATAACGACGCCAAGCAGGTAAAGAGTGACAAGATTAGCTTTATCAAGAGTCAGCAGAAGAGTACGGGAGAACAAGGTAATCAGAGTGCAGAGAGTGATAGCAGCCAGGCAACCTTGAATTTGTCCTTGCCATTTTTCACTGACAGGGCGGTTGTCCAGCTCTTTATCCCATTGACCGCGATCTTCCAGAGCGACAATGACTAAATCCAAATCTGGCCCCAGTTTTCCTAATCGGTCAGCAAAACCGGGCAGCCATTTCCAGTCAAACAACTTCAGGCGGGATTTACAACGACGACCGATCAGAATTTTGCCAAGGTTATGTTCTCTTGCATAACGTAATACCGCTTTTTCTTTGTTTGGATCGGAGAGTGTCGCGGTTTCTGCACCCAATTCATGCGCTAATCTGAGCGCTTTTAAGATGGTGCGCCGTTTGCCTTCAGGCAATTGGTGCAGTTTTGGCGTTTCAACATAAATTGCATGCCAGATACAACCTAGCCGAGCGGCAAGGCGGGCTGCGGTACGGATCAGTTTTTCATTACCAGAACTGTGACCGATGCATAGCAGAAGATTATCGCGGGTATGCCAGACAGGTTCACGTCCTTGTGTATCGCGGAAGGCGCGCATCTGATCATCAACGCGATCGGCAGTACGACGTAAAGCCAACTCCCGCAATGCAATCAAATTTCCCTTACGGAAAAAGTTTTCAATGGCGCGTTCTGCCTGGCTGGGAATATATACCTTGCCTTCATTAAGTCGCTGGCGCAGATCATCGGGCGGCAGATCAACCAACACGATTTCATTCGCTTGATCAAAGATATGATCAGGAATGGTTTCTCTGACTCGGATGCCGGTAATATCACCAACGACATCATTAAGGCTTTCCAGATGCTGAACGTTAATGGTCGTTAGTACATCTATTCCAGCCTCAAGTAATTCTTCAACATCCTGCCAGCGTTTGGGATGGCGGCTGCCGTGAGGATTACTGAAGGCTAGTTCATCCATCAGAATGATTGCCGGGTGACGGGCAATGGCGGCATCAAGATCAAAGACGGTGATTTTCCGTCTTTGGTAGTGCATCTGTTTAGATGACAGTTGCGGTAGACCATCAAGCAAAGCGGCAGTTCCCTGCCGCTCATGAGTTTCTACTACGCCGATAACCACATCCAGCCCTTGAGTACGTAATCTATGAGCTTCTTGTAACATGGCATAGGTTTTTCCCACGCCAGCGCAGGCACCGAAAAATATTTTTAATTTACCGCGCTGTTTCTCATTAACCAGTGTCAGTAATTCATCAGGGTCAGGACGTTGTGGTTCGTGTTGATCCATGTTCCAGCCTTACTGTTGTTTCTTTTGTAAATTATCCAGAGCAAGATTGAGTTTTAACACATTAATTACCGGTTCACCGAGAAATTCTGATGGCGGTGTTTCCGTATTATCTCTGATTAGCTGGTTTATCACTTTAACGGGTAAACGGCGTGCATCAGCGACACGTTGGGCTTGAAAGTTAGCGGCTGCGGGTGAGATGTGGGGATCAAGGCCACTCCCGGATGCTGTCACCAGATCAACCGGCACTGGAATGTCTGGTTGGCGGTTAAATTTGCGCAGTTGCTCAACTCTATGTTTGATTTCATCAGCCAGTATTGGATTGGAGACAGACAAATTGCTGCCACCGGATAACTGGGGGTTATAAGGGTGGTCTGCGGTAGCGGAAGGGCGCCCTTGAAAATAGATATCTTTAGTGAAGGGTTGACCAATCAATTCAGAGCCAATCACTTGACCATCTTGTTCCACCATGGAGCCTTGTGCCTGATAAGGAAACATCAGTTCTGACAAACCCGTTGCCAGCAATGGATAAGCTACGCCAGTAATCAGAGTCAGAAATATCAACAATACAACAGAAGAACGTAACCAAATCATTTTCATCACCTTTATTTAAATATCAGCAAAGTCAATAACATATCTATCAGTTTGATGCCGATGAAAGGCGCTATCAGACCACCCAGGCCATAAATCCACAGATTGCGGCGTAAAAGTGACAATGCATGCATTGGCCGATAGCTGACACCTTTCAGAGCCAGTGGGATCAGAAACACAATAATGAGTGCATTAAAGATAACGGTGGATAAAACCGCTGAAGTGGGTGAATACAGGTGCATGATATTCAAGACATTTAATTGTGGATACGTGACGGCAAACGCCGCCGGGATAATAGCAAAATATTTTGCAATATCATTGGCGATACTGAATGTGGTCAGAGAACCGCGTGTCATTAGCATCTGTTTACCAATATGAACCACCTCAATCAGTTTGGTTGGGTTGGAATCTAAATCCACCATGTTGCCGGCTTCTTTGGCTGCCTGAGTGCCTGAATTCATGGCAACGGCAACATCAGCCTGAGCAAGTGCAGGGGCATCATTAGTTCCATCGCCAGTCATGGCGACCAGACGGCCTTCGGATTGATATTGGCGGATAAGGGCCAGTTTGGCTTCGGGTGTCGCCTCAGCCAGAAAATCATCTACGCCGGCTTCAGCGGCAATAGCCGCCGCGGTTAGGCGGTTATCGCCAGTAATCATGACGGTTTTGATTCCCATGCGGCGCATTTCACTAAATCGTTCTTTGATGCCGCCTTTAACAATATCTTTCAGCGCCACAACACCCAATACTCGTTGATTTTCTGCTACAACCAGCGGTGTACCTCCTTTACGTGCCACTGTTTGCACCAAAATTTCTACTGCTTCAGGGAATTTTCCGTGATTGATTTCAATATGACGGCGGATTGCGTCTACAGCGCCTTTGCGGATCAGGCGATTTTCCACATTAACGCCGCTCATGCGGGTCATGGCGGAGAAAGGAACAAAAGTCGCATTCAGTGAATGCAAATCACGTTCGCGCAGATTGAATCGCTGTTTTGCCAGAATGACGATGCTGCGTCCTTCCGGTGTTTCATCTGCCAGAGAAGAGAGCTGAGCCGCATCTGCCAGCTGTTGCTCCGTCACTCCGGGTACAGGTAGAAACTGAGATGCCTGACGGTTCCCTAATGTGATTGTGCCGGTTTTATCCAGCAGTAGGACATCCACATCACCCGCCGCTTCAACGGCACGTCCGCTGGTGGCGATGACATTAGCACCCAGCATGCGGCTCATACCTGCGACACCAATCGCAGAAAGTAGACCGCCAATAGTTGTAGGAATAAGACAGACTAATAACGCGATTAATACGGTGATAGTGATAGGTTGACCAGACTGGTTCGCTTCCACACTAAATATTGAGAATGGCAGCAGAGTGACACACACCAACAGGAAGATAATCGTCAGCGCGGTGAGCAGAATGGTCAGGGCAATCTCATTGGGCGTCTTGCGACGTTTAGCGCCTTCCACCATGAAAATCATGCGGTCAAGAAAAGTTTCACCGGGATTGACCGAACATTCAACCATAAGCCAGTCAGACAGCACGCGTGTACCGCCAGTGACAGAAGAGAAGTCACCGCCAGATTCGCGGATAACCGGGGCAGATTCTCCGGTGATAGCACTTTCATCAACGGAAGCGCCACCTTCGATAACTTCACCATCACAAGGGATGGTTTCACCGGCTTCAATAATGACAATGTCCCCTTTGCGCAGGCTATCAGAAGGGACTTTCTCTTGGCTTGCATCACGACTGGCTGAGGTGAGTTTAGTCGCCCAGCTGGTTTTTCTCACACCTTTAAGACTCGCGGCTTGTGCTTTGCTTCTGCCTTCTGCCAATGCTTCGGCAAAGTTAGCGAACAGCACGGTAAACCATAGCCATAAGGCAATGTTGCCAGTAAACAGCGTATTTTCTTTAAGCTGACCAGCCAGCATAGCAATCCATAAAATGGTGGTTAACCCGCTACCCAGATAGACCACAAACATCACTGGATTACGCCATTGCGCTGCCGGGTGGCATTTTTTTATTGCATCAATAAGCGCATTACGAATTAAAGACGGTTCGAATAATGCCTGTTGTTTGTTTGTCATGGTATTCCTCACTTTGGCATTTACCGGGCCATCAGCCAAATTTGTAAATGTTCAATGACCGGGCCAAGGATCAGAGCCGGAATAAAGGTCAATGCACCGATTAACATAATGGTCAGGATCAATAAGCCGATAAACAGCGGGCTATAGGTTGGTAGTGTGCCATTGCTGGCAGGCTGACGTTTTTTTGTTACCAAAGAGCCGGCAATAGCCAGTACCGGCAGAATGACACCAAAACGGCCAAGAAATATCACTGTTGCCAGCAGTAGGTTGTAGAACATGTTGTTGGTACTGAGGCCAGAGAAAGCACTGCCGTTATTGTTGGCCGCAGAGGAAAGGGCATAGAGCACTTCACTGAAACCATGAGCGCCAGGGTTCAGAATTCCCGCGCGTCCATTTTCTGTTGATATGACAAGCGCAGTTCCTAAAAGCACCAGCGTAGGCGTCACCAGAATCGCCAGTGCAACCATTTTCATCTCGAATACTTCGATTTTTTTCCCGAGATATTCAGGGGCACGGCCTATCATTAAACCGGCGATAAAAACGGTTAGCAGAACAAACAGCAACATGCCGTATAAACCGGAACCCACGCCACCGAATACGACCTCGCCAATCTGTATCAGCCACATTGGGATCATACCGCCAAGTGCGGTGAAGGAATCATGCATGGCGTTAACGGCACCACAGGAAGCGGCGGTTGTTACTACGGCGTAAATTGAGGTAGCCAGAATACCGAAGCGGCTCTCCTTACCTTCCATATTGATATTGCTGTCAGCACCTAACAAGCTGAGATGTGGATTGCCTTTCAATTCGGCGTACATGACCACCACAGTAGCAACAACGAAGATGATACACATCGCCCATAATAAAGCGTGTCCCTGACGGTTATCGCCAATGACCTGACCAAAGGCAAAGCAGAGTGCACTGGGGATCAGCAGGATTGATAAGATCTGAATAAAGTTGCTGATAGCAGTTGGATTTTCAAAAGGGTGGGATGAATTAGCAGCAAAAAATCCACCGCCATTGGTTCCCAACAACTTAATAGCTTCCTGTGAGGCAACAGGTCCCATCGGAATGAATTGCTGTTGGTCTTCAATGGTATGAATTAGCTGATAAGGCTCGAAATTCTGTATCACGCCCTGACTGACAAAAACCAGCGCGATAATCATAGACAGCGGTAACAGCAGATACAGCGTAATACGTGTGATATCAACCCAGGCGTTTCCCACGGTTTCCACGCCATGACGGGAAAACGCGCGAATCAGGGCAAATGCTACCGCGATACCGGTCGCTGCCGAAAGAAAGTTCTGAACTGTCAGGCCAGTCATCTGACTGAGGTAGCTGAGAGTATTTTCTCCACTGTATGCTTGCCAGTCGGTATTGGTAATAAAACTGACCGCTGTATTGAGTGCCAGATCCCATTTAAGCCCGGGGAAATGTTGAGGATTAAGTGGGAGACCTCCTTGTGTGATTAAAAGGATAAATAGCAGTAATAGCCCAGTCAGATTAAAAATGATGATAGCTAATGCGTATTGCCACCAGTTCATCTCTTTAACAGCGCCGCCAGGCTTCTGTAAACCGCAACAACGCCAAAGGCCAGACTCTGTTTTCGTCAGCCAGTGTGGAATATCACCTTCGATCATATTGGCAATAATATTTCCGAGCGGTTTTGCCAGTACCATTAAAATGAGTAGGAAACTGGTAATCAGTAAAAAAGCGGATGCAGCCATTTAAAAATCCTCCGCATGAAGTAACGCATAAATTAGGTAAGCTAGTAACAGGGCTACCATTAATACGCCGGAAATGAGGAATATACTCATTGCTTATCTCCTTAGAATTTGGATAGGTAAAGGTTAGGCAAGCAGATGCAAAGAAGCTGATAAAAGAGTGAGTGGATGTGTAAAAAAAGTGTAAAAATGATAATAAAGTATTAGAGAAGTTAAAAAGAACCTTCGTCAAAGGCTGCTTGGATTATTTGTTTCAAAAGTCATTCACAAGGATAAATAATCACTGTTGAGTATTAATAAGGTTATTAGGATTTAACAAAAAATACTCTATATATGAATTGTTTTAAGAAAATACTTAATTAATCTATGGCTTCTTTCTGGCAGAAAAATAAGCCATAGATTTTCATCAATTTAAATAGTTAACTATTTCTTCGAATGTTGTATTCGAGTCTATTGCCTGATAGAAGCCATTTTCGACATAAATTGGAGTAACTATAGTAGTATTTTTCAATATTGGTTTATTGTTAAAGAAAGCAGATAGTTTTTTTCCTACATTTTGCTCTATAAAAAGGTTAAATGGTTTACTGCAATGAGAGTTGTTTTTTACTTTGATGAAGGTCGGGGCGAATGGTCAATGGCACGGCGGGGTGCATCTCAGTGACCGGGCCAGTGCGCCGTATGCCAAACTGACACCGGATTTGTTGCACCAGAACAAAGTGATGCCGCTGCGTTGTATGGCTGAGGGGGAGGTGGTGGCTTACCGGCTGAATAATGCGTATTTACAGGCGCCATATTTTCGTGATGAACAGCTGAAATACTCCAGTACGTTTGTGCTGGTGAAATCAGAGTACCAGGCACAGGATGAAACGTTGTTGACATTCTACAGCCTGTATATGCATCTGGCGCCGGTGAGTGATTACCCGGTCTACCCGCGTTATAAAGCGATTGTTCAGCACACCCTGCATACTCACCGGTTTTAGGCAAATAATGAGGGAGAGTATGGGATACCTGCCGGGGTGACCGAACGGGGTGAAGGGCGTGATTATGATATTCTGCCGGAAAATGGCACCTTGAAACACGGTGATGAGTTTTTGGTGTATCAGACCGCGGATTTCTTTTCGCCGATCCCGCTCACGGCCCGTTATGAAAAAATGCGTTTTGGTCTGGCGCAGAAATTGGAGGGGGGTATAGTCAAAGATGAGAAGAAATTTTGGGTGGCGTTACAGCCGCAGTTTGCTGAGCAGGCAGGAGAAGCCTGCCCTCATATGCCGGTTTGGATGCAGGCGGCAGTGAAAAAAGGGGCCTTTGACTGTGTACAAACATTGACGGGTGAGGCGGTGATTAAAATGGCTGCCGGAGACCCGATAGGGCATCTGGGATTATTTGAATCGCCGGCGGTGCAGTTACCGGACCGAATGTCTTACTATTTTACGCATATTGAAGTGCTGAGTGCTGACGATAAGCTGCCGGATTTTGTGAATAACACGAAGCATCTGGCCGATGGCCGAAAATATGTTATCTGCGGTTTTGACCAGATGTTGCACAGCTATGATGCGACCCACAAGATTTTTACCCCTTTAGGGGTCACGACCCAGCAGGAAATCGTGTTGGCGAAAGGATTGACCTGCCCGATTAAGGATAAAAAGGGGGTGAACTGGTACAAAGTGACACAGACCAGCTGGGTAAAACAGAACGGTGAACAGGTGGCGGAGGTCGATCAACATGACCTGAATAAGCTGGGGTTTCGTTTATTGGAAGAGGAGGCGACCACGGATTTCAGCAAGTTGACAGGCGAGGAATGCGTGAAAGGATGGTTGCGTCATTTACTGGCGGTGGCAAAGCAGGACAGGCGGATAGACCATGCGCTGGTCCCGGCCCGTTATGAACGTATTTTGCGGAAGCTGGATAAAGATGGCGATGGACAGTTGAATGCGCAGGAGGTGCGGCTTGGATTGTATAACCCGGAAATGATAAATGTGGTGACGCGGTTTATCGTGAAGCGCAGCAGTGAATGGTATGAAGACAGTCATAGTGGACCATGGGAGAACTTTTTTACGAATGTGGTAAAGAACCGCACAGTGAATCGGTTCTGGCGGCAGTATCTGGACAGTCAGGTATGGATGAAAGAGGTGGCACCGTTTAGCAGTGGGAAACCGGTATGGCATATGCATCCTGTGGTATTCTTAAATTATCTTGATGATAAAAGATGCATCAATATCACAATAGATATGCTCTATTCATTATTTAATGGGTTGCATAAACCCGCTAAGGAGTTATTTCTACAAGGAATTGCAAATGAAATTAATGAGCATGCTGAGACTTATAAGCTAAACTCTTTACAACGGTTAAGTCACTTTTTTGCTCAAGTCAGAGTAGAAATGGGAGCTATAGCTAATCCATGTGAGGGATTGAATTACAGTAAAGACGCACTAATTTCTAAGTTTAGTTATTTTCGAAATCATCCTAATGAGGCCGCGCTTTATGCTTATAAAAAAGAAGGTAAGAAAATAGTTAAGCATGCTGATGAGAATGCAATTGCAAAAAGAATCTATACCCTTCATCCTTCAAGTTGCTGCTTTGTTGGCTGCGTTCACGCACCCCAGTCACATAGTTATCTATGCTCCTGGGGATGCATTCACTTGCCGCCGCGCTGCAACTCGAAATCTATTGGGTATATGCTAATAGGTTAGGGAATGGAGATATGGAATCTGGTGATGGTATGAAATATAAAGGCCGTGGAGGTATCCAATTGACAGGGAAAGATAATTATAGTGGATTTAACGATTTTTATAAGGCCCATTGGATGGATTCAATAGATTTTCTTGATGAGCCTTCAAAACTTGAAGAGGCTGTATATTGCATACGCTCTGCTGTATATTTCTGGCTCAGAGAAAATCTATTTAAAATTGCGGATCAAGGAAATGATGATTCTACAGTAGATAAGATAACAGCAAAAATTAATTTTCATACTGATAGTTATGAAGAGAGGAGAAAACAATTTAATAGGATAATCATTCAACATATTTTTGATGATGCGTTTAAGTGAAAAATAAGATACGGATTATATTATTTATAACCCGTATTGTTTAATCTCTAAAATAGTTTATTAAGTGCGTTTGCATTCTTCAAATCGCAGGTCAGTTTTTTATTTTCTTCGTATGAATATCCATCTATGCATGAAAATTCACTATTTAACTTGATTTCTGGTATGTTTACTTTTGAAGTATTATAAGCATGAGTTTGATATAATGTACCATCAATAGCAGCATTTGAATCAAATGTTGATGTAAGTACGAATATTTGTGGATATTTGCTATTGGGAATCTTTTTTAGTACAACAGTAAGAACTTTGGGCATTTCTTTATAGAAGTCATAACAGTCGATTATGATCTCTTTTTTAGGCGTTATTACTTTAGCTATAATGCCTGTTCCTTCTCCCCCACAATATTCATAGCCTTCATTTTTTGAGGCTTCATAAAACACCAACTGGCTTTTTCCCATAATAGTGTTTATGTTAATAATTGGATGAACATAATTTTGTGCCGCAGAGGCATAAGGTACTCCTTGCAATGAAAGAATGAGTGGAATGATTGGAAAAAATAGCTTATTCATTGATATCGACCCTGTAAATAATTCGTGTAATGTCCCCCACAGAGCTAATAATATCCGTTCACAGGAGCTTGAGCAAAAATTAATTATTTTAAGAGAGGTGCTTAAACCACTATCAGGCATTAGTATTGTAGCATCTCTGCCACTAGAGTTTAAGGATAAGAATATGAAAATTACTCAGATTTGAAACGCTACACAGATTATACCTATGCTGGAAAAAAATTCCTTGTTGATCCAATGATTGCCTGAAAAGGCGTTTATCCGGGATTTTAAGGAGCAGCCCGATCTGAACTCCGTATCCCTTTTATTGCCGTTATTTTTATGAATTAATTTGTAAAATTACGGCAATAAAGCACCTAAGTATGTCCCGCTAAAAAGAATATTTACTGAGTTAAATCCACTTTTTATATAAAACTTTAATCTCTCTTTATTCGCGTTTTTAAATGGTTATATCAGGTTAGATAAATGTAAAATAAGCGAAGGATAAAACGGGATTTTACCTTTTATGAAATTTTTCATCAGTAAAATAATCTGATTATTTTCTTTCATAAAAAAGTGATTTTGACGATGACTATTAGACAGTCAGGTATCAAAACATCGGACTTTGGTATTGTTTATACCCTTCATCTTTCAAGCTGCTGTTTTGTTGGCTGCGTTCACTTACCCCAGTCACATAGTTATCTATGCTCCTGGGGATGCGTTCACTTGCTGCCGCACTGCAACTTGAAATCTATTGGGTATATTACTAATATTTTTACCTGGTGTTAATAAAATGTTTATAATTTGTTTTTAATATACGTTCTTATCATGTTTTTTGTAATTAAATTACATAATAGCGAGAAAAAATAATGATAAATAACCCTAAAAAGGGGTATAAAAAGTGGTAAATTTTCATTTTATCCGATAAAATTTTAGACAATTTACAGATTGTTGTTTTTTAGAGTCTGCAAACAAGCGGGGTCTTTTTAAAGGAGGGTCTATATGTCTGTATATCGTAAATACCCTTGGCATCAGGTTCTCTTACGTCGTATCAGTGCTGTGACGTTAGGTGTGTTGGCGTTACCGGTTATGTTGTTCCGCCGTGATCGCACACGTTTTTACAGTTATTTGTACCGTGTATGGATAAAAACCAGTGATAAGCCAGTATGGTTAGCACAATCAGAGTTGGTTATTACAGTCAGAAATAATTAATGTTTGGTTAGCAGGAAATCAGGTTAACTTGGTTTTCCGCGGTTGATAAAAGTTTGACGCCTTGTCCGTTAATTCTGGCAGGGCGTTTTGTTTTATCAGGGATCAGAAAAATCAATAAAGCCTATTTACTATAGCGGGTGTGGATGAGTATGTTACTTCCACGCAATTAAAATATAGGACGGATATGATGCATAATATTGAACTGGAAAGCGTAATTAATGAAGAATTGCATATCAGAGAGTTTCAGGATTATGCGCCCAATGGCCTACAGGTTGAAGGGCGTGCTCATATTCAGCGGGTCGTTACGGGTGTCACAGCTTGCCAGGCCTTATTGGATGAAGCAGTTCGCTATCAGGCTGATGCGGTTATCGTTCATCATGGCTATTTTTGGAAAAATGAGCCGGTGGTGATTCGTAATATGAAACGTCATCGTCTGAAAACGCTACTCTGTAATGATATAAATTTATATGGCTATCATTTACCGCTTGATGCTCATCCATCACTGGGAAATAACGTACAGCTGGCTCATCAGATTGGTGTAAAAGTTGTTGGATTGATTGATACATTTGTACCATATGGGGAATTAGAGCAGCTAATGACGCCAGCGGAGTTAGCTGCACGTATTGAGCAGGTGTTTGGTCGCAAAGCGTTACATGTAGGTGATAATGCACCCGCAGAGATTCGCACTCTTGCCTGGTGTACCGGCGGTGGTCAGAGTTTTATTCAGCAGGCGGCTGAATTTGGTGTTGATGCTTTTATTACCGGTGAAGCTTCGGAACAGACGGTTCATATCGCCCGTGAAATGGGATTGCATTTTTATGCTGCGGGTCATCATGCCACTGAACGCTATGGTATTAAGGCCTTAGGTGAGTGGTTGGCGGATAATTATGGGTTAGATGTCACTTTTATCGATATTCCAAACCCAGTTTGATTCATTATACGTTAGCCAGAAATAAGCGAAGCCCACCGAAGGCGGGCTTCAAAGTTTTTACAAACTTTTTAAAACTAGCATTGTTCTATCCGCTTCATAGAATTGTGAATTTTGATCTCAGTGATCTAGCTACACACGCAAGCGGGGGCTACGTTTGATAATTTAGAGAACAAGGTGGTTTAGTACCTGCTCTTAAAACGAGCATACACAAGGAAGATAGTGAGATCAATTTTTATGATGATTTCAGTAGTGATTGTATTGCCAGCAAATTTTACCGAATAGTTTGTCCAATTAAACAAAAGCTCTAACTCTCAGGTTAGAGCTTTGCCCTTATCGTAATCGGATTTAATTATTATTTTTCCAACTGGCTTTTGAAATCGCGCTGTGTATAGCCAGTGTAGAGTTGACGAGGACGGGCGATTTTTACACCGTCATCATGCATTTCGCTCCAATGGGCGATCCAACCGACGGTACGGGCAATGGCAAAAATGACAGTGAACATAGTGGATGGAATACCCATTGCTTTCAGGATGATGCCAGAGTAGAAATCCACGTTCGGATACAGTTTCTTCTCAATAAAATACGGGTCGTGCAGAGCAATCCGCTCAAGTTCCATAGCAACTTCCAGCAGACTGTCATTCAGCCCAAGTTCATCTAATACTTCGTGGCAGGTTTCACGCATGACTGTTGCGCGTGGGTCATAGTTTTTGTAAACGCGATGACCAAATCCCATCAGGCGGAAAGAGTCGTTTTTGTCTTTAGCGCGTGCAATAAATTCAGGAATGTGTTCAACCGACTGAATTTCTTCCAACATACGTAAGCAAGCTTCGTTTGCTCCACCATGAGCCGGTCCCCAAAGTGAAGCGATACCCGCAGCAATGCAGGCAAATGGATTAGCACCGGAAGAACCCGCAGTGCGTACTGTAGAAGTAGATGCGTTCTGTTCATGGTCGGCATGCAGAATAAAGATACGATCCATAGCACGCTCTAGTACTGGATTTACCTTATATTCTTCGCATGGTGTGGCGAACATCATGTGCAGGAAGTTGCCTGCATAGGAAAGATCATTGCGTGGATAAACAAATGGCTGACCAATAGAGTATTTGTAGCACATTGCCGCCACTGTTGGCATTTTGGACAGCAGACGATATGCAGTAATGTCACGGTGGCGCGGATTGTTCACATCCAGAGCATCGTGATAGAAAGCCGCCAAAGCCCCTGTAACACCACACAATACTGCCATTGGATGAGAATCACGACGGAAGCCATTGAACAGGCGATTGATCTGTTCATGGATCATGGTATGGCGGGTAATGGTTTTTCTGAATTTATCAAACTGTTCTTGTGTTGGTGTTTCGCCATACAACAGGATATAGCAGACTTCCAAATAATTGGATTTTGTCGCCAGTTGGTCGATAGGAAAACCACGGTGAAGTAGTACGCCTTCGTTGCCATCAATGTAGGTGATCTTGGATTCGCAAGATGCTGTGGAAGTAAAACCGGGGTCGTAGGTATAAAAACCTTCGGAGCCAAGAGTACGAACATCGATGACTTTAGACCCCAGGGTAGGTGTTAGCACGTCCAATTCAATAGCAACTGTACCATCTGGGGTTAGAGTTGCTTTGTTATCTGCCATTACAGTCTCCTTAGCGCTTTCATTTTTATAACTATTAACAACCGCGGCGGAAAGACACGATGTAAAGTCTATCTCATCAGGCTATTCTATTTGCCATTCTTTGTAGTCAAGAGCGAGCACTAAGCAGTGCTCTGCCAAAAGCGGTAACTTTTGAATGCACCTTAGTGTGGCCTGCGCAAGTGAGCGATTTATCAGAAAATCACGGTTCACATGCTGCCGTGCATATTCTGGTTCTGCATGCAGCAAAGCCCTTAATTTATTGACCAGAATGGCCTACGCCAATGATGCCTATTGGAATAGAGTCTTATACTGTGCCTCCCTGGCATTGTGCTACCGGAGAAAATTTGAAATCAGGCCAATATCACATTTAAGGCTGAGATTTCACCCCGGGCAACAATGTTTTTAGGTTGTTAGCGAGTTTTTGAGGTTATGTTTTATGCATTGACTACAAAAACGATTATGATTTGTGCGGACTACACAGTTACATAACTTTAGCTTTTCGGGAAGTCTTTCCTCTTATCGGAAATCAATCTCAAAAGCATTTTCAACCATATATGTAAGATAAATGTTTAAAGTTTGTCAAACAAGATAATTAATTTTGTGCAATATGTTTGAATCGTGATCTTAATCACTGTTCAGTGGAAATGTAGCTAATCATATTGTGTTGGAATTGTAATAATAATGTGAAGCACATATACTGCCGCCAGGTCTCCGGATTACCCTGATGTAGGAGCACCCAGCGTAACCAAATCACAGCATTTTTTAACATGAAGGATCTAACGCTTGGTTAAATGTTGTGTCTTTGTATCCCCTTATCGCTGTCTGATTTCCGCCCAGGTCCGGAGGAAGGAAAATAATAAAAGAGCTGTGTGGGCAAAATTGTGAAAAAACAAAGACCTGTCAACCTTGATTTGCAGACGATACATTTCCCAGTCTCTGCAGTAGCCTCGATCTTGCACCGTGTCTCTGGCGTCATCACTTTCATAGCAGTAGGAATTCTCCTCTGGTTGTTAGGGATGTCTCTTTCCTCGCAAGAAGGTTTTCAGCAAGCCGCCGATATTATGACGAGCTTTTTCGCTAAGTTTATTGTGTGGGGTATTCTGACCGCACTGGCTTACCATATTTGTGGGGGTATCCGCCATCTGCTGATGGATTTCGGCTATCTGGAAGAAAACTTAGCGGTCGGTAGTGCTTCTGCCAAAGTGGCGATCGTGCTTGCTGTTATTTTGTCGATTTTGGCTGGAGTACTGGTATGGTAAGTAATGCATCTGCATTGGGTCGCACGGGTATCCATGATTGGTTATTATTGCGCGCGTCCGCAATCATTATTGTTTTATATGTTATCTATATTTTGGGTTTTGTGGCTATAACGTCGGATATCACTTATGAAGTCTGGCGGGGTTTCTTTTCCTCATCCATCACTAAAGTCTTCACTGTGCTGGCACTGTTTTCCATTCTGGCTCACGCCTGGATTGGGATGTGGCAAGTACTGACTGACTATGTAAAGCCTCTGGCGCTGCGTTTGGTGTTGCAATTGGCGATTGTCGTTGCACTGATGGCTTATTTGATTTATGGAACAATAGTGGTGTGGGGTATATAGATGAAACTGCCAGTAAGAGAGTTTGACGCAGTTGTTATTGGTGCGGGTGGGGCGGGTATGCGCGCCGCGCTGCAAATTTCGCAAATGGGATTATCCTGTGCTTTGATTTCCAAAGTATTCCCAACCCGTTCTCATACGGTATCCGCGCAAGGTGGTATCACCGTTGCGTTGGGCAATTCCCATGAAGATAACTGGGAATGGCACATGTATGACACGGTGAAAGGTTCTGACTATATTGGTGACCAGGATGCGATTGAATACATGTGTAAAACCGGTCCAGAGGCAATTCTGGAACTGGAACACATGGGATTGCCATTTTCTCGTCTGGATGATGGTCGTATTTATCAGCGTCCATTTGGTGGCCAGTCAAAAAACTTTGGTGGTGAACAGGCGGCACGTACAGCCGCCGCCGCAGACCGTACCGGTCATGCACTGTTGCACACCCTGTATCAGCAAAACTTAAAAAATCACACCACTATTTTTTCTGAATGGTATTCGTTGGATCTGGTTAAAAATCAGGATGGCAGTATTGTTGGTTGCACTGCTATTAGCATTGAAACTGGCGAAGTTGTTTATTTCAAAGCGAAGGCGACTATCTTAGCAACAGGCGGTGCAGGCCGTATTTATCAATCTACAACTAATGCTCACATTAATACCGGCGATGGTGTAGGTATGGCGCTGCGTGCCGGTGTACCTGTGCAGGATATGGAAATGTGGCAATTCCACCCAACTGGTATTGCAGGAGCGGGGGTTTTGGTAACAGAAGGTTGCCGTGGTGAAGGTGGTTATTTGCTCAATAAGGATGGCGAGCGCTTTATGGAGCGTTACGCGCCAAACGCCAAAGATCTGGCAGGTCGTGATGTGGTTGCACGTTCCATTATGATCGAAATCCGCGAAGGCCGTGGTTGTGACGGTCCTTGGGGGCCTCATGCTAAGTTAAAACTGGATCATTTGGGCAAAGAGGTGTTGGAATCTCGTCTGCCGGGTATTCTCGAACTGTCCCGTACTTTTGCTCACGTTGATCCGGTAAAAGAACCTATTCCGGTTATTCCAACTTGTCACTATATGATGGGAGGCATCCCGACTAAAGTTACCGGTCAGGCACTGACTATTAACGAGAAAGGCGAAGATGTGGTTATTCCAGGCTTGTTCGCTGTGGGTGAAATTGCCTGTGTATCGGTTCACGGCGCAAACCGTTTGGGTGGTAACTCGCTGTTGGACTTAGTGGTGTTTGGCCGTTCTGCCGGTTTGCACCTGAAAGAGTCTCTGATGGAGCAGGGTACCAGCCGTGAAGCCAGCGAATCTGATATTGAGGCATCAATGCAACGTCTGAACCGTTGGAATAACAGCCGTACTGGTGAAGATCCAGTTAAAATTCGTAAAGATTTGCAGGCTTGTATGCAGAACAACTTCTCGGTATTCCGTGAAGGTGATGCAATGGCCAAGGGGCTGGAAGAGCTGAAAGTTATCCGTGAACGTCTGAAAAGTGCACGTTTGGATGATACCTCGTCAGAGTTTAATACCCAACGTATTGAGTGCTTAGAGCTTGATAACCTGATGGAAACGGCATTTTCTACAGCTGTTGCCGCTAATTTCCGTACTGAGAGTCGTGGTGCTCACAGCCGTTTCGACTATCCGGATCGTGATGATGCGAACTGGTTATGTCATACCCTCTATCTACCGCAAACTGAAACGATGACTCGTCGTAATGTCAACATGCAGCCAAAACTGCGTGAAGCATTCCCACCGAAGGCGCGTACTTACTAATGAGTTGCTGAATAATCCAGTTGCGGAGGAATAGATTATGAAACTTGAATTTTCGATTTATCGTTACAACCCGGATGTTGACAGCGCTCCTCGTATGCAGGATTACACGCTGGAAGCAGAAGAAGGGCGTGACATGATGCTGCTGGATGCGTTAATCCAGCTTAAAGAGCAAGACCCGACACTCTCTTTTCGTCGTTCTTGTCGTGAAGGTGTTTGTGGTTCTGATGGCCTTAATATGAATGGTAAAAATGGCCTGGCCTGTATTACGCCTGTTTCGGCTTTGCGGCGTGGTCGCAAGAAAATTGTTATCCGTCCTCTGCCCGGTTTGCCGGTTATCCGTGACCTGGTTGTAGATATGGGACAATTTTATGCACAATATGAGAAGATTCGTCCATATTTGCTGAATGATGGTAAAAACCCGCCGGCTCGTGAGCATTTACAGTCACCTGCACAAAGGGAAAAACTGGATGGTCTGTACGAGTGTATTCTGTGTGCATGTTGTTCAACGTCTTGTCCGTCATTTTGGTGGAATCCGGATAAGTTTATTGGACCTGCGGGCTTGCTGGCAGCGTATCGCTTCCTGATCGACAGCCGTGATACTGAAACGGATTCACGATTAGATAATCTGAATGATGCTTTCAGTGTCTTCCGCTGCCATAGCATCATGAATTGTGTCAGTGTGTGCCCTAAAGGACTGAATCCGACAAAAGCTATCGGCCATATTAAGTCTATGTTGTTAAAACATAGTGCATAATTGGTTCGCCCTCCGTGAAGTTTTATCTGCGGAGGGCACAAAGAATTAAGAATTGTGAGTTGCCAACTGCGAATGATGACTAAAGTTTTGAGGGAAGGAACCTTTAAAAACCATTTAACGGTTTTTAAAGGTTCCTTGAAGGGTTCCGAAACCCAAAATAGAACATGCATAAAGCACGTCCAAATGAACCTTTTATCGATACCGCACTTAAGCGGTTAGTTAACCACGGCGAAAACTAAAGCTTTTAAAGCTTAAGGGATCACAATGCAGAACGGCGCAATGAAGGACTGGCTAGATTCGAGCTTCTTAGCTGGTTCAAACCAGTCTTACATAGAGCAAGTCTATGAAGACTATATAACCGATCCAAACTCCGTTGATGCAAGTTGGAGAGAAATTTTTCAACAATTGCCGAATGCGGGACTACACGGTGAACAACTCCACTCGCAGACGCGTGATTACTTCCGCCGCCTTGCGAAAGATACTACGCGTTATCACTCCTCTGTCAGCGATCCGGCAATGGATGCAAAACAAGTTAAAGTTTTGCAGCTCATTAACGCATTCCGCTTCCGCGGCCATCAAAACGCGAATCTTGACCCGTTAGGATTATGGAAACAGGATAATGTTCCTGATTTAGATCCTGCTTTCCATAATCTGACGGAGGCTGATTTTGCAGAAACATTTAACGTAGGTTCTTTTGCTATCGGCAAAGAAACGATGAAATTGGCTGATTTGTATGAAGCACTGAAACGCACTTATTGCGGTTCTATTGGTGCTGAATACATGCATATCACCAATACGGAAGAAAAGCGTTGGATTCAGCAACGTTTGGAATCTGTTACTGTCAGCTCTCAGTTTAGCGCAGAGGAAAAGCAGCGCTTTTTGGCAGAACTGACGGCAGCCGAAGGTTTGGAACGTTATCTGGGCGCGAAGTTTCCGGGTGCGAAACGTTTCTCTCTTGAGGGTGGTGATGCCCTGATCCCAATGTTGAAGGATCTTATCCGTCATGCGGGTAAACATGACACACGGGAAGTTGTGCTGGGGATGGCTCATCGTGGTCGCCTAAACGTTCTGGTTAATATCTTAGGTAAAAAACCTGCTGATTTGTTTGATGAGTTTGCGGGTAAACATAAAGAGCACCTTGGAACTGGTGACGTGAAATACCATCAAGGCTTCTCGTCTGACTTTGCAACCGAAGGTGAAAAGGTTCATTTGGCACTGGCATTTAACCCATCTCACCTTGAGATTGTTAGCCCGGTGGTTATTGGTTCCGTGCGCGCCCGCCGTGACCGTCTGGATGAAGGCCGTAGCAATATGGTACTGCCAATCACTATCCACGGTGATGCTGCGGTTACTGGTCAGGGGGTTGTGCAGGAAACCCTGAATATGTCTCAGGCTCGAGGTTATGAAGTTGGCGGTACAATTCGTATCGTAATCAACAACCAGATTGGTTTTACAACGTCTAACCCGAAAGATGCCCGTTCAACACAATACTGTACCGATATCATCAAAATGGTACAGGCACCCATTTTCCACGTTAATGCAGACGATCCAGAAGCGGTGGCATTTGTTACCCGTCTGGCTTTAGATTTTCGTAATGCTTTTAAACGTGACGTGATGATCGATCTGGTATGTTACCGTCGTCATGGCCATAACGAAGCTGATGAGCCAAGCGCAACTCAGCCAATGATGTATCAGAAAATTAAGAAACACCCAACTCCACGTAAAATCTACGCGGATAAGCTGGTCGCTGAGAACCTAATAGCCGTCGATGATGTAATTGAGATGGTTAATCTGTATCGTGATGCCTTAGACCGTGGTGACTGTGTCGTTGAAGAGTGGCGTTCAATGGGGCTGCACTCCTTTACATGGGAGCCCTATCTCAATCATGAATGGGACGAAGCATATCTACATAAGGTCGATATTAAACGTTTGCAAGATCTCGGCAGACGTATCAGTTCTGTCCCGGAAAAAGTGGAAATGCATTCGCGGGTCGCGAAAATTTATCATGACCGCGCAGAGATGGCGAACGGCGATAAACTATTTGACTGGGGCGCGGCAGAAACGTTGGCTTATGCGACTTTGGTTGATGAAGGGATTCCGGTGCGGTTGTCTGGTGAAGATGCGGGCCGTGGTACTTTCTTCCATCGCCATGCGGTTATCCATAATCAAGCTAACGGTTCGGTTTATGTTCCTCTGGCGAACGTTCATAACGGCCAGGGTGCATTCAATGTTTGGGATTCTGTTCTGTCTGAAGAAGCGGTGTTGGCGTTTGAGTATGGCTATGCCACAACGGAACCTCGCGCTCTGACAATCTGGGAAGCACAGTTTGGTGATTTTGCTAACGGGGCACAGGTTGTTATTGACCAGTTCATCAGCTCTGGTGAGCAGAAATGGGGCCGTATGTGTGGTCTGGTTATGCTGCTACCTCATGGTTATGAAGGTCAGGGGCCTGAACACTCTTCCGCTCGCCTGGAACGTTATTTGCAGCTGTGTGCGGAGCAGAACATGCAGGTTTGTGTGCCGTCAACGCCGGCTCAGGTCTACCACATGCTTCGCCGTCAGGCTCTACGCGGTATGCGCCGTCCGTTGATCGTTATGTCACCGAAATCACTGTTGCGTCATCCATTGGCCGTATCCAGCTTGGATGAACTGGCTAACGGTAAATTCCAGACGGTGATCGGTGAAGCTGATGAGTTAGATCCTAAAGATGTTAAACGGGTTGTGCTTTGTTCAGGTAAAGTTTACTACGACCTACTGGAACAACGCCGTAAAAATGAACAAACAGATGTTGCTATTGTACGTGTTGAGCAACTGTATCCATTCCCTCATCAGGATGTTCAGTCAGCACTGGAACAGTACGCCCATGTGCATGATTTTGTCTGGTGCCAGGAAGAGCCGTTAAACCAAGGGGCCTGGTATTGCAGTCAGCACAACTTCCGTGAAGTGATCCCGTTCGGGGCTTCTTTACGTTATGCAGGTCGTCCTGCGTCTGCTTCTCCGGCAGTTGGATATACGTCAGTTCACCAGCAGCAACAGCAAGAGCTGGTTAATGACGCACTGAACGTCGAATAAATAAAGGATAGAAAATGAGTAGCGTAGATATTCTGGTTCCTGATTTGCCTGAATCTGTTGCAGATGCCACGGTTGCGGTCTGGCACAAAAAAGAGGGTGACTATGTTGAGCGTGATGAAGTACTAGTTGAAATCGAAACGGATAAAGTTGTACTAGAAGTCCCTGCCAGTGAAGCAGGAATTTTGGAAGCCATTTTAGAAGTTAAAGATGCAACAGTTCTGTCTCGTCAGCTGCTTGGTCGTATCCGCTTGGGTGATAGCACAGGTAAGCCGGCAGAAGTTAAAGAAAAAACTGAAGCAACTTCAGCAAAACGTCAGACGGCGAGTTTAGAAGAAGAGCGCAATGATGCGCTTAGCCCGGCGGTTCGTCGCCTGATTGCAGAACACGATCTTGATGCCAACGCAATTAAAGGTAGTGGCGTTGGTGGACGTATCGTCCGTGAAGACGTGGAAAAATACATGGCTAATAACGAAAAAGCAGATAGTCAATCATCAGCAATTCCACTCTCTCTTGCTGCTCAGGATTCTTTGTTGCCACATCGTAGCGAAAAACGGGTTCCAATGACTCGCCTGCGTAAGCGCGTGGCTGAACGCCTGTTAGAAGCAAAAAATAACACTGCGATGTTGACAACGTTCAACGAAGTTAACATGAAGCCAATTCAGGAGATGCGTAAGCAGTACGGTGATGCATTTGAAAAACGTCATGGCGTACGTCTGGGCTTTATGTCTTTCTATGTGAAAGCTGTGGTTGAAGCACTGAAACGCTATCCGGAAGTGAATGCTTCTATTGATGGTACTGATGTGGTTTATCACAATTACTTCGATATCAGTATTGCCGTCTCTACACCTCGCGGTCTGGTAACGCCGGTATTGCGTGATGCGGATGCGCTGAGCATGGCTGATCTTGAAAAACGTATTAAAGAGCTGGCTATCAAAGGCCGCGACGGTAAATTGACCGTGGAAGAGCTGACTGGCGGTAATTTCACGATTACCAATGGCGGTGTATTCGGCTCCTTAATGTCTACACCAATCATTAACCCACCACAGAGTGCGATTCTTGGTATGCATGCCATTAAAGATCGGCCAATGGCGGTTGATGGTCAGGTAGTGATCCTTCCTATGATGTATCTGGCACTGTCTTATGACCACCGTCTGATCGATGGACGTGAGTCTGTAGGCTTCCTGGTGACCATCAAAGAAATGCTGGAAGATCCCGCACGTTTGCTGTTGGACGTATAGCAACATAATAGGGCAGATACGCGCTAATATCTGCCCGGTCTGAAGTAAACAAATGTATATGAACAGCCAGTCTTTAGAGATTGGCTATATCCAGAGCACCAAAAAAATAAGGGAGCAATTTGCTAATTTGCTCTTCTCAGACTAACTATGGATAGAACATCATGAATTTACACGAGTATCAGGCAAAACAGCTTTTTGCACGGTATGGTTTGCCCGCTCCGGCTGGTTATGCCTGTACGACACCGCGTGAAGCAGAAGAAGCTGCATCTAAAATCGGCGCTGGCCCTTGGGTGGTTAAGTGTCAGGTTCACGCTGGCGGTCGCGGTAAAGCGGGCGGCGTGAAAGTGGTTAACAGTAAAGAAGAAATTCGCGCTTTCGCTGAACAATGGCTGGGCAAACGTCTGGTCACTTACCAAACAGATGCGCAAGGACAGCCTGTTCACCAGATTCTGGTAGAAGGGGCGACTGATATTGCGAAGGAGCTGTATCTTGGTGCGGTGGTTGACCGTGGTACGCGTCGTGTAGTGTTCATGGCCTCTACTGAGGGTGGCGTTGAAATTGAAAAAGTTGCGGAAGAAACTCCGGAACTGATTCATAAAGCTATTATTGACCCACTGGCTGGCCCTATGCCTTATCAAGGGCGTGAACTGGCATTTAAACTGGGTTTAACCGGTAAACAAATCAGTCAGTTCACCAAAATTTTCTTAGGATTGGCAAACCTATTCCTGGAGCGTGATCTGGCTCTGGTTGAAATTAACCCATTGGTTATCACGACTCAAGGTGATCTGATTTGTCTGGATGGCAAACTAGGCGCTGATGGCAACGCACTGTTCCGTCAGGCTGAACTGCGTGAAATGCATGACCCATCTCAGGAAGATCCGCGTGAAGCTCAGGCGGCACAGTGGGAACTAAACTATGTCGCACTGGATGGCAACATTGGCTGTATGGTTAACGGCGCTGGTCTGGCAATGGGAACGATGGATATCGTTAAGTTGCATGGTGGTGCACCGGCAAACTTCCTTGATGTAGGTGGTGGCGCAACCAAAGAACGTGTTACAGAAGCGTTTAAAATCATTCTGTCAGATGAAAATGTGAAAGCGGTATTGGTTAACATCTTTGGTGGTATTGTCCGTTGTGACCTGATTGCTGACGGTATTATTGGTGCAGTGGAAGAAGTTGGAGTTCACGTACCGGTTGTTGTTCGTTTGGAAGGGAATAATGCTGAGCTGGGAGCGAAAAAACTGGCTGACAGTGGTTTGAATATCATTGCGGCAACCAGCCTGACAGACGCAGCTAAGCAAGCAGTAGCAGCAGTGGGGGCAAAATAATGTCTATTTTAATTGATAAAAACACCAAAGTTATCTGTCAAGGTTTTACGGGTAGTCAGGGTACTTTCCATTCAGAACAAGCGATTGCCTATGGCACGCAAATGGTTGGTGGCGTAACGCCGGGTAAGGGCGGTACTGAGCATCTGGGATTACCTGTTTTCAATACTGTTCGTGAAGCAGTAGAAGCAACAGGGGCAACGGCTTCTGTTATCTATGTTCCTGCTCCTTTCTGTAAAGATTCTATTCTGGAAGCCATTGATGCAGGCATCAAACTGATCATCACGATTACTGAAGGTATCCCGACGCTGGATATGTTGGCGGTTAAAGTGAAGCTGGATGAAGCAGGTGTGCGTATGATCGGCCCTAACTGTCCGGGGGTAATCACGCCGGATGAATGTAAGATCGGTATTATGCCGGGCCACATTCACCAGGCGGGTAAAGTCGGTATCGTTTCCCGTTCTGGTACACTGACTTATGAAGCGGTAAAACAGACAACTGATGCAGGTTTAGGGCAATCTACCTGTGTTGGTATTGGTGGTGACCCAATTCCAGGTTCTAACTTCATCGATATTCTGAAATTGTTCCAGGAAGATCCGCAAACCGAAGCCATCGTAATGATTGGTGAAATCGGTGGTACTGCGGAAGAAGAAGCGGCAGCTTATATTAAGCAGCAAGTCACTAAACCGGTTGTTGCCTATATTGCGGGTGTGACTGCACCAAAAGGTAAACGTATGGGTCATGCGGGTGCTATTATTGCGGGTGGTAAAGGAACCGCAGATGAAAAATTTGCTGCTCTGGAAGCGGCTGGCGTGAAGACGGTTCGCAGTCTGGCAGACATCGGTGATGCAGTGAAGGATTTACTCGCTGGCAAGTAATAATTGATAATAAATGCTTATCTATGAGGCCACTGTAAAGTGGCCTCAGATCGTTAAAAAAGCGGGTTAATTTGATATCGACACTTTTCTTTGCAGATTATTATCACCGACCAAAATGCCACCGGCAAAAAGCACAGCATCTTCAGGTAATAATTCACTTTGGCTATCTGTCTTTTCTAAGACAAAATTATACACGTTTGATGGTTTCGATTTTCTCTGTTTAACTGAAGTAAGGGTAGTTTGACCATCACGTGTATGTATTGTATCCCCGTCCTTAAGGTCTTCGGCTTTGACTATTCCTCGTAATGTTGAGACGGGATGAGTTGGCGTCAGTGAAACCTGTTCACCATTATTGTAAATTAAATCAATAAATTCAGTATCGTGACCTACAATACGGCTTTTTACTTGTAAGATACCTCCTTGTTTAGTTAAAACTTTATCGCCTGGGCGTATATTTTCAACTTTCCATTTTGAGCCGTCAGCCATATCTATTAATGTGCCTTCAGCAATACAACCATATTGGATTTGAAGGGGTGGATAAATGAGTTGTGACGCGCTCTTCTCACTACCGGGGTTATTGGTATAAGAAAACAGGACAGGAAATACGTTATCACCTTGCACTGTTATAATAGTAGCCTGTAGGTCTAGTATATATCTTTCGTTATTTTTCCAGCATATTGGTCCAAAATCAGCGTAACCTGTGTTTTTAGAAAATTCCCATGATAAATTTGTATTATTGCCTTTAATACGATCATTATTGACTTTTTTATGTTTCCAAAATATATCTTCATTTATATCTCTTGCTAATTTACATGCGCCGCCAGTATCGAGACCGACCAGTGTCAGATCTATCGCTGGTGAAATCCCTTGAGCTGCTATAGGTTTCCTATTTTTATCAATGGCGATGGGGTTCTTGAATGTAACATTACCTATTATTTCCAGCTTGATGGTTGACTGATCATTTGGCTTACCTGGCGACGTAGGACCGTAATCACATTCACTAGGAGCTCCTGGTTCAGGGTTTGCTCTATTTAAGCAAACGATTATCGGTTTCTCGTTCTCTGGTGAATTATTTACATAAACTGGCGCATTGTTTTCCATACTTTGAGGGAAAAAGTTGCTAAAAGAATCTTCAAGGTCTTGCAGCGGCAGTGACTTCTCTACTATTGGCGCGTTATTGAGTGGTATCCCATTTATTTCCCCTTGGAAAAAGGAAATAGCTTGATACGTATTACCATGTTGTCCAGAGGTAGCAAAATTATATTCGGGGGTGGATAGTACAAAGTTCCGAACCCCATTATTCTTTGTATTTTCTTGTACGGATACATGTAGTGTTTTAACATTCTGGTTATCAGAGCTAATAATTGAGAGGCCGCCCTGTAATTTTGCCTTTCCCGAGTTAGTTTCAATTGTATTGCTGTTTGAAATATTAGAACCAGGAAAATATAGGGAAGCAAAAACAGTAGCTGAAATTGATTTATTATGTTCGGAAAACACTATTCTAGGATGACTAATATAATTTTTTGGCTTTGTAAACGAATCTTGTATTTCAAGTCGTTGTCCATTCTTAAGTAATGCATTTTGGTGTACTTTCATAGTTTCGATATCTTCAAAAATATCAGGATGTGTCTGTTCTGTAATATGATGGGATTTTAATAATGCGATATATCCTTTCTCGTTTTGCGGTTGAGTTAAATCGATCAATGTGGGTTTATTAGATTCAAGACTATTTAAGAACTGCGACATAGCCTGGCTTTCTTCGGCAGATAACTTAATTTGGGTATCAGCAAGGCATGACATTATAGGGGAAAATAGCATGATGAAAAAAACAAGTGCTTTGTTGAATAGAGTCATAATCTTATCCTGTGAAATAATATAGGTTTTGTAAGCAATTAATTACATATACCCTTCATCCTTCAAGTTGCTACTTTCACTCACCCCAGTCACAGAGTTATCTATGCTCCTGGGGATTCGTTCACTTGCCGCCGCGCTGCAACTCGAAATCTATTGGGTATATACTTTATTTCCTAGTCAATATAATATTAATGCATTACTATCTTAAACTGATAATTTATTAATTTTTTTAATTTATTTTGGAAATTATGAGTAAGATGAGTAGTAAAGATGCCTACTATATCAACTGACCGCCTTTCTGAAAAATTACACTTATTAGTCGAATCCGCCATATATATTATGTTTTTACAGTATAGGAGGAATAGATACTAAAGGTGGCGCTATAATCGTTTATATAATTAATAGTTCTTTGTAAAAGATTGTCAAGTTTCTCATGTCAGATTGTTAACAAATACCACTATTTTTCTCGTGGGACTCTTTATTTCACTTTATTAAGTGCTATTGCAATATTCTTCTAGCTTTCATTTTGGAGAAAACGGGTTGACGTTGTAGGGCAAAAAGAAGTGCGCTCGGTAAAGGAGACGATAGAACAGAGTCTTATGGCTGTTTTTCGTTGGCTGGATTTTATTCTCAACCATAAAAATAATACAAATGCGTTACTTAGAAATTAGTGCTGACTAAAAAAGCCAGCACTTTGTTATTAATCTGAGAGATTAATTTGATATCGACACTTTTCTTTGCAGATTATTATCACCAACCAAAATGCCGCCGGCAGAAAGCACTGCATCTTCAGGTAATAATTCACTTTGGCTATCTGTCTTTTCTAAGACAAAATTATACACGTTTGATGGTTCTGATTTTCTCTGTTTAACTGAGGTAAGGGTAATTTGGCCATCAAGTGTATGTATTGTATCGCCGACCTTAAGGTCTTCGGCTTTGACTATTCCCTGTGATGTTGAGACAGGATGAGTTGGCGTCAGTGAAATCTGCTCACCATTATTGTAAATTAAATCAATAAATTCAGTATCGTGACCTACAATACGGCTTTTTACTTGTAAGATACCTCCTTGTTTTGTTAAAACTTTATCGCCTGGGCGGATATTTTCAACTTTCCACTTTGAACCATCAGCCATATCTATTAATGTGCCTTCTGCAATGCAACCATATTGGATTTGAATGGGTGGATAAATGAATTGTGACTCGTTCTTCACATGACCGGGGTTATTGGTATAAGTAAATTGGCTAGAAAATGGAGTATCACCTTGAATTGTTGGAACAGTAACTTGTAGGTCTAGTACATATCTTTCGTTATTTTTCCAGCATATTGGTCCAAAATCAGCGTAACCTGTGTTTTTAGAAAAATCCCATGATAACTTTGTATTATTACCTTTGGCAGGATCATTACTGACTTCTGTATGTTTCCAAAATGTATCTTCATTTATATTTTTTGCTAATTTACATGCGCCGCCAGTATCAAGACCGATCAGTGTCAGATTTGCATGTGGTTTCATACCTTGAAATTCTGTAGGTTTTCCCTTTTCATCAATCGCGATAGGGTTCTTGAATGTAACATCACCTATTATTTCCAGCTTGATTGTGGACTGATCATTTGGCTTACCTGGCGACGTAGGACCGTAATCGCATTCACTAGGAGCTCCTGGTTCAGGGTTTGCTCTATTTAAGCAAACGATTACCGGTTTCGTTGATAGATTCTTTACGTGAGTTGGTGCTGTGTTATTCATCTTGTGGGGCTGAAAGTATTGAGCAATATCTCCAGGGTCTGTCAGTGTATTTGACTGAATGACTACTGGTCCGGGAGTAATAGGTATCCCATTTCTTTTTCCTTGAAAAACAGCAACAGGTTTAATATTACCAAATTTTTCTAATTTAACAATATCATATTCTTTGGTTTGTGCTAAAAAGTCTCTTGTTTCCTTATTTTTTTCCTGTTTGAATGGGGAGTTGGCTAAGTTTTTAAGTTTTCCACTGTTTTGGTCTGTGCCATAAATTGTGACGCCACCCTGTAATGATATAGTGCTAACGTCAGTTTTAATTGTATTACTGTTTAAAATATTAGAACCAGGAAAATATAGGGAACCAAGAACTTCAGCTGAAATTGATTTGGAGCCATCGGAAATTAATATTGTAGGCTGACCAAAATAATCTTCTGGCTCTGCATTTGAGCTTTTTATTTCAAGTAGTTCTCCACGTCTAAACATTGTCTTTTGATTTGCTTTCATAAGCTCGATATCTTCAAAGATATCAGGATGTTTCTGTTTTGTAATACCGTGGGAATGTAATAATGCAATATATCCTTTCTCATTTTCTGATTTAGTTAAATCGATCACTGTCGGTTTATTAGGTTCAATCTTCTCTAATAGCTGAGATATAGCCTGACTTTCCTCGTCAGATAACTTAATTTCGGTATCCGCAAAGCTGGATATTATCGGGGCAAACATCAGGATGAAAAAAATCAATATTCTGTTATATAGAGTCATAATTTTATTCCATGAAATAATAGAGGCTTTGTAAGCCATGAATAATACATGTTTTGTATGATGTCCATGGTATATCAATATACCCTTCATCTTTCAAACTGCTGCTTTGTTGGCTGTGCTCACTTGCCGCCGCGCTGCAATTTGAAACCTATTGGGTACATAATATTGAAGCTTCACTATCCACTGAATATTAAATAGATAGCGTGATAATACCGTAAGTTCATCTTGAAAGTTATGGGTCAGGATAATAATAAAGTAGCATAATAATTCCTCCAATTAAATAAATGGTTGTAAGAATATATATGTAACATTCTGGTATTACAGGAAAAAACGGACATTAAAGATGGTATTATAATTAATAGTCATTTGTAAAAAATTGTCAAGTTTATCATGTTAAATGGTTAACAAGATCCCAATATTTTTCTTACGGATTTTTTAACTTCATTCTCCACAAAAAACCGCGATAAGCTGGATATTACGCTATTATGAAAAGAATGTGGCGTGATGCTGGGTTTTAGCTACTGATTTTTAATTTGAATAAAAATAAAATACAGGGCCATATGGCCCCGTATTACTACAATTTATCGTCAGAAACGCGGGTGCTCTCTATTTCTTCCTGTAACTTGTTTCGTTTCAAATTCCAGAGTGAATCTTCTGGCATTTGGACACGAACATCTAAACGACAATGTTCAGGAATATCACAGGGTTCCCCATCTTGGTAGAACATCTGTTTGCCATTATCATCAACAGATTTGAGCCGCCAGTTCTGAAATTTCTCAGGTAAATGCGAATGTTGGCGGTGACAGACTTCAATGATAATAGAACCATCAGGTTGGATATGATCGTCAACGAAAATCAATTCAAGATTATTATTGTTTTGGGGAACAGAAATACCGCCATGCACACCCCAGGCGCCATCAGTGTTATAGCCTGAGATATTTGATATACGGTATATGCCTGTTTCTTCTTTCCTTACTTCTGCACCCTCTGATTCTTCGTTAGTTGAAAATGTGCCATCAGGATAGATTTCTATTATCGGAGAGGATATTTTTAGGTAGCCATTAAAATCTGGTTTGGCATTGATATTGTCCCAAAATTTACGTGTCAGTTTATAATATTCATTTATATGATCTGTACGATATGTATCGCCAAAATGGGTGAAAATCAGCCTGTGGCTCCATACATCGTCTTCCCCCTCGCTTGATTCACCACTCATATTGCTAATTCTTAACTGAACGCCACCATTGCCGCGGGGCAGCCCATATTGAGTCAGGAACGGCGCGGAAGGGTTAAATCCGGAACAACCATTACGCAGATTTTCTAATTTATCCAGATCACCGTGTGCCATTGAATGTATTACATTATCAGTTGATATCGCTCCCACATCCTCAGCATTAATAGTAATATCCCCGGTTAATACTTTCCCATTTATTTTTCGGGTATTGGGTACTTTTTCATTAATATTTTCACGTAATGAATTTATTATTTCCTGAGCAAGTTTCTGTGTCACTGCCAGCGTGTCATTATCGCCAATTTCATTTGTTAGTTGAACAATTCCCTTTTGGGTTAATGAGGCATTGGGAATTTTTGCTGTGGTGACTTTTTCTAACGCTTTATTTAACTGCATGATGAGTTTATCTCTATTTCCATCATCCAGAACATCCTCACCAGATTGTGTTGCAATAAAATCAGCTACTACAGATGATATGGCTGACGATTGACGCAATACTTTATTTAACAAGTGAATGTAAAGGGTGATGTCACCTGTTGGAATTCCATCTTGCAAATCTTTATTAATTTCATAATCTCCTTGGCTCAACACATTAGCACTCTTGCCAAAAGAAAAGGATTTAAAATCATTTTTTTGATTCATAAATACTCCTTAAATAAAATAACATCATTCTATAATCAACATATTGAATTATTGAAAAACACTTCAATAATTCATATCAATTACAGTCTAGTTCAGTTGATTAATAATTAAATGTTCTTATAACTTAAAGGATTAACTATTTTTAGTTAATTGGTGAAAATAAAAAATCAGTATTTTAAAACAATTTTTCTTTCTCCATGTATTATGCTAATTCACTCTCAATAATATTCGTGTTACCTAATAATAAATTTATAGTGAAAAGATTGATGAAATGAAATTTTACGCAAATTTAATTTTGGAATAAATGACCAGAAAAAATAATTATTCATTTAATGAGTGTATATACACCAAGCCTTAAGTTTCTCAAAGATTCCATTTAGGTCAGTTAATGTTTAGTGACAATGAAACATTAGAGCAATGGAGTAATACCAGATATTTTTTCTAGCCCAGCAACAACGTTTTTTCCGTTTCCGGCTGCATCTCAGTTTCAACAGCATATTATGATGGTGATTGGCGCGAACTTGGAAGTGTCAGTCTGCGGGAATCGAGATACTAAGTCATTATCCTAAGTTTGGTGAGGGTTGTCACAAGAGGGAAGTTTAATGCTCGAACTGAGAGTCATTATGCTATCTGAGTGACTGCCAAACGGGGGTGATCTCACTGCTAATGCAACGTTAATAATAATATTTTCTTAAGAGTGGAAATAAAAAGTTAATTTTAAAAGTCATTTCACAGCAATATAGAAATCAATGATTATCTAAATAAACAAATGTTTAACAATATATCAACCAAAATGAAATAATAGACAAAGTAGTTAACACTAACCAGAAATAAGTGACCAAAATCAGGTTATTACCTATAGCATTATTTTTTTAATTTGCTTAGATTGATCTTGATCAAATTCGTTTCCATTAAACAATAACCGAAATTGTTGATCCATATTCGGAATTCTAATCTGAATCACGTAAAACCTATTTATTGTATGGGAATATAAGCGTACTATACTATTAGTCTAATTATGTTTTTAATTCACTTGGTAATGAATTGTTATTTTAGAGGCATTTATTGCTGGTAGTTATACCCAATAGATTTCGAGTTGCAGCGCGGCGGCAAGTGAATGCATCCCCAGGAGCATAGATAACTATGTGACTGGGGTGCGTGAACGCAGCCAACAAAGCAGCAACTTGAAGGATGAAGGGTATATAAGGCTTTTGTTTTAGTGCCTTGAAACAGGTTCTTATGACAAAGCCAGGTTGCTGCAAGTCGATGCCTTCCTGCTAGGAGCAAGGAGTCAAGATGTTTGATATTGTCGAACTGTCACGATTACAGTTTGCCTTAACTGCAATGTATCACTTCCTGTTCGTTCCACTAACGCTCGGTATGGCGTTTTTGCTGGCGATTATGGAAACGGTGTATGTGCTTTCCGGTAAACAAATTTACAAAGATATGACAAAATTCTGGGGTAAGTTATTTGGTATTAACTTTGCTCTGGGTGTCGCAACAGGGTTGACCATGGAGTTCCAGTTCGGAACTAACTGGTCATACTTCTCTCACTACGTTGGTGACATTTTTGGTGCCCCTCTGGCGATCGAAGGTTTGATGGCGTTCTTCCTGGAATCTACATTCGTCGGTCTATTCTTCTTCGGTTGGGATCGTCTCAGTAAAAAGCAACATTTAGCAGTAACCTGGTTGGTTGCTCTAGGATCTAACTTCTCTGCACTGTGGATTCTGGTTGCTAATGGTTGGATGCAAAACCCGATTGCTTCTGACTTCAACTTTGAAACCATGCGTATGGAAATGGTGAGTTTCGCTGAACTGGTACTGAACCCGGTTGCTCAGGTGAAATTTGTTCATACTGTTGCAGCAGGTTATGTGACGGGGGCGATCTTCGTTCTTGGTGTCAGCTCTTACTACTTGCTGAAAGGCCGTGATATTCCATTCGCTAAACGTTCATTTGCGATTGCCTCAAGTTTTGGTATTGCCGCGGTATTGTCTGTTATCGTGCTGGGAGACGAATCCGGTTACGAAATGGGTGACGTACAAAAAACTAAGCTAGCGGCAATTGAAGCTGAATGGGAAACTCAGCCCCCTCCAGCTGCCTTTACACTGATAAGTATCCCGGATCAGGACAAAATGGAAAATAAATATGCCATCCAGATCCCTTATCTTATGGGGCTGATTGCGACCCGTTCTGTTGATACCCCGGTAATTGGTTTGCGTGATCTGATGGATCAGCATGAGCTGCGTATTCGTAATGGTATAAAAGCTTATGCATTGTTAGAAGAATTGCGGGCAGGTAATACAGACCCGACGGTTCGTACTGCATTCAATGAAAGCAAACAAGACCTTGGTTACGGCATGTTGCTGAAACGCTATACCAGCAAAGTGACTGATGCCAGCGAGGAGCAAATTAAGGCAGCGGCGAAGGATTCTATTCCTCGTGTTGCTCCACTGTATTTTGCGTTCCGTATTATGGTTGCAGCCGGTTTCCTGATGTTACTGTTGATTGGTCTGGCATTTTGGAGTGTTATCCGTGGCCGTATTGGTAAACAAAAATGGTTACTGCGCGCTGCGTTGTACAGTATTCCATTACCATGGATCGCCATAGAGGCAGGTTGGTTTGTTGCTGAATATGGCCGTCAGCCTTGGGCAATTGGCGAGGTTTTGCCAACCGCTGTAGCGAGTTCCAACCTGGCAGCCAGCGATATCCTATTCTCGATGGCACTGATTTGTGGTCTTTACACCTTGTTCCTGATCGCAGAAATGTTTTTGATGTTCAAATTCGCACGTCGTGGCCCAAGCAGCCTGAATACGGGTCGTTACCACTTTGAACAGAAAACAACTTCAGCGCATGATGCTCAGTAAACGGGAGCCCACTTATGTTTGATTATGAAGTACTACGATTTATATGGTGGCTGCTGATTGGTGTATTGCTAATCGGCTTTGCAGTAACTGATGGTTTCGACATGGGGGTAGGTATCCTGTTACGAATCATTGGTAAAAATGATACTGAGCGCCGCATCATGATTAACTCAGTGGCTCCGCACTGGGATGGCAATCAGGTTTGGCTGATTACTGCCGGTGGCGCACTGTTCGCCGCCTGGCCGATGGTTTATGCCGCGGCATTTTCAGGCTTTTATGTTGCCATGATTCTGGTGTTATCCGCATTATTCTTTCGCCCGGTTGGTTTTGATTACCGTTCAAAATTGGAAAATCGCAAGTGGCGTAATATGTGGGATTGGGCAATAGTTGTCGGCAGTTTTGTGCCGCCATTGGTTATCGGTGTTGCGTTCGGGAACCTTTTGCAAGGCGTGCCGTTTAACGTTGATTCCCAATTACGTTTGTCCTATGCCGGCTCCTTTTTTGGATTGCTAAACCCATATGGCCTATTGGCTGGGGTGATCAGCTTGATGATGATTGTGACTCAGGGCGCAACTTATCTGCAAATGCGTACTACCGGTGAGCTGCGTCTACGTTCTCGTGTGGCAACTTATATATGTGCACTGGTGACTATGGTGGCTTTCTTGCTAGCAGGTGTATGGCTGATTTATGGTATTGATGGTTATATTGTGACGGGTGGTCTGGATACTATGGCTCAGTCTAATCCATTACATAAAGAAGTTTCCCATCAAGCTGGTGCCTGGTTGACTAACTTCAATAATTATTCGTGGCTGTGGACTCTACCAGCATTGGGTGTTGTTGCTCCTTTGCTGACTATGCTGATGACCCGTATGAACAAAGCTGGATGGGCTTTCTTGTTCTCTTCACTGACAGTTACTTGCATTATTTTGACTTGCGGTGTGACGATGTTCCCATTTGTGATGCCTTCAATTACTGATCCTAATGTCAGCCTGACAATGTGGGACGCGACTTCAAGCTTGATGACATTGCGCGTCATGTTTGTGGTTGCATTGATTTTTGTTCCCATCATTTTGGGATACACCATTTGGTGTTACTACAAGATGTTCGGACGTTTGGATAAAAGCTTTATTGAAGATAATAAACATTCATTGTACTAAGGAGCATAAAGCATGTGGTATTTTGCCTGGATACTTGGAACGCTCTTGGCTTGTAGTTTTGCAATAATTGCTGCCTTAGCGCTTGAACATCATGAAGCAGAAAAAGCTGCTGAAAATGGCGAAAAGTAATGTTGATAGATAAATGCTATCAGCTGATGGATAAAGGCCCTATAAGGGGCCTTATCCTTATTCTGGCATTGATAGTTGCTGGTTGTGTATTTTATGAGCCTGCGCGTTTTGCGGCCAATACTAGTTCATTGCACGTATGGCAAGGTGTTTTGCTAATTTGGTCTGTATGCACAGGTGTTACTTTCGGTATAGGGTTTCATCCAAGAAGGATCGTCTGGCGTATCTTTTTCTATCCTTTGCCAGCATTTTTAATTTTGATTTGGGGTTTATATCAATTCTTCTGTTAGCTAACTCTGCGTATTGTGGGTTATTTAATCCATAAATTTTTTATTTGCACATTATTCCAAAGCCGCATTGTCTTGAGTATAGTGGCAGCGTTAATTCGCCTTATATTAGGATTGAAAGTGAGTAATACATTATTCCGTTGGCCCGTTCGTGTTTATTTCGAAGATACAGATGCTGGTGGGGTAGTTTATAACGCCCGTTATGTCGCCTTTTATGAAAGAGCTCGTACAGAGATGTTACGTCACCGTGGCATTCATCAACAGCGTTTACTTGATGAACAAATTGGATTTGTTGTTCGGCGTATAGTGGTTGATTACCATGTCCCAGCCCGGCTTGATGATATGTTGGAGGTACAGAGCGAAATTACTGATATTCGTAGAGCATCTTTGACATTTATTCAACGCATTGTTGATGGTAACGGAAAAGTTCTTAACAGCGCAGAAGTGTTAGTCGCCTGCGTGAATACATCTCAAATGAAGCCGATTGCGCTTCCAAAGTCTATTGTCGCGGAGTTTAAGTAGTGGCTGACATGAATATTCTTGATTTATTCCTGAAGGCGGGCCTTTTGGTGCAGCTGATCATGCTTATTTTGATCTGCTTTTCCATTGCTTCATGGGCAATCATTATTCAAAGGACCAAAATTCTCAATGCCGCAACCCGTGAAGCGGAAGCATTTGAAGACAAATTCTGGTCGGGTATTGAATTATCACGCTTGTATAAGGAAAGTCAGTCGCGTCGAGATTCATTGGGTGGAACGGAACAAATTTTTTATTCTGGGTTCAAAGAATTTGCCCGTTTGCATCATGCCAATAATCATGCACCGGAAGCAGTGGTTACAGGGGCTTCACGTGCAATGCGTATTTCTATGAACCGTGAATTAGAAACATTGGAAAGCCATATTCCATTCTTGGGTACGGTTGGTTCAATAAGCCCATATATCGGTTTGTTTGGTACGGTTTGGGGAATTATGCATGCATTTATCGCGTTAGGTGCGGTAAAACAGGCCACTCTTCAGATGGTAGCGCCGGGTATTGCAGAGGCGTTGATTGCAACGGCGATTGGTCTGTTTGCGGCGATTCCCGCAGTGATGGCATATAATCGCTTGAATCAGCGTGTTAATAAGCTGGAGCAAAATTACGATAACTTTATGGAAGAGTTTCTGGCTATTTTGCATCGTCAAGCTTTTGCTGTTGAAAATAAAGCTGAGAACAAATAGTAAGGGGAGAGGCTATGGCACGCACTCGTAGTCGCAAGCGTGAGCTGAAATCCGAAATCAATATCGTTCCCTTACTGGACGTGTTGCTGGTTCTGTTGCTTATTTTTATGGCAACAGCACCGATTATCACTCAAAGCGTAGAAGTTGATCTACCCGATGCGGTGGATTCCAAAACGGTTTCCAGTTCGGACAACCCGCCGGTAATCGTGGAAGTTTCTGGTGTTGGTCAGTACACCATGGTGGTTAACCATGAACGACTGGAATTATTACCTGAACCGCAGATTATTGCTGAAGCTCAGGCGCGGATAAAAGAGAACCCAAAGACCGTTTTTTTGATTGGTGGTTCAAAAGAGGTGCCTTACGATGAGATTATTAAGGCATTGAATATGTTGCATCGGGCAGGTGTGAAATCCGTTGGCTTAATGACTCAGCCTATCTGAGTTTGGCCAAAATTGCTGTCATTTAAAGATCTTGGATATCGAGCGTGGGAAAGACAAGCGGACAAAACAATAAGCTAAATCGCGCCGTTATCGTTTCGGTTGTGTTACATATCATTTTGATAGGGTTGCTTATTTGGGGTTCCCTGACGCAAAAAACCGAAATGGGTGGCGGCGGACAGGATGGTTCTATTATTGATGCTGTTATGGTCGATCCGAATGCGGTAGTACAGCAGTACAATCAGCAACAGCAGCAGCAGGCTGACGCTAAGCGTGCAGAAGAGTTACGTAAAAAGAAAGCGGAGCAGCAGGCAACTGAATTAAGAGAAAAACAGGCTGAAGAGCAAGAACGTCTGAAAGCGGTAGAAGAAGAGAGAATTAAAGCGCAACAGGTTGCGGAAGAGCAAAAAAAGCAAGCTGAGGACGCAGCGAAAAAAGCCCGTGAAGAGCAAAAACTGGCAGAAGAAGCGGCGGCCAAAGCTAAAGCTGAAAAAGAAAGGCTGATTAAAGAGCAGGCTGAAATGCAGAAGAAAGCCGAAGCTGAAGCTAAAAAGGAGGCTGAAGCTGCTGTGGCTCAACAAAAAGCCGCAGAAGAAGCAAAAGCTAAAGCGGAGGCTGAAGCAAAAGCCAAGGCTAAAGCTGAAGCGGATGCTAAAGCCAAAGCGGAAGCAGATGCAAAGGCTAAAGCGAAGGCCGAAGCTGATGCCAAGAAAAAAGCCGCTGCACAAGCTGCCAAACAAGAAAGTGAAGTTGATGATTTACTGGGTGGTTTAACTTCCAATGCGCCGAAACAACAAGGAGGCGCTTCTGCTGCGGGTAAAGGAAGTGGCAAGAAAAGTGGTGCTTCAAATGCCGACATTAATAACTATCTGGGGCAGATCCAGATAGCGATACAGAATAAGTTTTACGATGCGGACATGTATCGTGGGCGTACTTGTACATTACGGATTAAGCTTGCTCCTGATGGCTTATTAATTGATGTAAAACCAGAAGGGGGAGATCAGGCGTTGTGTCAGGCAGCGGTAGCGGCTGCTAAACAAGCGAAAATTCCGAAACCACCAAGCAAAGAGGTTTACGAAGTGTTTAAAAATACTCCGGTTTATTTTAAACCTCAATAAGGTTGTTATTTAGAGATTATTAATAACAAACAAAACTATTCAATGTTATTAAGCTATACCCTATGGATTTCAAGACGCTTCTCGACGGCAAGGGAGCGAATCCCCGGGAGCATAGATAACTATGTGACCGGGGTGAGTGAGTGCAGCCAACAAAGAGGCAACTTGAAAGATAACGGGTATATACCCAATGGATTTCAAGATGCATCGCGACGGCCAGGGAGCGAATCCCCGGGAGCATAGATAACTATGTGACCGGGGTGAGTGAGTGCAGCCAACAAAGAGGCAACTTGAAAGATAACGGGTATATCTAGTTTTGTTTGTTGACGTTTGTTAATATCCGCGAATTATTGCGGCGATTCCATCGCGATAAGGGAGACATGATGAAGCAGGCTTTTAAAGTAATGCTAAGTATTTTGATGTTGTGGGTCACTGTGGCTCACGCAGAAGTTCGTATTGAAATCACCCAAGGGGTTGATTCTGCTCGTCCTATTGGCATTGTGCCATTTAAATGGACTGGGGCTAGCAATGCACCTGAAGAGATAGGAACTATCGTTGGAGCCGATCTTCGCAACAGTGGCAAATTTAATCCTATTGATGCTAGTCGTATGCCACAGCAACCAACGACGGCATCTGAGGTGACGCCTGCTGCATGGTCAGCCTTGGGTATTGATGCTGTTGTTGTCGGACAGATTCAGCCAAGTGCAGATGGTAGTTTCTTGATCTCTTATCAGTTGGTTGATACTGCGGGGGCTCCGGGCACAGTGCTTGCTCAGAATCAGTTTAAAGTGACTAAACAGTGGTTACGTTATGCTGCGCATACAGCCAGTGATGAAGTGTTTGAAAAACTAACGGGTATTAAAGGCGCATTCCGTACCCGTCTGGCTTATATCGTAAAGACCAATGGTGGCAAATATCCGTATGAACTGCGGGTATCGGATTATGATGGTTACAACCAGTTCACTGTTCATCGTTCACCAGAGCCACTGATGTCACCGGCGTGGTCTCCTGATGGTGCCAAATTGGCTTATGTGACTTTTGAAAGTGGTCGTTCTGCCTTGGTGATTCAGACCTTGGCGAGTGGTGAGGTACGTCAAGTTGCCTCTTTCCCGCGTCATAATGGTGCGCCTGCATTTTCGCCTGATGGCAGTAAATTGGCATTTGCTCTGTCTAAATCAGGTAGTTTGAATCTTTACGTGATGGATTTGAGTTCAGCTCAGATCCGTCAGGTTACGGATGGTCGCAGTAACAATACTGAGCCAAGTTGGATGCCGGATAACCAGACATTGGTTTATACCTCTGATCAGGGGGGGCGTCCACAGTTATACAAAATCAATATTAATGGCGGTGCTCCGCAACGCCTCACTTGGGAAGGCACACAAAACCAAGATGCTGATGTTAGTGCAGATGGTAATTTTGTGGTAATGGTCAGCTCAGAGAGTGGTAAGCAGCACATTGCTAAACAAGATCTGGCAACGGGAGCCGTTCAAACTTTGACGGATACGTTCCTGGATGAAACGCCGAGTATCGCACCTAACGGCACTATGGTGATTTATAGCTCTACCCAAGGGTTGGGAACTGTATTGCAGCTAGTTTCGACTGACGGGCGTTTCAAAGCGCGTCTTCCGGCAACCGATGGACAGGTAAAATTTCCTGCCTGGTCGCCGTATCTGTGATGCATAATAATATGTATGGCAAACTTTAAAAGGATCAAAGAGATGCAACTGAACAAAGTGCTAAAAGGGCTGATGTTAGCTTTACCAGTTATGGCCGTAGCAGCGTGTAGTTCTAACAAGAATGCTGATAACGATCAGACTGGTGTAGGCACTGTTAACGAAACTAATGCGGGTCTGTCAGCAGAGGAATTAGCTCGTCAGCAAATGCAAGAGCTACAAAACAACAACATCGTATATTTTGGTTTTGACAAATACGACATCAGCTCAGATTTTTCTCAGCTGTTAGATGCTCACGCAGCATTCCTGCGCAGCAACCCATCTTATAAAGTTGTTGTAGAAGGTCATGCTGACGAACGTGGTACTCCTGAGTACAACATCGCATTAGGTGAACGCCGTGCTAATGCAGTGAAAATGTACCTGCAAGGCAAAGGTGTTTCCGGTGAGCAAATCTCTATCGTCTCTTACGGTAAAGAGAAACCTGCTGTACTGGGTCACGACGAAGCGGCCTATGCTAAAAACCGTCGCGCAGTACTGGCATACTAAGAGTAGTTCATGAACAGTAACTTCAGACATCATTTTTTGGGTCTGTCGTTACTGGTTGGCGTAGCGGTTCCTTGGGCCGCTATTGCCCAAGCGCCAATCAGTAATGTCGGCTCAGGTTCTACCGATGAGCGCCTTACCCAATTAGAGCGTATTTCTAACGCTCACAGCCAGCTGTTAACTCAGCTTCAGCAGCAACTCGCCGATTCTCAACGTGATATTGACATGCTCCGTGGTCAGATTCAGGAGAATCAGTATCAGCTTAATCAAATTATAGAGCGGCAGAAGGATATTTATCAGCAACTGGAAGGTGCTACTGGTTCCTCAGACAGTAAACCTACGGCGGTTTCTCCTTCTTCAACTGCAAGTAATAGTAGTAATCAAGTGTCTTCACCTGTCGGTACTGGCAGCGAGAAAGGCGATTATGATGCCGCTGTTCACTTAGCAGTGAATAGCAAAGAATATGATAAAGCGATTGTTTCTTTTCAGAGCTTTGTAAAGAATTATCCGAAGTCGAGTTATATACCTAATGCCAACTACTGGTTAGGACAACTTCACTATAACAAGGGTAAGAAAGACGAAGCTGCTTACTACTTTGCTACGGTAGTAAAAGAGTATCCGAAGTCACAGAAGAGTGGTGAATCGCTTTACAAAGTTGGTTTGATCATGCAGGACAAGGGTCAGAAGGATAAAGCGAGATCTGTTTACCAGCAGGTTATGAAACAATATCCTGGTTCGAACGTAGCTAAATTGGCTGAAAAAAAGCTTTCTACGCTGTAATTATTGGCCCCGGAAGGGCGTATTAACACGTTTTCGGGGTTAATTGGGTGCTTAGTAAGCATTTAAACGTAATTTAAAAAAATAATCGTTGCGCTGTTCTGAGAAATCAGTAATATATGCCGCCGTTGCCGAGAGAAGTCACAAGATGGGTCGTTAGCTCAGTCGGTAGAGCAGTTGACTTTTAATCAATTGGTCGCAGGTTCGAATCCTGCACGACCCACCATCTTGAAGCTTCGGTCAAAAACACATTTCCTTAGATGGGTCGTTAGCTCAGTCGGTAGAGCAGTTGACTTTTAATCAATTGGTCGCAGGTTCGAATCCTGCACGACCCACCATCTTAAAGCTTCGGTCGAAAACACATTTTCTTAAGATAGTCGTTAGCTCAGTCGGTAGAACAGTTGACTTTTAATCAATGGGTCGCAGGTTCGAGCCGAGCGAAGCGAGACAACATCGCTTTAGCGCTGGCCCGAAGGGCGAGGGCCTAGCCCGAGTCATCCTGCACGACCCACCATCTTAAAGCTTCGGTCGAAAACACATTTTCTTAAGATAGTCGTTAGCTCAGTCGGTAGAACAGTTGACTTTTAATCAATGGGTCGCAGGTTCGAGCCGAGCGAAGCGAGACAACAGCGCATGAGCGCTGGCCCGAAGGGAGAGGCCGCAGGCCGAGTCATCCTGCACGACCCACCATCTTAAAGCTTCGGTCGAAAACACATTTCCTTAGATGGGTCGTTAGCTCAGTCGGTAGAGCAGTTGACTTTTAATCAATGGGTCGCAGGTTCGAGCCGAGCGAAGCGAGACAACAGCGCATGAGCGCTGGCCCGAAGGGAGAGGCCGCAGGCCGAGTCATCCTGCAGACCCACCATCTTAAAGCTTCGGTCGAAAACACATTTCCTTAGATGAGTCGTTAGCTCAGTCGGTAGAGCAGTTGACTTTTAATCAATGGGTCGCAGGTTCGAGCCGAGCGAAGCGAGACAACAGCGCTTTAGCGCTGGCCCGAAGGGCGAGGGCCTAGCCCGAGTCATCCTGCACGACCCACCATCTTAAAGCTTCGGTCAAAAACACATTTCCTTAGATGGGTCGTTAGCTCAGTCGGTAGAGCAGTTGACTTTTAATCAATGGGTCGCAGGTTCGAGCCGAGCGAAGCGAGACAACAGCGCATGAGCGCTGGCCCGAAGGGAGAGGCCGCAGGCCGAGTCATCCTGCACGACCCACCATCTTAAAGCTTCGGTCGAAAACACATTTCCTTAGATGGGTCGTTAGCTCAGTCGGTAGAGCAGTTGACTTTTAATCAATGGGTCGCAGGTTCGAGCCGAGCGAAGCGAGACAACAGCGCATGAGCGCTGGCCCGAAGGGAGAGGCCGCAGGCCGAGTCATCCTGCACGACCCACCATCTTAAAGCTTCGGTCGAAAACACATTTCCTTAGATGAGTCGTTAGCTCAGTCGGTAGAGCAGTTGACTTTTAATCAATGGGTCGCAGGTTCGAGCCGAGCGAAGCGAGACAACAGCGCTTTAGCGCTGGCCCGAAGGGCGAGGGCCTAGCCCGAGTCATCCTGCACGACCCACCATCTTAAAGCTTCGGTCAAAAACACATTTCCTTAGATGGGTCGTTAGCTCAGTCGGTAGAGCAGTTGACTTTTAATCAATGGGTCGCAGGTTCGAGCCGAGCGAAGCGAGACAACAGCGCATGAGCGCTGGCCCGAAGGGAGAGGCCGCAGGCCGAGTCATCCTGCACGACCCACCATCTTAAAGCTTCGGTCGAAAACACATTTCCTTAGATGAGTCGTTAGCTCAGTCGGTAGAGCAGTTGACTTTTAATCAATGGGTCGCAGGTTCGAGCCGAGCGAAGCGAGACAACAGCGCTTTAGCTCTGGCCCGAAGGGCGAGGGCCTAGCCCGAGTCATCCTGCACGACCCACCATCTTAAAGCTTCGGTCAAAAACACATTTCCTTAGATGGGTCGTTAGCTCAGTCGGTAGAGCAGTTGACTTTTAATCAATGGGTCGCAGGTTCGAGCCGAGCGAAGCGAGACAACAGCGCATGAGCGCTGGCCCGAAGGGAGAGGCCGCAGGCCGAGTCATCCTGCACGACCCACCATCTTAAAGCTTCGTTCGAAAACACATTTTCTTAGATAGTCGTTAGCTCAGTCGGTAGAACAGTTGACTCTTAATCAATGGGTTGCAGGTTCGAGCCGAGCAGAATTTTGCTTAGGGCAGTTTCCTACCCTAAACCTGTTAGTGGTGAGCTATTTCTTTTCTGGCTAATTCAGCTAGAAAGGCAGAACGGTTTTTATAGTGTCCGTTTTTCTCAATGTAGCGATCTATAGCAGTTAATAGATTGCCAGGCATGGTTAAATTGAATTTGATGGCTTTTGACTCATATTTTGCTGGATCTAACTCGATAAGAGCAATAACCCCTCCATCCTCAGACAAACGAGGATCACCAATGTAATCGGATGAGTCTTTAGGTGCAGGGACATAGCCGCCGTGTTCGGTTAAAACAGTCATGTGCTGCCCAAATGCTTTTTCTGCATCACGGATAGCATTTTCTAAAGTGTTGCCAGCAAAAAAACAGCCTTCGACATCGGGGAAGTAACCGTCAAACCCATCTTCTGTTTTAAATATAAAGAGTGGATAAATCATAGTATTACCTCTTAATTTGATAATGAGCTTTGTAAATAAAGGGCGATATAACTGCACCTGTTATGCCCGTTATCATAGTAATTTCAGCCCTGAAATATTTTGCGCCTGCTGGATGACACCTTTTGATGAATCTTTTCTTGGGTGTGGTATTGTGATTATTTTCACAACACCGGGTTTAGTTAGAGTGATATGGCTACCGTCTTGTCTAGCCTTAACCTATCCGCCAGCTATTAGGAGTTTTATTAGCTCTGCACTACTCATCAATCCTCCATTTGGTTAATATATGGGTATAGTACCCATACATTAATTCCGTTATCAATATATTTGTAGGTGTTGTGCCTACTTTTTATAGGAGTGAAACATGACAAACGTAAACCCGTTTATCCAATGATTGGTTGAATCGCACACGGCGCAAGAGGTTCTGGCGGTGTTCATTTCGCGATATTGGTGTAATGATGGCATTACTCAGTCGGTTAGTGATTTGTTTTGATTTGGCGACTAATCAGATCGCAAAAATCGGACTGAGTTCCTTTCAAGTGATCTACAATTTTGAAATTTTATTTAAATAATATTCACCATTATTTTATTTCCCAAAGTATACTCATTTATAGCTTATAATTAATTTGACTAATTTTAATTTTGATATTTAATATATTTCAGAAAATATTCTGCTGACTAATCATTTAATACTGATATGAGTATGAGATTATCTTATTATTTTTGCATCACTGATAAAGTTCAATATTTAACTGCTCGGAGTAAATGCTAAGTTAAATTTCACCGATAAGGTCATATGCATGTAGACAATCAAATAACCGTAATAATAAGGAAAAAATAAAATGGCACGAGTATATATAAACCCTAATCAGACTCTTGATATTTATAAGAATGGCAGTATATTAGTTCCTGCTCATCAACCTCATATAACGATAAAAAACGTTAGTTTAGCGCTAGTTAAAGTGAGTGGCTACTGGGCATCCTTAGTTGGAGATTATACTCTGTATAATTCTATAGAGATCTACCCCGGCAAAAGTGGAATACTTGTACCGCCTCCTAATCTTATTTACTACTATAAAGTTACAGCCACCAATCTTGCCAGTTATTTAAACGCAGAAATTGAAGTGGAGGTTGGAGCGAATAATAATCCTTTCTTGTAACTACATCCAAATGAGGCTTAAGAGTTAACCGTATAAAAAGGCTTGGCTCAGTCTAATTAAACTTTGATGCGCAGAATAGTAAAACTTTTATTAAAATTAGCGGAGAGTGTCGTAGGATATTCTCTGCTAATGTCAGATATGTGAGAATCCGTTTGGATTTAAGATGTCTGATATCTCAGATGTAATCCTTTATTTTCAGTGTGATATCAAAATCATTTTCACTTACCAGACCGTTTTTCAATGAAAGGTATATATCAATGAGAACAATGAGCGAATGTTTTAGAATGTTATAATAAATAAGAGAAAAATAATTTCCAAATATTAAATATAAATTGGGGGGATATTTTAGATTCTAAAATATTGAACTGTTTATTTATTCCAATAATACAAAAACAGTTAACCCTATAAGTAATAAGGACACTCTGTTGTTATTTTTCTGAACTAGACTGTTATTTATGTGAATTACGAGAAATCGTCTTTACAGTAATTCTATATGTTTATTATGAAATAATATTATTTAGTTCAAGAGGTGTATATGAGTCCTAAAAATGATTTTAAGGCTTTTTCTATTAGTAATAATGCAAATGTAATTAGTCAAGAAAAATATGAAGAAAACCAGGGTTTGCAGACAGGATTTTCTCCGGAGAATGTTCCCACACATTTGTTAAATAAGGTGTTACGTCAGTCATCAACTATATCATCTGTCGTCGCTGATTTTATCGCGACACAATCTGGCAATGATGTTCTGGATGATGGTAATGTAGCCAAACTTACCGCTCAATTAAATAAAGCGATAGAACAGAAAATTACAACAGATATTCCTAATGCTTCATTAACACAAAAAGGGGTTGTTCAGCTGACAAATGTGATTGGTAATAGCGACACGTTGGCGGCTACACAAAAGCTTGTTCAGGTAGTAATAAATTCATTACGTGAAGAAATTAATATACCTGTAGGTTCTCCTATTCCCTGGCCGTTACTCAGTCCACCTTTCGGTTATTTCGTTTGTAATGGTTCACCTTTTAATAAATTACAATATCCGAAGTTGGCGGAGGCTTATCCTAGCGGTAGATTACCGGATTTAAGAGGAGAATTTATCCGCGGATGGGATGATAATCGAGGTGTTGACAGTGGTCGTGGGCTTTTGTCTTGGCAGGGAGATGCAATCAGAAATATTACCGGGTCAACTCAAGTTATACATGCCCAGATGGGCGGTGCTCCCCAGACGCCTGTTGTGAATGGCGTTATGGCATCGTCACGATATGGTACGCCAGAAACACGTTCAGCAAATGGCGGCAGTAGTACTGATCTTACATTTTTTGACATTGATGCATCAAGACAAGTCCCAACTGCTAACGAAAATAGACCCCGTAACATCGCATTTAACTACATTGTAAGGGCGGCATAATTCTAGTGGTGGAGTATCGTGGAGTAAGAATAAAGCTGGTTAGCCCGGCTTTATTTTTTATTATTAAAATAGAGAAAAGGTAATGTGTCATTATATCCCATTTTTAACTTTGTAAATGCTGATTCGTATTCTATTAAATCATTTATCTGAGTATTTTGTTATTTGGATTTTTCATGCTTGATGATTTAATTGTTTTATGAAAAAGTTGAAAACTTTATTAAAGTCATTTGTTTTTTTAATATATTTTCTGATTAAATTATTAATATCTTTATTTGTCTTTTTCCCATGGTACATAAGCATGAATAAAGTCAGTTTTTTTCTTATTTTTTACTGATGGTTTTAATAATGGACAGGTTGTAACCGTTGTTTTTACCGCTTTTTTCGTCTGCATTTTATTGCGATTAATCATTATGGTATATTTTGCTTTGGGTTTAAAAGACATTAATCATATTCGTTTTTATTTTACTGGCGCTGTTTTACTAGTAATACTGAGCGGTTTTTATAAAGTTATTACTCTTTAATTTATCCGCATAAATCAGTCAGTAAATAGACTGGTGATATAAATATACCTTTTTACCCGGTCATCTTGCAAATTGCCTCTTTTTTAGCGGCACTTACTCACCCCGGTCACAGAGTTATCTATGCTCCTGGGGATTTGTTCACTTGCCGCCGCGCTGCAACTCGAAATCTATTAGGTATAGTATTTGTATTCGAGATTTTAAAGCGTAATAATAAGTTAGGTAAATGTGTAAAATAAACAAAGGATAATAGCGTTGGTAAATGGATTAAACATGACAACGAATAGGCGGTTTTTAGTCACTTAATGTCTTTTAAAAATCTGTTTTTAATGGGGAGTTTTTTATAAATTTAATTGTTTTTTCCGTTTTTTGCTCCATATTTAATTTCTCATTTTCATTAAACTGATACTTGGATTTTCGAGTTTTACTTTTAAGGATTAAAGTTTTACCTGTTTTTTTCATGATATGCTCGCCCTTTTTCCCAAATGGTATGAAAAACAATAACTCACATGAATATGGAAAGATTATTATGGCATTAAACACCCCGCTTAATGTGAACAGACCTTTAAATTAATCATGAACAGATAAAATATTCCGCGATAAATGACTATAAATTGATTATTTTGTTTAGTATATTAAACAAAATTGGGAAGATTTTCGGGGTTAAAACCAAGATCATCAATTTTGGAACCATATACTAAACAGAGACTAAAGTAATGAGTGAGTATATTGATTTTAATTCAACCATTTATCCATTCCCACCCAAACCTGCTTTTCTCAGTCAGGACGAAAAAAAATATTGTCGCGAAAAAATTAAACGCCTTCTGAAACAGCAGGATGCAGTTATGGTTGCGCACTATTACACCGATCCAGAGATTCAAGCTTTGGCTGAAGAGACCGGAGGATGTGTGGCAGATTCGCTGGAAATGGCGCGGTTTGGCAATAATCACCCAGCTTCTACTTTATTAGTAGCTGGCGTGCGATTTATGGGAGAAACTGCCAAAATTCTCAATCCTGAAAAGCGTGTTTTAATGCCAACGCTAGAAGCTGAGTGTTCACTGGATCTGGGTTGTCCTGAAAAAGAGTTCTCTGAGTTTTGTGATAATAATCCTGATCGTACCGTGGTGGTTTATGCAAATACATCAGCTGCGGTTAAGGCCCGGGCTGATTGGGTTGTGACTTCAAGTATCGCTGTTGAGCTAATAGAGCATTTAGACAGTCAAGGAGAAAAGATAATTTGGGCACCAGATCGACATTTGGGAAATTATGTCCGTAAGCAAACAGGAGCGGATATTCTTTGTTGGCAGGGGGCTTGTATTGTCCATGATGAATTTAAAACTCAGGCTTTGATTAGGATGCAAGGTCTACATCCCGATGCTGCGGTATTGGTTCATCCTGAATCACCACAAGCAGTTATTGAGCTGGCTGATGCGGTTGGTTCAACCAGTCAGTTAATTAAATCAGCGCAATCTTTGCCGCATCAGAAACTGATTGTGGCAACAGATAAAGGTATTTTCTATAAAATGCAGCAGGCATGTCCTGAGAAGCAATTATTTGCTGCGCCTACCGCTGGAGAAGGGGCAAGCTGCCGTAGTTGTGCTCATTGCCCGTGGATGGCAATGAATAGCTTACAGTCTATCGTGCGGGGATTGGAGCAGGCGGGAAGTCAGCATGAAATATTTGTTAAAAAAGAATTACGTGAAAAGGCGATTATTCCTTTAAACAGGATGCTCGATTTTGTAACTTAGTTAAAATGGAGAAACAAATAGTAAGTACAATACTTTGCTATATACCCAATAGATTTCAATTTGCAGCGCGGCGGCAAATGAACGCATCCCCAGGAGCATAGATAACTCTGTGACTGGGGTGCGTGAGTGCAGCCAACAAAGAGGCAACTTGAAAGATGACGGGTATAGATAATAATTGGGATATAACAGATGAATTTTTTCAGTATTAACAATATATTAGTCAATATACCATTAGGTAAAAATGGTTATGATTTATCATGGATTGAAGCAGTGGGTACGATTGCTGGTTTGTTATGTATTTGGTTTGCCAGTCAGGAAAAGATAATTAACTATTTGTTTGGATTGATTAATGTTACGTTATTTGCCGTGATTTTTTTCCAGATTCAACTATATGCTAGCTTACTACTGCAATTGTTTTTCTTTTCTGCCAATATTTATGGTTGGTATGCTTGGAGCCGGATTAATGATCAGCAGCAGATTGAACTTAAAATACGCTGGTTAAGTCGAAATAAGACGATAATAATGGGTCTTATTTCTGTGCTATTGATTGCCATTATGACTTTTAATATCGATCAGATATTTGGTTATTTGACTCAGGTTACTATTACGATTATGCAGGAGTTTGGCTTTAATGTTCAAATGCCGGTATTAGAGCTTGATGCGTTCCCATTCTGGGATTCGGTAATGACGGTGCTGTCTATTGTGGCAATGATTCTGATGACCCGCAAATATGTTGAAAATTGGCTGGTATGGGTTGTTATCAACGTGATAAGTGTTGTTATCTATTTCCATCAGGGAGTTTTAGCAATGTCGTTGCAGTATGTGGTTCTCACCGGCATTGCGCTTAATGGCTCTCGTTTGTGGATTCAGGCAGCGAAGAAAAACCATTCGCAGCCATTATCTCGCGCGGAATAAATTTTTTAATCATGCCAGAGAGTTGTTTTATCGATCTCTGGCATATTTTTAGATATTTACTTTGATAATTATCGCTTCTGAAGATGCTTTAACTAATAAAAATAGCTATGACCACATTTGGCTATATTTTTCCATGCTCTATGTTAGATATTGGTTTATTTATTATCTACAAAGAATATTTACAGTTTGGCTTCTAACAGTTAGATTAAAATCTCAAGATTATTTTAGATAAAAACACAGCGATATTGGATGAGAGGGTTATGAATTATCAGAATGACGATATAAGGATTAGAGAAATAAAAGAATTATTACCTCCTGTAGCACTACTTGAAAAATTTCCAGCAACTGAAGAGGCTGCATCTACAGTACGTAAGGCTCGCAAGACTATTCATCAGATCTTGGTAGGTGAAGATGATCGTTTGTTAGTTGTGATTGGGCCATGTTCTATTCATGATCCTAAAGCGGCAATGGAATATGCTGAACGATTGAATAAATTGCGTGAAGAACTAAAAGATGATTTGGAAATTGTCATGCGGGTTTATTTTGAAAAACCACGTACAACGATTGGTTGGAAAGGATTAATTAATGACCCTCATATGAATCATAGTTTTGATATTAATGATGGTTTGCGTTTGGCTCGTCAATTGTTACGGGATATCAATGACATGGGGTTACCGGCTGCGGGTGAATATCTGGATATGATTTCTCCACAGTATTTGGCAGATCTGATGAGCTGGGGAGCAATCGGCGCGCGTACAACGGAATCTCAGGTCCATCGTGAACTAGCTTCTGGTCTTTCTTGCCCGGTTGGTTTTAAGAATGGTACTGATGGTGCGATCAAAGTTGCAATTGATGCTATCAATGCAGCGAGTACACCTCACTGTTTCCTTTCTGTAACTAAGTGGGGACATTCTGCGATTGTGAATACCAGTGGAAACTGCGATTGCCATATTATTCTGCGTGGTGGTAGAGAACCGAATTATAGTTCTGAACATGTTGCCGCTGTGAAACAAGGCTTGGAAAGAGCAGGTTTGCCCGCAAGAATTATGATTGATTTCAGTCATGCTAATAGTTGCAAACAATTTAAAAAGCAGATGGATGTGAGTGCAAATGTCAGTGAGCAGATCGCGGCAGGCGAGAAGGCGATTATTGGTGTCATGGTGGAAAGCCATTTAGAGGAAGGAAATCAGGACCCGGAGAGTGATCAACCATTGGTATACGGTAAAAGCATTACTGATGCTTGTATTGGTTGGGCTGATACGGAAATTTTATTACGTCAATTGTCGTTGGCGGTGAAAGCACGTCGTGGCTGATAGTGTTTTTCGAATGTAAAAACCGGAGTTGTTCCGGTTTTTACATTTACTGAACAAAGTCAGTTTTTATAGGCAATGCATTATTTCGCTTTGCCCTGGTTTGCTACCGCGGCTGCTTTCGCTGCAATTTCATCAGCGTTACCCAGATAGTAATGTTTGATAGGTTTCATGTTTTCGTCGAATTCATAAACCAAAGGTACGGCTGTTGGGATATTCAGTTCAAGAATGGTTTCTTCACTCATGTTGTCCAGATATTTAACCAGAGCACGCAAAGAGTTGCCATGAGCAGCAATAATCACTTTCTCACCTTTAGCAACACGAGGTTTAATGACGTCTTCCCAGTAAGGAATAACCCGTTCGATAGTGGTCGCCAGGCTTTCAGTCACAGGTAATTCTTCTGGGGCCAGATTTGAGTAACGTGGGTCGTGACCTGGAAAGCGTTCATCGTCTTTAGTTAAATCTGGAGGAGTGATAGCAAAACCACGACGCCACAGTTTAACTTGATCATCGCCATATTTAGCGGCAGTTTCTGATTTGTCCAGACCTTGCAGGGCACCATAATGACGTTCATTTAGCTTCCAGCTTTTTTCAACAGGTAACCATTGTTGATCAACTTGGTCCAAAATATTCCATAAAGTGTGGATAGCCCGTTTCAGAACAGAGGTGTATGCAAAATCAAAAACGAAACCTGCTTCTTTCAACAGTTGGCCTGCTTGTTGAGCTTCGGCACGACCTTTTTCAGATAAAGCAACGTCAGTCCAGCCAGTAAAACGGTTTTCTTTGTTCCACTCGCTTTCGCCATGTCTTACCAGAACCAGTTTAGTTACAGCCATTAGCTTAAACTCCTATCAATACTTTTTAAAAACCGAACTTAAATGATAACTGAGCGCATTATATTGCCCTATACACTACAACAGCAATCAATAGTCTTGTTCGATAACTTTATTTGCTTGAAAACCTTAATTTTTTACAGATGGTAAATATATATCGGGTAAATTTGATGTGTTACAACGCTGTCACCAATTTGATTGGGTAAGTGAAGAACAACAAATGAACCAAATTAAGTGTGAAGTGGAACCCAACAGCTACCCACAAGCGACCACTCCACATCCAGGCCAGCCCGTATATTAATCCTGCGAGTGTAGCGAAAATCACTAACAATGGACCACCAGCGAAGTGAACTCCCCCAAAAATTAAGGCAGTGATAATCAGTGCAAAATATGGATGAATCCACTGACTCAGCCTTTGTTGGATATAACCACGGAATAAAGCTTCTTCTGCCAGAGAGACGAAGAAAATATTTGCCAGAATAAATGCTGGTAACCATTGTGGCATATGTAGTTCAACGGCAAGTCCTCCGAGAGCCGTTGCTATGCTTAATAGTACAGGAATAGCAATAGCTAAGATTATCCATGCATAAGGCCGAACTTTTGCCAGAGGTTTTGTTGTGAACAATCCAGGCATGCAACATAACAGCAGGAAAGGAATGAGCGCCTTATCAAAGTTGAAATACATTGAAAATGGCGCACTATGAGGACCAGCCTGAACTTTATCGAGATATTTCAGGTTATTAAAGCCTGGAATCAGATGCAGGAATAATGCGACACCAAAAGTAAGTAATAGCAGCTCAGTGGTTATTTTAATGACGCTATTTTGCTGAAAATAGATACGTAGCGCACCTAATACAAAAATAATGGCAATAGTGGCAATCGCCGGATAAATCACAGTTTGCGTGATAAATCCGGTAATAACAGCGGCGAGTAGAACAATAAGTGCAGCAGTGCGGTGTATGGCTAATAACGCCAGTGATATGGCAAGTAAACCCCAAATCATATGTTTCCCTTTATTTTTAATAAGTTAAAAGAAAAAAGCAGAAAAGCAGATCAAAAATTGATGATGGATGTTATTAGTGAGCAAAAAATAATAATGTATGACGGTTAAATTGCGATGCTTTTTTCACTGGTCGGATAAGTAGTCCCGTTGATAACAACGGGTAATTATCAGCAGTCAATCAGCAGTTTTCTCAGTTTTGTAGTGGTATATATCACCATTAGGAATAAATATCAGCCGGTGAGTGATACATTGTGGGGCGTCCTCCTGATGATGAGAAACAAACAGGAGTTGAGTATCACCGTCAGCGATCATGATATCGATGAAACGTAATACTAGCTGACGGTTTAGTGGATCAAGCCCTTGAAGAGGTTCGTCAAGGATCAATAAAGCAGGATGTTTAACCAATGCGCGAGCTATCAGAACCAGTCGTTGTTGTCCCCATGAAAGGCTATGAAATGAGCTGTTAGCAACCTGGCCTGATAGCCCCAGTAAGGCTAGCCATTCATTAGCAAGTTGTTGCTGGCGATCTGATACCGCCTGATAAAGACCAATTGAATCGAAGAAGCCGGACAGAATGACATTACGCACACTGATACTAATACGGTATTCCAGATGCATGCTGTTACTGAGATAGCCAATATGGCGTTTGATATCCCAAATGGTTTCACCGCTGCCACGTTGACGGCCAAAAAGAATGAGTTCATTACTGTAGCCTTGAGGGTGATCGCCTGTGATCAGGCTGAGAAGCGTTGATTTTCCAGCCCCGTTTTGCCCAATAATTTGCCAGTTTTCGCCCGGATTTACCTGCCAGTTCAGGCCATATAAAATGGGCCGGTCATTATACTGAACGACACCATTACGTAGAATAATCAACGGCTGATCAGATGCTAATCGATCATCTATGCGGAGTTCATCCACTTCTGGTAAATGAACGCCACCAAGTTTTTCACTGTGTATGAGTTGAGCAACCAGTGAATCTGCCATCACTTTTTCTTTCGAGCCAATAGATGTCAAATGGCAATCTGCTAGTACACCAATTTGATTAACGAAATCTGGGATTTCACTGAATCGGTTAAGAATGAGTACTAAAACGATTCCTTTTGATGACAATGTTTCTAATAATTCAGCAAATTGACCACGGGCAAATGCATCAAGACCATCAAAAGGTTCATCAAGGATAAGTAAATCAGGTGAAGTCATCAGTGCCTGGCAAAGTACTGTTTTTCGCGTTTCACCGGTAGAAAGATATTTAAAACGGCGGGAAAGTAAATCCATAATGCCGAACTGTTTTGCCAGTTCAAGACAGAGTTCATTATCTTTATGATGAAGTTGAATAATTTCTGCTGCGGTATGACCGGTGTCATCTTCATCATCACTCAATAGATCAGTGTTGTTGCGTTGCCATTCTTCTTCAATCAGTTTTTGTAATTGTTCAGAAGAGACTCGGGTACATGTATGAAATGAGCAATCTCGTTCACCAGAAAGTTGGACTAATTCATTTGAAAGCGCGCGAGCTAATGATGATTTTCCGCTGCCGTTAGCACCAACAAAAGCCCAACTTTCTCCAGAGGTGATTTTCAGTGATGGTAATTGTAAGGTACGGATATCACTTAAACGGAAACAGCCTTGCGTTATTTGCAATTCAGACATCTTTATTATTCCTTATTTAAGCAATGCAAATATGTTCTCACAAATAAGCGGAATTGACGCTGAATGTCAATATTCACTTTTAATTAACATTTCAGCAAAGAGTGGCAATAATTATCTGATCGGCATTGAAAAGCGCCGTGATTTTATCTTTAGGGTGTAGTTTTAAGTTGTCAGCTTCTTGATTAGATAGAGTAGAACAAAGGGTTTCACCACCATCAAGAACGACGATGACTTCTGTGCTCTCTTCTCCGGTTTCGATTTGGCTGATTTGGCCTGTCAGGGCATTATCAAAATGGCTGACTGGGAATTGCTCTTTGGTGAGTTTCACCCAAGGCGCTTTAATCAGGACCAATACTTCCTTACCTTTTACCAGACTAAGGTGGTTAGCACTTTGCTCTGTCAGGGCTGCATTCAGTGATGTTTGACCATCTGCCAACAATATGCGGATATGTTGCTGTACCTGATTGTGGTTACGGTCAGTAATGGTGCCAAAAAATTGATTACGGGCACTGGTTTGCAGGGAAAAACGGGAAATCGCAGCTAATAAGCTATCGAGGGGAAGTTTGTCATCTTTCAGCACATCAAAGGCTTTTTGTTGAATTTGTGCCAGTAAATCATAAAGTTGTAACAGACGTTCACCATAAATAGTCAGATTTGCTCCGCCGCCGCCTTTACCACCGGTAGCTCGGTCTACCAATATTTCATCTGCTAGTTGATTCATTTCGTTGATGGCATCCCAAGCGCTTTTATAACTGATGCCAGCCAGTTTTGCTCCCTGACTGATAGAACCTGTTATTTTAATCTGTTTTAGTAATAATATTCGCCGCGGATCTGCGAATAACCGTTGTTGTAATTTCAGTGTTAATAGAATTTCTGCTTGCATGATAGTTTTTTTCAGGAAATAAAATTGTAAATTTTTATTGGTTAACTCGCAAAAACGCACGTTTAGCCGGTTATAGTTGTTTGTCTTTGTTTAGAATGATACCAATTATAGCGCTATTACTTGCTATGGTTAAAAGTATGTTATGTTGTCGGCTCATTTTATGAGCCATTATGTGAGGCTATTATGTTTGAATTGATTAAAAGTATGGCTTTCGCACTGGTCATGGTACCAGTAGTGACAGCCGGAATTTTATGTTTAATTTATGGCTTTGGGGAACTGTTTAATATGATTTCCCGTATTGGCCATTCTGAGAAGTAAAATTAATATTTCTTTGCACACCAGATGCGATTTTAATTGCCCGACGGTTCGTCGGGTAATTTGTTTTAGCTCACTGCAACTCATTCATTTTTACTCTCATGATTTTATTATTATAGCATATTAATTCAAATTAAATCAGATAGTGAAAGTTGCTCACAACTTGCCGATTAATATTGAGATAGTCTTCCATTTAACGCTATATCTTGTTATATACAGCGAACTAATTGGTGATAAACAGGTGAAAACAGATGAAAAAGAGTTTTAGCAAGCTATTGATGGGAGTTGTTTTTTCTTTTTCTTTGGTGTGGCAGGTGTGGGCTACGGAAAAAGTAACAGTATTCGCTGCTGCCTCACTGACCAATGCACTTGATGATATTTCGAGACAATATAAACAAGAGAAAAAAGGGGATGTGGTGGTTTCTTATGCATCATCTTCTACTTTGGCTCGTCAGATTGAACAAGGCGCTCCGGCAGATATTTTTATTTCTGCGGATCAGCAGTGGATGGATTATGTTGCTGGAAAGAAACTGATCATTAATAAAACCCGCTTTACTATTCTGGGAAATCAATTGGTTCTGATTGCACCGCAAGACAGCAAATTCGATCAACTTGAGATTAATAAAGAGACAAAATGGAAATCTTTGCTGAACGGTGGTCGCCTTGCGGTCGGAGATCCGGATCATGTTCCAGTTGGTATCTATGCCAAAGAATCGTTGCAGTATTTGGGGGGGTGGGAGATGGTTAATCCTCTGTTGGCTCGTACCAGTAATGTACGCAGTGGTATGGCATTGGTGGAACGTGCTGAAGTACCATTGGGGATTGTTTATGGTTCAGATGCAGTTGCCAGTGATAAAGTTAAAGTTGTGGGGATTTTCCCGGAAGAAAGCCACAAACCTATTGAATATCCAATGGCAATTATCAAAGATCATAGTAATCCGGTAGTCCTCAGTTTTTATGAATATTTGAAAACTCCTGAAGCCGCAGCAATTTTCAAACGTTACGGTTTTCGACCACTTTAGGAATAAATCTTTTGGAGATGTTGAGTGAATACGAATGGCAAGCCATTGTCTTGAGTCTGAAAGTTTCAGGTGTGGCGGTGTTATTCAGTCTACCATTTGGAATTTTGATGGCGTGGATTCTTGTTCGTTTCCGGTTTCCCGGTAAATCCTTACTTGACAGTATCATCCACTTACCGCTGGTATTACCGCCAGTGGTAGTGGGATATTTACTGTTGATCAGTATGGGGCGTCGTGGATTTATTGGTGAATGGTTATATGATTGGTTTGGGATAAGTTTTGCATTCAGTTGGTGTGGTGCTGCCCTGGCTTCTGCTGTTGTGGCTTTCCCGCTGATGGTCAGGGCAATACGTCTGGCGTTGGAAGGTGTCGATCGACGTTTGGAACAGGCTGCCCGCACTCTAGGGGCGAATCCGTTTAGAGTATTTTTTACCATTACACTTCCTCTTTCTTTGCCTGGTGTCATTGTTGGTACTATTCTGGCGTTTGCTCGTTCATTAGGTGAATTTGGGGCAACTATCACCTTTGTATCTAATATTCCAGGTGAAACACGAACAATCCCTTTGGCAATGTATACCCTGATTGAAACGCCCGGAGCAGAAATTGCTGCGGCTCGTTTATGTGTCATTGCGATTATTCTTGCGTTGGTGTCACTGATGATTTCTGAGTGGTTAACCCGTTGGGGCAGGAAACGTCTGGGGGCAACAACATGTTAGTGTTAGATTTTGAAAAACAACTTGGTGATCTGCATTTGCAGGTTAACACGCAATTGCCAACAGCAGGTATCACGGCTGTTTTTGGTCTTTCAGGCGCTGGGAAAACTTCACTGATAAATGCTATTGCTGGCTTGGTACGTCCACATAAAGGGCGGGTTATCCTCAATGATCATACATTGGTGGATATTGAAAAAGGTATCTGCCTGCCACCAGAGCAGCGCCGTATAGGTTATGTTTTTCAGGATGCCCGGCTTTTTCCCCATTATCGGATAAAAGGTAATCTTCAATACGGCATGTCTTCAGTGATGAAGCCGGAATTTGATAGCATTATTAGTTTGCTGGGGATTGAGCATTTATTATCTCGTTTTCCTATGACATTGTCCGGCGGTGAAAAACAGCGGGTTGCTATCGGTCGTGCTTTGTTGACTGCCCCTGAACTGCTTTTAATGGATGAGCCACTAGCATCTTTAGATCTTCCCCGTAAACGGGAATTGTTGCCTTATCTTGAAAGGCTTTCTGAGGATGTCAAAATTCCGATCTTGTATGTCAGCCACCATCTGGATGAAATTCTTCGCCTGGCTGAAAATGTGATCGTAATGGATAACGGTAAGGTCAGAGCTGTCGGGAAATTGGAAGAAGTTTGGTCCAGCGATGCGCTACGCCTTTGGTTACAAAAAGAGACGCTAAGTAGCATTCTGAATGTTTCAATGGTGGAACATCATACTCGTTATGCAATGACAGCGGTAGCGCTAGCTGATCAGGCTTTGTGGTTGCCGAAAATTGATGCTCAACCGGGAACCGATTTGCGTATCAGAATAGATGCTTCAGATGTTTCATTAGTATTGGAACCGCCGCGTGGTAGCAGTATTCGTAATATTTTGGCGGCGAAAGTGGTTGAATTTTTTGATGATGATGGGCAGGTAGATGTTAAATTGACGTTGAGAGGTCATTACTTATGGGCAAGAATTACTCCGTGGGCAAGGGATGAACTTAATTTGCGGCCAGGGCAGTGGCTTTATGCCCAGATAAAAAGTGTTTCTCTGAACCGGCAACTGTAATATTTGTCCTTAAGAGGAAAATTTGCCGTCTGTTTCTCCGAAGGGGACACCTACTGACGCTATTGTGGGCCCCTTTGAGAATGTTCCTGAGTATAGTCTTGTGGGTATCGTTATCAGCAGTTAAAGAATATATTTGCGGATAACTTCGGCAATACCGGGCTGCGTGTTATCTAGCGTTACCAGATCAGCACGCTCTTTGACTGCATTCACACTATTACCCATGGCAACCCCCAGTCCGGCGGTTTCCAGCATGCTCAGATCATTAAAATTATCACCGAAAGCGATAACATCTTTCATGCTCATTCCCTGTGATTCGACCCACTGTTTCAAACGCATCCCTTTACTGTTGCCTTTCTTAGCGATATCGACTTGATCAAACCATGACCATTCACATTCCAGACCGATATCATTTTCGATCTGTTCAGTAATTTCTCGCAGTTTTACTAAATCAGGGGAACAGGTGGCAAATTTCCAGATGAATTGCACTTTACTAATCGCATGCTGAAAACTACTGACATGCTGCATAGTTGGGCGTTGAGATTCAGGCAGAGTTTCAGACCATTTCATGGTACGGGCAATTGTGTCATGCAGTTCTTCATATAACATGGCATCATCCACATACATCAGACGGTGAATATCAGTACCTTGCAAGTATGTGAGAACTTTTATAGCTTCCTGAGATGATAGCGGATCTGAGGCTAATACTTTCTTTTCATGGTAATCATACAGATAAGCACCATTACAGCAGATAGCAGGAGTATCAAGCTGCAAAGCTTGATAAAAGGGGTGGATAGTGACGTGATGCCGGCCAGTAACAATCAGCACCTTAACACCTGCTTTACGGGCTTCATTCACGGCAATAAGTGATTCTGGCAAGATATTTTTTTGAGGAGCCAGTAATGTACCATCAAGATCCAATGCAATAACGCGATATGTCATAGATTAGCCTCATAACTATATATAATGTAACAATATTACACTGTAATTGAATGAAGTTAAGCCAATTGTGCGATGAGTTTAACTGATAAAATTAATAAAGCGTCGCTACAGGTCAATAAATAGTAACGGATAATTGAGGAGTGAAGATGAAACAGGTGGTTTATACAGCGAGCCCAAACAGTCGCCAAATTCATGTTTGGAACATGAATAATGCGGGTGAATTATCGTTGATTCAGGTAGTTGATGTGCCGGGAGAAGTGCAGCCCATGGTGGTTAGTCCGGATCGTAAGCATCTTTATGTTGGAGTCCGTCCACAATTCTGTATTGTCACTTACCAGATTGGTTCTAATGGAGAGTTAGTGCAGCAAGGAATTTCACCAATACCTGGCAGCCCGACGCACATTTCTACTGATAAGCAAGGTCGTTTTTTGTTTTCTGTTTCCTATAGTTATAACAATCTGAGTGTTAACCCAATTGATGATCAAGGTATTGTCGGCGCGCCTGTTCAGGTCATTGAAGACTTGCAAGCTCCGCATTCAGCCAATATTGATTGGGATAATAAACAGTTATTGGTTCCTTGTCTGAAAGAAGACCACACGCGTATTTTTGAGATGGTAGCAGAGGGTTTTTTGGTCGAAAAGCGGGCGGAGGAAGTGACTACTGCAATGGGCGCGGGTCCTCGTCATATGGCTTTCCACCCAAATCAACAGGTGATTTATTGTATTAATGAATTGGACTCTACTGTTGATGTTTATCGCAAGTGGGAGAAATACCGAATTGTTCAGACTATTGATTCATTGCCGAAGGATTTAGCGGGTGTTCGTTGGTCCGCGGATATTCATATTACACCGGATGGTCGTCACCTTTATACCAGCGAACGTACTTCAAGCCTGATTAGCCATTTTATTATTTCACCGGATGGTTTCAATCTGACTTTGGCTGGACATTATAAAACTGAAACCCAGCCCCGCGGTTTTGCTATCGATCATAGTGGCAAATATCTGATTGTATCCGGCCAGAAGTCTGACCATATCTCAGTTTCTTCTATCGATAAATATACCGGTAAATTGACTGAATTAACCCGTTATCCCGTTGGTAAAGGTCCGATGTGGGTAACGGTGCTGGCGATAGATTAATGTGTTGGTGATAATGGAACGGATAGCCAATACGTTATATACCCTTTATCCTTCAAGTTGCTGCTTTGTTGGCTGCTTTCACTCACCCCAGTCACATAGTTATCTATGCTCCTGGGAATTCGTTCACTTGCCGCCGCGCTGCAACTCGAAATTTATTGGGTATATACCCTTCATCTTTGTTCCATTATCACTGGCATAAATTTATGCGTTATCTGTAATTTCAGGAAAATAGAAAATCACAAATTAATTGCGCTGGAGACCGCTCTTGTCAGACATGTAAGCTGCTCTGGTTGAATAATATAAGGTGGCATCAGATAAATCAGCTTGCCAAATGGCCTAATCCAGACACCTTGAGCAACAAAATGGTGTTGTAATACTGCCATATTCACCGGTTGTTTCATCTCTACCACCCCAATAGCACCTAATACCCGGACATCAGCGACTTTTTCATGGGATTTTAGTGGCATCAGCTCAGTATTTAATTGGTTTTCAATTGATTTAATTCGTTGTTGCCAGGGGCTTTGTAATAACAATTTTAAACTGGCTTCTGCTACAGCGCACGCTAATGGGTTTCCCATGAATGTTGGGCCATGCATAAAACAGCCTGCCTCACCGTTGCTGATAGTATCGGCTACTTTACGTGTTGTCAGCGTTGCTGATAGCGTCATATAGCCGCCTGTCAGTGCTTTTCCTACACATAAAATGTCCGGCTCAATTTCAGCGTGTTCACAGGCGAACAATTTTCCTGTGCGACCAAAACCGGTGGCAATTTCATCCGCAATTAGCAGAATCTGATGTTGATCACAGAGCGCTCTGACCTGGCGTAGATATTCGGGATGATAAATCCGCATTCCCCCAGCACCTTGTACAACAGGTTCCAGGATCACAGCAGCAATCTCATGGGAATACTGCTCCAGTAAAGCACGGAATGGGGCGATATCCTGTTCATCCCATTGAGAATGAAATCCACACTGAGGTGATGCGGCAAACAGATGTGGTGGTAGATAGCCTTTGTAAAGATTGTGCATCGAATTGTCGGGATCACAGACAGACATTGCGCCGAACGTGTCACCATGATAACCATGACGTAATGTCAAAATGCGCTGACGTTTTTCACCCTTTGCTTGCCAATATTGCAACGCCATTTTCAACGCCACTTCCACCGCAACAGAACCTGAATCAGCCAGAAATACGCATTCGAGCGTTGGTGCAGAGATAGCCACCAACTGTCTGCACAGTGCGACCGCAGATGGGTGAGTTATTCCACCAAACATCACATGAGACATCTTATCAATCTGAGCCTTAGCTGCTTGATTCAGTACCGGATGGTTATATCCATGAATGGCAGACCACCACGAAGACATGCCATCTATCAGCTTACAGCCATCAGCGAGTTCTAGTTCCACTCCAGAAGCGCTAATAACAGGGTAAACCGGGAGCGGTTTGGTCATGGAGGTATAAGGATGCCAGATATGGCGCAGATCAAATTCAATATCGGAAGAAATCATAATAGCTACATGTAAACTAATTTATTTGAAATTGGTTGACAGTATAACGGCATTATTTAAACTGACGAGACTTTTTTCACATTGGAGATGTCATTGTGATTGAACGCAAGCAATGGACAATTAAGCAGGCACAAGAACTGTTCGGTAAGCCTTTTTTTGAATTATTATTTCAAGCACAGCAGGTTCACCGCATGCATTTTGACCCACAACAGGTACAGGTTAGTACATTACTTTCCATCAAAACGGGCGCTTGTCCGGAAGATTGTAAATATTGCCCACAAAGTTCCCGTTATAAAACTGGGCTTGAAAAAGAACGGTTGATGGAAGTGGAGCAGGTAATTGATTCTGCTCGTAAAGCTAAGAATGCGGGTTCTACTCGTTTTTGTATGGGGGCGGCGTGGAAAAATCCTCATGAGCGGGATATGCCCTATCTGGAAAAAATGGTTAAGGAAGTCAAAGCATTAGGGATGGAAACTTGCATGACGCTTGGCATGCTCAATGGTTCACAAGCTCAGCGATTGGCGGACGCGGGATTAGATTATTACAACCACAACCTTGATACCTCGCCAGAATTTTATGGCAACATTATTACTACCCGGACCTATCAGGACAGGCTGGATACTCTCGATAACGTTCGGGATGCAGGAATAAAAGTCTGTTCTGGGGGTATTGTTGGCTTGGGCGAAGAAATTCGTGATCGGGCCGCTTTGCTGGTGCAACTGGCGAATTTGCCAAAACCGCCGGAAAGTGTACCAATCAATATGCTGGTGAAAGTCAAAGGCACTCCACTGGCTGATAATGAAGATGTCGACCCTTTTGATTTTATCCGCACAATTGCCGTTGCCAGGATTATGATGCCGGCTTCTCATGTTCGGTTATCCGCAGGCCGTGAACAGATGAATGAGCAGACGCAGGCAATGTGTTTTATGGCTGGCGCCAATTCTATTTTTTATGGCTGTAAATTATTGACTACACCTAATCCGGCTGAAGATAAGGATTTACAACTATTCCGCAAATTGGGTATTAATCCTCAGCAGACGCAGACGGCATTCGGTGATAATCAGCAGCAACAGTATTTGGCTGAAGCCATCATTAATGCAGATAACGAACAATTTTATAATGCGGCATTATGATGAATTGGTCAGCTTATTTTTCCCGACAATTGTCTCAGCTCCGGGACTCTTCTTTATGGCGGCAGCGACAGGTTAATCAGAAATCAAACGGGCGATTTTTATATACCACTGAGGGTAAATATCTCAATTTTTCCAGTAATGATTATCTTGGGTTAAGTACAAATTCCGCGGTCATTTCCGCATGGCAGCAAGGCGCGGAACAATATGGTGTCGGAAGTGGTGGTTCCGGCCATATTATCGGTTATACAACAGCTCATCAGGTGCTGGAACAACAATTGGCTGATTGGTTGGGTTATTCAAAAGCATTACTGTTTATTTCAGGATATTCCGCTAACCAGGGGGTAATTGCGGCGTTAATGACGAAACAGGATCGAATTATTGCAGATCGTCTGAGTCATGCCTCATTAATAGAAGCCGCCATGCATTCCCCCGCTCAACTACAGCGTTTTCTGCATAATCAACCTGAATCACTTAAGGATTTACTGGCAAAACCTTGTGTTGGAAAAACGTTGGTAGTGACGGAAGGCGTGTTCAGTATGGATGGTGACCGGGCACCATTGTCTGATATTTATCAGCAAACCAACGCTGCTGGAAACTGGTTAATGGTGGATGATGCTCATGGTATTGGTGTCTGTGGTGAACAGGGTAGAGGAAGTTGCTGGCAACAGAAAGTAAAACCAGAAATCCTGATTGTGACTTTTGGCAAAGCATTTGGGCTGAGTGGTGCTGCGGTGCTTTGTGATGAGCAGACAGCAGAATATCTGATTCAATCCTCCCGTCATCTTATCTACAGTACTTCTATGCCTCCGGCGCAAGCACAGGCTATCTCTGAAGCGGTCCGGCAGATACAAGCTGGTGATGAATTGCGTCAACAATTACAACAGAATATTGATTATTTCCGCCAGCAAGCACAGAAACTGCCATTTACCCTGATAGATTCAGAGATGGCGATCCAGCCATTGATTATTGGCGATAATGAACTAAGTCTATCTTTATCCCAATATCTGCAACAAAAAGGTATTTGGGTCAAAGCTATTCGTCCACCAACAGTACCTTCGGGTAGTGCCAGACTACGTATTACACTGACTGCCAGTCATACGCAGCAGGATATTGATAGGCTGATGGAGGCGTTGTATGAGTTCCGTTGCTGAATCTGTTAATAAACGGGCGATTGCCGGAGCATTTGGGCGAGCTGCTGCCAATTATGATGTTGTGGCAAAATTGCAGCAGCAAACGGGTGAATTTCTCATGCAACAAGTAGATGGGCATCCTGGAAAATTAGTATTGGATGCTGGCTGTGGTACCGGTTTCTTCAGTCACCGTTGGCGGCAGCAGGGGAAGCAGGTGATTGCACTGGATTTGGCATCAGGTATGTTGGATCATGCTCGTCAACAACGAGTTGCTGATTATTACCTACAAGGGGATATTGAATGTTTAGGGCTTGCTGATGGCAGTGTTGATATCTGTTTTAGTAATCTGGCCGTTCAATGGTGTGATAATTTATCCAGCGCTTTAAAAGAGCTTTACCGAGTAACCCGTTCTGGCGGATTGATTCTGTTTTCCACGTTGGCACAAGGTTCGTTATATGAATTGAAGCAAGCCTGGAGTGCAGTTGATAATTATCAGCATATTAATCATTTTCTGCCACAACAGACGATTAAAGATGCTTGCCAAGGTTTCCGACATCGCTTGATTAGTCAGGTCTATCGTCAGCAATATCCTAATATCCTTCCTCTATTGGCCTCCCTGAAAGGGATTGGCGCGACTCATCTTCATTGTGGGCGCCAGCAGGGACTGATGACCCGAGGACGATTAACTGCTTTGGAACAGGCTTATCCGCGAGAAAATAAACACTTACCTCTCAGTTATCAGGTTATTTTTGGAGTTATTTATCGTGACTAAGGGCTGGTTTTTAACGGGTACAGATACTGAAGTGGGTAAAACAGTTGTAAGTTGTGCTTTGCTACAAGCTGCGAATAAATCGGGATATAAGACAGCGGGTTATAAGCCAGTGGCTTCGGGGAGTGAAATAACGCCGGAAGGAATTCGTAATTCGGATGCATTGGCATTAATGGCAAATAGTTCTGTACCCTTGCAATATGATGAAGTTAATCCATTGGTATTTGTTGAAGCGACATCACCTCATATTGTCAGTGCTGATTTAGGTCGACCGATTGATTTTTCTGTTATGTCTGAAGGATTGCGCTGGTTAGAAAATAAAGCGGATTGGGTTTTAGTAGAAGGTGCTGGTGGTTGGTATACTCCTTTATCAGAATCGGCGACTTTTGCTGACTGGGTAGTTAAAGAGCAATTACCCGTTATTCTGACAGTGGGTGTAAAACTAGGTTGTATTAATCACGCGATACTTACCGCAGAAGCGATTAAACTTTCAGGATTACATCTTGCAGGTTGGATAGCCAATGAAGTTGAACCTGCGGGTAAACGTCAGAAAGAATATTTGGTGACATTAGAACATATATTACCTGCTCCTTTATTAGGAGTTATTCCTCATTTGACGGGAGATTATTTTAATCATTTAGGTGAGTATATAGATTTAAAATTACTGATTAATTGAATTATTATTATAGTTAAATGCCGGAAACATTTTCCGGCATAAAAGATCATATTTTTCAGTAAGTTTTCTATCGTTTAACAAAGATGGCACTGCTATATCTTGCATTATTAAAAGTTTTGCCTTGAAATTAGCATTGTTTATTGTTTAAGACAGTCAGATCAATTTGCCACAATATCCCCTTATGCTGATAGAACCAAACAGCTCTAGTTCATTTTGCAACAAATTGCAATAAGAAAATTCTTATTCTTTTAGCTGACGTATTCATTTTCCTGTAGTGAATAATTAGGATTAAAGATTAAAAGAATAGTAAAAACTTTTACTGATAGAGATTACCTCTTTTGTGGGATGATGTTGCAACTTCGTATTGTTAATAGGGTTTGTCGAGTTATCCACTATTCCTGTGGATAACCTTGTGTATTAGACTTAGAAAAGTTGCGCAACGCAAGAAAATACGCGGCTTTCATCAAGGTTGATGTTATTCTCGTCTTTGTTTTAATTCTGTTTTATATCAATAAGTTAACTAAAATCAAGCCTTGTGGTCCGGTAATGATGTCTCGTGTTGTCACCTTTCAGTTGATCAGATAAAAAATGAAAAAATCAAGATGATTTTGGGGATAAAGTCGTATTTATTTTGATGTTAATGAACTAATTAATAGAGGAGTTATCTGAATTGAGTATGTTTTTGTAAAACTGGCTTGAAGCTGGTTTTTTATCCAGTATTATAGATGGATTAGTTTTGGAAAAGTGAGATACCTAATGAGTAAGGTGTTCAAATTACATTCTGACTTCGAGCCTGGTGGTGATCAACCAGAGGCCATTTGCCAATTGCAGGAAGGGTTAGAGGACGGGCTTGCCCATCAGACTCTACTAGGAGTAACAGGGTCAGGTAAAACATTCACTATTGCTAATGTGATAGCTAATTTAAACCGACCAACCATGGTACTTGCTCCAAACAAGACACTGGCGGCTCAGCTTTACAGTGAAATGAAGGATTTCTTCCCCGAGAATGCGGTAGAATATTTTGTTTCCTACTACGATTATTACCAGCCTGAGGCTTATGTCCCGAGTTCTGATACTTTTATAGAAAAAGATGCCTCGGTAAACGAGCATATCGAACAAATGCGCTTATCTGCTACTAAGGCTTTGTTGGAGCGACGGGATGTGATAGTGGTTGCATCTGTATCGGCTATTTACGGTTTGGGTGATCCGGATAGTTACTTAAAAATGATGCTCCACTTGACCAATGGTATGATCATTGATCAGCGTTCAATTCTGCGACGTTTGGCCGAACTGCAATATACCCGTAATGATCAGGTATTTCAGCGGGGTACATTCAGAGTACGTGGTGAGGTAATTGATATCTTTCCAGCTGAATCTGATGAGCATGCCCTGCGTGTTGAATTGTTTGATGATGAAGTGGAACGGTTGTCACTGTTTGATCCATTGACAGGACAGGTTCAATACAATGTTCCCCGGTATACTGTTTATCCAAAAACTCACTATGTTACTCCGCGTGAGCGTATTATTCAGGCGATGGAACAAATTAAAATTGAGCTTGAACAGCGACGAAAAGTATTGCTGGCAAATGGTAAGTTACTGGAAGAACAGCGTATTACTCAGCGTACTCAGTTTGATTTGGAAATGATGAATGAACTGGGTTATTGCTCTGGTATTGAAAACTATTCCCGTTACCTTTCTGGTCGTACCGAAGGAGAACCACCTCCAACATTGTTTGATTACCTCCCAGCTGATGGTTTGCTGGTGGTGGATGAATCGCATGTTACTATCCCGCAAATCGGTGGGATGTACCGAGGAGATCGTTCCCGTAAAGAAACGTTAGTGGAATATGGTTTCCGTATGCCTTCCGCACTGGATAACCGACCATTACGATTTGAAGAATTTGAAGCACTAGCTCCACAGACAATTTATGTTTCTGCGACACCAGGTAAATATGAACTAGAAAAATCTGGGGGTGATGTGGTGGAGCAAGTGGTGCGTCCTACTGGTTTACTTGATCCTGAAGTGGAGGTTCGCCCGGTAACAACTCAGGTTGATGATCTATTATCTGAAATTCGCATTCGGGCGGTGAAAAATGAGCGGGTGTTAGTCACGACTCTGACTAAGAGAATGGCAGAGGATTTAACTGAGTATTTGGAAGAACACGGTGAGCGTGTTCGTTATTTGCACTCAGATATTGATACCGTTGAACGGGTGGAAATTATCCGGGACCTTCGTTTAGGTGAGTTTGATGTATTGGTAGGCATTAACTTGCTGAGGGAAGGGTTGGATATGCCAGAAGTCTCTCTGGTGGCAATTCTTGATGCTGACAAAGAAGGTTTTCTGCGTTCTGAACGTTCATTAATTCAAACTATTGGACGTGCCGCTCGTAACCTGCACGGTAAAGCGATTCTTTATGGCGATAAAATCACAGATTCAATGGCGAAAGCGATTGGTGAAACGGAACGCCGTCGTACCAAGCAGCAAATATTTAATGCAGAACGCGGTATTGTTCCAAAAGGTCTGAATAAGAAGATCGGTGATATTTTGCAAATTGGACAGCCTGCTGGCGGTAAAGGGAAAACCAAAGGCAAAGCGGTTGCCACAACAGAAGCATTTAGCAAGCTATCCGCCAAAGAGTTGGAAAACAAAATCCGCGAGCTGGAGGCGAAAATGTACCAGCATGCGCAGGATCTTGAGTTCGAATTGGCGGCCAATGTTCGCGATCAGGTGCAAATATTGCGGGAGCAGTTTATTGCTAATTCATGACTAGCCAAGGTTTTGCAGGGTATTTTCCAACGCCTGATGCAGTAATTCACGGTCGTGGCGGTAGGGGATATCCTGTGCTTCCAGTATTTGCTGAGTAACAATTCGGTCGCTGAGCTCACTCGTATCTGTACAAGGACCGACAATGACCGCATCAATCATCCGGCAGCCAATTTTATGTTCCATTATTTCTAGCTTATCTTTCAGTGTTAGCTTGGCTGCGGCAATACTCAATTCTTTCCCGAGATTACCGATATAAATCATATTGGCGTTACTGCGGCGCAGTGCTTGAGTTAAATCTTCAAGTAATAGTAATGGCATCAGACTGGTAAAGAAGCTACCGGGACCGATAATAATCAGATCTGCTTGAGTAATCGCATCCAGTGCTTCTTTTGTTGCTGTCGCAGGAGGATAAAGCATCAACTCCTGAGGGATACAATTCAATTGATCAACATTAACTTCGCCATAAATAGTATTGCCTTGATCATCTATTGCCATCAGGTCAACCGGCTGCTCAGACATTGGAATAAGATGAGCATTAACTTTTAATAAACTGCGGATTAAATTAATCGCTTCAAGCGGTCTGATACTTAAATGATCTAATGCTTTAAGCATCAGATTACCCAGGTTATGTCCTGCCAATTCTCCATTACCACCGAAACGATACTCAAACATTGCTGATGCAACGCTGGGTTCGGTAATAAGCTGATTTAAACAATTGCGGGTATCTCCCCAGGCAATACCACCTTCAGAACGTCGGATTCTTCCAGTAGAGCCACCATTATCTGTCGTGGTAACGATGCCCGTGAGGCGGGAACCGAGTGATGAAAGAGAGGACATGACACGCCCAAGGCCATGACCTCCGCCTAGGGCAACTACCCGATCTAAATCGGCTAATGTGCGGTTTCGCATAGAATTCCTGCTGCTGACTGAACTTATATTTATCGAATAATTTTAGCGTAATTTATTATAAAACACGATTAACTGAATCTGTGTCGTGATTTAACACAATGTTTTTATTAAATATAATGTTTTTATCAATGACCAGATGGTTGTCCATTATTTGTTCTTATGTTTGCTAAGTCATTGTATAGTAAATTATATAACGAATGTGGATATTCGCGTTTTCCTTTTTTAAGCGCTAGAATTTGTATTGGAATGCCGTTTTACGCTAAATCATAGGTGTTGAAATTTAACTCCTAGCCTCTGCATCTAAGTCACCGTTTTGCACAGCGATATGATGCTTTGGCCGTGACCACTGAGTCACCAAGATGTGAGGCAGAAATGCCTGCGTCTCCCATGTTTGGAAAGGTGTTATTGTGGAACAACTCATAGATACTTTTGCCCGCAAATTTTACTATTTGAGGCTATCAATTACCGATGTATGTAATTTCCGGTGCACTTATTGCCTGCCGGAAGGTTATAAACCCCGTGGACATCACTCCTTTTTGACATTATCTGAAATCCGTCTGGTTGGCCGGGCGTTTGCTGCTCTTGGTACAGAGAAAATCCGTTTGACGGGGGGCGAACCGACCATGCGCCGTGATTTTACCGATATTATTTCTGTTATACGTGAAAATGAGTTGATTAAAACTCTTGCTGTAACGACTAACGGTTACCGGATGGAACGGGATGTTGCTAAGTGGAAAGAGGCTGGCTTAACTGCGGTGAATGTCAGTATGGATTCACTTGATCCTCGCCAGTTTCATGCGATTACCGGACAGGATAAATTTTTTCAGGTGATGGGCGGAATTGATGCAGCATTTGAAGCGGGTTTCAGTAAGGTGAAAGTCAATGTGGTGCTGATGAAAAATGTTAATGACATCAGTCTGCCAGCTTTCTTGCATTGGATAAAAGATCGCCCAATTCAATTGCGGTTTATCGAATTGATGGAAACCGGTGATGGTGGTGAAGTATTTCGAAAATACCATATTTCGGGTGAAACAATTCGTGAGCGTTTGTTACACAATGGCTGGTATCAACTTCAACGCTCACGTAGTGATGGTCCGGCTCAGGTTTTCAGCCATCCTGATTATCAGGGGGAAATTGGTCTGATTATGCCTTATGAAAAAAATTTCTGCCAAAGCTGTAATCGCCTACGTGTTTCCGCAATAGGTAATCTTCACTTATGCCTGTTTGGTGAACAAGGAATACCACTGCGTGATTTGTTATCGAGTGAAGAACAACTGGATGATCTGAAATTGCGTATTCAGGGCGGGTTACGCTATAAACGGGAAACCCATTTTCTTCATCAAGGTGACAGCGGTATCACGCCAAATCTTTCTGTCATCGGCGGTTAGTTGACTATCTTTATATTGTTTTTTTCAGGAGCGAGTAATGTCCCAATTGACTCACATTAATTCTACCGGTGAAGCCCATATGGTTGATATTTCTGCGAAAGCGGAAACGTCACGCGAGGCTCGGGCAGAAGCTTTTGTTGAAATGAGGCCAGAAACATTGGCAATGATTATAGAGGGTAGTCACCATAAAGGTGATGTATTTGCAACTGCCCGAATTGCGGGTATTCAGGCGGCAAAGCGCACATGGGAATTAATCCCGCTATGTCATCCATTATCGCTAACTAAAGTAGAAATCATGCTAGAAGCCCAGACAGAATATAACCGGGTGAGAATTGAATCCTGTTGTCGTCTGACGGGGAAAACTGGCGTTGAAATGGAGGCACTGACAGCGGCATCAGTCGCGGCTTTGACAATTTACGATATGTGCAAAGCGGTACAGAAAGATATGGTTATTGGGCCAGTTCGTTTGCTCGAGAAAATAGGCGGTAAATTAGGCCATTTTAAGGTGGAATAATGATAAAGGTCCTGTTTTTTGCTCAAATACGTGAGCTGGTAGGTACTGATTCACTGGATTTAGATAATAGTTACATAACCGTTGATAGTTTAAGGAATGCATTAATATCGAAAGGAGAACGTTGGGCCTTGGCGCTGGAAGATGGAAAACTGCTGTCAGCCGTAAATCAATCTTTTGTTCATGGTGAACATCCATTGCAGGATGGTGATGAAGTGGCTTTTTTCCCGCCAGTGACGGGGGGGTGATTAATGGAAAACACCCGTATTTTTGTTGGTTTGGAAAATTTCAATGTAGGGGATGAGTACGAGTGGCTTTCTCAATGTGATGAAGACGGTGCGATCGTCACTTTCACGGGTAAAGTTCGTAATCATAATTTGGGGGATAGGGTAAGTGGATTGAGGCTGGAACACTATCCCGGAATGACGGAAAAAGTGCTACGGAATATTGTCGTTGAAGCACGCAGTCGCTGGCCATTGCAGCGAATCAGTATTATCCATCGGGTAGGTGCGCTTTATCCTGGTGATGAAATTGTGTTTGTTGGTGTCACTAGTGCGCATCGTAGCATGGCTTTTGATGCCGCTGAATTTATTATGGATTACTTAAAGACAAAGGCACCTTTCTGGAAAAAAGAGTTCTTGCCGGATGGTGAGCGTTGGGTTGAATCCCGTGAAAGCGATCAGGAAGCAGCGAGACGTTGGTTATGAAACTACATTCCTATTTTTGCGAAACGCTTCGAAAACTGATGAGGTAAACAAACTACTATACAAGTAATTATTGAATGGTTAATTGTTTTGATTATATTCTGTGATAATGTATAAAACTTGAATGGGTTGTTGCTATTCAACAGCCTGAATCTTTAAACATTGTCATAAAAGGTAAGCGTTATGGATAGATATCCACGCTCAAATGGTTCGATAATCCAACAGGCGGGAACCGGACTGCAAGCTTATATGGCCCAGGTTTATGGTTGGATGACTTGTGGTCTGTTATTAACGGCGTTTGTGGCTTGGTATGTGTCACAAAATCAGGCAGTTGTTTTATATATTTTTTCAAACTCAATATTATTCTATGGGTTGATTATTGCTCAGTTTGGCTTGGTTTTCGTCCTCTCAGGTATGATTAATCGCATGGGAGCTTCGTTAGCCACAGGGTTGTTTATGCTCTATTCAGCCCTGACTGGCTTAACGCTTTCCAGTATTTTCGTTGTCTATACTACCGGCTCCATTGCTAGTACTTTTGTCGTGACTGCGGGGATGTTTGGTGCGCTGAGTTTTTACGGCTATACCACCAAACGTAGCCTGAGTGGCCTTGGTAGCTTCTTATTTATGGGGTTGAGCGGCATTATTTTGGCTTCTCTGATTAACTTCTGGTTAAAGAGTGAAGCGTTGATGTGGGCTGTAACCTATATTGGTGTAGTTATTTTTGCGGGTTTGACTGCTTACGACACTCAGAAACTGAAAGAGATGGGTGAAGATCTGGATGTGAATGATAAAGAGAATTTGCGTAAATTCTCTATTGTTGGCGCACTGACCCTGTATCTCGACTTCATTAATATGTTCTTAATGCTGCTGCGTATTTTTGGCGATCGCCGTTAATTAATATCTTCAGTGTAGTTAAAATAACTTTAATTACACTGAGTTTTATACCCTATGGATTTCAAGTTGCAGCGCGGCGGCAAGTGAACGCATCCCCAGGAGCATAGATAACTATGTGACTGGGGTAAGTGAACGCAGCCAACAAAGCAGCAGCTTGAAAGATGAAGAGTATAGATTTATTTTCTAATAACGAAGAATTATATCGCTTTATTGGTCTAAAAATTCACGATTATATTTTTGTGAATTGTGCTGACGTTATATCAAAAAGAGTATTTATTGAATTAATAATATCTGAATAACAAGACTAGTTATTATTTATGCTTAGTGATTCTCTTAAATTCATTTAGTTATCGATGGTGATAAACGTTTATGAAGCATATTTTTAAGGTGGATTCACTCCACATAATTCATATTTACTGAGGTATCATTACTGCAAGTATAATAATGTTTTGTTATTATTAAATAAGTAATGTAATTGCAATGGTTAATATATTTTTTCATATAAATTATTTGTGATTAATTGATTTCTGATTTTTTTCATGAGAATATAAATTGCTGCAAAGGTAAATTTTGTTACATAGAAGTCATGATTCCGATATTCTCACAAGGGAATTCAATGGGGTTTATTACATGAATAATAATAAATTTATAAATTATAAGAAAGTTATTAGCATCTCAGAAAATGATTGGGAAAATGCAGAAAATAATAAGATATCAGGCTTAGATGTGAAAGTATCTGGTATAAATTATATGACAGACCAATATGGTCGAGATTTTCATCATTTCTGTACTACATCATATCTTGGTCTGGATTATCATAACGATATATTAAATGGTGCTATAGACGCGATAAAAGAAACAGGGTCACTTCGTATACCTAACTCGAAGAATAGATGTAAACTTTCCATTTTGGAAAATTATGAACAGGAATTGTCAGCGTTATTTAATGCCGAATGTTTAAGTACATTATCATGTAGTTCTGCAAGTTCAGGTATATTGCCTTTACTTGCATCGGGTGTTTTCACTGGCAACGTAAACCCGGTTATGGTATTTGACAAATATTCTCATTATTCTATGAATCATTTAAAACCGTCATGCGCTGATGAAACAGATGTGATAACAATCCCACATAATGATATGGGTTATCTTGAAGATATATGTAAAAGACATAAGAAAGTAGTTTATGTGGCAGATGGTCTATACAGTATGGGAGGTGTTGCTGACATAAGTTCAATAATGTATTTAAAAGAACGGTATGGGTTATTCACCTACTTGGATGATTCACATGCTTTATCTGCTATAGGAGATAAAGGTTGTGGATATATCAGGTCATATATTAAGGATCTGGATGAGACCAGCATTATCGTTGCTTCTTTGGCTAAATCATTTGCAGCCAGTGGTGGTTTAGTTATGTTGGGGAGCCGTAATCAAAAGAAACTTATTCATCGTTATGGTGGCCCGAGTAATTGGTCTCAGAGCTTAAATTCAGCAGCAATAGGGGCTGGAAGAGCTTCAATTAGGATACATTACAAGCCTGAGTTTAAAGAGCTTCAGGAAAAATTGAAAAAAAATATACAATTATTTGACAGTTTAATAACTACAGATCAACTTGGCAGTTTGACTGCAATACGATTAATTCAATGTGGTGATGCTTCGTTGGCAAATAAAACGGCTGCATTTTTAGCTGAAAATGGCTTTTTTACATCATCGGTTTTTTTCCCTGTCGTTCCTCAAGGGCGGGCTGCAATTAGAGTGACTCTCAGAGCTGACATGGATAGTGATTTAATTAAACGATTTTGTTATTTAATCACTGATTTCTTAAGAGAATCTTTATATCAAGAGAGTGCCACTTTAAATTCCCCAATAAGTGTAGCGTAAAGAAGATAATTTTGTTGTGGGGGAAGGGATAACGATCTCATACCCCATATTAAGTCTTCTCATTAAAATTATTTTCCCAAGTGTATAATACAATCATCGGTTAATAAAAATGAAAAAAAGTTTATTATTAATACCATGTATATCCATTTTTATAGCCCAACTTGGTATGACCATATATCTCCCTGCTGTACCTGAAATCGCATCAGACTTACACTTAAATATAAACCATATTTCATGGATGCTTTCATCATACTTAATTGGAATGGCTTCATTAATGCTGGTGTGGGGCGGAATATATGATTTTTTTGGGGAAAAGAAATCAATGTTTTTTGCTCTTATTATATTATTTGCATGTAGTGTTGGTGTAACGCTATCAACTAATATTTATTCTTTGATTTTAATTAGATTTTTTCAGGGAGTTGGAGCCGGTGGAGTTTCTGTTATTGCCCGATCAATTTTGCGTGATAATTTTAGAGGAGATGAGTTGGCAAAAGCATTATCTTACTTATCGATAGCATTTGTCATTTCTTTGGGAATTGGGCAATCAATAGGTTCTGTTATACTGACCATTTTGGGATGGAAATATATATTTTATATTTTGGCTTTGGGATCATTAATGTCAATGTTATTGTTGCCAACAAAAAAATATAATCATAGTAAAAATGAAGAAAATTCAGTATATAACTATATCAATCTGTTAAAAAATAAACATTATATCTATGCAGTTTTCATTGGTGGAATTGGCTATGGTGCAATTATATCATTTAATATTATGGCTCCATTGATTTTTAAGTTTAATTTTGGTTGGTCAGAAAGCCAATATGGTATTATAGGAATTCCAATCAGTATATCTTATTTACTTGGAACGATAATTTTAAATCGATACATAGTATATTGCGGTAGATCTAATCTGATGAAAATAGGAGTAATTTTAATTCTTATTGGTGGTGTAGTTATGTTTGTTGGGAGTATTGTGGGGGGAATTCTGGAGATAATACTATATAGTGCTTATTTCTTAGTTGTTCTTGGGCAAGCAATAAACTACCCGATCAGTTTATCTATTGCCTCAGATAAAACCTTTATAACAGGTTCTTCTGTGATGGCATTAATTGGTTTTATTCATCAAATCATAGCCGCGTTTGTTGGTGGTATAACCGGTCTTTTTTCATATAAAGAATCTTATCTGCTTCCTTTAACGATAATAGTATTATCATCATTTTCACTATTTCTGTTTTATAAAATTAATAAAAAATCTGAGAAATGATCATTATATACCCAATAGATTTCGAGTTGCAGCGCGACGGCAAGTGAACGAATCCCCAGGAGCATAGATAACTATGTGACTGGGGTGAGTGAAAGCAGCCAACAAAGCAGCAACTTGAAGGATGAAGGGTATAAAAATATACCCTATGGATTTCAAGATGCATCGCGACGGCAAGGGAGTGAATCCCCGGGAGCATAGATAACTATGTGACCGGGGTGAGCGAGTGCAGCCAACAAAGAGGCAACTTGAAAGATGACGGGTATACTCTGATTGTTCGTAATGTTACAGGTGTCTACCACCGATATTTTGGTGGTAGGTTACATATTTCATTTCTATTTTTTGACTTAGGCAATTTTCCGTCGAAATAACCAATAGGCGAGGTTGCCAGTTGTGGCAGTGAGTGCAAGGAGAGGCCATAGACTTCTCCAGATAACAGTAAAATTGGCGTCTTTGAGATAAATTTGCTTGGTTATGTCATTAAAATGCCAGATAGGATTAATCCAGGTGAGATCTTGTAACCATCCAGGCATATTTTCAACCGGGGAAATATAACCGGAGATTAAAATAGCAGGCATGATAAAGACAAATACGCCAATAAACGCTTGTTGCTGAGTGTAACAAAGAGAAGATATTAGTAGGCCAAATCCCACCAGCGATAAACTGTATATCAGCATAGAGCAGTAAAACAGCGATAGGGAGCCAGAAAATGGAATTTGATAGCAGAAGATACCAATAGCCAAAACTAAGGTTGCCTGAAAAGTAGCCACAACTACAGCAGGAACAGCTTTACCAATAAAAATTTGCCAAGTGGTCATTGGTGAAACCAGCAATTGATCCAATGTCCCCTGTTCTCTTTCACGAGCAATTGACAATGCAGTGACAGTTAATATCCCGACCGTGGTAATCAGTGCAACTAAAGACGGTACGACGAACCATTTATAATCGAGATTAGGGTTATACCAGTTGCGGATCACCAACTCACTATTATTGGCTTTTGGTATATTACCCGTTAGCTCTTGTTGATAGTGCATGACAATTTCCTGGATATAACTTGCAGCAATTTGAGCGCTGTTTGAGTTACGCCCATCTAGCAATACCTGGAGAGAAACAGGGTCATGGCTGGCAATCTTAGAGCTGAAATCTTGAGGGAAATGTACCACTAATAAGGCTTTTTGGTGATCGATGACTGACTGTATTTCTTGTGAGTGAGTCAGCAATATCACATCAGGAAATGCTTTGGATTTTGCTAACCGCTGAGTGAGTTCAATGGCAGCTTTGCCTTTGTCTTCATCAAAAATAGCAATAGTCGCGTTAGTTACATCAAGCGTTGCTGATAGTGGGAATAGGATCATCTGAAAGATAACCGGCATAACCAATATAGCTCGTGTCTGAGGATCTCTGAGCAGAGACTGTAATTCTTTAATAATCAGTGTGTAAAGACGATAAAACATGACAGTTCCTTTCTAATCCAAACGACGTCGAGTTTTCCATGCAGTCAGACCAATAAATAACACCGCAGAGGCAATGAGTAGTAGCAGGTTTATCATCAACACCGTGCTGATATTTCCAGCCAGAAAGAGGGTATGCAGGCTGCTGACAAAATAACGAGCAGGGATGAAATAGGTTACTACTTGAATAAATGCAGGCATGCTGTTTATTTCGAAAATAAAGCCAGAAAGCATAATGGCAGGCAGAAAAGCGACATTCAACGCGATCATTGCCGCATTAAACTGATTACGTGTAATGGTGGAGATTAACAGCCCGATACCAAGCGCAGTAGCCAGATAGAGGCTGGTAATTGCAGACAATATCCACAGTGAGCCTCGGAATGGTACGCCCAATATGAATACTGACACTAGCATACAGAGCACCATGGCGAGAGATCCCAGTACTTGGTAAGGCAAGAGTTTGGAAAGTAGTAGTTCGGTGCGGGTAATTTGAGTGGAGAGCAGAGCTTCCATTGTGCCGCGTTCCCATTCCCGCGCAACGACTAATGACGTCAGGATTGCTCCAATGACGGTGATGATAATGGTTATTGCGCCGGGAATAATGAAATGCTGGCTGACTGTTGCTGGGTTAAACCAATAACGGACTTGCATATCAATTAATGGAGTCGCAGAGTTTCCCTGATCCTGCCCCTTTTGTTGCAGCCAAATCTGCCATATTCCTTTGGCATAACTTTGTACAAAGCTTGCGGTATTGGGTTCACTACCATCAGTAATGACTTGGATTTGTGCTTTACCATCAGGGCGGGCAAGTTGAGCATCGAAATTCACCGGAATAACAATTAGTCCGCGTATTTCTCCTGATTGCATCATATTAATTAATTGCTGACGATTATCGCTGATTTTGGGTTCAATGTATGGTGAACCGGCAAAAGCATGTATTAGCTCACGGGCATCTTTACTTTGCTGTTCCACCAGAATACCAATACGAACTGTACTGGAGTCGAGATTAATACCGTATCCGAAGATAAATAGCAGAATCAGTGGAATGACAATAGAAATTAACCCGCTGGTGGGATCACGTAAGATCTGTTTGGTTTCTTTTACACAGAGTGCTTTTAATCGCCGCCAGGAGAAGTGAACCGCTTTTTGTGGAGTATGCTGCTTTAGGTTCATTGCGGCTCCTCATCATAATTAATGACCAGATCAATAAATGCTTGTTCCATTGATGGGTCAGGGTTTTCGTCAGTAGCGACTTGCTGTTTCAAATCATCTGGCGTTCCGGCGGCAATCAGTTTACCGCGGAATATTAGCCCTATTCGGTCACAATATTCTGCTTCGTCCATAAAGTGAGTGGTAACCATAACGGTAACGCCTTTATCTACCATGCCGTTGATGTGCAACCAGAATTCACGCCGTATCTGCGGATCAACACCCGAAGTTGGTTCATCCAGAAATAAAATATCTGGCTCATGCATGAGTGCACAGGATAGGGCAAGGCGTTGTTTATACCCCAGTGGCAATTCGTCGGTCGTCTGATGTAAAACTGATTTGAGATTGAAAGCATCGACCATACCATCAATTTTTTCTTTTTGTTTACGTCCACGTAAGCCATAAATGCCTGAAAAGAATTTTAGGTTTTGTTCAACGGTCAGGTTGCCATATAGTGAAAATTTCTGCGCCATGTAACCCAGATGTTGACGGGCTTTCCCGAAACTGATCTTCAGATCCATTCCTAATACCAGCGCTTTACCGCCAGTCGGTACCATGAGCCCGCACATCATCTTAAACGTAGTGGATTTACCCGCGCCGTTCGGACCAAGCAGGCCAAAGATTTCTCCACGTTTTACTTGAAAATCGACGTGGTCAGTAGCAGCAAAATCGCCAAATTTTTTGGTTAAATCCTGTGCTTCAATTACTGTTTCTGTAGGGTTGACGTCAATCTGCGGCATGATTTCTGCCAGTTCTGAGTAGCGGGCAGGGCCGCCACCGAGTAAGTCTATAAAAGCATCTTCAAAGCGGGGAGCAGTTTTAATAATTTCAGCATCAGGTAGCTCAAGCTGGCTAAGCAGCACTTGTGGGGAAGCATCAGGTTTAAGGATAAGACGCACATATTTGCCCTGAATCACACCATCTGTTACCAGTGGTAGGGTAAGGGCGTGTTGCAGTGTTTTTCGGCGGGAGTCCTGTTTAGTACCGAGCAAGAAAGAACGCCCGGACATCTTTTGGGTTAATTTCTGCGGTTGCCCACTATAGAGCAATTTTCCTTGATTGAGTAACAGGACATCACGGCATCGCTCAGCTTCATCCAAATAGGAAGTACTCCAGAGGATCAGCATGCCATCATCTGCCAGTTCGTGAACCATTCTCCAGAGTTCGCGGCGGGCTATCGGATCAACGCCAACTCCGGGTTCGTCCAATAGTAGCACTTTGGGTTTACCAAGTAGTGTGCAGGCTAGCCCCAATTTTTGCTTCATACCTCCTGAAAGCTTCCCGGCCAGCCGTTCTGTAAAACGGGTAAGGTCAGTGAAAGCGAGCAATTGCTCGTAGGTTTCTTTACGCTCGTTACCCAGTACCCCGCGTAGGTCTGCGTACAAATTCAGGTTTTCTAATACGGTCAGATCTTCATACAGGCCAAATTTCTGTGGCATATAACCCAATTCAAATCGTACTTCTACGCCATTTTTAATCGGATCAAGTCCCATTATTTCAATAGAACCGCTATCTGGCTTTAATAGGCCAGCTAGCATACGTATCAGTGTGGTTTTGCCCGCGCCATCGGGTCCTACGAGTCCGGTGACAGAGCCACCGTAAATCTCGGCCGTCAGGCTGGATACCGCAGGATTATTCAGGCCGGGAAAAGTTTTCTCTACTTTTTCCAACGTTATCGTATATGCAGAGCTGTTCATGACAGCGCCTTATTTGTCTGAGTCAGGAAAATGCAAGGTAATTGGCATACCTTGACGCAGAGCATCATCTGGGTCGGTAACAATAATGCGTAACCGATAGACCAGATCGGTTCGCAGATCGGGTGTCTCGACATTTTTTGGCGTAAATTCAGCCGTTGGCGAAATAAAACCAATTTTACCGTGATAAGGTTTATCTTTACGGCTGTCAGTGTAGAGTAAGATTTCACGTCCAGGAGTTGCCTGCCCAAGATGGCTTTCACTGATATAAGCTCTTACCCAAACTGGATTAGTCAGAGAAAGGGTAAACACGGTATTGCCAGCTGACAGCATCGTTCCTGGCTCAATTGCACGGGTTAGGATGGTACCGGGAGAGGGGGAGGTCAGGTGAGTATCTTGTAAGTCCAATTCAGCCTGAGCAACAGCCGCCTCGGCTTGAGCAAGTTGGCCTTTGGCTTCTGCAATTTCTTCTTTACGATAGCCGGCTTGGAACTGATTCAGTTTATCTTTTGCCGCTTGTAAAGCGGCTAGTGCTTGATTGCGGTTAGTCTTGGCATCTTCTAATTCGTTGGCTGAAATAACTTTACTTTGCCATAAACCTTGTTGACGTTTGAGGAAATTATCAGCAAAACGCCAGGCGGCTTCACGTTGTGCAACTTCCGAGCGCACTTGTGCAATCTCTTCAGTACGATAGCCATATTCCATCATTGCCAGATGCGCTTTAGCACTGTCTCGTGTGGCTTTTGCTTTATTGAGAGCGTTAATGAATGGCATATTGTCCAATTGGCCAATCACCTGATTAGCGGTGATAGTATCGCCTTCATCAACGTGTAGGTTGGAAAGTTTACCACCAACTCGGAAGCTAAGATTAACTGTGCGTATATCTACATTACCGTAGAGTGTTAACGTATTATCACTTTTACTCTGATAATAGTAACTTCCTAAAATAGTGCCAAGAATAACAGCGACTACCAATATTATTAGTGCCAGTTTTTTGCTGTACATGATATGCCTTATTGTTCTAATTGTATGAATTGTATTTTTTAAGTCCGTTTAATAATAAGTCAATATGTTGAATGAGGATTTGATCAATCAGTTTGTACTCGTCTGGCCCGATATTATTCCAGCTTGTCTGGCGTAATAAGGTTTCCCGTGCCATTCGGAAAGAGAGAATTTCACCCATCAAAGCGTGTGTATGGAGCATAGTAGAAAGCTGATGTTCATCAGCGCCGATATAATTAGCAATTAATTTATTTAATCTATTGTGGAGAGGAGCCAGTGCCTGCTCATGGATCAATGTATAGGCATCGGTTGGTGCCAACTGTTCTCTGGCCATTATTAGGCTGATGTTGATACTCTCTTTTTCAATCATCAGACGATTAATTCCAAGAAATCCTTCATGAATGAGCCTCAGTATATTTTCTGGTGAATAAGGAGTTGATGATGAAAAAAAATCATCAATTTCTTTAAAAAGATCAGTAAATTCGGTCTTTATTGTGTCAGTAATATATTGGGCCACCGCCTGATAAAGTCCTTCTTTAGAGCCAAAATAATAAGCTATAGAGGAAATGTTTTGTTGAGCACGGAATGCTATTTCCCTAGTTGTTGCTCCAACAAGTCCGGATTTACCGAAAATCTCAAGAGCTGCTTTAAGTAGCTGTTGTTTTGCCTGTTCGCCTCTGGGGGTTTGAGTGTTGTTGACTGACATGGATATGGGCCCTATTGCAAATAATCAAAAGACTTAAACAAAATATCAATCATATGGTTAACCTTATACTTATAGTAAATCAATGTAAATTACAGAAAAATGTCACGGATCATGAAAACTGCCGGGTGAATACCTGTAGTTTTAGTTGCATCATCAGAAAATATATCTGATATAATAGTTCAGATATGGTGCATTGCAGTTTGTGTTATTTCCTTTGTGGTATTTACCGCGTCTGATTTTCTTCCCATAAAACTGCCCCTGAATGTAGTTCAGGAATGGTGAAGTCTGGAGTATTTCTTATTTATGAGTTTTGAATCACTCGGCTTAGATGCTGATATCTTGTGCGCCATTGAAGAACAAGGTTATTCAGCGCCAACGCCAATCCAACAGCAGGCAATCCCTGTCGTATTAGCAGGTAAAGATTTATTAGCTAGCGCTCAAACAGGCACGGGTAAAACCGCAGGTTTTACATTACCGATGTTGCAATTGCTAAATAATTCCCCTGTTCAAACGAAAGGACGCCGGCCAGTCAGAGCATTAATTCTGACACCAACCCGTGAGCTAGCGGCTCAGGTTGGCGAAAATGTACGTAATTACAGCAAATATCTTAGACTGCGTTCTCTGGTTGTCTTTGGGGGAGTTAGTATCAATCCTCAGATGATGAAATTGCGTGGTGGTGTGGATATTTTGGTCGCAACGCCGGGTCGTTTACTGGATCTTGAACATCAGAATGCGGTTGATTTATCGCGGGTAGAAATTTTGGTATTGGATGAAGCCGATCGTATGCTGGACATGGGTTTTATTCATGATATCCGCCGGGTATTGAATAAGTTACCACCGAAACGGCAAAATTTACTGTTTTCTGCCACCTTCTCTGACGAGATCAAAAACTTAGCGAGTAAATTACTGCATAATCCTGTCAGTGTTGAAGTTGCCCGCCGTAACTCTGCTTCTGAACAGATTGAACAATTTGTCCATTTTGTCGATAAAAAGCGTAAAGGCGAGTTGCTTTCTTTCCTGATTGGCAGTCGTAATTGGCAGCAGGTTTTGGTCTTTACTCGTACCAAACACGGAGCGAACCGTTTAGCAGAACAGTTGAATAAGGATGGCGTAACAGCTTCAGCTATTCATGGTAACAAAAGTCAGGGAGCAAGAACTCGTGCTCTGGCTGATTTTAAAGAGGGTCGGATCAGAGTGTTGGTAGCGACAGATATCGCTGCTCGTGGTCTGGATATTGATCAACTGCCTTATGTAGTGAACTTTGAATTGCCTAATGTATCTGAGGATTATGTTCACCGTATCGGTCGTACTGGACGGGCAGATGCGACAGGGCAAGCACTTTCTCTGGTATGTGTTGATGAGCACAAGTTGTTGAAAGATATTGAACGTCTGTTGAAACGAGAGATTCCCCGTGTGGCAATTCCCGGATATGACCCCGATCCAACTATCAAAGCTGAACCTATTCAGAATGGCCGCCAGGCTCGTGGTGATAATCGTCAGAAAAATAGCCATCGTCGTTCTGGAGCACCTTCGCGTCAGCGTAGCCACAATCGTGCCGATGTATCAAATAAAGCATCTATACCCAATAGATTTCAAGGTGCATCGCGACGGCAAGGGAGCGAATCCCCGGGAGCATAGATAACTATGTGACCGGGGTGAGTGAGTGCAGCCAACAAAGAGGCAACTTGAAAGATAACAGGTATAACATCAGAGGTTAATTAATGCGGGTTTTACTGGCTCCGATGGAAGGTGTGTTGGATTCTTTAGTCAGAGAACTCCTGAGTGAAATCAATGAATATGATTTGTGCATTACGGAATTCTTGCGGGTTGTTGATAGCCTGTTGCCGGTAAAATCTTTTTATAAGCTTTGTCCTGAATTACATAATCAAAGTCGGACACTATCCGGTACTTTGGTACGGATTCAACTCTTGGGCCAATATCCACAATGGCTAGCAGAAAACGCGGCGCGAGCAGTTGAATTAGGGTCCTATGGAGTTGATTTAAATTGCGGTTGTCCATCGAAAATGGTCAATGGTAGCGGCGGTGGAGCGACGTTACTAAAAGATCCGGAACTGATTTATCAGGGGGCAAAAGCAATGCGTGAAGCTGTACCTTCTCATTTGCCTGTGACAGTCAAAGTTCGCCTGGGTTGGGATAGTAGTGAACGGCAATTTGAAATTGCTGATGCAGTGCAACAAGCGGGTGCAACAGAAATTACTATTCATGGGCGGACTAAAGAGGATGGTTATAAAGCGGAACGCATTAACTGGCAAGCGATTGGTGAAATTCGTCGGCGTCTTTCTATTCCGGTTATTGCCAATGGTGAGATTTGGGATTGGCAAAGTGCGCAAGATTGTATGGATGTCACAGGCTGTAATGCTGTCATGATTGGACGCGGAGCGCTTAATGTTCCCAATTTGAGCAGGGTAGTAAAATATAACGAGCCCAGAATGCACTGGCAAGAAGTTGTTCAATTGTTGCAAAAATATGTTCGATTGGAAAAGCAAGGCGATACCGGACAATATCATGTTGCCCGTATTAAACAGTGGCTTGGTTATTTACGGAAAGAATATAAAGAAGCGGCAACACTGTTTGAAGAGATAAGGAAACTGAAAACATCTGCTGATATAGCACATGCGATTTCTTTAGCGTGATTGTTGAGTAAGAACTGATTATTGCAATGGAACCTTTAATAAGGTTCCATCTTGACTTAATTAGTGGAAGGACAATACGATAAATTTATTTAGTATCGTTACTATCTTGGGCTATAAATGAGAACAGCTCACGAACATTACGAGAAAGGCCATCATTAATTACAACAATATCATGATCAGTTGGTGGATTAGAAAGATCATTCACTGAAACTAAGCCCATACCATACTGATTAGCATAGGCATGAATATGTTGAAATATGAGCTGGTCAATTAAGCCTAGAGAAGGTTTTGAATTAGGTTCAGTAAAAGGTAAATCTGGAGTAAGGTGGGTATAATTTTTATCCTTCACAAGATAGATAAAACCGTTAACTGCTAAAAATGATATTGGATAAAGAGCCTTAATTTCTTCTAACCCTTTTACGTGCCAGGCTAAAGTAACGACATCCTTACGATTATGTATCCTTAGAAAATCACTTTTATAACTCGGTACCAATGTTCCGTTAAAAACAGATTCAGCATAGGATGCGAAAATATCGTTACCAGTAGCTGGGTTAGCAGAAGTGCAAACATGAATACGGATATTATTATTTCCTTTATCAATGTACCGCCTCTTTAAATACAGGCCAACAGTATAGGCTAAGACACCACCTAAACTGTGTCCTGTAAGAGTAATATTTGTTACTCCCTCTTCCAGAGCAATTTTATCAATTGCATCAATCAGTGATTCTCCATAGCCAAGTGTGTTATTACTTTTTATTTGATTAATAACATAGTCTAAAGCAATGTGGGTTCCTTTCGAAATTTTAGCATCTTTAGGGGCCTTGGTATCCCAAATTGACCAGTTCTCAGTTGTACCTACATTAAAGTTTTCATCACGCCAGTTCACATCGGACCATGATCCTCGAATAACAATTCGATAATCATTTGGGGTTTTGAGGTTTTTCACAATGAATAAAACATGATCATCTTTTTTATCTATAACACTTTTTTTCTTATTAACATCAACACTACCGACACGGAAAACAGCAGGTCCCCAAACGATGGAGAACTTATTTGCTGTTATCTTACTACTTTCTAATGACTTTTTAATATTTTCCGCAACAATAGTGGGTTCTGGATTGTACGTTAATATACTTCCTGAGCTACTAATAAAGCTTAATGCGAGATTTATCTTTTGATCTTCAATAGAAATAGTCATTTTTATTTCCAACTTTTTTATATGACAAATGTTAATTTAATGTTTAGGTTTGGAGATTAATAACCAATTTTTTGTTTTCAATCAAAGTTAAAAACAAAATTAAAGTTTGTAAAAACCTTTAATTTAGCTACATTGGAGTATAGAGTATTTTAATGTTAATTTGTTTAACAAAATAAATTATCTATTATGAGCTTTAAAATAAGCGATAAAAATTACGCTATGCTTTTGTAAGATTATGTTAATTCTTAGTAATGATAATGTGGAGAAAGCGTAGGTGATATTTTCTATGGAAAATAATTTAAATTGGTATCTACAAAAGCGAGTGATAGTGAATTGGCGTAATTTTAGTGATATACAGGAATAAATAATTTACTTATTCTATTTAAACGCAATTTATTGCAATAGAATGGAACCTTTAATAAAGGTTCCGTTTATGATGAATTAAAAAAATATATATGACATGGTAAAGTTATGTCACATCGCTCTCATCTTTAATTAGAGATGTGCAACAGTTAGGAATATGTTTAGATAAGTCACTGTCAACTACAACAATATCGCAATCAGTAGGTACCTTTGAGTTATCCTTAATTTCTTTGTAGGACATGTTATAACAGTGGGGATATGCCTTAATATGTTGGTCCATGATACTTTCAGGGATGTTTAGAGATTTATCTAACTTCTTTGAAAAAGATAACTCTGGGGAGAGTTGAGTATAGTGTATATGGCGGGTTTTATGGATGTAGAACTTAACACCAATTATGACTGCTAGATTTGGATAGAGTTTCTCAATTGTCTTTAAATCATTTTTAGCCCATGCCAATGGAACGATATCATTGATATTATGAATTCTTAGAAAATTACTTTTATAAGAATCAGAGTCTAATGTTCCTTTAAAAAAAGAGTCAGAATAGGATGCAAAAATATCATTGCCAGCAGTTGGGCCTGCAAAGGTACAAGCGTGAATACGTATATTTTTATTATTGATGTAGTACCTTTTAAGATATAAACTAAGGGTAGAAGCCATTACACCACCCAGACTGTGTCCTGTGACGGTAATATTCTGAATTCCTTTTTGCTGGGCAATTTTGTCAATTGCATCAGTTATCAATTCTCCACAGTCATCTTTTGTTTGGCTGAGAATATAGTTTAATGCTTTGTCTGTTCCCTTAGAAATTTTAGCATTATTAGGTGCTTTTGGGTCCCATTTTAACCAATCTACAGTTTCTAATACATTAAGATCTTCATCAAACGCGTTAATATTAGACCACGTTCCCCGAATGACAAGGCGATAATCACTTGAATCATTGCAATTTTTCACAATCATTAAAACATGGTCATATCTTTTATCATGGGATTTTTTATCAGCTTGGAATATAGCAGGTCCCCAACAGATAGAGAATTTCCCTGCTGTTGCCTTACTATTGTTAAGTGATGTATAAATATCTGTCTTGATGGTGCTTTTTTTGTCCGGTTTATCGGTTTCTCCAGAATTAATAATAAGGCTTAATGCGAGATTTAGTTTTTGATCTTCACAAGATATAGCCATTTTTACCCCCAAAAATTTTTCATATGATAAATGTTGATTTTGCGTTTAGGTTCAAACATCACGGCTTAGTCTTTTGCATTTTTTTTAAATAAAAAGTACAGTTAAGTTTAAATTTAATAATGAATTTTGTATCTGTCAAATGTATACAAAGGATTTTTTAATATTGTTTTATTTGACAATATGTAAATTATTTATTTTAAAATTAAAGATAAGTGATAAAAATGATGTGTAAAATAATTTCACAAAAATACCATTACATATTTGGGAGGTTATATAGTGATTGTTTAAGTAATTTATTACAATAGAATGGAACCTTTAATAAAGGCCCCATTTCTAAATCTATTGGTTATAATACTATTTTACCCTTGGTTAAAAACTTGAAGAGATCAATAATACTTTCGGATAGGCTATCATTAACTACAACAATGTCGTAATCAGTCGGTATCTTTGAATTATCATCAATAGTGATGAAACTCATGCCATACTCTTTGGTATAGGCTTTAGTATGTTGATTTCCAATATTAACCAGTAAATCATCAAACGACGCTATTGGTAATATTGGAATCTGTGAATGAATAGGGAAATCCGGGAAAATTTGAGTGTAATTCTTATCAAGGACAGAAATGATAAGTCCATTAACTGTTACAGTTAATACGGGATAGATAGCTTTAATTTCCTCCAAACCTTTTATATGCCAGGCCAGGGGAACAACATCGATGCTATTATGAATTCTCAGAAAATGACTTTTATAACCGGCTACTGATATTTCATTGAAAATAGATTCAGAGTAGGATGCGAAAGTCTCATTACCAGCAGTTGGACCTGCAAAAGCACAAACATTAATACGAATATTATTGTTTCCTTTATCAAGATACCGCCTCTTTAGATATAAACCAATGGTAGCAGACAGTACTCCTCCCAAACTGTGACCTGTGATAGTAATGTTTTGTATTCCTTCTTTCTGAGCAATTTTATCAATTGCATCAGTGAGCGATTCTCCATAACCCGGAGGGTTGTTGCTTTTCATTTGATTGATAATGTAATCCAATGCCATGTTTGTTCCATAAGCAATCTTCGCCTCTTTGGGTGAGTTTGAATCCCATAGTATCCAGTCTTTAGTTTTACAGACGATAACATCTTCGTTAAGCCAGTTAATATCAGACCACGATCCTCGAATGACAACGCGGTAGTCACTTGGGTCATGGCGATTTTGCACAATGAATAAAACATGATCATCTTTTTTATCTATAATACTTTTTTTCCGGTCAATACTGTCAACACGGAATACAGCAGGACCCCAAACGATAGAGAATTTATTCGCTGTAGCTTTACTGCTTTCCAATGATTTTTGAATATTTTCTGAAACGATGCCGGGTTCTGGTTTGACAGTTTTTATACCTCCAGAGTTAATAATGAAGCTTAGCGCAAGATTTACTTTTTGGTCTTCACGAGAGATAGTCATTTTTACTCCCTATTTTTTATATGATAAATGTTAAGTCGATGCTTAGGTTTAAATATCAAGAATCAATGTTTTTAATCTTCTATTCAGGTAAAAAGTAGTATTAAACTTAAAGTTAATAATATCTTTTAAATCTGTCAAATAAACGTGTGGGAATTTTCGATATTATTTTATTTGATGAAATATAAATTATTTATATTGAAATTAAAATCAAATAATAATGACTATATGTTGAATAATTACACGTAGATATTATTATGGATATCTAAATAAATGATAATGAATTGGTGTTATTTGGAGGGGAATGATTTTATTATTATATTTAAGTAAATATTATCGTATTTAATGGAGCCGTTAATAAAAGCTCCATTTTTTCGGATAACAAATATACCCTTCATCTTTCAAGCTGCTGCTTTGTTGGCTGCTTTCACTCACCCCAGTCACATAGTTATCTATGCTCCTGGGGATTCGTTCACTTGCCGCCGCGCTGCAACTCGAAATCTATTGAGTATAAATATAAACTAAATTATGCAATATTGGTATTGTCGCCAGGTAGAGGTATACGTGATAAATAGGCGATAATATCTTGAGATAAATTACCATTAATAACAACAATATCATCAATAGGTGGTTTAGTTCCGTCATTAACTTCAACTAAATTCATACCATATTGATTAGCATATGCTTTAATATGTTGAAAAACCACCTGATTATTTAAATCTGGGGATGATTCTAACAGCGGTGCAGTAAAAGGTAAATCTGGAGTAAGTTTTGTATAATCTTTATCTTTTACAATAAGGACAATTTTTTGAAATTTATTCATTAATTCTTCATCAATTTTAATCAATGGTTCATAGATAGTAGGAATTTGTGCTAATCCATCGAGATGCCAGATTAAAGAAATAATATCTTTGCGATTATAGATCCGTAAAAAATGACTTTTATAACTTTTTATAGATATGGAATTAAAAATATATTTAACGTAGGACGAAAAAACATTATTGCCAGTAATTGGGCTGGCAAAAGCACAGACATTAATACGGATATTATTTTTTCCTTTATTAAGGTACAACCGCTTTAGGTATAATCCAAGGGTAGAAGCCAGTACACCCCCTAAACTATGACCTGTAATAGTAATATTATGTATTCCCTTTTCTTGGGAAATTTTATCAATTGCATCAATCAGTGATTCCCCATAGCCAGGGGTATTATTACTTTTTGCTTGATTAACAATGTAGTCTAATGCTAAGTGTGTTCCATAAGAAATCTTAGCGTCTTTGAAATCTGCGGGAATATTGGAGTCCCAAAGTGACCAGTTTACCGTTTCGTGTACAGCAAAGTTTTCAATTTGCCAATTAACATCAGACCATGATCCGCGAATAACGATTCGATAGTCATATGGAAATCTACGGTTTTTTACAATAAATAAAACGTGGTCGTCCTTGTTATCCTTAGTATTTTTTCCATTATCAATACGAAAAACAGCAGGTCCCCAAACGATAGAGAATCTATTAGCTGTAATTATACTCTTTTCCAATGATTCTTTAATATTTTCTGCAACGAGAGTTGGTTCTGATTGCTCGGTGATTATACTTCCTGATCCACTAATAAAGCTTAGCGCAAGATTTATTCTTTGATCTTGAAGGGAAATAGTCATTTTCATTCTCCATTTTTATGATATAAATAATGATATTATGTCCTGGTTAAAACATTAATATTCAACTCTCTTATACCCTTCATCCTTCAAGTTGCTGCTTTGTTGGCTGCTTTCACTCACCCCAGTCACATAGTTATCTATGCTCCTGGGGATTCGTTCACTTGCCGCCGCGCTGCAACTCGAAATCTATTGGGTATAACCTATTTCACTAGGATATTTTATTTGTTATTTTTGTTTCTACCTGCTGTCCATACCTATGACTCATTAACAAGAATGTCTTGCAACAATAACTCTTGTTGGAGTAATAGCTTAATATTATTTTTAAATAAAATATAGAGTTGAATTTTAAGTTAATGATAATAATATTTAAATTTACAAATATACTTGTTTAATTATTTTATGTAACTTTGTTTGATAAAAATAACACTAATTAATAGATTGAATAATAACGATATGGAAATTATTGGATAGGATGTTATTGATTGCCAAAAATGCATATCAGAATGTTTGTGCTAAATAGTGGTTATACTATTTCTAAAGCTAATGTCCTGCCGTTTATTTATTCTAGGGCATAAGGTAAATATGCCCTTTGGTGTTAATTATTTCTCCAGTGGCAGGATATCATCTGCTCCCCATTCAGCCCACGAACCGTCATATAAATAAACATCTTTTTTACCGATTATATCTAAACCCAGTACTAAAACAGCGGCTGTCATACCTGAGCCACAACTAGTAATAATAGGTTTGTTTAAATCAACGTGTTGCTGGAGGAAAATATCTGCAATTTCGGTTGCTGATTTAAAATGACCATTTGCTACCAGCATAGTCCACGGAACATTTTTACTACCAGGAATATGGCCCATTCTTAATCCAGGGCGTGGTTCAGGTGCTTTAGCCTGAAAACGGTCTGCTGCTCTGGCATCCACGATTTGAATTCGTGGATCATTGAGTGAAGCCAGAATTTGTTCCAGTGATTTCACCCGGCTGGCATCGAAATTGGTATGAAAAGTTTGAGGACTGCGAGTCACTTCACCTGATTCTGTTGGAAATCCCGCTTGCTGCCAGCTCTGTAGACCTCCGTCAAGAATACGAACGTTGTGGCTGCCTAATACCTTAAATGTCCACCATGCGCGAGGGGCGGAGAACATATTACCTTGGTCATAAATGACGACTAAATGGTTTTCGCTAATACCCATTGCCCCAACAGACTGACTAAACGTTTGCGGATCTGGCAACATATGAGGCAATCCGTTTTGATGATCTGCAATTTTATCCAAATCAAAAAATTGGGCACCGGGAATGTGTGTATCTAGCCAGAGCTGACGACAATCGATTTGTTGAGGTGGCGGTGGTGCCGTTGCATCAATGATGACGAGATTCTCATCATCAAGATGATCTTTTAGCCATTGAGCACTAACGAAGTGTGAATTATTCATGGGAGTCCTCATTTATACAAAAGTTAAAATAGTATCGCGGTCCGTTATTATTGCTGTACCGGCGCTGTGGTTGTCTCTTGCTGTTGATTGGTTGGTGGTTCTATCGGTGTCGTTGAGCGGGTATACATGTTGAGGCCCGCTAAGAATACGCCGCCAATTGAACCAAATGCAAAAAGGATAGCGATGAACGTGATAAGTGGTTTTTTCATTATTATTCTCTGGTGATCTAGAAAATAGGAAGTATATAGGGTTCTGAATAGCTGACAAGGCAATAACCAATTTACTTTATGGATAATGAGTAACGCTTTGAATCGATGAAATTAATATCATTATCCTATACTGTCAGAGCATTTAGTCAGGCTCTTATTGGCATGATAATTTACTGAATTTGGTATCTAGTTATTCACTAGATCTTATAATCTCGATATTGAGCTGATTTCATTTCTGCTCTGTGGGAAAATGGCGCATCGGTTTTATGACAGCAGAATTCAATGGCACTTTCTAGTTCAATAAAAAATCAGATAAGCCAGTGGTATAAGGCGTTGCCTCAACATATTGATGGCTTTATTTCCCGTGCTCCACAAAGGCAGATGATTGCTGAAGTTGCAAAAAACCTTGCTGGTCAGGAAGGGCGCCATTTAATTATTGAAGCGCCGACCGGAATTGGTAAAACCCTTTCCTATTTGATCCCCGGCATTGCGGTTAGCAGAGCAGAAAGCAAGCCTTTGGTCATTAGTACCGCTAATGTCGCTTTACAGGATCAGATTTACAGTAAAGATCTTCCTTTATTGCGCAAAATTATTCCTGATTTGAAATTTACAGGTGCGTTTGGGCGTGGGCGTTATGTTTGTCCACGTAATCTTGAAGCCATCTGTGCACACAATGGTGAACAGATAGATTTAATGTTTTTGGTTGAGGACAAAACAGAACTTGCTAATAGTGAAGAAAAGGAACTGTGCCGCAGATTGCACAGTGACTACACAACTTTTGCTTGGGATGGATTGCGTGATCACCATAAACTGGCTTTGTCTGATGTTTTGTGGTCGAAAGTGAGCACAGATAAAGCAAACTGTCTTGGTCGTAATTGTCAATATTATCATCGTTGCCCATTTTTTATTGCTCGCCGTGAGATCGAAAATGTGGATGTGGTGGTCGCTAACCATGCGTTGGTGATGGCGGCACTGGAGAATGAATCGGTACTACCCGATGCCAGGAATTTGTTATTAGTACTTGATGAAGGCCATCATATACCTGATGTTGCGCGAGATGCGCTGGAAGTTGAAGGGGAAATTACTCTGTTTCAGCTTAATGGTCAGTTGGATACTTTTATTCGCCATGTTGAGCAATATCTGGTGCAATTCCATCCAGCAAAGCCTCCGCGTCTGGCTAATGCTAGTCGTCTTAATGAACATAGTGAAAAAATAAGGGAATATTTTAAAGAGCTTGCTACTGTCACTCAGACACTTTTACCTGAAAAAAGTGAAATAGATGAGTATTTGTTTGAGATGGGTAAGTTACCGGATAACTTGCTACTTTGCTGTCAGCAATTGTTCAAATTGACTGATGGTTTACGTGGGTTGGCAGAAACGATACTTAATGATTTGACTGAGCGAACAGCTAAACAGGATATTGGCAGCTTGCATCGGTCTATTTTGCATACGAGTCGCACGCTTGGATACTTTGAAAATATGACCAAATTATGGCGGTTGGCTTCATTGGAAGAGTCATCTGGTGCACCGGTCTCAAAATGGTTGAGACGCCGCTATGGAAAAAACCAGTCACACCTCTATTTCTATTGCGCGGGTATCAGAGTCAGTGAACAGCTCAATCAACTGCTTTGGCGTAATATTCCCCATGTGGTTGTGACATCAGCAACGCTTCGTTCTCTGAACAGTTTTTCCCGTATTCAGGAATTGACTGGATTAACTGAAAAAGCAGGTGATCGTTTTGTCACGTTATCATCACCTTTTGATCATGTGCGGCAGGGAAAACTGGTTATTCCCCAAATGTCGCTGGAGCCGACAATTGACAATGAAACTGCTCACTTGGAAGAGATGGCTCGTTATTTCAGAACGCAATTGTTGAGTCAGCAGCATAAAGGAATGTTGATTCTGTTCAGTAGTCAGAGGGCGATGGATACCTTTCTCACTTATGTGATGGATTTACGTTTGATGCTACTTGTTCAAGGGGATCAGCCGCGTTACCGATTAGTTGAAACACATTGTCAGCGTATAAATGAAGGGCAATGTAGTGTGTTAGTTGGGTTGCAATCTTTTGCTGAAGGTCTGGATTTAAAGGGTGATTATCTGTCTCAGGTTCACATTCATAAAATCACATTTCCCCCAGTTAACAATCCGGTCATTATTACTGAAGGTGAGTGGTTGAAATCGCTTAGACGTTACCCCTTTGAAGTACAAAGTTTGCCAAGTGCTTCTTTCAGTCTTATTCAGCAGGTAGGAAGGCTTATTCGCAGCCACGAATGTTATGGTGATGTGATTATCTATGACCGGCGTTTGCTGAGTAAAAAATATGGGCTGAGGTTGCTAAATGCTCTGCCGGTTTTCCCTATTGAACAACCGAAAATTCTTTCGGAAGCTGAAATCAGACAAATGAAAGGATAAATAACTTGCACGAAAATTTGCAAGTTATTTATCCTTTATAAAATCGACAGAAGGGGCGGTTTATCCTACTTTTTTTAGAAAGCAGGTTTTCAATACCAACCCTTTGATTTTGTCTGCGTTACATTCGATTTCATCTTCACGATGATTTAGGCGGATATTTTTAATCACAGTACCGCGTTTTAAAGTCACTGATGTACCTTTTACTTTCAAATCCTTGATGATTTGTACAGAATCACCATCATTGAGCACAGTACCATTACTGTCTTTTACTTCGGCATCCATTTTATTATTTCCTCAAGTTACTTATGAAAATAAGCATAGATTATAGACAATTTGTGTTTATTTTTAAAGGATATAACGAAATTTGTCTGTATGACGGGAATTTTATGATGTTTTGCAATGCTGGAGTCTTGAGTGGATAAACAGGACCACGTTGTTAGCTGGTCCTGTGGGTGACGTAGGGCTCTTATATGATGGCCTCTTAATTTTATTGCTCAATGTTTGCTTCAATAAACCATAAGAATTTGTCGAGGTCACGAGAGGCAGCAGTAAGCATATCTGCGGTGTTTTCGTCCTCAATTTCATCAATAGTTGTGCGGATGTCATTAGCAACAATGGCATAACGATCAGCCAGTGCTTTTAAATGATCTTGTACGTTATGGATATTTGTTGGGTAGCTTTTCAGTGAAGTATGTTTATTGACTGCTTGTACAGTTCCGAGTGTTACTCCACCAAATTGTACAACTCTTTCTGCGAAAGTATCTATATGTTCAGTAATAGTAGTATGGAAGTTATCCAGCATTTCGTGGATAGCAATAAAATTTCTACCGCGCATGTTCCAATGTGCTTGTTTGGTGAGCAGGGAAAGATCAATAAAATGGATCACCATATGGTTCAGAATTTCAATTGTTTCCTGCTTAATATCATCGTCAACATCATTACGAGAATAAAGTAGTGTTGATGATTTTGTTTTAATTAATTTGGCTGTATCCATAATAGTTTTCCCTTAGTATTAATAATGAGTTTCTCATTTGTGAGAATGAATATAACTTGATATTAATATTGAATCACATAGCTTATTCCTATTAAATTAATAGATCATTCTTATAAACAAATTGTCAGTAAGAATTATAACTCACATATTAACAATGAAACCATGTGACTGGGGTGAGAGAAAGCTACCAACAAAGCAGCAACTTGAAAGATGAAGGATATATAAGTAACCGGAGAATTATCTTAAATTGCTCCGGTTTTCATTTTACTTCGACTAAATGAAATTATTTGTCGACTTCTACGATTTTTGGTTTCCCTTTAATGGTTGACGTAGAACCGATAGAGGCAAAAATAATACAAAATAGGGCCAACCATTGAGCTGTAGTTAGATGTTCATTGAGAAAAACAATACCAGATAAAGCGCCAAGGGCTGGTTCAAGACTCATCAAAGTACCAAATGTTTGTGCGGGTAAACGGGTCAGAGCAATCATTTCCAGTGTGTATGGGAACGCAGTAGACAGAATAGCGATTGCAAGTGCCAGAGGCATAATTGACATATCAAATAGCAGTTCTGGTCCTGTTTGTATTAACCCGACGGGGAAAAATATCAGGGCAGCGATAAATGATCCGATAGAAACTGTTGCCGCTCCGTAACCTGCCCCCGCGCGTTGACCGAAAATAATATACAGTGCCCAGCAAACACCAGCACTGAGTGCATAGATAATCCCTACAGGGTCCAACCTATCAATATTATTACCAATGGGTAATAGGAAAGCCAGACCAGCAATAACTAACGCAACCCAGAGAAAATCTATTGGTCGGCGTGATGAGAACATGGCTACTGCCAGTGGACCAGTAAACTCAAGAGCAACGGCAATACCTAAGGGAATCGTCGTCAGTGCCATATAAAACGTATAATTCATTGCCCCGAGAGCAATACCATAGGTTAGCAGTGGCATCATTGAGTCTCGGCGAAAATGTAGGCGCCAAGGTTTAAAAATAAGAAATAGAATGATAGTCCCAAGACTCAGTCGCAAAGCAGTAACGCCAGGTGCACCGATGACTGGAAATAGAGTTTTGGCAAGGGAAGCACCACTCTGAATTGATGCCATGGAGAATAATAACAATATTACAGGTATTAACGGAAAAGCATTCCTTTGGAGCTTGGAAGAAGACATCCGGGCAAAACCTCAATTAAAATCAAATGATCTGGTTGATAATCTTCTCAGTGAAACGCAGATAACTCAATAGGTTTGAAGAATATAATTTTAAATAAATATTTTTCATTCATTATATTATGTTATATCAAATAGTAAAATTATTTTTCAGTATTAGGGGATCATTCTATAAAAAATTAAATTGTATTATGAAATATTGATAATTCATCAATGACTAATAATTAATTTTTTAAGTTATATTATATCTATACATAAATGAGTTGTATAATAGTTATGACAATGTATAATTGTGCTTTTTATAGTAAATACAAAGTAACAGGAACTTAGATAATGAAAAGTATTGCTGTTTATTGTGGCTCAAGTCTTGGTGCATCTGAAATCTATAAAGAAAATGCCATTATCTTTGCGAAGGAATTAGTTAAGCGAGATATGACTTTAATTTATGGTGGGGCCAGTGTGGGCATTATGGGAACTGTTGCTGATACTGTTCTAAAAGAGGGCGGTAAGGTTATTGGTGTTATTCCAACATTGTTGGAAAAGCGGGAAATATCACACAAGAACCTGACGGAATTGTACATTGTTGAAACTATGCATCAGCGTAAAAATAAGATGATTGAACTCGCGGATGCTTTTGTTGCTTTACCTGGTGGTTTTGGTACGTTAGAGGAGTTTAGTGAAGTATTTACTTGGAGCCAAATTGGGTTGCACACTAAGCCTTGTGGTATTCTGAATATTAATAATTTTTACGATCCACTGGTTGCTATGATTAATAGAATGGCTGATGAACAATTTTTACATGAAAAATATCGTCATATGGCAATAATCGAACAAGATCCAGTCATCTTACTTAATCGTTTTAACACTTACCAGGCACCATCTGTAAAAACCTATTGATGACAATTCAATAATAAAAAAGTGGTATTGATGGGGTTATAGGGAAATAATATAAATAGAACCCGCTTGTGAAATAAGGCATCATTTAGCAACGGATAGAATAATGTAAATTAGTTTTTGATTGAAATAGGGAATATTTTAAAATAAATAAACCATTCCTGTAGAATAAATGTTAAATATTCTTTACAGGAATGGTTGTTAATATAAATTATTAAATATTAGGTTACAATAGTATATTCTACTACTGGGTTATTACCAACGTCTGCTGTGTAGGACAGATGTAAATCATCACCTTCATAGTCTGTTGATATTGAGTAGCTGCTGCTTCCAATCAGAGGGTTACTCCATGTAATATAAATGCTATAGATTTCGCCTTTGCTATCTACAAATACATAAGTACAACGTCCTGCAACACCACTCAGAATACTATTTGAGTCACTTCTCCAAATAGCTTTTCCTGGAGTGTTATCATTGCTTCTATTAATTACTTGAGGAGGAAGAGTTGTCCACTCACCTTGATCCAAGCGAATAGAGTCTTGGATAAGTTTGAGTTTATATACTGATTTATTAGTTACTTTTGCAATAACGCTGATTGGTGCTTTTAATGTAATAGCTTCGATCTCTGACATGGTATTACCTCTTATGATTAATTTTAAAAATGTGTTTAATAAATGCCAAGATTAAAATCTAACCCATTGGGTTAACTAAATATCTTGAGTGGAACCGACCTTCTAGATCATATTTTATGGCTAATTTTTTACTGCTTTATTGGAATTCCATTTCATAATTCTTCCTTAAACTTAATTTATTTTTATTTGGGGTTTCCTGCTCACTGTTGTAGCCATCTTAATTATAGTTAGTGATAATTCTTATCTAATTTAAAAAACTAAAATAAACTATCTATTAACTATGCAAATAAAAATTTCTATAATTTCGGTGTTTTCAAAAGATACCTTTTCTTTGAGATGAATGTCAATTTTTTTGCCCTTTGAGTTTTATTATAAAATAATAAGAGATTAATTATATGTTTATAATTAAAAACATAAATATAGATGATAAAATATATCTATGTTTTTAATAAATAATATATAGAACGATTGTAATGGCAAATAAATGTAGGTTTTTAAGTTTATGGTTAATTAATAATAATTTTATTATACATCGAACATTGGTTTGCAATTTTACGGGTGAAATGTTAATGCATTGTGATGTTGGATGAGTATAACTGGGCAATAATTGTATTTATTAGGCGCAACGATAATCATATATATTAATTTGATAAGGATTGGTTATTGATTATAAATTTATTGATTCAAAGAAGTTTGAATAATAATGCCAAATTATATTAACTGTAGGTATTGTTGCATATTTGATAAAAATTTTAGAAAAATGGAAATTAATGTAAACATAGTGTCATTAGTATTTAATATTTTTGAAATAGGATAATGTGCCCTATTTGTTTTTTATTGTTTATAATTTACGATATTAATAAGCAAGGAACTGCCCGCTATTATGTTAAAAGTAAAAATCAAAATCTTCCGTTGTTAACGAATTAATTTATTAATGGAATTTTAAACAGTAATTATATTTCAGAATGAAGTTATAAATCAGTGGTAATATGGTAATAAGTTAAATTAGAATGTAATTTTATATTTTTATTTATAGGCAGTAAAATTTTAGCCTGATCATAGACGATGGGTCTAATAATGTGTAGGCTATGTTTATACAAATGAGTAAACAGTCCCAAGATATCCGTCAGCATATTCTAGAAATCGTTCAAAAAATTATTGGGTGTAAAGGTCTTGCAGCGGTCGGACTTAATGAAATTTGGAAAGTGGCAGAAGTGCCAAAAGGTTTATTTTATTATTATCTTGCGTCAAGAGGGATATTTGGTACCGCTATGCTTGAAGATTACTTTACGTATTTTCTCTCGCAAAGATGGACAACATCATGGCGCGTGAAGAGTGGACTTCGAAGGAAAACCTAATGCAGTACTGGCAGGGTTGGTTGGAACCTTTGGGAGATGGTGTTGCCCCTGAAGGTGGATTGTACTGCTGAAGAAACTTTTCCATTGGCTGAAACGCTATACCAGATTGGGTTAGGCGCCAGTTTGATGGCAAAGATCACGCAGAGTAGTGCACCATTACAGAGTGCTTTGGTGACTTACGAAGCGTTTGCTGGATGCATACTGGATGCATAAAAGATAAAAATTCTGTTGGAGATACCACTATTTATGAGTGTTTCTTATACCTAAGAGTTAGACGACTGGTCTGCTTTTTAGGTAATTCAATGATACTAACTTTATGTTGAAGGAAAATATAAATGTCTCAAACACAACAAATAAATCGCCGTATTGTATTAGCTTCACGTCCGCACGGTTTTCCTACACCATCTAATTTTCGTTTAGAACAGCAACCTATTCCAGAGCTCAGAGAAGGCGAAATTCTGTTACGCAGTGTTTTTCTTTCCCTGGACCCTTACATGCGTGGACGGATGAATGATGAAGCCTCTTATGCTCCATCGGTAGAGCTTGATAATGTTATGGTTGGTTCAACGGTAAGCCGAGTAGTATCTTCTAACCATTCGGGATATCAGGTCGGTGATTGGGTACTGGCGGATAGTGGTTGGCAGGATTATGCCGTTTCCGACGGTGGTGCTCTTACCAATTTAGGACAATCGCCTTCTTACCCGTCCTATACATTAGGCGTGCTGGGTATGCCTGGCTTTACCGCTTATATGGGTCTATTAGATATTGGTCAACCTAAAGCGGGGGAGATATTGGTTGTTGCTGCTGCAATGGGTCCGGTGGGGGCTACGGTTGGGCAAATCGGTAAGCTTAAAGGCTGTTACGTCGTTGGCGTTGCTGGTGGTGCAGAAAAATGCCGTTATGCTGTTGATGTGTTGGGATTTGATGTTTGTCTTGACCACCATGATCCAGACTTTGCTGACCAATTGCGCCGTGCTTGTCCTAAAGGTATCGATATTTATTTTGAAAATGTAGGAGGGAAGGTATTTAACGCAGTTTTGCCGTTGCTAAATATCTTTGCTCGTGTTCCGGTTTGTGGAATGGTGTCGTTCTATAACGCGACTCGTATTCCGAAAGGGCCAGATCGTGTGCCTTTATTAATGGGGCAATTGCTACAGAAGCGAATTCGAATGGAGGGGTTCATTATTTCTGATCATTATGCTCGGCGTTTTGATGAATTCTGGCGCGATATGTCCACTTGGTGCGCTGAAGGGCGGATCAAATATCGTGAAGAAATAGTGACAGGTTTGGAAAATGCTCCGGAAGCGTTTATTGGTCTGTTGCAAGGTCATAATTTCGGCAAGTTAGTTGTCCGTGTTGGTCCTGATAATTAAATTCTGTGGGGAATATTAAAAGATTATATCCGACTAATTTAGCGAGATAATTATGCAAAATTTTGAGTATTACAACCCAACTAAAATAGTTTTTGGTAAAGAGACTATTAGCCGTCTTGACGACTTGGTTCCTCAGGATGCGCGGGTTCTGATTCTCTACGGTGGTGGCAGTGCTGAGAAAACCGGGACATTGGATGAGGTCAGGGGTGCATTGGCTGGCCGAACTATCCAGGAGTTTGGCGGTATTGAGCCTAACCCGACCTACGAAACGTTGATGAAAGCTGTTGAATTGATACGAAATAGTGAAGTGGATTTCCTACTTGCTGTCGGTGGCGGTTCTGTGATTGATGGCACTAAATTCGTGGCGGCTGCTGTGAATTTTGAAGGGGAACCTTGGCGTATTTTAGAAGAGGGAGGAGCTATTATTCGGAGTGCGCTCCGGTTTGGTACAGTTTTAACTTTGCCGGCAGCGGGTTCAGAGATGAACGATGGTTCAGTTATTACCAATAAGGCGAAACAAGTTAAGCTGGACTTTATGAGCCCGTATGTTTTTCCTCAATTTTCAATTATGGACCCAACAAAGACCTATACTCTCCCGTTACGTCAGGTGGCTAACGGAGTGGTTGATGCCTTTGTACATGTAATGGAGCAGTACCTGACTTACCCTGCTAATGGCATGGTACAGGACCGGTTTGCTGAAGGATTATTACGGATATTAATTGAAATTGGTCCGCAGGCGATAAGTTCCCCCGATAACTACGATATCCGGGCTAATCTGATGTGGGTGACTACCATGGCTCTCAATGGCTTGATTGGTGTAGCAGTACCGCATGATTGGTCCACACATTTTATCGGTCATGAATTAACCGTGCTTTACGATATTGATCATGCACGAACACTTGCTGTCATTTTACCTGCGACTTTGCAAGTTTGCCGGGAAAATAAACGTGACAAATTGCTCCAATATAGTGAACGTGTTTGGGGTATCACCAGCGGAAATGAAGAACAGCGTATTGATCAGGCTATTGCACATACCCGCAGTTTCTTCGAAAATCTGGGGATTCAGACTCACTTGTCGGATTACAACCTCAGTATTGATGACATTGATCGTGTAGTGAAACAGCTGGAAGCACATGGAATGACCCAATTGGGCGAAAATAGAGATATTACGTTGGACATTAGCCGTCGTATCTTACAAGAAAGTCTTTGAGCTGAAAGAATGCCTCGGGTTGGCCCGGGGCTTATCTACAATAAAATAAGAAATTGAAGTCTCCGCGTAGTATCTGGCAGTGCTATCCCCTAAAAATTTATAAATGAATAGATATCGAAAATAATCTTGATAAAGTGTCTCTAAGATATAGCAGCAACTTGAAGGATGAAGGGTATATACCTGTTATCTTTCAAGTTGCCTCTTTGTTGGCTGCACTCACTCACCCCGGTCACAGAGTTATCTATGCTCCCGGGGATTCGCTCCCTTGCCGTCGCGATGCATCTTGAAATCTATTGGGTATATATTATCCCAGAATTAAGAAGGAAAGGTTTGGTGGCTCGACTTGTTACATGTATTAATAGTTGGGCTAATGATCGTGGATGTACTGAAATGGCATCTGATACCGATATCAATAATGAAGAATCACAGAATCTTCATTTATCACTTGGATTTATGGAAACTGAGCGGGTAGTTTTTTCAGGAAGTCAATTAAATAGAGATAAATAGGGTGGTGCGAATCTGGTTATTAAATTAATGGAAATACTGATTTGTACTACGCTGTGTGATATGTGCATTATGTTTCTTACATTCACAACATAACCTTATGTTACGCCTTCTTTAGTTTAAAGAATGTTCAAAACTTCCCGCGACCTCTCATTATTGTTGTGGCATAATGCGCCGCTATCGATTTTTCCGATTTCCCTTTTGTTTCTAAATTTAAGAGCGAATGCTGTGTTAAGTACAAACAACATCACCATGCAATTTGGCAGTAAGCCCCTGTTTGAAAATATTTCTGTCAAGTTTGGTAGCGGTAACCGTTATGGTCTGATTGGTGCTAATGGTTCTGGTAAGTCCACCTTTATGAAAATTCTTGGTGGCGATCTGACACCAACTTTAGGTAATGTCAGCATGGACCCCAATGAGCGTATTGGTAAACTACGTCAGGATCAATTTGCCTTCGAAGAGTTCACTGTATTGGATACTGTGATTATGGGGCACACGGAGTTGTGGCAGGTAAAGCAGGAACGTGACCGTATTTATGCGATGGCAGAAATGAGTGAAGAAGATGGCTATCGTGTTGCGGATTTGGAAGTCGCCTATGGTGAGATGGATGGTTATAGTGCCGAAGCGCGGGCCGGAGAGTTGCTGTTGGGTGTTGGTATTCCGGTAGAACAGCATTACGGCTTAATGAGCGAAGTGGCCCCGGGCTGGAAATTGCGTGTATTGCTGGCTCAGGCACTGTTTTCTAATCCTGATGTTCTATTGTTGGATGAACCAACTAACAACCTGGATATTGATACTATTCGTTGGTTGGAGCAGGTGTTGAATGATAGAGACAGTACCATGATCATTATTTCCCATGATCGTCATTTCCTGAATACAGTCTGTACTCACATGGCAGATCTTGATTACGGTGAATTACGTCTGTTCCCCGGTAATTATGATGAATATATGGTTGCTGCCACTCAGGCGCGTGAACGTTTGATAGCTGATAATGCGAAGAAGAAAGCACAAATTGCAGAGTTGCAGTCTTTTGTCAGCCGTTTCAGTGCTAATGCTTCCAAATCAAAACAGGCGACTTCTCGTGCCCGCCAGATTGATAAAATCCAATTGGAAGAAGTGAAAGCCTCCAGCCGTCAAAATCCGTATATTCGCTTTGAGCAGGATAAGAAATTGTTCCGTAATGCTCTGGAATTAGAGGGTTTGACTAAAGGCTATGACAATGGTCCTTTGTTTAAAAATCTCAGCCTTTTGTTAGAAGTTGGCGAGAAAATGGCAGTTATTGGCGCTAACGGCATAGGTAAAACGACTTTCCTAAAAAGCTTGGTTGGTGAAACAGAACCCAACAATGGTACGGTTAAGTGGTCTGAAAATAGCAGCATTGGTTACTATGCTCAGGATCATGCCAGCGATTTTGATTGCGACCTGACGGTTTTTGACTGGATGAGCCAGTGGAAGAAAGAAGGTGATGATGAACAATCTGTTCGCAGTGTATTAGGGCGTTTATTGTTCGGTCAGGATGATATTAAGAAGAAAGTTAAAGTATTATCTGGGGGTGAAAAGGGCCGGATGCTATTTGGCAAGCTGATGATGCAACAGCCAAATATTCTGATAATGGATGAACCAACAAACCACCTAGATATGGAATCCATTGAATCCCTGAACCTTGCTCTTGAATTGTATAAAGGGACTTTGATATTTGTTTCTCATGATCGGGAATTTGTCAGTTCATTAGCGAGCCGTGTTCTGGAAATCAAATCTGATAAAGTCATTGATTTTAAAGGTACTTATGATGAGTATCTGAGAAGTCAGGGAATTATTGGGTAATATCTTTGTTAAATAACATGCCCCGGTTTAAGTAATTGGGGCACGTTATTTCCATTAACAGATGGATCAACAACTACATATTTCGCAATTTGGATCTTTAAGTAATTTAATATCGCGAAATTGCATAGTCATGGCGTCAAACAGTAAAACCTTTCCGCTGCCTATCTTGCCGTATCCGGTAAGGAGTTTGATAGTTTCCATTGCCTGTAATGTACCGATGGTACCTACCAGTGGTGCCATAACGCCCGTTTCTACACACGTTAGATTGTTTTCACCAAACAACCGGCTCAAGCAGCGGTAGCAAGGGGAATCTGGTTGATAAGTAAATGTAGTCAGCTGTCCTTCCATACGAATGGCTGCCCCGGAAACCAGCGGTATTTTTTTTACGAGACACAGACGGTTTAGTTGTTCGCGGATCGTCACATTATCAGAGCAATCCAATACAACATCATTCTGGCCGATAAGTTCCGCCAGCGCTTGATCTTCCAGTAACGCATTAACAGTTTTGATTGTGGCGTGTGGGTTTATTGCTTGAAGAGTTATTTGCGCCGACTGGACTTTGGCCATCCCGATGCGCTCGTCTCGATGTAGAATCTGCCGTTGTAAGTTTGAGAGAGAGACAGTATCAAAATCTAGCAGTGTTATTGTTCCTACGCCTGCTGCGGTTAAATACTGGGATGCTGCGCAACCTAAGCCACCGGCACCGACTATCAGTATTTTCGATGATTTCAGCTTTTCTTGGCCGTCAAAATCAAACCCGCGTAGGATAATCTGACGGTTATAGCGCAGGGTTTCTTCGTCTGTCAGTTCAATGGTCATTATTCGTTTTTCAGTAAGTGATTGAACAATTCGATCTCGACATTTTCGCCAATTTCTACTCGTCCACGTTCGCGCTCCAGAACGATAAAGCAGTTACCCAAGCTAAATGAGCTGAATATATGAGAGCCTTGATGTCCTGTTGTACGAACTTCTAGTTCACCTTGTTGATTCACCGAAGCAATACCACGTTGAAAATCCATTCTCCCTGGTGTCTTTTTCAATGGTGTAGTGACCTTAGCACGCATACGCATTGACGGTTGCCATGCAGTAAAACCAGACAGGTTAGCGATTAAAGGTTGAACCAATTGGTAGAAGGTGAGGACGGCTGAAACTGGATTACCGGGTAAGCCACAGAACCAGGAATTTTTTAGTTTACCAAAAGCAAAAGGTTTGCCCGGTTTTATTGCCAATTTCCAGAAACTGATTTCGCCCGATTCATCCAGAATTTGTTTGGTGTAGTCTGCTTCACCGACAGAAACTCCTCCACTGCTGATAACTAAATCAGCTTCTTGATCCGCTATTTCAAAAGTATTGCGCAATGCTTCAGGGGTATCTGCAATAACACCTAAATCAATGATGTCGCAATCCAGTTTTTCCAGCATTAAGCGAATGGCAAAACGATTGGTGTCATAAATTTGGCCTTCTTTAAGCGGTTGACCGATAGCTTGCAATTCATCTCCGGTAGAGAAAATAGCAACTTTTAATTTGCGGACTACTTCGACTTTGGCGATCCCCAAAGATGCAAGTAGTGGCAATTGAGCCGTGGATAATTTATTGCCTGCCGGCAGTACCACGGCACCTTTAGTAATATCTTCGCCGGCTAAACGGATATTCTGGCTCTGTTTTACCGGTTGAGTGAAAACGACACCATCACCAGCAATTTCTGCGTGCTCCTGCATAATGACAGTATCAGCACCTGAGGGAATAGGTGCACCGGTCATAATTCGGATGCAGGTTGCTGTAGGCCACTCTCCCTGAAAAGGTGCTCCTGCCAGGGCTTTTCCTGCCATAGGCAGTGGCTTATTACCGTTTAAATCGGCATAGCGTACTGCATAACCATCCATTGCTGAGTTAGCAAAAGGTGGAACATTAATAGGAGAAATAATATCTGTAGCAGTAACACGCCCTGATGATTGGGTAAGGCTGACAGTTTCTGTGTCAGTCAGTGATGTGGTTTGCGTCAGCAGTTTTTCTAGCGCCTGTTGCAAAGAGATCAATTCAGAGGTACGACAGTGATCCATAATGATACTCCCAGATAGCATTTTGTAATTGCATCATTATGGCAGAGATCATCGTATGTGTTAGCGATATTTAACTTTGGTGAGGTTTCATTTGCTCCATAAACGCGGCGATATTGGTATTGGTTACTCAAAACGCCGCAACATGTGGCAAATATATATACCCGTTATCTTTCAAGTTGCCTCTTTGTTGGCTGCACTCGCTCACCCCGGTCACATAGTTATCTATGTTCCCGGGGATTCACTCCCTTGCCGTCGCGATGCATCTTGAAATCCATAGGGTATAAAATATTGCGATTAACCTGGTATCTTGGAGTTTGCGGTTGTAATAGTCAGGTTAAAAAAACAGGCGAGGTTTTATAAAGTTTGGCCGCATTCAACCTTTATGATCTGTCCTGTCATTGCTTCTGCTTTTAATAACATCAAAGTGACTTCTGCAACATCCTCTGGTGTTGCGATGCGTTCTAAAGGCAAATGAGTACAGAGCGTCTGCATTTTCTCCTCTCTTCCTTTCCACCACCTTGTTTCGACTGCTCCAGGGGCCACGCAGTTAACCCTTACTGATGGAGCCAGTGCTCGAGCCAAGGATTTTGTTAGTCCGTGAACCGCTGATTTGGAAACTGCATAGGGAATAGAAGAACCAAGGCCAGTTTCGCCAGCGATACTCCCGACATTCACGATAGCACTCCCTGCCTTTGCTTTAAGATAGGGGGCTGCATGCCGGCAGCAATGAAATGTGCCTTTCACATTAACATCGATAATGGCATCCCAAATATCGTCAGATATAGCCTCAAGATCTTCAAATTGAAGTTGCCTTGTTGTCCCTGCGTTATTAACTAGATAGTCAATTCCGTTAAACTTTTCCACGACAGTGTTTATCATGGCTTTTACTGCTGATTCGTCGGCAACATCTGCTTTTATTGCTATGGCTTGTCCCCCGTCCCTAATAATAGATTCGGTTGTCTCCAACGCTTCAAGTTCACTTTGTGAATAGATCACTGCTACTGCCGCACCTTGCTTTGCTAGCATAATACTGATAGCTCGTCCGATACCAGTCCCACCGCCAGTAATAATTGCTGTCTTACCTTGGAATTCTTTATGCATAAAAATCTCCTCAATAATATTAGTACGTAGCTTGACGAATCATACCTCTCCTATAGACAGGTTTGCCATACCTTTCATCCTTCAAGTTACTGCTTCGTTGGCTGCTTTCACTTACCCCAGTCATATATACCTGTTATCTTTCAAGTTGCCTCTTTGTTGGCTTCACTCACTCACCCCGGTCACATAGTTATCTATGCTCCTGAGGTCTAGTTAATATTATGTTTAAAAGCTTAATGTGATTTTATGTGGATTTAATTTAATTAGGAGAATTCGTGATGCATAACATGAGAAATAATATATACCTTTCATCCTTCAAGTTGCTGCTTTGTTGGCTGCTTTCACTCACCCCAGTCACATAATCTATGCTCCTGGGGATTCGTTCACTTGCCGTCGCGCTGCAACTCGAAATCTATTTATACTCTGTTCTTTCCGGTGCTGTAATTCATAGCTTACTTGCTCTTTAAATTGTAGGCAGAAATAATTTACGTTTTTTAAGGGGAATTTTGTTAGTTCAAAGTGTCTATTGTTTTTGATTTTTGTTATAGCTTATGGAAAATAAATTAAAAATAATGTTTCCATCACTATGAACAATCCAATTTCTTCTCAGCTGGACCGCAGCCGTCAGGCTTTCCATATCGCAATGAGTGGGTTTTTAGCACTAGTTGTCGCTATGGGGATCGGGCGCTTTACCTTCACGCCTCAAGTTCCTTTAATGATTGCAGAATCCCAATTAAGTCTGACCGAGGCGGGGATCGTCGCGGCCTTTAACTATTTAGGCTACTTGGCGGGGTCTTATGACGCGATGCGCGCGAGTCGATTTATTGAATACCGACTCTGGACAGGATTATGGGGCGCGGTGATTATCACGTTGTTTTCTGCGCTGTTAGATGGGCCAGTATTACACAGTATTGCCCGTTTTTTTATCGGCTGGGCAAGTGGTTGGACGTTAGTGTTGGCGGCTGCATGGGCTAATGAGCAGTTAGCTAGATTAAATCGTTCTACGTTGGGGGTTGCTGTATTTGCAGGACCCGGCGTGGGGATATTTATCAGTGGTATCTTTGCGGTAGGTATTCAAGCATGGCAATTGAATGCTGCGGAAGCATGGATACTGTATGGCATTTTGGCGCTGATTCTGAGTGTTTATGTTAGTCAGCATTTGCCTCGTAGCGGTGAACTACACCGTTCTCAGACTGAGGTGAAAAAACTGATTTTGACACCTGCTATTAAACGAGTGGTATGGAGCTACAGTTTAGCCGGATTTGGTTATATTTTACCTGCCACTTTTCTTTCGCAAATGGCAAGTGAGCGTTTCCCTGGCAGTTTGTTTGCTCAGTTTGTCTGGCCGATATTTGGTGCTGCTGCGGTAATCGGTATTGGTTTCGCTATTTTGACTCGTCATATGCTAACAACTCAGATCCGGCTGGCGATCACTTTATGGATTCAGGCAATAGGTATTCTTTTGTCTGAGATTGTGCCGGGAATAGGTGGTCTGGCGTTGGGCTCTTTATTGGTTGGTGGTGGTTTTATGTGCGTGGTGCAAATGGCGTTTCAGTATGGACGTGAATTAGCACCAGAACATAGCCGTTATATGGCTGGGTTATTAACTACCGGATATGCTATCGGTCAGCTTGTTGGACCAATGTTGTCAGCGGTTTCAACTGCGATAACCGGAAAATTGGAACCTGCGTTGTATGTCGCATTAATTACCTTGGTTATTGCTGGGTTATTGGTTTGCAACAAGAATAAACTGACCGGTGAAGAGCATGTGTAAAAAATTCACATAATAATGAAAAGCAATCACTGGATAATCACCACGTGCTCATTTACAGTGTATGCAATAGTTACCAATGAATCATGATTACCTGGTTATGGGATTCATGACTCAAACATCAACTTTACTACCCGCCAGATAATGGAAAGTAATATCTTTGGAGAAAATAATGTCATCTCTAAGTAAAGAAGCTGAGCTTGTGCATTCAGCGCTGGAAGCTCGTGGCCTTGAGACTCCTTTACGTGGTCAGACACTGGCACCGGAAGTACGCAAAGTACGCATTGAAGAGCATATGACGGAAATTATGAAACTGTTGAATCTTGACCTGAGTGATGACAGTTTGGCGGATACCCCCGGTCGTATTGCGAAAATGTATGTTGACGAAATTTTTTCAGGGTTGGATTACAGCAATTTCCCGAAAATCACCTTAATAGAAAACAAAATGAAAGTGGATGAAATGGTGACCGTACGTGATATCACGTTAACCAGCACCTGCGAACACCATTTTGTGACTATTGATGGTAAAGCTACTGTTGCCTATATCCCAAAAGATAAAGTCATTGGGTTATCTAAGATTAACCGTATCGTGCAGTTTTTTTCACAGCGTCCGCAGGTACAAGAACGCTTGACACAACAGATCCTGATTGCATTACAGACGCTGCTTGGTACCAATAATGTCGCAGTATCTATTGATGCGGTCCATTATTGTGTGAAGGCTCGAGGCATCCGTGATGCAACCAGTACCACGACAACGACATCTCTGGGAGGGTTGTTTAAATCCAGTCAGAATACCCGTCAGGAGTTTTTACGCACGACTCGCCATTAGTGATTTCTACATAGGGATATCAGAATGACTCGCCAGAGAATTGATACACTGGATAGTATTCGTGGTCTGGCGGTTCTGGGAATATTGCTACTCAATATCTCCGGTTTTGCTTTGCCATCTGCTGCTTATTTGAACCCGGAATATAATGGCTCGGCTTCCTCATCTGATTTGCTGATTTGGTCTGTGCTCAGCGTTTTTGCTCAGGGAAAATTCCTGTGTATTTTTGCCTTTTTATTTGGCGCAACATTGGAGTTACTATTGCCAAGGGGCAAAATCTGGAACTATCCGCGATTGACCATACTTGCTTTGATTGGAGTGTTGCATGGTATTTTACTGTGGGATGGCGATATCTTGCTCTCTTACAGTTTGACGGGTTTTTTCAGTTTTTATCTGATTAGCCAAAATAACTCTAGCAACAGGTTGTTTATGAAAGGCGCTATTTTTTATTTGGTTGGATTAGCGCTGTTATTTATTCTTGGGTTTTTATCTAGAGGCGAACCTAATGACAACTGGCAGCCGACGGAATTCCATATGCTATACGAAACATTCTGGAAAATAAGTGGTGGCTGGCTGGCAATAGAAGAACGTTTCAATCAAGTTATATCGATGATGATCATGATGTTTGCTCAGTATGGCTGGCAGCTTATCGGCATTATGTTATGTGGGGCTGGATTAGTGCGTAATGGTTGGCTAAAAGGTGAGTTTTCAGTGAACCATTACCGAAATGTAGCGTTATTGCTAATACCACTTAGTGTAGCCATTCAGATACTCTCTGTAGTGATCCAATATGTGTATGGCTGGGATTACTTTGGATCAGGTATTGTCGGCTATATTCTTTCCGAGTTGGTAGTACCTTTCCAGGCACTGGGTTATATGGCTTTAATATATGGTTTTTGGTCGGTGATTTCAGGTTGGCGAATTAATTATTGGCTCAGGCAGGTTGGGCGAATGGCTATGAGTAATTATTTGTTGCAAACCTTAATTTGCACAGCACTGTTTTATCACTTTAAGCTATTTGGTCAATTTAGTCGCTTGGAATTACTTGCATTTATTCCGATCATTTGGGCGGTGAATATTCTTTTTTCATGCTGGTGGTTACGTCGTCACCAACAAGGACCGTTAGAACGGTGCTGGCGTGATGTTACGGCTGTGTTGGCCCGGTTTTCTTAGGCTGGGCTTTATCCATTTCGCTTAACTCTTGTGGGGACACTGCTGGATAACCCGTTATACCTTCCGGTACTTTATGTGGGGAGGGGATTGGGATCAAAGGACCCAGGAAACGAGGTTCACGTTTTAGAATATAAAGATCAGTTAAGGCACCAAGTCGAGCAATTATTTCGCGTAACCGAACAGTGATCATATTCTTAGGTGTAGAAACTGCATAGCACTGAGCGGTAATTCCCATATGCATAGCGATAAACAGGGCACGTTCGCAATGAAATCGTTGAGTGATAATCGTGAAATCATTGGTATCAAAAACCTTACGGGTTCTGACGATTGAATCAAGTGTTCTGAAACCAGCGAAATCCAAAACGATGTTTGTAGCAGGAATACCCGCTCTTACCAAATCCCTGCGCATAGTTATCGGTTCGTTATAACTTTGTTGAGCATTGTCACCACTTAGCAACAGATATTTGATTTTGTCACTGTTATAAGCATTCACAGCTCCCTGAATACGGTACATATAATACTGATTGGGTGCCCCAGAGAGGTAATATTTAGAAGTACCAAGCACCATACCTACTTCACGCTCAGGAAGTTGTTTGAGGTCATCAAAGATATAGGGGGCCGTTTTCCAACTAATCCAGCGATCAAGTACAATGGCTGTCAATATCAGCATCCCGGTGATGAATAACAGACCAATTATCAGGCGCTTCCACATGCTTTTGCCTTTATATACATCAATGATTGAATCCAATAGAGGCTACTTTACCTGAAATGCCGAAGCAAGTTTTCTCGATAGAAAAAAGCCTGACAGTAAGACTGACAGGCTTGTTAGGTATTTTTAATACTGAAAATCAGAATGAAGTGCGTTTATACACGCGATATTCAGGTTTCCAGAAATTGCGTTCAATAGCTTCATCCAGCGCACCATCTGATGTAACAGTTGCAACACCTTGTATTTGTGCTTCTTTTGCAACTTGTTTAGCAATTTTGCGTGAAACTGCCTGAATATCATCAATTAGTGGTAGTAATGGACCTTCACCTTTCTGAGCCAATGGTGAACAATCAGCCAGTGTTCGACTTGCCGCCATTAACATACCATCAGTGACGAGTTTGGCTCCTGATGCAATAACGCCCAGGCCAATTCCAGGGAAGATATAGGAGTTGTTACATTGAGCGATTGGATATTCCTGACCTTTATATTTTACCGGATGGAACGGGCTTCCTGTTGCAACCAAGGCGGCACCATCGGTCCAGCTGATAATATCTTCGGGGCGGGCTTCAACACGGGAAGTCGGGTTAGATAGTGGCATTATGATTGGACGTTCGCAGCGTTTGTGCATCTCACGAATGATCTCTTCGGTAAACAAACCTGACTGACCTGAAACGCCAATCAAGACAGTTGGCTTGGCGTTACGAACAACGTCGAGTAGGGAGATTGAATCGCTGTTCACATCCCATTCAGCCAATGGATCACTTTTTTGTACCAGTTTGTTCTGAAAATCCAATAGATTTGGCAGCTTATCTGTCAGTAAACCAAAGCGGTCGACCATAAAAATACGGGCGCGAGCCTGTTCTTCACTTAAACCTTCAGATTTCATCTGGGCAACGATCTGTTCTGCGATACCACAACCGGCGGAACCGGCTCCCAGGAAAGTCACAGTTTGATCTTTCAATTGACGACCAGCAGCGCGGCTGGCTGCAATCAGGCTACCCAGAGTAACAGCAGCCGTTCCCTGGATATCATCATTAAAACAGCAAATTTCATGACGATAGCGGTTGAGTAACGGCATGGCATTTTTTTGCGCAAAATCCTCAAATTGCAACAATACGTTTGGCCAGCGTCGTTTAACGGCCTGAATAAATTCATCGACGAATTCATCATATTCTTGACCAGTAATGCGCGGATGGCGCCAGCCCATATATAGTGGGTCATTTAGGCGTTGTGGGTTATTCGTTCCCACATCAAGTACGACTGGCAGCGTATAGGCCGGGCTAATGCCACCACAGGCGGTATACAGGGAGAGTTTACCGATAGGAATACCCATTCCGCCGATACCTTGATCACCTAAGCCAAGAATACGTTCGCCATCGGTGACAACGATAACTTTTACATTTTGTTTAGTCGCATTTTGCAGCATGTCATCAATATGTTCTTTATTTGGGTATGAGATGAACAAGCCCCGAGCGCGACGATAAATATCGGAAAAGTGTTCACAGGCTTCACCTACTGTTGGGGTGTAGATGATTGGCATCATTTCGTTCAAATGTGCGTCCAGCAGGCGGTAGAACAGCGTTTCGTTAGTGTCCTGAATATTGCGCAGATAAATGTGTTTGTCGGCATCATTTTCGAAATCAAGATACTGTCGATAGGCGCGTTCAGCTTGTTCTTCGATAGTTTCGACAGCTTCAGGTAATAAACCATAAAGGTTAAAATTGCTGCGTTCTTCTTTAGTAAAAGCACTGCCTTTATTCAGCAGGGGGAATTCCAACAGAATTGGGCCGGCATAGGGAATATATAATGGACGTTTACTTTCGTGTTCCAGTTCCATGAATCTTACTCTTTGAACTAAATGGATAATAAGGTCAGCTACAGATCCTAAGAGATAGGAAAAATATGTACAGTAAATGTTACTTAGTTAGAGGTATTATGAGTAAAAATGAGAGATAACATCCAAATTTAGCTAATAAAATGTTACGTTAACTGTTTTAATAGAGGAAAACCCTCTATCTGAATAGAGGGAAAAGCTCTCTGAATTCAAAAAGTGTAGTACTCAAATTTACTGCAACCCAATGTAGCAAGTGTAGATTGAGTTGAATTCCGCTGGGATACTTTGCTGTGTTTTCCTTCAACCAACACGGCTCTTTCGATAGTCAGACAATCACCACCAGAAATATTCATCAGAATCAGCGCTGCTTGTAATGGGGGTAAGCTTGGGTTAAATGCGGCATTTTCTGCATAACGTCCAGGATAGATTTTTCCATCTTTTCCTAGAAGAGCGGTGCCACTGTATGAATGACTATATGGAGCGTGGCTCTGGTTTGCTGCATCTAATGCAGTCAGGACTAGCTTATCCGTGGAGTCTAATTGATAACCGTGATGAACTGGGTCCATTAACAAGGTGGTCATGCCTAGAGTGTTTGGGCCAAAGGAGTCTGGTAGATAATAACCTAATGTTAAAGGTGTCTGCTGTGGCATATGAATCTCTAATTGTGTGCCACTATTAAGTTCATTCATAAACTGACGGCAGTGTCCGCATGGAGAATAATTCACGGTAATAGATGTCAGTTTTTTCTCACCCCGCAACCAAGCGTGAGTAATAGCACATTGTTCAGCATGAATTGTTTGCTGTAACGGCACGTCGGCAAATTCCATATTGGCACCAAAGTAGAGGTTTCCACTTTCTCCATGGGCAATTGCGCCGACATTAAAATGCGATATCGGCGTGAGGGAACATGCTGCTGCTAATGGCAGAAGAGAAATAGCCAATGTGTTATCGTCAAAGCCGCAAGCTTTCTTAACTGATTTGGCTTGTTCAGCAGTAAGCATGGCAGGAAAATCATCATTTCCTACATGGGGTAAAAGTGCATCTTGTAGTTTAGATGGCAATTGCATCCAGACAGAATGAAAACGAGCTTGCATAGAATGATCTCCAAATTAATTTAAGATCATTCTAGGCTGTCTGGTTAGGCTTTTAATGTGAGTAATATCATATAGCTGATGAAATTCTTGTAATTAATGCCACTAAATGGGAGATCTGCGTCAAATTTTTTTTACTTTTACTATAAGCTAGCCAAATAAGTATAACAGCACTGGGAACACAAAAGGGGCAGTCAGTGAAGTAATGATACCGCAGGTCATCAGTGCCAATGAGCTGTATGCTCCTTCAACAAAATTAACTTCTGCACAACGAGCGGTACCTAAAGCATGCGATGCTGTTCCCATTGCTAAACCGCGGGATGCTTTGGTTTTCACCTGCAAAATATCGAACAGGTTATGACCAAATACGGCGCCAAGAATACCGACAAAAATGACACAAGCCGCGCTAATTGCAGGAATACCACCGATAGCATCTGCTACGGCCATTGCGATAGGTGTCGTGACTGATTTAGGCAGTATAGAAGCTGCCATTTCAGGCGTGGCACCTGTCCACAGTGCAATGGCGGTACCTGTCACCATGGCAACGATACTGCCGATAAAACAGATACTGATAATGGATTTCCATTGGGCCCGAATTTGGTGTAGCTGTTCATATAAAGGAAATGCCAGAGCAACCACTGCGGGCTGGAGCAGATCATTCAGAATTCGGCTACCAGCGAAATAGTGATCATAGGGAGTATTGGTTATTAACAATATTGGAATAAGTGCCGTGATAGAAACCAATAAAGGATTGAGAAGAGGAATTTTGAACCGTAGTGAGAGTTTTCTTGCGGCGGTGAATACAAACAATGTCAGTGGTAGTGACCACCAAATATGACTTAACATTTTTATTTCTCTTGTTTCTGTTGCTTAGTCTTAACCTTTGATACGGAGCCAATAATCGGGCGTTCACGATGAACATAATGGGAGCTGTAAGCGACGATAATCATAACAACGGCGGTGCTGATTAGGCATGAAAGGACAATCGGTAGTAGCTGTTGGTTGATCTGATCGTAGTAATTCATAATACCTACACCGATAGGCAGAAACAGCAGAGTCATATTTTTCAGTAACAGACTACAACCTGGTTTTGCCCAGTGTGCGGGGATGAGCTGGAAAGCGAGTAAGACGAACAATATCAACATACCGATGATACTGCCGGGGATAGAGATAGGGAGCAGGGCAGAGATAGCATTGCCGGCCAGCAGACATAGATAAATCAATATAAATGCTCGCAGGTACTGCCAACCTATAATCAGTACTTCACGAAATGACATAACAAAATTCCTAATTCCAGTGAGGTATTCATCATACAATTAACGCTGAAAATGTGCCATAAATCACAGATGACTTACCCTAAAAGTTCGTTTCGCTCTCAATTAGAATTTAGGTGGGGGGGGGATTGCGTAGGCTTGTTAAAAAAAGCAGGGACCATTGCTGCTCCCTGCTTGTAGATATATCAGAGAGATGAATTTACTGTTATTTCACCTGCATACCCGGTTGTGCGCCACTGTCAGGGCTGAGTAGGAAAATGTCTTTTCCGCCAGGTCCAGCTGCCATTACCATGCCCTCAGAAACACCAAAGCGCATTTTACGTGGCGCCAGGTTAGCAACCATGATGGTCAAACGGCCTTCCAGTGCTTTTGGATCAGGATAACTGGAGCGGATACCAGAAAATACTTGACGGATTTCGCCACCAAGATCCAGTATCAATTTCAGCAACTTATCTGAGCCTTCGACAAAATCAGCTTGTTTGATAAGAGCAACGCGCATATCGATTTTGTCGAAATCATCAAAGGTGATAGTGTCCTGAATAGGAGTTTCTGCCAGTGGGCCGCTGACTTTTTGTGGTGTGCTGATGTTTTCTTTAGATGCAGCAACCATAGTATTCACTTTGTCCATATCAATACGGTTGAATAGTGCTTTAAAGGCGCAAATCTGATGCTTCAATAGCGGTTGTTCGATGTTACCCCAGGTTAATTCTGTGTTCAGGAACGCTTCGGCACGTTCTGCCAGATTTGGCAAAACAGGTTTTAGGAACGTCATTAGAACACGGAACAGGTTGATTCCCATCGAACATATCGCTTGAAGATCTGCATCACGACCTTCTTCTTTTGCCACAACCCATGGAGCTTGTTCATCCACATAACGGTTTGCCAAATCAGCCAGAGTCATGATTTCACGGATTGCTTTACTGAATTCGCGGTTATTGAACTCTTCTTCGATAACTTTCGCACCATCAATAAACTTCTGGTAAAGCGCTGGATCAGCCAGTTTATCCGCCAGCTTGCCACTAAAACGTTTATTAATGAAACCTGCGTTACGAGATGCCAGGTTGACAACTTTGTTAACGATATCGCTGTTAACACGCTGGACAAAATCTTCCAGATTCAGGTCAATATCATCGATGCGGGAAGAGAGTTTGGCTGCATAGTAATAACGCAGGCAGTCTGCATCCAGATGATCCAAGTAAGTGCTGGCCTTAATAAAAGTACCGCGGGATTTGGACATTTTTGCACCGTTGACGGTGACATAACCGTGAACAAATACATTTGTTGGCTTACGGTAACCACTGCCTTCTAGCATGGCAGGCCAGAATAGGCTGTGGAAATAGACAATATCTTTACCGATAAAGTGATAAAGATCGGCGGTAGAATCTTTTGCCCAGAAATCATCAAAGCTCAGATTTCCGCGTTTGTCACATAGGTTTTGAAAAGACCCCATATAGCCGATAGGGGCATCCAGCCAGACATAGAAATATTTGCCCGGTGCATCAGGAATTTCAAAACCGAAATAGGGGGCATCACGGGTGATATCCCACTGTTGTAAACCGGACTCAAACCATTCCTGCATTTTGTTAGCAACTTGTTCCTGTAACGCACCGGAGCGGGTCCATGCTTGTAACATGTTACTGAATGCGGGCAGATCGAAGAAAAAGTGTTCTGTTTCACGCATTTCTGGTGTCGCACCGGAGACAGCAGAACGTGGGTTAAGCAGCTCAGTCGGACTGTAAGTTGAACCGCAAACTTCGCAGTTATCGCCATATTGATCTTCTGCCTTGCATTTCGGGCAACTGCCTTTTACAAAGCGATCTGGCAGAAACATACCTTTCTCAGGATCATATAACTGAGAAATAGTACGGCTCTTAATATGACCGTTCTTTTTCAGCGCCAAATAAATCTTAGTTGATAACTCTTGGTTCTCTTTGCTGTGCGTGGAGTGATAGTTATCATAGCTAACTGAAAAGCCAATAAAATCCTGATGATGCTCTTGGTTCACGGCGGCGATCATCTCTTCAGGAGCAATACCCATTTGCTGAGCTTTCAGCATGACTGGTGTTCCATGAGCATCGTCGGCGCAGATAAAGTGAACCTCTTTGCCGCGCATTCGCTGAAAACGGACCCAAATATCTGCTTGGATATGTTCCAGCATGTGACCGAGATGGATTGGACCGTTAGCATATGGTAACGCACATGTCACCAATAATTTGTTTGCGACTTGAGACATAATAAGGATTTGACTTCCATAAGTGAAAAAGGGAATTCGATGTTACCCGATCAAAAAAATTGTCGCTAGGGTAGTGTTTAATCTAAGCGGATTTTATTGAATAAAAATCGAATCAGTGAACTGGAAATGAGTTTTTGCGCCTGATCTTATCCGAACTCATTGGGTTCTGTTATGATGAAAAGATGGTTTTTAGGTAATAACGATAATCAAAGGAGCCGGGATGAACTCACAATCCCCCGAGCAGACCAATCCTGACCTGCTGAAATCTCAGGTAACAAAAATACTTGCTGCCTTTACACACCTGACATTGGAACACGATCTGATCACTTTAAAAGCACTGCATCGCTGTACGATGCTTGATGGTGTTCTACATATTGAATTGGTCATGCCGTTTGTTTGGCAACGTGGTTTTGAAACGTTGAAACAGGCGACAACCCAAAAATTGCAAGCGGCAACTGGAGCGAAATCTGTTGTATGGAAATTAATTCATGATATCAGCACGTTACGCCGTGCTAACGATTTGCCAGGAATTAATGGTGTCCGTAATATTTTAGCGGTCAGTTCAGGTAAAGGTGGGGTGGGTAAATCCAGTACTGCCGTAAACCTGGCGTTGGCATTGGCTCAGGAAGGGGCAAAAGTCGGTATCTTAGATGCAGATATCTATGGTCCTTCTGTTCCGAGTATGTTGGGAACTACTAAAGAGCGCCCAACTTCCCCGGATGGGCAACATATGGCACCTATCATGACTCACGGTCTTGCCACTAACTCCATTGGTTATTTGGTGACAGATGACAATGCGATGGTATGGCGTGGCCCGATGGCCAGTAAGGCATTGATGCAGATGCTGCAAGATACATTATGGCCGGATCTTGATTATCTGGTTATTGATATGCCTCCCGGAACCGGTGATATTCAGCTTACTTTGTCACAAAATATCCCGGTAACAGGTGCAATAGTGATAACAACACCGCAAGATATTGCATTAATTGATGCGATGAAAGGTATTGTGATGTTCCAGAAAGTGAAGGTTCCTGTATTGGGCATTGTTGAAAACATGAGTGCGCATATTTGCAGTAACTGTGGTCACCTGGAGCCTATCTTTGGTACGGGAGGAGCGGAAAAATTAGCCGCTAAATATAACTGCAAATTGCTGGGACAAATTCCCCTACATATTTCGTTACGTGAAGATCTAGACCGTGGTCAGCCGACTGTTATTAGTGATCCTGATAGTGAATTCACGGATATTTACCGTGAAATTGCAGCAAATATTTCTGCACAGATGTATTGGCAGGGAGAGAAGATACCGACGGAGATTTCATTCCGCGCAGTTTGATATACCCAATAGATTTCAAGTTGCAGCGCGGGGCGGCAAGTGAAAGCAGCCAACAAAGCAGCAACTTGAAAGATGAAGGGATAGTCGTATTTGGCTGATAGCAACGGGTAATTGGTCTTTTCATTGCCCGTTTTTTGTGTGATGGAGATAAGAATTCTTTTCAAATTGTACTTGTTACATGGTTTTTATGCGAAACGCTTCGAAAAAAATGAGACTTAATCTTGTTTACACTGGAACAGATACAATTAACTCCCTATAATCTCGCCCGACTCAGCACCCATAGGTGCTTTGTTCCCCATTTTTTCTAGAATCAGGTTATCTCTATTATGGCTGACGAAGCACACCAGTGCACAATTGTAGGAATTTCCGGTGCATCTGCCTCAGGTAAAAGTCTCATAGCTAATACGCTTTACCGTGAATTACGCGCTCAGGTAGGTGATCACAATATCGGTATTATACCGGAAGATTGCTACTATAAAGATCAAAGCGATCTATCAATGGAAGAGCGTTATAAGACCAATTATGACCATCCAAGCTCAATGGATCACAATTTGCTCTTTTCTCACCTGCAAGCTTTGAAAGCCGGTAAATCAATTGAATTACCACAATACGATTATGTTTCTCATACTCGCAAACCAGAGGCAGTTCATTTTGCCCCAAAAAGAGTTATCATTCTGGAAGGTATTCTGTTATTGACAGATAAGCGCTTGCGCCAGGAGATGGACTTCTCTATTTTTATTGATACGCCGTTGGATATTTGTCTTATGCGCCGGATTAAACGGGATGTTAATGAACGGGGACGTTCTTTGGATTCTGTTATTGAGCAATATCATAAAACTGTGCGTCCAATGTTCCTGCAATTTATTGAGCCATCAAAACAATATGCAGATATTATTGTGCCGCGCGGGGGTAAAAATCGAGTAGCGATTGATGTGTTGAAAGCCAAAATTGGTCAGTTCTGCGAATAATAAAACTTTGCTTGTCAGGCATTGATAAGCATCATCGTATTTGAGAGGGAAATAATGCGACTCTGTGATCGCGACATTATTAAATGGCTTGATGAAGGTAAACTGGTCATTTCTCCACGTCCGCCGATTGAGCGAATTAACGGGGCAACTGCTGATGTTCGTCTTGGAAATCAGTTTCGTGTTTTCCGGGGTCATACTGCCGCATATATTGATTTGAGTGGCCCAAAAGATGAAGTCAGTGCTGCTCTTGATCGCGTGATGAGCGATGAAATTATTTTGCCTGATAATGAGGTTTTTTTCCTTCATCCTGGAGAGTTGGCACTGGCTGTCACTCTGGAATCTGTTACTTTGCCCGATGATTTAGTAGGTTGGCTCGATGGACGTTCTTCTCTTGCCCGCCTTGGATTAATGGTACATGTGACGGCACATCGGATCGATCCGGGTTGGCATGGTCAGATTGTTCTCGAATTCTATAACTCTGGTAAGTTGCCTCTGGCGTTACGCCCGGGTATGGTGATTGGGGCTTTGAGTTTTGAACCGTTGTCTGGCCCGGCTGATCGTCCATATAACCGTCGTCAGGATGCAAAGTATAAAAACCAGCAAGGCGCGGTAGGTAGCCGTATTGATAAAGATTAATACTTCGAATGGTTACTGAGTTACATTTACCGCTTTGACATCAGCTGAGGAAGTCATGAAGAGATTACTAACGACACTAGTTATTTTGCTGGTTGTGATTATTGCCGGTTTGGCAGCATTAGTCATGTTAGTAAACCCGAATGACTTTCGTGCTTATATGGTCAAACAAGTGCAAAAGAAGAGTGGTTACCATCTTGTCATGCAAGATAGTATGCGCTGGCATGTCTGGCCAAAACTTAGCATTATTACCGGACGTATGTCATTGACTGCGCCAGATGCGACGCAGCCAACGGTGACGGCAGAAAATATGCGTTTGGATGTTGAGTTGTGGCCACTTCTTTCGCATCAGCTTGCGGTTAAAGAAGTCATGCTGAAAGGGGCGGTGTTGCAATTAACCCCGGAGAGCAAGTCTCAGAAAAAAGAGAATGTGCCTGTTGCACCGAAAGGGAAGGCAGTAAATCCCGTAGCTAAAGGTGAACGCTGGAAACTGGATATTGACAGAATTAAGATCGCTGATAGTTTGCTTATCTGGCAGGATGATGATCATTCCCAGTTAAATGTCCGCGATATTAATCTGCTAATGGAACGGAATAACCAAAATTATATCAGTGTGGAGTTGAGTAGTAAGGTTAATAAGAATCAGCAAGAACTGGCTTTTAATCTAAGTGCGAACGTAGATATTTCTGATTATCCCCATCGTGTTGCCGGTAATATTGATTCTTTTGATTATCAACTTCAGGGGGTTGGTATACCTACGGGAGGGATCAGTGGTTCAGGAAAAGTTAATGCAGTTTATCAGGAAGAAACCATCGATGAGCCACAAACAATCTCCTTACAAGCGCTTAATTTCACTGCTAATGAAAGTGAGTTGTATGGCAGCATAAAGGCAATGTTGACGACATATCCTGATTATCAAATCAATTTATCTTCTAAGAAGCTGAATTTAGATAATCTGGTGGGATGGGATCTGCTTGCTAAAAATGATGCGGAAGTTAAACGCCATTATCGGATAGAAAATAATTCAGCCAAACCGGTGATTGCAGTTTCAAGCCTTGAGCAGCCCGATTATGGCGCTAAATTTCTGAATAATTTTAACGCCAATGTTACCATTGATGCAGATAAATTTATTTATCGGGGAATGGAGATCGATAACCTGATATTTAAGGCGGCCAGTAATAAGGGTATTGCTGAAATTTCTTCCCTGAGTGGGAAATTGTTTGGTGGTCATTTCTCTATTCCAACTACTCTGGATGCAACAGGTGATCAGCTTAGATTGCACACAAAGCCTTTACTGCAAAATATAGAATTGGAACCCGTACTAAAAGCATTCTCTTTACCACTGGTATTTAGTGGTAAATTCAATCTAAACGGTGATCTTTCTGGTAAAGGATACGATGATTATGCTATTTCACATATTTGGCAGGGTGATCTTAATTTTAGTTTAGTTGATGCCAAAATGCATGGGCTGAATATTCCACAATTAATCCAGCAATCTGTTGCCCGTGTAACGAATAAAGTAAATATTCCGGATAATATGGGTAATTTTACTAGTGCTAAAAAGCTTGATGTTAAAACTGTGCTTAACCGGGGTGATATAAAAATCAATCAGCTTTATGCTGTATCTGATTTGTTGAATATTAACGGTCAGGGTAAAGCGAATTTGCTTAAACAAAATGTTGATGTCGCCTTAAAAGTACAGATAACCCAAGAGTGGGGCGCGGATAATGAGCTGGTTCGCCGGCTGAGACAGTTGAAAGTACCATTAAGGATTTACGGTAATTGGAGTAATTTGCAATATAATCTTGATATTGAGCAATTACTACGTAATGAGTTGGAAAATAAAGCAAAACAGGCAATTTCCAATTGGGTTGAACGTAATAACAATTAGCCTATACCCTATGGATTTCAAGATGCATCGCGACGGCAAGGGAGTAAATCCCCGGGAGCATAGCAAACTATGTGACCGGGGTGAGCGAGTGCAGCCAACAAAGAGGCAACTTGAAAGATAACGGGTTATACCCAATAGATTTCGAATTGTAGCGTGGTAGCAAATGAACGCATCCCTAGGAGCATAGATAACTATGTGACTGGGGTAAGTGAAAGCAGCCAACAAAGCAGCAACTTGAAGGATGAAGGGTATATGCTTGCTTTAGTGTATCGCTAAGAAGCTGTGAGTGGAGTTCATATATGACAGTTAACTACTCAGCTTAGCTGGACGCCTAAAATATATTCTTATGGTTGCCTGAAGAGCCAATTTGCCAATGGGAGTTGCCAGTTTACATTTTAATAATTGCTAGCATTTCTTCATTGTTTTCATCCATGCCGACTTCAACGAAACCAAAACTGGCATAAAAGTCTTTCGCGACAAGATTATTTGGGTTGTAACAGATTTCGATTTCTTCCAATCCGTCTGTCTGCTTAATTTCATTAAGGGCTAACTGCATTGCTTTGCGTCCAATACCTTTGTTTTGATGGTGTTTATCTACCATAAAACGCCAAATCGATATTCTTCTGTCTGTTTCAGGTACCCACATGAAAAATCCAACAGATTTGCCGTTTAAGCAAATTGCGCGTGTTTGATATGATGGGTTGAATTTTGATTCAACCAGTGACCATGTATTATCTGCAACATATTCCTCCTGGTCTTCGGTTACAGTTAAGTCACAGACATCTTCATAATTGTCTTTATCTACATCTGTAAGGACGATATTCATGTCATATCCTTTTGAATCAACTAATAATATTATTCGGTAGTCTATATGAAGTTTGCTGAATTGCGAAGTGATAATTCACGGGCTGCTTTTTCCATGCCTACAATTGCAGGTTGCTTAATATTGAGTACTTGAGTCAAGTTGTTATGAGATGAACTATACCCTTCATCCTTCAAGTTGCTGCTTTGTTGGCTGCGTTCACTCACCCCAGTCACATAGTTATCTATGCTCCTGGGGATTCATTCACTTGCCGCTGCGCTGCAACTCGAAATCTATTGGGTATATACCCAATAGTATGGTGTTGATAACAAAAGCTAAAAATACCCCGGTACAGTTTAAACTGACCGGGTTTTATTTTGCCTGAGAGGAAAAATTCAGTGGTGGGAAATACGCTTAGTGAGCAATAGCACTGAATTATTCTTTATTTTCTTCCTCTGAAATGAGAGGTGTAATTTTCACCTTATTAATCCGGTGGCTGGTAACTTCCAGTGGTTCAAACAAGTAATTACCAATCTGTAATTTTTCACCTTGTTGTGGAATATGTTGTGAATGTTCCATTAATAAACCTGCCAGAGTTTGATATTCACGCTTTTCATCCAGTTGCAAAGGAACATAAAGGATCAAATCATCCAGTGGCATATAACCATTGGCAATCCAGCAACCATTTTCAGTAGCTTGTATATCATGGCGGGCATCCGTTTCTTCACCATCTACCGGCAAATTACCCGCGATAGTTTCCATGACGTCTGTCAGAGTAACCACGCCTTCCACAGAACCAAATTCGTCAACGACAAATGCAAAATGAGTTTGTGCCCGGCGGAACTGCTCCAATGCTTGAAGAAGTGAAAGATGCTCTGGGAAAATCAGAGGTTGTTTTATTAGCGACTGTAAATCAAAAGGCTGTTGGTTAAGTTGTTGGTTGAGTAGATCAATAACATGGACAACACCTAGTGGTTCATCACTGGTATTTTCATCTGTTACGACAATGCGTGTGTGAGGACTTTTACTCAGTATTTGCGCCAGGTTTTCTGCTGGGGCATTAATATCAAGATACTCCACATCGTGGCGGGAGGTCATGATACTGTTGACATTCCTCTGAGCCATACCCAGCACTCTGGCAATCATTTGGCGTTCTTGTGGATCAAACACTTCTTGATTGTCACAAATTAGATTGGATGTGTGATTATCCAATTCTGCATTTTCATGTTTACCGCTAAGGATACGTAAAACGGCTTCTGCGGTTCTTTCACGTAGTGAGCGGGAAGCAGTAAGAAATCTGCGGCGGTTAAACTGAGCGAATTGGTTTAGTGCTTCAATCATAATTGAGAAGCCGATAGCAGCATACAAGTAACCTTTTGGTATGTGATAACCAAAGCCTTCTGCTACCAGACTGAAACCAATCATCAGTAAGAAACTTAGACAGAGAATCACGATTGTCGGATGGGCATTGACAAAGGTTGTTAGCGGCTTGCTTGCCAGTATCATCAGGAACATCGCAATGGTTACTGCCGCGATCATGACACCGATATTATCCACTATACCGACGGCGGTAATCACTGAATCCAGTGAGAATACGGCATCAAGCACAATTATTTGAACGACAACCGTCCAAAATTTAGAAGTTTTGTGTTGTTGTCCTGAGTGCGCATCCTTCCCTTCCAGCCGTTCATTCAACTCCATAGTGGCTTTGAATAGCAGGAAAAGGCCACCCACTAACATAATCAGGTCACGGGCACTGAATGGATGTTCCCAAAGCGTAATTAATGGATTAGTGAGTGTTATCAGCCAGGAGAGACTAAAAAGTAGTACGACGCGCATCAGCAGCGCGCAGGTTAGCCCTGTAATACGTGCTTTATCTCTCTCTTTTTCAGGAAGTTTATCTGCCAGAATGGCAATAAAGACTAAGTTGTCAATTCCAAGGACAATTTCTAGAACGATAAGTGTGGCCAGTCCGGCCCATATCGTTGGATCAGCGATCCATTCCATACAGTTTGTTTTACCTTTTAATATGACGGCTTATGCCGAACTATGAATAATGGGTGTTGACTCATAAAATTTCAATAGTTGATTTTTCATCTGATGAAGTTTTTTTCGAAAAATGAGGTACTACGGTATCGATTGCACCAATGAACTATCCACTTAGCCTAATCCTGAGTTAACATGTGATCACATTAACAGATTGCCCACTAATAATTATTATTGGTAGGCAGTATCATCATCAGACAGGAGTTATTCATGTCCAAGCAGCAGATTGGTGTTGTCGGTATGGCGGTAATGGGGCGTAACCTGGCACTGAATATTGAGAGCCGTGGTTATTCCGTATCTATATTTAATCGTTCCAGTGATAAAACTGACGAAGTCATTGCCGAGAATCCAGGGAAAAAATTAGTTCCAAATTACACTATCGAAGAATTTGTCGATTCACTGGAAAAGCCGCGTCGTATTCTGCTAATGGTTAAAGCTGGTGAAGCAACTGATAAAACTATTGCTTCATTGACACCACATCTGGATAAAGGTGACATTTTAATTGATGGTGGTAATACTTATTTTCAGGATACTATCCGCCGTAACCGGGAACTTTCTGCTCAGGGTTTTAATTTTATCGGTACTGGGGTTTCCGGAGGCGAAGAGGGCGCATTGAAAGGCCCATCAATTATGCCTGGTGGCCAGAAAGAGGCATATGATTTAGTTGCTCCAATTTTGCAAGAGATAGCGGCTAAGGCTGAAGGTAAGCCTTGTGTGGCATATATTGGTCCGGATGGTGCCGGGCATTATGTGAAAATGGTCCATAATGGGATTGAATATGGTGATATGCAGCTCATTGCTGAAGCCTATTCTTTATTGAAAAATTCTCTGGACCTGAGTAATGAAGGACTATCCGAGATTTTCACCGACTGGAATAACGGTGAACTGAGCAGCTATTTGATTGAAATTACGGCTGACATTTTCCGTAAGAAGGATGAAGAAGGCCAATATTTGGTTGATGTTATCTTGGACGAAGCGGCAAACAAAGGCACAGGTAAATGGACTAGTCAGAGTTCTCTCGATTTAGGCATTCCAGTTACTTTGATCACTGAATCCGTATTTGCACGTTATATTTCTTCTTTGAAAGATCAGCGTGTTGCTGCTGCGAAAGTTTTGAGCGGGCCGGTAGCACAACCATTCAAAGGTGATAAAGCTGAATTTATTGAGAAAGTACGTCGTGCGTTATATCTGGGTAAAATTGTTTCTTATGCACAGGGTTTCCAGCAGTTGAAAGCGGCATCTGATGAATATCAGTGGGCATTGAATTATGGTGAAATCGCCGGGATTTTCCGGGCAGGTTGTATTATTCGTGCTCAGTTTTTGCAAAAAATTACTGATGCATATAGTGAAAATGCAGATATCGCTAACCTATTGCTGGCACCTTATTTCAAGAAAATTGCTGATGAATATCAACAGGCATTGCGTGATGTTGTGTCTTATGGTGTGCAGAATGGTATCCCGACCCCCACTTTTTCCGCTGCTATTTCTTACTACGACAGCTATCGTTCTGCTGTATTGCCAGCAAATCTGATTCAGGCACAGCGTGATTACTTTGGTGCTCATACTTACAAGCGAACTGATAAAGAAGGTGTTTTTCATACTGAATGGATGGAGTGAGCTAGGTTATCACATTTAAAATGAGGTAATGGGCAAGGAGATTGTAGCACTCCTTCAGAGATAGTGTAGCTAGCATTGCCCTCGGTAATAATTTAGAAACACACTGTTGCGGTTATAGCAAACATTTACCGCAACGGTGTGGCTTAAATTTGAATATGACCAACCCAAAAGAGACAGTAGATCATTGTGTTATCCCATTAAGCAATGGGAGTGGTATTGATGATATGGAAATCAAAACGGTTTTTACCGACATGGACCAGTTTCAGGTTTCTTGGGAAATTGAGACCTTCATCAATGGTTGCGATACCATGTATATCATAAGAAAAATAGAATGACCCGTTACCAATATATTCTCCGGTGTTGACATTTCTTACGTAAATTGAAGTTACTAACTTTTCCTGTACAAGAAGTTCATCTATGACAGCATAATTTTCACCTGTCGTAGTATTAACTTCAATTTTGTCTTGTCCTTCTCCATTGTATATTTTAGTAGTTAGGGAGAATTTGATATCTGAATGAGTATCGTCAATGATTCTTAGAGCAATCAGTCTGATATCTTTCTGCATGACTCTGAATTTAGATAATCCTCTAATTTCTTTATCAATATCTGGGGTGTCGACTACCCATTCATAATATCTATTCTCTGGATCGTTATAGTGACGCCAGGCTTGAACTTTAGATAATTTTCCAACTTTCATTGAAAGGAATTTATCGTTAAGGTGGGAAGGAAGCGATATAATTTTATCTAGCTCTTGGTAATCATGTGATTTACCTTGATAGTTTTTTCCTTCGAAGAAGGTTACACCTGTAATTAACTCTTTTACCATCTTTCTACTCCTCAAAGTTGATTTTAGCAATATACCGCGTTGCAACTTGAAATCTATTGGGTATATATAATTTATCAAAAAAACAATATTATAATTATTAAGTCACTTTGAAATACTTTCTTGAAAGCATACCTGGTTATGTTAAATTTATAATATTTACTTTTTCCTAGTGTTTATACGAATTAATTTGTGTTTATTGATGTGATATTTATCTCTGATAATACATTCATTCCTCATCTTTAGAGGTTCAATTCCCATTTTAAAAATAATGATATTCAATTAAGTTATATTAAAAATAGCACAAAAATGTATAAAGTAAAGTTAGTCAAAAAAACAATGAATAATGTCTTTCTAATCATGCTAATACAATGCACGGTTTATAATATGAAAATTTGATATTTTTGATGATTTTTTGATTTGTCGCTTATGTTATAATCCAATTATGAATGTTTTTCATGCTCGGTATTTCTATCAGAGATTATCAAATTGTTATTTGTTGATAATATTGCGAAAATACCTTGAGAAAAACATTTAGTGATTGAATGGTTGAGTTTTTATATAATTTATGGAATTAATTGTTAGAAAAATATCTATCTGAAAGGAAATAGGTCATGATAATTATTTTTAGTATTTCTTATTTGAAGATATTAAACAGGTGAGCCACTTTATTTTTATTAGAAAGTAATTAATAGCAATTGTTGAATGATTATTAAAAACCTAGTTTTTCTATTTTTTGGGATTATTCATAATCCCTTATTTCCTTACATTGTGATAAATAAAAGATTATTTGTAGTATCGAAAAAACCCAAGAATAATAGAATACACCGTTGCGGTTCTTGATACTATGCCGCAACGGTGCAGCTTAAATTTTCAGAACGTAGCCTGTCTGAAAACGATGGTTAATTATCGTTATATTATGCCCGGATTAGTTAGAATACTCGGTGCTAATAATATGAATGTCAAAGCGATTATTACCTACATTGACTATTCTCAGATTTTTAGGGAAATTAGCTTTCTCATCAATAGTAACAACACCATTTGAATCACGATAAAAATAGAATGAGCCGTTATTAATATATACTCCAGTACTGGTATTTCTTATTGCGATGGCAGTGACTAATTCTGTATTAAATGGGAGTATGCCAACAAGTGCATAATCATCATCAGTTGTCGTTTCAACCGGACCTACGCAATGGGTATTCGTGTACATGGAGAATTTTATGCCTGAGTAGGTATCGTCAATGACTCTTAATGCAACCAGGCATGTATCTTTTGATGCTACTTTAAACTTAGATAATCCTTTAATTTCTCTATCAATATCTGGGTGATCAAATTCCCATTCACGATAGCGTTGACCAGGTTCCCAATCGCTAAGGTGACGCCATGCGTAAACTTTTGATAGTGTTCCGATTCTTACTGAACGAAATCTATCATTGAGATCATAGGGAAGTGGAATAATGCTATCGTTTTCTGGATAATGATGCGCCTCGCCCAGAAAATATTTTCTATCGAAGAAAGTTGCACCTGTCACTAGCTTATGTGTCATATTTTTCTGTTCCTTAAATTTTATTTTAAAAAAGTATAATCTTTCTTTCTGAAAGCGGTTTTAGAATACAATGATTATGAGAATTTTGTATTAATAAAATATAACGAGCAGATATATTAAATTATTGGCAATATAACATTAATATAATTGATAAATCATTTCGTGCCGATATTTAAAATAAAATCGCCGAGATTAACGTAATTGAGAATTATTATCAAAAAACACTTTTCTTCGAATGGAAAATTATTCCGAAATGTAATTGATGCTTTTGAATATATGGATAAATATTGAATAATTAGATATTCGTAGTATTTGATAACTATATCTATGCATTTAACGTGTATATAACGTGTTTGTAATAATATATTTACCCTACCTCATGATATAAATTTACAGGGAAGTAGGATAGTTAACATTTTAAATGAATATACTCTTCATCTTTCAAGCTGCTGCTTTGTTGGCTGCTTTCACTTACCCCAGTCACATAGTTATCTATGCTCCTGGGGATGCGTTCACTTGCCGCCACGCTGCAACTCGAAATCTATTGAGTATATACTTAGGATAATATCTCAAATAGCCTATTTTTATAGGCTATTTCATTAGCTTTTGATTAATTGAGTTAGATGATCATGTATTTATTTCAAGTTAGAAATGGAATTAATTTATGATGTCTTTGTTCCCTGTCTATTACTATTTTAACTTTTTTCAATAATGTTTATTCTACCTGACGAAAATTCACCAGTTTAGGTTGTGCAATCCTGAGATAATCTTTGGTGTTGAGAATCACCGAGCATTCAAGGCTTCCCGCATTAAAAGCCAGTTCATCAAAACGTTCAAACAGTAAAGGATCAGCAACCAGTTTCAGATCCGGATGGAAACTGAACGGTGGAATGGCGCCAAATACACATTGGGTCAGTTCAGAGACTTCTTTGGGGCTTGCCAGTGATGCACGAGTACCTCCAATCTGTTTTGCCAGTAAAGCGAGATCAGCTTGTTGATCCGCAGGAAGGACAGCGAGCACATATTGACGGAACCCTTTTCCTTTGACATGGCAAACCAGTCCTTTTGCTCCTTGTCCAAGATGTGTGCCACGGATTTTTGCAACTTCTTCAGAGCGTCCTGCGGTTGGATGTTCAATGACTCTATAACAGGCGTGATTCTCATCCAGTAATGTAGTTAGATTGCTAAATATTTCGTTAGAGGACAAAATAAACTCCTAAGTAATAATGTAATGAATTGATCTATGAGTTTTCATAATTATTGTATTAATTATATTTTCATCCAGACATATTACCAAATAAAAAGATTATAAGATATGTATCTGAATGGATATCATCTGATCTTACTGAAATACATATTTATAGTTTTTTGAGATATATGGTTTAAATAGAGCTATTATTTATATTTGCTTCAAGAAAAATATTTATAGTCCTATGAGGTGAATTTTTAGTTTTGTGTTTTTTTTATATATTTACATATTAGAACTATTTAATATTAAGGAATTGCCAATGATGACGACTAAATTTTTTATGCCATTAGTAAATATGATTGGAGAGGGCTGTCTGGTTGAAGCGGTAAATTCGATGAAAGGTTATGGTTACAAGCAAGCATTGATTGTGACTGACCGTATTTTAAATGAACTTGGAATAGTAGCAAAAATTCAATCTTTGCTGGCTAATGCGGGTATCGAAAGTGCGATTTACGATGGTACAAACCCTAATCCGACGACGGTTAACGTTTCTGAAGGTCTGGCTATATTGCGTCAGAATAATAGTGATTGCGTTATTTCATTAGGTGGTGGTTCACCGCATGATTGTGCAAAAGCCATTGTATTGCTAGCAGCTAATGGCGGAGATATTCGGGATTATGTCGGTATTGATCGTTCATCTAAACCACACTTGCCGTTAATTGCCATTAATACTACTGCGGGTACTGCGTCAGAAATGACACGTTTCTCTGTCATTACTGATGCTGAGCACCATATTAAAATGGTTATCGCTGATAAAAATATAACACCTGTTTTGTCTGTGAATGATCCAGAATTGATGGTAGGAATGCCGAAAAGTTTAACTGCCGCGACGGGAATGGATGCAATGACCCATGCGGTTGAAGCTTATCTCTCTAAAGAGTCCAATCCAATAACGGATGCTTGTGCATTGAAAGCGATCACTATGATCAGCCAATCCTTACGTCAAGCAGTAGCAGATGGAAGTAATCTCGAAGCGCGTAAAAACATGGCCTATGCCCAATTTTTGGCGGGTATGGCGTTTAATAGTGCATTACTGGGATATGTTCATGCCATGTCTCATCAATTGGGTGGTTTCTATGATTTACCACACGGTATATGTAATGCGGTTTTATTGCCACATGTTCAGGAATTTAATGCCAAAGTATCTGCTGGTCGCTTGAAAGATATTGCTGCGGCAATGGGGGTAGATGTAAGAGCCATGGATGATCAGCAAGGGGCGGCAGCGTGTATTGATGAAATTCGTAAATTGCTAAAAGATATTGGCATTCCGGCTGGTTTGGCGGAGTTGAATGTCAAATTGGAAGATTTGCCAATGTTGGCAAATAATGCCTTGAAAGATATATGTTGTTTGACTAACCCCGCTCAGGCTACCCACGAAGAAATCGTTGCCATTTTCAAAGCTGCCATGTGATCTGTAAATCTTCATTTCATAGGACGTAATTATCTACAGATCGTCAAACTGACCCAGAGTATTTGTGGATAACTGGGTCAGTTTCTCTGCTGTCCTAATATCTGACCTCGCGTTCCCATCTGGAGCAAAGTTACCGGTTCTGCTTGGCTTCTGGCTTATCTTTCCTTTAATCGGCGAATAATACAACTGAGATCCAGATCTTGATCTTGCAGCAGAACCATCAAGTGGTACATCAGGTCAGCTGCTTCATTCGTTAGTTCTTCCTTGTTATTAACCGTAGCTGCCAGAGCAGTTTCTACACCTTCTTCACCGACTTTCTGCGCGATTCGTTTAGTGCCGCTGGCATATAACTTTGCCGTGTATGAGTTGTTTGGGTCGGCTGTTTTACGGCTAGCTAGCAATTTCTCAAGTTGAAAGAGAAAACCCGAGTCGGTTTGTGCCGGAGAGAAGCAACTGTGTGTACCAAAATGGCAGGTAGGACCGATTGGATCAGCGAGTGCTAACAGAGCGTCATTGTCACAATCAGGATAGATGTTGACCAAATTAAGAAAATGGCCGGAGCTTTCACCTTTGGTCCACAGACGTTGTTTACTGCGGGAAAAGAAAGTGATTTTGCCTGAACTGATAGTGACATCCAGTGCTTCTTTATTCATATAGCCCATCATTAGGACATCCCCGGATACAGCATGTTGCACGATAACCGGCATCATGTAGGAGACTTTTTCCCAATCCAGTTTTTCGATTTTTTGTGTGGTTAGCAAGTTCTTATCTCCACGCCTTGTTGTGAAAGGTACTGTTTTAATTCACTAATATTAATAATGTGTTTGTGGAATACCGATGCGGCTAGTGCACCATCGACATTTGTTTGTTTAAAGGCGTCAAGGAAGTGTTCTGGTGCTCCTGCACCGCCAGAGGCGATGAGAGGAACATGGCAGATGTCGCGTACTTGTTTTAGCTGAGCCAGATCGTAGCCATTGCGTACACCATCTTGATTCATCATATTTAACACGATTTCACCTGCACCACAGCGTTGTACTTCTTTTACCCAATCAAAAGTTTGCCATTGAGTGGCTGTTGTACGTTTCTCATCGCCAGTGAATTGATACACCTGATAGCAGCCAGTAGTTTCATCAAACCAAGTATCAATCCCGACGACTATGCATTGAACGCCGTAGCGATCTGCTAAGCGTGTAATCAAAGTTGGATCAGTAAGTGCAGGGGAGTTGATGGAGATTTTATCTGCACCAAATGAGAGAATTTGTCCTGCATCTTCGATAGTCTTAATACCACCAGCAACGCAGAAAGGAATATCAATTACTTCTGCAACTCTGGATACCCAACTTTTATCTACCACTCGTCCATCCGATGAGGCGGTGATGTCGTAGAAAACTAATTCGTCTGCGCCTTCTTTCATATAGCGCTGAGCGAGAGGAACAATATCGCCGATGATTTCGTGATTACGGAATTGAACACCTTTAACTACTTGTCCATCACGGACGTCGAGACAAGGAATTATGCGCTTTGCCAGCATTGGATTGCCTCCGTCAGTGTAAATTTTCCATCAAGTAATGCACGGCCAATAATAGCTCCGGCTACACCGCTGGTAGGTAGAGATGCGATATCATTTAATGTTCCAATACCACCGGAAGCCTGAAATGCAATCTGTGGATAGCGTTGGTAAATTTCTCGATATAATGCAATGTTTGGGCCATTCAAGGTACCATCGCGGGAAATGTCGGTACAGAGTACATGTTTCAATCCAAAAGGTAGATATTGTTCAATAACTTGTTCCAAAGTGACTGCTGAATTTTCTTGCCAGCCATTGATAGCGACTTGCTTCATACCTGCATCATCGATGCGAACATCCAGTGCCAGCACAATGGTTTCTGAACCATAATGTTGAAACCATTGGGTAACCAATGCGGGCTGTTTTATTGCGGTGGAACCGATAACAACCCGTTTAGCGCCGGCATCAAGTAGTGCTTTTATATCTTCTTCTGTACGAATGCCGCCACCGACCTGAACAGGAATAGAAACAGCTGAAAGTAACTTACCGAGTAAAGGAATTTGACGAGCTGACGGTTCTTTAGCGCCCGTCAGATCGACCAGATGGAGCAATTTTGCTCCTTGTTGTTCATATTGTTGAAAAGAGGACAGGGGATCATCTCCATAGTCCCGTTGTTGACAATAATCTCCCTGATGTAACCGAACTACTTTGCCATCAATCAAATCTAATGCCGGTATAATCATTGCGTTTACATCTCCAAAAAGTTCTTTAATAACTTGGCTCCAGCGGTGCCCGAACGTTCAGGGTGAAATTGCACACCAAAGAAATTGTCTTTGGCGATTGCGCTACTGAAAGTATTGCTGTATTCGGTTTGAGCAATGGTGTGTGCATTGACTGGAATCGCGTAACTATGAACAAAGTAAAAGTAGGCATAGTCTCCAATGCCCCGAAATAGCGGATGTCCCGCTTTGGGTAATACCTGATTCCAGCCCATATGTGGTAACGGAAGCCGATCGGTAGCCATCTTTTTGACGGGTGAATCAATAAGTTCAAGCATCGTTACATTATTGCTTTCTTCGCTGGTGGTAGCGAATAACTGCATTCCAAGGCAAATACCTAACACAGGTTGGTTCAGTACTTTAATCAACGGTATAAGTTCCCGTTGCTCTAGTTGATCCATTGCTGCCCCGGCAGTACCAACGCCGGGTAAAAGTAATTTATCTGCTGCCAGGATCGTTGCTGTTTCTCGGCTGATTTCTGGTTCATAACCTAATCTGCGGATGGCATAAGCCACAGATGATAAGTTGGCGCAGCCAGTGTCAAGAATGACGACTTTCATCACAAAACCCCTTTGGAACTTGGCAGTGTATCGCCTTCTATCCGAATTGCCTGACGTAATGTCCGGCCAAAGACTTTAAACAGGCTTTCTGCTCTGTGGTGATCATTATTGCCTTTTGTTTTCAAGTGCAGTGTGCAGGCCATGGTATAAGAGAGTGAGCGGAAGAAGTGCTCGATCATTTCAGTACTCAGATCACCGACTCGTTGATATTTAAATTCAGCTTTATATTCAAGATGTGGGCGACCGGAGATATCGAGAGCGCAGTGAGCAAGGCATTCATCCATTGGTAATACAAAACCAAAACGGGAGATGCCTCGTTTATCTCCCAAAGCTAGTTTTAACGCTTCTCCGAGTGCTAGTCCGGTGTCCTCAACGGTGTGATGATCATCAATACAGAGATCGCCTCTAACCTGAATGTTCATACGGAAACCGCCATGGGTTGCAATCTGATCCAGCATATGATCAAAAAAACCAACACCAGTATTGATTTTGCTGCCACCTTCGCGATCTAGCCAAACTTCAATGTCGATGGATGTTTCTTTGGTGACACGTTGAATGTGAGCATGGCGATCTTGACAAGTCAGTTGTTCGCTTATGGCTGACCAACTAAGATTTTCCGGCTGATAGTGCAACCCCTGAATACCCATATTTTCAGCTAGTTGCAGATCGGTTTCCCGATCACCAATGACATAACTGTTAGCCGTATCCATCAAACCCTCTGCCAGATATTTTTCAACCAGTTTTGTTTTTGGCTTACGGCAATTGCAGTTGTCTGCGGGTTTGTGAGGGCAGATTAAAACTTCATCGAAATTGATCCCTTGAGAGTTAAAAATTTGCATCATCAGGTTGTGTGGGGGTTCAAACCCTGCCAATGGAAAGCTTTCTGTACCAAGGCCATCCTGATTGGTGATCATAATCAGCTTGAAACCTGATTTTTGCAGGGCAAGCAATGCGGGAATAACGTTAGCTTCCAGTGCTAATTTGTCCAGGCGATCAACTTGAAAATCTGTTGGTGGTTCAGTAATCAGTGTGCCATCGCGGTCAATAAAAAGTAGTTTCTGGTTCATCAGCTTTCTATTTCCTTTGGTTGTTTGTTTTTAGTGGAAAGGGCGCTAATGGCTTCAACCACCTGTTCACACTCTTTACGAGTGCCTATAGTGATCCGCAGGCAACCATCCAAACCAGGCTGTTTGCGTTGGTCACGCAGGATAATCCCCTTATGCCATAATGTTCTGAAAACTGTCTCAGCATCATAGAATTTCACGAGTATGTAATTGGTTTCACTGGGGCATATCTTTTCAACGATTGCCAATTTATTCAGGGCCTGTTGCAAGTAGTCACGGTTCTCCTTAATTTCAATAACCCGTTTTTTCATAATGGCGATACCTTCTGCTGTCAGTGCTTGTGCTGCAATATGTGCAACAGGAGTAGAAAGCGGATAAGGCGCAATGACTTTTAATAACAGGGCGATGATATCCACAGAGGCGAGAGTAAATCCACAGCGCAAACCAGCCAAAGCAAAAGCTTTCGAGAGGGTTCGCAAAATCACTAAATTCGGATAGTTTTTTAGCCAGCTTGCGATACTATTTTCCGGGCAGAATTCAATATAGGCTTCATCAATCGCGACGATTGCGCGGTTGGTGGTTAGTTCCAAAATTTTGCGCAGTGAAGCCGGATTAATGGGATTCCCTGTTGGGTTATTAGGGCTACAAATGTAGATTAGTTTTACTCGGTCGAGGTTATTTTCAATTTCTTTGATATCCAGTTGCCAATTTTCCTGAGTGGCAATTTTCTTTTGTTCGACACCAAAAGCTTCAGCGCTGACACTGTACATACCATAAGTTGGAGGGCAGAACAAAACAGCATCTTGTCCAGGTTCACAAAAGACGCGGATCAGGAGTTCAATGGATTCATCGGCACCACGACAGGCAAGTACTTGTTCAGGTTGTAAACCTGCATAGGCAGCATAGTGGTGGATGACAGATACCGGCTGGCAGTCAGGATAGCGGTTTAATGTTTGTTCTGTGAACTGGAAATCAGGGGCCAGTGGATATTCGTTGGCATTCAACCAAACATCGCCATTACCGCCAAGGCGGCGGGCAGACATATAAGGTATTAATTTGCGGACTTTTTCCCGTGCTAATAGATTGACATCAAAAATATTATCCATGTTCACTCCTTGTCTGCAATATTCAGAGCAGCTACACGTAAAGTCACTGCGTTTTTGTGAGCGGTGAGTTGTTCTGCCTGTGCCAGTGTTTCGATGGTCTGAGATAGATTTAATAGCCCTTTCGGAGTCAGTTGCTGAATAGTCATACGTTTCAGGAAATCAGCCAGACCAAGGCTAGAATAAGTTGAGGTGTAGCCATAGGTTGGCAAGACGTGGTTGGTTCCTGAAGCGTAATCTCCCGCAGATTCTGGCGACCAGTCACCGAGGAAAACAGACCCCGCATTGGTGATTTTTTCAACCAGTTGTTCTGGCTGACGAGTCTGAATAATCAGGTGCTCAGGGCCATAGAAGTTACTGATTTCCACACATTGTTGCAGGCTTTCTGTCACGATAATCCGGCTATGTTCTAATGCCTTAACCGCTATCAGATTACGGGGGAGCTGGGATAGTTGTTTTTCGATTTCCTTTATAACTGCTTTGGCTAATTTTTCATCAGGCGTTATCAATATGACTTGTGAATCTGGGCCATGTTCTGCTTGTGAAAGTAAATCGGCGGCAGCAAATACTGGATTTGCATCCTTATCGGCAATAATAAGCACTTCTGACGGGCCTGCTGGCATATCAATAGCAGCACCATCTATTCGTTGACTAATTTGGCTTTTAGCTTCAGTAACATAAGCATTACCAGGGCCGAAAACTTTATCTATTTTAGGTACGGATTCTGTTCCGAACGCCATAGCTGCAATGGCCTGGGCACCGCCAATCTGGAATATTTCTGTAATTCCGCATAATTTGGCAGCATAGAGAATTTCATCTGCAATAGGGGGCGGAGAACAAAGCACAATTTTGCGGCAACCTGCTATTTTGGCAGGCGTTCCGAGCATTAAAACTGTAGACGGTAATGGTGCTGAACCTCCGGGAATATACAACCCGACAGAATCGATAGGCCGTGTTACTTGCTGGCAATAAACTCCTGGCTGAGTTTCTACTTCAATTTTTACCGGTTTCTGAGCTTCATGGAAAGTGCGGATATTATGCATTGCTTGCTGCATCGCTTGTTTAATATCGTTATTGAGGCGGTTATCAGCGGCTGCTATTTCTTCTGGTGAAATACGGATGTTTTCAATAACGGTTTTGTCGAAATGTAGACTAAGTTCTCGCAGGGTGTCATCGCCACGTTCTTTTACCGCGTCTAGAATCTGTTCCACTGTGTGGGAAATTTCTTCAGAAGCAACAACAGCAGGGCGTGTCAGTAAAGCTTGTTGTTGTTTACCATTATATTCCTGCCAACGAATTGGGGTCTTGAAACGAGTAATCATCTTTATTTACTCCATCATTTTTTCAATTGGCAGAACCAAAATGGAACTTGCGCCAAGGGATTTAAGTTTCTCCATCGTTTCCCAGAACAGCGTTTCACTGCTCACCATGTGCATGGCAATGCGGTTCTGATCACCAGCCAGCGGTAGAATCGTTGGATGTTCTGCTCCGGGTAGCAGAGAAATCACCTCTTCGAGTTTCTCACTGGGTGCGTGCAACATAATGTATTTGGATTCACGGGCCTGAATGACCCCTTGAATGCGAGTCATCAGTTTATTAATCAATTGCTGTTTCTCGGCGGGCATTTCGCCATCACGTTGAATAAGACAGGCTTTTGAACGGTAGATAACTTCCACTTCCCTCAGACCATTTGCTTCCAGTGTTGCCCCCGTTGAAACGAGATCACAGATGGCATCTGCTAATCCGGCACGAGGTGCTACTTCTACTGAGCCATTTAGCAGACAAGATTTAAAGCGGATTTTTTTCTGGTCGAGATAACGTTTTAACAGGTGAGGATAAGAAGTGGCGATACGAGTATCTTGCAGACATTCGACACCGGTATAGTTGTGATCCAGTGGGGTAGCCAGTGAAAGACGACAAGTGCCGAAATCGAGACGGCGTAAAGTGAAATATTGTGGATCTTCTCCCTGAGCACGACGATTTAATAATTCTTCTTCCAGGACGTTTTCACCAATAATGCCCAGATCAACGACGCCGTCCATGACCAACCCTGGAATGTCATCATCACGTACCCGTAGGATATCGATTGGCATATTTTCTGAGAATGCAATTAGGCGCTGTTGTTGCAGATTGATTTTAATACCACAGCGAGATAACAACTCACGGGAATCTTCACTCAACCGGCCAGATTTTTGCATTGCTATACGTAAACGTGATTTATCTAACATTTTTATCCCCATTGAAAATTGGAAACATAAAAAAACCCTCGGAAGGATTCTTCCGAGGGTTTTTATCGCATTCATGCCACCGGAAGACCCGCTAAACGTCTTCCAGTACACAACAGCCTGAAAGACTAATCAGGATGATGGTGATGATGGTTGAACTGAATGCGGATCATAATGGCTTCTCTTTTCTATTAATTTTATTAACTGTTATGTATTTCTATTAGTTACTGTTTGTTGCCGGCTGTTTTGCGGTTGGCCAGCATGGGTTAAATTTTTTGCTTGCTATTCAACCTATACGATTTGGCAGGTTAAAAGCAATCTATTTTTTTAAAAGAAATTTATATTTTAATAATATCTTGTTTTTACTTGAGATATTGTTTTCCATGAGAAAAATACAGGATCAATAATAACAGTAGCTTAATGTTTATATTGTTAGCATAATCAAGGCAATATCAGGCATATGAAGGAGTGGTGATGAAAAAAGTTTCCATTATCGGTCTGGGTTGGTTGGGGATGCCATTAGCCAAGGCATTGAGTTGTAACGGTATGCAGGTTGTTGGTAGTAAAACAACGCCAGATGGCGTAGAAGCAGCACGTATGTGTGGTATTGAATGTTATCTGTTACAACTGGAACCTCAGATTAATTGTGCTTCTGATGATTTGGAACAACTGATGACAGCTGATGTGCTGATTATCACTTTACCGGCAAGTCGTACTGCTGGTGGCAGTTATAACTATGTCAAGGCGGTTCAGTTAATTGTTGATACAGCCTTGTCATACTCTGTGCCGAGGGTTATTTTCACCAGTTCCACTTCTGTTTATGGACTTGTTGCCGGTAAACTCAATGAAGATGCTCCTTTTTGCCCTGAAACACTATCAGCTCAGGCATTGGTTGAATTGGAAAACTGGTTGCATAAATTGCCAAATATTTCCGTTGATATTCTGCGTTTGTCGGGGTTGGTGGGAAGTGGTCGTCATGCTGGGCGTTTTTTGGCAGGGAAGAAAGAAGTTAAAGGTGGTGATCAGCCTGTAAATTTGGTTCATCAGGATGATGTTATTTCAGCGATTAATTTATTACTTCAAAGGCCAAGAGGCGGGCATATTTATAATTTATGTGCGCCTATTCATCCAACCAAAGCGGAATTTTATCCTAAGGTCAGTGGTCAGCTTAATTTAATTCCACCTGAATTTGCCAGGGAAGAAACTCAGGTGGAGAGTAAGATTGTTGATGGTAGCCGTATTTGTAAGGAGCTAGGATTTAAATATCAATATCCCGATCCAAGATGGATGCCAATGAGTTGATTTTTATTAACTTAACTCAATCATGACAATTTCTCTGAACGCTGGTCTTTCTGTCATCAGGTGATACCAGCGTTCAATATTTGGCAGAGATGGGCGTTTGATATGGGCATTAAACCAAGGATAAATCATCGGCCCTAATGCAATATCAGCCATGCCAAACTTATCGCCAGAAAGATATTCTTGTTCTGCTAAAGTGTTATCTACTATTTCCATCAGTTTTTCGATTTCAGTGAGTGTTTGTTCTATTTGTTTTTGATTCCGCTCTGCTTCAGGTGTGCGAATAAAACCGATCATTAGTTGTTTGATATGAGGAAATAAATGTGAACCGACCCAATCCATCCATTTATCTGCATTTGCTCTCTCTTGTAAGTTTTGCGGATAAAGAATATTCTCACCAAATTTCGCCGCCAGATAGCGGACGATCGCGTTAGATTCCCACAGAATAAAATCACCTTCTTGTAAACAGGGAATTTGTTTATTTGGATTCATTTTCAGATATTGTGGATCATCCAGCTTGCCAAATTTACTGCCAATATCTATCTGGTTGTACGGTACATTAAGCTCTTTTAGGCACCAGAGTACTTTTTTTACATTAGAAGAGTTTTTACGGCCCCAAACGGTCAGCATTGGTTTCTCCTTGAATGGGAATATTAGGCAGTTATTTATTGTTATCTACCATTTATCATCAGTTTAAATTAAAACTGATGGTAAGAACAATATTTACACTGTTAAAGGGGGTTCTTATCGTACAACATCATATACCTTTCATCCTTCAAATTGCTGCTTTGTTGGCTGTTTTCACTTACCCCAATCACAGAGTTATCTATGCTCTTGGGGATGTGTTCACTTGTCGCCGCGCTGCAACTTGAAATCTATTGGGTATATATTAATAGAAATTTGACATTGTTCTTGCAAGCAGAAGGGAGGAACGTTAATGAAGAAAAATCTGGCTATGACGGTGAAATGTGTTACTGCTGTACTGGCGGTGATATTAGTCGCAAATACTCATGCTTATGCATCGGATGAACCGCTGGTTCCTTCGGTGGATGCTAAAGCTTATGTGTTGATGGATTATGACAGCGGTAAAATTCTGGCTTCCAATAATCCTGATGAACGGCTTGATCCAGCAAGTCTGACAAAAATCATGACCAGCTATGTGATTGGTCAAGCGATAAAAGCAGGAAAAATCACACCGGAAGATGTTGTTACCGTGGGAAAGGATGCTTGGGCAACGGGTAATCCGGTATTGAAAGGCTCTTCTCTGATGTTTCTGAAGCCGGGTGACCAGGTAAAAGTGATTGACCTGAATCGTGGCATTGTTATTCAGTCCGGTAATGATGCTAGCATTGCTTTAGCTGATTATGTGGCAGGTAGTCAGGATACGTTTGTTAGTCTGATGAATAATTATGTAAAATCACTTGGGTTGACTAACACCCATTTTCAAACGGTTCATGGATTGGATGCTGAAGGGCAATTCAGTACTGCCCGTGATATGGCGGTATTAAGCCAGGCGATGATCCGTGATGTTCCTGATGAGTATGTTCTTCATAAAGAGAAGGCGTTCACTTTCAATAAAATCCAACAGCCTAATCGTAATCGGTTGCTATGGAATAAAAGTATCAATGTGGATGGGGTGAAAACAGGATATACCAGTGGTGCTGGTTATAATCTGGTTGCTTCAGCGACAGAAGGACCAATGAGACTTATTTCTGTTGTGCTGGGTGCGCCAAGTGATCGGGTTCGTTTCGCAGAGAGCGAAAAATTACTTTCATGGGGATTCCGTTTTTATGAAACGGTGACACCAATTAAAGCCAGTGAATCATTTGTTTCAGAAAAAGTTTGGTATGGTGATCGCTCAGATGTTGTTCTTGGGGTGGAAAAAGATGCAGCAATCACTATTCCCCGAGGTCAACTGAAAAACTTGAAAGCCAGTTACACGCTGAATCAGACACCATTAGAAGCACCTTTGGCAAAAAATCAGGTTGTAGGTGTGATTAATTTTCAATTGGGGGATAAAGTTATTGGACATCGCCCCTTAGTTGTTAAAGAAACTGTTGAAGAAGGTGGTTTTTTCAGCCGTATTTGGGATTTTATCGTCATGAAAGTTAGCAGTTGGTTTAATGCAATTTTTGATTGATTTAACGTAATTTTATGTGGAAAGGTAAGGCTTCTGGTCTGGTGCGCGGCATTTTTGCCGCGCTCGCCTTGTGCTATCTTTTTCTGTCCAGAGAACAATGTCCACTACTTTTTACAGAAGAGCCATGATACCGACCTTTGAATAACAGAACGCCATTAGGCTGATCTTCCCAATAAGCCCATAATTCGACTTCAGTGTTAACATGGTGGCCGATATTCTCATATCGAATATGCGTAGGCGATAAACCTTGATAAGCTCGGGTTGATGTCCCTTCGTACCTGAATTCATAACTAGTCGCGAATCCTGTCAAATCACCACTTCTGAATAGAATACAGGTTGCTACGTCGTGGAATTCTACCCAGCCGTTAAGCGGTTTATTTTCACCTTCAGTTTCTTTTTCAAAAACAATGACATTTTTACCTGTTTCAGTTTTACCAAATACGATAAGTTTCCCAGCTTTAAGGGGGCGTAATAATGATATTGAATTTTTCTGTGGGTCTATAATCAAGCTCTCATACTCAATCCCATTGATGTTTGCTACATAATTGGAAAAACGGTTGACATTGCCTCCTCCGAAAATGATAAATGGTTCTTGAGGATTTGAGAGGTCAAATTCACCGGCATAAGGTCGTACAGCATCACCATCAGTAAAAATTTTCTCACTTTCCCCGATGCCGACGGCACCATATATTTCTATTTTACTGTTCCAGGAGATTTCGTCTTTTGCTATGGGAACGATAATCATATTTTCTGAAGGTAATACAGGGGGGGATTGATAAGTAATTCCCTCAAAAATTAAATCGTAAATATCAAAAAATTCAACATTTCCCTCAACGAATTTGACGGCTCGGTGCCATGCTCCATCATAAAAATGATCTGTAGCGTAACCTGAGGATGGTTTTTCAATACATCGATTTTTTTCTGACATTTAATCACCTATTATTATAAAGATTGATGGGTGGAATAAAATAGACATTTAAAAACATTAAAAATAGTAGTAAGCGTTATTGATATTTGTCAAGAAAATGGGCCTGGATTGGATTTTTTTACCATTTTATAGGTAATGTTTAATAGAAGGTCAATTCATAAGGAGTTAATGTCTAAGAGTTGTAAATAGAACTGATTTAATTATTTTATTATATTGTTTTTAGGTTATTAAGTATGTTTTATATAAATATATTGCAATTGGTTTTTCTATTACTTTTGGTGTTTTTATTTAAATGGATATTTATTTAATTACATATGAATTTATGCAATAAAGATTTTTATTATTGAAAATAAGGTATTGTTTATGGTATTGAATTTGGAAAGATTCTGTCAAAACAGGCAGAACTATGATATTACAGTTCTGCCTGGAGAGAATAGTGTCTGATAGAAATTGTCTTTTAGCTTGTAATAAACATCAGCCTCATTCTACCAAGGAAATACTATGCCAAATTTATACCCTTCATCCTTCAAGTTGCTGCTTTGTTGGCTGCTTTCACTCACCCCAGTCACATAGTTATCTATGCTCCTGGGGATTCGTTCACTTGCCGCCGCGCTGCAACTCGAAATCTATTGGGTATATATTGTAACAATACTGTATTTGACGTAGCTATTTATTATCTTAAGAAGCCAACAGAGTTGCGTTGTAGATATAATTGTATCCACCAGGAGAAACTGCTGATGAAGAAGTTATATTTACACGTTTGTTATTACTACAAGCGTTCAGAAGAAGATGATACAGAGCTGCACCTCTGTAGTCCTGAGCATTCCACCATAAGAGATAGTTAAATTTGCCGTTAGGGAATTGCATAGTAACAGTAATCTGCAATTGGTTTTGATCAGGTGCAGCTTGGACTGAACTTACTGTACCGACTGCGAAATAGTAATTAGGAGCCTGAGTAGTTTCGGTTTTAGTTTCTGTTGCCACTTCACCGTTTGAAGAAGGATGTGCATAGTTCATTGTATTAATCCTATAATTTAATGTAGTTGAAAAAATAAATTTTTATTACTTAGAAATGCGGAGCAATAAATTGTCCGCCGAAGAAATATAAGATAATTGGTAATTGTAATCTATATTAAAAGTTTATCTGTGTTATATAATTATTGATGCTATTAAAATGTTGCCAATAATATATTTCCCCTAAAGAGTTAGATATGTAATAATCAAATGCATAGTGATAATCAAAAAATAACATTGATATTTACCGCTGTTTATCTGAAAGGGAGAATTAATAATCTATTCCCATAGGCGTTATTATTGCGGGGCATTACTGTTTAATAAGTCGTAGACCTAAACACCATATAGGAATTGAAGTACATGAGAAATTATTTTATTTGTCTCTTTAATCTGTATTTCTTAGAGTATATTTTGTTCAGATATTAGGAAGTTGTTTATGTTTTAGGTGCTTATATAATTATAAGTTTGGTGATTAATAGTTATGATATGTTTCATGGATAATTATATCAAATAAAATAATTTTATTTTCTTAATGGTGTTAATATATCATTAAAGTTATTTTTTCATTATGAAATATTAATGATGTGTAAAAGGTGGATATTATCCTATCTTGTTTTTTAAATAACATTGAATACAATAATGACGGGCAGAACGTTGAGATTACGTTCTGCCCTAAATCTGGTAGGAAAGCATCTTTATGAAAATTAGCTTTATTCTACCAGAGAAATGTTGTGCCTGATTCCTGTTTATAACTGTACTGTATTTTACGACGAACCAGTTTACCTGAAATCAGATTAAGTTTTTATTAGGAATCTACTATTTGGCACAGACATTTAATAACGGATAGTTATTTTACATAGATAATTCTACGTAATTGATATAATCACGATCGAGAGGTCCTACTTTTCCTACGGTTCCTATTTTTACATCTTTCTTAGCACAAAGAGCTTCCATCAGAATCTTATAAATAGCCATACCTCTGTTGTCCATAAGATTCCATTTTAAAAGCATCTCTTCAGAGCCGCCATCAAGGAGTAATACAGTTACCATGACTTGCATGACATTATCAGGCATAACTTTCATGCTAATAACTTTACAGCTACGTAAGACCATATCATTCATCATATCTTTATCTTTGACCAAAGAAGGGTGCATATCGTTAATCATCATAATAAACTCCATAATATATTGTAATTTATTGATAAATAAACTTATATTTTCTCAAAAAAAGAACGGAAAACCGTTAGCTTGAGAAATATAAGATGGTTGGTACTGCTACTATAAAAAGCAATCTACATAAGAAATATTTTTTGCACTAAAAATATAGGACAGTTGACATTTTTAATTGGCATATAACATTTTGTCTGACACATATAACTATAGGTGCCATTTGTAGGTTGTCAATTAAATTTAAGAAAATAATTTAATTAATTGATAAATATAATTATATTGCCACAAAAAGGAAATAAACTGTAAATGTGAAATAGTTGTAATTTCTTACATTCTGTATAATTAGATGGAATTAAGATGCTGTTGATAATATATTTATATTGGAATGATTAGTGTGATAATTAAAATGTAATTACATTTTTATCTGTGTGAAATGATATTTTTTTATTTTTTTCAAATTTCTATAATTATCAATATGAATGAGTTGTTATGTGTCTTTTTTACAAGGAAACTTTTCTATGATAATTATTCGTCTGTTCTGTAAAAAGCTTACTAGAGCATAAATAGAGTTATCATTGGTTGTTTTAATATGAGGAACAGTTATATCAGGAGAATCTGATATTAATTAATGTTATTGATAATATAAATATTTATTTAATATTCCAAGAGTCATACATCTATAAGTCTCTTGATTCTATGCGTAGTAGATCTACGGCGGTTGCTGTCCGCTGAAGAGAACAGCAACCGGAAATTTATTATGCAAAGAGAGAGTAGAGAACAGCGGAAATAGCTACCAAACCCATAAAGACAACAAATATGTTGCTCAGTTTGCCGCTATATTTGCGCATGGCAGGAACTTTGCGGATTGCATACATTGGCATGATGAACAGCAGCATTGCGATAACTGGGCCGCCTAATCTTTCGATCATTTCCAAGATACTTGGGTTCAGGGTAGCAACTATCCAAGTTGTTACTAACATGAAAATGGATGTGATACGGTTCAGTTTATTTGGTTCAATGGTTTTACCTTGGTCACGTAGTGTCTTGACCACCATACCGTTAAAGCCTTCACGAGCACCCAGATAATGACCAAGGAAAGATTTGGTGATCGCTATGAATGCAATAAACGGAGCAATGTAGGCAATCACTGGGGTATTAAAGTGATTAGCCAAATAAGACAGAATAGAGATGTTCTGTGCTTTAGCTTCTGCTAGGTTTTCTGGAGACAGGCTTAGTACACAACTGAATACGAAGAACATAACTGTTACAACCATCATGATGTGAGCATATGACAGGATGCGGGAGCATTTTTTCTCAGCGTTTTCGCCGTATTCTTCACGTTTTGCTACTGCAAATGCAGAGATGATTGGTGAGTGGTTAAAGGAGAACACCATTACCGGAATTGCCAGCCACAGAGTAACCAGCAGCCCATGGCCTGTGCCCGTGGCAGAAACAGAGATGTTTTCGAAGATTGCGGTGTTCCAGTTAGGGATCAGATAAAATGCCAGTAACATCAGAACGGCAACAAAGGGGAATACGAGTACGCTCATTGCCTTAACGATAGCTTGTTCACCGAAACGAACGATGGTCATTACACCAACAATTAGAATCAGAGCCAATAGGGCACGGGGCGGAGAGGGCAGATGTAATTGGTGAACAATAAAGCTATCTACGGTGTTAGTAATAGCTACACTGTAAACCAGTAGTATCGGGTAGATGGCGAAGAAGTAGAGCAGGGTGATGAGTTTACCTGCCAGGTTGCCAAAGTGCTCTTCTACCACTTCAGTAATATCTTCACCTGGATTTTTACCGGACAGAACGAAACGGCACATCCCGCGGTGAGCAAAGAATGTCATTGGGAAAGCCAGTAATGCCATCACCAGCAGAGGCAGCAGGCCACCAATACCTGCGTTGATTGGTAAGAACAATACACCGGCACCAATCGCAGTACCATATAAACCAAGCATCCATACTGTATCTGATTTACGCCAGGTTTTATAATCGCTTGGGCTGGCAGCCTTCGGTGCGATCGTACCTGTTTGAGTCATATCCATAATTATATCTCCGAGAATAACGCGGTAAATTAAAAAACAAAATTTCAGCACCACAAGCATTCAATAAATGCATGTGGTTTAACTTTTTCTTTATAAAGAATAAATTCTCCAAATATGTCTGGTTTTTATTTATTCGTTTTTATTACCACATTGGCATATTGGTCGAAAATTAAACTTTAAATTAGCAAACCAAAATTTTCGCTTTACTTTCTTTTTTGAAAGAAAGTCTGAAAATTTTAACTCCAGACTTTTGATGATGGCAAGATAGCGATTTTTAGTGAATAGTACTGTGATCATAGTCTCAAACGCCGAATAAATCTCGTATAGTCATAATGTTACGAGATTTAGTGTAATTGTTGCCTGAATATTACTAGTTTTAATGAGGTCAAATTATAACCTGAATTGAGTTGTTACTCAACTCTCATTATTTTCTTATGTTTTTGCTATTTCTTTATCTTTTGTTTACATTTTAATGAATAGAAATGAAAAATAGAAGTAAGAATTAATAAATTGATAAATATCAATTTGTTACTGGATATAAAAATATTTATATCTTATATGCCATATTTGTATCTTTGTGAAAAATATATATAAAGTCAGAATACAGATTGATAGCGTTAATAATGAGCGTAAAATATGAGCGATTGATTTTTCGATCAAGTATTAATAACCCCTATCGTTATATATCTAGTTATATAGTGGCTTAGTACAGATTTCTTGACTGATGAAAAGATTTAGGCTGAATTTTAAGGGCGGATAGATGTTAAATATGGTCCACAATATTATTCTGTTGTTTAACGAATGTACATTTTCGAGGGTAAAATGAACCAATAACTTCTAATAAAAAGGTCCTGATTGGAGTAGAGTTTGCTAGTTCGGAATAATTAATTCGCATTTGTGTTGCTGATAAAGAATACAATTATGTATCAATATTAGTACTTTATTAGTACTTTCGTGAGCTCAAGTTGGTAGTATGCATTAATTTTTTATCCAGCCTTTACGGATAGGGAAAGCGCAGCAGCGTTGGTACAGGTTATTCAATGTTCTTTGTAAATTTTCACCAGACCAAAGCCAGATCATTTGTGTAACAGCACATGCCATCAGACTGACGAGAAATGCGCCAACCATATCCATCGGCCAGTGGACACCTAAATAGACTCTGGACCATGCGATAGACAACGTAATTGCCATCAAACACAAACCTGGCAAGATCCTATACCAGAACAGAAAAGATAAAGCGAACGTAAAGGCAGCTGTTCCGTGATTACTCGGGAATGAGGTTGTCGGTGCGTGGAGAAGAAAGTTATAACCGAAACTTTCTGCAAAAGGGCGGTCGTGAGGGCAGAGTAAACCGATACAGAATGAGGTTAGCATAGCAAAACAAAAAGCAATGGTGGTTTTACTGACGATAACCCGGTGATGGGGAAGGGCACGTTCTGAACCCCAGAACCAAAAGCCTGCCAATATCAGAGGAAAAATCAGAACCAGATATTTCGCAACAAAAACCGCTATTGCAATCACTATTGATGATGATTCAGGTGTGGCATTGAAAAAAGTAAACAGATTATGGTTTATTTGCTCTAACAAATCGGGCCTCACATCCAGTCACGTGTGTGCATAACGACAATTGGGCGTGAAAGAGTAAAGTTGGTAACTGTATGAGTAAAGAGTAATTGTCATAATTATTTGGTGTTATTTATTTTTGGTTTATATTTCCACCAGGAAAATGTTGGGTAGTAGTAATGATGAAATTAGTTAACGTGTTGATATTTATATGAATATGTCCTTGTTCGGCTTAATTTGAGGAATGGGTTATATGTTTGTGAAAGTCAGATTCTTCAGGTGATAAAAAAACCCGATAGCCTTGAACCAAAATGGATGAGCTATCGGGTTCCTCAATATGGGGATATCAAAGAAAAGCAGTGGCATTAACTCAGACTACGATTTGGCAAGAAAGTTCTTCGCAATTAAGAAAAAAATACGAATCTTTTTCAGTTTGATGAAAATAGCATTTTTTGCACAAATCAACTCAGTAAGTTGTCGTTAATCAGTGGCTGTTTTCACAGCGAAAAAGCAAAGTGCGAAGTTCGGTTATTGTAATAAATGATGTTCTTTTACATATGCTTCGAAATCTGTACAGCCACCAATGTGTTGCTCATCAACGAAAATCTGTGGAACAGTTTCCACGGGTTTACCAACAGTTTTTTCTAGATCAGCCTTAGTGATACCTTCTGCGTGGATATCAACATAGTTGAAGTCAAAATCATCACGCTGTTCTTTCAGTCTTTCAGCCAGTTCTTTCGCGCGGACGCAATACGGGCAGCCAGGACGGCCGAAAATCACAGTAAACATATAAACTCCTCTTAGTTATATTAAAATAATCTTGATTGATGTGTTGCTCATGTTCATTGATAGTCACTATGCCTGCATAGATCGGTAAAAAAAAGCAGGAATTGCCTTTTGTTTTAATTAATCATACCGATGTTGGCAATTGATTTACGATAGTATAATGCTACACCAAGGTTGTAAGTGTAAGTGAGATACTAATGAAGAAAAGTAATCGACAGCGTCGTATGAGTTCGTTGGCAGATATGCCAAAACAGGTTATCCTGCTGGAGGTTATTGGCATTGGGTGGTTGCTCCTGGCATATTTGACTATCAATGATGTTGTTATCTTAACAGATCTACTAATGACTCCAGAAGCACATATTGTTATGATTTTCGTAGGAATTGGTTGTTTGATTCCTGCTGCGGTCAACATCATCTGGCGTGCAGTGTATGGTCTCTCTTTTCTGGGAATTGATCATAAAAAAGAGAGTAAAAATAAGTCGAAAGGTATCGATAACGGTAAAGAAAAATAATTTATCAGTTATTGGTGATAGCGCGGTAAAGAATTATTTCGTAAGCTATAGCGCTTTTTCATTTTCCGGTGTATGGGGTTGTTAGATGGGTTCACTTGTCATTCCTGACTTACCAGTATTGCGTGAGTGGTTGGATCAGCTCAAAATTTCCTACTTTGAGTGTGATTCGTGCCAAGCATTGCATCTACCTCATATGCAGAATATTGATGGCTTATTCGATGCTAAAATTGATTTACTCGATAATGTCATCTTGTTTTCTGCTTTGGCTGAGGTTAAGCCAACAGCAATTATTCCCCTAATGGCTAATCTAAGTCAGATTAACGCAAGTTCACTGACTATTAAGGCTTTTCTTGATATTCAGGATGAAAATTTACCGAAATTAGTCGTATGTCAGTCTTTTTTGGTTTCTGCCGGACTCACCTTTTCTCAGTTTTCTCATTTCTTACAACAAAGTGAAGAGCAAATTGCGGGTGTGATTTTTGAAATTCACAGTAATAACCTGTTGTACATTAACCGTGATATTGAAGTTGAAGGTGACATTGAAGAGGACGAAGAATCACAGGTTTCTACTAAAGCACCGACTTTTACTTTGCACTAATATTTCCAACACGGTCATTCAATAATGCAATGTGCACAGTATTCCTCAGGGCATTGTCACTCCTGTCAGTGGCTTGAAAAACCCTATTTTCAGCAGTTAGAAGATAAGCAGCGGAATTTAAAACAGTTATTGGCCCAAACCATCGTTGGCCAATGGTTGTCCCCGATTGCCAGTGAACAAAGTACTTTTCGCAATAAAGCTAAAATGGTCGTTAGTGGCAGCGTGGAACGTCCATTGTTAGGTATGTTGCATCGCGATGGAATCGCGGTTGATCTGTGTAACTGTCCCCTTTATCCACCGCATTTTCAGCATGTATTCGATGTTGTTAAATCTTTCATTGCCTGTGCTGGATTAACGCCGTATAACGTTGCCCGTAAACGGGGTGAACTAAAATACTTGTTACTGACAGAAAGCCGTAATAGCGGTGAAATGATGCTGCGCTTTGTACTGCGTTCTGAAACGAAAATCGCTCAATTGAAACGTGCTTTGCCCCAATTGAGAGCGCAATTGCCACAGCTTACTGTTATCTCCGCCAATATTCAGCCAATCCATATGGCGATTTTGGAAGGTGAAAAGGAGATCCTTTTTACCGAGCAGAAAGTACTGAAAGAAGAATTTAATGGTATCCCTCTTTACATTCGCCCACACAGCTTTTTCCAGACTAACCCGAAAATCGCTGCTGAATTATATGCGACAGCAGGGCGTTGGGCCCGTGAGCTAAAAATTAATAGCATGTGGGATCTGTTTTGTGGCGTTGGTGGTTTTGGGCTGCATTGTGCAGATAAAAACACGCGTTTAACTGGAATAGAAATCAGTCCTGAAGCGATTGATTGTGCCCGTGATTCGGCCAAAACACTGGGTTTGGAAAATATCGAATTTCAGGCTTTGGATTCAACACGTTTTGCTATAGCAAAAGAGCAGATACCGGAGTTGGTTTTGGTAAATCCACCTCGTCGGGGAATTGGTAAAGAATTGTGTGATTATCTCAGCAGAATGGTGCCTGGTTATATTCTTTATTCAAGCTGCAATGCTCAGACGATGGCGAAAGATATCGCTGCGTTGGCTAATTATCGTGTAGAAAAGATACAGTTATTTGATATGTTCCCTCATACTGAGCACTATGAAGTTTTAACATTATTGGTGTTAAATCGTGGCTGATTTTATATTGTGAAGAAGGGGATGAGGCTGTAGAAATGCTCCATCCCCGTGATAGCCAAACATTTAATTGCGATGCTCAAAAGCCAGTGCGCGGCGCTCAATCATCCTCATCAGTAAAGTCAAGATACCGTTAACGCACAGATAAATCACACCTGCGGCAACGAAAGCCATTGCATCATAATTACGGCCAAACAAGATTCGGCTGTATCCCATCACTTCCAGCAGAGTAATGGTGCTTGCAAGAGACGTACTTTTGAAAATTAATACGACTTCGTTGGAATAGGAAGACAACGCCCGTTTGAAGGCATATGGCAGCAGAATCCGCATAGATTGTGCTTTAGACATGCCCAACGCTTGGCAGGAGTGCCACTGACCAGCAGGGATTGCTTTTACTGCACCGTAAAATAGCTGAGTAGAATAGGCAGCACTATTAAGCGCTAGCGTCACCATTGCACAGAACCAGGGTTCAGACAGTAGCTGCCAAAACAACGGATACTCTTTTATGGATGGAAATTGTCCTGGTCCGTAATAAACCAGAAAGAATTGCACCAGCAAAGGTGTACCGGTAAATAGAGTAATGTAGGTTTTTACCAGTTGTGTCAGTACTGGCAATTTCATGGTCAAAATTATAGTGAACAGCAGGGATAGCGTGAAAGCGACAAAAAGAGCCGCAATAGTTAAACTCAGGCTGATTTGCAGCCCGGGCAAAATTTGTTGAATATACTCAAGCATCAGGAAGCACTCCGATCAAAGCGAGTAGTATGCATCTCGATTTTCTTCAGAATAAATTGACTGATCAGGGTGATAGCCAGATAGATAAGCGCCACAATCATATACCAGGTAAAGGGTTCCTGAGTTCGTGTTGCAATACTTTTGGTTTGTAACATCAGATCATTAACGCTGATAAGCGATACTAACGCGGTATCTTTCAGTAAAACTAACCATTGATTGCTAAGTCCGGGTAGAGCATGTCGCCACATTTGGGGCATTATCAGGCGGAAAAATATTTCAGCGCGACCAAGACCCAATGCCAGCCCTGCTTCCCATTGGCCGGCAGGAATTGCTTTTATTGCGCCTCTCAGTGTCTGGGATGCATAGGCAGAATAGAGCAGGGAAAGTGCAATGACGCCACAAAGGAATGGGTTGACAGAAAAATCTTGAATGTCTATCTGAATCCTGGGATGCCAGAAAATGAGATAAACATCAAAGCCATCAGCTAACATTATCAGGAATTGTGATACGCCGGAGTAGACGAACAGCACAACCAAAATTTCCGGTAATCCTCTGAACAGAGTAACCCAGCAGGTGCCAAGCGCGGCGAAGGGTTTCCAGCGTGCTGATTCCCAGGCAGCGAAGATCATTGCCAAAATTAGGCCAAGCACTAATGCAGAAATGGCAAGGCCGACGGTAATACCGGCGGCGCTGATTAGAGATTGAAATTCATTCATTGAGATTTAGTTATCATTCAAACCATTTTTTATAGATGATGGCATAAGTGCCATCTTGTTTGATATCAGTTAATGCTTTGTTCAGCTTATTCTGTAGCTCTTTATTGCCTTTACGAACCGCAAAGCCTAAGCCGATGCCAAAGTAATTTGGATCAGTGACTTTATTACCCACTGTCTCTAAGTTGTCATTCTTTTTCAGCCACTCATTTATAGCGGCAGTGTCACCGAAGATAGCATCCAGACGACCGTTTTTCAGATCCAGAATTGCATTCTGATAACTATCATAAGGAACAGTTTTAATCTCTTTCTGTTGTTCAATTAAGTATTTTTGGTGAGTTGTTCCGTTCTGGATACCCACTTGTTTGCCTTTCAGTTCTGCAACGCTGGAAATTTTGCCTTTAATTGCGATAAATACCGCTGAGTTATCATAATACGTATCAGTAAAATCAACCTGCTTCTGACGCTCAGGTGTGATGTCCATTCCAGCGGCTAAAGCATCAAAGCGACGAAATTTCAGGCTTGGAATTAGACTATCAAATGATTGGTTAGTGAAAGTGCATGTGGCATTAATTTTCGTACAGAGGGCATTCGCCAGATCTATATCAAAACCTTGAATTTGATTGTTTGCGTCAATGAATTCAAACGGGGGATAAGTGGCTTCCGTAGCAAAACGAATGGTCTCTTTTTCCGTGGCGGTTGCAGATAAAGTCACTGTACCCAAGAGGGTTGCAAAAAGTAATTTTTTCATCGCTATATCCTATTAATAGTTAGTGTGACAGATAATTAGCAAAGGCTTTAGTTTGTGGTTGAGTAAAATGGCTGGTATCACCTTGTTCTATAATGCGACCGTTTTCCATATATACGACACGGTTTGCGGCTTTACGGGCAATTTCCACTTCATGAGTGACGATAATCTGTGTAATACCCGTTTCGGATAATTCACGGATAATATTCACAACCTGCGCGGTAATTTCTGGGTCTAATGCGGCAGTGGGCTCATCAAATAGTAAAATCTGTGGTTCCATCATCAAGGCTCGGGCAATAGCAACCCGTTGTTGTTGCCCTCCGGATAAATGTTGTGGGAAGCGGCCAGCAAAATCATTTAAGCGCAAGCGGGAAAGTATTTTATCCGCTTTTGCCAGAGCCTGTTGTTTGGATAAACCGAGTACACGGCAAGGCGCTTCGATTAGATTATTCATAACAGTTAGGTGGGGCCACAAGTTATATTGCTGAAAAACCATACCTACATTCTGACGTAGAGAACGAATCTCTTTTGGTCCGGGTGTTTGTTCAAAATTGAATTGATGATTAGCGATATTCAACTGGCCGGAACGCGGTATTTCCAGCAAGTTTAATACCCGTAATAAAGTGCTTTTACCAGCGCCACTCGGTCCTAGCAAAACCACTGTTTCCCCTGGAGAACACTTAAGATTAATGTCAAACAGTGCTTGATGTACACCGTAATAGCAATCAATGCTTTTTAATTGAATACTCATGCTTTATTTCTGAATAGTCAGTGATTTAGTGTGATGCTAAACCCGTTGGCATAATTATGCAATATTTTATACAGATAATATTTCTAATTGATATTTCAATTACATATCTGATTAACTAGTTCTATTCGCTATTTACACAGTCCTTTAACAAAAGCTTATTTATGCTGTTTTCATACTGAGGAGATTGAGTAGGACGCCAATTAATAAGCAATTAAGGTGAATAGTTATTGTTTACTACTGAGCGATCAAGCCCTCAAATCGTAATTTATGACGTCAAATATTATTGTGGTTGAAATTCTGGTTAAGTAAAGAATGCTATCAGTAAAGGAGCGAGTAAACTTAAGACAAAACCGTGAACAATAGCTGCCGGAACGATACTGACACCACCACATCGTTGTAATACTGGCAGGGTGAAATCCATAGAAGTCGCACCACTTAACCCTATTGCACCTGAGCGATATCGATTAACCAAAGCCGGAATTAACATAATGGCTGCCAGCTCACGCGCGAGGTCATTAAAGAATGCGGCACTGCCGATTACAGGCCCATAAGCATCAGAAAGCAAGATACCGGAGAGGGAATACCAGCCATAACCGGAAGCAAGTGCTAAACCTGTTTTCACTGGCAGTCCAAGGATCAATGCCGCGACTGCACCACCAGCAAGCGCACTGATTGCGACAATAATTGCAATAATCATACCTCGGCGGTTCAGCAATATTTGTTTCAGGTTCATACCGCTGTTACGTAATTGAATACCTACTAGTAACAGTAAAATAACCAGAGCAATTTCATTGGCACGACTGGCGAAATATAGCCATGACCAGCCGGTTAGTCCAAGTAGGAAACCCAAAATCAGAACGCCACATAATCTCAGTGATTCAAAAACCATATGTAAGCGGGAAGGGGGTTTTTCCTGTTTATGTGGGCCGGTAATCCATGGATCACGTTTTTCAAGAAGGAATAATGCCAGCATATTGGCGGCAAAAATACATAGGAAGAATACAGTTGCATACTGAAAAATAGAGAAGAGGTTACGGCCTAAATCTTCCAGTAAAGCAAGGCTTACCCCCATGACAAACAGAATAACATATACCATCGCGTTGAGGAGGCGATGAACAGCATTTAGCAGCGTTTTATTACTCAAACGAACAAAATAACCAAGCGTTAACGGTAAAAGAATGATCAGCAGTCCAGAATACATAATTAACATCCTTTAAAACAGTTAACGTCTTTTTATCTAAATTCAGTACGAAAAATTGACTGGAAAGACCACGAAAATAAATATAACAATTTTTTTACACTAAGAGAATAGTCAGGATAGAGAGAAGTATGTTGCTATTCAAAGAATTTTTTTATTCTTAATGTTGGTGTGTTATTAATGGTTTTCAGTGAGTATAAAACTCAAACGGAGTTGCATCTATCTGGAAATAAGTGGAAATTTCCGTTTTTCGTGGCATTGCAAGAGAAATTGTGTTTGCCATTCCTTTGATCCAATGATTAAGGCAATGATATTTAAATGAATTTTATGAGTTCGAAACGTCGATGGATAGTGTTGTTAGTTATTATGGCCGTTATCGCATCGGTTTTGGCCTATTTTCTGCACAGGCCAGAAACAGTTAAATATCAGACTGTATCCGTCATTAAAGGCGATTTGCAAAAAAATGTACTGGCAACAGGCAAGCTGGATGCGGTCAGAAAAGTGGATGTTGGGGCGCAAGTTAGCGGACAGTTGCAGAATTTGTATGTTGAAGTGGGTGATAAGGTGACAAAGGGTCAGTTATTGGCATTGATCGATCCTAAACCTGCCCAAAACCAAGTGAAAGAAGTTGAAGCGACGATCAAAGAATTGAATGCTAATTTGATGGAGGCCAAGGCGCAGTTGAAACTGGCACAGCTGACATTGCAACGTCAGAATGATCTGGCAAAAGTGCAGGCGGTATCTCATCAGGAGTTGGATCAGGTTAAAACAGATGTTGAAGTGAAAAGAGCGAAGGTAGAAACGTTGCTGGCGCAAATCAGCAAAAATCAGGCTAGCCTTGATACTGCCCAAACTAATTTACAATATACCCGTATTACTGCTCCTATGGATGGAATTGTTGTCAATATCAAAACACTTCAGGGACAAACGGTAATTGCGGCACAGGAAGCCCCGACTATTCTGACACTGGCCGATCTTGGCACGATGTTAGTAAAAGCCGAAGTTTCAGAAGCGGATGTTATTTACCTGAAACCAGGTCTGAAAGCCTCTTTTACCGTATTAGGCGCACCTGATAAGAATTTCACCGGGGTGTTGAAAGATATTCTACCAACGCCAGAAAAGATTAATGATGCAATTTTTTTCTATGCCCGTTTTGAGGTGCCTAATTCTCAGCAACTTTTGCGTTTGCAAATGACCGCTCAGGTGAAAATTCAACTGGATTCCTATCATGACATTTTAATGATCCCGCTTTCTGCTCTGGGTAAACAAATCACCTCAACCCGTTATGAAGTAGATATTTTGAATGGTGGTAAGGAAGAGAAGAAGGAAGTGAACATTGGTGTACGCAATGATGTAGATGTACAGATTTTATCCGGCTTGAAAGAAAACGAGCAGGTGATTACCAGCCGCGGTGAAGTAGGGGATGAGTAATGAATGCATTACTTGAGCTACAAGGCATAACGCGCAGCTATCCCGCTGGCGAGGAACAGGTAAAAGTACTTGATAATGTCACTTTATCCATTTACGCGGGTGAGATGGTAGCGATTATCGGTGCTTCAGGATCGGGTAAGTCGACACTGATGAATATTCTTGGTTGTCTTGATAAACCCAGTGGGGGTGAATACCGGGTTGCGGGACAGAATATTGCTGAATTGAATAATGATGAATTGGCTGCATTGAGACGGGAGCATTTTGGATTCATTTTCCAGCGCTATCATTTGTTGACCCATTTAACCGCTGAACAGAATGTAGAGATTCCGGCTGTTTATGCAGGAGCCGCTAAAACAGAGCGCAGGCAGAGAGCGATAGAATTGCTTGGTCGTCTAGGGCTTGAAGAGAGAATCAGCTATCGACCAGGACAACTCTCTGGGGGACAGCAGCAGAGAGTCAGTATTGCCAGAGCGTTAATGAATGGTGGTCAGGTTATTTTAGCAGATGAGCCAACGGGGGCGTTGGATAGCCATTCCGGTGAGGAGGTGATGACAATCCTCAAACAGCTGTGCGAACAGGGGCATACCGTCATTATTGTCACTCATGATCCCAAAATTGCGGCTCAGGCTCAGCGGATTATTGAGATAAAAGATGGCCACATTATGAGTGACTCTGGTTCACAATTGCGTAAAGAAGTGATTAAAGCTCAGTCAGTGACATCAAAAATATCATCAATACGCCAAATCTTTGGTCGATTTAATGAAGCTTTGTTGATGGCATGGAGAGCGATGGTTGCTAACAAGATGCGAACTTTGTTGACCATGTTGGGAATTATTATTGGTATTGCGTCCGTAGTGACGATTTTGGTTATCGGAGATGCAGCTAAGGCGTTGGTGTTATCCGATATTAAAGAGATTGCCACGAATACCATCAGTGTTTATCCGGGAGAAGATTTTGGTAGTGATGATCCGGTCAGTAAGCAGGCGCTGAAAATAGCAGATGTAGATGCTATTAAAGCGCAACCCTATATTTTGGCGGTTTCACCTGTCATTGAGGGGGGAATGCGCCTTCGTAAAGGGAACATTGATGTTGCGGCGAGAGTATCGGGTATTGGTGACGAGTATTTTCAGGTTTATGCCCAGCGCTTTGCCCAGGGAATGAATTTTACATCGGATATGGTACGCCGTCAGGGACAAGTTGTGGTTATTGATAAAAATACCCAACGTAAGTTATTTCCACATCAAAAAAATGTAATTGGGGAAGTGATCCTGATGGGGAATATGCCCGCGACTATTGTAGGGGTGATAGCTGAAAGAAAATCTGCATTCGGTAGTGATAGTTCATTACATGTTTGGTTACCTTACAGCACGATGGCTAGTCGTCTGATGAACCGCAATTACTTGGATTCTATTACCGTAAGAATAAATGATGGTCATAATTCCAAAGATGCAGAACAGAAGATTGTTCAATTGCTGACTTTACGCCATGGAAAAAAGGATATTTTCACCTATAACACGGATATGCTGATAAAAACAGTGGAAAAAACTACCCGCACCTTACAACTGTTTTTGACGATGGTAGCGGTAATTTCGCTGATCGTTGGCGGTATTGGTGTTATGAATATTATGTTGGTTTCGGTGACAGAACGAACAAGAGAGATTGGTATCCGTATGGCAGTAGGGGCCAGGACCAGTGATGTTATGCAGCAATTTCTGATAGAAGCTATTTTGGTTTGTCTGGTCGGCGGCGTTTTGGGAATCGCACTGTCTTATATGATTGCATTTATTGCTCAATTAGCGCTCCCCGGCTGGCGTTTTGTTTTCCAACCTGTTGCTTTACTCAGTGCTTTTGCCTGTTCTACTGCAATTGGTGTGATATTTGGTTATCTACCGGCCCGTAATGCTGCTCGCCTTGATCCAATAGAAGCCTTGGCAAGAGAATAATGTGTTACGCCGCAGACAATTGTCAGCGGCGTGTAAGGTCATACCTGGTTGTAACTGATAGGCTAAATTATTTAGCCTTTGGGGTCGTTTTCAAGAGGAACAATAATGCTGGCATGATTTCCCTTTGGGCCTTGGTGAACGCTGAAATGCACCTTTTGGCCCGCTTTCAGCGTCCGGTAACCGTCCATCTGAATGGTTGAGTAATGGGCAAAGATATCCTCTCCGCCGCTTGCCGGGCAAATAAACCCAAAGCCCTTAGCATTATTGAACCACTTAACAGTACCTGTCTCCATACCTCTACATCCCTCGTTTAATTATTTCGGTTGAGATGAGTCATTAATAATAACAGTTGTAAACAATCACATGTAAGCAGTTACATCATCTGTGTTTGTTCACAAAACATACTGTAGTAAAAACCAATTTCTCGTCAAGCTCAGAACAAATGTCTGGTTGTTTTGAATAGCTAAAATTTGATATAGATAACGATATGAGTTTCGTTCATTCACTTTTATACCAAGTTTTTATAGGGGAATAGTCTGCGGCAAACGGAGTTACCCAGATAATGATAAGATAAATTGGAATATAATTTATTTGCCGGCAGTAGTTGGTAGTTTGAGATGAATTTTGTTGGAAGAATAATGAGCGAGTATCATAATAGTTTGAAAAATAAAGAATCAGTTAAGGATGAACGACAGCACAAGCTGCAACCGCCATCAATGTATCAGGTCATTCTTAACAATGATGATTACACTCCGATGGAGTTTGTAGTTGACGTATTACGAAAGTTCTTTTCTTATGATGTTGAACGGGCAACGCAATTAATGTTGGATGTCCATTATCAGGGGAAGGCTGTTTGTGGGGTTTATACTGCTGAGGTGGCAGAAACGAAAGCGGCTCAAGTAAATATGTATGCCAGGGAGCAACAGCATCCATTACTTTGTACGCTGGAAAAAATCTAACCAGTCATACTGATTTTAGGGGGAGGTGCTTATGCTCAACCAAGAGCTTGAACTTAGTCTTAATATTGCTTTTGCTAAAGCGCGGGATAACAGACATGAGTTTATGACCGTGGAGCACCTGTTGCTGGCGTTGTTAAGCAATTCATCAGCGCGTGAAGCATTGGAAGCTTGCAAGGTCGATCTGGCCCAATTGCGCCAGGAACTGGAGAATTTCATTTCACATACTACACCGTTGTTGTCTGAAAATGATGAACGGGAGACTCAGCCAACATTGAGTTTTCAGCGTGTTCTTCAGCGTGCGGTGTTTCATGTTCAGTCTTCTGGGCGTTCCGAAGTGTCCGGTGCTAATGTGCTGGTAGCTATCTTCAGTGAACAGGAGTCTCAGGCGGCTTATTTGCTGCGTAAACATGATGTTAGTCGTTTGGATGTGGTTAATTTCATTTCTCATGGGACCCAGAAAGAAGACACTGAATCGGATCATCAGAGAACAGGCACTCAATCTGCGGAAGAGCATGCGGCAGGTGAAGAGCGTTTGGAGAATTTTACCGCTAATCTTAATCAACTTGCCCAGAAAGGGCAGATTGATCCACTGATTGGTCGTCAGGACGAATTAGAAAGAACGATTCAGGTATTGTGTCGTCGCCGGAAAAATAATCCGTTGTTGGTGGGTGAATCTGGAGTAGGTAAGACGGCTATTGCCGAAGGTTTGGCATGGCGGATTGTGCAAAAAGATGTACCGGAAGTGATGGCCGATTGTACGATTTACTCACTGGATATTGGTTCATTGTTGGCAGGTACTAAATATCGTGGTGATTTTGAGAAGCGCTTCAAATCTCTGTTAAAAACTCTTGAGCAGGATAGAAAAAGCATTCTATTCATAGATGAAATCCATACCATTATCGGGGCGGGTGCGGCATCAGGAGGGCAGGTAGATGCGGCGAATCTGATTAAGCCATTGTTATCCAGTGGTCGAATCAGGGTGATTGGTTCCACGACCTATCATGAGTTCAGTAATATTTTTGAAAAAGATCGGGCGCTGGCTCGTCGTTTTCAGAAGATTGATATTGTTGAGCCTTCACCAGAAGAGACAGTACAGATTATTAAAGGCTTGCGGACTAAATATGAGGCGCACCATGATGTGCGTTATACCACGAAAGCTATCCGGGCTGCGGTTGATTTGTCAGTGAAATACATTACTGATCGTCATTTACCAGATAAAGCCATAGATGTTATTGATGAAGCAGGAGCGCGTACTCGTTTGGTGCCGGTCAGCCGTCGTAAGAAAACGATCAATGTGTCGGATATTGAATCTGTCGTCGCGCGTATTGCTCGCATTCCTGAAAAAACCGTTTCTGCCAGTGATAAGGATGTTCTGAAAACACTGGATGATCGGTTGAAGATGCTGGTGTTTGGTCAGGATACAGCGATTGCGGCATTGACTGAAGCCATCAAAATGAGTCGTGCAGGATTGGGGCAGGATAATAAACCTGTGGGTTCTTTCTTGCTTGCCGGCCCAACAGGTGTTGGCAAAACTGAAGTCACCGTACAGCTTGCCAGAGTGCTGAATATTAAATTATTGCGCTTTGATATGTCGGAATATATGGAGCGTCATACAGTAAGCCGTCTAATTGGTGCGCCACCGGGATATGTTGGTTTTGATCAGGGGGGATTACTTACAGATGCTGTGATTAAACACCCACATTCAGTATTGTTGCTTGATGAGATTGAAAAAGCACATCCTGATGTATTCAATCTGTTATTACAGGTAATGGATAACGGTACCCTAACCGATAACAACGGTCGTAAAGCGGATTTCCGCAATGTTATTTTAGTCATGACAACGAACGCTGGTGTACGTGAAACTCAGCGCACATCTATTGGATTTAAGCAGCAGGATAATAGCTCTGATGCAATGGATGAGATCAAGAAGGTATTTACTCCAGAATTCCGTAACCGCCTTGATGGCATTATCTGGTTTAATGCGCTTTCTATTGAGGTAATTCAGCAGGTAGTGGATAAGTTTATTGTCGCACTGCAAGCACAATTGGATGAGAAAGGTGTTTCACTAGAGGTCAGTATGGACGCTCGTCAATGGTTATGTGATAAAGGATATGATAAAGCGATGGGCGCTCGTCCAATGGCTCGGGTTATTCAGGATAGCCTGAAGAAACCGCTGGCAAATGAATTGTTGTTTGGTTCATTAGTTCACGGCGGTTCAGTTAGTATTGGTTTGGATAAGGTAAAACAGGCGTTGACTTACGATTTCAGCAGTGCTTATAAGCAGAAACCAGAAGATGTAGTGCATTGAGTATAGGATCGCACCACAGGCGGGTAAAACGTTGCTATGCCTGTGGTGTAATACCTAAAGTGGTAATGAATCAGCGGCTACGGAAGACGATACGGCCTTTGCTCAGGTCATATGGGGTCAGCTCAACTGTAACCTTGTCGCCTGTCAGGATGCGAATGTAATTTTTACGCATTTTACCTGAAATGTGAGCAGTGACTACGTGCCCGTTTTCTAATTCAACGCGGAACATAGTATTTGGCAGCGTGTCTAGCACGGTACCTTGCATTTCAATATTGTCTTCTTTGGCCATCTAATCCTCTAAGTTTAACAACCATAGTTTTTAACGGGCACGATAATGCCGAAAAACCCTCATTATGTAAAGGAATGTTGTATTTTAAACCGCTATTTTACGAATGGTTCATTACGATATTCCCGTCATAATCAACATGAGTAGCTAAAATGTTGATTGTAAATCCAGCACTTGTTGCAACCAGCAGCCAGCTCTTAATGATCGGTTTCTGAATTGATAAAGATACTGAATGAATGTTTCCCTGGGGATTTCTTTTGCCCCCAGAGAAGCTGTGTGGTGATTCAGTACTTGGCAATCAATCAATTCACCATCATGTCGCAGAAAATGGTGATAGAAGGCAATAAGCGCGCATTTGGATGCATTTTCCATTCTACTAAACATAGATTCACCACAAAATAACTTACCAACACTGACGCCGTACAGACCACCAACAAGCTTTTCACCATGCCAGACTTCTACGGAGTGTGCCCGTCCTGTCTGATGTAATTCTTGATAACCCTGTTTAACATCTCCCCCTATCCAGGTCCCTTCCTGCCGTTGAGCACAGGAGTAGATCACCTGCTCAAAAGCATGATTTACCGTAATACGGTACGGGTGATTTCGCAGAAATCGGCGTAATGTCCGGCCAATATGCAACTCGCCAGGAATGATTACCGCACGTGGATCAGGAGACCACCAAAGTGGCGCTTCACTTGGCAAAAACCAGGGAAAAATTCCTTCATTGTAAGCCGCGTTCAACCGCCCAGAGGATAAATCCCCACCTACTGCCAGCAGACCATTGGGCTCCGTTAATGCCTCTTCCGGTAGAGGAAAATCATATGAATCATCCAACTGAATTATTGGCATTGTGTGTTACAGCTCCGACTCAGAATCAATACGATATTGCCGCTGATAAAACTGATAATAGCAACCTTGTTGAGCCAGTAACTCGTCGTGCTGTCCTTGTTCAACAATTGCACCTCCATCCATAACGTAAATGCGGCTCATATGGTTAAGTCCGTATAGGCGGTGGGTAACGACAATCAATGTCTTGTGCTGACAATGTTGGTGTAGCAGGGACAAAATTTGCTGTTCAGTATCTGCATCAAGCCCTTCGGTGGGTTCATCCAATATCATTAGTGGTGCTGAGTGCAGTAGTGCTCTGGCTATTCCCAGGCGGCGTTGTTCACCGCCTGATAACTGGCGACCACCTTCACCCATCCAGCAATTCAGTCCCTCATCCGTTTCCAGCAAATTGCTTAAGCCTACCTGTTTTAGCACAGTTTCCAGTTCATGATCGGTTGCATTGGGTTTTGCCAGTAATAAATTTTCACGCAAAGTATGGCTGAATACATGAACACGTTGTGAAACGACAGACATCATACTGCGCAGGGTGGATTCGTCATAAAAAGAAATAGGATGCTGGTTCAGACAGATAGTGCCTGTATCACTATCCCATGCGCGCGTTAGCAGCTGTAGCAAAGTAGATTTACCACAACCGGTCTTTCCTAACAAAGCGATGTGTTCTCCCGCTTGCAAAGAGAGAGAAATATTTTTTAAGACCGGTAATGATTGATTGGGATAAGTGAAACTGAGATTCTCAATGTTAATACTGAGCTGTTCAGAGCTTTTTGGTCCTGATGCGCGGAAAACGACTTCTGGTTGTTGTTGCATCAATTGGGAAACGCGGGTTGCAGAGGTGATAACTTGCCCCAGGTGTTGGAATGCGACAGTGACGGGGCCTAGCGTTTCAAAAGCCGCAAGAGCGCAGAAAACAAACAGTGCAATCAATGCGCCTGGCTGGTGGTTATCACCGACACCATTAGCAGCCATCCACAGGATCAAGGTAACAGTCATTCCGGTAGCAAAGATCATGATTGCCTGTGATAAGCCTGTTAGATTAGCTTGCTGTTGCTGACGCTCTAACCAACGGGACTCAACATCCGTCATCGATTTGCGGAAACGGCCAATAGCACCGAATACCATCAATTCAGCTTGTCCCTGTAATGCGGTAGTAAGTTGAGTACGGTATTGACCACGCAGAATAGTTAAATCGCGGCCAACGGGTTTACCTGCGTTATAGAATACGAATGGCAGCAGGAGCAGCAGAGCCAGCATAATACTGCCGAGCGTATAGGCCAGTGTGAGATCCAGAAAACCAAGGCTAAAAGTCAAGATGATAATAATGACAAAAGCTACAAATATCGGTGAAATTACCCGTAAATAGAGATGATCCAGCGTTTCAACATCAGCAACCAGTCGGTTTAGTAATTCACCCTGGCGAAAACGGGTAATACTTCCTGGTGAAAGGGGTAAAATTTTCTGAAATGTGAATACCCGCAAATGTGCCAGTACCCGGAAAGTCGCATCATGGCTAACCAGCCGTTCTGCATAACGCCCGGCAGTGCGGAGAATGGCAGAGCCACGGACACCTGCAGCCGGTAGCATGTAGTTGAACGTATAGATTCCGGTAAAACCTGCCAATGCGGTGCCTGCAAGAAACCAACCAGAGAGCGTCAGCAAGCCTATGCTAGCGAGCATAGTTACAATAGCTAATACCATTCCCAGACTGATAAGAAACCAATGGCGGCGATAGAGTGCCAGAAACGGAAGCAATACCCGCATATTAAAGCTCCTTACTTCGATGGGATAACAAACGGGTAAATATTCCCTCAGATTGGCTTAACGTCTGATAATCTCCCCGTTCAATAATTAGACCCTTTTCCATGACCCAGATCTGATCATACCCCTGCGTTTCTTCCAATTGGTGAGTTATTAATAGAGTAGTCTGATGGTGAGATGCCTGATTTAGTGTTTCCATAATTTGTTGTTCACTACGAGCATCCAGGCTGGCGGCAGGCTCATCTAATAATAATAACTGGCAAGGTTTCAGTAAGGCACGGGCGACAGCGATACGCTGGGCCTGACCAACGGACAATCGTGCTGCATTATCACCGATGATAGTATTCAGTCCATTAGGCAAATCATTAACAAATTCGGTGACGTATGCTTGTTTCATAACTTGATCGATTTGTTGTTGATTGGCATCAGGTTGGTTAAGACGAATATTATCGAGCAAAGTCTGTTCAGGGAGATGTGGATTTTGTCCAACCCAACTCAGTTGATCTCGCCATTTCTGTGGATCTAATTCTCGCAGTTCGGTGCCATTGATTTGAATTGAGCCGCGATAGGGTAAAAACCCTAACAGTAAATTCAAGAGCGAGCTTTTGCCCGCACCGCTTTGGCCAACTAATGCAATTCGTTGATTTTTCTCTATAGTAAAATTTAACGGTCCAGCGAGTAGACTGCCATTATGAGCCAGGATTTCCAGATTATTAGCGATTATCGTCACTGAATCTTGGGAGGAGAGCGTTTTATCGCCCCCAGCGGGGGCTTGCTCGCCATCACTTCTTAACAGCGTCACTAATGACTCGGCGGCGCCAATGGCTTGTGCCTTAGCGTGATAATAAGTACCAAGATCACGTAGCGGCTGGAAAAATTCTGGCGCGAGGATCAACACTAAAAAACCAGCAAATAGGGTAACTCCCATGCCGTAGCTGCCAAAATTAAGTTCACCGAGGTAAGAGAAACCAAAATAGACTGCGACAATGGCAATGGAAATAGCCGCAAAGAATTCCAGTACAGCTGAAGAAAGAAACGCCATCCGTAGAACTTCCATCGTTCTACGGCGGAAGTTATCGGTGGATTCACTAATTTGTTGTATTTCTGCTTTACCACGATAAAACAGGCGCAGTGTTTCCAATCCGCGCAGACGGTCAAGGAAATTACCGCTCAATCGCCCTAAGGCGACGAAATTGCGTCGGTTAGCATCCGCTGCACCTAAACCAACTAATGCCATAAACAGGGGAATAAGTGGGGCAGTAGCGAACAAAATCAGCCCGGCAGCCCAATTAATCGGCAATAAGGTAATCAGGATAAGGATAGGGATCATCACGGCGAGATACATCTGTGGCAGATAGCGAGAGTAATAATCTTGCATATCTTCGATCTGCTCAAGAATAATTGTTGCCCAGCTACCTGCTGGCTTGCCTTTAACCCAGACAGGGCCAAGTTGCTCAAGCTTATCTAATACCATAGCGCGGACTTTCTGGCGCACGACTTTGCCACAAATAAAACCGATTCGCTCCCGGATCGCACTGGTCATTGCCCGTAGAGCAAAAGCCAATGCCAACATCAAAAACTTATCTGTGATGTGTTCGCGGGGAATATTATCCATGATTAAAGCTTGCAGGATTGAGGCCAATAGCCAGGCTTGAGCGATAATCAACAATCCACTGATTAAGCCAAATAACATGGACAGGCGGAGCCAGCGCTGGGCTGGAGCACTTTGCTGCTTTAGCCAGCGCATTAATTCATACTGTCTTGTTTTGTCCATAGGAAAAACTTCTGATTTAGCGGGTGATGATAACGATGCATTAAAGAGGCTGGACTGATGTCAGCATCCCGTCAATATGTTACATGTTAAAAAGCGCTACCGAAATAGCGCCTTGAAAGAAAAAGAATTTATTTAGGTTCAGTTGCCAACTTATCCAGGAAACGTTCTGCATCAAGGGCTGCCATACAACCTGTACCGGCGGACGTAATTGCCTGGCGGTAGGTGTGGTCCATTACGTCACCTGCGGCAAATACCCCAGGAATTGAAGTTTGAGTTGCATTACCTTGTAAACCGGATTGGACTTTAATATAACCATTATCCAGCTCTAATTGGCCTGCAAAGATAGCGGTGTTGGGAGTATGGCCGATAGCGATGAATGCACCAGTAACGGCCAATTCTTCTGTTGTATCGCTTTTGGTATCGCGCAGGCGAACACCGGTAACGCCCATATCATCACCAAGAACTTCATCCAGAGTACGATCAGTGTGCAGGATAATATTACCGTTTTTTACTTTATCCATCAGACGACTAATCAGGATTTTTTCTGAACGGAATGTATCCCGGCGATGAATTAGATGAACTTCTGAGGCAATATTAGCCAGGTATAAAGCTTCTTCTACAGCGGTATTACCGCCGCCGACAACGGCAACTTTTTGGTTACGATAAAAGAAACCATCGCAGGTTGCACAGGCTGAAATACCGCGACCTTTGAATGCGTCTTCAGAAGGCAGACCAAGATAACGTGCAGAAGCGCCTGTTGCGATAATCAATGCGTCACAGGTATATTCTTGTTCATCACCATAAAGGCGGAAAGGGCGGTTTTGCAGATCAACTTTTTGAATGTGGTCAAAAATGATGTCGGTCTGGAATTTTTCAGCATGCTGGTGCATACGATCCATTAGCCCCGGACCGGTCAGACCTTCAGGATCACCTGGCCAGTTCTCGACTTCAGTGGTTGTAGTCAACTGACCGCCTTTTTCAACTCCGGTAATAAGAGCTGGATTTAAGTTTGCTCGGGCAGCATAAACTGCGGCTGTATAGCCGGCAGGACCGGAGCCAAGAATAATGAGTTTGTGGTGGGCGGTGCTCATGAATACCTCATTTCCATTTATCGCATATCATATATCGGGCGATTGTAGGAGAAATAGGAGGGTAAAAAAAGCTAAAATACTCATGTTACTAACGATTTTACCGATAGATATTACCTAACAACGACTTTAACCTGAGAAAAGTGTTCTTTTAATGTTGTTTGAATTTCATTTGCTGCTTTTTAATCAATGGTAGGCTATCGAAACGATTAACTGAAAATTTGTTCCACAGGTTGTCCTGATTTTTGTTCATTTACTTTGACAATCGGCTGTGCATTTGCGAAAACATCACTGTAAGAGATAATTATCCACCTCGCTAAATTCGTTTCCATAAAAATCGACAAATCGATATGCGGATAATCCTCTCTGTATAGTATTGAAGAAAATAGCCTGTGAGCTACTTCACTCTGATAGGGCTGGGCTTTAATTTAGGACATCTTTTCCAACTCAAGCTCAAGAGAGAAAGGGGAAAATGTTATGGGTATAGGAAAATAAAGAGAGATCATTAAGATGATAGATAATAAAAAGCGTCCGGGAAAAGATCTTGATCGTATAGATCGTAATATCCTCAATGAGTTGCAAAAAGATGGTCGAATTTCCAATGTAGAGCTGTCTAAACGGGTCGGATTGTCACCAACGCCTTGTTTGGAGCGTGTGCGTCGTTTGGAGCGTCAGGGGTTTATTACTGGTTATACCGCCCTGTTGAATCCTCATTATTTGGATGCATCATTGTTGGTATTTGTTGAAATTACCCTGAACCGTGGTGCCCCAGATGTTTTTGAACAATTCAATGCTGCCGTGCAGAAATTGGAAGAAATTCAGGAATGTCATTTGGTCTCCGGTGATTTTGACTATCTATTGAAAACCCGTGTACCGGACATGTCGGCGTATCGTAAGTTACTGGGCGAAACTTTGCTACGTCTACCAGGTGTTAATGACACCCGCACATATGTTGTGATGGAAGAAGTGAAGCAGAGTAACCGTCTGGTCATTAAGACTCGCTGAAATCTTGCCAAAAATGTACAGGTGCAAAACTGGAAGAACTTAGGTACACTCCTGTTTATGCATACAGTTTCAACGCTGAGCTATCTCGGCGTTGTTCCGTTAAATCAACAGGAAACCTGGAGAGCCTTTCTTGAGCCAGGAATATACAGAAGATAAAAATATTAAGTTAAAGAGACTAAGTAGTGGGCGTAGGTTGTTAGAAGCTGTGTTGCTTGTCATGGTTATCCTTGCGGCTTATCTAATGGTCGCACTTATCAGTTTTAACCCCTCTGATCCCAGTTGGTCTCAGACTGCATGGCATGAACCAGTTCATAATTTGGGGGGAGGTGTTGGCGCATGGCTGGCTGATACCCTGTTTTCTGCATTTGGTATTCTGGCTTACACCATTCCTCCATTGATGATATTGGGTTGTTGGACGGCTTTCATACAACGTGATGATCGAGAATATGTCGATTTCTTTGTGCTTGCGTTACGTGTAATTGGGGCATTGGCAATCATTCTGACTTCATGTGGATTAGCGGCATTGAATGTTGATGATCTTCATTATTTTGCCTCTGGCGGCATTATTGGCAGCCTGTTTAGTAGTGCTATGTTGCCTTGGTTTAATGAACTAGGAGCAACGTTGGTATTACTGTGTGTTTGGGCAATTGGGTTTACGCTATTTACTGGTTGGTCGTGGTTGACCATTGCTGAAAAAACCGGTGCAGTTATTCTGGGAGCAATAGGATTTATTACTAATCGTAGCCGTAATGAGGAGGAATATAAGCCATATTATGATGAAATGGTTATCGAGCAAGATGATGTTGCTCATAGTAAAACAGAACCAGAATTCAAAGTGGCTGATATTGATCATGATGATGTGCTGTTTACAACCCCTTCAGTCACGGAATTAGTAAAAGCTGAGTTGAATGAACCGGAATTGGCGAAAGTAGAAATTGAAGAAGAGCAGCAATTTGCTAGTCCGGCCATTAATATGACTAAAATTGATGCAGAACCTGAAATTCAGGTTAATACATCTGATGCCGCCGTAGAGTCCCGGTCATTAGCAGAAGAACATGAAAAAAATAATGACGAACCAATTCGTTACACATTTGAAATTCCTGCTGAGCATAATTTTTACCCCGTATCTGAACAGGCTATTGATGTGGCTCCGACATTTGAGTCGGTTGAAAACAGACAAAACAATCATGACACCTTTACTTTTATGCCTGAAACCAAGCCAAAAGAGGTTGCAGTAGCGGCAACGTCGGCAGTGGTTACTACAGGCAACACTCAGGTTAAACAAGGAATTGGGCCAGAATTACCCCGACCTAATCCTGTCCGTATTCCAACCCGTCGTGAATTATATGGCATCAAAGTGCCTTCACAGCGCCTTGCAGAACAGAAACAGCGTGAAGAAGAGATCAGACAGCAAGCAGATGAATGGGATGATGCTGAATCTGATAAGCAGCAAGAAGAGCTATTGCGTCAGCAGTTTCTTGAACAGCAGCGTGAACGTTACCGCATGACTGCGGGTACAGAGGAAGAAGATGCTCCAATTGAGCTCCAAATAATACCGAGCCTGTTTGAAGCAGAAAACCAGCCCTCAGTGGAAGAGAAAGTTCAGACAGAAATTGTTAAACGGGCAGTTGAACCGCAGCAGCGTGAGGGTTATCAGGAACAGAGCTACCAACGGGAAAAAGAGAATGTTGCTCTGGAAAGTTTATCTATCGTTGATAATTTCTCACCAGTTGAAGATTTAGTAAAAGAAGAACCGGCAGAGCCGTTGTTTACGCCTTCTGTTCAATCAGGGCCAGAAAATAACGCAGAAAGGCCTACAGAAATTGCTTTTATGCCAGCGCCAGCGCACACTGTTGCGCAGCAACCGCAGCAACCGCAGCAACCGCAGCAACCGCAGCAACCGCAGCAACCGCAGCAACCGCAGCAACCGCAGCAACCGCAGCAACCGCAGCAACCGCAGCAACCGCAGCAACCGCAGCAACCGCAGCAACCGCAGCAACCGCAGCAACCGCAGCAACCGCAGCAACCGCAGCAACCGCAGCAACCGCAGCAACCGCAGCAACCGCAGCAACCGCAGCAAGATAGCTTGTTCCATCCATTTTTGGTTCGTAATGATCAGCCATTGCCAAAACCTACGACGCCAATGCCTTCGCTCGATCTGTTAGCCAGCCCTTTGGAGGAACAGGAACCGGTTGATACATTTGCTTTAGAGCAAACCGCTCGTTTGATTGAGGCGCGTCTGAGTGATTATCGGGTTAAGGCCGATGTGGTTGGTTCTTCGCCTGGCCCGGTGATCACTCGATTTGAATTGGATCTGGCTCCCGGTGTTAAAGCATCACGCATTTCCAACTTATCGAGAGATCTTGCGCGTTCTTTGTCGGCGGTAGCGGTACGTATTGTGGAAGTGATTCCGGGTAAACCTTATGTTGGTTTGGAATTGCCGAATAAAAAACGTCAGACGGTCTATTTGCGTGAAGTATTGGATTGCGAAAAATTCCGCGATAATCCATCACCACTGACAATTGTGTTAGGTAAAGATATTAGTGGTCAGCCGGTTGTCGCTGATTTAGGTAAAATGCCGCACTTGCTAGTGGCGGGTACAACCGGTTCGGGTAAATCTGTTGGTGTCAATGCCATGATCCTCAGCATCCTCTATAAAGCAAAACCGGAAGATGTTCGCTTTATCATGATTGACCCGAAAATGCTGGAGTTGTCGGTTTATGAAGGCATTCCACATCTGTTGACGGAAGTTGTCACCGACATGAAAGATGCAGCTAATGCGCTACGTTGGTGTGTTAATGAAATGGAACGCCGTTATAAACTGATGTCCGCATTAGGTGTACGGAATCTGGCGGGTTATAACGAAAAGGTTAAACAGGCTGAAGAGATGGGACGTCCAATTCCTCATCCATTCTGGAAACCGGGCGACAGCATGGATGTCACTCATCCGGTGCTAAAAAAAGAGCCGTACATCGTTGTCATGGTAGATGAATTTGCTGACTTGATGATGACAGTTGGTAAAAAAGTGGAGGAGCTAATTGCCCGTTTGGCACAGAAAGCACGTGCTGCGGGTATCCACCTAGTTCTGGCAACCCAACGTCCATCTGTCGATATTATTACCGGCCTGATTAAAGCGAATATTCCAACCCGTATTGCCTTTACGGTTTCCAGCAAGATTGATTCTCGCACTATCCTTGATCAAGGGGGCGCTGAATCTCTGTTGGGCATGGGGGACATGCTTTATCTGGCACCAAACTCTTCTATTCCGGTGCGTGTTCACGGCGCATTTGTACGGGATCAAGAAGTTCATGAAGTGGTTAATGATTGGAAAGCGCGCGGTCGTCCAGAGTATGTTGACAGTATTCTTAGTGGTGGTGATGATGCTGAAGGTAGTTTGGGTTTAGATAGTGGTGAAGAATTAGATGCACTGTTCGATCAGGCGGTTGAATTCGTTATTGAAAAACGGCGGGTTTCTATTTCTGGTGTACAGCGTCAGTTCCGTATCGGTTATAACCGTGCTGCGCGGATTGTCGAACAGATGGAAGCACAGCAGATTGTCAGCGCTCCAGGTCATAATGGTAATCGTGAAGTATTGGCACCGCCGCCGCATGAGTGCTGATGGTTAATTTTGAATGTAGAAAACTCCGATAATAAATACACCGGGGAATAACGCTGAGTGAAGGTATCTCTTACATGAAAAAGTTGATATTGATGGGTTGTTTGATGGCTAGCATAAGTGTCACTTCTGTATGGGCGAATGCTAGTCGGAATTTACAGGACCGTTTGGGCAAAGTAAGTAGTTTTCATGCCAGTTTTACTCAAACAGTGACCAGTAATGATGGTACAACAATTCAGGAAGGTGAAGGGCAATTGTGGGTTAAACGCCCAAACTTGTTTAACTGGCATATGACATCACCGGATGAAAGTGTTTTGGTATCGGATGGCAAAACGTTGTGGTTCTATAATCCATTTGTTGAACAAGTAACGGCCACTTGGCTAAAAGATGCAACAGGAAACACTCCATTTATGCTGATTACCCGTAACGATGCTAAAGAGTGGTCTCAATATAAAATCATTCAGAAAGGGAATGATTTTAAACTGACACCGAATAATGCAAATGGCAACTTGAAACGTTTCTTTATTACGGTAACGGCTGACGGCACTATCCAGAAATTCTCGGCTGTTGAGCAGGATGGACAAAAAAGCACTTATCAATTAAAAGGGCAGCAAAACACCTATGTGGATGCGGCAAAATTCAGTTTTACTCTACCGAAAGGCGTCACGCTGGATGATCAGCGCCAGTGAGGTTTAAGTGAGCAATCTGTCCCTCGATTTTTCACAAAATGAATTCCAGCCGCTGGCCGCGCGTATGCGGCCAATAACATTAGAGCAATATATCGGTCAGCAGCATTTGTTGGCTGAGGGGAAACCACTGCCAAGAGCTATCCGGGCGGGACAATTACACTCTATGATTTTATGGGGGCCACCGGGAACCGGGAAAACAACATTAGCTGAAATTATTGGGCATTATGCACAGGCTGATATTGAACGGATATCTGCGGTCACTTCTGGCATTAAAGAAATACGCGAGTCGATTGAAAAAGCACGTCAAAACCGTAATGCAGGGCGGAGAACTATTCTATTTGTTGATGAAGTACATCGTTTTAATAAAAGCCAACAGGATGCTTTTTTACCGCATATTGAAGACGGCACGATTACCTTTATCGGTGCTACGACAGAAAATCCCTCTTTTGAGCTGAATTCTGCCTTACTCTCACGAGCGCGTGTCTATCTGCTTAAATCATTGACAACAGAAGAAGTTGAACAGGTCCTTAATCAGGCCATGAATGATAAAAATAACGGTTATCATGGTCAAAATATCGTTTTGCCTGAAAATACCCGTCACATGATTGCGGAACTGGTTACGGGTGATGCCCGTCGTTCACTGAACCTTCTGGAGATGATGGCGGATATGGCAGAAAACAATGTTCAGGGGCAAAGGGTTTTGACACCTGAACTATTGAATGAAATCAGCGGAGAACGCAGCGCCCGTTTTGATAATAAAGGCGATCGTTATTACGATTTGATTTCAGCACTGCATAAATCTGTACGTGGTTCTGCACCTGACGCTGCGCTTTACTGGTATGCCCGGATTATTACCGCCGGAGGTGATCCATTGTATGTTGCACGTCGTTTATTGGCGATTGCTTCTGAAGACGTTGGCAATGCTGATCCCAGAGCAATGCAGATTGCTATTGCTGCATGGGATTGTTTTACCCGTGTTGGGCCAGCAGAAGGTGAAAGGGCAATTGCTCAAGCGATTGTTTATCTTGCCTGTGCGCCGAAAAGCAATGCGGTTTATACCGCATTTAAAGCAGCGATGGCCGATGCGCGGGAAAAACCTGATTATGATGTTCCCGCCCATTTGCGTAATGCACCGACAAAACTGATGCAAGAGATGGGGCTTGGCGCGGAATATCGCTATGCTCATAACGAACCTAATGCTTATGCGGCGGGTGAAGTTTATTTTCCCTCTGAAATGCAGGAAACCCGCTATTATCATCCGTCAAATAGAGGCTTAGAGGGCAAAATAGGTGAAAAACTGGCCTGGCTTGCAGAGCAGGATCAAAATAGCCCTATAAAACGCTATCGCTAACGTTATTGTTGCGGTAAGGTTGACAGGTAAAAATATCTTATGGTCCATTAACTTGTGGGCCTGTTCATATCATCTATCTTAATAACGACAAGCACAGGACTAGCATGCTCGATCCAAACATACTGCGTAATGAGCTAGACGCAGTCGCCGAAAAACTGGCTCGCAGGGGCTATACCCTTGACGTGGATACGCTGCGCAAACAAGAAGAGCGCCGCAAAGTTTTACAAGTTGAAACTGAAACCCTGCAAGCAGAACGTAATTCTCGATCGAAAGCTATCGGTGCAGCAAAAGCCCGTGGTGAAAATATTGATCCATTACGTCAGGAAGTGAACCAGTTAGGTGAAAAGTTGGATACAGCGAAATCCGAACTGGAAAAACTTCAGACTGAAATCCGCGATTTGGCTTTAAATATCCCTAACGTTCCAGATGACTCTGTACCGGTAGGTAAAGATGAGAATGATAATCTGGAAGTAAGCCGCTGGGGTGAGCCGCGTAAATATGATTTTGAAGTCAAAGATCATGTTTCATTAGGTGAACTGGCAAATGGATTGGATTTTGCTGCTGCGGTTAAACTGACTGGTTCGCGTTTTGTGGTGATGAAAGGGCAGATTGCTCGTCTGCATCGTGCCTTGGCTCAATTTATGCTGAACCTTCACACAGAACAGCACGGTTATTTGGAAACTTACGTTCCTTATCTGGTAAACCATGACACCTTATATGGTACGGGACAGTTGCCAAAATTTGGTGAAGATCTTTTCCATACTAAGCCGCTGGAAGAAGAAACAGGAAGTCATTACGCGCTAATTCCAACCGCTGAAGTTCCGGTAACAAATCTGGTCCGTGATGAAATTCTGGATGAAAGCGAATTACCGTTGAGAATGACGGCTCATACTCCGTGCTTCCGTTCAGAAGCGGGGTCTTATGGCCGTGATACACGCGGTCTGATTCGTATGCATCAGTTTGATAAAGTTGAGTTGGTTCAGATTGTGCATCCTGAGGAATCAATGAATGCCCTTGAAGAGCTGACTGGTCATGCAGAGAAAGTGTTGCAATTACTGAATCTGCCTTACCGTAAAGTTTTACTGTGTACTGGTGATATGGGTTTTGGTGCATGTAAAACGTATGATCTGGAAGTTTGGTTACCGGCTCAAAACGCTTATCGTGAAATTTCTTCCTGCTCTAACATGTGGGACTTCCAGGCTCGCCGCATGCAAGCGCGTTTCCGTGGTAAAGAGGACAAGAAGACACAACTGCTCCATACTCTCAATGGTTCTGGTTTGGCGGTTGGCCGTACCTTGGTTGCTATTATGGAAAACTATCAGCAAGCCGATGGCCGTATTGAAATTCCAGAAGTATTGCGTCCATATATGGGCGGCTTAGAATATATTGATTGATATTGTGTTAATTAAAAGAAAAGCGCCAAATTGGCGCTTTTTTTATCTTATTTACTCATTTGCTGAAAATAAAGTTACTCAGTTTAGCTAATGACAGCAGATGATTTTCCCTTATTGATAAAAATACTACGGTAAGATGAATAATAACTCGCTAAAATTATAGGCATAGAGATTAAGAGCCCTAAACCGAAAGGAATTATGGAGATTATGAATATTACCCCAATGGTAATAAAGAATAAGAGACCGGGTAATAAGTTCTTTTTCACGGCTTCCAGGCTCATTGATACGGCAGCGCCAAATTTCAAATTATGGATAACAATTAACGCTGGGGCAAACCAAGCTAAAGCGCTGGCAACGAGGCCGAAGACAAACAAAACAAGGAGAGCAAGAAATAATGGAGACAGGTCGTTTTGGGAAATTTCAGCGTAAGGTTCACCATATTGGCTGGCTAACAATATATTGGTTAATATACCACCGCTTATGATAAAAGTTGCAATAAATCCAAGGAGCATAATACCAAATGATAAAGCCCCAACGCCAATTAGCGACGCAAAATTTTTCTGAAATCCGCTAAATAGCAGTCCTAATTCGAATTCTCCAGTAGTTCTCTGTTTTTCACATAGAGCCATAACTCCACCAATAAATACTGGACCTAAGATTCCCGAAAATAGCCCAAGAAAAGGAATAAACTGTAAACCAGATATAACTGCAAAATAGATAATGGTAAGTAGTATCCACATACCCCATTTGCTTTTAACAAGTTCCCATGATTGCCCAATCCATTTCGTACCTTCTCCGCCACGGACGGACTGACCACCAGGAATAAATACCTCGTTATTGTTAGATATAGAGCCAGAATTAAAATTGAGGTTTTGATTATCCATTAATTTTTCCAATTTATTTGTTGATTTATATGAATAACTTCTTTATTTGCATTTCAAAAACTACAGCCAGCTTGAGAAAGCCGGCGAATATATTATATTAATTTTATTAATCGACAAGTAGTAAATGGACATAATTAAGGAGAAATTTTTGATGTGTTTTTAAACAAAAGGTTACTTGCATTGCTAACTTTATCAAAGCGATTCGCTAAGCTATTTATGTAATATATTGCAGTTTCCTCATGTAAATTAATTAACATTTATATTTCAATGTCGATTTTTAAACATAGACATTTAATTTTTTATAAAAAAGTTTTCTCTTGCGGTTAAAACGCTATTAAAATATGACCTCTTGGAAAAATAAATGGCCTAATTAATCTATTATTATCCTGATTTATCTTTTTTACTGGGTTATATTGGGCTTTATGGTGGGTATGTTTTACACTGTTATTAAAAGTCATTGTCTTAACCTTTGGCTTTCTCATTTTTCCTTTTCTTATATTTGATTTTTTAGGTTTAGAACCAAAAAAGCAACAGGTATATAATGGCACTAAAATTAAAACCTATTTATTTAATAGTTATTCATGTTTTTAAACTGCTCTATTCTTTTTTCTCTGTTAATTTGATTAATATAAGGCTTCCTTGCCTTCTTTAACAATTGTGGATATTTTTATTTATTTTCTGAAAATAAAGTGGCTATTTTCAGCAGGTAGTAGATGTATTTTTTTAGGCAGTTAAAGAGGATACGTTTTCCTTACTGATAAAAATGCTACGGTAAGAGGAATAATAGCTAACTAAAAGTATTGGCATAGAGATAAGAAAACCTAAACCGAAAGTTATCAACGAGATTATAATAAGGACCGTCGAGATGATAAAGAATAATAGGCCGGGCAATAAATTCTTTTTCACTGCTTTCAGGTTCATGGATATAGCAGCGCCAAATTTCAAATTGTGGATAATGATCAATGCGGGTGCAAACCATGTTAAAGCGATAGCAATAATGTAGGAAATTGTCAAAGCAAAGACGCTAAAAAATAGTGTAGGTGAGCTGTATTCAAATATTTTTAATGAAGCATTTTGATTGAGAAGTATGGAAAATAAGATCTCAGTTATTTCTTCTCCATCGATAATAAGCATTGCAATAATACCAAGGAATATAATTCCAAACGATAAAGCACCAACGCCAAGTAGTGATGCAAAATTTTTCTGAAATCCGTTGAATAACAGTTCGAGTTCGAATTCCCCGGTAGTTCTCTGTTGTTCACACGCGGCAATAATGCCACCGATAAATACTGGGTTAAAAATTCCAACAAATCCTCCAATAAAAGGAATAAACTGGAAACCAGCTACAAATATAAGATAGATAACGCAGAATAGTATCCACATCCCCCAATTACTTTTGGCAAGTTTCCACGCTTCACTAATCCATTTCACACCTTCTATGCTACTGAGGGACTGACCATTAGGAATAAATAGTTCTTGATGGTCGGGTATAGTGTTGGAGTTAAAATTTTGGTTTTGATTATCCATATATTTTTCCAATTTATTTGTTGATTCATAATACTTTAAATCGCTTTTTGGCTGCATCTCAGATGGTACAGTCAGCTTGAGAGATCTGGTAAGTATATTATATTAATCTCATTAATCATCAAATCTTAAATAAGGAAAATAAGCCAAAATCATTGATTGTTTTTATACAATATGTTTCTAAATGTTTTTAATTGTATTAAATTGAAAATAACTGTAACAAAGTGTTTCAATGTTACCTGTGGATGAATTTAATTAACCTACAACCCATATGATTGGAATGGTTTTAATTCCATTGAATGTTTTTTTATGTAGAATGGAAATTCCCGTTAATAGTTAGTCATTGGTATTTTAACGCTAAGCAGGAGTGTATATGTCAGACTTAATTTATTTAACCCTAAAGGGCCATAAACAGGGGTTAATATCGGCAGGTTGTTCGTCTATAGATTCAATTGGAAATAAAGGTCAATTGGATCATATATACCCTATGGATTTCAAGATGCATCGCTCCCTTGCTGCCGTGCTGCAACTCGAAATCTATTGGGTATAAACGACTTATATCTTAATATTTTATTCGTTATTTTATTGAAATAGCATTCATGGTTATCCGTTCTATAAAAATCAAAAATGCATTCAAGTTCTTTATTTTTAGAAATAAAAATTAAGTCGTTTAATTAATACATAACTTTATGCCCGTAGCTTTCTAAAATATTTTTCACTCTCTCCATGGTCTCTTTTGCCGGCGGTTTCACACCTTCCAACTGATATTCTTCCCCCATAGTTGTCCATTTATGTTTACCCAGTTCGTGATAGGGTAGAAGCTCGATTTTTTCAATATTTTTCATATCACTGGTAAATTCACCCAGCCTATGAGCGGATTCATCATCATCAGACCAACCCGGCACTACAACATAACGAATCCAGGTTTTTTGATTACGTTTAGTCAGATAGCGAGCAAATTCCAAAGTGCGGTGATTTGAAACACCGACTAATTTTTGGTGAATTTCATCATTAATCTGTTTCAAATCAAGCATGACAAGATCGGTCACATCCATGAGTTCATCAATAACCGGATCGTAGCGGCGGACAAATCCATTGGTATCAAGACAGGTATGGATACCTTCGGCACGACAGGCTCGAAACCAATCACGCACAAATTCAGCTTGAAGAATGGCTTCACCCCCCGATGCGGTAACACCACCCCCTGATGCATTCATAAAATGACGATAGGTTGTCGCTTCTTTTATGAGTTCTTCGACAGTAACGTCTTTGCCGCCGTGGGTATCCCATGTATCGCGGTTATGGCAATAAAGACAGCGCATCAGGCAGCCTTGAAAGAAGACAATAAACCGGATACCGGGACCGTCAACGGTGCCACAGGATTCGAAAGAGTGGATACGGCCAAGTACCGACATAACAGAATTTCTCCAAAACTGGCAGGATAAACGAATAGAGGCCCCGAAATTCAGGGCCTTTGATAGTGAATTATTACATAGATTGAGTGAAAGTACGGGTGATCACATCCTGCTGTTGTTCTTTAGTTAATGAATTGAAACGCACGGCATAGCCAGATACCCGAATGGTGAGCTGAGGATATTTCTCAGGGTCTTCCATGGCATCAAGCAACATGTCACGGTTCATCACGTTAACGTTGAGATGCTGACCACCTTCAATGTCAATTTCGTGGTGGAAGTAACCATCCAGTAAACCAGCCAGGTTAGTTTTACGTGTTTCATCATCTTTGCCTAACGCATTCGGGACAATAGAGAAAGTGTAAGAAATACCGTCTTTCGCATAGGCGAATGGCAGTTTAGCCACAGAGGTCAGAGAAGCAACGGCACCTTTCTGATCACGACCATGCATTGGGTTTGCGCCGGGGCCAAATGGTGCGCCAGCGCGACGTCCATCAGGCGTATTACCGGTTTTTTTGCCATAAACCACATTGGAAGTGATAGTCAGAACGGATTGAGTAGGAACCGCGTTACGGTAAGTATTCAGTTGCTGGATTTTCTTCATGAAGCGCTTAACCAGATCACAGGCGATATCATCGACGCGTGAGTCGTTGTTACCAAATTGTGGATATTCACCTTCAATGTTGAAATCAACAGCTAAACCGTTTTCGTCACGGATCGGCGTGACTTTGGCATATTTGATCGCAGATAGTGAGTCAGCGGCGACAGACAGACCGGCAATGCCACATGCCATAGTACGATGAACGTCACGGTCATGTAGAGCCATCAGTGCGGCTTCGTAGCTGTATTTGTCATGCATATAGTGGATGATATTTAATGCTGTGACATACTGTTTTGCTAACCAATCCATGAAATGGTCCATGCGGGCCATCACTTTGTCGTAGTCCAGTACTTCATCTTTCATTGGCTCTTCCTTCGGGCCAACCTGCATTTTCAGTTTTTCGTCCACGCCGCCATTGATTGCGTACAACATGGTCTTAGCCAGGTTTGCACGGGCACCGAAGAATTGCATCTGCTTACCTACAATCATCGGGCTGACACAACAAGCGATCGCGTAATCGTCGTTGTTGAAATCAGGACGCATCAGATCATCGTTCTCATACTGTAAAGATGAGGTGTCGATGGAAACTTTTGCCGCGAATTTTTTAAAATTTACCGGCAGTTTTTCGGACCACAGGATAGTCATGTTGGGTTCTGGTGACGGACCCATGGTGTACAGGGTGTTCAGGAAGCGGAAGCTGTTTTTAGTCACCAGTGTGCGGCCATCCAGCCCCATACCTGCCAGAGATTCTGTTGCCCAGATTGGGTCACCGGAGAATAGTTCGTCATATTCAGGTGTACGCAGGAAACGCACCATACGTAGCTTCATGACCAGATGGTCGATTAATTCCTGCGCTTCAACTTCGGTTAATTTACCGGCTTGTAGGTCACGTTCGATGTAGATATCCAGAAAGCTGGAAACGCGACCGAAAGACATCGCAGCGCCATTTTGAGATTTAACTGCCGCCAGATAAGCAAAATAAGTCCACTGTATCGCTTCCTTGGCATCAGTGGCCGGGCCAGAAATATCATAGCCGTATTTAGCTGCCATCTCTTTAATTTGGCCCAGAGCACGATGCTGTTCAGCAATTTCCTCACGCAACTGGATGGTCATCGCCAGATCGTCACCGCCTTCCAGTTTTTCCTGCAATGAATTGAATTGGGCTAATTTATCGTCACGCAAGAAATCGATGCCGTAGACTGCAACACGGCGGTAGTCACCAATAATGCGACCGCGGCCATAGGCATCAGGCAAACCTGTTAGCACGCCAGATTTTCGGCATTTTAGAATATCGGGTGTGTAAACATCAAAAACACCCTGATTATGTGTTTTGCGGTACTCAGTGAAAATTTGTTTTAATTTAGGATCGAGTTCACGGCCATAAACTTTACATGAGCCTTCCACCATTTTTATACCGCCAAAGGGGATCAGTGCGCGTTTTAATGGTGCTTCAGTTTGCAGACCAACGATAGTTTCCAGATTTTTTTCGATGTAACCCGCATCGTGGGAAGTAATGGTAGCAGCGATATCAGTATCAAAATCAACCGGTGCGTGAGTACGGTTTTCGATTTTGATACCTTCCATGACTTTTTCCCACAAAACATCGGTTGCTTTGGTAGAGCTTGCGAGGAAAGATTCGTCACCCTCATATGGCGTATAGTTTTTCTGGATGAAATCACGAATGTTGACTTCGTGTTGCCAGTCACCCTGATTAAAACCTTGCCATGCTACAGAGAATTTTTCATTTAACTCAGTCATGATACTTCTACCTTATTTAATAATCGAACTTTTGAAAAATCAGGCGCGGGAGCTAATTAATGTTTTTGCTCGCTACGCAGATAAATTAACCAGTAAGTCAAACCCACTAAAACAGCGCCACCGATAATGTTGCCAATAGTGACCGGAATTAAATTATCAGTAATAAAGTGCGAAACAGTGAGTTGAGAGAATTGTTCAGGTGTTGCTCCCACATTGATCCAGAATTCAGTGGGGGCGAAATTCTTAATAACAATACCAAGCGGAATTAAAAACATGTTAGCAATACTGTGTTCAAAACCGCTAGCAACAAACATGCCTACGGGTAAAATCATGGCAAATATTTTGTCTATTAAACTGCGTCCGGCATAACTCATCCAAACGGCGAGACAAACCATCAAATTGGCAAGAATGCCTAAAAACATGGCTTCAATGAAAGTGTGGTGCACTTTATGGTCAGCAGTTTGTAGTACATTCAGGCCCCATAATCCATTAGCGACACGATATTGACCGGCAAACCAGATAATGGTGACAAAAAATAACGCGCCAACTAAATTACCGAAATAAACGTTAAGCCAGTTTTTAAACATTTGACTCCAGGTTATACGTCCGGTTGCTTTGGCAATAATCGTCAGCACGGTGGAAGTAAATAAATCTGCGCCACAAACCACAACTAACATTAATCCAAGTGAGAAACAGATTCCGCCGACTAATTTAGCTAATCCATAAGGGACAGATTCAGTGCCTGTGGTCGCGGTGATGTAAAAAACAAAGGCAATAGAAATAAAAAAACCGGCGGTTATTGCTGATATATAGGTGGTTGCAGGATGTTTAGTGGTTTTATAAACACCAACATCATCAGCGAATTTTGCTATTACCGCAGGAGATAATAAATTAAAAGGGGTGTCAGCTTTCATACTAACTTCTCTTTATGATTAATTAGTCATGGTACGTAACGATAGTAACAAAGGCTCGATGGTATGAATTTGATATAGATCATAATCCTCAAAGAGTGGACGCTGTTTTGAGGGTTAAAACGGTTAAAATTCCAGTTAATTTATTGATTTTAATAAAATAAAAAAATTTTAAAAATTATTATATTTTTTTATTTAACCACCGAAAGGAAGTTTGATAAGTAAAATTACAGGCTAAATTGTTATTTATTTGTTGTTTTAAATAAATTGAATTTAACCTGAATTTTACCTTTAACGATAAATTGTCTTTTCTACAATTTTATTTTGCGTTCCAGAAATCGCGTTTTGCTTTTTGCAATTTCTCATAAGCGGCTAATAAAGCCTGATGAGCGGATAGTGATTTTAAATCTGCATCGACTGACCACAAGCCGTAAAAACAATTTTCACCAGAAATAGCTGCTGAAGCTGCTTCAACAGCCTCCTGTCCGTACATTTTTACGAATGCCTGATAATATTGCGCAGGTTCTTTGTCTGCTTCCTGAGTAAGTAAGAGCAGTGTTTGCAGACAGCGATAATAGTTAGCTCGCTCGGTCGTGAAGACTGAGGCATTAAAATCCTGAGTCCATTCTACCCAAATCAGCGCTTGTTCCAGATCACCGCCCGCCAATGCCAACATGGATTTCAGTTCACCAATACGTAAATTGCTCCAGCCATTATCTTTACCAACCGCAATACCAAGCAGCTCACGAACGCGGGTAAAATCATCCAGACCTTCTTCATCTAATCGCTCAAGCAGTGCCAGATATTCTTCAGGCTGCCATTGGCTATCCGGTAGTGCTAATAAAGTTTCTCGCAGATGAGTTCCCATCGTGTTATTGGCAATATGTAAATCTTCCACTGGATAAATATCAGACATACCCGGAACCAAAATACGGCAGGCATAAACACCGAGGTGTTCGTAATCAGCAATATAAACTTCAGCATCCAGTTGCTTGAAGATAGCCATTAAGGTAGCAAACTCTTCTTCTGTCGTACCGCTGAAACTCCAGTCAGAGAAAGTATAATCAGCATCTTGTTTGAATAAATCCCAGCTGATCAAACCGCTCGAATCAATAAAATGCGTTTCCAGATTGGTATGTTCTGCAACTTCTTCATTATCGAAAGTCGGTGCATTGAACACATCCAGATCTTTTAGACCGCGACCTTGCAACAGCTCGGTAACGGTACGCTCCAGCGCCACACCAAAATCAGGATGTGCACCAAATGAGGCGAAGCAAGTCCCATTATTGGGATTAAACAGAACCACGCAAATCACCGGGAATTGTCCACCTAGAGAGGCGTCGTAACAATAGAGCGGGAAACCTTCATCTTGTAATGTGTTGACTGCTGCAACAACCCCCGGATAACGATTCATGACTTCCTGCGGGATTTCTGGCAGGCTGATGCCTTCTGCAATAATCCGGTTTTTGACATAGCGCTCAAAAACTTCGGATAACCCCTGAACTCTGGCTTCATTAACCGTGTTACCTGCTGACATACCATTGGAAACATAAAGATTGCCAATAATATTCATTGGAATATAGATGGTATGATGATCAGATTGACGGGTGAATGGCAGTGAACAGATACCACGCTCTTCATTACCTGATTGCAAATCGACTAACTGACTTGCAGATAAATCATTTTCAGGATCATAAAATTTACGTAACCGGGCATCCAGAATACCTGCTGGTAGCGAATCATCTTCGGGTAAAGCAAACCATTTTTCATTGGGATAGTGGACAAAATCACCGTTAGCGATAGCGTGTCCTAAATAGAAATCAGCGAAAAAATAGTTGGTTGACAAACGTTCAAAGTATTCCCCTAAAGCAGAAGCTAAAGCGGCTTTTTTACTTGCCCCTTTACCGTTGGTAAAACATAAAGGGCAATCGCGGTCACGGATATGCACTGACCAGACATGAGGAACCGGATTCAGCCAGGAGGCTTCTTCGATATTAAAACCAAGATGTTGCAGTTTTTGCTGAAAGCGATTGATTGAGTCTTCCAGTGCGGCATCTTTGCCGGGAATAAAGGTTTGCGTCATGGTATTCACTTATGAATGCTCGTTACGGGGCGCTCATCATACGAGTTTTTTTTCAGTAGCTAAAGTCTAGTATGTATCACAGATTTATTGTTATCATCATCCATAATTTGGCAGGATATTTTTTATTAAGGAAGAAGCATGAAAAAGATGAAACACACAGCATTAGCCAGTTTATTGGCATTAATTAGTAGTTCTGCTATTGCTTTGCCAAATATTACGCTTTTGGCGACTGGAGGAACGATTGCAGGTGGGGGCGAATCTGCAACGGAATCCAACTATGTTGCGGGAAAAGTGGGTATTGATGTATTAGTCAACGCTGTTCCTGAGATCAAAGATATCGCGAACCTGAAAGGTGAGCAGGTGGTGAGCATCGGCTCGCAGGATATGAATGATCAGGTGTGGCTGACTTTGGCGAAAAAAATCAATGCTGATTGCGATAAGACCGATGGTTTTGTTATCACACACGGCACAGACACGATGGAAGAAACTGCTTACTTTCTCGATCTGACTACTCAGTGTCAAAAGCCGATTGTTATGGTTGGGGCTATGCGCCCATCGACAGCAATGGGGGCTGATGGCCCATTAAATCTGTATAACGCGGTAGTGGTTGCCGGAGATAAAGCATCGGCCAAACGTGGCGTATTGATGGCAATGAATGATGCGGTTATCAGCGGGCGTACCGTGGTAAAAATGAGTACTACTGAAGTTCAGGCATTCCAGCCAATTAATGCTGGTGCTGAAGGTTTTATTCATAACGGCAAAGTCAATTATTACGCTGAAGCTAAGCCAAGAGCGGACAAGGCTATTTTTGATGTCAGCAAACTGGATAAGTTGCCAAAAGTCGGCATCGTTTATAACTATGCGAATGCCTCTGATCTGCCTGCGAAAGCGTTGTTGAAGGATGGTTATCAAGGGATCATCAGCGCAGGGGTTGGCAATGGTAATATGTACAAAACGATTTTCGATACTTTGGCCAAGGCAGCTAAAGACGGGGTTGTAGTTGTGAGAGCAAGCCGTGTACCGGTAGGTTATGTCACTCAAGATGCGGAAGTGGATGATAGTAAATATGGTTTTGTCGCATCTGAACGCCTGAATCCGCAAAAAGCCAGAGTGCTTTTACAATTAGCGCTGACTGAAACCCACGATCCGGCGAAAATTCACGAGATGTTTGTTAAATTTTAATCCCTGATTTAAAGAGACTAACAGGGTGTATTCAGTACGCCCTGATATTTCTTCCTCTTCTTCGAAATACCTGTCATTGATATGAAATAAGCAGTACGTATATTGGAAGTTTTTCTCATCTGCTTATATTTAAATGTGGGTGAAGTATAAGTATCCAGCCAACAGAGGCAGTTAATTGAAGCACAACGATTGCAAGTTACTAAAGACAAGCTGAAAGCCCGTTGGACCGGAAGCACCCTGGATTTGCCTTCTCAATCTAGTTAAGGCCCTTTAATATTTGGAGTGAATGATGCCAACTGTAGGCCAGTTTGCATCAAGCGAGGGAATGCTAATTAAAACCAGTAGTTGAAAGTAGCATTTTGCTCAAGAAGTGACTAAGATATTATTTGTACGGAAATTTGCCGGGTAATTTTAGTCGAGGTTTATTATGGCTGCTTCTACCGCGCGTTTTGAGGCGCGCATGAGTTCTGATCTACACGCTCTGATTAAACGTGCCGCTGAGATTCAGGGACGTACTATGACTGATTTTGTTGTGTCTGCTGCGCAAGATGCCGCACAGCGCGCGATTGAACGGTCAGAAGTACTCCGTTTGTCTCTGGCTGATCAGGAATGTTTTGCGCAGGCGTTACTGAATCCACAGGAACCTACGCCGGCGCTTAAACGTGCATTTGCACGTCGCCGCGCGCTATTACGATCAAAATGAGTGCTACGATGTTCGATGTTATGCAACTTAACGAAAGACACGATCGCAATTCGTTTTATAGTGGTTCAGAACCGCTAGATCGCTATTTTCAAAAACAGGTCGGTCAGGATGTGAAGCGCCGTGTAGCGGCTTGTTTTGTTGCTCTTTATGATCATCAAGTGGCGGGGTATTACACTCTGGCTGCTGCCAGTATTCAGTTGACTGACCTACCGACAGCCATTATTAGGAAAATGCCTCGATATCCAACAGTGCCGGCAGTTCGGATGGGGAGATTGGCTGTTGATCATACATTCGGAAATCAGGGACTTGGTGGGGCATTGTTAGCTGATGCGCTTGAGAGGACTATTCGTTCCGAAATTGCGTCTTATGCACTGCTTGTTGACGCAAAAGACGATAATGCAGCGCAATTTTACCAGTATCACGGTTTTATTGCCTTACCCGATTCGCCATTCACATTATTCTTGCCGCTGATGACCGTAAATAAAAAGAGAAAAAAATAAGAATCCCATTTGTTGCCGTATGAACAAGTTTATTGGCTATTTTCATGATAGTTTTGCTTCACGTTTGATTAACCATTGCAGCAATGAAATGGGAATGATACAACCGACAGATTAGATTCTTAATTGTTATCAATCATTGTTATTTCGTCAGATAAGGTGAGGTAAATGAATCAGGTATATAATTTCAGTTCGGGTCCCGCTATGTTGCCGGTTGAAGTATTGCGTAGAGCAGAACAGGAACTGTGCAACTGGCATGGTATTGGAACTTCGATTATGGAGATTAGTCACCGTGGGAAGGAATTTATCGCGGTGGCAAAAGAAGCAGAAAATGATCTGCGAGATTTATTGTCAGTGCCTGAAAACTATAAAGTATTATTTTGCCATGGTGGCGCTCGCGGGCAATTCGCCGCTATCCCAATGAACTTGTTGGGTGACAAGGTTAAAGCTGATTATATTGATGGTGGTTATTGGGCTGCATGTGCCGTTAAAGAAGCAAAAAAATACTGCACGCCGAATGTGATTAATATCAAAACTGAAATTAATGGCTTGAAAAGCATTAAGCCAATGAACGAATGGGTATTGAGTAATGATGCAGCATACGTTCATTACTGCCCAAATGAGACCATTGATGGGATCGAAATTCATCAAGAGCCGGATTTTGATGATAACAAAGTTGTTATTGCTGATTACTCTTCCTCAATACTTTCTAAGCCACTGGATGTCAGCCGCTACGGTATGATTTATGCGGGAGCGCAGAAAAATATTGGTCCTGCGGGGCTTACTCTGGTTATTATTCGTGAAGATTTATTAGGCAAAGCCCGTCAAGAAACTCCGTCTATTCTTGATTATGCTGTTCTGGCAGAGAATGATTCCATGTTCAATACGCCGCCAACTTTTGCCTGGTATCTCTCTGGTCTGGTCTTTAAGTGGCTGAAAGAACAAGGTGGATTACAAGAGATGGTAAAACGTAATCAGGCTAAAGCGGAACTGCTTTATAATGCCATTGATAACAGTGAATTCTACCGTAACCAGATTGCCCCTGAAAATCGTTCTCTGATGAATGTACCGTTCCAAACGGCAGATGCTTCATTAGATAGCAAGTTTCTGGCAGAAGCAGAAGCACAAGGATTGCAGGCACTGAAAGGGCACCGTATTTCCGGCGGTATGCGTGCTTCTATTTATAATGCGATGCCGATAGAAGGTGTTCGGGCTTTGGTCGATTTTATGGCTGATTTTGAACGCCGTAACGGTTGATTTGTCAACTTTAACCGGGAACATGTGTTCCCGGAATATTCAGTGCTAGCAGAATATTTCCTCAAACATAAAACTGACTCACTTAATAATTAGAACAATTTAATCAACAATCGGAGATCTTGTTGTTTATGCAATCCCTGACGCTACAACCTATTTCCTCCATTAATGGAACCGTTAACCTGCCAGGGTCAAAAAGTGTTTCCAACCGCGCATTATTACTGGCAGCTTTTGCAGAAGGCACAACTTGTCTGACTAACTTGCTGGATAGTGATGATATCCGCCATATGCTCAATGCATTGACTGAACTCGGTGTGAGTTATCGTTTATCTGATGATCGTACCCGCTGTGAAGTTGACGGTATGGGTGGCTTGATTACCGGTAAAGGGCCAGTAGAGCTGTTTCTTGGTAACGCTGGGACGGCGATGCGTCCACTGGCCGCCGCATTATGCCTTGGTAAAAATAACATCATTCTTACCGGTGAACCTCGGATGAAAGAGCGTCCGATTGGTCATCTTGTGGATGCTTTGCGTCAGGGAGGCGCGGAAATTGATTATCTGGAACAAGAAAATTATCCACCGTTACGAATTAAAGGCGGTTTTATCGGCGGTAGAGTCACCGTAGATGGCCGGGTTTCCAGCCAGTTTCTTACTGCATTACTGATGACTGCGCCATTGGCGGAAAATGATTGTGAGATTCATATTCAGGGTGAATTGGTTTCTAAGCCTTATATTGATATCACTTTGGCATTGATGAAAAGCTTCGGTATTACCGTCGAGCACGATCAATATCAGGTTTTCCATATTAAAGGTCAGCAAAAATACCACTCTCCGGGTCATTATCTGGTTGAAGGTGATGCTTCTTCTGCTTCCTATTTTTTGGCGGCTGCGGCAATTAAAGGTGGTACTGTGCGCGTGACCGGGATTGGTAAAAATAGCCTTCAGGGGGATACCAAATTTGCCAATGTACTGGAAAAAATGGGCGCGAAGATTCGTTGGGGTGATGATTTCGTTGAATGTGAACGTGGCACATTAACTGGCATTGATATGGATATGAATGAGATCCCCGATGCGGCGATGACAATTGCAACGACGGCATTATTTGCAGAGGGGAAAACAGTGATTCGCAATATATACAACTGGCGGGTAAAAGAAACCGACCGGCTTTATGCAATGGCAACTGAATTGCGTAAAGTTGGTGCTGAGGTAGAAGAAGGGCGAGATTACATCCGAATCACACCACCACAAAGAATATTGCCGGCTGAAATTGGCACTTATAACGATCACCGGATGGCGATGTGTTTTTCACTGGTAGCGTTGTCTGATACGCCGGTTACTATTCTTGACCCAGGTTGTACGGCAAAAACGTTCCCTGATTATTTCAATCAACTGGAAAGATTGAGCCAGCGTAAATCATAATCGGCGAGGATTATTGTTCAATTAAAGTGCATTTCTTTGATCGAAACCTATTTCATGAAGAATGTGCTTATTCCGATCACCCTCTGAGTGCGTATAATAAACTACAGATATTGATTGTTTTATTGAGTAAGATTCAGCATTCGGCGAAGAGTGAATTTGCCATGCTAAAGGAGAATAATAATGGTGGCGATAGCCCCAGTAATAACTGTTGATGGGCCAAGTGGTGCCGGTAAAGGAACTTTATGTCAGGCATTGGCAGAAGCTTTGGGCTGGCAATTGCTTGATTCTGGTGCGATTTATCGGGTATTGGCACTGGCAGCGATTCATCATCAGGTGGATATTCGGTCCGAAGATGCATTAGTTCCTCTGGCTGCTAATCTTGATGTACGCTTTGTCCCGGAGAAAGGGAAACTCAGTGTGATACTCGAAGGCGAAGATGTCAGTAATGAAATCCGTACTGAAACGGTAGGAAATACCGCTTCACAGGCAGCCGCTTTCCCACGGGTGCGTGAAGCATTATTACGGCGTCAGCGAGCTTTTCGGGTTGCCCCAGGTTTGATTGCTGATGGTCGTGACATGGGAACTGTTGTGTTTTCTGATGCGCCAGTGAAAATATTTCTTGATGCCAGTGCAGAAGAACGCGCACGCAGACGTATGCTACAGTTGCAGGAAAAAGGCTTTAGTGTTAACTTTGAATGTCTTTTGTCCGAGATACAGGAGCGTGATTATCGTGACCGTAATCGGGCAGTTGCACCATTAGCGCCCGCTGAAGATGCTTTAATACTGGATTCAACCAGTATGTCTATCGAAGAAGTTATCGATAAAGCGCTAAATTATGCGAAAAAAATTCTTTCATTACCTGAGCGATTTTAAGTTTTTAGCTTATAATTGATGGTGATGTACTAAAAATTAGGTATGCGGATTAATAAAATTTTTCTACATACCGGGCAACCTTGTAACAGGGAATTGTGGCAAGGCATGTAAAACAACCCCATTCGGCTGGAGGCTAAATGGACGTTAAATTAAAACTCTTGAAGACCATTAACATGACAGAATCTTTTGCTCAACTCTTTGAAGAATCCCTGCAATCTATCGAAACTCGTCCGGGTGCTATTGTTCGCGGCGTAGTTGTTGCTATCGATAAAGACGTTGTACTGGTTGACGCAGGTCTGAAATCAGAATCTGCTATTCCTGTAGAACAGTTTAAAAATGTTCAGGGTGAGCTAGAAATCCAGGTTGGTGATGAAATTGATGTTGCACTGGATGCTGTAGAAGATGGCTTTGGTGAAACTGTACTGTCCCGTGAGAAGGCAAAACGCCATGAAGCATGGCTGATGCTGGAAAAAGCTTACGAAGATGCAGAAACAGTTATGGGCATCATCAATGGCAAAGTGAAAGGCGGTTTTACAGTCGAACTGAACGGTATCCGTGCATTCCTGCCCGGTTCTCTGGTTGATGTTCGTCCAGTTCGTGATACTACTCACCTGGAAGGCAAAGAGCTTGAGTTTAAAGTCATCAAGCTGGATCAGAAACGCAACAACGTCGTTGTTTCTCGTCGTGCTGTTATCGAATCTGAAAACAGTGCAGAACGTGATCAACTGCTGGAAAACCTGCAAGAAGGTATGGAAGTTAAAGGTATCGTTAAGAACCTGACTGACTACGGTGCATTCGTTGATCTGGGCGGCGTTGATGGCTTGCTGCACATTACTGATATGGCTTGGAAGCGTGTTAAACACCCAAGTGAAATCGTCAATGTGGGCGATGAAATCACAGTTAAAGTACTGAAATTCGACCGTGAGCGTACCCGTGTATCTCTGGGCCTGAAACAACTGGGCGAAGATCCTTGGGTAGCAATCGCTAAACGTTATCCAGAAGGTACTAAACTGACTGGTCGCGTAACTAACCTGACTGATTACGGCTGCTTCGTGGAAATCGAAGAAGGCGTTGAAGGTCTGGTACATGTTTCAGAAATGGATTGGACCAATAAAAACATCCACCCATCTAAAGTAGTTAATGTTGGTGATGTTGTGGAAGTTATGGTTCTGGATATCGACGAAGAACGTCGTCGTATCTCTCTGGGTCTGAAACAGTGTAAAGCTAACCCATGGCAGCTGTTTGCTGAAACTCACAACAAAAATGACCGTGTTGAAGGTAAAATCAAGTCAATCACTGACTTCGGTATCTTCATTGGTCTGGATGGCGGCATCGACGGCCTGGTTCACCTGTCTGACATCTCCTGGAACGTTACCGGTGAAGAAGCAGTTCGTGAATACAAAAAAGGCGACGAAATTGCAGCTGTCGTTCTGCAAGTTGATGCAGAGCGTGAGCGTATCTCTTTGGGCATCAAACAACTGGCGGAAGATCCATTCAATAACTACCTGTCTGTGAACAAGAAAGGTGCTATTGTTACTGGTAAAGTCACCGCAGTTGATGCTAAAGGTGCTACAGTAGAACTGGCTGATGGCGTTGAGGGTTACCTGCGCGCATCAGAAGCTTCTCGTGACCGTGTCGAAGATGCAACTCTGGTTCTGAACGTTGGTGATGCAGTTGAAGCTAAATATACTGGTGTTGATCGCAAAAACCGCGTAATCAACCTGTCTGTTCGCGCTAAAGACGAAGCTGACGAAAAAGACGCTATCGCTTCTGTGAACAAACAAGAAGACGCAAACTTTGCTAACAATGCAATGGCTGAAGCTTTCAAAGCAGCTAAAGGCGAATAATTTAAGTTATAACGATGGATAACACATTAGTGTGTTATCCAAACGGTAGTTTAGGGAGGTACTAATGACCAAGTCTGAATTAATTGAAAGGCTTGCTGGCCAGCAATCTCATATTTCGGCCAAAACCGTTGAAGATGCAGTGAAAGAAATGCTCGATCATATGGCAGTAACCTTGGCAGATGGTGAGCGGATAGAAGTGCGCGGATTCGGCAGTTTTTCTCTTCACTACCGTGCTCCGCGTGTAGGTCGTAATCCTAAAACGGGTGATAAAGTGGAATTGGAAGGTAAATACGTTCCTCATTTTAAACCCGGTAAAGAGTTGCGTGATCGCGTAAATATCTACGATTAAGTTTGAAGATAACGAGTTATTACTTATTTTTAATTTCAAACGGCACCTTTGGGTGCTGTTTTTATATTGATAGTTTGGCCTTTTGATTTAATTAAAGTTCATACAAAAAGAGCGAATTTTTATATTGAAAAATCCTTCCTAATGATCTTGCTAATCTGACATTTTTTCCCAAAAATCATTTGATAGGTGAAACCAATATCATCATTGGCTTTATACCCGTTATCTTTCAAGTTGCCTCTTTGTTCGCTGCACTCACTCACCCCGGTCACATAGTTATCTATGCTCCCGGGGATTCGCTCCTTTGCCGTCGCGATGCATCTTGAAATCTATTGGGTATATACCCGTTATCTTTCAAGTTGCCTCTTTGTTGTCTGCATTTACTCACCCCGGTCACATAGTTATCTATGTGACCGGGGATTCGCTCCCTTGCCGTTGCGATGCATCTTGAAATCCATAGGATATAAATTTATTCGTGATCCTTACTCTTGTTGTAAATTTGTTTCGTAATTATTATAAATCATGGGTAATTACAAGCATCAATCAACCTAATTTCTATAAATTTCAGAGTATTCCTATATATTCTTAAGTTAAATTCATTGCATTATTGATCGCTTATTAGTCCATAAAAGGTAAAAACATGATGACGATTTCAGTTAGATCCATTCGTCATGTTGTAAATCAATGGAGAAGTGAATAGATGGCAATAGGATATTATCTGCTCGTTGGTGATAAAACGACCTGCGGTGGTCAGATTATTTCTGGTGATCACACCATGACGTTTGATGGGCGGGCAACTGCTCGTGAAGGGGATAAGGTTACCTGTGGTAAACATTCCGGTACTTACCTGATTGTCGGTGGTACTTCAAATATGTTTGACATGGGGAGACGACTGGCTGGCACATTGGATAGCGTCAGTACTTGTCCGTGTAAGGCTCGGTTCATTAACTCGATTATGGACAGCTATGAGCAGCAAGATCAGCCTCGTCAACAAGCGCCTGCTCATATGGCGGTGCAAAACTTCTCATCACCGGTGAAGGAAGTGGGAAATATCCAATCCTCACCGCCGCCTGTAACACAGGCATCTCTTCCACCAATTCCGGTATTTGCCAAATCCCTACAGCGAGGTAAAGGCTGTAGCGATGCCGGTACGGAGGCTGAACCTGCAAATAACTTTGGCAGGATGGCGATATATCAGGTTTCGTCATCTTTTGCACCCGCGACGGAGCCAAAGCCTGAACAACCGCCACAGAGTAACAAATACCCGCTTAAACCGCAGGATAAAAAAGTACCGTGGTATAAGCGCTGGTTTAGCAGTAGCAAAGATAAAGGCTGAAGCCGCCGCTACCGCTGTGGCTGCAACCACCCGCAGCGCGGTAGCGGAAGGTGAAGCACTGGTGATGCGTTATATTGGTGGCAGTGCGGTCAGTGCAGGGCGCTGGTTGGCAGCACCTAATCCGCTGACGGTAGGATTAATGGGAGTGTTCTATTCGCCAGAGCTAAATCAGGGCGAGGAAGATTACTTAAGTCAGTATCATCTCAGGCAAATAGCCGAACAGTTCGGTAAAGCTCCGACGCGTGTTCGTTTTCGCTGGGTCAGAGATGAAAAAAGTGGCAGGATGACGGTTCAGGGATATCATGTCAGCCCGGAAAGTGGTCTGGATAAAGTGCCGGTTCATATGATGAGGCTGAATCGGACCACCGGTAATTATGAGTTCTGGGAACCGGGAGAAAACAGGCCGACGATTTTGTGGACGCTGAACGAACAGGAATTCAAGGTTTCATCTCATACCGGGAATGAGGAACCGCCGTTTATTCCGTCGCAGATAACGGTATTACCGATTCCCAGTCAGATAGCGGATAAGTTACGTGGGAGGAGATTTAATAACTTTGATGATTTCAGAAGAGCCTTTTGGAAAGAGGTTGGTAATGATCTTGAGTTGTCTAAGCAATTTGATCCAAATAACTTGTCAACTATGAAAAATGGCCGGGCACCATATGCCAAGAAGACAGAACAAGTAGGTAAACGAGTAAAAATAGAACTTTATCACATACAGCAAATATCAAAAGAAGGCGATGTATACAATCTCGACAATATCAATGCAATAACGCCTAAGCAACATATTGAAACTCATAAAAATGGTAAATGAATATGAAAAAGATATCTGATTATACAGAAAAAGAGTTCCTTGATTTTGTCATAGGCATTTGTATCTGATACATACTCCACAGAGGAAGATCATATAGCTGCTGTCATGGAATTTGAGCGTCTATCAGAATACCCAGCTGGGTCTGATCTTCTATATTATCCAGAAAATGGGAAAAGTGGTCCTAGTGCCATAGTGCATGAAATCAAAGAATGGCGAGCCAAAAACGGTAAACCGGGCTTTAAAAAATAGCAATTAAGTCAGTGATGAAAAGGATTTTTTTAATCCTTTTCATCACGGCCAAGGTTAATACCTCACAACTATCATATGAAATGCCGATTCATCCACGGATAACCTCAAGAACCAAATTGCAGATGAATTGGCTCAACCAGAATTGATTACTTAAGAGAAATTCTGGTTGAATAATGTTATTGAATATGAAAAGAAATAGAGTCCAAGTATAATCAAAGTTACGCCACTGGCATAATTGATAAACTTGATAACACGATGGCTGAGCATTTTTTTGGAGAAAAATATAATGGTATTAATAAATACAACCCAAAAAATAACACCAATAATTGTTCCTGATGCACCGATAGCCAAACCGTATTTGTCTGATGTAATATTGTTGAGTTGTGCACTTACAGATAACCAAAAGATAATATTGTATGGATTTAATAGTGTTAAAAATATACCATCAAAAAATTGTCTATGATAGGGCATGGCGATGATATTGATATTTTCTTCATTTTTCTTATTGATAAAACTGATAATACCAAACCAAATTACCATTAATGCACCTAAAAAACCTAAAATAGGCATAAAAATAGTATGGGAAAACAATTGCAATATACCAAAGCCTAAAAGTAATAAATAAATTATATCAGCAAAACAAGCACCTAAACCAAAAGCCATTGCGTGAAGACAACTGATATTCAAATGCCTACGCATAAGCTCTATATTTATAGGACCAACGGGAGCCGCAGCTCCCAGACCTAAAAGAAAAAATGTCCCTAATGTACTCATTACAGCGATCATATAGTTAATTCCATAACATGAGATGTTTATTTAGCGATAATCCTATGAAGCTTTGCAAAGATATTCTACACCCATCAGGAAAACTACGAATTGCATGAGGTTTCCGGGTGTTTATTATTATTAAATCTCCTTGTTCTGGTTTAATGAGGATGGACTGTGGAAGAGTGCCGCGCCAATTATATTCTGGATTATCTTCAATCAATTCGGTGATAGGAATAGCAGGGACATCCCACAGCTCTAGCTCTCCCCCATTTGTCGGTGTTTTTAGGTATATATTCACAGAGAATTGCCCCAGTAAATTGACGGATTGTTGCTGAAGGCCATCAAAGTGAGGTTGTTTTTCAACCATGAAAGAACGTTCGGGCCTTCGCATAACTCTGGCAATACCCGCATGCATCTTTTTACCTTCAAAATTGGCAATACTGGCACCCGCTGACCATACTTCATCCAACTCTAAACGGAATTTGTCGAAAGGGGCTAGCATTGGAGCACAGAAATTTCTGACGTCTCTTATTGCTGATAATGCATTATCAAAATATTTTTTATAACTATCGCTATCTTTGGGTTTGCCAAAAGTGGTGTTGTAAGAGACACCAATTCTATCAACACCATAATCGACTAAAACAACATCATCTCCTTTTTTCAGGTCATGAGGATGGCATTCTAAATTTTTATGGGAGAGGAAGAAATCAGAGAGTTTATTTGCAATGTGACTATCTACATATTCTTTTATATGGATTGCTAATACCTCATTATTAAATAACTTTGCGAGTTCATTTTCTTTCAAAGAGTTGGATACGATGACTTCATTTTTCATAAAAACCACCTTGTTATATTTACCATTATTTTTTGATGATTTTTCACCTAAAAATAGGATATTAATTTAATCTTATTCATGTTTAATCAATGCGATCTTAATCACAAAATAAAGCGTGGATACTTATTTTAGCAGTTTCACGTATCCAGTAATTGAAATAATGTCAGTGAATAATGATTTTTCTTGTTTTACATTCAGTTAGTCAGTTGTTTTATGAATACTGGGATGATGATTTTTTTATATGAATTTAATATTCAATGATAATAACGGCTAGATAATATAACTCCTTGTGAGTTTATGATGACTTGGAATATATATTTATCATGTGGGCACACAGATAAGGCCTTAAGAAATATTTAATTTTAGTATTGAAATGTTGTATTTAGAACCAAGGTAATACTTAAAAGGTAATTAGTAAACCGTAGTTTCTGTATTTGCGAAGCTGTTCGCATTAATTTGTGAAATTACTTTTAGCTTAAAATTAATCTGCGAAGGTGTTTGATAATTCTTCGGATGCTTCTGGTCGCCTGTTAAGTAATAGGAAATACTTTGTTGAAAAAAGTAAATGAGCAGAGGTGGATAAGGATGTGGCTTTCAGTTTTGATAAACAGGATAACGATAAACTGGAAGCAGCCGATTCCGGTAATCAGTGTTAATCAGGCTGCGATAGCAATTATTATCGGTATTATACCTCTGCTTTTTTTGCCTGAATTACCCCAGAAATGGCAGATGATTGCATTTGTATTATTAGCTTTATTCTGTTTATTTCTGCCATTTTGTATTTGCCGGATGATTTCAATTTCATTGCTGGCATTTTTGGTAGGATGTTGGCAGGGAAATCACTTGCTTGAACAAATAATCTATCTCAGTGAGAGAGGACATATATCGCAGGCTATTGTTGAAAGCTTGTCATTGGGTGATGAGGGAAAAAACAAAGTTCTTCTTCGCCTAATTAAAACGGAGGATAAAATTATTTTTCCGCCGCTGTATGTCTCTGCTTATTGGGATTTTTTCCCTGACTCTTTGTGTGCTGGCCAAAAATGGCAGTTAAAAATGAAATTACGGCCCGTTCATAGTCAGCTAAATCAAGGTGGTTATGATAGTCAGCGTAGAGCATTAGCTGTTCGGCAACCGCTGACAGGGAAAGTGATTCATGCTGAATTAATTGATGAAAAATGTAACTTACGCCAGCAATTGGTCAGTCATATTGCTCCGGCTATCCGTGAGTTAAAACATCGTGGCATTGCAATGGCATTGGCATTCGGTGAACGTCAATGGCTAAACAAGGAGGATAATTTATTATTACAACAAACGGGTACGGCTCATCTTATGGCGATTTCAGGGTTGCATATTACCGTTGCCAGTATGTTTGGTTGGTGGATGGCAAGATTATTGCAGCTCTCTTTTCCTCTTCATTGGATAGGGCACAGATTTCCACTAATCTCTGGCTGGATAGTAGCAATAATGTATGTTTGGCTGTCGGGTTGGGGCATCCCGGCTATCCGCGCCTTACTGGGTTTGACACTTTGGTTGTATTTACGCCACAGAAATATTCTGTGTTTCCCTTGGCAGTGGGCATTATGGACCGCTGCAATTATTCTGTTATTTGATCCTCTGACGGTGCTTTCTGACAGCTTTTGGCTCTCTTTCTTTGCAGTGATGGCGCTGATGTTCTGGTTTTTCTGGGCACCGTTGGGTGAACCATTTCGTTATGGTTGGAAATGGTTATGGCTGCGTGGGTTATATATGCAAATGGGCATGATGTTGATGCTTATTCCTCTCCAACTATTATTGTTTCATGGCGTTAATTTTTCTGCTCTATTTGCTAATTTTTGGGCAGTGCCAATTATCTCTTTTATTACTGTGCCGTTGATCATGCTGGCATTAATCAGCACCTTTTGCCCCTTTATTCACACTTTACTATGGCAATTAGTCGATTATTCTGTAACCTTTTCTTTGATCCCTTTACCCGTTTTGCAGCAGTCATGGAGTGAAACAGGTAGTTTTCCCATCTTGATAACGTTTATTGGCTGGTTTGTCGTTATTGTTTGGCGATTCGCTTGGTGGCAATCATATAAATTGCTGATTGGCATTTCTTTAGGTGTCATGCTCTGTTATTTGAGACGCAATGAAGAATATCTGTGGCGATTTTCTATGCTGGATGTTGGGCATGGGCTTGCTGTTATCATTGAGAAAAATGGCAAGGCGTTGATTTTTGATACCGGTAATCGCTGGGAAACGGGCAGTGTAGCTGAGAGAGTCATCACTCCTTATTTGCGTTGGCACAGATTAACGCCGGAGCAAATTATTATTAGTCATAATCATCTGGACCATACTGGTGGATTGGAATTCTTACAACGGAAATATCCTGATGTTTCTGTCAGAAGTCCGTTAACTGACAATAAACATCTCCCCTGCATACGAGGTGAACAGTGGCAATGGCAAGGATTGAACTTCCGGGTATTATGGCCGCCGGAGAGGGTGGTACAGGCGGGTAATAATGAATCTTGTGTCATTCGTGTAGAAGATGGCAAACATAGTTTGTTGCTGACCGGAGATTTGGAAAAACAGGGGGAATATAAGCTGTTGGGAATAGAAAAAGATAATTTAAGATCGACAATATTGCAGGTTCCGCATCATGGTAGTAATACTTCATCTACCGCCGCCTTTATTCGCAAGGTTGCTCCGCAGTATGCATTTGCTTCTGTTGCACGTTATAGCCCGTGGCGGCTTCCGTCGATTAAGGTGCTGCAACGTTATCGCAAAGCTGGGGTGGAATGGCGTAGTACCGCAGTGTCAGGGCAGATAACAGGTTGTTTTTATGGCGATCATGTTGAGATTACAGGATACAGGCAACAAATTATGTCACGTTGGTATCATCAGTGGTTTGGTATTCGTGGCGATCATGAGTAGAATAACCCGCTATTTCTTTTGGTGTTGGTAACTCAATAATGAATGATAAAGACCTTTCTACCTGGCAGACATTTCGCCGACTATGGCCAATCATTTCTCCGTTTAGGATTGGACTGATAGTTGCTGCGGTTGCACTAATTGTTAATGCTGCCGGTGATACATTGATGCTTTCATTGCTTCAACCTTTACTTGATGAGGGATTCGGCAAAGCAAGCAGTGATGTACTGAAATGGATGCCGCTGATTGTGATTGCTTTGATGGTTATGCGCGGGTTATCCGGGTTTGTATCAAGTTATTGTATCTCTTGGGTTTCCGGTAAAGTAGTGATGCAGATGCGCCGCCGTCTGTTCAGTCATATGATGGGGATGCCGGTATCATTTTTTGATCAGCAATCCACCGGCACGTTGCTTTCTCGTATTACTTACGATTCTGAGCAGGTTGCTTCTTCCTCTTCTAGTGCATTGATTACCGTGGTCAGGGAAGGGGCATCAATTATCGGTCTGTTTATTTTGATGTTCTACTATAGTTGGCAGTTATCTCTGATCTTGATTGTGATTGCGCCGATGGTGTCATGGGTCATTCGCGTCGTATCGAAGCGATTTCGCGATATCAGTAAAAATATGCAAAACAGCATGGGGCAAGTGACTGCCAGCGCTGAACAGATGCTGAAAGGTCACAAAGAAGTGCTGATTTTCGGTGGGCAAAAAGTAGAAACTGAACGCTTTAATAAAGTCAGTAACCATATGCGTCAGCAAGGCATGAAGATGGTTTCGGCTTCATCGATTTCTGATCCAATTATTCAACTGATTGCTTCATTTGCTTTGGCTTTCGTCCTGTATGCAGCAAGTTTCCCAGAGATTATGGATACACTGACAGCGGGTAAAATTACCGTAGTATTCTCATCAATGATTGCGCTGATGCGTCCATTGAAATCTTTGACTAATGTTAACGCGCAATTCCAACGTGGTATGGCGGCCTGTCAGACTCTGTTTACTATTCTGGATATGGAACAGGAAAAAGATGATGGCAAATTGGAGCTTAAGAAAGCGGACGGTAATATTGAGTTCCGCAATGTGACTTTCTGCTACCCGACCAAGGAACAACCCGCGTTACAAGATATTTCTATACGTATTCCTGCGGGAAAAATTGTCGCTTTAGTTGGGCGTTCTGGCTCGGGTAAATCCACCATAGCGAATTTGCTGACCCGTTTTTATGATGTTAACGAAGGCAGTATTCTGCTTGATAGTCATGATTTACGAGAATATACGCTTTCTTCTTTGCGCAACCAGGTCGCTTTGGTATCACAGAATGTACATTTATTTAATGACACAGTAGCAAACAATATCGCTTATGCTCGTGAAAACCAATACAGCCGCGAAGAGATTGAGAGGGCGGCTGAGATGGCTTATGCCATGGATTTTATCAGGAAGTTGGATGACGGCCTGGATACCATGATCGGTGAAAATGGTGTCTTGCTTTCTGGTGGCCAGCGTCAGCGTATTGCTATTGCACGTGCTTTGTTGCGTGATTCTCCGGTACTTATTCTTGATGAAGCAACTTCAGCGCTGGATACTGAATCCGAACGGGCAATACAGGCGGCGCTGGATGAATTGCAGAAGAATAGAACTTCACTGGTGATTGCACATCGTCTGTCAACCATTGAAAAAGCGGATGAGATTCTGGTTATTGAAGACGGGTATATTGTTGAACGAGGTAATCATCTCTCTTTACTGGAGCAAAATGGCGTTTATTCTCAACTACATCGGATGCAATTTGGGCAATGATTGAACGCATATGGTCAGGCCGTTCATGGCTTTATTTGCTGTTATTACCTTTTTCAGCCCTTTATGGGCTGATAAGTGGATTACGGCGGTTGAGTTATAAAATTGGGCTAAGTAAGTCCTGGAAAGCGCCTGTACCTGTTGTGGTTGTGGGTAATTTGACAGCTGGGGGTAATGGCAAAACCCCAGTGGTTATCTGGCTGGTAGAACAGCTACAGCGTAAAGGCTATCGAGTTGGTGTTGTTTCTCGCGGTTATGGTGGTAAAGCGGAAAGTTATCCTTTACTGGTGACTGAAAATATCACAACGATTCAAGCCGGTGATGAACCCGTATTGATTCACCGTCGTACCGGTTCACCTGTAGCGGTTGCTCCAAGACGGGTTGAAGCAGTAAAAGCATTATTGGCAAATACGCCATTGGATATCATCGTTACTGACGATGGTTTACAGCACTATGCTTTACAACGGGATTTTGAAATCGTTGTTATTGATGGTGTGCGCCGCTTTGGTAATAGTTGGTGGCTGCCGGCTGGTCCGATGCGTGAATTATCCGGGCGGTTGAATACGGTCAATGCCATTATTACAAATGGTGGTACATCCCAATCAGGCGAGTTATCCATGACATTAGCTGGTGGGTTGGCGGTGAATATGGTTAGTGGTGAAAAGCGAATGGTGAACCTTATACCTGATGTTGTTGCCATGGCTGGCATTGGGCACCCACCACGGTTTTTTGCTACTTTGCTACAGTTAGGTGCTGACTTACAAAAAGAGTGTGCATTTGCCGATCATCAAATGTACACCGAAGAGCAACTGAGCCATCTGACTGATACAAACCAGAATTTATTGATGACGGAAAAAGACGCAGTTAAGTGTTTTAATTTTGCTCAGCCGAATTGGTGGTATTTACCGGTAGATGCCCAATTACCGCAGGAAAAGGGGCGAGCGATGTTGGATGAAATCTGTTCACTATTACCAGCTAATAAAAAACCTGAGTAAACTTCAAAAACATACAGTGACTGCTGGTTGGGCTTGGGGTTCTGCGACAACCGCATTTTGATAAGGATTTCTAACGTTTCTTGTTAAGTCATTCTTTGTCGATATATACAATTTTAACAGTCGTTCCCAGATTTATTTGATTTTTTGCTATTGTTGAATGATATTAAAATTATCCATTGTGGCTGAGCGGCTGAACAACCGTTTTGTGTCGTTGATTCAGGTTGTATCGTTGATTCAGGCATCCGCAATGTCGGCGGGATACTTGTTTGTACCCAATTTACTCAAGCAAATGCACTACTCGAGTTAAGTGTATTTTAAGTATTGAAATGGAGATGGAGCTTTATTCGAAAGCTTAATAAAGAGTAGTAAACATCAAAACAATAGATCGAATTATTGTGAGATGAACAGAAGGGAAAATTATCATGACATTACAATTACAAATGGGTAAAGTAAAATGGTTTGATGAAAATAAAGGATATGGCTTTATTTCTCCACAGGATGGGGGACAAGACATATTTGTCAGTAGAAAAGCGATTGCTAATACAAAAAATAAGTCACTCACAGAAGGGCAGAATGTAGAATTTTCAATTATTCGCAACGGTTATAGTTTAACCGCAGCAGATGTAATTGCATTCTAGTTCTTTATCCTATGGAGCTATTTTATTGTTATTCTTTAATAAAGAGGGAGCTTGAGCCATGTTTCGGGCAAAAGCAATAGCTCTTTTTGAAGGTACTTTCGGTGAATCCGGAGGGAGAACGAAGTATATTTCTATTCATGTATTACGTTTACTCTCCGGTTTCTCGCAGCCTATGTTCACGATTTATTAACTAGCAGGGGTTTTGCATCCACTGAAGATAGTTTCAAACCTTCCGCAACTTACCTCATTTGAATTCCTGTAGATGATATTGGGAAAAGGATCGAAAGATCAAATAACAAGAGTTAACGGTGATACCGGGCTTATGTTATTCTGAGCCGTATTAAATTGAGGCTCCGTAATTGGAGGATGTATGGATCACCGTTTACTCGAAATTATTGCTTGTCCTGTGTGTAACGGGAAGCTCAGCTACGATAAAGAGAATTTCGAACTCATCTGTAAGTTAGATCGACTCGCATTTCCTGTGCGTGATGGCATTCCAGTCTTGTTAGATCATGAAGCTCGCGAATTACCGTTGGATAAGGGAAGATAAGGAATGTTCACAGTTATTATTCCTGCCCGCTTTGCTTCTACCCGTTTACCCGGTAAACCATTAGCTGATATTCACGGTAAGCCAATGATTGTTCGTGTTATGGAGCGAGCTATGCGCTCCGGGGCTAAACGCGTTATTGTGGCAACGGATAATCACGATGTTGTTGCTGCGGTTATTGCTGCGGGGGGAGAGGCTTGTCTGACCAATGAAAATCATCATTCTGGTACCGAACGGTTAGCTGAGGTTATCGATAAATATCAATTTGCTGATGATGAAATTATCGTTAACGTTCAGGGGGATGAGCCATTAATTCCTGAAGAGATTATTAAACAGGTTGCGGAGAATTTAGCGGGTTGCGACGCGGGAATGGCAACGTTGGCCGTCCAGATTCATCATGCAGAAGAAGCTTTTAACCCCAATGCTGTAAAAGTCGTTATGGATAAACAGGGTTATGCGCTCTATTTCTCCAGGGCGACGATCCCTTGGGAACGTGATCGTTTTATTCGATCGCGGGAAACGATTGGTGATAATTTCCTGCGCCATATTGGTATTTATGCCTATCGTGCAGGTTTTATCCGTCGTTATGTACAATGGGAGCCAAGCCCGTTAGAGCAGATTGAGATGCTGGAACAATTACGAGTACTTTGGTACGGCGAAAAAATTCATGTGGCAACTGCATTGCAAGCACCGGGAGCGGGGGTTGATACGCCAGAGGATTTAGCCGCGGTCAGAAAGGCGTTTACTGAAATCTGATCACTTGTTTGATTAACGAAAGCGCGGCATTTATTGCATATTGCGTTGCGCTTTCGTTTCTCCCAGTTTTTCAGGAAGTGGTTTACGGCTCAGATTGTGGGTTTACCGGTTGAGAATTATCGGTTTTTTGTGAATGTTCTGAATATTTCGACCATTTAATACGTTGCCAAATGGTGCCTAAAATTTCGTACCATGCCCGCTCTGAATGAGACAGATAATAAGAAGATGGTAAGTATTTTTCCCAAGGATGTAACGGTGAAGTGATCGCCAACTGATTTGCTGGGCCGGGAATGGGATTCAGCCCTTGTTGTTGAAAGAATGTTATTGCTCGCTGCATATGGTTAGCGGAGGTGACTAAAATAAAAGAGTGCTTACCAATTAATTTTTCAACTTCATGGGCTTCTTGTTCAGTATCCATGGGTTCTGTTAATGCGATAGTATCCTCGGCGGGTACACCTAGTGATTGTGCTACCATAGCGGCGACTTCAGCGCTGCTTTTAGAATTCGTTCCTTTACCACCGGTAAAAACCATTTTAGAACCGGGGTTCAGGTGATATAAACGAATACCTTCAGTTACTCGTGGCAAACTGTTGCTGAGTAAGTTTGAACTGGGTGCCCAATTTGGGTTATAAGTGAAGCCACCGCCAAGAACCACGATATAATCAACCGGTGGATTGATATCACTGGACTCAGATTGATAACCTTTAGCATAAATTGATTCCAGTGGTAACAGCAGCTTATCGGCAATGGGTTGCAGGCTTAGCAGAAGCAGCGCAAGCCAACTAAATGTGAGAATTGTTTTTCCTGTTTTTTGCCAACGGGTAAACCACAACAGTAATAAGGCAACAAGTGAAATCAGTAATATTAATGATAGAGGCATCAGCATCGCCCCCAAGTACTTTTTGAATAGAAATAGCATTTGTTTGCCTTAATTTGGTTGAATTATAACCATATGGCCCACGGTTTGTAGTCAAAAGTGGTTATGTCAATGAATGCTGTGCCAAAATAGCAGCTAGCATAATGAAATCTCAACAGATAAATCAGATTTATTCCATTAGTGAGGCAGTTTTTCATGCGGGATCGCAATTTCGATGATATTGCAGACAAATTCTCTCGTAATATTTACGGCACAACCAAAGGTAAAATCAGGCAAGCCGTTGTCTGGCAGGATATCAGCGAATTACTGGCTCAATTACCTCAACGTCCATTGCGTATTTTAGATGCAGGTGGCGGTGAGGGTAATATGGCATGCCAATTAGCTGAATTAGGTCATCAAGTGATACTTTGTGATTTATCAGAAGAGATGATCCAGCGAGCAAGGTTGGCCGCGCAAGAAAAAGGGGTCAGCCAAAATATGCGATTTATACAAAGCCCGGTACAGGAAATTAGCCAATATATAGAGCAGCCGGTAGATTTGGTATTATTCCATGCAGTATTGGAATGGATTACCGATCAGAAATATGTAATAAAAGTGTTAACGAATATCATTAATCCTGGTGGTGCGTTGTCTTTAATGTTTTATAACGCTAATGGCTTGGTAATGAGAAATGCTATTTTAGGTAATTTTCATTTGGCGACACCCAATATGCAACGTCGCAGAAAACGTTCACTGTCTCCTCAAAATCCATTGGCGCCTGAACAGGTATATCAATGGCTTGTTGAATTAAATTTGGCAATTATTGGTAAAACGGGTGTACGGGTTTTCCACGATTATTTGCAAAGTCGCCAATTACAGAATGAGAATTTTCCGGCGTTGTTGGAATTAGAACAGCGTTATTGCCGACAGGAACCTTATATCAGTCTGGGGCGCTACATTCATGTTATGGCACGCAAGCCAGCTTTGAAGGAAGAATTATGAGTGAATATTCCCAGACCGTCCCGGAATTGGTGTCCTGGGCTAGAAAAAATGATTTTTCCATTTCATTGCCGGCGGAAAGATTAGCTTTTCTGATGGCAATTGCGGTGCTGAACAGCGAACGCCTGGACGGAGAGATGAGCGAAGGGGAACTGGTTGATGCCTTTCGTGAAGTTTGTAAAGGATTTGAACAGACCACAGAATCGGTTACGGTACGGGCTAACAATGCCATCAATGATATGGTACGCCAGAAACTTCTCAATCGTTTCACCAGTGAATTGGCTGATGGCAATGCAATCTATCGTTTAACGCCGCTTGGTATCGGTATCAGTGACTACTACATCCGTCAGCGGGAATTTTCCACCTTACGTCTTTCGATGCAACTTTCGGTAGTGGCAAGTGAGTTGCATCGGGCAGCAGAGGCGGCAGAGGAAGGGGGAGATGAATTCCACTGGCACCGGAATGTTTTTGCGCCGCTGAAATATTCTGTTGCAGAAATATTCGATAGCATTGATATGTCTCAGCGTGTGATGGATGAGCTGCAAAACTCGGTTAAAGAAGATATCGCGGCGTTGTTGAACCAAGATTGGCAAGCGGCGATTGCCAATTGTGAACAATTGTTATCGGAAACATCCGGTACGTTGCGAGAGCTGCAGGACACACTGGAAGCAGCTGGAGATAAACTCCAGGCCAATTTGCTGCGGATTCAGGATGCGAACATGGGCAGTGGTGGATCAGAGCTGGTTGATAAATTGGTATTTGATCTGCAAAGCAAACTGGATCGTATTATCAATTGGGGTCAGCAGGCGATTGATTTATGGATAGGCTACGATCGCCACGTTCATAAGTTTATCCGTACTGCGATTGATATGGATAAAAACCGTATTTTCTCTCAGCGCTTACGTCAATCAGTTCAACACTATTTTGATAACCCGTGGACCCTCACTGTTGCGAATGCGGAGCGTTTGCTGGATATGCGGGATGAAGAGTTGACGTTATCTAATGAAGAAGTTACCGGTGAATTGCCGTTAGAACTGGAATATGAAGAATTCAGTGAAATAAACGAACAACTGGCAGAAATGATTGAAAAAGCGCTGTTGATATATCAGCAGGAGCAACGTCCACTGGATTTGGGTGCGGTGTTAAGGGATTACCTTGCTCAACATCCGCTTCCTCGCCACTTTGATGTGGCACGTATTTTGGTGGATCAGGCTGTACGGTTGGGTATAGCAGAAGCGGATTTCTCTGGGTTGCCAGCGGAATGGTTAGCGATTAATGATTACGGAGCCAAGGTGCAGGCACATGTCATCGACACATATTGAACAATTTATGCCGGTTAAACTGGCACAGGCGTTAGCCAATTCACTTTTCCCGGAACTGGACAGCCAGCTTCGTGCGGGTCGTCATATTGGGATGGATGATCTTGATAATCACGCTTTTCTGATGGATTTTCAGGAGCAATTGGAAGAGTTTTACGCCCGCTATAATGTGGAGTTGATCCGTGCACCAGAAGGTTTCTTCTATCTGCGGCCCCGTTCAACGACCTTGATCCCGCGCTCGGTATTATCAGAGCTGGATATGATGGTGGGAAAAATCCTCTGTTATCTCTATCTCAGCCCGGAACGTCTGGCTAATCAGGGGATTTTTACTTCTCAGGAGTTGTATGAAGAGCTGATCTCGCTGGCTGATGAGGGCAAACTGATGAAGTTTGTCAACCAGCGTTCCTCTGGTTCCGACTTGGATAAACAGAAGTTGCAGGAAAAAGTGCGTACTGCGCTTAATCGCCTGCGTCGTTTGGGAATGGTCTATTTCCTGCCAAATGACAATAGCAAATTTACCATCACTGAGGCGGTATTCCGTTTTGGTGCAGATGTACGCAGTGGCGACGATCCTCGTGAAGTACAACTGAGGATGATCCGTGATGGTGAGGCAATGCCGGTTGAAGGCAGCCTGTCGCTTAATGATAGTGAAAATGATGAAACACCGGATAGCTCAGCAGAGGGCGCGGGAGATGAACAACCATGATTGAACGCGGTAAATTTCGTTCGCTGACGCTGGTTAACTGGAATGGTTTTTTTGCCAGAACTTTTGATCTTGATGAATTAGTAACAACCTTATCAGGCGGTAATGGTGCGGGTAAATCTACCACTATGGCGGCTTTTGTCACCGCACTGATTCCTGATTTAACGTTGCTCCATTTCCGTAACACGACTGAAGCTGGTGCAACTTCCGGTTCCCGTGATAAGGGATTGCATGGCAAGTTGCGCGCTGGGGTCTGTTATTCAACTCTGGATGTGATTAATTCTCGTCATCAACGGGTAATTGTTGGTGTGAGGCTGCAACAGGTTGCCGGTCGTGACCGTAAAGTTGATATCAAATCCTTTATGATCCAAGGATTACCAACCGCTATCCAGCCTACACAGTTGCTGACTGAAAATGTTGGCGAAAGACAGGCGCGTGTATTGCCGCTTAATGAACTGAAAGATCGCCTTGATGAGATGGAGGGCGTGCAGTTCAAGCAATTTAACTCCATCACGGATTATCACGCCTTGATGTTTGATTTGGGTGTAATACCCAAACGCCTGCGTTCAGCCGGTGATCGCAGTAAGTTTTATCGTCTGATCGAAGCTTCTCTGTACGGGGGGATTTCCAGTGCTATTACCCGCTCACTGCGTGATTACCTGTTGCCGGAAAACAGCGGTGTTCGGAAGGCATTTCAGGATATGGAAGCGGCGTTGCGTGAAAACCGTATAACGCTGGAAGCGATTCGAGTCACACAATCTGATCGCGATCTGTTTAAGCACTTGATCACCGAAGCAACGGCTTACGTGTCAGCTGACTATATGCGCCATGCCAATGAGCGGCGTACTTATCTGGATCAAGCACTGGCATTGCGGGGTGAACTATTTGGTAGCCACAGACAACTAGCTACCGAGCAATATCGCCATGTTGAAATGGCGCGGGAGTTGGCTGAACAAAATAGTGCCTCCTCTGATTTAGAAACGGATTATCAGGCTGCCAGTGATCATCTGAATCTGGTGCAGACAGCCATGCGCCAGCAGGAAAAAATCGACCGTTATCAGGTAGATTTGGAAGAACTTTCCTACCGTCTGGAAGAACAGACAGAAGTTGTTGAAGACGCCGGAGAGCTTCAGGCTGAATATGAAGCCAGAGCAGAAGCAGCAGAGCAGGAAGTTGATGAGCTGAAAAGCCAGTTGGCTGATTATCAGCAAGCACTGGATGTTCAGCAAACCCGCGCTATTCAGTATCAACAGGCGTTACAAGCGCTGGAACGTGCTCGTGAACTTTGCCAGCTACCGGATCTTACCGCCGATAATGCAGAAACATGGCTGGAAACTTTTCAGGATAAAGAGCAGCAGGCAACAGAAGCTCTGTTGATGTTGGAACAGAAATTAAGTGTTGCTGATGCGGCTCATAACCAGTTTGAACAGGCATATCAACTAGTAAAAGGTATGGTTGGCGAAATCAACCGCAGTGAGGCCTGGCTGAACGCCCGGGAATTGCTGCGTGATTGGCCATCACAGCGACATCTGGCGGATCGTGTTCAGCCGTTACGCATGCAGTTGGCTGAACTGGAGCAGCGCTTGAACAACCAACAAAATGCGGAACATTTATTAAGCGAATTTTGTAAACGTCAGGGGCAGCAATATCAGGCTGAAGATCTGGAAGGATTACAAAATGAACTTGAAGCTCGGCAGGAAGCGTTAAGTTTAAGTGTCAATGAAAGCGGTGAGCGTCGCATGGAGATGCGACAGGCGCTTGAACAACTGAAACAGAAAATCCAGTCATTGACTGCCCGTGCCCCGGTTTGGCTGGCTGCGCAGGATACCCTGAACCAACTGTGTGAACAGAGTGGTGAAACGCTGACGAGCAGCAGTGACGTGACGGAATATATGCAGCAGTTGCTTGAACGGGAACGTGAGACAACGGTAGAACGTGATGAAGTCGCTGCACAAAAACGTGAGTTGGAAAAGCAGATTGAGCGCCTCAGTCAGCCGAGTGGTGCGGAAGACAGCAGGATGATCGCCTTGGCAGAACGTTTCGGCGGGGTTTTGCTGTCAGAAATTTATGACGATATCACCATTGATGACGCACCTTATTTCTCGGCCCTGTATGGGCCTGCGCGTCATGGCATTGTGGTGCCCGATCTCTCTTTAGTGCGCCCACAGCTTGAAGCGCTGGAAGATTGCCCTGAAGATCTCTATCTTATTGAAGGTGATCCGCAATCCTTTGATGACAGCGTATTTAATGCGGAAGAACAAGCCAATGCGGTATTGGTGAAATCCTCTGATCGTCAATGGCGTTATTCTCGTTACCCTGAATTGCCGCTATTTGGTCGTGCTGCCAGAGAAAATCGTTTAGAAGTCTTGAATCTGGAGCGCGATACTTTGGCGGAACGCTATGCCACGCTCTCTTTTGATGTACAGAAAATTCAGCGTGCTCACCAGACGTTTAGTCAGTTTGTGGGTAAACATCTGTCTGTGGCATTTGATACCGATCCAGAAGCAGAAATCCGTGAACTGAGGCAGCGTCACACGGAACTGGAACGTGAACTGTCCCGGTTTGAGGAACAAACCCAACAGCAGCGCCAGCAATATACTCAGGCTAAAGAGAGCCTGACCGTATTAAATCGCCTGATCCCTCAGGTTACGCTCTTGCTGGATGAAACTTTGATCGATCGCGTTGAGGAAGTACGCGAAGAGATGGACGAAGCACAGGAAGCGTTCCGTTTCCTGCAACAGCATGGTTCGGCGTTGGCAAAATTGGAACCGATGGTGGCTGTTCTGCAAAGCGATCCACAGCAACATGAACAGTTGCAACGGAACTATGAAATCGCCAGACATAGCCAGCATCAGGCTAAACAACAGGCATTTGCGTTGGTGGAAGTGGTACAGCGTCGTGCGCATTTTAGCTACAGTGATTCTGCCGGTATGCTCAACGAAAATGCGGATTTAAATGACAAACTGCGTCAGCGTCTGGAGCATGCAGAATCGGATCGCAGCCGCGCCCGCGAACAACTGCGTCAACAGCAAGCGCAGTATTCCCAATTTAACCAAGTGCTGGCATCTCTAAAAAGTTCTTACGAAACCAAACAAGATATGTTGAAAGAGCTGGAACAGGAGATGAAAGATATTGGTGTTCAAGCGGATACCAATGCTGAAATGCGTGCCCGTGAGCACCGTGATCGGCTCCATGAAGCGCTCAGCACTAACCGTTCCAGAGTCAATCAGCTTGAGAAGCAGATCGCTTTTTGTGAAGCAGAGATGGAAAGCTTGCAGAAGAAACTGCGGAAACTGGAGCGCGATTATCATCAAATCCGCGAACATGTGGTTGCGGCTAAAGCGGGTTGGTGCGCAGTGATGCGCATGGTGAAAGACAATGGCGTTGAACGTCGCTTGCATCGTCGTGAATTGGCGTATATGGAAGGTGGCGCGTTACGTTCCATGTCGGATAAGGCGTTGGGGGCATTGCGTCTGGCGGTGGCTGATAATGAACATCTACGTGATGCGCTGCGTTTATCCGAAGATCCAAAACGTCCAGAGCGTAAAATTCAATTCTTCATTGCGGTTTATCAGCATCTGCGTGAACGTATTCGTCAGGATATTATCCGCACTGACGATCCGGTTGATGCGATTGAACAGATGGAAATTGAGCTGGCTCGTTTGACGGAAGAATTGACAGCCCGTGAACAAAAGTTAGCCATTAGTTCGAAGAGCGTGGCGAATATTATCCGCAAAACCATTCAGCGTGAGCAGAACCGTATTCGTATGCTGAACCAAGGGTTACAAGCGGTCTCCTTTGGACAAGTCCGTGGTGTGCGGTTGAATGTCAATGTACGTGAAAGCCACGCGCTATTGCTGGATGTGCTTTCTGAACAGCAGGAGCAACATCAAGATCTCTTTAACAGCCAGCGATTAACCTTCTCGGAAGCAATGGCAAAACTTTATCAGCGCCTGAATCCACAAGTGGATATCGGGCAACGTTTGCCGCAAACCGTCGGTGAAGAGCTGCTGGATTATCGTAACTACTTGGAATTGGACGTTGAAGTTAACCGTGGATCTGATGGCTGGTTAAAAGCAGAGAGTGGGGCGTTATCGACCGGTGAAGCGATTGGGACCGGCATGTCGATTCTGGTGATGGTGGTGCAGAGTTGGGAAGAGGAATCCCGCCGTTTGCGTGGTAAAGATATTTCCCCTTGCCGGTTGCTATTCCTCGATGAAGCGGCGCGTCTGGATGCTAAATCTATCGCCACCTTATTTGAATTATGCGAACGCCTACAAATGCAGTTAATTATCGCCGCGCCCGAAAATATCAGCCCTGAAAAAGGGACCACCTATAAATTGGTGCGTAAAGTATTTAACAACCACGAACATGTTCATGTGGTTGGGCTGCGAGGATTTGGGCAGGATGTGCCGGCAACTCAATTGATTCCAGATGCTACTGCTTAATTACATGGATGATTTGCGATAGCCATAAAAATAAAGAAAATGCGCCATGGATGGCGCAACAGATTATTGACAAAGTACTGTTTTTTTATCCGGTACTCTATTTTAATTCAGCTCCTTTCACTAAACGGGGCTTGCCACCATGTTAAGAACACCCCTTTCCAGACTTTCCCGTCAGAAACGTTCTCGTTTGACGAGCTGGTTTCTAAAAATCATTTGGTCCGTCAAGTCGATGCCGCCATTGATTTCGAATTTATTTATCCGCGAATTAGTTGCTCCATTGTATTGCCACAATAATAATGCTCTGGTGGGGAATTAAACCGGGTTAATGAGGAAAATGGATGGCGCAATAGATATTTAGCTTGAGATTTTACAGTTTATTTTCTGCTTATCAGATTAGATATTATTGATACGAGAAAAGGACATATTATGCGGAAAACAACATATAGCGTTGCAAAGGCAAATCTTGTTTCAATTATGGATCAGGCTATTCAGGATGGTGTACCTATATTGATCACCAGACAAAACGGTGGTGATTGTGTGATTATTTCAAGTGCAGAATATGTAAGCCTTGAAGAAACAGCCTATTTGTTACGTTCATCCGCTAATGCAAAACATTTACTTAAATCATTAGAGCGGGTAAGTAGCGGAAATGTGCAGGAAAGGTAACTAACCTGAACTTAGCTTAAGAAGGAAATTAAAGTATCTGAGATACGATCAAAGTTTTTGTCAAAGAAAATTCAAGGCATCTCAGTCCGCTTGGTTTCTTGCTTAATATTCCTTCAATATAAAAGAAAGTATGCTACCATTTACCGATGAAGAGAAAAAATACACCAACGCCACATGACGCTGTTTTTAAACAGTTTTTAAGTCATATTGATATTGCCAGAGACTTTTTGGAGATCCATTTACCTGCGACATTACGGGCAGTTTGTGATCTGGATACACTGCGGTTGGAATCAGGGTCGTTTATTGAGGATAATCTGCGTGCGCATTATTCCGACATTTTGTATTCATTGAAAACGGCGCAGGGTGACGGATACGTATATTGCGTGATTGAGCATCAGAGTTCCCCGGACAAGATGATGGCATTCCGGCTGATGCGCTACGGTATTTCCGCAATGCAGCGGCATCTGGAGCAGGGACATGAAAAATTGCCGCTGGTCATTCCGGTTTTGTTCTATCACGGGAAAATACAGCCGTATCCCTGGAGTACCAATTGGCTCGACTGCTTCGATGCTCCGGCCCTGGCGAAGGAAATCTATTCCGACGCATTCCCGCTGGTGGATGTGACGGTAATCCCGGACGATAAAATTCTAACGCACAAACGGGTTGCGCTACTGGAAATAGTGCAAAAGCATATCCGGCAGCGAGATATGGCGGAGTTACTGCAAGAACTGATTATGCTGCTGACGTATGATTACTATACGGATGAACAGCTAAAAAGCGTGCTAAACTACTTATTACAGGTGGGAGATACCGCCGATCCAGAGGGTTTTATCCGGCGACTGGCAGAACAGTCCCCGAAGTATGAGGAGGTACTGATGACAATAGCGCAGAAACTGGAGCAGAAAGGGCGTCAGGAAGGGCGTCGGGAAGGGCGTCAGGAAGGGCGTCAGGAAGGGCGTCAGGAAGGGCGTCAGGAAGGGCGCCAAGAGGCAACTCTAAAAATCGCGCATGCATTGCTGAACAGCGGAATCGATCGTGAAACGGTGATGAAAGCCACCGGGTTGAGCCAAAACGAACTTGAGCAAATACGCCACTAACTCGTATTGAGAGTTCTTAATCAGCATTCAACGATTCGTGTTAAAAGAGGATCTTACGGCGACGGGCAGAACAGTCCCCGAAGTATGAAGAGGTACTGATGACAATAGCGCAGAAACTGGAGCTGAAAGGACGCCTGGAGGGACGTTAGGAAGGATTGCAAGAAGACCGATGATTGAGTCAATGCACGAAACGCATAGAAGCGGCACATTTACATTCCAAGCGATAAGACCGAGTCTGAATTTACGTGCTTCTGAAATCTCTGTTCTTAAGCAGAACTGAGGTTAATTAAATAAGCGTTTTGTGGGTAAATTCTGGCAAGATTATCTTTACTGGCAACAAAATGATAAAAGAGGCTCGTTAAGCGGATTAATGAGCTTTTTAAAGATATAGAAAGAACGCCATTTCGAGGTATTGGTAAACCTGAGCCATTGAAACATAATCTCACAGGTTATTGGTCACGTCGTATTACCGATAAACATAGGCTAATCTATAAAGAGGAAGGTTGATCGATTGATTATTCTTTCTTGCTGGTATCATTATTCGTGGGGTAGTACTTCATATTTCTTGTTTGAAATTATTTGTAAATTTTTAAGAGTAAATAAAATCAGGATAATCCGCCAAATACTACTATTTATTCTATTTATTTTACGGTAGTCATATGAGTAGGAAAAAATGCACCCCGGAGGGCGCAATCATTATCTTAAACTAAGTGTTTTTATTTAAATATTTTTGTTACGGAATAATATCGATTTTATTAATTGATAGTGACATTTATCTAAGTATTTTTAGTTTATGTCAAAGGCCAATTTAAGAACACCACGCTATCATTGTAATGATTATTGGTACCATTTTCAGCGCTGATAATAGCTGTTCCCGGATTTCCATCAAATATATTATCGAAATAACGAAGTTTGCATGGTTTGCCATCTCCTGCAATCTCAATACAGATTTTGCCTGTACCTGATGTGTAGGCTTTAGTTGCCATGAGATTATTTTGTCCTTTACTGGTACTGGTTAATGTATCTACCAGAAGATCGTCAATATATACTTTTACAGTTTGCGGTTTATCTGTATTAGCGTAGGCTATCAGGCCGAATCTAATACTTTGAGGTAACTGGAAACAATATTTACCCGTATCATTAGTACCACATGTTCCATTACAGACTTTACTATTGCCTCCATTATTATCTCGGTGACTGCCTAATAAATCGGTATCGACCGATACTGCCGCTTGAACATTTTTGAAGACTAATCCTCTCCAACCATTATTATCGTTGGAGATGATGATTGGCCCGGCATCAAGTGCATTCAAATTTGGGTCGAACCGAATAAAAGAATCACCTTTGAAAAAATAAATAAAATTTCCATCGATATCTGGCCATAAAATAATAGCATCCAGATTGCGACTAAATGCTGCATATTTCCCGGTCATTCCCCACCGATCTGAAATAGTGCTGGTCTTAATTGTGTGTAAATCGATAGTGTAATCTACACAATGTTCACCTTTGAAGAAACAGACGGTGTTTGTAGTCAATTCTATGGCTGCATCTATTCCATTTTCCAGTTCTGTTCCTTTTAATCCAGGCCACCCATCTATAATGAAGTTCGGTCCATCAACGACCTGTGCTTTCGCGATATCGAATTTAAGATATAGTGAACCTTTAAAAAAATATAAAAAACCATTTAAATTAATAACATCGTCAATATATCTTTGAAACCCGGCAGGCAGATTGGGCCAATCTTTACTGATGGGTTGGGGGTAACCAATGTATGTATTTAAATATTGATTATTGAACTTAATGTTTTCTTCATTCAGGAAGAAATAACTAGATATATTCATTGTTATGTATCCTTTGTAGTTAGAAAGTAATATACCCTTCATCCTTCAAGTTGCTGCTTTGTTGGCTGCTTTCACTCACCCCAGTCACATCGTTATCTATGCTCCTGGGGATTCGTTCACTTGCCGCCGCGCTGCAACTCGAAATTTATTGGGTATAGAATGTGACTCTGATAATCGCAGTTTAATAATATTGATAACCTTAGTATCTCTTATTGGCAGGTTTTTTTATTTATTTTTCAGACTATTCAGTTTTAAACGTGACAAATAAAGGGTAATTAATGAGGTGTTTTTATTGATGGGGATAAATGGATTGGTTTTATTTCTATGTTTATCGTTTTGCCGATAAGTTAAATGTATAAAATAAAGTTAAACAATAATGCATGGATGTTTTAGCAAGGAGAATAATTAGGAGTTGGCCTGATCATTCTCCTAAGTTTTTATACCCTTCATCCTTCAAGTTGCTGCTTTGTTGGCTGCTTTCACTCACCCCAGTCACATAGTTAGCTATGCTCCCGGGGATTCGCTCCCTGGCCGTCGCGCTGCATCTTGAAATCCATAGGGTATATATGATGCGATCATTTCTCTGAACCGCTATAATTCCATTCCACTCCTATTTTTAGGCGTATATTTTTGCCATAATTCTGGGTCTTTATCCCATGGTGCAATGGTTTCTTTACCATTCTCATAGAAATGAATTCTTCCGGCTAATCTTGCTCTATTTCGGTAAGCATAACGTAGTTCGGAAGCGGTAATTGATTCACCGGGTCCGGCTTTTAAAGGAGCAGGACCTTTTGTTTTATTAACAACATCTTCAATTTTCAGGCCATCGAGAATAAAATGGATCTTTGTTCGCTGATTACTTGCCGCTATTTCTATACCCAATTTACTTCCTCTTTTCCAGAGTAATCTGGGAGCAGAATTTCCTCCTATATGCCATGCATGATAATAATCAGAATTATATTGACTGGCTGTTTCTTTAAATATCTCTGCAATATTAAATTTTTTATTTCTAATCCCTGCTTCAAAATAATCATTCCATAATGGATATTTTTCTATTTTTTTGGGTGAAATATTTTCCCGTAAATTATCCTTGACCTTAATATCTTTTGCATATTTCTCGGGGTTTTTCATAAGATTTTCTAGTCTATTTTTTCTGAAATTATATATGAAATTCAATAGTCTATTGGTAGAGATTTTATTTGCATTATTGTTCAATATAACCCTCGATATTTCATCGTTATAAACATCTATGATCATTGCAGCATTTTCTGGATTATTCGGATCAAATTTGGGATTGGCTTCTTTTATATATTTTCCTCTTTCAGGAGCAAGACCATAAAACAGATCGCCATGACCTTTATTATAATTATCTTTCGGGAATCTATGTCTGCTGTTTTCTCTGTTTGTCACCTCGGGATCAATAGGATTTGCCGATGAGAATGAGTGCCTTTTTTGTCTGTCGTTTATACTATATTCGTGTACCATAATTATCACCTATTAGTTTCGAGTAGGAAGTATATGAAGTATATTGTGAATAGATAATATATTAACAGTCTATATTTAATTCAATAGCTTTAAGCTATGATATAAGATCGAATATTTTTATATTATTATTTAACTGGTTGTATTTGATAATAAAATTATAAAAATAGATTCTTAATTAAAATACATTTTCAGACTTATCTTATTTTTTCACAAATTTCTTTTGGTACAGTAAAAATATGACTAATCAGAAAAATAATAAAATAGATGGATTTTAAAGAGAATTTATTGTTGGAAGTAGTGAAATAGAGTGCCGCATTGCTATGTCTCAGATATGCTTTTTTGCTTCACTCATTAGAGTAGATAAATAGCGGGAACTTTCAGGAAAGATAATAAGATAAATAAGCGTTTTCTCTAACGAATTCCGGCGGGATTATTTTTACTGGCAACAGAATGATAAGAAGCGCGTTAATCCATTTAACACGCTTCTTAAATATCTATAAAGTGGAAGGTGATCGATGAGTTATTCTTTATTTGTCGATATTATTATTAACAAAGCAGCAACTTGAAAGATGAAGGGTATATATTGTCAGCTCCTTTTTCTTAAGGATGCCCGTAATTTTCTGAATGGTCCACCTAATCTGTATAGTGCTCCATTATTTCTTTGAGGTGTGCTACTTTCATTTTGGCTTTTATTCTTAGGAATATAATTTTGCCATAATTCTGGCGATTTCTCCCAGGGGGCAATAGTTTCTTGATCATTCTCGTAAAAATGAATTTTTCCGGCGAGTCTTTCTCTGTTTCGATAAGCATAACGGAGTTCGGAAGCAGTGATTGATTCACCCCGTCCTTGTTCTAAAGGAGTGGAGCCTTTCTGTTTATTCACGACTTCTTGTATATTCAGACCGTCAAGAACAAAATGTATCTTGGTTTTTTCGTTACTGGCGGCCATTGCTATGCCTAGTTTACTGCCTCTTTTCCAAAGTAATTTAGGTGCGGCACCTGTAGGTTCATGCCATGTATGATAATAATCAGAACCGTATTGGTTACGGGTTTCCTTATATATATCGGCAATATTAAATTTTTTATTTTCATTTCCAGCTTTAAAATAGTCATTCCATAATGGATACCATCCTCTTTTACTTGCAGCGACATCCTGTTGTAAACTATTTGTTACCTTAATATCCTTAGCATATTTCTGAGGATTACCATATAATTTACCCAGTTTATCTAATGGATATTTGTTCAAAATAGTATTGGAAACATGATTATTATAAACATCTATAACCATTGGCGAGCTATTTGTTTTGTCTGGATCAAAATTGGGATTGACACTTTTTATATATCGCCCCCGTTGAGCTGCCAGACCATAGAATAGATCACCATTTTCTTCATTGTAATTATCTTTCGGTACTTTAGGGGTATTTATTGCCTGATGCAAATCCAGCCCTAATCCTAATGAATTATTAGCGGTTTCTTCTGCATGTTGTTCAATTGCATCCCTTAACTGTATTGGGTGTTTTTTATGTTTTTCTTTTTCACTATATTCTCGTTCCATGTTATTACCTATTTATTTTTCGTAAGAATTTTATACTCAATAGATTTCGAGTTGCAGCGCGGCGGCAAGTGAACGCATCCCCAGGAGCATAGATAACTATGTGACTGGGGTAAGTGAAAGCAGCCAACAAAGCAGCAGCTTGAAAGATGAAGAGTATATATTGCTAATGATTTTTCATTACTATGCATTAATTATTCATTGCTGTTTTTTGAGGAAAGTTTTAATGTTTGTTTATTAATGCTATTAATTCTATTTTCTATTTTATTTCTTGTCCTGGCTAATGTATCTAAGGTTAATTTGTCTCCCTTTATTTTAGAAGAGAGTCCAGAAAGACCCATTGCATTATCGCCATAGTTTTTACGCATAAATGCGACGGCATCAGAATGGCTTTCATTGAGAACTTCACGGATACTATTGGTGAAATCTAATATATGTCTGGCTTTATCACTGCTGAGTCCTGCTAATGCCCGGTGATGTGATACAGCCAGATCAGCAAGTTTATAGGCAGGAATTTTTATTGGGGTGATTCTTCCTAAAAGTTGTGATGTTAATGAACTGCCAGCCATGACTTTTAAGTTATCTTTCTTGGTTTTCTTTTTGATTGCTTTGATGAGCGGGTTTTTATCGTAATTATTGATATCAAATATCATGTTTCTTGTTTTAGGATAAGGATAAGCGATTTCCAACTTTTCATTTAATTTTTCAATAGCTGTATCATTAAGGTAATTTAATCCCGTTCCGGCTAATGCACCAATACCCATGCCCGCTATAGTGCCAACACCGGGTGCTATAGCACTTCCTATAGCTCCGCCAATAGCGCCGCCAGCTATACTGCCTCCGGTATTTAATAGAGTTTGCAGTGTGGTCGTTCCTATATTTTTGGCTATGTTAGCTCCAGCAGATTCAGGGGAATCCATTGATTTTAAGGTCCAGTCTAATTGTTTTAAATGAGCTTTAACGACAACCATCCATTTGTAATATTCGGAAATGTTTTCTTTCCAAAATGAATAATCATGAATCTGACTTAAACTGGCAGAGTTATTCCCCAGTATGCTATTTAAATCTAATCCAATGCCTAACGGGGAATTATCTATAGCATGTTCATTATTAGCCTCTGATTTTATTAGCGGCTTTTTGCCTTGATGCGTATTTTCACTGTATTTTTTGTTTGGCATATCATCACCTTTATTTAATATATGAAAATGATTGTGATAGTTCGAGTTTTACCTATCACAATAGGGCAATACTAAATTCCAATTAATTTATCAGTATTTTCTTCAACAATCATAATACCTATACCGTTTATCTTAATTACGGCATCCTGACTATTTTTCCATGCTGAGAGAATATTTTCTATTTTAGGTAAATAATTTAAATGGGTAATACCAAAGACATGAAGAATAACGTTTTTATTTTCCTGACTTTCATTATTGACTGTAGAGAATTCCGTGATCAGTTCTACTTTAGTCAGAGCAAGACGAACATCTTCTGTACCACCTAAATCGGTACACAATTTATCTGCCAGAGCTTGATTGATTTGTGAATTATTTAGGTTTTGTTTATGATCCACAGAAGCGGAAATTTGTTTAATTGGTGTAATACCTTCTTGAATATCCTGAAGTTTCATTGGTACGGTGATGGAATATAATAAAGAGAGGCGTGGACGATTGCCAAGCGCTTGCCAAAAGTTACCCAAACTATTTAAATTTTCCTGTTGGGGAATCACTCGGGTATATGCACCGGGAATGCCGGTTAATTGACGATTATTTATCAAGGCATTTAAAACCCGTGTCATGACTTGTGCGGCTTGATTGTTGGGTTGACTGTCTGGGCTGGAACCGTCGCTCGATGGTTTATTCACATCCCAGTAAGTAATTAAATAGTTACAATTGATATTTACCCAGCCCGGTAATAATGAGTTGTTTGCTGGATTATAACGTCTTGGTTCGGCGGAGCGTAATTGCAAATCTTCGTGTATATCGTAAAGAAATACGCTCACTGTCGGTTCCGATTGAATGGAATTAATTTCTGGTAGATCAAAACGGATATCAATTTTATTTCCATTAGTATTTAAGTATTGGGATAAAATAGTATTTAATGCTTGATTAATTTCAATGATCGCATTGTCAGAAGCAATTAGGGTTGTCATATTTATTCCTATTCTATTGAATATTTAAAAAATCAATCGGCCAGTTTTATTTAATTCGAGTGTAACGGCACGATCGATATGTTTATTTTCGATTTGTTCGCAGTGATCATGTTTCGCTAACATAGATGCTAATAAAGCAATATTTTTGATATTAGCGCCAGTTAAATCAGCCCGTTTAGCCAGATGTTCAAGATCAAGTTCATCAGATAATCTCAATTGTTCAGGCCAGATTGTTTGCCACATCTTTTTACGTAGCATTTCATCGGGATAAGTAAAACGAGTAATAAAGGTAAAACGACGATTAAACGCGCTGTCTAAATGACTGCGATTATTGGTGGCTAAAATCACTAATCCCGGATAATTTTCCAGTCGTTGCAATAGGTAAGAAACTTCAATATTGGCATGTCTGTCTTGGGCGTCTTTGGTTTCACTACGCTTGCCAAATAGAGCATCGGCTTCATCGAAAAATAGCACGCCAGAATCTGCTTCGGCTAAGTCGAAAATGCGAGAGATATTTTTTTCTGTTTCGCCGATATATTTATTCACCACTGTAGAGAGATCGACTTTAATCAAATCAACACCAAGATGTCCGGCAATTACTTCGGCGGCCATGGTTTTCCCGGTCCCGGATTCTCCGTAAAATAGCGCACTAATGCCGGTGCCATAACCTATTTTTTGCTGAAAACCAGCGCCCAGAATCTGGTCACGGTAATGAATGGTGGCAATAATTTCTTTTAATTGTTGTGCTAATACATCTGAAATAACTAAATCATTAAAACAGCGTTTGGGGGTGATTCGCTGAGCTAATTTACCGAAGTTTTGTTGAGCACGGAAGTTTAGTGCTTTACGCAGATCGGTTTCTTCTAATTGACCTTCTGGTTGTCGGAGTATTTGGTATTGATTCGCTTCTTGAAGGATTTGCGGTAATGTTTCCGCAGTAAATGAAAAACGCTGACATAATTGAGCGATGTTTATTTTCTGGATGATATTAGCCGGTAAGTTTGTTTCCAGCATGATTTTTTTGTCTGCCAGAGTGAGTGCTGGCATATCAATTTGCACCATGGGCAGATGTTCAATCCAGATTAATGAGTCTTGTGGTTCTATTAGACAAACCACGCGTAATTTTGGGTGATTCAGTAAAGTGGATAATTCGTTATTTAATATTTTCTTTTTCTCTGCCAGTAAAGAGAAATTGCGAATTAATAAACAAGCATTATGTAGCCGGGCTTCCCGCACTGCATCAGTCAATAAGTTAGCGATTGCCCTTATATTGTCTTCGTCGGGCAGGCGGGCTAAATCAAGTGTTAAAGTACTTATGTCATGGGATGCCATAATATGGCTTACCGCCAATTCTCTGGCACTGCCTGGTTTTCCTCTAAGTATGACTAATGGGCGCACTTCATCTGTTTCATTCAGCAATATTTTTTCAAATGAGTGATAAAGGGCTTGAGGATACCAAGTTGGCGAGGCAGGAAAATACCAATAAGCACAAATTGTCAGGGGGGGTAAAATAACCTGCTGGCCTGATAGAAAATGCCAGACCGCGCTATGAGTTGAGAATTGTGTCTGTAGCCAAATAGATTCTTCGTGATTATTGAGTCGTAATAGTTGATTCTTGATTAATGGTGTTGATGGTAAAAAGCTATTTTGTTGTAATTGTCGATCACTTTGGCGTTGGCTGAATAGTTCAATGGCTAAAGCAAAAGTAGGCCACTGTTTTCTACTGCTACCGTGCAGAGCAGCAAATAGCGCATGATAACGGCTGTCAAAATGGGGTAATAAACCTAATAGTAAGGCATCTCGCTCAAATTCAGTCAGTTCAAAACGATCAACCAATATTGATAATGGATCAATAGCTGCTGGGCTTTCCTCTGTTTTTGGCAGACTAATAATATCATTCGATTGAATTAGCCAATGGGGTATTCCCTGTGGTTTTTTCAAGTGCTGATCTAATTCATCTTCGGTAAGTAAAAAACTTTCCGGTAAGGAATCGTATCTGTGACTCTTTTGGTAATAATAATGCTGTAACCGCAGATCGATACGTTCCAAATGGGGATAAATCCAATGTGATTCTGCCACTATATTGTGGCTATAGGTAACTGGGTAATCCATATAAACCTTCTAAATATTTTGCCAATCGATGCGTAAAGGGAGATCCAGCCAGGGAAGTCTGGCGATATTTAATGGCCAAGGCCAATCGGCCAATAGCGCATCAAAGGGTTGTTGCTGGATTGTGATTTTGATTTCTTGCTCATTTGTCAATAATTCACCCGGTCGTTGTAAAAATAATTGCCGTACATCATTACGGCTTAATTTTTTCCAGCTGGGAAGCTGGACAGTCATCGCATCCAGCCATTGATCTGCTATCAATTGTTTTTCTGGTTCAAGAGAGATTGATTCTGTATTTTCATTGACCATGAGTCCGCACAGAACGTTATTAAGCCTCTTGCGTTCTGCCGGTGTTTTTTCGGTTCCCCAAATCAGATAGTCAAGGAAATTAACGGCGCTGAACTGGGTTTGACGGTGGATAAATTTCTGTTTCTCAAGTAGGCCAAGTTGATTAAATAGTGCGGGAAGCATCGGCCATAGAATTAATATGCCGGCATTTTTTACCTGATATGGAAGAGGTTGTTCAGGTAATAAAGCCTGTCCGGAATGTGACCTGTTGATAATTTGATGTCGGTTATGGTTATTGCCTGTAATAGGTGTGTTATCTGGTGCTGATAGTATTTTCTGATCGTCGGTGATGACCTGCTGATTTGCCAGATGTTGGTATGTCTGAATATTTGAAATATCAACGGGAGTAATGGTTGGTTTTTTATCAGATATATTCTTCTCCATGTGATTTGGCATAAAGCATTCCAGTAGATATTGATATTCTTCAGCTGACAGGTGCTTTTTGCAAAGTTGTGAAACAGAAACGGTTTGCCAGAGTTGTTTTAGCCAGCTATTTAATGGACTGTTGTCGGTCATAGCCTGGCGGAATAATGTAATAACAGATGCAGCATTAAGTATGCCATTATTGAATTCAGTGGTAATACGCGAGATGATTTTCGCATCGGGTTTAGGTATTTCCTGAGTATTGTGCCGCTGGATATATTGCAGTGCATTAAGTATCAATTGTCCGGAGGAGACAAGCTCCTCCTGATGTTGTGGTTTGTTGACTCTGTCGGATAATCTGCGGTTAATGGCGAGGAATAAGGCCGGTTGTCTGATAGCTAAAAGCCGTTGTAGGCCATGTTCAGATAAACAGCCTTTTGCTAATAATAATGCTGATTTGTTTTCTATCTGTATTAATTGATTGATTAATGGTTTAATTTTGATATCGCTATTCTTATTATCGGTTATTACCTCCATTGGATTGAGTTGCGGATCTTTTTGATATAAGAAATGAATGAAATTCTCTGCATCAATTAAATGATTTTCACTGGATAAAGATATCTTATCGGTCAATTTATTGGATGTTGGTTTATTCAATAGAATTTCTTCCTGGTGGTTATTTATCTGATATTGGCTCAGTGCTTTATTCAGCGCAAACTTGAGGCGAGCCGGGAATAATGTATTAAAGTCATGGAAACTTATTTCGCCAAGGTCCAAGGTTAAGCTATCTAAAGAGATATCCTGATGAATGTTATATTCATCAAAGTATGATTTGAGTAATTTATTTATGCTGGCTTGATTAAGTAGGGAGCCATGCAATACTTTTTTAGCCACCTGTTGATTATTAGCCTCAATAGTAATGGTAATCCGGTTTAACAGATTTGGCTCCGAAGTCATATTGATATTTCCTTGGTGATTGACAAATAATAGATAATTTAAATCTTTCTGTATGGGATGGAATTAAAGTTTCATAATAAATGCCAAGATGTAATAAGGTGGAACTACATCAACACTGTGAGTATGTGAAGAGGATGATGCTGTTGCCTTATGATTATGCCCTTGTCCACCCCCGACTTCTGATGTGTATGGATGATAATCATTTCCAGTTGGACTTGGGTGCCAGAAAAACATAGAAGAACTTGTATTATTTATTTGGTATTTTGTTGATCCTATGGGGGTATTACCATAGGCAAATCCTAGAGTATTATAATATGGAAGTGCTTCAATATGTTTATGTTTTGGTATTTGTGATTCTGTTAATGTCGTGTTTTGCACAGTAACATTTACCGAAACCGTAGTTGATGTTGTATTTCTGGAAAAGTTTTTTCCATTCCCACTCCCACTGGCTTTATTACTGCTTTTCCCTGTTTCAGAAATAGTTTCACCGCACATTATAAAACGGCTTCTTAAGTCTGGGGTTCCGCTGTTACCATCACAAAAAGCCCATCCAGTGGGAGCACTATTACCAGAAAACATTACAATCATGCCTCTGGGGAGTACTTTATTGGGATCAATGCTCACACCGCTTGAATTAACCGTGATACCGTTACCGGCTTTGACTGAAACACCATTACTATCGACGTTAATACCATTACTGGCCTTAACATCTAACCCATCACCTATTTTGATTCCCCAACCAAGTCTTACCGATATCCCTGTAGATTCGACGTTAATTGTTTTATCTTTGGCTTTTACAGAAACACCATTAGTATCAACATTGATACCATTATTGGCTTTAACGGCAACACCACTACCATTGACGGTAATACCGTTGGCAGCTTTGACAGCCACGTCATTGGTATTGACAACAATACCATTGCCTTGACCGACACATATTCCATTGGTTTTATTAATCAGACCGCTACCAAGGTCTATAGATAAAATATCATCTTTTAGCATTAATGGTGAAAAATCTTGGTTGGAAAGCGTACCTATTTTTAAATTAAGCGTACCGTCATCAGCCAATTTCAATCCTGTTCCTGGCCCATTTTGTTGTGGCGCTTGACCACATGCTTTACGCCCAATATCTGCAATATTAATCAGGTCAGCATAATCGGTCTGTAATGGAATGCTGCCTTCTTTAAAACGGATTTTCAAATCATCGGCTGAAGGCCCTTGTGGTTTAATATTGATATTTTCCAGATTAGCTTCGGAATTTTGCAGATTATATTTCTTTTCCATGTTTATCACCTTATATTATGTGGGCTATTATATTAAGAGAGATGCAAATAATAGCGAGATTCTTGGGATATTTTGATATATGAATAAACGAGATGTTTATTTTATATTGTTAAAGTTTGTTTCCATCATAGGCGAAATAAAAACCAAATTTTGTACGCGCTTCTCCTTTAAGATTATTAGGATCAGAGAGGTAATTCAGTGATAAGATAAGCGGTTCCTCGGTGTAAAATGATGCGCCAGAAAGATTTGGGTTATCGCCTAATACAAATCCATAATAGAATGACCAGCTATTTCCGGCTGGAGGGTCATATAAATTCATTGCCTTCCATGATAAGTTAAGTCCTACTTTCTTCCGGCCTTTAATATGTAATGTTTCATCAGTAATAACCCCGTTTTTATTCTTCTTCACCTTGATATAATAATCTGTCCATGCATTATCTGATTTCAGTACGGCATATTCAGGCCCTATTTGGCTGTTATCGGTTAAAAATACCAGCTTGCCTTTATTATCTACTGGTTGATACAAATATTCTGAAATAGCCGTTTCTTTATTATTCTCCTTATTAAGGTCAATATCTATCCGCAATATACCTTTAGCATAAGGCACATATAATAGCTGATTATCTTTTATCACTTCTTCGTTCCATTGATCGCCCGATTGACCAATGACCTCAATACGTTGCTGTTCGGTGGCAATTCGCATACTGCCAATACCGGTTGCAGCGGAAGGTAATCTTCCCAGGGTTAAGGTCTCTAAAATATGGTATGCCTCGTCCCCTAAAGGCGCATCATTGTTTTGCCAGCGTTTATAGGTATTAGCAAAGTCTTCAAAATGTTTCGGTGATAACCAGTGAATAATCATCGAAATATGCGCGGGAAATTCAGCGAGAATCTCCGTTTTTACCCAAGCTTCCAGTTTGTAAGGGTCAACTTTGTTGCTTTCAATTAACAGGTGATTGACTACTACGCTAACCACAAATGAAAAGCGATCAGCCAAGGCATATTTTTCGCTGGAGAAATACCAGCGATAGCGCCATGCTTCTGTCTCGGGTGGAAAATTATCCCGTGAGTCTTGGGTGCGTTTAATTAATATCTTGCCTTGAATACGATCAAATTTGACTACCTGTGCTTTAAGCTCATATTCGGATTTCTTTTCAGCGCGAACTGTACGGGCTAATATCTTTTTGGCAGGCCCAGATGGTGTAATGACATATTTCAGCGTGATTTCGTCATTTTCTTCAATCATGGCCGGGAAAGGGCTTTGGGCGCTGGAGGTAATCCAACGTTCATCTTCAACATCGTTGTTATATGTGGCATCGGCATAAACTAATTGATAATCCATATCTTCCAACCACACTGGGCTGTTTTGCCAGAATAGCTTGTCTTGCTCAAATGCCATCAGCACTCTTTCTAAATTGTGTTTTAGATCCGTGCTATTGCGTGTGTTAAGGGTGAATGTTTCTCCTGTCACCTCGGTGATCATTTGGCCCCGCAAAGTGAATTCTCTGTCACCTTCAATGATAATTAGGTTAATCACCTGGCCTTGCAATAAACGGCCGGCTGTACCTTTCTGGGTGATTTTTAATTGATCATCTGCAACTACCAGAGAATCAGGCTTTTGCTTAGTATCGAATTGGATATCGGGTTTTACCGGCAGTAATTGACGATGTTCAATTAAATAGAAAGGCAAATTAGCCAGATCAGGGGTATCACTGAAACATTCCCCGCCTAAACCTAACCGGGCCGCAATCCGTTTTTGTAGTGCCGACACTTTATCAATACGAATATTATTACGTTGATAGGTCAGTTCCGGTTGTTGAGCGAGATAACCGCGTTGGGTGTCCAGAAAATCTCGAAAATCTAGGGTAAGTGGTCTGGCGGCAAGTTGAGCGCCAAAATAACCCAACAGATGATCTAAGATTTCCAATTCTTTTATATAGTTTGGCCTTTGAATATCATCATCGATATAGATTTGTGAATCGTAATTTAGTTTTGTGGTTAAGTCAGAGATGATCTGTTGATGAACGCTGTAACTGACCGTGTTTTCTTTAAAAGGCCATTGCACACCATATACTGTCTCCCCCCGTTGTTTAAAGGCCAGGAGTTTCGGCAATAGGGCAAGTTCAGCACAACCGTTAGCCAATATTTGTTCAAACGGCAGAATAAATTGGTGTAATTGTACCTGCTGTGGAGTACGTTTTTTGGTTTGTAATCCATAACAGGCGGGTAATTTATTGCTCACCGGGTAGTAATCCAAAACTTTACGATATTTACCCCAGTCCAGTAATTCCGGCTGTGTATCGATTAGCGGCTCTGCAATAAGCTTTTCCTCGATATCTTGTTTAGAAACAACAATTTTAACGCCGCCTTTGGCAGTAATGGTGAGTGGGCTATTTGCTGAGGTAATTAATGCCAGTGGATTGTTACCCCATAATCTAGGGTAATATCCTTGGGCAATTTCCCAGGACCAATTATCGTCCGACAGCGGAGTAATGGTTTTATCGTGATTAGCTAATGCCAGTCGGCTTACACTTTGAACCCCTTTAATCGCCAATAATCGGTTAACCAGATGGCTGAGATTTAATATGGTAGCGCTGGTGTAATCTTTGGCTTGAGGTAATGCAGGTATCCAGCCGTGATGTAAATAAGGGCCGGAGAAGATCTTTTCATTACTGTAGCCTAAATTTTTCATGGCTTGAGTGGTATAACGGATAGGCTTTTCCAGCACCATTTGTTCCGCCGTCATATAAACTTGGGCGAAGATGTCAGGAATATCGATGACGTTATCATCAAGCTCAATGTCAATCTGCAAAGGGAAATTAATGGGTTGCAGCCAGATAATTTTGCTAACGGATTCCCCCAGATTACGGTTATTTTTTAGGAAATCGTTGAGCTTCTCCTGAGCCAGTTTATTATTAGCCTGAGTTTCCTGACTAGGAAGCAAATAAAGCCAGTAATTTCCTCTCAAGGTTAATTTGCCATCTTCTCCCAAATCATTAAAGGTATATTTACGTTCCTGTTTGTTATACCAATATTTATAGCGTTGTTCTTTAGGCTCACGAATCAGTTGGACATCATTAAAGAAAAAATAACCTTTGCTGGTGTCATTAACTGTGTCGCTACTGTGCAGGTCCAGTAAGGCTCGGCGATAATCTTCCGCCGTGATTGGGCCACAGGTCAGCGTTTGTTGTGGACCGAACTCTTGGGGGAAAATACCGTCGCCAGGTATCTGTTCCGTGGGGTTGGGCGTAAGAAGATCTTTCAGGGGTAATGAGTGACGGTAAGCCAGATCAGACGCACCATAACAACAGGCTTCTAATAAGGTGATACCGGGATCATTTTCACTGGTATTACTCCAGCGTTGGCCTGATTGTTGCTCAATGACCGTTTTGGCCTGAGCAAGTAAGGCATCGAAAGTAATATCGTCTTTGACGATGGGAAACAGGGCATCCTGATGACTCATTGGTTAACTCCTTGGTTTGCGGGACGCGGCTCTGGCCAGACCAAAATCAGTACTTCATCATCGGCAGCTTCGATACTTTCACCTATAGCACCCGTGGTTCGGTTAGCTATCGTTATGCTTAAATTGGTGACGCGTTCTACCAAAGGGGATTGTTGGATGTTGGCTAACAGCTGGTAATAGTCAATACGGTTACCGGTTTTCACGCCAATAGTCGGATTCTCTCCCCATGGCATATATTTTCGGCTTAGTTGCTGTTGTAGCTGATGATGGCCGTAGTCAGAGTTAATACCTGATATAAAGGTCACTTGGTAGTTCACATTAACATCAACGTAGGTGGGATTATTAATTTCAATCGTTGCCCAGGGACTACTGAGGTGTTTGATCCATGCGACCATTTCTGCCAGCCGGGCAGGGTTTAACTTTGGTCGTAGGACATCATCGTTATCTTTGTAGCGGCTGTTAGGGATCACAATCAGTCGTTGTGTTTTTGGTGCCGGGATTTTGGTTAATTCATTAGCCGAAGGATATTTGACATCAAACAGGCTGATAAATTGTTCTTTTAATAAGGTGACAATATTGCCCCAACTCAGTACCCGATGACGGTGAGACAACCGGGCAGGCAGACGCGTCAGGAAAGTTTGCTCGGTTTCTGGCGGACGACCGTTCCACGAGGCCCAAGGTTGGGTGACGTTGCTGATTGCGACTGATGTGCTGGTTGGTTGTTTAATGCTACCCGCGGCCAATCCGTTGATAAAATGAGCCTGCTCAACGGCTTGGGCATTAACTAATGTCGCTGTCGTGGCGTTATACAGCAAACCTTTAATGCGTGGGTAATCCTGAGGATCAATCTGCGCGGTTATCTCTGCTTTCAGCCAGTACCGTCCTGCCGGCATCAGAGTGGCCTGATTTGCGGCATCTTGTGGTAATAAGGTGTACCAGATACCCTGGTCAAACAAGTTACCCGTTTGATCGTTAACTGATTTGTCTAAGGTGCTCCAGCTATTGCTTTCGTTGAGATAAAACCAAGATAAATTGAGGGCTTTAATCCCTTCTAGTTGCCAATATAAGGAGATAGTTTGTCCCGGCAATACACCTGTAAAGCCTAAATAGAAGGCTTCATGGGTGAGTGGCGGCATTTTTGCTGTTGCCTCACCTCGACCAAAAGGCGTCAGAGGGTAAACGGTGAATTGCTCAGGTTTGGCTTTAGCACTGAATTGTACCTGCAATGCACTGATTTGCGGGGTGTAGGGGACATTTTTACTTGTGGGATTTTGCCAGTATTGGGCGTGCATAAAATCCTGTTCAGCTAACTCTATGCGCACTGATGCAGGCCATTCATTGGGCGATGGGCTGTCTACAAGGGGATAATTCATCGCCGGTAAGGTAAATGTCAGGCTTTGTCCTTGTGGAGCGCCTGTTCCACTAAATAATGACTGAGATTTAGATTGATTAAGAACAGCTCTCTTTTGAGATGTGACTAAGTAGCCTTGTACCTTGAATACACTATTATTGGCTGGTTTCGGATTGTATTTGTCATACCATGTTGAAAAACTACCTGTAGGCAAGCCAACCCATTGAGGCGTAATCGTCAATGTTGCGTTGTCCGAGCCATACCATTCCGGAGCAATCAGATTGAAACCGGAACCCAGCGACGGTGATTGACCAAAGGGGAAGCTGGTGGTATCCGTCTGTTCAATACCGCCATCAGAGGCATAGCGCACACTGCGGTTACCGTCAATGCTGACTTCGATGCCTTTAATCTCAGGCAGAGTAGGGCCCTGAGTGGTGCCCAGTTTTAATGCCGGTACATTAAACACCAGGTTATCCAAGGCATCAGGCGGAGTGACAGAGGCATCACTGGATGATAATCCAAGCTCAAGGGTTGTTTTGTCGATAGATTTTACCGACAAGGAGAGCCAATGATTTCCAGCGCTGATTTTAGCGGTGATGTGATCAGCATTACCCGCCCATTCGCTTGCCAGAGTCACTTTAATGCGGCGTTCTCCTGCTGACATGGCAAATAAAGGAGAAGTGATCAGATAACCGGACAAAACCGGAATATCATTAGGCATTGGACTAAAAAGCCGAATACCGTTTTCGGGTAATGCCATATTATCTGAACGGTTCAGTGGTGTTGCTGATTGCCAGCCATCTTTATCTTTGCGGTACCAATATAGGTCGGTCAGTTCTCCTTGGTTTGCCAGTAAATCTGTATCTGATGCATATTGTAACGGATTGCCGGCGCTGTCTTGTCCTGCATCAAATAGCGTGCCTTGGGCTATCAGTGATTCTGTGCTGTTGGTATTGAGGGTAATTCCTAGCGCAACCTTATCCGCTTGGGCGCTTTTAGGTTTTAGTCCCAATAATTCCCGGTAATAAAGATCACGGTGCCGGGCTGGGAAGGTATTTAATAATCGGTTGGGTGTTTCTAATAACTTTAAAAAGGCCAATATAAAAGCTTGATGTGCCGGTAAAAGGCCATCCGCTTTATTCACATTTTGGTAAATATCCGCCAATTGTTGCGGATTATTTGCTTGAATAAAGTAGAAATTGTCCCAGAACTGTTTTTTCTCTTGATCGAAAGGGATTTTTTCAGCATAAGCCTTAAGCCAGTTTAAAATATCCAGTGTGCTTCTTTCGTCAAGTTTAAATACAGTATCTGGCACAATAGCAGAGAGTTTATTGTCTAACTCGGCCTGTCTCATATTTATACCACCTGTTGTTTGAATATATCCCTGATATACCCGTCATCTTTCAAGTCGCCTCTTTGTTGGCTGCACTCACTCACCCTGGTCACATAGTTATCTATGTTCCCTGGGATTCGCTCCCTTGCCGTCGCGATGCATCTTGAAATCCATAGGGTATAGATTTTCAGGAGTTCGTTGTTATTGAAAATAAAGTTGAAGAGGTTATTTATCCGGCTGTGACTGCATATTGACTGGCGATAAAACGGCCTTTACCCATACTGGGGGCTGTCACATCCGGGCCACTCGATGGATTATTGGCTAGTTGGGTTGGGGTAAATCGGGCGATAAATTGTTGCCCGACAACAATGACTGTGGCTGGGCTGCGGCAAAAGTTGGCTTGTTGACTGGTATCCAACTGAGCAATAGTGACCATACCTATGCCGGGCACTGGATGGCTTGGGGTAATATATTGCGCCTGAAGTTGCACCTTTTTTTCATCACCCACCATGACGATCTTTTTGCCCTGGATTTTGGCGTGCCCGCTACCTCGAATGGTTGCTGGCCCCAAAATGGTAACTTGTCGATTGCCGAATAGCGGTTCGAATAGCAGGTTGTCGCCATCAATCACCAGTTGTTTACTCATAAACTCACCTGTACCCGACCCTCATTAACTTCAAGGACGCCTTCAATCTGCTGGCTGATTTCGCTGCCTCTTAGGGTGTAAGTAACCTGAATATGCAGTGCATTGGGCAGGTCTATTCTTTGGTTCACTTGGATCTCACGGATATCTGCGCGAGGTTCATAGCGCAATACGCGTTCTTCAATCCGAGTTTGAATTTCTGCCATCATTTCGTCACGGATATTGGCAAACAGATAATCACTCAGGCCGCAACCATAATTCTCATGCATAATTCTTTCGCCGGGTTCAGTTAGAAAAAGAATTTTCATATTTTGGCGAACATTTTCTGCCCCTTCCGCCATGGTTACACCTGTAGGTATTTCAGGATGCGCATTATCTTTGATAGAAAATTGCGGCGGAAATGCCCAACCCCGACCATAAATATCGGCTAATATTTTGTTTGTCATCTCATTACCTTATTATTGGGTTAAGTTAATCTTCGCACCTTTAATATCAACCCCGGATTTACCGGTGGCGAATAGAGATTTTTCGGCCTCTATTTTAATTTCCTGGGCATGGGTAATAAGATTCTTAGCGGAATTAAGCGTGATATCTTTATCCTGTTGCAAAGATAAGGTATTTTTGCCGCTATTTAATGCGAGGGTGTTATCTTGATTATCGAAGATTAATGCCTGTTGTTTTTCCCCCTGTTTAATCACTAAGGTTTTCACCGGATTTTTTTCACTCGGTTCTAACGGTGATTTATTTTTGGGGTTGTGCATAGAGCCTAATATCACTGGGAAGCGTGGATCACATTCAAAGAAGCCAATAATCACTTCATCCCCCGGTTCAGGGTAGAAGCAGAATCCGCTTTCATGGCTGGCGTAAGGTTTACCTAAGCGGGCAAAAAGGGTGCCGTTGGTTAAGTTCAAAGCCGGTATTTTGACCGGAATACGTCCCAGTGACTGACTATCCCGCTGATATTTTTCCACGATCCCGACATGCAGCTCTTTCACCAGCGGTACAACGTGTTCTACTTCCGGTAATAGTCCCAGAGTGAGTCGGGTACGCCAGCCTTGCCGCTGATTGATGGTATGACTGACGCCGGTGATAATCGCCTGACCATCCATCCCCTGACCGAAGCCGTTTAACGCGAGTACATCGCCTGCTTGATAACGGTCATTGCCTTCGACCTCGAAATTACCGGAGACGTTATGACTTCGCCGGTTATTCAGGATGCCTTGAGCAAGATGTTTGGCTTGTTCATTGTCCAACGGGTAGCTGAAAGTCCATTGCCACTCTTGATTGGTCAATGATGCCAGGTTGTCTGTGGCGAGTTGATTACGACCTAGTCCGCTGCTTTTTGCCTGATTGGCTTGAGACAGCTTTTGTTGGGCAATATCCCAGGACTGTACACTCACGGTTTTGGCGTTGCGTTGGTTATCCCATTGCAGATTCGCTTCAAATAGGACGGCATCCTGAGGGTTAGCTCGCTGGTGGAGAGTATGCACAGTTGATCGATTAAGTGATTCCGGGGTTACCAGCGTCACGTTATCGTTACCGGGCAGTAGCCAGGTGTGGGTTGCGAGCAGCCGACTTTTTAGAAAAGTCCAGTCATTGCAGCGAAACTGTACCATTTGCTCATGCACCGTTTTAAGCTGTGGTGCTTGTTTTATCGTGACAGGGATACCGGCTTGGCTGAATAGCTTTTTGAGAATCGCCTCATCACTTTGTTTGTTGAACAGTTGCGAGTGGAAGTTGTGGGTTAATTTTTGCAATGAGTGTTTAGCAGTCAGGGTAATCAGGCTGTCCTGACCTTTAAGCCCCAATGTTTGCCGAACGATGATCCCTTTAAACACTACGGTTTTTTCGATCTGCACGCTAAGTTCATGATTGGGGCGGCAACTTGCCAGTTCAGTTTGCGCCTTGGCATCAAAAATATGATTTGCATCACCGGCAATACCTAAGGTGATGTTAGCCGAGGGGATGCCATTGATTTGATGATTGACGGTCAGACTGATAACAGTAAATTGACTGAGGGCTTTGCCACCTATCTTGATAGTGATTGCGGGTATCTTCATGCATCCCCCTGCGCTTGCAGCGTTTGACCGGGAGTGAAATCATCAAGATTATCTAAATCGTTTTGCCAGGCTAGCGAGAGATAATCAATACCGCCTGCCAGGGAGGCTCCGGCACCTAAGGCGATCAAGGGTAGGGAGAGCATATCGGCTACATTGATTGCGGTGACTGGCGGTGATTTTAACTGTTGCTCAGTAGCCTGAATAACAAAGCTTTCATCTGCCACCAGAGATAGGGTAGCGCCGGCTCGCAACGGTGTGGCGTCCCGATCAAACAGGGTGTAACTGATGCTAAGGCCGCTGGCACGGCAAGCAAAATAGCCTTTGTTTTCCCACCGCATTTTGCCCCATTTAATTTTAAGAAAGTGGGGGACGTTAGTACTGGCATCCACGGCACACAGGGTTTTCAAGGTCGCCAGCTGCGTTTCCACCGAGGTGTTGTTGCCGGGCATAGTGGCATCAAATAGCAGAACTAATGACAAACCAGCCGGTTGGGATAACACATAGCGGCTGCTTTGACTGGCACTGTTAACGCTTTCGTCCTGCTGATAACGGGTTTGGTAGTCGAGCTGGATGGCATCAGGGTTATACATCGCCTGCAAACTCCCTACCGAAATTTTCCCCTCACGGTCCTTGAAAGCGGTGAGGGTGAGTCTGGACAGGCTGCGTTCAATTAAGCTCATAATGACCTCCTGTTTCGCGCAATGCATCTAGCACTGCTTGTTTCACCTGTTCAATCAGGCGGGTGTTATCCAGCACTTCTTGCGCCAGCGTGCGTGGTGCGACGGCGTGACTCGCTGGATCGGTAACTTTAGCCTGAATAATCAGCTCCTTAATTTCGACGGTCATGCTTTCACTCCTAACCAGCGCATATCCTGATAGCGTAGCTCCAGGGTATTGACCAGAACCGTATTGCTATTGGCATCAAAATCCCCGGTAGACCAACGAACTGGCAGCGCGTTACTTAGCGTCCAGCTGGCTACGGGGGCTGAATTTTCATTCAGTAGAATGATGACCACATCGGTATAAATTGCTTTTTCACCACGCAGGACGCGATCAAACGTCAGTGTCAGTGGCGTAACGGTCATCACGCCGCGCTCCAGTACCAGACTGCCATGCTGGATTTTCTCGGACAGCCAGGTATTTCTGGCATTTTCCCCGCCCTGACTGTGTTGACTGGTTTGCAACTCACGGCTGAGGCCAGATATCCGTTGAAAGGCAATGTCGAGTGGGCTGGGAATATTGTTGAAAAGAAAACTGGCAATAAAACGGTGTGACACCGACGGGGTGTATAAGTTGTTCATATTTTGCCCCTGTTTAATGGGTGATCCCGGTACGGGTATCGAATGTCAGGCTTAGCTCGATAAATTCTGCCGGAATTAACAGCGCCAGCCTGATTTTCATGATCATTTTTCCAGCCCGCAGATCCGCTTCACTCATCGATTCGTCAATCCCCAGTAAAACCTCAAATGCCTGATCTTCCTGAGTGCCCCGTAATCCGCCGTTTAGCCATAACTGACGCAGCCAGTTGTAAGCCTGGCCTTTAAACTTCATCCAGGTGATGGCGTTATTGGGTTCAAATACAAAGGCTCGGCCCAGTTGAGTCATATGGGCTTCAATATAGGAAACCAGACGGCGAGTCTGGATGTAGCGCCAGGGAGAACCGGGCGAGTTGTCCAGCGTGCGGCATCCCCAGATCCTTGTCCCTTTGCCGGGGAAGCTGCGCACCAGATTCAACGAGGTACCGTTCTGATTAAACAGCTCATCAGCTTCAATATAAGAACGTACCGGGTTGATGACTTTGGCTAATGGGACATTTGCCGGTGCATGCCAGACAACCATTTGGTTATCGTTACGCTGAATGATGGCGGCCACCGCTGCGGTAGGTGACAGCACAATCGGCTGATTTTGTTCCTGATAAGCACTTTTCAATCTTGGCCAATATACGGCGCCCCATTGCCGATCATCTGAGGAAAACTGTGTTAAACATTCAGCGGCCAGCACGGGATCATCTGGGGCATCCAGCAATCCCATGATGCCGCGTCGGCTGTTGCAAAGGTTAAGTACGGATTGCCAAAACTGTAGCCAGAACTGAATCTTATCGTGTTGATCTATTCCTGAATCGGGATCATTCATCTGATTCAGATAGACAATATCGGGGACTACAATCAGCGTGATAGCACTCTGGGCGGAGATCGCTTGTTTAACCCAATCTTGTTGTAGGGTGGTGGTCAATGATTGAAAATCGTCTTGGCGTTTATCAGATCCGAGCGACAGTACATAGGCTTGCTGACCCCCGTTTTCAAAAAAGTGACGCACGGAATAGTACATTAAACCTGATTCAGCAAATGACAGGGTAAAATCGGTCAGGCTGTTTAGCTTGACAGCGGTTTGGTCACTAACACGATTGTTTTTAGCAGGTTGGGTATAGCCGATAAAAACCGGTACACCAATAAATGCATCATCTTGTTTCTGGGATATCAGGTTCTCCGTGATGGTGACGCCGGGCTGTTTTATTTCCATTCTCGGTTCCTCAATAGAACAGGCGCGGCGAACCGCGCCTCAGTACGGTTACTGTGCTACATTTTGCGAAAATTGCAGGATAATAAATTCAGCCGGACGGACCGCCGCCATACCAACCTTGACGATCATTTTGCCTTGCTTAATGTCAGTGTCGGACATAGTGAGATCTTGACCAACTTGAACAAAATAAGCTTCCTGCGGGCTGTTACCGGCCAGCGCCCCTTGTTGCCAGAGTTGATGGAGATAGTTATCAATGGCTGAACGGACGCGTTCCCAGGTTGGCTGACTATTGGGTTCAAAAACGGCGAATCGCATGGCTTGCTTGATATCTCGTTCTGCCGCATTGAATAGACGCCGAACCGGAATGTAGCGCCAGTTGTCATCATCTTGCAGAGTACGCGTACCCCACACGACAAAGCCACGACCATTGAAATAGCGAATGGCATTGATACCGTTTTGATTCATGGTACCTTGTTCATCGTCAGTGAGTCGTTCGGCTACATCATTAATCCCGCTCAGCACCACGTTAGCGGGCGCTTTCCAGACGCCACGGCGGGCATCGGTGGCGCAATAGACACCGGCCATCACTGCACTGGCGGGAATCGTTTTGTTTATGTTCTGTATTGCAGTCACAGCTTTCTGATAGACATCTGGGTTTTTATCTTTGAGCTGCACCAGATTGGTGACTTTGTCTGCTGTTGTATCTGCATCCTTATAGCCTGAAACAGCAACAAGCTCCTCTTTGGTTTGCATCAGCTGTGAGACTTTCACTGCGGGATAATAGGTTGCAGTTTGTGAAGGGACATTCGCGCTAATAGCGGTTGCTTTATCCTGATTGTCGGCGATAAGAAAATAGCCGTTATTCAATAATGAAGGTGTCAGGTTGTTATATATCTGGCTCTGATAATCAGAATCTTGTTCAGGACAGACAATTAAAGTGATGTCTAACGCTTGTTCAATTAACTGAGGGATTAAGGCCAGAATGTCAGTCTTGCTGGTATCCATAATTGGCAGGATATAACAAGGTCCGCCGCCATTTTGGAAATAAAGTTTTACCGCATCACTGCTTATTGTGTAGCTATCAACTACTACCTGGTAAGTGTAACCGGGGGTTTCTTCCGTTACATTAGGCGTTGTGGCATTTGCTGCGGTAGTCACTTCTGTATCGTTTTCAGCTCCTTCATTGTCTTTGACTGATACATCGCCTTCGACTTTTTTAGGTTTTTCAGCAGGAGTGGGTTCGGTTGATGTGATTGCTATTGATCTGGCACAACCCACGTTAAATAGGTTAGTAAAATCCAACCAGCTATTAATACGTGTTATTTGAGGTGTTGTGCTGGTTTTTTGGGGTAAGAAACGCCCAATAAAAACGGGGATTGCGGTATTTCCCTGGCTAACAGAAAGTGCCAGTGATGCGTCTTCTTCGATATAGACGCCAGGATAAGTTGGTGTTGTTGGCATGTTGCCTCCAATTATTGAGCAATGTTCTGCGTAAACTGCAAGATAATAAACTCGGCTGGACGAACCGCCGCCAGACCCACTTTGACAATCATTTTGCCCTGCTTGATATCGTCATCGGTCATCGTGGTGTCCTTACCGATTTGAACGAAGTAGGCTTGTTCGGCTTTGTTACCCATTAAGCCGCCTTGCTGCCAGAGGGTGTGAAGATAGTTATCGATAGCGCGGTGGACAGCTTTCCAGGTGGGCTGGCTGTTGGGTTCGAAGACCGCGAAACTCATGGCGTTTTTAATATCCCGTTCCGCACTGTTAAACAGGCGACGAACCGGGATATAACGCCAGTTATCATTGTCCTCAAGTGTGCGAGCACCCCAGACCAGCGTGCCGCTCTTAGGAAAGGTACGGATCATATTCAGCGCCTTACCTTGGTTGTATTGCGCTTGCAAATCATCTGTTACTGGATATTTAGGTTGCAATCCGCCTTGAATAGCCACATTTGCCGGTGCTTGCCAAACACCCCGGTTGTTATCGACACGGGCATAGATACCGGCTATCACGGCACTGGGTGGGATATCAATGACGGCTTTATTTTCTCCCCATTCAGCGGTCAGCCAAGGATAATAAACTGCGCCATAGGCTGTAGCGGTATAGGATTTAAGCACTTCGCCAGGTTTTTGGTCTGAGGTTATTTGGGTGATTGGACCATCAAAAATGGCGAATAATCCTTTGCCAGATTTGCAAAGTGCGTCTGCGGCAGTGATGATTTCTTCTCCGGCAGCGACCAGTAATGTCACATCATCAAGTTTTGGAACGTGTTTTTCTAACTCCTCGGTTTTAACGAGATAGCAATATCCACCACCGTTAATGAAATAAGCGCGTAGGGCGATATCAAGTTTGTCAGTGGCAGTAAATTGTCCACCTTTGAGTGACAGATATTCCAGCCAGCTGTTAACACGAAGATAGGAATTATCGGTGATTAATGAATTGCTTGTTGCCACGGCAAAGACAGGCACTGCTGTTGCACCGGAACGAACGGAGAGTGCCGGTGAGGCGTCCTCTTCGATATAAACGCCGGGATATGAATATGTTGGCATGTTGCCTCCAATTATTGTGCAATATTCTGAGTAAACAGATTGATAAAGTGGGTCAGCGAATGAATTCGGACGATTGTTTCAGGTGGGTCAGTATCGGAAGCATCACAGGTGAAAATGGGCGTTATTGTTTACGCATGGATAACCGATAGTGCAAGAGATGACGTTCCTCAATATAAACACCTGATACCTGAGATGGATATAAAGTCTTCCGCTCTTAAGCTGCCTGAATTGTCACTCGATCTGCGGTCAGGGTAATTTCCTGCACGGCAACTTCGTTGCTGGTGGCATCAAAAGAAGGGGAAGTTAATGAGGTTGGAAACGCATTTGCCACGCTCCAGGTCATTAAAATTTCAGTGCCGGCTTCGTTGGTTAAACTAATTGAAATATCTTTTTTCTCAACCTGATTAAGCTGAATAGAATTAATCCAGTCAAAAAGTTTAGTATCGCCAGAGAATACCCCTTTACGCAGCGAGATATTAATCGCCTGACGTTGACCCGGCATTTTATAGTAATTGCCAGTACCATCTTTGTATTCTATGACGTCATGAGAAATATCAAGGCCGGAAACGCTGTTAAAAGGAATTTGCTCATCGCCGAGAGAGACAACAAATCGGTAAGTAGGAATTGGATATTCAACAGCAATTTGTTCTGGAGTTGTAGACATAATGTTTCCTTAATGGATTATTTTCGTTTAAAAGATAAACAAAGGGTTATTGCTTTGTTTTGACTAGCACTGAGTTATGGGTATATACCCTTCATCCTTCAAGTTGCTGCTTTGTTGGCTGCTTTCACTCACCCCAGTCACATAGTTATCTATGCTCCTGGGGATTCGTTCACTTGCCGCCGCGCTGCAACTTGAAATCTATTGGGTATAGCTACCGCAACAACCTGATATAGAGGTTATTATTTATACTGAAAAGATTTATCTAGCGATTATTTAAATCGTCTTTAATAAAGCGACATGATTATAAGTAATCAATATTCAGAAGGAATATTAATTAATAATGAAGGTTAATTATTAATTGGTATGGCAGAGGTTAGCCATTTTAGGTATTAGCACGGTTTTATTGCTTGGTGGTTTCAAGTTGTTTGCGCTTAAGGATGGAAAAGTTTGAATATGGAGTTTTTTCTCATTCAATCTATTTACAGGTTATTATTTTCTTATGACTTTCATATATAAAATTTCATGAATATAACCAGCATCTTCTTATAGATATATAAGAATAAATTAGTTCTTAATAACTTATCTGGTTAATGATTTGTTTTAATTTTTATATTAATCAGAACGGTTAATTCCGACTGGTTCTCTTCATGTGATTTATTATTTGGAACAGCTAATTAGCCTGTTTTGCTAACAGATGGCTCTATTTAATAGGTATAATCTGCAATCACTCACAATAGATGGTAATAAACCAGGGAGAATAGTATGGAAGATCATTATCCATAACTTTTACCCTTTATCTTTCAAGTTGCTGCTTTGTTGGTTGCTTTCACTCACCCCGGTCACAGAGTTATCTATGCTCCCGGGGATTTGTTCACTTGCCGCCGCGCTGCAACTCGAAATCTATTGAGTATAGATGTGCCAGAAAGATAACGTTGATGTCAGAACTTTTTAATCTGATATCAGGTAAACATTAACACTTAATAAAGGGTGAATGCAGGAAAGTTTCATGAACAGCCGTGGATGGTGTTAAAGATAGGTAAGACCGGGACTTGTTTTTTGTAGGATTAAAACTCGTCAATGTCAACATTAACGGCAGTTTTGTAAACGAGAAACGTTCATTATAGAAATCATGACAATAATAGATGTAAAAAATTTAACCAAAGTGTATAAGTATCATGAAAAAGAACCTGGTTTTGTTGGTTCGATTAAGTCATTAATTAATAGGAAATATGAATATAATAATGCTGTTAATAATATTTCTTTAAAAATTAACAAAGGTGAGTTCGTAGGATTAATTGGCCTCAATGGGGCTGGAAAAACAACTACACTTAAAATGTTAAGTGGAACAAGTGGAACGGCTACAGTTTGGCAGGAAATACCTTGGGAACGCTCTTTAAAATACCGGAATAAAATCTCTATGGTGATGGGCAATAAAATTCAATTGATATGGGATTTGCCGCCTATGGACTATTTTGGTCTGATTAAAGATATTTATAATATTTCCACAAATGATTTTAATAACAGAGTAAATAAACTTTCAGAATTATTGAATGTTACAGAATTGCTAAAAATACAAACGAGAAAACTATCGTTAGGCGAAAGGATGAAAATGGAATTAATTGGTGCAACATTGCATAATCCGGAAATTATGTTTATGGACGAACCAACAATAGGCTTAGATATTTTTGCGCAAAAAAATATTAGATCTTTTTTACGGGAGTATAATAAGACCTACCAGGCAACGATCTTGTTAACCAGTCATTATCTTGAAGATATAAAAGAATTGTGTGATAGATTGATTATTCTTCATCAGGGAAATATTATCTATGATGGGAAAACTATTGATATCATTAATGCATTTAGTCGCTATAAATATATAAAGATGAAATTAAAGAGCGGGGTCGCTAATGGAGAGCTTGAACTATTCGGTGAAATTACGAATCAGGAGGATTTAGAAGTTACATTGAGAATTGATCGTGAAAGGGTGTCACAAACAGTAGCAAATATTCTGGAAAAATTCTTAGTTGAAGATCTGAATGTAGAAGAATTATCAATGGAAGATATCATTGCTAAGGTGTATTCGAAAGAAGAATAAAAATAAAAAACCTCAAGAATTGAGATGGAGGTCTATATGGTTAATAAGTTGTCGATAAAAAAATATTTGCAGGTTTTTTATATCACTTGGCAAAAGGGTATTGAATATCGTTTTAGCGTATTTTATATGATTATTGAAGCGTTAATTCCAGCTATTGCAATGATTTTCTTATGGAAGGCTATTTATGAAAATGGCGATACATTGGAAGGATATACATTTTCTGAGTTGGTTATATATTTTATCGGTGCCAGGCTTATTAATTATTTTGTATGGTATGCAATTGACTGGAAGTTACATGAACAAGTTCACGAAGGAAACCTTAGTACATTATTACTAAAGCCTGTAGATGTGCAAATTTATTATTTTTGGGAAATGATCGGGGATCGATTGGTTAATATTATTTTAGGCGTTGTTCCACTCGTATTGTTGACGGTTATATTTGGGAGTTATTTTGATTTCCAAATATCTATTTATAATCTATTTTCTGGTTTTCTATCTATTGTTTTGTCTTGTATATTGTGGTTCTTAGTATCTTGGACGATTGGTTGTTATGTTTTTTGGACTCAAAAAGCAGATATGATTTTGTTTGTGAAAGAAATAGTTATTATGAGCTTGGCTGGAATATTTTTCCCAATAGATATTCTTCCCTCATATATTGTCACAATCATTGATAAAACCCCTTTTCCATATCTTGCATACTTCCCATTAAGAGTATTACTTACTGATATGAATGGAATGAATGTGATATTCGGATTATTTATACAGGCCATTTGGTGTCTTATATTCTTATTTTTAGGAAGAATAGTTTGGAAGCAAGGATTGAAAAGGTATGTAGAGGTAGGAGGGTAATATGTTTCGATATTTAAAACTGATGAAAAAGATTCTTGTGTTAAGTCTGCAACAAGATATGGAATTTCGTCCTAATTTTGTGGCTGCTGTCTTTTCGTCATTACTATGGATTTCAGTTCCTATTATTCTTTTTAAAGCCATTTATGGACATGTTGATAGTATTGCAGGTTGGGCATGGGAAGATATTATTATATTACTAGGTACCTATGTCATTATTGATTCTGTGATGATGGGATTATTGATAAACAATATGGGAGAACTCCAGGATGATATTATAGAAGGAAAACTTGATATTTATCTGACCAAGCCAATCGACTCTCAATTTTATGCATCTTTTAGGCGAATTGATTTTCCTCAATTAACAAACACAATCAGCGGTGTATTTATTGTCGTGTATGGATATTATTCTGCTTCAGTGAGTTTTCATTTTATCGATTTACTTCTGTATATTTTGCTGTTACTGACTGGAATGATAACGTATTACAGTATTTGGTTTATTTGGACTGTTACTTCGTTTTGGTGGCCTAGCAATGAACACAGAGATTCTTTGTTCTTAAATAATATTATTATTGCTCGTTTTCCTATCGATATCTTTAATGGAGGGTTTGGTTTTATTTTTAAGATGATAATTCCTCTAGCATTAATTGCAAACCCTGCTGCCATGGCATTATTTGGAAATATTGGATGGGAATTAGGGATAATGTCAGTTTTCATTTCGATTTTTTTCTTAATTCTATCAAGGATAATTTGGCAATTGGGATTAAAATCATATTCCAGCACAGGTAGCTGAGAAAGGAGGAATGTATAATGTATCAAATATATGCAAGTGTTCTTATTATTACGAGGAATAAGCCAGAACGTCTGGAAATTACGTTACAGTCCCTTGTAAATCAAGAACCAACTGAGGTCCCATTTGCTACTGTCCTGATTGGATAGTGATCAAAAAAATCTCCATTCGTACTTAAAAAACCTGAGTTAATGAAAGGTATTTTTCCTCAACTGAAGAACACAGTTGTGTGCACCATTTTTGCGAAAATGTGATCTGTGTCAGATGCAGTACAACAGTAAGGCTTAACAACAAACATACTTAATTTATAAAAAATATTTATATATTGTGATTTGCAGATAATTGACAGAATAAAATTTACTGACTTTTTAACAAGCTGCATCATTAGTTTTGATTGATATTTGCGATCCAAATTAATAAATTTGATAGTTTTTACCGATCGATTGTATGATTTTTGAACGTTTTAAGCAATTTTATTTTTCAAATTATAACTTATAGAATTCATTTCAATTTGAAACATTGAAGTATTTTAAATATTTTTATTTAAGTGATTATTTCTATGTTTTTTATTTCGCATTGAAAGTATATGGAGTGTTTAGTCTTCCAGGTAGTGAGTTGTAGTGCGTCTATTATTTTGATTTTGGAGTGATGAGTATGAATAAGAAAGTCAATGTGCTACGTAGTGCCAAACGTCAATCTGGCTTTACTTTGATTGAGGCATTGGTTGTGATGATTGTTGGCATTGTGATATTAGCCGCAGCCGCAGCAGGTATCGGGAAGTTGTTCCGGGCTTCGGAAATCTCAACAGAATCATCAAATATCACTCAGATGGCAGCAAATGTGAAATCAATTAAAAACGGAGCCAAAGGCTATGACAGTTTGGATAACAAGGTGGCCATTAATTACAAAGTTGTTCCGGCTAATATGACTCAGGATGGTAAAACCGGGATTATTTTTAATAGTTGGAATGGTAAGGTCACTATTTCTCAGGGAGATGCGACCGCTCAGACCTTTAAGATTGAATATCAGAATGTACCTGATGAGGCTTGTCAGCAACTTTCTCTGAAATTGCGGGTGGAGGGCTGGTCGAAAATGACTGTTGGTAACGGGAAAGGGCAGCAATCGGCTACGGAAATTAAACCAGATTCGACGTTGGCTCAAATTGATGCTGCATGTAATGCCAAGGACGCAAATACAGTGACACTTATTTCTGCCAGTTAGGGCATTGATTGATTTTGTGATGTGAGGTGTGTTTATAAGGTTCTTTTGTGTTGAATCTACTGGGAGAACATCATGATGATGGGATGGCTGCAATCTTCTATCGGGTGTTTGGTCCTGACATCAGGATTGCTGGGATTATGTGTCGGCAGTTTTCTGAATGTGGTGATCTGTCGTCTGCCGATCATGATTATCTCTGAAAGCAATAATGAGACTACCGGTTTTAATCTCTGTTTTCCCAGTTCTCATTGTCCACGTTGCGGTCGCGTGTTGGCCGTCCGCGATAATATTCCCCTGTTGAGTTATTTATGCCGGAAAGGGCGCTGCCGGTACTGTAATGGTATGATTTCATTACGTTATCCATTAGTTGAAGGCACTATGGCGGCGCTCTTTTCTTTGCTGGCGTTGTTTACAGGATGGCATTACTCGCTGTTGGGGCTATGGGGGCTGAGTTCGATGTTGGTAGCGCTGGCTGTCATTGATGTCGAATATATGTTGCTACCTGATCAACTGACACTTTCTTTGTTGTGGTTAGGGCTGTTGTTCAATCTGGATTCTGCCGGATTTGTGGCATTACCTCTGGCAATCAGTGGTGCGGTTTGTGGATATCTGTTTTTTAGGCTGGTGGAGTGGATTGCTCGGCAATTGTTCCAGCGTGATGCGTTGGGAATGGGAGATGCTAAATTTCTGGCGGCACTTGGTGCCTGGTTGGGGGTAGCAGCGCTTCCATGGGTGGTTTTACTTGCAGCAAGTCTCACCCTAATAAGTTATCTGACAATTTGGCGGTTTCGCAGCATAAGGACCGCACCACAAATACCTTTCGGCCCAGGTCTGGCGGTGGCTGGATTGATTGTTGCGTTTTGCCAAAGGTAGCCAGCGGAGTGATAGGAACAGCGGTGCACTCCCTTTGAGCTAGGATCTCTCTTGGGGAAAATAGGTTATCGGATGGAAGAAATCTCCGTACTTATTATGTAAGAAGGGCTTTTTATGCATGATGAGTCTATATCGACATTGACGATACGCCGCCATGATGCAGGCTTCACGTTACTGGAAGTGACTGTTGCACTGATAGTACTGGCATCAATGATGGTGGTTGGTGTGGTTTATCTCAACAGGCAAAGTGACATGCTGGTGAACCAAGTTGTTGCCGGGCAGATTCAACATCTTGGTGATGCGGTAGTGGATTATGTTAATGATAATTATGTCGCTTTAAGTCATGGACCAACACCAATATCAATTAATTGGGCAGAGATGACCCCCTATTTACCTCCAGGGCTTGATCAGAATACGGTCAATCCGCTTGGTCAGAAATATGATGGTGTTTTGCGTATCGTCATGTTACCCAATGGTAAAAAACGTATCGATCCGTTGATTTACACGGTTCCGGCAATGATTGGTGGCAAACAGCCAAATGTTGCCAATCATTCGATGAAGATCGCGCAATTGATTGGTGTTGGCGGGCTGTATCTGGATTACATAAATCGGGACAATCGTAATCCGGCCACTTATTGGAATAGTTATGGTCAGGTCAATGCGCCTAAATCTTTTGCTGGTTTTTTCCGTGAACAACCCAATGAGATCGGACGTATTTTTTACGCGCCATTCATGCGGGATGCGTCAATCTATGGTCCAGGGACATTGGCGGGTGACTTGCTTCACCGACAAAAAACAGGTGGGCATCCAGAGTGGAATAAGATGGAAACCAGCATCAGTATGGGCGGCAATAGTCTTGATCAGGTGGATATGTTGTCAATGCAAGGCTCTGGAATGATTAATGGTGCAAATAAGATAGCCTTTTCTTCCCGCTCTCAAGGGAAGCAAGCTTATATTGAACAAAATAATGACGGTGCAATTGTTATCAATCCAGAGCATGGCACGTTATTTATTCTTGATGGTAATGCTAATCCTGGTAATAAAGGCACTTTGGCTGCTGGCGATGTTCAGGCAGATAAAAATGTCATTGTTGGCAATAACCTAGTGATAAGCACCAAAACTGGAAATTTTGTCGGTGGCACTTGTCCTGCGTTAGGTAATGTATCCATGAGTAAACAGGGTGAATTGTTGGTGTGTCAGGAAGCCGACATGGGTCTAGCGTTGCAATGGAAAAATGCTAGCGGAAATAAACAGTTATTTGCGAATCAAACGGTAATCGCTCATGGTGACAGGTCTGCACCAGAGATGTTACCGGAGATGATGAGTGAAAGCGGTAAGGCAAATAGTCGGCCTTTCTTTAACCACTCTGATGTTCCGGTGTTAGTCACTGCTTCTACACCGCCGATTTCCGATGGTGATCATCTGCGTTGTGTGTTGGCTGTATATGAAGCGGATAAAAATGGCCACAGTCAGGAATCTGGCGTACCGCTTGTTTTTCAACAATTAGAGTTGGTGGATTATCCAGAAGTGAGTGCTAATGTAAGTCTACAGAATGCAAGTACTTGTGTAGTGACATTCATTGCAGGACCACATCGCAAATATAGCATTACCAGCATGTTCCACTCTTCTAAAAACAGTATCCATATTTTGGGCCGTCATAATCGATGATCAACAGCACTCTGTATCTGATTATTTGGAATTAACCAAATTCAGAGGATTGCTGCTGTTTTTAACCTAAGCAGGAGAATATCAATGTGGCCATTAGCTATTGTCGGGATCGCCGTCATATTTTTCATGCAACTGATTTTCGGTGAGCTATTGTATGAAGTGCGTGTGCAGTCAGTGCGGGCCAGGACTGATATAGCCGTGTTGTTTCGTTGCTATGCTTCAGCCGGTGTGCACTTACTTAATGATCATGTTCAGGGAGCGGTCAGGCGTCGGGATATGCAGCAAGCATTGACCGCCCTGCATATAACGTGGGTGAACACCGATGCCTGGTGTGACAACTTTTCCAAACGATGTCTCTGGGGGGCATTTATTTCAGGGGCACATGTCTATATTTTCCGCAAAAATATCAACTCTGGCGACAATCGATTATTGCATGGTGCTTTCGGAGAATTGCTTAAGTGGGGAGCAGAACCTGATCAGATTGGTTTCAAGAGTGGCTCCAGACTGATTGACGGTAGAGCGAGGCGAATAGGAAGCCCGCTTGCCAGACAATTACCCAATGATGTTCGACAGTTTGTATCTGACGGAGCGCTGGTAGAAATACTGTAGTTGCTGCTTGGCTAGTGGGCTTTCTTCGGGTCACTGAACTTTATTAATAGGTTGTTTGGCTACTTCTTTTTCTTTGGAAAGATCGATGAATAAAATAATCGCATATGTTTTGGCGGCGTTTTTCTGTATGTCAAATACCGCCGTTTACGCAGCATTTACGCCAATATCGGTTCCTTTAGCCGCGGTATGGATAGCTACGCCTGGGCAAACTCTGCGTGCTGTGACCCAAGAATGGGCCAATAAGTCCGGCTATCAGGTGATATGGGATGCTTCCTATGATTTTCCGATCAGAGCTGGTTTGCGTTTCGATGGCTCGTTTATCCATGCGGTCAGTGAGTTGTTCGAAGCTTACGCCATGGCGAATCGTCCTTTCACCGTTGATATTTATCAGGAACAGCGGCTGGTCCATGTACAGGCTCAGGGGTAATAGCATGTGTATTCAATTTTTGCCGTTTTGTAGATTGATATTGCTGCCCTGCATAGTCGCTGGCTTGTCAGGTTGTGTTGCGATTTCTAAGGTCGATCATCGGGCAGATACCGAGATGGCAAGGGCTACCGATATTATCAAGGAATTACGCAAGACTCCCGCGGCGGCAGTGGTGCATGTTCACGAGCATGGCTATTGGGTGTCAACCAAGGAGATTCCATCAAAGAAGGAGAGTGAGACGGTTTCCTGTATGTTGACTCTGGAGGAAGCCGAGTCGATGACTCTGAACCAGTTTGCAGAAAAGATTAAACGTATCTGTGGCGTACCGGTGCTGATCAGTGCTGATGCACGGCTTGCGGTGTATCCCAGTTCAGTATCGGATGAGAAAGGAAGTAGCAGAGAGGTTGTTGTTAATTCGAACACTCAGCCGCTATCTGAACGCAGTGAATCAGAAGAGATGAAAATCAACGTGAACTGGCATGGCTCTTTGGCAGGTTTACTTGATTCGGTCGTTTTATCAGCAGGATTGCATTGGAAAGTGCACAATGGTGCGGTGCATATTTTCAAAACAGAGACACGGGTATTTCAAATATATGCATTGCCGGGCACGGATGCGTTGTCTTCCAGTGTGACGGCGACAACCAGTGCAACGTTCGGCGGTGGCGGCTTAAGTGGAGAAGATAGTGGTAACAGCGGTAGTTCCCAAACGCTTGCGACTTCTTTAACTCGTTCGGTGATGGATGAGATCCAAAAAACGGTATCAAATATGCTGACGCCCGGTGAAGGTAAATTAACTTTGTCGATGGCGACAGCGTCATTAGTGGTAACAGATTCCCCTGAAGTACTTGATAGAATTAAGGATTATATCGATCAGCAGAATAAATTATTGACAACGCAGGTGGTGCTTAATGTCAAGATCCTTAACCTGATGTTTGATCGGGCTGATCAGTATGGTGTTGATTGGTCTCTGGCTTATAAAAGCGCTCACATAGGAGTGGGTGGTGAGGGCAGTAGTGCCGTTGATGGGAGCGGGATTAGCACGAATATTCATATTCTCAAAGGGCCATTTAGTGACAGTACTTTACTGATCAAGGCGTTATCGGCTCAAGGTAAAGTTTCTATAGTGACTCAACCTTCTGTTACTACGCTAAATTTGCAGGCGGTACCGATGCAGGTAGCAACGCAGACCGGTTATGTTGCATCCATTTCTAATACTTCAACACCACAAGTTGGAACTTCGGTAGGGATTGAGCCAGCGACTGTGACGACGGGCTTTAATATGTTGATGTTGCCTTATGCAATGGCCGACAAGCAAATATTGTTACAGTACAACATTAGCTTGAGCGATTTAAAAAGGCTGGAGAAATTTGGTAAGGAAGAGACCGGTCAGGTGCAGTTACCGACCGTGGACTTACGTGCATTCAGTCAGAAAGTGCGGCTACATTCAGGTGAAACTCTGGTGCTGTCAGGATTCGAGCAACAGTCAGATGCCAGCGATCGCAGTGGCTTGGGTAGCCCGGATAATCAATTCTTGGGTGGGAGCCGTGAAGGTAAAAGAAACCATAATGTGATCGTAGTCATGATTACCCCGATAGTGGTAGATTGAAAAATGACCCAGACTGAAACAGGCGCGGAGCGAGCTATGCAAATCAAGTTATATGGTAAGACTTTGGTAGCAGGCATCATTTGGCGGCCACCCGTTACTATGTTGGCACGTTCTAATATACGTAGGAGTGGGATTGCGGCAGGGTTTACCTTGATTGTTCGGCATCGTGTTGGGCGAAGTATACAGGTCGGGTATGTGCCAAAGGAGGCAGGAACGCCAGGTTGTTATTCATTGGCGGTGACTTTGGCTAAAGCCGTGGATAAGTCTAACTGGATAGGTGCGTTTTGTTTGCCTGATGGACAGTATGCATTGGTTGCAGTACACCAAGGCGCGATAATGGCTGGACGTGATTTGATCGGCACTCGTGAAGAAATTGAAGCGAAATTGCGTGATACGGTGCAGTTGGTAGAGGGAGCCAATGGGGTTTGGAATGCGATCTATGCGCCGAAGGAGTTTGAGTCGCCGTGGCCAGAGATGTCATTAGTGCAATTGTTACCGAAGTCTGCATTGAGAAAATCTGTTGGCCAGCTTGAGAGTTTAACTGGCGAAATGTCGAAGCATCAAATTAAGGTCTTTGGTATGACCGCGGGTACGGCATTCTTGCTGGCGGGTGGTTGGTGGATGTGGCACCTCTGTAAGCAGAATACAGAAATAAGGGTGCCAGATTTATCCAATGAGGTGGTGGAGGTTCCACCGCCGCATCCGTGGATTGCGCAGCCAAAAATGGCATGGCAGTTTTCCGCGTGGAACAAAGCGTTAGCCAGGGTTCCCTTATCGCTCGCGGGTTGGCAGGTTGAATCCATTATGCTGGACGCTGATGCGGTTTCCGTGAGTTATCAGCGTCATGATGGGATGCCGATCAATATTTTTCAGGTTGCCGCGATCAATATTTTCCGGGCTGGCCCGGTGATTTCCAATGGTGGGGAGCAGGCACAGGTATTAATACCGTTTGAGCAGTTGCAGAGTCATGATCGGGAAAACAATGACGATGTGTTGCAGCCGTCAGATCAGGCGTTGATTGAGCTGATGTCTTATTTTCAGGCGCTCGGTTTACCCCCTCCAGCTTTGACGGAGGGTGCTTCTGTTTTGCCCCCTCCGCCGCCGCCTTTGTCGGGGGGTGAAACACGCGTGTGGGCTAACCCTGATTGGCAGACTTATGACTGGACACTGACTTCTCAATTATCACCAGATGCACTGTTTTCAGGTAAAACGCTACCTGGATTGAGGGTAATCAGTGCCAAAATTGTGTTATCTGATGGTTTTCCTGAGTGGGAGCTAAGTGGGGTTTTCTATGCAAAAAATTAGTCAGTTTGTCATCAGTATATTTGTGGTGTCGCGATTTTCTCTGGCTTATGCACAAGTATCATCTACTGAGAGTCCGGCAGTTCAGGCAAAATCCGTTGCACAGAATTCTTCATTGCCAACCGTAACGACTGACAGTGTTGCGGCGCAACTGGAAAAGTTACAGACAGATTTGATGTTACTTAAAGCTGAAACCGCAAGGGCAAATGCTCAGGCTGAATTCGATAAAATTTCCAGAGAGGTGAATAAAAGTGGTGTTGTCAATAATGATTTGCCTTTGGTTAAGTCAATCTTTGGGCGAAATGGGGCATTGACCGCTACACTTCGATTTCGTTCAGGCGGCATTATGGACGTGAAAACGGGGGATCAGTTACCGAATGGTTATAAAGTAATCCGAATAGATACAGGAGTAGTGACTTTCGCCAAACAAGGGCGACTCTATGATGTTGGTCTCACGGCTACAAATGATGCATCGTTGTTGGATAGCCTTGACTTGATGGTTGCCCCACCGTTGCCATTAAACCATTAGTTGTTGATGGATGGAGATTTCTAATGGCAATCACAAGCTCCGATCTGTTGTGTATGGTCAGGCAGGGTGCAAAAGTTTTATCTGCCTTGAATGGTGCACTTGAAATTGAGTTGGCTAACCGCAGTTTGATTTGTCTTGTTGAGTTACCCCAGCAAAAAGGGCAATGCATACTTGCCGTGTCTGCATCCCACAGGCTTGATCCACATGTGCTGGCCTATGAAGAAACGGTGAAAAGACACGGTCTCATCTACCAAATTGTCACTTGTGGCATGGGGAACATATTAGAATTGTACCGTCTTGGTAAGGGGCATTGTCATGGACTGGGAGGTACAGAGTCGGATGTTCAGCGTTATATCATTCGCTTGATCGGCGAAGCGACTGAGGAGCGTGCGTCAGATTTACATATTGTTGCTCGCTACAATTATTGTGAAATCCGTTGTCGTATTGATGGTCATTTACGACCAATAGGACAACTGCGTCCGGCAGAAGGGTTACGATTATGCGCGACTATCTATCAAAGTATGTGTGATGTGGCCGAACCGACTTTTAAGCCGATGCAGGCACAGCGCGCGCGAATGAAGGATGAATTCCTGACCGAATGCGGACTTTCCGGGGCGCGTATTAATACTCGTCCACTCGATCGGGGCATGTTGATGGTATTGCGATTGTTGTATGCGGACAGCCCCGGAACGATGTGTACCCTAAGCGACCTTGGTTATTTGCCCGAACAGTGTCAGATACTGGAAGAATTGATGGACCATCGGACCGGTGTAGTCCTCTTGTCTGGTGCGACTGGTAGTGGGAAGAGCACCACCTTGAAAGTCGTAATGCAAAAGATGATAGCCGAACAAGCTGGCATTCATCTACTCACGCTTGAAGATCCACCTGAATATGAGATAGCCGGTGCTAATCAATCCCCCATAACCGGTGATCGAGGTGATAGCGTCGTGGTCGAACAAGAATGGGCAATGGCGATTGCTGATGCAATGCGACTCGATCCTGATGTGATTATGGTTGGTGAGATACGCGACGCAGTGACTGCAAAGATGACATTTCGGGCAGCAATGACGGGCCATCTTATCTGGACTACGATCCATGCAAACGATGCTTTGGCGATCTTGCCCCGCTTGCAGGACGAGGCGGTGATGGAGTCGTTATTGATGGATTCGCGGCTAGTGATTGGTTTGGTTAATCAATCGCTGATCCAGGTGTTATGCCCTCACTGTAAAGTCCCCCTGAAAGGGCATGAATGGGAAGTTTCTGAGCGTCTATTGAAACGATTGAATCTTTACTGCCAGTCGGAATCGGTCTGTCTACAGGGAGCTGGCTGTGATTTTTGCAAGCAGAGCGGCATTTTGGGCCGAACAGTCGTTGCTGAAGTGGTACGCACTTCCCCCGGCTTGATGCAGGCCTATCGAATGGGTCACCACCATGGAGCGACCCGATATTGGATTTCAGAGATGGGGGGATTAAGCAAGGTTGATGCACTCATTTGCAAAATAAATGACGGAATCATCGATCCCCGTGCGGCAGAACGTGTGATGGGCCCGATTATTCCTGCGATCCATCAAATAGAGTGAAATGAATATGTCCATGACCGATTTTGTTGAAAGATTGAACTATCAATTGGCGAAGATACAGTTTGGTAAGAAAGCACGGATTCGTTTTTACGGGCACCTTATCATGATGTTGGAAAATCGGGTCATGCTGATTGATGCATTACGCGAGATGTATAATATTGCCAGCAACGAGGGCCATAAACCTAACAATGGTTGTGCATTGGTGTTAAGTAGTTGCTATGAATCTGTGAGTCAGGGCAGTACGTTGGCAGAAAGTTTGCAGCAATGGGTAGACCCTAATGAGGTGGCGGTGATTGCTGCCGGTGAGCGTTCCGGCGATATATGTAGCGCTTTTATGGATGCGATCGCTATGATCGAAGCGGGTAATAAGATCCGTAGTGCGGTTATTGGTGCATCTATTTATCCAGTGGTACTCATTGGAATGATATGTGTATTGTTGCATATTGTGGCAGGCAGTCTGGTGCCCAAATTGGCTGCTGTTTCTAAGCCGGAGACTTGGGATGGTGCGGCTTATACCCTTTATTTGATGGGAATATTTGTCAATGATTATGGATTTTATTCGCTGATATTTCTGGTGATATCGATCATTTTACTGTTGTTCTCATTGTCTTTTTTGGGAGGCCGCTTGCGAACAGTACTTGATCGGCTTCCGCCATGGTCACTGTATAGAACGATTCATGGCAGTATGTTCATACTGAATGTGTCATTGTTGATCCGTTCAGGAATGATGTTGCAATCTGCGCTGGAATTGCTGCTAGAACAAGCCGGTTCACGCTGGTTGTATGTGCGTATCGCTGCTACGCTCGAGCATATTTCAATGGGGGCCGGTTTTGGTGAAGCATTGCGCGATACCGGTTATCGTTTTCCTGACGATGAAGCGATAAGTTACATTAGGTTATTATCACGATTGCAAGGTTTTGATCAATCAATGGCGAAGTTTGCGCGGCATTGGTTGGATGAAACGATAATTAAGGTTCAGATAGTCACTCGTGGATTCCTGTTGGCTTCAATTATTATGATCGGTGGTATGTTGATGCTGGTGGTTACGGCAGTGTCTGGCATTGAGAATGCGATTGAACAATCACTATCTATGCCATCTGTTTAGATAATGCAGTGATTATATTATTAAAGACGTAATGTGTTTTATACCCTTCATCTTTCAAGTTGCTGCTTTCACTCACCCCGGCCACAGAGTTATCTATGCTCCCTGATACCAAATTCCAGTAAAAAAGCCTGCATTTGGTTGGTCGTTTTAACCTTATCTTTGGCCCGTGACTCCCTGACCCGATGTAATACACGCATAGCCTGCTGAGTTTCCGTTCTGAGTCGGACAAAACGCATGGAAGGACGTGAGGCCGCTTCGCAGATGGTTTCCGCATCAATAAAATCATTTTTATTACTTTTAACAAAAGGCCGGACAAACTGCGGTGAAATTAATTTAGCTTCATGGCCTAAATCATTTATTCGTCTTGCCATAAAATGCGCGCCGGCACAAGCCTCCATCACCACGGTTGCAGAAGGGCATCCGGCTAAAAACGCCATTAACTTGGTTCGGGTAAATTTTTTACGGAGAAGGGCGTTACCTGATTTATCCTGGCAGTGGATATGAAAGGTATGTTTGCCGAGATCGATACCGATAAGTGTCATGTTATTCATGGCGATGGCCTCATGTAAAAGAAATCACCTTGTCAAAATACGCCTACAGGGTGAGGGGGACCATCCCATTAATCTTGGGGCACCCCGTTCATCTGGTGGCATAAGGGGTTTGCGCCCAATTCAGCGAAAAGTTCCATGATGTTAAAATTATCTAACTATTTCAGTCAGTGACTGATCCATTTCCCAACCCTCTTCAAATGGTGACAGGTTAACAAAATTGTCCCCAATGATTTATGCTCTTGCATTGATTCAGATATTGATGCAATATTGCATCAATATCTGAATCAATGAGGTAATCAAATGCGAACTACTGTCACGATTGATGATGTGCTGTATGCACAGGCGCTGGAAATGGCCGATCCTAGCATGGACAAAGCTGATATTTTCCGGGAAGCAGTGAAAACGTTTGTTCAGGTGCAGGCTGCAAAGCGGCTCGCTTCGCTCGGCGGTACATCGCCTGAAATGCAGACGATTCCCCGCCGCCGCGAGGAGCCATCCGCATAATGACTATTTTGGTTGATACATCCGTCTGGGTTGACCATTTCAAAAACCGGAATGACGGGTTGATTCAGTTGCTGAGCCGGAATCTGGTTCTGATTCATCCAATGGTATTGGCAGAGATAGCATGTGGTACCCCTCCGGCTCCAAGGCGGCGAACACTTGGTGATCTAGGTCTCTTACCACCGAGCCATCAGGCCAGTATTGCCGAAGTGATGGCGTTTATTGAAAACGAAAAACTGTACGGGCTTGGATGTGGTTTTATTGATATTACGTTGCTGGCATCAACCTTAATAACTCCAGGAGCAAGACTTTGGACATTGGATAAGCGACTTGAGAGATTGGCTAAACGTCTTAATGTAAGTTATCAGCCGATTCATTGACCGGGAACATTATACCGTCACGCTCTGCCAGCATTAGCGCCTCATTCAGCCAGTTAACTGGTGTCTGCCGAGAACGATATCCCACACCGGAAGTTTTGATCCCAGGTCCCAGGAGCCAAACTTCTTGGAGTCTGAGGCACAGGATGTTGTGCCTTCGCCCCATATCGAGGGATTGCGGGCAGTAAAAATCGCGTTGGTAACCTGGCCAATGGCGTTGCGCAGTGCGGCTTTGTGAATAAAGCGGCGACGCACATTAAGCAGTTCTTTGTAGCTGATCCCATAACGGCGGCCACTGACCCATTTTAATCCGGTGTTGGTGCCCATACCATAGAGGCAGAGCAATATCCGCTGCTGTAAACTTTGACGGTCGAGGTTTTCCCTGTCGGCCACGGTCTTGAAATGGTCGCTGAACCCGATCCGCAAATCGGCTTCCTTCAGGACATCGAGCAGGCTGGTCATGGGCCATCGACCGGTAATCTCGCGTTTCAGGTAGGCCAGATTCATGGGCTCCTGTTGCAGGGTGAGCGGCGTAATGGAATTAGCATTATTACTAATAGAAAAAGCTTTAAAATAATTTTTTTGACTCATATATCCTCCTAGAATTAAAAAATGTCATTTCATAATAAACATATTAAATTATCGTGAAAATTTCTCCACACAATTTATTATTTTAATTAGAGTTTATCTCTAAAAGACAATAATAAAACTTTCTTATAGACTAGGTAGCTAACTATTTTTGGCCCGTGACTCCTTGACCCGATGTAATACACGCATAGCCTGCTGAGTTTCCGTTCTGGGTCGGACAAAACGCATGGAAGGACGTGAGGCCGCTTCGCAGATGGCTTCCGCATCAATAAAATCATTTTTATTACTTTTAACAAAAGGCCGGACAAACTGGGGTGAAATTAATTTAGCTTCATGGCCTAAATCATTTATTCGTCTTGCTATAAAATGCGCGCCGGCACAAGCCTCCATCACCACGGTTGCAGACCGATAAGTGTCATCTTATTCATGGCGATGGCCTCATGTAAAAGAAATCACCTTGTCAAAATACGCCTACAGTGTGAGGGGGACCATCCCATTATCTATGGGGTATGCACAATTATGAGAGAATAAAACCAAAATTAAATGGCCTAAGTCCGGCGTAATACCGAACTTAGGTCACGTTAACCACTGGGTAAACTGCTCAATAATTGGCATTCACTTTAATTTGGCAGTTTTTAATTTCCTAATTATATCCTCCTTTATGTTTTATTAAGTTGAAAATTAAAGATTCTCTTAGATATTAAGTCTCCTAAATAATGTTATTTTTTACCTGGATAATATATATATTCAAGTCCCGTAAATATGGCAAGAATTTACGAATAATCCAGGCGTGGATTATTTATTATTATTTTTTTAAAAAGAGGATCTCACTTATTTACCCAAAATAGATTCTATTCTTGATCTGAAACAATATTGTGGTAAACCTGCTGCTAATTGTTCATTTCAAGTTATTTAAGGTAAAGTGAAAGTCTCTTTATTGCGTACTACTAAAGAAATTGGTAGTACCTAATTTTATTTTTCCCTGGTGTTGGACATATTTTGCTGACGGGAATAGCCGTCGCTTCACTGGTGGTAAAGTTTGGGCAACCCGAAGTGCAGTTCGAAACAGTATTCGTTTGATTGTCGAGCTATTCGTTGTATTTAGGGTGGTACGTAACGAAATTTCAACAGCTTCATTAGCATATAAGCGCATCTGTTGTTCATAATCTGAGATTCCCTTAATTAGGTCTTCATGCCCGGATGCGACGCGAGTTAGGACTTGCGTGAGTAAAAGTGCGTCTCGCAGCGCTGTGTTTGCCCCCATTCCCATCACTGGCGGCATGTTATGAATGGCATCTCCAAGTAGCGTAACAGAGCTGGATCGCCAGGGTAAGAGATAGGCCATACTGCGCATAGGCAGCATAGATATGTTTTCCATATCACTCTGTTTAATCAGGGTATACAGGGTTTGATCCCATGAAGTAATACGAGACCGGATCAGCGCACACAGAGATTCAGCAGAAAAATCAGCAATCGTATTTGGGTAGCTGTTCGTTGCCGCTGCGTAGGCCCATACCACAGAATGATCATTTTCTGTCGTAGTGGTCTTTGCTCGGGAATTGACTGGAGCACACCATTGAGAGATAAACAATCCATCGGAGCTTTTAGGCACGATATTGTTGGGCGATCCATCTTGCATATGTGAGGGTAACAAGGCTGCAAGGGTTGGGGTAAGGCGCGAACGGCCAATAGTGAGAGTGGCACCAATATCAAACCTTTCTATTGCGGGCAGGTACTGCCTGCGTACTTTTGAATTGCTACCATCTGCACCGATAAGAACATCAACATCTTCGTGACTTCCATCTGCAAAAAAAAGTCTGATGCCACTGTTTTTAATATGCTCATAACGCTCGAACGTTTTGTTCCATTGAATTGTATCTGAGAGTCCCTCGTGTAGTGCTTCTATCAGATCAGATCTGTTGATTAGCATTCGATTTTCGAAAGTGAGCTGTCCGTCCTCCTGACGAATGTCACTTTGCGTCGCAAGAAGAAGATGCAGATGTTCATCATAGAATCTTATCTGTCCACCAACAGATTTTGACATTTTTGTAAACGCCCGCCAGTTGGCTTCCGGGAGGCATTCTTGCATTGCTTGTTGGCCGAATGTATTGACATAAATTCCATAACCGGGGGGCATGGATAATGTGGAAGCGCTACGTTCATAGACTTTCACCTTTATTCCGTTTTTGCGCAGACCATGAGCCAGGCATGCGCCACCAATTCCTGAACCAATTATTCCAACCTTCATTTCTTTTTTCCCCGTAAGTAGTACGATGTGATTCTGAAAGAATCATGGTGACTGTAGCTGTCTGGGACCATCTGCTCTCAGGCATCAGTCGTGTTGCTGTTATAGTTTATGCTATAGTTTTAATAATAGTATACCGTACCGTTCGGTACCAATAAAATTTTAGGTTTTTACATGACAAATACGTCTAAAGCCCAAACAGATCACAAAAGGACCCGTTCGTACTCTAGAATTTCAGGAGAACGAGTTAACGAGCTGTTGAAAGTCGCTGCTCAAGTATTTGCAGAACGGGGTTTTGATGGTGCCAGTGTCAATGAGATGGCAAAACGTGCTAACGCTTCGAAGGGGACTTATTATAGTCGATTCCCTTCTAAAGAAGAGCTGTTAGTGGCCGTTATTAGTCAGAGAATACAAGAAGTTGAAGTCGGTCTGGATAAGGCCATGAATTCCGAACCGGATATTAGGAAAGCGTTAACGATTTTTGCCGAGGAAATGTGCACGGTAATCCTTTCTGAAACGATGATCGAAAACTACCGGGTGGTCACTTTGGAGTCTCAACGTTTTCCACAATTGGGTAAGATCTATTATGAAAAAGGGGTGAAAAAAATCGTAGATTTTTTAGTTGCATATCTGGTGCGAAAGATACAGGAGGGAAAATTGAACATAGTAAACCCGGAAATCTCCGCAGAGGTGTTTATCGATAGCATCATTGGCACGCCAAGGCTCAAGGCTACTTTAGGCATTGGTTTACCTACTCCAGAGGAAAAATCTCAGCGAATTGCTGTCGCTGTTCAGTCATTTCTTGCTGCATATAGTAGTACCGCCTCATGATAGTTATACCCGTCATCTTTCAAGTTGCCTCTTTGTTGGCTGCACTCACTCACCCCGGTCACATAGTTATCTATGCTCCCGGGGATTCGTTCCCTTGTCGTCGCGCTGCAACTCGAAATCTATTGGGTATATATTGTCGTAACCTGAAAGTTATTGTGAGAATTGAGTTAAGTAATGGCCTGCCTGTTATCAGGCAGGTCTCTTTGCGAGAATATACCCGTAACGCGATTTGAATGTCTTGAAATAGGTGCTTCTGCATCTCTTTTGCTCTTTTGCTCTTTTGCTCTTTTGTGTTTGGGTTACTTGCGATTGTTTATTGTATTTCCTTTGTAGGTAAATAGTTTACAATGTAATTAACTTATTGTTTTTCTTTAATTAGAGTCCGAATTTGTCATAATTAAAATTAATTTGTGAAGATGTTCCGAATATGAGTATGTTGATATGGTAAAAAGAGTAATAAAGCCACTGCGCATTTCGGTTATTTGCAGTACATTGGTGGTAGCTGGATATGCTTTAGCTAATGATCAGAGTAGCTCGATTGAAGGTGATATTCAAAATCTGTCAAAAATACAGTCTGAAAAGATATCTGAGACGATAATACCTGAACAAGTGCATATTCAAACTGCTGCGATTTCAGAAACAGAAAGTCGTGAAATGCTTCGAAGCTGGTTACCAGTACAAGTTAAGCCTGTTTTCTTTGACCGATTGGTTAGTCTGTACTCCGCTAACCAGATGCAACCTTTATGGCAGAATAAAGACGCCGTTCAACGTTTTGAACAACAACTTTCAGAACTTGCATTGGCGGGCTTTCAACCGCAATTTGGTCAATGGCTGACTGAACTCAATAATTCTCAATTAAGTCATATGGGACGCGATATCATCTTATCGGATGCTATGCTGGGTTATTTACAGTTTGTCTCAGATGTCGGCCAGCAGGGCCAAAACTGGCTTTATCGTACTACGCCATACAAAATTGTTTTACCTTCTCCAGTCGTTATAGACCAGTGGCAACAAGCTATTGCAGGTAGCAATATAGTTGCTTATGTCACCGCATTGGCACCACAACATCCTCAATATGAAAATATGCGTAAGGAGATGATGAAGCAACTGGCTGATAGTAAACCCTGGCCACAACTTTCTGACAAAGGAGTATTAAGGCCGGGGCAGAGTAGCTCTGATGTTACGGCGTTACGAGAAGTACTTATCCGTATCGGTATGTTGGATGAACTGACAACCAAATCAGATAATACCTACAGCCCTGAATTGGTCGCGACGGTGAGAAATTTTCAGCAATGGCAAGGGTTGGCACCAGATGGTGTGATTGGCAAACGCACAAGAGATTGGCTGAATACTTCACCTCAAGATAGAGCTGGATTGATGGCACTTAATATCCAGCGCCTGCGGATAATCCCTGGTCATGTATCCACAGGGATTATGGTCAATATTCCTGATTATTCATTACAGTATTATCTTAATGAGCAGGAGGTGCTGAACTCGAAAGTTATTGTTGGTCGCCCAAGCCGTAAAACACCCATTATGAATAATGTGTTGAATAACGTGGTGATTAATCCTCCCTGGAGTGTACCAACCAGTCTGGCAAGAAAAGATATTGCACCACGAGGAGTTAATGATCCCGGATATTTCCAGCGCCGTGGGTATGTTATCTTTTCAAGCTGGCGTGCTGATGCCAGTGTGATCGACCCTTATACAATTGATTGGAATGTGGTTACACCCGCTAATTTTCCTTATCGGATATGGCAAGCGCCGGGGCCGACTAATTCATTAGGTCGCTATAAATTCAATATGCCAAATTCTGATGCTATCTATTTGCATGATACGCCAAACCATGGTCTATTTGACAAAGATATTAGAGCAATTAGTTCCGGTTGTGTCCGGGTTAACAAAGCTTCGGAATTGGCAAGCATGTTATTGGGAGATGCCGGTTGGAACCAGAATAGAGTGAGTAATACTCTGAAGCAGGGTAATACAGCTTATGTTAATATCCCGCAGCGTATTCCTGTTTATTTGTATTATTTGACCGCCTGGGTAGATGAGCTTGGAGTCGCACAGTACCGCACCGATATTTATGATTACGATAACAGTGTGAGACAAGGTTCCCAGTTTTTGTCAAAGTTATTACCTTTATAAAACTAAATGCAACTAATTTTCACTATCACCGGTCATAGTAACCGGTTATTTGGCTGCTAGTTGGCTTATTTTTTCCATAATCTGGGTAGATGTTTCTTCATGGATATAATCGATCATAACCGCCGCAAGTGGCTGAGTATGGGAATGGCTGCTTTAGGCTTGAGTGTGTTGCCGGGGCAGGTTTTGGCTACTTTGACTACTCCCCTCCCGCGAATTTTACATTTTGACAACTTACATACGGGCGAAACGATCAAGGCTGAATTTTTCGATGGTCATCGTTATAACAAAGAAGAATTGGCTCGTCTGAATCATCTGTTTCGTGATTATCGCCAAAATAGAGTTAAGACTATCGATCCTAAATTATTTGACCAAATTTATTTACTGCAAATGATGCTGGGTGTTAATAAACCTGTACAACTTATTTCTGGTTATCGCTCACTGATGACCAACAATCAGTTGCGCAAACAAAGTAAAGGTGTTGCTAAACAGAGTTACCATACCCTTGGGAGGGCGATGGATTTCCATATTGAGGGTATTGAGCTTAGTCGAATCCGCAAAGCTGCTTTGAAAATGAAAGCGGGTGGTGTGGGATACTATCCAAATAGTAATTTTATTCATATTGATACAGGTCCCGTCAGGACATGGTAATCTGGTGAGTAACTATTTTGTTTTGACTATGGAGTAAATGAAATAATGAAATACCAAATTATTCCTGTTACTGCTTTTATGCAAAATTGTACCCTTATTTGGAATGAAGAGACTAATGAAGCGGCAATTGTTGATCCGGGCGGTGAAGCAGCAAAGCTGATTGCTGAGATAGAGAATCGCGGTTTGAAATTGACCCAGATTTTACTGACTCATGGTCACTTTGATCATGTTGGTGCAACAGCAGAAGTCGCTAAGCATTTTAATGTTCCAGTTTACGGGCCACAGCAGGAAGATGCTTTCTGGATAGAAGGATTACAGGCTCAAAGCCGGATGTTTGGCATTGAAGAATGTCCATCATTTGAGCCTGATCGCTGGTTGAATGAAGGTGATGAATTACGTGTTGGTGGGATCGATTTATCCGTATTGCACTGTCCGGGGCATACACCAGGGCATGTTGTATTTGTGAATCATGCCGATAAACTGATTTATATGGGAGATGTACTGTTCAAAGGCGGGATTGGGCGTAGCGATTTTCCACGTGGTAATCACCAGCAGTTAATTAACTCAATTAAAGATAAACTTCTGCCACTTGGTGATGATTATGAATTTATTCCCGGTCATGGGCCAATGTCTACATTAGGTTATGAGCGGCAGACTAATCCGTTTTTACAAGATGAAGTACCAAGTTGGTAATAGAATATTTATACCCGTCATCTTTCAAGTTGCCCTTTGTTGGCTGCACTCACTCACCCCGGTCACATAGTTAGCTATGCTCCCGGGGATTCGCTCCCTGGCCGTCGCGATGCATCTTGAAATCCATTGGGTATATATTAAATAAAGCATTGGTTTAGATGTCTGTCTGATGGTGGTGTTGCAGCTTCTGAATGATAAAAACCGCTAAATTTTCAGCGGTTTTTCATAGCGAGGCAAATATTGACTCAGAGGACTGCAATAATGGCTTCACATAGTGGAGCCATATTCTCTAGTGTCAGGCCAGCGACGTTAATACGACCGGAACTGACCGCATATATACCAAATTCCTCACGCAGACGTTCTACTTGTTCTTTTGTCAAACCACTGAATGAGAACATACCATTTTGGTTGATAATGAAGCTGAAATCTTGGTTTGCCCCTTTTTCTTGTAAGGTGTTCACGAACAGTTGACGCATACGCTGGATACGTTCGCGCATGGTAGTCAGCTCTTGTTCCCAGACAGCTTTCAACTCTTCATTTGATAAAATAGTGGCGACAACGGACGCACCATGAGCGGGGGGGTTGGAATAGTTAGAACGGATAATCGCTTTAGCTTGGCTGAAAGCTTTTTCTGCCGTATCGCTGTCTTTGGCGACAATAGTACAAGCGCCAACACGCTCATTGTACAGGCCAAAGTTTTTGGAGTAGGAACTGGCAACAATCAGTTCATCGTGATTTTTTGTAAAAGTGCGTAAGCCTTCGGCATCTTCATTTAGACCTTTGGCAAATCCCTGATAAGCGAAATCAAAAATAGGCAACCAACCTTTTTCCGCAGATATTTCTGCCAGTTGAGCCCATTGTGCTGGGGTTGGATCAATACCTGTCGGGTTGTGACAGCAGCCGTGGAACAAAACGATATCACCTGCCTGAACTTCAGACAGGCTTTCCAGCATGCCTTCGAAATTCAGCGCGTGTTTTTCAGCGTCATAATATTTATATTCGCAAACTTCCAGGCCAGCGGCAGAAAAAACATTTTTATGGTTTGGCCAGGTTGGGTTGCTAATCCAGACTCGTTTAGCATTAGTCTGTTTGGCAACAAAATCTGCGGCAACACGTAAAGCACCTGTACCACCTGGGCTTTGTGCTGTACGGGCGCGTTTATCTGTTACGACGGGGTTATCTTTCCCAAACAGCAACTCCTGAGTGACATGACCAAATTCGGCTAAACCGCTAATTGGCAGGTAATTCTTGGTCGTTTCGTTTTCCAGCAGGTATTGCTCTGCTTTTTTGACACTGGTCAGAACGGGGGTTTTTCCTGTTTCATCTTTATAGACACCAATACCAAGGTTGATTTTATTTGTACGAGGATCAGAACGAAAACTATCGGCTAAGCCAAGAATAGGATCGGCAGGCGCTGCGGTGATTTTCTCAAACATATTTGTGATTCCAAAGCTCAGAGTTAAGCCTAAAAGGGTAGTCAGGTTAACGCTGCTGAAACAGTTTGCCAACTATTTGTAGCAAAAAGAATATAATCTTGTGAAGCAGTTTGCGGAGTGAAAAAAAGTTTAAATAGCAGTAACAAAAGATAGGTACAAAAAAAGCAGCACTTGAAGCGCTGCTTTATTTCAATTATGCCTAACTTGTTCAGTTAAACATATTCATCAGTGGTAATTAGAACTGGTAGACCATACCTACACCAACAACGTTGTCAGTGCTGATACCATATGATCTGGTGAAGTCATTGTCATCCAGCAGGTTGATTTTGTAATCAACATAGGTAGTCATGTTTTTGTTCAGGTTGTAGAAAGTGCCGACGGAGATATATTTAACGAGATCGTGATTGCCGGATTCTTTCTCATAACCACGAACGTCGCCGAACAGGTTCTTACCTTTAGACTGGACGTACGCCAGAGATGGGCGCAGGCCAAAATCGAACTGATACTGAGCAGTCAATTCGATGTTCTGGGTTTTGTTGGCGATATTTTCCTTGTTTATATCATCAACTTTTCCGCCGAAGCGAGTCATGTTACGGGTTTCACCGTACATGGCAGCCAGATAGATGTTGTTAGCGTCGTATTTGGCACCAATGTTCCATGCTTCAGCGCGATCACCTAAGGCAGTAGATCCATAAGGTTTATTACTACTATCAATACCAAAAGTAGCTTTTTGTGCGGTAGTACGGGCAGAGTTAGAGTATGCACCGCCTACGCTGATACCGTAACCTGCATCATAAATTGCCGCGAAACCGTAGCCATCACCGTTGTCTTTGCGGTTAGCACGACTATTAGCGGTGTTTTCACTGTTCTCACCCTGATATTGCAGAGCGAAGTTCAGGCCATCAACCAGGCCGAAGAAATCAGTATTACGGTAAGTTAACAGGCCAGTAGAACGGCCGGTCATGAAGTTGTCAGTCTGAGCCATGGAGTCACCACCAAATACTGGCAACACGTCGGTCCAGGAGTTGACATCATACACAACACCGTAGTTACGGCCATAGTTCAGTGAACCGTAGTCAGAAAGTTTCAGGCCAGCGAAAGCCAGACGAGTTTTAGTTTCTTCGTCAGTAGCTTCTGCACGGTTACCTTTAATGTTGTATTCCCAACGACCAAAGCCGGTCAGTTGGTCATTAACTTGAGTTTCGCCTTTGAAACCCAGACGAGCGAAGGAGTTATCGCCGTCTTCACCGCTATTATTGTTAGCGAATTGGTGACGTACCTCAACTTTACCGTACAGGTCCAGTTTATTGCCGTCTTTGTTATAAACTTCAGCTGCATTTGCTGCGCCAGCAGCCAACAAAGCTGGGATTACCACTGCAAGAACATTGCGTTTCATCATTATTATTACCCTCATTGGTGTTATATTCGGACACCTGCCACTGCCAGAAATAATTCTTTAAAAATCTATGGAACTATTTGTGAGAGTTTAGTGTCGTCTTTTTCGCTGTCAAGTGTTTCATTGGTTGTGATTTTTATCCACTCACAAAGTGCTATAAAAAAAAGAATTTAGTAATAATGTGAAACAAAGTGTTTCAAAATGTAAATGGCGGGTTGTTTTTTAAACTGTGGTCGGTCCAGTTGTTCAAAAGAGCGGAAAATGAATAGGAGTCAGTGAAGGGAAAAAGTATCTGTTGATCTTAGTAAAAAAAGTAAAATAAAGTGTTAATTTGTCATCAAGTTTTTTATAAGTAATTTACTGATGTTTTTGTCTGCATATTACCTCAGTTGCTGTGCTATTTTTAATCAATAGTGTGATGGTTACTATTCTTTGAAAAAAAGAATGGCGCTCACTTCAAATGAACGCCATGACGTATTAATTGGGTTTTCCGTAGGTTTGTTTGATTTTATTTCGGATAATTAGAACTGATATACCAAGCCTACACCAACCGCGTTTTGGGTATTAACTTCGAAATAGTTGGTATCTTTGTTGTCTTTTACTAAGTTGATTTTGTAATCAATGTAGGCAGACATATTTTTGTTAAAGTGGTAATAAGAACCAATAGAAATGTATTTTACCCAGTCCTGATTGGTGATAAAAGTTGTTCCCTTGGATTGAACGTATGCCAGAGATGGACGCAGACCTGAATCAAACTGATATTGAGCAGTTAATTCAATGTTACGGGTTTTTGCAGAGACGAAGTCTTGGTAGCCGAAAGACGTCATATTGTGGGTTTCACCATACATAGCCGCCAGGTAGACGTTGTTGGCATCATATTTAGCACCAATGTTCCATGCTTCGGCTCTTTCACCGCGAGCGATAGAGGTCACTAATCTTTCATGTATGATAGGCCGGTCTGCGTTGGAATAGGCACCACCTACGCTGATTCCATATCCCATATCATAAGTCACAGATAAGCCAAAACCGTCACCGTTACTACCACCATTGGGTTTGATGACATCGCCTCGCTTACGAAGTGAATTACGACCATTTTTGCTGTCTTCATCATTCTTACCTTGATATTGTAGGGCGAAGTTCAGTCCATCAACTAAGCCGAAGAAATCAGTATTGCGGTAAGTCAGAACACCAGTAGCACGATTAGTCATGTAGGTGTCAGCCTGAGACATGGAATCACCACCGAATACTGGCAATACGTCGGTCCAGGCGTTGACGTCATAGAGAACACCGTAGTTGCGACCATAGTCCAAAGAACCGTATTCAGCAAATTTCAAACCAGCGAAGCCCAGACGGGTTTTGTTACCTTTAGCACCGTCTGCTTCTGAGTTGTTGGCTTGAATTTCGTATTCCCAGCGACCAAAACCCGTCAACTGGTGATTTATTTGGGTTTCACCTCTGAAACCCAGACGAACATAGCTTGCATCACCATCTTCACTCCGGATAGGAGAACTATCTGATTTTTGGATGGCTTTAGAGAATTGATGACGTGCATCAGCTTTACCATACAAATCCAGTTTGTTACCGTCTTTATTATAAATTTCAGTGGCATTTGTTGCCCCAACAGTTAACAGAGCTGGGATTACCACTGCAAGAATACTACCCTTCATTAATTGCTACCTTCTATTAGTTACCATCATTGGCGTTATTCGGACATTTGTTACTGACAGAAATAATTCCTTTAAGAAAATCTTTGAAACTATTTATGAGAGTGTAGTGCCGTCCGTGCGGGGCTCAGTGTTCCATCGGTAATGGGCTTTATCCACCAATAAAGTGATACAAAGTGAAGGTTTTTGTAATAAAGTGAAAATAATATATGATAAAATGTAAATAAGGAGAGATTTATGATATGTTTTTGGATTAAAAAAATAAAAAAGCCAGCTTTTGCTGGCTTTTATACATAAAAATTTTTAATGTTACATTGGCAAGTTTATCAGAAGTTGGCACTTCTCGGCGTGCGTGGGAATGGGATGACATCACGCACATTTGGGACACCGGTCACATAAGAGACCAGACGTTCAAAGCCAAGACCGAACCCGGAGTGAGGTACAGTGCCATAGCGACGTAGATCGCGGTACCACCAGTAATCTTCTTTATTAAGGCCCATTTCTTCCATGCGCTTATCCAGCATATCCAGACGCTCTTCACGCTGTGAGCCGCCGATAATTTCGCCGATGCCCGGTGCAAGTACATCCATTGCAGCGACAGTTTTGCCATCATCGTTCATGCGCATATAGAAGGCTTTAATATCTTTTGGATAGTTTTTCACGACAACTGGAGCCTGGAAGTGTTTTTCTGCCAGATAACGTTCATGTTCTGAAGAAAGGTCAACTCCCCAGAATACTGGGTTCTCAAATTTCTGGCCGCAGTTTTGCAGAATTTCAATCGCATCAGTGTAATCAATCTGAGCAAAGTCAGAATTGATGAATTTTTCCAGACGAGTGATGACGTCTTTATCTACACGTTCAGCAAAGAATTGCAGATCATCGGCGCGTTCTTCTAGTGCGGCTTTGAAAACATATTTCAGCATATTTTCAGCTAGCGATGCAGCATCGTCGAGATCAGCAAAAGCAACTTCTGGTTCAAGCATCCAGAATTCTGCCAGATGGCGGCTGGTGTTAGAGTTTTCCGCACGGAAAGTTGGACCGAATGTGTAGACTTTACTTAATGCACAAGCATATGCTTCACCGTTCAATTGGCCTGATACGGTCAAAAAAGCTTCCCGTCCGAAGAAATCTTCATTGAAATCCACTTCACCTTTATCAGTCAAAGGTAAATTTTGCAGATCCAGTGTGGAGACTCGGAACATCTCACCGGCACCTTCTGTATCAGCAGCGGTGATCAATGGAGTAGAAACCCAGAAATAACCGTTCTCATGAAAGAAACGGTGTAGTGCTTGTGCAAGGGTATGACGCATACGGGCAACGGCACCAATCAGGTTGGTACGTGGGCGCAGGTGAGCCACTTCTCGCAGATACTCAATGCTATGGCGTTTAGCTGCCATCGGATAAGTGTCAGGATCTTCAACTTTGCCAATGACCACGACTTTCGTCGCTTGTAGTTCAAAATTCTGCCCTTGACCAAGGGAAGCAACGACTGTCCCTGTCACTTCTACAGAACAGCCGGTAGTTAAATACAGAACTTCATCCTGATAATTGGGTAAATTATTATTAACGACGGCCTGTAATGGATTAAAGCAGGAACCGTCATAGACGGCGAGGAAAGAGATACCAGCTTTAGAATCTCTCCTTGTACGTATCCAGCCGCGAACGGTGACTTCACTATCAACCGCAACCCGGCCTTGCAGTACGTCGACTACAGGCGCTACGCTCATAAATTTCTCTCTTCTGTATATTATCAATTCAGGTTTGTGAAAATGTATATACCCATAGGGGGCAACTTGTTCTATGTTACTTGCCATATTTCAGGAAACAAGAGGAAATCACTAATTTAGCGGGTGAAATAGAGGGAAAAAGGTCTTTTTAATATGTGCCGCTACTTTTCTGCTAGCGGCACTGTTGTATTTTTAAATAAAAATTGGGCTAACAAGCTTGTTTGATCTGCGGTATATCAAAAGCTGCACGTAGCCTGTTAACAAACTCGTTATCCTCACAAATGGTTTTGCCGGGGCTGTCTGAAAGTTTTGCTACTGGTTTGCCATTACATTCGACAAGTTTGATGACGATATTTAGCGGATTAACTCCTGGAATATTACAAGTCAGCCGTGTACCGATACCAAAAATTAGGTTTATTCTGTTGTGAAAATGACGATAGAGCGTCAACGCTTTCTGAAAATCCAGGCTATCAGAAAATACCAGGGTTTTTGTCATCGGGTCGATGCCTAGTTTTTGATAGTGGTCGATAGCTTTTTCACCCCATTGGACTGGATCACCCGAATCATGGCGCAAACCTTGATAGCTGTTGGCAAGCTGAGCATCAAAATCCCGCAGGAAAGCATCCATTGTAATGCAGTCAGTCAGGGCGATACCTAATTGGTTGGGATATTCATTTAGCCAATTTTGTAACGCCTCCCGTTGACTGTTTGCCAGTTCAGGGCTGATTTGTTGATGAGCTTGAAACCACTCATGTGCTTGTGTACCAACAGGATTGAGTCCAAGCTGTTGTGCCAGTTGATAGTTGCTAGTGCCAATCAGGTAAGGGAAATTCTGTTGCAGCTCACTGACGATAGCATGTTGGACACTGTGCGAGAAACGCCGGCGTGTACCGAAATCCATCAGCTTGAAACTGGAGAGATCAATGCCTTCATTTTTAGCATCTTGATAGAACAGTTTGATCAACTTGCGCAACTGGTTGACTGCATTTTCAACAGCGTTATCTGGTAAGTGATGGTGATGAACTAATTCACTAATTAGCGCCAGTAATGGGACTTCCCACATAATGACTTCATGCCATAATCCTGAAATACGGATAGCTAACTGGCCATCACTTGTAACAGAAATATTGACTTGCTGTGGGTTGAAACGAAAAGTTTTTAACCAGTTTAGATAATCAGCTTTGAAAAAAGGCAGACTGGCAAGATAATTAAATTCAGTATCGGTTAATGCCAGATCAGCCATCATGTTAACTTGATGGCGTAATTCTTTGGCATATTCACCCAGTAGTTCATCACCGCGGCAGCGGAATTCTGCAACTACAGGTATGCTGTTGTAGCGATGGTACACTGCTTGTTGCATATGAAGCTTATAAGCATCAGTATCAAGCAGTGATTTAATAATTGGGGTAGCGTCTAAGGTCATGGCGCGTTATGCATCCTCACGGAGCGTATTCATGTCAGCTAAATCGATAAAGTTGGGAGAGTATACCGATATTATTTTGTTATTGAAGTCACATAACATCATATAGTTCACCAAATGATCGAAGCTAAAAGGGGCCGTTGGTTAAATGTTATCATGTTATTTGATCATTGCGTGACAACAAGCACCAAAGAGCAAACATATTCTTTACATAACATCATACTCGTTTTGAATGAATGTTTAACGCCAGAAGGTGCGTTATTTCACTCTTGAAATTCAACCTCTTTCTGTGGCAGCGTAAGATTTGGTATTGAATTAATTCCATAAATATGAAACAAAAGGTTTCTTATGACACAACAGCGACAAGCTAAACATCGCCGGGATTATTGCGCTCCCGACTATACGATTTCTGATATTGAACTCGATTTTAATCTTGATGCCGATAGCACAGAAGTTACTGCAATCAGCCAGGTAAAACGTCTGAGTCATGAAATAACGTCATTAGTGTTGAATGGAGAAGACTTGACACTAAAAAGTCTTCATATAGATGATCAGCCATGGGAACATTACCGTGAGCAGGATAGTGTTCTGATCATTGAGCAGTTGCCAGCTCAGTTCACTTTGAAAATTGTGAATACCATCCATCCATCGAAAAATACAGCTCTCGAAGGCTTGTATGTTTCTGGCGATGCACTTTGTACCCAGTGTGAAGCAGAGGGTTTCCGTCACATTACCTATTATCTTGATCGCCCTGATGTATTGGCTCGTTTTACAACTCGTATCACCGCTGATAAATCTAAATATCCGTATCTGCTTTCAAACGGTAACCGAGTTGAGCAAGGAGAAACTGATGATGGACGTCATTGGGTGAAGTGGCATGACCCATTCCCAAAACCAGGTTATTTGTTTGCTCTGGTTGCGGGTGATTTTGATGTTCTGCGCGATACTTTTACGACCCGTAGTGGCCGTGAAGTTGCGTTGGAACTGTTTGTTGACCGCGGTAATCTTGACCGGGCTGATTGGGCAATGACTTCCCTGAAGAATGCGATGAGATGGGATGAAACCCGCTTCGGTCTTGAGTATGATCTCGATATCTACATGATTGTTGCAGTGGATTTTTTCAATATGGGCGCAATGGAGAATAAAGGGCTGAATATCTTTAACTCCAAATATGTGTTGGCAAAATCTGAAACAGCGACTGATAAAGATTACCTTCATATAGAAGCTGTGATCGGCCATGAATATTTCCATAACTGGACAGGTAACCGTATTACTTGCCGTGATTGGTTTCAGCTTAGCCTGAAAGAAGGACTGACTGTCTTCCGTGATCAGGAATTCAGCTCTGATCTCGGCTCACGCTCTGTTAATCGTATTGATAATGTGCGTGTTATGCGTTCAGCACAATTTGTTGAAGATGGTAGCCCCATGGCTCATCCAATTCGTCCTGATCAAGTGATTGAGATGAATAACTTCTATACGCTGACTGTGTATGAAAAGGGGGCCGAAGTTATTCGTATGATTCATACTTTGCTGGGTGAAGAACAATTTCAGGCAGGGATGCAGCTTTATATTCATCGTCATGACGGTAGTGCTGCAACATGCGATGATTTTGTTCAGGCAATGGAAGATGCATCAAATGTGGATTTGTCACTTTTCCGCCGCTGGTATAGCCAATCTGGGACACCGGTGCTGACAGTCCGTGATGAATATGATGCAGAAAAGCAGCAGTATAAGTTGCATGTTACGCAGATGACACCACCTACAGCTGATCAAAAAGAGAAACAGCCTCTGCATATTCCGTTGGATATTGAACTCTATGACAGTAAAGGTTGTGTGCTCCCCCTGCATTATAATGGCCAGCCAGTACATCATGTGCTGAATGTAACCAATGCAGAGCAGACGTTTGTATTTGATAATGTGCCGTCATTGCCGGTCCCTTCTTTATTACGTGAATTCTCAGCGCCAGTGAAGCTAGATTACAAATTTAGTGATGAGCAGTTGGTATTCCTGATGAAGTATGCCCGTAATGAATTTTCACGCTGGGATGCCGCTCAGTCGCTGATGGCAAACTATATCAAATTGAATGTCATTCGTTATCAGCAGAAGCAGCCGTTTGAACTGCCAATGCATGTGGTAGATGCTTTCCGTAGCGTGTTATTAGATAAGGATCTTGATCCGGCTTTAGCTGCTCTAATTCTGGTTTTGCCATCAGGAAGTGAGATAGCGGAATTGTTTACGATTATTGATCCGCAAGCGATTCATGAAGTTCTGGAGGCAACTACCCGTACTTTGGCTCAGGAAATGGCTGATGAGTTTGCGGCAGTTTATAACTCTATCAATATAGGTGCATACCGTGTCGATCACCAAGATATCGCCAAGCGCTCTCTGCGTAATATTTGCCTATATTATCTAGCCTTTGGTCATCAAGACCAGGCTGATAAGCTGATATCAAATCAATATCACCAGTCTGACAATATGACTGATGCGCTAGCAGCATTATTTGCAGCAGTGGTAGCTGAGTTACCTTGCTGTGATCAGCTAATGGCTGAATTTGATGAGCAATGGCATCAAGATGGTCTGGTTATGGATAAATGGTTTAGTTTACAGGCAAGTAGCCCGTCAGCAGATGTTCTGGCGAATGTGCGTAATCTTCTGAATCATCGATCATTTAGCATGGGGAATCCAAACCGAGTGCGGTCTCTGGTTGGTGCATTTGTTAATAACCCGGTGGCATTCCATGCTGAAGATGGTAGTGGCTATCAGTTCTTGTTGGAAATCTTGACTGATCTCAACAGCCGTAACCCACAGGTTGCTTCCCGTTTGATTGAACCGTTAATGCGTTTGAAGCGTTATGACGATAAACGTAAAGATATGATGCGTAGTGTGTTGGAACAGTTAAAAGGGTTGGAAAATCTGTCTGGGGATTTGTTTGAGAAAATCACTAAGGCGTTAGAAAGCTGATAACTATCTATCGGGCTAATGGTTATTTAGCCCGATATTCTTTCTGCTTTATTTTCTGGATATAAATTTCTTGCAATGGTCAGTGTAAAATAGGTGTGATACCAATTGAATGCTGATGTTCAAATATTTGAAAATTTAATCTGGAATTGAAAATAGAGAGAAGTTAATAGTAAAGATAAGCAGAAATTTGTTGCCCTCATAAGGAGAGGGCTATTATAGTGAAAAAGGTAACCGTTATTCGTAATTTCTACCACCCAATAGGCTTGTTTTATATTTACACTCTTTATCGTCATCATTCCAATTTCGATAGCCATTTTTGCTGGATAGATCTTTAATAATTACACTAGAGTCATATGGAAATATGTCATAATCGTGGCCAACTTCAGGAATGAAAGAGCTTGATATGTATCCGCTAGGAGACCTGTTAGTGTATTCTTGGGAAGTAATCCTCATATGTTGATTTGCTTTAATCACATACTCAAGAGCGTCTGCGCCTTGCATTTGCAGTGATGGGGGAGTCATACCTGGTATTTTTTTATTGTATGTTGATTTAATGCCAATAAAGTTAACACCAGCAGTCAGAGTTCTGAGGTCAACAAGTTTAAAACATTCCCCCGATTTTTCGTAAGTTTCCAGTGTCAGTGGCGGGAGGTAATTTCTGACTCTAATTCTGGCAGAATCAGTACCTGAATAATCTTCCATAGGCTTTGTTAAACTAATTGCACAGCCTGAAAGTAAAGAGATGGAGATAACAAGGATTAATTTTTTCATATGTTCAAAGTTACAATCTATTTAAGATTTTTTTCTATTAAAAAGGAGATAAAATGAGTCACATATTTCTATCATTATATGAAGAATTATTCAATAACGAAATGAATCTGTGATAATCTTGAATGATTTTACTTAACTCTTGGGTAGTGTAAGTTTTAAATGTGGAAAAATTCTGTATGTACTTTAGCAAGATGCTTTTAATACTTTGGGATTTTACAAGAATTTCTCGTGTTTTTTAACCTTTTGATTTGTTTTTAATCTTTCAGAATTGTAGTCGAGAAATGGATTACTTTGATATTAAATGGTTTTTTATCTTTGCAGTATAAAAAACAGCAATAATGATATTGGATGAGCTGGAAATGAAATTCACCAGAAAGCACGATAAGACACTGAATGGCGGTTAATCTTTGTGTCCTTAATGGTATTATTACTGGCCTGGGACAGCCAAGTGACAGTTTTCGTCATGGATGGAAAAAATTTGCTTTTGGTGAGCATATTTCTGTGGCTTCAACCCACGCTATTCGGTTAATCTCTTACCAAGATATCTTGGAGATTAGCAATGAGTATAGTGTCATTCAAAAATTTCTAAGTGGTACATGAATGTGTATAGAAACGTATTAGTTTTATTTTTATAACTTAGTGTTTATACCCAATAGATTTCGAGCCGCAGCGCGGCGGCAAGTGAACGCATCCCCAAGGAGCATAGATAACGATGTGACTGGGGTGCGTGAAAGCAGCCAACAAAGCAGCAACTTGAAGGATGAAGGGTATATGAATTAATTAACAGGTTGAGGATGATGTTCTACCCACTAGTCAAGAAAGCGTTGTTCCAGCTTGATCCGGAACGAGCGCACGAGTTAACTTTCCGCCAGCTCAAACGTATTACCGGTACTCCTTTCGAATTTCTTATCCATCAGTCAGTTGCTACAAAACCTGTTACTTGCATGGGCCTGTCATTTAAAAATCCCCTTGGTCTGGCTGCGGGTCTTGATAAAGATGGAGATTGTATTGATGCATTTGGTGCAATGGGATTTGGTTTTATTGAAATTGGCACCGTAACCCCACGCGCTCAGACAGGAAATGATAAACCGAGATTATTTCGTATTGTTGAAGCAGAAGGGTTAATTAACCGTATGGGCTTCAATAACCTTGGTGTTGATAATCTGGTGGAAAATGTCAGAAAAGCCAAATATGGTGGGGTTATTGGGATCAATATTGGCAAAAATAAAGATACGCCAGTAGAACATGGGAAAGATGATTATTTAATCTGCATGGATAAAGTTTATCCTTATGCTGGCTATATTGCGATTAACATCTCATCACCGAATACGCCGGGTTTAAGAACATTACAATACGGCGAAGCGCTGGATGATTTACTCTCTGCGATTAAAGATAAACAAAGTGAGCTTCAGAAAAAATATCAAAAATATGTCCCTGTTGCGGTGAAAATCGCTCCGGATCTTTCTGAGGCGGAGTTGGTTCAAATTGCAGATAGTTTAATTCGTCATAATATCGATGGTGCTATTGCAACGAATACAACGTTAGACAAGAAGTTAGTTGAAGGACTTAATTATTGCCAACAAGCTGGTGGGTTAAGTGGCCGACCGGTTCAGTTACGTAGTACAGAAGTTATTCGTCGACTATCGCAAGAGTTAAAGGGTGAAATTCCTATTATCGGTGTCGGAGGAATAGATTCACTCACTGCGGCCAGAGAGAAAATAGTAGCAGGAGCTTCTTTAATACAGATTTTCTCTGGATTTATCTATCATGGTCCAAAATTAATCAAAGATATCGTCAATCATATCTAAATCTTTCTGGTAATTTATCATTGGGGGTTTATTTTTGCCCCCAACTCGTCTATATTCGCTCTGATCACCTAAATTTTATCTGTATCTTCGCATATCTTTTAATTATGACGGGACTTATTTCACTGAATAGCAGGCAAGTTATTTACAATCTGTTTAGCGATGTAAGCTTTTCTGGCATAAAAGGATAACCTATGAAAATTAAACCTGATGACCAATGGCGCTGGTATTTTGATGCTGACCATGACCGTGTAATGCTCGATCTGTCTAATGGTATGGTTTTTCGTTCCTGTTTTCCTGCAAAGATGCTGATACCCTATGCAATGGGGGAGGTGTCGTTTTCTGTAGAAGATGCGACACTTTATTATTGTTTTGAAGAACAGACACGCCGAATTAATATTTCAGATGAATTAAGAGCTGAATTAATTCTTAATGCGTTAGTGGCTTTTCGTTTTATTAAGCCACAAATGCCAAGAAGCTGGTATTTTTCTCGTTTTGCTATGATAGAAAAACCTGTACAAGGGGAGTTGATTCAAGTACATCTTCAGGATTGTGGAACCGAGGCTATATTTTTAGTAGCAGAAGCGGGGGATAGTGCGAGCCTTTGTTTGCTGGCTCAACCGAAATTAACGTTATCTGATCGGGTAATGAATTTTTGTGATCCAATTAAGATTATGAACGATAGATTGATACCGTTTGTAGAACCTGTTTGTATGCCAATTTATGGCACTGCGGTTTGATTTGAGTTATTTGTTCTACTCTCTTTTTAAGAGCAAAGTCACTTTTTCTTGTGTTCTAAAATCATCTGCTGGCTATCATCACAGAAACTAGCTTATTACATGTATATACCCGTCATCTTTCAAGTTGCCTCTTTGTTGGCTGCACTCACTCACCCCAGTCACATAGTTATCTATGCTCCTGGGGATTCGCTCCCTTGCCGTCGCGATGCATCTTGAAATCCATAGGGTATATGTAAGCTACAGTTCATTCATTTGACGCAGTCGTGGAAAATATATAGGAAGCATTTTAGTCGTTCCTCCCCTCTGGATAAACATTAGCCTCGAGATAAGGAGGAGAGACAATATACCCTTCATCTTTCAAGTTGTTGCTTTGTTGGCTGCTTTCACGCACCCCAGTCACATCGTTATCTATGCTCCTGGGGATTCGTTCACTTGCCGCCGCGCTGCAACTCGAAATCTATTGGGTATATATCAGGGGTTAATTAGCACGATTTCGTTCGAGGATTAATTGTTCTGCATGATTGGATATTGCTGCTAATGCGTCGTGACTGGCGTAATCGTCTTGGACGATTTGTGCGCGTTGTTTAAACAAATTTGTATTCAGCATATTTTCCACTGTTTGCTTAAGCTGAGATTCAGCAGGTTGTGCTGTATCCAGATTAATACCGCATCCAGCCCATACGACGCGAAATGCTGTTTCCTGTTTTCCTTCTCCTGTATCGGCAATAAGCAATGGTGTACCGTGGTTGAGGGCATAATTAATTGTTCCGTAACCCCCGTTGGTTATTAACAATGAAGCTTTCGGTAGCCAATACTCAAATGAGATAAATTCTTCGATGCGTGCATTTTCAGGTATGTTCTCTTGCAGTATTTCTACTGATCTGCCACCGGTTGTCGCTAATACACGAACAGGTAATGTCGCAAGCGCCCGCAATGTGGGGAGAATTAACTGATTTAAATCAGTATTGGACATGGTGCCTTGAGTGACTACAACCAGTGGACGTGGATCATCTTCTTCCCATAATTGAGGTGATTCTATTTTCGGTGCGGGGTTGGGGAGTGGGCCGATAAAGTGGACGGTATCAGGCAATCCTTCACGTGGGTATTCAAATGCCAGGGTTGAAAGTTGTAAGAAGCGATCAGAGCTAAAGATGACTTCATCGTTGAAAAATCTGGTTAACGTAGCGCATCCTGACTGCGCTAGTGCGTCATTGAAATTATCCTGTACTTCGGTTATTAGTCGTCGAGCTTCCTCATCCACGAGTTGTTCATGTGTCAATTCTGATGGTAGTAATGCGGGTGGGATACGTGGTCCCCAGAAAATTGAATCTTTTGAAGAGTAAGCTAGAGGTGTTATGCCAATGATGATTACTGGAAGGCGATGAGTTTTTTCTTTTTGCAGCAGTGGCAATATGCCATAAAAGCAATTCTCGGCTATAAGTAATTCTGCTTGCTGTTCATGGATGATTTGTTGTAATTGGCGATCGAGGAATGGGATGGGGCTACAGAAGAAATCTTTAAACGCTAGTGCCATTTGCAGATTCCCTGGCGGAATGTGCGCTCGGTCAGGAAAACGTTGTTTTAAGTGACGATAATCAAAATCTATCTGTTCATCAAAGGGGATAAATGTTGCGTTTAAATCTTCTACATGTTGGCGAAATAACACGCCAGTGAATACAGTTACTTGATGTCCTTGTGCTATCAGTGATTGAGTTACCTTTAACATTGGATAGACATGCCCGGGTGTTGCAACCGCTGCAATGACAATTCGTGCCATAACTTACTCCTTCTACTGTTTTGATTTAATTACGCTAACTCCTGACTCATAGTGTGATTATTTTATGACTGGTGTCATAAATTCATTGTAGTAACAATAATTCATCATGACAATAATCACTATGGTTTATTTTTTTATGAAGTTATGAAATATGCAGATTTCCTCCCCGCTTAGTCTGTGTTAGCACCAAAATGGGGAGGAAGGACGAAGTGTCTGAGGCTTAGCTGATGTAGCTTTATGCGAGAGTTAACTGTTCTACGTGATTGGATATTGCTGTTAATGCATCATGTCTTGCATAATCTTGTTGAACAATTTGTGCGCGTTGTTTAAACAAGTCTGTATTTAACATATTTTCTACTGTTTGCTTAAGTTGAGATTCAGTGGGGTGTGCTGTCTCCAGGTTAATTCCGCATCCAGCCCATACAACCCGAAAAGCGGCTTCCTGTTTGCCTTCTCCTGCATCTGCAATCAGTAATGGTGTTCCGTGGCTAAGGGCATAATTAATGGTTCCATAACCACCGTTGGATATCAGTAGTGAAGCTTGCGGTAGCCAATGCTCAAATGAAATGAATTCTTCGATACGTACGTTTTCGGGGAGATCTTTACTCAATGTTTCTACCGGTCTGCCTCCGGTGGTTGCCAATACACGAATAGGTAATGTCGCCAGTGCGTGTAATGTGGGGAGAATCAACTGATTTAAATCGGTATTGGATATAGTGCCTTGAGTGACGATAACCAATGGACGAGGATCATCTTCTTCCCATAATTGAGGTGATTCTATTTCCGGTGCGGGGTTAGGAAGCGGTCCAATAAAATGGACTGTATCAGGTAACCCTTGCCGTGGGTATTCAAACGCTAGGGTTGAGAGTTGTAAAAAGCGATCAGCATCAAAAATCATTTCATCATTGAAAGGTCTGGTTAACGCAGAGCCTCCGGACTGGATTAATGAATCATTGAAGCTATCCTGTACTTCGGTTATTAGTTGTTGGTTGGCTTCATCTACCAGTTGTTCATGTGTCAATTCTGGTGGTAATACCGCAGGTGGGATACGTGGTCCCCAAAAAACTGAGTCTTTCGAAGAGTAAGCCAAGGGGGTTATGCCAACAACTATCACGGGAAGACGATGGGTTTTTTCTTTTTGCAGCAGAGGTAATATACCGTAAAAGCAGTTTTCGGCTATAAGCAGTTCCGCTTGTTGTTCACGAATGATTTGTCGTAATTGACGATCGAGCAGTGGGATTGGGGCGGAAAAGAAGTTCTTGAATGCGAGTGCCATTTGTACATTTCCCGGAGGAAGTTGAGCACGGTTAGGGAAATGCTGTTCTAAATGACGGTAGTCAAAGTCTATTTGCTCATCAAAAGGGGCAAATTGTGCGCTTAAAGCTTCTACCTGTTGGCGAAATAGCGCACCGGTAAATACTGTTACCTGATGCCCTTGTGCTATCAGTGATTCAGCAACCTTTAACATCGGATAGACATGCCCAGGTGTTGCAACCGCTGCAATGACAATACGTGCCATGATTTGCTCCTTCATACATATTGTTTTGATTGAGTTACTCTAGCTCCTGACTCAGAGTGTAATCATTTTATGACGGTTGCCGTAAATTCATTATAGTAATAATTAATTCATTATGATAATAATCATTTATGTTGACTTTTTTATTAGATTATTACATACGCTGATTTCCTCCCCTTTTAGACCGCGTTAATCCAAAAATGGGGAGGAAGTACAAAAGACCTGAGGATTAGTTCATGTAGCTTCGTTCAAGAATTAATTGTTCTGCATGCTTAGATATTTCTGCAAATGCATCATGTCTTGCGTAGTCTTGTTGGACGATTTGTGTTCGTTGTTTAAATAAGTCTGTGTTGAGAATCTTTTCGACTGATTTCCTTAGTGCAGTTTCAGTAGGATATGCTGTGTTGAGACTAATACCGCATCCTGCCAGTATGACACGAAAGGCGGTTTCCTGCTTACTTTCACCTGCATCTGCAATAAGTAACGGCACGCCATGGCTGAGGGCGTAATTAATGGTTCCGTAGCCACCATTAGAGATTAAAAGTTCGGCTTTGGGTAGCCAGTATTCAAACGAGATAAAGTCTGTAACGCAGGCGTTTTCCGGGATGGTTTCATTGAGTGTTTCTACAGCTCTACCTCCAGTTGTTGCCAGTACACGAACCGGTAATGTGGCTAGCGCCCGTAGTGTGGGAAAAAGTAACTGATTCAAATCTGAATTGGAAATAGTGCCTTGAGTGACTATAACTAATGGACGAGGATCGTCTTCTTCCCATAAATGAGGTGCTTCTGTCATCGGTACGGAGTCCAATATTGGACCAATAAAATGGACTGTATCAGGTAATTCTTCTCGTTCGTATTCGAATGCCAGGGTTGAGAGTTGCAAGAAGCGATCAGCTCCGAGAATTATTGCATCGTTGAAAGGTCTGGTTAATGCAGAGCATCCTGATTGGATGAGTGCATCATTGAAATAAGTTTGTACTTCTGCCATCAGTTGCCGGGTTTCTTCATCGACTAATTGTTCATGTGTTAATTCTGGTGGTATGAGCACGGGAGGAATACGAGGTCCAAATAAAACGGTATCCTTAGAAGAATAAGACAGAGGACCTAAACCTAAGATGATGACTGGAAGGCGACAAATTCTCTCTTCTTGCAGTAGTGGTAATATACTAAAAAAGTAGTTCTCGGTTATAACGAGTTCCGCCTGTTGTTCACGAATAATTTGTTGTAGCTGTTGGCTAAGAAATGGGATAGGTTCAGCGAAGATATGTTTTAACGAGTGTGCTAATTGCAGGTTTCCAGGAGGGAGCTGTGCACGTAAGGGAAAGTGTTGTACGAAGTGGCGATAGTCATAATCTATTCTTTCATCAAAAGCGACAAATTGTGCATTGATTGCTTCTACTTGTTGACGAAATACGGCTCCGGTGAATAAAGTAATTTGATGTCCTTGAGAAATCAATGATTGGGCAACTTTCAACATGGGGTAGAAATGCCCAGGACTTGCGATTGAGGCAATAACAATACGTGCCATAAATTCACTCCTTATGTGCTTTGAAAGAATTATTTAAGTACTTGTGTAGTATATAATTAGCTTAAGACCCAACCAGTTTATAATAATAATGATTATTATTGTCGATTAATTTGGGTGGAATGGGGGTTAATGCATAACTCACAAAATTAAAATAGCTAATAAGAGTTATCAAGGAATTGGTGTAATTCATGAAGTCACCCGCGCGCTAATTTATAGCGCTGCGGTATAATTTTGATTGAAGATCTATTCTTAGCTATTACTTTTAAGAATAAGATTATTCTTAGGAATACAGCAGCAAGCCAGAATATGACCGTCGTTTTTAATTGCTGTCGCTTTTAATGGAGAAACTTCTCCCTTAACTAAAGAAATTTTACAGCATCCACATAGGCCAGCTCGACATGAATAAGGCACTCTGATTCCTTGTTGTTCCAGCTGTTCTAAAATGATTTGTTGATTATTACCTGTGAAAGTTTGCCCATTATATTCAATAGTTACAGTTTGATTATTTGTTTTTGGCACATCAATGCTTTCAACTATTTCACTACTGCCATATTTACGAGGATCTTTTTTAGCTAATATAGTTACAGTGTCTCCGACACGAATAATGCCACTTGAACGGGCAATGAGATTCTGACCAAAATCGACATCACCATTTTCTGCGGTACGGAATGATTGCAATGTTGCTAAGGGTTCTCCGTTTGGATTTTTAATTCCTTTATCAATGCTGACAGTGGTTAAAATACAACGGCTACATGGTTTAGGTAAGTCAAAAATAACATTCCCAATTTGGATTGACTGCCAACTGTCTTCTGCAAATGCTTCCGCACCGGTAATAACAATATTTGGACGAAATTGTTCTAATCTAATACTGGCAGGGCAACGTTGTTGTAATAAATGAAATGAAGCCTCATTAATAAGCAAGAATGGATAACCATCAGCAAATGATAACGGAACTTTAGGATGTTTTTTTACCCTACGGGTTAATTCATGGCTTAACCAGCGTAATTGCACTGGAATATCAAAAAAACTACTTAACCATTGGTTAATCGCTTCTGGGGCAATCAGGGCAGCAAAATGATTGCCCCATACTTCAGTGGGTTGCTGCTCAGGCAGGAAATCGCTATAGAGCACTGTGGCATTTTCTCCGTTAGGCGCAAGCAGATAAATACCGTTGTTTAAGATAGCCGGGGTGAACAACAACATCTGGGGATATTTACGAGCCGTAATAAAAGTTCCGTCTGTGGTAGTTATCATAAAATTGCGGTCGAATATAAGGCCGCTTTCACTCACTAATGCATGGGAAAGTTGCAAACCACGCATAGACTTTACCGGATGGGTGTACAGGCGAGACAGAATTATCATCCATTAACCTCTATGAGAAACATTTTCTTAGCATGAGCAACTTTATGACATGTCACCCGGATTAGCTATAATGCGTAACAATTTTCTTTTTGGTGATACACAATATGAACTCTTTGTTTGCCAGTACGGCACGTGGATTAGAAGAACTGCTAAAGAACGAACTGGAAATGCTGGGTGCGCAATCATGCAAAATTGCGCAGGGCGGAGTTCATTTTCAAGGTGATGTCAGAGTGATGTATAAAAGTCTGATGTGGAGCAGACTGGCATCACGTATTTTACTGCCACTAAACGAATTTAATGTTTATAGCGATTTAGATCTCTATCTTGGGGTTCAGTCTGTTGATTGGAGCCAGATTTTCTCTGTAGACAGCACTTTCTCTGTACATTTTAGTGGTACGAATGAAGAGATCCGGAACACTCAATATGGTGCACTCAAAGTTAAGGACGCCATTGTCGATAGCTTTGTTCGTAAGTTGGATCAACGTCCAAATGTGGCAAAGCAACAGCCTGATATTCGAATTAATGTTTTCTTGAATAAAGAGAAAGCCAGTGTTGCTCTAGACTTGAGTGGTGAAGGTTTGCATATTCGTGGTTACCGAGATCTTGCGGGTCAGGCTCCGTTGAAAGAAAATTTGGCGGCGGCGATTATCCTGCGTTCAGGTTGGCGGATGGATACTCCGATGGTCGACCCCATGTGTGGTTCAGGCACGTTATTGATTGAAGCTGCAATGATGGCGGCTGATCGTGCTCCGGGGTTACATCGCAATAACTGGGGTTTTGCTGCATGGTTGCAGCACGATAAAGAAATTTGGTGTGAGGTAAGCGCAGAAGCACAAGTTCGTTTCCGTAAAGGTCTTCAGGAGACAACTTCCCGTTTCTTTGGTTCTGATATTGATCGCCGGGTGCTGGATATGGCGCGGTCGAATGCCCGCAGAGCAGGGGTTGCACAGTTAATAACTTTCCAGCAAGGGGATGCCAGCCGTTTGGAAAACCCGTTACCGGAAGATTCTGCCGGAACCGTATTAAGTAATCCACCATATGGCGAACGTCTCGAAAGTGAGCCAGCATTAGTTGCACTGCACAGTTTATTTGGCCGGGTGATGAAAAGTCGTTTTCCTGGCTGGCGTCTGTCGCTGTTTAGTGCATCACCTGAATTGCTAAGCTGCTTGCAATTACGAGCTGAACGTGAGTTTAAAGCTAAAAATGGTCCACTGGATTGCGTACAGAAAAACTACCAGTTATCAGATAAACCCCACTCATCTGAGATAGATATAGCGGGAGATTATGCTAATCGCCTTCGCAAAAATGAAAAGAAATTAACTAAATGGGCAAAACAACAAGGGATTGATTGCTATCGTCTGTATGATGCTGACTTACCTGAGTATAACGTTGCTGTTGACTATTATGCGGGTAAAGTGGTGATTCAGGAGTATGCTCCCCCGAAAAGTGTTGATGCTAATAAAGCGCGTCAGCGTTTATTCGATGTTATCAGTGCAACGATGCAAGTTCTTGGGCTTTCATCCAATCAATTGGTGCTCAAGACCCGCCAGCGTCAGAAAGGTAAAAGCCAATATGAAAAAATAGCGGAGAAACAAGAGTTTTTTCTGGTAAATGAATATGGCGCAAAATTTTGGGTTAACTTGGCTGACTATCTGGATACGGGATTGTTCCTTGATCATCGTATTGCTCGGAAAATGCTGGCGGAAATGAGTGAAGGAAAAGATTTTCTAAATCTATTTGCCTATACCGGATCAGCGACTGTACATGCTGGGATAGGCGGCGCGCGTTCAACAACAACGGTAGATATGTCCCGTACTTATCTTGAATGGGCTGAACGGAACTTACAAGCTAATGGGTTAACTGGCCGTCAGCACCGTTTGATTCAAGCTGATTGCCTCTCTTGGTTGGCCCAAACCCATGAACAATTTGATTTGATTTTTATCGATCCGCCAACTTTCTCTAATTCTAAACGGATGGAAGATACGTTTGATGTACAACGCGACCATATCATGTTGATGAAACAGCTTAAATGTTTGTTACGTCGCGGTGGAACGCTGATGTTTTCCAACAATAAACGCGGTTTTAAAATGGATTTTTCTGAGCTGGAAAAAATTGGCTTGGTGGCAGAAGAAATCACCAGCAAAACCCAGTCCCAGGATTTTGCCCGTAACCGTCAGATTCATAACTGCTGGCTATTACGTCATGCTGGTGAGGAAAAATAATTACTATGTCATTAATCAATTTATCCGGTGCATGGTTGTCGTTCAGTGATGCACCGCTACTTGATAATGCAGAATTGCATATAGAAGAAAATGAAAGGGTTTGTCTGGTTGGCCGTAACGGTGCCGGGAAATCCACTTTATTGCGAGTATTAGCAAAAGAACAATCATTAGATGATGGTCAGGTTATTTATGAGCAGGATCTAGTTGTTGCCCGATTACAGCAGGACCCACCTCGTGATGTGGAAGGAACTGTTTTTGATTTTGTTGCTGAAGGTGTTCAGGAGCAAGCCGAATACATTAAATCTTTCCATCAGGTTTCCCGCATGGTGGAGCAAGATCCCAGTGAAAAAAACCTCAGCCGTCTGGCAGAATTACAGGAGGTGTTGGATATCCGTGGGCTATGGTCGTTGGACAGCCGTATTAATGACGTATTGAAACAACTCTCTTTACCTGCGGAAGAGAAACTCTCTTCTCTTTCTGGTGGCTGGTTGCGTAAAGCTGCATTGGGAAGGGCGCTGGTCAGCTCACCAAAAGTTTTATTTCTTGATGAACCGACTAACCATCTGGATATTGATACGATTGAGTGGTTGGAAAATTTCTTGAAAGATTTTCAAGGCAGTATTGTTTTCATTTCCCATGATCGTTCATTTATTCGCAGTATGGCAACCCGTATTGTTGATTTGGATCGCGGTAAATTGGTTTCATGGCCGGGTAATTACGATAAGTTTCTTGACGGCAAAGAAGAAGCGCTGCGTGTGGAAGAAATGCAGAATGCTGAATTTGATCGCAAGCTGGCGCAGGAAGAAGTATGGATTCGCCAAGGGATTAAAGCGCGTCGTACTCGTAATGAAGGGCGCGTTAGGGCATTGAAAGCGTTACGTGTTGAACGTTCTCAGCGCCGTGAGGTGATGGGAACAGCCAAAATACAGATGGAAGAAGTAAGCCGTTCCGGCAAAATTGTGTTTGAGCTGGAAAATGTTAATTATCAGATTGACGGCAGGAAATTAGTCAATAATTTCAGTGCTCAGATTCAGCGTGGCGATAAAATTGCATTAGTAGGACCAAATGGTTGTGGTAAAACAACGTTATTAAGACTAATGCTAGGCGATCTACAACCTGATAGTGGCCGCGCTCGTTGTGGTACTAAACTAGAGATTGCTTATTTTGATCAGCATCGTGCAGCACTTGATCCTGAAAAAACAGTAGTGGACAACTTGGCCGAAGGTAAGCAGGAAGTAATGGTCAATGGCCGTCCCCGTCATGTCTTGGGTTATTTGCAGGATTTTCTGTTCCATCCCAAACGGGCAATGACACCGGTTAAAGCGCTTTCCGGTGGTGAAAGGAACCGATTGTTACTGGCGCGTTTGTTCCTGAAACCGAGTAATTTGTTGGTGCTTGATGAGCCAACTAACGATCTGGATGTGGAAACATTGGAATTGCTGGAAGAGCTGGTAGATAGTTATCAAGGTACTGTATTACTGGTCAGCCATGATCGTCAATTTGTTGATAATTCAGTGACTGAATGCTGGATTTTTGAAGGTAATGGTGTGATTAATAACTATGTTGGTGGTTATTATGATGCTCAGCAGCAACGTGAGCAGACTGTATCGTTACGCCAACAAGGTGAAAAAAAACCTAGAACTGAAATCAAAGAAGAGAAAGTTAAGGAATCACCAAAACGTTCAGGCAATAAAATGAGTTACCATTTATTGCGTGAATTAGAACAACTTCCATCATTGCTAGAGAGATTGGAAGAAGAGATTGAGCAATTACAATCTCAGGTGAGTGATGTCGAATTTTTTAACCAACCTCATGTCGTGACTCAAAAAGTACTGACTGAACTGTCTGAGAAAGAGCAAGCATTAGAAACTGCTTTTGAGCGCTGGCAGGAGTTGGAAACATTGAAAAACGGTTGATAGTCATCATGATTTACAGAATCATGCTGTGATTCTTCTTAGTGTGGTTCTGTGAATATTGCCATTTTCCTAAAATAGGAGAAAAACCTTGTGTTCCAATAACCATCATCATGAAATGGTATTGTGTCCTCAGTGTGACTTGCTGGTGGCACTACCAGAATGGGTGCAAGGAACGAAGGCGGTTTGTCCTCGTTGTAAAACGACATTAATCGCATGGTGGAAGGAGCCTAAACACCAACCAACAGGTTATGCAATCAGCGCGTTATTCATGTTATTAATTGCTTGCCTGTTTCCGTTTGTCAGCATGAATGTGACAGGAATTGACAGCGAAATTACTTTATCCCAAATCCCACAGACGATGTTCAATGAAGATTATGCCAGCATAGGCATCTTCTTTCTATTTTGTGTTCAACTGGTGCCTGCGTTTTGTATGGTAGCGATTATCTTGCTATGCCAGGGTGTTGCTATGCCTCAGAAAATAAGGATCTGGCTAGCCAGAGTTCTGTTTCAGATGAAAAACTGGTGTATGGTTGAAATTTTTCTGGCGGGGGTATTAGTCAGTTTTGTCAAATTAATAGCTTATGGTGATATAGGATTAGGTTTGAGTTTTTTGCCATATTGTCTGTTCTGCCTGCTTCAGGTGAGAGCGTTTCAGTGCTTGGATCGTCATTGGTTATGGAACCAAATTGAGTCTGCGCCTAAGGTGGATATATCGTTGCAGGCGGGGAAATCGGGTTTGATACAGGGGGTTAGGTTATGTCAGTGTTGTACGGCTATTTTACCGGTAGACCAGCTGATATGTTCACGCTGCCGTACTTGTGGGCATGCTCGTCGACGTAACAGCTTGCAATGGACAATGGCACTGTTAGTTACTGCTTTAATGCTTTATATTCCCGCTAATGTCCTGCCAATGATGGTGACAGAATCGCTCGGAAATCAGAGTGATTCTACTATTATGGCTGGAGTGATATTACTGTGGAGCATAGGTTCATACCCTGTAGCTTTGGTTATTTTTATTGCCAGTATTATGGTGCCATCACTGAAAATGTTGGCAATTGGTTGGTTGTGTTGGGATGCCAAAGGCCACGGTAAACGGGATTCTGCCCGAATGCATTTTATTTATGAAATTGTAGAATTTGTCGGTCGTTGGTCAATGATTGATGTATTTGTTATCGCAATATTGTCGTCATTGGTGCGTATGGGAAAGCTGATAAGTGTTTACCCTGCTATGGGGGCGATGATTTTTTCTTTAGTTGTGATCCTTACTATGTTTGCGGCAATGACATTTGATCCACGTTTAATTTGGGATAGAGCCAACGTTAAGCATTCGTTATAAGGCAATAAAGGAGTGTCAAAGTGACGGATAAAGTTGAAAACCAGAGTCAGGCCAAAATCGATAAAATTAAAAGTTGGTCGCCAGTCTGGATTGTACCGATTGTGACAGTGCTTATTGGTGCTTGGATATTGTTTTACCATTTTAGCCACCAAGGGCCGGAAGTAACGTTGGTTACCTCTAACGCAGAAGGGATTGAAGCAGGCAAAACTAAAATTAAAAGTCGCAGCGTAGACATTGGGGTAGTTGAGAGAGTTATGCTAAGTGATAACCTTAGCCAGGTTATTATCAAAGCTCGTTTGCATGATGGAATGGAAAAACTGTTGCGTAGTGACAGCGCTTTCTGGGTGGTGAAACCGCAGATTGGGCGTGATGGAATATCTGGGCTTGGTACACTCCTTTCTGGTGCTTTTATTGAGCTTCAGCCGGGAACATTTGGTAATGAAGAAGATAAATTTTATTTGTTGGACTCACCACCATTGGCTTCACCTGATGCAAAAGGTATCCGTGTCATATTGAGCAGTGATAAAGCGGGTCAACTCAATCCAGGTGATCCCGTGTTGTTTCGTGGCTATCGAGTTGGTTCTGTTGAAACCAGTGAGTTTGAACCAAAATCCCACTTGATGCGTTATCAGTTATTTATTAATGCACCTTATGATGGCTTATTAACAACTAATGTTCGTTTTTGGAAAGATAGTGGTATTACTGTTGATCTGTCTTCTCAAGGGGTACGTGTTGAAATGGCTTCATTATCAACTCTGTTTGGTGGTGGTGTCAGCTTTGATGTACCTAAAGGTTGGGAATTGGGTGAACCCGTTAAAGAAAAAAGTACTTACAAACTTTTCGACAACATAAAAAGTATTCAAGATTCTTTATATACCGAACATAAAGATTATTTGTTGCTCTTTTCTGATTCAGTTCGCGGATTGCAGCCGGGAGCGCCAGTGGAGTTCCGCGGTATTCGTATGGGAACTGTGGCAAAAGTACCGTTCTATTCAGAGGGGATGAAACAGCGATTGGATAATGATTTTCGCATTCCAGTACTTATTTCTATTGAACCTGGACGCTTTGAAAAAGAATTGGGTGAAGGATTTGATGTTGAGAAAGAGTTAAATAGTATAACTAAACGTGGCCTGCGTGCTTCACTTAAATCAGGTAACTTGCTGACTGGAGCGCTGTTTATTGATTTGGATTTTTATCCGAATGAAAAAGGATGGACTGGCCCGTATGAAATTTCAGGTTATCCGTTGTTACCAACAATCAGCGGTGGTCTTGCTCAAATTCAGCATAAGGTCATTTCAGCGCTGGATAAAATTAATAATATGCCAGTTGAGCCAATGTTTAATCAGGCTGTCCGCACTCTAGAAGAGAGTCAAAAAGCGATCAGAAAAGCACAACAAACCCTTGATGAATTGAATAAGGTGCTGGCAAATCCTGAAACGAAAGATCTGCCGAAAGACATACAGAAAACATTGCAGGAGTTTAATCGCAGTATGCAAGGTTTCCAGACTGGTTCACCGGCTTATAATAAGATGTTGGATAATATGCAACGACTGGATCAAGTATTGAGTGAGTTGCGGCCTGTTCTGAGGACACTGAACAATAAGAGCAATGCATTAGTTTTTGAAGCTAAGCCAATTGAAGATCCAGAACCGAAGAAGGCTAAAAAATGATGAAAAGATTGGCATTGATTTTAGTGATTTTTATTTCGGCCTGTAGTAATCAGCCGGAAAAAACTTATTACCAGTTGCCGACCGTGAAAATAGCATCACAGAATAGTGCTGCAATACAGCATGATCGCCAGTTGTGGGTACAACGGATTATGTTGTCTGATTATCTATCATCTTCAGGTGTGGTGTACCAGAGTAGCGATGTTAGTTATATCAGTGCGGCAAATCATTTGTGGGCAGGTCCATTGGAGCAACAACTGCAGCAAGTGCTAGTAGCTGAATTAACAATGGCATTACCTCAGCGTTTGGTTTCAGCTCAGCCATTGGTAAACAAACCAGATACTTTGGATGTGACAATCACTGGTTTTCATGGCCGTTATGACGGTAAGGTAATTTTGCAAGGTTATTGGACTTTAACCCGTCAGGGCGGTGTCGTTAAACAGCCTTTTAACTTAGAGTTGGAACAGGCAGAAGATGGTTACGATGATTTAGTCCGCACATTGGCAAAAGGATGGAGTCAGTTGGCACAAGCTATTGCCAGTCAATTAACTTCCCAGACATAACCTTTGTCATTCTCCGGTCATAAAGTCCTTTGTGTCCGGAGAAGATAAATATTATCAGTAAGATAAAAATTCTCCTTTATTATTAGCCTGTTATCTATTGTTTTGTGCTGATTATAACAAATATTACATTAATATGAATTTCTTGACTTGATTTTCAAAACTTATAGGGGTATTTCTAAATTGTGGTTGGATAAAGAACAATCACTGTTTTCTTTCTACTGATGTAGCTTATGAGGTAAGTAAAGCATGAAGAGACAGAAACGAGATCGTTTAGCACGTGCGTTATCTAAAGGGTATCAGGCTGGCATTTTAGGGCGTCCAAGGGAGCATTGTCCCTATTATTCGTTAGATGCCCGCTCTCATTGGTTGGGAGGATGGCGGCAGGCTATGGAAGACAGGGCGGCCATGGCCTAGTCTGGCAAACTGAGGCTACAAATTAAGTAAAACCTCTTCTTTTTTATCAATGTATTTACTAGGCTAAATTTGATCTGACAGAACTGATTGTTTATACATATGCAGATATCTGTCAGATTAAATCTTATTATATTTTTTCGGCTTAGACTTCCCTTTGGATATGCTTAAATTGAAACTCACTTGGCTAAAGCAAGATGATTCTTATCGTCATTGGTAGTAGCATAGCGATTTTAATTACCACTTCTCGGTAGATATTTATATTCATCCATTCATGGGGGTTTTTGGTTAATTCGATAAAATATGAATTAATGGCCGCTCTAGTGACACGTCATATTTAATCTATCCAATATAGTTGATATTGCGGCCATTAAGTAATTACCTGCTAATATGGGGGATGACGCGATTCAATAATTGCAGTTAGCAGGGTTTGATAAACATTTACTATGGCGTAATTGAACCTTATAGAGAGGGCTATATTCTGTCTCCCCTTCGACTGCTATAGCTACAGGTTCGTGACTTGAATAGGCTGTTTGAAGCAATGATAAAAGTATCGACCCGGCACTATAAGTACATACCCATCTAAATCCTTGGATGCGAGTAGGAGTGACTATTTTGCCAAGACAATCGCCATTACTATTAGATGCTTGTAGCATTTCGATGGTACCCTCAATCTTATTTAGTGCTATGGCGGTCGGTGTAAGAGTTAATGCTACGATTATGAGCAGTATTTTTCTGATGTTCATATAAATTACCCTTGGTTGTGTTTGTTAATAATAATTACTAATTATAAATGTTATTAATGTTTTTGCCTGTTACCAGTATGCTTCTGTGAGCTATTTGATATATCAGGTCAATTTGATCATAGCACAATTTGTCAATTGTATGCTAATTAGACAGAAATAAATTAGGTGCTTGTATTGCAGGTTATTCATATTTGTAGCTGGGGTAGGTTAAGGTTAGAACTTGATTTGATTTTTTTCTATGTGGGTATTGAATCTCATACTTTGAGATATATCAGGAATTGTCTTTGAGAGGCAAAAATAACACCAACTATTTTTTTCAACAGAGTGTCTTATTTACTTGGTGGTGTGCTTTTAGTAAAAAAGGTGAAAAGCAGTTAGCCAATCACCTTCCTTTTAGATATGTTACTGATTATTTATTAGAAAGCGCTAGTATCTTTAAACAAGCCTACTTTCAAATCTGTTGCCGTGTAGATGATTTTGCCATCTACTAACACTTCACCATCAGCCAGTCCCATAATCAATTTACGGTTAATAACGCGTTTAAAGTTGATGCGGTAAGTGATTTTTTTAGCTGTTGGTAATACCTGGCCGGTGAACTTAACTTCACCAACGCCAAGGGCACGGCCTTTGCCTTCGCCGCCTAACCAGCCAAGGAAGAATCCAACCAATTGCCACATGGCATCAAGGCCAAGGCAGCCGGGCATTACTGGATCATTAATAAAATGGCAATCGAAAAACCATAAATTAGGGGTAATATCCAGCTCGGCTTCTATATAACCTTTATCGTAGGCACCACCGTTTTCTGTCATTTCAATGATGCGATCCATCATTAGCATATTACCAGATGGTAATGGTGGCCCATTTTCTCCGAACAGCTCACTGCGTCCAGATGCGATAAGATCTTCTTTTGTGTAGGATTTGCGTTTATCAACCATATTATCAGGTAGCCTTATATTTAGTGTAGAGTAAATAATAGAGTACACCTGTACGCTGAACAACTCCGATCAGACATTTTGAATTAACCTAGCCAACGAAGAAACCACGGAAACCTAGGCCGTTCCTGATTATTCGCTTGGGTTATACGTTCCTGTATCATAGCTAACAAATGTATTTCTTGTTGATCATAATAAGGGACTCCTGTCAGCAAAGGTAGTGCTTCAGAAACATGTTTTACTGACCACAAATGAAATTTTTGTTCTTTTACTGCGTCTACAACGGCTTGATTAAGACATAAATGGCGGACATTCGCTGCTGGTAGGATGACACCTTGCTGGCCGGTTAGCTTTCTGCGGCGGCATACTTCAAAGAAGCCTTCGATTTTTTCATTGATACCACCAATTGGCTGAACATAACCAAATTGATCTACTGCACCGGTGACGGCCAGTTGTTGATCAATGGGTTGTTGGGAAAGAGCGCTTATCAGTGCACATAGTTCGGCAAGTGAAGCGCTGTCACCGTCAACTTCACCATAGGATTGTTCAAATACAATAGATGCGGAGAAAGGTTGCGGTTGATCCAATTTTAACTCGGAAATCAGAAATGCTTGCATAATCATCATTCCCTTCGCATGGATATTGCCACCTAACTCGACTTTGCGTTCGACATCGATAAATTCTCCATCTCCCATATGAGCCACACAAGTGATACGAGATGGTTCTCCGACAGGATCAGGATGGCCAGGATACTCCAGCACTGATAATCCGTTAATCTGGCCAATGACCATCCCCTGAGTACGAATCAGAACCTGGCCTTGCTGAATCTCATCTAAGCTACGTTCAGACAGATAGCTATGACGCCAGCGGCGATTTTCTACAGCTTGTTTAATTGACTGAGCTGTAATTTGGTTTTCTTGCTGATAAAGTGCCGCGGCTATCAGTTGTTGTTGGAGCCAAAGAATATCCAAAGGTAGGCGGTGTTTATCTTCTACATAACGAGTTGCTTGTTGGATAAGCTCAGGCCAAGCATCATAACTCAGTGGTGGTAATTGCCACTGTTGGATAAGCCCATTGATATAACTACACCATAGACTTAAATCCTGCTCATTATGCAGTGGCATATCCAACTCAAATTCGCCATACAGAGCGCTTTTTGCTAATTCAGGCTCTGTAACTTGAAATTCTTCAAGACTGAGGCGATCTCCAACCAAAATCAAACGCAGATTTAATGGCATGGAAGGGATGGGTAATGGTAAGGATTTATTATTATCCTGAGATAACCATTCAAAGCGCTGTTGAATAATCATCTGTTTTAGGCGAACCCACATTAATGGCTGGGACAACAGGGTGCGTAATGGAAGGATAAGTACGCCACCATTTACTTGATGGACTAACCCAGGTTGCAGATGGATTTCTCCATGGTGAGAATGGACACAGCCAAATAATTGTTCTGCTTCTATCCATTCACGATAAGCTACTTGCAATTTAGGTGTGAAATGGCCTTCTGCTGATGATTGCCAGCTAATTTTTTGTTGTTCTATCTGATAATCGCCCCTAATTTGGGGTATTTCTTTGGGGAGTAATCGGTGGATAGATTCAGCTAATGCTGACAAATAAGTATCACATTCCTCAGCTTTCAATAGCGTAAAAGGCTGGCGGGAATCCATCTGGCAGAAAAGCTTCAAGCCACTATGTAGCCGTGATTGAACAGCTTCCATACCGGCAGAAGCCTGTTGAGACGCAGAATGAAAAAACGCATTATAGGGAGCGTTATCCGGCAGTAATGCCTGCCAGTCTAGTTTGTTATTGGTCAAAGTGATCGCTATATATTGTAAAGTAGAAAAGTGCCGATTATACAAGATTAAGATATAAACCAACATGCTTGAATGTTTGTCGTTTCAGACGTTTTATGTAAAGCATCTTATGAACGAAAAACGGGCATTAATCATGTCACTTATAAGCAATTCACTAGAATAGTTGCTATGCTTATTTTAGTTACGCTGTCACTGAGAAATAAGATGAAATATCAACAACTGGAAAATCTGGAATGTGGCTGGAAATGGGCTTATCTGATGAAAAAACATCAGGAAGGTGAGTTAATTACCAAATATATTGAAAACAGCGCAGCTCGTGAAGCAGTTGATAAGCTCATCAAGCTTGAGAGTGAGCCAGTAAAGGTACTTAACTGGATTCAACAGCATATGAATCCTGATTTATCCAACCGTATGAAACAAACTATCCGTGCTCGGCGTAAACGGCATTTTAATGCAGAGCATCAGCATACCCGTAAAAAATCTATCGATTTAGATTTTCCTGTATGGAATCGCTTGTCTGCACTTGCTCAGCGACGGAGTAATACGCTGTCTGAAACGATCATACAACTTATTGAGGATGCTGAACGTAAGGAAAAATATGAAAATCAGATGTCTAGCCTGAAACATGATCTAGAGGTTATTTTGGGTAAAAGTGAGTAATTTCAGTTATTGATTGTGGGTTGGTATTACAATAGAAATCTTAATGAAGTTGATATAAAGTTTTAATAAACAGAAAGAAAACCCCGTTTCAAACGGGGTTTTCTGATCATTTGATTACTAATGTAATCAATAAAGACTATTATTGAGCAGTTTGTGCTTGAGTCAGAACTTCTTTAGTGCCTTGGATTTCGATCTCTACGCGACGATCTGGAGCCAAGCAGCTGATTAAGTTAGGTTTGAGAACCTTATCACAAGTAGAACCAGTTACTGGATTTGCTTTACCGTGGCCTTCTGCACTAATGCTACCAGCAGGGATGCCTTTAGTTACCAGATAGTCAACAACGCTTTGTGCGCGTTTTTGAGACAGTTTCTGGTTGTATACGTCTTTACCGATACGGTCAGTATAGCCTAGAACCAGCACTTTACCCTGAGTAGGGTCGATGTGTGCTAATTCAGTGTACAGCTGATCCAGGGTATGCTTGCCTTCTGCTTTTAGCTCAGAACTGGCGAATGCAAATAGAACGTCAGAACGTAGAGTAAAGCGTTTGTTTTCAACAACTGGGGCTGGAGCAGGGGTTGGAGCAACAACCGGAGCTGGAGCAACAACTGGAGCTGCTACTTCATCTTGGCCAAAACGGTAAGAAACACCTACGCTCAACAGGCCGTTGTCAGGGCGTGCACCTACTGTACCCGCATCACCGATATTGTTGACCCACTGGTAGTCCAGACGGGTAGCCCAGTTTTTGGTCAAAGCATACTCAACACCGATCGCTGCCAGCGGAGAAACACCGGTATCGTGGTCTTTCCGATGAGTGTTAGTTGCGCCATAAGTTGCTTTGGAATCTGCACGCCAAACCATACCACCCAGACGAGTATAGATGTCCAGATCATCTGTAATTGGATAGCTTAGCTTAGTCGCCAGTTGGAAACCGTGAGTTTTGAAGGCACCATTGTTTACGCTGCCTTTATAAGGCATACGGCCCAACCAGTCATAACCTATTTCGAAACCGAGATATGGATTAGTTTGGTAACCCAAATAAGCACCAGCACCTAGTTGGTTCTTGTGCGTAGGACCATTACCGATCTCATTGGTATAACCGTTACCGTAGAAGTTTACGTCATGGTATTGGGACCAACCCAGTTTACCACCGGTATACCAAGTGTTGTCTTTTGGAGCTGCTTGCGCTGCAGTTGTGAAAGCGGCCACTGCCACTGCTACCGCGATAGCTGTCTTTTTCATTTTAACGCCTCGTTATTATCATCACCCAATAGGCAATTGGCTTTGAGAGCCTTTTTACTTACTGCCTACCCCATTAGGCTATTTACATTTGCCATTCTTTGTAATTATTAAGGAGCGAACTTGAGTCGTGCTTAAGCTTCTCATACTGCATGTACGCTCTGATATTCTGCGAACTATCCATGTTCATTATTCATCCACACATTCACAAAAACGGCCTGCACTAATTACTTACGTCTACTGAGATAGGCTATTAGCCATATTGATTAAAAACTCAGTTTAAGAATACCGTACCTTCGCAAACTAGTTAACCAAACAATACAAGAGTACTAAGTGAAGTAGTCTTTAGTGATGTAAAGTCTACAACGAAGTTAAAAAGTTACAAGTGGCCATTGATTAATGGAGTAAAAAATTTAAAAGATAATGCATTATTTTAGAAAAACTTTACTATTCTTTACAACTAATCCTATATTAATTAATTGATTTTAATTGTGATTAGTAATTTTTGGCCTAAACTGATTATTTTGTGTTATAGATATTGGGATAATTCCTAGTTTTGGTCAATGATAGTAAATAGAATGAATTTTTGGTAAATTTGGTTGTGGTTCGGTACAGTCAGTTCCTTTATTTGCGTTTTGTGGGTGCATAATAAAACCCAAGGCATTACCTTTTCTCGCTGCAAACTTCAATCTTACCGTATCTCTTTCTGATACTTTAGGCAACCAGCCAAGTACCAGGCTGTAATTACCACTGGCTAATGCTCTTTCCATTGCATCTACAGTGGTAATGGAGTTGATGTGATTTAGTTGAACAATTTTATCTAAAGGTAATCCAGAGTTAATTAACCATTGGCGACTCAATTTCTTGTGTGGGCTAACCCATAACAGCCAGCGAGACTCATTCCCTGACTTACGTAATAAAGGTAATAATATATGGTTAATGACAGATTGGTTATCACTATAAATCAATTCACTCACTATACCCCCACTTCCCACTGAATTATCTTGTGTAAAGAGTGATGACTGTCTTTCTGTTGACTGATGTTTAGAAGGGTAAATCCAGGATAATTGAATGCCCATAATGAACCTCGCCAAGTAACTGTATAAACATACAGTATCTTCATGTTGGGCTAAGATCAAGCCTATTTTTTCAAAGAGCTTCGCAAATATTGATTATAAATCGCTTTAAGTTCATTTAATCATTGGCAGAGAAAATTGGATTGCGTATGTTTTCAATTGCTTGTTCCTCTTATCTATTTTACTAATAACTGGGACAAATCTATGGATACAAGATTTATTTGCACTAAACTCATGGAGTGATCTGTATGTTTTTGTCTGAGGGACGTTTTACTCAACTCAAAAATGGTTTTTCTTCGTTTGGAAGATTGACAAGGAAACCGCAGTTTGGCGGCTACAGCCTGCTAGCTGATGGGGTTATGTTTGCTATTATTGCTGATGGGGAATTGTATTTACGGGGAAATGGTCATGCTGAAGTGTTATTCAAAGCCAGGGGAATGAAAAATTATATTTACTCGAAAAGAGGAGTACCTGTAACTTTGCGTTATTACCGAGTTGGTGAATCACTTTGGCAAGATCAAGCGTTGTTGTCTCAATATGCGCATTTAGCCTATCACTACTCGTTGATTGAAGTGGTGGGTAAAAAGAAAATACCAGCGCGCTTAAAGGATTTGCCTAACCTTGGGATGTCTCTTGAACGTCAGTTATGGAAAGTAGGAATATGTAAAGTTGAAGATTTACGGCTGTTAGGTGCGAAAGCCAGTTATTTAAAACTACATCAATATAAAAGAAAACGTAATGTTAGTTTGTTACTTGCTCTGGCTGGTGCAATTGAAGGATGTCATTCAGCCGTTTTACCGGCACAAATTCGTAATGACTTATTACGCTGGCACAAGGAGTTGGTCTGTTAAATTTTTATCGTGAACAGCTAAATGAAAGGGGCAGTCAACTGCCCCAGTATATTAATGGGGTTCTAATTGATTAATTTTATTAATAATATTGATGAGTTCGGGTAGCAATTCTATTAATAAACTTGTTTGCTGCAATACCAATTGTTCCTTATTGTTTCCTTCTGCCAAGGCTTGTTCAATTTTTTTCGCGATATTGACAGGTATTTGCTTAATTCTATCATCATCTATTGATACTAGTTTTAATGCTGAATCGACATAACAAATAGCGTCGTTAAGGATGTCCAGAATAACTTTGTTATCCAATTTATCCCGATGTGCTCCTAGCGTGGAGATATAACTTAGCATTGTGTGATTTAGGCACAGTAGTCGGAATGCTTCTTCCTGAGAGGTTCGATAACTTTTCGGTTCAGCAGACATGTTTGAAATTACTGATGCCAGTTCTGCATCACTATTGTGAGCATCGCGGCGGGCAATTCGATAGCTCAATCCATTATCTTTTCCCTGATAATATTGGGCTAAAATAGCGTTAAGATAGCGGCAATTTGTGTTCATTGTCTTGCTTATCACTTGTGGTAGCTGGCGGAATTTCCAGTCCGGCCAGATGAAATTCACCGCTAACCAGGCGATACCACAACCAACTAATGTATCAAGAATTCTTGGTAATGCGACTTCAAAACCTTTACCTAACAAATTGAAACATAATAATACCAGCAGTGTGATAAATAAGGTTGCGTGTGCATACTGGATATTACGGAAGGCAAAGAATAGCACACCAGAGATGATCATCAGTATCAATTGTCCTTCAATAGAAGGTACGAAGTAGAGGATTGGTAAGCCGATTAATACCCCGGCAACAGTTCCTATTATTCGCAGTGCCAAACGGCGGCGGGTGGCGCTGTAATTGGGTTGGCAAACGAATAGGCTAGTTAGTAAAATCCAATACCCACGTTGTAAATCCAGTAACTGAATCATAGCGTAGCCACTGCATAGTAAAACAGACATACGGATGGCATGACGGAATAGGGCTGATTGTGGTGTCAGGTGACGGCTGATCCTTAGACCGATATCGCGTAAGCCAGTTAGTGGTTCATCAAAGAGTTGAGTTTCATCTCTTCTTTCTTTAGTAAAATTGTATTGTCCAGAACTAATACCGGTTAATTGTGCGTCAATCGCACGCAGGTTTTTTAGCAGATTGTATAATGCGCTGATCTTGGGATTATATTTCTGTTGTTCACTCAATTGTTGTAGTGAACTTTCCAGATAGTTGAAAGCGCGTTCAACGCGTGGGCTATGCTGATATTGCTTGCGCCAAAGGATTGATTGAGCAACTTGTTCACATGCGCGAGCTTGCATGGAGAGAAGGCGTTGAAACCGGAACAAGACATCACTGTAACGGAAAGAGTTCCTCAGGCTTTGGTACTTCACATGAGCTGAACTCGCTCGTTCATGAATATCCTGTGCAACAAAGTAATAATGTAGCGAGTGACGAGTTCCACGTTGGCCGCGATCTCCCTTCAGACGGGTTAACAAGGAGGTTTTGGTTTGATTTAGTGTGTTTACCAAAGCACGATTTGCCATTGCTACGTCGACGACAGATTGCTGGTATCCTTCTTCTATATCAGGATCAAACAGGTTGGCTTTGGCATCAAGGTAAGCGGAAAGTTGCTGATAACAACGCGCCAGATTGTCTTGTAACGGACGGATAGGAAACAGTAAATAGTCGGTGAGGGTTAGCAGGTTATACCAAACTGCGCCTATCAGCAGTAATAGTGGTTGCTGATACCATAGTGGGAAAATAGATGTACCTAACATGGTATAAATGGCAATCAGCAACGCGCCGAATGCAATGGTTGCATAGCGTTGCCCAAGTGCACCTAGTAAGATAAAACTACAAGTAGATAACGCTAGTCCGATGGTAAAAAGCCAAGGGTAAGGGAATAGTAATTCAACAGAGATTGACGCGATAAAGAAAGAAATTAGCGTGATCATTAAATTACGTAAACGGCCGATCAAATGATCATCGAGGTCGGCCAGTGCTGCGGCAACAACACCTAAAGTCAGTGGGATGGTTATTTTAGGTTCTTTATCCAGAAACCAAGGTATTAGCGTTGTTCCAGTTAGGGCAATCAGGATACGGGTGTAATAGAGAAGATGACTGTTATAGAGAAAACGACGCAGACCGGAGAAAACAGTTAGCACAAAATACCTCTAAGGTAATGATAACGGCCATAAATGACCATTAGGATATAAGGTTTATTAGTGATAAAAAACCTTTATAAGACATAGTTCAACTATTTTTCAGGTATAGCGCTACGATAATGGAACTAAAAGCAACACAAATTGGCCGACGTCTTGCTCAGCACCCTTACAACCGAGTACGACTGCTGAATGCAGGTATTGAAGTCAGTGGCGAAAAGCATCAATACCTCATCCCATTTAATCAGTTAATTGATATTCAGTGTAAACGGGGTATTGTCTGGGGTGAGTTGGAGTTTGAGTTGCTTGATGGACAAGCAGTTCGTCTTCATGGCACTGAATGGCAGCAGACACAGCATTTTTACCATTATCTGCTCGGTGAATGGCAGAAATGGAGTCGGGAAATGAGTATTGTTAGTGCTAATGTACTGGCGGCTCAGGCTAATGAAATAGATAAAATTGGACAGCAGGATCGCTGGTTTAAAAAAGCTGACTTGCACCAATTGCAACAGCAGATTCAGGCAGCATTTCAGGCTTTACCACTGCCATTACAACGTCTGGAAAAATTTGATAATTGCCGGGACGACTATCAAATTTGTCTACATTGGCTTGAGAATGGCGAAAAATCCGTTGAAAAGATTAATCAGCAATGGACAGAGAATGTACTGGCGCAATATCGTGATTTTTTTCAGCGGGTAGAAACCTCTTCTTTAAGCCTTCTTCAGAGCTTGGCTATTGTTAACGGTGAAAATTCAGTATTGGTGCTTGCTGGTGCTGGTAGTGGAAAAACATCTGTGTTGGTGGCGAGGGTAGGCTGGTTGTTGCTTCGCCAACAGGCGATTCCCGAACAGATATTACTGTTAGCGTTTGATAACCCGGCAGCAGATGAAATGAATGAACGGCTTTATACTCGTCTTGGTGTAAAAGATGTCGAAGCGAAAACATTTTATGCTTTGGCACTGCATATCATTCAGCAAGGGAGCAATAAGGTGCTGAAAATTAGCATATTGGAAACTGACGAACAAAAGAGAAGGGATTTTCTAATTAAACACTGGCAGCAACAATGCAGAGAAAAGAAAGCACAAGCCAAAGGTTGGCGGGAATGGCTGACAGAAGAGCTTAAATGGGAAGTACCAGAAGGGGAATTCTGGTGTGATGAACAGCTGGTTAGCCGCTTGTCTGGCAGACTTGAGCGTTGGCTGGAATTAATGCGTATGCACGGTGGTAGTCAAAAAACTATGACTGAACAGGCTCAGGGCGAGTATATGGATCTGTTTCAAAAACGTATTCGCTTGATGGGACCTCTATTAAAAGCGTGGAAATCTGAATTGAAATCAGAATGTGCTGTTGATTATTCAGGATTGATTCATCAAGCAATTAATGTTCTGGAAAAAGGGCGGTTTATTAGCCCATGGAAGCATATTTTGGTCGATGAGTTTCAGGATATTTCACCATTAAAGGCCAAATTGCTTATCGCATTGCGAACGCAAAATAGCCAAAGTTGTTTGTTTGCTGTAGGAGATGATTGGCAGGCAATTTATCGTTTTCGTGGTGCAGAGTCGGTATTGACTGCTGCGTTTGCTGATTATTTTGGTGAAAGGGCTGAATGTGTACTGGATACGTCTTATCGGTTTAATGATCGGATTGGCAAGATTGCTAACACATTTGTACAACAAAATCCGAATCAGTTAAACAAACCACTTAATAGTTTAACTAAAGGTAACAAAAAATCAGTTGTAATCCTGCCAGAAGAACAGCTTGAACCTTTGCTAAATAAAATGAGTGGCTATGTCACAGAGCAGGAAACGGTTTTGTTGTTAGCCCGCTATCATCACTTGAAACCTGAATTACTGAAAAAAGCAATGACTCGTTGGCCTAAGCTCAAAATAGAATTTATGACTATTCATGCTTCGAAAGGACAACAAGCGGATTATGTGATTATTTTTGGATTACATCAGGGGAACGATGGTTTTCCTGCACCAGCAAGGGAATCTGTGATGGAACGGGTTTTATTGCCGCAATTGGAAAATTTTCCTGATGCAGAGGAACGCCGTCTTTTATATGTTGCATTAACGCGGGCGAAGAAACAGGTGTGGCTGATGCAGGATAAGAAAAATCCATCTGTATTTGTGCGCCAATTAGAACGGTTGGGGGTAATTGTTCAACGCAAGCCTTAAGATATCTTTGAAGAGAACATATTGTTCAATCGTAAATATTGTGAAGACTTACTTTAGACGTTGATTCAGATAGTGTTGATAATCGGGGATCTGAATATCTACTGGCTTAGAAAACAATGGGGAATTAACAATAAAATCCGCCGTTGCCAGATTTGTTGCTACTGGGATATTCCATACCGCGGCGAGGCGCAGCAGTGCTTTTACATCAGGATCATGAGGAACGGCATTAAGTGGGTCCCAGAAAAATATTAGTACATCAATTTTTCCTTCTGAAATTAGAGAACCAATTTGTTGATCTCCGCCCATTGGTCCGCTGAGCATACTGGTGACTGGCAATCCAGTTTCATTCTGGATCAGATTACCGGTTGTGCCGGTAGCATATAAATTATGTTTCTTAAGTAAATTCTGATGATTTTTGGACCAGGTCAGCAGAGAAGTTTTACAGTGGTCGTGTGCAACAAGCGCTATATTTTTAGAAGCTGCTAGTGTACGGGTTGTCAATTCCATGGTGGTACCTTTGATAATCGTTATTTTCGATCATAGTAAATTGATAACAATGTTTATCATATACACTGTAATAAATAAACAAAGCAAAAATACTGGATTTGTAAGGAATGATAGATGAATGATCAACAAATTGTAGACATATTAAAACAGGTGAAAACTATCGCGTTGGTGGGTGCCAGCGAAAAAGCTGAGCGTCCGAGCTATAAAGTTATGGCTTATTTATTGGAGCAAGGATACGAAGTTATTCCTGTTAGCCCAAAACTTGCTGGGCAGACACTACTAGGGCAACACGTTTATGCGCAGTTAGCAGATATTACTCAGCCTATTGATATGGTAGATGTATTCCGCAATGCTGAAGCTGCTTATGGTGTAGCTCAGGAAGCGATAAATATCAAAGCAAAAGTACTCTGGCTGCAACTTGGTGTTATTAACGAACAAGCGAAAGAATTGGCAGAAAAAGCAGGCATGGATGTTGTGATGGATCGCTGTCCGAAAATTGAAATTCCAAGGTTGGGATTGGAAAAGTAATATCTCCAGCTTGCTACTTGATATCCTGTCAATGAACGAAAGGAGCCTGGCGTTAATATTTAAGTTACCAAACTAAAGAGTTAGATGGGACACTACGTCAGGTTCTGAATATGTAGATCATACCTGAAATGAAAACTTAGCAGAATTCACTGCTCTAAAATCTAATTTATACATTTATTACAATATCTTAAGACGGATTCAGTTATTTCTGTGACTGCTAAATTCTGCCTAAATTTGTACTTACATTGATTAAGATATCGTGTTTCTGCCACATACTGGTTTTTGACCCTTTTTTATAGCGAGATAATAACTTGTTGATTTTAAAGTAAGATAAATTATCTCTTATAAAAAGGGTTTTTTCGCTTTTTGTAACTATAGTCTTTAATAGTCAATAGATTAGCGTTAATATGCAACAGTTCACTGCCGTACAGGCAGCTTAGAAACTATGGCTGGCTATGCAACAGCGTACAGATCCGTTCACTGCCGTACAGGCAGCTTAGAAATGATGCGCCAAAGCTTCCCGATTCTGATGATGGTTCACTGCCGTACAGGCAGCTTAGAAAATACACATTTAATTCTATCTGAGGATGATTCATGTTCACTGCCGTACAGGCAGCTTAGAAAAATATTTGAGACATACTTATCGACCTCGCTCTGTTCACTGCCGTACAGGCAGCTTAGAAATTTTGCTTGACCGTTACTATATTTCAAAGCATGTTCACTGCCGTACAGGCAGCTTAGAAAAAAGTAGCAATCAATATATTGAGTTAATGTTAGTTCACTGCCGTACAGGCAGCTTAGAAAAAAGTAGCAATCAATATATTGAGTTAATGTTAGTTCACTGCCGTACAGGCAGCTTAGAAAATAACAAAATTCATCATCATGGATATGTGCTTGTTCACTGCCGTACAGGCAGCTTAGAAAGAAAAATAGCGCCTTTTTCTGGATCAAATACAGTTCACTGCCGTACAGGCAGCTTAGAAATTTTTGCTGACGTGTTCGTCAAATTCTTTTATGTTCACTGCCGTACAGGCAGCTTAGAAAAGAGAAGTTGCATTGATTAAAAGTGATAACGAGTTCACTGCCGTACAGGCAGCTTAGAAATCGTATTAACGGGGTTTTTTCATTTTCGCCGCGTTCACTGCCGTACAGGCAGCTTAGAAAATGCCAACGAACGCCCGAACGTATGATCGGAAGTTCACTGCCGTACAGGCAGCTTAGAAAATTCCTGTTTTTAGTAATTCCAAAGAAGCAGAGTTCACTGCCGTACAGGCAGCTTAGCTTGGGGTATGGCAAAGTTGTATACAGAAGACTGCGTGTACTGCCATATAGATAGCTTAGAATATAATCACTCTCGTTTGGTGAAGGCCCTATTGTAAATTAGTAAAGAATTGTAAATTATTTTGATTTGCATGTGTGATATTTCACCTTGTGTAAAATCTATGCATAATATTTACCATAAGTAAAATTAATTATTTAGGTAATGTTTATTATGGATAACAGCTTTTCTCCAAGTGATCTCAAAACGATTTTGCATTCTAAACGCTCTAAGATCTATTACCGGCAATATTGCAGAGTATTGGTTAATGGTGGCTGTGTTGAATATGTCACTGGTGAGGGAAAACCATCACTGTATTGGAAATTTCGCCAACGCTGCATTAGTGGATTTCAAAAAAGAGATGTATTGGACACCATGATTGATGCTTTGCAAACAACCCCTCAACAACTGAGTCAGGTGGTACGATGAATATTCTCTTGGTATCTCAATGTAACAAACGCGCACTAACAGAAACCCGCCGAATTCTGGATCAATTTGCTGAACGTAAAGGTGATAGAACCTGGCAAACGGCTATCACACTAGAAGGCTTAAGTACTTTACGTAAGCTATTACGTAAAACGGCACGTCGTAATACGGCGGTGGCCTGCCATTGGATAAAAAGTGGCAGCCAAACTGAGCTGTTATGGATAGTCGGGAATTTGCGACGTTTTAACTCACGGGGAGTTGTACCCACTAATACGACACAGCGTGATGTATTAAAAAGTCAGGATGAGAATCATTGGCACAGTGTTGAAGCCATCAGTTTGCTGGCAGCGATTGCCGGACTATTTCATGATTTTGGTAAAGCTAATGCATTGTTCCAGCAAGGTTTACAAGGAGATGGGCGGTTTCAACCGTACCGACATGAATGGGTATCTCTGCGATTATTTCAGGCATTTGTTGATAAGCAAAATGATAAGGAATGGCTGACTTCGTTGAGTCAGATTGATTCTGGTAATGAGGATAAGATTCTTTCCCATTTGATTAAGGATGGTATTGTTCCCTATGTAAACCCTTTTGATAATTTACCGCCATTGGCAACTACTGTCGCTTGGCTAATCCTCTCTCATCATCGTTTGCCTGTTTATCCTTCTTATGACAGTAATTATTCAAACGAACCGCAATTGAAATACATTGATAATTGGTTGACTAAGTACTTAGAACCATCGTGGAACTCAGTCAACATGGATAAGAAGGTTTGGAGTGTTCAGGATAAGCGTGATGTTTGGACATTCCCAAATGGTACACCTATCCGTAGTCAGACTTGGTGTCAGAAAGCGCAAAAATTTGCGCGAAGAGCGCTGCAATCAACATCATTATTATTATTGCAATATGGCAATCTGAATCAGCGTTTTACTAGCCATATGTCTCGATTGATTTTAATGCTGGCCGATCATCACTATTCATCATTGCCAGCAACTTTGGGTTGGCAGGATGTCAACTATAATGTATTTGCCAATACCGACAGAACCACTGGCGAGTGCAAACAGCGGTTAGATGAACACAATATTGGTGTCGGACAGAATGCTTTATTACTGGGGAGAAGTTTGCCGCATATTCGTAAAACGCTGCCTGCGATTACCCGCCATAAAGGATTTAAACAACGCAGTAAAGATGAAAAATATCGCTGGCAGGATCAGGCATTTGATGTTGCATGTGCTTTACGTGAGCGTTCAGCAGAGCAGGGCTTTTTTGGCATTAATATGGCTTCTACGGGTTGTGGTAAAACGTTTGCGAATGCACGCATCATGTATGGATTAGCGGATGAAAAACAAGGATGCCGTTTTTCTATTGCCTTAGGGTTAAGAACGTTAACGTTACAAACGGGTGGGGCATTACGTAAAAGGCTGCATTTAGAAGAAGATGATTTAGCGGTACTGATTGGTTCGCAAGCAGTGAAGGAGTTACATTACCTCCAGCAAAAGGCGCTGGAGCCTGACGTGGGCAGTATATCTGCGGAAGAGTTATTTGCAGAGCATCAATATATTAGTTACGACGGCAGCTTAGATGATGGGCGTCTGAGTCATTGGCTACGTAAAGATAATAAACTTAATCGGCTGCTTAGCGCACCTGTTTTGGTGGCAACCATTGACCATTTAATTCCGGCTACTGAAGGAATTCGTGGTGGGAAGCAAATTGCACCCATGCTGAGATTACTCACATCTGATTTGGTGTTAGATGAGCCAGATGATTTTGATATTAACGATTTGTCAGCTTTATGCCGATTAGTGAACTGGGCAGGACTATTGGGTTCGCGGGTGTTGCTTTCATCTGCCACGTTACCCCCAGCGCAGATTCAAACATTGTTCAATGCTTATCGGGCCGGACGTCAAGATTACCAGTTGGCATGTGGTCAACCAGGCGCCCCAGTGAATATCTGTTGTGCTTGGTTTGATGAATATAATGTGGCGCAACTGGATGTTATCAATGCGCAGCAGTTTAAAGATCAGCATGCTGCCTTTGTCGTCAAGCGTGTGAGCTGTTTAGAAAAACAGGTGCCATTACGTAAAGCAGAGTTGGTGCCTATAACGGCTGAAAAACATAAAACTGAAATTGTAATTCAGGCTATGGCAAAGGCAATGCATCGCTCTATGTTGAAACTACGTAGAGAACATCATCAAACCCATTCATCGGGTAAAACTGTTTCTATTGGTTTAATCCGTATGGCAAACATCAATCCACTGGTTGCCGTAACACAGCGGCTGTTGCAGATACCATCTTCTAAAAATGTACATATCCATTATTGTATCTATCACAGCCAGCATCCATTGGCGGTACGTTCCCATCTTGAACATCGGTTGGATTCCACATTAACGCGTTACGATGAAAAGGCATTGTGGCAGGTGGCAGAAATCCGTAAGGCATTAGAGAAGCTGCCAGAGAAGCATCATATTTTTGTCGTACTCGCCACATCTGTCGCTGAAGTTGGTCGGGATCATGATTACGATTGGAGCATTGCAGAGCCGAGTTCAATGCGTTCATTGATACAACTTGCCGGACGTATCCAACGGCATCGGCAAAAAGAGCCAAAGATGCCCAATCTTCATATTCTAGCGAAAAACTATAAGGCGCTGAAAGCGACTAATTTAGAACATCCGGCTTATTGTCGCCCAGGGTTTGAGTCAACGAATTATCGCCTTGCCAGCCATGATTTATGTGAATTACTGGAACCTTATCAGTATGAATTAATCAGTGCATTGCCCAGAATAAAGGAACGCAATGAAGCTGGGAATAGTTCACCTTTTGGAAATCTGGTTGATCTTGAACATCAACGTTTGTGGGAAGAGCTTCAAGGTGATCCTGATGATAAATATCGTTACTGTGCTGCTTTTTGGTGGCGAGAGCAGGCTTCATGGTGTGCGGAATTACAGCGTCATAAGCCATTTCGTCAGTCAGAACCCGACGAATTATATTATTTGTGGCTTGAAGAAGAGGGTGAGGAAGCGAAGTTTATGGCTCTGGACAGTGGTCCGGCAGGAATGAAAGAAAACGGCTCTTTTGATTATGTATCGGAATTATCGTTTGCGCCGGGTGTGAGTGTCTGGATTGAACTTGATACTGAGACAATTTACCAGAATTTGGCTGATACCAAAGAAATGGAGTTAAGAAATGTAAGTCAACATTTTGGTGAGATTCGTCTTAGGAAAAAAGCTGATGGAGAAGCATGGTGTTACCACCCGTTTTTAGGTGTGTTTAAAGAAGTTTCCTGAATGACATGCGGTGTTTTTAGGTAATAATCGTGGTGATTATCGTTCGATTATATTAAATGAATCGAACGATATTTGTGAGGCTCACAAATATGGGTGTATTTTCTGCCAATGAAGCCAAAACTCACTTTGGCGATATGCTGTTAAGAGCGTAGCGTGCCCTAATCCAGATTAATAAGAACGGCAAGCCGGTTGCTCTATCAATCAATGGATGAATATGAAAACATCGAAGCGTTCAAGTTCAGTTTTTGAAATCTCGATCAACCCAAGCCAAATGACTATTGAATTAGTAGCAATCCTTCAACTTATGCTATCGAAAAATTCGGGACATTATTATGATTATGCCGATATTGCTGGGTAATACGTGGTATTCCGTTTGTCTGTGGTGGTTGAACTAACCTCAGTTTTTTGGCACATATTCTGTATTCGATATTGAAGTAGGGTTGATCATTGTGCGGCAATAAGAATGCGCTCAATGCAACAGGTATTGCCTCTTCAAATTCTCTGCCTGTCGACGTTTTAATTTATATAAACCTATCTTTATATATTATAAAAAATTTTAATTAAATTGTTTTTGTAAATTGTATTGATTTATTGTTATTTATTGTCTGTATAGATCAATAAATAATCATTTTGTTCAGAATCATAAGCTAAAGGTGTCGAATGAAAAAGAAAATGGAGGAGAAAAGGAGAGGGGGATTGATGTACATTGTATTTTTTGTAGTGTGGTTAAATTGTGCAAATATTTCTCATGATGAATTGAAGATAGTAAGGCAGCAGGAGGTATGCATATTTTGTCGCTATGGAGAGCAGCTTTGTGGGGATATTGGTAGTTTGTAATGAATATGCGCGGGCAAGGTCCTTGAATGGTTTTGCCCGCGCTGCCTGCACGGCAGTTGGTTTTTGTCTTAAGGTAGTAGATATATAGATATTTCTAAGCTGCCTGTACGGCAGTACCTGCACTTAGAATCATAAATGTTTGAAGGATTAAATTCTATATAAAATTGCGGATTATCCTTCAAAAGTACTTAAAGAAGAGGGTTCTTTTTTTTAAAATAAATTGAACGTTTAAAGAGATAAACTCTCTAATAAATGTGTCATTGATGATGAGATGTTTTATGGGCGTGTTCATTCATTTTGAATTGACAGAAGAAACAGGTTTAATGCCATGACTTTTGGAGTGAAAATAGGATGATTTTTAGGTATTTTGTTGTGAAATAGACAGAGGAGAAATCTTGGTAAAGAAAATGAACGAAATAAATTAAAATACCCTGGTTAGGGTGATGAATGCAGGATTGGAGTATTTATTGGTTGGGGTTGATGTGCCAAATTATGTTTTCGCGCTAAATTTAGCGAGTACCCAGATTATCATTTTGATAAGGTAGGTAAGAGCCTATGAATGAAAATAGATTAAGTCGATTTATTGTCGATTATATTGGAAGTTGTAAGCAATTAAAGCTACAGTCAAAGTTGGAAGATTTTGATAGAAAGGCGGGGGAAAAACTGGCAAAGCTAACTTCTTCGGAGGATATAACAATGATTCAACAAAAGCTCGCAGATAAACGTAAGGAGTTGGAAGAATCTTATGAAGTTAGGAATTGGTTAGATAATGCAGCCAACCACGCAAAGAAAATCAGCCGAGCAACCCATGCCCCGAAATATACCCATAGTAATGCAAAAGGAAGCAGTATTCTTTTAGTATTGTCAGATGCAAAAGAAAATACTCAGTATCTTTCTACTTCTGTCTTGTATAAACCGGTAATCGATATAGTAGTGGATGCGAAATATCTTGAGGTCGCAAAATTATTACAAACGGAATATCAGGGAGATTCATTAATAGAGTGCTTGAGTAGGAGGGATTATTCCGCATTAGCTGAACTTGCGGAAAATGAACAGCAACTTGAGCGTTGGGTGAATGGATTCCGTCAAGCTTTGTCAGATGAAACGCGTTCTTCTCATAAACTAGCAAAGCAACTTTATTTCCCGGTAAACGGTGAATGTGGTGAGTATCATTTATTAAGTCCACTATTTTCGTCATCTCTGATTCATGCTATGTATCAGCGTATCGCTGAAGCCCGCTTTAGTGAATTATCGAAAGACATTAATAAGGCAAAGAAAGAAGAACGTTGGCATCCTGGAACTAGAGTAATTTATCCCAATACGGCTATACAGAATATGGGGGGAACTAAGCCACAAAATATTTCTTACCTTAATAATGTACTAGGTGGACGAGTTTGGCTTTTATCTTGTTCTCCTCCTAATTGGCAGAGTAATATCAAGCTTCCGGAACGGCAGCGATCTATTTTTGAACAGCGTAGTCAGTTTGTTCGGTTATCTTATGATACTGTCAGATTGATGCGGAAATATCTATTTCGTGCACAAAAACGTACGGAAGAAATTCGGCAGAAGCGTCAAGCATATATTGATGAAATTATTGATATTTTATTTGATTATGTTGCTAGCGTACAGGATCAGGTTGAATTTAAAGGTTGGAGTGCGAATTGTGATTTAAAACGTTCTCAGCAGCTTTGGCTTGATCCTTATCGTTGTCAACAGGATGAAATATTCAAATTTGAACGTGAAGGTGGAGACTGGAAGAAAGAAATTGCCGACGACTTTGGTCTTTGGCTGAACAACGAATTGCGTCATGAACGGTTAGAAGTTGGATTGACTGAACGTAATGAGTGGGCCTCTGTGTTTAAAAAACGCCTACGTGAATTTGAGGATGAATTACCAGAGGTACCGTTATGAGTTATCTAATTGTTTTGTACCATGTTAAAAAGGACCTGGGTAATAAATAGAAGCACTGACGCCTAAGTAGTACAGTCAGTTTAAAAACATAATAATTGCCCTTTTGAAATATAAAGGGGTTAATTACGCAGTCGTGGAGCGAGTAACTGATTGCGGATAGATTCTGCTAGCTCATCCAAAGAAGGTTGTTCTGGATGATCGTCTGATGCTTCATAGGCTAATTGCGCTTCGGCCAAATAAGTATGTACGGGTTGGCCGTCGTCATCTTCCATCACAACATGGTACCAAGGAGCTGAGCGCAAAGTAGCATTAGATGCAATGTCATCCTCTTGAGGTTGTTCTAGAGAGTATTCCACATCAATGTCTACAATGACTCCCAGATATCCGAGAAGTTTATGACGTACCTGTTGGCCGATACCGAATTTGCTGGCGATAATCATAGTCACCTCCAAAGAGATTTTGTATTGACACTGATATAAGGGCAGTAAGGTGAATTACAAGAGCATACCCGGTAGTTGAAGCCATTTTTTTTTGCGTGTGCTTCATCCATTTCAGATTAGCTGTAGTAAATATAAAACACAACTAGGAATAATGTGCTTAACTATAAGTTATATATGTGAGCGATACCGCAAGGTGACTGGGTAATTATGATTAAATATGGGTTAATCATTTATGCTTATGGCCGGGTTCAAGGGGTTGGATTTCGCTATCAAACTTTTCGTTGGGCGAAATCTAATAAGCTGACAGGCTATGTTTGTAATTTGCATGATGGTAGTGTCAAAATCGTTGCTTATGGTGATGCTGAACAACTGAAGAAATTGACTCATTGGTTAGAACAAGGGGGACCACCGGGAGCGCGAATAGATAGCTTTTCGTCTCATCCCTGTGCAGTGGAGGATATTGCAGATTTTGGCGTCCGCCACTGAACCCGGTTATTATCAGATGCATTTTACTGGTTTTGGCAGCCCTGCGATTTTAGTTGCCTGCTTTGCCGGACCTTTGGGAAATAAACGGTAAAGATAGCGGCTGTTGCCTTTTTCTTCGCCATACTTTTGTGCCATTGCTTTTACCAGCATACGGATAGCTGGGGATGTATTAAATTCTTCATAAAATCCCCTGACAAAATTAATGACTTCCCAGTGCTGTTCAGTCAAAACTATTTCTTCCTGTTCAGCGAGAAGTAAAGCTATTGCTTCCTGCCAGTCACAGCTATTTTTCAGATAACCTTGTGCATCGGTTTCGATCTCACGACCTTCGAATACCAACATAATTCCTTCACCATCAAAAAAAGATGGTAGTAATTTAGCAAAAATCACCTTTATGCCCAAGGAGGGGATGTGTCTGTGCGGATAAAATAAGCTAACAATGGTGAAAAAGGGTAAAATTACGGCAATCGAACAGGAAGAGTCTTTACATCTTCCTTGGTGCTGTTTATAGTGCACCCCATTGCGGAGGGGTGGCCGAGCGGCTTAAGGCAGCGGTCTTGAAAACCGCCGATGGGAAACCATCCGAGAGTTCGAATCTCTCCTCCTCCGCCATCTACACTTCTACTAGCATCTCTTAAAGTCTACTTTTTCCAACAAAATCAAACAAAAAACTAATATCTCCTTATATCAAGGTCTACTGTCGTCTTCCTAAATCTCTACAATTTGTTGTATAGTTTTTTGTATAGAAATTCCCTATACATTTTTTCTATACAATATCGGGTGGTTTATGAAGCTAACAGACTTGGCAATCAAACGAGCCAAACCAAAGGAAAAAGCCTATACGCTGGCGGATGGTAACGGGCTATCTTTGTTAATCGATACCAAGGGTTCTAAAGGTTGGCGATACCGTTATCAATTTGCGGGTAAAACCAAAATGATCTCATTAGGGGTTTATCCAGTAGTAACACTCACGGAAGCTAGAGCTAAACGTGATGAAGCAAGAAAGCTGGTGGCCAATGGAATTAATCCGAGTGAAGCCAGAAAAGCGGAAAAAACGGCAGCTATTAATCAAACAGAACACACATTTAAGAATATTGCGCTTGAATGGTATAACAGCCGCAAGGATAGGTGGTCGGTCGGTTACCGTGAAGATATGATGTCCGCATTTGAAAATGATGTATTTCCTTATATAGGCGATCGCCCGATTGCAGAAATAAAGCCACTCGAACTATTGGAAGTCCTTTCTATTATGGAAAAGAGAGGAACGACAGAAAAGTTGAAGAAAGTTCGGCAACGCTGCGGTGAGGTGTGGAAATATGCAATTATTACTGGTAGGGCAGAGTATAATCCAGCGCCAGATTTAGCGAGTGCCTTTATCCCTCATAAGCGTGAACATTACGCCCATCTTTCGGTCGGTGAATTGCCTGAATTTCTGCGCTCTATTGATAAATATATGGGTAGCCAAATTGTCAGAACGGCTTTGCGTATTCTTATATTAACAGGTGTTCGCCCCGGTGAATTACGCAAAGCTGAATGGTCAGAGATTGATTTAGATAAGGCTATTTGGGAAATATCGGCTGAGAAAATGAAAATGCGACGTGCTCATATTGTGCCATTATCAGAGCAAGTTATTAATTTATTGAAGCAGATACAGCCTATTAGTGGTAGTTATCAATATGTTTTCCCAAGTCGTACAGATTATAGAAAGCATCTTTCTGATATGGCACTCAATACCATGATCCGCCGAATGGGATATTCAGGGCGAGCTACAGGCCACGGATTCCGCCACACAATGAGTACTATTTTGCACGAACAAAATTACCCCTCTGAGTGGATTGAAACGCAACTTGCACACGTTGATAAGAATTCTATTCGTGGAACGTATAACCATGCTCAATATCTGGATGGTCGTAGGGAGATGCTTCAATGGTATGCCGACTACATGGACGCACTTGAACGAGGCGAAAATGTGGTACATGGCAAATTTGGGAAGCGTGCTTAACTGGATGAATAGACAGCGCTAATTGACTTTAGTAGACTATCCAAGACGTTAAAGAATAAAGCTATGCCTAGGCTGATCCCCGAAAATCCGTACACCTCTACGGACTGGCATAGCTTCTACCAATAGAGGACGTGAGGTGGCGGAATGGTTACAAGTAAAATTCTTAAAGTAAAAAAATGGATTAATCTAAATGAGGCAGCTACGAGATTATCTTTATCCCTTGAAGAACATATAAATGCTTTGGATTTAATGGAGTTAGCACTAGATAACGAATTAATTCTTTCTGTAAAATTTCCCCGGAATCAGTATCATGTAATTAGAGAGATTGAAAAAAAATCTACTCCATACATAGAATATTTAGATAAGATGTTTAAGTTTGAACTATTTTCAACCGAAAAAAATAATATTGGTGAAAAAGAGTATAAAAAGTTACAGGAAATTTTTTATAAAGAGGAATACGATCTTTATATTTCCAAGATTAGAAAATCAAACATTGAAAAGCATGAAATGTCTTATGATTTCTTTCTTAATCAAGCTAGATACTTTTATTGGGATTATGTAGACAGTGTCAAGAGTATGAACGATTTTATTTTCGAACTTCCGCTTATTGGCTCAGAACGAATTGATGTTGAGTCTCTCATTGAAATAAATAACAAAAGAGAACCATGTGCTTTTTATAATATAGATGGAGTTTTTCTTAGAGATAGTGATGGCCGATTGTATAATTTAATGTCAAAATTTAATGATGAAATTTTATCTAGTTGGGATGATGACTTAGATATTAATTTTAAATCCTTATACTTAGATGATAGGCATTATTATCCTGCTGATGGACTTCCAGTTGATTGTGAAATTGGTATGTCACCCATTAATTTATCTAATTTTGAAAGATCCCTATCTGATGTTAATGAGTCTGTTTCAAGGGAACAAATTATGATGCTGCTAGGGGCTGTATTGCAAGAAGTGACATCCAGAACTAAAAAATGGACTCAAGGAGACTTGGCATTATCCATCGATGAGAAAAAGATAAAAAACATGAAAGAAAGAGCTATAAATGGAATTTTTTCAAAGGCAAATAAACTATATAAATCAATTAATTAATATTGCATGCAAGATTACAATTTTGTGTGCAATGCTTCCTCACTAAAAATCATTCTTAATATCCCCTGTAATCAACAAACGTCCACTAAGGTGGAACAAGGACTAGATAACAGGGGGCAACATGCCAGCAACTATCACATCAAAAGAAAATCTTATTCGTTTACCCGAAGTTCAGCGCCGTACTGGTTACGGCAAGGCATGGATCTACAAACTCATTGCAGACAATAAATTTCCAAAGCAAATAAAAATCGGCACTCGCTCAGTCGCTTTCGTTGAGTCAGAAGTTGATGACTGGATATCACAACGTATCGCTGAATCTCGCGGCGAGGTGATGTAATGACAAAATTTATATTACCTACCGATGAACAGAGGAAATATATTCTTTCCGCCTATGGTGAATCTGAAAGGCGAATCAGGGAAAGAGAACGGGAAAAAATATCCGGCATTTCTCGCAGCCATTGCCATAAATTAGAGGGATTAGGTTTATTTCCGCCACGTTGTCATTTCGGACGTAATTCTTGTGCGTGGTTATTAAGCGATGTCTTATGGTGGATGCGCAATCCGCCCAAAGTAGAGAACATCAATAACCCTTACAGCCGAAAATCAAATTAACTAAGACAGGGTAAAAAAAATATGATATCTAAAAATATGGCCTTAATCGGTCAGGAACTTGCTCACGCTGAAAACAACCAAGAGCCTATTTTAGTTCAGCGCAAAGAGAACCTAAAAAAGAATTATGCCGAAATGATCCCGTTAACAGCGGGAACTATTAATGGAAAAGCAGCAATGGTTACTGATGCCAGAAACCTGCATAAGTTTCTTGGCAATAAGGAACTGTTCGCTAGCTGGATAAAACAGCGCATTGAGCAATACGGTTTTATTGAAAATGAGGACTACGAGACTTATTTGGAAAATTCCAAAAAAGGTCGTCCGAGAACTGAATACCGGATTAGCTCTGATATGGCGAAAGAGCTTTCTATGGTGGAACGCACCGAAGAAGGTAAAGAGGCTCGCCAGTACTTTATCGACTGTGAAAAACGTCTGCGCCGTGTTGCACCAGAAGAACACCAAGCTGCGCTGATGAACTGGCGTAAAAATCGTGTCGCTGCCTGTGAAGATCATAAAAGCATGGCTGATGCGATGAAAGGATATATTGAGCGCACCGGAGACAATCAAAAGGGCTTTGCTTACAGCAATGAATCCAGGTTCATCAATAAATTGGTGCTGGGTATAGATCCTGTCAGATGGGCTAAAAATAAGGGTATTAAATCTAAAGAAGTCAGAGACAATATGACTGTAGAGCAGTTACAGCTACTGGCTTACTTGGAGTCACGTAACTGTGCATTTCTTGATTTGGATACACCGTCAGAGACACGGAAAGCCCAATTAACGGAACTGGCTCAACGCTGGTTAGCGCAGCGCATGGAAGCGAAGCAATGAATTCTATAACTTTAAGTTATCCAATTATTTCTAGTGGCTCCTTGAGTTTAAGGAGTCCTACTGTCAAAGTCCTCACTTTGGCCTGTCAATCAGCGAAAAATTTCGCTCAGTTCCAATCGGCCAAAAAATTGTCTGATTACACTAACTCACTGGTATTTAATCAAGCTGCAAATTTGCAGTCTGCTTATAATTTGAGCGCCGAAAATATCGGTATGCAAAATTCAATATCCGATAATCGGACTTTGGGCGTAACTGATAGTTACTCGCAAACTTTGCGATCCTCATTGAGTGGAGCACAAAAAGAAAAGGATAGCACGGCGAATGCTACCCTTTGGCGTCAATCAGCTTTGAATCAATCAGTTAACTTCCCCTCTTTAAGAGGTTCAGTTAGGTTCCCCGATAACATCGGGTTGGTTAGTAAACGCACTGATTGTAACTCACCTTTTGAAGGTATTGGGATTTCCTCAATACCCAATACCTTCCCACCTACGGCAACCGTGGGGATTTACACCACAGTTGATTTGAACCCAGTGAATAATATTCACTTGGTTAGTTATTGCTCAGATGATGTAAACCACCGGACTAATTGTCTGTTGGTTGGCTACTGCTCAGATGATGCTTTGGCTTTGCGCTGCTGGAGTTCTTCCCGCGCAATACTGATAAGGAGCTTTATTTCTTCATTGGCTTTTGTGCCGATTTCTTCGACACGAACAAGGGCATCAAGGGAGGAAAGGAGTGGATCTTTGCCATTGCCTTCACTTTGTCGCCGGGCTATTTCCCCACGCATTGCAGTAACAATAAATCCGGCGTTACTTTCATTGCCTTGTTTTACCTCTTCCATTCCCTCCATTACATCATGGGGTACACGAACAGTAGTTAACTGTGACTTTGCATTTTTGTTTGGTGTTGGCATTAATGAAACTCCTTACAATTGGTGTGTTTCATTATACACAAAAAAGAAATACAAAAAAGTCTTGACGTGTGTTTCTAATGAAAATAATATGAAACACACTTTAGGTATTCAAGGTATACAAACAGCGAAGCCCAGTAGTGCGCGAACACTGACTGAGCCTCTAACCACAATGTAAAGGAGTCTTACATCATGGCTACACCACAGCATACTCAAACTCGCCCTAAATTTACATGCCTAATTGCATCAGATAATCAACGACTAACAGATCTTCACCCAGTGCGCCTTATCTCCGTTCAGGGGGTAAGCCATGTTTAAGATCATTGTCACCACGACAAATCAGCATACAGGCGAGATAAAAAAAGAAGCTGTCCGCTACAAATACAAAACATTGCGCGGTGTGGAAAAAGCCGCCAAACGTATTCGCGATATTTGTATGCCAGATAATGAAACCGTTGATACTGAAATCGTCAGCGTGTACGAGCGCAGAGCGCCCATCTCATTGGATCAGGCCATGCACAATACAAGGCTGGCGGCCTCCTTATTTTACGTCATTCTTGAAAAAGCCAAGTCTGAATGTTCTATCGATTTAAATAACCTGATTGCGTTGGCTTGTGATATCAATCAGGAGGTCTACCATGCGCTTCAAGCGGCTGTTTATGAGGAATAAGCCATGAGTCAATCATCTGCATATGGATATAACAGCCGTCAAAGCAATGAAAAAATTCTCCCCCTCGACTTTATCCATACGGTAAAAAAATCCGCCATGAATCATTGGCACAGTCTATTGTCCGCCTGTGGCGTTGAGGTTCCGGCAAAGGGTAAGCATGGCGCTTGCCCGATATGTGGGGGAACTGACCGCTTTCACTTCATCGACGATCACGGTAACGGCGACTGGCATTGTCGCCAGTGTGATGAGCCGAATCACGGGGACGGGCTGGATTTAGTGGCAAGGGTTAAAGGGATCACTATCTTTGCAGCCGCTAAGTTAGTTTCGGGTGCGCTGGCTCTGCCCTTACCGGAATCTAAGCCTGCCAGAAAAGAGGCTCCCTCAATAATCGAGAAAGTGAACAGGCTCTTGGCTCGTGCCACATTTGGACAATCCGGCTATCTGGCGAAAAAGGGGCTGCAATGCCCCAAACAACGGCTATTGAAAGAAGGGATTTTATTACTGATCACTCAGACACTGAACGGCACTATCACGGGTGCGCAAACCATCAAGCCCAATGGTGAAAAGCGTCTTGTTGCAGGCTCACAGAAAAAGGGGAGTGTTATCCCCGTGTCTGAGATAACCGGCACACCGGACACGCTTATCATTACCGAAGGTTATGCAACGGCCTTAACGGTCAGTCAGCTACATGAAGGTGTGGTACTGGCAGCGCTTGATGAAGGCAACTTACCTAACGTGGCCGAACAGGTCAGAGAACGGTGGCCAGACGCGAAGATCATTCTTGCCGCCGATAACGACTGGTACGAACCGGGAGCGCTGGACAAAAACGGCAAACCCAAGAAGAACGTCGGCAAGATAGCGGCAGAGAAGACCGCCAAAGCGATTAATGGTTGGGTAACGCTGCCGCCCACAGAGTATAAAGCCGATTGGGATGACTATCGCCAGCGCCACGGCATTGAGGCAGCAAAGCAGGCATTCAGTCACGGGCTATATCAGGTGGGGGAGAAAAAGGCAGTGAACGCAGAAGCAGCGCAGATCCACGAAGCAAAGCCCAAAAAGGCCAATAACAATCTGGCACAAATGGCCGCCAGTCAACGCGGGGCATTATTGGTTGAAAGTTACGGCAAAGTAGCTGTTAATCCTGATAGCGAAATGGTTTATCACTATAACGGCACAACATGGGAAACCGTATCGGATAACGAGCTGCGTCGCGCAATGGTGGCGATCTTTGACCAGCACGACACCCCGTACAGTCCAAACGGGATCAATAACGCTATTTGTGCCATGAAATTACAAGTGCCGATTATCGGCGAACAACGGCAGGATTTAATTGGGTTCAGTAATGGTGTGTATGAGCTATCGACACAGAAATTTATTCCCCATCAGCCTGAACATTGGCTCATGAACCATAATGGCATTAAGTTTACCCAGCCCGCTATTGGTGAAAACTTGCCGGATCATGCCCCTGACTTTTATCGTTGGTTATCCCATGCAGCGGGTCAGAATGAAAACAAGATGAATCGCATCAAAGCCGCCTTGTTTATGATTCTGGCAAACCGTTATGACTGGCAGCTCTTTATTGAAGTGACAGGCGAAGGCGGCAGCGGTAAAAGCATTTTTACGTATATTGCGACCTTATTAGCGGGAGAACACAATACGGCCAGTGGCAATATGAGAGCGCTGGATGAAGCAAGAGGACGCTATCAGTTTGTCGGGAAAAGTCTGATTACGCTGCCCGATCAGGTTAAATATGTCGGTGAAGGGGCAGGCATTAAGGCCATTACCGGCAGCGACCTGATTGAAATTGACGGAAAATACGAGAAGCAATTTTCTACCATTATTAAAGCTGTCGTATTAGCCACCAATAATGAACCGATGAGCTTTACAGAACGCAATGGCGGTATTGCCAGAAGACGAGTAATATTCCCGTTTAATATTCCGGTCAAAGAATCCGAGAAAGACCCACAATTGCCGGAGAAAATCAGTCGGGAACTGCCGGTGATTATCCGTCATTTATTAAACGAATTTGCCGACCAGAATAAGGCTAAGAAACTGCTACAGACGCAACGCGATTCTAACGAAGCATTAACAGTGAAAAGCAATTCTGATCCGTTGTATCGCTTTTGCGGTTATCTGGTGTCTGTCAATGATACAACTGGAATGAAGATGGGTAATAAGAATATCAGCCCGCGCGCACCGAGAATGTATTTATATCATGCTTATCTTTCTTTTATGGAAGCACACGGGTTTGAACGTCCGTTGACATTAACCAAGTTTGGTGAATCACTCCCCAAAATTATGCTGGAGTATAGGAAGGAGTATCGGAAAGTGCGAACCAAGAAAGGTTACTCTTATAACGTTGAGTTATCGGAAGAAGCCGAAGAATGGCTACCGTCAGTGCCTGAATGTCGAGATTTCAAGTCGCCTGTATAAAATTTTTGGCTTTAAGTCTGCATTCCATACATCATTTCAAATATCTAGTTATATTTAAAAGAAAATAATAGATGTATAGTTATTTTTTAACTATACATCAACTCTACATTCTCTTCATTAATCTAGAAAATGGGTGAACAGATGATACAGTCAGTGAATATCATATTAATTGCATCAACCCCAGATGTAGCAAGGCTTTCAGGGTATTATGCAGAGGGTGCATAACTGAGAGGGTGAAAAAGATTTTTAGGGGGCATCTTCTGGCAGGCAAATAAAAGCCGGAGGAATCTAAGAAGATAAATTTAGTGCATCAATTTGTTTTTTTATTAGGGTACTATCTGAAATTTAAATTAGGTAATTATCTGATTTTATTTAAGAAGAGAGGTTAATCACAATTTTACTGGTGATCTTTTATTCATGCTGGAACAGATAAGCATTGCTGTTATATCCTGTTTAATTGATGCTATATGGGAGTCGTGGCACAAATCCCTTAATAGTAACTAATGAAATTATTTATAACGGATATTATGGAGAATTGAGGAATGACACATAAGAAATATAATCCCACTTGGGATGGTTATATGGGCGATGTTTTAAGGGGTAATGTGGGAATTAATCAGCTAAAACCCCAGCATGAATTTTTTGATGCCATTGGGTTAGAAAAAGTATTGAGTGATAATACCCAATATCACATCGTTCTTTCATTATCAGAAGCCAAAAGTATTATTGAGGATATCAGTCCCCTCCGTCCACAAAATCCAAGTCATGGAGAAGCCTTTGCAAGAGGTACGGAAGCAGAAAATCCAAGTTACGGAGAAGCATTTGCAAGAGGTATGGAAGTAGATAACAATAAAAAAAATCCTATGTCATATGTGTTTTCTGTCACAGATCCTATTTCTACCTATGCTGGAAATATCTATGATTCACGTGGCTTATATGATGTTATTCGAGAATTTAAGAGATTGGGTATTACAGCCACAGAGCATATAGGAGAAAATGGAAGAAGGTATATTCATATATCAGGGCATGCAGGTCTTAGACGTATTATCCGAGGAACGCGATATTGTGCCAATCATCCTCAAATGTTAATGATGGGAATAGGGCAGCAAGGTCTTAATTCAAGTATCATTGGTGGAGTTAGGTTTTGTATTATTTTTTCTATTGGTTATCGAATTATTGAAGGTATATTTAAAGATGAATATACATTGGCTGATTTTATTGGCAACATAACAATGGACATGGCGAAAACAGCTATTATTGCCGCTTCCTCTTGGATTGCAGGGTCACTTTTAACTACAGCTGCTTTTTTAGGTGGCAGTATTATTGCTGTTGCGGGAATAGTTTTAGCTGTTGGAATTCTAGTGGCTATTGGTTTAGATCTTGTTGATAAGCAATATGGAATAAGTGAAAAACTAATAGCTCCCCTAAAAGAAGCAATGAAGAGAAAGCCAAGAACACAGGAAGCAGACTTACAATATTTTTTTAATACGATGGGAAGAATTAGGTGAATAGCAAATATTTAAAAGCATTGGGTGGAGTAATATTGTTATTATTCCTTACTTTCCTGATGTGTTTCGTTATTAAATCTGCTGTTTCATTAGTATTAATGAAAGATGAAATAACATTCTCTGGTGCAATTATTATAAGCATTTTATCTTTCCCTGTAATATTTTACTCTTTATCAGTATCTATTTTTTTCTTTATATTTGATAGACCACCTAAATTTAACAAGATAGTTGTTAAATATCTTAGTAGGTTGATGATTGCATCATTTATAATTAGTTTTCCTATCTCTTTTTATGTTGATTATAAATTAAAAAGTGATGGTTATCTGACATGTGATAAATTATCGTGGATGTCACCAACCACCTATATAAAAGATTTATCACTGTGTAAATGAAAACTTTTGGGGGTCACTTCAAAAACCGGCTTTTTTTAAACTGGAAATCGGGTATCTTTCTATTTCGGTCAGTTGTATATAAGCCATAGCGCATTTTCCTGTGGTGGGAAAGATACCGACTATAGCAACTGACCGCCTTTCTAAAAAATTGCACTTATTAGTTGAATCCGCCCCTAATATCTTTAAGAGTCTCATGATCTCTGTAAAAAGACTTATAACTTTTTACCTTCTGATATATGCATCAAATAACTATACTTTTAGCATTGGTCGTAGCGGCTTTCTTCTCATTAATTAAAGCGGTAGTTCTCGCGGAAGAAACGTACCCCAGATAAATTTCATTGTAATCCCTCATTGCTAATGTCTGTTTATAATAAGAAGGTAAAGCCGTAGATAAGTACATTGGATAACAATTGCCGAGATGATAAGACCGAATGCCCCATCTTTTAACTCCTTGTTTGGGGCAGAGAATGAAGGTCTTACCTATTAATTCCAATCAGGATCAGATGTTAACACAAGAAACTCAATTTCTGTGGGTTCGTTATTGCTGAGATTGATCGCTTCAACTTTATAATAGTAAATAAGGTTGGGAGGTGCTGAAAGCGTTCTGGTTTCTCCTGGTAGGATATCTATAGAAATATATTGATTATAATTTCCAGATGGAGGGGCCCAGTAATTTATAAGCCTAACTGGTGCTGGGCCATTGTTCTTTATAATTGCGTCATTGTGTATAAAAGGGATGAATATATTGCCTTTATTATAAATCTCAACGGTCTGATTAGGGGTTATGTATATTATTGCCATTTTATTGTTTCCTTATTGTTACGGTTACTTAACTGCCTATATAGCAGGTGATTTATCGGTGATATTTAACTTAACACTTATTTCAAGCAGTTAAATATTGAATTTTATCAGTGATGTAAAAGGAATAAGGTAAACATAAAGGTGGTAAGCAAAATTTCTGCATATAATTAATACGCAGTAAGTGTTCATTATATTGTGGTAAATCGGTTAAATCCAATATCAGCTAAGATTTGATCCTAATTGGAGTAATTGTTGCACATTATTCTTATAAATGAACAGCGAATAGAACCCGGAACGTGCACTCAGTACGTAAGGAGTGATTCGTTTCATTCATCTACCATTCTGTACTCAATTGCATTCAAAAGCTATCGATTGTGTTGAAGTATTGTTTGATTTTGTTCTTTATAGAAAAGAATGAAAAATAAAATAGCTCTAATTGGGATAGTAAAAAGAGTAATGAATTATTTAAAGGAATTCTAATTATTATTTTTAGAGCAATAATATTACATTTATTGCTTTAATCCAGAGTAATTTAATTATATTTTCATATAGGAATTATACAAGAATGGAGTGAAATATGATGTATTCAGTTAACGTTGTTCAATATCACACGTTGGTAAATGCACTTAAAAATATTAGGTCAGAATATTCTAAATAGAGTGAGTGTAAAGTTTATCTTATTTGATGATTATGTCATTATTGAGTGTTTTATATGCAATTCTTTCACTTGTTGTATAGATATTAGAACTGGTGATTTAAGTGTGTGATGGTATTTTTGCTAAACCCTATTTTTACCCTTTTTTTGAGGTGAATTATAACTAATTGATTTTATAGTAAAATTAATTATCCCTTATAAAAAGGGTTTTTCACTTTTTAACAGTTATGCTATTTGAAAATCAACAGGTTAGAGTTAATATGTAACAGTGTACTGCCGTACAGGCAGCTTAGAAAATCATCATGTTTAGCCATGAAGTGACCTAAGCGTGTACTGCCGTACAGGCAGCTTAGAAATACAGCCGGTCTCGTAACATTGACTAACGTAGGTGTACTGCCGTACAGGCAGCTTAGAAAAAATCCATCTGACAAAAGAATGTCATAGAAAAGTGTACTGCCGTACAGGCAGCTTAGAAAGTCAATTGGATGCGTTACTCTGACAAGAGGCTGTGTACTGCCGTACAGGCAGCTTAGAAAAGTCAGTTGGTGAAATAGCTACAGGTCTAAAAGTGTACTGCCGTACAGGCAGCTTAGAAAAGCGCCGCAATTGAAGATGAATGAACATAGCGGTGTACTGCCGTACAGGCAGCTTAGAAAAGAGCTGAGATTTGATGAAGATAATGTTCATAGTGTACTGCCGTACAGGCAGCTTAGAATATAATTATTCTCTTCGGTAAAGGCTCTATGACTGTAAATTAGTAAAGAATTGTAAATTATTTTAATTTACATGTGCGATATTTCACCTTGTGTAAAATCTATGCATAATGTTTGCCATAAGTAAAATTAATTTAGGTAATGCTTATTATGGATAACAGCTTTTCTCCAAGTGATCTCAAAACGATTTTGCATTCCAAACGCTCTAATATTTATTACCTGCAATATTGCAGAGTATTGGTTAATGGTGGCCGTGTTGAATATGTCACTGATGAGGGAAAACAATCACTATATTGGAATATTCCAATTGCAAATACCACGGTAATTATGCTGGGAACGGGGACTTCTATTACCCAGGCGGCAATGCGTGAATTTGCTAAAGCAGGTGTTTTGGTTGGTTTTTGTGGTGGTGGCGGTACACCCCTGTTTGCGGCTAATGAAGTTGAAGTGGATGTATCTTGGCTGACACCACAAAGTGAATATCGTCCTACTGAATATTTACAAGATTGGGTGAGTTTCTGGTTTGATGACGAAAAACGATTAGCAGCAGCGATTGCTTTTCAGAAAATTCGCATCGCACAAATCCGTGAACATTGGCTAAGTAGTCGAATGTTGCGAGACAACTCTTTTATGCTTAATCGTGAGAGTTTATTGTCATTACTTACACGTTATGAACAGAATCTTGCAAATTGTTGTGATAATAAAGATTTAATGGCACAAGAAGCTGTGATGACTAAAGCGTTATATAAACTGGCAGCAAATGCAGTGAGTTATGGCGATTTTGTCCGGGCAAAACGTGGTGGCGGTGTTGATTTGGCAAATCGTTTTCTTGATCACGGTAATTATCTGGCTTATGGATTAGCGGCTGTTGCGACTTGGGTCATTGGCTTACCACATGGTTTGGCGGTGTTACATGGCAAAACTCGTCGTGGTGGTTTGGTTTTTGATGTTGCTGATCTAATTAAAGATGCGTTGGTATTGCCACAAGCATTTATTGCAGCAATGGCTGGAGAAGATGAACAGGAATTTCGTCAACGCTGTATCAGTGGATTTCAAAAAGCTGATGCATTGGACACCATGATTGATGCACTGCAAACAACCGCTCAACAACTGAGTCAAGTGGCACGATAAATATTCTCTTGATATCTCAATGTAACGAACGGGCGCTAACAGAAACCCATCGAATTCTGGATCAAATTGTTCAGAGCCAAAAAGTAATCACGGTATCTGTTACTATCAGTCAAAGTTCTGCTTACGAGTAGACTGATTGACTAATAAGCATAGTGCTATCTCTCTGTTTTAGGGAGATAGTGCATTCTGATAACCATTATTGATAAGGTGAAATAAGAGGTTATGAATGAAAATGGGTTGAGTCGATTTATTGTCGACTATATTGAAAGTCGTAAGCAGTCGAAGCTGGAGGTTTTTGATAAAGAGGCAGAAAAGAAACTGGCTAAGCTATCTACTTCCGAAGATATAACGCTTGTTCAACAGGATATCGCTGAGCAACGTAAAGAGTTGGAAAAACGCTATGAAGTCAGAAATTGGTTGGATGATGCAGCGAGCCGGGCAAAGCAAATTAGTCTGGTAACACATGCTCTGAAATTTACTCATAGTGATGCAAGAGGCAGTAGCGTTTTTGCAATAACATTAAATTCGGCTAGAAATGCAGAATATCTTTCTACTGCAACATTGTATAAACCGGTAGTTGACTCAGTGGGAAATGCAGCTGCTTTGGACGTCGCAAAATTGTTGCAAACTGAATGTCAAGAAGATTCATTGGTAGCATGTCTAAATCGGGGGGATTATTCAGCATTGGCTGAATTGGCGGAAGATGAGCAGCAACTTGAATGTTGGGTGAATGGATTTCGCCAAGCTTTGTCAGATGAAACGCTCTCTTCGCATAAACTAGCAAAACAGATTTATTTTCCAGTAAATAGTGAATGTGACGAATATCATTTATTGAGTCCACTATTTTCTTCATCTTTGGTAGACGCTATGCATCAGCGTATTATTGAAACCCGTTTTGGTGAATTATCCAAGGAAATTAATAAAGCCAGAAAGGAGGAAGGTTGGCACCCAGGAATCAGAGTGATTTACCCTAATACTGCGGTACAGAATTTTGGTGGTACGAAGCCACAAAATATCTCTTATCTTAATAGCGTGCGTGGTGGACGAGTCTGGCTTTTACCTTGTTCTATTCCTAATTGGAAAACGATTTCTAAACCTCCAATAAAACATAAATCTATTTTTCGTTCACGCGGTGAATTTGATTCGTTGGCACGTAATACTATCTGGGAGATGAAAAGTTATTTAAGGCGTGTACGGTATTGTAAAAATAATGCAGAAATTCGACGGCGGCGGCAGGAGTTTGTTGATGAAATTATAGATACTCTGTTTGATTATGTTACTAGTGTTCAAAGTCTTGTTGCATTTAAAGGTTGGAGTGCCAGTGATGACTGCGAATTAAAACGTTCTCAGCAACTTTGGCTAGATCCTTACCGTTGTGAATTTGATGAAATATTCCAATATGAGCGTGAGGGGGGGGACTGGAAAAAAGAGGTTGCTAAAGATTTTGGTTACTGGCTGAATGCAGCCTTAAAGCATAAAGAATTAGAAGTTGCTTACCCTGAACGTCGTGAGTGGGCCTTTGTGTTCAGAAAGCGATTACGTGAATTCGAAAATGAATTACCAAAGGTGCCGCTATGAGTCATCTGATTGTTTTACGTCATCTACAGGTAGAAAATGCTAATGCTATTGCGGGATTAACTTATGGTTTTCCAGCAATAACCCATTTTCTTGGGTTTACCCATGTGCTTTCACGCAAATTACAACAAAGTTATGGTTTAAAATTGGAAAACTGTGGCGTTATTTGTCATAACCATCAATTGCATGTTCATCAGTCAGATCCAATTAGAGATGCAGCTTTCTCATTAACCCGCAAACCACTTACCAAAGAAGCAAAAACCGCTGCATTTAATGAAGAAGGTCGTATGCATATGACGGTTTCTTTATTAATAGAATGTTCTGGAGAAATTGCAGGCGATACAAAAGCTAATGAATTGGTGAAATATTTATTAGAAATATGTCCAACTCAGAGATTAGCGGGTGGTACTATCACTGAAATTGATAAAGTGGATATTATTGCTTTTCCGCAGGAAGAACAGGAAACCTGTAAGTTAATGCGTCGTCTCCTGCCGGGTTTTGCTCTGTTAGATCGCTCTGAATTGTTAGCTAAACACTACGAAAAATTGAAACAAGATAATTCTCAGGTAGAAATGATTGATGCGTGGCTTGATTTTACTACTATTAAAATGCAGGCTATCCCTAAACAAAGGGATAAGCAGCCTGAAATTGGTGACCCGGCATATTGGGAATATGTTCCCAAACCTGCTTCGGGATATTTAGTTCCTCTAATGACAGGTTATCAAGCTATATCGCCGTTGTATCCCGCTGGACAAGTAGATAAAACCCGTGATCCTAATACGCCATTTCGTTTTGTAGAAGCAATCTATGGGATAGGTGAATGGAAAAGTCCGCATCATATTAACGATATTCGCCAGTTACTTTGGTGTTATGACTATCAAGAAGGTGTCTACAGGTGTTGCAATCAACAGACTATTGCCCGTCAATCCAAACCCAATAAGAAAGTAAGAATAATCGACTGATTAATTAAAGAAGGATATTTACATGTCTAAATCAACTATTAAAACGGCTTCTGTACTGGCGTTTGAACGTAAACTTTCTAATTCTGATGCTTTAATGTTTGCTGGAAACTGGAAACAAATTGATGGTGAATGGCAACCTATTGCTATTCAGGAGAAAGCTGTTAGAGGGACTATCTCTAACCGATTAAAAAACGCATTAACCAGCGATCCGGCCAAATTGGATGCAGAGATTCAAAATGCAAACCTACAACGTGTCGATGTTGCTGCATTGCCTTTTGATTCTGATACTCTAAAAGTCAGTTTCACATTGCGGGTCTTAGGCAATCTTTCAACGCCATCGGTATGTAACGATCAGGATTATCAAGTTGAACTAGCAAACATAATCAACGGTTATATCGCTGAACATGGATTTAAAACACTTGCAGCCCGTTATGCAGAAAACTTGGCTAATGGCCGGTTTTTATGGCGTAACCGGGTTGGTGCAGAAGAAATTAAAGTTCGTGTAAAGGGTAAGGACAGTAAATGGTGGGAGTTTAATGGCGAAGATTTTAGTTTACGTGAGTTTGGTAAGGTAGAGGGTGATTTAGCTGAACTGGCTGCTGAAATTGAAGAAGGGTTATCCGGTAATGGATCAACTTTCTTTAACGTTGAGGCTTTTGTTCGTTTGGGTTATGGGCAGGAAATTTTCCCCTCTCAAGAATTGGTTCTCGACAGTAACAGTAAAAAAAGCAAAGTGTTATATCAGGTGAATGGAATTGCTGCATTACATTCGCAGAAAGTGGGTAATGCGCTTCGCACTATTGATTCTTGGTATCCAGACGCTACGGAGTTGGGTCTTGGCCCAATTGCTGTTGAACCCTATGGCTCTGTAACCAGCCGCGGTAAAGCTTATCGCCAGCCCAAAGTAAAAATGGATTTTTATACATTGCTGGATAACTGGGTTGTCAAGGGAAAAAAGCCAGAAGAAGTAGATCAACAGCACTATGTTATGGCGATTTTAATCCGCGGTGGTGTTTTCGGTGAAAAAGGTGAATAAGGGGCCGCAATGGATTATTACTTTGAAATCCTTGTCCTTCCCGATCCTGAATTTAGCAAGCAAAGTCTGATGGAAGCACTATTTGCTAAGCTGCATCGGGCGCTGGGGCAAGTAGGTAACGGGCGTATTGGGGTTAGTTTTCCGTGTGCGAGAAAAACACTGGGGGACAAGCTGAGGATTCACGGTGCAAGCGAGGCATTGAATGACTTGCAAGCATTACCTTGGTTAAAAGGACTCAGGGATTATACTGAGATTATGGATATCCAACCAGTGCCTCAAGATACTCAATATCGTCGTGTTAGTCGGGTACAGGTTAAAAGCAGTGCGGAACGGCTTCGTCGTCGTTCGATTAAAAAAGGGTGGTTAACGGAGGAACAGGCTCGGCAGCGTATTCCAATAAGCAAAGAGCAACGTACTCATTTACCTTTTTTGCTTGTTAAGAGTTTGTCATCAAGGCAAACCTTTCCATTGTTTATCGAACAGGGACCAATAGAAGATAAGCCAACACCGGGAGTTTTTAGCTCTTATGGATTAAGTGCATCAGCTACCATTCCTTGGTTTTGACCCTTTTTTAGCGGTTAATCATAACTTATTGATTTATTTAAGGGATTAGCCGCTACTAATAAAAAGGGTTTTTCCACTTTTTATAACTATGCTCTTTAATAATCAGTCGGTTAGAATTAATTCTTAACAGTTCACTGCCGCACAGGCAGCTTAGAAATCAAACGAAACCCGCGCTTGTGCCGCAGCCACGTTCACTGCCGCACAGGCAGCTTAGAAATTTTCAATCAAGACATTCCGCAACGAGCCGGAGTTCACTGCCGCACAGGCAGCTTAGAAATGCATACTCCAATACTTCATCAACAAGTAGCTGTTCACTGCCGCACAGGCAGCTTAGAAAGGCCGTCGCAGTAAACCCTGATATGACTGCGCGTTCACTGCCGCACAGGCAGCTTAGAAAAGGGGTATAAAATCGAGGCTTTATAAAATGAAGTTCACTGCCGCACAGGCAGCTTAGAAAAAGAAAAAAACAGAGACCCGCCCCTCGCGGGTGTTCACTGCCGCACAGGCAGCTTAGAAACGAATCGACGTAACAAATCTCGTAGGTTTGAGGTTCACTGCCGCACAGGCAGCTTAGAAAGGGGGGCACACGGTGGCAGGGGCAGCGCTAAAGTTCACTGCCGTACAGGCAGCAGCGCACTCAATTGAGTGCGCTAAATGCTTCCGCTTAAATATGCATCATTTATTGTGCTTATGAGCATATTCTTCACTATTAACCCATTGGTGATCTTTTTCCCAAGTAAATAGCCATTTGCGGGTTGGTCCGGCCATGACATTGAGATAATAGTTGTCATAACCGGCAATGGTTGCCACTGGATGGTAGCCTTTGGGAACCATCACCACATCCTTGTTGTAAACAGCCATTGATTCATCCAGTGAACGGTCATCAGTATAGACGCGTTGCATACAAAATCCTTGAGATGGGTTTAGACGATGGTAATAGGTTTCCTCCAGATAGGTTTCTTGTGGTTCATCGTCTGTATCGTGTTTATGGCTGGGATAGGAACTGGTACAACCTTCGTCGGTAAAGACTTCTACCACCAATAAGCTATCAGCAGGTTTACTGTCTGGTAGGATGTTGTGAACATAGCGCTGGTTGTAACCATTTCCCCGTTGTTCTGCATCAATATCCTGTGGTGTAATCAGGCGGGTTGGGTAGTTTCCTTTTCCCGGTGCTTGGCATACAGCCAGTTCAAGAGCTGTATCCGCAATAATTTCAACAGATTCCCCCACAGTGATGTAAACAGCATAAGGTTTTTTACGTTCAAATGGGTCCATGCGATCGCCAATATGCTCAAATTGCTGATGTGGTGTAGTCACTGTGGCTTTCCCTATCACCAAAACTAGACAGGTTTCATTTTCTGATGCGGGTAATGTGATTTTTTCACCTACGGCCAATTCATAAACATCAAAGTGGACATATCGCCAGTTTGCAGATTCAGGCGTGATGTGTTGAGTTCGTTTGTTCTGATCCGGTGCATGATATTTTGATAATAATCTGGACATGTTACTTACCTCAGTATTGCTTTTGCATGAGTCAAATAAGTGGCTAATTAAAGTAACCCTGCGTTTTTGGCAAGTTGATGTAAATTGTTATAACCCATTGTTGCGTAGGTGAATGGGTGAGCAACAGCAGGATCTTGTTCTGCTTCAACCACCAACCAGCCGTTATAATGATGCTTTTTTAGTACCTGAAAAATTGCGGAATAATCAACACAACCATCCCCCGGTACTGTGAATACCCCACTCAATACAGCATCAAGGAAGCTGGTTTTACGGTTTTTCACATCGTTAAGTACATCAGGGCGGATGTCTTTACAGTGAACATGATTAATGCGTTTTGCCCAGCGTTCTGCGACAGCTAGAGGGTCAGCGCCAGCAAATGTCAGATGACCGGTATCCAGTAATAATCCAACTTCATCACCGGTATTTTCCATCAGGTGATCAACATCTTCTGAAGTTTCAATGACGGTTCCTATGTGGTGGTGGTAAGCAATCCGAACGCCTTGTTCTTGAGTGTAACGGGCGAATGCAGTCAGTTTTTCACCATATTCTTGCCAGCGATCAGCCGGAAATTGAGGACGAAGATAAGCGGGTTTGTTCTGATCGCCGTGAATACAATTTGTCACTTCCGCAAATACCATGACATTGGCCCCAAGCTCGCGCAGCAGGGTCAGGTGAGATTGTACCGCTTTAATCTCTTCTGTGACCGAACGGGTGAGTAATTCGCCGGAATACCAGCCAGAAACCAGTTTTAGATCATGTGCGGTAAGAATCGGACCTAATATGCTGGCTTGACGAGGGAATTTATTGCCCAGTTCAAAACCAGCAAATCCAGCCTGACGACCTTCGGTTAAGCAGGTTTCCAGTGAGGTTTCTGCGCCGAGAGTGGGTAAGTCATCATTAGTCCAGGTCAGAGGGTTGATACCAAGTTGAACAGCCATGATGAGACTCCTGTTGAATAAAATAATTTTGTTATGTTGTTATCCTCGCTGACGCCACAGGCTAATCAGGTTGTGATAGTTAGTTTTTGTCTTTTTTATCAAATGGTTATCATCAATCTCGTTTTTTAGCCATTGGAGGGAGGGTTGACCGAACAAGGTTCTTCCAACGGCAAAACCTTTGACGATAGGTTTGCCGGTTGTGGCATTGAAACCTATTTCTAGTTCTTCTTGTGTAGCATCAAGGCCAAGAATAACGACGCCACGACAATAGGGGTCCAGCAGTTGGATAAGAGAGTTAATGCTGTCCCAACTATCGGCACTGAGCGGGGGAAGTTTCCACCAATCCGGTTTAACTCCGAGGTTGTAAAAGCGTCTAAGTGCGCGGATATAGAATTCATCTGAGTGCTTCATTTCCGCAGGTAGAATCACTTCCAGTAAAAGTTCGTGACCAGATTTACAGCATGCGGTATAAATTTCCCGAATTTTTTTCTCTTGTTCCAGGCGGAGTGGGTGAGTATCTTCTGGATGAAAAAACACCAGACATTTGACAATGTGTTCCAGCGGCCAGTCAATCAGTTGGGAACCGATATTGCCATGTTCCAGACAAAGAGGACGAGAGCCCGGTAGCTCGATTGGGCGACCTATCCACCAACCTTGACCGGTAATTTCGTTTAAAACATCCTGACCAAAAGTACTGTCACACAACAGGCCTGCTTTCCCTTGTAATCCAGCTTCTACAGCAACTTCCTGGCTGGCACGCAGTAAAAGTTGTTTTAATAATGAAATACGCTTAATACTGGTATTTGCTTGACGGGCCATTTCGATGAATTGGATACGGTGGTCAAATGCCATTACACACAGTTCATCCCATTGCTTTTTACGGGCGCCAATACGGTGAAGGTGATTCAGTGTTTCATCTAAATCGGGGCGTAGTACCTGATTGGCCCGTGACAGATAGTTATCAAGTTCTGTTTTGTCTGGCATTGCTGGGGCACATCCATGACGGGAGACGACTAATGCACCGCAAGCATTAGCGTAGGTACAGGCTTTTTCCCAACCTTCGTTATTAAGATAACCGCGTAACAGGCCGGACATAAAAGCATCTCCTGCACCGAGTACGTTGAGTACATTAATCTGAACTCCCTGTACAGTAATGCCATCGTCCAGATCAGCAGGAATTTCTGCGCTAAAAACAGAGCATCCCAGTGGCCCGCGTTTGCAGACCAATTCAGCAGCAGTCAGTTTACGGATATTGCGTAGTGCTTCGATGGTATTTGTTGATCCACCTGCAATGTGAAACTCTTCTTCTGTTCCAACAATCAGGTCAAATAGAGATAACACTTCCTGTAACTGAGAGGTTACCTGCTCCGATGCGATATAACGGGTTTCACCATCTCCCAGAGAAGTCAGCCCCCAAAGCACAGGGCGATAATCAATATCAATAACTGTTTTGACACCATTGCGGCGGGCGTAATTGAGGGCGGTCAATACTGCATCACGGGTATTCGGGTGAGAAAGATGTGTGCCAGTGATTGCTAAGCAACGGGCTGATGCAATGTATTTTTCACTGAAATCATCACGGGTGATTGCCATATCGGCGCAATTATCACGATAGAAGATCAGTGGAAAAGTTGTTTTATCTTTGATTCCTAGCACCACCAGTGCGGTAAGACGCTCTTTATCAGTGATTAGATGGCTGGTATCGCAGCCAACACTTTGTAATTCTTCTCTGAGAAAACGCCCCATATGCTCGTCGCCGACTCTGGCTAGCATGGAAGATTTAAGTCCCTGGCGGGCAGTACCGTAGGCAACATTGCCGGAAGAGCCACCAAGATATTTTGCGAAGCTTCCCATGTCTTCCAAACGTGCCCCAATTTGCTGACCATAAAGGTCAACGGCAATTCGTCCCATACAGATGACATCAAACTTTTTTCGTTGGTCCATTGAAAAACTCCTTCTGAGTACAACATCAGGTGTTGCTTATGTGCTCCGGTAGCTAAGCGTTGACGAGGAAATTTAATTGATTTCAGTAACATTCACCCAACGTTGTTCTTTATAAGAACGTGCAATAGCATCCAGAATACGTGAGACTTTCCAACCTTCAGTGAAATCTGGCCACATCTCTTTATTGCTGGCGATACCATTAATCAAGTCCCTGATTTCCACTGTTTTTTGATCATTGAAGCCGATGCCGTGACCGGTACCATGACAAAATGGTGCGTAGTCAGGATGTTCAGGGCCAATAAGAATGGTTTTAAATCCTTGGCGGTTTGCTGGTTCATCATGGCGGTAAAGTTTCAATTCAGCCATTCTTTCTTGGGTGAAACTTAAAGTGCCTTTTGTTCCTGTGATGATGTAGCTCAAGCCCATTTTGCGGCCACAGGCAACACGTGAAGTCTCAATAATACCCATTGCTCCGCTGCTGAAACGTACCATAGCATGCGCTTGATCTTCGTTTTCTACTGTAATCATAATGCGGGAATCGGTTTTTTCTGGGCGTTCTTTGACGATGATTTCCATGTCTCCGCAAACAGTTTGGATATTACCAACCAGATACTGCGCCATATTGATGATATGAGCAGCAAGATCGCCTAATGCACCTAATCCAGCTTTATCTTTGAAGCAGTGCCAGTGAATAGGGCTAAGTGGATCGGCCATATAGTCCTCGTTATGAGTGCCATAGAAGTGAATGATTTCACCAATTTCTCCATTGACAATGATCTCTTTAGCCAGCTGTGAAGTAGGATTTTTTACATAGTTAAACCCTACCAGTGTCTTTACTCCGGCTTTTTGGGCTGCTTCAACCATGAGTTTTGCATCAGTTGAATTCAATGCTAATGGTTTTTCGCAATAAACGTGCTTACCGTGTTTGATTGCTTCGAGTGCCATCTCTTTGTGAAGAAAATTTGGTGAACAGATATCAACAACATCAATATCAGGATCTGCTACTAATTCGTGCCAATTATCGGTAAAACGCCGAAAGCCTAATGCTTCAGACTGTTTTGCTGCAAGTTCAGTAGAAACTTCCGCTACCATGTCACGAACTAACCTGCCTTTCAGCGGGAAAACAGTGGGAGCCTGTGCATATGCAATTGCATGCGTCCGCCCGATGTAACCAGTACCGATTAAGCCGATACGAATCTCTTTCATAGCTGTGTTTCTCCGAATGAAAGTTGACAGATTGTCTATTGTTTACAGTAAGTTCTTGAGTGTTGCAGTTAACCCTGGTTGTTGTCGCATTTTCGTTATAAGAAATATTTATTTCATTTTCAATTTAATTTGGATTATTTGTTTTAATATGTGATCTGATAAGGGTTTTCAATATAAAATTATGTTAAATATGGATAATTTTATAATTATTTATTTATCATAGATAAATAACAGTGAAATAAATGGAATTTGAAACTTTTGTTCCATTGATGTTCTGGAATATGATGCTAGTGACTTAATGGTGGGAGCAAATTGCGTAAATGCTCTCTTCCCTATTATTGTAGGGAAGAGATTTTTCTATTATTTTACTTACTGAGCAAGGACTTACCCATTTTATAGAACACATAAAACAACACTAATGCAGCAAACAGGTAATAAATAACCATGATTATTTGGGGGACGTGATGTGCGAGAAATATATACATAGAAATCGAAGCCAATATAATTAACCATGCAACAGGTTTCACCATAGACCACGGTGTAATATTTACCTGTTCGGTATAAATATCTTCAAATGGTTTGGCTGGAAAGAAATAGCCAATAATCAGCATGAAAATAACATTAATAGCAAACAGAATACCAACCAGATGAAAGAAATGCAGATCAATTTTCAGAATAAAATTACAGGTAATATAAGCGAACATACCAAATAACAGGCCGAGTTTAGCGGCAATAGGGGGTACACGTTTAGTCATCAGGCCGATCAATACTACGCTAAGAATCGGCGCGTTAAAAATCCCTTGTAATTGTTGAATGAGGTAAAATAAACCATCTGGTGCATTTGCGACTAACGGTGCAACGATCATAGTAATGAGCGCCAGCCCAAGCCCCAGATATTGACTAACAATGACTGTTTGAGCTTCAGTTGCATTTTTGTTGATTCGTGGTTTGTAGATATTAACGATAAAGAGTGTCACGGATGAATTAAGGCCACCGCTAAATGTAGAAAATACTGCGCCAACAACAACGGCAGCAAAGAAGCCAACTAATATTTCAGGCAAAACCAGATGTACTAATTCTGGATAGGCGTTATCTGGATTGTCTATTTGCCCTTTGAAAATATGGAAAGCAATAATGCCTGGTAGAATAATAATGGAGGGAATAATTAACTTAAAGAAAGCACACAGCATGACACCTTTTTGCCCCTCTGCCAGGTTTTTTGCACCAAGGGCTTTTTGAACAATGGATTGATTGGTACACCAGAAAAACATATTGGAAATTATTAGGCCAGTAAATAACGTGGAAAACGGAACAAGTGAATCTTCACTACCGATAGAGTTAAATTTGTCGGGGTTAGCTTGATAAACTTCAACTAATCCACTCCAGGCATTACCATTACCGACATAAAGCAAAGCAAATATTGTCACCATTAACCCGCCAACGATTAAACCAGCACCATTAATGGTATCCGCTACTGCAATTGCTTTTATACCACCAAAGATGGCATAGATTGCTCCTAATCCACCTACTCCCCAAACCATAATCCATAAGGCTGTTGTTTTATCCACGTGGAATATATTGGAAACCTGAAACAGACTTTCCAGTGCAATTGCACCGGTATATAGCACAATGGGCAGCAAGGAAATAACATACATAGCCAGAAATAGAATTGAGGTAATAAGCAGGGTGTTTTTATCAAACCGGCGTTCTAGATATTCTGGTATAGTAGAAATGCCAAGTTTCAAGTACTTAGGCAGAAAATAAATAGCAAATAGAACGATGGTCATTGCTGCGATGACTTCCCAGGCCATGACGATAAACCCAGTTCGGAATGCTAAGCCATTTAATCCAACTAAATGTTCAGTGGAGAGATTCATGAGTAACATTGAACTGCCGATGTAAATACCCGTCAAAGAACGGCCACCGAGAAAATAACCTTCAGTAGATTTTGTCAGATGGGCATTATGTGTTTTGTAATAAGCAAAGCCCGCGACTAATAGGGTAAAACTGAGAAATGAGAGAAAAGCTAACATACTATCCTCCACGCCTGATTTATTTTTTTCAGGCAGCAATGTGCTGACGGGAAAAAAGGTTTTTCCCGTTGTTGTTGTGAAAATAAATGTGAGTCAGTTATTCAGGCGTGGGCCTTGGGCCTGTTTTATAATCTGACTTCTTTGCCGGAGTGTAGAGATTCAAGCGCCTTGTCTGCCAGATAAAGAGCCTGTTCGCCATCTGAGCCACTGCATTCTGGTATAGCGCGATCAGCCATAACATCGACAAAATGATCCCATTCTGCAATATATGCTTCCCGATAACGTTGCAGGAAGAAATGCTCTGGTTTGGCCGTTAAACAACCCGAGTTTTCCCAAAGTTCAACACTGTTTTCTTTGATATTACCGGCGCTAAGTAGCCCTTTTTCACCGTGTAATTCAATCCGTTGATCATAACCATAACCGGAACGTCGGCTATTGGTAATGGCGGCTATTGCACCTGATGGGAATTTCATAACAATAAAGGCGGTATCAATATCACCGACCTGACCAATTGCGGGATCAACCAAGTTGCTGCCTTGTGCATATATCGAATATGGTTCTTCACCAATAATAAAACGTGCCATATCAAAGTCGTGTATTGTCATATCTCGGAACATCCCACCGGAAACTTTGACATATTCAACAGAGGGAGGAGAGGGATCACGGGAAGTAATCAGCAGAGATTCAGCTTTTCCTATTGTGCCAGCATCAAATAGAGTTTTTACTCGACGAAATTGAGGATCGTAACGACGATTAAAGCCAACAAATAGCGGAATCTGATATTGTTCGACCGTCTCAAGGCAATGACGAACACGTTCAATATCCAGGTGAACAGGCTTTTCGCAGAAGATTTTTTTGCGATGCTTTGCTGCGAGTTCAATCAGGTTTGCATGGGTGTCTGTTGCTGAAGCAATAAGGACACCATCTATTTTGGGATCAGACATTGCCTGTTCAATAGTTTGTATTTTTGCCTGATATTTCTGTGCTAAAAGTTCAGCACTTTTTTGATGTGGATCGACAACGGAATAAAGGCAGGTTTCTTTATGGTTAGTGATATTTACCGAGTGTACTTGTCCAATCCGTCCAGCGCCAAATAATGCGATGTTGAACATAGATGCTCCTTGATACCTGAATATCTGCTTTGGGTATACTTAGAAATATATCATTCAGAATATTTATTTCAATTTTAATATAATTGGAAATTATATTTTTGTGTGTCGGATAGCATTTTGTTAATGATGATATTAAATTTATGTTAAACAGATCACTTAAAGTCAGATTTTCACTAAATGGATTAATTAAATTTTCCTTTAAAAACAAATTATAATGTGAATTTTGTTAAGTGATTACTACGTTTGGTAATGGGGATTTTAGGAAGGAAAAATGGATTTTTTTTCGAAATGAAAATTTCGAAATAATAATTGGGAATGGTCAATAAAGGGAAAATAGCCTGTCATCTGACAGGCCACTAACTTTTAGTATTGGCGTATTTTGGTTGCAATTATCTCCTTTATCTTATCTGAGGCGGATTCTACGGCCGGGTTTTTGGCTATTTGTGCCGTTCCTGTTCGCCACCATGACTCATAGTCGTGTGTCATGGTCTTGGGTAGAACTTTGATATCTATTAACACGGGTAAAGTTTGTTTTCTGGCTTCCTGTAATGCATAAAGCAGTTGCTGCTCATCGTGGACTCGGTAACTTTTGCAGCCGTAACTTTCTGCATTTTTGGCGAAATCGACCTTAATCAGGCTGCCATCCATGTTGTTACTTTCTGGATTCCGGTAACGGTTTTCTGTTCCAAAACTGCCCATCCCTTGGCTCATTTGTAGATTATTAATACAGCCGAATCCGGCGTTATCAAACAGCAATACGGTGATCTTGATGTTTTCTTGTACTGCGGTTTGCAGCTCTGAATGCAGCATCATATAAGCGCCATCACCAGCTATGGCATAAACGGGTTGGTTGGGGCAGGCTAGTTTGGCGCCAATAGCAGCGGCTATCTCATAACCCATGCAGGAATAGCCATACTCAAGATGATAGGTATCCGGTTGTTTAGGTTGCCACAACCGCTGTAAGTCACCAGGCAGAGAGCCTGATGCACCAACAATAATCGCTTCAGGTTCAAGGTATTTGTCTAATAATCCCAATACCCTGGTTTGTGTTAGTTGGGTTTGTAATGCCTGACTGTACTCTTCCAATTTATTATCAAGATGGCCGGAAATTTCTGGAATGAAACCTTGCTGATACTGAATTTCGAACAGGCGGTTTAATTCTTTTCTCCATGCTTCCCGTACCTGAGAAATTTCATTCTGATAACCACTGCGATAACTTAACTGAGTAAGCTTCTCTGCAATGGCATTTAATCCCTCACGGGCATCTGCTACGACGGGAACGGCATCCAGTTTACAGGCGTCGAATTCCGCGACGTTGATAGTGAGAAATTCAACATCCGGATGCTGAAATAGCGATTTAGATGCAGTAGTGAAATCGGTAAACCGGGTACCGATGCCAATAATCAAATCGGCTTCTTTGGCTATCAGGTTTGCAGCAAGGCAACCCGTTGTGCCTAAACCACCACAATTCAGTGGATGGTCGGCAATCACAGCGCTTTTACCTGCCTGTGTTTCAGCAAAAGGGATATTGAAGTTTTCTGCGAACTGACGGAAAGCTTCATGTGCTTCTGAATAACGCACACCGCCACCGCAGATGAGTAAGGGTTTTTGCTTGCGGTTTATGAGTGCCACGGCATCGTTGATCATGGCGACAGAAGCTGGGCGACGTTCAATGCGATGAAACCGTTTTTGAAAGAAATAGTCAGGAAAATCCCAAATCTCGCCTTGAACATCTTGCGGTAGACAAATTGTGACAGCGCCGGCATCAGCGGGATCGGTCAAAACTCGCATCGCATTAATCATCGCACTCATTAGCTGTTCTGGCCTGGAGATACGGTCCCAGTAACGAGAAACGGGACGGAAGCAGTCATTAGTGCTGATAGTGTAGTCATGGAACTGTTCAACCTGTTGTAAAACTGGGTCAGGTTGACGGCAGGCGAAGAGATCACCGGGTAGTAATAACAGAGGAATACGATTAGCAGTGGCAGTGGCCGCAGCAGTGACCATATTGGCAGAGCCGGGGCCAACAGATGAGGTGACTGCAAAAATCTGTTTGCGCTTTTTCTGTTTAGCGAAGCCTGTTGCGATATGGGCCATTCCCTGCTCATTACATCCTTGATAAACGGTCAAGTGACCAGAGTCTTGCTCTAGTGCTTGCCCTAATCCGACAACATTACCGTGGCCGAAAATAGTAAAAATCCCTTTGATGAATGGGTATTGTTCATCATCTATTTCGACATACTGTTGATTCAGGAATTTCACCAGTGCTTGAGCGGTTGTCATTGTTGATTTGTTCATGTCACAGAATCCCATTTTATTCCATTATTGGCATCACAAAGCTGCTGGAATGATGTTCTAACCGGATACTTGCCGGCCAGCGACTGGTGACGGTTTTCATGCGAGTGTAGAAGCGAACACCATCGTTGCCGTGAACGTTAAGTGGACCAAAAATTGAGCGCTTCCAGCCGCCAAAGCTGTGGAATGCCATGGGTACTGGAATGGGAATATTGATGCCTACCATTCCAGCTTGTACATCTTCGCTGAACTGGCGGGCAGTTTCTCCGTCGCGGGTGAATATAGCGGTACCATTACCATATTGATGCTCGTTAATTAATGTTAGCGCGGTGGCATAATCGGGTACACGAACGATTGCCAGCACTGGACCAAAGATCTCTTCTTGATAGATTTTCATATTTGGTGTGACGTTATCAAACAATGTCGGGCCAATAAAATAGCCATTTTCATAACCGGGGATGTTGAGTTGACGGCCATCAATTAACAAGCTGGCCCCTTGTTGTTCGCCATTCGCGATATAGTCACAGATTTTAACCCTATGCTGGGCGGAGATAACTGGCCCCATATCATGTTCTTTGCCTGCCACAATGCCGGGACCGACAGACATTTTGTTGATCTGTTGACGCAATTTTTCAATGAGTGCATCAGCCGTTGCGTCTCCAACTGCTAATACAACAGACAATGCCATGCAACGCTCACCTGCTGCGCCAAAAGCTGCACCTGTAATAGCGTGACTAGCCATATCAAGGTCGGCATCTGGCATCAAAATACAGTGATTTTTGGCACCACCTAGTGCCTGGCAGCGTTTCCCATGTTCAGAGGCGGTGGTGTAGATATATTCAGCGACAGGAGTCGAACCAACAAAGCTGATGGCTTGCACTCTCGGGTCTGTCAGTAATACGTCGACCGCTTCTTTATCACCGTTGACAACGTTAAATGCCCCATTGGGTAAACCGGCTTGTTGAAGCAGGAGTGCTAATTCAACAGCAAGAGAAGGATCTTTTTCTGATGGTTTTAATATAAAGGTGTTTCCCGTAGCTAACGCGATAGGAAACATCCACATAGGAACCATGGCTGGGAAGTTAAAAGGGGTAATTCCGGCGCAAACACCTAAAGGCTGCATTAATGAATGGCTATCCACACCGGTTCCGGTATTGGCGGAATGTTCACCTTTTTGCAAATGAGGAATGCCACAGGCAAATTCAACAACTTCTAAACCACGTGTTAATTCACCGATAGCATCTGAATAGATTTTTCCGTGCTCTTCTGTAATCAAGCGTGCAAGTTTGTCCATATTAGCTTCCAGTAATGTTTTGAACTGGAACATCACACGGGCCCGTTTAAGCGGTGAAACTTTAGACCATTCGCTGTAGGCCTGATGGGCGATTTCAATCGCTTGTTCAACCTCAGAGGCGGAACTTAATGTTACCTGACGAATTTGTTCACCTGTGGCTGGATTAAAAACAGGAGAAAAACGGGAGCTGTGACTGGGAATGAGTTGCCCGTTAACATAATTCTTTATTTGTTCCATGCTGAGCCTCTCTCGTGAATTTTGATGTTTGTACTGAATCAGAAGTGTTAGTAATAGATATATGAAATATTTATTTCATTTTCAAATTAATTTAGAATGAAAGACGATTAATGTGATCGGAGTAAAGTTTTTATGAATTATGGGTAATTGAATGAATAATGATATATTAATCAATAAAGTGATAATAATAACTCGTTACATTGAGTGGATTATATATTTCATTTTTAACGGTAAAAATGAAATATGATTCAACTTATACGGTAAAACTATTACAATTGCTGACAATAAATTTTATGGGGGACTTATGTCTGTAGCATCGAATCTGAATGAATTTCAAGAACAAGTTCGTTCCCGCTATGGTGAATTGAGTAAACGTCTACAACAAGTGGCTCGATATGTGCTGGATAATACCAACAGTGTGGCTTTTGATACTGTTGCTGTGATAGCCAGAGAAGCAGATGTTCCTCCATCAACATTAATTCGTTTTGCTAATGCGTTTGATTTCAGTGGCTTTAATGAAATGAAACAGCTATTTCGCATGCATATGGTGGAAGAGACTGCCAGTTATGCGGACAGAGCCAGATTATTCAGAGCATTGGATGGCGAGCAGGAGCCGCCAGAAGATCCCCAACATATTTTGCAGGAATTTGCTCGCTCTAATGTACAAGCGATGCAACAGTTAGCTGCCAGAACCGCTCCTGAAGATTTAAAGAACGCAGTAGATTTATTAGCTCAGGCTAAGAGTATCTACATTATTGGATTGCGCCGCTCTTTCAGTGTGGCTGCTTATCTTTCTTATGCTCTGAGTCATCTGGAATGTCGCCCTTTGCTGGTAGATGGCTTGGGGGGCATGTTCAGGGAGCAAATTAACTTGATTGGGGAAGAGGATGCTGTCGTTTCAATCAGTTTTTCTCCTTATGCAGAAGAGACATTGATGATCAGTGAGAGGGCTGCAAAGGCAGGGGCGAAACAGATTGTGATTACTGATAGCCAGATTAGCCCTCTTGCTAGTTTTAGTGATGTCTGTTTTGTGGTTAAAGAAGCGCAGGTGGATGCATTCCGTTCTCAGTCTGCTACTTTGTGTTTAGTGCAATCTTTGGCGGTTGCTCTGGCTTATCGGCAAGGAAGTGCTATTTAATCTTAAAATATTCTTATATTCCAGATAAACAAATAACCCGCAGATTCAGCGGGTTAATGTTTTACCAGACCAATGAAAGAGCTTAATTTAAATAAAGTTTAAACCTGATATTGATAACTGATTTTTTATGTATAAATGTTATTGATTCTTATTGGCAATAATTATTTAATAATTATTCGAAGTTATGGTTTTAAAGAGGGATCAATATGATAATTAAAGGATCGCGTTATATTTTTGTCATCTTATCGGCAGTTTCTTTCCAGGCATTTGCCTTAAATTTTGATTACAAAAGCGAAATTCCGGCTGACAATAAGCCATCAGCAGACTATTTGAAGAAGCGGGAAAATCTCAAATCCAAGCATTGGAATGTCAATGAACTCATTGAGGATAATGAAGCCGCAGAGAAGTTAGATCAGGAAAAACAAGGAAGATATGAAAAGAAATATGCTGCAAATTGGCAAGAGAGCCAGAGATTTAATGATGAAGTTAATAGGAGACTCAATCGGGAAATTGAACGGGAAATTAAAATCAGAGAGAATGGCGGCATGACGAGAAGTAACTTTTTTGATAGGCAGTGAGTACTGCCCAAAGAGACTGAATAGTAAATTGAGAGATCTGTCGGAAGAAACTGGCAGTTTGTCGATAATTGTTGACAGCCTTTCGAAAGAATTTCCTCTGCTGTTATGTGAATATAGTGATTTCATATACAAGGAGAGAAAGTTATGGAGCAGATTGAATGGGCTGACTTTGAAAAAGTCGATATGCGAGTTGGCACAATTGTTTCGGTAGAATTGAATCCTAAAGCCAACAAACCTGCCTATAAATTACACATTGATCTTGGCGAGCTGGGTGTTAAAAGTTCAAGCGCTCAGATAACGGAGCATTACACACCTGAACAATTGATTGGCCGCCAAGTTCTTTGTGTATGTAATTTTCCGCCAAAGCGGATCGCGGGTGTCAAATCAGAGGTATTGTTAACAGGTAGTATGGATGAAAACGGTGCAGTGGTGATCGCAGAATTTACTCTTCCTGTTCCAAATGGTCATAAATTATTGTAACCAGCGCTATTTTATTGTCGAATAAATGAAGTGTATTTTAATTATCGACGATAAACATGGCTGTTCAATTACCTTCACTACATTTGCGTCAGTATTCAGCTGAAACTATCAGCCATAGCCACCAGGGGTTATGGCAGTTTGTTTTTGGTTATGATGGGCAATTGGAATTAAATATAGAAGGAGAACAAGGAGTTGTTAATTCCCGGAATGTTGTTGTGATCCCCCCTGATACTAAGCATAGTTTTTTTGCCAGCGGTAAAAATCAGCAATTAGTGCTGGAATTACCTTCGGCGCAGTTTGGGCTATTACAGCATGGTGATTCTTTTTGGCAACCGTTACCTGAATCTGCACTTGCTCTTATCAAATGGTTGCATGATTACCCACAACCTTCAGCCAGTCATGTCGATGTTGCCCGTTTGCTACTTGCTCAGTTACCGCAAATAAGCTCATCTTCAGCGCTGATAGTAAAACTGGATCAAGGGCTTTCTGGGCGCTTACATGAGAAAATGACCGTCATGGATATGGCTGATATTTGCGCGGTATCGGTCAGTACCTTGCACCGAAAACTTTTTATCGCAACGGGAATGAGTCCAATGGCTTATTTGAAAACATGCCGGATGAAACTTGCTTATAAGTTATTGGTCAATAGTTATCAGTCTTTGGCTGATATCGCTTTTTTGTCCGGTTATGCATCCCAGTCTGCTTTTACCTTTGCATTTAATCAGCATTATGGTTGTACGCCGGCTCGGTTGCGTAAGACAAAATGATATTTTCAGATATTGAAATACATAAAGCCATCTTATGAGCAGATGGCTTGATTGTGAGCATAAATATTTACTGAGCTTTTGCTTCTGATTTATCAGCATTATTGAGCAGGCGGCGTATTGGTACGAGTAATACCATCAACACAGCTGCACAGATGACCAGAGCCAAAGATACGCGGGAGAACAGGTCAGGCAGACTGTCCAGTCGGTCAGCGCGAACGTGTCCACCGATCAGGCCAGCGGCCAGATTACCCAGAGCACTTGCACAGAACCACAGGCCCATAACTTGACCGCGCATACGGGATGGTGCCAGCAGAGTCATCGTGGCAAGCCCAATCGGGCTGAGGCATAGTTCACCGAGCGTCATTAACAGGGTACTTGCTACCAACCAGAGTGGAGAAACGGTTTCGCCTGTTGCCAGTACATCTTGTGCTGCCAGAATCATCAAACCAAAACCACCGGCACCAAACAGAATACCAATAATGAATTTACTGATACTACTCGGGTTAGCATTACTTTTTGCCAACATAGGCCAGAGCCAACTGAATACCGGGGCTAGTAGAATAATGAATAGTGCATTGATTGACTGGAACCATACTGTTGGGATCTCAAATCCCATCACGATTCGGTTTGTATAATCATTGGCAAACAGGTTGAATGAAGTTGGGCTTTGTTCGAATGCAGACCAAAAGAATGCAGCAGATACCAGCAGAATAAAACAAACCAGTAAACGGGAACGATCACTACTGCTCAAGCCAGCAAATAGAAATAGATAGATAAAGTAAAGTGTTACACAAGATGAGATCACATAGGCCATTGTGCTAGCTACAGCTATCGGATTGAATGGGATTACACCAAGGATTAGTAAAGTAATAATAGCAATCATAGCGATAACAGTAGTAGAGACCCATTTGCCAACGCTTTTACGTTTAACCGTAGGGTGATCCCAGTTTGAGTCAAAACCACTTTCTTTATCATAGCGGCGCATCGAGGGAACCGCGTAGAAACGGAATATCAATAGAGCAACCAACATGCCTAGTCCACCGATGCCGAAACCCCAGTGCCAGCCATAGTCACGAATTAACCAGCCGGTAATCAGTGGAGAGATAAGAGAACCTATGTTAATCCCCATGTAAAATAAGGAAAAACCGCCGTCACGACGAGGATCATCTTTTTTGTACAAAGTTCCGACCATAACTGTGATACAGGTTTTAAACAATCCGGTACCTAATACAATCAACAGTAGGCCAATAAAAAACAGGTGGGGGCTTAAGAAAGCGGAAAGGGCGATAGACAGATGGCCTAATGCAATAATGATAGAACCATACCAGACTGCCCGATGTTGACCTAACCAGTTATCCGCCAGCCAGCCGCCGGGCAGCGAAGTTAGATAAACACTCCCGGCAAAAATACCGACGATAGCAGATGCTTGTTCACGGGGAATTTCCATTCCACCATCATAAATAGTTGCTGCCATAAACAAGATTAAGAGTGGGCGAATGCCATAGAAAGAGAAACGTTCCCACATTTCGGTAAAGAATAGAGAGTTTAATGGATAAGGATGTCCGAGGAAGGTTCGATTTTTTGTATTGTTAATAGAGGATTGCATTTAAGTTTTCCTATAATACTACACTCCTGGAGTGTGGCGTGTGCGACAAATAAAGCTTTTAAAAAGCTCTTTCAGATTTATGTCTGGAGCAAAAAAGCCTCGTTCTTATTAAATGACATCCTGTCTTATTAATATATTTTTAACATACTTTTTGACCAATTTTATTGATAAACAGGATATTTCTTACTTAGTATTCCATTTTTTAGAGCAAAATCCGATATAAATCTCATTTCTCACCACTAGTTAATTAAAATAAGAATGAAAACTATTGACTTACTTATATTAAGTGTCCTCTTCTTAACAAGAATTCGAAGTAAAAAACCAAATAATATTTATAATATATAAATATTAATTTTAGTGACTAATTATTAAAGATAATAATAAATAGTAAAAAAATAAAGTTGTTTAATTGTCATCTTTGTGTTTATTGTTAAATTTTAGATTGGATTTTGTTTTTTATATAAAGGTTGGAGATGAATCAGACTAGAAGATGTAACATCAACATTCAGATAAGAGTGAGGATTATTGGGTAAAATTACTATGGCTGTTTCTTGAATGAAGAAACAGCCACTAAGGATATTTAATGGACTCTATCAGCTTGACCATACAGAGAAGGCATACCTTCAGGACGAGTTTTAAAGCGACGATGCAACCACATATATTGCTCAGGAGCCTGTAAAATTTCCCGTTCTACGACTTTATTCATAAAAGCAGCGGCTTGCACTTCATCACTTGTTGGGAATCCATCTACGGCGGGTTGAATAATGAGTTCATAGCCTTTTCCGTCAGGCAAACGGCGGGGAGTAAATGGGATCATTGCTGGATTGGCAAGACGTACAAGTATCGAGGTGCCTGTCGTCGTTGCAGCATGTTCTACCGCAAATAATGGTGCAAATACGCTTTTTCGTGGGCCGTAATCATGATCTGGTGCATACCAGACAATTTCACCATTTTTCAAGCAGCGGATCATGCCCTTGAGATCTTTTCGGTCCAACATATATTTGTTAGAGCGCAGTCTTCCCCAGGTTTGCAACCAGTCCATAACTGGGTTGTCATTCGGGCGATAGACACCAATACCCGGATTTAGCATACCAAGGATTCTGGCACCCAGTTCCAATGTCAGGAAGTGGATACCAATAACGATAATTCCTTGTCCAGTAGCCTGAATGTTCTGGATATTTTCCCGCCCGGTAACTTTAAACCAGCGTTCTATTCGCCAGTCCGGCCAAAACCAGGCCATACCCGTTTCAAATATTCCCATGCCGACGGATTCAAAATTTTTTATTAACAACTCATTGCGCTTTTCCTGAGGAATGTCAGGAAAACATAATTCGAGATTTCTTTCGGCGATTTTAGCCCGTTTTTTCAGGAAACGCATGGAAAGTCTGCCCAGACGGGTTCCTAGCCAGTAAATAACCGGATATGGGAGCAGAACTAATAAGTAAAGCAGACTGATACCAAACCAGGTAGGCCAGTAGCGAGGATGAAATAGTGAACGTTGAAAAGAAGGTGCTTGTATCATGGGTTCTCAGGCTATTTATAATTCCAACAATATGGATAAAACAATATGCCTATTGTGACACTTTTTGGCTAGATATCGAAGTTTTCAGGCATGAAATGTTCATGAGATCGATAATGGGTAATATTCTGACCAATTCTGTCAAACTGCCAGCAACTTTTTTGGTAGATATGGTGCAGGTGCACTTGTTGATTACCTCATTTTGGTGTCTGCGAAAACGTATGTTTGTAACATATTGATATATAGCTATTAAAATAGTTTTTCAGAAGCTATTTACAATTTGTATGAATAACATTACTGTATATTTAAACAGTTATATTCGTAGGGGGAAAAACTATGCATGTAGAAGTGACTATCAACAAATCTAAGAAGTTACCAAAAGATGCCGTCCCTGCCCTGGCTGTAGAACTGGATAAACGTCTTAAGTATCGTTGGCCTGATATTAAGACCAATGTGAAGTTAGCAAGTAGTGATGGGTTATCTATTCGTGGTGGTACTTCCGATGATAGAGAAATCATTGAAGAGATTTTGCAAGAGACATGGGAAAGTGCTGATGATTGGTTCCAACCCTAAGGATTAAACTGCTATCAGTTTGTTCCATTGCCTGTGTGTAAATAATTTGCAATCCATTGAAGGGAGGATGGATTCCTCCTTTATTTCTATCACTCTGCTATAAATTGCTACTCGTCGAAAATCATTTTCGTTATCATATACATTTGGTGGCGGAGTCCATCACTTATAACATCCACTCTTATGACTTATCATTCAGGAAAGTACACCATGCCAGTGTTACATAACCGCATTTCTAATAAAGAGCTGAAAGCACGTATGCTAGCGGAGACTCAGCCTCGTACTACCATCTCTTTTTATAAATATTTTAATATATTAGAGCCCTTGGCTTTTCGTAATAATCTTTATCAACAATTTACTGAGCTTTCAGTATTTGGCCGGGTTTATATTGCTAAAGAAGGGATTAATGCGCAGATAAGTGTGCCAACCCATAATCTGGAAGCGTTGAAAGGTTTATTGTATTCAATTGATCCTGCCTTAGATAATCTGAGATTGAATATTGCACTTGATGATGACGGAAAATCTTTCTGGGTTTTGCGTATGAAAGTACGTGATCGCGTCGTAGCTGATGGTATTGAAGATGAAACTTTTGATCCATCAAAAACCGGTGAATATCTTAAAGCAGAGCAGGTTAACCAAATGCTGGATGATCCTGATACGCTATTTGTTGATATGCGCAATCACTATGAATACGAAGTAGGACATTTTGAGAATGCAATTGAAATTCCGTCCGATACTTTCCGCGAACAATTGCCAATGGCAGTAGAAATGTTGCAGGATAATAAAGATAAGAATATTGTGATGTATTGTACAGGTGGTATCCGTTGTGAAAAGGCCAGTGCTTATATGTTGCATAATGGTTTTAAAAACGTGTATCACGTAGAAGGCGGTATTATTGAATATTCCCGTAAAGCTCGGGAACAGGAATTACCGGTACGTTTTATTGGTAAGAACTTTGTATTTGATGAGCGGATGGGTGAACGTATTTCAGATGATGTAATTGCTCATTGCCATCAATGTGGTACGTCTTGCGATAGTCATACTAATTGCAAAAATGATGGTTGCCATCTGTTATTTATTCAGTGTTCGGAATGTGCGGATAAATTTGAAGGTTGTTGTAGCGAAGCATGTAGGGAAGAAGTTAGCTTGCCAGAAGTGGAACAGCGAGTTCGCCGGGCTGGTCGTGAAAATGGAGCAAAAATATTTAATAAATCTCGGCATCGTTTGCAGGATGGAATGAATATCATTTCATTGCAGTTGACCAAGTAATAATGTTAATAACTGGCACTGATATTCATGTGCCAGTTTATTTTTAGGTAATGGATTCTTTAATAGAGATATTTAAAAACATTGTAAATAAAACAAAGTTCAATTCTATTACGTACATTGATTTTTTCTGCAATATGTCTTTTGTGAGAATATACTGTACTATTACTGATTTTTAGCTTTTGGGATATCTGGTAATTTGGAACCTCTTTCATCCAATAATTGATGATTTTATGTTCTTGTGGACTAAAAATAGAACAGCATTCATCAATTTTCTCCCGGTATTGCTGGATTTCTTGTAATGTTGTTTTACTCAATTTATTAAGTAAATAAGAAAGGTTTTTCTTTGTTAGAAGAAAAGCATTACTTTTCAATGTAATATAGTTATCACAGTAAGGATATGGATTATCGAGGTATATATAGATACGGGTATTATCTAAAAGGGTAACAAATTTATGTAAATTAGAGCAATAACTGGCATGGTGACAATAGTGAGTCAAGTTTGCTAAAACAATATCAGGAGAAAAACAATTTATAATATTTATAGCCTCATTAATTGAAGAAAATCCAACAATTTCAATATCTTCAATGCTATCATTTTTCTTTAAAAATTCACTGATACCTGAACGGGTATAATAGCATTCTTCAACTACTAAGATTTTCATTATTGTACATCCCTGTTCCTATTTGGCGGAGTTCACAATAAACGCCTTATCCATTAAGAGTCAACTCGGGAATTGCGATAATAAAACCAGCTTAATCCGAAGTTATTATTTAATGATATGGTATTTCAGATAAAATCGTTTAGATGAATTGATGTGTTTCAAACTGGACACCCATTTATTTGGGTGTCCGGGTTTGAGATTAGTGCTTAATATGATTCAGATCGTTGTATTCTGAGGATTCGATCTTTTCAATTCCTGCTTGGAGGATGTATATCAATTGCTTTGCAATGTCAGTTGTCAACCATAAAGTTCGGTCTACCATAACATGTTCTGGTGTTTGATCTTGGGAGGACAAGTAGTGAAGGCGTAACATCACTGCATCATACGTATCAACCGTACTGACATCCCAACCTACAACAGGATGCGTTTGAATAACTTCATCTTTACTGCCCATAAAACCTCCTAATCAGATCACTGCATTAATTATTAATATCATTGACTAAGAGCAAACTACCTCATTCTTGAATGAGTCATTATTAGTATATGCTTTTTAATGAAAGTAAGAAGGTTTTTTGTTAGGAATTATTATCTGGTTCGGTTGTGGGTTGATAACTATACAAATTAATGGGGATGATAGGTCATCCCCATGTGTATATTAGTCGTAGTTGGCTATTTTGACTTCCCAACGAGCATCTTCGCCAGCCAGAAACGGAATAAGCTTTTCATTGCCGCAGTCAATGTGTTCAGTGACTGTAGTAGATTTGCGAGTCAGCTCGACAAAACCTTCATTAATGGGTAATCCGTAAAATTTAGGGCCATTAAAAGAGCAGAAAGCTTCAAAATGCTGTAATGCGTTTATCTCTTCAAATACTGTTGCGTAAGCGGGTAATGCTGATGGGGCATTAAATACGCCAGCACAACCACAGGATGATTCTTTTCTGTGTTGTGCATGTGGTGCAGAATCTGTACCTAGGAAGAAACGATCACAGCCACTGGCGACGGCTGTGCGTAAAGCGTTTTGATGAACATTACGTTTCAGAATGGGCAGGCAATACAGGTTTGGACGGATACCACCAACTAACATGTGGTTGCGGTTGAACATTAAATGCTGTGGAGTTAATGTTGCGGCTAGATTGTCATCTCCTTCCAGTACATATTGCGCTGCTTCTTTAGTTGTTATGTGTTCAAACACGATTTTCAGTGAGGGAAATTGGTTACGTAATGGCTCCATGATTTGTTCAATAAAGCGGGCCTCACGGTCAAAAATATCAATATGAGAAGCCGTAACTTCGCCGTGGACGAGCAAAGGCATCCCCAATTTTTCCATAACGTCTAATAATGGATAAATGTTCTTAATATCAGATACACCGTGACTTGAATTGGTTGTTGCGTTGGCAGGGTAGAGCTTACAGGCCGTGAAAATTCCTTCTTTATAACCGGCCTCTATTTGGGAACTGTTGGTAGAATCAGTGAGGTAACAAGTCATAAGAGGCTGAAAATTATGCTCTTTAGGGATAGCTGCCAATATTCTGTCTCTATAAGCTTTGGCGCTGCCAATCTCTGTTATGGGAGAAAGCAGATTAGGCATGACGATAGCTCGGCCAAAATAGTGACTAGTATACGGAACGACGGTTTTTAGCATTTCACCATCACGGAAATGAATATGCCAGTCATCAGGGCGGCGGATTTTTATGGTGTATGGTTCAGTGGTCATGAAACCGGCTCCAGTTATTATGATAGGAAAGACAAGTGCTGAATTCAGCATATTCAAGCCGGGAACGGATAATAAAGTGAAATAGATTAAATAGCTATTAATGAATGTAACTTTCAGAGAAAATTCCATTCAAATCAACTAGATTAGGGTAATCAGAGGTAGGCTTCTTATAAAAAGGGAAGAACGAAATATGAGGGTAAAAGATATGAAGTTGGCTCCTCCAACTGGACTCGAACCAGTGACATACGGATTAACAGTCCGCCGTTCTACCGACTGAACTATGGAGGAACTCCTTCACAACGGGGCGCATATTAGCGGTATGTTTTTGCTTTGTCAAAGCATAAAACAAAAAATATGGTTTGTTTGCCGACAAACTGAACTTCTGGATCTGTTTTTGTACTGAATAATAGTTAATTGCTGGGATTGTATGCGATGAGCGTAGGTTGAATCGAATTATGATGTTGAGGATTGGTTTGTGAAATTAGTTTTGTAAATTAGAAAAGCAAAAAGCCCGCATCAAGCGGGCTTTTCATAATCTGGCTCCTCCAACTGGACTCGAACCAGTGACATACGGATTAACAGTCCGCCGTTCTACCGACTGAACTATGGAGGAATCGTTCCTGAGAACGAGGCGAATAATAGCTGGGTATTTTTGGCTTGTCAAAGGAGAAAAGTGAAAATTGAGTTTAATTGATTAACTGGTGTTCAAGATGGTGTTTTTTTACCATTTTTTAGTCAATCAGATTTACCAGGACAAGAAGTAAGAATACTAATTGATATTTATCTATGATAATTAGGTAGAGAAAATATTATCTATTATTTTATTTAGGGAATAATTGATTTGGGGTGTTAAATATATAATTAAAAATATTTTTAATTGATTTTTTAATGTTTTCTATAGATTAATTAATATTTTATACTAATTTTCCTATTTTATTTATTTTAACAGATCACTTATTGTCTTTTGATGTTTATTAGTGGTTTTACTCGTCTATAATTCTTAATTGAAAGAGTGATTAATTATTTGATCTCTCATTTGATAATTATAGTTTAAATGAAAGATATAAAAGAGTTTTTTATTGATAATAAGATTTTATCTGCTGCTAATATCTCAATATTTATATTTTATTAACTTGATAATAAATTTATATTCGCATATAAGATGCAATGAAGTAAATATTCGTTATTTAGAAAAAATATTGCCAAATGAAACTCACAAATATTAAAGCATTGAAAAAATTAATTTTTAAGGAGGTTAAGATAACTTTCCATATAAATGCAGTAAATAATATTCTACCAGAAAATAGTGACTGATTTTTTTGTGATTTTTATAAAAGATGAGGAAAAGTCATGAATTTTTTAATTAATACTGATGTAACTAACTGGGTTTCACATAAAGACTGGTTTAACGTTCCATTGCGACTATTTATAGTTCTAAAAGATGATGATGGCTCTGTACCATTAGATACTTATAAAAGTAAAATTGTAGTGAATGGCTTGAGCGAAGGCGAATATGAAATTGTAAATAACAATAATGTATTCGATCCTATTAGAAGAGCATCTGAAATTTTAGTAAAAATTAAGACAGATCAAAAAGTTAACGCTACAATTAAGTTTGTTGCTGAAGTGTCTGATGCTAATGGCAATGTGGTCGCGGAACCTGTTTTAGATCGATTCAAACTGAAGTCAGTGGGATTAGCAGCACCTATATATCCAGCAAATTATGATAATATAATTGATAGCAGTGATATAAAAGCAGGAGTTAAAGTACTTTTTGCTGATTCTAATATTTTGAAAAATCATGAAGTAAAATTTATTCTTGATAATACTATTGTATCTGTTCCAAGTATACAGGATAGCAATGATATCCGTAGTTTATCGGTAAAAAGTGATCTCCTTACTGGTGGTAAACACGAGAGTGTTTATTATACTATTAGTGAAAGCGGTAGCGCTAAATTTTCTACTATTCAACGCATAGTTGTAAAACTCGATGAAGATCCTGGAACAGTTCAGGTTCGCCGTGATCTGGAAGTACCTTATATTGATGAATACGATGAAACTAAAGGCCGGCCAATTGGTGAGAGTATTATTGAATATGACATCAATATTATGGTCAAAGATGCTAAACTTAAAGGTAAGGAGTTAAGAAAAGGTACAGTTCATGTAAGAGGTTATTCTGATAATAATCAGGATACAGGAGAGCTAGTATTAAAAATAGAATCTTTAGTGGTTGGTGAAGATAATGTTGTCCGGTTGGGTGTAATTAATCCTGAAACAAATGCCGATGGCCAGCCAGGTGGAATTGATTTCTTTAATTATATAGGTAATGGTCAGGTAATAATTCATTACGAAATAGCATTTGTTGGCGAGGTAAATATACTGCATAAATCTAAAGAGAGAGTTTATAAAGTAGTTTTGGATTAATCACTCAGACGCCCAAAATGCGTGTTCTACAAGCCAAAATAAAAAAGCCCAATTTTCATTGGGCTTTTTTACAGACTTATCTGCCTGATAGTACCAGAGATTTTTTTAGCATCTCCAGACTTGAATTTGGCTCCTCCAACTGGACTCGAACCAGTGACATACGGATTAACAGTCCGCCGTTCTACCGACTGAACTATGGAGGAATCATTCCTGAGAACGGGGCGAATATTAGCGATGAACTGAGACACTGTCAACGCAAAAGTCTTACTATTTTATTGTTTGTTCGTCATATGAGCATATTGTGTTATAACTGTGCTATTTTATTGAAATTGAGTCTTTTTATTCATCATCGTCAGTGGTGTTGCTTTGTCTGACTGTTCAGAAAATGCCATTATGTAAACATCATAAAAATGTATTTCACCTTTCAGTTTCATAATACGTTTGATTTCATCTTTTATTGTTAGTGGGACATGAGGATGAGAAAAGATCTCTTCGAGAGCATCGTCTGATATTTTTTCGCTGGCGAACCACTCACCGTTATAGCACACCCGTAGATCAAGCACGCCAATATCATCAAACCGATATACAGGTTTGATTTCAAATAGCAGAACAGTAGTCATAACAATGAAGAGAACAGTAAAACCTAGTAGTGAAAATAAACCAAAGTATGGGGCGAACCAGATAAGTACAGCGAGAAATAGATAGGAGACGAGCATAGCCAGGCAAAGGTAAGGGTGGTTGCTGAGAAACTGGCTGTTAAAGCGAGGTTTGCCATCACGCTGTTCTTCAATGTTGATTCGTTCAAGGTCCTGAATCAGTATCTGTTTAATGATATTCATATATTAACCTGATTAGATGAAGAAAAAGTGGAATGTTTTCATAGTTATTGGTTCTTAAGGTTAGCATGAGGGAAACGATCTTACGTAGATCAGTTGTTTTATTTTAATCTGTGATCTGTTATTGACTGAGATTAATCCTAACGCTTTCATTAAGATAATAGTTGAATAAATCAAAAAAATTTATAACTCGTTTATTTTACTTGTTGTATTATTGCGCTAATAGTGAGCATAGACGTGTTTTTTAAAACATGAATGCATAAAAAGGTTGCTATTCCTTTTCTATCATGCGTTAATGCTGCCGGCCTGATAAACAGACCTACTTTATGTACGACATCTTGAGTTAATGAGTTATGTGTAAGTGTTATCCTCAGATAGCCTTTGTTGACGCGTTTCCTTCTTAGTGCCTCCATAAGTAATAGCTGATAACTGGCCAATACATGCCCATGGTGGCAAAATTTTTTTGATATATAGGAAAGTCACAATGTCTGACAAAATGAAAGGTCAAGTGAAGTGGTTCAACGAGTCTAAAGGCTTCGGTTTCATCACCCCAGCTGACGGTAGCAAAGACGTATTCGTTCACTTCTCTGCCATTCAGGGTAACGGTTTCAAAACTTTGGCAGAAGGCCAGAACGTAGAATTCACCATTGAAAGTGGTGCTAAAGGCCCAGCGGCAGCAAATGTAACTGCTATCTGATTGCCTGAATGATTTTTAAGTCCGTCGCTATTTTTGTAGTGGTGGACTTTTTCTTTGGTCATGGCAATATCTTTCTTTACTTATTAATTACTCTTGATTATACTCCGTGCAAATTTTATTGGAGAAATTATCATTGGACAGTCAAAGTTTTCGATTAAATAAAAAATAAAACGGCAAGCTGTTCATTTCCTCCCGATTTGCTGCTTGCCAAACAAGGCGGGCGGTACCACTCAAAATATCTGAGCTGTACTTACCTAAAAAAATAGTATTATCCGGTACTCGGTAGGGTAACGGGAGATAGTATATCGGATTTTTTATTATGCTGCTGTATCTTCACACTTTATTACCTCCAGGTATGTTCAGAAAATAATGCTGAATTAAACATTCGGTACAAATTTCTGTGTGCAAAATAAATGCACATGATTATTTATCCATTTAGTTATATGGAGAATGTCATGTTAATAACTCCTTTTGTCTTTCATTTATTATCAGCCATGTGTTTTGGTGCGTTAATTGGCGCTGAGCGTCAATGGCGTCAGCGTATGGCAGGTTTAAGAACAAATGCATTAGTTGCGACTGGTGCTGCAGTTTTTATCCTTAGTTCAATAACAACTTCACCAGATAGTGCAGGTCGTATTGCTGCTCAGGTTGTTTCAGGTATTGGTTTCTTGGGTGCGGGCGTCATTATGCGAGAAGGTATGAATATCCGTGGATTAAATACCGCAGCAACTTTGTGGTGTTCTGCTGGAATTGGTGTGTTATGTGGCCTTGGGCAATATTGGCTGGCCGCGATGGCGACGGTTATTATTCTTTGTGCGAATATATTGTTACGTGAAGCGGCTCAACGTATTAATTTACATCCCAGGCAGCAGACTGCTGATTTGATACAGTGCTATAGAATTCACGTAGTATGTGACAGTAATGATGGAATTCTGGTTAGAACTTTAGTACTACAAGCTCTAAATGGAGTGGCAGTGAGACTACAATCACTCAGCTTCACTGATATGATTCAACCTGGAAAACTTGAGGTGTGCATTGAAGTATTAGCAACATCGACTGAGCAAAAAGAGGTAGAAGCGATTGTTAGTCGCATGAGTCTGGAAAAGAGTGTTAGTTCAATAAACTGGAAAATCTCATCGGAACTACAAGTCTGAGAGTCTATTTATGTAGAACAACAATTATGTTTGATGAATTACCTTTCGTCATATGAAACAGATAAGGCGTTGCCAATGAGGTGTTTTCTCAGTTAGGCAACGCATAATTAAGAAACTATTTAGAATTGTTTTCTTAACTAAGAATACCTTACGAGCAAAGCGGCAGAGTCTGTGATTAAGACAACAGTGATTAAGGGCCGCTTTGCAAATCTCATCCCTAAATACCTATCAAATGTCTTGAGTCGGGCAATATAATGTTCTTGCTACCATCTGAGTAAAATGTCAGTTCAGTTGATTATAAATGCAGCATTTTTTGTTTTAGTAATTGTCGTCGGGTTGGCTGCTGAAACGTTGTGGATGATTATCATTTTCAAATCAGACTCAGTTATGGTGAGTTTGATATGGCGATTATGTGTGGATACAGAAAAATTGATGAGTTGATATTTTGTTCGGTGTCGGTTACTTATTCCTGTTTAGGATCTTTAGAAGAAATATCAATTAACCTGCAAAGGCATCGTAGAAGAAATGATCTAAGTTTGTTCTCATATAAGAGTAAAATAGATAATAATTCTGCTTGATGAAGAATGTTGTGAAAAAATAATGGCACTGGCTAATGGTTACTATCAGGCAAGATTTCAGAGTATTAATTTTTAGCAGTTCGATATTTATCCTATGATAAAGTGAGAACGTTTGTTGCTTTTTGGTGAGAAAGATTAGTGATATTACAAGGGTTACTAACTTTTCTTGATCTGATAGAAAAGAGAGCAGTTTCTGCTATTTCTGCATTAGGGAGAATGGGGTGATAGCAAAAGTTCTTACCGAAGATAGTTCTGCCATTACTGTCATAATTTGTCATGATCTAGGATTAGATTCCGAAGCTATTTTGGCAACCCAACAGATTGAGCCGATGTGTACTGAAATCCTGAAAAATGAAATGGGAATACGATCGATATTTAACAAACTGTGTATTGTAAGAATTCTGCATTATAAAAGAACCGGCATACAGTTAGTTTCTTTGATGATAACGTTAATTGATACTGTGGTATTGAGATACACTGATGTTGGAATTTTTGTTAGCACAAGTACAGATATATCAAAAAAAGTAATGGGCATTGCTTGACTTGATAAAAATCTGAGTCTGTTAGACACACAGGATAGTTAAGGGAAGATTGACGGATAGAAATATCATCAACTACTTGAATATAACGGTAAGTTCATACTTTAGTAATGTTTTTTCAGTGTTGTTTACTGATATTTTTATTCTATTCTGGTCGATAGAGAATATTCATTTACTAGTACAACATCTGATATGTGGTATTTTGTCATTTTTTTCATTGAGATAAAATGGATAGAATGCTCCTGATAAAATTCCATAAATGAGGTTTTAAAAATGCTAGATGTTTTATATTTTTTGTAAATCTAGTTTGTTTTATTTTTAGTGTGTCGATATATATCTCTGTTTGTTTTTTATTTTTTAGAATAAAATATTAATAATCATGTTGTATTTATGCAAAGTTAGTGCATTAAATGGCTATTTTTCCAGGTTCTTATTGTGTATAGAGGGAGTGTCTTTTATCTAAACCGTAACCGCATTTCTCGTGTTATTGATTGCATAATTGATAATGATTCTCGATATCTATATTCCTTTCTCTTGGTTTGAAGAACTAGTGGATATGGAGTTTTTGCTCCGAGAATATTTTCTGTGATGAGATGGAAACTGTAATTAGTTGTTGCATTCTTTGCCATGTTTGATAAACAGTTATAATTGTTTGAAAAATTAGCATTACTATTTATATGGGAAAATAAATTTCTCCTCAAAATCGTATTTACTTCATCTTTTTCATAAAAATATTATAGTATTTTTATTATTGATAATTTTATCTTGGTAAGAAATAGCATTGAATTTTATTTTATCACCCTATTGTTATCGGTCATTTTTATAATGAGCATGAATTAATTATTTTATCTATAATAATGATTTTAAAGATGGTACCTATAATATACATTAATAAAAACCTTATTTGTATTATTTGCACGGATAAATAGCATTTTTGGGATGAGAGTCGTAAATATTATATGAAATAATGAAAAATAGAAAAAATGTCTTTTAGTATTTAATTTAATTTGTATCATAAGGATATGAACTCTGAAATGACTTGAGTTTTTTATATGAAAATTAATGTGTGAATTATATTTTTTTTGAATTATATAAGGAGTCGTGATGCCATTTATAATTAGTATTTAATATGGTTATATATTTATGTGGTTTGAAAGTCTTTATTTCTATCATTTTATGCTTTAATAAAGTTTTAAAGCAAGTTGTAGGTTAATAAGTGATCTTAAATTCATTTAAAAGACCTAATGTTTTTAAAATATATATACGCGTTATGTGTAAATTTGACTAATGAGTCATTATGAAAAATGAAAATTAAAGGTGAAAAGTATAAAGTAATTAACGAAGTTATTTTGCGTGTTATTATATTATGAAACCTGATATTTTGATAAGTTTTTTTAATGTTTTTATCTGGTGGTTGAGCGATAATGAGTCAAAATAGACTGATTTTTAGGATTATCTGTATGCTAGATATTGGTTACTATGTCAGCAATAAAATACTGTTGTAGTTGTTTTTTTATGCATTATCTTACTGTATTTTATGCTATTTTTGTATGGTTAGTGTTATCGGTACATAATGGTACGCATTTTTAGATAGACCTTGAGATTAAAAAAAGAACAAATCTAAACTAAAAGTGATCATACCAGTATCTTTTTTGTAACTAAATTTTACATAAATTTAATCAGTTTCATTGTGTCAGTGGAGATATCAGATCTCAGAATAAGATTATTGTTTATACTTACTACTCAAAGATAAAACTGCCTTTTCAATCGATTGTTTGACTAAGGGTAGGATTTTTTATCGTTTTTTTAAATTTATAAGTTTAATAGATCGTATAAAACCAAAAAATATATCTAATATTTTTATTTAGATAATTTAACTTATTAAAATCGAGATTTCGGATTTTATTTAATTGTTTGAATGGTTAGTGAGCAATCCATCGATTAAATGCATATTAAAAGCCTTTGTTTTTGTGAGTCATGTCACATAGTATTTAAAATGGCGTTCTATTTACGTTGTATAAGTTGATGATTCAGGAGTAAAGTTGTCTTGCATTAAGAATATTCTTAATCGACAGTAAAAAATGTTATATCAGGTAATGCAATAATACTTTTGCAACTCACTACCGTAATATTTTTGAAGTTGGACGAATCAAAAGTAATACAAGGGATGGTTACTACTCTGACTAAGCCTGTATATTTTAGTTATGTAAGAGATTATTAATCCCTAAGCTATTTTAGGAATTTTGTCACGAGTGGTTTTTCGAACACTTAACTGATTTTTTAATGTAATCGGACGGGATAGAGAAATGAGTACGGTTGAATTGCTCAAACATATTTATGACATAAATTTATCGTATCTGCTTTTAGCTCAGCGATTAATTAACCATGAAAAAGCATCCGCGATGTTCCGTTTAGGTATTAGTGATTCTATGGCTGATACGTTGTCTGAATTGACATTACCTCAGTTGGTAAAGCTCGCCGAGACTAATCAATTAGTCTGCAATTTTCGGTTCGAAGACAGTGAAACTATTCAGCAGCTTACCAGAGAATCTCGGGTAGATGATTTACAACAAATACACACAGGCATTTTGTTATCTAGTCATTTATTTCAGCAGTTATCTTCGAAAGACGATACTTCAGTGAAGAAAAGAGCATAGAGATGACCGGGAAAAGTATAGTTCAAGAAGCTAAGGATATACAGCTTGCGATGGAACTCATCACTTTGGGCGCACGGTTACAAATGCTTGAAAGTGAAACACAACTGAGCAGAGGGCGATTAATTAAGCTTTATAAAGAATTGAGGGGAAGTCCTCCGCCCAAAGGAATGTTACCTTTTTCAACAGATTGGTTTATGACTTGGGAACAGAATATTCACTCATCAATGTTCTACAATGCCTATCGTTTTTTACTCAAGAGTGGTTATTGTGATGGTGTAGAGGCAGTTGTTAAAGCTTATCGGCTCTATCTTGAACAATGTCCTCCTGTTGAAGGAGATGCACCTGTCTTGGCACTGACTCGTGCCTGGACTCTGGTACGTTTTGTAGACAGTGGTATGTTGCAACCTTCACAATGCCGTACTTGTGGAGGAACTTTTATTACTCATGCTCATCAACCTGTAAATAGCTTTGTTTGTAGCCTTTGCCAACCACCATCACGTGCAGTAAAAAAACGTAAACTTTCTTCTCAATCTGCCGATACTAATTCACAACTGCTGGATGGACTTGCTCAGCGCGCAATGTGAATTTAAATGGGAATTTGTTCCTACAGGTTACGGACTTATATTTTTCTTCCTGTAACCTGTATTGAAATTGCCGCCATTCTGAATTCTCAAACTGTTCAACTTCCCATCCGCTCACCAACTTAGCTAAAGGATATCGCGTGTTAGTACTTTTAGGATATATCGTAGTTTTTGGTGCGGTAATCGGTGGTTACCTGATTGTAGGTGGTCATTTGGGCGCACTTTATCAACCCGCTGAATTTTTAATTATCACTGGTGCTGGTATCGGTGCTTTCATTGTTGGTAACAACGGAAAAGCGATTAAGGCAACATTGCGTGTTTTGCCCAAAGTCATGCGGAGATCCAAATATAACAAAGTGATGTATATGGATCTGATGGCTTTGCTTTTCCGATTGTTAGCCAAATCCCGCCAACATGGTGTTTTGGCGTTAGAACGAGATATCGAACATCCTCAGCAGAGTGATATTTTCACCCAGTATCCGCGTTTGCTTAAGGACAAGCATTTGATGGATTTTATCACCGATTACATGCGGTTGATTGTGAGCGGCAATATGAATCCTCACGAAATTGAAGCTTTGATGGATGAAGAAATTGAAACTTATGAGCAGGAAAGTGAGATCCCAGCAACCAGTCTTATGATGGTTGGTGATTCACTTCCTGCTTTTGGCATTGTTGCTGCTGTGATGGGAGTTGTTAATGCTTTGGGTTCGGCGGATCGTCCGGCAGGAGAACTTGGTGCATTGATTGCCCATGCAATGGTTGGAACATTCCTTGGTATTTTGTTGGCATATGGCTTTATTTCTCCACTTGCAACGCTTTTACGCCAGCGCAGCGGTGAACACATCAAAATGATGCAATGCATTAAAGTAACGTTATTGTCAAGCTTGAATGGTTATGCGCCTCAGATTGCGGTTGAGTTCGGTCGTAAGACCTTATATCTCACAGATCGCCCTTCTTTCACTGAATTGGAAGAACATGTTCGTCGGGTGAAAGCGCCTATCCAGCAAGAAGCTGAAGAGCAAATATGAGGGCACGAAACGTCTCTGTCATTAAGGTAAAAAGACGTAAAAGGAATGACATCAAGCATCATGGTGGTTCATGGAAAATTGCCTATGCTGACTTTATGACTGCGATGATGGCATTTTTTCTGGTTATGTGGTTACTGGCAATTTCTAGCCCGCAGGAATTGACCCGCATTGCAGAATATTTTCGTACTCCATTGCAAGTTGCAATAAATAAAGGGGAACGTAGTAGCGATAGCTCTAATCCTATTCCAGGGGGAGGGTTGGATGTGCTTTATCAGGAAGGCGATACTCTTCGTCAGGTTGAAGTTGTTGAAGCTAACGATGACGCTCGCAGATTGAACAGATTGCGTGAGCAACTCGATCAGTTAATTATTACTGATCCCCGTCTTAAAGCATTACGTCCACATTTGCTAATTGACATGATGGATGAGGGGTTACGCATCCAGATTATAGACCGGGAAAATCGGCCAATGTTTATGATTGGTAGTGCAAAAGTTGAAAGTTATATGAGCGATATTTTGCGAGCGATTGCGCCCATCTTGAACGATATTCCAAATAAAATCAGCCTGTCCGGTCATACAGACGACTTGAAATATGCTAATGGCGAGCGTGGCTACAGTAACTGGGAACTATCCGCGGATCGTGCAAATGCGTCAAGGAGAGAGTTGTTGATAGGTGGACTGGATGAAGAAAAAATACTGCGAGTTGTCGGTATGGCTTCAACGGTTCGTCTAAAGCAGGAAGATGCGAGTTCACCCGTTAACCGTCGTATAAGTATTCTAGTACTCAATAAGCAAGCGGAAAAGCAGATTGAACAGGAAAACACCGGCAGCAATTCCTTGATTATTAATGATAGTAAGGAAATTAACGAGGTGATAGGAAAAGATTCGGCTGAGAGTGGGTCATCACAACAATCCAACAAAATCACAATATTGGCTCAACCAATATCACCGGGTGCTGAGCCTCATCGTGATACCGATTAAGGTAACAAAGTAACAATGGATATTACCGCGTTTTATCAGACCTTTTTTGATGAAGCAGATGAATTGCTTGAGGATATGGAGCAGCATTTATTGCAGCTCGATCCAAATGCGCCAGATCAAGAACAATTGAATGCTATTTTTCGTAGTGCACACTCAATAAAAGGTGGGGCTGCGACTTTTGGTTTTATTAAACTACAGCAAACTACGCATGTTCTGGAAAATTTGTTAGACAGTGCCAGACGAGATGAAATGAGTCTGACAACTGACATTATCAACTTGTTTTTGGAAGCCAAAGATATTATGCAGCAACAGTTGGATGCCTATAAAAGTTCTCAGGAACCGGATGAAAGTACTTTTACCTACATCTGTGAGACATTGCGCCAGCTTGCATTGGAAGTACAGAAAGAAAATGAAGGTGAGGTTGAGCCCGCCGTATCTGTGACGACATCGCAGCTACCTGAATCCGAACCAGAATTAAAACCAGAGCCTGCTGCGACTAAAAGCCAACAAGGTAGAATCCGAGTTCATCTTTCTGGTCTAAAAGAGCGCGAAGTTTCTTTAATGCTAGAGGAACTGGGTAATCTAGGGGAGGTTTATGATGCGGAACAGACTCGAGATAGTGTTGAAGCATCATTGGTAACATCAGCCACAGAAGATGACATTACGGCAGTACTCTGTTTTGTCATTGAACCGGAGCAGATAACTTTCTTGCCAGTCGCTGAACTCAAAAAAGCTGAAGTTAAAAATACAGACACAGCTGAAGCCAAATCTACTGAACCGGAAAAAAATTCTACACTGCCTGTCGGGCGTCCTGCACCTGTGCCACCAGCTGGTTCACCACGTCAACGTGCCGAATCTTCCAGTATTCGGGTTGCAGTTGAGAAGGTTGATCAGCTTATAAACTTGGTTGGTGAATTAGTTATTACCCAATCTATGTTGGCACAGCATTGCAACGATCTTGAACCGACTTCACATGGTGATTTGTTGAATTGTATGGTTCAACTACAGCGAAATTCCAGAGACTTGCAAGAGTCTGTTATGTCTATCCGCATGATGCCAATGGAATATGTATTTAGCCGCTACCCTCGTTTAGTCAGGGATCTTGCGGGCAAACTGAATAAAAAGGTGGATCTGACTTTGGTTGGCAGTTCTACTGAACTGGATAAGAGTTTAATTGAGCGCATTATTGATCCGTTGACCCATCTGGTCCGTAACAGCCTTGATCATGGTATTGAAGAACCTGAAATTCGACTCGCTTCAGGCAAACCTGAAACGGGCAACCTGACCCTTTCTGCTGAGCATCAGGGGGGAAATATCTGTATCGAAGTTGTTGATGATGGTGCTGGCTTAAATCGTGAAAAGATTCTAGCTAAAGCAATGTCACAAGGGTTGTCAGTGAGTGAAAACATGAGTAACGAAGAGGTTGCTATGTTGATTTTCGCTCCCGGTTTTTCCACTGCTGAAGTTGTGACAGATGTATCTGGTCGCGGTGTGGGCATGGACGTGGTTAAGCGAAATATTCAAGAAATGGGTGGACAAATCCAAATTAGTTTCCAGGCCGGTAAAGGGACAGTTACACGGATTCTGTTACCTCTAACATTGGCAATCCTTGATGGTATGTCAGTGAAAGTCAACGAGGAAGTGTTTATTTTGCCATTAAGTGCAGTAGTGAGTTCTCTTCAGCCACAGGAAGAAGATATTTATCCACTGGCTGGTGATGAAAAATTACTGCATGTGAGAGGAGAATATTTGCCACTGATTAAGTTATACCGGGTTTTTGATATTCCTGATGCGAAGACAGATCCGACGAAAGGAATTGTTGTGATTGTACAAAGTGCGGGTCGGCGTTATGCCTTACTGGTTGATCAGTTAGTTGGACAGCATCAGGTAGTTGTGAAAAATATCGAAAGTAACTACCGCAAAATACCGGGGATCTCTGCTGCTACAATTATGGGAGATGGTAGTGTGGCGCTGATTATTGATGTTTCTGCATTGCAGCAACTTAACCATGACCAATTGGCGGTCAGTAAAGCTGAATTATTAGAAAAAAATAAGCACTAAGTGGGGCTTGCCTCCATAGAAAAATAGTCAATCTCACAGTAAAAGGTAAGATCATGTCGGCCATAGAAGCTTTTAATAAATTGTCAGGAGAAACTGCCGGAGAAGGATATCTGGTTTTTACCTTGGGTGATGAAGAGTATGGTATTGAAATACTCAAAGTGCAGGAAATCCGTGGCTATGATCAGGTCACTCGTATTGCGAATACGCCTGCGTTCATTAAAGGAATAACCAATCTACGCGGTGTTATTGTTCCTATTATTGATTTGAGAATTAAATTTGCTCAAGAAACGGTTACCTATAATGATAATACCGTTGTAATTGTTTTGAATCTATTAAACCGCGTGGTCGGCATTGTTGTTGATGGTGTTTCAGATGTCTTATCGCTCAAAGCTGAACAAATATGCCCGGCTCCAGAATTTGCAGTGACATTGTCTACTGAGTATCTGACTGGTTTGGGTTCACTTGATGATCGCATGCTGATTCTGGTGGATATTGAGAAGCTGCTTAACAGTGAAGAGATGGCTCTGGTAGATTCTGTGGCTAAAAACTAATCATTAAATATGGCTGCCGTCATCGACAGATGGCAGCTATTTTTTGTCTGTATTCCCGTAAATGCCAAATCAGAAAAAATATTCAAATTTCTTTTAATTAAATAATAAAGTTTTCTTTGGTGATGCCGATAACAGACCCATGCTGATCTATTGTAAAAAGGGAAAACATGTTTAACCGAATGAAAATAGTGACCGGACTGATGGCGGTCATCATATTATTTGGTGCTCTGCAATTTATATCCGGGGGACTTTTCTTCCATGAGTTGAAAAGTAACAAAGAAAATCTAGAAATACTGGATAAGATGCGGGAACAGCAGACATTTTTGAATGACACTTGGGTTAATTTGTTACAGGCCCGTAACAGTTTAAACCGTGCTGGCATTCGTTACATGATGAAAAAAGATGAGGGTGTCGATAATTACTACACGTTGGAGCAGTTACTGACTGATGCCAGAAGTAACCTTTCTATTGCAGAGCAGCGTTTTGAACAATACGAACAGACCGCTAAATTGCCTATTCATGAAACAGAAAGTCTGAATCGTCTTAGAAAAGCTTATGATGTTTATATTTCGGCGCTTCATGATCTCATTGTCCTGATTGAACATGATCGGGCAGTCGAATTTTTCAATCAGCCAACTAGCAAATATCAGAGTGCTTTTGAGGAAGAATATAATTTCTATCTGACTCAAAACGATCATCTCTATTCCGATGTGGTATTTGATGCCGGCATATCCTACAGAAATGCGATGATTATGCTGGGTATTATCATGCTGATTCTGGTTTCAGCCATGATTTTCAGCTGGGTTGGTATCAAGCATAGTTTACTGAATCCATTAAATAAATTGCTGGAGAATATCAAAGCGCTTTCTACCGGTGATTTGACACAGAATATTGCGATTTCAGGCAGAAATGAGATGAGTATGTTAGCTGTTGGCCTGAAGCATATGCAGAAAGAGTTCATCAACACGGTGAGTAGTGTTCGTCAGAGCAGTGAAAGTATTTATGACGGAACCAGTGAAATTGCTGCCGGAAATAATGATCTTTCTTCACGCACGGAAGAGCAGGTTGCTTCTTTGGAAGAAACGGCAGCAAGCATGGAGCAACTGACAGCAACAGTAAAACAGAATGCTGAAAATGCTCGTCAGGCAAGTAACCTGGCTGATAGTGCTTCTGAGATTGCCCGTCAGGGCGGGAAAGTCGTAGCGAATGTTGTGCAGACAATGCATGAAATAGCTGGGAGTTCACAGAAAATTTCTGATATTACCAGTGTTATTGATGCTATTGCGTTCCAGACTAACATTCTGGCGCTTAATGCTGCGGTAGAAGCAGCGCGTGCGGGTGAACATGGACGAGGTTTTGCGGTTGTTGCAGGGGAAGTTCGTAACCTTGCACAGCGTAGCGCTGAAGCAGCAAAAGAAATTAAAGCATTAATAGAAGATTCAGTTAGCCGTGCGGATACGGGTTCTGTTCTGGTTGAAAGTGCTGGTGAAACAATGAACAACATTGTCAGTTCAGTAACCCGCGTAACTGACATTATGGGTGAAATTGCATCTGCTTCAGATGAACAAAGCAGAGGGATAACTCAGGTTGGCTTGGCGATTTCTGAAATGGATCGTGTAACACAGCAAAATGCTTCTTTAGTTGAGCAGTCAGCGGCTGCTGCTGCTGCATTGGAAGATCAAGCAGCTGGATTGAAGAAGCTGGTTTCTCTATTCCAATTACCGAATCTTGACGATAAACCTCAGCCTGAAACAAAAACTGAGCATTTACCTGTGGTCAAAACTCTTCCTGTTAAATCGAATTCACCTGTATTGAAAAAAGTCAGTAACGTGGAAGAACAGTCTAATTGGGAAACATTTTAAAACACTAAGCGATAGCTACGGCTGCATATGCAGCCGTTAACAGAGGTGATTACATGTTGGGCAGGCTTCGTATATCAACCAGTTTATATCTGTTACTGATGATGTTTTGTTTAATGCAGATAATCTCAAGTGGTTTATCTCTTGGAATAATTCACACAGATCAGGCTTATATCGAACGGATTGATCTGGGGACGCAGAAAAGAGATTCATTAGGATTGAGCTGGGCAGCTTTGCTGCAATCGCGTAATACACTTAATAGAATTGCCGTAGGCAAAACACTACAGCAATCTGAGGATCATATTAGTGGTATGGTCGCTAATGTCAGAGAAACGCTGGATAAGGCTGAGATGCATTTTGCAGAGTTTATTTCTTTGCCTAAATTAAATGAGGAAGATGGCAGCAGTGTATTACTGGCATCAGTGGAAACCAGCTACAAGGAATATATAAAAGCACTTAGGGAACTTTCGGTTTTCTTAGAAAAGGGTAATTATGATGCTTTTTTAGATCAGCCGACAGAAAAATATCAGCAGCAACTGGAATCTGATTTCAACCATTATATGCAGTACATTGGCGAAGAGATTACTACCGCCGTCCAAGATGGTCGATTTTATTATCAAATCGCAACTGCCATGTTTGCGGGCGCGATCCTAATGGTATTGGTGGTTGCCTGGGCGGCTCATTGGTGGTTAAAAAGAAATCTTCTCAGGCCATTCGCCAATATGCGTAGTCACTTCCAGCATGTTGCAGAAGGGAAGTTAAACAAAGAAGTTGCTGTTTTCACTAATGATGAAATTGGTGAAGTATTCCTCAAATTGCGTGATATGCAGCATTCACTGGTTAATTCCATTACCTTGATTAAAGAGAATACTAACCTGATGTATAGCGGTATTCAGGAAATTACTCAGGGTAATACCGATCTCTCTTCTCGTACCGAAGAACAAGCTGCATCACTGGAAGAAACAGCCGCCAGTATGGAACAATTGACTGCAACGGTAAAACAAAATGCTGAAAATGCACGTCAGGCTAGTGAATTGGCAGTATCTGCATCGAAAACAGCCTCTAAAGGTGGTGAATTGACAGCAGGTGTTGTCGAGACGATGGATGAAATTGCTAACAGTTCGCAGAAAATCAGTGCAATTATCAGTGTTATTGATGGCATTGCATTCCAGACTAACATCCTGGCACTTAATGCGGCGGTAGAAGCTGCGCGGGCAGGCGAACAAGGTCGTGGCTTCTCTGTTGTTGCTGGCGAAGTGAGGGATCTTGCACAGCGAAGTGCTGAAGCAGCGAAAGAAATTAAGACATTAATTAGTGAATCAGTTCAGCGGGTAAGCCAAGGTTCTGAGCTGGTTAGCCATGCAGGGAAAACCATGAATGAATTGGTGACTTCAGTAAATCAGGTCACAGATCTCATGGCCGAAATTGCTGCGGCATCCGATGAACAGAGTCGGGGTATTCATCAAGTGGCCCAAGCTGTTACCCAGATGGATCAGGTTACTCAGCAGAATGCAGCATTGGTCGAACAGTCAGCTGCGGCAGCAGCGGCGCTTGAAGATCAAGCTGATATTCTGGTGAAAACTGTAGCGCAATTTGAGTTACCCAATAATTCAGAAAACAAGCTTGAAAATGAACTTGCACGGACGCTGAGATCTGCGGATAGCGAAGGGGCAGTCAGTCAGACTCGCTGAGGCCAGATGAAATCAAATTTAATTGCTTCAGCGGCAAGCTTGCCGTCTCCACCGCTGAGTCACATGATTCAGCGCTATACCATGTCAGATGCGCATTTTGAGCGCATCTGCCAGTTTATATATCAACGTGCGGGTATTGTGCTCGCTGCACATAAACGGGAGATGGTTTACAACCGTTTAATTCGGCGCTTACGTACACTTGGCATCCGTGATTTTGGTCAATATCTATTCATTCTTGAAAACGATCTTGATAGTGATGAGTGGCAGGAATTTATCAATGCATTGACGACTAACCTGACGGCTTTTTTCAGGGAAGCTCATCATTTCCCTTTGTTAGCCAAGCATGCGAGTAAAAAAAATGGATCGTACCGGGTATGGAGTGCGGCAGCATCTACGGGACAAGAACCGTACTCAATTGCGATGACACTGAGTGATGTATTAGGGCCTCGTTTTCACCGGGTAAAGATTATTGCCAGTGATATTGATACCAATGTATTGGAGAAAGCGCGTAAAGGTGTTTATCGTCTGGATGAATTGCGTCAGCTAACCGATCAACAGAGGAAACGTTACTTTTTTAAAGGCACTGGCTCTTATGAAGGTTATGCCCGAGTCCGGCCGCAGATTGCTGACATGGTGACATTCCAACACCTCAATTTGTTGGATGCCAATTGGCCGCTCGAAGGTAAATTTGATGCCATATTTTGTCGTAACGTAATGATTTATTTTGATAAAAAGACGCAGGAACGGATACTGCATCATTTTGTTACTTTATTAAAACCCGATGGATTGCTCTTTGCCGGGCATTCCGAAAATGTCACTCAAATCAGCCGGGAATTCTACTTGCAAGGACAGACCGTTTACGGTGTAGGCCAGGCAAGGAGAGGTCATGAATAAAATTACTGTTCTTTGTGTCGATGATTCAGCGCTTATGCGACAAATCATGCGAGAGATCATCAATAGCCATCCGGATATGGAGGTAGTGGCTTGTGCGCCAGATCCACTGGTGGCTCGTGATCTCATTAAAAAACATAACCCACAGGTGTTAACGTTAGATGTCGAAATGCCACGCATGGATGGTATTGATTTTTTGGAAAAATTAATGCGTTTACGGCCAATGCCTGTGGTTATGATTTCTTCTCTAACTGCTAAAGGTTCTGAAATCACATTAAGAGCATTAGAACTTGGTGCTGTTGATTTTATAACCAAACCCCAATTGGGTATTCGTGAAGGGATGCTGGCTTACAGTGAACTTATTGCAGAAAAAGTGCGGACAGCCGCGCAGGCTAAATTGTCTGTGCAAATAACCCCACCGGCAGATTCTGCTCCTTTAAGTTTTAAGCCTCTGTTATCCAGCGAAAAACTGATTGCAGTAGGGGCTTCTACGGGAGGAACGGAAGCAATAAAGAGTTTGTTGCAACCATTACCTGTAACCAGCCCAGCACTGCTTATTACTCAACATATGCCACCTGGTTTTACCCGCTCTTTTGCTGAACGACTGAATAAACTTAGCCAAATTACGGTAAAAGAAGCTGAAAACGGCGAGCGAATTTTGCCAGGGCATGCGTACATTGCTCCGGGTGATCGTCATATGGAACTGTGTCGTAATGGTGCTGATTATCAGGTTTTGATCACTGATGCACCGGCTGTTAATCGTCATCGTCCGTCTGTAGATGTATTGTTCCGATCCGTCGCTAAATTTGCGGGAAGGAATGCTGTTGGTGTACTGCTGACAGGAATGGGCAGTGACGGTGCAGCGGGATTGCTGGAAATGAAGCAAGCCGGAGCGTACACGTTAGCTCAGGATGAAGCAAGTTGTGTCGTATTTGGTATGCCAAGGGCGGCAATACAGCTGGGAGCTGTGGATGAGGTCATGGATATACTCAAAATGAGTAAGAGAATGCTGGCAAAAATAAGCTCGGGGCAGGCTGTTCGTATTTAATGACAGTCGTATATATCTAATAGATTTCGAGTTGCAGCGCGACGGCAAGTGAACGAATCCCCAGGAGCATAGATAACTCTGTGACTGGGGTGAGAGAAAGCAGCCAACAAAGCAGCAACTTGAAGGATGAAGGGTATATAAATTTAATTTCTTAAGCGGCTCTGTGCTGACTGATAAATAATTTCAAGGAGTTTTTATGGCGAATAAGGATCTTAGATTTCTGGTGGTTGATGATTTCTCAACCATGCGACGCATAGTTCGTAATCTACTGAAAGAGTTGGGTTTCAACAACGTAGAAGAAGCTCAGGATGGATCAGAGGCTCTGACTAAGATTCGTTCATCTCAATTTGACTTTATTATCTCTGACTGGAATATGCCCAATATGGATGGTTTAGAGTTGTTAAAAATCATTCGTGAAGATGCACAATTGGCTAAGATACCGGTTTTGATGGTGACCGCAGAAGCGAAGAAAGAAAATATCATTGCTGCCGCACAAGCCGGGGCTAGTGGTTATGTTGTTAAACCTTTTACCGCAGCTACTCTGGAAGAAAAGCTCAACAAAATATTTGAAAAACTGGGCCTCTAAGGAGACATAATGAGTGTAAATCCGGTCATGCCAAGGGATGAGACCATTAGTGCCAGTGAAATTATCAGCCGTATCGGCCAGCTTACGCGGATGTTGCGCGATAGTTTACGTGAATTGGGATTGGATCAAACCATTGCCCAGGCTGCTGAGGCAATACCTGATGCGAGAGAGCGTCTGGACTATGTTGTGCAGATGACTGCGCAGGCAGCTGAAAGAGCGCTTAATTGTGTTGAGGCGGCGCAACCTCGTCAAAATGAGTTGGAATCATCGGCAGTATCTCTGACGAAACGCTGGGATGAGTGGTTTGAAAATCCCGTTGAAATGCCTGTGGCGCGCTCATTGGTTATGGATACTCGAAATTATCTCAAGACTGTACCTGAGCATACTGCGTTTACCAATGCCCAACTGTTGGAGATCATGATGGCACAAGACTTTCAGGATCTTACCGGCCAGGTTATTAAGCGCATGATGGATGTTATTCAGGAAATAGAAAAACAGTTGGTGATGGTCTTGATGGAAAACATACCGGCTGACCAAATGGTGAACGCGAAGAAAGAAACGGATAGCTTACTAAATGGCCCGCAAGTGAATCAAAATGGCGTGGGTGTGATTGCTAATCAGGCCCAGGTTGATGATCTACTGGATAGCTTAGGTTTCTGAATAAAAGTGGTGGGGTAAGCCTGTTATTTTAAGATTAAAGATTCTTTGGGAAGATATTGATGGTATTTCGACATTAATCTTATTCTTCCTGACGGAATAAAATAGAACGGTTGTGGTTATCTTTTGGCAATGGTTGTTAAAGGTGAAACGGTTTATGGTCACCGTTTCACCTTTCTCTGGAGGCTAGACTCATTAATAAAACAAGGGTGTATACCTAATAGATTTCGAGTTGCGGCGCGGCAGCAAGTGAACGAATCCCCAGGAACATAGATAACTATGTGACTGGGGTGAGTGAAAGCAGCCAACAAAGCAGCAGCTTGAAAGATGAAGGGTATAGCGATAATGTGCAAGGCCATTTAGATAAACCAAATACAACACCCAGAGAGCACAAAATTTTTATTACGGCGATACTCTGCTCAATTAGGCACTTCAAATTTAAAGTAATCGCTGAGGAAAACTATTTTATCGTCCATAACTTCGATTAATGTTACGCCCATATTGCTATAAATATCACTATTTTTACGACGTCCTTCATTTTCCCAAATAATGCAAGCCTTGTTATTACTGGCAATGAAACCGGTTTGCGTAAAATGTAAATATTTAAAATTTGAGAAAAGTTTCTTGAGAAAAATAAGCGACATCTTTTTACCTACCATTGGACGAAGCCCCGGATAATGAAGTGAAATATTCTCAGAAAAAATATTATCCAGTTGTTTAAGGTCATACTGATTCATTGCACAGATAAGCTCTGTGGTTAACTCATCTATTTGGCTCATCATGTTTTGTCCTCTGTTTATTTACTTGGCAGCATCATCGCGTTAAAAATTTAGTTTTGGCTGACGACTTCATTTTCCTGTTGTAAAGCGTCTAATCGTTGCACCAATTGGCTGATCCTCGGAGCGTTAAAGAGATCGCGTAACGTTATTTCAACGCCGAAGTCACTACGCACTCTTGCTATTACCCGCATTGCAACCAATGATTCGCCACCAAGCTCAAAGAAATTATCCTCTGGAGAGATATTTTTTACTCCCAACAACTCGGCAAACAGACAACAAAGCGAGAGTTCTCGTGGGCTGAAGGTTTTACTTTCATTGACTACTGCACTGTTCCATATAGGTTTCGGCAACGCCTTACGATCTAGCTTGCCGTTAATGGTCAATGGAAAATGATCAAGTTGCACTATTGCCGCTGGAATCATCGCTTCAGGTAAGTATGTGGCCAGACTGGCCCGTATTAACTGTGATTCAAGCGTAATCCCATGATGAGCAATGACATAACCCACCAACCGCTTCTGTTGGCCTTCATCTTCACGCACAACGACCTCAGACTGCATGATATCAGGGTGTGCATTTAGCGCTGCCGCCACATCGCCCAATTCAATACGGAAGCCGCGGATTTTAACCTGATCGTCAATGCGACCAAGGAAGTCCAGTACCCCATCTCGACGTAATCTTGCCAGGTCACCAGTGCGATACATGCGTGCGTCTGCGTCAACAAAAGGATCAGCAATAAAGCGTTCAGCAGTGAGTTCAGGACGATTCAGATAACCATGTGCTACCCCAGCACCGCCCACATATATCTCACCCACAAAACCTACCGGAACTGGGCACTGAGCCTCATCGAGAATATAAATACTGAGATCATCAATAGGTTCACCAATAAGACTTGAAGCAGGCTGCGCAACGATTTCACGTGAAAGAGGGAAATAGGTCACATGTACAGTAGTTTCAGTAATACCATACATGTTGATCAACTGAGGAGCGTTATCATCATGTCTTTGATACCACTCTACCAGGATGTGTGCATTCAGCGCTTCTCCGCCAAAAATCACCGTGCGTAGCGTCAAATTTTGCCCAAGTTGAGGAGTTTCTCGATCAGCATGGATCAGCGCCTGAAACGCTGAAGGCGTTTGGTTTAACACCGTCACTTTTTCGTTAATCAAAAGCTGCAAAAAATCTGTGGATGAACGGCTGATTTCCCAGGGAACAATCACTAGTCTCCCGCCATTCAACAATGCTCCCCAACACTCCCAGACAGCAAAATCAAAAGCATAAGAGTGAAACATTGTCCAACAATCGGCTTCAGAGAAATTAAACCAGCGCTGAGTACTTTGTAGCAAACGCATCACATTGTGATGAGTCACTACCACGCCTTTGGGCACACCGGTGGAGCCAGAAGTGTAAATGATATAAGCAGGATGTGCTGAAATCAGCGGTTGCAAGCGCTCTTTATCGGACAGATCAGCAACACTCTGCATTTCCAGACTGGCAATCAACGCCGTATCATCTAGCAATAACATGGGTGTATTGGTTGTCAGGCGTTGTGCAATTTCGCTGGTGGTGATCACACAGGCAGGTTCAGCATCATCAATCATAAAATCAAGTCGACTTTGCGGATAATCCACCTCCACGGGTACGTAAGCAGCACCCGCTTTGATGATAGCCAGCAGTGTCACCATCATCTCAATGGAACGCGGTAAACAGACTACAACACGCTGTTCCGGCCCTATTTGTCGTGATACCAGATAGCGCGCCAGTTGGTTAGCACGTTGGTTCAGTACTGTATAACTAACATTTTCCTGCTGATAAGTGAGTGCCACCCTATCTTGCATTGCAATTGCTTGTTGTTCAAAGCATGCGGTTAGTGTTTCCTCATTTAATACGGTACGCCGTGCTGGTAGTAGGCTGTTTCCTATGTGCCAATTTGGTAATGTCAGTTCACCAATGGGGCGTGATATATCGGTTAGCAATTCAGTGAGGAAGTGCTGAAAAAGCGATTTCTGAAGGTTAATATCGTAGGGAGTGTAGAGGTTATCATTGGTATCGAGCGTAAACTGTAAACTTTGGCCTTCGCCATGATCATAAATGGTCACAGTAAGGTCTTCTACCGGTCCACTGGACAAATTTTGGGTACGTCCAAGATTACCCGCAAAGCTTACATTGCTGTTAAACAACATTACGTTAATATTCTGTGCAAACAAGCGGGAGGCAGAACCATTTCGCTGTAAATCGCGATAAATATCTTCAGAACGATATTGCTGATGTCGGAGTAACTGGCGAATTTCCTGACTGACCTGTTTACCAATGTCACCTATGGAATGAGCAGGATCTATTGTCAGACGCAGAGGTAATACATTGGATACCATACCCGGGATACTACGTAACACACGCCCTGAACGCGCGGTGACTGGCATACCTAAAGTAATATCCTGTTTGTCGGTCATACGAGAAATCCAGGAAGCAACAATAGCAATAATAATTTGCGCCATACTACTTCCACTCTTTTCACACTGAGTACGCAGAATATCATTGACCTTTGCCGGGATTTCACACGGGGTACAACTGAACGAACCCAAGTCGGCGAACTGACCGGGTTTCGCTCCCACGGCAAGACTCTGTGGCTCACTTCGGTCTGCCATATACTGTGACCACCACTGACGGTCACATTGAAAATTTTCCGAGCGACGGTATTCTTCATCAAAAGCCAGCAGAGCGCTAAGGGGGCCGAAAGGATTTTCCAGCTCATCGGCACCAGTCAATTTCTGGGTATACAGTTCAGCAAGCCGCTGAATCAGTAACGTAGTGCCAAAAGCATCACTAGCCAGATGATGGACACGGATGAACAAAAAATAGCGTTCATCACTGATTTTTAGCAGCGCAAAACCAAACAACGGCCCTTGTGTTAAATCCATTGGCCGCACTAATTCAGCCTTCATCCAGATTTCAGCTTCTGTCAACACATCCACATGGTTAGATAAATCAATAAGTGGGCATGTCCATTGCAGATTGGTCACGATCTGTTGCTGTGGTCCTTGCGGATGAGGCACAACCACCACTCGTAAACACTCAGCTTCATCTATCAACTGGAACAATGCCGTGTTAAGTGTCTCAATATCGATAGCGCCTGAAATATCAATATAACAACCCGTATTATAAATTCCTGCACTTGCACTTAATTGTTCAGCCAGCCAAATTTCCTGCTGTGCTGCGGTCAGGGGGTAATAGGTCCCTTGATGTTGTGTCATAATTAATCCTCACAGGCTGGTGATCTTTTTATTTATGCAAATTGCGTAACTTAATGTTTGCCAGAGAGCCACGTAGCAAAATCAATATGGCGCAGAAGCAAACAACTACAGCAGCGATAAAGGGAACCCCTTGAAAATAGAGTGATTGTCCCTGACGAGATGAAAAATGCAGCAAGAACGCACCCAACAGCGGCGAGGCAGTGATAGCCAGACCTAACATACAGTTCTGCGCGCCCAGATATTCCCCTTGTCGCTCATTGCCTGCACGCAATGAAATCAGAGCACGCAGCGTTGAATCGCTGATCAACGCCAATGCATGCAAAGCAATTGCACCGGCAACAATAAGGGGAGATACGGCCAGGCTATAAGCGATGAACGCCAACATATAGAATCCGTAACCGATGATTGCAGTGCGGTATTCGTTACAGCGCGCCACGAATATTTTTAGCAACCAAGTTTGCGTGATGATGATCCCGACGCCAAGCCCGGTAAGTGCCAGACCGTTTTCACGTGGTCCCCAGTTCAAACGCATCTCATTGAGTAAGACAAAACAGGCCAGAAAAATACCATAAGCCACCATGCCAAGAGCTGAAGCATAAACTAATCGTCTCAGTACCCCATCCGTCGCCAGTAGTTTCAAGCTACCCAAAGGATTGGCACGGCGCCAGTCGAACGAACATCGGTTCTCCTTGGTGAGACTTTCGTTCAGAACAAACATAGCGGCAATAGCGTTCACTGCTGCCAGTGATCCAGCAATCACAAACGGCAGACGCGGTGCAATCATGCCTAATAACCCACCGAAGGCGGGCCCGGCAACCATGCCGAAGCCAAGAACACCACTGACCAGACCGAAACGTGCGGCCCGCTGTGCTTCTGGTGTAACATCTGCTACGTAAGCCGATGCAGCGGAAGTACTGGCGGCGGTGGAACCGGAAAGAAATATACCGGCCACTAACCATCCTAGCGATGGCGCAGTCGCCACCAGCGTATAGCTCAGCGCTGTGCCAAACAGTGTTGAAAGCAATACCGGTCGCCTTCCCCAAGCGTCGCTAAGCGTCCCTAACAACGGGGCAAAAAGGAACTGTGCAAAAGCGTATAGTGAGACAAATAACCCGATTAACGGCACACCCGCTTCTGGTGGTTGCGGAGCAATCTCCCGCAACAGATTGGGTAAAACAGGAAGGACAATCCCGATACCCAAAGCATCCACAGCCAATGTCATTAGAATGACTGCCAATCGGCGTTTATGCTGCCGGGTATCAGGAAGGCTAGTCGTTGAGAAAGAATCACTCATACCTGTCCTCCTTTTATGATTGACGGAAAGTGATGGATTATTGCCTGCGATACATGTGCTACGTGCTCTTCCATCAGACAGCTATAATGATTCCCCGGCACTTCTGCGATATGAATGGGAAGGGTGGAAAACTTCTCCCAACCCCAGGCATTGGTCTCCCGTATTTCCGGCACAACAACCCCTTTCGGTAGTGGTTCCACCGCTTTTACTAACAGCATAGGAATTGGCAACTGTAGTGGTGTTGGGCGGTATTTCGGTGACATATCCGACGCAGCCCGATAGACATTGAACAATCCGTTAATTGAGCCCATATCATTTTGTGCATGAATCAACGAGAAACGTTTTAGCTGATCTTTGATATAGCTCAGTAACGCCTCACGCGGTAATGCCCGCATTTTGTCGTCATCCAAACTGTCGATCATTTCCAGCCGGTCAGTGTAGTAGGCAAAAATACCTAGAATAACTTTGGCAATATCAGCATCTTCCTGATACGGAACCGGTGCATAGGGTGGCGCGGCAGAGTCGAGTAGCACTAGAGAACCGACGCTTTCTCCCTCAGCATGAAGCTGCCGCGCCATTTCATAAGCCACTTTGCCACCCAATGAATGACCGCCAATATGATATGGCCCTTGCTTCTGTACCGAGCGCAAACAGGCAATGTAATGTGTTGCTATCTCTTCCACCGATTGGTGCGGCGCTGTTTTTCCATCAAGCCCCAAATACTGCATACCGATAAATGGGAGTTCTCGTGGTAACGCTGCGGCCAGGGGCATAAATTGGGTAACATTGCCGCCCATACCCGGTACACAAAAGAAGGGTGAATAATTACCATTACCACCGTGATTAATTGGCACCAGGCAATAGCGGATATGGGCATTCTCAGGAGCCTGGGCCTTTTTCTCATCAGATAGTGAACGGACAACACGTGCCATGGTCGGCTGTTCGAGAAACTCCGCTAGCGTCAGACAGTGCTGGAAATGATCACGCAAACGGGAGATCATCTGCGTTGCCAACAGTGAATGACCACCCAGTTCGAAGAAATCATCTTCTAGATTAATCGTTTCTTCACCCAGTAGCTCATACCACAATTGACGAACCGCTTCCTCTGGGCTGGCGGAATCAGCTATCGCCGATAAATTCCGTGATTGGGTGCGTCGCACTGGAGTGAATTTACTGACAACGACCTGTGTTTCCATTCCGGTAATAGCCAGATCGAAAATAGCGCAGCCCTCTTGATTACTGAGACCAATTACACTTTCTTTACGGCGTGCAGCATAATTCACTGCCATCCCCACTTCAGCCCAGGTATCCCAGTTAACGGATGTTACTGGTATAGCCTGTTGTCGCCAGTAATGCGCTACGGCATCAAGATAACGGTTAGCTGCCGCATAGTCTGCTTGACCAATTCCACCTATCAATGAGGCAAGTGAAGAGCACAACAGAACAAAATCGAGAGAGTCCTGTCGAATTGCTGTCATCAATTGCTGTGTACCACTTATCTTTGCCGCCATCACATGCCGCCAATCCTGCGATGTGCTATGCTCCAGTAATCCACTGGCTTCAATACCTGCTGAATGAATCACTCCGTTGATAGCACCAAATCTTGCCCGCATCTGTGCCAGTGCTTCGGTTAATGCCACACCATCAGCGACATCGGCGCGCAATATTATGACTTCAGCACCAGATTTCCGTAATGCATCAAGGAAAGCTTCATTTGCCGGATGAGTTTCCCGGCGGCTCAAAATACCGAGTTTAGCCTTACTGCATTTATTGCTGATGTAGCGCGCTAGTAACTGACCGATACCCCCCAGACCACCAGTAATCAAGTAAACACCGCCATCACGCAGAATTTGCCGGTGAGGTATCTCATCAAGCTCAGCAAATGTCTGCAATTCACGCTTACCCTGTGTAAGCATAATACTGGTAACCGGCATTCCTTCGGTTGCCTCGTCCGGTTGTATATCCGTGTACAGTTCTGCAATTAGTGATTGATGTGTAGCAAAGGTGTTGTCATCCAGATCGATATGACGAGCAGAACATCCCGGATACTCTGCCGCCAGGATTCCCAGTAAACCAAGCGCGGGTGCGGCATGACAGGCTTCCAGTACCCTGGCTGCCTGCAATCCACGGGAAATTAGGGTGATATCAAAAACCCTGTGATGACCGGTAAGCGCTTTAATCGCAGCCGCCAGTTGTTCAAACGCAGCCTCTGGTTGAGGAACCACTGCTGCAGTCCAGCACCAGATAATACGTTCTGGCAACAGTTGTTGCTGTATCAGACAATCTATCAGTTGTTGATAATCTTCAAGCTGATCCTTACGCAAACTGAAGCGGTAAGTACCCTGTTGCTGAAACTCATCTGCATCTTCAACAACAATACTACCGGGTGCTGCTGCTTCCCATAAATCACTCAGCTCAGCGGCTTGAGCGCCAAAAATCAGCCACGGCGCACGATTCTGCTTTGCTTCGTCCAGTGGTTTCGGCAACCATCGAGGGTGACGACACCACTGGGCTACATTCGACTCGCGCGCTGTCTGGAGAGGTAACGAGTTGAACTGCCGTAAATGGTAACCGTGGATTTCAACCAGTACTTGCTTACAATTTTGGTTCTCATCCCAACTAAATAATGTGATGTCATAGGTTCGTGGTGCTGTCTCAACCGCCAGACTGTAAAATTCGGCGCATAATGGTTGGTGCAGCGTCAGCGAACCATAATGGAACGGTATTGAAGCATCACCCGGTAACAGACAGGCATGTAAGAATGCTGTGCTCAAGTCAAGCAAAGCCGGATGTAATGCAGTATCAGGCAAATCATCGATAAATGTCTGATTGAGCCGCAATTGTGCCAATGCACAGCGATCACCCATCCAGACACCTGCAACACATTGCCAGCGTGGTCCATAGTCAGTAAATGCCTGATTGAAACGCTCTGGCGCATCGGTAACTTCTTCAAGCTGCAAATTCCGACATAACTCATCAGGCGAAGCAATCTCTGCTGGTGGAGGGCATACGGCAGTCACATTGCCGTTTGCGTGGAGTTGCCATCTGTCATCACTATCACTGTGAGACTCCAGCGTAAAAGCAAAGCCGCTATCAATGGTGGTCAAACTGATGCGAACCTGACGCTCAACACCTGACGATAGTACCAACGGTGAGGGGAAATAAACCTCACTGAAAGTTGCTGTGCCACCGGATTGCAATTCGTGAAAAGCACGACGCACTAATTCCAGACAACCTGTGCCCGGTAATACTCCTTGCCCTTCGAAGATGCGGTGTTCATCAATAAACCAGATATGATCATCCAGCTTACCAGTAAATTGTGTGACCCCCTCTCTATCTGATGACTGTGTGAAAGCCGGTAGTTTTTCACGCTGTGTACTTATTACGGTATCTGATGTAGTAACAGGGGGTTCCAACCAGAGATGTTGGCGTTGGAAGGGGTACACTGGCAGAATAACCCGATGTAATTTGTGTGAATGACCAAATGCAGCCCAATCGATGGCGACGCCTTGCTGCCACAACTGCCCGATGGTATTGAGCAGCACCTCTTCATCCGGTTTTTGCTGGCGAGTATGGCGCATCGTGGTCAGTATCTGAACCTGGCCTTTCTGCTGTAGATCTTTCAGCATGCTGGTCAGTGCACTCCCCGGACCCACTTCAAGCAGGATTGGATGATCATAATGGTTTAGCAACGTAAGAATACCGTCATAGAAGCGTACCGGCTGACGCAGATGATCCCCCCAATAGCCAGAATTATTGCGATCCTGTTCATTGAACCAACTGCCACTGATATTGGATATCACCGGAATAGTATCGGATTGTAGCGTGAAGCCAGCGCTGAATTCCCGCATCTGCTGTGCGGCAGCATCCATCAATGAACTATGAAATGCATGTGATGTCCTTAACCGTCGGCAAGCAATACCTGCCTTGTTACACTGCTCTTCAAGTACCGAAATATTGTCATGGCTGCCAGTTATCACGCACTGTTCAGGTCCGTTGATCGCTGCAAATTCACACTCTGGTGCCAGCGAAGCCATGCGTTCAGATGATGCTTGTACTGCCAGCATTGCCCCTGTAGGCTGACGTTGCATGATTGCAGCACGATTGGCTACCAATGCCAGTGCATCTTCCAGCTCTAACATCCCCCCTACACAGGCAGCAACCAGTTCACCGAGGCTATGACCAATCATTGCCTGGGGTGTAATGCCCCAAGCTTGTAGCTGACGGGCCAGCGCATACTCAACAGTGAACAGTGCAGGCTGGGTATAACGTGTAGCATTTAACCGGCTAATCGCATTGTCACGTTCCGATTGCGGATAAATTAATTGCCTGATATCCAGTTTGATGTGTGGTTGTAGCAGTTCGGCACAGCGATCAAATTGTTGGCGGAATACGCCATCATGCAGATAGAGCGATTGACCCATTTCAATAGACTGACTTCCTTGCCCAGGAAACATAAAAATTACGGCTCGATGCGGTTGTTTGCGATTAACAGTCTGCGGCGACAGCTGGTGTAGTTGATTAATTAGTTGCTGCCGATCTTTTCCCAGAACAAAAGCACGTTCACTGAAGGCGCTGCGTCCTTGTTGCAAGGTCCCGGCAATATCTGCCAGTGGCTCATTACTGGTAGTTAGTGCTATCGCTAAACGTTCCCCTTGCTGAAGCAAGGCTTGCGGCGTTTTCGCTGAAATTGGCAGCAGATGCCAGCGTTGGTCAGCGAATATACGGATATCTTGCTGATGTGGAGCCTCTTCCAGAATAAGGTGGGCATTAGTACCACCAATGCCGAAAGAACTTACGCCGGCACGACGTGGCTTACTTGTTTGCGGCCACGGGTATGCTGTATTGATCACATAAAATGGCGTCTGTTCAAAGTGGATTTCAGGATTGGGGTGATGATAGTGAATACTGGGTGGCAAAGTCTGGTGACGCAGCGCCAACACGGTTTTGATTACACCCGCGATACCGGCGGCGGCATCAGTATGCCCTATATTTCCTTTCACAGAACCTATTGCACAACTCCCTACAGGCAATGTCTCACCATCAGACTGTTCCAGAAAAGCCTGAGTCAGCGCCCGTACTTCTATCGGATCGCCTAGAGAGGTCGCCGTACCATGTGCTTCGATATAACTGATGCTGGCGGGTGATACCCCGGCATTACGCAGCGCATCTTTAATCACTGAAGATTGGCCGTCAATACTTGGTGCCGTGTAACTAACCTTTTGTGCGCCATCATTATTGACAGCAGAACCTTTAATTACCGCCTGGATAGTATCGCCATCTTCCAAAGCAGCAGACAGACGTTTTAGTAATATCATCCCACCGCCACTGCCGCTGGCTGTACCGTTGGCCGCCGCATCAAATGGCCGGCAAAGACCATCTGGAGACATAATTCCGCCACTGACATGGACAAAGCCAACCTGTTGCGGGTCCAGTGCTACAGCACCAGCCAACGCCATGTCACATTCACTGCGTCGTAAACTTTCGCAGGCAAAGTGAATAGCAGTTAGTGATGACGAACAGGCGGTGCCAATACTGACAGCAGGTCCGCTAAGGTTCAGCTTGTAAGCAGTACGTGTCGCGATAAAATCCTTGTCATTACCTATTTGCCACTGACCGGGGTCGAGATGCATCCGGTCTTTATTTGGCATGACGTTTTCCAGCAGGTAATAGTTGAAGCCGCTGCTACCAAAGACTCCCACTGAACGCGGTGTACTATCATTGCCATAACCAGATAATTCCAATGTTTCCCAGGCCATTTCAAGAAACAACCGCTGTTGCGGGTCCATCACCTGTGCTTCACGTGGTGAATAACCAAAGAAACGTGCATCAAACTCCGCACAACCCTCCAGTAAACGTGCGCGTCGGACAAACTGCGGGTGATTTAACAGCGCGGGATCGACACCACGTTGTAGCAATTCCTCATCAGACAACGTCACACTGGCATCATAACCTGCCAACAGTTGCTGCCAAAAAGTGTCGAGATCCGGTGCTTGTGGAAAGCGGCCAGTCATACCGATAATCGCAATAGCATTGCTATCCAGAGTCGAAATATCCGGTGTTGATGTTGCTGTCTCTTTAGTGACTATCGGCGGTGTGACTGCAACTGCAACGGGTGTTTTTTGCTGCGACAACGTGTCCAGCAGTTGCGCCTGTTGTCGAATGGTGGGATGAGCGAAGATATCGGTTACAGACAAGTCCCCGCCAAACTCTTCATTTAATTGCTGGAATAGCGCCATAACTCGTAGTGAATGACCACCAGCATCAAAAAAGTTCTCGTCATAATCGATCTCATCTCTCTCCAGCAGTTCACGCCAGATAGCCTCAACGCGACTAAGTGATGACACAACTTTGGTTGGCAAAGGAGAAGATTGATGCTGGCCGGCACGTGTCAGTTTCATTTCGGCCAATGCTTTTAAATCGACTTTTCCTGTAATACCAATAGGCAGCGCATCAAGAAAGAACAGCGCCGTTGGTACCATCACTTCACTCACCTGCTGGCGTAATCCGTTCAGGATCTCACTACGATTGATTTCGCCGACAATGTATCCCGCCAGCTCTTTATTCCCTTGGCTATCGGTGATCGCCAGCGCCTCAGCTTGACGTACACCCGGTAATGCACTTAGGGCGGCCCGTACAGCATTCAGTTCAATTCGATGACCGCGGATTTTTACTTGACGGTCAACCCGACCCACAAACTCCAGTGCACCATCCATGCGTTGGCGCACAATATCGCCAGTACGATACATGCGAGCTTTTAATTGTGGTGCAAAGCTATCGGGTAAAAATACTTCAGCGGTTTTTTCATCCAGGCCTAGATAGCCCTGTGCAACACAGGTTCCAGCTAAATAAAGTTCACCCATTTCCCCCAGTGTCACGGGCTTTCTCTGTTCATCAAGCAGATAGAAGCGAACATCCCCCATTGGACGCAGCACCAGATTTTGTCCTGCGGCATGATAATCAGTAAGGGATACTACAATTGCACATTCAGTAGGGCCGTACCCATTCATCAGCCGGCGCCCTATAGACCAGCGCTGGGCAACTTCAGGCATACAAGGCTCACCCGTTACGATAAGTACCTGAAGATGAGGTAACGGTACTAACGGCACTATCGCTAACGCGGAAGGTACAATCCACATGTGAGTAATCTGTTTGTGTGTCAGCCACTTTGTCAATTCACTGCCTGGTAACAGTTGCTGTTTCTTACCGAAGACCACGCAAGCACCTGCTGCAAGTGCTGGAAAAATTTCTCCCAACATCACATCAAATACGGGCGAAGAGTACTGTGCTATGCGAGAAGAAGGTTCAAGTTTCAGTTCATCGCGGATTGCCAGAATGTTGTGGCAGACGCTGCGGTGGGAGACTGCAACGCCTTTCGGTTTACCCGTCGATCCCGAAGTGTAAATAACGTAAGCGCAGTCATCCGGCTGACAGATCGTCGCTATAGCCATATAGGGGGCGTTGGCTATATCTAACTCATCGATATTAATTGCTACCAGACCAAGACGCGGGCACAAAGGTGCTGTTTCATTTCGGCACAATATCGCTTTTATTTCCGCGTTATCAATCATATACCGATTTGCTGGTTCGGCGTTATCAGGAGCCAGTGGTACAAACACCGCACCAATCCGGTTAATTGCCAGCATTGCCGTGACATTATGTGGATGGTGCCCCATCAGAATGCCAACTCGATCGCCACGGCCTATACCTGCTTGTTGTAGTTGCTGAGCCACATATGCCGTCAATGTATCAAGCTGCTGATAACTCAGACTCAATTCATCATTTTCCAGCGCCACATGTTCGCCATGTCGGGACAGGCTCTGCTGAAACAGCGGAAACAGCCCCTGTGGCTTATCAACAGCGAGTTCTGGTTGGACAATACTGCCAGAATTCATCGTCAACAAATCAGCTAAGGCGGTAGCTGGTTTTTCAATGAGTTGTGGCAACATAGCCAGCAAATGTTCACTCATCCGTTCCAGAGTGACGGCAGATAACACCCCCGGCATTGCCATAAAGTGAGCGTAAACCTGACCATTTACGCGGTTAATAGCCAGTTCCAAATCAATTTTGGCGCGATAATCCCCCAACTCGACGTCTGAAACTTTCATCTCCCCCAACGTTGCACCGGTTGGCTGATCCAATTCACAGGAAAAAATAGTTTGGAAAATAGGATTTTTATCCGCTGTACGAGGCAAATTAAGGGTCTGTACCAAATAATCGAACGGTAAATCACGATTTTCAAGAATGTTGAGACTAACTTGCCGTGTATACATCAGTAGTTGCTGAAAAGTTTGCAACTCACGACTATTGATACGTACTGGTAAAGTATTAGCAAAGTAGCCAATCAACGCATCCCATGCAGGTATGGTGCGCAGCGACACGGGCGTTCCGACGATAAGATCCGGCTCGCCACTTTGCTGACGCAACAGAAGCGCAAACAAACTTAACCAGACCATAAATGGTGTACAGTTCTGTTCACGAGCCAGTTTCTCTACACCTTCAACATACACGTGGGGAATAACGCAACTTATTGCAGCCGCTTCGTTAGTGGGTGCGGTCATATCATTTATTGTCAGAGTAGCTGGCGCATCCGCCAATTGTTGACGCCAGAAATGAATCTGTTGCTGTACCGCAGGATCAGTCAGTCGAGTGCGCTGCCAGGTAATGAAATGCCCATAGTTTGCTTCCAACACGGGTAGCATGGGTGCCTTACCGGCTAGACGTGCCTGATAGCAGTGCCGTAACTCATCAAAAAGTATTGCCAGCGAGCGACCGTCGGAAATAATGTGATGCAGAGTAATACAAAGCACGTGTTCTTGTGGGGACAACGTAAACAGTACCGCACGGATGAGTGGCCCATTGACGAGATCGAAACTTGCCATCACTTCTTCCCGCAACTTCAATGCCAGCGCAGACTCACCGCCGGAGATATTTTGTTGGCGCAGGGGGAGTGTTAATTCAGATGCAACCTGATAACTGGGTTCAAAGTTAGATGTTCCATCCGGCCCGTTTACTTTACTGACTTGACTGGAGAATGTGGTACGTAATACATCATGACGTTGCACTATGTCATTCAGTGCCTGCATTAACGCACTAAAGTGCAGATGACCATGCAGACGCAATGTGAAAGGCACGTTGTAACTGCAATCATCTGGCCGTTGCATCGCAATCAACCACAAACTGCGCTGACCGAATGATAGTAAATCACTAACCTGCGCAATGTGCTGCACAGTCACACTCTGTTTGACACCGCTCTTTTCAACATTATCCAGTAACGAGGCCAATCCGACGATTGTCGGATAATTGAAAATAGCGGAAAGTTTAAGCTGAATATTAAATGTCTTATTGATCTGCGTAATCAGATTGGCAGCAATTAATGAATTGCCACCACAATAGAAGAAATTATCTTCAGTACCGAGGGCCTGAACTCCTAAAGCTGCTCTCCATAATGCCAGCAATTGTTCTTCACGGGCGTTAACCGGTTCTGTCATCGATTCCTGATTTTCGGGTAGTGAAAAATCTGGAATCTGTAAGCGCTTGCGATCAACTTTTCCGTTAGGTGTGGTGGGTAATTTATCGAGAAACACAAAAGCACGTGGCATCATATGTCCGGGTAGCCGCTGGGACAAATAATCACGTAACTTGTCATTATCAGCCGATGAAACAACATAGGCGACTAACACTTTATTATTAGTACTGTCATTACAGGCGACAACCGCACACTGGTGCACATCTGCGTGTTTCAGTAATGCACTTTCCACTTCCCCTAATTCGACGCGAAAACCGCGAATTTTAACCTGATGATCACTGCGACCCATGAAATCAATGGTGCCGTCAGTCAGGAAACAGCAAATGTCTGAAGTGCGATAGAATCGTGTACCGCTATTGTTTGCCACAAAACGGCCCTGGCTATCGAATTTGCCGGTAATAAATTTCTCTGCTGTGAGTTGAGGATTGTTGAGATATCCTTTTGCTACAGTAACACCAGCGATCAACAATTCACCACTAACACCAATTGGCACCTGTTGCAGGTGTTCATCAACAATAAACAGCTCACAGCTCGCCAGCGGCCTACCCAATGGAATTACTCGCCCGGCTTCCAATGGATGTGTTTCCGGATCAAAAACAGTGCTATCAATGGCGGCCTCAGTTACACCGTAAGAACCAAGAATACGCGCATCTGGGCGGCAAAGCGCTTGCGCTGCATGCAGCTCATGACCGAACCAGACATCGGCTCCACACACCAGTGTCGATAATCCATCCAGACGTTTCCCATTATCTTGGCAGAACTGAATTAATTGACGCAGTACTACAGGAGGAAAATCACCGAAGGTTACGCCTTCGCTTATCATCAAGCGGTGCATTTCAGGCGCATCTAGCAACCACTCACGCGGACACATAACCAGGCATCCACCACAGCCTAGAGTACGACTGAAATCCCCTACACTGAGATCGAAAATCGGTGCCGCAAGTTGTAGCGATACCGGCTCACCGGGTCGGGTGAAACGATAGTCATAGCACCAGGCATGGTACGATGCATGCAGACTACCGTGGCTTACCTCTACCCCTTTCGGATTACCCGTTGAACCAGAAGTGTAAATAACATAGGCTGAATCACTCTCTTGAACCGGCCAAATTGGCTGCACATCCAGCGGCGAGGGTTGACGAAACAGCCCATCAATTTCCAGTGTGATGGTACGAAAATCAAGCAAACTAACCGCATCTTGTTCACTGGTCAGGATCAGTGCAGGCTGTGCGTCATTTATCTTATCGGCAAAGCAGGGATCAGAAGGGGATAACGGCACATAAACTGCGCCGGCAGAGAGAATAGCGTAAAAAGAGATAATAATTTCTGGCCGGTAGCTCATAAATACGGCAATCCGGCAACCTGGTTCAACACCACACTGGCGCATCTTCGCGAGCAGGCATTGCGCATACCTGTCCAGTTGTGCATAGGTGAAACGTTGATCACGCCAGACAATAGCCCGTGCATCTGGATGATTACGCACCTGTGACTTGATGCGCTCAGCTACCGAAATAAATTCCAATACAGGCAGCGGTTCTGCCGGTCGGGAGAAGCGAGTCAGTGTCTCCAGCTCTTCTGGCGGCAACATGCTACATTTGGCGACAGAACGTTCAGGTTCACTTAACAAACTATCCAACAATTCCTCATAGTGGTTCACCATGCGAGTAATGGTGAGGTTATCAAACAAATCGGTATCAAACTCAACCAGACAGAGTAGTGAATTCGGCGATTCCTCTATCGATAACGTTAAATCATATTTAGCCGTACCAGAATGGATAAATTGTATTTCTGTTTCTAACCCATCCAGTTGCAATGCTTGGCCCGGACTCTTTAAATAATCAAACATAATCTGAAAAACAGGGGCATGACTCAGAGAACGCAGGGGCTGTACTACATCGACAATTTCATCAAACGGCAAATCAGCATTTTCATATGCATCAAGCAATACATCGCGTGCTTGAACTAATAGATCACTGAAACTTATTCCCGGGGTAAAGCGAAAACGCAGTGGTAACAAATTGATAAAAAAGCCAAGGCGAACATGTTCATCAACATTGTGACGATTCGCAAATGGACTACCAATAACGATATCGTTATCGTGTGAATAGCGACTCAGCAATACGGCAAAAGCGGAAATTGCCACCATATAAGGTGTTAATCTATAACGTTGGCAGATTTTAGAAATACGCCCAACGAGAGGTAAAGAAAGTGATTTCTGATATACCGCACCACGTCCCCGTTGTTCCAATAGCCGTGGTCGATCTGTAGGTAATTTATGTAGTTCAGGCAATTCCGCCAGTTGTTTTCCCCAATAGTCGCGTAAGCGTTTCTGGCGGGCGCTATTCATATGAATATCTGTTACAGAACTGACATGTGGGTAGGTCATTGTCGCCAAGTTAGGCTGTTGGCCGGTTTTATACTGGTTATAGGCATGGCTAAAATCATTAAGAAAAACGTGGGTAGACCAATCATCAAATACAATATGATGAAGAGTAAATATCAACTGATGATCGTTCTCTTGCCGACGAAGCAATAAACAACGAAAAGGCAAATCACGACTGAGATTAAAACAATATCTGGCTTCGTTATCACGGATTGACTGTATTTGGGTTTCGCGTTCCTCCGGAGAATAATAGCTGAGATCACTGATACGTAATTCAGGCCACTGCGGATTTAATGCTATCTGCAATTCTCCATTGAGAACATGAAATTGTGAACGCAACACCGGATGACGCTCAATCATAAAAATAATAGTTTGTTCAAGTGCTTCTCTATCTAACGTACCACGCAAACGTAGCGAAAATGGCACGTTATATAATGCTGAATCCATATTTCCTTGGCTAATAAGCCATAGCCGGCGTTGAGCTGGCGTTGGCAGTAAGAATGGAACATTCGATAAAGTGTTTGAATAATTACTCACAAAATTCTTCCTAAGATAAAAGGATTTTTGCAGCTTAGTGATTGCTGTAAAAACTATCACTCCGGGTTGTCGGCCACTTTCAGGGCAAAAGCGCTACGGGGGACACGTGTCGCTCTGTTCTAGTGGGGTGAAATCAATCAGAATGATAGTACGGGCTCCAACACTGGCATTTTCAACGCAAGTGACGGGATTGATGTAATGACAAATCGCTGCATCATCGATGATATAGCTATCAAGGGGATCATTGAGGAGAAAACGAGTTATCTCATGAGCAGGTACTTGTTCAAGCTGGCAATTTGCATAAGAAGGTGGCGCGATATGCGTTGTACCGCCTTCGACATTGTAACGTTCAATCAAATGTACAGCGGTGAATGGCTGACCGTCACGATGAAAACAGTTAGGCGTAATTTTTGCCGGTTTACCAGGTAGTGCTTGCATTCTTATCATATGCACACCACACAGCAAACGGGAATAATGCTCCTTCATACCGGTTAGACTCAAATCGTGCCAAATGAGTTTATTCAGTAGCCCTTTATTAAGTATTTCATCAGGCATGCGTAGGAATTTGCGTACCACACCACCAAATTCAGGTTGATATTCACTTCCCTGATGATAATCAACCTCTATGTGACCGTCGGGCTGCTGATAACCTGTTTTCCAATGAATAGCTTCTGTTTCATAGTCCCACACTCCTTCACAATAACTGCGGTGCCGACCCCCTTCACCAAATCGATCTAACGGCAGTGACTTCGATAATTCACAAAGAGAGATAAGATCGATTTTTTCACTGTCAGAAAGGTCAAGGTCGGCGGCATTGAAAGTAGCAAAACCTTGCTGGTGCAAGTTGTTACGAATATGTGCGACAGCAAGGTGATAACTATCTGGTGCGTGAGTAAATGTATTCCAGCCCATTGTAATATCTCTTTATTAGGGTGAACTAAAACGACATCGTATTAAATTAATTACGATATTTTAGGAAGAACCAGTTAATACTAATTAAATCAAAAAATTATTTAGTTATATTTGCTGATTTTAAGAAACACCTATAAGAATATGTTTTATACCCTTCATCCTTCAAGTTGCTGCTTTGTTGGCTGCTTTCACTCACCCCAGTCACATAGTTATCTATGCTCCTGGGGATTCGTTCACTTGCCGCCGCGCTGCAACTTGAAATCTATTGGGTATCTATTTCTTTAATTTAAAAAAATTAAAGGTATGTATTACTGAGCTAAAATTAGGAATATCAATAGATTAGTTGAAGTTATTTATCACCTATCATCATCTTTTTATTACCGGATGATTTATTGTATTTTAAAAAATCACTCTTATATATAATAAAAGTAATAATAAACTACATAAACTATCCAAAAATAAAAATATTTTCATTAAAATTTAAACAGAAAATAGATCGTAAAATATACAATGTCAACTCGGGTTTTTATTTTTTATTTGGCAAAAAAAATTTACATTATTATAGAAGGGGGATAAATATCATATTAATTTTAATTGATTTTAAATTTAGTATATTATTAACTTTGAAATTAAAGGGCTATCCAGTATTCATTCAGTAAATAAAGGTTTATACCCTATGGATTTCAAGATGCATCGCGACGGCAAGGGAGCGAATCCCCAGGAGCATAGATAACTCTGTGACTGGGGTGAGTGAGTGCAGCCAACAAAGAGGCAACTTGAAAGATAACGGGTATATCAGTAATAAAACTCTGCTCATTGTATTGCTTAAATAAAAATGGATTGCCAATTTCTTTTAAATATCAATCAGTTTTTGCTATTTTCATAATAAAATATGGATTTAATTTTTCATGCTAATTTTTTATTGGTACAATCTTTGTCTAATTATTCTGATAGGAACGATATGATAATCATTAAATTCTATCTTCCATTTATCTGCTTTATGGATTTTAGTTAATAATACTATTGATTTTGCTACTGGTACTCAGTATAGATCAAAAGAGGGCTTTAAACCCTTGAACAATAAACCCTATGAGTAATATAGTAATTATAATAAAAAATTTTGATAATGATATTGGACATTGTGTGTTTCATGAGAACTAATATGTTTTAAAGGTACTTGTAATTTTTCAGTCTCATAATTATTCATTATTTTCAATTGGTTAATTTAAGATAAAATACTGCTGTACGTTATCTGTTTTTATTTTCCTGGATTAGGTAAAATCCTAAGAATACGTAATTAAGGTGAGCGATGTAATATGTTATTAATGTGTATTTCTGTTCGTGTCATTATTATGTTCTAATTCTACGTTACTTTAATCTCGTAAGAATTAATTGTGAGTCATTAAAGTAAATTAACCAATTAGCAAAAGAGATGAATAAAACATTTATTTTCTGATTAGAAAAATATAGCAAAGTTAATAATTACATTTGTATATAAATATATTGAAAAAATATTTAATTAATCATAATGGTATTGATCGAGATTAAGATAAAATTCCTCATTTTCTTCACTGACAGTATCAGATTTCATCGGCTAATCCTTTATTCTGGTATTTATTGCATCAGCAGCCAGTATTACAGTGTCAATTTCGCTTTTCCGCGTATTTGTAGTAATAGCTGTAGGGTAGGGGGTAGCGGGAATTCATCGCTGCTTCACTATGATTGATAAAAACTTCTACACTATGAGTTCGGCGGTAGAGATGTTTAGGGACGGAATAAAGCTGGCGATACCCTGCCAGCGGGTATGCTTGCCACGCAATTGTTGTAGATTGTCGTCTGGTTTATTCATCCTGCCGATCATCAGACGACGGCTATCTGCGGTTTGTGTCGTCTGTGGCGTGTAGAATTCTAATCCGGCGTCCAGATCGTGGAATTCGCGTGTGTAAAATGAATCGTTTGATAGTCCCGTTTGCCACTCAGATAACCGGCTTGAAGATATATTCAGTTATCATTGATGATGTATGAGAGTGGTATAACCACACTTAAACAAAGGAGGCTGTCCGTTACAGCCTTTGTTGTTTAAAATAATAAAGAACATCTGAAATGGAAATAATTGCATGAATTAATCATTAATTCATCATTTCTCGAAGTATGAAAATGAATAATGTATTTGATTCTATCATTTATGGAAATAACTTATATATAACATAGAGATAAGTTCGTTCAACTCGACCTTTTAGAAATTATCTTTCTTTTTATCATTTTTTTAATTTACTATTTGAATGATTAATAATATATTCAAAGAGTTATGAAATATGTTTTTATATGTTGATATCCTATTAATTGCATTATAATATCAGCGTGTTTGGGGTGATAAATTCATAATAATCATATAGTTAAAATTTTTGGTGCCCTTTTTGTGATCATTCCAGCATTACTACAGTTTTTTTTATGATAAAACAGAGGAGATAATAATCTAAATTTTAATAAAATATCAGGATTGATGCTGGATGAGTTCGTCAATTCAGTTTTATCTATTGCTTGATATGAGGAGGTGATTATTGATATTCATCACAAAATATAATGAATTCTAATGTGAGCATAAAGTCTCAAGTCCAATTGGTATAATACGTGTTATTATTGAAGCTATGTCTTGGTTAAACATAAAAATGCTTAATGAAGAGCTTGTCGAAAAAATCTGATTATTAAAATAATTTAGCAAAGTAATGAATTATTTTTATGTCTTATCATTACAGGATTTAAAGACATAGGTAAGAACCTGTTTTTTTAATTGTATTGTAATCATGGAAATGCCGATGTTTGTTGGCTCCACTCTTAACGAATGGCTGTTGTTCATCGGTTGGAGTTTTTTAAATGGTGTCACATTATGTTCAGGACAATGCTAAAAATTTAGGGAATACCATGACAGCCGAAACCATTTATTATGGTTATGGAGATAATCTTTCTCCCCATGTTGGGTGTATATACCCTATGGATTTCAAGATGCATCGCGACGGCAAGGGAGCGAATCCCCGGGAGCATAGCGAACTATGTGACTGGGGTGAGTGAGTACAGCCAACAAAGAGGCAACTTGAAAGATGACGGTGTATACCCTATGGATTTCAAGATGCATCGCGACGGCAAAGGAGCGAATCCCCGGGAGCATAGCGGACTATGTGACTGGGGTGAGTGAGTACAGCCAACAAAGAGGCAACTTGAAAGATGACGGTGTATACCCTATGGATTTCAAGATGCATCGCGACGGCAAAGGAGCGAATCCCCGGGAGCATAGCGAACTATGTGACTGGGGTGAGTGAGTGCAGCCAACAAAGAGGCAACTTGAAATATGACGGGTATAAACGTAATTAAAAATTGTGGCCGTATACTTCTATCTTTTGCAATTCGTGTAGGCAATAACCCTACGTTCACTTCTTTATCGGGATCTATAGTCTCTCAAGTAATCATGAACGGGACTACCCCGTGTTTGCTTTTTTATCAAACTTTAAGCGCAATAACGACAACTACCACGTTAACTATTTGTGAGGAAAAAGAGAGTGATAGACGTACAGATCAATGAAGTACCTCTTAAGGAACACAGCCCTTCAATTAATGATTGTTTGGATGAGCAAAAGTTACTTTATGACATGCTGCTGTCACGGGAATTTGATAATCGTAGTGCAATAGTCACACGGCAAGGCCGAGCTTGGTTCCATGTGTCGGCTGCTGGACATGAAGGGTTGGCAGTGTTGCCACAGCTTATGGAAAAGAATGATGTGCTGGTTCCTTACTATCGTGATCGGGCATTAGTATTAGCGCGTGGTATGTCTATTGTTGAAATGACAAGGGAACTGATGGGAAAGGCCACTTCTCACTCAGCTGGCCGGACCATGTCGAATCATTTTTGCTCTAAAGAGCATAATATTTTCTCGGTAGTCAGTCTGACAGGAACCCAATGTATTCCTGCGACAGGAGCAGCCTGGGCAAGCGTATTGGACAATAAGAATGGCCTTGTTGTATGTGGTGTTGGCGATGCGGCGACCCGGCAGGGCGAATTTTATGAAGCGGTCAGCTTTGCGGTTGAAAGGCGGTTGCCCGTCGTCTTTGTGGTTTCTGATAATAAACTGGGTATTAGTACGTCAACGGAGAAGATGGCTCCGTATCGATTGGGAATATTTGACGAGTGTTTGATCCGCCGTGTTGATGCTCGCAAGCCGGAAACCGTATTCCCTGTTGCACAGGAGGTATTCAATAAGGCGCGATTTGAGCGGACTCCTTGCATCTTGGTTTGTCGTGTCGATCGGTTAGATTCTCATTCCAACTCAGATTCTCACAAACTGTACCGTACCCCGGATGAGCTGGAGACACTCCAGGACCCTATTGAAAATTATGTTGCCTATTTAAAGGAAAAAGGGGCGCTTAATGAGCAGGAATTGGCTGAACAAAAAGAGAAAATTAAAGCTGATGTAGCGGAAATATTTGAGCGTGTTTATCACGAGGCAGAGCCTGATCCTGCAACTGTCAGTACTTATTTGTGTAATCGTGAAAGCGCTCCTGTCGTACATATTGAGATGGAAGCTGAAGAGACACAGGTTAAAGCGGTAAATCAGGTTTTGGATGAGGCGTTGAGTCAGCATCCGAATGTGCTGTTATTTGGTGAAGATATTGAAGATCCTAAAGGGGGGGTTTTTGGTTTCACTCGCGGCTTATCTACTCGTTATCCTGATCGCGTTTTTAATGCCCCTCTTTCTGAAGCCACGATTATTGGTTCGTCTGTTGGATTGTCCGCTTGTGGTTGGCGTCCGATTGTGGAACTGCAATTTATCGACTTTGTTGGATTGGGCCTCAATCAGTTACAGTCACAACTTGGCACTTTAAGTTGGAGAACCGTGGGAAAATGGCGTTGTCCGGTGGTGATATATGCTCCTTATGGCGCTTATCTTCCTGGCGGTGGTATATGGCACAGCCAAAGTTCGGACGGCATCTTAGCGCATATTCCCGGTATTAATGTGCTTGTTCCAACAACACCCGCCGATACCGTCGCACTGTTCCGTACCGCATTAAGTCTGGATATGCCGAGTCTGATCCTGATCCCTAAACACCTGATGAGAGAACGTCATGAGCGCCGGCAGGTGACGCCAGTATCGCTTGGGCAGGCAAATATTGTCAGGGCTGGTCAGCATATTACATTGGTTGCCTGGGGGAATACCGTTCAGCTTGCGACGATGGCGGCTCTTCAGGCAGAAAAAAACAATATTGACATTGAAGTGATCGAATTACGTAGTCTGGTACCTTGGGATAAACAACGGATTGCGGCATCTTTGCGCAAAACCGGGCGGCTTATCGTTGTGCAAGAGGATACCCGGACGGCCAGTGTTGGTGCATCCATTATTGCTGATGTTTTGGATGAGAATGACAATTTCTTCTCTTTACTGGCACCTCCGCGCCTGATAACGCGTGAAGATATTCATATTCCTTTTAATCCTTGTTTAGAAAAAGCTGTTTTACCCAGCACGGATGACATTTTGGCCTCCGTCTATGCGGTAATGAGCTAAGGAGAACTTATGGCACAGTTGTTTATTCCCCCGATGGGAGAAGGAACCACGGAAGTTGTCGTCATTCAGTTACTTAAGCAGGTGGGAGATTATGTCAAGCGTGATGAACCTGTTTATGAAATGGAGACGGATAAGGCTGCTTTTACCATTGAATCTGATGTTGAGGGGATATTGGAAAAATGGCTGGCGGCGGAAAATGACATTATCCCAGTTGGATCGGCTATTGCCGTCATTAGAGCTGTTGGCGAGTTGGCGGAGCCTTCCCCTGTCAGTGAAGAGTTGCCTCCGCTGGAAAAAGTGGAGATAGTGGCGGCAGTTCCTGAGGTATCAGCGCCTCCTGCGCGTATTCCGCCAAAAACCCGTCAGTACGCACAAGAACATCACATTGAACCACAAATTCTTAGCCAACTGGCGGAAAAACATGGGACATTATTGCCAAGCCATATTGATGATTATCTTCAACAGCACCGCGAAACCAAACCGGCAGAAAAGAGTAATGCAGAAAATGGCAATGTAGGTTTTCTGTCAAGAGATCAGCAACGTCTTAATCGTGCAATCCGGTTAAATAGTGCGACCGTACAGCCTTGTTGGGCGGCGAAACCATTACCAATTGAGCTTGTTGATAAAGCCATTCGTCATTTAACGGAAACCTCCGGTCAACAAGAGTGGATAACGCCATTTCAGGTCATCACTTATGCCGTTGCTCAGGCACTGAAAAAATTCCCGATGTTGCGTTCGAGACCGCTTGATCAAGAACGTTATCACACTTATACGGATATCAACCTAGGCATTGCTTTTCTGGACGAAAAAGGTGATTTGAGTTCGTTAAAAGTACCGGGAACGCAGACAATGGGCTTTTTCGAGTTCAGACAGCATCTGAATAGTGTACTTGATCCAGATGCTGAAAAACTGCCCGTCGATATTGATGTTCCTATGATGATTTCATATACCGGCAACGATGGAGCTACCTTTGCCGTACCTGTGATTGTGCCGCCATCTCAGTCAACATTGTTTATCGGTGCGCCTCACAACAAAGAAATGAGCCTGGTTCTGGCATTTAATCACTATTTGCTAAATGGGGTAGAAGCGTCTGAATTCATTACTGAGGTTATTACTCAGGTTCGTGCTCTGGCTGGCTCACAATCAGTTGCCAATCAAATGGAAAGTAAACCTGGCAAATCGGCCTCTGGTCAGTTACGTACACTTTTGGCTGATTTCCTGAATTGGGATGAAGATTTTACGGAATCAATGATGCAACGTACCTGGGCTGATTTGGGTATTGATTCGCTTAAAGCGGTAAAACTTGCGGAACTGATGTCACGGGATTTTCATCGAAAATTATCTCCAACCCTGTTCTGGCGCTATAGTTCGCCGCATCGATTAATTGAGTATCTTGACATTTCCAGCACTGAACTGACTGAGAAGAAAAAGCATTCCTTAGATGACTTTACTAATGCAGTACGTGACCTTGATGGTGAAGCCGCATTAAGGTTGCAGCGCCTCATAGAAGGAGGGAAGCAGCATGGATAATCTGTATCACATATATCATTCACTCAGTCCAGATGAACAGCAGATAGCCAAATCTGTCTTGTTGGAACATCTGAACGCTATTGCTCCATCAATAAGCGATGCTGGTGATACGAAACAGATGCCTATTGCTATTGTAGGCATGGCTTTCCGGCTCCCTGGAGCAGAAGATTCTCCTGAGCAAATGTGGGAAATTTTAAAATCTGGTCGCAGTGTGATCAAAGAGATTCCCGAGGAACGGCTTGCATCTGGGAAACCTTACGCTGTTCCGGTGCCTCAAAAGGCATTAAAAGCTGGCTTACTTGATAGTATTGATGGTTTTGATGCGCCATTCTTTGGTATTTCTCCGCGGGTAGCAGCGATGATGGACCCGCAACAGAGAATGCTATTGGAGCTGACCTGGCAGGCCATCGAAGATAGTGGGGCTAATCCGCTGGGCTATTCAGGATCAAAAACGGGTGTTTTTATCGGTTCATGCAGTAATGACTATCGTGAGCTCGTTACGGCTGATATGACGATGGCAAATGCTTATGTAACGACGGGAACACTGAATTGCCTTCTGGCAAACAGGCTATCATTTTATTACAACTTTATTGGTCCGAGTTTACAAATTGATACCGCATGTTCAAGCGGGTTAACTGCATTGACTCAAGCTGTAAATTCATTGCGTTCTGGAGAATGCCAACAGGCGATAGTTGGCAGTATTAATCTATTGAGCAACACATTTAACATGGCTGCTTATTATCGAGCGGGAATGTTATCTAAAGATGGGTGTTGCCGGGTTTTTGATGCAGATGCTAATGGTTTTGTCCGTGGTGAAGGGGCGGTGTGCCTATTTCTGAAAACGCACAAACAGGCATTAGAGGATCGGGACCTGATTTATGGATACGTTCGGGCATCGTCGGTAAATCATGGTGGGCGAGCCAACTCACTGACTTCACCTAATCCAGAGCAGCAAATTGCATTAGTCAATGATTGTTTGCAGCAGGCAGGCATCTCTGCGGAGCAAATCAGTTACATGGAAGCACATGGAACGGGGACTTCTCTGGGGGACCCGATAGAATTTAACGCGCTTAACGAAGTCTTTCACCATGATAAATCAGGAGAAACCCGGCAGCCTTGTTATATTGGTTCAGTAAAAGCCAATATAGGACATTTAGAGGGCGCTGCGGGATTAGCTGGCATAGTTAAAGTCTTATTGATGTTACAGCATAAATCTATTGTACCTTGTGCTGCGTTTCAGCGTTTGAATCCTGAAATTGATAGCACGGATACGCGTTTACAATTGGCTACGGAAGTACACTCCTGGCAGATGGGGGCAGGGCAAAAACGTTTTGCTGGATTAAGTTCCTTTGGGTTGGGTGGAAGTAATGCTCATGTTATTTTGGAGGAAGCTCCGACTAAAACCCAGCAATCGGTTAAAGCCAGTTCGGAGAAATATTACTATCCTATTGCCGCTAATAGCCCGGCATCGTTGCAAAAAATGGTTGTTATGCTGGGAGATTTTATTGAAAGCGATGCAAATATCGATTTGCAAGCGGTGAGCTGGACATTGCAGTTTGGTAGGGCTGCTTTACCTCATCGTGCATTGTTTGTTGCGACGTCAAGACAAGATCTCCTGAGCCAGTTACGTGATTTTGTGTCGTCTGCTTCAGTCAATGAAGAACAATGGCTCCATATGGCAGAGGACGACTCTCGATTTTTATGGTTACAAGGTCAGGATATAGATTGGCGTACCTGCTGGCCTGCTGGGCAAAAACCGTTGCGTATTCGATTGCCTAAATATGCTTTTGAACATCGGCGTTACTGGTTACCTAACAATGAATCTGTGGTTGCAAAGTTGTAGGAAGTGAAGCGGAACGGGAAAACCAGAGAGTATGATGAAATAGTTGCAGAACCCCACAATCATCGAAAAAGATTGTGGGGTTTTTTTGTTTGTCTTATGTTCCCGTTTGCATTGAAAGGGGGGATGCGACGGATTTAGCTAAGAAAATAGTGTTTATACCCAATAGATTTCAAGATGCATCGCGACGGCAAGGGAGCGAATCCCCGGGAGCATAGTTAACTATGTGACCGGGGTGAGTGAGTGCAACCAACAAAGAGGCGACTTGAAAGATGAAGGGTATAATAATATTTTTATTGAGAGTAGTAGCAGAATTAATTGTATATATTTATTGGCTAAAATAAAAGATGACGTTCATATCTCTTTGAAATGGTTATTCTTAGTGAGGGTTAAGGCTGGGCTTAATTAACACAATTATTGTCATGGATTAATAATGTAATTAGCCTAAATTTTGCCAGATATTATTTTAAACTGAAGTTATCTTCCGCAAAGATATTTAAAATAAGAATTTTACAGTGATTGTTATCACAAAGTGAGTTTTTGTAAAATACTACTATGGAATTACATATTTCTATTTGATATGTTGTTAACAACCAGTTAATTTCTTTGTCAATATAATTTTTTGAAGATTAGGATTTTACTGGGAAATATTATTTCATTTGATAGAGGGATAGTTACTTTAAAATAAAATTTTATTTGTAGAGATAAAGGAAGGTAATATGAAATTTATTAAAAATAGATTTTGTCACTGGAATGGTGAACATCTTGTTGTCGATACAATGGCTAGAAACCATAAAATGGTTAATAGTATGGGAACGGGCGAGGGATTAGTTTCGTTTGATGGCTTTGGTGCTGATCTAATTCGTTTCAGCAAAAATGAGGGGATGCAGAATCATACTCACTTAGGGCATCATATCTTATTTGTACTCGCAGGAACGGGTTATGTTATTTATGCGGGAGAAAAGCATGAAATAGAGCCTGGGGTTTGTTATTTTGTGAATGGACAAATAGATCACGCAATTAAAGCAACCAGCGATTTGGTCATGCTTGTTGTCGGTAATAATCATTGTGCGGTTGATTCACAAGATAGGACGACGCTGGTGCCATATAGAGAGGGAACCCCAGAGGAATTAAAGGTTTAACTTGGGATAAATTAAATATGTGCTAGTGCTTGATGAATTACGAGAATGCCATGATATTCATGAAGGGGATCAGGTACTAGCCTATGAAACATTATATTTACTGGAAATAAAATGGATAAATATATTAGAGATAACATTCTATTTTAATGAAAAAGGTGGAAAGGACTATTGAAATTATTTTAATATATATACCCAATAAATTTCGAGTTGCAGCGCGGCGGCAAGTGAACGAATCCCCAGGAGCATAGATAACTATGTGACTGGGGTGAGTGAAAGCAGCCAACAAAGCAGCAACTTGAAGGATGAAGGGTATATATAGTTATGACTGAACTCTGCTGGTTGCAGAGCTCAGTCCTTATAAGCCACTATTTTTTATTGATAATATTATGCGAATAATTCATTTGATAGTAATTTTACCTAAATATTAATCACTTACAATAAAAGCAATGAAATACTACAAAGAATATTTAACTCTAAAATCAATCTTTCTTTGAAAGATAGAGTTTCTTCGCATCTTCTAAATTCATAGAATTAGCTCCTCCTGAAAAATGTGGGTCTGCTGATTGAACAGGATCATCCTCCCAATTACATATCGGACATATTTCATATTCCCCTAAACGCTCAATTGTCCGTTTACCGCAACACGGACAAGTATTATATTTCATCATTGTCTGTTCCAATATTCTATTCCTCTTTCCGGTTTAAACATTGTCCTGGGAATACCATCTTTGCTCTTTGATGCAAATGTGTTTGAAAGTGGGTGATAAAAAATTTCATCACCGTTTGCTCTCTTTTTCCTTAAGGTTCCACTAGGAGGATTATTAACAAAGTCATGAGTAGCATCAACATATTCTTTAGAGTTTTTAAGTTCAGGAAATTCATGCTTATGTTTTTCCCAATGATTATATGCATTTGATACAGGCAGTAATTTCTTTGTTTCAGTCTAAATCTGAGTGTCTTTATTTTTACTCAAATACACATACACCGGCGGCATATTCAGGATGGATGGGATCAGGATATAATCCAGAAAATCCTTCTCTTCCGGCATAGGCAACGATTCAATATCGCTGCCTATGCTATCCAAAATAGATAGTGAGATATTACTCTTTACTCAGATCTTTTAAAGGTTAGATCACTTACTGTTTGACGTACTGTGTACCCAAACACAATATTGATTGCTGGATATAAGTCTTTTAAACAATTGATATAAACATCCCAACCGCCAACCATACCAATAATTGGTACTTCTGTAGCTTCATTAATCTCAGAAGGTTGACCTAAAATAGCCCTCACTGTAGTTTTATCCATTTCAGACTGAAATGGTGGAGGCATACTGCCTTTATAAACTTCAATTTCGGGCAGGTATGATGTCAAACTAATACATACAGAGATTAATTTTTTTGTGAGTTCATCAAAAACTAGCATGAGCCCAGGTTCAGGCTGATAATGGAATTCCTCGTCACTATTAAAAATGTACTCAAATTTTTCAGCCGAAATAAGTTGTTTTTCAACCAATATATCGACTGTTTGTCCTAAATTATTTATGATTGCAACAACATCAGCCATTATTTATATAACCTCTTTTCTCAATTAAGCCAATTCATTTTCAATATAGCCTTTTAAACTGCTGATTAATGAATTGGCTCTCAAGAAAAAACTCCTTTATTGACTACCAACGTACTTCTGAGGGGGGTAAAAATGCCACTTCTTTGACATGCTCAGATAGATCGTAATCAACTTGCATATTCACTGGAACTCGAAAACCTAGGAGAGTATATAACTCTGTCCAACCAATATCTTTCTTTAATCTTTTCCTTGGAGAAAGTGATTTTTCAGGTTTACCAAATTGTTCATGAACCCATTGCCGGGTCATCAGTGGCACTAAAGGAGATGGCAATTCGTTGGGAAATTTATACAGAGGTTTCTTCTCATTTAGCAAAATCAATGTAATTTCCTTTAAACGTTTTCCTTCCCGATAAAATGCTAAAAATATGCCCTCTTTTGCCATTTCCAGACAAATAATATCGTCACCAGGAAAACCACTTGGCTTAGTTTTATAAGGTATTAATCCTTCATCAAAAATTTCCTGATAGGATTTACCCAGATAATTAATCAATGCTTCAATGTTAGTCGCCATTATTTGTATAACTCCTGTTCCTGATTAAGTTTGTGCATTTTGGATCTGGCATTTTCAAGTTGTTCTTCTTTTACACCATATTTCTTCAATGCTGGTTTTATCGTATTAAAATCTCGCTCAAGTGCGGCATGTAAATCCTTTGAGTCCTGCTCGATCTGAACAGGTGAGTTTCTACCTCCATAAGTTGCACTAAGCTTTTGGTGAACTTCTGCTGGAATGATGAGAGCTGCAACATCTTTTGCCATTTCTCTTAGCTCATTTTCTTTTGCATCGGGGTATTTTTTCTTAAAATAGGCCCGAACCGCAGCAGCCGAAGGCATATGATCAGCATGCATCCCATTCCTTGGCCTACCCGCAAAATTACTATACAAATCCACCTCTAACAACTTCACCGGCGGCTTACTTAAATACACATACACCGGCGGCATATTCGGAATGGGGAGGATCAGAATATAATCACGAAAATCCTTCTCTTCCGGCATAGGCAATGATTCAATATCGCTGCCCACTTTATCCGGGATTGGCAATACGGTTATTTGCGACGGAATAAACGGCTGCTCTTCATTTCCGGTATGGGCCGGAACTTTAAATTCCTGCTCATTCGGCGTCCATAAAATCGTCGGCCTGTTTTCTCCTGGCTCCCAGAATTCATAATTACCGGTAGTCCGATTCAGCCTCATCATATGAACCGGTACTCTATCCAGTCCACTTTCCGGGCTGACGTGGTACCCCTGAACCGTCATCCTGCCGCTTTTTTCATCTCTGATCCAGCGAAAACGAACTCGGGTTGGCGCTTTATCAAATCGCTCAGCAATCTCACTAAGATGGTACCGGTTTAAGTAATCCTCCTCGCCTTCATTCAATTTCGGCGAATAAAATATTCCCATTAATCCGACTGTTACCGGATTGGGGGCTGCTAGCCAGCGCCCGGCGCTAATAGCGCTACCACCAATGTAACGCATTGCCAGTGCTTCACCATCCGCTACCGCGCTGCGGGCGGTAGCAGCCACGGCAGTAGCAGCGGCTTCGGCCTTATCTTTGCTGCCGCTAAACCATCGTTTATACCACGGTAATTTTTTATCCTGTGGTTTATCCGGTTTGGGCGGGTGTTTGCTACCCTGTGGAGGTTGCTCAGGCTTTGGTGCCGTGGCGGGGGCGGGCGATGATGACGGAACTTGGTATATCGCCATTTTGCCAAAGTTATTTGCGGGTTCAGCCTCAGTTCCGGCATCGGTACAGCCTTTGCCCCGCAAGCAGGATTTTGTGAACACCGGTACCGGCGGTGGTGCTTTCGCAACAGGAGGAACCGGAGCAGGCTGAACGCCTGCCATTTTTCCCGGCGGCGACGAGAAATTCTGCGCAGCCATATTAACAGGCACCATGGCCCGGTCAGCGGGCTGATCCTGTTTCTCATAACTGTCCCTCTCCGAATTAATGAACCGAGCTTTACACGGGCAAGTACTGACACTATCCAGTGTGCCAGCCAGCTTGCGTCCCATGTCAAACATATCTGAGACACCACCGACAATCATATAAGTACCGGGATGTTTACCACAGGTCACCTTATCCCCTTCACGCGCGGTTGCCCGCCCGTTAAATATCATCGTGTGGTCACCAGTGATAATCTGGCCGCCACAGGTGGTTTTATCACCAACGAGCAGGAAATATCCGATTGCCATCTATTCGCTTCTCCATTGGCTTACCATATTAAAAGTGGTTTTAATCAAAATAACTATCATATAATTACCATTTAAGTGTTAATCAATGATTAATAATGCATGAGAATTTCACTTAAAGATATATTAGAATGTTCTGAAAATGATGAGGGGAGGGCTGATTTTTCGCCACTAACATTGAAATTTGGTTAAGAAACAGTAAATCTCCATGGAAAATGTTGCAGGGAATCGCATTTGTCTTTGCTGAATCGCCTTAGATATCGAACTTGATCCTACAAATACCCCGCCAAATTTCTCATTGTTCCAGCCATCGAATTTTTTCTCTTTTGTCATGCTAACGGCCATTTGATTCCATATTTTCTGACCGACCGCGTTTTGAAAGTTAACAAGGAAAGCCGTGGCTGAAGATAGCGATCTTGAGAAGACAGAAGAACCCACGCCCCATAAACGGGAAAAAGCCCGCAAAGAGGGGCAGATTGCCCGTTCCAGAGAGCTGAGTTCTATATTGATGCTGACCAGCGGCTTAAGTTTGCTCTGGCTAAGCGGTCAGTCAATTGCGCATGAATTGTCGTTGATGGTGTTTGAAGGCTTTAATTTCGACCATAGCATGGTCAGCAATGATAAGCAGATGGTTCAGCAGATTGGCAGATTGCTTCGGCAAGCTGTTTGGGCTTTGTTGCCGGTTTTTGCCGGATTAGTGTTAGTGGCATTAAGTGCCCCGGCGCTGTTGGGTGGATTAGTATTCAGTACCAAATCCATCAAATTTGATCCGAAAAAATTAAATCCGATTTCAGGTCTGAAACGTATTTTCTCAATGAATGCGTTAGCTGAATTATTTAAAGCGTTGCTTAAAGCCGGGTTTGTCGGTATTGGCGCCGCTTTGTTTCTTTGGATGAACTGGCCCTCTATGTTACGGCTGATAGCTCAACCTCCACTGTTAGCACTGGATGATGCAATGCAGATGCTGATCTTTGCCGGTTATGTGGTCGTCTTCATGTTAATACCGATGGTGGCTTTCGATGTTGTTTACCAGATATACAGCCACCTGAAAAAACTGAGAATGACTCGTCAGGAAATAAAGGATGAATTTAAAGAACAAGAAGGGGACCCACACGTTAAGGCACGTATCCGTCAGCAACAACGGGCAGCTGCTCGTCAACGTATGATGGCGGATGTTCCGAAAGCGGATGTGATTGTTACTAACCCAACTCACTATGCTGTCGCTCTGCAATATGACGAAAAACAAATGAGTGCGCCAAAGGTATTGGCGAAAGGTGCGGGAATAATTGCCTTGCGGATTAAAGAAATGGGTACAGAAAACCGCATTCCACTCCTTGAGGCACCGCCACTTGCCAGGGCGCTTTATCGCCATAGTGAAGTTGGGGGGCATATTCCCGCAACACTTTACGCGGCAGTAGCGGAAGTTCTTGCCTGGGTCTACCAATTGAAACGTTGGAAACGGGAAGGCGGCTTGAAGCCGAAGAAACCTGAAAATCTGCCAGTGCCGCCAGCACTGGATTTTGCTGGAGAAAATAATCGTCATGGCTAATCTGGCCTCTATACTTCGTTTACCGGGCAATATGAAAGGCTCGCAATGGCAAATTCTTGCTGGGCCGGTATTGATCCTCTTGATCTTGTCGATGATGGTATTGCCATTGCCACCATTCATGCTTGATTTGTTATTTACTTTTAATATAGCCCTATCAATCATGGTATTGCTGGTGGCCATGTTTACCCGGCGTACTCTGGATTTTGCGGCGTTTCCGACAATATTGTTGTTTTCAACTTTATTGCGTTTGTCTCTTAATGTGGCTTCAACGCGTATCATTTTATTGGAAGGGCATACCGGCTCTGCGGCGGCGGGGCGCGTGGTAGAGGCATTCGGTCACTTTCTGGTTGGCGGTAATTTCGCTATCGGTATTGTGGTATTTATTATCTTGGTATTGATTAACTTCATGGTAATTACCAAAGGTGCAGGGCGTATCGCTGAGGTTGGTGCGCGTTTTGTGTTGGATGGCATGCCGGGTAAACAGATGGCGATTGATGCTGATCTGAATGCCGGATTAATCGGTGAGGAAGAAGCGAAGAAACGCCGTGCTGAAGTCACACAAGAATCTGATTTTTATGGTTCGATGGATGGTGCCAGTAAGTTTGTGCGCGGTGATGCGATTGCTGGATTAATGATTCTGGTTATCAACGTTGTTGGTGGCTTAATTGTTGGTGTGGCTCAACACGGCATGAGTCTGGGCGATGCCGGGGAAGCTTATACCTTGTTAACCATTGGTGACGGCTTAGTTGCACAGCTACCCGCCTTAATTATTTCGACCGCTGCCGGTGTGATTGTGACCCGTGTGGCAACCGATCAGGATGTTGGTCAGCAGATGGTCACTCAACTGTTCAATAATCCGCGGGTGATGATGTTGAGTGCCGGTGTTCTCGGATTGTTGGGTATGGTTCCGGGGATGCCAAATTTTGTGTTCTTGTTGTTTACTGCGGCGTTGGCAGGTCTTGGCTGGTATCTGTATCGCCGTGCCGATAGCCCAGCGATAAATATAGAAAAACCAAAATCGGAAGAACAACAGCAGACATCAGAAGCTTCATGGTCCGATGTTCAGCTTGAAGATCCTTTGGGTATGGAAGTGGGTTATCGTCTGATTCCAATGGTTGATTTTCGCCAGAATGGGGAATTGTTGGGGAGAATTAGTGGAATTCGTAAGAAATTTGCTCAGGAAATGGGATATTTACCTCCCGTAGTTCATATCCGGGATAACCTTGAACTGGCACCAGCTGGCTATCGTATTTTAATGAAGGGGGTAGAAATTGGTCGCGGCGAAGCACATCCGGGGCGCTGGCTGGCAATAAACCCTGGCGGTGCAGTCGGCGAATTGCAAGGGGATATCACTAAAGATCCGGCTTTTGGATTATCTGCGGTTTGGATTGATGACAGTCTCAGAGAACAGGCTCAGGTTCAGGGTTACACTGTGGTGGCTGCCAGTACTGTTGTCGCTACCCACATGAATCATCTGTTGACGCAATATGCCAATGAATTGTTTGGGCGTCAGGAGGCTCAGCAACTGTTTGAGCGAGTCAGTCAGGAGATGCCAAAACTCACTGAGGACTTTATTCCCGATATTGTTAGTCTGACAACCTTGCATAAGGTTTTGCAAAATCTGTTGTCTGAGCAAGTGCCGATCCGCGATATGCGGACAATTATTGAAACTCTGGCTGAGCATGCCACGGGACAAACTGATCCTTATGAGTTGACTTCTGTCGTCAGAATTGCGCTTGGCCGGGCGATTGCTCAGAAGTGGTTCCCGGGAGCACAGGAAATTCAGGTCATCGGATTGGATGCTAGCCTTGAGCGTTTGTTAATTCAGGCGTTACAAAATGGCGGTGGTTTGGAGCCAGGATTAGCGGATAAGCTGCAACAGCAGGCGACTGAAGCTTTGCAACGTCAGGAAATGCTGGGCGCACCTCCGGTACTGTTGGTTAACCATGCATTACGTCCGCTACTATCACGTTTCTTGCGGAGGACTTTACCTCAATTGGTTGTCTTATCTAACCTTGAAATCAGTGATAACCGCCAAATTCGTATGACGGCGACAATTGGCGGCAACGGATAGCTGTATCATATAGAAAGGGGCCATTTTATTCTAAAATGGCCTGATATAATCATTATGGTAATTTTGGTACAGATATACCTTTCATCCTTCAAGTTGCTGCTTTGTTGGCTGCTTTCACTTACCCCAGTCACAGAGTTATCTATGCTCCTGGGGATGGATGCGTTCATTTGCCGCCGCGCTGCAACTCGAAATCTATTGGGTATATTCTTTTTTCCAGAATTTAAAAACATGATGACAGACAAAAAACGGTTTTTCTTAACTATTGTTTTATCACTTTCATATTCTGAATTATTTAAAATGGATAATTATGATGTTTTTATTGTATAAGAATAAAATGGTTATTTTTAAATAATTAAATTTAGGTGGTGTTGTTGGTTATTTTATGTTTTTTAAGATAATAATAGCAATTTAAATATTATTTAAATGATATCTTTTTATGTGAAATTTTATAAGGAAAGGCAATTGATTTTTTATTAAATGAGTGTTGTTGGGAACGTGTTTTTCGTGGTCGGTATTTAAATTAATTAATGATTTTATATAAGAATGTTTTTTTAATATGTTTATTTTCAATATGTTTTTTATTTTAAATTCATAGATGATGATATTATGTCCGTAGCTGATCTTAAAAAGATTTTCGAAATAGCTTAAAAACAGATCAAGTCATATTGAGTGAGAATAATAAACAACGGGCTAAACAGTCGAATATTGAATAAAATAATGATAAAGGAAAGATAAAAAATAATACACCAAAGTTGGTGACGAAAAAAGAAAATTCAGTAATATCTGATGCCCCACACAATTCAAAAGGATGAGAGTTAAATATGTATAAAAATATGTTAAAACCCGTAACATTAAGAAAAACAGCAAACGGACCTCAACTAAAAGGAAATGAGGACACATATGACACGTCAATATTAAAAGGCAGCCCTGTGGGAAGAAGTGATATTGGAAATTCAGCACCATTACCTGCTCAAGCAGAAGTTTTTCAAAAAGTTGTCGACGAAAAAATAGAAAATTTCAAAACAAAGGGAAATCCAATATCAATTGTTGTCTGGCGCAATAGCCAGACAGGGCTTACCCATATAATGGATGGTCAGCATCGATTTATTGCTGCATGTATACTCGGAGTACCCGTGAAATTAACATGGAAAAAATTCGGCATACCGCCCAATCAGATAGATTGGAGTGGTACAAAATTCTCAGACGGAATACCAGCTAAAACCAGGATATTTGGAAAGTAAGCGATTAAATAATTTAATCTGTATTAAGCACGATTTTCGCTGACACGGAGTCTTGAAAAATTGAGAGTTACCGATTTTGGTATAGATTTGCAATCTTAAACAAAATGCGAGGTAACTCTCATGTTCTATATACGACTAAAATTCTATACCCTTCATCCTTCAAGTTGTCTCTTTGTTGGCTGCACTCACTCACCCCGGTTACAGAGTTATCTATGCTCCCGGGGATTCGCTCCCTTGCCGTCGCGCTACATCTTGAAATCTATTGGGTATATATTAACTCTCCCTCTTCTTCATTTTATCGGCTCTTCCCAATTATGAATTATTTAATGTGGATAATTCTGATTCTGGTCTTACTTAAGTGTGCCAGTTATTTTCTTGATTATTAAAGTAAAATGTTTTCATTGTGTCGCAATGAAATAGTTCGGTATAAATATGTAACATTTATACCCTTCATCCTTCAAGTTGCTGCTTTGTTGGCTGCGTTCACTCACCCCAGTCACAGAGTTATCTATGCTCCTGGGGATTCGTTCACTTGCCGCCGCGCTGCAACTCGAAATCTATTGGGTATATACGTATCATTGATTATTATGTTTGTTCTAATAAGATTTTTAGTTGATTAATCTAAATATAATTAAATTAATGGTTATTGCGATATTGGTGAAATATTATCTAAATGATGTTTTTTTATGTGAGATTTTTAAAAAAAAGTAATTAAAATTTTATTAAATGGCTGGCAAAAATTCACTTTTCTATAATGCTTAAATATAACTGGTTGTGTCATACGAAAAACGAATAGCGTAGTCAAGTTAAATATTAAATAAGAGTCATCGGGAGAGTGTCTTTCGAGGGCAGCATTAACTATACCGAGGTCTGGCTTTATTAATGGGGGGAACTTATGTCCACTGATCCGCCGCTACATCAAGAAGATATTGTCGTGATACATGTTGCTACACCCGATGATTTGGTGAAGTTTGCCGATCAAGCACTCTTCTGGAATAAAGAAACTTATGAGCAGATGAAAACTGCGGAAGTGTTGTTTACGCCAGCAGGAGAGACTCCACTTGGTCTGGGAATTAAATATGTCGCTACGCCCGATGATTTGGCGAAGTTTGTCGATGAAGAAGGCTACTGGAATGAGAAAACCTACGAACAGATGGAGGCTAAGAGAGTGTTGTTTATACCAGCAGAAAAAATACGCGGGGTGGGGATTAAACATGTTGCTACACCTGACGATTTGGCGAAGTTTGCCGATGAAGAACTTTTCTGGCGTAAGAAAGACTACGAGCAGTTAAAAGCCGCAGAGGTGCTGTTTGTACCAAGAGAAGGAATGCCCGGTTTTGGAGTTAAACATATCGCCACGCCAGACGATTCGGCAAAATTTACCGATAAAGTGGCCAGTTAGCATGAAGAGAAATATCAAGAGAGGGATAAAGCCAGAATATTGTTTATCCCGAAAATAAAAGAATAGAACGGAATATGACAACGTTAACTTATCTGTCATTCTGGGAGGTATTAATGGCTAACAATAAGACATCTGCATCCAGCGAAAATAATCTGGTGAATAAAGAGGAGGTTAAATCTTGGTTTAAATTATATTCCATGCCGAAAAGTGAAAATTATACTCAATTGGTGCAAATAGCGGCGGAAGGTCGGCGTTTAGCCGGGCTGGACCCAGGTCAGATCGATAATAGTCCAGGAGCAGGATTGAACCGAGATCTGGATGAGGTGAATTTACTCTTAGTGAATCCCGGTGAAGGGGTACATATCGGAGAAGACCGTGAAATTGCGGTCAATATTAATAAGGACAGCGGCTTACAGTTTATTAATGGCGAATTGGGATTACGCCCCGACTTTAAATTGTCGCTGGAATTGTTTGAGAGTTTTACGGAGGAACAACAACGAGAACTTTACCGTTGGCTGATTCATGCTGGCGAGATGGCAGCTAGTCAGGTGCAATTGCCCGCGTTTGATTTGCCGGCCAACGGTAACAATAAAAACCTTGGCACTGTTGTCAGTGTCAGCGGCGATGGGAAAACTATCGCGCTTAGTGGGGCAGAGGCTAAGGAACCTGTATATCTATTTTCTCATACTGATAACGGTTGGCAGCAGCAATTTGCTGATTACATCAGTGGTTATAGTGGCAGAGCAATAAGCCTGAATCGAAACGGTAATGTTCTCGCGGTGGGTATTGAGAACCGGAGCAGTGATGGTGGACATGGTTCAGTGTTCGTTTATCACAGATTGGCAAATGGCGTGTGGGAAAAATCGGCCAAACTTTGGCTGAGTGAGGCGAACGTTCAGCAGCATTTCGGTTGTTCTGTGAGCCTGAGCGCAGATGGCACCCTATTAGCAGTCGGTGCTTATGGCTGGGGATCGGGTTCATTGACGAATTGTGGCGCGGTGTATCTTTATCAGTATGACGGAAAGAAATGGTCACAGCTTGGTGAGCGTCTGACCTTAGCTTCTCCGGCTCAGGGCGATATGTTTGGCGGCAAACTAAGCTTGAGTGCGGATGGTTCAACCTTGGCAGTAGCGGCAACGGGGCGTAACGGTAATAACGGTGAAGTGACGCTATTTCATCGTTACGGGACATACTGGCAGCCGCGACCGCCACTCAATTCGCTTACTTCTCCTTCACTCGACAGCAGCGACAGCTTTGGTGCCAGTCTCAGCCTGAACGATAGCGGCGATATTTTGGCGGTGGGGTGTCCGGGAGAGAAGGGCAATGTTGGTGCGGTCTATTTGTACCTGCGTCACCGTAATGCATGGCAAGCCATGGGGATACTGAGAGAAGCGGTGACTGCCGGGGAAAGGTTTGGCAGCGAACTCTCTTTGAGTGGCGACGGTCGGGTACTGGTGGTGTCAACACCTGTTGGCAAAGATAACACAGGGGTGCAAACCGGTGCAGGATGGTGGTTTAGTTATCAGGATGAACAATGGATTACGCAGGGCAGATTACTGGCAGTGGATGGGGAATTAAACCATAAATTTGGTGCCGGCATTTGTCTTAGCGGTGACGGCAATACGTTGGCGATTGGCGCCAGTGGCTGGAAGAGTGGAGAAGGGAAAGTTTACCTTTACGACTAGCTAAATGAGGAAAAAACGATGGCGAAAGAGATAACAGATGAAACGGTTAGCCAGCTTAGTGCTCACTTCGCCCCTGGCAAGATCCCGACTGAGGCTGCATTTTATTCACTGATTGATTGGGCCATGTTGTGGCGACAGCTTTTTGGTTGGCGGGATAGTGATCAAACTTATCATCCGGGAGTTGGGTTGCAGGTTATCGACAACCGTTTGGCGGTTAAGATTGGTGATGGCATCTCGCTGGAACCGAAAGGGCTTGCGTTGAAGCTACAGCTCGATGGGGGATTGATGTTGGATAAATCCGGGGTGCTGTCGGTAGATGGGACTGTAGCGGTTTCGGCCCAAGCTTTTAAATTGCTTCCTGAGGAGACGCAGAAAAAAATTGCCAAGTTGTTATTGAATGCGGGCACTAAGTATTCTTAATAATCGGGTAGCGGGTTTAAATTTCCCTGAACAGAAACTGGTGGCAGTGACTGTCTAATACAGCTTTTGAGGAAATATGATGACTGATAAAGAAATTAGTACCGTTGACTCATTGAAAGCGAGTTTTAAGTCCGGTGTTCCGCCCGCACCTGAAGCCTTTTTCCATTTGATTGATGAGGCATATAAGGCATATGAAATCATTGATGGCGGTAAGGGTGATGGCCCAGCCGCAGGGCTGAAACGAGATGATAAAGGAAAACTGGCTCTCAACACTCACCTTTCTGGCGGGTTAAACCTTGAACAGGGGGCTTTGGCCCTATCACTGAAGCCAGAAGGGGGATGCTCTTTTGATGGAGGAAGGCGTCTGAAATTAGATGCCGATCGGCAGGTTCAGTTTGCGGATTTCTTCAGTTTATCGCGGTGGGAACGGATGGAGATCACGCAGTTGTTGGGTTTTAAACGTGCCATGATGGCGCGTATGGTTTCTCCTTCCCCTAAAGCGAATGAACATTTTGGCACTTCTGTGAGCCTGAACGCGGCGGGAGACTGCTTAGCGGTTGGGATGGATAATAAAGTCTGTGTGTATACGGGCCGGAAGGGTGAGTGGAATATAAACGCTCCCACTGTGTTTGAGGATGATCAAGATCAATCTCATCGTTCTTTATGGGACGCCAGTTTGAATGCGGCAGGAGATTGTCTGGCGGTGGGATATTTCATTGATGTTATTCCAAAAGTGAAGGCTTGTGTGTATACGCGCACGAATGGCGTCTGGGATACCAAAAATCCCATTGTGTTTCCGCTGGAAGATCAACGTGGATACGCTGGTAGTCACAATGTCAGCTTGAGCGCCACAGGAGACTGTCTGGCGGTGGCGGGCGATTCTTGGTCCTACATATATACACGCACGAATGGGATTTGGGATACAGAAAACCCCTTTAAGTTGATTCACTCGTTTACCAAGGTTTGTCTGAGTGCCTCGGGAAATTGTCTGGCGGGATATGGTGTCGATTATTCTCATGATCCAATAAACGTGGTTTATGTGTATACACGTACGAATGGGATTTGGGATAAGAAAAACCCCATTAAGTTCATGGCTGCTAAAAATCGTTCATCCAGTTTTAATCGGATTTTTAGCCTAAATGCAGAGGGAGATCATCTGGCGGTGGGGGTGGATTATAATGTCCCTACTGCTGGGAAGGTTTACCTGTATACGCGCACGAATGGGATCTGGGATACAGAAAATCCCATTAAGTTTTCGGCTCCTGCAAGTGACGTAACGTATTTTGGCAGCGCTATCAAACTGAATGATGTGGGAAATCGTCTGGTAGTGGGGGCGGCTTCCCGGGTGTATGTGTATACCTGTCTGAATAATAAGTGGAATATGGAAACACCTCTCGAGATTTTGGACCCTTCAGGCAATTCAGACAATTTAAATGGTTTTGGTCAGGCTGTCAGTTTGAATAGGTGGGAGACGAGTTTGGCGGTTGGTGCAGTTTCAGCCAAGGTTGGTTCTGTGTCTGAAGCTGGTGCAGTCTATGTCTTTGAGGATGTCAAATGAAGACAGAGGACAGAAAACGGAGGACAGAGAACAGGTGACGGTGACTGTCTAATACGGCTTTTGAGGACATATTATGACTGATAAAGAAATGAGTTCTGTTGAATCGTTAAAAGCGAGTTTTAAGTCCGGTGTTCCGCCTGCGCCTGAGGCATTTTTCCATTTGATTGATGAGGCATATAAGGCATATGAAATCATTGATGGCGGTAAGGGTGATGGCCCAACCGCAGGGCTGAAACGAGATGATAAAGGGAAACTGGCTCTCAACACTCACCTTTCTGGCGGGTTAAACCTTGATCAGGGGGCTTTGGCCCTATCACTGAAGCCAGAAGGGGGATGCTCTTTTGATGGAGGAAGGCGTCTGAAATTGGATGCCGATCGGCAGGTCAAGTTTGCGGATTTCTTCAGTTTATCGCGGTGGGAGCGGATGGAGATCCCGCGGGTGTTGGGTTTGAAACCTGCCATGATGGCGCGTGTGGTTTCTCCTTCCCCTAAAGTGAATGAACGTTTTGGCACTTCTATTAGCCTGAACGCGGCGGGAGACTGCTTAGCGGTTGGGATGGATAATAAAGTCTGTGTATATACGGGTCGGAAGGGTGAGTGGAATATAAGTGCTCCTACGGTGTTTGAGAATGATCAAGATAAATCTCGTAGTTCCTGGGATGTCAGTTTGAATGCGGTAGGAGATTGCCTGGCGGTGGGATACTTGGTGGAATACTACATGGATGTTAAAAAAGTGAAGGCTTATGTATATACGCGCACGAATGGCGTCTGGGATACCAAAAATCCCATTGTGTTTCCGCTGGAAGATCAACGTGGATACTCTATTAATGCGAATGTCTGCTTGAACGCCACAGGAGACTGTCTGGTGGTGGGCGGTGCCTCTATGTCCTATATATACACACGTACGAACGGGATTTGGGATACAGAAAACTCCATTCAGTTACCTTATTTTGTCAAGGTTTGTCTGAGTGCCTCGGGAAATTGTCTGGCGGGGTATGTGTACAACGGGGTTTCTGTGTATACACGCACGAATGGGGTTTGGGATAGAGAAAACTACGTTAGCTTCGCTGCCTCTAAAGATAATTCGTCCAGTTTTAATCGGATTTTTAGCCTAAATGCAGAGGGAGATCATCTGGCGGTGGGGGTGGATTATAATGTCCCTACTGCTGGGAAGGTTTACCTGTATACGCGCACGAATGGGATCTGGGATACAGAAAATCCCATTAAGTTTTCGGCTCCTGCAAGTGACGTAACGTATTTTGGCAGCGCTATCAAACTGAATGATGTGGGAAATCGTCTGGTAGTGGGGGCGGCTTCCCGGGTGTATGTGTATACCTGTCTAAATAATAAGTGGAATATGGAAACACCTCTCGAGATTTTGGACCCTTCAGGCAATTCAAACAATTTAAATGGTTTTGGTCAGGCTGTCAGTTTGAATAGGTGGGAGACGAGTTTGGCGGTTGGTGCAGTTTCAGCCGAGGTTGGTTCTGTGTCTGAAGCTGGTGCAGTCTATGTCTTTGAGAATGTCAAATGAAGACAGAGGACAGAAAACGGAGGACAGAGAACAGGTGACGGTGACTGTCTAATACGGCTTTTGAGGAAATATGATGACTGATAAAGAAATTAGTACTGTTGACTCATTGAAAGCGAGTTTTAAGTCTGGTGTGCGGCTCATGCCGGAAGCCTTTTCTCATGTGATTGATGAGGCATATAAGGTATATGAAATCATTGATGGCGCTCAGGGTGATGGCCCAACCGCAGGGCTGAAACGAGATGACAAAGGAAAACTGGCCCTCAACACTCACCATTCTGGCGGGTTGAATTCTAATCTGGGCGCTTTGTCCCTATCACTGAAACCAGAAGGGGGACTCTCTTTTGATGGGGGAGGATATCTGAAATTGGATGCCGCTCGGCAGATTCAGTTTGCGGATTTTTTCAGTTTATCGCGATGGGAGCGGATGGAAATCACGCAGTTGTTGGGTTTGAAACGTACTCTGATAACGCGCATTGTTTCTCCCTTCCCTAGAACGGATGAGTCTTTTGGTAGCTCTGTTAGCCTGAACGCGGTGGGAGACTGTTTAGCGGTTGGGATGAATAGTCACGTCTATGTGTATACGCGCCGGAAGAGTGGTGAGTGGAATATAAGCAAGCCGATTGTGTTTGAGGATGTTGAATATGTTTTATCTTCATGGCGTGTCGGTTTGGATGCGGCGGGAGATTGTCTGGCGTTGGGAGACATATGGCCCGAAGTGGTTCGTGTATATACACGCACGAAGGGCGTTTGGGATACAAAACATCCCGTTGTGTTTCCGCGGGTCGCTGTAAACTTTGGTGCGAATGTCAGCTTGAATGCCGCAGGAGACTGTCTGGTGGCTGGGGGCAAATACTCCTCTCCGTTCCGTATGTTTATACGCCGGAATGGGATCTGGGATACAGAAAAACCCATTCTGTTTCCGGCCCCTTCGGATGCTTATGAGTTTGGCGCGATTGCCCACCTGAGTGCTGCGGGAAACCGTCTGGCGGTGTGTGATGATTACATTTCCGCGATTTATGTCTATACACGCACAAATGGGATTTGGGATACAGAAAACCCCATTAAGTTCCGTCGCCCTGAAGGTGAATCCTCTCGTTTTAGCGTGGTTTTTAGCCTGAATGCAGAGGGAGATCGCTTGGCGGTGGGTACGTATTTTTATAAACCCTATAATGGGGAGGTTTATCTGTATACGTGCACGAATGGGATCTGGGATAGAGAAAATCCCGTTAAGTTTTCGGCCCCGGCAAATAGAGTATCTTTTGGCGGTTCTCTCGAACTGAATGATGCGGGAGATCGTCTGGCAGTGGGAGCGTCATCCAGGGTGTATGTATATACCTGTCTGAATAATAAGTGGAATATGGAAGCACCTATCGAGATTTTGAACCCTTCGGGCGATTCAGATAATTTAAATGGTTTTGGTGGACCTGTCGGCCTGAATAAGGCGGGGACGAGTTTGGCGGTTGGCGCAGCGTTAGAAGGTGTTGATTCTAAATCCGAAGCCGGTGCAGTTTATATCTTTGAGAATGTCAATTGATGACCGTATAGAAGGCAGAAGACAGAAGACAGAGAACAGAAGACAGATAACGGTGACTGTCTAATACGGCTGGCTTTTGAGGAAATGTGATGACTGATAAAGAAATTAGTACTGTTGACTCATTGAAAGCGAGTTTTAAATCTGGTGTGCGGCTCATGCCGGAAGCTTTTTCCCATTTGATTGATGAGGCATATAAGGCATATGAAATCATTGATGGCGCTCAGGGGGATGGCCCAACCGCAGGGCTGAAACGAGATGGTAAAGGAAAACTGGCCCTCAACACTTACCATTCTGGCGGGTTGAATTCTAATCAGGGCGCTTTGGCCCTATCACTGAAACCAGAAGGGGGACTCTCTTTTGATGGGGGAGGATATCTGAAATTGGATGCCGCTCGGCAGATTCAGTTTGCGGATTTTTTCAGTTTATCGCGGGGAGCTCGGATGGAGATCACGCAGTTGTTGGGTTTGAAACGTACTCTGATAACGCGAATTGTTTCTCCTTCCCCCATAGAAGATGAGTATTTTGGTAGCTCGGTTAGCCTGAACACGGTGGGAGACTGCTTAGCGGTTGGGTCGAATCGTAAAGTCTGTGTGTATACGCGTCGGAAGAGTGGTGAGTGGAATATAAGAAAGCCTATCGTACTTGAGAATTCTGAAAATCGATCTCGTATGTCTTCATGGGATGTCAGTCTGGATGCGGAGGGGGATTGCCTGGCGTTGGGAAACAGTTCGCCCTCTATTGTTTATGCATATATACGCACGAATGGCGTCTGGGATACAAAACACCCCATTGTATTTCCGCGGGTTGCTGAATACTTTGGTGAGAATGTTAGCTTGAGCGCCGCAGGAGATTGTCTGGTGAGTGGGGGCGGGTACGGAGGCGGGTATTACCCTATGTTCTCTATGTTTACACGCACGAACGGGATCTGGGATACAGAAAACCCTATTCAGTTTCCGGTTCCTTATAGATTTGGCAAAGTTGTCCGCTTGAGTGCCGCGGGAAACTGTCTGGCGGCGCTTGATGATGGCAGTCACATGATTTATGTGTATACACGCACAAATGGGACTTGGGATACAGAAAACACCATTAAGTTCAGTCCCCCTGAAAATCATCTATTATTGGGCAGGGCTTTTAGCCTGAATGCAGAGGGAGATCGCTTAGCGATGGGGATGATGCCGAATGAGAATAAACCCGCTGATTGGAAAGTTTATCTGTATACGCGCACGAATGGGATCTGGGATACAGAAAATCCCATTAAGTTTTCGGCTCCTGCAAGTGACGTAACGTATTTTGGCCGCGCGCTCGAACTGAATGATGCAGGAGATCGTTTGGTAGTGGGAGCATATTCTAGGGTATATGTGTATACCTGCATAAATAATAAGTGGAATATGGAAACACCTATCGAGATTTTGAACCCTTCAGACAATTTAAGTGGTTTTGGTGGGTCTGTCGGCCTGAATAAGGCGGGGACGAGTTTGGTTGTTGGCGCAGGTCCATACAAGTTTGGTTCTGAGTCCGAAGCCGGTGCAGTCTACATCTTTGAAAATGTTAAATGATTCCCATACAGATGACGGTGACTGTTTAATACAGTTTTCGAGGAAATTATGATAACTGATAAAGAAATTAATCCCGTTGACTCATTGAAAGCGAATTTTAAATCTGGTGTGAGGCTCATGCCGGAAGCCTTTTCTCATGTGATTGATGAGGCCTATAAAGCATATGAAATCATTGATGGCGTTCAGGGGGATGGCCCAACCGCAGGGCTGAAACGAGATGATAAAGGAAAACTGACCCTCAACACCCAGCATTCTGGCGGATTAAATTCTAATCAAGGCGCTTTGGCGCTATCACTGAAACCAGAAGGGGGACTCTCGTTTGATGGGGGAGGGTATCTGAAATTGGATGCCGATCGGCAGATTCAGTTTGCGGATTTTTTCAGTTTATCGCGGCGTGAGCGGATGGAGATCACGCAGGTGTTGGGTTTGAAGCGCACCATGGTAACGCGCATTGTTTCTCCCTTCCCCAAAGAAAATGAGCGTTTTGGCGTTTCTGTTAGCCTGAATGCGGCAGGAGACTGTTTAGCGGTTGGGATGAATAATCAAGTCTATGTATATACGCGCCGGAAGAGTGGTGAGTGGAATATAAGCAAGCCGATTGTGTTTGAGGCTTATGAAGATGAATATCATAGATCTTCATGGGATGTCTCTCTGGATGCGGCTGGCGATACCCTGGCGTTGGGAAACATGTATCCGTATCCCACTTATAACCAAGGGCGGGTTTGTGTGTATATGCGCACGAAGGGCGTTTGGGATACAAAACATCCCGTAGTGTTTCCGATTGGAAGTGAATACTTTGGTGTGAGTGTCAGCTTGAGCGCCGCAGGAGACAGTCTGGTGGGTGGGGCCAATCACTACACTCCGTTCCGTATATTTATGCGCCGGAATGGGATCTGGGATACAAAAAACCCTATTCAGATTCCGATCCCTCCAAATTTTTATGAGTTTGGCTGGATTGCCCATCTGAGTGCTGCGGGGAACTGTCTGGCGACGCATGATTTCGATCCAAAAAGCACGATTTATGTGTATACACGTATAAACGGGGTCTGGGATACAGAAAACCCCATTAAGTTCAGTCACCCTGAAGGTGAAACATCTGGTTTCAGCAGAGTTTTTAGCCTGAATGCAGAGGGAGATCGTCTGGTGGTGGGTACGCAGTTTTATAAAACCACAAAGGGGGAGGTTTATCTGTATACGCGCACGAATGGGATCTGGGATAAAGAAAATCCCATTAAGTTTTCGGCCCCGGCAAGTAGCGTATATTTTGGTAGCTCTCTTGAACTGAATGATGCGGGAGATCGTCTGGCAGTGGGTGCAGCTTCCCGGGTGTATGTGTATACCTGTCTGAATGATAAGTGGAATATGGAAACACCGATGGAGATTTTGAACCCTTCAGGCAATTCAGACAATTTAAATGGTTTTGGTGGGCCTGTCGGCCTGAATAAGGCGGGGACGAGTTTGGCTGTTGGTGCAACGTCAGAAAGTGTTGATGCTAAATCCAAAGCCGGTGCAGTTTATATCTTTGAGAATATCAATTATGCCCATACAGAAGACAGAAAACCGGTGACGGTGACTGTCTAAATACGGCTGGCTTTTGAGGAAATGTGATGATTGATAAAGAAATTAATACCGTTGACTCATTAAAAGCGAGTTTTAAATCTGGCGTGCGGCTCATGCCGGAAGCCTTTTCCCATGTGATTGATGAAGCCTATAAAGCATATGAAATCATTGATGGCGTTCAGGGTGATGGCCCAACCGCAGGGCTGAAACGAGATGACAAAGGAAAACTGACCCTCAACACTCACCATTCTGGCGGGTTAAACGCTAATCAAGGCGCTTTGGCGCTATCACTGAAACCAGAAGGGGGACTCTCGTTTGATGGGGGAGGGTATCTGAAATTGGATGCCGATCGGCAGGTTCAGTTTGCGGATTTTTTCAGTTTATCGCGGCGTGAGCGGATGGAAATCGCGCAGGTGTTGGGTTTGAAACGCACCATGGTAACGCGCCTTGTTTCTCCCTTCCCCAAAGAGAATGAGTACTTTGGTCGTTCGGTTAGCCTGAACGCGGCGGGAGACTGCTTAGCAGTTGGGATGACTAATAGAGTCTATGTATATACGCGCCGAAAGAGTGGTGAGTGGAATATAAGCAAGCCGATTGTATTTGAAGCTTATGAAGATGAATATCATAGATCTTCATGGGATGTCAGTCTGGATGCAGCTGGCGATACCCTGGCGTTGGGAAACATGTTGCCGTATCCCACTTATAACCAAGGGCGGGTTTGTGTATATACGCGCACGAATGGCGTCTGGGATACAAAACATCCCGTAGTGTTTCCGATTGGAAGTGAATACTTTGGTACGAGTGTCAGCTTGAGCGCCGCAGGAGACTGTTTAGTGGGTGGGGCCAAACATTACTCTCCGCTCCGTATATTTATGCGCAGGAATGGGATCTGGGATACAAAAAACCCTATTCAGATTCCGCTCCCTCCGAATTTTTATGAGTTTGGCTTGGTTGCCCACCTGAGTGCCGCGGGAAACTGTCTGGCGGTGCACGGTTTGGAGCCAAGAAACACGATTTATGTGTATACATGCACAAATGGGATCTGGGATGGAGAAAACCCCATTAAGTTCAATCACCCTCACCCTGAGAGTGAATTTAGCCAGACTTTTAGTCTGAATGCAGAGGGAGATCGTCTGGTGGTGGGTACGGAGTTTTATAAATCCTCTAATGGGGAGGTTTATTTGTATACGCGCACGAATGGGATCTGGGATAGAGAAAATCCCATTAAGTTTTTGGCCCCTGTAAGTGGCAAATATTTTGGCGGTTCTCTCGAACTGAATGATGCGGGAGATCGTCTGGCAGTGGGAGCGTCTTATCGGGTGTATGTGTATACCTGTCTGAATAATAAGTGGAATATGGAAACACCGATGGAGATTTTGAACCCTTCAGGCAATTCAGACAATTTAAATGGTTTTGGTGGACCTGTTGGCCTGAATAAGGCGGGGACGAGTTTGGCTGTTGGTGCAACGTCAGAAGGTGTTGATTCTAAATCTAAAGCCGGTGCGGTTTATATTTTTGAAAATATGAAATAAATAGGTATGGAAGGCTGTAACAGGAAAACGGCACTACCGCAATAGGCGGTAATGCACTGAATCAAACTTGGACTTTGTGGCCGGAAAGCATGCTGTGACGGGCAGCCTGGCCGTCTGAACCGTATAAAGATGGGCTATGATGACTTTTTAGGAAAGCAATGGCTTTACTATTTAAATCAAGATGCTGAGTTAACAACGAGCCGTTATGCGTGTTTAAATCACGAACCCGAATAATTGCTTTGCCAATCTGTTGCCATAATGTGGCAAGCATAGGTTGCTTATCATAAGGTGCAATGACGTTTAGCGCTTGGCTTAAATTAAGACGCCGCTGCTCTGAATGGCTAAGCGCGGATAACAGGAAATTTTTTCGTTCTGTTACCCGGTGCAAATCACGTGCTTCAATAAAACCCTCGCACAGAATATGCCGCTCTTCCGTCATTATTTGGGTCAGCGAGGTTAAATGAGTCACTTGCTGTTCGAGTAATTGTTGCAGTTCTTCCATAACAGATTTAACTACTTCTTATAATGCTGAAAATTCTCGGCGGCTTCTTTGAGCAGAGCATCTGCGATTCTACCGCTGTTCATTTTTAAAGTTCCTTGAGCAATTGCTTCTTTCAACTTTTGCACCTTTTGGATATTGATATCCTGGCTACTTGGTTGAACCAGTTTTGTTTGTGCTTCGCTCAGTTTTACTTGTGCATCGCTGCTTTGTAAAGTAACGCCGGAGGTTTTGCGGGTGCCCTGGGCGCTTTCATTAGTCGGTCGCTGTTGAACAGCGGCGATAGCTAATAAGGGTTGAGTGCGTTCGATACTCATAATTATTATCCTTTATGGCCAGGCATAGGTTCACCTATGGATCGGAGCAGGTTACATGCCATTTGCGTACCTGCAAGTCGTGCTCTGCTGGTTATATCGGCACAGTAAAAGAAAACTTTAGTAACTTATAACATGATTTTTACACTACCGTTTTCTAACGCCTGGCCGGTTATAACGAGTCCTGAATTCATTCGGACTCTGACTTTATCAGAAGTAGCAGCATTATTAATAGCTTTCCCTTCATTCCGTATCTGAAAGCCATCTCCCTGTACGATGACCACCACGTTTTGACCTGATCGCACTGCCCATGGGCGGCGTAACATAGTGCGCGTGAGAACCTGCCCAGCCGGGATATTGCGCACCGCAACGCCGTTTTTTATTTCATTTTTGTTAAAAATCAGATCATGAGGTAGTTTTTCCAGTAACCCGCTTCTGACCTGAACATCTTTCTCTGATAGAACATCATTACGCGAGAGAGCACGACGGGTAACCAGATAGTTTCCCGTGACACTGACCGCGACTTGAATAAATTTGCGTTGTTGATGACAGACGACGGGCAAAGAGATATTTCCCCAGTTTTGACCACCAACCGGTGGCTGAATTTCTGGCAATTCACATTGAGGCCATTGCGGTTCCGGTGTTCTGATTTCAACAGAGACGTTATGGTGATTATCCCGGTGTATTTGCTTGAAATAATGCGTTATAGCCTGAGGTAAAGGATTGCCCCATGCCATCGGCATAATAAAGAAAAATGCGAACAGCCCGATAATCTTTATAGCTTGCATCTTCTCGCTCTCATTATTTCTGTTGATAAAGTCAATAAATCCGCCGTCGTTTAATGGCGCACAGTGTATCTGTGTTGAGCGTCAGTTAATGGGATAAATAGCAATTCAATTAGCGTCTATTCATCCGATAGGCTTTTCCTTCAGCGTTTATTCTGTTTACTGCGAACTTCGCGATCGTGAAGGCGCTATTAAAGATTCACAACACAGATAAGTCACATCAGAGGGAGGAATATGCTCGATAAATTAGATGCAGCCTTTCATTTTCAGCAGGAAGCCTTGTCATTGCGATCACGGCGACAGGAAATCCTGTCCGCTAATATCGCCAATGCGGATACGCCTGGCTATCAGGCGCGGGATATTGATTTCGCCGCACAACTGAAAAAAACCATTGCACACGGTCGGGTCACCGGAAACGGGATCGGGCTGACGCTGACATCGGATCGGCATATTCCTATTCAGCCTCAGAAAAGGATGGAAATGGACTTGCTGTATCGCGTGCCTTATCAGCCAGCGATGGATGGCAACACGGTGGATATGGATATGGAACGCAGCAATTTTATGGATAACAGCCTGAAATATCAGGCCGAGCTGACGGCGACCAGCTCTCAGGTTAAAAGCATGATGTCAGTTTTACAGCAAGGATAAAGGCCATGTCTTTACTCAGCGTTTTTGATATTGCCGGTTCGGCATTATCAGCTCAATCCCAAAGGTTAAATGTCAGTGCCAGTAATATGGCGAATGCCGATAGTGTTGCGGGGCCTGATGGTCAGCCATATCGGGCTAAACAGGTGGTTTTTCGTGTTGCTGCACCGGCGGGACAAGAAACTGGTGGTGTCAGGGTCAGTGAAATAGTTGATGATCCAACCCCTTTCCGCCTTGAGTATCAGCCGGGACACCCATTGGCCGATGAAAAAGGCTATGTGCGAATGCCAAACGTTGATGTGGTTGGGGAAATGATTAACACCATTTCGGCTTCCCGTAGCTATCAAGCTAATGTTGAAGTGCTTAATACGACTAAATCGCTGATGCTGAAAACATTAACGTTAGGTCAGTAGCAGGAGCGACTCATGGCAATTACCAGTTCAATAAACGGATCTCAGGATAACACGACGGTCAGGGAGTTGGCCCAGAACAGCAAGACAAACAAGAAGAATAGCGAAGAGCTGAATAGCAATTTTATGCAATTGCTGATCGCGCAAGTAAAAAACCAAGACCCAACTAATCCGATGCAGAACAATGAGCTAACAGCCCATTTAGCGCAGATCAACATGCTAGAAGGGATCGAAAAGCTGAATACCACAGTCGGGTCTATTGTTGGTCAGATTAATAATAATCAGTCTTTACAGGTATCAGCTCTGATTGGGCGAGGTGTGATGATCCCTGGGGATACCATTCTGGTTGGTACAAACGAAAAAGATGGGAGCATCAGTACGACACCATTTGGTATTGAGTTAGAAAGACCGGCAGATAGTGTGAAAGTCACCATTACTGATAAGCAAGGCGCAGTTGTACGCCAAATTGATATCGGTGCGTTAGAAGCGGGTGTTCATAGTTTCCCTTGGGACGGTACAAAAGAAGATGGTGCTATAGCTGAGGGCGGCGCTTATACAATCACCATAGCAGCCAGCTATAAAGGCGAACAGAGAGTGTTTCAACCATTAAGGTTCGCGAGGGTGAATGGTGTTACTCGTGATGCGGATGGCGCCAAGTTAGATTTAGGACGGATCGGTACTGTCACAATGGATCAGGTACGTCAGATTCTTTAACAAACAAGTATTTTAACGGAGAAGAAATATGGCCTTTTCGCAGGCAGTAAGTGGTTTGAATGCGGCAGCAGCTAATTTGGATGTGATTGGTAACAATATCGCTAACGCAGCAACATATGGCTTTAAATCGAGTTCGGCTGCTTTTGCTGATATCTTCGCCGGTTCTCAAGTGGGTTTGGGAGTAAAAATGTCGGGTATTAACCAGAACTTTAAAGATGGTACGCCGACAACGACTAACCGAACACTTGATATGGCGATCACTCAGGGCGGTTTTTTCCGTATGCAAAGCAGTGATGGCACAATCCGTTACTCCCGTAACGGTGAGTTTAAATTAGATGAGAACCGTAACATTATTAATATGCAGGGCATGAAGTTGACCGGTTACCCGGCAGTGAGTGTCAATGGGGGGGCACCAGAGATTCAAAAGGGAGCTAACCCAGAACCGATCACAATATCTCAGGATATGCTGTCGGCTAAAGCAACAACTAAAGTCACGATGACGGCAAACCTTAACTCAATGCATAAAAAAACAACCGGGGCTTTTTCACCAGAAGAAGCGGATTCTTATAACTATACTACCAGTGTGACGACTTTTGATAGTTTGGGTAACCCGCATAATGTCAGGGTTTTCTTTGTAAAAACAAACGATAACGAATGGCAGGTTCATGCTCAGGATAGTACGGTTGAGGGCGCTAAAGCAGCTTCGTTGGGAACGCTGAAATTTGATGGCAATGGCAAACTCATTGGAGACAATAATCAGTTTACATTTAATGTTCCCTCTCTGAATGGTTCTAATGCCGCTGATATCACTATTGATTTTAATGGTAGTAAACAGCAGAAAATTGATGCTGATAGCATATTGGCACCCAAGCAAGACGGTTATGCCGCAGGTAAATTCAATGGCTACCGCATTGAAAAAGATGGCCGTGTTATCGGTACCTATTCCAATCTGCAATCCCAGGTATTAGGTCAGATTGTTCTGACTAACTTTGCTAACCCGGAAGGACTGGCAGCACAAGGTGACAACGTTTGGGTAGAAACGGGCGCTTCAGGTAGTTCGATTATCGGTATTGCGGGATCAGGTGGCTTTGGCGAATTGCTCAGTAGTACGCTGGAAGCATCCAACGTTGATATGAGCAAAGAGTTGGTCAATATGATCGTGGCCCAACGTAACTATCAATCCAATGCGCAGACCATCAAGACTCAGGATCAGATCCTGCAAACGCTGGTCAGTATGCGCTGATAGTTTCAGGATAGCATTATGGATCATGTCATTTATACCGCAATGGGCGGCGCCCGTCAGACCTTGGAACATCAAGCGGTAACGGCAAATAACCTGGCTAATGCATCGACGCCGGGTTTCAAGGCGCAACTGGCCGCTTTGCGGGCAGTGCCTGTTGAAGGGGCTGCCTTTAACACCCGTACTTTGGTTGTGGCTTCAACGCCTGGTTCTGACAATCGTCAGGGGCCGATGAACTATACCGCGCGTCCTCTGGATGTAGCGATTGGGCAGGGAGGATATCTGGCGGTTCAGCTTGAAGATGGTTCTGAGGCTTATACCCGTAACGGCAGCATTCAAATTTCAGCGGACGGTCAGTTAACTGTCCAGGGTAACTTGCTGATGAGTGAAAACGGCCCGATCGATGTTCCACCACAAGCTGAATTAACCCTGGCGGCTGATGGCTCGATCTCTGCCTTGGTTGCCGGTGATCCGCCAACTTTGCTGGGGCAACTTGGCAAATTGAAAATGGTGAAGCCTGAGGACAATCAGCTGGTTCGTGGCGATGATGGTCTTTTTCATATGACTGAGCAAGCCCGGGAGTTACAGGGTGATGTCTTACCTGCCAGCGATGAGGTGAAATTAATGCCCGGTACGCTTGAAGGAAGTAACGTCAACCCGATGGAAAGCATGGTGAGCATGATTGACAACGCCCGCCGTTTTGAAATGCAGATGAAAGTCATCCATAGCTCAGATGAAAATGCACAACGTGCTAATCAGCTGTTATCAATGAGTTGATTTAGACACAGAGGATAAAACCGATGATCCGATCATTATGGATTGCTAAAACTGGGTTGGATGCCCAGCAAACCAATATGGATGTGATTGCCAATAACCTGGCAAACGTCAGCACCAATGGTTTTAAACGCCAGCGTGCGGTTTTTGAAGATCTGCTTTACCAAACTATTCGTCAACCAGGAGCGATGTCATCGGAACAAACCCGCTTACCTTCTGGTTTACAGATAGGTACTGGGGTACGTCCGGTAGCAACAGAACGCATACATAGTCAGGGAAACTTATCTGGAACCAATAACAATCATCATGTTGCCATTAGAGGGAAGGGTTTCTTTCAGGTTCAGTTACCTGATGGTAGCAGTGCTTACACCCGTGACGGTTCATTTCAGGAAGATCAAAACGGGCAGTTGGTGACCGCTAACGGTTTTTTGGTATTCCCTACCATTACCATTCCTGATAACGCAACAGATATCGCCATTAGCAGTGATGGTGTTGTCAGTGTGAAAGTACAGGGGCAATCGGCACCTCAGCAAGTGGGTCAATTTACCCTGACAACCTTTATCAATGAGAATGGGTTAGAAAGTATTGGTGAAAACCTTTATGTAGAGACCAGCAGCTCTGGCGTACCGATTGAAAATACACCAGGAATAAATGGCGCTGGGTTGCTTCAGCATAAATATTTAGAAACATCTAACGTCAATATCGCTGAAGAATTGGTCAACATGATTCAGACACAGCGTGCTTATGAAGTTAACAGTAAGGCGGTATCGACGTCTGATCAGATGCTACAAAAACTGACTCAGTTATAACCTAATCGTCAATCAGAACCGCGGGGAACATTCAGTTTCCCCGTTATTCAGGGATAAATTAAGAGTATCGAAGATGGATACAATGGCTGTTGCCGAGACCAGCGCCGTTTGTCAGTTCCGCCATTTACGGAAAAATGTGGCGAATAAATGGCGTTGTAGTATAGCACTGGCAGTATTATCACTAACGGGCTGTGCGTATATACCGCAAAAACCCTTGGTTGAGGGGGCAACCACCGCAGCACCTTCTGCGACAACTGCGCCGGTTCCCAATGGCGCTATTTTCCAAGTAGTACAGCCTATTTATTATGGTTATCAGCCGCTATTTGAAGATCGCCGACCACGAAATATTGGCGATACCCTGACGATTACATTGCAGGAAAATGTCAGCGCCAGTAAGAATTCTTCGGCCAATGCCAGCCGCAATGGAAAAACGTCTTTTTCCGCGACACTGACTCCTCGTTTTCTTAAGGGGTTAATTGGTGGAGATAAAACCGATTTAGACATGGAAGGTGAAAATACTTTCGGTGGGAAAGGCGGCGCTAATGCCAATAACACATTCAGAGGGACGATTACCGTGACGGTCGATCAGTTATTGGCAAATGGTAACTTACATGTGGTCGGTGAGAAGCAGATTGCCATCAATCAAGGAACTGAGTTTATTCGTTTCTCCGGTGTCGTTAACCCACGGACAATTAATGCTAATAACACCGTCAGTTCCAATCAAGTGGCTGATGCCCGTATTGAATATGTGGGGAATGGTTATATTAATGAAGCGCAGAACATGGGTTGGTTACAGCGTTTCTTCTTGAATGTTGCACCGTTTTAAAAGGGGATGGTGATGATAAAACAAAGTGCTGTCAGCCTTCTTCTGGTATTGCTGGCTCTGGTGACAACCACGGCATCCGCAGAACGTATTCGTGATCTGACCACAGTTCAAGGAGTACGTGAAAATGCGTTGATTGGTTATGGATTGGTCGTGGGGCTGGATGGTACCGGCGATCAGACTACTCAGACACCATTTACTACCCAGAGTTTAAGTAACATGTTATCCCAATTAGGGATTACGGTTCCTCCGGGCACTAATATGCAGCTGAAAAACGTGGCTGCTGTCATGGTAACGGCTAAATTGCCACCGTTTGGCCGTGCCGGACAGAATATTGATGTGGTAGTTTCCTCGCTGGGGAACGCTAAAAGCTTACGTGGTGGTACTTTGCTGATGACACCCTTAAAAGGCGTTGATAATCAGATATATGCTCTGGCCCAGGGGAACATTTTGGTTGGTGGTGCTGGTGCCAGCACGGGTGGTAGCAGTGTGAAAGTTAATCAGCTTGCTGGTGGCCGAATTAGCAATGGGGCAGTGATTGAACGTGAATTGCCTACGCAGTTTGGTGAAAATGGCATATTGAATCTTCAATTAAATAACGAAGATTTCTCACTCGCGCAGCAAATCAGCGATACGATCAACCGGATGCGAGGAACAGGGACAGCAACGCCGTTGGATGCTCGCACGGTGCAATTGCGTATGCCGAGAGATAAGAGCGAGCAGGTTAAATTCCTTTCTCATGTGCAAAACCTGACTATCCGTGTTGATGTGGGTGATGCCAAAGTGATTATCAACTCCCGCACCGGCTCTGTGGTAATGAACCGCAATGTGATGCTGGATAGCTGCGCGGTTGCTCAGGGGAATCTTTCTGTAACCGTTGAGAATCAGACGGTTGTTAATCAGCCTAATACACCATTAGCCGGCGGAAGTACGGTTGTCACTCGTAATACCGGCGTAGCGGTTCGTGAACAAGGTGGCGCGTTGCAGCGGGTTAACGCCAGTGCGAGTTTGAATAGTGTCGTTCAGGCACTGAATGCATTGGGCGCAACACCGAATGATTTAATGTCAATCTTACAGGCAATGGAAAGTGCGGGTTGTCTGCGGGCGAAGCTGGAGATCATTTGATGAATGATTTTTTAACCCTGTCCGGGGCTGCTTATGATGTACAGTCGGTTAACACATTAAAATCTAATCTGGCAAAAGATCCACAACAGGGACTACGGCAAGTAGCCCAACAGATGGAAGGACTCTTTGTTCAGATGATGCTGAAAAGTATGCGTTCAGCTCTGCCTAAAGATGGCATGTTGAACAGTGAACAGACACACCTCTATACCTCGATATATGATCAGCAAATCGCGCAGAATATTGCTCAGAAGGGGCTAGGTTTTGGCGATATGATACTCAAGCAGCTTTCTAACACTAAAACCGCCCCCAGTGAAATAGCGGGCAAGATACCCATGACTTTGGATAACGAAGTTTTGCAAACCTTGCCAAGGCAAGCGCTTGAGCAATTTATCCGCCGGACGGCACCGAAACTTGAAACGCCGCCTAAACCGTTACCGCTCAACAACGCGAACTTTGTTTCCACCCTTTCGGTTCCTGCCCAGATAGCTAGCCAACGCAGTGGTATTCCTCATTTGCTGATTATTGCTCAGGCGGCGCTGGAATCTGGTTGGGGGCAAAGAGAGATTCTGACTGCTGATGGTAAACCAAGTCATAATCTATTTGGTATTAAGGCTGGTAAGGACTGGAAAGGGTCGGTAACGCATATTCTGACCACCGAATATATCAACGGCGAACCGCAGAAAATGAAAGACAGCTTCCGTGTTTATGGCTCTTACGTGGAAGCGATTACAGATTACGTCAAACTACTCACAGAAAGCCCGCGTTACGCTAAGGTTGTCAGCTCTGCTACCCCGGAACAGGGGGCTTATTCTTTGCAACAGGCAGGTTATGCCACTGATCCTGGATATGCCAAAAAGCTGGTATCGGTTATTCAGCAGTTAAAAGGTGTCGGAGAACAAGCGGTGAAAGCCTATACCCACGATTTGAGCGAATTGTTCTGATCTATATTTTGCTCAAGTTTTACTGAATTTAGCCGATAAATTACAGCAACTCAGACACTATTTTACCTATCTGAAGGATTGTTTGCCGCCACCAGCGGAGACATAACTAAAACGCAAAAGGATCTTCTGATGTCCAACAGTCTTATTAATACCGCGATGAGTGGCCTTCAGGCTGCTCAGATTGCTCTGGGAACCCTGAGTAATAATGTCGCAAATATGCGAGTTCCTGGTTATAACCGGCAATCAACCGTTATCAATCAAAACGGTGGCACGATGACATCCGTTGGTTTTATCGGGAATGGTGTTACTGTCGCCAGTATTAACCGTCAATATAATGAATTCATTAATCAGCAACTTTCTAGCGCTCAGGCAAAACAAGGGGCATTAACCACTTATTCTCAACAAATCTCTCAGATTGATAATTTGCTGGCAGATAAAGCGAATAATCTTTCGAATACCATTGATGACTTCTTTACCAGTTTACAAAATGTCGTTAGTAATGCTGAAGATGATGCAGCCAGAACGACAACCATTGGCAAAGCAAAGGGATTGATGAACCAGTTGAAAAGTGCGGATACCTTCCTGCGTAAAATGGAAAATAACATTAATCGGGGAATCGCTAATTCTGCCGATGATATTAATAACTATGCTCAGCAAATTGCTAAACTCAATGGTGAAATTACCCGTATGAGAGGTGGTGGTAGTGCTGAACCAAACTCATTGCTGGATCAGCGCGATCAATTGGTTAATGAACTGAATAAACTGGTCGGTGTGAGTGTGACTCAGCAGGACGGTGACACTTATAATGTGACTTTTGCTGGTGGATTGACGCTGGTTCAGGGGACAACCGCTTACCGAGTGGAAGCGATTTCATCCAATGCGGATAGCAGTCGCATTACATTAGGTTATGATCGTGGTTTTGGTGATGTTGTTGAAATTGATGAAAGACACATTGATAAAGGTGAATTAAGTGGCACATTACGGGCACGTAGTGAAGTGTTGGATAATTCCCGTAATCAGTTAAACCAATTGGCATTGGTATTGGGCGATCAATTTAATCAGGTTCACCGTTCTGGTTTTGATTTAAAAGGTAGACAAGGTGAAGATTTCTTCACGATTAACAAGCCGGATATTATTGCTAATGGTAAAAATAAAGGTTCAGCTGATTTTAAAGTGGAATATACAGATACCTCAGCGGTAAAAGCCAGCGATTATCATCTCAGCTACGATGGGGCTAATTGGAAAATCCAGCGTGCTGCAGATAAAGCGGATATTTCTGCCAAAGTGACGGGTAATACACTGGAATTTGATGGATTGAAAGTTGAAATTAATCCAACCGATGTAAAAGAATATGACCGATACACATTGAAAGCGGTTAATGGTGTTATTGGTGGCATGGAAATTAATATTAAAGATGCATCGCAATTGGCGGCGGCTGGCACTAAAGATGGTGGGCCGAGTGATAACGTTAATGCAAAAAAACTCATTGAATTACAAAGTAAAAAATTGGTAGAGGGTAAAGCATCGTTTTCTGGTGCTTATGCATCGATGGTCAGTACTATTGGTAACCAGACCAGTACAGCGAATGTTGATTTAGAAACGCAGAGGAACATTACTAATCAGCTTCGTGTCGAACAGCAGTCGGTTTCTGGCGTCAACATAGATGAAGAGTACGGCGCATTGCAAAGTTTACAGCAATATTATCTGGCTAATGCGCAAGTGATTCAGACAGCCACAACTTTGTTTAATGCCATTTTGGATCTACGTCGCTAATAAAGTGTGTCACTTATAAAAAAATAGCCTGAGGATACCCAGATATCTTGGGCATTTAGCTGAATATTTAAAAGGAATAATATTGTGCGCGTAAGTACCAATGTATTGTACGACCAAAAAATGGTTAGCATCACGACTGCTCAGTCAAAATGGATGCAACAAGGAGCACAGCTATCCAGTGGTCAAAAGGTGATAAATCCGTCTGATGATCCGATGGCTGCCTCTCAAGGGGTTATGGTTGCTCAGGCTGAATCTCAGAACCAGCAATATATGACTGCTCGTTCATTTGCCAAGAATTCAATGTCTATGCAATTAAGCGTGGTATCCAAAGTTGTCGGGGTGGTGCAAAATGTTCATGAAAGCTTGGTAGCCACAGTAAATGGTGTGTTAAGTGATGAAGATCGTAACTCGCTGGCTATTCAACTGGAAGGATTTAAAGAACAACTGGTTAACCTGGGTAACACCACTGATGGTAATGGTCGCTATATTTTTGCTGGCTATAAAACGGATGTAAAACCTTTTGATGAAAGTAAAAGTGGTGCGGTCAGTTATCAAGGTGGCTATCAGGAACTGACGCAAAAAGTGGATAGCAACCGCGCTATGATCATCGGACATACCGGGGAACAAGTATTTCTCTCATCGACGAGTAACCCGGTAAAAGAGCCAGATGGTAATCCCAGTGAATCTGATGTATTTAAAGTGATAGACATGGCGATTAAGTCATTGAAAACGCCACTTGAAGGGGCTGATCAAAAAACTCGTGATGATGCAGTGGAATTGCTGAATAAGGCAAACCGCGGTGCCCGCAATGCGTTGAATAATGTCTCTTCGGTGGAGTCAGTGCTGGGTTTGCAATTGAGAGAAATAGATGATTTAAATAGCCTGGGGGCAGAACGCAGCTTGGCTAATAAAAGTCGTTTGAGTCAACTGGTTGACGTTGAATGGAATTCGGCGATTTCGAATTATTATCAGCAGCAAGCCGTACTTCAGGCATCGTATAAAACATTTGTCGATATGAAAGGCATGTCGATGTTTGAAATGTTTCGTTAATTCAGTTTTCATTTTTAATTTAATCGCTGGTTTTCAAGCCAGCGATTTTTTTCATTGAATAAAGTAAATGCTATATTAAAAATATATTGTTGAAACTTAAAGTGCCGGATGTGGACTTGGGTATAACTCAGTAACTTCAGCTTCTGCGTGTTGATAGCCACTAATATTGATAACAACAACTTTATAGAAATAAACAGGGTTAGGCAGCCTTTGTAAAGATTTAGTTTCACCGGGTTGGATATCAATAAAAGTATACTGATTGTAATCTCCGAATGGAGATGACCAGTAATTTACAGCTCTAATGAGTGCTGGACCATTGTTTTTTATAGTAAAGTTAGGGTGATGAGTAGAAGGCATTACTATATTTCCGTTAGCATAAAGCTCAAAAGTTTGGGTAGGGTTTATATATATTATTCTCATTTTATTGTTTCCTTATCATGACGATGAATATGCATATAGTACAGATTGTCTTATCTGTGAAATTTAACTTAACACTTATCCAGAACAGTTAAATATTGAAAATTATCAGTGACGTAAAAGGAATAAGATAAATGAATTTGTCGTTTGAGATGTTGTGCTAATTTGGTTTTCTCTTTTTATGACTAAAACAGGTCAGAGATTTTAACTAATTAAATCACTGTAATTCATTATAACTTATTAAATATACCCTTCATCTTTCAAGTTGCTGCTTTGTTGGCTGCTTTCACTCACCCCAGTTACATTGTTATATACTGTGAAAATCTCTCACTTATAACAGAATAAAATTTCGCATTTTATTTAAAATAAGTTAATTATGCCTTTCTTTTTCTATGCTCCCGTTCATATGTTGAAAAATCAATCTAATGATCTGTTGATAATTGAAGGCAGAATTAAAGTTGGATGAATTTATCTAGTGGTGAAATAGATTCGGTAATTATGTAAGTAAAATAAGGTTGAATTATGATTGTCTTAAGCGATTTCTTTTATTTCCTGGGTCTCAACATAACTCAGTCAGGAGGGATGTAATGGCAGATTCAGGGTTGGTTTTTACTCTTACGGTAGGTAATCTCCCAGAGCAAACTTTTGCGGTGGTTGAATTTACCCTTAATGAAGCACTATCAACGTTGTTCAGTCTGGAAGCTACATTAACCAGCGCTGACCCGGAGATTGATTTTGCCGATGTGCTGGATAATTCTGCAACACTGACTGTTTATCGTGACGGACAACCAGAACGCAGTGTGACCGGGATTGTGACTCAATTTGAACAAAGCACGATAGGCCATCACCGTAGTCATTACTCCCTGACACTGCATCCCGGCTTATGGCGTGCAGGGTTGCGGGTGAACTCCCGTATTTTTCAGCATCAGTCCGTTACCGATATTGTCGGAATATTGCTGAAAGAGAATGGCGTCATAAACTTCACCTGTGATCTACGTTATGAGCATCCTGAACGGGAATTTTGTGTGCAATATGATGAGAGTGACCTGACGTTTCTCCATCGTTTATTGGCTGATGAAGGGATATTTTATTATTTTGTGTTCGACCAAACTCAGGGTGCAGCATCAATTGTTTTTGTGGATTCTTATCGAGTAAATGGCAATCGTACATTGCCTTACCGCCCAGAATCGGATAGCACAGGGAGCCAGTGCTGTATCAATCAATTTCGTTGGTATGAACGAGTTGGAATAGCGCGTGTTATTTTGCGGGATCGCACTTTCAAAAATCCCCGCTGGACTGCTGACTATTACTATCACGAACGCCAACTCAATCATCAACGTTCAGATTTGTGCAGTTACGATTATTATGATTTTCCCGGACGTTATAAAGACGAGATTGGCCAGCGAATAAGTCAATATCGTCTGGAAGCGCTGCGTTGTGATGCAATGTCAGGGCAAGGGAAAAGTGACTGTTTCGCCCTTTCGGCGGCGGCGGGGTTCACACTTGCTGATCACCCGAAAGAGAAATTTAATGCTCTTTGGCAAGTGATTCAAATCAGCCATTACGGTAAACAACCGCAGGCGGGTGAATCCCGTTTTGGCGAGCCAGGCACCACCTTAACCAACCACTTCACCTTTGGAGATTGTAATCGGGTATGGCGTCCTTCTCCTTATCCCAAACCGAATATTGATGGCTTGCAGATTGCGACTGTTGTGGGTCCGGAAGGAGAAGAAATCTTTTGTGATGAATATGGGCGGGTACGGGTACAGTTTGCTTGGGACGAATATGGCAAATTTAATGACCAGAGTTCCTGTTGGATCAGAGTCAGTCAGGCTTGGGCCGGTCAGCGCTGGGGGATGATTGCTATCCCTCGGGTAGGTCAGGAAGTGCTGGTGGCTTTTTTGCATGGCGATCCGGACCAGCCGATTATTATTGGGCGGACCTACCATGCCAGCAACATCGTGCCGAACCCTCTGCCGATGGCAAAAACTCAGATGTCAATCCGTTCAAAAACCCATAAAGGAGATGGTTTTAACGAACTGCGTTTTGAAGATGAGAAAGATAAGGAGGAAGTGTTTATTCACGCCCAGAAAAATCTGGCGATTCAGGTGCTCAATTCCCGTGATGAGCAAATTAATTACAACCGCACAACCCGTATTGGACATGATGACGAACTGGTGATTGCCAACAACCGCAAAGTGACCGTTGAGGGGCAACAGGAGCATAAAACGACGGGTGACTATATTGATCAGGTTGATGGTGATAAAGCTTTGCAAGTCAAAGGTGATGTAATACAGAAAATACAGGGCGTACTTAGCGTTGATGCTAATGATGACATCACGATAAAAAGCGGGAGCAAAATTACCCTGAAAGTAGGCAATAGTTTTATTGTCATCCATGACGGCGGGGTAGATATCCAAGGTTCTTCTATTAACCTGAATTCGGGGGGCAGTCCCGGCATCTCATTACAACCGACTAATCCAGCGATTTTACAAAGTGCGGCTCAGGCTGGTTCGATGTTTGTTGCACATTGTCCGATGGAGAAAAATCAATAATGGATAAAGAAAAACTTTATGCGGTGATTGATGCCGCAACGGAATCCCAACTGCCTCTGATATTGGAGCATTTTGATCCCCCTTTCACTTGCCTTTATGATGAATCTTTACCACCTGAATTACTGAAAGTTGCACCTTATTTAGTGGAAGTAACAGAAAAGGTCCAACTTTATTTAGATGAATGGAAAACGCCTTGGGGAATTTACTTAAGTACTCAGGCGGATATGAAAACATTACGTCGGCATTTGCGTAAATATTTACAAGTCTTATTACCTGGTCAGGACAAACCGGTATTTTTTCGGTTTTATGACCCGCGCAATATCTGGGATTTTCTTAATGTACTCAGTGACTGGGAAATTCACTGCTTTATGGGGCCGATAGATAAAATTGCTACCTGTTATCAGGGCAATATTCAGAGCCATGATTTTCTTGCTATCAGGGAACAATATCCGCAGGGCGCTAGCAGTAAAAGAAAACTCTTATCGATAACGCCAGAACAACTGGAAAAAATTGATGCTGCTTTTGTTGAACGTTATGTACAGATATTGGCGGCATTAATTATCGAATGGGAAACTATCGAAGGGTTTGATTATGTAGGTTATATTCGGTCGCTAATTACTGAATTAAGTAATATCGGTATTACGGATGATCACAGTGTTCGGGGAATATTAAAGTTATTCTTCTCGCAAAGATACCTATCTATTGAATTCGCGCCTGAACGCTGTAAACGCATATTAAATAATATTTGTGAGCCTGGACATATACGCGCAGAAAAATTGCTATTGCAGGAACTAGGCGATTCATCATCCCCTTGGTCCCACTTTAAAGACTAATTATTTTAATCCTGTCAGATATGGAGCAAGAAATATGGGTAATGCAGTAAAGATTGGTGATATTGGTACGGAGCATGGTGATTGTAAAGCAACGCCGGTTATTTCGGGATCGCCCAGTGTAAACGTTGATGGTATTCCTTTGGCTCGTCAGGGCGACATTTTGGCGCCACATTCATCTCATTCAAGAATCATTGCTGGTGGCTCCAGCACCGTTTTTGTTGATGGTAAACCTGCTGCGAGAACCGGTGATGCGGTGAGTTGCGGTGGAATAATGATTGGTGGTGGTAGTGTTAATATTGGCTAAGGAAAAAACATGCTTTCAGTTAATATGCGCAGTGCGGTTTGTGATTGTAAAATCCCGGACCCTTGTATTCATAAATTAGTGTTAAAAGTCGGTAAACGGGTTTTCAATTATAACCAGATTGAACCGATCGGGGATATTTGGGTGGTTGATGAAACCGGCGGTATCCCGGTGACTATTTCACTGGTGGGAAAACGGTGTATCACTGAAAATGCCCAATGTCCCCGGGCGATTTTTTATAGCCCGGATAATGCGGCGTTTCAATTTTATGAATTGGGTAAAAATCCGATGGCGGGGTCGGGCACGGATTATAAAGTGAGTTTTTCCCGTGATAACCTGCTGGTCGATTTGATAGAAAATGATCCGCTGGGTTTTATTGCGTCGTCATTATTTCAGCGGGGGGAGCTGAATCATTTACCGCGGACAGATTATATTCTTACCCTCACGCAATGTTACGGCCAGCCCTTTGCCCGGCGTTCATTTCCCTTGCCGGACGATAAAGTGAAGGCATTATTATTGGGAATGGTGGATGCCCTTGATACGACAATTCATGTTTTGCCGCAATATGAATGGATGATTGATGTGACCATTGGGGCGGAACAGGAAATCCGGGAAAGAAGCGCGGAAGAAAGAAAAACGGAAGCGCTGGAGAAAAGAAAGAAGGCTAATCCGCATGCGAAAAGGCCGGGTCAAAACTGGCATAAACACACGGCGGGTTATGAATTAACAAATACATTAAATCTCGAAGGGAGTTTTGCTTACACCCTGGGCCCTTATTCGCGCACGCTGACCCGTGAACTGGAAAAGGAATTTAAAGAAAAACGCAATAAACTGGGTGTATTGAATAAAAGCAGTCAGGCGATTGAGACCGTGCAAAAACTGTTTTCCAGTGAAGGCAGTCAGGAAATAAAACTGCTGAAAACGGAAATTCAGACCCCGGAAATAAAATTAGGCGGCGGCAGTAAACTGGTGAATGCCACGCATGGGAATGCGGCTTATTTTGAGCATGCCATTGAGGTGGAGTTAGCACCGCTGATAGGGATAAAACTGCGACTGGATTTAATTGAGGCATTTGCCACGCAATTCGGTGTTGAGAAATTAATTAAGTTAATTCGGGAGCAGGGATTAAAAGGCAAGGAGGCGGTGGAAGAAGGGCGGAATGGGGCTTATCTGGGGGCACAATTAGATATGGTGTTGGAAGGGGCGTTAAACTTAGCGTTTAAATATGCCAGCAATGAAGCGCATGAAATGGAATTCGAGTTGGGGGATCTGGTTAAAGGTACATTAGCTATTAAGGCGGAAACTAATATTCAGGCGGGGTTTAAATATTATCTGGTGGAGGGGTATTTTAAGGCTGATGCAGATATTGAGGCACAGGGATGCTTTGAACTGGATAAGCAGGATAAGGGGTTATATCTGGTGTTTTTCCATGAAGGGATTACTGCTAGCTATTATGTGGAGTTTGGAGCAGGTGTTTCACCATCTGAGAATAGTAATGAATCTTCTAAACAAAATAGTAAAAGGGATGATAAGAAACAAAAAAAATGGGAAATATATCCAAAATTGTCAAAGGAGAAGTCAACATACAAACTGAGGTTATCGTAATGAAAAAATCTTTCTTATTCTTTATGGCATTATTTTCATTATCGGCATATGGGGATAAAACAATGGATAAAGTCAAATATATTACTTATTTAGAAACTAATCGGGCACGGTGTGTCCTTAGGGTTAATGGGATGTATACATTAAGTAACCTCAATTCAATGACTGGTACTATATCAACTGGATACAATGTTGCACCATTGTTACAAAATGGTAAAAATACTATCTATATCGAAATGGCACCATTTAGTGATGCAGAAGAGGGGTACATTTATAAAGATAAGGATGCGGAATGTAAAGTTCGACTGGTAAGAGTGACACCTTACCAGTCGGATGAAATTACGAATATTATCGCCAGTGTGGCCGATAAAAATGGTATAGCAGAGCCTAATAGTATGAAATCCGTTAATTTTAATACCGATACTGCGCAGTATAGTAAAGTTACGGAAAAGAATCTCAAGGATGAGGGTATTTATTACGCCGAGCGAACAGTGACATTAAATGATCTACCTATTTGGGCCTGGACTACAGCTACCCCTTTGCCGGAAACGAAAGCAAGTACTGAACTGGTCAAAAAAGCTTATGAGGATGTCTGGCAAATAATGAAAAATAAAGATTTAGCCGCTTTACAATCGGCAGCCAAATTAATGTTATATGAACATGCACAGGCTGATAATAGTACAGAGCAAGGTTATTTTGATTCTCTGGACTTTAAGGAAGATTTTGATAATGGTTATCAGGCAGTGCCGATAGATTGGAAAAAATATAAATTAATGCGCTATATGGGAGGACGATTATTTCGGTTTGAAGTCGCACATGGATCACCATCTCCATTATTAATTAGAGATAGGAATGGTGAAAATGGTCGCACATTTAGCCCCTATTTCTCTTTAATCAATGGAAAAGTGGTGATTTCAAGATAACTATGGTTTGTTTTAAATAACTCAGTATTAACTGTTTTTTGCAGTTAATACTGAGGGAGAAGAAAAACGATGCTTTCAGTTAATATGCGCAGTGCGGTTTGTGATTGTAAAATCCCGGACCCTTGTATTCACAAATTAGTGTTAAAAGTCGGTAAACGGGTTTTCAATTATAACCAGATTGAACCGATCGGGGATATTTGGGTGGTTGATGAAACCGGCGGTATCCCGGTGACTATTTCACTGGTGGGAAAACGGTGTATCACTGAAAATGCCCAATGTCCCCGGGCGATTTTTTATAGCCCGGATAATGCGGCGTTTCAATTTTATGAATTGGGTAAAAATCCGATGGCGGGGTCGGGCACGGATTATAAAGTGAGTTTTTCCCGTGATAACCTGCTGGTCGATTTGATAGAAAATGATCCGCTGGGTTTTATTGCGTCGTCATTATTTCAGCGGGGGGAGCTGAATCATTTACCGCGGACAGATTATATTCTTACCCTCACGCAATGTTACGGCCAGCCCTTTGCCCGGCGTTCATTTCCCTTGCCGGACGATAAAGTGAAGGCATTATTATTGGGAACGGTGGATGCCCTTGATACGACAATTCATGTTTTGCCGCAATATGAATGGATGATTGATGTGACCATTGGGGCGGAACAGGAAATCCGGGAAAGAAGCGCGGAAGAAAGAAAAGCGGAAGCGCTGGAGAAAAGAAAGAAGGCCAATCCGCATGCGAAAAGGCCGGGTCAGAACTGGCATAAACACACGGCGGGTTATGAATTAACTGACACATTAAATCTCGAAGGGAGTTTTGCTTACACCCTGGGCCCTTATTCGCGTACGCTGACCCGTGAACTGGAAAAGGAATTTAAAGAAAAACGCAATAAACTGGGTGTATTGAATAAAAGCAGTCAGGCGATTGAGACCGTGCAAAAACTGTTTTCCAGTGAAGGCAGTCAGGAAATAAAACTGCTGAAAACGGAAATTCAGACCCCGGAAATAAAATTAGGCGGCGGCAGTAAACTGGTGAATGCCACGCATGGGAATGCGGCTTATTTTGAGCATGCCATTGAGGTGGAGTTAGCACCGCTGATAGGGATAAAACTGCGACTGGATTTAATTGGGGCATTTGCCACGCAATTTGGTGTTGAGAAATTAATTAAGTTAATTCGGGAACAGGGATTAAAAGGCAAGGAGGCGGTGGAAGAAGGGCGGAATGGGGCTTATCTGGGGGCACAATTAGATATGGTGTTGGAAGGGGCGTTAAACTTAGCGTTTAAATATGCCAGCAATGAAGCGCATGAAATGGAATTCGAGCTGGGGGATCTGGTTAAAGGTACATTAGCTATTAAGGCGGAAACTAATATTCAGGCGGGGTTTAGATATTATCTGGTGGAGGGGTATTTTAAGGCTGATGCAGATATTGAGGCACAAGGATGCTTTGAACTGGATAAGCAGGATAAGGGGTTATATCTGGTGTTTTTCCATGAAGGGATTACGGCCAGTTATTATGTGGAGTTTGGGGTAGGATTAGTACCATCTGAAAATAATGGTAAATCTATTATAAAAGGGAGCAAAGTGGATAACAAAAAACAAAAAAAATGGGAGATATATCCGAGGTTACCAAAAGAAAAGTCGACATACAAACTGAGGTTATCGGAATGAAAAAATTTTTCTTATTTTCTATGACCTTATTTTCACTATCAACTTATGGAGAAAATACAATGGATAAAGTTAAATATATTGCTTATTTAGAAACAAATCAGGCATTTTGTGTACTCACAGTCAATGGGATCTATACTTTAAGTAATTTTGGCTCGATTAACGGTACTATATCAACTGGCTATAATATTGCAGTGATATTACAAAACGGTAAAAATGTTATCAGCCTTAATATGGGGCCATTAAGTGCTCGGGATGATAAATATGTTTATAAAGAAAAAGATGCAGAATGTAAGGTTCGATTAGTGAGGGTGACTCCCTACGATTCCAAGGAAATTACGAATATTATCACCAAGGTAGCAGATAAAGATGGAATACTGAGACCTAACAGTATGCAGTCTATTAATTTTAATATTGATACTGCACAATCCAGTAGAATTGCTACGCAAGAATACCCTGATGAGTTTTATTATCATACGGAGCGGACGGTAACATTAAATGATTTGCCTGCTTGGGCCTGGACGACGGCTACCCCTTTGCCGAAAACAGAAGCAAGCAGGGAGTTGGTTAAAAAAGCCTATGAAGATATCTGGCAGATAATGAAAAACAAAGATTTAGCGGCATTACAGTCGGCGGCTAAATTAATGTTGTATGAACATGCGCTGGCTAATGATAGTACAGAACAAAGTTATTTTGATTCTTTAGACTTCAAGGAAAATTTTGACGGCGGTTATCAGGCCATACCGATAGACTGGAGAAAATATAAGCTGGTGCGTTATCTGGGGGGCCGGTTATTCAGGTTTGAAATTGAAGATAGTAATGATTCGCCATTATTAATTAGAGATAGGAATGGTGAAAATGGTCGCACATTTAGCCCCTATTTCTCTTTAATCAATGGAAAAGTGGTGATTTCAAGATAACTATGGTTTGTTTTAAATAACTCAGTATTAACTGTTTTTTGCAGTTAATACTGAGGGAGAAGAAAAACGATGCTTTCAGTTAATATGCGCAGTGCGGTTTGTGATTGTAAAATCCCGGACCCTTGTATTCACAAATTAGTGTTAAAAGTCGGTAAACGGGTTTTCAATTATAACCAGATTGAACCGATCGGGGATATTTGGGTGGTTGATGAAACCGGCGGTATCCCGGTGGTTATTTCACTGGTGGGAAAACGATGTATCACAGAAAATGCCCAATGTCCCTGGGCGATTTTTTATAGCCCGGATAATGCGGCGTTTCAATTTTATGAATTGGGTAAAAATCCGATGGCGGGGTCGGGCACGGATTATAAAATTAGTTTTTCCCGCGATAACCTGCTTTATCTGAGGGCACAATTAGATATGGTGTTGGAAGGGGCGTTAAACTTAGCGTTTAAATATGCCAGCAATGAAGCGCATGAAATGGAATTCGAGCTGGGGGATCTGGTTAAAGGTACATTAGCTATTAAGGCGGAAACTAATATTCAGGCGGGGTTTAAATATTATCTGGTGGAGGGGTATTTTAAGGCTGATGCAGATATTGAGGCACAGGGATGCTTTGAACTGGATAAGCAGGATAAGGGGTTATATCTGGTGTTTTTCCATGAAGGGATTACTGCTAGCTATTATGTGGAGTTTGGGGTGGGGAAAGGTAGATCAAAAACTAAAAGTAGTAAATTTAATCAGAATAGTAGTAATAAAAAACAAGAAAAATGGGAGATATATCCGAGGTTACCAAAAGAAAAATCGACATATAAATTGAGGTTATCACGATGAAAAGAGTTTTCTTATTCTTTATGACGTTATTTTCGTTATCATTATCCGCTTATGGGGAAAATAAAATGGATAAAGCTAAATATATTAGTTACTTAGAAACAAAACAAGCACTCTGTATGTTAAAAGTAAATGGGATATTTATATTAGATAATTTTGATTCAAGATTTGGCACGATATCGACAGGTTATAATATAGCTCCACTATTGCAAAATGGTAAAAATATTCTCAGTCTTGATATGGGGCCATTAAGTGCTCGGGAGAATAAATATGTTTATAAAGAAAAAGATGCAGAATGCAAGGTTCGCCTGGTTAAGGTAACTCCTCACGATTCTGAGGAAATCACTAATATTATTACCAGAGCGATAGATAAGAACGGCACATTGGTACCTGATAGTGAGCAGTCCGTTAATTTTAATATCGATACTGCACAATCCAGTAAGATTACGACGAAAGAGTACCCTAATGAATTTTATTTTCATACAGAACGGGAGATTATATTAAATGACCTCCCTGTTTGGGCCTGGACTATGGCTACCCCTTTACCGGAAACGGCGACAAGTACTGAACTGGTTAAAAAAGCCTATGAAGATATTTGGCAAATGTTGAAAAACCAGGATTTAATAGCATTAAAAACAGCTTATCAGTTAACGTTGCATGAGGAAGCTCAGGCGAATAATAGTACTGAGCAAATCGATTTTGATTCGCTGGATTTTAAACATTACTTCGATAAAGGTTATTATGCAGTACCGATAGATTGGAGTAAATATAAATTAGTGCGCTATATGGGTGGCCGGTTATTCCGGTTTGAAGTTGAAGATGGGATACAATCTCCACTGTTAATTGAGGATAAAAATAATAGTGAAGATGGATTTACGTTTAACCCTCTTTTCTCTTTAATCAATGGAAAAGTGGTGATTTCAAGATAACTATGGTTTGTTTTAACTAACTCAGTATTAACTGTTTTTTGCAGTTAATACTGAGGGAAAAGAAAAACGATGCTTTCAGTTAATATGCGCAGTGCGGTTTGTGATTGTAAAATCCCGGACCCTTGTATTCACAAATTAGTGTTAAAAGTCGGTAAACGGGTTTTCAATTATAACCAGATTGAACCGATCGGGGATATTTGGGTGGTTGATGAAACCGGTGGTATCCCGGTGACTATTTCACTGGTGGGAAAACGGTGTATCACTGAAAATGCCCAATGTCCCCGGGCGATTTTTTATAGCCCGGATAATGCGGCGTTTCAATTTTATGAATTGGGTAAGAATCCGATGGCGGGGCCGGGCACGGATTATAAAGTGAGTTTTGCCCGTGATAACCTGCTGGTCGATTTGATAGAAAATGATCCACTGGGTTTTATTGCGTCGTCATTATTTCAGCGGGGGGAGCTGAATCATTTACCGCGGACAGATTATATTCTTACCCTCACGCAATGTTACGGCCAGCCCTTTGCCCGGCGTTCATTTCCCTTGCCGGACGATAAAGTGAAGGCATTATTATTGGGAACGGTGGATGCCCTTGATACGACAATTCATGTTTTGCCGCAATATGAATGGATGATTGATGTGACCATTGGGGCGGAACAGGAAATCCGGGAAAGAAGCGCGGAAGAAAGAAAAGCGGAAGCGCTGGAGAAAAGAAAGAAGGCCAATCCGCATGCGAAAAGGCCGGGTCAAAACTGGCATAAACACACGGCGGGTTATGAATTAACTGACACATTAAATCTCGAAGGGAGTTTTGCTTACACCCTGGGCCCTTATTCGCGTACGCTGACCCGTGAACTGGAAAAGGAATTTAAAGAAAAACGGAATAAACTGGGTGTATTGAATAAAAGCAGTCAGGCGATTGAGACCGTGCAAAAACTGTTTTCCAGTGAAGGCAGTCAGGAAATAAAACTGCTGAAAACGGAAATTCAGACCCCGGAAATAAAATTAGGCGGCGACAGTAAACTGGTGAATGCCACGCATGGGAATGCGGCTTATTTTGAGCATGCCATTGAGGTGGAGTTAGCACCGCTGATAGGGATAAAACTGCGACTGGATTTAATTGAGGCATTTGCCACGCAATTCGGTGTTGAGAAATTAATTAAGTTAATTCGGGAACAGGGATTAAAAGGCAAGGAGGTGGTGGAAGAAGGGCGGAATGGGGCTTATCTGGGGGCACAATTAGATATGGTGTTGGAAGGGGCGTTAAACTTAGCGTTTAAATATGCCAGCAATGAAGCGCATGAAATGGAATTCGAGCTGGGGGATCTGGTTAAAGGTACATTAGCTATTAAGGCGGAAACCAATATTCAGGCGGGGTTTAAATATTATCTGGTGGAGGGGTATTTTAAAGCTGATGCAGATATTGAGGCACAAGGATGCTTTGAACTGGATAAGCAGGATAAGGGGTTATATCTGGTGTTTTTCCATGAAGGGATTACTGCTAGCTATTATGTGGAGTTTGGGGTGGGAGTAGCACCATCTGAAAATAAAGAAGATAGTTTTAGTCAAAAAAGTGGTAATAAAAAACGAGAAAAATGGGAGGTATATCCGAAACTGCCAAAAGAAAAGTCGACATACAAATTGAGGTTATCGTAATGAAGAAATTTTTTCTATTTTTTATGGCCTTATTTTCATTATCAACTTATGGAGAAAATACTATGGATAAAGTTAAATATATTAGCTACTTAGAAACTAATAGGGTACTTTGTAGATTTAAGGTTAATGGAATCACTACCTTAGATAACTTTAGCTCTATATTTGGCACTATATCAACCGGATATAACATTGCCCCGCTATTACAAAATGGTAAAAACATTCTCAGTCTTGATATAGGGCCATTAAGTGCCCGGGATGATAAATATATTTATAAAGAAAAAGATGCAAAATGCAAGGTTCGTCTGGTTAAGGTGACTCCCTACGATTCCGATGAAATCACGAATATTATTACCAGAGTGGTAGATAAGGACGGCACATTGGAACCTGATAGTAAGCAGTCTGTTAATTCTAATATCGATACTGCACAGTCCAGTAAGATTATGACGAAAGAATACTCTAGTGAGTTTTATTATCATACGGAACGGACAGTGACATTAAATGATCTACCTATTTGGGCCTGGACTACAGCTACTCCCTTGCCGGAGACGGTAGCAAGCACAGAGTTAGTTAAAAAAGCCTATGAAGATATCTGGCAAATAATGAAAAATAGAGATTTAGCCGCTTTACAATCGGCAGCCAAATTAATGTTGCATGAACATGCACAGGCCAATAACAGCACAGAACAAAGTTATTTTGATTCTTTCGATTTTAAGCGAGATTTTGATAACGGTTATCAGGCTGTACCGATAGATTGGAAAAAATATAAACTGATACGTTATATGGATAGCCGACTATTCCGATTTGAAGTCGCACATGGATCACCATCTCCATTATTAATTAGAGATAGGAATGGTGAAAATGGCCGCACATTTAGCCCATTTTTCTCTTTAATCAATGGAAAAGTGGTGATTTCAAGATAACTATGGTTTGTTTTAAATAACTCAGTATTAACTGTTTTTTGCAGTTAATACTGAGTGCGTAGGATTTGATAGTAATTAAACAGAAAGACAGTTGGCTACCTATAGAGGAAAATTTATCAGAAAGATAGATCAAGAAAATAATGTGACAATGTATCTTTTAGGTCGATATACATAATACATAGGTGTAAATAGTAATAAGATAGGAGTACGAAAAGTCATAAAAATAAGCCTCTTCACACGTACAACTGTCAGAAATTATACCAGAAGCGCCAATAATAGGTCACGACAATAAGCATTAGCGCGACCTATTTTCAGAAATCTCAAAGCTGAGTTTATACAGTTAGAATAATGTGGTGCAAGCTACATTTAGCAGATAGGATTAAGAACCAATTCTGTTGTATTATGAAATATACCTGTCATCTTTCAAGTTGCCTCTTTGTTGGCTGAACTTACTCACCCCGGTCAAGAGTTATCTATACCCTTCATCCTTCAAGTTGCTGCTTTGTTGGCTGCTTTCACTCACCCCAGTCACATAGTTATCTATGCTCCTGGGGATTCGTTCACTTGCCGCCGCGCTGCAACTTGAAATCTATTGGGTATATGCTCCCGGGGATTTGCTCCCTTGCCGTCGTGATGCATCTTGAAATCCATAGGGTATACAGTACTTGAATATCTTTGCAGTCAAGAGACAAAATCGAGTTTAATTAATCTGAACAGAATTATGAATATCATGCAATATATTGGAGAAATTTGTTTGGGTTGGATTAAACTGACAATCTAATTGGTTGATAATTTACAAAGAATGGTTAAGTTTGTGTGGCTTGAAAACAACGGGTACTTTAGTTTTCTGTTTGATTATCTCTAAAATAATAGGTGGGTAAAAAAATAATTAAACATAATGCTAAAATAGCAAGGAAATGTAATTCATGCTTAATACAATAAACTTTTAATACACGGCTGAATATTCTATGGATTAAAAAATAAACTCAATATTATGATTTTCAGATGTTTTAATTTGTTTTCATAATGAGATGAAAATTTATTTAAACTAAAATCAAAAGAAATCATTCTAAATGACCATAGGTATTGGATAAATGTCAAAATAAAAATTTTGTCCTATGAATTTATTATTTGAATCTACCGGTTATGTTTATTCTATAAATAATTTTATTTTTGAGATACGGCATTCAAATTTTTTTAATTTTAATAGTAGGGGTTTCTGGTGCAATGGAACGGGAAGAGAAAGAAATTGACCTAGATGCTATGATTCAATGTCTTACGTTAGGCTAACAAAATTTTGGACAATTCTGGCTTACAACCCTACACTAAAAATAATCAAGTTTTTTAAGTTAATTTAAGCTGATATGCTAGGAGGGTGAAACTTCTTGGGGAAATGTGTTATTAGCCTTGCAGGTTTGCTCCCAAGCTATGTGGAGCAAACCTACGCAATAAAGTTTAAAGACCAAATTTTTCTTTAAGTTTATCAAGCTGCTGTTGTTGAAATAGCTCAAACTCAGCTCTTGGCTGCTGCAAGCGTATAAAATCTAACATTGGATCTTTGACTTTAGTACGAATGCCACTCATCTGTTCAAGTACAGCCAACCCACAGAATGGTACATAAGATTCTGCATACCCGCCTTCATGAACAACGACGAGTTTTCCGTCGCATAAACTATCTGCTGTCTGTTGCACTAGCTGGGTCATCTCCCGAAAACTTTCACTATGGAGCTGCATCCTTGCCAAAGGATCTACCGCATTCGCATCATAGCCACAGGCAACAATAATCAGTTCCGGTTTAAAACGTTTAAGCGCAGGAAGTACTATCTGTGTCATTGCATAGATATAGCTATTATGTCCAGCTCCAGCAAGTAATGGGATATTCAGGTTATAACCTGTCCCTTCACCTTCCCCGATATCATCTTCACCGCTATATCCTGGAGGGAAACAACCATCCTGATGTATCGAGATAGTCAAAACATCAGAACGATTCCAATAAATATGCTGAGTACCATTACCGTGGTGAACATCCCAATCAATGACCGCAACTCGTTTTAAATCAAAACGTGCTTTTGCCTGTTCAATTGCCAATGGGATATTTGCTAGAAAGCAAAATCCCATGGATTTATCAGGCAAACAGTGATGACCTGGTGGTCGAGAAAGGCTGTAAGCATTATCAAGCTCACCGCTAAGTACTGTTTCCACCGCAGCACAAGCAAGGCTAGCTGAGAGTTTGGCAATTTCATAGCTTCCTGGTCCCAGGGGGGCTTCTATACCAAGCATTCCTCCACCATTATCACTGATTTGCTTAAACTCCTTCAGGTACTTTTCAGGATGAATTTTACGTAGTGTTTGCTCATCAATAGTCGATGCCGAAGAAAGGTGCAAAGAGTGGCTCAAGCCTGATACATCCATCAAATTTTTCAACCGCCTTTTTGTTTCTGGCGATTCAGCATGTGCAGTTCCAGAAGGAGGCTGAACCCAACCACCGACAGGCAGAGTCGTTATATGCATACCAGTACTATGCCAAAAACAATGTTCATCAAAGAAAAATCCCGTTTTTCGTCTCATTACCCCTTCCTTATTTCATTAAATTAATTCACATATCATTAACATAATTAGAAATATAAAAACAGATTAAGATACCGGGTCATGTCGGGTTTTGATATGGTCATTTCACTGGACTTTATCCACGTCATAATGGTGTCTTAGGTCACATTGGGGTTATCAGGGCATGGGCTATGATTGATGTGTAACCATATTAGGGGCCATTGCCTCGGAAAGTTCACTGTACAAAATTAAACTATTTATACCCAATAGATTTCAATTTGCAGCGCGGTGGCAAATGAATGCATCCCCAGGAACATAGATAACGATGTGACTGGGGGGCGTGAAAGCAGCCAACAAAGCAGCAACTTGAAAGATGAAGGGTATAGTTAATACTCGGAAATAAAACGGAATAACCAAGTTAAAAATACTAAAATACTAAAATACTAAAATACTAAAATACTAAAATACTAAAATACTAAAATACTAAAATACTAAAATACTAAAATACTAAAATACTAAAATACTAAAATACTAAAATACTAAAATACTAAAATACTAAAATACTAAAATACTAAAATACTAAAATACTAAAATACTAAAATGCTAAAATGCTAAAATGCTAAAATGCTAAAATGCTAAAATGCTAAAATGCTAAAATGCTAAAATGCTAAAATGCTAAAATGCTAAAATGCTAAAATGCTAAAATGCTAAAATGCTAAAATGCTAAAATGCTAAAATGCTAAAATGCTAAAATGCTAAAATGCTAAAATGCTAAAATGCTAAAATGCTAAAATGCTAAAATGCTAAAATGCTAAAATGCTAAAATGCTAAAATGCTAAAATGCTAAAATGCTAAAATGCTAAAATACATTTTTCTCTTGCTTGTCGATAAAATTTTACAACATTAAACCGCACGATTTATGCAGTATATAATACTTATTCTTTTTTAAACCAATTCTGGTTTAAAAAATGCTTTTAAATAACCATTCCACTGATAATTATCGCCAATCGATTAAATAATTCACTGAACATACGCTCACTAAATGGTGCTAACATGGGGATTAAAAGCGTGAGTACTAATATACCGGTGGTGAGCGTTAACGGAAAACCAACCACAAAGATAGAAAGTTGTGGTGTCATCCGGTTTAAAATCCCCAATGATAAATTCAATGTCAATAATAGCGTGATTAATGGTAAAGCCAACATCATGCCGTTGATAAATATCATGCTGGCACTTTGTGCCAAAAGAAAAAATCCTTGTGCATTGAGTTGTAAGGGTTGTACTGGAATAACTTGGAATGTATCCGCCAGAATTGATAATAGCCACAGATGACCGTCAAAAGCCAAAAACAAAAGTAAAGTTAATAAGTTAAAAATTCGCGCCAGAATGGGCATATTGGGGCCACCGGAAGGGTCAAAAAAGGTCGCGAATGAGAGGCCCATTTGTAAACCAATTATTTCACCTGCATGACGCACAGCGGAGAAAGCAATTTGCATAGTCAGGCCAAGTGATGCACCAATCAGGATTTGCTGGACTATCACCCAAAATGCCGCAACAGAGAAGATGGGGATTTGGGCCGGTTGCAGGTTTGGCATCAAGAGCAGCGTTACCATCACGGCCAGCCCGATTCTGACTTTCTTAGTTGCCTGTTTTTCACTGAATAATGGCGCAGTACTGAACAACGCAAGTACCCGAACCAGCGGCCAAAAAAACTCACTGACAAACTGGCTCAGCATTGCACTATCAAAGGAGATCATAATCAGCCAATTATCGCGGGTATGTTGCTGTAGAGTTCTCGCATGTAATCCAGAAATAAATTCAGCATCCAGGGACCCGCGATAACCGTTGTGACAAATACCGCCAGAATCTTGGGGATAAATGACAGCGTCATTTCGTTAACCTGTGTTGCAGCTTGTAATAAGCTCACGATTAAACCACATAATAAAGCCGATAAAAGTAACGGTGCCGCCAGCGCCAGTGCGACTTCCATTGCTTCTGTGCCCAATGCCATTACCGATTCAGGAGTCATGATATTTATCTCTTGTTAGATCAACCGTAGAAACTTTGTGCCAGAGAGCCTAGTAATAATTGCCAACCGTCAACTAATACAAACAACATAAGTTTAAAGGGCAATGAGATAGTGGCAGGGGGCACCATCATCATCCCCAATGCCATCAAGACACTGGCGACTACCAAGTCAATAATCAGAAATGGGATAAACAAAGTGAAACCAATCTGGAAAGCTGTTTTCAATTCGCTGGTAATAAATGCTGGCATCAGGACGCGCATAGGAACGGAATCCGCTGTTTCAAACGGCGGTTGATCAGCAAGACGAGCAAACAGAGCTAAATCATTTTCTCTTGTCTGACGTAACATAAATTGCCGCAATGGTTTAGCGCCATTTTCTAAAGCGGTTTCTAGGCTGATTTTATCTTCACTAAAAGGCAGATAAGCATCTTGATAAACTTTATCGAAAACTGGCGACATGATGAAAAATGTCATAAATAGAGCCAGCCCGAGTAAAACCTGATTAGGTGGTGCCGATGGAGTGCCTAAAGCATTACGCAGTAAACCCAATACGATAATAATACGGGTAAAACTGGTCATCATGAGCAAAGCCGCGGGAATAAAACCCAGTGCGGTAATAAAAACTAAAGTCTGAACCGGCAGTGACCAGCTTTGTCCACCATTAGCGAGTGGTTGACTAATAATCCCTGGCAATTGTGCCGCGGCATCCATGGGTAAAATAAGCGCGGTAAGCGTAATCGCCAGGCGGCATGACAACGCAAATTTAGGGTTGGTCATAAAGAAAGAACTACTTTTTTTCATCATCCTTGCCTTGGCGCATCAACGTGTTTTTTAAAATCTGACCAAACAGTGCTGGTTTTACGGCTTGTTCTTCGGGGTTATTACGGCTGGATTCAGGTATTGGCATTTGATGTAACAAATTAATTTGCTGGGCAGTAACACCCAATACCAACCAGTCATTTTCAACTTCGACAATAACGACACGTTCACGTTGCCCAAGAGAGCAGCTGGCTTTGATATTAAGATGTTGCTGAGTTTTTCCTTTGCCGGGAATTATCCCCATACGACGTATTAACCAGGTAATGGTGAAAATTAACAGCAAAACCCCCGCCAGCGCACTGCTGACTTGCATCAATGTTTGACCAGCGGGAAGTGGGGTGGAGGTTGCTACCTGAGTCACAGCCTGGGTTTGCGCGACAGGTTCTGTCGCGCCATGATGAAGAGAAGGCTGGAAAGCCATGTTAGCGACTCAGGCGACGCATACGTTCAGAAGGTGTAATGATATCGGTGATACGGATGCCGTATTTATCCGATACAACCACCACTTCACCCTGAGCAATCAGGTATCCGTTGATTAAAATATCCAACGGTTCCCCGGCAAGACCATCAAGAGAAACGACTGAGCCTTGAGATAATCTCAGTAGTTGTTTGATAGTCATTTTTGTCCGGCCCAGCTCTACGGATAATTTGACCGGAATATCCAAAATCAGGTCAATATCTGATAAATGAGCCAGTGCATCCTGAGGCTCCAGAGATTCAAAAATTGCCGCGCTACTGTCAGAGGTTGGTTGTTGCGCGGCCTGTTGTTCCAGAGCTTCTGCCCACATATCTTCGGCAGATCCGGTTGCAGCGGTATCTGTGGGTTGCTTAGCATCACTCATTGGGCTGTTCCTCATCCAGAGCATTTAAAACAGGGTTAATAAGATGTTCGACACGCAGGGCATATTGCCCGTTTAATGTTCCGTACTGGCTGGTGAGCACCGGCACACCGTCAACGTGAACGATCAGGCGTTCGGGTTTATCAATAGGCAGTATATCTCCCGGCTGAAGTTGCAGGATTTTTGACAATCTCAGCGGGATATCTACAAAATTAGCGACCAGTTCCAGTTCTGAGTGCTGAACCTGTTTTACCAGGCTTTCTCGCCACAGACTGTCTTCCTGCCGGACATTCTCCAGCGGTGGGTTGGTCAATCGTTCCCGTAATGGTTCGATCATGGCAAATGGAATACAGATGTTAAATTCACCACTCAGTGCCCCGATTTCCACCTGAAACGGTGTTGTAACAACAATATCGTTCGGTGATGTGGTGATGTTGGTGAATTTCACCTGCATTTCAGAGCGCACATATTCCACTTCGATTTTGAAAATGGAATCCCACGCATCACGATAGGAATCCAACGCCATCCGTAACATCCGGTTAATCACCCGTTGCTCAGTATTTGTGAATTCGCGGCCTTCTACTTTGGTCGGGAAGCGCCCATCACCACCAAACAGGTTATCTACGGCGATATAAACCAGACTTGGCGCAAATGCAAACAGCGCTGTTCCTCGTAATGGTTTCAGGTGAACCAGATTAAGGTTGGTCGGTACCGCCAGATTACGAGCAAATTCATGATAAGGCTGGATTTTTATTGCTCCAACCGTAATATCAGGACTCCGGCGGAGCATGTTAAACAACCCCATCCTGAAATGACGGGCAAAGCGTTCATTAATAATTTCCAGTGCTTGCAGGCGTTCCCGGACAACTCGGCGTTGTGTATTAGGATCATAAGGACGAACCTCATTTTCCCGGGATGCAGTATTTTCTGTGTCGTCACTGACACTGTCGCCATTGAGCAGAGCATCAATCTCTGCCTGTGAAAGAATATTGTCACTCATGCTGATTATCGCAGAATAAACGTGGTAAACAGTACGTCGGTGATAACCTGATCCGGCTCACCGGGTACCAATGTTGGGCTCAGCGTTTGCTTGATATCGTTCATCAGACGCAATTTGCCGTTGTCATGAGCCAGTTCTGCTGATTTCTGGCGCGATAGTAATAACAACATACGGCTACGAATTTCCGGTAGATACTCATGGAAGCGCTGGCGGGTTTTTTCATCGGCTAAACGTAGAGTCACGCCGACATAGAGCACACGGTCAAAGTGATCTTCGTTGTCGATCAGATTGACGGTAAAAGGTTCCAGAGTCATAAATACAGGGACTTCTATGGTTTTCGATGCCACAGAGTCACTCTTTTCTGCCTGTTTAAATGCCCACCAACTGTATCCCCCGATGGCGGCACCGATAACGGCAATCAGTACTAACAGTATCATCCAAAATGGATTTTTGCGTTTACGCTCGTAGCTATAGTCAGACATGGACAGACAAATTCCTGTTTTCGTTGCGGACAAGTGTCCACTCATTCCGTGGCGGACTTGCTTATCCATCAATATCGATAGTCATTATCCCGCGTATTTTCTCTGGCAATAGCCGGAACAAACGGGGAAAAAACCACTAACTCGTTCGTTTGTTGTGAACCTTGATCTTTCAAGTTGCCTCTTTGTTGGCTTCACTCACTCACCCCGGTCACATAGTTAGCTATGCTCCCGGGGATTCGCTCCCTTGCCGTCGCGATGCATCTTGAAATCTATTGGGTATAAATACTTTCCCCCATCAGGCGAAAATATCTACACCTCCTCGGGCTGATGCCAGCTGATGAGGTGTTAAATTTATGGTGGTTTCTGTAGCAGAAAGGCTTTCTGGTGAGGTGTTAGCGTTATGGCCTTTGCCGCTGCCAGAATTTTGTGAACCAGACCGTTGTTCTTGTTGCCACGGTGTGGAGTTGTCACTGCTGATGCTGCTTTGAGTCAGTTGAATACCCGTTTCTGCTAAAGCGTGACGAAGGTTAGGTAATGCCGCTTCTAACGCAGCCCGGACATGGCTGTGCGCTGATGCCAGATGTAATTGTGCCTGATTATCTTCAACAGACATGCGGATTTGTAATGCGCCCAGTTCTTGTGGGTGTAGACGTAGTTCGGCCTGTTGCAAGCCATTGCGGTTAAACAACATGATTTGCTGGCTTAATTGTTGTTGCCACTCTTCACTACCCAATTGAGCATTCAATAAGGGGGTAGAGGCACTGGATAACTGAAACTGGGCTGTTTGATTGTGCCCTGCGGAAAGCAAGGGAGAGGTCGTTACGGCGGAGATTTGCCCGGTTTGTTGATTTTCTGTGGTGATCGGCGTGGACTGGATCTCAGCTGGAGCAGTGGTCTGAATCAGTACGGATTCACGTGGATGATTTTGCGTTGTACTTTCAGGTTGAATTCCGCGCTGAATAGTTGCCGGAGCAAGCTTGGGTTTTACCTGAGGATGCTGCCCAAGTTCGTTTTCAGGTTTGGTTTTAAAAAGTTCTTCTACTTTTTCCGCCTGTTTTGTCTGTTCTGGCGTATCAGTCAGAAGATTTTTTGCTGTTGGTAATTCTGTCACCTTGGATTCTTTAGAAAAATCCCGAAGGTTTTTAGCATTATGTGCAATGAGTCCAGTAAGTTGAGGCGCTTCTTGCTGGTTTTCTGATCTGATGGCTAACCCAGATAATTGCACAGGTAAATTTGCAGCCAATTCTTCGGCTGACATGAGTTTTTCATCAACAGGAGCCGGTTGTTTGTTGACTTCTGCTTTTGCATTAAGGGGAATCAGTGAGGCGTTAATAGATTCCGCTGGTATTTCAGGGGAGATAGATAATAAGGGTGATAAACCGTTGTTGGTATCATCCGTGCTCTCTTTTCCTTCTTTGGATGATATTTTTCCCGGTTTGATCATACCTTTTTGTGCCGGTTCGGTTTCCAGATTAAGAAATTGAGCAAAAGCTGAAGGTTGCTCGGAGTCAGTGATTAAGTCACTGTATGTTTGCTGGTTTTCTGCCGGTTTTAAGTCAGCAGGCAAAAGAGTGATATTCATTATTTACTTCTCCATTGTGTGCTACGTTGGGCATACTCATCCATTTGTTTTTGCTCCGTTCGGTTCTGATGTAATCTTCGGTTGTTATCTGCCCGCTGTTGCAAAGTATCGAAGGCATTGAGACGTTGTTGTTTTTCCTGCCATTGTGATAAAGCGGTATCAAGCCGCTGTTGCCATTGATTGAGCTGTAATTTGTGCTGTTCAATCGCTTTTTCCAACGTTTTCATGAATTGCTGATAGTTTTGCCAGGCCGTGCACGGCATACCGCTACTTAGCGTGTCGTTCAGGCGTACTCGGTACTCATCTTGATAACCTATCAATGTTGCAAGTTGTTGCTCCATTTGCTGATGGTTCTGACGAACCTGTGCAAGGTGAGTAGCTGCTTTTTCCACTGCATTTTGTGCAAGTTCACGCAAGGTCATGAGAGGTGATTGTTGCTGCATCTTATTCCTCGCTTTAATGGCAACAGACAGAAAATCATTACGTTACACAGGTAACAACTGCTGTAGTTGAGTACAGGCAGCCGCATATTCACTACGCTCTTCAATATCCTGTTGTAGAAATTGTGCCATGTAGGGATAAAGTTCTATCGCTTTGTCCAGGAGCGGATCACTGCCTGCTGCATAGGCACCAACATTAATTAGGTCACGGTTACGCTGATAACTGGCAAGCAGTTGTTTGAATTGTTGTACCTGCCGGTAATGTTGTTTATTAATTAGCGATGTCATGGCGCGGCTGATAGAGGCTTCAATATCAATCGCCGGGTAGTGCCCTGATTCTGCGAGTGAACGGGAAAGCACAATGTGGCCATCCAGAATAGCTCTGGCCGCATCGGCTATTGGATCTTGCTGATCATCCCCTTCAGTCAGGACGGTGTAAAACGCGGTAATTGAGCCACCGCCGTTAACACCATTCCCCGCACGCTCCACCAGTGCCGGAAGTTTAGCGAAAACCGAAGGAGGATAGCCTTTGGTTGCTGGTGGTTCGCCGATTGCTAATGCAATTTCACGCTGCGCCATACTGTAGCGGGTCAATGAATCCATGATCAGCAATACATGCTTACCCCGGTCCCGGAAATCTTCAGCGATACGGGTAGCGTAGGATGCGCCTTGCATCCGCAATAACGGTGAAATATCGGCAGGTGCGGCGACAACCACTGAGCGGGCTAAACCTGTCGCGCCAAGGATGTTTTCAATGAAATCTTTAACTTCGCGGCCACGTTCTCCGATCAAGCCAACGACAATCACATCTGCCTGGGTATAACGTGCCATCATGCCAAGCAGAACACTCTTACCCACGCCAGAACCGGCAAACAAGCCCATGCGCTGCCCGCGGCCTACTGTCAGGAGGGCATTGATCGCCCGTACGCCGACATCCAATACTTCGCTGATTGGCGTGCGTTGCAGCGGGTTAATTGGTGGTGTAGTAAGTGGTGCGCGATAGCCAGTATCGGGTGACGGAAAGCCATCTAGTGGGCGGCCAGCACCATCTAACACCCGTCCCAGCAGTTCCGGGCCAAGCGGTAACTGGCGCCCACTGCTGCAATCTTCGCCGCTGTACGGACGAGAATAAACACGGGCGCCGGGTACAATACCTTCCAGATCTTCAAGCGGCATCAATAACAGCTTGTCGCCATTAAAACCAACGACTTCACTTTCAACTTCTTCAATATTGCCGCCATTTTGTCGCTCAATCAGACATGTCGCTCCCAGCGGCAGATGTAAGCCAGTTGCTTCCATGACCAGCCCCGTTGCTCTGGTCAGACGTCCATAACGACGAACCGGCGAAGTTTTCTCTAGCTTTTTCTCAAAAGCATCCAGCGTTGCTAACCAACGTCCGAGTCTTGCCGTCATTACAACTCTCCCGGCGCTGCCAACCGGCATAATTCATGCCAGCGAGTAGCCAGGCTGGCATCCAAATCGCCTTCATCTGCACTGATTTTGCAACCACCAGGGTGCAGTTTGTTATCTGCCAGTAAACGCCAACCGTGTAGTGAGAGCGTATTTCCCAGTTGCTTCTCAACCATTGGAAGATCTTGTGGATGAACCCGGAGTTGCGGTTTACCACTGAACATCGGTTCCTGTTGGATAAATTCACGGATCTGGTTGAGTAGGGCAGTGCCATCACAAATCGCCGGTTGACCAAGGATCTGTTTTGCGGCGGTCAGCGATAACTGCATCAAACGGGATGCAATAATGGTATCGAGACCTTCAAGTGAATGCTGGAAATCGGCCAGCATGTTTTGCCACTGTTCTGTGATAGGTTGTTGTTGCTGAATGGCATTCTGCAATCCTTGCTCCAGACCGGCTTCTAGGCCGGCCTGGTATCCTTTTTCATAGCCTTGAGCCTGACCTTCGGCAAATCCTTGCTCATGTCCTGCCTGTCGAGCCTGTTCTTTCAAACTATCCAGCATCGCCGCTTGCTGAAGGATTTCATCATGCTCAGCGGTTTCCTGTGGGTCGTCAGTAGGCTCTGGTTTGGCCCGCAGTTTCTCCCATTGTGTGAGTTCGTTGGGTTTCCATGGCTGCCAGCCGGCATTGTTCAACTTATCAGACATAGCTATCGTCACCACCATTCAGGATAATCTCACCGCTTTCTGCCAGACGACGAACAATAAGCAGGATGGCTTTCTGTTCGCTTTCTACCTGAGACATACGCACCGGACCGCGGTTTGCCAGGTCGTCGCGCATAATCTCCGCGGCACGTTGAGACATATTATTGAGGAAGTGGTCGCGTAGTTGCTGGTTGCAGCCTTTTAGTGCAATGAGCAAGGAGTCGGTAGAGATTTCCTGCAACAGACGCTGGATACTGCGGTCATCTACATCAATGAGGTTTTCGAACAGGAACATTTCATCAATGATTTTTTGTGCCAATTCACTATCGTAAGTGCGCATTGCTTCGATAACATTCTCTTCCTGCTGACTTTTCATCAGATTGATGATTTCAGCCGCAGTACGAATGCCACCCATTTTGCTGCGTTTGAGGTTCTGACCATCTAATAGGTTATTGAGCACTTCTGTCAGTTCGGCCAACGCAGCCGGTTGGACTCCGCCGAAAGTGGCGATACGCAGCATGATGTCATTACGCAATTTGTCATCAAATAGCGCTAGGATATCGGCTGCCTGTCCGCGATTTAAGTGCACCAGAATGGTGGCGATGATCTGTGGATGCTCTTCACGGATCATATCGGCGGCCATTTGGGGCTCCATAAAGTTGAGGGTCTCAATACCGGTGGTGGTTTCGCGGGATTCGAGAATATCCTCAAGCAGACTGGAGGCGCGCTCTTCACCGAGTGCTTTAATCAACACTGAACGCAGATAATCACTGGCATTGATACTTAGTGCTGCATATTGGCTAGCATCTTCTTCAAATTCTGCCAGTACATCGGCCAATTGCTGGTTAGAAACCTGGCGCATACCTGCCATGGTAATACTAAGTTGCTGAACTTCCCTGGAATTCAGGTGTTTAAACACCTCTGCCGCCTGATCTTCTCCCAGGGTCATTAACATGACGGCGCTTTTTTCTGTTCCGTTTAGGCTCATTGTTCGTTACTCATCCATTGACGGATCACCAGCGCTACAACGCGAGGATCTTTTTCTGCCAGTTCGCGGATACGTTGGCTTTGAATTTCAGCACTGACCCGTTGGCGTGTCAGTCTCTGACGGGTTCTTTCATCCATTTCTGCACTGGATTCAGTTGCTTGCTTTTTCTGAGCTTTTTGTGCTTCAAGCGCGGCTTTTTCTGCGGCACGTTTTTTGGCAAGTTGAGGAACCACCATTTTGCGCCACAGAAGCCATGCCACCAGTATCAAGAGAAGATAGCGGCCAAAATCAAAGGCTTTTTCCAGCAGAATAGGGTTCTGCCATACTGGAATAACCTCGATATTCTCTTTGCTTTCAGTAAATGGTGTGTTAACCACATTCAAACTATCGCCACGTTCTTTGGAAAAGCCCATCGCTTCTCTGGTCAGCGCTTCTATTTTCGCCAGTTGTTCCGGGGTTAATGCCTGCGTTTCTGGGCCATTTTTGCCTTCGACAGTGACATAATTGACGACAACCGCGACAGACAGGCGTTCAACTCCGCCAGCTTGCTGTTGCACATGACGAATAGTCCGGTCCACTTCATAGTTTGTGGTTTCGTCACGGCGGTTATTGCGATTATTGTTCACCATGCGCTCATTACTGTTACCTGAGGATGATGTTTTCTTATCGCTTTTGTCGCTTTTATTACTCTCTTTAGTATTGGGTTTCTCAATCGGCGCGCTTGGTGGCGGGCTTGGTTGATTGGAAAGTGCGCCGGGAATGCCACCAACCAGAGGGCCGCCACTCTGCTCACTTTCACTGAGCTGTTTTGAGCGAACTGCGGCCTGATTAGGGGGTTGGTTGGGTTTGTATTCTTCAGCCGTCTCTTCACGGCGCGAGAAATCTACTTGGGCAGTCACTTGGGCGTGAACGTTACCACGACCGACGACCGGGGTCAGAATAGCTTCAATACGTTGCTGGAAGCGGTTTTCTACTTCCTGAATGTATTTTAGCTGACTGGTATTCAGATCGCGCCCGGTGGCATCGGCTTGTGTCAATAGACGCCCGGCCTGATCAACAATAGTGACATTGCTTGGTGGAAGCCCAGCAACACTGCTGGAAACCATATGGACAATGGCATTGATCTGGCCTTCATCCAGTGTACGGCCTTGCAACAATCCAACGGTAACGGATGCGGAAGGGGACTTTTGTTCACGAACAAACAGAGACGGTTTGGGTAGTGCAAGATGAACACGGGCATTTTGCACAGGCCCCAAAGATTCAATTGTCCGTGACAGTTCACCTTCCAATGCTCTTTGGTAGTTAACTTGTTCACTGAACTGGCTGATACCAAACTTTTCTTTATCGAGTAGCTCGAATCCGGCGGCTCCACCCTTAGGTAATCCTTGTTGTGCCAGTCTTAGCCGTGTTTCATGTACCTGTCCGGCAGGGATCATGATAGCAGAGCCATTTTCGGCAAAGCGGTAAGGGATATTTAATTGGGTTAGTTGTGTGACAATCTCGCCACCGTCTTTATCGCTTAGATTACTGTAAAGCACCCGATAATCGGGGCTGCGTAACCACAGGAAAAGGGCAATGACAATAGCAATGGCTGCGCTGCCTGCAACCAATAATGGCACTTTAGGATCAGCTTTTATCCGGTTAATGATAGTGCTGAAACCATTAGTTTGATTTTCAATGTCGGTTGTTGCGGCACTCATAGACGATCCTTGCCTTGCTGTTCAACATGAATACTAAAAGCGTGGCGTAACAAAACAGACTCCCCATACGCAAGCGAAAGAATTCTTCCTATTTTCAGTCTTGTCATTATTCGCTGTTCACTCATCTTTTAATGGCACAATAAGCCCTGACTTTTTACGTTAATTACCCGCTTTAGATTGAGGGGGCTATGTTAGGGTGGCAGTCTAAAGATATGCCGTATAAACCTTGGGTTAATATGGCATTGAATTGCGTAGGGTGGTTTAACACGAGGTTTTTATGTCAATTCAAGCAATTGAAGGGGTACTGCAACAGATGCAGGCTCAGGCACTACAGTCAGCAAGCATTGCGAAGCCAATGCCATTGCAGGGAGGGTTTGCCAGTCAACTGATGGCAGCTGTTGGTAAAATTAACCAAACACGTTTGAATGCTACAAAACAAGCTCAGGATTTTACGCTGGGTGTACCTGGTATTGAATTGAATGATGTAATGGTGGATATGCAAAAGTCCAGTATTGCTTTGCAAATGGGCGTTCAGGTAAGAAATAAGCTGGTAGCTTCGTATCAGGAAATTATGAATATGCAGGTGTAGGTATATTAAGCTATTGATGTCTATCGTTAATAAGAGAGATCGCGAGTGTCGTGGATAATTTCTGCGGCGCTGCAAACAGGATATTCCATCGGTTTTATTTCTGGTCTTTTGTGTTGAGAGGCAATCCATAGCTCATACTGAGATTGCATTTCAGTCCACATTTCAGCTCTGGTTCCCAATGCTGCTTCTAGACGTAATGCCATATCAGCGGATATACCGGCATTGCTGTTTAATATACGGGATAATGCGGCGCGAGTTATGCCTAATGATTTTGCAGCGTCTGTGACAGCTATATCTCCAAGATATTCGCGTAAAACAAATCCGGGATGTGCCGGGTTATACATTCTGCTCAGGTTATTATTCCTCAGTGATAATCTTGGTAGTTAATGAGAATGGTATCTTTGCCTTCAAATCTAAATGTTAGTCGCCAATTGTCATTAACCGATATGGCCCACTGACCATTTAAATCAGTTTCTTTTTACGGATGAAGTTTCCAACCCGGGGCATTCATACCATCTGGTTTTTTAGTTGTATTTAATGTGGTTAGCTGAATTTGTAACTTTATGGCATTGTGTTGTATATAGCTACACTATTACGGAAGTGGGTATCGTAGGTCAAGTTTTTGGTGGAGAGTAAAATATGTTGATCGGGCTTTTCTTTGAATGAGATAGAAACCATAATCTGTCGAAGTGGAGAATAGAATAATTTCCTTTCCCATTTTGGGGACGTAAAAATAATAAAATAGGAAAATGATTTATTTTTCAATTAAATATGATTTTCTGAAATATCATAAAGTGGATGAGTTTCGAGGTATTCAGAGGAGTATTGGCTAGTCTGAATTGTATTAGGTTCAAGGTTATAACGATGTTTCTTCTCTATCTTTATTGCTAAACATCAGCAATCAATTACGGTACTTTGGGGTTTTTCATACCGATTTATTTTATTTATCATTGCTCATTTCTAGCAGACACTATTTAATTACCAAGATTTCTTATCTATTTCTTATGATTTGAATTGCAATCAATACACCCTAAACCAAGCTCACAAAACGAGTAAATAATGGTGATGAGAGTACATCACCTTTATTTCTCAATTACTTATGTTCCGTAAGGGTATGATAGGGTTCAACAGGGAATTGGCCGTAGCTATCGTTTAATAGTTGCTGTCGGCCTGCTTGTTTGATGAGTTTACTTAATTCATCAAGTCTTTTCTGTAGTAGTTTTTTAATCTCATTTTCATTATCTAAAATTATCTGCAAAATGTTGGTCATTTTTTGTTGTAATGAAAGAGAGGTGGCAGATGATATTGAAGATTGGCTAATCACTTCTACTGCCTTGAGGTAGGTGATTTCCATATCAACAAGCTCATCCCATTTTTCATTTTTGGCTAAATTAAGCATTTGCTCACTTAAACTTAGGATCTGTTGGTAAGCTGACAAAAGATCCATTTCATTATCCATTAAACAATATCCTGACTGGCGTTGTAATGAGGGCCAATTTGCCGCCAAGCTTCTGAAATCTCGGTGAGTAACTTTATAACTTCGGTAATGGCTGTCTCATCATTGCGTAAATTAGCTTGGAGTAAACGTTGGGTCATATAGTCGTAAAGGGAAGCAAGATTGTGTGCCAGCTCTCCGCCTTTCTCGTTATTTAACCCCTGTTTGAGGCCATTATCAATGATATTGATCGCTTTGGAAATAGCTGCACCTTTTTCTGCGATATTTCCTTGCTCCATCAGAATAATTGCTCGACGTAGGGCGCTAAGCGCCCCGTTGAACAAAATCTGAATCAACTGATAGGGGGAAGCGTTCATGATTTCGCTTTCCACATCTATCTGGGCATATAATTGACTTGCCGAACGTTGATACATAATTTCCTTTAATTATCTCATCTGCTGTAATAGGAAGTTACTGGTCTGTTTTAGAGAAGAGACCATTTTATCCAGTTGTGAAAATTGGCGTTTATAACGTTCAATCGTTTGGTTAATATTATCTTTCGTCCTGTCTACTTGTCTCTCAAGTGTTTTGAGACGCTTGTTAATACCGTTGGTCGCGGTAACTAAGGTACCTTCATGACTATCCAAGGCATCTTTTAATAGTTTATGCGTTTGGGTGGCAAAACCGGTTTCTTTACCGTCACCCATAAAGAATGCTTTTACATTAGCCGGTTTTTCTTTCAGGTTCTTTTCCAGTTTTTCGTTATCAATTTCCAGTTTGCCGTCAAACTTTTGTTTAATCCCCAGTTTATTTAGGGTTGGAATATCATTAACAGCCTGAGAGCTGAAAATTTGGCTTCTTAATTGGTTCTGGATTCCACGTAATGTACTGTCACCTAATAAAGCGCCGTTATCTTTCGAAGGTTCTTCACCCTGTTTTACTGGCTTATATTTGGTTAGCGAATCAAACGTTGTTTGCAGCTCATTATAAGCATCAACCCAGTTTTTAATCGCCTCTTTCATCGGCTCAATATCACGGGATACGACCAGCATTTCTGGCTTATGTTTTCCAGGTTTATCTTTATCTTCGGTCGTTTTTTTCAGATCCAGTATAATGCCTTCTGGTGCATCAGTAATATGGTTTGTCTGCCGCTCAATTGAGATGTTATTAACGGTTAAATGCGCATTTTGGGCTTTAACTGCTTCAGTTAGTTTGCCCTTCTTCTCTGAAGAATAATCTAGAAGTTGGCTAAGTTTGTTATCACCTTCAACTTTAATTGTCATCACTGATTCAGTACCGGCTTTTTTAGCTGTCAGCACTAAATTGTTTTCGCCATCTTTCGCTTTCATAATACTGGCGCTGACATTACCTTCCTGTTTATTAATTGCGTCCTTGATCTCAATAATGGACGTCTGTTCGTCTGTCAGCACGATTTTCATCGGCTTTTTTTCACCCGGTTGGGTGATAGTGATGGTCCGGGTTTTACCTTCGCCCAAAGATTCACCTTGGAGCGCTTTGATATTACTGACTTTTTCTGTATGTAATGATTGGGCCTGTGCCAATTGTTCAACGGTAATGCTGTAGTTACCTGGGGTGGCTTTAGAATCAGTACTGGCAGTGAATGCGTCATGTTTGTCACTGACGGTAGTTGTATTCAGTTTATCGAATTTTTTCAGTGATTCAGAAGCGGTTTCCAGTTTTTCTAAGCTACTTTTTAACGTACCAAAAGCCGTTAACTTACCTTTATAACTGGTTTGCTGTTCTGTCAAAGGAACTAAACGTTTTTGTTCTGCTGCCTGAAGTTTATCCAGTATAGGGCCTAATTCCATCCCCGATCCGGCCCCTAATGAAGAAATGCTAGCCATATTGACTCCTTTATTAGTAAATCTTTATTGAACCGGTTATCGGTAAGTTTCGAAAAAAGTTTACTAATAAAAATAATTTTTTGATGGTAGGAATAGTCGTGAAGAACTGGCGCTGTTTGGCTTATAAGGGAAGAGTGATAAAAAAGAAAAAGTTTTTTCAAGAAAAATTAAAGGTTCTTTGAGGAGCGCCGATAAAACTGTTGGCGGTGATGAACACCGTGGGTAAAACCCCAAACTTATATATCGACTTGATTTTAAAAAGGAACTCTAACTATGGCACAAGTCATCAACACCAACAGTCTGTCCCTGCTGACTCAGAATAACCTGACCAAATCCCAGGGTACTTTGGGTAACGCTATCGAGCGTCTGTCTTCTGGCCTGCGTATCAATAGCGCGAAGGATGATGCGGCTGGTCAAGCGATCGCTAACCGTTTTACTGCAAATGTTAGAGGTTTGACTCAGGCAGCACGTAACGCTAATGACGGTATCTCTATTGCACAGACTACCGAAGGTGCTCTGAACGAAATTAACACTAACTTACAACGTATTCGTGAACTGACTGTTCAGGCACAAAACGAAAGCAACTCTGAGAGCGATATCAAATCTATCCAGGAAGAAGTTACTCAGCGTTTAGATGAAATTGATCGCATTTCCGAGCAAACTCAGTTCAACGGTGTTCGTGTACTGCGTGAAGATAACAAAATGACTATTCAGGTTGGTGCTAATGATAATGAAGTTATCAACATTGATTTGAAAAAAATTGATAGAGAAGCCCTGAAACTGGAGAAATTTACTCTTTCTGCGGAAGTTCCGCATGGTGATGCAGTTACAGAGGTTGATGATGGTAAAGGCGCTGGTACAAAAAGCAAGATAGATTACTCTGCTGATGTTAAAGTTAAAGACCTAAAAAATGTGAATGTTTATCATGCCGTTAAGGACGATGGTTCAGTTGATCCTGACAAATATGTTGTTATTGGTAAGGATAACGATGGTAAAACAAAATCTTTCCAAGCCACTATTGCTAAAGATGGTAAATTAACAGCGGGCAAGGATATCACAGCTGAAGCATCGAAAGAGCCGCTGAAAGCTTTGGATAGCGCCCTGGCACAAGTTGACAGCCTGCGCAGTTCTCTGGGTGCGATCCAGAACCGTCTGGAATCTACCGTTAACAACCTGAACAACACTGTTAACAACCTGAGCTCTGCTCGTAGCCGTATCGAAGATGCTGATTACGCAACCGAAGTGTCTAACATGAGCCGTGGTCAAATTCTGCAACAGGCAGGTACTGCGGTTCTGGCTCAGGCTAACCAAGTTCCTAATTCTGTATTGTCTCTGCTGCGCGGTTAAGGCAATATGTGAATCTGATTCACATAAAAATCCAAATAAATCAAGGATCGGTTCGCCGGTCCTTCTTTTTTAGTCGTTTATCGTGAACAGCCTAAAATTTGTGTTATTATTAGGCGGACAATAAATTTCGCATAGGTGAAAAAGAAGCGCTTTTACTACATTGTTCAAACGATTGCCCTTGTTAGGGGATTGGATAATGGTAGTTAGTCTCTTATTCCAAAGGTGTCTGTTGTTGTGAGCGATTTGTATACCGCCGAAGGCGTGATGGACAAAAACAGCCTCTGGAAGCGCTATGTACCATTAGTTCGCCATGAAGCGTTAAGGCTACAAGTTAGATTACCTGCGTGTGTGGAGCTGGATGATCTGCTTCAGGCCGGAGGAATCGGCTTACTAAATGCGGTGGAACGTTTTGATTCCTTACAGGGAACCGCGTTTACCACTTATGCGGTACAACGCATCAGAGGTGCAATGTTGGATGAGTTAAGGAGCCGTGATTGGGCTCCGCGTAGTGTGCGACGTAATGCGCGCGAAGTGACGCAAACCATCCGTAAACTTGAGCAAGACTTAGGCCGTCCAGCCAGTGAGCAGGAAGTTGCTAAAGAATTAAAGATTGATCTGGTAGAATATCGGCAGATACTGTTAGATACGAATAACAGTCAGTTGTTTTCTTACGACGAATGGCACGAAATGCATGGTGAAAGCTGTGAACCTGTCATTGAAGAAGGGCATGAAACCAATCCTTTACAACAATTGTTGGAAAGTGATGTTCGTCAACGGGTAATTGATGCCATTGATTCGTTACCCGAGCGAGAAAAAATGGTTCTGACGCTGTATTATCAGGAAGAACTTAATCTGAAAGAGATTGGCGCAGTACTTGAAGTCGGGGAGTCCCGCATAAGTCAGTTACATAGCCAGGCGATTAAACGTCTGCGGGCTCGCTTAAATCCGGAAAAGTAACTTTTTGCTTATTTGTTTTTTGTTTAAGACTACACACAGGGCTTTATCTCTTATGTCTGTTACAACACAAAAGAAACGGCCGCTCAGCCGTTACATTAAAGACTACAAACATAGTCAAACTCATTGCTTGCATTGTCACAAAGCTCTTGATCGCATCTCTTTGGTTTTTAATGGCCAAGTGATCAATAAAGAGTCAATTTCCGAGATGACGGAGTTGATTGATGATAAGACTTGGGATGAGTTGCAAGATAAATTTGTCGCATTATGCCGTTTTTGCAGTGAGATTTATTGCAACAGCGAGACAGATTATTTTGACATCATGTCTTTCAAACAGTATCTGTTTGAACAAACGGAAATGAGCCACAGTACTGTTCGTGAGTACGTGGTTCGCTTACGACGTTTGGATGAATTGCTTACTTCAAGCAATTACCCTGTAAAAGAGTTCACAACAGAGAAAATCCAGGAAAAACTGAGTGAGAAACTATCACAGTCGGCATTCAGTAACTACAACATTGCCTTGCGTAAGTATGAGCAGTATTTGAGTTGGCAGCAGGGCGGTCATTAAGCTGGAAATATAACAGTAAAGAGATCACCAATTTCAGGGGAACACATCTTTGAGGTGTTCCCCTAGTTGTTTTAAGTATTACCCGATAGTCATCAGGCTGGCATTGCCTCCTGCCGCAGCGGTATTAATACTCAGTGAATGTTCATGCAGCAGACGTTCTAACAATAGGTTAGTTTCTCCACGGGCAAAACCTTGTACGGAGATGATAGGTCCTTTGCGTTGAGCAATTTGCTCGCAGACTTGACGGAGTTGATCAGAATCGCCGTGGTAAATAACCGCTTCGAATGCTGTATCTTCACGTTGCCAGTCCTGAACCAGATTGATTGCTTTACGGACGCTATCCGGCAATTGACGGAACAATTGTTGATGCATTTCATCATTTTGCCAGAGTAACTGACAGCCAACAGACAATGTTGCGGCCAGTTGGATCAAGGTATCCCGTTGATTGTCCGCCAGACACAATACCTGACCACGAGGTAACAGGGTGTAAGTATTGCGTTCACCTGTAGGTCCAGGTAATAGGCGAGTCGTGCCACCTTGTGCGAGCAGTTTGTACTGTTGAACCAGCTGATTTAGCTCTTCGTTGTGCTGATTGGTAACCCATTCCGCCAATGCGTCAAATGGAGCCATCAGTGCCAAACGCGCATTGGCTTCCAGTGGATATTCAGCATCTTGACGTTCCAGCGTTTGATTAATTGCATTTTGAGGGCGGCAAGAGAGTAAACGGTATAAATAGAGCGGACCACCCGCTTTCGGACCTGTACCGGACAAGCCTTCACCGCCAAACGGTTGTACACCAACAACAGCCCCTACCATATTGCGGTTAACATACAGGTTACCCACTTTTGCTTTCGCTGTGACCTGTGCAATAGTTTCATCAATACGAGTGTGTACACCTAATGTCAGTCCGTAGTTGGAATCGTTAATCTGATCCAGCAATTTATCCAGTTCATCACGTTTAAAACGGACAACATGTAGAACAGGGCCGAAGATCTCTTTTTTCAGTTCATTAAAGCTTTCTAATTCAATTAGCGTTGGTTTAACAAAGGTGCCTTGTTCCCACTCTTTACTGTCAATCGGATTGTTGTACGCTGCCTGGTAAATCGTGCGTCCTTTGGTACGCATTGCCTGAATATGGCGATCGATACCGGCTTTGGCTTCCGCATCAATGACTGGCCCGATATCGGTAGAAAGGCGTTCAGGATTACCCATCCGGCATTCAGACATTGCTCCTTTCAGCATGGTAATGGTTCTTTCTGCCACATCTTCCTGAATGCAAAGAATACGTAAGGCAGAGCAACGTTGACCAGCACTGTCAAAAGCAGAGGCGACAACATCAGTAACAACTTGTTCTGTGAGAGCAGAAGAGTCAACAATCATTGCATTTAGACCACCTGTCTCGGCAATGAGAGGAGTTGGTCGTCCTTGTGCATCAAGTCGTCCGGCAATATTGCGTTGTAACAGACCGGCAACTTCAGTAGAGCCAGTAAACATCACACCGCGTATTCTGTCATCACCAACCAGAAGAGAGCCAACGGTTTCACCTCGGCCAGGTAATAATTGTAGTACACCGTGGGGAATGCCAGCTTGATGCAGTATCTTGACTGCAATGGCGGCAATTAATGGCGTCTGTTCAGCAGGTTTTGCCAAAACACTGTTTCCAGCGGCCAGTGCAGCAGCTATCTGTCCAGTGAAAATAGCCAATGGGAAGTTCCATGGGCTGATACAGACAACGGGTCCCAGTGGACGATGGGTATCATTAGCGAAATCGTGGCGAACTTGCCCGGCATAATAATGGAGGAAATCGACGGCTTCTCGTACTTCCGCAATCGCATTATTAAAGGTTTTGCCTGCTTCCCGAACCAAAATACCCAGTAATGGTTGCATCTGGTTTTCCATCAGTTCAGCCGCACGAATCAAAATTGCAGCCCGTTCTGATGGTGGAGTTGCAAACCAGATTGCTCCAGCTTCTGTTGCGACATCTAGTGCATGACTGACTTCTTGTTCGGTTGTTTCACGCACATGGCCAACGATATCCAGAGGAGTCGCTGGATTAATGACTGGTTTAGCTGCCGGTAACTCACCTTGATGGCAATAGTTACCGCCCAGTAGTGGCTCACTGTACCGCTCTTCGGTAGCAGAACTGAGCAGTGCACTGGAAAGAGAAGCTAAGCGATGCTCGTTAGAAAGATCCAAACCGGCTGAGTTTACGCGATCTTTGCCATACAGGCTGTGAGGCAGAGGGATTTTCGGATGTGGAAGACCAATTTGACCTTCGGCTTCAGCCAGCTTCTGAACTTTTTTCACTGGATCAGCAACCAGTTCATCCAATGGCAGTGTCGTGTCAGCGATACGGTTGACGAAGGAAGTGTTAGCACCATTTTCCAGCAGACGACGGACGAGATAGGCCAATAGCGTTTCGTGCGTGCCTACTGGCGCATAAATGCGGCATGGGCGGTTTAGTTTGCCATCAGCGATTTTCCCAACGACTTGTTCGTACAGTGGTTCTCCCATGCCATGCAAACATTGGAATTCATATTGACCAGGGTAATAATTTTGACCGGCCATATGATAAACAGCAGATAAAGTATGAGCATTGTGGGTAGCAAACTGCGGGTAAATCAAATTCGGTACTGACAGTAACTTGCGGGCACAAGCCAGATAAGAAACATCGGTATAAACTTTACGGGTGTAAACTGGATAACCTTCCAGCCCATCTATTTGGGCACGTTTAATTTCGCTATCCCAGTAAGCACCTTTTACCAATCGCACCATCAGACGACGACGGCTACGTTGTGCCAAATCAATTATTGCGTCAATAACAAATGGGCAGCGTTTCTGATAAGCCTGAATAACGAAACCAATGCCATTCCAGCCAGCCAGTTGTGGCTCAAAACAGAGTTTTTCCAGCAAATCGAGGGAAATTTCCAGCCGATCTGCTTCTTCTGCATCAATATTGATACCAATATCATATTGGTATGCTTGTAATGTCAGGGAAAGCAGACGCGGATACAGCTCATCCATGACTCGTTCATATTGAGCACGGTTATAGCGTGGATGCAGGGCAGAAAGCTTAATGGAAATTCCAGGTCCTTCATAAATGCCGCGGCCATTGGATGCCTTACCGATAGCATGGATCGCCTGTTGGTAGGAAACCATATAATCCTGAGCATCTTTCTCCGTTAAAGCAGCTTCACCCAGCATGTCATAGGAATAACGAAATCCTTTTTCTTCCAATTTACGTGCACTGGCCAGCGCTTGAGCGATAGTTTCGCCTGTCACAAACTGTTCACCCATCAGACGCATTGCCATATCTACGCCTTTACGCACTAATGGTTCACCACTTTTGCTAATAATGCGATTCAATGAGTTAGAAAGTTTGGCTTCGTTATGGGTAGAAACTAGTTTGCCGGTAAATAATAGCCCCCATGTTGCTGCATTGACAAACATGGATGAACTTTGGCCCAAATGGGAATGCCAGTTGCCATTACTGATTTTATCTCGGATCAGTGCATCACGGGTGGCTTTGTCAGGAATACGGAGCAGAGCTTCCGCAAGGCACATCAAGGCAACGCCTTCCTGAGATGAAAGTGAAAATTCCTGTAACAGCCCTTGAACTAAACCTGAACGGCCAATGCTGTTTTTCTGGTTACGTAATTTTTCTGCAATGCTGTAAGCCAGTTTATGAGTTGCTTGTGCTTGCTCTTCTGGCAACTGTGCCTGTTGTAGCAGCATGGGAACAGCTTGTGTCTCTGGCAGACGATAAGCAGCAGTGATTGCAGAACGTTTTACTGATTGAGGCAGGATATGTTCTGCGAAGTCGAGGAAGGGTTGATAAGAGGAATCTATTGTAGTTTCTTCTCCAGTTATCTTCTCTTCTTTAAGATCTTGACTGGCAGATAACTCAGCAATCTGTTCGCCATTTTCAAGACGTTCAAGATAGTTGAAAATAGCTTGTTTAATCAGCCAGTGTGGAGTGCGGTCAATCCGTTGTGCCGCAGCTTTAATGCGATCACGAGTTGCCTCATCAAGCTTTACGCCCATTGTTGTACTACCCATCCTCGCTCCTTTAATAGGTAAGGTTTATCTAAGTTGCATGATAATATCTGACATGTTGCAACTTTGTGCAACCTTATGCAAATTGCTTGTTTTGTTTTTGTGAAATTAATCCGTTTATTATAATTAGGCAGGTATATTTATTATTGTGACTTTATCTAATTGATATATATTGGTTTACCATTTTATGGTTAACACAGGGGTAGAATCGTGAAATGGTTAAAAAGCATAACCTTTAAATCAAATAAATGTGATTCAGCAAACGTTTCTTGTAAAAAATGGCGTTAATTAGTTGTTAAATTACCTAGTGCTAATCTAGGATTCATTGTAACTTTTTAATTTGTTACAAAAAAAATTATTTCAATTTAGAATTATAAATCATCTTTAGGTGCAATCAGGTGCAACGTTCCTGAACCTGACAGGGAAAACTCTGTGTACCCAGGAGAACTGCGGCTTTGCAAACACAGATAAACTATGGAGAACTTGCATGACAGTAAATACACCAATGCTAATCACCTTTATTGTCTATATTGCTGGAATGTTGTTGATAGGCTTTTTGGCCTATCGCTCAACCAAAAATTTTGATGATTATATCTTGGGTGGAAGGCGATTGGGCAGTGTGGTAACGGCTTTGTCTGCCGGTGCTTCGGATATGAGTGGTTGGTTATTAATGGGCTTGCCTGGCGTCGTCTATTTTGCCGGGATTTCAGAAAGTTGGATAGCAATTGGCCTTGCTTTAGGCGCTTACCTTAACTGGAAATTAGTTGCAGGCAGGCTACGGATTCAGACGGAAGTCAATAACAATGCCTTGACACTACCAGACTATTTCACCAGTCGTTTTGAAGATAAGAGCAAGGTTCTGCGCATTATCTCTGCACTTGTTATTCTGATTTTCTTCACCATCTATTGTGCTTCTGGTGTTGTTGCCGGAGGTTTATTATTTGAAAGTACTTTTGGTATCAGTTACCAGAAAGCCATGTGGCTTGGGGCAGTAGCAACGATTGCTTACACTTTCCTCGGTGGCTTCCTGGCTGTCAGTTGGACAGATACTGTTCAAGCTTCATTAATGATCTTTGCGCTTATCCTGACCCCGGTTATCGTCATTTTTTCTGTGGGCGGTATTGATACCTCTCTTACTCTGATAGCAGCGAAAAATCCAGCGTATTTGGATATGTTTAAGGGATTGAACTTTATTGCCATTATCTCGTTATTGGGTTGGGGGCTAGGTTATTTTGGTCAGCCACATATTCTGGCGCGTTTTATGGCGGCAGATTCCCATCACACTATTCGTAAAGCTCGTCGTATTAGTATGACTTGGATGGTGTTATGTCTGGCAGGAACTATTGCGGTTGGTTTCTTCGGTATTGCTTATTTTGAAATGCATCCTGACCAGTCTGGTCCGGTAGCTGCCAATCGTGAACGTATCTTTATGGAATTGGCGGTTGTTCTGTTTAATCCGTGGATAGCGGGCGTTTTACTATCCGCTATTCTGGCTGCGGTGATGAGTACTTTAAGCTGTCAGCTGCTGGTGTGTGCCAGTGCATTGACGGAAGATCTGTATAAGCCTTTTATTCGTAAATCTGCCAGCCAGAAAGAGTTGGTGTGGGTAGGGCGTTTCATGGTGCTGTTAGTGGCGGTCATCGCGATGGTGATAGCGATTAACCCTGAAAATAAAGTATTGGCTTTGGTCAGTAATGCATGGGCTGGATTTGGCGCTGCGTTCGGCCCGGTCGTACTGATTTCTGTTATCTGGAGACGTATGACACGGAATGGTGCATTAGCGGGGATGTTGGTAGGGGCAGTCACGGTATTGGTGTGGATGAAGTACCAGTGGTTTGCTTTGTATGAAATTATCCCAGGTTTTGTCTTTGCTTCTATTGCAATTGTGGTTGTGAGTCTGTTGGGCAAGGCACCGAGCAGAGCAGCACAACAGCGTTTTATTGATGCTGAGGCGCAATACAAAACTAAGTAAATTGAAATAGGTAAAAACGTGTGAAGGCGAAATGCCTTCACACCCTAGTTAGTTTTTCAGTTTCTTAGTGATCTTCGCGACATGCTCGCCCTGATAACGGGCGATTTTCAATTCGTTTTCATTGGGGAAGCGCGAACCATCACCGCCAGCGAAAGTACTGGCACCGTAAGGAGTTCCCCCTTGCGGCTGTGAAATATCCCCGATTTCAGGAATACCATAACCAATCGGTACAATAATAAAGCCGTGATGGGCAAGCGTTGTCCAGGTTGAAGTAATGGTCATCTCTTGACCACCGCCAACACCTGTGGAAGTGAATACGCTGGCGACTTTGCCGTGCAGTTTACCTTCGGCCCACAGGCTACCTGTCTGGTCTAAAAAGTTTCTCATTTGGCCAGCCATATTACCAAAACGAGCTGGGGTGCCGATGATAATTGCATCATAATCAACCAGCTCCTGGGTGGATGCAACTGGAGCAAATTGATCCGTTTTACCACCTGCTTTGGTAAATGCTTCTGGTGGGATGGTTTCTGGGACGCGTTTAATTGTGACTTCTACGTCAGCGACTTTTTGTGCACCTTCTGCAACTGCGGATGCCAGCGCTTCAATATGTCCGTACATGGAATAATAAAGCACGAGAATTTTCGTCATAATTACTTTCTCCAGTAAGGTTAAAAAGTGGCTGCGAAGTTTACAATAATGGCAGCCTGTCATTTTAATTCATCAATATTATTGATGTAATAAGGTGAAATGACCTTATTTGGTAAGAAAGATTTTCTTAACCGGCAGAATAAGTGTAGTGGTAATTTTGTAGCTTGCAGCAATAAAAAAGACCTGTGGAGTGTTATTCCAACAGGTCATATGGGTATTAACAACTTGAATAAGTTAGCTGTACAAACGTGTTCTGTGTCTTTTTACAATTTGAAAACCAATAATTAAAACCAGAAACCAAATAGGTGTAATGATTAATGCCTGGCGAGTATCATCTCGTAAAGTGAGTAATATCAGAACAAATGCAAAGAATGCCAGGCAGACCCATGACATGGTAATGCCCAATGGCATTTTATAGATTGAAGCTTTGTGTAATGCAGGACGACGTTTCCGGTAAACCAGATATGAACATAGGATCATGCTCCAGATAAACATAAACAAAATGGCTGAAACGGTGGTTACCAGAGTAAATACATGCATAACATCAGGAATTAAATAAATTAGCACGACACCACAGGATAAACATAAACAGGTAAAAATTAACCCCGATGCAGGTACTGAACGGCGTGAAAGGCGGCTAAATTGCTGTGGTGCATCACCTTCTTTTGCTAGCCCGAATAACATACGGCTGGTGGAGAAAACACCGCTATTTGCTGAAGAGGCGGCAGAAGTTAACACCACAAAGTTCACGATACTTGCAGCGGCAGGCAAGCCAATCAGAACAAACAGCTCAACAAAAGGGCTTTTGTCTGCAATGATTGAACGCCATGGCGTGACAGACATGATAATTATGAGTGCCAGCACATAGAAGGTGATAATACGGATTGGAATGGCATTAATCGCTCTGGGAAGCGATTTCATCGGGTCCTTAGTTTCTGCGGCAGCAGTACCGACTAATTCAATTCCCACGAAAGCAAATATGGCTATTTGGAATCCGGCGAAAAATCCGCTTAATCCTGTTGGAAATAATCCTCCGTCATTCCATATATTTGCTAGCGAGGCGATATGACCCGTTGGCGATTGAAAATGCATACCAATCAGAACAGCGCCTGTCACAATTAGAGCAATAATGGCAACAATTTTTATCATCGCGAACCAAAATTCCATTTCTCCGAATAATTTTACCGTTGCTAGATTAAGTGCCAGCAACAATGAAACACAGAGTAAGGAAGTGGCCCATTGTGGAAAATCGGGCTGCCAATAACTGATATATGAGGTGATTGCTACCACATCGGCGATACCGGTAATGACCCAGCAGAACCAGTAAGTCCAGCCGACGAAAAAACCAGCCCAAGGACCCAGTAAATCTGCGGAGAAATCGCTGAATGATTTATAGTGTAGATTCGAGAGCAGTAATTCGCCCATTGCGCGCATCACGAAGAACAACATGAAGCCGATAATCATATAAACGAATATAATCGATGGCCCAGCAAGGGAGATTGTTTTCCCTGATCCCATAAACAGACCCGTGCCAATCGCGCCGCCGATCGCAATGAGTTGTATATGTCGGTTGCTCAGATTGCGTTGCAGTTGTGTCTCTTCGGGTTTAGAGGAAAGTGCAGTTTGTATTTTTTCTGCCATAAAATAGTATCCAGGATTTTCATTTTCTTAGGTAAATTGTCACGGCTTTTGAAGTGGCCTTATATTTGACGGTGTTTGCGGAAAATATTGTGACACAAATTACTATAATAATGACAGCTTGATTTCATCTTAAAAACAAATTGGTTACAATTTAACTCATGAGTATCCTTAAAATTGAATATGAGTTATTCATTTGGAAAAAAATAGTCATAAATAATATTGACGATAACTGTATATAGGATAATAATTGTTCGTATTGGGTTGTTAGCTCAGTCGGCAGAGCAGTTGACTCTTAATCAATTGGTCCGGGGTTCGAGCCCCCGACAACCCACCAGTTAAAGCAATTTAACACCATGAAAAAATAAAAAAGTTCTCAAATAATGAGAGCTAAACAGGTGAAAATATGAGAGAAGAATATTTATAAAATTTTCATTCACATAATTTAATGTCTTTGACATAGGTTGTAGGCGACATCCATGAGATTTTATCACACACCAAATAACCGTCATTTTTTAATTGATGACCTACCCAGAAAGATATTGGAAGACTGGTAATAAAAGAAATAATCATAATAGAACCTAGGAATTTGATATACGACATATGATTATTAGGTAATCTATTGAAAATAAAATAAAAAAATACAGATGTAAAATAATACAAAATGAGTGGAAATGAAAAGAAGCAAATAAAAATCATACTAGAAAATACTATCTCATCTTTCATTGCTAATAATGAATGAATATTGTTAAAAATAATATAATATCCAAAGAAAATAATATACCCTTCATCTTTCAAATTGCCTCTTTGTTGGCTGCACTCACTCACCCCAGTCACAGAGTTATCTATGCTCTTGGGGATGCGTTCACTTGCCGCCGCGATGCATCTTGAAATCTATTGGGTATATATTATTAAATCAACTTCAGGTGTCCTGGGTTTTCTTTCCATTCTTTATCAATATCAATTTGATGATTTTCGGACTTATTCCATATTTCTTATCCATATTTAATATTGTAGAAATAACCTTGTTTAGTTCTGGTTTTGCTCAATAAAAGATTCGTAATATGTTAAATAGATTCCGAGTTGCTTTTTTGGGGAACGATGAGTTTATTTTTCTGATATGCAGAATTGAGTCAAAATTTCTAAATAAATCACCAAGGCGATAAATCATATAAAATATTTGGCCTTGATGATTCTATAATCTTTTTGTTGACTAAATTAGAAGCGGTAGCCGACGGTTATATTAAAGCCATTAGTGGCGAGTTTATCTCCTTCATTACGTTCGATATCAAAGCGGCTGCCTTCATAACCAACTGTAACGGATGTGTTGGTTGTCGGATTGATAATTAAACCGGCTCCCCAACCCAAAGCATTATTGTTTCCTTCTGCTTTCTCTGTGTACCCATTTCCATAGGTGGCGGAATGTTTTACATTAATTCTGGATAACCCCAGTTGGCTATATAAACTAACATAATCATTAATTCTATAAGTCGGGCCAGTCATCAAAGAATAATACTTAGTATCAAGTTTAGTGAATTCTTCGGTCTCTTTTTCATCCCCTTTAGCAAAGGTAAATGATGATAACAGTCCCCATTGATCATCCAATTCATATCGATAACTTATTGTTGCACCGTTTAGTGCTTTAATTTCTTGTGGCTTCACATAGGCATACCCGATAGAAGCGGTATGTTGTTCAGCTTGAGCTGGTAAGGTTATTGCACACGCAGAAAAAATAATGCCACAGCTTAGTAAAAATTTTTGCATTTAATTACACTCTATATAATTTCGTAATGAACTACTTTTTAACTATTTAAAATGGTTTGCAGACCGACGGATGTAATAAATATCACAACTTAAATAATTAGTATATATTTTTCTATAAAATTAAGATTTTATACACGATTCACTAACTATTATCATTACTTTATTCTTGGTGGATATTTGGGGAGTAATCTGGTTGTATTAGTATAAATAATCGCTTTATTGTTGTAAGATTCGTCAATTATTGGCTTTGAAATTATTCTTTCTTTAATATCTGATAATTATTTATACCTAATAGATTTCAAGTTATAGCGCGGCGGTAAGTGAACGAATCCCCGGGAGCATAGATAACTCTGTGACTGGGGTGAGTGAAAGCAGCCAAAAAAGCAGCAGCTTGAAAGATGAAGGGTATATATTAGTTTTCTTCTATTCTGTGGCGATTAGCTATCGCCACTTAAAACAGGACGGAGTTGTTATATCTGTTAACGGCTGGCTGTGTTTCTATTCGTCTATGATTGATTTCAGCCATTGAATAAATGCATTGACTTTTTCACTCTGTTGTTGGGGAAGGGTACAGGTATAGTAATACTGTTTACATAGCACTTCGGTATTGGGAAAAGGGGCCACTAATTCTTTGCTTGCAATTTTTTCCCCAATCATGTTTTTTCTTCCCATTGCAATACCAGCATGGTGCATTGCGGCAACAGCAGCTAAATCAGAGCGGTCGAATACTATACATTTTTGCGACGGGTTCAGGCTGATACCAAAATGTTCTGTCCAGGTATCCCACTCTTTTGTGTCAGAATCGTAACTCCATGCTTGTTTATCATGTAATAATGTGCAGTATTGCAAATTATCGATATTCCCTATCAGGTCATATTTTTCGGCATATTGTGGGCTACAGACCGGAGTAATATATTCACTCATTAGATATTGGTGGGACAACTCGTCGGACATAACATCATCAAAATAGATTGCCAGATCGATACCATAACCGCGGAAATTCACGTTTTCGTTACCAACCAGGATGTTCAGATTAATGGATGGATAGAGCTGATTAAAAGCAGCCAATTTGGGAACTAACCAGCATTGGGTAAAGGTCGGGCGAGAATAGATAGTCAGGTTTCCTGATAGTTCTTGATTTTTTATTTCCAGAATTTCCTGATTCAAATGTTCTAGTGTCGATTTAATTGTCCAAAATAAACGCTTGCCTTCACAAGTTAATTCAAGCTTTCTATGAAAACGTTGGAAGAGTTTGAATCCCAGTTCTTGCTCCAATGAACTGATTCGATGGCTGACTGCGCTGGCACTAATAGCTAATTCATCAGCTGCCAGAACGAAAGAGCAGTGGCGAGCGGCTATCTCAAATGTATGCAGTTTTGATAACTGGCTTCCATTGAGTAGCTTGTTGACAACCATGAAATTATCATCTGTGTACATATTTATAATGTTTCTTTTTCATCGAAGATGGGATAATACAACCGTATCATCAAGGTCGTATATTTCAGATAGTTTTAGTGATTTGAGTGGCAAATAAAGTGAAAATTTTGATCAGTATCACTGAATTGGCTCAACAGAGTTCATGCATGGCTATGTATTGATCATTTGTCAAAAATTGAATATTCATATTCAATAGTGAAAATATACGCAACGAACAGAGGTTAACTGCGGGGAATGATTAAGTGGATTCACAACCTTGGGTGATTAGTACGCTACTCACAAGTATTGTGTTAATCGTATTTACGATAATCAAATTAAAAATTCACCCTTTTCTGGCGTTATTGCTAGCAAGTTTTTATGTCGGCGTATTAATGGGAATGAACCCTGTTGAGATGGTGAGAGCCATTGAAGCAGGGATTGGTAATACGCTGGGTTTTTTGGCAGCAGTCATTGGTTTGGGAACCATTCTTGGCAAAATGATGGAGGTATCTGGCGCAGCAGAGCGTATTGGTATCACATTGCAAAAATGCCGATGGCTCTCACCAGATATCATTATGGTACTGATTGGCCTGATTTGTGGTATTACCTTGTTTGTTGAAGTCGGGGTGGTGTTGTTGATCCCGTTAGCATTTTCTATTGCTAAGAAAACGAATACGTCATTGTTGAAATTAGCGATTCCGTTGTGTACGGCATTAATGGCAGTTCATTGTATTGTTCCTCCACACCCAGCGGCGTTGTTTGTTACGAATAAATTAGGGGCGGATATTGGTTCGGTAATTGTTTATGGGCTAATAGTTGGCTTGTTTGCGTCTTTGATCGGTGGTCCATTATTTCAGAGATTGCTTGGCAGCCGTCTGCCTTTTAAATCGGTTCCAGATGAATTTTCTGATATTGGGGTTCGTAGGGAGGAAGATTTACCCCCTCTAGGTATCACATTGTTTACTATATTATTACCAATTGGGTTGATGCTGATTAAAACGTTTGCTGAACTGAATATGGAAAAAGGCACCTTGTTTTACATGGTGCTCGAATTTATCGGCAACCCTATTACCGCTATGTTTCTTGCTGCATTTGTTGCCTATTACACTTTGGGCATTAAACAAAATATCGGTATGAGTACGCTGTTGACAAAAACGGAAGATTGTTTCGCCTCTATCGCCAATATCTTATTGATTATCGGTGCAGGCGGAGCATTTAATAGTATTCTGAAAGGAAGCGGGATTAGTGATACGTTGGCAATTATTTTGTCAAATCTGGATATGCATCCAATTCTTTTGTCTTGGTTGGTTGCCATTATTTTGCATGCAGCGGTTGGTTCTGCAACCGTAGCAATGGTGGGAGCAACTGCGATTGTTTCTCCTATGTTGCCGTTATATCCAGATATCAGCCCGGCAATCATTACCTTAGCGATTGGTTCTGGTGCCATCGGCTGTACTATCGTGACTGATTCACTGTTCTGGTTGGTTAAGCAATATTGCGGAGCAACGCTCAGTGAAACTTTTAAGTATTATACGACCGCAACATTTATTGCATCTGTTGTTGCGTTGGCTGGGACATTTCTACTTTCTACCATTGTGTAAATAGAAAGGATAATAGTTCAGCCGTTAAAAAATAAGAAGTGCGAATATGTCAATACCAGGGAAGCCTATAAAATAGGCAGGCTTTATAGCCAAAATAATAAAAAAATTAAATATTAACGTACTAATCAAAACAAGGGGAAGATAGAAAGATAAAAAAGATGATGTTCTGATATTTTGCAGGAAATTGTAGTAACAATAACAGAGTTAATATAATAAAAATTTAATAATTAAGAAAATAAGCATTATTTTTGTATACCAGGGAAACATTAATCTTGGGTTAACACACAAATGAAAAGTACAGAGATTCAACAGTTACTAAATGAATATCCATTAGTAAAAAGTTTAATAAAATTAGAGGAAATCTTCTGGTTTAACCCTTGTAACACAACCTTTAAAGAGGGATTGTCTTTCGTAGGTTTGGATGCTGATGATGTTCGGGATGCTGAAGCACGTCTGAAGCGTTTTGCATCTTATTTATGCAAAGCTTTCCCGGAGACAAAAGCGACGAATGGCATTATTGAATCAGAGGTGGTGGCTATTCCTGCGATGCAGAAAACACTGAAACAGTATTATGGTGTTGATATCACAGGAAAAATTCTGCTTAAGAAAGACAGTCATTTGCCAATTTCCGGTTCGATTAAAGCTCGTGGTGGTATTTATGAAGTATTGGCTCATGCGGAAAAATTAGTATTACAGGCTGGTTTGCTGTCTGAAAATGATGATTACAGCAAACTGTTTTCTGAAAAATTCAGACAGTTTTTTAGCCAATACAGCATTGCTGTAGGTTCTACCGGTAATTTGGGGTTATCTATAGGCATTATAAGTGCAAAACTGGGTTTTAATGTCAGTGTGCATATGTCTGCCGATGCCCGTGAGTGGAAGAAGCAAAAGCTACGTTCACATGGGATCAAGGTGGTAGAACATCAACAAGATTATGGTATAGCTGTAGCCCATGGGCGTAAAGAAGCGGAGTCTGATCCCAACTGTTTCTTTATTGACGATGAAAATTCCAGGACGTTATTTCTGGGATATTCTGTGGCAGGTGGCCGGGTAAAAGCCCAATTTGAGCAGATGAATATTGTGGTTGATGAAGATCATCCACTATTTGTTTACCTGCCGTGTGGGGTTGGTGGTGGCCCCGGCGGTGTTGCATTTGGGCTGAAACTGGCTTTTGGTGATCATGTGCACTGCATTTTTGCTGAACCGACTCATTCTCCATGCATGTTATTGGGGGTATATACCGGTTTGCATGACAAGATCAGTGTACAGGACATCGGTATTGACAATGTGACGGCTGCTGATGGTCTTGCGGTAGGAAGGGCTTCCGGTTTTGTCGGTCGAGCTATGGAACGCTTGCTTGATGGTTTTTACACCATTAATGATCAGGAGATGTATAACCTGTTGGGTTTACTTAATCGTGATGAGGGTATCCAGTTAGAGCCTTCGGCGTTAGTTGGAATGGCTGGTCCTGCTCGTGTTAGTAGCAACCTTGATTATTTGAACAACAAGCATCTTTCAGTAGAAAAGATGAAGCAGGCTACGCATTTGGTTTGGGCAACTGGCGGCGGTATGGTGCCTGATGATGAGATGACAAAATACTTGGCTATAGCCAAAATCTAATCGTCAATAATTTAACGGGTTCCAAACCTAGATTATTTGAAAATGGGGTCTTTCACAGGGGCAATTTGGTTGCCAGTGCCTAGTTTCTCAGATTCAATGTCCCGCTGGCCTTCAGGTTATTACTGAAAAACGCTTTGATTTGGTTTTTTACTCTGAAAAGTCATCTTCTTAATGTTGTTCAAATTATATTCCCGCCAGCAGTTGGCGGGAAATATATCAGTACATTTGTTACTTATATCAAACATTTTTGTAATTAAATGAATGTCTTCCTGAGTATTTCCACAACGGTTCCCAGTAGGATTCTATGAAAGTTTTCACCGCATCTTCTCCCTCAATAAGATAGTTGAATTCTGAAAGATATCCTGGATAGAGATTATCAGAACCCACTATGTATAGTTCATCATCAATTATTGTTACTTTTGCATGATTCCCAGGAGCAGGGGGAACTTTGGGATATACCTGCTCAGGACCACCTGCTTTAACTAAGGACCGGAATGGGCGTCCTATAGCACCTACCTGTGGAGGTCTTTCAGAAAGAGACGGTTCTTTTAGCGTGGCAGTATAAGAATTTTCATCTGTGGTTGGCCATTTGTATGTAGTACCCTCAATTAAAAGATCTTCAGGTACTTTGTCTGTAAAGAAAAAAGGGGCAACTTCTATTCTTTTCAGTGCAGCCTGCCTGATTCCATCCGGATCTTCCAGCTTCTCATCGGTATGCTCATCATGTGTCAAATAGTATTTAAATATTTCAAACGTTCTTCTGGCTCCAGAACCAAAAGAATATTGATCACCAGCAGCTCCTGCTGCTGCATCAAGCGGCGATACAACAACTTGAACTTCCAGCTCGGGGTTGGCAAGTAATGCTTCGATCAACCATCGGCACACATGATGATCTCGCCATTGTTTTTTCCATGCACTGACAAGATCCTGTTGGGACATGCGAATTTTTTTCTTTGCATTCTTTATTATAAACTCTTTCATTATTTCAGAGCCTTTTTTATAATCCGTTCGCATATCAGGCCCAATCCAATATTTACCTACGGATAATATCCGGCTTGCTTGCTTATATTCTGGGTCCTTAGGGGGATTTTTTAGGCATTCTTCTTTTTTTCTGTCTATATATTCAGTAATGTGCTGTTTTTTTAATGGGTCTTCCGGCTTTCCCACAATACCATTAGCATTAACCCATTTATTTCCATTTATATCAAAGAATTCTTTAGTTAAGAGGTCTGTATCAGCCTCCCACATATTATTTAAAAATAATTGTGAGCTTAATGATGCCGTTCCTATAACTTTAACAGAGACATCATGAACTGGAGGGTAATTTCTAAAAAGATCCATATTTAAATTATGGCCTCCGACAAATGACTCAATTCCATCAACTGCGATAATTTTTGTATGGTTCCATGTCATTCTGGTATCAGTTTCAGAAACCATTTCCTCTGGTAGCAGCTTCTTCTCTAATGATATTTTAAGTCCGTCTACTATCCTGTAAAATCTACCAATCCATATTTCAGGTATACACTCCCAATGAGCTCTCCTCTCTTGCATTAATTTAATAATATCATTCTTCAATGCCAAATATTCAGGGGTACCTTCAAAGTATGAACCCACACCATTTAACAAAGATGTCGGCGTTTGAGCGAATAAGAGCCTTATCTGAGTTCTATCCTTCCTGTTTATTTTCTTTGTAAATGCGCGATCAATTGCCGATAGAATAACTTTTCTCCACTCTGCATCCGGGGCATTTAAGGAGGAAATATCACAGCGATAACGCATGTTTTCCAGAATGCTTACAATTGCATCTTCAAATTCCGCTGCTCTTTTGACAGCCTGCGGCATTATCTCTTTTCCAAAAGGAAACCCCCATATTTTGGGAGTATCAAATATTTTTACATAGTTGATTTCACTGGTTTTATTAAAGTAACCGTCCAGTTTTTTTTGTAAGCCATCCAATAAATTCATATATGCATCCTCTAGGCAACAATTTTTTGATATATCAACCAACAGCTTGCCAGCATCAGGAAAGCTATTTGTAATCATAGCTAATTTTTGAGGGGGGTAGGCTAAAAAAGATAAAACCGAGCTTCACTGTGCCTTTTCTAATGGAGTTAATGAAAAGATCAGATGGGTAATTTAGAAGGAACGTGTTGGTGTCATCGCATTAATCTTGTGGATATCCTGACATCTGGTATCAGATCTCTCTTGATTAATGTAACTGTGTAAGTTACATTAATTCATATCAGCGGTCATCCCCGTTGTTGAAGGTTCGAGAATGGATACATTCCAACTGACATTGCTTGCTTTCGGTTTATGTACGTATTGATGATTTGCAACGCAGTGCATTTATTTAGTACATGTGAGAGAAAAAATATGCCTACACTTTTTGACCCAATTCGCATTGGTGATCTCGACTTGCCAAATCGTATCATTATGGCTCCTTTGACACGTACCCGTGCGGTAGGAGAAGGGCGTATTCCTAATGCGTTGATGGCGGAATACTATGCTCAGCGCGCTTCTGCTGGTTTGATTATCAGTGAAGCGACTTCAGTAACTCCACAGGGGGTTGGCTACGCTAATACGCCCGGTATTTGGTCAGATGAACAAGTTGCTGGCTGGCGATTGGTCACGGATGCGGTACATGCTGCTGGTGGACGTATTTTTATACAGCTTTGGCATGTAGGGCGGATTTCAGATCCTATTTTCCTTAATGGGGAACGACCAGTAGCTCCGAGTGAGATTGCGGCTGATGGTCATGTTAGCTTATTACGTCCAGAACGTCCGTTTGTGGTTCCGCGGGCGCTTGAAGCTAACGAAATTCCCGGCATTGTCGAAGCGTTCAGACGCGGAGCGGAAAATGCGAAAACGGCAGGATTTGACGGAGTAGAAATACACGGTGCCAATGGCTATTTACTCGATCAATTCTTGCAAGATAATGCCAATATACGTAAGGATCAGTACGGTGGTTCAATAGAAAATCGTGCTCGGTTGTTGCTGGAAGTGACAGATGCTTGTATTTCTGTTTGGGGAGCATCATGTGTTGGTATGCATTTGTCTCCACGCGGTGGTAGTTACTCAATGGAGGATTCCAATCCGGTGATGACTTTCGGATATGTCGCACGTGAACTTGGTAAACGCGGTATTGCTTTCATCTTCTCGCGGGATTCTGTTATTGAGGGGGATCTCAGTAAGGAAATAAAGGATGCTTTTGGGTCAACTTATATTGCTAATGAGCAACTGACTAAAGATAGTGCAGAAAAAATTCTTGCTGATGGCAGAGCTGATGCGGTGGCTTTTGGTGAATTGTTCATCTCTAACCCTGATCTCCCTCACCGGTTTTTAGTCAGAGCGCCATTTAATGAACCGAAGCCAGAAACATTTATGGTGCCTGGAGCAGCAGGCTATACCGATTATCCCTCGCTTACTTAATTATAAATATTTACACGATTTTAATGTTAAAGAGTATTGATATGAAGCGTATGCTTAACTTTTCTATTGCCGGGCTTAATGCCCGGTTCAACAATTCTATTCAATCCTTTCAATTGTTACCATAATATTTAGCAAAGAAACTGACTCGGTTGCCGTGCTACCTAGTGATGTTTGCGATGCCAAAATACGTGTGATGAGCTTCTATGGATACTTATGCTTACCTAAGTAAGGGGATATCTTACCCACTATGGATAGCCTAAGATGAAAGATGCTCGAATTATTTTCCGGGGATGTTAATTCAAGGTTCCATCGGATCTTTTTGATTGAATATCCCAAGATATCAGGTTGGTCTGTTTATTAAAAGCCGGCCATCTTTCATCATAGGATAATTTGAAGGAGAATTATCAATGTCAGATTCATTAAATGTTTCTATTGTTCGTCGTTTTTACGAGTCTATGAGGGATATCAATATTGTTCGCCAGTTGATGGGGGATGACATTATTTGGGATATTACCGAAGGAGCTCTACATGGTGGGGTTTATGAAGGAATTGAAGACGTATTTAATAATTTTTTTGTGCCATTTTTTAATGACTTTGAGGAATTTACTGTAAAAAGTTCTGAATTTTTCGAGTCAGGTGATCATGTGATTGTTTTAGGTAATTATTTAGGGAAAGTAAAGAATGGTAAACGATTTATTTCTCGTTTCGTTCATATATGGACAGTGCGAGACGGACGGCTGGTAAAATTACAGCAGACTGCTGATACCCTTCAGATTGATCGTGCTCATGCCGTTTAAGATGGAGGTCAACGTAACGAAGTTTCGATGGTATCGTATGTGACGGCAGAACTGGAGGAATCAGGATGTTAATCGAACAGGTTGACATTCTGAATTTCACTATTTATTATTATGTGACGAAATTAGTTACATATTGTGTGATCTTTTTCTCGTTTTCTGCTGTTCCTCAATAACATCCTTAAGGTATACAGGGGCCTCCAGTGCCAACATCTACCCGTTTTGCCGTAGCTATTCATATCCTTACTGATATTGCGCTTCATCATGGGCAAGCCGTGCGTTCCGAAGATATCGCAAGAAGTGTGAATACTAATCCGACTGTAGTTCGTCGGCTTCTGGGTGCTCTTGCAGATGCAGGACTTACCTATTCACAAATGGGCCAGGGAGGCGGAGCGTTACTGGCTCGGCCACCGGAGCAAATTTCGTTACTAGATATTTATCGCGCAGTTGAAGATCCGCTGTATTTCACGTTGCACCGCTCTAAACCTAATCCTAAATGTTATATTGGGCACAATATTACTCCGGTATTGGAAAATGAGTTTTTGCGTATTACTTGTGTGTTGGAAACTGCTCTTGCTGAAACGACAATTGCTGATATGGCAAATCGAGTTGAAGATTGTGCTGGCTTTCCTTTTAAACCATCCAATCTAGGCCAACAGGAGGCTAAGTAGCACTTTACCCGTTATCTTTCAAGTTGTGCACTCACTCACCCCAGTCACAGAGTTATCTATGCTCCCGGGGATTCGCTCCCTTGCTGTCGCGCTGCATCTTGAAATCCATAGGGTATATATAAGTTTTCATAGCAATTTATGCCACTATCACTGGAATTCTCAACTCTGCTAGGAGCTTTGTCTGGGCTCGAACTTATATGAAAACAGATGATGTTGATCATTTTGACATTCAAGTTCATCTTTATCTTGTTTATTGAGCAACTTTACCAGCAATTTTCCTGTGTCTTTCCCTATCTTGGGGTAGTCAATGCGGATTGATGTCAGTGTTGGTTGTGTGTGGTCACAATTATCTGAGCCTTCCAAACAAGCGATAGCCAGATCAGTAGGTATTTTCAGCAGACGACGTTGGCATTCAAACATGACTCCTAAGGCAATCACTTCATGACTACAAATCACACCTTCCAATTCAGGTTGACGTAATAACATCTCAGTAATTGCCTGACGACCAAATTGCATATTGGCAGCATCGGATGTAGTGATACTTTGATCAGCATTCTGATAGTGGTGCAGCATTGCTCTATTCCAGCCATTAATTTGCTGATTTTGTAAACGGTTATCCATTTGTGCACCAATATAGCCAATATATTTTCGACCTTTGCTAAGCATATGCTCAGTCAGGGTATAGGCAGCTTCAGAAGAATCCATTTCTATATTGATAGTCGTCTGTTGCTGATGGGTTCCCGCAACATTGATGATCGGGATATTAATATGAGAAATGTTGTTGTAAGTTTTATCTGTCAACTGAGAACCGAAGATAACCAGTGCTGCTGCGTTGCTTTGCAGTAATGTCATGATAATCTCGGCCTCTTTATTACGGTTATATTCATGACATCCGAGTAAAACCTGGAAAGCGTGTTTATTCAGCACTTGTTGCAGTGACTGTATAAATGTAGCGCAAGCTTTATCTGTCAATGATGGAACAAGAACAGCAATAATATTACTTTGGCCTGAGGCGAGTACGCCAGCAGCACCATTTGGGATATATCCCAATTCCTGTATGGCCTGTTCAATTTTTTCCCGTAATTTATCCGATACCATACTTGGCGTTCTCAATGTGCGTGAGACCGTCATTGAGCCGACACCGGCATACTTAGCAACATCTTGTAATGTTACTCGCCCTGTATTACGGCGTTTTCGTGTCTTTTCCATTAAATATTTTTCTATTTTTTTAATGAACAGCTATGAATTTGACGGTGGGATTTTACCTTATCTCAAGTTAGTCGTGGGGAAAAAAACCATGATGTGCTTACCATGCTGGTAAATCGTTCAGATAACAAATGATAGCGCTATCACAATTATGACTTATGATTGTAGATAGCGCTACCATTTGTGACTAATATCACCAGAAAGCGAATTTGAAGTCAGATTTAACAGAATGAGGATGAAATATATTCACATTGCGAATGGTATGACTTGAGATACCGGAAATGGACTTATGGTGTTTTGGCGATCTGCTTCATCCCATGAAGGCTGAACATCATTAAACAGAATAAAGTTTCGACCAGGAGAAGCTGATGCTAAAAACTTTACTCACCAGAGATGTGATCCAATTGATCCCAAATATTAAAAATTGGCGAGAAGCTATTGCTGTTGCCTGCCAACCACTGGTGGAAAATGGTGCAATTTCTCCCCGTTATATTGATGCTATTTATCGTTCTCATGAGGAGATTGGGCCTTATTACGTTATAGGTCCGGGAATTGCTATGCCACATGCCAGACCTGAGGAGGGAGTGAACAAATTATCGTTAGCATTAACCGTTGTCAGTCAGGGTGTTGAATTCGGCTCTGAAGAAAACGACCCGGTTAAGCTACTGATTGTACTGGCTGCGACTGACAGTAACAGTCATGTCGAAGTGATCGCTCAACTTGCAGAGCTTTTTGATAATCAACAAGATACAGAGCTATTAATGGGGGCCAAAAGTAAGGAAGAGATTCTTGCCGTGATTAACAAATATTAAGTCGTTATTTTTTGCTATGGGAAACAGTATGAAAATCACAGTCGTTTGCGGAAATGGATTAGGTACCAGCCTGATGATGGAAATGAGCATCAAAAATATTCTGAAAGATATAGGGATAGATGCTAGCGTTGATCACGTTGATTTGGGATCAGCAAAGGCAACTCAAAGCGATATTTTTGTTGGCACGAAAGATATTGCAGAGCAATTGGTTGCTCAGGCAGTCGATGGCAAAATTGTTGCGCTGGACAATATGGTAGATAAAGCCGCGATGAAACAGCGTCTGTCCGCGGCATTAACTGAACTTGGTGCACTGTAACCGGAGGTAGCCATGGAATTCTTCCACTTTCTGATGAGTGATGTGCTGTCAGAACCTGCGGTCTTGGTGGGATTTATCGCACTTATTGGTTTAATCGCACAAAAAAAACCAGTGACTGAATGTATCAAAGGCACCATAAAAACTATAATGGGGTTTGTGATCTTGGGGGCGGGCGCTGGGTTAGTTGTTTCTTCACTGGGGGGTTTTGCTGCAATTTTCCAACATGCCTTTGGTATTCAGGGCGTAGTACCAAATAACGAAGCGATTGTTTCCATTGCGCAGAAAAGTTTTGGTAAAGAAATGGCAATGATTATGTTCTTTGCCATGGTAATCAATATCCTGATTGCACGTTTTACACCCTGGAAATTCATCTTTCTGACAGGGCATCACACGCTGTTTATGTCTATGATGGTGGCAGTGATTCTGGCGACAGCTGGGATTAGCGGAACTAAGCTAGTGGTTATCGGTTCTGTGGTTGTCGGTGTTGCTATGGTTTTTTTTCCGGCAATTGCTCATCCGTATATGAAGAAAGTGACAGGTTCTGATGAGGTTGCCATTGGGCATTTTTCTACGCTTTCTTATGTTCTGTCTGGTTTTATTGGGAGTAAACTGGGCAATAAAGCGCATTCAACGGAAGAGATGAATGTCCCGAAAAGTTTGCTGTTTCTGCGTGATACATCGGTCGCTATTGCTTTCACAATGGCGATTATTTTTATGATCACCTGCTTGTTTGCTGGTGGTGATTTTGTAAGAGAAGTCAGTGGTGGTAAAAATGGATTCATGTTTTCGTTAATGCAATCTATTACCTTTGCTGCTGGCGTATATATCATTCTACAAGGTGTGAGAATGGTAATTGCAGAAATTGTTCCCGCGTTTAAAGGTATTTCCGACAAGTTGGTTCCGAATGCTAAACCTGCATTAGATTGCCCGGTTGTATTCCCTTATGCGCCTAATGCGGTATTGGTAGGTTTCCTATGCAGTTTTGTTGCTGGTGTTATCGGCATGTTTATTCTGTATGCATTGGGGATGACGGTAATCATTCCAGGGGTTGTGCCACACTTTTTCGTTGGTGCTGCGGCTGGCGTTTTTGGTAATGCAACAGGTGGTCGCAGAGGTGCTATTCTCGGTGCTTTTATTCAGGGTTTTCTGATTACTTTTTTACCCGTATTCTTATTGCCTGTCCTTGGGGATATTGGTATTGCTAACACGACATTTAGTGATGCTGATTTCGGTGCGTTAGGTATTCTGTTGGGAATTATTGTTCGTTGATTTAGGGTAGCCAGAATTTTGGGATTGAAACAGGGGCCGGTCATGTTCCCTGTCTCGATCTCTTTTACCAATAAGTTATTCGACTATAAGTTTCAGTCAATACTCACTCTAGTTTTATGGTTTCTTAATTTTCTAAAAATCCTCAACAGAAAAGGAAAAGAATATTCAAAAAAATGATGATATACCACGTTCTAAGCCCTTTATTTTGATTTATCAAGTTATTGCCTATATCAGATTAGGAAAAATTCAAGTGAAACTCAGATTGATTAAACAGAACAGCGAGAAATAGGTAATAATAAAATCGATTATTTATATACCCGTTATCTTTCAAGTTGCCTCTTTGCTGGCTGCACTCACTTACCCCGGTCACAGAGTTATCTATGCTCCCTGGTCGTCGCGAGGCATCTTGAAATCCATAGGGTATAGCAAAATATGGCCTATAGACTGAAAGTATTTAGGTGGGATGTAAAGATCATAATTATTCTCTTTGCAAAATATTCTTAATTCAATGGCTGAGTTAACTGATAGTTTCTCATAGATATTTTCGAAATATTTTTCTACAGTACGGTATGAAATTTTCATTTCTCTGGCGATGCATCTATTGTTGACGCCGCGACAGAATAAAAAAATAACTATCCATTCTTTTTCTTTCAATATATTGCTGGGTGGCTGAAATCTAATCGATATAGGAATGTCATTCTCTATATAATGAGACGCGGTAAAATTATGTATTTCTCTGGCGTGAGAAATAATGCCAATACACTGTTTATTTTCATCCATTAGTGGATACTTATTACAGAGATAGTAGGATATAGATTGCTCATTTTTGCTTTGAGGATGAGTGTTGAGAGATGATATTCGTTGCATACATTGTAAGACCTTACGATCATGTTCCTCAAAAAGATGAGCAAATTGATTAACTGGTGTCGGTAATTCTCTATCAGTATATCCGATAACATTAAAGTTTTCAGGTAACTTATTTGTTTTAATAAACATGGTATTTGCATAAATAAAACGGAATTCCTTATCTTTCACAGACCATGGTTCTGAGCTTTTATCCCACATATTAGTTAACTGAGGAGTAATAAAAGGGACTTTTTTACATCCTGATCGACTCATATTTGACCTTTATAACATTATTACCTTATAAAAAATTTGAATAAACGACATTTATAAGTAAAACAACAAAAACCTTTTTGGTGTATAGCGATTAAAATTATTTATTTTGCAGTACTCCTCCAGTTGTAAATCAGAGTTAATGTTTAATTTTCTATAAATTTTCTAATGTATTTCTCTATGATTTTGTAAGAGATGTTAAGTAATTAATTGATTTGATTTCTGTTGTATTTTTATAAGAAAAGGAAAACGATTTCCCATTCTTGCTGAGTGAGAGGTTTGCATGTTTAATAAAATATCCATATAATTCATGGTGTTGTAACGTAGTTTTACTATCATTTTTACCTCGATAGTCATACGTAGAGTTTATGTTTTGAAGTTTGGCCAATGCATCATTGCCATAGAGAAAATGGGAAAATTTATCTTTTATTCCCCATGGTGCATTACTCGTTTCCAGGGTATTTATTATTTGTGATGAAATAATGGAGTTTTCTCTAGTCATATTTATTTTTATGTAATATTTCGATTTAAGAAAAAATTCTGCTTTTTGTCGGTAAACATCTTTTTAGCATGTAGAGACTAAAATCGGTGAGAAACATGGAAGTTTTTAGTGTCATACGTATTGAAAATGATACCGATACAATGACCATTATATTCGTAAGGATTATTGCTTTTTTTCCACGTGTCAATTAATTTCATAGTGACATTATTCGATTTATTTTTTATGTTTGACATGATAATTCATTAGTTTTTATTTAAGTGATTATCTGAAAGGTTTTTTTACTGATTTTACTTAAAATAACCTGAACATATAATAGATTGCAATAATTAATTGGTTAAAAGATAATATTTTTTCATTTTACCTATATTTGTTAATTAAATCATTTATTCTTTTATGTAAAATACTTACAGATAGAAAAATATAACTGTTAACATTATTTTATTTCTATCTTATTTGATTGTTTTGTTTTCCATGAAAGACGAGTAGGGGCAATATTCGAACAAAAGTACTGACTTTTGAGTGTGTAGTAAGGGGCTGAAGGAGAGAGCTAAGTGAATTGCTCCTTACTACTACGTGTACATTCTGGTTTTATACGCTGCTACTCATTCATCATGATATCTTGCAACTATAATGCCTATTGAGGTAGGTAAGTTAGCATTAAATTTATTCAAATCATTTACCACGAATTTATTCTGATGTTAGAGCATGTTCTGACTGCGTGCCTGTTTTCCTGGGTTGTTGAGATTATCTTGTGTGGTTTTTGCCAATTTGAATTTGCGGGCGTTATAGTTTAAGACAATGGATTGGCTGATGCACGTGTAAATGCAATTACCGCCATACCAACAGAGACAGCACGCGGTATTCCGCACGGGTGATTTTTTCACTGCGCTGTAGCAATGGCGCTAACCGATTATCCATATAAAGCTTTGCCGAGACCCTGCAACATATTAATGATGCTTTTCATTATCCTACTGCCTATCCCGTTGGAGGGGGTTAAACAATATATTCAGCATCAGCGTGGCTGATGATTCTTCGGGCTTTTCGAGCCCGTCCCAATTCCCCCCCCGCCTTATGTCGGCGGGAATACCCCTTGGAGGAAAAGACGGAATGATATCTATTTTATTGTTTTAAATAACAAATAACCGAAAGGTAACATGTGCCTTTTAAGCGTGTGAATACACTCGCAAAACATATTTTTGGCATAAATAATTAGCAGAAAGGGGGAATGATGAGTCATAATACCTGAGTTTATCATGTGAAAAGAAACGACTTGGTCATAAAGGGTATTGCTGTGGCAATATTGGTAAGACCTGGCGATGCTTTGAGAAACAGAATTTCGCATCTGATTGAGCCATCAGCGCTGTTGAGAAAAGGTAAGTAGAGCGTATTAAGTTGCCATCAGGAATAGGCAATGGAACGAAATATTTTTCACTTAACGTTATTGCTACCAGACTACTGTTTTATCACTTTGCTGGAGCTTTCTGGCGAAAAAATTGAGAAAAAAACTGAACACTATTAAGAGTCGACAAACGTTACCGCATCAATACCTTTCCTTGTGATTTGCAGCAAAAATCGATCTGATTGGCATATCCTTTGTTAAAATGATTGTTGGGTTTATTGTGATAATTGCTGTTGTTTTTCTAGACATGGCAACTTATTTAGCGAGTGATGGTTAATCGAATCAGTATTTTTCTTTTTATCTTGTAATGGTAAGAATATAGGGGGCGACCGGAGAACAGACATTGAATACCTATCGATTACACAGCTTGAGTGAAGCTCAGGCACAGCAAAAGCAATTTCATTTAGTCATCTGCTGCCATTTCGGTGCAGGCATTTTTACCATGGGGGATTTAAGGTTGGTTCCGGGTCTGAATCAGTTACAGAGAACGCAGAATATTACATGCGTTGATATAAAAAATATTTGGGATAGACCATAATGCGTCAACGAAGACATCTAACGCAATACGAAGTGGAAAGCATGCTGGCAATGGCGAAAATGAGCGCTAATCCGGAGCGCGACTATTGTCTGGTATATATGAGTTTTGTGCATGGCTTACGAGTTAGTGAAGCCAGGCATTTACGGTTATCTGACATAGATTTGGATGATGAAAGTTTGTATATTCGGCGCTTGAAAGGTGGGTTTTGTACAAACCATCCCCTCTTGGGTTATGAAATCAAGGCGATTAAGGCGTGGCTTGAAGTACGTAAAACTTTTCGAGGGGCGGAAAGCGATTGGTTATTTCTGTCACGCTACGGAAAACCGCTTACACGTCAGCGTATTTATCAACTGATTAACCAATTGGGACGACAGGCTAAGATTTCAGTAGATTCCCATCCGCATATGTTGCGCCATGCCTGTGGCTTTGCTCTTGCAGACCGGGGAGTGGATACCCGACTGATACAAGATTATCTTGGACACAGCAATATTCGCCACACGGTGAGGTATACCGCCAGTAATGTAGAACGCTTTCACGGTGTTTGGAGCATGAAAAGAAACCGGTATCGAGAATTACATTTTGATTATATCCCAAGGGCTGATGCCTGTTCAGTTGAATAAGGGATTCTGATGTATGCGCCTGTTAAGGGCGCATACATAAAGGTCATCTTATCCGGGATTACGTATGGGATTTTGCCTACTTTTTTCTGTTGATTATCATTTTGTTGGTTGATTGCTAATGATTTGATTAACGGTTTATCCATAATCCAGGAAATAGAGGTTACAGGTAATATATCCAATAGATTTCTAGCCGCAGCCAACAAAGCAGCAACTTGAAAGATGAAGTGTATAACCATTATCTATCTGGAATGAACGCCTTATAGGTGTTCATCTTTTCCTTAAATCGATGTTGCCTGTCCTGATATACCGTAATTTCACCCGATTCATATCATTCTTCGGGCTGGCCTGGCTACCGAAGCAGAAACCAGTTTTCATTCACTAACGAGAATCTCCTTTCTGAGTTGCGTCAGTACAAAGGTAAGGCCGATTCTTCGTCTCAATTGCAAAAATCACGCCCTCATTCGTGACTGAATTCGCATTTTTGTTATTTTCCGATTGTTATTTATCTCTTTAAGTTGGATATAAATACATTCAAAAAAATGAAGAATAACTATGAGTCGTGAGTTGCTTAAAAAAGAGGGGGTTGCTCGGGCATGCTTGGCACGTTATCTGCTAGGTGAGTGCTGTGGTAATCGTTTGAAGACGATTGATGAGTTGGCATCTGACTATGCGCTGTCTGTTGGATTGGTACAATTTGCATTAAAAAAACTGGAGAGTTCTGGTGCGGTTTGCCTGGATCGGAGGGGTCGCAATGGCAGTTATCTGGTCAGTATGAATCACAAGGCGCTGTTGGTACATGCTGATATCGGTAACGTAGTTTGTGCGATGCCATTACCTTATACCCGATTGTACGAGGGGCTGGCGAGTGGCTTAAAAGCGCAGTTTGAGGGTATTCCGTTTTACTTTGCTCACATGAGAGGTTCGGATGCCCGGGTAGAATGTCTGCGTAACGGCATTTATGACATGGCTGTAGTGTCAAGTCTGGCAGCACAAACTTATCTGGAACAGCGTGATGTTCTCGCTGTACTTGAATTGGGGCCATGCACTTATGTTGGTGGACACCAACTGGTTTACCGCAAGGGTGAAGAGCATAACATCCGTCGAGTTGGGTTAGACAATCGTTCCGCTGACCAGAAGATTATGACTGAAGTGTACTTTGCCGGACAGGATATCACGCTGGTGGATATCTCTTACCACGAATGTTTGTACAAGGTGGCCAAGGGTGACATTGATGCAGTGATTTGGAACGTTAGCAAGGAGATGGAATTAAGTTTCCGGGAGCTTATTGCCGTACCGTTGCGTGGAAATGTTTGTTTTATGCAAGCTTCTGAAGCGGTTATTTTAACCAGAGTTAATGATATTCCGATTCAGCAGCTTTTGCGTACCACAGTGGATAAAACAGCATTGTTGGTTCATCAACAACGAGTACTGTCTGGTCAACAGGACCCAAGTTATTGATTTAAAATGGACGGAGTAAAATGGAATGGAAAATCGACTGAATCTGCTCTGTCAAGGAAATGTCATCGATCAGGATATCTGTGATGGCATGTTGCAGGTCGTGATTCAGCTTGAGCAGGATTGGCAAATCCCCGTCAGGAATGCGTTGGGGGAAATGGCGATAACACATATGGCGAATGCGTTGATGCGCTCACGCCGGGGAAAACAAATTGGTTCACTGGATGATGAACTGTTGATGGAAGTACGTCAGTCTGATGCCTTTTCGCATTTGCGAGTGATTAACGCTTCGCTGTTGGCACATTTTGACGTGCAATTACATCCCTGTGAAGAGGGTTATTTGCTGGCAAACCTGTTTAGCCTTTGGCAGGCAAAGGATCAGTAATAGCGCGATAACAGAGAAAAAGGAAATTTTTTTCCATCAAATATTCAAAAAAATGATGATTTAAACATCATATACCTTACAGATTTCAAGATGCATCGCGACGGCAAGGGAGCGAATCCCCGGGAGCATAGGTAACTATGTGACCGGGGTGAGCGAGTGCAGCCAACAAAGAGGCAACTTGAAAGATGACGGGTATGCAATGGCATTGACTGCTGTAAGTAGTACAGGAGGTACAGCATATTTATTAATGCATTGACCAAACAAAATCCGGCATTGATTGAGACTGCCCGTATGTTATGGGCGCAAGGAGGTTTGTTACCTGATACTTATGTCATTGATGTTGATCAGGTGTTGGCAAATGCCAGACGCTTGCTTGCTGTAGCGAAGCGCTATGATATTGCTCTGTATCTGATGACCAAACAGATCGGACGTAATCCTTGGCTGGCACACAAGCTTATAGAACTGGGCTATCAGGGTGTTACAGCGGTGGATTTCAAGGAAGCAAGAACGTTAATAAGACGGAAGGTTCCGGTTATTCATGCAGGCCATCTGGTACAGATCCCGCGGAATATGGTTTCCCCTGTGATACAGCAACACCCGGAAGTGATCACGGTGTTCTCTTTAGAAAAAGCGGAGGAAATTTCTGGTATTGCGCAACATCAGGGACATGTGCAATGCATTATGCTGAAAATTTATGATGATCATGATCATCTCTATCCCGGTCAAGAAGCGGGTTTTCATTTATCGGAATTGAACGCTGTTACTCGTCGTATCATAGCGATGCCCGGTGTAAAACTGGTGGGATTAACGCATTTTCCTTGTTTATTGTGGCAGGAGGAACAGCAGCAAACACTGCCTGCACCGAACCTGTTTACTTTGCTGAAAGCAAGAGACATTTTACGGCAGGCAGGGGTTGAGGTGACGCAGATAAATGCGCCATCGGCATCAAGCTGTAGCACACTGCCGTTATTGGCAAAGTATGGCGTTACCCATGCAGAACCGGGACATGCACTGACAGGTACAATCCTTGCGAATTTTCAGGGAGAGCAGCCTGAACGTGTTGCTATGTTGTATCTGACAGAAATATCTCACCGGTTTAATGGCAACAGTTATTGCTATGGAGGTGGTCATTATCGCCGTGGGCAGGCTCATAACGCATTGGTCTTTATGCCAAACGGACAGGTTATATCTACCCATTTGCTGCCGATGGATGGTGCCAGTATTGATTACCATTTTTCCCTCAGCGGTGAATATCCAGTTGGCTGTGCTGTGGTGCTGTGCTTCCGCACTCAGATATTTGTGACTCGCAGTGATGTGGCATTGGTCAGTGGTATCCAGTCAGGGCATCCGGTGCTGGAAGGGCTTTATGACAGCCAGGGGAACTGTATTCCTGTTGATGGGGAAATGACCGGTGAGTAAATTGATTTGCATTATTTTATTCGGACAGCTTTTCCGATGACTAAGCAAAATAGGATTGATGCGTCCGGCTATACCTATGCCCATGAGCATTTGCATATTGATTTATCGTCATTTAAAAACAACATTGATTGTCGGCTGGATCAATATGACCTGATTTGTGATGAGATGAAAACACTGGTCAACCTTGGTGTAAGTAATATTGTGGAAATGACCAATCGTTACATGGGGCGTAATCCACAGTTTATGCTGAATTTGATGCGGGATTCTGGCATTAACGTGATTGCCTCAACGGGTTATTACCAGTCTGCTTTTTTTCCTGGACATGTTGCGCATACTACCGCCCAGCAACTGGCGGATGAAATGATTGCTGAGATTGAGCAGGGTATTGATGGGACAACGCTGAGAGCTGGGGTGATTGCGGAAATTGGTTCCAGTAAAGGAGTTATCACACCTGATGAAAAGAAAGTATTTCATGCTGCGGCGATAGCGCATTTAGCAACAGGACGTCCTATCTCTACACATACTTCATTAAGCACCATGGGGTTGGAGCAACTGGCGTTATTAAAAAAGCATGGTGTAGATATTGAGCGGGTGGTTATTGGGCATTGTGACTTACGGGACAACTTGGACAATATCCTGCGTATGATTGAACAGGGAGCTTATGTACAGTTTGACACTATTGGCAAGAACGATTACTACCCGGATGAAAAACGTGTTGCCATGCTACAGATATTGTCCCAGCGCGGTTTACTTAACCGTGTCATGTTATCGATGGATATAACCCGTCGTTCCCATTTGAAGGCCAATGGTGGTCATGGTTTTGAATATTTAATCCGCACCTTTGTTCCTATGCTGAGGAATGCTGGATTAATGCAAATAGAAATTGATCTAATGTTACGTGATAACCCAACGGTATTTTTCAACTAAAGGAAAACATATGAGATTTGTTATTGGAGGACAAATTGAGAAAGAAAAAATTGCGGACACCTTACGCCGTTTGTCTGGAGATAAAGTTTCATCGATTACCTTAATGAGTGACATTGAAGCTGCCATGGCACTCAAGAACGGTAGTGCAGATTATTATTTGGGGGCTTGTAATACCGGTGGGGGAGCCTTGGCAATGGCAATTGCCATTGTGGGGAGCGATAAATGTGTCACGCTCAGTATGCCGGGGAAAATCCTGTCTGATGAAGAAATTATTGCGTATGTCAACGCCGGGAAAACCGCGTTTGGTTTTATTGGTCAGGATATAGAGGCTGTCATCCCGGTGATTACCAGGGCTATTTTTTCTTCATAAGGACAAGAAGATGGAATATGAATTTTTCACCCGTTTAATGGAAATTGATCCGTTGAAAGCCGGTTTATTGGCTGTCATTGGTGGAATCTCTACCATGATGGCTAACCGTGGTATTGCGGTATTCCATGATGGGCTGCGTCCTCTCATGCCGGAACACCTTGAAGGGCGTATGAATCGTAAAACCTTAGCGGCGACCAGTTTTGCCTTAAGTTTTGGTTTGGTCATCGGTTTTGGTATTCCGTTCTCACTTACAGCACCGATTATTCTGGTGCATAGCCTGCTGCTAGGCACCGATGTGATTGGCACTTGGTGCGCAAACAGTAAAAAAGGTTTCGTGCTTTCTGGTGTTTTGGGGGCGTTATATGCCATCGCGTTGATGACGGGTTTACGGTCTGTTGTCGACATCTTTGCCCATTTGCCGGTTAATTTCATGAACAATCTGAGTAAAGTTGGCGATCCTATTGTTGCCTGCTTTGCGTTATTCCCGGCGATTGTTGTCGCGTATCAATATGGATATCGCAAAGGGATATGGGTGCTAATTGCGACTCTGGCAGGGTATATTGCGACGAAAGCCATGGGGTCACTAAGTTTTGGCGGAGCACTCAGCAAACCCGTGCAATTGGACCCCAACGGGGTAGCGCTACTGATTTCGATGATTGTGATGTTCTACTTTGCAATGAAAGAGCGTGCTCCCGTGGCAGGAGATGGACAGGTTCCAGCCAAAGGTGCGAATGAGATGTTAGTTGGATTATTTTCCACGCGGATACAGCGTATTCAAAATAACATCTGGTTATTGGTGCTAAGTGGTGGCTTGACTGCGGTAGCTTCTTCGATGTCACTCAGCCTGTTGGCGGAAGGGCCGGTATCATTGCAATTGATGGCGCAGGGGGAAGGGGCTAACGCCACGTTGGTGGCTTTGGCTAGGGCAATCAGCTTTGTTCCATTAGTTGGTATGACGGCTATTGCTACCGGAGTGTATAGTCCGGTGGGGATGAAATTCGTGTTTGTTGCTGGATTAGTCACGAATAACCTGTGGATTGCCTTCATTGCTGGCAGTGTGATTATGTTTATGGAAATCAAACTACTGGCAAAAATTGCTGTTTGGTTGGATAAATATCCCGGCGTAAAAGCTTGTGGCGATCATATCCGAACCGTCATTACCCGTATGTTGGAGGTTTCTTTATTAGTGGGGGGAATGATTGCTTCCAACGCTATTCTGCCGGGAATGGGATTTATGGTGGTGGCAGGCATTTATCTGCTTAACCGTACTTCTAAACGTCCTTTAGTTGAAATGGCTATTGGGCCGATTGCAACGATTGTTGTTGGTATTCTGGCTAACGTCATTTATCTGATGGGTATCCGCTAATTGAATATACTCTTCATCTTTCAAGTTGCTGCTTTGTTGGCTGTTTTCACTTACCCCAATCACATCGTTATCTATGCTCCTGGGGATGTGTTCACTTGCCGCTGCGCTACAACTCGAAATAATTAGGGATAAATAGATCCTTTCTCCCTTTATTGATGATAGCAATAATAAAGGGAGAGAGCTGGAGGGCAGATGTTGAACACTTATCCATTACGTAGCTTGAACATGGAACAGGCACAGCGGAAACAGTTTCATTTAGTCGATATTATCTGCCGCCACTTTCCCGGTGCAGATTTTCTGACTACCGGCGATTTGGGATTAGTTCCTGGGTTGAACCAACCACAAATGACGCAACGAGTTGAAAGTGTCATTGCAGATTTCTTTTCCGTTGAGTCTGCTGTATTGGTACAAGGAGCAGGAACCGGGGCAATACGCTGTGGTCTGGCGGCATTAGTCAACGTGGGTGATACTCTGTTGGTTCATGATGCACCGTTATATCCTACTACTGCTACCATTGTTGAACAGATGGGTTTGAATCTTATACGGGCTGATTTCAATCAATCTGAACAAATACGTGCGGCGATTTTACAACATCGCCCGATAGCTGGGTTGGTCCAACATACGCGCCAGAAAATTGATGATTCTTATGAGTTATCTACAGTGATTTCATTGATGAATGCGGCGTCGTTACCGGTACTGGTTGATGATAATTACGCCGTTATGAAAGTAGAGCATATTGGTTGTGAATGTGGCGCTGCGTTGTCGACTTTTTCCAGTTTTAAATTGTTTGGACCGCAAGGTGTTGGTGTCGTGGCGGGTCAAAAAGCGGCAATCGATAGCATCCGGCGTAGTATGTACTCCGGAGGAAGCCAGGTGCAGGGATTTCAGGCGTTAGAAGTGTTGCGTGGGCTGGTATTTGCGCCGGTAATGCATGCTGTGCAGGCTCAAGTGAGTGAAACGCTGGTTACCCGGCTTAATCAGGGAATAATACCGCAGGTAAAACAGGCAGTTATTGCAAATGCACAATCTAAGGTGTTGTTGGTGGAATTTTATGACGAGATTGCAGAACAAGTCCTTTGCTTTGCACATGAACTTGGTGCGCTGCCTTATCCAGTTGGTGCTGAATCAAAGTTCGAAATTCCACCATTGTTTTACCGGCTATCTAGTACATTCCGTCAATCTGATCCCACTTTAGAAAAGCGGATGATACGAATAAATCCTAATCGAAGTGGTGCAGAAACGGTGATGCGAGTTTTGAGTGAAAGTTGTGCGCGGGCCATTGCCTTACTGTGATCAAAAGTCAGAATAAGATTAGAAGTCAGATAAGTAGGTGGTTATTCTGAAAGCGGTACATCCGCCACAATGGGCGGTATATTATCAGTTAGTTAGAACGTTTCAACGTATTTGGAATATAAAGCATCAGTGTCAAGATTTTATAACTTGATGAAATAGAAAAATTGGCAATATCATTAATTGTATTCCTAATTATTACCCAAATTATCGATAGATCAGAGAATATAGTAAAATCGATGACTTACAGTAAAAAGTGGCCGATAGATAGAGAATATCTTGATGGAACATATAGGTCATAGCCATTTTCTTTACAAAGTGATCGTAATTCTGTAGTTGAACTGACAGATAATTTTTCGTAGATATTTTCGAAATATTTTTCTACAGTACGGCATGACATATGCATTTCATTGGCCATATCTTTGTTATTGATACCGCAGCAAAATAGAAAAATCATGATCCACTCTGTTTCTTTTAAAATATCATTAGGTGGCTTGGAGCTGACCGCTATATGTGTACTATTCTCCATATAATGAGAGACAGTAAAATATTCTACTTCTTTAGCATGAGAAATAATTCCCATACATTGATTATTTTCGTCCATCAAAGGATATTTTTCGCAAAAATAGGATTTAGGTTGTCGACCATTGCCTTGAGGGTAAGTCCCAATAGATGATATTCGTTGCATACATTCTAAGACCTGACGATCATGTTCTTTAAAATGATGAGAGAAACCATTAACTGGTGTTGGTAATTGTTCATCAGTATATCCGATAACATCAAAGTTTTCAGGTAACTTATTGGCTTTTATAAACACCGTATTGGCATAAATAAAACGGGATTCTCTGTCTTTTACAAACCATGGATCAGGGCTTCTATCCCACATATTTGTGAACTGACGGGTAATACAAGGAAATTTTCCAAATGCTGATTGACTCATACATATCCTTCGAGGTAATTATTGTTTTTAACCCATTTGAGTATAGATATATTCTTTATAAAGAAAAACATATTCCCGTAGAGCTATCTATTTTATCAATAAATAGTGAACAAAGGTAGCATCGAGAAACTGGGAATTAATACGTAATCTAAGCTAATAAAAATTTCTCTGGGATAAAGTGATTAAAGTTATTAGCCAGACAATATTCTTCCAGTTGTTGATTGGAGTTAACGTTAATTTTGCGATATATCTTGGTCATATGAGTCTCAACAGTATGATAGGTAATATTCAGTATCTGTCCAATCTGTTTTCTGGAGTGTTTCTGTAGAAAGAGAAAGATAATATCCCATTCACGTTGAGTAAAGAGATCTGTCGGTGGCTGGAGTATAATGGATGATGGGAGTTTGTCATAATATTGATATAAGTGAGTCAATGAGTACTCTTTAACTTTCCACAGATGATACATAATCCCTATGCAACTCCCATCTTCATGATAAAAAGGTTGTTTTTCACAAAAATAAGAAGACAGAGTTTGCTCTTTGCCAAATACATGTGTTTCAAGAGAACATACTCTCTCTCCTTTGATCATGACACTTTTATCATGAGTAATAAATTCTTTTGCAAATTCAGCACCATCCCAGGGCAGTTCATGATCGTAGCGTCCTGCGTAATCAAATGATTCTTTGAAATTATGAATGTATTTTTTTGTTGCTGAATTGCCGTAGATAAAGTTTGAAGAACTATCTTTTATTCCCCATGGTTCATTGCTCATCTCCATTGTGTTAATAATTTGAGGTGATATTGCATAGTTCTTCTTCATGTCGGAAAAGTCCTCTATAAATTTATGGGTTAAAGAAACATTCTGCTTTCTGGCTTTACAAATCTTTCTGGTACATAGAGATCGTAATCATTCGAGCGACAATATTCTTCCAATTGATAACTGGAATTAACACCAATCTTTTTATATATCCGCGACATATGGACTTCGACCGTCCGATAGGAAATATTTAATATGCGGCCCATTTGTTTACTGGTGTACTTTTGTAAGGAGAGGAAAATAACATCCCATTCCCGTTGGGTGAAAATTTCGGTTGGTGGTTGGAACATAATCGATGCTGGCAGTTTTCCGTGATATAGACGGGTTAATGAAAAGTCCTGAGCTTGCCAACCATGATATATAACACCTATACAACTGCCATCATCATGATAAATAGGAGATTTTTCAAAAAAATAAGATGATAGAATTTGCTCTTTGCCAAATACATGTGTTTCAAGTGAACATACTCTTTCCCCTTTTTCCATCACTTTTTTATCGTGAGCAATAAAATTTTGTGCAAACTCAGCGCCATCCCAGGGAAGTTCATGTTCGTAAAGTCCTTCAAATTCAAATGAATCTGAAAAGTTTTTAAGAGATTTTAATGCTAGGTTACCATAAATAAAGCATGAATTTTTGTCTTTTATTCCCCAGGGGTCATTACTTTGCTGCAATGTGTTAATTACTTGCGGTGAGATGGTTAATTTATTCTTCATATTATCATTCCATTTTTACAGTTTTCGAGTTTAACGCTTAATATCTGAGTTAGTGGTCAACTTAGTTCTATACTACCAATAGTGATAAATCGTTCTGGAACATAAAGATCAAATTTATTTTCCTTACAGAAGTCTGTTAGTTCTTTATGGTGTGGTAAATTGAATTTCTGGTAAATAGACTGAATATGATTAACAACATCTTCTGTACTCATCGTTAATTCTTCACTGATATGCTCTTCATCCACTGAGCGCAGAGTTAAAAAGAGAACTTCCCATTCAGTTTGAGTCAGTATATCGTTAGGTGGTATAAACTTTAGTGTTGCTGGCAATGTTTTTTCATAATAATAAGAAACAGAAAAATCCTGTGTTTTGTATATATGAAAGGTAATGCCAATACAGTCACCCTTTTCATCACAAAGCGGATATTTATTACAGAGGTAAGTTTGCTTAACCTGATTTTCGCCAACTGGATGCGTTTCTAGTGAAGTGACTCGTTGCATGGTTTGAATAACTTTTTGATCCTGACGGCTAAATTCTTTTTCATATTCCGCAATAGGTGAGGGTAATTCACTGACGGAAAGCCCTGTAATATCGAAATCTTCAGGCAGATTGAGTAGTCGATAAAAAGCGGAATTGGCATAAATAAATCTTGACTGGAGATCTTTGGCTCCCCAGGGTTCATCACTTCTTTCCCACGTATAAATTAATTGTGGGGTGATATTATTGGGTTTGTTTCTTATATTTTTCATGGTCATTCCTGCACTGTTAATAAGTCTTTATCTGAGAGGTTTGTTCACTGATTATACTTAAAATAGCTTAGGTATATAATAGAATATAATAATTTATTCGTCAAAATACATATATTTATTAATTAAATTCTTTATTGTTTTACAAAGAAATGTTCAATAATAATAAATATCACCATAAATATTATTTTATATAATAATTATTTGTTCTGCTGACTAAGTAGTCAGGTTAATGAGTTAGATTTTTAATCTATTGATCAATAAGTGATCTGCATCATAAATGTTCCGTCATGAATTGCAGAAATAGGAATTATTCTGATAACTGGTACTTATAACATGATGAAATAAAAGGAATTATTCCTTTGAAACAGAACAGTGCCGAGGAAGCAGATCTCATTCAAATGGTGTTCAATTCATTAAATATTTCTTCTTAAATGTAACATGCTAAGTATCGTAATTCGATAGGATTTTTGTTGAATATGGCAGTAGAGTTGACTATCGGAGCTTTCCAGTCTGGAAGATTAAGGCGCTTTTTAAATAGTTATACTTAAATAAAATTAAGGTTATCGACATTCTTCTGAATTTAATTTTTAAAGCATAATTAAATAGAAAACTTACTTAAAACAGTATAGTTGCGAAAGATAAAGTTGTATTTCAAACTCCATTTAAATATCTGTAACAATCGGAACCTTATCGCATCTATAATTATCAATTATTACCCTGATGTTGAAAATCGTTGACAAAAAGTAAACGATATAATATGTAAATCATAAATTATATTTATTGATATAAAATTATTCTGTCAAATCTATATTCATCTCATTAGTCGTTCATGTTAATTAAATAACCAATGTAAAAATATGTAGAATAAAATTGAACATTTATAATAAAAAATGGCCGATAAGTTTAAAATATTTTGATGGAATAAATGTATCATAACCATTTTCTTTGCAAAATAGTCTTAATTCAATAGATGAACTGACTGATAGTTTCTTATAGATACATTCAAAATATTTTTCGACAGTATGGCCTGAAATTTTCATTTCATCGGCGATGCATTTATTGCTAATACCACAACAGAATAGAAAAATGATAATCCATTCTTTCTTTGTTAATATATTGTTAGGTGGCCTAAGCCGAATAGATATAGAGGTATTATTCTTGATGTAATGAGATACTGCAAAATAGTCTATTTCTTTGGCATGAGATATTATTCCAATACATTGATTATTTTCATCCATTAGTGGGTATTTATTACAAAAATAGGATTTAGGTTGTTGACCGCAGCCTTGAGGATAAATCCCAATAGATGATACCCGCTGCATACATTCTAAGACTTTACGATCATGCTGTTCGAAAAGATGAGCAAAACAATTAAATGGTGTAGGTAATTCTTTATCAGAATATCCGATAACATTAAAGTTTTCAGGTAATTTATTAGCTTTAATAAATATGGTATTTGCATAAATGAAACGTAATTCTTTATCTTTTACAAACCATGGATCTGAACTTCTGTCCCATGTATTGGTTAACTGAGAGGTAATAATAGGCGATTTTTTACATTTACATCCTGGTTGACGCATAAATAACCTTTGAAAAATTATTGAATATGACTGTGATATTTATAAATAAAATATATTCCAATGGAACTGGCTATTACTTCCATTAATAATGGACAAAGGTGGTATATAGAAACTAGAAATTAATACGTAATTTAATACAGTAAAAATCTTTCTGGTATATAGTGATTAAAATTATTGGCTTGACAATATTCTGCTAGTTGTTTGCTGGAGTTAATGCCTATTTTTTGATATATCTGAACCATATGAGACTCAACAGTACGATAGGTCATATTCAATATCTGCCCAGTCTGTTTTTTAGTTTTTTTCTGTAAAAAAAGAAAAATGACATCCCATTCACGTTGAGTAAAAAGATCAGTTGGTGGTTGGAACATAATCGATGTGGGTAATTTGTTGTGATATTGATGTAGACAGGCTAATGAGTAGTCTTTTGCCTTCCATCCATGATATATAACTCCCATGCAACGTCCATCTTCATGATAAAAAGGTGATTTCTCAAAAAAATAAGATGATAGAGTTTGCGTTTTACCAAATATATGTGTTTCTAGTGAGCATATCCTGTGTCCTTTTTCCATCACTTTTTTATCATGATTAATAAATTCTTCTGCAAATTGAGCACTATCCCAAGGCAGTTCATTTTCATAATGCCCTTCATAATCAAATGAATTTGAAAAATTCTGAAGAGATTTTAATGCTGGATTACCGTAAATGAAGCATGAATTTTTATCTTTGATTCCCCAAGGTTCATTGCTTACTGTTAATGTGTTAATAATCTGAGGTGATATGGTTACGTTATTTCTCATATTATAATTCCTTTTGTCCATTTTTAGGTGCTAAGCTTGATATGTTTGAATTACGCAATCAGTCTAATACTTTACTACCATAAATGACAAGTTTTTCGGAAACATAATTATTATCGATATTTTTATTACGAGAATCGTTTAATTGTATATTCCATTGTAGATTACATTTAGGGTAAACAGGGTCAATATAATTAACGGTATCTTATTCTGCAAAAGGAAATAGTGACTTATCAATTGAAAAATTTTGTACTATTGTGCTGTTAAGATAGATTGAATGGTTGTGGAAAATAAGATGAGTCTATTTGATATGACAGCTCTTAATTATTTAACTGATTTGTTTAATGATTACAATTAATTTGTTGTAAAAATAAAGTTTTATTACTGTTTGATAAATTAATTTTAAATATAAGTGAATGTAACTATGAGGTACTATTCATATATGGGAATTATTTAATTTTATTGAGTGTTGAATGGGTAAATATATACCCAATAGATTTCAATTTGCAGCGAGGTGGCAAGTGAACGCAGCCAACCGAACAGCAGCTTGAAAGATGAAGGGGATAGAAGATTTCTTAAATTGTAATCGTTAATTGATAGAAACTTTAGCCTGAATTAATCATTATCCCGATGATTTAATATTTTTTCGTGTTCTGCCATTTATTTCCAGTAATAGCGTTATGATGCCAAAGGAATGTATTTGTATGTTGCTGTTTTCTTGCTTCATGTGTACTGCCGTTCAGGCAGTTTAGAAATTGTCGTTTAGTCGAAAAATGACTAATATTATGTGCACTGCCGTACAGGCAGTTTAGAAAACTGTCCCCTGTAGGTTTGAACCCAGTGCACTGCCGCACAGGCAGCTTAGAAAACACATAGGAATTATCTGTATGGCAGACTTATCAACGGAGGCAACCATGAGTCATACCCGTTACGAAACTGATGTAGTCGCTTGGGCGAATGAGCAAGCAGCATTATTGCGTGCAGGTAAATTCTCTGAGATAGATATAGCCAATATTGCCGAGGAGATTGAGGACGTGGGTAAGAGTGAAAAACGTGAACTGGCAAGTCGTATGGCAGTTTTGTTGGCCCATCTTCTAAAATGGCAATTCCAGCCTGGGCGTCGTGGTTCAAGTTGGCAACGAACTATCAAGGAACAGAGAAAGGCACTGGCATTGCATATAAAAGAAACGCCCAGTTTGAAAAGCACAATTATTGATGAAAATTGGTTTGCTAAAGTTTGGGCTGATGCAGTTTCTTCTGCTGCTGATGAAACAGGGTTGGATGTATTTCCAGATGAATGTATCTGGAATATAAATCAGATTTTTTCACAAGAGTTTTATCCGGATTAACTCAATTCAATAAATGATTTATTTAACGCACTGACTTTGGTTGGTGCGTTTTTTAAAGTGGTTATTGTGACTTTCTCTAGTAAAGATAGCCGCAAACGTCATCATCTGAGCCAGAGTGCATGGCTGCACTTGTTGTAAAAGTTGTAAAACTCTAGTGGAACGTAATTTCAGATACAAAAAACCGCCTCACGGCGGCTTAGATTATTACAGGTTTTTCTCAGTGAATTCCATGCAAAGCATTTTCTGTCTTGACAGAAAGAGGAGAGAATTGACTAGCCCTAAGTTCTGTCAGCGCATAGAGAAGACGTCCCATCCTGCCATTGCCATCAGTGAAACCGTGAAAGCCGACAACAGCTGCAAACAGCTGTTTTCCAATTTGGGGATCTTGTTTATCCAATGTTTCCAGATGACGTGCTAGCATTGCAGCACCGCCTATACTGGAAGGAAGACTCCCTCCACTGATGGCTGGGCCACGATAATCACGCTCTATATTTGGAACCAGCCTATGATGAAGCTCCTTAAGAACTTGGCTATCAGTGAGATCCTTGCCATTATGAGTATATTCCTTCAAGAGGGCAGTGAAGTTACTCCATTCATTACCACCTGAAGTCGATGCCTTGAGAATCCAGGCTGCCGCTCGGTCGACATTATCAGTTAATTTGTTTGGGTTATAAAAATCTTCAGAAAGCGTTTCAGCGTAAATACCCTGACTAAGATCTTGACCTCTTATTGCTTCTTGGTGATGTTGGGCTGCCAGTAAATTCTTTTCTTCCATCATCAAAACTGGCTCAAGATTAGCAATAGCGTTAGTCGCCGAAGGTTGCTTACGTAATTGTTCAAGACTGACAAAAGATTGCTGGGGAGCAACCAGTTTGTTGATTAATTGAGTTGTTGCCTGGTGTCCCATCAGGTCTTGTAATTTTTTACCCGTTTTTGTGTCTTGTAGTGACTCGGACATAGCGCGCTGTAGTAAAAGAGTATGTTCAGCCGATATCGCTTCCGTCATTTTATGTGTATCTGCCGTTCTTAATCTTTCTAGTACTTGTTCCGGTACTTGTAGGCCGCCATCTTTAAACAACATGCGAGCATGGCTAACAGAGTCTGCGCTCTGTAGACGTTGTTGTTGCGCCCCCTCCGTGGAAAAGAGGGTTTTAGTCGCTTCTTTAGCGACTGAGGCACTACTACCATTTAAGAAAAAGTTGCTTATCCCTTCAAAGAAACGGGCAAAGTGACTACTTTGCGGGTGTGTACGTAAAACTTGTTGTAGATCGGCATTAATATGATATTCACGACCAGCAATTTGTAGTTTACCTTCGTTACGCACTTGTTCTTGTATTTGTGATGAGACATTTTGTAATGCAGCAAGATTCTTAAATTCGATCATAAATTATTCTCCTGTCATAAGACGACTGCGAGGTATTTTGTTGTAATAGCGATGTTGAAAATTCATTTACCCAATTAATAAATTCAGATAATTTATTTTCCAACTGATTGGTTGTTAGCTGTTGTATAGTTAATATTCTATATGCAACGACCCCAAATTCTTGATGCCAACCAATACCTGGCATTTGATTAGTTAACGGATTAAGTGCTGCATTGAGTAAATATTGGAGAGTATTAGTATTTGCTGAGTCTGGAAGTGTTATATTTATCTGGCCAATAATGATTAAATATTCTTCCTGGCGGCGCAAGATAATTGGCATAGAATTATCGATCAATAAGAAACAATTTCCTTCTTTATTAAAGGAAAGTTCATTCATACCCAATTTTGTTGCTAGCTCAGTCAGTAATATATTAGATAGACGATCATTCATAGTGGATAAGGAAACCCAGTTATAATTATTTTGATGACAGGATATTAAGCTGTTAGAAATACATTCTGAACATGTGATTTCAGACATAAAAAAAACCGCCTTGCGGCGGTTCTCTTTTTTACTGCAACTTACCGTTCTTCAGTAAGCTTTAATTATGGTGCCCAGGGCGGGACTTGAACCCGCACAGCCTTACAGCCGAGGGATTTTAAATCCCTTGTGTCTACCGATTTCACCACCTGGGCTGAATCTGGAGGCGCGTCCCGGAGTCGAACCGAGGTTGACGGATTTGCAATCCGCTGCATGGCCACTCTGCCAACGCGCCTTAATATCAGCTGCTAATCATTTATCCTGACTAGCTTTTTGGAGCGGGAAACGAGACTCGAACTCGCGACCCCAACCTTGGCAAGGTTGTGCTCTACCAACTGAGCTATTCCCGCACCACTCCGAACTGGCTGATTTACTTATTTGTTTTCGTAAACCTCATGTGCCGTTCGATGCGTTGCATTCTACTTACTTAACGTATCGAGTCAACACAATTATTGTTACGATGCGTTCGTTCGGTGTTTTTTACGTCAGTTCGATCAAGCTTCACGCAAATCAGACCATGCTGCGTTTACATATTGAAACATTGACCAAAACGTCATCACTGTGGCAACGTAAAGCAATATGAATCCACCAAGTTCGAATTCAAAATTAGGGCGCCATAATAAAGCAACCAACGCTGCCATCTGCGCTGTAGTTTTTATTTTACCCATCCAGGAAACGGCAACATTACTGCGTTTACCTAATTCAGCCATCCATTCTCTAAGTGACGAGATGATAATTTCACGTGCTATCATTGTTGCGGCAGGTAGTGTTATCCACCAGGTATGATAATGCTCGCAAACTAATACTAGTGCGGCTGCAACCATGATTTTGTCAGCAACAGGATCAAGAAATGCGCCAAAGCGGGTAGTCTGTTTCCAAAGGCGGGCAAGAAAACCGTCAAACCAGTCTGTCGCCGCAGCGACAATAAAAATTATGGCACAAACCATCGGCGCCCATTTGAATGGCAAATAAAATGCCAGTATAAAAAATGGGATTAGGGCAATGCGGAACAGGGTGAGCCATGTCGGTATATTTAATTGCATAGTGCTTCTTAACTATCTGGCTATAGTGGAATTTATAAGTATGGTGCATCAATGCACTTAGTGTTTCAATGCATTATGAATTTTTTCTGCTAATGCATAAGAAATAGTCGGTATTTTTGCGATCTCTTCAACATTTGCGTTGCGCAAAGGCTGCAAACCTCCCATATATTTTAGTAACATTTGCCGGCGTTTTGGGCCAACTCCTTCAATAGATTCCAGGATACTGGTATTTTTAACTTTAGTTCTACGCTGTCTGTGCCCTGTTATCGCATGATGGTGTGATTCGTCACGGATATGCTGAATAACATGCAGGGCAGGAGAGTCCGGTGGCAATGCCATACTTTCACTTCCAGTAGCAAAAAATAGCGTTTCAAGCCCTGCTTTGCGATCGCTTCCTTTCGCAACACTGATCAATTGAGGACGTGTTTTATCCCATTCAACTTCAAGAGATTGGAATACATTGATTGCCTGAGTTAATTGTCCTTTACCGCCATCAATAAAAATAATGTCGGGAATTTTTGACTCATCTAATGCTTTACCGTACCGACGGCGCAATACTTGATTCATGGCTGCGTAATCATCACCAGGAGTAATACCACTTATATTATAGCGCCGATATTCAGAACGTAGTGGGCCATTGCTATCAAAAACAACACAAGATGCAACAGTTTGTTCCCCCATAGTGTGACTGATATCAAAACATTCCATTCTTTGAATTTTTGCCAAATTAACTAATTTAGCGAGAGATTCTAATCTTTGGTGAATAGTTGATTGTTGAGATAAGCGAGTAACCAGAGCTGTTGCAGCGTTTGTGCGGGCGAGTTTCAGATAACGGGCTCTGTCCCCACGAGGTCGGGTTTGAATATGAATTTTTCGACCGGATATTTCAGATAAAGAATCGGACAGAATTTCTTTTTCTTGCAGAGCAAAATCTAGCAAAATTTCTGATGGCAAAGTTCGGTTTTGGCTACCTTGTAAATAAAATTGACCAAGAAATGTTTGTACAATCTCGTTAAGCTCTGTCCCAGTAGGTATTTTAGGGTAATAGCTGCGGCTACCCAACACTTTACCTTGGCGTATAAATAGCACATGTAAACAAGCCATTCCTGCTTCAAATGCAATGCTTATGACATCCAAATCATCGTCTGTTCCTGAAACAAATTGTCTCTCAGTGACCTGACGAACAGCCAGAATCTGATCACGATATTTTGCAGCATCTTCGAATTTTAGTTGCTGACTTGCTTCTTCCATTCGATTAATTAATTGGGTTAAAACTTGTTGATCTTTGCCTGAAAGAAATAGACGAATGTAATCAACCTGTTGCTGATATTCTTCTTCACTTACTAATCCTTTAACGCAAGGCCCAAGACAGCGACCAATTTGATATTGAAGACATGGGCGGGAGCGATTGCGGTAGACACTATCTTCACATTGGCGGATCGGAAAAAGTTTTTGCAACAAGATTAAGGATTCACGCACGGCATGAGAATTTGGGAATGGGCCAAAGTATTCGCCCTTAGAATGTTTGGCTCCCCGATGTATTGCCAGCCGGGGATGGTTATCTGTGCTGAGGAAAATATAAGGATAAGATTTGTCGTCTCGCAGCAAAACGTTATATCGGGGCTGATGAAGCTTGATGTAATTATGTTCTAATAGCAGCGCTTCTGTTTCTGTATGAGTGACAGTAACGTCTATTTGAGTAATATTTTTGACCAAAGATTCAGTTTTGCGGCTGGCGACTCGCGCCCGAAAATAACTGGAAAGCCGCTTTTTTAAATCCTTGGCTTTACCGACATAAATAACCGTTCCCGAGGTGTCATACATTCGATAAACACCAGGCTGACTGGTTACTGTTTTTAAAAATGCTTTTGAATCAAATTGTTCCGTCACTATTTAATAGACTCTCTGTGTCGAACAGCCCATAGCGTATTGCCATATGTGTTAATTCTACATCACCACCGATATTTAGTTTACTAAACATTCTGTAGCGATAGCTATTGACGGTTTTCGGGCTGAGATTAAGTTGCTCGGAGATATCACTGACCTTTTGTCCCTTTGTGATCATCAGCATAATCTGTAATTCGCGATCAGACAGGCAACTTAATGGATTATCTTTTTGTGGGTTAATCTGACTCAGTGCCATCTGTTGTGCAATATCGGGAGCTATATAGCGTTGACCCGCATTAACAGTACGGATCGCGTTAATCATATCTTGAGGGGTAGAGGCTTTACTGAGATACCCTCTGGCTCCAGCTTGCATTACCTTGATTGGTAAGGGGTTTTCGGTATAGATAGTCAACATAATGACGCGGATATCGGGACAATAACGCAAGATTCTTTTTGTTGCTTCCAGGCCGCCGATACCGGGCATATTCATGTCCATTAATACGATATCTGCTTTATTCACTCGGCACCATTTTATCGCCTCTTCACCACAGTTGACTTCTCCGGCAACTGTTATCCCTTTCACGTCATCAAGAATACGTTTTACACCAACCCTGACCAATTCATGATCATCGACTAACAAAACATTAATCAAAAAAGTGTCTCCAATTGGCTCTATGCTCATATAATGAGCTTTATTGATACTGTGTGTGTATTAAATCTGCTTCAGAAGAGTTAACCTCAGTAATCTATTTTTTGATTTTTTAATAAAGACTATATAAAACAATAGAATAGGGTATTTTTCCTAAAAACTCATCCGGAATGTGGACATTATACTTATATCTTTCAAAGACAAAAGGGAATTGTCTTATATAGTTGTATGTATTATTTATTCGTGACAAAAATATTCTGTATATTTTGATTATAATGGAATTAATAACTACATAAATATTTACACAATAAGATATTTAACAAAAAATTAACATTTATTTTTGTAGAGTTATTTATTAAATACAGGAGAATAAGGGGTAAATCATATGATATGTCTATTATTTTCATTACGTAATTAATTCTTTAGTAATGACATGATTAAAATTGATTTCATCCCATTGATTGATACTGACGTCCTGGTAACAGAAGTGGCATGTTTAAAAGTTCTGCTCTAAAACTTTCGATTTTAAAGCCATGAGTAAGAAGGTACAGGGAAAATTAGACTTAATGTTCTATTGTCAGAGAACTTGTTATTGAGCTTGTTGATTAAATAGTACTATGGTTGAAAATATTTTTCTTTTTCAGCCTGTGAAAAGATATTTTAATTCATAATTGATTTTGCTGTTCAATATAGATATTCAATGGTATTTACTGCGATAAATGGCTTCTGTTTTATTAAGAATGTTAAATGAAAATTATGTATGAAAAGTATTTTGGATATTAATTTTTTGTAAGAGATAAATAATATATTGAATAAAGGAACTTAATTTTTTCTTGTACAGAAAAATTTTTGATATGCTTTGATGACAAGTAGTAATAATTTCATTATTATAATGAAGATTAATTTTTTATTTTATAAGCTGAAATGCGATGAGAGAAGCATTGATTATAGATCTCATCAATATGAAATATAAGTGTTTTTTCTTGTTGTTTGTCATTGTTTTCATTTGGTTCAATAACTAATAGTAATCAATAAAATATTGAGTATACTAAGTGTAGTCGTCGGGTTTGGTATGTAAATATAGGAGAGTGCATATGTACAAAACTATTTTAGTACCGGTAGATATTTCAGAAGATGAACTAACGAGCAAGGCGGTTAAGCATGCTCTGTCTTTAGCTAACAAAACAGGCGCGAAGCTTCATATTCTTCATGTGTTACCAATCTCATCAGCGATTGTTAATGCATATTCACTGGGATATGAAGAAATTAAGGATAAAGCGACAATTAAAGCAGAGAATGATTTAAAGATGCTGCTTGATACAATAGATTTTCCTGATGAGAAATTATCTTATTCTATTGCTTTTGGTTCTCCGAGAGATGAAATAATAGAAACTGCTATAGAAATTAGTGCTGACCTTATTGTTATTGGCTCAAGGAGGCCCAATATCTCCACTCATTTACTGGGATCTAATGCAGCAGGTGTTGTCAAATATTCGAAAACTTCTGTTTTGGTAGTTAGATAGAATATACCTGATCGATTTCGAGCCGCAGTGTGGCGGCAAGTGAACGAGTCCCCAGGAGCATAAATAACTCTGTGACTGGGGTGAGTGAAAGCAGCCAATAAAGCAGCAACTTGAAAGATGACGGGTATATACCCTATGGATTTCAAGATGCATCGCGACGGCAAGGGAGCGAATCCCCAAGAGCATAGATGACTATGTGACTGGGATGAGTGAGTGCAGCCAACAAAGAGGCAACTTGAAAGATGACGGGTATAGTAAAAATTTAATTGATAACTTGGTAGGCCATCTTCGGATGGCTTACCATAATATATCAATAGGTTAAAGCTGTATTGGTATGTTTTTAATTGACTTCATTTTCATTGAGATTTGATATAGAAGTGTTGAGGGTGAATTCATTATGGAAAAATTTACTGAAAAACTGATTCGTTTGGATCATTTTTTATGGCGAGTGGCCCGTTTTTATCTTATTGCGGCAACATTTTTCTTTATTGGGATAATTCCGGGTGTATTGGGGTTTTATCTGATAGAAGGGCACTCATTTTCTGAATCTTTGCTAAACGCTTTGTCTATGCTTGGCTCACAGGGATTAGATCCTGCTCCTGTCAGTTTATCCGGTAAATATTTTATTGCTATATACGGGCTATTTCTGGAAAGTGTGTTCTTTATCACTTTGGGACTGGTCGTAACACCTTTTATTCACCGAATTTTACATAAATGGCATCTTGACTCTGAATGATTGAAAAGAAGGTGTTATGGCATAATTTATTTGATTTAGTTAAACAACTCACAGCAAATAATGGAATATCTCATATACTCAATGAAGTAGTTCGGTTTGGTATATAAATATAGGAGTGCATATGTACAAGACTATTTTAGTACCGGTAGAAATTTCAGAGGATGAATTGACCGATAAAGCGATTATGCATGCAGAGTATTTGGCTAAGTTGTCTAATGCGAATATACATCTTTTCCATTCTATCCCTGATATATCAAGATTTTCAATTAGTTATAGTTATCATTATGATTTGCTCAACTCTTTTGCCAAGAAATCTATTGCTAGATCCGAAGAGGAGTTGGCAAAAGTTGCTGAAAAAATAGATTTACCCAAGGAACGGGTATCTTTCTCTGTAGCCTTTGGTTCACCAAGGGATAAAGTATTATCGACAGCTGGTGAGATTAATGCAGATTTAATTATCATTGGTTCCAGACGGCCTAACATTTCTACCCATTTATTAGGCTCAAATGCTTCAGCGATTGTCGGATATGCAAATATTTCAGTTTTAGTAGTCAGATGAGTTGTTTATTCAGTAATGAGAAAATCATTTATTGTATATACCCAATAGATTTCAAGATGCATCGCGACGGCCAGGGAGCGAATCCTCGGGAGCATAGATAACTATGTGACCGGGGTGAGTGAGTGCAGCCAACAAAGAGGCAACTTGAAAGATAACGGGTATAGTACCCATCGTTTAAGACCTGTATCAATGTGATAATCTGGTGCCTATGTTTTATGCACCGGATTTTTTCATTTTAAAACGGAATATTGAAATTATTCTAAGGATCATTAATTTTAGGTTATCCAGTTTTCACCAAAAAATGGATCTACACAGGATTAATGTTGCATGGAATGCCATGTTTAAAGTGAGTTTCATGCAGCAGTACTGCATAAATTGGCGATTTATGAGTTTATAGTAAAAATAAGCATGATTTTAATTTATTGGCTATAGTTAATTTTAGCAAGGTAGCTTTTTAATGACTGGATGAGGACAAAACATGTTAAGAAAATTAGCAGCTGAATTATTTGGAACGTTCGTTTTGGTTTTTGGCGGATGTGGTAGTGCGGTATTGGCTGCCGGATTTCCTGAATTAGGTGTTGGTTTTATTGGTGTCGCTTTAGCATGTGGTTTAGCCGTTTTGACTATGATATATGCAGTAGGGCATATTTCTGGGGGACATTTCAATCCCGCAGTGACAATTGGTCTTTGGGCTGGTGGTCGTTTCAGAGCAGCAGAAATCATTCCATATATTATTTCTCAAGTCATAGGCGGTATTCTTGCGGCGGCAGTGTTATATGTTATTGCTTCTGGGCAAGCTGGTTTTGATGCGACAGCTAGTGATTTTGCAGCCAATGGTTTTGGCGAGCATTCACCTGGTGGTTTTTCGCTTCAGTCAGCTATTGTTGCAGAAGTTGTTTTGACGGCAATTTTCCTGATAGTCATTATTGGTGCAACAGATAAACGCGCACCTGTAGGTTTTGCGCCATTAGCAATAGGTTTGGCGTTGACTGTCATTCATTTAATTAGCATTCCTGTCACAAACACCTCAATCAACCCTGCACGAAGTACTGCTTCCGCTATATTCCAAGGTACTTGGGCTTTAGAGCAGCTATGGCTATTTTGGGTGATGCCGATTATTGGCGGGATTATTGGCGGGGTACTTTATAGGCTTTTGTTGACAGAAAAAGAATAACTTTTACTGACGGCTACCTTGCTTAAAGCCATGCAGTCTGCTTTTAAAATGAGGGTACTTACTGGCGGTATACAAGTGGATGGAGAATTTCAACGCGGTAATTTGTCTCTTGATGGGCTCTCCAGAATAAAAGAATTTACCAGTCTGTACCTTTGTCTTTTCACTCAGTCCATCTTTTCCTCTAAAGGGTACTCCCGCCGACATAAGGCGGGAGGGGAATGTGGACGGGCTCGGAAAGCCCGAAGAATCATCAGCCACGCTGATGCTGAATATATTGTTTAACCCCTTCCAACGGCGCATCACCGCATGAACCCGCAAAATTTGTATTTTTGCATTGAAATTAACCAGATATGCCGTAGGATAGCGAACAAAATGACGACATATTGAATGCCATGCTCATCCTGAAAGCCTATAAATTCAGACTCGAACCCACAGTAGCACAGTCGCAGCGTCTGCGGCACCCGTAACATTTTAGCGGCAGGGCATGCCGTGCTTGCCTGTGGAGGGAGGGTACAGTCAGGCCGCCCGTTGAAGCAGGAACCGGACACTGAGCCAATCAGTAGTCACCCACTAACTGGCTGGCATGGCATACTTATACCCTTTATAAAAAATTGTTGTCATCAATGAAAATTATGAAATCGCTTCGTACATTTGAATGGCGCGCTCTCCCGTTTCTGATGAAAGGCTTGATTAGGAGTGGTTTTCTCGCCTTGTTGCGCAGACAACGGGAAGATTGTTGGCTGGAGCGATGGCTGCCACTTATCCAAGCCCGAACTAAGGATTCAGAAGTGCTAGAAATTGGTTGTGGAGACGGGCGCGATACTGCCATTATTCATCGTGCTGGGTTAAAAGTGAAGGCGATAGACATATCTTCTGCAATGGTTAAGCGCGCGCGTGTTCGTACTCCTTCGGCTATATTTTTTGTCCAGGATTTACGAGATCCTTTCCCTATAGATAAGACCAGTGTGGTGATTTCCAGCTTGTCGCTGCACTATTTTTCCTGGGATGAGACTTTGGGTATTATTCGGCGAATAAGAGCGGTTTTACAGCCTGGTGGCGTCTTATTATGTCGATTGAATTCTACAAAGGACGTTAACTTCGGTGCGAGAGGACACGCTAAAATTGATAATGACTTTTACCTGGTCCATGGAACACCAATTGCTCCACTGCAAGAAGCCATATCGGCTGGGCGTGATCTTGTATTCGACTATACACCTCAACTCTATCTTAATTTGCGAAGACAATTCCGACAGCACGTGGTTGGTATATTTATTGTGCCTCCGACCTTATCAGAACTGATAAATCGTCTTTCGAAGAGGGGGACAGAACAGGGGCAAGAGCTTCATATCAAACAAAGGATGGCCCTACAAGATCTAGCCTATGCAGATGAGCACGATTATCACGTTGTTAATGATGACTTCGAAAAAACACTTCAAACTCTCAAATGCATACATACATCTGAACGTTGTCGAATGAGTCGTATCATCGGGTTGCAAGAGCGTTGTCAAATGTGTCGCCGCTCTCAATGATGTTCTCGATCCACTAAATGAGCGTTTAGCAAAGATGGTAGATGACGAATGAACGTGATTACATATGCAGATGTGCTTGAACATCTCACTATGCAGTCAGAGAAAATCAGAGCATATAAAAACGATTTTGTACCTGAAGAGGCTTGGCGAGTGATCCTTTCTCTGTACGGAAAGGATGTGGGAAGTTTCGTTTTTGGTCACTCATTCATATTGTTGAAGCCAGAGACAATTGCCAGAAGACTGTCGTGTCAGGTCATTTCCTATTTAGCCCAACGGAGCTTTGCACCAGTGGCTATCGCTTGTGTGGAACTGTCGCGCAATGCGGCTCACCATATTTGGCGATTTCAGTGGAATGCGGCCACTACAGACAGAATCGAGCTGACAAACTTGGTTAACTCTCAAAGTCCATCAATATTGATCATGTTACGTGATTGTGCCCCAACTTCGGTGCCGACGGCGGTGAAACTTTGGCGTCTAAAGGGCTCTGCTCATGCAGCACGGCGAACAGCAGATCAACTGCATAGTGTACTTGGAATGCATAATCGAATGCTTGGCTTCGTTCATACTCCGGACGAACCTGCCGATTTGGTGAGAGAGCTCTCCATCTTTTTTGATGCAACTGAACTTAGCATGTTACTGCACACTTGTCGGTCAACAGAGCAATCAATAGATGATCTAGTTATCCAGTGCTCGCGAGCGGTAGCTGAATTGGAGTCACAATATTCTGCTCATACAGTTAATCCTAATGAAGTGATTCAACGACTCCGTTTTTCAGCGGCCAGTTGTGCGCAGTCTCCTGTCTGGCGAGATTACTCACGAGGACAACCGATGACTCTGGCAAAGATTTTAGCGCATTTTCGAGAGTACGGGCTTGAGAGAGATTCATGGGATGTGCTGACTATTGCAGCAGAATTAATTGAACATGACATAAAAGGTGTGCACGCTCTGCTTGATGCTCAGGCCATCGATGAAGTATTCGCTCAGTGGGCTGCACAAAACTCTCAAGACTATAAATTTGGTAAGGATTTATAAATGAAAAATTGTGTGGTGGAAAACGAGTATGTAGAAATGTTGAATGGTGGGTTGGTTCTCACCCTCAAATTTATTTTTGATAATGCCTATCTAAAAGATTCTGATGCGGCTTTTTTAGGGGGATCATTAATTGAAGGTATTGGTAACCGTTACTCTGATATAGATGTTCATGTGGTGACAGAGAAACTTTTGCTTGAGAAGGACATTGAGCCAAAAAGACACTACCGAGTATTAAGTTCGAACCGCTCTATCCTTACAGGAAAAAATCCTGAAGATGAGGTGTTCCTAATTCACACGGTTATACCTGGAAGTCATGTGAAAGTGGATATTGGATATAGAACCATACAAGAGATTGAACGATTGGCATCTGTGGTGCAGGAGACTTTTGACTACGCGGTACGGTCACTCGTGCTTCTGACTAAGTACATGGATAATCGTAACATGGCTTTTATTCATAGATTATTTAATTCCATTGAGCTATGTGGTGTCGATAGACTTGATGGATTGCGTCAGCAAATTGGCAAACATCGTTTTGAATATCTGATGTATAGATGGAAGGCTTCTGATTTTTCCGTACTTCTTGATTTATTGGGCGCTTGGGAGAGCAAGGATTGGATTCGCTGCGCAGATATGGCGAGAGAGAATATGGTGACTCAATTTCAAGCATATACGCATCTGTGTGGTAACACCCACTACAGCTGAAAATGGATTATTACTTATGCTAAGCGATATATTGAATATTCGCCGTTGTTTCAACGATTTCTCACGTTAATCATGGCTAGTTGTGGCACGACGCCTGAATCCCAAAAGGCATATATATTAGCGACCATTGATTTTGTTGATAGCATATTTGAAGCCAGCCATGAAATTCTTCGAATGGAGCTTTCTTTCCCCTCTGGGAATGCAGCGTGTGCTTCAATCGATGAGTATTTCCGATCAGAGGCTGATGCATATTCAGAAATGGAGATCGAATATAGGAAGAAAGCCTATGGCATTATTGGTAAACCTACGAGGGCCTGGTTTAATGATTAAACGGCCTATAGTTGGAGTGTCTTGCTGTTTAAGGTCCATTGCTTTTGGCGATTATCCCCCTACGCCACACCATACCGTGTTTCACAAGTATGTGGATTTTGTTGTAAGGCAGCTAAAAGCCGTTCCCATATTACTTCCAGCTACACCAGAAATTGCCAATAGTCCTGATGGATATAACTCGCTTATTTCGCGATTAGATGGAGTTTTGCTGACTGGCTCACCCAGTAATGTTGGTGTGCGATGGCAGAAGGGAAAATTTACACGTATTTTACCCGTAGGGCTTGCAGACCATGAAAGAGATTAATGTTGCATTTGGAGGAGAGCTTCATAATAAGATTTATTCGTTGGAAGGGTTCCTTGATCATCGTTCTGACAAGTCATTGCCTTACGAGAAGAGATACGAGTCCCGGCACGCAGTAGAAATCTTGGAAGGAACATTATTGGAATATCTTTTATGTGATCAGGGCGTCGATAATCGTGTTTTTGATGTTAATTCCCTGCATAGCCAAGGCATTGCACTGGCTGGGCAGAATATAGCAATAGAAGCTGTCGCAGAAGATGAGGTGATTGAGGCGATCTCACTCAGTTCAGCAAGTGCTTTCACCATGGGGGTTCAGTGGCATATTGAATGGGCGGATAACGATCAACCCTTAGATCTTTGTATCAGTAATGCATTTAGAACGGCATGCGAAGAAAGACTTCATACAAACGACGGGAAAAAGTGAAGGCAGCTATGATTACGGAACCTAAACTCAGTGGAAAGGTGGCTATTGTGACGGGAGCATCCAGCGGTATTGGGATGGCTTTAGCACGCAGGCTGGCAGCTGATGGAATGAACTTGGTATTACATGGTCGGCGAGAAGCGCGACTGCGTGCTTTAGAGCGGGAGTTAGGGAGCTTATGCTGGTTTGCGGGTGATTTAACTGATGCGCAGACTCCAGGCACTTTAATCGATGCTGCCATGGAGAAATTTGGTAGATTCGACTTTGCGATCAATAACGCAGGAATTAATCACACTGGAACCATTAATGAGATCGATATTGACAAAATGTGTTCTATGGTAAGAGTCAATGTGGAAGCAGCATTTCGGTTTACTTATACGGTCCTGAAGCATTTTTTACGCGAAGGGAAAGGGCATCTCATCCATACGACGAGTGTTATGGGTTATAAAGTACGTGAGAGTGCTGGTGGATATGCGGGTACTAAGCATGCTGTCGAAGCTTTATGCGAAGCATTACGTCTTGAACTTGCAAGAAGTGCAGTTAAGGTTTCATGTATTGCTCCAGGTCTGGTCCAGATTGAATTGCATCGTGATCTTATAGTACATCCCTCAGTATCAAGAGATATCGCTCGACCATTAAGTGCTAATGATGTGGCTCAGACAATTATCTGGGTCATGACACAACCAGAACATATCAATATTCCCCAGATAGTGGTATTGCCGCAAGATCATCCAATATAGCGATATAGTTAATTAAGTGCCTTTTAGCAAGGAATAAAAGATATGGACCCTATCTCACTTGGCCTAGTCATGGTCTCTGCGATCATGCATGCTGGTTGGAATCTTTTTGTCAAGAAAGATGAAGATAAATTCTTGTCTCTTACCGTTATGGCCGCTACTTCAGGTGTGCTTTGTGCGTTATTACTTTTGTTCATGCCTGGTATAGATGTGAGTGCTTGGAAGATCCTTATTATTTCTGCCCCTCTTCATGCTGGATATCGAGTTTGTTTGAGCCTTGGCTACAAATATGGAGACATGAGTCAAGTTTACCCCATCGCACGTGGGGCAACGCCTTTACTTGTGGCGTTAATCTCCGTTGTTTTGCTCGGTGTTCATCTGGAATTCACTCAGATTGCGGGAATTGTTGCGATTGCTTTAGGGATCATGTGGCTGACTTTCCACGGTGGTTTCCCGAATAATCATGAGGGACGAGCAATTAGCTTTGCGCTCGGTACCGCCACCTTTATCGCTGTGTTTACATTGCTCGATAGTCGGGGAGCACGTCTCAGCGGTAATCCGTTTTCATATGTGCTTTGGCTGTTTGTACTGGAAGGAATTTTGATGTTTGTGCTTGCTGCGTCTGTCAACAGACGTCGATTGTTAGATTATGTCAGCCGTAATGGACGCACTTGTATGGTCAATGGCCTAGTCATGTCGGTTGCACACGGCTTGATTATCCTAGCCCTTTCAAGAAGTCCTGCTGCGTTGGTTTCGGCCCTGAGAGAAACTAGTGTGATTTTTGGCGTTATTTTCAGTGCGGGGATTCTTAAAGAGAAAATAGGTCCAGTAAGACTAGTTTGTACTTTGATAGTCGTGATTGGCATTTTTCTAACCGTTTTCAAATGAAATAGTATATACCCAATAGATTTCGAGTTGCAGCGCGGCGGCAAGTGAATGAATCCCCAGGAGAATAGATAATTATGTGACTGGGGTGAATGAACGCAGCCAACAAAGCAGCAACTTGAAGGATGAAGGGTATAGTGAATTTGGTTACTGAGTTTTTATTATAAGGGGGGCCCGTTAATCAGAATATTTATTCAGGCAGGGAATTCAGGGTAATATCCAACTCATTTCTATCAGAGATAATGACCTGAATTTGTAGATTATTGTCTGAATGGTTGTTTGTAATGATAGTTACATCTTCATTTTTTGCATATTTTTTTGCCACTTGTAATAGCTCTCTTACCAGCTGTTCGATTTGATTATTCATAATTATTTCTTGTCCTTTCTCTAAAACATAATCTAGGTGTTGATTCAATAATACCCAATTAGTCATGCTTTAATGATGTAATAACCGCTATTTTCTGTGCGCTTTAGCATCAATTATGCGTTGTCAGACTAGATTTTCATGATATTTCAATTAGTTTGTTAAATAGCCGTTCGCTTTAAAAGAGGGGTTAAGAAGAAATGCAGAGAAACAATGTTTGTCTTATAGGTCGATTATAAGGCAACATAAAAGGGAAAGATCAAAATGATATTTTGAATAAATAAGGTGTACCATTGAAACAGAAAGTTAATTTTGGGGTAATTTATATCGGGTGTTTCAGCTTAATTACTCCCTTATCTTCTTTTGCCGCTCCCACGAGCTTTGAGCAAGCTAAAACTGAACTACGTCACCGCGTATATCACGATCAATTTAAGTCAGGGGAAGGGACACTTTATTGTGGCTGTCATTGGCAATGGACAGGTAAGAGCGGCGGGCGTGCAATTCTTCCTTCGTGTGGTTATCAAGTCAGGTCACAACAGAACCGTGCTGAACGGATTGAATGGGAACATATTGTTCCTGCTTGGGTGTTTGGTCATCAGCGGCAATGTTGGCAAAACGGAGGGAGAAAGAATTGTGTTTCTTCAGATCCTGTTTTCAGGGCGATGGAATCTGATATGCATAATTTGGCGCCATCGGTTGGAGAGGTTAATAGTGATCGCAGTAATTTCAGTTATGGGATGTTACCGAAGGATATGCCAAATTCTTATGGCGCGTGTACCAGTAACGTCGATTTTAAATCTCGAACATTTGAACCGCGAGATGCAGTAAAAGGCCAGATAGCTCGAATTAATTTTTATATGCACGATCGCTATAATCTTTCCATGTCGCGCCAACAACAGCAATTATTCATGGCTTGGGATCGCCAATATCCACCGAGTAAATGGGAACGGGAGAGAGATAATCGAATTGCTGGTATTATGGGACATCATAATCCTTTTGTGACTGGTGAGCAGAAGTGGGAGTTGTGGCATAAGAATTCGGCTGCGGGTATTCCACAAGCAGGGCAAAGAAAGGGGTTGGGAAACAGTAACCAAATAGATAGTAGGAAAAAACTGACGCCATCAGATACACTACGTACAGGATTAATTAAAGGCAATAATAATAGCAAAATTTATCATTTTTCCCATTGTTCGGGGTATAAGATGATTATGGAGAAGAATGCTATCTATTTTAAAACAGAAACTGAGGCAAAAAATGCTGGTTTTCGACGCGCTCAAAATTGTAAGGGTACTTAATAGAACAGATAATTAACTATCATTTTGCTCTGTTATAATCAGTAATATGTTATTGTTACCATCTGGTGGAGAAGGGGCTGACAGATAGATTCCTTTTTACCAGGTGGTAATAGGATGCATCAATATCGTAGAAACTAAACCAGTTACTGTATAAAAGCCGCTATATTAATAAGTGATTAGCTTATATTAATTAATATTCATCACTGTAAATATCAAATTACGCTATTTCATTAGTTAAATTTCAAGGAAAAATAAACAGATAATACAGTCGATTATTCTTTAATAAAAACTCTCTGGCTTTCTTGTCATAAATTAAAGGTTGTCATTATACTGTCATAATGATTCGTTAGTTTTCACTAAACAGAAATAATCGCGAATAATGTTGATGATAGAGATGTTAACTGGATTTTCAATGGGAGGGATTCGAACTAGCAATAATATCAGAGCTGGCAGGGTGTGTGGTGGTTTTATTACCGTTTAAATGAACTGAAAGGAAGCGATTATCTTTTTGAAATGATGTATACCCAATAGATTTCAAGTTGCAGCGCGGCGGCAAGTGAACGAATCCCCAAGAGCATAGATAACTATGTGACTGGGGTGAGAGAAAGCAGCCAACAAAGAGGCAACTTGAAAGATAACAGGTATAGTTATTGTATCGGTGATATTCCACCACATGGGTGAAAACAACGATAAGGTGCTACTGCTATGAGTAGACAGAAAGCAGCGATTAAATCACGTCGAGAAGCAAAACGGATTATGAAAAGGGATTTGCGTCATCAACGTTACCGAGATGATGATAACGTGACCTCTTTGGTGCAACTCGGCGGCGTAGAAGCCATCGGTATGGCGCGTGACAACCGGGATACTTCGGAAGTTTTGCCACGGACTGAAACTCAATATCGTTATATGCGCGCTATAACTTATAAAAAACTGATTATTGCCAATGGGGAGGCTGGCTGTGGTAAGACTTTTATTGGTGCGGCAATGGCAGCAGATGCATTGATTAATAAGGAAGTCGATAGGATCATTGTTACCCGTCCTGTATTGCAGGCAGACGAAGATCTTGGTTTTCTGCCCGGAGATATCGCTGAAAAATTTGCTCCTTATTTCCGGCCTGTATATGACGTTTTAGTAAAACGTATGGGGGGATCATTTCTGCAATATTGTCTGCGACCTGAAATTGGCAAAGTAGAAATTGCCCCTTTTGCTTATATGCGGGGTAGAACATTTGAAAATGCATTTGTGATCCTGGATGAAGCGCAGAATGTTACTGTCAACCAAATGAAAATGTTTCTAACTCGGCTTGGAGAAAATGTGACAGTAATTGTAAATGGTGATGTGAGTCAGTGTGATTTGCCTGTTGGGATGGTTTCAGGGTTACAGGATGCATTAGAAAGATTTTCAGATGATGAGACCATCAGTGTTATCCATTTTACTCAAGAGGATTGTATTCGTTCTCAGCTGTGCCGGAAAACATTACTGGCTTATAGTGAATAATTCGGGGAAATACGCCGCGAGAATTTTTGAAAAAATTCTCGCGGCGTGATCTTAAATTCATTTGTGGCGATTATGATAAAACCGTTCTATACCCTATGGATTTCAAGATGCATCGCGACGGTAAGGAAGTGAATCCCCGGGAGCATAGTGAACTATGTGACCGGGGTGAGTGCAGCCAACAAAGAGCAACTTGAAAGATGACGGGTATATTTTCATCGTTTAATTTCGAACAGATTATTTTTATCATCAATGATTGTTGTTAAAGAATATTTGCTATAATAATATCTTTATTGTCGAATTATATTTTTAATTTTTCTTTGTGTTTCCAATTATTATTTTTTGGATGAAATTGGGATTTATACCCAATAGATTTCAAGTTGCAGTGCGGCGGCAAGTGAACGAATCCCCAGGAGCATAGATAACTATGTGACTGGGGTGAATGAACGCAGCCAACAAAGCAGCAACTTGAAGGATGAAGGGTATACTTATAATGGGTAATATTTTAGATTGTGTGATGATGGTTATATACCCTATGGATTTCAAGCTGCATCGCAACAGCAAGGGAGCGCAGCTAACAATTATAAGAATAGCCAATACTCATTCCACCAGTTGCAATATCGTCAGTTAAATATATTTTTTGGATATTAATTCAATAAACTTGGATACTATTATTATGCAAAATTTGCCGATAAATAGAAATGGTTTATTATATGAAAAATCAGGAAAGTCTCATGAGCTTATTACGGCTTTTGGCCTTGATGATCGTCCTGAAAGTCACTTACTTGAGAGTTATCAGTATGATGAATATCAGGTGAAATTGTCTGCAAATTTGACGGATGCGTTACGCTTGCAGGCGGATCAATCAGGTGTGGATTTAGCGAGTTTATGCCATCTTGCCTGGGGAGTCGTATTAGCAAAATACAGTGTACAGCAACAGGTTATGATTGGCACATTGCAATATTATCAATCGGACTGTGGCATTTACCCCCTGTTTCTGGATATTGAAGAAAAAAGTGTGAGAGATATATTACTGGGTATCGATGAATATTTATCACAATTGTTAATAATTCCCACTAATATCTATTCTACAGCAACGGAATTTACTGCACTTATTCACTATCAATATCATCATAATAGTATTGAGCATTTTGATGAGATTAATGCCCCATTAATGTTGATTATTCATGATGATGACAACAGTTTAAAACTGACAACTCGGTTGCTCGCCATGTCCAGAGTTTCAGCTTTACAGTTATCCGGTTATTTGCAACAAGCGTTACAACAATTAGTTTGGGCATTAAGTGAACAACCCGCAATTGCCGTGAGTCAATTGGATATTCTGCCATTGGCTGAACGAAGATTATTATTGGAAACTTGGAATACAACACAAACCGAATATCCAACAGCATGTTGTATCCATCATCTGTTTGAACAGCAAGTTGCCGCTTCACCGGACGCTACCGCACTGATATTTTCGGGGGAAAAACTGAGTTATGCGGAGTTGAATCGACAGGCAAATCAGTTGGCACATTACTTGATCATGCGTGGGGTAGTACCTGACAGCCGAGTTGCCCTGTGTGTTGAACAAAGCTTGGCAATGGTCATTGGCTTACTCGCTATTTTGAAAGCAGGTGGTAGTTATGTGCCACTTGACCCAGATTATCCACCAGAACGGTTGAGTTATATTCTGGCAGATGCAAAGCCGGTGTTGGTATTACATGATATTGCTGGTGGAGCAGCATTAAAAAATTATTTTGAAACGGCAAATAATAATCTGGACATTGACTCGTTATCACTAACGGATTTATCACAAGAGAATCCTGATGTAGCAGAATTAACTACTCATCATCTGGCATATGTCATTTACACATCAGGATCGACAGGACAACCTAAAGGCGTTATGGTTGAGCAGGGTAATGTTGTTAATTTCTTGCTGACCATGACGGATAAGTTATTATTCTCAAAACAGGAGAAAGTTCTGTTTTCTACTACCATATCGTTTGATATTGTTGCAGTGGAAATATATTTGCCTTTGATTAATGGAGCCGCAGTTTTTATCGCGCCCAAGAAATTATTCCTGAATAAAGAAGCGTTAATAAAGACTATTACTGATAATCAGATCACGATGATTCAGGCAACACCTTCTACTTATAATTTAGTGGTGGATGAGGAGCACGCGGCTTTTAAAGGTGTAAAAATATTGTGTGGTGGAGAAATAATGCCAACCAGTTTGGTCGGTAAATTATCTGAAAACAGTAGCGATATTTGGAACTTATATGGGCCAACAGAAACTGCGGTTTGGTCTACTATTTACCATCTTGGCAATGAAAAAAGTGATAGAGGGAGTTCCGTATCGATAGGAAAACCTGTGGCAAATACGCGTATTTATCTGTTGGATAACCAACAACAACCGGTACCTTTAGGGGCTATTGGTGAGATGTATATTGGCGGAGTTGGTGTTACGCGTGGTTATCTAAATCGTGCAGAACTGACAGCCGAACGCTTTTTAGCTGATCCTTTTAACCCACAACCGGGTTCTCGTATGTACCGTACCGGCGATTTGGTACGTTATGCTCGCGATGGCAATATTGAATATATTGGTCGTAATGACTTTCAGGTAAAAATTCGTGGTTTTCGTATTGAACTGGGTGAAATAGAAACGCGTATTAATATGCATCCGTCTGTGCTGGAATCAATAGTTGTTACTACTAAAGGAGAGAGGGGAAATAAGGGATTAGTGGCTTATATCGTTATTTCCCCTGAACTGTCAGCAACACAAGTTTCAAAAACCTTACGCGATTATCTGTTGTCCAGCTTGCCAGAATATATGGTACCAGCCGCTTTTGTGGTATTAGCGAATTTCCCATTAACACCGAACGGCAAACTTGACCGTAAAGCATTACCAGCCCCCAATATTTCGGATTATCATCGACAGGCTTATGAAGCCCCACAAGGGGAGAAAGAAGCCTTATTGACAGGAATTTGGGCTGAATTACTCGGGCTTGAACGTATTAGCCGCCATGATAATTTCTTTACTCTCGGTGGTAACTCGTGGTTGGTCGTACAGTTGATAGGACAGTTAAGAAAGCAGGAATATGTCGTACAAGAAGGGCGACTGTTTTCCATAGCGATACTGTCTGAACAGGCATTATTGTTGGAGAAAGCCGATTTACTAGCAATTCCAGCTAATTTGATTGATGCTGCATGTGAACGAATTACGCCAGAAATATTGCCACTGGTTGATATCAGTCAGGCAGATATTGATATATTGGTTGGTCAAGTTCCGGGTGGAATGCGCAATATTCAAGATATCTACGCCTTATCACCATTACAAGAGAGGTTTTTGTTCTACCACTTGATGGCGCAACGGGGTGATCCCTATCAAATGATGCTTCGGATGGCGTTTAATGATCGCAGCAGTCTGGATACCTATATTGACGCTATGCAGCAGATGATTAACCGTCACGATATTTTACGTACTGCTTTTTTTGTTGAAGGATTGGCTTGTGGCCCGGTTCAGGTGGTGCTTAGAAATGCCCCATTACAGGTGATAGAGGTGGCACTTTCTGCAACATCGACTGACGCCTTTCTTGAACAACTCACTGCATATCACACGATTTCTCATCATCAGCTGGTACTGAGTGATGCGCCATTACTGCGTTTGATTGTGGCACGAGAGCCAGGTAGTGGACGCTGGCTAGCTCAGGAAGTGTTGCATCACTTGCTGGCAGATCATACTACGCAGGAAATCATGCATCGGGAGAAAGGTTATTTTCTATTTGGTCAGGGAAACTTGCTGCCAGAAGCGGTGCCGTTTCGTAACTTGATTGCGCATTCTCGTCAAGTTAATGAGGATAACGCTTATGAAGCCTATTTTCGTCAGATATTGGCTGATATTGATGAACCTACTGTGCCATTTAGTTTTTATAATTCCATGCTGGGTGAGGAACCGCTTGATGAATATTACCTTGAATTACCAATGGAATTGAATAAAACCTTACGGGATTTGGCTTGCTGGTACGGTGTTAGTTTGGCCAGTTTGGTGCATTTGGGCTGGGGGCTGGTGTTGGCAAAAAGCAGTGAACGGCAACAGATTGTGACTGGTACTGTACTGCTTGGACGTATGGGCAGTGATACGGGAGCAGAACAAAGTGTAGGACTGTTTATTAACTTTTTGCCGTTACGCATGGATATTGATGAACAGAGTGTCACAGATGCGTTAATCCAAACCCATGAACGTTTATCGCAACTGCTTACCTATGAGCATATCCCATTGACTGATGTGCAGCGTTGTAGTGGTGTATCTGCCCCGGCTCCGCTGTTTTCATCCCTGATCAATTACCGTCGTAACAGTACAATCAATAAGGAACAGCCTGCTTTATCCAATTGGCCTCATGTGGAGCTTTTGGGGATAGATGAAAGGTGTAACTACCCAATCACTCTCTCGGTAGAAGATGATGGTGATAGCTTAGGATTAACCGCGCAGGTTGTGGTTACGGCTCCACTTTCTGCGGCCCGCTTATGTGACTATGTACAGCAGGCGTTGGAACAGTTGGCTTGGGCATTAAATGAGCAGCCGAACCAATCCATATCTCACCTTAATGTCTTACCACCGGATGAACTTGCATTATTACTGCAAGGAAGGGATAGCGCTCAGGCGGAGGATAGCGCTGGTGTAGCCAGTTATGATGATAATGTTGAATATATTGATTGCCATGATCATCAAGTTAAAATCTGGGGTTTTCGTACTGAGTTACGGGAAATTGAGGGATTACTGGAAGCGCATAATGGTATTCATCAGGCGGTGGTTATTGCCAGAAACGATGTCGGGGATAACTTGTGTTTAGTGGCTTATTTCTCGCTATCTGAGGGATTTTCTGATGAAAATCTGGTCAAGAAACTGCGTTGTTATCTCTGTCAACATCTTCCGCCGCATATGATACCGGTGGCTTATGTAGTCCTCGAATCTCTACCACTAATGTCGAACGGTAAGGTAGATAGAAAAGCCTTATCTCATTCTGATCCACCTACTTATAGACATTCGCATTATGAGCAGCCAAAAAATGAGCTTGAAGAGATGTTAGCCGGGATCTGGAGCGAACTTTTTCTCATTGATAAGGTAGGCCGGAACGATAATTTCTTCCATTTAGGTGGACAGTCATTATTGGTTGTAAGATTTATATTCAGGTTACAAAAGGAGACAGGATTTCTTTTGCCATGCTCTTCGGTTTTCAAAAACCCAGTACTCAGTGATCTTGCTGATAACATGAATATCTCTTTGGTTAAGCAAAGGTAGGAGATGGAATAAGCGTATGCAATAAACTTGTGGGAACACGCCGTTGAAGTTTCGCCCGGCGTGATCCCTTGAGTTTTTCACATCAGTATTTATACCCTTCATCCTTCAAGTTGCTGCTTTGTTGGCTGCTTTCACTCACCCCAGTCACAGAGTTATCTATGCTCCTGGGGATTCGTTCACTTGCCGTCGCGCTGCAACTCGAAATTTATTGGGTATATTGGCTGATGTTAGGCATTAATTGTAGCTCTCCATCACCTCTTCGCGCAGGTCGTGATAACCATCTTCATTAAAGCCATATCTCCAGTAGGGAATGGCGTATATTTGGTGACGTTCATAACCTTTTTCACGGCGAATATAGCGACGAAGTTCTTTTACCAATTTATCTTCACCTGCGAGCCAAAAAGCGACATCTTCTGTGGGTAATGACCAGGATTTGAACTGAGATACGATATCGTTGGTGACTTTAACATTGCCAATAACCCAATGGATTGAGATTCCCTCAGGTTTTTTCAGATCTTGAATATCCAGTTCACTTTCGACACGAATAATCACTTGCCCGGTAGCATCTGGGTTGTTGATTGTCTCTAATAAAGCCGCAATGGCGGGTAGGGCGCTGGGGTCGCCAGCCATATAGTAGTGACTGACCTTTGGCAGCAATGGATCAGGGCCACCGGGGTTGGTAATGCCTATCCAGTCACCGATTTTTGCTCTATAAGCAAATTCCACCGCGGGTCCTCCACCGTGATGCAACGCAAACTCAATATCGATCTCTTTTTGTTCGGTCCGGAGAGCCCGAACGGAGTAAGCGCGGGTAATTGGACGAAGTTCACTTGCCGGCCATATCGGGCCTTCTGGGGATAAGGTGGGTAATATTGGTTTTATTTGTCCCGGAAGCGGTAAGAATATTTTTAAAAGTCCACCCTCACATTCAGTCGGGTAACTATCCAGACATTCACTTGCGAAAGTAATTCTTCGCATATTGGGTGTCACATCAAAAACATTTTTTACTTGAACAAGTCTCGGTGGTGCAGGGCGATAAATGTTTTTTTCTTCAATTTTTTTAGTCTTCACGCAAAAATCCTCCGGAGAGTTTACCTTTTTAACTAACAGCATAATTATCTGGTATGGCTAAAATGAGTGTAACAGCAATTGACACAAATGCTAATTATTATCATTCAATAAGCTACGCTAGTATTTACCATTTGGGTATATATGCTTTTTTAGTCTAGTAAAAACTGAATTTCTATTTCTGTACCGCCTTGTTTACGATTTTTTATTTGTAATTGTCCACCCATGATGTTCACCCTGTCTTGTATAATAGCTAATCCGAATTTGTTTTTGTTGATGGTATTCAGATCAACGCCTCGACCATTGTCACTGACAACGACAATGATTTTGTCATCAATAGGATAAATACGGACACTGATCCAGTTTGCGCCAGAATGCTTATAGCAGTTATTTAAACACTCCCTGATAATTTGTACCAAATGCTTACTGTAATTGTCAGGGATATGCTGATGTGCCAGCAGGTAATTGAATTCAATGTTGAAGCCTAAACGGTGGTTAAATTCATTAATTAAAGCTTGTAGAGATTCTTGTAGATTGCATTGGGATTGTTCATTCCGAAAAGCAGCAAGTAATTCTCTTAGCTGCCGATAGGCGATATTCAACTCATCTTTAATCATATTTAGTGAGGCTAAACTTTGCTTGGATAAATTATCACTACATATATACAGGCAATTAACTTGAATCTTCAGGAAAGAGAGCGATTGGGCAATTGAATCATGGAGTTCACGGGAAATAGAGGCTCTCTCCGCCGCCAAAATGCTTTGATGGTGGCATTGGATTTGGTTTTCCTGGAATAACTTACTTGTCATTAAGGCAACAACATCTTGAACCAGGTTCTTTTCGTCCGGGGTAAGATCACTATTTCTATGTGTCTTTATCCAGAGTGTTCCATAGTTATCAATATTATCATCCAGATTCCACCTCATAGTCAGAGGCATATCGAAATAAGGGCACTGGTGGGGGGTACGGAAAGAATATTCTTGTTGTGATGGATAAAGGATGATTTTGGCTTCACAGAAAGGGATCAGACGATTGAGATGGGAAAAAATCTCTGGAAGCTTTTCAGGCAACAGCTTGCAATTTTGTATTTTGAAATGGCTTTGACAGAGAAAATCCAGGTGGCTGTTTTTTTGTTTCAATGCGTTAATTTCTGCTTTGTATCTTGAATGTTGCCATTCTTTGACAGGAGCAGAATTATGTACCACTCTTATCAGAAAATACACATTTGTAATACTTAACATTATCAGTAACGGTAGAATTAAATCTGGAATTGATGGTTTGTTAATCAACAAAAGTATAAAAAGTAAAAATAAATTTATAATAGAGTTGATTACAAACAGTTTTTGGTTTTTGAAGATGGTGTTATTTGAACTTGTTTTCATCAGGTTAAGATTCCGTTCTGCAATACTGATGAAAACTTTAGCTCAATTTATTAAATAGTGTTAACAATTACTTTAATTTCATGCCTGCTGCTGTCATCAGAAGGCGAAATAAACTGGATACAGCAAAAAGAGCCATCACACTACATAACCAGATCATCACCATCCAGCCTATCCGTTTCCATACAGAAGGGCGCCGGGTATTGTGATTAGTGGTAGCCTTGTTCATGGTTAACTTTCCCCCGGAAAACATAATAGCTCCAATAGGTATAAGCCAGGATCACTGGAATGATAAGCAGGGCACCGACCAGCATAAAACCTAAACTCTGTTGTGGCGCTGCTGCGGTTTCGTAGCTGATTGCTGGTGGGATCAAGTTAGGCCAGATACTGATACCTAATCCACTGTAGCCAAGGAAAATCAGCAATAGTGCTAACAAAAACGGTGTGTAGTGTGCTCTGCGTCTGACTGAATGCAATAATTTCCAACCGGACCAGACAACTAACAGCGGCACAGGAAGGAAGAACAACAAATTAGGTAAGCTAAACCAGCGTTCGGCAATTGCTGGATGAGTTAATGGTGTCCATAAACTGATAATAGCGATAACACCCAGCATCAGAAAAATGAGCGGGCGGGCGACATGGTACATCTCCTGTTGTAGGTGGCCTTCAGTTTTCATAATCAGCCAGCCACAGCCTAACAGCGCGTAGGCAATGAGCAGCCCAAAACCGCAGAACAGTGGAAAGGGTGAGAACCAGTCAAAAGGTCCTCCCGTATAAGTACGGTTTTCAACGGGGAACCCCTGTATAAAGGCACCCACGACCACCCCCTGAACGAATGTGGCAATAACCGAGCCACTGATAAAGGCTTTGTCCCAGATATGGCGGTGTTCAGGGGATGATTTGAAACGAAACTCAAAAGCGACACCGCGGAATATCAGGCCGAATAACATTAATGTCAGAGGAATCGCCAGTGCATCAAGGATAACGGCATAAGCCAGAGGAAAAGCACCGAATAAACCCGCTCCTCCAAGTACCAGCCAGGTTTCGTTACCGTCCCAGACGGGGGCAACGCTGTTCATCATTAAATCGCGGTCGCTGCTATTTTTCACCGTGGGATAGAGCAGTCCAATGCCAAGATCAAAACCATCCATCACAATGTACATCATGGTACTGAACACAATGATGATGAACCAAATTAACGGCAGATCAATACCCATTTTCTAACTCCTCTTTGGGTCCTTTACGGATAAGTTTCATCATATAGGCGTAACCCACACCAAATACTGAACTGTAAACCACGATAAAAAGCAGCAGACTGATGCTCATATGCATTTCACCGTGTGCAGATACGGCATCTTTAGTGCGTAATAGACCGTAAACTACCCACGGCTGGCGGCCTATTTCGGTGGTAAACCAACCAGCAAGAATGGCTATCAGGCCAGAAGGTGCCATCAAAAACATAAAACGCAGGAAGGCTCTTGATTGATAAAGCCGCTTTTTATAGCGCAACCATAGCCCCCAGCAGCCGGCAATGATCATCAACATACCAAGGCCGACCATCACCCGGAATGACCAGAAAACCATCAGAGTATTTGGTCGGTCTTCTGGAGGAAACTCCTTAAGGGCAGGAACCTGCTTATCGATGCTATGAGTCAAAATCAGGCTGGCGAGATAAGGAATTTCCACGGCATAACGGGTTTCTTCCCGGTCCATGTCAGGAATGCCAAATAGAATTAACGGAGTTGCTTCACCGGGGCGATTTTCCCAATGGCCTTCCATTGCTGCGACTTTGACAGGTTGATGTTTGAGGGTATTAAGACCGTGAGCATCACCAATCAAAGCCTGTAAAGGAGCAATAATCAGGATCATCCACATCGACATGGAAAGCATTTTTTTCATTGCTGTCGAGTCATTGCCTTTCAATAAATGCCATGCCGCTGAAGCTGCAATAAAGAATGCTGAGGCGAGGAAAGCCGCAGTACACATATGAGCCAGACGGTATGGAAAGGAGGGATTAAATATTATTGCCAACCAGTCGACGGGAACGACCTGATTATTGATAATTTCATGGCCTTGTGGTGTTTGCATCCAACTATTGGATGCCAGTATCCAAAAGGTGGATATCAGCGTACCGAGAGCTACCATGCAGGTGGCAAAGAAATGCAATCTTTCACCTACACGATTCCAGCCAAATAACATAACGCCGAGAAAACCTGCTTCAAGAAAGAACGCTGTCAGTACTTCGTAAGTCAGTAATGGTCCGGTAATCGAACCAGCAAAGTCGGAGAAAAAACTCCAGTTGGTACCAAACTGATAGGCCATAACCAGACCGGAAACCACGCCCATACCGAAGTTAACGGCAAAAATTTTCGACCAAAAATGATATAGCAGTTTGTAATCGGTATTACGTGTTTTCAGCCATAACCCTTCCAATACGGCTAAAAAACTTGCCAGCCCGATAGTAATTGCCGGAAAGATAATGTGAAAAGAAACGGTAAACGCAAACTGAATTCTGGCCAGTTCCAGGGCACTTAAACCAAACATAGTGACCTCTTATTTTTAGTTTGAATAAAGGCAGGAAATGTGTGCGGACAAGTAAAACATGAAAAAAATAACTATAATAGGAACAGTTTTCTATATATTAACTATAACAGTTTGCGAGGAGGTGTGAATTGATGAAGCGTTATGAACAATTTGCCCGGCAAATTCTTCAACATATTGAAGACGGTACCTGGCTGGTGGGAGATAGATTACCTTCACTGAGAGAGTCAGTGAAGTTATCAGGTTTGAGTTTAATGACCGTTGTTCAATCTTATCAATTACTAGAGAGTCAGGGATGGATCATCTCTCGTCCTCAATCGGGTTATTACGTCGCTAAACGTTTGCAACCCTTTGCGGCGGCAAAAGGGGGAAAGCGATTACATTTAAGTGAAAGCGTGGAAATAAGCGCTTCTATTTTTGATGTATTACAGGCGTGTAAAGATCCTGCGATTATTCCCTTTGGTTCAGCATTTCCAGACCCATCCTTATTGATTCAGCCTAAACTTTCCAAAGCGTTAGCGGCAGTTGCGAGGCGAATAGCACCGCATAGCTCTTTGGCAAATTTACCGCCGGGTAATGATAAATTGCGCCGTAATATCTCGCGCCGCTATGCAATGCATGGCATACATGTTTCGCCTGAAGAAATTGTGATTACCGCGGGAGCGATGGAATCACTGAGTTTCAGTTTGCAGTCGGTTACGGAGCCGGGCGATTGGGTGGTGATTGAGTCGCCGGCTTTCTACGGTGCTTTACAGGCAATTGAACGTCTGCGCCTGAAAGCGGTCGCAATCAAAACTGATCCACAAAATGGGATTGATTTGGATGCATTGGAAGAGATGGTGCAGAAATATCCAATAAAAGCCTGTTGGCTAATGACCCATTTCCAGAATCCGCTGGGGGGAACAATGTCTGCCGAAAATAAATTACGGTTGGTGGATATCCTTAACAATAATCAGGTCGCACTCATTGAAGATGATGTCTATGGTGAACTCTATTTTGATCAGCAACGACCTGTACCGGCAAAAGCGCTGGACAGTAAAAATAACTTTATGCACTGCTCCTCATTTTCTAAATGCCTGGCACCGGGATTTCGAGTGGGCTGGGTTGCAGCAGGAAAACATGCTAAGAAAATCCAGCAGTTACAGATGATGAGTACCGTTTCTGCCAGCATGCCGACGCAATTAGCAATTGCTGATTATCTTGCGGAAGGGGGATATGACAACCACTTACGCCGCCTTCGTCGCACATTGGAACAACGCCAGCATTTAATGTTACGAGCGATTGGTGACTATCTGCCCGCGTCAGTAAAAGTGAATTGTCCAAAAGGCGGTTATTTTCTTTGGTTAGAATTTGAGCCTCTGTTCAGTGCACAGCGACTTTACCAGCTAGCATTGGCAGAAGGGATCAGCATTGCACCTGGCAGCATGTTTTGTACCAGCGAACAATTTAACCATGCCTTTCGTCTGAATGCCTCTTTTGATTGGGATGATAAAATGGAACGTGCTATGCAGATTTTAGGTAAATTTTGTCATATGTTACTGTCTGAACGCGGAAAAATATAATGATGGGGATTGTGAGAAATTCCTCTCTATTAATTGATTGGCGATATTATAGGTAAGAGCAAATACATCTGGAGGGTTTAAATAAGAAAAATCAGGTATATCTGATTGACATGTCTTTTTTAGTGCTCATGATGGATGAAGCGGGTTGATATAATTGCTGTAGGCAGGCCGTACTCGCATAATCACTCCGATTGATGAGTCTTGGGATAGTTGGTTTGATGGTCCTGGTGTTACGGACGATTTTATGGCAGAACGCGAGCAACCGTCAGTACAAGAGCGTGAGGGGTTCTGATGCTGAAATACATAGCAGGGCACGCCAGAAGCCAAGGATTGATTATTGTAACCAATAATGTGTGAGAATTTGAACGGGTTGCTGGTCTTCGCGTTGAGAACTGGATCAACTGAAAAGTAATGACATTGATTTATTGCTGGTTCAATGAAACTTATGGTGTCCACTTCACGCTTTTGCAGACACCATTCTTAGGATTATTTCACCGTATTATTCTATACAAAGCGCCCTGACATTACTGCCTGGTTTTCTCCGAGTGGTCATACTGTTAATCCAATCTTCTAATGATACCTTCTGCGCTTTTTCGAATGCAGGTCTTACATTTACCCATGATTCGTATCTCAGATTATATTCTGCTTGTGGCAATTGGTAATGAGATTTGAATTCGATTATGCCTTTATCATCTGGGGAAGCGGAGATTGAAAACTCAGACCAATACAAGAAGACTGACACACCACCTCTTGGTGAGGTAGCAAGCACACTTTGTACGAAATTGGATTGAGCTTGCCTTTTACCTGCATAGGATAATGCCGCGATAGCCAGTTGTCTCAGTGGGATTTTCATCTGCTCTTTTTCCTGATGAGATAATCCTAAGAAGCTTTCCAGGAAAGAGTTGATCAAAACCTCTGCATCATGGCTTTTTTGCACAACATTTTGTGTGCTTGTTGATAGCAAAGAAAGGAATGGAACGCCAGATAATTCTGCGGTAAATGAGAAGAAATTCTTTTTATTACCTTTGCCTTGAGGATCTAAAGGATTATAGCCTGAGACTGCACGAGCCATATTAATAACGGTTTGTAAGCCTTCGGTAATGCTTAGCGGAGAGCTAGAGGATGAGGAAGAATCTCTTGCAAGTTGTATATAACTTCCTGTAGCAGCCCCATTCGCAGGACTCTGTACATCGGAATAATCTCCAGCATCAGAATAACCCATAAGAATATTGTCTGAACGTTCCCAATCTTTAAGAAGCCTTGTTCCTCCGTTCTCAATATGTTCTATCCACTCTTTCGCTTTTTTAACTGCATAATCAGGATTATTTAAGATATTTTCCATGATTTTTATCCTTAATAGATTTATTAAGCCAGATATTGAATGTTATGGTATTGTTGTAAATAGGGAGTAGGGTTAATCCCTATTTCTAACAATTCGATTGCTTAGTAGTTATGTATTTAATATTATTGGGTTTATTTTTTGTCTTGATAATTTCCTCCGAAAAAATAATTTTATTTTTAAACTTGTATTAATAGATTTTAAATTGCTAACAAATAAACTTTCATATGGATCAATTATATTCATAATTGAGAGTTTTTCACTATTAAATATTAAGTATGGATAGGTTGTAATTTAACTTGTTCTTCACTTGTAAATGGTTATCCCTGTGACGTTTTCATATGGGTATACAAATACCGATTATGAAATATTATCCACATTAAATTTATATTTTAGGATAATTTATTGTTTCCATATTTAAGTAATATATGAGTATCAATCTCATTGATATAGATCAATTAATCTGTTTGTCGTGATATTTTATTTCATGTTTTTACCTTAGTTGTCATATAGTTAATCAGGCATTCTATAGTTGTTTTATTTTCTTTACTAAATATTGGCCTTACAGTTTCCCATGATGCCTGACTGAGATTATATTCTGCTTGTGAGAGCGTATAATCAGATGTGAATTTAATAGTACCTTTATTATTTACTTCCTTTATTGTCAGTACAGAGGAATACAATAAGAGTGATACGCCAGTTGGTGATTTACTAAGTACATATTGTACAAAATTAGATTGTTTTTCTTTTGCATCGGCATAGGATAGAGCGGCACGAATCAGCTCTTTTAGATAGAGCTTGATTGTAATTTTCTCTTTAGGAGATAACCCTCGAAAGGCTTCAACAAAAGAATCAATCAGGACATCGGTATCATGACTTTGTTGAGTAATAATACTTGTGTCTGACCATAGTAAAGAGAGAAATGGAACTTTTGCTATTTCATCTGTAAACGCAATAAACTTTTCAGCATTGCCATTACCTTCCGGGTCCAAAGGGTCATAACCTGAAGCCACTCGGCATAGATTAATAATAGTTTGCAGACCTTCAGTGATGCTGACGGGGTATTTACATGGTGTGGCAGATTTCTTGGTAAATACGGCATATTCATCGGTTACTGCTATATTGGCTGGACTCTGCACATCGGAAAGATTCTCAGTTTTCAAAAAATGAGTAAAAACATTATCTGAATGTTCCCCTGTTTTAAGATATCCTCCGCCTTTGTGTTTAATGTATTCTATCCATTCTTGCGCCTTTTTAAGTTTATGGTTAGAGTTGGTTAATATATTTTTCATAATTATTTTCCTCATGGATTTATTAGATAAACTATTAATTTTTTTACCCAATATAAATTAAGGACTATAATTTATTTTATATCAATAATATATGGCTCTATTTTATGAGGTAAATATATTTTTTTAAAACTAATGATGCTTGGAACAATGGGTACGAATTATATATAATATTTTAATAGTAGTGTAAAAATGTAGTATGTAAAGTCTATGTCGTAAAAATTGTTTTTTGTAATTATTTTTTGAATAATTCAATATTATATTATTCTGGAATGTATTTATTATCTTCTAATAATGAATATATTATCAATTAATTGTTGGTTGATACGTTTTTTCCAGGCAAAATTCTTGATAACTGTATTCAAAAATAGCCTATAAGTCCTGTTCAGCTTTAGGCTTTAGAAAAAATGTTTTACTGGACATTGTGTGTTTTATTTTTCATACGTGTAAGGAAGATATTGAGATCCCACGCTACAACGTCGCCACTGTTATCACCTTCATCAATTAGCTGCCGAAGCGCTTCCAGTTTGGACTCAGCTTGCTTTTCCTGTAACAACCGTAATCCTTCCCGAACGACTTCATTATTAGTTTTGTAATAACCTGATTTGACCAAGCTTTCTACAAAACCACGTAATTTTTCGCCGGTATCCACTGTCATTGTACGCGATACCATAATGCACCTCATTCAGATAATTAATATTCTATAGTATAAGATATATTCTTACACTTCGGAATTATCTCTTATGAAAACAAAAATCCACGTAACTACGTGGATTTTAATGGTTTTATATCGTCTCTATGAAACTACCCTGAGACAACAGAAATGATTTAGACATTAAACAAGAAATTCATTACATCGCCATCTTTAACAATATAGTCTTTACCTTCTGAACGCATTTTGCCGGCTTCTTTTGCACCTTGCTCGCCTTTGTAAGTAATAAAATCGTCAAAAGCGATGGTTTGGGCGCGAATAAAGCCTTTTTCGAAATCCGTATGGATCTTACCGGCAGCTTGCGGGGCAGTTGCGCCAACGGGAATGGTCCATGCCCGGACTTCTTTCACGCCGGCAGTGAAGTAAGTTTGCAGATTCAATAACTGATAACCAGCGCGGATAACGCGATTTAAACCAGGTTCTTCCAGACCAAGCTCAGCCATAAATTCTTCGCGTTCATCATCTTCCAGCTCTGCGATATCAGCTTCTACCGCAGCACAAACCGGTACAACCACGGAACCTTCTTGTGCCGCAATCGTACGAACAGCATCCAGATATGGGTTGTTTTCGAAACCATCTTCGTTGACGTTAGCGATGTACATCGTGGGTTTTAAGGTTAGGAAGCTTAGGTAGCGAATAGCTGCTTTCTCTTCGGTACTGAGATCCAATGCCCGCAACATACCCGCTTGTTCCAGATGAGGCAGACATTTTTCCAGCACTTCCAATTCTGCTTTGGCGTCTTTATCACCACCTTTAGCTTTTTTCTGGACGCGATGAATGGCTCGCTCACAGGTATCTAGATCGGAAAGTGCTAATTCGGTATTGATAATCTCAATATCAGCGGCAGGGTCAACCTGACCAGAAACGTGAATAATATTGTCGTTAACAAAACAGCGCACAACATGGCCGATAGCTTCTGTTTCGCGAATGTTGGTCAAGAACTGGTTGCCCAGACCTTCACCTTTTGATGCACCTTTCACCAAACCTGCAATATCCACAAATTCCATTGTGGTTGGTAAGATTCGCTGAGGTTTTACAATTTCAGCCAGTTGTTCAAGCCGTGGATCTGGCATAGGTACTACACCGGTATTTGGCTCGATGGTGCAGAACGGGAAGTTTGCTGCTTCGATACCTGCTTTGGTCAGCGCATTGAATAATGTTGATTTCCCGACGTTAGGCAGGCCAACGATACCGCATTTGAATCCCATAAATTTTCACCTTAAATTGCTTATAAATCAAAAGGCTGTGCTAGCCTTTGTGATGAATCAGAAAAAAATTGGCGCCATTATACACGGAATGGCGAGCTATCACGATCTCGCAAACAGGATTTATCTGTTCTGTGCCTCAGGCACTGGCTTTGAAACCATGTAACCGATTGATTGCCTTATCCATATCTTGCTTTATCAGGATGTCAGTGCAGCGCAGTGCTTCATCAATCGCATCATCAATCAGCTTTTTTTCATTGGTTGGGGGGGTTCCCAGTACAAAACCAACAACTTTATTTTTATCACCAGGATGACCGATACCAATCCGTAAGCGATAAAAATTAGGGTTATTGCCAAATTTATTTTGAATATCTTTCAAACCATTATGGCCGCCATGACTTCCGCCCAACTTCATTTTTGCCACTCCGGGCGGTAAATCCAGTTCATCATGTGCCACCAGAATTTCATCCGGTTGGATACGGTAAAAAGAGGCAAGGGCCGCGACAGATTTACCACTGAGGTTCATAAATGTTGTAGGGACCAGCAAACGAACGTCATGACCATATATATTGATCCGGGCGGTGTAACCGAAAAATTTACTCTCTTCTTTCAATGACTGATTGTGGCTCTGTGCTAGCAGGTCAACATACCAAGCTCCGGCATTGTGTCTGGTTTGAGCATATTCAGCACCGGGATTAGCCAGACCGACGATTAATTTTATGTTACTCACTATTTCTCTTCACTTTTGGCAGTAAAACAAAAAGAAGGGTAGTTTACCTGCCGGGTGCGACGAGTACAAAGTTCAGTTTGGCGGTTCTTTCCTTTAAGTGATTACTGGTAGTTATTGATCGATGAGGCATTTTTATTATGTAAAATTGTAAGAAATAATTTAATAAGTTTCGCAATTGTAATAAAGAGCGAAGCAACATTATTATGAATATTTTCGATATAAAATAAAAGAATAATAATAACTTATAGAGATTGGATGCAAATGGTTTTAATATTTTTGGAGTTCCAAATTATGGGGTTTTATTACTAGTCATCGTGCAAAAAAAGTTAATCACCTAAGTTATAAGAATATTTCATTGTTATTTTTATAAGCTAAACTCTAATTGCGGAAAATTATTTTATAATAATTCAATATACCCAATAAATTTCAAGTTGCAGCGTGGCGGCAAGTGAACGCATCCCCAAGAGCATAAATAACTATGTGACTGGGGTGAGAGAAAGCAGCCAACAAAGCAGCAGCTTGAAAGATGAAGGAGATATATTGTTAAAAATAGTGTTATTTAATCTAAGGAGAATATATGAGTCCTAAGAATGATTTTAAAGCTTTTTCTATTAGTAATAATGCCAATGTAGTCAGTCAAGAAAGATATGAAGAGAGTCAGAGTTTGAATACTGGGTTTCCACCAGATAATATTACTGTTCATGTGCTCAATAAGGTATTACGTCAGTCGTCGACAATAGCATCTGTTGTGGCTAATTTTATCGCGACATATTCCGGCAATGATGTTTTGGACGATGGAGATATAGTTAAACTCGCTACCCAATTAAATCGGGCATTAGAACAAAAAATTGCGACTGATGTAAAAAATCTCGATTTAGAATTTATTAGTACCAAGCCGGTTGTTGTCGGGAATAATACAGCGTCTACAATCGATAATTTTGATAATATTCCTCAAAATTCGACATATTTTGGATATCCAGCAGGACTAAACGGCCCGGGTGTATATGGTCCAGGTATTAGATTTTCAGGGGGATATGGGACTTTTAAGGGTTATGAGTTGATGATGCAAGCCACATACTTGCCGAAGAGCGAATTATACTATAGAGCGCGCAATGGTGACGGTAGCATTAATAAATGGAATCCGTGGTATAAAGTCTGGTCAACAAGTAACGCTAAATCGGATACTAATGGCAACCTTAAAGTTTCCAGCCCAGTTGTAGATATTCATCCAGATGGAACTTACGAGCTAACTCGTGAAGCGGAAGGGGTGACTGTCGAGAGGATAGAGACAGGGAAATACCGTATTAGCGGCTGCAATGGTTTTGCAAAAGATGGGGCATGGGGAATTCATGGCGGTACTATTGTCCCAGCAGATAGCAATGGATTAAATCTGATTTGGGTTTGTGAATCGGTAAACTCATCTAGCGGTGATATCACCATCGAATGCTATCACCGTCAAAATAAAGAGGCGCCGATATTTGCTCAAAATAAGCGAGTAAAGAGAATCAATGATGACGGAGAAGTGATTTATTATAATGACGGTGAACTATGTGATATCCCTGATGGACGCGTGATTAATGTTCGCGTGCAATTGCCGGAAAAGTTAAAAAAATAATGTCATCAGGACCAAATGAACTGCATCTCAAAAGTTGAATATTCAACTGATAAAGGTGTATTTCTTAATGAGCAAATACAACAATGAATTTAAGCGTGAGGTGAGCAATTATTACCTCACGATTCGGTTTGTCTGATCTTTGCTTTAGGTGATTACTGATGGTTATTGAACGATGAGTGATTTTCATGATGTGAAATTGTAAGAAAAAATTTAATAAGCTTTGCAATTATAATGGCCAGTTCGGAAATGGATGAAAAAGGATTATTTCCATATATTGCATGGGAATATCTCTGATACATGTCTGATTTCGAGGTGTTTGGTTTTCCATTGCGATCAATTATAAAAAATAGTGGGCAATTTAAGTTGCAACAATGCGCCATTATTCCTTTTCTAAGCTAGAATATAATTGTAATAAATTACAGAAAATTATTTTTACAATAACTCAATGTATTGATTATGAATTGATATTGTTTAATTTTAGGAGAATATATGAAACCGACGAATGATTTTAAAGCTTTTTCTATTGGTAATAATGCTAATGTAGTGAGTCAAGAGAGATATGAAATAGATCAAAGTTTGAAGACAGGGTTTCCTCCAAATAATATTACGGTACATCTACTCAATAAGGTATTACGTCAATCGTCAACAATAACATCTGTTGTAGCTAATTTTATCGCGACATATTCTGGCGATGATGTTCTGGATAATGGGGATATCGCTAAACTGGTTGTCCAATTAAATAGAGCGTTAGAACAAAAAATCGCAGTAGAAGTACCAAATGCCTCATTAACACAAAAAGGTGTTGTTCAACTCACAGATAAAATAGGCAATAGTAATACCCTGGCGGTCACTCAGAAGCTTGTTTCCGATGTAAATGATAACGCTAATAACCGATTAGCAAAAGATCAGAACGGCGCTGATATTCCTGATAAAAATGCCTTTGTGAAAAATATAGGTTTAACGGAAACGGTGGAGTTGGCAAAAAATGCGGTATCGAACAATGGGGGAAATTATCCAGGGTATTTTAGGTTTAAACAGGTTGAAACACTTCCCACCGAACGTAATGCGACAATGTTAGTTTCTGCGCAGGGCGCTAGACCAACAAGTGAAATAGTCTCGTATACGTTTTACAATTGGTATGATAATTATATTAAAACAGGTATTGTACGTGGCAGTAGTGTAGATACTTACGGATATACGATAGATATTAATGGCAGACGGGTTTTCTCTGTTTCTCCTGAAGGTTTGATTGAAGCTGAGTCAGCGAATATAAAGGGAAACGCTAAGTTTAAACAAGTCGAGACAATTCCAAATGAACGTAATGCGGTTGTATTAGCTTCTGAATCTGGTGGAAGACCGGCAGGTACAATGGTCTCGTTTGCGCTTTACAATTGGTATGACAATTACGTTAAAACAGGTATTGTGCGTGGCGGTAGCGTAGATACCTATGGATATTCTATAGATATTAATGGCAGACGGGTTTTCTCTGTTTCTCCTGAAGGTTTGATTGAAGCTGAGTCAGTGAATATAAAGGGAAACGCTAAGTTTAAACAAGTCGAGACAATTCCAAATGAACGTAATGCGGTTGTATTAGCTTCTGAATCTGGTGGAAGACCGGCAGGTACAATGGTCTCGTTTGCGCTTTACAATTGGTATGACAATTACGTTAAAACAGGTATTGTGCGTGGCGGTAGCGTAGATACCTATGGATATTCTATAGATATTAATGGCAGACGGGTATTTTCTGTTTCTCCTGCGGGTCAGATTGAAGCAGCGTCAGCGAATATAAAGGGGAACGCGGGGGTTTTTAATGTAACACATGATACGGGTAAGCATGCATATTTTCAGTTTTTTGAGGGGACGAAAAGAACGGCTTACGTTGGATTTCCTGGTGATGGTTCACAAGACTTTGATATTTGCAATGAAAAGAAATCTGGCAAATTAACAATCGGTGGAGAGTTGGCAGCATATATTAATAACAATCGGGTATTTTCTGTTTCTCCTGCGGGTCAGATTGAAGCTGCATCGGCAAATTTAAAGGGGGCTGGGGGTGTTTTTAATGTAACATATGACACGGGTAGACATGCATATTTTCAGTTTATTGAGGGAACAAAAAGAACGGCCTACGTTGGATTTCCAAATGATGGGTCACAGGATTTTGATATTTATAACGAAAAAATATCTGCCAAACTGACAGTTGGCGATAGATTGAAATATAACAATAATCCTATTGCCATTTTTAATGATAACTGCATTGCAGATACTAACGGCAATCTCAAAGTATCCAGCCCTGTAGTAAGTATTTATCCAGACGGAAATTACGAGCTAACTCGTGAAGCGGAAGGTATGACGGTCGAACGGATAGAGACAGGGAAATATCGCATTAGCGGCTGCAATGGTTTTGCAAAAGATGGGGCATGGGGAATTCATGGCGGTACTATTGTCCCGGCAGATAGCAATGGATTAAACCTGATTTGGGTTTGTGAATTGGTAGACCCATCTAGCGGCGATATCACCATCGAATGCTATCATCGTCAAAATAAAGATGCGCCGATATTTGCTCAAAATAAGCGAGTAAAGAGAATCAATGATGACGGGGAAGTCATTTATTACCATGATGGTGAACTATGCGATATTCCCGATGGAAGAGTGATTAATGTGCGAGTGCAACTACCGGAAAAATCACAATAATTGAGTGCGAATTTATAATCATACGTAAGCATAAAACCCGTTGAAATATTTGTACAACGGGTTTTTTTCTTATGTTTTGATGAAAAAATAGTGTAAATAATTAATGTTGCTCTGGGAAATAATTTGTGTTGTGGAGATTTTTGCTAAGTGATTACTAATGGTTATCGGTTGATAATTTATTTTCATTATACAAAGTTATAGCAAGTCATTTAATGTGCCCATTAGCTATAACTGAATATAATGGTAACAACTTTATGGTATTACTGATGAGCATCTATCGTATTTTTCGTAATGTAATAAGTTATAAGGTAAGTAAGAGTGTGCTAATAGCCTGTTTTTTATTTACAGTGCTTATGCCACTAATACTAAATAGTTATCCAGCTTTATCTGAATCAGTAAAGCCTTTGGTTAATGTTGAAAATTGTCAGAATCATCCAGAAGCAGTTATCAAGCATGATATTGATAGAAAAAAACAGACAACCGAACCGGTTAACAAGAAATTACATGAAAACATTACTCATAAAGAGAAAAAGCGATCAGAGCAGAGTCGGTGTGGTTATTTTTTATCAAAGAGAAGTGCAATAGAAAAAAACGGTAGCAGTGAAAAACCAAAAATACCTCAGTTATACGAAAATAGTCATAAGGATGAGAATCATAAAGAAGATAGTCAAAATACTCCTCCTCTAATTTTATCTCGTGGCCCTGAATTCCTTGGATTGTTAAATAAAGATCCGAAAAAATTAGCGCAGGATTATATTGTCAATAAATTAAATAGTCAGATAACCAGTAACACTCAGAAATGGTTATCACAGTTTGGTACCGCTAAAATTAATTTAAATGTTGATCATCGTGGACGCCTGGATGAAAGTTCTGTGGACTTACTCGTTCCTTTCTATGATGATAAAGATCATTGGCTTATTTATAGCCAATATGGATATCGTCATAAAGATAGCCGTGATACGGTGAACCTAGGTATTGGGACCCGTTTATTCATAAATGACTGGATGTATGGGGCGAACACTTTTTATGATAATGACTTAACAGGTAATAACAGCCGATTTAGCTTAGGTGGTGAACTGTGGACCAATTATCTAAAAATGTCTGCTAATGCATATTTTCGTTTGAGTGACTGGCATAACTCCCGTGATTTAACCAATTATTATGAACGCCCTGCAAATGGTTATGACCTTATTGCCGACATGTATTTACCGGCAATGCCGTCACTCGGCGCTAAAATAAAATATGAACAATATTTTGGTGATAATGTTGCGCTATTCGGAACGAACAATAGACAAAAAGATCCATATGCAGCGACTATTGGGGTAAATTATACGCCAATTCCACTGATCACAGCAGGAGTTGACTATAAATTAGGGAAAGAGGGAAAAAGTGATGGCATATTTTCATTGAATATGAATTACCGATTTGGTGTTCCGTTATCAGAACAGCTTTCACCAGAAAATGTTGGTTCACTACGAAGCTTGGCAGGAAGTCGTTACGACTTAGTAGAAAGAAATAATAATATTATTTTGAATTATCTGAAAAAGCAGAAACATTTTAGATTATTAGTCCCTGTAATAGAAATAATTGGTTACGGTGGTGAAATTAAACCAATACAAATTCAATCAGATACGCCACTCAAAAATATTATTTGGGATATGCCTGAATTATTCCAGAAGAATGGCGGAATTATAAAAAATACCAATGGTTATACGATTCAGTTACCGGAATATCAGCCGGATGGAAAAAATGATTATACTATAACAGGTACAAGCAAAGATGATCAGCAGAGGGTGCAAATACAAACTCATGTATTGCAACGTAATATTTCTTTGAGTGTTAATACAACAGATCCTTTAATTGCTGATGGAGAAGCGAAATATATCTACACAGCTACTCTGCTTGGCGCTGATAAAAAGACACCGATAGAAAATGCTAAATTGGTTTGGGATACGAATCAAAAAGATCCTGGATTGAAATTAAAACCTGATTCAGAGGCAACAGATAAAAATGGACAACAAACCGCAACATTAACAAGTACAACACCATTATCTGGTATACAAGTCAGTGTCAGTATTAATGGCGAACGCGTTACTACGGATAAAAAGGTCAGTTTTACTGAGCCTGGCACCAGCTATCATGTCACCAGCGTGACGGTGGATAAAGCGGGGCCGCTCTATAATGACGGCACAGATACTTATACCTTCACGGCGACGGTGAAGGATGGGCATGGCAATCTGGTGGTGGATAAACCGATCGAGATTGACTGGCAGACAGACCCCGCGATGGCCGGGCTAAAACTGACGAAACAACCCAGTGCGGTGAGTAACGCGCAGGGACAGGTGACGGCGACGTTAACCAGCACGGCGGCGGTGACGGATGTGCAGGTGTCGGCGAAAACGACCGGTCAGCAAACGGCGGTGAAAGCGGCGAGCAAAGTCAGCTTTGCGGAGCTCAGTGACAGCTATCATGTCACCGACGTGACGGTGGATAAAGAGGGCCCGCTCTATAATAACGGCACAGATACTTATACCTTCACAGCGACGGTGAAGGATGGGCATGGCAATCTGGTGGTGGATAAACCGATCGAGATTGACTGGCAGACAGACCCCGCGATGGCCGGGTTAAAACTGACGAAACAGCCCGGCGCGGTAAGTAACGCACAGGGACAGGTGACGGCGACGTTAACCAGCACGGTGAAGGTATCGGATGTGCAGGTGTCGGCGAAAACCGCCAGTCAGCCAACGGCGGTGAAGGCGGCGAGCAAAGTCAGCTTTGCGGAACTGAGCGACAGCTATTATGTCGCCAGTGTGACGGTGGATGTGGATAAAGACGAGAAGCACTACAACAACGGCACGGATACTTATACCTTCACGGCAACGGTGAAGGATGGGCATGGCAATCTGGTGGTGGATAAACCGATCGAGATTGACTGGCAGACAGACCCCGCGGTGGCCGGGTTAAAACTGACGAAACAGCCCGGCGCGGTAAGTAATGCGCAGGGACAGGTGACGGCGACGTTAACCAGCACGGCGGCGGTGACGGATGTGCAGGTGTCGGCGAAAACCGCCCGCCAGCCAACGGCGGTGAAGGCGGCGAGTAAAGTCAGCTTTGCGGAACTGAGCACCAGCTATTATGTCGCCAGTGTGACGGTGGATGTGGATAAAGACGAGAAGCACTACAACAACGGCACGGATACTTATACCTTCACGGCGACGGTGAAAGATGGGCATGGCAATCTGGTGGTGGATAAACCGATCGAGATTGACTGGCAGACAGACCCCGCGGTGGCCGGGTTAAAACTGACGAAACAGCCCGGCGCGGTAAGTAATGCGCAGGGACAGGTGACGGCGACGTTAACCAGCACGGCGGCGGTGACGGATGTGCAGGTGTCGGCGAAAACCGCCAGCCAGCCAACGGCGGTGAAGGCGGCGAGTAAAGTCAGCTTTGCGGAGCTGAGCACCAGCTATTATGTCGCCAGTGTGACGGTGGATGTGGATAAAGACGAGAAGCACTACAACAACGGCACGGATACTTATACCTTCACGGCGACGGTGAAAGATGGGCATGGCAATCTGGTGGTGGATAAACCGATCGAGATTGACTGGCAGACAGACCCCGCGGTGGCCGGGTTAAAACTGACGAAACAGCCCGGCGCGGTAAGTAATGCGCAGGGACAGGTGACGGCGACGTTAACCAGCACGGCGGCGGTGACGGATGTGCAGGTGTCGGCGAAAACCGCCAGTCAGCCAACGGCGGTGAAGGCGGCGAGTAAAGTCAGCTTTGCGGAGCTGAGCACCAGCTATTATGTCGCCAGCGTGGCGGTGGATGTGGATAAAGACGGGAAGCGCTACAACAACGGCACGGATACTTATACCTTCATGGCGACGGTGAAGGATGGGCACGGCAATCTGGTGGCGGATCAACCGATCGAGATTGACTGGCAGACAGACCCCGCGGTGGCTGGGCTAAAACTGACGAAACAGCCCAGCGCGGTGAGTAATGCGCAGGGACAGGTCACCGCGACGTTAACCAGCACGGCGGCGGTGACGGATGTGCAGGTGTCGGCGAAAACCGCCAGTCAGCCAACGGCGGTGAAGGCGGCGAGTAAAGTCAGCTTTGCGGAGCTGAGCACCAGCTATTATGTCGCCAGCGTGGCGGTGGATGTGGATAAAGACGGGAAGCGCTACAACAACGGCACGGATACTTATACCTTCACGGCGACGGTGAAAGATGGGCATGGCAATCTGGTGGTGGATAAACCGATCGAGATTGACTGGCAGACAGACCCCGCGGTGGCCGGGTTAAAACTGACGAAACAAAGCAATTCGGTGAGTAACGCACAAGGACAGGTGACGGCGACGTTAACCAGCACGGCGGCGGTGACGGATGTGCAGGTGTCGGCGAAAACGACCGGTCAGCCAACGGCGGTGAAGGCGGCGAGCAAAGTCAGCTTTGCGGAACTGAGCGACAGCTATTATGTCGCCAGCGTGGCGGTGGATGTGGATAAAGACGAGAAGCACTATAACAACGGCACGGATACTTATACCTTCACGGCGACGGTGAAGGATGGGCACGGCAATCTGGTGGCGGATCAACCGATCGAGATTGACTGGCAGACAGACCCCGCGGTGGCCGGGTTAAAACTGACGAAACAGCCCGGCGCGGTAAGTAATGCGCAGGGACAGGTGACGGCGACGTTAACCAGCACGGCGGCGGTGACGGATGTGCAGGTGTCGGCGAAAACCGCCAGTCAGCCAACGGCAGTGAAAGCGGGGAGTAAAGTCAGCTTTGCGGAGCTGAGCGACAGCTATCATGTCACCGACGTGACGGTGGATAAAGAGGGCCCGCTCTATAATAACGGCACCGATACTTATACCTTCACGGCGACGGTGAAGGATGGGCATGGCAATCTGGTGGTGGATCAACCGATCGAGATTGACTGGCAGACAGACCCCGCGGTTGACGGGCTAAAACTGACGAAACAGAGCAGTCCGGTGAGTGACGCCCAGGGTCAACTAACGGCGACCTTAAGTAGTACGGTGATGGTGACGGATGTGCAGGTGTCGGCTAAAACGGCTAACCAACAAACGCCGGTGAAGGTAGATAAAAACGTCAGTTTTGTCGGTCCTGATGAGCTTGCATCTCTTACTGTTAGTCCAGATCACGTAACAGAAGGAGAAGGCGAGGGGCATACTTACACCTTTACTGCCACGGTAAAAGATTTTTCCGGGCAGGCGAAAAGTGGTGTTACAGTGGCTTGGAGTGCAACAAATAGTGAGGGAGTTACCATTACTGACAAAAACCTGGTTACTCAGGTAGTGGGTGATGGTAAAACAGATGCTGATGGGAAAGCTCAGTACCAGATATATAGCAAAAGCGGCGGGTTTGTTGCTGTTATGGTAACGGCTAAAGTGAATGATTTATCTGTTGGTTCTAAGAATAAAACGGTGGAAATTAAGGCTAATGAGCAGGATGTTGCTAATTTCTTTATAGTACCTTATCGCGTTAGGAAGAACGATGATGAATCCATTCATTCAGCTCTTCCGGTACCCAAAAAATATGTACACTTTGGTTGGGAAAAGATGCGTTTTATACCTGAGTATCTACCTGGAAAAACAGACATGGTTGATTATGATGGTGTCATTGATTCAAATGATAAAAGTGTGATTGATGTGGATCAAGCTCGTGGTTTTTTTGAGGTTAAAAAAGTAGGAAGAGCTATATTAACTGCGACATTTACACATCCATTATCTGGGCGATATGTAAAATATGTTATTCCTGATGTGAAAATTGACCACTTTGTATTTGTTGATCCTAATCCGGCAGGGCCTGGAGTTGGTCAACCTGGGTCGTCGGATCTTAGTGACAAAAAGCAGCCTCTTCGCTCATGTAAAAGAGGGAATACTGTGCGTGAAGCTGCTATAGGCCGATCAATTGATTATATGGTTAACACATCGGAGGTAAATCTTATTGCAGCAGGTTTATTAGGTGATCCTGCTTATGGTTTATCGCATGATAGGATAACATTGGCTGGATTATTAGTAAATCAAGTAAATGATAATAGCTATATTCAGGCCCATGTGTTAGACCTGAAAAATAAATATAAAAGTGCTTATACGGTTTTATGCGAGTAGTAAGAAAAAGTAATAGATAATTAACCGAAGTAAAAGAAAAGATTGTACGGGAGGAAAAATAGATGGCTATTTCTCCTCAGATGTGTAACTTCAATTATAAGGTTTAATATAATATGGGAACTATTACAGCAGATATTCCTTCAAAGGCAATTGTTTTAGAAGAATGTCCAATTGTTATTACTGTTAATTATACCGGTGATGACACTAATAAGGTAACTGAATCTACTAACATAATTCACAATATACCGCAAAAGACTCTTTTTGATAGCCAAGTCAATATTTTAAGAGATATAGAGAAAAATACTTGTACTGCGAAATTTTTTGTTACTGCCGAGCTTGGTGCTGGTGATATCGATCTAACATTTTCAGTGGATGTAGAGAAAGAAAAAGCTGAATTGAATATAAAATTGATTACTATTAATAAAAATGGATATTCGCGTTTAGCGTTTGAACCTATAATTATTGGTGATTCATTGATAAAGGATTTATCTCCAGTAGCCGATGATGTTAAACCTTCACTGATAGATAATCCTTCTCTCACTGTTCATATATATGCTGAGAGTAAAAAGAATGATCCATTGCCCTATTTTCAGATTCCTCTGGTAACTAGCAAATTAGTGCGTATTTTTGTCTATAATGAGGATAAATTAACAGAAGAAATACTTCCTTTTACTCACCTGAAAGGCAGCTATAGGTACTATATTAATACGAATTCTAGGGGTTTTGTTGCCCTAAAAGTTTTTCCCAGAAAGATAGTACAGAATAACGGTTATGAAGTTGCAATGTTCACAGAGCTGACAGGTTTCACAAGGAACGCTTCATCAAGTATTCTTTTTATTACAGAAGACCTTGAACCAACACTTTCAGCACCAAATATCTTAGAACTTGATGGAGATAAATTAACACCTCCTCCAGGGAATACGAGTACAGCATTTAGTGTGATTGTTCCATCCTATAAAAATGCTAAACCAAAAGATAAAATCTTTTTAATGATTCGAGAAGGTGATAATGAAAAGCAAAGTGGAGCTGCCGTAATAAGTGAGATTAATCAGTTAAATCAGCCAGTTGCTTTAGTGCCGTATGCCAGTGTGCCGAATGTTGGCGATAATGAATTGTATTATTATGTGAGTGATACAATTGGAAATGTAGTCATGTCATCTTCTCGCTATTTTAATTTGATGGGTTCAGTTCCTAATGAGCCACCACAGATTGATCGAACATTAGCTGTAGCCAGAATTTTTACTCATCAAGCTCATTTAGAACTTGAGCTTCAAGGAAAAATTAATTACTTAATTATTCAAGGAGGAGGATTGGATGCTTATATTTCTGTAGGGTCGGAAATGGCAATCGATGTAGATGATATTATTAATGTAAGTATTTACATTAATGGTACTATGGCTGAGAAGTTATATTCAGTAATGGATACTATTGATCCTTATACAGTAACCAAGGAAGATGTGGAGGCTGGAGTGAGTATTATTCAGCTCGGTCAGGGGATTTTTTCATACGTGGACTCATATGCTGATGGTACACCGGGCACAGTATATATCACTTATCAGGTAGGGAATAAAAACTCCAAGGTTTGGTTTGGACTTATCGACACTGTTCCACCTGGTCAGTAAATTTAGTTAATTTAGCTAATTGAGTTTATTGGGATGCGCGTTAGCGCTTCCCATTCTGGTTATACTAATATTGTATTGGATGATACTGGAAAAAGGTATTTTTATGTTATGATAAGCGAATTATTGTTATTACAGTAATGCCTAAAATAAATAATTTATTTATGTGAGAAGTAGGAAGGAGGTAATAAATAGGTAATAAGCATCATCGTCGAAGGGCGTTATTTTGATAGAAGATTAGGTGTTTTTTACTTATTAGGGTTTAATTTTAATATAAGGTTTAGTATGTCGACATTTACAACATATATTGTTTCAGCGATAACGGTTTCGGAATAGTACCCAGTTGTCATTAGTGTGACTTATAGTGAAAACATAGCCATGCTATTTTCTCATTATTTTAACAGATTCAATCCTTAATGGGCCACCATAGGTTTCTCATACATTAGCTGTAGCTAGAATTTTTACTCACCAAGATCATTTAGAACTTGGACAGAGAGGGAAAATCAATTATTTAATTATTCTCTGAAATCAGTGTAGATAATATTATTAATGTAAGTGTTTACGTTAATGGCACTATGGGAGAGGAGTTAGATTAAGTAATTATTACTATTAATCTTCATGCATTAATCAAGGAAGATACGAAAATTGGAGTAAGTGTTATTCAGCTTAGTCAGTCGTTTTTTTCATATATGGACTCATATACTGATGGTTTCTGGCTTATTTTTTTTGAATGTGAGGAGGAAGCGCTGTATCGTATTTTACGATACCTTTTGGATAAAGAATATATTGCTATTACAGTAATGGCTAAAGTAAATAGTTTATTTATGTGAGAAGTAGGGAGGAGATAATAGGTAGTCAGCATCATTATAGGGAAACATTATTTTGATAGAAATTAGATGTTTGTTACTTGTTGGTGTTTAACTTTAATATGAGGTTTAATATGTCGACATTTATAGCAGATATAATTTCAGGAATAACGGTTTTAGAAGAGTGCCCGGTTGTTATCACGGTGACTTATTCAGGCGATGATACTCACAAAGTAACGGAATCGACTGACATAGTGTACGATAACCCGGAAAATACCAGTTTTGATACGCCCCCCCGTATTTCAAGAGATGTTGAGAGAAATACTTGTACTGCTAAATTTGTTGTTACTGCTAATTCTGGTGCCAGTGATTCCACTATAACATTTTCAATGGATAAGGTTACGGACCCCGATGCTAAATTGGAGATTGCGTTTCATTCTATTGATAAAAATGGTTTTTCATATGCAGCGTTCGAACCTATGGTTATTGGTGATTCTCTGATAAAAGATTTATCTCCGGCAGCAGATAATGAGGAGCCTTCTGAATTTAATGGTAGCCTCCTTATTAATATCTATGCGTTGAGTGAAAAAAATGAGCCGCTACCCTATTTTCAAATTCCCCTGGTAACGGATAAGTTAGTGCGTATTTTTGGGTATGATAGCGATCAACTTACGGAAGAAATATTTCCTTTTATTCAAGAGATCAATAATAATAAATACTATATTAATACAGATGATAAAGGTTTTGTTGCCTTAAAGATTTTTCCCAGTCAGGAGGAAACGGGGAACTATGTAGTTAATATGTTCACCGAATTGCAGGGTTTTTCAAGGAAATCTTCATCAAATATTCTGTTTATTACAGAAGACATTGCTCCAACGCTTGTGATGCCAGATATAGAAGAGCTGGACGGTGATAGATTAACGCCATCAACAGGATATAGCAGTACAGGTTTTCATGTGAGTATCCCGTTCTATGAAGGTGTTAGACCGAAAGATAGAATTTTTTTAATGATCAGAGAATATAATAATGAAACGCTAAGTGCATCTGCTGTAATTACTGATCTGAATCAGTTGGATAGTCCATTTATTTTAGTTCCATATGCTAGTGTTCCAAATATTGGCAATAATGAGTTATACTATTACGTAGCTGATGTAGTGGGAAACATAACTATGTCATCCTCCCTCTATTTTAATTTAGCGAGGTCAGTACCAAATGTACCACCAGAGATTGAGCGTATATTAGCGAGACCTATAATTTTTAATCATAGAACGCAGTTGGAATTTGTGTGGCCAGCTAAGATCAATCTTGATGGTATTTTAGGAGGGGGTGTGGATGCCCATATTGCTGTGGGTAAAAGCAGTGGAATAGAGGTAAATAATGTCATTAATGTACGTATTTACGTTAATGGTATTGTAAATGAGAATCCATCTTCGAAAATTTATTCTGTTGAACCTCATACGGTAACTGCCGATGAAGTGGCGGCAGGAGAAGCTATTATTCCGCTTGGTCAGGGGCCTTTTACTAATGTAGACTCATATCGTGATGGTACGCCAGGTTCAGTTTATATTACTTACAGCGTAGGTCAAAAGGAATCTAAGATTTGGTTTGGATGCCTTGATACTGTTCCACCTGGGAAATAAATTTAACTGATTGGGATTTTATTTATTTGCTGGAAAATGCGTAAGCATTTTCCATTTTTCAGAACATATTTCTTATTGGTGAACTGGCGATTTCTTTATTACATACTATAATGTTTTATTAATCGTTGTTATTTTATTTTCAACCAAGGAATCATGGAGCTGATGGTGACAGTATGAATAATGGTCAACATGGCGAAAAGTGATTTAACAATTACCGTAATTTTAACCCCATATATATTGTAACTATATGGAGTATATTTGGGTATAAAGCTTATGTTTCGAGTAGAGATTTATTGTTATTACATTAACGGCTAAAGTGAATAATTTATTTATGTGACAAACAGGAAGGAGGTAATAGAGAGTAAGCATCGTTGTATAAACTCATTATTTTGACAGAAAATTAAGTGTTTGTTACTGATTGGTGTTTAACTTTAATATGAGGTTTAATATGTCGACACTTACAGCAGATATCGTTTCAGGAATAACGGTTTTAGAAGAGTGCCCGGTTGTCATTACTGTGACTTATTCAGGTGATGATACGCATAAAGTAACGGAAACGACTGACATAATGTACAGTAACCCAGAAAATACCCATTTTGATGCTACCCCCCGTATTTCAAGGGATGTCGAGAAGAATACCTGCACTGCAAAATTTGTTGTTACTGCTGCTTCTGGTGCCAGTGATTTCACCATAACATTCTCAATGGATAAGATTACGGACCCTGATGCAAAATTGGAAATTGTATTTCGTCCTATTGATAAAAATGGTTTTTCGCATGCAGCGTTTGGACCTACAATTATTGGCGATTCGTTGATAAAAGACTTCTCTCCGGCAGCAGATAATGAGGAGCCTTCTGAATCTAATGGCAGCCTTCTTGTTAATATATATGCGCTGGGTAAAAGTAAAGACGCGTTACCCTATTTTCAAATTCCTCTGGTAACGGATAGACCAGTGCGTATTTTTGGGATTAAGCAAGGAGAAATGACGGAAGAAATATTGCCTTTTATTAGCGGGAAAGATAATTATCAATATTATATTAATACGAATAGTGATGGTTTTGTTGCCTTAAGAGTTTTCCCTAAGAAATCTAAAGGGAACTATTCAGTGTGTATGCTCACAAAATTGCCATATTTTTCAAGAAACGCGTCTTCAAGCATTCTGATTATTACAGAAAATATTTATTCAACTCTTCCTGCGCCGAAGATTGCAGAATTGGATGGTGATAAATTAATACCACAGCTAGGAAATAGGAGTACAGGTTTTCATGTGATTATCCCATTTTATGAAAATGCTAGGCCATGGGATCGAGTTTTCTTAATAATAAGAGAAGGTAATAAAGAAATTAAAAGCCAGTCTGCTGTAATAGCTGATCTGGATCAATTGGATAATCCGTTGATTTTAGTTCCATATGCCAGTGTTCCAAATGTTGGTGATAATGAGTTATATTATTATATGATTGATGTAGCAGGAAACGTCGCTGTGTCATCAGCTCTCTATTTTAATTTAACGAGGTCGGTACCAAATGTACCACCAGAAGCTAAGCGTACATTAGTTGCACCCAGAATTTTCACTCATAAAGATCAGGTGGAAATCGGACAGCGAGGTAAGATAGATCTTGCAAATATTTTAGGAGGGGAACTGGATGTTTACATTTCTGTGGGGCCAGAAACTGAAATCAATGTAAATGATGTTATTGATGTAAGTGTTTACGTTAATGGTACTATGGACGAGGAGCTATATTCAGCAATTAATACTATTAATCCTTATACAGTAACCAAGGAAGACTTGGCGGCAGGAGTAAGTATTATTCAGCTTGGTCAAGAGTTTTTTTCATATGTAAACTCATATGCTGATGGCACGCCAGGCTCAGTATATATCGCTTATCAGGTAAGGAATAAAAACTCTAAGATTTGGTATGGACACATTGATGCTGTTTCACCTGGACAGTAAGTTTAGCTAATTGGATTTGTTGGGATGCACGTTAGTGCTTCCCATTTTGACAGATTATATTGACATTAGAAAAGGTATTTTTATGTTTATTCCCTGAATGATGGAGTTATTGTTATTACATAATGGCCGAAGTAAATAATTTATTTATGTGAGAATTAGGAGGGGGTAATAGGTAGTCAACATCGTTGTGGAAGTGCATTATTTTAATAGAAAATTAGGTGTTTTTTACTTATTGATGTTTAATTTTAATATGAGGTTTGATTATGTCGACTCTTACGGCAGATATCGTTTCAGGAATAACGGTTTTAGAAGAGTGTCCGGTTGTTATTACTGTGACTTATTTAGGTGATGATATTCATAAAGTAACGGAAGTGACCGACATAGTGCACAGTACCCCAAAAAATACCAGTTTTGATAAAGTTCCCCGCATTTCAAGAGATACCAAGAAAAATACCTGTACTGCGAAATTTGTTATTACTGCTCATTCGGGTGCTAATGATTTTACCATAACATTTTCAATGGATAAGGCTACTGACCTTGGTGCTAAGTTGGAGATTGCGTTTCATCCTATTGATAAAAATGGTTTTTCACATGCCGCGTTTGAACCGATAATTATTGGCGATTCGTTGATAAAAGACCTCTCTCCGGCAGAAGATGATGAACAACCTTCTAAATTTTTCAATGGCAGCCTCCTCATTAATATATATGCTTTGAATGGAACAAATGATCCGCTACCTTATTTTCAAATTCCTTTGGTAACGGATAATCCAGTACGTATTTTTGGGGATGATGGAGAACAACTTACGGCAGAAATATCGCCTTTTATTAGTGAAAATAATAATTATCAATATTATATTAATACCAATAGTAGAGGTTTTGTTGCCTTAAGAATTTTTCCTAAAAAATTTAAGGGTAACTATTCAGTACGTATGTTCACAAAACTGCCATATTTTTTAAAAAATGCTTCATCAAGCATTCTGTTTATTATAGAAGATATTGTTCCAAATCTTTCTGCACCAAATATTGAAGAATTGGTTGGTGATAAATTAACACCACAGGTAGGAAATAGCAGTACAGGTTTTCATGTGATTATCCCATCTTATACAAGTGCTAAGCCACGAGATCAAATTTTCTTAGTGATTAGAGAAGATAGTGAGGAAACTCAAAGTCAATCTGCTGTGATTTCTAATATGAATCAGTTTAATAAACCATTTATTTTAGTTCCATATTCTGATATTCCAAATATTGGTGATAATGAGTTGTATTATTATGTTGTTGATGTAATTGGAAACGTTACTATGTCATCTGCCCGCTATTTTAATTTAACGAGGTCAGTACCGAATCAACCACCAGAGATTAGGCGTACATTAGCGGCACCTAGAATTTTCACTCATAAAGATCAGGAAGAACTTGGACAGCGAGGTAAGATCAATCTTGTAAAAATTTTAGGTGGAGGGCTGGATGCGCATATTTTTGTGGGTAAAAAAAATGAAATAGATGTGGATAGTGTTATCAATGTACGCATTTACGTTAGTGGTGTTGTCAATGATATTCCATCTTCAAAAATTTATTCTCTTGAACCCCATACGGTAACTGCCGACGAAGTGGCGGCTGGAGAGGCGATTATTCTACTTGGTCAGGCACCTTTCACGGGTGTAGACTCGTATGATGATGGACCAGGATTAGTTTATATTACTTATAGTGTAAGAATAAAGGACTCTAAGGTTTGGTTTGGACGTATTGATACGGTTCCATAACTGATTGGAGCTTTTATTTATTTGCGGGAAAACGCTTGAGCATTTTCCATTTTTCCGAATATGTTTTTTATTTGTGAACTGCGATTTATTTATTGCGTAACTATAATATTTTATTAAGCGTTATCATTGTATTTTTAATTAATAAATCATGGAGTTAATGGTGACAGTATGAATAACAGCATATCAAGTGTGATTATCACAGAAAACGCGGCGAAAAGTGATTTAACCAATTACCCTAATCTTAATCCTAAAAATATTGTGACTATATATGGTCTACCTGGGCATAAATTCTATGCTACGACATCTATCGGTGCTTCTATTGTAGACGGTAACATTGATGTAGATCAGATCACATTGACGTTAGATGAGACTGGAAAAGGACATTTTTATGTTCGTTCTCCATTTGAACATAAAAATATTGAAAATAGCGAAGAATTTTCGGCTGTTTTAATGATTTCCCCACAAGAAGATATTAATAAGATAATATCTTTTCCGCTTATTTTTGGTAATTATCGGCAGTCTGATGAAGCTATAGTATTTACCGCCTATAATTATACTACAGGCGCTCCGGCAGATGGGAAGACGCCTTGTTCTATATATCTTTTTATTGACCGTAAAAACAATGATGATATTAATCAAATCCGTATAAGAGTGAATAATAATGCACTCATTGATTGTTATAATAAAGATTGGGCAGATATTCCATTAAAGGAGGATGGTAGTGCGACAGTGAATGTGACTAGCAACACAGTAGGTAAAGTTAATGTTTGGCTAACAGCACCTGATTCAGATTCAGGGGATAAAGTCAAGCTTGTTTTATCGTTCAGACCGATTCCAATGGGAGATGAAATATGATTACTAATCACGACAATAAAGTTATTCCTTTATCGTCACCAAAATTGCCGCAAGCAGATAATGATGGTCTGATTGATGTTTCTGTTCAACAGAACCAAGATTTAATTATCAAAGTACCCTATAATAAGAAGATAAAAATCTGGGACGTGATCGTGGTAAGTGTTGGTGGAGTCCTTGCTCGACCGTATTATGTTCAGAATATTAATCTTGATTTTTTTACTGTAACTATGCCGTTCTCTGAAATACCTGATGGTTGCTATAATGTGACTTATACATCAGCTGACGATTTCGAGAATGAAAATTTCTCTAAACCGACTGTTATTAAAGTTATTAATTCTCCATCGATAAAATTATTACCATCAGTTTATCCAGATGCAACATCTGGCGTTATTCACTATTCGTCTCTTGCACAACATCATGGATTAAATGTGCATATTAGTTATAAGCAGATGCAGAAAGGCGACAGCGTTATATTCCACTGGCAAGGATATAACTTCAACTATGAGCCAATTGCGAGGGCGGCTTGGGATGCACAACCCATAACAGTCAGTGATGAGGATGTTAAGCAGGGTTATGTTTCTTTAGTGGTGCCGGCGGAAAATGTGCTTTGTTTGGGGCAGGAAGGCGTGGGAACCGGGTATTATGAGGTTGGCAATACTGTTTCTGCTCCAGGTTCAGTGATATTGTCGCTAACGGATATGTCATCTGTCATTATGTCAATTAGTGAAGGTGCGCCGATGGTATCTAATGAATATCCCAGAATAAAACCGAAAAATTTGGTTGCGGTTTATGGGCCGCCAGGAAAGAGGTTATTGGCGAGTGTTGAATCAGGAAGTATTGTTGAAGGGGATGGTACAAAATATCAATTTGCCCCCAATAGTTTCGGGTTGGCTTATTTCCATTTGCAATCTGAGGAAACGGGTAGTTTTCGCTGTACTGTTTCTGCGGAGGACGGGTCTGTAACACCGGGCGTAGGTCAGGCAATATTTAGCGAGTGGAGAGATGGAGGAGGTATTATCGAAGCTTATTCATTTACCTCGGAAGTCCCTGCTGATGGCATGAGTGTTTGTAGTGGTTATGTGATTGTGGATCGTACTGTTTATTTCGGTAAAAGATTACTTGTTCGTACTGATGGTTCCGCGATAATTTCAGGTTATGGTGATAATGAAAGAGAGTTGCAGGTTGCAATTAGTAAGGATGGTTGTACAACTTTCCATATCACTAATACCAAAGCAGAGAAAAATAATGTGATAATAAGTTTACCCGATGTTAATAAGTCGATTCAATTTTCTATTAATTTTAAACATTTTCCTTCTATTTAATGTAAGGAATATTGTTAATTAGCATAATGTTATCAAGTTGAAATCATTTTTTAACTTTAAATCGATGATAATATATATAAATATACATAATAGTGATGAGCTTGGAGAATGAAATGAATGACGAACAAGCATCAAAAGAGGCTAAAACATTAAATTGGATATTAAATGAAAAAACGGAAATTGCGGATAAACCGATATATGTCGGTGTAAGCGTAATTCAAGATGGCTATTTATTGCATGGGATGAATGTAATTTTAACGTTAGATAATAATTCTATGGTATTTAAAGAGAATAATGATCGTAGAATTATAAAAGGTACGGGAGTGCTGGGTAAGGTATCAGTTGAAATAATCTCTACTGATGCAACTCCGTGTCAAGGGAATGTGTATGCTTGCTTGGAAGCTGATACTCAAATAGAAGCCCCTCCTCTTCAGGTCGAGTTTACTTCTGCTGTTCAATCAGTGGCAGCGCTTAATCTTAAATTAAAAGAAAATAATGCATGGATTAATAGTACCGATGAGAATAAGGTAGTTGCAACGATGTATGATCGGTTGGGTAATGGAGTTAAAAACCAAAAAATAACCTTTTATGCAGATAATGGGGCAACAGTAGTTCCATCGTCGGGGATGACAGATAAAGAGGGTAAGATAACGGCGTTAATACAATCTAATAGTGCTGGTAAAGTAACGCTAACGGCGCAAGCGGGAGATATTGAAAAGGCTGTAGCTATGTGTTTCACGGATAATCCATATCGGTTAGAGATCACAGAATCTCCGGTTGCGTTGTCTTCATTCTCAAACGGTATTATAGCTGGATATTTATATAAGAATGGCATAGGTGAACCTAATGTAGACATAGATGTATCTATGGGAGCTTCTGTGTTATTGAGTAGTCAAGACCAATATATGACTACCGATAAAAATGGCTATTTTAGATTTAGAGTTGCTACTCTAGAGTGTTATCCTCATCATCATGTACCTCTCATGAATCAATCTTCATTGGTTCGTGTAAGTTGCATTGATGGACGGATATATAGTCAAACGTGGATAAAATTAATCCCAGATCTATATTAGGCGCTGGATATTTTGGGGGATACTAATTGCATGATTACTCATTGAAAAATTAGACAAATCCCCTGTTTTTAACCGTTATCATGTCGTGTGAAAATAAGATGATTTTTATTATCTCGGTAGGAATCATTGTTTGAAAATATATAACCTGGATGGAGTTTCACAACTATCATTGTTATACATCAATATTTAGTTAAAAACCTGAACGTCTCTTTAACTGAAGTTCAGGCTACCTAACTTATTATTTCTTCATTACATTTCTCATAATGATTAGGGTTTTGTTGTTAAATCTCTTTTATACCCAATAAATTTCGAGTTGCAGCGCGGCGGCAAGTGAACGCATCCCCAGGAGCATAGATAACTATGTGACTGGGGTGCGTGAAAGCAGCCAACAAAGCAGCAACTTGAAGGATGAAGGGTATAGTTGTGATCGTGCCCGCAATGACCTTTTATGAAATAGGGCTATACTATATATAGATGTATATATACCCAATAGATTTCAAGATGCATCGCGACGGCCAGGGAGCGAATCCCCGGGAGCATAGATAACTATGTGACCGGGGTGAGTGAGTGCAGCCAACAAAGAGGCAACTTGAAAGATAACAGGTATATCAAGTAAGCTTAACTTTTGAGCTTTTGGTTCTTAGTGTTCACGAAGAGGGTTGGAGGTGACATATGAAACGTCAAAGTGCCTTCATAGTGGGTAATGTATTAATGGGCATCGGGATGTTCACCATAGTGAGTAGCCTCGCTTATACATTACTGCCCCATATCTTCAGTCTTGGCTGGCCTGAGTTTTTATCTGAAGCAGCTTTATTGGGTGTCTTTATTGGTGCTCTTGTTTGGCTGGCTGGTGCCGGTGTTGGAGGTCGGGAAGGTATAGCAGATCGTTACTGGTGGTTGAGAAATTACGATGAGCGTTATCGTCGCAATGATCATCGGTATCCATAACAAAAATAGAGTTAGTCGTAGTTTGTGCTAATGGAAAAGTATTATTATTCCAGATAAGCAAAAAACCCGTTGAAGCTTTTGTACAACGGGTTTTTTCTTAATAAGCGATGTTTATAGATAAAACTTAGTGTTCAAACATCGCAGAGATTGATTCTTCATTACTGATGCGGCGGATCGCTTCAGCTAACATACCTGACAAAGTCAGAGTACGAACCTTATTTAACGCCTTGATTTCAGCAGACAGAGGAATGGTGTCACAGACAACCACTTCATCAATCACCGAGTTTTTGATGTTGTCTACCGCGTTGCCAGAGAAAATTGGGTGAGTTGCGTAAGCAAATACCCGTTTGGCTCCGCGCTCTTTCAAAGCTTCAGCTGCTTTGCACAATGTGCCGCCGGTATCGATCATGTCATCGACCAATACGCAGTCGCGGCCTGCGACATCACCAATAATGTGCATCACCTGAGAAACGTTAGCGCGTGGGCGGCGTTTATCAATGATAGCCATATCCGTATCGTTCAGCAGTTTAGCGATAGCGCGGGCGCGCACAACCCCGCCAATATCCGGGGAAACAACGATAGGGTTTTCCAGCTCTTTTTGTAACATATCCTCCAGCAGAATTGGGCTGCCAAATACGTTATCAACCGGAACATCAAAGAAACCTTGAATCTGTTCAGCATGCAGATCAACTGTTAGCACGCGGTCTACGCCGACACTGGACAGGAAGTCTGCAACCACTTTTGCGGTAATAGGTACACGGGCTGAACGGACCCGGCGGTCCTGTCGGGCATAACCGAAGTAAGGGATTACTGCGGTAATACGTCCTGCGGAAGCACGACGCAGTGCATCAACCATAACGACTAATTCCATTAGGTTGTCGTTAGTCGGTGCACAAGTGGACTGGATGATGAAAATATCACCACCGCGCACATTTTCGTTAATTTGCACGCTGACTTCACCGTCGCTGAAACGACCGACAGCAGCATCTCCAAGGTTAGTGTACAGGCGGTTGGCAACACGTTGTGCTAGTTCCGGGATAGCGTTACCAGCAAAAAGCTTCATATCGGGCACGAGAAAAACCTCAGGCTTGCGTCCAGAGAGATATTGTTGACCAATGTTAAATAAAACATTTATTCATTGGTTCAATAACACGGGTATCCCAGAGCGAAAATTATGCAAAGGTGAATTGTTTACGCCACGCGCAACAAAACCATGCAACCACTCAGGGGCTTTATTTAACACCTTACGGGCCGATGCTTCTGATTCGAATTCACCGAATATACATGCACCGGTTCCGGTTAGGCGTGACGGCGCGTATTCTAGCAGCCATGAAAGAAGCTGTTCAACCTCACGAAAACGTTTTCTTACAAGAGGTTCACAATCATTTGTGTACGGAGCCTTTAATAATGCGGCCAGAGAGCGAATTGGTGTATCACGTTTTAATTCTGGATCTGTGAAGACGCGCAGAGTTGAGATTTCAATACCAGGGTGAGCCACCAGATACCATTTTTCTTCCGGTTCTGCTAGTTGCAGGATTTCACCAATACCTTCTGCAAATGCCGCGTGACCTTTGATAAAGATGGGTACGTCAGCACCAAGACTCACGCCAAGGGTTGCCAGTGTTTCGTCTGTGAAGCCCGTTTGCCAGTGATAATTCAGTGCAATTAACACTGTAGCAGCATTAGATGAACCGCCACCTAATCCACCGCCCATAGGTAAGCGCTTGTTGATATGGATATCCGCACCTTTGTGAACAATTCCCGTATTTTGTTGATGGCTGTAGGATTGCAATAAACGCGCTGCACGAACAATCAGGTTGTTAGCGGGTTCCACACCGTCTACTGGTGTCAGTAAACGAATTTCATTATCTTGACGTGGGGTAATCGTAATGTCATCGCTGTAATCAAGAAACTGAAATAGCGTTTGCAATTGATGATAACCATCAGCGCGGCGACCAGTGATATAGAGAAACAGGTTAAGTTTTGCCGGTGAGGGCCAGGTCAGAGTCATTATTTTGTGGTCCAGTTATCCATTTTCAATTTAATGCGGCGATCGCCCTGAGTCAGTTCAAGACGGTTAGGAAGGGCGGGGATTGTTGAAGTATCGTAGGATTGATAATTAACTAACCATGTAGCGCCATTGTGTCGATAACTGACGGTTTTCAATAAATAGCCAGAATCAAGTGTAAAGTCTTTTGCTTCACCGGGTAGACCGGTTATCCAATGTCGCAAATTATCCAATGGAATATGCATATCGGTGAGTTGATAAATGATCTCTTCAGGGTTATCACTAAAATATTTTTTGCCTTGATTATCTGTTAACTGTGTCATACCGGGCTGAACGACGAGTTCTAATTCAGTGCTGCCTAAGGGATTAGTCAGCAATAAACGGTAGCGTTCAGGATTATATTGATGCCAGAAAAAACGGGCATAAACTTTTTTCTCATTAGTCAGATAAGCAAAAGATCCACGGGTTTGATATTGATTCAATTGCTGTAATTGTTGTTCGCGTGCTCGCCACTGAGGAGAATCAGCTGACCCGGTTCCTTCCGGCTGTGTTGTTAATGTACAAGCAGTTAGTAGCACACAAGAGAGTGGCAGTAGGCGGAAGAGTGATAATTTTTGCATTGGCTTCATCGACAATCTCTGTTTAACAGCATGAAAATTTTTACATTACTTAATAATGAAGAATAAAGTATTAATCCAGTTAAATTTCGAAAAAATATTCTGAATAATGATATCAGACATTGCTGATTGTCTTTTATTGGTCTGGCGTATCAAGTAGAATGCACAGCTTAAGAAGAGTCCTTATTAAGGGTGATGATTTCATCAAATATACCCTGTGGATTTCAAGATGCATCGCGACGGCAAGGGAGCGAATCCCCAGGAGCATAGATAGCTCTGTGACCGGGTTGAGCGAGTGCCGCCAACAAAGAGGCAACTTGAAAGATAACGGGTCTATACCCAATAGATTTCAAGATGCATCGCGACGGCAAGGGAGCGAATCCCCAGGAGCATAGATAACTATGTGACTGGGGTGAGTGAGTGCAGCCAACAAAGAGGCAACTTGAAAGATAACGGGTATAAAACATTTTTACGATGAATTTTCTCTCTGCTGATAACTCAATGCAGTTCATATGACTTTGTTAGCACTTGGTATTAACCACAAAACTGCGCCTGTATCTCTGCGTGAACGGGTGACTTTTTCCCCTGATGCGATTGGGGAGGCACTTGATAACCTTCTCCAGCAACCACTGGTGAGGGGAGGCGTTGTGTTGTCAACCTGTAACCGTACAGAGCTTTACCTCAGTGTAGAGCAACAGGATAATCTGTATGAGCAGTTAATTAACTGGTTGTGTGAATATCATCAGCTTAATCCCAGAGATTTGAAATCCAGTGTTTACTGGCATCACGATAATGAAGCGGTTAGCCACTTGATGAGAGTGGCGAGTGGGCTGGATTCATTGGTGCTTGGGGAACCTCAAATTCTTGGACAAGTAAAGAAAGCCTTTGCTGAGTCACAGCACAGTCGTTCTTTGTCGAGCGAGTTGGAGCGACTGTTTCAGAAATCATTTTCTGTTGCTAAACGCGTCAGAACCGAAACGAGTATTGGTTCAAATGCGGTTTCAGTTGCTTTTGCGGCTTGTACGCTGGCACGGCAAATTTTTGAATCACTTTCTGAGCTGAATATTTTGCTGGTAGGTGCGGGGGAAACCATTGAGCTGGCAGCCCGTCACCTAAAAGAGCATCGAGTGCACCATATGATGATTGCTAACAGGACGAAAGAGAAGGCTCAGATATTGGCTAATGAAGTTCAGGCTGAAGTGATTACTTTGCCTGAAATTGATACACGTTTAGCCGAAGCCGATATTGTCATCAGTTCAACTGCCAGCCCTTTGCCGATTATTGGTAAAGGTATGGTTGAACGTGCATTAAAGTTGCGTCGTAATCAACCAATGTTGCTGGTTGATATAGCCGTTCCCCGTGATATAGAGCCTGATGTAGAAAAATTGAATAACGTCTATCTTTACAGCGTTGATGATTTACAAGCAATTATTCAACAGAATCTTACACAGCGTAAAGCGGCAGCTGTTCAGGCTGAATATATTGTTCAGCAGGAAAGCGGTTATTTTATGGACTGGTTGCGTTCACAAGGAGCGGTAAACTCAATCCGTGAATATCGTGAGCAGGCAGAACGGATGCGAGCTGAAATGACAGCTAAAGCGTTGTCTGCTGTCAATCAGGGGGCGAATGTCGAGCAGGTCATCAATCAATTGACTCATCAATTGACGAACCGTTTGATACATGCTCCTACCAAATCACTCCAACAGGCTGCCAGCGATGGTGACCTGGAGCGTCTTAATTTATTACGTGACAGCCTTGGGCTGGAACAGAATTAACCATATCTCTGAATAGGGTCTGAAACCACGAATGAAGCCTTCTATTGTTGCTAAATTGGAAGCATTACAAGAACGTCACGAAGAAGTTTTGGCTCATCTCGGTGATGCCGATGTGATTGCTGATCAGGAACGTTTCCGTGCTTTGTCACGGGAATATGCTCAACTGACTGATGTGACTACTTGTTTTAAGACCTGGCGTACCGTTCAGGATGATCTTAAAGCGGCTGAAATGATGCTTGATGATCCTGAAATGCGAGAAATGGCACAGGAAGAAATCAAGGACGCTAAAGCTCGTAATGAGGAGCTGGAGCAGCAACTGCAACTGCTACTGTTGCCGAAAGATCCCGATGATGAACGTAACTGCTTTCTTGAAGTTCGTGCAGGAACCGGTGGTGATGAAGCGGCTATTTTCGCTGGGGATCTGTTTCGTATGTACAGTCGTTATGCTGAATCTCGCCGTTGGAAAATAGAAGTGATGAGTGCTAATGATGGTGAGCACGGTGGCTATAAAGAAATTATTGCTAAAGTGTCCGGTGAACAGGTTTATGGCCATCTGAAATTTGAATCTGGCGGCCATCGTGTTCAGCGTGTACCAGAAACTGAATCACAAGGGCGTATTCACACTTCTGCTTGTACTGTTGCAGTTTTGCCGGAGATCCCGGAAGCAGAGTTACCGGAAATCAGCCCGAGTGATTTGCGTATTGATACGTTCCGTTCATCTGGTGCGGGTGGGCAGCATGTAAACACCACGGATTCAGCAATTCGTATCACGCACATTCCAACTGGCATTGTGGTTGAATGTCAGGATGAACGTTCACAGCATAAAAACAAAGCGAAAGCGATGTCTGTATTGGCGGCCCGTATTCGCGCCGCTGAAGTTCGTAAACGTCAAGAAGCAGAAGCTTCTGAGCGCCGTAACTTGCTGGGTTCTGGTGATCGTTCAGATCGCAACCGGACTTACAACTTCCCGCAAGGACGGGTGACGGATCACCGCATTAACCTGACTTTGTATCGCCTTGATGAAGTGATGGAAGGCAAACTGGACATGCTTATTCAGCCAATTGTTAATGAGTATCAGGCTGATCAACTGTCGGCTTTATCAGAGCAGGATTGATGAATTATCAGGGTTGGCTTAAACAAGCCACAATACAGTTATCAGCAAGTGACAGTCCTAAACGGGATGCAGAAATTTTGTTGGGATTCGTCACTCGCCATTCCCGGACTTATATACTGGCGTTCGGCGAAACACAGATCTCCCCGGAACAGTTTAGCCAGCTTGAAACTTTATTAGCTCGTCGGGCAAAAGGTGAACCTATTGCTTATATTACCGGCGAGCGCGAATTTTGGTCGTTATCATTGACTGTTTCTCCTGCCACATTGATCCCGCGTCCTGATACTGAATGTCTGGTTGAAAAAGCATTGGAATGCTTATCATTAACACCTTGCCGTATTCTGGATTTAGGCACAGGAACTGGTGCAATTGCGTTAGCGATTGCCAGCGAACGCTCTGACTGTCAAGTGACAGGTGTTGATATCAATCCCGATGCGGTCATGTTGGCACAGGGCAATGCTGAAAAACTGAAAATACAAAATGTGGATTTTCTAAACAGCAATTGGTTCTCTTCGTTGAATAATCAACAATTTGATATGATTGTGAGTAATCCGCCTTATATAGATGAAGCAGATCCTCATCTGTTTCAGGGGGATGTTCGGTTTGAACCTGATAGTGCATTAATTGCGGCAGAACAGGGCACTGCTGATCTGAAGACGATCATTGATCTGTCGCGTAATTTTTTGTTACCTGATGGATGGTTGTTACTGGAACATGGTTGGAAACAGGGAGACGTTGTAAGAAGCCTATTTTCTGAGAGTGGTTATCAGCAGGTGGCGACTTTTCAGGATTATGGCGGTAACGAACGAATAACACTGGGCCAGTGGAAAAGTGATGAAAACCATAGCTGATTATGAATTTAATAACGTAACTTTAAGTAGTGGCATCTTGTTAATATCAAGAGCCATTCGTTCTGACTTCCCTCAGCGCTCAGTGGAGATACAGCTTCAGTCATTGATTGATGAAGCCAGGCGTGAAATATCTCCACAGATGAATAAAGAAGAACAACTGGAAAAATTGCTGGCGCTTTTTTATCAGAGTTGGAAATTTGGTGGTGCCAGTGGTGTTTATTGCCTGTCAGATACATTGTGGTTGGATAAGGTACTGCATTCTCGTCAGGGTTCGCCGGTTATTTTAGGGGTAATTCTGATCCATATTGCTCAGGCTTTAGAACTGTCATTGATGCCGGTTGTTTTTCCAACACAGTTGATTCTGCGTATTGATTGCCCGGATAAACCTGTAAGGTTTATTAATCCAACCAATGGTGAAACGTTGAGTGAATACATGCTTGATGTATGGCTTAAGGGTAATATTAGCCAAACTGCTAAATTAGCAGCGGATGATTTACAGGAAGCCGATAACATCAGCATCGTACTCAAAGTACTGGAGACCATAAAAGTCGCATTAATGGAAGAAAAGCAGCTGGAATTAGCGTTGAAAGCCAGTGAAGCTGTTCTGATGTTTGATCCGGATGACCCTTATGAAATACGTGATAGAGGGCTAATTTATGCCGAACTTGATTGTAATCATATTGCGGTTTCTGATTTGAATTATTTTGTGGAACACTGTCCGGAGGACCCGATCGCAGAAATGATCAGAATGCAGATATATTCTATTGAGCAGCAATGTATTGTGCTGCACTGATTTATCCAGTTAATTTATTTGCCCTTAACGGAAGGTATAAGTATGCAACAGAAAGTGGTTAATATTGGTGATATCAAGGTCGCTAACGATCTGCCGTTTGTTCTCTTTGGTGGTATGAATGTCCTTGAATCACGGGATTTGGCCATGAGTATTTGCGAGCACTATGTGACAGTGACGCAAAAACTGGGCATTCCTTATGTTTTCAAAGCCTCCTTTGATAAAGCTAACCGATCATCAATTCACTCTTACCGTGGCCCCGGTCTGGAAGAGGGAATGAAGATTTTTCAGGAGCTGAAAAAACAATTCGGTGTAAAAATTATCACTGATGTGCATGAACCCGCACAGGCTCAGCCCGTGGCGGAAGTCGTTGATGTGATTCAACTGCCTGCGTTCCTCGCACGTCAAACTGATTTGGTTGAGGCGATGGCTCGCACTGGCGCGGTGATTAACGTTAAAAAGCCTCAGTTTATCAGTCCAGGCCAGATGGGAAATATTGTCGAAAAATTCAAAGAAGGCGGCAATGATCAGGTGATCTTGTGTGACCGTGGTAGCAATTTTGGTTATGACAATCTGGTTGTGGATATGCTGGGCTTCAATGTCATGGCTCAGGCAACGGGGGGACATCCAGTCATTTTTGATGTGACCCATTCACTGCAATGTCGTGATCCGTTTGGTGCGGCATCTGGTGGCCGTCGTGCTCAGGTTGCGGAACTGGCGCGTGCCGGAATGGCGGTTGGTATTGCTGGTCTGTTCCTCGAAGCTCATCCTGATCCAGCGAATGCTAGATGTGATGGTCCGTCCGCATTACCGTTGGCAAAACTTGAACCATTCCTGATTCAGATGAAAGCCATTGATGACGTGGTAAAAGGTTTCCCAGAACTGGATACCAGTAAATAAAGTCGCTTTCTAATGTAATGCATCAAATAATTAATAGATCTGGCGCTGGATTACAGCGCCATTATGTTGAAAAAAATTTACCAACCGACTCCTTATAACGGTTTCAATTATCTGTTTTGCAATTGAAATGTAATTCTTCCATGGCTTGTGGCAATGTTGCATGGAAACTAAGGTGATTTTCAATTAGTTGAACTCTGGCTCTGGCTAATGTTTTTAACGGTTGGAATGGAATATCACAAACAGCGATATATTTATCTTTACCCACTTCATCAATAAAGCGCTGGAAAGCATGCAATCCGCCTGCATCCAATACAGGAACGGCATCCCACTGCATGAGGATCGTCTGATAACCTGCACTTTCTGCTTTTAATTCTGTGAAGATACGTTCAGCCGCTGCGAAGAATAGCGGGCCATTGATGCGAACAACCAACAGGCCGTTATCTGTATTTGTTTGTGGTAATTGGCTAATACGGGTCATATTGGCGATTCGACGCATAAACAGCAGCGAAGCCAATACGATACCAATCGTAATTGCGATAACCATATCAAACAACACCGTGAGCGACATACAAAGCACCAGCACAATAATGTCATCCCTTGGTGCACGGCGAATCAGATCGATAACTTTATGTACTTCGCTCATATTCCAGGCAACCATCAGCAACAGGGCAGACATAGCGGCAAGTGGAAGATAAGAGAGCATAGGCGCTAATACCAGTAAAGTCAGTAGAACCAGTAGAGAGTGAACAATGGCTGACACTGGCGATGTTGCACCAGCTCTGATGTTTGCAGCTGAACGGGCAATTGCTGCGGTGGCGGTAATGCCACCGAAAAAGGGGACGACAATATTTCCCAACCCCTGACCAATCAATTCACTGTTTGAGTGATGCTTTTTACCGGTCATACCATCTAGAACGACGGCGCAAAGCAGTGATTCAATCGCGCCTAACATGGCCATTGAAAAGGCGGCGGGCAACAGGGCTGAAACCGTTTCCCAATTGATCTCAATGTCATGGGAACCCGTATCAGGTAAATGCCACGGTAAAACAAATTGAGGCAGGATCGGTGGGATACCTTGGCCTTGCGTCCCATCATTCAGAATATAACTGAACTTAGAGCCAATGGTCGCAACATCCTGATCAAATAAATTCATTATTCCCATCACGGCAGCTCCCGCAATTAGAGCAGGAAGATGCCCTGGTAATCTGAGTCCCAACTTAGGCCAATAAATGAGAACTAAAAGGGTAGTCAGGCCAATCAGCGTATCACTCAAATGTAGGGTTGGTAGTGCTTGAAGTAGAGCTGCAACCTTATCGATATAATTCTCTGGTACATGTTCCAGTTGCAGACCAAAAAAATCTTTTACTTGCATGGTTGCGATAGTGATGGCGATGCCGGAAGTAAAACCCAGTGTGACGGGGAGCGGGATGTACTCTATCAGCTTACCAAAACGGGCTAATCCCATCACCAGCAGGATAATGCCCGACATCAACGTTGCAATGAGCAGGCCACTCAAACCAAATTGTTGAGATACCGGGTAGAGGATAACGACGAAAGCGGCGGTAGGGCCGGAAACGCTATAGCGAGAGCCGCCAGTTATTGCAATAACAATACCGGCGATAGCGGCAGTATAAAGCCCGTATTGTGGAGCAACCCCGCTCCCGATAGCTAGAGCCATAGCGAGTGGGATGGCGATAATACCGACAGTAATACCGGCAATAATATCTTTAATTAAACGAGTAAAAGAGTATGGTTCTTTCCAACAGGCATCAATAACAGCACTAAACGGCCGGATGCCGTTCATTCTACGAGTTTTCATCTGTGCATAAGCCAAAAAAGTAATAGAAAAAGCAATAAAGGAATCATATTCCAAATTGCGGTAATAATGCTTTTAGTTCAAAACGATAGTGCTATATACCCAATAGATTTCAAGGTGCATCGCGACGGCAAGGGAGCGAATCCCCGGGAGCATAGATAACTCTGTGACCGGGGTGAGTGAGTGCAGCCAACAAAGAGGCAGCTTGAAAGATAACAGGTATACATCAAGTTTTGTGTTAATAGCTTAACGATAAGGAAATAAAAAGCCAAAGGGGAGGGGATAACAATTTGCATTAATTTTGATTAAAAACCCCATTGATTACTGACTGATGGGCAATTGAGTACTACCGCCGTATTTTCCTTTTTCAATAGAAGAACCATGGATAATTTTGCGTGTTGTCCGTGTTTATTCTTGTTTGTTTGGGCCAAATGTTAATTATATGTGTTTTAATTGTTACAGACTATGGGCTTTTATATGCATTTTCGACGATAAAATCCGCAATTTTCAGAGTATTCCTATATTCTTTTTAAGTGAGATCTGATTGATTATTCATCAGCTATGTTAACGAATAAATGGTAAAAACATGATGATGATTTCAGTTAGATCCACTCTCCAACGGGTTAGCCAATGGAGAAGCGAATAGATGGCAATAGGATATTTTTTGCTCGTTGGTGATAAGACGACCTGTGGCGGCCAGATTATTACCGGTGACCACACGATGACATTTAACGGGAAGGCAACCGCGCGTGAAGGGGATAAGGTGACCTGTGGTAAACATCCCGGTACTTATATGATTGTCGGGGGTGTTTCAGACATGTTTGACATGGGGCGTAAGCTGGCGGGTACGCTGGACAGTGTCAGTATCTGTCCCTGTCGGGCGAGGTTCATTAATTCGGAGAGGGACAGTTACGAAAAGCAGGAACAGCCCAATCATCCGGCCACAGCGCCGGTTAAGGGAGCGGAAAACGTGCAGTCTGGGCCGCCTCCGGTGATAAAAGCCCCGCCGCCAACCCCGGTGTTTACCAAGTCTTGCCTGCGGGGTAAAGGCTGTACCGATGCCGGAACCGACGCGGAACCCGCGGATAATTTCGGGCGCATGGGGATCTATCAGGTTTCGTCATCGCCTGCGCCGGTGACACCGCCGAAACCGGAACCACCGCCACCAAATAAGAAACACCCGCCGGAGCCGGATAAACCGCAGGATAAAAAATTACCGTGGTATAAACGGTGGTTGAGTGATGGCAAAGATAAAACCGAAGCCGCCGCGACCGCGATGGCTGCGACTGCCCGCAGTGCAGTAGCGGAAGGGGAAGCACTGGCGATGCGTTACATCGGTGGTAGCGCCATCAGTGCCGGACGCTGGCTGGTGGCCCCGAATCCGGTAACGGTGGGGCTAATGGGACTGTTCTATTCGCCGTCGCTGAATCAGGGTGAGGAGGATTATCTCAGTCAGTATCAACTCAGGCAAATAGCCGAACAGTTTGGTAAAGCGCCGACTCGTGTTCGTTTCCGCTGGATCAGAGATGAAGAAAGCGGCAGGATGACGGTTCGGGGATATCACGTCAGCCCGGAAAGTGGGCTAGATGAAGTGCCGGTTCATGTGATGAGATTGAACCAGACCACGGGGAATTACGAGTTCTGGGAACCGGGAGAGAACAGGCCGACGATTTTATGGACGCCGAACGAACAGGAATTCAAAGTTCCGGCCCATACCGGGAATGAAGAACCGCCGTTTATTCCGTCACAAATAACCGTCTTGCCGATCCCGGACAAAGTGGGCAGCGATATTGAATCGCTACCGATGCCGGAAGAAAAGGATTTCCGCGATTATATTCTGGTACTTCCCATCCCGAATATGCCGCCGGTGTATGTGTATTTGAGTAAACCGCCGGTGAAACCGTTGGAAGTGGGAGAATATCAGGATCTGGCTGGACGTAGTCGTAATGATGGGTTGGATATTGATCATATTCCTTCTAAGGCAGCGTTGAAATTGTTTCTAAAAAATAAGTTAGGTAAGGCTGCAACAGATAAAGACATAGATAAGATACTCAATAGTGGTGTATCCGTAGCTATCCCCCATAGAGTTCACAGAGGCTATAGTGAAACTTATAAGGGTAGGAATACAAAGGCGAAACAAGTTAAAGACGCATCAGATCTTAGAGCGGCGGTAGACAGTAATTTTGATGCTCAAGTTACCGGTCTACGAGAAGAAGGCTATACAGATGAGCAGTTGAACAGGACAAGAGAAAAATTACATCAACTGAATAAAGAACAAGGGTGGTATAAATAGTGGCTGACATTACGAAATTAATTAAATATCTTGGAAGAACCGCTGAAACGTTAGTTGAAGATGGTGAGATATCTAAAGGAATATTTAAGTTTCATTTTGAAGGGGATGAATCGTTCAATTGCGAACCTGAAAAAGGAATCACATTAGTTTTTGATTCTAAATCTAGGCAATTGAATTCAGTCCAGATAACTCTAATCGATATACATGGTGATCATGATGAATATAATGGTAGTTTGCCTTATCCATTCTTACCTTTAATGGATAAGACAACGGTAAGAGCTGAATATGGAGAACCTACGGAGTCAAAAGATATGATAAAAGCACCTGTTATAGGTGTTATTGGTGGATACGATGCTTATATAAATCGTATAAAATCTTATTCAAACGTGGAAGTCATTTTCATTTATGATGCTTATTGTCGAGTGAGAGCACTTACTTTCAACACTATCTGAAAAGAGAGCTTTTTTACATACTATAATCAGCGGATAGTGGCTAGTAAACCATTATCCGTGTTTGTATGCTAGAGGTTAGGTATGAGTATTAAGGAGTTTATTAATAGCTTAGGGAAAACAGCGGATTTATTAATTGAAAAGCAACTTATCCCGACAGGGAAATTTGAATATCTGTTTGAAGAAGACGATAAATTTCTCTGAATAGCAGATAGATTGGTTTAACCAATAACGGGGGTTATATAAGCAATGGTGATTAGTATTAATATGTTAATTAAGTTACTTAGAGAAAAACGCAGAGCAATTTATTGAAAAGGAAATTATTTCGGTTAATAATTTGAATGTTTTTCCAATTTTATGTTTTTATTGGATAAAGAGGTTATAAAAATAATGGTGGTTAATGTTGAAGTGTTAATAAATAACCTGAAAAAATCTTATCAGGAAACTTTTTATTGAAAAGCAATCTTTTAATTATTATTTGGGGGGTAAAATGTATTAATTATGACTATTTAATCTATACCCTTCATCTTTCAAGTTGCTGCTTTGTTGGCTGCTTTCACTCACCCCAGTCACATAGTTATCTATGCTCCTGGGGATTCGTTCACTTGCCGTCGCGCTGCAACTCGAAATCTATTGGGTATATATCCGAAAAAATTTACTTCAGGTTAAAAACGTTAATAAAATCATTCCCTTTTATAAAATATATTTTATGATTAAACGACTCATATTCTTATTTTCATTTTTTCCAAAAAGAGATATAAGTATTCACCGCGTTAGTTTTTTTATTTTTCACTGATGGTTTTATAATAAACCAGTTTTAAACTATTTTAAAAGTCATAGTATTAATCCTTGGTTTTAATCGGGATAAAGTTTCAACTATTGTTTTCACCACTATTTAATGTCCGCTTTTTATCAAGTTTAATCATCATGGCATATTGTGATTTTACGTTGTTTTACCGGCAATTATAAATAGTTTTAATCAGGTATCCTCTTTATGTTTTTACGGATAATCACCCCTTTTTTAAGGGCTTAAATCCTGCCAGATTAATTGTTTTATCCATCTTTTTATTGTGTTATTTTTAAGGTTTACTGCATAAAATAACGGCGAGAATACGTTTATACCCTGCATCTTTCACGTTGCTGCTTTGTTGGCTGCTTTCACTCACCTCAGTCACATCGTTATCTATTAGGTATATACCCGTCATCTTTCAAGTTGCCTCTTTGTTGGCTGCACTCACTCACCCCGGTCACATAGTTATCTATGCTCCCAGGGATTCGCTCACTTGCCGTCGCGATGCATCTTGAAATCCATAGGGTATAAATGCTCGTCCGTTCGAATAATGTTCGTTTTTACACTGATTGCTTTTCAACTCTTTATTAATGGTTAATGGGCTTCGATTAAATACAGTTAACTATCTTTTTGAAAAGTACATTTGTTGATTTAAATCTGCCTTTTATTATATAAAAACTTTAATATCCCTGCATTTTATGGAGGATTAGGTCAATGTAAAATAAAGGCAAGGATAACATCGTCGATAAATCATTAAATAGCATTGATTGCAATTGAGTACTACCGCCGTATTTTCCTTTTTCAACAGAAGAGTCTCGATAGTTTTGTGGGCTGTTCGCGTTCATTTTTCATCCGAAAAGAATAGGTTGTAACAATCACTTCTGTTGTACCTTGTTCACCTCCCTTTTATTGGCCTGGTTGGCTAAAGTGTTAATTATGTGTTTTTAATTTGTTATAAATAATAAGTTATTACATATATTCGAGGCGATAAAATCAGCCATTTTCGGACTATTCCTATATAACTTAAGTTAAATTCGATGCATTATTAACCATCTGTTAACTCACAAGTGGTAAAAATATGATAGTGATTTCAGCTAAACCCATTCTTCATGTGGTCAGCCGATGGAGAAGCGAATAGATGGCAATAGGATATTTTTTGCTCGTTGGTGATAAGACGACCTGTGGCGGTCAGATTATTACCGGTGACCACACCATGACATTTAATGGGCGGGCAACCGCGCGTGAAGGGGATAAGGTGACCTGTGGTAAACATCCCGGTACTTATATGATTGTCGGGGGTGTTTCAGATGTGTTTGACATGGGACGCAAACTGGCGGGCACATTGGACAGTGTCAGTACCTGCCCCTGTCGGGCCCGGTTTATTAATTCGGAGAGGGACAGTTACGAAAAACAGGAGCAGCCCAATCATCCGGCCACAGCGCCGGTTAATATGGCGGCTCAGAATATCTCATCGCCGGTTAAGGAATCGGAAAGCGTGCAATCCGGGCCGCCTCCGGTGATAAAAGCCCCGCCGCCAACCCCGGTGTTTACCAAGTCTTGTCTGCGGGGTAAAGGCTGTACTGATGCCGGAACCGACGCTGAACCTGCGGATAATTTCGGGCGCATGGGGATCTATCAGGTTTCGTCATCGCCTGCGCCGGTGACGACGCCGAAGCCAGAACCGCCCCCACAAGGCGGAAAACACTCGCCGGAGCCGGATAAACCGCAGGATAAAAAATTACCGTGGTATAAACGGTGGTTGAGTGATGGCAAAGATAAAACCGAAGCCGCCGCGACCGCGATGGCTGCGACTGCCCGCAGTGCAGTAGCGGAAGGGGAAGCACTGGCGATGCGTTACATCGGTGGTAGCGCCATCAGTGCCGGACGCTGGCTGGTGGCCCCGAATCCGGTAACGGTGGGGCTAATGGGACTGTTCTATTCGCCGTCGCTGAATCAGGGTGAGGAGGATTATTTAAGTGAGTATCAACTCAGGCAAATAGCCGAACAGTTTGGTAAAGCGCCGACTCGTGTTCGTTTCCGCTGGATCAGAGATGAAGAAAGCGGCAGGATGACGGTTCAGGGGTATCACGTTAGCCCGGAAAGTGGGCTGGATGAAGTGCCGGTTCATGTGATGAGATTGAACCAGACCACGGGGAATTACGAGTTCTGGGAGCCGGGAGAGAACAGGCCGACAATTTTATGGACGCCGAACGAACAGGAATTTAAAGTTCCGGCCCATACCGGGAATGAAGAACCGCCGTTTATTCCATCGCAAATAACCGTCTTGCCGATCCCGGACAAAGTGGGCAGCGATATTGAATCGCTACCGATGCCGGAAGAAAAGGATTTCCGCGATTATATTCTGGTACTTCCCATCCCGAATATGCCGCCGGTGTATGTGTATTTGAGTAAACCGCCGGTGAAATTGTTTGAAGTGGATTTGTACAGAAATTTTGCAGGTAGGCCAAGAAATGGGATGCATGCTGATCATATGCCTTCGGCAGCGGCTGTGAGAGCGAGATTAAAAATGTTATATCCTGACTTAGAGACGGATAAGTTAAGTCTTCTTGAAAAAGATGTTGCAGCAATCATTATTCCGGCAGAGGTTCACCAGAAGTTCAGCGCAACTTATGGAGGCCGGAATTCTCAGACTCAAATAGAACAGGATTCTAAAGACTTAAGAGCAGCTGTAGATCGTGATTTTAGTACGATAGAGCCAACATTGAGAAATTATGGGGCAACGGAAGCACAACTTGAAGACGCCAGAGCCAAAATACACAAGCTTAACCAAGAACAGAGGTTATACAAATGACAGTTAATACAGAGGCACTAATAAACAGCCTAGGCAAGTCCTACCAAGAAATTTTTGATGAAGGGCTAATTCCTTATAGGAATAAGCCAAGTGGTTCTCCTGGGGTGCCTAATATTTGTATTGACATGGTGAAAGAGGGGATTTTTTTGTCGTTTGAACGGAATAGTAAAATATTAAACGAAATTACTTTAAGATTGCTTAGAGACGATAAAGCTTTGTTTATATTTCCAAATGAATTGCCATCACCGTTGAAGCATTCTATGGATAGGGGATGGGTTAGAGAAAATTTAGGTGATCTGATTAAATCAATACCACCGAGACAAATTTTAAAAAGGCAGTTTGGTTGGAAAGATCTATATCGTTTTACGGATGAAATCAGTATGCAGATTTCTTATGATTTACGTGAACAGGTTAATTCAGTGACTTTCTTGCTTACATCAGACGTGAGTTGGTAATTTAATATATATACCCTTCATCCTTCAAGTTGCTGCTTTGTTGGCTGCTTTCTCTCACCCCAGTCACATAGTTATCTATGCTCCTGGGGATTCGTTCACTTGCCGCCGCGCTGCAACTTGAAATCTATTGGGTATATGCTATTGGTAATTATGGAAAATTGCCTGATTTATATATAACTTAACTTGTAAACCAGATAATAATTTACATGAATATTATCACGTATAAAAAAATTGCGATTCTTTTAATTTGAAATAGTTCAATTTAATTGAAACTTTTTATTAACAAATCTTGTTGATGTGAAAATTTTCGTTTGCTATTTTAACAGATATTGTTAAACGGAGAAGGCAGCATGTTGATGATTCACTCAGCCAGACTGACAGTTTTAAGCGGAAAATTGCAGAGTATGATCGCATTCTGATAAAGGTTACAGGTCACTCGCAACCAGAATTTCATCTTTGTATATTTTGTTTTGTTATTTACGTTGCAGCAAGACAAAAATAGAAGAAACAAATATTTATACAACCCGTTTGCAAGAGGGTTAAACAGCAATTTAAGTTGAAATTGCCCTATTAAATGGATGGCAAATATGAACAAAAAAATTTCATTCATTATTAACGGTCGAGTTGAAATATTTCCTGAAAGTGATGATTTAGTGCAATCCATTAATTTTGGTGATAATAGTGTTCATTTGCCAGTATTGAATGATTCTCAAGTAAAAAACATTATTGATTATAATGAAAATAATGAATTGCAATTGCATAACATTATCAACTTTCTCTATACGGTAGGGCAACGATGGAAAAATGAAGAATATTCAAGACGCAGGACATATATTCGTGATCTAAAAAGATATATGGGATATTCAGAAGAAATGGCTAAGCTAGAGGCCAACTGGATATCTATGATTTTGTGCTCTAAAGGTGGCCTTTATGATCTTGTAAAAAATGAACTTGGTTCTCGCCATATTATGGATGAATGGCTACCTCAGGATGAAAGTTATATTAGAGCTTTTCCGAAAGGAAAATCCGTACATCTGTTGACGGGTAATGTGCCATTATCTGGTGTGCTGTCTATATTGCGTGCAATTTTAACAAAGAATCAATGCATTATAAAAACCTCATCAACTGATCCTTTTACCGCTAATGCATTAGCGCTAAGTTTTATCGATGTGGACCCTCATCATCCGGTAACGCGTTCTTTGTCAGTCGTATATTGGCAACATCAAGGCGATATATCACTCGCAAAAGAGATTATGCAACATGCGGATGTCGTTGTTGCTTGGGGAGGGGAAGATGCGATTAATTGGGCTGTAAAGCATGCACCACCCGATATTGACGTGATGAAGTTTGGTCCTAAAAAGAGTTTTTGTATTATTGATAACCCTGTTGATTTAGTATCCGCAGCTACAGGGGCGGCTCATGATGTTTGTTTTTACGATCAGCAAGCTTGTTTTTCCACCCAAAATATATATTACATGGGAAGTCATTATGAAGAGTTTAAGCTAGCGTTGATAGAAAAATTGAACTTATATGCGCATATATTACCAAACACCAAAAAAGATTTTGATGAAAAGGCGGCCTATTCCTTAGTTCAAAAAGAATGTTTATTTGCTGGATTAAAAGTAGAGGTTGATGTTCATCAGCGCTGGATGGTTATTGAGTCAAATGCGGGTGTAGAACTAAATCAACCACTTGGCAGATGTGTGTATCTTCATCACGTCGATAATATTGAGCAAATATTGCCTTATGTGCGAAAAAATAAAACGCAAACCATATCTGTTTTTCCTTGGGAGGCCGCGCTTAAGTATCGAGACTTATTAGCATTAAAAGGTGCAGAAAGGATTGTAGAAGCAGGAATGAATAATATATTTCGGGTTGGTGGTGCTCATGATGGAATGAGACCTTTACAACGATTGGTGACATATATTTCCCATGAAAGACCATCCCACTATACTGCTAAAGATGTTGCGGTCGAAATAGAACAGACTCGATTCCTGGAAGAAGATAAGTTCCTGGTATTTGTCCCATAATAGGTAAAAGAATATGGAAAATAAATCCAGATATAAAACCATCGACCATGTTATTTGTGTTGAAGAAAATAGAAAAATTCATGTCTGGGAGACGCTGCCAAAAGAAAATAGTCCAAAGAGAAAAAATACCCTTATTATTGCGTCGGGTTTTGCCCGCAGGATGGATCATTTTGCCGGTCTGGCAGAGTATTTGTCGCAGAATGGATTTCATGTGATCCGCTATGATTCTCTTCACCACGTTGGATTGAGTTCAGGGACAATTGATGAATTTACAATGTCCATAGGAAAACAGAGTTTATTAGCAGTGGTTGATTGGTTAAATACACGAAAAATAAATAACCTCGGTATGCTGGCTTCAAGCTTATCTGCGCGGATAGCTTATGCAAGTCTATCTGAAATTAATGTCTCGTTTTTAATTACCGCAGTCGGTGTGGTTAACTTAAGATATACTCTCGAAAGAGCTTTAGGATTTGATTATCTCAGCTTACCTATTGATGAATTGCCAGATAATTTAGATTTTGAAGGTCATAAATTGGGTGCTGAGGTTTTTGCGAGAGATTGCTTTGATTCTGGCTGGGAAGATTTAACTTCTACAATTAATAGTATGATGCATCTTGATATACCGTTTATTGCTTTTACTGCAAATAATGACGATTGGGTAAAGCAAGATGAAGTTATTACATTACTATCAAGCATCCGTAGTCATCAATGTAAGATATATTCTTTACTAGGAAGCTCACATGATTTGGGTGAGAACTTAGTGGTCCTGCGCAATTTTTATCAATCGGTTACGAAAGCCGCTATCGCGATGGATAATGGTTGTCTGGATATTGATGTCGATATTATTGAGCCGTCATTCGAACATTTAACCATTGCGGCAGTCAATGAACGCCGAATGAAAATTGAGATTGAAAATCAAGTGATTTCGCTGTCTTAAAACCTATACCAATAGATTTCGAGTTGCAGCGCGGCGGCAAGTGAACGCATTCCCAGGAGCATAGATAACTCTGTGACTGGGGTGCGTGAAAGCAGCCAACAAAGCAGCAACTTGAAGGATGAAGGGTATATTGGGATAGATAGTTAACTCTATCACTCAAATAGAAATATAAGGACTCTCTATGAAATTTGGAAACTTTTTGCTTACATACCAACCCCCCCAATTTTCTCAAACAGAGGTAATGAAACGGTTGGTTAAATTAGGTCGCATCTCTGAGGAATGCGGTTTTGATACCGTATGGTTACTTGAGCATCATTTCACGGAGTTTGGTTTGCTTGGTAACCCTTATGTGGCTGCTGCTTATTTACTTGGCGCAACCAAGAAATTGAATGTAGGGACTGCGGCTATTGTTCTCCCCACCGCTCATCCAGTTCGCCAGCTTGAAGAGGTGAATTTGTTGGATCAAATGTCAAAAGGACGATTTCGATTTGGTATTTGTCGGGGGCTTTACAATAAAGATTTTCGCGTATTTGGCACAGATATGAATAACAGTCGTGCCTTAATGGAGTGTTGGTATAAGTTGATACGAAATGGAATGACTGAGGGATATATGGAAGCTGACAACGAACATATTAAGTTCCATAAGGTAAAAGTGCTGCCGACGGCATATAGTCAAGGTGGTGCACCTATTTATGTCGTTGCTGAATCCGCTTCCACGACTGAATGGGCCGCTCAACATGGTTTACCGATGATTTTAAGTTGGATTATAAATACTAACGAAAAGAAAGCACAAATTGAGCTTTATAACGAGGTCGCTCAAGAATATGGACACGATATTCATAATATCGACCATTGCTTATCATATATAACATCGGTAGACCATGACTCAATGAAAGCGAAAGAAATTTGCCGGAATTTTCTGGGGCATTGGTATGATTCCTATGTTAATGCCACAACCATTTTTGATGATTCAGACAAAACAAAGGGCTATGATTTCAATAAAGGACAATGGCGCGACTTTGTCTTAAAAGGACATAAAAATACTAATCGTCGCGTTGATTACAGTTACGAAATCAATCCGGTGGGAACCCCGCAGGAATGTATTGATATAATTCAAACAGACATTGACGCCACAGGAATATCAAATATTTGTTGTGGGTTTGAAGCTAATGGAACAGTAGATGAAATTATCTCTTCCATGAAGCTCTTCCAGTCTGATGTAATGCCGTTTCTTAAAGAAAAACAACGTTCGCTATTATATTAGCTAAGGAAAATGAAATGAAATTTGGCTTGTTCTTCCTTAACTTTATCAATTCAACAACTATTCAAGAGCAAAGTATAGCTCGCATGCAGGAAATAACAGAATATGTCGACAAATTGAATTTTGAGCAGATTTTGGTGTGTGAAAATCATTTTTCAGATAATGGTGTTGTCGGCGCTCCTTTGACTGTTTCTGGTTTTTTACTTGGCCTAACAGAAAAAATTAAAATTGGTTCATTGAATCATGTCATTACAACTCATCATCCTGTCCGCATAGCGGAAGAAGCGTGCTTATTGGATCAGTTAAGCGAAGGAAGATTTATTTTAGGATTTAGTGATTGCGAGAGAAAGGATGAAATGCATTTTTTCAATCGCCCTGAACAATACCAGCAGCAATTATTTGAAGAATGCTATGACATTATTAACGATGCTTTAACAACAGGCTATTGTAATCCAAATGGCGATTTTTATAATTTCCCCAAAATATCCGTGAATCCCCATGCTTATACGCAAAACGGGCCTCGGAAATATGTAACAGCAACAAGTTGTCATGTTGTTGAGTGGGCTGCTAAAAAAGGCATTCCTCTAATCTTTAAGTGGGATGATTCCAATGAAGTTAAACATGAATATGCGAAAAGATATCAAGCCATAGCAGGTGAATATGGTGTTGACCTGGCAGAGATAGATCATCAGTTAATGATATTGGTTAACTATAGTGAAGACAGTGAGAAAGCTAAAGAGGAAACGCGTGCATTTATAAGTGATTATATTCTTGCAATGCACCCTAATGAAAATTTCGAAAAGAAACTTGAAGAAATAATCACAGAAAACTCCGTCGGAGATTATATGGAATGTACAACTGCGGCTAAATTGGCAATGGAGAAATGTGGTGCAAAAGGTATATTATTGTCCTTTGAATCAATGAGTGATTTTACACATCAAATAAACGCAATTGATATTGTCAATGATAATATTAAAAAGTATCACATGTAATATACCCTATGGATTTCAAGGTGCATCGCGACGGCAAGGGAGCGAATCCCCGGGAGCATATACCCAATAGATTTCAAGTTGCAGTGCGGCGGCAAGTGAACGCATCCCCAGGAGCATAGATAACTATGTGACTGGGGTAAGTGAACGCAGCCAACAAAGCAGCAGCTTGAAAGATGAAGGGTATAGATAACGATGTGACCGGGGTGCGTGAACGCAGCCAACAAAGAGGCAACTTGAAAGATAACGGGTATAAAAGGGTATAGCAGTCACTCTGCCATATCCTTTAATATTAGCTGCCGAGGTAAAACAGGTATGACTTCATATGTTGATAAACAAGAAATCACAGCAAGTTCAGAAATTGATGATTTGATTTTTTCGAGTGATCCATTAGTCTGGTCTTACGACGAACAGGAAAAGATTAGAAAAAAACTTGTGCTTGATGCGTTTCGTCATCACTATAAACATTGTCAAGAATACCGTCACTACTGTCAGGCACATAAAGTAGATGACAATATTACGGAAATTGATGATATACCTGTATTCCCAACATCAGTGTTTAAGTTTACTCGCTTATTAACTTCTAATGAGAACGAAATTGAAAGTTGGTTTACCAGTAGTGGCACAAATGGCTTAAAAAGTCAGGTACCACGTGACAGACTAAGTATTGAGAGGCTCTTAGGCTCTGTAAGTTATGGTATGAAATATATTGGTAGTTGGTTCGATCATCAAATGGAATTGGTCAACCTGGGACCAGATAGATTTAATGCTCATAATATTTGGTTTAAATATGTTATGAGCTTGGTAGAGTTATTATATCCTACGTCATTCACCGTAACAGAAGAACACATAGATTTCGTTCAGACATTAAATAGTCTTGAGCGAATAAAACATCAAGGGAAAGATATTTGTCTTATTGGTTCGCCATACTTTATTTATTTGCTCTGCCGTTATATGAAAGATAAAAATATCTCATTTTCTGGAGATAAAAGTCTTTATATTATAACGGGGGGAGGCTGGAAAAGTTACGAAAAAGAATCTTTGAAGCGTAATGATTTCAATCATCTTTTATTCGACACTTTCAACCTCAGTAATATTAACCAGATCCGTGATATATTTAATCAAGTTGAACTCAACACTTGTTTCTTTGAGGATGAAATGCAACGTAAACATGTTCCGCCGTGGGTATATGCGCGAGCACTTGATCCTGAAACATTGAAACCGGTACCTGATGGGATGCCTGGTTTGATGAGTTATATGGATGCATCATCAACGAGTTATCCGGCATTTATTGTTACCGATGATATCGGAATAATTAGCAGAGAATATGGTCAATATCCTGGTGTATTGGTTGAAATTTTACGTCGCGTTAATACGAGGAAACAAAAAGGTTGTGCTTTAAGCTTAACTGAAGCATTTGGTAGTTGATAGTTTCTTTGGAAAGAGGAGCAGTCAAAGGCTCATTTGTTCAATGCTTTTGCGAAACGTTTTGTCGAACTCTAGGCGAAGGTTCTCGACTTTCCCCGCATCAGGGGTATATACAAGTAAAAAAGCTCAGGGGGTAAACCTGAGCTTGGGATGTTGATTTTTAAGTATGAGATACATGGGCGGATTTAAATAACGGAGTCAGTTTGGAAATATCAACGGTCTTTTCTGCTTTATCGAGGCTATAAGTTTCTTGCAGTTTTAACCACAACCGCGGAGAGCTGCCAAGTACTTGTGACAGTTTTATTGCCATCTCTGGCGTGACTGCTGCTTTACACGATACTAAACGTTGAACCGTAGAGGGAGCAACATTCAATGCCCGCGCTAAGTCACGAATTCCTAAACCCAGTTCCTCCAAAGAGTCAGCAATAATTTCGCCTGGATGAGGGGGGTTAAACATTTTCATCAGTGATAATCCTCATAGTTAACGATGTACGCATCACCATCGATAAATTCGAATGTCACACGCCAATTTCCTGAAATGGTAATTGCCCACTGTCCTTGTCTGTTTCCTGTTAAAGGATGTAGATTGTATCCGGGAAGATTGATTTCCCCTATATCCTCAGCTTCGTTAATCACAGAGAGTCGTTGGCGGTCCAAAACGGCAAGCCGTTTTGTCGAACCCTGACGAGGGTTCTCGACCCTCCCTGCATCGCAGCTATATGCAATAAAAAAGCCCAGGTATTTAACCTGAGCTTCTCTTCAATTCTGGCGGTGAGGGAGGGAGGGATTCGCTGCGCTCCCCCTGCGGGCCGCCGTTGGCGGTCCAAAACGGCAAGCCGTTTTGTCGAACCCTGACGAGGGTTCTCGACCCTCCCTGCATCGCAGCTATATGCAATAAAAAAGCTCAGGTATTTAACCTGAGCTTCTCTTCAATTCTGGCGGTGAGGGAGGGATTCGAACCCTCGATACGTTTTCACGTATACACACTTTCCAGGCGTGCTCCTTCAGCCTCTCGGACACCTCACCATGTTTTTTTGTCCCAGCCACTCTGTTTAACATCGTCGCTGCAACGGGGCGCTACTATAGGGAAAAGCGTTACAAGCGTCAACACTCTTCTGATAATTTTCTTTGGTTTTTTGATTGCTTAGCTAAATAAACGGCAACCCGATGAATTGATGTCCATCTGATGCCGCTGAAATAGATAGATACAAGTCCTTTAATAAGAAAAAAATGAATTCGTTAACTACTTAACATTCTCAGAATTTTCGTAATGACGATTAACAAAGGGACTTGCAACCTACGGTCAATCAGATAACCCTGTATGAAAAAATAAGATGAGGATAAACAGTCATGGAGATTATCTTTTACCATCCCTTTTTTGGCGCGGCTCAGTGGGTTCAAGGTATGCAACAACGACTGCCAAATATTAATATCCGTCAATGGAAACGCGGCGATAATCAACACGCAGATTATGCAATGGTTTGGGCTCCGCCCTATGAGATGTTGGCAAATCGCTCTGGATTGAAGGGAATTTTTATTTTAGGAGCAGGAGTAGAGGCTATTTTGAAGCAGGAACAACAAAAACCAGGGATGTTACCCGCCGGTGTGCCATTGATGCGGCTTGAAGATGCAGGCATGGGGCTGCAAATGAGGGAGTATGCAGTAGCAACGGTTTTATACTATTTGCGACGCATGGATGAGTATAAGCTGCAACAAGGGCTAAGGACGTGGAAACAACTTGAATCCCATGATCGCAAAGATTTTGTCGTAGGTGTGTTAGGTGCGGGTGTATTAGGACGCAGTGTCGCAGAAACTTTGGTTGAGTTTGGCTTTACGGTGCGTTGCTGGAGCCGTACTCCAAAGCAAATTAATAAGGTAGAAAGTTTTTACGGTGAAGATCAATTGGGCGATTTTCTCTCAGGGAGTAAGGTGCTGATTAATTTGTTACCTGATACACCAAAAACCCGTGGTATTCTGAATTTATCGCTGTTTAGCCAGCTAAAACCAAAGTCATATCTGATTAATATCGCACGTGGTGCCCATTTGGTTGAACATGATCTGTTGGTGGCGATTGATAAAGGTTATATCGCTGGGGCTTCGTTAGATGTGTTTGTTGAGGAACCATTACCAGAGATGCATCCGTTCTGGACTCATCCCCGTATAACAGTGACGCCACATATTGCGGCTATTACTATTCCCGAGATTGCGATGGATACGGTTAGTGAAAATATTCAACGAATTGAAAAAGGGGAATTACCAACTGGCGTTGTGGATATAAAATTGGGATATTAACCCGCGTCTCTTTACAATAGGGCCGGCTATTGAGGACAATAACGGCAAAATAGTTGTTTATTTGGAAACTGAGATGAATGAATTTTCAATGGTCTGCCGTATTTTAGGGACTTTATTTAATCGTCAGCCACAAGACCCGATTTTAAAACCACTTCTGATGATGATTGCAGAAGGTAAATTGAAACAATCATGGCCATTGGAGCAAGATGCGTTGCTGGATCGTTTGCAGCAAAACTACGATTTGTCAGCAATGCAAGCTGATTATATTGCTCTGTTTTGTGATGATGAGGCCAGTGTACCAAGCCGTCGCTCTGATTATGCCAGTGAGAGTGAAAGTGATGTTCGTCAGTTTTTGACTGAACGCGGTATGCCAGTATCAGATGCGTCAACCGATCAGTTTGGTTCCCTGTTGTTAGCCGCTTCATGGCTGGAGGATCAAGCAGCAGAAGATGAAGTTCAGGGGCAGATTGAGCTGTTTGATGAATATCTGCTACCGTGGTGTGGGCAATTTCTGGGGAAAATGGAAGCTCATGCAACAACGGGTTTTTATCGAACACTAGCAATTATTACCCGAGAAGCGTTACAAGTATTACGAGAAGAGCTGGACTCTTAGTTTGGAATGATAAAAAGGCAAATAATTTTGAATTATTTGCCTTTTTGGTGATATCTAAAATTATTTATCCGTTAGCATGATAACAAATTTACCGGGTTTGATTTCTAACCCTTTTGCCAATTTCTTGGCAGCAGCTTCAGCTTTGCTGTGCTCTGGTTTCAATACATAAACCGGGTGAGTATCAAAGAATGCGCTGAGCGATTTGTTCAGGTAAGGAACCAGTGCGTTAACCGGTGTTTCCATTTTTTCCGGGGTGATTTGATAATCAATGATTTCTAACGCCTTCAGAAAAATAGCGCCTTTTTCTGGATCAAATACAGGTTGAGCTTTTAGTGTCAACTTCATATCGGCTTTAGCCAGGCCAAGCAGGGATGTAATGTTAACGTCTGCTCGGCCAGTCAATGCTATTTTGTCGGGTTCCGTCCGACCAATCTGGCTGGAAAGTTCTGTTAATTTTATATCTGCATTAGCAAGGCCATGTAATTCAATCTGTTTCTGGTAATGGATATGTTTCGCCAGATAGCCATTAATCAACTCTTCGCTGATACTGACATCTTTGAACTGATCGCAACCACTAAGTAACCCCGCTAGCAGTAATACTGCCCCCAAGAAAAATTTTCTCATATCGACTCCTTTATTTTGGAGGGCAGATTTTACCTCATTAACTGCCACTCAGCATGGCAGATTCAATTTTACGTTGGTTAAATTGACGGTGTAGGGCATATAACGTTATCAGGCCAATAGTCCCAAGCAGGAACCAAGGTAGTTGCGGTATATTCAATGTGTTGCCGGTATCATATAACCAACCACCGCCGGTATAACCTAAGGCACCACCTAATGCCAGCCCAAGACGGCTAAATCCCATGTAACTGCCACGCGCGCGCGGATCAGCCAGTGAGGCACTTAAGGTTTCACGGGCAGGTTCCGCGGTGATGGTACCGAGATAGAATAAGCAAATCAGGCCAAATAAAGTATTTATTTCACCAATCAAACCGACTGGGAACATACTCAGGCTCATCAAGAAAAGTCCTGCCATTAGACGCTGTTCTAACCGGAATCGTTTTTCGCTCCAACGGGCGATTGGGTACAGTAAAGTCAGTGATAGGGTTGCTTCAATCGCGTACATCCATTTTACCGCAGCGGGTGTTCCGGCGATTTCATTGACGATAATCGGGAACATCAACATCACTTGGACAGACAGCATAAAGTAGCCGGTCAATGTCAATACATAGGTGAAGAAACGGCGATCTTTAACAACACGTCTCATCCCTTCCCAGATGGGCGTGCGGGTAGTAGAGATGCGGTAAGCAGGGAGGAACCATGCATTCCAGATGGCGGCCAGAACGAAAACACCGGCTCCTGTCCAGCAGACAAGTTGGAAGTCATATTGCAGCAACCAGCTGCCAATCAGTGCGCCGATCACCGCTCCAGCGCTGTCCTGCATCAACAGCAGCGAGAAGAAACGGCCACGCTCGTGTGGTCGGGTTAGTTTGATGACTAGCGCGGTCCGGGGAGGATCAAATAAGGTACCCCCCAGTGCGGATAATATGCAGGCAAGCCACAGTATCCACGGTTCGGTGGCTAAGGCAATTAACGCGAAACCAAGAGCGCGTAATAGCATTCCGGTGACGATCATCGGTTTCGCGCCAAAACGGTCCGCAATTGCACCACCGAAAATGCCTAAACCCTGTTGTACAAACTGGCGTAAACCAAGTGCAAAACCAACGACCAGTGCAGCCCAACCGAGTTGCTCAACAAAATGAATTGATATTAAAGGAAAGACGACAAAAAAGCCCAGAACAACCAGTAAATTATCAAATAACAGGAAGTACTTACCTAGGCTACGTGCTTGCGAAACCAGTGACATTGCTCACCATTGGAATATTGAGAAGAGAGGATAATATAATTCTGCTGTATTCTGTACTTAATTTAATTATTAGGATAGTGATTTATGAATAATATTTTTTTGTCGTAAGGTGATGACTGGAAGGTGTATTTTACAGGTAAATGGCTTAAATTTTTGACGGATAAATTTGTATATACCCAATAGATTTCGAGTTGCAGCGCGACGGCAAGTGAACGAATCCCCGGGAGCATAGATAACTATGCTCCCGGGGTGAGTGAGTGCAGCCAACAAAGAGGCAGCTTGAAAGATAACGGGTATAGTTAGGGAGAAATAATGTTTGGTTATCGTTCCACTTTACCGAAAGTTCGTCTAATAACGGAACGAATGGTAGTACGTTTGGTGTACGAGCGGGATGCTTATCGTTTAGCTGAGTATTATGCCGAAAATCATGAGTTTCTTGAACCTTGGGAACCAACCAGAGATAAAAGTCATTGCCAACCTTCTGGTTGGATGAATCGACTGAATTTAATTACAGAAATGCAGAGACAGAGTGCGGCTTTTCATTTTTTGCTGCTTGAGCCGAATGAGAATGAAGTGATGGGGGTTGCAAACTTCAGTAATATATTGCGAGGTGCTTTTCATGCCTGTTATTTGGGATATTCTCTTGGTGAAAAATGGCAGGGAAAAGGGCTGATGTATGAGGCTTTACAGCCAGCTATCCGTTATATGCAACGTCAGCAGGGAATGCATCGAATTATGGCTAATTATATGCCGAATAATCATCGTAGTGGAAAATTATTGGAACGATTGGGTTTTGAGCGAGAAGGCTATGCCAAAAAATACCTGATGATCAATGGAGTCTGGCAGGATCATGTATTAACGGCATTGACAGATGAAAAGTGGAGTGGAAAGAGTTGATTACTAAGCTGTACTGTCACCAGATAAAGTAAAGCGGATTAGTAATGATGAATTAAATGACTGTTGAAAATCTACCAGATTCCCCGCGCCTTATTTTTGACCCTTTTTTAAGGAGCGATTTTAATTTATTGATTTTCAATGGAATATTATTTCTCTTGTAAAAAAGGGTTTTTTCGTTGTTTTATTAAAATATACTTTAACCGTCAGTAGGTTAGGGGTAATATGCAACAGTGCACTGCCGTACAGGCAGCTTAGAAAAAAGAAAACATATGGCTATTTCTCTGCCGAAAGTGCACTGCCGTACAGGCAGCTTAGAAAGTTGCTGAACAAGCGGGAACCGTGTTCCTCGGGTGCACTGCCGTACAGGCAGCTTAGAAATCCAAGTGTTGAAGCGCAATCAGAACTGAATAGTGCACTGCCGTACAGGCAGCTTAGAAAGAGAGCACTCAGACGCGCCGGTATTTGCTAGAGTGCACTGCCGTACAGGCAGCTTAGAAAAGAAATCACCAGTAGTTTCTATGGATAAATCAGTGCACTGCCGTACAGGCAGCTTAGAAAAGCGTTTGTTTTCAACAACTGGGGCTGGAGCAGTGCACTGCCGTACAGGCAGCTTAGAAACTCGGCAAGCATGCTCACGCCGTCATAGTCGGGTGCACTGCCGTACAGGCAGCTTAGAAATGGCTGTCAGATCCGAACTCGCTATAGACTCCGTGCACTGCCGTACAGGCAGCTTAGAAATGAATAATGCGTCCTTTTCTTTTGAAAAATTAGTGCACTGCCGTACAGGCAGCTTAGAAATTCACTAGTTGACTTAGGCATAACACATCGTTGTGCACTGCCGTACAGGCAGCTTAGAAAAATTTAACAGCATCACCTGGTTTTACACATAAGTGCACTGCCGTACAGGCAGCTTAGAAATGGATTGCTTAGTTGATGATAAAGGGCAGCTTGTGCACTGCCGTACAGGCAGCTTAGAAAATTTGACCCCTTGGTACCAAATGAAACGACAAGTGCACTGCCGTACAGGCAGTTTTCGCGTCATTGTGACTCAATCGTGATATAACGACTTGCATAAACAGGGCCTTAGGGCCCTTTTATCGTTTTAAATGGTGAGGTAATTTATTGATGTGTTTTATGATATGTAGTGTTTTGTCGCAGAGATTTTGCGCTAATTTTCATTTATATTATTGATTTAAAATCAATTAGTATGATTTTGAGATAAATACGATGAATTTATTGAAGTCGCTGGCTGCTGTCAGCTCTATGACTATGTTTTCCCGGGTGCTGGGATTTATCCGCGATGCCATTATTGCCCGTATATTTGGCGCCGGCGCGGCATCGGATGCCTTTTTTGTTGCATTTAAATTACCTAATTTATTGCGCCGTATATTTGCGGAAGGGGCATTTTCTCAGGCATTTGTGCCTATTTTGGCAGAATATAAAAATCAACAGGGTGATGAAGCCACCCGGACGTTTATTGCCTATATTTCCGGTATGCTGACGTTAGTCTTGGCGATTGTTACCGTGCTGGGTATTTTAGCGGCGCCGTGGGTGATTTATATTACGGCACCGGGTTTTACTGATAACCCGGATAAATTTATTCTGACGACGAATCTGTTAAGAATTACTTTTCCCTATATTTTTCTAATATCACTGACTTCGTTGGTAGGGGCGATATTAAATACTTGGAATCGATTTTCTGTGCCTGCTTTCGCCCCGACGTTGCTTAATGTCAGCATGATTGTATTTGCGTTGTTTGTCGCGCCTTATTGTAATCCACCGGTGATGGCGTTGGGCTGGGCGGTGGTGGTTGGCGGTGTTTTGCAACTCGCCTATCAGCTTCCCCACCTGAAAAAAATAGGCATGCTGGTATTGCCGCGCGTTTCTTTCCGTAACAGTGGAGTATGGCGGGTGATGCGACAGATGGGACCCGCGATTCTTGGGGTTTCGGTCAGCCAGATTTCATTAATTATCAATACGATTTTCGCCTCATTTCTGGTATCCGGCTCTGTATCTTGGATGTATTACGCTGACCGTTTGATGGAATTACCTTCCGGTGTGTTAGGCGTTGCGCTCGGAACTATCCTGTTACCTTCACTGGCGAAAAGTTTTTCCAGCGGCAATCATGAGGAATACACCAGACTGATGGATTGGGGGCTTCGACTCTGTTTCTTGCTGGCGTTGCCCTGTGCGGTTGCACTAGGCATTCTGGCAGAACCTTTAACAGTTTCTCTGTTCCAATATGGTAATTTCACTGCATTTGATGCCGAAATGACCCAGAAGGCATTGATTGCTTACTGCTTTGGGTTGATGGGGATAATTATTGTCAAAGTGTTGGCACCGGGCTTCTATTCCCGTCAGGATATTAAAACGCCGGTAAAAATTGCGATCGCGACTTTGATTTTGACTCAGTTAATGAACCTAGCTTTTATTGGTCCATTAAAACATGCAGGATTGGCCCTTTCTATCGGTCTGGCGGCTTGTTTTAATGCCAGTATGCTTTATTGGCAATTACGTAAACGAAATATCTTTAAGCCATTAGCCGGTTGGGGAATTTTCTTATTTAAGCTGGCTGTGTCTATTTCGGTAATGATTGCGGTGTTAGCGGTAATTTTATGGTTAATGCCAGCATGGGATCAGGGAAATATGGCAATCCGTTTGTTGAGATTAATGGCGGTGGTTATCGTCGGTGCGGGGAGTTATTTTGCTGCATTAGCTTTAATGGGATTCCGGTTGAAAGATTTCGCTCAACGCGGTTTGTAATAAAGTTCAGGTATATACTTGATAGATTCCGAGTTGCAGCGCTGCAACTCGAAATCTATTGGGTATATGCTCCTGGGGATTCGCTCCCTTGCCGTCGCGATGCATCTTGAAATCTATTGGGTATATATCCCGTATCACGCCAATTTTTCAGAAAAGCAACAATTATCCTGTTACATCCGCTCTACTGTCTCAATACCTAAAGTATTTAGACCTTGCTTTAATGTCTTAGCGGTCAATAGCGCCAGTTTCAGGCGGCTTTGACGCAATGCTTCACTTTCCGCATTGAGGATCTGACAGTGTTCATAGAAGCCAGAGAACAGCCCAGCTAAATCGTACAGGTAAGCACACATAACATGTGGTGTACCTTCACGGGCGACAGTGGTGATGGTCTCTTCAAATTGTAACAAACGGGTGGCTAACGCTTGTTCGCGCTCTTCATTCAAGATAACTGGCAGTGTCAGGCTGTTTTCATCAATTCCGGCACGCTTGAAAATGGAAGTCACACGGGTGTAAGCATATTGCATATAAGGTGCAGTATTGCCTTCAAAGGCGAGCATATTATCCCAATCGAAGATGTAATCTGTGGTGCGGCTTTTGGAGAGGTCAGCATATTTCACCGCGCCGATACCGACAGCTTCAACGACCTTTTTCAGTTCATCTTTTGGCATATCCGGGTTCTTTTCACGGATAAGGGTATTGGCCCGTTCAATGGCTTCATCCAACAGATCAGTCAATCTGACAGTACCACCGGCGCGAGTTTTAAATGGTTTGCCATCTTTACCTAACATCATGCCGAACATATGGTGTTCCAGTGACACGGATTCTGGTACATAACCCGCTTTACGCACGATAGTCCAGGCTTGCATCAAATGTTGATGTTGACGGGAATCGATGTAGTAAAGAATGCGGTCTGCGTGCAGGGTCTCATAACGGTATTTTGCACAGGCGATATCTGTTGTGGTGTAAAGGTAACCTCCATCTTTCTTCTGGATAATAACGCCCATCGGTTCACCTTCCTTGTTTTTATACTCATCAAGGTAAACTACGGTTGCGCCGTCGCTTTCTACTGCCAGCCCTTTTTGTTTTAGATCAGCGACAAGACCGGGCAGGAGATCGTTGTACAGACTTTCCCCCATGACAGAATCTCTAGTCAATGTGACATTCAGGCGGTCATAGGTTTGTTGATTCTGGACCATCGTGATGTCTATTAGCTTGCGCCACATGGTACGGCAATATTCATCCCCACCTTGCAATTTCACCACATAGCTGCGGGCGCGGACGGCAAATTCTTCGTCTTCATCGTAATTCTTTTTCGCTTCACGATAGAAAGCTTCCAGATCGGATAACGCCATATCGCTGGCATTTTCATTTTGCACTTTTTCCAGATAGGCAATCAGCATACCGAACTGCGTTCCCCAGTCACCCACATGGTTAGCGCGGATAACCTTATGACCGAGAAACTCAAGAGTACGGACGGCGGCATCACCAATAATCGTGGAGCGCAGATGACCAACGTGCATCTGCTTAGCCACGTTTGGCGCTGAATAATCGACGACAATCGTTTGTGGTTTGACTGGAGTGATGCCCAGTTTCTCATCTTTCAATGCAGTTTCGACATTTGCTGCAATCCACGCTTTATCAAGAAAAATGTTGATAAAGCCGGGGCCAGCGATTTCAACTTTACTGGCGATACCTTGCAGATCCAGCAGGCTAACAACTTTTTCTGCCAGTTGTCGGGGGGGCATACCCACTTTTTTCGCAGCGGCCATGACACCATTGGCCTGATAATCGCCGAATTGTGATTTAGCAGATTGGCGGATGTGAGCTTCGCTGTCGGTTGGAGCACCTGCTGCAATCAGCGCATGGCTGACTTTTTCTGAAAGAATCGCCTGAATATTCACCTGGTTACCTTAAATTACGAACGAGAATAGGTATATTGTAGCAAACAATACCTTCTACAAAATGATTCATAAGAAAAAACGGCAGGTTTTATACCATATTCAACATATAATGTTCCACTTTACTGTTGCTTTGTGCCAAGTTGTGGAGACAAAAAACGTGTTTTCTCGAAAATTATGATCGTGACTATACTCTATGGATTTCAAGATGCATCGCGACGGCCAGGGAGCGAATCCCCAGGAGCATAGATAACTCTGTGACTGGGGTGAGTGCAGCCAACAAAGAGGCAACTTGAAAGATGACGGGTATATAATGCCGTAATGAATATACGGCATGGGGCAGCATTAATTTCAAGGCTGCGGGGCTTTTAATATGAGCTACAGTTTGCCTTGCCCGACAGAATGGGGACTAATCATGGCAGTATGGCAAACGAACGAACAGGAAAACCAGGGACTTTTTTAGGTTTGGCCACGATATTGAAAATGACCGCACCTCGTACAGGTACTTGGTCCAAATTAGCCAACAGTTCTATCTGATAAGTATCTTGTTTTAATACATAACCTTCGCCCAACAACGCATTATTTTTTCTAAAATCTTTGGCGGCGTCGGTATCAAATGTTTCATGTCCAACGGCTTTAATATGGCGTTCTTCAAATAGAAATTTGAGGGCATCTATTCCCCAACCAGGTATTTGGTTATTGCCAGAATCATCTTTATTATCCATTTTTTCCTGAGATGGCCAGCGCTTACTCCAGTCAGTTCTGAGTGCAACGAAACTACCTGCCTCAATAATTCCATATTCTTCTTCAAATTTAAGAATATCTTCTTTAGAAAGGGAAAAATTAGGGTCCAGTTTCGCTCTTTCTGATTGATCAAGTACGATTAAAGGTAAAACTAATTCTTTTAATTCCAGCTCATCAACACAACGGGCATTAGGAACAAAATGGCAGGGAGCATCAATGTGAGTGCCGTATTGACCGGGAAAAGAAAATTGTTGAACAAAAAAGCCATCTTTATAGTCAAAAAGAGTTTTAAACTCGGCTGAATCAAACATAAAAAAACGTGGAGAATCTTTATCGAAGCTATGCGTCAAGTCGACCCATTTTTTTGACTTCAGTAAAGCAAGCGCTTGTAAGATGTTATTTGACATAAAAACCTCATTTTTGACAATTTATTGGTGTTATTTTTACCACTATTACATGATTAATGCTGTAAGATTTGTTGCTGTAAATAGTGATATTCCTCATGTTTTATTTATTGTCCCAATAATGAACATACGATATATACCCTTCATCCTTCAAGTTGCTGCTTTCGTTGGCTGCTTTCACTCACCCCAGTCACAGAGTTATCTATGCTCCTGGGGATTCGTTCACTTGCCGCCGCGCTGCAACTCGAAATCTATTGGGTATAAAGGCATAAGGGATTTAAAGGCGGCATAACTTTGTCGTTTCTACCTGCTGAGGCTGGCGTCAAACTTGTCAGGTATAAGGACATCAGGCTAAGTAAATTGTTATTTCTCCTCTATGGTTACTTGTTTTTTTAGGTAATTGAATTTCTTATAAACAAAAAATTATAAAATGAACAATAGAGAATAAGATAATTGATTCTTACATTAGTTAAAATTAAAAATTCAATATAATAAAAAAATATATATTATGTGTTTTTAGTGCATTGTTCTTAATGTGATTTATTCCTATTTTATTGTTATTTGGTGTTTTTTTGTCGTTAAATGAGTTTTATTGATTTAAATTGAAAATCTTTTGCAAATTATTTGTTGAAATTTTTAATAAAAAATAAATTAATATCGTTTATGATTTAATTGATCTAAAAAAGCTCACCAGCATTGACCCTAAAAAGGAGCGATTATGCTTTGGAAGAATACTGCTAACCAATTCGGTCATTTATCTGTCCTTTTACACTGGCTAATTGCATTGGTCGTGTATGGCATGTTTGCACTAGGACTGTGGATGGTGACATTGGGGTATTACGATACGTGGTATCACAAAGCACCTGAAATTCATAAAAGCATTGGAATAGTGCTGCTGATAGCAATGGTTGTACGTGTTATCTGGCGTTTTGTTTCTCCACCACCAAAACCATTAGCCAGTTATAGCCGCTTGACCAGAGTCAGTGCTATTTTAATGCATATTTTGTTGTACCTCTTGCTATTTAGCATTTTGATTAGTGGTTATTTAATTTCGACCGCTGATGGACAGCCAATTACTGTCTTTGACTGGTTTACTGTGCCGGCCATATTAATCGGTCAAGGCAAACAGGCAGATACCGCTGGAATGATTCATCTTTACCTTGCTTGGGCAGTGGTGATTTTATCGTTATTACATACTGTTGCTGCGTTAAAACACCATTTTATTGATCGTGATGTAACCCTGAAGCGTATGCTGGGTTTCCGTCCTGAATAATATAAAAAACGATTATGGAGATAAATATGTTGAAGAAGACATTACTTGGTCTGACTGCGGGGGCATTGTTATTGAATGCAAGTTCTGCATTGGCCGCCAATTATAAAATTGATATACCAGGCCAGCATGCTTTTATTGGATTCCGCATTCAGCATTTAGGGTATAGCTGGCTATATGGGACATTTAAAGATTTTGGTGGTTCTTTTACATTTGATGAGAAAAATCCGGCGGCGAATAAAGTTGATGTGACGATCAAAATAGCCAGCTTGGATACTAACCACGCTGAGCGTGATAAACACCTGCGTAGTAAAGATTACTTTAATGCAGAGAAATACCCTGAAGCAAAATTCATTTCAACCGAAGTGAAAAAAGAGGGGGAGAAATATGTTGTTACCGGTGATCTAACTTTAAATGGTGTGACAAAGCCAGTGGTACTGAATGCGGAGCTGATGGGTGAAGGTAATGACCCGTGGGGTGGTTACCGCGCAGGTTTTGAAGCTTATGGTAAAATCAAACTGAAAGACTTTAATTTCCAAAAAGATTTGGGTCCCAAATCACAGGAAGCGGATTTATTAATTTCTCTCGAAGGTATTCGAGAGAAGTAATCTTTTAGACTACTGACAAACCCCCATTCAAAATGAACTGCACCCTAGAAGTTAGACTCTGACTGATTAAGGTGCAGTTTTATAAAACAGAAACATTCCCTTAAATTAAAACAGGCAGCGGCCAAGAGATTTATACCCTTCATCCTTCAAGTTGCTGCTTTGTTGGCTGCGTTCACTTGCCGCCGCGCTGCAACTTGAAATCTATTGGGTATATATCAACAAATATCTGCGCGCCAATGCCAGATTGCTTTATATAGCGTGGATTGCTTTATCTGGGAAAGGGATTATTTTTATAATCTCTCTCTTCGTGAGTTTAGTGATAACACAATCCTTATTGAACTTGTCATACTTTCTTACCAATTTACTTTTCGTAAATTAGAAAAATGAAAATTTTTCTTGCCATTTGGTAATGATTTAATAATTATAACTTGAGTTCTGCCGTATGGACCGTATGACGGAACTTTCAAATCCCGTTCCCTTATATTCAGAGGGACTAATTGATGGGTATATATTTTTATCTGCCTGTCATTCAACGCACCATAACTCATGGCATAAGCGGTGCTTTTTGCCTGTGGTAATAGGATTTTTACTATCTTATTTCTTTGGTGACGCAATCAGTCATTTTCATTTCTGACGGGATATCTATATGTTGAAAAATATCATACGACAAGGTGACAAAACGTCTCACGGCGGTTCTGTATTAAGCGGTGATGAGTGTTTTCAGGTTTTGGGCAAGGGGGTGGCGCGGGTTAACGATCCGGTGTCCTGTCCAAAGTGTGGTGGGCATCAAACTATTGTTGAAGGAACTTCGACAACAGTCGGGACTAATCAACAAGGGGTCGCTCTGGAAGGTATGAAAACTTCCTGCGGGGCTGTTTTAATCGCCTCACAGACACTTTGTCAGATAAAAATCATGTAGGAGAGCGTGTGATGAATAGAAGAAAATCGCTTTTCCTGCAAGAACTGAGTTATATGCGGCAACTGGCGCAGGAAGCCGCAAAAGAGAACCCACATTTGGCGGATTTTTTATCTGAAGGGGCCGGTGATCCGGGAGTTGAGCGATTAATGCAGGGCTTTGCACTGATCGCTTCCCGTATTCGCTACAAGATTGAGGATAATTTTCCTGAATATTCGTTAGGGATGATGACGCGTATTTGGCCGCAAGCGCTGCGTCCGTTACCACCAACGAGTCTCGTTCAGTTTTCACCGACTGGGGAAAATCACTTAGGCTCGACGACTTTGCCGGCAGGTACACCGATTTTTGCCGGCGAAGGTGAACAGAAAATGTGTTTTGAAACCTGTTGTCCCCTGCATATCGAACCGCTGACGGTGATTAACCGGCAATTGAATACAACCGCAGAGTACAGTGAAATAACGTTAACGCTATATTATTCAGGCAATACCCCGGAATGGCGAAGCCGCCCGCTGCATTTCTTTTTGGGACGTGATCGTGAGCAGGCGGCACAATTAGCCTTATGGCTTGACTTTTATCTCTGTGATATCCAGTTACGGACGCAGGGTAAAACCATCAAGCTGCATAACAGTTACCCGGTATCGGCGCTGTGGGGAACAGAGCGGCAGGTTTCCATTCTTCCCGCCAAGGAGAACTCGCCATATTCTATTCTGCAACTGGTAACAGAATATTATTATCTGCCTCATGTCCATGATTTTGTGACCATTGATATGCAGCAGAATCATCCGTCAGTGAAATTGAACGCTGATCGGACATTTGAGCTGATTTTGCGGTTTGAAGGCAATCTGGAGCTGACTGATATTACCCAAACCTTTCTGTTGGATTGTGTACCGGTAAGGCACTTAGAGCCGATGACCAGTGCGGAAATCCCGGTAAGCAAGGGGAGCAGCGATTATGAAATCCCATTAGATAAGACGCAACAACTGTTCAGCCTGAATCACGTTTACGCATCGACTGAGCCGAAGCTGAAACGTGGGCAGCCGTACCGCTATCTGCCGATTGAAAAATTTACCCCAACGGCGCATTTCCAGCCGGATGCTGAGTTTCTTTTTTATTATCAACTGAATACGGACTGCGATATTTTACAGCATATCCGCCATCAGCTTCATTTCTTTGACTGTCATGGTCAGCCGGCGAATAACCTGTTGCCGCAATCGATTTTTTGTCAGTTTACCGGTTATCACTCGCAGGCCGTTGATCTCGGTATTGGTGATATTAATCAGCCGGGAGAAAACGCTACGGGGCTGACAGCCAGCAATATCACTCCGGTTTCTGCCTGTTACCCACCGATGGTAGATGACGAATCGCTCTGGTCGCTGATTTCCTGCTTTGCCGGCTCGGCTTGGATAATGTTTAAAACTAACTCGTTACAAGAACTTTTGAAGATATTTGATTTTTCCTCGGATCATATATTAAGCCGGCGTATCCAGACACATATAAACGGCATCGTCCGGTTGGAGAACATCCCGATAGATCGCCTGGATAAGGGCGTTCCAGTGCGGGGTCACCAGCTTATCCTGACCCTAAACCCGGATTGTTACGCTAATCAGGGGGAGATGTATCAGTTCAGTCTGGTGGTAACCCGCTTGTTGACATTCTTCATCAGCATGGGCGCTTTTTTGATGATGAAGGTGATTGATAGTCAGACGGGGGAAGTCTTGTGGGACTTTCAACAGATGATGTTTGGGTTGCGCGCCTATATGTAGTGTGAAAAGAAGGAAATCATATCGATGAGTACATTAGATCCGCGAGAATGTTTTGATTGTAGGATACTGAAACACTGGGTGGAATTTCAGTTAGTAGATGAACAAGGGAAACCTTTAGTCAATATGCCTTATAGCATGGTAAGTAGGGGACTCCCGGATCATGTGCGCCGGGGAAAGACAGATGGTTTCGGGGTGCTGAGGGAAGAGGACCTGTCAGCTTATCCAGTGAAATTGTATATTGATGCCCAATCGTTGGCCGATGAGATGGAACAGCGCCCGTTGCGAGAAATCCGCAGTGAAGAGGCGTCGGTGGTGAAGCCAAAAGCGGAAGCCGAAGGCCACCAATATCGCTATGTGACTATTGGACAGATCAGTGATGGGTTGCCGTCGCTTAAAGGATGGGACCCCAAAGATATTCCACCACCCTATCATTTCCCTAACCCGGAACCCAAAGGTTATCAGGTCCATCCATTAAGTCGTCGGTATGTACTGGAAGTGTGTCCATTCCGGGCCTGGGTTTTACAGTTGCATCATCAGAAGGAATATTCAATTGTCAATGCATACAACCAGAGTTTGATGAGCGTATTGGCTTATGCTAGCGGTGATATTAATGTTGAAGGCTCTGTGCCCCACTTTTTTAACCGGCAAATGGTGGATGTTTCGAAGCTGCCCGATAAGATGGAGACATTGTCGGCGACACCGGTTGTCTATGATGTACCGTTTAGTGAGCGTTATACTCGGGTGGAGTTTGTTAATTCAAAAGCAGAAAATAAACAGGGTAATACTCATTTGTTTTATGTAGCTAACAAGCATGATTTGATTATCAGTTGGCGAGGTACAACTAATATGGCGGATGCGGTTACGGATGCGACATATCAGCCTCTGGGATTAGATTGTGATGAAAAAGCGCTATGTAGTGGGTTTATTCACAGTGGTAAGGTGCATAAAGGGTTCTGGAATGCGTTTAGTTTGGTTGGGGAGTTAAGAGTTCCCAGCAATAAAAATATAACAGTATCCAGTGATATTTTGGATTTGGTTAAAAACAAAAGATTATTTGTTTGCGGCCATAGCTTAGGTGGTGCGCTGGCATTACTGCATAGCGCCCAACTGAAAGAATATAACCCTTGTCTCTATAGCTACGGGATGCCGCGAACATTAACACGCAGTGCAGTACAAGAGCTGGCAACTATCACCCATTACCGTCACGTGAATGAAGATGATCCTGTCCCCGCGGTACCACCAGAAAAAAATCTGGATAACTGGCTTTATAATTGTTGGGGACCGCTAGGTTATTTATTCAGCCCGGTTGAATTGTTGGATTTTACCAACAATGGTGAAGTGTTTTTGCATCACGGAAAAATAGTGCATTTTTGTAAAATCAATCTGGTTATTGAATGGTTGGAAGAACGTAACCCCAGCAACTATATTCGACTCAGAACTACCTTACCGACCAAAACAAAATTGTATTTGATTCCGTCATTAAACAGTGAAACAGAAAATAATTTGAAAGGCGCCGGTGACATTCAGAAAAGATTTTTTCAACGGATGAGTGATGAGGATAAGGTTAAATGGTTTCCGCAGAATGAAAACCCGGCGTTGAAAGACGCACTGGGTTTTCCTGATCATAGTTCATTAAAATATGCTCGTTACATTGGTGCACGATTGGCAGAATTGGTTGCACCAGAAAAATATCATTTTTTCCGGGATCAGGAACAATTATTTGAAAAAGCACTGCATGAAAGGACCGATATTGTTGCTGATATTCGGCAACGGGATGCATTATTTTTACAGATGGATCACCAGTTAAAACAAGCATTGATTTGCACCCAACAAGATAAACAGGGCTTGTTGGCTTTAACTCGCTATACAGATAACGCTGTAGGGATCGAGGAAGACTGATCATGATAAATATAAAAAAATACTTACCGGTATTGTTAGTCATATTAATATCAGGCTGCGCTGACCCTGATGAACCACTTTCTCCGCCGAAAGATAATCAATGGATCACAGTAGAAGGAGTAGCACCGAAATACACAAAACCGTATGTGTCGGCAGAATATATCTCAAAAGATTGTCTTGAATATCAGCGGCATGCTGATATGTCACTTTATAAGGTACCAACTTATAACGGGCTGCGTTTGGATGTGAGAGCTGATCCGCAAACCGGTTACTTTCAAGCAAAATTACCTTTTAATGGCGGGGGACGGTGTAAATGGAAAATTGACCGAGCGTTTGTAACTGTAGGGTATACTGATGTACATCATCTGGTGAAAGATGCTGTTCAGGAAGCCGGGGCTGAGGGAACAGGTTTAACTGCATTTATTAACGATGCAGTTCAGACGAATCTTAGCGAAATCGCGGCATTAAATACCATAGATTTCAGTCCGGTTATTTACCCTATTTTGAAAGTAGTTGAAGGGCGTCCGAATAGAATATTCTTGCAGGGTAAGATGAACATGTATCCCTTTCGATTCAAATTAACGCCGGGTTCTGAATGGAAAATTATCTATAAGCCAAAATTAGATGAGACCAAAATGCCGAAGATTGTCGTGACTGATGGGAAAGGTGAATGGGTTGAATATCCTAATGGACATATTGAAACCGATACCCAAATGGTAGATACCCGTTACATAAAGTAATGTTATTAAAGTTTGCAGCAAGATAAACAGGGTGTTGGCTTTAACGCGCTATACAAATAACGCTGTAGGGAGCGAGGAAGACTGATCATGATAAATATAAAAAAATACTTATCGGTATTGTTAGTCATATTAATTTCGGGCTGCGCTGATCCAAATGAATCACTTTCTCCGCCGAAAGATAATCAATGGATCACAGTAGAAGGAGTAGCACCGAAATACACAAAACCGCATGTATCGGCAGAGTATATTTCAAAGGATTGTCTTGAATATCAGTTACATGCGGATATGTCGCCTTATAAAGTGCCGACCTATAATAGGCTTCGTTTGGATGTGAAAGCTGATCCGCAAACCGGTTACTTTCAAGCAAAATTACCTTTTAATGGCGGGGGACGGTGTAAATGGAAAATCAATCGGGCTTTTGTATTAGTGAGTTATACCGATGTCAGTCATTTGATGAAAGATGCTATACCGTATGTGGGAACAGGTTTAACCGCCTTTATCGACGATGCGAAACGAGCAAATTATTCTGAAGCTTCTGAAACTCATGTATTGAATACTATAGATTTCAGTCCGGCTATTTACCCTGTTTTAAAAGTGGTTGCAGGACGTCCAAACAGAATTTTCTTACAGGGTGTGGTCGATTCGTATCCTTTCCGACTGAGATTAACTCCTGGAGCGGAATGGAAAATTATCTATAAGCCAAAATTAGATGAGACCAAAATGCCGAAGATTGTCGTGACTGATGGGAAAGGTGAGTGGGTTGAATATCCTAATGGACATATTGAAACCGATACCCAAATGGTAGATACCCGTTACATAAAGTAATGTTATTAAAGTTTGCAGCAAGATAAACAGGGTGTTGGCTTTAACGCGCTATACAAATAACGCTGTAGGGATCGAGGAAGACTGATCATGATAAATATAAAAAAATACTTACCGGTATTGTTAGTCATATTAACTTCAGGCTGCGCTGACCCTGATGAACCACTTTCTCCGCCGAAAGATAATCAATGGATCACAGTAGAAGGAGTAGCACCGAAATACACAAAACCGTATGTGTCGGCAGAATATATCTCAAAAGATTGTCTTGAATATCAGCGGCATGCTGATATGTCACTTTATAAGGTACCAACTTATAACGGGCTGCGTTTGGATGTGAGAGCTGATCCGCAAACCGGTTACTTTCAAGCAAAATTACCTTTTAATGGCGGGGGACGGTGCAAATGGAAAATTGACCGAGCGTTTGTAACTGTAGGGTATACTGATGTACATCATCTGGTGAAAGATGCTGTTCAGGAAGCCGGGGCTGAGGGAACAGGTTTAACTGCATTTATTAACGATGCAGTTCAGACGAATCTTAGCGAAATCGCGGCATTAAATACCATAGATTTCAGCCCGGTTATTTACCCTATTTTGAAAGTAGTTGAAGGACGTCCGAATAGAATATTTTTGCAGGGTGAAGTATTAAACATGCGTTCCTTTAGATTGAGATTAACGCCAGGAACGGAATGGAAAATTATCTTTAAGCCCAAACTGGATGAAACCAAAATGGCGAAGGTGACTGTGACTAACGGGAAAGGCGAATGGGTTGAATATCCTGGCGGAAAGATTGATAAAGGTACTCAAATAGTCGATTTTCGGTATATGTATATGAATATGAAGTAACGCAATCAGGGGAGTCTGGAAAATAAGGTCATGTTTCTAAAGTCATATCACCGGTTTGCTTAAATGCCAACACGAGAACACTGCGATCAAAAGGAATCCGTTATGAAAATATTGAAGATATTGAAAATAACGTTGCTCTTATTATTTCTCTATTTTATTTACTGGGCGTTAGGCGATACCTTTTTTAACTGGCTTTTTCCCTTTTCATCTGCTGGGAAGGGGCCATCAATTACCGTGGAGGGTGTCGCGCCGAAATACACAAAACCGTATGTATCGGCAGAATATATCTCAAAAGATTGTCTTGAATATCAGCGGCATGCTGATATGTCGCCTTATATAGGTTGAATGTCTGGTGTCATGGCTATTAAGTAAAAAATAAGTCAATGCAAGGTTGCTTTATATATCGTGGATTGCCTTATCTGGGAAAGGGATTATTTTTATAATGTCATCCTTCGTGAGTTTGGTGATAACGCAATCCTTATTGAATTTGTCATACTTTCTTACCAGTTTACTTTCCATGAATTAAAAAAATGAAAAATTTTCTTGCTATTTGGTGATAGTTTAATAATCATAACTTAAGTTCCATCATATGGTCAGATGGTCAGTATGACGGAAATTTCAAACTCCGTTCCCTTTGTCTAAAGGGATTAATCGACAGGGATACATTGCTGTATTCCTATCGTTCAACTCACTATTGTCACGGCTTTTTGTCTGTGGCATAGGATTTTTATTACCTTATTTCTTTGGTGATGAAATCAATCACCTCCATTTCTGGCAGGGTATTGCTGTTGATTTCATCAGCGCAAGTGCTTTTTGAAGATGAAGGTGATTGATAGCCGGACGGGGAAAGTTTTAACCCATGATGTTTGGACCTCGTACCTATACCCAATAAATTTCGAGTTGCAGCGCGGCGGCAAGTGAACGAATCCCCAGGAGCATAGATAACTATGTGACTGGGGTGAGAGAAAGCAGCCAACAAAGCAGCAACTTGAAGGATGAAGGGTATATATGTAATAGCCAGCAAAGGAAACAACACTGATGAGTACATTAGATCCGCGAGAATGTTTTGATTGTAGGATACTGAAACACTGGGTTGAGTTTCAGTTGGTGGATGAACAAGGGAAACCTTTAGTCAATATGCCTTATAGCATGGTAAGTAGGGGACTCCCGGATCATGTGCGCCGGGGAAAGACAGATGGTTTCGGGGTGCTGAGGGAAGAGGACCTGTCAGCTTATCCAGTGAAATTGTATATTCATGCCCAATCGTTGGCCGATGAGATGGAACAGCGCCCGTTGCGAGAAATCCGCGGTGAAGAGGCGTCGGTGGTGAAGCCAAAAGCGGAAGCCGAAGGCCACCAATATCGCTATGTGACTATCGGACAGATCAGTGATGGGTTGCCGTCGCTTAAAGGATGGGACCCCAAAGATATTCCGCCACCCTATCATTTTCCTAATCCGGAACCCAAAGGTTATCAGGTCCATCCGTTAAGTCGTCGGTATGTACTGGAAGTCTGTCCATTCCGGGCCTGGGTTTTGCTGTTACATCACCAAAAAGAGTATTCCCTTGTGAATGCCTATAATCAGTGTTTGATGAGCGTGTTAGCTTACGCCGATGGGGATGTTGATGTTGAAGGTTCGGTTAAACATTTTTTTAACCGGCAAATGGTGGATGTTTCGAAGTTGCCTTATCAGGTGGAAAAAGCATCGGCAACACCGGTGGTTTATAATGTGCCGTTTAGTGAACGTTATACCCGGGTGGAGTTTATTGATTCACGGGCTGGGGATCATAAACAGGGTGATACCAAACTGTTTTATGTTGCCAGTAAGCAAGATGTGATTATCAGTTGGCGAGGCACGGCAACTCTGGAAAATTACCTGACTGATGCCACCTTCCAGCCATTGGCTTTAAGTTGCGATGATGACAAAGCATTATGCAGTGAGTTTATTCATCATGGCAAAGTGCACAAAGGATTTTGGGAAGCGTTTAGTTTGGTTGGAGAGTTAATAGTCCCTGGTGATGACACTAAAGCTCAGACAGTATTCCAAGATATCGTCAGTTTGGTTACAAACAAGCGATTATTTATTTGTGGCCATAGTTTGGGAGGCGCGTTGGCATTATTGCACAGTGCACAATTGAAAGAATATAATCCTTGCCTCTACAGTTATGGGATGCCAAGAGCATTAACCCGCAGTGCGGTAGAGGAGTTGTCTGCCATTATCCACTATCGTCATGTAAATGAAGATGATGTAATTCCTTCTGTGCCCTTTGAGCAAGATATGGATAATGGTTTTTTCAACTACTGGACGTTGGCGGGGTATGACTGGGAAATCGTGAAATTATTGTCACCGTCACCGATTGTTAAAGCCATTAAACAAGCGACAGCCAGTAAAGAAATCTATTTGCATCATGGTAAGGTTGTGCATTTTTTTCAAGCCAACAGTTGCCCAGAATGGCTGATTTCCGCCAGGAATGTCCCCTTTATAACGGGTGTGACTGAAGAAATATTGAATAACACCACCAAGCTCTATTTAATTCCTGAATTAAACCCGGAAACAGAAAAGGATTTTTCTCTGGCGGGTGAGCAGCAAAATGCGTTGTTTAATCAGCTCAGTCAACCAGAAAAAGATAAACTGTTTGTTGAAAACAGAGGTGCCGATTTAAAAGGGGGATTTGGCTTTTCTAATCATAGCTCGTATAAATATGCGGGTTATATTGATAAGCGCCTCAGAGAGTTATGCGAACCGGATAAGATTACGGTCTATCAGGACAGTCAGCGTCAATTTAAGGCGAAAATGGATAATGATAAGAGGCTTATTCCGGACAACATTTACTATCGTAATCTCTATTTTCTGGATATGGATAAACAGTTAATAACATCACTGACCGTCAGCCAACAGGAAGAACAAGGCACACTGGCCTTACAACATTACTGCGATAAGAAGGAACTGTCAGTATGAAAATATTGAAGATATTGAAAATAACGTTGCTCTTATTATTTCTCTATTTTATTTACTGGGCGTTAGGCGATACCTTTTTTAACTGGCTTTTTCCCTTTTCATCTGCTGGAAAGGGGCCATTAATTACCGTGGAGGGTGTTGCGCCGAAATATACCAAACCCTATGTATATGCGCAGTATATCTCAAAAGACTGCCTTGAATATCAGTTGGATGCAGGTATGTCACCTTTTAAAGTGCCAACTTATAACGGATTGCGCCTGGATGTAAAAGCAGATCCACAAACCGGTTATTTTCAGGCGAAATTACCTTTTAGTGGCGGGGGCTGGTGTAAATGGAAAATCAATCAAGCCTCTGTGGCAGTGGGGTATGCCGATGTCCGCCATTTGGTGAAAGATGCGGAGCCCTATGGAGGAACAGGTTTCACCGCATTTATCAATGATGCTGCTCAGACGAATATTAGTGAAACCCCGGCATTAAATACTATTGATTTTAGCCCCACCATTTACCCTGTTTTAGAGATGGTTGAAAAATTGCCGAAAAGAGTATCCTTACAGGGTGAAGTCTCAAAGACGCATTCCTTTCGGCTGAAATTAACGCCAGGAGCCGAGTGGAAAATTATCTTTAAGCCCAAACTGGATGAAACCAAAATGGCGAAGGTGACTGTGACTAACGGAAGTGAATGGGTTGAATATCCTGACGGAAAGATTGATAAAGGTACTCGAATAGTCGATTTTCGGTATATGTATATGAATATGAAGTAACGCAATCAGAGGAGTCTGGAAAATAAAGTCATGTTTCTAAAGTTATATCACCAGTTTGCTTAAATGCCAACACGAGAACATTGTGATCAAAAGGAATCCGTTATGAAAATATTGAAGATATTGAAAATAACGTTGCTCTTATTATTTCTCTATTTTATTTACTGGGCGTTAGGCGATACCTTTTTTAACTGGCTTTTTCCCTTTTCATCTGCAGGGAAGGGGCCATCAATTACCGTGGAGGGTGTCGCGCCGAAATACACCAAACCCTATGTATATGCGCAGTATATCTCAAAAGACTGCCTTGAATATCAGTTGGATGCAGGTATGTCACCTTTTAAAGTGCCAACTTATAACGGATTGCGCCTGGATGTAAAAGCAGATCCACAAACCGGTTATTTTCAGGCGAAATTACCTTTTAGTGGCGGGGGCTGGTGTAAATGGAAAATCAATCAAGCCTCTGTGGCAGTGGGGTATGCCGATGTCCGCCATTTGGTGAAAGATGCGGAGCCCTATGGGGGAACAGGTTTCACTGCATTTATCAATGATGCTGCTCAGACGAATATTAGTGAAACCCCGGCATTAAATACTATTGATTTTAGCCCCACCATTTACCCTGTTTTAGAGATGGTTGAAGGATTTCCGAAAAGCGTATCCTTACAGGGTGAAGTCTCAAATACGCATTCCTTTCGGCTGAAATTAACGCCAGGAGCCGAGTGGAAAATTATCTTTAAGCCCAAACTGGATGAAACCAAAATGGCGAAGGTGACTGTGACTAACGGAAGTGAATGGGTTGAATATCCTGGCGGAAAAATTCGTAACGGTACTCGAATAGTCGATTTTCGGAATATGTATATGAATATGAAGTAACGCTATCAGAGGAGTCTGGAAAATAAAGCCATGTTTCTAAAGTCATATCACCAGTTTGCTTAAATGCCAACACGAGAATACTGTGATCAAAAGGAATCCGTTATGAAAATATTGAAGATATTGAAAATAACGTTGCTCTTATTATTTCTCTATTTTATTTACTGGGCGTTAGGCGATACCTTTTTTAACTGGCTTTTTCCCTTTTCATCTGCTGGGAAGGGGCCATCAATTACCGTGGAGGGTGTCGCGCCGAAATATACCAAACCCTATGTATATGCGCAGTATATCTCAAAAGACTGCCTTGAATATCAGTTGGATGCAGGTATGTCACCTTTTAAAGTGCCAACTTATAACGGATTGCGCCTGGATGTAAAAGCAGATCCACAAACCGGTTATTTTCAGGCGAAATTACCTTTTAGTGGCGGGGGCTGGTGTAAATGGAAAATCAATCAAGCCTCTGTATCGGTGGGGTATACCGATGTCCACCATTTGGTGAAAGAAGCTGTTATATCAGAAGGTGCAGAAGGGAGCGGTTTAACTGCATTTATCAATGATGCGGTCCAAACGAATATTAGTGAAACTGCTGCATTAAATACTATTGATTTTAGCCCCATCATTTACCCTGTTTTGGAAATGGTTGAAGGATTGCCTAAAAGCGTATCCTTACAGGGTGAAGTATTAAATACGCGTTCCTTTCGATTGAAATTAACGCCAGGAGCCGAGTGGAAAATCATCTTTAAGCCCAAACTGGATGAAACCAAAATGGCGAAGGTGACTGTGACTAACGGGAAAGGCGAATGGGTTGAATATCCTGGCGGAAAGATTGATAAAGGTACTCAAATAGTCGATTTTCGGAATATGTATATGAATATGAAGTAACGCAATCAGGGGAGTCTGAAAAATAAAGTTACGTCGCAAATACCATAATTACTCATCTACCTAAACACCAATACCAGAAATAAGGAGTCCATATGAATGATGGATTACACTTTCTCTGTCATATTACCGATTTGCCGGAGAAAACTTTTGCAGTCGCTGAATTTTCTTTACAGGAGGAATTGTCCGAACTTTTTACTCTGTCTTTAACTCTGGTCAGTCAACGGGCCGATATTGATTTAGAATCACTGCTATTACAGTCGGTGAAATTCCGGGTGGTTTTTAATGGGGTTGAACAACGTCAGGTTAGTGGCATTGTTGCACAGGCTGTATTGGGTGAGACTCATGCTCATCGTACTCTTTATTACTTCACTGTTCGGCCCGCTCTTTGGCGGATGACCCTGAATCAGGACAGCCGGATTTATCATCGGCAAAGTGTGCCAGCTATTCTCAATAGTTTGCTGAAAAAACACCACGTGCGGGTTGATTCCCAGCTGGATGAGTTTCATTACACACATGAGTATGTGACGCAGAAACGGGAATCTGATTATGATTTTTTTGCCCGGTTAGTCGCCGAAGAAGGGCTGAATTTTTGGTTTGAAGATAATAAGCTGTTTTTCAGCGACAGCCATTTAGGAATGACCGCTAATTTACCACTGGTCTACAACCCCCAGATACAAACTGCCACAGAAATGAATGTGATTAATCAGGTACATCTGGGGGTTTCTATGACCCCGCAGCGGGTTATTTATAAGGATAGAAATCCGCAAAATCCCGCTTACTTCCTGACACATTGGGCCGATACCGATCCGCATGCTGTGGGGCAGAAAACCCTGTTTTCGATCTTTGAAAGCTACGGTCGTTTTCAGAAAGATGCGGAGGCGAAACCGTTTGTCCAGCGCCGTCAGCAGGCAATCCAGAATCAACGTCAGGCCGGCGGCGGGCAAAGTAATTGTTTTAAACTGATGCCCGGTAAAATCTTTGATATCAGCGAACACCCAGTTGAAGCCATCAATACCCGCTGGCAAATCGTAGCTATTCATCATCACGGCAAATGTCCGCAAGTATTGCAAGAAGCCAGCGGAGCATCAGGAACTTATTTGTATAACGAATTCAGTTTTATTTCTGGCTATAAGGACTGGCGACCGCTATATCGTTACAAACCGCTAGCGGATGGTGATGAAGTCGCTACCGTGGTTGGCCCGGCAGGGGAGGAGATTTATGTCAATGAAGATGGCTGTATTCGCGTCCATTTTCACTGGGATCGTTATGATAAGGCCGATGAAAACGCCTCCTGTTGGGTACGGTTTTCTCAGGGCTGGAATGGCAGCGGTTACGGTTTTATGGCAATTCCCCGTATCGGTCAGGAGGTGATTGTTTCCTATCTGAATGGCGATATTGATCGCCCGATTGTGACCGGCTGCACTTATAACGGCCTGAATCGCCCGCCGCTGGATTTACCCGCGGAAAAAACTCGCACCACGTTTAAAACTCGGACCCACAAAGGGAAAGGCTTTAATGAATTGCGGTTTGAAGATGCTAAAGACCAGCAAGAGATTTACCTGCACGGGCAGAAAGATTTGACCGCCCATATCCAGAACGATGCTTACTGGCATGTTAAACATGACCATAAACAGCGGATCGATAATAACCGCTACTGTGAAATCCACGCGGATGACCACCGGAAAATCACTGGCTCCGGTAAATACAGTACTGATGGGGATGTGTCACACCGTATCACCGGCAGTCAGCATTTACAGACCGGGGAGGCGTTAGTCGCTGAAAGTGGTCAGGAAATGCATCTGAAAAGCGACGGAAAAATAGTGCTGGAAGCAGCATCAGAAATTACGTTAAAAGTCGGCGGTCATTTTATCCGGTTAACTCCCAGCGGTATTCTGACTTCTCCGAATTTGTCAGTCGGCCAAGGCTCCGCCGGTGCCGGGCGTGGTTTGTCCCTGCAACTGCCAGAGGGAGTAGAACCGTTGCTTGGTGAGAAGTCTCCAGCGAAATCGATTTGTGCTTTGCAAGCCCATAGGGAAGTTGATTTGACGATTAATAGCCAGGAGGATGAATGAATATTTCCATAAGTTGGCAACAGTGGTTGACTACGCCTAATAAGCAGCCGGTTTTCTTTATGCTGAATTCACTGGCAAATCCTAACCCTGTCACTCTTTTTTACACTAACGATTGGCTGGAGCAGGCTTTTCCACTATATAGCGGTACACCGATGGATCACTTGTTGGCACAAAGTCCTTGGTTGGTTCAGCCCAAGCCAGGCTGCTTGTCAATAATTGGTCATCTGCTTGATAGTCAAACTATGAGCGATAACAGTTGGGGGTGGGCTTATCGTAGTGAGGATTTGTGGACCCAACAGCTTAATCACTGGCGTTCACGTCAGCAGGTGATATTGCGGCAGAGGAAGGTGATTTTGCGCAGTATGGACCCCCGAGTTCTCAGTCAGTTATTACCGGCAATGATCATTAGCGATTGGTCAGCATTTCTAACACCGGTGAGTGAGTTAATGATCGATGGACCAGAACCCCGGAGGTATTCCCGCCCTGAAAACTGTGGTCAAGGAGGAAGTGAGCAGCCTTTTGTTTTGGGGAGTCATTTGCTGCACGCCTGGCATCATTCTGATTACGCTTTGAAAGGGAAGGCATTTGTGATCAGTAATGATATATGGGAAAACCACGGAGAATTAGCTGAAAAACTGGATGAACCAGAGGGACGGTTAGTGGAAGGGATTATTAATTGGCTAAAAATGCGTTTAGAAAATGGAGATGATATTAGCAACCTGAACAGTGCAGATTATTTGCAGATGCTCAATGAACAATATACGACCGCTGGATAGCGCATGATGGCTCATGGCATAAGCGGTGCTTTTTGTCTGTGGCAATAAGATTTTTATTATCTTATTTCTTTGGTGGCGCAATCAGTCATTTCCATTTCTGGCGGGATATCTATACCCAATAGATTTCAAGATGCATCGAGACGGCAAGGGAGCGAATCCCCGGGAGCATAGATAACTATGTGACTGGGGTAAGTGAGTGCAGCCAACAAAGAGGCAACTTGAAAGATAACAGATATATGTTGATTTCATCAGTGCAGAGACTTTTTTGATGATAGCTGGACGGGGGAAGTCTTGTGGGACTTTCAACAGATGATGTTTGGGTTGCGCGCCTATATGTAATAGTAAGCAAAGGAAACAACACCGATGAGTACATTAGATCCGCGAGAATGTTTTGATTGTAGGATACTGAAACACTGGGTTGAATTTCAGTTAGTAGATGAACAAGGGAAACCTTTAGTCAATATGCCTTATAGCATGGTAAGTAGGGGACTCCCGGATCATGTGCGCCGGGGAAAGACAGATGGTTTCGGGGTGCTGAGGGAAGAAGACCTGTCAGCTTATCCAGTGAAATTGTATATTGATGCCCAATCGTTGGCCGATGAGATGGAACAGCGCCCGTTGCGGGAAATACGAGGAGAAGAGGCGTCGGTAGTGAAGCCAAAAGCGGAAGCCGAAGGCCACCAATATCACTATGTGACTATCGGGCAGATCAGTGATGGGTTGCCGTCGCTTGAAGGATGGGACCCCAAAGATATTCCACCACCCTATCATTTTCCTAATCCGGAACCCAAAGGTTATCAGGTCCATCCGTTAAGTCGTCGGTATGTACTGGAAGTCTGTCCATTCCGGGCCTGGGTTTTGCTGTTACATCACCAAAAAGAGTATTCCCTTGTGAATGCCTATAATCAGTGTTTGATGAGCGTGTTAGCTTACGCCGATGGGGATGTTGATGTTGAAGGTTCGGTTAAACATTTTTTTAACCGGCAAATGGTGGATGTTTCGAAGTTGCCTTATCAGGTGGAAAAAGCATCGGCAACACCGGTGGTTTATAATGTGCCGTTTAGTGAACGTTATACTCAGGTGGAGTTTATTGATTCACGGGCTGGGGATCATAAACAGAGTGATACCAAACTGTTTTATGTTGCCAGTAAGCAAGATGTGATTATCAGTTGGCGAGGTACGGCGACTCTGGAGAATTACCTGACTGATGCCACCTTCCAGCCATTGGCTTTAAGCTGCGATGATGACAAAGCGCTATGCAGTGGGTTTATCCATAGAGGTAAAGTGCACAAAGGATTTTGGGAAGCGTTTAATTTGGTTAGGGAGTTAAGTGTTCCCAGTGATAAAAGTAAACTAGTATTCGGCGATATCATTACACTAGCTCAGGGACGAAGATTGTTTGTCTGTGGTCATAGCTTGGGTGGTGCACTGGCATTACTGCACAGCGCACAACTGCAAAAACATAACCCTTGCCTCTACAGTTACGGAATGCCGAGAACATTAACCCGCAGTGCGGTAGAGGAATTATCTTCCATTATCCACTATCGTCATGTTAATGAAGATGATCCAATACCTTCGGTGCCCTTTGAGCAGGATATGGATAATAGATTTTTTAATTACTGGGCGTTGGCAGGCTATGAATGGGAAATCATGAAACAGGTGTCACCGTCACCGATTGTTAAAGCCATTAAACAAGCGACAGCCAGTAAAGAAATTTATCTGCATCATGGTAAGGTTGTGCATTTTTTTCAAGCCAACAGTTGCCCAGAATGGCTGATTTCCGCCAGGAATGTCCCCTTTATAACGGGTGTGACTGAAGAAATATTGAATAACACCACCAAGCTCTATTTAATTCCTGAATTAAACCCGGAAACAGAAAAGGATTTTTCTCTGGCGGGTGAGCAGCAAAATGCGTTGTTTAATCAGCTCAGTCAACCAGAAAAAGATAAACTGTTTGTTGAAAACAGAGGTGTTGATTTAAAAGGGGGATTTGGCTTTTCTAATCATAGCTCGTATAAATATGCGGGTTATATTGATAAGCGCCTCAGAGAGTTATGCGAACCGGATAAGATTACGGTCTATCAGGACAGTCAGCGTCAATTTAAGGCGAAAATGGATAATGATAAGAGGCTTATTCCGGACAACATTTACTATCGTAATCTCTATTTTCTGGATATGGATAAACAGTTAATAACATCACTGACCGTCAGCCAACAGGAAGAACAAGGCACACTGGCCTTACAACATTATTGCGATAAGAAGGAACTGTCAGTATGAAAATATTGAAGATATTGAAAATAACGTTGCTCTTATTATTTCTCTATTTTATTTACTGGGCGTTGGGTGATACCTTTTTTAACTGGCTTTTTCCCTTTTCATCTGCTGGGAAGGGGCCATCAATTACCGTGGAGGGTGTCGCGCCGAAATACACCAAACCGTATATATCTGCTTTGTATATCTCAAAAGACTGCCTTGAATATCAGTTGGATGCAGGTATGTCACCTTTTAAAGTGCCAACTTATAACGGATTGCGTCTGGATGTAAAGGCAGACCCACAAACCGGTTATTTTCAGGCGAAATTACCTTTTAGTGGCGGGGGCTGGTGTAAATGGAAAATCAATCAAGCCTCTGTGACAGTCGGTTATACCGATGTCACCCGCTTGGTAAAAGATGCTGTTCAGGATAAAGGCGCTGAAGGGACCGGTTTAACTGCATTTATTAACGATGCGGCCCGGACATATCTTAACGAAACTGCAACATTGAATATTATAGATTACCACCCGGTTATTTACCCTGTTTTGGAAATGGTTGACAAATTTCCCAAAAGATTATATTTGCTAGGTGAGAAACCAATGCGGCCATTTAGATTGATGTTAACTCCAGGAGCGGAATGGAAAATTATCTATAAACCTAAATTAGATGAAACCAAAATGCCGAAAGTGATTATCCCGCCAGGTAAAGGGCTTGCGAGGGTTGAATACCCGGATGGAAGCATTGATTTGCATAATGATCAAATAGAATATTGGAGAATAAAGTAATGTCACTAAAGTCATATCACCAGTTTGCTTAAATGCCAACACGAGAACACTGTGATCAAAAGGAATCGTTAGTATGAAAATATTGAAAATAACGTTGCTCTTATTATTTCTCTATTTTATTTACTGGGCGTTAGGCGATACCTTTTTTAACTGGCTTTTTCAGAAAGATGCGGAGGCGAAACCGTTTGTCCAGCGCCGTCAGCAGGCAGTTTAGAACCAACGTCTGGCCGGCGGTGGGAAAAGTCATTGTTTTAAACTGATGCCCGGTAAAATCTTTGACCTCAGAGAACACCCGGTTGAAGCCATAAATACCCGCTGATAAATCGTGTCTATTCATTATCAAGGTAAATGTCCGCAGGCACTGCAAGAAGCCAGCAGAGAGTCAGGAACTTATCTGCACAACTTCATAGAACTTATTGAGAGCGTGCTAAATTTCAATTTGCTATAAATTGAGAGTATTATTCGAGGCTTGAATAGCGGTAAGTCTTTGGAACTCTTGGGCGGTTAGAGGTCAAGGGAAGGGTACCATTTTAACTGGGATAATATGGTTCATTTTTCTTCTATCGTTGAATTACAGGATTTAGTGGCTGATCTGGCCATATTTGCGCAAAAATTAGCGCGGTTTAAACAGCGGCTTAATTTGCATGTTGAGCAATATCAAGCCGATCATATTTCCTTACGTTGTCATGACATATCTGTGGCGGAACGCTGGCGTAAAGGTTTTTTGCAATGTGGCAGCTTGATGTCAGAAAACATGATTAATGGGCGTCCGATTTGCCTGTTTGATTTAGCACAGCCAATAGCGGTGCTGAATTGGCAAATTGATTGTGTTGAATTGCCCTATCCGGGTAAGAAAATTTACCCGCATCAGGGCTGGGAACATGTAGAACTGGTGCTGCCTGTGGCTCCCGAAATGTTATTAGCAGCAGCAAATGCATTATTACCGCAACCTTTACCGACAGGCTTCTCTGTTAAACAGAGTCAGCCCAAAGGAGAGCGAGAGCGGCTGCCTAATCCGACCTTAGCTGTCACTGATGGCGAAATCACTGTCAAATTTCACCCGTTTACATTGCGTGAGATGGTTAAAAGTGAGCCCTAGTCAGCAAAATTAACTTTTTCATCCCTACGATTCAGAGAAAAATTCTGACCTTGTGATTTCCTACAAATCATTGGGAATAGTTAAATGTCATAGTTAGTGAATTGACTTATTAAATCGTTTAGATTCACGGATTGCTTGCTAATGACGTGGTGTTTAAGGAACTTCTGATGACAAAGTTAGAAATTTGTTGTTTTAGCGTAGGTTGTGCTTTGATCGCGCAACAGGCTGGGGCTGACCGGATAGAGCTGTGTGCCAGTCCGGCAGAAGGAGGATTAACACCGAGTCTTGGTACATTAAAGCAGGCAATTGAGCAATTAAGTATTCCGGTACATCCCATTGTACGGCCAAGAGGGGGAGACTTTTGTTACGGCCACTCAGATTTTGAGGTGATGAAAAATGATATCGCTCAGATCCGTGATATGGGATTTGTGGGTGTTGTTTTTGGCATATTGGATGAAGAAGGGCATATTGATTTGCCGCGTATGCAGCAATTGATGGCTCTGTCTGGCGATATGGCCGTCACTTTTCATCGTGCATTTGATATGTGCTTTAATCCTTATGTAGCGTTGGACCAGCTAACGCAGCTTGGTGTTAAGCGAATATTGACTTCCGGTCAGCAACAAAATGCTGAATTGGGATTACCATTATTAAAAGAGCTTCATCAAGCCAGTCAAGGGCCAATTATTATGGCGGGTGCCGGTGTTCGCCTGAGTAATATCCATAAATTTACCGATATAGGGTTAACGGAAGTTCACAGTTCAGCAGGCCGGATTATGCCTTCTACCATGACCTACCGCAAAGCAGGGGTGACGATGAGTACTGACAATGAAGCAGATGAGTTCTCACATTATTGTGTTGATGGTGGGGTAGTAGAGGTGATGAAGGGGATGCTGAGTTTAACTTTATTTGAATAAATCCTGTCATTAAGTAAATTTGAGAACTGACCCTGTTGAGTCAGTTCTCAGATTATCAGGGTTTGCGGGCAATCAATACCGCACGCAGAGGTGCTGGATAACCTTCAATAGTTTTACTGCTGTTGGCAGGATCAAGAAAATCAGATAATGATTCCGTTTTCATCCATGCGGTACGGCGTTGTTCTTCCGTGGTGGTAACAGCTTGATCAACAATTCTTACATCGACAAAACCACACTTTTCCAACCAGGCTTTCAGCATCTTTGCCGATGGAATGAAATAGACATTGCGCATTTGGGCGTAACGTTCGCCAGGGATTAAGCAGGTATTTTCATCACCTTCAACCACCAGGCTTTCCAGTACTAATTCACCATCGGATACCAGCTGATTTTTCAATTGCCAGAGATGATCGAGTGGAGAACGGCGGTGATAGAGGACACCCATCGAAAAGACCGTATCGAAAGCGGCCAAAGCGGGTAATTGTTCAATGCCTAAAGGTAAAAGATGAGCACGTTGATCGCTGCCCAGTAACTTTCTGACGGCTTCAAACTGACAGAGAAAAAGCTGTGTTGGATCAATACCTACGGCAAGTTCAGCGCCTTCTCCGACCATACGCCACAGGTGATAACCACTGCCACAGCCAACATCAAGAATGGTTCGACCCGTTAATGGGGAAATATGGGGCAGCACCCGCTCCCATTTCCAGTCTGAGCGCCATTCGGTATCAATATTCACACCGTAAAGAGAAAATGGCCCTTTGCGCCACGGCATGAATACTCGCAATATATTTGTAATACAAATTTCTTCACCTTCAGATAGAGCGGGATCGCGTTCTGCGATCACACCATTTTTTAGGTCTAATTTGGTCGGTGAAATTTCTGGCAGGTTTTCCAGGGTTTTTACCCACGATTTAAAACTGCCATGCAGAGCGGCTTTTTGCCATTCATCCAATTGAGCCGGCAGGTAATTAAGCCAGTGCTTAAGATCATTCTTCGCAATAAGTTGATAAAAATTACTGAAATCGATCATTTACTGACTCCTTTTTATTGCCAGCAATGAGCCAAAGTTGAAACATTGAAACCAAACTTCAACATGTTCAAAACCAGATTGATAGAGGCGGGATTTATGTGTTTCGACAGAATCAGTCAACATCACATTTTCAAGCATACTGCGTTTCTGGCTGATCTCCAGTTCGCTGTATCCATTAGCACGCTTAAAATCGTGATGCATATTAAACAGTAATTTGCCAATTTTTTGATCTTCAAAGCTGAATTTCTCTGATAAAACCAGAACTCCCCCAGGACGTAATCCCCGATAAATCCGGTTCAGCAAACCTTGCCGATCTTGCGGGTTGAGGAATTGTAAGGTGAAATTCAGCACGACCATAGAAGCATTCTGGATGTCGATATCAAGAATGTCAGCTTCAATGACTTCAACAGGTGTTTGTGCGCGGAAAGCATCAAGATGGCGACGACAGCGTTCTACCATGGCTGGGGAATTATCAATCGCGATGATTTGACAGTTTTCTGCTGTAATATTGCGGCGCATTGCCAAGGTTGATGCACCAAGAGAGCAACCCAGGTCGTAAATTTGACTGTTTGATGTCACGAAACGACTGGCCAGCATACCAATCATGGAAACGATATTTGAATAACCTGGCACAGAACGTTGGATCATATCAGGGAAAACTTCAGCAACCCGTTCATCGAAACTCCAGTCACCTAAATTAGCAATAGGCGCTGCAAACAGGCTATCCCTTTGATTGTGAGGATCTTGATTTGACATAACAGCATTGATTATCAGAAAAAATAGAGGGTGGCATTCTAACAGATGTAAAGCTTGGCCTTGAACCAATTTTCTCTTTCTTAAAAAGTGGGGAATAATGGAAATATTTGAGGAATTTGAGTATTGCGCAAAAATCATGTCATGGTGTTATGAGCCTTTGACTTCATTGGTGAGTTGGGGTCTATACCTGTTATCTTTCAAGTTGCCTCTTTGTTGGCTGCACTCACTCTCCCCGGTCACATAGTTATCTATGCTCCCGGGGATTCGTTCCCTTGCCGTCGCGATGCATTTTGAAATCCATAGGGATATACCCTCGCCAATGAGCGGTAAAAAAACATAATGCTCACTCGCTTGCATATCAACGCTGGAAAGTCTTCCTCATATGGAATAGCTACACGGTTAGAGTAATAGGCAGCAGAACTTGCTGCCTGTCAAATAGTGCCAGAAATATCAGGTATAAAGGGAAAATATCTGTTCCCAAGGCAAGTAGTAAATATTAGCAATGATCATTAATACCATTGAAAGATAGGTTGCTGCCATGCCTGAACGTCGCCAGCGGAACTCACGGTGGTGCAGGCCATAATAATGTAGCAATCTGCCGGTGAGCAAGATCAAACCACAAACATGTATCATCCACACATTTGAACCATTCATCTCCATGATGACCAGCAATAACATGGAAATAGGAATATATTCCACGGCATTGCCATGGATACGGATAGCTGTTTGTAATTCGTAGAAACCGCCATCTCCATATGAAACACGATATTGTGTCCTTAATTTAACCACATCAAAAGACAGCTTAATCAATAATAGTGCGCCCAACACAACATAAAGCGAGCTAACCATTTTTAACTCCATTGCCTAACCGAAATTGGCCAATTAGGTAATGATAAACCGCAAAAATAAAACTGTCGCTATAAAAAAACAGTAATTGAAAATAAATTGTCTGATTATCAGACATCAAGGCAATTGTATAATCAAGGATATTGCCTGCCCTTATCTCAGAGCAGAATTTCTATTATAATAATGGCCTTTTGACAGTTCTGAATTTTTCAAGTTTAAGAACGATGCCAAAATTTCCGCAGCAACAGCACAACAGCCGAGTAAAAGGATATTGTATGCGTACTGATTATTGTGGGCAGTTGAATCTGACCCATGAAGGCCAGAAGGTGACTCTTTGTGGTTGGGTAAACCGCCGCCGTGATCTGGGTGGACTGATTTTTATTGATATGCGTGATCGTGAAGGTATCGTGCAGGTATTTTTTGACCCGGATCAGCAAGCAGCATTTTCTCTGGCTTCTGAACTGCGCAATGAATTCTGTATTCAAATCACCGGTACTGTACGCGCTCGTCCCGACAGTCAAATCAATAAAGATATGGCTACCGGTGAGATCGAGGTTTTTGCGGAAAGCCTGAATATCATTAACCGCTCCGAACCTTTGCCATTGGATAGCAATCAGACTAACAGTGAAGAGCAGCGTCTGAAATATCGCTATATTGATCTGCGCCGTCCTGAAATGGCAAACCGCTTAAAAACCCGCGCTAAAATTACCAGTTTTGTTCGCCGTTTCATGGACAGTCAGGATTTCCTGGATATTGAAACCCCAATGCTGACTAAAGCGACCCCGGAAGGTGCGCGTGACTATTTGGTACCAAGCCGTGTTCATAAAGGCAAATTTTATGCATTGCCTCAGTCACCACAGTTATTTAAGCAATTGCTGATGATGTCCGGTTTTGATCGTTATTATCAGATTGTGAAGTGCTTCCGAGATGAAGATTTGCGCGCTGACCGTCAGCCAGAATTCACTCAGATCGACGTGGAAACTTCCTTTATGACTGCTGAGCAGGTAAGGGAAATCATGGAAAAAATGATCCGTGAACTGTGGCTTGAAATTAAAGGCGTTGATCTTGGGCATTTCCCGGTCATGACTTTTGCTGAAGCGATGCGCCGTTTCGGTTCTGATAAACCTGATCTGCGTAACCCATTAGAATTGGTAGATGTTGCTGATCTGGTTAAGAATGTGGAATTCAGCGTCTTTGCTGAACCAGCAAATGACAGTAAAGGCCGTGTCGCCGTGATTCGGGTACCGAGTGGCACTGAACTGAGCCGTAAGCAAATTGATGAATATGGCAAATTCGTTGGGATTTATGGCGCTAAAGGGCTGGCGTGGATAAAAGTTAATGAGCGAGCTGCGGGTCTGGAAGGGGTACAAAGTCCGATAGCTAAATTCCTTAATGCAGAAGTGATTGATGGTCTGCTTTCTCGTACTGGTGCACAGGATGGTGACATCTTGTTCTTTGGTGCTGGCAGTACAAAAGTGGTCACTGATGCGTTGGGGGCGTTGCGTCTGAAGTTGGGTCGTGACCTAAATCTAACGAAATTGGATAGTTGGCAGCCGTTGTGGGTTATCGATTTTCCAATGTTCGAAGATAACGAAGAAGGTGGTCTGAGTGCAATGCATCATCCATTTACTTCACCGCGTAATATGTCGGCAGAAGAATTGGTGCAAGAGCCGGTTTCAGCGATTGCCAATGCTTACGATATGGTGATCAATGGCTATGAAGTTGGCGGTGGTTCAGTGCGTATTCACCGTAATGAAATGCAACAAGCGGTGTTCAACATTCTGGGCATTAATGAGCAGGAGCAGCAGGAGAAATTTGGCTTCCTGTTGGATGCACTGAAATTTGGTACGCCACCACACGCAGGTTTGGCGTTCGGCCTTGACCGTCTGGTGATGTTGCTGACAGGTACTGATAACATCCGTGATGTTATCGCGTTCCCTAAAACAACAGCTGCGGCTTGTCTGATGACTGAAGCACCAAGCTATGCCAATACCGCGGCACTTGAAGAGTTGTCAATCTCAGTGGTTGCTAAGAAAGAGAGTGAATAATGATTTATAAGCGCCCTGAATCTGTGCTGGTGGTTATTTATGCATTTTCCAGCAGACGGGTGCTAATGTTACAGCGGCGTGATGATCCTGACTTCTGGCAGTCTGTGACTGGCAGCCTTGACGGAAATGAAACGCCGCGTGAGACGGCATTGCGTGAAGTGCAAGAGGAAGTTGGTATTGATATCATAGGTGAAAATCTCGAATTGATAGATTGCCGACGTTCTATTTATTTTGAGATTTTTACCCACTTGCGCCATCGCTATGCTCCGGGTGTCACTCGTAATAAAGAGTACTGGTTCTGTCTGGCATTGCCTGAAGAACGTGAATTCCTGTTGACTGAACATCAGGCTTATCAGTGGCTGGCAGCAGATAAAGCAGCAAAGCTCACTAAGTCATGGAGCAATCGGCAGGCAATTGAAGAATTTGTTATTGATTAATCACCTATTGAAAATAGGTTTTAAGTTTATACCCAATAAATTTCGAGTTGCAGCGCGGCGGCAAGTGAACGAATCCCCAGGAGCATAGATAACGATGTGACTGGGGTGAGTGAAAGCAGCCAACAAAGCAGCAACTTGAAGGATGACGGGTATATCCCTAATCTAATTGAGTAGATATTTTATCGGAGAACCTTATGGCAGGTCATAGTAAATGGGCCAACACCAAACACCGTAAAGCTGCACAGGATGCGAAACGCGGTAAGATTTTCACCAAAATTATCCGTGAGTTGGTCACGGCTGCTCGTTTGGGCGGTGGCGATCCTGCATCTAACCCGCGCCTGCGTGCGGCAGTGGATAAAGCGCTGTCCAACAACATGACCCGCGATACTTTGAACCGTGCTATCGCTCGTGGTGTTGGCAACGATGAAGCGGATAACATGGAAACCATCATTTATGAAGGTTATGGTCCAGGTGGTACCGCGGTGATGGTTGAATGTTTGAGTGATAACCGTAACCGTACTGTTTCCGACGTTCGTCATGCTTTTACCAAAACTGGTGGTAATCTGGGAACCGATGGTTCTGTTGCATATCTGTTCACCAAGAAAGGGGTGATTTCTTATGCACCGGGGCTGGATGAAGATGCGGTTATGGAAGCGGCATTGGAAGTGGGTGCGGATGATGTAGAAACTTATGATGATGGCGCTATTGATGTTTACACAACACCAGAAACTTTTGGTGATGTGAAAGATGCGTTGGATGCAGCAGGTTTTGTTGCTGAATCAGCAGAAGTTTCAATGATTCCTTCGACTAAAGCGGAACTGGATGCGGAAACCGCACCTAAGTTACTGCGTCTGATCGACATGTTGGAAGATTCAGACGATGTGCAAGAGGTTTACCATAACGGTGAAATCTCTGATGAAGTTGCGGCTTTGCTGTAATTTTAAATCGGGTTGTACAGCGTAGAGAAAGTGTGCTGTTGTTCAGGGCACTTTCTCTAACGTTTTTATCCCCTTTATTAATGGAGTAAAGGCGAATAAGCAGATATGGCGATCGTCTTAGGTATCGACCCAGGTTCTCGTGTCACGGGTTATGGTGTGATCCGTCAGCAAGGGCGTCATCTGATTTATCTTGGCAGTGGTTGTATCCGTACTAAAGTTGATGATCTACCGAGCCGATTACAGCGCATTTATGCCGGTATTACTGAAATTATTACGCAATTCCAACCGGACGCTTTCGCTATTGAGCAGGTATTTATGGCGAAAAACCCTGATTCAGCTTTGAAGTTAGGACAGGCACGTGGGGTTGCCATTCTTGCAGCGGTGAATCAATCTGTACCGGTTTTTGAATATGCCGCCCGACAGGTGAAACAAACCGTTGTTGGAACCGGAGCCGCTGAAAAAAGTCAGATTCAACACATGGTACGTTCTATGCTGAAATTGTCTGCTAATCCGCAATCAGATGCGGCAGATGCATTGGCGATTGCGATAACCCATTGTCATTTTAATCAGAATCTTTTGCGTGTTGGGGACCCCAGATTAATTCTGGCACGTGGACGTTTAAAATAACGGCTGGATATGCATCCAGCCTTTTTTATGTTATAAGCATTAGCAGAATAATCAGTTTTATTTTCAGGGGGTAAACAAGTGATAGGGCGTCTCAGAGGAATTGTGCTGGAGAAACAACCGCCGTTAGTTTTATTAGAAACGAATGGCGTAGGTTATGAAGTGCATATGCCGATGACCTGTTTTTATGAATTGCCTGATATCGGACAGGAAACGGTCCTGTTTACCCACTTTGTGGTGCGTGAAGATGCGCAATTACTTTATGGTTTTAATGATAAGCAAGAGCGGGCGCTGTTCCGTGAGTTAATTAAAGTCAATGGCGTAGGGCCTAAATTGGCACTGGCGATTCTTTCCGGCATGTCTGCGCAGCAATTTGTTTCTGCGATTGAGCAAGAGGCGATTGCTTCTCTGGTTAAACTGCCCGGTGTGGGTAAGAAAACCGCTGAACGGCTGGTGGTTGAAATGAAAGATCGTTTTAAAGGGCTTAATGGCGATTTGTTCAATCAAAACAGTGACATTAATCTGCCAGCAACAGCTAAGCAGACAACTTCTGATGCTGATATAGAAGCAGAAGCCGCTGCGGCGTTAGTCTCTCTGGGCTACAAACCACAGGAAGCGAGCCGAATGGTCAGTAAGGTTGTTAAACCGGGGGCGGATTGTGAAACACTTATCCGCGAAGCACTCCGCGCAGTTCTTTAGTTGGTAGGAGGATGCCATGATTGAAGCAGACCGTCTGGTTTCTGCGGAAATTTTGCCAGACGATGAAGCCATTGACCGGGCCATCAGACCCAAATTGTTGTCTGAATATGTTGGGCAACCGCAAGTCTGTGAGCAGATGGAGATTTTTATTCAGGCAGCCAGACAGCGAGGTGATGCTCTTGACCATTTGCTGATTTTTGGCCCGCCGGGATTAGGGAAAACCACCCTGGCGAATATTGTAGCTAATGAGATGGGGGTGAATCTCCGCACAACGTCTGGTCCTGTTTTAGAAAAGGCCGGTGATTTGGCGGCGATGTTGACGAACCTTGAACCTCACGATGTGTTGTTTATTGATGAAATTCACCGTTTATCTCCGGTGGTGGAAGAGATTCTCTATCCGGCGATGGAAGACTATCAACTGGATATTATGATTGGTGAAGGGCCGGCAGCTCGTTCGATAAAAATTGACTTGCCTCCTTTTACCTTAATTGGAGCTACCACCCGCGCAGGCTCCTTGACCTCACCACTGCGTGATCGTTTTGGGATTGTGCAACGTCTTGAATTTTATAACGTGGATGATTTGCAAAGTATTGTCTCCCGTAGCGCCCGTTTTATGGGGGTTGATATTACTGACGATGGCGCGCGGCAGGTTGCTATGCGTTCTCGTGGAACGCCACGTATTACAAACCGTTTATTACGTCGAGTGCGGGATTTTGCTCAGGTAAAAGGGGATGGGGCTATTGATGGTGATATTGCTACCAGGGCGCTGGACATGCTGAGTGTAGACTCTGCGGGTTTTGATTATCTGGATCGTAAATTACTGATTGCCATCATTGATAAATTTATGGGCGGGCCGGTTGGGGTGGATAACCTTGCCGCTGCCATTGGCGAAGAGCGAGAAACCATTGAGGATGTGCTGGAACCATTCTTGATCCAGCAAGGTTTTATTCAGCGTACTTCTCGCGGACGAATTGCCACCAATCATGCTTATCGTCATTTTGGCATAGTTAAAAATCAGGAATAATGGGAATAGGGACGCCTTTCAGGGCATCCCATCTTTTCCTTTTAAAAAATCAGCAATTGGAGAGTGGGAATATATACCCTATGGATTTCAAGATGCATCGCGACGGCAAGCGAGCGCATCCCCAGGAGCATAGATAACTATGTAACTGGGGTAAGTGAACGTAACCAACAAAGCAGCAACTTGAAGGATAAAGGGTATAAGTGCGGTAGATTAGTTTTTTGCTTTACTAACCAGGCTGATAATAAATAGCATCGCAGCGCACAGAACAACAGAAGGTCCAGCTGGAGTGTCGTAAAAGGCAGAGAAAGCTAATCCGCCAGTGATGGCGACTATACCGGTTGCAATAGCGATACCGGCCATTTGCTCAGGTGTACGGGCAAAACGGCGGGCAGTAGCAGCTGGAATAATTAACAGGGAGGTAATAATCAGAGCGCCGACAAACTTCATTGCTAGGCCAATGGTCAGCGCAGTGACCAGCATTAACAGCACTCTCAGCCGCTGTATTTTAATACCATCGACGAAAGCCATTTCTTGGCTGATGGTCATAGAAAGCAGGGAGTTCCATTGCCAAAACAGCAGTGTGACGACAATAGTGACACCGATCGCAATCAACCAAATATCCTCATAAGTGACTGACAGTAAGTCACCAAACAGATAAGCCATCAAATCAACTCGCACATTAGACATTAAACTGACAACTACCAATCCTAATGATAATGCGCTGTGGGCCATGATCCCCAATAAAGTATCGATTGCCAGCTGAGGACGCTTTTCCAGCCAGACCAGAATGATTGCCAATATCAAAGTGACAGCGATAACCGTGTAAAAAGGACTAATATTTAGCAATAATCCGAAAGCAACACCTAGTAATGAAGCATGTGCCAGAGTATCGCCAAAGTAAGACATCTTGCGCCAGACAACAAATGAACCTAATGGCCCAGCCGCAATAGCTAATAATATTCCTGCCAGCCAACCGGGAAGTAATAATTCAAGCATCAGTGGCACATTCCCTATTATTTTTCAAAATGATTTCCCCTTTCAGATCATGATGATGATTATGCTGATGTCGGTATACGGCTAATTGCTTAGCGCCATGGTGACCAAACATAGCGATAAATTCAGGGTGAATAGAAACGACTTCAGGTGTACCGGAACAGCAAATATGTTGATTAAGACATAAAACTTCGTCTGTTTTTGCCATCACCAGATGCAAATCGTGGGATACCATAAGGACAGCACAATTCAATTCAGTTCTGATTTGATTGATTAAATCATAGAGCGCTAATTGACCATTAACATCGACTCCTTGTGTTGGTTCATCAAGGACTAATAGCTGGGGTTTATTTAAGAGCGCTCTGGCTAATAAAACCCGTTGGCTTTCTCCGCCGGATAATTTTTGCATGGGTTGCTGCAAAAGATGAGCCGCTTTGACGCGCTCAAGTGCTGGCAAGAGATCGGCAGATTTTACGCCGGGTTTCAACATCATAAAGCGTTTGACTGTTAGTGGCAGGGTAGGGTCAAGATGCAATTTCTGTGGAACATAGCCGATTCTCAACCCATCGGTATGTTCAATGGTACCGGATGACGGCTCAATAAGCCCCAGAACAACACGGACTAATGTTGATTTACCGGCACCATTAGGTCCTAACAAAGTCAGGATATTCCCTTGTCGTAAACTCAGGGAGATATTGTTGAGTACCTGACGATTGCCAAAGGTAACGGCAACATTCTTTAAGGCGATAAGTGTAGACATGCTAAATATATCTTGCGTGAACATTGAGATGTTATAATATAACAATTCTTGCTTCTGTCCACGAGATATTTACATTATGTTACACAAATCATATAAACTGACGCATAAATTTTTCTGTAAAGCGGCGATTGCCGCTGTTTTAATGTCGGGAACAATACAATCAGCTAGTGCTGATGTCGTAACATCAATTCGCCCGTTAGGTTTTATCGCTGCGGCAATAACAGATGGAGTCACTGATACACAGGTGCTGTTACCTGATGGCGCATCACCGCATGACTATGCATTAAAACCGTCCGATCTTAAGAAAATTAATCAGGCAGATTTAGTTGTGTGGGTTGGCCCTGAGATGGAAGTTTTTTTGTCTAAACCGTTAGCCAAAGTTCCGCAAGATAAACAGCTGGCTTTAGCACAATTGCCGGCGATTAAACCATTATTGCTGAAAAATGGTGAAGATTTACACGAACCTGATCAGCATAAACATGAAGATGATCATGAACATCATTCTCATGGCGAATATAATATGCACATCTGGTTGTCGCCAAAAATAGTGAAACAAGCTGCTCAGGCGATCCATGACCAATTACTAATGCACTATCCGCATAAAAAAGCTGCGCTGGACGTAAACCTACGTAAATTCAACGCTCAACTTGCGCAAACTGACAAAAATATTGCTAATATTCTTAAACTGGTGCGCGGTAAGGGGTATTTTGTTTTTCACGATGCTTATGGCTATTTCGAACAGCATTATGGTCTGAGTCCACTAGGGCATTTTACGATTAACCCTGAAATACAACCTGGCGCACAAAAGTTACATCACATACGAACGCAATTGGTTGAGCAAAAAGCAACCTGCATTTTTGCTGAGCCACAATTCAGGCCGACCGTTATAAATGTTGTCGCGAAGGATACGGGGGTGCGTATGGGCACTTTAGACCCGTTAGGAAGCCGCATTGTATTGGATAAGGACAGCTATATGAAATTTATAACTCAGTTGTCGGAACAATACGCAGGTTGCCTGAATTAGAGTAATAAGGAATTCTATTAGTGCAACAGATAGTTAAAACTATCGTTCTGGTGTATAGGGAGTTACCACGACCGCATAAGATTATGCTGGGTTCGTTGACTGTAGCAACATTGGTTGTCACGATGTGGCAACCAATTGCTTATCATCATGAACAACAAGAAGAAACCACAACGGGTAGCATTGCTATCAATACTTCCGCAGCAAATACCGATGAGATTATTGCGGATAGTAGTGAACAATTGCCGGATGAAGGTATTCCTGATGAGGAAACCAATTCGGAAGCGACTGCTCAAACTCCGCATGAATATATTGTCTCTGACGGCGATACTCTCAGCAGTATTCTGACTCAATTTGGTATCGACTCTTCTGATGTGGCGTTATTGGCTAATCAGCACCGTGTGTTACGGGGGCTTAATATCGGACAGCCATTGTCATGGACAGTAAACGAAGCGGGTGACTTGCAAAGTCTGACCTGGGATGTTTCCCGTCGGGAAACTCGTATTTATACCCGCGAAGGTGATGTATTTAAAGAAACGAAAGAGTTTCAGAAAGGTGAATGGAAAAACAGCGCTATTATCGGTGTTGTTGATAATAACTTTACCAGCAGTGCCTTAGATGCGGGTTTAACCAGTAGTGAAGCACGTGAAGTTACCAAGGCACTGCAATGGCAAATAGATTTGCGTAAATTACGCAAAGGCGATCGTTTCTCTGTACTACTTTCCCGTGAAATATTGGATGGTCGCAGTGAACAAAGTCAATTACTTGGTGTTCGTCTAAATAGCGGTGGTAAAGATTATTATGCAATCCGTGCGGAAGACGGTCGTTTCTATGATCGAGAAGCATCTGGTCTTGAACGCGGCTTTTTGCGTTTTCCAACAACCAAACAATTCCGTGTTTCTTCCCAATTTAATCCTCGGCGTGTGAATCCGGTGACGGGTCGAGTTGCGCCGCATAAAGGTGTGGATTTTGCTATGCCAGTGGGAACACCTGTTTTAGCGGTAGGTGATGGTGAGGTTATTGTCTCTAAATATAATGGGGCGGCAGGTAACTTTATTGCTATCCGTCATGGCCGCCAATATACCACTCGCTATATGCACCTGAGAAAACTGTTGGTGAAACCTGGACAGAAAGTAAAACGTGGCGATCGTATCGGATTATCTGGCAGTACCGGTCGTTCTACAGGCCCTCATTTGCACTATGAATTCTGGATCAATCAGCAGGCGGTCAATCCATTAACCGCGAAATTGCCGCGTTCTGGTGGTTTAAGTGGTAAAGAACGCACAGAATTCTTGGCAACGGTGAAAGAGGTGACACCTCAGCTTTTGCTAGATTGAGTTTAACTGATCATAAATAACAGACTTTAAAGCGGATGATTGATATCATCCGCTGTCGTTTTGTATTGCAGAACAAGATATGTTGACATTTGTTGATATAAATCTCGGTACTAAAATGGCAAATTATCGTTTTGTTTTAAAGAGTTAGCTCATGCATAAAGAGACAGATACAGACAGTAAAGTGGGTTATGTGCCGACATTCCATAGATCTTACCTGCATCCTCGTTACTGGGGAATATGGGTGGGAGTGGGGGTGTTGGTTGGGCTGGCGTACCTTCCGGTTAAACTGCGTGATCCTTTGTTGGCGAAAATAGGCTGGTTGGCGGGTAAGTTTGCAAAAGGGGCGCGTCGCAGAGCGAGAATCAACCTGTGTTACTGTATGCCGGAGCTGACTGAACAACAGCGCGAAGTATTGATTGATGAGATGTTTTCTACCGCGCCTCAACCTTTTGTTATGTTAGCTGAGCTTTGTTTACGTGGCACAAAATCAACATTAAGCCGGACTCATTGGCATGGTAAAGAGATTATTCTTCAACTGAAAGAGCAGGGGAAAAACGTTATTTTCATGGTTCCTCATGGCTGGGCTGTGGATATTCCTGCGATGTTGCTGGCAGCGGATGGACAGAAAGTATCAGCGATGTTTCATCATCAAAGCAATCCAGTATCAGATTATTTATGGAATAAAGCTCGCTATCACTTTGGTGGTCGTTTACATTCCCGTGATGCTGGAATTAAACCTTTTATTGCCACTGTTCGCCAGGGTTTCTGGGGATATTATCTTCCTGATCAGGATCATGGTGAAGAACACAGTGAGTTTGTCGATTTCTTCGCAACTTATAAAGCAACATTACCGGCAATTGGGCGATTGATGAAAGTTTGTCGTGCGGCTATTGTTCCCTTATTTCCGGTTTATAATTACCGTACTCACCAGCTTGATATTTATATTCGTCCTCCCATGGATGATATTGATGGCAAAGACGATGCTTTTATTGCTCGCCGAATGAATGAAGAATTAGAACAATTAGTGCGACCAAATCCTGAGCAGTACACCTGGATACTGAAATTACTTAAGACCCGGAAAGAGGGTGATATTGAGCCGTATAACAGAGAAGATCTGTGATTCTAGATAATAGGATGTAAAGTAATAATCACGGTTTGAAAATTTAAATTTGTACCCCTAACATTGGACACGATATCCAGTGATTAGGGGGTTTTATATCCTTCATCCTTCATCCTTCAAGTTGCCTCTTTGTTGGCTGCTTTCACTCACTCCGGTCACATAGTTATCTATGCTCCTGGGGATTCGTTCACTTGCCGCCGCGTTGCAACTCGAAATTTATTGGGTATATAACGTAGCATTTTACTTGTACTTAAAATATCAGGCAGCTATGGTCTGTCTTATTGTCTCTAACAAACCGCCGGTTCCACAGCATGAACCATCATAGTTTGGATTATGTTTCCTGTTAGTCACTCGATCATGAGGACATCCACCATTACATAAATGAAACCATTTGCACTGATGCATTTTTTCATATGATTCCTTCTCCTCGATAAGATGATTTTTATTTGTGTCTGATTTAGCTAATAAACTCGCGAGATTATTATCGATAATTGAACCATAATTATTTCCTTCAGCACCAACATATTTATCACATGCTGATACAGTACCATTAGGTTCCAATGTGATGATTTCCTGAGAGCAGTTACCGGCCCAATAACAATCGGATATTTTCTTTTGAGATGATTTGATACTGTCAATAAATCCATCAAACAGACGAATATTTATTTTATCTTTATAACCATCCCACCAGACCCGGAAAACATTAGAAAGGAAATTGATATAATTGTGGTAAGTTATATAACTTCCTCCAGGATCATCACCTGGCTGACACCGGTTGTCTGGAACAATATTCAGGAACTCAATATCCGTTAAACCAATTTCGTAAAAATAAGAGAGCATTTTTTCGATATTTGATTCATAAACATCTCTATCGACGACAACCAGTGCACCGTAAGGTATGCCATAACTTCTTAATTTCTTCATACCAGCGGCAACCTTATGAGATGTTGGTCTTCCTCTATAATCTAATCTCCTGCTATCGTGTATTTCTGGAATACCATCAACGCTTATACCGACTCCCATTCCGATACCTTTAAGGAATACCAGCCAATCTTCAGGAATGTTGACGGCATTGGTTTGTACCGAATTAGTGATAACTTGATCTGGTTTTTTAAATCTTTCTTGCAACCAGATTAATTTCTTAAAATAATTAACATTCAATAAAGTGACTTCACCACCATGCCAGACAAATTCAAATCGTTTGACGTTGGGTATGGATAAGAAACGGTGGATAGAACGCATCAAATTAAAGAATGTTAAGGTATTTCCTTTTCCTTCTGCCCAGGAATGGCAATAAGTACATCTCAAATTGCAAAGTCTTGTAGCTTTAACGACAACAACTAACTTATTGGCATTGATAATCTCAGGGCTAAATTGTATACCGATTTCCTCATTATATAGGGCCAGTTCATCATCATCTAATATTTTTTCGGCAGGAATCTCACCAATAATTCTACAAGCTAATTGCCTGTAATTAACTTTAGGTGCTTTCTTGAGAATCGATGATCCGTCTGAATTTAAATATTTTATTGGGATTATTGTGTCCATAATGAACTCCTTTATGTTATTTATGCTCAAACAAGCAAATGGCCATCCTTCATCGTTAATATTCTGTCAGAAAATGCAGCGGCTTCTACGGAATGGGTTACCATCACAATAGTCGTGCCGTTTTCATTCAGATCTTTAAGTGAAGACAAAATATTCTGGCCATTTGTGCTATCCAGATTCCCCGTTGGTTCATCAGCTAATAAAATCGCGGGGTTTGAGATCATTGCTCTGGCGATAGCGACACGTTGCTGTTGTCCGCCAGATAATTGTATCGGTTTATGATTTCCCCGATTTTCTAATCCAAAATTATTTATTGCATCAAGTACTTTATTTTTTCTCTGTTTTTTAGAAAAACCTCTATATTTCAAAGGTAATTCTATATTTTCGAATACAGTTAGATTGGGTAACAGATTGAATGATTGAAAAATATATCCAATAAATTCTCGTCTAAATGATATTTTATCGGAATATTTCATCTTTAAAATATTATTATTATTCAGTGTTAATTGACCACTATCGATCGTCTCGAACATGCCAATAACATTCAATAATGTTGATTTACCTGATCCAGACGCTCCCATTATAGAAATAAATTCACCTTTATCTATATTGAGATTTATTTCATTCAAAACATTTGTCTGAATGAACTTCGTTTTATATGATTTACAGACATTCATCATGCTAATCATTTTATTCAATCCTTACAGTATCATTATTAACCAATCTATTCTTACCAAAACTAACTATTATTTGCCCTTCAGTAACACCATTTTTTATCTCAATATCAGAGCCATTATCCTGACCAATAGAGACTTGAACACGTTGGGCAACTTTTTTTTCTGGATGGTAAACAAACACATAGTTCTTATTATCAATAGAAAACACCATAGATGAAGGTACAGAGAATATTTTCCTATCTTCATCAAGTTTAATGATGACATCAATTGATTGGCCTCGCTTGAAGTCAAGTGCTTTTTTATCTTCCAGCTCAAATCTGACTTTGAAAGTTCCATTATTCACCTCAGATGAAATCAATTTCACAAATAAAGGTATTTTTCCATTGTTATAAACTAAGTTAGCAGATGAGTTGTATGTTATTTTGTTTAAATAGTATTCGTTGATCTCTGATTCAAAATAAAAACTTGATAAATCATCAACGATAGCTATTTTATCGCCGGGTTTTAACCGTTGACCTAAAATTAAATCTAATGAACTTATATTACCTGCTATCGGTGATTTTATTGAAAGTTGTTCAAAGCCATTTTCAATGATTTCAGCGAGTTTTCTTTGTTTTTCGACAAATTCGTCTATCTCTTTTAACTGTTTTGATATATCACGATCTTTATCATTTTTTAGTTTTTTATAAAATAAATAAACATCATGCCAATAGTCTCTTTTAATCTTTAAATCAGAAGTGGTTTCTTTAGAAACATAATCTTTATTTACCAGGTTATTATATCTCTTTAACTTATCTTCTGTTTCTTTTAATTCTTTTGATGCTTCTAAGAATCTGTTGTTGATATCTCTATAATCAGATTGCAAGTTTATTCTGATGTTTATTAAATTATTTAATTTATCAGTAACATCGGCTAACATTGCAGAATTACTCAATGTGAAATTAAAATTAGATAATTTGACTATTTCTTCTTCCTTTAAGACATTTTGGGATGGTTTTTTCATGATATCAGTAACAATTCCGCCGATCTCTGTTGAAATCGACACACTTTTATTGGGAACAACAACGGCTCTTGTTTTTAGCATATCGCTATCTATTTTACTGCTGACACGAAATTGTCTAACCTCATTTTCATTCACAGAAGCTTCTTTAGATGAAATAGCATAATAAGCAATAAATACGATAAATAAAATAAAAGCAATAAAGAAAATAAGAATTAATAATTTCTCTTTGTTATGTATGCTTTTCTTTCTAATTTCTATATCCATGGTTAATCTCACAAAAATTTAGTCGCAGATAATTTTCTATAATTCACCAAATAGGTCGTGATCATTATAATAACGGTGAATATCATGGTAGCAGCTAAAGCTAGAGCGCTATATACAAAAGAATCAGTGTAAATCACACTATATTCGTTGAGTAAGTAAACTAAAATGGTTCTTCCTAATAGATATGCGACGAAAATTGATGCAATTATAGGAATGATACTTTTCGATAAAAAATGGATAAGATTTGTATAAATCGAACCACCAATAGACTCCATGATGCTTAGTTCTCTTTTCATATAGTTAAAGTCAGTCATGCTGGTGGTAAAACAGGCTATAATTAGTAATAATATTGAGAAAATAGCGACAGCAGATGATAGTTTTATCACTTTCAAATAATTATCATAATAAGAATCAAATAAATGGCTGGTTAAATTAATCTCATTTTTATCAAAGCCATGGGTTAATAGTTCATTAAGTACCGGTGAAAGATTATTTATATTATTTAAATTTATCGAAGCATATTTACTATGATCATTTTTTATAAAAATAACGATTGGTTTGAATGGTTCATCTACAGCACCTAAATTGAAATCTTCTATAATTTGAATAAATCTGATCTGAATTTTTTTACCTTCCATTGTATACCAATAATAGTTGTTAAAAATATCATCGTACTTGATAATTCCGTTCTGTTTTAAAAATTCTTTTGTAACCAATGCATTAACAATATTAGCATTATCGCTTTGGTATACTCGTTTATCATTACCAGCCAATATCTTCATTTTCCAGACATCGGTAAAGTTTTCGTCCGCAGTAATGACATTTGAAGAGATATAATTGTTTATGTCTTGTTGGCCAGAATAATAAATAGTTATATTGTCTCGCGACATATCAAATGGTTGCCAGTTACTTAGTGTTATTTTTGAAGTATTATATTTACTAATAAAATCATAGCTTAGTTCATTGATAATTAATTTTTTGTTATTGTCGTTGTTAATAGTGACCGATATTGTTTTGGTATTATCATATGGAGTATATACATCAACAAGATGAATATATTGATTGGCTAATCCAGTGACTAAATAAATAGAGATGCCAGAAACAAGTAATTGAATAGCTAATGATGATTTTCTAAACCAGGCGGAAAATGTTGATTCATATCTCATATCCATTTTTCGGTTTTTCTGATAAATATAGAAACGTAATGAGAATGAACAATGTATTAATGAAATAAGAATAAACGCAATAAGAATAGAAAATATCCCTAAATATATTAAAGTGTTTGTTTCTAAAGTGTAGAATAAGTTTTTAATGTATAGAGATGTATTGAATATAGTTATAATAAGCAGTAAGAAAATAAGGGTGGAAAATACCATTCTTACCAGCATTGTTGGCAGTGAGTCATAAATAATATTGAAGGTTGATGCCCCTAACGCTTTTTTTAATTGATAAATATCCCTTTTTTCTGATGAATCAGCGGAAGTTAAATTATAATAGTTTGTTAACGCAGAAAATAAAATAAAGGCGAATGCTATGTATGAGCTATAGATAACTTCCTTTGATAAACCAATAGCAATTTCATCAGGCAATTTATCTTGATAATGAATATCTTTTAATTTTTTTAATGACAAATGAATAAATTCACTGGCAGTAAATGGGGCACCTGGAAGGTTGGAAGCTTTTGTTGCAATGATATTCTTGAGCAGTGTATTTTTATCAAATGTGGTGTTTTTATCAGTAAATTTTATAAAAACATAAGCGTGTGTGTCATACCAATTGAATATTTCTCTGTTGTAATCTTTTATAAGGTTTGGTTTAAATGAAATAATAGCATCCATATTAAGACTCGAATCATGACGTCTTTCTAAGATATCTTTGATGATATATGTTTCATTATCCAGAATAATAGATTTACCTTTGGGGTCTTCCAGGCCGAGATATTGGTTATTGAAATCTTTTGTGATATAAATCTCATTTGCTCCCAGGGTGTTATCTGCTTTTTTAAAGGGAGATAGGGTATTCAGGAATTCATGACTCACTGCAAACACAGGAACTTTAGTGATCTTTCTACCTTGTAGTTCAATCGTGGTATTAAGTTTGAAAATGTAGTCTACACGATCTATTCTTTCATCTTTTTTCAGTTCATCAATGAGTGGCAATGGAGATTTTGCTGATCTTACTTTTTCTCCGTTAGGCAAATTAAATGTGGTTTCTACCCGGTAAAAGTTACCATTATCCTGATAATAGTTATCGATTTGAGTATCTGAATAGAAGGCGGTAGAAAGTAAATAAAGGGCTAATATCGCTATTGATACCGAGAGTATCGATACTGATATATTGAAACGCTTCATGGGTTTTGAGGTGTTAATAGCGTTCATTTGTGGCTACCGTTCCTTAACTAGCAGATTAAATTTTTGAGATTAACTTCTGGGTATCGTGTTTGGATATCGCTATCTTAGTTTTAGAGTATTTCATATAACGTACATGAAGATCCAATTAAAATGTTTTTTTCTGTCAATATTGGTTTTTTTCCGTGTTCTTACTCGTTTTAGTTACCTTGATCTATTATATTTTCATGTGAAAATGGAAAGATTTAATAATATTAGTGATAAAGGTTAATGATGTTCAATAGTGAGACTTTAAGTTTAAAGAACGAGTTATACCCGTTATCTTTCAAGTTGCCTCTTTTTTGTTGGTGGCACTCGCTCACACCGGTCACATAGTTATCTATGCTCCTGGGGATTCGCTCCCTTGCTGTCGCGATACATCTTGAAATCCATAGGGTATATATTGTTAAAATTATTATATTAACATTATAAAATTATTTAGGATAACCCTAGTAAATGCATAGGATTATCCTATGGTTAGAGTTCAATAAATTTCTTATTTAATTGAAAGAATTAAATTTCCTGAAAGCTTTTCGACCAATTCCAGGCAGTGATTTCTGGGATCTTTGGCTTACTGCTTAATTCATTCAGTGATTTCTCAGTAATTGAGAGTTCGGTTTCTTTGAATGATGCGGCAAGGGAATTTAATGCTTCTTGAGTATTAACTGAAATATTTTGCATGATAATCTCCATTTTATTTTACAAGTGGTTAACTAACTTACTATTTCCTTCAAATGAAAAGATTATACCTTTCATCCTTCAAGTTGCTGCTTGGTTGGCTGCTTTCACTCACCCCAGTCACATTGTTATCTATGCTCCTGGGGATTCGTTCATTTGCCGCCGAGCGGCAACTAGAAATCTATTGGGTATATTGGGAAATATTTTATTTCCATGTGAAAAATGCTGATATCAACGCCCAATTAGTAATACTATGTTGAATAATTGTCAATGTGTTTTTCTGTTTTTTATGACTCAATCTAGAAGATAAAAGTTAATTCTTTTAGACATGTCAGATTATTACCTTACGATTAAAGATTAATAACATCCCTATGTTATTCAGATAGGGAATCTTTTTGTCCAGTTCCAAGCATTAATTTCAGGGATCTCGGTATTATTGGATAATTCATCCAATGCCTTTTCCGTAATTGATAATTCCGTCCCTTTGAATGATGCGACAAGGGAATTTAGTAACTCTTGATCTTTGCAGGTCTCAATAGGAATATTTTGCATGATATTCTCCGCTCACATTTTCAGATGACGACTGAAGTCATTATTTCCTGTAAATACAAATGTATTATCAGGATATCTCTTGGTCATATACCCATATGAAAAATGCTGATATCAGCATTTAATTAATAGTACCATGTTAAAGAATTGTCAATATGTTTTGTGGTCTTTTTAGGAAGAATAAGTCTGGATAGTTGAATATATCAAGTGATTATTGTTTTGAAGGATTTAACTTTGTCAGTAATGAGGATGCATTTAATTCATTATTATTACTATTATTTAAGGTAAGTGTGTGTAACATGGATTTAATATTATATTTTTATAATATACAATTGAAATATTTATATCCTTCATCCTTCAAGCTGCTGCTTTGTTGGCTGCGTTCACTTACCCCAGTCACAGAGTTATCTATACCCTTCATCTTTCAAGCTGCTGCTTTGTTGGCTGCGTTCACTTACCCCAGTCACATAGTTATCTATGCTCCTGGGGATGCGTTCACTTGCCGCCGCACTGCAACTTGAAATCTATTGGGTATATGCTCCTGGGGATGCGTTCACTTGCCGCCGCACTGCAACTTGAAATCTATTGGGTATATGCTCCTGGGGATGCGTTCACTTACCGCCGCGCTGCAACTAGAAATTTATTGGGTATATATAGTAAAACATTAAAATTATCCTTTCGAGGTAAAAGATTCATAATTAAAACAGTCTGAATTATATGAAATACTTGTTGAGTTATAACTGCAAAATAGCGGATTAAGTTTTTGGTTGATATCAATATGAAATCAAGGGCCGCAGTTCAGTGCGACCCTTAATATTTGGAGCAATGTTTTATTCTACTTCAAGAATACGGCAGGTGTTAGTGCTGCCAATTGTGCCCATCTGGTCGCCTTGAGTAACCAGAACAAGGTCGCCGGAAATCAGATAACCTTTATCACGCAGACGGTTGATGGCTTCATTAGCGGCTGTTATACCGTCAGTATGACTACTGCAATAAACCGGTGTAACGCCGCGGTAAAGCGCTGTTTGATTCAGCGTCTTTTCATGACGGGACATAGAGAAAATGTGCAGGCCGGAACTGATGCGCGACATCATCCGTGTGGTGCGACCTGATTCGGTCAGTGCGATAATCGCTTTCACACCTTTTAGATGGTTTGCGGCGTACATGGTGGACATAGCAATGGCTTCTTCGGTACTTTCGAAAATGGTGTCTAACCGATGTTTGGATACATTGAGTCCTGGCATTTTTTCGGCACCCAGACAGACCTGAGCCATAGCGGCAACCGTTTCGGCAGGGTATTGACCTGAGGCTGTTTCAGCAGAAAGCATCACTGCGTCGGTACCGTCAAGTACTGCGTTCGCTACGTCCATAACTTCTGCGCGGGTAGGCATTGGATTGGTGATCATGGATTCCATCATTTGGGTAGCGGTAATGACCACACGATTCAACTGGCGTGCACGGCGAATGAGTTTTTTCTGAACGCCAACCAGTTCAGGATCACCGATTTCCACGCCGAGATCACCACGGGCAACCATCACAACATCGGAAGCCAGAATAATTTCATCAATGATTTCATCACTGCTGACGGCTTCTGCACGCTCAACTTTTGCCACGATTTGCGTTTCACAACCAGCATCCCGTGCCAAACGACGGGCATAATTGAGATCTTCACCAGTACGAGGAAAAGAGATTGCGAGGTAATCAACACCAATTCTGGCGGCGGTAATAATGTCTTCTTTATCCTTTTCGGTCAGCGCTTCAGCGGATAAACCACCACCGAGCTTGTTGATGCCTTTATTGTTAGACAGCGGGCCACCAACAGTAACTTCCGTGAATACTTTCATGGCCTGCACTTCTAATACTTTCAGTTGAACACGTCCATCATCTAGCAGCAGAATATCACCCGGTACGACATCAGCGGGTAATCCTTTGTAATCGATGCCGACTTTTTCTTTATTGCCTTCGCCTTTACCAAGGTTGGCATCAAGTAGAAATTTATCGCCGACATTCAGGAAAATTTTGCCCTCTTTAAAAGTTGATACGCGAATTTTAGGTCCTTGAAGATCGCCAAGAATAGCAACATGGCGGCCAAGGCGGGCAGCTATTTCGCGCACTTTATTGGCACGCTGGATGTGATCTTCTGCTGTACCGTGGGAAAAGTTGAGGCGGACTACGTTTGCACCTGCTGTAATAATCTTTTCAAGGTTATTATCGCGGTCGGTAGCCGGACCAAGGGTAGTAACAATCTTAGTTCTTCTGAGCCGTCTGGACATGTATTACTCCGTTGACCTGTGAGTATTGGCTATACCCGTTATCTTTCAAGTTGCCTCTTTGTTGGCTGCACTCACTCACCCCGGTCACTATGTTCCCGGGGATTCGCTCCTTTGCCGTCGCGATGCATCTCGAAATCCATAGGGTATATATAAAAATAATCAATAATCTATTAATTATCCTATAAAACGAGTAAAAAAACCTCTTCGGCAATCCAACTATCAAGGTTGTTTACAGATTACACTTATGACTTGTTTCCATTACTCAGTCACAAGTGATTCAGTGGGGACTTCTTATGACCCCCTATTAGCCCTTGCTAATAGCTTTCGTTGTAGTCCCTGCGCTGACAAACAAGGGAACCCTTTACATGACCGCCAAGTCTTGGCGTATCAGCTAATCCTTGATGGCAAATATTAATAAGGTGCTGTTTGAAAAGCCCTTTTTGTTTAGAATTCGGATATAATCTGTATCTGACTGCTGGCATGAGTTATTCCGTTATTCTTAAAAAATAATAATCACATTAGTGTTAATGTATCAAATCACATTATCACCGCGTCTACAAGCCAAGATACCCTTTGGTATTACAGACAGCTTCAGGCTGTTGGTTATCCATCATCACCTTAATCCGAAAAAGTTCGCTCCGCTCTCAATGAGAATTTAGGTGGGGAATTCCGCAGGCTTGTTAAAATTACCGTCAGCATATGCTATCAGTCTGACAATTTAATAAATAGTGAACAAAAACACAGCATTATCCTTCAGAAACCATTTATCTGACACGTTTATTTAAAGGAAACATTTAATTTTGTTTACGGTATACTGGTTGAGCAATTTCAAAAAGTGTTCGCTTCACGCTGTTGGCTGACTAATTTATACGGCCCGACGGAAGTGGCTATTGACGTCAGTTTTTATGATTGTGTGGAAACTTTGCCGGGCGTCATCCCTATTGGGCAGGCTCTCACCGGGTGTCAGTTGTATGTATTGGATCAGGATAGTCTGGCGTTAAAAGCAGACTCGGAAGAAGGTGAGATAGCTATTGGTGGGATATGTCTGGCTGAGGGCTACTACAACCGGGAGGACTTGACCGATAAAGCATTTATCTTCCACCCGGAACTCCAGCAGCGGATATACCTGACCGGTGACCTTGGATGGTATGAGGAAGGAAGAGGCTTTTTCTGCTCCGGGAGCTTGCACTCGTTTACACGTCGATGGTATGCGGACCAATGCGGTGTTGTGCCAAATAGAGGGCAAAAAAGCAGGATGGATCTTTTCCGCCTCGCTTGAAGAGACGGTCAGAAATGTTGCTGAGGGCCGTGCTGCTTCATCACAATCCGCCGGCCGGGAAAGTCAGAAAAGCCAACTCCACAGCGATGATCGAATATGGCGATTCGATTTGTTACCGGGTGAGATTATGTTGATACCCAGAGGGCTTGCTCATGAGGTACATACCTTATCGCCCAGTATTTCTTTGACTTATAACTTTGTTACCAACCCGGAATATCGGGATTACTTCAATTTTAAACGTGAGCGCGGTCACGGCTGGATAGCCGGCGCACCGATTGCCGCTGTTCCGGAGTTCGCTCTTATTCATCAGCGCAACTCATTCCCTGTCAACGTAACTAAAGGACTTAACCTTGCCTAATCCAGTTTTATTTCCTGCGATTGAAAGACCGGAAGCCGAAATTCAGCTAGTGTTTTTACACCATGCGGGGGGCTCCAGTTATCCCTATCTACAGTTAGCCCACAAGCTGTCTGGATTTATTGAAGTCTATTGTCTGGAACTGGCGGGCAGGGGTGCACGGTTTTCAGAGCCTTTTCAGGCGGATGTTGAAACTGTGCTGTCCGATATCTGTACTTCGATAAAGCATTTGGGATTGGGAGATAATAAACCTTTGCTGTTGTGCGGACACAGTCTGGGCGCGGAGCTTGCCTATCAGGTTGCGTACCGACTTGAGCGCGAAGCGCCAGAAAAGCAGTTCAGCCTCATGATCTCCGCTCGTGGCTTCATCGAGCCCGGCACCTTGGGGAGTGAGCGGAATGAGGTGTTGTCGGATGCCGATATATTGCGCCTTCTTGAACAGTATGAAGGAACACCCTCAGAAGTCCTGGCTGATCCTGAGTGGCGAAAATATGTGATTGGTGTAATGCGAAATGATCTGAGTTTGCTGGCATCTTTGTCCAGATTGCCCAAGCCAGTATTAAATGTTCAGACCCATTTGGTGGGAGGTAATCAGGACAAGCGCGTTCCTGTCTCTCAGTTAGCGGAATGGCGTCGGGCGTTTACTGTGCCGGTGACGCAAAAAATTTTCACAGGAGGACATTTTTATCTGTTTACCAGTGATGAAGTAATCCCATGGATCGAAGAGCGAGCCAGAGAGTTAGCAGAACAAACCTCTGTTCGCCTTTCCCACGGTTATTTAACTGAGTGTCGTTGTGCACTCAATGATTCCAACCAAGTCGAGTAAGAAATATGTCTTTATTTTCACAAACGATAATTGACTTCTGGCGGACACCATTTTTGAACGGGGACGTCATCTATAGCGATGAAGCCTTTACTGTCACCATCAATCCTGACCTGAGCGAAGACCGTCGGGTTATGGTGCTGGAAACCTCTGAGGGCCGGGTTATGGCGGTTCTGACGCCTGAGTTGGCCGATAAGTTAGGTCTTGATCAACGACAAGCCCTGTCTGAGGTGATCTTTCGGCGAAAATTGAATGAGGCGGGAGTTAGCCTACATGGTGCAGATTATCTTTTTTATTTTTCAGAAGCTGATAAGAGCGTATTGCTGCAAGAAAATCAGGTAGGTGTTTTGCGTCGGTTAACAGAACAAGATGATGCGGTTTTCTCCGAGTTCCAATCCTCCGCCTCAGAACAAGACTTGGACGATGCTTACGTGGAGTTGGATCACTGGGCAGTGTTCGGCTCTTTTGAGCAAAATCGCCTGATCAGCGCCGCCAGCATGTATCCCTGGGAAAATGCGCCAATTGCCGATCTCGGCGTGCTGACTCTAATGCCTTTTAGAGGGAAAGGTCACGCTTGCAAAGTGGTGCGTTCGATCAGCAAATACGCCTATGATCAGGGATACGAACCCCAGTATCGATGCCAGCTCGATAACCAGGTATCTACATTGCTGGCTAAAGCGGCGGGTTTAACGCTGTTTGGCAAGTGGGAAGTGATCTCTCCTGATTCCACTGACTGAGCAATGGCTGCAATCTAATAAGTGAACCTGAAATAAAAACCTGTTAAAACTCAATAAGAAAGTAGTCACTATGTCAAAACTTAAAATAGCCGTGATTGGCGGCGGAAATATTGGTTCCAGTCTTGCTTTTGATTGCGCTCTGTGGGGGCATGATGTGGTTGTTATCGAAAAAGACGCGCTCTCTTGCGAGCAGAGTAGGGAACGTATCACAGAAACCGCCGGCTATGCTCCTTTGTTCAGCCCGCTAGCTAAAGGAAAAACCCCCGAGGAGATGCTGCTCAACATCGTCTGGTCGCAGGATTTGCAAGCCGTGTCCGATTGTGCATTTGTGGTGGAAAACATCACGGAAAACATAGAGCTTAAACAATCGTTATATGCGCGTATGTCTGAGTTTGTCGCGCCTGATGCTGTGTTAGCAGCGAATACCTCCTGCATTCCTATCACTAAACTGGGTTCGTTCCATAAAACCCCTTCTCAGGTGATTGGCGTACATTTTATGAATCCGGTTTATCTGAAGCATACCGTAGAAGTTATTGTCGGGCTGAACACTTCCGAACAGACCAAAGATCGGTGTTTGGAAAGCTTGGGGATGTTGGGTAAAAAGGCTGTCGTAGTGAAGGATGGCCCCGGTTTCGTCTCTAACCGGATTTCCCATTTATTCATGAATGAAGCCGCTTTCACCATACAGGACGGCATAGCTCAACCTGCGGACGTGGATGCCATATTTAAAGAATGCTTCGGCCATAAAATGGGCCTGCTCGAAACGGCGGACCTGATTGGTATCGACACGGTAGTAAATTCCCTCGATGTGCTCTACCAAATGTTTCAGGATTCAAAATACCGGGTTTGTCCACTGATGCGGACAATGGTTGACGCGGGTCACTTGGGGCGTAAATCCGGCAGGGGTTTTTACACTTATTAAATCTTTTTATACTCAATAGATTTCAAGTTGCAGCGCGGCGGCAAGTGAACGCATCCCCAGGAGCATAGATAACTATGTGACTGGGGTAAGTGAACGCAGCCAACAAAGCAGCAGCTTGAAAGATGAAGAGTATAGATGAGTCGGAGCTGGCTGTAATAACCCATGATATTTTGGGTTATTGCTCAGCTGGCTTCTGCAAAGTTTTGGTAATCGACTGCTTTATTTTCCATAATTAAATGGCCGGCAGTTATTTTGTAATGTTTTTTTAAGTGTTGTATTTTATAATACTTAAATACTTAAATACTTAAATACTTAAATACTTAAATACTTAAATACTTAAATACTTAAATACTTAAATACTTAAATACTTAAATACTTAAATACTTAAATACTTAAATACTTAAATACTTAAATACTTAAATACTTAAATACTTAAATACTTAAATACTTAAATACTTAAATACTTAAATACTTAAATACTTAAATACTTAAATACTTAAATACTTAAATACTTAAATGCTTAAATGCTTAAATGCTTAAATGCTTAAATGCTTAAATGCTTAAATGCTTAAATGCTTAAATGCTTAAATGCTTAAATGCTTAAATGCTTAAATGCTTAAATGCTTAAATGCTTAAATGCTTAAATGCTTAAATGCTTAAATGCTTAAATGCTTAAATGCTTAAATGCTTAAATGCTTAAATGCTTAAATGCTTGCTATTAAGATGAAGGGTATAGTTGAATATATTGAGGGTCAAATGAAAACCAATAACAGTTCTATTGATGACTGGAAAATAAAATAACTTGACAAAGGTTATCTACCAGCTCTATTAAACACAGTAAGGAGAAAGAATGAACAATGGATTATCGCCCTGTTATGTCACCGGGTAAATCCTAACGTTTTCTATCCTAATAATCCTAATAATCCTAATTACCTGTTCTTCGTATCTACGGAGATGAACCAAGAATAACAGCGTGGTCATTCGATTGACTGTCATGGTTATTTACCTGTGTTTATGGGAATGAGAACCGCTTGTATTTTTGGGTGTAATCGCAATTCAAAGAAAGAGGTGTGATATTGATGAGTAAATTAGGTCCATTGGATTGTATTGACTGTGCGAACATACTGAAACACTGGATAGAGTTCCAGCTAGTGGATGAGCAAGGCGAGCCGATTGTGAATATGCCTTACCGGTTGAGAAGTCGGGGAAATCCGCAAGATGAACGTCGGGGGATAACGGATGGTTTTGGTATGATCAGGGAAGAAACCTTTCCACCCCATCCGGTGACGTTGTATATCGGTGCTCAGGAGCTGGCGAATGAGATGGAGAGGCATCCGTTGCGGGAAAAACGCGGTGAAGAGGCATCGGTGGTGAAACCAAAAGCCGAAGCGGAAGGTCATCAATACCGTTATGTGACGATAGGGCAAATTAGTGATGGTTTGCCGATGATTAAGGATTGGCATGATCCCAACAATCTCCCACCTCTTTATCATTTTCCGGACCCGGAGCCAAAAGGCTTTGAAGTTCATCCATTAAATCGGCGGTATGTACTGGAAGTGTGTCCCTTCCGGGCCTGGGTTTTATAATTGCACCATCAAAAAGAGTATTCCATTGTGAATGCTTATAACCAGTGTTTGATGAGCGTATTGGCTTATGCGGGCGGGGATATCAACGTAGAAGGTTCAGTGCCTCACTTTTTTAACCGGCAGATGGTGGATGTTTCGAAGTTGCCCAATAAGGTAGAGACATTGTCGGCAACCCCGATTGTTTACGATGTGCCGTTTAGTGAACGTTATACCCGGGTGGAGTTTATTGATTCATCAAATGTTGATGGTGTAGGGGGGAATACTCAGCTGTTTTATGTAGCCAGCCCGTATGATGCAGTTGTGAGTTGGAAGGGTACGGCCAGCATGACGGATGCCATTACAGATGCGACGTACCAGCCTTTGGGGTTAGATTGCGATGAAAAAGCCCTGTGCAGCGGATTTATTCACAGCGGCAAAGTGCATAAAGGGTTTTGGGAAGCATTTAGTTTGGTTGGGAAGCTGACAATCCCTAGTGATGGTATTACAGCCGTTTTCAAGGATATTCTGGATTTGGCCGCAAGCAAAAGGTTATTTATTTGCGGCCACAGTTTAGGTGGCGCACTGGCATTACTACATAGCGCACAATTGAAAGAATATAATCCTTGTCTTTACAGCTATGGGATGCCGCGAACCTTAACGCGCAGTGCAGTACAGGAACTGGCAGCTATTACCCACTACCGCCATGTGAATGAAGATGATCCGGTCCCTGCCGTACCGCCAGAAAAAAGCTTGGATAACTGGCTTTATAATTGTTGGGGACCGTTAGGCTATTTGTTCACTCCCGTTGAGTTGCTGGATTTTACTGACAGCGGGGAAGTTTATCTGCATCATGGAAAAATAGTCCATTTTTGTAAAATCACTCTGGTCATTGAATGGTTGGAAGAGCGCAACCCAAGCAATCATGTGCGACTCAGAACTACCTTACCGACCAAAACAAAATTGTATTTAATCCCGTCACTAAACCATGAAACGGAAAAGAACTTGCAGGATGCTGGGAATATTCAGAAGAAACTTTTCCAACAAATAAGTGAGGCGGATAAAGCAAAATGGTTTCCACTAAATGAAAACCCGACTTTAAAGGATGCGCTGGGTTTTCCTGATCACAGTTCGCTGAAATATGCCCGTTACGTTGGTGCACGATTAGCAGAACTGGTTGCACCGGAGAAATACCATTTTTTCCGCGATCAGGAACAATTATTTGAAAAAGTGCTGAATGAAAGGACCGATATTGTTGCGGATATTCGACAACGCGATACCTTGTTTTTACAGATGGATCACCAGTTGAAACAAGCGTTAATTTGCACTCAACAGGATAAACAAGGCTTATTGGCTTTAACGCGGTATGCAGAAAATGCTGTTGGGATTGAGGACAATCTACCATGATAAATATAAAAAAATACTTCCCGGTATTGTTAGTCATATTCATATCGAGCTGTGCAGATCCGAATGAACCGCTTTCGCCCCCGAAAGATAATCAGTGGATAACGGTGGAAGGAGTGGCACCGAAATATACAAAACCCTATGTGTCCGCTGTATATACATCAAAAGACTGCCTTAAATCTCAGTGGCATGCGGATATGTCGTCTTATAAGGTGCCGACCCATCACGGATTGCGTCTGGATGTGAAGGCAGATCCGCAAACGGGTTACTTTCAGGCGAAGTTACCCTTTAATGGCGGGGGCCGGTGCAAATGGAAAATTGATCGGGCCTTTGTGAACGTGGGTTATACCGATGTTAGTCATTTGATGAAAGATGTTGTGATATATGAAGGAGGGGGAGGAACGGGGTTAACCGCGTTTATCAACGATGCAGTTCAAACGAATCTTAGCGAAACGGCGGCATTGAATACCATTGATTATAGTCCCACTATTTACCCTGTATTGAAGATGGTTGAAAATCTCCCGAAAAGAATATTCTTGCAGGGGGAATTAAGAGTGCGTCCCTTTCGATTAACGTTAATTCCGGGAGCGGAATGGAAAATTACCTTTAAGCCTAAGCTGGATGAAACCAAAATGCCGAAGATCACTGTGACTAAAGAGAAGGAATGGGTTGAGTATCCCAATGGGCATATTGAAACCAAGACTCAAATGGTAGATACCCGTTACATAAAGTAATGTCACCAGAATAGCGTCCTGTTTATTCACATCAAACAGAATAAACAGGGTAATCGTTATATTGATGACGTTATGAGGATTAAAGAGCGCTAATCATGATAAATACAAAAAAATACTTCCCGGTATTGTTAGTCATATTCATATCGGGCTGTGCAGATCCGAATGAACCACTTTCGCCCCGAAGGATAATCAGTGGATTACAGTGGCAGGGGAGGCGCTAGGTAGATACATAATCCTTTTCGATTGAAATTAACCCTAGGAGCCGAATATCGGTATATAAAGTATCAGGAGAAATAAAATAACTTGACAATGAATATCTGCCTACAGTAGTTAATTATTCATAATGAACGATGGATGATATTTTGCTCTATTATGTCACCGGGTAAACTTTAATTATTTCTATCCTACATAGTATTCAGTCATATGTTCTCTGTATCTACGGAGATGAACCTTAGATGAAGTGGTAATTCGATTTATTTTAGCCACTGTTCCCCGTTCTTACGGGGATGAGAACGGGGTAGCCTCTATTTTTATACGCTACGTACTTCGGTGAGACATATAAAGGTTGAGGAATGATGAACAGAAAATTATCGCTTTACTTACAGGAACTGAATTATACCCTTCATCTTTCAAGTTGCTGCTTTGTTGGCTGCTTTCACTTACCCCAGTCACATAGTTATCTATGCTCCTGGGGATGCGTTCATTTGCCGCCGCGCTGCAACTTGAAATCTATTGGGTATATATGAGGCAATTGGCGCGGGAAATAGTCAAAGAATCTCCCCATCTGGCGAATTTTATCTCTGAGGGGGCCGGTGATCCGGATGCTGAACGACTGATACAGGGCTTTGCGCTGTTAACCTCTCGTCTTCGTTATGTTATCGACGATGACTTTCCAGAAATTACGCTGGGGATGCTGGCGCGTGTTTGGCCAATGGCTATGTGCCCGTTACCGCCTACTAGTGTGGTGCAATTTTTGCCAACAGGGAAAAATAAAAACTATCTGGGGGCCATGACTCTGCCGGCAGGTACGCCGGTTTTTGCGGCCAGAGAACAGCAGGAAATACAATTTGAAACCTGCTGCCCTGTGCATATCGAGCCGCTGACGGTGATTGACCGGCAACTGAGCACGACCGAGGATTACAGTGAGATAACCTTAACATTGCATTATTCAGGTAATACAGCTGCTTGGCAAAGCCAGCCACTGGATTTCTTTTTGGGTAGTGATCGCCAACAGGCTGCACAGTTAGCCTTGTGGATTGACTATTATTTATGTGATGTCCAGTTGCGAACACAAGATAAGACTATCACGCTTCGCGATAGTTACCCGGTATCCGCGTTGTGGGGAACAGAGCGACAAGTTCCCATTCTGCCGTCCCCAAAAATTGATCGATTTTCTGTTCTGCAACTGATAATGGAGTATTATTATCTGCCTCATGTGCATGATTTTGTGACGATTAATATCCAAAATGGCTGTCGGTCAGTGACATTGAATAAGGATCAGACATTCCAGTTGATTTTGCGATTTGAAGGCAACCTGACACTGAGCGATATTTCTCAAGCTTTTTTGCTGGGCTGTGCTCCGGTAAGACAGCTGGAACAGATGACCAGTGTCGCTATTCCGATAAACAGTGAATCCAGCCACTATGAAATTCCACTGCGTGCGGACGAACGACTGTTTAAGTTGAATCACGTTTATATGTCGACGGAGCCAAAGCATCAGGCGCGCGGGCAACCCTGCCGATATTTACCGATTGAACAATTTAGTCCAATCAGCCATTTTCTACCGGATGCTGAGTTTCTTTATTATTATCAGCTGAGTACGGAATGTGACATTTTGCAGCGCACACGGCATGAGCTGAATTTCTATGACTGTCATGGTGAGCGGGCAAATCATCTGCCGTCGCAGTCCATTTTTTGTCAGTTCACCGGCTACCGTCAGCAAGCTGCTAATCTGGATATCGGGGATATTAACCGGCCGGGGGAAAACACCACCGCACTGACTGTTCGCAATATCACGCCTGTTTCTGCCTGCTATCCGTCAATGACCGAAGACAGATCGGCCTGGCCGTTATTTTCCGGTTTTTCCTGTTCGCCTTGGATGATGTTCAAGACTCACTCCGTACAGGACTTTTTGAGGGTATTTGATTTCTCAGCGGACCGGTTGATGAGTAAGCGTCTGCGAGAGCACATTAATGGCATTGTCCGATTGGAACACATCCCGATAGATCGCTTGGATAGAGGCATTCCTGTCCGGGGTTCTAAATTGATCCTGACACTTAACCCCGATTGTTATACCAATGAGGGAGAGATGTATCAATTCAGTGTGTTGATGACCCGTTTGATGACGTTTTTTATCAGCATGGAAACGTTTCTGGTGATGACAGTGATTGATGACCATACGAAAGAAGTCCTGTGGGATTTTCAAGATCTCATGCATGGGTTGCATTTCTGTATGTAGTGGCAAAGAAGAAACGGGAGTGATATTGATGAGCAAATTAGGTCCATTGGATTGTATAGACTGTCAGAATATTCTGAAACACTGGGTAGAGTTCCAATTGGTGGATGAGCAAGGCGAGCCGATCGTGAATATGCCTTACCGGTTGAGAAGTCGGGGAAATCCGCAAGATGAACGTCGGGGGGTAACGGATGGTTTTGGTATGATCAGGGAAGAAACCTTTCCACCCCATCCGGTGACGTTGTATATCGGTGCTCAGGAGCTGGCGAATGAGATGGAGAGACATCCGTTACGGGAAAAACGCGGTGAAGAGGCCTCGGTGGTGAAACCAAAAGCCGAAGCGGAAGGTCACCAATACCGTTATGTGACAATTGGGCAAATTAGCGATGGTTTGCCGGTGCTTGATGACTGGAATGATCCTAAAAAAATTCCACCGCCCTATCATTTCCCAGATCCAGAGCCAAAGGGCTTTGAAGTTCATCCATTAAATCGGCGGTATGTACTGGAAGTGTGCCCCTTCCGGGCCTGGGTTTTGCAATTGCACCATCAAAAAGAGTATTCCATTGTGAATGCCTATAACCAATGTTTGATGAGCGTATTGGCTTATGCGGGCGGGGATATCAACGTAGAAGGTTCAGTGCCTCACTTTTTTAACCGGCAGATGGTGGATGTTTCGAAACTGCCTAATAAGGTAGAGACATTGTCGGCAACCCCGATTGTTTACGATGTGCCGTTTAGTGAACGTTATACCCGGGTGGAGTTTATTGATTCATCAAATGTTGATGGTGTAGGGGGGAATACTCAGCTGTTTTATGTAGCCAGCCCGTATGATGTAGTTGTAAGTTGGAAGGGTACGGCCAGCATGACGGATGCCATTACAGATGCGACGTACCAGCCTTTGGGGTTAGATTGCGATGAAAAAGCCCTGTGCAGCGGATTTATTCACAGCGGCAAAGTGCATAAAGGGTTTTGGGAAGCATTTAGTTTGGTTGAAAAAATAGCAATCCTTAGTGATAAAACGGGAATTACGTCAGTATCCCACGACATCATGAATTTGGTTACAAACAAACGGTTATTTATTTGCGGGCATAGCTTGGGGGGAGCATTGGCATTGCTGCATAGCGCACAGCTGAAAGAACATAATCCCTGCCTTTACAGCTATGGGATGCCGCGAACCTTAACGCGCAGTGCAGTACAGGAACTGGTTGCTATTACCCATTACCGTCATGTGAATGAAGATGATCCGGTCCCTGCCGTACCGCCAGAAAAAAGTTTGGATAACTGGCTTTATAATTGTTGGGGACCGTTAGGCTATCTGTTTAGCCCCATTGAATTGCTGGATTTTACTGACCGCGGAGAAGTTTATCTGCATCATGGAAAAATAGTCCATTTTTGTAAAATCACGCTGGTCATTGAATGGCTGGAAGAGCGCAACCCAAGTAATCATGTACGGCTCAGAACTACCTTACCCACTAAAACAAAATTATATTTAATTCCATCACTCAACCCTGAAACAGAAAATAATCTGAAAGAGGCTGGGAATATTCAGAAAAGATTTTTTCAACAAATCAGTGAGGCAGATAAGGCTAAATGGTTTCCGCTGAATGAAAACCCGACTTTAAAAGATGCACTGGGTTTTCCTGATCACAGTTCGTTGAAATATGCTCGCTATATTGGTGCAAGACTGGCAGAACTGGTTATACCAGAGAAATATCATTTTTTCCGGGATCAGGAACAATTATTTGAAAAAGTGCTGAATGAAAGGAGCGATATTGTATCGGATATTCGACAACGCGATACCTTATTTTTACAGATGGACCATCAGTTAAAGCAGGCACTGATTTGTACTCAACAGGATAAACAGGGCTTATTGGCTTTAACGCGCTATGCAGAAAATGCTGTTGGGATTGAGGACAATCTACCATGATAAATATAAAAAAATACTTACTGATATTATTAGCCATATTCATATCGGGCTGTGCAGATCCGAATGAACCACTTTCGCCCCCGAAGGATAATCAGTGGATAACAGTGGAAGGAGTTGCGCCGAAATATACAAAACCCTATGTGTCCGCTGTATATACATCAAAAGACTGCCTTAAATCTCAGTGGCATGCGGATATGTCGTCTTATAAGGTGCCGACCCATCACGGATTGCGTCTGGATGTGAAGGCTGATCCGCAAACCGGTTACTTTCAAGCGAAGTTACCCTTTAATGGTGGGGGCAGGTGCAAATGGAAAATTGATCGGGCCTTTGTGAACGTGGGTTATACCGATGTTAGCCATTTGATGAAAGATGTTGTGATATATGAAGGAGGGGGAGGAACAGGGTTAACCGCGTTTATCAACGATGCAGTTCAAACGAATCTTAGCGAAACAGCGGCATTGAATACCATTGATTATAGTCCCACTATTTACCCTGTATTGAAGATGGTTGAAAAATTCCCGAAAAGAATATTCTTGCAGGGGGAATTAAGAGTGCGTCCCTTTCGATTAACGTTGATTCCGGGAGCCGAATGGAAAATTACCTTTAAACCTAAACTGGATGAAACCAAAATGCCGAAAATTACCGTGACTGACGGTAAGGGCGAGTGGGTTGAATATCCCAATGGGCGAATTGATCTGAATCGGCAATCAATAGATTACTGGAAAATAACGGCACCAAAACCGCCAGTAAAATAAATGGGGAAGGATGACCTTGACACTTTGACACTCATATAGATAACGCTGTAGATATTGAGGACAATCTACCATGATAAATACAAAAAAATACTTGCCGGTATTGTTAGCCATATTCATATCGGGTTGTGCTGATCCGAATGAACCACTTTCGCCCCCGAAGGATAATCAGTGGATAACAGTGGAAGGAGTTGCGCCGAAATATACAAAACCCTATGTGTCCGCTGTATATACATCAAAAGACTGCCTTAAATCTCAGTGGCATGCGGATATGTCGTCTTATAAGGTGCCGACCCATCACGGATTGCGTCTGGATGTGAAGGCTGATCCGCAAACCGGTTACTTTCAAGCGAAGTTACCCTTTAATGGTGGGGGCAGGTGCAAATGGAAAATTGACCGGGCTTTTGTGTCAGTGAGTTATACCGATGTTAGCCACTTGGTGAAAGATGCGGCTCTATATGACGGAGGAGGAGGAACAGGTTTAACCGCATTTATCAACGATGCGATCCAAACAAATCTTAGTGAAACAGCGGCATTGAATACCATAGATTATAGCCCGGTTATTTACCCTGTTTTAGAATTATCTGTGAATTTTCCTAAAAGTATATTTTTACAAGGTGAATTGGGTATGCGTCCTTTTCGGCTGAAGTTAACTCCAGGAGCGGAATGGAAAATTATTTATAAGCCTAAGCTGGATGAAACCAAAATGCCGAAAATCACTATTACTAAAGGGAAGGAATGGGTTGAATATCCCAATGGGCGAATTGATCTGAATCGGCAATCAATAGATTACTGGAAAATAACGGCACCAAAACCGCCAGTAAAATAAATGGGGAAAGATGACCTTGACACTCATATAGATAACGCTGTAGATATTGAGGACAATCTACCATGATAAATACAAAAAAATACTTGCCGGTATTGAAAGATGGCCGGATGGATATTAACAGAGATTCTATTGACTATTGGAAAATAAAATAATGCTGAAAAGGTCTTATCACTGATTTGTTTAAATATAAATATCAACTTTATAAATAAGGAGTCCATATGAACGATGGATTACATTTTCTCTGTCATGTTACCGATTTGCCAGAGAAAACATTTGCTGTAGCCGAGTTTTCTTTGCAGGAAGAATTGTCCCAACTGTTTATTCTGAGTTTAACCTTAGTCAGTAAACGGGCAGATATTGATTTGGAATCATTGTTACTCCAGTCGGTGAAATTCCGGGTTGTTTTTAATGATGTTGAGCAGCGTCAGGTCAGCGGTGTGATTGCACGGGCCGAACGGGGTAATACCGATGCCCATCAAACAACTTACTTTCTTATCGTCCGGCCTGCACTCTGGCGGCTAACGCTTAATCAGGACAGCCGGATTTACCATCAGCAAAGTATCCCGCAAATCCTTAACAGCCTGTTGCAAAAACACCGTGTTTTGTCTGATTCTCAACTGGATTCGTCACATCTCACGCGTGAGTATGTGACGCAGAAACGCGAGTCCGATTATGAATTTTTTACCCGGTTAGCAGCAGAAGAAGGGCTGAGTTTCTGGTTTGAAGATGACAAATTATTTTTTAGTGACAGCCATTTGGGGATGATGGCCACACCACCGCTGGTCTATAACCCTCAGATACGGCAGGCTACCGAAATGAATGTCATTAATCAGATCCATCTGGGGGTTTCCATGACGCCGCAACGGGTGATTTATAAAGACCGTAATCCCCGCAATCCCGATTACCGCCTGATGCACCGGGCTGATATCAATCCCGATATTTACGGACAGGAAACGTTGTTCACAATCTTTGAAAGCTATGGCCGTTTTCAGAAAGATGCTGAAGCAAAACCCTTTGTCCGCCACCGTCAACAGGAATACCAAAATCAACGTCAGACCGGCAGCGGGCAAAGTAACTGTTTTCAATTGATGCCCGGTAAAATCTTTGAGATGAGCGAACATCCGGTTGATGCGATGAATGATCGCTGGCAAATCATTACCATTCGTCATTATGGCCGGTGTCCACAGGTGTTACAGGAAGCCTATGGGGAACAAGGAACCTTCTTTTCAAACGAGTTCAGTTTTATTTCCGGCTATGATGACTGGCGACCGCCATATTATTACAAACCGCTGGCCGATGGTAAGGAAGTGGCGACCGTGGTTGGTCCGGCAGAGGAAGAGATTTATGTCAATGAGGATGGCTGTATCCGTATCCATTTCCACTGGAATCGCTACGATGAGGCCGATGACAGCGCATCCTGCTGGGTACGGTTCACACAGGGCTGGAATGGCAGCGGCTACGGTTTTATGGCGATCCCCCGTATTGGTCAGGAAGTCATTGTTTCCTATCTAAATGGCGATATTGATCGCCCAATTGTCACCGGCTGTACCTACAATGGTCTGAATCGTCCACCGCTGGATTTACCTGCCGAAAAAACCCGAACCACTTTTAAAACCCAGACTCACAAAGGGGAGGGTTTTAATGAACTACGGTTTGAGGATGAAAAAGATCGGGAAGAGATTTATCTACACGGGCAAAAAGACCTGACCGCGCATATTGAACACGATGCTTACTGGCATATCAAACACGATCATAAGCAGCGGATCGATAACAGTCGTTACAGTGAAATCGGTGCCGATGATCACCAGAAAATCACCGGTTCAATTAAGCACAGCACTGATGGTAACGTGTCACACCGTATTACCGGTAGTCAGTATTTACAAGCTGGGGATGCACTAGTCGCTGAAAGTGGTCAGGAGATACATTTAAAAAGCGGGGGCAAAATTGTGCTAGAAGCTGGGTCAGAAATCACGTTAAAAGTAGGTGGTAGTTTTATACGGCTAACTCCCGGCGGTATTCTGACTTCCGCGAATTTATCTGTCGGGCAGGGTTCTGCCGGTACGGGGCGTGGGCTGTCTCTGCAACTGCCGGACGGTGTAGAGCCGCTGCTGGATATTAAATTCCCGGCCAAACCGTCTTGTGCTTTGCTGGCTCAACGGGAAGCTAACTGGGTTATCAATCAACAGGAGGATATATGAATATAGCTATGAGCTGGCAACAGTGGTTGACTGCCCCCAATAAATCGCCCGTTTTCTTTATGCTGAATTCGCTGGCCCAGCCTGATCCGGTTGATCTCTTTTACACTCAGGATTGGGTTGAACAGGCGTTTCCTTTATATAGTGATACTCAGATGAATCACCTTTTGGCGCAAAGCCCTTGGCTAGTTCAGCCAAAGTCAGGCTGCTTGTCAATGATTGCTCATCAGCTTGATCGTCAAGCATTGAGTGATATCAGCTGGGGTTGGGCTTATCGTAGTGATAACTCATGGTCGCAACAGCTTAATCACTGGCGTTCACGCCAGTTGGTGATCTTACAGGAAAAACAGGTGGTTTTTCGCTTAATGGATGCGCGCATTTTCAGTCCGTTATTACCGGCAATGACCGATAGCGATTGGTCAGAATTACTGACCCCGGTAAGTGAGTTAATGATAGATACACCTGAACCACACATTTATTACCGCCCTGAAAATTGTGATCAAAGCAGGAGTGATAAGCCTTTTGTTCTGGGGCATCATTTGATTCAAGCCTGGCATCGTTCTACTTATGCCCTGCAAGGATTGGTATTTGCGCTGAGTAGTGATCTATGGGAGAACCACGGTGAATTGGCTGAAAAACTGGATACGCCAAAAGGAAAGTTACAGGAACGGATTACTGATTGGTTACGATATCGTTTAGAAAGTGGAGATGACATTGGTAAACTGACCAGTGCAGATTATTTACAGGCACTTAATGAGTAATAAACAATCGCTGACTGCGCAATCGTTGCGAGTCAGCCTAACAACAAGGCTTCAGGCTGGGGGAAAGCCAATCTTATCAAAGCGTGAATTTCGTAGTGCTTCTTTGACTTTTTTTAAGTTATCTCTGAATGCCGTACCTCGGCGCAGGGTAAATCCGGTAGCCAGAACATCAATGACGGTTAATTGAGCGATTCTTGATACCATTGGCATATAGATATCGGTATCTTCTGGGACATCCAGAAGAATGGAGAGCGTTGCTTCGCAGGCAAGAGGGGAGTTGCGGGAGGTAATTGCGATGACTGTCGCATCATTCTGACGTGCAAGTTGTGCTGCTTCAACCAGGCTTTTTGTTCTGCCAGTATGGGATATCAACACGACTACGTCACCTTCGGTACTGTTAATACAGCTCATCCGTTGCATCACAATGTCATCAAAATAGATAACTGGAATATTGAACCGGAAGAATTTATTCATGGCATCATGAGCAACTGCGGCAGAAGCCCCTAAGCCAAAAAATGAGATTTTCCGCGCTTGAGTCAATAAATCGACTGCTCGGTTAATGGCAGTAATATCCAAATTACTTTTTACTGTGTCCAGCGTCGCCATGACTGATTCAAATATCTTATTGGTATAGGCGCTAACGGTGTCGCTTTCTTCAACATTACGATTTACATAGGGTGTGCCATTGGCAAGGCTTTGGGCCAGATGGAGTTTGAAATCGGGGAAACCTTTGGTTTCGAGACGACGGCAAAAACGGTTAACGGTTGGCTCACTGACTTGCGCCATTTTTGCTAGTGTTGCGATACTGGAATGAATTGCCGTTTGCGGTGAAGCCAGGATTATCTGCGCCACTTTTTTTTCTGATTTACTTAAAAACTCAATACTGTTTTGCACCCGTTCCAGTGTGTTCATAAAACGTAATTACCTATGGTTTTAACGATTTCATTCAAAAAGGAAATCTATGTAAGTTTTATGAAAATATACTACTAGTAAATTGAAGCTGGCAGCAGGAAGTCACAATAATCTAATATTTTTCATAAAAGTATGACAAGTGTCTAACTTTCACATCGGTAATTCTCTTTCATATAAGTTGTAAAATTACCTAATAATATAATTATTCAGTGGCAGTAGCACCTATTGCTAATAGAAGATTAGCGTTATTCGCTATAGCTGTTTACGTGCTATAGCCAAAAGGGTACATTATCGGCTAAAGCTGTAACAAAATTACAATATCCCGCAACAAGGAGATGCAATATGGCGGTTACTTCCACGGCTCAGGCTTGTGATTTAGTAATTTTTGGTGCTAAAGGGGATTTGGCTCGCCGGAAATTATTACCTTCCCTTTATCAGCTTGAGAAAGCGGGTTATATCCATCCTGAAACCCGAATTATTGGTGTCGGTCGGGCTGATTGGGATAAAAAGGCTTATACCAAAGTGGTTGAAGAAGCTTTAAATACCTTCTTATCGGAAGAATTAGATCCAGAGTTATGGAAAACACTGAGTGAACGTTTGGCGTTTTGCAATCTGGATGTTAATCAAAAGGAAGACTTTGCCAAACTGAAAGCAATTCTTAAGCGGGAGAATCGGCCTGCAATTCACTATTTTGCGATGCCACCAAGTACTTTTGGCTCAGTTTGTCATGGATTGGGCCTTGCAGGACTAAATAAAGAGCCAAACCGGGTTGTGATGGAAAAGCCTTTAGGGATCGATCTTGAATCATCTAAAGCCATTAATGATGAAGTGGCAAAATATTTCAATGAGTGTCAGGTTTATCGTATCGATCATTATCTGGGTAAAGAAACGGTATTGAATTTGTTGGCGTTGCGGTTTGCCAATTCTTTGTTCGTGAATAACTGGGATCACCGGACAATTGATCATGTACAAATTACGGTAGCGGAAGAAGTCGGTATTGAAGGCCGTTGGGGTTATTTTGATCAGGCCGGGCAGATGCGCGATATGATTCAGAATCACTTGTTACAAATATTGACTATGATTGCGATGTCTCCTCCGGCAGATTTAACAACAGACCATATCCGTGATGAAAAAGTGAAAGTATTGCGTTCTCTGCGCCGTATTGATCACACAAATGTACGGGAGAAAACGGTGCGCGGTCAGTACACCGCTGGTTTTGTTCAGGGCAGTAAGGTACCGGGTTATCTGGAAGAAGAGGGAGCTAACCAGTCTAGTAGAACAGAAACTTTTGTCTCTATCCGTGTCGATATTGATGACTGGCGTTGGGCTGGGGTTCCTTTTTATTTGAGAACCGGTAAGCGCCTGCCAACTAAATGTTCTGAGGTGGTGGTTTATTTCAAGAAACCGGCACTGAATTTGTTCTCTGAATCTTATCAACAGTTACCGCAGAACAAACTGACTATTCGTCTGCAACCGGATGAAGGTATTGATATTGAAGTGCTGAACAAAGCACCGGGGCTTGAGCATAAACACCGTTTGCAAACAACTAAGTTGGATTTGAGTTTCTCTGAAACTTTTAATCATATTCCGCTAGCGGATGCTTATGAGAGGTTATTACTGGAAGCGATGCGTGGTATTCAGGCGCTATTCGTTCGTCGTGATGAAGTGGAAGAAGCCTGGAAGTGGGTCGATTCTATTATGAATGCATGGGCGGCGGATAATGAAGCGCCTAAGCCTTATCAGGCGGGAACGTGGGGACCCGTTGCTTCTGTTGCTATGATCACCCGTGATGGCCGTTCGTGGAATGAATTCGAATAACTGACGATAAATGAGGGAGATATATACCTTATGGATTTCAAGATGCATCGCGACGGCCAGGGAGCGAATCCCCGGGAGCATAGATAACTCTGTGACCGGGGTGAGTGAGTGCAGCCAACAAAGAGGCAACTTGAAAGATAACGGGTATATACCCAATAAATTTCGAGTTGCAGCGCGGCGGCAAGTGAACGAATCCCCAGGAGCATAGATAACTATGTGACTGGGGTGAGTGAAAGCAGCCAACAAAGCAGCAACTTGAAGGATGAAGGGTATACATCCCTCCATTGAGGCTCAAGCCGTACGATGGGCGGCTTGGCTTATCGGCTCATGTTGATATTTGCTCCGCTTTTTTTATTCATTTGTGATGTCAGACAAGAAAAGAATAAAATTAAGCAGTTGCTTTCTATTATTCAATATGATAGAAGTATCAAGACAATCAATACCATAACTATGAGGATTCTTAGTATATCGCTCGGAATATCGGTGCGATGAAAGAATGAGATATCATGAACAGCGCCAAAAGCGTCAAGTTTCAAAGTTCCACCCATGTGCTTTTCCTTTCTACCATTTTATCCAGTGAACATTACTGGTGCGGTGCGTTGTAGCGTCTGACTCCTGTTAACCGGTTTTTAACCGGCGTTTCTATTTCGTCAAAACGTTAGCTTATTTTTCTCATCTCATACGTAGGTGATTTGGCTCATTTATGGCTTGCGTCTTGACGTGCGTATTTGCATGTTCAGGAGAAAGAAAATGATTTATTGGTTATTCCTTGCAATGGCAATTGTTACCGAAGTTATCGGTACCTTATCGATGAAACATGCCAGCGTTTCCGGCGGTTCAGCTGGCATGGCAGTTATGTATATCATGATCGCCACATCCTATATCTTGCTGGCAATGGCAGTGAAAAAAGTTGCACTGGGCGTTGCGTATGCTTTGTGGGAAGGTGTTGGCATTCTCTTTATTACTGTTTTTAGTGTGATGTGGTTTGATGAATCACTGTCATTGATGAAAGTAGGCGGTTTGGCTCTGTTGGTGACAGGGATTATGCTGATTAAATCCGGTACTAAAAAAGCCGCGGTCAAAAAATCAGCTGAAGCAGTGAAACAGATGGCAAGTAAGGCGGTCAGTGCTGCAACCACTAAAAACAGTAAAATAAAGGAGGCATAACATGTTGCAACAATTTGAATGGTGGCATGCTGCGTTTCTGTTTCTTGCTGTAGTGTTAGAAATTGTAGCGAATATTTTACTGAAATTTTCTGATGGATTCAGACGCCCTTGGATGGGTATTTTCTCACTTGTTGCCGTCCTTGGGGCGTTTAGTGCGCTTGCTCAGGCAGTGAAGGGAATTGAGCTTTCCATTGCTTATGCTTTGTGGGGCGCTTTCGGTATTATCGCAACGGTTGCGGCTGGCTGGATTATGTTTAATCAGCGATTGAATTGTAAAGGCTGGGGTGGCATTGTCTTATTGCTGTTGGGGATGGTGATGATCAAGATGGCTTAAGCCAGTGTAATCTAATCCGGGGGAGTGTGGTTTACAGAAGTTATTTTAATTTTGTAGTTCTTTATGCAGCTTATAATTATTTCTTATCTGCTGAGATATTTTAATTAAATACTGTAATATCGCCTCCCACTTTGATTTTTAAAATTAAAGAAAAAATATATTATTGATATTCTGGTTTTTAAATAAATGATGGGGGTTATTATACTCAATAGATTTCAATTTGCAGCTCGGCGGCAAGTGAAAGCAGCCAACAAAGCAGCAGCTTGAAAGATGAAGAGTATATTTATTTTTATATATCTGCTGGCCTGCAATTATTATTTTGCATAATAGCCAGCAGATATAGATAAGGTAACTTTTAGCAGGTAAAACATACATCTGGCGTATGACCATCTTTCGAACAACAACCAGGACAACAAGACTGAAGGATATGGAAACCATCACCCATATCCCTTATGCCAAAGTCTTCATAGCGATAGAAAACATGTTGACCAATTGAGGCCGAGCAAGATGGGCAACTTTTGTAGATCTTACCTTCTACTTGCGCAACAATTGAATCATGAAAGGAACAATTACAACTTGAACAAACATCCATAGAATGCTCCACACCAAGTGATAAGAGTTATTAAAGGTTAGACCACGTTGATATTCATTAAACAATGGCCAGGCACTTGTGCGCCTAGTAGAAAGTATGGATGACTCATAAGTATAATTCAATATTGGAAGTGTAAATATAGAAAATCCATTTGGTATATACCCTATGGATTTCAAGATGCATCGCGACGGCAAGGGAGCGAATCCCCGGGAGCATAGATAACTATGTGACTGGGGTGCGTGAACGTAGCCAACAAAGCAGCAACTTGAAAGATGAAGGGTATAGATATTATAAGATTTTTTGGGGATATTCTTAATAACTTCCAAGTAATTAAAATATAAATACGGATAGTAAGAATATCCCGAAATTAATATTAAATTCCCGCGATAATTTTTATCTCGACTTTATATTTGGGGTTCATTAACTTGGCTTCAATAGTGCAACGCACAGGTGCACTTCCTGCGACAACCCATGCATCCCAGACGGCGTTCATACCAGCAAAGTCTTCTTTGTCAGCCAGAAAAATAGTGGCATCGATAATTTTACTTTTATCAGATCCAAGGCGCTGTAACGTGATATCAATAGCAGCCAGTGTATCAGCCATTTGCTCAGTAATATCACCATCCAGCTTTTCTTCTGGCACGCTGGTGTAGTAGATGGTTTTATTGTGGATCACAGCTTCCGACCAGCGATCTTGTGGATCAATACGTTCAATTGTCATGGATACCTCTTTAGTTAACTGCTATCTGCCTGATTTTGGGTGGTGATCAGAACATAGTATTGGCATAATCTCCATCCATTTTATTAAAAGAGACAGTTTGTGTCAGACGATTTTGCGAAAAACGGCGCGCTTGCTAAAGCAATAAAAGGTTTTAAACCCCGTGATGCTCAAAGAGAGATGGCTGCTGTTATTGAGTGTGCGATTAAAAACCATCAGCAACTGGTGGTAGAGGCGGGCACAGGAACAGGTAAGACATTTGCTTATTTGGCTCCTGCATTGCGTTCTGGGCAGAAAGTGATTATTTCCACTGGTTCTAAGGCTCTACAGGATCAGCTTTATAATCGTGATTTGCCGACTGTGGCTGAAGCGATTAATTTCACCGGTAAACTGGCGTTGTTAAAAGGCCGCTCGAATTATCTTTGCTTGGAACGGCTGGAACAACACTCTTTTGGTGGTGGTCAGCTGGAAGCGGAAGTTCTGGCAGATATTGTTCGACTGAGAAGCTGGTCTTCACAAACTGAAGAGGGGGATATCAGCACTTGCCATCAGATAGCGGAAGACAGTCACGTTTGGCCGTTAGTAACCAGTACTAACGATAATTGTCTTGGCAGTGATTGTCCGCGTTATCAGGAATGTTTTGTTCTGAAAGCTCGTCGTCGGGCAATGGATGCGGATGTTATCGTTATCAATCATCATCTGTTTATGGCGGATATGGTGGTGAAAGAAACTGGATTCGGTGAGTTAATTCCGCAAGCAGAAATTAAGATATTTGATGAGGCACATCAAATCCCCGATATCGCTAGTCAATATTTTGGTCAGCAATTAAGTAGCCGCCAACTGATAGATCTATCCAGAGACATTATTATGGCGTATCGCACGGAAGTGCGGGATCAAGCTCAGTTACAGAAGAGCGCGGATCGCCTGAGCCAGAGTACACAGGATTTTCGGCTGGCATTAGGGGAGCAGGGTTATCGTGGTAATTTGCGAGAGTTGTTGCAAAATTCGCAGGTACAACGGGCACTCCTATTACTTGATGATGCACTTGAGCTTTGCTATGACGTGATGAAGCTATCTTTAGGGCGTTCAGTTATGCTGGATGCGGCATTTGAAAGAGCGACTGTTTATCGTAATCGTCTTAAGCGTTTGAAAGATGTGACTATCCCCGATTACAGTTATTGGTTTGAAAGTTATGGTCGTCATTTTCTTCTGGCGTTGACTCCCCTGTCGGTTTCCGACAAGTTCAGTGAAATGATTAATGAACAATCCGGCTGTTGGGTTTTTACCTCAGCCACATTATCTGTTAACGAACAGCTTTCACATTTCACCGAACGGCTTGGGCTAAAACAAGCAAAAACTTTATTATTACCGAGTCCATTTGATTATCAGAGTCAGACACTGCTTTGTGTTCCTCGTTATTTGCCGTCACCGAATCAGGCGGGTGGTGCAAAATGGTTGGCGAAGATGCTTAAACCGCTGATTGAAGCTAATAAAGGCCGTTGTTTCTTTTTATGCACTTCACATCAGATGATGCGCAGTTTGGCTGAAGAGTTTCGTGCCAGCATGACATTGCCGGTTTTAGTTCAGGGCGAAACGAGTAAAAGTCAGCTACTTTCGCAGTTTATTTCTGCCGGCAATGCGTTATTAGTGGCAACCAGCAGTTTTTGGGAAGGTGTAGATGTGCGGGGTGATGCGCTTTCTTGTGTCATTATCGATAAGTTGCCATTTACGGCGCCGGATGATCCATTATTAAAAGCGCGTATTGAAGATTGTCAGCTAAAAGGTGGTGATGCATTTAATGAAGTTCAGCTGCCAGATGCGGTTATCAGCCTGAAACAAGGTGTCGGGCGGCTTATTCGTGATGTTGATGATTATGGTGTGGTCGTGATTTGTGATAACCGCTTGGTAACGCGTCCATATGGTGAAGTGTTTCTTAACAGTTTACCCCCTTCGCCACGAACTCGTGATTTAGCAAAAGCTGTCGCTTTCCTTGAAGCTCGGCAATCTTTAAAGATTCTCGATAAAACAGACCAAGGATAGGAAAATATGATTTATTGGTTATATATACCTAATAGATTTCGAGCCGCAGCGTGGCGGCAAGTGAGCGAATCCCCGGGAGCATAGCGAACTATGTGACTGGGGTGAGTGAGTGCAGCCAACAAAGAGGCAACTTGAAAGATAACGGGTATAAATAGTTATGGAATTATATAGCATCATATAGTATCAAAATATAAATTTAATAAAGTACCTGTCTTATAATCAGCTAATGAAGATAATTCTGGCTTTTTAGCCAGAATTTATATCCAAGCGGAATAGTATAAAAAACAAACTCATATATCATATCACTCAAGACACTTAATATTTTTTGCTGTATTATCCTGCTGCGCTTTATAACCGGATTTCAGACTTAAAAAATTAAAGGATTTTAACCGCAGTAATAAAGGTCTATACATGAAAAAGAAGTTAATTACAGGGTTAGTTATTATCGGTTTATTATGTTGTTTAGCTTTTTCGGTGACAACAAAAACTAATTTAAATCCAGCACATAAAGTAGGGGATGTCATTGATAACTATCAGAATGTTGCAGTCTATTATAATGGTGGGGTTGATACGTCATTGGGGCGCAATTTGTCGGAAGATGGCTATAATTTGGGAATAAAATATCAGTGTGTTGAATTCATAAAACGTTTTTATTTTCAGTTCTATCACCATAAAATGCCAGATACCTATGGGCATGCAAAAGATTTCTTTGATCATTCTGTTGCTGATGGTGGAATAAATAAAAAACGGGCATTGTTACAATTCACCAATGGCAGTATTTCTGCACCAGAAACTGGCGATATTATTGTTTTTTCCCCAACATTGTTTAATCGCTATGGTCATGTTGCGATTGTTTCTGCTGTTGAGCCAACGTCAATTGAAATTATTCAGCAAAATCCAGGGCCATTTAGCTCATCACGTGAACGTTTCGAACTGCAACAAACTGAGGGAATATGGAGAGTGAAAAATCAGCGAATATATGGTTGGTTAAGAATGTTAAATGAGGGAGAAAAAAAATAGCAGTCAAAGGTATTGTTTATTAGGTGGGCTAAGATATTACAGAACGGAAATCCGGTTTATTATCTGTCTGTGATAATCTCCGGCAGCGATTTGGATAAAATAGACAAGGCTATGATAACATAGCGCCTTATTTCGAATCATATTGCTTGCCGAGGTTAAGGCATGTCCACACGAATTCTGGCTATTGATACTGCAACGGAAGCCTGTTCAGTTGCTCTTTGGAATGATGGTGCCGTTTTGGCACAGTTTGAAATTTCTCCACGTGAACACACACAACGTATTTTACCTATGGTTCAATCTGTTCTGACAGAAGCGGGTATCAGTTTACAGCAACTCGATGCTCTGGCTTTTGGCCGTGGGCCGGGTAGTTTTACTGGTGTACGTATTGGTGTTGGTATTGCTCAGGGGTTGGCTCTGGGAGCTGAATTGCCAGTCATTGGTGTTTCAACGCTCAATACGATGGCGCAAGGGGTTTTTCGCCTGACAGGATCAACTCAGGTATTAACCGCTATTGATGCCCGGATGGGAGAGATTTATTGGGGACAATATATTCGTAATCAGAAGGGTGAATGGCAGGGAAGTGAAACAGAAGCAGTACTGAAACCAGAGCGGATACAAGAGATCATGGCTTCATTGAATGGCGATTGGATGGTTGCTGGTACTGGCTGGCAGGCTTATCCCCAATTGAGGACAAGTCATTTAACGCTGAATGATAGTGATATTACATTACCTCATGCTGAAGATATGTTACCTCTGGCTGTACAGATGTGGCAAAACGGTGAAGTCACCTCTGTAGAACATGCGGAGCCGGTGTACTTACGTAATGAAGTTACTTGGAAAAAATTACCGGGCCGTTAAGCATTGATTGATGAAACTTGTAGTAAAACAAAGCATCAAATAGATATACCTTTCATCTTTCAAATTGCTGCTTTGTTGGCTGCTTTCACTCACCCCAGTCACATAGTTATCTATGCTCCTGGGGATTCGTTCACTTGCCGCCGCGCTGCAACTCGAAATTTATTGGGTATAGAGTTATTTTAAACATATTATTGGGTCAATTTTCAGGAGAAGGTAGTTATGTTGAAAGTAATAAACTGCCGGACGAGTATTCAAGCACTAATCGTATTAGTTGTTGTCATGCTCACAGGTTGTATCTCCGTTCCTGATTCAGTAAAGGGAACGTCACCATCGCCAGTGCAAGATCTGCTTTCTGTTAAGAATGCACCTGAGTTATTTATTGGTCAGGAAGGGCGATTTGGCGGTAAGGTACTTGATGTAGTGAATGAAAATCAGCGTACCCGTCTGGAGATATCGTCATTACCATTAGCATCAGATGCTAGTCCAGAACTGAATGAACCTTCTCTTGGTCGTGTCTATGCTTATGTTAATAGTTTTCTTGAGCCTAACGATTTTAAAGGAAATTACGTCACTGTGGTTGGTCCGATAATGGGTCTGGAAAAGGATAAAATTGGTCATGCGGATTACTCTTATGTTGTGATTAATGCAACGGGCTATCAGCGTTGGAGGGCCGTTCAGCGGGTATTGATGCCTTATGGGCCGGGGTCCTGGAATTATTATGGTTATCCATATTATTCAGGTTGGGGATGGAATTGGTATTATCCTGACCCAGCACCTGTTGAGACTATTTTGACCAGGTAAGCTAATTTCAATAACTGGAACTGCTTAGGCATTCTAATCTAAATTTAGTTGGAACCGCCGCATTTATGTGGCGGAATCATATTACTGTTTCTATGGTTTTATCGTTAACTTCATTGCAATCCTTGTACCTAAGCCAATGATTGCCTCCTTAGCCAAAATTCTCTGTAATTCATCAGGAATATCATCTGATGCTAGTACGACAAAACCAAACTTGTCATATAATCTCCGGCTTGGTATAAAATCGCGGAAAGTTGTGAGATAAAGTGCTGTTTTGTTGTGCTGTTTTAACTTTTCGATGATTAAATTAAGAAGGGCACTGGCAATGCCTTTACCATTATATTCCGGTAGTACATCAATCTCAGCTAACAGAGTTAATTGATTTAAAGAACGGATTAGCGCGAATCCGACCAGTTTTTGATCACTCTCTGCGACCCAAAGTCGTTTTTCTTGAATACTTGATTTAATTTCACATACAGGTAGGGTTTGACTACAGAGTGCTTTCGGCAGTAGTTCATCTGGAAAAAGAGAAGCAGCTTGTAGTTCTATATCGCTGATGGCAGCACTATCTTCGTAGCTCGCCGTTCTTATCGTAACGTTGTTCATAATCATATTTTATTAGTTTTGGTTTTTTAATAATGTATTGGAATAGATGAAAGCAATAAATGCTATTCTAAAAATGCTATCTTAAGCGAAAATGTATCGGTCAATGTGTAATCAATAGCTACCAAGTTAAATATTAACTATGGCAATAATATACTGATAATTAAAAATAATTTATAGACGACACAATTCCTTTGTTTTTGTGTATAAGGATTAACATGAAATTAGTGATGTGCATCTCAACCTGAGCAATGTTTCTTTTTTAAACTGGTATGCTGAGTTAATAATTTGTTAAAACAAGGCGTGCGTTATTTATTGGGCGAGTGATAACATAGCAATTAAAATTTCAGGAGTATTACCTTGGAGAAAGTCTGGCTAAAACATTATCCGGCAGATATCCCTGTGGAAATTGACCCGGATCGTTATGCATCATTGGTTGAAATGTTTGAAAATGCCGTAGCGCACTATGCAGATCAACCTGCGTATATAAATATGGGTGAGGTTATGACCTTCCGTAAGTTGGAGGAGCGTAGCCGGGCGTTTGCTGCTTATTTGCAAAATGGTTTGGGATTAAGCAAAGGGGATCGTATTGCATTGATGATGCCAAACTTGTTGCAATACCCTGTTGCTTTGTTTGGTTCTTTGCGCGCAGGTTTGGTTGTCGTAAACGTAAATCCTTTGTATACGCCACGCGAACTTGAACATCAGCTTAATGACAGCGGCGCTTCAGCCATTGTGATCGTTTCTAACTTTGCTCATACGCTGGAGAAGATCGTTTTTAATACCAGAGTTAAGCATGTTATTTTGACGCGTATGGGTGATCAGTTATCTCGTCCTAAAGGTACATTGGTTGATTTTGCTGTGAAATATATCAAACGGTTGGTACCGAAATATCACCTGCCTGATGCTATTTCATTTCGTTGTGCGATACATAAAGGTTATCGCATGCAATATGTGAAACCGGATATTAACGGTGATGATTTGGCCTTCCTGCAATATACTGGTGGCACTACCGGCGTCGCTAAAGGGGCGATGCTGAGTCATCGTAATATGCTAGCAAATCTTGAGCAGGCAAAAGCGGTTTATTCGCCATTACTGCGGGTGGGTCAGGAACTAATAGTTACTGCGCTACCGCTTTATCATATATTTGCGTTAATGGTGAACTGTTTGCTACTTATTTACGTGGGTGGATGTAATCTTCTGATCACTAATCCGCGTGATATTACAGGGACAGCTAAGGAATTGAGTCGTTATCAGTTCACTTCAGTGACTGGTGTGAATACGTTGTTTAACGCTTGGTTAAATAATGAAGAATTTAAGAAGCTTGATTTTTCCGCATTGCGTCTTGTTGTTGGTGGTGGTATGCCAGTTCAGAAAACAGTTGCTGAGAAGTGGGCTAAAGTGACGGGAAGGACTCTTCTTGAGGGATATGGTTTGACAGAGTGCTCACCATTGGTTTCCTGTAATCCTTATAACGTGAAAAATTACACTGGTAGTATAGGCTTTCCAGTGTCTTCAACGGACATCAAACTTACCGATGATGATGGTAATGAGGTACCAATAGGCCAGCAGGGAGAACTGTGGGTCCGCGGCCCACAGGTTATGGTGGGTTATTGGAATCGCCCTGATGCGACAGACGAAGTATTGAAAGATGGCTGGGTAGCAACGGGTGATATTGCGAATATCAATGAACAAGGTTTTATTCATATCGTAGATCGTAAGAAAGATATGATTTTGGTTTCTGGTTTCAATGTGTATCCTAATGAAGTTGAAGATGTTGTATCAGCTCACCCGAAAGTGCTAGAGTCAGCAGCAATAGGTGTACCAAGTGAAAGCTCCGGTGAAACCGTTAAAGTATTTGTGGTTCGGATAGATTCCAGTTTGACCGAGGATGAACTTAAAACGCATTGTCGTCGTTATCTGACAGGTTATAAGGTACCTAAAATCATTGAGTTCCGGGATGAATTACCTAAATCTAATGTAGGTAAAATTCTTCGAAGGGAACTGCGAGGTGAAGAGGAAAAAGTAAGGAATGCAGTTGTAGCCTGACCCTTTTCATAATACTTATAAGCACGACAACGCCGGTTTCATCCGGCGTTGTCGTGCTTATTCCATGAATGGCTAAGAGAACTATGTTTTGAATTATCAGTTGATCACCACAGATGCTCAGTTGCAACAAGTCTGCGAAAGAGCGAAAGAATACGCAAAAATAGCATTGGATACTGAATTTGTACGCACACGGACGTATTACCCCCAATTAGGTTTGATACAACTGTATGATGGCGAACAACTTTCTCTGATAGATCCGCTTAATATCACTAACTGGCAACCTTTTCGTGAATTAATTACCAATCCTCAGATATTGAAGTTTCTGCATGCTGGTAGTGAAGATTTAGAAGTCTTTTTGAATGCTTTTCAATGTCTGCCGGAACCGATGATTGATACTCAAGTCCTTGCTGCTTTTATCGGGCATCCTCTTTCATGTGGTTTTGCCGCATTAGTGGCTGAATATATCCATGTCGAATTGGATAAAAGCGAATCTCGTACTGATTGGCTTGCTCGTCCATTAAGTGAAAAGCAGTGCGAATATGCGGCAGCGGATGTTTATTATCTGCTGCCCTTGGCTGATATCTTGATAACTGCGACAACCCAGGCCGGATATATGGAAGCGGCGATAGGGGAGTGTGAGCTTATTAGTCAACGCCGCAGGGAGATATTAGCCCCGGAATGTGCTTATAAACAGATAGGTAATATCTGTCAATTACGACCCCAACAGCTGGCGTGTTTGAAAATGCTGGCGGCATGGCGTTTGAATCAGGCCAGAGAGCGTAATTTGGCGGTGAACTTTGTTATTCGTGAAGAAAACTTATGGCAGGTAGCACGTTATATGCCAACCTCTTTAGCAGAATTGGATGCGTTGGGATTGAGTGGACAGGAGATTCGTTGTCATGGGCGTCGTTTGTTGGCAATGGTGGCTGAAAGTGAAAATATTCCAGAAAGCGAATGTCCTCCACCAGTGACAAACTTGATTGATCAACCTGGTTATCGCAAAGCGTTTAAGGATATTAAGGCACTGATCAGTCAGGTAAGTGAACAGCATAAATTTAATTCAGAGTTACTGGCGTCTCGTCGTCAGATTAATCAGTTACTCAGTGCTCACTGGAAGTTGAAGCAATTAAATGGCAAACCTGAATTGCTCAGTGGATGGCGAGGAGGATTGCTGGCTGAACCAGTCGCAGAGATTCTGGCGAATTATCCTAATTAATGCATCAGATGAGAGTAATTGCTTTAGCCTGCGCGATATCAGGCTAAAGCGTGCGGGTGGGGTTCTCATTTAGAGTTACCCCATCTCAAGCTGTTACATAATCGACTTGGTGATTTTGATATACCCAATAGATTTCAATTTGCAGCGCGGCGGCAAGTGAACGCAGCCAACAAAGCAACAACTTGAAAGATGAAGGGTATAACAGTTGATGATAAAACAACCTTATTCACCCACGTTATTTCTGAACTTCTTCTGCCTCAGGTAATGTTATATTAAGCTCCAGTACGGAGATGTCATCACCTTTCTGTTCAAATTGCACAGAGAGCATTTCAGGGTCTACTTGTATATATTTACAGATTACGGCTAGGATATCCCGTTTCATATCAGGCAGATAGGCTGGTTCAGAATCACCACGGCGACGTTCTGCTACGATAATTTGCAGCCGCTCCTTAGCAATATTCGCTGTCGTCTTTTTCCTCGACAGAAAGAAATCTAGTAAAGCCATGTTTTACCCCCCAAACAGGCGCTTTAAGAAGCCCTTTTTCTCTTCTTCAATGAAACGGAAAGGCCGCTCTTCGCCCAATAAACGTTCAACAGTATCTGCATACGCTTTTCCTGCATCGGATTCCGTATCTAAAATAACCGGCTCTCCTTGGTTGGATGAACGCAGCACAGATTGATCTTCAGGAATAACACCAATTAAAGGAATACATAAAATTTCCAGAACATCTTCCATACTGAGCATATCACCACGGCTTACACGTCCGGGATTATAACGGGTCAGTAGTAGATGCTCTTTAATTGGATCTTCACCGCGTTCAGCGCGTCGTGATTTAGAGGCCAAAATACCCAGAATGCGGTCTGAATCGCGTACTGAAGAGACTTCAGGGTTAGTTGTGATGATGGCTTCATCGGCAAAATAGAGCGCGATTAATGCTCCACTTTCAATTCCGGCTGGAGAATCACAGATAATAAAATCAAAACCTTGTTTATCTAGATCGAGTAGAACTTGCTCAACGCCTTCAGTAGTGAGAGCGTCTTTATCGCGAGTTTGTGATGCGGGCAAGATATAAAGATTTTCAGTACGTTTATCCTTGATTAATGCTTGATTAAGGGACACATCGCCTTGAATAACATTTACGAAGTCGTAAACTACGCGTCGTTCACACCCCATAATCAGATCGAGATTGCGCAGACCGATATCAAAATCGATAACAACGGTTTTTTTTCCTCTTTGGGCAAGGCCAGTAGCAATGGCCGCGCTTGAAGTGGTTTTGCCAACGCCACCTTTACCTGATGTAACAACAATAATGCGTGCCATGAAGTAATTCCTTATTAAAAGGGCTAGATTAAAGGTTCGATAGTTAATTCATTATTTACCAGGCTAAGTTTTGCGGCTTTTCCTGCTAATTCAGTTGGAATATTATCGCCGAGCCAATATTGTCCTGCTATAGAGACTAGCTCAGCGTTTAAATGGGTACAAAAAACTTGACATTCCTGATCACCAGATGCACCAGCTAATGCTCGGCCACGCATCATGCCATAAATATGAATGTTGCCGTCTGCAATCAATTCTGCACCGGTGCTCACATTACTCGTGACAATAAGATCACTTCCTTGAGCATAAATTCTTTGGCCTGAACGAACTGGTAAATTAATTATGCGGGTCTTTTTGGCAGAAGGTTCTGTCGGTTTATTTTCCTGTGCCAGAACTCTTTGTTTTTTGCCCTCATTCAACAGCGGTAAGGATGCTTGTATTACCGCCCGGCGTTGCTTCTCATCACGGCAACCGCTAATTCCGACAACACGGAGCCCTGCTGAACCAATAGCATGATGCAAAGCTTTTAAATCAGCTTCTGCCGGCAGAGCGGAGATATTAATGACAACAGGCGCATTTTTCAGGAAATCCGGTGCTTGTTCCACCTTTTCCTGTAGGGCCTGTAGGATAATTTCAGGTTGGTCATTGTATAAATGAACGACTGAAAGTGTAAAATTACTGCCTTTTAGCTCAATTGGCGACTGTGACATCTATCCTGACTCAGATTCAGCAAATTTGAGATCCCCAGAAACAACATCTGGGATGCGATATTTTGAAATACAATAAACATGTTATAATTACTGAATTACTCAAGCAAGTCGCGGCCTTAATTTAAAAGAGTTTATTATAATGATTTGTGTGATTTACAGAAGTCCGAACCGAGAGCAAACATACCTTTATATTGAAAAAAGAGATGATTTCTCTCGTGTTCCTGAAGAGTTACTAAAAAGCTTTGGTCGGCCCCAATATGCAATGACTATCTCCTTGGCAGCTAGAAAAAAACTGGCAGGCGCTGATATAGAAAAAGTAAAAATATCGTTAGTTGAACAGGGTTTTTACCTACAAATCCCCCCTCCGGTCGAAAATTTAATGAATCAACATCTGGATCAGATGAAAAAATAAGAAAATCTGAGAATTTGATGAGTAAAATTAACTTTCATTGCGGTTTTATTGACCACTAAAATATTAACTGGGTGCAGTGTTTTCAAGGGAAAACAGCGTAGAATTGTACCTGTCTGGCCATCGAGTAATCCGGAGGATAGATTTCCTCTGAATGCCGCGAGTGCGTTATTCCTAATGATGTAGTGCAGCAAATGCTATAATCAGAGGTACCTGATAGACCAGACAGAGTGAGAAATGAGTATGTATCAGCACAGAGACTGGCAGGGCGCATTACTGGATCTTCCAGTTAACAAAGTTGTTTGTGTTGGCAGTAATTACGCTAAACATATTAAAGAGATGGGTTTTCAGCCGGCGGAGGAGCCGGTCATTTTCATTAAACCGGAAACTGCATTGTGTGATATACATCAGCCAATTGCAATTCCAAAAGATTTTGGTGTTGTTCATCACGAAGTTGAACTGGCTGTGTTGATAGGCACACAATTGAAACAAGCAAATGAGGAGCGTGTTGGTATAGCAATTGCCGGTTTTGCTGTCGCATTAGATCTTACCTTGCGTGATTTGCAGTCTAAATTCAAGAAAGCAGGTCAGCCGTGGGAAAAAAGTAAAGCGTTTGATGGTTCTTGCCCGATATCCGGGTTTATTCGGATGAGTAGTTTTGGTGATCCGCAGAATGCTCGGCTTTCACTGACTGTTAATGACGAACTGCGGCAGAATGGTAATACCAACGATATGCTGACACCCATCATTCCCCTGATCAGCTATATATCGCGTTTTTTCACTTTGCGGCCAGGAGATGTGATTCTCACCGGTACACCGGAAGGTGTTGGATCATTGGAGTCCGGAGATATGTTAAAGGTTACTCTGAATGATAATTCACTCACCACAAGAGTGATTTGAATAATATTAAGGAATAGTAGAAGTTATGTCTCAGCCTTTCTGGCAGGTAAAAACTCTGGATCAGATGACGGATGAAGAATGGGAATCATTATGTGATGGATGTGGGCAGTGCTGTCTGCATAAGTTGATGGATGATGATACCGATGAAATTTATTTCACTAATGTTGCCTGTAATCAGCTCAATATAAAAACTTGTCAGTGTAAAAATTATGAAGACCGTTTTAGATATGAGCCAGATTGTATCAAACTGACCCGTTATAATTTGCCGACTTTTGAGTGGTTGCCACTGACTTGTGCGTATCGTTTGCTTGCAGAAGGGAAGACATTGTTACCCTGGCATCCACTGATTAAAGGGTCTAAATCCGCAATGCATAGTGAAAGAATCTCGGTCAGGCATATTGCAGTACGGGAAATTGATGTTGTGGAATGGGAAGACCACATTTTGAATAAGCCGAAATAATGGTTTAATTAACTGTAATTTAATAAATTATTTTTCTATGTTTCCCTCGTTGGGATAGTTGTGATTTTGCTCTGGAGCTAAGTTATCCAATGGGTGTATCTATCGAAATTAACTAAAGGTTGATTGTATATAATTGCATCTATACTATTACCATTAGGTAATTAAACCTGTGGTTTATTAGAGGAAGCATAAAATATGCCAAGATATTCGGAAAACATAGAAAAAATTACCAATGATTTCAGTTGTTTGAATGAGCCAGAGCTCAACCGCGCTCTTTATAGTATCCTTGATTCCTCTGGTACTGATATTGTGCATGATGTGAATGAGCTCATTCTTCCACCGGGCTACCGATTGGTCAGGGTTGATAGCAGGTTAGATTTGGATATAGATGAACCTCACTTTGAATTGGCGTTACTGAGTGACGATGCAAAAGAAGTTGTTTACTACAACAAAGTCATTGTGATGAATGATTTGGTGCTTAATTGCAGCCCTGTATCGCAAACGCTTGTGTGGCGAACGAAAAAACCAAAACATAAAGCGGCGTTAAGTGATTTAGCAGCTAAAATTTTTTTCCACTACCTAATTAAAACATATGATGTAGTTGCTTCAAACGTCAACCAAATAATAGACGATATCTCTTTTTGGCAAGCGCGAATGTATGAAGCATTACAGTTTGGGCTTTATGTTTACGGTTATGATGTTATGACTTGTGAATTAAGAAATATCTTAGCTGAGGATGATGTTGGTAAAGAGCAGAGTTGGTTATGGGGTGATGCAGAATATTATATGGATAGATTAGCGATTATTTCCAAGATCACATTGCCTAATAAGTAATTAATTGTATCAGGTTATATCTGAGGTTAATATAATGGTTCGAACTAACTCGAACCATTATCAATTAATTAGAAAGCATTGGAAATCCAAGAATTAATTCTCTCAAAGAAGGATTTAATTGTCTCCCATGCTCTATTTAGCCACTCAGTAAGTTGTCTGGCTGCATCAAGTATGAAGCTGGAAAGTCTACCAAATAAGTTAGAAAAAAAAGTTCCAGTTTTCTCCATGAAGCTTTGTATTGCTGCTCTGGCGTTAGGAAATTGTAACCCGTATTGAATAGCTTTATCGTAGCTTGTATCAATTTGTCTGTTGTTCTCATCTTTGGTTCTTTGACGAGATTTATTCATGTTATCGATCCAGTCTTGGTCTGCATTGTCTGGATCAGAGATAATCGCATTTTGATATTTCTGAGTGCTGTCAATTACACTTGTCTTAGAAACTTGTGATATTGAATTAGCACCAGATTTCACTGAATCTTTTAATTCATTAATAATACCGTCTATTTTCTCATTTTCGGTAATATTTACATTTTCATATTGTTCCGCAAGCATATTTGCATATGCCTGGAGTTCAGATGTCGATGGCACAAATGGTTCAATTTTAGCATCATTTAACATACGTTTTGCGTGTTGACGCATTTCGTTCATTAGGTCGATAAATTGGATATCAGTAAGTGCAATATTTGACATGTATTATCTCCTTGTATTTATTAATAAATTATTTTAAATATAAAAAGTGTAGAACTCTTTATTAGAGTTGGTGGAAATAAGTTAAAAATAAGACGCATTATCTATATCTATTTTAATCGATTTTGGTTCGATATATCCATAAATGAATATGATGTAACTTAGATATTGATTTTGAGGTGCCAGAAAATGTTTTCCGGCACCTGCAACATAAAACACTTAAATAAAGAGAATTTCACTCTGCAAATGTTTAATGCTAACACTTATAACTGAGCTTTTTGATTACTGAACATAATCCTTTAACTTATAAACCAGCGTATTATTGTCGTGGGATAGCGTCAGTTTTTGATTTTTCAATGTGACTTTAACACCGTCGGCTAATACTTGACCAATCAGGTAATCCCATTTATTTAATTTATCATCAGCGCAAAGCATCTGAGTACTAGCCAGATTCTTAACGGTTAATACACCATTTTTCAGTTTGCCTTGCCCCATAAATAGATTGCACATGGAGCCAGAGATATGCATTTTTTCACCGAATTCAATAGTTGGTACGCGGCCATCTTGATTTTTCGCATTTTCACCATTAACACTTACCAGGACAAATCTGTGATGTTGTAAATCCTCGACTGACACGTTTTCTACCGCTGAGGCTTGGAATGTGGCTAACAATAAAGTTGCTGTTGCCAAAGGTAGTATTTTTTTCATATTTATCTCCTAATATATTATTTTAAGGGTACTTACTAACAATATTCGGGCAATTTTTCCCGTTGATTAATTGCTGGATATTTCTCAGCGTAGTTTCACTGATACTGGTCAGGGCTTCTTCTGTCAGGAATGCCTGATGACCGGTAAACAGCACGTTATGACATGAAGACAAACGACGAAAAATATCATCCTGAATCACGTCATTAGATTTGTCTTCAAAGAAGAGATCGCGTTCATTTTCGTAAACGTCCATACCTAAAGCGCCAATCTTTTGTTGCTTTAATGCAGTAATAGCCGCAGCGGAATCAATCAAGGCTCCTCGGCTGGTATTGATAATCATTACGCCGTTTTTCATTTTGTTGAAAGCAACTTCATTCAACAGATGATAGTTTTCTGATGTCAGCGGACAATGAAGAGATATGATATCGGCTTGTGCATATAGAGTATCCAGATCGACATATTCAGCACCGAGATTTAAAACAGTTTGATTGGGGTATGGATCATAAGCCAACAAGCGCATACCAAACCCTTTAAGAATACGTAAAGTTGCGACACCAATTTTACCGGTTCCGATAATTCCTGCTGTGCGGTTGTGCATATTGAAGCCAATCAATCCTTCGAGAGAGAAATTGGCATCACGAGTGCGTTGATAAGCTCGGTGAATACGGCGATTTAAGCACAGTATTAATCCAATGGTATGTTCAGCAACCGCTTCAGGAGAGTAGGCTGGAACTCGTACAACCTGAATACCAAATTCTTCAGCCGCATCTAGATCGACATTATTAAAACCGGCACAACGCAACGCGAGGATTTTGACATTCATTTCAGCCAATTCTTTGAGCACTTCGCGGTCAGCATTGTCGTTAACGAAAATACAAACAGCATCTGCACCAATAGCGTTTTTGGCAGTTTGTGAACTGAGAGGAAAATCAAAAAACTCAAAATCATAATCAAACCCGAGCTTTTGATTAACCAGCTCCAGATGCTTATAGTCATACTGTTTGGTACTGTAAACGACTAATTTCATGGAATTATCTCCGCTATAATTTAAGTAGCTAATAAATTGTTTAGAGCTTAAATTATTGCTGACGTAAAGGGTTAAATAAACCAATAAATTAAGTAACTCTATGGGTGTATTGCTTGCTGCTTCCCTATATGTTCAACATAATTCTCTTAGTAATCAATGTCTTAGTTTAAGGCGTGTCTACTAAATTATGGAATAATAATAGAAGTAACCGATCTAAGGCTTAATAAGAAGAGGCAGTGATTTGATAATTAAAGGGTTAAAAATATGCATTATCGTACTGATATTGTTGATATTACTGGCATTAACTGTATGGTTTTCCGTCCCTTATTGGTTTCCTAAGGTTGCGGGTTATTGGTTACCTCAGGGAATGACAGTTTCATTGCAACAGCCAGAATGGAAAAATGGGGCTTTGCAACTAGACGATATTTCATTTCAAGTGAACGATTGTAAGCTTATTCGCATATCACAATTGTCCGCCAGTTACCCATATTCAGCCATAGACCAAGGTCATAACTGGAAATTAAATGCTTCAGCCATTAGCGGGGATATCAATTGCCTGAATCAGTTACCTAAATCTGCGGAAAGTGTTTCTTCACTTTCCATCGCTGATGTTTTGTCTGCTATTCCACGGATGAGTTTGTCTGTGGATAATTTTTCTTTTAATCCATGGTCGGATTTTGCTGGAAAACTCATATTCGATTCTTCTTCTCAGGAACAAAAACTGAGTTATCAGGGGAAGAATGTTAAATTGTTAGCTCATATTGATGATCAGGAAATGCTGATAGTTGATCAGTTGACAATTAAGTTACCAGAACAGGAAATCAGCCTTAACGGTGAAATGAGTTTACCCCTTGATTTAGACAAATTACCGGCTCAAGGCAAGGTTGACGGTGAAATTATTACCAATCAATATCCACGTCCGTTAAATATGACGTTAGGTTGGCAAAGTCAATCTGGCAAACTGACTATTAGAGAAAAAGGGACAGTAGTGCCTTTGGCTGAATTACCTTGGCAATTTAGCAAGCAACAGTTTTCTATCATTGATGGCAAATGGCAGTGGCTGAATGCGGAACAGCCTCTTGCTGGTGGAATTAATATTAAGATTGATCGTTGGCAACAAGGGTTAGATAACCTGCGGATTAGTGGCCGAATGAATCTGGTTACTCGGGGCAAACATGGTAAAGCTAATATGGTGTTGACGGTAAGACCGAGTCGGATAAGTCCATTAAATATGGAACTTCCTTTTCAATTAACAGGTCAGATCAATGTGCAGGATATGAGTATGGCAATGTCACTGCCTGCGGTAATTAATGGTTCGTTGGTTAATCCGAAAATTAATTTCCAGTCAGGCTCATTGCTCCGGGCTTGGGGACGTTTGTCTGATGAATTTATAGTTAAAGATATCCGATCACCACTAGCAGGTTCTTATCTGACACGCGAAGGTTTTACTGGGCGATTACAGGCAATTGTTAATGCACAGCACGGTTACTGGGGAAAATTTCGTCTGCATCTTGACGGTCATGCAGAGAATTTTATGCCAGATAAAGGCCATTGGCACTGGCGCTACTGGGGGAATGGCGATTTGCCACCACTACAGGCTAAATGGGATATCGCCGGAAAAGGGCACTGGAGTGATACACTGATTAGTGTCAATGAGCTGACAAGTGGTTTTGATATTGTTAAATATGGCATGCTCCGAATGGATACACCGCGCCTGCAATTAACAAAACCACTACAATGGCAACGCTCAAAAAAATCTCCTGTTTTTGAGGGTAATTTGCAATTGACAGCGAAAGAAACTGCGTTTCGGTCTGGTGGTTTTTTACCGCCTTCTAAACTGGCAATAAAATTAACAGGGGAAAGCCCTAACAACTTTAGGCTTAATGGCGAGCTTTCATCAAAAAATATTGGACCGATTCCTTTTTATGGTCGCTGGGATGGAACAAGATTGCGCGGTGAAGCGCGTTGGCCAACCCAATCCTTATTAGCATTTCAGTCATTGATACCTGAGAATTTAGGGATAAACCTGCGGCAAGGCGATCTTTATGCTCAGGCGGCTTTTTCTGCCGCACGGGGACAAGGTTTTGTTGCTGGCGGTCACTGGGTTGTAAAAAATGGGAGTATGTGGCTTAAAGATGGTGAGATCAGTGGCCTTGATTTTGTTTTACCGTGGCGGTTAAGAGACAGTATCTGGCAACTTGGCGTGAAATCGCCGGTTCAGCTAAGAGTGAAAACATTCAATAATCTGTTTGAAATGCATAACCTGACCGCTGATTTACAGGGATTTTATCCTCCAACGGAACAAAAACCGCTGGAACTGAACAATGTCAGTGTGGATATATTGGATGGCCGTATCAGTCTGAATAAATTGAGGATTCCTCAGCATAATGCGGCTATTCTGACACTTGATCGGCTGGAATTGAGCCGCCTTTTTACTGTGTTGAAAGTTAAACAGTTTGCTATGTCCGGCAAGATTAGTGGAAAATTGCCATTGTTTCTTAATAATGAACGTTGGATAGTTGAGCAAGGCCGGATTACCAACACTGATTATATGACCTTACGTCTGGATAAAGACACGATAGATTCCATTAATAAAGATAACATTTCCGCTGGTGCAGCAATGGATTGGTTACGTTATTTGGAAATCAATCGCTTATGGGCGCGAGCCAGTCTTAATAATTTAGGTATATTGACACTTAGCGCTGAGATTCATGGTGTGAATTCATTGATAGATAAAAAACGGCAAGTGAAGCTGAATTACAATCATGAAGAAAATATCTTCCATTTATGGCGTAGTTTGCGGTTTGGTAATAATCTTGAGGATTGGCTACAGCAGAATATATCGATATTAAACGGGAGTGATAAATGACAAAACAAACCGGAGTAGGGTTGCTACTACTATCGATGAGTTCTCTGATACTGTCAGGTTGTGTGCGCCTTGAAGTAGCAACGCCTGAGAAGCCGATCAATATTAATATGAATGTCAAAATTGAGCATGAAATTCATGTAAAGATAGACAAACAGATTGAAGAGATGCTCAAGAGTAATACAGGTTTATTCTAGGAGCTTAGCATATGAATATGAAAAAGAAATGTGCGGGCATATTACTGTTGGCTGGTGTATTGTTCAGCCCGTTCTCTGTAGGAATGACTCTGAATGAGGCAAAACAGCAAGGGCTGGTAGGTGAAACTTTCAGTGGTTATCTGGCTGTAGTGAAAACAGATATTCAGGCACAGGCTTTGGTGATAAAAATAAATCAGGCGCGTGAGAAAAAATACGCAGAGGTTGCTACCAGTAATAACATTTCTACAGAACAAGTCGCTAAACTGGCGGGTGAAAAACTGGTAAATAGAGCAGAACCTGGAGAGTATGTACAGGGTATTAATGGCCAATGGTTGAAAAAATAAAAGCGCGCCAGGTAGCGCGCAAAATACAGCCAATATTAATATACCCTTCATCCTTCAAGTTGCTGCTTTGTTGGCTGCTTTCACTCACCCCAGTCACATAGTTATCTATGCTCCTGGGGATTCGTTCACTTGCCGCCGCGCTGCAACTCGAAATCTATTGATATAGATGAAGTAATGTGTGAATTATGAATAAAAATGATTATCTGGTAGTGATTTTTTCCAGAGTTTCACGGGCAGCCTGTTGCGCTTGATTTGCAGTATCAGGGCTTAATCCTACGCCTTCAACAAACACAAATTCCACATCAGTAAGACCGAGGAAACCCAGAAACAGGCGTAGATAAGGTACTAATAGATCACTAGGGCCGTCTTTATGGATACCCCCACGGCTGGTCAGAACAATTGCACGTTTGCCTTTTATCAGACCTTCAGGGCCATTCTCGGTATAACGGAAAGTCACACCCGCGCGGGCTATCAGGTCAAAATAGTTTTTCAGTTGGGTTGGAATGTTAAAGTTGTACATCGGAGCTGTCATCACAATGACATCATGATCCTGCAACTCAGCAATCAATTCGTCAGATAACGCTAAAGCCTCTTGCTGACGAGCAGTCATTTCATTACCCGTTGGACGTAATGCATGAACCAGTTCGTTATCCAGAACAGGGATAGGCTGTGCAGCCAAATTGCGTACTGTAATATGGTCATCAGCATGGTTAGCTTGCCATTTTTCGATAAAGAAATCTGCCATTTGGTTAGTGTGTGAATGCTGCGCCATAATGCTGGATTTCAGAACCAGAACTTTACTCATTTTTATTCCTTAAATTAACTTTTGAAGTTCACTTGTTAATCACGACGTCGTCATTCTATGAGTTATTACATTCTGGTAACAGATCAATATTTAGAGATTAGAATTCAAATTTATTGAATGACTTTACCCGTACCAATATCCATTCAATGAGTGCCGGCTGAAATTATCTCCAATAAATAGGATGTGCTACTATGTTGCCAATAAAAACTGAGCCATCAATAAACACAGGCTAATCAGCAAAATAAGAAATAAAAGGACTAATGTAAGGTGAAAGAATTTCAGAAAATCATTAATCGTCAGGCTGTCTGTCCAACAATTAAATATCCAGAAAACCTGCCTGTCAGCCAGAAGAAAGATGATATTTATAAAGCTATCCGTGACCATCAGGTTGTGATTATCGCCGGCGAAACTGGTTCAGGTAAAACAACGCAGATTCCGAAAATCTGTCTTGAACTGGGAAGGGGAATAAAAGGATTAATTGGTCATACTCAACCCCGGCGACTGGCAGCTCGTGCAGTTGCTAATCGTTTGGCGGAGGAATTAGAAACTTCAGTAGGTTCAGCTGTAGGTTATAAAGTTCGTTTCAGTGACCATGTAGGCGATAATACATTGGTTAAGCTGATGACCGATGGTATTTTGTTGGCGGAACTGCAAAATGACAAACTGCTTAAACAGTATGACACTCTGATTATTGATGAAGCACATGAACGTAGTTTGAATATTGATTTTATTCTGGGTTATTTGCGTCAGTTACTGCCAAAGCGTCCTGATTTGAAAGTCATCATCACTTCAGCGACTATCGATCCTGAGCGTTTTTCTCGCCATTTTAATCATGCGCCGATTATTGAAGTTTCCGGTCGAACCTATCCGGTAGAAGTGCGTTATCGGCCTGTGATGGGGGATGATAATGATGGAGAACGGGATCAACTTGAAGCAATTATTGATGCTGTTGATGAGTTAGGGCATGAAGGACCTGGGGATATCCTGATATTTATGAGTGGTGAGCGGGAGATTCGCGATACCTCGGATGCTTTGAATAAACTGAATCTGCGTCATACCGAAGTATTGCCGCTGTTTGCGCGTCTTTCTAACAGTGATCAGAACCGGATTTTCCAGTCACACTCTGGCCGGAGGATTGTATTGGCAACTAACGTGGCAGAGACATCTTTGACGGTACCGGGAATTAAGTATGTGATTGATACCGGCTATGCACGTATCAGTCGTTACAGTTATCGGACGAAAGTACAGAGATTGCCGATTGAACCAATATCTCAGGCATCGGCAAATCAGCGAAAAGGGCGCTGCGGACGCGTATCTGATGGAATTTGTATCCGCCTGTATTCAGAAGATGATTTCCTTTCACGGCCAGAATTTACTGATCCAGAAATCCTGCGTACTAATCTGGCATCGGTTATTTTGCAAATGACATCAATTGGTCTTGGGGACGTCAGTGCGTTCCCGTTTGTACAACCCCCTGATAAACGTAACATTCAGGATGGTGTACGACTTCTTGAGGAACTTGGTGCTATTGACCAGAAAACCACTGTTCAGGGTAATTACCGTCTTACCTCAATAGGACGCCAGCTTGCTCTGCTTCCCGTTGATCCTCGGTTGGCGCGTATGGTATTGGAAGCGCGCAATCATGGTTGTGTGCGTGAAGTGATGGTTATTACTGCTGCGCTGTCTATTCAAGACCCAAGAGAAAGGCCGCTGGAGAAACAGCAGGCTTCCGACGAGAAGCATCGCCGATTTGCTGATAAAGACTCAGATTTTATTGCATTCTTGAAATTATGGGATTTTTTGAAAGAGCAACAAAAGGCGCTATCTTCTACGCAATTCCGTAAATTGTGTCGTCAGGATTATCTTAACTATCTGAGAGTCAGAGAATGGCAGGATATATATACCCAGCTCCGGCAAGTGGTGAAAGAAATTGGTTTACCGGTAAATAGCCAGGATGCAGATTACCGCAGTATTCATGTTTCGTTACTTTCAGGATTGTTATCGCATATTGGCCAGAAAGATACAGATAAGCAGGAATATACAGGTGCCCGTAATGCGCGTTTTTCTATTTTTCCTGGCTCCGGTTTATTTAAAAAACCGCCTAAATGGGCAATGGTAGCGGAACTGGTTGAAACTAGTCGTTTGTGGGGGCGTATTGCTGCCAGAGTAGAGCCTGAGTGGGTTGAGCCGTTAGCGGTACATTTGGTGAAATATCATTACAGCGAGCCGCACTGGCAGAAATCGCAGGGTGCTGTAATGGCTAAGGAAAAAGTCACTTTATATGGTCTGCCAATTGTGGCTAGCCGTCAGGTTAATTACAGCAAAATAGACCCAATGCTTTGCCGTGAATTATTCATTCGTCATGCGTTAGTGGAAGGAGATTGGCAAACCCGGCATGCATTTTTCCGCGCGAATTTAAAATTACGTGAAGAGGTTGAAGCGCTGGAACATAAATCCCGCCGTCGTGACATTCTGGTGGATGATGAAACCCTGTTCAGTTTTTATGATCAACGTATACCTCAGAGTGTAGTTTCTGCTCGCCATTTTGATCGCTGGTGGCAGAAGTCAGGGAAAGAACAGCCGGAGCTGCTCAACTTTGAAAAAAATATGTTGATCAGAGGTGATGCAGATAAAATCAGCGCATTAGATTATCCTAATTACTGGTACCAGAATTCACTGAAATTGCGGTTAAGCTACCAATTTGAACCGGGTACCGAAGCCGATGGTGTGACGGTTCATATTCCGTTGCCAGTGCTGAATCAGATTAAAGATGATGGATTTGACTGGCAGATCCCAGGTATTCGTTACGATCTCGTCGTTGCTCTCATTAAATCGTTGCCGAAACCGGTTCGTCGTAATTTTGTGCCTGCGCCAAACTATGCTCAGGCATTTATGGAGCGAGTATCTCAGCCACAATCTAGTTTACTGGATAGTCTTGAGAAAGAATTAAGGCGCATGACGGGTGTGACGGTGTCGCGTGATGATTGGCAGTTAGGACAAGTACCGGACCACCTTAAAATGACGTTCCGAATTGTAGGCGAGAAAAACCGAACTATTGCTGAAGGCAAAGATTTATCTGCACTGAAATTCCGCTTGAAAGACAAAGTTCAGCAGACACTTTCAGCTGTAGCTGATGATGGTATTGAACAGAGTGGGTTACATATCTGGAGCTTTGGTGAATTACCGGAACGGTATGAGCAAAAGCGTGGGGGCTATTCCGTCAAAGCCTTTCCGGCATTAGTGGATGAGAAGGAGAGTATTGGTATCAAATTGTTTGAAACTGAACTGGAACAACAGATTGCCATGTGGGAAGGTACTCGCCGTTTGCTGTTACTAAATATTCCTTCACCAATTAAATACTTACATGAGAAATTGCCGAATAAATCCAAATTGGGTCTCTATTTTAATCCTTATGGCAAAGTGCTGGATCTCATCGACGATTGTATCTCTTGTGGTGTGGATAAATTGATGGCAGGGCATGGTGGGCTAGTTTGGAATGAGCAGGCTTTTATTCAGTTACAGGATAAGGTTCGGGCTGAGTTGAACGATACGGTTGTGGAAATTGCTAAGCAGGTAGAACAGGTACTCACTACCGTTTTTGCGATTAACAAACGTCTTAAAGGCCGAGTCGATATCTCACTGGCGCTGGCGTTATCTGATATTAAAGCACAGATTTCTGGTTTGGTTTTCAGAGGATTTGTCACCGCTAATGGCTGGAAGCGTTTGCCAGATATTTTGCGTTATTTGCATGGTATTGAGCGTCGTTTGGAAAAATTGGCGATTGACCCACATCGGGACCGGGCGCAAATGGGGCGTGTTGAGAATGTTCAGCAACAATGGCAGCAATGGTTGGTGAAATTATCGCTGCAACAGAAACAGCAGACTGAGGTACAAGAAATTCGTTGGATGATAGAAGAGTTGCGAATTAGTTTGTTTGCTCAGCAACTGGGTACACCCTATCCGGTATCAGATAAACGAATTTTGCAAACAATGGAGCAAATTGCTTCCTGAGGAAAAGAAAAGCCAGAGACTGCTTATACCCTTTATCTTTCAAGTTGCAGCTTTGTTGGCTGCATTCACTCACCCCGGTCACAGAGTTATCTATGCTCCCGGGGATTCGCTCCCTTGCCGCCGCGCTGCAATTTGAAATCTATTGGGTATATAACTACTAAAATACAGATAATGAGTCTCAGATTCTTCAATGTAATTTAACGGTTTTTTATTATACTCATGGCCCACGATTTTTTCATTTGTCTAACATGTAATATGGGAACCGGCTCCAAATTTTATGTAACTGTATCATTATAATGCCTGAATTTATTAGAGTCTTTAATAGCAATTTTTTGAGTCAGATATCTCTACCTATTATATTGACTTGAATTCACTACAATGAGGGGATGATAGAAGAAATAGTCATTATCATATTAATAGTGATGATGACGAAATATAATCAATAAGTTATTGTTGTTGATTTCGTGATATGTAAAAAGTTATTTCTTGATAATTTAATTATATCAATGACATACCTGATATGATATATACCCTTTATCTTTCAAGTTGCAGCTTTGTTGGCTGCATTCACTCACCCCGGTCACAGAGTTATCTATGCTCCCGGGGATTCGCTCCCTTGCCGCCGCGCTGCAATTTGAAATCTATTGGGTATAGAATTATCTGAACTATTATAGCAACCACCAATTAGTAGTCTATTTTAACCTTAAGTTAAGGGTGGCTCAAATAATACCTTTTCTTACATTATTGTGTGGGCTATTATTACCAAATGGTAGTAAGTGATAAGGGGGAGTTATGAACACAGTTTATAAAGCGCATTTCGGTGATCGGCAAACTAGTTTTGTTGTAAAAGTCACTCATGATGACGTCTGGATTGCTGAATGTGATGAATTAGGGTTAGTAACCGAAGCCAAAACCTATGATGAATTGACAGCACGAGTATGGGAGATAGTTCCAGAGTTATACGAGATGAATGGGCTTGGTAATAATCCTGATGCGATGAAAATTATGTAAAAATAACTATAGCCACCCAAGTATATATAATAAATCTCGAATTTTTCAATGTAATTAATAAATTATTATTGTTGATTTATTGATATGTAAAAGGTTATTTCCTAATAATAATGAAAGGCCATTTTCTTGGCCTTCTTTTCTATGTGATTTAAACTCTCTCATTCCAGCTATCAGAATGAATTATATTTCCAGTATTATACTTCCAGATGATTTTTTCGTAGCGAAGTTCAACGATTTCCATATGATTGAATTTTTCTTTTGATGCATACTTTATATCGAACATAACAGGAACAATATTAACCACTTTTACATTTTCCATGAAAGTATTGAAATACTCTTTTTCTTGTCCATGTTCATTTATTTTATACCATTTTAACTCTGCTGATTTTAATGTTTGCCCTGTGGTTAGTGCCTTATAAAGATAGGGTGATGACGAGTCAATTTCTTTTTCAATCATAAATGGGAGATGTTTCCTCGTTCCAGTCAATTTTCCCGTATTATCATCATTGGCGATACTGACACTATGATGAAGACCCAAAACCTCAATACTGCCTTCTCTACCATAGACATCAACAGAACCTTTAATATCTGATCCGCCATCGTCTTTTATGTACATATAGAGAGGAATAGCCATCGTTAATCTCCTTCAGAAAATGATTTTGAATTACCAGTAGTAGAAATAAGTTTTTGTAAGCATTTTTCACCGCCTTTGTTTTTATACAGTGCACGAATACTGTCAACGACATATTGATTTAATTCTGCTTCTGTTCCTTGATAAAAGGGTAGTGAACATACAGAGTCAGTGCTAATTGAAATACTAGAGTCATCAAGAATAGATAATACTCCGTTTACGTTTTTCGGTAATGCAGTAGCTAACGCTGTTGATAACGTTTCTGATGAATGGGCGTCGCTGCCTTTTACAAGTAGAGGAGCTACTTTGAGCCACACTATATCTCCACTTGCAATATGATCTGTTATATAATCCCATTCTCCGTTGTCTCCTTCTGGCATATTTGCAATTACTGCTCTTGCACCTTGCTGTTTTATTTTCAATGTCAATTGCTCTGGTGTTAAATTCGGATATGGATTTTTAGCTATAATATGGCGATCTACGGCTAGTGAATAGAATGATGCCAGCATTAAAAGCAAAATCAGTTTTTTCATTTGACCACCAGAATTGTATCTTGAAAAGGGAATGTCTAAATACCATGATTAGTGCTCCTGAAATGTTTTTGATTTACCGACAGTATTAACAAGCGTTTTTAAACAATTTGCGCCTTTTTTTGATTTATACAGTGCTCTGATACTTTCGATGATATATTGATTTAATTCTGCTTCGGTACCTGAATAAAATGGCAGTGAACATACAGAGCCGGTGCTAATTGAAACGTTAGCATCATTAAGGACCGACAAAACAACTGCGGCATTCTTTGGTATAGCTGTTGCAACAGCTATTGTTAGATCTTCTGCTGAACCTGCATCGACTCCAGTTGATAATATCGGAACAATTTTCAACCATTCAGAATTACCACTTGATATATGAGATAAAATGTAATCCCATGTGCTGTCATCAGTATTAGGCAAGGTTGATATTACGAATTTTCTTGCTCCCATTGAATTTACTTTTTCAGTAACTTGTTTTGGTGTCAGGTTAGGGTAGGGATTATTTGTTCTAAATGATCCTGCTGCATAGGCATTAAAAGCTAAAAGGCTTAAAGCTATTGTTGGAAGTAATTTTTTCATGGTACTACAACTAATATATCATCACTGGATGAAGCAATATTTTTCCTCAATGCTGCCCCGTTTATAACGATACAACCCTCAGAAGCTTGATGATATGAACCGTCATTTCTATCTCCGTGGATTCTAAAAGCATCCCGTCCATAAGTGTTTGTACCTAAAATTGGAACGAGTTTTACGGTATATGGGCCTTTATGATTATTGTATCCGTTAATTCTATAATGGCCTTGCGGAATAGGGCCTGTTAAATATACGTCCTGCATAGATGGGTTATTTATCCCAGCTCCATGACCACTATAACCTTTTGCAATAAAAGAGCCGTTATGTGTTAGCTCGCCAGTGCTTTGTGAATATTTCCACGTCATACTTGTTTCCATTAGTAAATATTAAGAAATTTAACTTTAAACTTAATAAACATTTTTAAAAGCATAATTTTGTAAAAAAAAGAAATTTTTTGTAAATTAATTTATGAAAGGCAGATTCGAATAATAGTGATAACCACGTCACGTTGGTTTTTATAGACTCCTTTAAGCTGAGTTAAATTATCAGTAATTGTCATTATTTTGACATAGCGTATTCAGATATTGTACGGGTAATATCTAAGCGATGTTAGGCAAGGTTAATTTAATATAAATAAGGGAATTGCTATGATAAATAGAAAAGTGAGTGTTCTTGCAGGATTGTTTTTATCTTTGATTGCTGGAACAGGGATAGCAGCTGAAAAAACATCGGCTGATAAAATAGGGCAGGGAGTTTTTCCGGGTGATTTTACTTGTTCAAGATATTTCCCTGCCGACGGTGAGTATATAGGAAAATTTGTTTATTCTTTTTCTGTAGATAGCTGGGGATATAATTGGTATTGGTTTACAAGCTTAAACTCGGATGATGCGGGATGTGTAGGGATTGAGAAAACAGTTGCGAGACATGATAAAATCGCTTATGACGCCTTTGCTCAAAGTAAGATTGTAAAAATTAGACTCGATAAAAATCGTATAACAGGAATAATCCAGTAATTCTATTCATTATTCTTGATGATTTTATTTAAAATACTTTATTGCTAAACCAGTGCTTTAATTGTGCTGGTTTTTTCTTTATATCTCAATAATCATTACATAGAGATTATTACAATGTGGAAAATGTTAAAAGCTGATTGACAGTTTAGATATCCATAAGTCTTAATTTCTCCTGAAAGGCATCAGCCAAAAAATAAATTTTCTATAACTGATGCAGATAAATTTATTACTGATAAGTTAATGTCATTGTCGCGGTCACATTTGCCTGCCCGGGGGTAATATTGCGATCGGTTTGGAAATAGCGGGCATGTAAAGGAATAGAGAACTTCCTGCCTGAATAGCTGTTGCCGATATTGATTTGTGAATGGATAATTATGGGTTGATTGTTGTAAAGGATTTGCATACCGACACCAGAAGCTGTTATGTGATTATTATCCTGATCGAGTGCCCAAACATGATATAAATTATTCTTTGCTTTCTTTCCATCAAGCATTAATTGAATATTAACATCATCATCACAAGCTAAAATAACCTCAAAATCTTTTCCGCCTGCGGTACTATTAACACCAGAAAAATCGCTTTTCTTGATATCACCCATAGGAACAACAATATTGGTATCTTTCAGCGAACAGCTCTTTGTAATAATCCGGGTATTTCCCAAGTGGTAGGTATGAACGACGTTATCATTTATTCGAGCTTGAATTAACTGATCGTTTCTAACAAAACCAGAACCTGTCGTTGGTGCTATTTTTATCAGTTGAATTGTCAGATATCCCCATGTATTTCCACAATACCAACGACTTGAATTGTCACAGCTTACAGGGTCATGAGCAATACGAGGTAACCAGTCTAAACCATAGCCGGGACCCCAGGTATTTATTCTTATACCAACACCGGGAACACCAGATTCATAAATAGCGTCTTTGTTGTAGTCTGCACTTTTATAGGATGTATATCCCCATGATGTTTTAACGTTTTTATCGCAATAAAAGATATTGCCTTTATTGGCTAATTCATCAGCACGATATTCATAAATGGTTGTGCCAATAGCGTGATCTCTTGGCACATATAAAGTGCCAAAAGACAGGTGAGTAATTTCCGGTTTAAATGCTTTGTCAAACTGGCAGTTAGCGGCAAAACTATAGGGACTGATTGCTAAACCAGTAAATAAATGAGCGATAATGAGTAACTGCTTAATTCTATTGTAAATATTGAGCATCGTATTTTCCTGAAAATAGTTATTTGCAGTGAGCTTCTATTATATAGATGCCAGATAAAGGTTTTTCTTCTGATAACTTGTAATCGACATTACATTCCTGAATATCCTGATAACCCCACTTAACCAATAATCGTCCACTATCGGGTAAACCCGTGAGGTAAACTTGTCCTTCATGACTGACAATCGCACTGTTTGTTTCATCAATTTCATGGTATTTTTCTAACGTGACAATTGCCCCAAAAGGAATAGGATTACCTTGATAATATAGGTTTATCAGAACCCTATGACCTATTCTGGTTTGGAAATTAGCTAAAACTAAAGCACCTTGAGTCGGAATAACCGTCTGGGCATTAACATCAATATCAACATTATCGGCTAATGAATGGGTATCCAGTGCAATGCGGTTTTTTCGGTAGCTGCTAACATAAGGAATAATCGCGAGGCCGTTCCAATCGGTAGCAATACCGACATTATTATGGATCTTTATTCCTTTAGCACCATCGGTCCGGACTAATGCCAAGGTATCACCTAAATGTTGTGAAAGAGTGATGCCATATGGGTGGGCAACAATTCCGCCTTGAAGTCCGTAATTCAGTTGGCGAGAATGGCGGTCATAACTATAACCAGCACTAATCTGACTATAAGATCCTTTATATTCTGCATGAGCATAACCGCCAACGCCAGTACCGTGATTTGCGTAACTCTGTTGCAAGCTATAAGTTAAATTATTGTCTTCAAGTGCCGTACCACTTAAACCTGTTTGGTGAGAAATATCCTTATTTTTATTTGTGTTCAGGTTATAGTAGGCCCAGTTATTTTTCAACCAGCGATCTAATGGAACTTGTATGCTAAATGAAAAAAGTTGCTCGTTTTTATTCGTATTGGGGAGTTGGTTATAAGTGTAATTAAGATTGTAATTAATGTTGTTATAACTGGTGCTATAACCGGCATTGATACTGCGCTCATAGCCATTTTGTTGCCAATAGTTTTGCTGAAAAGCAGATAGATATAAACTGCCCCAATTTCCCAGAGACTGATTAATATGCAATTGTAGCTTACTTCTCTTATTGGTGCGATAACGCCAGTCACTATTATTAGAATTATCTATATCATTGGCTTCTTTAAAGTCATAAAAGCCACGTGTTGAATAACGATAACCTGCCAGAGTAAAATTAGTCCCTGTTAATGAAAGATCTTTTGCATATTGAAAACGGTAAGATTGCCCTTCGGCACTTGTATTTGATTGTAAATCAGTATTTGCGTGGGTTATATCAAAGGAGAGAGAGCCTAATGTACCTAAATTATAGCCTGATCCTAAAGCCATTGATTGATAATCTTTTGATAAAATAGTACCGCCATAGATGGTGATATTATTAGAAAGGCCATAGATTAATGTACTTTGGACAAAATTAGGTTCTCTTCCTCGATTATTTGATGATTGATATTGACCCAGTGCCATCGAATATTGAATCCGACCTTCCCGTAGCATGATGGGAACAGTCGAAAATGATTGAATAGATTGGCGCTCCTGACCATCTGCCTCTTTAATAATAACTTCCAGATTTCCGCTTGATGTGGTTGAAAAAAGGTCATTAATGACAAATGGACCAGGTGCGACATAAGTCTGATAAATGATATAGCCATTTTGCCTGATCGTAACTTGCGCATGACTTTGAGCAATTCCGCGGATAGTAGGAGCAAACCCTTTTAAGCTGTCTGGTAACATATTATCGTCAGAAGTTAACTGTAGGCCACGAAATTGATTACCATCGAAAATATGAGAGGATGTAAAGCTATCACCTAAGGTTAATTGTCCTTTCAATGAATGAATATCCCGTTGTAAATAGGTGTTAATACTTTTCCAACTCTTATTACGGCTGGTATAGGTGGAATAATTACGCAAGCGCCATGCTTGCCAATTAGCACCTGTTCGCAGATTCAGATAATTGGTTTGTTTAGAGCCAGATTTATTGTCTTGCCAACTGTTTGATCCACTATAACTGTAATTAATTAACAATGAAGTTAATCCTTGCTGCCATAGTTCAGGTGAAACATAACCTCTTGCCTGGTTGTTTAATGCCGCTTGTGGAATGCTGATATCCAGCCTTTGCTGACTAAAATTAAAGGTTGTATTTGCTGATGGGATATATTGGCCTAAATCAGACAGTTCTGTTTCTGGTGGTAAACTGACTAATTCTGGAAATGTATCAATTTTTACTCCCATGTCCTGTAATTGTTGAATTGTCAGTTTAGGGAGTAATTTATTGTTTATCATAACAAAGGTTACGTTTCTAGTATTGACCTTATCTTTGTTAAGATAAATATCTACCCAGTAAACACCAGGGGGGTAGTCATCTTGTGTGAAAATAGAGAGATCAATATCTTCGGGTGAATCAGTACCTGTTTCTAAGGCATGAATGTTGAAATAATCTTCAGAATAAGCGAGAGTAGAACAAAAGAGTACTCCGATTGTTATAAATAGCGGTAATAAGCGCCACGGGTATTCAATATGATATGGATTTTTATTAATTTTATGCCGTGAGTACTTTTCCATAATTAATTTTCTAACATAGAACACATTAATGTAACTTTTTTGTTAAATAATTGTTTTTTCTTCGGCAGTCACACCACCAAAATCATTAATCGCTTTCCAACTAACTTGTTTTATGTTTTTTACCGGTAGGGACCAACTCAGTTGACTAAAAGGTTTAATCATTCCTGCTGGTTTTATTTCATGTTGATCAGCCTTTAAATATGAAAGTGAAATAAAGTAAGGGGTGGGATTTTCAGCAACTAATACATTATTTTCTGCTCGGAATTTGAGCTGCTTATAGGCGACACTGGATTTTTCTGCTAAATTTACAGGCCGGTAAAATAATTTAAACTTTGATTTAACTGTAATTTGTAATTGATTTTGATCTGATTTTACCGAGGCGGGAATAGACTTCACATTGAGCCAAAAAAGTGACTCCCGATCGTCAGGCAGGTTAGTTCCTGTTTTCACAATGCGTACGATATTTTCATTACCGGCTGTGAGCTTAAAAATCGGTGGGGTAACAATAAAGGGCGTTTTGGTATTATCGTTTTCATCCTGAATCCAGGACTGGATCAGATAAGGTGCATCTTTTTCTGGGTTATGTATAGAAATGGAGGCTTCTTTTTTATCACTGACATAGATAACGCGGGTTCCGCCAATGACGACGCCTGCGATAGCAAAATTTATGCTGATCATATATAGAAATATCATTGCCAATAAGCGTTGGTATTGCACGGTAAGTTCTCCGTTTTATCGTATTTTTATACGTTATTTTGTGGGATGAGTGGGCATCCGTGCCCATATTTCTTAGTTACTCAGTTTGGTTGTCTTAATTATAAACAATAGTAAAGTTGGCAACTGCGTCACCAGAGCCAGGACTAATTGTTTGAGCTGTTGCAATATACTTGGCAATAAACTTCAATTCTGCCGTTTTTTGATCAGTAAACGCTTGGAATTTGGATGCCTTGATTAAAGGAATCAATGTTGAGCTATCTTCTTCATAAATGCCAATAGCAACACCATCAGCGACGGCTTGACCTTTATCGTTGGATAGGGCTAGAAGATTGCTATTTTTACCATCTGTTTGTCCATCAAATTTAACTTGTGCATTACTGTATTCTGGTGGGCAATCACTCAGTTTAATGCTGAAAGGTGTTGCGGCAGCGGTGCTGTCTACACCATTAAATGCACTTGAGCTAATTGTGCCCATATTCACGTTTTGGTTTGCAGAATTGGTATCGATTTTACAAGCATTAGCGATGATATTACCTGTAAAGTTGATTTTTCCATCAGCTGCATTTGCTACGGAAATAAATACAGAAGATGCAAGTAAGGATGAAATAATCAGTTTAGCTTTCATTTTAAATAGATCCCAACCCTGACGAGTATTACGTCAGGAAAATAGAAATGTTGATTTAATCGAAACTGTATATCCCCTTTATCCTTCAAGTTGCTGCTTTGTTGGCTGATTTCACTTACCCCAGTTACAGAGTTATCTATGTTTCTGGGGATGCGTTTACTTGTCGCCGCGCTGCAACTTGAAATCTATTGGGTATAAATGTCAATACAGTATATAAAGATCTAAAGTTCTTATCCGATAATAAGAATCATATCCCAGACAGTGTTTGCTTTGGAGTTTCTTATTTAGGATAAGATTTGGCTGATAATAGCGATTTATTCGTAAGAATCCAAAGAATGACTCGATAATATTCTGTATTTGAGATTTTTATCTATAATTAAAGACTAAACAGGATTTTTTTCATGGTTTATTGTAATTTATCATATGGAATAAACTATTGTGCTAGCTAATCAGAATATTTATTAATTAATAATTAGTTATAAAATCAATTGTGATTTTCATCACAATTAATGTATTGGTCTGAAAAGTTTATTCTTTTTTTGTCTGTTTTATTAGCTTGGCCTTATTGTTTCATGTGGTTATTTTTTCTTTTGGGAATGTGTATACATGATAAAGTAAGTTCTTTAGATTGTATTAAATATAGCTTAATCAAGTTTATATTTCTCATCTGATCTTCTGTTTACTTCTCACTAGACTAATAATTTTTTGCAGATATAAGCTTTGAACTGCAATATCTTTCGAACGTGTTCTATTCAATACAAGCAGGATTTTCAGCATTATCTTTCCAGCAGTATGTATAATATTGGAGTCCTATGGTTGTATTCTCCTGCTAAGAGAATTATGTCAGAACCGGATTCAAGAATTATCGAATTAGCTGAAAAACTACCTCATGAATGGGGAGGATAAGGCTTAGCCGCGAACATCGGGCTTGGGCGGATCTATAGCGCGTGTCCGGATAATCTTTAACGTATACGTCAACGCAGTAAGGGAGGAAAAATGAAACAGTTCGTCTTTGCATTGGGCTTATTGGCCAGTGCGTTTGCGGTTGCACAGCCCGTTTCGGCCATGGAAGCAGAGCAGAAAACCGTCACTAATGGCGCGGCATCAATCGAATATTCAGTGCGCGGTAAGGGACCTCTGATTATGATGATCGCTTCAACCGGGCGGGGAACGGCGGAATTCGCGCCGCTTGCGGATCGACTAGCGGCGCGCGGTTATCGAGTTGCTCTGCCCGAGCCGCGCGGAATCCTAGGGTCGACCGGTCCGATGGAGAACGTGACCTTCCACGATTTTGCCGACGATTTTGCGGCGGTGGTTACGGCGGAAGGTGGCAAGGCAATTGTGGTGGGTCACGCTTATGGTCACTGGATCGCCAAGACAATCGCTTCGGATTATCCCGAAATGACGCGTGGCATAGTGCTTCTGGCAGGAGCCGCGAAATCTTGGCCCGCAGAACTCTCGGATGCGATTACTGTGATTAGCGATCCGAAATCTACCCGTGAAGCGCGATTAGCGGGGCTTCGGCTTGCCTTTTTCGCAGAAGGCCATGATCCGACGCCTTGGCTTGAGGGTTGGCATGCCGATGTCATAAAAAGCCAGTCCGCGGCGCATAAGCTGACCGATAGTCAGGATTGGTGGGCGGGTGGAACGGCGCCTATCTTCGATCTTCAGGCGGGGTCTGACCCGTTTCGACCTGAAAAGTCGCGTATGGAGGCAAAGGACGAGTTTGGCAACCGCGTTACTGTTGTAGTGATCAAAGGGGCTAGCCATGCGTTGCCTGCCGAGAAGCCGATCGAGACAGCAGATGCAATTGCAGATTGGGCCGACAAACTGAACAAATAACTAAGTGTAATCCAGTCTCTGTCAGGGCATTCGAACCGAGCTTGCTTTGGTGCGAATTTTCTTGGCAGGGACGGCGCTAATTACCAGCCTTAAGAGCTGGCAGCCTTGTTTCTCCTACATCGGATTCGAGTAGAAGACTTAAGAAACCTGAACTTCTCTTAAGAAGGAAATTAAAGTATCTGAAATACGATCAAAGTTTTTGTCAAAGAAAATTCAAGACATCTCAGTCCGCTTGGTTTCTTGCTTAATATTCCTTCAATATAAAAGAAAGTATGCTACCATTCACCGATGAAGAGAAAAAATACACCAACGCCACATGACGCTGTTTTTAAACAGTTTTTAAGTCATATTGATACTGCCAGAGACTTCCTGGAGATTCATTTGCCTGCGACATTACGGGCAGTTTGTGATCTGGATACATTACGGTTGGAATCAGGGTCGTTTATTGAAGACAATCTGCGTGCGCATTATTCCGACATTTTGTATTCATTGAAAACAGCGCAGGGTGAAGGTTATGTGTATTGCGTGATCGAGCACCAAAGTTCCCCGGACAAAATGATAGCATTCCGATTAATGCGCTACAGTATTTCAGCAATGCAACGGCATCTGGAGCAGGGACATGAAAAATTGCCGTTGGTCATTCCGGTGTTGTTCTATCACGGGAAAATACAGCCGTATCCCTGGAGTACCAATTGGCTCGACTGTTTCGATGCTTCGGCCCTGGCGAAGGAAATCTATTCCGGCGCATTCCCGCTGGTAGATGTGACGATAATCCCGGATGATGAAATCTTGACGCACAAACGGGTCGCGCTACTGGAAATAGTGCAAAAACATATCCGACAGCGTGATATGGCGGAATTACTACAAGAGCTGGTTATACTGCTGGCGTATGATTACTATACGGATGAACAGCTAAAAAGCGTGCTAAACTACTTATTACAGGCGGGAGATACCGCCGATCCAGAGGGTTTTATCCGGCGGCTGGCAGAACAGTCCCCGAAGTATGAGGAGGTATTGATGACTATAGCGCAGAAATTGGAGCAGAAAGGACGTCAGGAAGGATTGCAGGAAGGCGAAAAACGGGGGATTATGAAAGTCGCGTGGGCGATGATCGACATGGGTATCGATCGTGAAACAATAATGAAAACTACTGGGTTGAGCCAGAAAGAACTTGAGCAAATACGCCACTAACTTGTATTGAGAGTTCTTAATCAGCATTCAACGATTCGTGTTAAAAGAGGATCTTACGGCGACGGGCAGAACAGCCCCCGAAGTATGAGGAGGTACTGATGATAATAGCGCAGAAATTGGAGCAGAAAGGATGCCAGGAGGGACGTTAGGAAGGATTGCAAGAAGGCCGATGATTGAGTCAATGCACGAAACGCATAGAAGCGGCACATTTACATTCCAAGCGATAAGACCGAGTCTGAATCTACGTGCTTCTGAAATCTCTGTTCTTAAGCAGAACTGAGGTTAAGAACCATTCGACCCGGTGACTCTAACAATATTAGTTACAACATACATTTAAATACACTACCAAAAAATATGTCAGAACAGCTCAAAAACGAAACAAATTGCTATATGAAAACATAGCAAGCCATTACAGGAAAGTAATGGCCTGAATTTGATGGGATTACTTAATTAACAGCCAGATTGCAGGGATTGATGTTATCAGCAATGTGACAATAGCGAGCTTTTCAACCAGATAAAGGTTGTTTTTCTGCGAATTTTGACTGCGTGCATACAAGAAAACAATAAAACCTGGGGCATAGAGAACGACGGATAATAGTAAATTCATTAAACCAGATGCATAGAGCAGCCATATGCCATAAATACAGGCACCAACGGCAACCAGTAATAATCCTTTATTACCACGACGAAAAGCGATCTTTAATAAAAATGCACCAACTAGGAAATAGGGCACTAAAATCATCTCTGATGCAATTGCCAGTAATGAATTGTAGTTGCTTCCGTTTAACCAGATAAAAATGAGGGAGAGTTGTACTGCACCATTCGTCAACCACAGGGAAGATGATGGTGCGTTATTGCTGTTTTGCTGACCAAAAACTTTTGGAAAAGAGCCATGTTGGGAAGCGATAAATGGAACTTCAGCCGCCATGATTGTCCAACTCAAATAAGCGCCGCAAACGGAAATAATTAATCCAGCAGCAATAATTATTTCGCCTAAAGGACCAACAAGTCCTACCATCAGATTCGCCATTGATGGATTACGTATTTCTGCCAGCTCAGGCCGTGGCATTAACCCAAGAGAGAGTAGGGTAACTAATATGTATATTCCCAATGCAGTGATGACGGCTAGCATGGTGGCAATACCAACATCGGCGCGTTTTTTCGCTCTGGCTGAAACTACAACTGCACCTTCGATCCCAATAAACACCCAAAGGGTGATTAACATAGTGTCTTTTACTTGTTGCCAGACAGGAACACCCAGATCAATACCTTTAAAGTCAAGATTAAAGACATCCATCTTAAATGCTATCGCAGCAAGAATGATGAAAGCACCTAAAGGGAGTAATTTTGCCATTGTTGCTAGTTTATTGATTCCTGCTGCGGTTTGAACACCACGAAGTACCAGCCAGTGTACAAACCAGAGTAGAATAGATTCTCCTAACAGGGACTGCCAGGTATTACCGTCACCAAAAACGACTACCCCCTCTTTATCAGTAAAAAAGCTCAGTGCGGCAAAAACGATGACCAGATAGGAAACATTGGCAACTACGGCACATAGCCAATATCCCCAGGCAGAACAGAAACCTATTAATTCACCAAAGCCTTCTTTGGCATAAGTGAAAATTCCGCCATCAAGATCTGGGCGAAGGCGGGAGAGAAGTAACAATGTGGTAGCCAGAAATAGGATACCGACACCTGTTATTCCCCAACCGATTATTAACGCTGCTGGGCTGGCAACTTCGGCCATATTCTGCGGTAGGCTGAAAACACCAGCACCGACCATAGAGCTGAGTACCAGGGCAGTAAGCGCTGTGAGACCTAGTTTTTTTTCCAAAGATATGTTCCTAAAATGACACAAACTGCATTGTTAGCCAGTTCATTACCCTGATCAAACAGATGAATTGGGTATTGGGTTTTCATCGCGTCCAAGCTGTACAGAACGGAAAAACAGACTGGTTAAACCTAGAATAGAGGGCGATTCTACGGAGGGTGTGGGTTAGATGCAATGGTTTTCTATGCAAATTACCATAAAATTTATGCACTGATTGATGATGGTTAAAGAGCAATGCTATCTAGATAATTTACTCTTATACCCAATAGATTTTGAGTTGCAGTGCGGCGGCAAGTGAACGCATCCTCAAACTTGAAGGATGAAGGGGATATAAACTTATATGAATAATTTTTGTAATGTTGATTATTGTGTCAAGAGAAATAAATGATAAGTGTAAAGAATATTGATTATTATTACTAATAAAGTATTTTTTATTTTAATTTTTCAATCGATATCAAAGTTTAATGAAAATGATTGAGGCGGACATAGTTTTCCTCTTTGATTTTTATTTTGTTATGTAATATTTCTATTGAGAAATAATAATTTCAAGTTTATATATCAATTTGTCAAATTAATTCATTGAACATTGCCAGGTAATAATATTTTAATTTTGATTAAATAAAAAACAATTTTATTTATTATCTTGTTGATTTTATTGGTGAGTTTTTTTTGATTTTAATTGATTTTGTTAATTTTAGACTGAAGTTAATATATTTTTATCAACTATTTTTAGAGGTGACAAATTAATTTTCGTCAATGTGACATAAAACTATTATTATATAAAAATAAAAAAATCATGTTGACAACGACCACTTTGATTTATATTGTTTGTGAAAATATTAATCTGTCATTTATTATCCCATTTTCTTGTATATGTTTTTAATTTTCAGGAATGATTATATGTACATATGCCAAAAAAAAATTCCGGGTAGTTAGGGGATATTTGCTATTAAAATGATTGTCTTTTAGGTGCCGATAAGTGGCTCAGTATTAAATACCCATAAAGGTTAGAACATATGAAACGTGTTCTGGTGGTGTCATATTCTCAAAGTGGTCAATTGAACGAGGTGATAAAAAACTTAATTGCACCTCTGCATGAATCGGATGAAATATACATTCGTGAAGTTATTGTGAAACCGATTCCAGAATTCCCATTTCCCTGGTCGTTTTCTGAATTTGTTGATGCTTTTCCAGAAACAGTGCAGTTGCATTCACCTGAAATAGCTCCTTTACATCTGGAAGACGAAGAACCTTTTGACTTAGTGATATTAGGCTATCAGGTTTGGTTTTCATCTCCATCTCCTCCAATAGTCGCGTTCCTTAAGAGTAAAGAGGGAAAACGGCTACTTAATGGCAAACCGGTAGTAACGGTTGTTGCTTGCCGAAACCTGTGGTTGATGGCTCAAGAAACGGTCAAAAAACTCTTGCATGAAAATGGCGCGTATTTACGCGACAACGTGGCCTTTATTGATAAAGTGAATTTTTTTATCACATTGTTCACAACCCCTATGTGGTTAATGACAGGAAAAAAACAACCGATTTCTAGTTTGCCGCCAGCAGGAGTGTCAAAGGAAGATATTCAAGGAGCTAAACGTTTTGGGGATGCGTTGCTAATAGCACTTAAAGAGGATAAAGAGAAAGTTGATGCCCCAATGTTGAAAGGCTTAGGGGCGGTGTCTGTCGACCAATCTTTGATTTTCGGTGAACATGCTATACATCGGGGATTTGGATTTTGGTCCGGGTTTATTTACCGTGTAGGCAAGAGGGGAAAATGGGTAAGGCGTTCTTTATTGACTTTGTTTGTGATCTATTTGGTATTAATGGTGTTGGTTGTTTTGCCCATTTCAATGGTTATTCGCCGTTTACTTACAGTATTGCTTAAAAAACGTCTTAATGAATTACAAAAATACTATGAACAACCATCTGGTTCTGCCCGCTATGATAATAAAGGAGATAGATAAGTAAATGAGTAATAACGTTTATATCACTAAAGTTTCCGCTTTTATGCCGGGAAACCCAATAGATAATGATACAATGGAATCTGTCCTTGGTTTTGTTAATAACAAACCATCAAGATCTCGTCATATAGTACTGCGTAATAATGGTATCAAGTATCGCCATTATGCACTGGACCCGGAAACGGGTGAGGCAACCTACTCAAGTGCCCAATTAGCGGCTGAAGCAGTAAAAGGTTTGGTTGATGAACACTTTTCTTTAGATGATATGCAAAGTCTGGCAGCAGGTTCTGCTATCCCAGATCAGATCATACCGGGTCATGCCGTTATGGTTCATGGTGAACTGAAGAATGAACCTTGTGAAATTGTTTCAACTTCAGGCTCTTGTCTTGTGGGCATGACAGCGATGAAATATGCTTATTTGTCTGTTCTCTCGGGAACGACAAGTAATGCGGTGGCCGCAGCATCGGAAATAAGTTCATCTGTACTGCATGCGCGTAACTTCCAAAATGAAAGTGAAACTCGGGTTGCAGAATTGGAACTGCGTCCTGAAATTGCTTTTGAGAAAGATTTTCTGCGTTGGATGCTTTCTGATGGCGCTGGTGCTGTTTTGCTTGAAAATAAACCACGGGCTGATGGTATTTCGTTACGAATTGATTGGATAGACACGTACTCTTTTGCAAATGAGCTAGATACATGTATGTATGCTGGTGCAGAAAAATTAGCGGATGGCAGTTTAAAAGGTTGGGCACAAATGAATCCGGCTGATTGGCTTGCCTATTCTGTTTTCTGTATCAAACAAGATGTTAGACACTTAAATGAGCGGGTTGTTAAATATACGCTTAGTGAACCTTTGAGAAGAAGTGTAGAGAAGCGTAATTTATCAGCAGATTCCATTGATTGGTTCTTACCTCATATATCATCTGAATATTTCCGCATGAAAATGTCAGCAGGTCTTGATGATATTAATTTCAGTATTGATCAGGACCGTTGGTTTACTAACTTAACGACTAAAGGGAATACTGGATCGGTTTCTATTTATATCATGCTGGATGAACTTATTAATTCGGGTAAACTGAAAAAAGATCAGCGTCTTTTATGTTATATCCCTGAAAGTGCCCGATTCTCCGGGGCGTTCATGCACCTAACTGTTGTGTAAATATATAATATTATCAATGACATACTAAATGGATTTCAAGGTGCATCGCGACGGCAAGGGAGCGAATCCCCGGGAGCATAAATAACTCTGTAACCGGGGTGAGTGAGTGCAGCCAACAAAGAGGCAACTTGAAAGATAACGGGTATATACCCCATGGATTTCAAGATGCATCGCGACGGCAAGGGAGCGAATCCCCAGGAGCATAGATGACTATGTGACTGGGGTGAGTAAGTGCAGCCAACAAAGAGGCAACTTGAAAGATAACGGGTATAAATGGGGAAACAATAAGTTTCCCCGTGTATTAGTACATTAGGAAAATATAGCGTGGAAAATTTAGAGAATCATGTTAAAAGCGTTGTTGCAGAACAACTTGGAATACCCGAAGCCCAGATTCTTACCACACAGACATTTGAGGAATTGGGAGCCGATTCGTTAGACAATGTTGAGCTGATCATGGCTCTGGAAGAGCGTTTCGGGATAACTATTGATGATTCAGAAGCGGAAGAAATGGTGACGATACAAAACGCCATTGATTGTATTCGTATGAAGCTAGAATCTGCTAGCTAAGAATTTGATTATCCTTCAGTAAAAAAGGCACATATAATTACCATGTGTGCCTTTTTCTCAGGTTGAATGGGTTATTTGAATAGATCTGCACTAATAGTAGAAGTTCCACCACTAGATTGCCATTCACGAGTGATGTGATAATACTTAGCGCCTTTAGCTGCCGCACGTTTGGCAACTTCATAGGAAACATCAGTCATGCTGTTGTAGTAACCTGAAAAAGTGATGGAATCGAAAGGTACCATCTGAGCAGCACTGATTTTATTTAATTCCTGGATTTTCGTACCATCGGGAAGAGTGACGGTGTAACGCTCACCTTTAGAATATTGAGTTTCAAAGAAACGACCAACAGAATTACTGGTTGATGTTGAAGAGGCTAAACCTGGAATTTCCACCTTTTTAGCCACGTCGCCGCCAGCAGCCAGTGCAGCACGTCCTGAGTCTGAATCAGCCGGGATAACTGCTTCATCAGCCTGAATTTGGCGTTTGGGGGCATCTGCTTTGTAAACATAAGCTGTCACTGTTTGATTGCCACCGTCATTGGTTGAAAACTGACGCACAATAAAGAAAGAATCAGCACTTTTTTTCTTTGCTGCTTTTGCAATAGCTTCATTCAAATCTGGTTCACTGGAATAAAAGCCACTGACGGTCACAGTATCGAATGGTTCCAGTGTAACGGCTTCTGTTTTGGGTAATTCTTTAATACCACGGAATAGGCGATATTTAGTTAAGTTGTCAGATTTCTCTGCATCTTTGTGATACAAGTCGGCTACAACGCGTAGGTTGCCGCTATTATTCAGATCGTCAAGGCTCTGGATATAGAACCCATCTGCTCCCATTTTATCTGCTCGACGGGAAACGGCATCGGCAGCTTCATAAATAGCATTAAAGGGACCTGTCACTGTAATACGTTTAAACGGTTTCAGTTCTGCTGCTTTCTCCGGGGATAATTCCTGAGCTGCTTGAGCAGTGGTAATACTAGTTAATGAGAGCACCGCGACTGCGATGATCGTTGTTTTCAGCTTCATAAAAAAATCCTTTCGCCTTGCGCATTAAATATTTATAACTTGCTGAACATAGTTGTGTATCGCATAGTTCACAATTATTACATGTAATAATAGCCAATGTCCCACGAATTTATGCTATCAGTATGAATAAATACAAACTTATAGAATATGGAGCCATAAGTTTTCATCAACATAGCGAATGACCTGGTTAAAATTTCGATTTATTTTAGTAATACTATTTAGCTATTTTTCTTACTCATTAGTGATAAGTCATCGATAGTATTTTCAGTTGGTTATTAAAATATTCGTTGATAGATTTTGCTAATGGCAGTAATAAAGTTAATTTAGTCGATAAATTGACCTCAACAAGCAATAATCGTCATTAATCTTAAGCCTTAAAAAGGGGACATTATGCGTATTGGTGTACCGAAAGAGCGACTGACTAATGAAGCACGTGTTGCAGCCACGCCAGGTACTGTGGAACAACTGCTGAAATTGGGATTCAATGTCGTTGTTGAGAGTGGAGCCGGGCATTTAGCCAGCTTTGAGGATAGTGCTTACCAGCAAGTAGGTGCTGAAGTTACTGATCGCCATGATATTTGGCACTCAGATATCATTCTGAAGGTTAATGCTCCTGAAGATGACGAAATTGCATTGATGAAAGAAGGGAGTGTGTTGGTCAGCTTTGTTTGGCCGGCACAAAACCCTGAGTTAATACAAAAATTGTCTGATCGCAAAGTCACGGTTTTGGCTATGGATTCAGTGCCGCGGATTTCCAGAGCGCAGTCACTGGACGCGCTAAGTTCTATGGCGAATATTGCAGGTTACCGGGCAATAGTAGAAGCTGCTCATGAATTTGGTCGTTTCTTTACCGGGCAGATCACTGCCGCAGGAAAAGTCCCGCCAGCCAAGGTGATGATTATTGGTGCTGGTGTTGCTGGTTTAGCGGCTATTGGTGCAGCGGGTAGTTTGGGGGCTATTGTTCGTGCGTTTGATACCCGCCCCGAGGTAAAAGAACAAGTTCAGAGCATGGGTGCAGAGTTTCTAGAACTGGATTTTGAAGAAGAAGCTGGTAGTGGTGATGGATACGCAAAAGTTATGTCCGACGCTTTTATTAAAGCTGAAATGACGCTTTTTGCTGCACAGGCAAAAGAAGTTGATATTCTTGTAACCACAGCTCTTATCCCAGGAAAACCGGCCCCACGTCTTATCACTAAAGAGATGGTTGAATCTATGAAGCCGGGTAGCGTGATTGTTGACCTGGCAGCTCAAACGGGCGGTAACTGTGAATTAACACAAGCAGACAAATTGGTTGTTACAGCAAATGGAGTGAAAATCATCGGTTATACAGATTTACCAAGCCGTTTGCCGACGCAATCCTCACAGCTATACGGTACAAATCTGGTTAATCTGCTCAAGTTACTGTGTAAAGAGAAAAATGGCGAAATCAATATTGATTTTGACGATGTTGTTATTCGCGGTGTGACGGTAGTAAAAGAAGGGGTAATTACCTGGCCTGCGCCACCAATTCAGGTTTCTGCCCAGTCGAAGGAAAAACCGGCTCCTGTTAAAGCAGAAAAACCAAAACCTCAACCTACTTCACCTTGGTTAAAATATGGTTTGCTGGCACTGGCTATTATTTTGTTTGGTTGGTTAGCGAATGTTGCGCCAAAAGAGTTTTTGTCTCACTTTACTGTATTTGCGCTGGCCTGTGTGGTGGGCTATTACGTGGTCTGGAATGTCAGCCATGCTTTGCATACACCGCTAATGTCGGTAACTAATGCGATTTCGGGGATTATTGTCGTTGGAGCGCTATTACAAATTGGTGATGGAGGATGGGTCAGTTTCTTTTCATTTATCGCTATTTTAATTGCCAGCATTAATATCTTCGGTGGTTTCACTGTTACTCAACGCATGCTGAAAATGTTTCGTAAGGACTAAGGGGTAATTTATGTCGAGTGGAGTAGTTACAGCGGCATATATTGTTGCCGCTATCTTATTTATTTTTAGTCTTGCAGGCTTGTCTCGTCATGAAAGCTCCAAGCGTGGGAATATTTTTGGTATTACCGGGATGGCAATTGCATTGATTGCGACTATCTTCGGGCCAGATACCGGAAGTGTTGTTTGGGTTATTCTAGCGATGGTGGTCGGTGCGGTTATTGGTATTCGCTTGGCAAATAAAGTTGAAATGACTGAAATGCCAGAGTTAGTCGCAATCTTGCACAGCTTTGTTGGTTTAGCCGCCGTATTAGTCGGTTTTAATAGCTTTATTGCTCACGATAGTTTTGTTGAACCGGTGATGGAAAATATCCATTTGACAGAAGTATTCCTGGGGGTTTTCATCGGTGCAGTCACCTTCACCGGTTCTGTTGTCGCATTTGGTAAGTTGTGTGGAAAAATTTCTTCTAAGCCGTTGATGTTGCCAAATCGTCATAAATTGAACCTTGCGGCGTTAGTTATCTCTTTTGTATTGCTAATTACCTTTGTGAAAACGGAAAGTACCGGTTTACAAGTGTTCACACTGTTGATCATGACGGCAATTGCCCTGGCATTTGGTTGGCATTTGGTGGCTTCTATCGGTGGTGCAGATATGCCGGTGGTAGTTTCAATGTTGAACTCTTATTCAGGTTGGGCAGCGGCAGCAGCCGGTTTCATGCTGAGCAATGATTTACTGATTGTCACCGGTGCGTTGGTAGGTTCTTCGGGGGCGATTCTGTCTTACATCATGTGTAAGGCAATGAATCGCTCTTTTGTCAGTGTTATCGCCGGTGGGTTTGGTACTGATGGTTCTTCAACCGGTGATGATCAGGAGATGGGAGAATACCGCGAAACCACGGCTGAAGAAGTTGCTGAGCTACTGAAAAATTCAACTTCTGTCATTATCACACCGGGGTATGGTATGGCTGTTGCGCAGGCACAGTACCCGGTACATGACATTACCGCCAAACTACGTGAAAAGGGGATTAAGGTCCGTTTTGGTATCCATCCCGTTGCGGGACGTCTGCCGGGACATATGAATGTGCTGTTGGCTGAAGCAAAAGTTCCTTACGACGTTGTTCTGGAAATGGATGAAATCAATGATGATTTCTCTGATACCGATATCGTACTGGTCATTGGAGCCAACGACACCGTTAACCCAGCGGCACAAGAAGATCCGAACAGCCCAATTGCTGGTATGCCCGTTCTGGAAGTCTGGAAAGCACAAAATGTTGTTGTGTTCAAACGCTCTATGAACACAGGTTACGCCGGTGTGCAAAACCCATTGTTCTTTAAAGACAATAGCCAGATGTTGTTCGGTGATGCGAAGGCAAGTGTAGAAGCAATCTTGCGTGCATTGTGATTTCTTATCATTAATAGCTTATAAACCCCACGTAAATATTTTGTGGGGTTTTAATTTAGCAAAATAATAAATTTCCACATGCATGGTCGAAAACACCATAGTTATTACCCAATATTTCATAAGAAAGTAAAATATATGTCACATAAATGATGACAGCATGTGGAAAATATTTTTATTTCATCATAATTTAATGAATGGCAATAGAAGTACTTGGATGATAATAAGTTATACCCAATAGATTTCAAGATGCATCGCGACGGCAGGGGAGCGAATCCCCGGGAGCATAGATAACTCTGTGACCGGGGTGAGTGAGTGTAGCCAACAAAGAGGCAACTTGAAAGATAACAGGTATAAAGGAATTAACCAATATATTCAGTCAGAGCGCATTTAGGCTTATTTATGGCTTATATATTAAATTCGGATTTTTAATAATATTGGTATTAATTTGGTTTGTTTATTTTGGTTTTAGGTTGCCGATAACCTAATGGCGGTAGCGTACTTTTTTATATAATTCCCCAATGTCATATATACCCAATATACCCTATGGATTTCAAGATGCATCGCGACGGCAAGGGAGCGAATCCCCGGGAGCATAGCGAACTATGTGACCGTGGTGAGTGAGTGCAGCCAACAAAGAGGCAACTTGAAAGATGACGGGTATATCTATCTAGCAAAACAATGAGTGAAGCAAAGAGGTTAGTGTGAAAAGCCAAAAGAAGATACGGGTAGCTATTGCTGGAGTAGGAAATTGTGCTTCAAGTTTAGTTCAATTAGTCATTCAGAGCTATGGAAAGCGTGATAAAGTCAATGGGGTAATGAACAAACTAATTGGTGGTTATGCTGTCGAAGATATAGAATTTGTGGCGGCATTTGACGTGAATAAATTGAAAATTGGTAAGGACTTAGCTGAGGCTATTGTAACATACCCGAATATGACAACAGTTTATCAGGAAGTTCCTCAGATGAATGTTAAGGTTTCTCAAGGTGTTTTCCGTGATGGAATAGGAGAAAACTTACTTGGGAAGATTGAGATTGAACCAGATTGTAAGACACGTACATACGAGGACATTTCTAAAGTTCTGGTCGAATCTAAAACAGAAGTTCTTATTAATTATTTGCCTGTGGGCTCTGCCAAAGACACAGAAGCATATGTAAAAGCCGCGTTAGATGCTAAATGTGCATTTGTAAATTGCAACCCTGAATTAGTGGCTACGAGGGAAGAATGGGCTAAACAATTCGAGGAAGCAGGAGTACCGTTATTGGGCGACGATATTAAGAGTCAACTTGGTGCAACAATGTTACATCGTTCAATATGTCAAACATTAGTTGATCGGGGAGCTGTAATTACTAAAACATATCAGCTAAATGTTGGTGGTAATACTGATTTTGAAAACATGGTAGATCGTACCAGATCAAAAACTAAAAAGTTCACAAAAACGGATGCAATTAGAGATGTGCTAGGTGATAACGTGGAAATCAATGTTGGTCCATCAGATCACATCTCCATGTTAAATGATCGAAAAGTTGCATATATAAGAATTGAAGGTACCTCTTGTTTAGGAATGAACTTCTCTGTCGAAACAAGATTGGATGTTGAGGATAGCCCAAATTCTGCTGGAGTGGCGATTGACGCAATTCGAGCTGCGGGATTTGCGCGGGACAAAAAAATTTATGGTGCAGTTTTGGAGCCGTCTGCATTCTTATTTAAGTATCCTCCGAAGAAATATCATGAAAATGAAATTTTAAATACAATGGAAAAATGGTTACGTTCAGAACTCATTCATGAGGCTAATTAAATTAGTGAGGGATTAACTAGAGTCCAAGTTATTTAGTAAAATCGGATTGGAGTTTGCTTATATTTTAGAGACACCGAATAATTTGTTACAGCTATAATAAATAGATTGCCTCTGAAAATATCATTAACTTTATTGATTTACGTAATTAAGATTGGATATGAAAATAGTTATTGTTAATGACGACGGATACGAAGAACCATTTCATCATGATTTTGTCGACCATTTAAAAAAACTTGCTTTTGATGTGATCTCGGTTACACCTAGTAAAAATATGTCTGGGTTTGCTTCAGCTATTAATATACGAAATTATGTACAGTTTACAGAATATGAATCACAAATGTATAAAGTTGATGGTACATCTGTTGATTGTGCCCTAATTGGGATTGGACTAGCTAATTATTTTTGGGGTAAACCTGATTTACTTGTGAGTGGAATCAACAGGGGAATGAACTACGGACCCTGCGTTATTTACAGCGGTACCTATGCCGCAGCACGCGAATCATCACGGCAAGGAATTCTTGCGGTATCTTTTTCTGCAAATGAAACGAATTCAAAGCTTAACCGAAGAATATTAGATAGTGCAACTTTGATTTTAGAAAAAATACTATCTGATAAATTTGACAATAAGAATGCTGTATTAAATGTAAATTTTAATTCTGTCTTGAGTGATAAACTTCTCATTGAAAATGAAGTAATAGATAAATCTTATAATCTTTTTAACGTGCCTAATATAAAAAGTGTTGATAAAGGTATAGTAAAATATAATTTTAATAAAGAATTCGAACGACTTGATTTCTTTACTATGATTGGATTAATTCATAATTTAAATAATTTTTCAATAAGTAGTTATGATTATAGAGAATTCAAAGACTGGTTAAATAAATTGTAATTTTATAGTCATAGCCATGCTACTTGAAAGATAACGGGTATAGAAATATATTGAGGTTATAGATCTATATGTTACCGGATGGTTTTTATTTATCTGCATATATTCATATTGATAGTTTATCCAATGAGATAAGATGGTGGCATAGGCATGACCAAAACATTTCTCTATGGGAATTGGAAGGTGAAAGTGTCAAACTTGTTGAATATTGGGAGTTAGAACGGCTTACAGGCCAGAAACAGCACTATCAATCCTTCGCTTCCGTAAACGCTGCCAAAGAATTTATTTCGAAGCTATTAGCAACTTATAATCTTTGTCTCGATGATATAATTGAAGTAATCGGTTGTCCGGGGCTTGGTAATTGGACTTATGAAAATAATTTCATTAAAAATATTCCTTACCATACTTTATGTCATCTATTTTCTGGGTTATTTTTAGATTCAGATAAGTTTAATAATGAAAATATAGTTGCTTTGGTTTTAGATGGCGGTCCTGATCGTGTGGTAGATAATGAAATTCCATTTGAGTATGAATATTTAGCTTGTTATTTTGAAAAAGGGGAAGTTAAAGGTGTAATGCCGTTAAGATTTTCTCCGGGACGACTTTGGTTCAATGCCCGGGAAAAGTTTGGTCTAAGAGAGGGATCATTAATGGCCTTGCAGACTGCGATGGATGTTAGGTCGACTATCAAAGTACCAGAAATATTATTTGAAGGCTCTCATGATGTTTATGAATCGGCTATATCTTTTTTAAACGAATCTTGGGACAAAATATTTGCATCAGATAACATTACAGTTGCACGAATAAATGGTGATCTCTTTAAGGATTTCAGTGAGCAAGAAGTGAAGATCAGTATGTGTATCAAACTTCTTGACGAGGTTTGTACCATGATGATGAATTCAATTATCAGAAAATTATTACAAACTGCTGCTATTGATCCACGTAAATCGATTCTCTCAATCACGGGTGGTTTTGCACTAAATTGTCCAACAAATAGTTACTTAATGAAGAAATATAACTTCAAGGAATTTTGTTCTCCTCCCTGTGTTAATGATTCTGGTATTAGTTTTGGTGCGGCACTAATGGAATTTTATAGCCGTAGGAAAAAGATCCGTTTTTCTCTAAATAGTTCTTATCATGGTCCTATTTTGAATGTAACTCAGGCAAGGAATAGTGAATTATTTAAAAGTTTTGTTGTGGATGAATCAAATTTAGATTTTTCACAAGTAGTCAGTGATATTAAATCTGGGCCTATTGTTTGGCTACAAGGTAGATCTGAAATTGGACCTAGAGCACTTGGTCATCGAAGTATTTTGGTAGACCCTCGTTTTATGCATGGAAAATATATTTTAAATGATATTAAGCAACGAGAATGGTGGAGACCTGTTGCGCCGATCGTTTTGCAGGAAGATATTTGTGATTGGTTTGATGATGCATATCCATCTCCATATATGTTGCACGCATTTAAGGTTAAAGAAGAAAAGCGTGATTTAATCCCGGTGATCAAGCATTTGAATGATACTGCTAGAGTGCAAACAATTAGTGAACAACAGAACCATCTGCTTTATCAAGTATTGCATATGTTTAAGCAAGCAACAGGAATCCCAATGGTTGGAAATACGTCCCTTAATGATAAAGGAGAGCCGATAATTGAAACCGTTGAGCAAGCTATTAACTTTGCGCTCAGAAAAGGTATTAACGTGCTATATATGGATGGCACACGCATTAAACTCGATCTCAATCGACATTATACTGAGAGCCGTCCGTTAGCTAGAGAGCATTGTGAGATATTGGGGGCAGCAAATAGCCATAAGATTGCTCAGCGCTTCTATGATGCAGGTGCTTCTAGAGAAATGATCTCGTTGCTTTGCCGAATGCCATTTTTGAGAAGACATTTTAATTTGAATACTGTTGAAGGTGTTGACAGATTTATCCAATTTGGGATGTTTGCCGAACGATCAAGGAGAAAATACATAGCCACAAGTGCGCATACAGAATATTTGAGACTTTTCAATCAATGGAAATCGAAATTAGAGGATTGATTAATGGAAATTTTTTTTGAACAAAAAAATTCTAATCTACAATTCGAACATGTAGAACGAAAAGGAGCAGGTCATCCAGATACAATGTGTGATGCTATTGCGGAAAAAGCATCAGCAATGTATGCAAATTATTGTCTTAATAAATTTGGCAAGGTGGCTCACCACTGGTTTGATAAAACAATGTTAATTGGTGGGGAGTCTAATATTTGTTTTGGTGTCGGTGAGGTCATTAAACCTTATATATTAATATTTGCTGGTAAGGTGAGTTATTGTGTCGGCAAACACCAGATACCAGTTGACAGTATTTTAAAAAGCGCCGTCAAAGATGTGCTGGATAATTGCTTGACGGGTTTCGATATTGAGCGACATGTTGTTATTGAAAATAAGTTAGTTGATTATCAAGGCGCTGGCCGTTCAGAATCAAGATACCGGCCTGACAGTGTAGATCAATTGCCATCTTTGGAAGATTATTATAAATTTACCTCTAATGACTGTAATTTAGTTTCAGGCTATGCCCCATTGACTACATTAGAAAATATGGTGCTGAAAATTGAGAGGTTTATCAATTCAGTTGATTTTAAATCTATTCATCCTTATACCGGTTGGGATATTAAGGTATTTGGCACCAGAGAAAATGAGCAGTACTCGATCATTGTTAATATGCCTATTTTAGGTAAGTTTTGTAGCTCGGTTGCTGACTATAAGGTCAAGATTGAATTGGCAAGATTGTCAGTTGAATCGTTCATAGCAGATATTTTTGGAAGCATCGATCTCTGTCTGGAATTAAATCCACAAGATCGTCGAGGAAAACCCTATATTACGGCTATTGGGAGTGCTGCGGATACGGGTGATGTGGGTGTGGTTGGCCGAGGTAATCGGTTAAACGGACTTATTACACCGATGAGACCGATGAGTATTGAAGCCCCTGCGGGTAAGAACCCTATGGATCATACCGGTAAAATTTATGGCTTATTTGCCAATCAACTAGCGCAATATTTATATGAAAAGTATAACAAATACTTTGAAATACATATTTATACCCTGAAAGAGTCCTATTTGGTTGATCCTGATAAAGTTTTAATATCGAGTGATTATCTGAATGGAGATGAGATGATAGAAGTTGAGAAAATTGTTCGAGAAAAATTGGGGAAAATCAATACCGTTATCTCCGATTTGATTTCGGAAAAGGTTCAATTATGGTAAGTAATATCTTTAAATCATTGCGAACTATTAGAGACGATTTTTCAAATATGAACCCATGGCCTATTATATCTGAACCTGAAAAAGAGGAGATATTGAGATGCTTGACTTCAGGTGAGATTTCTTATTATGCATCTGGAAAAAAGATTCATGAATTAGAAAATAAATTTAAACATTTTCTAGGCCGTAAATACGCAGTGGCTTTGAATTCAGGGACTTCTGCATTATATCTGGCCTTTTTGTGTTGTGGACTTTCAAGAGAAGATGAAATACTGGTTCAAAGTTATACATTCCCTGCGACTGTTATGCCGTTACTTCATATCAATTGTACACCGTTATTAGTCGATAATGCGCCAGGTAAATCATATCCTACTGTAGCTGAATTTCAGGAAAGACTAAGTTTGAAAACTAAAGCGATTGTGATTACTCATATGGACGGTATACCCGCGCAAATGGATGAGATAAAGGCTTTTGCGGAGAAATATAATCTGATAATAATTGAAGATTGCGCGCAGGCATTAGGTGCTTCTAGAGATGGATCTTTGGTGGGTACCATGGGAGATATTTCAATATTTTCTATTACAGATAAGAAGATCGTCGTAGGTGGTGAGGGCGGTATTTTACTTACCGATGATGATACTATTTATGAGAAAGTTATTTTACTTGGCTATCTTCAGAAAAGATCATTTGAAGATGTGGCTTCGCCTGAACTTTCAAAATTCTGTTACACCGGGTTAGGTTTTAATTTTAGGATGCATCCATTTGCTGCTGCTATGGCGTGTGTACAATTTGATTCTTTTAAGAAGCACTTAGAGAACAGAAGAAAATTTGAAAAATGGTTGGATGAGCTGTTGCAGCCTTTTAACTTTGTTTATCCTATAGAGTCAGGAAAGAATATAGTTAAGTCCCAATACAGCATAAAATATTTGATCGATAGTAGTAGATGTGACATTAACGAGTTGGTTAAAGTGGGAAAACGGTACGGTCTGCCGATTGAAAAGACGACTACGATTCCATTACACCGTGCTGCGATCTTTTCTAATGAAAGCTTGGCGTTTGTGCAAGAACATGGTTTTAATGAACGGTTTTCAAGAAATTCTGATTTTTCTTTTCCTAATAGTGAGGAATATGTCAATAATTCTATTAGGTTTCCCGCTTTATATACCAACGACCCTAAATATAGAGATTGGTTTAGTATGAATATTCGATCTTTATTTGGAGGATTCATGTAAAAAATGAATTTATATAAGTATATTCGACATTTCTTAACTGATTATTCTTTTCAGGATCTGACCGTTGGTGAGATTGAATTGTCGAGCATAAACAGATGTTGGAAAATAAGCCATGTAGAAGGCTGTTGGTTATTAAAACAATGTAATAACGATTATACGGACGATTGGTTAGCGCTTGTAAATAAACTTATCCCAGAACTTAAGCGTTATGGATTGGAAAATTTACTTGAATGTAGTGAATTAGGATATTTTATCGGAGGTGACGGAGTTTATTGGACTTTGTCAAAATATTTAGAGAATGCGACCTCACCAAGTTTAAATTGTGCTGAAACTGTTCAGAAGGCCACTACCTATTTGAAGAATATGCAAGCTATTAATATCAGCAACTATTCTGATTATTTATCGCTTGAAATAGGAAGAAATGATCTGCGCACTGTGTTACAAAATGGGCAAAACCTAATTCATTTCTATAGTTCATTGGATGATGAATATTTTATTCGGTCTTCTGTTTACAAGTGTGAGTTTATTTCCGCCTTAAAAAATATCGATTTTGCAGGAACTTTGGCAGCATATAACAGTCTTGATTTATTCATTTCGCATGGTGAATATCAAATCCAGAATATACTTGAATATCGAGGAAGTTGGAATCCAGTAGATTGGGATAATCTTCATTTACGATCTAGGATTGTTGATGTTTTAACAACGGTTGCTTATTTCTGTAGAATTGAGAGAGGGGGATTCAAATTAAATAGATCACTAGTTGTTTCAGTTATACGAAGCTTTAATTTGAATCAAAAAGAGCTAAATTTATTGCCCTCGCTTAGTTTTCTTTACTTCGTACCTTCACCATATTTGTTTGATAAATTTTATAGGCTTAATCCAAGTGGATTGAATTGGTATTTACCTTGGGGCATTAAAGCGGCGTATCAATTGAAATGTCAACTCCACCAAATTATTAATAATTATCAAAATGAATAAGCTGGTTATTTCTAAAGCAACATTTAAGGTCACTTTAATATCGCTGAATAAAACACTACTGGATATCATTAGTAAGAATTTGGTGCCTTACTATGAGTCCAGTTTTCAGCATGTTGATCTCTCGGGTTGGACCATATATATCGGGCAACAGGCAAAGTCTGATGTAATGGAGGACTCATTAATCGTTGATGTAGCAAAGCCACAAGGAGAGCCTGAACGGCGTTATATAATCTCTAAAAATAATAAGATTATCCTAATCGAATCGCCTATCGAGGATATTTGGCAGGTACAACATGCATATAGATTGATACGAGTCTTATCAAGGATACACTTTTATAATGAGGGAATGCGTTTCTTTCATGGTGGATTTGTGAAATATGGTTCTCATGGTATTGTCTTTATGGGGGGAAAAAGGAGTGGAAAAACGACTTCTATTTTGACTACATTGGGTAATTCGCAGTCTGAATTTGTTACCAACGACGATTTGGGAATTAGGATTAGTAAAGATGGAGTTTTAGGTTATGGCTGGCCAAGAGCTGTTTCTGTTCGTAAGGATACGTTGAATTTACCACATATTTATCAGTACTTAGCTCATAAACAGCAAGAATTAAGTCATCCTGCTAATTCAGTAATGAGCAATCCGTTTTACACTTTTTTTTATCCCAAGGAAATTTCTGATGCTTTTAGTTCAGAATTAGAGCCGATTTATAAAGTTAACGTAGTTATTTTTCCTAGTTTTGTGAATAATGTTAATGAAGTCAAAACTAAACGATTAACCAAGGCGCAGTTTTTTGAAAATCTTACATATAATTTTGAGTCAGAATTCAATAAATATAGCGATTTTCTTTCGGATCAGATTCATCATGATGATAACTGGAGTAGACAGGTTATCGATAAATTAGTTTCTTCTGTTGAAGGGTATGAAGTAGTTCAGGACTTTGATCGTATGTTGGATTTGAATACAGTGTTAGATCGTATTTTAAACGGAGAAATTAAATGAAAATAAGAAATTCCGCCAGGGCATTATTGATTAATAGTAAACAAGAAGTCCTGCTCTTTAAATTCAGTTTTGAAGAAATTAAAGACAGCATTAATGCGGATTTGATTGAATTCTGGGTTACTCCTGGTGGAGGTCTGAAAGAGGGTGAGTCTTTTGAGCAAGCATTAAATAGAGAGTTACGTGAGGAGGTTGGCCTTATCCTAAGGTCTACACCTGAATGGGTTTGGGTTAGAAATGTAGTTTTAGAATGGAAAGGTGAAAAGTTTCTCAGTCATGAACGATATTTTTTGGTATATGAGGACCACTGTGATAAAGAAAATAATTGTATGACCGAAAAGGAGATACGCACTTTAAAGGATATGAATTGGTGGAGTTTGCAAGCACTGTTAAATTCAAGTGAGGATTTTCGTCCTCCTAATATTGGTCAAGAAATACAAAAAATTATCTATGGTGACAATCAGAATTTCCCTATTGAAGTTGACTAGATTATTTAACTAACCTGAATTTTTTGAGGTAATATTAGCATGCGTGGATTAGCAGGTAAAAATATTGTTGTTGTTGGTGCTGGAAATGGAATAGGAAAGGCACTTACTATTTTACTCCAAAGCTATGGAGCAAATTTGCTTTGTGTTGATAAAGATTTAGCGTCGGTTATACGTACCCATAAAGAACTGGCCAATTCTGAACAAAATATACAATTTTTCGTCGCTGATATAAGTGAGTTAAGGGATATTAATCGACTCTTAGCGTTTGCCAAGCAGAAATTCTCTCATATTGATGGTATTGCTAATATTGGTGCAGGTGTTGCTTTTGAAACTCTTTCCGAAAAATTCGATGGTTGGCTAAAAATAATGAAAGAGTCAGTTGCCGCTTATTCTGTACTTTCTAATTATTTTTTGTCGATGTTTAATCATACTGGTGGTTCTATTGTTAATATGTCATCTATTTCAGCACATATTGCTCAACAGAATTTTGGTACCTACTCTGCATCTAAAGCGGCGATTAGCGCCTTAACTCGGTGCATGGCAAAAGAACTAGCTGGGAAAAATATTAGAGTAAATGCAGTATGCCCAGGTACTATCTGGACTGAAAACAATGCCTTTTTTATTAAGCGAGATTTAGGATTGGATAGGCGTGGTGCTGATAAACACCCAGACATTGGAGGTAGGCATTTGTTAAATCGTTGTGGTGATCCAAATGAAGTTGCAGAGATATTCGCATTTCTTCTTTCCGATTTGTCATCATTTGTCACTGGGACAGAGATATTCGTTGATGGTGGGTATACTGCACATTAGTCATTGAATAGTTAAGAAAATGGTAGTCTTATGAAAATTTGGGTTGTAGGAACACCAGGTTCCGGGAAATCATCTTTTGCAGGAGAAATTTGTTTTAGTAATAATTTTATGCACATTGAACTCGATGGATTGGTTTGGGGTAGTGGATGGCGTCGCCGCTCGCCCGATGAAATTTTGCACTTATATAATATACTCACATCCAAAAACGAGAATTGGGTTTGCGATGGAAATTATTATGAATTAGAAGAGTCGCTAATAAACGATTCTGATCTATTAATATGGATAAAGACACCACTTTATAAGACATTTTATCGAGTCCTCTTTAGATCTCTAATGCGTATTGTAAAGAAAAAATCACTTTGGAATGGCAACGTCGAGTCTTTTAGAACATTATTCAAATATAATGGCATGTTATGGTATACCCTTTTCGGGCATAGAAGTATGGTTAAGCAGATTGAGAGAATTTATCAAACATTTCCAAAAACTAAATTTGTGATTAAGGGTATATACCCTATGGATTTCAAGTTGCATCGCGACGGCAAGGGAGCGAATCCCTGGGAGCATAGATAACTATGTGACCGGGGTGAGTGAGTGCAGCCAACAAAGCAGCAACTTGAAGGATGAAGGGTATATTGAGGTTAGGGGATAAATGAATTTAATCAAAAATAGCATGGTAATGGATTTAGTGATGGCTGCGAGGACGAATAGTGCTGCATTTTCTGAAGTTGTATATTCCTCAGGGGAAATCAAAAGAGGAAAAAATGATTTTTTGATATTGATAAAGCCTGAAGCGGTCGAGGAAGGCAGCAATTTACAGGCTATTTTTTCACTAATTGCAAGCAAGCTAGCATTATTTAAGGTGGAATTGCACGGCATTAATGTGTTCAATTCAATATATGCCCAAAAGCATAAGATAGTAGAAAAACAATACCATGTGCTAAACAGTGCTGCTCATAATGGGCTATCTCAGTTACCAAAAAGTGTGTTAAGCAAGCTCAGCTTAGAAGAGATAAATCGAACTATTGGCGCTTTTGAATTTCTACATCTATTTCCAGACTTTGATGCAAAGAGATTAGAAGTCATTGCCCATCAACAAGGTACGAAAAAATTAAGTAATGGCATATATCAAACGTCAATGATTTATGAGGGAGTTAAATTTGAAATTATCAATGCGTTCCATCCGTTCCAATTAGAACATTTGTATCAAAGTGGTTCTGTAATGTTAGCGTTATCCTGTTCAACTAATACCCGGTTTTCTGTTTTAGCAGACGAATTGATTGGTTTTTTTGATCCGAGTAAGGCTGCGGCTGGTTCGCTTAGAAACGAAGCTTTTAATCATCAGCATTCTTTAGGGCTGAAAGAAGTCTCTATCCTGCGTAATTGTTTTCATAACTCGCCCAGTCCGCTAGAAGGTGCAATTTCACTATCACATTATTTTTCTGAGTATGAAAGTTCTAATGTATATTTTATTACTCGTTCTATTAAGGAGCTTAATTTGTCTGGTAGTTTCGAAAATAAAATTTATTGTAATGGAGAGTTACGTTTGGGGGGAGAAATAAAACCGGTGTTTGAGCATTTTGAGGGATTAGATGCTCAATGCATATTGCAACGACTTCAGTTAAGCCAAGACGATTTATATCCCTTACAGCTGCTAGAGTGATTATTACAGATGGCATTCAGGTAATTCCTTATTATCCTCGCCACGTGTGATAGCATCCAACCAGTCAGAAAGCTCATCGCCAGTCAAATGCAAGCCGGTAGCTTCATATTCTAACCAGGCGCTTTCGGCATAACGTAAAAATTGTTGTCTGGCTTCCAGTATATCAACTTCATTTTCGATTGAACGTACCATGAGTGAATGGGCAGAAATGCCTTGTGTGTCAGCCAATGCTTTAATACGTGCTTTGAGTCCTTCATCTAAGCGAAAGGTTATTGTCTGTTTCATTTTTTTATTATAGCCTTTCTCACAATGATATCATCAGTAATACAAATGCTATCATTATGTCGCGAGTATAACAATATTTCTGGGTGGTAATACACCCAATAGATTTCGAGTTGCAGCGCGGCGGCAAGTGAACGCATCCCCAGGCGCATAGATAACTATGTGACTGGTGAGTGAAAGCAGCTAACAAAGCAGCAATTTGAAAGATGAAGGGTATATACCCAATGGATTTCAAGATGCATCGCGACGGCCAAGGAGCGGATCCCCGGGAGCATAGATAACTCTGTGACCGGGGTGAGTGAGTGCAGCCAACAAAGAGGCAACTTGAAAGATGACGGGTATACACCACACACATGTAAAGAATTTTGTATTGGTTACTTAATCTCCAGCGTGTCGTATCCCTTCCAGTGATAATTCATCACTGATAATGTCCAGAACAAAATGAAAATTCCAACGACCCAAAAACCAACGTTACCCATATTGTCATTTAATGCGCCAATGGTGTCCCAGAAAATGCCATGTAAATCCCACTGTTCGGCGATCAGTCCGAGCGCTTCCAGTCCGCCGATGAACAAGGCTACGGCGACGGAAGCAGCAGTAATCGTCATGTTGTAGTAGATCTTGCGCGTTGGCTGGGAAAAAGCCCAGCCATAAGCCCCCACCATGATGAAATTATCCAGTGAGTCGATGAGCGCCATCCCGCTGGCAAATAGGGCAGGAAAGACCATTATTGACCACAGCGGAAGTCCACTGAGAGAGCCAGCAGCGGATATACTTAACAGCCCAACTTCGGTAGCGGTGTCGAAACCCAATCCAAACAGAAAACCAACCAAATACATATGCCAGCTTTTGTTTACCAGTCGGAATACTGAATGGAATAGGCGGGTCATTATTCCTCCTGGTGTTGCTTCTAATCCGGTTAAATCACTTTTAGCCAGATCTCTTCCGCGTTTGATCTCCTGAAACTTCTGATAGACGCTTTTTAGTATCAGTAAATTAATCAGCGCAATTACCAGCAGAAAACAGGCAGAAACTGCGGTACCAATAATACCGCCGTAGTCATGGACCCAACCTATCTGATCTTTAAAAGCCATTGAGGTCAGGACGATGGCAAGGCAGGCCAAAATGACAATGGTAGAGTGTCCCAGGGAAAAGAAAGCGCCGACCGCAATAGATGATTTGCCTTGCTGCATCAGTTTGCGGGTGACGTTATCAATCGCTGCAATATGATCGGCATCCACTGCATGGCGTAGACCATAACCGTAAGCCAACAGAGCGGCTCCCATCATTACGGCATGATGACGGAAAGCAATAAATGCCCAAATCCAAGCAAGTATGTTGGCAGCAACCAGAACAACAAGAAGAGAAAGCGCGCGTTTTTTATGCATATAAGAGACCTATCAATATTAAACCCGCTTGCGGGTGATTTCTAAGAGACAAAAACAGCCAGTATCCTCTGTACGCAATAATGTACGGTCTTCTGCTAAACCATAATAATAGTCAACTTGTAATATTACCTTGGATAAACTTAAATAAGAGGTAAGAGGACTAACTTGTTTTAAGGAGAATATCTTAATTGACATAATATGATTCTTATGTCAAAACTTTTTTTCTAAAGGATATATGAGCCAGTATTCAGAATTGTTTTGACATAATATTGTAACTGTATGGAATAACCAATTATTAGGGGGTTTTATGCAATTAACGCCAAGAGAAATTGAGAAACTCATGGTATATACATTGGCTGATGTTGCATTAAAGCGTAAGTCTCGTGGCTTAAAACTCAATTACCCTGAAGCTGTCGCTATTATTACCGCGGCTGCCTTGGAAGGGGCTAGAGAGGGAAAAACGTTAGAAGAAGTCATGAATGATTCAAGGCACGTCCTAACTAAAGAAGATGTTATGGATGGTGTGGCTGATCTCATTCCACATGTGCAGGTTGAAGCAATATTTACTGATGGTAGCCGCCTGGTGACGGTACATGATCCTATTCAATGATTTTTGGAATAGCAGGAAAAGTTATCCAGACAGAATATTAATTTATGGTCTTGACTCACGTCTATAACGTAGAGATTTTCCGATGAAAAATAATAAAGAAGATATTATTCCATTAGGGGGATATATTCTTGCTAAAGACCCAATCTCCTTTAATGAGGATTGCTCGGCTATTCAATTAAGAGTTCGTAATTCAGGTGATCGTCCTATTCAGGTAGGATCTCATTTTCATTTTTTTGAGGTGAACAAAGCCCTGCAATTCAATCGCGCAGCGGCGTTTGGTAAACGACTCAATATCACCGCCACAACGGCAATTCGTTTTGAACCCGGCGATGAAATCGAAGTGTCTCTGATCCCGATTGGTGGGAAACAAAATGTTTATGGATTTAATAACTTAGTCGATGGTTGGGCAGGTAAACGCCTTGTTGCTACTGATGAGCATATAGAGGAAACATGGCTACATGCCGGGTAATAGAATAGAACGAAGTTATAAAATTATTGAATAACTTCAAGATAGGTCGAAAATTTTTCGAACAAAGGAATAAAACTATGCCAACCATTTCCCGGCAGGAATATGTGGGTCTTTTTGGTCCGACTATCGGCGACAAGATTCGCTTGGGTGATACCAATCTGTTTGTTGAAATTGAAAAAGATCTGCGTGGTTATGGTGATGAGTCGGTCTACGGCGGGGGTAAATCGCTGCGTGATGGCATGGGTGCAGATAACCGTATGACTAGTGCGAATGTACTGGATTTGGTGATTACCAACGTCACTATTTTGGATGCGCGCCAAGGTGTCATTAAAGCCGATGTCGGTATAAAAGATGGCCGCATTGTCGGGATAGGTAAAAGTGGTAATCCCAGTATGATGAATGGGGTGACACCCGGTATGGTGGTGGGGGTCAGTACTGATGCAATATCCGGCGAGCATCTGATCCTCACGGCAGCAGGCATTGATACCCATATTCATTTTATTTCTCCCCAACAAGCTGAACATGCTTTGTCCAATGGTGTGACAACTTTCTTTGGTGGTGGCGTTGGCCCCACTGATGGGACTAACGGAACGACTATCACAGCGGGTCCGTGGCATATTCACCGTATGTTACGTGCTTTTGAAAGTTTGCCGGTTAACGTAGGCATTTTGGGAAAAGGCCATGCTGCGGTGGCTATGCCATTGGTGGAGCAGATTAAGGCCGGCGTTGCCGGGCTAAAAGTGCATGAAGATTGGGGAGCAACCAATTCTGCATTGCGTCATGCCTTGCGAGTGGCGGATGAAATGGATATTCAGGTGGCAGTACATACCGACAGTTTGAATGAAGGTGGTTATGTTGAGGACACGATTGATGCTTTTGAAGGACGCACCATTCATACTTTTCACACGGAAGGCGCTGGCGGCGGGCATGCACCAGATATTATTAAAGTTGCCAGCCAGATGAATGTGTTACCCAGTTCCACCAATCCCACGTTGCCTTACGGTATCAATAGTCAAGCAGAACTGTTTGATATGATTATGGTTTGCCATAATCTTAATCCCAATGTGCCGGCGGATGTTGCCTTTTCTGAGAGCCGAGTGCGTTCGGAAACTATTGCCGCGGAAAATGTCTTACATGACATGGGGGTATTGTCGATGTTCTCCAGTGACTCTCAGGCAATGGGGCGAGTAGGAGAGAATTGGCTGCGAGTGATGCAAACTGCCCATGCCATGAAAGCCGCACGTGGTAAGCTGCCGGAAGATGCTGCGGGTAACGATAATTTCCGCGTATTACGTTACGTTGCCAAAATTACGATTAATCCGGCGATCGCGCAGGGGATAAGCCACGTACTTGGTTCAGTCGAAGTAGGAAAGATGGCTGATCTTGTGTTGTGGGAACCGCGTTTCTTCGGCGCAAAACCTAAGTTGGTTATCAAAGGCGGTATGATTAACTGGGCAGTAATGGGTGACCCGAATGCTTCATTGCCGACACCCCAGCCGACATTTTATCGCCCGATGTTTGGCGCATTAGGCAAAACGCTTCAGGAAACTTGTGTCACTTTTGTATCCCAGGCGGCAATGGAACAAGGGGTAAAAGAGCAGCTTGGTTTAGAGCGCCAGGTTATGGCAGTGCGCAATTGTCGGGCTATCTCTAAGCAAGATATGGTACGTAATGCCGAAACGCCAACCATTGAAGTGGATGCTGAAACCTTTGCCGTCAAGGTGAATGGTGAATATGCCACCGTGAAACCGGTCAGGACAGTTGCGCTAAATCAGCGCTATTTCTTTAGTTAATATATTTTTTGCTTGAAAGATGAAGGGCATACATGTTCAGAGGATTATCTGATGATTATTATTGAGCATATTCTTGGTAATGCCAAAAAAGATGTTTTCTGGCGAGATCGCTTGCAAGGGATTTCACCGGATATCTTAGTACTTTCGCAATGGGAAGCGCAAAAGAGCCGTTGCCGTAAATCCACGCTTAATGGATTGGATTTGGGTATTTCCCTTGATCGTAATCAGGTATTGTCTGATGGCGATATTTTGTTGTGGGATGAAGCCAAAGGATTAGCGGTTATTGTGCAGATGAGTTTACGTGATGTGATGGTTATTCATCTGAAGTCATTATTGTCAGTGGATTCAGAAACGATAATGAAAACCAGTTTTGAACTGGGTCACGCCTTAGGTAACCAACATTGGAAATCAGTGATTAAAAATAACCAGATTTATATTCCGCTGACCGTATCAACTAAGGTAATGGATTCAGTCATGAAAACTCATGGTTTTCATGCATTACCTTATTCTTTTGTCAAAGGCGAAGAAATCTTGCCTTCTCTTAACAACTCCGAAGCTCGCTTATTATTTGGTGGTGCTGAGGATTCCGCAACACACGTTCATGTCGATAACACATTTCTCAACCAGCATGTGATTAAACTGAAATGAATGCTCTCCGCTTAATCAGAATCATGCAATTTGCGGATTCAGTGTTGCCTGTTGGTGCGTTTTCTTTCTCAAACGGTTTGGAATCCGCTATTCAAAGTAAAATCGTATATGACGTGGCGACGCTCAGCGAATTTACCCGGACAGCGCTGTTACAGGCCATTAGCTGTGATGGTCGTGCGGTTGCTGCTGCTTGTCAGGCATTGAATAGTGGACAGCATGATGCCGTTATCTCTCATGATTGGGCAGTGCTTAACCGCAAATTGAATGAAGAAAGTCGCACTATGGTAACGCGGATGGGGAAAAAGTTAGCAGAAATGGCTGTTGAGGTAACGGGTGAGTCGTTGATTGCATGGTGGCTGGCACAAATAAAGAGCGATATTACTGCCGGTACCTATCCGATTACCTTGGCGGTAGTCATGAGTGCATTGGGTGCTACTCCGCGTGAAGTGATCGTGATGCATCAATATGGTGTTGCAATGACAATACTCAGTGCGGCCATACGTCTAATGCGTGTTACCCATATTGAGATTCAACGTATTTTGTTCTTATTGAATCAGGATATTGAGCAGTTTTGTGACGAGGCGGAAAAAGGGGGAATTGAGCAGATGACATCTTATGCGCCTGTGACTGATGTACTGGCAGCATTACATGTTAGCGCTTTTACCCGGTTATTCAGTAACTAACCTGATCCCGATATCGTTTTAAACTACGTCTTAATCGTGTGAGGAAATTCCTGTGAAAAAAATTACCCGTATTGGTATTGGTGGTCCTGTCGGTTCAGGTAAGACTGCCATTATTGAAGTTATCACACCTATTTTGATCCAGCACGGAATAAAACCGCTGATTATTACCAACGATATTGTCACGACTGAGGATGCCAAACAGGTCAAGCGGACACTGAAAGGCATTTTGGATGAGGAGAAAATACTGGGTGTAGAAACCGGTGCTTGTCCTCACACCGCAGTACGCGAAGATCCCAGTATGAATATTGCTGCGGTGGAGGAAATGGAAGCGCGTTTTCCTGACAGCGATGTCGTGTTGATTGAAAGTGGTGGTGATAATCTAACCCTGACTTTTAGTCCTGCATTGGCCGACTTTTATATTTATGTGATTGATGTGGCTGAAGGGGAGAAAATCCCACGTAAGAATGGCCCTGGTTTGGTTCAGGCCGATATTTTGGTGATCAATAAAATCGATTTGGCACCTTATGTCGGTGCTAGCCTGGCGGTAATGGAGAGTGACACTCAGGTAGTACGCGGTCAGCGTCCCTATATCCTCACGAATTGCAAAACCGGTGAAGGTGTTGAAGCGTTGGTAAATATGATTATGCGTGATTTTCTGTTTACTCATGCACTACAGGCGACACAATGACGTCTACCGGCTTGCAGCAAAATGCCAGTGAAGCACGTCAACGCGTTCATGATCTTGGTGTCAATGCCCCGGAATTTGCATTGTTTCAGGATGAACCTCCGCAGATGGCAAGTGGTGATGTGGGTAAAAGTGGTTATTTACGATTGGGGTTTGCCCAGCGTGGGGAACGTAGTATTTTGGCTCAGATGGAACGTCAGGTTCCTTATCTGGTACAGCGGGCGTTATATTGGGATGAAGCACTACCACAAATGCCATGTGTATTTATGATCTCCACATCGGGATGTATATTGCAAGGAGATCGGTTGGCGCTGGATATTCATGTTGCTCAGGATGCATTTGGTCATGTCACCACCCAATCGGCGACCAAAATCCATTCGATGGTAAATAACTACGCGGCGCAGGCACAAACCATTCAGATAGAGCGGGGAGGCTATCTGGAAATGGTGCCTGATCCGGTGATACCTCACAGCGGTTCTCGGTTTATCACTGATACTCAGATAGTTATCCATCCAACGGCAACGCTGATTTATTCTGAGATAATTATGTCAGGCCGTAAATATCACCTAGCGGATCAGGGATTTAAATTTGATGTTTACTCATCACGTATTACGGCAACTGATTCCGATGACAAGATATTATTTGCAGAGCGTTATGTACTGCAACCCAAAAAACAACCGCTGAACAACGTAGGGGTGATGGGGCCATTTCATGTGTTTGGTAACGTAATCCTGTTGACACCTCAAATTCATCACGATCGTATTCTGATGCGCATCACACCGCAGTATGATGCTGAAATGGGTATAGCCAGCGGTGTTAGCCGCTTACCTAATCAATGTGGCCTGATTTTTAAGGCGCTGGGGAAAGAAACTCATCAAGTTAAAGCCAGTATCCGTCTTTTCTGGCGTATAGCACGGGAGGAGATCCTTGGTGTTACACTGCCTGAGCCATTTATTTGGCGATGAAATCCAGGACAAAAATCTGGTTTTGGGTTTCATCGCTAAATAACAAGGCCATAAAAATTTTTTGTTTAATGAGGGGAAATTTAGAAAATTTTATTGTTTCCTCTTTTCTCTAAAAATCTTATTTTTTGAAATATTATTAGTCCCATGATAATAAGATTAGAAGAGAAAAATGACACTATACCTGTTATCTTTCAAGTTGCCTCTTTGTTGGCTGCGTTCACTCACCCCAGTCACATAGTTATCTATGCTCCTGGGGATTCATTCACTTGCCGCCGCGCTGCAACTCGAAATCTATTGGGTATAAAATATGGCACATATTAAAAAAAATTCAAAAACATTATGATTTCTTTCATTTTTTAGCCTTTAAAATTAATGCATGGGAAAACTGCTGTACAAACAGAGGAAGATGCCTTTCTTTCCTCAAAAAAGAAATTATATCCTCAATTGAGTTTTGTTTTTTTAAAATGCTAGCGAGTATATTTAACCCAAAAATCTCAATTTCATTAAAGCAATTAAATTCTTTCTTTAACGATTTTAAAGACCAAAAAACGGCAGGTGAGCAAGACTTTCTTTTTTTTATATTGTTCCGTATATCATACCCGCTTTTTATACCCTTCATCCTTCAAGTTGCTGCTTTGTTGGCTGCTTTCACTCACCCCAGTCACATAGTTATCTATGCTCCTGGGGATTCGTTCACTTGCCGCCGCGCTGCAACTTGAAATCTATTGGGTATATATTGAAAGATTTGCCGGAAAGTAACCTTTTTATAGCAAAGCGACTGTATACCATAATAAATAGATTACCACCGGGTTTGAGTGTTCTCCACATTTCCTGTATGGCATCATTGTAATTAATAATGTGAGAAAAGACACCGTTTAGCGAAATGATGTTATCAACGGAATTGTCCTTTATATAGGGCATTTTTGAGCAATCACCATGAATAAAATGGCATTCTGGATATTTATTCTTTGCTATTTCTAACATGTTTTTTGAAATATCGATGCCTGTATATTGACAAGGAATATCTTTCATAAGATATCTTGCCAATCCAGTACCACAACCACAGTCTAGTACACTGCTAAATGGAATGACTAATTTAGAAATAATATCTTTAATAATTTCATCTTCCGCCAAGCTTATGTTGTCATTGTAAAAATAATCATAATTATTTGCTAAATTATCATAATATCTTTCTGTATCTTCTAAATTATTCATTAATTTAATTTCCCCCATTAAAATTTTTATTTATCAATTGGTTATAAAAATCCCCTAGTTTTTTCAACGGCTAAAGCCTTACTTACTTCACCTGAAGCTAACGCCGATCTAACTTTACGAATTGTTGACCTAAGATAGAACTTTCCTCTTCCAGTCTGATGTTCTCCTGTAAGGTATGCTCGAATTATCCTCCCCCAATTGTTGATTAGGATGACGTTTGCGGTGCGTCTGTCTGGTCGAGGAATTGGCAGTAACCAGAACAGACAGATAAGCACCTTACGCGTTTAGATTGCTATCATTTTAGTACTATTTATTCTTTGGCTGCTTTAATTGGACATTCAAAACCATCTGGTTTGATGGCCAGAAGGTCACATTTTAGATGGTCGATCACATGTTCTGCGGTATTTCCCAGAAAAGCCGCTGACAGTCCTGTTCTGCCAAGAATACCGAGAACAACGATACCAGCACTCATTTCATCACACATTCCAGGAATAACCCGTTCCGGTAGCCCTTCATGAACGTGAGTATATTTTTCATCAATGCAGAATTTCTGGCGAAGTTCTTTCATGGCGATAAGGTGCTGACCACGTAGTGCATTGTTATAAACGCTTGGATCGAAATCCGGCAGTTCAACACTAATATTCAGCGGTGCTACAGGATAAGCGCTGACTAAATGAATTTCTGGGTTTTTCACTATCTGATTTGCCAGGTCCTGGGTTTCCCTGACGAGTTTCAAGTTCAATTCATGATGGTATGACTCTTCATCAGATAGGTTAACCGCGACCAGAACAGAGCCTTGATCTGGCCATACCTGGTCCTTTACCATCCATACCGGACATGGGCATTTGCGTAATAACTGCCAGTCAAGTGGGGTGAAAATCAAAGATCCCAGCTTGTCATGTTTGAGTGTCATCTTCAGAAGCAAATCATGTTTATCAGCAATGACTTCCTGAATGATCGCTTCGTAGGGCCGATTGTGCCATACCACTTTTATTTCAATATCAATGCCGGCTTCCAGATAGTAGTGAGCTTGCTGTTTAAGCCAGGCTATGTGCTGGTTGGTCACACCTTGACGCATAGCACTAGCTTCTTCAGGGGAAAGCAAAGTGGTCATTTCATAGGATAGATCATAAACAGGCAAGAAGGCTTTAATCCGGCCACCGTTACGTTGCACGATATAAACTGCACGTCTTAATGCCGGTTGATCGTCCTGCCTTGGGTCAATTGCAACTAAGAGGTTTTGATAGTTTGCCATAATGGTTCCTCACAGAGGCTAGACAAAATATTCTTCAATCTTCAATACTAAAGATAAACCAAGATAAGCAAACCGGACAGGTCAGTGGTGAACCAGATCAACAAAATAAGATGATCTGGCTTAAAGATCAGGAAATTGAGACAGATTTTTTTCCAGCTAAATCAGATAATGCATCCATATTTTCAATAGTGATGTATTTACCTTTTACGCCAAGAGTACCATTTTTTTGGAAACGTCCAAGCAGACGACTGATTGTTTCAACGGTTAAACCGAGATAATTACCAATATCACTGCGGGTCATGGTTAAACGGAATTCTCTAGGTGAAAAACCGCGCTGAGCGAAACGGCGGGAAAGGTTATAGATAAATGCCGCCAATCGTTCTTCAGCATTTTTCTTGGACAACAACAGTATCATTTCTTGATCGCCTTTAATTTCCCCACTCATCAGGCGCATCATTTGTTGGCGGAGATTAGGCATTTTACCCGACAGATCATCCAATGTTTCGAATGGGATTTCACAAACCATTGATGTTTCCAGGGCTTGTGCAAAACTTGGATGCTGAGTATTCAGGATGGCATCAAAACCCACTAAATCCCCAGCGAGATGGAAGCCGGTAATTTGTTCATCACCTTCTTCAGTGATGGTGTAGCTTTTAATTGTTCCAGAACGGATAGCATAAAGAGATTTCAACTCGTCGCCTGCTTTAAACAGGGTTTGTCCTTTCTGGATGGGTTTTTTACGCTCAATGATATTATCGAGCTGATCAAGCTCGTGCTCATTCAGGGTGAAAGGGATGCACAGCTGGTTAATGCTGCAATCCTGGCAGTGGATCGCACAACCACCGGACTGGATTCGTCGAATAACACGTTTTTCCTGGATCATATGGCATGCTCGTTAGAAATATTGATATGGCTCAACTTTAGCATCTCTTTATGATTCTGGTAAGAGCTATAATAGTTTTCTGCAATTTATTTGAGAAAATGTATTACCCTTTATCTTAGCGATAAGAAATTATCACATTAAATTATTACGTGGCGTAGAGTTGATGTTTGGTCGTTGTCATAACAAAACGGTATTCAATATCAGCGGCTTGAATTTGGTAAGGGGTTAAGTAGGGTAGGACAAACTTCTCGACGCTGAAGGAAAGCAAGGCGTTGTGGTATTGATTAAAATGTTGCAATTCGTTCATTAATGTTTGTAATATTATCGACAATATCCAGCCTATCTCTCAGTCAGTGAGGAAAAAGCGGATAGCAGTTATCTTTTAGCGTCTATCTATTTTTTTATTTTTCTGATAAATCAGATGATGAATCCTATAAAGGATTATAGAGAAATAAGACAAATCAGAAAATAGGGTTTAAATTTAAACACATTATTTTTGATTTTATTGTTAAATACAACTATTTAAATAATAGAATAGCAATATATAACACGAATACCGTAGATTCTGGCTATTGCATTAAAAAAATAGATATGAGAGTTTATCTTTCAATCGATATATGATGTTCTAAATGTGTAGTGGTAGAATGAGGTAAAAGCACAATGAATAAATTCTGCTAAACACTCTCTCTATAAAATCGACACTAGATATTCACCCAGAAATAGGTTCGGTTTTTAAAGTACACTGTTGAAACGTCAAAATATACCAAAATATCTGTCTTATGTTACCTGATTGCGCCTGTAACTACAGAAAACACCCCGGGAGCATAGATAACGATGTGACTGGGGTGAGTGAACGCAGCCAACAAAGTAGCAACTTGAAGGATAAAGGGTATAAACATTAATTTGGAGTTATCATGGATAATTATAAGAACGTACATGTTTTGCCGAAAAGTCAGTATTTGACTTCGTTGCATACAAAAGCGCGTAATCGTAAAGCCGAACAATCGGAGTTTGTGTTTTATTCTGATCGTATCATTCGTTTATTATTAGAGGCGGCATCTGAATTGCTACCCTATACCTCTCATAATATTCAAACCCCAATTGGGGATATTTATAACGGAACTATTTTAAACACTAAAATTTGTGGTGTTTCGATAATACGTGCGGGAGAAAGTATAGAAGGTGAATACCGAAGAATGTATCCTGATTTTCCAACGGGGAAAATTCTTATTCAAAGAGATAAATTAACAAAACTTCCTCACTATTATTATTCCAACTTACCTGATGATATTGCGCAGAGAACTATTTTACTTTTTGAGCCTATGCTGGCTACGGGAGGATCATTAGCTAAGGCTATAGATTTATTAAAGGAAAAAGGGGTGTCTGAAAATAATATTATTATTGTTAATTTTCTTGCTTCTCCTGTTGGTCTTCAAAGGATCATGGCATCATACCCTAAAATTCAACTTGTTACTTCTTCAATTGAGAATGGGCTTAATAAAGATGCTTTTATGAATCCAGGTATCGGTGATTTTGGTGATCGCTATTTTGGAACCTATCAACCATCGTGAATACGATATAACAGAAGTAGATTAATTATACCCAATAGATTTCAAGTTGCAGCGCGGCGGCAAGTGAACGAATCCCCAGGAGCATAGATAACTATGTGACTGGGGTGAATGAACGCAGCCAATAAAGCAGCAACTTGAAGGATGAAGGGTATATATCTTTGAGGATTACCTATGCCACATATTAGTATAAAACATTTTCCTGTCTATCTTTCACAAGAAGATAAAGATACCTTATCTTTAGAATTGATTAAGGTGGTAAAAAAAATGTTTAATTGCAAAGAGGATGTTATTTCCATTTCATTAGAGCCAATCGAAAAAGACAAATGGAATGAAAAGGTTTATTCCCCTGAAATTAAGTTTAAAAAAAATTTTTTGATTAAATCTCCAAATTACTAAGTGAGTATTTTTTCATTTTTATAATTGATGATCTTTTAAAGGTGTTTTAATGAGAAAAATACTTATCTTCGATTTGGACGGTACATTGTTTGATACCTCTCGAGCAATAGTGGAAACGTTCAATGTTGTTTTTAACGTGTTAAATATTCCATTATCGGGAGATGAAAACATTCGCACTACGATTGGGCTACCTTTAGAGAAAGCATTTGCAACTCTTTTAAATATATCTCCTGAAGAGGCGTTAATCTCTAAAGCTGTTGAACAATATCAATTGCAGTATCGTTTATGTATTCTGCCGAAAGCAAAGGAATTGTTATTTCCTGGTGTTGCAGATGGATTAATGACTTTAAATAAATGGGGAATAAAGCTATCAGTAGCGACCAGCAAATTTACAGCAAGTGCAACAGCATTACTTCAGGCTGCGGGTATAGACGCTGTGTTTGATAGGGTAATTGGTGCTGATCATGTTTCAAAACCTAAACCTGATCCAGAATCAGGTAGGAAAATCTTGGAATACTATGATGCTATGCCAGAGATGGCGGTCATGGTAGGTGATACAACTCACGATATTTATATGGCGAATTCAGTTGGTATGCGATCAATCGCGGTGACATATGGTATACATAATGTCTGTACGTTGGAAGAAGCTAAGCCAACTTGGATGGCTAATTGTTTTGATGATGTACTCCGTATTATTGAGGAGAATATGCTTAAGTGATTAATACGATAAGAAATATTTTACTGGCAATTATTGGTGGAAGTCTACTGACGTTGATGATTTACACCAATAGCATTTTGTCGGAAAGTACGACACCCTTTTTTGCATCATGGGTCGCTCATGGTATTGGCGCGATTGTTGCATTGATATTGTATATTATTGTATCTACGCTCTTTTCTAAAACAGAAACGAACGAAAAGAAACAAACGAAATCGAATATTCCTATATGGTTTTATCTCGGTGGTATTCCTGGTGCATTTACTGTTGTGTTAGCGGCGGTTGTTATTAATGGTGGACTACCGTTGTCTAGTACAATTTCATTAGGATTAGTTGGGCAAATATTTTTTGGTCTGGTTGCTGATCATTTTGGACTTTTAGGAACAAGAAAAAGAAAGATAGTGATACAAGATTTATATGTTATTTGCTTCGTTCTATTTGGCAGTATGTTAATTCTATTCGGGGGAAGCAACTAATGTTGAGTTTGATTTTTATTGCCTTATTAAATGGCATATTTATTGCGGCGACAAGAACGATTAATGGACAGTTGAGTGTCTCGATTGGTGCTTTTGGTGCTTCGCTTTGGAATCATATAGGTGGTTTTTTTCTACTAACAGTGATGTTGACGCTTTTATCGAGCTGGCAGTGGAATGAATGGGATTTTAATGCTATCCCAATAGCGGCTTATATGGGTGGAGTGTTTGGTGCTCTGTTTGTGGCAGTAAGTAGCTATATTTTCCCTAAATTAGGTGCGATGAATGCCGCTGTGCTTGTTATTGCAGGGCAAATGTTATCAGCGGTACTGCTTGATTGGCTATATCAGGGTATTACTCCCGGGTTAGTGAGGATTGTTGGAGTACTGTTTGTATTAGTCGGGATTTATCTCACTAGAAAAACGACTGAGTCAAAATAAGAATATAATCATTAACGTAGGGTAAAAAAATGATTGATAAATTACTTAATGATCGTTCATATCATATTGAATTTAACGGCCATCTTACTAATCACATTAAACATGCTGTTATAGCGCTGCATGGTTTAGGGATCAATGCTGGCAGAATTAAAGACTATTATGATAATTATACTAAATTGACGCCCTATGGTATGGGGCTTGAATTACCTAAAACATCAAAACATGTGATAGATAGTACGAACTGGCAACATTTCTTGGGTAAAAGAACAAGTTATTCTTCTTACTGTGATTATTTTGAAGAAGAAATTAAAAACAAAGGGCTTGAACAGGTATTACAAGAACATATGCCGACTCTTTTACCTGGATGGGCTGGTGCATTAACCCACGGTACAATCCATTTAGGTTGGGCATTGGATATCGATCATCCTTGGATGATTATTGAAGGGCTTGCTTATATGGCATTCTCGTATGTTCCTTGCCATTTGGAGAACGCTTTTACTGATAGCTCTCTAAACGATAAGAATGTTTTTGATTCTATATTGAGAATTTCAACATTGTGGGAAAAGAGAAAAGTAGAATTAACTGATTGGGTGAATTCATTGATTGATAATGAAGATTTAGCCGATACTGATTTAATCCATCCTGAATTAAAAAGATCCGGCCTTCAATATCGTATTGCTCGTCTCTTGATGCAAGGTCATCCAGAAATATACCGTTTGCCGGTTTGGATAGAGACACAAAATGTAGAAGAAAGTTGGGCTCAATTGTGCTATGTCGTGACATTGATTTATCTCGCTAAACCCGGTGATTTTTTGCTTCTTCATTTAGTTACTTCGCTGTTTGCAATGAAAAAGATCGCTTCACGTTTGCCAGCTAATGAAAGTAAAAATATTATTAAATGTTATTGGGTTGGTCTGTTATGTATTCTGTTCTCAACAACTGACTTATCGAAGTCGGCTAAATTTTTTGCGCTTAATCAGGTTTATTCTTTCAAGAAAGACGAAATGACTTATTCTCTCTGGGAGCAGGAGTGGGCGCATATTATTGCCAGGGCATTAGAGGAAGAAGAAGAACATAATCCGAAACTTGTTTATGTTATGCATCAATTGTGGAAAGAATACGGTTTAACTATTTATCGGGCAGCAGCAAATCAATTTACAAGTACGCCTTTGCTTCCTCCCTCTTTCGAAGAATTACCGATTGAATAATAGATTGGCCCTTAAGCCTTTATTTAATGGAGATAATAATGAATTGTATAATAGATAAGTTGGCTTGGATTTGTATTAAAGACAGAAAATTACTAATGACAAAATCTAGAGGAAAAGAATTATATTATATCCCAGGTGGTAAGAGAGAAATTGGTGAAGAAGATAAAGATGCTTTGGTGAGAGAAATAAAAGAAGAACTTTCTATTTCAATCCTCGCTGACACAATTAGCTATGTAAAAACATTTGATGCGCAAGCAGATAAAGCTTCCGAAGGTATTATTGTGAAAGTGATTTGTTATCAATCTGAATTTAAAGGAGAAATACGAGCATCATCAGAGATTGAGAAAATAGCATGGATGAACTATGACGATAGGGAAAAGTGTTCTACAGTATCTCAACTAATATTGAAATATTTAAAGAATAATAAATTAATTGATTAATAACTTCATATTGTGATCAGATGCATTCAGATAAATAAATCTGATCACGAAATTACGAATAAATATTTTAATATATCACCAAGGAAAGTCATAACCGTTTTATTTACGGAGAGTATTGAATAATCAAAATTTAAATTTATTAATCTCATCATCTAATAAATTAATTTTTTTAGATAATCTTTAACTCAAAGAATATGTCTTTATTTGACGTCATTTGATTAAATGATTTTAATGAAATATAAGTCATAAATCATGAGTAAAAAGACAATTATAATTTCGTAGATAAAATGTCATTTTTAACTACGGAGACATTTATTTTATTATTATATAAAGTTACTGAAAATGTTAGAAAATAATATTAAACAATGTGATTTAACTACTGATGTTGATCTTAAAGAAAAAGAAATAACGTTGATGGATATGCTTGAGAATCAACTTAAGCGCCAGGCAGATGAGTATGTTGTTATTGATAAAGAAGAATCGCTCAGCTATGTTGACTTCTATTTGAAAGTGAAAGAAATAGGGTATTGTTTGTCAGAAGTTAGCTCAAAGAATTCGGTGGGTGTTGGGCTTTTTTGTGACCCTTCTATAGATTTAATTTGTGGTGCGTGGGGTATTTTATCAGCGGATAAAGCTTATTTGCCATTATCGCCTGATTATCCAGCTGAACGCCTTAAATATATGATAGAAGATTCTGGCATTGATGTGATTTTTGCGCAATCGCATTTAAAAGAGCAGCTACAAGACATTGCACCAAAATCAGTATTAATTGTGACACCGGAAGATGTCGCCATGACGATGAAAACACGAACAATAGATAATATTCTAAACACGACTCAAGTTCCCGAATCTACCAGTCTGGCTTATATTATTTATACCTCTGGTAGTACGGGTAAACCAAAGGGCGTCATGATTGAACATCACAGTATTGTGAATCAAATGAGGTTTCTTGCAAAAACGTTTAGGCTAGGAGCTCACTCGCGGATTTTGCAGAAAACGCCAATGAGTTTTGATGCTGCGCAATGGGAAATTTTAGCACCTGCAATCGGTTGCCAAGTGATTATTGGTCCTTTAGGATGCTATCGTGATCCGGATGCAATTATTAAAACCATTCTTCAGCATCAAGTGACGACTTTGCAATGTGTTCCTACTTTACTGCAAGCATTACTCGATAATCCTAATTTTTTGGATTGCTTATCATTAACTCAAGTATTCAGTGGGGGAGAAGCGCTGACAACCAAATTAGCCGCCCAATTTCTGAATAGTTTTACTCATTGTGAATTAATTAATTTATATGGTCCAACAGAATGTACGATTAATTCATCGTATTTCCGGGTGACAAATGAGACTTTGCCACATTATCAAACGTCTATTTCAATTGGTACACCTGTAGATAATACAGAATACTATGTTCTTGATGAGGACAGATTGCCTGTGGCTGTTGGAGAAGTTGGTGAGCTTTATATTTCAGGTGCTCAGTTAGCACGTGGCTATTTGCACAAACCAGAAATGACAAAAGATAAGTTTATTTTTAATCACCTTGTATCCGGAATTAAACATCAGCAGTTATATAGAACGGGAGATCTGGTGACCAGAGGGGCTGATGGTAATACATATTTTGCTGGTCGGGTTGATAGCCAGGTCAAGTTACGAGGTTACCGTATTGAGCTTGACGAAATACGTCATGCGATTGAAGAGCATAGCTGGATAAAAACGGCGGCAATGTTAATTAAGAAAGATGCCAGAACGGGTTTCCAAAATCTCATCGCCTGTGTGGAATTGGATGAGAAAGAGGCTGCGCTGATGGATCAAGGTAATAGTAGTTCTCATCACAAATCAAAAGCCAATAAACTACAGGTGAAAGCCCAACTTTCTAATTCGGGTTGTCGCAGTGAGGAATTATGTAAAAATCGTACTGAAATCTTACTTCCTTTTAAAGAAGGGGAGAAAAAACAAAGAGAATCTGCATTTGGTCGCAAGACATATCGTTATTTTGAAGGAACAGAAATAACGGTGGAGAAATTAAAAACATGGCTGACAGCCACTAAATCGAATGAAATTTTCTCTTTGCCACTGAGTGATTTAACCCTCAAAGATTTCGGCTATGTGTTGCGTTATTTTGGTCAATTTACCAGTAATCAACGTTTATTGCCCAAATATGCCTATGCTTCACCAGGTGCTCTCTATGCAACGCAAATGTATTTTGAATTGCATAATGTTCTCGGTTTGGATGCGGGAATTTACTATTATCATCCAGTGACACATAAGTTAATAAAAATTTCGACATTGAATTGTCGGCAAAAACCAACGATAAAAGTACATTTTATTGGAAAGCATGAAGCCATTGAACCCGTTTATAAGAACAATATACAAGAAGTTCTGGAAATGGAAGCGGGTCATATGATTGGTCTCTTTGACGATGTATTGCCGGAAATCGGCTTAGGTATTGGTGAAGGTGAGTATCAAACTGAATGCCCTGATTGGTATGATGGTGATATTCAGGATAATTACCTCGGTGCATTTGAAATATGTAGCTATGAAAATAGATTGCGACCATTTGATACTGATATTTATTTACAAACACATGATAATAAAATATCTGAGATGCCGTGTGGTTTATATCACTTTTCTAATGGAGAATTTGTACGAATAAGTAATGATATTGTTCGGAAAAAGGATGTTATCGCGATTAACCAGCAAGTTTATGATCGTTCCAGTTTTGGTGTGTCAATTATTCCACGTTGTGTCCCTGAATGGCATTATTATATTACACTGGGTCGTCGACTACATGCGTTACAAAGTAATCAATTGTGTATTGGATTAATGTCATCAGGTTACAGCTCTAAGAGTAATAATGATTTACCTTCGGCGAAAAGGATGCGATCTATTCTCAATGCACTTGATAGACCCATGGCGGCATTTTATTTCTGCATAGGTGGAGGGATTAGCCAAGAGCAATATACGAGTGAAGGCATGAAAGAGGATATTGTTCATATGAAAGGGCCCGTTGAGATGATTAAAGATGATCTGCATCAACAACTTCCTCAATATATGATTCCAAATAAGGTATTAGTTTTCGATAAATTACCTTTGACGGCTAATGGAAAAGTAGATTACCAGTCTTTGTCGGAATCTAAAGTTATAGAGGATATTTCAACACAGAGACCATTAGTGCCATTACGTACAGATATTGAATTGAGGCTTGGAAAAATTTGGATGGAAGTGATGAAATGGGATTCAGTGTCTGCCCACGATGATTTTTTCGAAAGTGGTGGTAATTCTTTGATGGCGGTTGCTATGGTTAATAAGATCAATGTGGCCTTTAATATTTGTTTTCCGCTACAGATACTTTTTCAATCTCCTAATATAGCAGCATTGGCTAAATGGATTGAACAAGCAGATTCTAAAACAATATCAAGATTAATTTTATTGAATCAAGCAAGTGAGGACCCCATTTACTGCTGGCCAGGTTTGGGTGGATATCCTATGAGTTTGAGGTTGCTTGCCAATAAAGTTGCCCGTGGCAGGGCATTTTATGGAATACAGGCATATGGGATAAATGAGAGTGAAATACCATTTTCATCTATCCAGAAAATGGCACAAGAGGATATTAAAGAGATAAAGAAAATACAGCCAGAAGGGCCATATACATTATGGGGATATTCATTTGGTGCCAGGGTAGCATTTGAGGCTGCGTACCAGCTTGAACAAGCTGGAGAAGAAGTTAAAGTGTTGAACCTGTTAGCACCGGGATCTCCTCATCTTCATATGACGCGAGAGGAATATCATGATAAAGGCGCTGAATTTACTAATCCGGTTTTTGTTCAAATACTTTTTTCTGTGTTTGCCCGTTCGATTAATAGTCCAATGGTTAAAACTTGTTTGGAACAGGTGAATAGTGAAACGACATTCATTAACTTTATATGTAGTCGTTTTAAAAACTTGGCTCCATCATTAATAAAGCGTATCGTTAGGATTGTGACTTTAACTTATGATTTCAAATACAGTGTTGATGAGCTTGATTGCCGACATCTAAAGGCGCCTATCACTATTTTCAAGGCGAATAAAGATAATGATTCATTTATTGAAAAGTCGGACGTGGTTTCATTAATATCTCCTAAAATAATTGAATTAATATCGGATCACTATCAACTGTTGGAAAATGAAGGTGTTGCTGAGATTGGGAAAATAATCTAACTTTTAAATTGCCGGTAATATAAAAATACAATCCGTAAGATTAAATAATAAATATATACCCAATAGATTTCGAGTTGCAGCGCGACGGCAAGGGAACGAATCCCCGGGAGCATAGATAACTCTGTGACCGGGGTGAGTACAGCCAACAAAGAGGCAACTTGAAACATAAACGGGGATAATATCAAGAAAATTAAAAGGTATATAGCATGAGTATCAGTTATAGCGTTCCACTTAAATTCAGCCTTGAGGTAAAAGAAGCACTTGAATCAGGAAAACCGGTTGTTGCTCTGGAATCCAATGTAATTACACATGGCCTGGATTATCCTGATAATGTTACAACAGCTAAGCGTGTTGAACAGGCTGTGCGTAAAAGTGGGGCAATACCCGCAACGATAGGAATAGATAATGGTGAATTTTTAATTGGGATGTCAGCTGAGCAAATTGAGAAATTTGCGACAGCATCTTACGTTCCAAAAGTCACGAGTCGAGATCTTCCGGTTGTGTTAGCGAGTGGTGGCATGGGGGCTACAACGGTGGCATCGTCGATGCTTGCAGCAGAAATAGCGGGTATTAAGTTCTTCTGTTCTGCGGGTATTGGTGGCGTACATCGGGGCGCGGAGACGAGTATGGATATATCAGCAGATTTGACTCAGTTAACGCGTTCCCGTGTTGCTGTAGTATGTGCTGGCGCAAAAAATATCCTCGATATTGGATTAACATTGGAGTTTTTGGAAACGTGGAATGTGCCAATTATCTCCTATCAATCGGATGATTTTCCTGCATTTTACTGTCGTTCCAGCGGATTCAAAAGTCCACAACGTCTTGATGAACTCGCTGTAATTGCCAAAGCTATTGAAATAAATTGGATGTTGCCGGGAGGAAAAGGGATATTAATTACGACGCCAACTAAGCCTGAGGATGCGATAGATAGTCAAAAGATTGATATGATTATACGAGAAGCGGTATTAGAGGCTAAAAGGAATAATATTGTTGGTAATTCGTTGACAAAGTATCTGATGAGAATGATTGACCGAGAAACCGATGGGGTCTCTGCGAAAGCAAATATGGCGGTATTAATTAATATCGCGGAAGTTGCTGGAAAGTTGGCGGTAGCCCACACCTGTTATGAAAATGGATGTCGGTCTTAAAATATCGCAGTCACTGAACCTACCGCCTCTTTTTGGGGTAGGTAATTTGAGTTTTTAATAGTCCACAGTTGGCGGTTAAGGCACTGAACTTGGGGGGATAAACGGTTTATCCCGATAAATGTTTGTCAGGAACAAACATATTTTCAGTGGGTGTTGGGTGACTCGCCTTGTCAGACGAAATTGACTCTAGCAGATCCCAAGCCTGATAAATTGATTTTCAACTGATCACCAGCATTAATTGGCACCATCGTAGCGAGAGAACCAGAGAGAATGATTTCTCCACGGAGCAAGGTCATATCCAACGTTCCTAGCATATTCGCTAGCCAGGCAACGGCGTTGGCTGGATGCCCCAGTGCAGAAGCACCAATACCGGTGTCAATCAATTTACCGTTTTTTTCCAGCGTCATTGTAATGGTAGCTAAATCAATTTCTGATGGCAGACGGGTTCCATCGCCAATGATAAATAAGCCTGATGAAGCATTATCAGCAACGGTGTCTGTGATTTTTATTTTCCAGTCACGGATTCGGGAATCGACAATTTCGATGCAAGGTACGACATAATCTGTCGCTTGCAGCACATCTGCAACCGTGATACCCGGGCCACGCAAATTACGTTTCAGGATAAAACCAATTTCACCTTCAGCTTTGGGGGCAATTAGTTGTTGCACGGATACAGTGGAATTATTTTCGCAATACATATCTGAGGTGAGAATACCAAAATCTGGCTGGTCTACTCCCAATAAATCCATAACCGCCTGACTAGTGATACCGATTTTTTTACCAATAATTCGCTCACCTGTTGTTTCCAGACGATGGGCAATAAATTTTTGCTGGATAAGATAAGCATCGTGTAATGTCAATTCTGGATAATTATCAGAAATGGGAGCGATAGCTTGATTATTCCGCCATGATTGAAACAGTTTTGCGCTGAGGTGGTTTATCACATTATTCATTGGTTGTTGCTCCAGGTCAGGCAATAGAAGTGACATTCCGCTTGGAATATCACTCGTTTGCAAGGGACGTTATTTATTGCCGTTTAGCAGAAAATTAATATGAATTTGGTTGAATGTGTCTGGATCTTCATATTGGGGCCAATGACCGCACTGCTCCATGACAACAAAACGGCTGTTTTTGATCAGTCTGGCAAGCCGTTGCCCTACAGAAACTGATGCTGTTGGATCATGGGTTGTCCATAATACCAGCGTTTCAGCTTGAATCTGCATCAGCTCATTTTCGGTCAGGAGATTACGTAAACGAGTATCCATATCTTGCAGGCACATGATGCTTTCCATTGCGGACAACATATCTGGCTGACGATAAATAGCAAAACGGGATTCAACCAGGTCCTCTGTCACGATATCAGGATCTTCCATCAGGAACTCAAGGCGCTTGCGGGTAGCTTCCCGATCTGGGTTTTTAACTGCATTCAAGCTCAGAGTACGCAAGCGCTCCATCACATTTGGATCAGCAATCATACCGCCCGCGGTGTTCAACACCAGACGGTGAATATATTGCGGATATTTTGCCGCGAATCGGGCTGCAATCCATCCCCCTAGAGACTCACCAGAAAGATGAATTTTCTTCAGATTTAATGTTTCGATAAGATCCCGCAAGTGTTCTATATAATCGTCAATTTCATAGGCACGGGCGGGTTTATCCGTGAAACCATGCCCCAACATATCAATTGCCAGTACACGGAAGTGGGTGGCATGGGGCAAGATATTGCGCATATAGGCTTCAAGATGGCCGGCAATACCATGCAGGAAAATCAGAGTAGGACCATTGCCAGCTTCAAGAACACGAGTTCTTATCCCTTTTACATCAATATAGTGCAGATGAACTTCACCGCTAGCAATTGCAGACCAAAGAGAACGAAACTCAGGTTGTACTGGTTTATGTTGAAGATTAGTCGATATTGACACGTGATATCTCCTTTACTTTCTTTGGGTTAATTCATTATTAATATAACGGTGGATAGGGATATTCACTAATACTTAATATGTCTGGCATGAAATGTGAAAACGATAACTCTTATATTTATAAATATTTACTCTCAACAACATTTATTAAATGTGCTAATAATTCTGACTTGTTGTCTTTTCGCCATGCCATTATTAGCTCTATTGTGGGTGAAGATCCTGATAATGGCCGACAGACAACAGCATCCGTCATAATACTCGTGATATAGAATGGTACTATTGCACATCCTAAATTCATACTGACCATATTTAAAATGAGTAATAGATTATTAGCTGTTTGAATAGTATTAGGGACAACATTATGTTCAGCGAAATAACTTTCTATAATCTGTTGTAATATACCGGAATGTATCGGATCAGTGGCAATAAAGTTTTCACCATGTAAGTCATTGACTGAAATTTTTTCACAGTATCTGAGTCTATGATTAGCTGGCATCAGAACAACCAGGGGTTCATTAAGAATAACTTTAAAATCAATATAATCACTCTCTATTGGTGGACGCATAAAAGCGACATCAATATCACCTTGTAATAATTTTTCTTCTTGCCCTGGATGAAATAAACTAATGAGCTCTACTTTTGATCCAGGATGAGAAAAACGAAATGTTGGAATAACTTCAGGTAATACTTTAACTTCGGCTGATGGTACAAATCCAATAGTTAGCACAATTTGTTCTTCGGCGGCTTTGCGTGCCATTTTTTTAGCTTTCTCTGCGTTATCAAGAATGATTCTGGCTTGTTGTAGGAAAACTTCTCCAGATTTGGTTAAAGAAACTCGGCGTTTGTTCCTTTCTAATAAGGTAGATCCAATATAATCTTCTAAATCTTTTATTTGCTGACTTAACGAAGGCTGAGCAGTATGTAATTTTTTCGCAGCTTTAGTAAAGTTTAATTCTTCTGCCACTGCAATAAAGTAGCGTAAGTGCCTTAATTCCATTGCCGTTTCCTCATATATCGAAAAAAAGTCTTAAATTAAACAAACAATGTATTTCACAAATTATTAATCTATTAATAGCATTCATTTTGCAAGTTGGCAAAAAGTCAACCTTTCTTTTACATGAGGATAAAATAATATGACATTGAGCAAAAATTCAGATATCTACCGCCTGATTGATGCCCGAGCTGGTCGTGTAACTCCTCAGATTTATATCGATCCTGAACTCTATCAATTAGAACTTGAAAGAATATTTGGTCGTTGTTGGCTATTTTTGGCTCACCAGAGTCAAATCCCGCGTCCGGGCGACTTTTTTAATACTTATATGGGAGAGGACAGTGTTGTCGTTGTCCGCCAGAAAGATGGTTCTGTTAAAGCTTTTCTAAATCAATGTCGTCACCGTTCTATGCGGGTTTGTTACGCAGATAGTGGTAATACTCGCGCGTTTACTTGTCCTTATCATGGCTGGGCTTACGGTGTTGATGGGCGATTAGTTGATGTTCCGTTGGAAACACGTGCTTATCCTCATGGGCTTTGTAAAGAGAAATGGAGCCTTCAGGAAGTGCCATGTGTGGAAAGTTATAAAGGGTTAATTTTCGGTAATTGGGATACCACTGCACCGTCCTTGATTGATTATCTCGGTGATATGGCTTGGTATCTTGATGGTGTACTGGATCGCCGAGAGGGAGGAACAGAAGTTATTGGCGGTGTACAAAAATGGCTCATCAACTGTAACTGGAAATTCCCGGCTGAGCAGTTTGCAGGTGATCAGTACCATGCTTTATATAGTCATGCCTCTGCTGTACAGGTTTTAGGGGTAAAAGATAGTGACGATGAAAAAGCATTGGGTGCGGGTCAGACTGCCCGGCCAGTTTGGGAAACGGCAAAAGATGCGGTGCAATTTGCTCAAAATGGACACGGTTGTGGATTTTTCTTGACAGAAAAACCGGATGCCAACGTTTGGGTTGATGGTGCTGTTGCCCATTATTACCGTGAAACCTATACCGAAGTAGAGCAACGTTTGGGGAAAGTCCGGGCATTGCGTCTTGCGGGTCATAACAATATTTTCCCGACACTTTCCTGGCTAAACGGTACTGCGACTATGCGGGTTTGGCATCCACGTGGGCCAGACCAAGTGGAGGTCTGGGCATTTTGCATTGCAGATAAAGCAGCTTCTCCGGAGGTAAAACAGGCGTTTGAAAACAGTACGACTCGTGCATTTGGTCCGTCAGGTTTTCTGGAACAAGATGATTCAGAAAATTGGGTGGAAATCCAGAAGGTACTCAGAGGCTACAAAGCGCGTAACAGCTCGTTGTGTCTGGAAATGGGACTGGGACGAGAAAGAGTACGGGGTGATGGAATTCCAGGTGTGACCAACGATGTTTTTTCTGAAACTGTAGCCCGCGGCATGTATCAACGTTGGGCTGACTTACTCACCAGTGAAACCTGGGATGAGATAGAACAAAAGAGTCAAGTTTATCGGCGGGAGTTGGTTAAATGAAAGAACTTATCATCAATAAAGAAAAGCGGGTAACGTCAGAGCTGCATTATGAAATAAGCCAGTTTCTGTATTACGAAGCAGCTTTACTGGATGAATGGCAATTTCGTGACTGGCTTGAGCTGTTATCGGAAGATCTCAGCTATACCATGCGCACTATTGTTAATGCACAAACCCGTGATCGCCGCAAAAGCATCCAACCACCAACGACTTGGTTATTTAACGACAATAAATTTCAGCTTGAACGTCGAATTGCCCGGTTGGAAACCGGTATGGCATGGGCCGAAGAACCGCCGTCCCGCACTCGCCATTTAATAACAAATCTGGTGATTACTGAAACTGATTCGCCTGACCAATTTCATGTTCAGTCCAATTATCTGCTGTACCGTTCGCAAAAAGAGAGAGACGAAGCTTTTTATGTCGGTAAGCGGCTGGATTGTGTTCGCCGTAATTTGGAAACCGGTAACTGGTTGATTTGCCAGCGTGAAATTACCTTGGACCAGGCGGTTTTAACTTTCCATAACTTGAGTGTCTTATTCTGATGAGCCAGTTATTTGTATGTACTATTGAAGAACTGCCTAATAGAGAAGCGCGTAAGGTTGAATACACACCCGATATTGCACTTTTTCACTGTGACGGTGAGTTCTATGCTGTTGATGATCGGTGCAGTCATGGTAATGCCTCTATATCCGAAGGATATTTGGAAGACAATGCGACAGTTGAGTGTCCACTGCATACGGCCAGCTTTTGTCTCAAAACTGGGAAGGCGCTTTGCCTTCCCGCTACAGAACCATTGAAAACGTATCCTGTTGTTGTTGAGGATGGAAAAATCTATATCACAGTACCGGAGGGGTAATAATGAGTTGGCTTGAAGATCAGGTCATTTTACTAACTGGCGGCGGTTCCGGTTTGGGATTGGCTTTGGTGGAGCGTTTTATCGCTGAAGGTGCCAAAGTTGGCATACTGGAATTATCTGTGGAGAAAGCGGCTGCCTTGGTTCATTGCTTTGGTAAAGATGTTTGCGTTATTCAAGGTAATGTCGTCTCTTTTGCAGATAACGAGCGGGCAGTAACTGAAACTGTCCGATGTTTTGGCAAGCTAGATTGCTTTGTTGGTAATGCTGGTATTTGGGATCACAAAATTAACTTGCTTGATGCATCAGCAGAACAGATTGATAAAGGGTTTGATGAGCTGATGGCTGTTAATTTGAAAGGGTACATTTTAGGTGCTAAAGCTGCATTGCCGGCCCTGACCGCATCAGAAGGCAGCATGATTTTTACGCTGTCAGGTTCATCATGGTTTTCTGGTGGAGGTGGAGTGCTGTATACCGCCAGCAAGCATGGTGCAGTCGGGATGATCCGCCAGCTAGCTTACGAACTGGCACCGGTTATCAGAGTTAATGGTGTTGCGCCTTGTGGTATGCCAAGTGATCTCCGAGGCCCTGCAGCATTATCCCAACAAGATCAATCTGTTATAGACAGCTTGCCACCGGAAATCATCGGTACGATTTTACCTTTGCAATTCACACCTCAGCCGGAAGATTTCACCGGCCCATATGTCATGCTTGCTTCTCGTGCAAACAATCGCACCTTAACCGGTGTCATGATAACCGCTGATGCAGGGTTAAGTATCCGTGGGATTCGCCAGGTCACAGCGGGAGTGATGCCACCAAATAAGAAGAGGAATTCAGATGACTGTTAAATTAATTTGTGCCTCACACACACCTTTGATGGATTTTTGTTCTCCTGCTGAAAAGACAGAAAAGCATGTTCGGCAGGTTTTCCAGCAACTGGCTGAACAGGTGAAAGAATATGATCCACAGTTGATTGTGATTTTTGCGCCTGACCATTTTAATGGCTTCTTCTATGATCTTATGCCGGCATTTTGTGTTGGGGTGAGGGCGAACGCGGTGGGAGATTGGGATATTGGTAAAGGACCGCTAAACGTTCCTGAGAACACCGCGAAAGAATTAATTTCTGCTTTATATAACGCAGGAATTGATGTTGCTCAATCCTGGCGGATGCAGGTGGATCACGGTTTTACCCAGCCATTGATGCTGCTTTGTCAGGATTTACAGCGTTATCCAACCATCCCAATATTTATTAACTGTGCAGCCAAGCCATTACCTGGGTGTCATCGTGCGGTTGCATTAGGCCGTGCAGTTGGTCAATTTTTATCTACTACAGATCAGCGGGTATTGTTGTTGGGTTCTGGTGGTTTATCACATGATCCACCGATACAACAAATTGGACAGGCTGCCTCACCGCAAATTGAGGAATTCTTGATAGCAGGCAGAAATCCAACAAAAGAGGCGCGTCAGAAACGGCAAAATCGAGTGATTGCCGTTGGAGAAGCGTTGGTTCGTGGCGAAAATGTTGCTGTTCCATTGAATCCTCAATGGGATGACGAATTGCTAAATATTTTTTGTCGTGGAGATATACAGCGTCTTGCTTCATTAACGGATGAAGCAATTGCCATTCAGGGCGGTAAAGGAGGACAGGAGATTCGTTGTTGGATTGCGGCTTTTGCCGCACTTTCTGTTTATGGCGAATATCGAGCACAACGGCATTATTACCAACCTATTCGGGAGTGGTTGGCAGGAATGGCAATGGTCAGCGCTCAACCTGTGGCTTAAATAGGAGCGTAATATGCGAAGTCAGACTTTTATTATTGTCGGGGCAGGGCAAGCGGGGGCGATGGCTGCCGCAACCTTGCGACAGCAACAGTTTGATGGCGATATTATTTTAATTGGTAAAGAATATCATGCACCTTATGAACGGCCTACCTTATCAAAAGAGTATTTGACGCAATCGGAAACGGAACCTAAGTATCTGTTCTCTGAAGAATTTTATCTAAATAACCGGATAGATTTGCGTATGGGTCAGCCGGTCAGTCGTATTATTCCATCGGAATATTGTGTGGTTATGGAAAATGGCGACAAACTCAGATATGACAAACTCCTGCTTACCATGGGTGCGAGGGCCAGACGGTTTCCGTTACTTGATCAGCTCGGTAAGAATGTTTATACCCTGAGAACACTGGATGATGCGCAACGTTTACGCCAGGCGGTGAAAGAAGGTAAACGGGTTTTGATTGTTGGTGGTGGTGTTATTGGTTTGGAACTGGCGGCGACTTCCTGTGAACTGGGTGCCAGCGTGACCGTTATCGAGCAGGCTGATAACGTCATGGGACGTTGTGCCCCTCCGTTATTGCAGAATTACCTTTTGAATCGTCATCAAGAAAAAGGGGTTCAATTCTTCCTGGATACCAAAATTGTTTCTGCACAAAAGCGGGGTGATGAATTGGTTCTGAAGTTGAGCACGGGAGAAACGGTGATTGGGGATATCATTATTTATGGTATTGGCGCTGAATTCAGGGATAAACTCGCGGTTGATGCTGGTTTGGCTACCCATGGTGGTATCGTCATTGATGAGCATTGCCGGACCTCTGAGCCGGATATTTTTGCCGCCGGAGATGTTTGCCTTCAGCGAGAACCACTGACAGGTGAGCTTCAGCGTCGCGAAACCTGGGAAAATGCTAACCGCCAGGCGACGATTGCCGCGCATGCCATGATGGAACTGGAACCCCCACAACCAGGCGCTCCGTGGTTCTGGACCGATCAGTGGGGCATTAACATCCAGATGATTGGTAATATGCAGGCTGAAAAGTGGCATATCAAAGGGGATTTGCAGTCAGATAAAGCCATTTTGATTGGTACCGAAAATGAAATATTAGTCGGTGCTGTTGCCATTAATCAAGGAAGAGAAATGCGGAATTTACGGAAATTACTGGCTAATTCAATGACAGGTTCGTTTTAAAAGAATAAGTAATGGTAATTGACGGGTGATAGTTGTTTTATTATCGAATTCGGTGACTATTTTGGTAGTCACCGATACTTTATTTACTTCAACGACATTTTATTAAGATGCCCTTATCTGTGATGCAGTTCAAATTTTTTGTTTTTCTTCATTTAACAAACATATTTTATAACTAATTTTAGTTATCAACTTTGCACAATTTAGTTGTATTTTAGGGATAAAATTCTTTAATTATAAAATTAACAATATAAATATTATTTTTATTGTTGATTTTAGATATAAAATTTAGTTTCCTATGTAAATATTATCATCGAATAATTCTTTGCTTTGCAATTATTTTTAATATAAATCAATTGGTTAGTTTGATATTAAGATTAATTTAGATGGTGGTGTCTGATTTTTTCTATATTGTGTGGCATGTATTGAGTATTAAAAAACAAATTGACAACAAATATTATTTTTAATATAAATTATGTAACGGATAATAATGTTATGTTATCCCGTGCTTTATAAATAAACTTATCTAAATTGGAGATGAAATATGAAAATGCAAAAGCAAGTACGTAATACTGTTCCTCGTCCTTTAAAATCGCACAGCGATAAGTAATATTTAGAAATGTGAAGGCTGTTATAGCCTTCGCATTAAAATAATAAAAATGATATGGATATGAAAAATGAAACATTATCATGCAACAAAGGTATTTTGTGACAAAATACTCGCAGGAACAAAAACTGGAGAAATAGTACTTTTTAATTTTAGCGATTTAGATTGTTTAGATGAAAAAAAAGTATCTAATGGAACTATTGTGGCAATAGATATAAAGAATGGAGTTTTTGCGGCTTTATCACAAAATTATGATGTAATTATAGGTGAAGTTTTATCTGAAAAGATAAAAATAAATGGTGTATTCAATGGTCTGAATAATATAGTTGAAGATGGATATGAGGTTTCTAGAGGTGAAAGCCAAGGGATATCCCTTAATTCTGATGGAACAAAGGTTGCTTTCAGATCTCCTAATTCAACATGTATGATAGCTGATTTATCAGACAAAAAAAACATAATATCAAATTTCAGATTTGACGTATTATATGATATTGTTACGTTATGTTGGACAGAGAATGATAATATTCTGGTTGGTTTTGGTAATGGGATTGTTGGGAAAATAAATATTAAAGATGGTTCTACAAGAACTATTAAATTAGATAATATCAACGAATCTGTACACTGGTTTGAAAAAGTGAATGATTCCGAATATATTGTAGCAACAGATGCTAGATGTGTTGTGCGATTAGATGAGCATAATTTAGATTATAAAATTGGGCCGAAGTTTGCCAATGATGATTTTGAACATGTAACATATGATTATATAAATAAAGTTGCTTATGGGACATCGTTTGATAGGAAAGTATATAGAATTGATGTTGAAAGTCTAGAGAAAATTGAAGTAGTTTACGAGGCTAGATTTAAAATAAGGTGGTCAGATATAATATATAAAGATAATATTCCATATTTGATATTGCAGATTAGAGATGGAAGTATAGTTAAATTCAATTTATCAACAAAAAAGGTTGAAAAATTAAGGAAAGAAACGCCATCCGCTTTTTGGACATATGTAAATTATTTGGGTAAGGATCTATTCTTTGGGGAGGATGGTGGTTATTCATTTACATCTGATAACAAAAAAGAGCTATTTGACTATAGGGTAAAAAAGGAATACGAGGGATATTATATAAAACGAGCTATTTCGGACGAAAATTTATTAGTGTTAGGTGGAACTAATGGTAAGGTCATGATTAAAAATCATGATGATGATTTTAAAATAATTAATATTGAATCTCCTGTTCGTGATTTATGTTTTGGTTTTAATAGTATATATGTTGCTTCGGAATCAGGATGTGTATACAAAATAGAAGGAGATAATGTTAGGGTTGTATATAAAAGCAAGTCTGAGCCAGTATGGTCTATATCATTTAATTTTGATTTATGTATGTTAGCCATTGGAGAGAGAATTGGAAGTGTAAAAATACTTGATAGTTTAAATGGATATCATGCAGTAGCATATACAGACAGTAGAATCCCTAAAAGAATGAAGTGGATTGATAAAAATAAATTAGCAGTAGTTAACTCCAGTAATATAGACTTAATTACATATGATGCAAAAGATAAGTCATGGGAGCATGTATCCGAGTTTTATAAAGGTGGTTTAAATACCATTGAAGATTTCATTACTTATAATGATAGCATTATTATAGGAATAAGTTACAGTCGCTATATTTTAAGTTGGCACTTAGAAACGGGTGAAATATTAGGTAAGTTATTTTGGGATCAAGATTATGCGAAAGGAATAATGAATATAGATAAAGAAAATTTTATTGTTTATGGTAGGAATAGTAAAATAAAAGAATATATCATGCATGATAATGACATATTACTTACAAAAATAGTGAATTAAAATGATAAAAATCACTGATTTATGTTTTAGTTATAAAAGTAGAGAAATAAAAAAAAATATTTTCAAAAATATATTTTCATTAAATGAAATCGAAGTGGTTTTATTTGAAAATACAAATATTGAAATATTTGACGATAGCAAGATTATCGGATTACTGGGGAAGAATGGCGCTGGAAAAACAACTTTAATAAAACTAATTTCGGGTATTTTAACTCCAAATTCTGGAAATATTACTGTTTTTGGTATTGATTCGAATGGAAGATCTCTTAATTTTTTATCTAATCTTGGTATCGTTTTTGGTAATAAATCAATGCTCTGGGAGGAGTTATCTCTCTATGAAAATATTGAGCTTTTTTCTAAGATATATAAACGTAATTATGATAAGAATAGCATTGAGAATATGATAGAAATGTTGAACCTTAGAAGTGTAGCAAAAAAACCTGCAAAAACATGTTCTTTAGGTCAATCTGTAAAATCTAACCTATTAATACACTTTCTTAATAGACCAAAATTACTGATATTGGATGAACCAACAATTGGATTAGATATAGAATCGCAAATTCTATTACGCAATATCTTAAAAGATTATGCAGAAAATAATGAAAGTAAAATACTAATTACCTCACATAATATGATAGATATTGCGGATATTTGCAAAGATATTATTTTCTTGAAGGATAGTGAAATATCAAAAATAAATCTAAATAAAAATAATTCGAAAGAAAAGAATGCACTATATCTAGAGGGGCTTTTCTGTGATAGTTAAATTTTCTTTTATTGAAACCATTAGGGCGAAGAATATAATATTTGGTTACTTATTTATAATTGTAACATTATATGCGGTTGAGCTGTCTTTTTGGGATACCATGACAAAATCAAATGGTTTTGTTAACTATACGCATGATGAGATAATAGTTTATATATTGTGGTCTGTTATTATATTTCAATTAACAAGTATTACTGGATTTCCAGAAAATTTATCATTCCATATTGAAGATGGAAGTATAGATAAACTAATTATAATGCCAAAATCAATACTATTATATTATTCAGAATATGCTTTTGGGCAAATGTTAGCTAGATTGTTTATAATGTCTCCATTAATTCTATTTATAATTATATACCAAAAGGATATTCCTAATTTTATATATCTATTTATTTAGTTATGTATAGGATTGTTTATCAACTTGTACTTAACAATGACATTGTCATGTATGGCATTCAAATTTAGAGGTTCGTACTCTTTTATAATTATTAAGGATACTTTGTCATGGGTCCTTTCAGGTGCGTTAATACCATTAGATGTGTTTGGTGATTCTTTAAAATCAATATTTAATTATATTCCATTTCAATATATTACCTATGTTCCAGTTAAAATTGCAACAAATTCAATATCTATTTATTTTATATTTAATGGATTCTTAGTCATGGTGTGTTTAATGATGATTTTTAACTTTACTTGGAATTATATGTTAAAATACAATCAAGGGTATAATAGTAATGTTTAGAATTATATTTATTGGTTTTAAGAATGGATTGTCAGAAGCAAAAAAAAGCCCATTAAATTTTTGGTTATCCGCTCTTGTTAATTTTAGTTACTATATAGCACAAGCCTTTTTTTGGTATGCTATTTTAAATTCACAATCTTCAGGTTATATTTTATCTGATAATTTCATTATTATATTTTTTACTACGGTATGTTTGGTCGATAATTTTTATCTTTTTTTATTTGGCAGAGGAAGCTTCTTGCTGGTTAAAAAAGTCAAGTCATTAAAGTTAGAGCCTCATTTAACGTTACCTATAAATACTCAATTTTTATATGTGACTACAAATATTGCATTTGAGCATTGTTTGTTGTCATTCTTATCTTTAGTATTATTTTTTGCTGTACATATTTACTTTGGTACTAATATTTTGTTGGTTTTTTTACATTTTATAATGGCATTAGAAGGAGTCTTAATACTTACTTCAATTACATGGATCATAAGAACAACAATATTTTGGACAGCTTCATTAGTGAGTATTAAGAACTCAAATCCTTGTTTTAAAGTATTGGTGAGACCTGAACAATCTTTTCATGGTGTAATTCGTTTCATTTTAATGTTCATACTTCCGTGTTTGTTTATAACTGGTGTTCCAGCTTCAGTAGCGAGTGGAATAATGAGTGTGAAATGGTTTTTTATTCAAACTCTGGTCACACTGATTTTAATTTTTATAGCGAAATTGGTTTTTGATATTGGTGTTAAAAGGTATTCAAAATATATAACGTGAGGAAACATAATGAAATTGGGAATTATTTCAGGAAGCCATAGAGCGTATTCTAATTCAGGGAAAGTTGGTGATTTATTAGATTCACTTGAAATAACTAAAAAAACATTTAAACATACTGAGCATTTCCATCTGGGAAATTTAGATATACCAATATGGGATGAGTCGATTTGGAATGAAGTAAAAGATCCTAAATGGCATGAATGGAGTTTAATATCACAGTCTTTGATGAATGCTGATGCGTTTATTATTGTAGTTCCTGAATGGGGAGGGATGGTTCCACCAAAACTAAAAAATTTACTTTTATTATGCAGTAATGATGAATTAGCGCATAAGCCAGCATTGCTAGTGTCAATATCATCTGGAAATGGAGGTGCTTTTTGTATTTCTGAATTAAGATCATCTGGGTATAAAAATAATAAAATCTGTTTTATACCTGAACATTTGGTGTTGCGTAATATAGAAAAAGAAGACGATATAAATATACCTTCACAATTATCAAACAGAATGGAATATTGTATAAAGGTATTGCATGGATATGCTTATTATCTAAAAGAGTTTAGAGATAAATATCCTATAAATTTACGTTGTTTTAAATATGGCATGTCCTAATAGATTTATATGTACTTTCTGTAATGTCAATATAAATATTTTAATATGAATAATATATCAGTTAGAAATAGTACTTTTATACCGTTGAAGTTTATTAACAATGAATCTGAATTTATATCGTTTAATGGATTTATCCTGGATAAAGAGCATTTAGCTATACGTATAGGAAAATGGTCAGAGAAACACATACCTTTGGTTAGGATTCATTCTGAGTGTATGACAGGGGATATATTTCATTCTCTTTTATGTGACTGTGGTGAGCAGTTAAATGAATCTCTAAAAGAAATTGATATTCATGGAGGAATTTTAATTTATTTACGTCAGGAAGGGCGCGGAATTGGATTATATAATAAGATAGATGCATATAAGTTACAGCACAATGGATTAGATACATACCAAGCTAATCAAGCCCTTGGTTTTTTAGATGACTATCGTGATTTTTCTCTCGCGGCTAAAATGTTACTAGCCATGAATATTTCAAAAATTCGTTTGATAACGAATAATCCAGATAAAATACATCAACTTACTCAGAATGGAATTGAAATATATGAAGTTATTAATACTAAGACATTCTTAAATGAAAAAAATAAAAACTATTTGACCGCTAAAAAAATAAAAACCTCTCATGCTCTTGAACTATAAAGGATATATTCTATGTATAAACATGCCTCTCCTATTAGTGGTGTTACCACTTATGGTAATAAATTTGTTTTAAGTGCAGGGTATGATAATAAAGTCATTTTATGGGATGCTTATAATAAGAAACCAATTAGACGAGTATATCATGACCATTTAGTAAATCAGTGCACTTGCAGCCCATGTGGTAATTATATGGCAACCGTAAGTAGTGATTATACTTGTCGTATTTGGCTATTACCAGATATGACATTATATGGAATTATCAATTCGCATACTGATGATGTGGAATCAGTATCATTTCATCCAAATAAAGATATTGTTGCAACATGTTCTAGAGATAAAACGATTATTGTTTCTGATTATAAAGGGAATATCATAGCTCATTTAAAAGGGCATGTAGAGGACATAATCTCTGTGGAATGGAATTCATCTGGAAACTTAATAAGCTCCAGCGATGATGGTACAATCCGGATTTGGGATGTAGATTATCAGAAAGAAATAGAATGTATAGATCTTGATAATATAGAAACTGATACTATTTCTATCACCCCTGATGGGGTTATTTATGCTGGAAATGACAATGGAGAAATCATAACTATAATTAATGGTAAATTAAAAATAACACCTGCACATGAAGCAGGTATTAAGCGTCTGGTTTATGACTCCTCTCAAAAAATTATGGTAAGCTTGAGTTATGATAGAAAAATGAAACTTTGGAAAGAAAAAGATAATAATCTTGAAAGTTATCATATAGCCGAACTTCCTCCAATTGTTTGGCCAAGATCTTGTGCATTTCTTGATAGTGATAATTTAGTTTTTGCGTCATTTGGTGATAGTTATGTTCAATATACTATTTCTACTCAATTATGGCATCAAGATCATGTTAGACCGACATATGGTTTCAATGCTGTATACGTTTCAGGTAGAGATATTTGGAGTGTTGGTGATGCTGGTATAGTTTTCTGTAATAATAGGCCATTTGCCGAAATGGGAAGTCTGTGTAACTTTATTATTGAATTTGAAAACGTACTTATTACCGGTGGGCAAATGGGAAAAATATTTAATGCTCGTACTGGTGATATTATATATGAACACCATTCCCCTCTAAATTGTGCTGCTGTTTCATGGGAAGATAATCAGTTTTGTCTTATTGGTACATACACTGGAGAAGGTATTGTTTTAAGAAAAATAGCGGGTGATATTGTTGTTGATAATATAATTTCATTACATAAAAATGCAATAAAAGGAGTTTTTATATCTGAGAAATTTGTTTTTTCTGTATGTGCCAATGCAGCAGCTGCATTACATAACATTGAGGATTTTTCATGTTACGCATATATTCCTAAAGCTCATGAAAAGATTGTCAATGGATGTGATGGCAGTAAAGAAGGGTTGTTTGTAAGTGTTAGTCGAGATTTAACCCTCAGAATTTGGAGAAATGAAAATTATGAAATAATAAAAACACCAAGTTCTCATTCAATAAAATGTGTAGCGTTTGATGCTAAAAATAATCATATATCTATAGGGAATTATACTGGATGGATTGGTGTATATGATTTAAATGAAAAAAAATGGATTCTGTGGGAAAAACGTTCATTTTCTGGTATATCAAGTATAAAACACATAAAGGGAAATTTTATTTACTCAACATATGATGGAATGAGTGAATTTGTTTTTAATGATGGGTTAAAATATGATTAAAAAGGAATTAAGCCTAACTGGTATTAAAACTCAACATATAAATATTGAGGGTAAAGATATTAATTCTTTAACCATGAAAGAAGCGATGGGTTTGCCTGATAAAACAAACCAAACTTTAATGGGGGAGTTATTTAAAGTATATGATGAGTATTCAAAACTAGATAGTTGTACTTTACAATCCATCGTTAGAGATTTTAATGAATTTTTTTCTCATAGATATGTGGCTGGTAATTTACTTGCTATTAGAGGAGATTCTAGAATTTCTACATTTGAACCTGATATCATCGTTATTCCTGGCGGAAAAGTATGTCTGGGTTTATCTCCTGATAATGTGGACAAAACTGTTTCAATGTATTCTCAATATGGAGTATTAAAAGAATGGATTTTAAAGGAAATACCTTCTTATGAAATTACTCTTAGTTCTTTTGGTTTGGCCAGATATTGCGTAACCAACTATGAATATTATCTATTTTTATGTGAAACTGGCTATCAAGAGATTCCTGATAGTTGGGCATGGGGCATGTATCCTCATCAACGTTCTAATTATCCAGTTTATTCTGTATCTTATGAAGCTGCGATGTCTTATGCACTTTGGCTAAGTAAAAAGACAGGTAGGAATTTTCATATTCCTAGTGAAGCTCAATGGGAATATGCAGCTACAGGAGGAGATGGCCGAGAGTTTCCGTGGGGAAATGAGTTTCTGCCAGACCATTGTAATAGTATTGAAAGTGGTATTGTTGATGCCACTCCAGTAGGTATATTTCCTTCAGGAATGGGGCCTTTCGGTCATTTAGATTTAGCTGGAAATGTTGAAGAGTATACTTCTGATAGTTATCTACCTTATCAGTCAGGTACTGCCGTATGTGATGATTTGATGCTTACTGAAGGTAGGCACTATAAAGTTGCCCGAGGAGGCAGTTTTACCCGATTTCGTGATCTATGTAGAACAAGAAGACGACATGGAAGATATCATTCTCCTTTGTATATCATGGGATTCAGGCTTGCGGAAAGTTTAGTTTGATAGATATGCATGAGTGGTTTTATTATTAAATTCGGTGACCGTTTAGATGGTCACCGATAATAGACACATGGGATCATTTATAATCTTACTATACTCAATCAAGGAGATGAACTATCTTACAAGTAAAGGTTTTATCACAAACCCATTTTCTGTCACTCGATTTTCTCCGACAATAATCTGAGTGTCAGGTAAAATGAAATATGAATATATGATTTTTATCCTTCTGACTGACATGATATAACCCCGCGAATCTTCGAGAACCCAAGAATCTTTATAACCTCCTGAAACAATAGTAAAATAATCATCGGACACGGGGAGCCGTGCGTAATCAGTACTCCAGTAGTTAATTGCAACTTCGATCGTGTCACATTTCGTATTGTTGGTAACGTGAATCATGCCCATATTACAACTCCCTTCATTAAGATTTGATTTGTTAAGATGCCGTCTCGGACTAATAACATTAAATAGAAATGAATTAGCTTACAAGTAAAGGACTTATCACATACCCATTTTCTGTAACTCGATTTTCTCCAACAATAATTTTGGTGTCAGGTAAAATGAAATATGAAAATGTAATTCCTAGCCTTTTGACTGACATAATATAACCGCGCCAATCGTCAACAAACCAAGAAGCTCTAAAATGTTCAGGCGTGATATTAAAATAATCGTCAGACACTGTGAATCGCGCGTTATCAGTACTCCAGTAGTTAATTGAAACTTCAATTGTGTCATCTTTCATATTGTTGGTAACGTGAATAATGCCCATATTACAACCCCTCACTATTTCAATCTGATTTTATTAAGATTTGACTTATTAGGATGCTGTTTTGGACTAACAATATTAAGTGTAGATGAGAAATTTATATTTAATCTGATATTCTTTATCGTTTTCATTTCATAAAATAACTTATCACTATAATTAATATTCTGAATGAATTATCAGAGTGGTTTTTAATTTAAACTATCGGATAATTTATTACGGTTTGAAACTAGTTAAATTTTTCCAAACCGTAATGTTTATTTAAATGCTATAGCAGTTTCAGTATTGCTCGATTAGTGTTTAATAACATAAAGATCTTTCGATGATACAAAACCAAGTGGGCTGATATAATATCCACCAATATAAGGTTTTACCAGTCTGGCACTAACATAGTGGTAAATAGGAATTGCGGGAACATCTCTTGCCAAAATGTCTTCTGCTTGCTGAATATATGTTGGATCATTGGTTGCCTTGGCTTTCTGAATCAGGTCATCGTAAATATCATTACTATATAATGAGGTATTATTAGAGCTATTGGTAACAAAATTATTTAGAAACGATGCTGGATGATCATAATCAGCCATCCATGCATGTCTTACCACATCAAAATTACCTTGATGCATTGTATCTAACATGGTTTTCCATTCTTGATTTAGTAAAATGGCATCCACCCCTAGATTTTTTTTCCACATTGAAGACACTGCAATAGCAATTCTCTTATGATCTTCGGATGTATTATAAAGAAGATTAAATTTCAATGGGTTATTTCTATTATAACCGGCTTCGTTCAATAGCTGCCGGGCTTGTTTAATTTTTTTCGGTAGTGTCCATGATGCGTAATCAGGTTGTTTTAAATTTATCCCACTTGTATTTGGCGGGGTATGATTATAAGCCGCTTTTTGACCTTGCCCTAATACCTTATTTGCTATGATATCTTTATCTAAAGCTAAATTTAATGCTTGTCTGACTCTAATATCATTAAAAGGCGCTTTCTGGGTATTAAACCCATAATAGTAAACACCTAATGTAGGTGAAATATGAACCTGATTACCTAATTTGGTTTTTAAGGATTCAAATAAAACTGATGGAATGCTTTTTGTTATATCTACTTCCCCAGATAAATAGCGACTTACGGCTGCTGTTGTTGATGTTATTGCAAGATAAGTGACTTTATTAATAACGGTATGTTCATTATCCCAATATTGTTGATTCCTGATGCCAACTATTTTTTCATTGACAATCCATTCCGATAATTTAAATGGTCCGCTGCCGACAAATACGTTTGGTTGAGTCCATTTCTCACCATATTTTTCAACAGCTTTTTGGTTAATTGGCACCATAACCGGATGGGACAACATCTGTAAGAAATAGGATAACGGTTGTTCTAAGGTCACTTCTACAGTTAAGTTATCCAATGCTTTTACACCTAATTCTTCGGTTTTTCTCTTTCCTGCAAGAATATCTTTAGCATTGACTATATGCATATTTTCAATATAACTGCCATATGGAGATGTCATTTGTGGATCAATTAATCTCCGCCAACTAAAAACCACATCATGCGCAGTAATCGGTGAACCATCAGACCACTTTATTCCTTCTTTGAGATGAAATAACCATATTTTATTATCTTTAGTTTCCCAACTGGCGGCTAAATTAGGACTTAATTTTCCATCACGATCTATACTAATTAATCCACTAAAAAAATCATTAATGATATCAAACTCAACATCACTTTCGACTTTATGGACATCAAGAGAAGCGGGTTCTGAACCATTATTACGGACAATTTCTTGATTAATTGCCAGTTGTGTACCTGGTGGAATAATTGCTGCATGAGATAATGTCAAACTCCCAATTATTATTCCGGTGAATAAAGATATATTTCTTATCGCCTTTTTCATCATGATTTCTCCAATAAGCTCACATTTTTTAGAATTGATATTGCAAATTGAGCAATACCTGATATTCGCTTTTCTGTAAATGACTCTGTCTAGGTAAGTGAACAGGAATAATTATAGATAAATGTTTAAGAACGATTTTTTGTATTTTTAAGTGATAAGTTAATTGTTTGATAATTAAGGATTTTGTCTTTTTTGCTATCGCAATCTGCAATATTTATTTTTATTTCAGATGTTATTTTCCTGCTGTTGTTAAGTATTAAAGAATATTTACTCGTGTAAAGGGGAATTTATAAGTGAGTGCTATCGATTAGTTAATAGGTAAGATTTTGCGTTTCATCTATTACTGGCGTATAAACACATAGATAAGAAAAAGGAAGATATTATGAATAGCGTTCGTTGGAATGTTGCTGTCTCTGCCGATACTGATCAATTACTTCGTATGTTTTTGGCTAGCCAAGGGGGAGGTAAAAAGGGGGATTTATCCCGTTTTATAGAAGAGGCGGTGCGGTCACACATATTGGAACTGACCGCAGAACAGGTTAAAGTTTCTAACGCTGATATAAGCGAAATGTATCTAACTTCAATGGTCGATGAGGCTTTAGACTGGGCGCGTAGACGCTGATGAAAGTTGTTCTTGATACTAATATTTTGTTCAGTGCCTTGATTTCACCACATGGTGTACCAGATGTGATTTATCGTGCTTGGCGTGCGGCACGTTTCGAAGTGGTGACCTCAAAGTTACAGGTAGATAAGATTTGCATTGGTTAACGATTGTATGTATATTTTTTGTATCGTCAGTCGTTAACATGAGGTGCATTATGCAAGTTTTACACAGGAGAACTAGGCTTGATAATAACGCGGCGGTTTCTCATCACGAGTATGATGATGCTGATGCAGCGGCTGATCGCCTTGAGAATATCGTTAAAGAATTGGCAAATAATATCCGTAGTAAGGGTAATGCTGGTATCAAGCGTCAGTTAGCGCTGCCGGATAACCAGTTTCTCGTTAGCATGTTGTTTCAGGCTATGCCGGCGTGGGCGCTGTCTGAGCTGACGCCAGAAAAGAGAAGGCTACTCAACCGTGTACGTAGTCGCGCGCGCTTTTTTGACAATGTACGTGATAATGGTGGAGTGTTAAGTTCTGCTGAAGTAGCAAAGCTGTTGGGTGTCAGCAAGGTAACGGTTAAAAAGAAAAAGGACACCGGTAAATTATTGGCCCTTGAACATGATGGTGAGTTCATCTATCCCGCTTTTCAGTTCTCAGATGATGAAAGTAAGAGTGAAAAAGGTGTGCTGAAAGGAATGGCGGAGATTCTGCCTCACCTTAGCCGTTTCAGCGGCGTGATGCAGTACGGCTTTTTCGCGCAGAAACGTAACGTGTTGGATTATCGCCTGCCAGCGGATCAAGAATTTACTATTATCGACATACTGCGAGAAGGTATTGCGGATGATAAACTTCAGGCAATTATTCGCTTAGCTAAGCTATTTGGTACTCAAGACGCAGCATAATAAAAGGAAGGGTAATTTGTTGTTTATACCCAATAGATTCAAATTGCAGCGCGGCGGCAAGTAAACGCATCCCCAGAAGCATAGATAACGATGTGACTGGGATGCGTGAAAGCAACTGACAAAGTAGCAACTTATAGCTACCCTATCTGTCATATTACTGGAATATCTAGGTCGTTCACTAGAATGTCTTCGGCTATTTCCCCTTCGTATTCAAAATCTCTAAGCACTTTTAACTCTGCGGTGCGTATCACGCCTTTACCTGACGGATCGTTATGCCAAAGTACTATGCAAGGTTCGAGAGTGACATTAGACATGTAAGATAGCCCGTTTGCATGTGGTAACAGCTGTGCGGCAAGCTTCTGGGTATCCCGGTAGTCTACTCCGGTTAGTTGATGGGCGGTTACGTGCATTTTTGGCGCAAGCCGGGTAATGTCCACAACGCGCAAGTCCTTTTCTGTCACCAGTGTAGCCATATGATATTCGTCTAGTTCTCGGTCTGTAATAGCCGGCAGGTTTTGAAATACCTCCTTCATCGATGTTCTCGGTGAGTTGGCTAAATACAAGCTGCCATTGGAACCGTTTGTTAACCCGTATCGGGAGTGTTCTCCATTGTGATTAAAGAACACGCCACTGCCTCCATGTTCACCCTCTTGCAGTCGGTAAAAAACCGTGCCGGCTGAAATGATGATGATGCTTTGCGTGATTTTATCGATGGTGAGTGTATTGATCTTCTTTATTACCGAATCGGGCTGTTCACCAGATTTTGTTACCATTGAACACTCCTTTATTCCTACCTGTTTCAGCTATCAGCTGCCTTCGGCCTGGTTACTACCAGAGTGTATTACAGACAAAAAATCGCACAAGAGGGAGAGGTACATGTTTTGATCAATAAAGTGAAATATGAGACTTAACCCGCCTTAGGTGGTGTAATGACAACCTGAATTTACATTGACTACAACCCTGCGTGAAAGGGGGAAAAGATATATACCCAATAGATTTCAAGTTGCAGCGCGGCGGCAAGTGAACGAATCCCCAGGAGCATAGATAACTATGTGACTGGGGTGAGTGAAAGCAGCCAACAAAGCAGCAACTTGAAGGATGAAGGGTATAGTGATTGTGTTTAATAACATCAGTAGATTTTTCGACGATGTAAAATAAGATTGGTATATATAATCTCAATCGATATCAAAATGACCTCGATATATTGTAATTAATGTTATCTTTTTCTTGATTCTGTAAAATAATATCCACACTTAGATGCCTCCCTATTTAATCTATGGCGGAGACATTATTAATAATAAAATGGAATAATAAAACAGTTATCAAGATTTATATCGATGATTGATTTATTACATAATTATACTATTGTTTAATTAGCAGGATAGGTTTGTTTTCTGCAAATATAGAGATTACATCAACCAACTGCAAATTAATGTATTTTTCTATGTCATTAATTTGTTATGTCATCAAAAAATTAATAATAATGAGTAATATACCCTATGGATTTCAAGATGCATCGCGGCGACAAGGGAGCGAATCCCCGGGAGCATAGATAACTATGTGACTGGGGTGAGTGAGTGCAGCCAACAAAGAGGCAACTTGAAAGATGACGGGTATAAACAACTGTATTCCACATGAATACTATAGGGTAAGATTATGCCGCGTGTGAAAATTCCGATAAGATATGCTTCAAGTCCGATAATGATTCGGGCATGGATGGAGAAGTGGGGAAAGAAATCTGGAGTAAATTGGGGTGTAGATTGGAGTCAGGTTGATTATAGAGGGCAAGAAATTATAATCCCTTTTAATGGTGGAAATGTCGATCAACTAAATAAAGTAATTAAAGAAGATATGTGTTCTTTTGATAATACTATTGCAGAGTTTGAATTTGTATTTGATTAATAAATCGTTATTTAAAAGGGAAGTCGATCACTGACTTCCCTTTTATTGCTAATGATTATTAAAATACTACGGCAATATCACACTAGTGCTTAATAACATAAAGATCTTTCGATGACATAAAGCCGAGTGGACTCAGATAATACCCGCCAATATAAGGTTTCACCAGTCGGGCACCAACATAATAAAAAACAGGAATAGCAGGGACGTCTTTTGCCAGAATATTTTCTGCTTGCTGGAAATATTTCTGATCATTTGTTGCTTTGGCTTTTTGTATCAAATCATCATAAATTTCATTGCTGTATAAAAATGTATTATTGGAACTATTAGTAACAAAATTATTGAGAAATGATGCTGGATTGTTGTAATCAGCAATCCGTGCATATCTCACCATATCGAAACTACCTTGACGTATTACATCTAACATTGTTTTTCGTTCTTGATTCTGTAAAACAATATCTATACCCAGATTTTTCTTCCACATTGACGTTGCTGCAATGGCAATTCTTTTATGCTCTTCTGAGGTATTATAAAGCAGGTTAAATTTCAATGGATTGTTGCTATTATACCCGGCTTCATTCAATAATTGTCTGGCTTTTTCAACCCTTGCTTGTTGTGTCCATGATGCATAATCAGGCGGCGCTAAATTCATTCCGCCGGTATTAGGTGGGGTATGGTTATAAGCAGGTTCTTGACCTTGCCCTAAAACTTTATTCGCTATGATGGTTTTATCTAAAGCTAGATTTAATGCTTGTCTGACTCTAACATCATTAAAAGGCGCTTTTTTATTATTAAGATCGTAATAGTAAACACCTAATCCGGGTGTAATGTGAACCTGATCGCCTAATTTTTCTTTTAAAGATTTAAATAAAACTGAAGGGATACTCTTTGTTATATCGATTTCTCCTGCCAGATAACGATTAATATCTGATGTTTCTGATGCTATGGGAAGATAGGTGACTTTATTAATGACGGTATGGGTATTGTCCCAATATTGCTGATTTCTGACGCCGACTACCTTTTCATTGACCACCCATTCAGCCAGTTTAAATGGGCCACTACTGACAAATACATCGGGATGAGTCCATTTCTCGCCATATTTTTCAACCGCTTTTTGGCTAATTGGTACCATAATAGGATATGCTAACATCTGTAAAAAATAGGATACTGGTTGTTCTAACGTCACTTCTACTGTCAGATTGTTCAGTGCTTTTACCCCTAATTCATGGGGTTTTTTCTTGCCAGAGAGAATATCTTTGGCGTTGACTATATGCATATTTCCAATATAGCTACCATACGGAGATGCCATTTCCGGGTCAGCTAAACGTCGCCAACTAAATACCACATCATGCGCAGTGATCGGTGAACCATCAGACCACTTTATTCCTTCTCTTAGATGGAATAGCCATACTTTATTATCTTTGTTTTCCCAACGAGCCGCTAAATCAGGGGTTAACTTGCCATCACGATCGATACTGACTAATCCACTAAAGAAATCGTTAATAATATTAAACTCAACATCATTTTCGACTTTATGGACGTCAAGAGATGCAGGCTCTGAACCATTATTACGCACGATATCCTGCTTAACAGCCAGTTGTGTACCCGGTGGAATAATCGCTGCGTGAGATAATGTTAAGTTGCTAACTATAATGCCTGTGAGTAAGTATATATTCTTTATTGTTTTCACCATCGTTTGTTCTCCAAGAGGCTCTCATTTTTAGGTATTTATTTCAGGAAAATCAATTGGTTGATAAGTTAGATTAAAGTTATATTATTCTATTGAATATCCTATTTTAAATGTGATAGATATAACTAGAATGAAGTATTAGTAGGAAATGTATAGCGAAGCCTCATCAATATCACGGAATTTAAATGATGCGTTTGATTTATTTTTAATTATGTATTTTGTTCTAAAGGTTCTGGTTTATACCCAATAGATTTCAAGATGCATCGCGACGGCAAAGGAGCGAATCCCCGGGAGCATAGATAACTATGTGACCGGGGTGAGTGAGTGCAGCCAACAAAGAGGCAACTTGAAAGATAACAGGTATATAAGTTAAAAATGAATTACATTTCGACGGGTTTTAATATATCTGTTTTGTTGTCAATGTATTAATTGTAATTTAGCTGATTTTTTCAAGGAAAGGGGAGCTAAATCCTGTTGACTCCTGATCGCTATCAACATTAATCCCGTTTTTCTTACCTAACATTTATTATGCTAATGGGATGTAATATGGAGGCAAAGATGAAAAATAAAAAAATAAGTTATAACGCCCATGAACAAAATGATGTTTTAACGGTCAGCCGTCGTCGTTTTATTCAGGCTAGTGCTGCACTGATATCTGTCCCTTTTGCCGCTGCCCGCGCGTCAATCGCAGACGAAAAAAAAGATCAAACTCCTATACCAATTAACGTTATCGACACTGGAGAAACAAAAGTCGTACCAACCTGTAGCACGTTTGATTGCGGAGGAAGATGTGATATCCGGGCGCATGTCAAAGATGGAGTTGTCACTCGCATAACTACCAGACCTGATCATGAATTCAATGAAGAAATGCCAATTATGCAAGCTTGCGTCCGCGGCAAGGGCTATCGCAAATTTGTTTATAATCCTGATCGCTTAAAATATCCAATGAAACGAATTGGCCCGCGAGGAGAGGGGAAATTTGAACGAATTTCCTGGGATGAAGCGACAACCATTATCGCGAATAAGCTTACCAGTATTACGGAGAAATATGGCCCGGCCTGCCGCTATGTTAGCGTTAATACCGCGGTAATTGGGGGCGTGTCATCAGGCGATAAGATGCTGCGTCGTTTATTAAATATTACCGGCGGACATTTGCAGTATTACCATTCCGTTAGTATGGGCAATACAGCAGCAGCGACACCTTATACCTATGGTGTGGCTACTTCAGGCAGTACATTGGATACGCTAGCAGATACGCCGTTAGTTATTCTTTGGGGTCATAATCCGACTGAAACTATTTTTGGACACACTAATCATTATTTCCAAAAAATGAAGAAGAACGGTACCAAATTTATTGTGGTCGATCCCCGTTATTCCGATACGGCGTCTTCCCTGGCTGATCAATGGATTCCTTTGCTTCCCACAACCGATAACGCATTAATGGATGCAATGATGTATGTGATTGTCAGTGAAGATTTACACGATAAAGCATTTATTGATCGTTATACGATTGGTTTTGATGAAAATAATATGCCGGATGGCGTTCCTGCTAATGAATCTCTGGTTGCTTATCTGACAGGCGCTAAAGATGGCATTGTCAAGACGCCAGAATGGGCGGAAAAAATTACCAAAGTGCCGGCGAATGTCATTCGTCAGCTTGCTCGTGAATATGCTACGACTAAACCCGCTGCCCTGATGCAGGGATGGGGGCCGCAACGTCATATCTGTGGTGAACGTGTTGCGCGTGGCTCAACAATTTTAGCCACAATAACTGGTAATGTGGGGAAAAAGGGGGGCTGGGCAGCCGGTTTTGGTGGGGTTGCTGGTAATAAATATCTCAATGGGCTTGATCTTGGTAATAATCCGGTAAAAGAAAAAATTTCTGTGATGAATTGGGTTCAGGCAGCCGATGATGCCAGTAAAGTGACCCCGGCAGAAGGTTTAGTTAATGCAGATAAGCTGAATAGTAATATCCGAGTGCTATTCTCGCTGGCGGGTAATTATCTTGCAAATCAAAACCCGGATATTAACCAAGCAGCAAAAATATTGGCAGATGAATCTAAAATTGAGTTCATTGTATCTAGTGACCTTTATCTGACGCCAAGTGCCCGATATGCCGATATTTTATTACCAGAAACCAGTTTTATGGAACGTTGGAATATTGCTTATCCCTGGAGCACTGGTAGTTACTTCATTCTGTCATCAAAATTGATCGAACCTGAATTTGAGCGGCGTTCTGATTATGAATGGATACGTGAAGTTGCCGCAAAACTGGGCGTTGAACAGGAATTCAGCGAAGGTCGTGATGAGCAAGAGTGGATAGCTCATATTATGGAATCTAACCGTCAGGCTCTGCCAAAAGAAAATTTGCCAACTTTTGAAGCATTAAAACAGACACGCAAACATCTTTTCAAAATACCACCCTATATTGCTTTTGAAGAAAATATTCGTGACCCAGAAAATCATCCATTCCCAACACCGTCAGGAAAAATAGAGATATTTTCTAAGCGTTTGTATGATATGCAACATCCTGAGATCCCCGCGTTGTCACATTATGTTCCTGCATTTGAAGGGCCGGAGGATAAATTAATTGAAAAATACCCGTTGCAATTAATTACTTGGAAAGGGAAAAATCGCTCCAACTCAACGCAATATTCAAATCCTTGGTTACAGGAAGTTCAAATCCAGAAATTATGGATTAATCCGTTGGATGCGCAGAAACGCAAAATTAAACAAGGAGATTTAGTGCGTATATTTAATGATCGCGGTGTTTCTATTATCCCTGCTGAGGTGACTCAACGTATTATTCCCGGCGTGGTGGCGATGCCGACCGGTGCATGGTGGCAGCCGGATAAAAACGGGGTTGATCGGGGCGGTTGTGTCAATGTGTTGACATCATCTCGTAAAACCCCGCTTGCGCATGGAAACGCTCATCAAACATTACTGGTTGAGGTGAATAAAGTGTGAGTGAATTTATAGAATATGCGCCGGTAAGTAATCATTGTTCAACCTAATATCCTATTTGTGCCCGCTATCGGTATGGAATGTGTGAGGCACAATCTGAAATAGGAAATTTGGGGAGGTTATTGAATCATTTCTTGATGGATGACTTTACTTTTATAGGTGTTGGGGAATTTTTTTATGGTGATACTATTTCAAACGTAATTATTAGTTAGTGATGCAATTAATCTGCATTTTTACAATGTTCCCAACCTAAATTAGAAGGTAGTAATAACATGACTGAGAATAGGAAAGAGATAATCTTACATGGTAATGGTTCTGCTAATGAATATAAAAAAATGCAGCGAAGATCTCTTGCTCACAGTGAACTGCAACCAACAGGATTTTACGTTATTTCCGGACAGGAAATTATGGTAAATGTCGAAGGGGAAACTGATGGTTCTGTAAATGCAGTGATTGGGGTTCCTGAGCTGAATAAACCGGAAAAGTATCTGTTAACGACGGGATTAAATAAATTTACCTCAAAGAATGAAGGTTTACTCAGTTTTACCAACAATAATAATCATGGTTATGTGAAAATTATTATTCAATCAGAGTTACAGAAAATCCCATCATTCAAATTGAATGAAACCAATAATACAGATTGGGAAAATATGATGGCATCATACTCTGATGCACCCGTCGTTCAACTTAGCAGTGAACGGGCAATAATTGTTGTAAGATATAATAGCGCTAAGAAATACCTGACTGATCCAAATGCATTAATGAAATATTATGATGATTTTATTCGCTTCCAGGATAACATATCGGGAATATTAGAAGATGGAAAAGCAGACTACAGAGTCGATTCAAATAAATTCTTATATGTAGAAGCAGACCGTTTATATATGTTCGCGACTAATGGGCATATGGGTTTTAATGGTGATGCTGCCCTGCAACGATTATTAACTACCAATAATGGCTGGGGAATTTGGCATGAAAGTGGTCATCAAAGGCAACAATCTCCTTATACCTGGAGTGGTGGAACAGGAATGACCGAGGTTACAGTAAACTTGTATTCTTTAGCTGTACAAGAAGGTTTTCATGATAGAGCAAGCTTCATTGATAAATACTATCCTAAAATCAAAGAATATTTAGTGACCGAAGAAAAGAATTTTGACGCTCAAGATATTAATATAAAGTTAGGAATGCTATGGCAGTTAAGACTAACATTCGGTAATGGATTTTATCCTCAACTTCATCAAGCTTACAGGTTAATGGATTCATTGCCTGTCAGCAATGATGATAAAAAACAACAGCTTATAATATCATCATCTCAATTGACCAATATTAATTTAGCTGCTTTTTTTGATAAATGGGGAATTACACCTAATGAGAAAACATTAGAAATATTAAAAACATTACCGCCATTAGAGAAAAATATCTGGGAAAATGATGATAAAAATTCGATTACAATAGAGATGCCACAGCAGAAATATGTTCCTGAGTTGGCTTACTTTATGAAAAGTATAAACAAAACATTATTAAGTGAAAATAAGTTTGAATTTACTATCGATCTTGATTGGCATACTCCATATCAATATGTTATTAAAAAGAATAACCAATATCTTGCAGAAATAAGAGAGGGCAAGCCATTTTATTGTAGTGCAAAATTAGATGAAAATGGTTTGAATGTGAAAGTCTCACATGATTTTGCCTTAGATGATTCAATTGAAATTGAAGTAAGATTTGATGGAGGTAAATATGCTATTTATAACATGACAGTTTATGATTTTAAATTATGGGAAAGATTGAATAATTTATTCAAAGATCAAGATCATACAGAGATTGCTGATAATGTGACCCAGAACGAGTTGGATGATATATTTGAGGCTATCAAGCACGCCAATGACAGTGAAAAAATGTCATCTGTATTTCATCGTGCACAGGAGATACTCTTGATAAATACCGTCATAAGTATAAATATCGATTCCGATCGTCTAACAGTGAATTTCAAGGATGAATTATTTAAAAATTATAAATATGTTGCAACGAAAGATAACAAATATATATCAGAAATAAATAAAGGAAAAGCTTATTATTCTAGCTTTATTCCGCCATCAAAGTGGGTAACAAATAAAAATTTAAATGATGCTAATGAATTAGCTATTCAAGCACGATTATCTAATGGGGATTATGTAATATTCGAAACAACTTTTGCAGAAGAAAATATAAAGCAAAGAATTGCGGGTTTATATACGGATGCATCCCAATCTAAAATAAATGATAATGTTACTCAAAGCACTTTATCTAAACTGATTAAAGATATAAATGATAGCGGAATATCGTATAAAAAGAAGGATATTTATCTTTCACAAGTAGATGATGCACAATTGATGTTCTTAAAACAAACCATAGCCCAAGTTGAATTGGCAAAAAATAAATTTATAGTAACATTTGCTAACGAAAATTTCCGGGATAATAAATATGTTTCTATTAAGAATGGTGCTTATCAATCAGAAGTCAATAAGGGTAAGCCAGCGTATTCGTCTTTATCTAATAAAGTCTGGTCGACTAACATGACTTTAACAGAAGGGGATCATTGTACCGTCGAAGTTAGAATGGGGACGAAAGTTTATGTTATTTATCAAACAGGCGATTTGATATTAGCGGAATAAACCGATAAATCCTGAATATACCCGTCATCTTTCAAGTTGCCTCTTTGTTGGTTGCACTCACTCACCCCGGTCACATAGTTATCTATGCTCCCGGGGATTCGCTCCCTTGCCGTCGCGATGCATCTTGAAATCCATAGGGTATAAACGCGTTGTGAAAAAATGGACCTCCGGCATTTTTTGATGGTAGCTGGAGGTCTAGATAGGTTAACTATTTAGTATAGGGAGATTTGCGTGTATTTGGAGGGAATAGGGTAAAATAGCTACTTTTTAAGTTTGTATTAAGGAATCTTTATATGGAATCAGAAGTGCCAAAAATCTTCGCGAGTTTTACCAATTGAGCAATTTCATCATTGGAGGCACCATTTCGAAGGATGTCCAGTACTGTCGTGGATGCATCCAGATTTATATCAAGATCAAATGTATTTATCTTACGGATGAAAAAATTGCACTTTTTTACACCACTGACCGGACCCAGATTAGCCAATATTTCTGGAATGCCTTTTAAGTATCCTTTATTACTGGTTTTTTTACTTACTGAAAACTGGAAAACAGGATATAAATTTTCCACCCCCCAATTTAATACGATGAGTTTATGACTTTCACCATATTTATTTACTGTTGGACGAGTCACTCCTAATATGTCAGCAACTTTGCTGGACTTGTAGACGCCGCCATATTCCCCAAGGTAAGTAAGAAAAGCATTCCTGCTTTCGATAAATTCTTCATGCTTTTTCTTTTCCGGTGTAACGCTTTCTACTATTTCAATATAGTTGGCTCGTCCTTTAACTTCTGCCCAAAATTCATCATCGGGTAGCGTTAGCAATAGGGAAAGGCTATCCGGATCTCTCTTTTTAAGTACCTCAATAAAATAATCAGCAAGATTGGTGATGCGTGCTTTGATAAGTTCAGACTGCTCGAATCCACTTGTCCGTTTTGTTACCGGATTATGGGATTCTTTTGTGGTTGTCTCCATTAGCACCTCAATGATATTTTGCAATTTCGAAAAATTCGCTTACATGGAATTGTAGGATAGGAAAATTTTTTCACCAATCTCTTTTTAAAAAGCCGTATTGGTCAGTGATACGATTCAGCTTCTTCTAACGCAGCAAGATTTTCTTGCTGCTACTTTAAAGTCATCGATTAAATGGTTAGTGAGAAAAAACGAATAGAAAGTCAGCAATGATGCTTGTAATAGCGTATCTGAGCTACCTACGTATTTGTCATGTAATAGTTTTCTGTTATGGTCATTGTTTAACGGTTTTTTCGTTCTACGGCATTTTAAATCCCACTTATCATATTAAACAGAGTCCATAAAAAGGATCGTCAAAAGAAATAAGAGGTATGTATGCATAGCAAAATTAATTCATTACCCCAATATATGCTAGCTATCAGTATCATTAAGCCTGGAGGTCCAGAGAAATTGCATCTGGTTCAGGTTCCGTTACCGCGACCAGAAAAAGGTTATCTGTTGGTTAAAGTGGCGGCGGCAGGTGTTAATCGACCGGATATATTTCAGAGAATGGGGTCTTATCCACCACCACCTGACGCATCTCCATTACTTGGATTGGAAATTGCAGGCGAAGTTGTTGCCAAAGGTGAAGATTGTGAACGCTGGAATATTGGCGATAAGGTTTGTGCGTTGGTTGCTGGTGGGGGTTATGCTGAATATTGTCTGGTACATGACACCATTGCTTTACCGATATATGGATTGGATTTTGTTCAAGCGGCTGCATTACCCGAAAACTTTTTTACCGTCTGGGCTAATGTTTTCCAGACGGGTAAGTTAACGCAAGGAGAAAGCGTGCTAATTCATGGTGGCACTTCTGGAATAGGCAGTGTCACTATTATGTTAGCGAAAGCCTTTGGTGCCAGAGTAATTACCACCGTTGGCTCCGATGAAAAAGCTAAAGTTGCACACAGTTTAGGTGCTGACTTTGTGATTAATTATCGGAAAGAAGATTTTGTTGAGCGAGTATTGCAACTGACTGATAAGCAGGGCGTTGATATGGTTGTTGATTTAATCGGTGGCGATTATGTTGATAAAAACTATAAAGTTGCAGCTAAGTTCGGGAGAATTATTCAGATTGGTATGATGAAAGGAAATCCTGAAAATCTTAATTTAATGCCTTTAATGTTAAAACGTCTGACTCATACAGGTTCTACAATGCGCTCGCGTAATGTGGAGGAGAAAGCAGAAATAGCCAGGGAATTGGAAAAATATGTTTGGCCATTATTGAAGTCAGGAAAGGTGAGTCCGTTAATTTGTAAGGTATTTGATCTGAAAGATGCCGCTGATGCACATCGAATGATGGAAGCGGGTGATGTTATTGGTAAAGTTATGTTGGTAAATGTATCGTCTTGAAATCACTTCTTATGATCAGGGCTATTGTCCTTATGTAGCCCTGTATCCCATCGATTTAACCGGTTCGTGTTAAAAAAATCCTTATAATTAATAAGCTTAATGACTAAATGGTCATTATTTCGGCTAGTTTTTTAAGTGATTTTTTATCTGTTATTTGTCCTTGCGCACAAAATCGGAATTTATATTTAACATTATTGTTAATATTTTAACAAATGTGGTCTATATCTATTAACAAGTGATTGGTTGTAGATATATTAATGATCAATTTGCTTCACCTGATGGTTTTTTATAACTGTTTGTTATATCAAGTAATTATCAGATTTAGTAAGTCAGGTGGCATAAAAGTTTCTGTCTGCTTATTGGAGAATGATAGTGATTTTATTAATAAATAAAGCAGATACGAATCTCTCTGTTACTAACGGTAGTTTATGTCAGTTGGAAAAGGGTATGTGATTATGACTAAGCAGTTTACTTCGCACTTAAATATCGATGCGTTGTTTTTAGGCCCTAAATCAGAAAATGCAGTTTTTTTTAGAGAAATGATGGAGTATGCCGTAAGTGAGCATATGCACTGGCGCTCTGATTTTCATCCTGAAGATCCCGCCTTAGTAACTTCCGTTGATCGTTATGCACCTGATTATAGAGAAACCCTTTATCGAACTGAGGGGATTCTGAATCAACTCTCTGCCAAACTGAAAAACACGTCTGTGCCTTGGTTTTCGCCTCGTTATATGGGGCATATGAATGCTGACACTCTGATGGTTTCCAATCTCGCGTATGTGATGGCGATGATGTACAACCCGAACAATTGTGCTCACGAATCATCCCCGACAACAACAGAACTGGAAATTGAAGCCGGATTGGATCTGTGCCGGATGTTTGGTTATGACCCCCGACGGGCTTGGGGACATATCACATCAGGCGGAACCGTCGCCAATTATGAAGGGCTATGGGTTGCTCGTAATTTAAAAACTATGCCACTTGCTATTGCGCAACACCCACAATCCTGTGATTTAGTTGAGGATAAATCGGAACAACAACTGTTAAATATGTCATCGTCAGATATTTTGGATCTGACTGATGAATTAAAAAGACGTGGTATTTTCGAAGAAGTTCGAGAACTTTCTTGTCGTGGTGTCGGAATAAAGCAGGGAATGTTTGGTAAGGTTTTAGTTCCACAGTCGAAGCATTATTCCTGGATGAAAGCAATGGACGTTTTTGGGATTGGTCAAGAACATATCGTTCCATTGCCGGTAGATGAATATTATCGCACTGATGTTGCAAAAATGCGTGAAATTACGTTCAGCCTGATAGAACAGGGCGAACCGATTTTGGCAATGGTGACTGTGGTTGGAACTACGGAAGTCGGAGCTGTCGATAGAGTTGATGAAGTCATTGCATTGCGTCAAGAGTGCGAAGAACGTTATGGCGCTTCATTTTATGTGCATATTGATGCTGCTTATGCAGGTTATGCCAGCGCAATGTTCCTTAATGAACAGGGTGAGTTTATGGAATATGATGAACTTATCCGCCGTTATCGTGAATTGGAAATTATTCCAGAGGGGGTAATCTGGCCTAAACCTGAAATTTATCAGAGTTTCAGGGCAATGTGTCATGCTGATTCGATTACCGTAGATCCTCATAAAGTTGGATTTATTCAGTATGCGGCTGGGGCTGTCTGCATGAAAGATAAGCGTATTGTTGACTTGATTTCCTACCGTGCCGCTTATGTTTTTGAAGATGTTAATGATCAACCTGAGCAACCGGTTAATCGGCGTGTGGTACTTGGTTCCTCTATTATGGAGGGTTCTAAAGCTGGGGCTACCGCGGCAGCGATTTGGGCAGCGCACAGATTGGTGCCACTTAATATCAATAGTTACGGAAAAGTGATTGCTGCGGGTATTGTGACAGCCAATTGGATGGTTAAAAAGCTGTTAGCTACAGAGCCGCTTGTTGTTGGCAAACGTTGTTTTGAAATTCATGTCATGCCACATCCTGATTTCCATATGGTCAATTTTACCTTTAAAGAGCGGGGTAATGACGATTTGGGGCATCACAACCGTCTTAATAAACGTATGTATGAGCTTTGCTCATATGCGACAGGCCGAACTTATACCAATGATTTTCTGACTTCTTCCACTTCACTTGGCTATAGCGAATATGGCGATACACCTTGGCATTATGTTGCAAGCTGTGGTTTCCGCCGGGAAGAGTGGAATAAAGTTCGTAGTCTGTATGTTTTACGGGCGGCAGTCATGACACATTGTTTACGTAGTACTGACGATTTTGACGAATATTGGGAAAGGCTTCAGAAAATTTTTATTCACAAACTAACTCAAGTTGTTGATGAAGAAGAAAAAAAGAAAGTGGTTTGATTTTCTGTTATTAAATATTTGCAGTTGATTCGAAGGGAAAAAAACGTGAAAAACCGTACTTTTGGCAGTACTTTTATCATAGCAGGAACAACGATCGGTGCTGGCATGTTAGCTATGCCATTAGCAACCGCTGGTGTGGGATTTGGTGTCAGTTTGATCATGCTGGTGGGTTTGTGGATTGTGATGAGTTACACCGCATTATTGCTGGTTGAAGCTTATCAATATGAGTCGCCGGATACGGGGCTGGGGACACTTGCTCAGCGTTATCTTGGCAACGGCGGTAAAATATTAGCGGGTTTCAGTATGATGTTTCTGATGTATGCACTGACTGCGGCATATATCAGTGGGGCGGGGGATTTACTGACGATTAGCCTTAATAAATGGTTTAATTCATCCTTTCCTGCTTCAGTCGGTGTTGTCCTATTTACGGTAATTGCTGGAGGCGTTGTTTGCATTGGCACCAGTTCAGTAGATATGGTTAACCGGGTTATCTTTAGTGCAAAAATTATTTTCCTGATATTAATGTTGGGGATGATGATGCCGCATGTTCAGAGTATTAATCTACTGACCATGCCATTAGAGCAAGGATTAATATTATCTTCCATTCCTGTGATATTCACCTCGTTTGGTTTTCACGGCAGTGTTCCCAGTATGGTGAAATATATGAATGGAGATATACGTCGGCTGCGTTGGGTATTTATCATCGGCAGCGCAATTCCGCTACTGGCTTATATTTTCTGGCAATTGGCGACTCTTGGCAGTATTAATTCCCCTACATTCGTTAATATCTTAGCTGAAAACTCAGGGTTGAATGGTTTATTGCACAGCATCCGTGAAGTTGTTGCTTCACCGAAAACTGAGCTTGCCGTACAAATGTTTGCTAACTTGGCGCTCGCAACCTCATTCCTCGGTGTTGCACTTGGCTTGTTTGATTTTTTGGGTGATCTATTTAAACGCAAAGATAATGTAACCGGGCGTATGCAGACCGGTTTATTAACTTTCGTTCCGCCATTGATTTTTGCGCTATTTTACCCAAAAGGCTTTGTGATGGCGTTGGGATATGCCGCCGTGGCGTTGTCAATCTTGGCGTTATTATTGCCTAGTCTCTTGGCATATAAATCCCGTCAGCAAAATGAACGCCGCTATCGGGTATTTGGCGGTAAACCAGCATTATTGCTGGTATTTGCCTGTGGTATTGCAATAATCGCCATTCAGATTGGGATAGTGAGTGGAATGTTGCCCGAAGTAGGATGACCACTTGATTTTGAAGATAAATTTATTTTTGACCTAAAGCGCATTCTCTGACAGATGGTCATATATACCCAATAGAGAATCCACGGAAGTACTCATTCAGCCGATAAAGGAGCAAATTGGGAAAGAATAATTGAAAGATAAGCACTTTAAAAACAAAATGGAGAAAAATTAAAAGTTATAATAACTGTCTCTATTTGACCCGGTGAAAAACTAATATTTAATTATAAGGAGTGAGATCATGGCGAAAGAATTATTTACTGCCAAAGTAAAATCTGTAGCTGGATTGAAAGTTGAATGTACATCAAGAGATTTCTCCTTTTATTTGGATGAGCCGCGTAATTTAGGTGGCACTGATCATGGGATGAATCCAGTTGAAGCTCTACTCTGTTCTCTGGGGGCCTGTAAATGTATCGTAGCAAAGGCTTTTGCTAAACTGCATAAAATTAATTTAATTGATATTCATGTTGATCTGGAAGGTGAACTTGATACTGATGGTTTCACTGGTAGAAATAAACAAGCGAAATTAGGTTTCTCTAAAATAGTAACAAAATTTTATATTAAAGCGGATAATAGTGAAGAAGAAATTCATGCCTTTGTCGACTTTATTAATAAAACCTGCCCAGTTCATGATACTATCGAGAATGCACCAAGTTTTGCTACTGAAATATATTGTGAATAAGTAAATGTTATGCTGAGATAATTTTAAAGAGAAAATGTTGTTTGAATTGATTTAAAAAATCCTCTACGGTGCAGTAGAGGATTTTATCGTAGGTACTTATATCTGACTAAACATAATTATTTAATTTAAAGCTATCTCAACAGTAGTTATAATACAGTTTGTGCTTTCTATTCCAACTTTAATATCTAATCTCTGTGTATAAGCTGAATGCAATAGATTATTAATGTTTTCATCGCTTGATTTTGACCACAGATGACCAGGTTTCCCACAGTTACTGGCTAAATTTCCTTTAAATGTATAAAGATAAAGTGTAGTACTATTTGTTTCAGTTTTCCAATCAGCTTTAAGTTCGTAAACACGAACAATCCCACTGTTGGGTTGAGCTGAAAATGCTGAGGTGCTAATCATGCCAATGAAAATAAACAACATAGATATAAATTTTTTCACAATCTACTCCTGGTTAATAATAAAGGTACTTTGGTAAGTTTGGAGTGTAGATGATGAAGATAATATTTTCATTAGTTTTTTGTTAATATAAAAAGTGATTTGTCTGATAAATAATACCTGAATTTTTATTTATTAAACTCAATGTGTTATTTTCATGGAAATTAGCTTTGTATAGAGAATAAGATAACAATAATAATATGATTATTGTGATTTAAATAAATTTAAAACCCTCTACTTTGCAATAGAGGGTTTTATTATAGAGTTAGGGGGATTAATGCTTATCTATCTTTTTATCCCATTAATAATAATGTGAGAATTAATTACCGTTGTTTAATAACATAAACCGTAGTTATATTACAACTCACATTATCTATGCCAACTTTAATATTTAAATCCTGTGCATAAGCTTGTTTTAATATATCATTGACGTTTTCAGCGCTTGATCCTGACCAAATATAACCTGGTTTTCCACAGTTACTAGCCAAAATTCCACTAAATGTATAAAGATAATGTGAGGGATTTTCCCAATCTGCTTTAATTTCTACAACTTTAACAACGCCGCTATTGGTTTCCGATGAGAATGCAGGGGCGCTAATCATACCAATTAAAATGAATAGCATAGATATCAATTTTTTCATAGTTTACTCCTGGTTAATAATATAAAGAAGGTCTGACGTTTTGCAGTGTAGATTATGAAAATAATCTTTTCATCAACTTCATATTAATATAATAGGTGACTGTCCTGATAAATAATGCCAGAAGTTTTTCCATTAAAAATAAGTAATTGATAAAAATAACGTCAACATTGTTTAAAATAATGAAAAAATTTCCACTAAAAATAAATATTTTCATCATTAAATTAAATGTTTTGTTGCAGATTTATTCTCTGCTTTAGCTAATTTATTAGTTATTTCTTTAACGAATTGATTACCTCTATCTGGTACCATAATCATCAAAAACTAAGATTCATAATCAATTAACCAACTGGTTATATTAAAACAATAAAAATATATTCCCATAGGAAACTATTCATATCAAGATAATTTTGATGATGAAATGATTAATCACCTATTCGAAGGGAATAACGACGACGAGTTATTTACTTGATGAACATGTTTAATATGGATTTATCTACTGGACTATAAGAAAGAAAGTTTTTAACAGGTTATTTCTATTACACTATTAAATAGCTAATATATCCTTCATCTTTCAGGTTGTAGCTTTTATATTGTTATTCTGGTAAAGGTTTCATCGATATGAATAGATCATTGTGTGATTCAGCATCAAAATTAAAGTCTTATTTAGGTATAGGAAATGCAGAAGTATCTGATAGTCTTTTAGAATTACTTAAAAGCAATTGTGATAGTTATCAATCGTCAGTAAAAAAGTTTATAGAACTGCTTAAATATATTCGAAATAATAATATTCATACGAAATCATTTAATGAATTAGTTGCCCTTCATGAACTGGTAGCTCCACATGATTGTGCTGTAGTTTCTATGCTGTCAATTCATTTTAATTTAGCCATAGGTACTATCGCTAACTTAGGATCGCAAACTCCCTATGTCGAAACTCTTTACCAAAAACTTTGTTCAGGTCGTGCTATTGGTGTATATCTAGCGACTGAGCTGGCTCACGGGAATGATCTTATCGCAATCGAAACACAGGCTAATTATCTTCCGGAAAAAGGTGTATTCATGTTGAATTCACCAAGCCAAAATGCCTATAAATTTATGCCTAATACGACACCTTGTGAACTACCAAAAATAGCTGTAGTTTTAGCGCAGTTATATGTATCAGGAAAGAAATATGGTATTTTCCCATTCATTCTCCCTCTGTCGGTAAATGGCAAATTAACGCCTGGAGTTAACATTACTCCACTTGGTGATAAGCCGGGATTTTATTTAGATAATGCAATAACTTCATTTGATCATGTCGAAATTCCTTTTGAAGGACTCCTCGCGGGTAATATGATAACCCTGACCAGAGATGGAAACGTATCATTGCATACTAAAAAATTAATAGAAAGATTCTCGTTAATTATAAATAGAATACATTCAGGGAAGTTATGCATGGCAATGAGTTCAGTGACAGCGGCCAAATCAGCTCTTCATATAACCAACGCATATGGAAATAAACGACAAACGTTTGGCTACTCAGGTATTATGCCAATAATTAATCATTCTCATTTCAAAGAGGGGATTGCCTGGGATACTCTGAGCACGATCACTCACACGTTATACTTAAGAGAGTTAACCAGAAAGGTTTCGGTTATATTATCAGAATCAGTCAAAAACTTTAAATTTTCAGATGAACTACTTATTGAAATCACGACGACTAAGTCGCTGTGTACATGGCGTACACAAGAAATATTACTTAATTGCCGTGAACGTTGTGGGGCACAGGGATTATTTACGATTAACAAAATATCCAGTTATTTGATATCTAATTTTGGTGCAATTACGTCGGAAGGTGATAACTTGGTATTATCATTAAAAGCTGGCGGGATGATTATTCTCAATAAGATGACGAAGATACATAAGACATCCGTCCAGCATGACTTATTTTCCATTTTGAATGGTTATATGAACTTTTTATATAAAAAACTAAACCGACTAGTAGTGGGTAACAATAAGAAAATAAATCTCGATATGTTTAATAAGCATAGTAAAGATTTTCTAGAACTAAGCCAAACCTATGCCGTTTTATCCGTGGTGACGACAACTATTGATGCATACCACGATAATAATGATGATGATTTTTATATGATTATCGAAGGTTATCTTCTCGACTGGATTTATCGTACCATGAGTAACCTCCTGAAGAGTGAAGTGATCAATCTACAGGAATCTCAAAAAATAGATGAGAGACGCATTGAATATATACGTAAGCATGCAGACAGAATAAACGATTATATTACCAATTTTGGCGTGGATAAGATTGGCATTGAAACGCCGATATCGAGTAATGATTATATTTCCTGGTATGCAAATAATCACCATCAGTTAAAAAACAATTAACCGCAGGTAGGGGGGAATAGGTAAAAATGCGGGACACTACCTAAAGTTTAAATTAATTAGAAAAGCCTCTACGGTGAAATAGAGGCTTTTGTTGTTAAACCCAGACGATTAATAATATGCTCAGTTACTCTGTTGTATATTTGAACCGGCAAACAGCCTGGCAAGCTTGGCATGGTGCTTTCCATCGGCTGGCCCGTGGCTGGTGACGGACTCTATCAAGAGCAGCCAGTTTTGCGAGAATAGAAGCAGCGGGTAATGGAACCATTGTTCGTAGTTTTGCTGTTGAAGGGAAAGAAGTTCGCGCTGGAGATGTTATTTTTATCGTTAACATGGAAACTCAAACCGAATATGGGCGTACAAGTCATGAAATTACTTCTGCCTTAAAGTCACAGAAGACGGCAATTAAACGAGAGATCATGCTGAAATCAGAGGCGTCTGATAAGGAAAGTGATTTTCTTACCCAGCTTCTTAAGAATAAGGAAGCGGAGATTCTAGAATTAGACAACTTGATCACAAAATCAACTGAACAAGTCGCATGGCTATTTGACAAAGCTCAGCTTTTCAATAAATTAGTCGGGAAAGGAATAGCACTTGAAACGGATCATATAGAACGTCGTTCTGATTATTATACCGCTTCTGTTCAACTGGCGGCTTACAAACGAGAAAAGGTTAAGTTGCAGGGTGAATCTATTGATATCAGGGCGAGGTTGGCGACAATTCACATTGGACTTGAAACTTCACGTGAAACATTACGTCGAGATATTGCGCGGCTAGATCAAGACTTAGTCTCTACGGAAGAACGAAGGGAACTCTATATAACGTCTCCGATTGACGGTAAGTTAACGGGAATTACTGGATTAGTTGGCAAAAGAATTCGCTCGTCCCAAGAATTGGCGAGTGTTGTACCTACTTCGGGCCGCCCTAAAGTAGAAATCTTTTCCACCTCTGAAGTGATTGGCGAGTTACGAGAGGGACAATCTGTAAAATTACGGTTTGATGCCTACCCATATCAGTGGTTTGGGCAGCATGATGGTATTGTTACTGCAATTTCCACCACATTAGTTGAAGGGAGTTTAGGAACAAGGGATGAGAATAATCGGCAACAGAAACGGTATTTTCAAGTTCATATCCGCCCCAAAAGCGACGGTGTACTCTTAGCGGGAAATATACATCCTTTACGGCCCGGAATGGGGGTCGAAACAGATATTTTTATAAGGAAAAGGCCAATCTACGAATGGATTTTATTACCTCTAAAAAGAATTCATGTCGCGACTCAAGGTAAACCTGGAGATGATGTATGAATGTCACAATGAAAGGCTACTTTGAAGCATTCCGGCACCGTCTTCCCGTGGTGATGCAAACAGAGGCTACAGAATGTGGGCTCGCTTGTGTCGCTATGATTGCAGGTTATTATGGACTTAACATGGATCTGCAAGCACTCCGCAAATACTATCAGGTGTCTTTAAAAGGTATGAACCTGCGCGATATTATAGTATTAGCTGATCGTCTCTCATTAGCTTCTCGTCCAATTCGAGCTGATCTTGATTCTTTAAGTCAGGTAAAAACGCCTTGTATTTTGCATTGGTCTTTTAATCACTTTGTTGTATTAAAGAAATTTTCCCGCCGTGGAGTCATTATTCATGATCCGGCAAAAGGTGAGAGAAGAATTTCTGTTGATGAGTTATCTAAAAAATTTACGGGTATTGCACTTGAGCTTTGGCCAAATAAAGACTTTCAGAAACGTACTGAAAAGAAAACAATTCGATTGCTGGATATGTTTAAAAACGTATCTGGATTATCTCGGGCTTTAGTTCAAGTATTGGCTTTATCATTTTGTATTGAAATAGAAGAGATGCCGATGAAATATGAAACAATGGTTGGAGACATGGGCAGTGCTCTGTCAGGTGGACAGCGACAGCGTATTTCTCTTGCCAGGGCATTGTACAAACGTCCAAAGATATTATTTCTTGATGAAGCAACGAGTGATCTGGATATCGATAACGAAGCAAAAATTAATGACTCAATACGAGAATTAAAGATTACCAGGGTATTTGTAGCCCACCGTCCGACAATGATCGCAATGGCGGATAGGGTTTTTGACTTAAGTATGAACGCAGAAGTGGAGAATCCCCATGTATTTTTCTCTAAGTAAACATATCAAAGTGACTGCATTTGTTGCTTTTTCTTCCATGATGTCATTGTTTGCCACAGACTCTATGGCCTCTGAAAAAGTCATGCATATAAATTTTCAATTTGATGAATTTGCTCTACCGATAGCAAATCTTGAAATTGATGGGAAAACTCAAAATCTTATGATTGATACGGGTTCAACTATAGGTCTCCATTTATCTAAAAATCTTATGTCGAAAATTTCCGGCTTAGTTATCGAACCGGAAAAAGCACGCTCCACTGATCTTACGGGTAAGATTTTTTTAAATGACAAATTTAACATTCCACAGCTTTCGATAAATGGGATGATGTTTAAGAATGTTACAGGGGTTTCATTAACACCATGGGGGATGAAATTAATTGGAGATAATAATCTTCCTTCCTCAATGGTAATTGGTCTTGATTTATTCAAGGGGAAGGCTGTTCTTATTGATTATAAAAGCCGGAAATTATCGGTTTCTGATCATTTACAAGAATTGGGAGTCAATGTGGATAATGGCTGGATAAAATTGCCGCTGAGACTGACTAAAGAAGGCATTGCTGTTAAAGTTTCACAAAACTTTAAGAACTATAACATGGTATTAGATACTGGCGCATCAGTTTCGATGTTTTGGAAAGAAAGGTTGAAATCTCCCTCAACTAATATTTCTTGTCAGGCTGTGGTTCAAGATATGGACAATAAAGGGTGCGTTGCATCGACGTTTCAACTTGACGAAATAGGCGCTAAGGGAATCAAGCTGAATTCGGTATTGGTTGATGGGGGATTTAATCAGTTAAATACTGATGGACTAATCGGGAATAATTTCTTTAATAAATACGCAGTATTAATCGATTTTCCAGGTAAGCAATTATTCATTAAAGAGAACTCGTAGGGATAGATAATGGGAAGATGTTTTTGGTTTGGAAATTGAATCGTAACAACTTTCCCTTATGGCGTTTCTGTAAAATGTGCTGTGTATCGGCGTGTGAAGACGACTTCAACTTACAAGCTATTTGGAAAGGTGAACTGGTACAAAGTGATGCAGACTGGCTGAGTACATTCCCAATATTGAACATAATTCGAGAGGAACTGGAAACGCAAATCGTGACGGGGCAGAATATCAGCTTTCACTTTACTATGTACCATGAACTTGGAGAAAAGGTTATCGCGGTTAAGAAAGGATAACCTGGAGTTTGAAAGGCAGAAAGAACGTGAATAGTAAATGGTTCAATCGTTCGTGGTTTTTCTAAAGTCAGACTTAACAATGTCGATGAGACGATCGGTATTTACATCAACAGTATTGATGGCTTATATCCAGTAAGTTACCGAAACCTCAACTTAGTACCTATACTCAATAGATTTCGAGTTGCAGCGCGGCGGCAAGTGAACGCATCCCCAGAAGCATAGATAACTCTGTGACTGGGGTAAGTGAAAGCAGCCAACAAAGCAGCAGCTTGAAAGATGAAGAGTATATACCCTATGGATTTCAAGATGCATCGCGACGGCAAGGGAGCGAATCCCCGGGAGCATAGCGAACTATGTGACCGGGGTGAGTGAGTGCAGCCAACAAAGAGGCAGCTTGAAAGATGACGGGTATAGAATGGATATTGTAGACACCGGCCTATACTGGGATATTTGCAATTAAAAGTTTGCCTTTATAAAAGGAAGTATTTTGTCCTAATACCACTCATTTAAATAAACTTGGATGAGTCAGTTTAAACAGCCAGCAATTTATGTTGGCTGTTTAAAATAACATATGATCTACTGATAATAAAACTATTCATGTCCTGTTTTGACTTGTATAACCGAATTTATTCTTATTTTCTTAACCTAATTGATAATCATTCTTTTCTTACTCCCGTTTTATGATATACCCAATAGATTTCGAGTTGCAACGCGGCGACAAGTGAACGCATCCCCGGGAGCATAGATAACTCTGTGACCGGGGTGAGTGAGTGCAGCCAACAAAGCAGCAACTTGAAGGATGAAGGGTATATATTGTTAGTTGTCTTATTCTTTGTTATAGAGTAACTCATTGTAAAATAAAGGTAATTATATTTACATCATCATTGATCTGTCCTGACATAATAGAGTTTTCTATCCCTTCCATTTTCCAAAAACAAATGCAACCCTTTTGTTTAAATAAATATCGTGTCGTTTAAGTTAGGTTTATATATTATGTGTTTAATATGGTTATGTTCAGTCTTTACGGCTGACCTGATTTAAACAAAAAGTGCTTTCTGACAAAAATTATCTTGATTTTATACTAATCTGTTTAGAAAATCGCCGGGGTTAAGAAATAACTGATTGGGTCAGTGTGCATATTTATTTTGACGGACATGATCGCTTTGCTCTTATTTTCTGCCGGCTAAAGGTCTGCTTGGAAATAGCGGGATTCGGTTTTTCATTGCTGCAATGCGTGATGACATCACCAGGATATTTTGCGTTTTGTTTTATGACTGAGGCGGGGTTGGTGGTACCACGTTTTCAAGCCGAAATATCCCAATCCCGTCTTAATATTAAATGGGATTGGCATACCCGTAATAGACAAAGAAAAGTGGCATGGCCGCTGAGAGTATTTCTCGAATATCGTTTTTATCTTTTACTGAAATAACGGAGAACCCGCCATGACTGTTTCAACCCCGGCGCTTATCTTTGAGCACAGTCGCTACAAACTCGACGTACGGAAGAACACCGCGCCGCTGGATATCCTGGCCTTTACCGGGCGGGAAGCATTAAGCCAGCCTTTTTGTTACACCATTGAATTCACCAGCCCGGTGAAAACGATTGAGCCGGGGCAGATGCTGATGCATAAAGCGGCGTTTACCCTGCACTCGCCGCGGGTGAATCCCGGTATCCGGGGCATGCCGATAATCCCGCCCATGCCGCTGCGCACCCTTTACGGCGTGATTAGCCGTTTCAGATTGCTGTCTACCTCGCATGACGAAAGCCGGTATGAAGTGACACTGGTGCCCCGGCTGGCGCTGTTGGCGAACAGTCATCAGTCGGCGATTTACCAGAATATGTCGGTGCCAGAAATCGTGGAAAAAATCCTGCGGGAGCGGCACGGCTTCCGGGGCCAGGATTTTCTGTTCACGCTGGCGCGCACTTACCCGAAGCGGGAGCAGGTGATGCAGTACGGCGAGGATGACCTGCGATTTGTGCAACGGCTGCTGGCGGAAGTGGGTATCTGGTACAAACTGACGGCGGACGAACGGCTGAAAATTGACGTGGTGGAGTTTTACGACAAACAGCGTCACTACCAGTTTAACGTCTACCTGCCGGCCCTGGACCCGTCGGGCATGCATGGCCGGGACACAGATGCGGTGTGGGGTATGGAAACCGCGCATCAGGTGGTGGAAGGGAAAATCTTGACCCGGGATTACAACTACCGCGATGCACAGCCGCAATACGGGATGGATGTGGAGGCGGATGTGACGCGGGGAGACCCGACGGTTTACGGAGAAGCGTACCATTACATCAATCACTACCGGGTGCTGGGAAACCGTTACGCCATTGAACCGGAAGCGGAAAGCGGGGTGTTTTATGCCCGGCTGCACCATGAGCGCTACCTGAATCAACAGACCCGGCTGCGGGGATTAACCACCTCGGCCACGCTGGTACCGGGGCAGGAGTTGAAAGTGCAGGGTGAGGCCCCTGAAGTGTTTCGTCAAGGGGTGATTATCACCGAGATAACCAGCAGCGCCCGCCGGGATGCAAGTTTTGTCATGGCGTTTACTGCCATCCCCTATTCAGAAACCGTGTGTTTTCGTCCGGCATTAATTCCGAAGCCGGTGATGGCGGGCACGCTGCCGGCGCGGGTAAGCAGTACCACCGTGAATGACCGGTACGGGGATATCGACAAAGACGGGTTGTATCGGGTGTCATTTGACTTTGACCGGGCGACTTGGCCGCAGGGGGGAGAAAGCCTGTGGGTGCGATTAGCCCGGCCCTACGCGGGTGACACCTACGGTTTTCACTGGCCGTTGCTGATTGGCACGGAAGTGGCGATTGCGTTTGAAGGGGGCGACCCGGACCGGCCTTATATCGCTCACGCACTGCATGACTCGAAACACCCCGACCCCGTCACGCTGTACAACTACAAACGTAACGTCCTGCGCACGCCGGCGAATAACAAATTGCGGATGGATGACGAGCGCGGGAAGGAGCACATCAAACTCAGTACTGAATACGGTGGCAAGAGCCAGCTCAATCTGGGGCATCTGGTGGACAGCCAGCGTCCGCACCCGAATAAACGGGGCGAAGGCTTCGAGCTGCGTACCGATGACTGGGGCGCAATCCGCGCGGGTAAGGGGTTGTTTATCAGTGCGGATAAACAAGCCACTGCCGGGGGACCGGTGCTGGAGATGCAGGCGGCAATTAGTCAATTACAGCAAGCACAGGCGTTAACGGAAGCCTTACGCGGTGCGGCAGAAACCGCTCAAGCTGAATTAGCAGATTTGCAGCATCAGAAAGCGTTATTGAGTGACACCTTAACGGAACTGAAAAAATCAGCGCTGTTACTTTCCGCGCCGGAGGGGATTGCCCAAACGACGGCGAAAAGTCTGCAATTGTCTGCGGGGGACAATGTCATTGTCACCAGTGGTAAAAATACTGATTTCAGCGTACTGAAAAAATTCACGGTGGCTGCCGGTGGGATGATTAGCCTGTTTGCTGAAAAGCTGGGGATCAAACTGTTTGCCAGTCGAGGTCGGGTAGAGATTCAGGCGCAGGGTGATGCGATGGGACTCGAGGCGTTGAAAGACATCACGGTAAGCAGTCATGAGGGCAAAGTGATCATCAGTGCAAAACAGGAGATTTTGCTGGCCTGTGGCGGGGGATATATTCGGATTGGCAACGGGCAGGTGGAATGCGGTGCTCCGGCTCACATTATCCAGCGGGCAGGGGAATGGCAGAAGTTCGGCGGACAGAGTTTTAATCAGATGGCTTCCCAACGTGAGACCACGGATTTTTCTATAACACCGCAGGTCCTCTGGGCTTTTGATGATTCACCAGTGAATAACCAAAACGGACTTTTGCATAACCAAGACAATAGTCAGCAACCATTAACAACAGGTTCTGACGGTGAAACCGCTAAACAGCAGCAATTAGGTGTGGAAAAAATGAAATTCTATTTAACAGAAGATAAGGAGTGATTGATGACAGATTCATCAGAAAAAGTGATTGTTACCCCGGTCTATGACGAACATGGCAGGCTGTATTACCCGTTGGTTAACGCGGCCAGTGAAAAAAATCTGAAAGCCATCTGTTATAAGGTGCCAAACCGGGTGATCCCGGTGATTTTTCTGCCCGGGGTAATGGGAAGTAATTTGCAGGATCAAAAGGGAACGTCAGTTTGGCGTTTAAACAGCAAAGTGGGTGCCTTGATGGACTGGCTTTTCAAGGGCGCAGAAGATCGAAAAAAGTTACTTGATCCAGAGAATACCTTTGTCGATTCACGGGGAAGGGTGGATGACAATGATAAAGAAGGTCCTAAATTTCCTTCGCGGGAAGAACGGGGCTGGGGGCAGGTAGCCTATATGAGTTACGGCAAGTTTTTGCCCTGGCTTCAGGCGGCGCTGGATGATCAAGATGATTTATTGAAAAACCGGCTGGAAAATAATGGTGAAAAGACACTGCGTCAGCAACTGGAGTTTATGGATTTACAGGCTGAGACAGGGGAAGCCAGACTGACACCGGATGAAATTAAGCTGAGTTATCAGTATCAGTTTCCGGTTCATGTGATGGGGTATAACTGGCTTCAATCTAATGCGGAGTCAGCAAACCAGTTGGTGAGCTATATTCACCAGGTAGTTACGGGCTATAAACGGCGGGGTCAGCCTTGTGAAAAGGTGATACTGGTCACGCATTCAATGGGGGGGCTGGTAGCGCGTCACTATTCAGAAATATTGGGGCGATGTACCAAGATTCTGGGAATTGTGCATGGCGTGATGCCGACATTTGGTGCGCCGACAGCCTATAAGCGGATGAAAACGGGTGAAGCTAGCTTAGCGGGATTAGTGATAGGTAAAGATGGTGCACAGTTTACTGCTGTGATGGCGCAGTCACCGGGACCACTCCAGTTGTTGCCCGGTCTGGGATACGGCAAGTGGTGGTTGAAGATTGATGATGGAAATACACGCCATAGCTTACCGGAGCGTGATCCTTATGAAGAAATTTACTTACAGCGCGATAAGTGGTGGGGATTATGCGAAGAACGTTTCATTAACCCGGAAAATAAGACAAAAAACCGGGCGGTAATGCAGGCAGATTGGGATAAATATCATGATTTATTGTTGACGCAAGTTCGGCCTTTTATCGAAAAGTTAACTGGCTGTTACCACAGCAATACCTATGCTTTTTATGGTAACAGTACGAAATATCGCTCTTATGGCACCGTCCGCTGGGTAGCCCGTAAAGATTATTTTAATCGGCCAAGTAATCCTGAACGGGCATTTAATAGCCCGATATTTGACCCGGCTGGTGCGGAGTTTTCAGATACGCGCAGTGTCAGATATCCGATGAAACCGGGCAATGACTATTCTCTGATACAGACTTTTGCGATAGCGGACCCGCAGGAGCCGGGTGATGGCACGGTACCCGTTCAGGGCGGGAAGTTTACCACTATTGGCTTGCGTTCAATATTGGGGGCGGAGGTTGAGCATGAAAATGCTTATGATACCGACAAAACGCGTTTTTTTACCCTGCGAGCGATTGTCAAGATAGCGCAGTCTATTAAACAAACTTCTCTGGCCTACCCTGATGAATAGAAAAAAAGTACTTGTTATTGCGATGACCAGCCTGCTTGTGCTGGTGTCTTACGGGGTGTGGCACCGGTTACAGCCTTATCCCCCACATACTGTATTAAATCAGAAGGAACAATTAGCTGTGGATAAATTATTAGCAAACTTACAAACCCGTTGCATCGGTCGGTACTTGGTTGATCTGCCCGCAAATTATAGCGATACCGTGAATGCAGCGCGGGTGAATGATAATTGGATAGAAACTCAACGGCTCTATTTGCCTGCTTTTGAACAACGTATCCAATTGCGGGAGCAGGCATTACGGCAGATGGTGACGTCATATCCCATTGATATGCCCTATTTAAAAAATACTTACCGTTTACCTCAGGGGATGCAGGGGATTATTTTTGAGCGTATGCAAAATCAAAGTGTCCCGGATGTCGTCCGGGTATTGGAAGCTCATCTATATAGTAACGGGGTGGCAATAAAAGTGGAAATGGAAGCGAAGGATGGCTCTGCGGCACGTTATGATAAGGATCGGGAAATGCATCCTAATGTCTATACCAATACCGTACCAAAGAAACTGGAAGAACTTAAAGATTTATTATCCCGTATACAGGGACGTGCAGAAACGGAAATCCCGACGACGGCGGGAAGTTGTATCTCCAATGCGTTTATTGCTGATAACCAGAGGGACAAAGAAGATATAGATTTATTGTATAAAACGAACCCGGATAATTATTTGAATGTCAGAATTAATACCAATAACTATATCCGGGAGAAAGACAGTATGCTGGAGCGCATTGGTGTAATTAAAGCAGCCCTGTACCGGGGGCATATTTTCCGTAAAGGCGTGCGAAAAATTAATGGGCTGGATACCGAGGAATTATTGGCGGTGGGGTTGCAGCAGATTAGTGATGATCCGCGTTATCAGTTTACATTATTGGCTAATGAGAAAACGGGTGGAAAAAAAACACCGGTATTTGATTTGACGGTGGTTAATGATGAAAAGATACCGACAGCCTATACCCAGAATGAAATAGTGGCATTTTGGGATGCAATTAGCCAGACCCTCAGAGTCAGGCCGGGCGCTTTTTAATTTGCTCATTAAGAACATTGCCTTCCGGTTTATTCTGCGGGCAATTATCAAATAGTGCAATTTGTTGACCAAACTTTTCTGGTTTATTTCAATGAATAGAAAAAAAGTACTTGTACTTGTTATTGCGATGACCAGCCTGCTTGTGCTGGTGTCTTACGGGGTGTGGCACCGGTTACAGCCTTATCCCCCACATACTGTATTAAATCAGAAGGAACAATTAGCTGTGGATAAATTATTAGCAAACTTACAAACCCGTTGCATCGGTCGGTACTTGGTTGATCTGCCCGCAAATTATAGCGATACCGTGAATGCAGCGCGGGTGAATGATAATTGGATAGAAACTCAACGGCTCTATTTGCCTGCTTTTGAACAACGTATCCAATTGCGGGAGCAGGCATTACGGCAGACAAGAACAACGAAGGATATTAATATGCCCTATTTAAAGAATATTTATTCTGTTCCTCAGGGGATGAAAGGGATTATTTTTGAACGCATAGAAAATGTAAGCGTTGATGATGCATTCAGAGTGCTGGAGGCTTACTTGTACAGTAATGGGGTAGCAATTAAAGTAGAAATGGAGACGACAAATGGTTCAGCCGCTCGCTATGATAAAGACAGGACATCCTACCCTGCTGTATATGCCAATACAACTCAGAAAGATTTAGCTACATTGAGGGACTTATTATCCCGTATACAGGGACGTGCAGAAACGGAAATCCCGACGACGGCAGGAAGTTGTATCTCCAATGCATTTATTGCTGATAACCAAAGTGATAAAGAAGATATAGGCTTATTGTATAAAACGAACCCGGATAATTATTTGAATGTGAGAATTCAGACGAATAACTATATCCGGGAGAAAGACAGTATGCTGGAGCGCATTGGTGTAATTAAAGCAGCCCTGTACCGGGGGCATATTTTCCGTAAAGGCGTGCGAAAAATTAATGGGCTGGATACCGAGGAATTATTGGCGGTGGGGTTGCAGCAGATTAGTGATGATCCGCGTTATCAGTTTACATTATTGGCTAATGAGAAAACGGGTGGAAAAAAAACACCGGTATTTGATTTAACAGTGGTTAATGATGAAAAGATACCGACAGCCTATACCCAGAATGAAATAGTGGCATTTTGGGATGCAATTAGCCAGACTCTCAGAGTCAGGCCGGGCGCTTTTTAATTTGCTCATTAAGAACATTGCCTTCCGGTTTATTCTGCGGGCAATTATCAAATAGTGCAATTTGTTAACCAAGCTTTTCTGGTTTATTTCAATGAATAGAAAAAAAGTATTTGTACTTGTTATTGCGATGGCCAGCCTGCTTATGCTGGTGTTTTACGGGGTGTGGCACCGGTTACAGCCTTATTCCCCACATACTGTATTAAATCAGAAGGAACAATTAGCTGTGGATAAATTATTAGCAAACTTACAAACCCGTTGCATCGGTCGGTACTTGGTTGATCTGCCCGCAAATTATAGCGATACCGTGAATGCAGCGCGGGTGAATGATAATTGGATAGAAACTCAACGGCTCTATTTGCCTGCTTTTGAACAACGTATCCAATTACGGGAACAGGCATTACGGCAGATGGAGACGTCATATCCCATTGATATGCCCTATTTAAAAAATACTTATTCTGTCCCTCAGGGGATGAAAGGGATTATTTTTGAGCGTATGCAAAATCAAAGTGTCCCAGATGCGGTCAGAGTATTAGAAGCCCATATATATAGCAATGGCGTGGCGATTAAAGTGGAAATGAAAGCGACAAATGCTTCCGCTGCACGTTATGATAAAGATCGGCAGATTCATCCTGATATTTATAATAATGATGTACCAACTAAACTGGCTGAACTGAGGGACTTATTATCCCGTATACAGGGACGTGCAGAAACGGAAATCCCGACGACGGCGGGAAGTTGTATCTCCAATGCATTTATTGCTGATAACCAAAGTGATAAAGAAGATATAGGCTTATTGTATAAAACGAACCCGGATAATTATTTGAATGTGAGAATTCAGACGAATAACTATATCCGGGAGAAAGACAGTATGCTGGAGCGCATTGATGTAATTAAAGCGGCCCTGTACCGGGGGCATATTTTCCGTAAAGGTGTGCGAAAAGTTAATGGGCTGGATACCGAGGAATTATTGGCGGTGGGGTTGCAGCAGATTAGTGATGATCCGCGTTATCAGTTTACATTATTGGCTAATGAGAAAACGGGTGGAAAAAAAACACCGGTATTTGATTTGACGGTGGTTAATGATGAAAAGATACCGACAGCCTATACCCAGAATGAAATAGTGGCATTTTGGGATGCAATTAGCCAGACTCTCAGAGTCAGGCCGGGCGCTTTTAAATAGCGATAAAAATATGCTTCAAATTAAAATCCTGATAGGAATATCTAGATAACGGGAATGAGGGTGAATCAGGATGATAAAGCCTGATTATTCACTTTTCGTTTAATGGTGAAGATTGAATAAAGAATATTTGACTAAATTTATTGACGATTGTGGCTATTCTCTCTGTGGGAGGCCGTTTTTTTAATAATGAATTAATGAGAGGTTCAATGTGATTAAATTCGATTTTTGGGAGACAGTATTAATCTGTATTTTTCTTGCTTTCTATTATGCATGGCCGATCATCATGATTATTGATGGTTATGTCATTTATCGGACTGTGCAAGGCATTAAGCAAAAGAAATACAAACGTCTCCTGTTTTTAATTCCGGTTGCGGCGTTACTGAGTGGGCCGCTTATTTATTTTTTCATTCAATGGCTAAAGATATGGCTCTATTAAGATTACAGTCAATAACGGGGTATCTCGGTATAACATATTATTTCCCGATACTTGAAGATTCATTCAATTATTTTGATAACCAAGAGAGGATATCCCCATGTCTGCTATTGTTTATTTAGGTGATGCCACCGTTCGAAATGACAAAGTGATCACCGCTTCTTCAACAATATATTTCAACCGTAAAGGCCGTTCTGTAGTAGTGCAATATTGTTGTTGCCAGTGGAGGAGTTGTGTATTGAGTTCAATGTCTTATCACTATGTCGAGTTATTATCATGAGCTGGCCGATTCCTGAAATCCCCTCACTTCGCGTTGTGGCACCTGTGCGTTATGGGGTGTGGGGGATTATTTTACTGTTGATGCTAACGATAGGCACCGGCATAGCACTGATGCTGATAGAACCCCCCGATTTCTTGCAGGTTGTATTGCATGGCAGTCTGCCGGCCTTTTTCGGCTGGCTGATGTTATTTGGTGCGGCATTGAATCGCTATGAACGATTTTGTACCGCATCGCAAGCCTGGGAAGCGGCCAGTGAGGAAACTCATTTTCAGTGGCAGCAATGGAGCAGAAAGCAACTGGCGGTGGTTGGCAATGTGATTCTGACGCCAGAACCGCAGGGCATTGCTCCTCTATTGGGGGAGCAGAAAAATATACCAGCCTTTCCCGATACCGGACGGGCGCTGTCTGTGCCATCAATGGATTTCCGGCAGTTACTGGCGCAAGTGGATCAGGATTTTGAGCAACAGTGTCCGGGGTATCGCCAGCTTTTGCACACCATTTATCTCGCTGACGTTCCTTCGACGGATTTGTTCCATGATAGCGAGTGTGTGCAACAACTGTGGGGGATGGCGCCCACGCAAATAGAACACCGGGAGGCAATAACCTCGTTATACGATAAGGCTGCTTTTGAGGGGCTGATAATGGTTATCGCCTGCCAGTGCTGGCCTGTTACAGGGGGTAAAAAAGCGTACAGCGAATTTTTGTCTGCGCAGTTGTTTTCCTCGACGGCATTTGCCGCCCAGAAAAAGTTAAACATTCTGGCTGGCATGGGAAGGGAATTACCTTCAGTTCCGCAGGAAATAAAGAAAGATTTCAAGATGTTATTTGAATATAACCGCATTGATAAAAGCAATATGCGGCATCTCTGGGTCACAGGAGTTTCTCAAGACGCGCTGACTGAACTAATGATGGAGGGTCATGATAGCCCATTCCATTTTGCCCCGGAAAATCCTGTGCATTTAATTGACCGTACTTTTGGTCCGCCGGGGCCGCTGTCGGTGTTTCTGGCCTCAGCCATGCTGACGGAGGCCGTTGGCCTGACAAACAGTGACCATATTATTATCAATCAATTACCTGAGGGTAACGCGATACTTTATTTAATGACGAAGGAATTACATTTATGAAAGCGAATCACTACCACCATGGCCTTTGGGGATATGTTTTTATTACTCTGAGTCTGGCCGGAGTATTTTTTTTGCTGATTTATCTTAATCAAACGTTGCTGGCGGAAAAAGGGCTGCTTGAACTCGCGTGGTATGCCGGTGCTGTGGTTTCTCTGGTCATACTGACCGGTTTATTGGGCAGCAAGATCTGGGAGCATATATGGCAAAATAAAGCACAACAAAAATTCCGGCCAGAGACTCAACAGGCCAAGATTATCCCCAGTCAGTCTGCGTTAATACTGAGTGAATTAGGTGCCCGCCTGCACCGCCGTTACGGTCGGTTCTGGTGGTTCAAAGTGCGTATTTTGCTGGTGATGGGGGAGGGGGAACAGGTGGAGGCGATTGCGCCGGGGCTGACTGCCGGACACTGGCTGGAGGGCCATCGCACGCTGTTGGTGTACGGCGGCAGTGTGCAGAGTGAGCCGGATGCTGCCCAGTTGGCGGCCCTGCGTCGGTTGCGCCGTTTCCGGCCACTGAATGGGGTGGTTTGGGCGCTGACCGAAACCCAGAGTGCCCAGCCGGTTTTGATGGACAAGGCGCTGCGGATGTTACAGAAACAGGCCCAGCAGTTACGCTGGCAGGCACCGGTTTATTTGTGGCAGGTGTGTCACAGTGTCTGGTCGCAGGAAGACCGTGTCACTCAGCCGGTGGGCTGCTTTTTCCCGGAACGCACGACACCGGAAGCGGTGGCGGCACAATTACAGCGACTGATTGACCCGATGCGCCGGCAGGGCATGCAGCAACTGTTGGCAAAAAATGCCCATGATTTTCTGTATCGCCTGTCGTCTACTTTGGAAAAGCAGGGAATGGCTCACTGGCGTGATGTGCTGACGCCGGTATTGCAGGAATATGCGGATGTCGTGTTGTTGCGGGGGCTGATGTTCAGTCTGCCGGTCAGAGTCAATCAAGATGGCGCGCCCCAGAGCTGGCTGCCGGACCCGGTATGGCAGGGGGTACTCAGTGACTGCCGGCAGGCCCCCGGCAGACGGCTGGGATGGGTTCAGAAACGGCAGGTTTATCACGGCCTGATGGCGTTGGCGTTGTTGTGGGGGGCGGGTATGGTGCTGTCATTTTTCAGCAACCGCGACCAGATAATGGTCGTCCAGGCGGCGGTGGCGGACCTGAAAACGCACCCGGCCGCATCCGGGGCTGAACTGATGGCGTTAAACACGCTGCGCAATGAAGTGGGCCGGTTGCAGTCCCGGGTGGAACACGGGGCGCCCTGGTATCAGCGTTTTGGTCTGAATCAGAATGAGACGCTGCTGGCGAGGGTGATGCCGGATTACACCGAAGTGAATAACCGGCTGATACGGGATAAAGCCGCGGCGGTGTTGCAGGCGAAACTGAGAGCGCTGGTGAATTTACCGCCGAACAGTCCGCTGTGGGCGAATCGGGCGACAGCCGGTCATGACCTGTTGAAAGCCTACCTGATGATGGCCCGCCCGGAGAAAGCGGAGGGGGCATTTTTAACCCGGATACTCAGTGAAAATGAACCGGCCCGGGCCGGGATTGCGTCGGGTATCTGGCTGAGTGCGGTGCCGGATTTATGGGATTTTTACGCGCACAATCTGGCGGCCCATCCGGCATGGAAAATCACCCCGGATACGGACTTAATCCGGCAGGTGCGTCAGAAACTGTTGACCCAGTTAAGCCGTCACAATGCGGATGCCACGCTCTACCAGCAGATGCTGCAATCGGTGGCGAAGGATTATGCGGACTTGACGCTGAGGCAGATGACCGGCGACACGGAAGCGGCGCGGTTGTTTACCACGGATAAAGTGGTGCCGGGGATGTTTACCCGTCAGGCATGGGAAGGGCAGATACAGACAGCGATTGATAAGGCGGTGGCTTCCCGGCGTGAAGCGATTGACTGGGTGCTGAGTGACCGCCATCAGACCGTCCCGGCGGCGGTGTCACCGGCGGAGCTGAAAGCCCGGCTGACCGAACGTTACTTTACGGATTTTGCCGGGGCGTGGCAGACGTTTCTGAACAGCCTGCGCTGGAATACAGCCCAGAGTCTGTCGGCGGTGGTCGACCAGTTAACCCTGATGGCGGATGCGCGTCAGTCCCCGCTGATAGCGTTGATGAACACGGTGGCGTATCAGGGGCAGACGGGTCAGCAAGGCGCCACGTTATCGGATTCACTGGTGAAATCGGCGAAAGCGCTGTGGAATAAAAAAACGCCCCCGGGGATTGTCCCGCAGGCGGCAGGCACGCCGGGACCAATGGAGGCGACCTTTGGGCCACTGCGGGCATTGATGGGAGACAGTCAGACGGACGGGGGAATGAAGGCGGATAGCAGCCTGAATTTACAGACCTTTCTGACGCGGGTCACACAGGTGCGACTGACACTGCAACAGATGAACACCAGTGATGACCCGCCGGCCATGGCGAATACGCTGGCCCGGGCGGTATTTACCGGGAAAAGCACGGCGTTGACAGAGACGCAGGGTTATGGGCGTCTGATAGCGGCCAGTCTGGGGGAACAATGGCAGGGGTTGGGTCAGACGCTGTTCGTGCAGCCGTTAACGCAGGCGTGGCAGGGGGTACTGAACCCGGCGGCGGCGAATCTGAATACGCAGTGGCAGACGGCGATAGTGGACAGCTGGAACAGGGCGTTTGCGGGGCGTTATCCGTTTGCTGGGGGGGAGAGTGAAGTGTCGTTACCGATGCTGGGGCAGTTTATCCGGTCGGATTCGGGGCGGATAGAGCAGTTTCTGAACCGTCAGCTAGGCGGGATACTGCATAAAGCGGGCAACCGTTGGAGGGTGGATGAGGTGAACAGTCAGGGGTTGCGGATTAACCCGCGGTTTTTGCAGGCGGTGAATCAGCTGAGTCAGTTATCGGATGTGCTGTTTGCGGATGGCAGTCAGGGGTTACGGTTTGAGCTGCGGGCGAGAGCGGTGCGGGATGTGGCGGAAACTGACCTGACGATAGACGGCCAGCCGCTGCGTTACTTTAACCAGATGGAAAGCTGGCAGCGTTTTCGCTGGCCGGGGGAGACTTACCGACCGGGGGTGATGCTGAGCTGGACGAGTGTGAATGCGGGGTCCCGTTTATTTGGGGATTATCAGGGGAACTGGGGGCTAATTCGCTGGCTGGCGCAGGCGAAAGTGGAGAGGCTGGATGAGAGTCGTTATCAGTTAACGTTTATGGCCCCGGATGGTTTGCCGCTGAGGTGGATTTTACGCACGGAAATGGGGAGTGGCCCGCTGGCGTTGCTGAAACTGCGGGGCTTTCAGTTGCCGAAGGCGATTTTTGAGGTGGCACCGGGTCAAGAGAGGCCAGCCGAGACGACTGATGAGGACTGGGCGGCGGAATAAGGCAGATAGCTCTGGTTTGGAAATTATCCGTATGTTGTTCATTACCGCACTGATTTATCACCATGACGCAGTGAAAATAATGACAGCGGGCGGTCACCGGTAAAATAGGGATAAATTGAGTCGATAGGATAATAATATTCTGATTAATGTATCGTGCTTTATTCGTGGATGGATAGACTGGCAACAAAATTATTTTTGTTGCCCAGTTTCAACCGACATCGTTTATTTTCATTCGCATAAATTAATTGATAATCATTCTTTTTCTCACGCTGATTTTATTGTATCTATTGCTGGCCTGAAAAATAATAGACCTTGTTCGCGGGTGTGATGTCATTTATTGAAAGAAATAAATTATGCGATTTTCATTATCATGGCATTGTTCGGCAATAATCGAATTTTTCCGCCCTGCTATCTTACGAAGATACATGCCATCTTTTTATTCAACAAAAGGTATGTCGTTTAGGTTTGATTGATATATTGTGTGTTTAATATGGTGATGTTCAGTCTTTACGGCTGACCTGATTTAAACAAAAAGTGCTTTCTGACAAAAATTATCTTGATTTTATACTAATCTGTTTAGAAAATCGCCGGGGTTAAGAAATAACTGATTGGGTCAGTGTGAATATTTATTTTGACGGACATGATCGCTTTGCTCTTATTTTCTGCCGGCTAAAGGTCTGCTTGGAAATAGCGGGATTCGGTTTTTCATTGCTGCAATGCGTGATGACATCACCAGGATATTTTGCGTTTTGTTTTATGACTGAGGCGGGGTTGGTGGTACCACGTTTTCAAGCCGAAATATCCCAATCCCATCTTAATATTATACCCAATAGATTTCAATTTGCAGCGCGGCGGCAAATGAACGCATCCCCAGGAGCATAGATAACTCTGTGACTGGGGTAAGTGAAAGCAGCCAACAAAGCAGCAACTTGAAAGATGAAGGGGATAAATGGGATTGGCATACCCGTAATAGACAAAGAAAAGTGGCATGGCCGCTGAGAGTATTTCTCGAATATCGCTTTTATCTTTTACTGAAATAACGGAGAGCCCGCCATGACTGTTTCAACCCCGGCGCTTATCTTTGAGCACAATCGCTACAAACTCGACGTACGGAAGAACACCGCGCCGCTGGATATCCTGGCCTTTACCGGGCGGGAAGCATTAAGCCAGCCTTTTTGTTACACCATTGAATTCACCAGCCCGGTGAAAACGATTGAGCCGGGGCAGATGCTGATGCATAAAGCGGCGTTTACCCTGCACTCGCCGCGGGTGAATCCCGGTATCCGGGGCATGCCGATAATCCCGCCCATGCCGCTGCGCACCCTTTACGGCGTGATTAGCCGTTTCAGATTGCTGTCTACCTCGCATGACGAAAGCCGGTATGAAGTGACACTGGTGCCCCGGCTGGCGCTGTTGGCGAACAGTCATCAGTCGGCGATTTACCAGAATATGTCGGTGCCGGAAATCGTGGAAAAAATCCTGCGGGAGCGGCACGGCTTCCGGGGCCAGGATTTTCTGTTCACGCTGGCGCGCACCTACCCGAAGCGGGAACAGGTGATGCAGTACGGCGAGGATGACCTGCGATTTGTGCAACGGCTGCTGGCGGAAGTGGGTATCTGGTACAAACTGACGGCGGACGAACGGCTGAAAATTGACGTGGTGGAGTTTTACGACAAACAGCGTCACTACCAGTTTAACGTGTACCTGCCGGCTCTGGACCCGTCGGGCATGCATGGCCGGGACACAGATGCGGTGTGGGGTATGGAAACTGCGCATCAGGTGGTGGAGGGGAAAATCCAGACCCGGGATTACAACTACCGCGATGCTTTGCCGCAATACGGGATGGATGTCGAGGCGGATGTGACGCGGGGGGACCCGACGGTTTACGGGGAAGCGTATCACTACATCAATAACTACCAGGCACTGGGAAACCGTTATGCCCTTGAGCCGGAAGCGGAAAGTGGGGTGTTTTATGCCCGGCTGCACCATGAGCGCTATCTGAATCAACAGACGCGGCTGCGGGGGTTAACCAGTTCGCCGACGCTGGTACCGGGGCAGGAATTGAAAGTGCAGGGTGAGGCGCCCGACGTGTTTCGTCGAGGGGTGATTATCACCGAGATAACCAGCAGCGCCCGCCGGGATGAAAGTTTTGTCATGGCGTTTACCGCCATCCCCTATTCAGAAACGGTGTGCTTCCGCCCGGCATTCATTCCGAAACCGGTGATGGCGGGGACGCTGCCGGCGCGGGTAAGCAGTACCACCGTGAATGACGCCTACGGGGATATCGACAAAGACGGATTGTATCGGGTGTCGTTTGACTTTGACCGGGCGACGTGGCCGCAGGGGGGAGAAAGCCTGTGGGTACGATTGGCTAGACCCTATGCGGGTGACACCTACGGTTTTCACTGGCCGTTGCTGATAGGCACGGAAGTGGCGATAGCATTTGAAGGGGGCGACCCGGATCGGCCTTATATCGCCCACGCGCTGCATGACTCGAAACACCCGGACCCCGTCACGCTGTACAACTACAAACGTAACGTCTTGCGCACGCCGGCGAATAACAAATTACGGATGGATGACGAGCGCGGGAAGGAGCACATCAAACTCAGTACCGAATATGGCGGCAAGAGCCAGCTCAATCTGGGGCATCTGGTGGACAGTCAGCGTCCGCACCCGAATAAACGGGGGGAAGGCTTTGAGCTGCGTACCGATGACTGGGGGGCAATCCGGGCGGGTAAGGGGTTGTTTATCAGTGCGGATAAACAGGCGGCTGCCGGGGGACCGGTGCTGGAGATGCAGGTGGCAATTAGTCAATTACAGCAGGCGCAGGCGTTAACGGAAGCCTTACGCGGTGCGGCAGAAACCGCCCAAGCTGAACTGGCGGATTTGCAGCACCAGAAAGCGTTATTAAATGACACCTTAACGGAGCTGAAAAAATCGGCGCTGTTACTTTCCGCGCCGGAGGGGATTGCCCAAACGACGGCGAAAAGTCTGCAATTGTCTGCGGGGGACAATGTCATTGCCACCAGTGGTAAAAATACTGATTTCAGCGTACTGAAAAAATTCACGGTGGCTGCCGGTGGGATGATCAGCCTGTTTGCTGAAAAGCTGGGGATCAAATTGTTTGCCAGTCGAGGTCGGGTAGAGATTCAGGCGCAGGGTGATGCGATGGGACTTGAGGCGTTGAAAGACATCACGGTAAGCAGTCATGAAGGCAAAGTGATCATCAGTGCAAAACAGGAGATTTTGCTGGCCTGTGGCGGGGGATATATTCGGATTGGCAACGGGCAGGTGGAATGCGGTGCTCCGGCTCACATTATCCAGCGGGCAGGGGAATGGCAGAAGTTTGGTGGACAACGGACCAGCCAGTTGGTCCAGCAATGGCAGACCACCAGTTATTCTGTGACGCCAAAGGTTGCACAGGCTTATAACATTTCTCCGTTAGCTCGTCAGAATATGCAATTCCATACCGGAGATGGTGGCGTGCAGGAGTTATCAACTGCACAGGATGGGAAAAGCGCCCTGCAAAAGCAGATTGGTGTGGAAATCAGTAAATTGAAAATAAAAGATGAGGAGTAGATTGTGAGCGAACCGAAGGAAAATGAGATTTATATTCATCCGGAATATGATGAATTAGGCTCCCCTTATTACAACGTCCCCAATGCCAGAACGGAAGAGAATCTGATAGCAACCTGTTTGAAATATGCGACTAAAGTGATCCCGGTGATTTTTCTGCCGGGGGTGATGGGGAGTAATTTAAAATCGAAACAAGGGGAATCAGTCTGGCTGCTAAACAGGATATTGAGTTTTGATGTTTTAGCCTGGACCTGTAGAGGAGCGTCTTACAGAAAAAAAACCTTAGACCCGAATAAAACAGAGGTTGATGATTCCGGGGCTATCACACCTGACCACACGGAAAAGAATAAATTCCAGACTTGCAGTCAGCGTGGCTGGGGAGAGATAGCCCATATTAGCTATGGCACTTTCCTGCCCTGGCTTCAGTCGGTGCTGGATGATGAACGTTTGGCATTTGAGTACTGTTTGGCAGGGCAGGGACAACAAACCCTCCGGCAACGCATGGTAGATATGAACCTGAATGCGGAGTGGGGTGAAGAGCCGCTGACACGGCCCGAGGTTGACCACAGCTATAACTTTGTCTACCCGGTTCATGTGATGGGTTATAACTGGCTGCAATCCAATGTGGATTCTGCCAAGAGGCTGGCGAAATATGTGGATAAGGTTTTAGCTTTCTATGGCAGGCGCTGTGCAACTAACAAGGTGATTTTAGTCACTCACTCGATGGGCGGGTTAGTGGCCCGTCATTACTCTGAGCAGCTAAATGGTAGAGATAAAATTTTAGGTATTGTGCATGGCGTGATGCCTGATACCGGTGCGCCAACCACTTATAAAAGGATGAAAACCGGTGAAGATGGCATAACTGGATTGGTTATCGGCAGTAATGGTGCGGAGATGACGGCGGTGATGGCCCAGTCTCCCGGACCGTTACAGCTGTTGCCGGGAATGAAGTATGGTAAACGTTGGCTACATATCGCGGATGGTAAAATCATGCACAAACTGCCGGAATCAGATCCTTATAAGGAAATCTATCTGGAAAAAGAGCGGTGGTGGGGATTATGTGAAACCCGGTTTTTAAACCCGGATAAACAGGATAAATGGAAGGATAATGAAAGTTGGGAAAAATATTCAGCAATTATACAAAACGAAGTTCAGCAATTTATTGAAGAGCTAACCGGTAACTATCATTCGAATACTTATGCCTTTTATGGTGCCAGTGAGAAACACTTATCGTATGGCGTTATCTCTTGGCAAGAGCAAGATAATGGTAATTATGACAAAACGGAAGATTATTCCGGTATGACCTTTAATCAGCCAGTTTATGATCCTATCGATCTGAAAACCGGTTCAACACGTATAGTTCGTTTTTCCGTTGGGCCGCTGTTTCGGGATATTCATGATAAAACTTTTAAGCTGGCTCCTCCCAGGGAACAGGGAGATGGTACGGTACCGATACAAGCTGGTCGGATTACCTATAACGGTTTACGTGGCTTGCTGGCAACGGAAGTCGACCATGAAGGGGCTTATAAAGAGAATAATGGAACGAAAGAGACTCCCGCTCGGTTATTTACCTTACGCTCAATTGTCAAGATGGTGCAGGCGGTGAAAATTGGATAAAAAAAAGTGTTTACTGATTTTATTCGCGATAGTGGCGATTTATGCCCTGTGGCGGTGGTATTTCCCGGTTTATGATCATCCTGTATTAACTGAAAAGGAAAAGAAAGTGACAACTGAAATGTTAGCGAATATGCAGACCCGTTGTGTGGGCCGTTATTTAATTGATCTCCCTGCCGGGTTTGACAATATTGTCCATGACGGGATATCGATTGGTGATGCGAGAATAGAAACTGAGCGTCTGTATCCCCCTGAATTTGAACATCGGATACGGTTAAGAGAGCAGGAATTAAAGACGATGCAATATGTTAATCCTAAAAATATGCCTTTTTTAAAGAAGGTTTATCGTCTTCAGGGGGATCTGAATGGCGTGATTTTCGACAGGAATCAGGACACGAGTGTGCCTGGTTATGCCCGAGTATTGGAAGCGCATTTCTATAATAATGGGGTTGCTTTTACCATAACAATGAAATTTATGGAGCTGATTGATGATAAATATTCCTATCAAAGAGAGGGTTTTATCAAAGCAGGTTTTTCTGAAAGAGATTTAAATACAAAAGATAGAACAATGATGAAAATGAGGGATTTGTTATCCAGAATCAGTGGCAGAAAGGAAACGGAAATTCCTAAGGTAGCCGGTACCTGTATTCCTGATGGTTTTATTGCCGGTAGTGATAATGAAAAAGAGGATATTACCTTTGTCTATCAACGAAATAAGGATGACCATTTTAATTTCAGTATTGAGATATTGAATGATTTGCAAGAGAAAGACCATCTTTTAGATCGTTTGAAGGGAATGGAAGGTATATTACTGGCCATGCATGCCAAGGTGATAAGGAAAGGAAAGCGGGAAATTAATGGCACTTATACGGAGGAAGTTTTAACAACTGCCCCGGTGGAAACAAACCTGGAGCCGGGAACTAAGATGCCTGGATATGCATTTAGCTTAATTGCCAATGAAACCGCTGGAGATTACAAGAATCCCTTTGTGAATATTGATCTGAAAAATGACCGGATATCCGCGACGCCGTACAGTGAAAACGAATTAATAGCATTTTGGGATGCGGTAACGAGCACTTTTCGTAAAAGGCCGGGTGCTTTCGATTCACGATAAAAAGCGTTTTAAATTAAACCCCTTATAGGGATATAAGGGTTAATACAATCAAGGAGTATAAAATCACTAAAATACCAATAGGTATTTCACGTTCAGTTATCAGGTTAGTGCAGGCGGTGAAAATTGGATATGCCGCTGTGGCTGTGGTATTTTCCAGTCTATTATTATCTTGTATTTAATTTAAAATAAATTAAGAAACGCTATTGTGAAGGTCAGGAAGATTAATTGGGAATCATGACTTTTTTTAACTTCTGATTTTAATCGGTATAAAGTCTAAACGGTTTTTTTTACCACTTTTAACATCTGTTTTTTATTGAGTTTAATCATCATGGGATATTGTGTTTTCAGCCAGTAAATAATCTTATTATGTAAAAATACCCTTTTATGTTTTATCAGCTAGTTAATTTTTTTGTTCAGGGGTTAAATTCTATCATATTAACCGTTTTATCCCTTTTTTATTGCGTTGTTTTTATGGGTTATTTAGTAAAATAATGGTAAAAAATACCTGAGTGTATCCCTTTTAATAGAGTATTTACTGAGTTAAATCCACTTTTTATATACAACTTTAATCTTTCTGTGTTCGCGTTTTCAAATGGTTATGGTAGGTTAAATAAATATAAAATAAGCGAAGGATAATAATGTTGATAAATGAATTAAACATGGCAGGGAATAGGTCGTTTTTAGTCACTCAGTACCTTTTTAAAATCTGGTATTAATGGGGGACTTGTTTTTTTAACACTTATACCCTTCATCTTTCAAGTTGCTGCTTTGTTGGCTGCTTTCACGCACCCCAGTCACATAGTTATCTATGCTCCTGGGGATGCGTTCACTTGCCGCCGCGCTGCAACTCGAAATCTATTGGGTATATACCCTTCATCTTTCAATTTGCTGCTTTATTGGCTGTTTTCACTTACCCCAGTCATGAACTATGTTAAAAAATGATTAACCTGTAAAACGATTATCATTTAGCAGGGTTTTTTATTGTTTAATTAAACATTAATATAGCAAATGATTTTCATTGAAATTTTTTTTAATCTAATGGTTTTTCCCGTTTTCAGACCCGTATTTAACTTCCCCATTTTCATTAAACGGGTTTTCTCGTTTTTCTGTATTTGTTTTTTAGATTTAAAACCAGAGCGGATAACAACAAGTATGATAATGGTATTAAAATCAACGTCCGTTTCTCTAATCATTTTTAATGCTGATAAATAAAGCCCCGTGTTAACGAGGCTATTTTTGATATACAGGTTTTTCCAATACACCACGGTGTAATATCTCAAGTTCTACGGCGTGATATAACGAGTTTATCCTTCGGACGGTCCGCCCAATCGGAGATCTGATTGCTGAAGTTATCTGCCAGCAAATAAGACGGAGTTTTAGCGAACCAATCAGAGAGTGAGATATCCTGGTAGATGCCGTTATCTAGCACAACCAGCACTTTAAGATCATCCTTGCCAATATTTTCGATATAGTGACCAAATCCCTGTGGCACGTAACCAACGTCGGTTGGCCCAAATTTCGAGGTTTGGGCATGTCCGTGGGAACTAAACACGGTCATACGTCCTTTGCCTGAAATGTAATATTGCCATTCGTTAGCATTCGGATGCCAATGGAGTTCACGTATTGCACCCGGTTTAACGATTTCGATGAGACCGGTGATAGTGGTAGAAATGGGAAATTCCTTCGATGATGCCCGATAAATAATCCCTGCGTCGTTCTCAAAGAAGGGTTTGTTTTTCAAGAGTTGATAACGGTGGGTGAGTGGGGCATCGTTCAATCCTCCGTCGTCTACCGGTAGGGGAAGTTTTGGCGGTATGGCACCACCGACGATGTAAGCTTCACCGGGTTTGATTTTAGAAAAAACCTTTGCTGGCATGTTAACACTTTTCTCTAGTACTTCTTTCGGCGTATGCGTTATCCAATCAGTGATGCTGAATGTGCCAAATTCTGAGAAGTGCCCATCATCAAAAGTTAGAATGAAATGCGCGCCACCTTCAAGCGCTTGAATAGAATGACCATGACCTTTGGGAAAATACCATACATCGCCGGGGCCAAAATCGGCGACTTCACTTTTGCCCTCTGGATCGATAATGGTAATACGTGCATGTCCTTCAAGCATATATGCCCATTCAGCGGCAATGGCATGCCAATGGAGTTCACGCACACCACCCGGTTCGAGTGTCATATCAACACCAGCAATCCCTTCAGAGATAGGAAATTGTTCTACGGTAGCTTCCCGTGCCCATCCGTATTCAAATATACGTTTTTCGCTGTCTGTAAATTTATATTTATACAAACTTTTAGCTGCCGGAGGTGGTTTATTATTACCCGTTGTAACAGTATTGTGTTGTTCGTCAGCAACAGCGGATTTAATCATACTACCTATGCTGGCTGCTGCACCAATTGCAGATGCTTTCAAGATATCACGACGTGAGAACATATTTTTGCCTCCAAAATGGAACCCGTAAGCGTGGTTGTAAGCTGATATATATTCGTTTGTTTTTCTTAGCTAATCATTGTCACTGAAAGGAAAAATCAGAGGTGACTTACTAATCATAGTAAAAAGATGAATTTTGCAATGAGGAAAAAATGTTTATTTTTATTTTAGGATTAGCGGAGGCATTTATTTGCCGAAAAGATACAGGAATAGTACGCCCATCTGTATTACTTTCTCGAAAGGAGCAAAGTTTCATTGGATGAGCGACTATTTTACTACTGACTGATTAACCTGGGAAAATCAGCGCTGTCTCAGATTTTTTCCGTAGTATGATTAATCTTGTTTGTCGGAATAAGGACGAACGTATTTAATAATACAGTCAAGTTTTTCGCAGGTTTCCAGCCATTCTCTCTCTGGTTTGGAATCTCTGACCAGCCCAGCGCCAGCCTGGAGCCAACAGCGTCCTTTATGCTGATAGAGAGAGCGTAATACCAGCGCGGCATCCAGTTTACCTGCGCTATCTAATAACATGACGCAACCGCTATAAAGCTGACGTGGTTCACCTTCATAACGTGAAATTGCCTGTAAAGAAGGTTTCTTCGGTATCCCCGAAGCAGTGACTGCCGGGAATAAAGCGATGAACGCATCCCAACGATTTTTGTCTGTTTGGAGTAATCCTTTTACCCGTGATGCCAAATGTTGTACTGAACCACGTTCACGAATAGCCATAAATTCTGACACACAAAGTGTTTCAATCTGGCAAATCGGCGCCAACTCTTCTAATGCCAGTTTGGCAGAAACTGCATGTTCGGAGATTTCTTTTGGGTCAGAAAGTAAATCTGCCCGCAGCCGTTGATCCTGCTCTTTGTCATGGGTCAATGCTCTGGTACCTGCCAATGGTTGGGTGCTGACCCAACCTGAACCATCTGCCTCAACGACGGTTTCTGGGCTGAAACCATAAGCTGAGAAATCTTCATCACGCAGGAAGAAGGAGCGGGCCGGTGTGTTAGCCTGACGGCCAAGCCAGTAACTATGCGTCATATCAATATTGGACCCAAGCTCAACTTTGCGTGACAGGATCACTTTTTGGTAGTGACCAGCGGCAATATCTTTAACCGCATTTGCTACGTTGTCTTGATAATTTTTTGCGGCGGTTACCGGGTTGATAATTTCTATCTCTTTGGTATATGGGAAAGCCGGTGTGCCTGATTGATCAGCTTGCCTGATTTTTTCGCTCAATGTAGCAATCTGATCTTCTTCAAGTGTCCGTATCAGAACCTGCCCTTGAGTTATGCGTAATTCATGCTGGGGAACAGTGATTTTGATTAGTGCTTCATTTTGTTGTGCTAATGGTAGTCCATATGTCATATGGGAAAACTCAAATAGTGTTCTGCCATAAGCACGCCAGTCTTTGATAGGGAGAGCATTAAGCGCCTGCTCAAGCTTTTGGCTTAATGTATTAATATTGTATGGATGATGATTACCTTGTGAATCAATTAATTGTCCCGATGCATCGGCACTTATAGTCGCTGCACAGCCCATCCCTAATGACCATTCACCTTTTGTTTCATAAAGTGTACAAGGTTGTGAATCATTATCATCTGAGAGCAAATGAGTGATGAGATCTAACGGAGTACTGGTAATAGCAATCGTGCGTTCATGATATTGTTGCATTGAATTGCCATGTTCTGTTTGGGCTATCTGTACTAATTGGCGTTTGTCGATTTTTCCCACAGTGGTTAATGGCCAATACGCCACAGACAACCATTGATCAGGGATTTTATGGCGTTGAACGCCTTTCTGATGCAAAAATGCTTGCATCTGTGCGGATTCTGGTTGATTGCCACTTTTAAGCAGGCAGGCGCAGATTCGTTCACCTAATAGTTCATCAGGGACAGCAATGACAACCACATCATCAATATCAGGATGTTGCAGCAATAATGTTTCTACTTCTTGGGTCGAAATTTTCTCACCACTGCGGTTAATCTGCTCTTTAATTCTCCCCTCAACGATCAGGTTGCCATCTGAATTCATGCGAACCAGATCGCCGGTACGGTAGAATCCATCTGTGGTAAAAGCGACGGCGTTATGCTGTCCGGCGCGATAATATCCGGTGATGGTGTAGGGGCCGCGTGTAATCAGTTCACCGACTTCACCAAGGGCGACAGGTTGCAAATTGGCATCAACAATTTTGATCTCATCTTCTTCTGACAATGGGCGCCCTTGGGTATTAATGATGACCTCGTAGGGATCGTCTAGTCGGGTATAGCAGAGTAATCCTTCCGCGGTACCAAATACCTGCTGCAAAGGACCAAGGCGTGTCATGACCAGTTCTGCCAGTTCCGGTGTGAGTCTGCCACCACCGACTTGTAAGCAGCGCAGGGATGAAAGGTCGCTTTGTTCCCAGTCGCGGGCTTGCTCCCAGAGACGCGCCAGAGCCGGCACTAATGCTAAATGTGTCACCTTGTGCTGTTCGATCAATGGCATGGCTTCATCACAGCTGGCGGTATCACTCAGGAGTACACATCCCCCTTGAGAAAGGGTACCCAGAATACCGGGGCTGCCTAAGGTGAAGTTATGGGCAACAGGCAATACGGCTAAATACACACTTTCCGTATTTACTGCACACAGACGGGCAGAGAGGACAAAATCATAGGTATAGGCGTCGTGAGTACGCGGAATTAATTTCGGTGTTCCCGTCGTTCCTCCTGAGAGTAACAAAACGGCAATATCACCATAGGTTGGTCCAGTAATATTGAGCGGTTTATCATCAATGGATGCTAATGCGGTAAATTCTTCCGCTTCTCCATCAACGATAATGTGTTTCAGATCGGGACAAGATGCCGCAACTTCCCGCGCCATTTCCCGGTAATCAAAACCATGAATACAATCAGGGATAATGTAAGCCACTGGGCGCGCAATCTGGCAAAGCGCGTGAATATCATGTGCCCGTTGAGTCGGCATTAATAACACTGGGTGAGCACCCAGTCTAAATAAAGCAAAACAGGTGACGACAAAAGAGATTCGGTTAGGCAGTTGTACCATGACGTTATCACCACGACGTACTCCCCGGTGAAATAACCCACTGGCCAATCTTTCTGCGGATTGGTGCAATTCACGGTAAGTTAGCTGTTGTTCTTGATAGATCAGCGCTGTTTTATTACCCCAAATACCAGACCAACCAGCAAGTTGTTGGTCCAGCGTTTTACCATTCCAAAGATAGTCTGGCGTCATAGTCAATGTTTTCCCTGGGATAGAAAAAGGTGCCATTATGCGAACTCCTGTAAATAGACATATTGTATAAATTGTGTAACGTGACGAATAAAGCTCTGAGGATCTTGAGTAATATAAAAATGGTCGCCGGTAACTTCCTGGCAACAATAAGAAAGGTTTTGCGTGTTACCTGCAAGCCAATGATGCCATTGCTGAACTTCCATAGCAGAAGCTTCTTTGTCTTCGTTGCCATAAAGCAATAGCGTTGGTGTTTGCAGTTTTACTGAATCAGGTTGAATAACATGGTGATAGTGCTCTGTAGCAAAAAAATCAGCACGTAGCATTGGTAAGAACAATGCAAGCAATCCTGGATCTTCTCGTAACATCGGGCTGCAACCGCCGATATCAATCAATTGCTCAATGAATTCATGATCAGGCAGTCCGCTCAGTTGGCGGCGAGGTTGAAGATGGGGGGCATGACACCCCGAAAGTACCAGTGCCTTGAGGGAACAGTTATGTTGTTCAAGGCGTTGGCAAGTTTCAAAAGCAACCTGAGCTCCCATGCTATGACCAACTAATATCAGGTTTTCTCTCTGTGCAGGAGTGAATGATACGATCAGATCGGCAAGTGATTGTGCTAATGGCTCAATCCGGGTGGTCGCGCGTTCATTCATACGGCTGTCATGTCCGGGGTAAATCACCAGTGAAGCCGCTATATCTGAATTTTCTAATGTGGACCATTGGCGGAATGCACTGGAACTGCCCCCAGCAAAGGGGCAGATTAGCAATGTGTATTTGGGCTTGCCGTGAGTCGTCAGGCATGGGCGAATCATCGGGTGTGTAGGAAGTACCCACGTCATCACTATTTTTCCTTAGTTAGCATCAATTGAGCTGGATCAATCCAGACTGGAGGCGATAAATCCTGGGTAACAGGCTCTCCCATAATGCGTAAAATTTGTTGCCATAAGTCTGCCAGCCGTAGTTGGTAGTCGTAGGCAAAAGCAGTAGGGCGGAGAGCGCCAGTTAATACAGAACTTAAGGTATTGAGTAGAAATGCCACACCTTCAGCACCATCACATTCAAATGCTGTCATCCAGTTTTTGGTTGCCGGACAAAGAATTTGTGATGTTGTCTGGTGCAAATAAGCCCCATCTGGCTGACTGGCGTTTAGGTAAAGGCTTTGCTCATTATTTAGATGATTTGGTGCATGAAGAACCGGTGTCCAGATAACCGGCCCATAACTGGCTTCCTGCGTAAGATAACCGGCAGGCCAAATCAGCGTCATTTTATGCATAACCAGGTTATGCATGTCTGGATCTCTGGGGTCCAGATAAGATTGAACGTTTAACGTTATCGTTGTATCCGCAAAGCTGAGTTCAAAGCAATGAAATGCATTGCTCCGTTGACCGACATAAACTATCTCCATGTGTTCCGGGCAATGACATGCCTGTAATAACAGGTCAAGTGCGGAAAATAGTAACTGACGGCTGGTTGTCAGGTAGCCACTTACCGGACGTTGCTGTGATAATTGGTTGATTTGTTGTGCCGCATGTAACCAGCTTCTACCAGCATGGCATTGGCTGTAAAAGCTATTTACCCAAAACATAGCATCATGTTTGTTAGCTGTTGATTGGTGTCTTTTGATGGCTTCTGCATCAAGCGGGTGTTCCTGAATGACAGAAATACCCCGCGCCAATAATGCCTGAGTTAATTGGTCGCCTTTGCCACCAATAATCTCTGCACGGATGACCACACAGGCAATATCGATGTCGTCTGGCAGTTCATCCAATGAGTGAAATAGTGGCACGTTGAAATCACGAGCAAGTTGTTGCGAACGCGTACTTCCTTGCGCCAGAATCCCAGCCAGTTCCAGACCTGGCCGAGGTTGTAGAAACGCATTAAGGTACAGTTCGCCAAATTTTGAACCGACAATCAGAACCCGCCGTGGCTTTATCATATGTTCTCCTTAACAGGCTCAATAGTTGGGACTGAATTCAGGATGTCTTTCAGACAACTAACCAGAGAGCCGACATGTTTGTGTTGGAATAGACTGTAATGATCACCATCAAGTGGTGTCACATTAACTGGCCCGAAAGTCTGCCAGCCAAGATCCCTTGAAGTGATTGTGGTTGGATCAAGGTAATCCATAAAATCAGGCAATGCTTGTACTGCCCGGATAAGACAGAAAGGCTGCGAAGTCCGCGGTGGACAGTAATCAAGCAATGCACTCAGATTGTGGCGCCATACCGAGTAAAGTGCAGTCAGCGAGCTGTCAATCTGTGCCGATTGTGGTAAGGCTTCGTGCAGCGCCTGAAGGAATGTCTCAGTATTAGCCGCGATAACACGGTTATCCAGCACCAAACCGGGGAATTGTCCCTGTAAATCGAGCAGGAAATGACGATGACAGAATGCATCATCCAGAGTCAGATCAGTGCGCACGTTTGGCGCAAAACTATCAATCAGGATGCAATGAGAAACGCTTTCACCCGCCGCGCGTAACTGATGTGCCATTTCATAGGCCACGAGTCCACCGAAAGACCAGCCGGCCAGTGTATAAGGTCCTTTAGGCTGGAAGCTACGGATTTGATTGATATAGTCAGCAGCCAGCGCAGCAACGGAAGGCTTATCGGTATTTAAGCTATCTGGCGCAAATGCCAATCCAATCATACGTTGGGTGCTGAAATTAGCTGCCAAATGGCGATACCCCAGTAGATGTCCACCAATAGGATGTACGATAAATAAGGCTGGTTGCTCAACATTTCCTTTGTTCAGTATCACACTCTGGCAAGCGTTTTCCGGTTGATGTTCAATAAATTCAGCCAATGAATGTACGGTATCGTAAGTTTGTAACAGGCTGAGTGGATATTGACGATTGAACGTCTGGTTGATTTTCACCATTAGCCTCACTGCCGCAAGAGAATCTCCGCCAAGAGTAAAGAAACTCTCGTGCACGTTGATACCTTGTTGCTCTAATACCGATTCCCAAAGGCTTAATACCGCTTGTCCTGTCGCGTTGAGGGTCACCGCCGATGGCGTTGAGTTAACTTCTTGCGCTGTTTCAATCAGAGTAACCAGTGTACGTCTGTCGATTTTACCGTTGTCTGATACAGGTATCGTATCAAGCGTGATAAATCGCTGTGGACACATCCAAACCGGCAAGGTTTGCTGCAACCAGTGAGGCAGTACCGGTAAAAGTTCTGTAGATACGGGGGCGTTGTCAGTTAAACGTAAGCCCGCGACGAGTTGCAATGCGCCGGTTGATGTGGTGTGTGCAAACACTAATGCTTGTTGTATCTCAGGGTGCTCACATAAACGGTGCTCAATTTCGCCCAGCTCAATTCGATAACCACGAATTTTAATCTGGTGATCATTGCGTCCCAGAAATTCGATATTACCGTCTGGCCGCCAGCGTCCTAAGTCACCGGTGCGGTAAAGTCGCTCACCGGTTTGAGGATGAGTGATAAATGCGTGTTCAGTTTTTTCTGAATCGGCCCAATAACCCAGCGCCAGCCCTTGTCCGCCAATATAAAGCTCACCGGTTACCCAGACCGGACAAGGTGAAAGTGCTGAATTAAGTACATAGAAGGTCTGATTAGCCAAAGGCTTACCATAGGGAATGCTACGCCAGTTGGGATCAATGTGTGCGATAGGATAGGCGATAGACCATATTGATGCTTCGGTAGCACCTCCCAAACTGAGAAGATTTAGCTCAGGGTGGAGAGCATATAATTTTGCTGGCAAATGGGTTGGTATCCAGTCACCACTCATCAATATCCAGCGCAGACTATCCAGAGAATGTGGGTAGCTTCGGGCATATTCTTCAAGCAGTTGTACAAATGCCGGAACAGAGTTCCAAACTGTGACCGATTCTTGCTGTAACCATGTCAATAATTTGTCAGGTTGACGGCTGTCACCAGGAGAAGGAATAACCAATTTTGCCCCACAGCTCAAAGTACCGAATAGATCATAAACTGAGAGGTCAAATGTTAATTCTGATATTGCCAGTACGCTATCGTGTTCATTGAGTGCAATGCGTTGGTTAATATCAAGGATGGTGTTGACCGCGCCCTGATGATCTATCATCACGCCTTTTGGTTTTCCGGTAGAGCCGGAGGTGAAGATGACATAAGCTAAATCCTCAGGGCGTGCGGATAAACTCTGCACACCGGGATTGACAGGTAAGCGGTTAAGTAATGTTTCATCCAGAGAGATGACTTGCACATTGTCAGGCCAGCTCATCTGTTGAGCAAATTTAGGTTGAGTCAGTACGGTATCGACTTCTCCTGAGGCTAATAGCTGATGGATGCGCTGTTGCGGATAACTAGCATCAATAGGCAGATAAGCCCGTCCTGCTAATAAAATCGCAATAACCGCGACAACTTGTTCCCAGCCTTTTTCCATTACTACACCAATCAGAGATGAAGTCTGATTTTCCTGCGCTTGCAGATGAGCCGCCAGTGTCAGGCTTTGTGACCACAAAGTGCGATAGTCTAACTGACGAGAGGTATCGACAACAGCAGTGTGTTGTGGATAACGATTTACTGCCTGTTCAAGTAATGAGCAAAGTGTATGAGGCGGAAAAACGTTTTTCGTCGCATTACTGTTCTGACATAAAGTGCGATCACTGGCCGGGAGCCAGTCAGGAAGTGGGGCGTTCCATGGGTAATCTGGTTCGAGCAGTGCAACGATACTGGCTTGATAATGGGCAAACATGTTTTCTGCAACTTGTGGTTGGAACAGTTGCGGCAAAATTGCCCATTGTAGGGTGACACCACCGTCTGCGCTGGAAATTAGCATACAGTCAAGATAAACATGGGGTGTTTGCGCACCAAAAAGATTCAGCATTCCTAACCCTGATGGCCCTTTGCCCGCCGTACCGGTGGTATCGTTGAATACGATTGGCATTCCAGCATTCAGGTTGTGGCGATGCTGATTTTTCTCTCTGAGTACCAATTGCCCGTCAAACAGCGCATGTTGCAGATCGGCTAACCACTGTCTTTGTATCCGGCTTACTGCATCACCGAAGCCTGTAATATTGCGTAAATCCACTTCTAATAATGATGTGGTAGACAGATTGCCGACTAATGTATCGCAATGCTGTGGCATTAACAGGCGGTTGCCATGCAGGACATTAATAGTGAAATGTTCGCTGTTACTCCATACTGACAGAATATGGGCAAATAATGTGAGCATAACTTGTGAAGGTGATACCCGGTGTTCTGCCGCACGTTGTTGCAAACGTTGCCACTGTTGTGGACTGATATATCCTGTTAGGCACTGTTGATCGAGTTGTTGTGACTGATGATCTTTCAGTGGTAACACTGGTGCATCAGGAAGTGAAGGTAAGCGATCAAGCCAGTATTGCCGGCTTTGTTGCCAGGCTTCTCCGGTTTTCTCATTCTCCAGTGCTTGAATATAGTCACCGATAGTCGCCACTGGCGGCTCTGGCTGCCAGTTAGGCTCCTGATACCAATGGTGTAAATCACGCAAGATTAACGTTAGACTTTTACCATCAGCTACCAGCAGGTCGATGGTCAAATGCAATAGGTGTGTCCGATCATCAGTATGGTAGAGCGTTAAGTCAAACAGCGGCCAGTTGTCGCTGGGAACCCCTTGAGTACGCAGTGTGTCACGGGCATCATCCAACTGGGTCTCGCGCTCATTTGGCATCATGTTACGGCAATCAATGACCGTCGGTGTATAGCAGGGAATGTCCGGCAGAATATGATATTGCCCATCTTTCACATAACCGCGTAATTGCCCATGATGGTTTATCACACGGTTCCAGGCGGTGGTGAAACGAGGTAGATCAAGTCCGTTGATAGCCAGTTCAGCGTAGAAGTGGGCGATACCGTTACCAAATTGGAACAGTTGACTTTCTCCTAACCAATAAGCGTATTGCAATGCGGTGAGTGGCAGAGTCTGTTCTGATGCGGGTTCTTTAGCCTGATCGGGTGTAGCACGCGGAGCTGAATTTGTCTCAACTACCCGCAGGGTACGGCAAAATTCATTCAATTTAGGATGTTCGAATAGCTGTTGCAGATTAGCCTGTTCGTACCCTTGGCGGCGTAGTTGCACCACCATTCTGGTCGCAATTAAGCTATCACCACCACTTTGGAAAAAGTCACTTTGGCGTTTTATTGGCTGAGGAAGCAGTGAACTCCAGAGCGCAATCACTTGCTGTTCAATATCATGGAGTTGTTCATCTTCTGTTTCCGGTTGCCCAGTTTCCGTGGTTAACGTTTGTACCATGCTCTCTTTCGTTGTCACTGGCAGCGGCAATTGTTCTTGCTGTTGAATATGCAATGAGTAAGGCAAGGTAGAAAATTGTGCTGCTATTTCACGGACATTAAGCCGCGCTTGCTGTTCAGTCCGCGCCAGAATCAGTTGTTGATGCAGTTCAGGTCCGTCTTGTCCCGGCCATTCCAATGAAACCCGATAACCAGACTTCTCCAGACATTGACGCCAGTCAGCAAGTTCCAGCAATGCACTGTCACCGCGATCGTCGGTCCAGGCGTTAATACCTTCAATAAATCCAACACTGGCGAGTTGCATAGCACTTTCACGCTTGGTTGATTCAATGATCAGCAACCATCCGCCGGGTTTCAGTAACCGAGACAGACGTTGCAGGGTATTTTTCAGGTGGACTGCATCATGTAATACGTTAACCGCCATAATCAGGTCATAACCCGATTCAGGATGCTGACTAAAATCAATACGTTGGTTAATGTCGAACAGGGCAAATTTTACAGTTTCGCCATAGTGATTGAGTAACTGGCGTGCATCATCCAGAAATAGCGGTGAAACATCAGTAAAGTGGTAATTTTCAATGACTTGTGCATTGTGCGCCAGTACTTTCGCTGAGGTTGCCCCAGTTCCTGCACCGACTTCCAGTACTGTGAAATGTTCGGATGTTTGGCTCAATTGGCGGACAATTTCAGCGGCAGTTTGGTTCAGGCAACGTAACGCCGGGTTCTCACTGTAGAGGCTGGCTGTGGTTTGTTTATCGGCAAACAGCAATTCCAATGCATTGCCTTTTCCGGCAAGCAGGGTGTCATGTTGTCCGATACAAGTTGCTACATAACGACTGATAGTTTGGCACCATACTGCATCATCCAGTTTTGTTGTAGGAGCAGGAATATGACTAAGCGGTTGCAAACAACGGTATCCGTCAGCGGTTTTTTCAATAAATCCTTGCTTGTTTAATAACGTCAGCCATTGGGTAAGCAGGCGTTGATACTGTGGCGCCAGTTGTAAACGTTGTTCAATCTCTTCACGAGAGTGGCTTTGTTGTGGAGAAGTGAATAGGTTATGGCGTAGTAAAGTCTGGCCCAGACCCAATAATGCTTGTTGTTCAATGTGTTGCCAGGAACGTTCAAACGCTTGTTGCTCTGTTAACGCAGGCAACGGTAACACATCGGTGTTGATAACCCGTGGTTCTGGCAGTGATAATGACAAATTATCTTCTGCAACCAGCCATAAATTATAACCTTGTGTTTCGTCCTGACGTGGCTGAATTTCTGCCAACCGTATTTCAGGCTTAGCACGTAGATTTTGTTCAGCCTGACGCAATTCAGGATGTTGTGGCCAGAAGTCATAACGCAGGTGACCAGAAGGTGGTGTGCGAAGATCATAATGCTCTATGCGTTCAGGCTGGCGGCAAATTTGCACTAATAGCGCATTGTAAGCAGCAAACAGCGCTTCAATGACACCTGGCTCTAACACATCATCCATGCAATACCAGTTAAATAGCAGATCACCATCGACTTCCATAACTTGATGATCCAGCCAGACTTGTGGCGTTTGGCTCAGAACAAACACCGGGTCACCGAGTAATTGCGTGATAGATTGTTTGATGGCGACACCTTCTTGTGCCATCCCCAACATACTAGTGAAAACCACTGGTGTTAGTGGTTGTCTGCTTTGAGCTTCGCCATTTTGTTGGCGACCGAGTTCCCGCAATACTTCAACACCATTGACATGATTGTGGCTCAGCCGTTGCCAGAGCAAGGCTTGGGTTTTTTCCATGCTGACACGTAGGGAGGTTGTCTTGCGTAAATCGAAATCCATCAACATGACTGAGGTAAAATCACCAATCAGATCTTGCACCTCTGGATGGAAAGGCTGTCGGTTAAAGAAGGTCAGGTTGAGGGTAAACAACGGATGACGGCTGTACCATTCAAGAGTATGAGCAAATAGTGTCAGCAGGCCAGCAGAAGGCGTCACGCCCCATTTTTTCCAGCTTTGTTTAAGTCTCTGCCAGTCAGATTCAACCAATCGACCTTCATAAGTCGTAAATTGTGGCTGACCACGCTGAGGCAGTTGTGGGTTCAACGGTAATCTTGGCGCAGGGGGCAGTGAAAGTAATTGTTCCTGCCAGTATGCCCATGACGCCCGCCACTCTTTACTTTCACGTTGCGCTTGTTCTGCCATCACATAGTCGCGGAAAGTAAATGCTTGTGGAGCTAGTGGTTGCTGGCGATAAGCAAGTTGTAGATCATCCATCATGATCCGGAAACTCTGTACGTCAAACTGCAACAGGTCCAGGTTCATATGTAAGCGACAACGTTCATTTGGTAGCAACGAAATAGAGACTTCAAACAGTGGCCACTGTTCCGCAGGTGGTACGTGATAGGAAAGGGTATGACGACGCTGAGCCAAAGCTTGTTCGCAGGCTGTATCGTCTAGCGTTCGCAAGTCATCCTGTGATAAAGCATACCAAGGCGTTTCAGGCAGAATTCTTTGTTGTCCATCTTCATCCACTACCATGCGTAACATGCCATGACGCTGAATTAAAGCATTCCATGCCTTCTCGAAACGCGGGATATCAAAACTATCCAGTGCCAGATCCCATTCAAATAAGACATGGCAAGCTACACCACCAAAATCAATGGCCTGAGTACGACCAATCCAGTAAGCATGTTGAATTGGCGTCAGAGGGAATGGTGCATGACGCTGGGAATTGTCAATCATGATTTCAGGTTGAACAGAGACGATTGGCTGTTCAGGCAATGCGTCGCCAATTAGTGCATTGAGTCCCGCCAGCGTCATGTTCTGATAAGCCAATCCAGCGGTTAATCTAAAGCCAAATTGCTGGTGGATGACTGCATTCAGCTCCAGGAACAACAGGGAATCCAAACCGAATTGCAATAAATCCTGTTGCGGTGCTAAATGTTCAGGCTGTTCTAATCGCAATAATGTTGCGACACGTTGGCGCAACCAATTGAGCCGTTCTTCTTTATCCTGATACAACGTATTATCGGCAGAGTGCGAAAGGGTAGGCGTTGTCGTTGTAATACCAGCCTGTAAACGGCGCAAAATATCGGGATGATGTTCATCTAATCGCATTGCCAGATAGCAAGGAGATGCAGTACGCAGAGATTGATTAAAATGCCAGATACCTTCATTTATGCTGAATGGTAACATGCCATCTTGCGCCAGTTTTTCTACTAATCGCCGGTCGCGGGCCATACCAATACCACCCCAAACGCCCCAAACTAACGTTTTCACTATCAATTGATTTGGTGCTGTCAGTGCTAAAGATTCCAAACAAGCATTGGCGATTGCATAAGCACCTTGTCCCTGAGCGCCTAACATTGATGCAGCAGAAGCGTGAAGCAGTAGATATTGGGCGTTATGTTGCACAAGCGCCGTTTGCAACGTTGATGCACTTTGGGCTTTTACAGATAACATCTGTGACAGTCGTGGGGGCTCAAGTTCTGCCAGCCGGGTATGATCAGCCACACCTGCGGCATGAATCACACCAGCAATACGATCTTCTTGTGCCAGCGTTTGTATTGCTTTTAATAGGGCTGACGTATCAGTGACATCAACGTTAATCCAACGTATTTCACATTCAGTACTCAGTGACAACTCTTGTACAAAAGCAGCCCAGTCCGCATTTTGGCGGCGGGCAAACACGGCAATCTTACGCGCGCCTTGTGCCAGTAACCAACGGATGGAAATCTGACCGATACCGCCCATACCACCGGTAACAATGTGCCAACCCTCACGAGGAATCGACATCGGCTGTTGCGATAATGGTAATGGTTGACGTTGTAAAACCGGTACAGAGATTTGATTCCCACGGACTTTCAGCCAGCGCTGGTGTTCATGATTGTGTTTATTCAAATAGCCAAGTGCCAATGACAAAGAGTCTGCATCGTTGATATCAGCAATATCAATCGCCTGAATATGACGATGGGGATATTCTTCAACTGCGACACGCAGCAATGCCCAAACAGCATATTGAGCCGGATTGATATCTTCTTTTGATAAGGTGGTTTCCGGCTGAGCGCAGCAGGTTATAACGGTTAACGGTGCTGTTTCGTCACATTTTAATGCGCTAATAACCTGATCACATAATTTAACAACATCATGGCCTTCAAGCAGTAATAACGTATTTCCGCTTTCAGGCTGTAAATTAATCCCCGCCTGACGCCAATGATGAATCATCTCATCATTGGCAGTTGAAGAACGGAGGGTATACGCCGTTGAAGATCTTGGTTTATCCGCGGTATTGATTGTACGCCAATGCAGGACATAGTGAGTCTCAGGGCATGGCTGTGGCACCGGAAGCCATGATTTGGTCATAGCGTGTTTTGTCATAGATCGTGCTGCTACAGTTTGGCGCGGAAGATCGGCACGATCACTTAACAGCGCGAATAAGCGTTCGCCAGCATAGATCAAGGCAGGGAAAGCAGCGAGTAAACGGGCTTCCAGTGACCGGCGTTTGGCATAGGGTAAGGCGCTATCAGGGCGATACATTTTACTTGCCGTTGGCCCGGAAGCTTCCCGGTAATAACCTTGCTGGACACAGTAAGTCAATAACTGTTCCAGCAGAGGGTGCCAGCAAGGTTGTAGGCGACCTGCTCGAATAGTGTCGATGGCACTAAAACCTTGTTCAGCATCTCGCCCATGACATTGATAAACCAATGCATCGGTATACAGCGCTCGTAGGATAGTGGCATCAGAGTTTTGCTCAATGGCAGGGTCGAGCAGGAAATTGACATCAAGCCCGGTATTGACATTGGCTGAGTGCGGCACAGACTTAGCCGCAGGGAAGCTGTAATGCTGCTCATCAAATGGATAGAGTGGAGCATGGCATTTTACTCCGGTGATCGGGAAAAGGTGCTGCCAATCGAGATGTACACCGGCACAGTAAAGTTGCATGAGGGCCGTTTGCTGAGCGGTTTCTGGGGAGCTTTGACGCTGTGCACCAGCAATCCAAGTTTCTTGTGGCAGACGGAAACGTCGCCCAATCCCGGTTAACTGTGCATCAGCCCCAAACTCAACGAATAATGCAACACCTTGCTGGCGGGCAAATTCAACTGCCTGATAATAGCGTACAGTTTGACGCATATGATTACGCCAGTAGTCTGGTGAGCCTAGTTGCTCAGAAGTTGCAATATTCGCGGTCAGGGTAGAAATCAGCGGAATTTCTCCCAATGTAGGCTGTAAGCCGTTACAGCGCTGGGAAAATGTATCCAGAACTGAATCAAGCATGGCTGAATGTGCTGCACAGGCAACGTTAAGACGCTGGCAGTGAATCTGCTGTTGCTCCAGACGTTGTGCCAGAATATCAATTTCTGCCTCTGTACCAGCCCAAACCCAGTGTTGCGGGCCATTGCAAACCGCCAGATCCAATGCCAGTGAATGGGTAAAGGGAAGAATATCTTCTTCGTTGGCGAAGATTGCCAGCATCGCTCCCCCCTGGGAGCATTTTTGCATCAGTTTGCCCCGTACCGCGACTAACGGCATCACTTGTTCAGGCGTGAAAATCCCGGCAACCACGGCTGCGGCAAATTCTCCGACGGAGTGCCCCAGTACGTAATCAGGCTTTAATCCAAGTGCTTGCCAATGTGCTGCCAATGCAATTTGATGTGCCACAATGGCGGGTTGTGCGTATTCGGTGGTGGCTAATGCCGCATCATGCTCTCCGAACATCACGGCTTTTAATGGCAATGCCAATTCGGATGTACAGGCAGCACAGCAACGATCCAACATAGCGGCGAAAACCGGAGAGCTGGCATACATGGCTTCTCCCATACCAGGCCATTGACAACCCTGCCCGCTGAATTGCCAAAGCTGCTTGCTTTCGCTATTAACTTGCCCGCTGAAAATATTTGGTGTTGGGCTATTGTTTGCAAAGGGGGTATTTGCAAAGGCAGATAAGCTCTCGGCACTTTGTGGTGTCAAGGTCAGTGCTAAACGCCAAGGGAGTGAAAGGTCGCGTCCTTGCAAAGCGGTCCAGGCCAGATCTGCATGATGCTCTGGTGCATCATGGAGTGCCGTCGCGTAACGTTGTGCTAATTGTCGCAATGAGGATTCAGAAGCAGCAGAGAGTAGTAACGGCGAAGCTTGTGGATTATGGGCACGGCGACGATGTAATTCTTCTGGCAATGATTGCACCACAATATGACAGTTAGTACCGCCAATACCGAATGAAGAGACGCCTGCGGTACGCAATTTTTGCGTCCAGCGCTGTCCTTGTGTTGCTAGTTTGAACGGACTTTGTTCCAGCCGTAATGCCGGATTAGGTTGCTCCACATTGATAGTTGGCGGAATGTAACCATGCCAGACAGACAAAACCGCTTTAATCAAGCTGGCAATACCTGCGGCAGTATCAAGATGGCCTATGTTGCTTTTCACTGAGCCAAGGTAGCAGGGTGGTACTGCCACACTACGCTCAGCGAATATGTTGCGTAACGCGTCAACTTCGATGGGATCGCCAAGTGGTGTTCCTGTACCGTGCGCTTCAATCATGCCGACATCATCAATACTGACATCTGCCAGTTGTAATGCTTCGGTAATAACGCTGAGCTGACCATTAACCGAAGGTGCAGTGAAGCCGACTTTTTCGTTGCCATCGTTATTAATTGCACTGCCACGCAATACCGCCATGATGGGATCGCCATCGCGTAAAGCATCACTCAGACGTTTCAGCGTGACAACACCAACACCATTGCCGCCGTAGGTGCCATTTGCCTGACTATCAAAGGGGCGACAATGTCCATCAGGCGAGAAGATCATCCCGGGTTGATACAAATAACCGCTTTCTTGTGGGAAAGAAACTGCCACACCACCAGCCAGTGCCATGTCACACTCACCGGCGCGTAGGTTCTCACAAGCCATATGCACGGCAACCAGTGAACTTGAGCACGCGGTTTGTACCGTGAGTGCAGGACCTTTCAGGTTTAATTTATAGGCCGTACGCGTCGCAAGATAATCTTTGTCGTTACTGATTAGCGCCTGAAGTCCTTTAACTTTGCCGACATCGGTCATCGTGAATTGTGACCATGAAGGCCAGGTGCTAACCCGGCTACTACCGAAAACGCCTGTTTTCAGGTGTACATTACGCGGTGCATAACCCGCATGTTCAAGAGCGTGCCAGGCGGTTTGCAGGAATAGGCGCTGTTGAGGATCGAGCATCTCTGCTTCCTGACGTGAATAGCCAAACAGGGTAGCGTCAAATTGTTCCGCATTCTCCAGTATCGCTGCCTGACTGACAAAGTTTTCACTATCAATGACTTCAGGAGGAATACCTGCATCTAATAATGTTTGACGGGAGAGTGTGGCAGTACACTCAACCCCATGTTGCAGGTTATGCCAGAACGCATTGCTATCTGATGCCTGCGGAAAGCGGCAGGCAAGGCCAATCACTGCGATGGGATCACAATTATCGTAGTGAGGCGTTAAATCTGTCATTGTGCAGCTCCTTTATGACGTTTTTCCCGTTGTTGCAGACGCTTTTGTTGTTGGCGCTGACGAGGGGTAATCGACTGGCGATTTCCGTCGTGGGCATCCTTTCGGCAGCGCAAGCTGAGCGTCTCTGGTGTTGGATAAGCGAATAAATCAGTAACGGCAAGATGATGGAAACCCGCATGTTGTAATTTGCTATGCAGTTGAATTAACTGTAGCGAGTTGGCTCCTGCCTCAAAAAAGTTTTGTTGTGCATTAATAGGATGATTTGTTACCGATAAAAACAGGCGTTGAATTTCATTGCATATTTGTGGATCGAGTCCTTCCGAACGTGGTGATGACGCAATAACAACAGCGGCGTTATCTCCAACTATGGTGCATTGCTGGCGTGGCATCAGTTGTTCCAATGCTGAATGCCAGCTTTCTGGTTGTGCAGCAAGGGTACGCAAGAGTGCCATATAGCTATTGAACATGTTTTGTAACTGATGCGGTTCAAATAACTCTTCGACAGCATCCCAGTTTAGGCAAAGCTCATTGTCAGATTCGTAAACCTGATGATCCAACCAGATTTGTGGCGTTTGTGAGATACCCCAAACCGGTTTCATCCATGATGAACGTGAAAGGAATCGTCCTTCATGTGTTCCCAATGCACTGGTGAAAACGACTGGCATAATAGCTGCATCGGGACCACGGCTCTGTGCCAGTTCACGCATCACTCTGATAGCTGAAATATGGCGGTGATCCAGATCCTGCCATAATTGTTGTTGCAGTCGTCGGGCGCTTAATAACCAATTTTTCTCTGGATGCCAGGCCAGTAATGACAGTGAAGTGAAATCACCCAGAATGTGATTAATGTCCTCATGCCAATGCGGACGATCGAAAAGGGTAAGATTAAGGGTTAACTCCGGTCTGGCGCTGAATGCGGACAAAACAGCCGCATAAGCCGCAATTAAGAGCGCCGAAGGGGTTATCTGATGGGAGGCAGCATGTTGCTTTAACTGATTCCATTCATGTGCAGATAACCGATCGCTGTAGCGCACAAAACGCGGAGATTGAACATCTTCCGGTGCAATACGTAATGGTAATTGCGGGGCCAGTGGTAATGTTTTCACTTGCTCCTGCCAATATTGCAGTGAGTTCTGATGTGCCGGCGTTTGTTGCTGGCGTAACACACAATCCCGGAATGTGACTTTCAGTGGCGGCAATTCGTACTGTTCGTTGAGATATAGCTGTTCTAATTCAGCCAGCAATATCTGCATGCTCAACCCGTCCAATAGCAAATTATCCAGGCTGACAAATAATCGGGAGACAAGGCTGTTGTCTTGAGCAAGTTGGAAATCGAACACCGGCCAGTGACTGGCGTCTAATACCTGATGTGACAGACGTTCGCGTAGTGTGTCTGCCTGCGTAATATCCGTGAATTGGTGTTGTTTAACGGAGAACATCGGGACATCTTTCAATACCTGCTGCTGTCCATTAATCACAATAGTTCTAAGCACAGGATGGCGCTGGATCAGGCGATTTAATACCCGGTTCAGTCGTTGAACATCTAACTGTTCTAGCCGGTATTCGATAAAGAAATGAGCACCAACACCACTGAGGGCAAAACCGGGATGGCGTCCAACCAAATAAGCTTGCTGAACTTCGGTTAATGGGAAAGGCTGATATTCATCTTGCTCTTTTGGTATTGAATAGGTTTCTGATGCAGTTTCAGACAGAGGCGCCAGTGTAGCAGCAAACTCTGCCAATTGCGGGTTACGGAAAAGATGTCCAAGTTCGCCTTTGAAGCCTTGTTGTGTCAATTCACCAATCAGACGTGTAGCCAGAAGACTATCACCGCCAAGTTGGAAAAAGTCACTATGACGGCCTAATTGCTCTGTATTTAGCAGGCGTTGCCAGAGGTTGGCAACGGTTTGTTCTACCGGATTCAACGAGGTCATTTCATTCTGGTGTGACACGTCTGTTTTTGTCGTGGATTGCAGGGCTTGTGACAGCACCTTCCGATCAATTTTGCCGTTAGGTGTCAGAGGCAGACGCGGAATAACATGTAAACGCTGTGGGATCATATATCCCGGCAAATGTTGCGCCAATACGGATTTAATTTTTTCCCGATCAGGAAGGGTGACGTTGTCACTTGCCTGCATCAACAACACACTAAGATTACCGATGGTAATGGGTGTTTCCGCCTGTAGTGGTAAAAGAGGCAACCACTGTGACGCAGAACGTAGCTGAATACCGTGAGGTGATAACAACTCAGTCGTAATCAGGGAGAGAGATGAGGCTTGTTGCAACTCCATTGCCAACACCAGCGCACCGGGTTGTGCCAGAGGCATTAACGCTTTGATGCAATTTGCAGGATCTCCCTCGCGGTGTAAGACATTGTTTAGCAGGATGATATCGGCCTGATGCTGTAGCGACTCTGGAATTTGTTCAAGCCAATGATGTACTGATGCGTGGGCATAACCGCTTAACCGTGTTTGCGCCTGATTGATCAGGGCTTGGGAACGTTCAAACCCGAGGTAAGACAGATGTTGGTCAGTGATATGTTCTGCTAGCCACTGAGCACAGAGGCCGCTACGGGCGTCAAACTCCATCAACGTAATAGGGCGTTGTAACCGTTGGGAAAGGGCAATGATTACCTGTTTTAGTCCTGCTAACCATTGCTGGGTTTCTGGTAGTACGAAGAGCTGCTGTTCTGGCGCGAATTGCGGATCATCAAGTAATGTAACTGCGGCCTGTTGCCCGGTAAGAATGCTACGTAGCATAGAGTGCCAGCGTTCTGGGATGCATCCTGCTTCATTATTGAATGTCGTGGCTGGCGATACGGCCTGATAGACATGATGTGTAGATTCAGCTAATAGCTTGCATTGACAAAGGTATGCCAGCATACGGCCAAACCAGTCATGATATTCCGGTTGAGGCTGATAGTGTTTCAGACAATCGGTGAGCGATTGAGGTGCAGTAAACGTCATACCGTGACGAGACAAATGTTCTAACAGAAATATGGCAACCTGAGGGTCATGGCTGTTATCGGTTATTGCCTGAGCGGTGGGAAACAGATCACGGTAGCTTATGGGTAATTGTGGTGCACGATTGACGCGTTGGCATAAAGTATCGCCTTCCAATTCAAGGAATGCCACCAGCGATTTCTCTTTTTCGCCACTGGCTAAGGCAACCCCTTTACTGATTCCGGTTACCTGATTCAGGGCAGCATCAATCTCTCCTAACTCAATTCGGTATCCACCGATTTTTACCTGGCTATCGCGACGTCCCATAAACTCAAGCCAGCCTGCGGGATGGTAACAGCCTAGATCACCAGTACGGTACCAGCGTTCTCCTTGATCGACGACGAATTGGGCAGAAGTGCGCTCTTCATCATTAAAATAGCCTAATGCTACACCGGCACCACCAATCCAAAGTTCACCGACAACCCAGTCAGGGCAATCACGACCATCTTCACCAACGACACGGTAACGCTGGTTAGCCAAAGGATAACCATAAGGAATAGAGCGCCACTGTGCGTCAACTTGTTTGACGATATATTCATTTGACCAGATAGCAGCCTCCGTTGCGCCGCCCATAGCACTTAATACACCATCAGGATTGAATGCACGGTAACGCTCAGGCAGTGATAAGCCGATCCAGTCCCCAGATAGCATCACGGTACGAAGCGCTTTCGGCGCATCTACTTCCATTCCTTCACAATAGGTCAGCAACATATCAAACAGCGCCGGTACGCTGTTCCACAATGTAACGTTATGTTGCGCGATCAGCATTTCCCAAGTTGATGGGTCGCGGCGTTGGGCTTCGTTAATTAATACCAGTGCACCTCCAGCACTGAGAATGCCAAAAATGTCATAAACAGAGAGGTCGAAATGCAGGGCTGAGAGTGCCAGTAACCGGTCATGACTTTGAACCTGATGACGGCGATTGATGTCCAGACAGGTATTGAGTGCGCTTTGGTGGCTGATAACCACACCTTTTGGCATCCCCGTTGAACCAGAGGTATAGATAATATACGCCGGATCAGTAACCGCGCGTTTGGACATGTTTGCTAAAGGAGGTAATTGAGCATCCTGATGCCAGGAAATGCAATGTATATCTTGTGACCAGTCATCATTCTGTTGTTCAGGATCAATGATAACGACATTGATCCCGGCACTTTCACAGATAGTACGTCGTCGGTTTAATGGTTGATCAACGGGAACTGGAACGTAGACACCGCCGGCGTAAAGTATGGCTAATACGGCGACAATTTGTCCGATACCTTTTTCCATGCTAATAGCAACCCGGTCTCCCGGCATCACTGGCATTTTTTGCAGTACGGCAGCTAACTGGCGGGCGGCCAGACTTAATTCGCCATAACTCATTTTTTTATGATGAGTCACCAAAGCCACAGCATTTGGTGTACGTTCTGCTTGTATGAACACGCCCTCATGCAGCAGAGCATTTGGTAGGGGTTCAACCGTGTTATTGATTTGGCGTCGCAGATGATACTGCGACTCAGGCATCAGATCCGGTAGCTTTTCGTTCCACTGCGCGGCGTTTTCCGTCAGGTTCTCAATCAGCCCCTGATAGGCCGTGAATAAGGTATCCATTAAGCCGTCAGGGAAGAGTTCATCATTACTATCCCACTGAATATTCAGCGAGTTTTCATGTTCAAAGGAAACGAAATCCAGCCATACCTGAGGGGTTTGTGATATTCCCCAACTTGGTTTTCCCAGTACATCACGGGTATTTTCACCATATAAAGGTCGACCTAAATTGCTGGTAAATACAATTGGCGCGCCGTGTGGGTGGCTACCTCGTTTCTTGAGTTCACGTAAAACTTCTACACCAGACCAGTGACGATGTTCGTAAGCTTCGGCAAAGGTAGCTTGCGCATCCTGAGCCAGTTGGCAGAACGGTAAATTATCACCAGGAATGTCTAACAGCAGAATGTTGGTAAAATCGGCTAGCATGTTGTCAACCGCGGTATGTAGTGGCGCTCTGTCAAATAGCGTCAGGTTGAACAACAAGCGCGTTGCATTATTCCAGCGACATAATAAAGCGGCAAATGCGGTCGCGAGTGCCATAGTTGGCGTAACACCATTTTGCTGCGCGAGTTGTTTAAATCGTTCCCAATGTTCAGGCGCTAAACGGAAACATCTGCGCTGAATATGAACATTTTTTATTAGGGAAGGGTCCCGAGCCAAAGGCAGCTGAGGGGCAAGCGGCAAAGTGTCTAACCGGTTGCGCCAAAACACCTCTGCTTCTTGCCGAGCCTGTTTAAATTGGGCCTGATACTGTGTTAGATAACTGCAAAAATCATAGTCGGAACAAATAGCGGGCAGGTTGCGTTTGGCAATTAATGCTGCCAGTTCGGTGAAAAATAGACTGAAACTGGCGGCATCCATGATCAGTAGATCAATATTGGCATGCAGCCGGTGTTGATTATCACCAAACAGGCTAAGCTGAATATCGAAAGTTTCCCCTTCTTCAACCTGTAATACTCGGTGGCTCAGTTGTTCACGTAGGTTGTTCAACGCTTGTTGTTGCTCATTAGTTGTCAGATTGCGCAGGTCATGAACAGTTAATTTTTTCAAGTCAACACGGGTCATACCTTGCTGGCGACCATCTGACAAAAACCGCACGCGCAACATCGGATGCCGCTGAATCAGCACATGAATCGCAGCTTCCAGTTGTTCAGGTTCCAGACCCACGCCATCGAACTCTTGATACAAATGGCAACCAACTCCCCCCAACGTTTGTTCTGGTGAACGTCCAACAAAGTAAGCATGTTGTACTGCCGTCAATGGGAATGGGCGCGCATCTACAATCAGTGGTTGTGGCGTTGTATCTTTGGGCGCGGTGTGAGCGACAGGTGCATGACGTTGTAGAAGCTGGCTCCAGGCGTGCAATGTTGGCTTTTGGTAAAGTTCGCGCAGAGTGACGCGATGTCCCTGACGTCTAAACTGGTTTAACAATGCCATGATTTGCATTGAATCCAGTCCATTGCGAATTAAATCATCGTTATCGTCCACCAAAATATTTTTTTGATTAAACAGGTCAGATATGAGCTGACGCAGCGAATCTGGGGAGTGAAGGTCCGTGTGCATGAAGAAATCCTATAAAAATGGCGATTACGTAATAAGTCGGATACCAGGTGGGTTACACCTTATGCGGGTGTAAATGCCAATGCTCTTCTGAGCCAAGGTGATTTTTCCAAAGGGATTGGTAAAGCGGACACCGCTGTAGTAGTTCATCATGGGTACCGCTATCACAAAGGGTTCCATGATCCATCACTAATATTTGATCAGCGCGAGTTATCGTGCTTAGCCGATGAGCGATGACAAAGACGGTTTTATTCTGGGTAAGAGAATCAAATGCTTCTTGTATCAACTGTTCATTCTCAGGGTCCAATGAAGCTGTTGCTTCGTCCAGAAATAAAACAGGAGACTGTTTTAGAATAGCGCGAGCAATAGCAAGCCGTTGGCGTTCACCACCAGACAGCGTACCGCCATCTACCCCCAAAGGTGTATTGTACCCTTGCGGTAAGGCCATAATTGTATCGTGAATATTGGCAAGGCGGGCGGCCTGTTCCAGTTGCAACTGAGTGGCGTTGGGATCACCCAAACGGAGATTATTAGCGACGGTATCCTGAAAGAGTGCGGTTTCCTGAAACACCATGGTGACGGTGTCATACAGTGCCTGAGTCTGGTAATGATGGATATGATTCCCGCCCAAACGGATTTCACCTTTATCCAGTTGATAGAAAGAGAGCAATAAATAGGCCAGCGTGGATTTGCCACTGCCGCTGGGTCCCACAATGGCGGTCATGCTGCCTTGTGGTGCATAAAACGAAACGGTTTGGATGGCGGGTTGACAAGTACCTGGGTAGCTAAATGAGATGTTATTAACTTCAACATCATATTTGGTTGGCGCTGCTAATGGTCCAGAGACTTGTGTAGTAACGGCTTCTATCTCTGCAATGTGTGTTTCGCCTACTTGCGTCAATGCAGTGATATTGAGCAGAGGAATGATCCCGCGTAAAGGGGTAATAGTGGCAAACAGCAGCAGAATAGTGATAAGCATTTCCGAAAGGGTTAATGCTTCTGGTGAATTGAAGCGTAGGGCGCCCGCCAGAATGCCAACGACCACGCTGGTATCAATAATGATGTAAAACAGGCTCAACAGCGGAATACTTCTGAATACCCCGTGGCGGAATGCGACACGTAATTGGTCGATTTTGCGGTTAAAACGTTGTTCTACCGTCGTGGTCGCTGCCGCAGCACGAATAAAGGACATACCTTGGGCGTACTCTACAATTGCTTCAGATGCATCAGCCATCATAACGGCGCGCAGGCGCAATATTTCATTCAGTTTTTTGCGGATGGCCCCTAAGATGAGCATTCCAACCATCAGTACCAGTAATGCGCTACCGGCAACGACCCAATCGAACCAGAATAAAGCCAGATAGATGAGAGTCAGCATCATAACCTGACAGGCGATTTGTGGTGTGGTATAGGCTGACTGATTTTCCTGCCATTGCACATCTTCAGATAACGTTAGCGCTATTTTTCCGGCACTTAATCCCCGAATCGTGGCTACCGACATACTGACCAAGCGTTGTAATAAAGAACGACGGATTTCGATACCTAACCCATAAGCGGCAATGGTGAGTTTACGCAATGCGCGGGTCATAAAAGCGAACCGGAGCAACAGTAAAATAACTAATAATGCCAGAATGATAAGCGGCAGCCTGTTGTTGCCACTTTCCTCCAGATGAGCGAAAGCCCAAGCAGCAATAGCAAGTTGAGCAATAATTGCCACGGTATCAAGCTGCTTATATAACAATCCACTGAACCAAACCCGTTGCAGTTTTGGTGACAGATGTTGCTGGAGACGATTAAATAGCCCCATGATAATTTGCTCCTGTCCCGGTATTTTCTCTCCGCCAGGCAGACCACTGGCTGGCGTATGCGCCTTGCTGTGCGACTAGTTCATCATGAGTTCCTTGTTCAATGATTTGTCCTTTATCCAGGACCAGTATTTGATCAAAATGACGGATAGTCGGCAGGCGATGGGCAATAACAATCACTGTCTTGTTGCGACATAAGGCATTGAGTGCTTGTTGCATCTCTTTTTCACATTCTGGATCGGCATAGGCGGTGGCTTCATCCAATACCAGAATGGGGGCGTTTTTCAGGATGGCTGCGGCAACGGCGATACGCTGTTTTTCTCCTACAGACAAGCTGATACCGTGGTTAAGCACAGTGTTGTAGCCTTGTGGTAATTGTTGGATAAATTGATGTGCTTGTGCTGCGACAGCCGCTGTTTCAACTTCAGCTTGTGAAGCATCAGGACGGGCAAGCCGTATGTTATTGGCTATTGTATCGTTGAACAGAAATACCCGTTGGAAAACAAAAGAGATGTTATTACGCAGAGTGGGTTCATCCATATTGCGGATATCAACCCCACCAACCGTAATTTGGCCTTGTTGAGGGTCCCAAAGACGAGCAATCAGGTTTGCTACCGTGGATTTACCCGAACCACTGGCACCTACTAAAGCTAATGAATTTCCGGCAGGTATGGAAAACGAAATGTTATTTAACGCGTTATCCTGTTCATCTTGATAAGAAAAACTGACATTATGCAAAGTAACACTATGATCGGCAGGTGTTTGACTCTGAGTACACGGCACCAGTTCAGGCTGATTCATTAACCAGCGATAGCGTGTGATCAACGCCTCTTGTTGTTGCAAACGTGTCATCACAGCGAACATGGATGAAGCAATATTGCCGAATGCCATCGCCGCCAGAATAAAGAAAGTAAATTCAAATAAAGATATTTCTTGTCGGTTGAATAGCCAAACTGCTAAAGGGAGGACAAATAACAGATTAGCGCTGGATAACACGAAAAACCGGCTGGATTTAACCTGCACTTTCTCAACCCAAACATCGATAATACGTGTTAGAGCGGTAAATGCCCCTTCAGCGCGCTGGAGGGCAACATTACCACCTGAATAAGTTTTTACTACGGGAATTGCGTTAATAACTTCACCCATTGTCGAAGCAATACGATTTTGGGCTGCATAAAAGCGCTGAGTAGTGGTTTGTACTTTTATCTGAATATAGATGAATAATAAACAGGCACCCAAAGTTGGCGCAAATGCCGCTAATGCTAACCGCCAGTCAATGGCTAGCATGACACTCAGTGCGATGAGTGGACCAAACAAAGTTGCTGACATCTCTGGAATGATATGGGCAATACCATCCTCAAGTTGTTCGACGTCATCTAACATCATCTTCTTTATTTCGGTGCTGTCGGTCCGTGTGAAGAAGCCTAAAGGAACGGACTTCAACTTACTGCTGATGTTACGACGGACATCGGCTTGAACGTCGGCGGCGATCAAATGAGAAACAAACGTTGAACCACTGAAAGTCAACATAGCGGCAAAAGTGAAGCTCAATAACATGACACCGTAATTTAATAGCGTGTCATATTGTCCATCATAAATAGATTGGGTAATCAGCCCGGCGACGGCTGCCGGTAGTATTTGCAGACCAGCGGAAACAATGGCAAGTGCAATAGCAACGTAACTCAGAGTGCGGTATGGGCGCATCATGTTCCACAGCTCTTTAATGACACCGGCATCGGCGGCACGTTGTTCTGGTGAGTTCTGGATAGAAGAGTCATTACTGAGCATTCACGTTCTCCTTTTGGAAATCGCGGAACTTGTGAAATGTCCAGAACAGGCCAGTGAGGGTGAAAAATGATGCAAGAGCGAAAAGGGAAGCATAGCTTACTTTAGTGACAATCATTCCACCTAACACGGAACAGATGATCGCAATGCTCATATCTGCGGACTGCATCAACGCAAAATCCACACCAGACTGTGTGCCTGCCGCCAAAGACATCATTTGGGTATACAAGGCAACAAATTTAGCCGCGGTGATTAACGTGATGAAGACATATGCCGTTGAAAGTAGGGATAGCGGGGCTTCTGGTTGTTGGGCAAGCCAGAAAATACCCACTAATACCATGCATTCAAACAGCATCAGGCCTAACAATGTTTGAATGGAACCTAATTTACGTACAATGATACCGCCAAGTAAGACACCGGATAACCCAGCTAATGCACCACCACTGGCGGCAATGATGCCAAGTTGGGTTAAATCTACTCCGCGATCTATCAAGAACGGAGAGAGCATGCCGAGTGAAAGGCGCGTACCAATCATACAGAGCAATATTAAAATTAGAGCCTGTTTAACTGGGGCACGACGCAATGCACTCTTTAATGAAGGTGTTACCGCAGTCTTTGAAATATTCGATGCTTTCTTTTCCGGTGTTTCCTTGATAAATAAAACAGGCAGTGACATCACTAGAATCAATATGGCTAACACACCAGCACCAATATGCCAGCCATACAGTGAGGTAAGATATAAAAACAGACCGCTGCCTATAATAGACCCCAGATAACTGCCTCCAACCTGCATGACATTGCTCCAGGGGCGATGCTGTGGGGATAACCGGTCAATAGCATGGCCGTCTGTAGTGGTGTCTACTACGGTCAGACAAAGGGTGATCAGAAACAGACCCGTGATAATCAGCGGCATATGCTCAGCAGGTTCTGCTAATGACATTGAACAAAAAAGCAGTGTAATTAACACATTACCGCAGAGCATGATGCGGCGAGAGTTGGTATCTCCCGAACCGGATTTACGATAGCGTTCTACAATGGGAGCCCAAAGGAATTTGAATGCCCAAGGTAACATCAACAGATAAAGTAGCCCTATCTTGTCCGGGGTAACACCGTGGCTGCGCAGAAATGCTGGCATGCTTTGTAACGTTAACATACCGATGGTACTTTGGATGGTGTAAACACCAGCCAAAGCCAAAAGTAGCAACGAGACATGACGGGGGTGTGAGATATTGTGCATCATAGTGCAACGCTCACATCCAACCCAACATTCAAGCCTTTACTCATCATGCTGAGCGTGTTTCCTTGTTGGAAACTCGAAAGACGGTACTTTTTGTTGCCTAAATTTTCGCCATAAAATTTAACATTGATACCATGTGCCATTTCTAAACTTAATGAAGCGTCGTAGAGCGTATATCCCCCTTGTTCAAGGGTATTTGCTTCATTAAAGTAGCTTTTTGAATAGTAGCGTGCACCGGCATTTAAATAGAGGTTACCCGGTAACAATGTTTGATCAATAAGATAGTCGAAACTTGCATTGAGCATGACATCTGGCGCATAAGGCAGACGTTTGCCATTATAACTTATGCCATTTGTTGTATCGGTTGCATCAGTGAAATTCGATTTACCTACACTGCCGCCAAGAGAAAATTTAAGTCCTTGCATTGGCTTGATCTGACTACTTAGCTCAATACCTTTACTTTCCGCTTTCCCGGCGTTGCGAATAGATTGCATACCAATGGGACCAACATAGATTTGCTTGTCTTTTGAACGAATATAATAAACAGCGCTATCTAACGTCATTGCATTATTAAAGAACGACGTATGCCAGCCGAGTTCGTAATTGTCGGAGGTTTCGGTATCGTAAGGCTTTCTATCATTGGCGGAGGACACAATGTTATTGAATCCGCCGGGCTTATAACCTTTAGTTGCAGAAACATAGAAACGGGTATCGGGTGTAAATTGCCAGCCCAGAGCCGCCTTAGGTGTGAATTCGTTGCTGGAGACTTGGTTATCAAAAGCATCAACTGCCATCATGCCAGAGCGGCCCGCATAGTCTATCTGCGATTTTTCATGTGACAAACGACCGCCAAGGGTCAGATCCCATTGAGCAGCAATCGGTAATTTAACTTCACCAAACAGTGCCAGTGATTTTCCTTTTATTGTGTTAAAGGCATCACCATAGTAACCAGGATAGCCACTGGTGTGATGTTTATTATTTTCATCTGAAAACCAGCCGCCGAGAACGCTGCTAATCCCATTTGAGAAATTGGAATTTAAACGCAGTTCTTGAGTTGTGGCGTGATGTTTCTCTTTCCATTTACCCCCGATAAAATCACGGAAAATATCGCGATCTTGATAGGAAGTCACGCTTGTTAATGTACTGCTACCAAAATCGTATTCAGCTTTGAGTGTATAACTGTTGACCCTTCTTGTCAGATCAGGGATAGGGCCTTCATATTTCTTCTGTCGAAATTGTTCGTCGGTTAAATAAAGCTCCTCATGTGAATCGAGATCTTCATGAGCAAAGCTAAGTTCAGCGCTAAAAGGGGAATCTTCTGGCGCAAATGTCAGTTGCCCTTTACCGAGCCAGGTTTTACTGGAGTCAACATTTTTATCACCACGACTTGGTATATCGATTTGTCCAGATTCGTTTACCCAGCGCAGGCTGGTACTGCCGTAAAGAACGTCCTCGATAAGGGGCATTGATCCGCTGAAGGAACCGCCCTGTTTCAACTTAGAGTAGTTGCCAGAAAGATTAAGCCAAGGGCCTTCTTTTGGCGAACGGGTGATAATATTGATAACGCCGGCTTGGGCGTTTCCACCATATAAGGTGCCTTGAGGACCGCGTAATAATTCTACGCGCTCTACATTGATTAATTCTTGTGTTAGGAACTGATGATCTTGAGGAACACCATCAACATAGATTCGAATGGAAGGCGAATAGAAATCGGGTGAACTGATACCCCGAATTGTGGTTGCTGAATAGGTCCGGTTACCACGTGAACGGATTTGTAAACCTGGGAAAGCACGCTCAAGATCTTGCACTTGGGTAATACCTGCTTGCTCAAGTTCTTCGCCTGTTTTAACCAAAACGCTGCCGTCAACTTTATTTAACGCTTCTTCCCGTTTGTTAGCCGTCACAACCAAAGTATCTTCTGTGGCTTCAGGCGAATGTTCTGCCCAAACCATAGGAGAAATTAGGCAACATAAGACAGAAGCCTTAGCATATTTTTTTTTCATATGAATACTCTCTATGCCTTTTCAAATCATGTTTTACAAAAATTAAGTGTGGTAAAACAAAAAACATATAGAGAAGGCTAGCGGGAGTAACAAAAGAGAGCTAACGGGATAGGGACAAAAGTAGCGCGATACGTACTATTGATAATGATTATCATTAATGATAAATTGCGTGATATTCACATTCCGTATATATATAAAATAAAAATATAATGTCTTTAATATGCACAATATACTGTTTTAGTGTGGAAAGCGCTTTTGAAATGGTGTCTGATGCTAATTTTACAGGGGGATCTCATGAAGACGATCTATAGCAAGAAATTGGGAGTTTTCGCTGCTAACCATTGCAATTGCATGCATTTACAAGTGGAGGAAAATAATACAAATCCCTCATTACAAACTGAGGAATTATCAGACGGAATTCATATAAATCGAATTCGTTTTGAGCTTAACAAAGATTTTACAGAATATTGTGAAGGACCGCCGACGGTATCGATTGCGTTTATTTTAAGCGGGGAGGGGAGAATGGCGATTGAGAACGGCGATGTTTTAGATATTAATCCTGGCACAATGGTATTTTTCTATTCACCTAAGACGACACGTGGCATGAATTTCTTTGGCTGTGGAACGTGGCATATTCTCGATATCCGTTTTTCTCTGAACGAAATTGAAGCTCAGGAGTTGCCATGTTTTACCAAATTGACGTCGGGTTTTGAAAAAAATGTTAGCTATAGTGATGTTTTGATGATGGCTCGTCCTATTTATCCGCCATTTATGCAGATAGTCAATCAAATAGAAGAATGTCAATTAAATGGCAATGTTAGAAAGGTTTATTTAAAGGCGAAGGCGTTAGAGATACTCGCTTGTGTGACGGCTCAAATTTATGATTGTCAATATAATGTGATTAACAGTTTACAGCGCCGTGCTGTGTATAATGCAATAAAAATAATTAACAATGATTATCATTCTCCCTGGACAATAAAATCGTTATCAAGAGCGGTTGGTTTGAATGAGAGAAAATTAAAAGAGGGATTCCGTGCTGTTGTTTTTCGTACTTTCCATCAATATTTGGAGAACGTTCGTATGACCACAGCGGAAGATTTATTGAAGAAAGGGATGAGTGTTATTGATGTTTCTACCGCGGTAGGTTATTCCAGCCCAAGTCATTTTTCTAAACGTTTTCGGCAACATTATTTGATCAACCCTAAAGCATGGCAAGCGAAATATGCCGTAAGCCACACATTACTGGCAGAACATATTGCAGTGGAAGGTAAATATACTTAATAGATTTCGAGCCGCAGCGCGGCGGCAAGTGAGCGTAGGTTCCCAAAAGGTGGCCATTTTTGATGGCCACTTTATGGATAGGGATATCGCATGATTTTTATGTTATGCCAGTATTATATTGTCTGCGGATAGACTATCCATGCTGACGCCAACCAAAGTGACTGAGTTTTGGCCGAAGGTAAACACTAAGTTATTGTCTACCATTGAGGCGTGATCCAGATAACTGCTTTTATCGCTGCTGCCTTCGGTACCCAAGAACACCAGTTTGTCTGTTTTATTGTAACCGTAGATGATATCTTGTCCAAATTCACCGTTGAACAGGAAGGTATTGTTATTGCCTTGGCTTTTCAACACATCGTTACCTTCACCGCCAACAAAAACATTATTATTACCAAAGCCGATCAAAGTATCGTCACCATCCAGACCGAATAACCAAGAGCCGGAGGTTTTAGCTGTAAGAGTATTATCCCCGTCGTTGCCAGTTACTGAATTAGCGTATTTCGTTAGCCCCTTACTGGCGGAGTACAAACCATCGTTTCTGACTTGAGAATCTACATCTTTGGTGAAAAACAGCCAGGTATTTTCTTTGCTTTTTATTGTGGAGATATCGGTGGCAATGGTGATACCGCCTTGTGCATCGCGCAGATATAATGTACCCGCTTTGTCATAGGCTATTTCCGCATTTTTTAACGACTTTTGTAAATCAAAGGTATTATGGCCTCGTCCTCCGGCAATCATATTAAATCCGCCATCATCACGGAATATATCATTCCCGTCGCGTCCTTCCAGATAATCGTTTCCTTTACCACCTTTAATTAGGTCGTTGCCATCGGTACCGATAATAAAAGTACTGCCAGTGTGTTTCTCAGCATTTCGGTTTAAATCCTGCACCCAGGTATTTCCACGGGTGACGTTGGAAAGATTGCTGACAACAATAGTAGAATCTTTATGAGTTAGGTCGTAGAACACGGAATCCATAATGCGTTGCATACCGCTCTGGTAAAATGGAGTGACATGCGAAACCCAGGTTGATGGGTTAGCAATAGAGAAAGGTAATACATTCCACCAGTCTGATGCATAGTGATCATTAAAGTTAACAATATTATTTGTTGCAGAATCCTTTGGTGCGTCGTGTACGCCTACTGATGAGGAAGTGACGCTGGTACCCGTCAAGACGCGGAATACTGGGTCATTTTCGTATCCCACGTTCAACACTTTGCCGTCCTTCTCATACTGTGATGGTGAAGCGAAAGTTATATAGTTAGACTGAGAGTAGAATCCACCCCATTTTTCATTACTAGCCTCCGCCATACTGTTAGTCGCTAATCCTCCTAAACTATGACCACTGACCACAATGTCACTTCCGGTCAGGCCATTAGCTTTAGCGTAATTAGCCACATGATCCAGCAACCGACCAAAAGCGTTTGGTGTATAGTTATTCGAGTATTCTGTCTTTCCTAAGCCTACCAACACATTGTTGATAATGTCACCAAATGTATCGGTGATGATGGTTTCCCTTGGGCCGCTGGTACCACGAAATGCAATGCCAATAGAAATCAAATTGCCGTCGGCATCATATTTGCCCATTACTTCCGCCTGGGCAGTAGAATGACTTGCTTTTTCGCCGTAAAAGGTACCGCGGGCATCCGTTTTACCCTGATAGCCTAACTCGTCAGCGCTGATAGTAAACCATCCGGCGTCGTTAAGCTTATCTCGTGCTTGTTTTTCTGAATCTGGGTTCCAAGGCAATTTAGGCGTGATGCCTTGTGAGGTGGTACTGCCGATAATAGCCTTCAATAACGTTAATGGCATCCCTAAGCCAAAACCGTAATTGTAATATCCCTCGGCAAATCCACTACCTAGATTATGGTAAGCATACCCGGAAATGGCTTTAGCGTCGGAAAATAACTCTTTTGAAGTAGCGTCATCAAAATCTTTATACTGAAAAACACCCATGATGCATATCCTTGTAAGGTTAAAATAAGGTTAAAAGAGTGTTCTAAAAATATTAACGAACTAGGTAAGTATAGATTGTTATAGAGCATTTAAAGTGTAATTATCTGATAATTTATAAATTAGTGAGCCATCATGAATATTTGATATTTTTGTGTAACTTGTGTTGAATAATTGTTGCAAATATGCTAATTACCGAACGAACAAGATTAAAAATGGGGTAAATGACGGATGGCAACAGTTCATACCACTATATGGAGGGATTTGTTCATTCGATTTGGTATTTATAAAAGAGAAGTGTGAATATGGTGGAAAAATTCTATCGTTGATTCATTCAATCAATCGAATAAATCTGTAAAATTTGCATTGATTGCATTCAAATTAATTCACGATATTGATTTGAACAAATTATATACCCAATAGATTTCAAGTTGCAGCGCGGCGGCAAGTGAACGTATCCCCAGGAGCATAGATAACGATGTGACTGGGGTGAGTGAAAGCAGCCAACAAAGCAGCAACTTGAAGGATGAAGGGTATATCTTCATTTAAGTATATAAGGAGTATTTCATCGTGAATAAGCATGCCATTTTAACGATTCTCTCTCTATAATGAGCTATTCCTCATGTAGTTCTACTATTTTATTTTGCGAGATCCTGATATGAAGCATTCTCCATTGCGGCGTTCATTGTTATTGGCTGGTATTACTCTTCCATTGGTTAACTTTGCTTTTCCAGCCTGGGCTGGTGCGCTTCCTTCATCACTGTATAAACAACTTGCAGAACTGGAAAACAGCACGAAAGGTCGTTTGGGAGTGACATTGATCAATACGGCAAATGGTCAGGAGATTCAGTACCGTGGGGATGAGCGTTTTCCTTTCTGTAGTACTTTTAAGCTGATAGTTGTTGCAGCAGTGTTACACAAAAGTATGTCCCAGTCAGAGTTGCTGGCAAAACATATCAATTATAGTGAAACAGATTTGCTGTCTTACGCTCCTATTGCTCGTAAGCACCTGAATCAAGGTATGAGCATCACGCAATTATGTGCTGCAACATTGCAATACAGTGACAACACGGCAGTAAATCTGTTGATTAAAGAATTAGGTGGGGTAGAGGCTGTTAACCATTTTACCCAAAGCCTTGGTGACCATACATTCCGGCTCGATCGCTGGGAGCCTGATTTGAACAGTGCCATTCCTGATGATCACAGAGATACCACAACACCGGCAGCCATGGCGGCCAGTGTGAAGAAAATTGTATTTGGTGAGGTTCTGGCTGAATTGCAACGTGACCTGCTGATCGACTGGCTCAAAGGAAATACTACCGGAGATGCCAGTATTCGTGCTGGTGTTCCGACAGGTTGGGTGGTTGGTGATAAAACTGGCGGCGGTGATTATGGTACCACTAACGATGTTGCCATACTTTGGCCGCCAAAGGGAGCACCTGTGATTCTGGCAGTTTACTTTACTCAACCTCAGAAAGATGCCGAATCACGCCGTGATGTGCTGGCTTCGGCAACGCGGTTGGTGATGGAGCATTTGGCTTAATTTTTCCTGGGACTAAAGTTTGCGCACCCTAGTATTATGTAGTAACGTGCCTACATAAATTACTGTTATATTGAGGTGTGTTATGTCAATCACAACTTTATCAAGCCGGGAGCTTAATCAAGATGTTAGCAGGGCAAAGAAGGCGGCTAAAAGAGGCCCTGTGTTTATCACAGATCGCGGCAAGCCAGCGCATGTCCTGCTGACTTTTGAAGAGTACCAACGAATCACCAAGCAACGCCGAAATATTGCTGATGCTTTGGCAATGCCTGGTGTTGAGGATATTGAATTCAATCCCCCACGAGCCACTATCAATAGTCGGCCTGCGAGTTTTTCATGATGTTTGTTCTTGATACTAATGTGGTGTCCGAGCTGCGAAATGTCATTGATTTTGAGTTGACTGGCGTACCAATATTAAATCCTTGGGTTTAAGGATTTAATATCTTAAACACCAAACGGGGAGGTCGCCTGAGTGAAAAATTTTTTAATTAATCCATCAATCCCATACCTTGTGAACCCATTTATTCATCGTCCAATAAACGTGCAGCAAAAAGCGTTTTACTCAGAGATTTGCCACTAAAATCTCTTTAGGGGATTGACCTTCATTTAACATAGCGATAGCCAGACTTGATGCTGACCGACCGTAATCCACCATCCCTATTTGGCAAACTCAGTGCATATTGTCAGTCACTATTGTCTATGTATGGTGATCTTTCTAATATTTCCTCAATTTTTTTCTTGGCTCTTAATACCCACTTTTTATCTAATACACCTAATATTTCTAGCTGTTTTTCAAAATAAGCTCTACGAAAATCTTTACTTTCATCATTCCTGTTTTTTAATTCATATTCAGATGCCATTTGGCTAGCTACACTTTCCATTATCCAATATAGAAGCTCATTTAAATCTTCAGTTGTTTGCCTAAATATTTCATATCCTCTTTCAGAGTAAATAATATGATATTGATTATTATCAATAATTATATATCCAGAACCATCACCAATAGGCTCTGAATAAACTATCAATATTGATTTAGGTGCATTAATCTTAGCACCTAAAGACCACACTTTTTCTTGTATTTCATTTATAGTTAGCATTCTTTACTTCCTTTGTGCACATTATTCTCCACAATGAAAATAATAATCTAAACTTAAAGGTTAGGACTAATATTTCATTATTTTCGTGAGTTATACTCACGGTAGTATATAAAACAACATCCTATACCGCCAATAGTTCCTCCCATCGTTCCTACCTTTAAACAAAGCAAGAAATCTTCTTGAGTAAAATCAAAATCTCCAGATAAGAAAAAGAAAATTAAGGCAATAATTAGTTTTAAAATCAATCCTGTTAGGATCATACCAACAATAATTGAGCTGAATAAGTGTAGAAAAAGGAGAAAAAAACTTAGTTTACTTAGTTTCATTTCTTCTTATCCTCATCTAATTTTTTTAACCCTTTACTAATCTGATCATTAGTAATTTCAGTTGCTACAGATGAACCTATATTGCCAACAACTCCAGGGATCTTACTGGGTGACATCTCTTTCGATATCCCGAACTCACCTTTGACCTCTGTATATTTAAGTAAATTGGGATTAAATTTCGGGTCCCAGCCACCAGTTATCCACTTGCCTACAGTATTTGTACTGGAGGCAACATACTTACCCACACCATATCCTATTGCTGAACCCGCTCCGCTGATCATCCCTCCCTTTATTGGATCATCGCCTTTCACATAACTTGAAGCCGCCCCCATACCCGCATTCCAGGCTATTGTTCCCCACAGGCCAGTATTGGCTGTGAATACCCCCGTCCAGTACGCAGAAATAGCATCATTGGGGTCAACATTGCCATTAGCAAGATATTGGATACCGGTATTGGCTCCGGCACCAATCATGCCCGTTGTTACAGCGGCTCCCGATAACCACGGCAAGGCCAAGATACTCCCTTCTGCGGCAACCAGGGTTTGGCAAGAGAGGGGCGTATTACCACTACAGGCTTTCTGGATTTCGGTTTGCTTATCCTGTTGCCATTTTTCAACTGTGCCTTTTTTATTCGCTTCTGCCGCTGCCAGTACATTCGCTAAAGAGTTATTGTCCACAATAAAAATAACAATTTCGATTTAAGGGTGAGGATTAACTCCACTATTTACGTGAGTTATATTGGCGGTGATACATAATCCAAGTACCTGTTCCGCCTATTGGTCCAATAGATATTCCTACTTTGAAAGCCTTTTTTATATCTTCAAATGAAAAAAGAAACATTCCACCTATAAAATACCAACCTAAGCACCTGATGATAAAAAAAATAGTCAAACTCATGAGAAATATAGCCACTATCCATATAATGTTTGTAATAAAGAAGAATTTCATTCGATTATTTTGGGGAACCATTGCCTTTCTCCTGAGCTTTATTAATTTGCTCTTGAATAAGGGAGTTCGTTCCTTCAGTCGTGATGGAAGCTCCCATATTACCAACAATACCGGGGATCTTACTCGGTGACATCTCTTTCGAGATCCCAAACTGACCTTTTACTTCTGAGTACTTAAGTAAGTTGGGGTTAAATTTCGGGTCCCAGCCATGAGTAAGCCATTTACCCGCCGCATTTGTCCAAGAGGTAATATATTTACCTGCCCCATAACCTATCGCTGAACCCGCTCCGCTGATCATCCCTCCCTTTATTGGATCATCGCCTTTCACATAACTTGAAGCCGCCCCCATACCCGCATTCCAGGCTATTGTTCCCCACAGACCAGTATTGGCTGTGAATACCCCCGTCCAGTACGCAAAAATAGCATCATTGGGGTCAACATTGCCATTAGCAAGATATTGGATACCGGTATTGGCTCCGGCACCAATCATGCCCGTTGTTACAGCGGCTCCCGATAACCACGGCAAGGCCAAGATACTCCCTTCTGCGGCAACCAGGGTTTGGCAAGAGAGGGGCGTATTACCACTACAGGCTTTCTGGATTTCGGTTTGCTTATCCTGTTGCCATTTTTCAACTGTGCCTTTTTTATTCGCTTCTGCCGCTGCCAGTACATTCGCTAAAGAGTTATTCTCAATTGCGTTCTTCCCAGCCTGTGCCCCAGTGAGCGCGCTGGCGGTGGAGTCACCGGCAATGCCGCCGGCCAGTCCCGCTGCCAGGGTGGAGAGGGTACTGATAGTCTGTTTCTGCTCCTCCGTTAACTCGCTGACTTTAGCCGCGTCGCCGTAAAGCTGCTTTATCAGCACCTGAGCCGCCAGCTCGCCCGACGCGGCCCCGGCTGCTCCTGCCACAGCGTTGTTACCACTGACTTCCGCTGCTACCGCCCCTAAAATCGCATGGGCCAGCGTGTTGGTGGCGATATCCACCTGATGGGTTTGCGGGTCGGTGGTCAGCTCTTTTATCACGCCCGCCAAATAAGGCGAAGCACCGCCGGCCAGTGCTTGCCCCAGATTATTTCCGGCCAGTCCCTGAATCGCTGCCGTGGCCGCCTGTAAGGCTTTCTGGTATGGGCCACCCGTGCCAAAACCGGAGTCATTCAACGCCTGCGTGTAAGCGGTGTCATAAACTTGCTTATTGATATCCGCTGGCGAGGGGGCTTTATTACCTGCGTTGATCAACTTTTCTCTGGCATCGGCTTTATCCTGTTCACTGATATGATTGAGTTTCGCTTTCGCCGCCTTAGTGGCGATAATTTTCCCTTCCGTGCCGGCTATCTCGGTCATCTGGGCGCTGAGTTCGCCCATCAGTTGCGCCTGTTTCAGCCGTTGTTGCGCTTTCTCCTTATCAAATATCGGCCTCAGGACATTGGCCGCATTATCGGTATCACGGCTTAAGTTCGCGATATCCTGCGTCTGGTGGTCCTTATCCCGAATAATTAGGGTGCCGTCACTGACCGCTGCGTGCGTGGTACTGCGGTCATGGCCCTGATTATTTGAGCCGGTCAGCGCATTGACCGCCAGATTATTCAGCCCCTGACCGGTGGTTGGCTGACCAAGGCTGACGCCGGCACTTTGCTGCTCAACGCTAAAGTCCGCTTTATTTTGAATATCTTTAAAGCCCAGTGTTCCGGTATTGAGGGTGTTTTTCGCGTTGTCGGCCTGACTCGCTATCACGGCCCCGTCCAGTTGGGTGTGGTCGCCGACGTTAACCTGATAACCGCCTTCACCAGCAAACAGCCCGGTTTGCTCCTGCACTGAATCGTAATTGCTGTGCAGTTTATTGCGGCTGGCATTGAGAGTCAGGGTGCCGTTGCCGTTGGTGAGCGGGCCTACGGTGGCATTGACCCCGGCCCGGGCGTTGTGTTGCTGGCTGTCATAGCGCTGGCTGCCCTGCTCGCTGCTGAGTGTCAGATGGCGTTTTACCTCGGCGGTCATCTGTTCGCCGCTGACTTGTGCCCCTTTCAGGGTGGTATCCCGGCCACTGTTTAGCTCGACGGTCTGTCCCGCCTGTAACGTGGTGTTATTGTGGCTAACACCGTGACCGTTTTCACGGCCGTTACCCCGGCTGACATTGGCCGAGACGTTCAAACCGGTGCCCCCGGGTCCGGCAGTCAGGCCCACGCCCAGCGAGCTGCCGTGGCTGCGGCTCTTGCCGGTGGTCTGTTCGGTGTTCTGGCTGGACGAGAGCGCAATATCCCGGCTGGCATGCAGTTGCAGGTCTTGACCGGCCTGTAACTGGCTGCCCTGAATGCGGATATCGCCGTTCGGACCGGATGCCCCTTTATCGTCACCGTGCGCCGTTATCGTGAGGTTATCCCCGGCGGTCAGGTGGCTGCCCTGTTGGGTAGTCTGCTGGTGCTGCTGTTCTGAACGGGAAGACTGACGACCGTAGGACAGGCTCACTCCGGCCAGGGTGTTATTGCCTTTATCACTGCCCTGGGCTTCGGCCAGCCGGGCAGCCTGTGTCGCCTGTACCCCACTGAGGGCGGCCTGAGTGTGTTGCAGGGCTTTGAGGCGCGGGTCTTCGGTTTGCTGCGCGGCCCGGGCCGTCTGCACCGCACTGTTGAGGGCGCCGCCTGCCGTGCCACTCAGCGCCACCGTCAGGCCACTTTGTTTCTGTTCGGTTTTGGTCAGGGTAGTGTGATGGTTTGCCGCACTGGTGATATTCACGTTCTGGCCGGTCAGGGTGATGTCCTTGCTGGCCACCAGGTCACTGCCGTGAAGGTTGAGCTGGGTACCGGCATTGAGGGTGACATGGCCCTGGCTGCTGCCCACCGTGCTGCCTTTATTCCGCTGGCTGTCGCTGTCGGTGGTGACTTTCTGGCTGGCCTGGCCTAATGTGAAACCAATACCGCCCGTGCCCATCAAGCCCGATTTTTTCTCCTGCCGCAAATGGGTTTCACCGTGAGATTCTGCGGCGGTGGTGACGGTCAGCTGATGACCGGCGTTCAGGCGGACATCCTGCGTGCCCGCCACATTGCTGCCGCGGATATGCAGGTCTTTACCGGCCTGTAAAGTCACTTTATCGCCGCTGAAGGTGGTGCTCAGGGCTTGTCGGTCATGCACTTCGTCGTGGGTTTCCACTGACGACTTGGACAGCCAGCCTTTGCTGGTTTGCTTACTGTGCTCCACTAAGTCGGATGAGGCGGTACCGGTTGTCAATGTCAGGTTATTTCCGGCCTGCGCCGTCAATTGTTGACCGGCATTGACGTGGGCGGCGGTAGCGGTCAAATCCTGCCCGGCTTGCAGGGTCACCTCACCGGCACCGGTTATCTGGCTGCCGATATCCTGCTGTTGGCTCAGATGGCGATAGTTATCTTTCCCCCAGTCGCCCTGTTCTGTACGGTGCGTGCTTAGGGTATCCAGCGTCAGGTTATGGCCGGCGGTTATCTCGGTGCGACCGTCTTTACCGGCGTTCTTCACCTCACTGGCGGTTAATTGCACATTGTTGATGGCACTCAGCGACAGGGTGCCCTGGTCGTTCTGCACATAAATCCCCGCCGGACGGTCCCGCCAGCGGTTCGCGGCATCTCCGCGCAGGGTCGCAGCGCTGGTGATATCCCGACCGGCTTGCAGCACAACTTTATCCGCCCCCTGAATCTGGCCGCCCCGGTTGGTGATGTCCTGCCGGGCCGTCACATCCACTTTACCGCCGCGAATAAAGCCGCTGTTGGTCAGGTTGTTGGCCGTCAATTGGGTAACGTCACGCCCGCTAATCGTGCCGCTGTTGGTGATATCGCCCTGACTGTTAAGGGCCACGGTATTACCGGCCAGTAAAGCGCCGTCTCCGCTCAGGTCGCCGGGTCTCACCCGGGCGTAAACCTGGGGCACCGTCACCACCTGCGTGCTGCCGTCCGGCAGAGTCACCGTCTGGTTGGTCAGCCAGATAATGT
>NZ_RBLJ01000005.1 GCF_003634575.1 Photorhabdus asymbiotica
ATCTTGATTATATTCTATGGACTGAACAAAAATAAAACAGCAAGTCAAGAGAAAAATTATTCGTCCAATACCTGCCAGAGAAACTAGATGCTTTAAAAAAATGGTGTGAGCGGTTGGATATGCTAGCGGGTAATTATGAGAATATGGTTTTAATCAGTAGTAAAAGCACACAGGATTATTTCTACAACGTTAAATTTAGGTGATGATGCTAAAGGCTTCCTGCTGTTCTATACCCTATGGATTTCAAGATGCATCGCGACGGCAAGGGAATGAATCCCCGGGAGCATAGATAACTATGTGACCGGGGTGAGTGAGTGCAGCCAACAAAGAGGCAACTTGAAAGATAACGGGTATAAACGCAGAGACTTGTAATCTCCCTTATATAAAGTTTTGACGTTAAATACGCACTCTATACACCAATAATTAACAGTAAAGGTGAACAGATCGCGCAGTTGAGAGGGAAAAAATACTTTTTAAGGAGTATATTCTGGCAGGAATTAAATTGTTTTTGTTGACCCTGCTTGTTATATAAACCAAGATGTCAAAATAATTAACATTAAACTGGTGTAAGGAGGACACATGACATATAAGAAATATGATCCCAGTGTGGAAGGTTACATGGGGGATTTTTTAAGGGGGAATGTGGGGATTAATCAGCTAAAGCCTCAACATGAATTTTTTGATGCTATAGGGTTAGAAAAGGTATTAAGTGATAATACCATATATATTGCCCTTCTCATTCCAGAAGAAGCGGTGGAGTATTCTAAGTGATATCAATCCTTTTTCACCAACAAAGCCAAAAATAAAATTAAATAATTACCATGAGAAGGTTTTTACTGTTACCGATTCCATTTCACCTTTTACCGGAAATATACATGATTTTTTTTGGATTTTCCGCGATTGTCCGAGAGTTTAAAAGTATAGGGATCACCGCAACGGAATATTTCGATAAAAATGGCAAGTGTTATATAAAAATATCAGGTCATGCAGGTCCTAGACGTATTATTACCGGAACACGATACGGTGCTAACAATCCTAAAATGTTGGCGATGGGTATAGAACAACAAGGTCTTAATTCAAGTTATTGTTAAAGGAGTTAAATTCTGCATTATCTTTTCTGTTATGTATCGAACGATTGAAGCTGTTTTTAAAGATGAATATACCTTAGCGGATTTTATTGGCAACATAACTGTTGACATGGCTAAAACTGCCGTTATAGCAGCTACTTCTTGGGCTGTGGGTTCATTTTGACTACTACAGCTATTTTAGGTGGTAGTATTATTGCCGTTGCTGGAATAGTTATTCTTATTGGATTTGGAGTTGCTGTTGGTTTAGAAATTCTCGATACAAAATATGGAATAAGTAAAAAGTTAATAGAGTTAATAAAAGAGGAAATGAAAAGAAAACCAAAGTCACCAGAAGGAAATTTACAACATGTATTTAACAGCTTAGGTAAAATAAAGTGAATAATAAGTATGTAAAAATCACATACGGAACAATATTATTGCTAGTAGTCACATCTATAATGTACTTAGTGAGTGACTGTGTTTTTTCATTAATTTTAATGAAAGAAAAAATAATATTTTCTGGCCCTATTGTTATGTATTTCATTTCCTTTAATATTCTATGCTATATCAGGTTCTATTTTTTCTTTGTTTTTGATCGATTGCCGAAACTTAATAAGCTGATTATCAGATATTTAACTATGCTGATGATTGCATCATTTATCGTTAGTTTTCCTATCTCTCTTTATGTTAACTATAAGTTAAAAAATGATGGTTATTTAACATGTGACAAAATATCGTGGATGTCACCAACAACTTACGTGAAAAATTTATCACTTTGTGAATGAAAGCTTTTGTAAATATTCCGTCCTCATGTTTTCCTATGTTTAGCCTCTGAAATTTAGAGGCTTTTTTATTATTTATCATGATGTTAAATCGTGTTTTAAACACATAAAAATTTATCACAAAACACCGCGGAAAAATTACCTGAATTGCGCCAGCAAAAAACCGATCTGACTAGTTAAATGCATTCCCTTCTCACTAAGGCGGAATACGAAAAGCGTTCGATAAGCGATGACAAAGCAAAACAATTTGACGAACTACGCCCCCTGAATGCTGAAATTGCCCGCTATGAGGTACTTGCTGGTGAAGAACGTTCCCGAATGAGTAATCCTGTTCAGAGAGGTGATCGCCTCAGCAATAAGGAGAATAGATTATTGCGAGCAGCCTAGGAATACATCCCTCAGAAATTTGGCCGAACCAATATTTTGATGATAATGGGCATTCCATCAAACGAATTATTCGAAAATTTTCTACTGAACAGCCCTGATATGATTAAACCATGTTCTGAGGATTACTATATATTCCTGAATCATGAAACCAAAAATGCGTCATCGTTGATGTTCTCATCTTATGCCGCATTTACGCGATTTTATGGCTATTCATGTATATACCCATTATCTTTCAAGTTACCTCTTTGTTGGCTGCACTCACTCACCCCAGTCACAGAGTTATCTATGCTCCCGGGGATTCGCTCCCTGGCCGTCGCGATGCATCTTGAAATCCATAGGGTATAAATACTTATATTAAATACAAAATAATGACATCTTAATCATATGAATTTATTAAATTTATATCAAAATTAATCAGATCATATGGAGTGATCTGATACACATAATAATTCAGCCAGTTGGAAAATAATAAATGCCCATGGCTACGCCATGATGCCAGCGGCTTTCTTTCTGGATTATTATCCGGGAAATAATTTACTGGGATCTTTGGATCTAAATCTGCTGCTAAATCACGTAAATATTCACTAGCCAATGTTTCACTATCATACTCAGGATGGCCGGTGACAAATACCATACGTTTATCTTTACTGGCCAACAAGTATGCCCCTGCTTCTTCAGAGCTGGAGAGAACTTCCAAATCAGTATGTTCACGAATAATATGCTCAGGAAAGTCTGCATAGCGGGAATGAGGGGCAAAAAAAGATTCATCAAAACCACGAGTCAATAATGCCAGAGGGTCCAAAGTAGAGTGAGAATAAACACCGGATAATTTCACTTCTCTGGTAAATTTAGGCAAACCATACAAAATATTCAACGCAGCTTGTACAGCCCAACAGATAAACAAAGTAGAAGTCACATGCTCCTTTGCCCAACTAATTATTCTTTCGATCTGTCCCCAATATGCCACATCTTCAAATTCAACTAATCCCAACGGAGCACCAGTGACAATTAAACCATCAAAATTTTGGTGCTTTATCCGTTCAAAATCACAATAAAAATTGTCTAAATGCTCAGCAGGCGTATTCCTACACTTGCGGTTATCTACTCTGAGCAGTTGAATGTCTACCTGTAAAGGCGAATTGGATAACAATCGTAAAAATTGATTTTCAGTCTCAATTTTCTTTGGCATCAAGTTAAGCAGCAATACCTTTAACGGACGTATATTTTGAATATTTGCACGAGTAGATGTCATCACGAACACATTCTCATTTCGTAAAAAATTCACTGCGGGTAGTTCATCCGGTATACAAATTGGCATGCTATGACCTCAATTTTTATCCATTTATACGCTTAGACTTCTAGACAGCTAAATCTAACTAAGTATTAACCGAATGTCGAGGCTTTACAAGTAAGCTGAAATTATTTCATTTTTGGTCATATCATGATGTTCAACATGACAAAAGTTAACAAATTTTTAATATTTAAAATTAAAAATAATTTACAATATATTTTTTACATAGAAAAATTATAAGGTAGGTTGATTCAATTCCAGGGTAAAACATCCCAGGATTCAATGATAGAAAGCCGTAAAATAACGCCGGAAGTGAGAAAATGGATAAAGCGGTTAATTTGGAAAGAATTAAGTCCTGAACAGATCGCTGATTATTTGAAGCAACATAAAGGGATATTTTTGCATCATGAGACGATTTATATGGCTCGACAATGTTAGCCTCATTCAGACTGGATAACCATGGCAGGATGAACGCGGGGAGACAAGAATCGCAGAGCAAGATGGATTCGTCCGCTCACCTGGCCCCATACGGATCGCAGTAGTAACCCGGTATCCCCCCCAATACGCAAAAAACCCCCAGCACACGCTGAGGGTTTCCATGGTATATCAAGCCTGGCAGTGTCCTACTCTCGCATGGGGAGACCCCACACTACCATCGGCGCTACGGCGTTTCACTGCTGAGTTCGGCATGGGGTCAGGTGGGACCACCGCGCTATCGCCGCCAGGCGTATTCTGTTTTACTCCGACCGTTGCGACGCTCTCTCCCGCAACCACCGGAACCAATCTCTGAACAAGCTGAAATTCATCTCTCTTCTGACAGCTGTCCACTGTCTTCTGACACCAAAACACCTTCGGCGTTGTAAGGTTAAGCCGCTCGGTTCATTAGTACTGGTCAGCTCAATGCATCGCTGCACTTACACACCCAGCCTATCCACGTCTTCGTCTTAAACGTTCCTTCCGTGACTCAAGTCAAGGGAAGACTCATCTCAAGGCAAGTTTCCCGCTTAGATGCTTTCAGCGGTTATCTCTCCCGCACTTAGCTACCGGGCTATGCCATTGGCATGACAACCCGTACACCAGCGGTGCGTCCACTCCGGTCCTCTCGTACTAGGAGCAGCCCCTTTCAATCTTCCTACGCCCACGGCAGATAGGGACCGAACTGTCTCACGACGTTCTAAACCCAGCTCGCGTACCACTTTAAATGGCGAACAGCCATACCCTTGGGACCCACTTCAGCCCCAGGATGTGATGAGCCGACATCGAGGTGCCAAACACCGCCGTCGATATGAACTCTTGGGCGGTATCAGCCTGTTATCCCCGGAGTACCTTTTATCCGTTGAGCGATGGCCCTTCCATTCAGAACCACCGGATCACTAAGACCTACTTTCGTACCTGCTCGAGCCGTCACTCTCGCAGTCAAGCCAGCTTATGCCTTTGCACTAACCTCACGATGTCCGACCGTGATTAGCCAACCTTCGTGCTCCTCCGTTACTCTTTGGGAGGAGACCGCCCCAGTCAAACTACCCACCAGACACTGTCCTCAGCCCGGTTCACGGGCCCAAGTGAGAACATCGAACATTCAAGGGTGGTATTTCAAGGTCGGCTCCATGCAGACTGGCGTCCACACTTCCTAGCCTCCCACCTATCCTACACATCAAGGCTCCATGTTCAGTGTCAAGCTATAGTAAAGGTTCACGGGGTCTTTCCGTCTTGCCGCGGGAACACTGCATCTTCACAGCGAGTTCAATTTCACTGAGTCTCGGGTGGAGACAGCCTGGCCATCATTACGCCATTCGTGCAGGTCGGAACTTACCCGACAAGGAATTTCGCTACCTTAGGACCGTTATAGTTACGGCCGCCGTTTACTGGGGCTTCGATCAAGAGCGTCGCCTTGCGGCTAACCCCATCAATTAACCTTCCAGCACCGGGCAGGCGTCACACCGTATACGTCCACTTTCGTGTTTGCACAGTGCTGTGTTTTTAATAAACAGTTGCAGCCAGCTGGTCTCTGCGACTGGCTTCAGCTCCAGAGGTCAACTCCTTCACCTAATGCCAGCGTGCCTTCTCCCGAAGTTACGGCACCATTTTGCCTAGTTCCTTCACCCGAGTTCTCTCAAGCGCCTGAGTATTCTCTACCTGACCACCTGTGTCGGTTTGGGGTACGATTCAATATGACCTGATGCTTAGAGGCTTTTCCTGGAAGCCGGGCATCAACCACTTCACCGCCGTAGCGGCTCGTCATCACGCCTCAGTGTTCACAGAAGAGCGGATTTGCCTGCTCCTCCCACCTACCCGCTTAAACCGGGACAACCGTCGCCCGGATGGCCTAGCCTTCTCCGTCCCCCCTTCGCAGTCACATTCAGTACAGGAATATTAACCTGTTTCCCATCAGCTACGCTTTTCAGCCTCACCTTAGGGGTCGACTCACCCTGCCCCGATTAACGTTGGACAGGAACCCTTGGTCTTCCGGCGAGCGGGTTTTTCACCCGCTTTATCGTTACTTATGTCAGCATTCGCACTTCTGATACCTCCAGCAGGCCTCACGGCGCCACCTTCCACGGCTTACAGAACGCTCCCCTACCCAGCGACACTTACGTGTCGCTGCCGCAGCTTCGGTGCATGGTTTAGCCCCGTTACATCTTCCGCGCAGGCCGACTCGACCAGTGAGCTATTACGCTTTCTTTCAATGATGGCTGCTTCTAAGCCAACATCCTGGCTGTCTGGGCCTTCCCACATCGTTTCCCACTTAACCATGACTTTGGGACCTTAGCTGGCGGTCTGGGTTGTTTCCCTCTTCACGACGGACGTTAGCACCCGCCGTGTGTCTCCCGTGATACCATTCTTCGGTATTCGCAGTTTGCATCGGGTTGGTAAGCCGGGATGGCCCCCTAGCCGAAACAGTGCTCTACCCCCGAAGATGAACTCACGAGGCGCTACCTAAATAGCTTTCGGGGAGAACCAGCTATCTCCCGGTTTGATTGGCCTTTCACCCCCAGCCACAAGTCATCCGCTAATTTTTCAACATTAGTCGGTTCGGTCCTCCAGTTAGTGTTACCCAACCTTCAACCTGCCCATGGCTAGCTCACCGGGTTTCGGGTCTATACCCTGCAACTCATTTCGCCCAGTTAAGACTCGGTTTCCCTGCGGCTCCCCTATCCGGTTAACCTTGCTACAGAATATAAGTCGCTGACCCATTATACAAAAGGTACGCAGTCACCCCACCCCAAAACGCTCCACTGCTTGATTGTTGTGTTGGGCGTCGCTACCGCTCCGCCAACCGCGCATCAGTGATGCCGTTATGCATTTTGTGCACCACGCAAAGCGAAACGCTTTGGTGGTGGGGCTCCCACTGCTTGTACGTACACGGTTTCAGGGTCTCTTTCACTCCCCTCACCGGGGTTCTTTTCGCCTTTCCCTCACGGTACTGGTTCACTATCGGTCAGTCAGGAGTATTTAGCCTTGGAGGATGGTCCCCCCATATTCAGACAGGCTTTCTCGTGTCCCGCCTTACTCGTCGAACTCACAGCCACCCCCACTTCAAGTACGGGGCTATCACCCGCTATCGCCGGCCTTTCCAGACCGTTCCTCTGAGACGGTGGCTGATGCTGGTTCTGGGCTCCTCCCCGTTCGCTCGCCGCTACTGGGGGAATCTCGGTTGATTTCTTTTCCTCGGGGTACTGAGATGTTTCAGTTCCCCCGGTTCGCCTCATTAACCTATGAATTCAGTTAATGATAGTGCACCGCAGTGCACTGGGTTTCCCCATTCGGACATCGCCGGCTTATCACGCTTCATATCAGCTCACCGACGCTTTTCGCAGATTAGCACGTCCTTCATCGCCTCTGACTGCCTAGGCATCCACCGTGTACGCTTATTCGCTTAACCTCACAACCCGAAACTGTCTCGGATTGTGCAGCTTGAGAGACTCGTCAATAATACCTCGGTGATATTATCAACAGTTTCAATTTTTCAGCTTGTTCCAGATTGTTAAAGAGCTTATATCGCTAAACCGATTCTTAAAATCCGCTTAAAGATACATCAACGACCACGCCTTTCACCCGTCGTCCCGCAAGGTGGCGTCCCCTAGGGGATTCGAACCCCTGTTACCGCCGTGAAAGGGCGGTGTCCTAGGCCTCTAGACGAAGGGGACCCGATAGTCAGCTTCGCAGACGCACCCGTGCTCTACTTTCATCAGACAATCTGTGTGAGCACTGCACTCAACGCATCTCAGGTAAGGAGGTGATCCAACCGCAGGTTCCCCTACGGTTACCTTGTTACGACTTCACCCCAGTCATGAATCACAAAGTGGTCAGCGCCCCCCTCGCGGTTAGGCTACCGACTTCTTTTGCCACCCACTCCCATGGTGTGACGGGCGGTGTGTACAAGGCCCGGGAACGTATTCACCGTAGCATGCTGATCTACGATTACTAGCGATTCCGACTTCATGGAGTCGAGTTGCAGACTCCAATCCGGACTACGACAGACTTTGTGTGTTCCGCTTGCTCTCGCGAGGTCGCTTCACTTTGTATCCGCCATTGTAGCACGTGTGTAGCCCTACTCGTCAGGGCCATGATGACTTGACGTCATCCCCACCTTCCTCCGGTTTATCACCGGCAGTCTCCTTTGAGTTCCCACCTCAACGTGCTGGCAACAAAGGATAAGGGTTGCGCTCGTTGCGGGACTTAACCCAACATTTCACAACACGAGCTGACGACAGCCATGCAGCACCTGTCTCAGAGCTCCCGAAGGCACAACCTCATCTCTGAGGTCTTCTCTGGATGTCAAGAGTAGGTAAGGTTCTTCGCGTTGCATCGAATTAAACCACATGCTCCACCGCTTGTGCGGGCCCCCGTCAATTCATTTGAGTTTTAACCTTGCGGCCGTACTCCCCAGGCGGTCGATTTAACGCGTTAGCTCCGGAAGCCACAGCTCTAGGCCACAACCTCCAAATCGACATCGTTTACAGCGTGGACTACCAGGGTATCTAATCCTGTTTGCTCCCCACGCTTTCGCACCTGAGCGTCAGTCTTCGTCCAGGGGGCCGCCTTCGCCACCGGTATTCCTCCACATCTCTACGCATTTCACCGCTACACATGGAATTCTACCCCCCTCTACGAGACTCTAGCCAACCAGTCTTAGATGCCATTCCCAGGTTGAGCCCGGGGATTTCACATCTAACTTAATTGACCGCCTGCGTGCGCTTTACGCCCAGTCATTCCGATTAACGCTTGCACCCTCCGTATTACCGCGGCTGCTGGCACGGAGTTAGCCGGTGCTTCTTCTGCGGGTAACGTCAAAATTTAACCCTCTTCAGGCCAAACCCTTCCTCCCCGCTGAAAGTACTTTACAACCCGAAGGCCTGCTTCATACACGCGGCATGGCTGCATCAGGCTTGCGCCCATTGTGCAATATTCCCCACTGCTGCCTCCCGTAGGAGTCTGGGCCGTGTCTCAGTCCCAGTGTGGCTGGTCATCCTCTCAGACCAGCTAGGGATCGTCGCCTAGGTAGGCCATTACCCTACCTACTAGCTAATCCCATCTGGGTTCATCCGAGGGCGTGAGGCCCTTTCAGGTCCCCCACTTTGGTCTCGCGACATCATGCGGTATTAGCCACCGTTTCCAGTGGTTATCCCCCGCCCTCGGGCAGATCCCCAGACATTACTCACCCGTCCGCCGCTCGTCAGCAAAAGTGCAAGCACTTTCCTGTTACCGCTCGACTTGCATGTGTTAGGCCTGCCGCCAGCGTTCAATCTGAGCCATGATCAAACTCTTCAATTTAAAGTTTGATGCTCAAAGAATCGTCCTGTTAGTTCGTAATGAATTAACTGTTGTTCACTCTTCAAGACTTTAAAACGTATTTTTTGTGATACCGTCTTGTGAGTGCCCACACAGATTGTCTGATTAATTGTTAAAGAGCAGGCCAAATCAAAAATTAATATTCTCGGTCAGCCGGGCTGCGTATATTACGCCGTTTGCCCGCAGAGTCAAGCCCTTATTGGCTTTTCTCTGCCTGGCCTGACAACGTTTATCAGCGTTGTGTCGGTCAGTGGTGGCGCATTATAGGGGATTCTTCGGTGCTGGCAATAATTATTTTGAAAAAAATTTATCGTTTGATTAATTCCACAGCAAAGCTCTACTTTATACCTACTTACCAACAGATTTATCCACATATGGCTAGTTGAATGAAAATTTATCGAGCATCACGCAAACGTTTTCGTTACAATTCGGTGGTTAAAATCATCAAGTGATTTTATCTGACTATATTGAAATGTTATTGCAGTACTCATTTTTTCTGTCCTGATATAGTGGGTTCTTCCCAATAACATGTTACTGCCTCATAAAATCCAAGGGATCAAACCAATGCAACAGCTTCGTCCAATCCGCCGTGCCCTGCTGAGTGTTTCCGACAAATCAGGGATTGTTGAATTTGCGAAAGCCTTATCTGAACGCGGTGTTGAATTACTCTCTACTGGTGGTACAGCCTATTTACTCGCTGAGTCAGGTCTGAAGGTTACTGAAGTTTCAGATTACACTGGCTTTCCTGAAATGATGGATGGTCGCGTTAAGACATTGCATCCTAAAGTACATGGCGGAATCCTTGGTCGCCGCGGGCAAGATGATGAAATCATGACGCAGCATCAAATCTCACCGATCGATATGGTGGTTGTGAATCTATATCCATTTGCTCAGACCGTTGCTAAACCAAATTGTACTTTGGCTGATGCTGTCGAAAACATTGATATCGGCGGTCCAACTATGGTTCGCTCTGCGGCTAAGAATCATAAAGATGTAGCGATTGTAGTTAATAGTAATGATTATGAAAAAATCATTGAAGAGATGGATAACAATCAGGATTCACTAACACAATCAACCCGTTTCAATTTAGCAATCAAAGCATTTGAACACACTGCTGCTTATGACAGCATGATTGCTAACTATTTTGGCAAACTGGTTGCTCCTTATTATGGTGATACAACTCAACCATCAGGACGTTTCCCTCGTACTCTGAATTTGAATTTCATTAAAAAGCAGGATATGCGTTACGGTGAGAACAGCCATCAGGACGCTGCTTTCTATATAGAAGAGAATCTCTCTGAATCATCTATTGCAACTGCAACTCAGTTACAAGGCAAAGCGCTTTCTTATAACAATATTGCAGATACAGATGCAGCTCTGGAATGCGTTAAGGAATTCGTAGAGCCAGCATGTGTGATTGTTAAGCATGCTAATCCATGCGGTGTAGCAATTGGTAAAGATATTCACGAAGCCTATGATCGCGCATTCAAAACAGATCCAACCTCTGCTTTTGGTGGCATTATTGCTTTTAACCGCGAAATTGATACTAAAACCGCACAAACCATTATCGACCGCCAATTTGTAGAGGTGATTATCGCTCCCTCAATAAACGAAGAGGCATTACCATTACTGGCTACCAAGCAAAACATCCGTGTTCTGATATCTGGTAAATGGGAAACCCGCATTGCTGGCCTTGATTTCAAACGTGTTAACGGTGGTCTGCTGGTACAAGATCGTGATCTTGGTATGGTAACAGCCAATGACCTGCGTGTAGTTTCCAAACGCCAGCCAACTGAGCAAGAAATGAAAGATGCTCTGTTCTGCTGGAAAGTCGCTAAATTTGTTAAATCCAACGCAATTGTTTACGCAAAAAATGATATGACCATCGGAATTGGCGCCGGCCAGATGAGCCGTGTCTATTCTGCAAAAATTGCCGGGATTAAAGCAGCTGATGAAGGTTTAGAAGTTCAGGGATGCGCAATGGCATCTGACGCATTTTTCCCATTCCGCGATGGTATTGATGCAGCTGCCGCTGTCGGCGTGAGCTGTGTTATCCAACCTGGTGGTTCAATCCGCGATGACGAAGTCATCGCAGCAGCTGATGAACACGACATTGCCATGATCTTCACTGGTATGCGCCATTTCCGCCACTAATCGATAACAGGAGTTAACTCAATGAATATTTTAATTATTGGTAGCGGTGGACGCGAGCATGCTCTGGCATGGAAAGCGGCGCAATCTCCTTTAGCTGATAAGATCTATGTTGCTCCGGGAAATGCAGGGACGGAGCTGGAAAATCATCTAGAAAATATTGATATCTCAGCAACAGATATCGACGGCCTGTTGGCATTTGCACAAAGCCATGATATCGAGCTGACTATCGTTGGCCCTGAAGCACCACTGGTAATGGGTATTGTCGATGTATTCCAAAACGCGGGACTGACTATCTTTGGCCCAACTCAGGCAGCCGCTCAGTTAGAAGGTTCAAAAGCATTCACCAAAGATTTTCTGGCACGCCATAAAATCCCAACTGCTGCTTATCAGAATTTTACAGAAATCGAACCTGCTCTCACCTATCTGGATAAAGTCGGCGTTCCCATTGTCATAAAAGCAGATGGACTCGCCGCCGGTAAAGGTGTGATTGTTGCTATGACACGGGAAGAAGCACGGTCCGCAATAAAAGATATGCTAGCCGGAAATGCATTTGGTGATGCCGGCCACCGAATTGTTATTGAAGAGTTTTTAACTGGCGAGGAAGCGAGTTTTATCGTTATGGTCGATGGTAAGAATGTCATTCCTATGGCGACCAGCCAAGATCATAAACGCGTAGGTGACGGTGATACTGGCCCAAATACTGGCGGAATGGGCGCCTATTCACCAGCACCGGTAGTCACCGATGAGATCCACCAGCGTATTATGGAAGAGGTTATTTATCCTACCGTTAATGGTATGGCTGCTGAAGGTCATGTCTATACGGGCTTTCTTTATGCTGGGTTGATGATCAATCAGGATGGAGAGCCAAAAGTGATTGAATTTAACTGCCGCTTTGGTGATCCGGAAACCCAACCGATTATGATGCGTATGCATTCCGATCTGATTGAACTTTGTCTGGCTGGTGCAAAAGGCGAGCTTGCTGGTAAAACATCTGATTGGGACAAACGCCCGGCTCTGGGCGTGGTGCTGGCTGCAAACGGGTATCCCGCTGATTATCACAAAGGTGATATTATTCATGGCTTGCCTCAACAGGAAAATGGAAGCAACAAAGTTTTTCATGCAGGCACAGCATTGCAGGATAATAATGTTATTACCTCAGGTGGGCGTGTTCTATGTGTTACAGCATTAGGAGAAACCATTGCTAATGCACAGAAAAATGCTTATCAGCAGGCAGAACAGATTACATGGAATGGCTGTTTTTACCGCAAAGATATTGGATATCGGGCCATTAATCGGCTGAAGTAACCCCAAAACTGACGGAGGTCAAAGGCTATCCTTCGTCGGTTCCCAACGGCAAAAATCATTATTTGCCACCAACAGTAATTCACGGCCAGCAGAAGCTTCCAACCAGGCAATTGTTAATTGGCCGTAACTGTTTTTTTCGCGCTGTTCAAGCCATGACTTCGCATAAGGCTCAAACTCAACGGAAACCGTTTCACCCGAACAAGTAGTGACCTTGCCGTTATTCCAGTGACCTTGCATTAAGCGCACATTGCCTACTATCAGCGCATCACTTAATTCAAGAATCCGCTTGGCGTCAAACCGCATACGAACAATATCATCATTGGAAAGTCGTTCACGACGTGTTTTTAACCGCTTCTGCATAAAAATCACATCGCCGAATTTATCCAAACGAAGTTGTTCAGCCAGTGGATTCTCATCATTCAGAATTTCACGGCGAATTTGGCGCAAATCCCCCTGCTTATATTCGTAAAAAGTGACGATGGTATTTTCATTACGGTAAGGGCTATAAACACTCATCAGAACCAGAGGTTTATTATTTTGATCGTTGAGGCGCCACAAGCGAACAACACCATCATCTGCGATGAATCCACTTGCACTAAAAAGAGGTTCTTTAAGTTGATTGGTACAGGCGCTGAGCGCGAAGACGAATCCTAGTGTCATCAGCCCCTGACGAACCAACAAAAGGGGATGAACACCCCTTCTATTTTTTCTTTTTTGCAACGAAATTATTTAACTGCGTCTTTCAGCGCTTTACCAGCAGAGAAAGCAGGTACATTTGCAGCCGCGATTGTAATTTCTTTACCGGTTTGAGGGTTACGACCAGTACGCTCTGCACGGTGGTTAACTTTGAAAGTACCAAAACCAACCAGCTGTACTGAATCACCCGCTTTCAGGGATTCGGTGATTGCATTCAAAGTTGATTCCAAAGCAGCTTTTGCCTGAGCTTTAGTCAGGTCTGTACTTTCTGCGATTGCATCAACTAATTCAGTCTTATTCATAGATTATCCTTACAGTGTGTTTATCGTTTGCAAAGCATCGAGTGCGACGGATATGCCGAATAACAGCACCCCTGCATACACGCACCGATAGCCACTTCTTTTCACCCCCCAAATGTAGAACAGAGTGGGGGCAAAAGTGAAGCCTTTGAACATGGCATTTAAAGCATTAAATCACGTTTTTTCACTTTACTGCGTTAAATTTATACCAATGTTGCTAATTGCTGACTCCCGGAGGTCAGCTTTCAATCCTTTAATCAACTCAATATCCCGCTCTTCACAGCCGGCTAATAAGCGATAAATCTCCCATTGAATATCCCATTCTTCTTCAATGGCAGGTAATTCTTTCAATTCTTCATCGGTCATTTCTTTCCCGGCCCGCGTCATTTCAAGCATAGCAACAGTACGAATTGAAATTTCACTCACTGCAATGGCATGCATCAATGTTTCACCGCTCAGACGAGAATGGATAATTTCCCCTAATGCAATACACGCATCAATTGCCGGGTATACACCGTAAATATCGTAATCGTCTGCTGATGGAATAATCTGCTCTAACTTTTCCAGCTGATTATCAAAATTAACCTTAGCATCTTTTACAACTAATATTTCCCACACCAGATCCAAAATACGGCGGTAAAGAACAGGTTCTGCAAACCCAGTCTGACAACAGAACATTTGGTAATTTGGATACATCCGTTCGCATAAACTCGCCATAAAGGTCAAATGCTGCCAACTTTCAAGTTTTTCCAGCCGTAAATGTATCGGGTTTCGTAACATTATTTCTTACTCATTATGCATAATGTGCTCCGCAGTTTACCTGAAATTCAGGAATATCCACACGTTTACACCCAATTTAAGGATTTTTCTGCATTATTTGTTTAAAAAAAGCCCTATTTGAGGCTATACCATCCGCCCAGCGGGTTGTTTCCGGCAGACGATAGCCTTTCACACAACGCTCCACCCATAGCAACGCACTATTAAGACTGATTTTATGCCCTGTGGAAATATACAATGGATTACAACGTTTTTTACTTCGCCATACCCAACCAATCTGTTCCTCTTTATCCATTAGAGGCTGACAACTGCCAGGCTGCTCACCCAATGGCTCACTTTCACCACATAAACGACGTTTTGCCACACCGATTGTCGGAACATTCGTCAGTAAACCAAAGTGGCTGGCAACACCTAAACGGCGTGGATGAGCAATACCATGACCGTCCACCATCACCAGATCAGGTGTATGTTTCAGCAACTGCCAGGCAGCCATCAATGCAGGATATTCACGGAAAGAGAGTAAGCCAGGAATATAAGGCAGCGTAGTTTCAATTCTGGCCATCTGATATTCCACCAGCTCAAGCTCAGGGTAAGAGAGAACAACTATCGCTGCGCGGGTAATTCTTCCCTGCTGTTCAAAGCCCACATCAGCACCAGCAATCAGTTTTGGTGAGGAAAAATCATCATAACAGATAACCTGCTGAGCCTTTTCTATTTGTTCCTGACGTAATGCTTTTGTGTTGATCATATTTTTTACTGATGATATTTAGCTGAAAGTTTATGTACCGCCTCAACAAATACACCAGCGTGTTCTGGCAGTACATCCTGATGGATACCATGACCAAGGTTAAAAACATGACCAGAACCCACACCAAAACCTTGCAAAATTGTTAAAACTTCCTGTTCAATCCGTTCTGGAGAAGCATATAGCATGGATGGGTCCATATTGCCCTGCAAAGCCACTTTATTCCCCACACGACGACGAGCATCGGCAATATCTGTCGTCCAATCCAAACCAAGAGCATCACAACCGGTTTCAGCCATTGCTTCCAACCATTGCCCACCACCTTTGGTAAACAGTGTTACCGGCACACGACGACCTTCATTTTCACGGATCAGACCATCAACAATCTGATGCATATAACGCAAGGAAAACTCACGATAATCCCGGCCAGTCAGCACTCCTCCCCAGGTATCGAAAATCATCACAGACTGAGCGCCGGCTTTAATTTGGGCATTAAGGTAAAGGATGACGCTATCTGCCAGTTTATCTAGCAATTGATGCATTACAGCCGGTTCGGCATACATCATTTTTTTAATTTTAGTGAATGCCTTGCTACTACCTCCTTCCACCATATAAGTCGCCAACGTCCACGGGCTACCGGAGAATCCAATCAAAGGAACCTGACCCGCCAGTGTCTTACGGATCACACGTACTGCATCCAACACATAGCTCAACTCCATTTCAGGATCAGGAATTGGCAGTTTTTCCACATCGGCACGACTTAAAATGGGAGATTTAAAACGCGGGCCTTCGCCTGCCTCAAAATAGAGCCCTAACCCCATTGCATCAGGAATAGTGAGAATATCAGAGAAGAGAATCGCCGCATCTAGCGGATAACGTCGTAAAGGTTGCAAAGTGACTTCGCAAGCAAGTTCAGTGTTTTTACATAAAGAAATAAAATCACCGGCTTCAGCGCGAGTAACTTTATACTCAGGCAAGTAGCGGCCAGCCTGACGCATCATCCATACAGGTGTAACATCAACGGGTTGGCGTAGTAAGGCTCGCAAATAGCGGTCGTTTTTCAACTCATTCATGACAGGCTCCATTTATTTATTGGCCGCAATATTATCTGACTGCAATGATTAGGACATCCATTGTAACATGACAGATAAATCTCTCCCGTTGAATCGCGCCAACTATACATTACGCATTTCGGCACAGCACAACCGTATCTTCAATCAACCGACGGGCAATAGTATTGTGTGGTGGAATCAGTGGCAATTGGTCATAGTGATACCAATCTGCACTAATCAATTCTTTCGGATCATGACAAATTTCACCACTTTCATAATCAGCCAGAAACGCCATCATTAATGAATGAGGGAAAGGCCATGGTTGGGAAGCGACATAACGTAAGTTGCGAATTTTAATATTACTCTCTTCCATTACCTCACGGGATACTGCTTCTTCGAGTGTCTCACCAACTTCAACAAACCCAGCGAGCACAGTATGTATACCGCTACGATGGTGCTGATGTTGGGCCAATAAAATCTGATCATCACGACGAATACCGACAATAATACAAGGCGCAATTTGCGGATAATAACGCTCGTGACAGTGGTGACACAGACAAGCCCATTCACTGACACTATGGTGCATTTCATTACCGCAATAACCACAATATTGGTGAGAGCGATAAAATTCCGCCAATTGAACACCCCGGCCAGCTAATTGAAACAATCCGCGCTCACTTGAAATAATTTCCCGTAGCGAAACCATATTGGAAGACATTTTTTGACGAATAAGCCAAACTTTCTCCCCCTGCCACTCACCAATAGGCAAGGCTATTTTTCCTTGCAATGACCATTGAGCCGCTATTCCAAAAGGTAATTCACCTTTAGGGAGCCAAATACGATTCTCATTGCTGATAATCCACCAGCCTCGTTCTATACCTGTTACTTGTTGTTGCATCATCATTATGACATCTTACTGGTTATAAATATCTGTATAAATCATACGCTTTTTAGTTAAAAAAGCGTGTTCTTGTTACTTATTTATCACGAGGAACACGATACCATGTCACAACTGCTTGCAGTATTTGATCTAGATGACACCTTAATTTCCGGTGATTCCAGCGCTATATGGACAGAGTTTCTATGGGAAAAAGGTATCATTACTGATCCAAGTTTTATCGAAGCAGATAAAAAAATGATGGCTGATTACAACGCTGGTTCACTGGATATGAGTGGTTATCTGGCATTTAGCCTGCAAACACTGCATAAAGTTCCACAGGAACAAGTTGATCTTTGGCTGGCTGAATTTATTAATGAAAAAATCAAACCTCGATTTTATCCGCAAGCCAAAGCGCTTATTACTGAGTATCAACAGCAGCAAGTCCCAGTTATGATCATCTCAGCCACAGTCTCTTTTATTGTGAAAAAGATTGCTATCGAATTAGGTATTCACACTGCTCTGGGCATTGATATGGTGGTGGAAAATGGCTGTTATACCGGCCAAATAGACGGTATTGCGACTTTTCGGGAAGGTAAAGTAAAACGGATAAAACAGTGGCTGGAACAACAAAATAATTATCCTGAAATTATTCGTTTTTACAGTGATTCAATTAATGATCTGCCAATGTGCCAATTTGCTGATGAGGTAATTACGGTCAATGCCGATGCCCGTTTAAAAGCCGAAGCACAACAACATGGCTGGCAACAATTAACCTGGTCATTGTAAATACTTTCAATCAGTAAGGGTTGTAGTTTTCATAATCCCTTCTATACTACTGTTTACTTTCTTGTCGGAGTGCCTAGCGTAAGCTGCTTTGCCGTATTATATTAATTAGATAATCATTGAGTGTATTGCGTTATTTAACATCTCTGCATTCGTATAGTAATCCAAAATACAGGTTGGAGGTATAGTGGCCGACAAGGAGTGTGCCACTATATTATTCAGAGGATATAGGCTGTATGCCCCTTCCCTCCCACCTGAAATGATGTGCTCAAGATAAACAGGCTTAGTTTGTATGGTAGGATAATTGAAGAAACACGGAGAGCCGTTTATCAATTTCTCAGGAGTAAGATCGGATATAGCCACGCCACTGTGAAGATAAAAATCGATAAACGCGAATTCTATCTGACGCATCTCATCAAGAACATCCATACAAATAAAATTATCGAAAACCATTTTCTGTGATTCGTTCATAGCCGTATTGCAAACCAGTTCATTTAAAAAAATATGTTCAGATAACTGACTTGGTATTTCAATAGTTGCGCGGAAATCACTGTGATAAAGACCTCCATTAATGCTAGACATACCGATACTAATCAGATGACCAATTTCATGAACCACCGTTTTTATTTCAGCGATTCCCAGTGGTTGATGAAATAAGGCAGATTTTAGATAAGTGGTTGATACAGAGCTATCAAAAATTTCGTCACAGGATATTGCTGTCACTGTACATTGTATTTGACATACTTGTATGACAAAACAAAATGAACGATCATTATGAGTTGATACACGAATAACATACCTATTCATCGACTCATGCTCAATACTAAAATGTGCCTGGCTATGCTTATTAAAGTAAGTGAAAATCAACCCGAGTATTTCAGACAAGTGAAAATTAAAACATGGCAACGATAGTCTATTTACTAGATTTTTCTGGTACATACGGAATGTGGCTGGATCAGTGAACTGTTTTACATCAATTCCAAAGTGATCACAAAGAGCTTTTAATGAACTTATAAGTTTATGATAATAGATTTCCAAAGTGTTCTTAACATTCTCAGGATCCTTATTGAAAAGATAATTACATTTATATGAAGCAAAATCTTTATACCCTAACCTTTGCACAAAATAATTTCTTGCTCCAACCATTTTATCTATAAGATAAAAAATTTTATTTAAAACTTCCTTATTCACATCATTAATCGAGTGTTTAACTTCATATGCTATATGTAGATTATCTATATTATTGCAATCGGAAAAAAATGATTTAAGGTGATGCTTATCTGTAGATATAAAATTCATACCACTAATATCAGACAGTAATTTATCAGTTAAAAACCTAATAATATTTTTCAGATTTTTAATTTCATTAAAAACATTAACATTACCATTATATATTCCATGCCCAATATAAATATCTTTGGCGAACCCCTCCCAATTTGGAATATGAATGACACAATCCGCTAATTTTTTCTCAAGTTGGCTGAATGTCAAGAAAAAATTATTATGAGATATCTGTTCAAGAATATATTTATCATGCAAAATAGCCATTTCTGAATGAATAGAATTTATGTTCTGCATGATAAACTCCAAAACCTATTAAAATCAATTTGTATACCATGACAACAATAAGATAATATCGGGAATAACTTCTTAAGATGTTCCCTTGCATCTTGGTATGTAAAAATGCCTTTCTTTTCTACACACCATATTATCTGTTCAAGTATGTCAGCGACAATAATGTTAGCCAAATTAGAGAATATATCTTCAGGAATTGAAATATCTTCAGTCTGAGATCTTAGTGTTACAACATCATCATTCTTTGATATATTATCATAATTTTTTACATAATGAACTTCCCCATAATAATAAATAAGTAGTTCAACATCTTTTCCAACAATTTGTCGTAATTGTTCTCTATCTTTATAACTTGCACCGGAGTTATTATATATTGAATTTTCATCATATATAGAATGTAACATTCCTGCATTACATACTGATTCTTCACAACCATATTTATTTAACAATTTAGCAGTATTAACCAAGTGTGACGAATGATGACGATCGTATATCTTGTCTTTATCAATTTGGTAAAACTTTTTAACTTTTGTCAATATGCTCATAAATCACCATAATTTTTATCATAAATAGAATCTATTTCTTCTTTATTTTTACTAAGTAAATCATCAAACATAGGAATATATTTCAGTAATAGAGCAACAACACATATTAGAAAACCACCAATAAGAAGTACAATAGAATAATTCCATTTTTCTATTATCATAGAGAAAAGGATGAAACCAAAAGGATTTCCTAACCCAATAAAAGCAGTATGAATGGTCTGTATTTTTACTCTATGTCTTTCAGGTATAGCAATGGAACGACTGGATTCTATACTGATATTATTCAGTACAACAGATACTCCAATTAAAAAAGCCAAAAGACACCATACAATATGGCTGATGAAGAAAGATAAACCGACCAAACATAATCCTATCATGAAAAATGAGAAAATAACGGTACGTACTTTACCGTATATTTTTTCAAAATAGGATTGGAAAAATACTGAAGCACAGATTGCACCAATAGCAGCACTCGCTTCTATTATTCCGATCACAATAGCACTTGAATGTTTTACTGACTCTACAAAATATGGAATAACAAGAGAAGAAAACGGAACCAGAATCATATTCACTAACAGTGATGAAAGGGCCCAATACGGCTCAAAACGATAACGAAAGAAAAGTCTTAGGCTGTTAAGTGCAGAAGAAGGATTATATTCCTTCTTCTGTAAGATCCCTATCCCCCGATTGTTTATTCCATATAAAATGTATACGGATAGGACAATTAACCCACATAACGTCCATGTCATATTAATTATCCCTATAACTTCATATCCTGCCATTCCTAAACCGATACCAAACACATTCAGAGACGCCTGCAACAAAAATGTCTTACGATATGCCTCATCAAGTTCATGTTTACTGACAATAAATGGGATATAAGCATTCACAACAGGAGAATAAAGAGCATCGATTAAGCCAAGTATAATACTAATGATGAAGAAAAAATATATTGACCCATCGTAACTAATGTTATAAAGGTAATATATTGTTAAAAAAAGAAATATAAGATTGAGTGCAACGAGAATTTTTTTCTTATCAAGATGGTCAAAAAGGTGTGACAGAACAAGCCCTGAAATAGTTCTTGAAAGAAAATAAACAAAAAGAAAATACGAAGACAATATTAGATGGTTACTCTTAATAAGACTTAAAGTGACCAGAGCTACAATTATTCGTGAACTCAAAATATATAATGCTTCCGAAGATCGTATTTTCCAAAAATCATCATTTAACTTCACTGGGAATAATCCTATTCATTTCTCGCTGATACTATCTTCGATAGCATGCCCGATTAAAAAAATTTTTCCATTTGTTCACTAAAAAATTAATAAACATGAGAAACTGATCACAAAATAATCAAAGCCATGAAAGACTGATCACAAAATAATTTTGTGATTACTATCAATATCCGTTTAAAAACCCAAGCACAACAACATGGCTGGCAACAATTAACCTGGTCATTGTAAATACTTTCAATCAGTAAGGGTTGTAGTTTTCACAATCCCTTCTATACTACTGTTTACTTTCTTGTCGGAGTGCCTAGCGTAAGCTGTTTTATCGCAGCATACACAGGCTGAGACCGTTAATTCGGGATCCGCGGAACCTGATCGGGTTAAGACCCGCGAAGGGAACAAGAGTAATCAATCGCTGTCGGCTCACTCGGTTTTCTTACCAAGAGTCCATCCAGCCACCAATTATTACTCCCTGCGAGCTCCAGACAAGCAACTTTCCCAATAACACTGTTAGGAATTTGCTATGTCTCATAATACTGTTATCCCTACAACCGATATCTCGCCAAAACCCAATCCGGCACGCCCACGTAAAGCACAACGCGATGCCGCTCAAGAATTTATTAATTCTATTCAAGGGGTGACATTCCCAAAGTCACGACGAATTTATCTTCAAGGTTCCCGTGACAATATCCAAGTTCCAATGCGTGAAATTCTGTTATCTCCCACGTTAATCGGTGGAACCAAAGAAGAACCTCAGTATGAGGAAAACGAAGCTATCCCGGTTTATGATACTTCCGGCGCTTATGGCGATCCTGATGCCAAATTGGATGTACATGTTGGATTAACTAAACTGCGTCAACAATGGATCAACGAACGCCAGGATGCTGAACCGGTGACTACCCTCAGTTCCGATTTTACCCAACAACGTCTGGCAGATGTCGGTCTCGACCATTTACGTTTCCATCATCGCCCTCACCCATTAAAAGCCCGTAAAGGCAAATGCGTTACTCAGCTACATTATGCCCGTAAAGGCATCATCACACCGGAAATGGAATTTATCGCACTACGGGAAAATATGGGCCGCGAACGTATCCGCGGTGATGTATTACACCAACAACATGCTGGTCAAAGTTTTGGTGCTCAATTGCCGGAAAACATTACGCCAGAATTTGTCCGCCAAGAGGTCGCCGCTGGCCGGGCAATCATTCCCGCCAATATCAATCATCCTGAATCAGAGCCGATGATTATTGGTCGCAATTTTCTGGTGAAGGTTAATGCCAATATCGGTAACTCTTCTGTAACGTCATCCATTGAAGAAGAAGTGGAAAAACTAATCTGGTCCACTCGTTGGGGAGCAGATACAGTAATGGATCTCTCTACTGGCCGTTATATCCACGAAACTCGCGAATGGATCTTACGTAACAGCCCGGTTCCTATCGGTACAGTCCCTATTTATCAGGCACTGGAGAAAGTCAATGGCGTAGCGGAAAATCTCACCTGGGAAATATTCCGTGATACCTTGTTGGAACAAGCAGAACAAGGGGTAGATTACTTCACCATTCATGCCGGTGTATTACTGCGCTATGTACCGATGACAGCCAAACGTCTCACTGGGATCGTTTCCCGTGGTGGCTCCATTATGGCGAAATGGTGTCTATCTCATCATCAAGAAAACTTCCTCTACCAACATTTCCGTGAAATATGTGAAATCTGTGCCACCTATGATGTTTCTCTATCATTGGGAGATGGCCTGCGCCCAGGTTCTATTCAAGATGCCAATGATGAAGCCCAGTTTGCAGAGTTACATACATTAGGTGAACTAACCAAAATTGCCTGGGAATATGATGTTCAGGTAATGATCGAAGGCCCCGGACATATCCCTATGCAAATGATCCGCCGCAATATGACGGAAGAATTGGAACATTGTCACGAGGCCCCTTTCTATACCCTTGGTCCACTGACGACAGATATTGCACCGGGTTATGACCATTTCACATCTGGTATCGGTGCCGCCATGATCGGCTGGTTTGGCTGCGCTATGCTCTGTTATGTCACACCAAAAGAACACCTCGGCTTGCCAAATAAAGAAGATGTTAAACAAGGGCTGATTACCTACAAGATTGCCGCCCATGCCGCCGATCTCGCCAAAGGTCATCCGGGGGCACAAATCCGCGACAATGCTATGTCCAAAGCGCGTTTTGAGTTTCGTTGGGAAGACCAGTTTAACCTGGCGCTCGATCCCGATACCGCACGGGCCTATCACGATGAAACCCTGCCACAAGCCTCCGGCAAGATTGCGCATTTTTGTTCCATGTGCGGGCCAAAATTCTGCTCGATGAAGATTTCTCAGGAAGTTCGCGATTATGCTGCCGGTATGGAACAGATGTCTGAAGAATTCCGCGCTCGCGGCAGCGAGTTATATCACAGTGCAGGAGGTGCATCCCATGAACAATCTGCCTAACTCGCCATTCGCCTCAACTGAATACAAATTGGGTCTGTATCCGGTCGTGAATTCGCTAGAGTGGATTTCCCGTTTGTTAAAAGCAGGCGTCACCACAATTCAGTTGAGAATTAAAGATCTGCCAGAAGCTCAGGTGGAAGAAGATATTCAGCAAGCCATTCTGCTCGGTCGTCAGTATAACGCTCGTTTATTTATCAACGACTACTGGCAACTAGCAATAAAGCATGGCGCTTACGGTGTTCATCTGGGACAAGAAGATTTAGTTACCGCTGATCTGAACGCCATCCAAAAAACAGGATTGCGGTTAGGAATTTCTACCCACGATGAACAAGAGCTGGCACGAGCAAAATCTCTGCGCCCGTCTTATATCGCTCTCGGCCATATTTTCCCAACCACGACTAAAGTGATGCCATCTTCCCCACAAGGACTGAAGGCACTGAAACGTCAGGTAGAAAACACACCAGATTATCCCACTGTCGCTATCGGGGGCATCTCTCTTGAACGCGTACCGGATGTCATTGCAACGGGAGTTGGCGGTGTGGCGCTGGTCAGTGCGATCACTCAAGCAAAAGATTGGCGTCAGGCAACGTCACAACTACTTCAACGGGTTGAAGGCATTGAGTCGAAGGTATTAAGAGGTTCTTATGCTGAATGATCAAGAATTTATGCGTTACAGCCGACAACTACTGTTGGAAGATATTGGCCCTGAAGGGCAGGAAAAACTGAAATCCAGCAGTGTACTGATTGTTGGTCTGGGGGGGTTAGGCGCTCCTGCATCTCTCTATCTGGCTGCTGCGGGTGTGGGAACAATTTATCTCGCTGATAATGATCAATTGCATATCTCCAATTTACAACGGCAAATACTCTACCGTACTGAAGATATCCCTTCCGCAAAAGTAGAGCTTGCAGCCAATCAACTCAATGCGCTAAATCCACTGATAAAAACAACAGTATTTAATCAACGTCAGGATGTGGAATCCCTGACAAAAATCGTGAAACAGGTCGATTTAGTTCTCGACTGCTGCGACAACATGGCAACCCGTCACGCTATCAATGCCGCTTGTGTGGCAGCGCGAAAACCATTAATCAGCGGTAGTGCGGTCGGATTCAGTGGCCAACTGATGGTGTTTGAACCCCCTTACCCTCACGGCTGCTATACCTGTCTCTACCCTGAGCAAGAAGAACCCCAGCGAAATTGCCGGACTGCGGGTGTATTAGGTCCAGTCGTTGGTGTTATCGGCACATTGCAGGCACTGGAAGCCATCAAAATGTTAACCGGGCTTCCCTCTCCATTAAGCGGCAAACTCCGGTTGTTTGATGGTAAACAACAAAGCTGGAGCACATTACAACTCAGCCAGTCACGGCAATGCCCAATTTGCGGGGATATAGCATGAAAATTACGGTAAACGACCAAACAATAGAGATTACCGCTCCTCTGGTTGTACAACAATTGCTGGAACAACTTGGGCAGATGCAACCGGGAACATCACTAGCCATTAACCAAACCATTATTCCGCGTTCTGAGTGGAATACGTATCCGGTTAATGATGGGGACAGTATCCTTTTATTTCAGGCGATTGCAGGAGGTTGATATGTTAAAAATCGCTGATACTACATTTAATTCCCGTCTGTTCACCGGTACCGGTAAATTTGCTAATTCAGATTTAATGATTCAAGCGATAAAAGCCTCTGGCAGTCAACTCGTCACTATGGCAATGAAACGCATTGATCTACAGCGAGGCAATGACGCTATTCTGACACCACTGCAAAAACTCGGTGTTAAATTACTGCCGAATACTTCTGGAGCAAAAACTGCCGAAGAAGCACTATTCGCTGCCCGTCTGGCCCGTGAAGCGCTGGCAACAAACTGGATAAAACTTGAGATCCATCCTGATGTGAAATACTTATTGCCAGACCCGGTCGAAACACTTAAAGGCGCTGAAATGTTGGTCAAAGACGGGTTCGTCGTTCTGCCATATTGCAGTGCTGATCCGGTTTTGTGTAAGCGTCTGGAAGAAGTGGGTTGTGCTGCGGTCATGCCTTTAGGCGCGCCAATTGGCTCTAATCAGGGACTACTCACCCGAGATTTCCTGCGAATCATTATTGAGCAAACACAAGTACCCGTCATTGTTGATGCAGGAATCGGCGCACCAAGCCATGCACTGGAAGCGATTGAACTAGGTGCGGATGCTGTATTAGTTAACACCGCTATTGCCGTTGCACGTAATCCAGTGAAAATGGCTCAAGCCTTCAGAGTGGCAATTGAAGCGGGTGAGCTATCCTATGAAGCTGGCCTGGCAAACCCAAAACAACATGCTGTTGCATCCAGCCCATTGACTGATTTTCTGGGGGTATTCTAATGACCAATAATCTTATGAATAATAGTTTCAGTCACCGCTGGCGACAATTAGATTGGGATGACATTACCCTACGCATTAATAGTAAAACTTCTCAGGAAGTTGAACAGGCATTGAGCAACAGCAAATTAAATTTAGATGATTTAATGGCACTCCTCTCACCAGCAGCGAAACCATACATAGAACCGCTGGCACAACGTGCACAAAAGCTGACTCGTCAACGTTTCGGTAATACCGTTGGTTTTTATGTACCACTTTACCTCTCCAATTTGTGTGCCAATGATTGCACTTATTGCGGGTTCTCAATGAGTAACCATATTAAACGCAAGACACTAAATAAAGATGAAATTATTGCAGAATGTCAGGCAATTAAAGCCCTGGGTTTTGACAATCTGCTATTAGTCACTGGAGAGCATCAAAACAAGGTAAGTATGGATTATTTCCGTCGTTATCTGCCACTTATCCGCGAACATTTCAGCTCAATAATGATGGAAGTCCAGCCCATGACACAGGAAGAGTACTCAGAATTAAAAACTTTGGGGCTAGATGGTGTGATGGTTTATCAGGAAACTTATCATGAACCAACTTACCTGTTGCATCATCTACGGGGTAGAAAACGGGATTTTCACTGGCGATTAGAAACACCCGATCGCCTTGGCCGTGCAAAAATCGATAAAATTGGTTTGGGAGCACTGATTGGTCTTTCTAATCATTGGCGGACAGACTGCTATATGGTGGCAGAACATTTATTCTTTCTGCAACGCACATACTGGCAGAGCCGTTACTCTATTTCATTCCCACGTTTGCGACCTTGTGCCGGAGGTATTGAACCTGCATCGCTGATAAGTGAAGCAGAACTGGTACAACTGATTTGCGCTTTTCGTCTATTTGCACCAGAGGTAGAACTTTCTATTTCTACTCGTGAATCCCCATTCTTCCGCGATCACGTCATACCGTTGGCAATCAACAATGTCAGTGCCGGTTCGAAAACTCAACCCGGTGGTTACGCAGATAATAGCCATGAAGAATTAGAGCAATTTACTCCGCATGATAACCGTTCTGTCTATCAGGTCGCGGACGCATTAATTAAAGCCGGGTTACAACCTATTTGGAAAGATTGGGATGGTTATTTAGGTCGATAATCTAATTTTCTTTCTTCTCAAATAATTCAATTTTAGATAAAAGCCTTTTACAGGCAATAACTTCAGGGAATAGATTTAGTATAAACAACTGTCTGGTACTGATACCAGACAGTCATATACCCGTCATCTTTCAAGTTGCCTCTTTGTTGGCTGCACTCACTCACCCCAGTCACATAGTTCTCTATGCTCCCGGGGATTCGCTCCCTTGCCGTCGCGATGCATCTTGAAATCCATTGGGTATATATAATAATTCCCCAGATCATGATTAACCATAAAATAATTTACATTTAAAATATCCCTCCTGAATATAAAATAAAATATTCCATCTCTATAAATATAACCAATATTGTAAAATTTATTTCAATCATTAATAGCCTATTGTAATAAGACCATTTTATACATAGTTTTTCCCGCCACACATATATATCCCTCACAAATATAAGAATATAAGAATATAAGAATATAAGAATTCAATTTATACCTATATCGAATAAAGAGAAAATACTATATTTAATGTATATGTCTGAGTATATCTAAATTTTTTATTATTTATTCTCTATTAATTTATACAAAGTATAATTCTTAATTAATAAAAAACACGATTGAATATTTCCCTGTCATTGATAAAGTGCACACCGAGCAATAAAATGCTTAATAAAAATCAAATTTATTACCATTCAAAGAGAACTAATATATGAATATAAAAGAAATCCTGGATAATATAGACTATTCTGGTCAGGTAAATTCAAATAAAGAATTGGTTAATGGTTCATTTAATGAAGGATATAAAGGCTGGATAATCCCAAACCCTGAAAAGATAAAAATCTTATCTGAGAATGGAATTAATTTTCTCAGAATCCAGAATGATCCTAGTTTTGAGGCCGTTTTTCAAATTATAGAAGGATTGGAACCCAACGTTAAATATAAACTGACAGGTAAAGCACGCCTATCAAAATGGAAGATATATGATGGTTCACTAGCTATTTTTGGTTTACACAATGATACACTCGGTCCTGTAACTTTTGTTACAGACACTCAGTATTTTAAAACCGGTACTGTAGAATTAAGTGCAGATGCAGAGGGGCTTCTGCGTGTTTTCTTGATAAAAACCCAAGTTGAGGACATATCAGCAGTAACCGCTGATTTTACTGGTTTCATTTTTGAGAAAGCTTAATATAGCTAGCTTTGATATCGTTTGACATCTTAATGCCTGAAGCTCACTACTCCGGGCATTTTAATAATGTAGTTTCAATACTACAGCCATAGATATTACCTCATTATTCACTCTACTTTTTCTCTCAATGTGACTAATATTTCAACATAACATTTCTGCAACAATGAACTTTGCCACGAGCAACAAATTATTAGCCTACAGAAACACCTATCATGATAAGCGCTTATAACTCATTTATTCTTTTATTAATTCATACAAATTACAACTCACCACCAACAAAAAATACAATTGAGTATTATCCCATTATTGATAAAGTGCCCCCCGAAAAACAAAGCGATTCAAGAAATTAAATTCATTTCTATTTATTTAAAAAGGACTAATATATGAACGTACAAGAAATCCTGAATAACGAAGACTATTCTGATAATAAGAAACACTCTTATAAAGAACTGGTTAATGGCTCATTCGAAGAGGGATATAACGGTTGGAGAATCCCCGCCCCTGAATCAGTAGAAATTTTATCTGAAAATGGCATTCACTTTATCAGAATTCAAAGTGTTACTGGTTCTGGCGTCATTGATCAAATTATAGAAGGATTGGAACCTAACACTAAATATAAGCTAATAGGTACAGCGCGCGTGTCAGCAGAATGGGCCTCATCCGCTTATTTTGGTTTACAGAGTCGCACCGATGGCCCTAACTCTTTTGCTGTAAACAGCACCAATTTTACAACTGGCTCAATAGAATTAAGCACAGACCAAGAAGGACTTTTACGCGTTTATTTATTGAAAGACCAAGTTGGCCATCGCCCAGATGGAGAAACCGCTGACTTTACCGGTTTTGTTTTAGAAAAAGCTTAAATATTTAACTTCAAAGTAGTTTGACATTAAAACACACCCGGAACAGGAAGCTCCGGGTGTTTTAATATTGGTTAAGAAAATAAAATCATAAATTAATATTTTGATTGAAATATAGTTCAATTATTTTAAAATAAATTCCCATCGAAATAATTTAGCCATCTCATTTATTTTTACATTAATTATCACAAAATTAATATTCAATCAAAAAACATGATTGAATATTTTTTCATTATTGATAAAGTGTTTGCAGGAAAAAATTATTAAGCAAAATTAAATTTGATTGTTATTCATTTAAAAGGACTAATATATGAATATAAAGAAAATGCTACATAGCGCAGATTATTCTGATACAAAAAACGCTAATAAAGAACTGGTCAATAGTTCATTTAACGAAGGATATCGTGGCTGGAGAATTCCAACCCCTGAAACTGTAGAAATTTTATCTGAGAATAGCATTAATTTCCTTAGCATCCAAAGCTATTCCAGCTCTGGTGTCATTGATCAAATTATAACAGGGTTGGAGCCGAACGTTAGATATAGACTGACAGGTACAGCACGCTTATCGACAAAACAAATACCACAAAGGGCTTTATCAGCTTATTTTGGTCTACAGAATCGCACATTTGGCCCCGAATCTTTTGTCGTAAATAACTTCAATTTTACGACCGGTTCAGTTGAATTAAATACAGATGAAGAAGGGCTTTTACGTGTTTACATGCTGAAAGACCAATTTGTAGGACTTCCAGAAGAAGCAACCGCTGACTTTACCGGTTTTATTTTAGAAAAGGCTTAAGCATTTGACTTTGATATATCACACCCGCAGCACATTGCTCCGGGTGTTTTAAAGCCTACCTCAATATACCCAATAGATTTCAAGATGCATCGCGACGGCAAAGGAGCGAATCCCCGGGAGCATAGATAACTATGTGACCGGGGTGAGTGAGTGCAGCCAACAAAGAGGCAACTTGAAAGATAACAGGTATAGACGTAATTCTTCGAAAATAGCCCTAACTAACTTAAATCATGCAATGGTTTTTTTATTGGCGGTGTAAGCCTGAAATCAGAAAACCGCACTTGTAATCCGTGCCGTTCTGGAGAACAACACATTGCGCCAATAAAGACGCGTTGTTTACCCTTAAAAAAAGGAGATAGTCTTAATAGTGGCCATAGTAAACCATCAATAGAATATTGAAGTCTTAAATACCCTTCTTCACAGGTCAGGCGTAACCAGAACTTATTGCAGTTACCGGGAAATATTCCCATAGACCAATCAGAATGATTACGTGTTAATACACTGCCAATCGTGGCCTGACCATCAGAATATTCAACCCCCCCCTTCAGCCAATGTTTTTCATCGACTAATAACATAACCCCCGCTTGATCATATAAATGTTCAAAACATCCTTCAATACAGAGTTGAAAGGTGAAATCATCCTCAATATAACGACCAAAAACATGACCATTATGACGTTCAAAACCATACCATGTTTGTTGCCAAAAGTCGGTTTTATGATCTGTGGTGACATCAAGCCAGTCGCTTCCACATTGCCAATCAGCTGGTTCATTAAGCCAATGATATTGTGACAAACTCATAGAAACTCCTTCTGTTATCTTCCGCTTGAATGAATAAATTTATATCCTGCAAGTAAGGAAACAGAGAGTAAAGCAACACAAGCAAAAGCACCATGTAATGTCACAATATGCGCTAATCCACCAATAATTGCAGGTCCCAGCAAGATCCCTGAATATCCCATAGTAGAAACTGCAGCAACTGCCAACGAGTCAGGCATAATTTTCTGTTGGCCAGAAGCGGTAAAAAGCATTGGAGCAATATTAGATAATCCTGCTCCAACCATTAAGAAAGAGAGTCCCAGTATTATTGCAGTTGATGCTGAGTAAATAAGGATAAATCCAAAAGTCGCTAATAAAGCACTACAGATAAAAATTCGTCTGTGTCCATAAAGGGCAATAATCCTATCACCCAAAAAGCGACCGGATGTCATAGCAATAGCAAAAAGGGTATAACCTACCCCAGCCTGATGGCTGCTAATATTATGCACGCTGGTTAATAATATACCGCTCCAATCCAGCATTGAGCCTTCCATAATATAAGCAACAAAACAGAGAAAGCCCAACAAAATAACGACTCCACGAGGTACAGCAAAGAATGGTGTATTTCCCGATTCTGCTTCGTTTAATAATCCACTCCATGCAGGCAGCAGCAACAGAATAATAAGCAACACCGCCATGATCATCACTTGAAAAGGTGATACTCCCAGAGACAATAATGCACTAACCGAGCCAGCACCGGCTATTCCCCCCAGACTGAACAACGCATGAAAACCAGACATGATTGGCCGCAGAGCCATTTTCTCAACCATGACAGCATGGATATTTACCACAACATCCATTGCACCAATGCCAGCACCAAAGATAAATAGAGCGCAAGCCAGCGTCAGCGGTGTCGGTAATACGCTTAGCCCTGGCAACATCAATAGCACCAACAAGGTACATAAAGTAAAAATTTGTCGGCATCCGAAACGTGCTGCTAGCATTCCAGCCATCGGCATCATAATGAAAGAACCAACACCGAATGCCAGCATCAATAACCCCATCGCACCATTATCAAGTTGCAGGCGTTCTTTAGCTAAAGGAATAAGGGGTGCCCAACTTGCAAGGCTAAAACCCGCAATAAAAAAAGCGGCACGGGTCGCCATGATGGGCTGTTTTACCAAAGAGACAATATTCTGATCAGACAACTCATGTTCCTTCTATGTAAATAAAAACGCCCTCCGATATAACTCACGGAGGGCATTAAATTACGCAAAATTAATCTTAAAAAATTGTGGAATATCTGTCAGCGCCCCAATAATACGGGTTGCTTGCTGATATTGCTCTGCAGCGGATAACGCATGAGGCCAGGCATATATATAGGGAATGCCTGCCTGTGTTGCTGCTGTAATCCCTAAATCGGTATCTTCAATCACTAATGTCTGATGAACATCCATAGATTTCAATTTCAACATAGCAAGATAAGGATCAGGATGAGGCTTCGTTCTCACAACATCGTCGCCAGAGATCAAAACCGGGCTTTCGCGCAGCTCTAACAATCCAAGATTAGCCAGACATACTTCCCGCGGCGCAGTAGAGACAAAACCAAAAGAGATATTATGCTGTTGTAACGCCGATATCAGCCCAGAAATTCCTGGACGAAGATAACTTTTAGACAGCTTATCCTTATAAACAGAGACAATTTGGGCAGTGATCTCTTTCTGCTGCTGAACTGGAACCCCAATATAATCCAGCGTTTCCTCTAAACTCAGACCAATAAGTTGCTGCGGTTGTACATGATGCGTGTAATCAGGTGCCAAAGCACAAAGAACATCAAAGTGCAGTTGTTCACTATCAACGATGACCCCATCAATATCAAAAATCACATTAAATTTATCCATGTGAAAAATTCCATTATTTGAGATCAGAAATACGGATCAGTACCTTACAGTTTGGGGTAGAAAGCGGTTTTTGGGTTTTGCCCGCAATATCGCAACCAACAGTGAGAAAAGCCTGCAAGTAATCATTAAAATCAAAGATCTGACTGACCAGACGACCTGCCGGAATAACGCCATCACGGATCATGGTATAAGCACGTTCAAAACTGTTATTCAGAGAGTCAATCGAACCAATGACTGAAAGGCTCTTATCGGCGATTTTAAGGATATCAAGGCTGGCATGTTTATCTTTAAGTGCAACATTCAGCAATTTCCCTCCGGGAGCCAAATGTTCGAAAACATATTCGGTTAACTGGCCGGTCGTATCCACACACAGATCGATAAGCGCTGATTTGTCACCATATTGTTGTGTTAAAGCTTCATCAAAATCAGTGTACAACTCACATTCTGGTGGTAAATTTTCTCTGGCAAACTGAACACGACTTTCGTTTTTCTCGACCATGAAAGCCTTAACACCTCTGGCGTGTAAAGCCCAAAGATAAAGCATTCCCATTGGACCTGCACCGGTGACCGCAGCACGAATATTCGTGTGAGTGATAGCCAGCTTGTCAACTCCGGTTAATGTACAGCTAAGTGGCTCAGTCAGAGATGCCTCTTCCATGCTGACATGATCATCAAGTTTTATCAGGGAACTCTCTTTAGCCAGATACTGCTCAGCAAATGCCCCGTCATAGGAAACTCCAGCTTCGGTTCCCAATTTCTTCTCACAATGATTTAGGTTTCCTGTCTGACACATCCGACAGTGTCCACAGGAATAAGTTGGGTTGATGACAACACGGTCACCCACATTAAAACGAGTCACACTCTTTCCTATTTGAGCGACAACCCCCGTTGTTTCATGACCCAGAGTCGTTCCCGGAATGGCAACAGGATAAGAGCCGGTGATAATTCCAACATCTGTACCACAAACGCCACACACCGCAATATCAACAACAACATCATCAGACTCAACACAGCGTAACGATTCAACATCCCGGATTTCAACATCCCACACCCGATTAAATTTAAGTGCTTTCATTATGCTACCTCCTTGTTGTCCAGCATTCCTAAAGTCAGATCAGCAAAAGTTAGATCAAGTTTATGCAGAATTTCGTTTAAATGTGCCTGAGTACAAATTAACGGCGGACGAACTTTAAGTGCACGGCCTTTGCCATAACGAGAGCCACGGATAATCAAGTTATGAGAATTCGCAATTGCAATCGCTTGTGCCGCAAATTCCGGTGATGGCGTATCAAAGCCAAACATATAACCAACGCCCCTAACACCAGTAATTTCTGGATATTTATGTTGTAATGCTAATAAGCCATCACGCAAATAAGCTTCGTTACGCTGCACATTCTCCAAAACATGTTCATCTTCGATAATATCGATAATTTCGTTGAGAGCCGTTAATGAAAGGGGATTAGCGCCTGATGTACTGGAATGTTCGAATGATTCCAAGACATCCAATGAACTGCGCATCAGCACACCACCGGTAGGAATACCGATACCACCAGCACCCTTAGCGAAAACAATAATATCTGGCTGTAGCTCTTTAGCGTAACCGGTTGAAGCGAAAAACGTCCCTGTGCGTCCAAACCCGGTCTGCACTTCATCTGCGATAATAATAATATTATGTTTATGGCAGATCTCTCTGATCTTACGGTAAAAATCGACAGGGAAAACGATATTTCCACCATTTCCTTGAATAGGCTCAATGATTAAGCAGGCAATATTGTCATTTGAACCCAATTGAATAAATTGTTCCAGGTCAAAATACTGATTTGGCTCTGTGTCCGGCTCCAATTCAGACATAACACTGGCAGGAGTCGGAACTTTTAAAGAACCATCAATATTGACATGGAAATCTTTAATTCTAAAAGCATTACCCGAAATTTGCGCTGTGGCTAAAGACTGGCCATGATGAGCCAAAAAGAAAGAAATAACCCCTGACCGACCTGTTGCTTTTTGCGCAATACGAATTGCACACTCAACCGCCCCAGAACCGGAAACATCACGCAACCATATCTTATTAATGCCTTCAGGGGTATGTTTAACTAATTTTCCCAAAATATATTGGGACATTTCATGAGTATAAGCTGAACTCAAATGTGTACATCTATCGATCTGCTGTTTTAATTTTTCTGCTATTCTGCGATTAGTGTACCCAAGTGGAAGGTTAAACGTTCCCGAAGCTGCATCAATATACTTTTCACCATCTATTTCCAGATACGGACCGTTTCCAACAAAGCGAGAAAGCATATCTTCAAACCGTTTTCCATTTTCCATGATTTTATTACCTTAATTAACCATTTCTAACTATAAGAAAGCACAATAATCCATAACAGGTAAGAGAATATTGACTTAAAATTAATTTATATCAACAAAAAACCTACAAACACCTAAAAAACATTTAAAAAATTAAAGTATTTTGTATAAAATACATTATTGTTTTGAATGAATAGTCAATTGCAGCAGAACTGCTGGTTCATATGGTTAGTGGCAAGAAATTCTGTTCAAAATCCGGCAAAACTGTGCCAAAGATTTTCCATCTTACGACGCAGCTACAAGTGATAAGGGCATTTTATAACCTAAAGCTATTCTCTGATAGGTGATAAAATGTACTAAAAAATTCCTGTTCACTTCTGAATTTGTCAGAAACAGTGTGCTTTTTCTCTAAAGATAGCCAGACTCTCGATCGATATAAAATACCCACACAAGCTAGTTGGTTTACACCAGTGAATTGCTCGTATAAAGTTCAGTCTTTAAAAAAAGTAAAGGGTTTAGTCCGTGCGTGATCCTTGAACATGTCTATCGCCTGCTTGAAATGACTTGCCAATAGTATGGTGTATCCAAGATCTTTGATCGTGCTAACGAATGAATTCCACTGAGCCCATTTGCTAATAAAACCACCACCACTTATTTGAAATATCAAAAGAATACACATGCGAAATTACATTCTTCTACTACTTAGTCTGGTACTTTTTGGACCACTAGGTATCGATCTATTTCTACCTACAATTCCTGCCATCGCTAAAGATTTTCAGGTTAATAATGAAGTTATTCAGTCGACGATTTCTTTATTTCTGTTGATTATGGGGCTAGGACAATTAATCGCCGGGCCACTGGTGGATAAATTTGGCCGTCGGCCTGTTGCTTTAATGGGTATCACTTTATACATCCTTGGTTCTGCAATCGCAGCGCTTTCAACCAATTCCGAAATTTTTACCGCTGCGCGGATTATTCAAGGATGCGCTGTCTGCTGTACCAGTGTCGTCTGCATCAGCGGTGTACGCGACCGCCTGAACGGTGATGAGGCAGCTAAAGCCTACGGTTTTCTCAACAGTACATTGAATATTGTTCCTGCTTTGGCCCCATTGCTCGGTGGCTTATTAGCCGAAATTTTTAATTGGCGGGCACCATTTTGGTCTCTGGTCTGCTACTCCGTTATTGTATTGTTCATTATTGCCACCTGGCTGCCGGAAACGCGCCCTGCAAACACCAAGCAAATTCATGGGCTTCCACTGAAACAATATTATCAAATTCTCAGCAATGCTCGATTTATGCATTTTGCACTGGTTAACGCCGTTATCATGGGAATAGTGATTACTTACGTTTCATTTGCACCAACGGTACTCATGACCGAAGGCCATATTTCACCACTAATATTTTCATTGATTTTTGGTGGCAACGGACTCTGGACTATGATCGCTTTCCTGATCGCCAATAAAATCATTCATCGAGCTGGCCGCCCTTTCTGCTTACTGTTAGGTTCAATTCTGATAGCACTGGGCAGCCTGTCTCTGTTTTCAGGAATATATCTGCTACCAAACGTAGCCAGCCAACACTGGTTAAGTTATATGTTGCCAGTTGCTTTCGCTTGCGCAGGTCTTGCGTTTGTTATGGGACCCGCAACCAGTTATGCACTGGAACCTTATTCTAACGAGGCAGGAATAGCTTCTGCATTGGCAGGATTCATCCAAATGGCTATTGGCTCCATCATCTCGTTGATAGCGATGATATTACCATTTCCCCCCAAACAGTCTCTGATGCTGGTGATGCTACTCGGTGCCATGTTAGCGCTATCCGCACGTTCACTCAGTCGCAGCCTTAAGGGACAAATCGTCTCTCTAAGGTCTTAACAGCCATCACACAGAAATGTATCACGACGCCGTAAAGTGACTTTGCACACCAGAATAAACGGGAAAATGAAGAAGAAAGCACATCAAGTCAGCTGTTCTTATTGGCCTGATTCTTCACAAATCCTGTACCGCCGTGTCACACACCTAGCCCCATCATCTGCATCAGTTGCTGCGCCTGCTGAATCGCATCCTGGCGATTCGCAATGCCCAGCTTCTGATACAGATTTCGTATATGAGTCTTGATAGTTGTCGTTGCTACATCCAACTCTGCCGCAATTTGATCATTACTGTAACCTGAGTAAATTAGCCCTAAAACCTGCCACTCACGCTGCGTAAGTGGACTATTACGAATAAGCTCTGGAACATCAGGATGTGTCAGCAATTGTGTGACAAAACCTTCGTCAAAATGAGCAAATTTGTGGCGATGTTGACGATTGATATCCCGCAGAATACGCTGTGCCCGGTGCAACTCCAGTTCAGACAGCGTACTAAGTTGAATAAGCTGGCGTAACTGCTGGGCCATCAATTCACCTTCAATCACAAAATGGCTGACAAATCCTGTACGATTAGCCAAAGCCAACGCCTCTATAAGGACACTCTGTGCTTCACTTTTGCGCCCGGTATGCCAGTAAAGCAAATTGCACAACAGTAGATTACGGTTCAGATCGCTTATTAATTGCAATTTTCTCGCATGTCGATTCAGTGTATCCAAAATGGGTTCTGCTTCATCATACAAACCAAGTAGGATCTGAGCACGAGCGATATTACGCCACTGGCCCTGATTAAAATGATTACTCACGCTTTCTGGTCGCTCAGTCTGTGCCAACCACCGAATGGCGGCACTTTTGTCTTCCATACTCTGCCAAATGATAACGCGTAGTTTGTCAGTATTTGTTCGCCAATCCCTATGATATTGCCCATTATTCAATAGGTTTTCACAACGAGCCAGATAACGGCGGGCATTATCAATATCTCCCCTAGTCAAAGAACATTTAGCGAGTTGCGTTAGGCACTGCAACTGCTGCTGAGGTTGGAAATTAGCTAACACTTCCAAGCCACGACGCGCTGCCTCTTCGGCTTCATCAAGACGAGACCAGCACCACAAAAGCTGTGAGCGGATACGTAACAGAAACTCATGCATCGGAAGCTGCTCCAGATGCTGTTCACGAATCAATTCAAATGCCTTGTTCTGCGTTTCATAAGCCGTCTGCAAATATCCCTGAGCTAATAAAATCTCACTTTGCTGCAACAGCGCCCACAACGCGTAGTGATGGACCTGGAAACGACGTGCAAGCTGCTCGGTTTGTTGCATCCGCATCAATGCATCAGCCAACTCACCTTTACAATGTAATACTTCACCTTCCACGGAAGTCGCAACAATACGGCTATATTGATTCTGGGGAAGCAGTGCCGCCAAAGCTTGTTTCGCTAATTTATCAGCCATCTCTGGCTTGCCGCTGTTCATAGCCACCTGGGCCCGCAATGCGTCGAATTCAGCCAATAGATCCGGCTCAATAGCAATTTGTTTCTGTTGCAGTGCTTGTTCCGCTTGGTTCAACAGTGTATTGACCTCTGAGTAACGGTGCTGGCTCTGGGCCAACCAAGCCTGAAGTAGCACCAGACGCGGACTCTCCAACAGTTGCTCATAAGGCAACGCATTCATGCACTCTTCCAGCAGAGATAGTTCACTGTGGTTAAACAACGCCCAGGCATGTTGCAACAAAATATCTCGTAACATAGCAGTATCACCCGCAGACAAGGCATGATGAATAGCCTCACCCGGATATCCCTGTGCCAACCAACCCTCTGCGGCAGCACGGTGCAACTCTGACAATTGCAACGCCATTTCCCACTGACAGCGTTGACGTAAAAATGAAGCAAATAGTGGATGAAAGCGAAACCATTCGCCAGAATCATCCATCCGTTGGATAAATAACCCCTGACGCTCAGTTTCTTCAAGACGTTGCTGACCATTCTCCTCACCGGTAAGACGAACAATCAAACCATCATTCATGGAACGCAAGATAGCGCTACGCAACAAAAATTCACGCGTTGACTCATCTACCTGATTCAGTACTTCATCCACCAAATAGTCGGAAAGATGGCTGGCATTAATACCCGACAAGCGTTTAGCTGACAGCTCAGCCGCATCACATGACTGCCGCGCTGAAAGGGCAATAAGCTGAAGCGCTGTCGCCCAACCAGCCACTTCGTTGCATAGACGCTTACAGTCGTCGGCGTCAAGCGATGTGGTCAAACGTTTGTCAAAAAATTGTTGGGTTTCCTGATAATCAAAAGCCAGTTGCTGACTGTCGATCTCCAGCAATTGCTCACGCACGCGCAGGTTGGCAACCCCAAGAGAAGGCAAATTACGCGATAAGATGGTTAAGGTAAGATTTTCAGGCTGGTGGCGTAGGAAAAACCGCATGGCCTCATGAATAACGTTATTCATAATTAGATGATAATCATCAATCACTAAAAAAATCGGGCGCCGCCACTCATTGAGTTCAATAAAAAGTTGAGCAAAGAGAGCCGGTAAATTGGCATATTGGTGTTTTTGGGCCAACACTTCACTTTTAACACAATGCCCCTGCGTAGCTTGTTGTAAAGCTGCGATAAGATAACTAGCAAAACGTTCCGGTTGGTTATCGCTTTCATCCAACGAATACCATCCCAGATTATCTTGTTCAGCCGCCCATTGAGAGACTAAGGTGGTTTTGCCATAACCTGCCGGACTGGTTATCAAAACAAGACGATAATTAGGCGACTCATTCAACCTGATTAACAAGCGCTTACGCACAACCGTATTATTCAGGCGAACAGGACGACTCAGTTTTGATGGGATAAGCATTGATTTCCGTGCCCAATAAGAAGCAATAAGTAAAACCTGTGCTGAAACCGTGTGTCATGATTTAGGTAATTTATTTCACGGCTCGCAATAATGCCATTAATCAGCCCAACCAAATTTAGTGAAATACACAGCCTTTGCAAACAGGTTTGCGCCCCCCATGTATTAAGTTGCGCACCCTATCACATTCTTGAACAGCAAATTCCATCTTCCACTTATAAGTTATGGAAGCAATTAGCAAATTTCCTTATCGATTCCCGGACAGAAAGTGGATTTAATAGGTGCCAAAATGAAGCAAAATATGATTACTGACTACGCCCTTTTACTCCTCCCTGACTAATACCTCTCCAGGATGATGCTTTAGATCCTGAGAGCATTCAGCATAGTGTCTAAATTTTCCTTTTCAGCTACAGGATGAAGACTCCATGCAACAGTCCAGATTAGATAAAGCCCAGTTTCAGGCTGCTCTGACACGTCAATGGCAGCGCTTTGGCCTCGGTTCAGCACAGGAAATGACTCAGCATCAGTGGTGGCAAGCCGTGAGTATGGCCCTGTCAGAGCTGCTGCCTGCATGCCCTGTCATCAATCATTCCGACCAACAACGCCATGTGAACTACATCTCCATGGAGTTTCTGATTGGTCGTTTAACTGCAAACAATCTGCTTAACCTTGGTTGGTATGAAGACGTTCAGAATTACCTGGCAGAAGAAAATATCGTCCTGAGCGATCTTCTGGAGCAGGAAACAGACCCTGCATTAGGCAATGGTGGACTAGGACGGCTTGCCGCCTGTTTTCTCGATTCTATGGCCACCGTTGATCAGCCCGCAGTTGGTTATGGCCTGAATTATCAATACGGCCTGTTCCGCCAGTCTTTTGAGCAAGGACAACAGATTGAAAAACCAGACAACTGGGAGAGAGAATCCTATCCTTGGTTCCGCCACAATACCCAGTTGGATGTTGAAGTTAATATTGGTGGCAAAGTCGTTAAAACCGCTGATGGAGGCGAAACCTGGATTCCTGAATTCACCTTGATTGGAGAAGCCTGGGATCTACCGATCATTGGTTACCACAACGGCGTTACCCAACCATTGCGCCTGTGGCAAGCAACACATGCTGATCCATTTGATCTCTCTCAATTCAATGACGGGCAGTTCCTGAAAGCAGAACAGCAAGGTGTTGAAGCCGCTAAACTGACGAAAGTTCTCTATCCGAACGATAATCATCAGGACGGAAAACGCTTACGTCTAATGCAACAATATTTCCAGTGTGCTTGCTCCGTAGCAGATATTCTGCGCCGCCATCACCTGGCAGGCCGCAAAACAGAAGATCTGCCTAAGTATGAAGTTATTCAGCTTAATGACACCCATCCAACTATCGCTATTCCCGAAATGATGCGTATTCTGCTGGATAAACACCAGATGAGCTGGGAAACCGCATGGGAGATAACCAGCCATACTTTCGCCTATACCAACCACACCCTGATGCCAGAAGGTTTGGAACGCTGGGACGAGGCTCTAGTCAGCCACCTGCTGCCACGCCATTACAGCATCATTAAAGAAATTAACTACCGGTTTAAAAAACTGGTGGATACAGCCTGGCCCGGCGATCAAGCCGTATGGGAAAAATTAGCTGTACATTATGACCGTCAGATACGGATGGCGAATCTTTGCGTTGTCGCGGGCTTTGCCGTAAACGGAGTAGCAGCGCTGCACTCACAACTCATCGTTAAGGATCTGTTTCCTGAATACCATCAACTATGGCCGAATAAGTTTCTCAACGTGACCAATGGCGTTACCCCACGTCGCTGGCTCAAACAGTGTAACCCGGCACTGTCAGGACTGCTTGACCGTACACTTAATCGTGAATGGGTTAACGATCTTGATGCCCTTAAGGCTCTTGAACCCTATGCAGATGACTCTGCTTTCCGCGAAGAGTACCGAGCTATCAAACAAAACAACAAAATCCTGTTATCCAATTACGTCAATAAAGTAATGGGACTCAAGCTAGATCCAAACGCCATTTTTGATGTGCAAATTAAACGCTTACATGAATATAAACGCCAGCATCTGAACCTGTTGCATATCCTATCGCTCTATAAACAAATTCAGGAAAATCCGGCGCTGGATATCGTGCCCCGTGTGTTCCTATTCGGTGCGAAGGCAGCGCCAGGCTACTATCTGGCAAAAAGCATTATCTCCGCGATCAATCAGGTCGCAGAAAAGATTAATAACGATCCTATTGTCCGGGATCGCCTCAAGATCGCCTTCATCCCCGATTATAAAGTTTCCGTTGCAGAGCTCATGATCCCAGCCGCTGACGTTTCAGAACAAATCTCCACCGCCGGTAAAGAAGCTTCCGGTACTGGCAACATGAAACTGGCACTAAATGGGGCACTGACTATCGGCACATTAGACGGCGCAAATGTTGAAATTGCCGAACAGGTAGGAGACGACAATATTTTCATCTTCGGGCACACCGTAGAAGAAGTGAAAGCCTTGAAAGCTGCTGGTTACGATCCACTGAAGTTACTTCAGGAAAATCAGCATCTGGACAACATACTCAAGTCGCTGGCTAGTGGAGAATTCAGCTACAGCGATAAACACGCATTTGACATGCTATTGCACAGTCTCATTGATGGAGGCGACCCTTATCTGGTACTGGCTGATTTTGCTACATACTGCGATGCGCATAAACGGATCGATACCTTGTACCGCGACACTAAAAGCTGGACACGTAGCGCTATTTTGAATACAGCCCGGATGGGCATGTTCAGCTCTGACCGGACAATCCGTGATTATCAGCAACGTATCTGGCAAGCAAAGAGATAAGGAAGAATCATGGAGGAGAAAAGCCTCGATCATTTAGCGACCGAGGCTGGCATTGTCGCCAGCTATATTAATGCTTATGGAAAACTGCAAGCAATTCCAGCAGAAACCAGATACCACCTATTAGATGCCATGAACATCAACAAACCGGCCAGTGCGCCGGTTTCCCCCGTGCCAACAGTGAAAGTCTTCACTCAAGGACAGAACTTCGCTATCACGTTAAAAAACGAAGGGGACTACCAATGGCAGATACAAACGGAACAAGGAGAAGAATTTCAGGGACATTGCAGCCATAAACTGATACTCCCTAATACGCTTGCGCTGGGGTACCATCGCCTCACTCTGACACAAGGAAGCCAATGCTGGCCGATGCAGATTATCGTGGCGCCCAAACGCTGTTATGAGCCAGATGTCCTGCTAAAGGGGGAAAAACTCTGGGGTGCCTGCGTGCAACTCTATACTTTGCGTTCAGAAACCAATTGGGGAATCGGGGATTTTGGCGACCTGAAATACATGCTAAAAGAAGTGGCGACACGGGGAGGTGCCTTCATCGGGTTGAATCCATTGCATGCTTTGCATCCGGCCATGCCAGAAAGCGCCAGTCCTTACAGTCCCTCTTCACGCAATTGGCTCAATATCATTTATATTGATGTTAATCAGGTTGAGGATTTCAAATGTAGTGAAGAAGCGCAGAGGTGGTGGCAAGCACCGACAACTCAGCACATATTACAACATGCCCGCAATGCGGAATGGGTGGATTACACCACAGTTACAGCATTGAAAATAGCAGCGCTGCATCTAGCATATCAACAATTCAATACCCGTCCAGAAATTGATTCTCAACAGGTGTCTTTTCGCCAATTTATTATTCAAGGCGGAGAATGTCTTTATTATCAGGGAGTCTATGATGCCCTGCACTACCAGCTATACGCTGAAGATAGTGCCTGTTGGGGCTGGCCGATGTGGCCGGAAAAATACCGCGATCCGCACGGCGAAGCCGTACAAGCATTTTGCCAGTCTCACCCGCAGGAAGTGGAGTTCTTTATCTGGCTACAGTGGCTGGCTGATACTCAACTTGCAGACTGCTTTGCACAGAGCCAAGCAAGTGAAATGCCAATTGGACTTTATCGCGATTTGGCCGTAGGCGTAGCCGAAGGAGGATCGGAAACCTGGTGCAACCGGAATGTCTACTGCCCCAAAGCATCAGTGGGAGCGCCACCGGATGCGCTGGGGCCACTGGGTCAAAACTGGGGTCTACCCCCGATGAATCCTCATGTTTTGCAAACCCAGGCTTACCAACCTTTCATTAATTTGTTGCGCACAAATATGACCCACTGCGGCGCGCTACGCATTGACCATGTTATGTCAATGCTCAGACTCTGGTGGATTCCCTATGGCGAAACCGCCGACAAAGGGGCATATGTACACTATCCAGTTGATGATCTGATGGCAATTCTGGCATTAGAAAGTCAACGCCACCGTTGTTTGGTCATTGGTGAAGATTTGGGGATTGTGCCGGAAGAAATTGTGAGCAAACTACGCGATAGCGGCGTTTATTCTTATAAAGTTTTCTACTTTGAGCGTCATAGCAATGGGGAATACCGCGCACCTGAGAATTACCCGATACAAGCAATGGCGACCATAACCACTCATGATTTACCTACTTTACGTGGATTCTGGCAAAGCGACGATTTGACACTTGGGGAATCACTCAAGTTATATCCAGATAGAGACCTGCTTCAAGAGTTATATACCGAACGTCAAGCCAGCAAACAAGGATTACTAGAAGGCTTACATCGTCACGGCTATATCCCAGAACACATCAGCCGCATTGCAAAAGAGGTAGCAATGTCACCCGCGATAAATCAGGGATTACATCGTTACATTTCTCATAGCACCTGCTCACTGCTGGGGTTGCAACCCGAAGACTGGCTGGATATGGATAAACCCGTCAATGTTCCAGGTACGGTAATGGAATATCCTAATTGGCGACGTAAATTGAATACCACATTGGAAATCATGTTTGATGATGATCATGTCAACCAATTGCTGAAAGATGTAGATAAATGCCGTAAAAAAGCCGGAACGGCCAGAAACTAAATGCCGTAACGCCTGTTTTTCCTGCACAGGAGTTACTTTTTCAGCTTAATGACTTTGATAAACTGATAATTTTCACAGATGGTTTTAATCTAAACCATCTTTGAGATTGCTGCATTTTCACCAATGATAAATACAGTTGTTAAGAAAAGACGTTTTTTATCTGTCAGTATGTTTTAACGTTGAAAAAAATCATCTTGTAAAAGCAATAATGTCATTAAGACTCGCCGTATTTATTGAACTATTTCAGCAATGCTACACAAGTGAAATCGGCCATCCACCGACCATTCGTTAATCGATGGCCTCCCATGTTTTATTGGCATCTCCGTCAACAGCAAACTAATACGCAGATCAAATGTTAATACTGCTATATACCTAATAGATTTTGAGTTGCAACGCGGCGGCAAGTAAGCAAATCCCTTGGAGAATAGATAATTATATGATTGGGGTGTGTGAAAGCAGCCAACAAAAGCAGTAACTTGAAAAATAACAGGTATAGGCTGATCTTATCTGCATTCGGCCATATAAACCGTTAATGATCAAATATCGCCGAATTTCATATCCAATTTTTTTACTGAATTCTTTGATTAACAAACCATCCAATTGTCTCTTTTTCAATCGAAAAATTTAGGTTATATTGCAGTTCGATGACTCAAAATAGGTAACAACTGCTTATGATCAATGACTTTAATTTGAAACGAACCGGACTGATATTAACTCTCACGGTTAGCAATCTCCCAGAGAAAACGATTAAAAGAAGCTTACGATTATTTGCTGACGCTAAACTTCCAGGAGAAACATGTTATTCGGGCTTATTTATATCTGGTGGTCTTTAATCCCAATTTTCAGAATGCTTCACCAATAAAGGATACATTTGAATGTTACAGTCAGAATCCAGAGCAACAGCTTAAGGGTTTTCTTTATATTACAGAAAATAAGATGAGTAGGAGACGTTAATATGCCAATACCCTTACTAGCCCCAGTCGCAGTGGGTGCTGCTGAATATGTTATTACTGCCTGTACCGGAGTATTAATTGCGGTTGGCGTGATGGAAGCAGGTAAAAAGAGTTCAGTGGAAGATGATGACAACATTATTCGGCATCAGAAAACAGATTTTGTGATAAGCCCTGAAATCACGGATGAAGATCGCAATGTCGTTTGGAGTGAGGAAGCCCATGCCGATTTTTGGGAAGATGATGACCTGAATGATGGTCCGGTTGATACCTCTGCGGTTCAAACCTAAACAGCTACAAAAACAGAAGCCTGTGAAAGCGCAGAAAAGCAGAAAACGTGTAAAGCATGCCTGGCTATTCCGGTGACAAGTGAAAAATACCGCAAAGTCAGTCGCTGGAGCGCTATTACCATTAACTATCAGCGATTTATTGCCAAAACCCGATACGACCCAACGGCGCAGATGATTCAGGAATTCCAATGCCTGAAAGTGACATTTGATGGTTGGCAACCGATGTATTGCCGCTTTCTGGAAGCCAAGGCGCGGTATGACCAGTTTTTTAAGGATAATAAACCTAAAAAATGGTGGGTAGGCCGTTATTCAGCTAGAAACCAAGCAGAAAGGCATCAAACAGTTTGTGATGCACTGGAAGGGACGCCTCATGTGGAATGGCATTTTTTACAGCCCATCAGTTATGGATATTTTAAGGTACTGTTTAGTAAATATAAAAATATCAGTGTCCACTATACCCCCTGCAACAGTTTAATTTAATCCGAGGTCGGCATGGCGATAATCCGTTTAGAAATCAATGTATATTATGAGCAACAGGAAACCATTACTGTTGATACAGCATTAATGGACTTATTTAATATTACACAGCAAATTGACATCTTCTTTGGGCAAAAAAAACTTGGTATTTAACCGGCTTCTCTCGAAAACAAGCTTTACAACATGTCGTATTTGATGAGAAAGGGCCGACTGAAGTTGCTACAAAGAGTTTCGAAAGGGATTACAAGAAAAACTTTCCAGCTCTTATTACTGGTATATGGGATGGGGAAAAGGATGAATTATCTAGCGGCATAGATTATAGCAAAATGCCAAATGTTCGTCCTAACTGGGTTTGGTTGCAATTGAATCTAAATATTGACAGTCATCAATTTGATATATTGCGGTTAATTAATCTGGTTAGCTACTTAGCCTTGAGCCGTAATTCACCCTATATTCAGGTAGAGTCAAATGAATATACATTAAAAGGCAAACAGGTTTTCCCTGACCGCCTCAGTGTTGGCTGGATGCTTTATCAACCCAGAGTCATTGATAAATCCTATCTTCCTATGGCGGAAGATGTGATTCCTGTTTATCAAAATAATGAACAAACTGGTACATTGATTATCACCAAGAAAGGAATTTTTGATGGTCAAAATCAGGATGATATTGATAAATCCAATGATGTTGAAATTCAGTTGGTGAATTTAGGATTACTGCCATTAATTACGGAGATTTAAGGGAAAAATATTATTTCCCGATGGTCGAACAATAAAAGACTTTAATGATAAAGACGTTATCCTGTTGGGTGATATAACAGATCATAGCGATAAAGGTCTCAATTAATAAAACAATCTCTTTTCCCACAGGAACCAATTTTAATAACATTTTCAACTGGCAATAAATTTTTTTATAAATCCACTAAATCACCGATCATAAAAAATCGGTATAACAAAACCCCCAGACCAATAATTTAACAGAATACGAGCTGGGTTATTTGATTTAGACTATGCCTCTTTTAGCCTTTAGGTCGTAAAACATCGGCGTTCGCGAGTGACGCGATGAAGCGCGACGTAATGAACGATTGCTACCCCGTCGGGGCGGATGTCATTGCGCGAGCAACAGATAAAAAAGCCAAAGCTGGATAAGCATAAATCCATAGCCGACCAGCTTTGCGGCAGCTTCTGTCGGACGGGGAGCAATCACCAAATCTACGACGTGGTTATCGTCATCACAAAGCAATCCGATATTTCAACTACCAGAACGCCCTATTAAAGGAAGCTGTTCAAGCATATCTTTAAGATTCATAGCATCCCAGGGAAGGTGTTCTGCAATCCCAACCCCAACAACTTTAGCCCGAGAGGCTGCCTTCTGGACCAGAGTTAGCACATCGGGAATGTTAAGTTTACCTTTTGCGATACCATCGAAATCATGCTCACAGGCCCCCGGACGGGCAAACAACACAGAACGGAAGTTATGGTAGTCCAATACATCCAAATCAATATGAATTGCCAGACATTCGATTTTTTCTTCTTCAATCCACTGCATCACTGCCGCGCCTCCTGCTCTAACCTCCTCCGGAGAACAGGTTCTGATTGCGTTATCAGCAATAAATTTTTTCTCATATTCCAGCGGACTGTGTATTCCTGCGATCATAACTCTCTGGGAAGATACCGGGCGGGCCACTGTAGTTGTCAGATCAGGATCACCATTCCCCATCAGTGCGCCAAGAACATGAGCGTGAGCGTACTGAAATTGAGCGGGAGTCATAACATCCGGATGTGAATCAATCCACAGTATCCCTAGCTTCTCTCCCCATCTCTCACTCAACCAAGCAAAAGGTGCGAGATCGACAAGACAATCACCACCAAACATGACGATATTATCTGGCTGATATTCGTGAATAATTTTCCAGACGCTATTCAGCTGAGTTTTTAGTGCTTCCCTACCGATGATGCCATTTTCTACCGAAAGGGGACTGGCAGGTCCAAGGACAGGTACATGAATAACAGGTACATCCGTTTCCGGTGCAAGCCAGTTCAACATTTCTGCACCAAATCTGTATGCCGGGTTATTTCCCCCCTGCCACTGTGGCATCACCAATCTGATAGTATTTGAGCGGTTAGTCATTATTACTCCTTTGCATATATGTAAAGTATATTCAAAACCAGCGAGGCTAACGCTTCGTCGACATGCTTCTCCCGCCTTATATCAGCAAAAGTCCCCTTCCGGGGTAAAGGATAGTTTACAATCTGAACCATCCTTACAATCGCCTATATCTGTCCAATGACTTCTTTACTGCAAAAAATGTCAAATAAAATAACCTAATGGGATAAGCAGTAACTTGTTGATATAAGATTAGGATCTTTACCAACTAAATATCAAATTATTCTTACCAATCTATTATTAAGAAGGCACTATGTGGTTTTGCAGATTTAAACAGGCTTTTATCGCTCTTTTACTGCCTTGGCTGTTAGCTGTAGCTACACAAATGACAGGAAGGATCTTCCTTCTCTTCACTTATGGCAGTCATCAACTCTTTGCAGATTCTTTTCAAGATGTAGAAAGAATGTTCTGGATTGGCGGGTTATTTGATATCCGTATTGCCAGTCTGCTGTTCGTTCCCTGTCTGCTGCTTGCCAGCTTATTGGCCATGAATAACAATAGCTTCAACATATGGCAGCGTTTTTGGCCATGGTTAGCAACAATACTAAATACACTGATTGGAGCTTTGACTGTAGGTAATATTTACTACTATGCCACTTATGAACGGTCGATCGATCTTTTCATTTTCGGTTTGGTGGAAGATGACACAACAGCCGTGCTGCATACCCTGTGGAATGATTATCCTGTCATCCGTGGCTTGCTTAGCTTAGCTCTATTCGCAGTTATCGTTTTCCGACTTTGTCTCCTCTGGCAACACCGCCTTATCCAACGCATAGAACGCAAAACCAGCCTGCCAACTTCTGCCATAGCAACACTGACTATTCTCGCTATCTGCTTCGTTGGAATGCGCGGTTCCATCGGTACCTTCCCATTACGTCAATCCAATACACAGGTTTCAGAAGTTAAAATGCTTAACATGCTGACACCTAACGGCCCGATGGCGCTAAACTGGGCCTTCAATGATCATTACAAAAACAGCTATTTCCCAGAAGCAACAGATGAACAAGGTAATAGATTATTAAGCCAGTTTCTGGATAAACCCACTCCCACTAGTCTGTCGCCGTTTATGGCTAAAACCACCGATAATCTCGTCGCTCAGAAAAAACCACCCCATGTCATATTTAACGTGATGGAAAGTATGGGCTATCACCTACAAAGCCTCGATCGTCCAGATCTTGATGTTTTTGGTGCCCTGCGCCCGCATTGGCAAAATGACTGGCGTTTTGACCGTTTCGTTTCCGAAGGAGATGGCACTATTGACAGTTTAAGCCGTTTCTTTATTCGCAGCCCGAACAGTGCAATCAGTCAGTCCACAGCCCAGAATCTCGACTTCACAAGTAATATGTTTAAGCCCTATCTGGCAAACGGCTACAAAATTATTTTCGTTACATCAGGTAATGGCGCATGGCGTAATTTAAATCAGTTCCTGCCAAATCTGGGCGTCAGTGAATTTATTGATCAAAATGGGCTAAAAAAACGTTACCCAGAAGCCAAATTCGATACTTGGGGTGTACCTGATGAATTTATGTTCCGTTATATTAAAGAACGTTTAACTCAGGCAGAAAAGGACAGAGAACATGTTCTGATTATGTCGTTATCTACTACCCATCACCCCCCGTATAAATCACCAGAAAACTATAAGAAAACGGATATTAAGCTGAACGATATAGAGAAACAGCGCTTAAACCATCTGGCTAGTGGTAATGAGCTACAAGAGGTTTTCCATACTCTGCGTTATACCAACGATCAATTGGGACAGTTTATCAGTTGGGTGAAATCCCAGTCACTTGCCGCCCATACCATTATTGCAGTAACCGGTGACCATAATATACGAGGTATCGGCTATCCAGATGCTCATGAACTGGCAATCGGCCATGGTGTACCATTTTATCTCTACGTACCATCCGCTTATCGCCAGAATACGGTTTTTGATGCGACCAGAGTCGGCAGTCATAAAGATATCTGGCCAACTCTCTATCATTTAAGTTTGTCAAATACGGCTTATTACCGTACCGGTTGTGATTTACTCGCTGAACATCTAGATCCTATCTGGTGCCAGGGATATAACCCGGAAGTGATTATTACACCGCAAGGCAGCTACATCATGATAGGCAAAGGTGAGTTTCGACCGTGGGCAAACCAGAAAGGATTATTATTAGGTGAACCCCAGCCAATGACAGCAGACCAAACCAAACAGTTCCAACGTTGGCAGGTATTTACCGATCTCCTGTCATGGCAATTAAATCGTCAAGTTCACCACCAGCAATAATTGATACTTCCACGAATCCCTTTAATCTCAATCTATTAAAGGGATCTATACCCGTCCTCTTTCAAGTTGCCTCTTTGTTGGCTGCACTCACTCACCCCAGTCACATAGTTCTCTATGCTCCCGGGGATTCGCTCCCTTGCCGTCGCGATACATCTTGAAATCCATAGGGTATATACTGGTGAATATTGCGATTAGCCTTTTACTCCCCCGGCGGTCAAACCACTGACCAGCCAGCGCTGAGCAATCAGGAAGACGATGGTAATAGGGAGTGCTGAAAGCACAGCAGCGGCGGCAAAATCTCCCCAAAGATAGTTCTGTGGGTTAAGGTATTGCTGCATCCCCACCGCCAAAGTGTAATTGTTCACATCTCTGAGAAGCAGCGAGGCAACCGGCACTTCCGTAATGACACCAATGAAGGAAAGAATGAATACCACTGCCAGAATCGGTACCGAAAGCGGTAGCAGCACCATGCGGAAAGCTTGCCACGGTGTCGCGCCATCAAGCGCAGCCGCCTCTTCCAAAGAGCCATCAATGGTTTCGAAATAACCTTTAATCGTCCAGACATGCAACGCAATGCCCCCCAGGTAGGCAAAAATCACGCCGCCGTGGGTATTAAGGCCGATAAACGGCACATATTCCCCCAAACGATCAAACAGGGCATATAACGCCACTAAGGAAAGTACAGCCGGGAACATCTGAAAAATTAACATGCCTTTCAGCAAGGTACTTTTACCGCGAAAACGCATACGGGCAAAAGCATAGGCGCAGGTAGTTGATAAGGTAACAATACCTACGGCGGTAATAAAGGCGACCTTAACCGAGTTCCAAAGCCACAGCATAACCGGGAAAGGGGGCGGTGTAACACGACCATCCGGTGACACCACACTGTAACCCAATGCTAATTTCCAATGCTCCCAGGAGATACTTTCCGGGATCAAACTCCCTGTCGCAAAGTTCCCCGGCCGCAGGGAGATAGTAATAACCATCAGCAACGGGAATAAGATTATGGCAATAAAGGTTAACATCAACAAATGTGTCGCCAACAAACGCCATTTCTGTGATTTGGATTGAACCATCGCCATTGCATTCCCTCCTTAGTCAAATTTAATGCGGGTGGCTTTCAGGTTAATAATCGCCAATGCACCAACCAGCAAAAAGATAACTGTGGCTATCGCCGCAGCCAGACCAAAGTCCTGACCACTACTGCCGTCAAAAGCAATACGATAAGTGTAGCTCACGAGTAAATCGGTATAGCCAGCTGGCGCCGTGGTGCCAATGCGATCTGGCCCGCCAAGAGTTAGCAACTGAATCAGAACAAAGTTGTTGAAGTTAAAAGCAAAACTGGCAATCATCAACGGAGTCAACGGTTTAATGAGTAACGGGAAAGTAATCTTGAAAAAGTTCTGCAACGGGCCCGCACCATCTATCGCCGATGCCTCATACAGATCGTCTGGTATTGCCTTCAATAATCCCATACAAAGGATCATCATGTAGGGATATCCCAACCAGGTATTCACCACAATTAGCATGGTTCGCGCCATTGTCGGATCGGCAAACCAGGCAGGTTTAAGACCAAACAAACCGTTAAGTAACAAATTGATTTCACCAAAACTCTGGTTAAATAACCCTTTGAAAATCAAAATAGAAATAAACGATGGCACGGCATAAGGCAAGATCAACAGCATGCGATAAATAGCACGACCTTTCAGCGCTTCCCATTGCACAATACAAGCCAGAACCATGCCAACAGCAACCGTCAGCACCACAGTGAACAGGGCAAAGACAACTGTCCAAACAAAAATGGCAAGGAACGGTTTCTGAATCCCCTCATCCTGTATCACCCGCAGGAAATTTTTCCAGCCGATGGAAATAGTAAATCCCGGCGTTAAAGTTTCACTCCCCCATTTTCCCTCAGCATTAATAGACTGATAGAACCCCGTATCCATGTTGGGTCGATAAAGCATTCCAGTTTGGTTGTTGGTGAGGGTCTCACCATCTTCCGCAAGAGAGTATTGAGGATTTACACCAGAAAATTGACGCAGCGAACTCATTTTCAGCCGATTACCATCCGGCAAAACAACAACTAACCGGTTCAGTACCTGTCGATTCTGAGTGATAACACGCAATGTTGCCGCTTCACCGTCTGGAATGTTGTCCTGTTCAGACACATGCAGCGTAGTCTCTTTTATTGCTGACAACGCAAACGGCTCAGATACCAGTTGCTTAGTCTGGTCTGGTACGCTCAGAGCCAAAACCCACAGATCTGATTTTGGGTAGAGCTTAAAAGTAAATGTTTGCCCTGACTGATACTGACGGCTCATCAGGACAGATTGTGCGCGTTCAAAAGTCAGTTGATTGGTACTACTGTAGTTGGTAAAGGCGATAGCAATAGTGCAAATAAGCGGAAATAATACAAATAATCCCATGCCTGCCACACCCGGATAAGTATAGCGCCAGGCATAAGTATTGCGGTTGGCAAAAACGTAAATACCTGTTCCTAACAATACCAGTGTCAGGATTGCGAATAGATATTCTCCCTGTGAGTACATCAATACCACCAGATAACCGGTAAAAAGTGTACACAAGCTCACTGCAAACCATTTCAGAGCAGAATGCTGCCACCATGATGTTTTTTCGAGCGTCGCTGACATAATGCTCTTCCTTTTTACTACGACGTAACAACTTTGCGGATAGCTTGATCAAGCTTCCTGCAAACAGGCATCCTTACTGGTTGCAGGAAAGAGACACCCTTCAAAAAAAGAAGAGCGCCCAACGGGTTATTTAGTCATACGGGCTTCCGCATCACTTAATGCGGCATCAACAGTCTGGCGACTAGTTAACGCATTAACAACAGCATTGCGCATGGCATACCAAAAACTACTCATTTGCGAGATGTTCGGCATGATTTCACCATTTTTAGCATTTTCCATCGTGGCAGCAATGCGAGGGTCTTTAGCCAGAATATCGTGATAGGATTTCAGTGACACAGCCCCCAACGGTTTATCTTTATTCACCATCTCCAAACCGTCGTTGGTCAACAAATAGTTTTCCAAGAATTCCTTCGCTAGCTCTTTATTCGGACTAGCCGCATTGATACCTGCCGTCAATACACCGACAAACGGCTTGGATGGTTGGCCATTAAAGGTCGGCAACAACGCGACACCATAATTTATCTTGCTCTTGTCGATGTTGGCCCACGCCCATGGACCATTGATGGTCATCGCTGTTTCACCTTTGTTGAATGCAGCTTCAGCAATAGAATAGTCGGTATCCGCGTTCAGATGCTTATTTTTCACCAAATCTATAATAAAATTCAGTCCTGCTTTAGAACCCGCATTATTAACCCCGACGTTTTTCGCATCATATGAGCCGTTTTCCATTTTGAACGCATATCCTCCGTCCGCAGCAATAAGCGGCCAGGAGAAATAAGGCTCTTGCAGATTAAACATAATGGCACTTTTGCCTTTGCTCTTCAGTCCCTTATCCAGAGCTGGGATCTCTTCCCAGGTTTTTGGTGGTGTCTTCACCAAGTCTTTATTGTAGATAAGAGAGAGGGCTTCAACCGCAATAGGATAACCAACCAATTTACCGTCATGACGCACAGCATCCCAGGTGAATGGAAACAGTTTGTCCTTAAGATTTTGATCCGGCGTGATTTCTGCTACCAACCCAGACTGTGCGTAGCCACCGAAGCGATCATGAGCCCAGAAAATAATATCCGGCCCATCGCCAGTTGCTGCAACCTGCGAATATTTCTCTGCAAGCTTGTCTGGATGTTCAACAGTTACCTTGACGCCCGTATCTTTTTCGAATTTCTCACCGACTTGCGCCAGGCCATTGTAGCCTTTATCACCATTGATCCAGATAACCAACTTACCTTCCTCTATCTTTGCAAAAGCAGAGGCAGACAACACGAGTGTGGTTAAGGCAGAAAGCGCTAAGGTACGAGCGCCTACTTTCAAGGTTCTTTTTGTCATCATTCCATCCTTTACTTTATAGTTTGAGTAGATTCAGGGTGAACTGTTTTGTTACGTTAGCGGAGAGTGAAGGGCTAGTGTGCAACCAACGATAGCAAGACTCATCCTCCCCGACTCTACTCCCTACCCGGAATGGCTGTGATCTCTATTCCAAAAACAGAAGAACCGTGCCGTTGACCACAAAAAGGGGCATCTTTTTTTGCGATAAGCATCACAATTTATCCAGTAGCTCATACCTAACCAACTCAACAACGCTTATCTCATCCTCCTGACTCCTCCCCCATAAAAAACTTGAGCATGGATGATTTACTCACCCGTTATCTTACACACACTCTGGTTTATTATTTTTCACCGCGAGTTGCGGTGATAAGTCCGGGGGAACACATGTCGAGTGTCACACTACGTAATGTATCGAAGGCTTATGGTGAAACCATTATTTCTAAGAACATCAACCTTGAGATACAGGAAGGAGAGTTCGTAGTTTTTGTCGGTCCATCAGGATGCGGAAAATCGACAATATTAAGGATGATTGCAGGTCTGGAAGATGTAACTTCCGGTGATTTGCTGATCAATAACATCCGCATGAATGACATCCCACCCGCCAAACGCGGCGTTGGGATGGTTTTTCAGTCTTATGCACTGTATCCCCACCTGTCTGTTGCAGACAATATGTCATTCGGCATGAAGCTGGCGGGTGCCAAAAAAAGTGATATTCAGCAACGCGTAAAGCAAATTGCGGAGATGCTGCAACTTGCTCACTTGCTTGATCGCCGCCCTAAAGCGCTATCAGGCGGGCAACGTCAACGTGTCGCTATTGGCCGTACTTTGGTTGCTGAACCCAGTGTTTTTCTGTTAGATGAACCACTTTCCAACCTGGACGCTGCACTACGTGTCCAAATGCGCATTGAAATCTCACGCCTGCATAAACGATTGCAACGCACAATGATTTATGTCACCCACGATCAGGTTGAAGCAATGACGCTGGCCGACAGAATCGTAGTACTGGATGGTGGAGATGTTGCCCAGATTGGCAAGCCTCTTGAACTTTATCATTACCCTGCTAATCGCTTTGTTGCCAGCTTTATTGGTTCACCCAAAATGAATTTCCTGCCAGTTAAAGTCACGGCTACCGCCATCGATCAAGTGCAAATTACTCTGCCCAATCGCCAGCAAATCTGGCTGCCCGTAGAAAGCCGAGGGGTGAAAGTAGGCAGTAATGTCTCTCTGGGAATACGCCCAGAACATCTTCTGCCAAGCGATATCGCCGACGTCACGTTGGAAGGCATAGTGCAAGTTGTCGAGCAGTTAGGGAATGAAACCCAGATTCATATTGGAATCCCATCTATTCATCAGAATCTGGTTTATCGCCAGACTGATATTGTGCTTGCGAAAGAAGGATCGACCTTCACTATCGGATTACCTCCCCACCGCTGCCATTTATTCAGGGAAGACGGAACGGCGTGTCAGCGTTTGCATAAAGAACCCGGTGTTTAAGCCAGAGCCAATCAAAAAACGACAGGAGAATAACTGATGAAATCAATGCATATCTTACCTATCTCACTAACAGTTATGGCTGGATTACTGTCCATGCAGGCATCAGCCGTAGAATTCCACGGTTACGCCCGCTCTGGTATTGGTTGGACTGGCAGCGGCGGTGAACAACAGTGTTTCCAAAGCACTGGTGCGCAGAGCAAATACCGTTTAGGTAATGAATGTGAAACCTACGCTGAACTTAAGCTAGGTCAAGAGCTATGGAAGGACGGCAATAAAAGTTTCTATTTCGATACCAACGTGGCTTATTCCGTAGCGCAACAAAATGACTGGGAATCTACCGACCCTGCTTTCCGCGAGGTAAATGTTCAAGCGAAGAACATCATCGATTGGTTACCGGGTTCAACGTTGTGGGCAGGTAAACGCTTCTACCAACGCCATGACGTGCATATGATCGATTTCTACTATTGGGATATTTCTGGTCCGGGCGCTGGTCTGCAAGATATTGATCTCGGCTTTAGCAAGCTCTCTCTGGCCGTCACCCGCAATACCGAATCTGGCGGTTCCCATGGCTGGATTGCTGGTCAACGCAATCAAATACCCACCTCCAATGATGTCTACGATATACGCCTATCCGGCCTGGAAGTTAATCCAGGTGGTAATCTGGAGCTTGGTTTTGACTATGGGCGCGCCAATGCGCGAGACCACTACCACCTTGACCGTCATGCGTCCAAAGATGGCTTCATGTTTACCGCCGAGCATACACAGAGCATGTTAGGAGGCTTTAACAAATTTGTCGTTCAATATGCCACCGATTCTATGACCTCCCACAATAGCGGTCATTCCGAAGGTGCCAGCGTAAACAATGACGGCCATATGTTACGTATCCTCAATCACGGAGCCGTTAATCTCGCAGAAAAATGGGATTTGATGTACGTCGCGATGTATCAGGATACTGACCGTGACAATAACAACGGTAATACATGGTATACGGTTGGTGTGCGTCCAATGTATAAGTGGACACCGACGATGAGCACCTTAATGGATATTGGTTACGATAATGTAAAGTCCCAGCGTACCAATGACACCAACGATCAATACAAAATCACATTAGCCCAACAATGGCAGGCTGGTGATAGCATCTGGTCCCGTCCAGCTATCCGCTTATTCGCCACCTATGCAAAATGGGATGAAAAATGGGGTTATGCAAATAAAAACAAAGGTTACACCAATGGCGTAGCCTACCGTGATACATCAATGCATAAATTCAGCCGTGGCAACGATGATGAATTTACCTTTGGCGTGCAATTCGAAGCCTGGTGGTAATGCCGTTAAACTTTGAATTTAAGATAAGTAGAGTTATTTAGCCACTAACTAGCGCTTGGACTGATACACATTTTGCCCGTGAGTGTCAGTCTCTTTTTTTCAACCGGACAAAGGTAAAAAATGAAAATCAAACTGCTCTCATTTTGTCTTAGCACCTTACTCTGTAGTGCAATTCCTCTGATTGGGTACGCCACACCTATCACCACAACAAATAAAGCAACTACAGCAGCCCTGGATGCCATTGCACCTTACCTATCAACAACAGCGCTGCAAAAACTGAATTGGCAACCAGTTAACACCAACGATACACAGACCATCACCCTCAATGCCACATCCCAACAACTCAATGAAGGTGATATCCAAGGGCCAATAGCTGCATTCGCGCTGCCGGCAAACCGGGGTTCATTGGATATTGCACTAAGCAGCTTAGTGAAAGATAAACAAGTTTATGTGCCAAACGTTTTAGTGTTTGATCAAGAATTACGCCCTGCTGCATTTTACCCAAGTAGTTATTTTCCATATGAACGCCCAGGAGTCATGTCCACAGATCGGCTAGAGGGCACGTTAAAATTGACGCCAGCGTTAGGACAACAGCAAATTTATGTACTGGTCTATACCACACGTACCGATTTGCAGAAATCCACACAAATGATTGATCCAGCTAAAGCTTATGCTCAAGGAGTCGGTAATGCTGTTCCCGCTATTCCAGATCCCGTAGCCCACCATACGCAAACAGGTACGTTGAAGCTGAAAGTGAGATCAGAACAAAACGCCGGCAACATTACGATTGGTCAAGTCTTCTCAACTCCGGCACAACAACCCACTATTGTCGGGCCAACACAAACCACCGTAACACCATCTACTCCGCAAAAAGTTAAACCAGTCCTGAGTGATACAGAACGTTATTTCAGTGATGCAATTAAAAAAGAAATCAGTAAAGGCAACATTGATAAGGCACTCAAACTATTAGATGAAGCGGAACGCCTTGGATCTTCAACTGCACGAGAAACGTTTATCAACAGTATCAAAAATAAGGGATAAAACATTTTACAAAACAAATGCTCTCCGAAAAGGAGGGCATCAGGTTTAACGCTTATAATATTTTCCGACCCGGGATACTTATGACTGAAGTGATAAAGCTTTAGTGATCCTTAACAGGAAATTATTTTCGTAAAGAAAGGCAATAGAATTTTTTATTGCATGATGATCTCTTATTTTGCTTCCATCAATAATAAGTTGTAATTTTTTAGACAACTCAAGAATATTACCTGATTTATAAAGTTCACCATTTAAACTATTGATGATATCGTTCGGGCCACATTTACAATCTGAACTTATACAATAGATACCATAGGATATTGCTTCCGCTAATACCATACCAAAACCTTCATATTTTGATGTTAAAATAACAGCTGATACTTCTTTTATATTATCCATAACAAATTCCCACGGCTGCTCTTTCCAACCGTGCCAAATAATATTGTTATTTATATTAAGTTGTGAAGATAATTCTTTTAAAGAATCCACATCCTCACCAGAACCTAGCATATGTAATTCCCAATCACCATGTAACTGTGCAAGAGCTAAAAATAGTTCAGTTAAATTTTTCGACTTATAAGCAAGAATTCTTCCAACATATAAAAATTTAGCTATATGTTTTGGTTGAGGAATTATCAAGGAGTTCATCTTGATAGGATTGAAAATAAGATGAAGCTTATCCATTTTTATCCCAAAGGATAACATTTGATCTCTTAAACCAGAACTGATTACAAGGTGCTCGTCAGCACAACATAAATCTTTAATTTTCTGTGGGGTAGGATTCCTAATGGAGGTATGCAGCCAAGAATAAGTTCTTAGCGGAAGATTGATTTTTTCACAAGAAAGTCGAGCAATATTGCAAGATGTAGTATCTAAACTTATTAGAATTTCTGGTTGGAATCTTTTTAATATCAAAGACAATTCATATGTAATATCTTGACGAGATTCGTCACTGTTTGACGCTAAGGCGATATGCTTAGCATTAGATAACCAAGCACGATTTTCAATTTTGTTTTTCTTATTTAAGGATATGAAAAAAAAATTAATTCCAATGTTGCCTCGGTCAATCAAATTCATTAAATTTGAACATACTGTTTCTACCCCACCATATCCATTCAGGAAAAGATCATGGTATATTATAAATATTTTTTTCATTATTAATCCTTTACTTAATTAACCAAAAACGCTCTTGAGTTTTAGCTTTATTAATAGAGTGATGATATTTTCTCAATGAGATTAAAAGATTTAATTTATTATCAAATAGAGGCTCTAATTGAGATTCATAAAAAAGAATATTTTGCATCTTTTCTTTTAAATTAATATCCACCAATATAGCATGCTTATCAAATTTGTTATTTCTTAATAAAGCGCTTTCTAAATTATCGGGATGAATAATAGGATATTTCCCTAAAACATAGGGAAAATCTTCATACAGTAATATTTTAAACTTACGTGGACCTTTTATGTTATATACCAGATTGTTTATTATGATATGGTCTACATGTCGACCTATTCCCAAAGGAGCATATATATAATCAGGTTGATAATTTAACAATGTTTTATTAATGAGATCTTCGGCCATATCAGATGCATTGTCTGATTTATGTATCTGACCACTATAAATCATGACGGAATTTTTATACATAGGTTCACTATATTGATCGGTTCTGTAAATACAATCTAAAATTTTACCATGTATTGGAATCGCTGATAATTTATTGCAAAAAGCGATATCCTCATTAGCTCGCTTTGAATAAAATTTTATAAATGAATTCATATTATCATTATGTTCAGAATGTAAGTAATGAGATATAAGATTCTCGTCATATTCAGTAAAAAATGTTAAAACAACCACCTTTTGATTTTCTGAAACTAATTTATGTATTAAACCGCCAGCACTTAAAGCCACATCATCTAAATGGGGTGATAAAAATAGATGTATCATTTTAAATCTCCATGAAAATGCTGTTATACCTGTTATCTTTCAAGTTGCCTCTTTGTTGGCTGCACTCACTCACCCCGGTCACATAGTTATCTATGCTCCCGGGGATTCGCTCCCTGTCCGTCTCGATGCATCTTGAAATCTATTGGGTATATATTTTATTTCCATGAGTACAATATAAATAGCGGCGAGATCAATGCGTATCCCATCCCTGTTTTTTATAAAATCTGAGTTGTCAATGTTTGGTTTTTCTTGAAATTGAACTCTTTCATCATTGGCATAAAACTCTTTCATTATATCAAACCAGCCAGCATGGATTCTTTTTGCTGCAATTTCTATTATATTGTCATTGTGTCCTAATATTGTTATTAAATCAGAAAAAATAGCATCATTTGTAGAAAGCAGGATCTCATAATTAAAATTATCAGATATGATATTATCGTCGTATAAATAAATATCTTTTATTACTTCTGATATAATACTCAAGTCACTCTTTATTAACCTTTTTTCAAACTTCTTTTCTTTTTCAGTGAATGCTTGATAAGGTTTTAAGAAATTAATTTGCAAGTTGTACTCAACTTCAAGTTTTGTTATTGAGTCTTGCATAGCGGTCTTATTATCGACTAAATATTTTGCACACCATAGGTCGTGTATACAAGAGGCAAGAATATCTAAATTGCCATCCTGTTCCAAGAACGAACATATTTCATAAAATAATTTTATTTGCAAATTATTTAACTGGGAATTTAAAGATCTACCATCGGGATTAAAGATAAATGAAGCTTGCTTTAATCTTCTTTGAATCTCTTTAGTTAAGTATATTGAATTTAAATTAATTTTTCCATCTAGCAATTTTTTATTATTTTCTTTACTCATAATCTCTCTCCTTTCTTTTGTTCATTAATCTTATTTCCGTTGATGAAATATCTAACCGAAACAAATTTTCTGGAATAGATTCAAATAAAAACCGGTGTTCATTTTTAATATTTACCAAATCATGAATTGTATGATATTTATTATTAAAAAAACGTCCAGCTACCAGAAATCTGCAATCATTATTCTTAATTGTCATCAGAGATTTTTTTAATCCTTCTTCACCTCCATAATAAATAGGGTTATTAATTTCTTGACATAAATCAGCTCCAATTACGAAAATTGCTCCCTGATAAATATACGATTTTTCAGTAAAAAATTTAGCGTCGCTTAAAATTATATCACCTTTCCCTTTGAATTGTCTTATCCTTTCAAAAATTTCATCGGTTGAAATTGTAAGTTTTACCGCATTCTTGATTGACAGTTCATAATAGGGTTTTCTTTTAGTCATCGCTGTGGCAATTTCTTTTAATTGTTCATGGCCTTTATGAAGTGGATTAAAAGAACCAGATAAAATTAAAGTATCTTTCCAGTCTATGTTAGTATTATTAAAGTCTCCATTTCCATCAATATGTATACAATTCAACTTACCATTAATTAAATCAATTAGATAACGCTCATTCTTATTAGGCATATTAATATATATTCTCAGATGCTATTGTTGTTAATTAAATGTATATCACTTCCTTATGAATTTACATATTTCTGAATTTCTATCATTGTATTATTCACCAATGGTAATTAATGACACATTTTCATTCTCTTGAAATAAATATTAAATTGATTTCTCTGGAATTCAATTAGCCATTTGTCAGTAGTAACTTCTTGTGTTTTAACATTAAGACCTCAGCTTTAAATATCTTACTTGCAGTTTTATTTATCACTAAATTGCCTAAATTATCTGAATCACTCTCATTAATTATAAGTATTTCCTGCATAATTTTCCTCAGTGATTTCAAGTAAGGCCAATTTTATTTTTAAAATATCTTCCATTGTATGCGACGTATCAAGGCTAACCCTAACCGCACCATCAGGATAAGTTCCAAATTTTTTATGGGCTAATGGTGCACATTGCAATCCAGGACGGGTAATAATATTATATTTATTTTCTAGTATATAAGAAACTTCTCCGGGATGATAACCTTCTACAGTAAAAAGAATTGTTGGCAATCCGATTTTATGTTTACAGATTAATTTGATCTTCTTTAATTGTGATAGTTCATCGATAAGATTTATTCGCAGAGTTTGTAGTTGATTTTGAATGTTTTTTATCCCGATTTTTTTTAAACGCCTTATGGACGCCAGCAATGAAAGTATGCCAATCGTATTTTGTGTTCCTGATTCATACTTGTATGGTATTCCAGTTGGTTGTGTTGTTAATCTTGATAATACACCTGTCCCACCCTGAATTAATTCATTATGAGAAAATCCATTATCAAGAATAAAATATCCCCCAATACCTGATACCCCTCCTAAGCTTTTATGCCCGCTGAAAACAAGATAATCAATATTACCTTTCGACAAATCAATTGCTTGTGAACCAAAAGATTGTGAGCCATCGACTAAAACCATCGCACCATATAGATGTGCCAATTTCCCTATTTCATCTATATTACAAAATGTACCAATCGTATTGGAGCAACTATGAACCACTAATAGTTTAGTTTTCTTATCCTTTAATAAAAATTCCAAATGCGACATATCAATTTCACCATCTGTCACATCGATCAATTGACTACTTACCCCAATATCTTTTAAATGTTCTATAGGTCTAAGTACTGAATTATGCTCTAAATGGGTAGTAATGACATTATCACCCGGCTTAAGTGTACCTTTTATACATTCGTTAAGTGAGTACGTTGCTCCTGAGTTAAAAATGACTGTTCCATGGCCATTTAGCCCAATCTGTTCAATGAATTCATACCTACACTCTTCAATAAGTTCCGTAACCTTTTTAGATTGTTGCGATAAAGATCGCCCTGGAGTTACGCCAAGAGTATCTAAATACATATTTATTATGTCTTTGACTTCTTGTGACTTTGGCCACGAGGTAGAAGCTACATCTGCATATAACATTCTTCAATCTCCATATGATTCTTAATATATAATTTGAATTTTTTAGCCGTCGCATCCATCTCATTTATTCCTTCATTAACTCTCCAATCCGATCTTTCTGGCACATTTAAACTATTTGCTAATACTGTTCTTATCATTCCTCTCTCAATAAAATCCGATTCACCTATCGTAAAAATATATTTATTACCACTATCTTCAACGTAGATATAGGGACCCACCTCACCAAATATCTTAAGTTCATCCAATGAGTCTATTGTATGGATTTTAAATTGATTCTTTAATTTATTATGAAGATCAATCGCGGTAGGGAAACAACATAAATGCGCATGATAACAGTACTTTTGATTTGGGTCCATGACGATACAGCCACCAGCTCGTCCATTTTCATAGCAAAGAGGATTGCTTATATTGTAATATTCGCGATAAAAATCATTTATTATATTCTTAAATTTTTTCAGCTCTTTTATTGCTTCTTCATCGTATATTTCTGCAAAGCACCGGTATCCTCCTAAATCATTTTCACATTTATTGGTGGCAATTATTATATAGCCTTCAATTATCTGGCCTTTAGGTACGAACACATAGAAATATTTTCCTTGTAAAAGTATTTTATCTTTTTCAAAGGAAGATTCTGGGTGACAAAAAATACATCCCATTTTTAACTCCTTTATCGTTTGTCAATTCTACTGATAAATATATTTTCATGAAATAAATTGAAATCTTCTTCGGTATGCCAGGCAATCATCATGCTAAATTTATTTATAATGCTATGTTTATTCAATCTACTTTGTAGTTCAGAATAAATAGGATTTGGTAAGATTATTCTGCATTTTTCCCTAATAGCAAGACAAGAATCAACTACAGATATAATTGTATCGGAAGCAGTGTTTGATAAACCTATTACCTCTACCGTGGTATCATCAAAACCTAATATCGCCAATTCTTTCCCAACCGTTAACAGCTTAATATCCCTGTAGTGAGGACACTGCTTTGAGTAAGCAATCCAATTATTATTTACTTCCCTGCCGAAAAAATTGATTTTATTAATATTATCTATTTCATTGAAATCTCTCAGGTCTACATCGATTTTAGTACATCCTTCTACGACTATTTCTGTAAAATCAAAAACGTCCACTCTGCTACATAGGTATTTTTCGAAAATCTTTGCATAACATTTGATCTTTCTCTCATCTGAGTAACAAACCGTCGCATCTACATCATTACTATGTGTTTGTTTAGCACTTTCTATTATCAAAGTTCGTGATTTTATACTTTCATCTATGCCAAAATCACTAAGCATATTAATGGATACTCGTCTATGTTTAAGACTAAACTCACACTTTCTTGTTATAAGAATTGATAAATATATATCGTTTCTTTTATACAGAAATGCTTTTATCTCACTAGAAAGATTATATTTCTTTTCTTCCATATTTTTCCAAATAAAATAATACAAGCTGCCTACATCACGCTTATAAAAATTATTTATTAGGATATAATTCTCTTCCGTTATATCTTCATATTTCAGGTTTATTCCACTCTCCATTATTTTGCCCCACTACTTATATTGGCGACAATTTCTTTTCATTTTCAGTTTATATTCATTTCCTAGTATATGAACCACGAAATATTGTATTTTATGACCTGTATCATGATTTAAAGACCCAACAGGAAAAAAACTGCGATTATTTATCCTGAAAAATTAAATTGAAATCTGCTCTAATCATGCAAGAACACAGGTAAAAATAGGTGATCTAAAAGAATAATCTTTCATAAATTCTATATGATGGGACTTTAAATAAAATAATTATATTGACCAGACCCTTGAATTAAATACGATGAGCTATTTCTGCATACAGAATAATATCCCTTACATAGCCAAGGTGATTTTGCCGGTACCAAATTTATATACCCAATAGATTTCGAGTTGCAGCGCAGCGGCAAGTGAATGAATCCCCAGGAGCATAGATAACTATGTGACTGGGGTGAGTGAATGCAGCCAACAAAGCAGCAACTTGAAGGATGAAGGGTATAGAATACTTAATCATCAGTGTATACCCTATGGATTTCAAGATGCATCGCGACGGCAAGGGAGTGAATCCCCGGGAGCATAGCAAACTATGTGACCGGGGTGAGCGAGTGCAGCCAACAAAGAGGCAACTTGAAAGATAACGGGTATATATTCCGATGAGCATAAGCGATGCTTGATAAGTCTGACACGAACCTCCGCAAGCAGAAACGACGATTTTCGCCACTTTGAGTTCGTCGATACCCTGCGGAGGGAACTGGATATTAAATAGAAAGACGTTCAAGTAGATGAATATTCTTATTCTTCGGTGCTCATTGTACTATCCCTATCTATGAAATGATGACTTTAGTTAGTTCAGTCACTTTGTCGATGATATCTTGAGGCGCTTTCTCAATAAATTTGACCTGACGATCCGAAAAATCTAAGGATTTTACCTGATGAATAAGAATTGCCCCTTGGATAGATAACTCTTCGGGTAAGACCACTTCTAACTTCATTCCCCTCACTGTACTGGTGATTGGGGCCACAACAGCAAATCCAGTATGTTCGTTAAACATTTTACGAGAGATCACGAACGCAGGGCGGCGCTTCATGATTTCCTTTCCCGCGCTCGGATCAAAGTCTAATGAAACAATGTCTCCTTTGTCTGGTACGTACATCAAATCACTTCCTTGCCAACAGGATTAACGTCGATCCATTCTCTATCCTCGTCTGTTACCGTGAAACATTCTTTAGGACTTCCGGCTAACAGTGATTCCAGCGTCAACTCTTCTTCGATTGGTGTGAGCACAATTTTGTTATCCTGAATTGATAAATCTAACTTTGAACCAGTATGCAGGCTAAGTGCTTTCACAATAGCCTTTGGAAGGCTAACAATATTAGCGCCGCCAGATTGGCGAATGACAACAGCAGTCATGTCTATCTCTCCTTTTTTTACGTTATACTAGAGTATAACAACACATTTGTGTTTTACAGACATAAAACTCTCTTGAAAAGATAAACTCGTTTGGCTGTGACTGTTCCCTGCCCGACTGAACATGAAGATTCCCACTTCATTGGCTGTCGCTCATGCTTGATAAGTCCGACACGAACCTCAATGGGCAGAAACGACGAGCTCCGCCACTTTTACTGAGGCAATGCCATAATATTTAAGGGTCATTATCAGGCTGTTCGATTTTAGCAACAGTTGGTTGTTTGATCCCAAGCACAGTTGCTAGCTCAGTTAGTGAAACATCACGGACTTTGCGGATCTGATAAAGATCTATTTCCCGCTTCCTTTCACCAACTTTTTTAGCAATCCTACGGTGGCTTTCAGGGCTGCGTTTTTCAAGCAATTCATCAAGTGTGGCCATATTCAGTTTTCCAAGATAGGTTGGAAATTAATTCACACGATTATTTTACCTACTGCTTTTACAAGAATTTCATTAATAGAGTCAAAGTATGAAAGGAAGGGTTAGTCATGCCCCTAACCCCATAGCACAGAGAATTACAACGTAATTTGTGGGTTCTGGATACCACAGGCTTGCGCATAGCGCACTAATGTTTCTATACTAGCTTTTGTCACATTATTTTCCATTTTCGTCACCGTTGGCGGCGTAACCCCCATTCTTTCCGCGACTTGCGAGCGAGTAAGTCCAGCAAACTTACGCCACTCTGCAAGTGTTTCTTGCAATCTTTCTTTACGTTCTTCAGCTTCATAAGCGGCTTTAAATTCAGAGTCTTTCATCATTTCTGCCAGAATCTCTGAATGTGTCTTATACTTCTTCATGTTTCATTTCCTCCAGTCTGCGAAATGCTAAAGCCATCTCACTTTGTTTGATTTTTTGTGTTTTCTTTATATAAACTCGCAGCATATATATTTGTTTTCCTGTCTGATACACCCATAATCCGCGTGCTATATCTCCCCCCATTGTTCGAATTTCGTAAAGACCATTTCCTAAATGTTTTGTGTCTGATTCACGTAGTAAGCGAGGATCTTTTTCCAGCTTTCCAATCAACCTTATAAGTTTTACCCCTACTTTTGCTGGCAAAGACTTAATTTCTTGTTCAGCCTCATCATGATATTTAACTATAAACACTCTTATTTCCTCCTAATGCAAAAAAATTAATCCAAAGGATAATTTTCATCAAGAGGAAAATTGCATTTTAATGAAATATTACTTCTGTTTTGCTTTGTGCCGGTAATAAGACTGGAGATGAGAAACGATTTTATGAAACGATGATTCCGATTGCTGACCATGGCCAAACGATTGTGAGGAACAAAATCTTCAAGTGAACTCTTTTCGGAAAGAAAAATTTAAGGAGAGGATTTTTAACGAGGCAACAAGCTCCATTTTGTGAACGGAACTCGATTAAAACAGAGCACCAAGTCAAAAATTAGCAGGTTATCAACAAGTTGAAATGCCCTCCAAAAAAGGAGGGCATTTAATTAACTAGCGTGTTCTAAGAATTACTTCTTATCGCTACCAAAACCAGCATTTAATAGTTCTGCCAGGTTCGCAGTTGCTTCATCTACACTGACCTGCGGTGCTTCGGAAGCTTCGTTCAACTGACGACGACGCATACGATCCCGATGATAAGCATAACCAGTACCAGCTGGAATCAAACGACCTACGATGACGTTCTCTTTCAAACCACGCAGCTCATCACGTTTACCAGCAACCGCAGCTTCAGTCAGTACGCGGGTCGTTTCCTGGAACGATGCCGCAGAGATGAAGGATTCAGTTGCCAGAGACGCTTTAGTAATACCCAACAGATCACGGCCATAAGTTGCAGGGACTTTACCCTCCTGTTCCAGCTTACGGTTTGCCACTTTAACGCGGGCATATTCAACCTGTTCGCCTTCCAGGAACTCGGAACTACCTGCACTTTCAATGGTTGCTTTACGCAGCATCTGACGAACGATAACCTCAATGTGTTTATCGTTAATCTTAACCCCTTGCAGGCGGTAAACTTCCTGAACTTCATTGGTGATGTAACGGGTAACCGCATGAACACCACGCAGGCGCAAAATATCGTGTGGAGATTCAGGACCATCAGAGATCACGTCACCACGTTCAACCACTTCGCCCTCGAACACGTTGAGCTGACGCCATTTAGGAATCATCTCTTCGTAAGCATCACCACCATCCAATGGGGAGATAACCAAACGGCGTTTGCCCTTGGTTTCTTTACCAAAGGAGACAATACCACTAACTTCAGCCAGAATAGCAGGCTCTTTCGGACGACGTGCTTCGAACAAGTCAGCAACACGCGGCAGACCACCGGTAATATCTTTCGTACCGCCGGATTCCTGAGGAATACGTGCTAACGTGTCACCAGCCGAGATGCTGACGCCATCGTCCAATTGAACAATTGCTTTACCTGGCAGGAAGTATTGAGCAGGCATATCAGTACCTGGGATCAATACATCATCACCATTGGCATTAACAATTTTCAGTGCCGGACGCAAGTCTTTACCACTACCAGTACGCTCTGCACTATCCAGAACAACCAATGAAGACAGGCCTGTCAGTTCATCAGTCTGACGAGTAATAGTCTGACCATCTATCATGTCAGCAAAACGGATGATACCGGATACTTCACTGACAACTGGCATGGTATGTGGGTCCCAGTTAGCAACGGTTTCGCCACCGTTAACTGCCTCACCATCACCCTTACCGAGTACCGCACCATAAGGTACTTTATAACTTTCTTTAGTACGGCCAAATTCGTCAATCAGACACAGTTCAGTGTTACGGGAAGTAATCACCAGCTTGCCTGCGGAGTTCATCACGGATTTAGCATTAAACAGTTTCAAGCTACCTTTGTTACGAACTTGAATACTGGATTCGGCTGCTGCACGAGATGCCGCACCACCGATGTGGAATGTACGCATCGTCAACTGTGTACCCGGCTCACCGATGGACTGAGCCGCAATAACACCAACAGCTTCACCTTTATTGATGATGTGTCCGCGAGCAAGGTCACGACCATAACAGTTTGCACAAACACCAAAGTCAGTTTCACAACTTACAACAGAACGTACTTTAATGCTGTCAACGGAGCTCTCTTCTAACAGATCACACCATTTCTCATTCAGCAAAGTGTTACGTGGCACCAGAATGTCAGCCGTACCTGGTTTCAGAACATCTTCCGCCGTCACACGACCCAATACACGCTCACGTAGTGGCTCTTTAACATCACCACCTTCAATGACCGGCGTCATCAGAATACCGTCGTGAGTACCACAGTCGTCTTCTGTAACAACCAAATCCTGTGCCACGTCAACCAGACGACGAGTCAGATAACCGGAGTTCGCTGTTTTCAGTGCGGTATCCGCAAGCCCTTTACGAGCACCGTGGGTTGAGATGAAGTACTGGAGTACGTTCAAACCTTCGCGGAAGTTTGCTGTGATTGGGGTTTCGATGATGGAACCGTCTGGTTTAGCCATCAAACCACGCATACCCGCCAACTGACGGATCTGAGCGGCAGAACCACGCGCACCGGAGTCAGCCATCATAAAGATGCTGTTGAAAGAAACTTGTTGTTCCTCTTCACCGTCACGGTTAATCACAGTCTCGGTTGACAGGTTTTCCATCATTGCCTTAGCAACACGCTCGTTTGCTGCGGCCCAGATATCGATAACCTTGTTATAACGTTCACCGGCTGTCACCAGACCAGACTGGAACTGTTCCTGAATTTCAGCAACTTCCGCTTCCGCTTCTGCAATGATCCCCGCTTTTTTCTCTGGGATAACCATGTCGTCGATACCAACCGATGCACCTGAGCGTGCAGCGTAGGCAAAGCCGGTATACATGATTTGGTCAGCGAAGATAACGGTTGGTTTCAGACCCATCACACGGTAACAGGTGTTCAACATCTTGGAGATAGCTTTTTTACCCAATGGCTGGTTAACCAGTGAGTAAGGCAGGCCTCTTGGTACAATCATCCACAGGATTGCACGACCAATGGTCGTATCAACCAGACCAGTGCTGGTAGTGATATTACCTTCACCGTCTTTCACTTCTTCCGTGATACGGACTTTGACACGGGCATGCAAAGAAGCCAGACCTGCACGATATACGCGTTCAGCTTCTTTAGGGCCAGTCAAGACCATGCCTTCGCCTTTCGCGTTAACACAGTCACGAGTCATGTAGTACAGACCCAAAACAACGTCCTGGGATGGAACGATGATTGGCTCACCACTCGCTGGAGACAGGATGTTGTTGGTAGACATCATCAGCGCACGCGCTTCTAACTGGGCTTCCAGTGTCAGCGGTACGTGAACAGCCATCTGGTCACCGTCGAAGTCGGCGTTATAGGCCGCACACACCAGTGGGTGCAATTGAATCGCTTTACCTTCGATCAGAACCGGTTCGAATGCCTGAATACCCAAACGGTGAAGTGTCGGTGCACGGTTCAGTAGAACCGGGTGTTCACGAATAACTTCATCTAGGATATCCCAAACAACCGCTTCTTCACGTTCAACCATCTTCTTGGCTGCTTTAATGGTGGTCGCTAAACCACGCAATTCCAGCTTGCCGTAGATAAATGGCTTGAACAGCTCCAGTGCCATCTTTTTCGGCAGACCACACTGATGCAGACGCAGGTAAGGACCTACGGTGATAACAGAACGACCGGAATAGTCAACACGTTTACCTAACAGGTTCTGACGGAAACGACCCTGTTTACCCTTGATCATATCTGCCAGGGATTTCAGAGGACGCTTGTTAGAACCAGTAATTGCACGACCACGACGACCGTTATCCAGCAAGGCATCTACCGCTTCCTGCAACATACGTTTTTCGTTGCGAACAATGATATCCGGCGCTGCCAGATCCAGCAGGCGTTTCAAGCGGTTGTTACGGTTAATAACACGACGATAGAGATCGTTCAGATCCGAAGTGGCAAAACGGCCGCCATCCAGTGGAACCAGTGGACGTAAATCCGGCGGCAGAACTGGCAGAACCGTCAGCACCATCCATTCTGGTTTGTTGCCAGACTGAATAAAGGCTTCCAACAGTTTAATACGTTTGGTCAGCTTTTTACGTTTAGTTTCAGAGTTAGTTTCATTTAACTCTTCACGCAGCGTTTCACACTCATTTTCCAAATCGAGATTTTTCAGCAAAGACTGGATAGCTTCTGCGCCCATCTTCGCATCGAATTCATCACCAAACTCTTCCAGCGCATCCAAGTATTGCTCTTCTGTTAGGATCTGACTGCGTTCCAAGCTGGTCATACCGCCTTCTACCACCACATAGGATTCGAAGTACAGTACACGCTCAATATCACGCAGCGGCATATCCAGCAACAAACCGATGCGAGATGGCAATGATTTCAGGAACCAAATGTGTGCAGTCGGAGAAGCCAGTTCAATGTGACCCATACGCTCACGACGAACTTTAGTTTGGGTAACTTCTACACCACACTTCTCACAAATTACACCACGGTGTTTCAAGCGCTTATATTTACCACACAAGCACTCATAGTCTTTTACCGGTCCGAAAATACGGGCGCAGAAAAGGCCGTCACGCTCAGGTTTGAACGTGCGGTAGTTAATAGTTTCCGGCTTTTTCACTTCACCAAACGACCACGAACGGATCATATCTGGTGAGGCCAGAGCAATTTTGATCGCATCAAACTCTTCGGTCTTAGTTTGCGCTTTCAGAAACTTCAATAAGTCTTTCACGAAATGGCTCCTGTCGGAGTTAGACCTGTCAGGAGAGCGACCCATGTCACTCCCCCCTATAACCAGTGCAACCACTGGCTGGTAAACTGCCCGTCATATCCATTCAGGGCAGTACCAGCGGGAATACGATTTACTCGTCTTCCAGCTCGATGTTGATACCCAGAGAGCGGATCTCTTTCAACAATACGTTAAAGGATTCCGGCATACCTGGTTCCATCTGGTGGTTGCCATCCACGATGTTTTTATACATCTTGGTACGGCCGTTAACATCGTCGGACTTGACGGTGAGCATCTCCTGCAAGGTGTATGCAGCACCATATGCTTCCAATGCCCACACCTCCATCTCACCGAAGCGTTGACCACCGAACTGCGCTTTACCACCCAGCGGTTGCTGGGTAACCAAGCTATACGAACCGGTTGAACGAGCGTGCATCTTGTCATCCACCAAGTGATTCAGTTTCAACATATACATGTAACCAACGGTAACCTGACGTTCGAATTGTTCACCGGTACGACCATCAAACAGAGTAATCTGACCAGAAGTTGGTAAGTCACCCAGTTTTAGCAGCTCTTTAATTTCTTTCTCTTTCGCACCGTCAAACACCGGTGTCGCAATTGGCATGCCTTTTTTCAGGTTTTCTGCCAGACGAAGAACTTCTTCATCAGAGAAAGTGTTCAGATCAACTTTCTGACGGGTTTCATCACCCAAGTCATAAGCTTTCTGGATAAATTCACGCAGTTTGGCAACTTCCTGCTGTTGTTTCAGCATTGCATTGATCTTGTCACCAATACCTTTCGCAGCCATGCCCAAGTGAGTTTCCAGGATCTGACCAATGTTCATACGTGATGGTACGCCCAGTGGGTTCAGTACGATATCTACCGGAGTGCCGTTTTCATCGTAAGGCATATCTTCGATCGGGTTGATCTTGGAGATAACACCCTTGTTACCATGGCGACCTGCCATCTTATCACCAGGCTGAATTTGACGTTTAACCGCCAGATAAACTTTAACGATTTTCAGTACGCCAGGTGCCAGATCATCGCCCTGAGTGATCTTACGACGTTTAGCATCCAGTTTTTTCTCGAACTCAGCTTTCAGTTCGTCATACTGTTCAGCCAACTGTTCTAACTGATTCTGTTTCTCTTCATCAGCCAGCCCCAGTTCCAACCAACGCTCACGAGGTAGTTTGTCAAGTTTTTCAGCTTCTATACCACCAGAAACCAGTACAGAACGGATACGCGCGAACAACCCTGCTTCAAAAATTTGCAACTCTTCTGTCAGGTCTTTCTTAGCCTGACGCAATTGCATCTCTTCAATTTCCAGAGCACGCTTATCTTTTTCTACTCCGTCACGGGTAAATACCTGTACGTCGATAACCGTACCGGATACGCCATTTGGTACGCGCAGAGAAGAGTCTTTAACATCAGACGCTTTCTCACCGAAGATAGCACGCAGTAGTTTTTCTTCTGGTGTCAGTTGGGTTTCACCTTTAGGTGTCACTTTACCAACCAGAATGTCGCCGCCGGTCACTTCTGCACCAATATAAACAATACCGGATTCATCCAATTTGGAGAGTGCAGCTTCACCCACGTTAGGGATGTCAGCGGTGATCTCTTCAGGCCCTAATTTGGTATCACGAGATACACAAGCCAATTCCTGAATATGAATGGTTGTAAAGCGATCTTCCTGAACAACACGCTCAGAAACTAAGATAGAGTCCTCGAAGTTATAACCATTCCATGGCATGAACGCCACGCGCATGTTCTGACCCAGTGCCAACTCACCCAAATCAGTGGATGGCCCATCAGCCAGTACATCACCGCGTTCTACTGGTTCAGCCAAAGAAACACACGGCATTTGGTTAATACAGGTGTTCTGGTTAGAACGGGTGTATTTAGTCAGGTTATAGATATCAATACCTGCTTCACCCGGATACATTTCATCTTCGTTTACTTTGATAACGATACGAGATGCATCAACGTACTGAACCACACCACCGCGTTTAGCTACAGAAGTTACCCCTGAGTCAACCGCTACCGCCCGTTCCATGCCTGTACCAACCAACGGCTTATCAGCACGCAGAGTAGGAACAGCCTGACGTTGCATGTTTGCACCCATCAATGCACGGTTTGCGTCATCATGTTCTAGGAATGGGATCAAGGAAGCACCAACCGAAACCACTTGCTGGGTAGAAACGTCCATATATTCAACTTGTTCACGGTTGAATAAGCTAGATTCACCAAAGTTACGGCAAGTTATCAGATCTTCAACAAAGTGGCCTTCATCATCTAATACGGTGTTTGCCTGCGCGATAACGAAGTTACCTTCTTCAATCGCAGACAGATAATGAATTTCATCAGTTACAACGCCGTCACGAACCAAACGGTATGGGGTTTCAAGGAAACCATACTCGTTAGTCTGTGCATAAACCGACAATGAGTTAATCAGGCCGATGTTCGGACCTTCCGGGGTTTCGATTGGACATACACGGCCATAGTGAGTTGGATGTACGTCACGCACTTCGAAGCCCGCACGCTCACGAGTCAAACCACCTGGGCCCAACGCAGAAATACGGCGTTTGTGGGTAATTTCAGAAAGCGGGTTGTTTTGGTCCATAAACTGAGACAGCTGGCTAGAACCAAAGAATTCTTTCACTGCGGCTGAAATCGGCTTAGCGTTGATCATGTCCTGAGGCATCAGAGTATCCAAATCACCCAGAGACAGACGCTCTTTAACTGCGCGCTCAACACGTACCAAACCAACACGGAACTGGTTTTCTGCCATTTCCCCAACGGAACGGATACGACGGTTACCTAAGTGGTCAATATCGTCGACTTCACCTTTACCATTACGGATATCAATGAGTTTTTTCATGACATCAATAATGTCATCTTTACTCAGAATACCAGAGCCTTCAACTTCTTCCCGGCTCAGTGAACGGTTGAACTTCATACGACCAACCGCAGAAAGATCATAGCGATCTTCTGAGAAGAACAGATTTTCAAACAGATTTTCTGCCGCTTCACGGGTTGGCGGCTCGCCAGGACGCATCATGCGATAAATCTCAACCAAAGCACTCAAGCGGTCATTGGTTGGATCAACACGTAGTGTCTCGGAAATATACGCACCATGATCTAAGTCGTTGGTGAACAAGGTTTCGATAGATTTGTGACCAGCCTGACTCAAACGTGCCAGCAGATCCAAAGAGAGTTCCATGTTAGCAGCACAGATAATTTCACCTGTATTGACATCAATGTAGTCTCTTGCAACAACTTTACCCGCGATGTATTCAACAGGAACCTCAATACGGTTCACGTCGTCTTTTTCTAACTGGCGGATATGACGTGCGGTAATACGACGGCCTTTTTCAACATAAACCTTGCCGTTTGCTTCAATATCAAAAGAAGCAGTTTCACCGCGCAAACGTTCTGGTACCAGCGTCATTTGCAGCCTGTTGTCACGAATTTCGAAAATCGTTTTACTGAAGAACAGATTCAAGATCTCTTCAGTGCTGTAATCCATTGCACGCAGAATAATAGTTGCCGGCAATTTACGACGGCGGTCAATACGTACAAATAGGTTATCTTTTGGATCAAATTCGAAATCTAACCAGGAACCACGGTAAGGGATAATGCGTGCGTTATACAGCACCTTACCGGATGAGTGTGTTTTACCCTTATCGCTATCAAAGAATACACCAGGACTACGATGTAACTGGGAAACAATAACCCTTTCAGTACCGTTGATAACAAAAGTACCATTGTCAGTCATGAGTGGAATTTCACCCATGTAGACTTCTTGTTCTTTAATGTCTTTGACCGTGCCTTCCGGTGCTTCACGTTCATAGATAACCAGACGCAATTTAACGCGCAGAGGTGCAGAATAAGTTACACCGCGAATCTGGCACTCTTTAACATCAAACACTGGCTCACCAAGACGGTAGCTCACGTATTGCAGCTCCGAACTGCCGCTGTAGCTCTGAATTGGGAATACAGAACGGAATGCTGCTTCTAAACCATTCTGGCCTTCTGGATCTTGCTCGATAAACTTCTGGAACGAGTCAAGTTGGATAGAAAGGAGATAAGGTACGTCCAACACTTGGGGACGCTTACCAAAATCCTTACGAATACGTTTTTTCTCGGTATAGGAGTAAACCATAGGGTTCCTCAGCTCGCTGATCAGTGACCCACTCTGCCCGCCCTAAAGGACAGATCTTTACGACACTATTTTTTCGAACAGAAAATTGAATTATTTTCCGTAATACTCATTACTATTACTCTTAAATCATTTCATTGCGTTACCTTACTACCGAGCTACCCGAGTGGATCGTAGCTGAGAACGCAGTATATTAAGTCGTCAATAGGAAAAAGTATTTGGGGTTAATTAGTAGCCAAATAGTGGAAATGCTAATAATACCCTACAGCGCAAAAAGGCTGGTGACCAAAAAATCACCAGCCGTCAGCCTCTAAAGTCAGGCTGCTAACTTAAAACTGAACTTACTTGATCTCAACAGAAGCGCCTGCTTCTTCCAGAGATTTTTTCAGTGCTTCAGCGTCATCTTTGCTGATAGCTTCTTTCAGTACAGCCGGAGCGCTCTCAACCAGATCTTTTGCTTCTTTCAGACCCAGGCCAGTTGCTCCACGTACTGCTTTGATAACAGCAACTTTGTTACCGCCAATAGCGGACAGAACAACGTCAAACTCGGTTTTTTCTTCAACAGCTTCAGCCGCACCAGCAACAACAGCTACCGCTGCCGCAGCAGAAACGCCGAATTTCTCTTCCATTGCAGTGATCAGCTCAACAACATCCATAACGGACATTGTGGCAACTGTGTCCAGAATTTGTTCTTTAGTGATAGACATAACAAGTGTTCCTAAAATTCAGAAATAATTTATACGTTAAAAAGCACGAGAGGGGCCTGGCAATTAAGCCGCCTCTCTCTTCTCGCGTAATGCAGCCAGAGTACGAACCAGTTTGCCTGCAACGGCTTCTTTCATGGTTGACATCAGGCGTGCGATTGCTTCTTCGTAAGTTGGGAGTGTTGCCAAACGGTCAATATTGGCCGCAGAGATAAACTCACCTTCAAAGGCTGCTGCTTTAATCTCGAATGCTGGATTCGCTTTCGCGAACTCTTTGAACAAACGAGCAGCGGCGCCCGGATGTTCGTTAGAGAAAGCAATCAAGGTTGGACCAATAAACGCTTCTTTCAGGCACTCATAAGCAGTACCTTCAACCGCACGGCGGATCAGTGTGTTACGCACAACACGGATGTAAACGCCAGCTTCGCGACCTGCTTTACGCAGTTCAGTCATTTTATCTACGGCAACGCCACGGGAATCCGCAACAACCGCAGACAGCGCGCCTTTGGCTACTTCGCTGACTTCAGCAACAATCGCTTGTTTGTCTTGAAGATTTAGTGCCATTAGCTTCTTGCTCCTGGATTAACCGGGAAAAACCCGGAACTCACATCACTCATAACACCTCAAAAGTGCTTGAGCTCTAAAACACGGTGAGCAGAATCCAGAAATGAATTTCATTTGGCTCTGTCACCGTCTACGCAGGAATATTAAGTAATCAATTACACCTGCGGTCTTGGACGGGGCTTGGATTAGGCCAAGCTCCAACCGAAAATTTTTTGTTCAACTAATAAATAATCTACCAGCTAAACATAAGGCGCCAAATTTTAGACAAATCTGACGCCAAGGTAAAGCAATAATCACATTCAGCTAAAATTAAGCTGAAGCGGTCAGACCAGATTGGTCAATTGCTACACCTGCGCCCATAGTCGTGGACAGGCTAACTTTCTTAATGTAAACACCTTTAGCAGAAGATGGTTTGGCTTTTTTCAGCGCAACCAGCAAAGCTTCCAGGTTTTCTTTCAGTTTGTCAGCGTCGAAGTCAACTTTACCAATGGTAGTATGGATAATACCGTTTTTGTCATTACGGTAACGAACCTGGCCTGCTTTAGCATTCTGAACAGCTTCAGCGACATTAGGCGTTACAGTTCCCACTTTAGGGTTTGGCATCAAACCACGTGGACCCAAAACTTGGCCCAACTGGCCAACAACGCGCATCGCATCTGGAGATGCGATAACAACGTCAAAGTTCATTTCGCCTTTTTTAATCTGCTCAGCCAGGTCTTCCATACCTACCAGCTCAGCACCAGCCGCCTTAGCAGCTTCAGCGTTTGCACCCTGGGTAAATACAGCGACGCGAACAGAACGGCCTGTACCATGAGGCAATACAGTTGCACCACGAACGTTTTGATCAGATTTACGCGCGTCGATGCCGAGGTTAACAGCAACGTCAACACTTTCTACGAATTTAGCAGTAGCCAATTCTTTCAGAAGAGCAACGGCTTCGTTAATGTCATACTGCTTAGTTGAATCCACTTTTTCGCGGATTGTGCGCATGCGCTTGGTCAGTTTAGCCATCGATTAACCCTCCACTACCAGGCCCATGGAACGAGCAGTACCTTCGATTGAACGCATCATTGCGTCAACGCTAGCACCAGTCATATCCGCAGCTTTAGTTTCAGCAATTTCACGAATCTGAGCGCTGGTTACTTTACCAACTTTATCTTTGTTCGGTTTGCCAGAACCAGATTTAATACCCGCTGCTTTTTTCAGCAGAACAGCTGCCGGTGGGGTTTTAGTTACGAAAGTGAAAGAACGATCAGAATAAACTGTGATCACAACAGGAATTGGCAGACCTTTTTCAATGCTATCAGTTTTAGCATTGAACGCCTTACAGAATTCCATGATGTTAACACCCTGCTGACCCAGAGCAGGACCTACTGGAGGGCTTGGGTTAGCCATACCAGCCGCAACCTGCAGCTTGACATAGGCTTGTACTTTCTTAGCCATTGATAATTTCCTCTATGTGGGTGATATCGCCTATTTAAAAGGCTCCCCTGTTATTTCAGCCCCGCCTTTTCAGGCCAAGCCACTAAAAACAAAAGGCGCGGAATTGTATATTGATTTCCCGCCTATTACAAGCCAGAGAAGATACAGCTAAAAATTAAACTTTCTCTACCTGACTGAAATCCAGCTCAACCGGTGTCGCGCGACCAAAGATAGAAACCGATACTTTCAGGCGGCTCTTCTCGTAATCAACTTCTTCCACAACACCATTGAAGTCTGCGAATGGGCCATCGCTGACACGAACCATTTCGCCTGGCTCGAACAATGTTTTTGGCCGTGGTTTATCACCAACCTGCTGAAGACGATTCATAATCGCATCAACTTCTTTATCGCTGATTGGTGCCGGACGGTCAGATGTGCCACCGATAAAGCCCATGACACGTGGTACGCTGCGAACAAGATGCCATGTCGCATCGTTCATAATCATTTGTACCAGCACATATCCAGGGAAGAATTTACGTTCACTCTTGCGACGCTGGCCGCTACGAATCTCAACAACTTCCTCTGTTGGCACCATCACTTCGCCAAAAGAATCTTCCATATCATGCAATTTGATATGTTCACGTAAAGATTGTGCAACACGACCTTCAAACCCGGAGAATGCCTGTATGACATACCAACGTTTTTTTGGGGAATCTGACATTTAGAACCTCAGGCCTGTAATAAATGAAACTAAACGCACCAGGATACCGTCAAGACCCCAGAGGATCAAAGACATCAATGCAGTGACTGCCGCAACAATCAAAGTCGTGTGCAGCGCTTCCTGGCGAGTTGGCCAAATGACTTTGCGCATTTCAATGCGGGCTTCACGAGCGAAAGCCAATGTGGTTTTACCTTTTGCAGTCCAAAGCGCAGCCGCTCCCGCAAGAGCAACAATAACAACAACTGCTATCGCACGCAGAGGAAGACTATACTCTCGATAAAGGTAGTTCCCAACAATAGCAACCGTCAATAAAACTGCTACTAATAGCCATTTCACTACCTCAAGACTGCGCCTGCTCCCTTGAGCATCGGTATTCGCACTCATAAACCAACCTGTAACTATGATTTAATATAGATAGCCAGCTTGCCTCGCAAGAGCAAAACAAATCAGACCGAACCAAAAAATTTGAGTGATTGTATCTGACTTGGCACCATAATTCAGTATGGCATTACATATCTGAGAGATATATAGCCAATTCGTTGCATCAGAGCCTATCTCACCAATGATTAAAAACAACCATTGATGAGATAGGTTCTTTATAAAACAACGTGCAAAAAGGGCATCTGTTGATGCCCTTTTAGAGTAATCACATCAAAAATTATGCGATAACTTTAGCAACAACACCAGCACCCACTGTACGGCCACCTTCACGGATAGCGAAACGCAGACCTTGATCCATTGCGATTGGCGCAATCAGGGTCACTTTCATCTGAATGTTATCACCTGGCATTACCATTTCTACGCCTTCTGGCAGTTCAATGGTTCCTGTCACGTCAGTTGTACGGAAGTAGAACTGTGGACGGTAGCCTTTGAAGAATGGCGTATGACGGCCACCTTCATCTTTGCTCAGAATATAAACTTCTGATTCAAATGTGGTGTGTGGCTTGATTGAACCGGGTTTTGCCAGTACCTGGCCACGTTCGATTTCGTCACGTTTTGTACCTCGCAGCAGAACACCAACGTTCTCACCTGCACGACCTTCGTCCAGCAGTTTGCGGAACATTTCTACACCCGTACAAGTGGTCTTCGCCGTATCTTTGATACCCACGATCTCAACTTCTTCACCCACTTTAACGATACCGCGCTCCACACGACCGGTCACCACGGTACCACGGCCTGAGATAGAGAATACGTCTTCGATTGGCAGCAGGAATGGCTGGTCAACTGCACGCTCTGGTTCTGGGATGTAGCTGTCCAGCGCTTCGGCCAGCTCAAGGATTTTATCTTCCCACTCTGCCTCACCTTCCAGTGCTTTCAGCGCAGAACCACGGATAACTGGGGTATCATCGCCTGGGAAATCGTACTGAGACAGCAGCTCACGCACTTCCATCTCAACCAGTTCCAGCAGCTCTTCGTCGTCTACCATGTCACATTTGTTCAGGAATACGATGATGTAAGGAACGCCTACCTGACGACCTAACAGGATGTGCTCACGAGTCTGTGGCATTGGACCATCAGTCGCCGCAACTACCAGGATCGCGCCGTCCATCTGAGCCGCACCGGTGATCATGTTTTTTACATAGTCAGCGTGGCCTGGGCAGTCAACGTGTGCATAGTGACGGCTTGGGGTATCGTATTCTACGTGAGAAGTAGAAATGGTGATACCACGCGCTTTTTCTTCTGGTGCGTTATCGATCTGGTCGAATGCACGAGCGTTACCACCGTATTTTTTTGCCAATACAGTAGTAATTGCAGCAGTCAGGGTAGTTTTACCATGGTCAACGTGGCCGATAGTACCAACGTTAACGTGCGGTTTTGTACGTTCAAATTTTTCTTTAGACACGACTCTATTCCTTAGTATCGCTCCCTCATTATTGGGAGGGAGCTGAATCTAGATATTAAACCCGAAAAACTTATTTAGCTTTACGAGCTTCGATAATAGCCTGAGCGACGTTGCTCGGCGCTTCATTGTACTTCAGGAACTCCATGGAGTAAGAAGCACGACCTTGGGTCTGAGAACGCAGGTCAGTAGCATAACCAAACATTTCAGATAATGGTACCTGAGCACGTACGGTTTTACCGGTAGCAATGTCTTCCATACCGTCGATCATACCACGACGACGGTTCAGGTCACCGATAACGTCACCCATGTAATCTTCTGGAGTTTCAACTTCAACTTTCATGATAGGCTCCAGCAGAACTGGTTTCGCTTTCATGAAGCCTTCTTTGAAGCCCATAGAACCTGCGATTTTGAACGCCATTTCAGAAGAGTCAACTTCGTGGTAAGAACCATCGAACAGCGCGACTTTAACGTCAACAATCGGGTAACCGGCCAGAACACCATTTTTCATTTGTTCCTGAACACCCTTATCTACCGCAGGGATATATTCTTTAGGAACAACACCACCAACGATTTCGTTAGCAAATTCGTAACCTTTGCCACCTGGTTCCATTGGCTCAATACGCAGCCACACATGGCCAAACTGACCACGACCACCAGACTGACGAACAAATTTACCTTCTTGTTCAACAGTAGAACGGATGGTTTCACGATAAGCAACCTGAGGTTTACCAACGTTCGCTTCAACTTTGAATTCACGACGCATACGGTCAACCAAAACATCAAGGTGAAGCTCACCCATACCAGCGATAATCGTCTGACCAGATTCTTCATCGGTAGACACGCGGAATGATGGGTCTTCCTGAGCCAGACGACCTAAAGCGATACCCATTTTTTCCTGGTCAGCTTTAGTTTTTGGCTCAATAGCAACAGAGATTACTGGCTCTGGGAATTCCATACGCTCCAGAATGATTGGTGCGCTGATATCACAGAGAGTATCACCTGTTGTCACATCTTTCAGACCAATCGCAGCGGCGATATCGCCGGCACGAACTTCTTTGATCTCTTCACGTTTGTTAGCATGCATCTGAACGATACGACCAAAACGCTCTTTTTTGTCTTTCACTGGGTTAAGAACGGTATCACCGGAATTAACAACACCAGAGTAGACGCGGAAGAAGGTCAAGTTACCAACGAATGGGTCAGTAGCGATTTTAAACGCCAATGCCGAAAATGGTTCTTTGTCGTCAGAATGACGCTCTGCCGGCGTATCTTTACCGTCCGGCAGAATACCTTTAATGGATTCAACATCCGTTGGTGCTGGCAGATATTCAACAACCGCATCCAACATTGCCTGAACACCTTTGTTCTTAAATGCAGAACCACAGGTAACCAGGATGATTTCGTTAGTCAGAACACGATGACGCAGACCAGCTTTGATCTCTTCTTCAGTCAGTTCTTCACCACTGAGGTATTTTTCCATCAGCTCTTCTGATGCTTCCGCAGCGGCTTCAATCAAGTTGTTACGCCATTCTTCAGCCAGATCCTGCATATCAGCCGGGATATCTTCATAAGTGAAGGTAGTTCCCTGATCTTCATCGTTCCAGTTGATGGCTTTCATTTTCACCAGGTCAACAACACCGGTGAACGCATCTTCTGCACCAATGGCTAATTGCAGAGGTACTGGGTTTGCTGCCAGACGAGTTTTGATCTGCTCAACAACGCGTAAGAAATTCGCCCCCATACGGTCCATTTTGTTAACGAACGCGATACGTGGAACTCTATATTTATTCGCCTGACGCCATACGGTTTCAGACTGTGGCTGAACACCACCAACAGCACAATAAACCATTACGGCACCGTCAAGCACACGCATGGAACGTTCTACTTCGATGGTGAAGTCAACGTGTCCTGGGGTGTCGATAATATTGATACGGTGCGCGTCAAACTGCTTAGCCATACCTGACCAGAAAGCAGTTGTTGCTGCGGAGGTGATGGTAATACCACGCTCCTGCTCCTGTTCCATCCAGTCCATAGTAGCAGCGCCATCATGAACTTCACCGATCTTATGGTTTACACCAGTGTAGAACAGAATACGTTCGGTAGTGGTGGTTTTACCGGCGTCGATGTGTGCACTGATACCGATGTTACGGTAACGTGCAATGGGTGTTGTACGAGCCATTTGATTCCTCTATTCCTAGGACGTTCAATTTAAATCTGGGCAGCAAAATAGCCGCCCAGGGCATCATCACTACAATAGGATTACCAACGGTAGTGTGCGAACGCCTTGTTAGCTTCTGCCATACGGTGAACGTCTTCACGTTTCTTCACAGCAGAGCCTTTGTTCTCAGCTGCATCAGATAATTCGTTCGCCAGGCGCAGGGCCATAGACTTATCACCGCGTTTACGAGCAGCATCAACGATCCAACGCATTGCCAGAGCATTACGACGAACCGGACGAACTTCAACTGGAACCTGATAAGTAGAACCACCAACACGGCGGGATTTTACTTCCACGGTTGGACGCACGTTATCCAGTGCGAGCTCAAATGCTTCCAGATGTTCTTTACCAGAACGCTGAGCCAGGGTCTCAAGCGCACTATATACAATTGCTTCTGCAGTAGATTTTTTACCATCTACCATCAGGATATTAACAAATTTGGCCAGTAATTCAGATCCGAACTTTGGATCTGGCAGGATTTTACGTTGACCAATTACACGACGACGTGGCATGGAAATACTCCGTTTCGAATTCAGGGTTGTCCAAAACTCTACGAGTTTATTTTGACATTAAAGTGAAAATGTTTGGCCTTACTTAACGGAGAACCATTAAGCCTTTGGCTTCTTCACACCGTACTTAGAACGACCTTGTTTACGGTCTTTAACACCGGAACAGTCCAGTGCACCGCGAACAGTGTGGTAACGCACACCTGGCAAGTCTTTAACACGACCGCCACGGATCAGAATTACGGAGTGTTCCTGTAGGTTGTGGCCTTCACCACCGATGTAGGAAGAAACTTCGTAACCGTTAGTTAAACGCACACGACATACTTTACGCAGTGCAGAGTTTGGTTTTTTAGGAGTGGTGGTATATACACGAGTACATACGCCACGCTTCTGCGGGCAAGCTTCCAGAGCAGGAACATTGCTTTTTGCAACCTTCATGCTGCGGGGTTTGCGCACCAGCTGGTTAATAGTTGCCATTATTAAAAAAACTCCTGGTTTTTTTGCTTCGTAAACACGGATTAAATCTCTTGTTTGCCCTGACGGCAAAACACGAGGACGCGGAATTTTATGGCTGACTCGCCGGGGTGTCAAGAAATATACAGTGTTTCTCTGACTACCAGGCGAATTGTTGATGGTGTTTTACCGTCAGGTTAACAAAGTCAGTATAGTCGATCACTTGTACTTTGTCTGAAACCTGACCTAACAACCCTCGCGCCTCAATATCTTCTTTCAGCGCATATAATGTGATACCACTGTTGATCAACGTCGGAAGATAGCGATTAGCCTCAATCCCTGCCAATACACCATCCTGAATAAACAATATATCATCACCACCAGTAAGCAGATTGAATATCGCATTGAAGTCACATTGATAAGGCGATCGGCTAACAGTATATAACATATCATCGTCTCTCAAATAGCTCAAAATGTCAGCACAACATCATAGCCAACCAGTTTTTCACGAATCGTTTCTATTGATAATACTTCCACATCCAGAATAAAACGGCTAGCCGAGCTTAATCCTCGCATGACAAGATCTTCCTGGCACAAATAACATGCTTCAATATCGTATAAAGGTAAGACCTTAAAAGTAGCAATATAGTTTCTGGCCAGCACTCTGTCAGGTCGTTGATCCGGCAACAGCTGGAATACACCGTCAGAAATAAAAAATACACCAATATGTTCAGTTAATGCCGAAGTTGCCAGTAACGCATCTAACCCTTCTCTGCCCCCCGCATTACCATGAGGTGCTTGAGTGAAGACAAAAGCAATTTTTTTCATTTTTGCCTCTTAGAATTGCACCACACGGTCACAAGTCAACATGGCTTCAGCCAGCGTTCCCAAGCCACTTAATTCAAACCCTTCAGCCAGGTTTGCTACAGGTAAATTCAATTCATTAGCCTGCTGAGTATCGAGGACACCACGGCGAAGGGCCGCAGCAACACAAATGTGCATACCAAACTGATGCTCTGTTGCCATCATTTGCCATGCACTAACCAAATTGAATTCATCACTGGCTGGAGCGGTCAATTGATTGCCGTTATAAACACCTTCCCGATAAAAAAATACCGTATTGAGTTTATGTCCCATCGCAATCAAAGTTTGTGCGAATTGGTAAGCACTGCTGGCTTGCTGGGTGCCATATGCAGGTCCCGTTACCAGCAGACAATAAGACAGAGAAGGCATTACCGCTCAGGCCCTAAACATTCACCATTTTTAAACTGGCGAATATAGAGATAAACAGTATGTTTAGAAATATTTAAACGCTCAGCAACCTGGTTAATGGCGTCTTTAATATCAAAGATACCTTTCTCGTAGAGATTCAAAACCACCTGCCTGTTTTTGGCATTATTGGATACGTTGCGATCAATATTAACTTCTTCAATAGTATATTCCAGAGTTTGTGCAACCAAATCATCCACTGATGAGGCAAAATTTACATTTGGTGCGACATCATGTGTTTCCTCTGGAATAAATGTTTGAATAATTTCAGAGAAAGGCACATCAAGGTTCATATTAATGCACAAAAGACCAATCACTCTGCGGTTCCGATTCCGGATCGCAATAGTCACTGACTTCATCAAAGAACCACTTTTCGCCCGGGTAAAATAGGCTTTGGACGCACTACAATCTTCATCTGTAATGTCATGCAACATACGCAGAGCAAGATCAGTAATAGGTGAACCTATTTTACGACCTGTATGTTCTCCATTAGCTATTCTGACAGCTGAACATTTAAGATCTTCCAGTGAATGAAGGACAATCTCGCAATGCCCACCAATCAGCATAGCCAAGCCATCAACTGCAGCTTCATAAGACTTTAAAATTTCGTGATCCGTTTCAGTAAACGGTTGGTTTTCCAGTAAATCAATATCACTGGCATCACCAGATAATAGCGGGTTAGACATTAAATACACCATCCTTCAAACGCAGAAAACGTTTTGCTAAAAACACAACGTAATAAACTTATAAAAATTTCTTGTGAAAATTCAACTAGTACAACCTGCACAGAGATCTCAGTCAAAGATCTTTGCATCACATCAGATATTGACGTTAAAACCACACGACATCATCGTCAAGCCATCGCCGCTCAGACATTTGGCCTATATCACAGCTTTCAGTAACAAAAAACCGTTGACAGAATCTCTACCAACGGTTTTATCTATACAATTCATCAGAAATATTTAGCTAAAAGATTACTTAGCTTTAGTATCCGCTTTCACATCCAGTAACTCAATATCAAATACTAATGTAGAGTTCGCTGGAATACCTGGGACACCCGCTTTACCATAGGCCAACTCTGGTGGAATAACGAGTTTAATTTTTCCACCTTTTTGCACTTTCTGCAAACCTTCTGTCCAACCTGGGATAACACCGTCCAGACGAATAGAAAGTGGTTCATTACGCTTATAGGAGCTATCAAACTCTTTACCGTCAATTAACGCGCCTTTGTAATTCACCACTACCGTGTCACTAGCCACAGGTTTTTTACCATTGCCTTCCTTTTCTATTTTATATAAAAGGCCGGTTTGGCTCTTAACGACGCCTTTTTCCTTGGCAAATGCTTCACGATATTTAGCCCCTTTAGCTTCATTATCGCTGGCTTCTTTTTCCATCTTAGCTTCAGCCGCAGACTTCACTTTGCCTTCAAATGCACGCAAAGTATTTTCAATTTCACTGTCAGTCAATTTGCTTTTGTCTTTAAAAGCATCTTGCACACCTGCCAACAATTGATCTTTATCCAATGGGATACCCAAAGATTTCTGCTCTTTCAAGGTGTTTTCCATATAACGCCCTAAAGATGCGCCCAGAGCATAAGCATTTTGCTGATCTTCTGTTTTAAATGCGCTATTCAGTTCTATACTACTTTGATTATCTGCTTTGGCCGCCAGTACCTGGGGAGCACTGAAAACCATCGCCAGTGTAGTGGCGAGCAAGGTAACTTTAAACAATGATTTCATCTGTTTCTCCAATAACTTTGGGGGATATTTACCATCAGCAAAAATTATGCAATCGAGTCACTATAACTGCCCACAGCAGTACAACACAATATTTGCTGCTTTTAGTGCCCCAAAACTATTGAGACAACATTAATGAAAAGAGGTTTCATAACAACCGTATTCCACAGAATATTCTGGGCATAATGAGTTACTCTTAATTAATATGAAGAGACTAAAACGGATAATACACAGCCTGGTAATGGGAGAAAATCATGGATCTATCAGAGTTTGAACAACGGCTTGAGCATTTGGAAAGTCGCTTTACTTTTCAGGAAAATACTATCGAAGAGTTGAATCAGGTGGTCACTGAGCAGCAAATGGAAATGGCTAAATTAAGAGAGCATTTGCGGTTGATGACAGAGCGGTTGAAAGCCACTCAGCCGTCAATGGTGGCTTCACCGTCAGAAGAGACTCCTCCACCTCATTACTGATTTTACAAACGCCAATTACCATCAAGCAGATTTATACCCTTCATCCTTCAAGTTGCTGCTTTGTTGGCTGCGTTCACTCACCCCAGTCACATAGTTATCTATGCTCCTGGGGATTCGTTCACTTGCCGCCGCTCTGCAACTTGAAATCTATTGGGTATATATAATAGAAGTCCGACTCCCGGCAAACAGCGAATATTTTGTCGCTGTAGTCGGGTTTTGGCGATATTATTAAAGAAATACTCATTCACCAAAATACTCGTCATTTTGATTCTTTAAAACTTCAGACCAAATATACGGAATATTACAGATAGAATATGGATGACTTTATCTATACCCTTCATCCTTCAAGTTGCCTCTTGATTCGCTCCCTTGCCGTCGCGATGCATCTTGAAATCCATAGGGTATATATCGCCATACAATTAGTTTCGTTACGCTAGCTAATAGATAAATTATCATTAATTGGATATTCAAGTTATTCTAAATACACACAATCAACCTGATAAAAAATCTCCAAACCCAATATGCCAGTAAAACTACGGATATTACATTAAAAAAAAGTGACTTAAATCTCTTTTTAGCCGCATGATAAAATAGTGGAAACAAAAACAGCAAGGATACTGGAGCATCAAAATCTCTTGTATCATCTACAACCAGTGCATTATAAACATCACATATATTCTTTATGTCTATACCATCTATATAATATTCCTTTTCGAAATACGACATCATATATATGAATAACACACAGAAAAAAACATAGCCAACAATTAATACTGTGGATAGTTTATTCACTCTGAGATTCCCATAATTTGATTTATAGAATTTCTTTTTCTTAAAATACTTCTTCCATATTCGCTATATATTCTCTCTGGTGTACCTTTTTCAGCATTTATTGATTTAATAAAGTCCTCTTTATTCCTTGCTGTCCCTCTGTTATAACGAGAACCTGCCAGAATTAATTGCTCATCATTTAATTTTTCTGTGTCTATGCCTGGGTAATCGTAAAGTATGAGTTCTCGGAGATGTCTGGCAACAATTTTAATATTAAAATCATCAGCCAATAAACAATTCGCTAATTGTAATTGCTGCGTTGTCGTCAATGTAGATGGATCTATTCCCATTGTTTCTGCCGCAGCACGAAGTTGAATTGCCAATGCCCCAACAGATGTCGAATTTGAGTACGAATTATTCCCCCTAAATTTATCTACTATCTGACGATATTGCAGTACACCGTAGGCTTTTATTCTATCTGGCTTGCCTCCCACCTCTGCAACCGCCACACCAGCGAGTAATAATACAGGGATTTTTTCCTGATGAGCATAGTGGATTATTTTTTCTCTGTTATATTCAAGATAGGCAATTTTATACGCCCATAAATAAGCTTCTCCGGTTAAATATTTCCAGTTATTCGGCAGGAGCTTATATCGAATACCATCGACAGCGGTAAATTTTGGAAATCCCAATTCATCTACGGTGCAGTAAGGATTTTTCATATGCTGTTCTCCTTGCTTTGAAAGAAATACCAACTCACGAACATTGCCCCACACCACTCATGTAGTACGGGGCAAAGAATATCGCAACGACAGTAAACGAATTCCGTATCTGACTTCAAAAAGAACGTTATCTACTGTAATCGCTGGTGCATATCTTCCTGCTTGTCATAATTGACAGCTGATGATGTGTGCGTTAACACAACATCTTCACTTATTAGTGGCAACCGCCACCACCGCAGCATCCGTGTCCTTCATTATTATGGTGGTGATGACCGTCGTCATGGTTATGGCCATGACCACCACAGCAACCACCCTCGCCATGCTCGTGACCATGTGCACCGTGAACATGACCATGAGCCAGTTCTTCTTCAGTCGCTTCACGGATAGCAATGATTTCAACATTGAATTTCAAGTTCTGACCCGCCAGCATATGGTTACCATCAACCACTACATGCTCATCTTCAACCGCAGTGATTTCTACGGGTACGGGTCCCATATCAGTATCAGCCAGGAAACGCATGCCAACTTCCAGTTCATCAACACCAACAAAGACATCTTTTGGCACACGCTGAACCAGATTGTCATCATATTGACCATATGCATCATCAGCTTGCACGCTGACATCAAAACTCTCACCAGCCTCACGGCCTTCCAGCGCTTTTTCCAAACCGCTGATCAACGAACCACGGCCATGCAGATAATCCAACGGCGCACTTACCGGTGACTCATCAACTAAAACACCGTCTTCTGTTCTTACTTGATAAGCCAGGCTGATTACCAAGTCTTTTGCTACTTTCATGACATCTCCTACCCGTGGGTCCAAAAATTTTTACCGATTGTAACGGAATTCTACGCCTCTGTACTCACCTGCATTAAAATTCACACAATTATTGTGGTGTAAAAATACCAATAACCTGCTCCTGCTTTCTAACATGGGAGGTGACTTTCTCATCAGTTTGGCGCTGTTGATGACCACAATGGATACATTCCACCACATCCACCTGATCTTCCTGCCACATTGCCAATGTGTCCTGAGAATGGCATTCCGGACAGACAGCCCCAGCAATAAATCTTTTTCGGCTTACTGACATATTTACTCCACCTATTCATATTCATTCCAACCATCCGGTTGACGACGCTCATTCAGCATTTCCCGTTCAAACAACTCTTCCAGTTCTCGCCGCGCCTCTTTTATACGGGATATATGAGCCACATCACCATGCAGCTGTGGCATCAGTTCTCTCAGCATCCGCATATCTAATCGCTGAAAGTGTTGTTTTGCACGATGAGCCTTATGCGGATGCATTCCCAACCCAACTAGCGTCTTACGCCCCAATTCCAACGCACTGGAGAAAGTTTCACGGGTAAAATTTTCCACCCCACTTTGTAGCAGCTCATGCGCTTCCAGACGTCCTCTGGCCCGCGCCATAATATGCAGATTCGGGAAATGTTTCTGGCATAAATGCACGATCATCATGGTATTTTCTGGTTCATTACACGTGATAACAATCGCTTTGGCTTTATCTGCACCTGCCGCACGTAGCAGCTCTAATTCAGCCGCATCACCATAATAAACTTTGTAGCCATAACGCCGCATAGTACTGATAACACTGACATCACGTTCCAACACTGTTATGCGGATTTTATTCACCATTAGCAGGCGACCAATGACCTGTCCAAATCGGCCAAACCCCACTAAAATCACCTGCGGCTCATTATCTTCCACAAATGGCTGTTCATCCGTTTCATCCTGAGCATTATAACGACGGGCTAAAATAGCATCTATCAATTGCATCACCAGCGGCGTTGTCATCATTGATAGTGTTACCACTACCAACAACAAAGCCATCTGATCACTATTAAGGACGTTCTGGCTCAGTGCAGCAGAAAACAGCACAAAGGCAAATTCACCGCCCTGACTGAGTACGCCGGAAAATTGCAAGCGGGATGAATTCCGTAAACCAGAAATCAAGGCAATGAGATAAAGAACGATGCCCTTTACGACGACCAAAACCAGCACACCAAGTAGCACATCCGTCAGATGTATCAGTAGTACTCCTAAATTTAAGGACATACCTACCGAAATAAAAAACAGCCCTAACAGCAAGCCCTTAAACGGTTCAATAGATATTTCCAGTTCATGGCGATATTCACTATCGGCCAGTAATACCCCTGCGATAAAGGTTCCCAGTGCCATGGAAAAACCCAGCACCTCCATAAACAGCGCCGAGCTAAGGACAACCAGTAATGCCGCCGCAGTAAATACCTCACGTACTCCTGATCTTACAACCAGACGAAACAGCGGACGTAACAGATAACGACCTCCTAGCAACATGCCAGCAAAAGCGGCAATTTTCAGCATGATCCGATACCAGTCACTGGATGCGGTTTCACCGGCCAGAAGCGGGATCAATGCCAAAGCTGGGATCACAGCAATATCCTGAAATAGCAAAACTGAGAAACCAAGCTGCCCGCCCTCATTGCGGTTCATACCTTTCTCTTTCATCAGCTGCAAAGCCATTGCCGTTGAGGACATCGCCATACCGATACCACCGATAACCGCCGCCTGCCATGCAAAATCTGTCAGATATAAAAGTGCGGCTAACACCCCCGCCGTCAGAATAACCTGAGCTGCACCGACACCAAAAATAGATCGCCTGAGTTGCCAGAGTTTAGAAGGGTTAAGCTCAAGGCCGATGATAAACATCAGGAAAACGATCCCAAGCTCAGAGAAATGAAGAATATCATCAACATCCCTGATAAAGCTTAGTCCCCATGGACCAAGGACGATCCCTGCCAATAAATAACCTAATACTGCTCCAATCCTGAATTTCTGTGCGATGGGTACTGCCACTACAGCAGCAAATAAAAACAATATACTGGCACTTAGTTGCGCTGAATGCTCCATAGGCTATAACCCTCCTAATGGCAATGGCGATTTGAGCCACTCACGATAAGCATTAGCATGGATGGCAAGAAATTCTGGTTTTTGACGACGTGCCCAATAAATCACCATTGGCGGTAACCAATGCATACGGCACATAGATGCTGTCTGTTCAAAAGGGCGAAGAATCTCTTCCATCGGATAGAGGTTATAACCATCAGGCTGGAAAGCCCCTTCTGGCTCTCCGGTTGTGATCACTGAACGCCAATATTTCCCCTGTAGCGCTAACCCAGTAATACCACTGGCAAATCCCCGTGTCAGCACACGATCCATCCACTCTTTTAATAAAGCAGGACAACTGTAAGTATATAGAGGATGTTGAAAAACAATCACCTGATGCTCACGCAACAGTTGTTGTTCATAATGAACATCAATAAAAAAATCCGGATAAGCTCCGTATAAGTCGTGAACCGTAACATGCTCTAAATCCAGCACAGGTTGTAACAAAACGCGGTTTGCAACTGAATCCTGTGACTCCGGATGGGCATACAGCAGCAGGACTTTAGGCGGCTGTAACATCATTCCCCCCTCAAGAACGTGTCAGGACACGTATTTTCCGTTACCATGCATACAAAGTTATAAAACCGGACGCTTATTGTCCGTTATTCTTAATTTAACATATTATATACAAACGACACGTATGATTGTTTTCTCTTCATTACAAATTCGTCGCGGAACGCGTGTTCTGCTGGACAATGCCAGCGCCACAATCAATCCCGGACAGAAAGTAGGTCTGGTAGGGAAAAACGGCTGCGGCAAATCTACCTTACTCGCATTACTAAAAGATGAGCTTCAAACTGAAGCCGGCACATTCACTTTTCCCAATAACTGGGCATTAGCTTGGGTGAATCAGGAAACACCCGCACTGGAAACGCCAGCATTAGAATATGTTATTGATGGTGATCGTGAATTCCGTCAATTAGAACAGCAATTACAAATAGCCAATGAAAAAAATAATGGCAATCTAATCGCCCATCTACACAGTCAATTGGACACGATTCAAGCCTGGACTATCCGTTCAAGAGCATCCAGTCTACTGCATGGTCTGGGTTTCTCTCAAGAACAGCTTGATCAACCCGTGCGTGCATTCTCTGGCGGATGGCGTATGCGCCTTAATTTAGCCCAGGCATTGCTCTGCCGTTCTGATTTATTGTTGCTTGATGAACCCACTAACCACCTTGATCTGGATGCGGTTATTTGGTTGGAAAAATGGCTAAAAAGCTACCCCGGAACCTTAATCCTTATCTCCCATGACCGGGATTTCCTGGACCCAATCGCCGACAAGATCCTCCATATTGAGCAACAGTCTCTGTTTGAATACAGCGGCAATTACTCTTCTTTCGAGCGTCAACGTGCAACCAAACTGGCACAACAACAGGCGCTCTATAAGAGCCAACAGGAGAAAGTCGCCCATCTGCAAAGTTATATTGACCGTTTTCGTGCTAAGGCCAGTAAGGCTAAACAAGCTCAGAGCCGTATCAAAATGCTGGAACGGATGGAGTTAATCGCTCCTGCTCATGTTGATAATCCGTTCCATTTCAGTTTCCGTAAACCGGAAAATCTGCCTAATCCATTACTGAAAATGGAAAAAGTCAGTGCCGGCTACGGCGAACGGACCGTGTTAAGTTCGATCAAATTAAATCTGGTTCCCGGCTCCCGCATTGGTCTGCTTGGGCGTAACGGTGCAGGTAAATCCACGTTGATTAAACTGCTTGCTAATGAACTGAAATCTCAGGGTGGAGAAGTAGAATTAGCGAAAGGCATCAAGCTGGGATATTTCGCCCAACATCAGTTGGAATATTTGCGTGCTGATGAATCGCCATTACAGCATCTAGTCCGTATTGCGCCACAGGAAACAGAGCAGCAACTTAGGGATTATCTGGGTGGTTTTGGTTTTAAGGGCGATCAGGTTACTGACCCAAGCGGGCGTTTTTCCGGGGGAGAAAAAGCGCGTCTAGTTTTAGCATTGATGGTTTGGCAACGCCCTAACCTTCTGTTACTTGATGAACCAACGAACCATCTCGACCTGGATATGCGTCAGGCACTAACGGAAGCATTAATTGACTTTGACGGTGCATTGGTTGTGGTTTCCCACGACCGGCATTTACTACGCTCAACAACAGATGAGCTGTATTTGGTTCACGATGGCCGGGTAGAATCTTTCAATGGCGATTTAGAAGATTATCAACAATGGCTGACAGATCAACAGCGCCAACAAAATCAGCAATTACGTGAAAGCAGTGATAAGGAAAGGGAACCTTCCAGCAAAAGTGCTCAAGAGAGAAAAGATCAAAAACGGCGTCAAGCTGACTTCCGTAACCAAACGCAGCCATTGCGCAAGCAGTTAACTAATCTGGAAAAACAGATGGAGAAACTGAGTGACGAACTGGTTGTATTAGAAAATCAGCTTTCAGACAGCGCTATCTACGATAACAGCCGTAAAACCGAATTGACTGAGTTTCTACAAAAACAAAATCAGGCCAAATCAAAACTGGAAGAAACTGAATTAGAATGGATGGAGATTCAGGAACAACTTGAGCAAATGACTCAAGAATTTAATGGATAAAGATTTTCACCAATGACATTTAATAAAGCGGATAAAATAATCCGCTTTATTTTTCACTAAAATCAATAAATCACATAAAATTTCCATCTTATTCTTTTAAATTTATAGCTTATAATTACATTTCCTTTAATTTATATATCCTTGTTTTTAACCCCATTCATTCTCACTATACTTCATAATAAAATTACATAAAACCGTTTATTTTCTCTTTAAACAATAACAATTAGCAAATAATATTTACATTTAATATATTGAGATATTACTGAAGATAATTTTTATATTTAAACAAATAACCACTATATTTAACCCTTACAATTTTTTAATAAAACTGCATTAAATAAATTTATAGTAAAAACAATATTATACCAATTTTCTTATTCATATATTATCAATCAATAAAGAAAATAGTTCTGTTTCATTTATTAGTCCACTATCGATAACTGGACTACATAAAATACCAAAATCAATCTCCATATCAGTTTCCAGCACTTCTAATAAATTCAAATATTGTGATGGAATTGAACGAATCACTTTTTGCGGAATTAAGGAAAAACCATTATGTTTAATTATTAATTCAGTCATTACCATAATATCATTAGTTTTCAATATTAAATTCATATTGCTATTATCGTAAATAGAAAATATGTTAATACCACCAGTGAAATCAATTGGTATATCACGCTCATCCGTGCTGATAAGCTGATATAACGATGCCATTTCAGTATTTAATTCTGCAGAATTATGCTGCCAATTGCTGTCTTTTTTAAAAAGGTAAACAAGTTTCTCAGTAAAAATTTTCTTTGGTATCAGTGATGAAGTGAATGGTAAGGGAACGATGGCGATATGTAATAAGCCAGATTTTAACAGACTCATTTGCTGTTCAAATGTCAGACCGGTCATTAGTACGAGAACGACTTTTTCCTGTTTACCTAAAAAAAACTGCTCTTTCATTTTTCCAGAATTATAAATAGAAAAACAAGAGCTAACATAAAGATAATGTGGCGCATCGTCTTGTAAATCGTGATTAACCTGAGTCTGAAATTGCTCAAAATGACCCAGTAATTTCTGGGCATTCTCAAAAGTTTTTTGGCCAAAATCAGTTAACCGGGTACCACCTGGTCCTCTGGAAAATAAAAGAGCACCAAACTCCTCTTCCAGAGCATTAATTCGCTTAGTCAACGCAGGTTGTGAAATATGTAATATTTGAGAAGCCTTATGATAATTTAGTGTTTCAGCTAACACGATAAAAGCTTTGAGATTACGTATATCCATATCTCCACCATTAAGGTTTATACCCTTCATCCTTCAAGTTGCTGCTTTGTTGGCTGCGTTCATTCACCCCAGTCACATAGTTATCTATGCTCCTGGGGATTCGTTCACTTGCCGCCGCACTGCAACTTGAAATCTATTGGGTATATCTTTAATACTTTCTTACTGTTACTATTTCAATAATTAACTAAATAATTTAAACTTAATTAAATAGAGATTAAACAACAATAATAAGATGATCAATTAATTTATTAAAAACATGAGTGACATATAAGCATTATATTTGTAACCATATATCCTCCCAACTCTCTAAGATAAATGAGTAAATGACTCATTTAAATAAAACGCATTAAAAAATAATAAATCTCCTATTTTTAGGAATTTTCCTATAGCAATGCTTATGCTCCCTATGATAACGATTTCCAATTATCCAGATAACCAGTAAACGTTATTCTGAAAATATAGTTATTAATCTTATTTTTAAAATATCCTCATTTAATTTAAAACCAAATTTACATTTATAACTTAATTGAATGATTTAAATAATCACCTTATAAAACTAAAATTAAAATTAATCACACAGCTTAATGTCTTTTACATAGGTATTTGGTGACATCCAGGATATTCTTGGGCATATTAAATAATTATCACTTCTTAATTTATAATTTACATATAAAGACGTGGGAAAACTTAAAAAAAACAAAAAAACCCATATCGAACCTAAATATTTCACAAAACCATCATGATATTTAGGATAATAACCAGTTACATTAACAAAAACAATAAAAAATACAGCATAGGAAATTAAAGGAAAAGAACAAAATACAATAAATACACTGCTCGAAAATGTTATTTTATCATCCATTTTAACTAAAGAGATCAAATCATTTCCTGAAAAAAAGAAAGACACTAACGTTAAAATGAAAATAGCAAGAGCACTGATAATACGTACAATCTTTCTTTTATTTTCCATAACGACCCCAATTATGAAGAAATTGATTAAAATTAAATTCAATAATATTAATCACATAGCTTGATATCTTTTACATAGGTATTTGGTGACATCCAAGATATCCTTGGACATACCAAATAGCCATCACTTTTTAATTTATAATTCACGTATAAAGATGTAGGGAAACTTAAAACAATTGAAACAATAGCTATCGAACAAAAATATTTGTTAAAGCTATCATGATGTTTTGGATAACGACCAACTACATTAACAAAAACAACAAAAACCATATAATATAAAACCAAAGGAAAAGAAAAAAATGTCATAAAAACACTGCTTGAAAATGTTATTTTTTCATCCATTAAAACCAACGAGATCAAATATTCACTTACTATAAACATAGAAAACGACATCAAAGACAATATGAAAATCGCGCAAATAATGTGTATTATTTTTCTTTTATTATCCATGGCTATATCACTCATATTAATCACACAATTTAATATCTTTTACATAGGTATTTGGCGACATCCAGGATATCCTTGGACATACCAAATAACTATCACTTCTTAATTTATAATTTACATATAAAGATGTGGGAAAACCTAAAAAAAATGAAATAATAGCTATCGTCCCAAAACAGTTAACAAAACCATCATGATGCTTTGGAGAACGACCAGTTATACTGACACAAATAACTGCAACCATATAATATAAAACCAAAGGAGAAGAAAAAAATATTATAACAACACCACCTGAGAATGTTATTTGTTCATCCATTTCAATTAAAGAAATTATATTTTCTCCTGTCAAAAAGAAAGTGGATAAAGCTAAAATAAAAATAGCAAGAGCGCCGATAATATGTAGAATCTTTCTTTTATTTCCCATAGTTTCCCCAGGAATGAAGAAATTGATTGAAATTAAATACAATAATATTAATCACATAGCTTGATATCTTTTACATAGGTATTTGGTGACATCCAAGAGATTCTTGGACATACTAAATAGCCATCACTTTTTAATTTATAATTCACGTATAAAGATGTAGGGAAACCTAAAAAAAATGAAATAATAGCTATCGTCCCCAAATATTTGTTAAAACCATCATGATGTTTAGGATAACGACCAGTTATATTAACAAAAATAACAAAAATAACATAATAAAAAACCAAAGGAGAAGAAAAAAATATCATAAAAACACCACTTGAGAATATTATTTTTTCATCCATTTTAATTAAAGAATTTAAATTCCCTCCCGTCAAAAAGAAAGTGAATGACGTTAGAATGAAAATAAAAAGAGCGCAGATGATATGTATAACCTTTCTTTTATTTCCCATAGTTTCCCCAGGTATGAAGAAATTGATTTAAATTAAATTCAATAATATTAATCACATAGCTTGATATCTTTTACATAGGTATTTGGTGACATCCAAGAGATTCTTGGACATACCAAATAATTATCACTTCTTAATTTATAATTTACATATAAAGATGTGGGAAAACTAAAAAAAAACAAAAAAACCCATATCGAACCTAAATATTTCACAAAACCATCATGATATTTAGGATAATAACCAGTGACATTAACAAAAACAATAAAAAATATAGCATAAGAAATTAAAGGGAAAGAACAAAATACAATAAATACACTGCTCGAGAATGTTATTTTATCATCCATTTTAACTAAAGAGATCAAATCATTTCCTGCAAAGAAGAAAGACACTAACGTTAAAATGAAAATAGCAAGAGCACCGATAATGCGTACAATCTTTTTTTTATTTTCCATAACGATCCCAATTATGAAGAAATTGATTGAAATTAGCTTCTAGTATTCTCGGTTTTCTCTCCATTTCTTTTTTAATTAAATTAATAATAGTTTCGCTAATTTTGAATTTTGTATCCAAAACATTAAGTCCGTATACCGTTACAAAACCTACACCAACCACAATACCAGCTACAAAAATTACACTAGCACCAGCAACAGATGTAGCTAACATCAAAGACCCAATAGCCCAAGAAACAAAGGCTGCTACTACTGTCTTAGCCAAATCTACCGCAATATTACCTAAGAAATCAGCCAATGTGTATTCGTCCTTAAATATAAACTCAACCGTTCGATAAGCCGCAGAAAAGAATATACTGAACTTCATTCCTTTAACTATGCCACTATTTAATCCTTGTTGCCCTATCCCCATAGATATCATCTTCATGTTAGAAGCTCTGTATCTTGAAGCAGTAATAATCTTTCTAACTCCCGCATAGCCTGAAATTTTAATATATTTTTCACCATTCTTGCCAACATACTCTGTGGCTTTAATCCCTAATCTTTTAAACTCTCTGACTACATTTATAAAGTCAAAAGCATCATGTATATTACTGGCATATGATGATATTGGATCTGCAACTGAGAATACCTTCTTCATAAATGGACTTTTGGGTTTTGGCGAATCAATATCTTCCAAAACATTTTTCGCTTCATCCAATGAGAGCAGGACAATATATGTTGTATTCTCTCCTAACTGCTTCTCAAGGCCAATAGCATCAAAGAACTCATGTTGGGGGTTTTAAGTGATCAGTCCCAACATGCCCTCTCAGGAAATCCCCCATATAACCTTCCCAAGAAGGGTTGTATTTTTTGTATGTCATCGTGCAACTTCCTCTAATATTCTTAGAATTAAAAATCGTCACATCAGTGTTTCACGGACGGCATTTCCAATTTGAGTAAAAGAGTACGACCATCTGAAGCTCTCATATTGATCATATGAGTTTCAGTTGACGACATCAATTGAAAACATAACATCATCATTAATGCCAGTTTCTCATCTGGAACTAACGGGCTATTCACTAATGCATTATCTAATTGCTGTAATAACAGATCTCTATCGTCCATACGGTTAAACTCATTAATCATCATTATTAGAGCATAACACTATATTACATAAGAAATAGCCATGTCTATTATATAATAGCAAAACGTTAAATAAACGTGGAGCGTCCGCAGTTGGCGCTGCATAATACCAAAATAACGCCTGATTTATAAGTTTGAAAATGATAATAGAAAACTAAGAAAAATATTTTAAATGCCATTTTATAAGAACTGCTATTGTAAAAGGAATCCCCTCGAACAAACATGTAAATCGAGTCAAGCCTTCATGATTTTGGAAAGAAATTCGATATTGAACTATTAGTTTTTTTATATTTTAATGCTATGGTTATACTTCCACAGCCTGGGCAAATAGCTTCAGATCGTTTATACAAAGCACTTGTATGGTGACTATTTATGTCTTATATGACTTACTTATCGTTAAATGGTAAGAAACAAGGTTTAATTTCTGCTGGTTGTTCAACTCTGGATTCGATAGGAAACCGATACCAAAAAGGTCATGAGGATCAAATACAGATATTGAGTTTAAATCACATGATAACTCGAGAACAACATGTCAATCATCACCCAGTTCAGTTCATCAAACCTGTAGATAAATCATCCCCATTATTATCAGTAGCAATCTCTTCAAACGAACTACTGCATGCGGTTTTTCTCTTTTATAGAACCAACACCGCTGGTCAGTTAGAACTTTTTTATGAGGTCAAATTAACAGAAGCGAGCATTGTTGACCTTTCTTGCACTTATCCACATTCGATAAATGATAATGAGATGATGCCGTATGAAAAAGTCTTTCTCAAATACAAATCTATATCCTGGAATCACGTGATCGCAGGTACATCTGCCTATAGTATATGGGACGATAGAGTTTATTGAAAATAAGCTAAACATATATGAATATATATATATTAAAACCGCTGACAAACCTCGCTTAAAATAGCGAGGTTTATTTTTTTATTATGAAAAACATTCTGACTAATTTTCCCCATTAAGCCAATTTGATCGTCCAAATAGGCAGTGTTTTTAACATGTCGGTAATCTCCGTCTGGTTAACCAAACTTAATTGAGACAATATATCGGATAGAAAACCAGCACTTTGTCAATAATCTGTAAACTTATAGTTTACATTTATTTGTCAATTTTACTGGAATGCGAGATCCAAGAACAGAAAGAACGAGTTGATATTTATGTGTCAAAGAAAGAGAATCTGATTTATATTAACTAATGGGTATTTTATCCCTTTGTAAATAATGTAGAATACCAAATAGAAACCCATATTTTGACGTATTCGGGTTTCACGCTTCTATCTAGAAGTTCCCAAAATACATATTCATAATGTGATCATTTATACCCAATAGATTTCGAGTTGCAGCGCGGCGGCAAGTGAACGAATCCCCAGGAGCATAGATAACTCTGTGACTGGGGTGAGTAAAAGCAGCCAACAAAGCAGCAACTTGAAGGATGAAGGGTATATAAATTAATAGTTTATATTTGTTTAACTGAGTGAGGGTTTTGGCATTTCCACGCTTGTGCAGCAACTGGGTCTTGTCCGCTGCACCATCTACAACATACTGAAATAAGCAAGATAATCATGACATCAGAACTACAGATTTACACCTCGTTACTCACCGATGTAAAGGAACGGATACGCGGTGGTCAGCTTAGGGCAGCTCAGTCCATCAATGCTGAACTGATCCAGATGTACTGGGACATTGGTCACATGCTGCATGAACGTCAGAGACAACAGGCGTGGGGGCAAGGATCATCCCGAAGCTGGCACGAGATATTGCTAATGAATTGCCAGAGGTCAAAGGCTTCTCAGAACGGAACTTGAAACGCATGCTGCGTTTCTACCGAGAGTACGCCTTTCCTCCAGAGATGAAGCAACAAAGCAGAATCTATTCTTCCGGAAAACCCGTATCGGCAATTGTGCCGCAGCCTGTGGCACAATTGCCGTGGGGTCACAACATTCTGCTGATTGAGCGGATAAAGGATCAAACGGAACGATTCTGGTATGCAGAACAGATTCAGAGACAGGGGTGGAGTCGTGACTCCCTGATTCAAATGATCAAAGGCAATGCTTATGCCCGGCAAGGCTCAGTTGTCAGTAACTTCAAGAACCGGTTATCTGTATCTCAGTCTGAATTGGTACAGCAAACCCTGAAGGACCCCTATGTTTTCGATTTCCTCACCCTGTCAGAACCCTTTAAGGAACGGGAGCTGGAAATGGGGCTACTCAAACACCTTGAAAAATTCCTGCTCGAACTCGGAGAAGGCTTTGCTTTTGTTGGGCGCCAATATCGTATTACTGTAAGCGAACAAGATTACTACATTGACCTGCTTTTTTATCATCTGACTTTGAGGGCTTTCGTTGTGATCGAGCTGAAACGAGGGGAGTTTAAACCTGAACATGCCGGTAAGATGAATTTCTATTGCTCGGTAGTCGATGAAAAGCTGCGGCATTCCACTGATCAACCTACCATAGGCTTGATTTTGTGCCAAACTAAAGACCGGATACTGGCCGAATATGCTTTGCGCGGTATTCAAAAACCAATTGGAGTTTCAGATTACGAATTAACCCGTGCATTGCCAGAAGACTTGAAATCCAGCCTGCCAAGTATCGAGGAACTAGAAGCTGAACTATCACAACCATCGACATAAGAGCATCAGCACCATCATCAAGCCCTTTAAATCTTGGTACATTTCACGCTATCTGCCTTTTATATTTCCTTGGAAAACAACATGAAAATTAATCTCCACAATATGGTTACAGAAAGTCGCAATCCAGCCAGTGCTAACATTGATACTTTACCAACCCTTGAAATGTTACAAGTCATTAATGATGAAGATAAAAAGGTCGCACTAGCTGTAGAACAAACTTTGCCACAAGTTGCTAAAACGGTAGACAAAATTGCCGAAGCATTTCATCAAGGAGGCCGTTTAATCTATATCGGTGCGGGTACATCTGGCCGGTTAGGAATTCTGGATGCCAGTGAATGCCCTCCAACTTATGGCACTCAACCAGAACAAGTGATTGGCTTGATCGCCGGAGGGCATCAAGCCATCTTGAGGGCCGTTGAAAATGCAGAAGATAACCGACAACTGGGCGAAAATGATCTTAAGGCACTACACTTTAACTCAAAAGATGTACTGGTCGGTATTGCCGCCAGTGGCCGTACACCTTATGTTTTGGCCGCCATGGTGTACGCCAAATCAGTTGGCGCTACCGTCGCCTGTATCAGCTGTAACCCTGATAGCCCGATGACACAAGCAGCCGATATTGCTATCACCCCCGTCGTTGGGCCAGAAACCGTCACTGGTTCATCACGTATGAAAGCAGGTACTGCACAAAAGCTGATCCTGAATATGCTGACCACCGGTGCCATGATCCGTACTGGTAAAGTTTATAGCAACCTGATGGTGGATGTAGCAGCAACAAATGCCAAGCTGATTGAAAGGCAGAAAAATATCGTTATGGCCGCCACGGAATGCAACCGTGAACAAGCTGAGCAAGCATTAGCTGAATGTGCTGGACATTGTAAAACCGCCATTGTGATGATTCTGGCCGGAATAGATGCTCAACAAGCAACAGCTTTACTGAAAAAGCATCACGGCTTTATTCGCCCAGCAATCTCAACCATTCGGTAACTGTTTCTCTTTTGAGAAGGAGTCAATAACATGGCTAAAATTAATCAGACAGTCACTGTTCAGATCCTTAATGCCATCGGCAATGCAGGTAATGTTATCCAATGTAGCAACTGTATGACTCGCCTGCGACTGACACTGCGTGATCAAACCCAAGTGGATAAAGCGGCACTGAAGCAAATCCCCAATGTGCTGGGCATTATCGAAAGCGATAATCAGTTTCAAGTCGTCCTTGGACCAGGAAAAGCACAAGCAGCGGCTGACATAATGAACAAACTGCTGGAATCTTCTAGCCATGTACCACAGCCTGAGCAAAACCACGCTAATTTAACCGATATTGCCTCCGCGAATAAAAGACATCTGAAAGAAAAGCAAGTTAGCGTTGTACATAAATTCCTGACAAAATTTGCCACGATTTTTACACCACTCATTCCCGGTTTCATTGCCGTTGGTCTGCTTCTGGGCGTTGCCACTTTACTTGAGCAGATAGCCATGCAGGGCGCTCAGTCCCCTAATACGGTGTTGGTTGAAATCATCGGTTATATGAAAGTATTCAGTAAGGGAATGTTCAGCTTTCTCAGTATTCTGATTGGCTATAACGCGCAAAAAGCATTTGGTGGCTCTGGTATAAACGGCGCGATTATCGCCTCGCTGTTTGTGCTGGGCTATAACCCGGATGCCACCAGCGGTTTCTACTCTGGTATCTCCACTTTCTTTGGTTACAGTATCGATCCACGCGGCAATATTATCGGCGTTCTGATCGCCGCTATTCTGGGTGCATGGGTAGAACGACAGGTTCGCAAGATCATTCCAGACAATCTGGATATGATCCTCACTTCAGCGATTACCCTGCTGATCATGGGAGCCATTGCCTTTACGCTTATCATGCCGCTGGGAAGTTATCTATTTAGCGGCATGTCATGGTTGTTTCTCCATCTCAATGGTAACCCTTTTGGTACAGCGATATTGGCAGGACTGTTTCTACTCGCTGTTATGTTTGGTGTTCATCAAGGGTTTGTTCCGGTCTATTTCGCACTTATGGATGCACAAGGCTTTAACTCTCTGTTCCCAATCCTTGCCATGGCAGGTGGCGGACAAGTTGGTGCTGCCCTGGCGCTGTATATCAAAGCTAACAAGGATTCTCTGCTACGCACTCAGATAAAAGGTGCCATTATTCCAGGCTTTCTCGGTATCGGTGAGCCGTTGATTTACGGGGTCACACTGCCACGAATCAAACCCTTTATCACCGCCTGTTTGGGAGGCGCTGCCGGTGGTTTCTTTATCGGTTTAGTCGCTTATTTAGGATTACCTGTTGGACTAAATACGGTTTTTGGTCCATCTGGATTGGTAGCACTGCCGTTGATGACCTCCAACAACGGTATTTTTGTCGGCATGGCCGTGTATGCTACCGGGCTGGTGGTTGCTTATCTCAGTGGTTTTGTACTGACTCTGCTATTTGGCCGTAAAAATGTTGATTTGACCTGATCAATAAGAGCGCATGACTTCCTTCATGCGCCCTCATTCTCTTTTCCAAAATAACGGGGCTTATCACCCAGAATCGTTGCTCGGTGCATAATCCTACGCTGAGGCAGATAATCCGCATTAGCATAGTGCTGAGTCACCCGGTTATCCCAGATAGCAATATCATTCTCCTGCCAGCGCCAACGTACCTGAAACTCAGGTTTCGTAATATGAACAAACAGAAAGTTCAAAATTGCTTCACTCTCCTTATCACTGAGTCCCACAATCCGGGTAGTAAAGCCCTCATTAACAAACAGCGCCAAACGATCAGAGACAGGGTGCGTTCTGACAACTGGATGTAACAGGGGCGGGTTTTTCTCCTTACCCACTAACCAGCGTTGATACTCTTCTTCAGAACCGCGATGTCGATGTTCAGGAAAAGATTTAACGAAATCATGTTCCGCCTCAAGCCCTATCAGCAATTTTTTGAAAGGTTCTGACAATGCCTCAAACGCAGCGATCCCGCTGCACCACAGCGTATCTCCACCAAATGGCGGGACTTTTTTAGCCGCCAGAATCGCGCCCATCGGTGGCGTTTCAATAACAATCCGGCGGGAATCGGCTTAAAACGTTTTTTGCTCTTTTTCAGCAAAATTGCCACCTCACTTTCTGATAAAAACTTATATCGACACCGTCTTGTGTCTGAATACCCGTTCCAAAACATATTCACGGCAGGTAATGAAATCAGGATCAGATTTAATACTGCGGCTGTGTTCTCCATCAGCAAACCGTTGACCAAAATCGAGGGTAATATGTTCAACAATCCTTCCAGGAGAAGATTCTAATAAGTACAATTGATTAGCCATAAATACCGCTTCTTCAATATCGAGAGTAATCAACAAGCACTGTTTTTTACTGTCACGCCAAATAGTCAGCAATAATTCCTGCATCTGCTCTCTGGTATAGGCATCAAGCGCAGCAACCGGCTCATCCAGCAGTAATAATTGAGGTCCAACCGCCAATGCACGGGCAATACCAACCCGCTGCCGCTGACCACCAGACAGTTGCCAGATGTAATCATCTTCATGATCACTCAAACCGACCTGATGAATGAGCTGCCGGGCGGTATCCTGTCTCTGTTTTTAGGCATACCAGCAAATCTCAGCCCCAATGCAACATTGTCCAAAACATTCAGCCATGGCATCAATCCTTCATCCTGAAACACCACGCCACGCTCTACGCCAGGTCCGGTTACTGGTTTACCATTCAGCCAGATATCCCCTGAATAAGGTGTCAGAAAACCCGCGATCAAATTCAACAAGGTTGTTTTGCCACAACCGGATGGCCCGGATTACGACAAACTGCCCCGCTGTAATATCAAAAGTGATATCACGAAGAACTTCTTTGTCCTGATATCTGGCCGTTAACCCGCTAATTTGTAGCATCGTTGCCCCTTGCCACCGTTAATAAAACAGCACTCCTGACAAATTTATCTGTCACATAATCCTGGTAACTATCAGTAACTTGAGCAATCTTGCCTTGCTGTTGCAGAAATTCTGATTAAGTGTTGTAGATATTTGCCAAAGCAAAAAAGAATGAATAAATATGCTTTATAACTAAAATGAAATTAATGTATTGAATTACCCAAGCCAAATTAATGGCACACAAGCTGCCGTCAATATTCCCATCATGATATTGAAAATAAACCATGCATTACGGCTACGAAGTAATATTCCAATCAGCGAACCAAAACCCGCCCACACGATACTACTCAGAAAACTTATTAATACCATTGCGCCACTAATAACTATGATGGAATAGAGATACTGTTCACCAGCAATACTGTAGCTACCAACCGATCCCAATCCTATTAACCAAGCCTTCGGATTCAGGAACTGTAATAACCAGCCCTGATACCACCGCACTGGCTTGATAACAGCGTTATCTTTGGTATCCAGACGCCGGTAACTGGCAGTTACCGTTTTCCATGCAAGCCATAGCAAATAGAGGCTACCCGCAATTTTCATTATCGTGTGGATAGCTGGGTAAACTAACAATAATGCCGCTATACCGAACGCGGACAAATATAAAATAGTCTGCATTCCCAACAGAATGCCGAATATCAGTCCCAAAGAGCGAATAACACCAAAATTAGCACCCGATGACGTCAACAACATGTTGTTTGGACCAGGTGTAATGGAAGAAATAAACAAAAAAGTTGTTAATGAAAGAATCAAGCTTGTTGTCATGAATAGTTACCTTTCATCCTGAATATTGGCGTTTCCCTTTCACAGAAAATATCAGTATGTTATTCACCATACAAGATAACTAATCATTAAATCGGAACCATTATGTCTGATATCTTTCGTCCTCTAACCGGTGCCAGTAATCCACATTTGCAAACATTACTCCCGCGTTTAGTGCGGTGGTATCCTGCATTACAGCCATACTGGCAACGACTTAATCTGCCAGATAACGATTTTGTTGACCTAGCATGGAGTGAAGATCCAACAACCGCGGCCCACAAGCCACGGTTGATCTTGTTTCATGGGCTGGAGGGAAGTTTCAATAGCCCCTACGCCAACGGTTTGCTCCATATCTGCCAGAAAAGAGGCTGGCTTGGGGTTGTCATGCACTTCCGCGGATGCAGTGGTGAACCGAATCGCCAGAAACGTCTCTACCACTCAGGCGAAACAAATGATGCCCGTTATTTTTTAAACTGGTTAAAACAGACCTACGGTGATGCTCCAACTTCAGCAGTAGGTTATTCAATTGGAGGTAATGTACTGGCTTGTTATCTGGCAGAAGAAAAAACAAACGCCCAAGTCAATGCGGCAGTCGTTGTTTCCGCTCCCCTGATGCTGGAAGCCTGTTCCAACCGGATAGAAAGAGGATTTTCTCAAGTTTATGAGCGCTATCTACTTAACAGTCTGAAACGCAATATTACCCGCAAATTGCTACGCTACCCAAATTCACTACCAATCAATCTGTCTCAGGTAAAAAGATTGAAACGCATTCGGGAATTTGATGAAATTGTCACCGCTAAAATCCACAATTTTAAAGATGCAGTCGACTACTATCGCCAATGCAGTGCGTTACCACGTCTGCCTGACATTACTGTGCCATTGTTGATCATTCATGCCAAAGACGATCCCTTTATGGCACCGGAAGTCATTCCTGATCTCAAAACTTTGCCCAAGAATATTGAATATCAAATGACAGAACATGGTGGGCATGTCGGCTTTGTGAGTGGTTCGTTTAAGAAGCCACAAATGTGGTTGGAACAACGTATTCCAAGTTGGCTGTCATCTTATCTGGAGCAACCACAATGATTATTCCATGGCAACAACTGGCGCCAGAAACTCTGCTAAATTTGATAGAGAGCTTTGTCTTGCGGGAAGGCACTGACTATGGCGAACATGAAAAATCGCTCGAGCAAAAAGTCGCTGACATACGCCGCCAGTTAGAACAAGGGGATGTTATGCTGGTGTGGTCTGAACTGCATGAAAGCATCAATATTATGCCGAAAGGAATGTTCCATCCTTAACATTATGGAGTTTACTGTTTATGTCAGCCAAACATCCGATTATTGCGATTACCGGCTCCAGCGGAGCCGGAACAACTACAACGAGTTTAGCTTTCCGTAAAATTTTCCAGCAACTTAACATCAGTGCAGCACAAATAGAGGGCGACAGTTTCCACCGTTACACCCGTCCTGAAATGGATGCAGCAATTCGTAAAGCCAAAGAACAAGGCAGACATATCAGTTACTTTGGGCCAGAAGCCAATGATTTTGGCATGCTGGAAAAAACCATGCTTGACTACGGTGCAACTGGTGAAGGCCGTTGTCGGAAATATCTCCATACTTATGACGATGCGGTTCCTTACAACCAACTACCCGGTACATTTACTCCATGGGAATCCCTACCTCAAAAAACCGATGTGCTGTTCTATGAAGGTCTGCATGGCGGTGTTGTCACACCACAACATAACGTTGCCAGTCATGTCGATCTGCTGGTGGGGGTTGTGCCGATTGTCAACCTTGAATGGATACAGAAGCTCATTCGTGATACCGGAGAACGAGGACATTCACAGGAAGCGGTGATGGACTCCGTTGTTCGTTCTATGGATGATTATATCAATTACATTACGCCACAATTTTCGCGAACACATATTAACTTTCAACGTGTCCCTACCGTTGATACCTCCAATCCATTTTCAGCTAAAGCCATTCCATCACTAGATGAAAGTTTTATTGTCATCCGTTTCCGTGATCTGACTCAGATTGATTTCCCATACCTTCTATCAATGCTACAAGGCTCATTCGTTTCAAGTATCAATACTATTGTGGTTCCGGGCGGAAAAATGGGACTGGCAATGGAGTTAATTATGACACCATTAGTACAACGATTACTGGAAGGGGAAAAGATTTGCTGATCAAAACCGAGGATAAATTCAAGAAATCTAGGATCTGAATTCACATAGTTACATTATTCAGTTAATAAAACAGGTAACTGAAATATTAGTTACCTGTCGTTATTTTTTAAGCGATAAATAATACCTTAACCTACATCTTTAATTTCAAAACTGTGGGTAATTTCAACTGACTTTCCCAGCATCAACGAAACAGAGCAATATTTTTCTGCGGAAAGCATAACTGCACGCTCAACCGCTTTATCTGTTAAATCTTTGCCTGTCACAATGAAATGCAGATTAATATGAGTAAACAAGCGGGGCGCTTCTTCACGACGGCGGGAAGTTAGTTTGACTTCACAATCTATTACGTCATATCTACCTTTCTGCAAAATAGAAACAACATCAATCGTACTACAGCCACCGGCGGCCATTAATACCATTTCCATTGGACTTGGTGCCTTATCACCGGCATTTCCATCCATCATTATCTGATGACCCGAAGACGACTCCCCCAAAAGAGATAACCCTTCAACCCATTTTACCCGCGCTTGCATAATCCCCCCTTAAACCATTTTTTGCATCAAAATCTACTCTTTCGGTATTAAACTGGCAATCTAATGCGCAGTTCATTATGCTGAAACAATACAAGACAAGACATAAACCTTTTCCTATGCTACAAACAGAAGCAGGTCAGGTATATATTAGGTTAGGATCAATACTCAGGGTTCAAATTTTAGATAACCTATATAAAACTTTTACCTGTCGGTTTTTCAACAAACTAATATGTTAAGCTAGTGTCTTTATAAGCCAGCCTGACGAGAAACTTTTAGATTCTCGTGTTATTTAGGCAGCGATAACAACAGAGGATGAAGCGAATGGTTCTCGGCAAGCCACAAACAGACCCTACTCTTGAATGGTTTTTGTCACACTGCCATATTCATAAATATCCATCTAAAAGCACGCTTATTCATCAAGGCGAAAAAGCAGAGACGCTTTACTACATCGTAAAAGGCTCTGTTGCAGTTTTGATTAAAGATGAAGAAGGCAAAGAGATGATCCTCTCCTATTTAAATCAGGGAGATTTCATTGGCGAACTTGGATTATTTGAAGAAGGGCAAGAGCGTACAGCCTGGGTACGGGCCAAAAGTGCCTGTGAAGTGGCTGAAATTTCTTATAAAAAATTCCGCCAACTGATTCAGGTAAACCCGGATATTCTAATGCGTTTATCTGCCCAAATGGCAAGCCGTTTGCAAACGACTTCTGAGAAAGTCGGTAATCTAGCCTTCCTGGATGTTACCGGTCGGATTGCTCAGACCTTGCTAAATCTGGCGAAACAGCCAGATGCTATGACCCACCCGGATGGGATGCAAATCAAAATCACACGTCAGGAAATTGGCCAAATTGTTGGCTGTTCCCGTGAAACGGTTGGTCGTATTCTGAAAATGCTGGAAGATCAAAACCTAATCTCCGCACACGGCAAAACAATTGTTGTTTACGGTACACGTTAACACCTGATTAATCAGCGCACTATACTGCGCTGATTTTTCTTGTGCTTGTTACACCAACTGACTAATCGCCTTTTCCAACCGTTCCATTCCTTGAGCAATCTCTTCTTCACTGATAATCAATGAAGGTGTGAAACGCAGTACATCACTGCCAGCACTTAGCAACATCAACCCATTTTCAGCGGCCAGTTGTAGGATATCTTTAGATTTCCCCTGATACTTCCCTTTTAGTTCCGCACCAATTAGTAATCCTTTTCCACGGATCTCACCAAATACGGAATATCGCTGATTAATACCGTTCAAAAAATTCACAATTAAATTGTGACGTTTTTCAACTCCATCCAAAACCTCTGACGTATTGATAATATCAAATGCAACATTTGCAACTGCACAAGCCAGCGGATTACCACCGTAAGTCGTACCATGAGTTCCCGGCACCATAACCGAGGCAATATTCGCGGTGGTCAGCATGGCACTGACAGGAAAACCATTTCCTAGTGCTTTCGCTGTAGTGAGAATATCCGGCACAACATCATAATGCATATAAGAAAACAGTTTGCCGGTACGTCCCATCCCACTTTGTACTTCGTCAAACACCAGCAACACCTGATGCTTATCGCAAAGCTCACGCACCCCATGAATAAACGCAGACGTGGCCGGAGTCACTCCCCCCTCTCCCTGAACAGGTTCCAATACAACCGCACAAGTATGGTCATCTATGACAGCCTTTACCGCCGCTAAGTCATTAAAAGGCACATGAATAATATCTGCGGGTTTTGGCCCAAAGCCATCAGCATATTTTGGCTGACCACCAACAGAGACTGTAAAAAAGGTACGACCATGAAACCCCTGATGGAACGCAATAATTTTGGTTTTATATGGGCTGTGGCGGGTAATTGCATAGTGACGAGCCAGTTTAAATGCCGCTTCATTCGCTTCTGCGCCTGAATTAGCAAAAAATACCCGTTCAGCAAACGTGACATCAATCAATTTCTGAGCCAATATCAAAGCCGGTTCGTTGGTGAAAATATTACTGATATGCCAAAGTTTCTCCCCTTGCTGCTTCAAGACATCTACCAACGCAGGGTGACAATGCCCCAAAGCCATAACAGCAATACCACCCGCAAAATCAATGTACTCCTTCCCTTGCTGATCCCATACACGACTCCCTTGCCCTTTCACCGGTATAAACTGTACCGGTGAATAAATTGGTAACATGACCTGATCATATGTATTTCTATTTACTACGACATGTTCTGTCATTTTCCCACCCGATTCTTATATACATGATTTAATAGTGAAAATATAATCACAAAATATGCATAAAAAATCAAAGATGGGCAAATGAAAAAGATGAATAAATAAAGAAATTATCGGTATCTGGTTAATATCTAAGAAAATTACTCAGTAGCTGATGTCCTTGCTCGCTGAGAATACTTTCTGGATGAAACTGCACACCTTCCAGAGGCAGCGTGCGGTGGCGAATGCCCATGATTTCATCTACATTGCCGTCATGCTGGCTCCATGCAGTAACTTCAAATGAAGCAGGCAGCGTTTCTGCGGCAATCACCAACGAATGGTAACGGGTCACCGTTAATGGCCGGTTAAGCCCTTTAAATACACCTTGCTGATTATGATGAATAGCAGAAGTTTTCCCATGCATGACTTCTCTGGCTTTTACCACACTGGCCCCGAATGCTTGCCCAATTGCCTGATGACCAAGACACACACCCAAAATCGGCAATCGACCCGCAAAATGTGAAATCGCAGCCAGAGAAATTCCTGCTTCATTTGGCGTACAGGGGCCTGGGGAAATAACAAGATGAGTGGGAGACAATCTTTCAATATCTTCAAGCTGTAATTCATCATTGCGCTTGACTAAAACATCTGTTCCCAATTCACAAAAGTATTGATATAAGTTATATGTAAAAGAATCGTAGTTATCTATTATTAATAACATGGGAAACAATCCTACTCATTTATCGCTGTATTTGTTGCCCTGCCACTCCTGCAATTTATTTATCATGAACAACATGATTTCAGGTAAAACGGCCTAAAGACAACGGGGCGGCTATCATAGCACATCAACATTTGTAGCATAGCACAACAAAATCAATGGCTATTTTTCATTCAACAAACTTACTCTCTCACCTACAAAACATATGCTCTATTCTGATATTCCATAAGTAAAGGTAATTGTTATGAAGACAAAACTGATTATAGCATCTCTTTTTTTACTGTCTTTCCCCACACTAGCCACAACTAAGGTTGCCAATATTTTCTTCCCAGTAAAAGGAGTGATTTGCGATAAAAAAGGAGAATACTGCGCTGATCAGGAAGGCTTATCACTAAAACTCACCGAGAAATATTTAGGAAAAAAAGCCTCGAAACGCCTAAAAGATATGATTGGTGACGGAAAGTATTTTGACTCTTCATCATACACTTTAAGTAATGGTGTACACTGTGCGAGTAAAGAGAGGAAATGTTATAAAGATAGGTATTTTCCACGAAGCGAAGAAAATAAAGAATTTACCCAAAAGATGTATGAATAATAGCGAAACTGGCCTTCATTTAATGCAGGCCAGTTTTTCAATCTGATGAAAATGAACCGGAAGATCAAAAACTACCACAGCCAAGGTAATAAAATTAAGGAATAATCTCCGCAGACAGAATAACAACCGGTTTAACTGGTACATTCTGATATGGACCAACATTTTCGGTTTTCACTTGAGAAATTTTATCTACAACGTCCATTCCTTTTACGACTTTACCAAATACTGCATAACCAAAATCACGCTGACCATGATCAAGAAAAGCATTATCCGCTACGTTGATAAAGAATTGGCTGGTAGCACTGTCTTTATCGGCGGTACGCGCCATAGAGATAGTTCCGCGTAAATTACGCAGCTTATTATTCGCCTCATTTTTAATTGGCGCTTTCGTTGCTTTCTGCTGCAAATCTTTGGTAAAACCGCCACCCTGAACCATAAATCCTGGAATAACCCGATGGAAAATTGTATTGTTGTAATAACCCTCGTTAACGTATTCAATAAAGTTTTTTGTTGTAATCGGTGCTTTTTGACTATTTAATTCCAGTTCAATATTACCCTCTGTTGTCGTCAGCTTTACATGAGTTTCACCCGCAGCCAAAGCCAAAGGTGCCATCGCGCTCAGAGAACATGCAGTTACAAGCGTCACTAAAATACGTTTAAACATTCTGGGTTCCTATAACTATTAAGGTCAACAACACAAGCTGCATCAATTCTAATAATCTCCTCAGCATCGTGCTCAATATTTACTTACATTTACGCTATCAATCGAATAGTGCTTTGGATAAGAATTAATCTTCTCACAATAGGTCAGATTTTATTTCACAAATAGAGCAGTTACTGACGGCAAAATAGCGGATTTGGCTCAATCCATCAGAAATATGTCATTATTTTTAATCCTGTCAACAAGCAGCGGCTATCGGTATAATCCTCTTTGCCATATATTCAGTGCATTTCTCAGGGAGATAATCATTTTGACCATCAAGAACTACAACTATCATATGACCCGTTTTATCACGAGCGCACCTGATATTCGCCATTTGCCTCAGGATGTGGGCATTGAAGTCGCGTTTGCCGGTCGCTCGAATGCAGGTAAATCCAGTGCTCTGAATGCCCTGACAAACCAGAAAAACCTTGCTCGTACCAGTAAAACACCGGGCCGTACTCAACTGATCAATTTATTTGAAGTCGAGGAAGGCATTCGCCTGGTTGATTTGCCAGGTTATGGCTACGCTGAGGTACCGGAAGAGATAAAACGTAAATGGCAAAAAGCACTGGGTGAATACCTGCAAAAACGTGAATGTCTACTAGGACTCGTCGTATTGATGGATATTCGCCATCCACTGAAAGATCTTGATCAACAGATGATCCAATGGGCGGTGACAATGAATGTACCGATTATGGTGTTGCTGACTAAAGCCGATAAATTGACATCCAGCGCCCGTAAGAGCCAGTTAATTAAAATACGTGGAGAATTGGCCAATCTTAATGGGGATATTCAGGTGGAATACTTCTCTGCCTTGAAAAAGATCGGGATTGACAAGTTACAGCATAAGCTGGACATATGGTTCAACCAAGCAGCTGTTCAGACTGAACAGTGACATCTTATCCAGCCTTTCCTTACTTTAATCTATTAAATGCAGACAAAAAAATGCCCCAGTCAAAATTGACTGGGGCAGCTAATATTCAGCTAAATCCGATTACGTGAAGTAAAAGGTCTGAAAGATAGAACATCTTACCTCTGTACCCTACGCCGGTAACTCTACCCTATTTCATTTCTTAGAAAAAGCTTTTTTGTAATTTATTTTCAACAATTACCTCGATTCAGCTTAGATTTTTGACGCTTTTACCGCCATTAATTGTAGTTTAATTACATATTTATGCGATCTAGATCTAATGTGCATCGAACAACACAATAGCCTACATCCGGCAAGTACAAAAATCATTACATGAGTTATATTTAGTTTACAGAAACACCTATGCACATCCCCATCTAATAACGACTTTCAATTACCTATATATACATCTAACGAGTAATATTACTTAATGAAAAAATGGAAATTGTCCTATTTTATCTACAGCTGAAACCATTTTTCGCCGTCGTCAATGAAACAGTGAATAATGTACAAAAAACATTCCGTTAATGGAATAAAATTATGACAAGAACACATTTTAAACTGTCTCTCAATTTCTGACTTTTATTACACTTTTTAAATTTATCTATTAATATTAATTAGTGAAAATATAAAATCCAAATAACAACCATAATTCAGCTGTTTTGTGGTGAAAAATTCCCATGTCAAAGTGCAAATCACTTATATGGGAAAAATAAATCCGATACGACCTTACCAGGAGAACAATATGAATCAACATAACGATTTCTCAGCGGACACGGATGTCGGAAACCGCCTCACAGAAAGGAATAATGAATACAACATCTATAACAATAATAAAGATAGCACTGTCGTCGCTAATGAAGCCGCCGCTGCCATGTTGCTGCAAAATAGCAACGTAATCGCCTGGGGATTGCCAAACTTTGGCGGCCAGGTTCCCCCGGAAATTGCCCAACTACAGGATATCGTCAGCCTGTGTGCAACAGGAAGCGCATTCGCCGCCTTACGGCTGGACGGCAGTGTGGTCGCTTGGGGCAACCCAAATGTTGGCGGCAATGTTCCGCCCAATATTGCCGAATTACGGGATATTGTCAGCCTAAGCTCAACAACCTACTCATTCGCCGCCCTACGGGCAGACCGTAGCGTCGTCGTTTGGGGAGATCCACGTTATGGGGGACAACTCCCACCAGAAATTGCTGGATTGCAGGATATTGTCAGCCTTCATCCAACAGTTAATGCTTTTCTGGCTCTACGGGCTGATCGCAGCGTCATCTCTTGGGGAAAACCCTGGGAGCCACCTCCTCCTGCAATTGCTCAACTACGTGACATCGTCGACTTGTCTATTACAACCGGAGGATTCACAGCCTTTTCTGCCTTGAGGGCAAACCGCAGTGTCGTCTCCTGGGGATACAATCTGAATGGCGGCAAACTTCCACCCGAAATTGCCCAATTACAAGACATCGTCAGCTTGAGTTCAACAGGATTCTCATTCGCCGCCCTGCGGGCAAACCGCAGTGTCGTCGCCTGGGGAGAGGCTAGTGGTAGCGGCACAGTTCCGCCAGAAATCGCTAAATTACAGGATATTGTCAGTCTAAGTGCAACAGGAGATACTTATGCAGCCTTGAGGTCAGATCGTAGCGTTGTCGCCTGGAGATTTCCTCTTAATGGCGGCCAAGTTCCGCCAGAAATTGCCAAGTTAAAAGATATCGTCAGCTTGCATCCAACGGCAAGCGCGTTCGCAGCCTTAAGAACAAACCGTAGTGTCGTCGCTTGGGGTAATGCGTATAGTGCCGGCCAGGTCCCACCCGAAATTGCCCAATTACAGGACATCACCAGCCTAAGTGCAACAAGCAGTTCATACGCAGCACTGCGTGCGAACCATAGCGTCGTCGCCTGGGGATGGAAGGAGGGTTATACAGGCAGCCCAGTCCCACCCGAAATTGCCCAATTGCGGGATATCGTCAGCTTGACTGGAACCGGAAATACATTCGCCGCCTGGCGGGCAGATGGTCGCAGAGTAGCCTGGGGAGGCTGGGAGAATAAACCACGAGGTGAATACAATTAATTGAAATTAAAAAAGGCTGAACTAAATACCTCGGTTCAGCCTATCGCTTATTAAGACGGCATATTAGTGTGCCTGATCCCAGTTGTCACCGATACCCACATCTACTTGCAAAGGAACATCAAGAACCACGCTCTTCTCCATCAATTCACGAATTTTCTGTTCTGTATTTTCAAGTTCTGATTCATGAACCTCAAATACCAGCTCATCATGAACCTGCATAATCATACGAACTTTCGGCGCTTCACTGATAATCCAGTCATCCACCGCAATCATTGCTTTTTTGATGATATCCGCCGCAGTTCCCTGCATTGGCGCGTTAATAGCTTCACGCTCTGCTGCCTTACGACGCGTACCATTGCGAGATTTGATATCTGGCAAATAAAGACGACGACCAGCTAGCGTTTCAACATAACCCTGTTCTTCCGCCTGTTCACGGGTACGCTCCATATACGCCAATACGCCAGGATAACGCTCAAAATAAAGATCCATATAGCGCTGAGCTTCTCCACGCGGAATACCTAACTGACGGGAAAGACCAAACGCACTCATACCGTAGATCAAACCAAAGTTAATTGCTTTAGCACTACGACGCTGTTCACTAGTTACCTGTTCCAACGGTACATCAAAGACTTCTGCCGCCGTTGCCCGATGAATATCTTGCCCTTCAGCAAAAGCCTTCAACAACCCTTGATCCTGAGATAAATGAGCCATAATCCGCAACTCAATCTGAGAATAGTCAGCGGCCATAATCCGATAACCTTCAGAAGCTATAAATGCCTGACGAATGCGGCGGCCCTCTTCATTACGGACAGGAATATTTTGCAAATTAGGATCACGTGAAGAGAGACGCCCTGTTGCTGTTACTGCCTGATGATAGGAAGTATGAACCCGTTTGGTCAGCGGATGGACCATCTGTGGTAATTTATCTGTGTAAGTGGATTTCAGTTTTGCCAACCCACGATGCTCTAAAATTACTTTCGGTAACTCATGGTGATCCACCAACTCTTCCAGCACTTCTTCATTAGTAGATGGTGCACCACCTGGCGTCTTCTTCACGACTGGCAGATTCAACTTTTCAAATAATATTGTCTGTAACTGTTTTGGCGAAGCCAGATTGAAAACCTCACCTGCCAATTCATGTGCTTCTTTTTCTAACTCATCCAAACGAACAGCGATCTCTTTTGAATGCTCAGCCAAAATATCTGAATTAATCAGTACGCCTGCACGTTCCATACGGGAAAGTACCATTATCAATGGCATTTCTGTTTCCAGGAACACTTTTTCCAATGCTGGAACTTTCTCCAATTGCGGCCAAATAACCTGATGCAGCTGCAAAGTGACATCTGCATCTTCTGCGGCATACATTGCAGCCTGTTCCACCGGAACCTGATTAAAAGTCAGCTGATTTTTACCTTTACCGGCAATTTCTTCAAACGTCGTGGTCTTATAATTCAGATGACGTTCAGCCAGACTATCCATATCATGCCGCCCCATACCTGCAACGCTGTTGAGCACATAAGATTCCAGCATAGTATCGTAAGCGATACCTTGCAGTTCAATGCCATAGCGAACCAGAACACCGCAATCAAACTTAATATTTTGTCCGATTTTCAACAGGTTGCTATCTTCAAGCAGAGGCTTTAATGCTGCCAGTACAGCATCTCTATCAAGCTGCTCTGGCGCACCCAGATAGTCATGTCCCAGAGGCAAATAAGCCGCGTCTCCGGCGGTTATCGCAAACGACATACCCACCAGATTAGCTGTCAAAGTATCAAGGCTGTCAGTTTCGGTATCAAAAGCAAAAACTGGCGCTCTTTTAAGTTTCTCAATCCACTCGTCAAAGCTTTTCTGATCAAGAATCGTTTGGTAGTTATCAGAAGGTAGCGTTGACGAAACAGATTCACTTTCAACCGAGGCTGAGTCATCACTGCCGGTCGATGCCAGCTTTTTATCCTTAGCAGCCAACCAATCGCCATTTGCCACGTCACTCAACCAACGTTTAAATTCATAACGTGAGAACAACTGATGTAGTTTCTCTGTATCCGGTTTTGCAACTGATAGCGCAACACAGGTTTTATCCAACTCAACGTCAGTTTTGATAGTTGCCAATTTATAAGAGAGATAAGCCACATCTTTATGCGGTTCTAGCTTATTCGCCAGCGTTTTTGCTCCCCGGAAACTTAGCCCCGCAATTTTATCCAAATTGGCAAAGATATCATCTATACCACCAATCCCTTGCAATAACCCTAGTGCAGTTTTCTCCCCTACACCAGGTACGCCAGGAATATTGTCTGAAGAATCCCCCATCAGCGCCAGAAAATCGATAATCAACTCTGGCGGAACACCATATTTTTCAACGACTTCTTCTGGTCCCAGAATAGTGTTATTCATGGTATTGATCAGTGTGATATTCGGCGTTACCAATTGCGCCATATCCTTATCACCAGTGCTGATAAGTACCGAACGCCCCTCTTTTTCCGCCTGTAACGCCAAAGTCCCAATAACGTCATCAGCTTCTACCCCCGGAACCACCAGCAATGGTAGCCCCATAGCTTCGACCAGCTGATGTAATGGTTCTATCTGCGCACGCAGATCATCTGGCATAGGAGGACGATGAGACTTATATTCAGCAAACAATTCATCACGGAAAGTTTTACCTTTGGCGTCGAATACCACCGCTACATGGCTCGGTTTATATTGCATGACCAGACTACGTAGCATATTCAATACGCCATACATAGCTCCGGTAGGTTCGCCTGTACTATTGGTTAGTGGAGGGAAAGCATGATACGCGCGATAAAGGTATGAGGAACCATCAACCAAAATCAGGGGATTGTCTGCTATCTGAGCCATAAGTCTTCTTCATTTACTGTTACGGGTATAAAGGAATAGGATGCCACAGCAAGGAGCAGGAAACGAATTTTGTATGAACTTTCTTTACTGAGAACAAATTCAGCTATTCACATCTTACTATAAATTCTGTGGATAACTTTGTGTATAAATATTATAGGTTTTATTTTAATATTGATCGTTGATAAAAAATACTTATCAACTACATGTAAAAATCAATAACTTATAACCTGAGTCATTAAATTGTCATATTACCTTATAGATCACAGGGTTGTGGATATAACCAGAGTTTGTCTTATAAAAAAGTCTTTCGAACCTGCATTGTGCCAAAGCTTCTCACTTTGGCACATACCCGTATTATTCTATTTCAGTCGTTAACATTATTTCTGATTTAACAAAAAGTTAACAACATCTGAATATGATTTCGCATAATTATCATCAGAAGTTGCATCGATACCGTTATTTCTCACCATATATTTGCCGTTAACAAACATTGCTGGTACACCCCGCAGCTGCAAATCTTGAGCGGCTTTTTGCTGCTTAACAACTAAAGATTTCACAACAAAACTGCTCATAGCAGCATCATAATCCTCAGCAGTTACCCCTGCTTTGATAAAAGCATTACGAATATCGTCCGAGGTTTTAATAGTCTGGGTTTTCTGAAGCCCCTCAAACAGTACCGGGGTCACTTTGTCTTCAACGCCCATTGCTATTGCAACAGCCCAAGCTGTCGTCAGTTCTTTACCCAATGGCCCTAAAAAATCCACGTGATAACGGACAAGTTTTGTCCCTGCCGGCAAATTCTGTTTCACAGTCTGAGGAACTTTGAAAGTCTCTTCAAATTGATAACAATGAGGACAATAGAAAGAAAAGAATTCCAACACCTGTGGTTGATCTGCCACCGGCGATTTTAGTTCAACAAACTCAGTCCCTTCAGTGAAATTAGCAGCAGAGGCACTAAATGCCATCACCATTCCTACTAAAACTAACCAAAACTTTTTCATAACTATCTCCATGATAAACATTAATACATTGGGCTAAGCTGCAAAGGTGGCTCCTGTAACAGCTTAATCTGTTCAGAAAAAAGTGACGTCTGTTTTAACCAAAAATCTGTGTCTGTCATCCAAGGAAATGCCTTAGGAAAAGCAGGGTCCTGCCAGCGACGAACAACCCATGCCAAATAATGGACCATTCGCATAGCCCGCAGTGGTTCTATTAATGACAACTCTTTCGGGTCAAAATTCGTAAACTCATTATAAGCTTCCAACAGAGTATCTAACTGTAATAGCTGTTCCTGACGAGAACCATGAAGTAACATCCATAAATCCTGAATTGCCGGGCCGTTACGCGCATCATCAAGATCAACAAACCAAGCTTCGTCACGCCACAGGATATTACCCGGATGGCAGTCACCATGAAGCCTCAATATTTGCCACTCCTCGCGCCAATTTGATTCCACGACATTTATCAGATCATCTAATATAGCTAAAAATTGTACTTTATGGGCCGAAGGAACCCATTCACATTCAGCCAAAAGCTGTCGTGGCCGATACAGATACTCATTTAACCCGATAGTTGGACGAGTTGTGAATTTTTGCTGGTAACCAATTTGATGAATTCTACCCAGTAAACGTCCTACATCTTCCAACTGAAAGAGATTATCAGATTCATATTGGCGGCCACCGATGCTTGGGAAAACAGCAAAAAAGAAATCCTTAAACGTCAGCACAGTTTGCTGATCAAATACCAGAGGTGCCGCAACAGGTAAATCAGCCTGTTGCAGAGCCAGGGAGAAATCATGTTCTTCCTGAATTTGCTGCCGATCCCAGCGCAATGGCCGATAAAATTTCACAACATAACGTTTACGCCTTTCATCTGTAAATTGATAAACACGGTTCTCATAACTGTTTAATTCTGTCAGCCCGGAATCTATATATAGCCCAGTCTGCATCAATGCATCCATAATCAAATCCGGTGTTAATTCCCGGAAATTAAAAGCCGCCTGATTCGTTAGCACACCCTACTCTCTTGATTAATCTGTAATAACCCCACGAACATGCAATAGCCAGTTTTAAAATCTACTTCATTATCTTTTTTTAGCACCGGAATTTATGCCATTGCCTCTAAGCCATGTACTTTCAAGTGATAAATCAAAAAACATCATCGGTCAAAGCTCATAGACTTCATTAAGCCGATGAGATTGCACATCAAATTTCCTATAAACAGAAACCTATACAAATTAGCAGGGATAGCTCCCCAGAGAAAGAATTGCTCTGTCAATAAGCGTAAAGGTCTCTCTCTTATCAGTCAGTTATACAGCAATACTTGCTTTAAAAACGCTAAGTTAAGCTCAGATAACCCATCCGAAAAAGGTTATATTGATGGAAACAGGCGCGTTATCGATAGAAACACTATGCAACCAAAAATAAGCGGTGTAATCCTCGCAGGCGGTCGAGCGACTCGTATGGGTGGGAATGATAAAGGGCTAACCCTTTTAAATGGGCTCCCCCTATATCAACATATTGCAAATAAGTTACGCCCACAGGTAGATGAATTAATTCTCAGTGCTAACCGGAATCTGGAAATTTACCGCCAAAGCCGTTATCAGGTTGTCACTGATTTAACACCTGATTTCTCTGGGCCATTAGCGGGAATGTTAGCAACGCTGAAATCGGCTAGTCACGATTGGGTGGTATTTGTTCCTTGTGATGTGCCGGATTTTCCGGCTAATTTAGTTGCCCACTTATGGCAAGGTAAGCAACAGGCGATGGCAGCCTACGCAGCAGATGATGGTAACCGTACTCACCCCACTCTAGCTTTACTACACCGCAGTTTAGTATCCCAATTAAGCAATTATCTGGCCGATGGTGATCGTAAGCTGATGCTGTTTATGCATAAAATTGGCGCAACAGCCGTTCAATTTGCTGATAATCCAATCGCTTTTACTAATCTGAACACCCCAGAAGAATGCCAAAACTGGGAGCATATACAGGAGATCAAAAAATGAGTACAAAGCCACCTCTTCCGTTACTTGGTATCACAGCATACAGTGGTACAGGAAAAACTACACTTCTCAAGAAAGTGATCCCGTTATTGCGCCAACGGCAAATCCGAGTCGGTCTGATAAAGCACACACACCATGATATGGATGTAGATAAACCGGGCAAAGACAGTTATGAACTGCGCAAAGCCGGCGCAAAACAAACTTTGGTCGCCTGTCAGCAACGTTGGGCATTAATGACAGAGACATCAGATTCACCGGCATTGGATCTGAGCTATCTTGCCAGCCGCTTCGACTCAGATTCTTTAGATCTGCTCTTAGTGGAAGGCTTCAAAGATGAGCCAATTAATAAGATCGCACTATACCGCCGTATTATTAACCGACCATTAAACGATCTTATTGATCAACATGTGATTGCTGTTGCCAGTGATGAAAAATTGGAGATAGCCCTGCCGCAGCTGAATATCAATCAACCTGAACAGGTCGCTGACTTTATTATGAATTGGCTGAATATCGAACATTAAATAGTTTCCGCCTATGATGCAGAACATAAGAGAACACTGGAACATTAGGTAAAAGACCAAGAAGAACCATTGCAAAATAATTATCCATTTATTTCACCTTCTCTGGATAGCCTGACCACTGTACCCGCCACTAGACGTCCTTGATGAAATGTTGCCTGACGGGCAGGCACACGCGCCACCGCTTCAGCAGAACAACTGGCTGCTACCAGAACAAATTCAGCCTTATCACCCACCTGTGGCCAAACACGCTGGCCCCGATCGTTAAGCGGTAACACACCACCAGTAGCAATAGCCATAGCACGAGAAAGATGATATTCGTCTGAACCACGGTACAACTGCGCGTACAAATTAGCCTTTTCTAACATGTCACCAGTGCCGAATGGAGACCAGTGATCGATCACGCTGTCAGTACCAGTCATGATAAACACCCCTTTGGTTCTGAGTTGCGGCAATGGCATCATCAAGCTGCCGATCGGCACTGTAGAAGCGATAGTAATTTGCTGCTCTGCCAGGCGAGAAGCAGTTTCTAGCAGCGCACCTGCATCCAGCGTGGTCAAAGCAAAGGCATGACTAATTGTCACCTTGCCACGCAAATTGGGCGTTTTTTCCACTGTATCAATCATGTAGTTCATAGCAGCAACACCGGCTGGGCTGCTCTCATGCAAATGAATGTCTACACCAGCATTATTGTCCAACGCGATCTGGAACATGGTATCTAGTGATTTCTCCATTGCAGCATCCACATTAGTCGGGTCCAACCCACCAACATATTGCACTCCCATTTGCATCGCCTCACGCATCAACCTTTCCACTTTAGAGTGCAATAAACCGTGCTGCGGGAAGGCAACTATCTCACAAGTGAAATCATCACGATGGTTCTCCAACGCATACTGCAAATGTTCTAGACTCTTCAGACCACTAACTGGATCGATATTACAATGGCTGCGCGCCACCGTACTACCCTTAGATTGTAGCAGAGCAATTAGTCCCTCCGCCCGCTGCTGAGAAGTAGGTAACAGCTTGGGAATCAAAGTCTCTTCCAGGGCAATCATATCCATGATAGTTTTCCTTTGGCGCGGTCGCGGTGCTTGCCACGGACCACCGTAGAAAGTCTTGTCCAAATGGATATGCATATCGCGAAAGGCGGGCAACAACAATTGCCCTTGCGCCTGATAGCACGGCAGGTTCATGTTAAACAACGTATCAGCAGCATGAATAGCCACTATCCGACCATCTTTGATTTCCAACGTATATAATGCGGTGCGAGTGCCAATTACTGTATCGTCGTCATACTCAAATCCCTCCTCCAACAACACATCACTCAAATAATAATGACGATCGGTAAGAAAGGTAGTTTGCACCTGCGATGTACCAGATAAAACAGTTGATGGCCTCGCTTGGGCGATCCCTCCGGTCAGAGAGATAACCGCGCAAGCAGTAGTGAGTTTGCCAGTTTGACCAAGAAAATCTCTGCGACTTTGATGTTTAAGTTTTTCCACATTCAATTCCTTACTTAAAAAATCGCCTCAAAAAATGCCAGGCAAATATGAATCTTGAAAGGATATTTTCGAGAATCTAAAACATATATAGATAATTTTCCAACATAACCTACTCTCACAATATTGCTGTGTAATGATTATGGAAAGCTTGATGAGTCATATGGATAAGGAAGCGTTTATTCTGGTTTTCCAGAAAATCAATAAAGAGGATAGGGTTTTTAACGGAGTTTTGCTGAGATTTTCCAAAGCTGTCCTAATGTAATTCGGCAAACATATTATTATTTTCGGCGGCTTGTAGCAGGAGTTAATAAAGCCTTCTGATGTTCACCGTAGTAGGCCAAATACGCCCTTGAACCTATAGTGCATTTGAACACGAATCCTTATGCTTATACCGCTAAAGGATTCACCGCACAAATTAACGGCGTATTCGCTCAAACTCTCCCTGGTTCAGTCCGGTAGTTTTCATTACTATTTTACGATCGATTCCGATGCTTAGCATTGCATGTGCAATTTTTAGAGCAGCCTCTTGAAATCCTTCTTTACGCCCTTCCTGACGCCCTTTCTGCTCCAGTTTCTGCGCTATCGTCATCAATTCCCCCTATATTTCAAGAACTACTTAACCAGTGACCCAATAAAGCCCCTGTATCGGAGGTATCTCCCGCTAATAAAAAGTAGTTTAATACGCTTTTCAACAGATTATCCGTATTGAATTAGTAATGTATTTGTTCAAGCTCTTTCCTACTCAGACCAGTGGTCTTCATCACGGTTTCGCGATCAATTCCGATGTTTAGCATTGCATGAGCGATCTTTAGAGTCGCTTCTTGACGTCCTTCTTGACGCCCTTCTTGACGCCCTTCTTGACGCCCTTTATGTTCCAGTTTTTGCGCTATCGTCATCAGCACCTCCTCATACTTCGGGGACTGTTCTGCCAGTCGCCGGATAAACCCCTCTGGATCGGCGGTATCTCCCGCCTGTAACAAGTAATTTAACACGCTTTTCAACTGCTCATCGGTATAGTAGTCATACGCTAGCAGCACAACCAGCTCTTGCAACCGCTCTGCCATATCACGCTGTCGGATATGCTTTTGTACCATCTCCAACAATGCAATCCGTTTGTGCGTCAAGATTTCATCGTCCGGGATCACCGTCACATCCACTAAGGGAAACATAGTGGAATAGACTTCCTTTGCCAAAGCCGGATCATTAAAGCAATCGAACCAGTTGGTACTCCATGGATACGGACGTGTTTTCCCATGATAGAACAAGATCGGGATAACCAATGGTAATTTTTCATGTCCCTGTTCCAGATGTCGCTGCATTGCTGAAATACTGTAGCGCATCAGCCGGAACGCCATCATCTTGTCTGGAGAACTCTGGTGTTCGATCACGCAATACACATAACCATCACCCTGCGCCGTTTTCAGCGAATACAGGATATCGGAATAATGCGCACGTAGATCATCCTCAATAAACGACTCTGGTTCCAACCGGAGTGTACCAAGATCACAAACTGCCCGTAATCCTACCGGCAAGTGTATCTCCAGAAAGTCCCTAGCGGTATCCACATGACTTAAAAATTTTTTAAAAACAGCATCATGTGGCGTTGGTGTATTTTTTCTCTTCATAGATGAAATGGTAGCATACTTTCTTTTATATTGAAGAAATATTAAGCAAAAAAGCAGCTCCCACGCTTATCCTTAAGAGAGATTGATAATCTAAAGGCCGGATGAACCGGCCTTTGAAAGTATTTTCCAGAGGAAAAAAAGGATAAAGGTAAGTTTTCGGCAACATCACCGCATCGTGACAAATTCTTCCGCCGCAGTTGGATGAATTGCCACAGTGTTGTCAAAGTCTTTCTTAGTTGCCCCCATCTTCAATGCAACAGCAAAACCTTGCAACATTTCATCCATCCCAAAACCGATACCGTGAATGCCAACAATCTTCTCCTCCGGCCCGACACACACTAATTTCATCCGGCATGGTTGGCGATGTTGAGTGACTGCGGTATACATCGCAGTGAAAGAAGATTGATATGTTTTCACCTGATCTTCACCGAACTGCTCTTTCGCCTGAGGTTCAGTTAACCCCACAGTCCCAACCGGTGGATGACTGAATACAACTGTTGGAATATTCGTGTAATCCAAATGCTCTTCCGGCTTATTATTAAACAAGCGTTCAGACAGACGCCGACCGGCTGCCACTGCAACAGGCGTTAATTCCACCACTCCCGTATTATCACCTACAGCATAAATGCCTGTCACATTGGTGTTTTGGTATTTATCAACCTTGATATAACCTTTTCCATTCAATTCAACACCAGTTACAGGCAGATTCAAATTATCCGTTGCTGGTTCACGGCCAATAGCCCAGATTAGGGTATCAACTGTCTGCTCTTTACCATTTTGTAGTTGCAAAGTCAGACTACCATCGGCATTTTTAATCACCGCTTTTGGTACAGATTCAGTATGTAAAGTAGGCCCTTCAGTATTGATAACTTCCAATAATGTTTCAACAACCATCGGGTCAAAAGAACGCAACGGTGCATGTTGACGTACAAACAAATGAGTTTCACTGCCAAGTGCATGCAATACGCCAGCAATTTCCACCGCAATATAACCGGCACCAACAACCGCAACCCGTTTTGGCATCTCTTTCAGCTCAAAGAAACCATCAGAATCAATACCATATTCAGCTCCTGGCACATCAGGACGTATAGGGCGACCACCTGTCGCAATCAAAATATGATCTGCGGTGATTTCTTCACCATTTACTTCGACAGTATGTGCATCAACAAAACGGGCAAAACCTTGGATCACATCAACTTTATTTTTATCCAAACCACGTTCATAAGATTGGTGGATACGATCAATATAAGCAGTACGACTGGCAATCAGAGCCTTCCAGTTAAAGCGGTTAACTGTAGTATCAAAGCCGTAATCTGGCCCGTACTGGTGGATAGACTCAGCAATTTGTGCCGCATGCCACATCACTTTCTTCGGCACACAACCCACATTGACGCAAGTTCCACCCAATGCCTTAGCTTCAATCAGGGCACATTTTTGTCCGTACATAGCCGCACGGTTAATTGATGCTATGCCGCCGCTACCGCCACCAATCGCTATATAGTCGTAATGTTTGCTCATCTGGATTGTTTCCATCTAATCAGTTTAGGAGAGTTAATATCCTAAGCCTATTATGGCAAAAAATATCAAATAGTTGTGATGGTTCTATCTCTCGTTGCCATTGTTAAAAGCTATTCTGGTGCAATCCATTTAACCATAGTGTGACCAATTCCTTCCGGCACCAGAACCCGATGTAACCACGGCAATACTGATTTCATCTGCTGTTCCAGCTTCCAGGGTGGATTAATCACTATCATACCAGAGGCAGTCATCCCCCGTTGATCGCTATCAGGCCGGACAGCCAGCTCGATTTGCAGAATACGGCGAATACCCGTTGCTTCTAGATCTTTAACCAAGCGTTTAATCTGCTGGCGTAATACCACCGGATACCACAACGCATAGACACCTGTTGCAAAACGTTTATAGCCTTCCTGAATTGCCTGTACAACCGCCTGATAATCAGATTTCAGTTCATAAGGTGGATCAATAAGAATAAATCCACGGCGGCTTTGAGGGGGCAACTGTGATTTTAATTGCTGATAACCATCTTCACGCACAACCCTAGAGCGGTTATCACGGGAAAATTCATTACGTAATAAAGGAAAGTCACTCGGATGCAGTTCAGTCAGATTGAGCTTATCACTCTGGCGTAACAAATGTCGGGCAATTAAAGGCGACCCCGGATAGTAACGTAAATTGCCACTCGGATTCAGTGCAGCCACTGCACTCATATAAACTTTCAATTCCTGCGGTAAATCTTCACGTTGCCAGACACGAGCAACCCCTTCCAGATACTCACCGGTACGTTCAGCATATTCACTGCTGAGTTGATAACGACCTGCGCCGGCATGAGTATCTAGATAGAGAAAAGGTTTTTCCTTTTCTTTAAGCGATTCAATGATCAAGCTTTGTACAGTGTGCTTCAGCACATCGGCATGATTACCGGCATGGAAGCTGTGACGATAACTAAGCATTAGGTTTAAGACCCCAGAGTAGAGATAGAGATTGCCTGCCAGATGAGTAACTGACAACTAAAAACCCATCTCAGTAGATGAGATAGATGGTAAGGCATCATTATAGCCCTATTAGTGATAAAAATGGCAAAACTCTGAATCCCGAAAACCAACCCCGTCATATTAGTAACAATTTAGGATAAGTGGAAAATTTTGTCAGGACAAAATATGACGTTCACGAAAATGATATTATCTTCCCTGCAATAATCATAAGCAATTCTTACCAATGATAAATAACCAAAGGTCGTGAGATCAAAAAACAGACATTGAGTAACAACTGGAATATGAAAATTTTCATAAGTGATACTTATCATGTTGTCAATTGGAACAAATACTGAAAAACGTTTACGCCTACTACGACAAAGAAAAATAGCCAAATAAAGAACAAAAAAGCGGTGGAGAGAAGAAAATATAACTAAGTATTAGCAAAAACATTAAATAATATCGTTAAATAATACCGTTAAATAAACATGTAAAAAAATAGAAAATAAAAACAGGAAAACAAAGAAACAAACTGAAAAAAATTGAAGATGGTTATTAGCAATCTTCAATTTCAATAAAGAAAAATTAAGATTTTCAGCCAATGGAGAAATACTCCATTGGCTTAATGATTATATTACCTATCAGGCAACAATAGGTGCGCGCCAGTCATCTGCACCAGAAGTACCCGCAGTTGTATGTTCCCAAGTAATCTTACGATAAGACAAAGAAACACGAACTAACTGAGTAAATTCAGATTTTGTTGGGTCCTGACAATGTGGCATTTTACAATCAATGTCGATAATAGTGGCATCTTCCAACTGAGTAGTGAAGAAATGCTCTTGTTTTCCTTCAACAGAAGTGCGGTACCATTTCAATTCCACTTTTGTCAACATTTCACCAGAAGCCAATGCATTATAAAGCAGTGGAACAGATTTATTTAATGCAACTGTGAAACGGAATGGTTTATGAGCACGCTGACCCGAAGGCTGACCAGATTGAGGATCAGTTGGTACAGTAACTACGTGGTCAAATTCCTGAACCAGCATTTCATCCTCGTGTCCCTGAACGAAAATATTACCCACTGATTCAGCAGTGAATGAGCCAGCAGTAATATTGCCCTGGGTTTTTCCAGTGATGGAAATATAACATGGAGTTGGCATGAAAATATCCTTTTAAGAGATTGTGTAAACATTAACGTAGCATTCATATTACTTTCAATAGTGATTATTTCATCTGGGAAAAAATCACTTATAAACACATTGAACGCTGAAATGAATAATAAATACCAATCAGCTCATTTCAAAATAAAATCTAAATTGCAAAATATCACACCTCTCACAAGCAAATAAAAATATTAAAATTAACACCATATAGACACAAAAAACCAAAAAATACAAAAAATTAAGAATAATCAACCAAATGGAATAATTTTACTTAGCGTCAAAATCACATATCCATATGAAATATAATAACTTTAATAAATCAAACTAAAGTTATTTTTTGGTCAATTATAAAATGATAAGTAGATCAAAAAAATCAACTTTATCACTTAGTTAATCACGGAAATAACATTTACAATGCGAAATTAATTCCAAGATGTAAATGAAAATACACTTAGAAACACTTTTTTACACAATGAAACAAAAAATCATTAAACTTTCATGAATACAAAGAAATAGATACTACTCTTACCTATATAGTGGGATTTAATAAATGTTCAAAAAAGGCACTAAAGCGTAAATTATTGCCAAATATAATAAAATTATCAAATGGCTGAATAAGAAGGTATATCTACATATGTTTTAGCTTTACAATAAAAAAACAAAATGCGAAACTCTGCTTTGCAGAGTGGTCTGTAATTGATGCTATTGCTAGATGAGTAAGAATATTCTGAATTCGTCTTTATCTATATGCTAATAAAAGTCGATTAACTATCCAATTCAATACAGCGAATCCCCCGTTATTTTATCTGCGGGAAATTTTATGTTCTCTGTCACATATAGGTAGGTATCAGGGGCAATTCTCTCATCAATATTGTTATCAAACAATTCCTAATTGCCTAATTGTATTACCCGAAGGATTTTAATATGAGTAAAAATAGCCCAGGTAGTGTAGCGCCAAAGGAAAGGATTAATATCAAGTATGTTCCTAATACCGGCGATCAAGTCGCAGAAATCGAATTACCACTTAATCTACTTATCGTCGGTGATCTGAAAGGAACAAAAGAGGACACACCAATTGAAGAGCGGCAAGCTGTTTCTGTTCACAAAAATAACTTTAATGCCGTGATGAATGAAGCAAATATCAACCTAACATTCAGTGTCCCCAATCGCCTCAACGATAATAATGGAGATGACCTGCCAGTTAACTTAGAAATAAAATCACTAAATGATTTTTCACCCGATAACGTAGCCAAGAAAGTTCCTGAATTAAATAAACTTTTAGAATTGCGTGAAGCTCTTGTCGCCCTAAAAGGGCCACTGGGCAATATTCCAGCATTCCGCACCCGTTTACAGGAATTACTGGGTGATGAAAAAGTGAGGGAACAACTTCTAAAAGAACTTGAAATTGTCAACCCAAAGTAATTGGCTAAAAAGGAGTTTTTAACATGTCTTTACATGAAGAGAGCAGTACAACATTAGCCCCAGGCTCCACTACCTCTTTGCTTGACGAAATCATGTCTCAGGCAAGAATGACGCCAGAAAATGACGGCTACCATATTGCAAAACAAGGTGTTGCCGCTTTTATTAGCAGCATTTTGGATACAGGCTCTAACGAGGAACCTATCAACAAGCTTGTGGTTGACAGAATGATTGTTGAGCTTGATAAAACGCTCAGCACTCAGGTCGATGAAATCATGCACGCTAAAGAATTCCAGGAACTGGAATCATCATGGCGTTCACTGAAGTTATTAGTTGATCGTACAGATTTCCGTGAAAACATTAAGATCAACATTATCCATGCCACCAAAGAAGAATTACTGGAAGATTTCGAGTTCTCACCAGAAATCATTCAATCAGGCTTATATAAACATGTTTACTCAACCGGTTATGGCCAGTTTGGTGGTGAACCTGTTGCCGCAGTCATTGGTAACTATGCCTTTAGTAATAGCTCACCGGATATCAAACTGATGCAATATGTCAGTGCGGTTGGAGCGATGGCTCACGCGCCATTCCTTTCTTCCGTTGCGCCTGATTTCTTTGGCATCAGCAGCTTTACAGAACTGCCCGCAATTAAAGATCTAAAATCCGTTTTCGAAGGTCCAGCACACACTAAATGGCGTGCACTACGCGAATCTGAAGATTCACGTTATCTCGGACTGACAACGCCACGTTTCCTGTTACGTCTGCCATATTCAACGGTGGAAAACCCAATTAAGAACTTTAACTATCAGGAAGACGTCAGCAAAGATCACGAACATTTCCTGTGGGGCAATACCGCTTATCTGCTGGCAACCTGCCTGACAGACAGCTTCGCCAAATATCGCTGGTGTCCGAACATTATCGGTCCACAAAGCGGTGGTACTGTTAGCGATCTACCGGTTCACCTGTTCGAAGCCATGGGGCAAATCCAAGCCAAGATCCCAACAGAAGTTTTAATTACTGATCGCCGTGAATTTGAATTGGCGGAAGAAGGTTTTATCACCCTGACGATGCGTAAAGGCAGTGACAATGCCGCATTCTTCTCTGCCAACTCAGTTCAGAAACCCAAAGTGTTCCCAAATACGCGCGAAGGGAAAATGGCGGAAACCAACTACAAATTGGGTACTCAACTGCCATATATGTTCATTATCAACCGCCTTGCACACTACATCAAAGTGTTACAGCGCGAGCAAATTGGTTCCTGGAAAGAGCGTCAGGATCTAGAGCGTGAGCTAAACACCTGGCTGAAACAATACATCGCTGATCAGGAAAATCCACCAACTGATGTCCGTAGCCGTCGTCCTCTGCGCTCCGCCCAAATTCAGGTTTTGGACGTGGAAGGAGATCCAGGTTGGTACCAAGTGGCAATGCAAGTTCGCCCTCATTTCAAATATATGGGTGCGAGCTTTGAGTTGTCATTGGTAGGACGATTGGATAAGGAATAATGAGTCATGGCTGCGCTGTACAGTTGGAATAGAGAGGGCTCTGCCAGCTTGTTTGAGCGTATTCAGGGGAAGAACTCCGGTTCTTCCCGCCAGTCCAGAATGCGTGAGCTACTTAACTCCGTAAAACGGCACCTGAATAATATTCTCAATACCCATCCAGGTGCTTGCCAGAGCGCGGTTGATCTCGGCGTTATTGATCTCAATGATGCCACAACCACTGCGACTGACTTTAAACAGAGTATTGAACAGGCAATAGAGCACTGCATCAGAAATTATGAACCAAGAATATCGTCAGTCTCTGTCAGCGCAATCCATGATGACAGTGACCCACTGCTGTTAAGTTTTCACATCAGTGCCCAGGTATCCCTGGATGATATTCATGACGTTGTTGAATTTAACATTCAACTGGATAACAACCGGCGTTATTGCCTAGAGCGGACTCAATAAATATGTCACTTGAAAAATACTTCAGAGAGGAATTGGATTACCTGAGACAACTGGGGCGTCAAGCCGCAATTGAACATCCTCATCTCGCTTCATTTCTATCTGAACAAGGCTCTGATCCGGATGTTGAACGTCTGTTGGAAGGTTTTGCATTCCTGGCCGGTAACTTACGAGCAAAAATTGATGATCAATTCCCTGAACTGACTCATGGCTTATTACACATGCTATGGCCGAATTATCTACGGCCAACCCCCAGCATGACCATTATCCAGTACACACCCGATGAAAGCGTTGTCACAAAAGCCACGCAGATTAAACGCGGAGTTCAAATCAAAAGCCATCTGCTGGCGGATGATGACGAAGATATTTACTCAACTAATACCGATCCTAACAAAGCAGAAAGAGACAATCGCTGTACTTTTACTTTATGCCGTGATGTCTGGCTGTTCCCAATGTCAATCCGGGACATTTCCGTTAATAACAGCAATGAACAAGGTGTTATCGGTTTAAATTTTACCTCAAAGACAGAACTCAACTTACAAGAATTACAACTTGATAAGCTACGTTTTTATCTGAGCGGTGACGATTACAGCAGTACACAACTCTATTTCTGGCTTAGTTACTACCTTGAAGACGCAAAACTCACCGTAGGCGATATCACCATTCCATTGCCGGATTTTGATTTCGTTCCAGTTGGCTTTAACCGGGAAGATGCCCTGCTGCCTTATCCCAAAAATTCCTATATGGGTTATCGCATCTTGCAGGAGTATTTCTGCTTTTCTGAAGGTTTCTTGTTTTTTGATGTCACTGGCTTCCCTAAATTACCGGCAAATCTTAAAGCCAAAGATTTCACGCTGAATCTCTATTTCTCAGAGGCACTCCCGCCGGAAGTTAAAATCCGTCAAGATAGTTTTCGACTACATTGTGTTCCAGCAATCAATCTTTTCACCATGGATAGCGAAGCTATTCGATTAGATAACAGCCAAGCTGAATACCCACTGAGGGCTAGCTATAGTCATCCTGATCGCTATGATATTTTCTCCGTTGATAAAGTAGAAAGCTGGCTACTTAATGCCGATGGTACACCCAACCGCGCCAGGGGTAGTGAACGGGTCTACGTTCCATTTGAAAGTTTTCATCACCAAATCGAACACGAAAGTGAACTCAATACCCGCTATTTCCGCATCAGGGTCAAAGAATCCCCTTTCCGCAAGGGGCTTGAGCACTACATCTCTTTTGTTCGTGGTGATGAATCTCAACTCCTGTTAAATAATGAAAATGTCTCTGTCAGGTTGACCTGTACCAACCGTGAACTGCCACTGCAACTACGAGTGGGTGACATTAATTTTCCGTCACTGGGCAGTCCGTCATTTGCAGCATTCCGCAATATCACCCGCCCATCTGTTCCACTTTATCCATTAATGAGCGGTAAATTTCACTGGTCTCTCATTTCCAATATGTCGCTGAATTATATGACATTGTTGGATAAGGACGCACTAAAGCAAGTACTGAGTACCTATGATCTGCCGAGTCGACATAACCGGCAGTCATCGCGGTCATCCCAAAAACGGCTGGATGCAATTGAACGAATTGAAACTCGACCAATAGACCGCCTGTTAAGAGGGCTTCCTGTGCGGGGGCTGGAATCAACATTGTATATCCAACAACAGGCTTTTAGCTCTGAGGGTGAGCTCTATCTGTTCAGCACCATACTGTCACGCTTCTTTGCATTATATGCCAGCATCAATTCCTTCCACATATTGAAGGTGATCAACTTAGATAATCAGGAATGTTATCAATGGCCGGAACAGATAGGTCAACATGCGTTGATGTAATAGGTAAAAACCCGCCAGAAAATCTGGCGCCGGATTTATCAAAATATAACTTTTACCAGTTGGTCGAGTTACTCAACCAATTGGCGGTAGCGTGGGAAAAAACAGGGCAGACCAATCGCCCTGACCGAGAATCAATCCTCTTCAAATCCAGTGCAAGCTTAGCTTTTCCAACCAGAGATGTTGTCTCTGTGAAACGTACCGAGCAAGGTCGTTTTCAGGTAGAGGTCTCCTTTCTTGGGCTACATGGCAGCCAGTCGCCTATGCCTGGTTATTACCTTGATTCGTTGGCATGGGAAGAGGCTCAAGACGAAAATCGGCTGACTAATTTTCTGAATATTTTCAATCATCGCTCAATCGTCATGCTTCATCAGATCTGGCGGAAATATCGCTATTACATCTGTTTTGACAAAAACGGAATGGATGATTTTTCTCAACGCATGTTCGCTTTAGTCGGACTTGGCAGCGATGTGAACCGCTCTCATCTGCAAATCAATCACAGCAAAATGCTGGCCTACGCAGGTCTGTTAGCCAGCCCTGGCCGATCGCCGGAAGTGATATCCAGTCTGGTTTCACATTGCTTTGATCTATCGGATGTCACGGTACATGGCTGGCAAATTAGAAAAACCACCATCGAGACATCACAGCAAAACCGCCTGGGTGGACTATTGAAAATAAGGGGCCAGAAAAAAGGGATTGAACAATCCGTACTGGGCAGAAACTTCTTTCTCGGTTCTTGGGTGAAAGGTTGCAACGGTAAGTTTCTGCTATGCATCAATAATCTCTCCCGAGAACACTTCCTGTCATTTCTCCCGGACGGCAAAAATTTCCTACCACTAGTGATGTTTATTTGTTTTGTCCTGCGTGATCAATTGGCCTGGGATCTACGTCTTGGACTAGCCGAAAACCAGGCAGATGGCATGGTACTTGGCACGAAACAAAACAACAGCTTGGGGTGGACCAGCTTTCTCGGCAAACCAGAGAAGAAACCCTTTATCACTATTTCAGTTGGCAGATAAAGCATTATGGAAAAACAACAACCAACCCTTTCATTAAGAGTGCTCAACAGCGATCAACTGGAAAGCGGTAAATCTGCCAGTTGCTTGTTCTCCATTCAAGGTGGCACAGTCGGTAGTAGCGAAAGCCATCTCTGGTCCGTTCAGGATCAACAGGGCAATATCAATCCGTCACAATTTACTATTCAGTGGCGTGATGGTGCATTCTGCCTGCACATGATCGCCGGCCCCCTATTTGTGAATAAATCACCACTAACTCCGGGGGCCGGCCTGATCCGACTGCAACAAGCGGATGAAATTACCATCGGTAAGCTAGTGATCAAAAGCCATATCAGTTTTTCCGACGCAGATCGGACTGATCCAATGATGGTATCACCGGAATCATTGGTCTCCAGCTATAGCAATCCACTGGACGCCATGATGGAAAAATCACCCGTTCAGGATAGCGCTTTCACAGAACATCATTCTCCGGCACCAACAATAAACCATGATTTCAGTCACGACCCACTGAAGGTCCTCGACAGCGAAACACTAACCACACAGAACCAAACATCAGTAACTAACGAGGTAGACCAAAGCCTGCAACAAGGCCATTACCGCACACCATTATTTTTCTCTCCCCTCTCAGATAACAGAGGCAATGCTATGGATCGGGATTTTGTTGATTTACCGAGTATCTCTTCACCTTTAAGTGAACAATATCAAGATATGGAACAACAGCACGTTGCTATCACACCACTGATGCGAGGGCTAAACACACAATTACCTTTGCATAATAGCCAGCAAGCCAACGACTTCCTGGAAGAAATGGGTAAAACCATGAAAGCAGCAATTGAAGGTTTACTGGCATTACAGCGTACACAGCATGGTCTGCGTGATAAACAACTGCGCCCTATCGAAGATAATCCGCTACGGCTAAATATGGATTACAACACCACCATGCAAGTGATGTTCGCTGATCAGAAAAGCCCGGTACATCTTTCAGCGCCATCAGCCGTCGCTGAAAGCTTACAGAACCTGCAATTACACTATCAGGCTAACCGGATTGCGATTACTGCCGCATTGAACACTATGCTGGATGCTTTCTCACCAGAGCACCTACTTAGCCGTTTTGCCCAGTACCGCCGCAGTAATGAGACCCAGGAAAAAGATTCCACCTGGGCATGGGAAATGTACACCAGTTACTACCGTGAATTGGCTTCCAGCCGTCAACAGGGATTCGAAAAGCTGTTTAGTGAAGTTTACGAACAAGCTTATGACCGCGCTCTACGCCAAGGTTTAGAGGATAGCCAGTAATGAAGCGCTCCGGTAATACCTCATGGTCTGGCATATGGCTTGTATTGCTGGCAGCGCTCGTGTTAAGCGGTTGCAGCGGTGCATGGCAGGCAACGAAGAAAGTCGGACAGGTTGTCTGGGACCCATCAACTCCTGTCGGTCAACCGGCGGATTTACCTTCCACTGCTGCGATCACTTTGCTGGCAGAGCCTGACATCAACCCCAATAAAAATGGAGAAGCCACTCCGGTTGAAATACACCTGATTTATCTCAGTGAAGATTCCCGTCTGCTTGCCGCCGATTATGACCAGCTTAAAAGTGACGAATTAGATAAAGCGCTGGGGAAAAATTACATCGACCATCAGGATTACACCTTATTGCCGGGGCAATACAAACCACTACCCGTCATCCCGCTGGAAAAAAAGAGCCGTTACATCGGCGTCATCGTTCGTTATGCCGATATCAATCAATCTGAATGGAAAAAAGTCATCCGAGTGAAAGACACGGGGCAGCAATACAACATTCTGGTGCACATCAGAGCGAACGAAGTTGAACTTAGAAAAGAGGAACAATAATTATGCCAGGTAAAAATCGGGTGATTTGGCGTGAAGGATTATTCATCAAGCCACAACATTTCCAACAACAACAAAAACATAATGACTATTTAGCTCACAACCGCCTGACGTCCCTCACCAGTTATGGTTATGGCTTCAGTTCTCTGACTATTGACAAGGATCTCCTCGCACTGGGACGCATCGGTATCATCGAAGCCAGCGGTATCATGCCAGATGGTACCGTGTTCTCTGTTCCATATCAGGATGCCATTCCCCAGCCTCTTGATGTCGTGAATCTCCACGAAAACAATAGCAAAGATATCTATCTGGCACTGCCAATAGCCAGCGATACCCTCAATGAAATTTCCCACCCAGAATCCAATAATGCTGGGGCGATGCGCTACCGCGAACATGTCAATGATATCCGTGACCTACACACGGATGGCGGTGATGTCAGCCAGATTATGCTGGCACAACTGACACCGATTTTGAAGCAAGGTTCAGAAGATCTCAGCGCTTTTACCGTACTTCCTCTATGCCAGATAATCGAAAAGCTTCCGACGGGAACCATTATCTTGAATGAAGATTTCGTGCCAACCTGTACGTCTATCAATGTTTCCTCCAAACTGAAAAGTTATATGGATGAAGTGGATAGGGCACTGATAGAACGGGCCAGATCACTCGCTAACCGGATCGGTTCTCCCGGTCAGCAAGGGGTAGCAGATGTTGCTGAATTTATGATGCTCCAGTTAGTTAACCGGATTCAGCCATGGTTTACCCACTACGCCAGACAAACCATTCTGCATCCCGAACACTTCTTCACCCAGTTGATCCAAACCTGTGGTGAACTGAGAACATTCACACATGAATCCCGTCAGGTGGGAGATATACCGGAATATAATCACGACAGCCTGACTGATACATTCCATCAAGTCATGCGTTCCATGCGTGAAGCAATGGGTGTTGTCCTGACCCCACGTGCGATCCCAATTAAGCTACAGACTCAGTCAAATGGCATCCGAGTAGCAAATATCCATGACCGAGATGTATTGACCAAAGCAGATTTCATTCTAGCCATCCGCGCAGAAGTCCCACAGGAGCAATTACTCCGCCAGTTCGTTAAGCAGACCAAAATCGCATCTCAGGAAAGAATCCGCGAAATGGTCAGCGTTCAGTTGCCTGGCGTAGGACTGATTCCGCTTCCTGCCGCTCCGCGCCAATTGCCTTATCACGCCGGCTACACCTATTTCCGTTTTGATCAACAAGGTGCGGCATGGCAAGACATTCTCAAAGGCACCTCCATTGCCTTCCATGTTTCAGGTGATTTCCCCGGATTAGACCTGCAATTCTGGGCAGTCAGAAATGGGAGTGACTAATGAAGAACGAAGCTATCAACGACAACGCCATTCTGATGCAAGTAGAAACTGATACGACTTTGCACCGTCAGTATCAGTTACCGTTGCGCGGAGAAAGCCTAAACCCGATGATTGATGCCGCAACACCGCTGCTCGGTATGGTCATGCGTCTAAAAGACATGGGTGATGAGGCGCTACCGGACCAGCTTTATCAGCAAGTCGTCACTGATATCCAGGCAATCGAACAATTTTTACAAACCAAAGGTTATGAACCGGGCGCAATTGTCTCTTTTCGCTACATGCTCTGTACTTTCATTGATGAAACTGCACTGGGTCATGGCTGGAACAGCCAGAACGGTTGGTTGCAACAATCTCTACTGGTGCAATTCCACAATGAAACCTGGGGTGGTGAAAAAGTCTTTGTGCTGCTGGAGCGTTTGATGGGTGAACCTCAACGTTATCAGCATCTGCTGGAATTTATCTATCTCTGCTTCTGCCTCGGCTACCGTGGTCGCTACAAAGTGAGTTCGCAGAAAGGGGATGATTTTGAACGTTTATTCCGCCGGATACATCAACAGTTACACGCGCTGCGGGGCGAAGCACCACCAACCATTCTGCACAGTAATGCCAACGAGCAGGACAGCCGCTACCGTTTGGGTAAGCGACTGACTATCAAACACCTCTTCTGGAGCGGTATTGGTCTGCTCGCCGTGGTTTATGGCTTTTATGCTGTCCGGCTGCACAACCAAACCCAGAACATATTACAACAGCTAAATAATTTACTGAGTTAGGAAAGAACCGATGATCCAGATTGATCTCCCCACATTAGTTAACCGCTTAAATCCGATGACTCGGCATGCTCTGGAAACGGCGGCAGCGCAGTGTGTCAGTCAGCAGCAACCTGAGATCACGGTCTCTCAGCTACTGTTGCAGATGATCAACACACCTCTCAGTGATGTCAGAGCGATCTTCAGTCAAGCCGAAGTAGACAGTGACTTGCTGAAAGAACAACTTGATCAGATGATTCCTCACCATCAGGCGATGGTACAAGCTTACCCCAACTTTTCACCCATGCTGGTGGAATGGCTACAGGATAGCTGGCTGTTAGCATCAACCGAGATGCAGCATCAGGAATTACGCAGCGGTGTCATGCTGATGACATTATTATTCAGCCCATTACGCTACCTGACGCCCCAATCTGCCCGTTTGCTATCGGGAATTAACCGCGAATTACTGCGCCAGAATTTTACGCAATGGACAGCAGGTTCCGCCGAACAACCGGTTGTAGAAAACGATAAAAACGGACAAGGCAGAAACGCAGCCAATAGTGACAGCCTTCTCGCCCGTTTTACCCAAAACATGACAGAACAGGCTCGTCAGGGAAAACTCGATCCAGTTCTGTGCCGTGACACCGAAATCGACCTGATGATCGATATTCTTTGCCGCCGACGTAAAAATAACCCCATTGTGGTAGGTGAAGCGGGCGTAGGTAAAAGTGCGCTGATTGAAGGACTGGCTTTGCGCATTATCGACAATCAGGTACCGGAAAAATTACGCAACAGTGAATTGATGACACTGGATCTGGGGGCATTACAAGCGGGTGCGGCGGTAAAAGGTGAATTTGAAAAGCGCTTCAAAGGCATCATGAGTGAAATCAACCAATCGTCTGTACCGATTATTCTATTTATCGATGAAGCTCATACGCTGATTGGTGCAGGTAATCAGCAGGGCGGACTGGACATCTCTAACTTGCTGAAACCCGCTCTGGCACGTGGTGAATTGAAAACTATCGCCGCAACCACTTGGGGCGAATACAAAAAATATTTTGAAAAAGATGCTGCCCTCTCTCGCCGTTTTCAACTGGTCAAAGTGGCTGAACCCACAGCGGAAGAAGCCATTATCATTATGCGTGGCCTGCGGGCAATTTATGAACAATCTCATGGCATATTGATCGATGACGAAGCACTGAAAGCCTCCGCCGTATTAAGTGACCGTTACCTCTCAGGTCGCCAGTTACCCGATAAAGCTATTGACGTATTAGATACCGCCTGTGCCCGCGTTGCCATCAATCTGACTTCACCTCCACGTCAGATTTCCGCACTGAAAAATCAGCTCCACCAGCAGCAAATGGAATCGGATGTGCTGACAAGAGAGCAACACATGGGGCTGAACCAACATACTGATAGACTAGAAGAACTTCAGCAACAACAGCAGGAAACGGCAGAAAAACTGGCTGAACTGGAAACCAGTTGGCAACAACAACAGCAATTGGTTCAACAAGTTATTGAACTACGCCGTCAACTATTAACAAACGAAACAACCGATAAAACCGAAGAGAACGAGACACCTGCGGAAATCGTGACTGAAGAATTGGTTGCAAAACTGTCTGAACTTAATCAACAACTGGAACAGTTACAACAACAGCAAACACTGGTTTCCCCTCATGTGGATAAAAACCAAATTGCGGCAGTTATCGCCGAATGGACAGGCGTTCCCCTTAACCGTCTGTCACAGAGTGAATTATCCATTGTCACTGAACTGCCAACCCATCTGGGGCAAAGCATCAAAGGACAGCAACTAGCTATCAAATGCCTGCATCAACATCTATTAACTGCCAGAGCAGACCTGCGCCGTCCTGGTCGCCCACTGGGGGCCTTCCTGCTAGTGGGGCCAAGCGGTGTCGGTAAAACTGAGACCGTTTTACAGCTTGCGGAATTAATGTTCGGCGGACGTCAGTACCTGACCACCATCAACATGTCCGAGTTTCAGGAAAAACACACCGTTTCTCGCCTGATTGGTTCACCGCCAGGCTATGTTGGATATGGAGAAGGTGGCGTACTCACCGAAGCTATTCGCCAGAAACCTTATTCCGTCGTCCTACTTGATGAAGTGGAAAAAGCGCATCCTGACGTACTCAACCTGTTCTATCAAGCATTCGACAAAGGCGAACTGGCCGATGGCGAAGGCCGAGTGATTGACTGCAAAAATATTGTCTTCTTCCTGACATCCAACCTTGGCTATCAAACTATCGTTGATAATGCTGATAAACCGGAAGAGATGAACGACCTGCTCTACCCTGAACTGGCGGCATTCTTCAAACCGGCATTACTGGCGCGAATGGAAGTCGTGCCCTATCTGCCACTGGGATATGACACCCTGAAGACCATCATTCAAAGCAAACTAGCTCGCCTTGATAACCTGTTGCGCCAACGTTTCAATGCTGAAGTAACCATCAGTGATGACGTGATCGAAGAAATACTGCAACGAGCAACCCGTGCTGAAAACGGTGCACGTATGCTGGAATCGATCATTGATGGCGCTTTGTTACCACCGCTATCTCTGCTATTGCTGCAAAAAATGGCTTCAGGAAAACAAATTAGCGCCATCCAGCTAACCGTTGATGAACATAAATTCAACGCGGTGGTTGAGGAGCTCCAATGAAACAACGGCTGAAAAGCGCATTAGCGTTACTGGAAAATGACTCTATTGAGCAACTGGTTCACCACTTTCTTCAGGTGAATCACCAACGCCAGCGTTTTGATGCCTTGCTGGTCTCTCTACTTAATATGAATGAAAACCGTCTGGAATGTTATCGGCTGCCAGCCCCAAACCAGATAAGTGCCTTACAACTGGATGTCAGTATCGGCGATATCAACCATCCGCTGGTGCAAATTATGTATAAAGGCACACCCATGACATGGGAATCACTCAATCAAGGGGTACGAGTAGACAATCAGAACTTTCGTACCTTTATAGAAGAGCTGCCCCACCGCTGTGGTTTGCATGCTATCCCATTGTTCAACTGCAACGGACAGGCATGTGGTGTAATCGCTGTTTTCGCCGAAGATGTTAATCGTTTTGCTGATGATAAAAACATGTTTTACATCTACTGCCATGTCATGCAGCACCGGCTGAAAAAATTACAGGAGTTGGAACAACTACGTGAACAATTGCGCCAAATTCGTCAAGTTTTTCAAACTCAACGCCAGAAAGAAAAACAGCTTGATGAACTACTGGCTTCGTTGAGCACCACTGCGGAGAACAAAACATCGGCCAACATCTCTCACGATTACAGCAAAATCGACAACCTGCCTCAGGCCCTTGAAGAGTTTGAATGTGCAGTATTGGTACAACGCCAACACATCTATGGCGATAACACCAAACGAATTGCAGAAAGCTTAGGCATTGCGCCACGTACACTGACCTACAAGCTGGCAAAATACAGGTGTAAATTATGAGTTTCTTTTTACTTGTCAGTTCATTAATTGCATCCCTGACTGGCACGCCTGAAATTCAGCCAGCTCAGGAAACCACCACAGCGCCCTCGCTACCGACCTTACTGCAATGCCGTTCAGAACCTTCACCGCTGATCAGGCTGGATTGCTATGACCGTCTATTAGATAAAGTGGATAGGGCTGCTGTCATTCCGTTAGAAAAAACTGGCCCGGCCTGGCAACAAGCCATGGAACAGGAAATGAAACGGACTGACCACTCAACTGGTTTTATCACTACCCAATCCAAAGGAATACCGACCCGCGTCATACTCACTACACCTGCGCTCGGCGTTCCACCTCCACGACCGGTACTTGTGTTGAGTTGTATCGATAGCATTACCCGGATACAAGTCGCCCTGACTACGCCACAAGACAATGGCTCGGTCATGATTTCGACCGACGTAACCCAATTCAGTGCTGACTGGTTTTTGCGCGAAAATGGTTATCTGCTGGAATCCAGCCGTGGGATACCGGGCATTGAAACACTCAAACGACTGATGACAGGTGACACCCTGACCATCAAAACCAGCAACGGAAACCGGATGACATTCAACATTTCTCAACTGGAACAGGCGGTGAAACCCTTACGCTCCGCCTGTCGTTGGTGATCCCAATGGATATCAGGAAACAATTCGACTGGCAGGGACTCCTGCTAACACCGCTATCAGATGAACTGACCAGCAAGGAGCTGGATGAGAACGAACCTGCCTGGGAATATATTGATGGTGAAATGATTAAGCTGGGATCACTGGCCCATTCCACCATTAACATTGAAGAAATCCAGCGCCAGGCGCTACAACTATTCAGCGAAAAAAGCAAAGATTTCAGGCTGATGGTTCACCTGTTGCGGACACTACAACACAGTGGCAACCCCGCAGAGCTAATACTGGCAATGGAACTGCTGGCCGATTACATCAAACATTACTGGCAGCCCGCCTGGCCACAAAAACCCTTGCTCAAGCGCCGTCTGGCACAACAGGTTATTAAACGCTTTGACTCCGCTCAGGCCAGCTTCTGTGAACAAGCGGATGAAACTCAACGGGAAGAAGCGCAAGGCGCACTCGCTCATCTGGCGCAATGCTGGCATACCGATGAACCTGCATTGGCTAAAGAGATCGATCAGTTACGTTCTCGTTATGCCCGCAAACCGACACCAAAGCCGGTAGCAGCGCCCGCTGAACCAACAGAAAACACGGCACAACCTACCATTTCCCCAGCGCTGACCCCAGCACCGGACATCGCGGTAGACAGCACCAGTGAAAAAGCCTGGAAACAGACGTTGCTGACCGTGGCCGATCTGCTGTGCGAACGCCAGCCTGACTCCCCTACAGGTTACCGGCTGCGCCGCTACGCGACCTGGCACACACTGACTACTGCACCGATCGCCAACGGCGAAGGCAAAACTCCACTGGCGCCTATTTCAGCAGACCGTACCGCGGATTATCTGGCGAAACTGCCCGCTGCCGATAAGCCTTTACTGCAACAGATAGAGCAGAGCCTGACCCTTGCCCCTTACTGGCTTGACGGACATGCTATCGCGGCTCAAGCCGCTGAGAAACTGGGTTATACCGCAGTTGCCAGCGCTATCCGCGATGAACTGAAAGCATTTCTTGACCGCTTACCCATTTTACAGACCTTATATTTTTCCGATATGAGTCCATTTATTTCAGCTGCAACCCTGAACTGGCTGCACCCCCCAGCAACCGCTGCGGGCAACGGCGGCTCCACTCAGGATCAAGAGGCTATTTGGCAATGTTTCCAACAACATGGACTGGAAGCAGCACTCAACGCCGCAGAACAACATCAGCAACAACTGACTGAGCCTCGAGATCAGTTCTACGGTCAACTGCTTACAGCACAATTGCTTGAAAAGGCGGGTATGACCGCCCTGGCACAACAACATTACCGGCATCTATTGCAGGCAGGACAGCACATGTTACTCACCCATTGGGAACCCGGCCTGTTGGCAGGACTGGCAGAAAAAGCCTCAATTAACTGCACCTCAAAGGATACGGCAGCAAACAGGAGTGTTAACCCATGAACTGGCTCTCTCTTCTTCTAAAAAATATCAAAAAACCGACGATGCCGCGTCTGCCACCTCTCAAAGCCACATTCTCGCTGATACTGGCTCTCCTGCCCTGCCTGGCCCTTATCTGGATATGGTGGTGGGGGCCTGGCTGGCAATTCAAACAAACTTACCCGCTGGAAAATCTCTCTGCCCGCTGGTTGGCAACCGCAATCATCATCTTTATGGTGCTGGGTTTTGTCGGCACAAAAATCTGGCGTCGCTTGCAACAGCTGGAAAAATTAAAACTGGATGTGGAATTGAAAGTGGTTGATCCAGTACTGACCGATATTGCTCGTCAGGACAGCTACCTCAACCACTGGAAAGCGCAACTTCAACGCCATCTCGGCACCTGGGATTACCTTTATCAACGCCCCTGGTACCTCATGACTGGCAACACTGGCAGCGGCAAAACTTCGCTTATCCAGGAAGGTTACAAATTAACTGACATTGCCGCGCCAGACGCTCTGAAAGGAGAAGACGGTCTTCCACTGCACCTGCGCTGTTGGCTAGGGGAAAAAGCAGTCATTCTCGACCCAGACGGTTTCCTCATTGACCAAACAGCCATGTCGGATAGCGATAAGCCTCAACTGCCCGCCCGCCTGTGGCAAGCCCTGCTTACCTGGTTGACCGAAAACCGTCAGCGTCAGCCCCTTAATGGTATTATCCTAACAGTGGATACCCACCGTTTACTGACCGACAACAAAGAACAGCGTGAACGGTATATCGCAGCGCTCCACCTGCGCCTGCAAGATCTGCGGTTAACCTTACACAACCATCTTCCCTTTTATCTGGTACTGACTAAACTCGATTTGCTACATGGCTTCGGTGCCGCATTCCAATCACTGGACAGACCGCAGCGCGCGCAGATCCTGGGGGTCACTTTCAGCCTGAACGCCGCGGATGAAGACGGCTGGCGCACCGAGCTAGCACAATTCTGGCACCAGTGGATGCAGCAACTTAACGCCGCGATGCCGGATATGATGCTCAACAAAGTGGATAGCAGCCAACGCGGCCCGCTATTCAGCTTTACCCGTCAAATTCAAGGACTGCACAGCTATCTGGTACAGCTACTGGATGGCTTGCTCTACAACGGCGGACCGGCACAACCTGGGCTGCGCGGCGTTTATCTCACTTCGTCGAAACAAATCGGTCAGATGGATGACCCCTTCACCCAATCTGCCGCCGTGCAGTATCATCTGGGACCTCAGGCATTTCCAACCTGGCCGGTCGCCGATACCGCCCCCTATTTCACTCGCGCGCTGTTTGAAGAGGTCCTGCTGGCCGAGCCCAATCTGGCTGCGGAGAACCGACTCTGGTTAAGTCGGAACCGCCGAAAACTGCTGACCTTCTCCACCGCCGGCTCAGTCGTGGCACTGGCCCTATGGACCGGTTGGCACTACTACTATCAGAAAAACTACCGGGCCGGCGAAGAAGTCCTGACGCAGGCTAAAAACTTCTTATCTGTTCCCCCACCCAAAGGGGAAGACCGCAACGGTAATTTACAATTACCGCTGCTCAATCCTGTCCGGCAGGCCACCCTTGCCTACGGTGATTACCATCATAAAGGGCTGCTCGCCGATATGGGGCTCTATCAGGGCTCGGACGTCGGTCCGTATGTCGAAAGTACCTATCTGCAATTGCTGTCCCAGCGCTTCCTGCCGGCCCTGATGAACGGCCTGCTGGATGACCTAAACAACGCCCCCAAAGGCAGTGAAGAAAAACTGGAAGTACTGCGTATCATACGGATGCTGGAAGATGGCAGTGGCCGCAATAAATCGCTGGTTGAACAGTATATGCAGGAACGCTGGAGTCGCACCTTTAACGGCCAACGTCCGGTGCAGGAACAGCTGTTAACCCATCTGGACTACGCTCTGGACCACACCGACTGGCGGGCCGCACGGGAAGCTGGTGACCCAGCAGCTATCAGTAGCTTCGCGCCTTACAAGCTTCCACTCACTAATGCCCAGAAGGAACTCAGTCAGCTTTCCATTTACCAGCGGGTCTATCAGAACCTGCGCCTTAAAGCCCAGGACTCTCTGCCACCGCCGCTCAACCTGCGCGACCAGATAGGTCCTAGTTTTGACAGTATCTTTATCGCCAATAACGACAAGCAACTGATTATCCCTCAGTTTCTGACAATGAATGGTCTAAATAACTACTTCGTTAAACAGGACGACCAGCTGATTGACCTCACCGTGATGGACAGTTGGGTGCTGAACCTGTCACACAACGTCCAGTACAGCGAAACTGACCGTAAAGAAATCCAACGACAAATCACCGAGCAATATCTTGGCGATTACACCGCCACCTGGCGCAGCGCTATGAACAATCTGGATATCCTCGACTTTACCGATATCCCACAGGCCATCAGTGCCATTGAGCAAGTCATCAGTGGGGAACAACCAATCAGCCGGGCGCTGCAAATCCTCAGCGACAACACCCGCCTGCCAGTGATTAACGATACCCTACCCGCCAAAGAGCAACAGCAGTTACGCGATGCACCGGACTACCGCCTACTGGTGCGTATCAACCGCGAATTCGCCCCGGAAACTGCCGTATTGATGGAATACGGTGAAAAAAACAGCACTCTACAGGAAGTTTACCAGAAACTGACTGCACTACACCGTTACCTGTTGGCTATCCAGAACGCACCGGTGCCGGGCAAAGCCGCCCTAAAAGCGGTCCAGTTGCGACTTGAACAGAACAACAGTGACCCAATTTTCGACGTGCAACAACTGGCGAAAAACCTGCCGGAACCGCTGAACCGTTGGGTTGGTGAACTGGCCGAACAGGCATGGCGTGTAGTCATGATGGAAGCCGTCCGCTCATTAGAAGTCGAATGGCATGACTCCGTAGTCAAACAGTACCAGACCTATCTGGCCGGACGCTATCCGTTCAACCCGGATGCCACTCAGGATGTCCCACTCAGTGAGTTTGACCGCTTCTTCCGACCGGGTGGAACACTCGATGCCTTCTATCAACAGAACCTGAAACCATTTGTTGAAAACAACCTGACCTACAGCGACGACGGCAAACAACTTATCCGCCCGGACGTGCTGGCGCAACTGAAACTGGCCGACCGTATCCGCGACACCTTCTTCACCCCGCAAAACGGCCTCGGTACCCAGTTTGCCATTGAGCCTATCAGCCTGACTGGCAACAAACGCCGCAGCCTGCTCAATCTCGACGGTCAGTTACTTGATTACGCCCACGGTCGCAGCAGCATCGTGCATTTGGTCTGGCCAAACTCCATGCGCTCTGGGGTAGAAAGTCAACTCACACTGATACCAGATACCAGCGGCAAATCCCCGCGTTCAATCAGCTTCACCGGCCCATGGGCCCAGCTGCGACTGATTAACAGCGGCAAACTGACCAACGTGCGTCAGGATTCGTTTGATGTGCTGTTCTCCGTTGATGGCGGAGATATGACTTACCGTATCTACGTAGATGAATCCGACAACCCGTTTGCCGGTGGCCTGTTCAGCCGGTTCAAACTGCCTGACACCCTCTATTAATCAAAAAAGACCTGTTCCCCGTGCCGGCGGGGGCAGGTAAGGATAAACTGCCATGAGTGAAAACCCTGAAAACCTGATTATCCGTGCCGGCGGTAACCCAATGAACCTGCCGGCGTTCACCGCAATACGTGAAGAAATCAATAAAATTAACCATCCCTCTCAACCCGCAGTAAACTGGCAACTGATTGAATCGCTGGCCCTGACCCTGTTCCGCTCCCACGGCGTCGATTTACAAAGTGCGATTTACTACACCTTGGCCCGGATGCAGCTGAGCGGTCTGGCCGGTTTTACCGAAGGCTGCGAATTGCTAGCTGGCGTGATTGTCAGTCAATGGGATGAACTATGGCCGCCCCAGCCGACGGTGCGAACCGAGATGCTCGACTGGTTTAACACCCGCAGCGGCAACGCCCTGCGCCAGCACGATTACACTACGCGCGACCTGCGCATGATTTACCGGGCAGAGCGGGCCTTACAGCTGATCGTTGACCGGCTCCAGCAATCCGACCTAAAACGTCTACCCAAAGTTGAAAACCTGCTGTGGTTTTTCCAAAACACCGCGAAAAAACTGGAAAATACCCGCATCATCCCCAAACCTGCGGCTAAACCGGTACAGATGCCGCCGCTGGTCTATCTGGCTAATACCGAGCCGGAGCCGGCTGAACCTGAAGCCGACTATGATGCCAGCTATGACAGCAATCAGCCTAAAGTGCAGGTCCGTTTTCCTGAGCCACCACCCCGGATGAGTGCTTTACAGGGCTTCGGGCTGGGTGCATTGCTGGGAATATTTGTCCTGACCGGCAGCTGGCTAGGGTTTTACAAACCCTTACAACAACAGCTCACCGCCCTGACTGGAACACAAGACGGTGCGAGACTGAACTGGTTATATCAGCCCGACCTGCAAACCTATGAACAACAGTTAACCCGGTTAGCAGATACCTCACCGCTGGTCGTGTTGCAAAATGCTGAACAACTAACCGATATAGCGCAGAAAACCTGGCCACTGGACAACAAGCAACAACATGAAACTGACCGCTGGCAACAATTACAGGCCGTAAGACTGGAGAACGCGCCGGTACAGGGCAGCTGGCACCAGACCCGAAATCAACTCCAGCAACTGGCCGATAAAATCCTTGAGCAGGAACGTAACCGGGGCAGTTTCACCCTCTCTTACCTAAAAACGGCTATCTACCAGATTCAGAACAGCCACAACCGTGAAGTGCCGCTGGAAGAGCTGTTACGCCAGTTCTCTGCGGCGATAGAACAAGGACAGACCGTCTCACCAGCACTGATAAAAAAGACCGATGACCGCTTTAACGCTCTGCTGAGTCGTTACTACGCGTTACAAAAAGACGCCGGACTGACCACACAAAAACAACCGCTCAATCCGTTAAGTCAATAAACACCACATGACAACATCATCAAGAGGCAAATAATGGCAGATTCAGGACTGGTTTTTACCCTCTCCGTGGGTAACCTCCCAGCTCACACTTTTGCAGTCGTTGAATTTACACTGAATGAAGCACTCTCGACACCCTTCAGTCTGGACGCCACACTCACCAGCGCTGACCCGGATATCAACTTTAAGGATGTTCTGGACAATTCCGCCACCTTCTCCGTCTACCGTGACGGACTCCCGGAACGCGAAGTCACCGGCATTGTCACCCAGTTTGAACAAAGCACCGCCGGACGCCATCGCAGTCATTATTCCCTGACCCTGCAACCCGCACTCTGGCGAGCCGGATTACGCGTCAATTCCCGGATTTTTCAGCATCAATCCATTACCGATATTATTGACACCCTGCTGAAAGAAAACGGCATCCGGGATATTGTTTACACCCTCGGCTATGAACATCCCGAGCGGGAATTCTGCGTCCAGTACGACGAAAGCGACCTGGCCTTTCTTCACCGCCTGTTAGCCGATGAAGGCATTTTTTATTACTTCGAGTTTAACCAAGGTAAAAACGGCCAGACCATTTTCTTCGCCGATTCCTGTCTGGCTCTCGGTAACCGCTTTTCCGTCCCCTATAACCCGGAACCCGATGTGCTGGGCAGGCAGGGCAGTATCCAGCAGTTCCGCTGGCGTGAACAGGTCGGGATTCAGGGCATTTCTCTGCGCGACCGCACCTTTAAAAACCCGCCCTGGACCGCAGAATATCACTTTTACGAGTCCAAATCGGCCAATCAGCGTACCGATTTAACCAGCTATTATCACTACGATTTCCCCGGGCGTTATAAAGATGAACGCGGGGAACACATGAGCCGTTATCGTCTGGAAGCCTTACGCCGCAATGACCTCCTCGGCCATGCACACAGTGACTGCTTTTTCCTCTGGCCGGGCCTCATGTTTACCCTCTCTCATCACCCCAAAGAGACATTTAATGTTCCGTGGCAGGTCATCAGCATCCACCACCATGGCCGGCAGCCCCAGGCCGATGAAACCCGCTCCGGTGACACGGGAACCACGCTGACCAACCACTTTACCTTTGGCGACCGTGACCGTTCCTGGCGGCCTTCCCCCTACCCCAAACCCCGCATTGACGGCCTGCAAGTAGCAACCGTGGTCGGCCCCGAAGGCGAAGAGATCTTTTGTGACGAGTACGGCCGGGTGCGGGTACAGTTTGCCTGGGATCAATATGGTCAGTTTAATGACCAGAGTTCCTGCTGGATACGGGTCAGTCAGGCATGGGCTGGCAAAGGCTGGGGCATGATAGCCATCCCACGCGTGGGGCAGGAAGTGCTGGTGGACTTTTTACATGGCGATCCGGACCAGCCCATTATCACCGGACGCGCTTACCATGCCAGCAACCTCCCTCCCAACCGCCTGCCGATGGCTAAAACCCAGATGTCAATCCGGTCAAAAACTCACAAAGGAGAAGGCTTTAACGAACTGCGGTTTGAAGATGAAAAAGACCGGGAAGAGGTATTTATCCACGCCCAGAAAAACCTGGCCATTCAGGTGCGCAATTCCCGGGACGAGCGGATTAACTACAACCGCACCACCAGTATCGGCCACGATGATGAACTGGTGATTGCCCACAACCGCAAAATAACCGTGGAAGGGCAACAGGAGCATAAAACGACCGGAAGTTATATCGAGTTAATCGAGCGGGACAAAAATCTGGTTATAAAAGGCGATGATATCAGATCAGTTGCAGGTACATTAGGTTATCAAGCCGAAGGGGATATCACCATAAAAAGTGATACCCGGATAACTTTACGGGTCGGTAACAATTTTGTTGTCATCCATCATGGGGGGGTAGATATAAAAGGGACTGCAATAAATTTAAACTCAGCGGGAAGCCCAGGTGATGTTTCTTTACCTGCCATGCCTTCAGTTTTGAAAGCCGCCGCCGCGCTCGGTATGCCATTTGTCGCCCACTGTAGCTCAAAGGAGTGATCATGGAAAAAGTAAATTATTATGCAGTCATTGATGGGGCGCTAATGCATGATTTATACGATATGTTGGAACAATTAAATCCGATCGCATCTAGCTTATATACAAACATCTCCAATAAAGAAGAACAAATAAACTCACCCCACCTCGTTGAATTAACTCAACCCGTTAAAGTCTGGCTATCGAGAAAAAAAGATCCCTGGGGGCTGTATTTATTATCAACATATCCATTTGAAAAATTACGACAGCATCTCAGAAAATATTTGCAGGTCTTTATTCCTACTGAAAAAAAACCCGTATTTTTTCGATATTATGACCCCAGGGTATTCTGGATTTTTATTGACATCTTAAGCCATGATGAGCTTAACCGGTTTCTATCACCTATAAAGAAAGTCATCAGCTACCACCACGGAATATATAGAGAAAGCACTCCGTTTGAATACAATAGCGAAGAATCTTTTCAGAATAAGGATAAATTCTTCAAAATAACCCCAAAACAATATCAGATTTTTAATGATAAACATTATGAACAATATATTGTAGCGCTGACACACCATATGCTTGCATACTGGTGCGACATTTTCCTGTCTGAAAAAAATGTGCCTGATGATATATTTTACGCGTTAGAGAACAAAAATCCCAATGAGAAATTTGAAGATATTTCTGAGTTCCTGATGATTTTTCCCGATGAATATTACATGATAAATAAAGCGGCTATTGATAGGATCAACAGCAAAGTATACTATATATACTACAGCTCTCTTCATGAGAAATATCGGGAAATAAACAATTTTGTAGTAGATATCTACGCATTTTGTCAACAGAATAATATTATTGATGATGTTTCAATAAAGACACTAATGAAACTGTGTATTATAAAAGAAATTTTATCAGCCAACGATATTCCCGAGGGATGGCTACATCATCTAATGAATAAAGATGAACCCGGTTTCTATAATGTTAAGATTGTTTCTGAACTCAATAAAAGAAACATCATATAAAGAACCATCAGATAACATCTAAAAGGAGTCAATATGACAACATTTAATGCAGGAAAAGCCTGTGCAACCTGTCCCCCCGAAGAATATAAAGAAGTTATGAAACAGGGCATATACAGCCAGCAAATAAAGCTTTATAACAATAATGAAGTTTCAATACCATTAGAAAACATTCCTTATTATATCCGAATTGAAAAAAACAAACATATAATATCGGGAAAAACAGATGACAAATTTTTGACTGAACGAATATACACAAAAGAAGCAGAAAATATCCGTATCGTTGTTGGGCGTGATGCAGGGAAATTACAGCGCAGAAAAAGTGAATATATTACAAACGCTAAGTCATCCTCAACGAAAACGGCCTTAAATAAACCGACATACGAGGTAGAATATTCAATCTGTGGTTATGATTATATCAGCGTTGTCGCCGCCAGAACGGAAGGCCCGGATTATTCATTAAGTGGTGTGACTAGAGGATTTTCCGCCCCAATAGGTAACCAGTATATGTTTATTAATCAGGGAATAAGGCAACTGGGCGAATACCCTGCAACAACACCGGATTATAAAATACAACGTATTCTGGTTGTTTTTACATTAGGGTATACTAACCATGATATTAAGGTTATTAATCAGTACACGCAAGATAAAGGTGGAAGAATTGTTTATGTCAGAAATTCAGATGAACTCGTGCAATTTTTGTCTGAGCGAAAGAGTAAAAAAAGACTCATTAAACAGTTAGATATATTCTCTCACGGCATCATATTGAATATCCCTTTTCATTTCTATGCTGAAAATATCTTTAGTGGCTATAATGATCCAGCAGGTGATTTCACACTGGAGAAAATTATGCAGATTGATGAAAAAATCTTTGATTATGATGCTGTCGTTACTTCCTATGCATGCAGAACAGGCATCGCTGTTGATGAAGACGATTTCACAAATACCGATCCGGGCTATGAACATAGTCTGGCTCAATTAATGGCAGATACCTGGGAGGTCGAAGTCCGGGCATTTGCCATGCGCAGTCATTATGGCAAGACTTATGGCACTAAAACAGAAATAAACGAGGCAGAAAAGCATCGCGAGGAGATTATGAAATATGACAAGGACTATCGTTATTATACGAATAATAAGCATCTTAACCCAAAACTTAAAGAACCAACTAGACCCAAAAATTACGAAAAGTATAAAAAACAAATTGAAAGTATAAAGGTAAGAGATGACAATATTGATCAAGGTGGCCCAATAGATCCACATGGCGCATGGCATAAACCCGGAACTGCAGAGAGCCCAAAAGGGTTGCCCAAAGGTTTACGAACCTACCTGCCCAGAAGATGGGAATAATATGAAAAAAATTTATCTTATTATCATCCCTTTCTTTATTATGATCTGTTTTTTTTGGTTATGGAATGAGATTAATATGAAAAATAAAATGGCAATATTTGTGAATAACCCCGACCCCAACTACCTGTATGATAAAGTCTGGTTTGATGCCAGCAAATGGTTAAATAGTGGCGATTATATTAAAATAAATGATTTTTATTTAATAAAGCTGAAACCTATAAACCTTAATCAGGTTAAAAACTCAGAGTATTTTATGTATTATGACATATATTATAATATACGTCATAGAACTTATGGTGATCTGGATAGGTCTGCCAATTTTAATGAATTAGTCCAAAAGGTGATAGGCTCGACAGATATTCAGGGAGAAACGGATGCAAAGACAGATGTTGAAGGCACAGAAAGATTATCCAAGCTTATATCACGCCCGGAATATGAATATCTCTATAGCCGATTTGATAAGGAGAAACGACAGCCGGTTATTGATAGCCTACTGGTCAGTTTTTCTTACAAAGACCAAAAATATGAAATGGTAATCAGTGCTGTTATTGATGAAGAAGACGAAAAAGATCAGTTCCCATACAGTGATATCCTACTGGCCCGAGGCATTCAGCACTATGGATCTTTTTATAAAGCAAATGATTTATTAACTTATAAGCTGTATCTGGAAGAAAAACAGAAAGAGAAAAAATAGCCTTATTCATGATGACCACTAATGTCTGGGTAATTATGGCAACAGATATCAGTGATAAATGAAGCACTCAGTCCGCTATTGAGATCTATTATCACTCGATAACAACATAAAAATACAAATAACAAAGAGGGCCTTGCCCTCTTTATTCAATAAACGAATCATCATTATGGTAATAATATAATAAAATTTTATCGTGTTGCCATTTATATGATGGTAGAAGATAACAAACCTAATTCCCTTAACGATGAAATCAATTAGTAAAGGCTGTGCCTCCAATAATTCTCAGTGTCCGATTGGTGATATTTATGATGATAATGCTTTTCAATACATTGCCCGATTTCCTCCAGCTCAACCGTATAAAGGGAAAATTGCTTACCAATTGCCTACCGGGAGTTTCTCATTAGAGGAAAATCATCCTATCTTATCCGAGTGACCGAGTGCGCCGGGGAGCAGTTTGTTCCCAAAAAAATTAATATTCACAATGAAATAAAAAACATTTTCGTGGGTAAAAAGCCGGTCTTTTTCACTGCTATCAATTTAGTGCTTCTTGAGAAATTTGAGGTGGTGTCCGGTATTGGGCTGTAGAAGGGTATTTTAAGGCCAGTGCTGAGATTATGGCTGAAGTGTGTGTTGCATTAGATGACAGTCGGAAAGATAAGCTGGATCTGGTCTTTTACCATGAGGGGATTAAAGCCAAAGCCAGTGTGGGTTATAACGCTAGGGTTGGTGGAAGTAGCACACCACGTAGTGGGAAGCTTAATGTTTCTGATTCAATAGCAATTCAAAGTGTACAGGATGAAGATGAAAAAGAGTGGGTGCTTCAAGAGCCGTTATCTAAAGAAAAATCGACGTACAGGGTATCTTTTGGGTAGTACCTTGCTAGCGTTATTATTGATGGTAAATTCTTCGATATCGGGAAAAACAAATATGATTGAATATAAATATCTTTTGTCGTTTAAAAGCCATCGTAGTCTCTGTGTGGCAAGAGTTAATGGCGTGATGGCCCTAGATAATGTCGGGTCAAAAACAGGCACACAATCCAGTGGCTTTAATGTTACGGCCTTTGTCGAAAATGGTCAGAACACAATGGAATTGCTGATGGGACAGAAATCTTTTGATAACGATACAGAAAGATTTCATCCTGAATCCTGGTGCGAAGCGACCCTCACTAAAGCGTCTCCGTATGGTGATAAAGATGAAGTGATCAGCCATATCAAGTTGACTGTCGACGACAAAGGCAATGTAACAACTCGCGAATCGCAAAGCCAGTTACCGAATGGCAAACCTGGCTTTGATTACACAGCCATGTCGAAAGTAGAAGCAGAAGAAGGGCTTTTTGCCGCACAGAAAACCTTTACGCTCAGTGGATTACCGGATTGGATGTGGACAAAAGCGCGGCCCGTTTCGGAAAAAAATGATATAGAAGCGATAAAAAACTTCTATCTGGAAATCAGCAATACCTTACATCAACGAGATTTAAATAAATTATGGAAAATGAGTCAACCCGCCTGGGAAGAATGGGCGATAGGTGAAAATAGCCGCCCAGAGACTTTCTTTAATTCATTCGGTTTTAAAGAAATATTAGATGATAAAAATTATATTGTCAGAGCACCTGACTGGAGCCGATATAAGCTGATCAGTTATAAAGAAGGACGATTGTTCCGGCTGGAAGAGGGGGCATTAGGCAGCTCACCTCTTGTATTAGATAATAAAGCGACGAATAAAAATTTTGAGTACAACCCTTATTTATCCATTATTAACGGCAAAGTGATGATTGCCCGTTAAATAAAATCATGGTAATTATTCAGCCTAAGATAAAAATCATCTTAGGCTGAAAATAACAATCTTCCGCAACAATCATTTATACAGCAATATGTTTTCTCCAAATGATATTCAAAACAAATCGGAATAACAGGCTATTTATGAACTATAACCAAAAAAAAATCGAAATTCATTAAGATATGATATTCAAACTTAGGCGTTTATTTCTATCACAGAGAAAAAATGCCCACTTATAAATAAAACAAAAACCTATAAATATATAAAAACAAGTCAAGTAAGTTAGCAAAGTGAAAATATGGCTCTAATTAAAGAGAATGTTATAAAGATTTATTTTTTGATTTTTTATTTAAAATAAAGTGACATCATGTTTAATTATAAAAATTTTCTGGCCGTGTTATTATTTACATTACCAATAACCGGATCTTCCAAAGAGAGTGAAAACTCTATAAATAACAAGATTGAACCTACTGATTATAGATTAGAAATTGAAGTTAATAAATGCTCAATAGAATTATTTATCAATGGAATGAGGGTCCTTTCATACTATGATAAAGAACCGATGAATACACTAATCGGCATAGGTGAATATCTGAAACCTAAAAATAATACAATACAATTCTATACTTGGCCATCAAATAGAAAAAAAGATATTTTCGATTCCGGTTCAAAATGTAACTTCACACTAGAAGCAAGAAATAGATTCGAAACTCCTGATCTAAAACCAGTTATGAGTATAAAATACAATCCTAATGATAATATATACCCGCTTAACTTGAAGATGCAGGATTCAGAATCTGAAAATTGTCATTAATACGGCGTGACAGACTCCCGGCAAGTTCCGGTAATATTTCCGTAAAAAAGTGATGTATTGCCTGCCTGAACAAGGCCGCCGAGGCGAAGTAACGATTATTTCTGACTTGTTCATTCATCACTTTCCACAGCCTTTCTATCGGGTTCAGATTTGGGCTGTAGGGCGGTAAGTAATGAAGTTCAATATTCATCACATAAGCCCAGTCTTTCACCAACTCACTCCGGTGATAACCGGCTCCGTCAAGGATAATATGAACCTTCTGACTGACCGGATAGGTTTCACGCAGGGCAATGAAGAATTCTGCGATGTGATAACTGTCGATACGATCATATTCGTGTACGACTGTTTTGCTGATATCGGCCAGATTCAGGGCTCCCATCAGGTTCAGACGGGTACGGCTTCCCGTGGTTTTCACTACGGTTTTCTGGCCTTTACGCATCCAGCCATAAGCCAGTTTCGTCCCCTGAGTGGGATGGACGCCATCAATGAACAGGATGGGCTCATTGTCTCCGGCTTCCTGCTTGAGTTTCCCGTAGGTTTCTATAAAGGCCCGCTGCTGTTCCGCGTTGAACTTGTGTGGCACGCCGGTCGGTTTTTTATAACTAAATCCATTGTGGTGCAGCCATTTATTCATGCCGGGAACGGTGTAACTGATATTCCACGCTTCTTTGACAAGGTGGATAACCGCCTGTGTGGTGGGCAGAAGATTCGCGGTCAGATAAGCGATAAGTTCCTTCGTCTGTGTTTCGCTGAGGTGGCTCTGAGAGCCGCCATTGTCGGGCTTGAGTTTGCGGTGATTAAGGTAATCGCTGATATGACGATTAACGGTCATTTCATGCAGGCGCAGGGCCTGAGCGATCATGACAGAGCTCCAGCCCTCAGAGGCCAGCAGGACCGCTTTGATACGATCACACTCCCGCTTATCACGGCAGGTGTGATGAAGGTGTTCAAGTTCGGCTTTTTGTTCGTCGGTAATGAATATTTTCATGACGGATACCCTGAACCTCATTTGGGCGAAAATCAAGCAGTTTCAATGAGCACGGGTATAGAACATAATATCTCTGACTCATCTCTTGACATAAAATCGGAAAATGAACAATTGGCGAGATTATTAGGCCGCAACAAGATAAATCATAACAACGAAAAATACTATTATGAGTATTCACAACAATTTGATATAAAAAACGATTACCCTGTATGGAACTGGGTAAATTCATATCAATTTTCAAAAGAAAATAACGTTATAGATTCACTACCAGAAAAATATCAATCAGCGCTTATTTCTGCTTATAAAGAATATTGGGCGTTATTAAAAAGCAAGGATCTTAAAGGATTGAAGCAACTGCATAAAGAATTCCTGGATGAATCAGTCAGAGCTAATGGTGGCAATAATGATGATTATTTTTCATCAATAGGATTAGATGAAATTATAGATTCATCTGATCTTAAACTTTTACCTTTAGATTTTAGTCAATCTAAAATTGATATTTCTCTTGATGGCCGGGTTGCTTTTATGTCTCCCTCACCACTTGTATTTATTAACAAAAATAACAGTAAAAACAAGACACTATTAAATCCAAAATATCGGTTCGATGGAAATAAATTTATTTTAACCCGATAATGATATGAAAAACAAAGAGGGTTTACCCCTCTTTGAATAATAGATAATATTACCTCTAGAGCTTAAAGCAAGATTCAAGGTACTATCTTTAAAAGGTACAAATACCATAACAGGGGGAGGTAAAACAGCACTGTCAGCAGGATTGAGATGTGATAATTCAGGTTTAGGGATTTATTTTTCACATGAGGGAATAAAAGCTTATTTTGAAGTGGAAGTCAAAGTTGGATATATACCCAATAGATTTCGAGTTGCAGCGCGGCGGCAAGTGAATGCATCCCCAGGAGCATAGATAACTATATGACTGGGGTGAGTGAACGCAGCCAACAAAGCAGCAACTTGAAGGATGAAGGGTATATACAAAAAGAAAATAAATCAGTTAGTAATACAAAAGTAAGAAGCAAAAATTCAGGTATAAACCTAATTAAAAACCGATGTGATGATATGTGATAAAGATGAATTTTTCCCATTTTTATTTTATTGATTTTTAAAGAAAATATATTATTCGTAGTTATGAAAATTTTCTAACCATATTATTATTAAAATTACCCATAACCGGGTTATCTAAAGAATCTAAAGAATCTAAAGAATCTAAAGAATCTAAAGAATCTAAAGAATCTAAAGAATCTAAAGAATCTAAAGAGAGTAAAAATCCCATGAATAATGAAGTTGAACCTATTAACTATAGACTAGAAGTCAAATTAAATAAATATTCAGCACATTTAATTATCAATATTAGAGTTAGATACATTTTTAAACTCGGCTGATTTTCAAATTTTACCTTTAGCATTTAGCCAATCAAGAATTGAATTATCCCTTGATGGTCGGGTTGTTTCTATGTCACCCTCACCACTAAATTTTATTGATAAAGAAAATAATTCAAAGTTTTCAATAAATCCCCAATATCGTTTTGATGGAAAAATTTATTATCACTCGATAACAACATAAAAATACAAATAACAAAGAGGGATTTGTCCTCTTTATTCAATAAATCAATTATTACTCAGAGATAAACAACAAATTGACAGTATAATGGCGAGAAATTAAAACACCTGTGAAATAACCGAATAAAACCATATAACATAAATCGAGTATAACCACTCACCCAATAATAACTGCATATATACCCAATAGATTTCAAGGTGCATCGCGACGGCAAGGGAGCGAATCCCCGGGAGCATAGATAACTATGTGACCGAGGTGAGTGAGTGCAGCAAACAAAGCAGCAACTTGAAAGATGACGGGTATAGATTGAAGAATATCCTCTTCCACATAATATGAAAAAAATTTATCGTATTGCCATCACCCTATTGATTGTTATTGGTTCTCTTGGGTTATGGCATCAAATTAGTCTAAAAAATAAAATGGCAATATTTGTGAACAACCCCGATCCCAGTTATCTGTATGATAAGGTCTGGTTTGATGCCAGCAAATGGTTAAATAGTGGCGATTATATTAAAATAAATGATTTTTATTTAATAAAATTGAAACCTATAGATCTGAATCAAGTTAAAAACTCAGAATATTTTATGTATTATGACATATATTATAATATACGTCATAGAACTTATGGTGATCTGGATAGGACTGCCAATTTTAATGAATTAGTCCAAAAGGTAATAGGCCCAGCAGATATCAAAAAAGAAACCGATGCAAAGACAGATCTTGAAGGCACAGAAAGATTATCCAAACTCATATCGATCCCTAGATATGAATATCTCTATAGCACATTTGATAATGAGAAACAGCAACCAGTTATTGATAGCCTACTGGTCAGTTTTTCTTACAAAGACCAAAAATACGAAATGGTAATAGATGCTGTTATTGATGAAGAAGACAAAAAAAATCAATTTCCGTACAGTTATATTGCGTTAACAGAAAGCATCCAACACCATGGATCTTTTTACAAAGCAAATGATTTATTAACTTATAAGCTGTATCTGGAAGAAAAACAGAAAGAGAAAAAATAATCTCGTTCATGATAACCAAGCATATTTAGGAAAACTACAACGGGTATTTTAGTCAATCAAAAATTAAACTTCCCTTTGATAGTCGGATTATTTCCATAACTCTTTTATTAATCAGACTTGTTAATAAAGAAAGTCACTCAAAGTTTTCAATAATCCCTCAATATTATTTTGATAACGAAAAATTTATTACAACTCGCTAATGACATGAAATAAAAAGAAGTTTCCATCCTATTTGATTAATAGGAAATTTATTCTTCAAAATAAACTTATATTTCTCTTAAATAAGGAAAATACAATGGGAAATGCAGTAAAAATAGGTGATATCGGTACAGCACATGATGATTGTGAAGCCACACCGGTGATTTCCGGCTCCTCCAGTGTAAAAGCCGATGGGATTCCTCTCGCCCGGCAAGGCGATAGTTTAGCCTCGCATTCCTCTCATCCCCGAACCATTGCAGGCGGCTCCAGCACAGTTTTTATTGACGGCAAACCCGCGGCCAGAACCGGTGATGCCGTCAGTTGTGGCGGCGTGGTCATAGGTGGCGGCAGCGTCAATATTGGTTAAACGGGCCGACCACAACCACGAAGTGCCGCTGAAAGCGCTGCTGCGCCAATTCTCCGGCACTGATTAGTCGTTACTCCCCCTGCAACAAACAGCCGGACTGGCTGCCCAAAACCAACCGACTAACCCGTTAAGCACATAAACATCGCATGACCATGTCATCAGGAGGCAAATAATGGCAGATTCAGGACTGGTTTTTACCCTCTCCGTAGGTAACCTCCCAGCTCACACTTTTGCAGTCGTTGAATTTACACTGAATGAAGCACTCTCAACACCCTTCAGTCTGGACGCCACACTCACCAGCGCTGACCCCGACATCGATTTTAAAGATGTCCTGGATAACGCCGCTACCCTCTCCGTCTACCGTGACGGACTACCCGAACGCGAGGTCACCGGCATTGTCACCCAGTTTGAACAAAGCACCACCGGGCGCCATCGTACCCATTACTCCCTGAGCCTGCAACCCGCACTCTGGCGGGCCGGATTACGCGTCAATTCCCGGATTTTTCAGCATCAATCCATTACCGATATCATTGACACCCTGCTGAAAGAAAACGGCATCCGGGATATTGTTTACACCCTCGGCTATGAACATCCCGAGCGGGAATTCTGCGTCCAGTACGACGAAAGCGACCTGGCTTTTCTTCACCGCCTGTTAGCCGATGAAGGCATTTTTTATTACTTCGAGTTTAACCAAGGTAAAAACGGCCAGACCATTTTCTTCGCCGATTCCTGTCTGGCACTCGGTAACCGCTTTTCCGTCCCCTATAACCCGGAACCCGATGTGCTGGGCAGGCAGGGCAGTATCCAGCAGTTCCGCTGGCGTGAACAGGTCGGGATTCAGGGCATTTCTCTGCGCGACCGCACCTTTAAAAACCCGCCCTGGACCGCAGAATATCACTTTTACGAGTCCAAATCGGCCAACCAGCGTACCGATTTAACCAGCTATTATCACTACGATTTCCCCGGGCGTTATAAAGATGAACGCGGGGAACACATGAGCCGTTATCGTCTGGAAGCCTTACGCCGCAATGACCTCCTCGGCCATGCACACAGTGACTGCTTTTTCCTCTGGCCGGGCCTCATGTTTACCCTCTCTCATCACCCCAAAGAGACATTTAATGTTCCGTGGCAGGTCATCAGCATCCACCACCATGGCCGGCAGCCCCAGGCCGATGAAACCCGCTCCGGTGACACGGGAACCACGCTGACCAACCACTTTACCTTTGGCGACCGTGACCGTTCCTGGCGGCCTTCCCCCTACCCCAAACCCCGCATTGACGGCCTGCAAGTAGCAACCGTGGTCGGCCCCGAAGGCGAAGAGATCTTTTGTGACGAGTACGGCCGGGTGCGGGTACAGTTTGCCTGGGATCAATATGGTCAGTTTAATGACCAGAGTTCCTGCTGGATACGGGTCAGTCAGGCATGGGCTGGCAAAGGCTGGGGCATGATAACCATCCCACGCGTGGGTCAGGAAGTGCTGGTGGACTTTTTACATGGCGATCCGGACCAGCCCATTATCACCGGACGCGCTTACCATGCTAGCAACCTCCCCCCGAACCGTCTGCCAATGGCTAAAACCCAGATGTCAATCCGGTCAAAAACTCACAAAGGAGAAGGCTTTAACGAACTGCGGTTTGAAGATGAAAAAGACCGGGAAGAGGTATTTATCCACGCCCAGAAAAACCTGGCCATTCAGGTGCGTAATTCCCGGGACGAGCGGATTAACTACAACCGCACCACCAGTATCGGCCACGATGATGAACTGGTGATTGCCCACAACCGTAAAGTGACCGTGGAAGGCCAGCAGGAGCATAAAACGACCGGCAATTATCTTGCCCAGATCGACGGTGACAAGGCATTGCAGGTCAAAGGCGATGTGGCCCAAAAAATCCAGGGCATATTCAGTGTTGACGCCAACGGCGACCTCACCGTACAGAGTGGCAGCAAAATCAGCCTGCGAGTCGGCGGGAATTTTATCGTCATTCATGCCGGGGGCGTTGATATCAAAGGCCCGGCCATTAACCTCAATTCCGGTGGCAGTCCGGGGGACTTATTGCAACCGGCTAATCCGGCGATTTTACAGGCCGCCGCCAGTGCCGGCTCCATGTTCGTGGCGCACTGCCCAATGAAGGATAATCAATAATGGCCGAAGAAAAACATTATGCCGTCATTGACGGCGCCGCTGAACCCCGACTGTTTTTTATTCTGGAACATTTTGATCCGCCCGTGACCTGTCTGTATGACGAATCTTTACAGCCTGAACTCTTGAAGGTCGCCCCGTATCTGGTGGAGGTAACTGAGAAAGTCGGGCTTTTTCTGGCCGAATGGGAGACCCCCTGGGGCATATTCCTTCACTCGCAGGCTGATATGAGGACACTGCGCCAGCATCTGCGTAAATACCTCCAAGTCTTATTGCCCGATCAGGCTAAGCCGGTGTTTTTCCGGTTTTATGACCCACGCAATATCTGGGATTTTCTCAGTGTGCTGAGTGACTGGGAAATTCACTGTTTTCTTGGGCCGATAGATAACATTGCAACGAACTATGCTGGCATTGACAGGCAGGATAATTTTCACACCGCCAGAAAACCATTTCCCGCCGAAGCACGCTCCAGACAAAAAATGTTGAAAATTACACAAGAGCAATATGCTCATTTCAACCATCTCTTCGAGCAAAGATATATTAATAAATTGACGCATTTTATTAATGAAGTGAGTTACTATCATGAAGCCGATGCAATGAATATGCCCCATTCCGTCCTTTCAGCTCTCTCAGACAAGATATTAATCAACCCTCTGCCTGATATTTCGTCTGCTCCAAGCCATATCAATGAAGAGGCATTAATACGTCATCAAAACCTGGCAGAAGCATGTTTTTATTTTTGTCAAGATAACGAAATCACCGATGAACGTTCTATCCGGGGATTTCTCTATCTGCTGATGGAAAGACGCATCGATCAGTTTCAACACATCCCGTCAACATGGTTAGCCCAACTCCGCGATAATCAAGGGCCAGGTTATTATCGAATGGAAAAATTATTAACAAGCGAATTAGGATTTATTCCCAAATAAACTGATTAATCAGGTAATCGATATGACTCAACAAAGTACTTCTCCCCCGGCCGGGGCTGCTTGCATGACATGTAACAACCCCGATCCCTGTCTCTGTGAAATCAGTGTCACTTTTGAGAAGAAAACTCAGGTCTGGCCTAAAAAGCCCTCAATCAACATGAACCTTGTTGATGATGGGAAAGGACAAACCGGGACGATACAAATTGCAGAAAAGTGTGATCACACCAAACATCAAGCTGTACTGCTTGGGGGACCCAAAGAGAAAACATTAAAATTTAATACGCCTGAAAAGGTCACGTTATTCTACAAAGAGCATTTAGAAGACACCGATATTGAAAGCAGTCTGGAGAGCATCGTGTCTTATCTGTCTAATATTGCCAATCCTAGCGATATGTACAAAGCTCCCCGATATTATAAGCTCGTGACAGAAGCCTGTACGGGTCGTCAAAAGTACGTGACGATCGCGGTTTACCCCTCGGTCAGGTTTATGGTCTCGGTAGGATTCGGCTTTGACTTTTCCCATGGTGAACGGCCCATTAAAGAACGGCGTGATGAACAGAGAAAAGCCCGTCGGGCCATGGAAAATGTCAAACCTAAAGATGGTAATAAATTGCGTGGAGGGTGGACCGTTCACACAGATAAATTTTACCTGACCAGAGAGACAACTCTGAGCGTAGAGTACGCGTTAACCGTTCAGGATATGGATTATTCGAACAAATTTGCCAAAGCCAACAAGGTCAGGAAAACCCGGGAGAGTTTAGATGCCATCAATCGGGTCGAAAAACTGCTGGGATACACTAAAAAATACCTGGCGCCCGCTCCTGATTCAAAAGGTAAAGGCACCCATGATTACCAACTGTTTGACCTCAAAATTGCCCCCATCAACATCGGGCTAGCTTATGCCTATGACCGAACTGCCTCGGTCGATGACAGTACCCATTTTGTGGGTTTCAGTGCCGCCCCGTTTATGGGCATGACCGCCAAACTGGATCTTATCCAAATGGGTGCCGCTTATTGCAAGATAGACACAATCGCCGCCAAATTTCGGAAAGCCATAGAGCGTAAGAATGCGAATGACAAAAATTACTTAGAGATTGAATGTTGCCTTATCTTGACCTGCAATCTGTCCTTTCAGCTGGGCGCTGCCTATAAAAGCAAACAATGGACTTTTGATGCCGGTGATAAAAATGATCTGAAATTAAGTCTGGAAGGAAAAATAAATGCCGCCTTTAAGACCAAGATTATGATAATGGAAGTTGCGCTAAATGCGAAAGGTGCTGTCAAAACTGCGGCAGGTTTTAAATTCGATCAACATGATAAGGGGATCGATCTCGTCGGTTACCACGATGGGATTACGGCTGAAATTGAGGTAGAAGCTGATATAGAAGCTGATGGGAAGGAAAATTCTATTGCTAAAGTCAAGAAAAAGTGGGTCATTGCCGATCCACTAAAGGCCAGCGAATCACCGTTAAGAATTAGTCTGCTAGGGGAACAACGGCCAATTACCCGGCCAGAGACGGTTCCAGGTGCTGAAACAACACCGTGGGAAATGGGTTATAACCCTAAACCTAAGCTGGATAATATCCCATTTATCAATTCGGGATTCCCAGGAATGAGATAAAAAAGGATCAGAAATGAAATTAAAATTGTTATTACTATTATCAGGAGTGCTTGTTATGTCCAGTGCTAACGCAGATGAACCCAGACTCTATATTCGCAGCGTATTTGATATCCAGTATGCCTTTTGTGATATTAAAACCAATGGCGTAACGGGGTTCAGTAACCGTAATTCAGCCCTGGGAGGGCGAGGATTTGGTACTGGAAGCACTGGCTCTATGCTATTAATGGCCAATGGCGAAAATGAAATTAGCCTGGAGTTCGGAGCACTAAGCTGGTTTTCCCAAGATAAACTGTCAGATAAAGCCCGTAATCATTTCAACCCTGAAGCTAAATGTCAGTTAGAGTTAACCGCCATGCGCGGTAAAAACAACCAGACTCTGACCGCGATTGAAGTAACGATTGATGAAAATGGTCAGCCCGTGGCAACAAAATCAAAGGATGAACCCAAATACGCCACTATCAGTACACCGGTTATACGCCATGTAATACAGGCGGATAATGTAGAAGCCGGGCATATAGAGAAACAATATTTTGATCCAACAGAATATCCACCTAATATGACCCTATATCGGTTTAGTCGTAATGTGAAAATCAGTGGCTTACCTGACTGGGAATGGATTAAAGCAACGCCTTATACCGATACACCTGAACAACGTCAGCAACTGCAACAGGCTTATATGGCTGTCTGGCAAGCCTATAATGCCAAAGATGTGAATACTATTCGTGAACAACAAAAAGTTGCATTACAAGCTTGGGCTTGGTCAACCGGTGAAAATGAAGAGAGCATTTTTACTGATCAATCTGTTTACAGTAATATCAAAACAAAAAGCTTCAGAATGATACCGATTAACTGGAATGATTACAGCGTCCAGATAATGAATCGGGGCAAAATGGTCAAGTTAGTAAATAAGTCAATTTTAGAATATTCCCCAATATCCTACCACTACGTTGATGATGAGGATGGCGAAACGGTTCTATCTACTATTTCACCTATTTTCTCATTAATTAACGGTCGCTTTGTCCAGGTAATTTAATGGATAACAATATCGGGTTATTTAACCCGATATTTTTTCTTAATGAGAAAAGCAGTAAAAAGCAGGCTATCAAATACAACATATAATCATGGTAGCACCACACTAAAAAAGAACTTTAAGGTAAAACAATGAAATTAAAAAGGCTTTAACGAACTGCGGTTTGAAGATGAAAAAGACCGGGAAGAAGTGTTGATTCACACCCAGAAAAATCTGGCCATTCAGGTGCGTAATTCCCGGGTCCAGACAAAAAATGTTGAAAATTACACAAGAGCAATATGCTCATTTCAACCATCTCTTCGAGCAAAGATATATTAATAAATTGACACATTTTATTAATGAGGTGAGTTACTATCATGAAGCCGACGCAATAAATATTCTCCATTCTGTCCTTTCGGCTCTCTCAGACAAGATATTAATAAACTCTCTACCTAATATTTCGGCGGCTCCAAGCCATATCAATGAAGAGGCATTAATACGTCATCAAAACCTGGCAGAAGCATGTTTTTATTTTTGTCAAGATAACGAAATCACCGATGAACGTTATATCCGGGGATTTCGCTATCTACTGATGGAAAGACGCATTGAGCAGTTTCAACACATCCCGTCAACATGGTTAACCTAACTCCGCGATAATCAAGGGCCAGGTTATTATCGAATGGAAAAATTATTAACAAGCGAATTAGGATTTATTCTCAAATAAACTGATTAATAAGGTAATTAATATGACCAAACAACGCATTTCTCCCCCTGCTGGGTCTGCTTGTATGACATGTAACAACCCCAATCCCTGTCTCTGTGAAGTCAGTGTCACTTTTGAGAAGAAAACTCAGGTTTGGCCTAAAAAGCCCTCAATTAACATGAACCTTGTTGATAATGGGAAAGGACAAATCGGGACGATAAAAATTACAGAAAAATGTGATCATGCCAAACATCAGGCTAAATTACACGGGGGACCAAAAGAGAAAACTTTAAAATTTAATACGCCTGAAAAGGTCACGTTATTTTACAAAGAGGAGTTAAAAAGCATAGATATTCAAAACGGCCTGAAGAGCGTCGCATCTTATCTGTCTAATATTGCCAACCCCACCGACATGTACAAAGCCCCCCGATATTATAAGCTAGAGATAAAAGCCTGTACTGGCAGTCGAAAATACGCGACGATCGCGGTTTACCCCTCGGTCAGATTTATGGTCTCGGTAGGATTCAGCTTTAATCTTTCCTATGATAAACGGAGTATTAAAGAACGGCGTGACGAACAGATAAAAGCCCGTCAGGCTATGGAAAATGTCAAACCTAAAAATGGCAATAAACTGCGCAAGGGGTGGACCACTCGCACAGATGAATTTTCCCTAACACGAGAGACAAAACTGAAGGTAGAATACGCCTTGACCGTTCAGGATAAGGATTATTCGACCTCATTTATCAACACCAAACAAGCTAAGGAAACCAGGAAAGATTTAGATGCCATTAGCTTGGCCGAAAAGCTGCTGGGATACACGAAAAAATACCTGGTACCTGCTCCCGGCTCAAAAGGCAAAGCTTCCCAGAATTACGAACTACTTAATCTTAAGCTTACTCCGAGCAACATCGGGCTGGCTTATGCCTATGACCGAACCACTTCAGTCGAAGACAGTACCCATTTTGTAGGTTTCTACGCTGCACCACTTATGGGCATGACGGCCAAACTGGACCTTATCCAACTGGGTGCCACTTATTGCAAAATCGAGTTTCTCGCAGCTAAATTCCGGCAAGCTCTAGAACGTAAAAATGCGAATGATAAAAACTATCTGGAGCTTGAATGTTGCCTTATTGTAACCTGCGACCTGTCTTTTCAGCTGGGTGCTGCCTATAAAAGCAAGCAATGGACTTTTGATGCGGGTAATAAGAATAATCTGAAATTAAGTCTGGAAGGAAAAGTGAGTGCGGCATTTAAACAAAAAATTCTTATTGTAGAAATTGCGCTAAATGCGAAAGGGACTATCAAAACTGCGGCAGGTTTTCAATTCGATCAACATAATAAGGGGATCGATCTCGTCGGTTACCATAATGGAATAACGGCTGAAATTGAATTATCTGCGGATGCAGAAATCGGTAGGAAGAAAAAAGCGTCGAAAAAAGCCAAAAATAAATGGACATGGGTTATTGCCGATCCGCTAAAGGCCAGTGAATCTCCATTAAGAATTAACGTACTAGGAAAAGAACGACCTATTACCGTCCAGAAATAATACACGGTAAACAGTAATGAGGTCACAATGAGTTATGCCGCTCACTTTAAACCTAAGCTGGATAAAACTCTATTTATCAATTCGAGATTCCTAAAAATGCAAGGATAAGAAATGAAATTAAAGCTGTTATTACTATTATCAGGAGTGATTTTTATGTTTAACGCTAAAGCAGATGACCCCAGACTCTATATTCGCAGTGTATTCGATATCCAATATGCTTTCTGTGATATTAAGACCAACGGTGTAACAGGATTCAGTAACCGTAATTCGGCCCTGGAAGGGCGAGGGTTTGGTACCGCCAGCACGGGTTCTATGTTGTTTATGGTAAACGGAGAAAATGAAATTAGCCTAGAATTCGGTGCCCTAGGTTGGTTCTCCTCAGATGAAATGTCAGATAAAGCCCGTAATCATTTCAACCCTGAGGCTAAATGTCAGTTAGAGTTAACCGCCATGCGCGGTAAAAACAGCCAGATTCTGACAGCGATTGAAGTAGCGATTGATGAAAATGGTCAACCCGTGGCAACAAAATCAAAGGATGAACCCAAATACGCCGCTATCAGCACGCCGGTTATACGTCATGTAATACAGGCCGAAAGTACAGAAGCCGGACATATAGAGAAACAATATTTTGATCCCAAAGAGTTTCCACCTAATATGACCTTATACCGGTTCAGTCGTAATGTAAAAATCAGTGGCTTACCTGACTGGGAATGGATTAAAGCAACGCCTTATACCGACACCCCAGAACAGCGCCGACAACTACAGCAGGCTTATATGGCTGTCTGGCAGGCATATCATGCCAAAGATGTAAATACTATCCGGGAACAACAAAAAGTCTCGCTGAAAGCCTGGGCCTGGTCAACCGGTGAAAGTGAAGAAAGCATTTTCACTGACCAATCCGTTTACCATGATATCAAAATAAAAAGCTTCAAAATGATACCAATTAACTGGGACGATTACAGAGTTAAGATAATGAACCAGGGTAGAATGGTCAGACTGGTAAATAAATCTGATTTAAGAAACTCTCCAATATCCTACTATTACGTTGATGATGAAGACGGTGAAACTGTTCTGGCTACTGTCGCACCTATTTTCTCATTAATTAACGGTCGCTTTGTCCAAGTAATTTAATGGATAACAATATCGGGTTATTTAACCCGATATTTTTTCTTAATGGAAAATTTAATAAACATTGCTAACATCCGTAGACCGCATGGTGATTATAAATCGACACAAATACAGGGAAACCCCCTATCAATCTATTCAAGTAATAATATTAATAATTCAGATTATTTTATAAGGTAAAAATATAATAATTTCTTATTGAGATTAGTTATATATAGCCAAGTAATACAGCTTTCGCTATTGCCTGGAATTTGTTTCTACAACCTAGTTTCTTAACAATATTCATTAGGTGAAAATCAACAGTACTTTTAGTGACACAAATGGTTAATGCAATCTCACTTGATGTCATCCCATCTGCTGTATACCTCAATACTTCTAATTCTCTATTTGAAAATGAAGTTTCATCTACATAGAAAAACTGCAAATACTTTGTATGTGATGTCAAATATCTTATTATCCTAATATATACTCCTAAAATTTCTCCACTGCATTTATACATTGTCTCGTTATCAATGTGTCCGTCTTTCCCGGCAACAGAAAATATTCCGTAAGTTCCTGAAAATGCCGGAAGCCCAAATGTGATCCCAGAGCGAAATCCATGTTTCTGGCTCACATACCAAAGTTCTTGCCCATTGGATTCTGAAAAAAAATCCAAATCCCATATTTTTGAAAAAGAAGGTGGAACAGGTCGAAAATTTAGAGTTGGATCAATCATCCAATACTTTCTTTCGATATAAAGATTTCGCCAAGATTCATGATAATTATTAAAGAAATACACTTCACGATTAGATATCGGAAAGCGTGCCTTTAATATAAGGGAGAACAAACTAAACCCTGAAATTTTGTTAATAATTTCAAAAACTTCAGACACAAAATGAGCATCTACATCCAATTCATGAAATTTATAGGGTAAGGTATAAGACCGATAAACATTCATTTAACGCCCTCTGAAAAATTAAGAATATTGATAGTAAATCCCAATATTTATTATAGTAGCAAAATTTATATTTAATAAAGAAAATAATAATTTGTTGTTATATAGAAGCAAGTTTTGACCAGCCACAATGTATTATTCGTAAATGAGAGAAATTATATCAATAGGATTAAAATGTTAATCACCATGGGAAATAATATATATATAAAAACATATTACAGTCACATTAAGCCATTTCCAAGGTAATTTAAAAAATCATTTAACATATTAATCTAAAGTTTTTGTTTTTTACTTTTTATAACAATAAATTAACTAAAATATTGAACTATAAAATCAATACCTAATAAATATATGAGTAATTTTTCCGTATAAACTATGATTTATACCAGTAGCTGTTTCAACTTTAATAGTTAATTATATAAAAAGAAAGTTATTAAAATAATAATAAGTAATCAAAATAACCTTGCAATTCTGAATAAATAATTTAAATATGTAAAGAGGTGTTATGATGAATGAAATCATTCAGGGTAAAGATAATATTACAGCTAGAAACTCTGTCACTGCTGATGTGACCTTTGTTATTGATGTTGATTCAATCATTGAGTATCTTCATACTAATAATATTAAAAACTCTCTGGACCCTAAAAATCCAATAACTATCCGTCAGCATGTATATATAGCTAATTATACTCCAGAACTTGGACTGAAAGTGGCGAGTTCATCTGGTGCTCGGGTCACTGTTCCTATTAATGCAAATATTAGATGGAGGGCGACAACTGTATCTAATAATTTCGACTATACGATTATACTATATAAATTCAAAAAACTGAGTACCGGAGAAGATGTCATCTCCGTCCCATCACAAATATGGTCACAGAACCCTATAGGCAAAAAAGTTCCAATGGTCCCCTCAGGAGTTAATGCAGATAAGGATGAACCTACGGTAATTTTTATTGAATCTAAAGATAGTTATTTCCAGGCAACAGCTCATAAACCTGGTGTAGAACAATATACATGGTTTTTTGCCGCTTATGACGGCACAAAGCTTCTGGGTTATTATCGATACGATCCATATGTTGAAGTAACTAATAGTTAAACACTTATATGCTGTAATTTCTCACTGGAAAATTATCAAAATAATTTTCCAGTATTTTTATTTTACACGGTATATACCCTATGGATTTCAAGACGCATCGCGACGGCCAGGGAGCGAATCCCCGGGAGCATAGATAACTCTGTGACCGGGGTGAGTGAGTGCCGCCAACAAAGAGGCAACTTGAAAGATAACGGGTATAAAATATAGCTCGATATCTATAACAAACATTGAATAAAGAACAAGCAGAACTGTGATATTACAATTCTGCCCGAGGAGAAGAGTATTTGATTGAACGAGTTTTTCGATCTTAAAAAATATCATTTCCATTTTACCCGGTAAAACTATTGCTAATCTCTATTCACTGCTGTGACAATAAAACCTACAATTATATATACCCAAGTAACGCAGCTTTAGCAATTGCCTGAAATTTATTCCTACAACCCAACTTCTTAACGATATTCATTAGATGAAAATCAACCGTACTTTTAGTTACGCAAATAGTTGACGCAATCTCACTGGAGATCATGCCATCTGCGGTATACCGTAGCACCTCTAATTCTCTATGCGAAAATGAAATTTCATCTATGTAGAATGTTTGTAAATACTTTGTATGTGATATCAAATATCTTATTATTCTAATATATACCTTCAGAATCTCCCCACTACATTTATACATTGTATCATTATCAATGGGCCCATCTTTCCCTGCAACAGAGAATATTCCATAAGTTCCCGAAAATGCCGGCAGACCAAATGTGACCCCAGACCGAAACCCATGTTCCTGCGTCATATACCAAAGTTCTTTCCCATTGGATTCCGCAAAGAAATTCAAATCCCATACTCTTGAAAAAGTAGGCGGTACAGGCCGGAAGTGTAGAACAGGATCGATCATCCAATACTTTTTTTCTATATAAAGCGCCCTCCAAGATTCGTGATAATTATCAAAAAAATACACTTCACGGCCAGATACCGGAAAGCGGGTCTTTAATACAAGAGAGAACAACCTAAATCCTGATATTTTGTCAATAAGTTCACAAATTTCATCTATAAAATAAGCATCTACATCTAATTCATGAAATTTATAGGGTGAAATATATGGTCGATAAATATTCATTCAAATCCCTCTTAAATAAAAATTCAGAATATTGATAATGAGCTCTAATATTTATCATAGTAGCAAAATTTTTATTTGATAAGTAAAATTTTTATTTATTGTGATAAAGAAGTACATAATCAGATAACATAAAATTTTTTGCCCATTAACTTGAAAAATTATAATAATGTAGTTGAGTTTTCTATAATCAAGCCAAACATCATATATAATAGACACAAACCCTTCTTAAGAGAATATAAAACTATTTTTAATCAATATAAAAATACACTTTAATATATTATATAAAAACCCAATTGTTTTTAATTTAAAAACAATAAGTTAATAGGAAGATTAGCTATATCTAAGAGATGCCTCAGAAATATATAAGTAATTTATTGGTATAAACTATGATTTATACCAGTGGTTATTTCAGGATTAATAATTGATCATTAAGTGACAGAAAGATCTTAGAACGGCTTAGTCCAATAAAGGAGTACAGAAATGAGTGAAATTGTGGATGTTCTTGTTTGCGTAGATGTTAATTCTATTATTAAGGAATATTCTTCCTTGAGCAACACTCCTAATTCTCCTACAAAAATAGATAATAAGTTCATTCGCCATATAACTAGCAATAGCAATACTTATCTACCGGAGAAAAATGCCACAGGAGAATTAAAAATAAAGATTAATATTGGTGATACTATTAAGTTAAGGGTTATGTCTCTAACACAACAATTTGAATATGGTATATATCCACATAAAATAGTAATGCTACCCGAAAAAAAAGTCACACTAAATGCCTCTGATAATTACAGTTACACTCTTTATCTAGATAAAAGTGAAGATAGTTCAGATATATGTGGAAAGTATGAGAATCAACAGACAGTGGATAACTACATAGAATGGAAAAGTCAAACTAGAGGACAAATATCATTTTACTGTGTTCTGTATATATATAATGTGAAGATGAAACTTAATAAATATATTTTTTACGATACTAAGATTAATGTTTTATAAATTAAAAAATTATCATATAATAGTGAGGATAATATTATGAATGACAAAACCAGTTTTAGAAAAATTAATTCCATTGATATTCTTGTTGCTGTTGATGTAAAATCTATCGCAAATGACATTGGCAAAATCAACTCAAAATTGAGCCAAGATTGTAAAAAACCAACCCCAATTGATGATAAATATTTTTATTATATTACTACTCAAGATCAACAATACACTCCCAAGGATAATGCCACAGGTAAGACTATAATTACAGGAAAAGTAGGCGATTCTATTAGATGGCGGGCTACGAGTCTCTCTGCTCAAAATAACCATCAAGTATTTTTATATCATATGAAAGCACTATCAAATGCAACTTATACTTCTTCACCAATTATTAATAAATTATCTAGTGACATTTATTTTTCAAAGGAAACAATAAATCCTAAGACTGTCTGCACTCCCTTTACAGCTATGTACATTTCTTATCTAGAAACTACGTTGCTTAGCCCAGGTGACGTCCAATATATATCCTATATATCTATATATGATAACAATAACTCTCTGATTGGTTATTGCAGTCATGATCCACTTATTCATATTATTTAATTTAATAACCAGATCCGTTAATCTCGGGCACTAGTACTATCTACTAATCATCTAAATACAATAACTTTTCATACGATCCGATTAACAAGTATATCTTTCAGGCATGACGGTCAATTGCTATATTTCAACATCTTCCTACAAAAAGAAAATACATTATGAAATATAAACAATTGACCTATAAAATAAGATATTGGAATACAAAACACACAATGAATTATTTTAATCTATAGTAAAATCATTTTCACTTATTATACAGATGCACATAGAATCATTGGTTTATTATTTACTCTGATTCATAAACAAATAGAAAACTCAGAACTATAAGATCCTTAAAAACCGCTTATAACCGCTTTAATCAGCACTCAGAATTAGAAACAATTAATATTGTTTTAAACAAAACACACTCAAGATCTAATATCCCCCTAAAATAATACCAATGAAATTCTAACAGGCCAAACTCAAATATATAATTTAATTATTTAAAAATATAAAAGGTAAATTTAACTATTATCTAATACATCCATTAATAAATATATAAGCCATTTTCTTTTATAAACTATGATTTATACCAGTAGCTATTTCATATTTAATATTCCATATTTAATATGTTAGACAATTACTAAACAGTCTAACACAACATAACTCTCTATAATCAAGGAGAATAAAAATGAGCGAAGGTATAGATATTATGGTTTGTGTAGATGCAAACGCTATCGTTCAAAGATATAATTTGAGCAAGAGGTCTGACCTCCCTACAAAATTAGATAAAAATAACAAATACTTATATTACATCACTGGCAATGGGAATATTTATGCTCCTGGAAATAATGCCACAGCATGGACAGCTGTAAAAGTTGATAGTGGTTCTGTTATTAGGTGGAGGCCCTCATCCTTGTCACAACAATTTGAATATACAGTACTCCTATATGAAATGAAAGGTGATGCTATTAGCAAAGGAATTATTGATAGTCCTTCTATGTACTCTGGTGATATTACTATTCCTTACCTAGCTTTTGATAATGAAGAAACTATATCTACAATATATAAACAAGATAACGTAAGGCAGTACTATCATCAATCGACAGCTGAGAATAAAGGTAAAGGTTCATGTAATTGGTCTATGATGATATATAGAAGAGAAAGTTTAATGGGGTATATTTCTCATGAATTTTCAATTGAAATTATGTAAATCTATAAAACTAATAGTTGGAAAAATATTATGAACAGCATAGAATATATTCCTTCAGAAGATCGTTCTTTCAAACCTATTGATGTCATTGTCTGTGTCGATGCACAAACTATCGAAGATGATATCACTGCTGGTAAACTAAAATTAAGTAAAACACAAAACTCTCCGACCGGAATTAGTAACAAATATTTTTATTATATTACTTCTCAGAATCAATTATATGCTCCCAAGAACAATGCCACAGGTGAGCTAGAAATTACAGATAAAGTTGGCGGTATAGTGAGATGGAGAGCATCTAGTTTATCCACCCAATTTGATTACCAAGTATTTTTATATCATATGACAGGTTCAGGGGTTAATACTTACATCTCCTTACCAACCCTTATAGAAACAGATTTTAACATCGTCGTTCCTGAACAAAAGGGGACAGGTTTACCTAATCACATATACCCAGTTACATTTAAACCGAGAAGGGTTTATCACCAACAATCTACGTTGCTTAGCCCAGGCAGAGCACAATATACATGGTATATATCTATCTATAATAGATGGAATAATCTCATAGGTTATTGTACTCATGACCCATTCATTAATATAATTTAATTATATGTTAATTTCTCACTGGAAAATTGTTTTGATAATTTTCCAGTATTTTTACTTCCCACGTTATTGAATATATATAATAAACATTAATTCATATACCCTATGGATTTCAAGATGCATCGCGACGGCAAGGGAGCGAATCCCCGGTCACATAGCTAACTATGTGACCGGGGTGAGTGAGTGCCGCCAACAAAGAGGCAACTTGAAAGATGACGGGTATATAACAATAAAATACGATTTATCATAATAAGTACAACATCATTTAGAATGGATGTTTATTCTTGTTAAATAATTAGTTACCTGTAAACTTTCAGAGATATTTAATGCATCAAGTCAATCTCCAAACCATATCAGTAATTTTCTTATATAAACTATGATTTATATCAGTAGCGATTTCAGTCTGAATGGTCAATTATTAGGTGATAACTAACTCTTCAAATATCTTAGTTCAATGAAGGAGCAAGAAATGAGTAATATTGTAGATATTCTTCTTTATGCAGATGCCAAATTTATTATTAAAAGATATTGGAGATAACATTAGATGAAGAACAATATATTTATCACAATAATTTGAGTATGCAGCGATTTTATATAACATGATAAAATAATTATTGACGGTATTATAACAACTCCAGAATTAAATTTTTACCTAATATCTAATTATCAAAAACAAAGGGATTCATTAGAGTGATAACGAATTATTAAAATAATTTTCCAATTCATAAAAAATTCAAATATATAAAGAGGTATTATAATGAGTGACATAATTCAAAATAGATATGATTCGGTTGACGGTAGAGTGGTTACAGCTGAGGTTATCTTTGTTATTAGTGTTGAGGATATTCTTGCTTATCTTCATAACCATCAGATCGATCCCAAACTGTATTTAGATTCAACAAACCCATATAGGCTCAATAGCGGTGTATATATCATTAGTTACACTCCAACGCTTGGAGTACACGGAATGCACGCTTCTTGTTCATCTGGCGAACACATAAAAGTGCCTGTAGGTTCGAACATTAGATGGAGGGCGACAACTATATCTGATAACTTCAATTATACTGTTGTATTGTATAAATTCTATAAATTGCATTCATCAGGAGACGATATTATCTCGCCCCCATCAAAAATATGGTCACACACCTCAAGTAAAATAATTCCAGCCCTTCTATCTGGAGTAAATGCCAATGAAGATAGTCCTAAACTAGAGTTTACTGAAACCAACGATCATTTTTTTCAAGCAACAGCCCTCACTAAAGGTAAAGAACAATATACATGGGCTTTTTGTGTCTATGATGGGGAAGATCTACAAGGGTACTTTAAATACGATCCATATATTAAAGTAATATAACAACTAAATATTTAAACACAAAAGACTATCACTGGAAAATTATCAGAGTAATTTTCCAGTTATTATATCCTTATTTTTCTCAGTTTTATCCTATACCTGTAAAAATATAAAGTTATATGACAATGAAATTTAAGAATACTATATGGTTATAAAATAAAAATTCTAGCAGACAAAAAATTTTTATTTCCACCCATCAATTCAACAATCTTCCGACAATTATTCCACTCCAAATTCAGATAATATTCTTCCTATTATTCTTTTTCCCAACAAAAAATCACCTATAACAACTATCACATTAGGCATTATCATTCTTTAAGCCCAAAAACTCTGAATTAAAACTTAGCTTATCATTACTGATTTAGCTTAACTCCTCCTTTCTTTAAAGATTTTCCTAATGGAAAAATTCTATTACCCAATCAAAATAACCACCTATTACTTATTCCACTTAAGTTAATTCATTAATAAGCAACAAAATAAGTGTTCTTATTAACTCATTATTATCCCAATAACCAACTAATTGAAATTTCTAATAGAAAATCAAGATATAAAAGAAACGTAACTCGTTAATCAGAGCATGATATAACCTGGAATATGCTTTAATAACTAATCAGTTAGCCAATACGCATGTAATTACCCATCAGGCTAAAACCCCATATTTATGTTTTATGGAATAAAATATCATCCTTATCGGTGAATGTATGATAAAAAGAATATCTATTTTAATATTGTGGTGTATTTCCTCCCAAATAACCGCTTCACCAGCAGAGATAAATGATATTCTGCCAATGACAGAGGCCAGGAGAACGTTGCAAGAGAGTTCTCGGGAAATTAACCAATTAATAGAACAACGCCGATATCAGCAATTAAAACAGCAGGCTAATACCGTCCCTGAATCAACACCTGCGCCTGTATTGCCGGAATCCAGGCAGTGCCTGCCATTAACCGGGGTTTACCTTAAAGGGGTTTCTCTTCTCTCTGTACGAGATTTAAATACTCTCAGCGCTTTGTCCCCAGAGTGTATCAGTAGTCATGATATCAACCGACTTAGCCATGAACTGACTCGTCTCTATATCAGTAAAGGCTATGTCACTGCCCGTATTCAGTTTATTGCTCCCGATGCAGATGGCGAGTTAGGGTTAAATGTTGTCGAAGGTTTTATTGAGAAAATCGAAGGCGGTGATCGTTGGGTTAACAGCAATATGTTGTTCCCCAGTCTGGAAAAACAACCTCTTAATATCACGCAACTTGATCAGGGTTTGGATCAGGCTAATCGGTTACAGTCCAATAAAACGACGCTGGATATTTTGCCAGGGACAGTTAATGGTGGTTCCATCATTAAACTGCATAATCAGCACAGTAAACCCTGGTTGCTGAATGTCACCACCGATAATTATGGACAGAAAAGTACCGGGAAATGGCTGGCTCGCACAAACGCCAGTTTCGATAGCCCGTTGGGTTTATCTGACTTTATCAGCTTGAATGCCAGCAGCACGTTGGATAGCCCATCCAATCGATATAGCCGCGCCGCTACCCTACTCTATTCAGTACCCTACGGTGCAGCAACATTCAGCGGATTTGGCAGTTATTCCCAATATGCCAGTCATCCCTATTTGCAAAATAAAACCGTAAAAATCTATGGGAATACGCAGCAATTTGGGATGCGTTCTGATTTTGCCTTCTATCGCAATCAATCTCAGATTAATACGGTCAGCGGGCAGCTTATTTATAAGAATTACAATAATTACATCAATGAATCCAAGATTGGTGTCAGCAGCCAAACGCTAAGTGTATTTGAACTCGGTGTTAATCATTTACAAATCATCCCCACCGGTTTAATCACTCTGAATCTGAGTGTTGAACAGGGTTTACCTTGGTTCGGTGCACAAACTTCCACAACTGATCTCGATAAACAATTCACCAAAGGTAAGTTGATGGTCAACTTGCATCAGCGTTTTATGTTGTTCAACTCCCTTTATCAACTTAATAACCTGCTTTATGGGCAATACAACCGGAGCGGTCTGCCCGGTGTCGAATGGCTGAATATCACTGATCGGAATGCGGTACGGGGATTTAGCAAAAACACGCTATCCGGTGATAACGGCTGGTATCTGCAAAATACGCTATCCCGGACGTTCCCGATTGCTAACAGTACATTATCAATGCGTATCGGTATTGATGTCGGCCAAATCCACGGCTATCGCAGCCCTCTAGGCTGGCAAAGCAGTGCCGGAATAAGCACCGGAGCCACGCTGAAATATCAACGCATGGTATTTGATATCGAAGCCAGTCGTGGGAAATGGCTTTCCAACCACAAAGCAGTCGATGAACCCGTTCAAGTTCTAACCCGTTTTTCTTACACCTTTTGATGCTTTTCAGCAGTACCCAATGTTGCACACATAAATATAAATAATATATAGAGACTCATGTATGAAAAATAAAAAATTTAAGTTATCTCCTACTGGCAAGCTTGCCGCTTCCATGGCAATCATCCTTGTGTCCTGTTCTACCAGCTTTGCTAACGACATCGTCGGTGGCGGCGATTCGGCACATCGTCCCGATATTTTAGCTATCGAAGGTAAAGCAACGGTTATAAATATCGTGCCCCCTTCCCCGTCCGGGCTGTCACATAACCAATATTTGGATTATAACGTCGGCCACGCTGGGGCCGTTCTGAATAACGCTTTGCAGGATGGCCAATCACAATTAGCGGGTCAACTCGCGGCTAACCCCAATCTGAATGGCCAAGCCGCCAGCCTGATTCTGAATGAAGTGATCAGCAGGAATCCTTCCCTGTTATTAGGTCAACAGGAAGTCTTCGGCATAGCCGCAGATTATGTGTTGGCAAACCCGAATGGCATTACGTGTAATGGCTGTGGTTTTATCAATACCAACCAAGCTTCTCTGGTCGTCGGTAATCCACTGGTGGAACAAGGCAATCTGCAAAGTTTTAATACTTTTAATAATCAGAATGGCTTGAAGATTAAATCAGATGGCTTAACCGCCAATGCGGTTCTTAATCTCATTGCCCCCAAAATTGACAATCGGGGCACTGTCACAGCTCAAAAACAGATTAATGCTATCAGTGGTGCAAATAAAATCTCAGCCACAAGAGACGTGATCGATTCTCAGCAAGAATTGACTGGCGTACTGGATAGCTATTATCTCGGCAGTATGCAAGCCGGACGTATCCATCTGCTCAATACCGCCAAAGGCAGCGGGGTCAATCTACAAGGCTCTCTTACTGCAAGTAACGAGATTATTGTTGATGCTCACGGCAACCTTAATTTAGAAGCTGCGCACCTACAAGGTGGAAATATTGATCTTCTGGGCGATAATATTGAGGTAAAAGGTAAAGTCAGCGAATCGAAATATAATCGTGACGGCAGTAATAATTACCAAAGCTATTTTCGCAGTGTTTATACCAATGATAGTAAAAATAGCCAGTCAATTACTCGTACTAAATTAGCAGGTAAAAATATTTCACTGGTTGCTAATAATAATCATCAGATTACAGCCACTGATATAGTGGGTGACGATGTTAATCTCAGTGGTGCCAATCTGACTTTAGATGGACAGCAATTAAATCAATCCACTAAGAATATTGATAACCAACGGGGTTATTCCTGGCGATATGAGGTTACTAAGGAGAGTGAAAAACAGCATCAAGCAGGAAACAATATTCAGGCTAAAAAAAATGTGGTTTTAAACGCGACAGAAGGTGACGTTAAGATCCTTGGCAGCAAAATAGATGCTAAAGATAAACTGGCGATTACCGCGAAAAAAGGTGTCCAAATTGCTGGTCTGACTGAAACAGAAAAAACGTCTGAAACAGGTTACAAAAAAAATCACACCGCTAAATTGCAGACAGGAAGTTGGGAAGAGAGTAAACAAACTCAGCGTCTGATCGCCAGTGAATTACAAGCAGGAACTGATCTTAATATTAAGGCAGGAACCCAAGCCGACATTCTTGGCGCTAAAGTCCACGCAGGTCAAAATATGACTGTGACCGCCGGTCAACAACTGCAAATCGATGTTCAAAAAATCTCTGACAACCGTATTGTACGTGATGATAAAAAATATTGGGGCGGTATTGGCGGGGGCGGTAATAAAGATAACAGTGAGTTGAAAGAAACCAGTCATGCATCTGAACTGACTGCCAACGGGCGTTTATTGCTGTCAGGCCAAGAGGGTATATCCATTACCGGCAGTAAAGTCAAAGCGGATCAAGGTGCTTTTGTTGATGCCAATAGTGGCAAATTAACTATTGATAATGCGGTCAGTCATCTCAATCAGAAAATTGATGAGCGAACGGGAACCGTATTCAATATTACCAACAGCTCACAAAAAACTAATAGCAAGCAACAGAAATCCCATGGCAGTGAATTAGTTTCTGAGGCGGATCTTAAATTACTCGGTGATGAAGATTTCAATATCATTGGCAGTCAGGTAAAAAGTGCCGGTGCGCTCAATCTGAAGACAGCCGGTAATATCAAGGTACTTTCTTATGGCGAACAGCAACAGGTTGATAAACAAAACACCTCGTTGGATCTACAAAGCCACTTCCAACCAAAGGCAGATAAACAGTATCGTGCCGGAGTAGGTATTGAACATACCAGTAATAGCCAGAAAAATCAGACGGTCATCCAAAAAGCTTCCACCTTGAGCGGAGGAAGTATCACTCTCGATACTGATAAAGACGTCATTCTCACTGGTTCTAATCTGGTGACAACCAAGGGTGATGCTAAGATCAGCGGAGCAAATGTTCATCTGTTAGCGGCGGAAGGCAAAAAATCTGAAGAGAAATTTCAGAGCAACAAGCACGTTGGTGTCTATCTTACAGGCGGAATAGATAAAGTAGGCTCAGGTATCTATGGTGGCTATGAAGGCAATAACAGCAATCATACCAACAGTACCGCTGTCGTTTCTGGTTCTCAGATCGCAGGTGATCTGAATATTAAAGCCAATGGTGAATTGATTCAGGAAGGTACTGACCATAAAGTCAGTGGTACTTACACCGCTGAGGCAGGTAAAGTCAGCAATTTGGCCACATCCAATACAGAATCACATTCCAATAATAAACTACAAGTTGGCACCGATATTGGCGTCAATATCGATTATAGCGCTGTCACCCGCCCGGTTGAGAAAGCAGTAAAAGACCCCGTTAAAGCCGCTCTGGATGGCACGTTCACCAAGAAAGGTACCCCTAATCTGGGAGCAGATCTTGCAGCCAACGGCAATAACATCCAGACTGAGGACAAAAAGTCTGAAGCGGTTGTAACATCTGTCCAGGCCAGCAATGTCGTTATTAAAACCAATGGCGAACTGTATGATCAAGGCACTCAGTACCACGCCAACAAGGGTAACGTTACATTGGAAGCCGGCAACCATACCAGTGAAGCAGCGCAGAATCGCCACGAAAGTCGTCACAATGAAACCAGCGGCAAGGCTGACCTGCGGGTTTATACCACAACCGGCGAAGATATCTCCGCGAATGGTAAAGGCAAAGGTGGCACACAAAGCAGCTATACTGCCACAACCCAATCTGTCACCAGCAAGATTACCGCAGAAAATGACATTAATATCCGTGTCGATAGAGATGCTGAATATCAAGGCACATCTTTGGATGCCAAAACAGGTAAAACCAACATAGACGCTGGAGGTGATATCCGTTTTGATCATGCCGCCAACAGCACAACGAAAACCTCGACTGGCTATCACGGTGAAGCTTCTGCTAAAGGCGGAAACTCCCCAGAAGGCAAGAATATTCACATTGGTCTTGGTGGCGGTTATAACACCGATAGCAAAAATAGCAGCACAGCTCAGGTGAGTAAGATTGACGGTCAGCAAGGTGTCAACCTGAACGCAGGTAATCATTTGACACTGAAAGGCTCAGAAGTAACAGGCAAGCAGATCGATCTGAAGGCTAAACAAGGTAATGTTGAATTGGTATCTGCTCAGGATCGAGTGAATAACGACGGTTGGGAATTCAATCTGAAAGGCAACGGTGGTCATTCAAACTCCGTCAAAAAAGCGGAAGATGACAGTACAACTACCACCACAAAACAGAGCTTTGGTGGAGAACTCAAAGCCGGAGTTGATCGCCTGCAAGCAACAACTCACCATAATAGCCATATTAAAGGTGAAAATGTCGTTATCAACAGTGGCGGTGATACAACAATTAGCGGGGCACGGATAGACGCTGATCAAGTAACAGGTAACATTGGCGGTGACTTGCGGGTCGAAAGCCGTAAAGACACTGAACATGGGCTGAATGTCGGTGTTGATGCGGGTCTTAATTACGCGAAAGAATCCAAAGTAAAAAGCGACGATCTACCTAAAGATGAGGCAACGAAAGATAGTCCACCTCAGGATGATTCATCTAAAGACGATATATTGAAAGATGATCCAACTAAAAATCCAACAGAAGAGCCACAACAGAAAGGATTGCAGGAAAGGCTGACCTCCGCATTTAACACTATCAATAATCTTAAAGGTATTAATGGGGTTACAGGTAAATTCAAAGGCAATGTCGATATCAAAGATCGGGAAAGTGTCAGTGAACAATCCGTTATTTCCGGTAATCAGGGAGTTAATCTGGATGTAAAAGGAAATACACATCTGGTCGGCGGGCAGATTGGTAGCGAGAAAGGTAATGTCATTCTTAATACCCAAAATGTAGAACAACAATCTGTCACCGGCTATGACAATGGTAAAGGAGGTAACATTGCATTACCTGATTCTGTTAGCGGAATTGTCAAAGCCGTTCAAGAAGGTGTATTGTCCGGTAAAATACCTTTGGTGAAAACCTATAGTAATGAAACCGAAAATGGTATGACTAATGGTGAAATAATTAATCATAAGTCTCAGTAATTTTTTCTTTTCTAAAAGATCCTTCAAATGGAGGATCTTTTTATTGCCGTTGATATTTCATAACTCATATTCTTTTCAGCAGATGAGCAAGGCAAACCATCTTTAACAGTTGACCATCCAATACAAATATTTTATATATCAAATCATAAGATAATAAGCCACCTTGATGAAGGTGGTTTTTAAATAAAGCCAGCATCAATATTTTTTTATTTCCTTTAAAATTTGGTAAATATTCTCTATACCCAATAAATTTCGAGTTGCAGCGCGGCGGCAAGTAAACGAATCCCCAGGAGCATAGATAACTATGTGACTGGGGTGAGTGAAAGCAGCCAACAAAGCAGCAACTTGAAGGATGAAGGGTATATACCAATAGAACATTCATCATCTGAAGCTAAAGTCGTTGTTATGAAACTGAGTCTATCCCTAGATTTGTTGGTAAATGTTACATTTGCCTATAAATCGGCTGAGATAAATAAATATCATCAAACTCATGTTTATCATTCAGTACTTTTCCCCTTTCAGCCTTAGCTATTTCACGTTGTAAAATAATAGCTACTTCACTTTTATTTAATTTCTCAGAAAGAATTAATGATGTTTGCGTTTTATCGAAATCGATATTATGTCTATCAATACCAAAGTCATTCAAACTATTCGCAGTAAGCTGGGTTGCCCATCCATTTATATCTGAACAATCAGGTCCCGCTGCAATAGCAGATATTGACAGTGACAACATAGTCACAGACATTAATATTATTCGACCGTTAAATCGTGATCGCCACTGCACCCTATTTGTTTCTTGGTTATTGTTTCAATGGTCAAGATTACACTTATATGATTAATAAATGAAAGGTTAAATTTTGTCCGTGACTGTCGCCTGGAAAATCAGCATTACCGAAAGTTTATCGGACCACATTCTCCCCGTTAAACTGACAACATATCACTTTGATAAAAGCTCACATTTGACAACGGAATCATCTCGTAGAAATATGGCACTATGAGATCACTCATATTTATTCAAAGTAACTATTTGAGGCTATACATGCCAAAGGATGCAGAAAGACAGGAAATAGCAGAACATCAGCCGGAAAGGTTATCCAGAACACCTTTAGAGAAGGGAATTCATCACGGTAAAACAGCCATTTCTCTGACTGTCAGGATAGGAAATTATATCCGCAATATTCCTGTCGTCGCTCACTTTATTCGCGCAACTCTGCGCTTTAATGATCGAATGGGTAATCAGTTTGGTGCCGCAATAACGTATTTTTCATTCTTATCTCTTATCCCAATCCTGATGCTCTCTTTCGCCATTGCAGGTTTTATTCTTGCCTCTAATCCCGATTTGCTGGCAAAACTGATCAATGGGATCGCAAACAGTATTAGTGATCCGACATTAGCCAATACACTGAAAAATAGTGTCGATACCGCAATTAAACAACGTACTACTGTGGGATTAACCGGTTTAGCCATTGCACTTTATTCCGGTGTGAACTGGGTAAGTAATTTACGCCAGGCTATTCTCGCGCAATTTCACCCTGTTTGGCTGCGTAATCAGGAAGATGAAAAGAAGATCTATTTTAAATATATTCGTGATGCCATTTCTCTGATTGGGCTACTGTTAGCGCTGGTTATCACTCTATCACTGACTTCTATCGCCGGTTCCGCACAGGCAATCATAGTCGAAATATTAGGATTAAGTGGCATTGAATGGCTGCGACCATCCTGGTTTCTGATTGGTTTGGCAATTTCTATTATCGCCAATTATCTACTGTTCCTGTGGCTATTCTGGGTGCTACCCCACCACCAGCCAGAACGCAAGGCTCTGTTGAAGGGGACGCTGATGGCAGCTATCGGCTTTGAAGTTATTAAATATATTATGACTATGACGCTGCCACGCCTCGCCAGCTCCCCTTCTGGTGCCGCGTTCGGCTCAGTTATCGGTCTGATGACATTTTTCTATCTCTTTGCCCGTTTAACGCTATTCTGCGCTGCCTGGATAGCCACCGCAGATAATAATCAAGATAAAAATACCGAATAAATATTCCCAGGCAGATCTCATCTGTCAATTAATAACCGATGAAAAGGAGCTGTTTATGCCGTTTGTTAATATCAGAATTACTCGTGAAGGTGCTACAGCAGAACAAAAGAAGCAATTGATTGAAGGAGCCACTCAGTTACTGGTCGATGTATTGGGTAAAAATCCTGCAACAACCTTTGTTATCATTGATGAAGTCGAAACGGATAACTGGGGAATCGGCGGTCAGAATGTGACTGAACTTAGAGCTGCGGCTAAAAAATAGCTCAACTTTAGTATGATCAGGGCGGTATTTCCACTGAGGTATCCCCATAAAACAAGCATAGAGTTTTGTGATCTTATTGATTGTGCCAACCAATGAGATAACTCTATGCCTGTTTGTTCATTATGTCAGACATTTTTCCGGAATGCGCTTATTCCTCTGCATATCCTATCGTCAAAGAACCATCATTGACTGACTTTTATCCCGGTAATGTAACCCTTCCTTTATGTAACTGACAGCATCACAGATACCAAATAAACATTAGTAAACCTACTAAATTTTGGACAAATTTTTACCTCGTTTCTTGTCTTATATTTAGTTATGTACCTGTTAATTCGAAGTTAAAATAATTATAGACATAATATTTATTCTTGATATCATAACATTACAATAAAACATAAATTTTTTTAATAAAATGCAAAACAATAACTTAAAATCCGAAGGCTTTTCCCACTATCAATTAAATCTGGAGTATTCAGAGAAAGATAAAAGTAACTTATTAAATGAATTCAGCAAATTGGAGCCTGACGCTTATGCTCCTGACAAAGTTTCCCGATTTCGTCGGTATGGAAATGCCATCATTATCCCATGGTTAAAAGAACCTAAGTTGTATTGGCTACCAACAGTAAAAGATGATAACGGTAATAATCTATCTGGTTATGATCAAGGAAGTAACAATCCAGAACACAAAAACATGAGATATTTTAGTGCATTAAGTGATGAAGTAAAAAATAACGCACTATTAGAGAGTATAATTCTTGACGATTTTAAGAGTACATTTGGGTTAAATGATCATTATCTACCCATATATGTTGGAATACATTTTGTTAAAGTAAAATGTACGGATAATAAACTGCCTGGATTTAGTTCTCCTGACTGTTTCCACCAAGACGGTGAGCCTTTTACGTTTGCTCATTTAATAAACAGAAGTGAAAATATCGATGGCGGAATAAATTATATAGGAAAAGTTTCAGCCCGAAATAAAAAAATAGAAGATGTGAGTGATGACGAAATAATCAGTCAGTTCACATTAGAAAATTTCCTAGAGAGTTTCGCGGTTTGTGATGAATTAGTCAGCCATTATATATCTCATATTACGTTAAAAGAAGACGATGGAGAGGCAGAAAGAAGCATGATCCTGATAGACTTCTCAATGACTAAACAGGATATATAATGAAGGAGTCAATCACTTCAATTCTTATTATTTGTTTTTTACTAGCTCTAGGCTTTTTTCTTGGTAAATTAATCAAGGAAAATATCAAGGCAAAGTTAGTAGGAAGCATAACTATGATAGTGATGCTACTACTTTTCATGATGGGAATTGAATTAGGTGAAGTTTTCATAAACAGTAACCTGGGAACATCAATTATCATTGAGTCCATAGTGTTATCTTCTTTAATATCAATATCAACATTCTTGATATTATTTAAAAGAAAATTTTGCCAGATTGAAAAAAAAGAGAAACAATCATTCTTAGATCCATTTATTGGGTGTTTTAAAGCTATAATGTTTTTCTGCTTAGGCGTTTTGGTTTATAAGTTTACACATCTATCCTTAGCAGAACACAATATATCGAGTAATTATGCGTTATACACGTTGATATTACTTGTAGGGTTAGATTTGGTTAATTTCAGCTTTAAAGATATAAAAATTAACCACATAAAAATCCCTATTTTCACTATCGCGGGTACTGTTATCGGTGCCCTGATATTTTCTATGTTGACTGACTACTCTATCAGTGAGTCTATGTTAATATCTAGTGGATATGGATGGTTTTCATTATCTGGTCCTATGGTTACATCAATGACAAATCCTCATTATGGATCTTTGTCTTTCATGACTGATCTATTTAGAGAAATATTTAGTATATTCTTTCTTTATTTTCTTGGAAGAAGTTACCCTCAAGGTGCAATAGGGATATCTGGTGCAGCAGCATTAGATTCAGCTCTACCATTTATTAAAGAGAATTGCACTAATGAGGATATTAAATATGCAATCGCAAGTGGATTTGTACTAACGTTGTTAGCACCATTATTTATATCAGTATTTGTTGGATTAGTTTGATTTTTTTAGCTCTCCGTTCTCCTGCTTAAAATAAGCAGGAGAGCGTGCTATAACCATATTTATCCTGTAAAGCCCTCCTCTAACACAATATTGTGTCGTATCTGCTTGCCGCGCATGATGATACTCTGCGTAATCGAGAATACCTTTCGAAATAAAGACAGAAAAAACCACCGTTCAAAGGATCGCAAACCACGCCCATCGCTGAAAGAACAGGGACGAGCGTTAGCCCGGACACCATGGCTGATATTCATAATACAACACAATATACAGCCTGACAGATAATGAAAATCTACAGCCGAAGAACGCAGTCTTCTATACCTTTCAAGAAGCCTTTTCTTCCGGCTTGGATACCGGCGGTTGTGCCGGAGGATCAACTTTATCCGGCGCAAGTAACATTATCTGATTAAAGCTATTTCTTAACTGGTTCACATCCATCTCTGCCTCCCCTTTTGGCTGAATCAGAACAAATGCAACCTCTTGTGAAAGGATATGTTTTAGTTCATGGTTAAGCATTTCAGGTGTCAAGGAAGCCAAAAAAGCTTGCCTCAAGCGCTGATACTGTTCAGGGGCAATATCCACAACATTACTTTGTTGGGATAAGAGGCGCTGATTAATCAGAATATCCGTGCTGGTATGGCCGTACATGGCAAATAATTGCTTGAGCTGTGTCTGTTTCTGCGCATACAGCTCATCAAACTGCCCTTTCGGCAATCCTTTATCACGCAATGTCACCAACTCAGCTGCCAGATATTCCATTGCTGGCTTTAGATTACCTGCCGTGGTATTGAGATTCAGAGCACAACTCGCACGTTGATACTGCACTTTGCAATCCAAGCCCAATTTCAGCGCCTTATCATTTTTCTTCTCTAGCCCCAGTTGCAGGTAACGATAAAGTGCCTCTCGGGTAATATCACTGATCCAATAATGGCTAAGCACTTGCGAATCATTAATCGGCTGCCAATTGAGATCCCAAATCAGGGATAAAGTATCTTCTTTCTTTTTATCGCTAATGATCCCGATTGTTTCCGGTTTCATTGGTGACAATGTTGCAACAGTTGCTGGAGTATGGCGCTTACCTTTCAATGATGAAAACGACTGGCTAATATTTTCTGGTAGCGCACGGCTATCCACGTGGCCCGCGACATACAGCGTCATCATATCAGGGGTATACCACTGCCGGTAGAACTGCTTAAGTTTATCCAGGTCAACAGGGTGAGCAGCACTCTGAGCCGGATCATGCCCTAACAAGGTTGAACCTTTCAGACGTCTACGCCACACCGGGTCCTGTATATCCGGTGGATAAGTTGCTACCGATGTATTGGCCATTTTCATGGCATGTTGCAAGGTTTCTGGCGTAAATGCCGTTTTACCCGCAGCATCAGCCAACCAACTTAACGCGTTTTTCAGTAGTTCAGGATGGTTATGTGGCAAGCTCAAGCTATAGAGGGTGAAATCATATGAAACAATAGCAGGAGGCAGCGGGTATTTCGGATCAATAGCGCTGTTCCATAGCTGTTCCAATTTGACAGAAGATAAGCTTTTACTACTGAACAGAGCGACTTTAGGAATCAACCAGGTATAACCTGCTTGTTGGGTTTTCTCCGCTAGAGAACCTGTTTTCACGACCAGACGCAACTGTATTCTGTCGTTAGGACGTTGTGGCGTTTGCAAAATTTGCCAGTTAAAACCGTTCTCCAGCTTACCCTGTTTCCAGGCAGGGTCAGGTTGCAGGACTTCTGCCTGCGTCTGGCCTGCAACGACCAGCATTATCCCACCAATAAAATAACGAATTTTCGTACCCTGCATGTGAACCCCTATACGATGTCTATCCTTGGTTTTAGCCTTCTATTGATAACGGAATATGTTCCCCTTAACCAATAACAATCGGTAGAAAAAGCAAAAACCTGAATTTTAACAGGCGAGACCCTGTCAGGATTATAATTGAGGGTTAGACCTCAAACCGCCCAGGATGGTTTCTTGATGACGGAAGTTTATGCTTATCAAATTGACGATTATATCCCCTGATCAGCAGGCCCAGCTCATCATCCTGATGGTGTTTAGGGCAAGTCATTGGCTCCGGTGGTTGATCGTTATTAAGATCCCGTGCAATGTCACGCAATGGGTGCACAATAATCCGGTTAATACACCAGCTTATTGATACCGTAAGAATAAGTGCTAGCAATAAATAAGCTGTCAACATCAGAGCCAATGTATTCATAGCAAAACGATATACCCGGTTGGAATCCACTTGCAAAATCAAATGTCCCAACGGCTTGGCGTTTGCTGGTACTGAACCATACGCATAAAGAGGGATACTCACCTCGACAGGTATCCCAAAAACACGTTTAGCCAGTTCTGGAATCGGACGATGGGTGGCAAAATTCAATCGTATCACCCGGATATTCTCCGGTAACACCACATCTGCCCGCCCTAAAATACCCGCAGTACGTAGCCCTATCAGCAACTCTTTTGCTTTACTGAGATCGGACCTGAGTAGTGCTTCTGTTAACGGTACCTGCACCTGGACTGCTGCATTATTAAGCTGGCTGATATAATCATCTTTACGTTGCTGTATAAGATGGCATAACTGAATAGCAATAAAAATAGCAATGGTCACCAGCGTGACGCCGGTCACTGCGGCCATCTGTTTAATGGTTAACGAACGTTTGACACGCAATTTCATTTTCACTTAAACCAATGCCTATGGGATATTGCAGTTATAACATGCCATCAATGAAATTGAGTATACTTGATTTTACTACTAACGATCCCTGTTTCACTTATCCAAGTCGTTATTTTTCAGAAATAATTACCTTTTATAGCTATCTAAACTATTAGAAATACACCAAAATATTTACATGGTGATAATGGCGAACCCATTATCACCAAAATTTCTTATTGAATACTTACTAAGCCATTATTCCATAGCAACATTTTCATCCTGATCAACCGCAAAACAAGCAATCAGTTGATCACCATGTTGATTCAGTTTTGGCTGAAGCTGAGTACACATGCTCAGTGCCCGGCGACAACGGGCCGCAAATGCACAACCGGGTGGTGGATTCATGGGGCTTGGCAGTTCACCTGTCAGTTTTATCCGTTCACGGCGTAATTCAGGGTTCAACCTCGGCGTTGCTGATAACAACGCCTGCGTATAGGGATGACGTGGGTTACTGAAGATCATCTCCTTACTGCCTTTTTCCACACAACGGCCAAGGTACATCACCATTACCTCATCAGCGATATGCTCGACCACAGATAAGTCATGAGAAATAAAGACATAAGACAGTCCCAAATCTTGCTGTAAGTCCATCATCAGATTTAACACCTGTGCCCGCACCGATACATCCAGCGCAGAAACTGGCTCATCTGCAATCACTACATCTGGGTTCAACATCAACCCACGAGCAATCGCAATTCGCTGACGCTGGCCACCAGAGAACATGTGCGGATAACGTCCGTAATGTTCGGTTTTTAGCCCCACTTTCTCCATCATCTGCAACACCTTCTCTTTACGCTCATGTGCACTCAGTTTGGTATTGATTAGCAGTGGCTCCTCCAGGATTTGCCCCACTTTCTTACGTGGATTAAGTGAACCATAAGGATTTTGGAACACAATCTGGATCTTCTGACGACGTAACTTTTCAGCTTCCTTATTGGGTACCAGTAAATCCTGTCCCTGATAATAAAGCTCACCCTCGGTCGGCTTTTCAATCATCGTCAGCAGCCGCCCTAACGTGGATTTACCACAACCAGATTCACCAACAACCGCCAGCGTTTTTCCTTTCTCCAGTTCGAAAGAGACACCATCCAGTGCTTTTACAATACGGGCAGGTGAAAAAAGTCCCCCTTTGATCGGGTAATATTTTTTCAGTTCCGCCGCTTTTAATAACGGTACTGTCGATGTTTCCCGTTCCTGATAAGTCTGTTCACTCATATTGTCGGCCTCCCCGCATCGTCCAACGGCATATGACATTTCACCTGACGTTCCCCTACCGTTCTTAATTCCGGCTCCACTTGATGACAATAGTCATCAGCATATGGACAACGAGGATTCAGCAAGCAACCGATAGGTCGGTCATATTTCCCCGGCACAACACCCGGTAAAGAGGCAAGACGGGATTTATCCGCAGCAAATTCAGGTAATGCTCTGAGCAACGCCTGAGTATACGGATGGCGTGGCGCCCGAAAGATTTCTGATGCTTTGCCAGATTCCACAACCTGCCCGGCATACATCACGATAATATGATGAGCCGCTTCCGCAACTAATGCCAAATCATGAGTGATTAATACCAGCGCCATATTTTCCCGTTGTTGCAACTCCAACAACAGTTCAATAACCTGTGCTTGAATGGTGACATCCAAAGCTGTTGTCGGTTCATCAGCGATCAGCAATTTTGGTCGGCAAGCAATTGCCATTGCGATCATAACCCGTTGACTCATACCACCAGATAACTGATGCGGATAAACATCCAAACGCGAGGCAGGATCGGGAATACCAACCAATGTCAGCAAATCAATCGCCCGCTGACGGCGGGTGCGACGGTTACCGCCCTGATGCACTTTCAGCGCTTCCATAATCTGATATCCAACGGTATAGCAGGGGTTTAGACTGGTCATCGGGTCCTGGAAGATCATCGCCACTTCCGCACCGACCAATTGGCGGCGCTCTTTCTCGGAGATTTTGGTCAAATCACGCTGATTAAATTCCAGTTTGTCAGCCATCACCCTGCCCGGATAATCAATCAATCCCATCACCGCCAATGAACTCACTGATTTACCAGAGCCGGATTCTCCAACAATCCCGACAACCTGACCCTGTTCAACACGGTAGCTGATGCGGTCAACGGCGCGGAATGGTGCCTCTTCTTCACCGAAGTGAACCGATAATTTTTCTACATTTAACAGTGCCATTTCGCTACCTCGCTACTGCTTGAGTTTAGGATCAAGTGCATCACGCAAACCGTCACCCATCAGGTTAAATGCCAACACTGTCAGCAGAATTGCCAATCCCGGGAATGTCACCACCCACCAGGCACTTTGTGCAAACTGCAATACATCAGACAGCATCGTTCCCCATTCTGGCGTGGGTGGCTGTGCCCCCATTCCCAGAAAACCTAACGCAGCCATATCGAGAATGGCATTAGAAAAACCTAGAGAAGCCTGCACAATCAACGGTGCCAGACAGTTAGGTAAGATATTGACAAACATCTGGCGCATGGAACCAGCACCCGCCACTTGTGAAGCTGTGACATAATCGCGATTCACTTCCACCAGCACCGCAGCGCGCGTTAAACGGATGTAATGTGGCAAAGCGACAAAAGTTAGCGCCAGCGAAGCATTGACAATTGATGGGCCAAATATTGCTACTAACACCAGAGCCAACAATAAGCTTGGCAATGCCAGCATAATATCAACGATGCGCATGATGATAATATCCACCACACCACCGAAATAACCTGCCAGCACGCCCAGCATAACTCCCATAAGCAGGGATAACACCACTACCAGACAGCCCACCAGCAATGAAAGCCGGGCGCCATACATCAGGCGTGAAAGTAAATCACGCCCAACATCGTCAGTCCCCAGAATAAACTGCCAGCTTCCCCCTTCCTGCCACACCGGTGGCGTCAGCAAGGAATCACGGAACTGCTCAGCCGCACTATGTGGAGCAAGTACCCCAGCCAATAGCGCAATGAGTAACATCAGTACAATATAAACCAGGCCAACAACCGCCCCTTTATTGCGCTTGAAGTAATACCAAAACTCCTGTACCGGCGTCATAATCTTAGGCGCATTATTTGCTACAGGCTCAGTCACTTGAGACATAATGTGCCCCCCTATTTCTTATGACGGATACGCGGGTTAACAATGCCATACAGCACGTCAACTACCAGATTTACCAGGATGATCATGATCGCCACCAGCAATACACCTCCCTGCACCACCGGATAATCTCGGCGTTGAAGGGCATCGATCAACCAGCGCCCCAGCCCCGGCCAGGAGAAGATGGTTTCTGTCAGGATTGCCCCTGCCAGCATAATACCCACCTGCAAACCGATGACAGTCACCACTGGCAGCAATGCATTGCGCAGAGCATGAACCACAATCACCCGGATACGGCTCAAACCTTTAGCACGCGCAGTACGGATATAATCCTCACCCAACACTTCTAACATAGAAGAGCGGGTCATACGGACAATAACCGCCAACGGAATCGTTCCTAAAACAATAGCCGGCAAAATCATATGCATTATGGCATCTTTGAAATCGCCTTCTTCTCCCCAGATAAGGGTATCAATCAACATAAAACCCGTCAGCGGATTGCTATCATCAAGGAAAACGCTGTCGCTTATCCGCCCGGATACCGGAGTCAGATCCAATTGGACAGAGACCAACATGATCAACATGATCCCCCACCAGAAGATCGGCATGGAATATCCGGTTAGGGAAAGCCCTATCGCAGTATGATCAAAAACCGATCCACGCTTGACTGCGGCCAGTACTCCAACCGGAATACCCACCGCAATAGCGAACAACATGGCGCATACCCCCAGTTCGAGGGTTGCTTTGAAACGGGGAACAAATTCTTCCCACACAGAGATGCGACTTTTCAGGGAGATACCAAGATCTCCGTGTAATACACCATTTACATAATGAAAGTATTGCTGCCAGAGTGGCTTATCCAGCCCCATTTCAGCCATTAGCTGAGCATGGCGCTCAGCAGATATTCCACGTTCCCCAGCCATAATTGTCACCGGGTCTCCCGGGATCATATGGACAAAAGCAAAAGTCAGCAAAGTAATGCCGATAAACGTTGGGATCACCAACCCCAGACGTCGGAGTATGAACTGCAACATATCCCAAACTCTCTTTTTTTAAATGCCGGTTACAGCTCTCAGGCCGCTTGGCTTGATAAGGGGGAGGACTTTCCCCCTTTCGCTCACTACTCAATGAACTGCTTGCCTCTACTGGTTTGTCAGCCTTTCCCCAGCGATGACTGATAGCCAGGGAGAAGTCACCATCTCCGTTAAAAAATCAGGAAGATGGCCTATTACAACCGAGTAAAAACCAGATTATTCAAGAGATACGTTGCTGAAAATATGCCTGCCCAGAGGATCAACGACATAACCTTTCACCTCTTTACGTACCGGTTCATAAACCGTGGAGTGAGCGATAATCAGCGCCGGAACCTGTTCGTGCATCACAGCCTGAGCCTGCTTATAAAGTTCAACACGTTTAGCATGCTCAGAAGCGATCCGGGCTGGCTGAATGGCATCTTCAAACGGCTTGTAACACCATTTAGAGTAGTTGGAACCTCGTTCTTTGGCTGCGCAACTAAACAAAGTTGCGAAGAAGTTATCTGGGTCACCATTGTCCCCCGTCCAACCCATCATCACAATCTGATGTTCGCCATCTTTAGCCCGTTTTAAGTATTCACCCCATTCATAACTGACAATTTTGGCCTTAACACCAATTTTCGCCCAGTCAGCTTGAACCATTTCAGCCATACGGCGAGCATTCGGGTTATACGGGCGTTGTACTGGCATTGCCCACAGGTCGATAGCAAAACCATCGCTCATCCCTGCTTCCTTCAGTAACTGCTTCGCTTTTTCCGGATCGTATTGGTAATCTTTCAGCGCATTGTCATAACTCCACATCGTTGGTGGAATCAGATTTTTGGCTTTCTGACCAGCGCCTTGGTAAACCGCATCAATGATAGCGTCTTTATTAACCGCCATTGCCAGCGCCTGACGAACTTTGACGTTATCCAGCGGCTTTTTGGTGACGTTGAAAGAAACATAACCAACATTCAGACCTGGCTGTTCCATCAAGACAATATCTTTATCCTGCTTCATACGAGCAATATCCGCTGGATTTGGATATGGCATGATCTGACATTCATTTTTCTGTAATTTTGCATAACGAACGGATGCATCAGGAGTAATAGAGAAAACTAGCCGGTCAACTTTGGCTTTATCTCCCCAGTATTCTTTGAAGGCTTTATACAGAATGCGAGAATCTTTCTGATATTGCACCAACTGGAACGGACCTGTACCAATTGGATTCAAATCGACTTTCTCCGGTGTACCGGCTTTCATCATCTTATCGGCATATTCTGCTGACAGAATAGAGGCAAAATCCATCCCTAAGTCAGCCAGAAATGGCGCTTCCGGGCGGCTCAGTTCAATCCTGACCGTATAATCGTCTACTTTTTCAACCTTATTGATCATCTCACCCATACCCATGCCAATAAAATACTCATAGCTGCCGCCTGACACCTTGTGATATGGATGGTTTGCATCTTTTTGCCGCATGAAAGTATAAATCACATCATCCGCATTGAATTCTCGGCTTGGTTTGAACTCTTTATTACCGTGCCACTTAACGCCTTTACGCAGATGAAAAATGTAAACTTTACCGTCATCACTAATATCCCATTTTTCAGCCAAACTCGGGATAATTTCAGTTTTTCCTGTTTCGAAATCAACCAAACGGTTATACAACGGTCTGGAACTGGCATCATAAGTTGTGCCCGCGGTGAACAGTTGTGGGTTAAATCCTTCTGGTGAACCTTCAGAGCAGTAAACCAATGTTTTTGCCTGAACGCTGGCAGTGACTGCCAATGCAATTAAGCTGATCCCTAGCTTTAATAACCCAGTCTTTTTAGAGGAAGTTGTCATTCTCTTGCACTCCATTTGTGATGTTGTTGTGTACAGCCAGAACCTGCATTGTGTTTCAGGCACCGTGCTGTTGGGTTTTGTTATTATTTTCGGTTTATCAATTAAACAACTGTTGTCTCTTGCGTCAATAAGATCTCAACAGATGTCATCAGCAACAGGAAAACACAAAGGAAACCTATTATTAACATAATTAGCACAAAAACATGACGCAATGCACGTTTTGTAGCCAAATAGACCATAATAAGGCAATAGTTACAGCATGAGTAACTATTAAGCGATACGCAAAATTTGTGGTTGAGTGCTTAATTAGTAAACGATTATTTCAGTGAAAAAGGTTAAAACTGGTACAAAATATTGTGTGCCAAATAAAATTGGCACCTGAAAAGTGAATTAAATAAGTGTAATACTAATCATACAAATCAATATAAAAACCTGTTAGTGGTTTATTTAATTTTATAACTTCTGGCGGCACCCATTTTATTAATGATATTACCAGCAAACATATACCCAATAGATTTCAAGTTGCAGCGCGACGGCAAGTGAACGAATCCCCAGGAGCATAGATAACTATGTGACTGGGGTGAGTGAAAGCAGCCAACAAAGCAGCAACTTGAAGGATGAAGGGTATAGAACAGTTCCGTAATACCCAAACCCGCATCCATTTCATTCTGCAACTGGCTACTTCAAGGCTAAACAGCAGTTTTTCAACGTATCGCTCGATGAAGCCAGCAACGCCAGCTAAAAACCATAATCTCTAAATGGAACGTAGACGAACGCGAAACAAAAAGCGTGTTACTAATATGCTCTGTTTCGCTTGATCCTTTTTAAGACTGAACGGGATCTTTCAGGATCTGACCGGGCTTACTCATATCATCTTTAGGTTATGCTATACCTTATAGGACATAGGAAAAGGGCTATTTTGTGTTTGAACTGATCTTTCACCCTGAAGCACAACAAGAAATATTAGACCTTGATAGTGCTATGCAAGGTAAAGCGTTCGCTGCACTGGATAAGCTTGAGTCACAAGGTAATCAGTTGCGTTATCCGCACACTGATATTATTCAGGATGGCCTTTTCGAGTTAAGAGCTGGCAAAAAGGATATTACACGTACCTTTTTTGCTTTTGCTAAGGAAGAACTACAGAAGCTTTTGGCTGATATGCGCCGTCGAGCTGGCATAAACAGCACTCAAGTTGCTGAACGTATGGGTATCACTCAGCCAGCCGTAAGCAAATTAGAAAAAAACGCCAGCAAAGCCAGTATTTCAACACTTGAACGGTACGCTGCGGCGTGTGGTGCCAGTATCAAAATAGTCATAGGCTAATTATTAGGCTATGAGAATGAAGGGGAAAAAAATTAGGAGAGGATGAAATAAAGAATATGATTCGGTCAACACTGGAAAATGGTGGATATTTTCCTGAGCCAGCCGAAATACAAGCCTAATTACTCAGCCAAAGATAAGGTTATTTTATCTCGATAATTATGAATTAGATAATTATCGATTATTCTCCGAACAGAAATTTCCTATAAGAAAATCAATCTTTGTTATTCCATTATTGATCATCTTAACATTGTCAATGTGGTCACAATGAGATAAAAAACCATGTAAAAGACAATAACGACAAAAAGCCTTACAGCAATCACTGTAAGGCTTTTCTAATTCTCTTAAGTCTGCGGACTTACTCAACATCCCCAAACTATAAATTTGGTCGGCGAGAGAGGATTCGAACCTCCGACCCACTGGTCCCAAACCAGTTGCGCTACCAAGCTGCGCTACTCGCCGAAAACGAGGCGCATATTACTGCGCTCATTATAGGCCGTCAATACCTTTTTGATAATCATGGGTTAGTTGTTGATAAAAACAGCATGAACACCGCGTAGCTCAATTGAGCTACGAAATTAATATAAAAGGATATTTAAGTTCCGACGACTGCATGTCACGACCGCCGGAACTGGCTATTTCAGGTCATTATTGCAGTAATGAAATATCAGCAACTTTCAGGAATAATTCACGCAATTCACTTAACAAAGTTAAGCGATTCACTCGCACCTGCTGGTCTTCATCCATTACCATCACATTGTCAAAGAAAGCATCGACAACTTCACGTAGGGAGGCCAACTCAACCAGCGCTTCCTGATAACACCCCTCAGCAAACAAAGGCGCCAACTTATCTTGTAAAACCACCAGATGCGTTGCCAGTTTCACCTCTTCAGGCGCTTTCAGCACAGAAGCACTGACTTTCTCATTCAATGTCTCTTCAGACTTCGCCAGAATGTTAGAAACGCGCTTATTCGCAGCGGCCAGCGCTGTCGCTTCATCCAATGTACGGAAATGAGTCACCGCCTTAACGCGGGCATCAAAATCAGCGGGTTGGGTTGGACGACGGGCCAACACAGCCTGAATGGTATCAATGCTGTAACCTTGTTCCTGATACCAGGCACGGAAACGGCCAAGCATAAATTCCACCACGTCATCGATGACCTTGGCATTCGTTAGCTTGTCACCATACAAACGAACCGCTTCTTCCGTCAGTGTCTGCAAATCCAGCGGCAATTTTTTCTCAACGATAATACGCAGAGCACCCAGCGCAGCACGACGCAACGCAAATGGATCTTTATCGCCTTTTGGATGCTGACCAATGCCAAAAATACCCGCCAGAGTATCCATTTTGTCCGCAATGGCTAACGCACAAGAAATGCCGGTGGACGGCAATTCATCACCAGCAAAACGCGGTTGATACTGCTCATTCAGTGCCAGAGCAACCTCTTCCGCTTCACCGTCATGACGGGCGTAATGCATTCCCATCACACCCTGCGTATCGGTGAACTCAAATACCATGTTGGTCATCAGGTCACATTTAGACAACAGACCAGCACGGGTAGCATGATTCACATCAGCACCGATTTTCTCTGCAATCCAGCCAGCCAGCGCCTGAATACGATCCGTTTTATCACGCAAAGTACCAAGCTGTTTCTGGAACAGAACTGTTTCTAACCGAGGCAGATTATCTTCCAGACGCTGTTTACGATCCGTCTTAAAGAAAAATTCCGCATCAGCCAAACGTGGACGAACTACTTTTTCGTTGCCAGAAATAATTTGCTGTGGATCAGAAGATTCAATGTTGGCGACAAAAATAAAGTTCGCCATCAACTTGCCAGCATGGTCGTAAACTGGGAAGTATTTCTGGTCACCTTTCATGGTGTAAACCAATGCTTCCGCTGGCACTTCAAGGAATTTTTCTTCAAATTTCGCCGTCAGCACAACCGGCCATTCAACCAACGAAGTGACCTCTTCCAACAAGCTGTCACTAATATCAGCAATCCCACCCAATTTAACTGCCGCTTGTTCTACATCCTGCTTAATCAGCGCTTTACGAGTGACATAATCCGCCATCACTTTACCGCGCTGCTGCAAAATTTCTGGGTACTGTTCCGTATTATCAATCGTAAACTCAGATTCACCCATAAAACGGTGACCACGAATGACACGAGTGGATTTAATGCCCAGAATGTCTCCCTCAATCAGTTCATTACCGAATAACATGGTAACGGTATGAACCGGACGAACAAACTGAGTCTCTTTATCACTCCAACGCATCAATTTGGGAATTGGCAACTTACTCAGCGCATTGTTGACCATACCCGCCAATAGCTCTTTTACGCTGAGGCCCTTAACCAGCGCGCGATACAATAACCATTCGCCTTTATCTGTCACTAAACGTTCAGCCTGAGCAGCCGTGATACCACAACCGCGAGCCCAACCTTCAGCCGCTTTTGTTGGTTTACCCTCAGCATCAAATGCTTGAGCAATCGCCGGACCGCGTTTCTCTACTTCACGGTCGGCCTGAGCTTCATCCAGATTAGCAACTTTCAGTGCCAGACGGCGTGGAGTTGCAAACCAGCTCACCTCACCATGCGCCAAATTCGCATTATCCAACTCCGCTGCAAAATTGGCGGCAAATGCTTCAGCCAGTGAACGAAGAGCCTTCGGCGGCAACTCTTCTGTGCCGATTTCCACCAGGAAAGTCTGTTGAGTCATGACAGCCTCTTAGTTCTGATTCTTTTTACACATAGGGAAACCCAACGCCTCACGGGAGGCATAATACGCTTCTGCAACAGCTTTGGTTAGGGTACGGATACGCAAGATATAACGCTGACGTTCAGTTACTGAGATAGCTTTACGGGCATCCAGTAAGTTGAATGTATGACCCGCTTTGAGAATACGTTCATAAGCAGGCAGAGGCAGCGGTGTTTCTAACGCCAGCAAATCCTGAGCTTCTTTTTCATATTGTTCAAAGCAGGTAAACAGGAAATCCACATCGGCATGTTCAAAGTTATAGGTGGATTGTTCCACTTCATTTTGATGATAAATATCGCCATAAGTGGTCTTACCCAGCAGGCCATCGCACCAAACCAGATCATAAACACTGTCTACGCCTTGGATATACATTGCCAGACGCTCAAGGCCATAAGTGATCTCACCGGTGACGGGTTTACACTCAAGGCCGCCGACCTGTTGGAAGTAAGTGAACTGAGTCACTTCCATCCCATTGAGCCACACTTCCCAACCCAATCCCCAGGCGCCCAACGTTGGGTTTTCCCAGTTATCCTCAACAAAACGGATATCATGAACCGTTGGGTCCAATCCCAGCTCTTTCAGAGAGCCCAGATATAATTCCTGAATATTGTCTGGTGAGGGCTTAATAATGACCTGAAACTGATAGTAATGTTGTAAACGATTCGGGTTTTCACCGTAACGACCATCCGTCGGACGGCGGGAAGGTTGCACATAAGCCGCAGCAATTGGCTCTGGGCCAAGTGCACGCAGGCAAGTTATTGGATGAGAAGTACCAGCGCCAACTTCCATGTCCAATGGTTGGACAATGGTGCAGCCCTGGCGTGCCCAATAATCCTGTAATGTCAGGATCAGCCCCTGAAAGGTTTTGGTATCAAACTTTTGCATGTTGGATTCGCACGCGATACATATGAATTTGAAAGGAAGTGGGTCAGTATACCCTTTGACCTTAAGATATACAGCCCTGAATTAACGTTCAATTCGGCCCTAAAATAAAAAAATCCTCATCTGGCTACTTTACTTGTATGTATATACAGTTAAAGTGTGATCGATTCTCAACCAACAGCACAGGAAATCACAACGATGGAATTGACACGCTGTCATTGGGTCACCTCTGATCCTGAGTATCTGGCTTACCATGACAATGAGTGGGGAAAACCCCAAAAAAACAGTCAAAAGCTGTTTGAAATGATCTGCCTGGAAGGGCAGCAATCTGGGTTATCTTGGCTGACTATCCTGAAAAAACGTGAAGGCTACCGTAAATGTTTTCACCAATTTGACCCGGTAAAAATCGCCGTCATGAATGAAAATGATGTAGAACGGTTAATGCAGGATCGCACTATTGTCCGTAATCGTGCCAAAATTAACGCGATTATTAACAACGCGCTAGCATACCTTAAAATGCAGCAACAAGGAGAAGAATTCAGTGCTTTTATCTGGCATTTTGTCGATAACAAACCCATTATTAATCAGTGGAAAACCATCACAGCGGTACCGGTAAAAACAGAGATTTCAGATGCATTATCACAAGCGCTGAAAAAGAGAGGTTTTAAATTTACCGGCAGTACTACTTGTTATGCATTTATGCAGGCTACTGGTTTAGTCAATGACCATATAACAAGCTGTCTATGTCGAAAATGAATTCAGTTAATGACGATTGCACTATAGCTGCTCACCGCTGTCTCTGCATTTTTTTAACCGGTTGGCTGATTTTAACATCTCAACTAACACCACTTGATTTTCAGCAATAAATTTTCGAGCAAGTTTATGTTGAAAACCAACACGGGCATTGACTATTTTTTCGTGACATTTTGCTATTCAACATCGGGTTTTCGAGTTTAAAACAGTGTATACCAAATAGATTTCAAGATGCATCGCGACGGCAAAGGAGCGAATCCCCGGGAGCATAGATAACTATGTGACCGGGGTGAGTGAGTGCAGCCAACAAAGAGGCAACTTGAAAGATAACAGGTATAAAACAAGTTTAATCTGACGTATTTAAGGTATTGTAATTTTGCATAATATACCCAATGGATTTCGAGTTGCAGCGCGGCGGCAAGTGAACGAATCCCCAGGAGCATAGATAACTATGTGACTGGGGTGAGTGAAAGCAGCCAACAAAGCAGCAACTTGAAAGATGAAGGGTATAAATATAAATGCCAAATAACACTGCCAATAACCCGATTCACATTCTGTTAAATCATTCATTGCCGAATTTTTTATGATCGATTATTTAACTGTTTTATAGGGCCAGAATTTGCGGCAGTTTTTGCTAAAATTCAATTGAATAATAAAGCTGGATGTTAACTAAACCATTTAACACTTATTTGAAATGCCAAATTAAATATTAAATAACCAATAGTCATAATTTTCCCGATTGCACGCCGATTGTACGCGGAGTATGGTGTTATATCTCCTAACCCAAACACATACTGATAACGAACGTGGCTATGATTTTTTCTCAATTTGGTAACAAATTCACACAAGATGCAGGCATAACCCGCCTGATGAATGATCTTAATCAAGGGTTGAGGACTCCCGGTGCGATTATGCTAGGCGGCGGCAACCCGGCACATATCCCAGAAATGGATGACTATTTTCAGCAATTACTCACTGAAATGGCCGCAAACGGTCAACTGGCTGACACGCTATGTAACTATGATGGTCCTCAAGGTAAAGATACGCTCATTCAAGCGCTGGCAAAAATGTTACGCGAAAAGTTTGGTTGGGAAATTGGCACACAAAACATTGCCCTGACCAATGGCAGCCAAAGTGCATTTTTCTATCTGTTTAACTTGCTTGCTGGGCGTAGTGAAGATGGCTCTATTCGTAAAGTGCTGTTCCCACTGGCACCAGAATATATTGGTTATTCCGACTCAGGACTAAATGACGATTTATTTGTTGCCAATAAACCCAATATTGAATTATTACCAGAAGGTCAATTCAAATATCACGTTGATTTTGATCATCTGAAAATTACCGAAGATATTGGTTTGATTTGTGTTTCCCGTCCAACCAACCCAACCGGTAACGTCATCACCGATGAAGAACTACAACGGTTAGATCGCTTGGCCCAACAACATCAAATCCCACTGCTGATTGATAATGCCTATGGCGTCCCCTTCCCAAGTATTATTTTCAGCGAGGCCACGCCATTGTGGAATCCCAATATTATTCTGTGCATGAGCTTATCCAAATTAGGTCTACCGGGTTCACGCTGCGGAATCATTATTGCTAACGATAAAATCATCAATGCTGTCAGTAACATGAATGGCATCATCAGCCTTGCACCTGGCGGGGTAGGCCCAGCAATCGCATTGGAAATGATCCGTCGCAATGACCTGCTTCGTTTGTCACAGGAAGTTATCCGCCCGTTCTATCAGCAACGCGTTCAAGACGTTATTCATATTATCCGTCGTTACTTACCAACAGAACTCTGCCTGATTCATAAACCAGAAGGCGCTATTTTTCTGTGGCTGTGGTTTAAAAACCTGCCCATAACAACAGAAATGCTTTATCAAAGACTGAAAAAACGCGGTGTGCTAATGGTTCCAGGTCACTATTTCTTCCCCGGATTGGAGCAAAACTGGCCGCATGCTCACGAATGTATGCGTATGAACTACGTTCCTGACCCAACAAGTATCGAAAAAGGCATTGCAATTCTGGCGGAAGAAATTGAACTGGCACATCAACAAGCAGCCTGAAATTAACAATAAAAAGCTCCTGCTGGGAAATGCAGGAGCTAAATGACAACGAGGACTTTTACATGATTATTATCAGAGTTTGTAGGATGTTTTATGCATTAAGAAGAAGAGAATAACATTCCTTATTTATCCACTCTTCTTAAGCAGTACCTATTTAATCAGAAAATTATAAATCCAATGGCTTGAATAGGCCGGTTTTTGTGCGTTTACTGAAGGCTAATGCAAGGCTGCCGATCTGTTCCAACAAATTTCACATACAACCCGCCAATCATCGGGTAAAAAATGGCAACAATTAAGTGTATTAGCTCAGACCAAATCACCTGATCCTTAAATGATGGTTTGAATTGGTTTTTTATTCATCAGAAGAACGAAAAAATCGTGTGACATAAAAAATTCACTATTCTCAGGTATTAATGCTATGTTCAATGTTGCATAACGTGATTATAGTGACTGATATATACCCAATAGATTTCAAGTTGCAGCGCGGCGGCAAGTGAACGAATCCCCAGGAGCATAGATAACTATGTGACTGGGGTGAATGAAAGCAGCCAACAAAGCAGCAACTTGAAGGATGAAGGGTATAGAATCCCTTAGCTAAGCTCTCCTAGTAAATATTAGTCACCCAACAGGTAACAGAGTAACTTAGTTAAAGTGGAATGTTCTGGCTATTTGACCATACGAGATCAATAGAACCGATGAAGAGTAATAAATTAATTCTACTTTGCGTCACATTAGGATGGCTGTTAATCAGCGGATGTACCAGCATCATGACGCATTCAGGACCTAGCCGCGGTTATTATCCCGGCACCAAGGCAAATATCGAAATGCTGAAAGATGATAATACTGGCTGGGTAGTGAGACCATTGCTAGCGATTGATCTCCCTTTTTCTGCACTGTTAGATACCTTTTTATTACCTTATGACTATATAAAATCTGATGAGGATCAGTCAGCAAATTCACCAAAAGAACGAATTGAAAAAATAGAAAAAGCACAAAATCAGCCTAAAACCAATTAATCATTCGTTCTGGTTGATTAATTGCCACCAGTGGATAGCCAACTGGTAACAAATATACCCTTCATCTTTCAAGTTGCTGCTTTGTTGGCTGCGTTCACTTGCCGCCGCGCTGCAACTCGAAATCTATTAGGTATATACCCTTCATCCTTCAAGTTGCTGCTTTGTTGGCTGCTTTCACTCACCCCAGTCACATAGTTATCTATGCTCCTGGGGATTCGTTCACTTGCCGCCGCGCTGCAACTTGAAATCTATTGGGTATATATTTATTTGAGTCCGGTTTCTACCAGGAAAATTTGCGTATAGCCATCAACTTCACGCATAAAGGCAACATGACGGCTATCAGGTGAAATCACAACTGCCTCCGCAGCAGGTGCTTTCTCGGTACGCTTTGTCAAACGTTGCATTTGACTATTTTGCACATCACACAGCATCACACTGTTATCACAAATAAAAACAACATACTGACCGCTTCGATCCCAACTGAAAGCAGATTGAATACCATAACTACCCTTCGTTATCTGACGTGGCTTTCCACCATTTGGCGATATTGTCCACAGTTGGACAATGCTATTGTCATCTTTCATCAAAAAACCAATCTGTTCGCCATCCGGTGAAGCCCGCAACCAGTGACGTGGATTATTCACTACTCCCGGCCAACGTTTATGATTGGTAAATGTCAGACGACGTTGCATAACATTAGCAGGCGGTGCCGGTAATGTCGTTTCCGTACCTTCCAGCGGTTTTTCCCCTGCAATTGCATAATCAGTGTCCTGTTCGGGTAAATCAACGATATAGATTTCCGGTACCTTTTCCCCTGTTGCAGAAATGGTATCGCCAATAAATGCCAACGCCCAACGCTGCCAATTTCCATCCTCTTTACAATACCCTGCTTGACCTACCCAACACTCTTCATAGGCACGGTTAATCTCATCACTACCTGGCTCCGGCTGAGACTCTGTACTACTGACAACAACGGAGAAATAGTTACCATCATATTCACGAGGATGTTGTTTAGGCGGTTCAACTGATTTGAGAGGCACAGCAACAGCGATATTACGTAAATCCAGCGCTGGATCAAGCTCATGCATAACATGGTCGTTATAAGTAAAACTCAAACGGCTGCCATCCGGGCTGAATACATGAACGTGACTGCCCCCGCGCAACGCTCCCGGAGTATAAGGGGCAGTAATATCCATTGCATCCAGCGTAACCGCTTTTCCCGGCGCATCCTCACTGACAATCACGCCCCGCCGATGATGAAAATCATAATGCCATTGCTCATCTGGGAATTCAGGCCCATGAATAAACGCATACCGGACAGGTTCGGTTGGGCTGACTGTCACCACGCCAACATGAGCGCCCTCTTCGGCCTGATAGATAATGTCTGATTTACCACTGTGTACATGAATTTTTTCTATCGTTAAACCGGTAAAAGAAGCACCATGGGGACGAACATCATACGCTAACCACTGGCTGTCTGGTGTCCAGACATTAATATTAGTAAGCTGATGGCTGCGATTGTCAAACGTGATTTGCCGTTCCTGAAAGTCCATTGCATTATCCTTACATCAGGTTTTTTCGAATAAAAAATACTAATCTGAAATAGATGGAACTAAAAAATTTCAGTCGAGACTTTACCATTTCGACATTACCCTTATCTTTTTACGCTGTGCATATCGAATAATCTATGTTACTGAGTGTTCTTTATATCATTGGTATTACCGCTGAAGCGATGACCGGAGCTTTAGCCGCAGGCCGCCGTAAAATGGATATGTTCGGCGTGATTATTATTGCTTCGGTAACTGCCATTGGTGGTGGCTCCGTTCGGGACATACTTCTTGGGCACTATCCTCTCGGTTGGGTTAAGCACCCTGAATATATTGTCACCGTCGCCTGCGCCGCCGTAATCACCACTTGGGTCGCTCCCATGATGAAGCATTTACGCCGTCTGTTTCTTATTCTTGATGCCATTGGCTTGATTGTCTTCTCCATTATCGGCGCGCAGATTGCGCTGGATATGAACTATAGCCCAATAATCGCCTCCATTGCTGCGGTTATCACCGGTGTTTTCGGTGGCGTGTTACGCGATATGCTATGTAACACCATTCCGTTGGTTTTCCAGAAAGAGATTTATGCTGGTGTCTCTTTTGCCGCCGCTTGGTTATACATCGGCTTACAGCACACGCCACTACCGCAAAACAGCATTGTTCTGATTACTCTAATCGCCGGCCTGACAGCAAGATTGGTTGCTATTCGCTACCGCCTTGGATTACCTGTTTTTAATTATGAACACTCTGATCACTGATTCATACTAACGGGGTTCGGACCAGCCCCGTTTTCCCGGCCAAAGCCCTTTATTCCTGATACCGACAGTTTTTCCGCGATGGCTTTAATCCGCGTATCATTGACAAATTCAGATAACTTTTTCAATTGCCCGGAAGTCAGCTGTTGCTTTAACTGCGCTTCAGCTAATTTCTGCTCCAGTTGCTGCCAGTGATCAACATCGTTAGACAACTTATCCATATAAGGCACTCCAATGCCTTTCATCCAATAGGAAAAAGGTTGATTTTTTGCCTTACTGAATTGTGAATAAATAGCCTGTGCTCGTTTATCTCCGATTCCCGGTAAAGCGGCAATATCTTGCACTGAGAGCGTTAACCAACTGGTTAAATCAGTGACTAATTTCTGTTCGGTCAGCATTGCCCAACTACCGCTACTGACACCTGTCATATGCAAATGTTCACCAAGCCATTTCAGCCGGGCATTAAACTGTTGTTCGCAACCTGCCGTTAACGTCAGGCAACTCAACGCATGATAACGCTGCTTATCGGGTGGCTGAATATCCTGGCGCTCTTTAATCCGCCACACCACCTGAGCTAATTTCGGGATACCATGACCCGCCAGCGTAAGAGTCACCCGATCCCCCGGTAACACATCCAACTGTTGCCAGCGACGGACTGAACCAATATTGACTCGGCTGACTTGTCGGTCATCCAGCTTTACCTTATCCAGACCAAGCACAACTGAGATTTTGCCCGTTCTACCAATAGTAAAACTCACTTCCCTGACTTGTGTGACCTGATGGCGTAAAGGGTGTTTCCATGCCACAGCCCAACTGTTAGATCCAGACCGCCACTGATTTCCTTTAGGTTCAATTTCCTGTTTCAGCACGATACCGTCTGTAGCAAAAGGCATAGGTTGTTCAAAATAATGCATCCGCAGTTTCTGTACCTGTTCTGGCCTCTCTATTTTATGGCTGTAGCGAAGCGCTAATGGAAACCCCATATTCGCTAATTTCTGCAATTTACCGTCCATATCAACAGGACCATCAGGCCAGCTCCAGATAAACACACCGACTTGCTTTAATTCTGGCGAATGCTCCTTACGCATCATCAACCCCGCAACACGATTACGTGCACCATCACTGCCAGAGGATTGCTGTATATGCCCGTTTTTATGCAGAAAAAGCTCCCCTTGCAATACCATATAAGGCGGTGCATTTTCTATCTCTTGGGGAATCTCGGAGATATATGGGCTTTTCGCCGTCCAATCTACGCCTTCAGAGCCATTACCCCGGCTGATTAATGAAACTAATTTCCCTTGCTGGTAAACCAATGTTACCGCCACACCATCAATCTTTGGCTGTAACCAGACAGGTAATCTGCCGTGCAGCCATCGGTTAATTTCCCGTTCGTCTTTCAGTTTACTTAATCCGGTATGAGCAACTGGATGAACCAGCTTATTATCGGGAAAAACTGTTGCCGGAAAATCTGAATGAGGCTCTTGTTTCAGACAAAGTTGCCAATGAATTAGATCCGCCATTAATTGATCATAAACTTCATCATCGATCTCGCTGATCCCTTTTTGACGATAAAGCTGATCCCATCGAGCCATCTGTTGCATCAGGCTTTTTGTTTCACGTTGCAATTTGTCCTGCGACCATGCAGGACAATCTTTCTCTGTATTCAATGTCTCAGTTGCAACTACCGGTGTACTGAAAACAATAAACAAAATCAATATCAATAAATTAAGCATCCGTTGCTCCTTGGCTATCCATGCATAACGGCAAAATAGAGGATAAATAGATGCTGTCCAAGGCAGAGATAATAACTTTGCGAAGCGGTTCGAAGAATAACTGCCTGAACCCCCAAAGTAACAGACTTTTTTATATACTGCACAAAACAGATAATTACGGTGAGAACCTGACTTATTTAACTATTAATTGCATTGCTTATTGCATTGCAATTAATAATTAAATTCTAAGTCTTTCAAGAAGCAGGATACTTGATTGTTTTTCCGTTACCCATCATACTTATGCGCATACCTTTGCGCATAGGAGTAAACACCATGAATACCGTTACCTCTCCCCGTAACAGCATCAAAAGAAGCACCAAAAGAAGCACCAACGTGTACCTGACGGCTTCACTGGTCGATAAAGCCCATAGTATGGACATGAATCTCTCAGCAACACTAGATATTCTTCTGGCGCAGGCTATAAAAGCTAAACAGGATGAGAGAGAGAAAGAGAAAGAAGATATGCAGGCTATGAACATATTCATGGCGAAAGCTGGAATGCTCACAGACGATGAATTTTTCGGGAGCCTGTAATGCCACAGCAATTTGATGTGTATCGTAATCCATCGGCCAAAACAAACAGACTTTGGCCGTTTTACCTTATTATCCAGAATGATTATTTTGATGATTTAACAACAAGGATTATTGTTCCTCTGGTATCTAAAAATGACATTAGCCTCAACCAGAAAAGAATCACCCCTCAGGTGGTCATTAATAATAATAGTTATTATATATTTACACCGGCAATAACGTTTCTGGATGCAAAAAAAATCAACAAATCAGATTTTGTATGCAACGTAGCCTCATCCAGAAATGAAATTATCTCAGCCCTCGATGCCATCATAACGAACACCTGAACCCGCAAAGAGAAGAAAGATAACTAGAACCGTCAGACCCCTTCGTGCGGAGCATGTAAAAAATACCCGCTCAATCCGGGCAATCTTTCTCTGTATTCAATGTCTCATCGGCAACTATCGGTGTACTGAAAACAATAAACAGAATCAATATCAATAAATTAAGCATCCGTTGCTCCTTGGCTATCCATGCATAACGGCAAAATAGAGGATAAAGAGATGCTGTCCAAGGCAGAAATCATAACTTTGCGAAGCGGTTCTAAGAATAACTAACTGAAATCCCAAGGTAATGGACTTTTTTATATACTGCATAGAGTAGATATCATGGTGAAAACCTGATGTATTTAATATTTGGTTCAGAGCTGCAATCAACAATCTCCGCCACTCGGGTTTTCATCGAAAACAGAGGTTTGACAACTTACAAACTTATCATATAAGATAAGTTTAAGGGCAATATTGAATATGAACTGGAACATTGAGTTCTATGATGGTGTCGAGGGTGTGATCCTAGATATGCCACCCGGAATTCAGGCACGTATACTAAAACTGCTTGAGCTCATTGAAGAATATGGCGCTAATCTTGGAGAGCCACACACTAAGCCAATAGGAAAAGGCCTATTCGAGATTCGAGCCAAAGCGCAAGAAGGTATTGGACGCGGATTGTTTTGCTATACCCTATGGATTTCAAGATGCATCGCGACGGCAAGGGAGTGAATCCCCGGGAGCATAGCGAACTATGTGACCGGGGTGAGCGAGTGCAGCCAACAAAGAGGCAACTTGAAAGATAACGGGTATATCTACAAGGTCCAAATATCATTGTCCTTCATGCGTTTATTAAGAAAAACCAGAAGATATCTAAAAAGGATCTTGATCTCGCTTATGAACGAATGAAAGAGGTTACAAAATGAGTAGCTTAAAGTCTCTAAAATCCAAAGCATTAGCTAACCCAGATGTAAAAGCTGAGTATGATGCGCTAGAGCCAGAATTCGAACTAATTAATACTCTATTACGCATGCGGCATGCTGCTGGTTTAACTCAAAATCAAGTTGCACAGCGTATGGGAACAAAAGAAGCGAATATTTCCAGGCTTGAAAAAGGAAATGGAAACCCAACACTTAAGACACTATTGAACTACGCCAAAGCTTGCAATTGTAAACTGCATTTTGGCTTCAAAACAACTTAATCCAAACGATATGAAAAACATCTTTCGGGGGTTTTTCATATTTGTTTTCTTTTATAGCAGTCTTTCGGGTGAACAACGGAGAGTTAGCAGGAAAAGCCTCGATACCAAAGCACATAATGATACGATTAGTTAATTTACTAAGTAATATTTTGTTATTGCGAGCTATTAATCAATGATTTAACCAAATATAATGACTCAGCCTATCACATATTAATTTTATCGTCCCCTGTCATTACCAAAATAAACCTTCAAATAAATATCAAAATAAAATAACTCCACCAAACAATTTGGAAAAAAATATTACAACCATCACCCTAGTGATTTTTACTCTTTGCTTTACAGTTAATACTTAGTAAATTAAGTAACATATTTACGTATTAATTAGTAGCCATAAATATGTACATTTCCTCTAAATTCCGTCGTTCAAGCCTCATAATTTTAACCTTCATCACTTATCGATAAAAAATAATCTAAAACCAACTACCAAAAAATCAATTTAGTATTAACCTAAAGTTATTAGCCGATAACCTCTCTCTAAGTTGCAATATAAAATCAGCTTAACCCGCAAAGGATAGGTTTTATGGCATAAATTCCCCTGTGGGTAAAAAGATCAATCCGATATCACCACCATTAGGAGAACAATATGAATCAAAATAACGATCCCTCACCAAACATCGATACTGGCAGTAATCCTACAAAACAATATTGGCAACCAAACAGGAGTAATCATGCTGATAATAATACGCCTATCGCCTCTACCAGAGGGGCAACCGCCATGTTATTACCAAATGGCAGAGTGATCGCTTGGGGAAATGACTCCAGTAGTCAAATTCCACCCGACATTGCCCAATTACAAGATATCGTTAGCCTAAGTGCATCAAGACACTCATTTACCGTACTGCGGGCCGATGGTCAGAGAGTTGGCTGGGGGTCGACTGGTGACAATAAATTACATTATGAATACGACTACTAGTTAATCCATTGAGCAGAGATTTTACGGTACAGACTGCCTGTGGGTAAGGTCAATCCAATACCACCTTAAATTTAGGAGGGTAATATGAATCCAAACGATTTCTCCTCAAATATAAGTGCCAGCAATACTCTTATACCCAATGGATTTCAAGATGCATCGCGACGGCAAGGGAGCGAATCCCCGGGAGCATAGATAACTCTGTGACTGGGGTGAGTGAACGCAGCCAACAAAGAGGCAACTTGAAAGATGACGGGTATATATAAATGCAATCTGTAATGATGGCCTGCACGGATAACCCGATGCAGAAAATAATCATCTAAATTAAGGAGCGCCCTTAAAAGGCCAAGGCAATCTGGCCGGGATAGGGTTATCACAAAGAATGAAAATTTTTAATATGCCAACCGGGGAACAATCCCCGTCAGAATATCCGATGAATACTGAAAAAACGTTCATTAATAGAGTAAAGCAGGGTGTTGGCCGAATAGCGGTTCGCTATCGCCGGTGGTCGGCATGGGTGATGTGCGTATCTATAGGGGCGCTTTTTTTCACCTCGGTATTGGCTGCTACTGAATACCCCAGTAAACCAACACCAGACCTAGGGTACCCCGCGACTCCCCCCTGGGACGCAGAATACATATTCAAATCTCTCGGGCAGCCAATAATCAATGGGAAAGACAACAAGGCCTCCATCACCTCCACTTACACCGCAACCGCCATGTTATTAACAAATGGCAGAATAGTCGCCTGGGGAGATGAGGGCGGCGGCGGCTCTATACCGCCAGAAATTGCCAAATTACAGGATATCGTCAGCCTGAGTTCAACAGGTTATGCATTCGCAGCCCTGCGGGCAGACCGTAGCGTGGTCGCTTGGGGAGATGAGAGGTATGGCGGCACTCTTCCAGAAGAAATTGCTAAATTACAGGATATTGTCAGCCTGAGTTCAACGAATTATGCTTTCTCTGCCCTACGGGCAGACGGTAGTGTAGTCGCTTGGGGAGATCAGAAATATGGCGGCAAATTACCAGCAGAAATTGCTGAATTAAAGGACATTATAAGCATAAATTCAATACATAACCTTTCGGATCATGTCTGTGCAGCCTGGTGGCCAGACCGTAATCAATTCTATTGCGGAGATGACAACCGTGGCAAACACAAATTCAATGCAGTATATAACTTCACAAATGATACCTTTACCGCCCTTAGGGCAAACGGCAGCGTGGTTTCTTGGGGAAAAGTCCGAGTTCCGCCCGATATTGCCAAATTACAGGATATTATCAGTCTGAGTGTAATAAATAATACTTTCATCGCCCGGCGAGCAGACCTCACAGTAGTCACCTGGCCCGGATATTCGATACCGCCTGAAATTGCAAAATGGCAAGATATTGTCAACCTAAGTATAACAACTTATGCTTTAGCCGCCCTGCGGGCAAACCGCAGCGTAGTCGCTTGGGGACATCAAGACTATGGCGGCCAAGTCCCACCAGAAATCGCCTCATTACGGGATATTATCAGTCTAAGTGCGACAAATGGCGCTTTCGCCGCTTTGCGTACAGATCGCAGTGTCGTCGCCTGGGGGGAGCCAAGCTCTGGTGGTCAGATTCCACCCGAAATTGCCGCATTAAAAGATATTGTCAGCCTATACTCATCAAGAACCACATTCATAGCCCTACGGGCAGACCGCAGTGTGGTCTCCTGGGGTACTATCAGTGTCCCTCCTGAGGTTGCCAAATTAAAGGATATCGTCAGCCTGAGTACAACTGATCTTGATGATTCCTCACGAGGTCATTATGCTTTCGCGGCTCTACGAGCAAATCGTAGCGTGGTCGCTTGGGGGTTCAAAGAGCTTAATATCCAGATACCACCTGGAATAACCCAACTACAAGATATCATCAGCCTAAGTGCATCCAGCAGCGCATTCACCGTCTTACGGGCAAATGGTCAAAGATTAGCCTGGGATCTGTTGGATATGGGAGACAATATAGTACATAGCGAATATGATGATTGATCCCTTGTTATTATGAATGACTAAAAAACACGAAAACCAAGGCTGAGCCATAATTCCTCGGTTCAGCCTATCTTTTATTCCATTTAAAATATCAACTTACCTACCCCCTGTTATTACCAATATCAACTTTCAAATCACGTTCAAAAGACAATAACTTTATGAAATAGTTTGAAAAATAAATATTAAAAATCTCAAAATAACTAATTCTTTATAAACCATATAGAGTGAAAATTACGACAACAACTTAACAATCTTTTATTTCCTGCCTAACAACTAATTGTTAGTTAATCAAGTTACTCATTCAAGTAATAATAGCCATAAAGATGTATATCCCCTCTAAATTATTCTGCCTAAATCTCATTATTATTACTCTTATCATTTATCTGTAAAAATGACCTTAAAAACCACCATCAACAATCAACTTTAGCGTTAACCAATAGTTATAGACTGATAATCTTTTATTATCACATTCTGTTAATTTTTTGCTTTCTCTATTATCTTTTTTTTAAAGAATTGCTAAACTTATTTATGTCTTATTAGCCGCAATAGAAAATCAGCGTAATCCGCAAGGGATTAAGTTTTACGGTATAAGCTCGCTTGTGGGTAAAAAAGGTCAATCCAATACCACCTTAAATTTAGGAGCGTAATATGAATCCAGACGATTTCTCCTCAAACATAAGTGCCAGCAATTACTCTCATATGAATGCAATCTGTAATGATGGCCTGCACGGGTAACCCGATGCAGAAAATAATCATCTAAATTAAGGAGCGCCCTTAAAAGGCCAAAGCAATCTGGCCGGAATAGGGTTATCACAAAGAATGAAAATTTCTAACCTGCCAACCGGGGAACAATCCCCGTCAGAATATCCGATGAATACTGAAAAAGCGTTCATCAATAGAGTGAAGCAGAATGTTGGTCGAAATCGCCGGTGGTCGGCATGGGTGATGTGCGCGTCTATCGGGGCGCTTTTTTCCACCTCGGTATTGGCCGCTACTGAATGCCCTAAAGTACCAGTAAAAGACCTAGGGTACCCTGCAACTCCTCCCTGGAACCCAGAAGTCCTATTCAGAGCTCTCGGGCAGCCAATAATCAATGGGAAAGACAACCAAGGTAAGCCGGTTCATTACCCAGCAAGGGGGTCCACTAACTTAGTGGGTGTCTTTCCACCAGTAGTTGATTATGATTTTCCAACGCCGACAGGCGATTTAAAGTTAAAAGACGGTCTGTTTTGGGTTAGCGCCCCAAACAGAATCTTCAAGGTTCCACATGTGGTCACAGGTAAGTATCACTGTAAGATGATTGCCAAACGTAAAGATGGAGCGCCCGGGCGAGCCACAGCAACCCTTGAGACAGATGCTGTCGTTGCAAATCATATCATCCACCGATTTCAAGGAGACAAAAATGTTCTGGAATCTAGCGTGACAGACCTGGTTTATACAGTAACCTGCCGAGGGACCGGATTTTCATGGGAGCGTAAACCCGAAGAGAAATTTGAATGGGAAAGTGTGTGGGACAACTCGGTGCCGTTAATTAGAATGCAAGACCTTTGTAATTGGGTTCATAATGTTGCTTTCTGGACGCCACCAAGCGACAATCCGAATGATCGGTTTAAAGACCCGGCTGTCCTAAGGCCGATGAGTGCGGAAAGTGCTGACTTGAAGAAATCAGATGCCAACGCTACCCCAGATAATCTATCCGGGACGAAAAGAGCGGATAGCGGCAATAAATAAAAATCGTTAACAGAACAGCCGGGGAACAATCCCCGGTTGAGCACGCAATAATTGTTATTAGGAGTGACTAAAAAACACGAAAACCAAGGCTAAACCATAATACCCGGTTCAACCCATCGCTTATTCCGTTTTAAATATCAACTCACCCACCCGCTGTTATTACCAATAATCAACTGCCAAATAAATCTCAAAAGACAATAACTTTACGAAATAGTTTGAAAAATAAATATTAAAAATCTCAAAATAACTAAGTTTTTATAAACCATATAAAGCGAAAATTACGACAAAAACTTAACAATCCCTTATTTTCTTTCTTACAATTAACTGTTAGTTAATTAAGTTACTCATTCAAGTAATAATAGCCCAGAATATGTATATCTCCTTTAAATTCTTCTGCCTAAATCTCATTATTATCACTCTTGTCATTTAGCTGTGGGAAATAATCTTAAAACAATCAACTGTAGCGTTAACCTACAGTTATCAACCGATAACTATTAGTTATCACATTCTTTTAATCTTTTTATATTTCTATTACCTTTTTCTTAAAGAGTTGCTAAACTTATTTATGTCTTAATTAGTCGCAATAGAAAATCAGCGTAATCCGCAAGGGATTCAGTTCTACGGTATAAGCTCCCCTGTGGGTAAAAAAGGTCAATCCAATACCACCTTAAATTTAGGAGGGTAATATGAATCAAGACGATTTCTCCTCAAACATAAGTTCCAGCAATACCCTTATATGAATGCAATCTGTAATAACGGCCTGCACGGGTAATCCGATGCAGAAAATAATCATTTAAAGAAGGAGGACCCTTAAAAGGCCAATGCAATCTGGCCGGGACAGGGTTATCACAAAGAATGAAAATTTTTAATATGCCAATCGGGGAACACTCCCCATCAGAGTATCCGATGAACACGGAAAAAACGTTCATCAACAGAGTGAAGCAGAATGTTGGTCGAAATCGCCGGTGGTCGGCATGGGTAATGTGCGCGTCTATCGGGGCGCTGTTTTCCACCTCAGTATTGGCCGCTACTGAATGCCCTAAAGTACCAGTACAAGACCTAGGGTACCCTGCGACTCCTCCCTGGAACCCAAAAGTCCTATTCAGAGCTCTCGGGCAGCCAATAATCAATGGGAAAGACAACCAAGGTAAGCCGGTTCATTACCCAGCAAGGGGGTCCACTAACTTAGTGGGTGTCTTTCCACCAGTAGTTGATTATGATTTTCCAACGCCGACCGGCGATTTGATGTTAAAAGACGCCAAGTTTTGGGTTAGAGCACAAAACAGAATCTTCAAGGTTCCACATGTGGTCACAGGTATGTATCACTGTAAGATGGTTGCCAAACGTAAAGATGGAGCGCCTGGGCGAGCCACAGCAAACCTTTATACGGATGCTATTGTTGTAAATCATGATACCCACAAGTTCCAGGGAGACCAAAACGTCATGGAATCTAGCGTGACAGACCTGGTTTACACAGCAACCTGCAAAGGGGCTGGATTTTCATGGGAACGTAAACCCGAAGAGAAATTTGAATGGGAAAGTAAGTGGGAAAACGGGGTGCCGTCAATTGAAATGCTAGACAACTGCCATTGGATTCATAATGTCGCTTTCTGGACGCCGCCAGACGATAATCCAAATGATAAGTTTAAAGACCCGGCCGTCCTGAGACCGACGAGTGCGGAAAATGCTAACCCGAAGAAGTCAGTCCCCCATGATAACCCAGATAATTTCCCCTGGAAGAGAAAAGCAGATAGCAATAATCAATAAAGATCATTAATAAAACAGCCGGGGAGCAATCCCCGGTTGAATATCCAAGCAATACAGATAATAGACCGAGTTATCATTCATCTTATTTGCTATTAATCTGAAATATCAGAATATTTAATTCCAGTTATTATACTGATTTGCTAATAAAAATTAAAAACGATAACTCAAAACTTCAAATGAAAAATCAACAACCAATATCGCTCACACTTAATCATATTATCCGCTTACTTGTTCATGTTACTCTTTCAATTACTTTCATTCGCAAAATATCTCAACTTATGTGATATTTTATTTAATGATGTAATGTAGTATTAACGACTATATCTAGCTTTCTATTTAACTGATGCAAAGCCAATTCAACAACTTCAACCTTTGATGAATGTTCAACATCAAGAAGCCGATCAATCTGCGGCCCCTTTTGTCCCAGCCGTCGAGCAAGATCGGCTTTGCGTGTTCCTGTTTCTACCATTGCATTATGCAATGCCACTTTCATTACGACGAGAATAGGAAGAGTGACGATGTATTCACCTGCCTCCAACATGGATGCTTCAGGTATAGGCCGACGTTTGTCAATTTCTATAGAAATAGCCGTAACCAACCCATCAATAGATTCTAGAAGAGCTTCGTCAACTGAGTCACCGACTGAGTTGAATAAGGGAAGATCACGACAACTTGCCACATAACTTCCTGTCTCTTCGTCATATTCTAGTTTTATAGGATAATTAAACATAGTACCTCTCTTTAAGATAGATAACCGGAACTTAAAGCCCCAGATCCTTCATTATTTTCTTCCTCAATGGTTCAGGAATCTCTTTGGAACCATGATCGGGGAAAACCGACGATTTACCGTTTATGGATACCTTTCGGTGGCTTCCTCCACCCCTAGCCTTCTCTATTAGAACTCCTTGAGAAATTAGCCATCGGCGGAACTCACTGTATTTCATCCACACCTCCTTTTCGACCAAGCAATCATGACACATAAAACAGCAAATACAACATTTTTGTTTCATTTAACAACAGTTATGATAACTCATAGAGCAAAATTCTAAGCAAAGAACTCCCCCCTAACGATACAAAATACCCATTAGCAATCCTTCGCCAACAAAATTTCGGCTGAAATGCATCGGCAACGCGACTGTGTGAGCGGGTATGTGTATACTGTTATAAGAATTTTATTCTGCTTTATTTAATTATTATCCAATCAACCAAGATACCACCATGATCCAAGGTACGTTATATATTGTCTCTGCGCCAAGCGGAGCGGGTAAATCAAGCCTGATTCAGGCTTTGTTAAAAACTCAACCTTTGTATGATACTCAGGTTTCTGTTTCTCATACCACGCGTGCAATGCGCCCCGGTGAGAATCATGGTGAGCACTATTTTTTTATCACGGAACAAGCTTTTCGCCAGATGATCGATAATAACGAATTTCTGGAACACGCCCGTGTTTTTGGTAATTATTACGGTACATCCCGGAAAGTGATCGAAGAAACTCTTGCCAGTGGGGTTGATGTTTTTCTTGATATCGATTGGCAAGGAGCACAGCAGATCCGCAAACAAATGCCATCTGCCCGTAGCATTTTTATCCTGCCGCCGTCAAAAGAGGAGCTTTGTCGCCGTCTGCGCGGCCGAGGTCAGGACAGTGAAGATATTATTGAAAAACGTATGGAACAAGCGGTTGCAGAAATGGTTCACTATAACGAGTATGATTATTTAATCGTTAATGATGATTTCAATACGGCATTGGCCGATCTGCACACCATCATCCGTTCAGAACGCCTGCATCGGGAGCGCCAGGCACAACGGCATGATGCTTTAATCAGCAAATTATTGGCAGACTGAACCAAGTTTCAGTATCATGCCCAGTCATTTCTTTACCTGTGGAGTCGCACACATATGGCACGCGTAACTGTTCAAGACGCTGTAGAAAAAATTGGTAACCGTTTTGACCTGGTGTTGGTCGCCGCTCGTCGAGCACGTCAACTACAAACAGGCGGTAAAGACCCGCTGGTTGCGGAAGAGAACGATAAAGTGACCGTTATCGCTCTGCGTGAAGTGGAAGAGGGGCTGATTAACGGTAAGATCCTGGATGTCCGTGAGCGCCAGGAACAACAAGAGCAGGAAGCAGCAGAAATGCAAGCGGTTTCTGCTATCGCGGAAAGTCGTCGTTAATCCACGGTAGGTCTGCCTTGTATCTGTTCGAAAGCCTGAATCTGCTTATCCAGAAATACCTGCCTGAGAGTCAAATTGAACTCCTCAAGCAGGCTTACTCTGTTGCGCGGGATGCTCATGAAGGGCAAACCCGCACCAGTGGCGAACCCTACATTACGCACCCGGTTGCGGTTGCTTGTATTCTGGCCGAGATGCGTCTCGACCATGAAACACTGATGGCCGCTTTGTTGCATGATGTGATTGAAGACACGCCCGCCACCTTTCAAGATATCGCCCAACCTTTCGGCCCGGTGGTCGCCGGGTTAGTTGAAGGGGTTTCCAAGCTTGATAAGTTGAATTTTCGCGATAAAAAAGAGGCACAAGCAGAGAACTTTCGCAAAATGATTATGGCGATGGTGCAAGATATCCGTGTCATTTTGATCAAACTGGCAGACCGTACCCATAATATGCGCACTCTCGGGGCGTTACGTCCAGATAAGCGCCGTCGTATCGCCCGGGAAACGTTAGAAATTTACAGCCCCCTGGCTCATCGTCTGGGTATTCACCACCTGAAAACTGAGTTAGAGGAACTCGGGTTTGAAGCCCTCCACCCTAACCGCTATCGTGTTATCAAAGAGGTGGTAAAAGCGGCCCGTGGCAACCGTAAAGAGATGATCCAGAAAATTCTGTCTGAAATTGCCGGCAGGCTGGCCGAAGCCAATATTGAGTGCAAAGTCAGCGGCAGGGAAAAACATCTCTATTCTATCTACCGGAAAATGCACCTCAAAGAGCAGCGTTTCCATTCCATTATGGATATTTATGCCTTTCGGGTCATCGTTAACAATGTTGATATCTGCTATCGCGTTTTGGGGCAGATGCACAGCCTGTATAAACCCCGCCCTGGTAGAGTCAAAGATTACATTGCTATCCCCAAAGCTAACGGCTACCAATCGTTGCATACTTCCCTGATTGGTCCTCACGGCGTACCCGTTGAAGTCCAGATTCGCACCGAAGATATGGAACAAATGGCTGAAATGGGCGTCGCGGCACACTGGACTTACAAAGAACAAGGTGAATCCGGTACAGCGGCCCAAGTCCGTGCTCAGCGCTGGATGCAAAGTCTGCTGGAATTACAGCAAAGTGCCGGCAACTCTTTTGAATTTATCGAAAGCGTTAAATCTGATCTGTTTCCTGATGAGATTTACGTTTTCACCCCGAAAGGGCGTATCGTCGAGCTACCCGCGGGCTCTACCCCGGTTGACTTTGCTTACGCTGTACACACCGATATTGGTCATGCCTGTGTCGGTTCGCGAGTTGATCGCCAGCCCTATCCACTATCTCAATCGCTGACCAACGGCCAGACAGTGGAAATTATTACCGCGCCGGGCGCGCGACCAAACGCAGCCTGGCTGAACTTTGTCGTCAGTTCAAAAGCGCGCGCCAAAATTCGCCAATTGCTAAAAAACCTTAAGCGCGAAGATTCAATTGGGCTAGGCCGCCGTTTGCTAAATCACGCATTGGGTAACGGGAAAAAACTGGTTGATATTCCACCGGAAAATATCAATAAAGAGTTAACGAGAATGAAACTCGTGACAATCGATGATCTGCTGGCTGAAATCGGGCTTGGCAATACCATGAGTATCGTCGTCGCCCGCAACCTGCTAGGTGCGCAAGAAAATACCGCCAGCACCAGTAGTCATAACAGCGGAGCACGTAAATTACCCATCAAAGGCGCTGACGGTGTACTTATTACGTTTGCCAAATGCTGTCGGCCCATCCCCGGCGATCCGATTATCGCCCATATCAGCCCCGGTAAAGGGTTGGTTATCCACCATGAATCCTGTCGTAATATTCGTGGCTATCAGAAAGAGCCTGAGAAATTTATGGCGGTAGAGTGGGATAAAGAGATTAACAGCGATTTTATTGCTGAAATAAAAGTGGATATGTTTAACCATCAAGGGGCGCTGGCAAATTTGACCGCCGCCATTAACGCGGTAAATTCCAATATTCAGAGCATGAATACAGAAGAGAAAGATGGCCGGGTTTACTGTGCTTTTATCCGGCTGACCACTAAAGACCGTATTCAATTAGCAAATATTATGCGCAAAATCCGAATTATGCCGGATGTGATGCGCGTCAGCCGTAACAGAAACTAAACTGAATAGATTGCCCTGTTATTCAGAGAACCTGCTTCTGATTATTATTTTCTGCACCGGGTAACCCGTGCAACTCAGCCGGTGAACAGCCAACAGTGCTATTCACCGCAAACCCACAAGACAGCATCAAAGATGACGACACATCACCCTGGTTCTCAAAAAGTAGACCAACCAATACGGAATCAATCTCATCCAATAGGTGGCCTAACCAACCCTCCTCCCCTACACCAAACATCAACACCAGCCCGATAACAATAAACAACAGTGGCACGATCCAGGTTCGACACCAATAAGCTAATAGCATACGGGGATACAAAGAGTGGCGAATCTTATTCCCCAGTAACAACCCACCGACAGTAAGTAACACGACAATGATAACCAGTACTACCCGACTTATCAGCATCCCATAGGGCATCCCACACAGAATCGATAAAAATTCGTCCTCCATTATGTCCCGCCAGACAACCACATGTGTCATATACTTTAGGAAATAAACGGACCACAAGCGCGTTGCAAAAACCAAGTGCGCATATGATGAATCCGTGCTGATGTCAGGGAACTGGCCGACTTCACCGTTTTTGTCACCAGTATCTGGTTCCTCTGGGGCATAGGTTTAGCGACTGCCGTAACAATCAACATCAGACGCCGACTCCTGCGTTTTTCACGAAAAAAGACTTTTTCACAGGAAATCACATCACGCCGCTCATTGTAGATATAATTCATCACATCCCTTGCCCGGCGTTCTGACACCCGAAACACCTGACTAATTTCATTTTTGGTAAATCCGCGCCCCTTCAATAATCCCCAATACGCGACCGCCAGGTACAACGGTGTATCATTCAAGTGAGACAAGCAGACAGGCAGACGAAAATCCCCATGATTACTCTGCTTGCCGGTAATCGTCTGACTGCCAGGCAAATCGGTCTGGTTGCCGCTCATCTGAAGCAGCACTGAATCATTAACATTGATTGTCATTTTACTCTCCCCTGGTGACTAACTGGTCAATCTGTTACCACATGAGAAATGAAATAGTGTGATTTATTGAGATGAAGCACTCGGGCGACTAAGCCCATGCCATATTTAAATACCCTGCCATCGTAGGCGTTATCGCACGACTAACGTTACGTTCATAGTGGTCTGAAATTCACCAGAAGTACCAGGATCTAACGCCTTTACTTGCCAAAGTTGCACATTAAATCGGTTTTGAGAGACATAGGTGTTTGGCGTATTACCCACAGTAAAATACAGAACATCCGCCGGGTTAGTTGGAGGACCAAATTTTACTGGCCTGTCTTTCACGTTTGGCGCCGCCAACTGAGTATTCCCGCCTATCACATTCGGCACCACCTTTATCCTCAACGCGTTATCGAAGTTAGGCACCACGATACTTTCATTATTATCAGCTAGCTGTGAGGCAGAAAACTGCAAAGTGGCCACTCCGCCAGTACTATTCTTATCGCTTACAGTGCATATAATGTTCATAGGAAAAAATGGGGTATACTCGTCGCTGAGTGAATTTGTTGGAAGCAGTGCTGGATATGGCCCGAGCGACCGAAGAACCTCTCCCATCGGCACTACACCCACAAAAGCGCCTGGGGTGCCAAAATCTAAGCCGCAAACCGGCGGGTCCAGTACTGTTACCGGGTCTTTGATAGGCGGAAAGCGTGGTTTGGACCACGACATGAACTCCTCTCCATCAGCCAAAATACTTAAAATTGGTGCGTTATCGTCACTATCAAATTCGACTTTTTCATCAGGATTCCGCTGCCATGAAAAATTTACCCCACGACAGGACACATCAAAATCGAGGTCGCTTATCCTTCCCTCTGCTATATTCTTATCATCCTGATTATTAGGATTTTCCGGCTGGAAATATAATGGTTGAGAAAGATTTTCATTGGGGTATGGCTTATCAAGACTCACCGTAAAGTGTTGAATGGCTGTTCCTTCAATAGGATTCTTAGTATGGTAATAATGAGATTTGGCTATAATTGTACATTCGTAACTGCCTGACACCACTCTAGGGACTTTAAAAATTTCCCCGCGCCCTGCTCTGAGCTGGAACCGGACATCCTCCAGAAATTTCTGATCATACGAGGTGGTTTTACTCGCTATCCTCTTCCTATAAAACGGAAACACATCTAATGTCGCTTTACCCGCTGCCGGGTAAGTGATTACTCCATCACTGCGCTTTACCATCCGCTCAGGCCCCAAGACTTTCAAGGTCGTATCAGCGTTCCAATTTAGTGACTCGGCAAACACTGAGGGAGAAGAAAAGATAGCCACCACGGATAGGCATATCATTGCCACCCATATCGGCCACTTACGACAACAAACCGCCATCCAACCAATATCCTGTTTTAGCTTGTTAATAAACGTCTTCTTCGTATTCATCGGCTGCCCAACCGGGAGTAACTTCCCGGTTGCTATATTAGAAATTTTCATTCGTTGATATCACTCCATCCCGGCCAGATTACACTCACCTTTCAGAGGTTCCCCTCTAATTAACTATGCCTCTAATAACTATGCCTCTAATAACTATGGTTTTCCGCATCAGGTTATCAGCGCAGATCCACAACATTCCGCCTCATCTTAACGGCAGGTTTCGTTCAATTGCCTCATGGGACTCCAGCTCTTATCTTTCTTCGCTTTTACCGGAGGAGGCCCCAGGTTAAACACCACCTCACATTGACTATCCGGCGCGCTGCCCCACTTCACTTTGAGTACCCCGTTGGGGGGCATGCCGCTCAGGTACACTTGTCCGCCTTCCCCGACTATCGCCGCCAGATTTGTTGTTGTATCCCCTTTAAGCCTCGCCATTGCTCCAAACGGTACCGGCTTACCGTGATAGAGCAAATTCATCAGCAATTGCTGCCCGATACGCACGGGGTAATCCACCATCACAACCGCCCCTTTCGTCGGGAATACGTTCTTGCTACCCTGTGCCATATCGGCCCCCTCCGGCAGCGATGACGGATCTAAACTGATACTATTACGGCTGTAGGTCTGAGCATAAGGCACCACCGCATATCCCCAGCGATTAGTCGAAATCGAGTCGGAGTTCATCACACGAATACCGCCAACCCCCGAGGTCCGCACCAATACCGCAGCATCACCAACCCGCGATGTCAAAGTGACGCCATGCTGATGGGCGATCAATCCGCCACTAACCCCGTAGTTCACACCTCGCCCTCCCGACGAATCGTAGTTGTATCCCAAACTGGCCTGCCCAAGGGAGCCACGGTATCCCATTGACACTGAACCGCTGTTCCCCTGCCCTTTATTAGCCTGACTTTGCGATACACTCCAAGACAAGCTATTGTCATCCAGCAATGAACCGCCCAAACCTAACTGGTTACTGCTGCGCCCGGTACTATCATGGAACAAGCTATAATTGGCGTAGGCATTGTTCAGCGCTGCATAGGAGCCGAACAGACTGAGAGGAATGTTGACGTTCAACGAGACTTGCCGGTTCTCAGGCCAGTCGCCGTTGCCACGTATGCGATCAATGCTGTAATTGAGTCCCCAGCCCACACGGTAGAAAGAACCATTCAATCCCATCGACAGGGTGGTGTTAGTTTTAGAACTGCCCCAGTAGTTATCCCGCTGACCACTGAGCCACAGGGAATAGTTACCCGGCAATGACTGGCTCAACCTCATTTGCCAACTGCTACGACGTCGTTGAGACATCCAGGAAGGGAGTTCCCCCCAAACCGTGTAACCTTGGGTATTAACATCGGAAAAACTAAGGTAATTACGTGTGGAATAGCGGTACGCAGTTAAATCCACCGTCGTGCCAGAGGTCAGCATACTTTTCGAATATTTAGCGCGGTAAGATTCTCCGCGCTGGATGTCAGCCATATTTTTCAATCTGGCCCGAGAAGTGGTGATATCCGCAGATAACGCCCCCATCATACCAAGGGAAAGCCCGGTCCCCAGCGCTGCGGACTGGTACGATTGCGCAACCAAACCACCACCGTATACCGTGACGTTGCCGGGCAGACCATAAATCATGGAGACCATGCCGAATACTGGCTTATGCCCGCCACTACTATACCCACTACTGTGATAGCGCCCTGCTGCCGCTTCATACTTGAATTGACCCTGCCGCAACATCATCGGCAGGCTAGAATAAGCCTGACTGAACCCATGATGGGTACCATCAGCCTCGGTTATCGTTACCTGCAAATCCCCGCCGGTACTGCTACCCACCAAATCCGTGATACGAAATGGACCTGGCGCGACATTGGTTTGATAAATGACACTGCCATTTTGCGTCACCGTCACCTGAGCATTAGATTTAGCTATCCCACTGATAATTGGAGCAAAACCACTCTGCCTACCCGGTATCATCGAATCACTGGTGGCCAGCCCAATCCCACGATAAGGGAAACCATCAAATACCTGACCCGCCACACTGCCGGTCGAAGTATCCCCTATCGTCAGATCACTGCGTAACGCCACCACATCCCGCTGCAAATAGGTTTGCAGGAAGTTCCATCTTTGCTGGGATTGAGTGGTTTTTTTCATTGCGTCATTAAGTGAGTCATACCGGTTATAAGTTTGAGTACTATAAGAATAGGTCGCCGTGTTACGAAGACGCCAAGCCCCCAGATTCAATCCAGAATTGAAGCTACCGAATAAGCTCTGATTAGCCTGTTTATTACCAAACTGTGAACGTCGATTCTGACTGCCATTAATACTGTAATTCAATATAAAAGCCGGGATGCCCTCTTGCCATAACTTCGGATCAACCTGACCATTGGCTGAAGGCTTCATCGCTATTTGGGGGATACTCAAATTTAACCGCATCTGGGAAAAGTTGAGGCGAGCCGTAGCTTGGGGAATAAATTTATCTAACGGACTCTCTATCGGCTTATCCGCCGGCAACGTTTTTAATGCCGGTGTATCGCTAATATTGACACCCGCGGTCTCTAACAAATCTGGGGTAAGTACCGGAACCAGCTCACTGTCGCCATTACGCTGGAATGTAATATCCCGTGAATCAAAAAAAGTGCCATTCACGTAAATGTCTACCCGATAAGTCCCAGGTGCCTGACCTCCGGCAGTTTCAAACTGTGATAAATCCACCGGTTGTCCTGAATTCGAACCAAAGTCCAACAAGGCCGGGTCAAAATAATCACGCGCTGTCGCCTGCACACCCCATCCAGTCAGAAATACCAGCACCATCCGACAGAAAATGAGAGAAAGGCGTAATTTCACTGAGCATTTTAATAAAACCAGAGAAATAGAAATATTTTGATTTACACGATGATAAATAGGCGGCCGTTCTAAACAGCAATTTATCATCGGAATTAACATTTTCATTATTAAAGTCGCCATCTCTTATTTAAATATATTTAACTCATATCTACTCTGTCGGTATCTGTAATATTGCTATTAGCCACATTTGTTATTAACCATATTTGCTATTAACCATATTTGCTATTAACCAGTTATTAACCACTGCCAGATACAGTAATAGATCGACTCTCTTCATCGGTGCCTAAGCCGAATTCATCAATGGCACGCCACGATATCGTGACATTATTACCAGGAAGTACTTTGCCCACCGGCAGTGACCAGCTCTGCTGACCAAATGGCGGCACCATCCTAAATAAATCCTGCTCCGGTACGGCAAACGAACTTACATGTAAAGCCTGCAATGTGATCCAAAACGGTGACGGATTAGTCAGCGTTACAACACTCTCTTTTACTGACGCGCTTAATTGTTTCACTGCGCCGGCAACGCCCTCTTTTGGCAATCCTTCAGGACGATAGAACACCTTCACCGCTAAAGCCGTCGTCATTTTCACCTTGCCTGAGAAACCTTTAGATACCGATGATGGTTTCTCAGAAGGCAACATACGCACATTGAGAAAGAACAGAGATTCCCGATCCTTAGGAAAATCCCCACCAGTACGAAGGATTTTCAGCACCTGCCGTTCATGCGCATCCACCTTGGCAATAGGCGGAATCACGATAAATGGCGCCTTAATATCCAGCGGTAAACCGGTGGCAGGGTCCAATTCCCGTACCGTTGACTGAATCAGATAATTGCTGTCGCTGTTATTAATGAATGTTGAAGGAACCCCATTGTTGAATGATTCAAGGTAAAGCACACGGGCATCATTGATATATAATGCCCCCATCAGAGCCTCTTCCGCCCTCAGTGGCAAAACCGGTAATATCATTGCCAGAGCGCATAACACAGACGTCACCCTCTGCTTTATTGAAACCTTACGTTCCGCCATGTGATGCTCTTCCAATCTCAAAATATACTCAGCCAGCCTGTAACGTACCGCTCTGTAACTTACTCACCCCGCCGATATCAGTGATCATCGACCATTCCACCTTACTTCCAGCTTTGCCCGCCAAGGGAAAAGTGGTCTGGCCGAAAGGGACCAATATTGACGGGGCTTTGTCAAAATCCACCGCCTTGCCGTCAAATTTCAGTTGAGCAAAAGTCTGGTAATACGGCGTTGGGTTGGTCACTACCACACTATTGCCTGATTGTGTAAACGTCAGCCGACCCCGGGCCTGTTCCGGTGTCATCGGCAGCTTATCCGGCCGGTAGATAAGTTTAATGTTCATCCCCAACGAGATAGACAGCGACGCGCCAATCTCATCTTGTTTGCCGCTGCTATTTTCCTGGCCGTTATCAACTGTTTTCTTCGCTGGGATCGCATTAATCCGAAAACGAAACAGAGACTCACGATCATCAGGAAAATCACCGCCGGTACGCATAACCCGCATCACATTCAAGCTATTGCCCTCCATACGGAACAACGGGGGCAACACAGTAAACTCCGATGAACGAGTATTTGGGTTATCCCACGGCGTCACCGCAGCTTGTACCAGATAGACCTCTTCGCCTGAATTTTGCAGTGAGATGCTTTGCACCTTGTCGCCCTGCTGATAAATAATGCGTGTCTTCCTCAACATAAGACCTGCGTGTGCTGATGACGACGCCACAACCGCCCATATCCCCAGCATCCCCATGACTATCAGCTTTTTCATATATCCCACTTCATCTCAGACATTCCTCCTCAAATACACCCGGCTTATAACGTTTTATCTACTTCAAGTGCTCATAGGAAAACTCAAAATGTATCTGCACATTCGCAGTTCCTCCGCATAACACATTGGTACCGTCACTTTTACACGTTGCTGGATTATTTTTATCACCTAAACCTCCGACATAAGCCCGGAACGTCCTCGTTGTTCCATCCCCCGCGGACGGTAGCGGCACCTTAAACGGATCATTAATAGGTTTCACCTTAACAAACTGATTGGTGCTAACGTCCAATAGCCTAATCCCCACTCCTTCGGCACTAGCAGTCCCATCCGCAGGCATGAACAGTTCCGAATCATCTGAGTTGCCAGCATACAGACTCCATATGTATAAAGCTGGCGATTGACCTGGACTACAGTGACTGAGCTGAACTTCCAAATCTAAGGCTGAACTTTCTACATATTTGCTATTTCTAAGTTGATTCGCATAGACCTGAGGCATAGTATCGTCATAACTACCACCACTAGATCCGCCATACTTGCCGTTTACACTCAATGCACAGGTCGGACGTAACAGATTGCCTTTAATTGTGATCTCAATATTCTTACCATCCGCCTGAACCGACAAAGACACACAACCAATGATCCATCCAATCAGTATCATGATGAGTAACGAATATTTCGCTCTGCTGTGACATGTTATTAACTCACGGTTTATAAGAGTGTTATTTTTCGCTTTCATTTAACTCTCCGCTCCCCCCCTAATTCCCCATTTTTATCATCCGTGATAAACCACATCTCACGGATAAGAGTAGGTAAACGCAACTCGCGCAATTAATGAGCCAGGTCGAATAACCTTACTATCTTTTCCACGCGCAACCGCTACTGTTACCGGAAGCTGTGCACGACCATCATCAAAAAATAGCGAATCAAGGCGATTCTCATGATTATTTATTACCAAGTTACCCCAATCTATTTTCCCTTCACCTCCTAAATGAACAATAAACCCCAACCCCTCAGAGGCGTTATCATAGGAACCAGAGACAGGACCACGGAATATTGAACCTTGTTCAGCGTCGATGGTGTTTCCTGACACAGTGATAACAGGTCTACTCGGTGAAACATCCGGATCACCACAATTGGTTAATTCCAGATTAAATCTCCTGGGGTTTGATATATGCCCTGCCTGACTGAACTCCGCCGCTGGCAACGAGCCGAAATTCAGCTCCGAGCCATTGATATCATCACCACTGATCCCTACGTCACAAGGTTCAGGCACAACAGTTATGAACAGATCTACGTTTATCCCACTCGATTTCGTCGATGGGAATGGGGGTTTAGGATCTTCGGATTCAGCCATAACGCTGCCTGCCAAGAACAGCGCAGCTAACATAACCCCCCAACAAAACCGGAGTACCACGATACGCAACGTCGAGCAGCCGCCATTACTCAGAAAAGCTGGTTGGTCGCCCACTCTGTTTTTTTCTTGCCTTGTCACTTTGTGTTCACCTTAAACTCACTCGTTTACAACTCTTCTGTTAATGAACCGCGCTGCAAACTCAACGATAATCAAATGTAAAATTCACGTTGGCATAGATTTTTCCTGGCTTTTTACAGACCATTACCGTCTCCCCGGCTGCCGGGGCGCATACCAGTGAAAATCTCACCGGCACAGAAGGAGTTTGATCGTTTATGACTGTGCCTTTATCCGCCAGATAAAATGGTTCACCATCCGCTATATTTGAGGACCACTCCGTTCCATTAAGCTTCTTCAAACGCACCGTGACGCCCACGGCCTTTGAAACCGAATCTTCGCTTTTTTGACTACGAAACAGCGTGTTATCATTTGTACCAAAATGCTCTCCGGTAATGGTAATCGCAGGAGCAACCCTATTTGCATCGATCACATCTGAGCAATTTCTCAGAGTGAGATTGGTTTCCCCGTAGGCGTTCCCTGATACCAAGCTGGCAAATTGCACTTTGCCCAAATCGATATTATTGTTATCCACAGTGACATCACACGTTCCGTAGGCAATGTCGGCCTTAAATGTGGCGATGGCAGAATTCGCTGCCCACAAGGGACCCGAAGAGAGCCACAGAATTCCTCCTATGCCGATGTAATTCAGGTATCTGCGTACACGCTGAATCCTTGAGATATCGGCTTTACTGAATTTCACCATTGAAGTTCTCTCCACCGCCGAGATCGCTAATCACCGCCCATTCCACTTTCTTTTTATTCTGATTATTTTGAGCGGGATAAACATGGCTACTGAAAGGCGCCAACATTTGTGGATGGCTTTCAGAAAACTTCACAGGTACGCCATCAACTTTGATCTGGGTAAAGCTGATGTGATAAGGCGAATTGTTGCTAACTTGAATGCCATCGGGAGCATGGGTAAAGCGCAGGGCTTTGTATGCCTGCTCCGGCGTTCCCACCAATCCCGTTGGCCGATAAAATAGTTTGATGGTATTGCCGATGGCATAAGCTATCCCACCGCCAATTTTGGCGCTTTCAAAGCGCTGGCCCGGCGGATTATTACTACCGGGAATAGCAGAGGCATTAAAATAAAAGACGCTTTCTCTGTCAGTCGGCAACTTACTGGTATCGCCTAAGATGCGCAGGACATTGGTTCCTTTAGGCTCCAAACGGAACAAAGGAGGAGAGACGTAAAATGGCGCTTTACCCTTACCATCAACGGTGCGAGTAATTTTAGTCGTCACTAGGTAAGGGATATTGGTTGTTGTATTGCGCACCGATACCGTCGTCGCTTCGGCTTTATCCTGTAAGAAAATAATGCGCGTAACATCGATGCCAAATCCGCCTTCGGCCTGACTCTGCGACGCGAACAGAAACGCACCCAATATAAGGCTTTTTACTATGATGTTGGGAAGTCGGAGTTTATTGATCATCTTTTGTTTCTCACTATTTTGGCTCTGCCCGCCAGTAACTGCCTAATAAAAGGCATCATCAATCATCTAAAATTTTTCGCCAAAGAAGCCCGAGGAGGTGCTCCTCAGGCTAAAACCACATAAACGTTAGTTATATGCATAGGAGAAGGTGATAGGGGCATTAACGTGCTGATTTGATCCCGGCTTAGGGACTATTGATGCCATATACGCAGTAAATGTTATGGACTGACCATTAAACTCTGCGCCCGTAGACCCCTTAGCTCCCAGAAGGACATTGCTATTGTTTGAGACAACTGTTTCTTTAGCATCTTTATCCTTATAAGTTAGTATTGCGCCTACATTCTTACCATCTTCACTGTTATTAAAGATGAGGTTATTCGATCCACCTAACACTGGTCCTGTCACATGCAATTGAACTTTGTCTGCCACGGTATTCTTGTCATCACAGTTACTAAGAGCGATAGTAATTGGTCTAGAAGACTCCTTAGCATAAGATACGATGCCTTTTTGATCCGTAAAGGCGCTAGCTAAAAATGCGTTTTCCGAAGCATTCCCCAAATTCACTTTCCCGTTTGCATTAGGGCTGGTTACATCACACGTCGCAGCCACAACGTTACCTGTAATCGTTACCATGGTATTCTTCCCCACATGTCCCTCCTCAGTCGCCTCACCTGCTGCCAAAGCAGCCGAAGCTGCCCCCATAACCAGCGCTGCCACCGCGCTTATCTTTAATATCTTTTTCATTTCATTAATTCCACTTAACCATCGAACAAAAGTCCAACATAGATTTACATATCATTTGCTGATAAACAGCAACACTCGGTTGTACATAAATTTGTCAAATTGGTCCTAATTGTAATGATTAACGTTTGCCCTTCATTCCCCAAACTCCTTGAAAACGTTCAGCATTACTCGCCGTATAACGTACAGTATGACGAATGTTTTTATGTCCAAGATAATCTTGTATCAGTCGGGTATCCACTCCCCGGTCTGCAAGGGCAAAACCACAGGCATGACGCAACATATGCGGATGCGGAACGACAGCAATATTCGCCAGTTGCCCTAATCGGCTAATAATCTGGTAAATCCGCTGACGCGTCAGCGGCTTCCCGGAACGAGACAAGAACAGCCAATCACTATCTGCCCCCAAAAAAGTTTTGCGTACTTTGAGCCACGCCTTAATTGCCCGAATTTCACGACGCAATAGGGGATGGTTGGTACAAAATCCCCCTTTTAGTCGCCGGATATACAGGCATCTTTCGTTCAATTCCATATCAGATAATCGTAAATGTCTGGCTTCGCTGACACGAAAACCGTGGATAAAACTCATGTACACCAGACAATAGTTCCGCTCTGGATTAGCACCGACTTTCGCCATTTCCAGCATGCTTTCTACTTCCGACTGAGTCAGATATTTTCTTTGGCCCATGATTATTTCTCCAAACATATTAGATAGCACAACCCAGCGGTTATCCCCTGACAGAACTATTTCCAACTTCGAGACATAAGCCAGAAACAGACTAAATCCGGAAATAAAATACACACCATTAATTTGCCCAAATGGTATGTTGTTCACCGGGGCTACAGAGGGTTATACAGATGAGAGGTAGGATTTAAACACCTTTTTTTGATTATTTTTTCATCTTATGAACTCGCTGTTAAATTTGGTTGAACCAAGCAAAGATGCAACAAGCGTTAGCACACGATACATAACCTTGATGATTGCAGGTGTTTAACCGCAATGTATTGACATGATTTTCAACCAATTATTAGGAAAATATTACGTTGCTTACATTAACCCGGTCTGTATTATTATGGAGAATAAGCAAGACCGGTTCGTAACCCATGCAACATGACGAACTGCCATGCCATCAATGGAGAAAAAAATCGTATGAAAGGCCAACTGCTTGATGCCATCCCTTTAACTTCCCTGCATGGAGTCGGGGCAAGTCAGGCAGCTAAACTGGCAAAAATGGGCCTGATCAACTTACAGGATCTGCTATTGCACTTCCCCCTGCGTTACGAAGACCAAACCCGCCTTTATACGATTAATGATCTTCTACCGGGTATCTCTGCCACAGTCACAGGTGAAATTCTCCATACCAATATTATTTTTGGCCGCCGCCGGATGATGATCTGCCAAATCAGTGATGGCACCGGTGTACTCACACTACGTTTTTTTAATTTCTCTGCGGCAATGAAAAACAATCTAGCAAAAGGCAAGCAGGTCGTTGCTTACGGTGAAATCAGAAGAGGTAGTCAGGGAGCGGAAATTATCCATCCTGAGTATAAGATTCAAACTTATGCTGGAAATGTACGGCTTCAAGAAACATTAACGCCTATTTATCCCACGACGGAAGGGATTCGTCAGGCGACTCTTCGTAAGCTGATTGAGCAGGCCCTGCAATTGCTTGATACCTGTGCTATCAACGAACTCTTACCGGAAGAGTTAAGCCGTTCGATGATTAGCCTGCCACAAGCATTACATACTCTGCACCGTCCCACACCAGATATTGTGCTGGCTGATCTGGAAACCGGCAAACACCCAGCTCATCGCCGTTTGATCCTGGAAGAACTGCTGGCTCACCATTTGAGTATGTTAGAAGTTAAGGTGGGAGCACAACGCTATCATGCACAGTCGCTGCCGACTGAAAACAAGTTAAAACAGCAATTCCTTAATCGTCTGCCATTTACGCCAACTAATGCGCAACAACGGGTTGTAGCGGAAATTGAGCAGGATCTGGCAAAAGATATACCTATGATGCGACTGATTCAGGGCGATGTTGGCTCAGGAAAAACGCTGGTTGCCGCGCTAGCAGCGTTACGTGCCATTGCTCATGGTAAACAGGTCGCCTTAATGGCGCCGACTGAATTACTGGCAGAGCAACACGCTAATACCTTCCGGCAATGGCTGGAACCTTTAGATATTCAGATCGGTTGGCTAGCGGGTAAGCAAAAAGGAAAAGCACGTCAGAAACAGCAAGAAGCCATTGCCAGCGGCCAAGTCGCCATGATTGTTGGTACGCATGCCATGTTTCAGGAGCAGGTGAAATTTTCCGGTCTGGCACTGGTGATTATTGATGAGCAACATCGGTTTGGTGTGCATCAACGTCTGGCTTTGTGGGAAAAAGGACGCGAACAGGGTTTTCATCCTCATCAATTGATTATGACGGCTACCCCGATTCCCCGAACCTTAGCAATGACTGCTTATGCTGATCTCGATACTTCTATTATTGATGAGCTGCCACCGGGGAGAACACCAGTCACAACGGTTGCGATCCCGGATACGCGCCGCGAAGAAGTGATCAAACGAATCAAAAATGCCTGCCTTGATGAAAACAGGCAAGCCTATTGGGTCTGTACGCTGATTGAAGATTCTGATGTGTTGGAAGCTCAAGCGGCACAAGTCACAAGTGAAGAATTGACGCTCGCCTTGCCAGAATTAAAAGTTGGGTTGGTGCATGGCCGAATGAAAGCCGCAGAAAAGCTGGCAGTGATGGAGGCTTTCAAATGTGGAGAGCTACAGCTTCTGGTTGCAACAACGGTTATTGAAGTGGGCGTGGATGTACCTAATGCCAGTTTGATGATCATTGATAACCCGGAACGGCTTGGCTTGGCGCAACTTCATCAGTTACGTGGACGAGTTGGCCGTGGCGCTATTGCCTCCCATTGTGTCCTACTTTACAAAACGCCGCTGAGCAGTACTGCCAGAATACGCCTGCAAGTGCTTAGAGACAGTAATGATGGTTTTGTTATCGCGCAAAAAGATCTGGAAATTCGTGGTCCCGGGGAGCTATTAGGAACACGCCAAACTGGGAATGCAGAATTTAAGGTGGCTGATTTGCTAAGAGATCAGGGAATGTTGCCGGAAGTTCAACGTATTGCCCGGCATATTCACCAGCGCTATCCTGAACATGCCCGTGCCCTAATTGAACGCTGGTTACCGGAACGGACACATTATAGTAATGCATGATTGAGAATATATCGGAGTGGGCTTTTCGTTTCTCAACGCAACCAAAAATACGGATATCTGGTTTTATCCCATAATTAAGATGCTCTGCTATAGAACTTGCTTTAAATTATTTCGTTTAATTGGTAATATATTATTTATTTGAGGTGGGAAATACCTATACCCAATAGATTTCGAGTTGCAGCGCGACGGCAAGTGAACGAATCCCCAGGAGCATAGATAACTATGTGACTGGGGTGAGTGAGTGCAGCCAACAAAGAGGCAACTTGAAAGATGACGGGTATATATGTGAATTCACTAATTTTGAACAGAAGAATTTAGAGGAGATATACATATTCATTGCCGTTATTACGTGAACACGTGACTCAATTTACTAATAATTAATTGTAAAACAGGGAATAAGAAATTATTGAGGTTTTTGTCGTAATACCCGTTGTATATAGATTATAAGAAATCAGTTATTTTGAGGTTTTTAATATTTATTTTACAAACTATTGGGTAAAATTATTTTCTTTTTATATTTATTTAAAAAGTAGTTTTGGTAATAACAAAATACGGGAGAGCTAATATTTCAAATTAAATAAACAATAGGCTAAGCCGGGATATTATAGCTCAGCCTTAGTTTTAGTGTTTTTTAGTGATTCATAATGACAATGGATTAATCATCATATTCACTGTGTACTATATTATCGTTATTAGTATTCCAAGCCACCATCTGACCATTCCTCCGTAAGACTGCGAATGCATTTTTTGACGCACTTAGGCTAACGATATCTTGTAATTGTGCAATTTCCGGCGGAATACTGCTGCCCGAAGATGAGTTACCCCAAGCGACGACACTGTGATTTGCCCGTAGGTACCCAAAAAGTCATCTTGGTTGGCGGTTGGCTATTTTAATTATTGGTAGCTCCATGCACTTTTAGCCATAATAGCTATTCGAGCCATTTTAGACGGAAGGTGATGTATGGAAATTATTCCCGCACAACTAGCTAAGAACCAGTTTGGTGATCTGCTTATGAAAGTTCAGCGTGAACCTGTGGAAATTAGTAAGCATGGTAAACGTGTGGCCGTGGTTATCTCTCCCGAAGAGTATGATCAGTTCGCACAGCTCAAGTTACAGAATTTAAAAGCCGTTCTGGCTGAATCTATTGCACAAGCTGATCGTGGCGAATTGCATAGTATTGATGATGTATTTGCACCGTTGACAGTTGATGAACTTGAAGGTAAGGCTTAAGGATGAGTGTCCGGTTTACTAAGAAAGCCAGAGAGCATATTCGTGCAATCAAACTCTATTCTATGCGTCGATGGGGGGCGAATGTCGCGGAAGCTTATTCAACTTCGTTACGTGTGACTATGACGGAAATTCTTGATCGTCACCCATCCCCCGCGTGATCGCAGTGAGGACCTTTGTTTAGGTGTACTGAGTTTCCCCGTAGAGAGCCACATTATTTACTACCGGGAAGTTCCGACTGGTATTGAAGTGTTGGCGGTGTTGCATTAGACGCAAGATCCACATAATCATCTATACCCTTCATCTTTCAAGTTGCTGCTTTGTTGGCTGCTTTCACTCACCCCAGTCACATAGTTATCTATGCTCCTGGGGATTCGTTCACTTGCCGCCGCGCTGCAACTCGAAATCTATTGGGTATATAATGAAGAGCATAAAACGTGGGATACTTTATTTAATTCATGACAAAACAATCAGTAGCGTTGGAGCGATCTCATTGTGGTATATTTATTATATAATTCGTTTACAAGCTATTTCATAAGTTTTCTCATCTTCCCGTTTACCAACAGCTATCACCCAGATTACGATCTCTTCTTCTATCACTTGGTAAACCAGACGAAAGCCTGAAGAACGGAGCTTAATTTTAAAGCAGCCAGCCAGATCACCGTGCAATCTGGCTGACTCAATATAGGGATTGTTCTGTAACTTCCGTAGCTTCTTTTTAAACTGATCGCGTATGGTCTGATCCAGTTTGCACCACTCTTTCAAGGCTCGTTCGTCGAAATCGATATTAAATATCATCAAGGTTTACCCTGATACGTCTAGCGGGATTTTTAAGACGGTTACGTACCACTGCTAAGATCTCTGCATCTTCATCATGATCTGCCACCATAACGGAAACTTCAGCGAACGGCAGCTTTTCATTCTCGACAACATAGCGCAGAAAGAGACGCAGCGCATCGGATGGCGATAAGTTCAGTTTCTCAAATGTCTGATACGCACTTTTTTTAAGTTCTTCATCAACTCTGATCTGAATAGTACTCATAACGTTATCTCCTGTAATGACATTTGTATTACATTTTATTGCATAACATTTGTAATGCAATAAAATTTTTTGCTATAAGTGGAGTATAGAATCGCTGGTAAATGAATTACACATGGCAGGTAAACAAAGTGAAATCCCGCCATAGGCTTATACCAGAAACCATTTTATGATCATTTAAAAAAATCGGGATTTGCCACTTTATCCGGATGACAATCCATAAGAAACATCATCATCTCAGTGGCATCTTTGCTCAGGTAGAAGCGGACCATTTTTTCATTGAACTCATGCAATTTTGCCGCAGGTACACTGATTGCATCGATGCCATTCGACATCAGGATACCATTCATCATAAAACGTGAAGTGCGTTTGTTACCGTCAAAGAAGAATTGCTGTAACGCCCCGAAAAGAAAGAATGCAGTTGCTTGTTCAAAAGGCTGACATTCACTCAACACAGCAATACCTTCGTGAAAAACGCGATTCAACTCTGGTGCGTCTGGCTCAGTAGGCAACGGCGTGTGGCGACCATATTCACCCAGTCCAACGTCTGGAGTGTAGTTTATCTCTCGGCCTTCCCCACGAAACGCTCCCCATTCCAAAGCTTCATTACGGGCAACTATACTATGAAGTTCAGTAAACGTAGCCTTGGTCAACTCAAATTGACCTTTTTTCACCAGAGATAACAGGCATCTGGAACTTTCTGCGAGATTCAGTACTTGCTCCTGATCAGAAACCTTCCTACCACCGACGGTTACACCGTCCAACAATGTTTTCACTTCTGGGAAGGTGAAGGGATTGCCTTCAAGCACGCTGGCATCCCAAACAAACTCCGGTAGCATCCGGTGAAAACGAAAGCATACCCGCTCAATAGAATGAATCGGAACAATAAGAGGAACCGCAGACCGGTCCCAATGAAACCCCAATGCGTTGAAAAGCTTCATCGTTGCCCATCCTTTTTACTACATTTGAATGCGCTAAATTATAAGTAAAACACAGTAAAAGACCATCTCACCAGAAACGCTCTCGTTTGACGAGCTAGTCTCTAAAAATCATTTGCTCCGTCAAGAGCAGGCCAGAGAAAACCGATTAAGCTCATGAGTGAAAAAAGATTTACAAACTGCGAATATATTGCGTTGTATTGTCGTTTTGACAGTGAAACTATGACGGTTCTTGCCTAATCAAAGAACACAACAACAATACTGCACCAACTGTATAGCTGGTGCAGTATCTAGCTAATTTACCCTACACCGCCGGGAATACCGGCAACAGCAGATAGAGTTTAATCACAATCGCGTTAACGATATCGATAAAGAATGCCCCAACCATCGGCACCACCAGAAACGCCACATGAGATGGGCCGAAGCGATCGGTAATCGCCTGCATGTTCGCAATGGCGGTAGGTGTCGCGCCCAAGCCAAAACCACAGTGACCCGCCGCCAGCACCGCAGCGTCATAGTTTTTCCCCATCACCCGATAGGTGACAAAAATTGCATACAGCGCCATAACGATGGCCTGGATGGTGAGAATGATCAACATCGGTAATGCCAACGATGCCATCTGCCACAATTTCAAGCTCATTAACGCCATTGCCAGGAACAGGGAAAGGCTTACGTTACCCAATACAGAAACCGCTCGGTCAAATACCCGATAAAAACCTAACACCGACAGGCTGTTACTCAGGATAACCCCGATAAACAGCACACAGACGAATGTTGGTAGTTCAAACCATGTACCTTGCAAAAATTCAGAGACAAAATTACCTGCCATCAGGCAGATAGCGATCAAGGCGATCGTTTCCAACATCACCAATGCGGTGATCATCCGCCCGGTATAAGGTTTTTCAAATGCGGTTGGCACTTCGGTATCGTCGGCCCTGAGTCCTGGGGTTTTGGTATTTTTCACCAGGAAACGAGCCACCGGACCACCAATCAAACCACCCAATACTAAACCGAAAGTCGCACAAGCCATTGCAACTTCGGTTGCATTTTCAAAACCATAACGCTCACTAAACAGTTTACCCCAAGCAGCCCCCGTTCCATGACCACCAGACAACGTAACAGACCCCGCCAGCAAGCCCATGAGTGGGTCCAGACCCAGCAGTTCAGCCAACGCGATACCTACCGTGTTCTGCACTAGTAACAAGCCAACAACGACGAAGACAAATGTGAGCAAGACCTTACCACCCGCTTTCAGGCTGGCAAGATTGGCATTCAAGCCGATAGTGGCAAAGAAAGTTAACATCAAAGGGTCTTTAAGAGACAGGTCAAAACTGATTTCCCAGCCGGTTGTTTGTTGAAGTATTAAAAGAATCAGAGCAACTAACAGGCCACCCGCGACAGGTTCAGGAATGGTGTATTTTTCAAGAAATGGAACTGATTGTACAAGTTTACGCCCAAGTAATAGTACTAATGCAGACGCAACAAGCGTGCCATAAACATCAAGATGATACATCTATGTACCCCAGCTATATTGTTAAAATTATGTAAGTTACGACGTTAGACTCATCCTTTAGAAAACGCCAAAAGCAGGCAACGCTGGATTAGAAAAAAAATCTGCAACAAATACAAGTTAAAACATATAAAAATGTGACCAGAGCAAATCATGATAAATAACAGAATTTTTAAGCAAACGATTGCTTTTACACGATTGATCATTAAAATGCGTTTTTTGTCAGTCCGGAATCACACCATGTTCACCTCATCCCCTGAACAAGCCGCAACAATCCCCGTGAAAAAACCAGATAGTGAATTGATTTATCGCTTAGAAGATCGGCCACCGCTGCTACAAACATTGTTTGCTGCCTGCCAGCATTTACTGGCAATGTTTGTCGCTGTTATCACACCAGCAATTTTAATCTGTCAGGCACTGGGGCTACCTGCTCACGATACACAGCGGATCATCAGTATGTCTCTGTTTGCTTCAGGGATAGCTTCATTAATCCAGATCCGAGCCTGGGGACCTGTCGGTTCTGGTTTACTTTCTATCCAAGGAACCAGTTTTAACTTTGTGTCCCCATTGATTATGGGCGGTCTGGCATTAAAAAACGGTGGAGCAGACATCCCGACCATGATGGCAGCACTATTCGGTACTCTAATGTTGGCATCCGTTACCGAAATTCTGTTATCCCGCGTATTACATCTGGCCCGGAGAATTATCACGCCGCTGGTTTCCGGTGTTGTTGTGATGATTATTGGTTTGTCTCTTATTCAGGTCGGATTAACTTCGATCGGTGGCGGATTCTCTGCTATCGAAAATCACACCTTTGGTTCTCCAGAGAATCTGTTTCTGGCCGGTGTTGTGTTGGCGGTGATTGTTTTGCTGAACCGCCAGCGTAATCCTTATCTACGTGTCGCTTCTCTGGTGATTGCAATGTCGGTCGGTTATGTTGTCGCCTGGCTTATGGGCATGCTGCCACAAGCAACAGTACCGGAGAATAGTTCATTAATAACGATTCCTACACCGCTCTATTATGGTCTTTCTTTTGACTGGCATCTGCTTCTCCCTTTGATGCTAATTTTTATGGTCACTTCACTGGAAACCATCGGCGATATTACCGCGACCTCTGACGTTTCGGAACAACCGGTCAGCGGCCCTCTATATATGAAGCGTATTAAAGGCGGTGTTTTAGCTAACGGTCTAAATTCAATGCTTTCTGCCGTATTCAATACCTTCCCGAACTCCTGCTTTGGACAGAATAACGGAGTTATCCAGTTAACCGGCGTTGCCAGCCGTCATGTGGGTTATGCCGTAGCGTTGATGCTGATTCTGTTAGGTCTGTTTCCTGCGGTGGCAGGCTTTGTACAACAGATCCCTGAACCGGTATTGGGAGGTGCCACTATCGTGATGTTTGGTACGATTGCCGCGTCTGGTGTCCGTATCGTTTCCAGAGAGGCTCTTAACCGCCGGGCAATTATGATTATTGCACTATCTTTAGCGGTTGGGATGGGTGTTGCTCAACAGCCACTTATTTTACAATTCGCGCCTGATTGGCTGAAAACGCTACTCTCTTCCGGTATTGCCGCTGGTGGTCTGACAGCCATCGTTCTTAATCTGATATTTCCTCAGGAAAAATAATATCCACTGAAAAGTCTAATATCAGGTTGCAGGCAATCACCGTAATAATCACGCACATAAAATCATAGTTGTGCGTGATTATGATTTAGCCTAGCGACTGGAAGGCCAAATAAAATCGTTACCAATCCAACCATGAAGATCATATTCACTCATACACTGCTCAGCAAATCCCTTAAATTGATCCATTAGCCCTGATTCTTGGGCCGTTAATAGCAGTTCGATTCTTATATTTTCATGGTTGCCAGAGTAATTGCGCTCATATAATTCATGCCTACCGGCAAATTCCGTACCGATAGAATCCCAAATCAGTTTCATCAGTTTTACGCGTTCAACAGCGCTATAACCGTTTGAGCCACGCACATACTTATTAAGATAGGGAGCAAGCTCCGGGTTAGTAAAATCTCTGGCATGAGAGTTAACATAAATCAGCGCACTCCCTAAATCCTGCTCAATAATTTCTTTTATCCGCGGGTAGCCCAGTGTCATAAACCAACGATAAGCCATGCCATATTCAGATCGCGGTAATAAAGCATCCCCATGCCAAGGTTGAGGTGATTTAACCATCGCATCACTAATTGCCCAAAACATATTACGCCATGCCAATACCTCACCAACACGTGTTTGCACACCACGAAAAGCCTGAGTCCCCGTCGCTTCAACGCCTTTAATAATTAATCCACAAAGAAAATCAAGTTTAACCGCCAATCGGGTGACACCATGTAACAATGCCCGATGAAAAAAGCCAGCTTCAGCAAAGAACGACGACGTTTTCTCAACATCACCATAGATAAATATGTTTTCCCAAGGGACCTTCACTTTATCTAAAACAATAATGGTATCGTTCTCATCAAAACGGGAAGAGAGTGGGTAATCAAAAGGACTGCCCATTTTATCCGCCGCCAGTGCATAAGAGGGACGACAAATTAATTTCAATCCCGGTGAATTCATCGGCAATGTACAGACCAATGCAAATTCTCGTTTTTTGATCGGTAAACCATAATGGCCGATAAAGTTGTAATGAGTGATCGCCGACCCCGTGGCAACAACTTTAGCACCGCTGACAATTAAGCCATCATCGCACTCTTTTTCCACATGAATACAAACATCACCAATTTCATCAGCGGGTAAATGACGATCTATTGGTGGGTTAATCAGCGCGTGATTCCAGTAGAGTACTTGTTCCTGTGAACGGGTGTACCAGGTTTTCGCATTATCAGCAAAATCACCATAAAACTCTGGATTTACGCCCAGTGTGGTAAGAAACGAAGCCTTATAATCTGGGCTTCTCCCCAGCCAACCGTAACTTATGCGCGCCCACGCGGCGATAGCATCACGATCAGCAATTAAGTCTTCCTGTGATCGCGGGATACGAAAAAAGGGATGTGTCACACCACAGCTACCCGTATCAGTCGCTGTAGTCAGTACGTCACGGTAAGCAGGATCGTGCAAGGCATCATAGAGTTTCGCCACCGCGCGAGCTGGATTTTGAAAAGCAGGATGGTTAGCAATATCGTGGATACGCTCACCATAAGCCCAAATTTCCCGACCATCATTTAACCCTTCCAGAAATTCCTTGCCATTTAGTGGACGGGTTATACGGGTATTATTTTCATCCGGCGATTCTTGTTTCATTTCATCTGACATAGTATATTCCTGATATTATTTATTCACTGGAAAATAAGTAGAATCAAACGTAACGTTTTATTCAAAACATCACTCTAATTAAGATAAAAATAGGCTTAATTATGCAAATAAATTATTATCTTATTGCTAATAACCTCGTAATACATTCATTTACCGGGAGAGTTTTACGATATAATTACACCACTCTTGATAATTTTAAGGTTATATTAATCACACAATAGAACTAAAAATACGCCCTAAAATTTTAACAAAAAATTCAGCTTTGTATAGGGAATAAAAATACAGTCAAATAAAAATAAACACTTACGACTTATTCTTGTTGAAATAAACTAACAAACAATAATGATTCATTTTCAATTTATTTTTCCATCTGAAAATCATTAAAACTGGCAATTAATATGGTTATTGATTGGCATCTCTGTTTTTTATTGTCCAATTAATGCTATATACCCAATGGATTTCAAGATGCATCGCGACGGCAAGGGAGCGAATCCCCGGGAGCATAGATAACTATGTGACCGGGGTGAGTGAGTGCAGCCAACAAAGAGGCAACTTGAAAGATAACGGGTATAAACGTTATAAATAATCACTCCTGCGTGTTTTTAACTTTTATGCGTCATATCTTGAGTGAACAAGAAAATTACGGCATAAAAAGAAGTTGTTTAGCCACTTAAGTTGGGGTTTGATGATGAAATGGTTAGGAAAATCGCTGGTTACTCTGTTATTACTGCTAATACTGGCCGTGGTCACTATTTATGTCGCGATACAGACAAACTGGGGAGCATATCAGCTTAGTCAATGGCTTAGTCATCACAGCCGTTATCAGGTTCAAATCGGCGATATTGAACATCGCTGGTTACAACCAGGCACTTTGGCATTTTCCAATATCGTCATTCGTAATAAGCAACACACTTTCACTTTAGAAGCGCAAGTTGCAGCGTTCGATTTCAACTGGCAACAACTCACTTCCCCGCGTCATTTTCATCGTCTGTTATTGCAGCAGGGCCAATTAACAATAAAAGGCCCGCAACAATCTTTACCTTTTAGCGCCAATATTCTGCAACTTAATCAGATGGCTATTCAGTCAGAAAATGCAGACTGGCAAATCCAGGGACAAAACATTACCGGCGGCATCACTCCCTGGAACCCGCAATCAAATAAATTGGCAGGCAACGGAAAATTCCAATTCAGTGCTGATAAACTGAATTTCAATGATATTTCTCTTGCAAAAGTCATTATGCAAGGAGATAGCCAGCAGAATACCCTGATTATCCGTTCACTGGGTGCAACATTGGCACAAGGTTCAATATCGGGTAATGGACAACGTCTGCCTGATGGTAGCTGGCAGTGGGATAACTTACTTATCAGCAATGTTCGTTGGCAAACGCCAATGACATTTGAGGAGTTATGGTTAAAAGTGAGTCAATTACCCGCAATCAGCATCAAAGATCTGAGCCTGACTAATGCTAAGCTGGAAGGTAAAAACTGGTCTGCTAACTATTTAGATGCCTCAGTAAAAAATATCGGCTTGGCTAACGGGAGCTGGCAAGCAAAAGAGGGCATCCTTGATTTCAACGTCATGGATACTACGCTGAATGATCTGCATTTCACCGACGCTATTGGTCACCTGCTTCTTGCCGGCAATGAACTCCGTATTACCAATCTCACTACTCGTTGGGAAAAGGGATTATTCCACGTCAAAGCTCAATGGAATCACCAAACAAAGCAATTCAATATCGCAAATGCAACGGTTGCCGGTTTAACTTATACCTTGCCACAAAATTGGTATCAGTCATTGAAAAAATCACTGCCTCAATGGATATCCGGATTTTCCATTAACCAACTGACGATTAATAACAGCTTGTTGATTGATATTAATCCCGATTTTCCATTCCAGCTTACCGCTCTCACTGGCTATATCAATGACATGGAATTACTGAAAGAAGGGGAGTGGGGAATCTGGAACGGTTCTTCAAACCTGAGCGCCACCAGCGCAACATTCAACAAAGTTGAATTACATCGCCCTTACCTTAAATTACACACAGAGGGCAATAAACTGATCATTGATCAATTAGATGCCTCTGTTGATGATGGATTGCTGAAAGTGAAAGGCACAGTCGATCAACAGGCACAGAAGCCATTCACTTTAGATTTCCGGGGAATAGATGCAGATTTAGCAATTTTGCCTCAATGGCAGTGGGTTCCGTTAAAATTACCGGGTAAAGGCAATTTTACTCTGTCGATACAAGGCGATCTTGCTGCTGATGATATTAAAAGTACTATCGATGGTACATTGACTGCCACGGATAAACAATCAGGCAAAGAAACTCAAGTAATCGATAAAGGGCAGATATCCATACAAAATTGTGAAACCTGCTCAGTTATTAGGCTATAACCGTGTAAACACCCAGTAACACCAAATAGCCCAAAAATTGGGCTATTTGGGATGAGATCACAGCTTAAATAGTTTTGCATGACTTCCAACCCGATATAAGAAAACCTCTTGCTCAGTTCTCTTATAAATCAATAGGAGATCCGGCTTTCCATGACATTCCAGATACCCAATATAATCCCCCTTCAATGAGTGCTCTTTATATTCACGGGGAAGTGGTTTTCCCGTGGCAAGCAGTTTTAATACGGTATTAATAACAGAAATAGCTGATTTATCATGCTGAAAGGGTTTTAAATCCTTTTTAAATGCAGATGAATATCGAATTTTTAGCATATTTTATTTAAAAATTTCATCCCAAAATTCATCTACGGTATCTACACTTGTACCACCACCACTTTCCAGCTCACGGATCGCCGCCTGCGTTGTGGCATTAGGAATGTGGCGTTCCTTTGTCGCTCGGGTTAATACCAGGCGGACAAAACTAGACATATCCAAACTGTTATCCTGAGCAGCTCTCGCTACCGCATTTTTTAGTTCTTCAGGAACACGAACTTTTAATATGGCCGTATTCATAGTATCCCCCTCTTCTGACTGTTTTCTCCCTTATCGTAGGACTATTGTGGACACAAATCAAGATTATCAGACTAATAAACACACAAAATCTGTATTCTATAGCGTTATGAAGGTACAAAAAATGGCGTGCATACTGCCTAAACCTGATGCCTTTATGTTGCGCGTACTCAACGAAGCTTAACCTTATAAAAGCAGCCTTTCATTTCTGCTGTTGACATGAAAAATACCACCAGTGGCATATTTAATGCCACTGCGAAATCTAAGCGATAGCCGTATAAGCATTTGGCAATACCATATAGGTGCCAGTAAACACGGCACCTACACCATGATCACCACTAACCGCCACTTCCAACTTCACTCTCGCTTTGCTGCCCTGTGCCAGGCGAGCCAAATCGCCACTCATATTTTTAAGGTCGGCAACAGCTCTTGGCCTGCCAACAACAGGCTTTTTATAGCGGATATTGGCATCAACCAGAATAATATCACCACCCAATTGGCGTTCTTGTAACAACAACCAAATCAACCCCCAACCGGTCAGCGTTGCCAGTGAGAACAGACTACCTGCAAAGAGAGTTTGGTGAGGATTTTGATTGCCCGATTCCGGCATCGTGGTAATAAAACTCTGACCAGTATATTGAGAAATCCGCACCCCCATTTTCTCACTGAGGGGAATATATTTGTACCAAGCTTTTTGCAGTTCATTACACCAATCCGGCCGGTGAAGAATATCATCAAGTGTTGCAACCGGTTTGATCATCAGAAAATGGCGAACTGGTGTCGTTTGTGGGCTGGTAATTGGCCCTCGATTTTCAAATCCTAATTTGCTGAAAAAATCTACCGCATATTCACGAGCACTGCATACTACCCGTTTCACACCTTCCTGACGGGCAACAGATTCCAAAGCCATTGCTATTAGCTTTCCCAGCCCTTTGCCCTGTACATGAGGATGTACTGCCAGGAAACGGATTGCCCCTTCGCTATCCGCATTGATATATAAACGTCCTACCGCTACCGGGTTACCTTTCTCATCCACGACCATTTGGTGATGAGCCATGGTATCGTAACCATCTTTCTCAGAGCCTACCGGCTGATTCAGCGGCTTACGCAACATTTCCCAACGAAATCGGTAATATGCTTCCAGTTCTTGTTCTGTTTCAGGTACTCGCAGATGATACATAGAAACTGCCCTTTTCTCTTGATCATGATGTGTAATCGGGGATGATTGCGCTTTACTGGCTGTTTTTCGTTCTAGACCTGCAACCAGAAAGTAACTGGCCCATTATTTATTAGGCTGACTTTCATATCGGCAGCAAACCGCCCGCTTTCTGTTTTTACACCACTTTGGCGACATCGTTCAACAAAATAGCGATATAATTCATCAGCCTTATCCGGGCTTGCTCCGCCAGAAAAACTTGGTCGCATGCCTTTTTGAGTATCGGCAGCCAATGTAAACTGGGAGACAACCAGCAAGCTGCCTCCGACCTGTTGAACATTCAAATTCATTTTGTCCTGCTCATCATTGAATATCCGATACCCTATCACCTTCTCACATAACCGTTTTGCCTTCTGTTGATCATCTTCCTTTTCAACGCCCAGCAACACCAGCAGACCGTGCCCAATTTCTCCAACAATTTCATTCTCAATAACAACATTTGCCTGTGTGACTCGCTGGATTAATGCAATCATATTTTTCCTTGTTCAGAGGTTAGCATCAGCATATTGCCCTCTATTATCCGTACAATCCCTTATTTTATTCAGAAAAACCAATCTCTTTGAAATAATCTGGTACTGTCTGCCTATCAACAACATGAATGCCCTTGATCCCTAGTGCACTGGCCGCTTCCACATTTTCCAGCACATCGTCGAAAAACACGGCTTGATCCGGTGAAAAACCTTCTTTCTCAAGAACATATTTGAAAATATCAGGCTCAGGTTTACGCATTGCCAAATCTTGAGACAAATAGAGGTAATCTGCTGACGCCGCAATTTCAGGGTAATTATGCGGCCAGTAATCCTGGTGCAGACGGTTCGTGTTAGATAACACCACTACCCGATGCCCTGCTTCACGCAATTTCTCCATTATCTGAATGACTTCCGGCCGTATATCAATAAAAATAGCCTGCCATCCCGCAGTAAACTGCTCAAAACTGAGTGAAATACTCATTTCCTGACATAAAGTATCAGCGAATTCCAGATCAGTAATTTGACCACGCTCATGCTTTTCAAACATTTCCCCCATAGAGAAACTTTTTGTCAATGTTGCAAGAGGTGTACCGCTAAGGTTACTCCACACAGCTAAAACTCTTTTAAAATCAATATCAATAATTACATTACCCATATCGAGAATATATAGCATAACCACCTCCTGGCTAATTAATAACTTTTTACTTTAATCGTATTTCCAATTAGAAAACAGTGTGGAAAAGTAAAAAGCGAATTACTTCACGGTATTTTTCTTATGAAACGATAAAGTAGCAACCAAATTAAAAACGTAGAGTAAGGTATTATAGTATATGTTGTGGTTTATCCTTTGTATTGCACTTCTTCTAGCTGGATATTTTATATATGGCAAGCTCATAGAAAAGATATTTGCTATTCGCCCAGAAAGAAAAACTCCCGCTATTTCTATGGCTGACGGTGTTGATTATGTCGCCATGTCCACCCCAAAAGTTTGGTTAATTCAGTTACTGAATATTGCTGGCGTTGGCCCCATTTTCGGCCCGATTCTTGGTGCTCTCTATGGTCCACTCGCCATGCTGTGGATTGTATTCGGCTGCATTTTTGCCGGCGCAGTACACGATTACTTCTCCGGTATGCTTAGCGTTCGTGCTCGCGGAGCATCAGTACCTGTCATCGTCGGAAATGAACTGGGCAAGACCATGAAGCATTTCATGAACATCTTTGCTGTCATCCTGTTGATGCTGGTTGGCGTGGTATTTGTTCTAAGTCCAGCCGGCTTACTGAACAACCTTTTCAAAGATTCTATCGGCTGGGATAACATTGGCATCTGGGTTGGTGTCATCTTTGCTTACTATATTCTCGCAACCCTGGTCCCTATCGATAAAATCATTGGCCGCCTTTATCCGCTGTTCGGTGCATTATTGCTGTTTATGTCTGTCGCGCTGATAGTCGGTTTAGTTATGAGTGATAAGCCTTTCTATTCACAAGGATTGGATTTCACCACTAACTTTAACCCAAAAGATCTGCCTGTTTGGCCATTGCTGTTTGTCACTATTGCCTGTGGTGCTATTTCTGGTTTCCACGCCACTCAATCTCCGCTGATGGCGCGTTGTATGCAGAACGAGAAGAATGGCCGCTTTGTTTTCTACGGTGCAATGATTGGTGAAGGTATTATCGCGCTGATCTGGTGTACGCTGGGTCTGAGCTTCTATGAAGATACTAATGCATTACAGGCGGTGATTGATAAAGGTACAGCATCTTTAGTCGTTCACGAAGTTTCCACTTCTCTGCTGGGCACTGTCGGCGGTATTCTGGCAATCCTTGGCGTGGTGATTCTGCCAATCACTTCTGGCGATACCGCATTCCGTTCTGCTCGTCTTATTATCGCTGAATTCCTGGATATTCCTCAGCAAAAAATGATTAAACGCTTATTACTCAGTGTGCCAATGTTTATTGTCGGCTATCTGATCACCAAAACTGACTTCAATATCATCTGGCGTTACTTCGGCTGGGCGAACCAAACCACAGCAATGGTCATGTTATGGGCTGCCTCAGCATGGCTGCTGCGCCGGGACAAATTCCATTGGATTACCACCTTACCAGCTATGTTTATGACAGCGGTATGCTTCACCTATCTGGCATTCGCTCCAGAAGGTTTTGCTTTAAACTGGAATACCTCCGTCATTATCGGTCTGTCAGCTATGGCAGTTGTCACCATCGTTTTCTTTGCTAAAGTCCGCTCTAAATCAGTTTCTAACAATATAGAAACCGAAGCGTTTAATGAGTAAAAACTAAAAGAGATAGTTAAAAAATTATAGCCCCTCACGATAAACAGCTGAGGGGTTTTTCATTCCAGATTTCTTTTATAAGGTAAAAAACATTTACTTCTCCAAAAAATGTCTGGAATAACTTCTTTATAAGTAATGAGCATCCAACCGATGATTTCTTATCTGAAAGAGCATCTATAATGTATATTTAAATATAGCTTCTCAATGGTATGGAGGAATGAATTGTAGAAAATTAGATAGGCCAAACCATTTAAAAGCAAACCTACCAATAATGGTCAAATTGTAGAATCTGCAAGCAAAGATACCCTTCACCACTTTTAATCGTTTCTTGCTTAACTATTAAATAAAAAACGACTCATTAAAACTCTCACAAGATTATAATCACGCTCATCCTTCTGAATAGTGGCAGACATAAACAATATTGACTACAATTGCTATTAGCAACACAATACGAATAGTGGGTTAAACCCTACACCATTCAAAATTCGCTTTAATAAATACAGGCTTGTACGTTTTCAAATGCGATACCAAAGGGAGTAACTCCCATTAATGGCACCAAAGCGTTTCTTTTAATGGACAACTTGCTTTTGGATAATTGATCGTTTGTTTCGAAGTAAATGATCCTAAACTTAGTACGATGAATTCACTACCCTGAAGGACTCAATCTACTACAGGGAAAGGTCTTAAATGTTTTTAGAAAACAGGAGAATCAACCATGTATATGTTTTTGCCTTTTTTACTCGCATTATTTGCGGTTATCACCACCCTATATGGAAAGTATAAAACCAGTTATGCTCTATGGGGTCTTCTTTTGGTGACGACTGTAGCTTGGTTTATCCATCATGCAACTAATTCGTTAAATCTATCTTTTTAACTGGGGACAATCTGATGAATCAGGTATTAGCAACAAAACAGAATACCAGCTACGGCATGATATTCAACATCATTGGATTATTTGGTATTAGTGCTGCACTTACCGTTGCCTTCTATTACCAATTAGTCCTTTCAGAACTTCCTTGCCCATTATGTTTACTACAGCGAACAGGCATGATAATGATAGGATTTGGTTTCTTATTTAATCTACGCTTTGGTATTAAAAGCGCGCATTATGGCATCGCACTTATTGGCTGTATCGTGACCGGGATTATTGCCATCCGGCAAGTATTCTTACATATACTGCCCGGTGATATCGGCTATGGCTCCGCCCTTTTTGGTATACATTTTTATACTTGGGCGCTTCTTTCCTCAGTGATTGCTATTATTGCCATATCCGTCATGTTGATATTAAAAAGCCTGGAAAAAACAACCGAGGAAAAGGGAAACACACCTGTTTTCGGTCAGATTCTTATTGGGTTCTTTGTCCTATTAATTACAGCAAATTTAATCTCTACCGTTTTGGAGTGTGGTGGCGGGCAATGCGACGACAACCCAACGTTCTACCAATTGCTGGGTAAATAATCTTATCTGTTTAAAATTAAAAAACTCAGGGCGCCATTGGCGCCCTAAGCATTAATATCGCAATAAGATTATGATGCCTCTTTACTGCGATACGCACGGCGACGTTCGTTTTCTGTCAGATAGCGTTTACGCAGGCGAATAGACACAGGAGTCACTTCTACCAGCTCGTCATCATCAATAAACTCCAAAGCCTGCTCCAGGGTTTTCTTAATATGTGGAGACAGGGTTGTCGCTTCGTCAGTGCCTGATGCACGCACGTTCGTCAGTTTTTTACCCGTCAAACAGTTCACTGTCAGGTCATTTGAACGGGAATGAATACCAATCACTTGGCCTTCATACACTTCTGCACCATGACCCAGGAACAACTTACCGCGATCCTGTAAGCTGTAAAGCGCATAAGCCACTGCTTTACCCTGACCATTAGAAATCATCACACCGTTCTGACGGCGACCGATTTCACCTGGACGAATATCATCATAGTGACTGAATGTGGCATACAACAGACCAGTACCAGAAGTCATGGTCATGAACTCAGTACGGAAGCCAATCAAGCCACGGCTTGGAATAACATAATCAAGGCGCACACGGCCTTTACCGTCTGGTAACATATCACGCAGATCCGCTTTACGCTCCCCCAACGCCTGCATCACATCACCTTGATGCTGTTCTTCAATATCCAGCGTCACCTGCTCGAATGGCTCTTGTTTACGGCCATCGATCTCACGGAAAATAACTTTTGGACGAGATACCGCCAGTTCAAAACCTTCACGGCGCATGTTCTCAATCAAAACAGATAAGTGTAACTCACCACGGCCAGAAACACGGAACGCATCCGGATCTTCGGTTTCTTCGACACGCAATGCAACGTTGTGAACCAGCTCTTTCTTCAGGCGTTCAAGAATCTGACGTGAAGTCACATACTTACCTTCGCGTCCACAGAAAGGGGAGGTGTTAACACAGAAATACATGCTCACCGTCGGCTCATCAACAGCCAGCGGAGGCAACGCTTCAACCGCATTGGTATCACACAAGGTATCGGAGATATTCAATTCACCCAAGCCAGTAATCGCAATGATATCACCCGCTTCTGCTTGCTCACTCTCAATACGCTCCAGACCCAAGTGGCCCAACACTTTACCAACTTTGCCGTTCCGGGTTTTCCCTTCGCTATCAATAATCGTGACGTTCTGGTTTGGTTTAACAGTTCCACGTTTGATACGACCAATCCCAATAACACCAACATAGTTGTTGTAATCCAGCTGAGAGATCTGCATCTGGAATGCGCCATTCAGGTCAACTTTCGGCGGCTCTACATGATCGACGATCGCCTGATACAACGGCGTCATATCTTCAGCCATATCTTCATGATCAGTACCGGCAATTCCCATCAATGCCGATGCATAGATAATTGGGAAGTCCAGCTGTTCATCAGTCGCTCCCAAGTTGACAAACAGGTCAAATACCTGATCGACAACCCAATCAGGACGGGCACCTGGACGGTCAACTTTATTAATGACCACAATTGGTTTTAAACCATGAGCGAACGCTTTCTGTGTCACAAAACGGGTCTGAGGCATCGGCCCATCCATGGCATCGACCAGCAACAGTACGCTGTCAACCATAGACATAACACGTTCTACTTCACCGCCGAAATCGGCATGTCCCGGAGTGTCTACGATATTAATACGGTAGTCATTCCATTTAATGGCGGTATTTTTTGCGAGGATAGTAATTCCACGCTCTTTCTCCAGATCATTGGAGTCCATCACACGCTCTGTCGCTGTCGCACGGTCACCGAAAGTACCGGATTGTTGCAGCAGCTTGTCAACCAGGGTGGTTTTACCGTGGTCAACATGCGCGATGATGGCGATATTACGCAATTTTTCGATCACAAACTTTGCCTCAGGCATTTAGAAATGGCGCGCTATTGTACACACATTAGTCGAAGGACTAAACAGGATCACAATAATCTATTCTTAACAACTTGGCACCTATGGAATTGTGATCCTTTTCACGCCCATAAACAGACGCATCCTCAGCACAAATGCACTAACATGGTGCGCGATAGTAACATAATTGCACCAATATGGTGCTTATTCCCTAAGAATAAGGATATCCCGTCATGGGCATACCCATAACACAGTATATTGCAAGGTGTTAGAAAGTTGGCACGTTTTTCGCAATTCATTCACAAACACGTAATAGTTTGCAAACGAGTAAATAGCCTTGTTAAGGTAAAAAATGATATCGCTGTGTTTTCTTTAAGTCTTATCACGACCATTTTATCAAGACCGACACAAACCAGGAGAAACCGAGTATGTCCGCTGAACATGTTTTAACCATGATTGAAGAGCATCAGGTGAAGTTTATTGATTTGCGTTTCACTGATACCAAAGGCAAAGAACAACATATGACCATTCCTGCTCATCAGGTTAATGCGGACTTCTTCGAAGATGGCAAAATGTTCGATGGTTCCTCAATTGGCGGGTGGAAAGGCATTAACGAATCGGACATGGTGCTGATGCCAGATCCAAGTACAGCCATGCTTGATCCATTCTTTGATGATGCCACGCTGATCCTGCGTTGCGACATCCTGGAACCAGGCACCATGCAAGGCTATGACCGTGACCCTCGTTCCATATCCAAACGTGCTGAAGATTTCCTGCGTTCAAGCGGAATTGCAGATACCGTCCTGTGTGGACCGGAACCTGAATTTTTCCTGTTTGATGACGTGCGCTTTGGCAGTTCTATGTCCGGTTCTTATTATCATATTGACGATATCGAAGCCGCTTGGAACTCTGGGACTCGATACGAAGGTGGTAACAAAGGCCATCGACCCGCGGTAAAAGGTGGTTATGCCCCAATGCCTCCCGTTGATTCTTCCCAGGATTTACGTTCTGCTATGTGCCTGACAATGGAAGAAATGGGACTGGTCGTAGAAGCTCACCATCATGAAGTTGGCACAGCTGGTCAAAATGAAATCGCGACCCGCTTCAACACCATGACCAAGAAAGCTGACGAAACTCAGATTTACAAATACGTCGTGCATAATGTGGCGCACAATTTTGGCAAGACTGCCACCTTTATGCCAAAGCCGCTGGTTGGCGATAATGGCTCCGGTATGCATTGCCATATGTCCCTATCCAAAAATGGCACTAACCTGTTTGCTGGGGACAAATACGGTGGCCTATCCGAACTGGCGCTGTTCTACATCGGCGGTATTATCAAACATGCCCGTGCCCTAAACGCGTTTACCAACCCGACAACCAACTCTTATAAACGTCTGGTTCCGGGCTATGAAGCACCCGTTATGCTGGCCTACTCTGCCCGTAACCGTTCTGCATCTATCCGTATTCCGGTTGTGGCAAGCACCAAGGCTCGCCGAATTGAAATACGCTTCCCGGACCCAGCAGCTAACCCTTATCTGGCTTTTGCTGCTCAGTTGATGGCTGGTCTTGATGGTATTATCAACAAAATCCATCCGGGTGATGCAATGGATAAAAACTTATATGACCTACCACCGGAAGAAGCCAAAGAGATTCCAACTGTCGCTTCTTCTCTGGATGAAGCATTGGCAGCCCTGGATACCGACCGCGAGTTCTTGACCCGTGGTGGTGTATTCACCGACGACGCCATTGATGCTTATATTGAATTGAAAAACAGTGAAATGGAACGTGTCCGTCTGACACCACATCCACTGGAGTTTGAACTGTATTACAGTGTGTAAATTAGCAGCGCCATTCCTGCTGATCATTTTTTGTTGCCGTGAAACCTTTAGCCCATCCCCGGATGGGCCCTTTTCCCTCTTTCCGAGTTCAGGCTTTTGCTAGGTTTTACGCTCGAACATGATACAGTGCACCAAAAAGGTGCAGGAGTGTAACCAGATGAAAACGGAAAATCTACCCGATACTGGGCAAATATTAAACTCACTCATTAACAGTGTGCTGGTACTGGATACCGACCTTGTGATCCGTTATGCCAACCATTCAGCGCTGCAATTATTAGCTCAGAGTGCCCGTAAACTATTTGGTACACCTCTTCCGGTACTGTTTAGTTATTTTTCACTGGATACAGAATTGATGCGTTCCAGTCTGGTTAGTGGCCAGAGTTTTACTGATAACGAAGTGACATTAGTGGTTGATAACCGCTCTCACATCATGTCGCTCAGTGCCCAACCAATTTCCGAACAGTTCATTTTGTTGGAACTGGCGCCTATGGATAGTCAACGCCGGTTAAGCCAAGAGCAGGTACAACAAGCCCAACAAATAGCTGCACGGGAATTGGTTCGGGGGCTGGCACATGAAATCAAAAATCCCCTCGGTGGATTGAGGGGAGCCGCGCAATTACTTTCAAGAGCGCTGCCTGATCCTGCTCTACAGGAATACACCCAGGTGATCATTGAACAAGCCGATCGATTACGTCATTTGGTAGACAGACTACTTGGGCCACAACACCCAGGCGAACAAATTAAGCAAAGCATCCATTATGTTGCTGAACGGGTCTATCAGTTAGTCTCACTGGAAATGCCGGATAACGTGACACTGATAAAAGATTACGATCCCAGCCTGCCAGAACTGGCTCACTACCCTGATCAGATTGAACAAGTGTTGCTGAACATCACCCGTAATGCCTTGCAAGCTCTAGGAAAACAGGGGGGTTCTATTACCCTGCGTACCCGAACCGCCTTTCAGATCACTCTACATGGTAAGCGCTATCGCCTGGCCGCCAGAATTGATGTAGCAGATAACGGGCCGGGTATCCCGCCACAGATACAGGACACCTTATTTTATCCAATGGTCAGTGCTCATGAAGGCGGAACCGGTCTTGGTCTATCCATTGCCCGCAATTTGATAGATCAACACTCCGGCAAAATAGAATTTACCAGTTGGCCGGGGCACACAGAATTTTCCATCTACTTACCGATCAAGAAATAGAGGATGACTATGCAACCAGGAAAAATCTGGATCGTCGATGATGATAACTCAATCCGCTGGGTACTTGAGCGGGCATTAAGTAGCACTGGGATGGAATGCAGCTGTTTTACCGATGCTGACAGCGTACTCACCGCACTGGCGCAAAACACACCTGATGTACTGATTTCCGATATCCGTATGCCAGGGATGAATGGACTCAACCTGCTGAATAATATCAAGCAGAGTAACCCATTACTGCCAGTCATCATTATGACTGCCCACTCTGATCTGGATGCCGCAGTCAGTGCCTACCAGCAAGGCGCTTTTGATTACCTGCCAAAACCCTTTGACATTGACGAAGCCGTCGCACTCATGGAGCGAGCGCTGAGCCATTCCCGTGAACAAAATCAGCCAACCAGAAACCCGCAGGCAGTCACGCCAGTTTCCGACATGATAGGTGAAGCGCCTGCCATGCAGGACGTTTACCGTATCATTGGCCGTCTCTCCCGTTCTTCTATCAGCGTTCTGATTAATGGTGAATCTGGTACAGGAAAAGAATTGGTGGCCCACGCCCTGCATCGCCACAGTCCACGGGCTAATCAGCCATTTATTGCGCTCAATATGGCAGCAATTCCTAAAGATTTGATTGAATCAGAGCTATTTGGTCATGAGAAAGGTGCTTTTACCGGTGCCAATCAGGTGCGTCATGGACGGTTTGAGCAAGCCAACCACGGCTCGCTGTTTCTTGATGAAATTGGTGATATGCCACTGGATATTCAAACTCGCCTGCTACGGGTATTAGCTGAAGGCCAGTTCTACCGGATTGGCGGCTATGCCCCCGTGAAAGTGGATGTGAGAATCATCGCAGCAACCCATCAGGATCTAGAACGTTTAGTACAGAAAGGCAAATTCCGTGAAGATTTGTATCACCGCCTGAATGTTATTCGTATGCAATTACCCCCTCTACGTGACAGAGTAGAAGATATCCCTCGCCTGACTCGCCATTTCCTACAACAGACCGCGAAAGAACTGGGCGTAGAAACCAAGATTCTGCATCCCGACGCAGAAATGGCTTTAATGCGTTTACCCTGGCCGGGTAATGTCCGCCAGTTGGAAAACATCTGCCGTTGGCTGACAGTCATGGCGGCAAGCCAGGAAATATTGGTACAAGATTTACCCTCTGAATTATTTGAACTCCATCGTACCGAAACCGGCACAACAATACCTGTCAATACAATACTTACAAGTCCAACACCTATAAATACAATGCAGGAAACTTGGCCGCAGCTACTTACTCATTGGGCCACAAATGCGTTGGAAAATGGTCAGCAGGATCTACTATCTGAAGCATTACCGTTATTAGAGCGTACCTTACTCAACTGTGCGCTTAAACATACCAAAGGACATAAACAAGAGGCTGCCCGGTTGCTAGGTTGGGGACGCAACACAATTACACGAAAATTAAAAGAACTTGGGCTGGAGTAAAGGAGATAATTATCTCCAGCTTTATCACTATCTCATGGAATTTAATATAACAGAAATTCCGGCAGTAAAACCTCTCGATATAGAATAAGGGGCGTTATAATTGATTGACTGGTCGTATTACATCTGATAAAAATGTTATCAAATGTGATTAACTTAGAATCAATCAAGAAATAAAATCGACAAAAGACAAGATTCAGCAGTATCACCCGCTAATTGAAAACTACAATTTTGTACACGTGAATAAAGCACATCTGAAAGAGTGGCGTTCACTGACAAGGACAAGTCCAATAACCTCATGCAACTGGTTGGAATGCAAGGCTCTCAGCCAACGTAGATGTATACAGTTACGTAACTCTGACTGAAGTTACGGGGATATTTTAAAAAAATCCTCAAAGAGGATCGCTGGCTTGAGGCTGTAAGGTTCGACAATACAGCAGCATATTGCGTCAATATATACCCAATAAATTTCGAGTTGCAGCGCGGCGGCAAGTGAACGAATCCCCAGGAGCATAGATAACTTTGTGACTGGGGTGAGAGAAAGCAGCCAACAAAGCAGCAACTTGAAGGATGAAGGGTATAAGTGCATTCTGGTAAGAAACCTAAAGAAATACACAATATTTCAAGCAACTGTTGTTACCTAATCAAGTAAGCAAAAACCTAATTTTTTCACCGAATCACAATCTCCGTTGTGATTTAGATTCAGACTAATATTGTAAAGTTGGTTCAAGATGATAAAGTTGTGCAGTATTATTTTTGGTGTCATTATATTTTATTCTCTTTTCGTTGGTATGATGCAAGTATTGTTGATAAATTTTTATATTTTCCGTGATTATTTTGGATGGTGGGAGATTCCAGCTAAAGTATCCGCAACTATAGCATCTGTTTACGTTTTTTACTTACTTTTTAATTTTTTACCTCTTATTATTGTTATTTTTATATGTAGTTTGGCTATAGTTGTCAATGTATGGCATTGGTCATTATGGACTTCGATATTTATATTTATTTGGCCGGTTATTGTTGTTTTTTTATATTGCATACTCACCAAAAGACTGAAATATAATACATCAGACTGATTTTTTAAAAAAATTAATTTGATGTGATATTCAATAATAATATAAATGATAAATCCAAGCATATTAATGAAAATAGGAAAATTTAAATACGATTCAGAAAACGGGAAAACCCATTGGGTTTATGGAAACTATTCAATTAAAACCACCCATTAAATGAGTTTTTAACTAAAAAGTAAAAAAATCTCGAAATCAGAATCGTTTTACAAGATTATTCTCTTTTACTTGCCCTTTTTTAAGGTTCGAAAATCTGCTTTTTTCAGTGGTTAATATCAGATAAAGGGGAAAAAATAGATACCATTAATGCCAAATTTTTAAAAGGTACAGAGTAACTAAAAACCCTGTTATGTTTAACATTTATCGGTGATTCTATCCTTCGTTTATTCTAACATTTACCTGATATGCCATAACGATTTAAAAAATCGAATACAGAGACATTAAATATTTTATATAATAGGAGGATTCAACCATAAGTAAAACCTTTTAAAATAAATCAGAGATAAAAAGAATATCATTCAAATAATAAGTTGATATTAAGGTGTTTTTTCTCCATTATTTTACAAAGCAAACTATAAAAAATAATAAAACGTATAACCCGGTTAATTTTTCAGGATTTAAATCCTGAAAAAGAGGTTGATTAAATTTAATAAAAATCAGATGTTAAAACAGTTAAAACAGTTAAAACAGTTAAAACAGTTAAAACAGTTAAAACAGTTAAAACAGTTAAAACAGTTAAAACAGTTAAAACAGTTAAAACAGTTAAAACAATAGGTTAAAAAAATGGTTTTTAATAGCAGTCTGAAACCGATCTATCATAAAAGTATCAGTGAAAAAAGGAACCAGATTTAATAACCTTTTCAACCGGGAAATAAATTTTTTTATAAACCAATTAAAAAGGTTAAAAATTTTTATTTAAAATCATGCTCTGAATAATCAAATCACACTTGAAAACTGACGTAGACGAACCTGATGGCGCAAATAAATATCAAAACACATACAAATATTACGAATCAGTAACCGACCTCGTGGCATCACTTGAATCCGTTTTTCATTCACTTCAACCAGCCCATCTTCCGCCAATGGCACCAATAATTGCAAATCTTCGGCAAAATAATGGGTAAAGTTCAACCCATATTGTTGCTCAATATTGGCAAAATTTAGGCGGAAGTTACAGATCAGCGCCTTAATAACATCACGGCGAATACAATCATCCTGGGACAGGGTTAAACCACGCCATAAAGCATGTCCCTGTTTTTCCAATTCCACATAATAGGTTTTTAACTCTTTCTGGTTTTGGGAATAACTATCGCCCAACAGACTAATCGCAGAAACGCCTATTCCCAGCAGATCACAATCTCCCTGCGTAGTATAACCCTGAAAATTGCGATGTAACTTCCCTTCCCGCTGAGCTACCGCTAGCTCATCATCCGGACGAGCAAAATGATCCATACCGATAAACTGGTAGCCACTTCCTGTCAGGGTCGCAATTGTTTGCTGCAAAATATCCAGCTTTTGCTCAGCACTCGGTAAATCATGCTCTTTGATTTTACGCTGAGCCGCAAATAAATTCGGCAAATGAGCATAATTGAAAATACTCATTCTATCCGGTGCTAACGCTAATACTCGCTCCAGAGTGAAAGCAAAACTTTCTGATGTCTGTTTCGGCAGGCCATAGATCAGATCAATACTGGTGGAATTGAAACCTGTTTCGCGGGCACGCGCTACCAAAGCAAAAATAAAGTCTTCATCCTGTTCACGATTAACCAGACGCTGTACTTCTTTATTAAAGTCTTGCACTCCCATGCTCAGACGGTTAAAACCCTGATGGTGCAAGTGATCAATCATATCTAGTTCAATTTCACGCGGATCAATTTCAATAGAAATTTCAGCATCTGGCAGAAAATCAAAATGGTCACGCAACACTCCCATCAATTTACTGATTTGGTCTTTATCAAGATAAGTTGGCGTACCTCCGCCCCAATGCATCTGGCTAACTTTACGGCCAGAAAACAGCTTTGAGCGCTCGCGGATTTCACGTTCAAGCAATTGCAGATATTGATCCACTTTATGCTTCTGACGGGTTATCAGTTTATTACAACCACAGAAATAACAGAGCTTATGGCAAAACGGGATATGAATGTACAGAGAGAGCGGCCGTTCAGGGTAAAGGACAGCCGCCTGCATGAATGCTGCATTATCATACTGTTGATTGAATTCCAGCGCCGTAGGATATGAAGTATAACGGGGGCCGGAATAATTGTATTTCTGGATCAAAGGCAGATCCCAGACAATGGCTTGCTCAGACACGCTTATTCCTTCCGATGTTTTTGCTCACCACAGCGTAACGCTTTCATGTGCTTGATATGTTGCACTGTAGTGATTCTGCGCAGCTGGGTTTTATACCGCGACAATCGCCATAGTTTACCCAATAACCATAACAAATAACATACTAATAGTATGGTTATTAGGATTAACCCGCCTTTGATCATGGAAGATTGAACTAGTTACCTTTCAGCAGTTGCATTATGTCATCCTGCTTCTCTTCTTCACTCTCTTCCTCATCCAGCTTAATCCCTAACTCTTCCATCAGGGCATCAATCCGATCCAGCGTCGTGTCAACATAAGTATTTTCTTCTTGAGACAACTTTTCGCCATTTTCCAGACGTTCCAACAATGCATCCAGACGATCATCGCTTTCCAGCATTGCCAGCTCTTCCTGCGGCGATATACGCGGTTTTATCTCGGTCTTCGGTTTAGTGGCGACTGGTTTCGTCGGTTGCTCTCCAATAATCAGTGGAACAGGCACCTTACTGCCAAGACGTGGATCAGATTGTTTCCTACTTGACTGATGCTTATCGCTGCTTCGCTCCTGATGGCGACTACCAGCCGGATTGCCACGATGTTTTTTCTGACGCTTACGAGCACGCCCTTCCGCATTTAGTTCTTCGCGACTTTTTCTTTTCTGTTTACCAGCCGATGCTCTCGCTGGTGCTTTTTTCTTTAACTGGTTCATAGCCCGTTACTCAGTTTGGTTTATCAGGGTATTGCTGCGCCGGAATCTAACAGAAACCGCACGTATAGAAAAGCGCCGTGGACAACTCTTTATGTTTAATAAATGTAGCCAAAATTTTCTACCATTCATGCATGGTTTAACCATCAACGAATATTCTATTAGCCTTGGCTTTTAATAAAATGATGAATCGATATGCCTATTTTTGATACTTCTTCCCACAAATCTGTTTACTGGTGGGTCGCTGGTTATGCTTTTTTATGGATTATAGTGAGCTATTCATTCGACCCAACTGTCCCTTATGATGCCGTCGAAGCATTGAACTGGGGTAAAAACGGAGAATGGGGTTCTCCCAAAAATCCGTGGTTAGTCGGTGCCATGATGCTACCTGCGATTTATATAAGTGGTATTTCATTAAGTTTTTACTGGTACTTCATCCACTTTATCGCTATCGCTATCGGCCTACTCGGCGTATGGCATCTTGCATTTCGGTTAACCGGAAAAAAAGAGCTGGCCTGGCTAGCTATGCTGACATTGAACCTGTCCGGTATTATTAATTTCGATATTATCCCTTATAACGATAATTATCTGCTAATTATGCTCTGGCCGTGGACTATGCTGTTCTTTCTGCGAGCCGTGTACGACAATCCGCGTTGGTGGTTAGTATTTGCCCTTTGTTCTGGGCTGGCAACGATGGGAAAATATTCCACATTGGCACTGGTTGGCTCGATTTTCCTATTAACCCTGTTTGTACCTAAAGTGCGTCAATGCTACCGCCAACCTGCTCTTTACATCGCACTAATCATCTGGTTTATGCTGGTTCTACCTAACGTCTGGTGGTTGTGGAACAATGACTTTGCCGCCTTCAAATGGGTAGATTCACAGATAGATAGCGGTTTTAATCTACACACCACACGATCATTATTATCGGTATTTTATCCACTGATCATTGTTAGCACCGTTATCTACGCACTCGGCGGCCGTATTAGCTGGCCAAAAGAACAACCGAACCGACTGGTAAACATCGCCATTCTGTTACCATTACTGATTATTTACTGCTGGTTCTCATTTAATGAGGGCGGAAGAATGACTGAGTGGTTACAACCCTTTATGTCGGTAGCATCAGCGCTGTTAGTCGGTTCTATCACCCGTTTTCCACAAAAATCATTACGCAGCACCCTGCAAGGACTCACTGTCGTCGCAATATTGGTTTGGATGGGATATGTGTTGATTATGGTTGCCAATGTCCGTGGTGCTGGTCATAAGTTCGAAGGTATCAAAGATTTTTCCTGGCAATTGGAACAACGCTGGCATCAACTCTATCCAACACCGCTCCATTATGTCGGAGGCGAATACTTGCATCAGTGGCTGACTTTTTACGCGCCAAGTCAGCCGGAAACAATCCAACCCTGGACGCTAGAAGGGCAAGCACCAAATATCTATAACCGGCATGTCAAAGAAAGCGATATTGTACGTGACGGTACTATTCTGGTGGGTGCAAAGGGTAAAACCTGTGAACAAGAAGATTTTCATGGCGTTTTACAAGACTGGCCAATACTCAGAATAAATAGCACTGATGAATTTCTTTTTCAGCCTGAACCTGAAACTCAGCCAACCCCGGTCTGTGTAGGCTTTGTGTCACCGGAAAAATATCAGTAATTTCCCCTGCAAGTTGAAAGCCTGTTAAGTGAACTGACCCCAGAAAGTTGGACATTTTAGTTAAACGGCGTGTAAGGCCTGGTTTCGATATTCTATCGGAGTTAGGCCTTTTAATTTCACCTTGATCCGTTTTGTATTGTAATATTCAATGTATTCTTCTATTTTTTCAATCAGTTCATCCGCACTTTTAAAGTGCTGCTGGTGATACATTTCTGTTTTGAGTAAGGCAAAAAAGTTTTCTGCCATCGCATTATCCAAACAGTTCCCTTTCCTCGACATACTTTGTTTAATATCTTTATCAGCAAGTTGCTTTTGATAAGCCCTATGCCGATATTGCCAACCTTGATCACTGTGAATGAGTGGCTTAGAGTGAGCATCTAGCCCATCTAATGCCCCTTTTAGCATCTCTGTCACTAAAGGCAGACTCGCCTTTTTCGCCACGTTGTAAGCGATAACTTCTTGATTAAATAAGTCAATAATAGGTGATAGATAGACTTTTTGTTCATTCACTTTAAATTCCGTCACATCCGTTACCCATTTCTCATTAGGTTTTGTCGCGCGAAAATCTCTTGCCAACCAATTCGGTGCTGTTTTTCCAACTTCCCCACGATAAGAACGATATTTCTTCGGCCTTACCGTGGATTTTAGGTTTAATTGCCCCATTAATCGTTGGACTGTTTTATGATTGATTTTAAAGCCATTTTTTCTCAATGCTAAATGAATGCGGCGATAGCCATAACGACCTTTATGCTCATGATAGATAGTTTTAATCATCTCTATTTCTTGTTCATAAGCACGCGTTTTTTTAAGCGCTTGGCATTGATAGTAAAACACGCTTCTTGCAAGATTAATGGCACAAAGTAAGTGCTTTAATGGATATTTCTTTTTAAGAGCTAAAACAATTAACGCTTTTTCTTTGCTAGTGGGCGTTTCTTCTGTTCCAGCTCTTCTAACTTTTTTAGGACAGCATTTTCTGCACGCAAATAAGCTAATTCTTCTTTAAGTTCCTCAACTGTCATTTTGTCATCAGACTTCGGCGGGGTTTTAGGTCGGGATTTCATTGGGGGTCTTCCTCGCTGATGACTTTCGAGTCCTTTGATACCGGTTTCATTATACTTATCAAGCCAGACTGATAAGGTACCTGGAGTCGTTAAATTGAGAACTGCACTAGTGTGAGTGAGAGACCAATCATGTGTCCACATTAATTTTAAAGCTTGGAATTTTGTTACAGCACAAAGAGAGTGAGACGTTGGCAAAAAGGCGTTATCGCCATGAATGGCAACAACTTGAGCCCAGTATCGAATTTGTCGAGAAGAGATTGAATATTCCGCTGATAGCTTATCCGATGTGTTACCTGCTAGACATCGTTTAGCAATAATGATTTTTAGTTCACGACTATATTTAGACATAAAAAAACCCCCAGTAAGTGGTTGTCCAACTATTGGGGGTCACTTCATAAGTCAGGCTTTCAACTTCTTATGCGCTTTTAATGCGCATCCACAAATACCATTTTCAGCACGAACAGCAAAGTCACCACCACACAAGGGCTGCTTTCATGACACAATACGCGATAAAACCAAGCGCAATGCCTCTGTAATTGAAAAACCAAATGGATAATCAATAAGTTAAATAAAATCATGATTATTAAATGAATATAAAGAACGAGATTGAAACAGATGCAATATTATAAATTCCCTACTTTGCTTAAAATAAGGAATTTATAATCTCAATACAAATTAGTTAAACAAAAATAAATATTAAAGCTGGGGGGCTAAAACTAATTTTTCTTTTCGCCAGAAACGGAAAAAGGGTATTTTTCGACGTTGCAGAGAGAAACGACGTGCAATATAGTTTGCTGCCAATTCCAGCGTCAGACACATCACAAAGTATATGAACGCGACAAATAAAAAGACTTCTGTTGGATAAACCATGCTACGGTTATTCACCTGAGTTGCTAAGAATGACAATTCTGCCACACCAACAATATACGCCAACGAAGTATCTTTTATCAGGGCAATCCACTGATTAATAAAAGAAGGTACCATCATGCGCAATGCCTGTGGCAAAACAATGTACCAAAGTACCTGCCAGCGGTTGAAACCCAATGATAATCCTGCCTGCCACTGTCCCGCCCCGATAGCAATAATTCCTGCTTTTACTCCATGCGCCAAATAAGCAGAAGTGATCAATGCCAAAGCACAAACCACGGTGGTAATTTCTGGAATTTCCATACCAAGCATCACCGGCAGCAGGAAATAAGTCCAAAAAATCAGCATAATAACGGGAATCGCACGGAAAAAGCCCAATACTGCGGCCAATAGGTTAACCCAGAAGCCTTTCTGCATTGCCAGAGCAACACCTGCAACCGTACCTAACACAATAGAAATCACACCGGCTATCAAGCTAATAACCAACGTCAACGCCGCTCCTTCAAGAGGACCATCCGGGAATGTCCCGAACAGTAGATAGCGCCAGTTTTCTGCAATGACTGAAAAATCCATTTTAATGTCCTCTCGCTATGGCTTGTTGCTGACGCCATTGTCCCCAGCCTTCCATGACGGCAATGGTGGCAATATACAGCACCGTCGCAACACCAAACGCTTCAAACGTTTTCAATGTTTCGGTTTCCACCTGACGGGAAGCATATGACAATTCAGCTACACCAATTGCCATGGTCAGTGACGAGTTTTTCACAATATTCATGTACTGCCCCAGTAATGGAGGCATTGCTATCTTCAACGCCTGTGGCAATACCACATAGCGCATCGCCTGCCAACCGGTTAGCCCCAATGCATGGGCGGCATATTTCTGCCCACGCCCAATACCTTGAATACCCGCACGTAGTTCTTCCGCCACAAATGGGGCTGAATAGAGCGTTAGGCCAATAAATCCAGCCAGAAATTCGAATGAAGGCCATGACAATGGTAAACCTAACAAGTTGATTTCATGCGGTGTATTCAACCAGAGCATCACGTCTTGCGGCAGTATTTGTCCGGATGCGAAATACCAGAAGAATAGCTGCACCAACAGAGGGGTATTGCGGAATAAGGTGGTGTAAGCCGTTACCGGCCAACGGAGAATTTTTAATTGGCTGTCACGAGCAGCAGCCAGTAAAAAGCCCAATAGCGTAGAAGCCACAACGGTACAAAAGGATATCCACAACGTAATTAGAAAGCCCTGCCAAAGCCATTCCAGATATTGGGGAGCAAGCAAGTGCTCTGTAACAAATAACTCAAACATATCTTACGATTACCAGGTATTACTTAATGGTAAAGCCCCGCAACAAAAAGGCGGGGCTTTGTCACTCATCAGAACTTAGCTTGCTGCTCTAAAGGCGCGAACTTAAAGTCACCGCGCGGCTGGGCCGACTTGGTATCTGGGCCAAACCAGTGGTTGTAAATTTTCTCTGCTTCTCCCTCTTTTTCCAGCTTCAGCAAAGTTTGGTTCACCACCTCAACCAAGCGCCCTTCCCCTTTCGCAGCAGCTACCGCCTGATATTCACGGGTGATGCTGAAAGGAGAAATCTCAAACTCAGCTTTTTGTGCTGCCGGTACGTTAGCCAGCAGACCTACCAGCTTAGCATCATCCTGAGTGATTGCTTGTACATTGCCGTTACGCAGTGCAGCAAATGCTAAAGGAGTATCATCATAAGAGATCACTTTTGCCGTCGGATAATGCTCACGCAGAGTAATTTCTTGTACCGTGCCTTTATCTGCACCGATGCGTAAGTTTTTAATATCTTCCGGAGATTTCAGCACACCCTTACGGGCAATAAACTTTTGCCCGGTGGCAAAATAAGGGATTGAAAAATCGACCTGTTTAGCACGTTCATCAGTGACCGTAAAGTTGGCCGCAATGAGGTCAATTTTCTTTGATGCCAACAGGGGTAAACGGTTTGCTGGGTTAGTTGGACGCAATTCCAATTTAACACCAAGGTCATTAGCAATTGCGTTAGCAATATCCACATCATAACCTGCCAGTTTTTTGGTTTGTGGGTCAATAAAACCAAACGGTGGATTACTGTCGAAAACAGCGATCCTCACTGTGCCGGCTTTTTTAATATCATCCAGTTTATCTGCCTTCGCAACACCCGTAACCAGTGCTAATCCGGCCAACAATGCCGTAACAAGAACGCGGGATTTCATTGAACACTCCTGATGGTAATTAATCATTTATTAATCATCACAAGCTATCAATTTCAATATAGTGCAGGAAATAATAAAAAAAACTATGTTTATAACTATACCCGTCATCTTTCAAGTTGCCTCTTTGTTGGCTGCACTCACTCACCCCGGTCACATAGCTATCTATGCTCCCGGGGATTCGCTCCCTTGCCGTCGCGATCCATCTTGAAATCTATTGGGTATATAACGAATTATAGCGCCAAAAATGCTGGCAAGAAAAATACCAGCATTGTCAGTTAGTTACTTGTTCTCTTTAGTCAACAATCTTTCCAGCTCATCACCACCCACATGCCGGAAATCCTGTCCCTTAACATAGTAGAAAATGAATTCACAAATGTTCTGACAACGGTCACCAATCCGTTCAATAGAACGGGCACAGAGCAGTGCTATCAGTACACTTGGGATAGTTCGAGAATCTTCCATCATATAAGTCATTAACTGGCGGACAATACCCTCATACTCTTTATCCACCTTCTTATCTTCGTGATAAATACGAATAGCTTCTTCCAGATCCATACGAGCAAAAGCATCCAACACATCATGCAACATTTGTATGGTATGACGGCCAAGTGATTCCAGGCTGACTAATAATGGCTGATGCTGATGTGAAAACTTTTCAAGTGCCGTCTGACAGATTTTTTTTGCCACATCACCGATTCTTTCCAACTCAGCAATTGTTTTCGAAATTGACATAATCAACCGCAAATCACTTGCTGTCGGTTGGCGCTTGGCAATGATACGAACACACGCTTCATCAATCGCAACTTCCATCATATTGACCCGATGATCGCCCTCAATCACTTCGCGCGCCAGTGCTGCATCCTGATTATGCATCGCGTTAATCGCTTTGCAGAGTTGCTCCTCCACCAGCCCACCCATTGCCATCAGTTCAGTACGGATATGCTCCAGTTCAGCATTAAACTGACCCGAAATATGTTTATTGAGATTCAGATTGTCCATGTTACGCCCCGTAATCAACCATAACGACCAGTAATATAGTCTTCAGTTTGTTTCTTTTTTGGTGTGGTAAACAACGTGTCTGTGTCACTGAATTCAATCAATTCACCAAGGTACATAAATGCGGTATGGTCTGAACAACGTGCCGCCTGCTGCATATTATGAGTCACAATTACCACGGTATATTCAGATTTCAGTTCGCTAATCAATTCTTCAATACGCCCCGTAGAAATGGGATCAAGCGCTGAACAAGGCTCATCCAGCAATAACACTTCCGGGCGGATTGCAATACCACGAGCAATACATAAACGCTGCTGCTGACCACCAGACAAACTGTATCCGCTCTGATACAACTTATCCTTGGTTTCATTCCACAATGCCGCTTTAGTCAAAGCCCACTGAACACGTTCATCCATTTCTGCTCTTGAAAGCTTTTCAAACAGACGAACACCAAAAGCAATATTGTCATAAATAGACATCGGAAAAGGTGTTGGTTTCTGAAATACCATGCCAACTTTGGCACGCAGCAATGCTACATCCTGTTTATCCATCAGGATATTATTGCCATCCAACAAAATTTCACCTTCCGCCCGCTGTTCACCATACAATTCATACATTTTGTTGAAAGTCCGTAACAGCGTAGACTTACCGCAACCAGACGGACCGATAAAAGCCGTTACTTTGTTCTTTGCAATATTCAACGTAATATTTTTCAGCGCGTGAAATTTGCCATAGTAAAAGTTCAGATTGTGAACCTGAATTTTGCTACCAGCGATATCATTAACTCTGCTCATTTACTTCTCTCTGTTGAAAATATCAGTCAGTGCTTTTTCTTGGCAAATAGCACACGCGCCACAATGTTAATCAGCAACACACACAGGGTTATCAATAATACGCCTGCCCATGCCAGTTGCTGCCATTCGGAAAATGGACTCATAGCAAATTTAAAGATAGTCACTGGCAGGTTAGCAATTGGCTGGCTCAGATCGGTACTCCAAAACTGATTGGAGAGAGACGTGAACAGCAATGGCGCAGTTTCCCCAGCGATTCGAGCGATCGCCAGCAACACACCCGTGATAATGCCGGATACTGATGCCTTTAGCGTAATGGCTGAAATCATTTTCCACTTAGGTGTTCCCAGTGCATAGGCCGCTTCACGCAGACTATCAGGCACCAGTTTCAGCATGTTTTCCGTAGTTCGGATAACAATTGGTACCTGTAACAACGCCAACGCAATCACCCCAGCCCAACCGGAGAAATGTTGCATTTTCATCACAATGACAGTGTAAACAAACAAGCCGACAACAATAGAAGGCGCTGACAGCAAGATATCATTTATAAAGCGGATCACCTCTGCCAGCCATGAACGGCGGCCATATTCTGCCAGATAGATACCCGCCATAATCCCCAAAGGGGTACCGATGATTGTCGCCCACAGGATCAGTAATCCACTACCAACAATGGCATTTGCTAAACCACCACCTGCTGTATTCGGTGGCGGTGTCATTTCAGTGAACAGTGCCAGCGACATCCCATCGAAACCCTTGGTGACTGTGGAAAATAGAATCCATACCAGCCAGAATAGACCAAACAACATAGTTGCCATTGATAACAACAGAGCAAGGCGATTTTTATGACGACGCCATGCCTGTTTGCGGCTACGTGCATCAACATTAACAGGCTGTTGTCCATCCATTATTGCCATATCAACGTCCCTCATCCTTCGCCAGACGCATAATCATCAGTTTTGACAACGCCAATACAATAAAGGTGATCACAAACAAAATCAGGCCAAGTTCCATCAATGCTGCGGTATGCAAGCCAGATTCTGCTTCGGCAAATTCGTTCGCCAATGCTGAGGTAATACTATTGCCCGGCATAAACAGTGAGAAACTGTCGAGCTGGTAGGTATTACCGATGATAAAAGTCACCGCCATGGTTTCCCCCAGCGCACGACCAAGTCCCAACATGACTCCACCAATCACACCATTTCGGGTGTAAGGCAACACAATGTGCCAGATAACTTCCCAAGTGGTACAACCGATACCATAAGCGGATTCTTTCATCATCACTGGCGTCTGTTCGAATACATCACGCATAACCGAAGCAATATAAGGGATAATCATGATGGCAAGGATGACACCCGCCGCCAGAATACCAATACCAAAGGCCGGACCAGAGAAAAGTTCACCCACAACAGGAATACTGGAAAGGATATGACCTACCGGCTGCTGGAAATAGGTAGCAAATAGAGGTGCAAAAACAAACAGCCCCCACATGCCATACACAATACTTGGAATGGCAGCTAACAGTTCAATTGCCACTCCAAGCGGACGTTTCAACCAATTAGGTGCCAGCTCCGTCAGAAATAATGCGATTCCGAAACTCACCGGCACCGCGATAATCAGAGCAATCAATGAAGTCACCAATGTACCGTAAATCGGCACCAATGCGCCAAATTGCTCTGTCGGGACATCCCACTCTTTATGCCAGAGGAATGCGATGCCGAACTGCTGGATACTGGGCCAGGAGGCGATAATCAGTGAGATAATGATGCCTCCCAGCAAAAATAAAGTAATCAGCGCCGCTAGTCGAACCAGGGCGCTGAAAATAAGATCGCCATTTTTACTGGGTGCTTTTATTGCCGTTTTCTGTTCGGCCATAGAGCTTATTCTCATCCGGGTTAACTCCCCCAACGCGAGGGGGAGAAATTAAAACTATACCCGTCATCTTTCAAGTTGCCTCTTTGTTGGCTGCACTCACTCACCCCGGTCACATAGTTAGCTATGCTCCCGGGGATTCGCTCTCTGGCCGTCGCGATGCATCTTGAAATCCATAGGGTATACAAATTTAATCGATATTTAATACAGTAACTATCAGAACAACTCAGTACAGTGCTTTGCCGCTACTATCTTTCACATGAGTTTTCCAGGCCGCACGAACTTGCTCAACCACTTCCTTTGGCAAAGTTGCATAATCCAAATCATTTGCTTGTTTACTGCCATTCTCATAAGTCCAGTCAAAGAATTTCAACACCTCAGCCCCCTTGACCGAATCTTTCTGCTGCTTATGAACCAGAATGAATGTGGTGGAAGTAATTGGCCAAGCATGTTCCCCTGACTGGTTTGTCAGATCCTGAGCAAACGTTTTATGCCATGCTGCTTTTCTCGCCGCGGCGCTGAAACTGACTTCAGTCGGACTGACAACGTTGCCATCAGCAGATACCAGTTTGGTATAAGCCAAATGATTCTGTTTAGCGTAAGCATATTCAACATAACCAATGGAACCTGTCAGACGCTGAACAAAGGCGGCAATCCCATCATTGCCTTTACCCCCTAAACCAACAGGCCAGCTTACCGTGGAACCCACACCGACTTTCTCTTTCCATTCTTCATTCACTTTAGAAAGATAATTGGTAAATACAAAAGAAGTGCCGGAACCATCAGCACGACGCACTACAGCAATATCCTGCTCCGGCAGCTTAACTCCCGGATTCAGTTTAGTAATCGCCGGGTCATTCCACTTTTTCACTTTACCTAAATAGATATCGCCTAAAGTTTTACCATCCAGTGTTAACTCACCGGATTTAATACCTGGGATATTAACCGCCAGTACTACCCCACCAATGACAGTTGGGAACTGGAACAAACCATCAGCCGCTAATTTTTCATCAGACAAAGGCGCATCAGAAGCACCGAAATCAACGGTATTTGCCAGAATTTGTTTTACACCACCGGAAGAACCGATACCTTGATAATTGACTTTATTGCCTGTCTCTTTTTGATAAGAATCAGCCCACTTCGCATACACAGGGGCGGGAAATGTCGCACCTGCCCCCGTCAAGCTGGTAGTCGCGAATACAGACAGAGTTGTCAAAGAAAACGTCGCTACCATTACGCTGACTACAGTAGTACGCATCAGTTTCATAATCCCTCCTAATGGGATATTGAGAATCAATAAAGGAATGTATTTCGTCAGATTAAAAAGAGTACCAAGAAGAAAATAGGTCAGTTTGGTTACAGCAAAATGTCTTAAATATGACATTTTTATGACAGCAAAATGGGACTCAGTCTGAGACTGACATAAAACTGTCATATTCGCAGATCATTAAAAATTATCTTCCACAACAGGAATACAGGCACGGATAGATAACCCCCCTCTGGGACTTGTGCCAACTTCAATTTTTCCTTCATGTGCATCAATAATCCGTTGAACAATAGCCAGACCTAATCCTGTTCCACTGTTACTACGTGCTCTTTCGCCCCGAACAAATGGTTGAAATAACCGAGGTAAATCTTCCTGTTTAATTCCGGCACCATTATCCTCCACCTGAAACCAGGCGAATTTATTTGTCTGACCGCTACTGACTTTAATCCAGCCATTGCCATAACGATTAGCATTGACCAACATATTCGCCAATGCCCGTTTAATGGAAATCGGATTGGCATTCACAGTTATTGGATTAAGCGACAAATTATTTTCAATATCTTGCTCATAGCCATTTTCTGCAGAAATAACTTCTTTGAGAATAGAATTAAGCTCGCAGAATTCCATTGGCATTTCCTGCCCAGTACGGAGGTAGTCAATAAATTGCTCAATAATGGCATTACACTCTTCAATATCTTTATTAATAGATTCGGACAGATAAGCGTCTTCCTTGCTCATCATTTCTGTTGCCAGCCGAATACGTGTCAATGGAGTGCGCAAATCATGACTTACTCCGGCCATTAATATCGTACGATCACTTTCTAGTAACTTTATTCCTGCGGACATCTGATTAAATGCACGAATAGAAGCCCGTACTTCCTGCGAACCCGCTTCTCGCACCGCAGGCATCATAATGCCTTTACCTGTCTGTCTGGCAGCATATTCCATTTCCAGCAAAGGTCGGTTCTGAAAACGGATATAAAGCCAGATACAACCCACTGTCAGTAATAAAATTGCCAGAATATAGCGGAAAATAGGAGAAAATTGATTTTGTTCGATTTCCGTCAGAGGAACCCTAACCCAAATATCAGGGGCAAGATAAGAATTCAACCAAAGTATAGGAGTATCTTTGCTTATCTCAAGACGTAAATCAGCTTCACCACCAAGGTATTGGCTCATCTTCTCACTCAAGAAATCATAATGCCTGGCCCAGCGTAAACCTTGCATCTCTGCGTCAGATTCAGAATAGAGCGTAATACCCAGCTCCTGATAAATCTCCCGGCGTACTATCGGGGAGATCACCAGAAAAGAGCCATCCTCCAACTTCAATTTTTCAGCCATTAAAGTACGAACTTCATACGCTAACACTTTATTGAACTGCTGCAAGCTTGGCATGATAACGAAATTGACAACAACCAAATAACTACTTACCAAACTGATAAACAGTATAGCCATGATCAAAAATAAAGTTCGGGTAAACGTACTACGCGGGGAAAATCGCAATAGTTTCATACACAGCTTCCGTCAGGCACAAAAACATAGCCCAAGCCCCAGATGGTCTGAATATAACGGGGATGTGCCGGATCTTCTTCAATCACACGACGCAGACGTGAAATCAGCACATCAATGGATCGCTTCATTGTGCTATATTCCCGACCAAGGGCCAGATTCATCAACTTATTGCGAGACAGTGGCACACTAGGATAAGAAACCAGCACTTTCAGTACGGAGAATTCACCACTGGTCAACGGTATATGTTCATCTCCCTGAAACATTTCTCGAGTACTCAGATTGAGACTAAACTTACCAAAATTAATAATTGCATCATCTTCAGTAGGTACACCCAGTAATTTATTCGCTTGACGACGTAATACTGCCCGAATACGTGCCAATAACTCACGCGGATTAAATGGTTTCGGAATATAGTCATCTGCGCCAATTTCCAGCCCAACAATCCGGTCTACCTCTTCTCCTCTTGCTGTCACCATAATAATCGGCACCGAATTATTTTGGTTTCTCAGCCTTTGACAAACAGAAAGACCATCCTCCCCGGGCAACATTAAATCCAACACGATTAAACTAATAGATTCCCTTGTCAGTAAGCGGTCCATTTGCTCCGCATTAGCAGCACTGCGTACCTGAAAACCTTGTTCCGTCAGATAACGTTCTAATAACGTTCGCAAACGCATGTCATCATCCACCACAAGGATTTTATTGCCTTCTTGCATTATTAAACTCCAAAATACTACATACTTTTACAAATTTACCATTATGAAGAAGATTAAACCAAGCATAGAGATCAAGTATATATTTTAAGGCAATTATCTATAAGGCCCATTTTCATACGTTATTAACTTGAATGATTAATCCAGTGGTTTACAATTAATAGCTACAATCCAATAAGCTACTGCCGCACATAGGATTTTTACGGTAATTTCTTCATCCACCAGTTTACTCATCAATGCTCTGGCTACCGGAGAATCAATAGAAATACATTTATTAATTGGATCAAATTCATCGGTCAGACTAAACGAAAAACATTCTCTGCCTCAATATCACTTTCTAACCTGACCTACACACTAAAACAAGTTTTTCCTTTCCAATAAAAAATTGGATCAACAACTTTCAATCCATCCTAACATTTGGATAAGAAAAATACCTACCGATCGATTTTTCTTAATCTTTGCTTACCATAGTAAACAATATTGAACACTATTTATCCAGTCAAATCTCATAATTTGTTTTCACTATCAGCAAGATCCACAGCATACCAGACTATGTAATACTCAAAGCTATAAACTATACGATGTATGTTATAAATATCAGAGTTAAATAGCATAATGCTCAGACTTTTAAGAAAATTCTGTTACCAACAGTGCTAACTAAAAACAGTTTATTGATCCCTCATTTTCCACCTTTAGCATCCACTTTCACCATAGCGAATAGAATGTCACATTTGCTGTCATACTGCCGAATAAACTCATTAATATTAATAAAGATAAATTCTGAATTACGACTGAATTTCTCACTGAAATAACATCGCTAAAGGGGTGATGATGACTATAACCACCCAGATATAGCTAATAGAAGGGACTTATTAATTCACGATTTTTAAAGAAAAATTTTCTCCCTAAACAATTTAAATACATAAATATAAAAAACGGTGCAAAAATCAGAAAATTAAAATTAACAATATAAATTTTTAATTATTAACCAATTAACTATTAACCATGTCATTTTTATCCTGGCAATGGAGAGTCAACATAATTGCAATGACATAAGTATTCCTTCTTATCTCCAAAGATTACGGTATCAAACGATTAAAAGATGTGTTGGAAGGGGTTAAACAATATACCCGTCATCTTTCAAGTTGCCTCTTTGTTGGCTGCACTCACTCACCCCGGTCACATAGTTATCTATGCTCCCGGGGATTCGCTCCCTTGCCGTCGCGATGCATCTTGAAATCTATTGGGTATATATTCAGCATCAGCGTGGCTGATGATTCTTCGGGCTTTTCGAGCCCGACCCAATTCCCCTCCCGCCTTATGTCGGCGGGAGTACCCTTTGGAGGAAAAGATGGCCGTTAACGTATTTCCTTTTGTGTCGTCAGCCCGTCTTTAATGCGACGAAACCACCGACCTCCCAATAACGCCACCACCAGTTCAAGAGAGGCGATTACAGCCAGGACCAGAATAAACAAGAGCTTGCCCGAGCTAACTAATATCCATCCACCGATTACCGGAAATCCAAATATACCCACAAAATAGGCGACAACGAACCAAGTGAGGGCCGCATGACGATCCTCAAGAGCAGAGTCGTTTACTGCCCATGTTTGAATAACAGGATATACCAATCCATACCCTATCCCCGTTAACATAGCCGCCACAATCTGGAACACAGGGTGAACCGGCATGCCAAGCAAGGCCAAAATGCCCATGATTAAGCATGACATCAACACAGTGACTAACGGGATACGGGGCATCGTCGATAAACGTCGGGCTAACAAAAGTCGCGACACAACTACAGTCGCTGCATGTACAGCAAAGAATGCACTTGCATTTGCACGAGTCCCTTCGACCAGCGAACTCTGGAATGACATCATTCCGGAGAATACGCCGCCACCCAGCCCTACCATTATGATGGGACGGATCGCACTACTTGTAGCAATCTTCGTTATTTTTTTCACCCAAGGTCTCAGTGATAACTCCTGTTGACCATTCGGTTCCCTGATCCCAAAGGTCGCCAGAAGTAGTGAGGCAAGGATGCCAACGACGCCAACAAAGAGAAACGTTGTTCGGATGGGCATTCCTACTTGCTCAACCGCTGTGGCGAGGAGGATGGGACTCCCGCAAATCCCAGCCATTTGAAACGCACTAAAACGGGTAAACCATTGGCCCCTGTCAGCATCGGTAACACGCTCCGACAACGCCATGGGCCCACTGATATAGAACATTCCCCAACCAAGTCCAATTAAGAACGCTGCGATACGCGGGATGTAACTCAATTCACCGTTGAAGCCGCCTAAAAGAAGATAACCACAAGACATCGCCAACGCTGCCAAGGCGGCAAGTCGCGATGCTTCCAACCGCCCGGCAAACCATCCGACCAAAGGAACACCAATTAAGGTGCCGACCAAGGCCACGCCGAGCGTCGTTCCAGCATCAATGTCACTCCCCCCTTGTGACCGAAAATACGCGGAAATAAGAAAGGTGGCACCATATCCCCCCGCAGTGAATAGGGTTCCGAACAGGAGAAAAAGTGCCGACATTGTTCGCATTATTCAAACTCCATCTTAATTATCATTGAGTAACGAATGACTTTGGTGCCATCGACCGCAATTTATTTACTGCTTTTTCCAGACGGAGACAAACATACCGTATCTCGTCCTCATTATTAAATCTGCCCAATCCGAAACGCACACTGGCTTGAGCGAGTGCATCACTGACCCCTATCGCCTTCAGTACATGTGACGGTGCCCTGTTAGCAGATGTACATGCAGACCCGGAAGACAGCGCAACCTCAGAAAGCTCCAGTAAAAGCGAGTCAGCATCTATACCGTTGAAGGAGACATTTAACAGACCAGGAAGGCATTCGGTGAGATGGCCGTTTATCCGAACATCAGCCACGTTCTCGATAATATACAACCGAAGCAAATCCCGTAAATAACGTAGCCTCATCGATTCAGCGGTTAAATTTTTAACAGACAGTTCGACGGCTCGCCCAAAGCCTACAATCCCCGGGACGTTAAGGGTCCCGGAGCGTAAGCCCCGCTCATGTCCCCCTCCAACGATAAGCGGGGTGAGACTGATATTCTTATCGCGTGAATTAATATAAAGTGCGCCGATCCCCTTCGGTCCATATATTTTATGCGCGGAAAATGAGGCAAGGCTAACGTTCATACGCTGTACATCAAATTCTATTTTTCCGAGCGCTTGCGTAGCATCTGTATGCAGAGGAATATCACGCGCCTTACAGATTGCGCCTATCTCTTCAATTTTTTGTATTGAACCAATCTCGTTGTTAGCCGCCATAATCGAGACGAGATAGGTATCATCTCTTATTGCACGAGATATTGAATCTGGGGATACGATGCCGTCGCTTTGCGGCGGTAAATAAGTCACTTCCGTTCCCATTGATTCGAGCCTACCACAACAATCAAGAACGGCCTTATGCTCGATTGTCGATGTGATGACATGCCCCCCTTTACCCCGATGTTGAAGGCCCATGATTGCAAGGTTGTTTGACTCGGTCGCGCCAGAAGTGAATATAATATCGGCATGACTCGTCGCATTTATTGATGTTGATATCACTTGTCTTGCATCATCAACCGCTTCCATCGCTTTCCACCCAAATACGTGGTTATTGCTGGAAGCATTTCCGTAAGCATTGGTAAAATAGGGCATCATAGATTGAAGTACATCAGGATCTAATGGCGTTGTAGCGTTGTTATCCAGATATATAGGTCGGGCTAGGTTATACATAATTTTCTACCTTAATAAAGATGAAATTATTTTCTTATTATCTGACTATATCTGCTGGGCAGTAATTATATCGCCTTTACTTACATCACCCTCTTCATTAACAAGATTAAGACGAATGGCGGTTGAAACACCAAGCATGTGGCTAAGCTGGAGCCCGCGCACATATGCCAGAGCTCTCGACCAAGCGCAGTCCTCAAAAAACACCTCCAGAATAGCGTCTTGGCCTTTGTGGTCGCCTGCGGCTTTCTCGAAATACTCCTTCGTAATTGCCGCACAGGTGAGTTTCTGAGTCGGCGCTTCGTAAGAAGCATCTGATGTCGGCGGCTTGCTATCAGCGAGGTTTTTGGACACCATCCGTCGTGTGACAGTTTCGGGTATTTCCCCCGAGGCAAGGATGTGGACAAGGTGCTGCCTGGCTGAATCTTCGTGAATAACGCGTATTTCACTGAGTGGGATCTGATATTTTTCAGCTACGGGCAAGAAGACATTCCTGATCGAGGCGTGGAGATGACTCAATCGGGGATTCCGCTTTTGAGAATTAGTGAGGTTCTCTGTCAGGAATTGGAGACGGAATATCCCATGATGATCGAACGCCATGGATATCCTCGGTAATTGGCCACATTTATCTTGGCTTTGCCTGGAGAACAGCAACGCAGCCTCAAAAGCTTTCAATTGAGCCTCGACAACTATCTCATTATCCTTATCGAGATAAACTCGTGAATTCCCTGCCAGTATGCTGACATTAGTATCTTGTTGATTCATTATTATACCCCCATGATAGATCGAGTAACTGCAAAGATCCGTTGATTATTAGATCGGGGGACGTTCAGAGTGGCTGGTATAACACATGGAAAATAGTGCGCTCTTTATAACTTAAAGTTCGCTAAATACCGTTTTCTCTTGCAACCCCTGTTATATGAAATAAGTATCTCTTATATCAGACAAGGGTATATTTCCCAGAAAAAAAGAAAGGGTAAAGATTCACACCGCTTTTTTATTCAAAAGTAGATCTTCATCTTATTTAAACTGAAAGTTAACGTGTCTCTTTTATATCAAAAGTAGATCTCCATCCTGTTTAAGATTTTGAACCGTCAAGATATCTATGGGTGACTATCGTATTCAGAGTTGGGAGCAAAAAGTTGTACTATCTCCGGTGCTGGATCTGTATAACGGTGAAATCATACATACCCTATGGATTTCAAGATGCATCGCGACGGCAAGGGAGCGAATCCCCGGGAGCATAGCGAACTATGTGACCGGGATGAGCGAGTGCAGCCAACAAAGAGGTAGCTTGAAAGATAACGGGTATATCAAAGCAAATTAACTACTGTATCTACATCAAACTAAAATGAAGACTAAGCTTATAACTCGTGAAGGCTATAACAAGTTAAAGAAAGAACTAGATTATCTATGGCGTGAAGAACGCCCGGAAGTCACCAAAAAAGTAACTTGGGCGGCAAGTCTCGGTGACAGAAGTGAAAATGCAGATTATCAATACAACAAGAAGAGACTACGGGAAATTGATCGAAGAGTCAGATACCTTACCAAGAGTCTGGAAGAACTGCGATGTGTTGATTACTCACCTCAACAAGACGGGAAAGTGTTTTTTGGTGCATGGGTCGAAATAGAAAATGCTCAAGGAGAGATCAAACGTTTCCGGATCGTTGGATACGATGAAATTTTTGGTCGTAAAGACTATATATCCATCGATTCTCCAATGGCTCGGGCTTTACTAAAGAAAGAAGTTGGAGATAGCGTAATCGTTCATACACCAACAGGAGAAGTGATGTGGTACGTGAATGAGATCGAATATGTGAAATAGTCTGGCAGGCTATTTCAACATGACACAGATTACCGACCTCTTAATGTATGAGATCTCTGACTTCGACTGACAAAATCTGTTTTCTTGGTTTGTATCTGGATGAGAACGATTCTACTTGCCTGGAATCACAAAATTTCACGCAGTGCAGTAAATCGGGTTAGCTCAAATGATATTGGCTTCCAAATCACTTATTGAATCTCAATATTCAACCAAAGTTAAAAATGTGACTTCCGTCACATCACACCACAATGAGCTTATTTTTCAGACAATTCCTAAAACAAACTAACCTCTCAGGGTGGTGGGTAACTTTTTTCCATAAAAAATCCAAAGAAAAGATTCGATTCAATAGCAATTACTAGAACATAACCAGCAACAAATTCGTTGAATTGTGGAGTAACCTGTCAGAATAAGATTAAGCATGAACTGGAAATTGTTTCTCCTAAAACGTATAAAGGGGTTTTTGCGAGTATTTGAAGCCTATTCACCAGAAGAAAACACACATGAATGAATCTCTGAGCCAAATTATTGCAAGTGAGCTACAGGCCCAACCACACCAGGTACTTTCAGCGATCAATCTACTTGATGAAGGGAATACCGTTCCTTTTATTGCACGATATCGTAAAGAAGTCACCGGGGGTTTGGATGATACCCAACTTCGCCAACTTGATAGCCGCCTTGGTTATCTACGCGAACTGTCAGACCGCCGCCAAACCATTCTTAAATCCATTGATGAACAAGGTAAGCTGACCCCAGAACTGGCCGAAGCCATTAATGGAACCCTGAGCAAAACAGAGCTGGAAGATCTCTACCTTCCATATAAACCCAAACGCCGCACCCGTGGGCAAATCGCTATTGAAGCGGGTCTTGAGCCTCTGGCGGACTCTCTATGGCAAGATCCGCAACAAGAACCAGACTTGGCTGCCGCTGCCTTTGTTGACACCGATAAAGGCGTAGCCGACACCAAAACTGCTCTGGATGGCGCTCGTTATATCCTGATGGAACGTTTCGCCGAAGATGCTGCATTATTAGCAAAAGTTCGTGACTATTTATGGAAAAATGCTCATCTGGTCGCCAAAGTCGTCACAGGAAAAGAGGAAGAAGGCGCTAAATTCCGCGACTATTTTGAACATCATGAGCCTGTCGCACAGGTCCCTTCTCACCGTGCATTAGCCATGTTCCGGGGCCGCAATGAAGGAATATTGCAACTTTCCCTGAATGCTGATCCCCAATTTGATGAACCTCCCAAAGAGAGCTACTGCGAACAGATTATTACGCAGCATCTTAACCTACGTCTGAACAATGCACCGGCAGATAGCTGGCGCAAAGCCGTAGTAAATTGGACATGGCGTGTCAAAGTATTGCTGCACCTTGAAACTGAGTTGATGAGCACCTTGCGCGAAAAAGCAGAAGATGAAGCCATCAAAGTATTCGCGCGCAACCTGCAAGATCTGCTGATGGCTGCACCAGCGGGTATGCGCGCAACGATGGGACTCGATCCGGGTCTGCGTACTGGTGTTAAAGTCGCGGTAGTCGATGCCACTGGCAAATTAATAGCCACAGACACTATTTATCCTCACACCGGACAAGCCAACAAAGCAGCCGCAAGCGTAGCCGCATTGTGTATCAAACATCAGGTAGAACTAGTCGCTATTGGTAACGGAACCGCTTCTCGCGAAACAGAACGTTTCTTCGCGGATATACAAAAACAGTTCCCGGAGATAAAAGCACAAAAAGTTATTGTCAGCGAGGCAGGAGCATCTGTTTATTCTGCTTCTGAGCTGGCGGCCCAAGAGTTTCCTGATCTGGATGTTTCACTGCGTGGCGCAGTTTCTATCGCCCGCCGTCTGCAAGATCCACTGGCTGAGTTAGTGAAAATCGATCCTAAATCCATTGGCGTGGGTCAGTATCAACATGATGTCAGCCAGACTCAACTTGCCAAGAAACTGGATGCAGTAGTCGAAGATTGTGTGAACGCTGTCGGTGTCGATCTGAATACCGCTTCCGTACCTCTGCTCACTAAAGTTGCCGGGCTGACGCGTATGATAGCCCAGAATATCGTGAACTGGCGTGATGAGAATGGCCGCTTCAATAACCGTGCACAACTCATGAAAGTCAACCGCCTTGGTCCAAAGGCTTTTGAACAGTGTGCTGGCTTCCTGCGTATCAATCACGGTGATAACCCACTGGATGCATCGACCGTTCACCCGGAAGCCTATCCGGTCGTTGAGAAAATTCTGGCAGCGACTGAACAGAAGCTTCAAGAATTAATGGGCAACCCTTCCTCACTGCGTGGATTGAAGCCTGAGGATTTCACCACAGAACAATTTGGGGTTCCCACCGTTAGCGATATTCTGAAAGAGCTGGAAAAACCGGGCCGTGACCCCCGCCCAGAGTTTAAAACTGCCACCTTTGCAGAAGGCGTGGAAACAATGAACGACCTGCGTCCAGGTATGGTACTTGAAGGTAGCGTGACGAATGTGACGAACTTTGGTGCATTTGTCGATATCGGCGTTCATCAGGATGGTCTGGTGCATATCTCTTCATTATCAGATCGATTTGTGGCAGATCCTCATACCGTGGTAAAAGCAGGCGATATTGTCAAAGTAAAAGTGCTGGAAGTTGACCTAAATCGTAAGCGTATTGCACTGACCATGCGCCTTGATGAGCAACCGGGAGAAACCAATTCACGCCGCAGCAGCAATCCCCAAGCTGACCGCCGTACTGAACGCAATGACCGGAGCCGTAATACTCCACGCTCTCCGGCCTCAGCCGGTAACAGTGCCATGAGTGATGCACTCGCCGCAGCATTCGGAAAAAAACGCTAAGATTCATATGCCTGCAAATAGATGCACTGCCTTGGCAGTGCATCTTTATCTTTTCAACCAGAAAAAATCCACATTCACTGATCAATACCAACCTTGGTTAATTCAATAACGAAAATGCAATTAATATTGAAATCAATGTTGGTTATTATTTCCATTTACAATTAATATGGATAGAATAAAAATCGTACTTTATATTAATAAATATGATTATCACTCTTACTTGCAAACATCGCGGAAGGTTATATGCAACTTCTTCCAGACCATAGTTACAAAATCATTGGCTTTTCTCCAAAGATCAGCCCTGCTTACCGGCAAAAATTGCTGTCATTAGGCATGTTACCCGGTTCCTCTTTTCATGTAGTCCGCTTAGCTCCTTTAGGCGACCCGATACAAATTGAGACTCGCAGAGTCAGTCTAATTCTGAGAAAAAAAGACTTGGAATTTCTTACATTAGACAACGCTCAGTGAAACGAATAATCCACTACAAACCGCAAAATTGTTATTCCTAATCTTAATTTGGCAACGAAAACATGAAAGCACTCACCATTGGCTTAATCGGCAACCCCAATGCCGGCAAAACAACATTATTTAACCAACTTACTGGTGCCCGCCAACGTGTAGGCAACTGGGCGGGCGTCACGGTAGAACAGAAAACGGGCCGTTTTATCACTGCGGATCATAAAATCGAATTAGTTGACCTACCAGGAACCTACTCTCTCACCACGATTTCCGAACAAACATCACTGGATGAGCAGATAGCCTGTCACTATATTCTAAGCGGTGATGCTGACATGCTGATTAACGTAGTAGACGCTTCTAACCTTGAACGAAATCTCTACCTAACACTGCAACTACTAGAATTAGGCATTCCATGCATTATTGCTCTGAATATGCTGGACATTGCTAAAAATCAACATATCCAAATTGATATTGCCGAACTGGAACAACGCCTTGGCTGTCCGGTCATTCCAATGGTGTCAACACGTGCTACCGGGCTAAATGAGCTGAAACAAGCAATAGACCATCATAAACAGAATTCTGGGCAGCCACTGATTCGCTACCCCGACAGTCTATTACAGGAAGTTGACAAGCTGTCTGGAGCAATTTCAGACAATTTTAATCCTCAACAACGCCGCTGGTTAGCACTTCAGATGCTCGAAGGGGATATTTACAGTCTGGGACGTTCCGGTCTTGCTACTTCAATGTTGGCTGAATCCAAAGAATGCTTACAACAACAGCAACATGAAGAACCTGAACTGGTCATTGCCGATGCACGTTATCAAGGTATCAACGCATTATGTATGGCAGTGATCGACACCCAAAAAGCCATGCCAAACAAACTCACACAAGCAATCGATAAAATTATCCTCAACCGCTGGTTGGGCGTGCCAATTTTCCTGATTGTGATGTATTTAATGTTCGTGCTGGCAATTAATATCGGTGGTGCATTACAGCCCATTTTCGACAGTGGTTCTATTGCTATTTTCATTCACGGCGTTCAATGGCTTGGTCATACGTTAAGCTTTCCTGAATGGCTGACAGTTTTCCTCGCGCAGGGTATCGGTGGCGGTATCAACACCGTGCTACCACTCGTGCCACAAATCGGCATGATGTATTTGTTCCTCTCTTTCCTTGAAGACTCCGGTTATATGGCACGAGCGGCGTTTGTTATGGACCGTCTGATGCAAGTCCTGGGGCTGCCGGGCAAATCATTTGTCCCGTTGATTGTTGGTTTCGGTTGTAACGTCCCATCAATAATGGGAGCAAGAACGCTGGATGCACCACGTGAACGCCTGATCACCATTATGATGGCACCATTTATGTCCTGTGGTGCACGATTGGCCATCTTTGCCGTATTCGCTGCGGCGTTCTTTGGCAAAAACGGTGCAACCATTGTTTTCTCCCTTTATATATTGGGAATTGTAGTGGCTATCCTGACTGGCCTGATGCTGAAATACACCATTATGCGTGGTGAAGCTTCACCCTTCGTTATGGAACTTCCGGTTTACCATATTCCACATCTGAAAACCCTGCTTCTGCAAGCATGGCAGCGCCTGAAAGGGTTTGTTATCCGTGCTGGCAAAGTGATCGTTATCGCCAGTATGTTTATTGGCGCCCTTAACAGCTTTTCTTTCTCAGGCCAAGCTGTGGATAGCATCAACGAATCCGCTCTGGCTTCGGTCAGCAAAGCCATTACACCTGTATTACAGCCAATCGGTGTTCACTCAGATAACTGGCAGGCAACAGTCGGTCTGATAACCGGCGCAATGGCAAAAGAAGTCGTTGTCGGGACACTCAATACCTTATACACCGCAGAAAGCATCACTAATGAACCGTTTGATGCAGATGGTTTCAACCTACTTGGTGAACTGAAAGATGCTGTTAACGAAACCTGGGATAGCCTGAAAGATACCTTCACTCTGAGCGTACTTTCCAACCCAATTGAAGCCAGCAAAGGTGACGGTGAAATGGACAGCGGTTCAATGGGAACAATGAGTACCAAATTCGGCTCTGCCATTTCTGCTTACAGTTATTTGATTTTTGTCCTGCTGTATGTCCCTTGTGTTTCTGTCATGGGAGCTATCGCCCGTGAAACCAGCCGTGGCTGGATGACATTCTCCATTCTGTGGGGGCTGAACGTAGCTTATTCAATTTCAACCCTGTTCTACCAGATGGTGACTTTTTCACAGCATTCGCAAAGCAGCCTGATCATTATTCTGACCGTCATTACATTTAACGCGCTGGTGTTCTACTTCCTGCGCCGAGCACGCAGCCGTGTAACGATGAAATTAATCAGCAACCCGGGAAATAACTGCCACTGCTCCAGTGGAAACTGTCACTAGGAGTTAAAAATGATTAGCCTGTTACAAGTAAGGGATGCCGTCGCTCTGAATGGACGGGCAGATGCTAAATTGCTGAGCCACCAGCTTTCTGCTTCATTATCGATGGTTGAAGCGATGCTTGAACAGCTCACCGTAATGGGCAAATTGGAAAAGATTAATGCAACTGCCTGCCTAAGCGGCGGTTGCAAACAATGTCCTGAAGCACAGAAATGTGATACGGCGGTTTATAGGATTGCTGGGGGGCATTAGTCATCTTATAGAATGGCTAATCATATTATAGCTAGTCTGGGATAAACCCTATTTTTTAAAGTGGGGTTTATCAACAATCTGTTGGTCCAAGGGTCATAAGCCACAACTAAACACATACAGTCTGTTAACTTACCGGCATTTGGAAAACAAATCTTCCCCCAAGCGCGGCAGCGTAACGGCTTAAAGTATCCAAATTTGGCACACTTTTGCCATTTTCCATACGACTAATGTTTTGTTTCTGTGTACCAATCTTCTGAGCAACATCTTGTTGAGTAAGATGTAACGCTTTACGTGCATCTTTAAGCTGTTTCATCAACGCCTTGCGGATCTGGATATCGTTATATGCTTCCAGAGTCGCGGCGTCTTCTAAGAGAAGCGTTTTAGCTTCAGAAAACGGGATAATATCATAATCATTATCAGACATTTTTAAGACTCCGTTTAATCTCTTGCATTCGTTGGTTTTGCTAGATCGATCGATTTCTTCGGCGTTTTTTGGGTTTTCTTTTGCAGTATATGAACAACATAAAACTGTTGTCCAACTGCAAAAAAGAAAAACCCCCTCGCAATACCCTCAGAAGCATTGACTCTTAACTCTTTAAGCCCGTTTTCCCATGTCTCTAACTTTAGGCTCTTTTAAATCTGTTCCAGCAACTTCTAGTTCTTCAATGGCCTCAATCATTGAAACTTTGAGACCAACAGGTAACTTAGAAAGCTCCTTAAATGCCGCTCTTATAATGTTTGCTGAAAACATAAAATTAATCCATTCAATTTACTACTTTAACATGCACACCAAAAGTAATCAAAATAGATTACTTTTGTGAGCGAAGCAAGCTATCTATTTATAGGGAACAAGCACAGATATGCTCCCAATAAAATCACTCAAAAAATTATGCGTACTAACACCCACGATAGCGTCAGTTCACCGACAAAATCAGCATTTTTTCACTTATGCAACGAAAAAATTAATTAAACCGCCGCATCCACGCGGCGGATACTTGACCATTTTAATAACTCATCAAACTCATAATGCTTCTCTACCCACAAATTCAGTCAATAACCCAACAAACTCATCAGGATGAGAAATAAAAGGTGCATGAGCGGCATGACGCATTATGGTTGAAACCGAACGCGGCCATTTTTCATCCAAGATATTGAGAATTTTTCTTGGCACCAAACCATCCAGATAGCCGTAAATCCGCAGGAATGGAATGGTCAGCGCAGCCAAAGATTCTCTTAAATCTTCAGTACACAAAATTTCCAAACCAACATGCAGCACTTCAACAGCAGGCATCGGCTGCACCAGTACAACTGATTTCAGTAGCCTTGCATCTTGACGGGCACTATCTGTACCCATCGTCTGTAAAGCAAGGAAACGCTCGACGGTACGCTGGAAATCTTCACTAAGTTGATGTTCGAAATCGCTCAAAACTTCCGGCTTAATCCCCGGCCAGTCACCTTCTGCACTGAAATGTGGTGAAGAAGCCACAGTAATTAATCCGGCAACCTTATCCTGATGATCAAGCGCAATCCGACTGGCAACCAACCCTCCCAACGACCAACCGAGCCACAGCGCATTTTCAGGGGCATGTCGCCAGACCTCATCCGCCATATCCGCGAGGCTCATCGGGCCATATTTCTGGCTACGGCCATAGCCCGGTAAATCCACCAGATGCAACCGAAAATGCGGAGCGCATCGCATTTCAATGGAACGCCAGACTTCCGCATTCAGCCCCCATCCGTGCAGCAGCACAAGATCACGCGAATCTCCATCAGAAGTCTGCCAAAACAGATCAGCCATTGTTATTCTCAACTTTATTTGCCATCAAGGAAGAAGCCTATGCTAACAATGGTTGGGTACTGTTGGCTATGCCATCAACCTCTTTGGTTTCCACATCATGGAATATGCAGTTTTTGCAACAAGCGGCTGAAACGTTTGATAAACATGTGCCCATGCTACGCCCTGCCCTCAGAATTAACTTCACTGCCTTGTGGGCGCTGTATCAAGACACCGCCTCTATGGGAAAATATGATAGCGATCACCGATTATCGCCCTCCATTGAGCGGCCTTATTCGCCGCTATAAATATCACTAGTGAATAGGTTAAAAGATCTAAGCCAAAGAAAGTGTAAAATGAAAAATAATTACTATTGTTTTATATAAGCATGCTTTACAACTAGGAGGATAAAATAAGAAAATGAGATTGTGACGATCAGAATGAGAAAAATATAAGGGGATTTATAATATGAAATTAAATATCCCATCAGAACAGGACTGACCGCTGCACCTAAACTGCCTAGGTTTTGTATTGCGAAGTAATGTCCCCTGAATCCCTCAGGTGCTATACTATCAGTAAGCGCGTAAAGGACAGGGATAAAAATGATCTCTCCCAACGAGAAAGAAAACATTGCAATTATCCAATAAATCAAGTTCTGTTCAGAATAGATAAAACCAAAAATACCGAGGATAAAAAAAATTGCTCCTCCCGTCAGCCATCTTCCGATATAATCATCTTTAATATACTTTCCAACATGATATTGAAATCCTATAACAACCATAGCATTTGTTACCATCATTGCAGCAATAGCTGTATATGAAAACTCCTTATTTGTATAAACAATTAAATATTGAGATAAGTAGCTAATGGTACTACCATATACAAAAGACCCGAGTACTGATGAAATCGTTATCAGAAAAAGCAAATGATTCTTTAAGGGCTTTATATTACTGATGGTATCTGCCAATAATCTATTATTCCTCTGAGATAATATAGGCAAGGAGTGAAAACATGAAGAATAGTATATTATAATAAATATCATCGGGAGCAATGCAGTAAGACCAGACAATATGAAAGGGAAACTATGATTATAACCTGAAAGCAAGGCACCAATTAATGGACCAACGGACCACCCTACATTAATAAGCGTGTAGTTTAAAGAAAATAATCTTATCTTAATACTTTGTGGTAAATAATCAGAAAAATAACTCTTTAATAGCACCTCAAATAATGAGTAAGCTAAGTTCACAAGAGCGAGAAGAAAAGAAATAAGGATACTATTTTTAAAATATGGAAAAATTAAAAAACAGAATAAAAAAGTCAAAAGTGAGGATAGAATAGGAAGTTTGAATTTTTTATTGTCAGCAAGCATACCTCCAATTAAGCTGGTTATTATTCCAAATACCATAGATGAAGATATAATATATCCAACAATAACAGGACTAAAATTAAGCTCTACAGATAAATATATGGCTAAATAAGGGAGTGATGCCCCGCGGCCAATCGTTAACAATAATGATGAAAAGAGAAAAAAAGATACTATTCTCTCGTTTTTAAATACATGTAATAAACTAATATTATAATTCATGATATTGATTAAATTCTCCCTTAGTTTATTTTCATATAATGGTCTATATATTTTTTATCATTATGAACACCATAAATACTTTCTAAAATAACATATAAATCCGTTATTAATTCCTGGTAATACCGCCGAAAACCCTTAAAACAAATGGAAAAGACCTTAAATATGGCGATTTTTCTTTATTTTCGCTAATATTATGAGAAAAATAATCACCCTCGATTACTTTCCGACTACCATCAGCTGATATCTTTTCAATACGAATATAACGTACAAGATAAAATCCAGTGGTAAGTATTACTTGCGATTGTAGAGTCTGCAAGCCATTTCTAAAGAAAATTATTAGGAAGAAAAAATTAATTAATGATAATATTAATTAATTTTCGGTATTGTTTTTCTAGACATATCCATCCAGAAATTAGCACAATTACTGTTATTTTCTAAATGTTTTATATGCAATGGGTTATAATGTAGTTGTCATAAAAAGCACTTTTAGTCAAAATTATAATTTTAACATTAACTTGCTGATATTTAAAAATAAAAAATCCCAAATGACATCAAGCTTCGACAATGAGAATAAATCTTATAAAAAATTGATTGATCTTCTATAAGAATGTTGTTATTAGAATGTGTGGTATTCGCCTCCTGCTCTATATATTTTTATTGATTAATACAACGTAACTAGTTGCATTGTGGCAACTTAAAATTCTTATAATCAATTATGATTTATCATAACCTGTATCAATTTTTTATTCTTTAAACCGCATTATACCGAGAGCATTGAATCATTTTATGCAAGTTGTAGCGTTATATGTTGTACCCGTATTTTCATATGAAATGTTCCGTATTGTGATCATGTCATTTAGGAGAAAATTATGGAAAACGTTCATGCTAAAACTATCAGTACAAACCATATCATCAGTTCAGCAATGGTAAGCCAGAATGAGCTGTGTCGTATATCAAACAATGCAGATGCTATCAGAGCTAAGGCAATGGAACTCACGGATTCTTGGGAGGGAGTGATGTTTGCCCTGTCTGCGGAAGAACTAGAAAATATTGCACTAGCGTTAGAGTTTTCACCAGATATTGCTGATAAGATCCACAATGAACTTAAAACATTACAATATGCAAAAATACAGTCTCAAGTTGGTCCTTCTTTTATCGCAACTTATCATGTCTTAGATGTCAGCTTGCTGGCTCTAAGGGGAGTAACAGATTTTGATAATGCCCTTTCCCATGTAAATGATTTTAATCTACAGTCCTTTCTGAACGAGAATCAGTACACCTTCCAGAAAATCCGTGCTGCTCTGCCGGGACATGCTGCACGTATGAATTTCAAGCCTGAAACCGCTGCGGCTGTTCTGAAAGCCTTAGGTGCAAATATTTCCCCAGATCTGCTTTATGAACTTTGTCCAAAATATGGCACAAGCTCAGTTATCGATCTGGAAGGTCGACGTGGTGTTACCACGGAATTTATCAGGAGTGTGACACTTACTCTCGGGATGACACTGGTATAGTTCATCATAATGCTCATATCTGGTGCTGTTTTTCTTTCAGCGCCAGTTTTTACGTATTCACAGCTCGGCCTGAATATAATCTTTCATCTGTTATTTTCTTGAAAACTATTTTATATATGGAAAGAAAAATGTGTTCTGATATAAATAGATTAGAACCTGGACTAATAAAGAAATATAAAGAAGAGGGGTTTCTTCTTATTCCTTCTCTTATTAGCGAAGAAGATTTGATCATCTTGGAAGCGACCATTCAAAATATCATCAGAGATGTCGAAAATCATGAAACAGCCACCCAAGTTATTGAATACGAAAATACTCAAGTTGATGGTCTCTGGCTGCCAAGAAGATTGTTTAATCCCTTTGAGTTACATGAGCAGTTCAGACGAATTGCCACTTCAGAACAGATTCTCGGGCATGTTATATCTTTGATAGGCCAGGATATAGCCCTGCAACATAGTAAACTTAACATGAAGCCACGAAAAGTCGGCGCTGCTGTAGAATGGCATCAGGATTTCACCTATTTCCCACATACTAATGACGATCTTGTTGGTGTACTTATTTATCTGGATGACGCTACTTCTGAAAATGGCTGCCTGGAAGTTTTGCCACGTCAACATACGCGATCTTTCGATCATTCACTTCCTGATGGCTCTTTTGCCGGGATGATTACAGAAGAAATAGATGAAGAAAATTATGGTCAGCCTGTTACGTTAGCAGCTAAAGCAGGAGGTACAATATTTTTGCATCCTTTTACTCCTCACCGTTCGGCTCCTAATGTTTCAGAGCAACCAAGAAAAACGTTGATTTTTGAATACAGGGCAGCTGATGCTTTCCCGATATATACAGGAAGCCAGCTAGTATCCATGGAGTCATATGTCCATCACCTTCATGGTAATCCTGCCACATACGCCCGCTTCGGTGGCCCCTCTCCTGCTATTTACACACCAAAAAATATACCTAAATCCCTCTATGAGCTTCAGGAGGTTTCGAGCAAAATTTTGAAACCAAAGGAGTGATTCTTATTAAAGTTTCCACTCTACAATTTATTTCGTTTGGGAGATAAAAAATGCTTAGTAATCAATGTGTAAATATTATCGATCAGTACAGGAATGATGGTTATGTTGTTATACGTAATGTTCTTAATCCAGTTACAGATCTTTTACCGGTTATAAAAGAATACGGTGAACTTGCAAATAAACTTGCCAATCAATGGCTGGGGCAAGGAATTATTACAAGTTATGATAAAAATGCACCCGAAGAAAATCGGCTTTTACAGTTAATGAAGCAAACTGACGGAAACTGTTTTCAGGAGCTTGATATTACGCTTCCGGTGGAAGCCGAAATTAAGGAGGACTCTCCGGTACATTTAGGAGAGGCAATATTCAATCTCTTGAGAAACCAGACAATTCTTGACGTAGTAGAAAATATTATTGGGTCTGAAATCTATTCAGTTCCCGTACAACACATGCGCATTAAACCACCCGAAGCACAAATTACAGATGAAACTCAAAGTCACACACTTACATTAACGGGAAAAACCTTTTGGCATCAGGATTTAGCAGTTGTGACCCAGGACGCTGATAATACAGATATGTTGAGTGTCTGGTTACCCCTGAATGAAGCAACCGAAAAAAATGGTTGCTTGGTTGTGATACCCGGAAGTCACACCAAGGGACTTGTGCACCATTGTGATACCCCTGTTTTACAAGGAATTCCCGATTCACTGATAGGTGAAAACATACGTCCTATTCCAGCGAAACCAGGAGACATGGTGCTCCTTCATCCACTGATGATACATGCATCTTTATCCAATATCAGCACGCACGGAAGATGGAGTCTTGATCTGCGATATTGCCCTACTGGTCAACCGACAGGTCGACGATGGTTTCCTGGTTTTATTGCGAGAAGTAAATCTCACCCTGAGAAAGAATTATCTGATTATGAGGTCTGGGTCGAATCATGGCACTTTGCAAGACAAACCTTAGCCGGGCAACCTCATCCAAAATTCGATCGCTGGGATAAAAATGATCCCAGCCCTTTATGCGCATGAGGAGAAACGAATGTTAGATCTCTCTCTACTTCGCGACTCTGGTACGTTTTCGATCGATGGCGGCTCCCCACGGCTTGCCCTCGTTCATCATGGCTTTCGTACGACGCAACTAGGAGCAACAGATAAAAGGCAGGATAAATATGCCGCCAGATATGCTTCGCTAGGATTGCTTAATCTGGCTCGTTCCGCTCAAGTGGACTTTGAACGTGGCCGTATACCTTTTCAACCTGAGATACAATATTTCGATGAGGATAATTTTACAGATGACGTTGAGCTGGCAAAAGCCATAAGCGATTGGTTAAGGCCATCAAAAGCGAGATTTGTATTGGTCAGCCTGTATTCACTAGCATTTGAAAGGACAAAGAATATGCTGTCCAATCTTAACCCCGAAGAAGTTTGCATTATGGTTGGAGGGGCACACCCAACCGTAGCTCCTGAAATTGATTTCGTGCATCTTGTAGCAAGAGGTGAAGGAGGAAATGCTCTAAGGCATGTTCTTAGGCTGTTCCTACATCCTGAATTTGGCATGGGGAACGAAGCGCGTGGTTTGTGTTTCATGTTGGATGGTAAAGTTCAAATGGGAGAAGTCGTATTTGATAAATCTCTTGAGGATATTCCCTCACCAGCCTTTTCCTATGAACTAATACAGAATGATACTAGCTTCGCTGGGCAGTCCCGGGAAAGATGGTGGAAAGCGGTAGGAGAATCGCAACAAATTTATATTTGTACACAAAGCTGCCGAGCTCGCTGTACGTTTTGTTCAACATATCTTATACATGGGAAGCTCGTTTCCCGACCAGTTGAGTTAATTGCAGGAGATATTGAACACCTTTTAACATTCGGTCATGACTCAATTCAGTTTCATGATGACGATCTACTTCAACATGAAAATTTACATGAACTTCTTGATTTGCTTTTAGAGTTTAATATTGCATGGACTTGCAATGCAAGATCAGAAGTAATAACACCAGCACTTGCTCGCCGAATGTACGATGCCGGATGCAAAAAAGTTTTTTTAGGGGTTGAATCGTTAGACCAGAGAAGCCTAAATTATTACAACAAAGCGACCACCGTAGAAATGAATATAAATGCGGTAAATGCATTAAATAGCTCAGGTATCGGAGTTATATGCGGATACATCATTGGCGCACCTCATGACACAGTTGAAAGCATCTTAGCTGATTTAGATCGAGTTTTAGCTTTACCTATATATTTCCTAGCCACAGCAATACTAACACCAGATATAGGCACTGTTGAATACCGCAGAGCCTTGCGGCGAATACCTTTGCTGCAAGAGTTAGGTAACGATGGAACGAAAATGAATATTAGACCACGTCCTGAGATATTTGGAACTTCTGCCCCATATGGTTTACCTACTGTAGCTGAAGCTATATCTAAAGAAGAGTTAAATGAGCTTTATGCTCTTATTAATTGTGAATTCTTCTTAAGGAAAGAATATATTAATAGAGTAATAAAATATACTTCAAATGATAGGCTAAATGAAGCGCTTTCATGGTGTTCACTACAGAAGCTGAAAGCAGAAGAATTAGCAGAAAGCGCAACACTGGCCTCAGTACAGGAGAGAACTGTTCAGTTACTCCAGAAAATAGATGCAGACTATCCGTATTATGGTGTCCTTTCTGAATTTGCTGAGGCTAGATAACTATGAAACCAGAAAAAGAAATTATCCCTTTTTCCCCCGAGATGATACAAAAGTTGATAAGTGAGGGGAAAGATCCACACTACTACGTTATTCAAGACTTCATGGAGGATAAATCATTAAATTTATCCGAATTGGATAAACAAAGCCTTGTTGACAGTCACTATTTGATTTCAAAAAAAATCATCAGCCCACACAGCACAGAAGATATATTTACTTTTATCAAAGAAATATTATCAATACCATCTTCACGAGAGGGTTGTATCGTGGAAGCAGGAAGTTATAAAGGCTCAAGTACAGCCAAGTTCAGCCTGGCTGCTAAGTTAACAGGCAGAGAACTTGTTGTTTGTGATTCTTTTATGGGCCTTCCGTTTCATAATGAAGTTCATGGCATTAGTATTGAAGGAAGAGAAGCAGTGTTTAGGGAAGGTGATTTCGCAGGTTCTCTTCAAGAAGTAAAAAATAATATTATAAAATATGGTAATATCAGTTCATGTACATTTATTAAAGGGTGGTTTGAAACGTCCTTAGCTAATTGGTCACGACCAATAGCTGCAATCTATCTGGATGTCGATCTTCAAAAATCAACTCGCGACTGTCTCAAATATCTGTATCCATGGTTAACACCAGGCGGTAGCCTTTATTCACAAGACGGCCATTTACCACTTGTTCTTGATGTTTTTGAGGATGTGAATTTTTGGCGCAAAGAAATAGGCACTCAGCCCCCCACAGTAGTGGGTATCAGGAAAAAGAAACTAATAAAAATAACAAAACCTGATACACCCTCTTTACCACTACTTTAATAATATTTCTTCAACCATCAATACGGAATTTATATCGTTTACCTATCCATATAAGCATGCCAGGGATAACCTCAATATTTTTAATTTCATTATCTTCTTTACTTTTATCAACACGAACAGCTCCTGAACGAATTAGCCGCCTTAGTTCAGAACGACTTATCGTTGGCAGGGCTACTGAACAAAGATCTAGCAGTGTTATATAAGAGCCTTTTGGTAAAATCAATACATCATGATCAGCTTCTTCAGGTGTCCGCTTTTGTACTACACGCTCAAAATGCTCAGCTGCTTCCTTTGCAGATATGTCATCGTGATATCTTTTAACAATATTATAAGCGATATCTTTTTTGACCTTCATTGGATTAAGGCCCAGTTCTAGTTGACTGACTATCGCAGATTGTTTTTCTGCCTCCATGTCTGTAGCAAGTGTCAAATAATTGATAATGACACTGTCAGGAATTGACATTACTTTGCCATACATATCATTTGCATTATCAGTTAACCCAATATAATTATTTTTTGACTTACTCATTTTCTCAATACCATCTAGCCCTTCTAATAATGGCATTGTTATTACTATTTGCCCTTTTTTCTCATAGGCTTCTTGAAGTGTTCTCCCTACCAAGTTATTAAATAACTGATCTGTTCCACCAAGCTCGATATCAGCATCAATCATAACTGAATCATATCCTTGTAGAATCGGGTAAATAATCTCATGTAAATGGACTGGTGATTTTGATTCAAATCGGGTTTTGAAATCATCTCGGTGCATGATTTGTGCAAGAGTAATTTTAGAGATTAACTTTATGACATTACTGAATGGCATATTACTAAACCATTCTGAGTTTTTCCTTATTTCAATATTTTCGATATTTATAACTTTTGCAAGCTGATTTATATAAGTCTGACTGTTTTTATTAATTTGTTCAAGTGTTAGTGGAGGACGAAGCTTATTTCTCCCTGTCGGATCACCAATTCCAGCCGTAAAATCCCCAATGATCACAACAATCCGATGTCCTTCATCCTGAAAATCTTTAAGCTTTTGTAATACAACCGAATGCCCCAAATGTAAATCAGGTGCAGTTGGATCAAAGCCTAATTTTATCGTCAGTTTTCTATTCTCTTGTCTTGCAAGAGCAAGTTTATCCTGTAGCCCTGAGGGTGGCTCCATAATTGCGATGTTTGAAAGCAACTTATCTATATTTTCTTTCATATAGTTAACCTAAATAATTATGTTTATTAATGATGAATAGAACAACTTTATACCATGTTTATAACAATCTCTATTGTCAAGTAAATAGTTATTCATTCGGGTCTTGTTGCATTAACGGCGATGTAGTACGCAAAAATATGTTGTTTGTTTTTTTACAGATGTACCTATCTCTATCAGAGACAAACAATCCCCTTTACCTTACATCCTCATTCGATCAACAAATTAAGGATCTTCGACAATTTTAGGTTTTTGCAAAGCCGAATAACCGGTTAACTTATCAACTGAAGTTAACTGTACTGAAAAAGATCCCTTATAAAACAAAAGACTTGTTTACCTGAAATCCGCTTAATCAAAGATTGCAGCCGGTCACCCATAGCATCATTTCGTAAAGCTCTTCGTTGCATGACTACTCTGGCACCATGGACCAGAATATATCGAGAGTATCGATTACCGTTTTTGGTGATGCAACCGAAAATGCGGAGCGCATCGCATTTCAATGGAACGCCAGACTTCCGCATTCAGCCCCCATCCGTGCAGCAGCACAAGATCACGCGAATCTCCATCAGAAGTCTGCCAAAACAGATCAGCCATTGTTATTCTCAACTTTATTTGCCATCAAGGAAGAAGCCTATGCTAACAATGGTTGGGTACTGTTGGCTATGCCATCAACCCCTTTGGTTTCCACATCATGGAATATGCAGTTTTTGCAACAAGCGGCTGAAACGTTTGATAAACATGTGCCCATGCTGCGCCCTGCCCTCAGAATTAACTTCATTACCTTGTGGGCGCTGCATCAAGAAACCGCCTCTATGGGAAAATATGATAGCGATCACCGATTATCGCCCTCCATTGAGCCGCCTTATTCGCCGTTATAAATATCACAGTACTCCACAGCTTGCGTCAGTTTTGGCGCGTCTGTTTCTGCTGCATTGGCAACAGGGCTATCGTGATGGGCGATGGTTTAAACCCAATATTCTGCTCAGTGTGCCACTGCATCGGCACAGACGCTGGAAACGGGGATTTGATCAAGGCGAATTAATGGCAAAGCAATTATCAGAATGGCTACAATGCGACTATCAGCAAAGCATTCTGCAACGCACGCGTGCTACACTACCACAAAGAAATTTATCAGCAGCACAGCGCAGAACCAATCTCAGGAAAGCATTTCAGCTTTGTGGCCCAGTTGCAGGACAACATGTCGCCATACTTGATGACGTTATTACCACTGGTGCGACGATAACTGAAATTTCCCGTTTGTTAATTCGTGCTGGCGCCCGTTCAGTACAGGTCTGGGCGATTTGTCGAACCTTGTAGTCAATATGAGAATGGGCGTATCATAACCAACTATAGCAGTCAACTATTGAGCAAATGACATGATTAATATTACTGAAGCAGCGCAAGCTCATTTTGCCAAATTACTGGCAAACCAAGAACCCGGTACACAAATCCGCGTATTTGTCATCAATCCAGGTACGCCCACCGCTGAATGTGGTGTGTCTTACTGCCCACCGGATGCCGTTGAAGCAACAGATACAGAACTGAAGTTTGAAAAACTGTCAGCTTACGTTGATGAACTGAGTGCACCGTTCCTTGAAGAAGCAGAAATTGATTTTGTCACTGATCAGCTAGGCTCCCAGCTAACACTAAAAGCCCCCAACGCCAAAATGCGTAAGGTTTCTGATGATGCTCCGCTTGTCGAGCGTGTGGAATATGTTTTGCAGTCACAAATTAACCCACAATTAGCAGGTCACGGTGGTCGTGTTAGCCTGATGGAAATCACTGATGAAGGTTTCGCTATCCTTCAGTTCGGTGGTGGTTGTAATGGCTGTTCAATGGTCGATGTCACCCTGAAAGAAGGGATTGAAAAAGAGTTATTGAACATGTTCCCTGAACTGAAAGGGGTAAAAGACTTAACCGAACATCAGCGCGGTGAACATTCTTATTACTAATAATTGATTTTCCCGCTCGGATAACCGTCGGGAAAACATCATTACAATAATAACCATTGGTATAGCCGCTAAATTCTAAGAGCAATTCAAAATATATGGAACATTTTCAAACAATCAGCCCCGAGCAAGCTTATCAACACTGGCAGGATAAATCCGCTATTATGGTAGATATCCGCGATCCACAGAGTTTCCAAGCCGGTCATGTATGTGGGGCTTTTCATTTAACCAATGAAACATTGAATGAATTTATGCTACAGGCCAATTTCGAACAACCTGTGATGGTTATGTGTTACCACGGCCACAGCAGCCAAAGTGCTGCGCAATACTTACTGAACCTGGGTTTCGAAGCCGTTTACAGCATTAATGGCGGCTTTGAAGCCTGGCTGAAAAACTATCCTCACGCTGTTGACTCCTTACGTAATCCGGCATAACAAACATCTCATGATCCGCGTAATCACTATTTCAAATCCGCGCCTGGCGCAAAGCTTTATCGATTATATGGCAACCCATCAGGTATACCTGACTATGCATCCGGGTCACGATGAACGCCATGTAGAACTGTGGCTAGAAGATGACACTAAACTCGCACTGGTTCAGCAAGAGCTGGAGAAATTTACCCGTGATCCACTGAACGAACGTTATCAGGCCGCCAGTTGGCAATCTGGCAAAATCAGCCACTCATTAAAATACCAGAATAATCTAAACTGGCATTATTTGAGCCGTCAGGCTGGCCCGTTAACGATCACCGTTCTAATCCTGAATATCGCCGTTTATCTCTGGATGCAGTTCGCCGGGGATTATCAGGTGATGTATTGGCTGGCCTGGCCTGACAACAGCCAACATATGGAGCTGTGGCGTTGGGTTACTCACGGTTTGCTGCATTTCTCACTACTACATATCATATTCAATCTGATGTGGTGGTGGTACCTTGGCGGGCAAACAGAAAAGCGTCTCGGTACAGGAAAACTGTTTGTTATTACTATTGTCTCCGCCGTTTTTAGTGGCTGGGGGCAATCACTATTCAGCGGCTCTAATTTTGGTGGTCTTTCCGGTGTTGTTTACGCCTTAATTGGTTATGTTTGGTTAACCGGTGAACGAGCCCCCGAACACGGCATTGGCGTTCCTCGTGGTTTGATGGCTTTTTCGATCCTCTGGCTGATTGTTGGCTACTTCGATACGTTTGGACTCTCTATTGCCAACGCAGCCCATTTCTCTGGTTTAACTATCGGCTTACTGATGGCACTGTGGGATAACCGCCATACATTTAAAAATAATAACCGGCATTTTTAAGAATTAGGGGACTATCGTGAAGCAAACTCAACGGCATGATGCAATAGTTGAGCTGGTACGTCTTCAGGGCTATGTCAGTACTGAAGAGTTGGTTGAACACTTTAATGTCAGCCCCCAGACTATTCGCCGTGACCTGAATGATTTGGCAGATAAAAATAAAATACAGCGGCATCACGGCGGTGCAGCATTGCCATCAAGTTCAGTTAATACCGCTTACCATGACCGCAAAATCATGTGGTCAGAAGAGAAAGCGCGTATTGCCCAACGGGTTGCCAGCCAGATCCCAGATGGCGCAACACTGTTTATTGACATCGGCACGACACCAGAAGCCGTCGCTCACGCACTGTTAAATCATAAAGATCTACGGATTGTAACCAACAACCTCAACGTCGCGACCCTGTTGATGGCAAAAGAAGACTTTCGCTTAATCCTTGCGGGGGGTGAGGTTCGCACTCGTGACGGTGGGATTATCGGCGAAGCCACGCTGGATTTTATCTCCCAGTTTCGGCTTGATTACGGCATTCTGGGCATTAGTGGTATTGATATGGATGGCTCACTACTGGAGTTTGATTACCATGAAGTACGCATCAAACGCGCAATTATCGAAAATTCCCGCTGTGTTATGCTGGTGACTGACCATTCTAAATTTGGCCGCAATGCCATGGTTAATTTGGGCAATATGAACCTTATTGATTGCTTATTTACCGATCAAACCCCTCCTGCAAGCATCCAGAAAGTGATTGAGCAACATAACGTTCAACTCGAACTTTGCTAACCATTTTTCTCTATACCCAATAAATTTCGAGTTACAGCGCGGCGGCAAGAGAACGAATCCCCAGGAGCATAGATAACTATGTGACTGGGGTGAGTGAAAGCAGCCAACAAAGCAGCAACTTGAAGGATGAAGGGTATATATTGGGGATAAAGCTATCCCCAATATATTCTTACAATTCCATCTCTATAATCTCCTAATTAATACCATGTCAATTATATAGGTACGACAATATTTGCCACCCATATCACGCAAACATGTTTTTTCTCAGTTAGTAGTTGGCTATTAATAAATTTATGACTACAATTGTGAGCGAAAACGAACATTAAAGAACTGTTTCGAACATTTAGGGGGATGCATGGAAACTAAAGACTTGATTGTTATCGGCGGCGGGATCAACGGCGCAGGTATTGCGGCTGATGCCGCTGGCCGGGGGCTCTCCGTTCTGCTGCTGGAGGCACAAGACTTAGCCAAAGCCACTTCATCCGCCAGTTCAAAACTGATCCACGGTGGCCTGCGCTATCTGGAACATTATGAATTCCGTCTGGTCAGCGAAGCGCTGGCAGAACGTGAAGTTCTATTGAATCTCGCACCACACATCGCTTTTCCAATGCGTTTCCGTCTGCCGCACCAGCCACACCTGCGCCCGGCATGGATGATCCGCATTGGCTTGTTCCTCTATGACAATTTAGGTAAACGTGTCAGCCTACCAAGCAGTAAGGGGCTGAAATTCGGTGCTAATTCCGTGTTGAAACCAGAATTGGTCCGTGGCTTTGAATACTCTGACTGCTGGGTTGATGATGCTCGTTTAGTTGTCCTTAACGCCCAGGAAGTGAAAAAACACGACGGTGAAGTCCGTACTCGAACAAAAGTGACTCGCGCATGGCGCGAACATGACGGTTGGATGGTTGAAGCCGAAGATCTGCGTACAGGTAAAACCCATACCTGGCGCGCAAAAGGTTTGGTTAATGCAACGGGTCCTTGGGTTAAAGAATTCTTTGACGATAGCCTGAAACTGAAATCACCTTATGGTATTCGTCTGATCAAAGGCAGCCATATTGTGGTACCAAGAGTGCATGATGAGCCACAAGCTTATATTCTGCAAAACGAAGATCATCGTATCGTATTTGTTATTCCGTGGATGGATGAATTCTCCATTATTGGTACAACCGATGTCGAATATACAGGTGATCCAAAAGAGGTGAAGATAGACGATCAAGAGATTAACTATCTGTTGAAAGTCTATAATGCTCATTTTAAGAAACAGCTTAGCCGTGAAGATATCGTTTGGACCTATTCTGGCGTCCGCCCACTGTGCGATGACGAGTCTGATTCACCTCAGGCAATCACCCGTGACTACACGCTCGATATTCATGATGAGCAGGGTAAAGCCCCATTACTATCTGTGTTTGGTGGTAAGTTAACCACTTACCGTAAGCTGGCAGAGCACGCAACCGAGAAGCTCATGCAATATTATCCTAATGCTGGAAAAGCCTGGACCAAAAATGGTCAATTACCGGGGGGTAATCTGGAAGGGTGCGATCGTGATGGTTATGCCCGTTTACTACGTAAACGCTACAACTGGTTACCGGAAGGTGTTGCTGTACGTTATGCACGTACTTACGGCAGTCACAGCGAACTGATTCTGCAAAGTGCTAATAATCTGGCAGATCTGGGTAAATCCTTCGGTCACGGACTGTATGAAGCAGAGCTTCGTTATCTGGTTGATAATGAGTGGGTTGTTGAACTGGATGACGCAATCTGGCGCCGGACCAAATTGGGTATGTGGCTGAATGAAGAGCAGAAGCAGCACGTTGCAGCATGGTTGGTGGAGAATGCTAAACCACGTAGCGAGATTTGATTTTTCTTCACAGAAAATCATTGATCTTCCAGTTTAGGAAACTCAATTACCGCGAGAATGTTAAAAACTTTCTCGCGGTTCTATTACGTTGAACTTATGTCCTATTTCTCCTTTAAACGTTATATTAGTCTTTCCAACTCAAAATTGACACAAAAATTAGCAAAATATTATATATATTAAGTGTAAAATACTGCCCTATTCTCCATGTTGGAGCAATTAACCTATGAACATTTTAAGATTCTTATATAAACAATACTTTTGATTCTTTTATATTATGGAGATAATATAGACACTTCTATTAACTGTTATGGGACTGATATAGGATGTTTATATGAGCTTTTCTATTTACTTAAAACTAAATGGCCGTAAACAAGGGTTAATATCATCAGGGTGTTCAACATCTGACTCTATAGGAAATAGATATCAAATTGGGCATGAAGATGAAATTCAAGTTTTATCTTTCGTTCATAGTCTAACTAGAGAACAAAATTCTGATCATCACCCAGTAGATTTCATAAAAATAATAGATAAATCATCTCCTCTACTTGGCATAGCTATTTCTAATAATGAAGTTTTAAATGCTTTTTTCGATTTTTACAGAATTAATTCTTTTGGTGTTATGGAAAAGTTCTACACCGTTGAGTTAAGAGATGCTTCTATTGTTGATATATGTGCTAACTATCCTCACAGTATAGACAGTTCAAATACAATACCATTTGAAACTATTTCTCTAGCATATAAAAGCATCACATGGAAACACCACATAGCTGGAACTTCAGGCTATAGCATATGGGATGATAGAGTGTATTGACACGTTATTAATCAATGCCATGCCTTATTGTTGAAGTTATTTTAACTTCAACAGTTTTTTCTTTACTTTTATTGTAACGAAATACGACGCTATAAGAATAATTATCCCTCCAATTATACCAAACCCTTCAGGAGTAATTACAAACCATGCTAAACAAAGAGCAAATGTTATGAAAATTCCAGCAAGATCTATTACAAAAGATTTAATCAAGTCCATTTTTCTTCACCAATTATCTCATGTTAAGTTAAAGGTAAATTAGTCTTTCTATTTCATCTAAAAGTAATTTTTCATCTTCTAAGGTCATGATATTTTTTCTATAAATATTTATTAATTTCTCCATGTATGGTTCAACCAAAAAATAAAGCATTTCTAATCCCTTTTTCTTTAAGGCTAAATATGTCACCGGAGATTCTATTTTTAATTTTCGTGCAGATCTAGCTGCTTTTTCAAATATCCCATAAATAGCAAGGGAGTTTATTGATATATTTAAAAATGTTGCTATTTTTGTCTTTACAGATGGAACGGCATTTATCTTAATCGATATTAAACTTGTTATTGCGGTAGCTACGCTAATCTTTGTTGCTGTTTGAACGCCATATGTTGCTACTATTAAATGAAATTTCTCAGATATAATTCTTTGTGTTCTCTCAGGAATAAAATCATACATTGTATTTATGATTGTAGACACAATATCATAAATGACATCTCCTTTTTTAAAAATCGTCTTAATAGCTGCATCAATCATTCTCTGGTCTTCATTGGATATCTGCTTACCATAAATATCTTTATACAAAAAAGCCTGAGAGTTTCTTAATCTAACTAAACCTAAATAAATATCCTCCATAGTTGAATATACAATTGGTGCAGATTTTCTTGTTACATTATCTATGTTTTTTGCTATAACATGATCAGACTGTTTTTTGTATGATAGATAATCCATAATAGAACTCCTTAGTCACCTATAGAATAGTCATCACGACATAGACATTTTCATTAATGTAACTAATATGTCAATAGAAAAAGATAATAGATGTTAAAAAATGATAACTAGCGAGATATTACATGATTATAGATATGAATATTAATGAATTATTGACAGCCGAAGCCTCATTTATGCTGGCAACCTTGACGTTAGAATCTAACATTATCGGGGTTATGAAATACGAAAATGGCGCCATTTTGATAACCCAAGATAGTCCATTCTACCCGAAGAACTATAAGTGGCCAGACCAACTACATGATAATGGCATAATCTCAATAGATGATAAAGAACTCGCCGTGACAAAAGTTTATACCGCTGGTCTTATCAATGGTAATTTATATATAGATCAGGAAATAACGAAACAAGCAACGTCGCCAGCTAAAATTATGCCAGCACATTACTTACCTGATTTACAGGGAATTTCAGAAAGAGATCTCATAGGGAAAACGGTAACTTTATCTATCAACGATAAGACAAGATATAGGGTAAGCGCCGCACACTCGATGGCTCACTTTATGTCTCTTGCTTTGAATAAAGCAACTAATCATATATGGTCTAAAGTATACGACACCGACGATTTAGGAAATTATAATTTAGATAAAGCCGCAATTTACCAATCTTCGATCACAGAACTTAAATCGGTGGATATTTATCGCTTTGGTAAATCACTTAAAAAGAAAGGGTTCGATAAAAATATATTAATTGAAAATCTGGATAAAATTAATAGAGAAGTGAATAGTACGCTCAATAATTGGCTGACCCAAGGAGTAGAAATCACTGTCGAATATAAATCAAAAGAGATCAGTGATACCAGATTATGGAAATCGACTATTGACTCCACAGTAGTCACTATTCCATGTGGTGGCACTCATATAAAAAATATCAATGAAGTCAAAGGGGTAAATATTGAAATAAAGATCGGTGAATCTGTTGATTTTATTCAAATAACGACTCGTTGTGAAATATAGAGCCATGAACCTCAATTTGCTTTATTTATTTTTTATCTTATATAATACTGGGCCAAAATTGGCCTATTATCAATAAATTGGTGCTAAGATTATGACATATTATAACTATCAAACATCGCTAATCTAAAGTTTATTCTTTATAATAAATAAAAAAGCAAAACCTTATCATAAATCTATTTTATTTTCTATTCGATAAGGATTGAATGACTAATAGAATAACTGCAAAAAAAGAAGAAAATTTTCCAGTTCCTTCTTATAACCTATATCCCTCATCTTCTTACGAAAATAAAATACTTCATGAATATACTTCTACATAAATTAAATACTTCTCTATTGTTCTACCATAAAAAATATCAATCCTTCTGTAATAAAGCTTTGACAGTATATCCTTGATTGGGATGATTCGGTGTTTGTGGAAATGCCATCATTAGGTTCTGCTTATTAAGCAGTGGTTTTATATGGCGCTGTCTGAGATTCTTTGCAGAACGATTAAGTAGTATGCTTAACACATCAATACGAATATAGTGAGACTCACAAAGTTTCATAATAATCGATTGCATTTGTTCTAGCTCTAATCGACGATTTTCACAAGCTGGTTTAGCAATTTCTCGCAATTTTTCTCTTAAATCGGATGTTATGTACTTTAAGTCATCAATAAATGGTAGGCTAAATGACGAAGGAGCAAGACGCCCTAACTCATCTCGGTGGATTTGAATACCTGAATATGAATGAGGCAAGCTAGATTCCTTATGAGGTAAGTCCGATTTATTGTTAATATTATTTATTGCTCCAACAGAGAAAAGTTCTTCAGGGTTTGGTAACGACACACCCGGCAATGTATAGGATTTATTATGTTTTTCACCCGATAAAACCTAAAATCCCTTATGTTCAAGACGGAAAAAGGCCAAAGCAACTTCTTGGAAGTGCAGCGTTGTTAACTCAAGGTCCGCTGATAATTAATCCGTCCTATTATTAATTCCATTCACCAAATCCACCGCTTCGCGAGTCAAACGGCCAATTTCCTGCCAGTTTTGGCTGTCCACCAGCACTTTACTAACCATCCATGAACCACCGCACGCCACAATGCGCGGCACAGCAAGGTAATCACAGATATTCTTCGGCCCTATTCCCCCAGTAGGCATAATTTGAAGTTCAGTATAAGGTGACAATATCGCTTTAATCATTGGCAAACCACCTGAAGGCTCCGCCGGGAAGAATTTCAACAGTTTCAGTCCCAATTCCATTGCACCTTCAATCGCACTTGGGTTATTTACACCTGGAATAATCGGAATATTCAGTTCCTGACAGGCTTTAACGGTATTTGGATTAAAACCCGGGGAAACGATAAAAGTCGCCCCTGCTTGTTTCGCTGCCATCACCTGCCCACGATTCAGCACCGTACCTGCACCAATCAGCATATTCGGCTGAGCCTTTCTCAGCAGACGAATAGCCTCCTCCGCTGCCGCAGAACGGAAAGTAATTTCCGCTACAGGCAACCCATTGTCAGCTAATGCTTTACCCAACGAAATAATATCTTCTGCCCGGTCAACCTCAATCACAGGTACAATTTTTAACTGGCGTAACTGCACAATGATTTGTTTCATCAGTTTTTCTCCTGCTCTGAAAAGAAGCTGTCAGTCATCGTTTTAGTAACGCTGCTGGGAATAATCGCCCCTTTATGCTGAATGACGATACCGGCAAGACGATGCCCCATGATTGCCGCTTGTTGTATCGGGCAATCCATCAGATAGCCAGCCAAAAATCCGGCATTAAAGGCATCTCCCGCCGCCGTAGTATCAATCACTTTGGCGACCGGTTCCGTTGGGATCAGTTCAAGCGGAGTACCCCGCCCCAAATTCTGATAATAGCAACCGACTTCACCGGCTTTAATAACTGCTTCTTTCACCCCTGCCCGTTTAAGGCGAGTCATGGTTGCTTTAACCGATTTATCACCCCATAGATTCTCCTCATCGTCATCCGTTACCAATGCCAGTGAAGTACAAGAGAGTAATTTCTGATAACACACTTGGGTTTCCGCTATACTTTCCCATAATGCTGAGCGGTAATTACTGTCAAAGACAATGGTTTTTCCTTGCTCAGCCAGTTCAGCCAGCAAGTTCAGTAATTTTTCACGATCATCGGCAGGCAAAATAGCCAGACTGATGCCACTGAGATAAACGACATCCATCTGTTGCAATGCTTGAGAAATAGAAGTGAAATCTGGGTGGCGCACCATATAACGAGCGGCAGAATCGTTACGCCAGTACAGAAAGGTACGCTCTCCCTGTTCATCAAGTTGAATCAAATACAATCCCGGTTGATGAGCCGGATCACGCAAAACCAGATGTGTATGAATACCCTCGTCTTGCCAACGTTTGATCATTCCTTCACTGAGTGAATCCATTCCCAACGCAGTAACAAAATTGACCGCAATCTTTTGCTGGCTTGCTCGTGCTAAATAAACCGCACTGTTCAATACATCACCGCCAAAAGTCTGGTGCAAGGTACCGAAAGGCACGCCATTAAGCTCAATCATACACTCACCAAGGAGTGCAATTTGCTTCATGAATTTTCTCCCGGCAAAGCAAAATAACGGCGAGCGTTGTTAAAACAAATATCCTCGACCATTCGACCTAACATCGTTCTATCGTTGGGAACTTCGCCATTTTCGACCCATTTCCCCAACAAATTGCAAAGAATACGACGAAAATATTCATGCCGTGTGTATGAAAGAAAGCTACGAGAATCGGTCAACATACCAACAAATCGACTCAACAGCCCAAGTTGGGAAAGTTGCTCAAGCTGGCGCAACATGCCATCTTTCTGATCATTGAACCACCAGCCTGAACCAAATTGCACTTTACCAGCGATACCACCACCTTGAAAGTTACCGGCCATCGTTGCAATCACTTCGTTATCTCGTGGATTCAGACAGTAAAGAATCGTTTTCGGCAGCTCATCCGTCACATCCATACTATCCAGCAAGCGAGATAACGACCGGGCGATATTGTTATCACCAATGGAATCAAAGCCACTATCCGCCCCAAGTAGACGGAACATACGAGTATTGTTGTTACGAATAGCACCGATATGCAACTGCATCACCCAGCCGCGGGCAGCATATTGCCGACCAAGCCACACCAGCACCGCAGTGGTGTACTGCGCAATTTCAAGCTCAGAGAGAGTGCCCCCTGCAAATCGTTTTTGCAGGATGCTATTTAATACCGCTTCATCAGGGATGGGGGCATAGCGTAAATTTTCTATGCCGTGATCAGCAGCTCGGCAACCATGAGCAGCAAAATGTTCAAGACGACGCCCCAACGCACTCAGTACGTCAGCAAAAGAAGAGATAGACACATCAGCCACAGCTTCAAGCTGTTGAATATATTCAATAAAACCCTCCAACTCGATTTTAAATACCCGGTCGGGACGCCAACTCGGTAATACTTCGATATCAAAATCCTCGTCTGTCGCGATTTGGCGGTGATATTCCAGAGAATCCACCGGATCATCCGTGGTTCCAACCATACGCACATTCATTTGCTGCATAATGCCACGTGCTGAAAATTCTGGAGTTGCCAACTTTTCATTGCATTGATGCCAAATTTCATCAGCAGTTTGCGGTCCAAATAATTTCCCGGTAATGCCAAATGGACGACGTAATTCCAGATGAGTCCAATGATAAAGCGGATTTCCTAATGTCAACGGTACCGTTTTTGCCCATGCTTGATATTTTTCATTATCACCGGTTTGCTTGCCGGTAATGAGTGATTCATCAATACCCACAGAACGCATTGCCCGCCATTTATAGTGATCCCCTTCCAGCCAAATCTGACCAAGATTATCAAACAGGCGGTTTTCAGCAATTTCGCGCGGATTGAGATGACAGTGATAATCGTAAATCGGCATATCTACGGCGTATTCATGATATAGCTGACGGGCAGTTTCATTGTTTAGCAGAAAATCTTCACACATAAAATTTTTCATATCGCTTTCCTGTCGCCCCATTCAGAGTGCCGCCACAGCCCGACGAGCGCCGTAATCTAGTAATCGCTGGTAAGCTTCAGTAACTACCCGCACAAAATGCGGATTGGCTAGCAATGGATTGCCAAAAACAGCCAACAATGCAGGTACCACATCAACAGATAACCCATACTTCTGGTAAATAGATTTAAATTGGTCAACCATTGGATCGCGCACATCAATCAATTTGCCTTGTTCATCTTGACCGCTGACATAGCACATCCATCCGGCGATACCCAATGCCAAGTAACGGTAATCGCTGCCATTTGCCAAATGATAAGCCACAGAATCAAACATACGCTGTGGTAATTTCTGGCTACCATCCATCGCTATCTGCCAAGTCTGGTGTTTAAGACTAGGATTACTGAAACGCTCAATCAGCAGATGGGCATATTGGGAAAGATCTGTTCCTACCGGCATCGTCAGAGTTGGTGCTTGCTCTTTCAGCATTAGATCCAAAACAGCCTGCCTGTAATCGGCATTAGCCATTGTGTCAGCAATATGCGCATATCCTGCCAAATAGCCCAGATAGGCCAAAAATGAGTGGCTACCATTTAACATCCGTAATTTCATGGTTTCAAAAGGCATCACATCTTTAACGAATTGGGCACCGGCAACATCCCAGTTTGGACGGCCATTAGCAAAGTTATCCTCAATCACCCACTGACAGAAAGGTTCACAGGTGATTGCACAGGGATCATATACACCTAACTGTTCAGCAATCTCTCCCAACGATTCTGATGTAGCAGCAGGAACAATACGGTCAACCATTGTGCATGGGAAAGTCACATTCAGTTCAATCCATTGCGCCAGTTTTTCATCGCGTAAACGGGCAAAACCCACCACCGCTTCACGAGCAACATTGCCATTTTCTTTGACGTTATCACAGGACATCACCGACAACGGCGATAAACCACGTTCATAACGTAAGCGAAGCGCTTCAACAATATAGCCAATAGCGGATGTTGGTGCGGTTGGGTTAGCTAAATCCCATTGAATTAGTGCATTATTTACATCAAGTTTTCCGTTGACTGCATCGATACAATACCCTTTTTCGGTAATTGTCAGAGAGACAATCGCAACCTGCGGTTGCGCTATGGTTTCCAGAATACCTTGCTGACCCACAAACTCAGGGTGTAAAGCATCAATCATAGAACCGATAACTTTCAGCTCAGTTTTTTCTGCTCCTTTCTCCGCAATAGTACACAAGCAATCCTGATCGTTAAGTTGCTGAATCAACCTATGACCGGAGAACAAACTAACTTCACAAATACCCCAGTCACTGTCCGTTTTTTCCAACATATGATGAGTAAAAACCGCCTGATGTGCCCGGTGAAAAGCACCACACCCCAGATGAACAATACGGGTAATCAACCTATTACGATCATAGGAAGGGAGAGAAACAGCAGGATTGATTTTGCAATTGGCTATATTGCGGCTCATGGAACAATTCCTTTTTAAAACGCAAATTACCTGAATAATCAGTAATTCAGTAACATTTGAGGCAACCACAAACTCAACTGAGGCATAAAAGTCACCAACATCAGGGCAATAATTAAGGCGCAATACATTGGTACCAAAGGCTTCAACACCTTATTAATGCTGACCTCACCAATGGAACAGCCAACAAATAGCGCACTACCTACCGGAGGCGTACAGATACCAATAGCCAAGTTAAAAGTCATAATGATGCCGAAGTGTACCGGATCAATTCCCATACTCTGTGCTACAGGCAGAAAAATCGGCGTAAAAATCAGAATCGCCGGGGTCATATCCATAAAGGTTCCGACCAGCAATAAAATGATATTAATGACCAGCAGAATAACCAGCGGGTTTTCCGAAACTACCATCAATGCATCAGCAATCAGATAGGGCAGATCAGCATTTGCCATTGCCCAAGACATTCCCATTGATGCACCAATCAGCAGCAGAACAATGGAAGTGGTCACAGCAGAATCCAAAATGATTTTCGGCAGCTTGATGATACTGACTTCGCGATAAATCAGTACTGCCAATACAAAGCTGTACAATACGGCAATTGCAGAAGCTTCTGTCGCGGTAAAAATACCGGCAATGATACCGCCCATAACGACCACAATCAGCATCAGGGAAGGCAATGCGCGAACCAAAGTGATAAAAAACTCGTTCCATGTGGGTCTTGGTGATACCGGATAGCCACGGCGTTTGGCAATAATTGCCGACACTATCATCAGAGATACCCCCATCAGAATGCCTGGAATATAACCTGCCAGAAATAGCGCCGCAATTGATGTACCACCGGAAACCAGAGAATAAACAATCAAAGTATTACTTGGTGGGATCAACAAACCAGCAGGGCAAGAAGCAATGTTTACAGCAGCAGAATACTCCGGTTCATAACCCTCTTTTTTCTGCATTGGTGCCATCGTTCCGCCGACAGCCGCAGCGGATGCCACCGCTGAACCCGAAATCGCACCAAAAAACATATTCGCCATAATATTGACGTGAACCAATGAACCGGGCAAGCGTCCCCCCATAACTTTCGCCAGATTAATCAACCGGGTAGCAATTCCCCCCTGATTCATAATATTCCCCGCCAAAATAAAGAACGGAATAGCCAGTAAAGAGAAGTTATCAACACCCACAGCCATACGTTGAGCAACAACAGTAACAGCCGCTTCTATGGGAAGCGTCATCATAATGGCCAGTAATGATGACAAACTAATCGCAAAGGATACCGGGATACCAAGTGCCAGTAATATCGCGAAACTACCGAACAAAACTAAAACAACTTGCCAATCCATAAGCTCATCCTCTTGTGTCTGGTGATTTCAACGACTTTCATAAACGACAGTGTCTTTACCTGAAAAATTCTGAATAAGAGCAACGCTATCTGTCAGCGTATAGAAGATCATCAGAACACCGCTGATTGGCAGACATAAGTAGACATACCCCATCTGTAGTCCCAACGCAGGCGTGATTTGCCCAGTCTCAAGCGTTGAAATAGCCAACACTGATCCGCCATACACCAGCACAACTGAAGCAAACAGAGCAATCGAGGCCAGTATGACTAAACCAACAATATTTTTGCCTATCCCCTTAAGTTTCATCGCTAACAGGTCGATAGCTAAGTGACGGTGTTGGCCTGTGGTATATGCCGCGCCAATCATGGCGACCCAAATAAACAGATAACGGGCGAGTTCATCAGTTACCGTACTCGGCGTACCAAGCACATAGCGGGAAACAACCTGCCATGTCACACAAAACACCAAAAAAACAAAAAGGCAGATTGTAAAAAATGCCAAGCCTTTATTGATGCAATCCACAAGGTTTTTCATGGAACTTGTCCTTTTATTGGCTTTAACAGAAGCCACATTTGGTCAACCAAATAGCAGAAAACTGCTTGACCAAAATCAGTAAAGAGAACGTTACGTCACCCGGATTATAAGATCCAGGTCAAAAAAACATCCAGTGAGCGGGATCACAAACTGACTGGTTTACTCACTGACGCGATTATTTTGTGATATTGGTCAACCAAATGGTATTTATTTTTTGACGACAGCAGAAGCGGTGCTTATGGTTTGGCCGTCAGTTCAGTTGTGCCCGTAACCTATTTACAGCAATTGGAGAACGAACAATGAACAATTCTAAGCGTATTTTATGTACTGTAATCGGCACGATATTTACCTTGGGAGCATCACAAGTCATAGCGGTGACAACATTAAAACTCAGCCATAACCATAACCGCGATCACGCAGTACACAAGGCAATGACTCAGTTTGCTGATGAAGTTCGCCAAAAAACAAATGGTGATGTTCGTATTCGGATCTATCCAGATGCACAATTAGGCAATCAACGGGAATCGATGGAATTGATGCAAAATGGTGCGTTGGATTTAGTCAAATCTAACGCCGCAGAACAGGAAGCTTTCTCACCCGCTTATTCCGCTTTTAATCTGCCTTATCTATTCCGCGATCAAGCACACTACGAAAAAATTAAAAATGGAGAAATTGGTAAAGAGATCCTCGCTTCCAGTAAAAACCGTGGATTTGTTGGTATAACCTTCTATGAAGCTGGTGCACGCAGCTTCTACGCCAAAAAACCTATTCGTACTCCTGCGGATCTCAAGGGCATGAAGATCCGAGTACAGCCTAGCCCAACAGCCATTTCAATGGTGAAAAACCTGGGAGGTAATCCAACATCTTTAGCTTACGGCGAATTGTATACCGCTCTGCAACAGGGTGTTGTCGATGCCGCAGAAAATAACATTCCTTCTTTCAGCCTGAGTCGCCACAGTGAAGTTGCCGGATATTTCTCACTGGATAAGCATACAATGGTGCCAGATGTGCTAGTTATTTCTAATAAATCTTTAAATAAGCTGTCATCAGAACAACAAAAAATCCTTATGAGTGCAGCGACCCATTCCTCGGAATATATGACCAAATTATGGGAAAAATCAGAGGAAAAAGAGCGCCAACATGCCGAAAAAATTGGGGTTAAATTCGTCGATGTTGATAAAAAATCGTTTGAAGAAGCGGTTAAACCTATATACGACGACATTAAGAAAAGCGATCCGATGCTTTACCATATGGTAGAGCGCATTCGCGCAGTAAAATAATCAATCATAGATGAAGATCTTTGGCCTTCACCTTGAAATGGTGTTTTTGGTTGACCAATTTTTGTTTTTAACTATGATCCGTGCAATTAATAGATAGTCATCGTAATGGTAGTAACATGATGAAGCATTTACTTGAGTCAAAACGTCCTTATCAAGAAGTCGGTATTTCATTAAGACAGATGATTGCTAACCAGCAATATCATATCGGGGATCGCTTACCGCCAGAGCGAGAACTGGCTGAATTATTAGGCGTTTCCAGAACAGTTGTTCGTGAAGCATTAATTATGCTCGAACTAGAAAATCTAATCGAAGTCCGTAAAGGTTCTGGGGTCTATATTATCAGCCTCCCTCACCTGCTGCCTGCTTCTTCATGCTCAGTCAATGCGGCAGGACCTTTTGAGCTATTACAGGCTCGCCAATTGCTGGAAAGTAATATTGCTGAATTTGCCGCCATGCAAGTAACACCAAACAATATTGCTAATATGCGTCGAGCATTACAAAAGGAATCCGAAGATTTGGCCTCCGGTGAAGATGAATCCGGTGACAGAGAATTCCATCTCGCCATTGCTGAAGCCACCCATAACAGTATGTTAGTTGAACTGCTTAAACAATCTTGGGCATGGCGGGAAAATAATCCCATGTGGCAGAAACTACATACTCGAATTACCGATAAAGATTATCGTAAAGAGTGGTTGCATGATCATCAGATCATTTTATCCGCCATGATCAAGAAAGATCCGGCAGCAGCTAAACAAGCAATGTGGCAACATTTGGAAAATGTGAAATTACGTTTACTGGAACTGTCTGATATTGATGATCCCTATTTCGACGGTTATCTCTTTAATTCGTATCCCTATGAAATAGCAAAGAAGCGTAATTAATCTAACGGAACAATTAATAAATAAGTTTTTATATCCAGTTGTTTTGATGACTGTTTTTCATTCTAGAGTTCATGTAAAGGTAGATAACAATGGAACAAACCTGGCGTTGGTTCGGCCCAAATGACCCTGTCTCTTTAGATGATATCCGTCAAGCTGGTGCAACCGGCATCGTTACCGCGTTGCATCATATTCCTAACGGACATGTTTGGCATCAAGACGAAATCTTGGCGCGTAAAACCCTTATCGAAAATAAGGGACTTATCTGGTCAGTTGTTGAAAGTATACCTGTCCATGAAGAAATTAAAACCCAGACCGGTCACTATCAACAATGGATTAATAACTATAAAACCTCACTGAAAAATCTGGCAGAATGTGGCATCAATACCGTTTGCTATAATTTTATGCCAGTACTCGATTGGACACGTACCGATCTTGAATACCTGCTCCCTGATGGTTCTAAAGCTCTACGTTTTGATCAAATTGCCTTTGCTGCATTTGAAATCTATATCCTCAAACGCCCGGGTGCAGAAGCTGATTACACCGTTGAAGAACAAGCTCAGGCAAAAGTCTATTACGACAATATGTCTGCTGCTGATATTGAGAAGCTGACTGCTAATATCATTGCCGGTCTGCCAGGGGCCGAAGAGGGCTATACGTTAGCAGAATTTCAGGCGCAATTAGATCGCTATCAAGATATTACCCACGATAAACTGCGTGAACATTTGGCTTATTTCCTGCACCAAATTGTTCCTGTATGTGAAGAATATAGTTTACGTCTGGCAATTCACCCAGATGATCCACCTCGCCCTATTCTGGGCTTACCACGTATTATTTCCACCATTGAAGATATTGAATGGCTGACAACCATTGAACCAAGCCCGGTTAACGGCATTACAATGTGCACCGGTTCCTACGGTGTTCGTAGTGATAATGATTTGGTTGAGATGATTAAGCGCTATGGCAACCGCATTTATTTCACTCACTTGCGCTCTACCCAACGGGAAGAAAACAGTAAAACTTTCCATGAAGCCGCTCATCTGGCAGGTGATGTAGATATGTATAACGTAATTATGGAAATCCTACGTGAAGAATATCGCCGTAAGGCGGCTGGAGATAACCGTTTAATCCCTATGCGCCCTGACCACGGCCATCAAATAATTGATGACCTAAAAAAACAGACTAATCCCGGTTATTCCTGTATTGGCCGATTAAAAGGTTTAGCCGAAATTCGTGGGCTGGAATTAGGTTTAAGGCGGGCATTTTTTGAAAACAAATAATTAGTTTGAATGATTCACTATATTTACTAGTAACCCTAAAAAGGGTTACTTTTTATATTTATCCACATCGATGTGATTATCAGGATGTTGAAATAAAAACTTAATTTATTATTTTAATTGTTTTTCTAACAGTAGAAAACAGAAAACCTTATCAAGCTCTCTGTTTTTCAATAAATAAGAATAAGTTATACCAATTTATTTTTTATTCTCACCAATCGCATAAGTCTTAGATTTATCTTTACCAGATGTCTGTAGGTTACGGCGCGTTTTCAATCCACCTTTCTTCCAATCTGGCCATTGTTCAACTATTTTACTCGCTTCACTTAAATAAGCTAAAAACTCCTCTTTCTTAGTCATTTCTTTAACTCCTTTATTAATCTATCTACATTAGCTGCTGATTCGGTTTCTTTCTCTATATAAGATAATGATAGCATCTTCATTCTGAGTTTTCCATCTCTCCTATCCCAATTAAGAGTTTTACCCTCTTTATTTTTTCTTTTGATTTTATAACCTACTCCTAGATTTATAGAGAATAAATTAAAGAAACAACGAGGCCCAACCCCCACAAATGGCTCAAAAATTACTTTATTGTCATCTACCCCAGGAGTTGAAATAGAATCAGGATGAAAATCAAAGGCTTTACTTTTAGGATAAGGTTCAATATATACAACTCGTTTTATACCACTGGCAACGATATGTTTTGCACAATTATGACATGGAAATGTAGTACAATATAATATTCCATTATAAGTACTAATATTACTTCTTGCACATGCTAAGATAGCTTCCATTTCAGCATGCACAACCCTCCCATACTCGGTAATATCCTTAATCTTACTTCTCAGAAGATATTCTTTAAATTCTTCCTTTTTTTCATCTTTGACATCTTTAAGTATATCTTCAATAATTAATCTTTTCTCTTTCGCATTTGAATCCTCACCTACTTTATAATCTCTACCATTTTTAGCATCTTCAATTTCATCTCCTACATATTCAGGCCAATATAATCCTCCGCCAAATTTTGGTACATCGTTAGCCCCAGTTGATATGATATTTTTATTTTTCGTTAATACAGCCCCAACCTGACGGGAAAGATCTCCAGATCGTAATGAAGCAGAAAAAGCCATGAACATAGCATATTCATCAAAGGTCGGAGTAACATATGGATTACCAAAAATAAGATCCAATATTCTCCATATACTATTGTCGGCCCTATTTTTATTCCCATCATAACTTATAAAGAAATCTGATAACTCATAAGTATCTCTTGTATGCTGTCCCCACTCATTTCCCTCATTGGAATCACGACTAATCAACTCCTTAGCCTTTTCCCTATCAATGCCTTTATCAACAGTAAGATTCTTTAATCTTTGAGACTCACTAGTATATACACCTATCAGGAAAAATCCATTCGCATAAATCTCCCTTAATGCATTGACCTCATCTGGATGTTTGAGAGAATTTATAATATATGCTCTCCTAATAGATGGTATTGGTAAGGAATTCTTCTTCTCTCTTCTTTTATTTATTTCGGCTACCGCAGCCAATGCCAATATAGAGTTATCCTGACTAACCTCTCTTAGATTATTACCCTCTGTCATTAAACAACTTATCTTTTCATAATTATCCTTTGTTAAGGGAATATCCCTTAATACTGAGATAATTTCAGAAGATATTCTTACCTCTTGTACATCATACCGGAACGCATTAAGTTTCTGTGTTATAGAATCTTTAATTATTTCTAAATCGGTTCCTACAGCACCAACCAGCCCAATAACGACTTCGGAATCAAAATCACAAGGCATCTGGTTATCCTCCGATAAATATGTTTTATTTATATCAATCATGTGAATTATTTCCACCTATTATTGTTTTATCTTATTTATTAAAAATAACAATTAATTACAGATAATGATATCTATAGAAAATAAATGATAACATTAAAATAAATATAATTTCGAAACCAAATAAAAATCCATTTAATTACTCTATCCTATATATCCTAGACTAAAATATTTTTTCAACATTAAGTTGGAGAAATAGTAATCAATATCACATAATTTATTTTCTATAATAAATTCACACTCCTTTTATTGTGATCAAGATTAAACTATATTTCTCAATTATGTATATATCACTATACTATTGTTAGTGGAAATCAAGGTAATTTATTTGGCAATTTTAGATTTCAAGTCACTGAAAATAGCTCACATAATCATTTAAAGTGCATAAGCTATGTAAAAAAACGGCCAGAACATCATCATGATAGTTCTGACCGAAAATAAATAGATTAGATAGAAAATATCTTTATGATCTCAACCAAATCTTTTCATCCTACCAGAAAAACACAGTTCTTAATTCCTATTTACAATTCTGTCAATTAAACCGGGACAAACTCTATCTTCCAACAACGTGAGTCATTGACATAAAGATGAGGTTTATTTGTATCAGAGTCCAATTTAAAATCAATAATCAGCTCTGTAGCCTGAGAAAAATAACTATTCTCGTAAGCCCATCGTAAGGCTTCTTTTTTTCCGGGCAAGACAACCGCATCGAGATAAAGCTTATCACCGGATGATTCAATATTAATAATCGATTCTGTTTCGTGATTATAATAGCGACCTGATAATCGCTGAATATCGATATCAGCTTTATCGATCATCTTTTTTAAATAAAAAATGTTGCCATTTTCATCAATCTGTTCCAATGCGATAACTTCATTATTGCCAATAACAGCTCTAAATCGGATGTCTCCCCCTTTCTCCTGGAATGTCCCATCAGCATTAAAAATAATCGGATTACCTTTCTCGAATAAATTACCTAATAAATAGCAATCTTCCTTGGTAATAATATAAGGATAGGGATCTTCTCCTTTAAACATACCGGTGATATCAATATTACTGGTTCGGCAATGTTCTGGCTCAGTTATATCAGTGTTAAATAATATATTCAGACATTGATTAGTAAATTCAACGGTATTAATACCTGTTGCAGCCGTAATCACGATACCTAATTTAATATCAGGTAAAACACAAACCTCAGCTTTAAAACCACCATAAGAACCATCGTGCCGTATTATCTTTTGCCCTTCACGTTGGCTGATCATCAAACCGTAAGCATAATTGTTACGATTTCCATTGGTTAAATTTGGTGTACGGGATAAATGAGGCAACATATCCCGAACAATCGATGGTGAATAAAATGCTTTCATCCAGCGACATAAATCACTTACTGTAGAACGAAGCCCCGCACTACCTATAGTTGAATCGTTGTGATCCGATCTTTTCCATTGTTTTGCATCTTCGTTATAAACATAACCTATCGCCCGATCATCGATAATCTCAGTAACCTCATCATAGAAAGAAGTATTATTCATCTTTAATGGAATAAAAATATTTTCTTTCGCATATTCTCTTAACGATTTACCGGAAACTACTTTGATAATTTCTGCCAGCAAATTATAGCCCGTATTGCTATAACGAAAGCGTTCTCCCGGTGTGAAATTAAGTGCCTGTTGCCGTTGAATTAGTTTTCTCAATAAACCCATACTGCGGTGGTCAAAATCTGAGTTTTTACCTGCCAAGCCATAAGGGACATATTTATCTCGTAACCCACTGGTATGATGAATAAGATGCTCAATGGTAATATCAGAGAAACGCGTTGGGAAATAATCCACATATTTCCCAACTTTATCTTTAACGTTGAGCTTTCCAGCTTTTTCCAGCAAAGCAATACAAAAAGCCGTGAATTGTTTTGAAACACTCGCCATATAGAATTTCGTATTTGGGGTTATCGCAGCAGAATGTTCAATACTGGCTTGCCCAATATAGCGCTTATAAATGGTTTCATTTTCATGAGTAACAGCAACCGCGAGAGCGCCGCCATTTTTCTTATTTTCAATATCAATTAAATTGTCTATTTTCTTCAGAAGAAACTTAATATTATCTCTAGATATCGTTAATGCCATCATGAATTTCCTTATTTAAGGTTATCGAACAGGCAGAATATAAATCGATCGTTCTGCCTGGAACAAAATGTATCTAATAAAAAAATATCTTTAAACGCTCAATAACATTAATTCTGTTCTGCTAAGGTAATATTATCTCCTATCAATTAAATTGCACGAGCTCTACATTCCAACAGCGTGAATCATTGATATAGAGACGAGGCTTATTAGTATCAGAATCTAATTCAAAATCAATAATCAGTTCAGTACTGGGGGAAAAATAACTATTCCCGTAAATCCGCCGTAAGACTTCTTTCTTCCCAGGATAGACAATTCCATCAATATAAATTCCATTGTCAGAAGAAGAAATAAATAGCATTGCTTCTGCTTCATGACTATAATAACGTCCTGACAATAGCTGAATATCAACACCCCCATCATCAACTCGCTTTTTAAGATAAAAGATATTGCCATTTTCATCAATCTGCTCCAATGCAATAACACTGTCATTTTCAATGATAGGTCTGAATCGGATTTTACCGCCTTGTTCTTGGAATGTACCGTCAGAGTTAAAAATAATCGGGTTACCTTTTTCGAATAAATTACCTAACAAATAAGTATCTTCCTTGGTAATAATATAAGGATAAGGTTCTATTCCTCGGAAAATACCCGTGATATCGATATCATTGGTTAAGCAATACGGTTCTTCTCGCTCAATATCGGTATGAAACAATATATCAATATGCTGCTCCACCCATCCAGTAACTTCAGCGCCTGTTGCAGCGGTAATCGCAATACCTAATTTAGCATCCGGTAAAATACAAACATGAGATTTAAACCCAGTATAGGAACCACCGTGTTGTATTATCTTTTGCCCTTCGCGTTGGCTAATCATCAAACCGTAAGCATAATTGTTACGATTGCCATTGGTTAAATCTGGTGTACGGGATAATTGAGGCAATAGATCCTGCACAATGGATGGCGAATAAAAGGCTCTCATCCAACGACACAAATCATTTACCGTAGAATGCAACCCTGAACCACCAACCACCACATCGTTGAGATCATCTCTTCTCCACTGATGCGACTCTTCGTTATAAGCGTAACCCATCGCTCGATCAGGAATAATCTCAGTGATGTCATCATAGAAAAAGGTATCTTTCATCTTTAATGGGACGAAAACATTTTCTTCCGCGTATTTCCTTAACGATTTACCCGAAACTACCCTGACTATTTCTGCCAGTAAATTATAGCCCGTATTACTATAGAGATAATATTCTCCAGGCGTAAAATTAAGTGCCTGTTGCCGTTGCATCAGTTTTCTCACCAACTCAATATGGCGGTGGTCAAAGTCTGAATTTTTACCTGCCAGACTATAAAATAAAAACTCATCCCGTAACCCACTGGTATGATGAATAAGATGTTCAATGGTAATATCAGAAAAATGCGCGGGGAAATAATCCAAATATTGTCCAACTTTATCCTTAATGCAGAGCTTTCCTTCTTTCTCCAACAGGGCAATACAAAAAGCCGCAAATTGTTTTGAAACACTCGCCAAATAGAATTTAGTATTAGGTTTTACAGCTACAGAATGTTCAATATCCGCTTTCCCAATATGGCGCTGATAAATGATTTTATTTCCGTGAGTAACCGCAACCGCGAGTGCTCCCCCCTTTTTTTTATTCTCAATATTAACCAATTCGTCTATTTTATTGATAAACAACTTAATTTTATCTGTAGATATCGTCGATTCCATTATTAGTTTCCTTATTTAATTTTATACAAACAGGTATATATATACCCTATGGATTTCAAGATTCATCGCGGCGGCAAGGGAGCGAATCCCCGGGAGCATAGCAAACTCTGTGACCGGGGTGAGTGAGTGCAGCCAACAAAGAGGCAACTTGAAAGATAACGGGTATATGCAATTTGAGCGCCTTACGTATATGCAGGCAGTCCCGTAAGGCAGAACATAAATATTTCAAGAGTATCTGCCATCCTGCCAGAACAACACAGTTATCAATGTATGTTTACTGTCATCTCAATCAAAACGCGACAAATTCTATATTCCAGCAACGACCATTACTGAGATAAAGCTGAGGTTCATTCGTTTCAGGGTCCAATGCAAAATCAATAATAAGCTTTGTGCTAGGAGAAAAATAACTATTCCCATAAACCCGATGTAAGACTTCTTTTCTTTCAGGAGAAATAATTGCATCGATATAAAGCTCATCACCAGAAGCTGCAACAGTGAGCACAGCTTCTGTTTCGTGGTTATAATAATGCCCTAACAGTAGCTGGATATCGGCACCACCATCATCAATCATCTTATCTAAATAAAAAACATTGCCATTTTCATTAATCTGCTCCAATGCAATAACATTGTCATTTTCAATAACAGGTCTGAACCGAATTTTCCCATCTTCCGCTTGGAATGTACCATCAGAGTTAAAGATAATCGGGTTACCTTTTTCGAATAAATTACCTAATAAATAGCAATCTTCTTTGGTGATAATATAAGGGTAAGGTTGTAATCCTTTAAAAATACCAGTAATATCGGCATCACTGGTCCGACAAGGTTGTTTTTCTGGTTTAGTATCATTAGGATTAAATAATACATCAAAACACTGTTGAACAAGTTTAGAGACATTAGTATTCATTGCAGAAGTAACAGCAATACCTAATTCAGCATCAGGTAAAATACAAACTTCGGATCTAAAGCCACCATAACCACCATCATGTCGTATTATCTTTTGCCCTTCACGTTGGTTAATCGCAAAACCGTAAGCATAATTGTTACGATTGCCATTGGTTAAATCTGGCGTACGGGATAATTGAGGCCACAGATCCTGAACAATAGATGGCGAATAAAACGCTTTCATCCAGCTACACAAATCATTTACCGTAGAATACAGCCCTGAACCACCAACCACCACATCGTTGAGATCATCTCTTCTCCACTGATGCGACTCTTCGTTATAAGCGTAACCCATCGCACGATCAGGAATAATCTCAGTGATATCATCATAGAAAAAGGTATCTTTCATCTTTAATGGAATGAAAACATTTTCTTCCGCATATTTTCTCAACGATTTACCCGAAACTACGCTGACTATTTCCGCCAGTAAATTATAGCCCGTGTTGCTATAGAGGTAATATTCCCCTGGAGTGAAGTTCAGTGAATATTGCCGTTGGGTCAGTTTTCTCACCAACTCAATATGGCGGTGGTCAAAGTCTGAATTTTTACCTGCCAGGCTATAAAGTAAAAATTCATCCCGTAACCCACTGGTATGATGAACAAGATGTTCAATGGTAATATCAGAAAAATGTGCGGGGAAATAATCCAAATATTGTCCAACTTTATCTTTAACGCAGAGCTTTCCTTCTTTCTCCAACAGGGCAATACAAAAAGCCGCAAATTGTTTTGAAACACTCGCCAAATAGAATTTAGTATTAGGTTTTACAGCTACAGAATGTTCAATATCCGCTTTCCCAATATGGCGCTGATAAATGATTTTATTTCCGTGAGTAACCGCAACCGCGAGTGCTCCCCCCTTTTTCTTATTCTCAATATTAATCAATTCGTCTATTTTATTGAGAAACAATTTAATCTTATCTGTCGATATCGTCGATTCCATCATTAACTTCCTTATTTAAAATTATAAAATAGAACATATATATTCAGTTTAATAGCAATACATATGTGGGCAGTACTGTAAGACGTAAACAGGAAATATCCAAGTGATAACGATTATCATTTAATATGTGAGCGGCAATATAAAGTAACCATGGGAACTGATGCTTACGAAAAACAGGCAGAACATAAATATAATAGTTCTACCTGATTTATCACTTTATAAGTTAAACTGCAACAAATTCTACCTTCCAGCAACGCGAATCACTGATATATAGGCTATGTTTATTAGCATTAGGATCAAATGCAAAATCAATAATAAGTTCAGTTCTCGGGGAGAAATAACTATTCCCATGAATCCGTCGCAAAACTTCTTTTTTACTAGGATAGATAATCCCACCAATAGCAATCCCATCACCAGATGATATAATATCAACCATCGCCTCTGTTTCGTGACTATAATATTTCCCTAATAATAGCTTAATATCGATATTCTCTTCATCTTTCATTTTTTTAAAATAAAAAACGTTACCATTTTCATCAATCTTTTCCAACGCGATAACGCTGTTATTTTCAACAATGGGTCTGAACTTAATTACACCTCCTTGCTCTTGGAATGTACCGTCAACATTAAAGATGATTGGTTTACCTTCTTCTAACAAATTACTTAACAAATAAACATCTTCTTTGGTAATAATATAAGGATAAGACTCTATCCCTCGAAAAATACCAGTGATATCAATATCACTAGTTAGGCAATGCGGTTTTTCTGGCTTAATACCAGTGTTAAACAATATATCAATATTCTTATCCACCCATTTAGCAACATTAACATTTGTTGCAGAAGTAATCGCGATGCCTAATTTAGCATCTGGTAAAATAACAATATTAGCTCTGAAGCCAGCATAAGTACCACTGTGGTGTATTATCCTTTGCCCTTCGCGTTGGTCGATATCCAAACCGTAAGCATACTTATTTCGATTGCCATTAGTTAAATCTGGTGTACGGGATAATTGAGGCAACAGCTCCTGAACAATAGATGGCGAATAAAATGCCCTAATCCAACGACACAAGTCATTCACAGTGGAATGAACCGCTGCACTACCTACCACAGAATTATTGATATCGCTTCTTATCCACTGGTGTGAATCTTCGTTATAAGTGTAACCCATTGCTCGATTAGGGATAATCTCAGTTATATCGTCACAAATAAGGGTATCTTTCATCTTTAATGGGGCAAAAACATTTTCTTCTGCATATTTCCTCAGCGTCTGACCTGAAACCACGCTGATTATTTCCCCCAGAAAATGATAGCCCGTGTTGCTATAAAGACTATATTCCCCTGGAGTAAAGCTAAGTTCCTGTTGCCTGTGGGCCAGTTTTCTGACTAAATCAGCATTGCAGTAGTCAAAATCTGAGTTTTTACCTGCCAGATTATAAAGTAAAAATATATCCCGTAACCCGCTGGTATGGTGAATAAGATGCTCAATAGTAATATCAGAAAAACGCGCAGGAAAATCATCCAAATATTTCCCGACCTTATCCTTGACGCTGAGCTTTCCTTCTTTCTCCAACAAAGCAATACAAAAAGCCGTGAATTGTTTTGAGGCACTCGCCAAATAGAATTTAGTATCAGGCTGTATAGCAACAGCATGTTCAATGCTAGCTTGTCCGATATGACGCTGATAAATCGTTTCATCACCGTGGGTAACAGCAACCGCGAGAGCACCACCCTTTTTTTTATCTTCAATATTAACCAGTTCGTCTATTTTCTTAATAAACAATTTAATATTATCTGTAGATATCGCTGATTCCATTATTAATTCCCTAATAATTTAACGTTATACAAACATGACTCATATATGCAATTTGGTAATACGATATATGCGGGCAGTACTGTAAAGTGGAAATAGACAACATCCAAGTAATAACGGTTATCATTTAATATGTAAGGAACAATACAAAGCAATTGGGGTTCTAAAATCCACGAATGAACTACGGCCAGGCTGATTACAACCCGGCAAATACAAGTTTATTCAGTAGAAAGCGATATTTTCTTTGTACGAAAGACCAAGATTAGCCCAGACAAGATAGCAACCATACCCAGCAAACTTAAATCAGGCAACGAATTTCCCAAAAACAAATAGTCCATTACAGCCGTAACCCCAGGAACAAGATAAAACAGACTTGTCACATTCACTAAATTACCCGCTTGAATAAGCCGGTAAAGTAATAATTGAGCCACAACAGAAATGACTAATCCAAGCCATAACAACGAAATAATAAAGCCAGGCACCAGCTGAAATTCAAAAGGCTGAAAAGGAACAAATAGTAAGCAAAGCAGTAGGCTAACACCATATTGTAGAGGTAAAACTACAGAAGGAGCTTGATGAATTCGTTTCTGTAAAATCGCACCGATACTCATACAAGCCAGTGCAACCAAAGCAAAAGTAATACCGGCCAGAGAGAATCTGGACAGCACAAGACTTTGATACACTACTAATATCAAACCCAGCAGCGCTAACAATAAACCCGCCAAACGTACAGCCGAAAAACGGCGCTCGATGACTAACAATGTAATAATCGGTTGAATTCCCATTACTGTAGCCAGAACTCCGGGGGTAATCCCATTGTCCAACGCAAAAAAATAACAAATAGAATAACCACCTATTAGCAGAACGCCGGTACTGGCTACTTGTTTACGCGTACCCTGTTCAGGCAAGAAATGGCCCTTACGCCCGAATAATAATCCCAAAAATATCAAAAAAATAAGCGCAACAGCAAAACGCATTAAGAGAATCGCAAATGCGGTACTATGGTCAAGTCCCCACCGCGAAAAAATCGCACCACTGCTCCACAATAAAACAAACAGCAAAGTCGAGCCATAAGAGACCCATAGGGCTTTAGAAATCATCGGAATCACACCTATCTTACGTTTTAACTAAGCCAGTACACAAATCTGGCAACACATTGCATGCAAACCATCTCTTAGAAACAAGAGTATTACACAGTTATATATAGATAATAAAGGAAGTGGCAGTGGAGCAAGGGGAGAAGTGAAAAAATGCATGTACAATCTACTGCTGTTAATGCTAAGCCAGTAGATGCAATCAGTGTACATGCAAGTAATAACATAGCATTCGTCTTATAATATTCTAAATTAATCATTTAAATGTAGATGCATATCTCGCTATGGTCAAATATCTGTGGGACTATTTTCAATATCATGATTTATGTCCACCAGACAAGATCGCCATTTTGCTGCACTCCCATAAAACAAGTCACAAGCAATCGTCGTTCTGGTGCAGATATAGCATTACCATTCAATACTGCATGTACTAAATTTCCATTCAGCAATACCAAATCCCCCGCCTTAATATTGATCACCATGTTTGCATGATTTTCCAGTAATTCTACTGGATAGGGAAAACCACTGTAAGTTAAACCAAGGGCACTACGTGATTGGTTGTCGGGTTGAATATTCCATACTTTTAATTGCCCCCCATTTTGGGGAACATCAGCGTAAAAATTTACCGCCATGACACGATTAATTTGTTGGACCTCAAAATCGCTCTGACGTGGATCGCTCAGCTGTGCAAGATCATCATGAGGTAATAACAGGAATTCACCGAAATTATTCCAATACACAATTTTTACATTACCCGCAGCAACACCATGATACATAGCAGGACGCGTTACCTGAGGGTTATCCCCACTAAAATGTGTTATTTGCTCTATGAAACGATCAATTGGATTGATCGTATCCTGGAAAATCTCACTAATTGCCGGGCGGAAATTTTCTACTTCTTCTATATATTGGCGGGTATTTTTTTCAATATGGGATGCCCCGATAAAATATCCCTCAACACCATCAATACCATCAATACCATCTCCGTAACGGGGAGTAAGTGCTGAAGAACGCCAAAAATTCTCAATTATTTTCTTTCTTTGTTCTGGTAAAAGAAAATGGTTAATCCGACAAACGGCAAGATGACCATCCAGAAGATCAGAAACTGCATTCATAGATATATTATTTGATGTTTCGTATACAATAAATTCTGACTTTGCCAGCTTTGTTCCCCTAATGCCGAATTTTTCTTGCATCATAGCAGACTCCTTCGTCAGACTCTGTATAAAGCTTATATAATTAACTGGAACTATTTTTTATTTATAGACCTATGCAATAAAGGTCTACGCTTGTGTAAAAAACCCAATATTGCAGGTACTGGGCTGACAATCCTTTCCTGTGCAGAAAGCTTGGTTGAATATTTTTGACGTAGATCAGGTAACGACTTCCAATGAGTGTTGCCTGAAATATGATGTTCCTGATGATAACCATCATTAAATGTCAATAAATTATAAATTCGTCCATAATAACTGACTGAATTTGCAAACCTGTTCTCCGGCTGAGCCCCATAATGCTCATAATAGTTTTGTATATTGACCAGAACAAAGGAAAAATAGAGAGCAGGTAAATAGCAAAATAAAACCCATTTCCAGGATAAGGTGAATAAAATAATAACCCACACCGCCTGAAATAATCGATCTAATCTCAATTGTAATAACTCTTCAACTTTCCTCTTCCTATCCATCGAAAGGAGTTTTTCATATCCTTTATCAGCTTTACTAAGCGGTTTTTGCCAAATAAATATAGCCCAGAACATACGAACAAAACTGTTATATAGAGTGAATATTCCACCAAGGGCAGAATAGTTCCAAAGAGTACTGTGCTCCCCTATCTCTTTTCCATTTATAAAAGTAGAAGAAGTATCTTGTGGTCCACTTTCACCAACTCCCCGGTCGTTATTATATTTATGGTGATTACGAACATGGGACAAATGATAAGCCTGTACAGACTGCCCAATATTCATTGAATTCAGGATAGACACAAACATATTCACGGTTCGAGAAACAAACCAGGGAGTATGGCTAAAAAAATGTGATATCACTATTATGTTGTAGGTTGTCATCAGTGTCAGCAACACAATGTTGCCCAACCAACCCATAATAGTGAAATTATCCCAATATACAACCAGAGTAACAGTGGCTATCGTATGCAAGATACTTAATATAAACATTACCGAATCCCAATAAGAATATCGCCAGATAGCCATAGCTGCTCCTAGTTAAAATAAGACTGTAAAATTCCGCGTCGCCTTACATCCACTGTTGCGCAATGGAAAGAACCCCCGAAGGAGTTAAAATTCCTGAAATTACATGGAATCGGAGTAAAGCCCCAACGTTTCATCGCCGCAATCATTGGTTCATCTTGCTTTTCAACAATGACTCGTTTTTCATCCAACATCAGAATATTCATGTTGATCCATTTACTGGTCATATACAGCGGATGCTCATCAGGAATAACCGGTTCAGGGGCACATAACACATCCCATCCTTTAAATAGTTCAGGAATCTTTAACACCTTTTCTGGATTAATCAGCAGTTTTCCAGGTGCCATCGGGAAAAACGTCGCATCAATGTGCATAGGGCTATCATCGTTAAATTCAAAAACGTGAATACGATAATCATCACCTATATGACGACGAAGCCATTCGATACCAAATTCATTAGTCACATGGCTCTTTTGCGCAATAATATCTCGCCCACAACGGATAAAGTCCGCAGCATCAAATGTCGGTTCAAATTCAGTCACCGCAAGACGAGTACTATCCTTACCATCAGGCTTATACCATTCAAAATCATATTGTTCATCTATTAACTGTGGTTTTGGCCCTGAGCTCCATCTCGCTCCTTGCTTAAAGTAATCTTTAAGTAAAGTTTTATATGCCGCGGTTTCAAAATAACGGGAACGCCATGCCAGCGGGCATTCAATAATATCATCACCAATAACTAACAGGGAATCACGAGGCATTGCACAATATAGTCCTGTGCTGCTCCAACCGGGCGCCCCAAATACCTGAGATTGATCCTGAGGCTCAGGTCGACGTACTTTAACACCTTCACTTTCGAGAATATGAACAAACTCTTCTAACTCTCTGGACGCTGCCTCAATCCGCTCTTTTGGAAATGACCGGCCAGCATTCCGATGAAAAGTCTCAATCTGATTCGGTGGTAATACCGGCTCTATCGCCATATGCCAGCCAGGAAATCTGGCACCATCAACAGCACCAACAATCACCTCTTCGAGTGGGTCCCATTCGTTAAAAGAATTAACTGGGGAAGAAATCTTACTATCACTATCTATTAAATTTGGATCAAGCATGTCTTCTCCTGATATCTGAATATTATGTCGCCTCAAAACTATATTAACTGTATTAATTGCGACCCTAACACCATCAATAACGACTCCTTAGTTTAAATATGCAGTCATGCGTAATATTATTAGATTACGTATCTTTCTGTTTAAAAATTCAATAACTATGACTTCCTCATGGTTAATAAATTTAGTCAAAGATCACAAAATTGGTTATTTAAAATAGTAAAAAAAATGTTAAAAATTTTATTTTTTCACCACAAGACATTAAATGACAGTAATAATATACCGAAACAACTTTATATATAAACCTAACTCAACGTTATAAACTTGTCTGCATGCAATAATATATGGACATTTAAATTTGTAAAGGAATTAAATCTAAATATTATAAAACCAAGATAATGTTATTATTTGCAATATCATTATTACTGTTAAAACATTACCACAAATAAACCACAATTTATTTATAAGATATTATTTTTCAAAATTATATAATTTACTCCAATAGAAACAGGCAGAACGTTAATATAACTATTCTGCCTGGAGTTAAGTGCATATAATAGAAAACATATCTAGGATTATAATAAAATCAATTTTATTTGATTATATCATTAAAACCAAACTCAGTTCTTCTACTGAATATATTATTCCATGCACTTATTCAGAGATTTAATAAATACTTATTAAATCTCTACACCTACTATATATTTTATCTTAGTAAGATTGCTTTTCGCAATTTTTACTTTCACGTCTAGTTTTTCATGAAGAACACGTAAAAGAGAAAGATAGAGCAGCACAATCTTCTCTTTATCTTTATCTCCATCAACCACTAATAGATGAAAATCATCAACAACACCTAAAATATTCAAACTAACAATGACTGAACTGGGTGACAGAATATCAATATTGACTTTCTCTACCTTACCTACCCTAAGCTCATCATCTACAATCAGCTCTTCATGTAACAAAATATCTTTCTTAATCATCATAATTATAAACTCCACAATTTAATATAACCAATTGATAAATAACTAATATTATTCCAACATACAAACAATTAGCTATTTATCTTGCCCATATAAAATTACAACCATTTTCACTAGAAAATAAGTGCCTATCAGGAATTTATCCAATATTTAGATAATATATACAGCATTTTTGATGCCATATTGATGCTTTATCTAATACATATAACTATAGATGCCATTAATGTATTGTCAATAAAATAAAAAAATAAATTTAATTAATTTAAAATCAATGTTTTATTAGACAAAATAAATAAAAAAGATACTACATCCTGTCATGGATATAATATCTCGTTAATTTTTTCCATCGAACATAATGACAGATATAAATGATAATGAGAAATAACTCTGCTATTTCCCTCTACGATATAAAAGGTAATATCTCAAAAACAATAAACAGTTTAACATTATATTTCATGGAAATTACAAGCGGGATATTAATCATGTCATTATTTATACGAAGTATACCCGTTATCTTTCAAGTTGCCTCTTTGTTGGCTGCACTCACTCACCCCAGTCACATAGTTATCTATGCTCCCGGGGATTCGCTCTCTTGCCGTCGCGAAGCATCTTGAAATCCATAGGGTATATTATAATGACATCTCATTTCCTCCATTATAATAACAAAAATATAAAATAAATATCATGTAATTATCTTATTATTAAATGAATTATAAATCATTAATTATCAATTTGTTATTTATATATATTTTCATTGCTAAATTAAATATAATCATTCACCATGAAATAAATTTACTTTAATCAAATGAAATATAGTGTTAATAATTACTACTATACCGAAATAATACTGTCAAAACGTGGTATCCATGTTAACTATACCACGCTTTATCCATTCCCGCCCGAAATAGTAAGCAATGATCTGATTATCATGAAAATTACAGCTTCTTACCCAGATACTCTGGATAACCAATTCCTTATATCTTCAACAATAGGAGTCACTTGTAAAACACCTTCACTATTCTTAAATCCATGACTTAGACCTGGATATTGATAAAAGGTAATATTATCTTTCTTTAATTGCTGCTCCATTGCCATAGCTGCACTCACACTAACGGAGTTATCATTCAATGTTTGAATAATCAGAATAGGTCTTTTTGTCTGATCTAATACTCTATATTGATTAATACCCAATGAAATTTTCCACCAATTGACTCCATGATTACTCATTTCCAGATTATTATTGGTATGTATTCTTTGCTGGAATTCTCTAAATCCTTTCATAGCCTGATTAACATGTTCTGGTGGAACTTCACTCTTTATACTGTGAATAACATCATCAGCTAAATACCGACCGCCGCCATTTAATGAGATTGTTCTATCAATATAATTAACTTGCGATGTAATTAAATTGGCAACCATTGCCCCTTCACTTCCACCCAAGATAATGATCTTTTTATATTTATTCTGATTCTTCAGATAACCGATGATCTGAATATAATCCTTAACCCGCTGTTCTGGCGTATCTGATTTTATATAAGCCTTAGGACAATCTGAACGCTCACCGGCATCAGACCAGGGAAGTAATGCATCGATACCATATTTTTCCACGGTTAACACATCTGTATCTGGATAAATATCGCTGAATGTCTCATTTACAAACTTATTATTGGCTATACTATTACAATCAGAACCTTGTATCAGCACTAATAGGTTTTTACCTCCTCTTTGCTTAAGATAGTAAGTTATTTCACTACCATCATGACGAAAAAATTGTTTATGCGTACTTGGGTAAACGAAACCTATATAACATGTAAAAATCAGAATTGACGTCAAAACCTTCTGCCGCAAATTAAAACAATATGCCTTCATTAACATCTCCTTTAGCTGATATGTTTAAAGACCACAAATCGGCAATATTGTTCCTGTCAGAAAAATTTTTAAAATTTGAAAACAGGATTCAGCGTTTTTTATCCAGAGTGCTAACTATAATCACTAAAACATCCATACATTTGGAGAGAAGAAATGAAAACAACTTTATCCACAAAAATCGGATTACCAAATAATTATCATATCGGCCAGCAAATCAGTGTCAGTGCAGCGATATCTATTCGCAGGAGATTTATTCAGGCAATGGGAATTCAACACCCTTCTGGATTATGGTGCTATCCAACCCCAAACAAATAATCAATCATTCAGAAGATGAATTACGCTGATATGGATTTTCTGTCAGCAAAGCCAAAGCATTACTCCGCTTAAGCCAATTATTAAATCTGGTGAATTAACATTAGAAATCTCTAATAGTGAACAAGACATTCAGCAGCTAACAAGTAATCTGATCGCGATAAAAGGCGTTGGTATGTGGACAATCAATTATTCCCTGTTACAAGGATTCAACTACTCAATTGGCGGAAGATCACAGGAGTCGAACCTGCCAAAGACCGCTGGCGGCCTCATCTGGATTTGAAGTCCAGCCACCCCACCGGGGACGATGATCTTCCATATGAATACTAAAGAATTATGAAAAGCAACTCATCATAGCGCATATTATCTGGCTTCTGAATCCATTTGCTGAAATCATTCTCAATTTCCTAAAAAGCATTAAATTTTATTGTTCATAAACTCAACATTCGCGTTGAGTTTGTCGAATTTTACCTACATCTTATTAGCCGATACCCATTACGATACAGGGTTGCCCCGCTCAGCAATGTATCCAAAACATAAATAGGACGCTTTATATGACTAACCCTTTACTCGTTCCATCAGGTTTACCAAAATTTTCTTCTATTAAACCAGAACATGTTGTTCCCGCTGTAAAAGAAGTGATTGCCAATTATCGCCAAACCGTCGAAAAAATACTGACCGAGAATACCGTTTTTACCTGGGATAATTTGTGTCAACCACTGGCCGAAGCAGGTGATAAACAATCCCGTGCATGGTCACCAGTTAATCATCTGAATTCAGTTAAAAACAGCCCAGAATTACGCGCCGTCTATGAAGAGAGTTTGCCATTACTGTCCGAATTCAGTACCTGGTTAGGTCAGCACAAGGGACTATATCAAGCCTATAAGTCATTACGTGAGAGTGCTGAATTTGAGAAACTCTCTCAACCTCAACGCAAAGCTGTCGAAAATTCACTGCGTGATTTTAAACTATCAGGTATTGGTTTGCCTGAAGAGAAGCAGAAACGTTATGGCGAGATTAGCGCACGTTTGTCAGATTTAAGTTCGTTATTCAACAATAATGTGCTTGATGCCACTATGGGCTGGACCAAATTAATTACTAACGTGAAAGAGCTGTCTGGTCTGCCTGAAAGCGCGATTGCCGCCGCTAAAGCTCAAGCAGAAGCTAAAGGACAAAAAGGCTGGCTACTGACTTTAGAAGCACCAAGTTACCAGCCGGTTATCACCTATGCAGATAACCGTGAACTGCGTCGCGAAATTTACCACGCCTACAATACCCGCGCATCCGATCAAGGCCCAAATGCAGGTAAATGGGATAACAGCGAAGTGATCGCCGAAATCCTCGCGCTGCGCCATGAACAGGCTCAATTGCTTGGTTTAAAAAATTATGCTGAACAATCCCTTGCAACCAAAATGGCAAAAACCCCTAAGGAAGTGCTGGATTTTCTGAATGATTTGACAAAGCGCGCGCGTCCACAGGGCCAAGAAGAAGTAGATGAATTAAAAGGTTTTGCTAAATGGCATCATTGCGCCCACAAACTGGAAGCTTGGGATATGACTTATTATGGCGAGAAACAAAAACAGTATGAGTTCTCTATCAATGATGAACAGTTACGTCCTTATTTCCCGGAACAAAAGGCTGTTGAAGGGCTATTCGAAGTTGTTCGCCGTATTTATGGTATTACTGCCAAAGAGCGCCATGATGTAGAAACCTGGCACCCGGATGTCCGTTTCTTTGATCTGTTCGATGACACAAATGAGTTGCGCGGTAGCTTCTATATGGATCTGTACGCACGCGAGAATAAACGTGGCGGCGCCTGGATGGATGAGTGTATCAGCAAAATGCGTCGTTCCAACGGAGAGCTGCAAAAGCCTGTCGCTTATCTGAACTGCAACTTCAACAGACCTGTTGGCGATAAACCCGCGCTATTCACTCACAATGAAGTCAACACACTGTTCCACGAGTTTGGTCACTGTCTACATCTAATGCTGACCCAGATTGAAACTGCCAGCGTTTCTGGTACTAATGGTGTACCGTGGGACGCGGTAGAAATGCCAAGCCAGTTCATGGAGAACTGGTGTTGGGAACCAGAAGCACTGGCATTTATCTCTGGTCACTACGAAACTCAAGAGCCTCTGCCGAAATCCATGTTGGATAACCTTTTAGCCGCGAAAAACTATCAGGCTGCTATGCGGATCTTGCGTCAGCTTGAGTTTGGTCAGTTCGATTTCCGTCTGCATGTTGAGTATGATCCAAAGAAAGGTGCTCAGACCATGAAGACCTTAAAGGAAGTGAAGAAATTGGTCTCCGTAGTGCCTTCACCTGAATGGGGCCGTTTTCCACACTCATTCACCCATATCTTCTCCGGTGGTTATGCCGCAGGTTACTACAGCTATCTGTGGGCTGATGTATTAGCAGCTGATGCTTATTCCCGCTTCGAAGAAGAAGGCATTTTTAACCGCGAAACCGGGCAATCTTTCCTTGATAACATTTTGTCCCGTGGCGGTTCAGAAGAGCCAATGGAGCTGTTCAAACGCTTCCGTGGCCGTGAACCAAAACTGGATGCAATGCTGCGCAAGGCCGGTATCAAAGGATAATTTAGGTGGATATCTGTTTAATCTGTGAACAAGGCGCTGATAGCAGCGCCTTATCTCAACTAGCAAAGCGCTGGCATCTCATACATGACGAAAGCGCAGTTATGGCGCTGGTTCTTACACCTCAACACCTCGAACTCCGCAAACTGGATGAACCCAAGCTGGGTGGCATCTATGTGGATTTTGTGTCAGGTGTAATGGCACATCGCCGCCGCTTTGGGGGTGGCCGAGGTGAAGCAGTTGCTAAGGCCGTAGGAATCAAAAAAGATTATCTGCCAACAGTCGTGGATGCTACCGCAGGTCTGGGACGCGATGCCTTTGTATTAGCATCACTGGGCTGTCATGTGAGAATGCTAGAACGCCATCCGGTGGTCGCTGCATTACTGGATGATGGGCTGCAACGTGGCTATCAAGATGCAGAAATTGGTGGCTGGCTGCAAGAACGTATGACACTGCTCCATGCCTCTAGCATCACAGCATTAGTTGATATTACCCCACAGCCTGATGTTGTTTATCTTGATCCTATGTATCCACACAAGCAGAAAAGTGCATTAGTGAAAAAAGAGATGCGAGTGTTTCAATCTCTGGTTGGCGCTGATGAAGATGCTAATCATTTGCTAGCCCCCGCTCGCGCTTTAGCAAAACGCCGTGTAGTCGTAAAACGGCCTGATTATGCAGAACCCTTAGCTGGAGTAGCTGCATCAGCGGCTATCACCACGAAAAACCACCGTTTTGATATTTATCCTTGCTGAAAAGTCAGCCGCATATTGCGGCTGATATCCTCAATTCACAAAATGCCTTGGGCAAGCATGGCATCGGCAACTTTTACAAATCCAGCAATATTTGCACCCTGAACATAATTGGTCTGTTTACCCTCGCCACCATACTTAACGCAGGCGTGATGAATATCCAGCATGATGTGATGCAAACGTGCATCCACTTTCTCCGCCTTCCAGCCTAAACGTGCAGCGTTTTGCGCCATTTCCAGACCAGATGTTGCCACGCCTCCTGCGTTAGCTGCTTTACCCGGTGCAAACAACACCCCCGCTTCAATAAAGGCTTCAGTCGCGGAAATAGTTGCAGGCATATTCGCACCTTCAGCTACAGCTTTAACGCCATTCTTGATAAGAACTTTGGCCGCATCCAGATCCAATTCATTCTGAGTAGCACACGGCAAAGCGATATCAACTGGCACCGACCAAGGTTGCAATCCCTTTAAGAAAGCCAGCCCCCGTTCTTTGGCATACTCTTCCACACGACCATAGTGCTGGTTTTTAATCTCTTCAAGATGAGCCAGTTTCTCCAGTGTAAACCCTTCCTCATCAACCACTGTGCCGCCAGAATCAGAAGCAGTCACCACTTTCGCACCCAATGCCATGCATTTTTCAATCGTATATTGCGCAACATTACCTGCACCGGAAACCGACACACGCATACCTTCAAAGCCCATTCCATGACGTTTCAACATAGCATTGGTGAAATAAACCAGACCATAACCCGTTGCTTCCGGGCGAATCAAACTACCACCGAAAGAGAGTCCCTTGCCAGTGAATACACAAGCCGTATTATTAGAGAGCTTTTTCATCATTCCTGACATAAAAGCCACTTCACGGCCACCCACACCAATATCACCCGCGGGAACATCGGTATCTGGTCCCAGATGGCGATACAATTCTGTCATTAACGCCTGACAAAAACGCATCACTTCGCCCTGACTTTTTCCTTTAGGATCAAAATCTGAACCACCTTTACCCCCACCCATTGGTAAGGTTGTCAGTGCATTTTTCAAGGTTTGTTCAAAGCCAAGGAATTTCAAAATAGAGAGGTTTACGGATGGATGAAAACGCATACCGCCTTTATATGGGCCAATGGCTGAGTTGAACTGTACCCGCCATGCACGATTTACCTGAACCTTGCCCTGATCATCTACCCAACAAACTCGGAACTGAATAACCCTTTCCGGCTCTACCATACGCTCCAGTAAACTTTGTTCACGATATTTTGGGTTTTGTTCAAGAAATGGCCATAGTGAGGTGAAAACTTCCCGGACAGCTTGGAGATATTCGGGTTGATACTCATCCCTGCGTTGAATTGATCCAAGAAATGAAGACAAAGATAGTAAACAGCTCATTTAACTCTTCCTTTTCTACTTCGGTTGTGATGTCTCCCCACAGTCTTCTGATAATTATTTTTGTTGAAAATGTGAGGTAAGTTGTGTTTGCTCTTTGAATATATCACTGTTCTATATTCACCTTTCAAGAATTTTTTTTAAAGAATGGTAAAAAAAATTTCTTGATTGCACTAGGAACAAACCAAACAACACCTCATCTCATCAAAAAAACGCCTGCATAAGCAGGCATTTTAACCGAATAGTTTTTCAATTTGTGGTTATTCATCATCACGCAGAGGAACGATCAGCATATCAACATGAACGGTGTTAATTAACTGACGAGCAGAAGACATCAGCTTGCTCCAGAAATCCTGATGATGACCACAAACAACCAGATCTATGTCATATTTTTTAATTGCATCAACCAATACTTGTCCCAGATCACCGCTACCACTCAAAGTTTCCTGAATACCATAATCTGACTCTGCGGAAAGATCTTTCAACGCATTGCGGGTCTCATCAGTAATACGTTGCTGCATGTCACCGAGATTAACGTCAATCAAACCGGTGTAGAGATCGGAATAGTTAACATCAACATGGATCAGGGAAACTTTGGCATTGTACGGTTTTGCCACGGAGACAGCTTTTTGCAGCAACACCTGACTTTCCGGGGATAAATCAACCGCAACAAGAATATGTTTATAAGCCATAAGCGAACTCCTTCCATAATGCTAGTTAATGAGTTGGCAGGGCAAATCGCCACTATGCTACGTTTATTACTGTTTAGAATGTCCTGAAAGTGCTGTTTCGATCACAACTCTTCGTATTTAGCTATCGAACAAAGAACATTCACCAAACAACATATACCACAATCGCTATTCCTTCCACTTGATGGAGAACAAAATCAGACTCTGGTTTTATGGTCTTTCTTGTTCACCCTATGCCTTTCCACTTTCAAATAGCACTTCTTACGTGAAATCCCAATAATCTGAGGTATTGATTGATACGACCCTCAAACAGAAACAAAGCATCTTCGCAAAGTTTATCCAATAACAACATACATTTATTGTAATCCTTAAACCACCTTCGTTGAAGGTAATGCTGTCCGGTTAAGACATCTTGAACAACTCTGTATCTTTGAAATAATTCAGAGAATCACCTCTTCTCTGGATTATTTTATGTTCTAACAGGATATTGAACTTGTCATTGAGACACTGGGCCCTCCGTCTTCCGACACGAAATTGCTCCTTTATGGATTGAACATGCTCTGAGTTCCACTTCTACAGCCAGTATCCGTCAGCGACGTCTGCCAGCACAACAGGCTGTATGGACAGAAAAACTCGTTGGACATCTAAAGTACTCACCAGGAAGTAAAGTTCCCGAGCCTGGAATCTACCACTGCACAGTCTATAGAAAAGAGATTACAAGCAATAAAGGAGCTCCGTTCCCTCCCTAAAATCACCACTAACATAGCTCAAGAGTGGCAATTGATTGTCAGAACCGATACTAATGGCGATCGGAATTAAATAATCGCTTTAATGAAATATGGGTTCATTTTCAGATAATGTTGGCTTGTCAGATTTGGATTGCAAATCACTATAATCAGGAAATAGACTTGTTCAATTTGTTTATTTTTATTAATGTAGATAACGATACATGACAATATTTTAAAGAAGAGGATTATGATGGATGTTTTAGATGAATTCTACGGAAGAAATCCGTGGGCCAGAGGATACTTTGATGATGCCACTCAGAAAGAAAGGCAGCTTATGAAGATTCAAATGGATAAACAAAATGAACTGATTATAGTTATGAATAGTGTTGCTAATAAATTTATAAAATGGAGCCTGGCTAAAGATCATTTCATCAATGAAGTTATCGCGTACTCTCAAGATATTACAGCAAAAATAAACACAGGGGAACTTTCAATACTTGAGGCAATAGACTTATTAGAAGAGGAAATAAAATCCTTAAAAGAACAAGATAGAATGATTTCGCAAAAAAATGTAAGGCAAGCGATTGTTGTACAAAAAGAGGTTATAGATAGCCCTAGAAATAGCAAAAGGCGTGAATTTGATAAATTAATTATTGCAGGTGTTGGTTTCATTTCAGGAGGGCTTCAAATAGTTGGCGGGTTAACTGTTACGAGACTTTCACGTTCTGGCTATGGAGGATTATTATTAGCTCATGGATATAATAATGTTATAGAAAACGGATATTACATACTTTACCGGGAAGATTATGCCGGCCCAGTAAGATTTGTGTATCGCCAGGTTGCAAAAGAAACATTCAATATGAATGAACGTGATGCTGATGCCCTCTACGCATCTGTTGATATAGGTATATCTCTTACTGGGATGTTAACTTACCAACTTCTACCCGATCATCAGAGACTATATCGATATACCTGTTATCTTTCAAGTTGCCTCTTTGTTGGCTTCACTCACTCACCCCGGTCACATAGTTAGCTATGCTCCGGGGGATTCGCTCCCTTGCCGTCGCGATGCATCTTGAAATCTATTGGGTATATATAAATACAGATCTCCTATACGGATTAAAGAATCGCGGAATAAAAATGATGAGTATAGAAGAAATCATTATTGAGATTGTTAGCGATATAAGTACTGCATATGGATATATGAGGAGTAATTAATGGGGTTTATCTATATATTATTATCTTTGATAATACTAAGACCTACATATGTTTTCATAAAAAAGCTTTTAATCTCAGATAATATCTATCATCATCTTTATGCTATAATATTACCATTATCTCTATCTGCTTTTCATCTTTATGTTTCTCATTTTGATTTTATCCCTTTACTAAATATAGACACAACAAATGATGATTTTTTACATTATGCTTCATTTGTTCTTGCGTATTCATGTTGTATCCCATATATCATTGCTCGTCGTAAACACAATACATGAATTATAAATAAGATAATTATCTAAGCATAACTAAGAATATTTAGTTATGCTCGGTCGTTAAATATGTTAATAGTTCCTATCATCCCAAATACTATAAGCACTGGTTCCTGCAATATGATGGGTCCACGTGATACTCTTGTATCGTAAAGAGAGAGTTTCCTGTGGCTCAGAACCTGTATGCGTTATATTATGTGGATGAACAGCTGTTAAATCGGAGATAGTGGCATCAACCACTTTTATGGTGTAATACAACTCTTGAGCACCTGATTGATTTGTTCTATAACACTCAAAAATAGCATCAAGTACTTCGTTATCTGAAATGGCTAACCCTAAAAGTGGAGATGATTTATCAATAGGTTTTTTTATTACGATGGGGTGATGGCTGACATTCTGTTCTCTGCTTATCGAATGAGAAAGGCTGTATACCAATATTTGGTCTGTATGATTCACCTGGCCCTTGTTTCCTATTGAATCGATGGATGAACAACCCGCCGAAATAAGCCCTTGCTTACGACCTTTTAAAGTTAAATAAATTAAGTTTGCCATTTACATTTCTATTTAGTGTTTTATCAATCTTCATAACACCTGAATTTGACTATTTTTCATTCTACAAAATTAAATTCCAGATTAGAAGCAGATTCATGACATTGGTACTTCCCCCTCTCTCTCATATTAATTCAGTCATAAATTTAGTTACCTACAATGAGTTAGACATGAAAATCAGTAAGACACGCAAAAAAGCCTTATTTCCCACTACATTGAATTACTCAGTGGTTACAACAACTCAGATAATGGAATCTATGATTAATTTCATTATATAAGCCGTACTTATTATCAAAATATCATCACATTAAGGGATTAACGCTTCTGACTATTACCATCTGGTATCGGCAACAATCACCACAACTTGACCGCCGTTTTATGACTTTGCCCAAATTTAAGCCACAAGAAAGGTTTTTTTTGTACTATCTGACTATCTTTCCTACAATAAATATAAGACGTCGCTACCTGCAATTTTGATTTTTTCCTTTTGTGACAGCTCTGGCTAACCATTCTAAGGAGGGGATTATGTTCAGTACAATTGCGCTGTTTTGGGCGCTGTGTCTTGTCTGCATTATGAATATGATGCGCTACTTCTCTTCACTGCGGGTATTGCTGTCTATTCTTCGTCAGTCCGATCCCTTACTTTACCAATCAGTAGACGGTAACGGCTTTTTTACTACTCATGGGCAGCTTAATAAGCAAATGCGGTTGGTGCGCTATATCAATTCACAACGTTACCTTGACCATCATGATCCGGAGGTGGTTCTTCTCTGTGAAAGGCTGAGGAAGCAATTTATTCTGACAAGTGCGCTGAGTGGATTAGTTGTTGTTTGCCTGATCTCTATGCTGATTTGGTACTAAAACAAAAGGCGGTATAGTTAACCCATACCGCCTTTCAATGTTATACCCTTCATCTTTCAAGTTGCTGCTTTGTTGGCTGCTTTTACTCACCCCAGTCACAGAGTTATCTATGCTCCCGGGGATTCGTGCACTTGCCGCCGCGCTGTGGCTCGAAATCTATTAGGTATATAACAATTAAATCAATTTCAAAGCAAACCAGTAGAGAGTACCGGACAGCGCGATTGAAACTGGTAATGTCAGTATCCAGGCCAACATGATGTTCTTGATTGTTTTACCTTGAACACCACCACCATCAACCAACATCGTCCCTGCTACCGCAGAAGACAACACCTGTGTAGTAGAGACCGGCATCCCGGTATAACTCGCGACACCGATTGAAACAGCAGCAGTCATCTGAGCTGAAACACCCTGCGCGTAGGTCATGCCTTTCTTACCAATCTTCTCACCGATAGTTACCGCAACACGTTTCCAACCAACCAAAGTTCCCAAAGACAGAGCCAGTGCTACCGCGATGATGATCCAGACTGGTGCATACTCAACAGTGTGCAATAAGTCTTTACGCAGCTTATTCAGGAAACGAGCATCTTCAGCCGTGGTTTCTGGCAGTTTTGCCACAGATTCCGCAGTATCCGCAATACACATCAACATACGACGCATATTGTTACGCTGTTCAGGGTTCAACTCACTGTAACTCTGAATGCCCTTCAATATGCTTTCTGTTTGATTAAGAACCACCACGGCACGGGTGCTGTCACAATGGAATTTCCCCTCCGGTTCATTCTCAACAATGGCTACCGATGGCGTCAGTTCAATGGCATGAGATAACGCCGTACCATGCTGCTGATAATATTGTTGCAGGTGAGTAACCGCATCGTAAGTACGAGCAATGTCATAACCATTAGCATTCATGTTTACGACAAATCCCGCCGGAGCGACACCGATCAACACCAGCATAATCAAACCAATGCCTTTCTGACCATCATTCGCCCCATGTGAGAAACTGACTCCCACCGCAGACAAAATTAGCGCAGTACGCGTCCAGAAAGGTGGCTTACGCTTACCGTCTTTCTTTTCACGCTGAGCTGGCGTCAGATGAATACGTTTGCGCTTCTTGGTACCACTCCAGTAACGACGCAACAGAAACACCACTGCCCCAGCGATAATCAATCCAATTAAAGGAGAGAGGATCAGTGACAGGAAAATCTGTATCATCTTCGGCACATTCAACGCATCAACCACAGAAGAGCTGGTCACAATGGCATTGGTCAAACCAATACCAATGATGGAACCAATCAAGGTATGAGAGCTGGATGCAGGTAAACCGAAATACCAGGTGCCAAGGTTCCAAACAATAGCAGCCAGCAACATGGAAAACACCATAGCAAGACCATGAGCAGAGCTGACATTGAGAAGAAGATCGGTTGGGAGTAAATGTACAATCGCGTAGGCGACACTTAATCCACCAAGAAGAACACCGAAAAAGTTAAATACCCCAGCCATGACGACAGCAAACTGTGCTCGCATAGCACGGGTATAAATAACTGTTGCTACCGCATTCGCGGTATCATGAAAGCCATTAATGGCTTCATAAAACAGCACAAACAGCAGTGCCAGTACTAACATTAGGCTGGTGTGAAAATCCAGGCCAGTAAAAAGATGTAGCATAAACGTTAAGCCAGTTAGTTGGACATGAACGCGGCGCATTATCAGTGACAAATGCTAGCGGGGGAAGTGAAATATGAACTTTTTTTGATTTCATGACAACCAGACAACAATAAGAAATATAAATATTCATTATATATCATACTGTTATATATATTTTGAAAAATTGACAATCCTAAGACAAAAAATAAGTTTACTTGACAAATTCAGGTCATATAGGGCTTTTTCTCCGTAAATTTATCAAAAATGCAACATGTTAGGGGAAATTCCCCACTAAATTATTCAGTTATAAAGAGAAAAACAGTGGAAAGATTTGATGCAATTATTATTGGTGCCGGTGCTGCTGGTCTGTTTTGCGCAGCTCAGGCCGGACAACTCGGCTTACGGGTGCTAGTTCTGGACAACGGCAAAAAAGCCGGACGTAAGATTTTGATGTCCGGTGGTGGGCGTTGTAACTTCACTAATATGTATACAGAACCATCGGCTTATCTTTCTACTAACCCTCATTTCTGTAAGTCTGCACTGGCCCGCTATACACAATGGGATTTTATCGAACTGGTTCAACGTTATGGTATTGCTTACCACGAAAAAACGTTGGGGCAGCTTTTCTGTGATGATTCAGCCCAACAGATAGTTGATATGTTACTGAAAGAATGTGAAGCCGGTCAGGTCAACATTCGCCTGCGCAGCGAAGTCAGTCACGTAGAAAAAAAGGAACAAGATTTCGTTATCACCGTTAATGGAAAGGAAGTAAGTACACGCTCACTTGTTATTGCTTCCGGTGGATTATCTATGCCAGGTCTTGGAGCAACCCCCTTCGGTTATCGAATCGCAGAGCAGTTTGGTCTGCAAGTCTTGCCAACCCGTGCCGCTCTCGTGCCTTTTACTCTGCATAAACCGTTACTGGAACAACTTCATGTACTTTCAGGTGTATCTGTTCCCGCCATTGTCACCGCCGCAAATGGTACTCTGTTCAAAGAAAATATCCTGTTCACTCACCGAGGACTTTCTGGCCCGGCAATTTTACAAATTTCCAGTTACTGGCAGCCCGGAGAGTTTGTGAGTATTAACTTACTCCCAGACACTGATTTAGACGCTTTTCTAGAACAAGAACGAAGTTCTCATCCAAATCAAAGCGTAAAAAATTCTCTGGCAAAATTATTACCGAAGCGGCTGACAGAATGTTTACAAATGCTCGACCAGATCCCAAATATTGCTCTTAAGCAATTAAACTCAATTCAGCAAAAGCAGCTCGTGTTAAACCTTCAGTCATGGCAAGTACAACCTAACGGCACTGAAGGCTATCGCACAGCTGAGGTGACAATAGGTGGCATTGATACTCACCAGCTCTCCTCCAAAACGATGGAGGCTAATCAGGTAAAAGGACTCTATTTTATTGGTGAAGTGGTAGACGTCACCGGCTGGCTTGGTGGCTACAATTTCCAATGGGCATGGAGTTCCGCTTGGGCATGTGCGCAGGCGCTATGATATTTGCGTAGAAACAATAAAGTTTGTCCATAAGACTTCTCAACTTATTAGTCCCAAAGCGCACTCATTGGTACTGCAAATTGTGTTCGGTATATGGCTGATTGGCAGGCAATTGTTACCTGTGTAAAGCAAGATTCCGCTTTGCCAATCTCTGTCAACCAATGAAGCTAATCTAGCCAGTCCCATGCCATCTTTAGGCGGTATGCTGGCTGTTTTTTTAACTTCCCCCCATATTCTTCGTCCATCTTCAATAACCAGATCAACTTCAATCTGATCTTTGTCACGATAGTGAGAGAAATACAGTTCATGTTCACTCCAACCCGATTGACAGATCAAATGCTGGTTTGTATAGCGTCTATGTGTTGGTTTCTGACGTTCTTACACGTCAATCAAAACTTTTTAAGCGTCTGTCAGTCTAGGCTTAAAAGCACGACTGTTACGAAAAGCCAGAGTGATTGGAGGCAAATTTATCGTCTCTGAGAGTCAACACGACCCTCAGAATGATATGCAGCACGCAGGAAGGTAAAGAACATAGTCAGACCTGAAGCTTACTGCAAAATTATATTAGTGGAACTTCAGAAGTTGGTTCACATATTAACCTACAAATCAAAACAGCAATTTCAGTACCAAAAATTCAGATCTTATCACCTAAACCACTTTCCCATTTTTATCGAAAAAGCACTTATTATCGAAATAACAGTTGCACACAAACTGGGGAGTAACATCGAAATAAAACCAAGAATAGTTCCATTGTTTGCAACCGAGTGATGCTCAGCCATCCCGCCCATAGCCATTTGCATGAAAACAGAGTTCGTCAGGTAGGTATAAACCAAACCGCAAATCCCCGTAATCAGCAGAAAACTTATGAACATAGCAACCACTGATCCCGTTATCTGAGGTAATCTTCCCCTAATTGAATGGATGGTGAGAGCGGTCAAGCAACCCGGAGCAAAACCCCATCCTAATACATACCAAATAGCCATTAACCCTTTTAGGGGGACATTGTGTGCCATTTCCAGAATATCAGCGCGCCACAATATAAGATTCAAACATGCAGCCAGCACAGCCAGAAATACGGAAATGGCAAAACTGTTAGGTAAACTAGATTTTTTACTCACTAAAACACCTTCAAGCAATCAAGGAATCTTGCACCTTTTACAGAGTTAAGCAGGAAGCTGCCCAGAATACCGGCCAAAAGTGCAGCAGTGTATCCTTTGATAAGGAACAGCAACGGCATTTCTATTGAGCCCCAATAATTCAGTCCAACGTTGTGGTCCAATCCCCAACACAGCGTTTGGCAAACACTAAACAGCAAAGCACTACTCACCGCAGTCATCGTATAAGCTCCTGTGCTTCCGGGGGTAAAACGTGATGAAACCAGATAGGTGAGTCCCCCAACAGCAGCGCCCATCCCGATACCACATAAACCAAGAGCCCATACGAGACGCCATACCAAAGGGCCATTATCGGGAAATAAAATAAAGCTCATTAAAAGAAATCCAAACTCCGCAATAAATCCCAAAGCAATGAACAGCTTAATTGTGCGTATAGCACGTTTTTCACCTTCCGCTATCGCGTATTCATTCACGGCTTGAGTAGACATTTTTCATCTCCTGAACAAGTTTGTTAAACATCTAATGATGTCATTCAGTTTTATCTGAAGCAGACTATATGCTCTGAATTGTATATATCAAGTTGCTGCTTTGTTGGCTGCCTTCACTCACCCCAGTCACATCGTTATCTATGCTCCTGGGGATTCGTTCACTTGCCGCCGCGCTGCAACTCGAAATCTATTGGGTATAAAACCGGACCGAACACTCTAGCAAAATGCTGTCAGATTGAGGAAAACACTGTACGGTACTTTTTTACCTGATTTTAATTACTTACCTTACTTAATTATGTGAATTATTACCCAATAAAGTAAGAACAATAGGAAAATAAATTATTCAACAAATCAAACAAGAAAAATAAAAATTATATTCAATGTAATTACTATGGTATGAAGATGAAAACCTGTCAATGCAAAACAAACAATTTAGAGAAAAGTAAAATATATAAAATTTTTAATGTCTTGATAATTCCCCCGTTTAACCTGACAGAAGCATAGCATTAAATGGTCAGTCGATAACTAACTACTTAACAAACGGCAAATGCCATAAATTTTTCAAAATTATTAGCAAGTTAATATTTTACTCTCAATTTTAAATGACTTCTAAAACACAATAAACAAGTCCTAATACTGAACTTTATAATAATAATGAAAATATTCAGACAAGATACTATTTTAATTTTATAGTTTGACAATAACGCTATCATTAGTTATTAATTTAATTAAGCAATGATAAGAAAATTACTTAATTATTTATATTTAACTTCCTTATAACCCATATTTATCAAGAGTGTTTAACTACTATGAATAGACCAGAACAAGAATTCAGTGCCAATGAAAGTGTTATAAAAGTAGATGGAAAGAATGTAAAGTTTTTCACCTCTACACCCCAGGGTCCAATTAAGAATAATGATAAGAAAAATCCTGTGGTCTTAGTGCATGGTACTGGCGGAAGTACACAGATACATTTCAGTTCTTTGTTTCAATTACTTGCTACAGAACACCGGGTTATATCACTGGATTTTACTCAACCAGTAAACGCAGACGAAACACTGACTCTTGAACACCTTGGAAAGCAGGTCGAAGCCGTTATTAAAACAGCAGCACCAGGAGAGTCTGTCACACTGATAGGTTATTCTTTGGGCGCTGCCGTTGTTGCTGCTGTTGCCGCTCAACATCCGGATCTGGTTCGTAATTTAGTTCTGATCGCAGGATGGATGAAATCAGATTTACAGCTAAAACGGTTTGCTGCTGTCTGGCACCAGTTATATGAAATCCAGTCCCCCGTTATTACAGAATTTATGATGTATTGCGCGTTCAGAGGTCCCTGTCATGTGAACATGCTTCCAGACCAGCTTGCAAACGGATTTGAAAATATCAATCCGGGGGAATTTGATGCATTGCAAATAACTCTTGATTCCCAAGTTGATATCACCCAACTTGTTCCTACCATAAAAGCCACGACTCTGATTATTGGTTGTAAATATGATCACATCGTTCCTACCTACCATAGTAAAGCACTTTTTGGCGCAATTCAGGATGCACGCTATACAGAGATAGAATGTGGACACGCTGTCATTTATGAACGTCCTTTCCAGTTGGTACGAGTTATTGACCAGTTCTGTACGGACCCTTCGTTTTATCCTGCCGGAACCATTATCCCTACAGATCAACCATAATCTCTCTTACCCTCTGGAGAACGATGATGAATAAAAGTGCACCAGACCATAATCCACAAATAGACATATCACGGGCCACTGATGTAGAAATTATTATCATCGGCGCAGGCTTTGCTGGCCTTGGTATGGGAACTCAGCTTAAACGCAGATCTCAGCACAGTTTTCTTATCCTCGAACGTGCCGATGATGTCGGAGGTACCTGGCGCGATAATACTTACCCCGGTATAGCCTGTGATATCCCCTCGCATCTTTATTCTTTCTCATTCCGCCCCAACCCTGACTGGTCTTATGTTTTTTCACCAGGACATGAAATACTTGCCTATCTTCAGGCTACAGCCAGAGATGAAGGGTTATTGCCTCATATCCGTTTGGGAACCAACGTTCAAAAAGCTTACTGGGATAACCAAGAAGAACGCTGGATAATTATCACAACCACAGGAGTTTTCAGTGGTCGATTCTTAGTAGCAGGCACCGGGCATTTAACAGATGAAAATATTCCACAGATCGAAGGTCTGAATAGTTTTACTGGGGAAGTTTTCCATTCAGCCCGCTGGAAACATCACATCCCTCTTCAAGGTAAACGGGTAGGTATCATCGGATCAGGCGCTTCGGCAATACAAATAGTCCCTGAAGTGGCTAACAGTGTCTCTGAACTCGTTATTTTCCAGCGAAGCGCTCCCTACATCCTACCACGCCCCGACCGAAGTTATTCAGAAGCTGAAAAGCGATTGTTCCGACGCGATCCGAAGTCTATTCCTGCTCTTCGTTCAGATATATTCTGGCACTTTGAGTCTCTGTATCCAGCTTGCCGTTCTATTCCTGAATATCTGGCAGAATTAAAACGTATAGCCTTCGATCATCTTAAACAGCAAATTTCCGATCCAGAATTATGCGCAAAACTCATCCCTAATTATGAACCTGGCTGTAAAAGAATCTTGGCTGCAAACAATTATTATCCCGCTCTTCTCCGAGATAATGTTCAACTCGAAACATCAGCCTTAAAGCGAATCGATGGACAAAACGCAATCTCAGTGTCTGGCAACAGTTATCCACTTGATTTACTTATATTTTGCACTGGTTTTCAAACCACCCAACCGCCTTATACCCATCTGATTCATGGCCGTGATGGCCTTAGCCTCGCAGACCACTGGACTCAAGGTATGGAAGCCTTTGCATCAACCACAGTTACAGGTTTTCCAAACTTCTTTATTATCAACGGACCAAGTGCAACGCTTACCCATAACTCAATTATCTACATCATTGAATCTCAAATAGAGTACATTCTTGGTGCTATTGAATACAGTAGGAAAAATAGCAACTATGTACTTGAGGTTTCTGCCGAAGCTCAAGAGAGTTATGTAAATGAATTACAACATCAGCTTAAAGATACGGTATGGGTTAGCGGTGGTTGTACAAGCTGGTACCTTGATCCCCGAAATAAGCGTCCAACACTGATATGGCCGGGCTTTGCTCATACGTTCAGAAAACATAATAGTAATTTTGATCCTGCTCCCTATATACATCGCGTTACAACATAATCAATAAACGCCAAAAGCAATGAGCAATGGTGCTGCGTTATTCCGCGTGTCACAAACGCAGCATTTTTCATGATGAAGCCCCAAAATACCTCTATTTATGATCTAAAAACATCTATTTTCGGATATTCATTCCTGAAACGGCAAAGGACTTTTCCCTCGAACTCAGTCCTTTGCCAATATTAATTAATCACTTTAGAACGGTTTCGTCGGTAGATATTTTCCATCTAGTGTAATCACAGCCCGCGAACCACCGTTAGGGTCATCGACCTTTTTGATATCAAGTTTGAAATCGATCGCACTAATAATGCCATCACCAAATTTCTCATGGACCAACGCCTTCAGCGTTGAACCATAAATTTGTACCATTTCATAGAATCGGTAAATAGTCGGATCAGTCGGTACACCACCGGGGATACTGCCACGCACAGGGATAGTTTGCAGCAGGCGAAGAGCATTCTCATCAAGTTCGAGTCGGTCAACCACAATCTTGGCGGCATTTTCAGGCAATGGGTGTTGACCAAGCAGTGCAGCAGTGACGAACGCAAGACTTAGACCCGTTCCTTGTGCAATATCCTCAAACGTCAAATTTTTGCGTATTTTGGCGTCGATGATAGCATCAGTAAGGATCTGGCGGGGAGTTTGGGAATATTGTGATTGTGTCATGATAATTCCTTTAGATTGATGAACTATTCAAGTTCCGCGGTAAGACACGGATTACATTGTAGAAACAGGCAAAAAGACAGGCCGTCTGGAACCAGCTCTATATTGGTAATTCGAACAATTGCGTTTTTACGCATCATCAAATCAAATTGAATGAACTTTTCTATTATGTCAAAGATCAGATAGTTATTATTTGTATAATACTTTCCGATAGTGACTAGTTAGCAAGCTAGGCAAGGCCCTCCGCATTCCCCAATCGCTGTTGATCTCCACCGAAAATTCCCTCAACAATAATAGGTGGCCCGAACAACCGCCCCGATTTAAGAAATTCCTACATTACTTGCCACGAACTGGCAAGCCTATGCTACGAACGCCATCCTGTGGCAGAACTAGCACAGCCACCGACCAAGCCGGCAACGTGACAGAACCATCCTCAGCTATTCTGATACCCGCCGCCAGAGAAGCATTGCCCAGCTCGCCCTGAATATCATTCAACTTCAATCCCCTGACGTTAAGATCGCTCACAGTAGCAGTCTGCGACGCAGCATTAATCATCACCACCAAACCGTCAAACCGCAAATCTCGGTCATCGTCAGTAGTATTACCATCATCTATAGTCATCACGAATAGTCCAAGTTGCTGATTCGGCCCAACATTACGGAAATCAACGCGTTGCTTAACCGATTTCCCATCGCCAAGAGTCATCAGTGGTGAAAATTGACGCAAGCGCAATAACTCCTGATAGAAGGATGTCATTTGTAACAACTCAGTTTGGCCCGGTTTATCCACCAGATTTTTCACTTGTTCAATTAATGCGTAATTTTCGCCGTCATCACGCCAACCGGGCATACCAACATCATAGTTGTTGTCCTGATAGGTGTAGCTGACACGATTAAACCAATCACCTGCATTGTAAGAATCACGAGTAAAAGACTTAGAGCGTAGTAGCTCTGATCCATGTTGCGCAAACGCCAGCCCCTGTCCCAGGAACGTAGTAGCTAGGGATATTGCCTGCATACGAACCCGTGTCGCCAAATTCGCCTCACGTGCGGCTTTGTAGCTGATGATGTCCCACAGTGTCTGATTATCGTGTTTAGACACATAATTGATCACTTCGGTTGGGTCAGCGGCATAACCAGCTATAGCCCCTTTATAATCAATTTCTCTACCAGTTTTCACCGCGCCATCTTTATTAATCAGCACAAAATCAGCCAAATTACCCGCCATACCAAGACGTACCAGATCCGCCAGATGACGCACCTCATCAGCATTTAACCAAGTCATTTCGTTCGGTAGTGTGCCCGCACCGTTACCCACACCTTGGTTAATCCGAATACTATTAGCGGAATCAAATGGACCCCCCCCCTGTACTGCGTCGCGCAGTCGATCAGAAAAAGTGCCTATCCCAGAACCTTTAAGATTAATTTGAGAAGCAATCTCGAAACGGTCATCCTGCCCAGAGTTCCAACCTTCACCCAGAAAGTAGACCGATGGGTTAATCATTCGTACCTTTGCCAACGCCGACAAGATTTGTGCTTTAGGATGGAAACCCATAAGGTCAAATCGAAATGCGTCGATTTTATAGTCCTTAACCCAAGTTACCAAAGAGTCTTCAATGAGCTTAGCGAACATACGGTGTTCCGGCGCGGTATCGTGACAACAGGTATTGGATTCAACGTTACCGCTAATTTCATTTAGGCGATGATAATACCAGGGGACTATCTTATCCAACACGGAGGATCTATCTGTTGGACCCGCTGCATCAGTGTGGTTGTACGCGACATCCATGATCACATTCATCCCCAGCTGTTGCTTGATAGCTTGGACCATTGCGCGAAACTCTTTTATGCGTACTGAACCTTCAGCATCAGTGGCATAAGAACCTTCCGGCACCGAGTAATGGAACGGATCGTAGCCCCAGTTATAGGAGTCAGTTTCTGCAATCATTGCATTAAGTTCTTGTACCTGCGGGTTATTAGCGCTGTCACCATTCTTGAGTTCCTGTAACACTTCGCCCACAGTCTGTAAGCCATTACAGTAATCAGCAAAACGGCTGTTCCTCACCATGGCATTGACCTGACATAAACGACTGAATGGGTGATTAAGATCAGCTACTTGGTTGCTGAACTCATTAATGGAAGCCACATCAAATACGGGTAATAGTTCCATATGAGTAACCCCTGCCTGACTCAGCGCCTTGAGATGTTTGAACATATCACTGTTATTCGCTGTCAGAGCCAGGTATTTACCCCGCCAAGCTTCCGGTACTGTGCTGTCTGCAATGGAGAGATCTCGGACATGAGATTCGTATATAGTCATACGCGCAATATCCGCTTGTGTACTTTGCGAACGCGGCATAATCAAGCTATCCCAGTTCTGCGGTTTTAACGCTTCATCATCCAAGTTAATTACTTGACTGTATTCCGAATTGGTAGACAAGCTGTGGGAATAGGGATCAGTAACTTCATAATGCTCCACGTTGCGAGAACGTGGATGGTACACCGTTAGAGCATAGCGGTAGTAAGCCCCGATCAAATCCTTATCGCCTTGCCATGACCAAGAACCACTAGCAGGATTACGGTTCATTGCATAGTTAGCAATTACCTGTTTATCTGTATCGTAGATAACCAATGCTACCTGTTGAGCCGTCGGAGCCCATAAGTGAAAAGTAACACCTGATCCGCTGACCAATGCACCATACTCGAGTGTATCAGCAGCATTAGCAAAACGATCATCTAATACACCAGCCGTTTGTACTTGAGTAGCTGATAATAGTAAGCCCTCTTTGTTGGTCGCCAACGCCACCAAATCACCGGTAAGTAACTTATCGACATCCGTATCCGCAGGCAAACGAAATGCGGTTAACTTCGTCAAATGGGGGAACCGCTCAGCTGTCTTCTGGCTTAAAGTCGTCGGTGTTAACGTCAGATAGCTATCAGTGAAGTTTCCTTCGTCATCAGCTCCTACCTTGTCGTTCCGGTTATGATACAAACGGACATAAGGCTTATCTGCTCCGCCGGACCACAGCAATGTTTGCTTATCGACCCAATGCGCCGAAGCCTGAGAAACGCCGAATACGGAATTAAAAGCTTCCGCACGACTACCGTAGATCTGATTACTGCCTGGTATCACAGAGATGGTACGGTTACTGAAATCGGAGAAGGAAATTTTCAGGTCATTGTCGATCAATTTAGTGTTGTTACCATCACGCACGATAAAATTAATACAACCCTCGTTCTTAGTTAATGGTACTACCCAGTAAGGCCCATAACTATCGCTACCAGTGGGAACTATACTGGTATCGTTCCAATTTAATGAAGGGAAAGCCAAAGAATCACAGCTTTCATCATTCCATAAGTACAGGCTGTTAGTACTGTAATCACGATCTGTTGTCGGGTTGTTTTTGTTTAATGCGGCTATGTCCACTAGATGGATCACTGCCTGTAAATCGCCGGCACGGGCAGCTTCACCCGGTATTTTAATAGGGAGATGCGCCATTGGCTCTTTCGGGGGATTGGGTGAAGGGCCATTGCTATCACAGCCTGACAGTAAAACAAATGTACCGCTTAATAGGGCCCGGTAAGCCTTTTTACCGAAGTGAGCTACCATAATCAGACCTTTATAATTGAAAGAAATTAGCGCCGATATTATTGTTAATACAACGAAGAGGAAATATTAAATAATGTCTCAAATAAAGCAGCATCATCCTAATTTTGATACTAAGGGGAGTAGAAGGCAGGAGGAGGGGCATTTTCGTGATATTGCGCACGATAATAATGTAATAATCTTTTATTACATAAGCTCGAAGTAAATTGCATAAAACACAGAAGAATTATTTTATATCTGACATTAATAGAGAATGTCGTCAGGCATTCTCTATTAAATTTATCCAAAATAAAGGCAAAATTTATCTTAAACAATTAATTCTAACCTATCACTAACTCTATTTATGAATCTTCCCAGTTAATGACTTCTGCCATGACCAAATGCAAATGTAAAATCTGTTACCTAAAAAACTTCAACATTCCATGCTTAAATGTTTCAGCTGGGACAATTTTAGTATGATAACCAAAGTTATTTCTTATGAATCCTGAAACTGGCAATAAACGCCCTACAGATGGCCTATAATGACCAGAATGATTCACTAAATACACCGCGTCCCTATATCGATACATATAACCAGCACTAATGACGCGACTCCCTCCCGCCTCTTTCGCTAAGACCGGGTGAGAAAGCATCTTAGGATTAACCTTTTTACTGATACTCCCGATAGCCAGTTTTCCTTCCACATTAAAGATAAATTTATGTGATTTGGTTGTGTCAGACAAAATATCTAGATCTCTGGTCTGCGTAATCACCCGTATATACCCAATAGATTTCGAGTTGCAGCGCGACGGCAAGTGAACGAATCCCCAGGAGCATAGATAACTATGTGACTGGGGTGAGTGAAAGCAGCCAACAAAGCAGCAACTTGAAGGATGAAGGGTATAGATGCATCGTCATAACGTCGCGCCCAACCAGCTAAGTTTTCTTCCATATCAAATAGATTTAGTTTGGTATTTCTCAAATCACCTATGCCTTCAGTCATCCATAACTCTCCAACTGTGTTTTGTTTAACATGTTAATAGATCCTCAAATGATTTTGATTTCTCATCTTCCAGATTGCTACTTTGCTACCAAGCAGTGAAGCCATCTTTATGGCTCATAGTTATTTTCCAATAGGTGACACTCCGCAATAAAATATTTCTTTGTTATTTCGGATTTGTCAGTTAACGGAGCACTTTTAGATGTTAAAGAAATAGTTTAGATATGAAACAAACCACATTATTTTGATAAGGACTTTAAATATAACACAAGAGAGATTTTATTTTTTTGGATAACACCATGAAGTTTATATTAATCATTGAAATAAATATGTTCGATGTTATATACATCGAACATATTTAAATTAAATCTATTTAATAATCACATAAACACAATGATATTAATTAATCATTATAAAAAAACCAATTAAAAATAAAACTCATTAGATATGACTTTTCAATTATTAACCATGCAAAAATATATAATTACGGGATATATTAAACCCGGCTTTATATCCATTATATTAATTACATGACAATATTTTTATTACAATTCCGATGAAACCTTTTGAATTGCATCAAGAGCACACTGTTGATCTAAAGAGCCACTTGGTGCACCACCAATACCAATAGCACCAATCACCTCATCACCAGATTTAACCGGAACACCACCAGCTAACAGTAGAAAACCGGGAATATCCCCTAAATACTGAGCACCAAGATTTGATTGTGCGGTTTTCATTACATCTTCTGACGTTCTCTGGGTAGATAATGCGGTATAAGCTTTCATTTTGCTCGCCTCAACAGTATGCAATCCAGCTTTATCCATACGCTGAACGGCTTTCAAGACCCCACTTTTATCAACAACAGCAACCGTCACGTTATAATTACTCGATTTACAAGATTGAATTGCCTCAGAAGCTAATTTATTCGCTAACTCAAGGGTAATATTACGTTCAGTAATTAGTGATGAGGCAAAAGCGGATTGAGCGAATAAACCTGCTGCCAGGATAGTATAGAAAAGAGAATGTTTCATAGTAAACCTCATTAAGTTGGTAAATTATCCTCTACTAACTTAATGAGATTTATAGACTGCATCTATTAGGTCGATTACTTATCAAACTTGGTAGAAATACTTAATCACAAAATGATAATGATTTAAGTAATTCATACTCTTTTACTAATTGTGGTAAAGAATGTATATCTAATTTATGAAATATATTGGCACGATGAACTTCGATTGTACGTGGTGATAATGCCAATTGTTGGGCAATTTGCTTACTGGTTTTGCCTTCCAAAATAATTTTCATCACTTCACTTTCACGATCAGATAATTGGCTGAATTTGACTTTCAATTGTTCGTATACCTGATGCTGCTTAAATATTTTTTGATGAAATGATAATGCATTTGAAACTGTTTCAATCAATAAATCTGCATCAATAGGCTTGGTTAAGAATTCAAAAGCACCATTTTTAAAAGCACGGCGACAAATATCAATATTGCCATGCCCTGTCATGATAATGACTGGCAACGTATTGTTGAGTTTCAGAAGATCATCCTGCAATGTCAATCCAGGTTTTCCCGGCATACGAATGTCCAATAAGATACATCCCTGAAGCTCTGAGATATTTTTCTTATTAATTACATCAAGAAATTCTTGAGCACCAGGAAATGAAACTACTGACCAATTCATAGTTTCCAATAAAATAGATAATGAATCACGGATCGCTTCATCATCATCAATAAGATAAATCATTTCCGCCATTATTCCTCCTTACCTTTCTTAGCTGGTAATAAAATAATAAAACGAGCACCGCCTGTCTCACAATTTTCAGCGCTAATATCCCCACCAAGTTTCTGAACTAATGTCTCCGTTAAAGTCATTCCCAATCCCATACCCTGCTGGCGTGTTGTAAAGAATGGAATAAATACGTTCTTTAAGGCTTCATTGCTTAATCCAGGACCGCCATCTGTTATCACAATTTTTATCATTTCATCAGCATAGGTGATATCAATACAGATCCAATTTTTATGCTCAGCCTGATTTTTTTCTTGCTGTGCCTGAATTGCATTGCTTATTAGATTGTGAAATATCTGTTCAATCCATAATGGATCAGAAAATATCATTGGCAAATCATCGCAAACATGTTTTATGACTTTTATTTTCCCCGTTTTAATTTCATTTTCGAGTAACGTTTCAACCCGAATTAATATCGATAGGATATTAACAGGCTGTAAAATAGTACTGCCAGTCGTCAGTTTCTCGTGATATTGCGTTAATAAATTTGCGATGCGTTGAGTTTGCAAAATTGATGAATCCAATACTGAAATAACTTTATCATATTGCTGCTTTTTGATTAGTCTCAACGCACTTTGGTTATAGCTCATAATCGCAGTTAAAGGCTGGTTTAACTCATGAACGATACCTGTTGCCACTTCATCTATCGTATTCAGGCGAGTGAACTCAAAGAAATGTGCTCGTAAATCAGAAACCTTTCTCAATCTTCTATTTTTCTGAATTAAAAAGATAAAACAGATAATCACTGCCCATAAAAAACTGAGACAAGTAATATAACCCCATGGCAGTTGCGACCATTGTTGATCATTACTCGCTTTGAGCACAAAAGGCTGAAAACGACTAGTCAGCTTTTTCTCCCAATGCCAAAAATACGGCCCTTCCTCCAGCCCCCATCTAATCAATGGGCGATTATTCCAATCTAATTGTACCGATCGAAATTGTGACAATAATGATAAATTTTTCATCAGAATATTAAGATCAATCAATAATCGGATACTATTGCGTGTACTATTAAGCCAATATCTTCCCTCTTCCGCTTCACTGATCATAGGGAAAATTAATACATGCACTGGAATCTCTTGTAATCCGATAATTTGCGGAAAATTTTCCTGTAACTGCTTTAATCCGATATTAGCATCCATAAGCGAAACAATAGCATCATGCTGTGCCAGCTTTTCGCTCAACTCTCGATAAAGGATATTAAATGAAACCGTTTGCTGTTGATAATTTTGATCCAATGAATGATTAATCATTCCCCAAGCAGTCAAAGCTGTTAACACCATCCACGCAAAAAAATGCCACATATGATTACCTGAAAGGATATCTTTCATGACGTTGAAAGACGTAAATAAGAATATATAAGGAAATGGCTATCAGATTCCAGCGCTGGATTAACCTTATGCATTTTCCCTACACACTTTTCAACCTAAGATAAACATTGGCTACAGGGAAAAGACGAGTATTTACGAAGATTCCCGCTAAACAATTGCAGGTAATTAGAATTCTATTTAGTGAATCAGCTAGATGAAATGATTCTCGTTCAATAAATTATCAAATGAAATCCTAAAAAACACTAATTTTATCAAAAAGTTAGAAAATAACTCCATAATTATTCCATATTTGACCAGAAAAAACGCTTTACAATCGATAGTGATAATTATTATCATTCGTATCGCTTTCAGATGAACCACCTTCAGGGTACATATGAAAGCACGACATTGCTCACATTGCTTCCAGTGTTTACTTTAGCCAGCCGGGTGCTGGCTTTTTTTTATTGGACAAGTTCGATCATTATTCATTCAGAATATTTGAATAATAATGTTAGGTTTTTAAGCTTTTATGCTCTCTCTTCTCAACTAGACTGTAAAAAAATATTGAGGAGAACTGAATATGATCCATTTACGCAAAGCATCAGATCGCGGTCATGCAAATCATGGATGGTTAGATAGCTGGCATACCTTCTCATTTGCCAACTACTACGACGCCAATTTTATGCGTTTCTCAGCGCTGAGAGTGATTAATGAAGATTTCATCAAAGCTGGTCAGGGTTTTGATCCCCATCCTCATAAAGATATGGAAATACTGACCTATGTTCTTTCCGGTACAATTGAACATCAGGACAGCATGGGAAATAAAGAGCAGATATCCGCTGGTGAATTCCAAATTATGAGTGCCGGTACAGGTATTCGTCATTCAGAATACAACCCAGACAGTGATAGCCAATTGCATCTATACCCTATGGATTTCAAGATGCATCGCGACGGCAAGGGAGCGAATCCCCGGGAGCATAGATAACTATGTGACCGGGGTGAGTGAGTGCAGGCAACTTGAAAGATGACGGGTATATATCAGATCTGGATTATTCCAGATAAAACAGGCTTAACACCACGCTATGAACAACACCGTTTTGAGGATGTACAAGGCCGTCAGTTGATACTTTCTCCTGATGCCCGAGATGGCTCAATGAAGATATTCCAAGATATGACCTTGTGGCGCTGGACACTTAAAAACAATGAAACTTCCGAATATGTTACAAAGAAAGACCGTCATATCTGGATACAAGTGGTACGTGGCAACGTCATTGTTAATGGTGTAAAAGCAACCACCAGCGATGGTCTGGCTATCCAGAATGCAACTAACCTTCAGCTCAGTGCCAATGATGACAGTGAAATACTGCTGTTTGACCTTCCCCAAAGATAAATTCCACATAAACCTCACCCATACGGATGAGGTTTACAAAATTGACAACTACAGTTTAGGGCCTGCTTTTACCAAAGCTTCCCCTGCCGGGGTATCCGTGTATTTATCAAAGTTATCAACAAAACGATTTGCTAAATCTTTCGCCTTCTCTTCCCATTGAGATTTATCTGCATAAGTATTACGTGGATCAAGAATATGGGTATCAACACCAGGCAATGCAGTCGGAACAGCCAGTTCGAAAATGGGTAATTCGATCGTATCGGCTTCCTCAATATCACCGCTCAAAATGGCATCAATGATTCCACGAGTATCTTTAATAGAGATTCGCTTACCCGTACCATTCCAACCCGTATTAACCAAATAAGCTTTGGCCCCTGCGGCTTGCATACGTTTTACCAATACCTCAGCGTACTGAGTTGGATGCAGCGTCAGGAACGCAGCACCGAAACATGCAGAAAATGTTGGTGTTGGTTCTGTCACACCACGTTCTGTACCGGCTAGTTTTGCAGTGAAGCCAGATAAGAAGTGATATTGGGTCTGCTCTGGTGTCAGTCGAGATACCGGAGGTAACACACCAAATGCGTCTGCCGTCAGGAAGATTACCTTAGTAGCATGTCCCGCTTTAGAAACTGGTTTAACAATGTTTTCAATATGGTAGATAGGATAAGAAACACGCGTGTTTTCAGTTTTTGAACCATCATTGAAATCAACTATTCCATCTGCCAGTACAGTAACATTTTCCAGCAATGCATCACGTTTAATTGCATTGTAGATATCAGGTTCTGCTTCTTTAGACAGATTAATCGTTTTCGCGTAACAACCACCTTCAAAGTTGAATACACCATCATCATCCCAACCATGTTCATCATCACCAATCAGCTTACGCTTTGGATCGGTAGAAAGCGTGGTTTTACCTGTACCAGACAAGCCGAAGAAAATAGCAACATCCCCTTTCTCACCAACGTTGGCAGAACAGTGCATTGAAGCAATCCCTTTTAATGGCAACAGGTAGTTCATCATAGAGAACATCCCTTTCTTCATTTCGCCACCGTACCAGGTACCCCCGATCAGTTGCATGCGTTCTGTCAGGTTAAATGCAACAAAGTTCTCTGAGTTCAAACCCTGCTCTTTCCATTGCGGATTAGTACATTTTGCACCATTCATCACAATAAAGTCAGGTTTGAATCCAGCCAGTTCTTCATCTGACGGCCGGATAAACATGTTTTTAACGAAGTGAGCCTGCCAAGCAACTTCGGTAATAAAGCGGACTTTTAGGCGTGTATCTGCATTCGCACCACAGAAAGCATCGACAATAAACAAACGTTTGCCTGAAAGCTGTTTAGTTACCAGACCTTTCAGATGCGTCCATGTTTCCTGCTGTAGAGGCTTGTTATCATTCTTGCCTTTTCCCTGGTCAGCCCACCATACGGTGTCACAAGTTACATCATCACGAACAATATACTTATCTTTAGGAGAACGGCCAGTGAAGATCCCCGTATCGACAGCCACAGCCCCCAGGTTGGTCAGAGTGCCACACTCGTAACCTTCGAGTGAAGGTTTGGTTTCTTCTGAAAATAACAGCTCATAGCTTGGGTTATAAACAATTTCTCTAATATCATGGATTCCGTAGTCCGCGAGTTCCTGCGGGGTAATACCTTTAACACTCATGTCATTGCTCCTGGGTAGTCACACTTTTTCTGTGAGCAATGATAGATAATTATGATTAATTAACAGCGATTGCTATCAAAAAATTGAAAACCTATCATTTTTTTAGGTTTTATTTAGGATAAAAAGCCCGTAATAATCCTTTGAGTATTATGTACATTAGTAAAAAGGCGCGAATCCGCGCCCTAACTAAAAGGTAAAAAGTCTTATTTAGCAAATTAATGTAACCGACTCTTTTTTTCTGACTTAATTTCAGCGATATCATTAGCATCAAAAATATAATGCGCACCACAGTACTCACACCCCATATTAATGTTGCCATCTTTCTGCAAAATATGATTAACATCTTCATCAGAAAGTGTCACTAACGTGTCAGCACACCGTTGACGAGAGCAAGTACAACGGAATTCAACCCCTTGTGGTTCATACAATGTCACATCTTCTTCATGATAAAGACGACGCAAAATCTCTTTAACTTCCAGTGAGAAGAGTTCTTCACCTTTAATGGTGGCAGTAAGTTGCACCAGATGATCAAATGCCTCCTCACTATTCTGTTCTGCCGTCGGCAGAACCTGTAATAGCATACCAGCAGCAGCGATATTTCCATCTTGACTACCGGTACGGATAAACAAACGAGTTGGTAACTGTTCAGACTGTCTGAAATAATCATCCAGACAATCCGCCAGAGTTTCACCTTCCAAAGCAACCACACCTTGGTAACGTTCACCATGAGTTGGGGTAATGGTAATCACCATATAACCCGTCCCAACCATCTGCTTCAGACTGCTGTTTTCAGCAATTAATCCGTCAATACGAGCAACACCGCGCATCTGTTGTTGGTGATTACCATTAATCACCGCCAATTTTACCGGACCATCTCCCTGAATTTGAACAGTAATATCTCCATCAAATTTCAGTGTCGCCGTTAATAAGCTGGTTGCAACTAACAATTCTCCCAATAATTGTTGTACTGGCTGCGGGTAACCATGATTTTCCAAAATATGCTGGTAAGTCTCACTGGCTAAAACCAGCTCACCACGCACAGAATAATTCTCAAATAAAAAGCGGTGTAATTGGTCTTGTTTAGACATAAATATCTCTCATCTTTATGAGCAGGCTATTCCGGCTCACTCAATTTGGTGTTTTTAAATTTAATCAACGTGCGCCTTTCTTTTTTATCCGGTCGGCGATCAGGATGAGGCATAGTTAATGCATTCATTTTACGGGCTATTGCCATTTTTTCCCGATTAGCAATACTTGCTTCAGTTTCTCGGTAAAGTTGCTGAGCTTCTGGCGCACTGCGCCGGTGACTGCTTAACGCAAGAACTTCAACTGTACGCTCATCATTACCCTGACGTAATTTAATCTCAGCCCTCAGTTCAACCAATTTACTCGGTTTACTTCTTTGACCATTATAGTGAACTTTACCACCATCTATCATTTCCCGCGCAACCGCCCGCGTTTTATAAAAACGGGCAGCCCATAGCCACTTATCCAGACGGACAGCTTGATTGGAGTCTGAATTATCCTTCATTATTTTCTCCTAATATCAGCGCTGGTAAAAAGCAGAGCGTAGCACACCATCGCCGATTATCGCCAACATGTAGGAGAGAAAGTCATATTGAAACAGTTATCGTAATACTGCTTAATTTTGCTGAAACGTTGTTTGTTTTGCCGATTTTTCTTAACAACTAATACAAGATTAATGATCAACGTAGCAAAAAGGACCAAGAGTAAAAGAGTGGTACCGATACAACGAGCAAGTGTCATGGAATCCAGCATGCTATGCAACACAATACGGTGGGTTCCATTAGCGTCCTCAGATAATTCCGTGATAATCCCCGTTGTCTCAAAGGGGGTTTGCAACAACATATCTGATAACCGCTGTAAATCGTGCCACTGTTCCAACGCACTATGATCATAAGAGATGCTCAGCGGCATCATATATTCAACCAACTGCTTGCCTTCATCACTGATCAGCAGAACCCCTCCTGGAGAAGGACTATTAAGCAGTATTGCTGCTTTGTCTATTTCCCGATAGATAAAGGACGATGTGGTCGCATCAACTAACTTCCCCAAGGCTTCAGCCCCTGCCGGACGCAATAAGACATTGATATCATCAAACTTGCCACTTTTTGCATCTTTTAACAAAGCTTCCCAATCATTAGCACTGCCAAGGTTAACCAAAGCATTCTTCAATCGAAAGCAGTCTGCTTCTTTTCCACATAAATTCTTCGTTTTCAATATAATATCGGAAAAATTATCCAACAAAATCATTCCAGATTTGGACATTTTCGGAGTCAGATCTGGATTAACGGCATCATTGTTTTCTTGTAGACGCAGTTGCTTATTAACAGTTGCAATTAGTTTAGCTGCATTTTCTATAATTTCTGATTCCGGCATTGGTAGTGGGTTAGTACTATTCCAATATATTCCTGAGCAATCGAACGGAGAAAAACGAACGTCTCCCTTGCCATTCATATTATCCGGCGGCATATAACACATGCCAATTCCTTTTGCTTTCAAGACATCCCCAACCCGCAACTCCATTCTGTCTATCGCATTAGCATCAGTGACAACCTTTGTGTTACTACCATGCAACCAGACAAAGCTGAGCTTCATTGGTACACTAATTGGCTGATAAAGGTAGAGCAGCAACATAATAAGCAAACTGCTACCAATCATCATTAGATTTTTCCCATAACGGTGATAGGGATAATTCTTCTCTTCATCATGCAGAGAAAGATAATGCCCTTGTCTGACGACCTGACCATTAGTGTAAATATCAATATTGGTTTGTTGATCAAGATTATGAATAATATAGGGCTGCCAATGAGTTGGATAAATCAAATCAATCCCACCCAGAGAAATATTACTCATTTGTCCTTGTTCAAATTCTCCAAACAATCCCCACCGTCTTGGCATACCAGTAAAACAATGAATATCCTGGCGTCTGCGTACCGAGAGTGGGCAGAATAACGACCAGAAGCTAACAGCTATTAAACTGCCTGCAATCAACATCAGCCATGGCAAAAGTAATGCCGGTGAAAGTAATGCAAGGAACCAAATCAAAAATCCGAGACACAGAAATCCCCCCTCCCAAATACCCGATGAGTGATTCAACCGGTATTCTTCCGGTGTCTCTTTGCGAATACCTTGGAATTTTACACTGGTATCGCCATTTTTCTGGATCGATGCCTGCTGATGAGATGCATCTGAAACTACCAGAGCTGAAGGGAAATCCCGCTGAAAGTCTTTTAAGAAATGGCCATTAATCGAAATGACAAGCGGTATTGTCGCAGTATGAACGACATCAATAATGTTTCTCTGTTTAATAAAGGGCTCAAAGAAAAATGGCAAATGAACTTCTGCCATATCAATATAATAACGCCAGCTATGTGGTTCATCTGTAGCAACAGCAAACCGGGTAATGGCATTACAGATAGTATAAATCGTGTCATTTTCGCCTACCAAGGCTGGCCAAGTTGTTTTATTGACACGATCTGTTACTGGCGGTAATACACGATTCAAATAACATTCAATGGCCTGATATTCATCAGCATTAAGTTTACGGCAAGTTGGCTCAGCAACAGAAGGCAAGTAACGGACATTATCATGCAACTTCCATCTGAAAATCAGAAAGGAAGCCATTATAATCAGGCTAATGATCAAGATAGCCAATATAATGACCGTTACGCTCATTCTTCCCTCCCACATCCATGACAATATTGCTGCTTGCAGAATAACAACCACACATTAAGCTCTGAATCAGGCCATTCCAATTTTTAACATATTTTACAATAAGTTATATAATATCACTTCGAACTACTTATAATATAACTCTATTTCCTATGAGGATTAAAGATAACAGTAACAGCAATGACCAGCGATAATCACTATCATTTATTAAAATAATCGGCCATATTTAGTCAAGCTATGGAGTGTCCCCAATTTCGCCATGAAATCTAAGGTTAACGAAATAATTCATGACGTAATGATGCATAGATACTCAACTCAATCAATATTAATACCGTCAGGGGCAATTATGAATGACCCGAAAAACCCTAAAATCTTGAACATAGAGAATATTGCCCATTCACGTTTATTCCACATTCAATCAGTAGATCTCGAATTCAGTAACGGCGTAAAACGTGTTTATGAGCGGATGCGGCCAGCCAACCGGGAAGCTGTTCTGATAATCCCAATCCTTGGTGATGAGTTGTTACTCATCCGAGAGTATGCAGTAGGTATTGAACAATACGAATTAAGTTTTCCTAAAGGTGCTATCGACCCTGGCGAAAGTATCCTTGAGGCAGCCAACCGTGAATTGAAAGAAGAAGTCGGTTTTGGTGCCAGGAAGATAGAACAATTAGCCAAACTCACCATGGCACCTTCCTATTTTTCTAACAAAATGAACATTGTTATTGCCGAAAATCTCTATCCAGAAAGTCTGAAAGGAGATGAACCAGAACCATTGCTACAAATACGCTGGCCAATAGCAGATATGATGTCATTACTAGATCACGCTGACTTCAACGAAGCACGAAATGTCAGTGCCCTGTTTTTGGCACAAAAATACTTACAGCATCGCTAAAGTTAACAAACAGGCACAACAGCTCTTCCCTGTCGTGCCTATTTTATTTATCAGAACAATTCTTGGCTTTCACCATCTTCAATCAAGGTTGTACCAACTTCCTGTATTGCACTTTCTGTAGGCTGAGTTCCATCAATGAAGTATTCACTGCGAGTATCCCCACCTCCGCCAGCAAGTTTCCCTGTCCTACGATCTATCACGACAGAAACAATACCCGGAGGAGGCGCTATTTCTTTTTCAGCAACCCCCTCCAGTGCCACTTTCATAAAGTCATCCCAAATTGGCTGTGCACTCTTCGCACCCGCCTCACCGCCACCAGCGGCAGTACGACCAAGACTTCTACGGTGGTCATCAAAACCAATCCAGACGGTTGTCACAATATCCGGTCCATAACCAGAGAACCAAGCATCTTTTGAACTGTTAGTTGTACCAGTTTTGCCACCAATATCACGACGTTTCAGATCACGCGAGGCGCGCCAACCCGTACCAGTCCAACCTGGCTCACCAAAAATATTCGAATTCAGGGCATCATGGATCAAAAATGCCAGAGGAGTACTGATAACATGAGGAGCATACTTTTGCTCATTTTCATTACCATCCATTACCGGTACTTTTTCTAATTCAGGTAACGGCAATATCTCCTGTTGGCTAACATGAGATTGAGCTACATTTTCAATCGAGTTTTCAGAAAGTTCGATTGAACGTGCAGTATCACCATAAATCACCGGAATATCACATTGCGAACATGCAACCTTAGGTCTGGCTTCAAACAGAATATCTCCATCTTCATTTTCAATCTTAGTAATGAAGTAAGGATCAACCAGATAACCGCCATTTGACATGACCGAATATCCACGTACCACCTGCATTGGTGTAAACGATGGAGCCCCCAAAGCCAAAGATTCTGTACGAACAATATTTTTCCCTGGGAAGCCAAATCGTTGTAAGTAGTCCGCGGCATAATCCACCCCCATTGCACGCATTGCGCGAACCATCACGACATTCTTCGATTGCCCTAACCCTTGACGCAAACGGATTGGCCCAGCATAAGTTGGCGGTGAGTTTTTCGGACGCCAATCAGTACCCGCTCCCGCATCCCAGCGGCTAATTGGCAGGTCATTGAGCAAAGAAGCCAGTGTCAACCCCTTATCCATCGCTGCCGCATAAAGAAACGGTTTAATATTAGAGCCAATTTGACGTAATGATTGAGTAACTCGGTTAAATTTACTCAAATTGAAGTCAAACCCACCCACTAGTGCCTTCACAGCACCATCATTAGGATCAATAGAAACTAGAGCAACATTAACTTCCGGTATTTGTGCCAACCACCAGATATCTTTTACTTTTCGCACCCAAACTTGTTCACCCGCCTGAACCACCTCATTCACACTACGAGGAACTGCACCCTGTGCATTATCAGATCTGAACTTTCTGGCCCAGCGAACACCTGCCATTGGCAATTCTACATTGCTGCCATCAGCCAACATTACTGTTGCCCGATCAGTACTTACTCTGGTCACCACTGCCGGCATTAACGGGTCATAATTTGGCAGTGTTTTCAGTTTCTTAAGGATCTGCTCCTGAGACCAGCCGGATTCACCTACTTTCCACAAGACCTCCTGCGCCCCGCGGTAGCCATGACGTACATCATAATCAATGGTGTTATTACGAGCCGCCTCTACGGCTGCTAACTGAAGTTTACGGGTAATGGTGGTATAAACTTTATAACCGTCGGTATAAGCATTCTCACCATAGCGCTCAATCATCTCCTGACGTACCATCTCAGATAAATATGGAGCAGAAAAAGCAATTTGAGGAGCATGGTAATTAGCCACCAGCTTTTCATTTCTGGCTTGATTATATTGCTGCTGAGTAATGTAACCCTGATCGAGCATACGACTCAAAACCACATTCCGACGGTTAATTGCCCGACCATAAGAATAAAGTGGGTTAAAAGTAGAAGGAGCCTTTGGTAAACCGGCAATCATGGCTATTTCGCTCAGTGTCAACTCATTGACGCTCTTACCAAAATAAACTTGGGCCGCCGCTCCGACACCATAAGCCCGGTAACCAAGGTAAATTTTATTGAGATAAAGTTCGAGAATCTCATCTTTATTCAGTAACTGCTCAATCCTGATAGCAAGAAAAACTTCCTTGATTTTACGCGTCAACGTTTTTTCAGGGCTGAGAAAGAAATTTCTCGCCAATTGCTGAGTAATAGTACTTGCCCCTTGTGAAGCACGCCCTGAACTCACGGCTACAGATGCTGCCCGGATAATCCCTACAGGGTCAACACCGTGGTGTTCATAGAAACGACTGTCCTCCGTTGCAATGAATGCTTTCACCATAATCGGTGGAATTTCGGACAGCGTAAGAGGCATACGGCGCTTTTCACCATACTGAGCAATAAGCTCCCCATCCGCACTGAACACCTGCATTGGTGTCTGTAATCGCACATCTTTTAATGTCGCCACATCAGGTAACTGAGGCTCGATATATTTGTACATGCCAAAAATCGAGACCGTTCCCAGAAAAATGCAACACACGACAAAGATTAAAAAATACTTTACGAACTTCACCTGAAATTTCCCATGCCACGTTAGTTGGGTGGTTTATAAACGATTGGCGCGTAGTATAAAGGTTACACAACACCTTGAATACGGTCTTTTATTAAAATTACTGATATGGAGATCGCCATATGTACTCACCAAAGTGGTATGTCGGATTGGACATCCAAAATGGCATCGTTCGTGCCGTCGCAGCTATAAAACGCCGTGATGGTTGGCAGCTTCGCCATTGCTGGCAATATCTTTTACCTGATGTGGTTATGCCAGAAGGTCGTTTACAACGACCAGAAATATTACGCGACATTTTAAATCAATGGCGGCAGAAATTACCTAAAAAAATCAGTTTCAGACTCGCTTTACCTGTGCAACAAACGTTGCAGCGGAATTTGATTTTACCTTCAGATATTAGCCTTAAAGAACCAGAACAAGGTTGGTTCATCAATGCCAGTGCCGAAAAACAATTTCCCTTTAATACCCGTGAACTGACATTGGATTATCGTATTATTGAGCAAAATGCCTATATCAGCGCGGCTCGCCAGAAAGATCTAGACCTCTGGCTACAATGTCTTGCACAAGCAGGCATATTTCCAGATGCCATTGACATTGCGCCTTGTGCTCTACGCTATATGGCACAATATTCTGGCGTTCCAATTAATAGTTGGTTGTTACATAGGCAACAATCCGGTTGGTTATGGGTATCTCCTGCCAATGCGCCTTTTGCCTATGATCTGGTATCCGCAAATACTGCTGTTTCTCCTCAACAGATTATTAGCCAATTACCTGCCTTATCTATCATTGAAGAAAAGATTTATTACAGCAGCTTCCAACACGAAGCTCTACCAGAGGGAACCTGCTCTTGGGACATGCTGGCAGCATTCCGTCACTATCATCCCCCGCTTCCAATTCAACTAATGGAGTATGTGATAGCAGGTGGTTTAGCACTCAGACCGGATGATAAATGATGTATCAGGTTAACTTTTTGCCTTGGCGACAAACTCGGCTGAAACAACGCTATCGCTGGTGGATTATTCTTCTCTTACTGCAATTGATATTGTGGCTAATAGTACTTATTTGGATCTCTTTCAAACAACAGGAAACAATTAACCGGTATCAAAGGCAACTGCAACAACTCAACCGGCAGCAATTACATTTGCAACAACAGATAACTCAAACAGAAGAGGCGTTTAATCTTTACAACAAGCTGACCTATAAATTAAAGCAACAACAAACACGGCTGAGACAGAATCAGCAGCATTTAAAATTATTTAATCAACTACCGGATTTACTTCCGGAAGGAAGTTGGCTGACAGCTTTCGATGACCATGCTGGTCAATTGAAACTCGTGGCTAATAGTTTGGATTATTCCAGTATGACATCACTGCTAGATAATCTTGAAAACAACGAACAACTTTCTGAAATTCAACTAAAAAAAATGACCACAACCGAGCAACAAATCAGGCAGTCTATTATCGACGCTAATTGGCAGACGGAGATACCCGATGATAAAAAGTGATTATTTATGGTGGTTTGCCAAGCCAGCTTGGCTGCTCTTTGTTTGGCAGCAAGCGAGCATTATCCCATTTCTACTCCTATTTTATCTTTTCTTCTGGCAAGAGAGCACTGAACAGGAAATTAACCTGACACAAGAAATAGTCGCCCAAGAAATTAATACAAAATCAACTAATGACCGACTAAATCAGTTACCTTTATTGGAAAATATACAACAACACATACACCAAATAGAAAACGAACTGAGTAAGCCATCACAAAATACCGTGAAAATTTCCGCAGTAAAACAACTGCAACAACCATTGATAAATTCCGGTGGGCAAATTCTTGAGTGGCAACGTAAGAAAGAAGGAGAAAAAACTCTCTGGCAAATAATGATTTATTTAAACTACGAACAAATGTTGGATTTCCTTAGTGCATTACAAACGTTACATCCACCGCTGCTAATTAAACAGTTTTCTGTTTCACCGTCAGGCGAGTTTCTAAATGTCAAAATGACCTTGTCAGAAACCTCATATGAGGAACTTTATGACTAAAAAATTCATTCTATTTATCATTTTTCTGCCCGTTATTTGTGTTGCAGAAATAAGAAATCCTTTTACTCCCCCGATAATAGAGCCAGAAGAACAACCAACTGAGCTAATTGATCAATCAGTCTATGACACTGAGATTCAGCACATTGCAACAACATTACAATATGCAGATGCAGAAAGAATTGCCCTTAATCTCAGGCAAAATACACCTGCGTTAATGACTAAAGAGGGTAAAGCTGATTTTGATCCTGAAACTAACAGCCTAATTTTAAAAGATACTCCTATCGCAATCGCCCAGATAAAAAGCTGGCTGAAAGAAATAGATACTCCACAGCAGCAAGTGCAGATTACTGCGCACATTGTGACTAGCAGCAGAGAAGCATTACATGAACTGGGAATTTATTGGGGAATACCGATAGGAGAACAGCTTAATACATCAACAGGTATAAATCGCCTCAATATCAACCAAGCAGCCAACGACAATATGCACCGATTCGCACTTAATATTGCCCGTATCCATACCAGTTTACTGGAACTGGAACTTAGCGCCCTGGAACAAGAAAACCTACTGGATATCATCGCTAGCCCAAGATTGACAGCTTCACATCAACAACTAGCCAGCATTAAGCAAGGCTCGGACATCCCCTATGTTAGTCAGGAAAAAGAGAAAAGTACCGTGCAATTTAAAGAAGCTGTACTGGGAATGGAAGTCACACCCCATATACTCAGAAAAGACAAAATCAGGCTCTCTCTAAAAATTAGTCAAAATATGCCGGGGATCTCAATAAGTCAGGGAGGAGGTGAAAATCTGACCATCGACAAACAGGAAATAATGACTCAAGTTACTGTAAAAAATGGTGAAACACTCATTCTCGGTGGAATTTTTCAACAAAAAAAAGGTGAGAAAACTCAGAAAATACCCTATCTATCAGACATCCCTCTACTCGGTTCACTATTTGATCAAAAAGGTCATAAACACAGCCGTCGGGAGCTGATAATATTTATTACACCTCAACTGATGGATATTTAACCACAAAAAATAATAAAGTATTTATATCAATGAATTAAAAATAAAAACCCCAACTATTCAGTATGATCATGCGCAGATTTTTTCAGCTAACCCTGTTTATAGATTTGACGCTGAGTCCGATTTAGCATACAAGAGTTAGCTAATTGAGTGGTCGGGTTAACATCACAATAAATAAGCCAATAAAACCAGGGCTTCTGTTACAGGAAGCTCATCGTTGATTTATATAGTTGCAAAACTGGCTGATGAACTGAGATAATTTTCTCATCTGATCTCACATTACCGCTCATGAGGTTTCAGTTTAGGTCCCGCTGCTGATTTGATTAGCGGGGCGGGTTATCATTAACGAATAGTCTTAGTAATACCAAAAACATGGCAGAGAAACGTAATATCTTTCTGGTTGGGCCTATGGGTGCCGGCAAAAGCACTATTGGTCGTCAGTTAGCTCAGCAACTCAATATGGAGTTTTATGACTCCGATCAAGAAATTGAGCGACGTACCGGAGCTGACGTGGGCTGGGTATTCGATGTGGAAGGCGAAGAAGGCTTCCGCGAACGCGAAGAAAAAGTGATTAACGAACTCACTGAAAAACAAGGCATTGTACTGGCGACTGGTGGAGGCTCTGTAAAATCCAGAGAAACCCGAAATCGTCTGTCTGCCCGTGGTGTCGTAGTCTACTTGGAAACCACCATTGAAAAACAGTTAGCACGTACCCAACGCGATAAAAAACGTCCTTTACTTCAAGTTGATGCCCCAGCACGTGAAGTTTTAGAAAATTTAGCGGACGAACGTAATCCTCTGTATGAGGAAATTGCTGATGTCACTATCCGTACCGATGAGCAAAGTGCAAAAGTTGTTGCTAACCAAATCATCGAGTTATTGGAAAAAAATTGATTCAGGCAAGTCTATACAGCGATAAATAATTAAGGCTAAGGCTGCTATGGAAAAGATCATTGTTACTTTAGGGGAGCGTAGCTACCCCATTACCATTGCAAAAGGATTGTTCGATGATCCTTCTGCTTTTGCACCACTAAAAGCAGGCCAGCAAGTTATGCTGGTAACAAATCAAACACTGGCTCCGCTGTATTTGGCAAAAGTAAAAGCCACTTTGCAGCAAGCCGGGGTTCGGGTAGATGAAATTATTCTGCCTGATGGTGAACAGTACAAATCTCTTTCCATATTAGACGATGTATTCTCGGCTCTGTTAGAAAATAACCACGGTCGAGATACAACGCTTATCGCTCTCGGTGGCGGCGTAATCGGTGATTTAACTGGTTTTGCCGCTGCCTGTTATCAACGTGGTGTCCGTTTTATTCAGATTCCTACCACCCTTCTTGCTCAGGTTGATTCTTCTGTTGGAGGAAAAACCGCAGTAAACCATCCTCTTGGCAAAAATATGATAGGCGCATTCTATCAGCCAGTTTCTGTGATGGTTGATCTCAATTGCCTGCAAACGCTTCCAGCCCGCGAACTCTCTTCTGGCCTGGCTGAGGTAATTAAGTACGGTATCATTCTTGACAGTGAGTTTTTTAGCTGGCTTGAAGATAATATGGATAAACTGCTAGCCCTCGACAACAAAGCAATGGCTTACTGCATCCGTCGTTGTTGCGAATTGAAAGCAGAAGTTGTCGCAGCAGATGAAAAAGAATTAAGCGGCCTGCGTGCTCTGCTGAATCTTGGTCATACATTTGGTCACGCAATTGAAACAGAAATGGGATATGGCGTCTGGCTACACGGAGAAGCTGTCGCTGCCGGAATAGTTATGGCGACAAGAACAGCCCAGCTCGCAGGAGATTTCTCTGAGCAGGATACTCAACGTATTATCCGATTGCTGAAAAGAGCAAATCTACCTGTACACGGACCACAGAACATGTCACCAGAAACCTATCTTCCGCATATGATGCGAGATAAAAAAGTCATAGCAGGGAAATTACATCTGATTCTTCCAATTGCAATTGGCAAAGCTAGTCTACGCGCAGATATTGGGTATGATTGCGTTCTTGAAGCTGTTCGTCAGTGTTTACCCTCTGAGAGTGTGTGATTATCAATAAATTAAATGTTTTTTTGCATACATCCGGTGGATGTGTCATAAAATAACTGCTTTGTCACAAATTTTCATTCATTCTAGTTGGGTCAACCTACCGGACCGACTTTAATTGCAATTGGCAGTATTAGCTCTGTTTGGAGGGCATATGGACGAATTCAAATCGGAAAACGCGCAAAGGGCAGATAACGAGTTTAGACCAGACACCTCAGATCGCCGCCCTTCACGATCACGTCAGCAATTAAACAAACCCAAGTTTGCAATCTCACGCCAACAAATGATGATTGGTGTTGGAATTTTGGTGCTCCTACTACTGATTATTGCCATCAGTTCTGCTTTAAAAGCGCCAACTGAACATGAAAAACAGCAATCGCCAAATGTTGCAGAAAGAAATATTGATTTATCAAGCTCATCAGCCAAAAAGGATGATAACGGTCAATCTGTAACATCAGAAAATACCACCACAGACGCAATGAACAGACCACAGGAAATTCATGTTCCTCCTGTCAGTGGTACCCCAATGCACCCACAACCGCCCCAAGTTAACAGTGGCGAAAATCAACAAATTGAATTATCCGGCAATATTCCTGACGTTTTGACTCAGCAACAAAGCAATATAAATCATGCGGTGCAGAACCTGAACAAAACCCAGCAACCACAAACAATAACGCCACCTCCCCCGGTACAGCAAAAATCGGAAAATATCCGTCCACTGAAACCAGAGGAATCAACTAAATCAAAACCATCAACAAATCATACTACTAATAGTAAAAATAATGTGGCCAACACTGGCAATAATCTGCTGAAAACCCCACCAAATCACTACACTTTGCAATTAAGCAGTGCCAGTCGTTCAGATACACTGACTTCTTTCGCTAAGAAGCATAACCTCACCCACTACAAAGTTTACGAAACCAAACGCAATGGGAAAACTTGGTTTGTCTTAATTCACGGCAATTACCGTTCTGTTTCTGAAGCTAAACGGGCTGTTTCATCCCTGCCAGACGAAATTCAGGCGAAAAAACCTTGGGTCAGAACGATGCAGCAAGTGCAACAGGACCTAAGAAAATAAAACAATATTTATTAGGCGCTGATATGCTGTCCCAAACAGAGTACAATCTGCGGCTCTGGAATGATTGAGTAATTAATTGACAGCATGAAAAAAAAACGCGCTTTCTTGAAATGGGCCGGTGGAAAATACCCGTTGGTAGATGATATCAAACGTCATTTGCCAGCCGGTAGTTGTCTGATAGAGCCATTTGTTGGCGCAGGTTCTGTCTTTCTGAACACAGACTACGATTCTTACATCCTCGCTGATATCAACAGTGACCTTATTAACCTATACAACACAGTAAAATTCAGGGCGAATGAGTTTATAGCTCATACCCGCCCTCTGTTTACCCAAGAATACAACTCAGCCGAGCATTTTTATCAGTTACGGGAACAATTTAACCAAAGTACCGACCCGTTCCACCGCAGCGTGTTATTCCTTTACCTCAATCGCCATTGTTACAACGGCCTCTGCCGTTATAATTCTCATGGTAAATTTAACGTACCTTTTGGCCGCTATAAAAAACCCTATTTTCCCGAAGAAGAATTATATTGGTTCGCTGAAAAAGCGCAAAATGCGACTTTTATTTGTGAGCACTATCAATACACGTTGGACAAAGCACATAAAGGCTCAGTTATCTATTGCGACCCGCCTTATGCTCCTTTATCAGCAACCGCAAACTTTACGGCGTACCACACCAACAGTTTTAACATTACCGATCAGGAAAATCTGGCACATATTGCATTTAAGTTATCATCAGAACGTGCAATTCCTGTTTTGATATCCAATCACGATACGCCAATGACACGAAAATGGTACTATCAGGCTTCACTTCATATTGTCAAAGCACGTCGCACTATTAGCAGGAATATCCTTGCTCGCAGTAAAGTAGACGAACTGTTGGCATTATATCGCTGACTGTTATCCACCCCCCTTTTGCCTCGCCATTAAGGGGTGATAGAAACGATTTGGAGAAGATAATGAAAGATTTTCTGATTGCCCCATCCATTTTATCTGCGGATTTTGCGCGATTGGGTGCAGATACCGCTGAGGTGCTAGCGGCAGGTGCTGACGTTGTTCACTTTGATGTCATGGACAACCATTATGTTCCTAACCTGACGTTCGGACCTATGGTCTGTCAAGCTCTGCGAAATTATGGCATCACTGCACCGATCGATGTCCATCTGATGGTTAAACCGGTTGACCGCATTATCCCTGATTTTGCCAAAGCGGGGGCGACTTACATTACCTTCCATCCAGAAGCCAGTGAACATATCGATCGCAGCCTACAACTTATCAAAGAATATGGTTGTAAAGCTGGTTTAGTATTCAATCCCGCAACGCCATTAAGTTATCTTGATTATGTCCTGGATAAATTGGACGTCATTCTTTTGATGTCAGTAAATCCTGGTTTTGGTGGCCAATCTTTCATTCCAAGGACACTGGATAAGTTGCGCCAAGTTCGTAAAATCATCGATAAAAGCGGCTATGATATTCGTCTTGAAGTAGACGGTGGTATTAAAACTAGCAACATTGCACAAGCTGCTGAGGCTGGTGCAGACATGTTCGTTGCGGGTTCTGCCATTTTTAGTCAGTCAGATTACAAAACAGTCATTGATAATATGCGTAGTGAATTGTCAAAGGTATCTCATGGCAAATAAGGTATTAAAAGGCATCCGTGCTGTCGCCTTTGATCTAGATGGTACATTAGTAGACAGCGCCGGTGGTCTAGCTGATGCACTAGATCAAGCACTGTTGGCCAAAGGTTTCCCTACTGCAGGAAAAGAACGAGTTGCAGCCTGGGTAGGTAACGGCGCTGACATTATGGTTGAACGCGCATTGACGTGGGCTAAAGTCGACTTAACCGTACAACTGCATACAGAAACCCGTAAGCTATTTGACCAGTTCTATGAAACAACTGTCACAACAGGTAGTCAGCTGTTCCCGGAAGTTAAAACCACATTGAAAGAATTGGCAAAACACAACTTGCCAATGGGTATTATCACCAATAAACCCACACCTTTTATTGCTCCTCTGCTGGCTTCCTTGGGCATCAGTGAATACTTTTCATTGGTATTAGGTGGTGATGATGTTAAAGAGAAAAAACCACATCCAGCACCTATTTATCTAACAATGGGAACATTCGGGCTGCGTAAGGAAGAATTACTCTTTGTCGGTGATTCTCGTAATGATATTTTAGCGGCGCAAGCAGCAGGTTGCCCTTGTGTGGGTTTAACCTATGGATATAACTACGGTGAATCTATTGCATTAAGCAATCCCGACTGCATATTAACAAATTTCTCGGATCTGCTACCCACAATTGGACTCCCATCTTTAAAACTTCAGGAAGCATAATAAAATGAATAAACCCACTGTATCTGAAAAACCAAACTCCCAAAAACCTATTGTATTCAGCGGCGCACAACCTTCCGGTGAATTAACCATCGGTAACTATATGGGGGCGTTACGTCAGTGGGTTAAAATGCAGGATGATTATGACTGTATCTATTGCATCGTAGACCAGCATGCAATTACTGTCCGTCAAGACCCAACAGCACTGAAAAAACGCACTCTAGATACACTGGCACTCTACCTGGCTTGTGGTATCGATCCGAAGAAAAGCACCATTTTTGTTCAGTCCCATGTACCACAACATGCTCAGTTAAGCTGGGTGCTAAACTGTTATACCTATTTCGGTGAACTCAGTCGCATGACTCAGTTCAAAGACAAATCAGCCCGTCATGCCGAAAACATCAACGCTGGCCTGTTTGACTACCCAGTGCTGATGGCTGCGGATATCTTGGTATACCAAACAAACCAAGTTCCAGTCGGTATCGATCAAAAACAACATCTCGAACTGAGTCGTGATATCGCTCAGCGATTTAACGCTATCTATGGCGATATCTTCACTGTACCAGAGCCATTTATCCCAACAGGTGGCGCTCGTGTTATGGCTCTGCAAGACCCAGAAAAGAAAATGTCCAAGTCAGATGATAACCGTAATAACATTATCGCTCTGTTGGAAGATCCAAAGTCAGCAGCTAAAAAGATCAAACGTGCAGTTACAGATTCGGAAGAACCCCCTCGCGTTCGTTACGATTTAGAACAAAAACCGGGTGTTTCTAACCTATTGGATATCCTAGTTGGCGTTACTGGCAAAACCATTCCTGAACTGGAAGCTGAATTTGAAGGCCAAATGTATGGTCATTTAAAAAGTGCTGTCGCTGATGCAGTTTCCGGTATGTTGACTGAATTACAAGAGCGTTTCCATCATTTTCGTAATGATGAAGCCCTGTTGAATAAAATCATGGCAGAAGGTGCAGCCAAGGCAAAAGCCCGTGCCCAAATTACGCTAGATAAAGTGTACGAAGCTGTTGGTTTTATAGCCCATCCTTAATTTAGAAATAAAATGTGCACGTTTACCACGTGCACATTTCAAACTGCCGATAAACCCATTTAAAAACAAGATGTCTCTTCTCATCAACGATGGTGAAAGCGTTTCCTGAACTCTTCGGACAATGGTGCCGGTATCGATGAGGTGATGACCGTAGTTTCCGGTGGACCATTAACTTGGTTCTTCGTATTGCCCGATGGAGTGACTGTACGCCTGACTATTGATCACGTTGGCCTGGACGATTCGGCTGTGCGCCTCAGTTATCCCGGTCTGGGTATACACGAAGGTTTCCTAGATGCGGAACAAGGTTTAATTATAGCGTATGCACATGGTCCAGAAACCTTTGTAATGCGCTACGATGAGCCCAGCGTATCCCACTCAGAATTGCTTGGCACTAACCCCTGGATTGATTTTTCGAGCAACACACCGAAACTGTTTAAGAAAGTGAAATAAGACGACGTTTGAATAATCAGCCGGTAATCGGCTGCTTTCTACGAGCAATTTTTAAACCTAATAGTTTTTTCCGTTTCCTGACATGTATTTAATTTTCTCATTTTCATTAAACTGATATTTAGGTTTTCTCGTTTTTCCTATATTTGATTTATTTTAGGTTTAAAATCAAAGCCTATTTATTCAATAGTTTTTAATATTGCTAAATGTTTTCATTCTTTTTTCTGATAATCTGGTTGATCTAAAGGCTTATCCGTTCTTTAAAACGATTATCTCTGATTTTTTGTAAGCTTTTTGTAATTATACAAAAATGTAAAATATTTTCTTGAGTAACTTGTCTAATACGATTAATCTTGTTAAATGTTTTAATATAATCTCATGCCATTATTATTAGATTAACACTGTCGTCGAAAACCCGTTTTTCCTGACGTTTTCTCTTCTAATGTCAGTATTGATTAAAGTTATCACCTGTTTTTTCATAATATGCTACCTCTTTTTTCCAGATTTTAAAACCTCACCGCAATATAAAAAACAGCTTTTCTTAACTGCTGTTTTATCACTTTCAGATAAGGTATTTAAATGAGTAAAAGTTTCCATAACCCTTTACTTTCAGATGAGTGAAAAACGATAATCCACATGATATAGCCTGAATAAGTCGGGATTTATCGCATTAATAAAAAGTGCTAAATCACAGGGTTAAAAACAGTAAAAACCATTTGTTAGTAAAAAAATGTGATGAAAAGACACTTAATACCCCATGTAAACTGCCAGTACAAATTTTTTCATTGATGAAAACCTGGCAGTAGTAGTCTAAACACTAAAAGTCAGCAACTTAAAATGTGCATGTTTACCACATGCACATTTTATTATTTCCCAAACAACCTACGATTAAAATCCTCAATCTTTCCAAGCATTACCCGCTTTTGCATAGTAAGGCTCCAACTGGCAGATAACGCAGCAGCACTCATTAAACGCCGATACTGTTCTTCATCAAATGGCATATTAAAAGCAATAGCTATCGCTTCTTTAACTAAAACATCACTATTACGGGAAACAAGAACAAGAGGCTCATCTGGACTGATATTTCCCGAAGCAATGACCCTATAAAGCCAACCACAACGTCCACTCTCCTGCATAATGGCAGAAAAATTGCTGATACCGGAATGAGAATTAAGCTTATAACAAGGTGAACGAGGCTGAGTTACCTGAATCATTGTCTCTCCCCAACTGAAAATATCACCTATACAAACATTTTCTTCAGTCAGCCCAGTTGTAGAAATATTTTCACCAAATGCCGGCGCAATAAAAAAATCTTCCTGCTCTGGAAATTGACGTATCCAAAAATCATAGTGTTCACGAGGATAATGGCAAAGCGCCCTATCAGGGCCTCCGTGGAAACGGGTTTCAGCCTGTTCATCACCTTCTAACCCAAGAGCAGTCAGATGCAGGCGGCCATCAACCATCCGTTTGTTAATCGCACTGGCAGACAGTTTTTCTGATATTTCAATTTTGCCTGTATATACCTGCGGATAATGCATAATTCACTTTCCTTAATTGAAATCAGCCCGGCATCATCATAAACCAATACCCAATCAATAAAAATGCCGGCAGTAATATCAGCCGGCATAGCAGAAAAAAGAAAATGAGTTAGAAAATTATTTTACTTTTGCCTGATAACGTTCTGCAGCTTCATCCCAGTTAACGACATGCCAGAACGCTTTAATGTAGTCAGGACGACGGTTTTGATACTGCAGGTAATAGGCATGTTCCCAAACATCCAAACCAATAATCGGATAGCCAGATGCACCAGAAATAGCTTCACCCATTAATGGGCTGTCCTGATTAGCAGTAGAGACAATCGCCAGTTTACCATCATCTTTCAGCACCAGCCACGCCCAACCAGAACCAAAACGGGTAGCTGCTGCCTGCTCAAATTTTTCTTTAAAAACATCAACGCTACCGAAATCACGTTCAATAGCTTCTTTCAATGGGCCTTTCAGCGTTGTTTTTAATTTCAGTCCCTTCCAAAACAGACTGTGATTAGAATGACCACCAGCATTGTTGCGTACAAAAGTACGTTTATCCGCCGGTATCTTATCTAATTGCTGGATCAAATCATCAATATCAAGTTTTGCCAGCTCAGGGCAAGCCTCCAAAGCACTATTGGTATTATTAATGTAAGTCTGATGGTGCTTGGTATGGTGGATTTCCATCGTCTGCTTATCAAAATGAGGTTCCAGAGCGTCATAAGAATAAGGAAGAGAAGGTAATGAATAGCTCATATCATGTACTCCAGTCATATAAGAATGATTCCAAGTCCACATCTCTGTGAACAACATGATCATTATAGTTAATTAAATATTATTGGAAATGATTATCAATACCATATTCTCACTATGGTTTTATCATACAACTGTGTTTCAGTAAGTTATTAGCCAATTTATCTATATTTAACATTATTCTTGGATTAGGATTTTAAATTACTATTTTTGGTTAGCGATTAAACCTAAATAAGCCAACCACACAAATGACAACATCATGAAAAATATTCTTTTTATTGCGTGATCTTCCGCGCAAAAAAAAAACAAAAATTCTCCTTACACTTTAGTTAACCTTGTTTTGACATAATATTAACATTCGTAAGGAGAATATAGTATGACCCAAATAATGAAATATCCCATTCCTGCAATCATTGCAGAACACACCTTGATGAATAAACAACAATATCAACAGAATTACCAATTATCGCTGCAAGATCCCGAAAAATTTTGGGGTGATAAAGGTAAAATTGTTGACTGGATTAAACCTTACACTAAAGTAAAGAATACCTCTTTTGACCCCGGACATATCAATATCCGCTGGTTCGAAGATGGAACGCTAAATCTCAGTGCAAATTGTCTTGATCGTCATTTAAAAGAGCGTGGTGATCAAACCGCTATTATTTGGGAAGGTGATGATCCAACAGAATCCAAAACTGTAACCTATCGAGAACTGCATCATGACGTATGCCAGTTTGCTAATGTACTGAAAAATCTCGGTATTAAAAAAGGTGATGTGGTTGCTATTTATATGCCGATGGTACCAGAAGCTGCGGTTGCTATGTTGGCATGTGCCCGCATTGGTGCTATCCACTCTGTTATTTTCGCAGGTTTTTCTCCTGATGCAGTATCTGGACGTATTATTGATTCAAATACCAAATTGGTCATCACCGCTGATGAAGGCTTGAGAGCAGGACGTACCATTCCCCTGAAAAAGAATGTCGATGATGCATTAAGTAACACAGCCGTTGTCAGTGTTTCCAATGTGATTGTTTTCAAACGCACTGGAAATATTAATAACTGGCACTCTGGCCGTGACCTTTGGTGGCATGAATTAACAGCAGGCGTTAGTGCTGACTGTCCCGTTGAAGAAATGAATGCAGAAGACCCGCTGTTTATTCTCTATACCTCCGGCTCTACCGGTAAACCTAAAGGCGTACTGCACACTACCGGGGGATACCTTGTATATGCATCCCTGACCTTTAAATATGTATTCGATTATCATCCGGGCGAAATCTACTGGTGTACAGCTGACGTGGGTTGGGTTACCGGGCATAGTTATCTTCTCTACGGACCACTTTCCTGTGGCGCTATTACTCTGATGTTTGAAGGTGTACCAAACTATCCTGCTGCTAATCGTTTAAGCCAGGTTATTGACAAACATCAGGTTAATATCCTGTACACAGCACCAACAGCGATTCGTGCTCTGATGGCTGAAGGGGACAAAGCCATCGAAGGAACAAAACGGACTTCCCTACGTATCATGGGATCAGTTGGTGAACCTATTAACCCGGAAGCATGGGAATGGTATTACCAGAAGATTGGTAATAAGCAATGTCCGATTGTTGATACCTGGTGGCAGACAGAAACCGGTGGTTTCATGATAACGCCGCTACCTGGGGCAACCGAGCTAAAAGCAGGTTCCGCAACTTTACCTTTCTTCGGTGTTCAACCAGCATTGGTTGATAATCTTGGCGAGCTATTAGAAGGTGCTTGTGAAGGAAATCTGGTTATTACTGACTCCTGGCCAGGACAAGCGCGCTCATTGTTTGGCGATCATGATCGCTTCGAACAAACCTATTTCTCCGCCTTTAAAGGGATGTACTTTAGTGGTGACGGAGCACGTCGTGATGAAGACGGCTATTATTGGATAACTGGCCGTGTTGACGATGTGTTAAATATCTCTGGTCATCGTTTAGGTACCGCTGAAATTGAATCTGCTTTGGTTTCCCATCCCAAAATTGCAGAAGCCGCTGTTGTAGGTGTTCCACATAACATCAAGGGACAAGCAATTTATGCCTATGTCACGTTAATTCACGGCGAGGAACCATCTCCCCAGTTATATACCGAAGTCCGTAATTGGGTACGTAAAGAAATCGGCCCGATCGCTACACCAGATATCCTGCACTGGACAGACTCCTTACCAAAAACCCGCTCAGGAAAAATTATGCGCCGTATCCTGCGTAAAATTGCTTCCGGCGATATTAGTAATTTAGGAGATACCTCCACATTGGCAGATCCAGGAGTAGTAGAAAAACTATTGGAAGAAAAACAAACAATGAATATCTCGTGACAGACTATGCCGCCGCAAGGCGGCTATAACCGATTAATATAATAAATATAAGAGGATACATTCTGATGAATGACGTCATTTACCAAGGGATCGAGAATAACCCTCGTTTCAAAGAATTAGTTAAAAAGCGAGGTCGTTTTGCATGGTTGCTATCAATAATCACGTTAGTTTTGTATGTCAGTTTTATTTTCACCATCGCATTTACACCCGAGTGGCTAGGCACTCCTCTTTATGCTGGCTCCCATATTACCCGTGGGATACCCGTTGGCATTGGCTTAATTGTTATTTCATTCATCCTAACTGGTCTATATGTAATCAGAGCTAATAGTGAGTTTGATTCCCTTACCTCACAAATTCTCATCGAGGTAAAAAAATGAAAAAATCTCTACTAACAGTAATACTGCTATTTTCTAATCTCACTTGGGCCGACGCAATCTCCGGAAGCGTAGAAAGGCAACCGGTCAACATTCAGGCCATTATTATGTTTGTCCTGTTCGTTGGCTTCACACTCTACATTACTTACTGGGCTTCAAAAAGGACACGCTCCCGTACCGATTACTACACAGCAGGCGGGCGTATTACTGGCTTCCAAAACGGAATGGCGATTGCAGGTGATTTCATGTCCGCAGCCTCATTTCTTGGAATTTCTGCTCTGGTCTATATATCTGGTTATGATGGATTGATTTACTCTATTGGCTTCTTGATTGGCTGGCCTATTATTCTATTTCTGATTGCCGAACGATTAAGAAACCTTGGGCGTTATACTTTCGCAGATGTTGCTTCTTACCGATTACAGCAACGTCCAATCCGTACATTATCTGCCATCGGCTCATTAGTTGTTGTTGCCCTCTATCTTATCGCTCAGATGGTTGGAGCTGGTAAGCTTATCGAATTACTTTTTGGTCTGGATTACCATATTGCGGTCGTATTGGTTGGCATCCTAATGGTGCTTTATGTTCTGTTTGGCGGAATGTTAGCAACGACTTGGGTGCAAATCATCAAAGCTATTCTATTGCTGGCAGGCGCTACATTTATGGCTTTTATGGTCATGAAAGCTGTGAACTTCAATTTCAACACTCTGTTTAAAGAAGCTGTTGCCGTTCATTCAAAGGGAGAAGCTATCATGAGTCCGGGAGGATTGGTTTCCGATCCGATCTCTGCACTCTCTTTGGGCCTTGCGTTGATGTTTGGTACCGCCGGCTTACCTCATATCATTATGCGCTTCTTCACTGTAAATGATGCCAAAGAAGCACGGAAAAGTGTTTTCTATGCTACTGGTTTCATCGGCTATTTTTACATTCTGACATTTATCATTGGCTTTGGCGCTATTTTACTTGTCAGCCCAAACCCTTTATTCAAAGAGGCTACAGGCGCTCTTATCGGTGGTACTAACATGGCAGCCGTCCACCTTGCTAGTGCTGTTGGAGGTAACCTGTTCCTTGGCTTTATCTCCGCAGTAGCCTTTGCCACTATTCTGGCCGTTGTAGCTGGTCTGACATTGGCTGGCGCATCAGCAGTATCACATGATTTGTACGCAAATGTAATTAAACACGGTAAAGCGAATGAACGAGATGAATTGAAAGTATCAAAAATTACTGTTGTGATACTTGGGCTTGTTGCAATCGGATTAGGTATTTTATTTGAGAATCAGAACATAGCCTTCATGGTTGGGCTAGCATTCTCTATTGCTGCAAGTTGTAACTTCCCAATCATTCTTTTGTCTATGTACTGGCGTAAACTTACAACCCGCGGTGCATTAGTTGGCGGTTGGCTTGGGTTAATCACAGCGGTAGTTTTAATGATTCTCGGTCCAACAATTTGGGTCAGTATTCTCGGCCATGAAAAACCAATCTATCCTTATGAATACCCAGCATTATTCTCAATGATTGTCGCTTTCATTGGTTCATGGTTATTTTCCATCACAGATAATTCATTACAAGGTATACAGGAAAGAGGAAAATTTAGAGCTCAGTTTATTCGATCACAAACAGGGTTTGGCATCGCCCAAGGAAAAGCGCACTAATACGATTTTATACCCACCTCTCTTTCGGGAGAGGTATTTTTTTAGAAAACCAATCTAAGTTCAGAACTATCTCACAAGTTAAACCCTTGTCTTACTCTCGGGTTAATGATTAACTTTTTCAATTTATTACTTAGAATTATTAACCTATATGCAAAATAAGTTATCTATTCTTATTATTTCGCTTTTAACCTTACTGCCAATAATCTTTATCGGTGATATAGCTCATGAATACAAACTGAGGATTGTATTACTAAACTTCTTTTTAGCAGGCACTAGCGCATTTCTCTATCGTTTTAATTACCTTAAACCTTTGGTTTTTATCACTTCTTTATTATGGTCGCTTAATATATCAACATCATTTTTCTTTTCTAATGAATACCAAATAAATTTCTCTTCAACCATTGCCAATACTTTTATAAATACAAACAGCAATGAAGCTGTAGGTATGTTGTCTTACAACAAACACTATGTATTATTCTTTATTTTCATGCTGTTAACCTATTTTTTGTCTATCCGGTGGCTGTCAAAGAATACAAATTATCGATTACTCAAATTCAGTGTATGGGCTTTATTTTTTACCTGTCTATTAGTTCCGATTGATTATTATATCTCAGAAAAAAAACTTTCAGATAATATTATTCTGACAGAATATTTCCTAATGGTAACACCATTTAATAACTCATCAGCAATAGTGAGAGCAATATACGAAAATCAACAAATCAGGAAAATTGCATCTGTTAATGTGAAATTTAATTATATACAAGAAGACAAAAATATTGATACTTACATATTACTAATAGGAGAATCGGCAAGAAGAGACCATATGTCTCTGTATGGCTATGATAAAGCTACAACACCAACATTAGATGCCATGCAGAAAAATATGCTAATATTCAATCAAGCCATTTCTCCAGCATCAGTTACTATATTATCCGTACCTATCTCACTCTCTAATATTACCTTATATCAATTAAGAGATAAGGCTCATTATGCTGACAATATTATATCATTAGCTAAAGATGCGGGGTTTAATACAACCTGGATAAGCAATCAAGGAAGATCGGGTAAAAGCAATAGCCTAATCACAGTTATTGCTAATATGGCTGAAAGCCAAAAATGGAATAAATATATTGGATATGATGAAGAGTTACTACCCTATTTAGATGATGCTCTAAAACAGAAAGGTAAGAAATTTATTATCATGCATATCTATGGCAGTCATGAACCATCCTGTAACCGATTTCCAGAGAATAAACTAATATCTTTCTCATCGAATAAAGATGATAATTGCTATGATAGCTCAATAGCTTATACAGATCTGCTAATAGACAAAATAATTGATAAACTCAAAGGGAATAAAGCATCTATTCTCTATTTTTCAGATCATGGACTACAACGATTAGATAAAGATGGTGACATTCGTTATCATCATGGTGTCAGTAACCCACGCAAAGATTCTTACAATATTCCTCTGCTTATCTGGTACGACGATAGCATTAATTCTCAATATCGCCATACTGGCGTGATAAATACCCCTTTCTCAACTACAGATAATTATTACCTTATTAGTGACTGGCTAGGCATTCATCATAAATCTCCAGAACACTGTCGTTCACCATTAAGCAATTGCTTCAAATCACTGAAAGAGCTAATGGTGATCGATGGTAATAAAAATCTGATGGAATACAGCAAACTCCCTGACGAGAAAGATATAAAAACTTCAGGCAAATGATTTAGTTTTTAATATCCAAGTACCTTAGCCATGATAACTGAGTCGCAGGGCGCCGCCCCGTAAACGCAAAAAACCCCCAGCTTTCGCTGAGGGTTTCTACTGTATTTCAAGCCTGGCAGTGTCCTACTCTCGCATGGGGAAGCCCCACACTACCATCGGCGCTACGGCGTTTCACTGCTGAGTTCGGCATGGGGTCAGGTGGGACCACCGCGCTATCGCCGCCAGGCATATTCTGTTTCATTCCCGCCGTTGCGACGCTCTCTGCCGCAACCACCGGAACCAATCTCTGAACAAGCTGAAATTCATCTCTCTTCTGACAGCTGTCCACTGTCTTCTGACACCAAAACACCTTCGGCGTTGTAAGGTTAAGCCGCTCGGTTCATTAGTACTGGTCAGCTCAATGCATCGCTGCACTTACACACCCAGCCTATCCACGTCTTCGTCTTAAACGTTCCTTCCGTGACTCAAGTCAAGGGAAGACTCATCTCAAGGCAAGTTTCCCGCTTAGATGCTTTCAGCGGTTATCTCTCCCGCACTTAGCTACCGGGCTATGCCATTGGCATGACAACCCGTACACCAGCGGTGCGTCCACTCCGGTCCTCTCGTACTAGGAGCAGCCCCTTTCAATCTTCCTACGCCCACGGCAGATAGGGACCGAACTGTCTCACGACGTTCTAAACCCAGCTCGCGTACCACTTTAAATGGCGAACAGCCATACCCTTGGGACCCACTTCAGCCCCAGGATGTGATGAGCCGACATCGAGGTGCCAAACACCGCCGTCGATATGAACTCTTGGGCGGTATCAGCCTGTTATCCCCGGAGTACCTTTTATCCGTTGAGCGATGGCCCTTCCATTCAGAACCACCGGATCACTAAGACCTACTTTCGTACCTGCTCGAGCCGTCACTCTCGCAGTCAAGCCAGCTTATGCCTTTGCACTAACCTCACGATGTCCGACCGTGATTAGCCAACCTTCGTGCTCCTCCGTTACTCTTTGGGAGGAGACCGCCCCAGTCAAACTACCCACCAGACACTGTCCTCAGCCCGGTTCACGGGCCCAAGTGAGAACATCGAACATTCAAGGGTGGTATTTCAAGGTCGGCTCCATGCAGACTGGCGTCCACACTTCCTAGCCTCCCACCTATCCTACACATCAAGGCTCCATGTTCAGTGTCAAGCTATAGTAAAGGTTCACGGGGTCTTTCCGTCTTGCCGCGGGAACACTGCATCTTCACAGCGAGTTCAATTTCACTGAGTCTCGGGTGGAGACAGCCTGGCCATCATTACGCCATTCGTGCAGGTCGGAACTTACCCGACAAGGAATTTCGCTACCTTAGGACCGTTATAGTTACGGCCGCCGTTTACTGGGGCTTCGATCAAGAGCGTCGCCTTGCGGCTAACCCCATCAATTAACCTTCCAGCACCGGGCAGGCGTCACACCGTATACGTCCACTTTCGTGTTTGCACAGTGCTGTGTTTTTAATAAACAGTTGCAGCCAGCTGGTCTCTGCGACTGGCTTCAGCTCCAGAGGTCAACTCCTTCACCTAATGCCAGCGTGCCTTCTCCCGAAGTTACGGCACCATTTTGCCTAGTTCCTTCACCCGAGTTCTCTCAAGCGCCTGAGTATTCTCTACCTGACCACCTGTGTCGGTTTGGGGTACGATTCAATATGACCTGATGCTTAGAGGCTTTTCCTGGAAGCCGGGCATCAACCACTTCACCGCCGTAGCGGCTCGTCATCACGCCTCAGTGTTCACAGAAGAGCGGATTTGCCTGCTCCTCCCACCTACCCGCTTAAACCGGGACAACCGTCGCCCGGATGGCCTAGCCTTCTCCGTCCCCCCTTCGCAGTCACATTCAGTACAGGAATATTAACCTGTTTCCCATCAGCTACGCTTTTCAGCCTCACCTTAGGGGTCGACTCACCCTGCCCCGATTAACGTTGGACAGGAACCCTTGGTCTTCCGGCGAGCGGGTTTTTCACCCGCTTTATCGTTACTTATGTCAGCATTCGCACTTCTGATACCTCCAGCAGGCCTCACGGCGCCACCTTCCACGGCTTACAGAACGCTCCCCTACCCAGCGACACTTACGTGTCGCTGCCGCAGCTTCGGTGCATGGTTTAGCCCCGTTACATCTTCCGCGCAGGCCGACTCGACCAGTGAGCTATTACGCTTTCTTTCAATGATGGCTGCTTCTAAGCCAACATCCTGGCTGTCTGGGCCTTCCCACATCGTTTCCCACTTAACCATGACTTCGGGACCTTAGCTGGCGGTCTGGGTTGTTTCCCTCTTCACGACGGACGTTAGCACCCGCCGTGTGTCTCCCGTGATACCATTCTTCGGTATTCGCAGTTTGCATCGGGTTGGTAAGCCGGGATGGCCCCCTAGCCGAAACAGTGCTCTACCCCCGAAGATGAACTCACGAGGCGCTACCTAAATAGCTTTCGGGGAGAACCAGCTATCTCCCGGTTTGATTGGCCTTTCACCCCCAGCCACAAGTCATCCGCTAATTTTTCAACATTAGTCGGTTCGGTCCTCCAGTTAGTGTTACCCAACCTTCAACCTGCCCATGGCTAGCTCACCGGGTTTCGGGTCTATACCCTGCAACTCATTTCGCCCAGTTAAGACTCGGTTTCCCTGCGGCTCCCCTATCCGGTTAACCTTGCTACAGAATATAAGTCGCTGACCCATTATACAAAAGGTACGCAGTCACCCCACCCCAAAACGCTCCACTGCTTGATTGTTGTGTTGGGCGTCGCTACCGCTCCGCCAACCGCGCATCAGTGATGCCGTTACGCATTTTGTGCACCACACAAAGCGAAACGCTTTGGTGGTGGGGCTCCCACTGCTTGTACGTACACGGTTTCAGGGTCTCTTTCACTCCCCTCACCGGGGTTCTTTTCGCCTTTCCCTCACGGTACTGGTTCACTATCGGTCAGTCAGGAGTATTTAGCCTTGGAGGATGGTCCCCCCATATTCAGACAGGCTTTCTCGTGTCCCGCCTTACTCATCGAACTCACACCCCACACACCTTCGAGTACGGGGCTATCACCCTCTCTCGCCGGCCTTTCCAGGCCGTTCCTCTGATGTGCAGGCTGATGCTGGTTCTGGGCTCCTCCCCGTTCGCTCGCCGCTACTGGGGGAATCTCGGTTGATTTCTTTTCCTCGGGGTACTGAGATGTTTCAGTTCCCCCGGTTCGCCTCATTAACCTATGAATTCAGTTAATGATAGTGCACCGCAGTGCACTGGGTTTCCCCATTCGGACATCGCCGGCTTATCACGCTTCATATCAGCTCACCGACGCTTTTCGCAGATTAGCACGTCCTTCATCGCCTCTGACTGCCTAGGCATCCACCGTGTACGCTTATTCGCTTAACCTCACAACCCGAAACTGTCTCGGATTGTGCAGCTTGAGAGACTCGTCAATAATACCTCGGTGATATTATCAACAGTTTCAATTTTTCAGCTTGTTCCAGATTGTTAAAGAGCTTATATCGCTAAACCGATTCTTAAAATCCGCTTAAAGATACATCAACGACCACGCCTTTCACCCGTCGTCCCGCAAGGTGGCGTCCCCTAGGGGATTCGAACCCCTGTTACCGCCGTGAAAGGGCGGTGTCCTAGGCCTCTAGACGAAGGGGACCCGATAGTCAGCTTCGCAGACGCACCCGTGCTCTACTTTCATCAGACAATCTGTGTGAGCACTGCACTCAACGCATCTCAGGTAAGGAGGTGATCCAACCGCAGGTTCCCCTACGGTTACCTTGTTACGACTTCACCCCAGTCATGAATCACAAAGTGGTCAGCGCCCCCCTCGCGGTTAGGCTACCGACTTCTTTTGCCACCCACTCCCATGGTGTGACGGGCGGTGTGTACAAGGCCCGGGAACGTATTCACCGTAGCATGCTGATCTACGATTACTAGCGATTCCGACTTCATGGAGTCGAGTTGCAGACTCCAATCCGGACTACGACAGACTTTGTGTGTTCCGCTTGCTCTCGCGAGGTCGCTTCACTTTGTATCCGCCATTGTAGCACGTGTGTAGCCCTACTCGTCAGGGCCATGATGACTTGACGTCATCCCCACCTTCCTCCGGTTTATCACCGGCAGTCTCCTTTGAGTTCCCACCTCAACGTGCTGGCAACAAAGGATAAGGGTTGCGCTCGTTGCGGGACTTAACCCAACATTTCACAACACGAGCTGACGACAGCCATGCAGCACCTGTCTCAGAGCTCCCGAAGGCACAACCTCATCTCTGAGGTCTTCTCTGGATGTCAAGAGTAGGTAAGGTTCTTCGCGTTGCATCGAATTAAACCACATGCTCCACCGCTTGTGCGGGCCCCCGTCAATTCATTTGAGTTTTAACCTTGCGGCCGTACTCCCCAGGCGGTCGATTTAACGCGTTAGCTCCGGAAGCCACAGCTCTAGGCCACAACCTCCAAATCGACATCGTTTACAGCGTGGACTACCAGGGTATCTAATCCTGTTTGCTCCCCACGCTTTCGCACCTGAGCGTCAGTCTTCGTCCAGGGGGCCGCCTTCGCCACCGGTATTCCTCCACATCTCTACGCATTTCACCGCTACACATGGAATTCTACCCCCCTCTACGAGACTCTAGCCAACCAGTCTTAGATGCCATTCCCAGGTTGAGCCCGGGGATTTCACATCTAACTTAATTGACCGCCTGCGTGCGCTTTACGCCCAGTCATTCCGATTAACGCTTGCACCCTCCGTATTACCGCGGCTGCTGGCACGGAGTTAGCCGGTGCTTCTTCTGCGGGTAACGTCAAAATTTAACCCTCTTCAGGCCAAACCCTTCCTCCCCGCTGAAAGTACTTTACAACCCGAAGGCCTGCTTCATACACGCGGCATGGCTGCATCAGGCTTGCGCCCATTGTGCAATATTCCCCACTGCTGCCTCCCGTAGGAGTCTGGGCCGTGTCTCAGTCCCAGTGTGGCTGGTCATCCTCTCAGACCAGCTAGGGATCGTCGCCTAGGTAGGCCATTACCCTACCTACTAGCTAATCCCATCTGGGTTCATCCGAGGGCGTGAGGCCCTTTCAGGTCCCCCACTTTGGTCTCGCGACATCATGCGGTATTAGCCACCGTTTCCAGTGGTTATCCCCCGCCCTCGGGCAGATCCCCAGACATTACTCACCCGTCCGCCGCTCGTCAGCAAAAGTGCAAGCACTTTCCTGTTACCGCTCGACTTGCATGTGTTAGGCCTGCCGCCAGCGTTCAATCTGAGCCATGATCAAACTCTTCAATTTAAAGTTTGATGCTCAAAGAATCGTCCTGTTAGTTCGTAATGAATTAACTGTTGTTCACTCTTCAAGACTTTAAAACGTATTTTTTGTGATACCGTCTTGTGAGTGCCCACACAGATTGTCTGATTAATTGTTAAAGAGCAGGCCAAATCAAAAATTAATATTCTCGGTCAGCCGGGCTGCGTATATTACGCCGTTTGCCCGCAGAGTCAAGCCCTTATTGGCTTTTCTCTGCCTGGCCTGACAACGTTTATCAGCGTTGTGTCGGTCAGTGGTGGCGCATTATAGGGCGTTCTTCAGCGCTGGCAAGTGTTTATTTGCAAAAAACTTTCGTTCGTGTTTTTTTTCAACAAATCTTATATTTTTGGTGGTTTTTTTATACAAAGACTAATGTTATCGACAGTAATTCTTCTCAAATTTAAAAGCTGTTGCTGGTAATCGCGCAATTCAAAGAACAAAAAAAGCGTCCCAGAAAAACCTTTCTTATTTCTCTTGGCTGAAAAAATCAGGTAATAGAGAATGATATTATATAGTAATGTGTTAGATTAATATCTAATCAAATACTGGTTAGACAAATAAGCAGGATTATTTAATGGTAAAAACCGCTCGTAATATGGCGGGGCTACCCTGGATTGCCGCAATAGCTTTCTTTATGCAAGCTTTAGATGCAACAATTCTCAACACGGCATTGCCCGCTATTGCTGAAAGCCTCGAACACTCCCCCCTAGCGATGCAATCTGCTGTTGTCAGCTATACTCTGACTGTTGCCCTGCTAATTCCGGTCAGTGGCTGGTTAGCAGATCGCTTCGGTACCCGCCGAATATTTATTTTTGCTGTATCCTTGTTTTCTCTAGGCTCCCTTGCCTGTGCTTTATCAGGCAATTTAGCTTTTCTGGTCGTTTCCCGAGTAATTCAAGGAATTGGTGGTGCAATGATGATGCCTGTTGCTCGTCTTGCCTTATTACGTGCATACCCACGTAGTGAACTTTTGCCCGTGCTGAATTTTGTCACTATGCCGGGATTAGTAGGGCCCATTCTCGGTCCTATGCTCGGTGGATTATTAGTAACTTATGCCACCTGGCACTGGATATTTATTATCAATATTCCAATCGGTTTATTGGGGATTATTTATGCTAAAAAGCATATGCCTAATTTTACAATGCCAAAACGTTCGTTCGATTTTTCCGGTTTCATACTTTTCGGACTGAGTTTAATAATGGTTTCTATCAGTTTGGATTTACTAGGAGAAAGTTCATTACCAAGTTATATACCATTCACAATTATGATTGTTGGTTTTACAATGTTATTTGGCTACTTGATGCACGCTAGAAAACACCCTCAGCCACTAATCAGTCTGAACTTATTCCGTACCCGTACATTTTCTATCGGCATCATCGGTAATATTGTTACACGCTTAGGAACTGGATGTATTCCTTTCCTGATGCCTTTAATGTTACAAATTGGATTTGGTTATCCAGCAGTCATTGCCGGTATGATGATGGCACCAACAGCTATCGGTTCCATTATTGCCAAGTCTTTTGTTACTAATGTACTGACCCGCTTTGGTTACCGTAAAATTCTGGTTAGCATAACAGTCATTATCGGCCTGATAATTTCTCAATTTTCACTGCAATCACCAGAAATACCCGTTGTTCTTTTAGTTATTCCGCTATTTTTACTAGGTATGGCTGTATCTATTCAGTTTACTTCAATGAATACCATCACTCTGGCTGATCTGACCAATAATAATGCTAGCTCAGGAAATAGTTTATTAGCTGTAACTCAGCAATTATCTATTAGTTTCGGTGTTGCAGTAAGCGCTGCTATCCTCCGTTTCTATGATTCCATGCCTCATGGAACAACAGTTGATCACTTCCATAACACTTTTATTACTGTCGGAATAATGACTTTACTCTCTTCTTCCACCTTCCTGTTACTACATAAGGAAGATGGAGATAATCTAATTAAGGAAAAGAACACTTAAGAACGAAAAACAGAGTTACGCTCAATTAGTGTTGGAGTTAATACTAGCAATTTAGGATCACTTTCCGGGTTACCCATCCGATAAAGCAAAGTATCAATAGCTAATTTCCCCAGTTCATCTTTCGGCTGATGAATGGTTGTCAAAGGCGGGATCATATAAGGAGCAAGATCGATATCATCATACCCAATGATGGAAATGTCATTTGGCACAGAAAGTCCAGCTTGGTAAAGAGCCTGATAAGCGCCAACAGCCATTGCATCATTACCGGCAAAAACAGCTTCTGGTGGTTCTGGATGCTGCAATAATTTCTGCATTGATTCAAAACCACCAGCAAACTCAAAATCACTATAAATTTCATATCCGTCAGGAATAGCATAGCCAACTTTTGCCATTGCCTTTCTATATCCTTCCAATCGATGACGAGCTGGAGTTTTATCTTGTGGGCCCGCAATACAAGCTATTTTTTTAAAACCACAGCTAATAAGGTGATTGGTAGCCATTTCCCCTCCCAACAAGGAATTATCCTGGATAATATCACCAACAATATCAAATGGAGACCAATCCATCATAACCATTGGTAAAGGAGGATAACGACGCAAAACATCGCAGGAAGTGCATTGGTTTTCAGCACACATGATAAGCAATCCATCTACCCGTTTTTGTAACAGAGTTTCCATGCTGTGGTCCATCCGTTTAATATCACCTTCTGTATTACACAGAATAAGACTGTAACCACGTTCATAACAACTTCGTTCCACTCCTCTTACAATTTCAGCATAAAAAGGATTATTACTGGTTGTTACCAACATACCAATGGTTTTGGTTTGCTTGACTTTGAGACTTCGAGCAAGTGCTGATGGCGCATAATTCAGTTGATTAATAGCATCATTAACTTTCTTTTTTACACCATCACTAACATAACGGTTATTGTTAATAACATGAGACACAGTTGATGTAGAAACACCCGCAAAGCGAGCAACATCTTTGATTGTAGCCACTGTTAGTCCTGTTCAGTTAAAAATGTATCAATTTCATTTCGCCATGGAATAGAAGGTTGAGCTCCCTGACGGGTTACTGCTATTGCAGCAGCAGAATGGGCAAATCTTACAGCCGATAACATTACTTTTCCTTCCAATAATGCTGTCGCTAATGCACCATTGAAGGTATCTCCTGCTGCAATAGTATCTACAGCTTTAACTTTAAATCCTGGAACAATTTTTCCTTTCTGACCTTTTTCACTCAACCATATTCCACAGCTACCTAATGTGATAATTACTGTTTCAATACCTTTACCATGCAACACCTTAGCAGCCTTTTCCGCATCAGAATTATCTTTTATTGTAATTCCTGTCAGATATTCAACTTCAGTTTCATTCGGAGTAATAATGTCCACCAGTGAGAGTAACTGATCAGATAATTTTTGTGCCGGCGCAGGATTTAGTATGACTTTCGTATTATTCTGTTTAGCTGTCTCTGCCGCAAGTTGTACAGTTTCCAATGGTGATTCAAGTTGTATTAATAATGCATCTGCTTCTTTGATAATATTTTGATAGCGATGAAAATATTCTGGTGTTAACGCAGCATTAGCGCCCGCATTAATGCAAATAACATTTTCACCTTGTTGATTAACAAGAATCAATGCTACACCCGTTGTTTCTCCTTCAATAGCTTCAATGCTAGAGGTGTTAACATTATCCATTGCTAATTGCTGGCAAATACGGGAACCAATATCATCCTGGCCTACACAAGCAATAAATGTAATGTCAGCACCACTGCGACCTGCCGCTACCGCTTGGTTAGCACCTTTACCACCAAAAGCAATCTGATATTGTTTCCCGATCACCGTTTCACCCGGACGAGGGAATGATTCAAGATTTAATATATGGTCAGCATTGATGCTGCCAACCACTGCAAGTTTTGCTGTACCCATTCTTAATCCTTTTCCGTCATGCCACTACCATGAATAGCAACGGCACAGTCATATATACCCTTCATCTTTCAAGTTGCTGCTTTCACACCCCCCAGTCACATAGTTATCTATGCTCCTGGGGATGCGTTCACTTGCCGCCGCGCTGCAAATTGAAATCTATTGGGTATAGGCTTATTTTTTAATAATTAACTCCAACTCTACAGGAATGACGGCATCAACTTTTTCACCTTTCAGCACCTTATCTGCCGTCTGAACGCCAATGATACCAATCTGATCAGGACGCTGAGCGATTGTTGCTCCTAATTTTCCACTTTGAACAGCTTTGATACCATCTTCAGTACCATCAAAACCAACAACCAATACATCGCTTTTCCCTGCTGCCTGCAAAGCACGCAGAGCACCCAACGCCATTTCATCATTTTGAGCAAACACAGCTTGTACATTTGGATGAGCCGTCAGTAAATTCTGCATAACATTCAAACCCTTGGTACGGTCAAAATCAGCAGTCTGATTAATCAGAACATTAAATTTATGCTCTTGCGCTACTTTATTAAATCCTTCACCGCGTTCTCGGGCAGCCGATGTACCAATAATACCTTCCAACTGAATAACTTGTGCCCCATTTCCTAGTATTTCAGCAATAAAATCACCTGCAATTTTACTTCCCCGTCGGTTATCAGAAGCAATATGGCTAACAACTCTACCTTTATTCGCCATCCGATCGAGAGTAATTACCGGAATTTCCGCATTGTTAGCCATGATAATGGCATTACCTACAGCATCAGAGTCTGTTGGATTAATTAGCATCAATTTAATACCACGTACTGTCAGATCCTGAACGTTAGCCAATTCTTTCGCAGGATTATCCTGAGAGTCCAAGACAATCAAGTTATAGCCCAACTTATTTGCTTCTTTTTGAGCGCTGTCTTTCATAGTGACAAAGAATGGATTATTCAATGTAGAAATGACCAATGCGATAGCATCTTTTGCCAGTGTATTCGCACTCATAGTCGCACTTAATGCAACAGCAGATAAAATTGCCGCCAGTTTCTTCATTTTCATTGTGTTATTTCCTGTAGGATAAGGTTATTTACCACTTTTGTTATCAATCAGAACTGCCAACAATATTACAATTGCTTTAACGATCATCTGGTAGTTAGAAGAAATACCTAATAAGTTTAAGCCATTATTTAAAAAACCGAGAATTAACGCACCAATTAGAGTACCAACAATTAACCCCTTACCACCTGACAGACGGGTTCCTCCCAATACTACAGCAGCAATTGCATCCAGTTCATAACCATTCCCTGCCATTGGCTGGGCAGAAGAAAGACGAGCGACCTCAATAATACCTGCTAGTGCGGTCAGCAAACCGCATAAGGAATAGACGATAATCTTGATTTTATCGACACTGATACCAGATAAACGGGTAGCGGATTCATTACCACCTAAAGCATAAATATAACGGCCTAAACGGGTATAGTGCAGGATATACCAAGCAATAACAAAAACTATCAACATCAACCATACTGGGGTAGGAATACCCAATGGACGACCAATACCAAACCAGCTAAACAGATCCGCGTTATCGCTAAATCCTGTATTTATCGGGCTGCCATCAGTATAGACACGAGTTATTCCACGAAGTAATAACATCATGACCAGAGTAGCAATAAAGGCTTGTATTTTACCTTTAGCAATTATTATTCCTGTACCAGCTCCGATCGCAGCACCTAAAGCTAAGCCACTGACTATAGCCACCAATGCATTAACATCCATACCAACCAGAGAAGCAGCTACTGCTCCTGTCAACGCGAGCAGTGAACCAACAGATAGATCAATACCCGATGTCAGAATGACCAGTGTCATCCCAACGGCCATAATGGCGTTAACTGATGTCTGTTGAAGAATATTAAATAAATTATCTAAAGTGAAAAAATTCGGACTAAGAGAGGAAACCACTATTATTAACACTAATAATGCAATTAGCGATTTTTGCGCCAGCAACCATTCTTTAGTGAACCAACGTTTAGGTGTCAATGATGCATTAGAATTCATACTGAATTATTCCTGAACCACATCGTAGTGTTTACCAACCGCTGCCGCCATTAAAGCTTTTTGAGTTGCTTGCTCAGCAAAGAATTCTGCGCTGATATGTCCTTCATGCATGACCAAAATTCTATCACTCATTCCTATCACTTCCGGCATTTCAGAAGAAACCAGGATGATACTCAGACCTCCTTTTTTGAACTGATTAATCAGCTGATAAATTTCTTTTTTTGCACCAACATCTATACCTCGAGTAGGTTCATCTAGGATAAGAACTTTTGGCCTGGTCATTAATCCACGAGCAATTGCTACTTTTTGCTGATTACCGCCAGAAAGCAGATTAATAGTCTGTTCCATTGAAGGTGTTTTTATATTAAACAGTTTAATAAAGTTACTAACTGCCTGCCGCTCTTCTTTATGGTTCAAACTACCTGATTTATTACTGAAATAACGTAAGGCAGTCAGAGACATATTCTCTTTAACTGACATTCCCAAAACTAAACCATCACGTTTTCGATCTTCTGAAATATAAACAATCCCATAAGCTAACGCATCCTGAGGATTACGAGTTATAACGGGATTCCCATCCAAAGTGATCTGTCCCTGTGTCTTTGGCAATGCACCATAAATAATTCTCATTAACTCCGTACGGCCAGCCCCCATCAGCCCCGATATACCCAGAATTTCTCCGCTATAAAGGGAAAAACTGACATTTCTCACACCGGGGCCAGAAATTTCCTCAACTTCAAGCCGTTTCTTACCACGAGGTAAATTCAAGCGGGGATATTGATCTTCCAGTTTTCGACCAACCATCATTTCAATTAAGTTGTCTTCTTTTAATTCTTTTACCTGTTTTTCATCAATAAATTGCCCATCACGGAGTATCGTAACATCATCACATATTTCAAAAATATCTTTCAGACGATGGGATATATAAACAATACCGCACCCCTGAAATTTCAATTCACGTATCACTCTGAACAGCGATTCAGTTTCTGTATCAGTCAGTGCATCCGTTGGTTCATCCATAATGATGACTTTGGATTCAAAGCTCAGTACCTTGGCTATTTCAACCATTTGCTGTTCACCGATAGAAAGCTCAGTTACCCGCCGGTGACTGCTATAACTTAGATTCAACTTTCTTAAAAGGCGATCCGCTTCCTGATACATCTTCTTCCAGTCAATGGTGCCGAACTTATTAACAAATTCGCGTCCCAAGAAAATGTTTTCAGCAATAGTCAATTGAGAAACAAGATTTAATTCTTGATGAATAATTCCGATACCCGCTTCCTGAGAAGATTTAGGGCTAGAAAAAGTCACTTCTTTACCCAAGTAACGAATCATGCCTGTATCTCTGGTATATATCCCAGTCAACACTTTCATCATCGTGGATTTACCTGCACCATTTTCTCCGACCAATGCCATAACTTTGCCCGGGTAAACTCGTAACGCCGCATCAGATAATGCTTTGACACCAGGAAAAGATTTACCAATTCCTTTTAGTTCTAGTACAGGTTGCATAACCGCCTCAGAAAGTTACACCAGCACAAAGGATGATATTGGCATAAGGAGAATTTTCCCCTGTACGAATCATCGCTCGGCTATGTTCCGTTTTCTCTTTCAATGTATTATGACTAATATATTCTATAGTGATTGAATTCCCTTGCTGTTTCTCAAGCTCCTTAATCTGAGCCAATATTAATTGATGAATCAAAGGATTATAGCTAATGATCTCCTTTGCTAAAAATGCAGCTTCAACCTGCATTTCATGTGTAACGACTTTGAGAACCGATATAAAGCAGGGAATCCCCTGGGTTAGCGCTAAATCAATCCGCTGGGCTGAAGAAGGAATTGGTAATCCAGCATCACCAATTGTAATCTGGTCAGTATGCCCCAACCGAGAAATTACGGCTGAAATTTCAGAATTAAGCAATACACCTTTTTTCATTTTTTATTCCATTAGCGAAACGTTTCGCTAATTAAGCAATATATAAAGTAACATTTTAAATGCAACATTATTGATACAAAAATGTGATCGTTATCGAAACGTTTCGCTAATAAAAAAACAAAAAACAAACGTTAACTTATTGAATATTTGACGCTGAATCGATTTTTAAGGTAAATATTATTTTCATGACAAAAACCTATGAATAAGACTTCTTTCACATATAGCTAATAATTTATTTAACCCAGTAGATAACATTGGTATGGATTATGCAAATAGCAGAAAAAATAGCTTGTTTAAGTAACTATTTGGAAAGTGGCCTGTATGAAAGACAACAGGCGATTCGTTTATGTTTGTTAGCTGCATTATGCGGGGAAAGTGTTTTTCTACTTGGCCCTCCAGGAATCGCTAAAAGTCTGATAGCCCGCCGACTGAAATTTGCGTTTCATGATGCTAGAGCATTTGAATATCTGATGACTCGCTTCTCCACTCCTGAAGAAATTTTCGGACCTCTTTCTATCCAAGCGTTGAAAGACGAAGGACGTTATCAACGCTTAACTACTGGCTATTTACCTGAAACTGAAATTGTTTTTCTTGATGAAATATGGAAAGCTGGCCCAGCAATTCTCAATACCTTGCTGACTGCAATTAATGAAAAAAAATTCAGAAATGGAGATATCGAAGAAAAAATCCCAATGAGGTTACTAGTAACAGCCTCCAATGAATTACCTGAAGCAGATAGTAGCCTTGAAGCTCTTTATGACCGAATGCTAATCCGTATTTGGTTGGATAAAATTCAGGAAAAACAGAACTTTCGAGCATTACTCACTAACCATAAAAATGAAATCGATAACCCTGTCCCTGCAAACATTCAAATAACAAGTGAAGAATTCCATCAATGGCAAAATGAAATTAATAAAATAGCCTTGCCAGATAATTGTTTTGATATTATCTACCAACTACGTCAACAACTTGATGTGACAGAACACTCACCTTACGTTTCAGATCGGCGTTGGAAGAAAGCAATTCATTTATTACAAGCCAGTGCTTTCTTCAATGGTAGAAAAGAAATATCATTTCTCGATTTAATATTACTAAAAGATTGTTTATGGCATGATCTTCACTCATTCAAACTATTACCTCAACATCTAAATACTCTAATAACCGAACAAGCATATCAGCAAAGAGTATTATCTCAGCAAATCGATTCACTTTATCACCAATGGATTCAAGTCCGTCAAGATAAAAACAATCAACAGGCATTCCAGTTAGGAAAAAAAATTCATCTTTTTAGGCACAAAACGCAATATTCGCTACCCGATCATATCAATGAAGAGAAATTGACCTTATTCCTGCATACACCTCTTTATGTCCATGATATTCAGGTCAATTTCATTGAAATAGAAAAAAAGATTCTTAATATCTGGATAAACAAAGGTGGAAAATTGCCAGCTCGCTTAAACAGTATTGGTTTTCCACAAAACATAACAGCCGAAATTAATTCAGCACACCAGATAGAAATTTTCGATATTAGCCGTCGCTCATCCACTTTATATTTACCAGATAGTCAATACCAACAAAATGAAAAAAGCAGCAAGTGGCTAGAGAGGTTTGACAAAATTAATCAAGATATTCACCACCAACGCCAATTATTTAACCAGCATAAACCATGTCTGTTTATTGAAAGTCATTGGCTTAATACGATAGAACAAAGCTTTATCCAACTGACAGATAAGCTCAACCAACTGAAAACAAAAATGGGCAATTAATTAAATGATTAGTCTAACAACCCTTGATCTTTTATTGTCAGTAAACGAAGGGGAGCTAATAGAAGAGCTCGTACTAACCCTCTTGGCTTCACCTCAGCTAGCTATCTTTTTTGAAAAATATCCTCGCTTGAAACGTGCGCTGTTAAAAGACATTCCCGGCTGGAAACAAGATTTACAACAAAGGATTAAAGAAGCATTAATTCCTGCTACTCTGGCAGAAGAATTTCAGTTATATCAACAACTACTACCTGCCAGCACAGATAATTTCTATCTTAAACTTCCCGAGATTCTGGAAACACTGAGCCGAATTGAATCACCTTTTTATACAGAAGCCCAGAAACTGGCAACTAATGCTATTGATCATTCAAATACACTGCAAACGTTGTTTATTCAACGATGGAGACTTAATTTGATATTGCAAACCACAAACTTCCACAAGGAATTATTGGAACAAGAAAAAGAGCAATTATTAGCGGAACTGCAACAGAGGCTGACACTAAGCGGTAATCTCGACCCTATTCTCAACGAAAATGACAGAGCAGCAGGGCGGTTATGGGATATGAGTAAAAGTCAAATAAATCATTCCCGAAATGATACGCAGTTATTGATTCACTATAGTGAGTTTCTTCGCCAACAACCTGAACTGGAAAAACTGGCTCAATTACTTGGACGCAGTCAATCTGCAAGATCAAAACTACAGGAAAACCATCTTCTCGAACCATTTACTACTATTGAGCGAACACCAGATACCATTCCTGAGCAGGTGAATGGTATAGGACAAAGTGATGATATTTTACGTTTGTTACCAACGGAACTAGCAATATTGGGAATTGAAGATCTGGAATATGAATTTTATCGTAGATTGATAGAAAAGCGTTTATTTACCTATCAATTACAAGGAGATAGCTGGAAACAGAAAACAACATTACGGTCAGTCACTCATTACAGCCAAGAAGAAAAACCGCGGGGACCATTTATTGTCTGTGTAGATACTTCCGGCTCTATGGGAGGATTCAATGAAAAATGCGCCAAAGCCTTTTGTCTCGCACTGTTACGCATTGCATTGGCTGATGATCGCAACTGTCATATCATGTTATTCGCTACAGAAGTTGTGCACTATGAACTATCTTCATCAGATGGTCTGGAACAAGCTATTCGTTTTCTTAGTCAGACTTTCACAGGAGGAACAGATTTAACTTTTTGCCTAACAAGTACAATAGAAAAAATGAAAGAGCAACACTGGCAAGATGCTGATGCTGTTGTTATTTCAGATTTCATTGCCCAACGTTTGCCGGGCTCACTAATCCATCAGATAAAAAATCTGCAACAGCATCAGCAACACCGCTTCCATGCGGTCTCCATGTCCCAATATGGTAAGCCCGGTATTATGCGGATATTCGATTATATCTGGCGCTTCGATACCGGACTCAAAAGCCGTTTATTGCGAAAGTGGCGTCACTGAGTAAATCAAAGCATGTCTTCTACAGTTTCACGTACTTCAGGCGACCATATGCTACATTGAACTTGGCCAATATGTTTCATTTGCAGCAGTAACATTACCAAACGGGATTGACCAATCCCCCCACCAATTGACTGTGGCATATCGCCTTTAAGTAACGCCTGGTGCCAGTCATATTGCAAGCGATCTTCATCACCAGTCAATGATAATTGGCGCTCCAATGTTGCTGCATCAACACGGATACCCATGGAAGAAATTTCAAAAGCATCCTCCAGAACAGGGTTCCAAACAATGATGTCACCGTTCAAACCAGCAAAACCATCACTGTTTGGTGTTGTCCAATCATCGTAATCTGGTGCACGAACATCATGAGATTGCCCATCAGATAATTTTGCACCGATACCAATAAGGAAAACAGCTCCCAACTCTTTAGCAATAGCGCGTTCACGTCCTTTTGCATCCAGCTCCGGATAACGGCTCAAAAGCGCTTCGCTGTGAACAAAGTGAATTTGATCTGGCAGGAACGGTGCCAGACCAAACTCTTTGCTGACAGCTTTTTCTGTTTCTTTTATCGCTTCGTAGATTTTACCTACTGTCTGTTTAAGATAAGCAAGCGAACGTTGCCCATCTCCCATCACTTTTTCCCAATCCCATTGATCAACATAAACAGAGTGGATTGGTGTTAAGCGATCCTCATCCGGACGCAATGCTTTCATGTGAGTGTAAAGCCCTTGTTCTGGCTGAAAATCAAAACGTCCCAATGTCTTACGTTTCCATTTAGCCAGTGAATGCACAACTTCGAAAGTTGAGTCCGGTAAAGTCTTCACTTTTACCTGAACAGCTTTTTCATGGCCAGACAAGTTGTCCTGGATGCCATCACCCAAGCAGCTCAACATTGGCCCTTGCACTTCAATTAAACCCAGCTTACTTTCCAGTAGGCGGGAAAAGAAGGATTTCACGAAACTGATTTGTTGCTGCTTCTCAATAAATGACTTTTTCATAATATTATTCTCGAATTCTTTAAATGACCCTGATGTCCTGTTGAAAACATTAAGCAATAAAATGGGGAACAAATTCAATATACTTTAATAAAAATAGTCTTTATTGTTTATATAATTCATTTTTAAGATGAAAAAAATGATTATTCAATAAAAAATGAGGTTAGAAATGTCAGAAATTTATCAGATCGATAATTTGGACCGTGACATACTTCACGCTTTAATGGACAACGCACGTACACCTTATGCAGAGCTCGCAAAGAAATTTGCAGTCAGCCCAGGAACAATTCACGTTCGCGTAGAAAAAATGAAGCAGGCGGGGATTATCACCGGTACCAGAGTAGATATCAGTCCTAAACAACTTGGTTATGACGTTTGTTGCTTTATTGGCATTATTCTTAAGAGCGCTAAAGATTACCCATCAGCGTTGAAAAAGCTGGGTAACCTTAATGAAGTGGTTGAGGTTTATTACACAACAGGTCACTACAGCATCTTCATTAAGGTCATGTGCCGCTCAATTGAATCTCTTCAAGATGTACTTATCAACAAGATACAGACTATTGATGAAATCCAATCAACAGAAACCCTGATCTCCTTACAAAATCCGATCATGCGGACAATTAAGCCATAATATAAAATTTGTTATAACCACATTATCCACAGGTAGATCCCAACAGATTCACAGAGTACAATAGCCATTCTTGAAATTTGTTGGGATAACTATGGCCACTATTACTTTAATCAGCGGCAGTACCATGGGTAGCGCTGAATATGTCGCTGAACATATGGCTGAAATTCTGGAAGATGTCGGTTTTTCCACTGAAATACTGCATGGCCCTTCTTTAAATGAACTTCCTCAAGAAGGGATCTGGTTGGTAGTAACATCTACACATGGCGCTGGAGAATTACCAGAAAACATACAACCACTAGCAGAAGAAATTGCCGAACAAAAACCTGATCTCAGCAAAGTAACATTTGGTGCTGTCGGTCTTGGTAGTTCTGAATACGATACTTTCTGTGGAGCAATAAGATCGCTTGACCAACTATTGATAGAAAATGGTGCCAAACGTCTCGGTGATCGTCTGGAAATTGACATCCAACAACACGAGATCCCCGAAGATCCCGCAGAGGAATGGGTTAAGATTTGGGCAACCTCGCTCTAATTTGAACAAAAAACAAGCGGTTGGTTGTGGATAACTCATATAAAAAGCCGGGGTTAACCCGTAGTTATCCATAGTATAACTATTTGACCATGATCGCTCTGTGAATAACTCCCGATTTAGATCCCAGCTTATACCCTCTAGGATCACGGATCATTCACAACAAATGATCCTTTACAATGTTATGATCTTAATAAGAAAAAATAACTTATCCACAAAAGATCATGATCCTAATAAAAGATCTAATAAAGAGATCTTTAAATAAAAAGATCTTCTTTTAATTACCGGCGATCTCACCCACTTGGTCTATCGCTTAAACTTGAGTAGAATTCTCTTCCCTTAATGCACAATTAGCATTCTTACAACGAAAGGTTCATCACCATGTTTTATCCAGAGCAATTTGACGTCATCATTATCGGTGGTGGTCATGCCGGTACTGAAGCTGCGATGGCAGCTGCTCGTATGGGCCGTCAAACCTTATTACTGACTCATAATATTGATACTTTGGGCCAAATGTCATGTAACCCAGCCATCGGTGGAATCGGTAAAGGACATCTGGTTAAAGAAATTGATGCACTCGGTGGCCTAATGGCCAAAGCAACTGATCAAGCTGGTATTCAATTTAGAACCTTAAATGCCAGTAAAGGGCCTGCTGTTCGTGCAACACGTGCTCAAGCTGACAGGGTTCTTTATCGTCAAGCTATACGAACAGCATTAGAAAATCAGCCTAACCTGATGATATTCCAACAACCTGTAGAGGATCTAATTGTTGAAAACGACATGGTCATCGGTGCAGTAACCCGTATGGGGCTTAAATTCAGGGCCAAAGCTGTTGTTTTAACAGTAGGTACGTTCCTAGACGGTAAGATCCATATCGGCTTAGAAAATTACAGTGGGGGAAGGGCTGGCGATCCCCCAGCAATTTCATTATCACAACGCTTACGCGAACTACCTTTACGTGTAAACAGATTAAAAACAGGTACACCACCGCGTATTGATGCCAGAACTATTGATTTTAGCCAATTAACCCAACAATTAGGTGATACTCCAACGCCAGTATTCTCTTTCCTTGGGAATGCGGGACAACATCCACAACAGATGCCATGTTATATCACCCACACCAATGAAAAAACGCATGATGTGATTCGAAACAACTTGGATCGCAGCCCTATGTATGCAGGGATCATTGAAGGGATCGGTCCACGCTACTGCCCTTCGATCGAAGATAAAGTCATGCGCTTTGCGGATCGTAATGCTCATCAGATTTTCCTTGAGCCGGAAGGATTAACTAGCAACGAAATTTATCCAAATGGTATTTCTACCAGTTTGCCATTCGATGTACAGATGCAAATTGTTCACTCCATGAAAGGGATGGAAAACGCCCGTATCGTTCGGCCTGGTTACGCAATAGAATACGATTTCTTTGATCCAAGAGATCTAAAACAAACACTGGAGAGTAAATTTATACACGGCTTATTCTTTGCTGGGCAAATTAATGGTACGACAGGTTATGAAGAAGCTGCGGCTCAAGGTCTTTTGGCAGGTCTTAATGCAGCTCGTTATGCTACAGAAGAAGAAGGGTGGTTCCCTCGCCGTGATCAAGCTTATATTGGCGTTCTGGTTGATGATTTATGTACTTTAGGTACTAAAGAACCATACCGTATGTTTACTTCCCGAGCTGAATATCGCCTGATGTTACGTGAAGATAATGCAGACCTTCGCCTAACAGAAAAAGGACGCAAATTAGGACTGGTGGATGATTCGCGCTGGGAGCATTATTGCCGTAAAGTGGAAATGATTGAACAAGAACGTCAACGTCTACGTAATATTTGGATTCATCCCCATTCTAATAATCTTATTGATATCAATGATATACTAAAAACGCCATTATCGAAAGAAGCCAATGGTGAAGATTTACTACGCCGTCCTGAAATGAATTATGAACTTTTGACGTCATTGCCTCTGTTTTCACCTGGCCTTAAAGAGCCACAGACAGCTGATCAAGTTGAAATTCAAGTCAAATACGAAGGGTATATTGCCCGTCAGCAGGAAGAAATTGAAAAACAATTACGTAATGAAAACACGTCATTACCGATTGATCTCGATTATTGCCAGATCAGTGGTCTTTCTAATGAAGTTGTCGCTAAACTCAATGATCACAAACCAAGCTCAATTGGTCAGGCTTCGCGTATTTCAGGAATAACACCTGCTGCAATTTCTATTTTGCTTGTATGGCTGAAAAAACAAGGATTACTGCGCCGCAGTGCCTGAGAGGATCTTTATTGTGCTTAACAAACTGGAATTATTGCTGACTAAAGCAAGAATAAAACTTTCACAACAGCAAAAACAGCAGCTTATAGCCTATGTTGATATGCTCAATAAGTGGAATAAAACCTATAACCTCACATCTGTTCGTGATCCTGAGCAGATGTTAGTGCGTCATATCATGGACAGCATTATTGTCAGTCCCTATCTGCAAGGTTATCGTTTTATAGACGTAGGAACCGGTCCGGGATTGCCGGGAATTCCGTTAGCTATTGTTCGTCCAGATTCTCATTTCACATTGCTGGATAGTTTAGGTAAAAGAGTCAGATTTTTGCGCCAAGTCCAGCATGAACTTAGTTTAGCAAATATCGAGCCAGTGCAAAGTAGGGTTGAAGAGTATCTTTCTGGGCCACCTTTTGATGGCGTTATAAGTCGAGCTTTTGCTTCACTGCAAGATATGGTCTCTTGGTGCAATCATTTATCTAAGCCTATTCATGGACGTTTCTATGCGCTTAAAGGTGTACTTCCTGAAGAGGAACTTACTATGTTACCTTCCGGAATATCTGTCGATTCAGTTATTCAGTTAGATGTTCCCGAATTGGAAGGGCAGCGCCATCTGGTTATCCTTAAATCAAACTAATTTTGTTATTTGTCAATAAAGTTATAAATAATTAGTGATGTTGAGCACAATTATACTGTAGTCAACATCACTAATTATGATTTGTCTCGTTTCAGCTTTAATTTACCGAGTTATTACATAAAAATAACACTATCTCGATATTAAGATAGTTGAGCTTTTAAAAAGCAGATAAAGCGTTTTTTCATCAGATTTGCTTTTTTAAAACAACTTAAAATTAGTTTGGTCATTTAAGTCAATAATATAATAACCTTATTTTCAATAGCTAAAATTAACATTTTGATTTAATTGAGAATATATTTTATTTTTATTTATGGTAAATGTTAAAAATAATTAATAAATGAAAATTTTCTGTGATTTAAATCACATTTAAATTTGAAAGTATGAAATTATTAAAAACAAAAAATCAGTACAATAATTAGCTTGTGATTTGGTGCCAAAGTAAAAAATTTAAATAATTGTTCACCTTTTCGCTACTTATGGATTGAATTCATTTTGGCTGCCCGTATAATTTGCACGTTTTTGTCACTTGACACTCTTAAGTAAAGGCAGTTTTATACAACACTCAGCAAAACCTGATATGCAAAGCGTGCAGGGGAGAAAACAAAAGTCATGTCTGTATCCCTTTACAGCGGTAAAATTGCACTGAAACTGCTATTTTTGCAGTTAATGACTTTTGTTATTCTCAGTGTGGCTTTTTGTACCAAAAGTATAGAATGGGGCGCTTCTGCTTTTGCTGGTGGATTAGCATGTTGGTTACCAAATGCCATCTTTATGCTATTTGCTGGTTTTCAAAAAGCAAAGGGAGAAGACGTTTCTGTGCGTGTTGCATGGTCTTTCGCTATTGGCGAAGGGGTGAAAGTTATTATTACGATAGCTGTGCTGATTGTTGCTTTAGGGGTGTTTAAAGCGGCGTTTGTACCGCTAGGTTTGGCTTATTTAGTGGTGCTGATTGTGCAGATCATCGCATCAGCTGTGATAAACGGTTAGGTTTTCAACAACAAAAGGGTAAGAGGCATCATGTCTGCATCAGGAGAAGTTTCAACTGCAAGGGACTACATAGGCCACCACCTGAATAACCTTCAGTTGGACCTACGTACCTTTGAGTTGGTCGATCCCAACTCTGGTGGTTCTGCAACGTTCTGGACGTTGAACATTGACTCGCTTTTTTTCTCAGTCGTATTAGGGATTTTATTTCTGTATGTATTCAGAAAGGTTGCGGTTAATGCCACCAGTGGCGTACCTGGCAAACTTCAGACTGCTATAGAATTGATCATGGGTTTTGTTGATAACAGCGTTCGTGATATGTATCACGGGAAGAGCAAAGTGATTGCCCCTCTGGCATTGACTGTGTTCGTCTGGGTGTTATTGATGAATATAATGGACCTACTGCCAATCGATTTTCTCCCTTATATCGGTGAACATGTCTTCGGCTTGCCTGCTCTGCGTGTTGTACCAACAGCGGATGTCAGTATTACCTTGTCGATGGCTATCGGTGTCTTTGTCCTCATCCTCTACTACAGTATTAAGATGAAAGGAATTAGTGGTTTTACAAAGGAGCTGACTTTACAGCCTTTTAATCATCCGCTGTTTATTCCAATTAACTTAATTCTGGAAGGGGTTAGCCTGCTTTCAAAACCGGTATCACTCGGTCTACGACTGTTTGGTAACATGTATGCGGGTGAATTGATCTTTATTCTTATAGCTGGTCTGTTACCGTGGTGGTCGCAGTGGATGCTTAGCCTGCCTTGGGCTATTTTCCACATACTGATTATTACGTTACAAGCCTTTATTTTCATGGTTCTGACGATTGTTTATCTGTCGATGGCATCTGAAGAACATTAATTTTTACCACAATAACTGTGTTTTAACTGAAACAAACTGGAGACTGTCATGGAAAACCTGAATATGGATCTGCTGTACATGGCTGCCGCTGTAATGATGGGTCTGGCGGCAATCGGTGCTGCGATCGGTATCGGCATCCTCGGAGGTAAATTTTTGGAAGGTGCTGCTCGTCAGCCGGATTTAATTCCTCTGTTGCGTACACAGTTCTTTATCGTTATGGGTCTGGTTGACGCCATTCCGATGATTGCTGTGGGCCTTGGCTTGTACGTAATGTTTGCTGTCGCGTAGTTTGTAAAAAAATTAGAAACTACGTCAACTCATTAATTTAAAAGAGGTATTGTGCTGTGAATCTTAATGCAACAATCCTCGGCCAGGCCATTGCGTTTGTCCTGTTTGTTATGTTCTGTATGAAGTTTGTATGGCCACCAATTATGGCGGCCATTGAAAAGCGTCAAAAGGAAATTGCTGACGGCTTATCTTCTGCGGAACGTGCCAAGAAGGACCTGGACTTAGCGCAAGCCAATGCGACCGACCAAATGAAGAGAGCAAAAGCTGAAGCTCAGGTCATCATTGAACAGGCTAATAAACAAAAAGCCCAGATCCTTGATGATGCAAAAGCTGAAGCTGAGCTGGAACGTAACCGAATCGTAGCGCAAGCTCAGGCAGAAATTGATGCCGAACGTAAGCGTGCTCGGGAGGAGTTACGTAAGCAGGTCGCTATGTTGGCTATCGCAGGTGCCGAGAAAATCATCGAACGTTCCGTGGATGAAGCTGCTAACAGCGACATCGTTGATAAACTGGTCGCTGAACTGTAAGGAGGGAGGGGCATGTCTGAATTTGCTACTGTAGCTCGCCCCTACGCCAAAGCAGCTTTTGACTTTGCTGTGGAAAAACAATCGCTCGAACAATGGCAGAATATGCTGGCGTTCACAGCTGAAGTGACTCGTAATGAGCAAGTTGGTGAATTGCTTTCCGGTTCATTGGCATCGGAAACGTTAGCCAATACTTTTATCGCAATTTGCGGTGAACAGGTCGATGAACATGCTCAGAACTTTATTCGTATAATGGCAGAAAACGGCCGCTTATTGGCGTTACCGGAAGTTTTGCAGCAATTTATTCAATTGCGTGCGTCACTTGAATCAACTGTTGATGTTGAAGTAATTTCTGCTACCGAACTGAGTGAGCAACAGCTGGCTAAAATTTCTACGGCGATGGAAAAACGTCTGTCACGCAAAGTTAAGCTGAATTGCAAAATTGATAAGTCTGTTATTGCTGGTGTGGTAGTCCGCGCAGGTGATTTGGTGATTGATGGCAGTATTCGTGGCCGTTTAGATCGCTTAACAGACGTCTTGCAGTCTTAAGGGGACTGGAGCATATGCAACTGAATTCCACCGAAATCAGCGAACTGATCAAGCAGCGCATTGCTCAGTTCAATGTAGTGAGTGAAGCTCACAATGAAGGTACGATTGTATCCGTTAACGACGGTATCATTCGTATTCACGGTTTAGCCGAAGTTATGCAGGGTGAAATGATCGCGCTGCCTGGTAACCGTTATGCAATCGCGCTGAACCTGGAGCGTGACTCCGTGGGTGCGGTTGTGATGGGCCCATATGCTGACTTAGCAGAAGGCATGAAGGTCAAATGTACTGGCCGTATTCTTGAAGTACCCGTTGGTCGAGGTCTGCTTGGTCGTGTAGTAAACACTCTGGGCGAACCAATCGATGGTAAAGGTCCTGTTGAGCATGATGGTTTCTCTGCTGTTGAAATGATTGCTCCGGGTGTTATCGACCGTCAATCCGTTGATCAGCCGGTACAGACTGGTTATAAATCTGTTGACGCTATGATCCCAATTGGTCGAGGTCAACGTGAACTGGTTATCGGTGACCGTCAGACGGGTAAAACAGCATTGGCTATTGATGCAATCATTAACCAGCGCGATTCAGGCATTAAATGTGTTTATGTCGCCGTTGGTCAAAAAGCTTCGACTATTGCGAACGTAGTTCGTAAATTAGAGGAGCATGGTGCTCTTGCCAATACTATTGTAGTCGTTGCGACTGCTTCAGAATCTGCTGCATTGCAATATTTGGCACCATATTCTGGTTGTGCAATGGGCGAATATTTCCGCGATCGCGGTGAAGATGCGCTGATTGTTTATGATGATTTATCTAAGCAAGCTGTTGCTTATCGTCAAATTTCTCTGTTGCTCCGTCGTCCACCAGGACGTGAAGCATTCCCTGGTGATGTTTTCTATTTGCACTCCCGTTTGCTGGAACGTGCTGCGCGTGTTAACGCTGAATATGTAGAAAAATTCACGAATGGCGAAGTGAAAGGTAAAACAGGTTCTCTGACAGCTCTGCCTATCATTGAGACTCAAGCTGGTGACGTATCAGCATTCGTACCAACAAACGTTATTTCAATTACTGATGGTCAGATCTTCTTAGAATCCAGCCTGTTCAACGCGGGTATTCGTCCGGCAGTTAACCCTGGGATTTCCGTATCCCGTGTAGGTGGTGCTGCTCAGACTAAAATCGTGAAGAAATTGTCTGGTGGTATTCGTACTGCTCTGGCTCAGTATCGCGAACTGGCAGCATTTTCTCAGTTTGCTTCAGACCTTGATGATGCAACTCGTAAGCAGTTGGATCATGGTCAGAAAGTCACTGAATTGCTGAAACAAAAACAGTATGCTCCGATGTCTGTTGCGCAACAGTCACTGTCTCTGTTTTCTGCGGAACGTGGTTATCTGGAAGATGTCGAAATCGCTAAGATTATTGATTTCGAGTCTGCGCTGCTTGCGTATGCCAGCCGTGAACATGCTGATCTTCTAAAAGAGATTGACCAGTCTGGTGGTTACAATGAAGAGATCGAAGCGAAGCTGAAAGCTCTGCTCGATTCCTTCAAAGCAACTCAGTCCTGGTAACACTATTCGGCCCAGTTTAATTAAACATGGGCCGTCTGGTTAATGAGGAGAATCAGGAATGGCCGGCGCAAAAGAAATACGTACCAAGATCGCCAGCGTGCAAAACACGCAAAAAATCACTAAAGCGATGGAGATGGTTGCTGCGTCCAAAATGCGTAAAACGCAGGATCGCATGGCGGCCAGCCGTCCTTATGCAGAAACCATACGTAGCGTGATTGGTCACCTTGCGTTAGGTAATCTGGAATATAAACATCCATACCTTGAAGAACGTGAAATTAAACGTGTCGGGTATCTGGTTGTTTCTACCGATCGTGGCTTGTGTGGTGGTTTGAATACTAATTTATTCAAAAAGCTGATGTTAGACATGAAAGGCTGGTCTGATAAAGGTGTCCAGTGTGATCTGGCGCTTATCGGCTCTAAGGCTGCTTCTTTCTTTGCATCTGTTGGGGGCAATATCGTTGCTCAGGTTACAGGCATGGGAGATAACCCTTCACTGTCCGAATTGATCGGGCCGGTTAATATCATGTTACGGGCATACGATGAAGGACGTCTGGATAAATTGTATGTGGTGACAAACAAGTTCATTAATACAATGTCTCAGGAACCGACTATTACTCAGTTATTGCCTCTGCCTGCCGGAGATGATGAGACGTTGAAGAAGAAATCCTGGGACTATTTATATGAACCTGATCCTAAGGCGTTGCTGGATATACTGCTGCGTCGTTATGTAGAATCGCAGGTTTATCAGGGCGTCGTTGAAAACCTGGCTAGTGAACAGGCCGCAAGAATGGTGGCGATGAAAGCCGCGACTGATAATGGTGGCAGCCTGATCAAAGAGCTGCAGTTGGTTTATAACAAAGCTCGTCAGGCCAGCATAACTCAGGAGTTGACCGAGATTGTCTCGGGTGCTTCCGCGGTTTAACAGCTAGGTTTACGAATTACGTAGAGGATTCAAGATGGCTACTGGAAAGATTATCCAGGTAATCGGCGCCGTGGTGGACGTCGAATTCCCTCAAGATGCTGTACCAAAAGTATACGATGCACTTGAGGTTCAAAACGGCGAAGCTAAGCTGGTGCTGGAAGTTCAGCAACAGTTAGGCGGCGGCGTTGTTCGTTGTATTGCAATGGGTACTTCTGATGGCTTAAGCCGTGGTTTAAGTGTGACTGATTTAAGTCACCCAATCGAAGTTCCTGTTGGTAAAGCTACACTGGGTCGTATCATGAACGTATTGGGTGAACCAATCGACATGAAGGGCGATATTGGCGAAGAAGAACGCTGGCCTATTCACCGTCCGGCTCCAAGCTATGAAGAGTTATCTAACTCTCAAGAATTGCTAGAAACGGGTATTAAGGTAATGGACCTGATTTGTCCGTTTGCCAAGGGCGGTAAAGTTGGCCTGTTTGGTGGCGCGGGTGTAGGTAAAACCGTAAACATGATGGAGCTTATCCGTAACATTGCGATTGAGCACTCAGGTTACTCCGTATTTGCCGGTGTAGGTGAACGTACCCGTGAAGGTAACGACTTCTACCACGAAATGACAGATTCTAACGTACTGGATAAAGTATCTCTGGTATATGGTCAGATGAATGAGCCACCAGGAAACCGTCTGCGTGTTGCGTTGACAGGCTTGACAATGGCTGAGAAATTCCGTGATGAAGGCCGTGATGTTCTGTTATTTGTTGATAACATCTATCGTTATACCTTGGCAGGTACAGAAGTGTCTGCATTGCTGGGTCGTATGCCATCAGCGGTAGGTTATCAGCCAACGTTGGCTGAAGAAATGGGTGTTCTGCAAGAGCGTATTACTTCCACCAAAACCGGCTCTATCACTTCCGTACAAGCTGTTTACGTACCTGCGGATGACTTGACTGACCCATCTCCAGCGACGACTTTCGCCCACTTGGATGCAACTGTAGTATTGAGTCGTCAAATCGCTTCTTTGGGCATTTACCCTGCGGTTGATCCGTTAGATTCTACTAGCCGTCAGCTTGATCCGTTGGTTGTTGGTCAAGAGCACTATAACGTTGCTCGTGGCGTTCAGTCTATTCTGCAACGTTATCAGGAACTGAAAGATATTATCGCTATTCTGGGTATGGATGAACTGTCAGAAGACGATAAACTGGTAGTTGCGCGAGCTCGTAAGATCCAGCGCTTCCTGTCTCAGCCATTCTTTGTTGCAGAAGTCTTTACTGGTTCACCAGGTAAGTTCGTTTCTCTGAAAGATACTATCCGTGGCTTTAAAGGTATCTTAGAAGGTGACTATGACCACCTACCAGAACAAGCGTTCTATATGGTAGGTACCATCGAAGAAGCTGTGGAAAAAGCGAAGAAACTTTAATACGGCTGACCGGAGGTTGACATGGCTGCAATGACTTACCATCTGAATGTTGTCAGTGCTGAAAGCCGGATGTTTGACGGCTTAGTACAGAAAATTCAGGTGACAGGTAGTGAAGGTGAATTGGGGATTTACCCAGGACACGCCCCACTACTTACTGCCATAAAACCTGGCATGGTACGTATTGTTAAGCAGTTCGGTGAAGAAGAGGTAATTTACCTTTCTGGTGGTATCCTTGAGGTACAACCGAGCGGCGTTATCGTACTAGCTGACACTGCGATCCGTGGTAAAGATTTGGATGAAGCTAAGGCGTTGGAATCTAAGCGTAAAGCTGAAGAACACATCCGCAATTCTCACGGTGATGTTGACTATGCTCAGGCATCAGCTGAATTGTCTAAAGCGATTGCAAAACTTCGTGTAATCGAGTTGACAAAAAAGGCAATGTAATACAGGCAGTTAAAGAAAAGAAGCCAGTTGGTGTAAGCTAACTGGCTTTTTTGTATTGCGAAATATGTAGTAATTTATCTCGCAAACAGGTTTACTTTTTTTATCTTAAATTGGAGTTATCAGGTTTCTTATGTCTAACAGTGCAAAAAGTGTTGTTATCCTTGCTGCGGGTAAAGGAACCCGTATGTATTCTGATCTCCCTAAAGTTTTACACTTGCTGGCAGGTAAACCTATGGTTCAGCATGTGATTGATACTGCAATGGCATTGGGCGCTAAAAATGTTCATTTGGTGTATGGGCATGGTGGTGATCTGATGAAGCAGACTCTTTCTGAGCAAAAATTGAATTGGGTATTACAAGAGGAACAGTTAGGGACTGGTCATGCAATGCAGCAGGCAGCGCCACATTTTACTGATGATGAAGATATTCTGATGTTATATGGCGATGTACCTCTTATTGGTACGGATACCCTTGAGCGTCTGTTGGCTGCTAAACCTGAAGGTGGTATTGGTTTATTGACAGCAATTCTGGATAATCCAACAGGTTATGGTCGTATTATTCGTAAAAATGGGGACGTGACTGGAATCATTGAGCAAAAAGACGCAACTGAAGAGCAGTGTAAAATCAGTGAAATTAACACAGGTATTTTGGTTGCTAATGGTGGTGATTTAAAACGTTGGTTATCCCAATTGGATAATAACAACGCTCAGGGTGAATATTACATTACTGATGTGATTGCCTTGGCTCATAAAGAAGGCCGAAAAATTGAAGCAGTACATCCAAGACGTTTGAGTGAAATGGAAGGTGTAAATAACCGCCTACAACTTTCTACTCTTGAACGTATTTATCAATCTGAACAGGCGGAAAAGTTATTGTTGGCCGGCGTTATGCTGCTAGATCCTACCCGTTTTGATTTGCGTGGCACGTTGATTCATGGCCGTGATGTCGTTATTGATACTAATGTTATTATCGAAGGCAATGTAACTCTCGGAAATAACGTGCTGATTGGCACAGGTTGCGTACTGAAGAACTGCATTATTGGTGATGATTCTATTCTTAGTCCATATACAGTCATTGAAGATTCTGAAATGGGGGTTGGTTGTACTGTTGGGCCTTTTGCCCGTTTACGTCCCGGCTCTAAACTTGCGGAAAAAGCCCATGTAGGGAATTTCGTTGAAATGAAGAAGTCTTATCTGGGTAAAGGTTCTAAGGCGGGACATCTGACTTATCTTGGTGATGCTGATATTGGTAGTGATGTAAACATTGGTGCAGGTACTATTACCTGTAACTACGATGGTGCTAATAAATTTAAAACTATTATTGGTGATAACGTTTTTGTTGGTTCTAATACCCAACTTGTTGCTCCAGTGACAATTGCTAAAGGCGCTACAATTGGTGCAGGGACGACAGTGACGAAAAATGTTGCTGAAGATGAACTGGTAGTGAGCAGAACTAAGCAAACACATATTCAGGGGTGGAAACGCCCTGTTAAGAAAAAATAAAATAATAATCCCCACTCTACAGGCTCGGGGACCGGCAAAGCCGGACAACAATCAGGCTCGTGACATTATATAAGGGCTTTCATCGGCCCTGTTTTTAGGAATAGAACTGATGTGTGGAATTGTTGGTGCAGTAGCACAACGAGATATTGCAGAAATCCTGATTGAAGGACTTCGCCGTTTGGAATACCGTGGTTACGACTCCGCTGGGTTGGCGGTTGTTGATAACGAAAAGAATATGCTCCGCCTACGTGAAGTAGGTAAGGTACAAATGCTAGCTGATGAGGTTGGTAAACAACCAGTCCTGGGTGGGACAGGTATTGCTCATACCCGTTGGGCTACACATGGTGAACCGAACGAGAGGAATGCTCATCCGCATATTTCCGATTATATTGCTGTTGTTCACAACGGCATTATTGAAAACTATGAAGAATTGCGGGTTCAATTAATTGAGCGTGGTTATTCGTTTGTATCGGATACTGACACAGAAGTTATTGCCCACCTTGTTCATTGGGAACAAAAGCAGGATGGCACTTTATTGGAAGCTGTCCAGCGTGTTATTCCTCAGCTTCGTGGTGCTTATGGTGCTGTTATTATGGATAGCCGTGATCCTGGAACAGTAATCGCTGCAAGATCTGGTAGTCCTTTGGTCATTGGTTTGGGTGTGGGGGAAAACTTCCTTGCGTCTGATCAATTGGCGTTGTTGCCTGTTACTCGTCGTTTTATCTTCCTTGAAGAAGGTGATATTGCTGAAGTAACTCGTCGTACTGTGCGTATTTTTAATTCTCACGGTGAGCCAATTGAACGGGAACAGATTGAATCTAACATTCAGTATGATGCTGGTGACAAAGGTATTTATCGTCACTATATGCAAAAAGAGATCTATGAACAGCCAATGGCAATCAAAAGTACTTTGGAAAATCGCTTAGGTCATGGGCAAGTAGATTTGTCTGAACTTGGCCCTAATGCAGCTGAATTGTTATCCAAAGTAGAACATATTCAGATTGTTGCTTGTGGTACATCCTATAACGCAGGTATGGTTTCCCGTTATTGGTTTGAAGCATTGGCTGGTATTCCTTGTGATGTAGAAATTGCCTCTGAATTTCGTTACCGCAAATCAGCACACCGTTCGGGAAGCTTACTTATTACGTTGTCTCAATCAGGTGAAACAGCAGATACATTGGCAGCCTTGCGTTTATCTAAAGATCTTGGATATCTCACATCGTTGACAGTCTGTAATGTAGCGGGTTCCTCTTTGGTACGTGAATCTGATTTTGCTCTGATGACTAAAGCTGGAGCGGAAATTGGTGTTGCTTCAACGAAAGCTTTCACAACCCAATTGACTGTATTGCTGATGCTGGTGGCTTATCTTGGACGTTTAAATGGTATTGATGCAGAGCAGGAACAAGAAATTGTTCATGCATTACATGCACTGCCAAGCCGCATCGAAGGCATGTTGTCGAAAGATAAAATTATCGAGGCGCTGGCGGAAGATTTTTCTGACAAACACCATGCATTGTTCCTTGGCCGTGGTGATCAGTACCCGATTGCGGTTGAAGGAGCCCTGAAATTAAAAGAAATTTCTTATATTCATGCTGAAGCTTATGCGGCAGGTGAATTGAAACATGGCCCGTTGGCACTGATTGATGCAGACATGCCTGTTATCATTGTGGCTCCAAACAATGAGTTATTGGAAAAACTGAAATCCAATATCGAAGAAGTACGTGCTCGTGGTGGACTGTTGTATGTATTTGCTGATCAAGATGCTGGCTTTACAGACAGTGAAGGAATGAAGATCATTCCATTACCGCATGTCGAAGAATTGATTGCACCAATATTTTATACCGTGCCACTGCAACTACTTTCCTATCATGTTGCTTTGATTAAAGGAACTGATGTTGATCAGCCGCGTAACTTGGCTAAATCAGTGACTGTGGAATAATCGTTTTATACCCAATAAATTTCGAGTTGCAGCGCGGCGGCAAGTGAACGAATCCCCAGGAGCATAGATAACGATGTGACTGGGGTGAGTGAAAGCAGCCAACAAAGCAGCAACTTGAAGGATGAAGGGTATATAAGTAAGAAGTTGAAATAAGCCTTTGTACATTGAAAGTACAGAGGCTTTTTTTTGGGTCTGAGAAAATTTTTCATTATTTTCTTGCTCATAAACACGAATCACGATAATGTTATAATATAACATTACAATTTCGGCGGAAGAAATGAAACCAAACATTCACCCAAACTATCGGGTAGTCGTATTTCACGATACCAGTGTTAATGCCTATTTTTCGATTGGCTCCACGATTCGTACAGAACGGACAATTACCTTAAATGGAGAAGAGTATCCATATGTCACTATAGATGTGTCATCGGAATCACATCCTTTCTATACAGGTAAACAGAAAACTTTATCTCAGGAAGGCAGTACGGCGCGATTCCAGAAAAAGTTTGGGCGTTTTATTGGCAATAAATAGATTGAGAGATCATAAAAATGCAGGTATTAAGTTCACTTAAAACAGCAAAAACTCGCCACCCGGATTGCAAAATCGTAAGCCGTCGTGGCCGGTTGTATGTTATTTGTAAGTCTAATCCACGTTTTAAAGCAGTTCAGGGGAAGAAAAAGAAACGTTGATATTAATGCTGATGGTAGAACTCGCAGCTTATAACTGCGGGTTTTCTGCCCTTTTGGGGTTGTATGTCTAACCATTTGGAAAATAGTTAGCATGAGATTTATTTGAGAAGAGATATAGCGAAGCTGTATTTTTTGTAGAATAAAATTTCATTAGATATTGATTGTACGGTACAAAATTAAACGTTTAGTTGGCTGCTATTGCTACAGATTTTTCCCTCAAAAGTAGTTCGTTATTTGTGCTTTTTAATGTATTTCATTGTAAATCACCGTTCTGGTCATTTGTTGACACCTGGATATAGCTAATTTTTCCCATATATACCCCTGCCTAATACCCATAAGAGACTATTCTTTTGGAAATCTCACAGAATTGTGAGTTTTGAAAAATCTTGGTTTGGTGGAAAAGCTAATTCCAGTCGGTGTACCTCTTCCCTGGCCGACTGAAACACCGCCAGAGGGATGGGTTCAGTGTAATGGTGCGGCCTTTGATAAGTCGAAATTTCCGAAATTAGCTAAGGCTTATCCTAGTGGTAATTTACCTGATTTACGCGGTGAATTTATTCGTGGCTGGGATGATGGGCGTGGGATCGATCAATCACGAGCATTGCTGTCCCAACAAAATTCAACACGATTGCCCAGTGTTTATGTTCACGCTGCTTCTGCTGATATCGGGATATTGGTATCACCTCCTGTTAATACATATTCCCGTACTTATCCATCAGAAATTATGGCCAGTGATTTTGAAGATAGTACTAACGGCAGTGGCCCCTATTACACGACAAGCTCGTCATTAGTACCAGGTGGTTCAGTTGGACTATCTGCTTTTCGAGTACGTCCGCGTAACATCGCATTTAACTACATTGTGAGAGCAGCATAACGATTACAAGCTATTTTAAATGGAAATAATATTTCTATATCACTGTATTTAATTATGATGTAGCTGCTCATTCTTGTGTTGAACAGCTACTTACCGAAGGACAGTGATATTGCTATTTATCACAGTGCAAAATTAGCATGCCAGGAATATACATCTAATTATCTTGGAAGAATAGTCTATAGCATCAGAGTTCTTGAACAATAAGAAATTACTCGGAAATGTTGGCATTCAAACACCCTGATAATATGTGGTATTACTGAACAAGGTTAATACTCCACTGGTTTCTGTTATAAATAAAGTTATTAAGACCGGGAGCTATCCTAACCCCGGTCCTTTTTATAAGCTACGATAATGGTGGACTTGGCCAGACAATTTCTGGTGTTGTCGAAATATCAATTCGATTAAGCATTATTCGGTATTTTTTCCATTTCAATAGAGTGTTTTTTTCTTCTTCAGTAGCTATATTTAAATCAATAGCATCTTGTAATGGAACTATAATATTGTTAGCTTTAACTAGTAACTGAACTCTCTCATATTCTGCTTTCCTAATTAATTCTTCTTTAGTTGCGACATAGGGAAATATTTTCTGTCCATCAAATATCCATTTATAATTGGTTTTCTCATTAAATTCTTTTGGTACTTCATTTTTATTAATTTCTGCAACAGAAAAACCAAGTGGTGCAAATTTAGATACATCAGTCGTTATTGCACGAATGAGACCATTAGCATCATACATAATCTTTAATGTTTCTGTTGAGAATTGATTTTGAGATGTATACCAGTCATTACCTTGCTTATCCTGAAGATAAAGTGCAAACTGTACAGCGTTTTCACTGTCAGGTATATATTGCTCAAATGGGCCAAGATTTACCAAATTCATTATTTTTATCCTCGTACAATAGTGATCCATTGACCATTCTTAAGAAATTGAATGGGACTCCAATATAACGTCTCGGCGGAATAATCCCTGTCTCTATTATAAAAACCAGTTAATACATTAGGACCATGGTATTCCAATACACCACCAGCTCCTACTTGTACTTCAGCACCAAGGCGGATGTTGGTAATGTAAAAACTATTGCATTCTTCTTTTGTATATGCTCCTAAGTTTCCAACAAAGGGAGGATTTGATGTATTATATTCCATAGTCCAAGGTGTCCATGCCAAATCATGATATTGGCTGCGCGTATATATTCGACTGCTGTTATAAACAAAATAGCGTTGAATAATTCCCGCAGCCTTCAACACAATAAGCGAGCCAGCAAGTTGTTCAGGATAATTAGCACCATTTTGAGCATGAATATTATAGTCTTGATAATAAATTCCCGGTGTTTTGTAATTATCTAAATTAGCTTTATCACCCAAATAAATAGCTTGACCATTAAAGATGTCTTGAGAAGTAATATCGACATCTCCGGATAGAGATTTCCCATTTATCTTACGGCTTCCTGTAATATATCGAGAATCGGATTCCGTTTGTGTATACACTTCAATATCTCCGGCGGTCGGTTTATTCAGAGTATTATATTCCCTAGCCCAAGATGTCCATACTCCTATGTCATTTAAGGAACGAGTGTATATCCGGCTGCTATTATAAACAAAATAACGTTGAATGATTCCCGCAGCCTTCAACACAATAAGCGAGCCAGCTAGAGGTTCAGGATAATTAGTCCCCGTTTCTGCTGAAGCATTAGCATATTGAACATAAACACCTGGTGTTCTGTAATCATTCAAATTGACTTTTTCAGGGATAGCTATAGCCTGCCCATCAAAGATATCCTGAGAAGTAATATTGATATCCCCAACCAACACCTTTCCGTTCACTTTCCGGCTATTAGGCACTGCATTTTTCGCCAAATTTACTGTTTCCAATAAACCAAGGTTTTTCAAAATTCCCTAATCCATGATAATTTCTATAATAATAGTATCCCACTGGTATTAAATAGGATTAAACATGGCGAAGATTGGCTATATCAGGGTGTCAACAAATGACCAAAACAGTGATTTACAGCGAAACGCTTTGATAAGTATAAATTGTGAGCGGATTTTTGAGGATAAAATCAGTGGAAAAACAGCCAATAGACCGGGTTTAAAACAAGCTTTAAAGCAACTTAAAAAAGGGGATACTTTAGTTGTTTGGAAGCTGGATCGACTGGGACGTAGTGTAAAAAATATGGTTACTTTAATTTCTGATTTAAGTGAACGTGGTATTCATTTTCAAAGCCTGACTGACAGTATTGATACCAGTACCTCTATGGGGCGATTTTTCTTTCATGTTATGAGTGCACTGGCGGAAATGGAACGAGAATTGATAGTTGAAAGAACAAATGCTGGATTAATAGCTGCTCGTGCTCAGGGAAGAATTGGTGGCAGACCGGTATCATTCTCATTCACTGAACAACAACAAGCCGCAAGATTGTTGGCTAAAGGCCACTCGCGGAAACAATTATCATTGATTTACAACACATCGTTATCCACGATATATAAATATTTCCCGGTAAATAAAACGGATTACCGATCAGCTAACTAAACGTTTACTTAGATAACAGATTGCTATTAAACATGGATTTACACATCTGGAAAAATTAATTTATTGGTAATGGAAAAACTATCAGTACCTGGAAATCATCAGATAAACTCGACCAATGAAGTTAATTTCATCAATTGCACAATCAAAGGTCACATCATTATCATATACCCTGATTTTACCAACCGGGATTTTTGTGATCTTTTTAATACTATGCATTCCTTCAATATCAATTAACCATAAACCATCCTGCACATCAGGTTCTGCTGTATCTAGCAAATACCAAGTGTCATTGTTGTCTATAATGAGAGGTTTTTTTATTTCTTTGGCAATGAGTTGATTATCTAAAGTCACAGGGTTGTCAGCGTTCAACTTTCCACCAACCAATTTAACCCGTTGTATTGTCGGAGTGATAATGTTTTCTAAAGATTCCCTTTTCTTTTCTCCATCAGGGAACATTTCTCCTTGTCCTGTGCTTAACCATAACAATGAAGCATTGGTTTCAAGGTTGCATTGAATAACCCAATCTGCGGGAAAACTATCTCTTAAATACCGGTTTGCCATTGTACTTTTAGACACACCTAAATGGTCGCTTAGTGCTTGACGTGATTTAAACCCATATGCACTAACAAGGCGTTCGATAGCTTGTTTTCCTCCACTATCTGCACCCATTTTTATCTCAGTTACATTTTTTTTCATTTAAAGTATAGTTTAGTGAGTCTGCCGTCTTCACAAAGCTCTCTAATTAAGAGCTGTAGTGAGTCCAAATAAATTTATTAGATCCAATGACTGATATTGCATCATAGGCATCTAAATTTCAATCTATATACTTTGTGAAACTATATAATCTAAATAAAGAGAAAAAATCTTCTAAGCAATAAAATAAGAAAAACTGATTAATTACAACGAATTGTGATAGGAAAGAAACCTTTTTAATCATTAATTATTTCAATAAAAACAATAATTAATATATTAACACTATCAAATATAGTTCTTAAAAAAGATAAAAAACCCCTTTAATTTTTTCTAATCAACGTGTACTGTCCTTATATACAGTTATGTTATACGGGGGGTAAGTTTGTCAGTGGACTTTCTTATGGAATCAGTAATAGCGCAACGTATTAATTTTATTGCCAGAATGGCAACAAGCTGTGAATGTAATCATGTTGAAGATAAAGAGCTAGCTTTGACTTGGATTGCAGAATTATCAACGCCACTTGCGAAACAACTTATTAACCGTCATGAAACATTTGAAGAATAAATGTGACGAATAAATAGTACGCATGTGGGATTTTTGTATGATAAATAATCTACAGTTTCTAAGTTGGTTATGATTACATTGAAAAATGAGCTGAAAAATAGATATTCCCCATGAATTCAGCAAATTTTAAAAGATATGATTAATTGTAGCCACTGAAAAGTGGCTTCTTGCTTTTCATTTGTACTATTACTCTAACAATGTTGTTTCATTGTTTCCTCTCTTCTATTGGCACACCATGGTACTCTAATTTAACAATATTTCCTGTAATAGAGAGTACCTAATGAAAATAATTTCACATCAAAATGATACTGTTGATGCCTTGTGCTGGCGTCACTATGGCCGAACTCAGGGTATGACTGAACTTGTCCTGGAAGCTAATCCAGGGTTGGTTGAATTGATATTTAAAAAATTTCCTGAATTGTCTGAATATAGCGTAATCCTGCCATATGGCACTGAAGTTGAAATGCCGGAAGTTATACCAACTACAACAAAACCTATTCTACAACTCTGGGATTAAAGATAACGAATTGGGGTGAATACAACCATACCATTTATGGTAGTGTTAGTTTGATTACTTTTTCATAGGGTTATAACGCTATTTTTACCAGAGTTGTTAGGAGTATGGCTTAATCTACTGGCCTTTTAAGAGCAAATAAAACCTATCCACATCTTGCAGGATATTTTGGAAAAACTAAAAATTGAATTTGTGTTTGGATCGAAATATGTCTGTTTGGAATTGGATAAGCAAATGGTTGAAGTGACTCATTGTAATTGTATTGTTTTACAGCATTCGAACGAGAATCATTAGTAATCAAAAATCAACTTACCTGTAGTATCTTATATCCAGTATGTGATTAAACGGTACGACATCGAAATTTCTTAGATTATTGTGTTAAGCGTTGACAAGACCCCCCCCGCAGATTATTAAAAAGCCTTTCTCTCTAAGGGAAAGGCTTTTTAATTCATGTTGTTATAGTTTTCCTCCTCTAAGAAATTTGTCTGACCTTTCCTACAATTCGCTTTTAATGTCCACCGCTACCTTTAATGTCATTCTTCCAAACATAAACCCATAACTACCTACATGGCATTTTTCCGAATATGGATACACAACTAACAGAGCTTCTACGCTTATTACGTAACCTGATCAGAACTGGTGTTGTTACCGAGGTAGATCATGCCCGAGGTATGTGCCGGATCGCGACAGGCAATCTTGAAACCGATTGGCGGCCTTGGTTGACCATGCGAGCAGGTCATTCCCGTACCTGGTGGGCACCCAGTGTTAATGAGCAGGTTTTATTACTATCCGTTGGTGGAGAGCTAACCACTTCCTTTGTATTACCGGCTATTTATTCCGATCAATTTCCAGCTCCGTCAGTTTCTTCCGAAGCTGTTCATATTGCTTTCCCTGATGGAGCCGTAATGGTGTATGAGCCGAAATTTGGTGCCTTAGTGGTAAAAGGTATCAGGACTGCCAGTGTGCAAGCTATAAATTCCATATCACTTGAGGCAACGAATATAGCACTAAAAGCACACGATAAAATCTCAATATCGGCAAATAACAAAATTGAATTGGCATCGCACAACGAAATCTCAATGTCGGCAGATAACAAAATTGGATTGTCATCGCATAACGAAATCGCGATGGGGGCAGATAACAAAATTGGACTGGAGGCGAAAAAAGACTTTGCACTGAAAGCATATGAAGTCAAGTGTGAAGCAACAAAAGAAATGAGTCTGAAAGCGTCGAAAATTAAATTGGACGGTGATGTTGAAAACACAGGCGGAAAACTCAGTTCTAACGGTGTGACCTTACATTCTCACCAACACTCTGGTGTCATGGCAGGCGGTGCGACAACAGGAGGCCCCGTATAATGATGTATCTTGGAATGAACCGGCAGACCGGTCGTAGCCTGACAGATTTGGAACATGTACGCCAGTCTGTCAGCGATATCTTACTAACACCCATAGGTAGCCGTGTAGAACGCCGTACTTATGGTTCTCTGCTACCTGAATTAATTGACTGGCCACAAAACGCAGCCTTACGCCTGCAAGTTATGGCCGCCTGTTATACAGCTATCAGCCGATGGGAACCGCGAATTAATCTGACAGCTATCACTATAGATACCCCAAAAGACGGAGATACTCAAAAAGACGGAGATACCCAAAAAAACGGCAAAATGACAATAGATATATCTGGTCATTATCAGCTGTCCCCTGGGGGTTTTTCTCTATCCATTCCTGTGAGGTAAAACAATGCCGAATATTGACCTAAGCCAATTGCCACCACCTAATGTAGTCGAGCCACTGGATTACGACATCCTGTTGGCTGAACGTAAAGCCAGATTAATATCTCTTTATCCTGAAGAACAACGGGATGCTATTACTCGAACATTGGAATTGGAGTCCGAACCTCTGGTTAAGCTACTTGAGGAAAACGTTTACCGGGAATTGATATTGCGCCAGCGGGTTAATGAAGCTGCCCGTGCAGTAATGTTGGCCTATGCAACTAATAACGATTTAGACCAGTTGGGAGCGAACTATAACGTTACTCGGGCAGTTATGGAGCCTGATAGTACCTTCCGTAAGCGCATCCAAAATGCCTTCGAAGGGCTAAGTGTTGCAGGGCCGATACGTGCATATGAATATCATGCTTCCAAAGTTAATGAAGGTATTCGTGTTAATAAAGATGATGAAAAAGGTAAAGGTGAATATCAAATTGTTGATGATGTTTCAGTCATCAGTCCATCACCAGCTAATGTGACCGTAACTATTTTGTCACAAAAATGGATATGGGAAAAAGATAAGGACGATAAGGTAGATGAAAAACATAACGGTGTACCTTCACAAGATTTACTGGATAAAGTGGTTGTAGCACTCAATGACGAAGATGTCAGGCCAGTTGCTGACCGGGTAAAAGTACAACCAGCCCAAATAGTGGAATATCAGATTGATGCTGTGCTCCATCTTGATCCGACACCCGAGTCTGAGCCTATTCGTAAATTGGCTCAGCAAAATATGGATAACTATATAAAGGATCAACATAAGTTAGGACGGGATATCCGGTTATCCGCTATTTATGCCGCGCTGCATGTAGCAGGGGTACAACAGGTGGAATTAAGAGCTCCGACGAAGGATATAATTCTGTGTGAAGATCAAGCTCCTTATTGCTCTAGTGCAAAATTAGAACTGGTTAAAACCCAGGCTTCTGATTGTTCCAAACCAAATCCAAATCTCATAATGGGAGGTTATGATGAATGACCGCCTGTTACCAACAGGTTCTACTGTTTTGGAGTTAGCAGCTGCTAAGGCATGTTCGCAATTGCAAAACATTCCAATACCGCTTCGCAAACTCTGGAATCCTGATACCTGCCCTGAGGAGTTATTACCCTATCTGGCATGGGCGTGGTCGGTTGATCGCTGGGATGAGAAGTGGTCGGTAAGTACTAAGCGGGGAGTGATAAAAAATTCGCTGTTTTTACACAGACATAAGGGAACTATTGGTGCCGTTCGTCGCGTGGTAGAGCCGCTAGGCTATCTTATTCAAATAAAGGAATGGTGGCAGAACAACGAAACACCGGGCACATTCCGGTTAGCGATAGGGGTACAGGAAAACGGCATTACCGAAGAAACTTTTTTAGAGCTGGAACGGCTAATTTTTGATGCCAAGCCTGTAAGTCGTCATCTGGTAGGTTTATCAATCAATCTGGATATTAAGGGCGAATTTTATTGCGCTGCGACGAGTTATAGTGGAGATGACCTTACTGTTTACCAATATCTCCCTGATGTCATCACAACTAGCGACAATGCTCCTTTAGGGGCTGCAATTCATTTGATCGATACAGATACATTGAGGGTTTCACCATGAAATACTTTGCAATTTTAACAAAACTGGGAGCGGCGAAGCTGGCAAATGCAGCTGCTTTGGGAACAAAAGTCGATATTACTCATATGGCTGTTGGTGATGGTGGCGGTAAATTACCTGATCCTGACGTTAATCAGACACAGCTAGTTAATGAAAAACGTCGAGCCGCAATTAATACATTGAGTGTCGACCCGGTAAACACCAACCAAATTATTGCCGAACAAATTATCCCTGAAGGTGAGGGTGGTTGGTGGATGCGTGAAATTGGCCTGTTTGACAGTGAAGGTAACTTGATTGCGGTGGCAAACTGCCCGGAAACCTATAAACCACAATTACAGGAAGGTTCGGGTAGAACACAAACTATCAGAATGATCTTAATTGTCAGCAATACTGATTCAGTAACATTGAAAATTGATCCTTCTATAGTTCTGGCAACTCGTGAATATGTAGATAGTTCTATTCTGAAACATGAAAAAAGTCGCAATCACCCAGATGCTACGTTGACAGAGAAAGGTTTTACAAAACTCAATAGCGCGACTAACAGTAATGATGAAACCACAGCAGCAACCCCTAAAGCAGTAAAAGCCGCTTATGATAATGCCAATAGTAAATTGGCGAAAAACCAAAATGGCGCGGATATCCCAGATAAAAATGCTTTTGTGAAAAACCTTGGTTTGTTGGAAAAGCTAATTCCGGTCGGTGTACCTATTCCCTGGCCAACTGACACACCACCAGAAGGATGGGTTCAGTGTAATGGTGCGGCCTTTGATAAGTCGAAATTTCCGGAGTTAGCTAAGGCTTATCCTGGTGGTAATTTGCCCGATTTGCGTGGGGAATTTATCCGTGGTTGGGATGCTGGGCGTGGAGTCGATCCATCTCGCACATTATTGGTATGGCAGGAAGGCTCTTATTTACTACAGGAAATTGCTGGTCAGCCTGCTGATAATGTTGTTAATTTTTCACTCAATGAACGTATAAAGTTACAGTGGGATACTCCCCAACATAAAGAGATTCCACTAAGAGCTAGATCTGTAGGTTCAGCAACAACCTGGACTACCAGTGCTGGTTACATAGGAGTATCAAGGCCACGCAACGTAGCGTTTAACTACATTGTAAGGGCAGCATAATGAGTATATCTGTACTTGAAGAGATCCCGGTGGGAATACCTCTTCCTTGGCCAACTAACATACCACCAAATGGATGGGTAAAATGTAATGGAGCAATCTTTGATAAATCTTTATATCCAAAATTAGCAGAAGTTTATCCTAGTGGTAGGTTGCCTGATTTACGGGGTGAATTTATCCGTGGATGGGATGATGGGCGTGGGGTGGACATTGGTCGATATCTGCTTTCCGATCAATTGGCTGATGTTGCTCCACATAATCACAGGCTTAGCCGGATGTGGTCCAACTCAAGTGCGGCTACAGCTGATGGTTTGGGAACACCGAACTATATTCTCAATAGTGTCACAAAAGAGGCTAACTACGGAATTGATAGCCGTAGATTGGGTATCGCTACCGGAATGGGAAATGGTGGCTTTGGTTATATGGATAATGCGATTTTTGCTTCAACAGGAACAGAAACACGTCCGCGAAACGTGGCATTTAATTACATTGTGAGGATTGCTTGATGAATAAAGCTGTACTTGTACTGGATGAAAATAATATTGCTATCAGTACTGGAAGTATCATTGTGTTTAATTACGATGCGATTACGCTGGAATATTTAAACAGTACTGATGAACATCTTTCCGTTGGCATTGGTCTTCCTGCTAATTCTTGCACAGACGCACCGCCTAATGCCCAAGAGGGATATGTTGCCTGCCGTTCATCTGATTTAACTGGCTGGCAAGTTGTGCCAGATTATCGAGGAAAAATAGCTTACAACACACAAACTGGGGAACAGAAAGAAATCATTAAACCCGGTGAATTGCCTGGAGAACTGACATTCAAACAACCTGTCACCGATTTTGATAAATGGGATGGTGAAAAATGGGTAACGGACATTGAAGCCCAAAAAGTCAGCCAGATTGAACAGGCAGAACAACAACGAGTCACTCTGCGCCAACGAGCTGATGAGGCCATGACTTTATTACAATATGCTATTGAGGCTGAGATGGCTTCAGACGCAGAGAAAGCATTGTTGCTTACCTGGAAAAAGTATGTAGTATTACTAAGTCGTGTTGATACTTCACTGGATTCAGATATTGAGTGGCCACAAATACCAGAATAATGAAGCTGTTAAGACCGGGTATTATGCTACTCTCCGGTCTTTTTCAATAATGCAAATGAATGGTGTATCTGAAGTAAGTAATAGAGTTTTAGGGGCCTTATGTATTTCTATACCATCCCATCAACTTAACATATGAGTTAGTAATTGGAATCGCAGCGCTAGCCCCCGTGCTTCCTGTATTGCCCGAAATTGTATGGCTATGTGGCCCTATTGATACCGTATGGGCATGAGCGCCATCAGTGCTGGTATTAAACTTGTAATTGTCAAAATCTGTCTTCCCAGACCCCTGATTGTTTTTAGAGCCGTCATAATAGCCATAACGTCCACCATCTTGTTCACCCCACCCGCTATCATGTTTGTGCTCTCCAGTGGTATTGGTGGTTCGAGTACCATAATCAAATATATCTGTCATTCCTGAAAGTACATGATTATGTGCTGGCATTTGTGCCACTGTCAGAGTTATCAAATCGTTACCACCCGTTGACAAAATATCAGCGCCATTAGCACTAGCCAATCGAACTGTTTTATTTTCATCAATATATTTCCATGTAGTACCAGGAAACAGTACATTTGGGTTTTTATTTTGAGCAAACCAAACAACCATTCCTACAGGATATAGTGTGTTAATAATAGTTTCCACCAAACCAAGATTTTTCAAAACTCACTATTCTGTGAAATTTCCGAAAGAATAGTCTCTATGGGTATTAGGCAGGGGAATATATGGGAAAAATCAGCTATATCCGGGTGTCAACAAATGACCAGAACGGTGATTTACAATGAAACACATTAAAAAGCACAAATAACGAACTACTTTTGAGGGAAAAATCTATGAAAAAACAATCAACAAACAGGGCTAAAAATTCCCAACAGTTAAGAAACAAGATTGATTTATAGAAGTTTCATTTCTCACTATCTATAAAGTACTTACAGGTAAATAATTAGAAAAAATAATAAATTAACTAACCTGATTTGTACCATCTGCCACACATTTCTTATCGAATGATTTAATAACTGGGATACCTCAACATAGCGGGACACCTTAATAGGAGAACCGCTAATATGGCACAAGATTATCATCATGGCGTCCGTGTACAGGAAATTAACGAAGGTACACGCACCATTACCACAATTAGCACCGCTATTGTTGGTATGGTCTGTACAGGTCCTGAGGCAGACGAAAAAGCTTTTCCACTAAACACTCCGGTTTTGATTACTGATGTTTCGATGGCAATAGGCAAAGCGGGTAAAACCGGTACATTGCCTCAAGCACTTAAAGCTATCGCAGACCAGGCTAAACCCGTTACTGTTGTTGTCCGTGTTGCACAAGGTGAAACGGAAGATCAAACGACCACCAATATCATTGGTACTACGACTAATGAAGGTAAGAAAACCGGTATACAGGCACTGTTGGCAGCACAAGGCCAATTAGGTGTGAAGCCACGTATTCTGGGGGTTCCAGGGCTGGATACAAAAGCTGTTGCTGTTGAATTAGCGACTATTGCTCAAAAACTGAGAGCAATGGCTTATATCAGTGCCTATGGTTGTAAGAATAAAGAAGAAGTTGCCAAATATCGTGAAAACTTCGGTCAGCGGGAACTGATGCTGATTTGGCCTGATTTCCTGAGTTGGGATACCGTTTCTAACAGCGAAGCTACTGCCTACGCTACTGCTCGTGCACTGGGCCTGCGGTCAAAAATTGATGAAGAAACGGGTTGGCATAAGACACTGTCAAATATCGGCGTCAATGGTGTGACTGGTATTTCAGCAGACGTATTCTGGGATCTTCAAGATCCAGCAACTGATGCTGGTTATCTAAACGAAAAGGGTATTACGACACTTATCCGCAAGAATGGCTTCCGTTTTTGGGGTTCCCGTACTTGTGCGAGTGATCCATTGTTCCAGTTCGAAAGTTACACCCGTACTGCTCAGGTATTGGCTGATACTATGGCGGAAGCGCATATGTGGGCAATCGATAAGCCACTGACTCCTTCACTGGTACGAGACATTATTGAAGGTGTTAACGCTAAATTCCGTGAATTGAGGTCCGGAGGATACATCATTAATGGTAAGTGCTGGTACGACGAAAGCGCTAATGATAAAGACACTCTGAAAGCGGGTAAATTGACCCTCGATTACGACTACACACCTGTACCACCACTGGAAAATATGATGTTACGCCAGCGTATTACAGATAAATACCTGATGGATTTCGCGAAAAGCATAAACGGCTAAGGGGGCACAGATGGCATTACCTCGCAAACTTAAATACCTGAATTTGTTTAATGACGGCAATAACTATCAGGGAATAGTAGAAGAACTTACTCTGCCTAAATTGAGCCGTAAATTGGAAACCTATCGCGGCGGTGGTATGAACGGTAGCGCGACCGTGGATTTAGGACTGGATGAAGGCGCATTGGATGTTGAATTTACGCTGGGAGGTATGGAAGCTCAGCATTATCGGCAGTGGGGGCTAACTAAAACCGACGGCGTAATGTTGCGTTTTTCGGGTTCCTGTCAGCGTGATGATACCAGTGATGTGATTGCTGTTGAAATCGTGATGCGTGGCCGCTTCCATGAGTTTGACCATGGCACTTATAAGCAAGGGGATAACACTCAGACCAAAATCAGCGCTAAAAACACCTATTTCAAACTGACATGGGATGGCCAAACGCTGATCGAAGTGGATACCGTTAACATGGTTGAAATTGTTAATGGTGAGGATCGTCTGGCAGATCACCGCCGCGCTATGGGTCTTTAATCTAATCGGATAAACAAGGTTGAACCATGACAGAAACACTCATTACTCAAAACGACGAGCAGCGCACAATCGTATTAGAAGAGCCACTTGCACGTGGTGGTAGCAACATCACTGAAGTGGTGATTCGCAAACCTAACAGTGGGGCGCTGCGTGGTGCTCGGCTACAGGCTTTGCTTGAGATGGATGTGGACTCAATGATGTTAGTTTTGCCACGCGTTACCACACCCGCTCTCACGAAAAGCGACCTGTTGGCAATGACACCCGGCGATCTGATTAATCTCAGTGTTGAGGTGGTCAATTTTTTGTTACCGAAGTCGGCGAAGTCCGGTTTCCAGACCGACTAACCGTAGATGATTTGGTGGCAGATATTGCCACCGTTTTCCACTGGTCTCCGTCAGTGACAAGTGAAATGTCACTGACGGAATTACTGGACTGGCGACATCGGGCCATCTTACGAAGTGGTGCAGAAAATGAGTAATACACAGTCACAGCTTAAATTGGTAATACAGTCCGTTAATAAGCTAACCAGCGTCTTGAAATCCGTACAGCGAAATAATAGAAGGTTGGCGGATTCTATCCGGCAAAACCGTGGTGAATTCAAGCGATTAAATCAGACTTGGGACGTCATTAAACCTTATTCTGCTCCTGAATATGCGCAGGGAACTGCGCATACTAGTAGCAAAAATTTTCTAATGCCGGATTATGATCTTAATGTTCAATTATCTAAAATTCAGGCACAAACCAATATTGAAAAAAATTCTCCTAAATACACCACGTTGCTCAATCAAAGTTATGAACGGAGTAAAAGAGCCGGGGTTTCTGCTAGTCAGGTTGTGCAGGAAACTGCGCAAACTAGTCGCAAAAAAGAAGAGAGTCGTAGTGAAAACCGTTATAGCAAAATAAAAGATTTTCGTGATCGTATTAGCCAACATGGCGCTAGTGCGAAATCGGCAGGCGTTAACATACTGACAACCAGTAAAAACTTTCTGATGCCAGGTTATGATCTTAATGCGCAGATGTCTAAAATTCAGGCACAAACTAATATTGAAAAAAACTCTCCTGAATACGCTATGTTGCTCAACCAAAGCCGTGAGTTGAGTAAAAGCACAGGGGTTTCTGCTAATCAAATTGCACAAGGACAGAGCCTTTATGCATCCAAGGGTTATTCCTCTGATCAGATAAAGAATATGATGCCCGGTACGGTATCAATGTCACAGGCTAATGGTGCAGATTTCGCCGCTACCATTGATATTGGCACTAATGTGCTGGAAGGGTTCAAATTACAATCCGAAGAGATGAGCCGTGTGAGTGATGTTTTAACGGCAACGTTTACTGGTTCAAAAACGACGTTGGCGGCATTGGGTGACACCATGAAATTTGTTGCGCCGACCGCTTCTTCTTTGGGGATTGATATTGAAACTGTTGCTGCTGCTACCAGAAAGCTGAGTGATGCCAATATCAAAGGAAGTGAGGCTGGAGAGGTTCTGAGCAGTATGCTGGGACGGTTGGCTGAACCGCCTAAAGCCGCTGCCGCTGCATTGGCACAACTAAGTATCAAGATCCGTGATGCTAAAGGTAATTTACGACAATTACCCGATATTCTCGTTGAACTGGATGATAAAACGCGCTCAATGAGCAGCAAACAACGTACAAGTTATTTCACGGCAATTGGTGGGGAAAATGCCGCTCCTGCTTTGGATGTATTGGTGAATCAGGCAGGGCAGGGAGAATTGCAATCTTTTATCGATAAATTAAGAAATGTTCAAGGTGAATCCCAAAAAGTTGCATCGACAATGACGAATAGCCTCACCGGTGATATCCAGAAACTCAATGCCGCTTGGAGTGATCTGGGCGTTCAGATGTTTTCTGGTGTAGAAGGTCCTGCAAGAGAAGTCACTCAGAAAGTAACAAATGTCGTCAATAAAGTCAGTGAATGGATGAAAGCCAATCCACGATTGGCAGCAACGCTTGCGACTATCACGATGGTCGTTGGAGGGGTGTTAACTGTTTTTGGCGCATTCGCACAAGCGATAGCTTCAATATTACTTCCACTAGCTGTAGCAAAATATAGTCTTACTCTCTTTGGTAGTACTGGTGTGAGAGCGCTTGGGTTAGTTGGAAATGCTCTGAAAATGTTGGGAAGTACCATGATGATCGTTGGTCGTCTGATGATGGCTAACCCGATCCTCGCTATTGTTGGTTTGATTGCTATGGCGGCTGTTTATATTTGGCAAAATTGGGAAACATTGGGGCCGAAATTTTCTCAGCTTTGGGAAAATATTAAAATCAGCTTGAGTGAGAAATGGGAATCAATTAAACAGAGTGCCTTGCAAATCTGGGATAATATTAAAAATAATATAAGTAATGCCTGGGAGTTAGTGAAACAGAATACATTAGATATCTGGGAGAATATTAAAATATCGATCTCGGATAAATGGAATGAAATTATTACTGATGTAATGAATCTGCCCAGTAAATTTAAAGAGGTTGGCACAGCGATAATTAATAGTTTGTTGGAGGGGATTAATGAAAAATGGGAGGTATTGAAAAAGAAACTGACCTCATTATCTGATTATATCCCTGATTGGATGCGGCCAGGTGAAGATACTTCAAAAGGTACCAATAATAACATGACTCATAATGTCAGTTCGGTTCTGCCTAAACATGATAAAGGTGGAATTATTCCAGCTGGAGGATTTGGTATTGTTGGTGAATATGGACCGGAGATTGTAACAGGCCCTGTTAATGTCATTAGCCGACGTCAGACGGCTAAACTTGCAGCCGCTGCTGCGTTTTCTTTAAGTGTAATGGCACCTTCTGCGGCAGCCAGAACAGCACCATTGCATATTCAGAGTTTACCTGTTCAGGCGTATCCACAGATTCAGGAGAAGGTGGAGAAGCGCCACCAAATACAATACCGTAATGAATCGCCGGTCTATCATATAAATATCTATGGGGCACCGGGGCAGTCTGCTCAGGATATTGCCGCAGTGGTCAGGCGCGAACTGGATGATCGGGAACGTAAACAGCAAGCTCGTTTACGTAGTTCATTCTCTGATAGAGGAGAATTCTAATTATGATGGCTGCACTGGGTTTATTTGTTTTTATGTTGAAAACCACACCATATCAGAATTTGCAATATCAGCAGTCATGGCGGCATGCTTTTAATAGCCGTATCGGGCTTCGGCCTGCTTGGCAATTTCTGGGGCCGGATAACGACACGATGACACTTTCAGGCTCGTTATATCCAGAAATTACCACCGGTAGCCGTTTGTCATTGATAGCTCTACAGATTATGGCTGATAGCGGTAAAGCTTGGTCCTTTATAGATGGCAGAGGCACAGTTTACGGCATGTTTGTCATTGAGAAGATCGAACAGACAAAAACGGAATTGATGTCGAATGGTGCTGCTCGCAAAATTGATTTTACTTTGTCATTGCGGCGAGTTGATAGTTCTTTAGGTGAAATGTTCGGTGATCTTCAGGACCAGTTCTCTATGCTTACAGACAATTCGGCAAGTAGAGTCAGAGGGGTATTGCCATGATGTCTGAGTTTGGCAGGGTTCCAGAAAAAGGCAGTGCGCCGGGATTTCTTCTGGAAATTGATAATAAAGATATCAGTGGGCGCATTCAATCGCGCCTGATATCACTGACGATGACAGATAATCGCGGTTTTGAGGCCGATCAGCTTGATATTGAGCTGGATGATGCAGATGGTAGCTTGATGTTACCTTCTCGAGGTAATGTGATTTCATTGGCATTAGGGTGGCGTGATCAGCCACTTATGGATAAAGGACGTTTTACCGTGGATGAAATTGAGCACAGTGGAGCACCGGATAAATTAACTATCCGTGCCCGTAGTGCCGATTTTCGTGAATCTCTCAATATGAGACGTGAAGTGTCTTATCATCAGAAAACGATAGGTGAGATTGTCCGTACTATTGCCGCCAGAAATAACCTTACCGCCGATTTGCATAAGGATATAGCGAAGGTATTTATTAATCACATCGATCAGACAAATGAATCTGATGGTAGCTTTCTTACCCGGTTGGCAAATCAGGAAGGGGCAATTGCCTCAGTAAAAAATGGCAAATTGATATTTATTCGGCAAGGGCAGAACAAAACAGCCAGCGGCCAAGTTATCCCTGCATTAGTGATCACTCGTCAGTCAGGGGATAGTCATAATTTTACTCTGTCTGATCGTGAGGCTTATACCGGCGTGGTGGCAAATTGGTTAGATACCCGTAAACCGGAGAAAAAGCACACTTTGGCAGTTAGGCGAGGTACAGGTAAATCAAAATCATATCTGATTGGTAGCACGGGTAATGTACTGGAGCTTTCCCGTGTTTATGCTGATGAAGCCAGCGCTAAGCGTGCGGCTAAAGTTGCTTGGGAAAAAATACAACGTGGTACGGCGACATTTTCAATTCAACTGGCTCAAGGGCGTGCAGATCTTTATCCCGAAGTACCCATACAAGTCACGGGCTTTAAACCTGAAATAGATGAAACGGAATGGACGCTAACAAAAGTTACTCACACGATAAATGGATCTAGCGGTGGTTTTACAACGGCGCTGACTCTGGAATTAAAAATTGATGATCTCGACATGAAATAATTGTTCTTTAAATGAGATCTCGTTGCTATATTGTTCTCGGAATGAGATTTAATGTTTTAGTTAAGGGTAAGAAATATGATCAAGTGTCCTCTTTGTGGTCAAGCTGCTCATGCACGCAGCAGTTTTGAGCATTCCAGTCAGACAAAAGAACGCTACAACCAGTGTCAAAATATCAATTGTGGTGCAACCTTCGTCAGCCATGAAACATTTGTCCGCTTTATTTCCAAGCCGGGTGAGGTGGTGAGTGTTAAGCCACATCCCAAAGAAAAGTCTAAAACTCAGTTGAATTTGGCTTGAAGAGTTACAGGCTAACTGTAAATGTTTGCCACCGATAGGTGGCTTTTTTATGTATGCAGAACTCGTTATGTACCTTTAATAGCTAACCACTTTGTTAAATATCTTGTGAATAGTTAATAAATTCTCTTGCGTCTGTGATCATATTTTGTCAGCTTTAGTGTAATCAGAATGTCTGATCAACACTCACCAAAGCAGGATAATAATGATGAAAAATGTGGGTCTTATCGGCTGGCGCGGTATGGTCGGCTCAGTATTAATGCAACGTATGATTGAAGAGCGGGATTTTGATGTTATTCGTCCGGTATTCTTCACGACATCGCAACACGGACAGCCAGCACCTGATTTTACCGGTCAGCAAGGTATTTTACAGAATGCTTTCGATATTGGGGCGCTTGGTGCTCTGGATATTATTATTAGTTGTCAGGGTGGAGATTATACTAATGAGATTTATCCAAAGTTAAGAGCAACAGGTTGGCAAGGATATTGGATTGATGCAGCTTCAGCGCTGCGTATGAATGATGATTCTATCATTATTCTTGATCCGGTTAACCATGCTCATATTCAGGAAGGTCTTAATAAAGGGATAAAAACTTTTGTTGGTGGTAATTGTACCGTTAGCCTAATGTTGATGTCTTTGGGGGGCTTATTTGCTAATGATTTGGTTGAATGGGCTTCTGTTGCAACTTATCAGGCCGCTTCTGGTGCGGGTGCTCGCCATATGCGTGAACTTCTGGTTCAGATGGGAGCTCTGCACACTCAGGTAGCAAAAGAGCTGCAAGATCCGGCATCGGCTATTTTGGAGATTGAAAGAAAAGTAACGGACTTTACCCGCAGTGGTGTTATGCCAACCGATCAATTTGGTGTGCCGCTGGCAGGTAGTTTGATTCCGTGGATTGATAAGCAACTTGATAACGGCCAAAGCCGTGAAGAGTGGAAAGGTCAGGTAGAAACTAACAAGATCCTGAATACCGGTAATAATATCGTTACTGTGGATGGTTTGTGTGTTCGTATTGGTGCTTTGCGTTGCCACAGCCAGGCATTTACTCTGAAATTGAAAAAAGATATTTCGATTCCTGATATTGAGCAATTACTGGCTGAGCATAATGATTGGGTTCGTGTTATTCCAAATGATCGCGAATTGAGTATGCGCGAATTGACCCCCGCAGCCGTAACCGGCACTTTGAATACTCCTGTAGGGCGTTTACGTAAGCTGAATATGGGGCCAGAGTATTTGTCGGCTTTTACTGTAGGTGACCAGTTACTATGGGGGGCTGCTGAGCCTCTGCGTCGCATGCTACGTATATTAGCTTAATCATTTTAATGTATTTGTTTATATGAAAATCCACTCGTTATTCGGGTGGATCTCTTTATATAGCATTTAATGGTTCTTTCTTGTTTCTTTATTGGTTTGTTATGTTACGTAAATTATATTTATGATTTGTACCTAAATATATAGTAAATCATTTTTATGGAGATGATGAGAATGTAACAAGATAAGTTACTGATTTTAAAAGTAAGATAGTTCTGAGTATTTATCAATTAGAAAAGGAAAAATAATGATGGATTATATTGACGTTATAATCTCCACTAAGTCTACTGGTGGGATATTTATATTTATATTTATATTTATATTTATATTTATATTTATAATATTCTATCTTTAAATTTTTTATCTCATTTTGTTTTATAAAAAATATTGTGGATAAAAAACGCAATTATATTTTATCTGTTTTTTTCTATTTTAATAATTATATTTGGTTATATGAAATTATTCGTTATTGGCTTTAATGAACACCATGATTTTATATCTAAATTCATTAACTTGAATAGTGAAGGTATTAAAATAGGAAGTATGATATTCTCTGTTTTATATGTTTTGGTCCTACCGAAAAAATTTAGTTAATAAAATAAGGCGTGAAATTATAATGCCTTGCTTCTCTCTTTTAATAAATCCTGTCATCCCAAATACTATAACTACCAGTTCCTGCGATAAGGTGATTCCCTGTAATATTTGTATATTTTAACGAAATACTTTTCTGTAGTGGAAGTTCATTATGATTTAATGAATGATGCAAATCACTTATTTCAGTGATGGTGTGAACGCCAGTGATCTCTAAACTAAAGTGGTTTGCTTGATATTTATTACCGATAGAATTAACAGAAGAACATCCCGCTGATATTAATCCTTGTTTTTTCCCTTTATTGTCATGTAAATCATGTCAGCCATATTATATCCTTAGATCATATTTAAGTTATGTTTACAAGAACATTAAATAAATTACACTTTATTGGTTATAAATAACAGATAAAAAAAGCACCCAATTGAGAATCAATATGGGCGCTTTTTAAATTGGTAATAATATCAGTTAGATATCAATATTTGCTGCTTTCAGCGCATTTTCTTCAATAAATGCCCGACGGGGTTCAACGGCATCACCCATTAGAGTTGTAAATAATTGATCAGTGGCAATGGCATCTTTTACTGTCACGCGCATCATTCGGCGGGTTTCCGGGTTCATGGTCGTTTCCCATAACTGCTCAGGGTTCATTTCTCCCAGACCTTTATAACGCTGTATAGACAGACCACGACGTGATTCTTTCGTTAACCATTCTAGAGCTTGCTCAAAATCACTGACAGGCTGGCGACGTTCACCACGCTCAATGTAAGCGTTCTCTTCGATTAAATTACTAAGTTTATCGCCTAACAAAGTAATACGGTGGTATTCACCGCCGTGGACAAAGTCGAAATCCAGTGGGTAATCGGTATCGACACCATGTGTACGAACACGCAGAATGGGTTCAAACATTTGGCGCTCACGATTTTCATGGAGTTGATAGCTGTAGCTGCTGCCGTTTTGTTCTCGGTCATTCAGGCGAGTTACCAGCGTTTCAATCCATTCCTGGACTTTTGTTTCGTCGGTTAGCGCTTCTTCAGTCAGCTTTGGATGATAAATGAGGTTATTTAGCAAACTTGCTGGATAGAGACGCTCCATACGTTTGATGATTTTCTTCACACCATTAAATTCTGTCACCAGTTTTTCCAGAGGTTCCCCTCTCAAGGCTGGTGTGTGATCGCTGGTGTAAAGGGATGCACCATCCAAAGCAATAGAGAGTTGGTACTCGTCCATAGCTTCGTCATCTTTAATGTACTGCTCCTGTTTGCCTTTTTTCACTTTATACAGCGGTGGCTGAGCAATAAACACATGACCACGTTCAATGATTTCTGGCATTTGACGATAGAAGAAGGTCAGCAATAGAGTACGAATATGAGAACCGTCGACATCCGCATCCGTCATGATAATAATACTGTGATAACGCAGCTTATCCGGGTTGTATTCGTCACGGCCTATCCCACAGCCCAATGCAGTAATCAGTGTTGCAACTTCCTGAGAAGACAGCATTTTATCGAAACGCGCTTTTTCGACGTTTAGGATTTTACCTTTCAATGGCAAGATTGCCTGATTTTTGCGGTTACGCCCCTGTTTTGCAGAACCGCCTGCCGAGTCCCCTTCCACTAAGTAGAGTTCGGACAATGCCGGGTCACGTTCCTGACAATCAGCCAATTTGCCTGGTAAACCAGCCAAATCAAGAGCTCCTTTGCGACGTGTCATTTCGCGTGCTTTACGGGCGGCTTCACGGGCTCGGGCAGCATCAATGATTTTACTGACGACTGTTTTGGCATCATTTGGATTTTCCAGCAGGTATTCCACCAGCTTCTCATTCATCAGTGTTTCAACAGCAGTTTTCACTTCGGAAGAAACCAGTTTGTCTTTAGTCTGAGAAGAGAATTTTGGATCAGGTACTTTAACGGAAATAACTGCAACTAAACCTTCACGAGCATCATCACCGGTAGCGCTGACTTTAGATTTCTTGTTGTACCCCTCTTTATCCATGTAGCTATTAAGGGTACGAGTCATTGCGGTACGGAAGCCAACTAAGTGAGTACCGCCATCGCGCTGTGGAATGTTATTGGTAAAGCAGTAAATATTTTCCTGGAAGCCATCGTTCCATTGCATTGAAATTTCAACACCGATGCCATCTTTTTCTGTCGAGAAATAGAAAACATTTGGATGGATTGGCGTTTTGTTTTTATTTAGGAACTCAACAAACGCTTTAATTCCACCTTCATAATGGAAGTGATCTTCAGTATTCGTGCGCTTATCAATAAGGCGAATGGATACACCGGAATTCAGGAAGGAAAGTTCACGTAGGCGTTTGGCCAGAATGTCATGCTGAAATTCAGTGTTGTTGCGAAAAGTATCCATGCTTGGCCAGAAGCGAACACGAGTACCTGTCTGTTCAGTTTCTCCAACGATTTTCAGTGGGCTTTGTGGCACACCAAGGTGATAAGTCTGTTCATGAACTTTACCATCACGGCGGATAACCAGTTCCAGCTTTTCAGACAAGGCGTTAACAACAGAAACCCCTACACCGTGCAGGCCGCCGGAAACTTTATAAGAGTTATCATCGAATTTACCCCCCGCATGCAGCACGGTCATAATAACTTCGGCTGCTGAAACACCTTCTTCTTCGTGTATGCCGGTAGGAATACCGCGGCCATCATCCTGTACAGAGACAGAGTTATCGGCGTGGATAGTAACGATAACTTCATTACAGTGGCCTGCGAGGGCTTCGTCGATAGCGTTGTCGACAACCTCGAAGACCATGTGGTGTAAGCCGGTACCATCGTCTGTATCGCCGATATACATGCCCGGACGTTTACGAACCGCATCCAGCCCTTTTAATACCTTGATACTTGAGGAGTCATATGTATTCGACATCAACGTTTCTCGCTCATTTTTAATCCTGTGGTTGAATCTCTATTTTGCCATTTTCCACGCGAAACATCCTGCTATTTCCATCAAGCATGTCTGTTACCTGTCCTGGGCTTATCGCACTGACAAATACCTGAGCTTGCGTGGATTTTAGACGTTCGGCCAGCAATTGACGACGGCCGGCATCCAATTCGGAGGCAAAATCATCAAGCAGATACAGACATTGTTGTCCGTTCTGTCGGGTGAAATATTCACCCTGTGCTAACCGCAGTGCGCACATCAACAATTTTAATTGACCGCGGGATAGCATATCTTCTACTGGAGTGCCTTCTACACGAATGCGCAGATCAGCCTTATGTGGGCCGGAAGCTGTGTAGGTTAACGCTCTGTCACGTTCAAACTGGCGCTCCAGTAATTCAGCATAATCACTCTCTTTGTCCCACCCCTGTTGGAAAGAGAAGCGCAATATAAATTCGGGTAAAAACTGTTTACAGGTATCAGCAATACCCTGAATGATGTTTGTAACATATTCAGTACGCCACTGGTTTATCTGGTTTGCCAGTGGTGCCAATTCTTGATCCCAAGGCCGTATCTGACTGTAATGGGTGACTTGTCGTAGTGCTGCATTGCGTTGTTTAAGCAGTCGCTTCAGATTTACCCATGCGGAAAAAAAGCGCGGATCATTGTGAAAACAACCCCAATCAATAAAAGCTCTACGGTACTTTGGTCCGCCATTTAACAGGGTAAATCCTTCCGGGGTGATAAGTTGCATAGGTAGCATTTTGGCTAGTTCTGCAATTTTACCACCATCGCTGCCATCGATTCTGACTTTACTATCGCCATTACGATTTTTACTCAGACCAATAGACGATTCCCGTGCATTTTCTCGTTGTTCCAGTCGTCCATGTAGCACAAATTCATCACAGTTATGGCGGATTACTCGCCCTGACTGAATGCTACGAAAAGAGCGCCCGTGACCTAGCGTATAAATCGCTTCCAATACACTGGTTTTGCCGCTGCCATTAGGCCCAACCAGAAAATTAAATCCGGTAGCTAGAGGCAAATCTGCATCAGCGATATTACGAAAATCGCGGATAAATAAACGCGTAAGAGTCATATACCTGAAATGTAGATCCTGTTACAGGCGCATTGGCATCACGACATAAGCCGCATTGTGACTGGCACAGTCTTCTATCTGAACACTGGAAATAGCATCGGTCAGCAGTAAACGAACCTCTTCACACCTTAATGTGTTGAGTACATCCAAGACATAACTGACGTTAAAACCTATTTCCATTTCAGTACCCTGATAACTAACATCTACAATCTCTTCGGCTTCTTCTTGTTCAGGGTTATTTGCTGTGATTTTCAGCTGGTTTTTACTGAAATAGAGGCGAACTCCACGGAATTTCTCATTAGAGAGAATGGCAGCGCGTGAAAAAGCCTGTTTCAGCATATCACAACTAGCTTCCAGGGTTTTATCTGGGTTCTTCGGTAATACGCGGCGATAATCAGGGAAACGCCCATCCACCAGTTTAGAGGTGAAAATAAAATCACCAACATGAGCACGAATATTGTTACTGCCGATTTGTAACTGTAGCGGAGTATCGCCGCCGTCCAGCAATCTCATTAGCTCAATAACGCCTTTGCGTGGCACGATTACCGAGTGGGAAGGCAGATTTTGACCGATGCCCATAGAACAGACTGCCAGACGGTGACCATCTGTTGCCACTGTACGCAATTCTTCGCCTTCGGTTTCAAACAACATACCGTTGAGGTAATAGCGGACATCCTGATGGGCCATAGAGAACTGGGTTGATTCAATAAGTCGTTTCAGTGTGGCTTGTGGCAGTGAAAATTCAACTTCGCTTTGCCAGTCATCAAGATTTGGAAAATCAGCCGCAGGTAATGTGGAAAGTGAGAAACGGCTGCGGCCAGAACGTACTAACAGGCGGTCACCATCCAGTTCCACACTGATTTCGGCACCATCCGGCAAACCGCGCCAGATGTCAAAGAACTTACGTGCCGGTACAGTGGTTGCACCTTCTTCGTGTGGTAATGAAAGCGTAACACGTGCCATCATTTCCATTTCTAAATCTGTACCGGTCAATAATAAAGAACTTTCTGTTACCTGTAGTAATAAATTACCAAGGATAGGCAGAGTAGGGCGCCCACCCAGCGGGCTACTGACCTGTTGCAGTGGTTTTAGTAATTGCTCACGTTCAATGATAAATTTCATAGCGCTAGGAAGACAATGTTCTGATTAAGTTAGAAAAATCCTCTTTGATGTCGTGACTTTCTTCGCGCAGTTGTTCTATTTTACGACAAGCATGCAGCACAGTTGTATGGTCACGTCCACCAAAGGCATCCCCGATTTCAGGCAAGCTGTGATTGGTTAACTCTTTTGCCAGCGCCATTGCCATTTGCCTTGGACGGGCAACGGAGCGAGAACGCCGTTTGGAAAGTAAATCGGCCACCTTGATCTTATAATATTCAGCGACTGTTTTCTGAATATTATCAATAGTAACCAGTTTTTCCTGTAGTGCTAACAAGTCACGTAATGCTTCACGTACAAAATCAATAGTAATCGCTCGACCGGTAAAATTGGCATTGGCTATTACCCTGTTTAATGCACCTTCGAGTTCACGGACATTAGAACGTAGGCGTTTAGCGATAAAAAAAGCGACTTCTCCCGGTAACTGAATTTCGTTTTCGTCGGCTTTTTTCATTAAAATAGCGACACGAGTTTCCAGTTCAGGTGGTTCAATAGCGACGGTTAACCCCCAGCCAAAACGGGATTTTAACCGATCTTCTACTCCATTTATCTCTTTTGGATAGCGATCTGATGTCAGAATAATCTGTTGATTACCTTCCAGTAATGCGTTGAATGTATGAAAGAACTCTTCTTGAGAACGTTCTTTATTGGCAAAGAACTGAATATCATCGATCAGCAATGCATCAACAGAGCGGTAATAGCGTTTGAAGTCTTCTATTGCATTGTTTTGTAATGCTTTGACCATATCCTGGACAAAACGTTCAGAATGCATATAAACCACTTTGGCATTTGCCTTACGTGCCATGATACTGTTACCTACGGCGTGTAACAGGTGGGTTTTACCCAAGCCAGTACCACCATAAAGAAACAGTGGGTTATAGGCGCCACCGGGGTTATCTGCTACCTGTCTTGCGGCAGCGCGGGCAAGCTGGTTGGATTTACCTTCAACAAAGTTGTCAAAAGTATGTTTTGGATTAACGTTAGAGCGATAGGACAGCTCTGGTTGTACCGCAGTATTATCCCAACTGGGACGTACTGATGTGTTCTGTGGTGCAGGTGTAACCGGTGCGTGAGCAACAACCCTTTGCGGTGGGCTGTCGTTTTGTGAAATAGGTTTATTGCCAACTTCGAAACGTAATAACGGTACTTCTGCTCCACAGAAATCATTCAACAATCCGTTGATATTGTTGATATATTTTTCTCTTACCCAATCTAAAACAAACCGGTTAGGAGCATAAAGTGCCAGAGTGTTACCACTTAACTCTGCCTGAAGGGGGCGTATCCACATACTGAATTCTGTGGCAGGTAATTCATCCTGCAATCGGGCAAGACATTGCTGCCAAAGCGAAAGTGACACGGCGGACTCCCCTAAAACAAGGCCAATTAACAATTAAAGAAATCGGAGTGGTTAGCTCATTATATTGTATTGGGTTCAAAACAATGATTCCTTCCAAGTAAAAGGAAGGATCAATTGTCATGCTTGCGGCGATTTTTAATCTTATCGCTCCCCAATGATCCGTAGATAAGATCTGGATCATGACGCGGGATCATAGCGCAAAAGGCGCTACAGATCTTCATTCTTTTACACAGTTTAAGCGCTTTTTATCCACAGGGAGAAATTACCTGTGAAATAAAGGGCAGTTAAGACACTTTAATGTAGTCATGGCATATATTAAACAAGGGTCGAGGATAAGCCGCTATTTAAGATAAAATTGAACCAAGGATCATAACAGAGAATGAAGATCAGGTCGTGATCATTGCGCTTTACTGAGCAGTCCGTATAATACTGGACCCTGCGTGCATTGCCAGAGTTTTTTGCCGGTAGTGGTTGGTGAGAGGTTCCTGTGTAAGCACGGGCAGGTTGTCGGTAAACATTCAACTCAGTAGAAAAGCCGGTTAGCTTGTGTCATGTTTAATTGACTCAGAGCTGTACATTTTATTACAATCCCGCTTCTTTTATATTGATGTTGCGATTTAGGCGTCAGTGTCTACTGCTCACTGGCTGCTAACGCGTTTACTGAATCAGTAATAATTTTAAGTTAGGTAGAAATCGCTATGAAACGCACTTTCCAACCGTCCGTACTGAAGCGTAACCGTACTCACGGCTTCCGCTCTCGTATGGCCACTAAAAATGGTCGTCAGGTTCTGGCTCGCCGTCGTGCAAAAGGCCGTGCTCGTCTGACCGTTTCTAAGTAATAAAGCTAACCATCTAGTGGTTACGCTCGCTTTTCCGAGGGAGTTACGCTTGTTAACTCCCAAGCATTTCACTTATGTTTTCCAGCAACCCCAACGGGCAAGTTCACCAGAGATTACTATCCTTGGTCGCCTTAATGAGCTGGGGCATCCCCGCATCGGTCTTACCATAGCCAAGAAAAATGTTAAACGTGCTCATGAGCGTAACCGAATTAAACGGTTGGCCCGTGAAAGTTTCCGTTTGAACCAACATAGTTTGCCTCCTATGGATTTTGTGGTATTGGTTAGGAAAGGGGTTGCTGAACTTGATAACCGTGAATTAACGGAAGCTTTGGGTAAATTATGGCGTCGTCACTGTCGCTTGGTTCGCGCCTCCTGATCGGATTAATCCGTGGATATCAGTTGGTGATAAGCCCGCTGCTGGGACCCCGTTGTCGTTTTAATCCTACATGTTCTCAATATGGCATTGAGGCATTGAACAGATTTGGAATGATAAAAGGCGGTTGGTTAACAGTGAAACGCGTATTAAAATGCCACCCTTTACACGAAGGTGGTGATGATCCCGTCCCACCTAAAAAAAACAACGATAATAGAGAACACTAACGATGGATTCGCAACGCAATCTTCTTCTCATCGCTTTGCTGTTCGTTTCTTTCTTGGTCTGGCAAGCATGGGAAGCAGATAAAAATCCGCAACCAACTACAGTACAGGCCACGCAACAAACGGATATGCCGAGTGGTGAGAATCAGGCAGTGCCAGGCAGCGGGAAAGGTAAACTGATCACGGTTAAAACTGATGTGCTCTCTTTGACCATCAACACTCGTGGCGGTGATATCGAAGAGGCTGATTTATTAGCCTACCCTGATACTTTGGGTTCAAACCAGCCATTCAAATTGCTGGAGACAACACCTGCTTTCACTTATCAGGCGCAAAGTGGGTTGACTGGTAAAGATGGCCCGGATAACCCGACGAATAGTGAGCGCCCGCTGTATACCACAGCACAGGATAGCTATGTATTGGATAATGGGCAGGATGAATTACGTATCCCGTTGAATTTCGTCGCTAAAGATGGCGTTGTTTATGTTAAAACATTTGTCCTGAAACGTGGTGAATATGCGATTAGTGTGGATTATCGTATTCACAACACGACAGAAAAACCGTTACAGATGACCTTCTTTGGTCAATTGAAACAGAATGTTGAACTGCCAAAACATCGTGATACGGGTAGCAGTAACTTTGCACTGCATACTTACCGTGGTGCGGCTTATTCTTCAGACGATAATAAGTATAAAAAACATAGCTTCAGCGATATTGAAAGTGAACCTTTGTCTGTCACTACTAAAGGTGGTTGGGTTGCAATGTTGCAGCAATATTTTGCTACGGCATGGATTCCTTCAGCTAATGAAACCAGCACTTTCTATACTGCCTCATTAGATAAAAAGATGGCTGCGATTGGTTATAAGAGTGCGCCAATTTCTGTTGCAGCTAATAGTGAAAAAACAGTTTCTTCTACGCTGTGGATTGGTCCAGAAATTCAAGATGAAATGGCGGCAGTAGCACCTCATCTGGATCTGTCTGTGGATTATGGCTGGTTGTGGTTTATCTCTCAGCCATTATTTAAGTTGTTGAAATTCCTGCATGGTTTTATCGGTAACTGGGGCTTCTCCATTATCGTTATTACCTTTATTGTGCGTGGTATCATGTACCCGCTGACCAAGGCGCAATATACTTCAATGGCGAAAATGCGTTTATTGCAGCCTAAATTAGCGGCTATGCGTGAGCGTATTGGTGATGATAGGCAGCGCATGAGTCAGGAAATGATGGCGCTGTATAAGGCAGAGAAAGTGAACCCGCTAGGAGGTTGTTTGCCTCTGTTGATCCAGATGCCAATCTTCCTTGCTCTATATTACATGTTGATGGGTTCTGTTGAATTACGTCATGCGCCATTCGCTGGCTGGATTAATGATTTGTCTGCACAAGACCCTTATTACATCTTGCCATTGTTAATGGGTGTGACGATGTTCGTTATCCAGAAAATGTCTCCGACGACCATCACTGATCCGATGCAGCAGAAGATTATGACCTACATGCCTGTTATGTTCACTATCTTCTTCTTGTGGTTCCCATCAGGTCTGGTTCTGTACTATATCGTCAGTAACTTGGTGACAATTATTCAGCAGCAGCTGATTTATCGTGGGCTGGAAAAACGTGGTTTGCATAGCCGCGAGAAGAAGCCGGCGAAATAAAAATAGCTTCAACCAGTATTCATTCTGGTAGTTGTAACATAAAAGGCGGTCATTGGCCGCCTTAACTATTTGAGCTAAAAAGTAAAAGGGAGATAACCATGAATACCACCGATACGATAGTCGCTCAGGCTACCCCGCCAGGACGGGGTGGTGTTGGCATCTTACGTGTTTCAGGCCCGAAAGCAGCACAAGTGGCTGAGGTGGTATTAGGTAAGTTACCCAAGCCCCGTTATGCGGATTATCTGCCATTTCGTGATGTAGATAATCGGGTACTCGATCAGGGAATTGCGATTTACTTTCCGGGACCTAATTCCTTTACGGGGGAAGATGTACTGGAGCTTCAAGGGCACGGTGGACCGGTTATTCTTGATTTACTGTTGAAGCGTATTCTGACCCTACCTGGTGTACGCATCGCTAATCCTGGTGAGTTTTCTGAACGTGCTTTTCTTAATGACAAACTGGACCTGGCTCAGGCGGAGGCCATTGCTGACCTGATTGATGCTAGTTCGGAGCAGGCGGCCCGTTCAGCGATGAATTCTTTACAGGGCGCTTTTTCTACCCAAGTTCATCAGATGGTGGAAGCACTTACTCACTTGCGAATTTATGTAGAGGCTGCGATTGATTTTCCTGATGAAGAGATCGATTTCCTTTCTGATGGGAAAATTGAAGCCAATCTGGATAACGTCATCGCTAAGCTTGATCGTGTACGTTCTCAGGCTCGTCAGGGTAGCCTTTTGCGTGAAGGGATGAAAGTTGTTATCGCAGGCCGGCCTAATGCTGGGAAATCGAGCCTGCTTAATGCGTTAGCGGGTCGTGACGCTGCGATTGTTACCGATATTGCCGGTACAACCCGTGATGTACTGCGTGAACATATCCATATTGACGGTATGCCGCTGCATATCATTGATACTGCGGGTCTGCGTGAAGCCAGTGATGAAGTGGAACGTATTGGTATTGAACGCGCATGGCAGGAAATTGAACAGGCTGATCGCGTATTGTTTATGGTAGACAGTACGACAACTGATGCGGTTGAGCCAGTAGAAATCTGGCCTGAATTTATGGCTCGTTTGCCGGAATCACTGCCTATCACTGTTGTCCGCAATAAAACGGATATGACTAATGAAGAGACGAGTATTACTGAAGTGAGAGGTTACTCGCTAATCCGCCTTTCTGCTCATAGTGGTGAAGGAATCGATTTGCTCCGCGATCATCTAAAGGAAACTATGGGTTTCAACAGCAATACGGAAGGGGGTTTTCTGGCTCGTCGTCGTCATTTACAGGCATTAAATACCGCGGCAGAGCATTTACAACAAGGTCATGAACAGTTGGTGGTTGCTCGCTCAGGTGAATTGTTGGCAGAAGAACTGCGTTTGGCACAACAGACACTGAGTGAGATCACGGGTGAATTCACTTCTGATGATTTGCTTGGAAGGATTTTTTCGAGTTTTTGTATTGGGAAGTGAAGGTGTGGGGCCTGGTAGACATTTATTCGAGGCGCTTCTGATAATAAGCTTCAGAGAGTCGCTTTGAGTGCAATCGCAGGATAATATAGGGAAATTTTGTAGCACAATTAACTGAGGAAGTATGCACATGGCCCGCGCTCCGATCCCTCGCTATGGGATAGCCGAGTGGTTCGGCAATGACATGACCGCAATGACACCAGAGGAACGCCAAAGCTTCGGGCAGCTTGCAGCAATTCAGGATGCTACTGGCGACATATCTAACGCACCAATTTGCCCATTTATCTCTACCTTAGTACCTAATGCTCGGTGCAACAAGGCCAGCGGGGTGTGTAGTATTCGCCGCTATGCTTCTGGACCGGATGGTGTCGGTGTCCCAGTGCCGGGTGACAAGGTAGTAACGGTTTGTCCATCACGGTTCTTACAAACGCTGGACAACGAGAAAACTCCGTTTGTCTGGATCGCTGAAAAGATGCTTGATATCAAAAACCCTACTGTAGTCAAGGAAACTCCGTTTCTTCGTAAGGTTTCCGACTCTATTGCTGATGCAACAGTATCCGATGATGAAGGTGATGGTAAGAAAGCTGGACGTATTGACTGGATCATAGTTAATCCAACCACAATGGAAGTTGGGGAACTGGAGTGGTGTGCGGTAGAGACCCAAGCTCTGTATTTCTCCGGTGATAAGATGCGACCTGAGTTTGACGCCTATGCCAAGGCTCCGGCTCCAGTGTTGTTCCCTGTCGGTCGTCGGCGACCTGATTATCGCAGCAGTGGCCCAAAGCGGCTATCACCGCAGTTAGATGTGAAAGTGCCGGTACTGAGGAACTGGGGCAAAAAGGTTGTTGTGGTCATAGATCGATATTTCTATAGCAACATGAATGCACTGACAGACGCTTATCCCCGTGCCAGAAATGACCAGGAAAAACGGGATAACTCGGATGTGGTATGGTTTGTTGTTGACTATGACGAATCGTTGAATATGACGGCTAGTGAGGTTATTTATACCACCTTAGAAAGCTCACGACGGGCACTTAATGCTACTGAACCATTGAGTAAGGCAGATTTTACCCGCAATTTGAAACAAGTCATTGATGATAAATCGCGGGCAAATAAGGTATTTAAGGCTTCATAATAAGCAGCTCATAGATAATTGCATGGTGCGTATTCTTCATGGGAACACGTTCAATTCTGAACCCGTAACGCTCGGCCAGCTCGCGTACTTCTGGAGCATCATCGTAAGTCATCATCACTGAGCCACGCACGTTAGCCATAAGAGCAAATAGCCCTTCGTGGTCAACTTCGTTATGGGTGTAAAGTCTGGAGCCTGCTTTCTTGCCTCCGGCAGTATAAGGCGGATCAATAAAGAAAAAGGCATTTGGATCATCGGCAAATCGGCGCACAACATTAAAGGCATCTCCTTGCTCGAAGTCTATACTATCTTTTAGTGTTCGCAGTAGCTTGATACGGGTTGCTAGAGTTTCGGGATACCAGCGTGATTTAAGCCCTTTTCCGGCTTCCCCTTCTTTAACCAACCCGGCACCGGCTGCCATTATGCCGCCTCGTTGCATCCGATTCTTGATGATAGTTCGAAATGCGCGATTTTTGGTAGATCGAGGTTTGTTATTAAGTACAGCCTTGACGTTCTCCAGTGTCACGTCAAAGCTGGTAATTTTCTTGGAAAGTTCGGCCACGTCATCATCAGAACCATGAAAAATAGTTTCCCATACGGCGGCTACGTCATCGTCTAGTTCACATAAAAAAACCCTTTTAGCCAGCCCTTCGGCGGCCATACTTAGGCCGCTAATCGCGCCACCGGCAAATGGCTCCACAAATACGGATGGTGCATGTTTTGCGGTCTTCAACCATTGGCGAATTTCTGGTACGAGCCAGGTTTTCCCGCCTGGATAGCGGAATGGGCTTAAATGGCGAACCTGAGCTATATTGGTAGGTTTTGATTTGGTATGCAGCTTATTTACCAGTGAGGCAAGTGTGGCTGCTTTTTCTGGATCGACAAAGTGTGATCTGAGAGAGTCTAATGCTGAACGGCATTCTTCATGTACAAGCACGGTTGATCGTGTAATACCTTCGGCCTTGAGGCGTTCTATTCTCCTACTCTGGCGTTGTGTTGCTGTTGCGTCCATGTTTATACCTTAACTGGTGTTACCGTGATCATTCACGGAATTCTATATAACAAACCAAGATAGGTCAAACCGTGAACGTTCTCGGTTAAATATTCATGAGATGCTCTGTAATATTATTCTGGGGAAAAGAGAATATTAATGCCCTAGTCCCTAGTGCTTTATTTATTAATTCAACTGCAATATTGCAGCAATCGGGTTTTGATATTTCTGAATGGGCACAATCTATCAATTCTATAGTTATTTTGTCGGAAGGCTCTAATTTGTCGATAAAGTATTTTTCATCATTGGAGAAAAACAACGACGCAGGTTTTATTGGCTTCACATTCAGGTAATCACGGATACGTGAGCCAAAGATGCAGATAGTATTCTGAACGGGTAAATGTGTATCTTCTGAAAGCCGCCATGCTACTGTAGCGCCGATACTGAATCCAACCAGTATCACTGGAGAATCAATGTATGTAAGGGCATCCCTTACTTTGCATGTGTATTCGTCTATTGATGACACGCTATGAAAGTATTCGTATGCCATGTCTTGATTTGGTACTTCATTTTCTTTTTCGTAGGGAGAAATGAATGACACATCACTACCTAAATGTTGTGCAATTATTTTTACATGTTCTGAAATTCCGTGAATATCCGTTAAAAATATAAATTTCATATAATGATCGTTAGCTTAATGTGAGAGAAGAATATGATCGATTATCTAGCTAAGAAAATCAATTAAATTGTGTTGAGAGATGTTAGTTCTGGTTATTTTAGTAAAATAATTTATGTATTGTAAAGTTAAACGTTAAGTCATTTGGTAAAATAATTTGTGTAAATAATCATAGAGGAATAAATAATATAAACAACTTATTCTAAAAATAGAATTTTTATATAATTTCAGCTATTAGCCATTGTTGTTTTAACGACAGATTATCTATCATTCTACTAATGAAATTATTGCTGTTTAGTGTCACTATTAATGAGTGGCGGATTCGACTAATAAGCTACCGTCTTGATGGTCAAGTTTTGATAGCATAGTTTTCATCATATGATTGCTGCCTATTTACTCTTTGTGCAACTAACTCCTTAATCTTGCAGCATGGGTATAAACCGTTGCCTTGCCTGGTTTACAAAAACCAACCAGTGTCAGATTACATCGTTCAGCGACTTCTACTGCCAATGAAGTTGCTGCTGAAACAGCAAACAAGATCTCAATACCACAGACGGCAGATTTTTGTACCATTTCATAGCTGGCGCGGCTGGAGATTAAAATGGCACCTTGCTGCCAGCTTAATTTGGCTTTCATTCCCAGCAGCTTGTCCAACGCAACATGACGGCCTACATCCTCGCAGCCACCCAATAACTCACCTTCTGGATTGATCCAGCTTGCTACATGGGTACATCCGGTTAGTGCACCGATATCCTGAATATGAGTTAATTGGGAAAGAGCATAGTCAAGATGGTTTAATGAAAAAGTTTGAGTAAAAGGTAATGGTGTAATCGGGCGGAAAATATCAGAAAGTTGCTCTGTACCACAGATCCCGCAGCCTGTCCGTCCTGCTATATTGCGTCTGCGCTCTTTTAGACCAGCAAAACGACGGCTGGAAAGCTCTATTTGCAACTCAATTCCACCATGACAATTGATCATCGTGTCAATGCCACGAATTTCTTGTTGAGATTCAATAATGCCTTCAGAAAGTGAGAATCCAATAGCGAAATATTCGAGATCTTTGGGACTGGCCATCATCACGACATGAGAGATGCCGTTGTAGACTAAAGCAACAGGAACTTCTTCTGCCACCCAATCCGCTTTTGATGTATTGAGATGATGCTTTTGTTGCACGTTCGTTTGTTTTATGCCCTCAATGACATCAAGTTGTAACAATTTCCCTGATCTTGTGTTATGCATTAGACGAATGACCTAATAGTATTGCTACATAATAATAAGTGGAAAAAAGAGTCTATACTATTTATCAGGTAATAAATCTGATCACGCTACGGAAAGTGGTTAATAAAAGAGACACATTTGAGATTTTTCCCGTGAGGGAATGGGCGTATGTTTAAAACAATGTGAGTGAGGAGATCCCCATGCAAGTCAGCAGAAGGCAGTTCTTTAAGATCTGCGCTGGCGGTATGGCGGGTACGACGGTGGCCGCGTTGGGCTTTGCTCCAACCGTAGCTCTTGCACAAACACGTAACTATAAACTATTGCGTGCGCGTGAAACCCGGAATACCTGTACGTACTGTTCTGTCGGTTGTGGGTTGTTGATGTATAGCCTTGGCGATGGCGCAAAAAATGCGAAAGAGAGTATTTTCCATATTGAAGGCGATCCTGATCATCCGGTAAATCGAGGTGCCCTTTGTCCCAAAGGGGCCGGTTTGGTTGATTTTATCCACAGCGAAAGTCGCCTGAAATATCCGGAATATCGTGCTGCCGGTTCTGACAAATGGCAACGTATCACTTGGGATGAGGCATTTGATCGCATCGCTAAATTAATGAAAGCAGATCGGGATGCCAATTTCGTTAAAACCAACCAAGAAGGCGTTACAGTCAATCGCTGGCTGACGACCGGTATATTATGCGCATCTGCTTCCAGTAATGAAACAGGCTATTTAACCCAAAAATTTAGTCGCGCTCTCGGCATGCTTGCCGTAGACAACCAGGCGCGTGTCTGACACGGACCAACGGTAGCAAGTCTTGCTCCAACATTTGGTCGCGGTGCGATGACCAACCACTGGGTTGATATTAAGAACGCGAATCTGATCGTCGTTATGGGAGGGAATGCCGCTGAAGCGCATCCTGTAGGGTTCCGCTGGGCAATGGAAGCGAAAATTCATAATAATGCTAAGTTAATTGTGATCGATCCACGCTTTACCCGTACAGCATCTGTGGCGGATTTCTATACCCCGATCCGTTCTGGTACGGATATTGCCTTCCTGTTAGGTGTGATTTTATACCTACTAACCAATGAAAAGATTAATCGCGAATATGTAGCAGCATATACCAACGCCAGTCTTATCGTGCGTGAAGATTACGCGTTTGATGATGGCTTATTCAGTGGTTATGACACAGAAAAACGTCAATACGACAAAACCAGTTGGAATTATGCACTGGATGAAAACGGCTTTGCTCAACGTGATATCACACTGAGTCATCCACGTTGTGTATGGAATCTGTTGAAAGAGCACGTTAGCCGTTATACGCCCGATGTCGTCAGTAATATTTGTGGTACACCAAAAGATGATTTCCTGAAAGTCTGTGAATATATTGCAGAGACTTGCGTTAAGGATAAGACAGCTTCCTTCCTATACGCACTGGGTTGGACTCAGCACTCGGTTGGAGCACAAAACATCCGTGCTATGGCAATGATCCAGCTTCTGTTGGGTAACATGGGTATGGCTGGTGGTGGTGTTAACGCATTGCGTGGTCACTCGAACATTCAGGGACTGACTGATTTGGGGCTGTTGTCACAGAGCTTGCCGGGATACCTGACATTGCCATCAGAAAAACAAGCCGATCTGCAAACTTACCTACAGGCAAATACGCCAAGGCCCATGTTGCCGGGTCAGGTTAACTACTGGGGTAACTATCCGAAATTCTTTGTCAGTCTGATGAAGAGTTTCTACGGCGACAATGCCCGTAAAGATAATGACTGGGGTTTTGACTGGCTGCCTAAGTGGGATAAAAGTTATGACGTCCTGCAATTTTTCGAAATGATGTCGAAAGGTGAGGTGAATGGCTATATCTGTCAGGGCTTTAATCCGGTTGCTTCATTCCCGGATAAAAACAAAGTGGTTGATGCACTGTCGAAGCTGAAATTTTTGATCACTATTGATCCGCTTAATACTGAAACGTCAACTTTCTGGCAGAACCACGGTGAATTTAATGATGTTGATTCAGCAAAAATTCAGACAGAAGTTTTCCGTTTACCATGTTGCTGTTTTGCAGAGGAAAATGGTTCGATTGTTAACTCTGGTCGCTGGTTGCAATGGCACTGGAAAGGGGCTGATGCGCCGGGAGAAGCTATCGGTGATGCTGAAATCCTTTCCGGTATCTTTAAACGCATGCGAGATATGTACCAAGCAGAAGGTGGTGCATTACCAGAACAGGTACTGAATATGACTTGGGATTACTTCAACCCGGCTAGTCCAGCATCGGAAGAGGTGGCTCAGGAGAGCAACGGTCGGGCTCTGGTTGATTTAATCGATACTGATGGTAACGTCATTGTGAAGCAAGGCCAGCAGTTGACCTCTTTTGCGCAGTTACGCGATGACGGCACGACGGCTAGTGGTTGTTGGATCTTTACCGGAAGCTGGACGCCAGAAGGTAACCAGATGGCTCGTCGTGATAACTCTGACCCATCAGGCTTGGGTAATACTCTAGGCTGGGCGTGGGCTTGGCCACTAAATCGCCGTATTTTATATAACCGCGCATCAGCTGATCCGCAAGGTAAACCGTGGGACCTGAAACGCCAGTTATTAACGTGGAACGGTGCTAAATGGAGTGGGGCTGATATTCCGGATTACAGCGTGGCGGCACCAGAAACAGAGGTTGGTCCGTTTATCATGCAGCCGGAAGGTATGGGGCGCTTGTTTGCTATTGATAAAATGGCAGAAGGCCCGTTTCCTGAACACTATGAACCCTTTGAAACGCCGTTAGGCACTAATCCGTTACATCCGAATGTGATTTCTAACCCGGCTGCCCGGGTGTTCAAACGCGATTTTGAGACCATGGGTAAACCAGATAAATTCCCCTATGTAGGAACGACTTACCGCCTGACAGAACATTTTCACTATTGGACGAAACATGCATTGCTGAACTCGATTGTCCAGCCTGAACAGTTTGTGGAAATTGGTGAAAAACTGGCAGAGAAGAAAGGTATCAAACACGGCGATACCGTCAAGGTGAGTTCTAATCGTGGCTATATCAAAGCGAAAGCGGTTGTAACTAAACGTATTCGAACCCTGAATGTACAGGGGCGTGAAGTGGATACTATTGGTATTCCAATTCATTGGGGATTTGAAGGGGCAGCGAAAAAAGGCTTTATTGCCAATACGTTGACACCATTTGTTGGTGATGCAAATACACAAACGCCTGAGTTCAAAGCGTTCCTGGTTAATGTGGAAAAGGTGTAAGGGGGAAAATTATGTCACTGCAAACTCAAGACATCATTCGTCGCTCTGCTACTCACTCTTTCACTCCTGCGCCACGGGTGCGGGATGACCAGCAAGAAGTGGCGAAGCTGATTGATGTAACAACGTGTATCGGTTGTAAAGCCTGTCAGGTGGCTTGTTCCGAATGGAACGATATCCGAGATGAAATTGGTTATAACGTTGGTGTTTATGATAACCCGGCTGATTTGACCGCTAAATCATGGACCGTGATGCGTTTTTCTGAAGTTGAGCAGAACGGCAAGTTGGAATGGCTTATCCGTAAGGATGGTTGTATGCACTGTGCTGATCCGGGGTGCTTGAAAGCGTGTCCGGCAGAAGGTGCAATCATCCAATACGCAAACGGGATTGTCGATTTTCAGTCGGAACACTGTATTGGCTGTGGTTATTGTATCGCGGGTTGTCCGTTTAATGTGCCGCGTATCAATAAAGAAGATAACCGGGTATATAAATGTACTTTGTGTGTTGACCGTGTTGCTGTCGGTCAGGAACCCGCTTGTGTGAAAACGTGTCCGACCGGCGCAATCCATTTTGGCAGTAAAAAAGCGATGAAAGATTTGGCTGCTGAACGGGTTACTGAGTTGAAAGGCCGTGGTTATGATAACGCTGGTCTATACGATCCTGACGGTGTTGGTGGCACTCATGTGATGTATGTGTTGCACCATGCGAATAAACCACAGCTATATCATGGCTTGCCTGACAATCCATCCATCAGCCCGACAATCACTTTCTGGAAAGGTATTTGGAAACCTCTGGCTGCGGTGGGATTTGCTGCGACATTCGCAGCCAGTCTCTTCCATTATGTGGGGATTGGTCCGAATCGTGTGACTGAAGAAGACGAGGAAGAGGCGCGTCGTGATGCAGAATCCTCACAGAAATCAGCCCATGGGGAGGCACCAAGATGAAAAAGGGGAAGGATATTATTATCCGTCACTCACCGCTCGAACGGGTAAACCATTGGGCGGTAGTACTCTGTTTTCTGTTTACTGCTATCAGTGGATTGGGATTCTTTTTCCCCTCTTTTAACTGGTTTATGAATATCTTCGGTACTCCTCAGTTATCACGGATTTTGCATCCGTTTGTCGGTTCAGTGATGTTTGTTTTGTTTATCTTTATGTTCTTTAGATATTTCAAACATAACTTTATCGACAAAGACGACATAGTATGGTTGAAGAATATCGATAAGATTTTGAAAAATGAGGAAGTTGGCGATATTGGTCGCTACAACTTGGGGCAGAAAGCGGTTTATTGGTCTATCAGCGTCTGCCTGATATTACTAGCCGTCAGTGGCATTATTATCTGGCGGCCGTATTTCGCTGATTTCTTCTCTATTCCGGTGATTCGCATCGCTCTTTTGGTCCACTCAGTGTCAGCTATTGGTTTGATCCTGACCATTATTGTCCATGCTTATGCCGCATTCTGGGTGAAAGGTTCTATCCGGGCAATGGTTGAAGGTTGGGTCACTCGTGGTTGGGCAAAGAAACATCATCCACGTTGGTTTCGTGAAGTGGTGACGCAGGAACAACAGGAAGAGAGGCGTTAATACCAATAATCATCCAGGTAGGGCCATATCCTGCCTGGATGAATAATAGAGGAAATTATTTTTTTATTTAAATTATTTTTTCAATTCTATAAAACTATTTTCAGATTTTAACTTTGTAATCTGACTATCATTGTTAGTTATATGAAAGTGCTTTTTCTTTTCTGATATTTTTGTGAGTAAGAAATCTTTATAACTGCATCCAATCACTGTGAACGATTCCGAATCATTAACTATTTCACTTGTTAATGTGGAGTTGTGTAAACACTTATTCCAATTATCTACCATATGAAATAATTCTAACAATATAATCACAAAAACAGAAATAGTGCCATTTCCATTTTCTAAGCTAATAATTTGTAAACTGTCTGAGTCTACAGAATAAGAATTGTTTAAGGATGAAGAAATACATTCACGGTATTGTACTTTGTTTTATAAGATTGGATATACCCTTTATCCTTCAAGTTGCTGATTTGTTGGCTACTTTCACTCACCCCAGTCACAGAGTTATCTATGCTCCTGGGGATTCGTTCACTGGCCGCCGCGCTGTAACTCGAAATCTATTGGGTATATATGGTGCATGTCTTTGGGTTTTTAATAAAAACTTTGATCATTCAACTTCGTTTTCTTTTTTAATCAAAATTAAATTTGGCATCAAAATATGATGCCAAATTTTGTATCCGTTATATATATTTTTCAGCAACATCCGAATCTTTATCTTTTGTAGAGGCCCCATGATTCTTTATACTTTATTTTATGCCTAGTTCTATAATTACATGTGCTTCATCTATATCTTTAGTATCCTTAATGGCAAGCCCAGCTTGATTAGCCAAATACTCGAATTCTTCTAAGGAGCGTTCTTTTCCTGATAATATTACATCCATAAATATGTCAAGAGAGTGAACTATTCTGGATTGTGGTTTCTTCATGAAGCTTACCAATAAAATAGTCGCATTATTATCAATAGCTTTTCGGCAATTTTCCAGAATTAATATTGAATCGTCATCAGGCCAATCATGGATAATATGCTTTAAAATATATAAGTCATAACCGGATGGAACTGATTTTAGAAAGTCTCCATCTATAAAATCTATATTTTCTGAAACAGGAATTTCATTATATCTGTCCAATACGGCGTAGTGTTTTCCTTTTACCTTTTCACTAATTTTTAACAGGAGATTTCCTTCTCCACCTCCAACATCTAATATTCTGTTGTGTTTATTAAAGTCATAAATATCAAGTAATTTTTTAATTATTTTGTCTGAGGTTTTTGACATTGAAGCGTCAAAATTTGATTTGAGCAATCTGTTACTATTTAAATGTTCAAAGAATGGTTTTCCATGTGTCATTTCAAATGCTGATTTATCATTATTTTCGAGTAAGGATTTTGAGTACATTGACCAGGCGTTCCAGCAATCTGGGCTAAGTTCCCATTTTATCATTAGTGACTCCATACTTTCAGGATCTGCAAGTGCGCTGCATTCGTCAGAAAGGGCGACTTTATGGTTATTGCTAACTAATACTCCTATTCCAATTAAGAAATCACATAATCGGCTAAGGCGAGAATTATCAATATTACATTTACGGGAAAGTTCGTCTATATCTACGTAGGTTCCATTTTTAAAGTGAACAGATAAACCTGTGTTAACAAAAATGTAGACTGCCGCTGATTTTCTATATGATGCTATAAGTTCGACTAGCATTGAGTTATCCTTTTTGATTATAAAAAACAAGGTGCAAGGTGTTTTATCTAAATTACAGGTGATATCTTAGTCGCATGTCTTGATTAAAATACAACTATTAACTTTGATATGTTTTTCTAATCAATTTAATGAGATTTAAATTCTTCTTTGGTCATTGTTTAGTTAATATTAATGACGTATTTATAAAAGTAAATGATTAACTATCATACTGTGATAAATTTGATAAAAATAAATGACAAAGATCACAATTAACTCTTTTCATGATTTTTTAAATAAGAAAAAAATAACTTGATGTATTTATTTATGCTTGAAATTGTTAGAGCATTCATTTCTTGACGATTTTAGTGTTATAGTAGAAATTGTTTAGATCAAGTAAGAAGGGTTATAATCATAATCTACTGAAAATTATAATTATTTTTATGTTATTCTATTATAACCAGCTTATTAATGTCTTTGATGTTTTTCAGTTGTCTTGATATTTATGTCGGTGATACCTGTTTGATATTTATAATTCTTTCTCTATCCCGATGGTGCGAATTGATTTTCTGGAATAGATAATATTTTGTCTGTTGATAATTGATGTTGAATAGTGTAAATATGAAAGTAAAAAAGTTTATTTGTTTTTTATTGTGAATGTCTATATGGTTAGGAAATATAAAAAACATGGTGTCAGATATTCTGATACCATGTTTTATACCCTTCATCCTTCAAGTTGCTGCTTTGTTGGCTGCGTTCACTCACCCCAGTCACATAGTTATCTATGCTCCTGGGGATGCATTCACTTGCCGCCGCGCTGCAACTCGAAATCTATTGGGTATATATATGTTTCTCTATGTTGGAATATCCGGTAATTATCTGATGAAATAATGTTTAATTCCTATGGTTTATTTTACCCCTAGTTTAATAAATGAAAATGATTCATCTAAATCTTGGGTGTCCTGAATGATGAGTCCTGCTTGGTTAGCCAAATATTCGAACTCAGTTAAATAACGTTCTTTACCTAAAAGTAACACATCCATGAATATATCCATAGATTTAGCTATATTAACTATAGGAGACAGTGGTTTTTTCATGATGGTTATCAATAATATCGATGCATCATCATTCATTGCTTTCCGGCAATTCTTCAAAATTGATATTGAGTCATTATCAGACCAATTATGAATGACATTCTTTAAAATATATAGATCATAACCAGATGGAACTGATTTCAGAAAATCTCCATTTATAAATTCCATATTTTCTGAAACAGGAGTTTCATTATATTTGTCCAATACGGCGTAATGTTTTCCTTTTACCTTTTCATTGATTTTTACCAGAAGATTTCCTTCTCCTCCTCCAAGATCTAATATTCTCTTATGTTTGCTGAAATCATAAGTTTCAAGTAACTTTTTAGCTAGTTTGTCAGAGTTTCTTGACATTAAAGAATCAAAATTTGATTTTATTAATTTATTATCACCTAAATGCTCGAAGAATGGTTTACCATGCGCTATTTCGAATGCTGATTTATTATCATTTCTCAGTAAGGATTCTGGGTACATTAACCAAGAATTCCAGTTATATGAGCTAATTTCATGTTTTACCAATAATGACTCCAAGCTGCTAGGATCTGCAAGTGCACGGCATTCATCAGAAAGGGCAACGCCATGGTTGTTGTTAACTAGTACCCCGATTTCAATTAAGAAATCACATAATCGGTTGAGGCGAGAGTTATCAATACCGCATTTATGGGAAAGTTCATTTATGCTTACATAGATCCCATCTTTAAGATGAACAGATAATCCGGTATTAACAAGAGCATAGATTGCGGCTGATTTTCTATATGATCTAATAAGTTCGGTTAGCATTGAATTATCCTTTATGATTATAAAGAAATGAGAGTTTTCTATAGATTACAGAATGCTATTGAATATATTGGGAAAATATTTTAACCAAAATGTGATTATTAGTTTTAATATATTCTCCTAGTCAGGTAATGAAGGTTATTTTCTCCTTTGATAATTGTTTAGTTAACCTGGATGACGCATTTCTATGAGTAAACTATCAAGTGGTAGACTATATTAAATCCAATAAAAAGAAATGACGAAGATCACAATTAACTCTTTTAAATATTTTTGGAAATTAAATGAAATAATATGGCGTAGTGGAATTTTTTAAAAAATTATTTATGAAAAAAGGAATAATGATAAAACCTGGTAAATTACAGGTTTTTATTGAATATGCTGGCTACCATCCAAAACATGATTTTTAGTATTTTCACCTAGATTTTCACCGCAATTTTTATATTCTCTCTGTGGCTCATAGCCCGCTTTTGATCTATGCTGAACGCTAAAAACAGGCTTAGGATTATTATTAACCGGAAAGCCGCATAACAGATAACAGGAAGATAGAACTTAATGAGTATTCGCATCATTCCTAAAGAGCAATTGAGTAAAGAGCGTGTCAATGAAAAAGCAGCAGATTATATCCCGCCACTGCTTTTTGTTAATCTGAAAAACCTCTATCAGCGTCGGTCTGAGCGTCTGAAACAACTGGCCGTAGATAATCCGTTTGCAGACTATCTTAGCTTTGTTGCAGACGTTGTTCAGGCCCAGCAAAAAGCGTTACATGACAATCCGCTGAAAATAGAGATGGCAGATATTTTGGAAAAGTCTGCCGCTGAGGGTAAACCACCCTTGGATTGTAAAATGTTCCCACGTACTGAGCACTGGCAAAAATTGCTTTACTCTCTGATAGCAGAATTACTGCCTGATGCGCCGGAACATATCAGCGTAGCTTTGGATAATCTGGAAAAAGCATCGGAACAGGAACTGGAACAGATGGCTGATGCTTTACTGAAAAATGAATTTAGTAAAGTCAGCCCTGAAAAAGCACTATTTATCTGGGCGGCACTGTCCTTGTATTGGACACAAATGGCTAATCAAATCCCGGGAAAGGCGCGGACAGAATATGGTGAACATCGTCAGTTCTGTCCTGTTTGCGGCAGTATGCCGGTTTCCAGTGTCGTGCAGATTGGAACCACTAGCGGGTTGCGTTACCTGCATTGTAGTTTGTGTGAAAGTGAATGGCATGTGGTTCGGGTGAAGTGCAGTAACTGTGAACAGACTCGTGATCTCAATTATTGGTCACTGAATAATGAACAGGCAGCAGTGAAAGCGGAAAGCTGCGGTGATTGTGGCAGTTATCTGAAAATCCTTTATCAGGAAAAAGATCCAAAAGTTGAGGCTGTTGCTGATGATCTAGCTTCGTTAATCCTTGATGCCAAAATGGAAGAGGAAGGTTTTGCCCGCAGTAGTATTAATCCATTCCTGTTTCCGAATGCGTAACTGCTAATTGATGGTATTGCCATGACACAAAAACTGAGTCCATTGTACAGCCAGCTTCCTGCCATTGATCGTCTGTTGCATGAGCCACAGATAGCGTTGTTCGTGGAACAATATGGACAGACGCTGGTAACGGCAACATTAAGAAAAATGCAGGAGCAGGTCAGAACCAATATCAGGCAGCATCAGGAACTGCCTGATTGGTGCGATAACTGGGCAGTAGCACTGGGTCAGCAATTGGAACAAAGACAGGTTTTGTCCTTAAAGCCGGTGTTTAACCTTAGTGGTACGGTACTTCATACCAACTTTGGCCGGGCATTAATGGCAGAATCGGTTATTGAAGCGGTAACACAAGTGATGCGTTCACCGGTAACGTTGGAATATTCCCTCGATGGTGCTGGGCGTGGGCACCGTGATTGTGCTTTGGCGAATTTGTTATGCGAATTAACCGGGGCAGAAGATGCTTGTGTCGTTAATAACAATGCAGCAGCTGTGTTGTTATTGTTAGCAACTGTAGCATCCGGTAAGCAAGTTGTGGTTTCCCGGGGTGAGTTGGTGGAAATTGGTGGAGCATTCCGTATTCCTGATGTGATGGCTCAGGCAGGATGCCGATTGGTTGAAGTTGGCACCACTAATCGTACTCACCTGAAAGATTATCAACAAGCTATCAATGAAGAGACCGCTCTTCTGATGAAAGTTCATACGAGTAATTACCGTATTGAAGGTTTTACTGCGGAAGTCTCCGGTTGTGAATTAGCGAAACTGGGGGTTAAATCCCAAATTCCTACTGCTATTGATTTGGGTAGTGGTTCTATGATCAATATGGCTCAATATGGCTTGCCAGCCGAACCTATGCCTCAGGACTATCTGAATCAGGGCATCGATCTGGTCACTTTTTCTGGTGATAAATTATTGGGGGGGCCGCAGGCTGGAATTATCCTTGGTAAGAAACAGTGGATAGAAGCTATCCAGCGTCATCCACTAAAGCGCGCTTTGCGGGCGGATAAAATGACTCTGGCTGCTTTGGAAGCGACATTGCGATTGTATCAATGCCCTGAACAACTTTGCTATCAGTTGCCAACGTTACGTTTGTTAACGCGTTCACAGCAAGAAATGTATGATTTGGCACAACAGTTATTACCTCAGATTCAGGCATATTACGGTGGCCAGTTTATTGTTCGTAATGAGCCGTGCTACTCACAGATTGGCAGTGGTTCATTGCCAGTCGAGCTTTTGTCTAGCTGGGCTTTGACTTTCACTGCCATTGATGGTCAGGGCCGGACATTGGAACAGTTGGCTCAGCACTGGCGTAGATTAGCGAAACCGGTTATTGGACGTATTTCTGAAGGACGTTTGTGGTTGGATTTACGTTGCCTTGAAGACGGAAAAGCATTGTTGCAGGCACTCTTACTTTAATTTTCTGGAACTACCCTAATTTTCTGAAACTATATATGATTTTTGCCACCGCAGGTCATGTTGACCATGGTAAGACTACGCTGATTCAAGCTATTACCGGTGTGAATACGGCACGTTTGCCGGAAGAGAAAAAACGAGTTATGACCATTGATCTGGGTTATGCCTATTGGCCGCAATCAGATGGGTCTTCGGTTGGTTTTGTTGATGTGCCCGGACATGAAAAATTTCTTGCCAATATGCTAGCAGGGATAGGGGGTATCGATCATGTTTTGCTAGTGGTTGCCTGTGACGATGGGGTAATGGCTCAAACCAAAGAGCATTTGGCTATTCTACGTTTGATAGGCTGCCCGGCAATTACAGTTGTGCTCACTAAGGCAGATCGGGTGGCATCGTTGCGGGTAGTTGATGTGCGCCAACAGATTGAGTATGAACTGGCAACTCAGGGTTGGATTGGTGCTCCTTTGTTTATTACAGCAGCCACTGATGAAGAAAGTATTGCCCTTCTGCGGCAGCATCTGTTGCAGCTACACCAACAAAACAGACAGCATGAAAAGCTGAATCAGCGTTTTCGTCTGGCGATAGATCGTGTTTTCAGTGTAAAAGGCGCGGGTCTGGTGGTGACGGGAACGGCATTAGCTGGCAGGGTCAGTATGGGGGATATCCTCTGGCTGACTGGCTGTGATAATCAAGTCAGGGTGCGTGGCCTGCATGCTCAGAATCGACAGACAGATACGGCCCAGGCCGGGCAGCGCATTGCACTGAATATTGCCGGTGATATTAGTAAGGAACAGATTTCCCGTGGTGATTGGCTGCTTTCCCAACAGCCCTCTGAGAATGTGGAAAAGGTGCTGGTAGAACTAGAAACTGATGAACCTTTGCGAAACTGGCAATCTCTTCATATTCATCATGCTGCCAGCCATATCACCGGTCGGATTTCATTACTCAATCAGCCTTCTGATAAGCCTCTGTTAGCTGAATTGGTCCTGGATAGCCCGTTGTGGCTGGTTGAGAATGACCGATTGATATTGCGTGATATTAGCGCCAGAAGAACGCTGGCCGGCGCACGAGTGATAAATTTAAATTCTCCTCGCCGTGGTAAGCGTCAGCCTGAGTTTTTGCATTGGCTCACTCAGCTTGCCAGAGCATCGGATCATGCCGCTAATTTAATGCTCTATTTATCACGAGGGGCTCTTTCTCTTAACCATTTTTCTTGGGCGCGTCAGTTAACGGAAGAGACTCTCCATCAGCTAATAGCTAATATGGATGTGATGATCTCTGATGGTATGGTGCTGTCACAGAGTCATGCTGAGCTGGCAAAACAGAAACTATTACAGGTTTTAGCTGAATATCATCAGCAACATGTTGATCAACTGGGTTTGGGGAAGGCACGTTTAAAACGGATGGCTTTACCAACATTAAATGAAGCGTTGGTTTATAGTCTAATTGATGTATTGCTCGATAATGGGCAATTGGAACAAGCGCGTGGTTGGTTATTTCTTCCTGAACATGGTTTGGCTTTTAGTGACGAACAGGGAAAATTGTGGCAGCGAATAGCACCTTATTTTGCAGATGATCCCTGGTGGGTACGTGATTTGGCGGCTGATTTAGAGGAAGAAGAGGTGACAATTCGCAGTGTATTGAAAAAAGCGGCACAATTGGGACATATTACCGCCGTTGTTCATGATCGCTATTATGGTAGCCAACGAATTCAGCAATTCGCAGAGCTTATCCGTAAGTTTAATCAAAATCATGGTGGGATCACTGCCGCCGATTTTCGTGATGAATTGGGTATTGGTCGTAAACTGGCTATTCAGATATTGGAATTCTTTGATCGCAGCGGTTTTACTCGTCGTCAGGCTGAGCGACATATTCTCAGGGATAATGGGCTGTTTTGATAATTTTTTCTTGTTCAATAAGGAGACGGGAACAACAAAATTAATGTTTTATTTCGATTGATTTAACTTGCCTGTGTTATTTTTGCCAACTGTTACTAGTGTGAGCTTCCTATTGACTGGGTTTAGTACGATATGAAAAAGAAGATAATATCGAGTGTTTATCTAGGGTTATTGTTTATTGCAACTTTAATACTGGTTTTTGAAAAAAGTGATGCTATTTATCCAGCATTGATAGCTCTCGGTGTATTTGGTGTGATATTTGGACTGGTGTTTTTTATGTCGGCCCGGTTACTGTTTTCTGTTGCCTTTACCGGAACACTGTTTATTATCTTTAAGTTTCTCAATCAAATAAAAGTTCATTACTACAAAGAACAGCTCATGTTCTCTGACCTAAACCTGATGTTTGATCCTGCTAATCAGGAAACACTGCGGCATTATTGGCTAGCTGGCCTGGCAGTCATTGCTATGCTTATCTGGTTGATTTTTAATATGGTGCTCAGTTGGAAAAAGTCATCACCTTCCCGTGGTTTCAAATGGCGTACTGTCGGATTGGTGTTGGTTGTGGTTTGTGTATGGGAAGTGAGTGTTACCGCCAATGCGTTTAGAGAGCAATGGGAATCTTCGCTACCAAAAGGACGTGGTACTGTCACTAATATGGTGATGTCAGCTAAAGATGCCAAATATCATGCTCCTCAGTTTGGACAATCATCCGATTATTTTCTGCAACAGGCTAAGCGTGTCACGCTGCCTGTGCCACAGTCTGAAATTAAGCCAGATGTGGTGATGTTATTGCAGGAATCAACGGTTACTCCACATATCTATCAATTACCGGATGATTCACGGCTACCTAATCTTTATATGTTCCAGCGAAATACTGGGGTTAGTGCTCAAAGCCCAATGAGGGTACAAACTTTTGGCGGTGGTACCTGGTTATCCGAATTCTCTGCTCTGACAGGTTTGAATACTGATGATTTTGGTTCACGTAAAAATGCGGTTTTTTATTTTATCGTTGATCACTTGAAATACAGTCTATTCCGTGAGATGAAACAGAATGGTTATTACACCGTTGTTCTGACACCATTTAATAAATCCTCTTATCACTCCGGTCATGCTTACCAGACGCTGGGTGTTGACCGTATTATTCAACCGCAGGAATTAGGCTATCCCGCCAGTCTTGACGAAAATCTGTGGACTATCCCTACACAGAGTATGTTGAATTACGTGAAAGAAATCTTGGGACAGGAAACCGATAAGCCGTTGTTTATTTTCTCCCTGACTATGTATGAACATGGCCCATATGATGAAGATCATTCCGATGATTACGGACTTTCCGGACATGTGAAAAATTTACAGGCAGTTGGTAAGTTCAGTCATTATATGGAAAAAATCAAGGCTTCTGATCCCGCAATCAAAGATTTCAGCGAGTTTGTTGCTAAACGGGAAAAACCAACAATCTTCCTCTATTTCGGTGATCATCAACCCAATATTAACTTAGATCAGTACGATAGTGTATTTTCAAATCCCGGTTATATCACTCAGTTCACCATGCGAGATAATTTGAAACAGGGAGAACCGGTTCAGACTGATGAGTTGACGGATATTTCATTCCTTGGTGGAATGATTATGGAGAGAGCTAAACTGAATGTTTCACCTTTTTATCGGGCGAATATGACGATGCGCCATCTCTGCCGAGGAGCGTTAGATGATTGTCAGGATAAAGAGTTGGTGAATAGCTATAAACACTATATTTATCAGCAACTAGAAGTTGCTGATAAAAAGTAAATCATAAAATATAAGTGAGCGGGTGCCATATTTACATGGCACTTGCTGTACTGCAAATGCGGGTAAATGTTCTTCAACTTTTTGTAACCGCTCTTCAATTACGCGCTTAATCGTTTATTGTAATAAGATAGTAGCAAGGATAATCACTTCCCTTATTTAAGTTGTTCGCATATTCAGACAATAAAATCACCTTATGTTATTGATAATATCGTAAGTTATACCCAATAGATTTCGAGTTGCTTCGTGACGGCAAGGGAGTGAATCCCCGGTCACATAGTTAACTATGTGACCGGGGTGAGCGAGTGCAGCCAACAAAGAGGCAACTTGAAAGATAACGGGTATAAATATATTCGGTGTACATCAGCATATAAATGCAATATCAATCTGGTCAATGGATTTAGGTTAGTAATCACATAATTATACCGGCCAATTCTTATTGGATTCGATTGATGTTAAAGTATAAGCGTTTCTTATGCATTGTGTTTGGGAATTAAAGATGACCAAACCCGTAATCAGATGTCATTCCAGGTTATTTCTATGGCGATGGTCAAACACTCGGTCTGTCTTCTGAATTGATAGTTTGTTGGTGAGAATTTCAGCCTTGGGACTGTTCGTCTCTTTCTTTATTAAGCAGGGTCATAGCTTATATTTGGCCAGAAAAGGAGAGTCTGATGGAGGGGGTACTGCCGATTACTGTGATCGGGGCTGCTGCGGGAGATATTGTTCTCTGTTTACCAAGGCTTCCCCGCAGCGGTGAAGACCGGGAAGCAAAAGAAATTGATCGGCAGATCGGCGGTTCAGGTTTTAATGTTGCCCGGGCTTTGGTCCGTCTGCAAATCCCGGTGATTAATGGTATTCCGGTTGGTAATGGATACTGGGGCGAGCAGATAGCTAAGGAAATGCAAGCTCTGGGACTTAAGGTCACGTTAACCAACTCATATCTTGATAATGGCTGGTGTTTGGCAATGGTCGAACCGGATGGTGAAAGAAGTTTTGTTTCTGTGAGTGGTTGCGAAGTTGACTGGAGTGAGGCAATGCTCTCTTCTATTGCTCTACCAGAAAAGGGATATATCTATTCCAGTGGTTATGTCATGGCGAGTAAAACTACGGCGATTTTGTGTGACTGGTTGCTGACGTTACCTCTTGGACAGACGTTATTACTGGATTTTGGTCCTCGTTTACCAGAAATAGATCCTGCTTTCATTGATGCATTACCTGCTGACCGGACCATTTTGACTCTGAACCGTGATGAGGTTGCTATGTTGTGTGGAGAAGGTGATTCTGTCACTCAGGCTAGCTGTTACTCCAGTAAAAGAAAAATCACGATTATCTGTCGGTTAGGTTCACAAGGTGCATGGATATGCCTGCCGGACCGCTCTCCTGAACATGTTCCTGCCTATAAGGTGAAAGTGGTAGATACCATCGGAGCTGGTGATGCTCATAGTAGTGGCATGCTGGCAGGTTTATCACAAGGGATGTCTTTGAGAGATGCTGTTAAGCTTGGCAATCGTGTTGCTGCCATTGTTGTCAACCGTTCTGGTGCTGCTGGGGCACCAACTATAAAAGAGCTAGAGGAGTTTGTGTTTGAATAATAACCTTCAAACACTGCACCTCTTAAATATTAAGGGGCTTTGCTAAAATGAGTGCAATACTTCCAGATTGGAAACGAAAAACAGCTTTATTTTTATCAGCTCAAACAATTTCTCTGCTGGGTTCTTCCATTGTCCAGTTCTCGATTGTCTGGTATATCACCCTAAGTACCTCATCAGGAGAGATGTTGGCTATTTCGGTACTCTGTGCATTTCTTCCCCAGGTATTAATCTCTTTATTTGCTGGTGTTTGGGCTGATACTTACAACCGTAAGTTACTCAGTATCGCCTCTGATGCGTTAATTGCATTAGTGACTCTTGGCTTGGCGATCTCTTTTATGCTCGGATTCAAGAGCATTGAGTTACTATTTGTAGCCCTATTTCTCCGTTCATTTTGTACTGGAATTCAGACTCCGGCTGTGAGTGCCATCATTCCACAATTGGTCCCGAAAGAGAAACTATTGCGGGTCAATGGTATTAATACTTCTCTGACTTCACTAATGATGTTGGCATCTCCTGCTATCAGTGGTTTTTTGTATTCTCAAACTTCGCTTGAAAATATTTTTCTAGTGGATGTGGCGACTGCCATTATTGGCATTAGTATTGTTGCATTTATTCCTATTCCTACAGTAGCTTCTGATTCCATGCCGGATAATAAATTTCAGGCGATTTTAGATGGTTTTCGCTATCTGCGAGAGAATAAGCTCATTAGGAATCTTTTGATTTTCCTGATTTGTGATTGTTTCTTGGTTAGTCCTGCTGCGTTTTTGACGCCGCTATTGGTTAACCGAACATTTGGTGAAGAATCATGGCGTTTAGCTATTAATGAAGTGACATTTAGTGCAGGAGCAGTTTTAGGTGGATTGCTGATTTCTTTCTTGAATGAATATAAAAATAAATTGCGTATAACGGCAGTAGCTTGCGCATTTTCTGGGATATTTATGATTGCTCTTGGCTATGCGTATTGGTTCCCGCTTTATCTGGCATTAAACGTCTTTTTGGGCATGATAATGCCTTGTTTTAACGCACCGATAGTAGCAACTTTCCAGGAAAAGGTTAAACCTGAGATGATGGGAAGGATATTTAGTTTAGTCCAAATAGCTATGTCCTGTTCTTTGCCATTAGGTATGGTGTTGTTTGGTCCAGTTGCTGATTATATTAGTGTTCAATCTCTTTTAATAATATGTGGTGGGTTGATATTACTGACTGGTACGCTGTTTTTTATGTTTAACGGAGAAGGAAACAAAGAAGGCAACAGAGAAAGTAGCGGAGTAGTTTAATTAGGCTAGTGTTGCCAAAGATATCACGTTATTCCGGTTGAATATGGTTAGTTATGCGATAAGTACAGCGCCGTGAACCGGTGAGAATATACTCTACTCGTTTAACTTGAGCTTGAAGTATCTCCTGAAAAACGTTCAACTCAGCGCGACACAAACCCTGGCAGACAGTAGCGGCAGCACAAATGGGGCAGTGGTTTTCTACCAATAAAATGGTGCCATATGTCGATATCATCGACATATCGTGAACACGTGTCGAAATTTAATGATTTCATCGACATAAGACCTTTGCGTGTTGATGCCGTCAACATATACTCACAATGTGTCGAAAAAATAGGAAATATAAACATGACATGGCAGCCTGATGTTCCCTTTAATGCTATTCCCTTTTCAAGCTTAGTGAGTTTTTATCAGCTAGCAGTGCCAGTGCTTGGTGTCTTGAATATTGAGTAATGACTCATCCACTTTGATTTTATTGAGTCTGGTGTGTGTGTTTTACCCTCCATTTTCTTCAGTGGCATAAGAAAGTACCTCATAACGGGCAATTTCAACATTCACGGATTTGGACTGGCTGCGCAGTTTCGTCAAATTGTTTCGCTTCGTCGTCGCTCAGTGAGCGCTTTTCGCCTTCTGCTTTAGTGAGAAGGGTGCGTATCTGGGTAGTTAAATCGTCGTAATTTGAGTAATTTTCTCATGATGTTTTGTGATAGGTTTTATGTGCTTAAAATATTATTTAACATCATGATAAATAATAAAAAAGTTTCTAAGTTTTAGAGGCTAAACATAGGAAAGCATGAGGATGGCATATTTACAAAAGTTTTCATTCACAAAGTGATAAATTTTCACATAGGTTGTTGGTGACATCTGTGAAAAATTCAAATCAATAGTAACGATGATTCCAACAGCAAGAACAATGTCTGCAGCAACAATAATACTCTTTCCAGCTATAGCCATAGCCCCTAAAGTTGTTCCAGTAGCTCATGTTATAGCAGCAGTTAGATAAAAACCGTTTCCATTCGATTTTCTTTTCGAATCATTCACTGGATTTTATTCACGTTCTTATTTGCTTATCTGTGAACTTTGGTATTGTGCAATTTCCAATAATTAAGGTGGGTACACCTAAATTAGTTTTAGATATCTAAGATATACCCCTTAATCATGCGTTATTGTAAGACTCTATGAAATCTTCAGAAATAAGAAAAAACCAGTAATATCTGTGTATTACTGGCTTTTTGCAATTTTGTGAGAGGCTATGAAATACTATTCAATGTTTTGGATTTGCTCTCTCATCTGTTCAATCAGTACCTTCAATTCAATAGCGGAATTAGTGATATCGGCATTAATGGATTTGGATGCAAGCGTGTTAGATTCGCGGTTGAATTCCTGCATCATAAAATCCAGGCGGCGGCCAACGGCTTCTTTTTTCTTCAGGATATTGCGGGTTTCTTTGACGTGAGCGTCCAGGCGATCCAATTCTTCTGCTACATCAAGGCGTTGAGCTAGCAGAACTAACTCCTGTTCAATACGATTATTTTCAAGCTGTACTTGGGCTTCTTCCAGTTTGGTATGCAGGCGTTCCCGTTGCCATTGCATAATTTCAGGCATCTGTTGGCGAACTTTGCTGACTTCTTCAGTGACAGCATCCAGACGTTGTTCAATCATCGTTTTGAGTGCGGTGCCTTCGGTTTCACGGCTTTGAATAAAGGCATCCAGTGTGGTTGTCCAAGTCTTTCAACAGCTGGGGTACTGATAGCATCCAGATCTTGCTCTTCCGCTTGCCCATAACGCCCGGCCAGCCGCAAAATAATCAACAGGATCTGATTTCACCTTCATTACTTTGTTGCTTGACCCAATTTTGCTGCATTCACCAATTGTTTTGGCCAAGGTTTTCATTTAAGATGAGTTCACCCTGAGGCGCGTGAGTCCAGTTCAAAAACGTGGTTACACTCAACTTTTTCCCGGCGAGTCAGGCGGGAACGAATGCGCTCCACGGAACACGGGTTACTAAACTGTCTGAATTGTTCTGGCAGGCGGATATAATGTCTCTAAATAAGCGGTTTGATTAAACGGGAACGCAGTTCCCAAGCTGCATTTCCCCCAGTTCACTTTTATTGATATCTCGCCCGCGCGAAAGCAGTCATACTACCGAATCATGATTCCTTCCCATTTAAAACAAAAAGATTAAGGGATTATAACGCTCGTCGTAGATGTAGGATAGGCATTAGACCCGTTAGGCCGTATAATGCGCCTCCAATAATGATTTAACAACGGAGATAACACTATGCGCCCAGCAGGAAGAGCGGCAGAGCAAGTGCGTCCTATCACTATAACTCGTCATTACACTAAACACGCGGAAGGCTCGGTTCTGGTGGAGTTTGGGGATACCAAGGTGTTATGTAATGCATCCGTTGAAGAGGGGTTCCCCGTTTCTTGAAAGGTCAAGGACAAGGTTGGATTACGGCTGAGTATGGCATGTTACCGCGTTCTACTCATAGCCGGAATGCTCGTGAAGCAGCGAGAGGCAAACAAGGCGGGCGTACTATGGAAATCCAGCGTCTGATTGCCCGTTCACTGCGTGCCGCTGTTGATCTGAAAAAATTGGGTGAATATAC
>NZ_RBLJ01000006.1 GCF_003634575.1 Photorhabdus asymbiotica
GTCTGATGATGCCAGTAAAAAACGGCTTGAAATGCTTAATGAAGAGCTGATCGTAAAAGGAACGTGAATATTCTGAACTGGAAGAAGAATGGAAAGCTGAGAAAGCTGAGCTTACTGGTACTCAGCATATAAAAGCAGAACTGGAAAATGCCCGTATCAGCTTAAGAACAGGCCCGCCGTAGTGGTGACTTGGCGGAAGATGTCTGAAATTCAGTACGGAAAAATACCTGGATTGGAAAAAACAGCTTGCCACAGCCACACAAGCTGAAGGTAAGAATATGAAACTGCTTCGTAACAAAGTTACCGATACGGAAATTGCAGAAATTCTTGCTCGTTGGACAGGTATTCCTGTTGCCAGAATGCTTGAGAGTGAAAAAGATAAATTGTTGCGCATGGAGCAAGAGCTGCATAAACGTGTTATTGGTCAGAATGAAGCGGTCGATGCAGTATCTAATGCGATCCGTCGTAGCCGTGCTGGATTAGCTGATCCAAACCGTCCGATTGGTTCATTCCTGTTCCTTGGTCCAACTGGTGTTGGTAAAACTGAGTTGTGCAAGGCGTTAGCGAATTTCCTGTTTGACAGTGATGATGCAATGGTGCGTATCGACATGTCTGAATTTATGGAAAAACATGCTGTATCACGGTTGGTAGGAGCACCTCCAGGGTATGTTGGTTATGAAGAAGGTGGTTATCTAACAGAAGCTGTTCGTCGTCGACCTTACTCTGTTATTTTGCTGGATGAAGTAGAAAAAGCGCACCCGGATGTGTTCAATATCTTATTGCAGGTGTTGGATGATGGTCGATTGACTGATGGGCAAGGTCGTACTGTCGATTTCCGTAACACGGTTGTAATCATGACGTCTAATCTCGGGTCAGACATGATCCAGGAACGCTTTGGTGGTCTGAATTATGGTGAAATGAAAGATATGGTGATGGGAATTGTTAGCCATCATTTTAGACCTGAATTTATTAACCGTATTGATGAAGTTGTTGTGTTCCACCCATTAGGGCGTCGGCATTTATCAGCGATTGCAGATATCCAGTTGCAACGTTTATACAAACGTCTGGAAGAACGTGGTTATCAAGTTGCGATTACTCAGCAAGCATTGGAAATGTTGGCAGAAGCTGGGTTCGATCCTGTCTATGGTGCACGGCCATTGAAGCGAGCCATCCAGCAGGAAATCGAAAACCCATTAGCTCAAAAAATACTTTCCGGCCAACTATTGCCAGGCAAGCCAGTGACTCTGGATGTAGAAAATAGCCAGATCGTAGCAAAGCAATAATTTTATATTTAACGAGAGATAGTAGAAGGGGTAGGAAACTGCCTCTTTTTTTATCATTTTGCGTATTAAATCGCAATTTAGCATTGTTTTTGCTTAATTGATGTTCGGATAGATTCTTTTTGTAATTAAACGCTTGCCAGCGTCAAAGAATTCCCTATAATGCGCCACCACTGACCGACACAACACTGATAAAGATTATGTCGTCAGGCAGAGAAAAAGCTAATAAGCGCTTGACTCTGCGGGCGAACAGCGTAGTATGCGCAGCCCGGCTGACCGAGAATATCACTTTTTATGTCAGCCTGCTCTTTAACAATTAATCAGACAATCTGTGTGGGCACTCACAAGACGGTATCACAAAAAAATATGTTTTAAGTCTTGAAGAGTGAACAACAGTTAATTCATTACGAACTAACAGGACGATTCTTTGAGCATCAAACTTTAAATTGAAGAGTTTGATCATGGCTCAGATTGAACGCTGGCGGCAGGCCTAACACATGCAAGTCGAGCGGTAACAGGAAAGTGCTTGCACTTTTGCTGACGAGCGGCGGACGGGTGAGTAATGTCTGGGGATCTGCCCGAGGGCGGGGGATAACCACTGGAAACGGTGGCTAATACCGCATGATGTCGCGAGACCAAAGTGGGGGACCTGAAAGGGCCTCACGCCCTCGGATGAACCCAGATGGGATTAGCTAGTAGGTAGGGTAATGGCCTACCTAGGCGACGATCCCTAGCTGGTCTGAGAGGATGACCAGCCACACTGGGACTGAGACACGGCCCAGACTCCTACGGGAGGCAGCAGTGGGGAATATTGCACAATGGGCGCAAGCCTGATGCAGCCATGCCGCGTGTATGAAGCAGGCCTTCGGGTTGTAAAGTACTTTCAGCGGGGAGGAAGGGTTTGGCCTGAAGAGGGTTAAATTTTGACGTTACCCGCAGAAGAAGCACCGGCTAACTCCGTGCCAGCAGCCGCGGTAATACGGAGGGTGCAAGCGTTAATCGGAATGACTGGGCGTAAAGCGCACGCAGGCGGTCAATTAAGTTAGATGTGAAATCCCCGGGCTCAACCTGGGAATGGCATCTAAGACTGGTTGGCTAGAGTCTCGTAGAGGGGGGTAGAATTCCATGTGTAGCGGTGAAATGCGTAGAGATGTGGAGGAATACCGGTGGCGAAGGCGGCCCCCTGGACGAAGACTGACGCTCAGGTGCGAAAGCGTGGGGAGCAAACAGGATTAGATACCCTGGTAGTCCACGCTGTAAACGATGTCGATTTGGAGGTTGTGGCCTAGAGCTGTGGCTTCCGGAGCTAACGCGTTAAATCGACCGCCTGGGGAGTACGGCCGCAAGGTTAAAACTCAAATGAATTGACGGGGGCCCGCACAAGCGGTGGAGCATGTGGTTTAATTCGATGCAACGCGAAGAACCTTACCTACTCTTGACATCCAGAGAAGACCTCAGAGATGAGGTTGTGCCTTCGGGAGCTCTGAGACAGGTGCTGCATGGCTGTCGTCAGCTCGTGTTGTGAAATGTTGGGTTAAGTCCCGCAACGAGCGCAACCCTTATCCTTTGTTGCCAGCACGTTGAGGTGGGAACTCAAAGGAGACTGCCGGTGATAAACCGGAGGAAGGTGGGGATGACGTCAAGTCATCATGGCCCTGACGAGTAGGGCTACACACGTGCTACAATGGCGGATACAAAGTGAAGCGACCTCGCGAGAGCAAGCGGAACACACAAAGTCTGTCGTAGTCCGGATTGGAGTCTGCAACTCGACTCCATGAAGTCGGAATCGCTAGTAATCGTAGATCAGCATGCTACGGTGAATACGTTCCCGGGCCTTGTACACACCGCCCGTCACACCATGGGAGTGGGTGGCAAAAGAAGTCGGTAGCCTAACCGCGAGGGGGGCGCTGACCACTTTGTGATTCATGACTGGGGTGAAGTCGTAACAAGGTAACCGTAGGGGAACCTGCGGTTGGATCACCTCCTTACCTGAGATGCGTTGAGTGCAGTGCTCACACAGATTGTCTGATGAAAGAAGAGAATGACGTTATCGCGATAGGCTTGTAGCTCAGGTGGTTAGAGCGCACCCCTGATAAGGGTGAGGTCGGTGGTTCAAGTCCACTCAGGCCTACCAACTCTACTTATCCTAGGGTCTTCCAAACGCTGCGTGACTCATGTGCTCGCGCACACTGCGTTACTCGCGTTGAAATACCCGGCGGCTAAGCGAGTTGGTCAGATAGACGGTAATGGCATTTTTCTGTATGGGGCTATAGCTCAGCTGGGAGAGCGCCTGCCTTGCACGCAGGAGGTCAGCGGTTCGATCCCGCTTAGCTCCACCATATGAAACTAGTTCAGAGTATATTGGTGACAGTATGCTGCGAATTATTTTGCTCTTTAACAATCTGGAACAAGCTGAAAAATTGAAACTGTTGATAATATCACCGAGGTATTATTGACGAGTCTCTCAAGCTGCACAATCCGAGACAGTTTCGGGTTGTGAGGTTAAGCGAATAAGCGTACACGGTGGATGCCTAGGCAGTCAGAGGCGATGAAGGACGTGCTAATCTGCGAAAAGCGTCGGTGAGCTGATATGAAGCGTGATAAGCCGGCGATGTCCGAATGGGGAAACCCAGTGCACTGCGGTGCACTATCATTAACTGAATCCATAGGTTAATGAGGCGAACCGGGGGAACTGAAACATCTCAGTACCCCGAGGAAAAGAAATCAACCGAGATTCCCCCAGTAGCGGCGAGCGAACGGGGAGGAGCCCAGAACCAGCATCAGCCACCGTCTCAGAGGAACGGTCTGGAAAGGCCGGCGATAGCGGGTGATAGCCCCGTACTTGAAGTGGGGGTGGCTGTGAGTTCGACGAGTAAGGCGGGACACGAGAAAGCCTGTCTGAATATGGGGGGACCATCCTCCAAGGCTAAATACTCCTGACTGACCGATAGTGAACCAGTACCGTGAGGGAAAGGCGAAAAGAACCCCGGTGAGGGGAGTGAAAGAGACCCTGAAACCGTGTACGTACAAGCAGTGGGAGCCCCACCACCAAAGCGTTTCGCTTTGTGTGGTGCACAAAATGCGTAACGGCATCACTGATGCGCGGTTGGCGGAGCGGTAGCGACGCCCAACACAACAATCAAGCAGTGGAGCGTTTTGGGGTGGGGTGACTGCGTACCTTTTGTATAATGGGTCAGCGACTTATATTCTGTAGCAAGGTTAACCGGATAGGGGAGCCGCAGGGAAACCGAGTCTTAACTGGGCGAAATGAGTTGCAGGGTATAGACCCGAAACCCGGTGAGCTAGCCATGGGCAGGTTGAAGGTTGGGTAACACTAACTGGAGGACCGAACCGACTAATGTTGAAAAATTAGCGGATGACTTGTGGCTGGGGGTGAAAGGCCAATCAAACCGGGAGATAGCTGGTTCTCCCCGAAAGCTATTTAGGTAGCGCCTCGTGAGTTCATCTTCGGGGGTAGAGCACTGTTTCGGCTAGGGGGCCATCCCGGCTTACCAACCCGATGCAAACTGCGAATACCGAAGAATGGTATCACGGGAGACACACGGCGGGTGCTAACGTCCGTCGTGAAGAGGGAAACAACCCAGACCGCCAGCTAAGGTCCCAAAGTCATGGTTAAGTGGGAAACGATGTGGGAAGGCCCAGACAGCCAGGATGTTGGCTTAGAAGCAGCCATCATTGAAAGAAAGCGTAATAGCTCACTGGTCGAGTCGGCCTGCGCGGAAGATGTAACGGGGCTAAACCATGCACCGAAGCTGCGGCAGCGACACGTAAGTGTCGCTGGGTAGGGGAGCGTTCTGTAAGCCGTGGAAGGTGGCGCCGTGAGGCCTGCTGGAGGTATCAGAAGTGCGAATGCTGACATAAGTAACGATAAAGCGGGTGAAAAACCCGCTCGCCGGAAGACCAAGGGTTCCTGTCCAACGTTAATCGGGGCAGGGTGAGTCGACCCCTAAGGTGAGGCTGAAAAGCGTAGCTGATGGGAAACAGGTTAATATTCCTGTACTGAATGTGACTGCGAAGGGGGGACGGAGAAGGCTAGGCCATCCGGGCGACGGTTGTCCCGGTTTAAGCGGGTAGGTGGGAGGAGCAGGCAAATCCGCTCTTCTGTGAACACTGAGGCGTGATGACGAGCCGCTACGGCGGTGAAGTGGTTGATGCCCGGCTTCCAGGAAAAGCCTCTAAGCATCAGGTCATATTGAATCGTACCCCAAACCGACACAGGTGGTCAGGTAGAGAATACTCAGGCGCTTGAGAGAACTCGGGTGAAGGAACTAGGCAAAATGGTGCCGTAACTTCGGGAGAAGGCACGCTGGCATTAGGTGAAGGAGTTGACCTCTGGAGCTGAAGCCAGTCGCAGAGACCAGCTGGCTGCAACTGTTTATTAAAAACACAGCACTGTGCAAACACGAAAGTGGACGTATACGGTGTGACGCCTGCCCGGTGCTGGAAGGTTAATTGATGGGGTTAGCCGCAAGGCGACGCTCTTGATCGAAGCCCCAGTAAACGGCGGCCGTAACTATAACGGTCCTAAGGTAGCGAAATTCCTTGTCGGGTAAGTTCCGACCTGCACGAATGGCGTAATGATGGCCAGGCTGTCTCCACCCGAGACTCAGTGAAATTGAACTCGCTGTGAAGATGCAGTGTTCCCGCGGCAAGACGGAAAGACCCCGTGAACCTTTACTATAGCTTGACACTGAACATGGAGCCTTGATGTGTAGGATAGGTGGGAGGCTAGGAAGTGTGGACGCCAGTCTGCATGGAGCCGACCTTGAAATACCACCCTTGAATGTTCGATGTTCTCACTTGGGCCCGTGAACCGGGCTGAGGACAGTGTCTGGTGGGTAGTTTGACTGGGGCGGTCTCCTCCCAAAGAGTAACGGAGGAGCACGAAGGTTGGCTAATCACGGTCGGACATCGTGAGGTTAGTGCAAAGGCATAAGCTGGCTTGACTGCGAGAGTGACGGCTCGAGCAGGTACGAAAGTAGGTCTTAGTGATCCGGTGGTTCTGAATGGAAGGGCCATCGCTCAACGGATAAAAGGTACTCCGGGGATAACAGGCTGATACCGCCCAAGAGTTCATATCGACGGCGGTGTTTGGCACCTCGATGTCGGCTCATCACATCCTGGGGCTGAAGTGGGTCCCAAGGGTATGGCTGTTCGCCATTTAAAGTGGTACGCGAGCTGGGTTTAGAACGTCGTGAGACAGTTCGGTCCCTATCTGCCGTGGGCGTAGGAAGATTGAAAGGGGCTGCTCCTAGTACGAGAGGACCGGAGTGGACGCACCGCTGGTGTACGGGTTGTCATGCCAATGGCATAGCCCGGTAGCTAAGTGCGGGAGAGATAACCGCTGAAAGCATCTAAGCGGGAAACTTGCCTTGAGATGAGTCTTCCCTTGACTTGAGTCACGGAAGGAACGTTTAAGACGAAGACGTGGATAGGCTGGGTGTGTAAGTGCAGCGATGCATTGAGCTGACCAGTACTAATGAACCGAGCGGCTTAACCTTACAACGCCGAAGGTGTTTTGGTGTCAGAAGACAGTGGACAGCTGTCAGAAGAGAGATGAATTTCAGCTTGTTCAGAGATTGGTTCCGGTGGTTGCGGCAGAGAGCGTCGCAACGGCGGGAATGAAACAGAATATGCCTGGCGGCGATAGCGCGGTGGTCCCACCTGACCCCATGCCGAACTCAGCAGTGAAACGCCGTAGCGCCGATGGTAGTGTGGGGCTTCCCCATGCGAGAGTAGGACACTGCCAGGCTTGAAATACAGTAGAAACCCTCAGCGAAAGCTGGGGGTTTTTTGCGTTTACGGGGCTCGGGGCGAGGATGAGCAACGATGCCCTGCGATTTACCCGGTCATGTTTATCCGGCCAGAGGGCGAACGAAGGAAAGCCGTGTATAAACTGCCTGGCTTTAAATAACGCACAATGTCTCTCTGTGTTCATCTTGCCTTAAGGGTGGCTACCCATTGTCAAGGTCATCCCTTATGCGACATTGCCCTGGTTAACGGCTCTGAAGTCTGAGCCAGTGATACCGAAGAGTGGAAGGCGGGCACCACGGCTGAAAGCCCGATATTAATAGGGAAATGTCTGATGCGGATGCGGAAGAGGACTTAGTCGTTTCGAATTTTCATTAGATTAGATAAGCACTTTTTTAAGAAACAGGCGGCTTATTTGCCCGTTTATACCCTTCATCTTTCAAGTTGCTGCTTTGTTGGCTGCTTTCACTCACCCCAGTCACATAGTTATCTATGCTCCTGGGGATTCGTTCACTTGCCGCCGCGCTGCAACTCGAAATCTATTGGGTATACCTGCTATCACGATAGCAGGTTGAAAATAATTTAAACCAGTTTCTTAAACTGATGGAAGAAATAAGAATTGGGTAATTCAGTGTTAAAAGTATCAGCTATCTTTGTAAAGAAAAAGCTTATTTTTCTATCCTTATGAAAAAAATAATCATCGGTTATATCGTATATGAAATTTTAAAACAGTATATTACCAGAGAAATATTTGATTAATTAAAGTAGGCTTCTTAAATTAAATAGCATATTTGAGGCATAATAGTTTGATAAACTTTTTTGTTGATAATAGTAGTAAGATTAATTACTACGCTATTTAATCCTAAAAATCTGACTTTGAATTTATGTACTTTTGAATATTACTATTATTTAAATGAAATTAAGATTCATTAAATTAAAACGGGATGATGAAAAATCCCCTGAAGTTATTTGCAACAGGGGATTTATTATAAAGATAATTAGCTTTATCGATTCAATTATAGGATACGACTAATCAGCCTGTCTACTCGGATGCGGCGTAAGCGACGGATAAGTTTACGCACTTTGACTGGGTAAAGTTGGATACTGTCTAACTCCTGATAATTGCTAATAACTGTAGTATGAGTGCGGATACAGTTCAGCTCTTTTGTACGCTGTTCTTGCATTTCTTCATGAGGATCGTGGATAAGAATTGCATTTTCTAAATCTAGTCCCCAGGCACGAGGATTAAGATTATTTCCTGTAATCAATTGCCATTGATTATCCACCCATACACCTTTCAGATGATAGCTATTATCACCATCTTTCCATAACCGTACAGTCAGTTGATCGCTGTCAACATAGCGCTGTAGTCTGCTGATAAAACGGCGTAGATTGATTTCATATAGATATGGTAATGCGCCGATAATTTTAAATGGCTCTTCTGGTGGAATATAAAAATCATTAGCTGTTTTATCGCCAACAATAATTTCCACTTGTTTACCCTGACGAAGAAGATGAATAATTAGCCGAACAATTATTGCCGGCAGGTTAAAATATGGTGTACAAATAATGAGTTTCTGTTCTGTACTGGCGATCAGATGGTTGATGGTTTTATTAAGAAGGTTTTTCTTCCCTAGACCAGCAAGTGGAGTGACAGATAATTCATCGTTCGTTGCTTGGTTATTAATCTGATATGTGGTGTGTCGCAGAGAAAAACGAAGTTGACGGATCAGATTTTTAATTTCAGGGCTACGAGGACGATTTTTACAATCCAGTTTTTGTACAGCTTCTGCGGAGAAAATGTAATTATCAACAAACTGTTTCATTGCTTCTGCAAGTTTTGCATTGTGAAGCAAATGGTAGCGATCATAACGATATTTATTATGTTGGTGGAGATAGACATCATTAATGCTTGCTCCGCTATAAACCACAGTATTGTCAAAGATAAAACCTTTTAAATGTAAAACACCTAGTGCTTCACGGGTATTTATTGGTACACCTAATATTGGGATTTTTACGTCAGGATATGCTTCTGCCATAGAGCAATACCAGTCGGCATTAGTTGCCATTGCAGTAGCACCAATTCGTCCACGTTGTGCCCGATGCCAATCGACAAAAACTTTAATATCTAGTTCGGGGCGTTGTTTTTTAGCTGCATAAAGTGCGTTAAGGATATCTTGCCCTGCGTTATCATTTTCCAGATAAAGGGAGATGATATAAATATGTTTTTCAGCGTTAGCAATTTTTTCCAGCAGGGTGCTGCGGAACACTTCGGGTTGATAAAGTGTTTTAACATCAGCAACTGTCTGAGGTAGCTTAGGCAGTTGTGCAAGGTGTTGTTGATGTTTAGCTTGTTTGAGTTTGGACAACATCACAGTGCGTTTTTTCTCTTATGTTAGATGGCTGAAATACTACTATATAAAGCGATGAATCAAATGATCTGGCGATAATACCATTAGTCTAGCTAATTGTGAGCATGATTTAACGCTCTGCTCTCTAATGATTCAAGTCTGTGCGATTCATCACGTAGTTGATTTAAAGTTCAAGGGTTAAGTTTACAATGCCATCCTCAAATTGAACATCTATAGTAAATCCTAGTTTCTTAGCTAGTTTTATCATAGTACGATTTTCTGGCATGGTAATAGCGTTGAGGCGGCTTATACCATATTCTCGCGTATAATTAATAAGTTTGACCATAAGCTGATGCCCCAGAGTAATCCCTTTTAAATCAGAACGTACCAGTACAGCGAATTCTGCTTCGACATTATCGGGGTCAGCTATGGCACGAGCAACACCGATAATTTCTGGGCTGTTTTTAGGATGATGCACGGCAACAAATGCCATTTCACGGTCGTAATCAATTTGAGTCATGTTTGCCAGATCGTCGTGTGTGAATTCGCTAATTTCACTGAAATAGCGGTAATAGAGATCTTCTTTAGTAACCTGACCAATAAAATCTTTCAGTAATGGTTCATCTTCTGGCAGAATCGGACGCAGAAGGCATTCTGTACCACCTTTCAGTATGATGGTTTCTTCCAATTCGCTTGGATATGGGCGGATAGCCAATCTGGTTCTTGGATCACCTTCTATCGAAGATAATTCCATTGAAACATCCAATAGAGTGAATTCATTGCCAGAGGCTAGTAAAGGATGAATATCTAATCGTATGATTTGTGGGCAATCAAGTAATAGGTTAGACACTTGAACCAAAAGTCGGCTAAGTGCCAACACATCTAAGGATTGAGGAGAACTCCTTAGCTTAATTTTTCTACTTTTAATGGCTTGAATAACCAAATATCGAGCTAATGCCATATTAAGAGGTGGCAATGCAACAGCTGCTTGTGTTTCTTGTAACCATTCAACACCACCTTCTCCCAGCATAATCAGTGGACCAAATACTTCATCTTGTTCTACTGCAATCCGCAATTCTTGCGCTCCGGCACGATTTGCCATGCTTTGAACTAACAGCCCCTGAACTCTTGCTTGTGGAAAATTCTGGTTGACACGTTCGATAATGGCTTGAGCAGAAGCCCTGACCTCATCTGCATTGCGTAAATAGAGCATAACTCCCTGAACTTCTGATTTATGTGGGATATCTGGTGAACGTAATTTTAGGGCGACAGGATAACCAATCTGTTGAGCAATGCTGACTGCCTCATCGCTGTTATGAGCAATCCATGTTGGAAGTGTATTGAGACCATAGGCTTCCAGAATAGGTTGAACTTCATGAGTATCTAGATGAAAATTCCTTTGTTCTAGGGCTTGTTGTATACACTGATGGGCGCGAGCTGTATTGGCGGTGATATTTGCTGGTAATGCTGGTGTTTCTGTTAATTGCTTCTGGTTACGGCGATATTCCACCATATGCATAAAGGCTGTCACAGCACCTTCAGGGGTTCGGTAAGTTGGAATACCGGCTTCACTGAACAGACGGCGGGCTTCTTGTGACGAATATTCACCACACCAGTTGGTAAAAATAGTTAGCCATTTTCCCCGTGGATGTTGTCTGATTGTTTCAATCACTTTAGTGGCTGTCTGAATGCCGGGAGCAATCGCACTAGGAGAGTGAATAAGTAACAGGGCATCATGGTCGTGACTATCCAACAACGGTTTTAGTGCTGCGATATAGCGTTCCACTGTGGAATCATCTCTTAGATCCAGCGGGTTATGTAAGGCGATAGTTTCTGGTAATTGTGTTTTCAATGCTTTTGTTGTTTCTTCTCCTAACATCGCTAATTTACCGTTACGACGAAATAATTCATCCAGAGCCATTGCTGCTGGCGCTGCCCCATTACTGATGATAAACAGGCGTTCTCCTCGTAAAGGTGACATGTAACTTAATGTTTCTACAGCAGAAAACATCTCATGCGTATCTTGTACCCGTAATAATCCTGCTCTCTGAATAGCTGCGTCATACGCAGCGTCCAAATTTTGTTGCTCACCAAGTAATTTCTGTGCCTGCTTAGTACGGCCACTTTTAACCACTAAGATTGGTTTATTGCGAGAAGCGCTTCTGGACGCTGAAAGAAAGCGACGGGCATCATGAATATGTTCTAGATAGAGCAGGATGGCGCTGGTTTTACTGTCACGAGCCAGAAAATCAAGCAGATGGTCAATATCGATGTCTACACTGTCGCCCAGTGCTATAAAGTAGGAAAATCCAACTCCTCGGTGCTGTGCCCAGTCAAGAATAGTATTTGATACTGCTGCGGATTGAGAAATGAAGGCTAATTTCCCTTTGAGTATCGGAACCGGAGAAAAACTGGCGTTTAGCCCTTGCCAAGGGGCTAATAATCCCAAACTGTTTGGCCCAAGTAGTCGGATACTATAGCGTTGGCAACACTGTTTTAGTTCAGCAAATTGGGGCCTTGGTGAAGAAAGAATAATAACTGTTTTACAACCTCGTTTCCCCAATTGCTCCAGACATTGCAAGTTGCGGCTGTGATGAGTGCAGATAACAGCTAAATCGGGTGTAATCGGTAATTTATCTATTGAAGGATAGGCTAAAACGCCTTGAACGGAGCTTTTATTTGGGGTTATCGGCAGTATTGGCCCGGCAAACCCTCCTGCGAGCAGGTTACGCATCATAACTGAACTCGCTCGTTCTGGTTTTTCTGAGGCACCAATTACAGCAATGGATTTAGGGCGTAATAAAGCTTCAAGTCCGCGCTGGCTCATCAGGAGGCTCCTTAATTAGCAATTAGTGTTGACAACTGTAGCGGATTTTGTCAGCAATTGCTGTGATTTACGCTTCTCGATGATGGGGTTTACTTGCCAGATATTGCTGATGGAAGTAACTAAAATGGGTGAGCAGTTGCTGAGAAGCAGTTATGTCTCCAGCTTGTTTCAGAATGATAGCTGCCACTTCCGCAGTACAGTGTTGTTCTTTTCTGGCCGCCATTCGTAATAAATAATTTGTTTTTGTGGCGCTGTTGACTGATAACAATGGAATATTATCTAGATAAGGGCTTTTACGGAAAATTTTCCTGGCTTCCGGCCATGTACCATCTAACATAATAAATAACGGTGGTTTACTATCGGTAGGAATATGCCGATAAACTTTACGTGGTGGTTGAGCATAACTTTCCGGAAATATCAGATAGGGCTGACGAGAAGGATCGTCGATTACGGCCAGCATTTGTGGATCAGGCGTGGTTCTTGACCAAAGAAAAGCGTGCGTATCAGGAAGAATGTCAGCAATCAGTTTACCCGTGTTACTTGGCTTCATTGGCTCGGTATCAAACATGATAAGACAAAAGCGGCTGGTAGCATTTGCCGGTTTAATTGTATCGCACAAGCAGTTTTTCTGTGGCAGCAGGCAGTAAAAACAACGTTCTATACGACAACCGCGGGCACGAAAGGGCCGAGTGGAGCGAGTAAGGCGCTGTTGGCGCAGTTGGAAAACGGAATTATCATTCATAAATTAAGAATCTGGGTCCTTCAGGTACAAAGGTAGGAAAAAATTAAGGGCACATTTTAATGGATTGTGGTTGTCAGAGGTAGCTTACTATGCACACATCAGGTAATCTTCGCGCCCATAAAGTAGTTGGAGAAACGAATGAACGATTCATACAGTGGTAAAAATGGCAAAGTCAAAGTGATGTATGTCCGTAGTGAGGACAAGAATGATAGCCGCAGTAGTAATAAACGTCCGTCAGGCAAAGGACGCGATCAAGGTCAGCGTCGTCGGGACAATGAGCGATCATCCCGTTCTCCGCGTCTTACTGAGCGTGAAAGATCGCCTTGGAAAACAGTTTCACGTCCTGAAAGTGATTCGCTAATGCCAGAGCATAACGGTATTAGCGGGAAAAGTCAGATTGATCCTGAACAGCTCCGTCGCCAGCGAATGGAAGAAACCCGGATTTATGGTGAAAATGCTTGTCAGGCGATGTTTAAAAATCGGTCTGAAGCGATAGTTCGAGCTTGGTTTATTGAGTCAGTGACACCTCGTTTCCGTAATGCTCTGAAATGGATGGCTGCTAACCGCAAAGCTTATCATGTTGTGGATGAAGCTGAACTGACAAAAGTATCAGGTACTGAGCATCATGGTGGTGTTTGTTTCCTGATTAAAAAACGTAGTGGTTTGGATGTAGAAACTTACTTGAAAGATGCTCCGGTAAAAGACTGTGTTTTGGCTCTTGAAGATGTGGGTAATCCTCATAATATTGGTGCTATTATGCGAAGTTGTGCACATTTTGGCGTGCAGGGAGTCGTTTTGCAGGATGTAGCCTTGTTGGAGTCTGGTGCGGCTATCCGTACAGCGGAAGGCGGTGCTGAGCATATTAAAGGCATTGATGCTGACAGCTTGACTACTACACTGAATAAATTTCGCAAAGCCGGTTACACTATTGTGACTACATCTAGCCATAAGGGAAGTACCAATTTAGCTAAAGCTGAGTTGCCCGAAAAAATGGTTTTGGTACTTGGTGAAGAACGTGATGGCCTGAGTGACAGTACTTGGGAATATGGTGATATGAGCCTGTTCGTTGGTGGTACAGGTTTGGTTGAAAGTCTGAATGTTTCTGTTGCAACTGGCATTATGCTGGCTGAATGGTGGCGACAGAATAAAGCCTGATCGTAAAAGCGGGAGCGATAGTGCTCCCGTTTCGTTATTTAAGATTCAGTGAGTTCCACTAATACCTTCTTTACTTCCTTGTGTGAATGGTGGTTTAGCCAGCCAGACAAATATGATCAACATCAGGAATACGCCGGCGGAGAGCCAGAAAATTTCATTTGCTGAAATTATGAGTCCCTGATGGGTAATTTCTTTTGCCAGATAAGCAGAAATTTGCTGGTTATTCATTCCCTGTGCCGATAATTGTTGATAAATCTGTTGAGTATCGAGGCTATAAGGATTGATATGTTCAGCAAAATGAGAGTGATGCATTGATTCGCGCTGAGTCCACATGGTTGTCGTTATTGATGTTCCTATTGAGCCAGCTAGTGTTCGAATAAAATTCGATAGACTGGATGCAGATGCCACTCGCTCTGGAGGTAAACCAGAAAGGGTGATGGTTGTTAGTGGCATAAAAAAGCAGCCAATGGCAAGCCCCTGAATAAACTGAGGCCATGCGGAAGCGGCGAAATCCATGCTGGGTTCGAACGTATATGCACGCCAATAGTAACAAACAGCGTAAACAATAAAGCTGAATGTCACTATGTAACGCATATCTACTTTGTCGCTGAACTTACCGATTAGAGGAGATATTATCAATGGTAGTAACCCTACTGGTGCAGCGGCAAGACCGGCCCATGTTGCAGTATAGCCAAACACTTCTTGTAATAGCTGAGGCAATAAAACGATTGTGCCAAAGTAGAGTAAATAGGCCAAACTTAAACAGAAACTGCCAATAGTAAAATTGCGTTCTTTAAATAGTGACAAGTCAATAATCGGATGGTCATCGGTCAATTCCCACACTATCAGGAATATCAATGTGATTACGGCTATAACTGCCAATACAATAATTTCTGTAGAATTAAACCAGTCTAGGTCTTTTCCCTGATCCAACATGATCTGTAAACAACCCACCCCGATAACTAGCAATAGGAGTCCTATTGTGTCGATAGGTTTGATTTCTGTTTGAGTTTCACGTCCTTTTAGCGTTTGCATAGCAATCAAAATAACCACGATACCAATAGGAACGTTGATAAAGAAAATCCATCCCCAATGATAGTTATCACTGATGTAACCGCCCAGGATAGGACCAAAAATCGGTGCGACAATAATCGTAATTGACCACAATGCCAGCGCCATATTTCCTTTGGCTGGTGGATAATTTTGCAGAAGTAGGCTTTGTGAAAGAGGAATAATAGGACCTGCAACTAATCCTTGAATAACCCGAAAGAAAATTAGCATTCCAAGACTGTTGGAAATACCACATAGCCAGGAAGATATAGCAAATAAGGCTGTTGACCAGATAAATAATTTAACTTCACCGATGCGTTTTGCCAGCCACCCAGTAATTGGGATTGAAATCGCGTTAGCAACACCGAAGGAGGTGATTACCCAAATTCCCTGAGAATTTGATGATCCCAGATTACCTGAGATAGTGGGGATGGCTACGTTAGCGATTGTAGAGTCCAAAACTTGCATAAAAGTTGCCAGGGATAATGCAATAGTCATCCATGCAAGTTTAGCGCCTGTAAGCGGCTGTCTTGTCACTTTAGCCTCCGGTATTATTTTCCAGCATTGTTATTAATTATGTCGGTGACTATTTTATTTGCCGGAGACATATCTATTGTCAGAGCCGTTGTGTGATAAGCCGATTTAGTACGTGTTCGGTTTGATAGAACTTGTCCATCAGAATGAGTAGTATCTACTCTTACTTTAGTAGATAGGCCAATGCGTAATGGGTATTTCTCTAATTGTTCAGGATTCAGTTCAATGCGGACAGGTAAGCGTTGGACAACTTTAATCCAATTGCCACTAGCATTTTGAGCAGGTAATAAAGAGAAAGCGCTTCCGGTACCCATATCAAGCCCCGTGATTTTGCCATTAAATATCTTGTCCTTACCGTAAAAATCACTGGTGATTTCTGCGGGTTGACCAATACGCATGTTGGCGAGCTGAGTTTCTTTAAAGTTAGCTTCAATCCACATATTGTATGCCGGAATTATCGCCATCAGCGGTGTATTTTTATTGATTTGTGCGCCAATTTGTACACTGCGACGAGAGACATAGCCATCAACTGGGCTGACTATTTTAGTGCGTTGCAACGCTAACCAAGCATTGCGAACATCCGTTGCAGCTTGTTCAACTGCTGGTTGTTTTTCTAAAGGGGTGTCCAGAATAACCGCTTGATTAGCGTTGTATTGTTCGACTGCGACATCTAATGTCGCTTTGGCGCTGGCAACGGCTTCTCGTGCATGTTGCAATTCTTCTTTACCAATGACTTTCTGAGCACCAAGCACTTCACGGCGGCTGAGATCACTTTGAACTCGGGTCAATTCAGAGCGGCGCAGGGCAATATTAGCCTGATATTGTTTACTGTTAATCATCTGCTGATGAGTTTGGCGGACACTACTGGCGAGCGCTGTTTTTGCTTTCTCTAGGGCTAATTCTGCATCACGGGGATCAAGTTGTACTAACACACTACCGCTTTTCACAAAGTCCGTGTTATCGAAGTGAACGGTAATTACACTGCCAGCAACTTGCGACATGATTTGAACTTGGTTGCCTGTAACGTAGGCGTTATCTGTTTCTTGATGGTGGCGTAAGACGATAAACCAATAAAAGAAATAGGCTACGCCGAGCAGAGTAAAGACAAGAGTTAGTAATACTAAGGCGCGACTGCGTTGTCTTTTTTTGCTACTGGTTGGATTTTGTGGTGCTTGCACTTCCTGATTTGCACTCATAGTAAATCTCCGTGCTTGTTATTTTTTTCCGGTAACTACCATCTTTTAGGATCACTTTTCCAGTAGCGCTATATCATCACTACTGGAAAGGTGAATTACACAGAGTCCAATGTTATCGAAGAATAAGAGTTAGCTCTTTGCAGAATAGATCATATTGGCTAACAAGAAAGTTTTTTCGAACAATTTAACCAGGAAAGTGTTACTTGGATAAAAAGCGTTCGATTAAACGACAAGCTGTTTATTTGATACAATCGCCCATGGTATCAAGTCTGACTAGTAATTTTCTCATTAACTTCTCTAACTGTTTTTGTTCCTCCTGGTCAAGACATGACCAAAGTCTTCTTAAGCAATCATGTTGAGGTGGAAGCAAACTATTTAAGAATTTTGTACCTTGCTCTGTCAGGTGAAGGTGAAGACAGCGGCGGTCGTTATGACTTTCTTTTCTTTCAATCCACTCCTGCTTTTCTAATTCATCAGCGATACGAGTGGCGTTAGTACGAGAAGAACCTAAAGCGGCACTGAGTTCTGACGGCTGAATACTGTGGCTTTCTTTAGTATCAAGGATCATCAGGGCCATGAACAAAGTTTCATTGATTCCTTGAGCTTTCAACATATTATTACGGTTTTCAAGCAACTTACTTTGGACGTGCATTGATAACCTAGTCAACAGGATCTCTTGATAAGGGATATCTTTATTTAATTTGGCTTGCTGTGCTGCACGAATATTCAGTAATTCTTCGGTAGGCGTAAACGAACTTTCCATTATTTAGATACCTTATTAGTTTCAACTGGTAAGATAACTTTTGTTATCAAACATCCAAATGGTATATTAAAAGATAAATTTAGCAATTGTAGTTATTTATTATCATCATATTTCTTTTGATATTGATACCTAATTCATAAATATTTTGAATGTTAGTCCGAAAAGTAGAGCACCTAATAGAGTTGCGAGTATAATTTTCTTTGTTTTGTAGAAAACTAAGCAGATAGTCAGAAAGCCCACTAGGGTAGGAAGTAGCTTTTGGCTATCTTTCATTACATCAGGAATGCCGGAAACGATCAGTAAAGAGCAAATGGATGCGATACCAATACTATCAAGAATAATGCTTGTTTTTCCGCCTTGTCTGCCGACAGATTGACGAGCTGTACCAAAACGCAGTGGTAGATAGCGGAATAAAAAATTAGCTAATCCAACGAGTAGCCCAATGAACAGAATTCTACTGTCAATCATGGTGTTTCCTTTTGGTCAGAAATGCTATTGCAACTGTTTCTTGGTTGTAATAATGCAGCAGTACAGCCACCAACAATTCCTGCCAGAATGGCAATAGGGATTGAGAAAAATGTAATCCCTAATAGTGCTCCAGTTAGGGCTGCTATAACACAATAGCTATTTTGTTTTCTGCAAGATGCAAGAAGGAAGCTCAAGAATAGCGCTGGTAACATAAAAGTCATGGCTGCTTCTACTGCGGGGTAGGATTCCAGATAACCATTGCTAAGAAATGCGCCTGCTGCGGTACCTATGACCCAGGCAAGCCAGGAACAGATAGCAATAGCAACCATCCAATTTTCACTCCAACTACGTTGATTCTTAATCAGCTTTGCTGTGGCTGCGGCAAAAACTTCATCTGTTAGGCCAAAAGCCCAGATAAGGTTTTTTTTCTCCGTTAATTTATCTTTGATACGGTGCCTTAAAGATGGGCCATAAAGAATATGGCGAACATCCATTGCCATTATTGTCAGGGCAGAAACCCATAACGATGTACCTGCACTCAGTAAAGCAGTGATAACGAATTGGCTTGCCCCAGCATAGATAATGCATGAAAAGAAAATGGCTTCTATTGGGTTAAAGCCTAATTTGACAGCGTTAAGACCAAAAGCAAAAGCTACAGGTACGTAGCCGATAACGATTGGCAGGCTGTCTATTATTCCATCAGCAAAAGATGATTTTTTATCAGATAAAGGCATTAATCTGTCAGGAATAGGCATAGAATATACATCTGGTTATATAAATGTTATGTAACATAACAAAATGAAATGGAATAGAAAATATTATCCATACTAAATGTTCTGTAAATGTTTTTATTAAGTACAACTTGTTTCCTGCGACGTCTTAGGTTCATGTTTTTTGCCCAAAAACCATACGAGAAGGTTAATTACACAAATAGTTATTCCTGCAGCAGTAATACCATACCAGCCTGAGTGTTTATAAGCGTAACCTGCAACCAGAGAGCCAAAAGCGCCACCAATAAAATAACTGGTCATATAAGCGGCAGTAAGTCGATTTCTGGCTTCTGGCATGATGCGGTATATCGTGCTTTGATTAGTGACGTGTACACCTTGAATAGCAATGTCGAGGATCAAAATGCCAATTAGGAAGCTAATCAATGATTCTTTGGCAAAGCCAATGAGTATCCATGAAAGAAGTAATAATATCAGAGCGATGCTGGTGGTTAGAGAACCTTTTCCTTTATCGGCTAGTTGTCCAGTTCTGGTTGCCATCAGTGCTCCGGCAGCACCGACTAATCCAAATAAACCAATTACCCCTTCAGAATAATTAAAAGGAGGGGCTGAGAGCAGAAATGCCATTGATGTCCATAAGAGGCTGAAATTGGCAAATGTCAGCGCTCCCAATATGGCGCGTACTCTTAGAAGAGGGGTTGTGGTAACGAGTTTTACAATAGAGCCAAGTAATTGACAGTAATTAAGGTTAGTTACTTGCTTATAACGAGGAAGATAGCGCCATAATGTCAGGGAAAGGATCACCAGTAATACGCTAGCAATCCAAAAAATAGTTCGCCAGCCACTAAGAGTAGCCATGGTGCCGGAGATTGTTCTTGCCAGTAATATTCCAAGTAACAAGCCTCCCATAATTGTACCGACTGCTTTTCCTCGCTGATGGGGAAGAGCAAGTGTTGCGGCCAGAGGAACCAGCACTTGGGCAACTACTGAAAATAAGCCTGTTAAGGCGGTTCCCAGTAACATTTGCCAGATATTTTGCGACATAGCGGTAATTAGCAAGCCGATAGCAGCCAATATAGTCATCGAAACAATCAGACTGCGTCGTTCAAGCATGTCTCCTAATGGCACCAGGAATATCAGGCCAATGGCATAGCTTAGTTGAGCTGAAGTGACAATAAAACTCGCTTCACTGGAAGTTAGGTTAAATTGTAAAGCGATAGTATCAAGTAGTGGTTGTGCATAGTAGTTACTAGCAACAACCAAACCTGTGGCAATTGCCATCAGAGCAATTAAAGCAGGGCTTAACGGTGTACGGGAAATATTTTCTTCCATAGTTAGGTTTTCTTATGTTTAAACGGCAGGTTAAGGGAGAGAGTAAACAACGCATTAAAGATGCCAGTAGTTACGTACTAAATTGTTCACATTGTAATGAGTTTTTCTTATTAGATTCAATGCTAAACAAAGGGAATGATGGGGTGAACTCCAAAAACAATCATTGAGCTGACCAGTTTGGTATAAGAAAAAATGGAATTGAGAAATAGTGAACTGGCATAGACCAATTCACTATGTTATCCAAGTATTAATTATTTCCGGCGGCTTTAATGGCAGTTTTAACCCAACCATCAAATAATTTCTGATGAGCTTGAATCCAACCATTGGCATGGCGTTCGATATCTGCTTGTGATGCTTCGCCATTATGCATCCTCAGGTTTTGGGCGTTAATGTCAGCAATCGGCATTTTCATAATAGAAAATAGCTTAGCTGCTGCTGGGTTATTTTCGGCCCATTTTTTATTGGCGGCAATATGCATAATACTTGGAGGAAAGCCATAATTTGCGCCATTTGGTAGCTTCGTATCTATTTTTTCACCGTTAGGCATAGCCGAGAAAGGAACTTGTAACCAGATAACATCCTTACCCGGTTTTAGCACATCACTGATCCAGTAAGGAGTCCATGTGTAATATAGGATAGGTCTACCTTCTTTATAACGGGTAATTGTATCCGCCATCATGGCCGCATAGTTCCCTTGATTATGTTCAACACTATTACTTAAACCATACGCTTTGAGGTGATGATTAATTGCGGCTTCGCAGCCCCATCCGGGATTACAGCCGGTGAGATCAGCTTTGCCATTATCGTTGGTATCAAATAATTTGGCTATTTTCGGATCTTTCAATTGGGCAATATTGGTGATGTTATATTTTTCTGCTGTTGTTTTGTCGATTAAGTACCCCTGTGCGGAGTTTTCCACGTAGTTACCAACGCGGTAGAATTTGGTGTCACCACCCGCTGCTTGATATTGGTTGTTGTGCAGTGGTTCCCAACTTACTGCCATAAAGGTTGCATCACCGGAAGCAATAGAAGAGTAGGCAACGTTGTAGTCTACTTCTTTGATTGGTTTGATATCATAGCCAAGCTTTTCTAGTGCCTTATTGACGATCAGTGTCTGGAATGTTTCTTCGGTGATAGTGCTTTGTACTGGCTGTACGCTGATACCTTTACCGGGTAATTCGGCAGCGGATATCTGCGGACTTATTAGTGATGATAGGGCTACTACAGCCCAGGTAACTGTTTTGTACATAGTTTTACCTTCTGTTGTAATAATTATATGTTCATTAAAAATCACGCTTTTTTGCTTAACAAGCGGATAATTAATCCAGTTGGTCCAGTGCTATACCAGCGATTTGTCCCCTTCGTGCGGCTGTCACGACCGAGAGACTGAGTGAGACGGTCAAGGAGAATCGCAAGAATCACGATGCCAACACCCCCCACGGCAGCAAGTCCCATATCAAGACGACCAATACCCCGTAAAACCATCTGCCCTAAGCCACCAACGGCAATCATTGAGGCGATAACAACCATTGATAATGCCAACATCAGGGTTTGGTTTACTCCAGCCATAATGGTTGGCATAGCCAATGGTAGCTGCACTTTAAACAGCATTTGGCGAGGACTGGCACCAAAAGATTCCGCTGCTTCTATCAGGTCTGTTGGAACCTGTTTGATGCCTAAAATTGTTAGACGGACAATTGGAGGCAGAGCAAAGATAATAGTGACGATTACTCCAGGCACGTTACCGATGCCAAAAAGCATGACAATGGGAACCAGATAGACAAATGCTGGCGTAGTTTGCATTGCATCAAGCATAGGCCGAATAATCTTTGCAGCTCTTTCACTGCGTGACAGCCAGAGACCAAGTGGTAAGCCGATGATGATACAAAACAGCAGAGATGTCAGAGCCAGTGCCAGAGTAACCATAGCTTCAGACCATGCTCCAATTGCACCAATCACTATTAACGAAGCAAGTGAGGCAATCCCCATCCCAATGCCTGATAGTTGCCAAGCAATCAAGGCAAACAACATGATGGCAACCGGTGCCGGCATTGATGTGAGACATTGTTCAAAGCCATTGAGAACGAAATCTATTGGGATACGTATTCCCTGAAATGCTGGTCGAAAATTCAGCACAATCCAGTCAATAGCATGAGTTACCCATGAGTCCAAAGGGATAAGTGTGTTCTGGAATGGGTCCATGATATTAAAGTGTTCAGTCGGTACAGTTGTTGCCGGTACATCCAGCCAATCAGAACCGGCTGAATTGTCAACATTGGCTTCACTACCCCAAGGATCTGCGTTATTAGTGGAGGAGGAATCGGTATCCCATGCATCTTGTGCCGGCTGGGGTTGATGTTCGTTTTGATTACTCAATTGATGTCTCCTTGTCTAAAGCTTGCAACAGCATCCCTTTGGAAATAACACCAATGTATTTGTCGTTATCCCCAACAACCGGAACTGCACAAGGTGATTGTGCTACAACAGAAATTAATTCATTAAGAGACGTATCTGCGGTAACGGCAGTCGGTTCCGCCAATATGGCATGTTCGATAGGTTTTTTTTCCTGTAATGCTTTTTCCAATGAATTTACCGAGACTATGCCCGCGAATTTTTGTCCACGTTCAATCAGGTAACCATAACTTCTGTTTTCATCATCAAGAACTTTCAATGCAGAACGAGGACCAAAACCCGGTGCGACGTGAAGAAGAGAGTCAGGACGACGGCGAGCAACATCTTTAGCGCTGAATACATGGCTGATATCTACGCCACGGAAAAAGGTCCTCACATAGTCATTGGCTGGATTGTTCAGGATTTCATCAGGTGTCCCAACCTGTACAACAACACCGCCTTGCATAATAGCGATCCGATCACCGATACGCATTGCTTCGTCTAAATCGTGGGAGATAAAAACAATGGTTCGTGGTTGATTACCTTGTAGGCTTAGCAGCTCGTCCTGCATTTCTGTACGAATTAATGGGTCAAGGGCAGAAAACGCTTCATCCATCAGCAAAATATCAGGGTCATTAGCTAATGCTCTGGCAAGTCCAATACGTTGGCGCATACCGCCAGAAAGTTCATCTGGATAGGATTGCGCGTAATTCTCCAGATTTACCTGTTTCAGTGCATCCAACGCTTTTTTGTGACGTTCTTGTTTAGAGATACCGGCAAGTTCCATGCCAAAAGCACTGTTTTCCAGTACGTTTAAATGCGGCATTAATGCGAATGATTGGAAAACCATACTGATTTTGTTACGGCGAATTTCTCTTAACGCTGTCTCTGAAATCTCAGAAATATCTTCACCATCAATTAATACCTGACCGCGAGTTGGTTTTATCAGACGATTGAGAAGGCGTACCATTGTGGATTTACCGGAGCCGGATAATCCCATGATGACAAATATTTCGCCTTCTTCAATGGCCAGATTGGCATTTTGTATACCAACAACTAGACCTGTCTTTTCAAATATCTGATCTTTATTCAAACCAGAATTGAGTAATTTGAGTGCACATTCTGGATGATCGCCGAATATTTTATAGAGGTTTTTAACTTCGAGTTTAATTGCCATGAAATAGTTAATTTCCTTTCGATGGTTATATAATAATTTTATGCGTTATTTATCCTGCATGATTCTTTGAAGATATATACCCTAACATACTGAGATAGCCTGACAACCCTATGTTAATGTTAATTAATCAAAAAGTGCTGATAATAAATTATTAAAAGTAGATATATTTGCAATAATTTCATCGTAATCAGTCAATTGTTATTGGCGATTTATTTCTATTGGTAAAATCATAATTGTTCTCTATTTCAATGTTATTAAAGAGTTTTTTATCTAAATTGGTATAAATTATCAATCATATTTTTAATAGAATTGATTATTAATCAATGTGGTTTATTATTTTGGGTTGGAATGAAATTTAATTTGTAAAATATTAGTTTTTCTAATGTTTTTTCTGTTTAAAATGGAGCGGATGGCTATTTCTGGAAAATATATTCGTAGAAATAGTCGAAAATATGAAAAATGCCATAGAAAATATAAGGATTTTATGGCATTTGATCGTTTAAAAAACAGGTTTAATAATTTTTTTCTGCAAATATTATCGTATTATGGCTATCTGGCATTTGAAATATTTTATATAAAATAAAGTCATTTTATTTAAAAATCCCAGTCTTCATCTTCTGTATTGACTGCTTTACCGATAACATATGATGAACCTGAGCCAGAAAAGAAATCATGGTTTTCATTTGCTCCAGGTGATAATGCGGACAATATTGCCGGGCTGACGTCTGTCATTTCTGAGAGAAATAGGGCTTCATACCCAAGGTTCATTAATGCTTTATTTGCATTATAATGTAAGAATTTTTTAACATCTTCTGTCCAGCCAACAATATCATAAAGATCTTCTGTATATTTTATTTCGTTTTCGTATAAATCAAATAATAATGAAAATGTAAAGTCTTTAATTTCTTTTTTCTCGGAATTAGGATATTTATTTAATGATTGTTGGAATTTATACCCAATATAATAACCGTGAATAGCTTCGTCACGAATAATGAGTCGGATCAAATCCGCTGTATTTGTTAATTTTCCTCGGCTTGACCAATACATAGGTAAATAAAATCCGGAATAGAATAAAAATGATTCCAGAAAAACACTGGCTACCTTTTTCTTTAATGGATGGCTATCACAATAATAATTTAAGATAATTTTAGCTTTATTCTGCAATGCTAGGTTGTTTTCACTCCAGTAATAAGCATCATCTACATCGGCGGTTAGGCATAATGTTGAAAAGATAGAACTGTAGGATCGTGCATGAACCGCTTCCATGAAGCTAATATTGGACATCACAGCTTCTTCATGGGGTGTCAATGCATCTTCCATCAATGCCGGAGCGCCGACAGTATTTTGAATAGTGTCTAGTAGAGTCAATCCGGTAAATACCCGGATTGTTAACTTTTTCTCTTCTGCGGTCAGTGTGTTCCATGAGGGAATATCATTAGATAATGGCACTTTTTCTGGTAGCCAAAAATTGGTTGTTAGCCGATTCCAAACTTCTAGATCTTTGTCATCCTTAAGCCGATTCCAATTAATTGCACATATAGGATTGTTAATCATAATAAATTTCCAGCATTAATTTTACAATGAGCATGAAATACAACCTTGTACTTCTGTACCTTCCAGAGCTATTTGTCTCAATCGGATGTAATAAAGTGTTTTGATCCCTTTACGCCAGGCATAAATTTGCGCTTTATTAATGTCGCGGGTTGTGGCGTCATCTTTGAAGAAAAGTGTCAGTGATAATCCCTGATCAACATGTTGAGTCGCTGCGGCGTAAGTATCAATAATTTTTTCCGGCCCGATTTCGTAGGCATCTTTGTAATATTCAAGATTATCGTTAGTCATAAATGGGGCAGGGTAATATACTCTCCCTAATTTACCATCTTTACGGATCTCGATGCGGGAGACAATCGGGTGAATACTTGATGTTGAATTGTTGATATATGAAATAGAACCTGTGGGAGGAACAGCCTGAAGATTCTGATTATAAATACCATGGGTTATAACTGAGGCTTTTAGTTCAAGCCAGTCTTGTTGATTAGGAATAACGATTCCTGCTTGTTCAAATAACTGGCAGACTTTTTGGGTCTGAGGTTGCCAGGATCTTTCCGTATATTTATTGAAAAATTCACCGCTGGCGTAACGAGAATCTTTAAAACCTTTAAAGTAACAATTGCGTTCAATTGCGATTTGGTTTGAAGTACGTAAAGCGTGATAAGCGACGATATAGAAATAAATATTTGTGAAATCTATTCCCTCCTCAGAGCCATAATAAATTCTTTCCCTTGCCAGATAGCCGTGCAGATTCATTTGACCTAAACCAATCGCATGAGAATCTTGATTTCCTTTTTCGATGGAAGGTACAGAACGAATATGACTCATATCTGATACGGCGGTTAAAGCGCGGATAGCGGTTTCAATTGAAAGAGCAAAATTAGGTGAGTCCATTGTATGAGCGATATTCATTGATCCCAGATTACAACTAATGTCTTTGCCGATATAGCGGTAACTTAAATCATCTGCATATTCACTAGCGCTGTTAACTTGCAGAATTTCGGAACATAAGTTACTCATATTAATTCGGCCCTTAATTGGGTTAACACGATTCACAGTATCCTCATACATAATATAGGGATAACCGGATTCGAATTGGATCTCCGCTAATGTTAGGAAAAATTCACGGGCGTTGATTTTTGATTTACGAATGTGTTGATTATTCACCATTTCAGCATATTTTTCTGTAATGCTAATTTCAGACATTGGCACACCATAAACTCTCTGAATATCATAAGGTGAGAACAGATACATATCTTCATTGTTTTTAGCCAATTCAAAAGTAATATCAGGAATAACAACGCCAAGAGAGAGTGTTTTTATACGGATTTTCTCGTCAGCATTTTCCCGTTTTGTATCCAGAAAATGGAGAATATCAGGATGATGAGCATTGAGATAAACAGCACCAGCACCCTGACGTGCGCCAAGCTGATTGGCATAAGAAAATGCATCTTCTAGCATTTTCATTACAGGAACGACACCTGATGATTGATTTTCAATCATTTTTATCGGTGCACCCGCTTCTCGTAGATTACTGAGTAAACATGCGACACCGCCACCACGTTTTGAAAGCTGTAATGCTGAATTGATTGAACGCCCAATAGATTCCATATTGTCTTCAATGCGAAGCAGGAAACAAGAAACCAGCTCTCCTCGTTGTTTTCTACCGCAATTAAGGAAAGTTGGTGTCGCTGGCTGAAAGCGGCCACTGATGATTTCGTCGACCAAGCGACAAGCCAGTGTCTGGTTGCCTTGAGCCAGAGTCAGAGCAACCATGCATACTCGATCTTCATAACGTTCTAGGTAGCGTTTATTATCGAAGGTTTTCAGAGAATAGCTGGTGTAATATTTGAATGCACCCAGAAAGGTTTGAAAGCGGAATTTTTTGCTATAGGCTTGCTGAAAGAGCTTTTTAATAAAAGCAAAATCGTACTGCTCCAGTACTTTTGTTTCGTAATATCCTTCTTGTTGGAGAAAATCCAGTTTCTCTTTTAGATCATGGAAAAAGATCGTATTCTGATTTACATGTTGATGGAAATAATGATAAATGGCCAGTTTATCTTTATCAAACTGAATATTTCCTTCACTGTCATACAAATTTAGCATGGCATTTAGAGCGTGGTAATCCCGCTGTTTGTTAATTTTTGAAGTCATGATTGTATATTCTCTGGTGAGTAGTGTTGCCAAAAGCTTTGAATACCCCAGCGTACTCGTTGTATATCTTCTTCGGTGCCCATTAACTCAAAACGATATAGGAGTGGTATCCGGCATTTTTCCGAAATTATCCGTCCGGCAATGCCATAAGCTTCGCCAAAATTTGTATTTCCGGCGGCTATAACTCCCCGAATTAGCGCTCGGTTTTCGGCAATATTTAGAAATCGAATCACTTGTGGAGGGACAGCGCCTTTAGCATCGCCACCACCATAACTTGGTGTCAGCAAAATGTAAGGAGAGGTTACGTTTAGTGGGCTAACTGATTTGTCTGCCGGAATACGAAGAGCTGGCATTTTCAATTTTTGGACAAATCTATGGCTGTTACCTGATGAACTTGAAAAGTAGACTAGCGGATTCATCTTCATAATAAACCTACAGATTCTCGGCTAACGTGTTGATTTTATCAAGGCGGAATCCTACCCAGTGCTGTGTGCCTGCGATGACCACGGGAACTTGCTGATAGCCCAGGGCATGAACAATAGCTAAAGCCTGAGGATTTTTGGTTAAGTCAACAATCTGATAAGGAATGTTTCTTCGGTTTAGGGCTTGGTAGGTTGCGCTGCATTGTACGCAGTCAGGTTTGCTATAAATAGTAATGCACATTAAGCACTCCTTTTCCAGTTTGTGGGCATGTAGTGACAAAGTTTGGTTCATTAGTAATAATTTTCTAAAAGGTACCAATTTGAACTATGCTATATATAGTGTATTTTTATTTCAACCACACTATATATGGTGTCAATTCTATGTTGAATGACCATTGTCAAAATTACAGCGTCAATTATTCCTTGTGATTGGAAAGCTTTTTTCCTCTTCAGGAAAGCTTAAGCTTTCTAGTCGGTGGTAAGGGAGCAACTGAATTCATCATTGCAATTTATTGAAAAGACGATTTACTCTAATCTCAATAATGACTTATATTTTTTCAAGGGAGGTGGTTATGTATCATCAGTATTTTGAGACACCTAAAGGATTTCCTAAACCGTATGTTCATATCACTGCGGATGATAAGGGAGTGACCAGTCTATATTTTGTTGATGAAAAAACAGCGCCTGAAGTGAAAAATGATATTACTAAACAGTGCGTGAAAGAGCTACGGGGATATTTTGCGGGTAAACGTACTGAGTTTTCTGTTCCACTCAACCCTGAGGGAACGGAATTCCAACAACGTGTATGGTTGCAGTTATGTAAAATCCCGTTTGGAGAAGTGTGGAGTTATAAGCAATTATCGTTGGCATTAGGTTCAGCGAACTATTGTCGTGCAGTGGGAATGGCTAATTCTCGTAATCCAATCTCATTAATTGTGCCTTGTCACCGTGTTATTGGGCATGATGGCAAATTAGTTGGATATACCGGCGGCTTAAATATTAAAAGCTGGTTATTAGAGCATGAAAAAGCATAACAGTTTGCTTGTTTGATGAATTGCCTGATAAAAGACCAGGGATGGTTATAGAATATTTATATATGTGCATTATTTAGCAGCAAAACTAAATAAAGATGACATCTATCGTATTTTATTATGCTTTTCGTGATCTTGGTTGTAGACAGTGAACCAATTTATTTGCTGTACTGTATGCGACACAGGTTTTGTGTCTTATTTCACGTTAAAGGTATGTTTGATGTCAAAAATTAAAGGTAACGTTAAGTGGTTTAATGAATCTAAAGGATTCGGGTTTATCACTCCAGAAGATGGTAGCAAAGACGTATTCGTGCATTTCTCTGCTATTCAGAGTAACGGATTTAAAACTCTGGCAGAAGGCCAAAAGGTAGAGTTTGAAATCACTGACGGCGCTAAAGGTCCATCTGCTGTAAACGTTGTCGCTATCTGATTTTAACTCCGTATTTCGAAAACCCGTTGTTTCAACGGGTTTTTTTTGATTCTTGCGATATGTGTAATGAAATTTAAAACTCACCCATCAATACGAAAGCTAAAATTGTCATTAGTAGTGATCCAAAAAGATTAAGCAAAACGGTTCCCAGCGCCCATCCTAGTTTTCCATCTAGTAATAGATAAACAATTTCGACAGAAAAAGTAGAGAACGTTGTTAAGCCACCACAAAAGCCGGTAGTTAGCATTAATTTCCAGGCCGGATTAAGATATGTGGCTCTATTAAAATATGCCAATCCCAGCCCGATAATGAATGCACCAATACAATTGACGGTCAGGGTGCCAATTGAGATGTTAATCGGAATATTATTAAGGCGGAGGCTGATAAACCAACGTAATACACTACCTAAACCTCCGCCGATAAATACGGCCAGAATAATATTAAGCATAATTAGGCTTATGGTTATTTAACTTCTTCACCTCTGGCTTGCAAATCAGCGTGATAAGAAGAACGAACAAATGGTCCACAAGCCGCATGGGTGAATCCCATCGCCAGTGCTTCTTCTTTCATTTCATCAAATTCTTGTGGACTGACGTAGCGTTGTACTGGTAAATGGTGGCGGCTGGGTTGTAGATATTGGCCCAGAGTCAGCATAGTGACACCGTGGCGGCGCAGATCACGCATAACATCAAGAATTTCTTCATTTGTTTCACCGAGACCCACCATCAGACCAGATTTAGTTGGGATATCAGGGTGGGCTTCTTTGAACTTTTCGAGTAATTTCAGTGACCACTCATAATTTGCGCCAGGGCGTACCTGGCGGTAAATCCGTGGTACGTTTTCCAGGTTATGATTAAAAACGTCCGGCGGTGTCGCTGTTAGTATTTCAAGGGCACGATCCATGCGTCCTCGGAAATCAGGGACCAAGGTTTCGATTTTAATGGATGGATTCTTTTCACGGATAGCAGAAATACAGTCAGCAAAGTGTTGAGCACCGCCGTCACGCAGATCATCACGGTCAACGGAGGTGATAACGACATAGCGTAGTGCCATATCTTTAATGGTTTGTGCCAGTTTTACTGGTTCGTTGGCATCAGGAGCCATTGGGCGGCCATGGGCAACATCACAGAAAGGGCAACGACGGGTGCAAATTGCGCCAAGAATCATAAAAGTTGCTGTACCGTGATTGAAACATTCAGCTAGGTTGGGGCAGGAAGCTTCTTCACAAACGGAATGCAGGCCATTCTTGCGCATAGCAGATTTGATACCCTGAATGCGGCTGGAATCCGCAGGAAGTTTGATTTTCATCCACTCAGGTTTACGCAAGATTTCTGTACGTTCGGTAATCACTGTTTTGACAGGGATCAGCGCCATTTTGTCTGCGTCGCGGTACTTAATTCCGCGTTCCATCTGAATTGGTTTACTCATAATCGTGCTGGTTCCAGTGTTAAATTCATCAGGTTGAGATTTATCTTCAGCCCACTGCGTGATAAATCAATTAAAAAATTTTTGAAAATATTAAAAAATTATATCATCTTTAGCTATTCAGTTTAAATCCCAACTGCTGACAGAATGTCTCTACCAAAATCGGTTGCACTTGCTCAATAGTAATTCCAGGGACTAATTCGCTGAGTTGAGTCATTTTCATGCCAGCATAGCCACAAGGATTAATTCGTAGAAATGGTTCTAAATCCATTGCAATATTAAGTGCTAGCCCGTGGAAAGAGCAGCCTTTGCGTATTCGTAATCCGAGGGAGCAAATTTTGGCTTCGTCGACATAAACACCAGGAGCATCCGGTCGGGCATAGGCTTTCACACTAAAGTGAGCAAGTGTTTTAACGACAGTGTCCTCTATCGCTGTAACCAGTTGTCGTACACCTATTTTGGCACGTTTGATGTCAATCATAACATACATAACTTGCTGACCAGGACCATGATAGGTGATTTGTCCACCACGATCGGATTGGATAATCGGAATATCACCGGGAGATAGCAAATGCTCAGCTTTACCTGCTTGCCCCTGAGTAAATACTTTTGGGTGCTGTACCAGCCAGATTTCATCGGGTGTGTTAATATCTCGCTGCTCAGTAAACAAATGCATTGCATCAGAAATCGGCTCGTAAGGTTGTATTCCTAATTGGCGTAAGAAAATTGTTTTATATTGCAATTGAGACTTCATTTGGTCGCTATAAGATTTAGCCAGTATAACCTTCAGAAGAGATTCTCACCAGTTTAGTACACTCTAAACTGTGGTGCTTCTGATAAATAAAACAATCCCCTGAGAAATTACAGGGGATTGTTTGGGTTTGTGTTACAACACTACTCGTACCAGTTCAAGGTTACCTAACTCTTCATACAAGGTTTCTATTTGTTCAATGTGAGTAGCATTGATAGTAATGGATACTGAGTGGTAGTTACCTTTGCTGCTTGGCTTAACTTGTGGAGAGTAATCGCCCGGCGCGTGGCGCTGAACCACTTCAACGACCTGATTAACTAACTCAGGTTCAGCTAAACCCATCACTTTGTAGGTGAATGAGCAAGGGAACTCAAGCAGTTCATTTAATTTCGTTTTCATGGGCGCTCCTGGTTTGCTTTTTGCAATACGTATGGTCAGTCTTTTCTGTAAAATTAATGTTTTCCCCGCCTTAAATCACAGGGATGTTTATTGCGGTCAGGCTGTTGCCTGACTCGCTTCGGTGGGTTTCTGCTTTAGGTTTAACGATTAGCCAAACCAATGATGAAACAGCAGTTTGATATAGTCGATAAAACGGCTGAAAATACCGCCTTCTTTCACTTCATTCATGACAACCAAAGGACGTTGTTCAACGGTCTTGCCATCAAGTTGAAAGTTGATCGTACCGACAACTTGATTTTTCGCTAGTGGGGCATGTAATTCAGTATCATTCATGACATAGCTGGCTTTCAGATCTTTCAAACGTCCTCTGGGAATAGTCAGATAAACATCTTTATCAACGCCTAGCTGAACCCTATCGCTGTCTCCAAACCAGACAGGTTCAGAGGCAAATTCTTTGTCAGCTTTCAGTGGAGCAACGGTTTCAAAGAAACGAAAACCCCAGGTTAGCAGTTTTTTACTTTCTGTCTCACGTCCTTTATAAGTGTGACCGCCTAGTACCGCAGAAATCAGACGCATATCACCTTCAGTTGCAGAAGCGACTAAGTTATAACCTGCTGCATTGGTGTGACCGGTTTTGATACCATCTACATTTAGGCTTTTATCCCACAACAAACCGTTGCGGTTTGTCTGACGGATGTTGTTGTAGGTAAATTCTTTTTCTTTATAGATAGCATATTCTTCGGGAACATCGCGGATTAGCGCTTGACCAATCAATGCCATATCACGGGCAGAGCTATACTGGCCTTCCGCATCCAGACCATGAACAGTTTTGAAATTCGTATTCTGTAAGCCAAGTGATTTTACGTAGCCATTCATCAGATTAACAAACGACTCTTGGCTACCAGCAACATAATCTGCCATTGCAACACAAGCATCATTACCGGATTGCAAATTTATACCACGGGATAGCATGGAAACTGAGACTTGATCTCCAGGTTTGAGGAACATCAGGGAAGAGCCTTTAAATACCGGATTACCTGTTGCCCATGCATCAGTACCAACGGTGACCATATCATTTGGCCCAATTTTGCCTGATTTGATTGCCTGACCAATAACATAACTGGTCATCATTTTTGTCAGGCTGGCAGGGTCACGATGTGAATCTGCATTCATTTCAGCCAGAACTTTGCCTGAGTTGTAGTCGATAAGAATATAAGCTTCAGCATCAATCTGGGGCACACCTGGGATCATCGTTTTCAGGTTTACATCGTTCCCATTGGCAAAGGCAGAAACGTTCATTGCCAGCGCAATACCCAAGGTGACGCTTTTTATAAAACGAGAAGTGGTTGTGTATTTCATGGTCGATTGGACAACATCCGTGAGAAAAGGTTGATATCGGGCCACATCATAGCAAATGAAAAAAAATACTAACATTGGCAAATTTTGACAGGCCCCAAGTTTACGTTTTTTTACCTCGCTTGCTGATATCTGCGCAAAACCTAGGTATCAGCAAGAGGATAGTTAAGGACTGACGATAAAAGAAGATTGCTGTATCTGGTCAGCCAGTTTCTGTTGCAAATCGGTAGCTTGCTGGCGATTGTTGAATGGCCCTAATTGTACACGATAAACATTGCTATATTGAATTACACGTCCTTGAACATTAAAGCGTTGTTCTAACGTTTGTTGCCATTCTTTTGCCCGTTGCTCACTGCTAACGGCACCGACTTGGACCATAAAGCCACTTGCTGAGGCGCTTGTTTGTGCTGCTGTTGCCAAGGTGCTGTCTGTAACAGGCTTAGGTGGTTGTAGCTTTATTGCAGGTAGTTGTTCAGTAGCTTTTGGTTGTATAGCCAATAGTTGTGTCTGTTCCACTGGCTGATCAGTCAACTGTCGGCTGCCAGTTTGATCAGGAGCGTTTTCTATTCTGGGCGTTCCTAGTGGGCTTGTTGTCAGAGTTGGTCTGCCAGGCAGAGCATAACTCTGTTTAACTATCTGGCTGCCAACAGTACCGGGACCAGATACAGAACCATCCTGAGCAACCTGAATAAAATCAATTTTGACTTTGGTACTTTGAGTCAGGTTCAGGCGTTCAGCAGAAGCTTTCGATAGATCGATAATTCGTCCAGGTTTATAAGGACCGCGGTCGTTAACTCTGACAATCATCATACGGCCATTACTTAAATTGGTCACGCGAACATAACTTGGAATTGGCAGTGTTGGGTGGGCGGCTGTCAGTGCATAGGGGTTAAAACGTTCACCAATTGCTGTCATTTTGCCATTGTGTTCTGCTCCATACCAACTGGCATAACCCGTTTCACTGAACTGGGATGGGTCTTGCACAATATGATAAATATGTCCGTTCATCTGATAATCATTATTGGCGCCAGGATGATAAGGCTCATAGCGAGGTTCAGCCCCCAGAACGTCTTGCGTTGGTACCGCTGGTAACGGGGGAGATTTTTGCTCGTTAGGAGTGGTACAGCCGGATAACAAAGCTGCAAGTATGCCGAGTATAAGCCAGTGTTGACGCATTGAAACCTCTTCTCTATAAACTTTTAGACAATAATTTTCGGTGTGTGTGAATCGACATTATAATCCCGAAACCAGCCATTAAGACGATCAATGCTGAGCCACCATAACTAACAAATGGCAGTGGAACCCCTACCACAGGTAGAATGCCGCTTACCATGCCGATATTGACGAATATATAAACAAACAGAATTAACATCAGGCCACCAACCATGACCCGGCCAAAAGTATTCTGTGCTCTGGTAGCGATGACCAGCCCGCGCATGATTAATAACAAATATAATGTTAGTAACAGTAGAACACCGATTAAACCAAGTTCTTCCGAGAGTACGGCAAATATGAAGTCTGTATGACGTTCTGGAAGAAATTCCAATTGAGATTGTGTCCCGAGTAACCAACCTTTACCTGATAGGCCACCGGAGCCAATGGCGATTTTTGATTGAATGATATGGTAGCCTTTTCCTAGAGGGTCAGTTTCTGGATCAAGTAACATCATTACCCGATCGCGCTGATATCCATGCATCAGAAAGAACCATAGAATTGGGATAAAACAGGCTAATAACAGGGCTGCAATACCAATCAGCCGCCAGCTCATTCCTGCAAGAAATAGGACAAACAGGCCGGAAGATGCGACCAGAATTGAAGTGCCGAGGTCTGGTTGGGCAGCGACTAGTAAAGTTGGCAGGAAAATCAGTATCAGAGCGATAGTTGTATTTTTTAGCGATGGTGGACACAAATCGCGGTTCATAAAACGGGCTATCATCAGTGGCACAGCAATCTTGGCAATCTCAGAAGGTTGAAAACGGATAATACCTAGATCGAGCCAGCGTTGCGCTCCTTTACTGATCTGTCCGAACGCATCAACAAAAATTAGCAAAATGACACAAACAATATATAGATAAGGTGCCCATCCCTCATAAACCCTTGGTGGGATTTGCGCCATAATTATCATGACAACCAATCCGGCACCAATTTGGCCTATTCTGCGCTCCATCATCCCCATATCTTGACCGCTGGCACTCCACATAACAAAAGCGCTGTATATTAGCAGTGCGAGAATGCATAACAACAGTGGTGGATCGATGTGTAATCTGGTCCAGAGAGGAACCTTTTTCTGGTTTTCTGTCATGGCATCATTCAATTATTTTCTGTTCTGGATGGTGTTGGGACCGCATCCGGTAATATTGTGTTGTTATCCCCTAACAGTACATGGTCGAGGATTTGGCGAACAAGGGTTCCCACTGTCGGGCCAGCACCCCCATTTTCTAGAATAATAGAAAGGGCTACTGTCGGGTTTTCATAAGGAGCGAAGGCAATCATTAGTTTGTGATCCCGTAAATGCTCAGCAATTTTACTAGCATTGTAAGTTTCATAGCTATAGACCTGTGCTGTTCCTGATTTGGCAGCTGCTTTATAAGGAGTTTTAGTAAAACTTTTGTGGCCGGTACCGTTTGGCAGGTTGGCAACACCATACATACCGCTTTTGGCTAGCTCCCAGTGTCCTGAGTGAATATCACCTATCTGAATATTTTCTGTTTGTTGATAAGGGATCATCTCACCTTTCAGTTTTTTACCCAGCAGCAAATGCGGTGTTTTTACGTTACCGTCATTAATTAAGGTTGTTAGCACTTTCACCATTTGAATTGGTGTTGCTGTCCAGTATCCTTGGCCGATACCAACAGGAATAGTATCTCCCTGATACCAAGGTTTTTTATATTTTCTTTGTTTCCATTCACGGGTAGGCATGATACCTGTGCGTTCTTCAGATAGGTCAATACCGGTGTATTCACCATAACCAAACTTAATCATCCATTCAGATAATCGGTCAATTCCCATGTCATAGGCAACCTGATAGAAGAAAGTATCTGCAGATTCCACGATGGATCTATATGCATTGAGACTGCCATGCCCCCAGCGTTTCCAGTCACGGTAGCGTTTTTCTGAACCTGGTAATTGCCACCAGCCCGGATCAAAAATGGTGGTATTCTTATTGATAACGCCTGTGCTCAGTGCTGCAACGGTAATAAAAGGTTTTACAGTTGAAGCAGGTGGATAAATCCCTTGAGTCGCACGATTAATAAGTGGTCGGTCAGGATTATTTAATAATTCCTGATAGTTTTTGTTGGATATTCCATTTACGAATAGGTTTGGATCATAGCTTGGGTTAGATACCAGCGCTAAAATTTCCCCATTGCGTGGATCACTAACAACGACGGCTGCGCGGCTGGTGGTGAGTAGTTTCTCAATATAGATCTGTAACTCAAGATCGATAGTCAGATAAATATCCTGCCCGGCCTGTGGCGGCTGTTCATGTAATTGACGTATCACCCGGCCGCGATTATTGACTTCGACTTCTTCATAACCGGTTTTTCCATGTAAAACAGACTCATAATAACGCTCAATGCCGAGTTTGCCGATATCATGTGTAGCCGCGTAATTAGGCAAAATGCCTTCTTTATCCAGCCGTTCTACGTCTTTATCATTAATTTTAGCGACATAGCCAATGATGTGAGTTAGGGCTGAACCGTAAGGGTAGAAGCGGCGTTGATAGCCTTTTATTTCGAGACCAGGGAAACGGTACTGATTAACGGCAAAACGTGCTACTTGGATGTGATCCAGTGAAGTTTTCAGTGGAATGGAGGTAAAACGGCGCGAGCGCTTACGTTCTTTTTCAAAGTTGGCAATGTCTTCGTCAGTCAGATCGATAACATCCCGTAGATCATTCAGTGTTTGCTGGAGGTTCTCGACCTTTTCAGGTATGACTTCCAACTGGTAGATTGTTCTGTTGAGCGCCAATGGTGTGCCTTTACGGTCATAAATAATACCGCGGCTTGGCGCGATTGGAACCAGTTTGATACGGTTTTCGTTTGAACGGGTTTGGTAGTCTTCGTGGCGAGTGATCTGTAAATGGTAAAGATTGGCAATCAGGATACCCGTCAGTACCAGGATGATGATAAACGCCACCAATGCGCGGCGGGCAAACAGGGCTGATTCAGCCGTATAATCACGAAAAGGGGTACGTTTATTCTTCATCCCATTGCCAGAATTCACTTTTATCCGTTGGTAACCAAATTATTCCCGGTGATAGGGATGATTGGTGGTAATGCTCCATGCCCGGTACAGGCTTTCTGCAACTAAAACCCGGACCAAAGGATGGGGTAAGGTCAAAGGTGATAATGACCAGCTTTGTTCTGCCGCAGCTTTACATGCTGGTGCAAGACCTTCTGGCCCGCCTATCAGCAAACTGACATCTCTTCCATCCTGTTTCCAATGTTCAAGTTGTTGAGCCAGTTGAGGTGTTTCCCAACGAGAGCCTGGAATGTCTAGGGTGACAATCCGGTTACTTTTGCCGACAGCTGCCAGCATCTGTTCACCTTCTTTCTCCAGAATGCGTTTAATATCAGCATTTTTACCCCGTTTCCCGGCAGGAATTTCTACCAGATCAAATGGCATATCTTTAGGGAAACGACGTAAATAATCCATGAAGCCGGCCTGTATCCAGTCCGGCATTTTCGTACCTACAGCAACTAATTGCAGCTTCAAACTCAGCTCCAGAGTTTTTCAAGTTCATACATGCGGCGACTCTCTTCCTGCATGACGTGTACGATAACTTCACCGAGGTCTACGACAATCCAGTCGGATACGCCCTGTCCTTCAACGCCAAGTGGGGTCAGGCCACTCGCACGACAGTCACCAACCAGATTATCTGCGACAGACATCAGGTGGCGGTTGGAAGTCCCGGTGCAGATAATCATGCAATCGGTAATACTGGATTTCCCGTGAACATTCAGAGAAACAATATCTTGTGCTTTGGAGTCTTCAAGTTTATCAATAACAAATTGTTGGAGTTCTCTACCTTGCAAAAGGTTCATCCTTATTTTTTATCAAATTGATCAAATAGCGCCGAATAATAGCATGCCGGGCCACTCGAGGGTAAGCCAACTAAATGACTAATCGGGCCAGATTTCGCTATTGGCGATATAACCCCTGTGAATTTATATACTTTTGTACCAAAGGAGGGAGCAAATCATCACAACTTAGCCCTTGCTGGTGGCGTTGCCGGATATCTGTTGCTGAGATATGCAATAGTGGTGTGTTTGCCAGATAGATATAACCGTTAGGTTTGCTGTTAAGTAAGGTTGGGTCGTAGATTTGGTGTCGCGTAAGCCATTGTTGCATTTCAGTTGTCGAAAATTGGGTTTGATAACCAGGACGAGCACAGACCAGTAAATGGCAGATATTCAGTAGTTCTGACCAACGATGCCAAGTGTGTAGTGATAACAAAGCGTCCTGACCGATGATAAATGCCACTGATTGCCTTTTACCAAATTCCTGACGGAATGACTCCAATGTGTCGATTGTGTAGGAAGGGGAGATCCGTTCCAGTTCGCGGGTATCGATTGTAAACAGTGGATTGCCCTGTGTTGCTAGTTGTACCATTTCAAGTCGCTGTTGTGCTGTAGCTTCTGGTTGTGGCCGATGAGGGGGAACATGGTTTGGTAACAGAACCACTCGTTTCAGGCCAATTTGATGCGCCAGAGTTTCGATTGGATGCAGATGCCCATAATGGATTGGGTCAAATGTTCCACCAAATAATGCGTGAATAACGAATTGTGTTGGGCAAGTAGAGTTAATGGTATGAGGCATTAAAAAAGCTCTCAGGTGGTGTTTTTCCACATAACAACATGGAAAGTGTTTCTAAATCTGGCCAGACGGACTGGCCGTAATCCTGTTTAACTCGGAGCTCTATCTGTACAAGTAAATGAATTGCTCGCTGCAAATCATGTTGAGTGAGACGTTGTAGTGCACTTGTCAGTAATGCTCGACGGTTTTGCCATACCCGATGCTGATCTAACAGAGTTTTCATGGGGATTGTGGGGCTTTGACGCTTTAATGTCAGTAACAGTTGTAGTTCACGTTGTACAGTACGCAGCAGAATAACAGACTCACAATCCTCCTGTTTTAACTGTTTCAGAATGTGCCAGGCTCGTTTTGCCTTTCCTAATAATAGCGAGTCTACCCAGTGATAAGGTGTGAAGTGAGCCGCGTCATTTACGGCATTTTCAACACGATGTAAAGTCAGTTTACCATCTGGGTATAATAGAGAGAGCCGCTCAAGTGCCTGGGTTAGGGCTAGTAAGTTTCCTTCATAACAGTAGCACAGTAATTGATTGGCTGGTTCTTCTAGAGTCAGTTTCATGGTTTTGGCCCGTTGTGCGACCCATTGAGGCAGACGGTTCAGTTCGGGTGTCTGACAACTGATGTAAACCCCGTTTTTTCCTAATGTTTTAAACCAGTTACTGTTCTCTTGTGCTTTGGTTAATTTTAAACCGCGTAATATCAGTAGCATATCGGAGTGAAGCAATCCCTCCAGTTTTACCAATTGTGCAGCCATGACTGTGTTAAGGCCATTTTCCGGCAGCAGTAAAGTGAGTGTTTGACGGCTGGCAAATAGGCTTAATGACTGGCAAATACTGAATATTTCATTCCATTCGGTATGATTATCCAAGGTGTAAGTGAAGTGTTCCGTGAAAGAGTGCTGTTCAGCGGCTCTGCGGATATGATCTTGACTTTCCTGTAATAACAGGGGGTCATTGCCCCATATTAGATAACAGTTTCGCAACCCTTCATTGAGCTGCGAAATCAGTTGTTCGGGATAGAGTTTGATCATTGTGCTTGTACAGTTTGCTGTCCAGCCTGTTTTTCCTTGGCTTTTTGTTCTTCTGCACTGTGCACGGTCAGTAACTGGCGTACTAACTGACGGGCAGCCTGTTCACGCATTTCCTGATTGATAATCTCGTTTTCAGCATCTTTCGCCAGTGCTTCTAACGGGTTATCGAAAAAAGAACGGTCAACCCTGGATTGGAGCGGATAGACGCTACCATCTGGCATAACAACCTGTGCATTGACATATAGGGTTAATTGGCGTTCAGCAGCCTTACCATCTTGGAAAACAGAGACAGTATCTTTATTTTCAGAAGAGTTAATTAACCTCAGAACAGGGATTTCGGCGCTGCCATTTTCAAGGATGGTGACGTTATTCAGACGAAGTTGCTGGCGCACAGAACGAGTCAGTGGCCCGTATGGGTCGCTACTCGCTAATTGCAGCTTTTTGAGTTCCTGTGGTACCTGCGTGGTACCACGCAGATGAAAACCGCAGCCAGCGGTGACCAGCACCGCTAACCCCAGCAACAACGTTAAAATACGATGCTGCACATTGCCTCCTTTATTAGCCGACGACCAGATTCAGCAATTTGCCTGGTACGTAGATGACCTTACGAATAGTGACGCCTTCAAGATATTTCGCCACTCCATATTCTTTTGCAGCCATATCATGAACATGTTCTTTAGTCGCATCTGCCGGTACAGTAACACGGCCACGCACTTTACCATTAACTTGAATGACTACCAATTTTGTGTCGTCAACCATGGCTTGTTCATCAGCCTGTGGCCAATCCGCTATATCAATATCACCTTTACCGCCTAGAGCTTGCCACATAATAAAACAAGCATGTGGGATTATTGGGGACAACATACGGACAACTGCCAGCAAAGCCTCCTGCATCAGAGCACGATCCTGATCAGTTTCCTGTGATGCGCGGGTCAGTTTGTTCATCAATTCCATGATCGCAGCAATGGCAGTATTGAATGCCTGGCGGCGACCTACATCATCCGTGACTTTAGCGATGGTTTTGTGTAGATCACGGAACAGATCTTTTTGTTCCACGCTCAAGCTTGTGATGTCCAGCGGTTGAGTTGTCCCTTTGCTGCTGTGTTCATAAACTAGGCGCCAAACACGTTTCAGGAAGCGATTGGCCCCTTCAACACTGGATTCTTGCCATTCCAGAGTTAGTTCTGGTGGGGCTGCGAACATCATAAATAGGCGAACGGTATCGGCGCCATATTTTTCTACCATCAATTGTGGGTCAATACCGTTGTTTTTGGATTTAGACATTTTGCTCATGCCGGTATAAACCAGTTCATGACCTTCTTTGTCTGTTGCCTTAATGATACGGCCTTTATCATCACGCTCAACATGGGTATCAGCTGGGGATACCCAGATTTTTTCACCGTTTTTGCCAATGTAATAAAAGGCATCTGCTAGAACCATTCCCTGACATAACAGACGCTTAGCTGGTTCATTGGAATTGACCATGCCTGCATCACGCATCAATTTATGGAAGAAACGGAAGTACATCAAGTGCATGATGGCGTGTTCGATACCGCCGATGTATTGGTCCACTGGCAACCAGTAATTAGCTGCTGCTGGATCGAGCAGGCCCTTATCATAATCCGGGCAAGTGTAGCGAGCGTAGTACCAAGAAGACTCCATAAAGGTATCGAAGGTATCTGTTTCACGCAATGCGGGCTGACCGTTGATAGTGGTTTTTGCCCACTCAGGATCAGCTTTAATTGGGCTGGTGATGCCATCCATTTTGACATCTTCTGGCAGAATAACTGGCAGTTGATCTGCTGGAACCGGAACAACCGTGCCATCTTCCAGTGTTGCCATTGGAATAGGAGCGCCCCAGTAACGTTGACGGGAAACCCCCCAGTCACGCAGACGATAGTTGACCTTGCGTTTACCTACGCCCATTTCCACCAGTTTATCAGCAATGGCATTAAAACCGGCTTCGTGATTCAGGCCGTTAAATTCACCGGAATTAAAGAGGACATTCTTATCCGTTACGGGGGCTTCATGAACATTTGGTTCATTACCTTCATTGTCCAGAATAACGGCTTTCATTGGCAGGTTATATTTTGTCGCAAATTCCCAATCGCGTTGATCGTGGCCGGGAACTGCCATGACAGCACCGGTGCCGTATTCCATCAGGACGAAGTTTGCAACCCAGATTGCTACTTTCTCTTTGGTCAATGGATGAATAGCAAACATACCTGTTGCCATTCCTTTCTTCTCCATTGTTGCCATATCTGCTTCTGCAACTTTGGTATTACGGCACTCATCAATGAAAGCAACCAATTCAGGGTTAATCTCTACTGCTTGTTTTGCCAGAGGATGACCGGCAGCAACTGCAACATAGGTAGCGCCTAGGAACGTATCAGGACGAGTGGTATAGACGGTCAGTTTTTCCTGGCTATCAGCCACATCAAAAGTGATTTCTATGCCTTCGGAACGACCAATCCAGTTGCGTTGCATGGTTTTGACCTGCTCAGGCCATTCTTCCAGAGTATCCAGATCATTTAGTAACTCTTCGGCATAAGCAGTGATTTTGATAAACCATTGTGGAATTTCTTTACGTTCAACTTTAGTGTCACAGCGCCAACAGCAGCCATCGACCACTTGTTCATTAGCTAAAACGGTCAGATCGTGAGGACACCAGTTAACGGCGGAGGTTTTTTTATAAACCAGACCCTTTTCATACAATTTGGTGAAGAACCACTGTTCCCAACGATAATATTCTGGGGTGCAGGTAGTGACTTCGCGATCCCAGTCGTAACCGAAGCCTAACGTTTTCAATTGACCTTTCATGTATTCAATATTGGCATAGGTCCACGGGGCTGGTGCAGTGTTGTTTTTTACTGCTGCGCCTTCTGCGGGTAGGCCAAATGCATCCCAACCAATAGGTTGCAGGACATTTTTACCAAGCATACGTTGGTAGCGGGAGATAACATCGCCAATAGTGTAGTTGCGTACATGGCCCATGTGTAGTCGGCCAGAAGGGTAAGGTAACATGGACAGGCAGTAATATTTTTCTTTGCTGTTGTCTTCTGTCACTTTGAAAGTTTGCTTCTCTTGCCAGTGAAGCTGAACTTGCGGCTCTATATCTTCTGGACGATATTGTTCTTGCATGGCACCGATGATCCTATGGTGAGTAAAAAGCTACGTTTTGTAGCAATAATTTAATGAATAAAATATGAGATCGGCATAGCATATCTGATTTGATACATAAGCAACAGAGGGTTCTGAGGGAAAATCCGGTGGCGACAGGCACCACCACCGGGAATGATAAATACTAGTGAAGAATTTTAGCCAAAAATTCTTTGGCACGATCTGATTTCGGATTTGCAAAGAAATCTTCTTTTTTGCTGTCTTCAACAATCTTTCCTTCATCCATAAAGATTACCCTATTGGCTACCTTACGGGCGAAGCCCATTTCATGAGTAACAACCATCATAGTCATACCTTCGTCTGCTAGTTTAACCATGACATCGAGTACTTCATTGATCATTTCAGGATCGAGTGCGGAAGTGGGTTCGTCGAACAGCATGGCAATAGGGTCCATACACAATGCACGAGCGATTGCCACGCGTTGCTGCTGGCCACCGGAAAGTTGTGACGGGAACTTATTGGCCTGATTGGCAAGCCCAACACGTTCAAGTAATTTTAACCCTTTTTCTTCAGCTGCTTTTTTATCGCGGTTAAGCACTTTAATTTGAGCCAGAGTTAAATTTTCAATGATGGATAGATGTGGGAACAGCTCAAAATGCTGGAACACCATGCCGACTTTGGAGCGTAATTGCGCCAAATTGGTATTTTTATCATTGACTTTAATGTCATTGACCAAAATTTCACCTTGTTGGATGGATTCCAGACCATTAACCGTTTTTATCAGGGTGGATTTGCCGGAGCCAGAAGGGCCACAGACTACAACTACTTCACCTTTTTTAACTTCAGTTGAGCAGTTAGTGAGAACCTGAAATGGGCCATACCACTTGGATACATTTTTCAGGGAGATCATCAAACAGTCCTTTTCTTCAAATAGTTAACCAGCATAGATGCGGCAATACTAATAATAAAATAAACCAAACCAGCAAATAGGATCATTTCGACCTGAGTGCCATCACGCTCACCGATATTTGCCGCAGTACGGAAAAAGTCCGCTAGACTGAGCACATACACCAATGAGGTGTCTTGAAACAGTACGATCCCCTGTGTCAGTAATAGCGGAGTCATCGCACGGAATGCCTGAGGCAGGATAACCAGTCTCATACTTTGCATTGGCGTCATACCCAATGCTAATGCTGCCGAAGATTGCCCACGGGAGATACTCTGAATTCCTGCCCGGATAATTTCTGAATAGTAAGCCGCTTCGAAAAAGGCGAATGCAACCATAGCTGAAATTAAACGAATATCTGTTTTCGGAGAAATCCCCAGAACATTCTGCACTAGGCTAGGCACAATCAGGTAGAACCATAACAGTACCATAACTAATGGTACAGAACGGAACAGATTGACATATAAAGTGGCAAACCAGCTCAGTACTTTTACCGAAGAGAGCCGCATAACGGCCAGCGCGGTTCCCCAGAGAATACCAACAACAACCGCAATAATAGTGATTTTTGCTGTAATGACTAAGCCTTGTAGCAGAAATGGGATACTGGGGACAATCGAACTCCAGTCAAACTCGTACATTTATTGACCTCCAATATTACCCGGTAAACGTACTTTTTTCTCAAGCAAGTGCATGGCAAGCATAATCACCAGATTGATTGTGATATAGGCCAGTGTAATGGCCGTAAATGTTTCATAAGCATGTGCTGAGTAATCAAGTAGCTTACCTGCCTGTGCTGCCATATCTACTAAACCAATAGTAGAGGCAATAGCCGAGTTTTTTACCAGATTCATCATTTCTGAAGTCATTGGTGGAATGATGATTCGGTAAGCATTTGGTAATAGAACATAGCGATAGGTTTGTGGCAGGGTTAACCCCATTGCCAGCCCCGCTGCTTTCTGACCTCGTGGTAATGATTGTATGGCGGCGCGGACCTGCTCACACATCCGTGCGGCAGTGAAAAGACCTAAACAGACAGTGGATGAGATGAAAAACTGGATATTAGGGTCTAGTTCAGTTTTAAACCATAGGCTGATTTTTTCTGGCAGTAGTTCAGGTACAACCAGATACCAGATAAAAAATTGAACTATCAGTGGTACGTTACGAAAAAGCTCAACATAACAGGTACCTATCCCAGATAATATTTTATTGGGAACAGTACGTAAAATGCCGAACAGTGAACCGGCAATGAAAGCGATAATCCAGGCGCAGATAGATAAGGCGATTGTTACCTGAAATCCTGCTATCAACCAGCCTAGATAAGTCGTATTGCCGAAGGGGGCTGCTTGCAAAAAGATGCCCCAATTCCAATCGATTGACATAATAATACTCCCTGCAAGGGTGTAGCTTTATCCCCTGAAAACAATTGATTGGCCTAGAAAAAAAAGCGAGGCAGGGAACGGCCACCTCGCACCCTGTGATGCCAATCAAATAGTCATTTCTTTAATTATATTTTTAATCAAGAGCCTTATCATTTGGTGACTTAAATAGTGCTTTCATTTCATCAGACAAAGAGAAGTTCAGGTTCAGATTCTTGGGTGGAATGGGTTGTGTGAACCAGCGTTCAAATGATTTCTCGGCCACTCCGGAAGTTTGCGCCTGAACAATGGTTTCATCGATCAGCTTCTTGAATTGAAGATCATCTTTGCGTGATATACAACCATAGGCTTCCCTAGACTGAGGTTTACCAACGATTTCCCATTGATCAGGCTTTTTCGCTTTGGCTCGTTCACCTGCTAGCAGAGCATCATCTACCATAAATGCGATTGCACGACCAGACTCCAGAGTACGGAATGAGTCACCATGATCTTTAGCACTGATAATGCGCATTTTCATGTTTTTCTCATCGTTAAGTTTATTCAGCAATATCTCAGAAGTGGTACCGGCGGAGACAACGACATTTTTACCTGCCAAATCTGGGAAATCTTTTATACCGGAACCTTTTTTAGTCAGTAAACGCGTATTAACAATAAAAATAGTGTTAGAGAAAGTGACTTGTTTCTGGCGTTCAAGGTTATTGGAAGTAGAACCGCATTCGAAATCATAAGTCCCATTTTGTAGCAGTGGAATGCGATTTTGAGAAGTCACCGGTATCAATTTTACTTGCAGATTTGGCATGTCCAATTTTTTCTTAACGGCTTCAACAATCAGATTAGAATAATCCTGTGAGTAGCCGACGACTTTTTGATGATTATCGTAATAAGCAAAAGGGACTGAGGATTCACGATGACCCACAATGATTACACCATCATCTTTAATCTTTTTCAGTGTTCCCGTTAATTCTTCGGCCTGAGCGGCACCCGCCACGCCAAGTAACATCATGGTTAATACTAGGTTACGCATACGCATATACAACTCCTTCAATGTGGCTATCGTTTGCGATGTTATAGTTTGCAAAAGTTTCTCTGTGATTTGTTTTTAATCAAGGATCATTTTCTGTTATATGTATATATAGTGTTAAAAAATAGTACAAAAGGGTTAGGTAATGAAAATGAATTGTTTCTATTTCGGGAGCTGTCTCGCACTATAAATGAACAATATTGTTTATTTTGCACAATAAAGGGGCGTGATTATCATTTTTTGGTGCATTTTCCCGTTTTTTATTAGTGAAACAGCTATTTTCCTTTTCATTCATAGATATAAGCAATTAACGTGCCAAAATAATAAAGAGGGAGAAAATTAATACCAGTAAGTTATTTAAGTGGATTATTTATATAACATAGATTGATATCAGCAGTTGAGGATTAGCATGGTTAATCATCGCTAATAATTAACCATGCTGAATTGTTTTAGGTTGGGTCAATGGCAGGATTAGGCAGGGTATATTTCATACCAATTGCCAGACGATTCCAGAGGTTGATAAGACCGATTAATAATGTTAAATCGACAATCTCTTTTTCATCAAATTCTGCCAATAATGGGCTGTAATGTTCATCTTTTGCCCCAATTTCGGCAATCCGGGATAAAGCATCTGTCCATCCTAAAGCTGCACGTTCTCGTGATGTAAAAATGGGTGCCTCTTTCCAGGCACTCAGGAGATAGAGTTTTTGTTCGCTATTTCCTGCCTTGCGGGCAGCTTTAGAATGCATGTTAAGACAAAAGGCACAACCATTGATTTGGGAAGCTCTTACTTTAACGAGTTCAATGAGTGCCTTACCGAGGGTAGATTGGTAAGTTAATTCATCGACTTTTGCAACTGCGCTATAAAGCTCCGGTGAAATTTCCGCTGGCCGCAGACGATTCGCTTGCATAACTTGTTACTCCTTTATTTTTTTCTATCAAAGGGATGGAAAAATGGATTGAAAGTTAATCTGTTTTGCATGGTGTAAGGGAGCAATTTTGCCCCCTTCTGGTGCATAGATATCGGAATCAAGATTTACGGCGGTTATATATCAGGGCAAATAAGGCAAACAATACGGTAACTATCCATACTGGCCAGTTACCCCAGCGTGCATATGGTGTTATCCCGGTTGCAGGTGTCACCTTAGCTGCTAAAACATTACGAGTAAATTGTGGGAGTGCCGTTTGCACTTTCCCATCTGGGCCGATGACGGCTGTAATGCCATTATTGGTACCACGTAGTAATGGACGCCCTAATTCGAGGGAGCGCATGCGTGCCATTTGGAAATGTTGCCAAGGGCCGATTGAAGCACCAAACCAAGCATCATTGGAAATAGTGAGTAAGAATTCTGTATCTGGTTTGAAATTAGCACGAACTTGCTCGCCAAGTACAATTTCATAACAGATGGCGGCGGTCAGGTTATATCCTGCCACAGAAAGCTGTGGTTGAATGTAATTGCCGCGACTGAATGAAGACATTGGCAAGTTGAAGAATGGTGCCAGAGGTCGGAGCAGCGACTCAAGAGGAACAAACTCGCCGAATGGCACCAGATGATACTTATCGTAGCGAGTGGTCGATGGATATTGATAAGGTATTTTATCACCCAGAACAATCAAGCTGTTATAGGTCTTATAACTGTCACCAACTGCTCTTTCATCAACGATACCGGTGATCAGGCTGGTGTGCTGATTACGTAACAGTATATCCAGTTTTGCCAGAAAACCACGTTGATAACTTTCCAGTGATGGAATTGCAGATTCGGGCCAGATGATAATAGGTGTTTTACCAATGTATGGGCGGCTGTTACTTAAATAAATGTCCAGAGTTTCACTGAGCATATTGGGGGCCCATTTCAGGGATTGTGGGATATTTCCCTGAACCAGTGCCACATCAACCGCTTTTTCCGGTCGCAGGTTATACCACTGGTAATGACGTATTGACCATGGTAATAGCAGAAGGGCAATAGCAATAATACCAGAAACGACGTTTCGCTGTATGACCGTTAGAACCAATAGCCCACTCAGTGCCATTAATAGGAAAGTGATTGTTTCAACACCGAAAATTGGTGCAATGGCTTTCATCGGGCCATCTAATTGGCTATAACCGAATTGCAGCCAGGGAAAACCGGTCAAAATCCAGCCACGCAGGAATTCGGTGACTTGCCATAATGCGGGTGCAGCTATAGCCAGCCTCACTCCATTTGTTTTTGCAAAAAAGCGGTTAAGTAAACCAGCGAATAAAGCAGGGTAGAATGAGAGGTAGATGGCAAGTAATATGACCAGCAAGATATTGACTACGGTTGGCATTCCACCAAAATCAGCAATGCTGACATACACCCAGTTTACGCCACTGCCAAATAGACCGAATCCCCAGCAAAAAGCGATAAATGCTGCTTGTTGGGCTGTTCTGTTTAAGGTCAGCAATTGTAACCCAAACAGGGAGATGATAGAGGCAGGCCAGAAGTCAAAAGGCGAAAAAGCCAGTGTTCCACTGGCTCCGAAAAATAGTGCCAGCAAAGCACGAAGCCGCTGGCAATGTAATAATGAAACTTTGTTCATTTAGACCCTATTCTTCTTCGAGGTTAGGCATTGGTGCATCGTCCGGTATCGTAACATGGACCTGAATAATTCTCCGACTGTCGGCCATTGCAACTTTAAAGAGATAGCCGTTGATATCAACAGATTCCCCTCTGGCAGGTAAGTGGCCAAATGCTTGCATAACCAGACCACCAATAGTATCGACTTCTTCATCGCTGAATTGGGTACCAAAGGCTTCATTAAAGTCTTCAATTTGAGTCAATGCCCGTACTGTATAGGTATGACGACTCAGGGCGCGAATATCGACATCTTCTTCTTCATCATATTCGTCTTCAATTTCACCGACGATAAGTTCAAGAATGTCTTCAATAGTGACTAGACCCGATACACCACCAAACTCATCAATGACGATTGCCATATGATAACGTTGAGAACGGAATTCTTTCAGCATACGGTCAACCCGCTTGCTTTCAGGTACAACGACAGCCTGACGCAGAACCTTATCTATGCTGAATGGCGGGGCATCGGTGCGCATAAATGGCAATAGGTCTTTTGCCATTAAAATCCCTTCAATATGATCTTTGTCTTCACTGATCACAGGGAAACGTGAGTGAGCCGAATCGATAATCACATCCAGACATTCGTCCAGGGTTTGATTACGTTTTAAGGTAACGATTTGGGAACGGGGGATCATGATATCACGGACACGTTGATCGGAAATATCCATCACCCCTTCGAGCATATCGCGGGTATCAGGATCAATCAGATCGTTTTGTTCAGAGTCACGGATTAATTCCACCAGTTCATCACGGCTTTTTGGCTCACCGTGAAAAAGTTGGTTAAGAAGAAGAGTAAAAAACCCTTTCTTAGGGCCAGGGTTATCGTTACTTGAAGGATGGTCGTCGCTCATGGAGTTTTAATGAAAATTTCCCATTAAATAAGTTGTTGTTGGTATTTTTTAGCATAAAAATGGTGTAGGTGGTTACTCTTTTTCTGCAAGATAGGGATCAGAATAACCTAACTTTTGCATAATTTCTGTTTCCAGAGATTCCATTTCTTCTGCTTCATCATCTGCGATATGGTCATAACCTAGCAGGTGTAGGCATCCGTGTACAACCATATGTGCCCAATGTTCTTCTACTGTTTTTTGTTGCTCCTCTGCTTCTTTTTCAACCACCTGGCGACAGATAATTAAATCACCAAGTAGAGGTAAATCAACCTCTGGTGGCGCTTCGAATGGAAAAGATAGTACATTTGTTGGTTTATCTTTACCACGGTAAGTCAGGTTTAAATCGTGACTTTCTGTCTCATCAACAATACGGATTGTCACTTCACTTTCAGGTTGGAACTGAGGTAAAACCCCATCCAGCCAGCGCTGGAATAGGGTTTCTTCAGGAAGATTTTGTGAATTCTCACAAGCAATTTGTAAATCAAGTATTACTGAACTCATTGTGTTTCCTGTTTGCGTTGTTCACTGGTTACCTGTTTACGTTTTTGCTCAGTTGCTTCCCATTCTTCATAAGCGATGACGATTTTGGCAACAACTGGATGACGGACAACGTCATCACTGTGGAAAAAATTAAAACTCAGCCCATTGACTCCTGACAATACTTCAATTGCATGGTGCAGACCTGATTTCTGTCCACGAGGTAGATCAATTTGGGTGACGTCCCCAGTGACAACCGCTTTGGAGTTGAAACCGATACGAGTCAGGAACATCTTCATCTGTTCGATAGTAGTATTCTGGCTCTCATCCAGAATAATAAAAGCATCATTCAAGGTTCGTCCACGCATATAAGCTAATGGTGCAACTTCAATAACATTACGTTCGATCAGCTTCTCAACTTTTTCAAAACCTAGCATTTCAAATAAGGCGTCATAGAGCGGTCGCAGGTACGGATCAACTTTTTGGCTCAGGTCACCTGGCAGGAATCCCAGTTTTTCGCCTGCTTCTACTGCTGGACGGGTTAACAGAATGCGACGAATTTCCTGACGCTCTAGTGCATCGACCGCAGCAGCAACAGCCAGATAAGTTTTACCAGTGCCAGCTGGACCAACTCCGAACGTAATATCATGGCTGAGAATATTAGCGATATATTGTGTTTGATTGGGAGTTCGTGGTTTTACCATACCGCGTTTGGTACGAATATTAACGGACTTGCCGTAGTCAGGTATGCTTTCAGTGGTTTGTTCTAAAACCCGGCTCTCTGTAATTGCTAAGTGAATCTGTTCTGGTTTGATATCAGGGATTACCCCACGAACAGGGGCAGTTTCCACATATAAATGGCGTAGAATATTGGTGGCTGCGCTAACGCACAGCGGTTTACCCATCAGTTTAAAACGGTTATCTCGTCGGCTGATTTCAATACCCAACCGGCGTTCAAGCTGTTTCAAATTGTCATCAAACGGACCACACAGGCTCATTAAGCGCTGATTATCGGTTGGTTCGAGGAAAATTTCCTGAGTTGCTACTTGTGAATGAGTTTGTTGAATCACTGATTATCTCTATGTTTAAGGCTGATAAATGCCGACTCCGATTTCATCTTCTTTACGGGTACGGGCTATTACGGACTCAGGTGATTCGTGTATACGAAGATCCATCTGATCTTCGGTACGGATAACTTTACCGCGCAGTGAGTTGGCGTAAACATCAACAATTTCAACATCAACAAACTTGCCAATCATGTCAGGCTGGCCTTCGAAGTTGACAACTCGATTGTTTTCAGTACGGCCAGAAAGTTCCATCACATTTTTACGGGAAGTTCCTTCAACCAGAATACGTTGTACACTGCCCAACATAGCACGGCTGTAGTTCATAGCTTGTTGGTTAATGCGCTGTTGTAGCAAGTAAAGGCGTTGTTTTTTCTCTTCTTCGCTGACGTCATCAGGTAGATCAGCTGCTGGCGTTCCTGGACGAGCAGAATAGATAAAGCTATAACTCATATCGAAATTGACATCAGCGATCAACTTCATAGTTTTCTCAAAGTCATCTTGGGTTTCGCCTGGGAAGCCAATGATAAAGTCAGAGCTTATCAGGATATCAGGACGTGCTTTACGTAATTTGCGAATAATGCTCTTATATTCAAGAGCAGTATGCGCACGTTTCATCAGTGTCAGAATACGGTCAGAGCCACTTTGTACTGGTAGGTGCAGGAAGCTAACTAATTCTGGTGTATCTTCATAAACAGCGATAATATCATCTGTGAATTCAATAGGATGGCTGGTGGTAAAACGGATACGATCAATACCATCTATAGCGGCTACCAAACGGAGCAACTCAGCGAAAGAGCAGATGTCACCATCATAAGTTGCACCTCGATACGCATTCACATTCTGACCGAGAAGGTTAACTTCACGTACACCTTGTGCCGCCAGTTGGGCGATTTCAAACAAAATATCGTCACATGGGCGGCTGACTTCTTCGCCACGGGTATAAGGTACAACACAGAAAGTACAATATTTGTTGCATCCTTCCATAATGGAAACAAATGCAGATGGGCCTTCAGCACGTGGCTCAGGTAAACGGTCAAATTTCTCGATTTCCGGGAAGCTGATGTCAACAACCGGGCTGCGAGTACCTTTCACCTGATTGATCATTTCAGGTAAACGATGCAGTGTTTGTGGTCCGAAAATAATATCCACGCACTGGGCGCGTTTACGGATGAAATCACCTTCCTGCGAGGCCACGCAACCACCAACTCCAATGATGATATCTGGGTTGGTATCTTTTAGGTTTTTCCAACGGCCTAATTGATGGAAAACTTTTTCTTGCGCTTTTTCACGGATTGAACAGGTATTCAATAGTAAAATATCTGCTTCTTCGGCGACATCGGTTAACTGATAACCGTGAGTACTTTCCAGCAGGTCGGCCATCTTAGATGAGTCATATTCATTCATCTGACAGCCCCAAGTTTTAATATACAGTTTTTTTATCGTCGACATTTTCTTGTGCATCCGGGCTTTTACAGTGCTGAAAGGTATTATTGCACTGCAAAAGCAATTGTGTATTAGGCATAAAGTTGTCGGATATTGTATTCATTTGAGGGAGCAGTGACCAGACTGTTAAACAGGATATTCTCTAGCGAAGGATTAAAAATTCGGTACACTGTGCCAATCAATGAGTTAATAGCATGACTTGATATGAATAATTCTCAACAGACTTTTGATGTAGTGGTGGTAGGAGCTGGCATGATAGGTGCTGCGACAGCGCTTGGGTTGGCTCAAGAGGGTTGGACGGTCGCCTTGTTGGATCATCAACTACCACAGCTTTATGATGCACAAAGTTATCCTGATGTGCGCGTATCAGCGATTAGTTGTACTTCTGTGGATTTACTCAAACAGTTTGGTGCATGGGATACGGTATTACAGATGCGCGGTGTACCGTACCGTAAATTGGAAACTTGGGAACAAAATGATTCCAATTTAGTATTTGATGCGAAAAGCTTGGGGTTGCCTGAGTTGGGTTATATGGTTGAAAACCGTATTTTGCAGTTGGCTCTTTGGCAGCAGTTTGAAAAATATCCTAATCTAACTTTACTGTGCCCGTCAGTACTGCAATCTATGCAACGTCAGAAAAAGGGTTGGTTGGTTACTTTGGCTGACGGGACTAAAATTAATACCCGTTTGATTGTTGGCGCTGATGGTGCCCGTTCTCAGGTTCGCAAAATGGCTGGAATTGGCAGCTATGGTTGGCAGTACAGACAGTCTTGTATGTTGATTACAGTAAAAACAGAACAGCCACAACAGGATATTACCTGGCAGCAGTTTTTTCCTTCAGGTCCAAGAGCATTTCTTCCGCTATTTGATCAATGGGCTTCATTGGTATGGTATGACAAACCGGCGCGTATACGGCAGTTACAGGCCATGTCAATGGTTCAACTTGAGCGGGAAATTTTTCAGGCATTTCCTGTACGGTTAGGAAAAGTGACTCCAATCGCAGTTGGCTCATTTCCTTTAACTCGTCATCATGCTAACAGCTATGTGCGTGAAGGATTGGTATTGTTGGGTGATGCTGCTCATACAATTAATCCACTTGCTGGGCAAGGCGTAAATCTTGGTTACCGTGATGTGAGTACTTTGCTTGATGTTTTGGTAAAGGCCAGAGAATTAGCAGAACAATGGGATTCATTGGAAGTGTTGATACGTTATCAGCGCCGTAGAATGCCGGATAACCTGATGATGCAGGCTGGAATGGATCTATTTTACACTGTGTTCAGTAGTGAATTACCGGGGTTGAAAGTAGCACGTAATTTGACGCTGATGGCAGCTCAACGGGCTGGCGCAATGAAAAAAGTGGTGCTTAAGTATGCGTTAGGATTGTAACGTATAGATTGGTAGTGAAAACCACAAGCACGTCGTAAATCTATTTATGGCGTGAATGGTTTGTTTTTCTTTAGATAAAGCTAATTGGCAAGTAAGAAAGAATAGGGCGGACTGGAAAGCCAAAAAATGAAACCACCTTTCGGAGGCCTTCTGCAACAAAGAACATTCTTACTGTATATTCTTTTTCTATCTATCACTTTACACAACACATTAATAAATATGGCTGGGGTACCAGGATTCGAACCTGGGAATGCCGGAATCAGAATCCGGTGCCTTACCGCTTGGCGATACCCCAATTGGATGGTGGCTACGACGGGAATCGAACCTGTGACCCCAGCATTATGAGTGCTGTGCTCTAACCAGCTGAGCTACGTAGCCTTTTAGTGAGGGATATTCAGTTAATGGCTGGGGTACCAGGATTCGAACCTGGGTATGCCAGGATCAAAACCTGGTGCCTTACCGCTTGGCGATACCCCAACTGAAATTGGTCACTACACAACATGTCATCAAAACTATGGCTGGGGTACCAGGATTCGAACCTGGGTATGCCAGGATCAAAACCTGGTGCCTTACCGCTTGGCGATACCCCATCTAAATGATGACAACTTGATGAATGTAATGGTGCGGGAGGCGAGACTTGAACTCGCACACCTTGCGGCGCCAGAACCTAAATCTGGTGCGTCTACCAATTTCGCCACTCCCGCAAAAGATGGTGGCTACGACGGGAATCGAACCTGTGACCCCAGCATTATGAGTGCTGTGCTCTAACCAGCTGAGCTACGTAGCCATCTTTTTTTGCATTACCTTCATCGGCGTTGCGGGGCGCATTATGCGTATATCAGCTAAATGCGTCAACTGCTTTTTTCTTGAAATCTGCTTAAGGTCGCTCGTTTGTTTGGCATGTAAGCATTTTGCTGACAAAATCAACAAAAAATGACTATAATCCTTCGAGTAAGTGTTGTAACAGAATACCATTAAGCATAGCACGTTTAGTCAGAGCGAAGGCACCAATAGCAGAACAGTGAACTAATTCAGAAATAACGATCGGCAGATCTTCACGAAATTCTTTTAAGACCTGAGTATTGATACAACTTTGAATTGCAGGTATGAGTATTCGCTGAGCTTCAGTAATTTCCCCTGCCAGTACAACTTTCTGAGGGTTAAATAAATTAATCGCGATAGAAATAACTTTGCCAAGATAGTGGCCGACATTTTTTATCACTTCAGAGGCTAATGGGTCATTTTGATTGGCGGCCTGACAGATGGCTCTGATATTGCAATTATTTAATGTTAGCTGGCTTGGAAAACCTTGTTTTAGTTGATGTTGAACTCGAGCTTCAATGGCTGAGTTAGATGCGATGGTTTCCAGGCAACCAAAATTGCCACAATGACAACGTTCACCGAGAGGATCAATTTGAATATGACCAATTTCTCCTAAATTCCCTCGATTATTAAGTAATATTTGGCTATTTATAATTACCCCGGCACCAGTACCTCGGTGGATACGTATCAGTAGAGAGTCTTCGCAATCACGTGTAGCGCCGAAATAACGTTCAGCCAGTGCTAAACTGCGGATGTCATGACCGACAAAGCAGGTGATATTGAAATGTTTTTTCAGGTTATCTACCAGAGTCCAGTTAGTCACTTTAATATGAGGCATATAACGAACGATACCTCTATGTGGGTCAACGAGTCCTGGCAGGATAATTGAAATAGCGATTAATTCGCGGATCTTGCGTTGGTTTTGTTGAATAAAATTTTCAATTGCACTGATAAGCAGGTTTTCGACTTTCTGCTGAGTGGTTTCAGGTAGTGGATAATGTTCTTCAACCAACGCTTTGCCACTCATATCATAAAGAGCAAGAGTGGCATCATGGCGACCAAGACGTACACCGATAGTATGGAAATTACGATTTTCTGTAACGATTGAAATTGCGCGGCGGCCTCCGGTAGAGGCTTGCTGATCGACTTCTTTAATCAGACCACGCTCAAGTAACTGACGGGTAATTTTAGTCACACTAGCTGGAGCAAGTTGACTTTGTTCTGCAATCTGAATACGAGATATTGGCCCTTGCTGATCAATCAACCGGTATACCACAGCGCCGTTGAGTTGCTTTACAAGATCAATATTACCAATTTGCTTTTGTGTGCTGCTATGACTCATCGGTTATTTCGTCCATTAAAGAGCAGTTTCTTTTCCGTTAACAATGGTTTTGCAGATTTTGAAGTCATGGCTGAGAACAGTAAGATTAGCAATTTTACCGGCTGCAATAGTGCCAAGATCTTTATCAATACCAATTGCACGAGCAGGATAGAGGGTTGCCATCCTTAGTGCTTCATCGAGAGCAATACCAACATGTTCAACGCTGTTTTTAACGGCGTCTATCATAGTAATAGAAGAGCCGCTTAAAGTACCGTTTTCATCGACACATAATCCGTCTCGATAATATATGGTTTTACCAGCAAAGGTGAAGTGCTTCATGTTATTGGTGGAAATATCCAGTCCAGCTGGAAGAGTGGCATCTGTTACCAGAATTAATTTGTCTTTTTTCAGGTGCTTGGCATTACGGATGTTTGGCCATGAGACGTGTAGACCATCGGGAATAATGCCTGCGTAAATTTCTGGTGTGTCAAAGATAGCACCAATCAGACCAGGCTGCCGGCCAGAAATATATGGCATTGCATTATAGAGATGGGTTGAAACGGTAATTCCATTCTGGAATCCCTGTCGGGCTTCTTCATAACTGGCATTTGAATGGCCAGCAGAAATGACAATACCGGCTTCTACTAATTGCTGAATATATTTTTGCGCTACCATTTCCGGTGCCAGAGTCAATTTAGTGATGACATCGGCGTTATCACATAGGAAATTTATCATTTCAGGGGTAGGCGCACGGATAAGCTCTGGATTATGCGTCCCTTTTTTTAGTGGGTTAAGGTAAGGACCTTCCAGATGTAGTCCCAATGCCTGATACTTATTTTTAGTTAAATAAGAACGCATGGCTTCAATAGATGCAATCATCAGTTCATCTGTACTTGTAATCAGGGTTGGCAGATAGCTAGTACAGCCTGAATACTCATTGGTTTTTTGCATGATATCCAGTGTTTGTTCTGAAATATTTTCCAGCCGTTCATTAAATTGAACACCACCGCAACCATTAACTTGTAGATCAATAAAACCGGGGGAAAGAATAGCCCCATTCAGGTCACATTTTTCAATATTTTCAGGTAACTTTTGTGTTGGGCAAACTTGTGTAATTAAGCCGTCTGCAATTATAACAGCATGATTATCCAGTCGATCATGACCAGTATATATAATGCAGTTGGTTAAAGCATACATCTTATTAGCCTCCTAATGGGATCGGGGGATGATGATTGAGAATATAAATTGAGATTGCTATGGTAATCAGCCTAAATGAGTTTTAGGCTGATGTGGATTCTTATTTTTTGCTAGCAAATTTGTCGATAATATCTGCTTCCAACTGGTGGAAGTATTTCACCGTTTTTACTTTCAGCTCCATGGTTGCTGGCTCATCGCAGACAATGATGGATTTAGGGTGCATTTGCAGGCAGCTTACTGTCCACATATGGTTGATATTGCCTTCAATTGCAGCCTGAATTGCCTGTGCTTTGTTCAGACCTGTTGCCAAGATCATAATTTCTTCTGCATCCATTAGCGTACCGACACCTACGGTCAGGGCATATTTAGGTACCTGATTAATATCATTAGCAAAGAAACGAGAGTTGGCAGTGCGGGTCTCTATCGTTAGAGTTTTGATACGGGTACGTGAAGTCAGGGATGATGCGGGCTCATTGAAAGCAATATGACCGTCATTTCCTACTCCCCCCATAAACAGATGAATTTGACCGTAAGACTTAATTTTATCTTCATAACGTTGGCATTCTGCATCAACATCAGGTGCATTACCATTGAGTAAATTTATATTTTCTTTTTGTATATCAATATGATTAAAGAAATTATGGTGCATAAAACTATGATAGCTTTGTGGGTGATCTTCCGAGATACCTACATATTCATCCATATTGAATGTGACGACATATTTAAAACTGACTTCTCCTGCTTTGTGCAGAGTAATCAATTCCTTGTAAGTTGCCAGGGGAGTGCTGCCAGTTGGCAATCCCAAAATAAAAGGGTGTTCTGCGGTTGGGTTAAATGCATTGATTTTGCTAACGATATAGTGTGCAGACCATTTACCAACATCACTTGCATTCGTTAGGGGGATTAGCCTCATAACTACCTCTTAAGACAAAGAAATCATCATAATTAAATTTTAGCGTTATACATCATTCAGTCAGTTAACCTCTATGTATAAGATACTAAACTATTTTCAGTAACAGAGACACTGCATGTAGTAAGATATTTTTCATGATAAAATAAGATTTGTGTGTTAGCTAGCATTTTGACCATATTTATGAGTGATATAGTGATTCTCATCACATATTTCCATTAATTAATTTGCGACGAAAAATAAAATTCCTACACTGAAAATTGTAGAATAAATGTTCTTATTGCTTAATTTCATAAGCGTTAAAGACTCCAATAATTGAGGATAATAAGGGGGAGTAAGGTGAATATTCTGAGTTATTTGCAAAGAGTGGGGCGGGCATTAATGGTGCCGGTTGCTACATTGCCTGCTGCTGCAATATTAATGGGGATAGGTTACTGGATCGACCCGCTAGGGTGGGGTGCTGATAATGCATTGGCGGCTTTGCTGATTAAATCGGGTGAAGCCATTATTAAGAATATGCCATCGTTGTTTGCTATTGGTGTAGCTTATGGTATGTCTAAAGATAAGGATGGTGCAGCGGCCCTGACGGGGTTTGTTGGTTTTTTAGTGTTAACTACGCTCTGTTCTCCGGCAGCCGTATCTATGATCCTGGGGATTCCGCTTGACGATGTGCCAAAAGCCTTTAGCAAAATTGATAACCAGTTTGTTGGTATTTTGGTTGGTGTTATATCCGCCGAGTTGTATAACCGCTTTAGTAGTGTTGAACTGCCGAAAGCGTTGTCGTTCTTCAGTGGTCGCCGTTTGGTTCCCATCCTTACCTCTTTCCTAATGATTTTGGTTGCTTTTATCCTGATGTATGTCTGGCCGGTGGTTTATAACGTGCTGGTAACTTTCGGTGAAAATATTAAAGATCTCGGTGCTACCGGTGCCGGTATTTATGCCTTCTTCAACCGTTTGCTTATTCCTGTTGGTCTGCATCATGCATTGAATTCTGTCTTTTGGTTTGACGTTGCTGGTATCAACGATATTCCTAACTTTCTTGGTGGTCAGAAATCCATTGTAGATGGTACTGCAATTATGGGTATTACAGGCCGTTATCAGGCTGGTTTCTTCCCAATTATGATGTTTGGTTTGCCTGGTGCGGCATTAGCGATGTATCGCTGTGCACGTCCTGAAAATAAAGCCAAAATTGCCGGTATTATGATAGCGGGTTCTTTCGCTGCATTTTTTACCGGTATTACTGAGCCTTTGGAATTCGCTTTCATGTTTGTTGCCCCGGTGCTTTATGTGCTGCATGCGATATTAACAGGCATTTCTGTGTTTATTGCCGCAACAATGCAATGGATTGCTGGTTTTGGTTTCAGTGCTGGTTTGGTGGATATGGTACTCTCTTCCCGTAACCCATTGGCGACACATTGGTACATGTTGATCCCACAAGGTTTGGTATTCTTCTGCCTATACTATGTTGTATTCAGTTTTACTATCAAAAAATTCAATCTGATGACTCCAGGACGTGAACTTGCTTCCGGTGATGAAATTGATGTAAATAAAAGCGATAAAGTAGCAGCTAATGATATCCATAATGAAGCTTATCAATATGTTGCAGCAATTGGTGGTTCAGATAATTTGGAGGGTATCGATGCTTGTATTACCCGTTTACGTCTGTCTGTAAAAAATGCTGATCAAGTCAATGATAGTTTGGTCAAACGCCTTGGTGCTTCCGGTATTATTCGTCTGAATAAACAAAGTGTGCAAATTATTGTTGGTACTCGGGCAGAATTGATTGCCAGTGCGATGCGTGATGTTTTGGCAAAGGGCTCGATAGCCGCTGTGACTGAAAATCATCAACCTGAGATAATATTAAAAAAGAAGAAGGTTGAAAATAAAGGTGAGGTTTTCCTAACTCTAGTTGCGCCAGTCAGTGGTCAACTAATTGATTTGAAAGACGTTCCTGATGAAGCTTTTTCCAGCAAAATTGTCGGTGATGGAATTGCTATTGAGCCAACATCGAATATTGTGCTTGCACCAGTGTCCGGTACGATTGTGAAAATTTTCGATACCAATCATGCTTTCTGTATTGAAACTGAGGAAGGTGTGGAATTGATTGTACATGTGGGTATTGATACGGTTTCTCTTGATGGTAAGGGTTTTAAACGATTAGTGAATGAAGGTGCAGTAGTGAAAGTTGGAGAGTCTGTACTGAGTTTGGATCTTGATTATCTGAATGCCAATGCTAAATCTATGATTAGTCCGGTTATTGTCAGTAATATTGATGATTATATCGGTGTTAATATTCTGGCAAGAGGTCCGGTAGAAGCTGGACAGACAAAGTTGTTTGATATACTGAGATAAACAACAAATAGATTTTTAAGCGTTATTAAAAAATTTTTGATAAAGTGAATAATGGGAAGGGGAGCACCTTCCCATTAAAATTGTTATAAATCCCGTGACAAGAATAAAAATAAGGTGAAAAAAACTTTCTCTGCGGATAAATAGCAGAATTCTGTCAGATAGATCATAAAAAATTAATCTTGGTATTTTTCCGGTGAAATAAAATAGACCTGAAATGTAATTGTTGATATGTGCCACAAAATGGATAGTTTGGCATAGTAAATAAAATGAGTTCTAAATAGCTTCGTTTATTATTGCTACATATTGACGATTTCGTGTAACCGTTTTATGTAAATATGATCATAAGCGTTCTATTTAACAAAGCTATTTAGATAAAATGTCTCCTCAGAAAAGAAAATAATAATTTCACATCAGGGTGTTTTTTCTTTATGCTTGATGCCATTGTTTTTGTTGTAACGTGGTATACCAAGTTAATATTAAATCAGATGTTTTCCAGTAAACGGAGTTACAAAGATGGCAAAAATTCATTCTGGTGTTGCAGGATCAGCCTGTCAGACCTGTGGTATTCCTGACTCATGTACCCTTGAAGCAACTATTGAATTCGGGGAACAAAAAGGGGTATATCGACAAGAAGCATTTAATAAAAAATTTAGTCATTTGGTTGAGTTTAAACCGGCTAATAATATTTCTAAGCCTGTAAAACTTCTCCTTAGTTCAATTTCTAAAAGTTGTATTTCCAAAAACCAAGATTGTCCAGTCGGTTATGTTTTTGATGAAAATGGACGGGTGGTTATTCGGTTTACACCCAAACAATCTTATGAAGGTTCATTACGTTACACAAAAAGATGCAAAAATTTCGATTATTCTGAACGAAATCCTATCACCTTACTTAGTAGTTTTCTTTATCGAGAGGCTTTACTGACCGATCCTCGATATAATCAAATATATCGATTAAGTATGGCAGAGTGTGATGATAAACCTTTTATTCCTGTTTTTTCTCAGCAATATATGGGGATTGAACTTATTAATTCCCGTATAAAAGCGATGAATGATGTTATTACTGTTGGTAAACGTCATCTATTTAGCTCAAGTTTTACTCTGATTCTTCCTCGATCAGTGGATGTGGATATCAAAATTAGTTTCGATAAATCAGTACAAATACAATCAGATGAAAAACGAAAAGAGTTGATGAAAACGGAAAATAAGAAGTCTGGATATAAGCCAGATCATAGTGGATGGACGAAAAAAACAGGGAAATATGTCTCTAATAAAGGGATTAAAATTGAAGGTAGTATTACCGCAACGTTAGGCAAAGATGAGACTAAATGGTCACGCGAGTTGGAACAAAAGTTCAAGGAGCAGACCAATAAAATCAAAGTATTGAGTGATATTGATCGTGGTATAGGTAAGATTAATTATGTCTTGCAAAATGGTGGTAGCAACGAATATCCTCTCCTTGGATGCAAATTAACTTATCCTGTTATTTCGATTAAAGGTAAAGGCTGCATCAAACGAATGCCTTCTCAGAAGATTATTCCGCAATATGAGTTTGAGGTAAAAGGTTCACCGTTATTTGGCTTCAAAATTACCCTGGATTTACTTCAGGCATTTGCTGCTGTTTATAAAGTCGATACCGTATTAGCTAAAGTGAGAAAAGAGGCTGCTGCTCAGGAAGTTAGTGTAAAACAGGATGGACGCGGCGCCTATGCAAAAGCGGAACTTAATATCATTTTTGACTTTACTATTATCGCAGGATTTGGATTTAAGACTGATGAAACAGGGGAATGGGGATATGATAAAAAAGAAGCTAAACTTGTGGGGTCGATAACAGGTAAAACCAATATTGAGGTTGGTGTCGGTTTTTGGGGACTTAGCGGTTACTTCAAAGCAGAAGCGATGATTAAAGCCGAAGCATATCTGGGTATCGACGATACTGATCCAAAAAAATTGGATTTCATTCTTTATCACGATGGCATCACTGCCATCGCGTCTATGGGATATGCTGTTCAAGTGGGTAAAACTGATAAAAAGAAGGGTAAGCCAGGAATAGGTAATAAAACTGCTACGTCCAAAAAAAGTGAGGAGACTAAATTAAAAAATGAAAAATGGACTATTTACCCGGCACTATCTAAAAAAGAATCGACATGGCGTTGGTCTTTGGATTAAAAAATTAGCGCTAATATTTGGCATATGTGCAAACGTTATTTCTTGCTCTCAGGCTGAGGAAACAATGAAAGTCAATTACACCATCAATTTTAATACCAATGCGGCTTTTTGTTTGGCAAAAGTTAACGATATTTTGGTGATGGATAGTGGTGATTCTGCTGGAGGTAATTACTCAGCAGGACAAACCATCAGCTCTATTCTGGAAAACGGTAAAAATACCCTGACGGTATCTATGCATAATGCACTATGGGGTGAATCGGAGAAGAAACCGACTCCTGATATGTGGTGTTCGGTACTTCTAAAAAAAGTGAATCAATTTGGCGAAGAACAAACGGTCACCGGTATCAAGCTAATTGTGGACAAGGATGGAAATATTATTGTAGATAAAGATTTCTATCCATCTCCAGTAAATACTTTTGGTAAGACGGAACGTCATTACGAAGACGACACAAAAGAAGCCACTAAAGATTTTTACGCAGAAGATTTACCTGATTGGGAGTGGATAAAAGCCACACCTGTTACGAAAGCTGACATCCCCAAAGTCAAAGTATTTTATGAAGAGCTACAACAAGCTTTTGTTCAGCAAGACCTCAAAAAAATTAGGTCAATGACAAAAGTAGCTTGGGAAATAATGGGGAAAGAGAGAGGTGCTTCACCTGATTTTATGTGGAATTCTATGGATTTTAAAGGTTTTTTTGAAAAAGGTTATAAAGCTGTTCCTATTAGCTGGGATAAATATGAATTTTATACCTACAAAAACAACCGAATATTTCGTTTTGAATATGATTACGACAGAGTTTCACCGATAGAATTAGAAAAAGGTGATGATGTTTTTTTCTATAATCCTTATCTTTCTATCGTTGATGGCAAGGTTATGGTGGTTCATTAACAAAAAGGGTACTCCCGCCGATGTAAGGCGGGAGGGGTATTTCTGCATTGAAAATAACCATCATGTAATATTGCGGAAAGACGACAGGACATACTGAATGAATATGCTCATTCTGAAAGCCTACCAATTCTGACTGGAACCCACGGAAGCATAAGCCCAGAGTTTCCGCTAGTTGTGTTCACATCAGAAAGAAAACCGACAGTCACAAAGTCAATTCGCGTGTTGGGCATGCGGATATACAGCGAGTGCTGACGTAAACGGTGCGCGTGGATGTCAAGCAAACGAATTAATCAACGTATTAGGTGAATATATACCCAATAGATTTCGAGTTGCAGCGCGACGGCAAGTGAACGAATCCCCAGGAGCATAGATAACGATGTGACTGGGGTGAGTGAAAGCAGCCAACAAAGCAGCAACTTGAAGGATGAAGGGTATATACCCTATGGATTTCAAGATGCATCGCGACGGCCAGGGAGCGAATCCCCGGGAGCATAGAGAACTCTGTGACCGGGGTGAGTGAGTGCAGCCAACAAAGAGGCAACTTGAAAGATGACGGGTATAAACTTATTGAAATATATAAGTTGGAGGTATGTAACGGGAAGAGTGCTGCCCTTCTTGCTTTTTCGTTTCAATTTTGCCCTGAATCGCGATTTTGCATGCACAAACGGTTGTTTCTCGTCACTGCTTGTTGGATTATAGGCGGTTATGTGACGAGTTTTTGGCATTATTGAGGTAAAAACAATGAGTGAGGCAGATGCCCGCCCGACGAACTTTATTCGTCAGATTATTGACGAAGATTTGGCAATTGGTAAGCATACATCCGTACATACCCGTTTTCCGCCTGAACCAAATGGTTATCTGCATATTGGTCATGCGAAATCTATCTGTCTGAACTTTGGTATTGCAAAGGATTATCAGGGCCAGTGTAATTTGCGTTTTGACGATACCAACCCGGTTAAAGAAGATGTTGAGTACGTCGATTCTATTAAAAATGACGTTCAGTGGTTAGGTTTCGAGTGGAGTGGTGATATTCGCTATTCTTCTAATTATTTTGATACGCTGTATCAGTATGCGATTGAATTGATCGATAAAGGTCTGGCTTATGTTGATGAATTGAGTCCGGAAGAGATCCGCGAATATCGTGGAACGCTGAAAGAGCCGGGTAAAAATAGTCCGTATCGTGATCGTAGTATTGAAGAAAACTTGGCTCTGTTTGAAAAAATGCGCGCCGGTGAATTTGGCGAAGGTAAAGCTTGCTTACGTGCTAAAATTGACATGGCATCCCCCTTTATTGTGATGCGTGATCCGGTTCTGTATCGTATTAAATTTGCAGAGCACCATCAGTCTGGTAACAAATGGTGCATCTACCCGATGTACGATTTTACTCACTGTATTTCTGATGCCCTGGAAGGTATTACACATTCGCTGTGTACGCTGGAATTTCAGGATAACCGTCGTTTGTACGACTGGGTGCTGGATAACATCACAATTGATTGTCATCCACGTCAGTATGAATTCTCGCGTCTGAATCTTGAATATACCGTGATGTCCAAGCGTAAATTGAATCTGCTAGTGGTTGACAAGATTGTTGAAGGTTGGGACGACCCACGTATGCCGACTATCTCAGGCTTGCGTCGTCGTGGTTATACTGCTTCTTCCATCCGTGAATTCTGCCGTCGTATTGGTGTCACCAAGCAGGATAATAATGTGGAAATGGCTGCATTGGAATCCTGTATCCGTGATGATCTGAACGAAAATGCACCTCGCGCCATGGCTGTTCTCGATCCAGTTAAATTGGTGATCGAAAATAGGTCAGAAGGGGGGCAGATGCTGAGTATGCCTAACCATCCGAATAAACCAGAGATGGGCAGCCGTGAAGTGCCATTTAGCCGTGAGATCTATATTGATCGGGCAGATTTCCGTGAAGAGGCGAATCGTCAATATAAGCGTCTGGTATTAGGTAAAGAAGTTCGTTTGCGTAACGCCTATATCATCAAAGCGGAACGTGTTGAAAAAGATGTTGACGGCAATATCACGACAATCTATTGCAGTTATGATGAGCAGACTTTGAATAAAGATCCAGCAGATGGTCGTAAAGTGAAAGGTGTTATTCATTGGGTTAGTGCTACTCATGCTGTTCCTGCTGAATTCCGCCTGTATGATCGTCTGTTCAGTGTACCAAACCCAGGTGCGGAAGATGATTTTCTGGCGACTATTAACCCTGAATCGTTGGTAATTCGTCAGGGATTTGTTGAGCCAAGTTTAGCTGATGCTAAGTCAGAAAAAACTTATCAGTTTGAGCGTGAAGGTTATTTCTGTGCTGATAGTTGTCACTCTAGTGAAGAACATTTGGTATTTAACCGTACCGTTGGTTTACGTGATACTTGGGCAAAAATTTCTCAGGATTAATTAAATTCTGGTGAATTTAAAAAGCGTGACAATTTAATTGTTGCGCTTTTTTATTTTATAAATTTTATCTTATTCTTGATTTTATGGTTTTTCATCCATCATTATAATAGATTAAATAAGTTGATATTAATGAGTTTTTACTAAAATATTATCATTGATAAATAATTCTGTATTTATTTTTGTTGGAAAATATTTATATTGGAAAAGCTATTTTTTAATGTGGTTGTTATATTATTAAATTTTTAGTGTCGTATTGTTTTTTTATTTTAATATCAAATTCATATATAGTTTTGAATGTATTTTTATTAATGTGCTCTTTGTCATGTTATGCAAAAAAAACATTTTTTATTATTGATAGTTAATGAGGCGAAAAATAATCTGTGTATACCCTTCATCTTTCAAGCTGCTGCTTTGTTGGCTGCTTTCACTTACCCCAGTCACATAGTTATCTATGTTCCTGGGGATGCGTTCACTTGCCACCGCGCGGCAACTTGAAATCTATTGGGTATATATGCTGATTAAATGGTTTTAAATTTTTTTCAATTAGTGTTTTATTTCACAGTTTTTTGCGTGATTGGTTTTAGTTAAAAAGAAATTAATTTTATGGTCAAGTATGGTGTTTAAAGTGTATTACGTTATGTATGACAATCATATGGATATTTCTAGATTGTGATAGTGGTTTTGGCAATATTTTCCGGATGAAAGAGAGATTCAATTCAACGTTATCATGCCATTTACTGTCTTTTAATGGCCCCTTGTCGCTGCTTTAGCGTTTATGGGCAGTGGCTTACCTTAAACAATTTTTGTGTTTTGAAAGAGGTAACAATGAAGAAATTTAAATTGCGTACACTGGCAGCATTAACTGCAACTGTTGGACTTATGGGTTCTGCATATGCCACTGATGCAGCGCAGCAGTTGGTTGATTCACTAAGTCAATTAAAGGTTAATTATAAGGTTATTGATAATCAGGCAGGCAGTCATGGTGTTGACTGTGCTGTACTGGGGGCAGATTGGGCTACTTGTAATCGAGTTGATATTACTTTAACAAATGGTAATCAGGCGATTAACTCATCTGACTGGGCGATTTATTTCCATAGTATCCGTCAAGTTCTGAGTGTAGATAATGAGCAGTTTAAAATTACGCGTATCACTGGTGATTTACATAAATTGGAACCAACGGAAAAATTTACCGGTATTAAAGCGAATCAGCAGGTAAAACTACCTATTATTGGAGAATATTGGCAGATTTATAGTACTGACTTTCTGCCCCGTTGGTATGCGACGTCAGGTGATGCGAGACCTAAAGTACTTGTTAATACGGATACGGAAGATCTTAGCGAATTTTTATCTGCTTTCACTGATGATCAATGGAAACGTACAAAAGCAGATAATAACATTCTCATGACACCTGAGAATCGTTATGCCAAGAATTTACAGGTCAAAAAAATTGGATTAGAAAATCTGCGCGGGCAAATTATCCCAACACCAAGGGAAATTCAAATTTATGCGCAGGATGCCGATTTATCGGGTGGTGTTAGGCTGGAGCTAGGTGGTTTGAATGACGAGGCGGTTATTCTTATTAGAAAGCGTTTTACTGATCAGGGAATTAGGTTAGAGAACAGTGGCTATCCGGTTACGACACAAATTGTCTCTTCAGATTTTATTGACGATTGGAAGTCTAAAGGTGCTTACCGCCTGAATGTTAGCCAGAATGGTGCTCAGATCGTTGCTTTTGATCAATCTGGGGTGTTTTACGGCCTTCAATCTCTGCTGTCATTGATTCCTACTGATGGCAGCGGGAAGATTGCTACCTTGAGGGTAAAAGATGCTCCACGTTTCGAGTATCGTGGTGCTCTCCTTGATGTAGGGCGCAATTTCCACAGTAAACAAGCTGTCTTACGTTTGCTTGACCAAATGGCAAGTTACAAGTTGAATAAATTCCATTTCCATTTGTCTGATGATGAAGGTTGGCGCATTGAAATCCCAGGATTGCCAGAGTTGACAGAAGTTGGTAGTCAGCGTTGTCATGATTTGAGTGAAACCAAATGTTTGTTACCACAACTGGGTTCCGGTCCTGATAACAACAATATGGGTAGCGGGTTCTTCAGCCGTCAGGATTACATTGATATTCTGAAATATGCCAAAGCCCGTTATATCGACGTTATTCCTGAAATTGATATGCCAGCTCATGCCCGCGCCGCAGTGGTTTCTATGGAAGCTCGCTATAACAAGTTGATGGCTCAGGGGAATGTGAAAGGGGCGAATGAATATCGCTTGCTGGACCCAACTGATACGACCAGAGCAACATCTGTTCAACTTTATGATCGTCGTAGTTATTTGAACCCATGCATGGATTCTTCAAAACGATTTGTTGAGAAAGTCATCAGCGAAATTGCGGCTATGCACAAAACGGCGGGCCTACCATTGGAAACGTGGCATTTTGGTGGTGATGAAGCGAAGAATATTCGTCTGGGAGATGGTTTTCAGGATAAAAATGGTCCTATAGAACCGGGTAAAGGTATCATTGATAAGAGCATAGAAGATAAGCCGTGGGCTAAATCTCAGGCTTGTCAGAAGATGGTAGAACAAGGCGTAGTGAAAGATATTGAACATCTTGCCAGCTACTTCGCAATTGAAGTGAGCAAGATTGTGAATGCCAATGGTATTGAAAGAATGCAGGCGTGGCAGGATGGATTGAAACATGCTACTGATGCGAAAGATTTTGCGACTAAACGTGTTGGTGTAAATTTCTGGGATGCTCTTTACTGGGGCGGGTTTGATTCAGTTAATGATTGGGCAAATAAAGGATATGAAGTGATTGTATCCAATCCAGATTATGTTTATTTGGATATGCCGTATGAAGTTCATCCAAAAGAGCGTGGATATTATTGGGCAACCCGTTTTAATGATGAAGCCAAGATTTTTAGTTTTGCGCCTAATAATATGCCGCAAAATGCTGAAACTTCCGTTGACCGTGATGGTAATGCCTTTAGTGCGAAAAGTGATAAACCCTGGCCGGGTGCTTATGGGCTTTCAGGGCAGGGATGGAGTGAAACGGTTCGTACTGATGAGCAGATGGAATATATGATTTTTCCGCGCTTGTTACCGCTAGCAGAACGAGCCTGGCACCGTGCTAGTTGGGAACAAGATTATGTTCCCGGTCAGGAATATAAGAAAGGCGAAACATATAAAGTTGATATTGATGCGCTTAATCATGACTGGACACGGTTTGCTAACCTGATAGGGCAACGAGAGCTTATCAAACTGGATAGAGCCGGAATTGCTTACCGTTTACCGGTTCCAGGTGCCAAGATAAAACGCGGTGTTCTGAATGCCAATATTGCTTTGCCGGGGTTGGTCATCCAGTATTCGACTGATGGTGGTAATAGCTGGAAAGTGTATGACAACCATAAACGCCCGAAAGTGAAAGATGATGTGTTAATCCGTTCTGTCAGCCCGGATGGTAAACGTTACAGCCGGATTGATAATGTGAAGGCATGATGATGCAACATTAGGAAGGGAACCCTGCTGGGTTCCCTTCTATGATAAAAGTTAGCGGATCAGGAGTGAATTACTTCTCGTCGTGTGCACTACTATCTTCGCGGCAATTACCGGCAGAGCAGTGACCATATAAGTAAAGACTGTGGTTTGAAAGTTTAATCCCATAACGCTCAGCAATGTTCTTCTGGCGCTTTTCGATATATTGGTCACTGAATTCAATGACTCTACCACAGTCCAGGCAGATTAAATGGTCATGGTGATGCTGTTGAGTGAGTTCAAAAACCGATTTGCCACCTTCGAAATTATGACGGGTGACAATCCCGGCGTCATCAAACTGATTCAACACGCGGTAGACAGTAGCAAGGCCAATCTCTTCACCGTTATCAATCAGTTTCTTGTAGAGATCTTCCGCACTGACGTGGTGGTATTCAGGATCTTGTAATACTTCCAATATTTTCAGACGAGGAAGTGTTACTTTAAGTCCAGCATCTTTTAATGCCTTATTGTTGTCGGTCATGCGGATTCAGTCCTGTTACTCAGTAAAGTGAACGTAGCGATACTTCAAAAAGTACCAGTTAGTTATCAGATTATGATTATACCCTTCATCTTTCAAGTTGCTGCTTTGTTGGTTGCTTTCACTTACCCCAGTCACATAGTTATCTATGCTCCTGGGGATGCGTTCACTTGCCGCCGCGCTGCAACTCGAAATCTATTGGGTATATAGGCATGGCTAATGAAAATGAAAACCACGTTAACCATAACTATCATTACACATTTTGCCAGAATAATCATTTGTAAAACGCAGAAATAGCCTGACTGTCCATGCTATTAGGCTATTTTATTTACCATTCTTCGTTATAAAGAGCGAATTTGGGCAGTGTTCGGGCAAAAAGAATCGCCTTTTGAAAGAACTTTATGCGGCTCGCAGAGTGAGAAAAGCGAATCGTGCCTCACATGCTACGGGTACGCTCCAGGATTTTGCACGCTGTCCATTTCACCATTGATAAGAATGGCCTGCACCAGTTATGCCTACTGAGGTAGGCTCTTATTCTCCAAGAATTTCTGACAAGCTCATCTCTTCGCGGATCTGCTTAGTCCAGGAAGTGACTCGTTCGTCTGTTAATTCTGGTTGGCGGTCTTCATCGATAGCAAGACCGATAAAGTGGTTATCATCAGCCAGACCTTTTGATTCTTCGAAGTGATAACCCGCAGTTGGCCAGTGACCAACAATAATTGCTCCGCGAGGCTCTATGATGTCACGGATGGTTCCCATAGCATCACAGAAATATTCTGCGTAATCTTCTTGATCTCCACAGCCAAAAAGGGCGACAAGTTTCCCGTCAAAATTGATCTCTTCCAGAGTCGGAAAGAAATCATCCCAGTCACACTGTGCTTCACCGTAGTACCAAGTAGGGATGCCTAGCAGCAGAATATCGAACTGTTCGATATCTTCTTTACTGCTCTTGGCAATATCATGGACTTCAGCAACATCAGAACCCAGAATTTTCTGGATCTTTTTGGCAATATTTTCTGTATTGCCGGTATCGCTGCCGAAGAATATACCTATAATTGCCATAAAATGATATAACCTCTTGTTTTATTTGTGTATTTCTGTTTGAGATATACGTATATAAAATGTCGAAATCAGCAGAAAGTTTCTGATTGCATTAATAAAAAATAAAGCTCTATTTTGACCAAACAGTAAGGACAATTCTGTCAAATTTGTGTGGTGCTGGCATTTTCAATGCTATGACGTAGTGATGTCACTTTCTGCTAACTGGGCCAACAGAATTTGCTCAATGAGTTCACTGCGGCTGATATTGCGTTGTTGCGCAAGAAAGTTCAGTGCATCTACTGCGTCAGCATTTATTTTCAGCTCCACACGACGCAGGCCCCGCACCTTATCGCGGCGAAGCTGATTACGTTTATTGACTCTAAGCTGTTCATCCCTGGAAAGTGGGTTGGTTTTTGGGCGCCCCGGTCTGCGTTCATCTGCGAACAAATCCAGAGTGGTGCGGTCCATTTGTTCTTTTGCCATAAATTCAATTACTAAAGGGCGTATACCATAAAATATAGCACGCCATGATACCCCAGCTTCTAATGTATCGCCACTGCCTAACAAAGATAAAAAGTCGTGTCATTGTTTATCCGTAAGGGATTGTCAGTGAGTACCTGCTTTAACGGTACTGGTATTTTTTGCGGTATTCTATAGGTGTTACCCCATTAAGTTTCTTGAATAACTCTCTAAAATAACGAGTATCTTCATAGCCAACTTCATGACTAATTTCTTCTATGGTTTTATTTGATTTTTCTAGCCGGTATTTTGCCAGGGATAACCGGATTTGCTGGATATATTGAATAGGTGTTTGGCCAGTTGCTGTTTTAAAGCGTCGCTTCATTTGCCTTTCGCACAGGTGAATTTTATTTGCCAAATCGCCAACAGATAATATGTCTGATGGAGCAGAATGCATCCAATCCTGTAGCTTGTGGATAAGTGTATCTGAGTGTTGGCGGTAAGGTACAAAACTTGCCAAAGTATGCGGCGGGGCACCTTCCATATTACCAAATATAAGTTGGCTACAGGTTTCTCGAGTATTGTAACCATATATCTGTTCGACAATGTGCATCATGACATCATTGTATTCATAAGTGCCAGAAGTACAGAAAATATTGTTATCTCTAGTGACTTTTATTTCCGAGTGTAGCTGTACTTGCGGAAACATATCCTTAAATGAGTTGGTTAACAACCAATGTGTGGTGGCTTTGCGATTATTGAGTAAATTAGCTTTAGCCAGTACAAACGAACCTGAGCAGATAGAGACAATAGGAATATTTCTTTCTTCCATTCTTTGGAGCCAATCTAAGGTTTCTTGGGTACAAGAATCCAAATCGTTGTCAGGGATGCCAATTGAACCCACTAGCACAATATCTGTTTGTTTAATCTCTCTGATAAGTTTATTGGGTTTTAATCGCACTCCTCCCAGCCCAACAGCATCCTGATTATCCTGTGTGACGATATTTATTTCTGGCTCCGGCGCTCCGGCTAAATGAGCGGCAAGAGTTAAAATCTCTATTGGGCCAGTAATAGAAGTCAGAGATCCTCCTGAAAATGCTAAAGCGCTTAAAGAAACTGGATTCCTGTCCATAAGAATTCTCCGACTTAAAAATTAAGATGTATAAAAACATTTGATTTACCTAACATATTAATAACTTAATGTTACAATTTAAATGATTTAGTTACATTAAGTTATTTTTTTGCACAAATTAATAGAAATAGATACAAATTGAGTCAAAATTCATTCACCTTCTGTTGAAAATTAAGCTGGATTGCGACGGTTTAACTTTTACCAACTTGTTGATTCCACAACTGGGCATATAAACCCCCTTGCTGAAGCAGTTGGTCATGTGAACCAAATTCGACGATTTGTCCCTGATCTAACACACAGATTTTATCGGCATGGCGAATCGTATTAAGCCTGTGAGCTATGCTAATGACAGTTCTATCACGGCATATTTCATCCATATTTGCCATAATTGCCGCTTCGGATTCATAGTCTAATGCTGAGGTAGCTTCATCAAGGATCAGAATAGTTGGGTTGACGAGAAGTGCCCTTGCCAATGCGATTCTCTGTCTCTGGCCACCTGAGAGATTTGAACCTTTTTCCCCGACCGGATGTGCGAAACCGTGAGGAAGAGATTGAATAAATTCAATAGCGCCGGATAACTCAGCAGCTCGATAGACTTCTGCATCGGTCGCATTGGGTTTACATAGTCGGATGTTATCGGTGATGCTGCCGGAAAACAGGATACTTTCCTGGAGTACGACACTCATATTGCGGCGTAAAGAGACAGGATCAGCAATGGCTAAATCCATACCATCAACCAGGACTTGCCCATGTTGAGGGACATATAGCCTTTGTAGCAAACGGGTAAGAGTACTTTTCCCTGAACCAGAGGGGCCGGTGATGCCGATGAATTCGCCAGATTTTATGGATAATGAGAGGTTTGCCAGAACTTCTGGTGTGTCATCATGATAGCGGAAGCGAATGTTTCTGAATTCAATCTGACCCTCCAGTTCAGGTACGGAAGCCAATCCCTGTTTACTGTTCTCCATAGGTTCATCAAGAATGTCGCCCACACGCTTCAAGGCGATTAACGTATGCTGAAAATCCTGCCAAACTTGTGCAAGTCGGAGGATAGGTTGAGTGACATGTCCGGCAAGCATATTAAAAGCAATGAGCTGTCCAGGTGTGAGTTCACCGCGTAGGACTTCCGTCACCCCCCACCATAAGAGGATCGCCGTAGTAAATTTCTGGACAAAATCGATGCCTTGTCCGGCGATTAGGCCACTTTTCTGTGCAGTAAAGCTTTTGGTCAATTGCTGACTGAGAATACGTTGCCAATGATGCAAAAAACGATTTTCAGTGGCAGTGGTTTTAATGGTTTCAATCCCGGTGATTGTTTCAGTCAGAAAGCTGGTTGCATCAGCATCACTTTCATACTCTGCTTCTACTTTGCGACGAATAATCGGCCCGGCGATTATCCAGAATATGAAATAAACGAAGAGCGAACCAATGACGATCCAGGTCAGTATTCGGGCGTAATAAAACATGATGCCAATGAACATGATAATGAAGATTAAATCCAGTAATAGCATCAGAGTAGAACCCGTCAGGAACTGACGAATTTGCGACATTTCTCTGACTCTGGCGATAATCTGCCCTGTTTGTCGTTGCTTAAAATATTGCAGCGGTAAGCCGGTCAAATGACGATATAGTCGTCCGGAAAGCTCAGAGTTTATCTGGCTTGCCATGTGCCCAAATACAGTATTACGCATGAAACTATATAAGGGTTCTGCAAGGGCAATAGCGAGCATCGCCATGCCCAATACATGAAGGCTGGATAAACTTCGTCCTACCAATACCTTATCAATGATATTTTCAAACAGTATCGGGCTAACCAGCGCAAATAACTGAAGGAAAATAGCAAACAAAAATAGATCTTTTATCTGACTTTTTTGTCGGAAAATTGAGGGGTAAAACCAACCCAAACCGAATTTAACGTGCTTCTTAGTTAATTCCTGATCTGCGATTAAAAGAATCTTATAAGTATTTTCTTTATTATCAACGGGTAAAGAAAATAATCGCGTTTGTTTAGTGACAGGATTAAGAACGGTTATATTGGCATTATTAATTTCAATAAGTACCCACCACTGTTGTTCTAATTCAATCAATGCTGGTAAGGGTAAAGTCGGTCCTGTATTAGCAGTTAAACGTTCAATTTTACTGCGCAGTCCGATGGCGTTGGCTGCTTCACGTAGTTGTAAATCACTCAGATAGAGAGAATCAAAACCAAGGCTGTGTTGAAGTTGATCGGCAGTGGCGGATTTATGAAATTGTTTCCCCACATAGACGATGCAATCCAGCGCTTGATTATTATGGACATCATCATCGGCGCTGATGGTAGTCGAAGGTAGCAAGATGTTCACGATTATTTCTCCCTCAGTGCTTCAGACTGATACTCTCTGATAGGACTCAGGAGATAATCGATAACGCGGCGTTGATCAGTTTTGATTTCGGCGACAATTGACATACCCGGGGTAATTTCGACCTTTGTATTGTCTATGGCAATATGATTACTTTTAAGACTTACCTGCGCAGGAAAGACCAGCCCTAATTGTTCATCAGTGGTTGAGTCTCTGGATATGTTCAACAGTTCACCGTCGATAGTGCCATAACGCGTGTAGGGGAAGGCATCTACCTTAACGGTGACTTGTTGTCCTGGATGAACAAATCCGGCATCTTTGTTTAAAATTTGCACTTCTGCCAATTGCACATTGTCATCAGGAACGATCACCATTAAGTTTTGTGCGGGTTGCAGTACCGCACCTAATGTATGCACACTGAGTTGCTGAACGGTCCCTGTGACAGGGGAACGGATGATTTCCAGTTGTTCCCGCGCCTGAGCTTTTGAAAGATCTTGTTCTGAAACGACCAGTTGAACTTCGGACTGTTTTCTTTTGTCGAACCATTCGCGCTCTTTTTGCGCTTTCAGGCCGTTTAGTCGTTCTTCCAGGTTAATATATTGCGATTGCAGAACATGAAGTTCAGAATTTTGTTGGGCAATCAGACGTTCTGTCTCCAGGAACTCTTTTTCTTGTTCAAGATATTCAACTTTACTGATCACCTGTTTTTCACTCAAGGTTTGGCGTGCCTTTAAACGCTGGCTGATATTCTGCCGAAGCTTGGTGAGTGCATTAATGTCACTTTTTCGAGCCTGTTGAGAAGCGAGATTCACGTTCATCTCTGCTTTCAGATTTGTTATACCAGCTTCATATTCTCTTTTTTCACGGGAATAGTTTTCGACAACTTGTGCTTGCTGAGATGCTGGCAATGTTTGAAACAATCCCTGTTCTGCGGGTTCTTGTTTCTCAGTCAAAGCTTGGTAACGAATCTTTTCATGGGTTTGATATTCAATCTGTTTGAATAACTTGGCAATATCTTGATTGACACCAAGTGTATCTAATGTCAGCAGTGGATCATCTTTAATGACCCGCTGTCCGTTCTGGACATGAATAGCTGTCACACGGCTTTGTTCATACGCTTGAATTATCTGAGAACGACCGGAGACAATCAGGCGGCCAGTCGCGGTTGCCTGAACATCCAACTTACCCAGATATGCCCAGAGCAAAGCGATGATAATGCTGACACTGAGCATGATTGCGGTGTAGCGGGCGAAAGGTGAGGGTGGACGCTGCGATAACGCTAAATGTGTTGGTAAGAAGTCATAGTGTTGTGGGAGAAAGCACAACCGTGTTTTAATTTTATCCTTAAAAGCCTTAATCATGATAAGGCACCTCCTGTTTCAATTCCTGTTGCAGTTGCCAGAGCTTCCGATACTGCTTGCCGTGTTTAAGCAGTTGCTCATGAGAACCTTGCTCAATCATTTCCCCCTGATTAAGAACAATAATGCGATCACAATTACGCACGGTTGAAAGCCGGTGTGCGATAGTGATGACGGTTCTGCCCTGTGCAATTTCTGCCATATTTGATTGAATGAGTGATTGTGATTCATCATCAAGCGCACTGGTTGCTTCATCGAGAATGAGAATTTTGGGGTCTGCAAGTATAGTCCGAGCAATAGCAAGCCTCTGACGTTGACCGCCAGATAAGGATTGCCCGCCTTCTGCTATGATGGTGTCATATCCCATTGGTAGCCTGAGAATGAAGTCATGAGCACCTGCCAGTTTGGCAACTTTAATCACTGATTCCAGGTTAATATCGGGTTTTGACTGGGCAATATTTTCATATACTGTTTTGTTAAATAAGAAATTTTCTTGTAGAACAACGCCAACTTGCTGTCTGAGTGTTTCGATACCTATATTTTGCAATGGAATTCCATCTAAGGTGATTGCACCTGTTTCCGGCGAATAAAGGCGGAGTAATAAACGTGCCAGCGTACTTTTGCCTGAACCGGAGGTGCCCACAATACCAATGGTTTCTCCGGCTCTTATATCAAGGGTAAATCCTTTAATGGTTGGAGGAATATCGGGTTGATAACGAAAGACAACCTGGTTAAATGAGATTGCCCCTTGCAGAGCGACTTGTTGTTGTCCGGACTGCTGCTCGGTTGGTAGGTTTAACATATCGCCTAATTTATCTACAGCTACCCGTGTTCTGATAAATTGTCCCCAAAGTTCCACCAGCCGGGCTAATGGTTGGGAAGTATGGTTTACCATCATATTGAAGGCGATCAACTGACCCAGTGTCATTTGCAGGGATAAAACTTCTGATGCGCCTAACCAGAGAATTGCGGCATTGGTGACTTTTTGCAGTAGCATAACAATATGATTTGAGCGATTACCAAGTTGCTGTACTGCGTAACTGGTATCAATCATCTGCTCGGTTTGGCTATCCCAGCGGCGAACAAATCTTGGTTCTACTGCCAGGCTTTTAAGTGTTTCGGAACCGGAAACCGTTTCGGTCAGAAAAGAGGTATTGATTGCTGCATGAGTGAATTGTTCTTCAACGGCCTTTTCCATGCGAGGTGTTAGCCACCATGCCAGAATGGCATAAAAAGGAATTGTTGCGATAAAAACCCAGGTTAGCGTACTGGATAACAGGCTCATCACGTAGATGAAAACAAACATAAACAGCATATCGACGGATAAGGTGAACATTGAACCAGTGAGAAACTCCCTGATGGTATCCAGTTCACGAACCCGTGTAACAATCGCGCCTACTTGACGGGATTTAAAAAAGAGTAAAGGCAGGCCAAATAGATGCCGAACCAGCTTTAATCCTAATTTGATATCGATACGGTTTGCGGTATGAGCGTATTGATATTCGCGTAATCCTCGTAAAATCACTTCGATTATTCCGGCGATAATTAAACCAAAGATTAATACATCAAGGGTTGATAATGCCTGATGGATTAATACCTTATCCATAACGACCTGAATGACTAAGGGTGAAATGAGTGCAAGAACTTGTAGTACAAAAGAAAACAGTAATATTTCACCTAGGTTTTTCTTTTGTGCCAAAAACTCTGGAATAAACCAACTAATATCAAATTTAGATTGTTTTTGTTTTATCTTAATCCATTTGCCATTCCATTCTTCCATAAGTTTTTTAGCAGGCCATATTTCTGGGGTTTCTTTATTTACCTTTTGGATGAGTGCGTTTTCTTTATTCGATTTGGCTAAAACAAAAGGTAGGCCATTATTATCAAACAAGATTGCGGGTAATGGTATATCATCGTGTTTTTTTCTGGCAGATTGCTTATTGACGAGAGATAAGTTAAATTTTTTCTCTATATCTCTTATATAAGATTGGTAACAATTAGCGTTTTTTAAGTGATCAATATCAGTGATATTGTTTTTTCCATTACATATCATCAATATTAACTTTAATGATGATAGGGTTAATTTTTCAATCTCATTCATGAAAAAACATCTTTAGAATTTGCATAGAATATGAATAAAAACAGAGCATCATGTTGCCTGTTTGTTATGTTGTCATTTAATTATCACTTTAATATCTTATATTTGTTGTTGATAACAGTGTGTGGGTAAATAGGACGACATATGGGGGGTAAAAAGACTTTTTGGTATATGAATATTGTCTTTGAATTTTTGCTCGATATTATTTTATTTGATTTGTTCATTTAAAAGCATTTATAGTCAGGTAATCCCATAGTATCTTTGAGTTTAATGTTTTCACTGTTGTACATATTGTACAATCTTATTAATAAATTGTTTGTTTTTTGGTAAATAAATATGTCTGAAAAATTTGTACAAACTATCTCTAGCGTCAATTATAACAAAGGCGTTTTCTCTCTTTATTTTGTTGGTCAGGAACCTAATCGTATGGCGAATGGAATAATGGCGGAAAATGACAATGAACTTGAATTGAAACAGGTTATTCATATGCCAGCATCGGGATTTATGTATATGGTCTCGATGGTTAAAAATATGTTAGAAGATCCACGTATGGCGGCTGAATTTGATAAATTGATAGCGGCAGGGTTTTTACCAACTCCGCAATTACCGGCAGAACAACCTGCATCAGAAGCTGAAGTTACGGCAGAAGAACCCGCTAATGCGAAGAAACGTGCGGCTAAAAATGAAAAATAACATCTGATGGTTGAATAACGCATGGCGATTATACATCAGCCAGTGAAACTGAATACCGCAGGAATACAGGCAATGATCGGAGGAGTGATGTTATTGAGTCAGCATTCTCCTCTGCATCGGAGATACTTAGTGTCCGAGTGGCAGCAACGTATTTTACCTGCATTTGAACTTAATCAGTTTTGCTACTATGAAGATGAACATGGGCATCCAATTGCTTTCTGTAATTGGGCTTTTTTATCTGAACAAAACCGGGAACAATTACTCTCGGGAGAAAGAGAGATTAATCATATGGATTGGCGCTCAGGTCCACATATTTTTTTTCCCGAAATGATTGCACCTTTTGGTCACGGGCGTGAAGTTGCCAGGGATTTACGCCGCCGTGTCTTTTTACCATGGAAAGGCCAGAAGGCTTGTACTGTCCGAGGGAAACTTGATGTTCAAAACGACCGCTGTATTCGTCAGGTGCAGTGGTTCTTTGTTTAATAATAAAGAGTGGCTCATTGAGAAATGGGTCATTTCTCTATGCAGGTTTAACCGTCTTTATCAACGACGTAAAACAAGTCAATTATTCTGAAACTGCTGAGATTATGTATTGAATACTCTCGATATTACCGTGATCAAAGAAAAAGCGTATATTGAGTATTCCAATAGACACGGTGAAACTGAAATAATTTTATTGGCTATTATTGTTTCCTACTAAAACAGTAGGATATTATTATCTCATTTACTTATACTTTTTTCATGGTTATAATGTTTAATGTTTTCATAAGAGTGGAATAAAATAATTGATCGTCATTAATGGAAATTTATATTTTAGTTTATTCGTTAATCTATTGTATCTCCTGTATTTTCCATATTCTCGTGGAAAAACATATCTGCATTAAATATCTTTTTTAATTTTTCTTTATCTTAATTGATAGATTTTTAAAAGGTGTTTATAAATGTATCAGCTTGAAACTTTTCTGAATGTGGTGTTTTTCTATTATATACCCAATAGATTTCGAGTTGCAGCGCGGCGGCAAGTGAACGAATCCCCAGGAGCATAGATAACTCTGTGACTGGGGTGAGTGAAAGCAGCCAACAAAGCAGCAACTTGAAAGATGAAGGGTATATACACTTTATTAATAAATTTATGTAAATAATCTTTACTATGAATGATAATAGTGATGTTTTTCTGTTTATTTAATTAAATAGAGATAAAGTTATCTTGAACTAAATAAATTATTTAAAGGGTATTTAGTTGACTTTTTTATTAATGTTTTTACTGTTAAAAGGTTAAAAGGTTAAAAGGTTAAAAGGTTATACCCGTGCTCATTGAAACTGCTTGATTTTCGCCCAAATGAGGTTCAGGGTATCCGTCATGAAAATATTCATTACCGACGAACAAAAAGCCGAACTTGAACACCTTCATCACACCTGCCGTGATAAGCGGGAGTGTGATCGTATCAAAGCGGTCCTGCTGGCCTCTGAGGGCTGGAGCTCTGTCATGATCGCTCAGGCCCTGCGCCTGCATGAAATGACCGTTAATCGTCATATCAGCGATTACCTTAATCACCGCAAACTCAAGCCCGACAATGGCGGCTCTCAGAGCCACCTCAGCGAAACACAGACGAAGGAACTTATCGCTTATCTGACCGCGAATCTTCTGCCCACCACACAGGCGGTTATCCACCTTGTCAAAGAAGCGTGGAATATCAGTTACACCGTTCCCGGCATGAATAAATGGCTGCACCACAATGGATTTAGTTATAAAAAACCGACCGGCGTGCCACACAAGTTCAACGCGGAACAGCAGCGGGCCTTTATAGAAACCTACGGGAAACTCAAGCAGGAAGCCGGAGACAATGAGCCCATCCTGTTCATTGATGGCGTCCATCCCACTCAGGGGACGAAACTGGCTTATGGCTGGATGCGTAAAGGCCAGAAAACCGTAGTGAAAACCACGGGAAGCCGTACCCGTCTGAACCTGATGGGAGCCCTGAATCTGGCCGATATCAGCAAAACAGTCGTACACGAATATGATCGTATCGACAGTTATCACATCGCAGAATTCTTCATTGCCCTGCGTGAAACCTATCCGGTCAGTCAGAAGGTTCATATTATCCTTGACGGAGCCGGTTATCACCGGAGTGAGTTGGTGAAAGACTGGGCTTATGTGATGAATATTGAACTTCATTACTTACCGCCCTACAGCCCAAATCTGAACCCGATAGAAAGGCTGTGGAAAGTGATGAATGAACAAGTCAGAAATAATCGTTACTTCGCCTCGGCGGCCTTGTTCAGGCAGGCAATACATCACTTTTTTACGGAAATATTACCGGAACTTGCCGGGAGTCTGTCACGCCGTATTAATGACAATTTTCAGATTCTGAATCCTGCATCTTCAAGTTAAGCGGGTATAAAAGGTTAAAAGGTTAAAAGGTTAAAAGGTTAAAAGGTTAAAAGGTTAAAAGGTTAAAAGGTTAAAAGGTTAAAAGGTTAAAAGGTTAAAAGGTTAAAAGGTTAAAAGGTTAAAAGGTTAAAAGGTTAAAAGGTTAAAAGGTTAAAAGGTTAAAAGGTTAAAAGGTTAAAAGGTTAAAAGGTTAAAAGGTTAAAAGGTTAAAAGGTTAAAAGGTTAAAAGGTTAAAAGGTTAAAAGGTTAAAAGGTTAAAAGGTTAAAATGTTAAAAGGTTAAAAGGTTAAAATGTTAAAAGGTTTTCACTGTTTCGAGATAAATTAAATATTCAAAATAACTGCTCTATCCGCTAGGCGCAGTGGTTTTTTTCTTAACCTCAATAATAAATTAAAGGGCTATTGATGGGTAAATCATCAAATAGAAGTACAGAATACTTCTTTACTGGAAAATATTACGACGATAACGACGGTAATAGTATTGTTGCTATTGGTGTTGGTGGTGACGTTTATGCTTATGGCGGAGATGATGATATTACTGTTGGTTCATTAAAGGTCGATGTATACCATACAAATGGTGAACTTTCGGTAAAGGGCGCTTCAGGTTATACCGGTATTCGTAAAACGGGAAATGGCGGCTTGTCATTTTCGGGCGCGTCCGGTGCAGCTTTTATTAATCATACGGGTGAAACAGGAAATTTATATTATTCGGGTGTTGCTGGCTATAATAAACTGACTCGTAAAGGTTTGTCTGGTAATACCAGTTTTAAAGGGGCTGGTGGATATAATCAATTATGGCATGAAACTGATCAGGGAAATATCTATTTTGCTGGTGCAGGAGGTGCTAACGAAATTGACCGTATCTGGTTTAATGATTATCAAGGTACTCAAGGAGATGTGACATTTAATGGCGCAGGCGCTGCAAATAGTATCGATTCGCGGATAGAAAGTGGCGATATTACTTTGAATGGCGTTGGTGCTGATAACCATATTGTGCGTGAAGGCAGAAAGGGTAACATTATTTTACGTGGAGCGGGGGCAGCAAATCGCATTGAACGAATACGCCATAGTGAAGATGGATATAAACAGACACATGGCAATATTATTCTTGAAGGTGCGGGTGGTTATAACAAACTCTATTCTGATGTTGCTCACGGTAATATTCATTTTACTGGTGCAGGGGCTTATAACGAAATTACTCGAACAGGTGCGAAAAATGAAATAGCATTTGCTCAGGCTAAAGATATTATTATGACATCAGCAACAATGGAGGGACGCTGGATTCAACAATCCGGGCAAGTTAAAGCAGTTAAATCCGTTGTAGAGCCTGATACTTATCTCTTTGCTATTGCCAATGACGTTAATACCAAAGTTGTTGCTGTGCGGCTGCAAAATAATCCTGATACTGGAAAGCTCCGTTATTATGTCACTGCTTGGTATAAGGCGGGTGATCATCTTAAGGATATTGCTAAGGAAAATATTAATGTAAATAATGGATTTATCCCGGTTAAAGAGGAAGGGGCTATTACGCTTGCCAATATTAACTTTGTATATCGACAAGAAACCACGATACAGGGAGTTGAGGCGTCATTATTAACCGATAAATGGGTAAATTATGCTGATGGTAACAACATTAAAGCGGAAGACGTCACACTGGGTCGTGCCAAAATGGGAGGGTATGCGATTTCTTCTGATGGACTGAAAATCGATGTTTCTCCGGTTAAATCAAATGATCAGTTGAATACTTATATATATGCCATATTTCTGGACCCTTATACCAAAGTGGTTGAGGTTAAGCTGGCAAATGATTATGAAACAGGAAAACTGAAATATATTGCAAGATCTTGGTATAAAAAAGGTGACCATACTAGCCGTATAGCGAACGAAACTTTTTCCTATCCTGGTGGTTATCGATCAATAGGGGCTGGTTATACGTTAAGTCAGCTTCACTATGATTTAAATGTAGCAGATGATATTGCTGATTGTTTGACGGATCTTGAAAGTTATTCTGAGCAAGATTTTATCGAATCATCAAAGAGTGGTGGGGATAGCTCTGGTGATATTTATTTCAACGGTGCAGGTGGTGGAAATGTTATTACGTCCAACGTGACGCACGGTAATATTAATTTCACTGGAGCGGGGATGGCTAACGTTATTCTGCACAATTCTACATTCGGCAATACCTATTTTGACGGCGGTGGTGGTGCGAATGTCATTGTGAAAAACGGTGAAGAGGGCAATCTATCGTTCCGTGGTGCGGGCTTAGCAAACGTCCTTGTTCACCACAATCTACATGGAGAAATGGACATTTATGCTGGTGGTGCAGCAAATGTTCTTGTGCGGGTTGGGGATGGGCGATATCTGGCTCATCTTCTGGCTTATGGCAATATCTCAATTCACAAGGGCAACGGTAACAGCCGAGTACGGATGTTGGGGGGATACAACACGCATACTCAAATAGGTGATGGTAACGCGGACTGGTTCGGGGCGGGCGGTTTTAACGTTATCACCCAGGCAGGAAAAGGGCATATTTCTTCAGTATTTTTGGGCGGCGCTAACGTGCTGACTAAGCTCGGCACGGGTGATCTGGTTTCCGGTATGCTCGGTGGTGCCAACATTATCACGCATCTCAGTGATAAGACTGAAACGTCAAACACCACCTCAATAGCGTTGGGCGGAACCAATATCCTGACTAAAAAAGGGAAAGGTAATGCACTAGCGATAATGGGCGGTGGTGCAAACGTCCTCACACATATTGGTGATGGTAATACAACGGGCATTATGTTAGGTGGGGCGAATATCTTGACCAAAGTTGGACAAGGTGACACGACCGGCATCATGTTTGGCATTGGCAACGTGTTTACCCATGTTGGCGGCGATTTGACATTGGGTGTCATGGCAGCGGCAGGAAATATCTTCACTAAAGTAGGGGATGGAACATCTATCGCCGCCATGATGGGGGCGGGCAACCTGTTTACCCATGTCGGCAAAGGGGATGCATGGGCGTTAATGGGTGGGGCGGTGAACGTCTTTACCAAAGTGGGTGATGGTAATGCGTTGGCATTGATGGTAGCCGCGGGCAATGTGTTTACCCATATTGGTGATGGCACGAGTGTTGCGCTGATGCTGGCAAAAGGCAATATTGCGACCAAAGTGGGTAACGGCACGACCTTAGCTGCGATGATTGGCAAGGCTAACATCTTTACCCACGTAGGGGATGGCAATACCTTTGCTGCCATGATTGGTGGTGCCAATGTGCTGACGAAGGTTGGCAATGACCTGACAGCCGCCTTAATGATAGGGAAAGCTAATATCTATTCGCATGTGGGTAATGGCACCAGTATCGGTTTGTTTGCCGGTGAATTGAACGTGATGACCAAAGTCGGTGAGGGTACAACACTGGCGGCCATGTTTGGTAAAGCCAATATTATGACCCATGTGGGGGATGGCTTAACGGGCGTGTTAGCACTGGGTGAGGCCAATATCGTTACCAAAGTGGGCGATGATTTTATGGGCGTTGTTGCGGCGGCGAAAGCGAATGTCATTACGCATGTCGGCGACGCGACAACCGCCGGTATCTTGCTTGGCAAAGGCAATATTTTGACCAAAGTGGGGGACGGTACCACAGTCGGCCTGCTTGTTTCCGATGTGGGTAACGTGATGACCCATGTTGGAGAGGGCACGACGGTGGGTTTTGCCAAAGGTAAAGCCAATCTTATTACCAAAATTGGCGATGGCACTGGGGTAAATGCGGCTTGGGGTGAGGCGAATGTCTTGACTCAGATTGGCGATGGTGATCGTTATAACTTCGCGAAAGGTAACGCGAACATGATTACCAAAGTGGGAGATAAGCAGGAAGTCACGGTAATTCAGGGCGATGTCAATATCATTACCCATGTCGGTAATGGTGATGACTACACTGGAGCTTGGGGAGAAGCTAACGTTATCACAAAGGTGGGAGATGGACGCAATGTGGTGCTTGCTAAAGGCAAGGCCAACATTGTCACCCAAGTGGGTCAGGGAGACAGTTTTAATGCCTTATGGAGCGAAGGCAATATTGTCACCAAAGTGGGAAATGGCGTACAGGTTATCGCGGCAAAAGGTAAAGCTAATATCACGACAACGGTAGGTGATGGCTTAAGTGTGACCGCAACGCAGGGTGATCTTAATGTGAATACCAAAGTGGGTAATGGTGTTTCGGTTAACCTGGCGTGGGGGAAATATAACGTTCATACCAAAGTTGGCGATGGTCTTAATATTGCTGTTATGAAAGGTAAAGGTAATGCCAATATCCATATTGGAGATGGCCTGGGTATCAATGCCTCTTATGCACGCAGTAACGTGGCGGTTAAGATCGGAAACGGTGATTTTTACAGTTTTTCTGTGGCCGAAAGCAATAAACTTCCTTCCCTTTTTGAGCATATCAAACAGACGACATTGGGTGTGGGAGGCAGTCAGGCAATCAACTATTTGGTTCAGGGGGATGAAGCTAATACCTCTGGCACCCATAAAGGCAGAGGTGCGATTAATTTGGCAGAAGTTTCTGCTATTGATGGTTTTCAACTGGATGAAATTACGCCGGTAAGTTCAGATTTAAACCATCGTCTCAATGGGGAAGTAACAGCGGTGGAGCTGCCTGACGTAAGTTCAATAGAAGGTGCCTTGAGTCAAAAAACGCTATCGGTGCCAGATCAGAGTGAAAATTTGATCGTCAATGGTAACTTTGAACAAGGTAAGTTGGGGTGGCAGTCAACCAATGATATAGAAGCATATAGCCCGGCGAGTGCTTACGGTCTTGATAATACCGGTCATGGTGAACGAGTCAGCCAATTTGATGTTGATAAAAACACCGTAATTTGGCGGGAATTACAAAATTTGTCTGAAGGAGAAGTGGTTTCATTGTCTTTTGATTTTATGAGTCATTTAGAGATGGAGGACCGTGATCTGAGTGGCAATGGAATAATGGTGTTGTGGAATGGTAAATCTGTATTCTCAGCTTCTGGACCGCGAGCTATATGGCGCACTCAAAAACTCGATTTAATGGCAAACGCGGGTACTAACCGGATTGAATTTAAAGGTACCGGCTCGGATGATGGATTTAGTTATATCTTAGACAAAATTGTTGTGAAATCTGAGGCGTCACTGATTGCCAATGATGACTTTAAGCAACGTAAATTAGGTTGGCAATCAACCAATGATATTGCGGCATATAGTCCAGCGAGTGTTGATAATACCGGTTATGGCGAACGAGTCAGTGAACTTGATGTTGATAGAAACACGACTATTTATCAGGATCTGCAAAACCGTTCTGAAGGGGAAGTCATTTCGCTGAGCTTTGATTTTGCCAATCGTCCCGATGCTTATTCAGCCGACAATGGTATGGATGTTTTCTGGAATGGCAAACTTGTATTCTCGACTTTTGGCGACGCCGCGCAATGGCAAAATAAAACACTAGAGTTGACAGCAAAGGCAGGTAGTAATCGAATTGAGTTTACAGGAACCGGTTTAAATGATGGCGTAGGCTATATTCTGGATAACGTTATCGCAAAATCTGAGAGCTCCCCACAAGCCAATATTATTACCAAACATGTGAAACAGGATAAAGCGGCGCAAAATGCGTTAAGCGATAAAGAAAAAGCGGAAAAAGATCGCCAACTATTAGAACAAGAAAAAGAGAAACAACTGGCGGAGATTGCGAAATCGCAATCCCAATTAGAATTAACGGATCAGGCAGCACTTAGCCAAAATGGGCTGACACAGCGTAATGCGATAGCAGCAGAAGCGCGGGCGGAGACTGATAAACTGGTTTCCGTGACGCAAGGTTTGGATGTGCTTGATGACTATGCCGATTACAGTGGTCAATCAGGTGACTTGTGGCGCAATCAGTTTGCTTCCCAATTTTTGAGCCGTGCCCAGGATGAGTTGAATTACACCAAATTTATTACCCAGAAAAAATTAGCCAATGCTCAACGGTCTATTGCGGATAACCAACAACAAGTAAAAGAAGCGGTTAAGAAATCCGAAGCCGGAGTAGCACAAAGCGAGCAGCACCATGCCAGAGCAAAACAAGATATTGCAGAGGCTCAGAAAAAAGCAGCGTTAAGAAAAGAAGAAGCATTATTGCAGCAACAGCGGGCCGAAAAGGCGGAAAATGACGCAAATATCTCCTATCAGGGGGCGGAATATCGGGGTAAACGTGATATTGCTGCGGCTGAAAATAAGATTGCTCAGGTACAAGAAGATGCTAAAGGGGCAAAACAGGGCGATGCCAAACCTGATCGTACCGGTGCCGGTGGTAGTGGTTTGTCTGGCAAAGCCTACGAATCGACAGGAGCGGGGGAAACAGGGAGTTATATTGATCCCGAATTAATACCGGAAGCTGAAAAAAAATTCTACAAGGGATTGACTGAAGAAGAGCGACAAGCGTTGGATGATGCCAAACAAGCGATTGATCGTCTACAGATAAATGCCGGTATTCGCGCGGAAAATGCGGGTATTTTAACTACTTCAAAGTTTGCTAAAGTACAATCTGACAACATAGTGATGCCAACGTCGAATAGTTCAAGTGAACTTGTTAGAAGAGTGCCGCGGATCTCAGGCATTAATCTGGCATCGTTGGGAGATGATCCTAAAGTCGAACAGCATAATTCCGCTATATTTGAAAATGCAAAATTTAATTTATTGAAAGAGGGAAATAAGCTATTTATCAACCCTCATGTACGAACATTAGGGCGGAAAAGGCAGCTGAGTAAAGCGCTGGCTGCTGTACGTGATATTTTCTATAAAACGATGAGCCATTTTGATGAAGAGCATGTGTTGCAGCTTGAGCAGGCACTTTCTCATTGGCAACAGAGTAGCCCAAAGGAATTTGCTCTGCGTGTCAGTCAAGTGAACTTAATACGTTTTAGAATGGGTCGGATGATGGAACATTTGCAGGCCCAGCGCGCTGAATCTGCCGGTGTGCTTGGGATTGCTGTGGCACCTCAACATGCTGAACAGCTTAAGCAGCGAGTCATCTTTGATGGAACCGGACGTATTGTCGGTTTAAAAGGTAGTGTCACCCAAGACGAAATTAATCAACTTATTAAATGGAAAATTACCCCTTTAACTCGCAAGAATTCAACCGCTGAACGAGAAGCACCTAAGACTGAAAGTGAAAGCCTTATTGTTTTCATGAGCCGATTGGAGGCCGAGAATATCCCGGAAGCGGGGCCTTTGATAGAACGGGCCAGAGAACTCTGGCTCACCGGACAAGTCACATCTCGGGAAATCATTCAGTTATTTAATGATGCGATCAGCCTTACAGGCATACCCTGAGTTACATGGTTTGGTATTGTCATTACAAGCTGACGCTCACAGAGAAAAATCGACCACCCAATATATTGACAACTTATTTGGCCGTCGTTTTGATTCTGAGTTGGCGCATACATTGGTGAAAACCGCGTCACCGGATGCGATCGCCACCTCCAGGAGGATAGGTCAGTTTCTGGTGCAGGAGTTTGAGCTGTATATGCAAAGTACTTCTGATTCAACCGTCCGCGACGGGCAGATTGCGATCAGGATGCAAGCTTTTGCCGAAAGAATTAAAAAGGATATTCGTCCTTGGTTCAGTCGGGTGCCTGAACTGACTACATTCCTGCAAAAACCGACCTTTGATAACTTTAAAATCATGATGACTAAGGTGGATAACGGCTTTGAAATGATCAAAATTCCGTTTCTGGCGGTAAAAATGTCGATCACTGATGGTATGGGATTACATTTATCTCAATGGAAGGCGGAAGCGGATATTTTCTATCGGGATGAGATCTATAAGGCGCGTTCGACCAGTAGTAAATTAACAAATATGGCGGATGTTACTTATAAAGTGAAGTTAACTGAACAGCAAACCAATGATTATGGCATTGCACTGCCTTATCAGCCATCCGGTGATCAATATGAAGATTTTCTGTATGGCAGAAAAGTGGCGGCAGGCCGAGTGCTGACACCTGGACAAGAAACAATGCTTGAGCGTAATGCTCTGGTACAAGGGCATTCCGTGGTGACGGGAGCATCTGGCTCAACCAATATCATGGTTCATCTCAATAACCATATTGCTAGTCAGGAGCCTACTTTCTCGCAGGAGCAGGCATATCTTAATACTTTGGTGTTCCTGGTATTTGATGGTGGTCATTCGGTTAATGAAAGTTTGGTGGTTTACAAAGCGTTGCAGGAGACCGGTGATCAGCGCAGGCAGGTACTCCAGAACTACACCGCCAGTTATATGGATCTGATGGAGATCGCGGGAGATAAAGGAAAACGATGGATCAATCAGGCATTAAATAGTGCATTTGAGAAGACCCAACACCTTTATCGAGAAAATACCCCTGAGAGAGAGCATAATGATGCTCCGGTGGAAGCATTGCAGGCGCTATCGGGTAAAAATGGAGCGTCAGAGTCGGTATTCATTGAAGACGACGGTACTCCGCCACGGGATAAAGCCTCTTTAAATCCATTGATCCGATTCTTTAACAACGAGCTGTATGGTTTTAAAGAAGAACGCCGCTATATCAGTGATGAGACACAGACAATTCTTCGTGATGCTGTTGCTAATGGTCAATCAAGCAAAATCACCCTAAAAGGCGAAGAGGGACGTTTAACTGGATATTATCATCAGGGTGACATAGAACCGGGTAATACCTCGGCGGCAGCTGAGAAAAAAGTCGTGCTTTTTCTTCATGGTTCAGGTTTATCTGCGGAAGAGCAAGCTCATGATATCCAAAGTCACTATCAAAAGCAGGGCATTGACATACTTGCTATCAACATGCGCGGATATGGTGGTAGTGATGGTAGCCCCGGTGAACAAGGGTTCTATCAGGATGCCCGGACGATGTTCCGCTATTTGGTGCAAGATCGCGGTATCAAGCCGGGTAATATCATTATTCATGGTTATTCTGTCGGAGGACCGGTGGCGGCTGATCTTGCCCGATATGCAGCGCAAAATAATCAAGCCGTGTCAGGTCTGTTACTCGACAGACCGATGTCGAGTATGACCAAAGCCCTAACCGCGCACGACGTACCAAACCCTGTCGGCATGATTGGGGCGTTGGCAAAAGCGATGAATGGACAATTTTCAGTGGAAAAAAACCTCAAAGGCTTGCCGATCAATACGCCAATCATGTTATTAACTGACAATCAAGGTTTAGGACATGTGGGGGAAAAACTGCGTGCAAGATTGAGCGCCTCTGGTTATCGAGTGTCGGGTGAACAAACCTTTTACGGTCATGGAGAGAGCGGTGCTTTAATGAGCCAATATGCCGATAGGATTGTATCGACACTCTCCGGTTCTCGAAATAAACATCGGAGTGTGGTGAAGAACTCGCTGCAAAAGCGAGGTGATCATAAGACGCGTTTTGATAGTCAGATCATTATTCAGCTGGAAAATGACCCTATCGTAGCAAAAGCCGCGATCAATCTGGCGGGTAAACACCCAGATTCCAGTGTGGTGGTTAAACTTGATGCCGACGGTAAATATCATCTCATTTATGGTGATCCTGACAGCCTATCAGGAAAGTTACGTTGGCAGATTGTTGGCCATGGCCGTGATGAATCGGCATACAATAACACGCGCTTAAGTGGTTACAGTGCCGATGAATTGGCAATAAAACTGAAACAGTTCAGTCAGAGCTTTGAGCAGGCAGGCAAACCTGATCGTATCAGCATCGTAGGTTGTTCACTGATTAGTGAGGATAAGCGGAACGGCTTTGCCTATCGTTTTATTACTGCTTTAGATAAACAGGGCATCCGTAGTGATGTTTCAGCGCGTCGTAGTGAAGTGGCTGTTGATGCAACTGGGCGTAAATTTACCCGCGATAAAAATAATCAGTGGGTTAACAAATTGAACGATAACAAACTGGTATTAAGCTGGAATGAACAGGGTGAACTAACGACTACAACAGAAAAATTGCGCCGTGGTGTGGCTGAAAGCGATATCAACCTTGCCAGGGTGGGGTATACAGAAGCTGATTCAGTAACCAAAGGGGCAATTGCGGATAACTCTCATATTTTCACCGCACCAGGGAAGCGCAAAAACAGGATAGAGTTAGGTTCAAATCCTCAATCGGATAAGCCGCTGAGTTACGCCGGGAATATACAGGTAAACGTGGGTGATGGTGAGTTTACTGCGGTCAACTGGGGAACATCGAACGTGGGTATCAAAGTGGGTACCGGCGGTTTTAAATCGCTGGCTTTCGGTGATAACAATGTGATGGTTCATATTGGCGATGGTGACAGTAAGCACAGCGTTAATCTTGCTGGTTATCAAGCACTTGAAGGGGCACAGATGTTTATTGGTAATCGCAACGTCAGTTTCAACCTGGGGCGCAGTAATGACTTGATTGTCATGATGGATAAATCTATCCCAACGCCACCACTGGTCAATCCATTTGATGGTGCGGCTCGTATTACTGGTGTACTGAAAGCGATTGCCCGTTCTGGAGAAGAGCGGAATTGGTTGGCGGCGCAAGACCGACAGTGGACGTTATCTGGTGCAAAGAAATTTGTGCAGGATATGTCTGGCTTAGACCAAACTAGCAGTGTGGACTACAAGACACTGACTGAGCTGGATTCGCAGCATGAACGCAGTAGCCGTGGTTTGAAAAGTGACACAGAAGCCGCATTGAATAAGAAATACCACCAATGGTTAAGTGGTCACGGTAACAATACTGGAACGAGCAAAATGAGCCGTGCGGATAAGTTACGTCAGGCCAATGAGGAACTGGCTTTCAATTTTGCGGTAGGTGGTCAAGGGGCGGATATTCAAGTCACAACCGGTAGCTGGAACTTTATGTTCGGTGATCATATTCAATCGATTCTGGATACCAACTTAGGTTCTCTGTTTGGTTTGATGACGCAGCAGTATTCAACAACGGGCATGGTGAAGACAACATTTACCTACACGCCACAAGACTTACCGCGTCAGCTTAAGAACAAACTGCTTGGTCGGTTAGCCAGTGTGAATGCAGAGACCACTTTAGCGGATATTTTTGGTGTGGATTACACACCGGAGGGCCAGATTGTTGCCCGTACTGGTGAATCGGTCGATGGCAAGGCTGTTTTGCGAGAGATGCTGGAAGTTATTCATAAATTTGGTGGTGATCAACTACGTGCTTTCACTGATCCGGATAAATTGATTGACGGTTTAAAACAGAACGCTGATATGAGTGCAGATGGTGTTGAATCATTTCTTGTCAGTCATGGGCTGAAAGAGAAAGCGCCTGATGAGAATCGGGAAAAGAGCGTGCCGGTTGCCATCGACAGAGGGAATATTCAGACCAATAACCAACCAGAGCATGCACTTGGCTTTAATTCGCTGAACTTACCTAACTTGTTCGCGACGATATTCAGCCAAGATAAACAACAAGAGATGAAATCGTTAGTGACCAATCTAAAACAGAATCTAACCGCAGATCTGCTCAATATGGAGCAGAAAACGTTTGATTTCTTGCGTAACAGCGGTCATCTGCAAGGGGACAGCGATATCCATGTGTCATTGGGGAACTATAACTTCAACTGGGGCGGTGACGGTAAAGATCTCGGTGCTTATCTGGGCGATAACAACAACTTCTGGGGTGGCCGTGGTGATGATGTTTATTACTCAATCGGCACCTCCAACATCTTTACCGGTGGTGAAGGTGATGACTTGGGCGTTCTGATGGGGCGTGAAAACTGGATGTTTGGCGGTAATGGCGATGATACCGCAGTGGTTGCTGGACGCATTAACCAAGTCTTTATGGGCGAGGGTAATGATCAATCTTTTGTCTTTGGTGAAGGTGGTTTTATTGATGCCGGTAACGGGCATGACTACGTTGTGACTTCCGGTAACTACAACCGGGTGGATACCGGGGAAGATCAGGATTATGCCGTGACTATCGGCAATAACAACTGGGTTGAGCTAGGGGAAGGCAATGACTTTGGCAGGGTGTTTGGTAATGCCAACCGAATTGATGGCAACACAGGTAACGATGTAATTAAACTCATGGGCTATCATGCGGTGATTAATGGCGGAGAAGGTGATGATCACCTGATAGCCGCTACTATTTCGAAGTTCAGCCAGTTTGACGGTGGTGATGGTCAGGATCTGTTAGTTTTGGGTGGTTATCACAACAGCTTCCAGGGCGGGGCGGGTGTAGACAGCTTTGTGGTCAGTAGCAAGGTGATTGACAATCAGGTTAATGATATCAATGCGGAAGATATAATTGTCTTTAACGGAATTGATTGGCAAAACCTGTGGTTCCAGCGTAGTGGATACGACTTAGTGTTATCGGTGAACCGCCGTACTCAGGATAAAACGGCTCAGAGCCTATTTGAATCGGTAGGTTCAGTCACTTTTAATGATTACTTTAATGGTCATCGTGCCAAATTAGTGACTCAGATGGATAAGAAGGACTCTTCTGGAGAACGTGAATTTACGGCACTTTCCGACAATGCGGTTGATACCTTGATTCAGGCAATGAGCGGTTTTGCTCCGACAGCCGGTGATAATGGTTTTATTGAAAATTTGGATAGTAAAGCGAAAGCTGTCATTACCACCGCGTGGACGGATACCATGATAGGAAAAGGAAAATTTGCCTGATTAATTCCGCTATAAGTAAGTAAACAAGTCGTCATATACCCAATAGATTTCAAGTTGCAGTGCGGCGGCAAGTGAACACAGCCAACAAAGAGGCAATTTGAAAGATAACGGGTATAAAAGTAAATAGCATACTTAAGATATTGATGAAGCAACATAATAGGTTGTTCTTGAGTATGCTATTGAATTTCCCGTTCGTTGAGTACATCCAGTTTATTTTTTCTTGTGCTATGATATGTACCTTTCAACTGTACAGGTGATGCTATGAAAATTATCAACTTCACGGATGCTAGGGCAAAATTGTCCGATATTCACAAAACTGCGGTTAGCGGTGAGCCGGTTATCATTCGTCACAAATCATTTGGTAAGGCAGTACTCATTTCGGAAGCTGAATATCGTGAGTTTGCAGCCAATAAATTAAAGCAGGATGTGGCGGCAATATTTGACGAGTTTGACATTGAACTTAGGGAACTGAGTGACCGATGATTTTTCACGTTTCTCTCGATGAGATTTGTTATATCAGAGAAGAGTTAGTTGATCGATATGGTGGCCTGCATGGTGTAGTTGATACTGGTCGAGTTGATGCTGTTCTGTATCGTATTCAAGCATTGTGTGAATATGAAGCGTTGACTGACTTGTTTGAGATAGCTAGCTATTATCTTGTTGCCATTGCCAGAGGTCATGTTTTCGCTGATGGAAATAAACGTACTGCTTTAACAGCAGCCTTATTCTTTCTGAAAAAAAACGGTGTTATCGTTCAAAGAGCGCCGGAACTGGTGGAACTGACGGTATTAGCGGCAACTGGTGATGATGTGAGAGCTAATATTGCTAAGTGTTTCTTCCAAAATAGAATAAATAATCGTCGCTTGTAAAAGGGAACTAAAGTGCCTGAGGTGCGATCAGAGTTTTTGGCAAAGAAAACAAAATCGTAGAGGCCTTCAGGCACGACTAATTGTGAGACTATCATTTACACAGGGCTGGGGTTAAATAAAGATCAGTTTATTTCTTCCGCTTTTTTTTCCTTTGCTTCGCCTTGCTTTTCTTTTCCGTTCCAATTTCCGTTTCCGTTTCTTCTTCTATTGCCGGATGTCGCTGACGTATGGCGCTATATTGTTCAGCCAGTTTAAGCACGGCTTTTTTATTGCTAAACCAAAAAGACAGACAAGCTATCTGGACAACAATCAGGCTCCAAAACAAGCGGATAATATCTTTTGTGAAGGCTAAATAGATGACAATGACACAGAGTAAATTGACAAAGATAGATGTTAATAAACTGACAGACAGTGTTTGAATAACTTGGCTAATGCCCGGTATCCGGGCAAAGGGAGCCAGGCAAAATATTGCCACCAAAGGGCCGAAAATTGCGGTGATTATTAAAACACCCGAGTTACTACGGATAGCATCAACAAATCCGAATAAATCAAATGGAATAGTAAACATGGATTTCATCCTTGCGTGGGGTTTAACATCGAACTGGGTTTATACCCGTTATCTTTCAAGTTGCCTCTTTGTTGGCTGCACTCACTCACCCCAGTCACATCGTTATCTATACCCTTCATCTTTCAAGTTGCCTCTTTGTTGGCTGCACTCACTCACCCCAGTCACATCGTTATCTATACCCTTCATCTTTCAAGCTGCGGCTTTGTTGGCTGCGTTCACTTACCCCAGTCACATAGTTATCTATGCTCCTGGGGATGCGTTCACTTGCCGCCGCACTGCAACTTGAAATCTATTGGGTATATGCTCCCGGGGATGCGTTCACTTGCCGCCGCGCTGCAACTTAAAATCTATTGGGTTTATATCTTAATATCCAGGCAAAAATTATATTGGGAAACTGCCGGATACCCGTATTGTAAAGGGTAACGCTTTCATTAAAGAACTCACGTCTGTCTGCAATCTGATTTTCCAGCAGAGTGATCTGCGCCTGCAAATGTTGAAAAGTCGGTTGACTGATTAGGGCTGGATAATTTTCTGCCCGCATCAGCAATGACGACAACTGATGTTCTAATGTATTACCTATCATCACTTTTTCATCAATTATTTTTGTACTGAGATAATTTTTTCTGGCTTCTGATAGTTGCAGAAAGAGCGATTTTTCATGAGCCATTACCTGTTCCGCGATGGTGATAAGCTGTGGAATTAAATCAGCCTGCTTTTTCAGTAAAACATCGATATTGGCAAATGCTTTATCGCGGTATGTTTTTAATAGAACGATTTTATTAAAAATCCCCAGCAGATAACGAACCGCGACAAGCTGAATAACGATCAGAATAAGAGCAGATAGAATATATTTACCCATTGTTGTTATCTCTAAAATAACCATTTCAGTAGCGGAGATTCCCGATAGAAAACCGTTAAATGATGAGAGTGATATTCATAGGGAACAGTCAGGATAAAGGCAATTAATATTGCTGCACTAATGACGGTAATAGCAAGATTACGGCGCATTGGTGCAACTTCATTCCAGGTGTCCAAATATCTCGTCGAGGCAATCCCCAGTAATTGGTGAGGCGCGGCCTGAGTAATAACAACCTGATTGTCTTTTTCAACCGCTGTACCAATAATGAGATATTCTTCATCCGGAAATAACAGGTACTCTTGGTAAGATATGGAACCGATTTCATAATTCTGATAAAGAGAAAAATTAACAAATGTCAGCGTTTCTGGTGTTGCCTCAATACGGACTGATCCTGAATGATCGGTTAACGTGAATTGACTAATTTTTTCTTCTGAATGGCGCAGAGAATAACGTTTACTGCCTTTAGAATCCGTCCTGACATTATATTCATAATAACGATAGCCATAACATAACTTTTTACTCAGTGGACTTTTGAATTGTTTTCCCTCTGTTATTTTTCCTTCTATTTCTACCAAGCCCATAGCGATTGAACGGATTTTTGATGTTGGTATAATTTGTTGAAATTTAAGAAATTTATTTTCCGGCGTTGTTTTTAATCGGCTATGGATAAATAGCAGGAACAATAAGCCAAATAAGGCATAGGGTGAAATAAAAAAGCTAATTAGCAAAATAGCAATAGCTGCCGAACCTAAAATCATTTCCCAAGTTGCCTTGCTGGCAGATTCATCAGATTGTCTGGCTTGTCTGTAATATTTTGCCGCACTTTTTCCGAACGAAATGATATTTATCAGAATCGGCAGGACAAAAATAAAAAGCAGGCTGCCAATGAATACATTGAAAAAATGTCCAAAAGGATCATCGAAATAGCAAATGGCAATGATTCCTGCAATTAAAGGAATGGAAAGCCAGCGGAGCCATTTAAATCCTACAGTTTCTTTCAAAATGAAATAGATAGTATAAATTAATACGCAGGCAATAACAAAAGCAAAAATAAAAGAGACCATAGCTAAAATTACCTATCGCAGGATTTATCATCTGACTTATTTAAACTTGATACCATCATAGGCTTTTTCTTCCTGACGGATCTCTAGTAAAGGTAGTTCCCGATAATGGAACATGCGGGCAAAAATTAGATCGGGAAATAGATAAATCGCCGTATTATATTCCGTTACGGCATCATTAAACATTTCTCGGCGATGAGCAATTTTATTTTCCAGATCTGTCACCGCTGTTTGCAACTGTGAAAACTGGGAGCCTGAAATCAGTGTCGGATAATTCTCAGCGATGGCTAGTACAGATCGGAACGCATTGGTCATTTCATTAGAGGCTTTGATTTTATCTGTGAGGGTATTGGCATTAAAATATCCCTGCCGTGCGTCACTTAACCGGGTGAAAATATCACGTTCATGTTCCATTGACTTTTCCAGCACAGTCACAAGCTGCGGGATCTGATCTGCCCGCTGTTTTAAAATAACATCGATATTGGCAAATGTATTGTCTGTCTGATTTTTCAGGGCAACCAGGCGGTTATAAATGGTGATCCCCCAGCTAATAAGCCCTAAAATAACGACAGAGATAATAATGATAATTATTGTCATTTTTTTCTCCACGAAAGTCGCTCAGTCTAATTCATAGCAAGTTCAACTATCAAGTGCAATGTTATGTTGTTTCATGTAGCTTTGCAAAAACTACCGATGCTTATTATTACGTACAATAACACTTTCGAGTTAATTGGCGATCAATAATGAAATAGATTTAACTTAAAAATATACAAAAAAATTCGAATTTATGAACATTAAGTTTGTTTTATTGTCTTTAACATTGATACGCCTTTGGATGCCACTGTTTAATAGCAGTGAATAACCGCATTATTGAGAATAAATAGCGACATTCGTTTTACGGATCAAATCGTCCTTGGATAAATTCTGTCAAATTAATTTGACTTTAATCTGAAATTAGTGTCATTCATTTTGTTGTTAGATAGAATTGAAAGATACATTTGAATAAGTAATTAATTATGTGATTTTATTTCCTAAAAACAATAAACAAATAATTTATTTTTAATTTAAAATTATTTATTTATGATATTAAAAATAACTGACATATACATTGGTCGTATTATTTTATTATTACGAAAAAATATATATAAAAATTAGTTTTAGTTTGAAATTGTTTCTTCTCGGTGTTAAATATAATTAGCGTTTACATCAGTTGTATAATTTGATTATTATAAAATAATATGTAATGAAGCTAGTTTATATTTTCATATGTTAAGATATACATTAACAAGCATTAACTTAATGATAAATATGGTTTTTTGTTGTGTTTCTTGTTGGGAGGGAGAGTAGCTGCCTTGCAGATAATTATCAAAGTAAACTCATTGTTAATTAAGAATCAGGAGATTGAATTTATCTTTCTGGTATCTGGTTTTTCCTGAAATAATTTACATCAGATATTAATATACCCAATAGATTTCAATTTGCAGCACGGCGGCAAGTTTACGCATCCCCAGGAGCATAGATAACGATGTGACTGGGGTAAGTGAAAGCAGCAATTTGAAAGATGAAGGGCATGCCAAATGGACAAAATACAGCAAGGATTTAGCACTCATGCCAGTATATATAGCCAATAGATCCATTTTTATTTAGTTATGGAGTTTAGCGTCGGCAAATAAAAAATTGCAGCAGATTAAAGACGCTTATCTAAAAAACAGAAACAAAAATGGAGTACTTTTTTCGGTTAACCAGATGAACTGTTTATTCCGCGGTTAGGAAAATTATCGTTGCAGAATTGTTAATTATGCGGCTATTAACCGGAATATGACATCCAGCGCCTGAGGGAAAATATTGCTTGAGCATCTTTCGATGTCTGGCTTGCTCGTTGCTATTTCTCCTAAAAGTAAAAGAAAAACATTTGTGATGGTTGCTGGGAATAACAGTTTTCAAATATCTAACAGATTCGTTGAGGTAGTAAGTAAATGAAAGAGAGCATCGTGAGAAAGGGAAGTACCCTTGAAGCTGAACGCACACGGTTACTGGAAACTTGGAACGCGACTAAAACACCTTATCCTGACCAGTTGTGTCTTCATCAGTTGTTTGAACAACAAGCAGCGAAAACCCCGGCAGCTACGGCGTTGATAGCGGGAGAACAAATCCTTAGCTACGCGGAGCTGAATGCTAAGGCTAATTGGTTGGCTCATCGCCTGATTGAACAAGGAATTCTGCCGAATGACCATATTGCAATTCTGTTAGAACGATCCATTGCCTTGGTGGTGGCACAGTTGGCTATCCTTAAGGTTGGTGCTGTTTACATGCCTATAGACCCCAGCGTACCGGACGAACGAAAGAATTGGCTGATAAGCGATTGCTCAGCTAAGTTATTGCTTACCGATATGCTGTTTGATGTTCCAACTGACCTGGCTGTTCCGCTCTTTCGTTTGTCTGATGAGATAACTACCGGCAGGGAGGAAGATTATCTCAATCCTGACTTACCGTGTTCCAGTACCCAAGCCGCGTATATCATGTACACCTCTGGTTCGACTGGCATGCCAAAAGGTGTGGTAGTGCCTCACCGAGCCGTTGTCCGACTGGTCATTAATAATGGTTATGCTGAAATTGGGCAGGATGACCGGATTGCCTTCGCCGCTAATCCTGCGTTTGATGCCAGCACGTTTGAAGTTTGGGCACCTTTGCTTAATGGTGCTGCGCTGGTGGTTATCGACCACCTCACCTTACTGACCCCGCCAGATTTTGTGCAAGTATTACAACAACATCACATTACTATTCTGTGGCTGAGTGTCGGGTTGTTTAACCGGCTGGCAACGGAACTGTCCCCGGTGTTGCCTCAGCTTAGAATTCTGTTAGTCGGAGGAGATGTCCTCGATCCGCATGTTATTGCTCAAGTACTGCGCCACAGTCCGCCACAACAGTTATTAAATGCCTATGGCCCGACGGAGGGCACTACCTTTACCACGACATACCGTATTGAACCGTTACCGGAGGGAACAACCAATATCCCTATTGGTCAGCCGATCGCTAATACGCGAGTCTATTTGCTGGACGCTGAGGGACAGCCGGTACCTTTAGGAGAGATTGGTGAGATTTATGTGGGTGGGGATGGGGTGGCTTGTGGTTATCTTAATCGGCCTGAGCTGACGGCTGAACGTTTCCTGACCGACCCATTTAGTGATTCACCGGATGCGAGAATGTATCGCACTGGAGATTTGGCTCGTTACTTGCCGGACGGCAATCTGGCGTTCCTTGGCCGTAATGACCAGCAGGTCAAAATTCGCGGCTTTCGGATTGAACTGGGGGAAATTGAGAGCCGGTTGGTAGAATACCCTGCGGTGCGTGAAGTGGTTGTGCTGGCGTTAGGAGAGGGGCAGGACAAACATCTGGTTGCCTATGTGTTGGCGCAAGCGGATGACCAATTAGCTGCCAGTCTGCGTGATCATCTAAATGCCCGGTTACCTGATTACATGATACCGGTGGCTTTTGTGTGTTTGGATGAGTTCCCGTTAACCTCAAACGGCAAATTGGATCGCCGAGCGTTGCCGGCACCGGGGAAAGAAGCCTTTGCCCGTCAAGTTTATGCCGCGCCACAAGGGGAAATGGAAACTGTACTGGCAACTCTTTGGCGTGAATTACTGGGGATTGAGCAGATTAGCCGCCATGACAGTTTCTTTGCATTGGGCGGCCATTCACTGCTAGGTGTGCGAATGATTGAACGTTTGCGTCAGCTTGGGTTAACGCTGGCGGCACGTAACCTGTTCCAGTCGCCGGTACTGTTGGAACTTGCCCAAACATTGGAGCACCATCAGTCTTTCGTGTTGCCGCCTAATGTTATTACGCCAGCGACTACGACGTTGACACCAGAGATGTTCCCGCTAATTGATTTGACTCAGCCTGACGTTGACCGCATGGTCGGACAAGTGCCGGGCGGAATCGCTAATATTCAGGATATCTATGCCTTGTCGCCGTTGCAGGACGGTATCCTGTTCCACCATCTGCTGGCAAATAAAGGTGATCCCTATCTGCTGATCTATCCGATGACCTTTGCTGACCGGACTTTGCTGGATCGTTATCTGGCGGCGGTTCAACAGGTGGTTGACCGCCATGATATCCTGCGTACTGCTTTTATCTGGGAAGGATTATCCGTTCCGGCTCAGGTGGTTTGGCGTCAAGCGCAATTATCAGTGACCGAACTGATGCTGGACCCGGCTGACGGCTCAGTCAGTGAGCAATTGTCACAACGTTTTGACCCGCGTCGATATCGTCTTGACCTGAGTCAGGCACCATTGTTGCGCTTTGTCGTGGCACAGGAAACAGATGGCCGCTGGGTAGCCCTGCAATTGCAGCATCATCTCATTGGCGATCATACGACGATGGAAGTGATGCACCGGGAAGTTCAAGCATACTTTGCCGGTCTGGGGGATAAACTGCCCGCTCCAGTCCCTTTTCGTAATCTGGTGGCTCAGGCTCGATTGGGAGGGGATCAGGAAGCGTATTCTCGTTTCTTTACTGACATGTTGGCGGAAGTGGATGAGCCGACACTACCATTTGGACTCAGCGAAGTGCATCGTGATGGCTCACAGGTGACACAATCGCATCAGTTGCTATCACCAATCCTGAATGATCGCTTGCGTGGTCAGGCTCGACGTCTCGGCGTCAGTCTGGCTGCCTTATGTCATCTGGCTTGGGCACAGGTTCTGTCGCGTACCAGTGGTCAAGAGAAAGTGGTATTTGGCACAGTCCTGTTTGGGCGTATGGCCGTGGGAGAAGGGGCTGACAGTGGAATGGGGCTGTTTATCAATACCTTGCCGTTGCGGCTGGATATGGATGAAACTCCGGTGCAGGAGAGTGTCAGAGTAGCACATAGCCGGTTGGCCGGATTGCTGGATCATGAGTATGCCTCATTGGCGCTGGCCCAGCGTTGCAGTGGGGTTGCCAGCGGTACGCCGCTTTTTAGTGCCCTATTGAACTACCGGCATAATGAACAGCCAATAACTCCGCATGAAATGATGAGCGGAATTGAATTCCTTGGGGAACAGGAGAGTACCAACTACCCGTTTGTACTGTCGGTAGAAGACGGAGGCGCAACTCTGGGACTGACAGCTCAAGTGGTACAACCGTTTGATCCAGCACGGATATGCGGTTATATGCAACAGGCGCTGGCAAGTCTGGCTGATACGCTTGAACAGGCGCCGGAAACGCCAGTCCGGACACTGAACATTTTGCCTGAAACTGAACGTACTTTATTGCTGAAAACGTGGAATGCAAACGAAGTCTCCTATCCTGATTCGTTGTGTATCCATCAGTTATTTGAACAACAGGCGGAAAAAAATCCTGAAGCAACAGCACTGGTGTATGAAGAACAAACTCTCAGTTATGCGGAACTGAATGCCCGTGCTAACCGGTTGGCTCATCAACTGATTGCTCTGGGTGTAACACCAGAGCAGCGGGTAGCGATTTGTCTGGCAAGTTCACCGGCGCGGGTGATCGGGGTGTTGGCGGTACTGAAGGCGGGGGGAGCTTATGTGCCTTTGGACCCAGCTTATCCCGGTGAGCGCTTGTTACATATTTTGGCTGATGCAACACCGGCTATTTTGCTGGCAGATAATGCTGGACGTGCGGCATTAGGTGAGAAAGTGGTTTCAGGGCTGATCGTCCTTGATCCAAATACTCTGCTAGACCATCCGGTTAACAATCCACAGGTACCTGCGTTGACCTCCCGCCATTTGGCGTATGTGATTTACACTTCTGGTTCGACCGGCACACCGAAGGGGGTAATGGTTGAACATCGTGGGTTGGTCAATCTTATTCGAGACAAAATCACTCAGTTTAATATTTGTGCTGAGAGTCGGATGTTGCAGTTCGCTTCATTTGGCTTTGATGCCAGTGTTTGGGAAATCATGATGACCCTCGGTGGAGGGGCTAGTTTGGCCATTCCTGACGACACGGTTCGTCAGGATTCGCGTAGCCTCTGGCGTTATCTGGAAGAACAGACGGTGACGCATGCTTGCCTGACACCGGCCCTGCTTCGGGATGGTACTGATTTACCGATGATAGCAATAAAACCCACCTTGATACTGGGCGGAGAAGCTCCCAGTACCGCATTGCTCCAGACACTGAGCAGCCGGGCAATATTATTCAACGCTTATGGCCCGACAGAAATAACGGTTTGTGCCACCGCCTGGCGGTGTCCGTCAGATTATGAGGATATGTTGGTTCCTATCGGGCGTCCGACGGTTAATACACAGGTTTATCTACTGGATGCTCATGGTCAGCCAGTGCCGTTGGGAGCCGTAGGCGAGTTATATATTGGTGGAGCGGGTGTCGCGCGTGGCTATCTCAATCTGCCTGATCTGACAAACGAACGTTTCCTTACCGATCCATTTAGTGAGGTTGCCAATGCGCGGATGTACCGCACTGGCGATTTGGTTCGCTACCTACCAGATGGCAATTTGGTGTTTGTAGGCCGTAATGATCAGCAGATTAAAATTCGCGGTTTCCGGATTGAGCCGGGAGAAATCGAAGCTCAATTGACAGCGCATCCTGCAATCCGTGAAGCGTTGGTATTGGCGTTGGGTGACGGACTGGCTAAGCGTTTAGTGGCGTATGTCGTGGCTGAAGCGGATGATGGATTGGTGAACAGTTTGCGTGCTTACCTGAGTACCATCTTGCCTGATTATATGGTGCCAGCCGCTTTTGTGCGTTTGGATGCATTTCCGCTGACGCCGAACGGCAAGCTGGATCGTCAGGCATTACCGGTGCCGGGGGAGAACGCCTTCGCCCGTCAGCTCTATGCAGCACCGCAAGGGGAGATTGAAGTTGCCTTGGCAGCTATCTGGAGTGAGTTGCTGGAGATTGAGCAAATCAGCCGGCATGACGATTTCTTTGCACTGGGCGGCCATTCGTTGCTGGCGGTACGAGTAATGAACCGCGTGGCTGATTTCGGGGTCCAGCTGCCGCTAACCACATTATTTCAATCATCCTCTTTGATGGCTTTTGCTGAGGCTGTGAGTACACGGCTTAGTGAACAGAGTCATGTGTTGCCCGCTATCGCACCGACACCCCATGACGGCGAGCTACCGTTGTCATTTGCTCAACAGCGTCTGTGGTTCTTGGCCCAGTTTGAGGGTGTTAGTGATACCTATCATATTCCCTTAGCACTGCGTTTGCGTGGTCAGCTTGACATCAATGCTTGGCAGCAGGCGCTGAATAGCCTGTTTGCCCGCCACGAAGCTTTACGTTCGGTCTTCATCACTGTTAATGGGCAACCTCAGGTTGAGCTATTGCCGGCGGAATTGGGTCTGCCGGTGAAAAAATATGATCTGCGTAAAGCGTCTGACGTGGATGAACAGCTTAAATACCTGTGTGAACAAGAAGCTGAAATGCCGTTTGATTTGGCTCGTGGGCCGTTAATCCGTTCCGCTCTGGTACAGCTGGCGAACGATGATTATGTATTTTTGCTGACCCAGCATCATATTGTTTCTGATGGCTGGTCTGTAAGGATATTGAAATCAGAACTGAGCGCACTTTACGCCGCGTGTTTGGGTCAACAGCCTGATCCATTACCGCCATTAATGATTCAATATCCTGATTATGCTGCCTGGCAACGGAAAACCTTCTCAGGTGAAGGGCTACAGACTCAGCGTGATTACTGGCTCCGTGTTTTGGCAGATGCGCCGGTATTGCTTGAATTGCCGATCGATCGACCACGACCATCCCAGCAGTCATTTACCGGAGGCCGGATACCCGTGCATTTTGATGCCTCGTTGGTACAAGCTCTGAAACATCTGGGACAACAACATGGCACGACACTGTTTATGACACTGTTGACCGCCTGGGCTGCATTGTTGTCGCGTCTGTCCGGACAGGATGATCTGGTGATCGGCATACCGAGTACCAATCGTAACCGGCGGGAAATTGAGTCGCTAATTGGGTTCTTTATCAATACATTGGCGTTGCGCATCGATTTATCAGGTATGCCGGATATGATAACGCTGCTCCAACGTGTGCGACAAACGACGCTGGCAGCACAAGATCATCAAGATCTGCCCTTTGAACAAGTTGTTGAGATCGTACAACCGCCACGTAGCACAGAACATACACCGTTGTTTCAAGTCATGTTTACCTGGCAGGAAGAGGAAACTGCGGAATGGCAACTGCCAGGATTGTCAGTGACGCCGATGGGTCAGGAATACGGTATCTCTGAATTCGATCTGCAACTGGAATTGGCGGAGAAGGATGGCGAAGTGATGGGGGAATTAACCTATTCTGCTGCGTTGTTCGACCCAAAAACGATTGAAAGACAGGTTGGTTATTTGCAGGCCATATTGCGAGCAATGGTGAGCAATCCTCAGCAATGTGTCACCGCTGTTGATATTTTGTCATCCACTGAGCGGACGTTATTGCTGGAAAGCTGGAATGCGACCGAAGAGCCGTATCCTGAACAGTTGTGTGTTCACCAATTATTTGAACAACAAGCAGAGAAAACCCCAGATGCCATAGCGGTGAAATATGAAAATCAGACGCTGAGCTATGCGGAACTCAATGCTCGCGCTAATCGGCTGGCTCATCAGCTTATTGTACTCGGAGTAAAACCGGATCATCGGGTAGCGATTTGTGCGGCACGCTCACTTGCCCGGGTAGTCGGTTTGTTAGCCGTATTGAAAGCGGGAGGCGCTTATGTGCCGTTGGACCCAACTCATCCCGGTGAACGTCTGACTTATATGCTCACTGATGCAGCCCCGGCTATTTTGTTGGCGGATAATGCCGGACAAACAGCGTTGTCGGAAGAGGTGATGGCAACGCTGACGGTGCTTGATCCGAATATCCAGCCAGATCAGCCGGACAGCAACCCACAGGTACCTGAGCTGACTTCCCGGCATCTGGCGTATGTGATTTATACGTCTGGCTCTACCGGCAGGCCGAAAGGGGTAATGGTTGAACATCATGGTGTGGTTAACCTGACATTGACTCAGAACGCGCAATTTAACGTTGATGCGGCCAGTCGGATGTTGCAATTTGCCTCATTTGGTTTCGATGCCAGTGTCTGGGAAATCATGATGGCGTTGAGCAGTGGGGCCATCTTGGTTATACCTACTGAGACAGTCCGTCAGGACCCAGGTCGCCTGTGGCATTATCTGGAAGAACAGACCGTGACGCATGCTTGTCTGACACCGGCTATGTTCCATGATGGTACTGGTTTACCGGCGATAACCATCAGGCCCACGATAATATTTGCCGGAGAAGCGCCTGGTTTGACACTGTTTCAAGCATTGTGTAACCAAGCTGATCTGTTCAATGCTTATGGACCAACGGAAACAACCGTTTGTGCTACCACCTGGGATTGCCCGCCAGACTATATGGGGCGGTTAACGCCGATTGGGCGCCCAACGGCCAATAAACGACTCTACCTGTTGGATAAACACGGTCAGCCGGTACCGTTGGGAGCGGTCGGTGAGTTATATATTGGTGGTGCGGGAGTGGCACGTGGTTACCTCAATCGCCCAGAATTAACGGCTGAACGTTTCCTGACTGATCCGTTCAGTAATAAAACAGGTGCACAGATGTACCGAACTGGGGATTTGGCCCGTTACTTGCCGGATGGCAATTTAGTGTTTGTGGGCCGTAATGACCAGCAGGTTAAAATCCGTGGTTTCCGCATTGAGCCGGGAGAAATTGAGGCCCGGCTGACCGAATACCCAGCGGTGAGTGAAGCGCTGGTATTGGCATTGGGTGATGGGCAGGATAAGCGATTAGTTGCCTATGTAGTAGCAGAAGCAGACGATGGGTTGGCAATGAGGTTGCGTGAACATCTAAGTGCAATTTTGCCTGACTATATGGTGCCAGCAGCCTTTGTGCGTCTGGATGCCTTCCCGCTGACGCCGAATGGCAAATTGGATCGTCGGGCTCTGCCAGTACCTGATCAGAATGCCCTTGCTCGTCAGGTTTATCAGGCACCGCAAGGAGAAATTGAGACAGCCTTGGCGACTATCTGGAGCGAATTACTGGAAGTTGAGCAAATCAGCCGGCATGACAGCTTTTTTGCCTTGGGTGGTCACTCGTTGCTTGCGGTGAGAATGATTGAACGTTTGCGACGTATCGGACTGGGAGTATCAGTACAGGCACTATTCCAGTATCCGACATTGAGTGTACTGGCTCAGTCCTTAGAGCAACATCGTGAAATCAGGGTGCCTGACAACAGCATTACACTGGATACGGTTGTACTGACGCCGGCGATGTTACCGTTGATTGATTTGACTCAGCCTGAAATTGACCGCATCGTTGAGCAGGTGCCGGGAGGAATAACCAACATTCAGGATATCTATGCCTTATCACCGTTACAGGATGGCATCTTGTTCCACCATTTGCTGGCAAACGAGGGCGACCCTTATCTGCTAATCACCCAACAAGCTTTTGCCGACAGGCAGTTGCTGGACCGTTATCTGGCAGCCGTTCAGCAGGTTGTTGACCGCCATGATATTCTGCGCACGGCTTTTGTTTGGCAGGGATTGTCCGTTCCGGCTCAAGTGGTCTGCCGTCAGGCCCCTTTATCTGTGATTGAGTTGACACTTGATCCGGCTGACGGGCTTATCAGTGATCAACTGTCCCAACGTTTTGACCCACGTCGGCATCGTATCGACTTGAGTCAGGTGCCGTTGCTGCGTTTTGTGGTCGCGCAGCAGCCCGATGGTCGCTGGATTCTACTGCAATTGCTGCATCACTTAATTGGTGATCATACCACGCTGGAAGTGATGAACAGCGAAGTGCAGGCATATCTTACCGGACAGCAAGACAGCTTGCCTGCGCCGGTTCCTTTCCGCAATTTGGTGGCTCAGGCCCGGTTTGGGATCAGTCAGGAAGAGCATACTCGTTTCTTTACCGACATGTTATCTGAAGTGGATGAACCAACACTGCCATTCGGGCTGACGGAAATACACCATGACGGTACCCAAGTGGTGGAGTCGCATCGAATGCTAACTGCTGGGCTGAATGATCGCTTACGTGATCAGGCTCGGCGTTTGGGCGTCAGTGTGGCGGCTTTGTGTCATTTGGCTTGGGCACAGGTATTGTCGCGTACCAGCGGGCAGGCGCAAGTGGTGTTCGGCACCGTATTGTTTGGACGTATGCAGGCAGGTGAAGGTTCTGATAGCGGTATGGGATTGTTTATCAATACGTTACCGTTGCGGCTGGATATGGATGATACCCCGGTGCGAGACAGCGTCCGCACCGCACATACCCGATTGGCTGGATTGTTGGAGCATGAACACGCCTCTTTGGCGCTAGCTCAACGTTGCAGCGGAGTAGCCAGTGGTACACCGCTTTTCAATGCGCTGTTGAACTATCGGCATAATACGCAGCCAGTGACGCCAGATGAAATCATGAGCGGAATTGAATTCTTGGGCGCTCAGGAGCGGACTAACTACCCGTTTGTCTTGTCGGTAGAGGATGGCGGTTCCGATCTGGGGCTAACGGCTCAGGTGGTACAGCCGTTTGATCCAGAACGGATATGCGGTTATATGCAACAGGCGTTAGAAAGTCTGGTGGGTGCGCTTGAACAGGCCGGAGAAACGCCGGTACAGACGCTGGAAATCTTGCCTGAAACTGAACGTACATTGTTGCTGAAAACTTGGAATGCAACCGAAGCATCATATCCTGACCAATTGTGCATTCATCAACTGTTTGAGCAGCAAGTGGAGAGAAACCCCGATGCGACGGCGCTGATCTATGACAACCAAACTCTCAGCTATGCCGAATTGAACTCACGTGCTAACCGGTTAGCACATCAGCTTATTGAATTAGGCGTATCACCCGATCAGCGAGTGGCGATTTGTGTAGCCAGCTCTCCGGCGCGCGTAGTGGGATTATTGGCCGTGTTGAAAGCGGGTGGCGCTTATGTGCCGTTGGACCCAGCTTATCCGGGCGAACGTTTGTCACATATTTTGACCGATGCGGAGCCGGTTATTTTGCTGGCGGATCATGTTGGACGTACCGCGTTAGATGACCCGATGCTTTCGGGATTAATGGTACTTGATCCGAATTTGCTACCTGATCAGTTGGACAGCAACCCACAGGTATCCGCATTGACTGCTCGTCATCTGGCCTATGTGATTTACACCTCGGGTTCTACTGGCACACCGAAAGGAGTAATGGTTGAGCATCGTGGGTTAGTCAATCTTATCCAAGATAAAATCGCTCAGTTCGATATTCACCCCAATAGCCGGGTGTTACAGTTTGCTTCATTTGGTTTTGATGCCAGTGTCTGGGAAATCATGATGGTGTTAGGGGGTGGTGCAAGTTTGGCTATTCCTGCTGACGCAGTGCGTCAAGATCCGAGTAATCTCTGGCGTTATCTGGAAGAACAGACAGTGACCCACGCTTGCCTGACACCGGCTCTGCTCCGGGATGGGGCTGATTTGCCAGTGATGACGATAAAACCAACATTGATACTGGGTGGCGAAGCGCCCAGCGTGACGCTGCTTCAGGCGCTGTGTGGTCGGGCAACGTTGTTCAATGCCTATGGTCCGACCGAGATAACCGTTTGTGCCACTGCCTGGCGCTGTCCTGCAAACTATATAGAAGGGGCTATTCCGATTGGGCGTCCGACAGCCAATACGCGTGTTTATCTGTTGGATGACTATGGCCAACCGGTACCACTGGGAGCAGTAGGTGAATTGTACATTGGTGGTGTGGGTGTGGCGCGTGGTTATCTCAATCGTCCTGAACTAACTGATGAACGTTTCCTGACTGATCCATTTAGTGATGCAGCTGATGCACGGATGTACCGAACCGGGGATTTGGTTCGCTATCTGCCGGACGGCAATCTGGTGTTTGTTGGTCGTAATGATCAGCAGATTAAAATCCGTGGTTTCCGGATTGAACCGGGTGAAATTGAAGCCCGTCTGACAGAACATCCAGCAGTATGCGAAGCGCTGGTATTGGCATTCGGGGATGGACAAGAAAAACGTCTGGTTGCCTATGTAGTAGCAACAGAGAATGACGAGTTAGTTAACCGCTTGCGTACTCACTTAAGCATAGTTTTACCTGATTACATGGTACCCGCAGCCTTTGTACGCTTGGATGCATTCCCGCTAACGCCTAACGGCAAGCTGGATCGCCGGGCATTGCCGGAGCCTGATCATAATGATTTTGCCCGTCAGATTTATGCCGCGCCGCAAGGGGAGACCGAAACGACACTGGCGACTATTTGGCGTGAATTATTGGGGATTGAGCAGATCAGCCGGCACGACAGCTTCTTTGCTCTGGGCGGTCATTCATTACTCGCGGTGCGGATGGTTGAACGTCTGCGTAACGTTGGATTGTCGCTGGCAGTGCGTGATCTGTTTCAATTTCCGGTGTTATCTGAACTGGCTCAAACCTTGAAGCGGAATCAGGCTAAGGTCGTTCCTGCTAATGTTATTACGTCGGCCACGACAGCGTTGACGCCGGAGATATTACCGCTGATTGATCTCACCCAGTCAGAAATTGATCACATTGTCGAGCAAGTGCCGGGCGGGATCACCAATATTCAGGATATCTATGCCTTGTCGCCGTTACAGGACGGCATTTTGTTCCACCATTTACTAGCAAATGAGGGTGACCCGTATCTGTTGGCGGGGCAAATGGCCTTTGCTGACCGCGCTTTGTTGGATCGTTACCTGATTGCGGTTCAAAAGGTGGTTGATCGCCATGATATCCTGCGCACGGCCTTTATTTGGGAAGGAATCTCTGTTCCGGCTCAAGTGGTCTATCGTCAGGCTCAATTGCAAGTGACTGAACTGGCGTTGAATCCGACTGATGGGCCGATCAGCGATCAGTTAGCCCAACTTTTTGATCCACGTCAGTATCGTATTGATTTAAGTCAGGCTCCGCTTTTACGCTTTGTGGTAGCGCAAGAGACTGATGGCCGCTGGATTGTATTGCAACTGATGCACCACCTGATTGGTGACCATACAGCGCTGGATGTGATGGACAGCGAAGTTCGGGTGTATCTCGCTGGGCAGGAGAATAACCTGCCGGCTCCGGCACCTTTCCGCAATCTGGTGGCTCAGGCCCGGTTGGGGATGAGTCAGGAAGAACACACTCGCTTCTTTACCGACATGTTGGCTGGGGTGGACGAACCCACGCTGCCATTCGGATTGACGGAGGTACGTCATGATGGTTCGCAGATAACCGAATCACACCGGATGCTGACAGCTGAGCTGAATGGCCGCTTACGTGGTCAGGCCCGGCGTCTTGGCGTCAGTCTGGCGGCTTTATGTCATCTGGCTTGGGCACAAGTATTATCGCGTACCAGCGGACAGGAACAGGTGGTGTTCGGCACCGTGCTGTTTGGGCGCATGGCGGCAGGTGAAGGGGCTGATAGCGGCATGGGACTGTTTATCAATACCCTACCGCTACGATTGAACATAAATGATACTTCGGTTCGAGATAGTGTACAGGCCGCTCATAGTCGGTTGGCTGGATTATTGGAGCATGAACATGCATCACTGGCACTGGCCCAGCGTTGCAGTGGTGTACAAGGTGGAACCCCACTTTTTAGCACCCTGTTGAACTATCGGCATAATGCATTGCTGGCGGCTTCGAATGAAATTATGAATGGTGTTGAATTCCTTGGTGCGAAGGAGCGGACCAACTACCCGTTTACCCTGTCAGTAGAAGATTTTGGTGAATCGTTGGGACTGACAGCTCAAATTGCCCAGCCATTTGATGCGGAACGTGTGTGCGGCTATATGCAACAGGCGCTGGAAAGTTTGGTGGCGGCACTTGAACAAGCCCCGGAAACGCCAGTTAGGGCGCTGGAAATTTTGCCAGTAGCAGAGAGGAATTTGTTGCTGAAAACTTGGAATGCGACGGAAATCACGTGTCCTGACCAATTATGTATTCATCAACTGTTTGAACAGCAGGCGGAGAAAAAACCGGATGCGACGGCGCTGGTGTATGAAGAACAAACCCTCAGCTATGCGCAATTGAATGCCTGTGCTAACCGATTGGCCTATCAATTAATCGCATTGGGGATAACACCGGATCAGCGGGTGGCAATTTGTGTGACCCGTTCATCAGCAAGAGTGGTAGGATTGCTTGCGGTGCTAAAGGCTGGTGGAGCCTATGTGCCGTTAGACCCAACTTATCCGGGCGATCGTCTGGCTTATATGCTGAATGATGCGGCCCCGTCAGTGGTACTGGCGGATAATATTGGACGTGTTGCATTGGGCGAACAAGCGCTTGCAGAACTCACTGTACTTGATCCGAATACTCTGCCTGACCAGCCAGACAACAACCCGCAAGTCCCTACGCTAACCTCGCGGCATCTGGCCTATGTGATTTACACTTCTGGCTCGACGGGCACACCAAAAGGGGTGATGGTTGAACATCGCGGGTTGGTTAACCTCATCCGGGATAAAATCACCCAATTTGGTATTCGTGCCAATAGTCGGATGTTGCAGTTTGCCTCATTTGGTTTCGATGCCAGCGTCTGGGAAATCATGATGGCGTTGTGCGGTGGTGCCACGCTGGACATTCCTGCCGATACCGTTCGTCAGGACCCACTCCGTCTCTGGCATTATCTGGAGCAACAGGCGGTGACTCACGCTTGTCTGACACCGGCTCTGCTGCGGGATGGTGCTGATTTACCGGAGATAACTATCAAACCGACCTTGATATTAGGTGGTGAAGCACCGGGTACAGCGCTGCTTCAGGCGCTGCGTAGTCGAGCAACCTTGTTCAATGCTTATGGTCCGACAGAAATTACCGTGTGCGCCACTACCTGGCGTTGCCCGTCTGATTATACCGAGGCATTAATCCCGATTGGACGCCCAACAGCCAACACCTGTGTTTATTTGTTGGACACTTACGGCCAGCCAGTACCGCTGGGAGCGGTGGGGGAATTGTATCTCGGTGGTATCGGTGTGGCGCGTGGTTATCTCAATCGCTCTGACTTGACTGCGGAACGTTTCCTGACTGATCCGTTTAGTGACATACCGGATGCCCGCATGTACCGAACTGGCGATTTGGCACGTTACTTACCGGATGGCAATCTGGTGTTTGTGGGCCGTAACGATCAGCAAGTGAAAATTCGCGGTTTCCGGATTGAACCGGGTGAAATCGAAGCCCGGTTGACTGAATATCCTGCGGTGCGTGAGGCTATTGTTTTGGCTCAGGGTGATGGACAGGACAAACGGCTGGTTGCTTATGTGGTGGCAGAAGCAGATAACGGATTGGCAACCCATTTACATAGTCACCTGAGAACGCTGTTGCCTGACTACATGGTGCCGACAGCTTTTGTGCGTCTGGATGCATTCCCTTTAACACCTAACGGCAAGTTGGATCGCCGGGCGTTACCCGTGCCTGATCAGACTGCTTTTGCTCGTCAAATCTATGAAGCGCCGCGAGGTGAAGTTGAAATCGTGCTGGCAGATGTCTGGAGTAAGTTACTGGGGGTTAAGCAGATAGGCCGATACGACAATTTCTTTACGCTGGGTGGACATTCGCTGCTTGCTATGCGGATGATAAACCTTGCTGCGGAGCGAGGTTTGATTTGCACATTGAATAATCTGTTCCAATTCCCTGTGTTGGCTGAACTGGTAGCAGAAATCACATCAGAATCGCTATCTCCATCGCAACGAAGTGCGATACCGGTGCGACCTGACGGAACTCAACCGCCGCTATTCTTTGTTCCTAGCGGGATGGATGATTATTCCTATGTTTTCGGACTGGCTCAGCATATACAGTCGGATTACCCGATTTATGCGTTACCTTGGCCGTCGATTAATGAAGAACCAGCATCGACTATTGAGGCACTAGCTACCAGAATGATCACCTTTATGAAGGCGGTTCAACAGCAAGGGCCGTACCGAATATATGGTTACTCTTCTGGTGGCGTATTAGCTTATGCCATTGCTCAGCAGCTTCTGAATGCGGGTGAAACGGTGAATTTCTTAGGTTTGATTGACACGCCAGCGCCTCACCGCTTCAAGACGCGTGTTGTTCAACCGAAACTTCAATTCCTTGCGGAATTGGCAAGGCAATCAGTGGATGAACATCCCCAGAAGATTGAGGCGTTGCACCAGAAAATGGATGAACTGGACTTGGTGCAATTTATTGCAGCCGCGCAGGAACTGGAATTGTATCCGTCAAATCTGCGTCCTGACTTAATTGCAAAACGGTGGGAACAGATGGGAAATTATGTACAAATGGTCAAAGATTATGAACCACAAGCATTAGCGATAAAGCTACATCAATTCTATGCAATGGAATCTTATCCACAGATACCTTTCGTTACTGATGTTGCACTACAGTCCTTAAATATCGAGCCATCGTTAGGTTGGGAACAAATAGTGCCCGATTCTTCGCTACAACTCACTTCTGTACCGGGTGACCATTTTAGTTTGATGGAAGATAGTGAAAATAAAACGATTTTGGCTAAAACCTTAAGCAGGGCGTTGGCAATAAATTGTGAGGCAGAAGCGTTGTAATGTCAGTGATATTGCCGGAACAGGGTGCGATATTGATCGTTATCTGCTGATGGTAAAGTTGTTCGGTGAAAGATTCTTATAGCAGCCGAACACTTTATTCTGAATTCTGAATAAACAGCACCGAATGTTGATGACTTCGGTGCTGATTTTGGATCATCGTTCTGTACTCATTAAAAAGAGCGGTTAAATGGTCTTTGTTGTTGTTTTTTTCAACAAAAAGAGCTAGTTTAAGACCTATTAACAAGTCTTTTGGAGTGTTTATATGGCTAACATAATTTTGTCAGATACTAGTGCAAGCATTAGTGAACTTAAAAAGAACCCGATGGCAACCGTTAACTCTGGGGCTGGATACCCAGTTGCGATCCTGAATCGTAACCAGCCAGCATTTTATTGCATTCCTGCAGAACTTTACGAACAGATACTTGATGCTTTGGACGATCAAGAACTTGTTCGACTCGTAAATGAGCGTAGAGAACAGGTATTGGTCGATGTAGATTTGGATCATTATCTATGACCTATAACGTGAAATTCAGGGAAGATGCATTTAAGGAGTGGAACCGGCTTGATAAATCAATCCAGCAACAATTTGCTAAAAAGTTAAAGAAGTGTTGTGTTGAGCCTCATATTCCATCAGCTAAACTTCGCGGCATGCCGAATTGCTATAAAATAAAATTACGCGCTTCTGGTTTTCGCTTGGTTTATGAGGTCATAGATGATGTGTTGATTATTGCTGTTGTCGCAGTGGGTAAACGCGAACGGAATGAAGCGTATGAACTGGCAAGTAAAAGACTAAGATAGCCTTATGTTATCGCTTTAATTAGGTTTGGAAATATTGATCCCTTCGGTGCTGATTTTGGCATTTATTGTACAAAGAAGCCTTTTTTCGATACCGAGATCTAGCACATTCTCTGGCTGTTTCCAGTTATAAACCCAATAGATTTCAAGATGCATCGCGACGGCCAGGGAGCGAATCCCCGGGAGCATAGAGAACTCTGTGACCGGGGTGAGTGAGTGCAGCCAACAAAGAGGCAACTTGAAAGATAACGGGTATAAACAATTTATATAACTCCAACGCCCTGTATTCTAGTAGTGAACTTGACTGAATAAAGGATCGTGGATTGACAGTAATGAATTATTGCATTACTTTTCTAGTGTATCTACCTATTATGAGGAGCAGACTATGGCAACACTTACTGTAACGGCGCGGGGGCAGGTCACGTTTAGGAAGGACGTGCTCCAGCATCTAGGGATTGGGCCAGGCGAAAAAATAGAGCTGGATTTATTGCCCGATGGACGGGTGGAATTAAAGGCCACTCGCCCGAAAGGTTCATTTCGGAGTCTTCACGGATTCTTGAAAGGGAAGACGAATGGTCGGATTCTTACCATTGAAGAAATTAATGATGCAATAGCAGATGCGGGTAAGGTAGCAGGGAGCGGTAAGGAATGAAGATTACGGCAGATACGAATGTGCTGCTTCGGGCTTATGTGGCCGATGATGTAGAGCAGGCTAGTGCTGCTGTTGAACTGTTGTGCAATGCAGAGATCGTAGCCGTGAGTTTGCAATCCTTGTGTGAGTTTGTTTGGGTTTTGGACCGTCAATACCAAACCTCACGCGAGGATCTTTCTGCTGCGATCCGAGCCTTACTGAACATAGAGAACGTTGTTCTTAATCGACCTGCTGTTGAAGCGGGCCTTATGGTCCTTGATTGTGGCGGTGACTTTGCAGATGGAGTAATTGCATATGATGGTAGTTGGCTCGGAGGAGAAATTTTCGTCTCTTTCGATAAGAAGGCTGTAAAGTTACTTTCTGCACAGGGAAAATCCGCCCATCTTTTATCTTGTTGAATTAATTATTTAAATTTCTATGTTATTACATCACTATTTTGTAATGTAACCTCAGCTTCGTTTAAAAATAGTGATATCACAATCCCGTAAATTCAAGCTCGGTTTTTTAGCAAAATTCTTCGCGAAAATGGCGATAACAGGTCAGAATGCGTTGTTTTTTCTCCTGAGTGTAGCCCTGTTTAAAAAACAGGGTAATTGAGAGATCCAGACGGGAAACAGTCAGTCCATCGGCATTGAGAAAAAGAAAAGTGGTCAGTTGTGATCTCAGTTGGGCAAAGTAATCTGAAGTTTCCATGATTTTCTCCGTTAATTATGAAGCGGAGGTGAATGTTGCATTCGCCAATATTGCCAGGACGGCGGCTAACGCGGTGGCGCTGACTGCGGCGGCGGCAGTTAAAATTTCTATCAACGCAATCAGCGCGGCAGCGACGGCAACGGTGACCAGGATAACAACGGTGACTTCGGCAATAATCAAAACTACTTCCAGCATTTCCTCGCTGACTTTTTTCAATATTTGCCTCCAGCTGATGTTTTTTAGCTCTTCCAGGGTGAGATCTGAACCCTGTTGTACGGTCTGCCACTGGGCTTTTATCTCATTCTCAGTCCAGGTCACGATTTTTCCCGTTTGCTCACTAACCCAGGAAAACGCGTAGCTGATCTGATGGCTTATCGGGTCAATCATTTCTTCACACATCCACTTGCCGGCTTGAGGCGTGTTACCACTGCTCCATTGGCTTGCAGAATAAAGAGTAGAGATAACCGAAATCATCATGATGTTTTTACCACTAACTCGTTAATGGCTGATCAATAATGCAACAAATTTAGTTTGAAAATATATATACCCTTCATCCTTCAAGTTGCTGCTTTGTTGGCTGCTTTCACTCACCCCAGTCACATAGTTATCTATGCTCCTGGGGATTCGTTCATTTGCCGTCGCGCTGCATCTTGAAATCCATAGGGTATAGTCTTCGAATTAACTTCCTAAAATACGTTTATTCTCTTTTAATTATAGCTTATGAAATAAATAATCTGCACAGTGACAACCTTGAATTGAAAGAGAGTTCACTTTGCGGTGGTGTTAATTTACAACATTTTCATACTTATTTGTCTGATTATCGAAGTGCAAATAAATAAGAGTAGCGCTCATAGTAAAAAAATTTAGACGATATCGTAATAATATTCTCACTTGCATAATATAACTGATAATCATTCTTTTTTACTCCTATTTTGCTATTAAATTGCCAGGTTTAAAATGGAATGTTTATATAACCTTCATCTTTCAAGTTTCTGCTTTGTTGGCTGTATTTACTCATAAAATCAAGTGATTATATTATCGTTGTCCATAAATCATCTTGTTATAATAGAGAAAATAATCTGATTCACATTATTAAAATAAAGGCAATATTTTATTAAAACAAATTAAATCTCGTTTATGTTCAGTTTATAAATTATATTTCTTTTACCTTCTTTACTGGAATTTACATATTATTGGTTTTAAACAAAAAGTGCTTTTTGATAAAAATTAGCTTGATTTAATTTAAGTCTGTTCACAGAATTGCCTTATGCAAGAAATAGCTTGTTGGGTTAATGCTTTTATTTATCCCAGTGAGCAATGTCGGTGTTCTCTTATTTTTTACTTCTTGGTTGACGACCTGTCTTGAAATATCTGAATCCGGTTTTCTATTTCTGAAATCTGTTATGGCATGTCCATCATGTCTTTCATTTCATTTTATTATTGAGGAGTGGCTTGTGGCACAAAGTTTTCAAAATGAGATCCCCAAAGCGCGTATTAATATCAAATTAGATTTGCATACGGGCGGTGCACAGAAAAAAGTGGAATTGCCCCTGAAATTATTGGTGATGGGCGATTACAGCAACGGACAGGAACAACGTCCTCTTTCGGAAAGGGAAAAGGTTTCTATTAACAAAAACAATTTTGACAGCGTACTGGCTGAATTCAGTCCAGCTCTTAACCTGACGGTTGAAAATACCCTGGCTGGTGACGGAAGTGAGGCGAATATCGCGCTGGCTTTCCGGCAAATAAAAGACTTTGAACCTGAGCAGGTAGCTCGCCAAATTCCGCACCTGCGGGCGCTGCTTGCTATGCGCAATCTATTGCGCGACCTGAAATCCAACCTGCTCGACAATGCCACGTTTCGCCGCGAGCTGGAGCATATTCTCCAAGATGACCAGCTGAGCGATGAACTGCGAGCGGAACTGGCGGCATTGGCGCCGCAGGAAGACTGATTATCACACTATTTTTTTAATCATCTCATTTTTCCGAAATTTAAGTTAAGGATAAATTAATGGCGGTACAAGAACAGATGACATCTGCTGTGGCGACGACGACCCACGGTCAAGGTGGCATTTATCAATCTTTATTTGAAAAAATCCATTTACAGCCAGTTGAACGACTGAGTGATATCGACCGTTTTCAGAATAACGATGCACTGGCCGATGTGACGGCGGATGAGCGGGTCACCGCGGCGGTCAGCGTTTTTCTCACACTGTTGAAAGAGTCAGCGCAAAAAGTTAAGCGGCTGGATAAAACGTTGCTGGATCAGCATATCGATGCACTGGATAGTCAAATTAGTCGTCAACTGGATGTTGTCATGCATCATCCGGCATTCCAACAGGTGGAAGCGGCTTGGCGGGGCCTGAAATTTCTGGTTGACCGGACGGATTTCCGTCAGAACGTCAAAATTGAAGTGCTGGATGTGACTAAGGACGATTTGCGGCAAGATTTTGATGATGCGCCGGAAATTGTTCAAAGTGGTTTCTATTGCCATACCTACATTGAGGAATACGATACCCCGGGCGGTGAACCTATCGGATCGGTGATTGCCAACTATGAATTTGATGCCGGATCGCAAGATATTGCTCTGTTGCGCAATATTGCTAAAGTGGCGGCAGCGGCGCATATGCCCTTTATCGCTTCTGCTGGCCCGGCCTTTTTCGGCAAGGAAACTATGGAAGAGGTCGCGTCCATTAAAGACATTGGTAGCTACTTTGACCGCGCTGAATATATCAAATGGAAATCCTTCCGTGACAGCGACGATGCCCGTTATATCGGCTTGACATTACCGAGGGTATTGGGGCGTCTGCCCTACGGCCCGGATACGGTACCGGTAAGAACCTTTAATTACATCGAACACGTTAAAGGGCCGGACCACAATAAATATTTGTGGACCAATGCCGCTTTTGCCTTTGCCGCTAACATGGTGAAAAGCTTTGTCGGAAACGGTTGGTGTGTGCAAATCCGTGGGCCACAGGCGGGTGGGGCGGTCCCTGATTTGCCAATCCACCTTTACGATTTAGGGACCGGTAGTCAGGTTAAAATTCCTTCAGAAGTGATGATCCCGGAAACCCGTGAGTTTGAATTTGCCAATTTGGGTTTTATTCCACTCTCTTACTATAAAAACCGCGATTACGCCTGCTTCTTCTCAGCTAACTCAACGCAAAAACCGGCATTATATGACACCAATGAAGCGACGGCTAACAGCCGCATCAATGCGCGTCTGCCGTATATCTTCCTGTTGTCTCGCATTGCCCATTATCTAAAGTTGATCCAGCGGGAGAACATTGGCACCACTAAGGATCGACGTTTGCTGGAAGTTGAACTGAACAATTGGATCAACACGTTGGTGACAGAGATGACCGATCCGTCTGACGATTTGCAGGCATCCCATCCACTGCGTGAAGCACGGGTAATCGTTGAGGATATTGACGACAATCCGGGATTTTTCCGGGTCAAGTTATATACGGTACCGCACTTCCAAGTAGAAGGGCTTGACGTCAATCTGTCGCTGGTTTCTCAGATGCCAAAAGCGAAAGGCTAAAGGAGGAACCGCATGAAAATTGATCGTCCGCTCTGGGTGACGGGGACCATTTTGTCGCCACAACAGTTTCAGCAGCAGGCCCGTTGGGAAGCTTACACTAACGATCGTATTGCCCGTCTGGGGTGGGTGCATCCTTGGGGTGTGCAAACGGCTGGGTTTGATAAAGATGCTCTGTCGCTGGGACAGCTGAAGGCCGATCACCTGTGTGTACGTTTTGCTGATGGATCGTTGATTGATACCGATCAGGCTGACAGGTTACCGCCGGTACTAACATTGGCGGCGGTCCTGCCAGCTGATACGCAACAGGTTACCGTGTTGTTGGCACTGCCGCACACTTATGCTAATGGAGGCAATTGTCTTAAGCCAGATGAACAGGCTGACCGTCCGGTACGTTACCGGCAGGAATGGGTGTCGGTACAGGATGAATTCGGTGACTGTAGTGAATCGATGGCAGCGGCTCGTTATGCCCTGTCGCTACGTTTTGACAGCATGGAAAATGGACAATATCTCACCTGCCCGGTCGCTCGTCTGTTGCGTGACGCTCAGGGTAACTGGGCCTTTGATACGCAGTTTGTGCCGCCATTACTGCGTGTCGGGGCGAATGCCGAACTGATAAATCGGCTTGATCGGTTGCTGACCCAGCTAAGGGCCAAACAGGCTCGCTTGATGGGAATGCGCCGTGAGAGTAACGAACGGATGGCGGATTTTGCCGTGGCGGATGTCTCATTATTTTGGTTGCTCAATGCGCTGAACAGTTATGAACCGGTGCTGAGTGATTTTCTGCTCCACGCGGATGTGCATCCGGAGCTGTTCTACCGTGAAATGGTCAAATTGGTTGGCAGTCTGTTGACCTTTTCGCTGGACCATGATGCTGGAGTGATCCCTCGTTATCAGCACGATAACCTGACCGTAGTGTTTCCCCCGTTGTTTGACTTGCTGAGCCAATTGCTGGAAACCAGCTTGCCATCGCGCATGGTGGCGATTGAGCTGAGAAAACAGGGAGAACAGCAATGGCTGGGAACCTTGCATGATGCTCGCTTGTGCGAAGCGGCAGATTTTTATCTTTCGGTCCGCTCATCAATGCCAGCCCATCAATTGCAAACTCGGTTTCCTCTATTGTGTAAAGCCGGTGCGCCGGATGATGTTGATCGGATGATTAACCGGGCACTGACCGGAATCCCGCTGGTGGCATTAAGCCATGTGCCGGCGGCGGTTCCGTTGCGGCTGGAAAACCAATATTTTGCTTTCGATCTGAGCCATCCGGCGGCTAAAGCGATGCTGGCGGCAGGAACCTGCGCCTTTTACGTGCCCAGTATCTTGGGTGAGATTCAACTTGAACTGTTTGCGGTACTGCGGACATGAATTCATCACATTTATCGACTCAAAAAAAACGGCAACCGGATATTGATGCCTTGTTGCAAAACAGCTACCTGCTGGTAACAGCCTTGTGTCAGGACGTACCGGTAAAGCAGGGGGACACGGTATGGCAACACTGTACCGGCGAGATAGAACGGGTTCGGCAGGAACTGCGTGATGCGGACGTCAGCGAGTCCGCAATTGAGCATATCAGTTATGCCCAGTGTGCCCTGCTGGATGAAACCATCCTAAAACGGGCGAAGGATGCGGGGTATACGGCCTGGCGTGCTGCCTCGTTACAGGCTTATTTCTTTGATACTGCGGAGGCGGGCAACCAATTGTATGAGCGGATACGCACCGTTTTGCATGAACCGGCTCCTGATAAGACGGTGCTGACCTGTTTTCATCGGGTGTTGATGTTGGGGTTCGAAGGCGATGGTCGGGAAGATACCCCTCAGGTTCGGGAACAATTGATAACTCGCTTAAATGAGCAGGTTATCCCTTTCGGGTCTGTTCAGTCTTCGCCCCTACTGGATTGTGCGTCTCGGTCTGGTGATTGGCGGTATGCCGTTGCTCGTCGGATGGTTGTGACGGCGGTAGTGCTGACCGGTGTCTGGTGGGGGCTAAGCCAGTATCTGGCAACGCTGTTACCGGAGGCGATACGATGAGTCTCTTGCTGCAACGGGGTCTGTGGGCATGGGGGGCGGGACTAGCGCTGTTGCTTTGCTTGATCTGGCTGCCCTTATCACCCACAGGTCAGTGGATGGGGGTGGTCATCATCGTGCTTATCACCCTGACTGGGGGAATTTATACCGAACGATCCCGGCGGCGGCAACAGCATGATGATCTGTCAACATTGCTGCCACCAGAAAGTGACCGTCAACCGGTGGTGCTGGTATGCAGTGACATTCTAGACGGCCTATTTGGTGAGGAGTGGCTACGTCAGACGCCACAGGGCTGCTGGTTGTGCTTGCCATCTGGAATGTCGCTGTCTGATGGAGTAGAAACTTTGCTGGCTGCCCGGCCATCCTGGGGTGGGCAGTTGAGCGTGATGGCAGTGTTCAATCCGCAGCAATACCGCGATGCGGCAATGTTGGCCGGTCGGGTACGGGAACTGCGTTGGCAGCTTTCTCAGGTGCGCCAGCGGCATGGCATCCCGCTTCCTTTACTGTTGACCGGTTATTTAGCTGATGCCTTGCAGCAACCTGATCCAACGTGGTTTGAGTGGCTGGCGGGACAGTCCAACGTTACGGTCTGGCAGGAGAAAACCGCTTTTCAGTCGTTAGCGAACTGGCTGAGACAAGGCACGTTAACAGAACAGATGGCGCGTTTTCAGCGCGGGGTCGAACTGACCGGTTGGGCTGACTGGATGAAAGAATACATACTGCCGGCTTGTGTGACCCCAGAGGATGGTCTGCCACCTTGTCCGCCACAGGCCATGATGCTGACATTTGTGCCGGTGTTACCTCATCGGTTAACCGACCATGTCTGGCAACAATGGTGGCAAAGCAGAACGGCACTAAAAGGGGCGGGCAACCCGTCCAGCCGGTCAGATACGACGAAAGCTATCTCGGTACTGCCTTTCCCGGACTGGGCACTGCGCCTGTTGCCAACAGGGACAGGGTTGACACCGGTACAGCGGGCGCAGTGCATGGCATTAGGACTCTTTTTGCTGGCCGGGATTACCGCGCTGAGCTGTTCAGCTTGGCATAACCGACAGTTATTGCGTCAGGTGGAGGGGGATCTGTTGCATTATCAATCTCTTGCTATCACGGAAAAGGGCCACCGAGCACAGGCGGTTGCGGTACTGCGGGCGGATGACAAATTGCTTGAGGCATATTACCGCGATGGGGTGCCGTGGCGTCTGGGACTGGGATTGTATCAGGGCGAACGGTTACGTCCGAGGTTGCAGGCGGCTATTGCCAGTGATGTCGCTGAACCGTCGGAGAAAAAGCCAGTAACGACAGCCGTCCCGCAGACCATCAGCCTGAACAGTTTGGCGCTGTTTGATGTTGGTCAGGCGAAACTGAAAGTTGGCTCGACCAAAGTATTAGTTAACGCGCTAATAAACATTCGCGCTAAGCCAGGTTGGTTAATAGCGATCACTGGCTATACCGATTCTACCGGCGATGCCGCGAAAAACCGGGCACTGTCACTGGCGCGGGCAGAAGCGGTACGCGACTGGTTACTACAAACCAGCGATATTCCGCTCGCTTGCTTTGCTGTACAGGGAGAAGGTGCAACGCGGCCAGTCGCCACCAATTCAACGGCTGCGGGACGAGCAGCCAACCGCAGAGTTGAAATCCGTCTGGTACCCAACGCAGCCGCCTGCCAGCGGCTGCAACAAGTGCCGGGCCTTTTATCAACAACAACGTCGCCGGTGCAGGCGACATCACACACTCAAAAACAGGAGTAATATTATGGCTATCCCCGCTTATTTGTGGTTGAAAGATGACGGTGGTGCGGACATCAAAGGTTCTGTCGATGTACAGAACCGTGAAGGCAGCATCGAAATTGTGGCGTTGGAACATGCATTGCATATTCCGACGGACAACAATACTGGCAAGCTGACCGGAACCCGCGTGCACGCCCCGCTAGTGTTCACGAAAGAAGTCGATGCTTCAACCCCTTATTTGTATAAAGCGGTCACTTCTGGCCAAACCCTGAAATCCGCGGAAATCAAGTGGTACAAAATTGATGATGCGGGTCAGGAGAAAGAATATTTCAACACCCGACTGGACAACGTGAAGGTGGTGAAAGTGGCACCGCTGATGCATGACATCAAAGATCCTGCCAAAGAGAAACACAACCATCTGGAACAAATTGAGTTCCGCTACGAAAAAATCACCTGGACGTACAAAGACGGCAACATCATTCACTCGGATGCATGGAATGAGCGTAATCAGGCGTAATGCCCTGACTGGCTGCTATGTTGGAGGGATAGCAGCCATTTAACTCAACAGGCGCGGCGTTATTGCCGCGCCTGTTAAACGCAAAACTGGGCGGGATAGTCTCGCCAGACTAATTAAAGAACCGTTGAAAATGATGTCCGAAATAAAACAGACAGCTCTCTCAAAGCCAAATTATTCCTTATTGAAGGAGCGAAAGATGAAAAAACACCGGTTTAAGTGGTCGGTTTTATGCCTGTTACTGGCGGCGTGTAGCCAGTTTCCGGCGCAGGCTGGCGTGATTATCGCGATTAACCATACCCAGTGGGCGATTAATCGGTTCAGTGTGGATGGTAATCCCGGTATCGATAGTATCGGACCGTATCAGGGTGGGGGTGGGGGCTGTTGCTATAGCGTGCCAGCGAAATGGAAACCGGGGATGACGGTCCGGGTGGATTGGGAAACTGGAGTGGGAACTACGGAAGGGTTTCCCGGTTTCGGCAAATGGGATGAATATTTGGCTTGGAGGGAAAAAATCAATGCCCAGAAACGCCAACATAGCCAGGTAGTGCCGGTACCCTATTATCAGAATGGGGGAGATACCTGCGGGATTACGGTGCACTTCTTGCCTTGTGATCAGATAAAAGTCACGACCTCTTGTGACGCCTACGGTAGTCCGAACTACCCGATAAAAGAACCTTTAGAAATGAAGGAGCCGAAAGTATGTCCGAAATAAAGCAGACAGGTCTTTTAAAGCCAAATTATTCCTTATTGAAGGAGCGAAAGATGAAAAAACACCGGTTTAAGTGGTCGGTTTTATGCCTGTTACTGGCGGCGTGTAGCCAGTTTCCGGCGCAGGCTGGCGTGATTATCGCGATTAACCATACCCAGTGGGCGATTAATCGGTTCAGTGTGGATGATACTCCGGGTATCGATAGTATCGGGCCGTATCAGGGTGGGGGTGGGGGCTGTTGCTATAGCGTGCCAGCGAAATGGAAACCGGGGATGACGGTCAAGGTGGATTGGGAGACAGGAGTGGGAGAAATGGATGGTTTTCCTGGTTTTGCGGATAGAGAAAAATATTATGCATGGAAAAATAAAATCGATGCTCAAAAACGCCGGCATAGCCAGGTAGTGCCAGTGCCCTATTATCAGAATGGCGGTGATACCTGCGGGATTACGGTGCACTTTTTGCCTTGTGATCAGATAAAAGTCACGACCTCTTGTGACGCCTACGGTAGTCCGAACTACCCGATAAAAGAACCTTTAGAAATGAAGGAGCCGAAAGTATGTCCGAAATAAAGCAGACAGGTCTTTTAAAGCCAAATTATTCCTTATTGAAGGAGCGAAAGATGAAAAAACACCGGTTTAAGTGGTCGGTTTTATGCCTGTTACTGGCGGCGTGTAGCCAGTTTCCGGCGCAGGCTGGCGTGATTATCGCGATTAACCATACCCAGTGGGCGATTAATCGGTTCAGTGTGGATGATACTCCGGGTATCGATAGTATCGGGCCGTATCAGGGTGGGGGTGGGGGCTGTTGCTATAGCGTGCCAGCGAAATGGAAACCGGGGATGACGGTCAAGGTGGATTGGGAAACCGGAGTAGGAACTATGAAAGGGTTTCCCGGTTTCGGCAAATGGGACGAATATTTGGTGTGGAGGGAAAAAATCAATGCTCAAAAACGTCAGCATAGCCGGGTAGTGCCGGTACCCTATTATCAGAATGGGGGAGATACCTGCGGGATTACGGTGCACTTCTTGCCTTGTGATCAGATTAAAGTCACGACCTCTTGTGACGCCTACGGTAGCCCGAACTACCCGATAAAAGAACCTTTAGAAATGAAGGAGCCGAAAGTATGTCCGAAATAAAGCATAAAGATACAGTCTGGTTACCCGCCCCTTTCCCCATTGATGGTCGGCTGCCTACCCAGCACTCTCTGGTCGGGAAAAATTGTCGCCAGCAGACCAGTCAGGAAAGAGCCTACTATCAGGAATTGTGTCTGGCGGCAGAGCGCCGGGTGGTACCACCTTGTTGTAAGACATTACATGTCAGCCTGTTTTTTGATGGCACCGGCAATAATTTGTATAACGACCTTTATCAGGCGGTTCCTCATCATCCAACTAATATTGTTCGGCTGTTTCAGGCGACAATTGGGGCCGGTTATGCCGGTGGTGCGGCAGGTAAGCCATTGCTGGATGATATTAACAGCACTGGCGGCAAGTACTTTAAATATTATATTCCCGGTGTCGGGACCCCTTTCCCGGAGATTAATGATCTGGATTACAGCACGTGGGGACTGGCTTTTGCTGACCGGGGTGAGGACCGGATCAACTGGGCGTTGCTGCGGCTGATTGATGTCCTTGGTTTTAGCCTGACACAAAAACAGATGACCAACAGTGAAAGTCAAAAATCCCTTGAGGCGATGGCGACGACATGGCACACGCTGGGCTTGGGGGGCGCGCATAACCGTTATGGCGAGTTTTATCAGCAGTTTGCCCGTTTAAAACGTGAGCTAAAAATAGCCCGTAGCCAGCCGGGACGGGGTAAATCTAAATTGCTGGGGATGAAGTTGTATGTGTATGGTTTTTCCCGTGGAGCAGCGGAGGCGCGGACGTTTGTTAACTGGCTAGCTGAACTGTTGCCGCTCCCCGAAGGGGAAAATCAGAAGCCGTCGCAGTGTTTGCAAGCGAGAAACGAAACTGACCCGGATTGTAACCTGCCGATCAGTGTGGAGTTTCTTGGATTGTTTGACACGGTGGCGTCGGTCGGGATGAGCCATATGGTTCCTGTTGTTGAAGGCCATATGGCCTGGGCAGATGGCACGCAGGAACTGCCGGCGGAGGAAACTTATGGCGGGTTGGTGAAACGCTGTGTGCATCTGGTCTCGACCCATGAGCAACGGCTGAGTTTCCCGATGGATTCGATTCGTCGTTCCGACGGGACCTACCCGACCGGCAGCACCGAGGTGATTTATCCCGGTGTACATTCTGATTTGGGGGGCGGTTATCCCCCGGGAGACCAGGGTAAGGCGATAGGAAAAGGGGATAGCTTTTTGTTATCACAGATTGCCTTGCATGAAATGTATGCCGCGGCGTTTGATTCTGGTGCACCTTTGAAAGTACCTGAAGATGTCTTGCCTGTAGATTTAATCAGTGATACTTGGCGTTCTATGTCACCTGATGTTGGTGACGAATTTGCAATTGCACCTGAACTAGTCAACCGCTTCAACGCTTGGCGCAAAGTCACTTTGGAGCTTGATATGCCCGAACAACTGCTGTCCGCTGAAGAGGCTGCCTGCTTTGCGCCAGTACGATCATCGGTTGCGCTGGAGCAGGCGATGGAAATCCAGATGGCCTGGCTGACGGCTTGGCGCATCAACCGTTACGCCGGCGGTACGCTACTCAGTACGCCGTTTTTTCTTGCTGCCCCTAACCGTGATGCCGATAAGGCGCATTATGCGAAGAGTGAGCAGGCGCAGAAAGCCGAGAAGGCGGCCGTGTCAAAGAAACGCCAGGCCCAGCAGCTTGAATACATTATTAGAGGCGGTAAGGAACCTCCGGTGCTGGTGCCAGGGGTACCAGATTTTGACCCAGAAATCGCGCAAAAACAGTTGCGGGAAGCCGCAGCGGAATTTAGCAGTGATTACCGGGGAGAACGGCGTGGAATACACAGTGTGGAGCAATTTGTGGTCGAAGACATTCTGGGCAACGCCCTTTATCTGCTGAACAGTGATAATGAGGACAGGGAATATCAGCAAATGAAAGCGGCGGGAGAGGCGTTGGTCGAACGGCTTTTCCCGCCCGAGCCGGCAAGGAAAACCAGCCAACAGGCCACTCCGGAGTCATTACTGGTGGCCCTGTATGACAATCAGGTACATGATTCCCGCGCCTGGTTTATGTACTCCACGCTGGATACGCGAGAGCCGGAGGGGGGGTATTTCCGTTACCGGGTGATTTACTGCGGCGAAATATGTAATAAACCGCTGTCGCTTTTGACGGTGGGCGGCAATGTGATTGGTGCCGCCTCCCCGGTTGGCAGTGCCTTGCTTATCTTTAAACGGAAAAAAGTTGGCAACATGTTGGCGGATGCCATCGGCGAAGTGCACGCCACCCAGCTGGAAGTGAGTGTACACGATTTATCCACCGAGGAATTGATCCCCATGTTACCGGACGCGGAGCAGACGAAGGCATTCACCCATCATGTGGGAAAGGTGAGCCGTCAACAGAGACAGTTTATCGAAGAGCGGAGAATGCAAATCGTCAAAGATAAGCTCAAAGCGCGTTGGGCCGGCCGGACGCTGGAACTGACCCCGCCAGGGGAGCCTGAGCAATGAAGCAGGTTATCCGTCAGGGCGATCCGGTCAGGTGTAACGGTTGTGGAATGACCACTATTGTGGCGTGCTGTTATTGGCGAAGGTGCAACGCGGCCAGTCGCCACCAATTCAACGGCTGCGGGGCGAGCTGCCAACCGCAGAGTTGAAATCCGTCTGGTACCTAACGCAGTCGCCTGCCAGCGACTGCAACCCGTGTCAGGCTCTTTATCAACAATAACGTCGCCGGTGCAGGCGACATCACACACTCAAAAACAGGAGTAATATTATGGCTATCCCCGCTTATTTGTGGTTGAAAGATGACGGTGGTGCGGACATCAAAGGTTCTGTCGATGTACAGAACCGTGAAGGCAGCATCGAAATTGTGGCGTTGGAACATGCATTGCATATTCCGACGGACAACAATACTGGCAAGCTGACCGGAACCCGCGTGCACGCCCCGCTAGTGTTCACGAAAGAAGTCGATGCTTCAACCCCTTATTTGTATAAAGCGGTCACCTCTGGCCAAACCCTGAAATCCGCAGAAATCAAGTGGTACACAATTGATGATGCGGGTCAGGAGAAAGAATATTTCAACACCCGACTGGACAACGTGAAGGTGGTGAAAGTGGCGCCGCTGATGCATGACATCAAAGATCCTGCCAAAGAGAAACACAACCATCTGGAACAAATTGAGTTCCGCTACGAAAAAATCACCTGGACGTACAAAGACGGCAACATCATTCACTCGGATGCGTGGAATGAGCGTAATCAGGCGTAATACTTTGACCGGCTGCTATATCGGAGGAATGGCAGCCATTTAACTCAATCGGTGCGGCGTTATTGCCGCGCCGGTTAAACGCAGAACTGGGCGGAAGAATCCCGCCAGACAGATAATTTTTACCCGAGGACGGGCACATTCTGAGCAAAAAATCACGGATGAGCTTCAGCCGTGCGGTAGCTATGGCAAAACGGCTTACTCCTTGAATGCGGCCTGACCTCTTATCAACACTGGAACTTTTATATGGATACGGTATCGACTTCATTATTATTGTGTCGCTTAAATCCCTATTGTGCGCGGGCATTGAACGCGGCAGCGGCACTCTGCCAGACATGGGCACAGAGTGAAATCACTCTGATCTTCACTGAAACGGAGAGCCAGCCATGACTGTTTCAACCCCGGCGCTTATCTTTGAGCACAGTCGCTACAAACTCGATGTGCGGAAGAACACCGCGCCGCTGGATATCCTGGCCTTTACCGGACGGGAAGCGTTAAGCCAGCCTTTTTGTTACACCATTGAATTCACCAGCCCGGTGAAAACGATTGAGCCGGGGCAGATGCTGATGCATAAAGCGGCGTTTACCCTGCACTCGCCGCGGGTGAATCCCGGTATCCGGGGCATGCCGATAATCCCGCCCATGCCATTGCGTACCCTTTACGGTGTGATTAGCCGTTTCAGATTGCTGTCTACCTCGCATGACGAAAGCCGGTATGAAGTGACACTGGTGCCCCGGCTGGCGCTGTTGGCGAACAGTCATCAGTCGGCGATTTACCAGAATATGTCGGTGCCAGAAATCGTAGAAAAAATCCTGCGGGAGCGGCACGGCTTCCGGGGACAGGATTTTCTGTTCACGCTGGCGCGCACTTACCCGAAGCGGGAGCAGGTGATGCAGTACGGCGAGGATGACCTGCGATTTGTGCAGCGGCTGCTGGCGGAAGTGGGTATCTGGTACAAACTGACGGCGGACGAACGGCTGAAAATTGACGTGGTGGAGTTTTACGACAAACAGCGTCACTACCAGTTTAACGTCTACCTGCCGGCCCTGGACCCGTCAGGCATGCATGGCCGGGACACAGATGCGGTGTGGGGTATGGAAACCGCGCATCAGGTAGTGGAAGGGAAAATCTTGACCCGGGATTACAACTACCGCGACGCGCAACCGCAATACGGGATGGATGTGGAGGCGGATGTGACGCGGGGAGACCCGACGGTTTACGGGGAAGCGTACCATTACATCAATCACTACCGGGTGCTGGGAAACCGTTACGCCATTGAACCGGAAGCGGAAAGCGGGGTGTTTTATGCCCGGCTGCACCATGAGCGCTACCTGAATCAACAGACCCGGCTGCGGGGATTAACCACCTCGGCCACGCTGGTACCGGGGCAGGAGTTGAAAGTGCAGGGTGAGGCCCCTGAAGTGTTTCGTCAAGGGGTGATTATCACCGAGATAACCAGCAGCGCCCGCCGGGATGCAAGTTTTGTCATGGCGTTTACCGCCATCCCCTATTCAGAAACCGTGTGTTTTCGTCCGGCATTAATTCCGAAGCCGGTGATGGCGGGCACGCTGCCGGCGCGGGTAAGCAGTACCACCGTGAATGACCGGTACGGGGATATCGACAAAGACGGGTTGTATCGGGTGTCATTTGACTTTGACCGGGCGACTTGGCCGCAGGGGGGGGAGAGCCTGTGGGTGCGATTAGCCCGGCCCTACGCGGGTGACACCTACGGTTTTCACTGGCCGTTGCTGATTGGCACGGAAGTGGCGATTGCGTTTGAAGGGGGCGACCCGGACCGGCCTTATATTGCTCACGCACTGCATGACTCGAAACACCCCGACCCCGTCACGCTGTACAACTACAAACGTAACGTCCTGCGCACGCCGGCGAATAACAAATTGCGGATGGATGACGAGCGCGGGAAGGAGCACATCAAACTCAGTACTGAATACGGTGGCAAGAGCCAGCTCAATCTGGGGCATCTGGTGGACAGCCAGCGTCCACACCCGAATAAACGGGGCGAAGGCTTTGAGCTGCGTACCGATGACTGGGGCGCAATCCGCGCCGGTAAGGGGTTGTTTATCAGTGCGGATAAACAAGCCACTGCCGGGGGACCGGTGCTGGAGATGCAGGCGGCAATTAGTCTGGTCAAAGGGGCGGTGAATCAGGTGATGGAATGGGGCACGCTCACCCAAACCCATCTGAATCCTCAGCCGGATACCGACAGCCTTAAGGCTTATCTACAGAGTGCGGATGGTCTAAAAACGGCGGCGATGCTGTTGAGTGCACCAGAGGGTATCGGGGTTGTCAGTCCGCAGACTGTGATGGTGCACAGTGGTCAGGCGCTCTATGCCCAAAGTGCGGGCGATGTGCATATTGCCAGTGCCTGTCGCATTGGAATGAATGCCACTCAGGCCATCTCTTTGCTGGCGCAAACCGAGGGCATGCGTCTGGTCTCGGGGAAAGGGCCGCTCACGATGGAATCCCACGGGGATGTGTTAGGTCTCACCGCGTTAAAGGATGTCACCGTCAAGTCAACGCAGGGGCAAGTACAGGTTATCGCTAAAAATGGCCTGACACTGGCGTGTGGGGGCGCGTATATCCGTCTTACTCCGGCAGGAGAAATTGAAATTCATGGGCCTGGCCTGCTAAGCCTGAAAGGGCAGCACAAAATGGACGCCCCGGCAAAACAGGATTTTCCGTTACCTGACCTGCCGGAATCTGTGTGTAAAGAGTGCTTAAAAAAAGCGCAGGAGATGGCACAAGGGTTTGTTTTGAGGAAATAACCAATGAATGATGATCAAATAACCGACTGGCATGCCATCCTGGAGGCGTCGGCAAAGGATAGCGGGATGCATTATCTCGATATGATTGTGGATCAGTCCGGAGGCGGATTCTCCCTGATCCCGGCGTTGCAAAGTTTTTCACCTGAGATTAAGTGGTGCTCACTATTTCAGGGGTTGCCGGAAGAAGGGGAGAAGGATGAAGCCCCGATATTGCTTCGGATCGATTTGACCCAACCCGATCAGCGGCAATGGATGCAGGAGGTGATTCTATCGTTGGGTCGTCAACCGTTATTGTTATTTTTGTGCTCCCGTTGGTCATTTGACCTGTTGTCGCAACACCTAATCCAGTGTGTGGACGCAGCTTACGCGGGGCAGGCAGGGATTTTACGCTTTTTTGACCCCCGTATTTTTCCGGTGCTGTTGTCCCATGTTTTGGATGAGGAACAGCGTCAGCAATTTCTTCGGCCTGCGTTGTTTTGGAGCTGGCTGGATAGGGATGGGAACCCGCAGTTTAATTTAGGGGTGGGGGATTCAGGGTCAGTTAAGACAACCCTAGCGAAAATCGATCTGACGGATAAGCAACTGGAGCATCTCTTATGCGTTTCTGATGCGCACCTGCTGATGCCACAACTGAATCCGGGCGACTACTCGGAAACGACATGTGAACACCTGTTTAACCACTGCTATGCCCTGATGGTCGAAGCATCAGATGTTCAGGTCTTACTGGATGACGACCGGGCATCATTTGTGCTTAAGCACCTCAAAGCCAGATTATTCCCTAATGAAGGAGAGGAAAATGAAAAAACACTGGTTTAAGTGGTGGGTTTTATGCCTGTTACTGGCAGCGTGTAGCCAGTTTCCGGCGCAGGCCGGCGTGATTATCGCGATTAACCATACCCAATGGGCAATTAATCGGTTCAGTGTGGATGATACACCGGGTATCGATATTATCGGGCCGTATCAGGGTGGTGGCGGAGGCTGTTGCTATAGCGTGCCAGCGAAATGGAAACCGGGGATGACGGTCCGGGTGGATTGGGAAACTGGTGTCGCTTTCTCCGACGATTTTCCCGGATATGCAAATTGGGAGAAATATTTGGAATGGGAGAGAAAAATCGATGCCCAGAAACGCCAGCATAGCCGGATAGTACCGGTACCCTATTATCAGAATGGGGGAGATACCTGCGGGATTACGGTGCACTTCTTGCCTTGTGATCAGATAAAAGTCACGACCTCTTGTGACGCCTACGGTAGCCCGAACTACCCGATAAAAGAACCTTTAGAAATGAAGGAGCCGAAAGTATGTCCGAAATAAAACAGACAGCTCTCTCAAAGCCAAATTATTCCTTATTGAAGGAGAGGAAAATGAAAAAACATCGGTTTAAGTGGTGGGTTTTATGCCTGTTACTGGCAGCGTGTAGCCAGTTTCCGGCGCAGGCCGGCGTGATTATCGCGATTAACCATACCCAATGGGCAATTAATCGGTTCAGTGTGGATGATACGCCGGGTATCGATATTATCGGGCCGTATCAGGGTGGGGGTGGGGGCTGTTGCTATAGTGTGCCAGCGAAATGGAAACCGGGGATGACGGTTCGGGTGGATTGGGAAACTGGAGTGGGGGAAATGGATGGTTTTCCTGGTTTTGGAGATGATGAGAAATATTTAGCTTGGCAAAAGAAAATGGACACTTATAAACGCCAGCATAGCCGGATAGTACCGGTACCCTATTATCAGAATGGGGGAGATACCTGCGGGATTACGGTGCACTTCTTGCCTTGTGATCAGATAAAAGTCACGACCTCTTGTGACGCCTACGGTAGCCCGAACTACCCGATAAAAGAACCTTTAGAAATGAAGGAGCCGAAAGTATGTCCGAAATAAATCATAAAGATACAGTCTGGTTGCCTGCCCCTTTTCCGACTCAGGGGCGGCTGCCTAACGAGAGCTATCTAGTCTGGAAAAATTGTCGCCAGCAGACCAGTCAGGAAAGAGCCTACTATCAGGAACTGTGTCTGGCGGCAGAGCGCCGGGTGGTACCACCTTGTTGTAAGACATTACATGTCAGCCTGTTTTTTGATGGCACCGGCAATAATTTGTATAACGACCTTTATCAGGCGGTTCCTCATCATCCAACTAATATTGTTCGGCTGTTTCAGGCGACGATTGGGGCCGGTTATGCCGGTGGTGCGGCAGGTAAGCCATTGCTGGATGATATTAACAGCACTGGCGGCAAGTACTTTAAATATTATATTCCCGGTGTGGGTACCCCTTTCCCGGAGATTAATGATCTGGATTACAGCACGTGGGGACTGGCTTTTGCTGACCGGGGTGAGGACCGGATCAACTGGGCGTTGCTGAGGCTGATTGATGTCCTTGGTTTTAGCCTGACACAAAAACAGATGACCAACAGTGAAAGTCAAAAATCCCTTGAGGCGATGGCGACGACATGGCACACGCTGGGCTTGGGGGGCGGGCCTAATCGTTATAGCGAGTTTTATCAGCAGTTTGCTCGCCTTAAACGTGAACTAAAAATAGCGCGCAGCCAGCCGGGACGGGGTAAATCTAAATTGCTGGGGATGAAGTTGTATGTATATGGTTTTTCCCGTGGGGCAGCGGAGGCACGGACGTTTGTTAACTGGCTGACCGAACTGTTACCGCCGCCAACAGGGGATAACCAGAAACCCGCTCAGTGTCTGCAACATAAAGGTGAAACCGACCCGGATTGTAACCTGCCGATCAGTGTGGAGTTTCTTGGATTGTTTGACACGGTGGCGTCGGTCGGGATGAGCCATATGGTTCCTGTTGTTGAGGGCCATATGGCCTGGGCGGACGGCACACAGGAACTGCCGGCGGAGGATACCTATGGTGGGTTGGTGAAACGCTGTGTGCATCTGGTCTCGACTCATGAGCAACGGCTGAGTTTCCCGATGGATTCCATTCGGCGGTCAGACGGAACCTACCCGACCGGCAGTACCGAGGTGATTTATCCCGGTGTACATTCTGATTTAGGTGGGGGCTATCCACCGGGAGATCAAGGTAAGGCGATAGGGGAAAACGATGGTCTCCTTTTATCCCAGATTGCTTTGCATGAGATGTATGCAGCCGCGTTTGAAGTTGGTGCGCCGCTGAAAGTTCCAAAAAATGCTCTGCCACCAGAATTGTCTCAAGATATTTGGCGTTCAATGCCGCTTGATCTTGGTTCCGAATTTTTTGTTTCAGCAACATTATCTGAGCGCTTCAACGCTTGGCGCAAAGTCACTTTGGAGCTTGATATGCCCGAGCAACCGTTGTCCGCCGAAGAGGCCGCCCGTTTTGAACCGGTACGGTCAGCTGTGGCGCTGGAGCAGGCGATGGAAACCCAGATGGACTGGCTGACGGCCTGGCGAATCAACCGTTACGCCGGCGGGACGCTACTCAGTACGCCGTTTTTTCTTGCTGCCCCTAACCGTGATGCCGATAAGGCGCATTATGCGAAGAGTGAGCAGGCGCAGAAAGCCGAGAAGGCGGCCGTGTCAAAGAAACGCCAGGCCCAGCAGCTTGAATACATTATTAGAGGCGGTAAGGAACCCCCGGTGCTGGTGCCAGGGGTACCAGATTTTGACCCAGAAATCGCGCAAAAACAGTTGCGGGAAGCCGCAGCGGAATTTAGCAGTGATTACCGGGGAGAACGGCGTGGAATACACAGTGTGGAGCAATTTGTGGTCGAAGACATTCTGGGCAACGCCCTTTATCTGCTGAACAGTGATAATGAGGACAGGGAATATCAGCAAATGAAAGCGGCGGGAGAGGCGTTGGTCGAACGGCTTTTCCCGCCCGAGCCGGCAAGGAAAACCAGCCAACAGGCCACTCCGGAGTCATTACTGGTGGCCCTGTATGACAATCAGGTACATGATTCCCGCGCCTGGTTTATGTACTCCACGCTGGATACGCGAGAGCCGGAGGGGGGGTATTTCCGTTACCGGGTGATTTACTGCGGCGAAATATGTAATAAACCGCTGTCGCTTTTGACGGTGGGCGGCAATGTGATTGGTGCCACATCCCCGGTTGGCAGTGCCTTGCTTATCTTTAAACGGAAAAAAGTTGGCAACATGTTGGCGGATGCCATCGGCGAAGTGCACGCCACCCAGCTGGAAGTGAGCGTACACGATTTATCCACCGAGGAATTGATCCCCATGTTACCGGACGCGGAGCAGACGAAGGCATTCACCCATCATGTGGGAAAGGTGAGCCGTCAACAGAGACAGTTTATCGAAGAGCGGCGAATGCAAATCGTCAAAGATAAGCTCAAAGCGCGTTGGGCCGGCCGGACGCTGGAACTGACCCCGCCAGGGGGGCCTGAGCAATGAAGCAGGTTATCCGTCAGGGCGACAGCCTGCGCGAGTACGGTGGAAAGGTATTATCCGGCCACTATCTCTGTTTTGGTCAACCGATCGCCTGTCAAGGCGATCCTGTTCAGTGCAACCATCACGGCATGACCACCATTGCGCAAGGCAGTGCCGCTTGCCTGATTGATGGCAAGCCTGTGGCCTTAGACGGTCATCGTTGTGCATGTGGCTGCACGCTGGTCAGTTCCGGTCCCGATTATCAGGTGGTGTCATGAAAGCGTGTCCTACTTTTCCGCCGTATCGTCAGGCTTCACCGCCCCGAGTTAAACGCTGGCTGGGCGTGGGGGCAGGTTTGGCCTTATTGGTCAGTAATCTGGTCGCGCTGATAAGACCGGATGTGGCGGACCCGTTAGCCTGGTATGCCATGATCCCCGGACTGGCGGCGTTATGGCTGTTATGTCTGCTATTCCGCTGGCTGTTTTACCGTTTTGCCCGGCATAACGCCTGGATTTATCAGCAACAGGTTGAGTGGGTGCAGCAACATTGGTGGCGTAAACATCGCCAACAGGTCGCGTTGGCTGAATATGTGCTGGTAGGTGCGCTGGGTACCACACCGGCGCAGTGGCTGAGAGTGACGAATCAGTCCGATAGTCATCGTCGCCCAGAACCGATCACGGAGGCGCAGGGTCAAGCGGTCCGTCTTCGGCGTTCCGGGGTCGTTGACATCGAACAACGGGAAATCCAACTGGCGAAAATGGCGGTGAATCAGTGGCAGAGCCAACATCAGGAACCGCTGAAGTGTACGCCGTTGCACTGTTACTGGCTCGGCTCTGCCGTGGCCTGGCAAGGGTTTGCCGCCCAGATGGCGGTGCAGTTTCCTGATGTGGAGTTACCCGAACAACCGGAATACTGGCGCGGCATTGATACCCTGGATGAGATGATTGACCGGCTGAATGCGGCAACGGGCAGTCAGGCGACTATTTTGTGCGCCGGTTGTCAATGTGTTGCCAGTGAAGCGGAATCAGCCTTGCCTGCCGGTGAAGCGGCTTTTATCTGGTTACTGAAAAAAACCGGCAACGTGGTGTTGACCCGCGGGGAATATTTTCAGGCTCAGGATGACGAACAGGTGGTTGAAGTCGCTGACCGGGCGCTGGTACAGGCAGATATCCCGCAGCCCCCGGAACCCTGTTTTCTGTTTTCTCAGCCGGACGAGCTTGCACTGGAAAAGACCGGCTGGAATGTCACTCAACATGTACAGGATCTCAATTGGGGCAATATTGGTGGAATGGAAGCGGTGGTGGTGCAAACTTTGGCGGCTATCTCGGCAGAAAACACCGGCCAGCCGTGTGGCTGGTTAGCCCGCGATCCTCAACATACTTTAGTGTTTGGAATAGTGAAATCTTATGAAACTGCAAGAGAATAAATTACAACCGATTTCGGTGGTGAATACGCTCATCTTACTGGTGGGAACCATTACCCTGCTGGTGTCGTTAGCGGGTCTGGGATGGTGGTTTTGGGGAGAGCACCAAACCACGGATGCCGAGACGTTTAATCATTTGTTACGGGTTTGTGGAATAGCCTGGGGGTTTATGGTGGTGGTGAGTATGCTGGGTTTTATCACGGTCACATTGTTTGTCAAAAGCAAAGTGACTGATGCGAAGCCAGATACCCGGCCACTTTTGCCGGTCAGCAAACCGTATAATTACAGTGAATTAGGTGCCCGCCTGCACCGCCGTTACGGTCGGTTCTGGTGGTTCAAAGTGCGTATTTTGCTGGTGATGGGCGAGGGGGAACAGGTGGAGGCGATTGCGCCGGGGCTGACTGCCGGACACTGGCTGGAGGGCCATCGCACGCTGTTGGTGTACGGCGGTAGTGTGCAGAGTGAGCCGGATGCTGCCCAGTTGACGGCCCTGCGTCGGTTGCGCCGTTTCCGGCCACTGAATGGGGTGGTTTGGGCGCTGACCGAAACCCAGAGTGCCCAGCCGGTCCTGATGGACAAGGCGCTGCGGATGTTACAGAAACAGGCCCAGCAGTTACGCTGGCAGGCACCGGTTTATCTGTGGCAGGTGTGTCACAGTGTCTGGTCGCAGGAAGACCGTGTCACTCAGCCGGTGGGCTGCTTTTTCCCGGAACGCACGACACCGGAAGCGGTGGCGGCACAATTACAGCGGCTGATTGACCCGATGCGCCGGCAGGGCATGCAGCAACTGCTGGCAAAAAATGCCCATGATTTTCTGTATCGCCTGTCGTCTACTTTGGAGAAGCAGGGAATGGCTCACTGGCGTGATGTGCTGACGCCGGTATTGCAGGAATATGCGGATGTTGTGTTGTTGCGGGGGCTGATGTTCAGTCTGCCGGTCAGAGTCAATCAAGATGGCGCGCCCCAGAGCTGGCTGCCGGACCCGGTATGGCAGGGGGTACTCAGTGACTGCCGACAGGCCCCCGGCAGACGGCTGGGATGGGTTCAAAAACGGCAGGTTTATCACGGCCTGATGGCGTTGGCGTTGTTGTGGGGGGCGGGTATGGTGCTGTCATTTTTCAGCAACCGCGACCAGATAATGGTCGTCCAGGCGGCGGTGGCGGACCTGAAAACGCACCCGGCCGCATCCGGGGCTGAACTGATGGCGTTAAACACGCTGCGCAATGAAGTGGGCCGGTTGCAGTCCCGGGTGGAACACGGGGCGCCCTGGTATCAGCGTTTTGGTCTGAATCAGAATGAGACGCTGCTGGCGAGGGTGATGCCGGATTACACCGAAGTGAATAACCGGCTGATACGGGATAAAGCCGCGGCGGTGTTGCAGGCGAAACTGAGAGCGCTGGTGAATTTACCACCGAACAGTCCGCTGTGGGCGAATCGGGCGACAGCCGGTCATGACCTGTTAAAGGCCTACCTGATGATGGCCCGTCCGGAGAAAGCGGAGGGGGCATTTTTAACCCGGATACTCAGTGAAAATGAGCCGGCCCGGGCCGGGATTGCGTCGGGTATCTGGCTGAGTGTGGCGCCGGATTTATGGGATTTTTACGCGCACAATCTGGCGGCCCATCCGGCATGGAAAATCACCCCGGATACGGATTTAATCCGGCAGGTGCGTCAGAAACTGTTGACCCAGTTAAGCCGTCACAATGCGGATGCCACGCTCTACCAGCAGATGCTGCAATCGGTGGCGAAGGATTATGCGGATTTGACGCTGAGGCAGATGACCGGCGACACGGAAGCGGCGCGGTTGTTTACCACGGATAAAGTGGTGCCGGGGATGTTTACCCGTCAGGCATGGGAAGGGCAGATACAGACAGCGATTGATAAGGCGGTGGCTTCGCGACGCGACGCGATTGACTGGGTGCTGAGTGACCGCCATCAGACCGTCCCGGCGGCGGTGTCACCGGCGGAGCTGAAAGCCCGGCTGACCGAACGTTACTTTACGGATTTTGCCGGGGCGTGGCAGACGTTTCTGAACAGCCTGCGCTGGAATACAGCCCAGAGTCTGTCGGCGGTGGTCGACCAGTTAACCCTGATGGCGGATGCGCGTCAGTCCCCGCTGATAGCGTTGATGAACACGGTGGCGTATCAGGGGCAAACGGGTCAGCAAGGCGCCACGTTATCGGATTCACTGGTGAAATCGGCGAAGGCGCTGTGGAATAAAAAAACGCCCCCGGGGATTGTCCCGCAGGCGGCAGGCACGCCGGGACCAATGGCGGCGACCTTTGGGCCACTGCGGGCATTGATGGGAGACAGTCAGACGGACGGGGGAATGAAGGCGGATAGCAGCCTGAATTTACAGACCTTTCTGACGCGGGTCACACAGGTGCGACTGACACTGCAACAGATGAACACCAGTGATGACCCGCCGGCCATGGCGAATACGCTGGCCCGGGCGGTATTTACCGGGAAAAGCACGGCGTTGACAGAGACGCAGGGTTATGGGCGTCTGATAGCGGCCAGTCTGGGGGAACAATGGCAGGGGTTGGGTCAGACGCTGTTCGTGCAGCCGTTAACGCAGGCGTGGCAGGGGGTACTGAACCCGGCGGCGGCGAATCTGAATACGCAGTGGCAGACGGCGATAGTGGCCAGCTGGAACAGGGCGTTTGCGGGGCGTTATCCGTTTGCTGGCGGGGAGAGTGAAGTGTCGTTACCGATGCTGGGGCAGTTTATCCGGTCGGATTCGGGGCGGATAGAGCAGTTTCTGAACCGTCAGCTAGGCGGGATACTGCATAAAGCGGGCAACCGTTGGAGGGTGGATGAGGTGAACAGTCAGGGGTTGCGGATTAACCCGCGGTTTTTGCAGGCGGTGAATCAGCTGAGTCAGTTATCGGATGTGCTGTTTGCGGATGGCAGTCAGGGGTTACGGTTTGAGCTGCGGGCGAGAGCGGTGCGGGATGTGGCGGAAACTGACCTGACGATAGACGGCCAGCCGCTGCGTTACTTTAACCAGATGGAAAGCTGGCAGCGTTTTCGCTGGCCGGGGGAGACTTACCGACCGGGGGTGATGCTGAGCTGGATGAGTGTGAATGCGGGGTCCCGTTTATTTGGGGATTATCAGGGGAACTGGGGGCTAATTCGCTGGCTGGCGCAGGCGAAAGTGGAGAGGCTGGATGAGAGTCGTTATCGGTTAACGTTTATGGCCCCGGATGGTTTGCCGCTGAGGTGGATTTTACGCACGGAAATGGGGAGTGGCCCGCTGGCGTTGCTGAAACTGCGGGGCTTTCAGTTGCCGAAGGCGATTTTTGAGGTGGCACCGGGTCAAGAGAGGCCAGCCGAGACGACTGATGAGGACTGGGCGGCGGAATAAAGGCAGATAGCTCTAGTTTGGAAAAGTAGGGGATGTGGCTGATGTTACTGGTCGAGTCGGCCAAGATCATATTCCTTCTTAAGATGTTTTATCACTTTTCGGTTCGAGCAGAACCGGTAACTCTATTTTTTGACAACCATGAGAACAATCCTATGGATGATTTAACCCTGCGCTATTATGAGGCAGAAATGCGCTACTTGCGTGAAGCAGGTAAAGAGTTTGCTGAGGCTTACCCTGATCGGGCTGCGATGCTGAATCTGGATAAGGTTGGCATCCGTGACCCCTATGTAGAACGTTTGCTTGAAGGCTTTGCCTTTTTGATGGGGCGTTTACGCGAGAAACTGGATGATGACCTCCCAGAGTTGACGGAAGGGCTGGTTAGTCTGTTGTGGCCGCATTACTTGCGTACTATTCCTTCGCTGTCGATTATTGAACTGAACCCGGATTGGGCACAGATGAAAAAGTCAGTGCCGGTGCAAAAGGGGTTTGAGGTGCTATCGCAGCCGATTGGCCCACACCGGACCCGCTGCCGTTATACCACAACTCAGGCTGTTCAACTGTTGCCGTTGGCGCTGACAGTTGCCTCGCTACAGGCTGAACCGGACGGGCGTTCTGTTATCCGCCTGCGTTTTGATTGTGGGACGCTGGTAGACTGGCGCCAAGTTGATTTACGCCGTTTGCCGCTATACCTGAGTGCCGATAGTCCGCTAGCCTGTGCATTGCATCAGGCATTCACGCTTCAGACACAACAACTTTATCTGCGTTTGCCGGGCCAGCCTGACCGCCAGCCATTTGCCGGTGGATTCTCGCCGTTGGGATTTGGGGATACGGAGAGGTTATGGCCGAAAGGGGAAAGTGCGTTCAGTGGCTATCAATTGCTATTGGAATATTTTACTTTTCGGGAAAAATTTATGTTTGTGGCGCTCTGTGGGTTGGAAACACTGACTATCCCTGAGAGTACGCCGTGGTTTGAGTTGGATGTGGTACTGGGTGAAAGCTGGCCCGGTGATCTGCCGTTTTCGGCGGAACATATCCGTTTGCACTGTACACCGGTGATTAACCTGTTTCCGCTGGAATCCGACCCGCTGCGATTGTCCCCGTTGCAAACCGAGTATTTGCTGCGTCCGATGCGTGTTCAAGACGGACACACTGAGATTTATTCGGTGGATGCGGTGGTCTCTTCGGAACGCGGCGGTCAACAGGGGTATGTGCCGTTCAGTAGTTTCCGTCATAAAGGCGGTATGATGCGGCATGATGCGCCGGAGCGTTATTACCATACGCGGGTAAAACGGGGACCATCAGGTTTATATGACACCTGGCTGATTCTGGGCGGGGAGGATTTTGATGATGATAAACCATATGAAGAGGAAAACTTATCACTGACACTGACCGGCACCAACGGGCAACTCCCTCGTCAGGCCTTGCAGGATACGTTACTGGATACGCCGGTTAATCCCCCATTGGCGGGTCTGACTGTGCGTAATTTGTGTGAACCGACGCTGCCTTGTTATCCGCCGAATCAGGATCGCTTCCATTGGCGGATACTCAGTCATCTTGGCTCCAACTTTCTCAGTATGATGGACAACCCGGAAGTGTTGCGCGGCACGTTGGCTTTGTATGACTGGGCTGACAATGAGATGAACGCTCGCCGTCTTGCGGCGATTGTGGCGGTGAAACATTCGCTTATCGAGCGGTTCGAGCAGGGGTGTCTGCGCCGAGGGGTACACATTGAAGTGACCTTGGATCGCAATGGGTTTTCCGGTACCGGTGATATCTGCCTGTTTGGAGAAATGCTCAGCCGTTTCTTTGCTCTCTACACCGATATTCATCTGTTTAACCGGCTCACTTTAATTTTGCAACCTACGGGGGAACGACTGTTATGGGAAGAACTCCACTGTCCGCACATTCCCGGCTGATGGCCGCCCTGAAGGCCAATATATCGACACTCGATTTTTATTCATTCTGTCAGATAATTGAACGGGCCGTTCCCGACGGGCCCCCTTTGGGGAGTACAGCGAATCCTGCCGATGATGCGATACGTTTCCGGCCTCATCCGGGCATGGGCTTCCCGGTCAGTGAGTTGAAAGCGTTGGTAACTGACCGCGAACACCCGGAACGCCCACCGACGGCCAGAACTACATTTCTTGGTTTGTACGGGGTGGATTCACCGCTGCCGACCGCTTATCTGGATGATATTGCCCAGCGTCGGGAAGGGTATGACGCGATGGAAACCTTTCTGGATATCTTTAACCACCGGATATTCACCCAGTTTTACCGTATCTGGCGTAAATATTCTTCCTATCCCGCCACGTTTGCAGCCGGGGGAACGGATGGGACATCTCAGTGTTTACTGGGGCTGATTGGTTTAGGTATATCGGGCAGCCGACAGAATATAGCCACGCCGATGTCCCGTTTTCTGGCGTTACTTAGCGTTATGCGTCTGCCGACCCGTACCGCTGAAGGTATCTCTGCGCTGGTCGCGTTGTTGGCACCGCGGACCCGAACGGTGGTGACTGCCTGTTGTCGCCGGCAAGTCCACCTGACGCACCCAGCAGAGTTTTCAGATACGCATCCGGTTTCTCTGTCGCAGCGTACCGTGCTGGGCAGAACGGGCACTGATATTAACAGTCAGCTATTAGTGGCATTGCATACGGATTGCCCGGAAGAAGCGCGAGGTTGGCTGCCGGGCGGGCAGTTGCACACGGATTTTCAGGTGTTGTTGCGGGTTTATCTTGGCTGGCGTTACCTGGCTAGATTACAACTGACCTTGCCGACCCGGATACTACCGCCACCAGTGTTGGGTGGTATGCCTGTTCAGCTGGGGCTAACCGGGGTCTTAGGGCTTAAGGTTGAAAGTCATCCAACGACAGTACCTGACAATATCACCGTGAATTTGGGGAATTATCAAGGCATTACGGTAGATAGTAATGAAAACAAAGAAGGACGTTATGTCAACTATCGATTTTAAAATCGTGTTGGTGATCGCCGCGGTGTTACTGCTGCTGACTGGCTGCGGTTTGACCCATGCGAGAGGCAGACAACCCGTCCGTTCTTGGATCTCATTTTCATTTTGCGAGTTTGTGTGATGATGCTCGACGTTACGAAACACGATACGGGGCTAACGCCCCGTCGGGATTCCCTTCCCGTTTTGTGCTGGCGGGAAGTACCTTTTCGAAGGAAAAGATGAAAAAATCCCTCTCTGTACGACTGTCTGGCAAAAAAAATGCTGAATTTGACGTGTTTGCTATCGTTTTTAGTGGGGGCACAGCATTATCTAAATCACAAGTTAAAATCATGAGAATGTCTGAAGATGTTGATCTTAAGGTCATACCTTACAGCGACCTTGACTGGCAATCTGTTAGCCGTTCAGAACGGAAAAGAATACGAAAATGTTTTCATGAACAACTTCTTTCTCTTATTGTTGCTGATGGGGTTTTTAGTATTGCTGGTGAGGTTATTAAACGTGATGAACACAGATATATATACCCAATAGATTTCGAGTTACAGCGCGGCGGCAAGTGAACGAATTCCCAGGAGCATAGATAACTATGTGACCGGGGTGAGTGAGTGCAGCCAACAAAGAGGCAACTTGAAAGATAACAGGTATATATGAAGATGTCGCTAGATATGGCAATAAACAGCCGGAATTTATTGACAATCCACTTGATGAAATGAGATATGCGTTGTCACTGATAAAAAATCATGAAAAATACGTCCAACGTTTCGAAGCATATGTAGCCCCTATGGTTTATAATGAGCAGCTTCACGATTTTGAAACCTGTTTTACTTCTTTTGAGAAGGTTTCAACTGAAATATTAGATAAATCCAGTTTTAATGAGTAAAAATGAAGATCATATTTTATCCTATGATCACAATACCCTCTCCCCGGTCTTTTGCGATAATTGCTAAAGGACCGGGTTTTACGATGCATAAAATAATATCGTTTCAGGACAATAAAAACTTTTCTGGTACATAGTGGTGAAATTTATTAGCTATACAGTATTCTTCCAATTGTTGACTGGAATTAATACCTATCTTGTAATATATCTTAGCCATATGTGTTTCAACCGTATGATAAGCAATGTTCAATATCTTCCCAATCCGTTTTTTGCTGTATTTCTGCAAAAAGAGGAAAATAATATCCCATTTCCGTTGAGTAAACAGAGCTGTTGGTGGATAGAGAATAATGGATGCAGGTAGCTCATCATAATATTGATGTAGGCTGGTTAATGAGTAATTTGGCGCTTTCCAGGCATGTAAAAGAATACCGACGCATTCATTTTCATCATTATATAGTGGGGATTTTTCTGAAAAATAAGATGACATAACTTTCTCTTTTCCAAATGTATGTGTTTCAAGTGAGCATGTTCTTTCTCCTTTTTCCATCACTCTTTTATCTTGGTTAATAAATTCTTTTGCAAACTCGGCTCCACCCCAAGGGAGCTCATTGTCATACAGCCCTTCATAATTAAATGAATGTGGAAAATTCTGAATGGATTTAAATACCATATTACCATGAATCCAGCATGAATTTTTATCTTTTATTCCCCAGGGTTCATTACTGATTTCTATTGTATTGATAATTTGAGGCGATATTGTGAAATTTTTCTTCATAATAACTCCATTGTGATTTGGGATTTTAAATAAACATTCTGCTTTCTGGGTGTACAAATCTTTCTGGTACGTATAGATCAAAATCATTCAGGCGACAATATTCTTCTAATTGATAAATAGAGTTAACACCCACTTTTTTATATATTCGTGACATGTGGACTTCGACAGTCCGATAGGAAATATCTAATATCCTACCCATTTGTTTACTGGTATATTTTTGTAGTGAAAGGAAAATAACATCCCATTCCCGTTGAGTAAATAAATCAGTAGGTGGTTGGAATAAAATAGATGCAGGGAGTTTACCATGGTATAAACGGGTTAATGAGAAATCCTGAGCTTTCCATGCATGGAAAATGATGCCGATACATTCATTTTCATCATTATATAGTGGATGTTTTTCCTGGAAATAGGAACTTAAGATTTTTTCTCTCCCAAACACATGTGTTTCCAGTGAACATATTCTTTCTCCTTTTTCCATGACACTGTTGTCATGAATAACGAATTCTTTTGCAAACTCAGCGCCGTCCCAAGGAATTTCATCGTCAAAAAGTCCTTCATAATCAAATGAATCTGGAACATTTTCTAGATGTTTAAGTGCCAGATTGCCATAAATAAAGCGTGAATTTTTATCTTTGATTCCCCAAGGGTCATTACTTTGCTGCATTGTGTTAATGACTTGAGGATGTATTGTCGACATATTGAATTTATCCATGATTAAACCCTATTGTATAGTTGATGATTAGTAATAAATTTATAATTCTCTGCTACCAATAGTGACAAATCTTTCAGGAACATAGCGATCAAATTTATTTTCTTTGCAGAAATCGGCTAATTCTATATGTCGTGGTAAATTGAATTTTTGGTAAATTGATTGAATATAATTTACGACATCTTCTGTACTGATCATTAGTTCTTTACTAATGCTCTCTTCATCCAGTGAACGAAGGGTGAGGAAGAGAATTTCCCACTCAGTTTGCGTTAATATATCGTTAGGCGGTGTGAATTCTAGCGTTTTTGGAGATCTCTTTTCATAATAGTAAGAAACAGAAAAATCTTGAGTTTTGTACATATGCAAAATGATTCCGATACAGTTACCGTCGTCGTCACAAAGTGGGTATTTGTCGCAGAGGTAAGTTTGTTTAACATTATTTTCTGCAAATTGATGAGTTTCCAGTGAAGTGACTCGTTGCATCGTTTGAATGGCTTTTTGATCCTGATGGTGGAATTCTTCAGCATATTCTGCAATCGGTGAGGGTAATTCCCCGGTTGAAAGCCCGGCAATATCGAAATCTTTAGGTAGGTTAAGTAATTGATAAAAAGCGGGATTGGCATAGATAAATCTTGACTGGAGATCTTTGGCTCCCCAAGGTTCATCACTTCTTTCCCACATGAGAATGAACTGTGGGGTGATGTTATTGGGTTGGTTTTTTATATTTGACATAACAACTCCTGCGTTTTTATTTAAGTCATTATCTGAATGGTTAGTTGGCCGATTATACTTCAAGTGATCTGGTTGTATAATAGAATATAATAACTTGCTCGTCAAAAATCATATATTTATTAATTTATTTTTTACTATTCAACAGTGAAATTTTAAACGGAAATGAATATAACCAAAATGACTATTTTGTATGAAAATTATTTTAATGGTCTGTTGAAAAAATAGCTAGGAGCGGTTGTTGCACTCATTGTTGTTCCTGATATGGAACATCTTGGGGTGAGAAAATGTGTATAATCAATAGTAGATAAGCGTAAATTATATCAGAAATTTAGTATTTTCTTTGTTATTAATTTATGAATAATTATTTGTTCTAATGATTAATGGTTTATTTTATTAATTTGTTTTATTTACTTCTGTGTGTAAGTAAAGAGCAATTTTAGACAATATTTCGGTAAAATTGTTAACGTTTGGGTGTTATTTTAGTGCAGTAGTTAGGATAATAGATTACTCGAATTCTCAAAAACATCACTACTTAATTAGCTACCGGATGTCGTATTGTTAAGTGTCTTCCCTGGCTTTCTACCCTCGTCTATTACCTGAGACCGTTAGTGATATAGTTTTTAGGTAATTATTATCGGATCAACTTTACATCCCTCTAATGCTGCCTTTTTCATGAAGCTAAAACAATAGTGACTTGTTTCCACCTGTTCTCAATAATAATTTAGGGGAGAGCATTTCGCAGTGCTGTTAAACCCCAACCACCTGAAATATCAAATCTAAAATAATCAGATATAACCATTCGCTAATAAATAACCGGCCTGAAATTCGTCATTATTTATTCAACGCCTACAAGTAGCAATTGGATCGCGATATCCTGTTATACCGCCGCCAACAGACGGCCATGGAGCATTTTGACAGCACTTGGAGCAAGGTCCTGGGTATGCTGAATCTCAGCGCGATTCTTTAGCTGTGTCTGGAAGGACTGAGCATTGAGCCATTTAACCTCAGTGCTGCTATTGATTGGAGAAAGTATTATCCGGGTGGTCTGATGCAGACGGAGTAGGGTAAAAACAACTACCCCGGCGTAAGGCAGGGGCAGGTTCTAGTCATCATATTTAAAATCAAAAAAGATCTTCATGGATTTTCATGGGGTGTTTACCCTGTTAGCGGGCGGCCAGTAGAGCCTGCGGCTTCTTGGTCACCCTTTTTGCCTGTTTCTCATTCTCTTCTACTGCTAACCCTTTCTCTTGGTAATCAAACCCGGCGTGAATTGCTCTGTCAGAAACCCGTTTTTTCTGCGGCTCAGTCCTGTTTTCCGGGATCATCACTACTACTTTTATTTTGTCGGTATCCATGCTGGGGCCGTTCTTTTCGATATGTGCGATTAGCTCTTTCAACTCACGCCCTCCCGCAAGGTTACTCCGGTCAGTCTGGCCTAATTGGTCCATCTCCGGCGTTGTTACTCGCATCGTGACATAAGGCTGACGCTGGCCCTTGGCAACCTCAAGATCAAACATCCTCCGTTTCATCATTGACTGGTGGGTCGGCGGGTAATCTTTTTTAAGATGCATGGTATAACTCTGTTCGACCTTGAACGATGTGTCGGCTGGAAACAGGACCTCCTTTTCATTGGGGGCATTACTGATCCCTTCTACAATAGAGCCGTTTACTTCAGCGGCTTTCACCACAAGCAGCGCCCCTTTGTCCATATAACTTTGCGCAACATTGGGATCGTAAGTGGTACTCATAAAGCCCGGAAACTTGGCGCCGGTTCTCTTCTCCAGTATGGCGTCCGCCACTGCAACGTGAGAGCCATGCCAGACCTTGCCGGAATAGCGCTCAAACATAGGCGACTCAAGTGCCGACCGCAGCAGTTCGACCGTCTGGTTATATTCATTTTTAGCCTGAGTACGCTGGGTAGAAGTGCGGTACTGATTTCTCTTGAGTAAGGATTGTAACCGGATCTCCCTCTCTTCATCATTTTTTGGAGGCGCAAAGTCGCCATAACCTGGGTTGATCACGTTGGCTCCATTGGCAGTATAGAAGCGAGTCACCGCCAGCATCATTCCTTTGATTAACACATCCTGGTTGTCTTTGAGGCCACCAATAGCCGTTAGGATCGTTGCTTTGCGCTCTTGAGGTGTATTTTTCGCTGCCGCCAAATCGAGCAGATGAATAAACGGCTTCTCGCCGCTTTGCAGCGAATCCAGCTTCAGCTTTTCGGCCAGCATATTGGTCTCTTTTACTGTCAGGAACGTCTCCCACACGTCATTACGGCCGCCATAATGGAACACATTACTGAGTGAATCTTGCTGGGTTGATTCAGCCAGCAAAGAGGCAGCGCTGTTCAACAGGAATGCGCGTCTTTCTGGTGGCAGCTCATCGAGCCATTTCGTAACCTTCTCATCTTTGGTTGCGTCAAGCAAGGGTGTGCCGGGTTCAGTGCGCTCAGGCCGCACGGGTAATACCCGCTTTTGGGGATTGTAGAGTTTTAGGGTTTCCATATCTTGTGGTGCATACAGGATTTTTTCTGAAGCTAGCCCAGCCTCATCTTCCGCTTCCTGACCGAGTTGTATCGCCTGCCCTAGCTTCAGCAGAGAGTCGTCTGAGCCATATTGAGACGGATAGCCCTTGCCCTGAGTAATAAACTGGTCAAATGTTTTCTGATCAATTTTAACCGGCTCCAGTGCTGGCAGATGGATCTCTTGCCCATTGAGGATGATGGTCTTGGCTTCCATGGCGGGAAGATTGATATCCTCGGTTACCAAACTTTCGTAGGCGCTCAACCAGTCGCCGGTCTGCCTCGCATGCCAGGCCATTTTCTCATCGCTGTCCACTACAGCGGGTCCATGCTGATTAGATTCCATGGCATACGCATCCAGCGCTCCCATGATCTCGGTAAAACTGTGATCCCTCGCCTGGATCATCCAGCCCAGCAAAAGTGCCCTGAATAACTGAGCTTCATAAGCGGGCAGATTCAGTAACCGAGCAATTTCATACATATAAGAGGTAGTGCTCGACGGGCCGGAGAACATCGGCAGTTTTTTATCCATATTCTGCTGACGCCAGTTCACAGATATCGGCTGATCGGTGTCTATCGAGGTCAAGGATTTGTCATTGATAACAAAACCGCCATAGCCAGATTCATGCTCAGACCGTTCACTGAGTGAAAACGAATTCCGGCGATACGGTGTTGGTTTGATCGCCTGCTGCATCCCCTGAAACTTGAAACCGGTTCCCTTATGCGGATCGCCATTTTGCCTGCTGCCGATAAGATCAATGTGGGTTTTATTACCCAATGCTTCCGCTGTATTCCAGTCGGCGTATTTTAGCCAGGGCCAACCGTGAGGCTGGGTGGTTATCGGTTTTGCAAACTTGGGCTCAGAATTAGCTGAGTGTCCCTGAAAGATATCCAGCCGTGGGTGTGATTCTTTATCGGTCAACAACTGCTGATTGATAGCGTCTCCCATCTTGCGCAGGAGAGCGGGATCGCGAAATGGCCTGATGTGACTGTAAGCCAGCGTGGTCAGCACGCGGGCATTGATTTTGCTTTCGTTCAACACCGCGTTCAGCTGCTTTGCCCATGCTACATCGTCATTGCTCCACCCTTGTAGAAAACCGATCCCGGCATCTTCATTGGTCTTGGGAACTGTCAGAGACGGATCTTTAGCCTGGGCTATTGCCAGATGCTCCAAAACTCGGCGGACAAAAGATCTGGACATATATTCCACCGCCGGGAACTCAAGCAAATCGTTACCGAGATGGTTAAACTCGAATGCCTGATTGGCTTCCGCCACTTTTTCAACCGATTGAGCGACCACTTTTTCTTTCAGCGCTTTGTCTGCTGTTGGGAAAAGGCGATTGACCTTATCGCGGATAATATTTTCGACACTGCCTTCATATTTAGCCGCCCGCATCACGGCTTTGTTAAACTCTTCGATAGCCTGCTGCAACGGTGGCATTTTTGCTGGTTGGTTAATGAGAGTCGGCTGGTTACTGCCCCGTGAAGTGGTAACCGAAGGTACCTGTTCCATCTGCGTTACAATGCTTGCGGCTGGCCGCTGGGAAGTCGTGTGTGATTGATTAGCCCTAAACATATTTCCCCCTACTCGCTAATGGCTTGAAACAGCGCGTTTCGTAAACTCAGCGCGCTTTGCCAGAACTCATCCAGATCACAGTTGAATAACGCATGATCGGGAAGTGACAGGTTCAGAACTACAGTCGCGTTGTCTGCGGCCAGAGAAAAAGAGGCGATACCGACTACATCAGGATGTGCATTCAGCTGCAAGAGTCTGGTATGCAGAGAAGCCGATCCTGGTTGTGATGAAGGGGGAAGCGGAAACATTGCTACCATACGTTTTGGGTAATTGATGATGGAAGCATAATGCAAACTGTCTTCGCCAATCAGGTTGCACTCATTATTCAGCAACTGCCACTGCCCACCAGACAAACCTGTCAGCCAGGTATTGATAATCTCTTCTTTATTCATGGCACAGTCCTATCTCTTGGTAGATTTAGTCCAATATAAGCACAGCTTAATTTACATATACCCTTCATCCTTAGTTGCCTCTTTGTTGGCTGCTTTCACTCACCCCAGTCACAGAGTTATCTATGCTCCTGGGGATTTGTTCACTTGCCACCGCGCTGCAACTCGAAATCTATTGGGTATATACAACCAGACTTCAACATTAAATTTGCAAGTAATATCCAATAAAGTACATTGCTAATGGCGCAATTTGCGTTTTAAACAAATTGCGTCATTCACAATTAAAGCGGGAGATAACCGTAAGCAGCAAAAATAAAAATGATAGGGTCATGCGGAATTAATGTAATAAAATAAAACCTCCATTTCTATACCCGTTATCTTTCACGTTATCTCTTTGTTGGCTGCCCTCACTCACCCTGGTCACAGAGTTATTTATGCTCTCGGGGATTCACTCCCTTGCCGTCGCGATGCATCTTGAAATCCATAGGGTATATATGATTTCATAATCTGATTTGGGGCTTTAAATAAGAATAGATAAATGCCAGATAATAAAATCAAATAACCAGTCGTATTGGTTGGAAATGTAACCGCCTATATGGATTGATGGGTTCCCAGATCAGTGGTGTCAGAGTTACATAATCTCGGGACATAAATTTTCCTTCCCAGTAGAGCCTACCTCTATAGCGTAGAGAAGGGCATCGTACATAAAGTAAGAGCAAAAATTGTTACATAGATCACATATTCATGCTTCATGAAACCGATTACATGAATGGCAAACTTTCCTCACATTCTATGCGAAACAAATTCATTATCTTATTGCAATGATTCAGATGAAACTGAAGTTTAAATAAAATGGGTGACTAATTCTGGCACTAGATATACTGCTAATCGTAGCAATGTTATTACTTTTGATTATTGGGTAATTCATCATAGAGCGAATCACTGTTTTTGTTCATTACTATTGTAATATTTTTTTATTTATATTTGATAATTTTTTGAAGGTTATATATGAGTCAAATTACCCCTCAGTTAACACATATGTGGGATAAAAGTCATGAGTCATGGTTTGTAAAAGATAAAGAATTTCGGTTTATGTATGCAAACCCAGTGTTTATTAAAGTAAATAAGTTACCTGAAAACTTTGATGTTACAGGATATACTGATAAAGAATTACCTACACCGTTTAATCATCTTACTCATTTTTTTGAAGAGCATGATCGTAAGGTCTTACAATCTATGCAGAAAATATCATCTATTGGGGCTTATCTTCAAGACAATAGTCAGCAACTTAAATCCTATCATTGTGAAAAATATCCACTAATGGGTGAAAATAATCAATGTATTGGAATAATTTGTCACACCAGAGAAATAAACCATTTTTCAGTATATAATTACATTAAAAATGATAGTTCTGTCTCGGTTAAACTGAGACCTCCTAATGATATATTGACAGAGAAAGAATGGATAATAATTTTTTTATTTTGTCGTGGTGTTAGCAATAAATGTATTGCTGATGAAATGAATATTTCATGTCGTACCTTGGAAAGGTATTTTAAAAATATCTATGAAAAGTTATCAATCAATTCAATTATTGAATTAAGACAATTGTGCAAAAAAAATAGTTATGATCTCTATGTCCCGCCTAAATACTTTCAATCTATAGGACATTTTTTACTATAAAGGATGATGCTTGTGTTTCCAGACATTCTGTCACTTTATCAGCCTTCCTTGATAAAGTGACAGGGAGAATGAGTGATTTTGAATCATGTTAAAAACAGATTATTCAGGCGAGTCTGATAAATATTACTCACTTGAAATGAGAAATATCAATCCTTTCAAGATAATCTGAATAAATTGGGATATGATGCCGTTCCACATTTATCATGCATAGCTGTTGAGGAAGGAAATATGGCTACAATGAAAGACGTAGCACATAAAGCTGGAGTATCCGTCGCCACTGTAAGCCGAGTTATCAATAACACTGCTTACGTTGAACCAGGTACGCGTGAACGTGTAGAGAGAGCAATGCGTGAATTTAACTACCACAGAAATTTTGCAGCGCTTGCACTAGCAAAAAGATGCGGGAATATGTTGGGCTTACTCACCGGTAATTTGGCCGATCCTTTTTTTTCCCTTTTAGCGCGCGGTGTTGAAGAAGTTGCTCGAAAGGAAGGGGTAAAACTGATGGTTTGTAGTGGTGGATATCAAGCCGGACTTGAGAAATCTGCCTTAGATTTTTTAATTAACCAAGGGTGTGAAGCAATAGTCGCTCATGTTAGTGGAATGAGTGATATAGATGTATTACGTTATGCCGCTCATACGCCAGGATTAGTGATTATCAATCGATATTTTCCTGCTATCGCCAACCGGTGCATCTGGTTAGATAATGTCAGCGCTTCTCAAGCCGCGACTAACCATCTGCTGCAAAATGGTCATCGCAAAATTGCTTGTGTCACAGCAGATCTACCGATCGATAATAGAAGGCTCCGCCTGGAAGGGTATCGTGCTGCAATGACTAATGCGGGTATCACAGTCCCTGGTAGTTGGGTTATTAGCGCTCCATTCAACGAAAAAGGTGGGGAACTGGCAGCAGAAAAGCTCTTAGAGAGCGGTATTGGTTTTACTGCGGTAGTCACGTTCAATGATGTTATGGCTGCCGGTATGATGAGATATCTACATCAACGAAAAGTCAATTTACCAGAACAACTGTCGATTGTTGGATTTGATGATATTGTCCCAGCCCGATATCTTTATCCACCTTTAACGACGGTACACAATCCAATAGAACGAATGGCTCAGAGGGCCGCTAATTTAGCATTACAGCTCAATGCCAAAAAAGAAGTGGCTCCACAAATGAATATGTTTTCAGCCAAACTTGTCATTAGAGATTCTGTTTTTTCGATAAAGTAAGAAAGCGTGCCAGACGAAATAAGAGTAAAAAGTGGAACACAGATCACATATTCATACTTCATGAAACTAATTACATGAACGAGTAACACCCCTCACATCTCATTCGGAACAAATTTATTATTCTATCTCAATAACCTATCCTCAACAGGGATTTTAAATGGATAACAAGAAACAGCTTAATTTAGGGCTTGCTATATTGCCGATTGTAGCAATGCTCTTACTTTTGATTATTGGCTATGGTCAATTGGGACTGCGCATTGAGTCCTTATTGCTTGTATCAGCAGGAATAGCGGCTGCTTTAGCGTATTGGCAAGGTTACCGTTGGAATGACGTTATCGATGCTATTGTGGCAAAGCTAGCCAAAGCGATGCCGGTGATGATGATACTGATTTGCGTAGGTGGGTTAATTGGGACTTGGATGTTCAGCGGAACCATTCCTTACATGGTGTATTGGGGGTTAAAGCTGATAAGTCCTCAATATATACTCATTGCTGCTTTCTTTATCACAAGTGTTATCTCAGTTTGCACTGGCACATCATGGGGGGCGGCAGGAACAGTCGGTGTTGCTCTAATGGGTGTTGCCGCGGGTCTTGATGTGCCTTTGGCCGCCGCCGCTGGTGCGGTTGTTTCAGGCGCGTATTTCGGCGATAAAATTTCACCGTTATCTGATTCAACTAACTTTGCGGCCATTGTCGCCGATACCGATCTCTACAGCCATATTCAACACCTGATGTATACCACTATCCCAGGCTTTGTTTTAGCGGCAGTGGTTTATCTCATCGCAGGTCACACAAGCTCAGTAGGTAGTGTGGCAACACCTGAAAAAGTCATGGAAATTGTTCAATCTCTTGAAAGCCTGTATCACTTCAATTTATTGCTGATTTTGCCACCGATACTGGTTTTGTGGGGAGCAATAACAAAACGTCCAGTAATACCCGTCATGCTTGCTGCCTGTGCATTGGCTATTGTGCTTGGCATCGGTGTTCAAGGACTCACCCTTAAACAGGGATTTAATGCGTTGATAGGTGGTTTCAATCTCTCGATGTTCTCTGATCAGGGATACAACATCACCGGGGTTGTTAGCGACGTCCCACGTTTGCTCAATCGGGGGGGCATGTCTTCGATGATGAGTACCGTCCTGCTTGCATTTTGTGCATTTGCGTTCGCCGGTGCTTTAGCACTCACTGGTGCCTTGACCGTCATCATTAACCGACTTCTACAAGTTGTTCACACCACCGGGCAACTTATCGCTGCAACTTTGGCAACAACTATTCTGGTAACGGGCGCAACCTGCAACGGAAAGTTGGCTCTCCTCATCCCGGCAGAGCTGTTCAAAGGGGCTTATCATCGTATGGGACTGGATAATAAAAATCTGTCACGGACCATAGAAGATGGTTGTACCGTCATAGAACCGTTGATCCCTTGGACTGCTGCCGGTATTTACATGGCGACTACGCTGGGGGTCAGTACGCTTGATCTTCTGCCTTGGGCTATTCAGTGCTACGCCGCTGTCTTTTTTGCGCTTATTTATGGTTTTACGGGATTCGGTATTGCAAGAGTGGCTCCGGAAAGTCCCTTAAAAAATGAGGAAACACAACGTGAAACTGCATGATTTCAATCAAATAATCGATCGCCACAATACGGGATCTGTTAAGTGGGACTTTTTAGGTCGTTACTTACAATTGGACCAGACAGATCTTCTCCCGATGTGGATTTCTGATTTTGATTTCCAATGCCCGGAAGAAGTCTTGCAAGCATTACGCACACGAGTAGGCCACGGTATTTTCGGTTATAGCGAACGCGACGATCACTATTACCAGGCTGCGATAGACTGGTTTTCAAGACGCCATCAATTGACCTTATACCGAGATTGGTTCACTTCAATAGAAGGTGTCGTACCTGGGTTGGCTTTACTGATACAAATGTTGAGTAAGCCGGGTGAGGGGGTCATTGTACAAGGGCCTTATTATGGCTCATTTGCTAAAATTATCACCATGAACGACAGGGTAGTTGTTGAAAATCCTCTACTTGAAAGCCCGGCGGGTTATAAAATTGACTACGGTCATTTAGAGCAAATGTTAGAGCAACACAGACCACCTTTGCTGTTGTTATGTAATCCACATAATCCTACTGGCCGATGCTGGGATCGTGACGAGTTGACTCGGCTATTAATACTCTGTAAGCAATACAGTACAACCGTTATTTCTGACGAAATTTGGGCTGATTTGGTTTTACCTGGGAAAACATTTACATCGGTCTTGCATCTGGGGAGCGAATGGCATAGCAATGTCATTGTCGCTACCTCAGCGAGTAAGGCATTTGGACTCTCGTCGCTTCGGATATCTAACTTTCTCATTCCTGATCCTGAGCTTCGGCGTGCCTTTAATGATCGATTAAATGCCCATGGATTAGATGTATTTAATGCACTATCGATGACCGCAGCTACCGCAGCATATCAACATGGCGATCTATGGCTTGATGGGCTACAAAACTATCTGGCGGAGAATCGTCGTTGGTTCGAGCAAACTATAATGCATACTGTTCCTTGGTGCCGAATGACTAAAGCAGAAGGCACATATCTTGCTTGGTTAGATTGTCGTGCTTTAGGTCTGGATGATGATGCTCTCCAGTTTGCTTTGTTACAGAAAGCTAAAATCGCGGTTTCGATGGGGCGGAGCTTTGGCGAGAAGGGCAAAGGGTTTATTCGGGTAAATTTGGGTTGCCCGCGTCAGTATCTTGAAAAGGTGATTTCCGGTTTAACTCAGTTAACACCATAAATAATTATGCCTGAGGTACAAACAGAATTTACATTTGTTAAAACCTCAGGCGATGAGTTCCCTTTTCGGATTTTATTGCGAGAAGTTAAGGCCAATTTTTGAGGATAATAATTTATTTAAAATATCTGCTTGGCCATATTTCAGAAGGTTCACAATTTAAAAAAGTGGCAATGATCCGTTCACCCTTTGGCCATGGGCGATGTAAAGCGTTTGATAAAGTGGATGATGCTAGCCCCGCTTCTCTTGAAATTGCAGACAAAGACGTTCCTCGTTTTTTAAGTGCTGCAATAATATCAGCTTTATGCCAATCAGATCTTTCGATCATTCCTGCTTCCCTCCTCAGGTTAGTTATTCAAGGTACTATGCTCATATCTGCTTCCTGTCTATCAGACTAATGTTTTTATATTGTTATACTCTTCATCTTTCAAGCTGCTGCTTTGTTGGCTGCGTTCACTTGCCGCCGCGCTGCAACTCGAAATCTATTGGGTATACAGCTTTTCCCCTGGGTCCGCATTAATGCGGAATACTAAAAAATGGCTGTGCTGAGATGTCAATCCTCTCTAAACACAGCAAATTCTCCGATAGGAAGAGAGATGATTATTGTTTGAAATGTTACATCTAATGACCAAAAGTTCACTAAAGAATCATATTAGTTCAGATATGAACTGCAAATATTCATAAAAGCGTTTTTTGGTCGCTACGACGTTCAAAAGTTTAGTTATTTTTAGAAATATTGGAAGCGTATGAAATACTTTAATGGACGTCTTAAAAAGCTCCGCTGGTCTAATGAGTGAGAACAGGAATGATAGTGCCGATTAAATCGACAAGTCAAATCGAGTTCCAATGTAATACCGAATGTGAAAATCTTTATACCCTTCATCTTTCAAGTTGCTGCTTTGTTGGCTGCTTTCACTCACCCCAGTCACATAGTTATCTATGCTCCCGGGGATTCGTTCACTTGCCGCCGCGCTGCAACTCGAAATCTATTGGGTATATGTCACATTCTATGTTTTCAATACCAATATATAGCCCATATAGTCATGTTGTATATGTTCAATCTTTAGTGAATCAAATGAACCATTTAAATAATTTCTATAAAAAATAATATTTGGCATTTTTATTTTTTTATGTTTATAATTAAATTGACAAATATATATATCCTTTGACTAACTTATTATATGATTTAGATTAAGAAAATAAAGGGACGATAATATGAGTAAAAAAGTGATTATTTCACCTCAAATAATTAATACATTAGCAGCAAGTCATGATCCTTGGGGAATAAAAGATAAAAACTCATGCTTCATTTACGGCAATAAAGCATTGAATGCGATTAAAAATTTTTCTGATTCATTTGATTTTGAAGGACTTTATGATGATGAACTTCCTTGGGATGGTGCTGAGTTTGCAAAGGAATATATTGCTCATGATAGAAAGGTAATGCGAGAAGAGAAATCATATGTTTCGCTCGAAACTCATATTTGGGGTGAAGTAAAAACCTTATCGTCTTATTTCTGTGAAAAAGCCCCTCTTTACCATGAAAATGGTGATTGCATTGGGATCATATATCACTTATGGAAAGCTCAAGATTATTCATTGACCCGTCTATACCATGGAAAACTCCCTGCCTCTATTATATTCCAGCCACCTACTGATTTATTTACCCAACGGGAATGGGATATTATTTTCCTCTCTTTGCACCATTATACCAGTAAGCAAATTGGCCGAATATTGAATATTTCCCATCGTACAGTTGAGAACTATACGGCATGGATATATAAAAAGATTGGTATTAGCTCTGGGCAACAATTGAAAGAATATTGTCGCCTGAATGATTTTGATCTCTATGTACCAGAAAGATTCTTACATCCAGAAAGCAGAATTTTTATTTGAATCGCAAATGATCGCGGTATTTTTATCAAGAGCTGTGCGATATCTCGGAGCAGTGGAAATATTCGAATAGAAAATGACAGTTTGCACTTTTCCACTTTCGTGCCTGCTTGATATAAAGTGGGTTGATATCTGTTATCCCCTTCATCTTTCAAGTTGCTGCTTTGTTGGTGGCGTTCACTTACTGCTGCGCTGCAACTTAAAATCTATTGAGTAGCATAAGTACAATAATTCATCAGACTTTTGCGATGCTATGGCAAGTAAACTGATAGCTTTCACTGCTTGGGGAACGCTGGATAAGCAGTTAATTTGTTTTTAATTCTATTTTCTATAAATTTTTATTTATGATACATTTTTGTATTTCCTTTGTTAATATTATGTTTTAATGATTTATCTTTATTTCATTTTTTTTATAAAAAAATTAGGCTATTATTGCTAGACAATATTTTTGCAGATGATTTGTTATTTTATTTACTGTAGATACTTTATTTCAATGAAATAAGTGAAATTTTTGTATATTCCTAATGCAGCAATGTTAATAATTTAACGTTATTAATTTGATTTATGAAGAAATTATTTAATAATATCAACGTAAACAATTAGTTATATTATAATTTGTATTATGATCTAATTTTGTTTTTATTATTTTATTTGCGTTTTTTGCATCAATGTGGGGATATGGGGCAATATATGGGGGGTAAACAGACTTTCTGATGGACAAATATTGATTTTGAGTTTTTGCTCTATATTATTTTATTTTACTTATTCATTTGACCATATTTTAGATATATAAACCCATTATATCTCTGGGCTTAATGTTTTTATTTCCTGATATATTGTGTTGTCTTTGTGAATAAATTTCTTTTTTTGGGGGGAATATGTTTAAAAAATTAGAACAAGTCACCTTTGATACTCGTGATAACAAAAGCATTTTCTCTCTTATATTCTTTGATTATATAAAGCATATACCCAATAGATTTCGAGCCGCAGCGCGGCGGCAAGTGAACGAATCCCCGGGAGCATAGAGAACTCTGTGACTGGGGTGAGTGAGTGCAGCCAACAAAGCAGCAACTTGAAGGATGAAGGGGATAACTAATTGATTGCTTTTTTGCCGTGGGAAGGTCAGAGGATTTGTATCGTCCGCGGGAAATTGGATTTTCAAAACAACTGCTGTATCTGTCCGATGCAGTGGTTTTCTATTTAACCTCAACTAAATTAAGGGATTGTTTATGGGGAAGTCATCAAACCGTAGTACAGAGTATTTCTTCACTGGAAAATATTACGATGATGATGATGGGAATAATATTGTTGCCATTGGAGTGGGAGGGGAGATTTATGCCAAAGGAGGGAATGATCATATTATCGTTGGTTCGCTAGGGGCAACAATCTATGCCAGTTCTGGTGATAAGACCGTAGATGGTGGTGCTGGATATTTAAAAATAGTGAATATTGACGGTGATCTGAATGTACATGGTGCCGCAGGTTACGCAAGTATTGATAAAAACGGTAATGGTAATATTTCATTTGCTGGTGCGGCGGGGGGTGTTTCTATGGATCACCGAGGAAGCCGTGGTAATCTAAATTTCTCTGGAGCGGCTGCTTATAATAGCCTGAGTCGTAAAGGTCAATCCGGTGATGTGGCGTTTAAAGGTATCGGCGGTTATAACGAATTATGGCACGAAACTAATCAGGGGAATTTAAACTTTGATGCCGCAGGAGCAGGTAATAAAATTGACCGTACTTGGTATGACCGTTATGAAGCAAGCCACGGAGATGTGATATTTGTTGGTGCAGGGGCAGCAAATAGCATCAGCTCGCGGGTTGAAAGCGGTAATATTGAGTTTACAGGTGCGGGGATTGATAACCACATTATTCGTAAAGGGAGAGAAGGCAATATTATCTTGCATGGTGCAGGAGCATCAAACCGTATTGAACGCTTGCGAGAAAGTAAAGACAAATACGAACAGACTAGCGGTAATATTGAATTTGAAGGAGCAGGTGGTTATAACCAAATTTATTCTGATATAGCGCATGGTGATATTAGTTTCTTTGGTGCCGGTGGTTACAATGAAATATCAAGAATAGGTGAAGATAGCGATTCGTATGATAAAGCTTTGGAATATGCTAAAGCGGAAGAAATTGTATTAGCAACGGCGAAGATGGGAGCCAATAAACCTCAGCAAGTGACAGGTATTAAATCAACAATTGAGCCTAATACTTATCTGTTTGCGTTTGCTGACGAAAAATCTACTAAGATCAGCAAGGTTCAGCTGAGAAATGATCCTGAAACCGGTAAACTTAATTATTACGCCACTTCATGGTGTAAAAATGGTGATCAACTCAAAAATCTGGCTACGGAATATATCTCTTTAGAGAATGGATTTGATGATATAAGCAATGATGATGATTACCGTCTTTTCAATTTAATCTTTGAACATCATCAACCGGTTATTATTCAGCATACGGTTGAAGAGGATTTGCAGGAAAATCAGTGGGTGACTTATGCCAGCGGGACTACCGCTAAAGCAGAAGATGTCACATTAATTGATGCAAAAATGCATGGGCGTTCAATCCACTCTGATGGTTTGATATTAGATGTTTCGGCAGTGAAATCGAATCGTCGGCCAAATACTTATGTTTACGCCAAATATGTCGAGTCATACACCAAAGTGGTCATGGTGGAGCTGGCGAATGATGCTAAAACCGGAGAGCTGAAATATTATGCCAGTGCGTGGTACAAAGCAGGCGACCATACCGGTGATTTGGCCAATGAAGATTTTTCACTCGAAAATGATTATCGTTCGATGGAGGCGGGGGGATACTCGCTGACTAAGCTTCAATATCAAGTCAATACCGTACGCCGTATCTCTGAACATTTAGAACATACTGAAGAATATAGTCATCAGGAACTGGTGCAATCATCTACGAATATTGGTGATAGCTCCGGTGATGTTAATTTTAGCGGTATAGGTGGCGGAAACGTTATTAAATCCAGTGTAATAAATGGCGATGTTAATTTTGAAGGTGATGGGGTTGCTAACATCATTCTTCATAGTTCGAGATTCGGTAATACGCATTTTGCAGGCGCTGGTGCTGCCAATATCATTGAGAAAAGTGGTAAAGATGGCAAGCTGACATTCCGTGGTGCAGGTTTGGCGAATGTACTTGTTCACCAGGGCCGGAATGGGGAAATGGATGTTTACGCCGCGGGTGCAGCAAATGTGCTGGTGCGTGTTGGTGATGGGCGGTATCTGGCTCATCTTCTGGCGGTTGGCAATATCTCAATCCATCAAGGCAATGGCGACAGCCGGGTGATGATGTTAGGGGGTTACAACACCCATACCCAAATAGGTAATGGCAGCGCGAATTGGTTAGGTGCCGGTGGTTTTAACGTCATGACTCAAACGGGTAAGGGGAGTTTGTCCTCGGTACTGGTAGGCGGCGCTAATGTATTGACCAAGCTTAGTCGAGGTAATTTGGTTTCCGGCATGCTCGGGGGAGCCAACATTATCACGCATATTAGTAGTGATAATGATATATCAAACACGACGGCAATTGCGTTGGGTGGCGCCAATATCCTGACCAAAAAAGGAAGAGGTGATACCGTTGCGCTGATGGGCGGTGGCGCAAACGTTCTGACTCACATTGGTAGCGGGAGTACCACAGGAGTGATGTTGGGTGGCGCCAATATCCTGACCAAAGTAGGTGATGATGACACCACGGGCATTATGTTTGGGATTGGTAATGTGCTGACCCATGTCGGTGACGGTCAGACACTGGGGGTTATGGCAGCAGCTGGTAACATCTTTACTAAAGTGGGAGATGGAACCGCAATTGCGGCCATGATCGGTGCTGGCAATATCTTTACCCACGTTGGTAAGGGTGATGCATGGGCGTTGATGGGTGGTCTGGGTAATGTCTTTACCAAAGTAGGGGATGGCAAGGCGCTGGCATTGATGATAGCTGCCGGCAATGTGTTTACCCATATTGGGGATGGGATGAGTGTTGCTCTGATGCTGGCGGAAGGTAATGTTGCGACCAAAGTGGGTAATGGTATGACCTTGGCCGCGATGATAGGTGAGGCCAATGTCATGACCCATGTCGGTAATGGTCAAACATTTGCCGCTATGATCGGGGAAGCCAATATTCTGACCAAAGTGGGTAATGATTTGACTATCGGCTTAATGGTTGGTGATGCCAATATCTACACTCACGATGGTGGTGGGGCAAGTATTGGTTTGTTTGCTGGTGAGTTGAACGTGATGACCAGAGTGGGTGATGGTACAACGCTGGCGGCAATGTTTGGTCAGGCTAATATCATGACGCATTCTGGTAAAGGCTTAACAGGCGTACTGGCACTGGGTGAGGCGAATATTGTCACCAAAGTGGGTGATGGTTTTATGGGGGTTGTGGCAGCGGCGGAGGCTAATGTTGTTACTCATGTGGGAGCATCAACGACTGCCGCCGTGCTACTCGGTAAAGGCAATATTCTGACCAAAGTAGGTAAAGGGACCGCGGTCGGTCTGCTTATTTCCGATGTGGGTAATATCATGACACACGTTGGTGATGGCACAACAGTTGGTTTCGCGAAAGGTCAAGCCAATATCATTACTAAAGTGGGGGAAGGTACAGGGATTAACGCCGTCTGGGGTGAGGCTAATGTCCTGACTCAGGTCGGTAATGGCGACCGCTACAATTTCGCCAAAGGTCAAGCCAATATCATTACCAAAGTGGGAGGAATGCGAGAAGTCACGGTAGTGCAGGGCGATGCCAACATTATCACCCATGTGGGTAACGGTGATGATTACACGGGAGCTTGGGGTAAAGCTAACATCATTACGAAGGTCGGCGATGGAAATAATGTGGTACTTGCCAAAGCTGATGCCAACATTGTGACTCAAGTCGGTAATGGTGACAGCTTTAATGCCTTGTGGAGTGAAGGCAATATCGTGACTAAAGTGGGTGACGGTACGCAGGTGACTGCGGCGAAAGGCAAAGCGAATATCACCACCACGGTGGGGGATGGTTTGAGCGTAACTGCGACGCATGGCAACCTGAATGTGAATACTAAGGTGGGTAATGGCGTTTCAGTCAATGCAGTATGGGGTGAATATAACGTCAATACCAAAGTTGGCGATGGTCTTAATGTTGCGATCATGAAAGGCAAAGGTAATGCCAATATTCATATTGGTGATGGTCTGGGTTTCAATGCCTCTTATGCTCGCAATAATGTGGCGATTAAGATTGGTAATGGTGATTTTTACAGTCTTTCTATTGCAGAAAGTAACACGCAAAGCAACAATCTCCCTTATCTGTTTAAAAATATTAAACAAACTGTATTAAATGTGGAAGGTAGCCATGCGATTAATTATCTAATCCATGGTGATGAGGCTAATACTTCTGGTGTCAGTAAAGGCCGGAAGGCGATTAACTTAACTGAAGTTTCTGCCCTTGATGGCTTCCAGATGGATAAGATTGATGAAGTTAGCTCCGATTTGGCTAATAACTTGCGTGGCACAATAACCCCGGTAGAAACGCCTGATTCTGAGGTTATTCAGAATGCCTTGCAGATTGGAGATAATGTTGGTTCAGCTCAGGATCAGACATCCCCGCAAGCTGATACGGTTATCAAACATGCGAAGCAGGATAAAGCCGCGCAAAATGTGTTAAGCGATAAAGAAAACGCTGAGATGAACCGTCAGCTCTTGGAACAAGAGAAAGATAAACAGTTTAAAGCGATTTCAAAGTCACAATTCCAACTAGAATCAACCAATCAAGATGCGCTAAATACCAATGGTCAAGTACAGCGTGATGCAATCAGTGAAGAGTCTAGAATGGTCACAAAAGAACTATTCTCCATGACTAAAGGGATGGATGCGCTTAATAACTATGGGAACTATGATGGCAAATCAGGTGATGAGTGGCGTAATCGGTTTGCTGTTGGATATCTGGATAACACCCAGAATAAATTAAATGATGTCAAACTTACGGCACAGGAAAAATTAGCTGATGCACGGCAGCATTTTATTAATAAACGAGACGTAATAAAAACAGCCCTGGAGAAATCAGAGGCAGGTTTAGGAAAAAGTCTCGAAAATATAGATAATGCAGACGAAGATATTGCAGATGCTAAGCAAAAAGCAGAGCAGAGAAAAGAAGAGGCATTATTACAAAAACAGCGGGCCGAAAAAGCTGAGAGTGATGCAAATACCGCGTATGAAAAGGCAAAACAGCGTGGTGAAAGAGACAGTACAGCGGCGGAAAATAAAGCGGCTCAGGCGCAGAAGAATGCCAAAAGCGTGAAACAGGCTGATGATGCCAAACCAGAGCGGGTCGGGGCAACGGGTAGCGGTTTATCTGGGGAAGCTTATACACCGCTTGCAGTGGAAAAATCGAAGAGTCATATCGATCCTGCATCGAAAACTGAAGCTGACGGTTGGATTAGTGAAGATTTAACATTAACAGCAGAAGATTTGGCTGCTTTGAATGATGCACAACAGGCAGTTAATCGGCTACAGCTCAACAAGGGCATCCGTTCAAAAAATACCGGGGCTTCGGTTACTTCCATGTTTACCGAGACATCATCCGGTGGCACGGTGGAATCAACCTTAAATCAGTCCAGAGAGTTAACCAGAAAAGTGCCGACGATTTCGGGTATTGATCTGCAAGGATTAGGGGGAAATAACCCTAACTCTCGTTCTTCTGTACTCAAAGAATTAGAGCTTGTCTTACTGAATAAGGGAGACAAACGGTTTATTGATTCTACTAAAAGACGTCTTGGTGCGATAAATACCGATCGGCCTAGTAAGGCGCTGGTGGCCGTGCGTGAAGTTTTTAACAGCACCGTCAAACAGCCCGATGAACAGCATGTATTGCAGCTTGAACAAGCGCTGGCTCATTGGCAGCAGCATGATCCCAAGGAATTTGCTCAACGTAGCAAGCTGGTGAAAAGCCTGCGTTTTGAGATGGGGGAGTTGGTTGCTCATCTTCAGGCTCAAAGAGCTGAGTCAGCCGGAATTTTGGGAATCGCTGTGGCCCCTGAGCAAGTGACACAGTTTGGTCAGGAGGTATCTTTCGACGGTTTCGGGCGTGTGGTGGGCCTGAAAGGTGATATTGCGCAAAGCGAAATTAATCGTCTCATTGATTTACAAATTAAGCCATTAACCCAGATTAATTCTACTGCGGAACGGGAAGCCCCTAAGACCGAAAGCGAAAGCCTTATCGTTTTCGTCAGCCGATTACAACAGGAAGCTATCCCAGAAGGTAAGCCATTGATTGAACGCGCCAGAGAACTTTGGCTTACCGGGCAAGTAACAAATGAAAAAACCAAAGAATTATTTAAGGATGCTGTTACCCAGTTGCAAACGCATCCTGAATTGCACACGTTGGCTCAGCAGCTATTGGCGGATGCCAACAAACAGAAGGCCACCGGACAATATATTGATAACGTGTTTGGCCGTCATTTTGATTCTGAACTGGCTTATGAATTGGTGAAAACGGCATCACCGGAGGCGAAAGATACCGCTGAACGAACTGGTAACTTCTTGGTACAGGACTTTGAGCAGTGGATAAGTCGTTTTTACCCTGAAGGCGTGGAACGTGACCAAAAAATTGCCGGCAAGATGCAAACTTTTGCCAAGGCTATTGATAAGGATTTTCGCCCTTGGTTCAGCCGAGTGCCTGAGGTAACGACATTCTTGGATGATCCAACTTTTGCCAATTTCAAGACCATGATGACCAAGGTTGATGATGGTTTTTCGGTGATTAAGGTACCGTTTTTGGCGGTAAAAATGGCGACCACTCCGGGAATGGGGATGGATAGTGCTGACTGGAAGAGAAAAGGGGATATTTTCTATCAGGATGTGATCACTAAAGCCCGTTCAACCAGTACTGAACTGACTACCGGGACGGATGTGACGCACAAAGTCGTTATCACGGAAAAGCAGACCAATGATTATGGTACGGCATTGCCCTACCAACCGGCGAATAACAAACATGACGACTTTTTGTATGGCAGAAAAGTTGCGGCAGGTCGAATTTTGGTCCCTGGACGGGAAACTGAATTTGAGCGTAATGCGTTAGCGCAAGGTCACTCTGTGGTGACAGGCGCGTCTGGCTCGACCAATATCATGGTTCACCTCAATAATTATATTGCCAGCAAGCAACCTAATTTCCCAACCGGGCAGAGCTATCTCAATACGCTGGCATTTTTGGTATTTGATGGTGGTCACTCTGTCAACGAAAGTCTGGCGGTTTACCAAGCATTACAGGCAACCGGTGATGAGCGTCAGAAGAAACTGAACAGCTACACCGCCAATTATCAGGATCTGGCAGAAATTGCCGGGGAAAATGGCAAGGTGTGGGTAAATCAGGCGCTGGATAATGCTTTTAAAGAAACTCAGGAGTTTTATCAGAAGTATGCGGTGGTAAAACCGCAAAACCGCCCTGCGATGGAAGACTTAGATGGGTTATCTGGCAAAAATAAAGAGGTAGAGCCGACGATTATCGACGACAGTCATCTGAACAAGCCAGTTGATGGCTGGCAAACGGTGGACGTGACGCCACAGATTGATGGCCGTGAAACCCGCTTTGAGGGTCAGATCATTCTTCAAATGGAGGATGACCCGATAGCAGCCAGAGCAGCCGCTAATCTGGCGGGTAAACACCCGGATTCCAGCGTGGTTATTCAACTCGACGCCAACGGTAAATATCGTGTTGTTTATGGCGATCTGTCTAAATTATCAAACAAATTACGCTGGCAGGTTGTCGGTCATGGTCGTGAGACGTCAGAGCAGAATAACATTCGTCTGAGTGGTTACAGCGCGGATGAATTGGCGACGAAACTAAAGCAGTTTTATCAGGAGGCTAAGCTGGGCGAGCAGGCTATCAGCAAACCCGAACACATTAGTTTGGTGGGCTGTTCACTGATTAGTGATGATAAGCGGGATGGTTTTGCCCGTCATTTTATTACCGAGTTGGATAAACAAGGTATTCGCAGTGATGTTTCAGCCCGTAGTAGCGAAGTTGCGGTTGACGCAACAGGCCGTAAATTTACCCGTGACAAAAATAACCAATGGGTCAACAACTTGCCTGATAACAAAATCGTATTGAGTTGGGATGCTGAGAATAAATTGATAACTCATACAGAACAGGTTCGTCGCGGTATTGCTGAAAGTGATATCAACCTTTCCAGAGTGGGGCACACAGAGGCTGATATGGCGATTAAAGGCGCGATTGCCGATAACGCCGAAGTTTTCATTAAGCCACAGAGACGTGAAAAGGTTAATACCAACGATAGTTCGCATAATCAGCTCAGTTACTCCGGAAATATCCAGGTGAATGTCGGTGACGGTGAGTTTACTGCGCTCAATTGGGGAACATCGAATGTAGGCATTAAAGTGGGAACCGGTGGTTTTAAATCGCTGGCTTACGGTGACAACAATGTGATGGTTCACATTGGTGATGGTGATAGCAAACATAGCTTTGATCTTGATGGCTATCAGGCGCTTGAAGGGGCGCAGATGTTTATTGGTAATCGTAATGTCAGCTTCAACCAAGGACGCAGTAATGACCTGATTGTGATGATGGATAAATCCATCCCAACGCCGCCGTTGGTCAATCCATTTGATGGTGCTGCCCGGGTTGCTGGTGTCTTGCAAGGTATTGCCCGTTCCGGTGACGAGCAGGATTGGTTAGCAGCACAAGATAGGCAGTGGACAATTGCAGGCGCGAAAAAGTTTGTGCGGGATATTTCTGGCTTGGATCAAACCAGCAGCGTGGACTATAACACACTGATTGAGCTGGATTCTCAGCATGAGCGGAGTAGCCGCGGTTTAAAATATGATGCGGAATTAGCACTGAATAAGAAACTTAACCAGTGGCTAGGCGAAAATGATAATAGTGTCGATACAAGCAAAATAAGCCGGGCAGATAAATTCCGTCAGGCTAATGAGAAGCTGGCTTTCAACTTTGCGGTTGGCGGGCGAGGAGCTGATATTCAGGTTACGGCCGGTAACTGGAACTTTACGTTCGGTGATAATATCCAGTCAATTTTAGACACCAACCTGGGTTCACTGTTTGGTCTGATGACTCAGCAATACTCGACAACGGGTATGGCGAGTACAACTTTCACCTATACCCCGCAGGATTTGCCGCGTCAGCTTCAGAATAAGCTGCTTGGCCGATTAGCGGGAGTGAGTGCAGATACCACCTTAGGGGATATCTTTGGTGTGGATTATACCGCGGAGGGGAAAATTACTTCCCGTACAGGCGAACTTGTTGATGGTAAGGCGATTTTGCGCGAGATGCTGGAAGTGATTAGCGAATTTGGCGGTGATCAACTGGAAGCTTTCACTAATCCAGAGAAGTTGCTGGATAGTTTAGAAGCCGGTATCAACGCGGGAGAAGATGGGGTTCGTACATTTGCGGAAAGTCATGGCTTGATAGAGAAAGCGCCTGATGAAAATCAGGAACAAAACGCAGTGGGTAGCATCAACGGAGAGAGTGCTCAGGCTAATAGCAAAGCAGAACGTGCATTTGGTTTTAACTCACTGAATTTACCTAACCTGTTTGCAACGATGTTTAGCGTCGATAAGCAACAAGAGATGAAGTTGTTAGTGACTAACCTAAAAGAGAACCTGACAGCGGATCTGCTTAATATGAAGCAGAAAACGTTTGATTTCCTGCGTAACAGTGGTCATTTGCAAAAAGATGGTGATGTTCATGTGTCACTGGGGAACTATAACTTCAACTGGGGCGGAGATGGTAAAGATCTCGGTGCCTATCTGGGCGATAACAACAACTTCTGGGGTGGTCGCGGTGATGATGTTTATTACTCACTAGGAACATCCAACATCTTTGCCGGTGGTGACGGCAATGATATGGGTGTTCTGATGGGGCGTGAAAACTGGATGTTTGGCGGTAAGGGTGATGATACCGCTGTGGTGGCCGGACGTATTAACCGTGTGTTTATGGGTGAAGGTAATGACCAGATGTTTGTCTTTGGTGAAGGCGGCTTCATTGGTGCCGGTAACGGGCAGGATTACGTCGTCACTTCCGGTAACTACAACCGGGTGGATACTGGGGCCGATCAGGACTATGCGGTGACCATCGGCAATAACAATCGGGTTGATTTAGGTGAAGGCAATGACTTTGCCAGAGTGTTTGGTAATGAGAACCGGATCGACGGTCATTCCGGCAATGATACGATTAAACTGATGGGCTACCATGCGGTGATTAATGGCGGAGACGGTGATGATCACCTGATAGCCGCTGCGATTTCGAAGTTCAGCCAGTTTGACGGCGGTGATGGTCAGGATTTGTTGGTGTTGGGAGGTTATCAGAACAGTTTCCAAGGCGGAGCAGGTGTAGATAGCTTTGTAATCAGCGGAGAGGTGATTGATAACCAGGTTAATGATATCAACGCGGAAGATATGATCCTGTTTAACGGTGTTGACTGGAAAAATCTGTGGTTCCAACGCAGTGGATATGATTTGGTGCTGTCAGTGAACCGTCATACTCAAGACAACAGCGTTTACACCGCTCAGGGACTTTTTGAATCGGTGGGTACCGTTACCTTTAATGATTACTTTAATGGCCATCGGGCCAAATTGGTGACGCAGATGGGGGATAAAGACAAATCAGGCGAGCGTGAATTTACGGCACTTTCTGACAATGCAGTTGATTCATTGGTTCAGGCAATGAGTAGTTTTTCTCCGGCTGCGGGTGATAATGGCTTTATTGGGAGTCTGGATAGTAAAGCGAGAATGGCGGTTACCACAGCATGGACGGATGTAACCATTGGTAAGGGGAAATTTGCGTAATTAATTCACTGTAATTAGCTGCCATAAAAATAAAAATGGCTCACAGAAATGTGGGCCATTTTTTTGAATTTTTATTCGGGAAACTATTTCTAAGTTTTATTTGTGAATGTTTTTATTAATTTATACCCTATGGATTTCAAGATGCATCGCGACGGCCAGGGAGCGAATCCCCAGGAGCATAGATAACTATGTGACTGGGGTGAGTGAGTGCAGCCAACAAAGAGGCAACTTGAAAGATGACGGGTATATTTATATTTTAATATTAAATTTGTGATATTTATTATAAAAAATTGACAAATATTTATACCCAATAGATTTCGAGTTGCAGCGCGGCGGCAAGTGAACGAATCCCCGGGAGCATAGATAACTCTGTGACTGGGGGGCGTGAAAGCAGCCAACAAAGCAGCAGCTTGAAAGATGAAGGGTATATACCTTTCTCCAGTAGTTATTAATGTTGGTATTGAGAAAATAACTTTTCATAATGCCGCTACATTTTCACTGTTTACTTGTCTTCCTGAGAAGGGTGAAGCGGCGGATATAAATTGATTCACTTTTTCCAATTATTGCTACGTATATTGGTAATGTATGATTTCAGGTAATAGTCTCAGGTGAGTAAACAGGTAAAAATAGCAGATGAAATTTAGTTTTTTTCAACTAATTCATCCACCGTTCAACAGAAGAACGTTCAGCACAAAACGTTTCAGCCGTCAGAGCAACGAAACCAGCGCAATTTAGCCTCAGTATTATCGGACAAGGGTAAATAGTTTTACCTGTTCAGGTAATGACGAAAATCCTCTTTATTGCAAGTAACTTTTTCCGGTAATGAGATCTATTTTTGTGATTTTAATCACAAAATAAAACAAAAAAATGAAATTAATTTGAAATTATTACTATTGATTATTAAATAACTAATATTAATGTATTTTTTATATGATTTGTAACACAATAATAACCTGGGTCTATTTTTTGATTAAAATACAACCCCTTGTTTTTGCTGCTATCTTAACCCCATCCCTGCTTTTAGTTACCTGCGTGACAATAAACCTCAAACATTGATCGCTAAGTTAAATTTATGGTTAATACCGCTTCGTAATTGTGGAATAGAAAAGCAATGAAAAGCAGTATTTTGGTATTAGCGGTTTTTTATAGCACGGCTTCAGGCAGTCAGGCCGCTGACCTCTCAGATCAACAACGTATTCATCAACAGGCGCGTCAGCAAGCACTGGAGGCCCAATTAGCTCCATCGCCTGAAGCAGTTCGCCTGTCTGTACTGGAAAAAACCTCGCCCGCCGCCTTTCCGACGGCAGCACACGGCTTTCCCCTTGCCCGGGTCCCGCCATTCGGTACTGGCCGTATTCATTCAAATAACCCGGCTGCCCGTGTGTAGTCTGTGCGTGGAGACCCCCCATGAACAAACAGTTATATCGTCTTATCTTTAACCGATCCCGAAATAGGCTGATGGTGGTGGCGGAGATTGCCCGGGCCGGGCAAGGCAGCACCGCGCGCCGTCGCGGTCGGCCATCGGCTCAACGGTTGTGTCGCCTTACCGCGTTCCAGTTCGGTTTATTGCTGGCCCTGGGCGGGATTTCACTCACCGCCCAGGCGGCGATTGTGGCCGATGGACAGGCACCGGGCCAGCAACAGCCGACCATTATCCCCAGTGCCAACGGCACGCCGCAGGTGAATATCCAGACCCCCAGCGCTGCCGGCGTGTCCCACAACACTTACCGCCAGTTTGATGTCGATAAACGCGGGGTTATCCTCAACAACAGCGCAAAGGCGACCGAGACCCAACTGGGCGGCATGGTCGCCGGCAACCCCTGGCTGGCTAAAGGGGAAGCCAAAGTGATCCTCAATGAAGTCAACAGCCGTGACCCCAGCCACCTCAATGGCTGGATTGAAGTCGCCGGGCGCAAGGCTGAGGTGGTGATTGCCAATCCGTCCGGGATTACCTGTAATGGCTGTGGTTTTATCAATGCCCATCGCACCACCCTGACCACCGGTGAAGCCCTGATGGAGCGGGGGCATCTGACCGGTTTTGACGTGAATCAGGGCGAAGTGCGTATTGAGGGGCAAGGGATGGACAGCCGGCAGCAAAATTACACGGACATCATTGCCCGCGCCGTTGCCCTCAACGCCAAATTACACGCCCAGAACCTGAAAGTGACCACCGGGCGCAATCGCGTGGATGCCGCACACCAGACCATCACGAAAAAATCCGCCGCTGAAGATGAGGCCCACCCACTGTTCGCGCTGGACAGTACGGCACTCGGCGGGATGTATGCTCATAAGATTCTGCTGATAGGCACCGAAGCCGGTGTCGGGGTGCGGAATGCCGGCGATATCGGCGTGCCCGCGGGGGAAGTCTTCGTCACCGCCGATGGCCGGATTGAGAACCGGGGCACAATCAGCAGCCGGGACGCGCTGCAATTAACCAGTACCGCCGGGATAGATAATCAGGGCAAACTGCTGTCGCAATCGACGGTCACTTTGCAGGCTGGGGGCCCACTGCACAACCGGGGCCGGATTGAGGCGCGGGGGGATATCACCGCCACCGCCCAGACGATACAGAGTGACCGCCACAGTGTCTGGGCCGCCGGACTGGATGATAACGGGAACACCACCCGCCCCGGCTCACTGACCCTGACCGCCCAGCAGGTTCAGGCTGGCGGGAAAAATCTGGCGACCCATACGCTGAATATTCACGGTCAACAGATTGACCTCAGCGGCAGTCAAACTGTAGCGGGCGACATTCAGCTGACGGCCAGTCAACCGGGCATCAGCACGGCACACGCCAGCGTTAACGCAGACCGTTTTACTGCCCATACCCCGGGCCAGTTTAATAATACCGGGGGGCAATTAACAGCGCGGGAAATCCATTTAACCACGCCCGATATCGCGAACCAGCAAGGAAAAATGACCCAGACCGGTCCCGGTGAACTGACCCTCCACACCCGGACCCTGAATAACCGGGGTGGCACCCTGTTTAATGCCGGATCACAGCTGACGATCACCACCGACCAGCTCGATAACCGTCAGGGCAACCTCGTCAATCAGGGGGATAACTTCCACCTGACCGCGCAAACCGCAGACAACACTCAGGGGCAAGTGCAACTGGCCGGCAACGGTCAGCTGTCCCTGACAGCCCAACACTGGCTGGGCCATCAGGGCAAACTGCTGACCAACGGCACGCTGGCTATTCAGGCCGGTGACCTGCAACTGAATCAGGCCGAGACCCGCGCTCATCGCATTACTCTCAACGCCGATACGCTGAATCATCAGCAGGGTGTGATGCAACAATCGGGCACCGATACCCTGGCCCTGACGGTCAACACGCTGAATAATCAGGGCGGCAAGATTGCCGGTAACGGAAACCTGAATGTTGAGGCAACCACAGTCGATAATCGCCATGGCAACATCGTGGCGGCTGAAAACGGCTCGTTGACATTGACGGTTAACGACACGCTGGATAACCAGAATGGCCGACTGGAAGCCGGTAACGATATCCAACTCACCGCGACCCAACTGGATAATCGCCGGGGAACCCTGGCGGCCTCTGGGGGCAGTGCCACGCTGACTATCGGGCAACAGATTCAGAACACCCACGGCCATATCGAAGCCAAAACCCGACTCACTACGACCAGTCAGGCTTTGGATAACACCCAGGGGACATTACTGGCGCAACACATCACCAGCCAGACGACCGGGCACCGCTTCACCAATACCGCCGGACAAGTGATCGCGCAAGATACCCTGACCTTACACAGTGGTGAGCTGGAAAACACCGCCGGACTATTACAGTCCGGGGGCGACATGACGGTGAAAACTCACGGTCACTGGCTCGCCAACACCGCCACGACGGACCAAAAAGGCGGCCAGTTATTGAGCGGCGGACACTTAACGCTGCATACCGGCGATATCGACAACACCGGCGGGATCATCGCCGCAGACGGCCACACTACCCTGACCAGCACCGCGCTTAACAATACCCGGGGACAGATAGCCGGCAATGGCGGACTGGACATTCACAGTCAGCGGCTTACCAACCGTCAGGGCACCTTACAATCCGCCGATGCGCTGAATCTCGATACCGATGGACAGGGACTGGATAACCAGCAGGGCCGTATTCTCGGCGATGGCATCACCACCGTCACCAGCGGCCCGCTGGACAATCGCCACGGTCATCTGCAAGGCGGACAGTTGGTTATTGGCACCCGACAGGCGCAGACAGATAACCGGGACGGCAAATTGTTGTCGGCAGGTACGTTCAACCTGAAAACCCAGCAGCTCGACAATCGTCATGGGCAGGTGCAGGCGGTGGGCGACACCGTATTGAATGTTAAAACCCAAACCGATAACACCGGCGGCCTGATTCGTGGCGGTGCGCAATTGACCTTGAGCACCGCTCACCTGATTAATCGCGACACGGCGCAGACGGATAAAGGACTGGAAGCCCAAAACCTAACGGTTAGCACCCAACAGGCGGACAACAGTCAGGGCACTTTACGGGCCGCCGACCACCTGCAAGCGAATATCAGCCAGACCTTGAATAATACTCAGGGGCGGGTCTCCGCAGGCAAACAGCTCACTATCAACCGCGAGGCTCAGCAACCGCCTCTGAGGATTAACAACCAACAAGGCACCTTGATTGCCGGGAAACAGGTCGATATTCAGGCTAATACGCTCAGCGGTGACGGCCAACTGTTATCGCAGGGCGATATGGCGGTGACCTTAACCGAGGATTTTCACCATACCGGCAACACGGCGGCCAATGGCAATCTGACCCTGAAAACCACCGGCAATCTCCTCAATGACCGCCCGATAAAAGCCGGTCAGGCGCTGCATCTTGGGGCGCAAAATCTTACTAACAGCGCCACCGGTGAAATCAGCGCCGAACAAACGCAAATCAAGGTCCACGATACGCTGACCAATACCGGACTGATTGACGGCAACCTGACCCATCTTACGGCTCACACGTTGACCAACACCGGCACCGGACGGATTTACGGGGACCATCTCGCCCTCCAGACGGGGACCCTGAATAACACCGCGCACGCCGGCAACGCGGCGGTGATTGCCGCCCGTGACCGGCTGGCTATCGGCACTGACACCCTGAACAACCAGCATCATGCGCAAATTTACAGTGTGGGCGAGACGCATATCGGCGGCCAGCTGGATAACACCTTATCCGCCACCGGTCAGGCGCGTGAACTCACTAACCACGCCGCCACCCTCGAAGCCGGCGGTAATCTGACGATTGACGCCAACCAGCTCCACAACACCAACGCCGGGCTGGTGACTCAGGTCGCCGAAACCGAACACGCCCGGCATCACGATGCGGCGCTCAGCGGCCAGACTGCCCGCTATGACTGGTCGCAGGTAGACACCGCCCGGCGGGACAAATACGGCGTGCATACCGCCCGGATGCCGGACGGCAGCCGCAGCGATAACTTCTATGAGTATCAGTACACCCGTACCGTGACGGAAACGCAGGTCAAACACAGCGACCCGGGTAAAATTCTGGCCGGCGGCCATCTCACCCTTAACAGTGCAAACGTGACTAACCACGACAGCCAAATTATTGCCGGTGGCGCGCTGACGGGCACGATTGGCGAACTGCACAATCTCGCCACGCAGGGCGAACGTATCACCACCGAGACCGGCAGCCAGACCCACTGGTACGCCAAGAAAAAACGGAACAAACTCGGCATCGGCGGCACCAAAACTTCGCAGGGAAAAAGTCGCAGTGGTTATAACCCTGCGCCGGTGGTAGAAACGATTGACCTGAAAACGCTGGCCTGGCAGGACCATGCCCGTCCACAGAACACCGATATCACGATTACGGACCGACAGACCGGCCAAATTCACGCGGCTCCCACGGCGGTGAAACCGGTGAGCGGGATAAACGACCAGCCGCGGGTCTTGCCACCTGGTCAACCGTTTGAACTGAGTTTGCCCCCAGAAACGGTGAAAGGGCAACCCATCGACCCGGTGATACGTGTCGTGACCCCCAATACCCGCCTGCCGGATAACAGCCTGCATACGGTGCAACCGGCCAGTGACAGCCACTATCTGGTCGAGACCGACCCGAAATTTACCCAGTATAAACAGTGGCTGGGCTCGGATTATATGCGGCAACAGTTAACGCACGACCCGGCGCTGGTGCACAAACGCCTGGGCGATGGGTTCTATGAACAGCGACTGGTGCGGGAGCAGATTACCCAGCTGACCGGCCAGCGCTACCTGCCCGGTTACCATAACGATGAAGCGCAGTTTAAGGCGCTGATGGATGCCGGAGTGGCTTTCGGTAAGGAACAACAACTCACCCCCGGCATTGCCCTGAGTCCGGCCCAGATGGCGCTGCTGACCGCCGACATTATCTGGCTGACCAACCAGACGGTGACTCTGCCGGACGGCAGCACGCAGGTGGTGACGGTGCCCCAGGTTTACGCCCGGGTGAGACCCGGCGACCTGAGCGGAGACGGCGCTTTACTGGCCGGTAATACCGTGGCGCTCAACAGTCAGGGCGATATCACCAACAGCGGCACGATTAGCGGGCGTGACGTTACCCAATTGACGGCCAACAACCTGACCAACAGCGGCTTTATTCGCGGCGGCAAAGTGGATGTGACGGCCCGGCAGGACATCACCAACCGGGGCGGCCAGATTCAGGGGGCGGATAAAGTTGTGCTGCAAGCCGGTCGGGATATCACCAGCGCTGCGACCCTGCGCGGAGATGCCGCGAACCGCTGGCGGGACCGTCCGGCGGGGATTTATGTGCAGAACGACCAGGGCACCCTGTCGCTGAGTGCCATCAACAATGTGCAATTAACCGCCAGTGAGGTGAAGAACGCCGGTAAAGACGGTCGCACCGAGATAACCGCCGGCCATAACCTGACGCTGGATACCCTAAGCACGCACCGTACAGAACAGGGCGACTGGGGGAAAGATAACTATCGCCATCTGAGCCAACAGCAGGATATCGGCAGCCAGATAACCGGTGCCGGTGAGGTGACCCTGCAAGCCGGGCAGGATTTGACCGCTACCGCCGCCCACGTCAATGCCGGTCAACAATTGACGGCGCAGGCCGGAAATAACCTGACATTGACAACCGGTACCGCCTCATCCGACTTAGTGGAGCACAGTAAGCAAACCAGCAAAGGCTGGCTGTCCAAGTCGTCAGTGGAAACCCACGACGAAGTGCATGACCGACAAGCCCTGAGCACCACCTTCAGCGGCGATAAAGTGACTTTACAGGCCGGTAAAGACCTGCATATCCGCGGCAGCAATGTGGCGGGCACACAGGATGTCCGCCTGAACGCCGGTCATCAGCTGACCGTCACCACCGCCGCAGAATCTCACGGTGAAACCCATTTGCGGCAAGAGAAAAAATCGGGCTTGATGGGCACGGGCGGTATTGGTTTCACATTAGGCCAGGCCAGCCAGAAAGTCACCACGGACAGCGACAGCCAGCGGAATAAAGGCAGCACCGTGGGCAGCAGCCAGGGCCATGTCACCCTCAATGCCGGTACCCAGCTCAACCTTCACGGCAGTGACCTGGTGGCCAGCAAGGACATCACCCTGACCGGCCAGAACGTGAATATCACCAGTGCGGCAAACCATCACACTACCCTGACCAAAACCGAACAGAAACAAAGTGGCCTGACGGTGGCGCTGAGTGGCACGGCAGGCGGCGCCCTCAACAGTGCGGTGCAGACGGCCCGGGCCGCGCAGCAAACCGAAGACCCGCGCCTCAAAGCCCTGCAACACACTCAGGCCGCCCTCAGTGGGGTACAGGCGACACAGGCTGCCCGGCTGGCCGAAGCCCAGGGCAGTGATAAAGGCAATAACACCCTGGCCGGGGTGAGCCTGTCCTACGGTCGTCAGTCTTCCCGTTCAGAACAGCAGCACCAGCAGACTACCCAACAGGGCAGCCACCTGACCGCCGGGGATAACCTCACGATAACGGCGCACGGTGACGATAAAGGGGCATCCGGTCCGAACGGCGATATCCGCATTCAGGGCAGCCAGTTACAGGCGGGCAAAGACCTACAACTCAATGCCAGTCGGGATATTCAGCTCTCCGCCAGCCAGAACACCGAACAGACCACCGGCAAGAGCCGCAGTCACGGCAGCGCAATGGGCATGGGCGTCACCGCCGGCCCGGGCGGCACTGGCTTTACGGTGTCGGCCAATGTCAGTCGGGGCAACGGCCATGAAACCGGTCACGGTGTCAGCCACAATAACACCACGTTACAGGCGGGACAGACCGTTGAGCTGAACAGTGGCCGGGATACGACGCTGAAAGGGGCACAAGTCAGCGGCGAACAGATGACCGCTGAGGTAAAACGCCATCTGACACTCAGCAGCGAGCAGGACAGCCAGCGCTATGACAGCCAGCAACACAACGCCCGGGCCGGGGTCAGTACGACAGTGGGGCCACAGCCGGACGGTACCCTGAGCCTCAATGCCAGCCGCAGCAAACTGCACAGCAATTACGATTCGGTGCAGGAGCAAACCGGGCTGTTTGCCGGTAAAGGCGGCTATCAGGTTAATGTGGGGGACCACACCCAACTGGACGGGGCCGTGATAGCGAGTCAGGCCGACAACGCGAAAAACACCCTCAACACCGGGACACTGGGCTTTAAAGATATTCAAAATAAAGCGGACTTTAGCGTTGAGCAGCAAAGTGCCGGCGTCAGCCTTGGTCAGCCAACCACCGGTCAGGTGCTGAATAATCTGGCGGTCAATGCGCTGACCGGCTCAAATAATCAGGGCCATGACCGCAGTACCACGCACGCAGCGGTCAGTGACGGCACCCTGATTATTCGGGATAAGGACCACCAGACGCAGGATATCGCGAACTTAAGCCGTGATACCGATAATGCGGCCAATGTCCTGAGGCCGATATTTGATAAGGAGAAAGCGCAACAACGGCTGAAACAGGCGCAACTGATGGGCGAACTCAGCGCCCAGATGACCGAGATAGCCGGCACGGAAGGGAAAATTATCGCCACTAAGGCGGCGAAAGCGAAACTCAATCATATCAGTGAACAGGATAAAGCCGATGCCAGAGAAAAGTTGATCAACGCAGGTAATAAAGCCCCCTCGCCAGCGGATATCAATAAGCAAGTTTATGACACCGCTTACACGCAGGCGCTGAATGACTCCGGTTTTGGCACGGGTGGCCCATACCAGAAAGCCTTACAGGCGGCCACGGCAGCCATTCAGGGGCTGGCCGGAAACCATTTGGGGCAAGCACTGGCCGGCGGTGCTTCGCCTTATTTGGCGGGCGTGATAAAAGAGCTGACCACCGACCCGCAAACCCATCAGGTGGATATCGCCACCAACACGCTGGCCCATGCGCTTTTAGGCGCGGTGGCAGCGGAGGTGAGTGGTAACAACGCTGTGGCGGGAGCAGCCGGGGCCGCGTCGGGCGAACTGGCGGCTCAGGTGCTGATAAAGCAGCTTTACGGCGACGCGGCTAAAGTCAGCTAGTTAACGGAGGAGCAGAAACAGACTATCAGTACCCTCTCCACCCTGGCAGCGGGACTGGCCGGCGGCATTGCCGGTGATTCTACGGCTAGTGTGCTCACTGGGGCGCAGGCTGGGAAGAACGCAACTGACAATAATGCTCTAGCTGTACCCATGCCACCGCCACCGATAGCGAGTTCAAACACGGGTGAAGCCGTGAACGAAGCCAATCAGACGATAGCTTCAGCTTTGGACAAAAAGTTAAAGGAGATAGGAGAAACGCTAGATAAAGCTACAGAGTGTTCATTTGGACGGGTATGTTCTTCAGATTATGTGGATGGTGAAAACCAACCTAATATATCAAAGGATCTGACAGATTCAGAGAAAGCCGAACTTGGTGGTTCAGGAGCAGGAACTCCAGGAGGCTGGGAACCTGAAAATGAACAGAGAGCTAGAAATGAGGAATTGGTCAAGCATCAGCAACAGGATCGATTCAACGAGCTGACTAAAGTATACGATAAGAATCATCCATCACAAGATCTAGTCATTGATGGTCAGACGATCCGTCAAGGTGAAGGAGCTAGTCGATATGGCACAACAAAAATTTTCGAGAGCCAAAAGCTTACAGATAAACAAATTCATAACTATGCTCAACAATTAGCAGGAGATACTCCACTCAAGCAGGTTAGGTCTGGGATTTATACTGCGAAATTGGGTGATGGTACTACCGTTACTTTACGAAATGTATCAACGTCAGAAGCACAAACCGGAGCTAGATGGACAATAGATGTAAAAGATAATGGTCAGTTAGGTGATGTTGCTACTAAGTACAAAACGGGTATCGAAATTAAATTTAGGTGATTTATGTTAAATGAAGAGGACTATTTGGGCCTTTGTGAAGCTTTAGAAGGACGTAATCTACAAGCTTTATGGTGGTCAACAGAGGATTTTTCGGATGATTTTTCTTCTAGGCATCTCCTTTTTCTGAGATTGTTGGGGCGTCTTATGGAAGAAGGACGAATTAGATTAGCAAAACATGGTAAATTTCTTGAAAGTACTGTGGACGAACAGTTAGAACTTTTCCGCCAGGTATTTCCCAAAACAGAAGCTGAGATGGAGGACGGTATTTGGTTTTTTGATGAAATCTGTCCAGGAGGTGCTGTTTGGGTATTAGAAGACGGTTCTTTTGAATGGACCTGACATAGTTAAAAATTTGTCCCTGGTCGAAAAGTGCGTTTCGGGGTCAACGGCTCAGGTCAGTTATAAAAAACTAGGTTCGCTATCAGACTTCACGACAGAGAAAGTTGTTACTGACAATAATTTCTTGGGTAAACTGGTAACGGAAGGGTGTGCAATAGCTGCCCCATGCCGAGCCAAAGTAGCAGAGAAAGTCCTGGAGATAGGCGTTAAGGCGGGTATAACCGGAATAGTGGCAAAGGAAATTGCTGATAAGATTTCTTCAGAAGACTTAGACCATCTGATCATGCTTCAGATGATGGGAAATGATGAAATTACACAGCGTTACCTAAATACACTTCAGGATAAATACACTCGAGTTGCTAATCCAACTGATCTACCAACACATACCGGTGGTGATCAATCCGGTGATATCAGGAAATCCCCTAATCATACCGGTGGAAACCAACAGTTAGAGCCGGGTAGTATACCGAACCATACAGGCAATGAGGAAAATCGGTCTGGCATTGCACCAAATCATACCGGCAATACGGAAGGTAAGCCGGATGTAGGTGGTAATACGACGGTGACACCAATTCCTGATGGGCCAACGAAAGATGATTTTATTTATCAGACCAAAGGAGAAAAACCAGAAAACTATTCTCCTGTAGGAGCTGGTAGGTCTGGTGCATTTAATGAAGCAAAACGTCGCTCAGGAATTCCTGTTGGAAAACATCCTGATAGAGTATTGCCAAATATTGATAAGCGTGGGAAGCTCCAGCCTGGAAAAATATATGAATTTGATGTTCCTAAAGCAGGAGGCGGAACTCAAACAATACAAATTAGGGACGATGCTAAAGGACATGATTTTGGAGTAAATGATACTCAAAATAGAGGACCTCACTTTAATGATGAAAAAGGGAATCACTATGACTATTAATATGATAGTTAGATATGCTGCTGATATCCGTAAAGATAATGATATTACTGATTTTAATTCCTTATTTATTACAACAGAGGATATTGAAGCAGTAAGCTGGGAGCTACTAAATGTAAATCGTGAAGAAGGTTTTGTACCACTTTTTACGAAAATGGTAAAAATGTTGGAGTTTTATAATGATAGAAGTTCTATTTATTTATATATAGAACTATCTGGCGTTCAACCGGATACATCTATTATTCGATATAAACAAACTTGGGGGTTATTAAAATCAAGAAGCAATGATATAGAGTTTGCGTTAAAAAAACAGAATGTTATGGTTCAGTCTTCACAAGGCTTGAGTTTATCAGGATTATGCTATTTTTATCTTTCCGATTTAAAAGCAGCCGCAAAGTTAGTATTAACTGAAAAGAAAACATATTTGGCACTTATTCCTAACGAAGATGTTTATGAAAAGTTAGATATAACTCAGATTCAACATGTTTCAGATTGGGCCAGTTTTATTTGGCAACATGGTGGTATCGTTTTAATGATATTAGGTGAGTTTGATGATCCTGGCTGTGAGATTATTGCACTGGGAAAGCATGAAACTATTTCTTCTCTAGCAAAAAATTACTGTCGACAATAACTCTTTAGCGAATGTACTGGCAGCGGCAGAAGCGAATAAAAAAGGCACAGTTGAAAAATGGCAACAGGACAAGCAAACCGAAATCCAGAAAGCCTGTAGTGGTAATACCCCGCTCTCTTGCCAAACCCTGGTTGCCGCAGAAGGGAGTATCTTGGCCTTGCCGTGGTTATCGGGAGCCGCTGCAACAACGGGCTTGATTGGTGCCGTAGCCAATACCGGTATCCAATATCTTGCTAATGGCAATGTCGACCCCAATGATGCTATTTTTGCGTATTGGACGGGGGTATTCACGGCTAATACTGGTCTGTGGGGCACAGTAGCCTGGAATGCGGGTATGGGGGCGGCTTCAAGTTATGTGAAAGGTGATGATCCGTTAAAAGGAGGCGTGATAAGCGGAGCCGCGTCTGGGATTGGTTATGGGGTAGGTAAACTGGTTCAAAATCCCCTGGAAAAATTCATTAATCCGAACTGGAAAAATTATGAATGGGTTGATATGGGAATGGGGATCTCGAAGTCATTACCTTTAAGTTCATTGCCGGGAGTTGCTGGTAATGTAGTTAGCTCAATTTCAACAGAATTCTCTAACGATCAGATAAACAAAGGAGTTAATAAGATCGAAGGAGAACATAAATGAATATATCAAAGAGAAAGTGGCTAATTATGCTAATTTATTTAGTAGTTGCCTGTATTGTGGTTGTAATCCTAGGAGCAATAATAGCAAAAATAGTTATCTGTACGTTTTATATGATTTTTTATGGCCTACCTTTTGGATTATCTAAAGTTGATGTTTTGTTATGCATCAAAGGTGGTTTTTATGGTGGTTCTGTTAGTGGAATAGGATTTTGGTTTAGATATTACTATTATTATAATTCACATAAATGAAACCAATTCCGTCACTTAAGCCAGAATTGATATTTTTGTTGTGGACAATAATGCACTGAGCTTACCCAAAGGGATGGTGGATTACGGTCGGTCAGCATCAAGTCTGGCTACCGCTATGTTAAATGAAGGTAAATCCCCACAAGAGAATTGCTGGGGATGCGTTCACTTGCTGCCGCGCTGCAACTTGCAATCTATTGGGTATAGTATTTAATGGATTTGTCAGTATGATTATTTAATGTCGGTATCAATGTTATGTTATGGTTGAATTTATTTGTAGAAAATTAAACTACCTAATCAATTAATGGTTGAAATTAATATTGTATTTTTTAATTTATTGTATTGACATGATGATGTCCTTAAATTACTTTTAAAATTATTTATTTCAATTAATTGTTAATGATTTACATGATTACCTTGTGTGATTTTATTTTAATACTGTTAATCAAGGTTACCTGCGAGGATTTGAATTTAAACCTTTGGATTCTGGGATGCAATTATCAGCAAAAGAACCGTCAATGAGTAAATAACCTGAGTGGGTTAATAAGAAGAAAACTCGGTGCATGAGGAACTATCTGATCTTTTACAATAAAGTTGTTCACGAAGTCCTCAGGCATGAATGACATATAATAGCAGAACGTTATCTGAATTTTGTAGAAAAGTTATATCAGTACGATTTTTTATTAATAAAAATGAATATGATTATCAAGATAAGGCCGTTTAACTTACATGCAATGGTTTTAAATCTATTTTTCCGCATTCCCCATCCGATCGGTTAACCTATTTATTCTCTTATTAGCAACTCAGATCGGACAAGCTCATGTCAGCGTTAATAAAAGTATTTCTTACCACCAAATTATTAATTTTTTTATTTGATGTTATGGATCGCATTTTGGTGATGAAAAGCGGCGTTATTATGCGTTAGTAAGATCGCTTACTTGAAGACAGATGAAAATAAAGTCGTGACCTATTTGGTCAGTATGACGATGAAATTTATCATTTAATTTATCACTATGATTCATTTAGAGGTTCACTATGGGCAGTACCGGAAGTGTAAGTGCATGGGATGAAGCGTTATTAATTGCGGCTATTCAATATCCTGTTCCTGTGATTAAGGGGCCTGAAGATATTCAGATTCAGGTGCAGCAGATTTGTAAAACGATAGATTCAACGAAAGCGGGTTATCCTGATTTGGATATTATCGTATTCCCGGAATATTCCACGCAGGGGTTAAATACGAAGATCTGGACCTATGATGAGATGTTGTTATTGTTAGACGGCCCGGAAGTTGACTGTTTTCGTTCGGCTTGTATCCGCAATGATATCTGGGGCGTATTCTCGGTAATGGAGCGCAATGAAGACCCGTCACTCCCTCCTTATAACACCGCTATTATTATTAACAATAAAGGTGAGATTGTATTGCATTACCGTAAATTGCAGCCTTGGGTGCCAATTGAACCCTGGATGCCGGGCAATATGGGAATGCCTGTCTGTGAGGGGCCGAAAGGTTCAAAACTGGCGGTTTGTATCTGTCATGATGGTATGTTTCCTGAGTTGGCACGTGAGGCAGCCTATAAAGGCTGTAACGTCTTTATTCGTATTTCCGGTTATTCTACTCAAGTTAATGACCAGTGGATCTGGACTAATCGTACCAATGCCTGGCAAAACCTGATGTATACCGTATCAGTTAATTTGGCTGGTTACGATGAGGTTTTCTATTACTTCGGTGAAGGTACGATTTGTAACTACGACGGTAATGTTATTCAACAAGGGCAGCGTAACCCGTGGGAAATTGTCACCGCCGAATTGTTCCCGCGTCTGGTGGATAAGGCACGTGAAAATTGGGCATTGGAAAACAGTATTTTTAATCTCGGTTGTCGGGGATATGTTGGTAAACCCGGTGGTGAGAGAGCTAATTATCTGACTTGGGTACGCGACTTGGCAAACGGTGAATATAAATTACCTTGGGAGGAGAATATCCGTATTCGCGATGGATGGAAATACTATCCAGAAGGGGTGAAACTGGGGCCATTACCGAAAAATGATAGATAATTGAGAGGCTAATAACAACAGCACCGCAGGGTCTGCGGTGCAGGAATAGAAAATACGCAAGCCGCAAAGAGTAATAAGATATTTGTGATATTTTATTGCATAACTACCTGAATATCAGGAAAGAATAGTGTTAGTAAGGTGTGCATGTGCTTAGTTGACAATATCTTAAAATTTTTGCTGAAAGAGATTGTGGAAATATATACCCAATAGATTTCAAGTTGCAGCGCGGCGGCAAGTGAACGAATCCCCAGGAGCATAGATAACTATGTGACTGGGGTGAATGAACGCAGCCAACAAAGCAGCAACTTGAAGGATGAAGGGTATAGACTATAATGACTATAGTATTGACTAATACGTATTTGTTTTCATAATGTTCCTATACTTATTGATCTGAATCATTTTTTTAATTTTAAACTGGAATTATTACGAGTCATTTATCGGTGAGTTATTATGGTGAGGTGGGTATTTATTGTATTTTTATTGATTTCAATGAGTGTATTAATTGCTTATGTCAGTAAATTATTATTAACTTATTGAATAAATTAATAGTCTATCTGATGATTTGCAGTATTTTGAAGATGTTTAAATGAAAATTAGATATATACCCTATGGATTTCAATTTGCAGCGCGGCGGCAAGTGAATGCATCCCCGGGAGCATAGATAACTCTGTGACTGGGGTAAGTGAAAGCAGCCAACTAAAGCAGCAACTTGAAAGATGAAGGGTATAAATGATATAAAACTAAAGTTTGCTTACACCATACGTTGATAAATAGGGTTTAATATCTGATAAATCACATCGAAGAATGACTCTTTTAGAATATGTTTTCTAATAATCAATACAGTATTGCATCAATGCTGAACTTAGCTATATTATAATCAAGCAATATATAATAAGGTTGATTTTTATTTGAAATTATTTCCTTGCAGAGTTAAATGTAATTAACTTTTACATTAACTATAGGATTTTATTGTTGTTAAATAACATGGGGTGAAATTGATTTTCAACTGAATTTATATCGTTAAGTAATTAAATATACAGAATGTCTTTGTAAATTTTTAATAAGTTGTTTTAGCAGGGAGTTTTTCCCGTTCATTATTATAATGATAATCTTTATTTTTTGGAGCGTGATCGAAGTAAATTCATACCAATAGTAGTCTATAAATCCTTTTTAAGTCATGGAATTAAACATCAACTAATCATAGACATTTATATAAAAATAGGGGCGAAACAACATCTTCATAGAATGAACCCTTTATTCCATTGCCAGAAAAATTATCACCATAGCGTGGTTAATTAGGTGGTTATTTACATCCAACGCCAGAGAGAACGTGTTGCCTGAGTATCTTGATTGATGCCTGGCGAGTCCGTCTTTATTCCTCCAAAGGTAAAACGAGGAAAAGTAAAAGAAAGCACTTGTGATGACTGTCAGGAAAGGCAGTTTTCAAATACCTAACAGAATTAGAATTGTTGAGGTTGTAAATGAAAGATAGCATTGCTAACGCGGGAAATATCCTTAAAGCAGAACTCCTCTCTCAGACGTCAAAAAATATAATCAATAATGTCAATAATATTCCTACTTCATCACGTCCTTGCGTTGTGGTGGGGGGAACAACTCTCGCAGTATTTTGTGCTGAGCAAATTCAATCGGCTGGGCATACGATACAAGCTGTGCTAACTAATGATGATGTTTTGCAAACGTGGGCTATCCGGCAAGGAATCGTTTGTGTGAACTCTTTTGAAGCATTACAACAGCAAATCATGCTACACCCTGTCGATTGGCTTTTCTCAATCGTCAATCCGATCATTCCGCCGATGTCACTGATTGAACAAATTCGCAGCGGTGCTTTTAACTATCACGATAGCCCTTTACCCCGCTATGCTGGCCGTCATGCCACTTCTTGGGCGCTGTTAGCGCGGGAGACATATTATGCTATTTCTTGGCATTGCATTGAAGCGGGTGTGGATACCGGCGATATTGCTGTGCAATGGCCGGTATCTATTGAGGAACACGATAGTACGTTTTCATTGAATCTGAAATGTTATCAGGCTGCTCAGGAAGGATTTATTAAGTTATTGCAGGATCTTGGTCAGGGCACATTGATAACCCATCCACAAGATCTCACGCGACGGAGTTTTTATGCTCAGTCATGTCGGCCCGATGGCGGGGGATATCTGTGTTGGGAGCAGTCGGGTGAAGTATTGTCAGCTTTGGTTCGGGCATTAGATTTTGGCGAGAATTATCTAAATCTACTGGGTTGCCCAAAAGTGTTACTTAAGCAGGGCACTGTGCGAATTTCTTGGCTGCAACGGCTGAACGGTTGTTCTGGGACGGCACCAGGTACGTTGATTGATGTGGCAGAGGATGTCTGGCAAGTCACGACGGGTAGTGAGGATGTGCGGATTGGTGGTTTTACCACTCTTGAGGGCAAAGTGTTATCTGCTGGTGAGCTTGCTGCTATATCAGAACTCAAGCCGGGTAAATCATTACCTTTGCTTTCTTCACCGCAGGCGCAGAATGTAAAAAATATCCTCCAGTCACTGGCACCCAGTGAATCATTCTGGTGTGAGCGTCTTGCTTCTTGGCAGCCATGCCAATTACCTTTCGAAATTGCCGGGGAACAGCTAGAACCCAGATGGACAATGAGTGTCTGGCAGCCTCCGTTACCGAAAAACAGTGAAACAGATTCATTGCAGATGTTGTTGCAGACATTCGCCATTTATCTGGCGCGTTTGACTCATCAGACCAAGTTCCAAATCGGTTGGTATGTGGATGAAGCAAAAGATGAACTGGGAATATTGTCTGGTTTGGCGCCAGTGGTTCCTATGGCTATTGAGGTAGAATTTGATAAGCCGTGGAGTGTGGTAGCTGATTGGATTGATAACGAACTGATATGTTTAACGCAACACCGTACATTTTGTTGTGACCTCCTTTCCCGTTCTCCTGTATTAAGTGCTATCCCAGCGTTAACAACCAGCCGGCCATGGCGGATCGCTGTCTCGGCCATAAAGGATGACAGACAGTGGGAGAAGGATGCGCTAGGTGAGTTGCTGACATTGCAGATTAATGCACAGGGTGGTTTTCGCTGGATTTTCGATGCAAACCGTTTGAGTACGGAAGACATTCAGCGGATGAATGAACATTTACAGGTGTTGGCATCATCGGAAAAAGTGGGTGATGAAATACCTGTTTGTCAGCTTAATTTATTGCCTGAAGCTGAACGCACACTATTGCTGGAAACTTGGAACGCCACTGAAACAATCTATCCTGATCAGCTGTGTATCCATCAGTTATTTGAACAACAGGTAGAGAAAACCCCGGAAGCCACGGCACTGATAGCAGGCGATAAAACGCTTAGCTATGCAGAACTGAATGCTGGTGTTAACCGATTGGCCCGTCAATTGATTGCACAGGGGATTAGCCCGGGTGATCACGTTGCAATCCTGTTAGAGCGTTCGATTGAACTGGTGGTAGCCCAGTTGGCTATCCTTAAGGTGAGGGCCGTTTATGTTCCTATTGATCCCAATATGCCAGATGAGCGGAAAAACGGATTGATAAACGATTGTTCCGCCAAATTGTTACTCACTGACGAGCTGGCTGATATTCCGGTTGGCCTGACTGCTCTGTTATTACGTATTTCTGCTGAGGTAAATACGCACCGGGAAGAAGAGACGGGTTTCAATCTTAATTTACCTTGTCGCAGTTCAGACGCAGCTTATGTCATGTATACCTCCGGTTCGACGGGGACACCCAAAGGGGTCATCGTGCCTCATCGTGCGGTGGTTCGGCTGGTTATTAATAATGGCTATGCTGAAATCGGACAGGATGATCGGGTTGCTTTCACCGCTAACCCGGCTTTCGATGCCAGTACCTTTGAAATCTGGGCACCTTTACTTAATGGTGGGGCGCTGGTGGTGATTGATCATGCCACGTTGCTGACGCCACAGGTGTTTATACAGGTGTTACAGGCTCATCGCATCACGATTTTGTGGTTAACTGTCGGGTTATTTAACCGGTTGGTAGCAGAGTTATCCGCAGCGCTTCCGCAGATAAGGACTTTAATTTTTGGGGGAGATATCCCCGATCGGCAGGTGATTGCTCAGGTTTTGGACAAGCATCCTCCCCAACAGTTATTGCAAGCCTATGGTCCGACTGAAGGCACGACATTTACTACTATGTACCCTATCGCGTCGTTACCGCCGGGGATGGCGAAGGTGCCGATTGGCCGACCGATAGCCAATACGCGTGTTTACTTGCTGGATGGTTATGGTCAGCCGGTGCCGTTGGGTGGGGTTGGTGAGATTTATGTTGGCGGTGCTGGTGTTGCCTGTGGTTATCTCAATCGTCCGGAATTGACGGCTGAGCGTTTTCTGGTTGATCCGTTTAGTGATGAGCCGAATGCGCGCATGTATCGAACCGGGGATTTAGCCCGCTACTTGGTGGACGGTAATCTGGAATTCCTTGGCCGTAATGACCAACAGGTTAAAATTCGCGGTTTCCGCATTGAACCGGGAGAAATCGAAGGCCGACTAACGGAATATCCTGCGATACGTGAGGCTGTCGTGTTGGTTCAGGATGATGGGCAGGATAAACGGCTGATTGCCTATGTGGTGGCAGAAGTGGATGAGGAGTTGGTTAATAATCTGCGTACCTACCTGAGTACAATTTTACCTGACTACATGGTGCCGGCGGCTTTTGTGCGTCTGGATGCCTTCCCGCTGACGCCTAATGGTAAGTTAGATCGCCGGGCGTTACCTGCTCCGAGTAAGGAGGCTTTTGCTCGTCAGATTTATGAAGCGCCGCAGGGGGAAATAGAAGCCACGTTAGCGGCTATTTGGCGTGAATTATTGGGTATTGAGCAGATTAGCCGACATGACAACTTCTTTGCGTTGGGTGGTCATTCTCTCTTTGCCTTACGGATGATTGAGCGTCTGCGTAACCTTGGGTTGACACTGGTTGCGCGCGATTTGTTCCAATATCCAGTGTTGTCCGAGCTTGCTCATATGTTAGGGCAGCATCAGGACGTAGTGGTGCCGCCGAATGTGATTACCTCGGCAACGGCAGTATTAACGCCGGAGATGCTGCCACTGATTGATCTGACTCAGTCTGACATTGACTGTATTGTCGGACAGGTACCGGGAGGGATCGCCAATATTCAGGATATCTATGTTCTGTCGCCGCTACAGGACGGTATTCTGTTCCATCATTTACTCTCAAATGACGGTGACCCGTATCTGTTGGTCTATATGATGGCCTTTGATGACCGGTCTTTGTTGGACCGTTATCTGGCCGCAGTTCAGCAGGTGATTGATCGTCACGATATTTTACGTACTGCTTTTCTCTGGGAAGGATTGTCAGTTCCGGCGCAGGTAGTTTGGCGTCAGGCACTTTTGTCAGTGACTGAATTGATGCTGAATCCAGCTGATGGCCCGATTATTGACCAGTTAACCCAGCGTTTTGACTTACGTCAGCATTACCTCGATTTGGGCCAGGCACCGTTGTTGCGCTTTATGCTGGCACAGGAAACGGATGGTCGCTGGATAGTACTGCAATTACAGCATCATTTGACGGGTGACCATACAGCGATGGAAGTGATGAACCGTGAGGTTCAGGCATATTTTTCCGGGCAGGGGGACAGTCTACCAGCACCAATGCCTTTTCGTAATTTAGTGGCTCAAGCCCGCTTAGGGGTGAGTCAGGAAGAGCATATTCGTTTCTTTACCGACATGTTGGCTGGAGTGGATGAGCCGACGTTACCGTTTGGATTGATGGAGGTCCATCGTGATGGTTCACAAGTCACCCAATCGCACCAGATGCTGACATCCACGCTGAATGACCGCCTACGCAGTCAGGCAAGACGTTTGGGTGTGAGCCTAGCTGCGCTGTGTCATCTGGCTTGGGCTCAGGTGTTATCACGTACCAGCGGACAACAACAGGTGGTGTTCGGCACGGTATTATTTGGGCGTATGCAGGCAGGTGACGGAGCTGATAGCGGAATGGGGCTGTTTATCAATACCTTGCCGTTGCGGTTGGATATGAATGACACTTCGGTACGGAACAGCGTACAGGCTGCACATACTCGGTTAGCAGCATTATTGGATCATGAACACGCATCGTTGGCGTTAGCTCAGCGTTGCAGTGATGTGCAGGGCGAAACGCCACTTTTTAGCGCCTTATTGAACTACCGGCATAATGATCAGCCGATGATGCCGGGTAAGTTTGTGCCGGGCATTGAATTCCTTGGTGAACAAGAACGTACTAACTATCCATTTGTGCTGTCGGTGGAGGACGGTGGTTCTACTTTGGGATTGACCGCTCAAGTGGTGCAGCCGTTTGATCCAGAACGGGTATGTGGTTATATGCAACAAGCATTAGAAAGTCTGGTAGAAGTGCTTGAACAGGCACCAGAAACGCCGATACGTACATTGAACATCTTGCCGGAACCAGAGCAAAAGCTGTTGCTGAAAATCTGGAACACCACCGAGTCACCGTATCCTGATCAGCTATGCATTCATCAGTTATTTGAACAGCAGGTGAAGAAAACCCCAGAGGCGATAGCACTGATAGCGGGAGATAAGGTTTTCAGTTACGCGGAACTGAATGTTTGTGCTAATCGGTTGGCTCGTCAACTGATTGAACAGGGGGTTAGCCTGGGTGACAACGTTGCGATCCTGTTAGAACGATCAGCTGAGTTGGTAGTGACACAGTTGGCGATTTTCAAAGTCGGTGCGGTTTATGTGCCGATAGACCCGAAAGTACCGGATGAGCGGAAAAATTGGCTGATAAACGATTGTTCAGCCAAATTACTGTTCACTGATGAGCAAGCTAATATCCCGGCTGGCCTTGCTGTGCCGTTATTTCGTCTCTCTGGCAATATCATCACGGACAGGGAAGAGAATCACTTCAATCTTGACTTACCGGGTTCTAGCACCGGGTCGGCGTATATTATGTATACCTCCGGTTCGACCGGTACACCAAAAGGGGTGGTAGTGCCTCATCGTGCTGTGGTCCGACTGGTGATTAATAATGGCTATGCGGAAATTGAACAAGATGACCGGGTGGCCTTTACGGCTAATCCGGCTTTCGATGCCAGCACGTTTGAAGTTTGGGCACCGTTACTCAACGGTGGAACGCTGGTGGTTATCGACCATGTTACTTTACTGACGCCATCGGATTTTGTACGAGCTTTACAGGTTCATCGAATCACTATTCTGTGGATGAGTGTTGGTTTGCTTAACCGATTGGTGACGGAGTTGTCTCCGGTGCTTGCTCAGATCAAAATTTTGATTTTCGGCGGTGAGGTCCTCGATCCGTATGTGATCGCTCAAATCTTGGACAAGAATCCGCCGCAACAATTATTACAAGCTTATGGCCCGAGTGAAGGCACCACCTTTACCACGATATATCCCATTACGGCGTTACCGCCGGGAGTCGCAAAGATTCCTATTGGCCGGCCAATTGCTAACACGCGCCTTTATCTGTTAGATGCATATGGGCAACCGGTGCCACTCGGTGCGACCGGTGAGATTTATGTTGGTGGTGATGGGGTTGCCAATGGCTACTTTAATCGCCCGGAACTGACCGCTGAACGTTTTCTGACAGATCCATTTAGTGATGTACCGAATGCACGTATGTATCGGACTGGTGATTTAGCCCGCTATCTGCCGGATGGTAATCTGCTGTTTGTTGGCCGTAATGACCAACAGGTTAAAATCCGTGGTTTTCGCATTGAACCGGGGGAAATCGAAGCGCGTTTGACAGAGCACCCAGCAGTGAGTGAAGCACTGGTATTAGCGTTAAGTGATGGACAGGATAAACGGCTGATTGCTTATGTGGTGGCAGAGCCAGGTGATGGGCTAGTGGTTAGTCTGCGTGAACATTTAAGTACAATTTTACCTGACTATATGGTGCCAGCGGCTTTTGTACGTCTGGATGCCTTTCCGCTCACGCCTAACGACAAACGGGATCTCCGGGCGTTACCGGCTCCGGGGGAAGAAGATTTTGTCCGTCAGTGCTATGAAGCGCCGCAAGGGGAAACTGAGATTGCTTTGGCGGCTATCTGGCATGAATTGCTGGGAATTGGGCGGATAAGTCGGCATGACAACTTTTTCGCGCTGGGCGGTCATTCTCTGTTAGCGGTACGAATGATGAACCGGATAGCAGCTTTAGGTATCAAGCTGCCGTTGAGCACGTTGTTTGAATTTCCTTCATTGTCAACTTTTGCCGAGCAGATGAGTGTTCAGCTTGGTGAAGTAGATAGTATATTACCCGCAATTATGCCGATATCCCGTGATAGCGAATTGCCTCTGTCATTTGCTCAACAGCGGTTATGGTTCCTCGCTCAGTTTGAGGGTGTCAGTGATACTTATCATATTCCTATCGCCCTGCGTTTATGCGGACAGCTTGATATCGCTGCCTGGCAGCAGGCGCTGAATCATCTGTTTGCCCGCCATGCAGCATTACGTTCTGTCTTCGTCTCTGTTGACGGTCAGCCTCAGGTCGAGCTGTTGCCGGCAGAATTTGGTCTGCCGATGAAAAAATATGATCTGCGTGCAGTGCCTGATGCGGATAAACAGCTTGAGTATTTGTGTGTGCAGGAAGCTGAGGTGCCATTTGATCTGACCCGCGGCCCATTAATTCGTTCCTGTCTGATACAACTGACTAACGATGATTACGTATTCCTGCTAACTCAGCACCATATTGTTTCTGATGGCTGGTCGTTAGGGATATTAAAATCAGAACTGGGCGTGCTTTATTCGGCTTGCTTGAACGGACAGCCTAATCCGTTACTACCATTGGCGATTCAATATCCTGATTATGCTGCCTGGCAGCGTCAATGGCTGTCAGCTGAACGTGTCCAAACCCAATCTGATTATTGGCGAATGATGCTGAATGACGTACCAATCCTGTTGGATTTGCCAACTGATCGGCCTCGTCCCATTCAACAATCGTTTGCCGGCCATCTGTTACCCATCAATCTGGATGCAGCATTAACGGAATCTTTGCAGCGCTTGAGTGAGCAACAGGGTGTCACGCTATTCATGACCTTACTGTCAGCCTGGGCTATAGTTTTGTCGCGTCTGTCAGGTCAGACGGATTTGGTTATTGGGACGCCGAGCGCCGGCCGTAGTCGTCAGGAAGTGGAATCCCTGATCGGTTTTTTTGTTAATACGCTGGCCTTACGCATCAATTTATCGGATATGCCAAGTGTGACTGAGTTACTTGCCCGTGTACGACAAACCACGCTGGCAGCACAGGAGCATCAAGATCTGCCTTTCGAACAGGTTGTTGAGATCGTGCAACCACCGCGCAGACTGGCTCATACGCCGTTGTTCCAGGTGATATTTGCCTGGCAGAACAATGAGGACATAGACTGGGAGTTGCCGGGTTTGACAGTTTCACCGATTGATCCAATCCTTAACACGGTCAAGTTTGATCTCGAACTGAATCTATCTGAGGTGGATGGTCGGATTGTAGGTTACCTGAATTATGCAACTGCTCTGTTTGATCAACAGACCATCGAGCGGCACTTAGGGTATTTGCATACGGTACTGCAAGCGATGGTCGCTGACTCTCAACAGCCAGTAAAGAAAATCGATATTCTGACATCGGCGGAGCGCAGGTTGCTGTTGGAAATCTGGAATACCACGAAAACTCCGTATCCTGAACAGTGTTGTATTCACCAGTTGTTTGAGCAACAGGCAGAAAAAATTCCAGAGGCGATGTCACTAATAGCGGGAGATCAAAGCCTCAGCTATGCGGAATTGAATGTTCGTGCTAACCAGCTAGCTCACCAATTGATAGAGCAAGGTATCTGCCCGGATGACCATGTTGCGATCCTGTTAGAACGATCTGTTGAGCTGGTAGTAGCACAGCTGGCGATCCTCAAAGCCAGCGCTATTTATGTTCCGCTCGATCCTGGAGTGCCGGATGAGCGAAAAAACTGGCTGATAAACGATTGCTCAGCCAAATTATTACTCATTGGTGCGCGAGTTGATGTCCCGGTTGGTTTGTCTGTTCCGTTATTCCGCCTTTCTGATGAGGTAGGTATAAGTAAGGAAGGAAGTCGCTTCAATCCTGATTTACCTCGTTCCAGCATCGGGCCAGCTTATATTATGTATACCTCTGGTTCGACCGGTACGCCAAAAGGGGTAATAGTGCCGCATCGTGCGGTGGTCCGGCTGGTTATCAATAATGGCTATGCTGACATCGGACGGGATGATCGGGTAGCCTTTACGGCTAATCCGGCTTTCGATGCCAGCACGTTTGAAGTCTGGGCGCCGTTGCTCAATGGCGGAACGCTGGTGGTTATCGACCATGCTATTTTGCTGACGCCACAGGAGTTTGTGCGGACTTTACAGGTTCATCAAATTTCTGTTCTGTGGATCAGTGTCGGGTTGCTTAACCGGCTGGTGGCGGAGCTGTCTCCGGTGCTTCCACAGATTAAGATTCTGATTTTTGGCGGAGAGGTCCTTGATCCAAATGTGATCTCTCAGGTTTTGGCCAACAGTCCGCCACAACAGTTACTACAAGCCTACGGCCCGAGTGAGGGAACTACTTTTACCACGATATACCATATTGAGACGCTATCCGTGGGGATGACCAGAGTTCCCATTGGCCGACCCATAGCGAATACCCATGTTTATTTGTTGGATGCATATGGTCAACCGGTGCCGCTGGGAGGACCGGGTGAGATTTATGTCGGTGGCGATGGGGTGGCTTGCGGTTATCTCAATCGCCCTGAATTGACAGCTGAACGCTTCCTGACTGATCCGTTTAATGATGCACCGGGGGCGAGAATGTACCGGACCGGGGATTTAGCACGTTACCTGTCGGACGGTAATCTGGTCTTTCTGGGGCGTAACGATCAGCAAGTTAAAATCCGTGGTTTCCGGATTGAACCCGGTGAAATTGAAGCCCGGTTGACGGAATATCCTGGGGTACGTGAAGCGGTTGTTTTGGTGCTGGGTGATGGGCAGGATAAGCGTCTGGTTGCCTATGTGGTGGCTGATGCGAATGAGGAATTGGCTAGCCGTTTGCGTATCCATTTGAGCAAAATTTTACCTGACTATATGGTGCCGACCGCTTTTGTACGTCTGGCGGTGTTTCCGTTGACGCCGAACGGTAAGTTGGATCGCCGAGCATTGCCAGCACCAGACGAAGAAGATTTAGCTCGTCAACGCTATGAAGCACCGCAAGGGGAAACTGAGATTGCTTTGGCAGTCATCTGGCGTGAGTTGTTGGGGGTTGAGCGGATTAGTCGTCATGACAGTTTCTTTGCGCTGGGTGGTCATTCACTGCTTGCGGTACGGATGATTGAACGTTTGCGGCGTATGGGATTGGGCGTATCGGTACAGGTATTATTCCAGTATCCAATATTGAGTATCTTGGCTCAGTTTCTGGTTCAGCATCGTGAAATCCAGATACCAGATAACCGTATTACACCGGATACGACTGCATTAACACCGGAGATGTTGCCGTTGGTTGATCTGACTCAGTCTGAAATTAACTATATTGTTGATCAAGTGCCGGGCGGAATTCCCAATATTCAGGATATTTATGCCTTGTCACCGTTGCAAGACGGTATCTTGTTCCATCATCTACTGGCAAATGCCGGTGACCCGTATTTGTTAGCCAGTCAGATGGCTTTTTCGGATCGAGCTTTATTGAAGCGTTATCTGGCGGCGGTTCAACAGGTGATTGATCGTCATGATATTTTGCGTACGGCTTTTCTCTGGCAAGGATTGTCAGTCCCGGTTCAGGTGGTCTGGCGTCAGGCGCAGTTATCAGTCACTGAACTGACATTGGATTCAGTCGATGGATCGGTCAGTGACCAGTTAAAGCGACGTTTTGATCCGTGCCAGCATCGCCTCGATCTGAGCCAGGCACCGTTGCTACGCTTTGTGGTGGCGCAGGAAACTGATGGTCGCTGGATTGTGCTACAACTGCTGCATCACCTGATTGGCGACCATACCACGCTGGAAGTGATGAACAACGAAGTACGCGCGTATCTTGCGGGTCAGGAAAACAGTCTGCCTGCTGCGGTCCCTTTCCGTAATCTGGTGGCTCAGGCTCGGTTGGAGATCAGCCATGCGGAACATACCCGCTTCTTTACCGACATGTTGGCTGGAGTCAATGAGCCGACGTTACCATTCGGATTGGCGGAGGTGCATCATGACGGTTCACAGATGACACAATCGCATCGGATGCTGACACCTGCGCTGAATGCCCGCTTGCGAAGTCAGGCGAGACGTCAAGGAGTCAGTCTCGCTGCTCTGTGCCATCTGGCTTGGGCACAGGTATTGTCACGAACCAGCGGACAGCAACAGGTGGTGTTCGGCACGGTACTGTTTGGTCGTATGCGGGCAAGTGAAGGTGTTGACAGTGGCATGGGACTGTTTATCAACACCTTACCGCTACGGTTGGATATGGATGATACCTCGGTGCAGGACAGCATACAGGCAGCACATAACCGCTTAGCCGGATTGCTGGAGCATGAACATGCATCATTGGCGCTGGCCCAGCGTTGTAGTGGTGTGCAGGGTGAAATTCCACTTTTTAGCTCTCTGTTAAATTACCGGCATAATGCGCTGTCGGCGACTTCAAATGAAATGATGGGAGGAATCGAATTTCTTGGTGCACGGGAGCGTACTAACTATCCATTGGTACTGTCAGTGGAAGATTTTGGTAATGCATTAGGGTTGACTGCGCAAATAATCCAACCTTTTGATCCACAAAGAATATGCGGTTATATGCAGCAAGCGCTGGAAAGTCTGGCAGAAGCACTTGAACAGTCCCCGGGCACACCGGTACGGGCATTGAATATCCTGCCAGGCGCAGAGAAGAAATTGTTGTTGGAAACCTGGAACGCAACCGAAACACCGTATCCTGACCAGTTGTGTATTCATCAGTTGTTTGAGCAGCAGGTGGCGAAAACCCCGCAAGCTTCGGCGTTGATAGCGAAAGATAACATCCTGAGCTATGCGGAGCTGAATGCCCGTGCTAACCGGTTAGCTTACCAATTGATAGAACAAGGCATCTTACCGGATGACCATGTAGCAATCTTATTAGAACGCTCTGTTGAGCTGGTGGTGGCACAACTGGCTATTCTCAAAGTTGGTGCCGTTTATGTTCCCGTCGATCCTAGAATGCCGGATAAGCGGAGAAACTGGTTGATAAACGATTGCTTAGCCAAATTGTTACTGACTGATAGGCAAGTTGATATCCCAGTTGGCCTTGCTATTCCACGGTTTTACTTGACCGATGAAACGGACACCATGAGGGAAGAGGATTACCTTAATCCTGATTTATCCTGTTCCAGTGTTGGGACAGCCTATGTCATGTATACCTCTGGATCGACGGGTACGCCTAAAGGGGTCGTGGTGCCTCATCGTGCGATAGTCCGATTGGTTATTAATAATGGCTATGTCGCAATAGGACCAGATGATCGCGTTTCTTTCACCGCTAACCCGGCTTTTGATGCTAGCACGTTTGAAGTTTGGGCACCGTTGCTCAATGGTGGAACACTGGTAGTTATTGACTATACGACTTTACTAACGCCATCGAAGTTTGTCAGGGCTTTGCAGGATTACAGAATTACTATTCTGTGGATCAGTGTAGGGCTGCTTAATCGGTTAGTGGCGGAACTGTCTCCGGTGCTTCCGCAGATTAAGGTTCTGATTTTCGGGGGTGAGGTGCTTGATCCGAACGTGATCGCTCAGATCTTGGATAGGAGTCCACCACAACAACTATTACAAGCCTATGGCCCAAGTGAGGGAACCACTTTTACCACCATGTACCGTATTACAACGTTACCTCCGGGGATGACGCGGGTTCCGATTGGCCGACCGATAGCCAACACGCGCCTTTATCTGTTAGACGCATATGGTCAACCGGTGCCGTTGGGAGTGATGGGTGAGATTTATGTTGGTGGAGACGGGATTGCTTGTGGTTACCTCAATCGCCTTGAATTGACGACTGAACGTTTCTTGGCTGATCCGTTTAGTGATGTACCGGGTGCAAGAATGTATCGGACTGGCGATTTAGCCCGTTATTTGCCGGATGGTAATCTGGAATTCCTTGGCCGTAACGACCAGCAGGTTAAAATCCGTGGTTTTCGGATTGAACCGGGGGAAATCGAAGCCCGATTAACAGAGTTTCCTGCGGTGCGTGAGGCCGCTGTGTTGGCATTGGGTGAGGGGCTGGATAAGCGTCTGGTTGCCTATGTGGTGGCAGATGAGGATGAGGGATTAGTTAACTGTCTGCGTACCCATTTGAGTACCATATTGCCTGATTATATGATACCGGCGGCGTTTGTGCGTCTGGATGCTTTCCCACTGACCTCTAACGGTAAATTGGATAGTCGGGCATTACCTGTACCAGACGAAGAAGCTTTCGCCCGTCAGCGCTATGAAGCGCCGCAAGGGGAAACTGAGATTGCTCTGGCCGCTATCTGGCGTGAATTACTGGGGATTGAGCGGATTAGCCGCCATGACAACTTTTTCGCGTTGGGTGGTCATTCGCTATTGGCTGTACGGATGATGAACCGGATAGCCGCTTTAGGCATCGAATTGCCGTTGACCACGCTGTTTAAATTACCCACTTTGATGGCCTTGGCGGAGGCGATGATTATCCGCTGTAATGAGCGGGATAGGATATTATCCGCCATCGTACCGATATCCCGCGATAGCGAGCTGCCTCTGTCATTTGCGCAACAGCGTCTGTGGTTCCTTGCCCAATTTGAAGAAGTCGGTAATACCTATCATATCCCGGTAGTACTGAGTTTGCGTGGTCAGTTCGATATTGCTGTCTGGCAGCGCGCACTTAATCTTTTGTTTGCTCGTCATGAGGCTTTACGTTCTGTCTTTGTGACGGTTGATGGTCACCCCCAGATCGAACTGTTGCCGGCGGAATTTGGTTTGCCGATGAAAAAATACGATCTGCGTAAAGTACCTGATGTGGAGAAACAACTTCAGTATCTGCGCATGCAGGAGTCTGAAACGCGGTTTAATCTCGCTCGTGGGCCGTTAATCCGCTCTGCTTTGATACAACTGGCTAATGATGATTATTTATTCCTGTTGACCCTGCATCATATTGTTTTCGATGGCTGGTCTGTCAGCATCCTGATGCGTGAATTAAGTGCCCTCTATACGGCTTTTCTGACCGGGCAACCCGATCCATTGCCACCATTACCGATTCAGTACCCTGATTACGCCGCTTGGCAGCGTCAGTGGCTGTCGGCGGAGCGTATTCAGAATCAATCTGACTATTGGAGAACGATATTGGCGGATGTGCCGGTATTGTTGGATTTGCCAACTGACCGACCACGTCCTGTCCAGCAATCATTTGCGGGGAATTTATTGCCTGTCAGTTTAGATGCCGAATTAACCCAATCCTTGAAGCGCCTGAGCGAGCAGCAGGGGGTCACATTGTTCATGACCTTGCTGTCAGCTTGGGCTACGGTTTTATCACGCTTGTCAGGTCAGGATGATCTGGTTATTGGTACACCAAGTGCGGGCCGTGGTCGTCAAGAAGTGGAATCCCTGATCGGCTTCTTCGTTAATACGTTAGCCTTACGTATCGACTTATCGGGTGCGCCAAATGTGATTGAGTTGCTTGCGCGTGTGCGGCAGACGGCACTGGCGGCTCAGGAGCATCAGGATTTGCCATTCGAACAAGTGGTGGAAATCGTGCAACCGCCACGCCGATTGGCGCATACGCCCCTGTTTCAGGTGATGTTTGCCTGGCAGAACAATGAGAGCACAGATTGGAAACTGCCGGGGATGGCGGTTTCACCTGCCGAGCAATTCCTTGATATCGCTAAGTTTGATCTTGAACTGAACTTATCTGAGCGGGATGGCAAGATTGTTGGTTATTTGAGTTATGCCACGGCCTTGTTTGATCAACAGACTATCGAGCGACACTTGGGATATCTGCACACGGTGCTGCAAGCGATGGTGACTAACCCTCAGCAACGAGTCGGGAAGATCGATATTCTGACATCGGCGGAGCGCAGGTTGCTGTTGGAAATCTGGAACGCGACTAAAGTACCGTATCCTGACCAATTGTGTATTCATCAGTTATTTGAGCAACAAGTTGAAAAATATCCTGATGCCATTGCGGTGGTGCATGAAGGGCAGAGTTTAACTTATGCCGAATTAAATATCTGCGCTAACCGGTTAGCTCATCAGCTTATTGCATTAGGTGTAGTACCAGATCAGCGAGTCGCGATTTGCGTGACACGTTCACCTGCAACGGTAGTAGGACAGTTGGCAGTACTAAAAGCGGGTGGTGCCTATGTACCTCTGGACCCGGCTTATCCGGGAGAGCGTTTAATACATATTTTGACTGATGCCGCTCCAGCGATTTTGCTGGCGGATAGTGCTGGATGCGATGCGTTAGGCGAGAAAGTATTAACGAGATTGACCTTACTTGATCCGAATTCATTGCTTGACCAGCCGGACAGCAACCCTCTGGTCTCTTCATTAACTTCTCGTCATCTGGCTTATGTGATTTATACCTCTGGCTCTACTGGCACACCGAAAGGGGTGATGATTGAACATCGTGGGTTAGTTAATCTTATTCAGGAAAAAATTGTTCAGTTTGATATTCATTCAGGGAGCCGAATGTTGCAATTCGCCTCGTTTGGTTTCGATGCCAGTGTTTGGGAGGTCATGATGGCGCTATGTGGTGGTGCCACTTTGGATATTCCTGTTGACATAGTTCGCCAGGAGCCACATCACCTTTGGCATTATCTGGAAGAACATACGGTAACGCATGCTTGTTTGACACCGACTATGCTCCGGGAGGGGGCGGGTTTGCCGGTGATGACAATAAAACCGACATTGATACTGGGTGGTGAAGCGCCCAGTGCAGCATTGCTCGGGGCACTGAGTGGCCGGGTGAATCTGTTCAATGCTTATGGTCCGACGGAAATCACCGTGTGCGCCACTGTCTGGTATTGCCCGCCAGACTATACGGATGAATTGATATCGATTGGTCGCCCGACAGCGAATACACGGATTTATCTGTTGGATACTTATGGTCAGCCGGTGCCGCTGGGAGCGGTAGGTGAGTTGTATATTGGCGGTATTGGTGTAGCACGTGGCTATTTAAATCATCCAGAACTGACTGTTGAACATTTTCTTACTGACCCATTTAGCGATGACCCGAATGCGCGTATATACCGAACTGGGGATTTAGCGCGTTACTTGCCGGATGGCAATCTGATGTTTGTTGGCCGTAATGATCAGCAGGTTAAAATTCGTGGTTTCCGTATTGAACCGGGGGAAATAGAAGCTCGGCTGCTGGAGTACTCTGCGGTACGTGAAGCACTGGTGCTAGCGTCCGGTGATGGGCCGGACAAACGGCTGATTGCCTATGTCGTAGTGCCAGCGGATGATGGTTTAGTTAATAACCTGCGTAGCCACTTGAGCATAATTTTGCCTGATTATATGGTGCCGGCGGCGTTTGTGCGTTTGGATGCATTTCCGCTGACGCCTAACGGCAAACTGGATCGCCGGGCACTGCCGGTTCCGGGCGAGGAAGATTTTGCTCGTCAGGTTTATGCAGCACCGCAGGGGGAAATAGAAACCATACTGGCAGCTATCTGGCGCAAATTGCTGGGAATTGAACAGATCAGTCGGCATGATAGTTTCTTTACACTGGGGGGACATTCCCTGCTTGCTGTGCGAATGGTTGAACGCCTGCGTAATCTTGGATTAACGTTGGCGGTGCGCGACTTGTTCCAATTTCCAGTATTGTCTGAACTGGCTCAAACGCTGGGGCAATACCGGGCTGTAGTGGTGCCAGTTAATATCATTACACCGACGGCGACTCAATTGACACCGGAGATGTTGCCGCTGATTGACCTGACTCAGCCGGAAATTGACTGTATTGTCGGACAAGTGCCGGGTGGAATGACGAATATTCAGGACATCTATGCTTTGTCACCGTTGCAGGATGGTATTTTGTTCCATCATCTGCTGGCAAATAAAGGTGATCCGTATCTACTGGTTAGTCAAATGGCTTTTGCTAATCGCTCTTTACTGGAGAGTTATCTGGCCGCAGTGCAACAGATGGTTGATCGTCACGATATTCTGCGTACTGCTTTTATCTGGCAAGGGGTATCGGTTCCGGCTCAGGTGGTTTGGCGTCAGGCGCCTTTGTCAGTGATTGAATTGACTCTGCACCCGGATGATGGTCCAGTTCGTGATCAATTGATGCGACGTTTTGATACACGTCAACATCGTATTGACTTGGGACAAGCGCCATTACTGCGCTTTGTGGTGGCGCAGGAGGAGGATGGTCGCTGGATAGTGCTGCAATTGTTGCACCACCTGATTGGCGATCATACAACCTTGGGCGTGATGAACCGTGAAGTTCAGGCGTATCTTGCCGGACAAGGGGACAACTTGCCTGCTCCGGTTCCCTTCCGCAATCTGGTGGCTCAGGCACGATTGGGCGTGAGTCAGGAAAAACATACTCACTTCTTTACTGACATGTTGGCTGAGGTAAATGAGCCGACATTACCATTCGGTTTAACAGAAGTGCATCATGATGGTTCGCAAGTAACAGAATCATACCAGTTGTTGGCAACTGAACTTAATGACCGCTTGCGGGGTCAAGCCCGGCGTTTGGGTGTGAGTCTGGCTTCTTTGTGCCATCTTGCTTGGGCGCAGGTGTTGTCGCGTACCAGCGGACAAAAACAGGTGGTGTTCGGGACTGTACTGTTTGGGCGTATGCAAGCGGGGGAAGGGGTTGATAGTGGGATGGGATTGTTTATCAATACCCTGCCAGTGCGACTGGATATAGATGATACCCCAGTACGGGATAGTGTACAGATAGTACATACCCGGCTGGCTGGATTGCTGGAACATGAGCATGCATCTCTGGCGTTAGCTCAGCGTTGTAGTGGCGTGCAGGATGGAACACCACTCTTTAATACTCTGTTGAATTACCGACATAACGCGTCTCTGAGAACCCAGTATGAAACGATGAGCGGTATTGAATCCTTTGGTGGACAGGAGCGTACTAATTATCCATTTGTCATGTCGGTGGAAGATTTTGGTGATGCACTGGGGCTGACAGCTCAAATTGTTCAGCCGTTTGATCCGAAACGTATATGCGGTTATATGCAACAGGCACTGGAAAGTTTGGTGGAAGCACTTGAACAGACCCCAGAAAAATCAGTGCGGATGTTAGAAATTCTGCCTGAGACTGAGCGCAGATTGTTGCTGGAAAACTGGAATGCTACTGCAACAATCTATCCCGATCAGCTGTGTATTCATCAATTATTCGAACAACAGGTGGAGAAAACTCCGGCGGCCACGGCACTGATCGCGGGAGATGAAACTCTTAGCTATGTTGAACTGAATACTCGAGCTAACCGGCTAGCCCGTCAATTGATTGCACAGGGGATTTGCCCGAATAACCACGTTGCGCTGCTGTTAGAGCGTTCAATTGAATTGGTAGTGGCCCAGTTGGCTATTCTCAAGGTGGGTGCTGTTTATGTTCCTATTGATCCCAATGTGCCGGATGAGCGGAAAAATTGGTTGATAAACGATTGCTCAGCCAAGTTGTTGCTCACTAATGGATGGGTTGATATTCCGGTTGGCCTTGCTGTTCCGTTATTTCGTCTTACTGATGAGGCAGGCACAAGCAGGGAAGAAGATTCCAATCTTGATTGGTCTGGTCGTAGTTCAGACCCAGCTTATGTCATGTATACCTCCGGCTCGACCGGTATGCCAAAAGGCGTGGTAGTGCCTCACCGTGCGGTAGTTCGGCTGGTCATTAACAATGGCTATGTGGAAATTAAGCAAGATGACCGGGTGTCCTTTACGGCTAACCCGGCTTTTGATGCCAGCACCTTTGAAGTTTGGGCACCTTTACTCAATGGCGGGGCGCTGGTGGTGATTGACTATGCCACTTTGCTAACGCCGCAGGCATTGGTGCGGGTGTTACAGGCGTATCGAGTCACGATTCTGTGGCTGACTATCGGATTATTTAACCGGCTGGTAACAGAGTTGTCCCCGGTTCTTCCGCAGATAAAAATTTTGATTTTCGGGGGAGATATCCCCGATCTGCGTGTGATTGCTGAGGTTTTGGACAACAGTCCACCACAACAATTATTGCAGGCTTATGGTCCGAGTGAAGGAACCACCTTTACTACCATGTACCGTATTGTCGCGTTACCACCGGGAGCGGCAAGGGTTCCGATTGGCCGACCGATAGCCAATACCTGTGTTTACTTGCTGGATGATGATAGTCAGCCGGTGCCGTTAGGGGTGGCTGGTGAAATTTATGTTGGTGGTGATGGGGTTGCCTGTGGTTACCTCAATCGGCAGGAATTGACAGCTGAACGCTTTCTGACAGATCCGTTTAGTGGTATCCCGAATGCGCGCATGTACCGAACCGGGGATTTAGCTCGCTACTTGCCTGACGGTAATTTGGAATTCCTTGGTCGTAATGACCAGCAGGTTAAAATTCGCGGTTTCCGTATTGAACCGGGAGAAATCGAAGCTCGATTGACGGAACATTTTGCAGTGCGTGAGGCGGCGGTGCTGGCGTTGAGTAATGGACAAGATAAGCAATTGATTGCTTATGTGGTGGCCGACGCTGAGGACGGATTGGTTAATAGTCTGCGTACTTATCTGAACACAATTTTACCTGATTACATGGTACCGACGGCGTTTGTGCGTCTGGATGCCTTCCCGCTGACCGCTAATGGTAAGTTGGATCGCCGGGCATTGCCGATGCCAAACGAAGGGGGTTTTGCCCGTCAGATTTACGAGGCCCCACAAGGGGAAATAGAAATCACATTGGTGGCTATTTGGCGTGAATTATTGGGAGTTGAGCAGATTAGCCGACATGACAACTTCTTTGCGTTGGGTGGTCACTCACTGCTTGCCATGCGGATGATAAACCTTGCTGCAGGTCATGATTTGGTATGTACACTGAATGATTTATTTCAATTCCCTGTGCTGGTGGAACTGGCAGCAAAAATGGCCTCAGATTGGTTGTCTCAGCCACGGAATAATGCCATACCTGTGCGACCTGACGGAACAGGGCTACCGTTGTTCTTTGTTCCCAGTGGAATGGGTGATTATTCCTATGTTTTTGGGCTGGCTCAGCACATTCAATCAGGCTATCCGATTTATGCGTTGCCTTGGCCATCCATCAGTGAAAAACCTATGCCAACGATGGAGCAACAGGCGACAAGAATGATCATCTTAATGAAGGCTGTTCAACCGGAAGGCCCATATCGAATATGCGGTTACTCTTCTGGCGGTATATTGGCTTACGCCATTGCTCAGCAACTTTTGGATGCCGGTGAGACGATCAATTTCTTGGGGGTGATTGATACGCCAGCGCCTTACTATTCCAGGAAACAGATAATACCGCCAAAACTCCAGTTCTTTATTGAATTAGCAAGGCATTTAGGGGAAGAACGCATTGAAGAGCTTGCAGCATTGTACCGAAAAATCGACGAACTGAGTTTGGTTCAATTTATTACGGCGGCGCAAGAACTGGCGTTGTACCCGTTAAATCTGAGTCCTAATTTGATTGCGAGGCGTTGGGAACAGATAGAAAATTATGCACAAATCGTCAGGGATTATGAACCGCAAGTATTAACGGTAAGCCTTCATCAGTTCTATGCGATGGAACCCTCTCCACCCGTTCCTTTGGTTATGGATGACAACCCACGACCTTTAAGTATGGAGCCATCATTAGGTTGGTCGCAGATAGTGCCGGCTCCTTTGCTTCGGCTAATTCCTATTCCGGGTAATCATTTCAGTTTGCTGGAAGATAGTGAGGACAAAGTCGTTTTAATTCGAGCTTTAAGTATGGAGCTGACAATCAGTTGTGACGGGGAAGTTCAGTGATGATTTAATTGAGACTGAACGATCCTGTGTTTATTTTATAATCCGGCATAATTGGATTATGCCGGATTTTTTCTATGTATTCCTTATCTTACCTGTTTTTTCTCAGGCAGATTATTATTATAAATTTCTTTATATAACTATATTAAAATAATATTGTTTCTTGAAAATTAATTTCATTGGTAATAAATTTATTTGATATTTTCATAAAGAGATAATAAATAATTGGTCATAATTCGTAAAACGTTATATCTTAGTTTCAATTCATTATATTTTCTTCATTAAATATTGTTTTTGAATTTTTGCTTTATTTTATTCGATTCATTTATTTGAAAGGGTTTATATACCCTATGGATTTCAAGATGCATCGCGACGGCAAGGGAGCGAATCCCCGGGAGCATAGCTAACTATGTGACCGGGGTGAGTGAGTGCAGCCAACAAAGAGGCAACTTGAAAGATGACGGGTATAGAGATATCAGCTTAAAATCTTGCTGCATTTAATAGTGTCGTTGTTGTGCATTTTTTATTAATAAATTGTCTTTTGGGTAAAAATATGTCTAAAAAATTCGTATAAATTATCTACGTAATTGGTTTTTTTAGATTTTTTTCTTTTTTTGATTATATCTGGGTAAATGTCATGTCTAGTGAAATGATGATGAAACAATATTTCTATCGATAAAAACGCCAAATCAAGCCTGATTATTAAACAAATTCGTATGCTTCTTTTCTGAAATAAGCATGCTATTTGGTTGTGGTTATAAGGTTACTCATGGTTTTCTCTGCCGGTTCTTTTTCTTTAGAAGGACTGGGGATTTGTATTGTGTATGAAATAGGATATTCAACATTGTTGTTATATCTGTCAGATACAATTTTAAATTTTATATTAAACTAATGGAATTGTTTATGGGTAAATCATCAAGCAGGAGCGCAGAATATTTTTTTACCGGAAATTATTTCGCTGATGACGATAATAATGACATTAATGCTATTGGATTTGGTGGTTACATTTATGCCCGCGGCGGGAATGACTATATTACGTTGGGTTCAATAGCGGCTAAGGTATATACCGGTACCGGTAATGACACGGTGGTTGGTGGTACTGCGTATTTAGAAATCGAGGATTCTACGGGTAATTTGACCGTAAAAGGGGGGGCAGGTTACGCAGATATTGATAAAAGTGGTGATGGTGATGTTTTATTTTCTGGCGCAGCGGGTAGTGTTTTCCTGAATCATACAGGTAACCACGGTGAGCTGGATTTTACTGGTGCGGCTGTTTATAACGAAATGATCCGTAAAGGGCTAACCGGTGAGATAAGCTTTGAAGGGGCTGGTGGCTACAATAAATTATGGCATGAAATTAATCAGGGTAATTTGTACTTTTATGGCGCAGGGGCGGGTAACCAAATCGACCACACTTGGTATGACCGCTATAAAGGAAGCTCTGGAGATGTGACGTTTAATGGTGCAGGTGCTGCAAATAGCATCAGTTCGCGAATTGAAAGTGGTAGCATTAATTTCACTGGGGCAGGAGCAGATAACCACATTATACGTAAAGGTAAAGCAGGTGATATTACCTTGAGTGGTGCAGGAGCTTCGAACCGAATTAAGCGTATTCGCCAAAAAGAAGATATCTATGTGCAGACCCATGGTGATATCACCTTTGAAGGCACAGGTGGTTATAACAAAATTTACTCTGATATTGCACACGGTAATATCAGCTTCTCCGGGGCTGGTGCCTACAATCAAATATCAAGAATCGGCGCAGATAAGGATTTTCTTAGTGAGGCACTGGAATATGCTAAGGCTGGAGAGGTAGTCTTAACCACTGCGACAATGGGAGGAAGTTGGATTCTGGAATCCCAGCCAGTGACTGGCATAAAGTCAACGATGGAGCCTGATACTTATCTCTTCGCATTTGCTGATGAAATGTATACCAAAATCAGCAAAGTTCATCTTCTTAACGATCCCGAAACCGGTAAGCTCAATTATTACGCTACCTCTTGGTATAAAGAGGGTAAACATCTTAAAGATCTTGCTTCAGCGGATATATCTTCAGCTAATGGATTTATCAATCTAAACATCAATGATGCCTACCGCCTTTTTAATTTGGGTGTTGAACATCATCAACCCGTTACCATTTGTTCAGTTGAGGAGAATGTCACTGGAAACGAATGGATTATTTATGCCGGTGGGACAACGGTTAAAGCGGAAGATATCACGCTGCTCCATGCAAAAATGGGAGGGCCGGCGATTTGTGCTAATGGTGAGAAAGTTGATGTTTCTGCGGTGAAATCTAACCGTCAACCGAACACGTATATGTATGCCAAATATTTGGGATCGCACACCAAAGTAGTGGTCGTTAAGTTGGAAAACGATCCGATTACGGAGGAACTTAAATACTTTGCCTGTGCATGGTACAAGGCCGGTGATCATACTGGCAATTTGGCTGATGAAGAAGTTTCGACCGCAAACGATTATTACGCTATCAGTGCTGATAGCTGCATGTTAAGTCAGCTGCAATATAGTCTTGATACAACGATACGTCGGGCCTCTGATCGGTTGGCGCATACCGAAGAATACCTTCAGCAGGAGTTGGTAAGCGCGTTTACCAAAAATGGTGCCAGTTCCGGTGATATTCATTTTAGCGGTGCAGGTGGTGGAAATGTGATTACCTCCAGTGTCACCCGTGGCAATGTCGATTTTGAAGGTGGAGGCATTGCTAACATCATTGTAAGACATGGTGAAGAAGGAAATCTGACGTTTCATGGTGCCGGTTTAGCAAATGTTGTTGTTCATCAAAGCCTGCGGGGAGAAATGGATGTTAACGCCGGCGGCGCAGCGAACGTATTTGTACGAATCGGTGATGGCCGATATCTGGCCCATCTTTTGGCGGTTGGTAATATCTCGATTCATAAAGGCAACGGCAACAGCCAAGTGATGCTGTTGGGTGGCTACAATACGCACACGCATATTGGTAACGGTAGAGCGAACTGGTCAGGTGCGGGTGGTTTTAATCTTATGGCCCAAAAGGGTAATGGCAATGTGTCCTCGGTGCTGGTGGGCGGCGCGAATGTGCTAACTAAGATTGGTGACGGTGATCTGGTTTCCGGCATGTTAGGGGGGGCCAACATTATCACGCATATCAGTGGTGATGTTGAAATGTCAAATACCAAGGTAATTGCGTTAGGTGGCGCTAATGTTCTTACTAAGAAAGGGCATGGCAATGTGTTGGCTGTGATGGGGGGTGGTGCAAACGTTCTAACCCACATTGGTAACGGCAATACAACGGGCGTTATGCTGGGTGGTGCCAATATTCTGACCAAAATAGGAAACGGCGATACGATTGGTACCATGCTGGGGATAGGTAATGTACTGACTCATGTCGGTGACGGTCAGACATTGGGCGTGATGGGGGCGGCGGGCAATATCTTCACGAAAGTTGGGGATGGTACCGCGATTGCCGCCATGATCGGCGTGGGCAACCTCTTTACCCATGTTGGCAAGGGCGATGCGTGGGCGTTGATGGGAGGAGCCGTGAACATCTTTACCAAAGTGGGTGACGGTAATGCGTTGGCACTGATGGTTGCTGTCGGCAATGTGTTTACCCATATTGGCGATGGCACGAGCGTTGCTCTGATGTTAGCAAAAGGTAATATCGCGACCAAAGTGGGTAACGGTATGACTCTGTCGGCGATGATTGGTGAAGCCAATATCTTTACCCATGTGGGCGAGGGTAATACTTTTGCTGCCATGATCGGTGGTGCCAATGTGCTGACAAAAGTCGGTGATGATCTGACCGCCGCCTTGATGATTGGCAAAGCTAATATTTATTCGCATATGGGTGATGGCACCAGTATTGGCTTGTTTGCTGGTGAACTGAATGTGATGACCAAAGTGGGTGACGGTATAACGCTGGCGGCAATGTTTGGTCAAGCCAATATTATGACTCATGCGGGCAATGGCCTGACGGGTGTTTTGGCGCAGGGTGAAGCGAATATTGTTACTAAAGTGGGTCATGATTTTATGGGGGTTGTTGCCGCAGCGAAAGCTAACATCATCACGCATGTAGGCGACTCGGCAACCGCTGGAGTACTACTTAGCAAAGGGAATATTCTGACGAAAGTGGGAAATGGTACGACCATCGGCCTGCTTGTTTCCGATGTGGGTAACATCATGACTCATGTCGGTGATGGGACTACAGTCGGTTTCGCTAAAGGTAAAGCGAATATTATTACCAAAGTGGGGAATGGTGCTGGAATTAACGCTGTTTGGGGTGAGGCTAATATTCTGACGCAAAAAGGTGATGGTGATCGTTACAACTTTGCGAAAGGTGAAGCGAACATTATTACGAAAGTGGGTGATGGACAAGAAGTTGCGGTTGTTCAGGGGGATACCAATATTATCACTCATGCGGGTAGTGGTGATGATTATACGGGGGCCTGGGGCAAAGCAAATGTTATCACTAAGGTCGGTGATGGGCGCAATGTGGTGTTAGCTAAAGGTGACGCTAATATTGTGACTCAGGTGGGGCAGGGTGACAGCTTTAGCGCCTTGTGGGGTAAAGGCAATATCGTTACCAAAGTGGGTGATGGTAAGCAGGTTACTGCGGCAAAAGGTCAGGCCAACATCACGACAACGGTAGGTAACGGCTTAAGTGTGAGTACGGTTCACGGCGACTTTAACGTGAATACCAAAGTCGGTGATGGTGTTTCGGTTAATCTGGCATGGGGTCAGTACAATGTTAATACCAACATTGGAAATGGTCTGAATGTTGCGGTTATGAAAGGCAAAGGTAATGCCAATATCCATGTTGGTGATGGTTTGGGTATCAATGTCTCTTATGCACGTAATAACGTGGCGATTAAGATTGGTAACGGTGATTTTTACAGCCTTGCCATTGCAGAAAGTAGCACCGAAAGCAATAAACTCGCTGCTTTCTTTGAAAATATCAAACAAACGGCATTAGGTGTAGGCGGCAGTCAAGCGATCAACTATCTGATTCAGGGGGATGAGGCCAGCACATCTGGCACACATAAGGGCCGTGGTGCGATTAATATAACCAAAGTCTCTGCGATTGACGGGTTTAAAATGGAGGAAATTGCGCCGTTAGGTTCGGATTTGAACAGTCGCTTGAGGGGCTCTGTGACAGAGATAGCAACGCCAGAGCTCGATAAGATTCATCGTTCATTAGATATTAACGAAAATGCTGATTCAGGCCAGAAAACCAATTTGATCATCAATGGTAATTTTGAACAAGGTAATCATGGTTGGTTAACAACCAATGGTATTGAGGCATATCACCCGGCGAGTGCTTACGGCTTGGATAATGCAGGTCATGGAGAGCGAGTCAGTGAGCTTGATGCGGATAAAAACACCACTATTTATCAGGACCTGCAAAACCTGTTTGAAGGAGAAGTGATTTTACTGAGCTTTGATTTTGCCAATCGTCCCAATGCTTATCTTACCAACAATGGTATGGAGGTTTTTTGGAACGGTAAATCTGTATTCTCAACATCTGGAGATGTCACTCGATGGCAAAATAAAACGCTGGAGTTGACAGCAAAAACGGGTAGTAACCGAATTGAGTTTAAAGGTACTGGTTTAAATGATGGGGTGGGTTATGTACTGGATAATATCGTCGCAAAATCTGAGAATTCCAGACAAGTCAATGCCGTTACCGAACACGCGCAACAGGATAGAGCGGCGCAAGATGCGTTAAACGATAAAGAAAAAGCCGAAGAAGATCGTCGCCTCCTGGAGCAAGAAAAAGATAAACAACTGGCAGCGATTGCAGAAACACAATTTCAACTTAAATCAACAGATCAGACGGTGTTAAACACCAATGGGCAAATGCAGCGTGATGCAGTGAAAGAAGAATCACAGGCAATCACTAACGAACTTATCTCAATGACTCAAGGTCTGGATGTACTCAGTGACTATGCGAATGACTACGGTGAGTCAGGTGACCAATGGCGTAATCAATTTGCTGTCGGATTTTTGGGTAATGTTCAGGATAAATTGGATGACACCAAGCATCTTGCACAGGAAAAAATAGTTAATGCGGAACGAATTGTTGCCGGTAACAATCAAGAAGTCAAAAAAGCGGTAGCAAAATCAGAGGTAGGTGTAGCGCAAAGTGAGCAACATCGTGCCAGCGTGAAACAAGATATTGCGAAAGCGCGGATAAGGGCAGAATTAAGAAAAAAAGAGGCGTTTTCACAACAAGCGGAAAAAGCGGCAAACGATGCCAATATTGCCTATCAGAATGCGGAAAAGCAGGGTAAACGTGACATTGCGGTTGCCGAGGAGAAAGTAGTTCAGGCACGAACTGATGCGCAAAGTGTGCAGCAAAGTGATAATGCTAAACCGCAACGTGCAGGTGCCTCTGGCAGTGGTTTGTCTGGAAAGGCTTATCAATCGGCGGAGATGGTAGAAACTGGCAACCATGCTAACCCTGAATCTGTCGTACATGCCGATGGGCGATTTAGTACAGGATTAACAGAAGAAGATTTGGGCATACTGAAAGAGGCGAAAGGTGCCATTAGCCGATTGCAGATTAATGCCAATTTCCGCCATTCGGTGAACAATCAATTCTCAGTAGAGAAAAACCATAAAAATCTAACGACGAATACGCTGATCGACAATAAAGAAAAAGCATTACCCGTAATATCGGGACCTGATAAACAAGTCGCTTATTCTCAAAATCGTGATGTCATTAAGGGAGATGTGTTGCAAAAAATTGACAACAAAATCTTCGACTTTATGGCATCTGGAAAAGAGCTGGAGGCTTATTCATTCCATTTCAGCCAGGATGTCAATTTGTTGGATAAACTCAGTAAGATGATTCCTGAAATTGGCAGCGTACTCCTGACAGACGGAAATAAGGCTGAGTCAAAATCACTGCGTCAGGGATTATGCTTTGCCTTATCTGCTCGTTATTTGATGGAAGAACGGGTACATGGCTCTGGGGGCGGTAAAGCTTATATGATGTGGTTGAAGGATGCCGTTAAAGCTTATAACGACACCTCAGTTAATAAGAAAACCGATATTAACTCTATTGAATCCTCTTTGTTGACCCAATATCGCCGCCAAAATATCGGTCCGGTGATTGAAGATTTATTGTCGATGCAGTACAGCCAGTCGATGGATAGCTCCACGCTTGCGGCGTATAACAAAGCCAATGCTGCTTATGGCGGAAAACTAAAAGCCAATGGGCTGACCGGGCCGAATATTCGCACTGCGTTGAATTATGAGGCTGAAGGCTATGAATCTGTCATGGATAAATTGCGTAATGTAAAAAAATCCACTTACATGACATTTATGTCTGAAGAACATGCCATGTCGGTTGTGGTGGATAAAAATGGAACTCAAACGGTTTGGTCGTTCTATGATCCTAACTATGGTGCTAAGTCGTTTGCCAATTACCATGATTTTCGCCGTTTTATGGACGCTTTCCATAAAGGATACCTTACGGGTTATATAGGTTATAAATTCCAAGCGAGTAAAGAATCCAGCCAAAGTTTCTATGTTCAATTCAATAAGTTTGAAAAGGGAACCATTGCGAAATATGACGGCGTTTGGAAACAGGCTCGTGAGGGCGAGCAAGGTTACATACTGCGTGCTCTGAAAGAGCAGGGCAAGATTTTTACCTGGGGTTCAGGTGTCACCGGGCGCGTGGTTGATTACGGTGAAGGAGAAATAACGCTGGAAGTGACAACGAAGCAAAGCAAAAAAATCCTGGTGGAAGTTGAGAGCAATAACTTTAAACAGGCTGCCAGTTTCGTGCAGTCGAATATCAGCAAGATCCTGACTTACCCGGTAGCAAACAAACTGATATTAAAAGCTTCAGCTGAGGGTGACATGATGTTCCCCGGGTTGGAAAAACTGTCATCAAATGACACGGTTAAAAATAAAAACGCAGAAAATTGGGAACGTGTGGCTGTCACCCCCCAAATTGATGATCGTGAAACTCGTTTCACTGGTCAGGTTATTATTCAGCTGGAGGATGATCCGGTAGTCGCTAAAGCAGCCGCTAATCTGGCGGGTAAACATCCTGATTCTAGCGTGGTTGTACAGCTCGGTTCCGATGGTAAATACCATGTGGTTTATGGAAATCCGTCTAAATTATCAGGCATATTACGCTGGCAAATTGTGGGGCATGGCCGTGACGGATCAGCGCAGAATAACATTCGCCTGAGTGGTTACAGTGCTGATGAACTGGCAGTAAAACTACAACAGTTCAGTCAAAATCTTCGGCGGGCAGATAAACCTAGTCACATCAGCATCGTGGGTTGTTCTCTGATCAGTGATGACAAACGGGACGGTTTTGCCCGTCGTTTTATCGTCGCTATGGATAAACAAGGTATTCGCAGTGATGTTTCCGCCCGCCGTAGCGAAGTGGCGGTTGATGTTAGTGGTCGTAAATTTACCCGTGACCAAAATAACCAATGGGTTAACAACCTGCCTGATAACAAAATCGTATTCAAATGGAATAAACAGGGTGAACTGACGACCAGTACAGAAAGGGTTATTCGCGGTATTGCTGAAAGTGATATCACCCTCTCCAGAGTGGGATACACCGATGCCGATGCCATGGCTAAAGGGGCGATTGCGGAGCATCATCGTGTTTTTACAGAGCCTGAAAAACGTAAAAAGAGTATTGAGATTGCCACAAACGATAAACTAAATCGCTTGCTCAGTTACTCTGGCAATATTCAGATAAACGTGGGTGAAGGAGAGTTTACAGCGCTCAATTGGGGAACATCGAACGTAGGCGTTAAAGTGGGAACTGGAGGTTTTAAATCACTGGCTTTCGGTGATAACAATGTAATGGTTCACATCGGCCATGGTGATAGCAAACACAGCTTCGATATTGGCGGCTACCAAGCGTTTGAAGGAGCACAGATGTTTATTGGTAACCGTAACATCAGTTTTAACCAAGGACGAAGTAATGATCTGATCGTCATGATGGATAAATCCATTCCAACGCCACCATTGGTCAATTCATTTGACGGTGCGGTTCGTGTTACTGGTGTACTGAAATCGATTTCCCGTTCTGGTGAAGAACAGGATTGGTTAACGGAACAAGATCAGCAGTGGACAGTCGCCGGCGCGGAGAAGTTTGTGCAGGATATATCTGGCTTAGACCAAACCAGCAGTGTGGACTACAAGACATTGGTTAATCTGGATTCACAACATGAACGAAGCAGTCGTGGCTTGAAGAGTGACGCGGAAGCAACGTTGAACAAGAGATACTACCAATGGCTAAGTGGTAATAGTACGGATACAAGCAACATGAGCCGTGCAAATAAATTTCGTCAGGCTGATCAGAGGCTGGCTTTCAATTTTGCGGTTGGCGGACGTGGGGCCGATATCCAGGTTACAACTGGTAATTGGAACTTAATGTTCGGTGACAATATCCAGTCGATTCTGGATACTAACTTGGGTTCGCTGTTTGGTCTGATGAGCCAGCAATTCACGGCAACCGGGCTAGTAAAGACCACCTTCACCTATAGCCCGCAGGACTTGCCGCGTCAGCTTAAAAACAAATTACTTGGTCGGTTGGCAGGTGTCAGTGCGGATACCACCTTAGCGGATATCTTTGGTGTGGATTACACCGCGGAGGGGCAAATTGTTTCCCGTACAGGCGAGTCGGTTGATGGCGAGGTGATTCTGCGCGAGATGCTGGAAGTGATAGGAGAATTTAGCGGTGACCAACTGAAAGTCTTCACTAACCCAGAAAAATTACTTGATGGTTTGCGAGCAGGCATCGATATGGGGGCAGATGGTGTCAGGTCATTTGCGGAAAGTCATGGGCTGATAGGGAAAACGCTTAAGGAAAACCCGGAACAAGGATCGCCGGTTATTATTAACAATAGAGAGAATGCTCAGGCTAACGACAAATCAGAGCGTACATTTGGCTTTAATTCACTGAACTTGCCTAACCTGTTTGCGACGATATTCAGTCAAGAGAAGCAAGCAGAAATGAAGTCATTAATGGCTAACTTAAAAGAAAATTTAACGGCAGATCTGCTTAACATGGAGCAAAAAACCTTTGATTTCCTGCGTAACAGTGGTCATCTGCAAGGAGATGGTGACATGCATATATCGCTGGGGAACTATAACTTCAACTGGGGTGGTGACGGTAAAGATCTCAGCGCTTATCTGGGCGATAACAACAACTTCTGGGGTGGTCGTGGTGATGATGTTTATTACTCGATGGGTACCTCCAACATCTTTACGGGCGGTGAAGGGAATGACCTGGGCGTTTTGATGGGGCGTGAAAACTGGATGTTTGGTGGAAATGGTGATGATACCGCCGTGGTGGCCGGACGTATTAACTATGCCTTTATGGGCGAAGGTAATGATCAAGCCTTTGTCTTTGGTGAAGGTGGTTTTGTTGATGCGGGTAACGGGCAGGATTACGTTGTCACCTCTGGTAACTACAATCGGGTGGATACTGGGGCAGGTCAGGACTATGCGGTGACCATCGGCAATAACAACCGAGTTGATTTAGGTGAAGGTAATGACTGTGCCAGAGTGTTTGGCAACGATAACCGAATTGATGGCAGCATCGGTAACGATGAGATCAAACTCATGGGTTACCATGCGGTGATTAATGGCGGAGAAGGTGATGATCACCTGATAGCTGCCGCGATTTCGAAGTTCAGCCAATTTGACGGTGGTGATGGTCAGGATTTGTTAGTGCTAGGAGGTTATCAGAACAGCTTCCAGGGCGGGGCAGGTGTAGACAGTTTTGTGGTCAGTGACGAAGTGATTGATAGCCGGGTTAATGATATCAACGCAGAAGACATCATTCTGTTGCACAATCTTGACTGGAAAAATCTGTGGTTCCAACGCAGCGGATATGATCTGGTGCTGTCGGTGAATCGTCATTCTAGGGACAAAACCGCTCAAGGCATATTTGAATCGGTGGGGTCAGTCACCTTTGATGATTACTTTAATGGTCATCGCGCCAAATTGGTGATGCAGATGGGGGATAAAAACGCATCAGGTGAGGGTGAATTTACCGCATTTTCTGACAGTATGGTTGATTCTTTAATCCAGACAATGAGTAGTTTTGCACCAACATCGGGGGATAACGGTTTTATTGAGAATTTGGACAGTAAAGCGAAAATCGCCATTACAACCGCGTGGACTGATGCAGCGATTGGTAGAGGGAAATTTGCTTAATTAACCTGAACTTTGCTTGCTTCAGGCTAAATTTATAAAGCTTCCCTGATGAGCGTCAAAAATGACGTCATGGATGCCTGAATGCGCCAGTCCATTTATGGCTAAGGCGCATTCTAAAACAGAACGTTATTATTATACGGTGGATTATGTGCTGAATAGCAACCGGGTCAGCAAGGCTACACCGGCGATACATCTTAAAGGGCAGTGGCTTAGACAGGCGGGGTTTAATACCGGCGGCCAGATTACCGTGAAGGTGATGGACGGTTGTCTGGTGCTGATCCCTGACAGCGATGATACCCGCACCATCAAGCAACAGTACCAGCGCCAGCAGGATCAACTTAGTGATATTAAGCTGAGAATGCGTGAGCTGATTGGTGAGTACAAGCATAAGAGCAGAAATTGAGCGGCTACAGAGTGCGCTAGCCTATCACCGATATTCATACGATAAAAACAAATAATACCGGAATATCCATTTGATCTTCCGGTATTAAATTTATATTTCCACTTTTAGATACTAGATCTAGTAAAGATCTAAATCAGGATTACAAAAACCTTCAACAAAATCTAATAAATCCCAAATTGTATCTTCATTTTCATCAGATATAAGGCTGTTCAAGGCATCTCGCATAGATTCTTTTGTCATTCCTTTATCCCTAAATAAAACAAGTAGTTCTCTGAGTTCCAAAAGATTCTTATTTGACTGAATTTTCTCAGTCAAGGCATTCATTAGTTCTTGCTCTATTAGCATCTTGTCCATTTACCTTTTAAGTTAGCTAGTGCTTGCTGGTATTTCGTTAATGACATCGTGCGCTTAGGCTGAATAGTCCCATGACCTGGCTTATCTGGTACATGTTTTAAGTCATCACCAAGATCCGTTGTATCCATTTTCCAGACAGGATCTTTACCTGTACCACCATGTTCAGGAGGCCTTCTATGGGAAGGTAAATCTTGCGGTGATGGTGATACTGATACACCACCTGTATTGGGGTGAACATTTCCATGTGCATCTACAGGAAGATCTCCATTTGGCCTTGCTCCTAATGTTCTAGCAGTTTCACCAGGTTTAGGTTGACCATTCTCTTCTGTCATTCCTCGATATATATATGTACCACTCAACCCCCAAGGATCGATCCACGTCACCGGATTGGGCGCATAAGTGTATAAGTTCAGGCCCCCCGCCAGCCCAATCGGGTCTTCGGCACTATTCCGACGCCATCATAAGATACTGCGCCGTTTCGGGATTATAATAACGAAAACGATTATAAAACAGCCCACTTTCTTCGTCTTCATACTGGCCTACAAACCGCAGGTTACAGCTGACCGTCTCCGCTTTGCGGGATGATACTCCCCAAAATTCCAAGTCTCCCCAGGTAAACAGCCGGCCAGCCCATGCCAATTTCCCCTCTTCCGTCAGAATTTCCCGCACCGTCCCCTGATGGTCACTCACTACATAGTGCAGTTTGCCTTTCTCATAACGGGCCGTCGGGGTCAGTTCCTCCGGTTCAACCAATGAATACTCTCTTCATACGCCACCGTACCGTTAGCATAAACCGGTGTTTCGGCTATCAGCTGATCACCGCTCCACAGGTAATCATAGCCAATAACCGCCGTCGGCTTCATTTCCAGATCCGGTAATCCATCAAACCACCGCTGTAAATTGATCGCTTCCAGCGTAGCGTCCACTTCTTTGCGCTTACTGATGCGTCGCCCAAAGGCATCATAACGATAGCGCCAACGGGTGCCTTCCGGGGTGATAAATTCAGTTAACTGGTTATGCGCATCCCAGCAATAACGAAAGGTCCGGGGCTGGAAACCGTACTTATGCACGATCTTTTCCACCATCCGGCCATTTTCATCATAACGATATTCATTCTCCCCATGACGAACCACCCGCCCGTCCTGTTGTTCCTGATAAGCCTGATGAATAGGTTTACTCGGCCATTCCGGTATCTGTCGGCAGTAACTGATATTCTGGTTGGCATCATATCTGAACGTCTCTTCACGCGCCGAAGGCGTACCACCAAACAAGGCTTCCACCACCTGATCGTTAGCGTTATAACCGTAACGGGTCTGTTCCCAACGGCTATCTTCAATGCAGGCCACATTATACGCCCGGTCATAGTGCCAGCGGCGATTAACCACACTGCCAAAGGGCGGGTGATGCGGGTCAGCTTCTTGCAATGCCTGTCTGAACATCGCTGAACTGCAACCAGCAGATTGATGGGACAACAACCCAGTCGAAGTGTAATACTGCGACTGGATAAAACCGACCTCATTTTCCCGTACCGTTTCCCGCCCCAGTCCATCATGCTGAATATACAGCGGTTTATGACCGTCCAGCCGGAAATGCGTCACCAAACCAAGCGCGCCATACTCCCAGTTTAAACCCGGCACGCCATCCACCTGGTGACGAGTCGGCAAACCACTCAGCGGGTCCCATTGTTGGGCTACGGTCCGCCCGTTAATCTTCTCATTGGTCAGGTTGCCAAACGGATCGTACTCAAATTCCACCGCCGCATCTGGGTTGATGGCACGCATAAGCCGACCTTTACTGTCATAGGCGTATTCTGTGACTTCGAGTAATTGACATTGCCTGTCTTCTTCCTGCCAAACCTCCTGCCGCGTCACCCAGTCTTCAACGCTATAGCACCAACGCAGTAATTGGTTATCAGGATAACGCGTGATAATTCTACGTCCGGCACGGTCATACTGATATTGGAGAGTCCGACCCGAAAAATCGGTTTCACTAATAATGCGTCCAGCACGGTCGCGGACATAGCGGTAAGTCTCTCCGGTAGCGCCAGTTACCGCTATCAGTTGGGTCAGTTTGTCATAGGCAAATGTAACAGTCGTACCATCCGGGCGGGTAATACCACTCAACAGGTCAAAAGCCCCATAGTTATACCGGGTAACCCGACCTTGTCCATCCGTTACCGCCGATACTTGTCGTTCACTGTCATAACCAATCGTCTGACGTACCCCATCCGGTAAGCGAATTTCACTGACACTACCCGCTGGGCTAGCATGAAAGGAACTATGGTGATAACGGGTTTGCTGATTAAGCTCATCAGTTACCGTTAGTAAGCGACCTAAACCGTCAAATTCAAATTGCGTGGCACAACCGTTTGGCGCAACCACTTCACTTAATCGCTGCCGTTGATAACCGTAATACCACTGTCTGCCATCCGGTAACACATGACGCAAAATTTCTCCGTGTGGACCGTAACGATAATCCTCCCGTCGGCCTTGCGGGTCAGTGACTGCATCCAGATTTCCCCGGTCGTTATAGTGATATCCCCAGATACCCCCGTCAGGTTGCTTAACCTGAGCCAGTTGACCATATTCATCATAGCCATAAGCAGTACTTTCCCCTGCCGGATTAGTGACCGCTATCAGCTCACCATAAGGGCTGTATTCATTGGCGACAGTCCGCCCCAACGGATCAGTTTCTGATACTTTGTGGCTAAAATCCCACACGCTCAGAGTTTCATTACCCAGCGGATCAATTTGCTGAGTAACCAGCCCGTCAGCGTTATACCAATAACGACTCTTGCCGCCTTCCGCATCCAGATAAGTCGTGACCTTTTCAGTGTCATCATAGATAAAACGGTCCTGCCAGTAACCCTGCGGGGTAGCCGTCGATATCACCCGACCAACCGTATCATATTGCAGAGTGAAATCGGTTTTATCCATGTCATGCCATCGGGTCATATACCCTTGTGGGCTGTATTCATGCCACAAATGGAAAAACTGGAATGGCTGACATTCCGCCAAAAAACCGTGTGTATCATAACGGCAACTGACCAACCGCTGACGCTGCCCTTCATGCAGCCAATCAATAGCGGTTAATTGTTGCTGTTCATAGTGCAAGACCAGCTCAGTACCGTCCGATCGCCCGATATCCGCCAAACGCCCGACTTCATCGTAACGTAATACCATCTGGTTACCGTTACGGTCCTCAATGGTGGATAGACAGTATTTATCGCCCTGTCCCTTAGCAAAGCTCAGAATCTGTTGAGTCTGGCGGTTAAACAGATGCAGTGCACCACTTCGTTGACCATACAACAGATAGTGACCAGCATGCAGGTTAACCGAGAAAACCTGTTCCGTTGGTGTATGAAAGGTGTAAATCACCCCTTCGCCATCAGTGAAATGAGTCTCCTCACCGTCCCGTTTCAGGTGCTGTGACCAGTCATATGCCCATTTGGGACCAAAGAGGCCGGAAAAATTCGCGGTTGAACGGTAGACCCGGTTTAGAGCTAGTGGCAGGAACCCGGGTAAAGACAACACCGGCCAAACCTGTAAGAAGTCACCGGTCGCCACATCCACCGGCTCACCCGCTTGACCACAGCTTTTATGGCTACAGCCTCTCTTTTTTACCGACGGTTTGGCCTCTTGATTTTTACCCGTGTTCTTCCTTCTGGGCAGAGGAATTAACCCCGCTATAGCAACCGCCCAACGTAAGGCTTTGTTGCCGCTTTCCATGATGTCATAAACCCCTTCCGTCTCTCTGGTAATGACAATGGAAGCAGCTGCACTATTGATATTGGCATCGCAGGTCGTCCGGTGGCCTAACCGAGCAATTGGCTTGCCATTGGCAAATACGGTTTTGGCCCCTTCCGCAATCACCATCGGCCCTGGATGGTTACTGCACAGAATTTTGTCCCCAGCCCGAGCTACCGACTTGCCTTCAAAAAAGACATTGGGAGAGCCTTCAATAATGGTGCCCTTATTCTGGCCGTACTGCCCAATAGCCGCGCCGATACCCCCGATAACACCACCAACAAAACCGCCAGCTAACCCCGCCGCTACCGCCGCCAGAATAACCGCACCGGTACCCGCAGTGGCGACGACAAAAGCCGCAGCCGCCACCACCGCTACAGTGCCCAACAGAATACCCCCCAAGGTACCCCATGCCCCCGCGCTTTTGTTCTGATGGGCAATCACATCTCCCAGCCGGGCCGGAACATCTCCTTCGGAGGCCACTGTCTGCATGCCCAAAAAATCAGCAACCTGATGACCTATTTTATCGCCAACATAACCACCCGTATAAGCACCAACTATCCCCGCCCCCAGCCCAACAGCAAAGGGAGCGATGGTACCGGTGGCAACAGCATAGGCTCCCGCCATCGCCATAGAGACATTACTGAGGGTATTGCTTTCCAGAAAATCGAGTACGTTGTCTGATGCAGTTTTGGCTGTCCGGGGTAGCGGAGAGGATGGTTTGATAAGCGTTTTATGGGTATCCGGGGCAATTTTCTGTGGTTCAGCGGCTGGGGAGCGCTGGGCTGAACCTGCCCCTATCCAGACATTTTGTAATGTACTCATCACGCTCCCCTGACATTAATTATTATTATTTATTCACGAGCATCGATACGAGGCTGAAACGAGGTCATCATAGCGAGCATTTTTTCACGCTGGACTGGGGTCATATCACCGTTGCAGGTGCCAGTAAAAATCAGTACCTGTTCGGACAGGTTGAGTAACATCATGACTTGATGAATAGGGCCTTGTGGGGAGGACCAAGAGAACTCTAACGTCACGGTTTCCCATCCGTTGAGTTGTCCACTTTCCTGTGAAACCATTTGATAATTTTTTAGTTGTTGGCTCAACGAAGTGATTTCCCGTTGAGTAAACTGCGCAAAGTCGAGCCCCCACGGCAAGGTATCGCGGGAAAGGGTAAAACTGCTGCCGTTTTTATCATCCGGGCTATTGAGCACCAAAATGCTGACATCCTGCCAGTCGCGCGGCATCATCACAAAGCCAGCATTAAAGTGAAAAGGCACTAAAGGGTTGTCTTGAGCCATAATGTTGTCCGACTCCTTGCTTCTCAAATAATCACGATCTTTTCGGTTGAGATATAAACAAAAGAATAGAACAGGAAAATTTAAGTGTCTTACGAGGTATAAAAATAAATTTATTTTTTTGCGCTACATCTAAATTAAATAAAAATTCCGGTCTAAAAGCCGGAGTTGTCAGTTAACACTATAAAAAATTTATTGACACGTTCATCACTTAGGAAAACCAAGGCGGGTTGTTTACTTCATAGGGTGAACTTGTTATTCAATCAATGTTGTTTCATTTCTCAATCATTTCCCAACGGTGGATATATATACCTAATAGATTTCGAGTTGCAGCGCGGCGGCAAGTGAACGAATCCCCAGGAGCATAGATAACTATGTGACTGGGGTGAGTAAACGCAGCCAACAAAGCAGCAACTTGAAGGATGAAGGGTATAAATTTACGATATTAGCAGCTGGATAGCGCATTATACCAACGACCACCCATACCATGATAAGGGGTATTAAAGATATGTTTTAGTTAAAAATTAAGATGTTGAATGTTTGGTGCCATAGTCATGAAATGGGAAATAAGTGAAAGCCAGTTTGTTTTATATATCGAGGATTGCTTTACCTTATAAATAAGTTATTTTTATCATTAATTCCTTATATAAGATTGTCAATAACTCAATCTCTATTGATTTTGTAACACTTTCTTACAAAATTTACATTTCGTAAAGCGGAAAGATTGATAAAGGTACTCAAATAGCCGATTTTCGGTATATGTATATGAAGTAACGTTATCAGAGGAGTCTGGAAAATAAAGCCATGTTTCTAAAGTCATATCACCAGTTTGCTTAAATGCCAACACGAGAACACTGTGATCAAAAGGAATCGTTAGTATGAAGATATTGAAAATAACGTTACCCTTATTATCTCTCTATTTTATTCACTAGGCGTTAATCAAAAGATTATCTTGAATATCAGCTGCATGCCGATATGTCGCCTTATAAGGTACCAACCTATAACGGGCTGCGTTTGGATGTAAAAGCTGATCCGCAAACCGGTTACTTTCAGTCGAAGTTATCCCCGTTCAATAAAAGGAAAACCGGATCATTATCCGATCCGGTTTTCCTGAACTGCTAATTTATCAATAAATTTATTATATACCCAATGGATTTCAAGATACATCGCGACGACAAGGGAGCGAATCCCCGGGAGCATAGAGAACTATGTGACCGGGGTGGGTGAGTGCAGCCAACAAAGAGGCAACTTGAAAGATAACGGATATAGCGTTACTGACAAGCATTGGGCCTAAATGCCATTGTCATCGGGTAAGCTAAAACCCAATCATTAACTTATTTAGCATTTAACGTTTGGTTTAATTTCCCTTCATCAAGCTGACGGCAGCGTTTTGCTACTACGATAGTTGCAACACCATTGCCAATCAGGTTTGTTAAGGCTCTTGCTTCCGACATGAAACGATCTATGCCCAGAATTAACGCCAGTCCTGCTAATGGTAAATGTCCAACAGCAGAAATTGTTGCAGCTAATACAATAAATCCACTACCTGTCACGCCAGCGGCACCTTTAGAAGATAAAAGTAGCACAACCAATAATGTTATTTGATGCACAATATCCATATGCGTATTTGTTGCCTGCGCAATAAACACAGCTGCCATTGTCAAATAAATAGAAGTGCCGTCCAGATTAAATGAATATCCTGTCGGTATCACCAAACCAACAACAGATTTCTGACATCCCGCTTTCTCCATTTTATCTAACATGCGAGGCAAGACCGATTCAGAAGATGATGTGCCCAATACGATTAATAGCTCTTCTTTAATGTAATTAATAAACCGGAAGATACTAAATCCTGTGGCTCTTGCTATTGCCCCTAAAACAAATATGACAAAGAGAATACAGGTGATATAGAAACAAACGATTAATTGTCCTAATTGAATTAATGTACCAATACCATATTTTCCGATGGTAAATGCCATTGCGCCAAAAGCCCCCAAAGGAGCTAATCGCATTATCATATTGATAATACCGAATATCACATGAGAGAAACCATCAATAATATTAAAGATTGGTTTTCCTTTCTCACCTAAATGATGAAGTGAAAAGCCAAATAACACCGCAAATAATAAAACCTGCAAAATATTACCACTGGCAAATGCGCCTATCACACTGTGCGGAATAACATCAAGCAGGAATGCAATTATGCCTTGTTCAGACGCTTTCTCTGCATACATAGATACAGCTTTAGCATCTAACGTGGATGGATCAATATTCATCCCTACACCAGGCTGCATGACATTGACAACTATCAGCCCAATAATCAAAGCAATTGTGCTAACTATTTCAAAATATATCAATGCAATAGCGCCTGTCTTACCAACAGCTTTCATGCTTTCCATACCTGCTATTCCTGTCACAACAGTACAGAAAATAACAGGTGCAATAACCATCTTAACTAATTTTACAAATCCATCACCCAACGGTTTCATTTCTGCCCCAAGCTCAGGATAGAAATGTCCCAGAAGAATACCGACAGTTATTGCAACTAAAACTTGAAAATAAAGACTTTTTAGTAAATTTTTTTTCACTTATTAATTCCCTAATCCATAGTGTAAAACCAGATTCTATTTTATTCTTATTAGAATAGTATGATTATTGTTTAATTTACCTTATATATTCATTTGCACAGGATATAACGTAAACTACTATCATTTTTTCACAAAAAATTAAAACTAATATACAATTTTATAAGATATAGATCACATAAATACACAATAAATAACCACACTAAAGTGACTGAATCGACAATCATCTCACAAGTTATTTAAAACTTTCTATTTAAAAATATCAGTTACCTGAAGAATCTTTATTTTTCAATCTATTAAGTATTACTATTGGAAAATTGACAACTTTTTGACACTTTGAACGTTTTAGTAACAATTTAATTAAAAAAGATTATTAACTATAATTGCATTCTGGTTGCTTCTTTGCCCTTTAAGCAACAATATCCCGTGACAATATGTGGCATAGCATTTAATACTCAGAGGAAAAAATTCTCATCATGAAGTTAGACGGCCAATTAAATTATCATATGCAAGTACCGGAAAATCCGGTTTCCACTACGCCTATTGTATTGATCCACGGGTTGTTTGGTGATCTAAATAATCTTGGCGTCTTAGCCCGTGATTTACAACAACATTATCCAATCATTCAAGTTGATGTACGCAACCACGGTTCATCTCCGTGGGTCGATAACATCGATTATCGCGATATGGCTCAAGATATTATTTCGCTGCTCGATCATCTGAAAATTCAGTCTGCCATTATTATTGGTCATTCAATGGGCGGTAAAATCGCAATGACAATGACCGCACTGGCACCAGAGCGGATAGAAAAAATTATTCTTATTGATATAGCCCCAGTTGCCTATCAGGTTCGTCGCCATGATAAAATCTTTACGGCATTGAATAAAGTCACAGAAGCGGGAGTTAAAACCCGTCAAGATGCCATTAAAATTATGCGAGAAGATATTCAGGAAGAAGGTGTCATTCAGTTTTTACTAAAATCATTCCGTCAGGGCGAATGGAAATTCAATTTACCGATATTAATCAACCAATATGAAAAAATTATTGGCTGGCAGGAAATTCCCGCATGGCCTCACCCTGCTCTGTTTATTCGTGGTGGCCTCTCTCCTTATATTCAGGAAGAGTATCGTGATGATATTGTCAGACAATTTCCACAAGCTAAAGCTTGGGTTATTACCGGTTGCGGCCATTGGGTTCATTCAGAAAAACCAGACGCAGTTTTAAGAGCAATTCATCGTTTTCTGAACACTGATGCAGAATCATGTGAGAAACAGGAAATCAGTTAATTAGTGATAAAGAATGGTTCACCTACTCTGTGAACCACTTCATTATCTTATCCCTGAATTATGGGAATGAACGCTCTTCTTTTGCGGGTTAACATCCAACATAGTTGAGCAACGATGCTTAAACAAACCGTTCGCAATGAGCTGTTGATGACAATAGGGATATTTTATTTAATATTATGAATATTAGATAAAATACAGAATTAATTTTTTATGGTGAATAATGCAAGATCTATAAACCGGGAAGGTGAATGTGTTTAATAAGATTTTTACTATTTAACTTAATTAAAACTGGCTTCCAGCGAGATTATTGGCGTTATTTCGTGACACTTATCACATTTCATTAAATTTACCCGGTAGTAATTTGGCTCATCATCAAGACACCGTTGGGTTTTTGGGATATCTTTTTGCCCGAATATTAATCAAATAATATTATTGACTGTGTAACTTTATTGATATTTTTGAAGATGATGCCATTAAATCAATTTAATGGCATTTATCAATTAAAGTTGTCGGTGCATTCTGACTCTGTCAGCAACATCACTTAATGATTTAATAAGACAAAAGAAAAATGGACACTTGCCCCCGTTGTCGGTTCACTGAAGGCAGCATTACGTTGCCGGCAGGCTATCAGGAACAGACTGTAAACATCATCATTGCGCCTGATGCGCCGGCACTCAACATCTCGCGCGACCAGTTGGTTGAAGGCGAAGATCTCGCCCGTTATCTCACCCGCCAGAAAGATCTGCTGAAAAAGGGCCTGCGTGACTGGCAATTATTGGCAGAACAGCCCGCGACGCTGGGCGATAACCTGTTGCCAGGTATGATCCTCCACTCCCGTTATCGGCCTAAAAAGGGGCAGCAAGTCTGTCAATATCAGGCGGTCTTCCTGCTGGATGAGAAAAAAGCACTGATTTTTACGCTGTCATCCCCGCAGGCGTTCTCTGATGTTCAGCGACAGTGGCTGGATGACTGCCTGAAAAGTTTCCAGTTCTAGGGAGGCACGATGCCAGAAGCCGCACGCTTGGGGGATACCATCGGGCATTCCAGTGCCATGGCCGGATTGATTGCCGGCACCGTCATCGGGTCATTAATTTCAGCTGCCGGAGGAATTTTATCCGGCGCTCTCTTTATCGCGGGATTGGCTGCATCCTGTATCGGGGTGGGCGTTTTGTTGATTGGCGCCGCGATTGCGGTAGGCATGGCGGCGGGATATTTAGGCGACATGGCGCGTGATGCCAGTGTCGCGGCGGGCGCTTCATCGCGAAGTCCCTGCGGGGAAATCAAAACAGGCTCCCCCAATGTCGCTATCAACAACAAACCCGCTGCTATAGCCACACGCAGTCAGGTAGCGTGCAGTAAAGAGAGCGGCATTCGCCAGATGGCGGAAGGCTCTGACTCTGTTTTCATCAATGGCTGTCCGGCGGTACGGGTTGGCGACAAAACGGTCTGTGATGCCGCAGTCATGACCGGGTCGTCGAATGTCTTTATCGGCGGGGGGACTGCGCGGAAAGTCACTATTGTGCCGGAAGTCCCGCCATGGGCGTATACCGTTTCCGATTTAACGATGCTGGCGGCAGGGTTCGCCAGCTTCGGTGGGGCGGCAGCCAAAGGGCCCGGGGCTTTACAAAAGCTGTTCGGCAAGATACCGGGGGCGGCTAAAATTCGCCAAATCACCTGTCGGCTGGGGGTGCTGGCTGTCGCCGTGCCTGTTGTGGGGATTCTCATGAACCCCGTGGAAGTTATCGCCGGCCAGAAGTTCCTGAACGATGAGGATGAGCGGGATTTTATGCTGGCGGGCGAACTGCCGCTTGATTGGCAACGCAGCTACCTGAGCCGTTATCGCTATGACAGCGTGCTCGGACCGGGCTGGAGCCTGTTCTGGGAAAGCCGCCTCACGCGCGTGGAAGACGGATTACTCTGGCGTTCCCCGTCAGGAGATATCGTGCCCTTTCCTGATGTGCCGGCAGGACACCGCTGTTTCTGCCCGGATGCCCAAAGTGAGCTGATACACACGCCGGAAGAGACCTGGGAAATCCGTGATGCCGGCGAACAGGTTTATCATTATGCGGCGTTCGATGATGACGGCATTAGCCGCCTGAGTCATATTCGCGATAACGTGGGCAACGAGCAACGCTGCCATTACAACGCGCAGCATCAGATGGTCACCATCACGGGCAGCGGCGGGCTTACCCTGCACTGCGATTACATGATGAGGGAAAACGATACCCAAACGCTCTCCCGTCTCACCGCTGTCTGGCGTGAACTCCCTGATGGCCAGCGCATCCTGCTTTGCCGCTACCACTATAATGACCAGGCGCAATTGACCGGGGTCAGCCATCGCAACGATTCTCTCCAGCGCCAGTTCGGCTGGACTGAGCACGGCCTGATGGCCTGGCATCAGGATGCGCGGGGGCTACGCTGTGATTACCAGTGGGAGCAGGATAAAGAGGGTTGGTGGCGCGTCATGGCCCAGCAAACCAGCGAAGGGGCGGGTTACCAGCTGGCCTACGATGACGAAAACCTCACCCGCACCGCCCACTGGCATGACGGCACCCGCACGGTGTGGCACCTCAACGACGCACACCACATTATCCATTGCCTCGACCGCACGGGCACCGAACATCATATCCTGTGGGATGAATTTGGCCTGCCGAACGGCTACAAAGATGCGGATGGCAACACCCGCCTGAGTGAATGGGACCAACACGGTCGCCAGCTGAGTTTCACCGATGCTAACGGCAACCAGACCCGCTGGCAGTACGAGAATGATAGCGACCGGCTCACCTTTATTTTCTGGCCGGATGGCACAGAAACAGCGCTGACTTACGATAACCTCGGGCGGCTGATTAGCGAAACCTCGCCACTAAAACAGACCACCCATTACCACTATAGGCATCGTCACACGCAGCGGCCGGACCGGCGCACGGATGTTAAAGGGGGCGAGAGCCAGTTTTTGTGGAATGAACAGGGGCAGCTTATCCGCCATGCGGACTGTTCTGGTCAGTCCACAATATGGAGTTATGACCGGGAGAATCGGCTGGAAAAAGTCACCAATGCCCTGATGGAAAGTACCCGCTATCACTATGGTGATGATGGTCAACTGATTCAGGTCACCTATCCGGATGACTCCACCGAACAGATGACCTGGGACCCGGCAGGCCAGCTTATCAGTCACCAGCGCAATCAAAACCCGCCCCGTCATTGGGCATATAACGCGCGGGGTCAGGTCGTTTGTACCACTGACCGGCTGCAACGGCAGGTGTATTACCACTACAACCCCGAAGGCCATCTGATCCGGCTCGACAACGCCAACGAGGGCCGCTACCTGCTGAACCGGGATGCCGAAGGACGCTTAATCGAAGAAATCCGCCCCGACGACACCTTAATCCAGTACGAATACAACGCGGCGGGCTTGCTGAGCCTCGAACGGCGGCTGGGAGACCGCGTGTTCCGGCACCCGGAACGTCGGGTACATCAGCATTATGATGCGGCGGGATATCTTATTCAGCGGGAAACCCACACGGACACTTATCAGTACCAGTGGGACAACATGGGCAGATTACTGACAGCCCGCCGTGAACCCAATGACAACGGAAAACAGCTGGGGATAGAGCCCAACACGGTGCGTTTTAATTATGACGCTGTGGGGCGGGTCATTCGGGAGCAGAATGGCGACGACAGCCTCCAATTCAGCTACGACGAGCTGGATAACCTGACCGCCCTCACCTTGCCCCATGGCGGCACCTTAAGCTGGCTCTACTACGGCTCGGGTCACCTGAGTGCCATCCGGCACGGGCAGACACTCCTCACTGAATTCGAGCGTGACCGCCTGCATCGAGAAACCCGCCGCACGCAGGGCAAACTGTTCCAGCAGCGCGATTACGATCGACTGGGACGCTGTACCCATCAATATAGCCTGCCGTTGAAACAGGCTGATGCTGAACCGCTGCCTTACCTTAGCGAAGGCAAGCCATGGCGGGCGTGGATCTACAACCCCCAAGACGAATTGCAGGTGATGGAAGACCATTACCGGGGCGTGATTGAATATCTTTATGACTCGGAAAGTCGCCTGAAAAAAGTGACACACTGGGGCAGTGCTTATGATGATATGTTGTGGTATGACCGGGCGGATAACCTGCTGGAGCAACCTCAGGCAATACTGGAGCGTGAGGCGGCAGAGCGGGGGCTGTCCAAAACGATGGAGCCGCAGGGTGACCGCCTGAACCACTGGCGTGACTGGTGCTATGAACATGACACGCATGGCAACGTTATCAGCCGGGGACGCGAGACGCGGGAAACCCAGCATTACCGTTATGATGGTGACAATCGGCTGACTGTGGCGGTTATCGGCACCACAACGGCACGTTATCACTACGATGCCCTGGGGCGGCGTATCCGTAAGGTGGTGAAAATCGGGATTGATGGACTGGCGCGTTATGAACAGACCGATTTTGTCTGGCACGGCCTGCGACTGTTGCAGGAGCGGGATGGGAAAAGTGGCGAAACCCAGACCTACTGCTACGAATCCCATGACAGTTACACCCCGCTGGCCAGCATCGTCACGAGAGGCGCCACGCACAATTACTTCTGGTATCACACCGATATCAACGGTGCGCCGTTGGAAGTGACGGATGAGGAGGGCAAAATTGCATGGGCGGAGAAATACAGTACCTTCGGTGAACTGGGGGGAACTCCGCTGGATTACTTCACCGATCCTGACCGCTCATCGTGGAGCTCGCGTTTCAGACAAAATCTGCGTTATGCGGGACAATATTTTGACAAAGAGACGGGGCTGCACTTTAATACTTATCGGTATTATGCCCCGGAGATTGGCCGGTTTATCTCGCCAGACCCGCTCGGGCTGGAAGGGGGTCCGAATCCCTATTCGTATGTTCATAACCCGGCGAACTGGATTGACCCATTCGGGTTAGCAGCTTGTCCAACACAAAAATACGAAGTTAGTACATTCGATGATTTACAGAGACGTTCTAAGGTGGGTGATAAATTAGATATCCACCATGCGGCTCAAAAACATCCTGCGGGGCAGGTAATTACTGGTTATGATCCTAAAGTAGCTCCATCAATAGCTCTCCCTAGAGGAGAACATAAACTGATTCCTACTATGAAAGGACCGTATACGGGATCGGCTAGAGATTTATTGGCAAAAGATATTAGAGATTTGCGCAATTATACTAATGCCCCTCCTTCAGCAATAAAAGATTTGCTCAATTTAAATAAAGAAATGTATCCAGAAGCCTTCACTAAAATAAGGTAATAAGATGAATTCTCAACTATTTGTAGATATATTAAAGCTTGTAGTAAGAGATGCTGCTATCGAAGACACTATCTCAATACTTGAATCTCCCCCAGGTAGAAAGCCACAAAGGGAATTAACTGAACTATCTGATTTTTATAATGAAAAATCGAAGGAAGAGAAAGAAACAATCAATAAAATAATAAGAATAGTGGCTGATAATACACTGTTCGGTATTCTTTGTGTTATTGATGGTGTACGTGCAATAGAAAATGAAGAAAATAAAGGTGAGCTAATATTGACCTATAAAAAGGAAAGTATAATTAACTTAAATAAAAATAGTAATCTACACGATATATATAATGCTAGTTAATTAATAAAGTCGGAAGATCCCCGAGATCTTCCGGCTTTATTATGATCTATCGTGGCGCATACCCTCGGTAAGCCAGAGCGGATTGGAGCTTAGCGATCGCATCCTTAATCTGATACGCTTCCTCGTCATTCACGGCACAGGCGCGTATCTCCGCCCAGTTCAGCCGCTTAACCAGTTGTGCTAAGGCCAGTGCTTCAATATGGGTTAACTGAATGTCCTGTAAATGTTCAATCACCACGTTCATTTTATCCCCTCCCTTAGCCCGCGTTGTATTCAGCCAGCATCTCACGCATCCGCAGCTTAATCTCATTAAGCTGGCTCCGCTGCCGCTGGCATTGCTGCTGATAGTGTTGCGTGGCTTCACTGTCAGGAATGAGCACCAGACAGCCATCCATCACCTTCACCGTAATCTGGCCGCCCGTATTAAACCCCGCCTGTCTGAGCCACTGGCCCTTAAGATGTATCGCCGGTGCAGCGTTGTTGACCTTGTTCCCGTTCAGCACATAACCCACCGTGTAATAACGTTCTGTTTTCACGGCTTTATTTACAACGACTTCTGCCTTAGAATGCGCCTTAGCCATAGTAACTACCTCTTTTAGTTGCTTGTGGTGAGCGGCTGTGACAGGGGGCAACCTGTCTCAGTCGCGCTATCTCTCTTTACTCTCTGTTATGACCAATCACCGTATCCAGCATCTCCGACACAAACTTCTGTCTGGCTTTCGGCAACTGACTGATAATCTCAATCTGTTGTTCCAGTCGGGAACTGGGTCCCCGTTTACTATTACGCCTGACCGAGGGCAATCCAAGCAGTTCATCCAACGATAAGTTCAGTATCTGCGCCAGTAATGGCAGAAGTGCCGCTGAAACTTTTAATCGCCCGCCTTCATAATGCGCCATTGTCTGCTGAGCAATCCCCAACTGGTCCGCCAGTTGCTGCTGGGTGAGTTGTTGCTCCTTGCGAGCCAGCGCAATCCGCGCGCCTAACTCTTTAAAGAATGTTTCATCCTTCGTCTTCATGGCCTGTATCTGCCTGTGAGTTAACGGTGCCATGAGGATACTCCCTGTTTTTAATCTTACAGTTGACAATACTCTATTTTAGAGTACTCTGCAACAGAGTTATTTTTACTCTTTGCATCTTGACAGGTTTTTGGAGGAACAGCTATATGGCACGGATACCCGAAGCCGAATTACAACACCTGAAAGCCGCTGTCTCCTTAGTGGCCGTGGTGGAACAACAGGGCCGAAAGCTGGTTAAACGGAGCAAAGATTACGTGCTATTGTGCCCGTTCCATCAGGAGAAAACCCCGTCAATGGTATTGAGTCCTGAAAAGAACCTCTATCACTGCTTCGGCTGCAATGAAGGCGGCTCGGTACTGGACTGGGTGATGAAAACCGAAAGCTTAAGCCTGCGCCATGCGGCAGAACGGTTGCGTGCCTTGCTGGGCGAAAATCCGGCGGTCAAGCCGCTGGTTGCGCCGTCTGAACCAGCGTTGCTGGCCGAAGATGAAGCGGGCCGGCAGGCGCTGCTGCATCGGGTGGTGGAGTTCTATCACCATACGTTGCTGAACGCGCCGGAGATGCAGGCGTACCTGACACAGCGGCGGCTCAATCACCCGGAGTTAGTCGCTCACTTCCGCCTGGGCTTTGCCAACCGCACGCTGGGGTATCGGCTGCCGTCGAAGAAGCTCAAACCGGGCGCGGAAATCCGGGCGCGACTGCGGGCAGTTGGCCTGATGCGGGAATCGGGTCATGAACACTTTACCGGCTCGCTGGTTGTGCCGGTTATTAATCCTCAAGGGCAAATACAGGAAATCTACGGACGTAAAATCGGTGACCACCTGCGGGCGGGTACGCCATCGCACCTTTATCTGCCGGGCGCACATGGCGGCGTCTGGAATGAAACGGCGCTGATGGCCGCGAAAAGCCTTATCGTGTGTGAATCGCTGATTGATGCGATGTCGTTCTGGGTCACCGGTCATCGGAACGTGACCGCCGCTTACGGGGTCAACGGGGTGACAGCCGACCACTGGCAGGCGTTCGAACGGCATGGCATCAAACAGGTGCTTATCGCGTTCGACAATGACAGCGCGGGCAATGAAGCCGCGGTGAAACTGGCGGAGGCGCTGCTTGTGCGGGGTATCACACCGCTGCGCGTGATGTTCCCCCCTGAAATGGATGCCAACGACTATCTGTGTCAGATGGCCGAGCCGGAAGCCGCTTTCGCCCTGCTGCTTGAGAGCGCGACGCCAATGTCAACCGCAGTGACAACGCGCACGGAAGTGAAGGTATCAGCAGAAGCCGCCCCGCCTCCGGCTTTAGCCGCTGCTGTGGCGGCAGTGCAAAACCCGACGCCCGGCCTCATCTGGGAAGCGGGGGCAGACGGGGAACTTAAGGTCTCGCTGGGCAGCCTGCACTGGTGCATTCGGGGGTTGTCTTCCGTGAAAGCGGGCGCAGTTGCCATGAAGCTCAATGCGCAGGTCATTGATACCCAAAGCGGCGTGATGTTCCTGGATGGCGTTGACCTGATGAGCGCACGCAGCCGTCAGGGTTACGCGCGGATGGCAGCGGCTGAGCTGGGGCTGGCTGAGGGGGATATTCGCCGGGCACTGGGACAGGTATTACTGGCGGTTGAACAGTGGCAGCAGCGGGCGGAAATGGGAACTGAGCAGAAAACGCAAGAAATGAACGACGCCGAGCGGGCAGCGGCGCTGGCGCTGCTGCAAGACCCGCAACTGAGTGAGCGCATCACCGCTGACTTAGCCGCCTGTGGCGTGGTGGGGGAAAGCACCAACCTGCTGGCCGGTTACTTAGCTGCCGTCAGTCGCAAGCTGGACCGTCCGCTGGCCGTGCTGATACAAAGCAGTTCGGCGGCAGGTAAAAGCAGCTTAATGGATGCCGTACTCAATCTGATACCGGAAGAAGAACGGCTGCAATACAGCGCCATGACCGGCCAGAGTCTGTTCTATCTGGGGGAAACCAATCTCCAGCATAAAATCTTAGCCATTGCCGAAGAGGAAGGGGTGCGGCAGGCCGCCTATGCGCTTAAGCTGTTGCAAAGCGACGGCGAACTGACCATTGCCAGCACTGGTAAAGACGATGCCAGCGGTAATCTGGTCACCAAACAATACACAGTGAAAGGACCGGTGATGCTGATGCTCACCACCACCGCGATTGATGTCGATGAAGAGCTGTTAAACCGCTGTTTAGTCCTGACCGTGAACGAATCGCGGGAACAGACCGAAGCTATCCATGCCTTGCAACGTCATAAGCAGACCCTTGAAGGTTTACTGGCGGAAAATGAGAAGACCTATATTACCGAACTACATCAAAACGCCCAGCGGCTGTTGCGCCCGCTCAATGTGGTTAACCCTTATGCTTCACAGTTAACGTTCATGAGCGATAAAACCCGTACCCGCCGCGACCACATGAAATATCTCACCCTGATACAAAGTATCGCCCTGCTGCATCAGCACCAGCGCGAGGTGAAGACAGCGGAACACCGGGGCAAACGGCTTGAATATATCGAAGTCGCCAAAGAAGATATCCGCCTGGCGAACCGGCTGGCCCACGAGATATTAGGCCGCACACTGGATGAGATGCCGCCGCAGACGCGCAGGCTGTTGCTGCTGATACAAAACTGGGTCAGGGAAAGCGGGCAGCCGCGCCATGAAATGTTATTTACCCGCAAAATGTTGCGGGATGCGGTGCAGTGGGGCGATACCCAGCTGAAAATCCATCTCTCGCGGCTGGTTGAAATGGAGTACCTGCTGTTGCACCGGCGCGGGCTGACGTTCATCTACGAACTGTTGTTCGACGGGGAAGACAGCGACACCGCGCACCTGAGCGGGCTGATAGTGCCCTGAATGGGACAGTATGAAATCGTCCGGTCGGGGTAAGGCGTTAAATGGTCGCCTTCCGGTCGGTATCAAGTCGGCGAGAGGTCGGGTTAACCGTATCAGCGCAAAGGCAGGCACAACAAGGCTTCACAACAAAACGGTCGGGTTCAGCGAAAAATCACTGTTCCGGCAGGACAGAATAAAAAATCGTAGCGTACCGACAGCACACCCATAAGAGGCAGACGATGGAAACACAACCGACTTTTACCCTTGCAACCTTACGCCAGCAGCTTGAGGCATATCTGGAAATCCAGACCGCCAGCGGGCACAGCACCCGGACACCGGAAACCTACCGGGAATGGTTAACGCCGTTCGTGGACTGGTGCGAGATGCGGGCGGTCTACCATGCGCCGCAGGTCTCTCTGCCGTTGCTGGAGAGCTGGCAGCGGTATCTGCGCCGTTACCGCAAGGCAGACGGACAGCATTACGGCAACAACAGCCAGTTACAGCGACTTCGTTGCCTGCGGGGTTGGTTCCGCTGGTTATTGCAACGCCACCATATCCTGTATAACCCGGCTGACATGCTGATACTGCCGAAAGAAGAGCAGCGGCTGCCCGCGCAGGTACTGAGTGACGTCGAGACGGAGCAGGTACTGAACAGTCTCGACACCCAGACGCCTCTGGGTCTGCGTAACCGCGCCGTGCTGGAAGCGCTCTGGAGTACGGGTATCCGGCGCACAGAACTGATTAATCTGAGACTCGGCGACATAGACCGCCATCGCGGAGTGGTAGTTGTGCGACAGGGAAAGAACGGACACGACCGGGTGGTGCCGATAGGGGAACGGGCGCTGGCGTGGCTGGAACGGTATCTGGCTGACGTGCGCCCGCAACTGGCTTACCGATATGACAGCGGATATGTGTTTATCACCGTCAGAGGTAACCCGTTATCACGCAACACCTTAACGCAGATGGCAGGGCACACCATCCGTGAGGAAGCCAAACTCGACAAAGCCGGGTCATGTCACGTGTTCCGGCACTCAATGGCCACGCAGATGCTGGAGAACGGCGCTGATACCCGGCATATCCAGGCCATACTGGGGCATAAAAAGCTGGAGACGACACAAATCTATACGCGCGTGGCTATCGGTCACTTAAAAGAAGTCCATGAGCAGACGCACCCGGCAGAGCGGAAACCGAAAAAGCAGAAAACGCCGCCGGACAACAGGCAGACGGAGAGCGCTAAGCCGGACAGTAAGCAGCCGAACTGACTGCCCACAGTCGCCGGAGAATTTTTAATGTTAGCCGGTTCCCTGTGAGCGCGTGGGGTGCAGTGAAAGGCAGACCGCGCGCGTCCCTGCGCACGGACTGCCCCCCTGCCATCGGCGTGCCGGCGGTAAATGCCAGCCGCCCGGCACTGAACCCCGGCGTTCTCGGTGACAGTCGTTGCCGGCCAGCCGCCATTCAACATAATGTGGCATTAAGCGCAATGGGCCTGAACGGCCCGCCACGCTTAACAAAACATTATGTCGGCGCCGCCCACCGCAGGGCGCTGCGCGGTTACCTCAACAACGGTGCGCGGCTGGCCGCCGGGTTGAGCTTCTCAGCCCCAGAGGCGCACCGGGTTCGCTCGCTCACCCGCTGCTGTCACTATCAGTGCTAAAATCCACCGCCGCAGTCGCCGCCGTCCGTGGCGGCTCCGGCGCCCAAACCTGCCTTAAATCGTTGCCGGTCAGCCCGTTAAGGTCAACGGCCCTGAAGGCAGGCCAGCAAGCTGGCGCAGTTTATGGCCCCCGCCCCAACCCCGCTGCACTGGCTGCGCCCGGCTCGCAGTCGCAGGCTCCTCGCTCGTTCCCGTCCTCGCCATCTCCGCCCCGTCCGCCCCCGCAGGCAGGGGCTCCCCGCTTAACGGCTTCACCTGCGGGCCTCGCCGGCCCGCACCCGGCCAACCCGCGTCAGCGGCGCAGACAAGCTGCCCCGCCGTCGCGAGTTCCCGATAAAACCCGGTTCCGGCAGGAAAAGGGGGCTGAAACCCGGCGCTGACGTCGGGGAAAAAATGCGCTAACATCGGCAAAGTGCACATCGGGGTTTTGGGTTCGCGGGGGGAGTGAAGTGGGGAGATATGGCTCTTTAACAGGCTGTTATTAAAGAAAAAAATCCCGTCTAAAAAGTATGGTCGTGTCGGGGTAATCCCTAAGATCCGCTTGGTCTTGCTAGTTGCCCTAGCACAAAAGAAATTTCAAGGGGTGATAATCCTTATCAAACAAGGGTAGATCCAAGAATCCCAAATAGACCTGATCCCAAGTATTCAATAGACACAAGTACTTTCACTAGTGGCAAAATGACTGCTAATGGTGGTATCAGAAACAATAAAGAATTTTGGCAACAATGGAGTAATTTGCAGCCAGATTCTTTGAGTAAAAGTAATATGTACCGAATAAAAGAGTTAGGATTATCACCTAAAATAGATAATCAATGGATTAAAGCGTTTCCAGAACATGTGAATTACAAAGGTGAAACATTAATTCACCATCATGTTGATTTTGGGCGTTACGCAATACCTGTCCCGAGTTCAACTCATGTTGGCAGCGGCGGTATATGGCATACAAAATAAAAAGGAGAATTTTATGTTGCTAACGATCAAAGAAATAAGCGAACAATTAGATGAAAAATTCTCACCGTTAGGCGATGACTTTGATGATCTGAAATTATCGAAAAGATACAAACCGTTATTAAACGTTGAAATTTCAGAAAAAAAACTGAATATCATATTCCCTAAAGAATTTCTATCATTCATGAAAGACTATGATTTAGATAATTTTTCATTAGGAAACATATCATTTGGTAATAGTTCTGATTATCTCGAAATGATAGTAAATATTAATAGTGAGGGTACTTTTAATCATTGGTGGATTGGTGAAAATAGACCTAAAGAGTTTATCGTTATAGCAATATCTGATCCTTATACCATATTACTAAACACTATTACTGGTGAGGTTTTTGTTATGACCAGTGAATCATCAATGGATGACTTTGAACAAGTTTCAGCTAATTTTGAATTATTTATCAGAGGTGCTGGAACTATTTTCTTAGGTAAAGAAACATTCACAGAAATTATCAAATATGTTGGCTCTCAGACAAATGAGTTTTGGGAAGAAATAGCAAATTAAATGATGTTAAGGTCGGAAAGATCCGCGTGATCTTCCGGCCTTCTTATGATCTATCTTGGCGCATACCCTCGGTAAGCCAGAGCAGATCGAAGCTTAGAGATCGCATCCTTAATCTGATACGCTTCCTCGTCATTCACCGCGCAAGCCCGTATCTCCGCCCAGTTCAGCCGCTTAACCAGTTGGGCCAAGGCCAGCGCTTCAATGTGGGTTAACTGAATGTCCTGTAAATGTTCAATCACCATTTTCATTTTATCCCCTCCCTTAGCCCGCGTTGTACTCAGCCAGCATCTCACGCATCCGCAGCTTAATCTCATTAAGCTGGTTCTGTTGCCGCTGGTATTGCTGATGCTGTTGTTGGGTGGCTTCGCTGTCCGGTATCAGTACCAGACAGCCATCCATCACCTTCACCGTAATCTGGCCGCCGGTATTAAACCCCGCCTGTTTAAGCCACTGGCCCTTAAGATGTATTGCCGGGTGACATTGTTGACCTTATTCCCGTTCGGCACATACCCCACCGTGTAATAACGTTCTGTTTTCACGGCTTTATTTATCGCCGCTTCTGCCTTAGAATGCGCCTTAGCCATAGTAACTACCCTTTTAGTTGCTTGTGGTAAGCGGCAGGGGTGAGGTGCGAACTCACTGTCTGCCGCGCTATCTCAACGCTTAGTACCGTTAAATCCCATTGCCTGTTCAACCATCGCTTTCTTGACAAAGCTGTCAAGTACCACGATCAACGCTTGTTGATCGGTATCTGGCAACAGGTCCGCTTTTTGCCACAAGGAATGTAATGTGTGGTTGCGGATCTTCACTTCATCCGATATAGCCTTGCGGCCAACCAGTTCATCTATCGTGACCTGGAGTACATCAGCGATCTTAATAACCGTTTCCAGATGGGGCGCACTCGCGCCTTTCTCCCAACGATTATAAGCGCGTGGATCAACTCCCAGCAGCTCAGCCAGCCGAACCTGACTTAAATTACGTGCCTCACGCAACAAACGAAGACGCTCTGCAAATGCTGACATATCCAACCCTGCACACAATGAATCAATAGGGTTCATTGTACCGTCTCCTTTTTTAGCTGCCTGTTGCAAATCCCACAATGTATAGATAATATAATCTACATATATGTCTATTGACAAGGGTTTAAAAGGAACATTTTTATGGCCCGCATTCCCGAAACCGAATTACAGCACCTGAAAGGCCGCCGTCTCCTTAGTCGCCGTGGTGGAGCAACAGGGGCGACAGCTCTTTAAACGCGGCAAGATTACGTGCTGCTGTGCCCGTTCCATCAGGAGAAAACCCCGTCAATGGTTATCTCACCGGCAAAAAATCTTTATCACTGTTTTGGCTGTGATGCCGGCGGCTCCGTGCTGGACTGGGTAATGAAAACCAAAGGCTTAAGTCTGCGCCGGGCCGTGGAACAGTTGCGCGGGATACTGGGAGATAACCCCTCGGTGGTGCCGCTGGTGCAACCGGATGAACCCGCCATGCTGGCCGATGATGACGCCGGACGGCAGGCGCTGCTCAGTCGGGTCGTCGGGTCTTACCATCATACGCTGTTGAATGCCCCCGAAGCCCTGGCTTATCTGGAAAAAACGGCGGCTCAACCACCCGGAATTAGTCGCCCAGTTTAAACTGGGGCTTTGCCAACCGCACGTTAGCCTATCGCCTGCCCATCAAGGCGGTGCAGGCCGGCGCACAGATCCGCGCCCGTCTTCGGGCCGTGGGGCTGATGCGCGACAGCGGGCACGAGCACTTTACCGGTTCGCTGGTCATACCGGTTATCGACCCGAACGGCCAGATCCGTGAGATCTACGGGCGCAAAATCACCGACCGCTTACGCAGCGGAACGCCGCTGCATCTGTACCTTCCCGGCGCACATGACGGGATATGGAATGAGCCGGCGCTGATCAGTTCAGGGGCGGTTATCCTCTGTGAATCCTTGATCGACGCCCTGTCGTTCTGGGTAGCCGGTCCACCGCCATGTCACCGCCGGCCTATGGGGTGAACGGCTTCACCGATGAGATGCGGCAGGCGTTTTCAGCGGTATGGTGTTAAGCAGGTCTTGATCGCCTACGACATGATCGGCAGGCAATGAAGCGGCGGTAAAACTGGGCCGCCGAACTAACCGCCGTCGGTATCACCGTGTTCCGGGTGGTGTTTCCCCGAGGGCATGGATGCCAACGGCTATCTGTGTCAGGTCGCCGAGCCGGAACGGGCCTTCGGGTTGTTGCTCGACGTGCCGTGCCGATGGCAGGAAGCGGCAGAGGTACAGGCCACCACCGCAACAGAGCGGGCCGCACTGGCTGAACATCAGCCGGTTTCCGGTGCCGGAAACGGTCAGCACCTTAGCCGCCGGTATAGCCGCGTTGCCGTCAATGCCGAATGTGGTCTGGGAAACCGGCGCTAATGGTGAGATATCCCTCACCCTCGGCACACAACAGTGGGGGTATCCGGGGCCTGTCACAGGTGAAAACCGGGGCGGCGGTGATGAAAGTGAATGTCCAGGTCGTTTGATACGACAGCGGCGTGGATGTTCGCGGACAGCGTGGACATGATGAGCGCCCGCAGCCGGGGCGGGTATGCGCGACTGGCCGCCACCGAACTCGGGCTGGCCGAAGGCGACCTGCGCCGGGCGCTGGGGCAGGTGTTGCTGGGTACTGGAACAGTGTCAACAGGCCGGTGTCAGTGAACAAACCGAAACCCCACCGGTTCCCGAACTGAGCGAGGACCAGCGTGCAGCGGCGCTGGCGCTGCTGCAAGACCCGAAACTGAGCGAGCGTATCACCGCTGACTTAGCCGCCTTGTGGTGTGGTAGGGGAAAGCACCAACCTGCTGGCCGGTTACTTAGCTGCCGTCAGTCGCAAGCTGGGACCGTCCGCTGGCCGTGCTGATACAGAGCAGTAGCGCCGCCGGGAAAAGTTCACTGATGGATGCGGTACTCAATCTGATACCGGAAGAAGAACGATTGCAATACAGCGCCATGGACCCGGCCAGAGCCTGTTCTATCTGGGCGAAACCAATCTCCAGCATAAAATCTTAGCCATTGCCGAAGAGGAAGGGGTTGCGGCAGGCCGCCTATGCGCTTAAGCTGTTACAAAGCGACGGCGAACTGACCATTTGCCAGTACGGTAAAGATGACGCCAGCGGCAATCTGGTGACTAAACAGTACACGGTAAAGGCCCGGTGATGCTGATGCTCACCACCACGGCAATAGATGTTCGATGAAGAGCTGTTAAACCGCTGTCTGGTGCTGACGGTGAACGAATCGCGGGAACAGACCGAAGCTATCTCACGCGTTGCAGGCGCCATAAGCAGACCCTCGAAGGCCTTACTGGCGGAGAATGAAAAGACGTATATCACCGAACTGCATCAAAACGCCCAGCGGCTGTTACGCCCGCTGAATGTCGTTAACCCTTATGCTTCACAGTTAATCGTTCATGAGCGATAAAACCCGCACCCGACGCGACCACATGAAATATCTCACCCTGATACAAAGTATCGCCCTGCTGCATCAGCACCAGCGGGAGGTGAAAACCGCGGAACACCGGGGCAAACGGCTTGAATATATCGAGGTGACCAAAGACGATATTAGCTTAGCCAACCGACTGGCCCACGAGATATTAGGCCGCACGCTGGATGAGAGCCGCCCCAGACAAGGAAACTGTTGCTGCTGATACAGCAAAATGGTGAAAGAGACGGCGGCAACGCAGCAACGCCCGGTGATATGCTGTCCGTTTTACCCGCCGGATATCCGCAGTTACACCCCAATGGAGCGATAACCAGTTTAAAAGTCATTGTCAGCGACTGGCCGACATGGAATACCTGTTAGTCCACGGCGGCAGCCGGGGCCATCTGTTGCAGTATGAACTGCTGTGGAACGTGCGACAGCGCAGAAGAAGCCCACCTGTGCGGGCCTGATTGACCTGACAGCGCCGGAAAAACCCTGAATATGACTCACGCAAAGTTGGACTGACTGAACCGCAAGTTGCCCCTAAGTGGGTCAAGTTGGGTCCAAGTTGGAGGTCGTAAAACCGGCTTCAGGCCGCAGCAATACTGGATGTAACGGTTCGCAAGTTGGGGAAGGCCTGAAAAACACTGTTCCGGCAATAATAAGAAAAAGTTCGTCGTATCGTACTGCCAGCTCATCATCGAACCCGAAAACCCGGAATACGACCCGACGCAAGTTGGACTGGACTGAACCGCAAGTTGCCCTCAAGCTGGGGTCAAGTTGGGTCCAAGTTGGAGGCCGGAAAATGGACGCCAGACCGCAGCAATACTGGGTGGAGCGGTCCGCAAGTTGGGGCAGACAGAAAAGGACTGTTCCGGCCACTTAAAAATCAAGCCATCGTACCGGAGTGACGTATCACACACCGATAACAATAACCGCTGTTCCCTACAGGAAATCCCATCATGTCATCACCCGTTAAACATCAATCCACCCCCCGCCCGCTGACCCTGCGCCAGCATCTGGACGCGTATCTGGATACCCTGCTGTTGCAGGGGGCGAGTCAAAAGAGCCAGTTGAGCCCTGAAGACCTGTGAAGCGACTCGTGACGGGTTTCATGACGGGCGGACTGGCTCTTTTGACTCGCCCCTGCAACAGCAGGGTATCCAGATACGCGTCAGAGCTGGCGCAGGGTCGCGGGGGGGGGTGGATTGATGTTTAACGGGTGATGACATGATGGGATTTCCTGTAGGGAAAGCGGTTATTGTTATCGGTGTGTGATACGTCACTCCGGTACGATGGCTTGATTTT
>NZ_RBLJ01000007.1 GCF_003634575.1 Photorhabdus asymbiotica
GCTATGACTGCCGCACACGAGCTCAGGTCAAAGGTAAAATTAACTCTCTCACAACGTAACATCGCGGAGGATGAACGGATACTCAGAGCGATGTGGGTGACCGTGATAGCTATGTTGAAAACTATGGTCTTGGGGCAAGAGTTCACAATCGTAAGGCGGTAGAAAGAAACGGATTGCAGCCAACAAAACGCAACGCGATATATACACCGAAACAATCGGCATGGGTGACAAAGCGGTATATGAGCAGCTGGCCGCTGATGTGATTAAAAATCGCCTTGATAAGATTGATGTAGGCATAGCTGCGGGATTAGCTCAATACGATAACACAACAGCGAAAAAAGCCGCCGCAGAGCGTGTTGTGCTTAGCAACTCTAAGCTATCACCGTTAGAAAAAGAGAAGGAAATAGCGCGGATCAACGACAATGACCGCGCGGAGAACTTGAAGCCGTACACTGCTGCAATTAATGCGACTACCAAGCATGTTGATAGCCTGGCGGCTGAAGTGACGAAGTTGACTGAACAACTGAAAGATCCAAAGTTAAATACCGATGAGCGATCACGTAAACAGGGGCAATTAGATGGTCAGGCGAAAGCCTACGTCATAGCCAAAAACAAACTAGAAGAGTTGCAGTCGACAGCCAATAATATCTCTCAATCTCGTTTCGGTACGCCTTTTACAACGGGAAAGAAAAGTACTGGTTTTGGCATGGACCCGAAACTTGACGAAAAGATGAACAAGTTGTACCTGAGCAGTCTTACCGACTCTGGAGTGAAACCACGAATAAATGCTAGTGGTAAGGTAATGACTGACCTCACTGGCGATATGATTACGGGTGACAACCAGCTTAAAGTGGATCAAGAGATACGAGAAATCTATAGCGGAGTGACGCGCCTTGATCAACTAACAGCTGAGCAGCAGAAGCAAGTTTCTGAAACGCTGGCGAATGCCAAAATTAAGGACGCAGAGAGAGCGGCGGATGCGGCTGTTTCTGCATCCAACAAAGAGACTGCGGCCATACGCAAAACGGGAGCAGAACAGCTCGAGTTGGTAGAGGGTTACCGGAAGGCATTAGATAAGGGTGCCCAGTTAACCAGACAAATGGGGTTCAGTACTGAGGCCACAGCAACATTCGATCAGCAGATTAATGATGTTACTCAGAGCCTAACAAAACTGGCGAACGCGACACCGACCAGTTTGATTACTCCAGAAATGATTGAACAAGCGAATACTCAACTTTCTTTCATTCAGAATAATGCTAAAGAGTTACGAGATCGTTTCAATCGTGATGCGGTTAATCAAAATATTCAGAAGTTTGCTCCGTTTACTGAAAATGTTATCTCTGCGGGTTATACGCCAAGCCGTGAAGAGAAAGGTAGGGAATTCAACGAGAATTTCAATCGTAGCTTGTCTTATCTGCAAGGGGAAGCCAACAAAACGCAAGACGAAGATATGGCTAAACTGTACGAGCAAAAAATCACGCAAATGCTTGCAGCTCGTAACAAAGCGTTTATTCAGTCTGCGGGCACTGCCTCTCAAAATTTGGCGGTTCAGTATGCAGATGTGGCGAGTCAGGTAGAGAAAGCATGGGCGGGAACGTTTGAAAGCCTGACCGATCATCTCGTGGATTTCGTGAAGACCGGCAAATTTAACATGACCAGTTTCGCCGACTACATCACCAATCAGATGTTGCAAATTGCCGTGAAATCCATGGTGGTTGAGCCGCTGATGGGGGCTTTAGGCATGGGAGCCAATCCTAACGGTCAGGGGCCAGGACCACTCAGCAATTTGATGAACGGCTTCATGGAGGGAACGACGGGCGCAAACGTCAGTAATCAGTCTCTGATGGAAACTGTGCCTGGAGCGCCTCAAGATGATTCATTGGGTGGCGTAAAAGCTCCTGTGAAATCATTAACGTCTTCCATGATGGATTTGGCTTCTTCCGGCGTAGATAGGTTGAAAGCAGGATTTGCTGCACTAACATCTAGCTTCGATTTTAGCTCCATGGCTGCGGAAAAGAATGCGACTACAACCAACGAAGCGACGAAATCTACCTGGATGTTTTCCAACACGGCGACGGCAGCAATTACCGCTGTAGGCGCGACAATTGCCTCGTTAGGGGCGGCGACCGGTAATAAGTGGATGGGATACCTTGGTGCAGCCGTCAGCGTTGTTGGTATGGCTTCATCGGCTTATAGCGCGATGTCATCAGCAGGCTGGCTTTCTTCTGGCGGCGGGAATGCTGTAGCAGACGGCACTAAAGGAATTCAGCTCCGCCCTACACCTGACCAGTTTCAGGTTATTACCCCTCATGCTAATGGCGGTGTCTTTGGACCTGGTGGCGTAGTTTCACTGGCTAAATATTCCAAGGGAGGCATTGCCACTAGCCCACAGCTTGCTTTATTCGGTGAAGGCGATATGAACGAAGCCTATGTACCACTACCAGATGGCCGCACGATCCCAGTCACAATGACCGGTAATGTTAGCGGTTCTGGTGGCGATCAGGTAAATATCGCTATTACGGTGCAAAATTATAACGATGGTTCAAGCAACTCATCTGAGGATGGAGATAACGGCTCTCAGTGGAACGAAATGGCTCGTAAAGTTAAGGCAGTTGTTTTGGATACGTTGACCTCAGAAAGTAGACCCGGTGGTATGTTGAACAATACGGCTAGATAAGGAGGAAATATGTCACGGAAGGCATTTACTTGGCATCCAAAGTTTGATTCACAGAAAGAAATGACGCCATCCGTCACGATGTTATCTTTCGGGGAAGGTTATGAACAGCGCGTTACCACAGGACTTAACTGGCGGAGACAAAGCTGGAGTCTTGAATTTGAAGGTTCGTGGAATGAGGTCAGACAAATAGAAGATTTCCTCTACGATAGAGGTGGAATTGAATCATTCAACTGGACATCGCCGGAGAAAGATAACTTTGTCGTTGTATGTGATAAATATCAGGTTAAGCGCGGACGGGGAGTGTCTACTCTAACCGCAACATTCCGACAAGTATTTGAGTAACACAAAACGCCCCTGGTAAAGGGGCGTCTTCAAGGATGAAGAAAAATGGAAACAATTACTTCAGGTATTCAAGCCCTTTCACCATCAGCATTAATTGAACTATTTGAGCTGGATTTATCTGTTACGAAGTCGGGCGGCAAGTTGTTATTCCATGCAGGAACTAATGAACTTTCTGAGCCGATTATTTGGCAGGGGAAAACTTATAATCCGTGGCCGATTGCGGCATCTGGGTTTGATAAAAATGGTCAGGGAAAATTGCCTCGCCCCAAGATGCAGATTAGTAATTTCGATGGCATTATTTCCGCTGAAATTCAGGCTAACGAGGACCTCATTGGTTGCAAAATTATACGCAAGCTAACACTCGCGCGTTTTCTGGATGCCACTAATTTCAAAGATGGCAACCCAATGGCAGATCCGAACCAACATTTTGCTGATGAAATCTGGTTTATTGATCAGAAGACCTTTGAAGACCGCGACATAGTGGAATTTGAACTTGCCTCAGCGTTTGACTTAATGGGCGTGCAATTACCGAACCGTCAAATTATTAAGAATTCTTGTCAATGGCAGTACCGTAGTGCCGAATGTGGTTACACCGGGCCTTATTTTGATAAGGATGATAATTTGACGACAACACCTAGTGCTGATTTTTGTACTAAACGGCTTTCTAGTTGCCGTGCGCGGAGAAATTATTTTGCCGATGGCATCATTGCATTCGGCGGATTTCCGGGAGCGAATCGCGCATGATCACCAAGGACATGATTGGAGAGAAGTTGCTTAACGATATGCGTCAAGCAGCTTTGCATGCCTATCCGAATGAAGCCTGTGGTTTGTTAGTCAATACATGTGCTAACAAGTATGAGCTAATTCTATGTCGGAATGTCTCGGATGAGCCTGAAAATTTCTTCGTGATGGATGCAGACGATCAGGTTGCCGCGGAACAAATGGGGCAGGTTGTTGCGGTGTGGCATTCTCATACCGACGGCGACAACCAAGCGAGTGAGGCCGATCTTGCAGGCTGTGAAGCATCTGAAATCCCTTGGTTTATCATCAATATCAGCAAGAACTACAATCCTGAAATTGAGGCAGAGTTCCGGTTTAGTGATATCAATGTGATAGAACCCTCAGGATTTGAGATGCCCTATGAAGGACGTCCTTATGCTTTTGGGGTGTTTGATTGTTGGCTACTTTGCCGAGATTATCTCAAACGTGAATTTGGCATAGAGATGGGAGTATGCCTTGATCTGCATATTCCGTCGTGGTGGGACAAAGGGATGAACATTCTGCATGAAAATTATGAGTCACAGGGGCTGGTGCGCCTTCCTGTGGGAACTCCTCCGCAGCGCGGAGATATTTTTTTCATGCAGATGGGAAGCAAAATGTCTGATCACTGTGCGGTTTACATTGGTGATGGGATGATCTTGCATCACCAAATAGACAGATTGAGTACAAAAGCGATTTATGGTGGTATGTATGAAAAACATACGACACACCATTTAAGACACAAAAACTTGATGGAAGGGATTTCTAATGAGTGATACGGATAAAGAAAAAGCTCATCTGGTCACCGTTGAACTGGGCGGTGTATTGGGAAAACACTTTGGAAAAATTCATCGTATAGCTACCGATACGGCCAGGATGGCTATCAATATCATCGACTGTAATCGTCCAGGTTTGCTGTCTTGGATGAAGGTAAATGCAAAAAAATACCAGAAATATCATATTCGTATTGAGCGCGAAGATGGACAGACTTACGACTTAAGTAACGAAGAATATCTGTTGGAAAGTAATGGTCGTCTGAAGTCTATTCGAATCACGCCTATTTACCGCGGCGCTGGCCCGAAAGTCTTGGGTGCGGTACAGGTTGTTGTTGGGGTTATCTTAATGACTGTGGCCTTGGTTTCGGCAGAAGTGACTGGCGGGGCATCATTGGCGATGTTTTCAGCCGGTTTCTCCATGGTATTCGGCGGTATAACGGCGCTCCTTTCTAAACAACCTACCAATAAAATGAGTAGTGTCGATCACAAAGATTCTTATTACTTTGATGGCCCGCAAAATACGGTGTCACAGGGCAACCCTGTTCCACTTATTTTTGGAAAAGAGGTATTGGTTGGTTCGCAGATTATTAGCGTGAAAATGTCAGTAGACCAAATGATGTAATTTTCTCTACGACTGGTGTAATAACTCGTCGTGCTTCTTTTAATTTGTATATTAAATAATTATCTGTGATATGGAGATTACAGTGAAAACAAAAGAAAAGCGTCTTTTAGCAGGGGCTGGCGGCAAGAAAGGAGGCGGATCAGCACGAACACCGGTTGAGGCTCCAGATAACGTTCAATCGAGGTCATTAGCATCGATACTGGACCTATTAGGAGAAGGTAAAATAGGCGGTCTTGTTGATGGGGGAAAATCCATATTTCTCGATAACGTACCGCTATTGAACCCTGACGGCACAAGTAATTTTAATGGTATCACTTGGTGGTTTCGTGATGGCTCTCAAAATCAAAGCGTTATTGAGGGATTTGATGCCATTGAGACGCCAAAAGATGTTGGTGTTCGGATAAAAACAACGTCACCTCGTACAATACAAATTGACAATGATGATGCGGATCAGGTTCGTATCATCATGATGTTTCCGAAATTAGCCAATACTGACCGCAAAACCGGCGATACTTACGGGGCAACCGTAGAGTTCCAATTTTCTTTAGCTGTTGGGGATAAGGGCTTTGAGCCAATTACCCCTGTTGGTTATAAGTCACCGGTTATTAATGTCAGTAAGAAATCCAGTGGTAAACATTATCGGGAATATTTGTTCGACCTGCCTAAGCCGGGAACAAATTACCGTATCCGTGTTGATCGTCTGACCCCTGACAGTAAGACCGATTATGTGAATGACCAAACCTGGATGAGTTCATACGGTGAAATCGTCAATTCCAAGTTGGCTTATCCTAACAGTGCCTTGGTTGGTATTCGTATCGACTCACAGCAGTTTGGCAGCTCAATGCCGTCTCGGTCATACCTGGTCAAAGGATTGGAGATCCGCGTACCATCAAACTATCGGCCAGACACGAATACCTACCACGGTGATTGGGATGGCACATTTAGTCCTCAGGTGTCGGATAATCCGGCATGGATTCTCTATGATATTTTGACCAGTAAACGCTATGGGCTTGGCCAATATATTCAAGAATCTATGATCAATATCGCGCAACTGTATCAAATCGGGCGATATTGCGATCAGGAAGTCTCTGATGGGTTTGGCGGGTTGGAAAAGCGTTTTTCTATTAACACCGTCATTAACTCTCGTGGTGAAGCTTATAGGGTGTTACAGGACATTACTTCTGTCTTTCGCGGTATGATTTTCTGGGCGGGGGGATGGTCAATATCATGCAAGATAGCCCGTCTACACCGATTATGCAGTTCACTAGCGCTAATATCATCGGCAAAGTGTCTTACAAAGGCACGTCGCGGAAAGACCGTTCAACCGTAGCCATGATCACTTACAACGACAAAGACGATCTTTACAAACAGAACATTGAATACGTTGAAGATCGTGAAGGTATTAAGCGTTTTGGCATCCGCAAGACAGAATCCGTCGCATTCGGTTGTACCAGTCGTGGGCAAGCACATCGTGTTGGTCTTTGGACACTGTACAGCAACCGAATGGAAACTGACTTAATTACCTTTAAAACAGGTTTAGATGCGTCACTTCTTATGCCCGGCGAATTGGTGAAATTGCAAGATAAATTTCGCTCTGGTAAACGTAACTCTGGCCGTGTGAAGAGCTTCACCGCGAACAGCATCACATTAGACGCACCAGTTAAGCTGGAACAAGCAGGCAACTCTATTTCTTTCCTGAATGCTAAAGGGAAGATGATTGATCGCAACCTGATTGAAGGCACCGGGGAACACACAACGGTGACATTTAAACAACCGATTAGTGAAGAAGAAACCCCCGTTCCTTTAGGTATATGGACGATTACGGAGCCTAATCTTGAGCCGATGATTGTTCGTATCTTGAGCGTCAATCAAGGTGAAGAAAAAGGTTCATTCGATATTGTTGGGGTGCAACATAATCCGACTAAGTTTACAGCGATTGACCAAGGGGCAAAGTTAACGCCATCGAAGATAACGGCCCTCGACCCTACTTTCTCTAAACCAGAAAACCTGATGATCACAGAGGGAACTTACCTTTCATCACCGGGTAATCTATCTGTGAAATTGACCGTAAGCTGGGAAGGTAAATCACCCTCTTATATTCTGCGCTGGAGACGTTCTGATGTTGTTGAAGGTTGGAAGACAATCGAAGTAACGGAAGAACAGTATGACATTCTGAGCGTGGCTGAAAATGGTGAGTACGACATTGAGGTATACGCTATATCAATGACAGGTCGTCGTACTGCAACTATCACTACGACTTACAAAACACTCGGTACGATGACACCGCCGAACTCACCGAGTGCTCTGACTGCGATAGGGGATTATCGTCAAATTATCTTGAATTGGTTAAATCCTGATTCTATCGACTTGGATAAAGTTAACGTCTATGCCTCTAAAATTAATGACCTATCGTCATCAGCTTTAATAGCTGAAGTTGCATCATCCACTTTCACTCACAGCGGCATTAATGACGATGAAACTTGGTATTACTGGGTACGTGCAGTCAACAAGCGAGGCATGCTCAGTAACCCTAACTCCAATTTGGGAACAGAAGCGACGACTAAAAACGTCCTTTCCTTCTTGAAGAACCAAATAACTAAGAGTGAGTTAGGACAAGAATTGCTAAGTGATATTGATGGCAAAGCCACCAATGAAGCGGTGGATTCTATCAAAGAGTCTATCGATGAGTCGGTTAAGAAGTTGGATGAATCCGTTACGGGTATTTCTGACTCATTTGCCGATATGGAAGAGGCTCAGAAAAAGTTAAAAGAGACGGTAGACGGTACCCAAAGCAAGATTGATAAAGCTTTGGGTGATGTCAATGACTCTGTCGCCAAAGTGACGACCTTGCGGGAAACCGTAGAAAAACAGAGTGAGTCTATCGCTGGAACGCTAAGTGCTGTCAATGCGGCTGTGAGTAGCAATAAAGCGCAAATCGCCGCGGAACAAGAAGCGCGTGTGATGGCTGACGAAGCTTTGTCTAAACGTGTCGATTCTATGAAATCAATCGTGGACGAAGGTCAATCCAGTATCCAGAAAATGCAGCAGACGGTTTCTGATGTGGAGAAATCAACTGCGGGTGTCACGAGTAACATCGAAGCAATAGCTAAAGCTAATATTGACCTGGCATTGCGTCAGCATGAGGACGTCAAGAAACAATCGGTAACCAATGCGAAAATCCAAAGTGAACAACAGACTATTGCTGATAGCGTTTCCGCAGTTTCTAAGAAAGTTGACCTGATCAAAGCTGAAATAGGCGACAACATTGTTGCTCAATTAGCAGAAGAGAAGGAGGCCCGAGCCTCAGCAGACGAAACCCTATCTAAGCGGGTTTCTAAGCTCAGTGCTGAGATGGATGACAACATTAAGGCGTCAATCATTGAAGAATCTAAGGCGCGGGCAACGGCTGATGAAGCTTTATCTAAACAGATTACCGCGTTGAAGTCAGAGGTAGATACAAATATCAAGTCAGCAATTAAGACGGAATCTGAAACACGAACAACTCAGGATGTGGCTCTTGCGTCTCAGATTTCATCTCTGAACGCTGAAATGACCAACAATAAAGCGGCTATCAATACAGAAACACAAGCCAGAGCAAACGAAGATCAGGCTTTGAGCAAACGGATTGACTCTTTGACCGCAGAAATGAACAACAACGTCAAAGCAGCAATCAATTCAGAAGCTAAAACACGAGCTGACGCTGACACGGCAGTATCTAACACCGTTAAGGCTTTGGAAGCGAAAGTAAATGATGTTGCGGCTTCTGTGACAACCGAATCCCAGGCGCGGGCAAGTGCGGATAACGCTTTAGGGAAACGAATTGATTCAGTCAATGCCAAAACTGATCAGATGTCGGCAACCGTTCAGCAAACATCAAAGGCGGTAGCTGATGTAAATGGCAAGCTATCAGCATCATGGACATTGAAGATGGAGACGTCAGGCAAGAACAATGTCAAATATGCGGCTGGTATGTCATTAGGCATTGACGGCGGTACTTCTCAATTCCTTGTTCGCGCTGACCGATTTGGTTTGGTCAATTCAGTTGACGGTAAAATCACGACGCCTTTTGTTGTGAACAATGGTGTTACTTACATGAATGGTGCTTATATTCAGGACGGCACCATCACTAACGCCAAAGTTGGCGATTTACAATCGAACAACTACGCTGCCGGAAAAACAGGATGGCGAATCAGCAAAGGCGGAGGCTTTGAAATTAACGGAAACACGAGCGGCGCGGGTCGGATGGTTATCTCAAACAACCGTATTGATGTTTATGATGAAAGGGGTGTATTGCGCGTTAGGTTAGGGCTTTTGTAATTTTAAGTGGCTTCGGCCACTTTTGGATTCATATTTTATATTTTTAATAGGGAGAAAAAATATGTGGTACAGGGAAGGTACTGCCTCATTTAAACAAGGTCACCGCATTGTCACCGGTGAAAACACGCGTTGGAATCAGACCAAATATGGTGTTCTACCAGGTAGGCTATTTTTTGTATTAGTCACGACTTGATCCGACAATTTCGGTATAACTAAAGTCCCTTAGTGTATCTTCCATGTCAGGATTAAGATTTGATTTTAATTGCTCACAGATACGCCTCCTCTCATCCGATAAACATCGTCCAATCAAATCCTGAAAAGTACTGTACGCAGGAGCAATGATCTGATTTTTATTCTTAATATGGCAGGGCTACATTGAGTATGTCACTTTATCTTTTTACTTCTACCTTTAATAGACATAGATTTATATACAGTTTATATTACATTTTTCCATCTGTATTTAAGCTAGAACAAGGCTGTCATTTAAACTTCGTTTAACTGACACATCAAAAGTGAGAAGAAAGGTTTATGGCGCAAAAAATTGATGTCCGAGGTATAAAAGTCTCTGTCTTTTCCGACAAACAAGATGACTATATATCGCTATCAGACATCGCTAAGTACAAAGATGGTGACCGCGGTGATTACATTCTGCAAAACTGGATGAGAAACCGCAGCACCATTGAGTTTATCGGTTTGTGGGAACAGCTACATAATCCTGATTTTAATTCCATCGAATTCGATGGATTTAAACATGAAGCGGGCGCAAACAGTTTCTCTCTCACGCCAAAACGCTGGATCACAACCACCAATGCAATCGGGTTCATCTCGAAAGCGGGCAGATATGGCGGAACTTATGCGCATCGGGATATTGCTTTTGAGTTTGCTTCCTGGATCAGCGCGGAGTTTAAGCTCTATCTATTAAAAGAATTCCAACGGCTCAAACAAGCAGAAAATGAACAGAAAAATCTGGAATGGAATGTTTCGCGCACTCTGGCCAAGGTCAACTATCATATTCATACAGAGTCAATAAAAACGAACATTATTCCCGCTCTGGAGATTAACCCAAAAGCAAGAAACTTTGCTTACGCTAATGAGGCCGATATATTGAATCTGGCTTTGTTCGGCAAGACAGCCAGTGACTGGCGTAAAGAGAACCCGGAACTAAAAGGCAATATACGGGACTATGCCACACTGGAACAGCTTGTCGTGTTATCTAATTTAGAAAGCTTCAATGCTGAACTTATCGGGCAAGGCCTCTCTGCAAACGACAGGTTCCAAAAGCTGAATCGCGTTGCGGTCAGTCAAATGGAGATCCTGATAGAAAACAAATCCATTGAAAAACTTAAACAATTAAAATAGGTCGTTCATGCGAATTGGATATACCCGTGTCTCCAAATCTGATGGAAGTCAGGTGCAGGATCTCCAACTGGATGCTTTACTTGCTGCCGGTGTCAATAAAGAAAACATCTATCAGGATGAAATATCCGAGAAGTCAGACAAACGGCCTGGATTGGATGCCTGTTTGAAAGCCCTCAGGCCTGGCGATGTGTTAATGGTATGGAAGCTTGACAGGCTTGGCCGAAGCTTAAAACACCTGGTTAACACTATCCATGATCTTGCGGATCGAAAAATCGGATTTAAGGTACTGACCGGGCAAGGTGCAGAAATTGATACGACGACGGCCAGTGGCAAATTGGTCTTTGGGATTTTTGCCGCGTTGGCCGAATTTGAACGGGAGTTGATCAGTGAACGAACAAAAGTAGGGCTGGCAGCGGCCAGAGCAAGAGGACGTGAAGGCGGACGTTCTTTTAAACTCACAAAATCTCAGGTTCGCCTGGCACAAGTTTCCATGAAAAGTAGGGGTTGTAGCGTATCTGAATTATGTGAAGAGCTTGGGATTAGCAGACAGGCTCTCTATAAGTATGTAGGGCCAGATGGGGAACTCAGAGAACACGGCAAAAGAGTATTAAAATCTTAGCGCTAACTGAGTACCCATTTTTTTCCTCATCAACTTTGAACCCTATCGGGGGATGGGCAAAAATAGCCAAGTTGAAAAAACTTGAGGGAAAAACCATCCCTGTGGAAGATTTAACATAAGTAAGTAATTACTTATATGCTTTAAAATGTTATAAACTCCCCACCCCGATTTGACTGTGACATGGAGGTTAAAATGTCGAACGAGGTGGGAAATGTGACACCGGAGATGGTGGAGCACATTGCTAAAATTGTCGCCAGGGAAGTAGTAACAAATTTAAAAGGCGATCTTACTGACAAAATAGGCGCTGAAGTAGCCAATCAACTGAAAAACTACTTCGGTGATATGACAGCAGCACAACATAGTATTCAACACGCAAACTTAGAAAAGTTGCTGACACGGCTAGAAAGTATCTCCAGCGGGTTTTTTGATGGGATTATCTCAAAAATCACGTCAATTTTAACTGTAGCTCTAATTTTAGGGTTAGCCGCTTGGGGGATGAAAAATGGATTTGGAAACTGAAAAAGAGAGGCTAGGATGGCAACTCCAAGAAGCGCCGCAATAACCTTGGCAACATCGAACGAGGTTTGCCATGGCAAATAGCGGTTTGGTCATTAACAACAGTAAAGGCAAGCCAACAATTAGTATAACAGACCGAGTTGGCCGTTATGTCGGTAAACATGTTATTGACAGCGCAAAAGTTAATTCTCGTTTTAAACACACATTTTCTCACCCAGAATTGGAGCCTTATGGCGAGTTGTTCTATTGGATTAATCCTAATTTTTTTTGGAGTGAAGCAAGTTATGCGTCAATAACTATTAGTGGTTCTAACATTCATGCTGACATTTTCATCCCAGATATGATAAGCCAAGAACCGTTTATTATTTATTATGGAGTCAGATAATGGTTAATCATGGATTTCAATTAACAGGCGATCACGGCATCTTTCAGATTGACGGTACTCACCAAAATATATGTCTTGCTGATGTCTTTTCAGTACAGGGAACAGGGGGAGTCGTTTATGATTCTGCCGACGTTGATTCAGGACGTATTACAAAATTACCCCTAATTTCTGCAAATACCAGCACCATCATTGCGATTGATTGTGATAATTGGGCACAGATAAGTGCTGACTCAATGATACAGCCAATACACGCAGCAAAGGTTAATGCTAAAATTTATGCCTTTAGTGATAAACCTAACAATTGGTATAAATCTAATATGGGTCTCAGTATTCGAAATGATCAAAATATTGAGGTTTACAATTCCAATTGGGCAATTATGAAAATTGTTGATGTATTCAATATCGGTTACGTTGAAAGTTGGAGTTATAAGATTCCTGCGGGTAAAAAATATGCCTTCGTTGTGCTTAGTGGGAATATAGAAGTCTCTATTCATAATCATGATGGAGAAGTTCGTAATCATTTCTACCGCCGAGTCGGAAATCTGTTTGAAATTAATTTTATGGCATATTCAAAATTCATAAGTTATGCGAGTCGCATGCATCATGTTATAAAAACCCCTATATCAATTATTGTCATAGATGTGGCAGATCTATGATTTGAGACAGATTATGGTGGTTCAGGACTAGCCGCCAAGGGCATGAAAAATGAAATCTGGAAACTGACAAAGAGAGGCAAGGATGGCAACTCCAAGAGGTATCCGCAACAACAATCCCGGCAACATCGAACGAGGTTCGCCGTGGCAAGGTCTAACTGATAAACCAAAAGACTCACGCTTTTGCACCTTTAAAGATCCTGTTTTTGGTATCCGTGCAATTGCGGTAACACTTATCACCTATCATGACAAACGCAAAGCAAAAGATGGATCACGCATCGACACAGTCCGGGAAGTAATCGAACGTTGGGCACCTAAAGTAGAAAACCACACAGATAACTACGTGCACTTTGTTGCTCGTGCTATTGGTGTTCAGCCCGACTCAGAGATGGATTTACATCAATACCACATTATTCGCCCGTTAGTTGAGGCCATTATTGCTCAGGAAAATGGGAAAGGGCCGCTAAGGAACTTGAATACCTGGTACTCCAACGAAATCATTGATGAAGGTCTTCGCCGTGCTGGTGTGGTTAAGCCTGTCAAAGAAGTTACTAAGATCCCAGTCACCAAAGAAACCGCCAGCGCTACTGTAGCGGCCTCGTTGGGCATAGGACAACTTGCAGAAGTTCTCCCTCAGATTTCGGCAGCGATGGATAAAGCAGAAGGACACTTATCAAGCTCGTCTGTAGTTCGCATCATTTTTGGCATTGCCACGATTGTAGTGGCCTGTGTGATAGCGTATTCGCAGATTAAACGCCATCAACAGGGACTTTAATTTAAGGAATATCTTTAATAAGGGAGTATAAGGGTATGGCGGTAAGTGGCGTTAGAATTCAAGACAGTCAAGGTAAACCATTAATCGAAGTAAACGATCGGATGGGGAGAATTGTTGGTTATCATGAGATTCCTGTTCGGCATAACCTGCGTTTTAAGAAAACTTTCTCACATCCTGAACTCGCTGGTATGGGGGAGATCTTCGTTTGGTCAAATGTAGCCGCAATCCTTTGGCAACAAGAGGGAAAAGGAAGTATTACCGTGTCAGGAACAAACATAATTGTTGAGATTTATGTTGACGGTAGCCACCATTTTCCAGCCTTTGGATATGTTCGAGTATTTTACGGGGTGCGCTGATGGCAGAACATGGATTTCAACTACGTGGTGAACATGGCTTCCTGCAAATTGACGGTAGATATCAAAATATGGATTTGACCGTCAAAAAAACTTTTGGGGCACCGGGGGGTTATAGCACTAAAGATTCCTATTCCGAGCGCGGTCGTCTAACAAAATGGAATGAAATACTTTCTCCTTCTACTAGCATTATTGCTATTGACTCGAATGATTGGGTTGTTTCTATTGATGAGGGTGTGTACCAAGCTGCCGGTGCAAATCGAGCGAATGTGACGATTTATGGTTTTGGTACAGACAAAAAACACTGGTTTAAGTCCACGCATGGGTTAAGTGTGCTTAATGACAAAGGCCAAGAGGTTTACAACTCGAATTGGGCAGCGTTGCGTGTGGTTGATGTGTTCAACCTCGGCCACATTAAAAAGTGGGCTTATGAAATCCCCCCAGGCAAGCAATACGCGATGGTGATGAGCGGTGGTCGTCTTGAATATGTTATGGCCCAAGACAGAGCTATAGAATTCGTTTATTTCATGCGAAAAATAGGCAACAGATTTGAAGTGGAATATCGTGAATCAATGTGGTGGTTCAGGGACGAAGATGAGAATTCTTACGTTGCACAAGATTTCCCGTTATCAATTTTAATCTTGGATGTAACTGGTTATTAAGAGGAATATAATTAATCAATCACAAAAAGGATTTTCGATGATGAGTTTACTATTAAATAAGGTGAAATACGCCTTGTTGATGGTGATTGCGGTCGTTTCAACCTTACTGACTGCCTATGGATTGGGTAGCCGTTCAGCTCGAAAAGCTTATGAATTGAAACATGCACAAGATGACCGAGATCGCTTGTATAAAACTGTAGTCGTCAAGAATGAGGTCAAGGATGATATTAATAAAATGTCTCCCGGCGTGGCTCATAATGAGCTTAATGATCACTGGATGCGCCAGTAATAATACGGCTATTACCCCGTTATTTTGTGAGATGGCCGAGCCTATTTATATCGGACAAGAAGATGTATTGACCGACATAACGGCTCGCGGAATTCTTACTCACAATTTAATCGGTAAACGTCTATGTGCTTGGCAGTCCAATGACAAATGACATCAATCCGTTATATTAAAAGTCGCCTTTAAATCCTTTAACGTGATCATTAACGTCATCGGATTTAAAGGTGAATCATTAAAACCCACAGATTTATAAAACTCTTTTGCATCTTCCGAGATCGCATGAACAATTAATCCTCTGACACCGACCAAATCTGCCGCTTGAGCGACACGTATAGACGCATCTCTAACTAAATATCGCCCAAATCCTTTCCCTTGATAATTTTTATCAACCGCCAGACGGGCTAAAATAATTACTGGAATAGGATTAGGCATATTACGTTTAAATTTGCTTATTGCTTCCTCTGACATTATTGAGCCAGTAGCCAATGAGTAATAGGCAATAACATCTTTGTTTTCGCTTACAACGTATGTTCGTGAGGCATTTTCTTTCTGGTTTTTTAATGCCCTGTCTATTAACCAGTTATCGAGAGTGTCAACGCCTGAATTAAAATTATCTAAATTGTGATCGTCTGTTAATAAGGTTGGGTCGTTAATCATATTATCACCACGGTTTTGTCATATTCGCCGTTTTGATAAGACGCTCATTTTGGGTAACCGGAGCATCAAGTTTAGAGATAAAAGCATCGAAAATTTCTGGAGAAACAACCATAAATGAATGTTCCAATAACGTGTTTTCAGCGTCACGTTTAATTGTATCAAGGACATATTCAGTCACGGTTTTCCCTTTTACTTTTGCTGCTCTATCGATTAAATCTCGATCCTCTTGCCTAATCCTCAAATTGAGCGTTCTATTCTTACGGCTATCAATTGTTACGTTCATTTCAAATCTCCTTTGGCTGTGTATGGTATAAATAGTACACTAATGTAACGCCATTGTCATTACATCCAGAAAGGGATATTAAAAATTTCATAAATATCATCATTAAGAAAATTATAAAAATAAGAAATTTTTTATATTTTCATATTTATTTACATATCTAATTTTAGTCAGTATCTTATTGATGAAGATAAGGCATTGATTCGATGAAAAACAACAATATAGAGGTGAATCCATGAGTGAATCTAAAATCATTCTGGTCGGTGGCAGCAAAGGCGGCCCTGGTAAGAGCACGATTGCTCAACAGATTGCGGCTTACCTTCTTCTCAAAGGTTACACGGTCCATCTTCTCGATATTGATGAGCAGGCAACCAGTTATAGCTGGTGTGAAGAACGAGCAACGGTTAACGACTTAAAACCCCTGGCTTTCGGCCGCGCCTCTGAAAACATTTTTGAACGTATTCAGCAGCTGCAACATACCTTTAAATACATTGTTGTTGATGCCGGAGGGTTTGATTCCTCCGCACAGAGGGAAGCGATGCTAATTGCCACACATATCCTATATCCTTTACGTCCAAAACGTCGTGACATGCGTTCTCTAACGAATTTAGACAATGTGGTAGAACAAATCCGGGAACTTAATGAAGGCGTGAAGGTTGCAGCACTGATGAACCAATGCCCAACGTTACCTAGCCAGGTTCAAAGGATAATTAATGCAAAATTTGTATGTGAGTCTTTCGGTATCGATCCGCTAAGGTCTATCGTTCACACACGAAATATTTATGATGATGCTGAAGAAGACGGCTGTTCTATCTTTGAAATCAAAGGTGGTCGTGACAAAAAAGCCGAAAAAGAAATAGAAAATGTAGTAGAAGAATTCATTTTTGGGAGGGAGATTACAGAATGAATAAGTTAAGTGGTTTAACTAAGCAAGATCGCATAACAAAAGAAGAATTTATTAAGAACGCTCAGCAAAAAACAGAGGTTATTAAGAAACGCGGCCGTAAGTCTAATAGCGACAATATAATCAAATCCCGTACCGTTTCGATGGAAGATGAGTACCATGATCTCGTTGAACTGCTGAGAATAGTTCCTCGCCGGGCTAATTTAAGTCGTTCCGATGTATTTCGTGCCGCGCTCATATATCTATCAGGCCAGAAATTTGAAGATATTAAAGCCGCGCTAGAATTATCATTAGAAACTACCCCAGACAATGTTAAAGATCTGATTAAAGAATTAGATAAGAAAATCCCATAATCTTATCAAAATTTAAAAATGACGAGACTCATCAAATAATTATAACTGATGAGTCTCACGTTACTAAGAGAGACATTTAAATATTTATCGAATAAAGTAAATAAATCTATTTAAATGATTTTAATCTTACTATCTTCTGTATTTTAAATGTATTTATTCAGTAAAAATATGATATTTCTGTTCAACGTAAACTTGACCAAAATGATAATTAATTATATTATCGTGAAATCTGTATTTACATACAGAAATATTATTTAAATTTATTGTAAATCAAGGATGATTTAATTATGTCAATTTATAAATTAGATACTTTAGTTGTTACTCCCCATAACTCTTTCTTTAACAAATTCAGAGGTAATTCAGGAATTGATTCTGGGGAACTAAGTTATATACAAGCGATCAACGCTTATTGTAGTCCATTTCTAAATGGAGAAAAATCAGAATGTCCAGTATGTGGAAAAATTAATTGCCCCATTTTTAAGAAAGAATGTGATAAATTGCTAAACGGCCAAAATAACATAGATGCGAAAAGAAATCTAATGAGGGGGGCGTATTTTGGCTTTCCTTTTCTCCAAATAATAGAAGAATATAAGAAATTCGAGAATACATATTCTAATAATTTAAAAGCAAACAATATCATACCTACAGTAGACGTAAGAAAGGAGATGTTCAAGAATTACATGGACGTAGCAGAAATATGTTCCAGAGTCCCTTATCAAGGTCGTTGGTCTTTTATAAATCCCGCTAGAAAAGGTTCTGAACTTCAATTTCTGCCTTATTCTTTAACGGTTGCATTGGCTACGCTGGCTTCGGATGCCGGGGTTGACAATATTAAAAATCATTCAGAAATGAATGAAGCAATGAGGAAAGGTGACTGGGATAAAGCAGTTAAATCTTTCCATGCAAAAATGCAGTATACAGAAACTAATGTTTCAGTGTTAAATGAATTAATTAAAGAAGCGGAACGCAAGAAAAAATCTGACGAAGAAATAAATGCAATAAAAAATGCAGTAAGTTATATGTCTGGTGTTAATAAAACCATTGCGGAACAATATGGCGATAAAGTTGCAAAAATAGCTAAAGAGATGCAAGGAGAAGTTAAAGGAAAGAAAATTAGAAATTATCAACAGGCATTAGAAGTTTTTGAAAAAACCAAAAATAATCTAAATAAAAAAGTAAATGCGAAAGATAGGGCTGCTATAAAAAAAGCATTGGAAACATTAGATAAGCATACATTGGCTAATAATCTTAAACAAATGGGTAAGGCATTTGGAATTGTAGGTTATTCAGTGCAAGCAATTAACGTCTATGAAAAAACAAAACTTGGATTTGAGACAGGAAATTGGTCCCCTCTTTTCCTTGAACTAGAAAGTATTGCGGCTGGATATGGTGCATCAGCCTTAGTTGGTGTTGCTTTATCCATGTCTGGTATTGCAGCGCCATCCGTGTTATTTTTTGCATTATTGGGGGCAACAGCATCCTATTATTTATCTGCTGATAATATGGGAAAGATAAATAATTTTATTGTTGAATCAATTAACTAAATAATCCTGCACGACATTATATAGTTATATAATGTCGTGCAATTAAATATAAAAGGAGAGTAAATGAAAGTAACTAACGAAACAAAAATTTACATACCCTATAGCATAGTTATTGCTAGTATAGTTCCAATTTTCATTATTTCTCTTTTATTTCCAAGCTTTCCAGTTACTGATTTTGATATATGGTTGGATAATTTCATCGATAATTATTTATTAGGACAAATTGGATTATGGTCTTCTTTACACCCATTTAGCACTAAAATTATTGCTAACTATGTTAATATATTTGGTCCTGTATTTGGTTTAATTATTTCTTACTTATTCATAAAGAAAACAACCATAAGCATTAATGATTTAGATAAGAAAAACATATATAAAAATACTTTTGGCATTATGATTATTCTTCTGTTTGATATTGGTTTTGTTTGTATCAACTATTTCTTGTCTTCTGATTTCATGCAACATCGTGGTAGTTTTTTATTATTTGGTCAATATATCCTATTTTTTACAATTCCGGCATCAATTTGGTTTCTTAGTTATGCTGCGATAATAAGTTTAAATTTTCTTATATTTTCCGTGTTTCATTTCTTTCATTGTAAAAATCATCACCAAAAACAATAATGGATATCATGACCTTGGAAAAATCATTCTATGCCAAAATTTAGATTACCATATGATTATCAAAACGGTATCGATCCATTCACATCATGCTATGTTTGGGAACTATGTAGATGTTAATTATCTTCGTAGTAATCTCATTCTTCATCAAGATATGTCCTTTTGGTTTTTTTAACTATACCTTTAAAGAGTTTTCCTACGTTTCGAATAAAATTATTTTCTGACTCCAGACCTATAAAGTCTGGAGTCAGAAAGTCATGTTAATTTATGTTAAAATTGGTCAATATTTATCCACAAGCAAGCACCCGAAGAGAAAATTACCATGCAGCAACAAACAAAGGATGAGGCTTACAAAGCCAGTGAACATGTAGGCCAACATGTAATAGATTACTTAAATGAGATAAGTAAGCAAAAACTTATAACATTGTATAGATTTGATGAAAATGATTATGTTTCTCAAGTAATTAAGTTATGGATTAAATTATCCTTATTACTTACTCGCCGCCGCCCTGAGATAGCAATATCATCAATACTTACTCATTTACTCCCTGTTGTTGGTGAAGAAAAACTTATTAATCTAAATCGTCTACAACTGAATCGGGTGTTTAACAACCTGTTGGCTGAAGGAAAAATCCATGAAGCTAAGAGAGTGTTTGCGCTTACTAAACAATTTCTGTCATGGTGCGAATCTCAAGGTTATATCGAACACTCTCCTTTAACTTCCATGCAACGTAAAGATATTGGTGGTAAAACCCCTGAGCCACGTTCTCGATCACTTTCCGATGCAGAAATATGGGTCTTCTGGCATGGTCTAGATATGTGGGAAGTCTCAGCGCAAGTTAAGTGGGCATTAAGATTATGTCTGGTTAGTGCAAGACGCCCCGATGAAGTTATTCGAGCCAACCGTAGTGAATTCGATTTTGAGCGTGGGATATGGCGACAAGGAAAACGAAATAAGTCACGCCGAGATCATACTCTGCCTTTAAGCCCATTAATGCGCTTATGTGTAGAAAAATTGGAAGAAGCAAATATATGGAACAGCCCTTGGCTTTGCCCGTCACCAAAGAACCCACAAAATCCGTTATCAAAGGGTTCTCCAGCTCAGGTAGTGCGAAGGATGGTCAGGGATGTTAACAAATTTGGGCTTAAAGAGTTTCTACCTCGCGATCTGCGTAGAACTGCCAGAACTAAGTTAGCAGCATTAGGGGTACAAAATGACGTTGCCCGCAAAATTATGAACCATGCCCTTGAAGGAATTGACCGAATATATGACAAGCACGATTACTTCGAACAGATGAAAGAGGGACTTAATTTGCTGTCTTCATCGATACAAGGAATTATTTCTGAAGACAGCTATAGAGGATTAAAGCATAATTTTGAAGGTGAGATTTTAGAGTTACCTAACACCTCATTTCTTTATTGCAAAATTTATTAATACATTGTTTTAAATATATTTATTAGCTAAATCTTGGAAGAATTTTGACATATCGGCATGTCGAATGTTGTCTGGATCTAATGATTCTTCCGATTTAGCTTTACGGTAAGCCTTTAATACTTTAGCTTCATCTTCGGTCAAAATTTCCGCATGTTTTTTAAATATTTCCAATAAACTAGGGTACCTTTCTTCAAGAACTAAGGTTAATAAATTAGCCTCGTCAATGCCTAATGCTTTGGCAAAAGCTGGAACTTTATCTACTGGAAGTAATAACTTACCTGACTTAATCATTGAAAGATTATTTGCTTTTTCGTAGCCTACTTCTTTCGCAATTAAAGCTTGTGTTTTACCACTAACTATAATTGCCGCCTCAATAAATGAGCCTATTTTATTTCCTTTCATGTTTAATACCTTTATTTGTAGAAGGTTTACTCTTATTTTTTTCTTATATTAAAGTTGTTCAAAAAATAAGTAAACACTTAATTAACTAATTAATTAGATAAATTACCACTTATTATATAAATTTATCAGACATAATTTCAGAACGTAAAAAAATAATTTAAATAAGCATAGTCTAAATCACCAATAAGTTATAAAATGAACTCCCAAATTCATTAAATACAGTAATCTTAAATAAGTAACCAATTACTTACTATCTGAAGAGCGACTAGACATGCAAAACGATATAATTTTACCAATTAACAAACTACATGGCCTTAAGTTATTAAACTCTTTAGAATTAAGCGATATAGAGTTAGGCGAATTACTATCGCTAGAAGGGGATATCAAACAGGTTTCTACAGGCAACAATGGGATCGTTGTTCATCGTATCGACATGTCAGAGATAGGTTCATTTTTGATAATTGATTCAGGAGAAAGCCGGTTTGTGATCAAAGCATCATAAAACTTTGCTTTTCAATATAAGCACATAGAAGGTCAAGCTCTATGTGCTTTTTTTATTCTTTTTGTATAAAGACACACAATAGTAAAAAGTAACACCCCGAACCGGTATTAATCAGAAGATATAAAATTATAGAAATGCCATCCAAAACGTCACTTATCAACAATACCTTAATTAACGTCAATCTATAGACTATATAATTAAATAAACAAGGAAATTTACCAATTTACACAGATAATAAAAACAATATAAATATCTAAACAATAAAAATAATCAAATCTCGTTATTTATAATAATCTATCGCTGACTTAATGTATTGCAATTATTTTCAATACATAGATATAAATTTTTTAAAAAAGTCAACATAACTAAATAAATTATATCATTTGTTATAATTACTATTTTAACTAATAACTAGGCTATACGTTTTGCAGCAGGCGCTCTAATCTATCAAATTCACCAGGCAAATTTCGTAGAAAACATTTTTTCCTATTCTACTGCTCAATTAAAAAACTACACTGACCATTTCAACGATCAAAGTAACGCCATATCATTTTGATTTTAAATAAGTTATTCATTTTAATAATGCTAAGAAACTAGCAGCAATATGCTGGATAACGTTTCACGGAACTGAAATTTTCTACTCTGGTTCGCGAAAGCAAATTTGGCTTTGTTTAACCATGGACTACTATAACGAGTAAGTCGACCAACTATAGTAGTCATTGAGATTCATCTTCCGCAAAGGTCAGTAAAGTTTGTTTTTTACGACGATGATTCCTTGTAACCTTGATGATTTTCTCAGCCCTAATTATCTCCAATAATTCAAGCTCTTCTCGCGTAAGTTCAGTAAGAATTGATTCTTCCTGAGTTTCCTTTTTCCTCTTAAACGAACTCTTAGAAGATTTAAGCGCTTTGAGTTTTGGTCGCCTTGCATGAACGATGAAGTAAACGGAACTACCACGCTTAATCTCGGTATAATCCAGATAGCCAATGCCTTTCAGCTGCTCCATTGCCTTGCGAACTATCGCGTTCTGCGTTGTGACTCGAGATCTGAGGTTTAAACGCGCCCGTAAGCGTGCCAGTGAGATGGGAGCGGGACTAGGAGGTAAACTCTCGATGTAGGTATACAGCGCTTGAGCGCTCTCTTTTCGGCCTAATTCGTTAATTGCTCTAAGCTGGAGCAATACCTTACGGTCGAACTGATATAACTCAAATATCTTCGGATCAGCTTGAATAGTAACCGTATCTTTTACCATATCGTAGTAAGCCGATTGCACAAGATGGGTGTGATATGACTTGTTCTGACTGCTGAATGACAGAGTGTTGGTTGCAATCCGCCTCAGAGAGGCCCCCAAACGCTCTCTAAGACGTTTTGAGGACCTACTTGATGGGATACCACAGAGTTTGATGAAATCGACGAAGGAGAGCGTTACAGCGTCTCCTATGACCTTGTGCTTTGCAAACGAGTGAATGATGCCAACCCACGTTTTAAAATCGTTATCCATATCGAGCCTGGCACCAGTGATATGGATATTCTCATAGCCTTCGGTTTTGACAATGGCCAACTGTCTCAGTTCCGCCGTGGCGTCCATCGAGGACATCTCACCTTGGTGTCCTCGTTTCGTAGATTTCAATGTGGGGACAAAAAGCCCTAATCTCATCAGAACGACTGGTTGAACTGTATTGCTGGTATTGGGAACGAGGTTAATTACCTCACCAGTCCCTTTTTCAACTTCCCAAAACATATCACTCATGTCATTGTTTTCATTAAAATTTTCAATCATTTTTTACTCCTGAATTCACTTATACACGATCTCATAACAACGAACTCACTCACCATGATAATCTCTGAGATTAAACCTGTGGATAATATTTAATAAAATAAATTTTATCCATTAAAAACATGAACTTAATTATACACAACCAAAGGCGTATTTACTCTCCATCGAAGTCGGTTTTTCTTTTCAACGAAGTCCTTTTTGCTCCTTATCGGAGTTTTCCTACTCTCTATCGAGGACATTGACCCCCTTCAAAGCCTTGTGCCAGAAGGGCTGGAAGGGTACGGGGATCTATTAGGGATCTATTAGGGATCTATTATTGGATCTACCCTGTGGAAAAAGTGGATAATTATGCTTATCGAGCTCTAATTCCCAACCAAATTGCATTGCAGTAGAACCATACAACAACCAGTAATTAAAACCGCACATTGATAAGTCACTAATAACTTACTATTATTTGGTATCCTTTATTTGTTTATCGTGATTCTGTTTAACATCACTGCACTAAATTTAGATAAAAACCCTTAGCGCCTTAACCGGCGCTTTTTTATAAATTCGATATATGTTTTTTTAAATAAAAAAAATAGATTTATATTCTGTTTAAAAATTGTTCATCAATTAATGAACAATTACATGACATTTATTGAAGGGTTTTCAGCAGGTATCACGTTCCTACAATCCATTCATCTAACAACAATAATTTAAACAAAGTTGGAATATCAGAACATGAGTCGCAACAACAACTATAAGAATTTAGGGTAAGTCAGAAATCAACATAACTCATTGATTTTATTGAGGTGGTATTTTTAAGACAATAGTTCACTATGACCTTATGGTGGCATGGGGTTAGGGTTTTACCTTCTTAAGCCTTCTCTTCCCTACTAGACTAAGTCTGAGATATCCCAAATCTTAACCGAGAACCAAAAGCATTAAAAAAACTGAGAACTTCCTAATCCACAAAACCTTAAAGTACAATCTAAAACACAGTTGACGGTATGCAGAACCATTTATAGGGATGGTCGCCCCGGCATTCGTACAGCTTTTACATTGAATCAGTTTCAGAATTCAAATGTGATATGAGGTCCCTTTTGACAGGCATACCGGCTTAATAGTACGAGTAGGATCTTGCCACCTTGAACCTGCTTTATCCTCGGTCGAAAGTTATCCAACTGTGAGTTTCTGCCTTTGTCGTCGATAATCAGTCTTAAGCGCAATTAGTCTGTTATCCGGGGAGGGGCGCTACAACCTAACCTACCTAACCTACCGCTGTACACTTGGGCAGTACGTGAACAGCTAAACGGAGAGAACTGACCGGCCAATTCTATTTGACATTAAATATGTATTCAATAATCGTTTACTTAACACATATGACTATGAGTGTCTTCAAAACAAAATAGTTATCATTTGTATGAAAAGCAAACAATGTAAATTTGAACCAACTAATTAACTAAATTCTTATAAAACATATTAAATATAACTACTTATGTTAATCTATAACCTTAATGCCTATCATCAAAATCTACCTAAAACTCTTTTACCCTTATGAGTAAAAACAATAAAATAAGTAAGTGGTTATTGATTTTAAATGATAGATCAGCATATACTAATCATGCCATGGAAGGCGAATAAACGGTCATACACTGTTGTCTCAAGGAAGAGACTATTTTCAATGGGAGGTTCAACCTCCCGATTCACTGCGTATTGAATAAAACATGGTTAGATAGCAAAGTAATAACGATAAGTTTTAGGCTAAAATCATTTAAGAGATCTATTATTTACTCATATAAATGTAATATATGAAATATCAAGTAATTAGAAATTACTACTGACCTAAAGCCTAATTTAATAAGCCTTCTTACTTAGAGGAAAAACGATATAGGCAAGAGAAAGCTAGACAATTACCTATATTAATTTGCATGTCAGGATTTCTTATCTAGATTGGCAATCAGTTCATTCATTTGTACTTGTGTAATTCGACCTTCTGAAAGCATTTTTTCAAGCTTAGATCTTGCATTATTGGCTGAAACCAAACCTTTTGTATAATGGTCAAAATCAGCAAGTGTCATATTTTCCAAAATAGCATTTAATATCATATCAAGATTTGGCTTTACGGTATGAGAACGAAGTCGAACTCGACAATCAGCTAAACGTTTATGAGCTTTTTCGCTAACTCTGAATTGAACTACTTTAGAATTCATCAATAAAAATCCTTATAAAAAAAACTAACAATTAATTCTAACTATCAAGCAAGCAAAAAGGCAACTCAATAACTTCTGGTAACAAAATCAGTTGTTGCTTTCATAACTTCCTTTTAGTTGACGGAATAAGGTGGATAGACGTTAATAAGGCTATTATTAAAACGCTTTTTCGTTTATATTAGATGGAGTAATTTCTCTGAAGTTACGTAATGTCGAACAGCGCAATGGAAGTGCTGAGCGCAAGAAATGTTGAAGCTGGAGGAGTCCACTTCAATTTTATCATAGCACTCAATCTACCGATCATGACTTATCATGTAAGGGTGATATATACGATTGAGTTTAGTTGTTATGACTTAATAAGTAAGGGATTACAATGAGTAGCAAAGTAGAAAACATCAAGTTAGGCGCTTGCGCCGTAGGTTTTGACTCCGTTGATATGGGTTACACCAAAGGCGGAGTAGAAGTTGAAATCGCAACTGAAACCCTAAAAGTCACCGTTGACCAATTCGGCCAGACTACTTTGTCTGAGTTGATCCAAGGTCGGAATATCAAAGTCACCGTACCACTGGCAGAATCTGAACTTAACCGCTTAGTTAAACTGATGCCAGGAAGTACTTTATCTTCAGATGGCAATACCTTATCTATTTCTACCGGTATGGGAGTAAATCTGGTAGACGTTGCGAAAGAATTAGTATTAACACCTCAAGACGGTACGGACTTCGTACTGACCCTTCCTAAAGCCGCTACGGCTGGTAATTTCACTATGGCCTACAAATTTGATGATGTACGTGTATACAACGTTGAATTTACTGTCTACCCAGATAGCGTTGGCGTATTGGGTAAACTATCTAAGCAGGTAAAGTCTGAAGATAAAAATCTAGCAGAATAAGAGATAGACACTGACTAAAACACCGTTGACTAACGTTAATAAGTCAATAGTTAATTATTGTATAGTATGGCTCTCAGGAGCCGTACTATTTATGGAGAAATAAAAATGACCAAATTGTTAGATTTGGATGCAATTCTGCCACCTGTCAAAAGTGTGAAGTTTGGTGGCAAGGAGTTCCCTATTGTCAACATGACCGTTGGCTTATTTGTCCGTATTAAACAAATGGAAGGTCAGGATCTGACGACCAAATCTCCTGCCGAACAAGTTGTGATGTATGCAGAGATGGTAAAGCAACTCTTGCCTTCCATTGATGATGAAATTCTTGGTCGTATGACCGTTGAGCAGTTGCAGCAGATCTTCAATTTTGCCATGGCACAAGTTGAAGAAGAAAATGAAGCCGCTGCTGGGGAAGAAGCAAAGTAATTACCCGCGACGAGGCTGGAGTTGTCACTATTTCTATCGACTTCGGCTTCTATTTCAGTCGTGTTGTTGCTCATTACTCAATTCCGCCCGAAGCGATTCTCAACCTGCCACTTATGACTTTCTGGATGTTCAGTAGAAACATCGACCGGTTAAGAGCCGAAGAAGACATTCGACTCTTTCAAGTGGCTAGAATCGCACAGGCAGATGCAGACAGCAGTAAGGCGTTTGTTGAGGGGCTACAGCACAGACTTGGAAAACCTGTTGTTACGAGTGCGGTTTACGACCCAAGTTTTGCTAAAGCCGATCCTAACGCCAAAGAACAATTGATGAAGA
>NZ_RBLJ01000008.1 GCF_003634575.1 Photorhabdus asymbiotica
TTCTCGCGTAAGTTCAGTAAGAATTGATTCTTCCTGAGTTTCCTTTTTCCTCTTAAACGAACTCTTAGAAGATTTAAGCGCTTTGAGTTTTGGTCGCCTTGCATGAACGATGAAGTAAACGGAACTACCACGCTTAATCTCGGTATAATCCAGATAGCCAATGCCTTTCAGCTGCTCCATTGCCTTGCGAACTATCGCGTTCTGCGTTGTGACTCGAGATCTGAGGTTTAAACGCGCCCGTAAGCGTGCCAGTGAGATGGGAGCGGGACTAGGAGGTAAACTCTCGATGTAGGTATACAGCGCTTGAGCGCTCTCTTTTCGGCCTAATTCGTTAATTGCTCTAAGCTGGAGCAATACCTTACGGTCGAACTGATATAACTCAAATATCTTCGGATCAGCTTGAATAGTAACCGTATCTTTTACCATATCGTAGTAAGCCGATTGCACAAGATGGGTGTGATATGACTTGTTCTGACTGCTGAATGACAGAGTGTTGGTTGCAATCCGCCTCAGAGAGGCCCCCAAACGCTCTCTAAGACGTTTTGAGGACCTACTTGATGGGATACCACAGAGTTTGATGAAATCGACGAAGGAGAGCGTTACAGCGTCTCCTATGACCTTGTGCTTTGCAAACGAGTGAATGATGCCAACCCACGTTTTAAAATCGTTATCCATATCGAGCCTGGCACCAGTGATATGGATATTCTCATAGCCTTCGGTTTTGACAATGGCCAACTGTCTCAGTTCCGCCGTGGCGTCCATCGAGGACATCTCACCTTGGTGTCCTCGTTTCGTAGATTTCAATGTGGGGACAAAAAGCCCTAATCTCATCAGAACGACTGGTTGAACTGTATTGCTGGTATTGGGAACGAGGTTAATTACCTCACCAGTCCCTTTTTCAACTTCCCAAAACATATCACTCATGTCATTGTTTTCATTAAAATTTTCAATCATTTTTTACTCCTGAATTCACTTATACACGATCTCATAACAACGAACTCACTCACCATGATAATCTCTGAGATTAAACCTGTGGATAATATTTAATAAAATAAATTTTATCCATTAAAAACATGAACTTAATTATACACAACCAAAGGCGTATTTACTCTCCATCGAAGTCGGTTTTTCTTTTCAACGAAGTCCTTTTTGCTCCTTATCGGAGTTTTCCTACTCTCTATCGAGGACATTGACCCCCTTCAAAGCCTTGTGCCAGAAGGGCTGGAAGGGTACGGGGATCTATTAGGGATCTATTAGGGATCTATTATTGGATCTACCCTGTGGAAAAAGTGGATAATTATGCTTATCGAGCTCTAATTCCCAACCAAATTGCATTGCAGTAGAACCATACAACAACCAGTAATTAAAACCGCACATTGATAAGTCACTAATAACTTACTATTATTTGGTATCCTTTATTTGTTTATCGTGATTCTGTTTAACATCACTGCACTAAATTTAGATAAAAACCCTTAGCGCCTTAACCGGCGCTTTTTTATAAATTCGATATATGTTTTTTTAAATAAAAAAAATAGATTTATATTCTGTTTAAAAATTGTTCATCAATTAATGAACAATTACATGACATTTATTGAAGGGTTTTCAGCAGGTATCACGTTCCTACAATCCATTCATCTAACAACAATAATTTAAACAAAGTTGGAATATCAGAACATGAGTCGCAACAACAACTATAAGAATTTAGGGTAAGTCAGAAATCAACATAACTCATTGATTTTATTGAGGTGGTATTTTTAAGACAATAGTTCACTATGACCTTATGGTGGCATGGGGTTAGGGTTTTACCTTCTTAAGCCTTCTCTTCCCTACTAGACTAAGTCTGAGATATCCCAAATCTTAACCGAGAACCAAAAGCATTAAAAAAACTGAGAACTTCCTAATCCACAAAACCTTAAAGTACAATCTAAAACACAGTTGACGGTATGCAGAACCATTTATAGGGATGGTCGCCCCGGCATTCGTACAGCTTTTACATTGAATCAGTTTCAGAATTCAAATGTGATATGAGGTCCCTTTTGACAGGCATACCGGCTTAATAGTACGAGTAGGATCTTGCCACCTTGAACCTGCTTTATCCTCGGTCGAAAGTTATCCAACTGTGAGTTTCTGCCTTTGTCGTCGATAATCAGTCTTAAGCGCAATTAGTCTGTTATCCGGGGAGGGGCGCTACAACCTAACCTACCTAACCTACCGCTGTACACTTGGGCAGTACGTGAACAGCTAAACGGAGAGAACTGACCGGCCAATTCTATTTGACATTAAATATGTATTCAATAATCGTTTACTTAACACATATGACTATGAGTGTCTTCAAAACAAAATAGTTATCATTTGTATGAAAAGCAAACAATGTAAATTTGAACCAACTAATTAACTAAATTCTTATAAAACATATTAAATATAACTACTTATGTTAATCTATAACCTTAATGCCTATCATCAAAATCTACCTAAAACTCTTTTACCCTTATGAGTAAAAACAATAAAATAAGTAAGTGGTTATTGATTTTAAATGATAGATCAGCATATACTAATCATGCCATGGAAGGCGAATAAACGGTCATACACTGTTGTCTCAAGGAAGAGACTATTTTCAATGGGAGGTTCAACCTCCCGATTCACTGCGTATTGAATAAAACATGGTTAGATAGCAAAGTAATAACGATAAGTTTTAGGCTAAAATCATTTAAGAGATCTATTATTTACTCATATAAATGTAATATATGAAATATCAAGTAATTAGAAATTACTACTGACCTAAAGCCTAATTTAATAAGCCTTCTTACTTAGAGGAAAAACGATATAGGCAAGAGAAAGCTAGACAATTACCTATATTAATTTGCATGTCAGGATTTCTTATCTAGATTGGCAATCAGTTCATTCATTTGTACTTGTGTAATTCGACCTTCTGAAAGCATTTTTTCAAGCTTAGATCTTGCATTATTGGCTGAAACCAAACCTTTTGTATAATGGTCAAAATCAGCAAGTGTCATATTTTCCAAAATAGCATTTAATATCATATCAAGATTTGGCTTTACGGTATGAGAACGAAGTCGAACTCGACAATCAGCTAAACGTTTATGAGCTTTTTCGCTAACTCTGAATTGAACTACTTTAGAATTCATCAATAAAAATCCTTATAAAAAAAACTAACAATTAATTCTAACTATCAAGCAAGCAAAAAGGCAACTCAATAACTTCTGGTAACAAAATCAGTTGTTGCTTTCATAACTTCCTTTTAGTTGACGGAATAAGGTGGATAGACGTTAATAAGGCTATTATTAAAACGCTTTTTCGTTTATATTAGATGGAGTAATTTCTCTGAAGTTACGTAATGTCGAACAGCGCAATGGAAGTGCTGAGCGCAAGAAATGTTGAAGCTGGAGGAGTCCACTTCAATTTTATCATAGCACTCAATCTACCGATCATGACTTATCATGTAAGGGTGATATATACGATTGAGTTTAGTTGTTATGACTTAATAAGTAAGGGATTACAATGAGTAGCAAAGTAGAAAACATCAAGTTAGGCGCTTGCGCCGTAGGTTTTGACTCCGTTGATATGGGTTACACCAAAGGCGGAGTAGAAGTTGAAATCGCAACTGAAACCCTAAAAGTCACCGTTGACCAATTCGGCCAGACTACTTTGTCTGAGTTGATCCAAGGTCGGAATATCAAAGTCACCGTACCACTGGCAGAATCTGAACTTAACCGCTTAGTTAAACTGATGCCAGGAAGTACTTTATCTTCAGATGGCAATACCTTATCTATTTCTACCGGTATGGGAGTAAATCTGGTAGACGTTGCGAAAGAATTAGTATTAACACCTCAAGACGGTACGGACTTCGTACTGACCCTTCCTAAAGCCGCTACGGCTGGTAATTTCACTATGGCCTACAAATTTGATGATGTACGTGTATACAACGTTGAATTTACTGTCTACCCAGATAGCGTTGGCGTATTGGGTAAACTATCTAAGCAGGTAAAGTCTGAAGATAAAAATCTAGCAGAATAAGAGATAGACACTGACTAAAACACCGTTGACTAACGTTAATAAGTCAATAGTTAATTATTGTATAGTATGGCTCTCAGGAGCCGTACTATTTATGGAGAAATAAAAATGACCAAATTGTTAGATTTGGATGCAATTCTGCCACCTGTCAAAAGTGTGAAGTTTGGTGGCAAGGAGTTCCCTATTGTCAACATGACCGTTGGCTTATTTGTCCGTATTAAACAAATGGAAGGTCAGGATCTGACGACCAAATCTCCTGCCGAACAAGTTGTGATGTATGCAGAGATGGTAAAGCAACTCTTGCCTTCCATTGATGATGAAATTCTTGGTCGTATGACCGTTGAGCAGTTGCAGCAGATCTTCAATTTTGCCATGGCACAAGTTGAAGAAGAAAATGAAGCCGCTGCTGGGGAAGAAGCAAAGTAATTACCCGCGACGAGGCTGGAGTTGTCACTATTTCTATCGACTTCGGCTTCTATTTCAGTCGTGTTGTTGCTCATTACTCAATTCCGCCCGAAGCGATTCTCAACCTGCCACTTATGACTTTCTGGATGTTCAGTAGAAACATCGACCGGTTAAGAGCCGAAGAAGACATTCGACTCTTTCAAGTGGCTAGAATCGCACAGGCAGATGCAGACAGCAGTAAGGCGTTTGTTGAGGGGCTACAGCACAGACTTGGAAAACCTGTTGTTACGAGTGCGGTTTACGACCCAAGTTTTGCTAAAGCCGATCCTAACGCCAAAGAACAATTGATGAAGATTTTCGGTGGAGGATGACAAGGAATGTCAGAGAACATGGAGTTTAAATTGTCACTGGACAACAAGTCGTTTACCGCGAGTATCAACAGCGCGGGCAAATTGCTTAAAGCGTTTGGTGATGGTGCGAAGACTTCTGCTAAATCAATAGCAGTAAGTGAACGCGCCATGAATTCATTATCCCGAACCTTCCGGGTTTTGAATAAGCAGCTGCTTGATGGTGAGAAGATTGCGAAAGATATGGCGGCAGGCTTTCAGCTTATGGCGGAGCGTGGTAAAAATGCTCAAGTCCAAGTTGTTGGTTTGAACGCCAACCTTAAAACACTACAAACACGTCTGGAAGGTGTCGAAAGGACGCTCGACAAGACCACAAGTGCTATGAGTGTATTTGTCAACCAGTCGCATCTTGCTAGTCTGGCTGCTAAAAATATAGGGTTGAATGCTAAACAAAGCTCTGATGGTTTCTCTTCCCTTAACACCCATTTAAGTCGTACAAATCACATGTTGCAGAGCTGGAAGGGTAGTACATCTACCGCTGTTGGTGGCCTGAAAGCTATCAACAACCAGCTCCGTGAGATCGCAAATCGTGAAGCCCAAATTACTCGTACTCCGTTTCGTGTTTCTACTTCCCCTGTTTCTGGGGGTAATAGAAAATCAGGTGGAAACGATAGCGGTGGCAGATCCATTAATTCAAGCGGGGAGCATAATAGCAGTACCTTTAATGGATTGGTTGGTAAAGTGAGTGGAACTGCTCAAACTGCGAAAGATATCTTTATTTCGTGGCAACAGCCTATTATCGAAGCTGCGGCACAGATGCAGAAAATACAAATTTTGCTGGAAAGGATTAATAAGTCTGCTGCTGATCCGAAAGCTGCCGCTCGCCAGGACATGGATTATATCGTCAACATGGCAAAGACAGCGCCATTCTCTATGGGTGCGTTGACTGATGCCTTTGTAAGGTTTAAATCGGTTGGACTTGATCCTACTGATGGCTCCATGAAGTCACTGATAGATTCAGTTGTACGATTTGGAGGTGACAGTGCATTGTTGAAACGTTCAGCCACTGCGATTCAACAGATGTCTGCTAATGGTGTTATTTCCATGGAAGGGCTTCGTCAGCAACTAGGTGAAGCTGTTCCGACTGCAATGCAAGCAATGGCCAATGCGTCTGGTGTGACGTTAGCAGAACTGACCAAGCAGATATCTACAGGTACCGTTGAAGCGGAATCTGCGCTGAAGCTGTTGTTCATTGGTTTGGAAGCACAAAACAAAGGTGCAGCCAACGATCTGATGGTGACCTATACCAGTGCACTGACACAGTTGCAAACCTCATTTACGTTATTTGCTGACAATATCGGTAAAAGCGGTTCTTTAGAATCCATGACTAACGTCTTCCGCGACCTCACTAACTACATGAATAGCGTGGATGGCCAGAAGATGGCGATGAATATTGGTGAGAATCTATCCTCTGCGATTGAAAGCCTGCGAACTATGGCAAAGTTCGTAGGTGACAACATCGGCCTATTTAAGACGCTGGCAGAAATTATTGTGGCAGGTTTGGGTTTTTCACTGCTCAAAAAAGGTATTTTGAGTACCGCTGGCGCTGCCATGGATATGGGTAGGGCCGTGAAGAATGGCTTTAGTGTGATTAACTCAGCCGGTGTCGCTGCGGTCTCAACGGTTGGGCGGATTTCTAAGCTAATCAGTGAATTCGGTGCAAAAGCTACGCTCATTATTGGCGTAGGCGAAGCAATTAAGATGGTTAGAGCGGCATGGCTAAGCTTCACGGCAGTTATTATTGCTAATCCTGTTGGTGCCGCGATAGCAGCTATTGGTGTCGCAATTGCCGGCTTAATCTCCATCATGACGATGTTGCGGGATAAGACTGAGGAAACCGTTACCGAAATCCGCAAAATACCTGCTGCTATGACTGCCGCACAACGAGCTCAGGTCAAAGGTAAAATTAACTCTCTCAACGGTAACATCGCGGAGGATGAACGGATACTCAGAGCGATGGGTGACCGTGATAGCTATGTTGAAAACTATGGTCTTGGGGCAAGAGTTCACAATCGTAAGGCGGTAGAAGAACGGATTGCAGCCAACAAAACGCAACGCGATATATACACCGAAACAATCGGCATGGGTGACAAAGCGGTATATGAGCAGCTGGCCGCTGATGTGATTAAAAATCGCCTTGATAAGATTGATGTAGGCATAGCTGCGGGATTAGCTCAATACGATAACACAACAGCGAAAAAAGCCGCCGCAGAGCGTGTTGTGCTTAGCAACTCTAAGCTATCACCGTTAGAAAAAGAGAAGGAAATAGCGCGGATCAACGACAATGACCGCGCGGAGAACTTGAAGCCGTACACTGCTGCAATTAATGCGACTACCAAGCATGTTGATAGCCTGGCGGCTGAAGTGACGAAGTTGACTGAACAACTGAAAGATCCAAAGTTAAATACCGATGAGCGATCACGTAAACAGGGGCAATTAGATGGTCAGGCGAAAGCCTACGTCATAGCCAAAAACAAACTAGAAGAGTTGCAGTCGACAGCCAATAATATCTCTCAATCTCGTTTCGGTACGCCTTTTACAACGGGAAAGAAAAGTACTGGTTTTGGCATGGACCCGAAACTTGACGAAAAGATGAACAAGTTGTACCTGAGCAGTCTTACCGACTCTGGAGTGAAACCACGAATAAATGCTAGTGGTAAGGTAATGACTGACCTCACTGGCGATATGATTACGGGTGACAACCAGCTTAAAGTGGATCAAGAGATACGAGAAATCTATAGCGGAGTGACGCGCCTTGATCAACTAACAGCTGAGCAGCAGAAGCAAGTTTCTGAAACGCTGGCGAATGCCAAAATTAAGGACGCAGAGAGAGCGGCGGATGCGGCTGTTTCTGCATCCAACAAAGAGACTGCGGCCATACGCAAAACGGGAGCAGAACAGCTCGAGTTGGTAGAGGGTTACCGGAAGGCATTAGATAAGGGTGCCCAGTTAACCAGACAAATGGGGTTCAGTACTGAGGCCACAGCAACATTCGATCAGCAGATTAATGATGTTACTCAGAGCCTAACAAAACTGGCGAACGCGACACCGACCAGTTTGATTACTCCAGAAATGATTGAACAAGCGAATACTCAACTTTCTTTCATTCAGAATAATGCTAAAGAGTTACGAGATCGTTTCAATCGTGATGCGGTTAATCAAAATATTCAGAAGTTTGCTCCGTTTACTGAAAATGTTATCTCTGCGGGTTATACGCCAAGCCGTGAAGAGAAAGGTAGGGAATTCAACGAGAATTTCAATCGTAGCTTGTCTTATCTGCAAGGGGAAGCCAACAAAACGCAAGACGAAGATATGGCTAAACTGTACGAGCAAAAAATCACGCAAATGCTTGCAGCTCGTAACAAAGCGTTTATTCAGTCTGCGGGCACTGCCTCTCAAAATTTGGCGGTTCAGTATGCAGATGTGGCGAGTCAGGTAGAGAAAGCATGGGCGGGAACGTTTGAAAGCCTGACCGATCATCTCGTGGATTTCGTGAAGACCGGCAAATTTAACATGACCAGTTTCGCCGACTACATCACCAATCAGATGTTGCAAATTGCCGTGAAATCCATGGTGGTTGAGCCGCTGATGGGGGCTTTAGGCATGGGAGCCAATCCTAACGGTCAGGGGCCAGGACCACTCAGCAATTTGATGAACGGCTTCATGGAGGGAACGACGGGCGCAAACGTCAGTAATCAGTCTCTGATGGAAACTGTGCCTGGAGCGCCTCAAGATGATTCATTGGGTGGCGTAAAAGCTCCTGTGAAATCATTAACGTCTTCCATGATGGATTTGGCTTCTTCCGGCGTAGATAGGTTGAAAGCAGGATTTGCTGCACTAACATCTAGCTTCGATTTTAGCTCCATGGCTGCGGAAAAGAATGCGACTACAACCAACGAAGCGACGAAATCTACCTGGATGTTTTCCAACACGGCGACGGCAGCAATTACCGCTGTAGGCGCGACAATTGCCTCGTTAGGGGCGGCGACCGGTAATAAGTGGATGGGATACCTTGGTGCAGCCGTCAGCGTTGTTGGTATGGCTTCATCGGCTTATAGCGCGATGTCATCAGCAGGCTGGCTTTCTTCTGGCGGCGGGAATGCTGTAGCAGACGGCACTAAAGGAATTCAGCTCCGCCCTACACCTGACCAGTTTCAGGTTATTACCCCTCATGCTAATGGCGGTGTCTTTGGACCTGGTGGCGTAGTTTCACTGGCTAAATATTCCAAGGGAGGCATTGCCACTAGCCCACAGCTTGCTTTATTCGGTGAAGGCGATATGAACGAAGCCTATGTACCACTACCAGATGGCCGCACGATCCCAGTCACAATGACCGGTAATGTTAGCGGTTCTGGTGGCGATCAGGTAAATATCGCTATTACGGTGCAAAATTATAACGATGGTTCAAGCAACTCATCTGAGGATGGAGATAACGGCTCTCAGTGGAACGAAATGGCTCGTAAAGTTAAGGCAGTTGTTTTGGATACGTTGACCTCAGAAAGTAGACCCGGTGGTATGTTGAACAATACGGCTAGATAAGGAGGAAATATGTCACGGAAGGCATTTACTTGGCATCCAAAGTTTGATTCACAGAAAGAAATGACGCCATCCGTCACGATGTTATCTTTCGGGGAAGGTTATGAACAGCGCGTTACCACAGGACTTAACTGGCGGAGACAAAGCTGGAGTCTTGAATTTGAAGGTTCGTGGAATGAGGTCAGACAAATAGAAGATTTCCTCTACGATAGAGGTGGAATTGAATCATTCAACTGGACATCGCCGGAGAAAGATAACTTTGTCGTTGTATGTGATAAATATCAGGTTAAGCGCGGACGGGGAGTGTCTACTCTAACCGCAACATTCCGACAAGTATTTGAGTAACACAAAACGCCCCTGGTAAAGGGGCGTCTTCAAGGATGAAGAAAAATGGAAACAATTACTTCAGGTATTCAAGCCCTTTCACCATCAGCATTAATTGAACTATTTGAGCTGGATTTATCTGTTACGAAGTCGGGCGGCAAGTTGTTATTCCATGCAGGAACTAATGAACTTTCTGAGCCGATTATTTGGCAGGGGAAAACTTATAATCCGTGGCCGATTGCGGCATCTGGGTTTGATAAAAATGGTCAGGGAAAATTGCCTCGCCCCAAGATGCAGATTAGTAATTTCGATGGCATTATTTCCGCTGAAATTCAGGCTAACGAGGACCTCATTGGTTGCAAAATTATACGCAAGCTAACACTCGCGCGTTTTCTGGATGCCACTAATTTCAAAGATGGCAACCCAATGGCAGATCCGAACCAACATTTTGCTGATGAAATCTGGTTTATTGATCAGAAGACCTTTGAAGACCGCGACATAGTGGAATTTGAACTTGCCTCAGCGTTTGACTTAATGGGCGTGCAATTACCGAACCGTCAAATTATTAAGAATTCTTGTCAATGGCAGTACCGTAGTGCCGAATGTGGTTACACCGGGCCTTATTTTGATAAGGATGATAATTTGACGACAACACCTAGTGCTGATTTTTGTACTAAACGGCTTTCTAGTTGCCGTGCGCGGAGAAATTATTTTGCCGATGGCATCATTGCATTCGGCGGATTTCCGGGAGCGAATCGCGCATGATCACCAAGGACATGATTGGAGAGAAGTTGCTTAACGATATGCGTCAAGCAGCTTTGCATGCCTATCCGAATGAAGCCTGTGGTTTGTTAGTCAATACATGTGCTAACAAGTATGAGCTAATTCTATGTCGGAATGTCTCGGATGAGCCTGAAAATTTCTTCGTGATGGATGCAGACGATCAGGTTGCCGCGGAACAAATGGGGCAGGTTGTTGCGGTGTGGCATTCTCATACCGACGGCGACAACCAAGCGAGTGAGGCCGATCTTGCAGGCTGTGAAGCATCTGAAATCCCTTGGTTTATCATCAATATCAGCAAGAACTACAATCCTGAAATTGAGGCAGAGTTCCGGTTTAGTGATATCAATGTGATAGAACCCTCAGGATTTGAGATGCCCTATGAAGGACGTCCTTATGCTTTTGGGGTGTTTGATTGTTGGCTACTTTGCCGAGATTATCTCAAACGTGAATTTGGCATAGAGATGGGAGTATGCCTTGATCTGCATATTCCGTCGTGGTGGGACAAAGGGATGAACATTCTGCATGAAAATTATGAGTCACAGGGGCTGGTGCGCCTTCCTGTGGGAACTCCTCCGCAGCGCGGAGATATTTTTTTCATGCAGATGGGAAGCAAAATGTCTGATCACTGTGCGGTTTACATTGGTGATGGGATGATCTTGCATCACCAAATAGACAGATTGAGTACAAAAGCGATTTATGGTGGTATGTATGAAAAACATACGACACACCATTTAAGACACAAAAACTTGATGGAAGGGATTTCTAATGAGTGATACGGATAAAGAAAAAGCTCATCTGGTCACCGTTGAACTGGGCGGTGTATTGGGAAAACACTTTGGAAAAATTCATCGTATAGCTACCGATACGGCCAGGATGGCTATCAATATCATCGACTGTAATCGTCCAGGTTTGCTGTCTTGGATGAAGGTAAATGCAAAAAAATACCAGAAATATCATATTCGTATTGAGCGCGAAGATGGACAGACTTACGACTTAAGTAACGAAGAATATCTGTTGGAAAGTAATGGTCGTCTGAAGTCTATTCGAATCACGCCTATTTACCGCGGCGCTGGCCCGAAAGTCTTGGGTGCGGTACAGGTTGTTGTTGGGGTTATCTTAATGACTGTGGCCTTGGTTTCGGCAGAAGTGACTGGCGGGGCATCATTGGCGATGTTTTCAGCCGGTTTCTCCATGGTATTCGGCGGTATAACGGCGCTCCTTTCTAAACAACCTACCAATAAAATGAGTAGTGTCGATCACAAAGATTCTTATTACTTTGATGGCCCGCAAAATACGGTGTCACAGGGCAACCCTGTTCCACTTATTTTTGGAAAAGAGGTATTGGTTGGTTCGCAGATTATTAGCGTGAAAATGTCAGTAGACCAAATGATGTAATTTTCTCTACGACTGGTGTAATAACTCGTCGTGCTTCTTTTAATTTGTATATTAAATAATTATCTGTGATATGGAGATTACAGTGAAAACAAAAGAAAAGCGTCTTTTAGCAGGGGCTGGCGGCAAGAAAGGAGGCGGATCAGCACGAACACCGGTTGAGGCTCCAGATAACGTTCAATCGAGGTCATTAGCATCGATACTGGACCTATTAGGAGAAGGTAAAATAGGCGGTCTTGTTGATGGGGGAAAATCCATATTTCTCGATAACGTACCGCTATTGAACCCTGACGGCACAAGTAATTTTAATGGTATCACTTGGTGGTTTCGTGATGGCTCTCAAAATCAAAGCGTTATTGAGGGATTTGATGCCATTGAGACGCCAAAAGATGTTGGTGTTCGGATAAAAACAACGTCACCTCGTACAATACAAATTGACAATGATGATGCGGATCAGGTTCGTATCATCATGATGTTTCCGAAATTAGCCAATACTGACCGCAAAACCGGCGATACTTACGGGGCAACCGTAGAGTTCCAATTTTCTTTAGCTGTTGGGGATAAGGGCTTTGAGCCAATTACCCCTGTTGGTTATAAGTCACCGGTTATTAATGTCAGTAAGAAATCCAGTGGTAAACATTATCGGGAATATTTGTTCGACCTGCCTAAGCCGGGAACAAATTACCGTATCCGTGTTGATCGTCTGACCCCTGACAGTAAGACCGATTATGTGAATGACCAAACCTGGATGAGTTCATACGGTGAAATCGTCAATTCCAAGTTGGCTTATCCTAACAGTGCCTTGGTTGGTATTCGTATCGACTCACAGCAGTTTGGCAGCTCAATGCCGTCTCGGTCATACCTGGTCAAAGGATTGGAGATCCGCGTACCATCAAACTATCGGCCAGACACGAATACCTACCACGGTGATTGGGATGGCACATTTAGTCCTCAGGTGTCGGATAATCCGGCATGGATTCTCTATGATATTTTGACCAGTAAACGCTATGGGCTTGGCCAATATATTCAAGAATCTATGATCAATATCGCGCAACTGTATCAAATCGGGCGATATTGCGATCAGGAAGTCTCTGATGGGTTTGGCGGGTTGGAAAAGCGTTTTTCTATTAACACCGTCATTAACTCTCGTGGTGAAGCTTATAGGGTGTTACAGGACATTACTTCTGTCTTTCGCGGTATGATTTTCTGGGCGGGGGGGATGGTCAATATCATGCAAGATAGCCCGTCTACACCGATTATGCAGTTCACTAGCGCTAATATCATCGGCAAAGTGTCTTACAAAGGCACGTCGCGGAAAGACCGTTCAACCGTAGCCATGATCACTTACAACGACAAAGACGATCTTTACAAACAGAACATTGAATACGTTGAAGATCGTGAAGGTATTAAGCGTTTTGGCATCCGCAAGACAGAATCCGTCGCATTCGGTTGTACCAGTCGTGGGCAAGCACATCGTGTTGGTCTTTGGACACTGTACAGCAACCGAATGGAAACTGACTTAATTACCTTTAAAACAGGTTTAGATGCGTCACTTCTTATGCCCGGCGAATTGGTGAAATTGCAAGATAAATTTCGCTCTGGTAAACGTAACTCTGGCCGTGTGAAGAGCTTCACCGCGAACAGCATCACATTAGACGCACCAGTTAAGCTGGAACAAGCAGGCAACTCTATTTCTTTCCTGAATGCTAAAGGGAAGATGATTGATCGCAACCTGATTGAAGGCACCGGGGAACACACAACGGTGACATTTAAACAACCGATTAGTGAAGAAGAAACCCCCGTTCCTTTAGGTATATGGACGATTACGGAGCCTAATCTTGAGCCGATGATTGTTCGTATCTTGAGCGTCAATCAAGGTGAAGAAAAAGGTTCATTCGATATTGTTGGGGTGCAACATAATCCGACTAAGTTTACAGCGATTGACCAAGGGGCAAAGTTAACGCCATCGAAGATAACGGCCCTCGACCCTACTTTCTCTAAACCAGAAAACCTGATGATCACAGAGGGAACTTACCTTTCATCACCGGGTAATCTATCTGTGAAATTGACCGTAAGCTGGGAAGGTAAATCACCCTCTTATATTCTGCGCTGGAGACGTTCTGATGTTGTTGAAGGTTGGAAGACAATCGAAGTAACGGAAGAACAGTATGACATTCTGAGCGTGGCTGAAAATGGTGAGTACGACATTGAGGTATACGCTATATCAATGACAGGTCGTCGTACTGCAACTATCACTACGACTTACAAAACACTCGGTACGATGACACCGCCGAACTCACCGAGTGCTCTGACTGCGATAGGGGATTATCGTCAAATTATCTTGAATTGGTTAAATCCTGATTCTATCGACTTGGATAAAGTTAACGTCTATGCCTCTAAAATTAATGACCTATCGTCATCAGCTTTAATAGCTGAAGTTGCATCATCCACTTTCACTCACAGCGGCATTAATGACGATGAAACTTGGTATTACTGGGTACGTGCAGTCAACAAGCGAGGCATGCTCAGTAACCCTAACTCCAATTTGGGAACAGAAGCGACGACTAAAAACGTCCTTTCCTTCTTGAAGAACCAAATAACTAAGAGTGAGTTAGGACAAGAATTGCTAAGTGATATTGATGGCAAAGCCACCAATGAAGCGGTGGATTCTATCAAAGAGTCTATCGATGAGTCGGTTAAGAAGTTGGATGAATCCGTTACGGGTATTTCTGACTCATTTGCCGATATGGAAGAGGCTCAGAAAAAGTTAAAAGAGACGGTAGACGGTACCCAAAGCAAGATTGATAAAGCTTTGGGTGATGTCAATGACTCTGTCGCCAAAGTGACGACCTTGCGGGAAACCGTAGAAAAACAGAGTGAGTCTATCGCTGGAACGCTAAGTGCTGTCAATGCGGCTGTGAGTAGCAATAAAGCGCAAATCGCCGCGGAACAAGAAGCGCGTGTGATGGCTGACGAAGCTTTGTCTAAACGTGTCGATTCTATGAAATCAATCGTGGACGAAGGTCAATCCAGTATCCAGAAAATGCAGCAGACGGTTTCTGATGTGGAGAAATCAACTGCGGGTGTCACGAGTAACATCGAAGCAATAGCTAAAGCTAATATTGACCTGGCATTGCGTCAGCATGAGGACGTCAAGAAACAATCGGTAACCAATGCGAAAATCCAAAGTGAACAACAGACTATTGCTGATAGCGTTTCCGCAGTTTCTAAGAAAGTTGACCTGATCAAAGCTGAAATAGGCGACAACATTGTTGCTCAATTAGCAGAAGAGAAGGAGGCCCGAGCCTCAGCAGACGAAACCCTATCTAAGCGGGTTTCTAAGCTCAGTGCTGAGATGGATGACAACATTAAGGCGTCAATCATTGAAGAATCTAAGGCGCGGGCAACGGCTGATGAAGCTTTATCTAAACAGATTACCGCGTTGAAGTCAGAGGTAGATACAAATATCAAGTCAGCAATTAAGACGGAATCTGAAACACGAACAACTCAGGATGTGGCTCTTGCGTCTCAGATTTCATCTCTGAACGCTGAAATGACCAACAATAAAGCGGCTATCAATACAGAAACACAAGCCAGAGCAAACGAAGATCAGGCTTTGAGCAAACGGATTGACTCTTTGACCGCAGAAATGAACAACAACGTCAAAGCAGCAATCAATTCAGAAGCTAAAACACGAGCTGACGCTGACACGGCAGTATCTAACACCGTTAAGGCTTTGGAAGCGAAAGTAAATGATGTTGCGGCTTCTGTGACAACCGAATCCCAGGCGCGGGCAAGTGCGGATAACGCTTTAGGGAAACGAATTGATTCAGTCAATGCCAAAACTGATCAGATGTCGGCAACCGTTCAGCAAACATCAAAGGCGGTAGCTGATGTAAATGGCAAGCTATCAGCATCATGGACATTGAAGATGGAGACGTCAGGCAAGAACAATGTCAAATATGCGGCTGGTATGTCATTAGGCATTGACGGCGGTACTTCTCAATTCCTTGTTCGCGCTGACCGATTTGGTTTGGTCAATTCAGTTGACGGTAAAATCACGACGCCTTTTGTTGTGAACAATGGTGTTACTTACATGAATGGTGCTTATATTCAGGACGGCACCATCACTAACGCCAAAGTTGGCGATTTACAATCGAACAACTACGCTGCCGGAAAAACAGGATGGCGAATCAGCAAAGGCGGAGGCTTTGAAATTAACGGAAACACGAGCGGCGCGGGTCGGATGGTTATCTCAAACAACCGTATTGATGTTTATGATGAAAGGGGTGTATTGCGCGTTAGGTTAGGGCTTTTGTAATTTTAAGTGGCTTCGGCCACTTTTGGATTCATATTTTATATTTTTAATAGGGAGAAAAAATATGTGGTACAGGGAAGGTACTGCCTCATTTAAACAAGGTCACCGCATTGTCACCGGTGAAAACACGCGTTGGAATCAGACCAAATATGGTGTTCTACCAGGTAGGCTATTTTTTGTATTAGTCACGACTTGATCCGACAATTTCGGTATAACTAAAGTCCCTTAGTGTATCTTCCATGTCAGGATTAAGATTTGATTTTAATTGCTCACAGATACGCCTCCTCTCATCCGATAAACATCGTCCAATCAAATCCTGAAAAGTACTGTACGCAGGAGCAATGATCTGATTTTTATTCTTAATATGGCAGGGCTACATTGAGTATGTCACTTTATCTTTTTACTTCTACCTTTAATAGACATAGATTTATATACAGTTTATATTACATTTTTCCATCTGTATTTAAGCTAGAACAAGGCTGTCATTTAAACTTCGTTTAACTGACACATCAAAAGTGAGAAGAAAGGTTTATGGCGCAAAAAATTGATGTCCGAGGTATAAAAGTCTCTGTCTTTTCCGACAAACAAGATGACTATATATCGCTATCAGACATCGCTAAGTACAAAGATGGTGACCGCGGTGATTACATTCTGCAAAACTGGATGAGAAACCGCAGCACCATTGAGTTTATCGGTTTGTGGGAACAGCTACATAATCCTGATTTTAATTCCATCGAATTCGATGGATTTAAACATGAAGCGGGCGCAAACAGTTTCTCTCTCACGCCAAAACGCTGGATCACAACCACCAATGCAATCGGGTTCATCTCGAAAGCGGGCAGATATGGCGGAACTTATGCGCATCGGGATATTGCTTTTGAGTTTGCTTCCTGGATCAGCGCGGAGTTTAAGCTCTATCTATTAAAAGAATTCCAACGGCTCAAACAAGCAGAAAATGAACAGAAAAATCTGGAATGGAATGTTTCGCGCACTCTGGCCAAGGTCAACTATCATATTCATACAGAGTCAATAAAAACGAACATTATTCCCGCTCTGGAGATTAACCCAAAAGCAAGAAACTTTGCTTACGCTAATGAGGCCGATATATTGAATCTGGCTTTGTTCGGCAAGACAGCCAGTGACTGGCGTAAAGAGAACCCGGAACTAAAAGGCAATATACGGGACTATGCCACACTGGAACAGCTTGTCGTGTTATCTAATTTAGAAAGCTTCAATGCTGAACTTATCGGGCAAGGCCTCTCTGCAAACGACAGGTTCCAAAAGCTGAATCGCGTTGCGGTCAGTCAAATGGAGATCCTGATAGAAAACAAATCCATTGAAAAACTTAAACAATTAAAATAGGTCGTTCATGCGAATTGGATATACCCGTGTCTCCAAATCTGATGGAAGTCAGGTGCAGGATCTCCAACTGGATGCTTTACTTGCTGCCGGTGTCAATAAAGAAAACATCTATCAGGATGAAATATCCGAGAAGTCAGACAAACGGCCTGGATTGGATGCCTGTTTGAAAGCCCTCAGGCCTGGCGATGTGTTAATGGTATGGAAGCTTGACAGGCTTGGCCGAAGCTTAAAACACCTGGTTAACACTATCCATGATCTTGCGGATCGAAAAATCGGATTTAAGGTACTGACCGGGCAAGGTGCAGAAATTGATACGACGACGGCCAGTGGCAAATTGGTCTTTGGGATTTTTGCCGCGTTGGCCGAATTTGAACGGGAGTTGATCAGTGAACGAACAAAAGTAGGGCTGGCAGCGGCCAGAGCAAGAGGACGTGAAGGCGGACGTTCTTTTAAACTCACAAAATCTCAGGTTCGCCTGGCACAAGTTTCCATGAAAAGTAGGGGTTGTAGCGTATCTGAATTATGTGAAGAGCTTGGGATTAGCAGACAGGCTCTCTATAAGTATGTAGGGCCAGATGGGGAACTCAGAGAACACGGCAAAAGAGTATTAAAATCTTAGCGCTAACTGAGTACCCATTTTTTTCCTCATCAACTTTGAACCCTATCGGGGGATGGGCAAAAATAGCCAAGTTGAAAAAACTTGAGGGAAAAACCATCCCTGTGGAAGATTTAACATAAGTAAGTAATTACTTATATGCTTTAAAATGTTATAAACTCCCCACCCCGATTTGACTGTGACATGGAGGTTAAAATGTCGAACGAGGTGGGAAATGTGACACCGGAGATGGTGGAGCACATTGCTAAAATTGTCGCCAGGGAAGTAGTAACAAATTTAAAAGGCGATCTTACTGACAAAATAGGCGCTGAAGTAGCCAATCAACTGAAAAACTACTTCGGTGATATGACAGCAGCACAACATAGTATTCAACACGCAAACTTAGAAAAGTTGCTGACACGGCTAGAAAGTATCTCCAGCGGGTTTTTTGATGGGATTATCTCAAAATCACGTCAATTTTAACTGTAGCTCTAATTTTAGGGTTAGCCGCTTGGGGGATGAAAAATGGATTTGGAAACTGAAAAAGAGAGGCTAGGATGGCAACTCCAAGAAGCGCCGCAATAACCTTGGCAACATCGAACGAGGTTTGCCATGGCAAATAGCGGTTTGGTCATTAACAACAGTAAAGGCAAGCCAACAATTAGTATAACAGACCGAGTTGGCCGTTATGTCGGTAAACATGTTATTGACAGCGCAAAAGTTAATTCTCGTTTTAAACACACATTTTCTCACCCAGAATTGGAGCCTTATGGCGAGTTGTTCTATTGGATTAATCCTAATTTTTTTTGGAGTGAAGCAAGTTATGCGTCAATAACTATTAGTGGTTCTAACATTCATGCTGACATTTTCATCCCAGATATGATAAGCCAAGAACCGTTTATTATTTATTATGGAGTCAGATAATGGTTAATCATGGATTTCAATTAACAGGCGATCACGGCATCTTTCAGATTGACGGTACTCACCAAAATATATGTCTTGCTGATGTCTTTTCAGTACAGGGAACAGGGGGAGTCGTTTATGATTCTGCCGACGTTGATTCAGGACGTATTACAAAATTACCCCTAATTTCTGCAAATACCAGCACCATCATTGCGATTGATTGTGATAATTGGGCACAGATAAGTGCTGACTCAATGATACAGCCAATACACGCAGCAAAGGTTAATGCTAAAATTTATGCCTTTAGTGATAAACCTAACAATTGGTATAAATCTAATATGGGTCTCAGTATTCGAAATGATCAAAATATTGAGGTTTACAATTCCAATTGGGCAATTATGAAAATTGTTGATGTATTCAATATCGGTTACGTTGAAAGTTGGAGTTATAAGATTCCTGCGGGTAAAAAATATGCCTTCGTTGTGCTTAGTGGGAATATAGAAGTCTCTATTCATAATCATGATGGAGAAGTTCGTAATCATTTCTACCGCCGAGTCGGAAATCTGTTTGAAATTATTTTATGGCATATTCAAAATTCATAAGTTATGCGAGTCGCATGCATCATGTTATAAAAACCCTATATCAATTATTGTCATAGATGTGGCAGATCTATGATTTGAGACAGATTATGGTGGTTCAGGACTAGCCGCCAAGGGCATGAAAATGAAATCTGGAAACTGACAAAGAGAGGCAAGGATGGCAACTCCAAGAGGTATCCGCAACAACAATCCCGGCAACATCGAAC